>CAWCWO010000017.1:0-591156 GCA_963799255.1 uncultured Pseudomonadota bacterium | reverse complement strand
AAGCCTTCCCGAGTTCGGCGGCACGTGCATGAAACAGCACGCCGGAACCAAGTGGCTCAGCTCGACCGCCCCGGTGACCCCCGGCGAGCAGATCACCATGGTGCTGGCGGTGTTCGACCTCGCCGACCCGATCCTCGACAGCTACGTGTTCCTGGACAACTGGCAGTGGGGCTGTGACGGCACCGGCGGTCCGGTCACGACCCCGGTCGGCTAGCAGGCTCATCGAGCCAGCGCTGCGCGTGTTCGTAGGTATGCGCGTAGGCCAGCGGGCCTTGGTCGAGCCTGAAGGGCGTGACCTTGGGCAGGTCCGGAGTGACCAGCAGCAGCGCGTCGGCGCCCGGGACCGTCGCCGGGACGGGTGCGGGCGCGCCCCACTTCACCCTCCGGCGAGACCGTAGGAAGTGCAGCAGCACCCGCGTATCGCCATCGAGCGCCGCAAATCCGCTTCGGTCCGAGACGCCGCCATCGACCAACACGCGGCCCTGGGACCACACCGGCCGGAACATGATCGGCACCGTGCAAGACGCCACGATCGCTTCGGCCAACGGACCCTCCTGCAGCGCGAGCGTCTTTCGGCGCAGCACGTCATGCACGATCGGGGAGAAGCGCAGCGGCGTCTGCTCGATGCGAGCGATTCCAAGACGACCGAGCAGGAGCTCCAGGCGGTCCCGAAACTTCTTGCCGCGCAGCAGCCCTCCCAGCGGCAGCCCTGGGTCCCAGAAGTCCTCGCGCCGCAGAGAGACGAGCTCGTCGGCGATGGTCCCGGCATCCATGCCGCTGGCCCACAAGCCGCCCGCCAGCGACCCGGCGGAGCATCCGATGACGCGTTGCGGCCGCAGGCCGCGATCTTCGAGCGCTCGCAACAAGCCGGTGTGCGAGAAGAAACCGAAGAAACCCGCGCTGAGCATCAGCGTGAACGGAGCCTCCTCAAGCCAAGCGGCGCGCTGCATCGCCGGGGTCTACCATCGAGGCGGCGTCACTCCAAGGCGGCCAACACCCGCGAGAGCGCCTCGTCGAATCCGGCCTGGTCAAGGCGCCGAGCACGATGCAGCTCAAGAAGCGCGGCCGAGGCCGCGGCCACGATTGCGGTCGCGTCCGCGCCCTCCGCTCGCGCGGCGCGGATTAGAGGATGCAAGCCGCCGACGCGCACAAGGTCGAGGCCCTCGTCGTCTCGCAGCAGACTCCAAGAGACTCGGGAGACCTCGACGACGGCCGCGCGTCCCAGCGCAAAGCGCAGCGTCGCCGCGAAGCGGTCCGAGCCCAGGACGGGTGCGACGCGGCGAACCGCGGTGGCCGGCTCCGGCGTGATCGGCATCGACGCGAGGAATGCGTGAAGCGCCGCGGCGCGGTCCGACCCGGGGACCGCGAGCAACACGACCCGACGAGCGCTCTCCACCAGGCGCCCGGCCTCGGTGCACAGGAGTTGCGCAAGCCCGTCTTCGGACGCGGGCCCCTGCAACCAGACTCGGCCCGACAACCCGCGGTACGGCGGCGGCAGGGTGAGCGTGCGACTTCGCAGGCCATCGGCCCAAACCTCGACCCCGGGTGGCCCCTCCCCCAACGTCAACGCTCCGACGGCCCGCCGATCCACCACGCGCTGGCGCAGCCAGACCTTTCGCCCGGCCTTCACGGGCGCCGGGGCGCGGGCGGTTCTCGCCAGGGACGTCGTACGCACAACGCCTGCACCCACGAGCCCCAACTCCACCAGCGCATGAGCGACGGCAGGGCAGGCCTCGATCACCGGCTGCGTCAGACCACGGTGCGCCGCGCCTCCGGGTACAACGCCCGCGAACATGCCCGCTTGAACCTCGAGGAGCGAAACGCGGCGGTACGGATCGGCCGCGTGCGGGTCGTAGGCGAATAGGAGTTGCGAATGCTCAAGCCCCCACGTCTCGCCCCCCTCGAACGTGGCGAGCAGCACGTGCGAGAGCAACGCCAGCCGCGCCCACTGGGACGCCCTCCCCAACGAGGTTAAACCTTCCTGCAGCTCGCGCGCGCGTTCGAGGCTGAGGCGCACGTGCGGTTGGCTCGCGAGGGACTCGGGCCGAAGTTGGGCCTCCGGCACCAGGGGCATGTGCCAAAGCGCCGCATCGCTCGCGACGCGGGCCAGGACCTCGCCGCCCCTCGGGGTCAAGGTCCAGGGTGCCCAGGCAGGAAGCGAGGACTCAAGCGTGTTCCACCGCGCGCCGGGCTCTGCGACCACAATCCCGCCAGCATCCCGCAGTCGCTGGAGTGCGTGCGCTCCGGTTTGCGGCGAGCCTTCACGCGTGTGCGCGACCGTCAAGAAGAGCAAGGGCTCCTCATTCCAGCGCAGCCGTACGCCGACCCCGTGCGGCGCGTACGCAAGGTCGACCTCAAGCGCGCTGAGCTGGCTCCAGCGGTGCGCCACCCATGGCATGCGAAAGCGGCCCGCATCATCCACAACCGCGGCCAGCGCCGCCGCCGTCAGCATGCCCGTGCGGGACATGACACTGTCGTGCACCGCAGCAACAACCGCTTCGGCCCGCCCAACGCTGCCATCCCGAGTGCCGAGGTCGGCAACGACCGTAACGCCAGGCAGCTCGGGAGCCGCGCGGCGAAAGACGACCCTCCCGAAGACATGTGCTTCGAGGCGGCCCACGGAGGCCACGGGATGCCGATGGATGTACGCGTGAACCCGAGCCTCGCCGACCGCCCCCAGATCGACAGGTCCGATGCTGCCCTGCTCCAGCGCGGTGAGGTCGACCCGTTCCAGCGCCTTGCTTTCCACCAACAAGGACGCCGGGATGAACGTGGCGCCGGTGTGCTCGCGAAGCCAACCGAGCTGGGCCGGGGTGAGCGCGGAGACCATCGCGTTGACCTCGCCGTGCAGCCCAACCTGATGCGGCCACGAAAAAACAACCTCGTCGCCCTCGCGCAGCGACGCCACGGTCCGCGCCTGCCCGCGTCCATCCAGCAGGACCCGGGGCAGGTCGAGCGATCCCTGGTCTTGCGATGCCGACAGCCACGCGATCAGTTCGTGCATCGCGTCGTCGAGGTGCGGTCGCTGAGCGTCCGCATCCAGACGCACGCCCGGTGCTTCGAGGTCCCCGTGCAGCGACTTGCCGAGCTCACGTTCGACCAACGCCCCCACCGACGCGACGCGGACCCCGTCGCGCCGAAGGTGAAGTCCCCCCTCGTGGGACGGCCACCACCGCCCCGCAGCCTTGAAGTCCCGGGCGGTCGCAGGATCGAGCGCTTGCACCTGCACCCCGACCGCGACCGACGCTTCATCGATCGCGCGGCCGATGCCTTCGGACCACACGCGAGCGACCTGCGCCTCCGGGTCGCCGTGTCCGGTCCAGCGAGACCAAAGCGCCGAGACCCCTTCCGCCGTGTGCCCGAGTCGTAAGGAGAGTCCCCCACCATCAACATCCGGAGGAATGCGCTGCACCTCGTAGGGATCACGGTCACGCGCCGCACCCCTGTCGAGCGCCCAGCGCAGCGCAGCTGTTGGCGTGTGCAGCTCGGCCCAGCGCGGTCCCGTGGCCAGGGCACCGTTGAGTGCACCTCCGACGAGCGACCGCCAGCGCTCCAGCGCTGGGCCCTGGATGTCGTACAGAAGCGACGCCTCAAGCACGCCGGCCAGCTCCAGCGCGTTCCAATCCTCGAAGTCGAACCGAAGGTCCAGACGCAGCACCCGCTGGCGCTCGAAGCTCGAGCTCTTGGCGCGCGCGACCAGATGCGGTGCCAGACACAATCCCGCGCGAAGAAACGTGTTCGCAAACCGCCAAGGTAGGCTCGCACGGCGCGTCGAGAGCACACCGGCTTGGGCGGAGACCGAGAACGCCCGCGGGGGGACGGCGTCCGCGGTTGCCAGCGATGCGTGCCGCACGACTTCGTCGAGCGCGCTCATGACCAAGACCTCCACCGGTCGAGCACGGGTTCGAGCTTGGCCCCTGAGCGAGAGAGGATTGCGATCGCCAGCCCCAGCGCCGCCGCTTCGGGTCGCGAGTTTGCTGCGCTTGATGCCCGCCGAACCACGGGATGAGACGCCTGAAGCCACAGCACCCGCCCCTCAAACAGCTCCGGCGTCCACTCTGCTCCGATCACGACCCCGGCCTCAGCGATCTCAACGCCGCCCAAGACCTCGGGTCCCGCATCCGCGAGCACTGCCCACTGCAGCCCCTTGAGCGCGGCGACATCGCGCAGAAGCTCGAGGGTCAGGCGTGCCAGCGCCTCTGGCGTCTGCAGGGCAGTGGCTGAACTGACCGCCGAGGACAGCGGGAGCGACTTCAGGCCGAATCGTCCCAACAAGGCCCCGAGCCAGCCACCATCGGTGTCCCAGCGCCCCTGCAGGACCGGGACCCCCGAACGCAGCGCGAGCAGTCTGCGCTGCGGCGGATCCTCGTCGGCGACGGCGACCAGCCCCAGCCGAGCCCGCCGCACCAGCGTCTCGACGGACACCGCAGCGCCCGTGACCAGCCGCAGCAAAGCGCGATGCTCCAGGCGATCGATATGCTCGTGCTCAAGCTGAAGATGGGCGTGCAGATGGGAGTAGAGGTTGGCCGCGGACACATCCCAGGAAGACACGCCCGCGGCTTGGCTCAGACGCTCCGCCAACGCCTCGCGCAACGCCGTCAGGGACGGAACGAGTTCCTGTTCGAGCGCAGCTCGGTCGCGGCTGTGAATGGCGCCATCGCGTGCCAGCCCCGTTTGCAGGCGCGGCGAATCGAGTCGAACCACCAGATGCTCGATCGACGCGGCACCGGCAGCTTTGGCCACCAGCGGCAGCATGTCCGCAGTCCTCCCCTCCTCAAGAACCAGACCTCGCCGCATGAGAATGGTTTCCGCCTGGGCACCAAACGCCAGCTCAGCGCGCGTCGGGCCCCGTTCCCTAGCGACGCGCACTGCGACGTCATGGGGTGTGAAATCCTCCGAGAGCTCCTGCCGTCCTGTCCCCGCGGCGAAGTCTTCAAAGGAGACCTCGATCGGGACGAACCGACACCACCGTCGCAACGCATCCTCGACGGCCTCGGCGATCGCTCTTCGCTGCGAAGGCGCGCCGCTGCGAAACAGCCGGATGGTCGTGCCCTCCAGCGGCATCTCGACCGGACGTTTTTCGAAGCGAGCGTCCTGATGAAACAGCAGCTCCCATGCCTGGCCCTGCCGCCCCGTCTGCACGAGCACACGCTCGGGCTCCCAGGCGAACACGCTCACGAACCCGATGCCAAACCCGCCCGCCATCGTGCGGTCGTCGGCCTTGGAAGTCCCAAACAACCGGGTCAACTCACCGTCGATGATCTCCTCATCCATGCCCGCGCCGCTGTCGACGACGACGAGTTCGAACACAACCTGGGACGCATCGTCCCCCCGGTGTTGGTGCAGCTCGACCTCCACGAGATCGCTGCCTGCATCCATCGCGTTTTGGACCAGCTCACGCAGAAAGTCGTACGGCGAGGCAAACTGGCCGACGAGGCGCTCAAGCAGCGCTTGGGTTTCGCGGCTCAAGGCTGGAGGAACGCGTGGAGGTCGTCGTCGTCTTCGGCGAGCTGCGCGAGCGTCTGCGGGATGAGCTGGGAAGGGATCATCTCCGCCTTACCCCGCCGCACCGACCAACGCTTGCGCGACTGGTAGCGGCCCGTGCCCGTCGGGTCCCCCTTGACGATGAGGCAGTGGTCGAAGCCTTTGCTGGGTTTGCACGCCTCGAAACTGAGGCGGGCCTTGGAACCGTCTTGCAAAAAGACCACGTCGGCACCGCCCGAGCGTGGGGACCACGAGAAGACATCGTGTCCGCCCCGATACAGCGAGCCCGTGAAGAATGCGCCGATGTACTTTCCGTCCTTGGCCTTGGTGGCCATGAAGGCGCTGATCGGCGCCTTGGGGCTGGTGGGGACCGTCGAGATCCAAAGCCGCTCCGCCGCCGTGGCGTTGTCCTTGCTCCCACATCCGCTCAGGCCGAGTGCGACCAGGCTCACGAACAGGGAGGTGCGGACAACCGTGCGGCTCATGGCACAACGTTGACAGGTGGGCGCAGGCCCAGCAAGCCGGCCCAAGGCGGGGTGTGGCCCGCAAAACGTTGCGAGCCGCCGCGCTGCACGGTACAGCTTCGTCGAACGAAGCAGGAGCCCGACGACGATGACAAAATCCCTTTTTACTCCGCAGACTTACCGGGGGCTTGCCCTCACTTCGCTCGCCGCACTCGCGCTGGCGGCGGGCTGCGAAGAGGATCTGTCCGCCGACGGCCCTCCAAAACCGGCCGTGCCGCGCACCTATGGAGATCCCGCGCCTGCGGGCGCCCCGGCGGCTCCGCAGGTCAACCCCGAAGCAGTGCTGGCGGCGGCCAGGCCCTTGTTCGGCGCGCTGTCGCCCGAGGCCAAAAACGAAGCCAACCCGTGGACGCAGCCCAAGGCCGACCTGGGCCGGATGCTCTACTACGACCCGCGGCTCTCCAAGAACCACGACATGTCGTGCAACTCGTGCCACGACCTCGAAAACTACGGGGTCGACATTCGCGAGGTCGATGGCAAGCGGGCGAAGACCTCCGGAGGACACAAAAAGGCCTTTGGCGCCCGAAACTCGCCGACCGTCTACAACGCCGCCTTCCATCTCGCGCAGTTTTGGGATGGACGGGCTGCAGACGTAGAGGAACAAGCCAAAGGCCCCATCCTCAACCCGGTCGAGATGGCGATGGCGGATGAGGCGTCGGTGCTGGTCCTGCTGCGCTCCGTGCCCGGGTACGTTGAGGCGTTCAAGACGGCTTTTCCGGCCGACGCGGACCCGCTCACCTACGACAACATGGCCAAAGCGATCGGTGCGTTCGAGCGCAAGCTGGTCACCCCCAGCAAGTTCGACGCCTTCATCGCGGGCGATGCGAGTGCGTTGAGCAATGCAGAAGCCGCGGGCCTCAAGACGTTCATGGACGTCGGCTGCACGCAGTGCCACTCCGGCGCGCTCCTCGGGGGAAACCAGTTTCAGAAGCTGGGCTCGGTGAAGCCCTGGCCCGACACCCAAGACGAAGGGCGCTTCGCCCTGACAAAGTCCGCGCCGGACAAGTTCTCGTTCAAGGTCCCCTCCTTGCGAAACATCACCGAAACAGGCCCGTACCTGCACGACGGGTCGGTCGAGAGCCTTGAGGTCATGGTCCAGAAGATGGCCGAGTACCAGCTGGCCAAGGGATCGCTCACCAACGAGGAGACCCAGTCGATCCTGACCTTCCTCGCCGCCCTCAAGGGCGACGTCGACGCCGCGTACATCAAGGCACCGACCTTGCCCGAGAACGGTCCAGACACCCCGGCGCCCGACGCCACCTGAACGCTCCCTGTTTGCGCCCGCTGTGCTGTTGCGCAGCCCGGTCCCACCATGGACCAGAAGGTGGGATGGGGCAGGTCCGCATGCTAAATTTCTCGGTGATGCGGATCGGACTTTCAATTGTCGTCGCGGCCCTCGCGTGCGCGCTCGTGCCGGGCTGTACCGAACCTGACGAGGCTACACAGAGCGGCCAGCAGACCAAGTCGATCGGGCCCGAAGGCGGGATCCTTGAGGCTGGCGCCCTGCGCATCACGATCCCCGCGGGGGCGCTCACGGCCCTGACCGAGTTCACCGTGGCGGCCACCGTCGACGGCCCGCCCGCACTCGGTCCGAGCTACTCCGTACGCCCGCAAACCTCGCTGCAGGTGGACGCGGTGCTCGAATACAGGTTTACGGCCTCTGAGGTCAGCGGGCGCGATGCCACGCAGCTCGTCATCGGACGCGATGCCGGCGGCTCGTACGCCGCGCTCCCCCGCACCGACATCGACTACCAGACGCAGCTCGTCACCTGCACCGACGACTCGCTCTCCGCCTACTACGGCCTCATCGTTTCGTCGAGCATTCCCGGCACCTCCGACACCGACACCGACACCGACATCGGCACCGACACGCTAGGCGATACCGATCCACAGACCGCAACGGACACTAGCGATTCGGGCTCGAGCACCCAGGGTCCCACAGCGACGGACACCTCCGAGACCACCGCGGTCCCAGACACCGAATCGACCTCCACCACCGGAGGCGAGACCACCGACGACGCCACCACGGGTCCGGGCGAGTGTGACGACGGAAACGTCAACGTCGGCGAGGTTTGTTTCATCGAGGGCCTCTCTTTCACTGCGCCCGCGGGACCTCGTGCCGTGATCGCACAAGACATCGACGGCGACGGCAACGCCGACATTATCGTCGCGGGCGGTGTCGACAATGCGGTTGGCGTCCGCATGGGCAACGGGACCGGCATCCTCATCGCCGCCGGCTCGTACGCCGTCGGAGCCAACCCCTCGTCGTTGGCACTGGTCGATCTGGACGGGGCCGGGAGCCTCGACCTGGTCGTCGCCCTGCAAGACGATCAGGCAATCGGTGTGCTGCTTGGCGGCGACGACGGGACCTTCGGCGACGTCACCACCTACGACGCAGGCGGCAACGGACCGCTGAAGGTCAGCTTCGCGGACATCAACGAGGACTCGTTCCTGGACGCCGTGGTCGGCAAGACCAGCGCCGGAGTCTCGATGCTCCCCGGCGACGGAACTGGCGCGTTTGCAGACGCGGTCTTGGTCACCGTCGGCGGCGCGGCATCGGACGTCTTTGCCGCAGACTTCTCCGGGGACGACAACCTCGATATCGTCGGCATCGTCGGCAGTGACCTCTTCCTGGTCGCGGGCAACGGCGCCGGCCTGTTCGGCCCGCCTGCGACGACAGCCATCGGCGCAGTCGCCACCGCGTTCGCCGTCGCCGACATCAACGGCGACATGAACAACGACGCCGCGGTCACGACCGAAGGGCTCGTTACCATCGCCCTGGGCAACGGTGTCGGAGGATTCGGGGGCGGCGTGCCGTTTGCCGTGGGTGCGGGCTCGGTCGCAATCACCGCTGCCGACATCAACGCCGACGATGAGCTCGACCTGATCACGGTCGATGCCACCGACGAGACCGTCACCATCTTGGTGGGCAACGGCCTGGGAGCCTTCGACGACACCTTCACCTTTGCCGTCGGCGGGGGACCCAGCGCGGTCGCGGTCGCCGACTTCAATGGGGACGGAGTCGGCGACATCGCGGTCACCAACGCGGATGACGACAACACGAGCATCCTGTTGTCCTCTCCCTGAGCACAGCTCGCCTCCCCACCGCGGGCCTCGGCAACACCGAGGTCTTTTGGTGGTGGGGTGGGCTCGGGCTCGGCCCCGGGGACCTACAAGCGCTTGAGATTGGCGCGGTAGGTCTCTTTTTCGAACGGTTCCGCGAGCTCGATCGCCTGTTCGTAGGCCTTGCGGGCCCCGTCCTTGTCGCCAAATCGCAGGAGGCAGTGCCCCTGGATCTCGTGCGCGCCGGGGTTGTTTGGGTCCAACCCAAGCGCTGTGTTGGCGCTCTCGCGAGCGCTCGCGGCTTCGTTGGCGGCCAGCTCGGTCCGGGCTCGAATGGTCCACGCGTCGGCGTGATAGGCCACGCGATCGGTCAACTCGCGGGCAACCCGGAGCGCAACCGCGTCCTTCTTTCGCCGGGTCCACAGCCGCGTGGTGAGGGCCGCGGCCTCGAGCAGCTCGGCGGTGGTCCGAGACTCGGCGGCGAGCAGCGCGGTCCAAGCCGAACGTGCCATCGGCGCGGCTTGGACCGTCCGCCCCACCCGGGCCGAGATGTTGGCCCGCGCCAACCGAAGCAGCCCGACGTCGTCCTCGGGCACGAGCGGGACCGCCCTGCGCACGACTTGCTCCGCCGCCTTGCGGTCGAACTGTTTGAGCAGCGTCATCGCGAGCAGGACGTGCGCGTCGGTGTCGGCGGGTCGCTGCGCAACGAGGGCTTCCAGCTCCGCCTGCGATGCGGCCAGCGACTCCTTCGAGCCCACCCGGACCTCCATGCGTGCGCGCTCCTTGCGAAGCGACGCAGGATCGGCGCCCGCCTCATCGGCCGACTTGAGCAGCGCCGCGACCGTCTTGTCCTGAAGCGGCGCGCCATCGTCGATGAGCATGCGGGCGTGGCGGAGCGTGAGCTGCCACGGGACGCCGGCCTCCCCCTGTAGCTTGTCCATCCGGTCGATCGCTTCCCGCGTGTACCCGAGGTCGGCCAGGTAGGACGCAAGCGCGATGCGGTAGCGCGGGAGGTGAGGATTCGTCTTCGAGGCCGACCGCAGCAGCTCGAGTGCCTTGGCCTCCGCCCGCGGGTCGCTCATGCGGCGCCGATGCCAGATGCCGCTGAGAAGAAACTGCGCTTCCGCCGGCGATGGCTCTTGCTCCACCGCCTTCTCCAGCGCCACTTTCGCCCGCTTGTCGCTCTTGGCGTCCCCCTCCTGAAGCAGATGGGCCTCGCCCAGGCCGGTGAACGCTCGCGGTGCATGCGCCTCCTGCTCCGCGAGGGCCTCGAGCCGACGAAGCGCCAGCGCCTTGTCCCCCAGCCGCAACTCGACCCGCGCGGCCGCAACCTCAAGGTCGTGTCTCCCCGGGAGCAGCTTGCCCGCGCGATCCACCCAAGGCTTGGCTTCGTCCCAGCGCCCTTGCTCGACCAACGCCAGCGCCTGCAGCAGTCCGACCCACGGGTTCGCTTGCGGCGCTTTCTCAAGCTCCGAGAGCGCTGCCATCACGTCACCGCCGATCAGCGTGGACCAAGCGCGGTAGATCGACTTCTCGTCCTCTTCGAACGCGGAGGTCTCAAGCCAGCCTTCGAGGCGTGTCGTATCGCCCGCGTCGAGCGCGGTCTGGACCGCCATCCGACGGGCAAGCATGTTCCATGCAGACAGGTCAGGCCACGCTTCGTCCAGCCGCTCGAGCGCCTGCTTCGGCTCTCCCTCTGCCACGTGGGCCACCGCGCGTGACAACGCTGCGTGCGCGCGATCTCGCGGGGAAAGGGCGTCGGGCGACATCGCGAGAAGCTGGTCCGCGACGCTCGCAACGCCGCCGAGCTCTTGGTGGAGGTGCGCGTTGAACAGCGCCTCGTCGGCGGCCAGACCGTAGTCGGACCGAGCCTGCCCCCGCGCCGCGGACAGCATGTCGAGCGCGGACTCACTCTGCCCCGAGAGCAGCAGCAAGTACGCGTGGACGCGTCGCAACGAGCTGCTGGTGTATCCCGCTTCGACCCGGGCGCCGAGCACCTCGATCGTTGCCGCCAACCCGTCGGGGTCCGTCTCCGCTCGCGCCGCGGCGAGCATGCCGCGCAGCCAGTCGAGCTCGAGCTGCTCGAACGTGGACGCCGACTCACCCAGTTCCAGGTCGATCGCACTTGCAGCTCCGTCGATGTCCCCGGCCGCAAACGCCAACATGCCCTCACCGATCGTCTTCGCCGCCGACGGAGGCAGCGCGGCGATGGCAGCCTGCGCCGCCGCCTCGTCACTGCCGAACTCGGCCCACAGATGCGCGCGCATCAGCCCACGTGCACCCAGGAGCGGCGCGTGGTCTGGGTGCCGCTGCAATCCAAGCTCGGCAAGTTCGACCGCACCGACCAGGTCCGCGACCGTGCCCTGGACGTACTGAACCTCGACCCGCTCGATGACGCTGTCTCGGTCTCGCTGGTCGGCGAGATGCTTGACGCCAAAACCGGTCAGCAGCAGGGCCGTGCCCAGCGCGGTGATCTGCGCCGCGCGTTTGAGGATGCGCCGGCGGTTCTGCCGCTGCATGTCGCCGATCAAGTCCCCGCGGGGCGCGACCCCCGTGAGCAACGACCGATCCTTGCTGCGCAGGTCCATGGCCGGCCAAAGATACGATCCTATGGCCGCCCGCACACGGTCAGCGAAGGGCGACGGGCTCGGAACCCTTCGCTTCTTTCTTCTGTCGTCGTTTGGACTTCTCGTACTTGTTCTTCTCGCCGATCTTGTGTTCTTTCCGATACGCCTCCAACCCTGGGAGGTAGGGATGGGGGTCCTCAGCGGCCTCAGCGAACACGCTCAGGGGGGTCCCCCCAGATCGACGCTCGTCCACCAGGATGAACGACCCCTCGTGGAACTGCCAAAGCTGGTCCACGAAGGTGTGCTCGACCACAAGATCACGATCGGTGTGCCAGACGATCTCCGCCCGGCTCGCGGCGACACCGCGTTCGCGGTCGAGGTCGAGCCGAGTCACCTCGTATTCGACGACGACCAGCTTGTCCTCGGTAATGTCGTAGCGGTCGAGGAAAAGTTGCCTGGACTGCGGCGGCACGTACTCGACCGCATGGTCGATGTCTCCCCAGCGCAGCGCCCGGTTGTACGCCGTGGTCGTGTCCCGAATCTTCGAGGCCATGCCATCGCCGGTCATGCAGCCCGAGGCGAGGGTCAGCAACGCGAGAACGCAGACGGAACGCAGCATGCCCGGACGCTAGCCCGCCCGCTCCCGTGGGCCAAAAAACGCGCGGGTCACCGCGGTCGATGCCCGCGGACGATCCGCTCGATCTGCCCGTAGTCCTTACGCGCCGCAACGCCGACGAACCCAGCGTCGCGCAGCAGCGCCTGTACGGCCTGCGACTGATCGTGGCCAAGCTCGAGGTAGAGGCCGGCCCCCGGCGCCAGGGCGTCGGCCGCACCGGTCACCAATCGGCGGATCAGCTGCAGTCCGTCGGGACCGCCGTCGAGCGCGAGCCGGGGCTCCCATCGGGCGACCTCGGGCTGCAGCGCGTCCAGGTCCCCCGAGGGGATGTAGGGAAGGTTGGATGCGATCGCAGTCCACCCTCCTTCGGGCCGGGGGACGTCAGCGAGGAGATCGGAGCGAAGAAAGTCGACCTTGAGTTTCGCCGAGGCGGCGTTCTTCGTCGCGAGCGCCAGCGCATCGTCGCTGACGTCGCAGGCGGTCACGTGGGCCTTGGGTCGAGCCTTCGCGATCGCCAACGCCACCGCGCCTGATCCCGTCCCGACATCGAGAACCGCGGCCCCCTCCGACGCGTCCACCGGAAACTCTTCGAGCAGCCAGTCGACCAGGTGCTCGGTCTCCGGTCGCGGAACCAGCACCCGGTTGTCGACCTCAAGCTCAAGGTCCAATGCATGAAAGCCTCGACGACCCAGCAGGTACGCCACCGGCTCTCGGGCGAGGCGTCGCTTGACCCACGCGCGGAAGGTGTCCTTCGCTTCGGCGGACACGGCATCGTCATGCCGGACATACAGCGACATGCGGTCACAGCCCATCGCGGCGGCGAGCAGATACTCGACGTCGGTGCGCGCGCCTTCGATTCCGGCCTTCGTGAAGCGATCCTGGGTCCACTTCATGAGTTCGCGCACCGTCCAGATCGGATCGCGCGCTGGCGCCGGACCCCCCTGTCCGTCGTTGGGCCGGGAGCCGCCGTTTCGCGATGCAGACGCACGATCCTCGGGTTTCGACATGGTGCGAGCGATTTCGTTCAACGCTGTTCCAGCCCGGCGAAAACCGGCTTTCTGGGGCGATGGACCTCCTGTGCCGGGGATTAGCACATTTTCCTACTTGGACGGAGCAGCCTCGGCACGTACCGTGGATCGACGTCGGCCCAACCCGAAACCCGGGTCGGCGCTCGCTGCCATGTTTCGTCCTCGCCTCAGCCTCGGCGGCCTCCTTTGGACCGCGTTCGCAGCCTTCGCGCTGTGTGGGCTCGGCGTGCCAGCGCTCGCGGCGAGCGAGCAGCCCGTACCGGCTTCGGACCGCGTGCGACCTCCGCTTGTCGTTGTGCGCACCGTAGGAGCCGTCTCCGATGCCGACGCCCGCCTGGCCTGCCGGGCCCTGCTGGCCCAGCTGCAGGTCCGATGTGAGGTTCGCGGAGGCCGACCCACCGACGTCCTGGCTTCCGCATTTGACGCGAAACGAGCGCAGATCGACGCACGTAAAGGCCTGGAGCTGCTGTTCCGAGACCGAACCGCCGACGCGCTCGTCGAGATCGACCTGACCGCCGACGATATCTTCGAGGACGGAAAGCCGTTCGTCTTCGGCCTCGCCAGCCTCTCCGACCGAATCGCGATCATCTCGACCGCACGGCTGCAATCGAGCGACGGGCGCGTCTACGCCGACCGGCTCACCAAGCTGGTGATGCACGAAGCGGGACACACGTTCGGGCTCCACCACCATGCGGCGGACCACTGCGTGATGCGGCGCGATCCTTCCGTCGTCTCGCTCGACGATGCGCCCACCACTCCATGCCAGCGCTGTCACAGCAAGCTGCTGCGACGAGCCCAAGCGCTTGCGCGGCCCGGTCAGCTCGCGCTCGACCGCGCCCGCGGCTTGCTCGTCCGCCGGGATCCCGACGCCGCACGCCAACTCCTGCTGGGAACCGTGTGGGCTGGCGAATACGAGTCGGCCCTGCTGCACGAGTTCGGCGTCGCGTTCCACAAGTCGGGACAGCTCGACGACGCGATCGGAATCTTCCAGTTCCTGGTGGAGGAATCTCCAAGCCACGCGCGTGGACACGTGAGCCTGGGCATCGCACTCGAAGCGCGAGCCAACACCGGAGATCGCGCCAAGGCCATCGCGCACTTCGAGCGGGCCCTTGAGTTGCGACCCGACTGGACGACCGTCTCCGTCCACCTTGGGGCCTTGATCGCCGAACCGGGCCCGACCGGGTAGCGCACCGTTCACATCCTCCACCCTCCCCACCGGCTCAAGGACGGCACATCCCAGCGGGTGGCCTCTCAGGGCGAGGGCAGCGCGCCGTCGACCCACGCATCCACTTGGGCGAGCGCGGCTGCATCCAGGCTGGCCAGGTTGCCCCGCGCCTTGCCCTGGGGATCGAGCACGAACACCGCGGGCAGCGTCGCGACCCCCAGCCTCAGCGCGAGCGCGCCATAGGGATCCCATCCGAGCAGGAACGGCGGCGGGTCGCGGTCCCACTCTGCCTTGAGCGATTCCGCGTCGGCGTCGTTGGCCACGGCCACCACCGCCAACCGCTCGCGCCCAATCCCCTGAAGCCGGGTCTCAAAGTGCGAGCGAAACGTCGACCACCCTGGTCGGTCCGAGGAGGACAACATCAGCACGACAACCTTGCCGCGCAGGTTCGCCAGCGCTTCGGACTCGCCGGAGATCAGCGGAACGTCGAGATCGACCGGGACGCCGTCCTCCGGGGCCGCGGAAGCCTGGGCGGAAGCTGCGTCGACCGCCGGGCGTGGGCGCGTATCGGCAGCGGGCTCGGGCGCACGAGAGCCCGAGTGGGGCGTACAGCCCAGACCCAGCGCAACCGCCACGCACACCCGCTTCATGCCGAGTGCACCACGTCGACCAAGTGCTTCACCTTGCCCGGATCGGTCAACCGCGAGATGCCGTGCCCCAGGTTGAAGATGTGTCCGCGAGCGGTGCGACCCGCCTCGATGATCGACGTGGCGCGGCGGGTGATCTCCTCATCGGGGGCGAACAACGCGATCGGATCGAGGTTGCCCTGCACGATCTTGTCCCGTCCCACGATGTCGAGGGCGTCGCCGAGCGACTGGTCCCAGCCGATTCCGATGACATCCGCGCCCGCATCGGCGGCGAGCGACATCAGCCCCGCGTTGCCACGCAGGAACAAGATCACCGGGACACCAAACGCCTTCACCTCCCGGACCAGCCGCTGCACATGCGGAAGCACGTGAACGCGGTAGTCATCGACCGAGAAGGCCGCTCCCCAGCTTTCGAAGATCTGCAGCGCATCGGCGCCGGCCTCGACCTGCCCGCGCAGGTAGTCGATGAGCAACGTGGTGATGTTCTCGAGCATGCCACCGAAGACCGCGGGCTCCGTGAACGCCATCGACTTGGTGTGGACGAAGTCTTTGCTGCCGGCGCCCTCGATCATGTACGAGGCGGTGGTCATCGGCGCTCCGCAGAACCCGATCAGGGGCACCCGGTCGGCGAGCGCAGCCTTGCAGGCCTTGACCGCGTCGAACACGTAGCTGAGGCCCTCAGCCGCGGGGCGGAACTCCAGCCGATTCACATCCGCGACCGTGCGGATCGGATGGGCAACCTTGGGTGCGGGGGAGAACTCGACCTCGACGCCCATCGCGTCGAACACGGTGAGGATGTCTGAGAACAAGATTGCGGCATCGAACCCAAAGCGATCGATGGGCTGGAGCGTGACCTCGGCGCACAGCTCGGGCGTGCGGCACAGCTCTAGAAACGAAACCTTCGAACGAATCTCCCGATACTCAGGCAAGTAACGACCCGCCTGTCGCATGAGCCAAAGAGGCGTGTGGGCGGGGGTCTCGCCGCGGCATGCCTGCAAGAACGCTGGGTTCTGGAGCACCATGGGGCGAGACTATACCCCCACCGCAGACCGGGGGTCGGAGCCAGGGGGAATCGCGGCGGTTTGGAAGCGCAGCGAGGCAAGCTACTATCCCAGCGTGCGCCGCACGCTCGCAATCTGGGCGTCACTCCTGGTGGGTGGCGGGTCCGGATGTCTCCTCCAACTCGACAACGAGATCGCGTGTGGCGATGGGCACACCGACCACGACGCGGGCGAGGAGTGCGACCCCGAGGATCCCTCAAGCTTCGAGGACGCCTGCCCCGGGGCCTTCGGCGTCGCCGCCTGCGACCCAACGACCTGCAAGACCATCAACGACTCCGCGCAGTGCTCGGCCTGCGGAGACGGGCGGGTCGACACCCAGAACGGCGAAGAGTGTGACGGCGACAGCCTCAACGGTCGCGTGTGTCCAGGCGGGAACGGCGGGCTGCAGTGCGACGAAACCTGCCACCTGGATTTCTCAGAGTGCGAGACCTGCGGGAACGGCGTCGTGGACGAGGGGGAGGAGTGCGACCCGGGCAACCAAGGCGATCTGGGCACGACGCGTCCCTGCGGGGGCGCCAACCTCGGGACCGACGCAGAGATCCCACCCCTCGCCTCTCCAACCAAACCCTTCACGTCCGGCGTCACATCGCTTTGTCGTTCGGACTGCCGCTTCGATCGCTCCGGATGCGGCTTCTGTGGGGATGCCGTGCAAGACGACGCCGTCCCGGTGCAAGACGGGCTGAGCAGCCCTCCGGAGTGGTGCGACGAGGACCGCTTCGATCCCGTGCGACTCGACTCCGAGTTTGGGCCCCTGTGCGACGACCCGGAAACCGAGCGCCCCAACGTGACGTGCGGCGATGACTGCCGCAGCTTCGTGAAGATCGACGACGGCTGTTGCCTGCGCCGCAACGCCGCCTGCCCGGAGGACGGGCCCGGCGGTGAGCTTCTTTCGTGCTGCTACGGCCTGGCCCACCCCGAAGAGGACCGGCCCTGCTACACCAGCTTTCAGTCCGACGGCTCCGCCCGAGAGCTGTGCCGCTAAGGGCCCTGGTCGAAGTAATCCTGCCACCATGCAACGCACTGCACCACGAGTGCTGCGTTGCTCGTCGGTTGCGTAGCCCGCTACGCGCCCTTCTCGCGCCTTGCCCTCGCGGCACAGCTCGGCACCTGTTGGCAGGATTGTTTCGACCAGGGCCCTAAGCAGCCGGCACGCTACTCGAGCGGGTCGCCCGAGAACACGGTGCCGAGCTCTTCGTCGCTGAGGATGCGGGCGTACAGGCGCAGGTCGTCGAGCGCTCCGAGCAGCGGGAATGCGATCCCTGGAGCCCCGCCGATATGCACGGGCGCGAGGGTTGAGCCCACCGGGCTCAACGACCCGCTCGAAACCTCGGCCCCGTCCACGAACACCTGTTGCTGGCCGCCGTCCATCCGGACCGCGACAAAGCGCCATGCTCCGGTGGGGAGCTGATCCAACAAGCCCCTTCCTTGGCCGTTCGACGCGAGGACCAGTTCGTACGCCGAGTTGCCGTCGAGATCCTGCGCGCTCACGTCGTAGCTCATCTCGCCCGAAGCCCCCTCCTGTGAGAACAAGGTCGAGCGCGTGAAGGTGTTCATGTCGTCGACTCGCGCCCAAAGCGTCAGTGTGAAAGCCCCCGAGAGATCCAGGACGGCGTCGGCGTCGACCTCATAGTGTTGGCCACCAAACAATCCGGCGGCGCCAAACACCCCTGATATCTCGGAAGGACATGCCGCGGAGCAGGACACATCGTGGCCGTACGCGCTCTTGTCGATTGGCCCCGGCTCGAAGTCGATCCACAGCAAGAGATCCGATGCGGTCGGCTGTGTGTCGGTCCCGGGACTGGCCCCGGTCGAGCTTTCGTCCCCGCCGGTGTCGTCGGCACGGGTCGCGACACCGGTCGTCCCACTGACGGTGGTGTCGGGCTCGGTGGTCTCCGAGACGCCGCTCGAGGCGAGGGTGTCGAATCCCGAGGAGCTGTCGGTCTCGCTTTGAGTGTCGCTGCCACGGCCCCCCGAGCCCGAGCCATCGGTGGGCACGCACTGGTTGCCAAGCGCGTCGGAAAACTCGCCAAAGCGCTGCCCGGACTCGCACGCTTCGTCGGGGAAGCTGCAGTAGCCGACACCTTGGCAGACGCCGGGCTGCGCGGATCCACGCAGGCAGTCCTGGTCGTTCTCGCATTGGAATGCCGCCGCTGGACCGCAACCCATGAGGGCGCCCACCGCAACCAGCCAACCTGCGACCCCACACCTCACCGCAGACGTGAGTGTACCTGCGCACGCGTTTGTTGCCCCGCGGTCGAAAAAAACTGCGGGCACATTCGCACGCGCGTCAACTCGCCCAGGCTCGGGTCGCTAGAACCGGGTCAAGCGCAGGCCGATCAGCAGGGTTTGGCGCGGAAACTGAGCCCCGGGGACGAAGCGTGCGTCGTACGTGATGCCAACGCCCATCGCAGCGGTTGCGTTCAGCCAGAACTCGTAGCCGGCCTCCGCCTTTCCGCCCAACCCGATGCTCAGGCCCCGCCGAGAGTCACCGGATGCCTCGTCGGCCCGTGGAACGCCGGCAAACCCCAGACCGCCGCGGGCATACAGGCCCCGCCACATGTACCCGGTGCCCTCTACGTCACCACCGAAGGCCACTCCAGAGTTGCGCTGCAGGTATGGCATCACGTGCAGCGAGGCTCCCAGCGTGAAGTTTTTGGTGACGCCCCCGCCGAAGTCCAGCTCCATCCGGGTCGCTGGGATGAAGTCATCGACGTAAAAGAAGGTGCCGCCAAACCCGAGGCCACCCCCCACGTAAAATCCGCGCCGATCCTGCGCGCCCTCGATCTCGATGCCCTGCTTGCCGCGAACGGCTGCCGAGGCATCGCCCACGCCCGCGAACACACCGGTCAGGCCAGCCAGGCCGGCCATCAGCGGGAGGGCAGCCATCAGCACCGAAGAACGTCGTCGGGTGCGGCGTCGGATCATCCACTTCACCATGACACAAGCTTCAGCGGAGCGTCGTGACGTCGAGCACCACGAAGCCCCCTTGGGGCACCGTGACCTCGAAGGTCCGGATTTCTCTCCCGCCGGGACCGGCCACCTCGACGGCAACGGAGTGCGCACCGGCCGGCAAACGCGAGCGCGCGACAAAAACCCGGTCCGGCAGCGTGGTCCACGAGCGGGTGTCGGGTTTGTCCAGCGCGACCAGGGTCCCTTCGAGAGCCGCCGCGGCGAGGAATCCGACCAGCCCGCCGGCGCCTTCGGCCTGATTGCCCGCGGCACGAGCCCCTTCGGCGGCGACCGCACGCGCGATCATGCGCGTCAACGCGGCGCCAATGATCTTGGGCTTGAGCTCTTCGAATTCGGCCACGATTTCGCGGCCGAGGTCCGAGGCCAGGTCGATGGGGACCGCGTGCCCATCGATCCGGACCACCGCCGTCTCGAAGACGTTCTCGGCCGGCACCAGCTCTGGGTACACGACAAACTTGAACATCCCGTACTCGAGCAGCGTGGTGTCGCCTGTGACAAACGCGCCGGCGAGGCCGATCGCGAGACCGATCGGAATGCGCTCGGGGACCCGGTATGGGACCCGGCCGATCTTGGCGATCACCAGCACCTCACCGCCGCCGGCGGGTGCCATGGCGGCGGCGGCCCAGGCAGAGTGAGGCGGCAGTGCACCGAGCTCGAGGGATCCGGGCGCATCGGGAGCTGGCGCATCGGCGCTCGGAGGCACCGCTGAGGTCTCCGCACCGGGACGCTGGATCGTCGGGTCGTCGGGGGCCTTGGGTTGCGGCGCCGACGAGGGCGCAGGCTTGGGGCTCGGGGCGGCCGGCCCCGGTGCGGTGCGAGGAAGGTAGTCCTTGATGCGTTCGCCGCGGTAGCTGCCCTTGGCCGCCAGCTCGGGGATCACATCCCGCAGGGTCCGAAACTCGCGCTCGGTCAGCGCTTCGTCGTAGTAACGAAGCGCCTCGTCGTAGTTGCCCTGTCTCTCGTGGACATAACCGGCGAGATACGACCCGAACGCGCCATGCTCGCCCTCGGGGTCGACGTCCCGCAGGTAGTTGCGCATGACGGTGAACCGTTTGGCCTCGACCTTGGCGCCCGAGAGGTCACCGCGCACCAAGTAGTTGACCAGGTTCATCGCGTTGAGCGCGAGTTTTTCGGTCGGCGAGGTTTTGAACTTCGTCGAGCTGTCGCTGTAGATGTACTTGCCGATCTTGCCGGCCGTATCGCGGGAGATGTCGAGAAACTCCAGCTCCTTGTCCGCGAACTCAAAGTTCGTCGCGCTGGCCTCCCACTCGCCCATCGCCTGAAGCACGGTCGCCCGCTCGAGGATGACCAGCTCCTGGTTCTTCTTGAGCTTGTTTGGGATCTCCTCCGCCTTGCGGACCTTCAGAACCTTGTTCCAAAGTTCCAGGCTTCCGTCGTAGTCACCGCGGCGCAACGCACCGCGAGCCTCGTCGGTCCGCTCGGAGTAGGTCGCGCACGACACCGAGACCAGCGCAGAGCAGGCCACCGCCCTGCGCAACCACTGCTGGTGCTGGGCCGAGCCGGGTCGGCGGGCTGGGGGCAACGCGGTCATGGTGAAACGCGAAGGGGCACTAACGAACGAGGGCTTTGGTGCGCTCGGACTTGGTCTGAAAGCGGATCAGGCTGTTCTCGACCTCGAGCACCTGGAGGAACAGGCTGTACTGCACCCGGCGCTCGCCCTTCTGGCGCTCATCGACCGCCTGAAGCTTTCCCGTGAGGAAATACTGGGCGCCGATCTGCCGCCCGATCTGTGCGGCCATCGCCGGGTTGAAGTCCGCACCTTGCTGCATGTTGGCCTCGGCCATCAGCTCCTGCTGACGCTCGCGGCTGACCACGGCGACCACGCCGCTGTTGATGAGCTCGGTCTCCATCTCGGAGAGCAGCGTCAGCATCTGGTCGTCGAGGTGCTCCGAGGTGTCGTTCTTGATCGGCCAGATGGCGACCACCGGCGGACTCTGGGCCCCTGTCCAGTTCTTCCAGATCGGAGAGCTGGTCAGGTCCGCCATGTTCTTCTTCATCAGGTCCTGAAGATCGACGCGGTCGAGACCCGTGGACATGGCGCCGTTGTCGAGGCCTGGGTTGTCCGTGCCCTCGCCGCCGCGAACCGCTTTGGGTTGGCAGCCAGTGGCCGTCGCCAGCGACAGCGCAAAGGCGGCCAGCGCGAGCGCCTTGGAAGAAGGGGCGAGAATCATTCGTTGCATCGGTGCGAGCATGGGAACAGGCGTGGTCGGGGTTGTGGGGTGACGCTCGTCACAGGATCAGAAGCAGGCTGTCGAGGTCGTGAAGGTTCTCGTACGTCGAGATAATCTCGTCGACGTTGTTGGCGTGCAAAGTCAGAGTCACGCAGCTTCGACGTCCGCCACTCGAAAACCTTGTGTGCGCTGCAACACGGCTCTCCCCAACGACGCTCGTCGCGCAGCGTTTTGCATCTGTTTCGAAGCTCGACTCCGCCGGACCAAAGGCCTTGATGACGTACTGCCCAGGGAACGTGTGGCTCTGGAGCAGAAGATCCCGCTCCGGAGCGGCTTTCCGGTCGCTCATGGCCGGCAGCATGGCATAAAACCCGCGGCGCAACCCTGGGTCGCCATCGTTTCCATGCACGCACGGCTCACCATGCTCTTTGCCGCAGCTTGGCTCTGCCTTGCCTGTGACAACGGCGGCGGAAAAGGTCCTCCGGGTCGAGGCGGTGCTTCGGCTGGAGAGAACCCTCGGTCCCGCGAGGCGCTGCTGGTCGAGACGACCTCCCTCGCCCCCGCCACCATCGAGCGCTACTACCAGACTTCGGGATCGCTCCAAGCGCTGCGCGAGGCCGACCTCTATGCGCTCCAGCTCGGCATCATTGAATCGATCTCGGTCGAAGAAGGCGAGGTCGTCAAAAAAGGCGAAGGGCTGCTCAAGCTCGATGGTCGCGAGCTCACCCTTCAGTCCTCCTCGTCCCAGGTTCAGCTTCAGAACCTTCGCAGCGAACTGACGCGGCTCGAGCAGGCCCAGGGGGGCGTCATCTCGCGCGAGGAGATCGACAAGCAACGGTATGCGGTCGAGGAGGCCGAGGCGGCGCTGAAGCTGAGCAAATTTCAGGCGAAGCAGACTTGGGTGCGCGCACCGTTCGACGGCACGATCGTCGCGCGGCTGGTCGACGAGGGCAACCTGGCCAGCAGCTCCACGGCGCTGTTCAAGATCGCTGACCTCTCGGCGCTTGAGCTGGAGCTCTACGTACCGGAGAAGGACGCGGCCTCTGTCGCCGACGAAGCGACCGTCGAAATCCAGCTCGTGGATGACAGCATCGCCACCGCCAAGATCTCTCGGCGTGCGCCGGTCGTGGATCCGCTGACGGGCACCGTGAAGTTCACCGTCCGAGCAGAGTCGTTCCCGGCCGCGGCCAAACCCGGCGCGTTCGCTCGGGCCAAGGTGTTGGTCGCGGCCCGCCCAGACGCCCCCTCACTCCCGCGCGAGGCCGTGTTCGAGGTCGACGGGAAACCGCACGTTTACGTCGTCGCCGAAGGTCGGGCCAAGCGCACCGAAGTGATCACCGGGCTCGAAGGCGATGCCCGCATCGAGATCACCTCGGGACTCGCTGGGACCGACGTTGTGGTCACCGGTGGCGGCGCGGGAATCACCGAAGGCATGCCGCTGAAGTCGACCACCGACAAGCCTCGGACCGCCGCGGAGAACAGCGCCGCCGAGCCCCTGGGCTAGCCGCGCCCCTAGCCTCCATGCATCGGCTGATCGCAGGCGCCGTCCTCCGTCCCGTCACCACCTCCATGGTGACCGTGGCGCTGCTGTTGTTCGGCTGGGTCGCGCTCAGCCGGCTCCCGATCGAGCTGCTGCCCGATCTCTCGTATCCGACGATCACGGTCCAAACGCAGTTCCCCGACGCGGCTCCGGTCGAGGTCGAGGAGCTCATCACCCGTCCGGTCGAGGAACGCGTCGGTGCGGTCCCCGGGGTGGTCCGGGTGGAGTCCGCGTCCCGCGAGGGCGTCTCGGAGGTCGTGCTCGACTTCGCTTGGGGAACCACGGTCGACCACGCGATGGCAGAGGTTCGCGAGAAGCTCGATCGGGTGCGCCTTCCGCAAGGTGCTGACCGACCGCTGGTGCTGCGGTACGACCCCGCCCAGGAGCCGATCGTTCGCCTCGCGCTGCGAGACAAAGGCGGTCTCTCCAGCCTCTCCGATGCCGACCTCGCCACGCTCCGCGATTCGGCCGACCGCTACGTGAAGCGCGAGCTGGAGAAGCTGCCCGGCGTCGCGGCGGTCGAGCTTCACGGGGGCCAGGAAGACGAGGTCCTGGTGGAGATCGACCCCAGCCGACTCGCAGCACACGGTCTCGAAACCGCGGCAATCGTCGCGGCGCTCCAGGCCGACAACGTCAACCAGCCTGGGGGTGCGGTCACCGAACGAGAGAGTCGCTACCTCGTCCGCACGCTGCACGAAGCACGAACGCCGGCGCAGGTCGGCGAGATCATCGTCCGCTCAAGCCCCGAGGGCGGCATCCTTCGGCTGCGAGACATCGCCAAGGTTCGCCGTGCTCCCCGAGAGCGCGAGGAGCTGACGCTCGTCGATGGTCGAGAGGCGATCGAGCTGGCGGTCTTCCGCGAGGGAGACGCCAACATCGTCGCGGTCTCGGATGCGATTCTCGGGGCCCTCCCCGGTCTTCCCCTCGCACCTGGACACGAGGTGGTGGTGCTGAGCAACCGGGCGCAGTTTGTCGAGTCCGCGATCTCAGAGGTGCGCGACAACACCCTGTTCGGAGGCGGGCTGGCGGTCTTGGTGCTGCTCTTCTTCCTGCGGGAGCTTCGCTCCACCGTCGTCATCGCGCTGGCGATCCCGATCTCCTTGCTGACCACGTTCATCCCGCTACAGGCGCTGGGCGTCAGCCTCAACGTGATGAGCCTCGGCGGGCTCGCCCTGGGCGTGGGCATGCTGGTCGACAACAGCATCGTCGTGCTCGAATCGATCGCCCGGCGACGCGAGCAGGCCCAAACCGACGGGCTCGAGGTCTCGCGCCGACAACTCACCGTGGAGGGCGCCAGCGAGGTCGCCAGCTCGGTGGTCGCATCCACGCTGACCACGGTGGCCGTGTTCTTTCCGATGGCGTTCGTGCAGGGGGTCGCAGGCCAGCTCGTCTCCGACCTGAGCTTCGCGGTGAGCTTCAGCATGATGTCGTCGATGGCCGTGAGCCTGACGCTGGTCCCGGTGCTGCAAAGCCTGGGGAGCGACGCGCACGGCCCCGCGGCTTCGGTCGACCCAGCCCCGCGATCCGTGCTGAGCATCATCATCACCTGGCCCATCGCCTGGACCGTGCGCATCTTGGGCGCGATCGTCGGTGCCGCGGGATGGCTGCTCGACAAGCTCACTCGGCCGCTCACGTGGACCTACGAGGCCCTTGAGCGTCAGTATCCCAAGCTGATGCGGCTGGCGCTGCGTGTGCGTGCCCTGCTCCTGATCGGCACGGTCGTTGGCTGCGGGTTCGCGATCGCCCTGGCCAAGGACAGCCCGACCACGCTCTTGCCCGAGCTCGACCAGGGGGAGTTCTTCGTACAAGTCACGCTGCCGCGCGACGCCGCCCTTGAGCGCACCGCGGCCGCCTTGCGGACGATGAGCGACGCTGTCGCTGGCCTGCCCGCGGTCGAGCGCACCTTCACCCGCGTGGGCACCGTGAGTTCCGCCGGCAGCGCGACCGGAGGCACCGTGGGCGCACACCTCGGCCAGCTCTCCGTGCGCATCGAAGCACCCGAGGAGGAACGGGCCGCCATCGAAGCAGAGCTCATCGAGCGGATCCGGGCCGCAAATCCGGAACCCGATGCCACGCTTCAGCAAGGTCGGCCTTCGTTGGTGAGCTTCGCGCCGCCCATCGAACTGCTCGTCTTCAGCGAAGAACCAGAGCGCTCGATCGCCCACGCCCGAAGGATTCTTCCCGAGCTGCGCGAGGTCCCCGGCCTGGTCGACGTGGTCCCCGACGACCTCGACGGCCGCCCCGAGGTTCGCGTGCTCTTCGACCGCGAGCGTCTCGGGCGACTGGGCCTCACCGTCGATGCCGCCGCAAGCTCGGTGCAGCGTGCGATTCAGGGCGAGATCGCGACCAAGATGTACGCCGCCGACCAGCAGCTCGACGTGCGCGTGATGTTCCCGCGGGTGGACCGAAACAGCGCGCAGGACGTCGCGCGGATTCAGGTGGGCATCGCCGGCGGCGTGCCCGTGCTGCTCAGCTCCGTCGCCGAGGTCGAGCCCGCTCGCGGCCCGTCCGAGATTCGACGCATCGATGGTCGCCGAGGCCTTCGCATCTCTGCCCAAACCACCAGTGTCGATCTGGGCGCGCTCGCCAGCCGGGTCCAGCAGGTCCTCGAAGCCGCGGACGACGACCCCTCCGTGTCGGCCGCCCTCGCCGGACAAGCCGACGAGCTGTCGGAGTCGGTGGAGAGCCTCGTGCTTACGGCCGCGCTTTCGATCTTCTTGGTCTACGTGGTGATGGCCTCCAGCTTCGAGAGCCTCGGCCATCCCATGCTGATCTTGGGGACCGTTCCGATGGCGCTCGCGGGCGTGGTCTTGGCCTGCCTCGCCACCCACACCCCGCTGTCGGCGATGGTCGGCATCGGCGTGATCGTGCTGGGCGGCATCGTGGTCAACAACGCGATCGTGCTGATCAACGCGGTCAACGACCGCCGCGGAAGTGGGCTCTCCACGACCGAGGCACTCATCGAAGCCGGCCGCGTGCGCGTGCGCCCGATCTTGATGACCACCGCCAGCACGATGCTGGGGCTCGTCCCCATGGCGCTGGGTCTCGGTGATGGCGCGGCGCTTCGACAGCCTCTGGCCATCGCGGTCATCGGCGGGCTTGGGCTGTCCACCCTGCTCACGCTGGTCGTCATCCCGTGTGCATACGCGGTGTTTCCGGGCCGTGTGCGGGACGCTTGGCGCCCGCGACCCGACGACGCACAGCCGCTGGTTGAGGGTCAGCTCGAGCGGCCGCATGCAGACGTCTCCGCGCCCGCGGCTCCGATACGTGACGGCAAGTCCGAGACAACGCCGGCATGAGCCCCCGACTCTCCCCGCGCCTTCAAGCCGTCGCCGACCTGGTCCTGCAAGGGCACCCTGCAGCGGACATCGGCTGCGACCACGCCCAGCTTGCCGGCGCATGGGTCCGCAGCGGAGCCGTGCCCCGCGCCATCGCCTCCGACGTGAGACCGGGGCCTCTGGATCACGCACGGACCCGTCTCGCGAAGTTCAACGCGATCGAGATCCGCCAGGGCAGTGGTTTGTCGACGCTTGAGCCCGGCGAGGTTGCGACCGTGGCGATGGCGGGCATGGGCGGGGGGTTGATGCTGGAACTGCTCGAGGCCAGCCCTGAGGTCCTCGCCACCACGTCGCGTGTGATCCTCCAGCCCAACAGCAGCTGGGAACGCGTACGGCGGGCGCTGGCCGAGCGCAACATCGGGCTGGATGCGGAGGTGCTCACCGAAGACGCCGGACGCCTCTACCTGACGCTCGCCTTCGATCCGCGCGCGAGTTCGACGACCTGGGAGGAGGCCGATGTGGTGCTCGGTCCTCAGCTACGGCGCGAGCGCTCGACGTTGTTTGGGCGCTGGGTGGAACACAGACGCGCGCACCTCGGAATGCTGCGCGAGGCGTTGAGCGCCGAGCTCGGCGCGATGCATCCTCGGCTGACGGCTCTGGAGGCCGAGCGTCAGCGACTCGAACGCGCGCTCCGCCTCCCCTCGACGCGGTGAATCGAGTCGGGTGTCAGGGGCGGCTACAGAGGTTCCTGAGCGAGCACAGCCGTGCATGCAGCGGCGAAGCGGGCGTCCATCGTGGCCCCCTGGTCACCCGGGGTGGGACCGATCCGCTCCCACGCCGCGCGCGCCCGTTCGACTTGCTGCTGCGGCGCGCGCGAATCATCCGAAACGCCCAGGGCGTTGCTCACCAACGCGGTTTTGAGCTGCTCGGCGAGGCTCTTCGGCTCGGCCTCGGGCCCGATGAAGGCCTCGATGCGCGCGCACAGCTTGGCCTTGCGGCGCAGGGCCGTCGCGGGGTCGAGCTCCGTGCCCGCGAACGCGGTGGGCTCGGCCTCCAAGGCACGGACATAGGCTTCACGGAAGGTCGAAGTGAGCGCGGTGTCGTCGAGATTGAGCACCGTCGACCACAGGCCCACCAGCGTCTCGGGGGTGACATCGCTCTGGGCCAGCGCAGCCGCGACCTCATCCCGGGCTGCCGAGATTCGCTCCTGCTCCCCTGCGCGCTGCTGCGCCGCCATCGTCTCAAGCTTCCGAAACACGCCATCGCACGCGGCCTTGAAGCGCTTGTAGAAACGATCGGCGTCCTTGCGCGGAACGTGTCCGATGTCGCGCCACGCCCTCTGCACGGACTTGGTGTCCTCGGTCGCTCGTTTCCAGCTCGCCTCGTCGACGATGCTCTCAAGCGACGCTTCGACCTTGTCGATCAAGACCTGCTTGCGCTCGGCATTCTTCGCCATCTCCTCGGCAACGCCCGCGAACGCTTCCTTGCGACGGGCGAAGAAGGCATCACACGCGCCGCGGAACCGCTCCCAAACCTTGCGGTCCTGAGATCGCGCGACGGGCCCGATGCTCTTCCAGGTGGCCTGGAGCTCCTTGAGGGCGGCGGTTGTCGTGGTCCATTCGGAGGATGCTTGCAGCGCCTCGGCGCGCTCGCACAGCTGCTGTTTGAGCACGAGGTTGGCCGCGTACTCGGCCTTGAGCTTCACGTACGCCGCGTCACAGGCGGTCTTGAACGCCTCCCACAACGCCTGCGCATTGGCACTGGGCACGTTCGCAATCGCCTTCCACTCCTCCTGCAAGGCCTTGAGCTGCGTCGCGAGGGCGGCCGGGTCGGTGGTTTCCGCGGCGGTCTGCAGGGCCTGGGCCCGAAGCACGAGCGCCTTTTGTTTGGTTCGGTTCGACCACTCGAGCCATTCGGCGGCTTCGGTCAACTCCTCGACACGCGCGACCAAGAGCACCCGCGCTGCTTCGTAGCGTGCCCACAACGCCTCGCGAACCTGAGGGTTGGGCAGATGGGTCTTGCGTGAGAACAGCGCGGCCGTGCGCTTGAGCAGCGCCGCCCCAGCCCGCACCGTCGTGGTCGCGGGAGCCTTCTCAAGTTCATCGCAGGCCGCCTCGAGTCGCGCTTGATTCTCGGTCGCCTGCTCGGCCAGCGCCTCCGCAGTGGGCTCGGGTTTCCGCTCCCGCGTTGGCCTGGCCGGCTCGGGCTCGCGCTTGGGCGGCTCAGCGTCCTGCGTCGGGGCCGGGCTGTGATCGTCCGAGACGCGTTCGACCGCCTCCCGCTCTCGCTGCGCCCGCTCGGCGTTCGCCCGAGCCTCACGGGCCGCTTCCCGCTCCGCCGCGGCCGCCCGCTCCGCCGCGGCCGCCCGCTCCTCGTCAACCCGCTGGGCCTGCGCGATGGCCTGCGCCTCGGAATACACCACGTACTCGCGGTCGAAGGCCTCCAGCACCGCGCTCAGACGCTCGCTCAGCGCAGGATCTGGTTCAGCGAGGCCCGCCCACGTGTCCCGAATCGCGGCGACCTGCGTCGCTCGTTCAAAGGCCCCCTCGGCCACGATGCCCTCGACCGCCTCCACCAGCCGCGCTTGCTCGGCGTGCCACGGACGCGTGTCTACGTCCGCGGCGGACGGAGCCGGCTCGACCGGAGGATCCAACACCGCGAGCCGCTTCTTGGCCCGGTTGCGGATGCCCTTGCCCTTGCCCTTCTTGACGACCGACGCCAGCGCGCCCAGATCTTCGAGCTGCTCGATCGCCGCGTAGGCCACGTCCTTTGGATCTCCGCTGACCGCGAGCCCGCGCAGGGTGGGCACATCCGAGATCCTACGCAGCGCCTCAAGTCGGAGCGCCGGATCTCTGGAATCTCGGACAACCTCCATGAGCACCTTGGGGTCGCTCAGCCGAGCCAGCGCGGCGCGCTGGACCGCAGCCACTTCGGCCCGATGCAACACGCTGAGGATCCGCTTGGGCTCCGCAAGCCGCGACAACGCCGGCTCGGCTTGCTTGGCATCCCGGGCGCAGACCGCAGCATCCACCCACAGCGCCGCGGCGCGCTCCCCCGCGAACACACCCACCGGCGAGGTGTCTTCTTTGGCGATCGACGACAACACCTCGGGGTCCCCGAGTTTCTCGATCGCCGCGCGACGGACCGTCCCCTCGGTGTCGGTCCGCGCCATCTGGGCGATGATGTCGGTCGCATCGGCCCCCAGAGCGCGCAGCGCTTCGATGCGAACCGCGGCGTTGCTGTGTTTCCACTTAGGACGAAATAGGTCGGCGAAACCCATGGACAGGTGACCTTAGGTCCGCCCCCTGGGGTTGAGCAACTCACGTTCGAGACCTGCGGCCTGCGTTGGGCAAATCACCTGGCCCATCGCCACTCTAGCTCGGGAGCACGACATCGCAGGTGTCTGCGATGATCCCCGTCAATGTGTCACGCAGGGTCTCCTCGAAGATCTCGGGCCCGATTGCACCTTCGGCCGGGAGAACCTCGGTAATCGCTTCCGGGCCGATCGCGTCGAAGATCGCGCCGAGAGGCGTGAGGCCGAGGCAGTCCGCCATCACGAATCCGCCTCCGACGACGCAGTCGAACCCCCCGCAGTCGCTCTTGGCGTCCGCGAAACAGTTTACCGCGTTGAATTCGATAAGCGGAAGGCCCCCCAGAACACACCGCCCCGCGTTCCTTCCGCCACGTCGACACAGACCCCGAACCTGATACCTTTTTCACGCCGTGTCGGGGATCCCGCAGATGCGCAGCGCCTTTGGCGATGGGCTGTTGCAACAGGTCGCGGCGCTTGAGGAAGCCGAGCGCGCGGCGATCCTTGCGCGCATCTGCGAGGAAACCCTGGTGCACTACCGCCGGGTCACGCCGGTGGGATGGACATCGATGCAGCAGCACATGGAGGTTTCCGACGCGATCCGAGCGGTGCTGGGATCCCAGCGCAACGTCGAGGTCTGGCACGCGACCATGGCTGCACTCACCGGGCGCCCCCTGCTCTCGGGGTTCTTGCGCCACGTGGGAATGCGTCTGGGCATGAATCCCGGAACCATGTATCGCCAAACCGCCCGGCTCTGGAAGCATTTGTGCCGAGACGTCGGTGACCTGCGCGCGGAGGTGAGTGAGTCTCAGACCTCCGTCGAGCTGTCGGGGTTTCCGGCAACCGAGCACAGCTTTCCGTGCTTCGTGGAGGGTCTGCACGGCTGCTTGTCGGGCCTCGTGACAGCGCTACAGGTCCCCGTTCACGTCCGCGTGGTGGCCGTCGACGCGCAGGCCGGCTTCGCATCCTACGACGCGAGCTGGTGAGGCCTCAGCCCTCCAGCGACTCGATAAACCCGCGAATGTAGCGTCCGGTTCGCGCAGGGCACTCGTACTGCGGGATGTGGCCGATGCCGTGAAAGATGACCATCCGCGCGTTGGGCAAGCCCTGGTGGTAGGCCCGCCCGGCAGAGATGTCGATCAAGCGGTCGCGGTCCCCCCAGATCAGCAGCGTCTCCGTTTTCACCCCGCCCAGTCGCGGTGTGAAGTCCCACTCGCCCTGCAAGAGGTCGCCCATGATCTTCTGATTGAGGCTGGCGCGCGCGATGAACTCCTGCGCCATGTGTCGCCGAATCGGCGCCGGAATCGGCGGGTGTTTCTCCATCACGAAGCGGACAAAGTCCTCATAGCCCTCCTGCGAGTCCACGACGAACGGGTTGTCGCCCGCATCGAGCCTGCGCTGCAGCGGGCTTGGAGTCGGCATGCGAAGGCCAGCAGCCGCAACCAGAGACATGGAGCGCACGAGCTCGGGCCGGGTCATCGCAAGCTGCACCGCGATCGCACCACCGAGCGAGCTGCCAACAACGTGAACGTTGGCGAGCCCAAGCGCATCGAAGAAGCCAGCGAGCACCTCACCGAGCGAAGTGAGGTCGTAGGTGAAGTCGAGCGGGGACGAGGCTTCGGCAAAGCCTGGCACATCCGGCAACACCAGCCGGTAGCTGCCACTGAGTGCTTGGCACGTGTCGACGAACGAGTCCTTGCTGTCGCTAAACCCGTGAATCAGCACGATCGTGGGACCTTCGAGGTTTCCGCCCTCGAGGTAGGGGATCGTGAACCGGCCCACGTCCACCTGTTTGCGCTTCAGCCCTGCCGAGCGCCGACGCAGATCGAACACCGCAGCGATCGCCGATGGGGGCAGCCGGACCGACCGCATGGGGATCCGAGCGACCGCGCGAACCAGCAGCGCGGAGAGGTCGCGAGGTCGCGGAACCAGGGACACGCCCGCAGGCTACCAGCTTTGCGGGGGCAGCCAGCCCAGGCACGCCGTGCGCCCCACCGATGTGCGCCGCAGTTTGTACAAAACGCGCTTGAAGCCCGCGTAGGCCCGGAAGAAGCGCAGCGCGCCCTCCCGGTCCGAGGGATGCAGCGGCGCTATGCCGCAGACCCATTTGGGATCCGGCACGCCCCCATCCTCGAAGTCGACGCAACCCAGCACCCGCACCCGCACCCGCACGCCATACGGCAGACCAGGGCCCAGGACGATCGCATCGAGCGGGTCGCCGTCGCGACCCAGCGTTCCGAGGATGCTGCCGTAGTTGTACGGGCACGGAAACGGAGACACGAAGTCGACGGAACCGGACGGCCGGCGTTTCACGAAGCTCCCACGAGAGACTTCGATCACCACCGAGACCATGTCTGAGCGCCCGGGCGGTTCGTTCGAGTTCAGGGGCGAGGGCATGGAAACACGAAGAGGTCGCGACACGTTCCCCGGAGGCGACTTTGCCTTGTTAGCATGCAGCCGTGGAGGTCGCAGAACTCTTCGGGACCGGCGGTGGTATCGACCTTGAGACCCAGCGGTCTTCTGCGTGTCTGGAGCGCTACGGCGCCACCGGATCCAGCGCCTTGGAAGCCGCGCTCGCCACCACAGGCGTAGTGGCCGAGGCCTCCCAGATCGTCGACTTTCTCCTCCAGGATTTCGAGGTTGCACCCGCAGCGCACGAGGCCTTGTTCAGGTTTGCGGTCCTCGTGCTCGCCGTCTCCCGCGATCTTCCCGAGCTTCGAACCCACGTCGAGCCTGCGGACCTCGAGTCGCTCGCGACCGCCGGCGGAGGTGCATTCGAACGATCGGGCGGCCCCATGAGTCGCGTGTTTCAGGAGCTGGTGGAGGCACTCGATGCGCTGCCTGGCTGGGCGGTCAACGGGCCCACCACCCAGGCCCTGCTTCGGAGCGCCGCGGCCGGCTACGTTCAGGCGCGACGGCTTGCGGACTTTTCCGCAGATGCGATCACGCCAAGCCTGGCCGCCGCATCGCGGGGCGTTTGGAAAGAGGCGCTCGTTGAGGCAGCGTGCGTCGCTTGCGGCGATGACGGCCGCGCGCGCAAGACAGACGTCGCTGATACGGTCGGACGGCTGTTGAACAGCGTCGTCGGGCTCGCCTCCGAGCTCGCCCCGTTCCTCACTGGCGAAGGTGACAAGCGGGCGGTCGAGCTGGTCACGCAGCGGTTTGCGGTCCCACCGCAGGTCGTCAAGCTCACCGAGCGCCAGATCGCACGCGCGCTGAGAGCCACACTCGAGCTCGAGGTCCGCGACCTGCTCGACGCCTTGCGCCACCTCGATCCGGTGGGTGCCCGCACTCAGCTGGTGCGGCGGCTGGTTCTGGCGATGCTCACCGCCGATGGCTCGGCTCGGGCTGTGGTCGCGGCCACATCGGCCGAACCACCGAGCCGTGATGAGGTCATGCAACGCATGCGGGCCATCGCACTGGCCGATGGTGAGGTCACAAGCGAAGAGCGAGCAATGCTGCGGCGGTTCGACACCCAGCTCCACGCGTTTGGCGAGCTGGTCAAACGCGTGGAGGAGGACCGAGTCGTCGACTTCGACGAGTTTCAGCAGCTTCGCGAGATGCGGCAGTCGATCTTGGACGAGTTGTTCCGGGTCGCGCTGGCCGACGCTACGGTGAGCGACGACGAGCGCCAGCTGCTGCTCCGCGCGATGGAGCTGGTCCCGACGCTTCGCTCGCGGGCACAGAGCGCCTCAGCCTGCGCGTAGCGGGCGAGGGCCGCGCGTAGCGGGCGAGGGGCTAGTGCGCCGTCCACGAGCCCGCGTCGCGGAGGGCCTGGACGTCCTCAGATTCGATCAACAGGCACTCGTGGTCGGGGTCGATGACAACGCCGACGCCTTCGGGGAGCGCGTGCACGAGGTACTCGAACGCAACCGCCTCGAGACCCGCTCGGTTCAGGTCGCGTCGGCGCCTCCGGGACGAGTACGCGACGACGGCCGGACCGTGTGTGGTGGGCACAGACTCGAACTCCACCTTGGGCCCACCGTCGGTGAGCAAGATCTGCATCGAGTCGACGTAGACGGTGCCCAACATCAACGACGCATAGAGGTCGACGCGAGCCTGCTCGTCCGTGACCGCAGCTCCCAGGCGTTGGTGAAGCACAGCGGAACGTGAGCACACCATACCCACTTGGCTCTCCTCTGCCTCGATCGGTGGCTGAGTACGCATGTCAGTTTCGACGCCCCAGCTGGAGGAACCGATACAACGACACACCGTCCGTTTTCGTCGCGTTTTCGGAGCAGTCAGTGTGCGCGCGATGCAACACCGCGACACCGTTGTCGTGCTGATTGGGGAAACACCAAGCCACAGAAGCCATCATCGATGGCAGTCGCCGCCGCGAGGAAACGGTTGCATCGCGGGTGCACTCTGGGGCAGACCCGCGTGATCTGGGCCCCAACCGAGGGCCCTTACCCGTGTAGGACCTTGGAGTCTGGAAGATCGCGCACTGCGTCCTGTGCGGCGCCAAGAAACGACCGCTCAACGGACGCGTAGTCCGCTTCGACGTCGAGCCGCGCGAGCACGGAGTAGAAGCCGAACTGCAGCCGATTGAGAAACAGGATCCCCTCGGGCATCGCGGCAAAGTCCTTGCCGGACAGGCTGATCATCGACGTGGCCATCGAGCGAAAGCGTCGGACGACCTCCCCCGCGAACTCGCGGGTGATCCGAAACGGAGACTCAAGCAGCGGCGAGACGGCGTGTCGCATGTAGCTCGCCATCTCGCGGCGGTGTTTTCCGTCCCGCGCCGCCAGCATTTCAGCCATCGAGACCTCGAACCCCTCGAAGTTTCCGTCGGCCAACGCGACGTGCCCCGCCACGATCCGCCGACGATTGTAGTGGTTGATCTCCTGCACGCACCCGAAGTCGAGGAAGCCCACCGCACCGTCGCGCAAGAAGCGATAGTTGCCCGGGTGCGGGTCGGCGTTGAAGACCCCGCCGAGCATGATGGACCCGTAGACGAACCGCCACTGCGTTTCGGCCCAGGCGCGGCGGTCGGACTCGGGCGCCTCGCAAGCGCGCTCGAAGTCGACGCCCTCGACAAAGGCCGTGGTCAGGACGCGCGAGGAGCAGCGCTCCGGGACGACATCAGGAATGACGACCTTGGGATCGGAGGCGTGGAGGTTGGCGAAGCGCTCGTAGCGTTCGCGCTCGAGCCCATAGTCGAGCTCTTCTCGAAAGCGGGCCTTGGCCTCGTCGACCAACCGACCCACCTCGAACTTGCCGAACCCGAACGCTCGCGAACCCAAGTCCATCAGGCCGGCGTTGCGCATGTCGGCCTCCATGGCCTCGGCAATCCCCGGATGCTGGACCTTGACCGCCACCGCTCGGCCGTCCCGCAGCGTCGCGCGATGAACCTGCCCGATGGATGCACTCGCCAGCGGCACATCGTCCCAGGATGAGAAGAGTTCCTCAGGCGGCGCCCCAAGGTCTTCGATCAACGTGCGCCGAATGTCGCTCGCAGCGCTGCTGGGCGCCGAAGCCCGCAGCTTGGACATGCTCTTCTCAAAGGCCTCGGCATGCTCGGGGGGGATGAGCCCATCGACGTAGCTGGCCATCTGCCCCACCTTCGTCGCGACGCCGCGCAGCTCGCCCAACATCCCCGCGACCTTGTCCGCCGCTCCCGAGGCGCTCTTGGACCGAAGCATGGCGAGCCCCGAACTGGCACCCGCCCGCGCAAGCTTGGCGACGCGACTGAGACGTCCTTGCGGGATCTTGCGTTCGTCGACCATGGCGCCGGCTGACACTACCAGCCGGGCGAAGAAGTGGCCCGTGCTTGGCCAAGCTGTGCCGCACAGCTAAGGAATTCCAGCCGCAGCGGCGATGGCGTCAGCGCCCGGTGCGAGCGGCATCGTGGCCCCGACGCCCGCCAGCGGGTACCGAAACACGCCGCGCATGCCCACGCTCATGAACCGCAGGCCCGGGTCCTGCAGCGGCTGCGCGAAGGTAAACCGAACCGTCTTGGGCACACCATCCTCCATGCGCGTCACTTCGGCGCGCATCCCCTCGAAGCCTTCGTTCTGCCCTGGAAGCAGCGGACGGCTTCGCGTGCGAAAGAACCGCTCCAGGGGGGTCTGCATCCACCCGGACTCGGCGGTGATCTCAAGGGCCGTCGCAGAGACGCGGGTCATCGACAGCGGTCCCCTCGCGAGACACAGCACCGTCCACGCGCCCGGCCGAGGGTGGCCTGCCATGGAGCGCAGGTGCGGGGGGTAGACCAGCATCATCGGATCTCCAGCCGCGAGCAGAACCCACCGCTCCTGCGTCGCGCGAGCGTCCTCGACGGGCAAGCCCTCGGCCAACGCGAGTCCTGCTGCGTTGAACCGACGCAGCGCATCCACCTTGGCCGCCGAAGCCTGCGATGCGACCCACCCGTGCCCGAACAACAAGGCCCCGGTGACCGCGATCGCGATCGCAGTGCTGAGGTGGCGGCGACGCTCGGCGACGCGCTCCAACGCCGCGAGCAGCACGGCGGCGCTGAGGATGTGCACCCCCACCGAAGCCAGGACGGTGAGCCGCTCCGAGAGGAACGACGCGCACACCGGAACGAGAGCTGCGACCGCTCCCAGCAGCGCCCACGCGATCGCTCGGCGACGCTGCGCGTGAGGGTGCAGCCAGACAACGAGCGCCCACCCGCCACCGATGAGCAAGAACGCCGCGCCCCAGACCGACGCTGGCGACCAACCTTCGAGCAACAGCAGCGGCATCCCGGTCGCCATGTCGATGAGCAGCCGGGGCGCTCGGTCGAGCAGCGCCCCGAGAAACGCGAGGGGCTCGGCGGCGGGATCGAGGTACACGCCCGAGTGCGCAGCCCCGAAGCCACCCGCGCGATGCAGCACCAAGTACACAGCGACCGGAACGAACACCGGCGCCAACGCCCGCATTCGCTGCACCCAGGGACGCCGGTCGAGCACGAGCGCGTAGGCGAGGACGTAGGCGAGGGCGGACAAACCATACTCGCCCGCGGCCATGCACGCCGTCGCTGCAGCCGCGAGCCAAACCCGGCGCGGCGACTTGCTCGGGGAACATGCGCGGACGTACAAGCCGAGCGCAAGCCAACCGAACACGCCGCTGAGGATCGCCGCACGGTTCGCCAGCCACGCCAGGGGCAGCGCGTGTGCGTCGTCGAGACCGTAGAGGGCGACGGCAAGCCATGCCCAACGACCACCCAGGATCGGCACCAGCGCCCACCCGAGCGCGGCCAACATCGCCAACCACCACAGCAAGGAGTGCACGTGCGCGGCACTTGAGCTGAGCGCTTTCACGTCGACCCACACCAACACGCTCGCCAACGGTCGCAGCGCGCTCAACCGCAGCTCTGGGTCCGACCACCACGGAAGCGCGCCGGCCCGCTTGAGCGTCGCGACCTCTTCGAGATCGCCGGTCGAGAACGTGTACAGATCCCACGGGGAGCGCGCGGCAGGGTAGGAACCCGCGAGCATCGCCCGTTGCGCGATGTCGTCCATGTGCAGGCCGGTGTCGACCGCGGGGAGCCGCAAAAGCGTCAGCAGCAACGCCAACAGGCCAATCGCGGTCCATGCTCGGCGGGTGATCACGGGCGAGTGCACAATACCGAACCCAGGCCGATTTGCGCGAACCGCGGGTCCGGATCAGGGTTCAATACGTGGCCGAGCTTTCTCCGCTGTGCCCCGCCCTTGAGCTTCATGGACACATTTGTGCTCAAAGCGGGAACTCCGAGCCCGCCGGGCCGTGAACCCGAAGCGTTGACTCCGGCCCATCAGGTCCAAGCGATGCCCCCGCGCCGCCCGCAGCGTAGCCCCGAGCTCGACGAGCTGACGGTCGCCAGTGCGCAACGTGGGAACGCGCAAGCCCGGCGAGCGCTCGTCGAACGGTATCAACGACCCGTCCTCGCGCTGGTGTCTCGAATGCTCCGCGGACGCGGCGAGGCGGCCCTGGTCGAAGACGTGGCGCAGGAAACGTTCCTCCGCGTCTTCCGCGCGTTGCCCAACTTCGATCGCAAGGGTCCGGCCCGGCTGTCCACTTGGATCCTGACGATCGCCTCACATCGCACCATCGATGAGCTGCGGCGACGCAAGCTCGACACCCGCCCGCTTGAGGGACCTGCGGCTTGTCACCTCGCTGGCCGTGCCCGAGCGGATGAGTCGGCCGAGCGCAAAATGCTGGCGGAGACGATCGGACGCGCCGTCGAATCGCTCGCGCCCGAATACCGGGCCGCGTTCATTCTCCGCGAGTACCACGGCCTCGAATACGTCGAGATCGCGACCGTGCTTGGCATCGATCTGGGGACCGTGAAGTCTCGCCTTAACCGGGCCCGCAAGCGCCTGCGCCAAGCTCTTGGGGAGGTCTACCATGCGTGACGACGACGATATTCGGACCCCGAACCTGGACCCGGACCCGGACCCGGACCCGGCCGGATTCGAGGACCAAGCGCTCGATGCGTGGCGCTGCGATCCCGCGATGGAGACGCTCGTCGAGCGGCTGGTCAGCGATGGTTTCGCCGCCAAGGTGATGGCGGCGGACACTTCGCCCGAGCTTCGTCTCGCGGACGGGCCCACCCCCGACAGCCCCGGCCTGTCCGGCGTGATGCCGGCACAACCACCACGCCGACGCGCTTGGGGCCGCATCGCGGCGGGGCTTGTGCTTGGAGTCGGCCTGGCGGGAGCCGGGGCGTACGCGCTCGATCCGGGCCCCTACCCCAGCACGTTCGCGGCGGTCGCAACGAACGGCACCGATCCCCAGACCGCGAGTGGAGCGTCCTACGCCGAGCCCGACCCCCTGGGCCGTCCGCAGTTCCGGGAGACCGGGACCCCGGATGCGCCCATCCCCGACGACCTCGCCACATCGATCGCGAGCATCGTCTCGGACTACGGTGCGGACTGGGGACCTGCCTTCAAGTTCCACGGGTCCATCGTGGTCGCCCGCCGCGGTGAGGTTGTGTCAGGCCAAGGCTTCGGTTGGGCAGACGCGGAAGACACCGTGCCCAACACCGTCCGCACGCGCTACCGGTTGGGCTTGCTCACCGAGCAGTTCACGGCCGCAGCCGTCCTGCAGCTTCGCGACCGCGGCGAACTCTCGCTCGATCAGCCGATCTCCCGGTTCGTCTCCAACTACCCACGCGGCACCGAGATCACCGTCGGCCAGCTCCTGGCACACACCTCGGGCATCCCCAACTACACCGCCCTCCCCTACTTCCACACCTGGAAGGACGAGCCGCACACAACCGAGCAGCTCATCGCGCGGTTCTCCTCGCTTCCGCTCGAGTTCCAGCCGGGTACGGGCTTCAGTCCGTCGAACGCCAACTACTACCTGCTTGGCGCCGTGGTCGAGAAGGCCTCGGGCATGGACTTCGGAGCCTACGTCGAGCGCAACCTGTTCGCGCCCGCCGGCATGACTCAGTCGACCTACGGCGACGCCTACGACTCCGGCGAGCAAGCCCACGGCCGGGTGTGGAACGACGAAGAGCTGCTCGACCCGCCCGACCCCATCCACATGTCTGTATTCGGAGGCGCCGGCGGCTTGGTGTCCTCGCCCGTGGACCTCGTGAAATGGAACGCCGCGCTGTATGGCGGCAGGATTCTGAGCCCGTCCAGTCTCAAAGAGATGGTCCGCGCCGGCGAGCATGGCTACGGGTACGGCCTCGCCGTCGACCACGGATACGGCCAGAGCGTGCTGAGCTTCCCCGCCGCGATCGATGGATTCAACGGATCGTTTCTCTACTTCGAAGAGGACGAGACCACCGTGTTGGTCCTGTGCAACACCGAAGTTGTGCCCGCCAGCCGCATCGCGCAAGACGTGGCGATGCTGGTCTACGGCGACGAACCCGAGCGCCGCCGCGAGGCGCACGAGGTCAAGATCGCGCCCAGTACGTACGAGCGCTACGTAGGCACGTATCGTCTGACCGAGGACACGTGGTCGCGGTACGCCGAGCTCACCGATCCCGAACGATTCGCCATGTTGCAGACCGTGCACGTGCGCGCGTCCGGAGCCCGGCTGTACTTCGACGTGCCCGGACATGGACTCACATGGATGCACCCGATGGGGCGTGGGGAGTTCTTCTTCAAGGACCACTCGGGCAACCGGGTGATGTTCAACCTCGATGCGTCCAAAGACGCGCGCGGCATGATCTTGCGCTCCAAGAACGCCGCGTTCGCGTTCACGCGTCGATAGCGGCCGGCCCACGGTCCATGACAACACCGCCACGGATCGTCCGTGAGCGCGACAACGGTGTCCGGATCCGAGGCGCTTCCGGCCATGGGGCGTTGCGCCTCGAACCGATCCAGGCGCGCAGCGAAAGCCCGCCTGTGGGCCTTCGCCGCCGCCGCCGAGCCGTGGCACACGGGTTGCAGAGTTTTCGTGTGCTCCTCCGGCACGTCCAACATGCGCAGACTCGCACTCACCTTCGGCATGCTCCCCCTCTTCGGAATGCCTGCCTGTGATCTGGAGCCACCCCAGGAGGTCACATTGCGCGTTGATCACTTCCGCGAGCCTTGCCCTGACGGTCAATCCGGCTACTGCCTGCGAGTGCTTGAGAGTGAGCCGCCCGGCATCACGTATGCCCGAGACATCGCCGGGCTCGATCATCAGTGGGGCACCCTGTATGAGGTGCGTGCACTCGTCGTCCCCGCCGCCGGAGAGATCCCGAGCTTCGACCTCATGGAGGTCGTCACGCAGCAGTCCGTCGACGAGACCGCGCGGTTTCAGATCGACCTGCCTCCGGAGTTTGTCGAGCGCGTCGACAGCTCGAACTTCCAACTCGTCGGTCAGACCCGAGCCCGTTGTGCCACCCCGGATGTGTGTGACGCAGTGGTGGAGGCGCTGTACGAAGACACGCTGATGAGCCTCGAGCTGAGCCACGACCCGGTGGGCTCGGGCTCGTTCCTCGCCCACTCCGTCACCCTGCGCCGCCGATAAGGCGAGCGCTCCTAGGAGGGTTCCGGCCAAGCACGAACCGCAGTCTCAACCTCGTCGAAATCCGCGCGCGACTCGCTCCAACTTGGAACGCCCGCGAACACAAAACCCGCGGCACGACGCTGAGACCACACGACCCGAGCGGTCACCGAGTAACGCACCGGGACCCCATTGCGGGCGTGGTCAATCACCAGCATCACGAGCTGCTGGGGCTCCAGGGAATACGAGCCGAGCTCCAGCGTGCAGTGGAGCCCATCGGCCGAGAGGTTGATCATGGCCCCCTTCGCGGTGACCATCCGCCCGGATGTGGTGAACCTCGCCTGCAACGAAGCGACGAGGGGAAACCGGCGGAAGAATCGTTTCGTGACCACATCGCGACGGGGGTCGGTCTCGGCCGGCTCCCGCAGCTCGGCTTCGAGGTCGATCATCGCAGCCACCTCCTCACCAGAGGGCATCTCCTCGAGCTGCAATCGAAACCGAAACGAACGGTACGCGGTGATATCGGCGAACAAGTCGCCGTCATACGCATCGACGCCGTGTCTCTTTCGCCCCGTGGGGTTGGCGTTGACCGTCCGCCTTGGTGGAAGCGGAGGTGTTTCGAAACTCGGCGTAGGCCCGGAGGTTGCGGCCTCAGACGGGGGCGCAACGGCCTCAGACGGGGGCGCAACGGCCTCAAGAGACGTCGTCGCTCGGGACGCGAACTCCGACGCGCGTGCAGGGCTGGCGTCCGGCAACGGAGCCTGCGCGGCGCGGATCTCTACGGTGTCCTTCTCGTCGGGCCTGCGTTCCGTGGCCGCCTCGAGCCGAACCGTGGGACGGGGTGCTGCGACCGACTCCGCCGGAGACGAAGCGACCGCAACCGCAGCCAGGGACTGCAGGGTCTCCCGCTCCTCGCTCGCGAGTCCCCACTCGCTCGTGGATTCTACGGAAACCGTCTCGCGGGTGGCCCGAGTCCCTTCATGGTCGCGCACAGCCGCGGCGACGGGGGCGTTCCCACCAAAGCGTGCGGACAAGACGGGCGTGGTGCTGATTGGCGCGGCGCGGTCATAGATGAACTCTGAACCCGCGACCGAAAACCTATCTCCCGCTCGAAGTGGAGCTCGGCGTACCCGCGTGCCGCCCATAAACGTGCCGTTGCGGCTGTCCAGGTCCACGAGGGTTGGCTGCCGGTCCTGGGTCACGATCATCGCGTGCTCGCGTGAGACCTCAACGTCGACCAGATGAACATCGCATGCAGCGACCCGCCCAATGAGTAACCGCGGACCCACCTCGAAGGTGGCCCCGGCGAGCGGGCCCGACAATGCCCGCAACATGTTCCGACGCTCCCCGTGGGCCACCAGACTCACAATATAAACCCGCGGGTCGGGCTTGCGTAGGGACAACGCGCCTCGGTGTCAGTGGGGCGAGCCGCCCCGTACTTAGAGCGTTCCGGAGAGAGCCGCGAGAAACACCGCTTCACACTGGGACGCGTCGGCCGGCTTGGGGTTGGTGCCCATCGAAGGATCCGCGACGGCCGCAGGCGCCAGACGAGAGGCCATCGCCGCGTCAAAGCCGTTCGCCGCCGCGAGGGTGTGGGGCATGCCCAGCTGCGAGCGCAGCGCGAGCATCCACGTCATCACACCGTCGAACCCGGGCTCAGGAAGCTGGAGGAATCGCGCCAACCGTTCCATTCGCGCTTCGATCACGTCCCGGTTGAAGACCATGACATAGGGCAGGAAGATCGCGTTTGCGGTGCCGTGGTGAAGACCCGTCGCGCCGCCCACGGGGTGGCTGAGCGCGTGAACGAGTCCCAGGCCTTTTTGAAACGCGGTCGCCCCCATCGATGCCGCCATCATCATGTGGGTTCGTGCCTCCAAGTCGGCGCCGTTCGCAAACGCGCGCGGCAAGAACTCCGCGACCAGCCGCATCCCCTCCAGCGCGATCCCGTCGGCCATGGGGTGATATCCGGGCGCGCAGAAGGCCTCGAAACAGTGGGCGAGCGCATCCATGCCCGTCGCGGCGGTCAGCCACGCGGGCAGGCCCACCGTGACCTCGGGATCCGCGATCACCAGGCCAGGCTGCATCTTGGGGTGGAAGATGATCTTCTTGCCGTGGTCGCGTTCGTCGACGATAACGCCCGCGCGCCCGACCTCCGATCCCGTTCCTGCAGTCGTCGGGACCGCGACCATCGGCGCGATCTTGTCCGGGTCTGCGCGCGTCCAGTTGTCGCCCACATCCTCGTACGCAAACACGTCGCCGGGGTTGCGCGCGACCAATGCGATCGACTTGCCGACGTCCATCGCTGAGCCGCCGCCGAGCAACACGATGCCGTCGTGCTCTCCTTCGAGAAACACCGCGACGCCCGCGGCCACGTCGGAGCCAGTCGGGTTGGGGTGGACCTCGGAGAACACGGCGCGCCCAAGCCCCGAGTCGGCGAGGTTCTTCAGCGCGGCTTCGAACCAGGGCAAGGACGCGACGCCGGGATCGGTGACCACCAAGGGACGTGCCAGCCCCAGCTCGGCACAAGCGCCGGCCAGCTCACGAAGGCGACCAGCACCGATGCGATAGGCCGTCGGGAAGTTGAAGTTTCCGGAGACTGCGTTCATGCGACGCCGTCATGGTCGCCGGAAACCGGCGCGGACGCTACCGGGCTCGAACGCTAGATGATCTCGAAGTAGCGCGCGAGGTCCCAGTCCGCGACGTGCTTTTGGTGCTCCCGAACCTCCCAGTTTCGGGTCGCCGTGTAGTGCTCGACGAAGGTGTCTCCGAACAACTCGCGAGCAACCACGCTTCGAGAAAATGCCTCCGTAGCGGCATCGAGCGAACGCGGCAGCGCCTCCGCCTCGCCCTGGTCTTCGTACGCGCTGCCGAGCACCGGGGGGAGCGGTACAAGTTCCTCCTCGATGCCGCGCAGGCCGGTCGCAATGGCCGCCGCGAGTCCCAGGTACGGGTTCGCATCCGCGGGCCCCAACCGGTACTCGGTCCGGGTGCCCTTGGGTCCGGCTGGAATGGCCCGAATCGCAGTGGTGCGGTTCTCGATCCCCCAACTGGCCGAGATGGGCGCCCACATCCCCGGAACCAGCCGCCGAAACGCGTTGATGGTGGAGCACACCATGGGCAGCACCTGCGGCATGTACTTGACCTGCCCGGCCAAGAACTGCCGCATCGTGGTGCTGAGTCCCTCGGGGTCGGCGGGGTCGTGGAAGACGTTGCTGCCGCTGCGTTCCAGCGACACGTGCATGTGCCCCGACTGACCTGGATACTCGTTGCTCCACTTGGCCATGAAGGTCCCCATCAGGCCCCGACGCTGCAAGAAAACCTTGGCGAAGGTCTTGAACAGCGCGGCCTTGTCGGCGGCCCGGCTCGCCTCGTCCACCGTGATCGCGGCCTCGAGCACACCGGGTCCGGTCTCGGTGTGGAGCCCTTCGATCGTGATGTCGAGCGCCTCCATCTCGTCCATGAGCTGGTGATACAGCTCGAAGTGCACGCTGTTGCGGATCGTCGAGTATCCGAACATCCCGGGCGTGAACGGCTTGAGGTCTCGGTAGCCTTTCTCTCGGGCGCTGTCGGGCGTCTCGTCGAAGACGAAGAACTCGTACTCGCACGCGGCCTTCACCCCAAAGCCCATCGCGGCCGCCCGCTCGAGCGTACGGCGCAGGACGGCACGAGGGCAGACCGCCTCGTATGCGCCCGTGAAGCCCCCGAGCACCAGCACCGTGTTCGGCTCGAACGGGAGAATGCGAGTCGTCGAGAGGTCGAGCAACACAGGCGCGTCCCGATACCCGGTGTGCCACCCCGAAACGCTCGCGTTGTCGTAGAGCTTGTCGGCGACATCCCAGCCCAGCACGACGTCGCAAAAGCCCATGCCCTTCTCCGCCGCCGAGAGGAACTTGTCGCGACTGACGTACTTGCCACGAAGAACGCCGTCGATGTCGAAGACACCGACCTTGTGCCGGGTGATTCCGTGTTGATCGAGGAAAGCAATGAGCGAGGGAAGGTCGGTGGGAGTCATCGGCTCACTTCGGGATCGTGGTTCGCAGGTGATAGCTCTTGAGACGCGTGACCTGGCCGAAGCCGTAGCGGCCCAGCGAGACTCCAACGCCAGAGTCCTTCACGCCCGTCCATGGCATCTCGGGATCGAGGTAGTCGCAGCGGTTGAGAAAGACGGTCCCCACCTGAACGCGGCGCGCGATCGCTTCAGCCCGGGCGTCGTCGGTGCTCCAAAGCGAGGCGGTCAGGCCGTAGGCGGAGTCGTTCATCTTGGCCACGCCTTCCTCGGCGGACGCGACCTTCATGATCCCCACCGTGGGGCCGAACGTCTCCTCGCGCATCAGGTCCATGTCGTGGGTGACCTGGTCGAACGCCTGCGGGGCGAGGTAACAAGGAGACAGATCGGGCACGTCGAACGCGTCCTCGGGCACGAGCGACCGGGCACCTTTGGCCTTCGCTTGGGCGTTGTGGGCCTTGACCCGCTGAGCCGCGGCAGCGTTGACGACGGGCCCCAACGTGACCCCGTCGTGAAGCGGATTGCCGAGCCGGTAGGCCAAGACCCCAGCGGCGTAGGCCTCCACGAAGCGATCGTACACCGCGGCGTGCACGTAGATGCGCTCGATACCGCAGCACGACTGCCCTGCATTGTAGAAAGCCCCGTCCACGAGGTTTTCGACGGTGAAGTCGAGGTCGGCGTCCTCGAGCACCAACGCCGCGTCCTTTCCGCCAAGCTCGAACCCGGTGGGCAAGAAGTTGTGTTGCGCGACGGTGCGCATCACCTCGTGTCCGCCTCGCACCGAGCCGGTGAACGCGACGGCGCCCAGGCGACGGCTGTGAATGATCTCCGCGACGCTCTCGTGCGACGCCATGAAGCCCTGCACCAAGCCCGCGGGCGCTCCGGCCATGGCAAACGCCTGCTGTAGCTGCAAGGCGACCTGCGCCGTCTGGGGCGCGTGCTTGAGCAGGACAGCGTTGCCCGCGAGCACGGCCGGCACGATGACGTTGATCGGAACCAGCAGGGGGTAGTTCCACGCCGCGATGTTCAGCACGACGCCGACCGGCTCGTGGCGAACGGTGCGGCGGAACCCCTCTCGCACTTCGAGCACGTCATCGGCCAGCGCCTGCGCCGCCTGAGCGCACAGGCTCTGCGTGCGCGCGACCATGCCACCCTCAAACTCCCCGCGAGCCTGGCCCAGCGGCTTGCCCATCATCGTGGTGATGGCGACCGCGTGCGCGTCCAGCTGGCTTCGGTACGCATCCAACATCCGCAGGCACAGCGCGACGCGGTCCTCCAGCGGGACCTCCATCCACGCTCGCTGAGCTTTCTCCGCCGCCTCCAGCCGCGTGAACGCCTCGGGAAGGGACAGCTCGGGGTAGGTGAAAGCGACCGCGTGGTCGATCGGACTCAGAATCTCCACCATGGCCGGAACAGGGTATCCGAAAGGACGTCTCGTGCGGCCACGACGGAGAGCTCAACCCGGATGCGTGAGGCCGCAGGTTCCGTGCGCCTCCCCCCGCAAGAAGACCGCCATCTCGAAGCTGCCCCCGGCTCGGCCCGACCGACGGGCGGCGCTCGACGGGGACGGATGGCCTGCGCAACCCGATGAACGGTCTGCGGCCCTCGGCGCCCAACTCGCCCGAGCGGAGGCGCTATGCTCCGCCCATGCGGCGCTGGGCCCTCTCCGACCTCGCCCTCGACCGGCCCGTCACGGTCGGGATGGCTCTGTGCGCCGTCCTGCTGCTGGGCGTCATCGGCCTGTTCTCGATGCCCCTGTCGTTCCTGCCCTCGGACACCAAGCCGCGGCTGTACGTCCGCGTGGACATCGAGCACGCGAGCCCCGAGGTGCTGGAGCGCGAGGTCATCCGCCCGATCGAAGAGCAGGTCGCGACCGTCCGAGACCTCGAACGCATTCAGGTCGGGAGCGGCTCGTGGGGCGTCAAGGTCAACCTCGACTTCGAACCGGGCACCGACATCGACGCGAGAAAGCTCGAGCTTCGCGACCGCATCGAACGCACCCGCGCCGAGCTGCCGTCGTTTGTGAACAACATCTATATTGGGGCGTACACAAACTTCGACGACCCGATGATGGAGATGCAGGTCTCCAGCGGGACCGACCTCTCGGAGGACTACTACCTCATCGAGGAACACATCGTCCGCAAGCTTGAGCGAGTGCCCGGCGTCGCCAGGGTCGAGCTCGATGGGGTGTCGCCGCACGAGCTCGAGGTGAAGGTGAATCTCGAGTCGGTCGAGAGCAGCGGCGTTGAGCTTGGCGACCTCAGTCAAGCGGTCCGCGACGCCCGGACCGGCCGCAGCCTGGGGATGCTCCGCGACGGACAGCAAGTCGCAGGCCTACGCGTGCCGAGTACGGCAGCTCGACCCGACCGACTCGCAAAGATCCCCCTGCCGCGCCGGGCCGCCGAACCTCGATCGATCTCCTCCGATGGCGTGTCGACCCCCGCCGACCGGGCCTCGCGGTTTGCTGCGCTGGGCGAGGTCGCAGACATCACCGCCCACGCCAAGCAAGAACGCCGGGCCCGAAGGCTCAACGGACGACGTGCGATCAACGTGGAGGTTTTCGCCCAAGCGGGCGCGTCGGCGGTCGAGGTCAGCGAGCGCATCCGAGCCGTCATGGTTCAGCTCGACTCGGACCCCGCGCTCGATGGCATCGACCTGCTGGTGGTTCAAGACCAGGGCGCGACCATCCTCAAGACCCTCGGAGACCTGCGGGATACAGGGTTGTACGGCGGCCTGCTCGGGCTGGTCATCCTGTTCCTGTTCCTACACCGCGGCACGACCACCCTCGCCGCCTCCGTCTCGATTCCGATGAGTGTCGTCGTCGCTGGCGGCGCGCTCTTCCTGCGTGGGGACGAGCTCAACTGCATCGTGCTGCTCGGCCTGGTGATTGGCGTCGGCATGCTCGTCGACAACGCCGTCGTGGTCGTCGAGGCCATCACGCAGCAGGCCCAGCTGGGTCACCCCCCGCTGCAGGCCGCGCGCTTGGGTGCTCGTGAGGTCGGGTTTGCGACCATCGCCTCCACGTTGTCTACGATCATCGTGTTCATCCCGCTCGTCGCCACGCAGAGCCACGACGACATGCTGATCTACCTCCGACCGCTGGGCATCACGTTCGCCATCGGACTGCTGGCCAGCCTGGTCGTCTCGCAAACCGCGATCCCACTGCTGATGGGGCGGGTCCTCAAGCCGCGAGCCAAGAAGCTTCGCCACCCGATCCTCAATCGTCTCTCGGCATTCTACGGGGCCTTTGTCACCCTCACGCTGAAGGTGCCCCGGCTCACCCTGCTGCTGGGTCTGGCGCTCGCGGGCTCGGCCTACGTCCCGCTCTCTGCCATGAAACTCGAGCTGGGCGACGCGGAGTTCGAGTCCGACAACCTCCCGATCCGGTTGGAGTTTGCGGGCAGCAAGGGCTACGAGCAGATCGAGGGCCACGTGCGGGTGCTGGAGGATGAGCTGCTCGGCAAGAAAGAAGCGCTCGGCATCAAGGCGGTTTCGTGCAGTTTCTCGGATCACTGGGGGAACTGCCGGGTCTACCCATCGCGCACGTTTCAAAGCGAGACCGAGACCAACGCATTCAAGGCTGAGCTCAGCCGCGCCCTTCCACCCCAAGTCGGGGTGACGTATCGCGTGGCCGAGCGAGACTTCGACTGGCGCCAGAACCGAGACAAACACGTCGTCGAGTTCGCGCTCAAAGGCGAAGACATGGGCGCCCTCATCGCGCTGAGCGAGGACGTGGCCACACACCTTTCCCAGCGGCTCCCCAAGGGCGATCGCACTCGACCCGAAAACGGCGGATACGACACCATCATCACCCCCTTTGACGAAGGGGCACGCGAGCTGCACATCCAGCTTCTCGACGACCGTCTGCGCCGCGTCGGGCTGACCCCCGCCGCGGTTGCCCAACGGGTCTCGTTGGCGTTTCAGGGGCTCCCGTTGGGCACGACCCGGGGCGAACGCGGCGACCTCGAACTTCGCTTGAGCGCGGACATTCCCGAAGAGGGCGGCGCAGGGATTGCGATGCTTCGCGATCTCAAGCTTCAAACCGCCACGGGCGAGGAGATCACGCTGTCTTCGGTCGCCAGCATCGACATCGCACGCCGCCCGTTTTGGATTCAACGCGTGGACCGGCAGACCGAAGCCACGCTCAAGTTGCGGTTCATGCAGGACAATCAAGAGGAGAACTTCAAGGCCATTTCGGCCGCGCTTGAGGACTTCCAGTTCCCGCCCGGCTACTCCTGGGGCCGCGGCACGGCGTGGAAGGCGGAACAGGAGGTCGGCAACGAGATGTTGATCAACCTCGGGCTGTGCCTGTTGCTCGTCTACGCCGTGATGGCCTCGTTGTTCGAGAGCTACCTGCAGCCGCTGGGCATCCTGCTCACCTGCCTGCTGGGCTGTTTTGGCGCGCCCTGGGCCCTTTGGCTCACCGACACGACGCTCGACACGACGGCCATCGTCGGTTTCTTCATCTTGATCGGGGTGGTCGTCAACAACGGCATCATGTTGGTCGACCGCGTGACCCAGCTGCGCGCGAACGGCATGCCGCGTGACCAAGCCCTGCGTGCAGCGGGCCAGGACCGGCTCCGCCCCATTCTGATGACGATGACCACGAGCGTGCTGGGCCTGGTGCCCATGCTGCTCCACCACCCCACGCTCGCGGGCGTCTACTATCACGCCATCGCCGTCGTGATTGCCGGTGGCCTGCTCACCAGCACCGTGATGACCCTGGTCTTCTTGCCGGCGTCGTATACACTTCTTGAGGGGCTCTCGACCTCCGCCGGCAAGGCCTGGAGACACGCCTTCGGGAAGCGCTCATGACCGAACTCAGCGAAGTCCGCATCGACAAGTGGCTCTGGGCCGCGCGTTGCTTCAAGACCCGATCGATGGCGGGCAAGGCCTGCGCGGGTGGGCACGTGAAGCTCGATGGGCAGTCGGTCAAGGCGTCCAAGACCGTCCGCGTTGGGAGACCACGTCGAGGTCCAAACACCTGGGGGCCTGCGCATCCTGGAGATTGCTGCCCTGGGCGAACGCCGCGGGCCAGCCTCCGAGGCCCAGAAGCTCTACGTCGACAACACACCGCCTCCTCCTCCGCGCGAACTCGTAGATCCCATGGCCTACCGGGACCGAGGCGCTGGGCGCCCGAGCAAGCGGGACCTTCGCGACCTTCGCAAGATTCGCGGCTACTGACCGACCCCACAAACCGCCTCGCGGTTGGTGGGTTTGTGGGATCTCCATGCGGAGGACGCCTCGGCCCTCGGGCCGAAAGCCTCGCATTCCCCCCTGGTCCCCACGGACAGATGTCCTGGTTCGACCATGGTTGGGACTTTATCACCGCGCTGGCGCGCGGCGACATGGACGCCGTGCCTCGTTTCGGTGAAAGTCCCGGCAATGGTCGCAATACGAGAGAGACATCGACTGCACTACGGGCTCGTTCTTCTCCTCTCCCTCGCCCCCCTCGCTAGCGGATGCGACAAGCTGACCGGCGGGGATGATGGCGCGAAGGAGGCTGAGAACTCCGACGGCGACGCCAAGAAGGACGACGAAGAGGCCGCGAAAACGAAAGAAGCGGACGAGGCCGCAGCGAAGGAAAAGGCGGAGGCAGAAGCCAAAATCGCCGAAGAAGCCAAGGCTCTTGCGGAGCTCGAAGCCAAGAACGCAGCCCTCGCTGAGATCACGAAGGTCGAGGAAGTGGACGAGAGCCACATGCCGATCCTTCTCTCGGAGATTGAGGTCAAGCTGCAGGGCAACTCGTTCAGCCCCGCATCCCTCGAGATCAAGGCCAAGGGCCAGCTTCAGAAAACCATCGACTCCGGCACGTATATCCGCGCCAAGGGCACGTGTAAGGACGGAGACGCGTTCGTCTCGGACATCGGCTACATCAACACCGACTACAGCAAGAAGCTGGAGGCCTACAAGGAGGGTGAGGAAGCGGAGCTCAAGGGCTCCATCTTTACCCAGGGCCTCGCGAAGCCGATGGCGCCTTGCCAGTTCGACTTCCGCATCTCCGGCGGCGGTTCCAGCACCACGGCCATCGAGCTGCGACACGCTTGCTACGACGGCACCAAGACCACCGAAGGCAAGTGCGAGCCCGAGATTCTCGCCAACGCCATGTCGGGCAGCGACAAGCCCCTTGAGGTCACCGCGCTTGAGGTCTCGAAGGAGGCCGGGTTCGGCGGGACAAACTCTCTCAAGGTCCCGTACCGCCTGCTCATCCACACGCCGCAGGACAACCAGGACCGCATCACCTTCAAGGCGGCATGCGACGTCGGCGAAACCAAGTTCGTCGACGTGCAGCAGGCCCATCTGATGGCAGCGCCGTTCAAGTTCGAGTCGGGTGAAACCGTCGCGCGGGAGGCTCGGTTGTTCTTCAACCCCGCCTTCGGCTTCGCCGATGCTCCGAACAAATGCGACATGAGAGTGTCGGCTTGGTCCCCCAAAGAGGGCACCTTCGGTGAGTACGACGAGATCGTGCTCAAGGAAGTCTGCTACGACGGCGACAAGACGGCCGACGGCCGCTGCGACCCCGACGCTCCCGCAGCAGAGGACCCGACACCGGTTGACGCCGAGTCGCTCGCGGTCAGCAACGTGTCCATCAAGGCCGAGGAGCCCTACGGCGGCAAGGGTGACAAGTTCCACGTCAAGCTCGTGGCCGATGTCCAGGCGCTCAAGGCCGTGGACCAGAAGGCCGGAGTCAAGGCCAAGGTCACCTGCACGATCGGCAGGACCGAGCGCGTCGAGACAGCACACCTCTTCGGGGCAGACCTCTACTACCTCGAGCCCGGCGAGACCACGCGTGTCACCGGCACGGTGTTCCTCTCCGAGGTCCTTCCGGAGTCGCCCAAGGAGTGTTCCGTGAAGTTCGACGGGGGTCCTCGCTACTCCAGCAAAGACGAAGAGATGACCGGTCTGGGCAGCTACTGCCTCAAGAAAGACGCGGTCAAGGACGGCGATTGCAACGGCAAGGACATGCCCAAGAATGCGGGCGCGAGCGACAAGCCGGCCGAGAAGAAGCCTGACGACGGCGGCGAAGACGACGGCGGCGACGATGGCGGCGAAGACGACGGCGGCGGCGACGACGACGGCGGCGACGACGGCGGTGATGACGACGGCGGTGATGACGACGGCGGTGATGACGGCGACCCCACGCCCACCCCCGATGGCGCTGCCAAGAAGAAGAAAGGGAAGAAGAAGAAAGGGAAGAAGAAGAAGGGGAAAAAGAAGAAGGGCTGATGCCCTCGGTTCCCAGGACCTCCCCTACAGAGCCTGGGACCCCTTTCTTCCAAGGCCGGCTGCGCTCGCGTAGCCGGCCTTTTTGCGGGTTGTCCTCTCCAGCGGGCCGTTAGTCGATCACAGGCAGGTCCGGACTCGTCGGAGAGCTGTCTCGACCCCGCACCCGTGGGTTCATTCGAAACCGGGTCCCTACGGAAATGCTCAACGAGCCCCAGTGCACCGAGGGCCCCAGCAAGACCGGAGGGTCAACCACGTGAAGCCGCCGGGTTCCCGCGCCGGATGGCGAGAGCCGCCACCCCCCCGATGCTTGCGGCCTGATGCTCGCCGACATCGTCAGCGCAGCTCGGCTTTCCCGGCCAATCGCAAGCGTCGACCGGAGGCCCTCGATCGCGTCGCAGAGAGAGCGTACCTGCTCCATCAGGCTGGCACGGCGCCTCAGGTCCAGCACGAAGAGCCGGTTGTACGGGCCCGTGACCTCCGAGAACGCGTCGAGCAGGGGCCGCGCTGCGCTGCGCGTGCGGGCGTGACTTACGACCACGGCAACCACAGTGGGACATGCCGCCGCTGCCAACGCGCTCCCCACCGTGTGGGAATCGAACGCGTCGGGCACGACATCGACGCGCACGCCCTGGAACGCAAGCGGCGGGCCTACAAGCTCGACGATGGGCCGGTCGGTCTGCGCGCACAGCAGCAGGATGCGCTTGGGTTCCAGCGACATCCACGGAGCGGGGGAGACGGGTTCGATTCTGAGCGGCTCGCCCATGCCTGCCCATCGACCGCCCCAGCGGCGGCTTGAGACACCGATCAACGAAGACGGATCTGCTGAGCCTCGATGACAGCTCGGTGGGGCTCGCTGCGGTGCGGACTTCCGCCGGGCGGGGTGACATGCACCACCTTGCCGCGGACGATGACCTCGTCGCCCGCACAGACGCACTGCACCTCCGTGCGGAGGGTGAATCCATACTGTTCCTCAAGCGCCCGGTGCCTGGCGGCGACGTCCTCACCGTGCTGAGGCCGAATCAAGACCGACCGGCCCTGTGCCTCGAGCATGAACTCCACCGCTTGGGCGGCGACGACTTGAAACGCCCGGTCTCCGACGACCGCGGCACCACCAACGCCGCTCGTCGTGCTCGGGGGCCAGGCGCGATAGTCCAGCGCCACGCACCGAGTCCCGTCCACAGGGTCCACGATGAGCTCCAGCGCTCGGACGACACCTTCAACCTCGAACACGCCCAGCTCGAGTTGGTCCCAGTCCAGCACCTTCGGAACTCGGCCGAGCAACCTATCCAACCAGCGAGCCATGGGTCCTTGGGGCGCCGAACGCGAAACGAGCCACAGCGAACGGGTACCGCTGTGGCTCGAGGTCGCGCAAACGCCCGGCGACTACGGGGTCTTGACGTAGACCTTGCCGGAGGCGGGCGCGTAGGTGACCGACCATGAAGCCAGCAGGCGCGTGTTCACGTAGCCGCCCATCTCGAACGCGGTGCCGTCGAGGTAGATGGCGAGGTTGGGGTCCGGGCGGGGGTTGAGCAGGACGAGCCCGCCCATGCCGCCAAGCTCCTTTTCACCGATGCCGAACTCGTCCACGTAGACCATCTTCAGGCCGTTGGTCTCGTCTTCGGGGTTGTCGAGCTCGCGCGGGAGGTGACCGCTCTTGAGGTAGTGCTTCCGGGTGATCGCGACGCCCGAGCCGTAGGTGCCACCGAGATAGACGTAGAAGCTGTCCTCCGCGCCGTCGATGGTGACCGGCACGACCGGCGCACTTTGGACGTGCATGCTGACGAGCAGGAACGGCAGCTCCACCGAGCCCTCGGGCGGTGCCGACGGTGCGTCCTTGGTGATGGTGAGCGAGTTGGCGGGGAAGTCGAAGGTGAACGACCCCATCGCCTGCATCGCCTGACGACCGAGGATCATGCCCGGCTTCTCGCCGAGCGCGGGCTCGTAGGGATCGAGCGGCCGCACGATGGCGGGAACATTCTTCATCGTGAGCTCGCCGAACTTCAGCTCCGGCACGAGCACGATGTCGGTCTCGGCGTCTTGGCCAAGCGGCGTCATCTTGCCCACCGATTTCAGGCCGAGCGTCGCGACGAGCTCCGTATCGATGATGGTCTCCTCGACGCTCTCGAAGAAGATCACCCGAGAGAACTCTCCGCCGATGATCCCGCTGGTGTACTTGACCCCGATGTCGTGGTTGATGCCCGCGTCCATCGACCCGGACTCGCCCTCGATGACGAAGAACGGGCCCTTGCCTTCGAGGGGACGAAGGAAGGCGGCGTAGGACTGCACCAGAGCGATCTGGGGATCCTCCGCGGGAAGGAACTTGAAGATCTCATCGAGCTCCTTCACGCCGGCGTCGGCGTCGACGAGTGTGTAGTAGCTCCACAGCTTGCTGAGACGCGGGGCGATCTGCTCCTTGTCATCGGCCACCAACACGTCGAGCAACTCGATGGCCCGTTGGTGCGCGCCGACGGCTTGAAGGTTGCGGCTGAGGCCAAGCACACCCCCGAAGTTTTTTTCGTCGAGCTCGACGGCCTTTTCGTAGGCTGCGGTGGAGGCGACAAAGTCACCCGCGCGCCAGCTCGACGTGCCGAGGATCGCGTACGCGTCGGCGTTGTTGGCGTCCTTCGCGAGGGCCTCTTCGGCCCGCTTCGCGGCGGAGACGTAGCGGCCTTTTGCGAGGTCCTCGTTGGCGAGGCGCAACAGCTCGTTGGTACGAGCCTTTGCGACGAGGTCCCCGGCCGGACCCGCGCCCGAGGAGTCCGCGGCGGCACCGCCCGAGTCGGGCGCGTCGGTGCCCTTGGACTTCTTGCCGCAAGCCGGGGCGGCAGCAAGGGTGAGCGCGAGGGCAACAATGCCGAAGCGCGTGTCGGCCAGTCGAGTGGTCAGAGCGTGAAAACCGAGCATGGAACCTCTCCCAGAGTCTTGCGGCTAGTGCGCAAGCGGCGGAACGTCGGCGGAGCATACCCGCGACCCACCGTCCGCAGCAACGGGTCCCGAAGCTCTGGCTTACGGGGCCAGCGGCGGCGGATCTTCTTCATCGTGCGCCTGTGGGACCCGCGCGAGCAGGGCCAAACCGGGCAACGCCATCAGTCCTGCGCCCACGAGCTGAAGCGCGTACATCACGGCCGAGAACGTGCTCCCGGCGCTGTGGAGGGCCGCAGCGTCGAGATAAAGCGGGAGCGCGAGTCCCGTGCCCACCTGAAACGTGCCGAACTGGGCGGGTCCGCCCGGGAGCTGAATGCTCAGGCCGACGATCGCGATGATCGCTGCCGCGGCCGCGCCATTGAGATGGATCCCACATGCCTCGAGCACGAGCCAGAGCTGGGTGGCGGTGATCGCCCAGTAGACGATCGACCACGCCAGGAAGGGGCCGGCGTGCTCGAGGGCGAGGACGCCGCGCATCGTGCCCGCGACCCGCTCGACGAGGCCGCCGACCAGGGTGCGGGCCCGCGACCCGAAGATGCCCGCGACCGCGGAGGCGAGCGTTGCGGCGCGCTGCGGCATGCGAGCCGCGGCGACGAGCACCAGCAGCCCGACCCCGAAGACCGCAGACATGCTCACCCCAACCGCGCGGACGTCGGCGAGACTGGTCTCAAGCTGGACCTCCGAGAGCGCGAGGCCTCCGAACAACATGGCGATGATGATCAGGCCATCGACCAGGCGCTCAAGGGCGACGCCCCCCACCGCCTCCGGAAGCCCCAAGCCCGGCTGCCGGCCGCGTGCCAGCAGCATTGGCCGAGACAGCTCACCGAGCTTGAGCGGCAGGACCAGCAGCACGAAGAAGGAGAGGAAGCCGCTGCCGTACAGCAGCCGGCGGCTGATCCGAGTCCCGCCGCTCCGGGCGATGACCGGATCGAAGACGTACTGCAAACGAAGCGCCCGCACGGCGGCATAGGGCACGTGCATCGCGGCGGCAGCCGCCAGCAGGGCGGGAGACTCCAGCGTGAAGGTCTCGGGCCACAGCCGCAGCCGGGTGGAGGCCAGCCACAGGAATGCCGCCGCACCGAGCAGGGAGAGTCCCCACGCGACCCACGGCCGCCGCGCACCCTGGGCTTGCACGAGATGAATCTATCACGTGCTACAAGGCGAGCCGTGAGCGCCCTACTGGAGTGTGTCGAAGTCGGACCCAAAGACGCCACCGCTTCGGTCGTGTGGATGCACGGTCTGGGCGCGAGCGGCCATGACTTCGAGCCCATCGTCCCGGCACTGCAGTGCCCCCACGTCCGGTTCGTGTTCCCGCACGCGCCCGAGTACCCGGTGACGATCAACGGCGGATTCGTGATGCCCGCCTGGTACGACATCCTCACGTTCGACCACGTCGAAGGGCGGGAGAACGAGGAGCACATTCGGGCTTCGGGTCAGAAGATCGAAGCCCTGCTCGAGCGCGAGCGGACGCGGGGCGTGCCGTCCTCGCGCATCGTCTTGGCGGGGTTCTCTCAGGGCGCTGCCATGTCGCTGTTCGTCGGGTCCCGTCACGCGCACCCGCTCGCCGGGATCATGTCTTTGTCCGGCTACCACGTGGTGCGCGACAAGTTCGAAGCCGAGCGCAACGACGCCAACCGAGGCACGGAGGTCTTCTTCGGCCACGGAACCCAGGACCCGGTGGTTCGTGCCGACTGGGGCCGCGAAGCCAAGGCGGACTTCGAGCGTTGGTCGACCGCCAAGACGCATTGGCACGAGTACCCGATGGAGCATCACGTGTGCCCCGAAGAGGTCGAGGCTGTCGGCGCTTGGCTGCGCGGACGCCTGCCGGCTGCGACGTGATCGACTCCCCCGCGCTCCGGGGAGACGCCGAGCCGCCCTCGGGATGGGCTGCACGGAGGCTCGACCGCGAGAACTCGCCTGAAGACGCGGCCAGACCCGTGTCCAGGCCGATCGGGTAGTTTGAGAAAAAGTGTTTGGGGGTTGTGTTGACAGCCCCAGGCCGAGGCTTAGGTTCGCTTCGAGGTCGACGAGACATCCCCACAAAAGCCGCAACAGCGGCGTGGGTGTCCCCTCGGCTCGCCGCACCACCAGCGGCACAACACCAAACGTCCTTGGGCCGCGTGCACGCTCGCGCCCTCCGCAACCCTCCGCACGGGCGGATGCGCGGTCCGAGGACCCAACACCAAGGAGTGCACCGTCATGCTCATGCAGTGGAAAACAACCCCCGACCCCTTCATCAACGACTTTCGCGCGCTCAGCCGCCAGGTTGACGACGTGTTCAGGGAACTCTTCCCGACCCCGAAGGCCCGCCCAACCCGCCGCGGCTTCACGGTCCACGAGACCGACGAGGCGTTCTCTCTGAAGGCGGCTCTCCCCGGACTGTCCCCAGAGGACCTGTCCCTAGAAGTGGCAGAGGGGCGACTCAAGCTGAGCGCGTCCCGTTCCAACGAAGCCCCCGAGGGCTACCGAGCCCTCCGACGAGAGCGCAGCAACGTAGCGTTCGAGCGCAGCTTCCAACTCGGGCACAAGGTCGACCCCGAAGGCATTGAAGCCGCCTTCGAGAACGGAATCCTCACCGTCACCCTTCCCAAACGGGCCGAACAAAAGGCGCGCCAGATCACCATCTCCGCCGCCTAGTCCATCCCAACCCAAAGCGAGTTCCCGATGTCTGAACAAACCGCAGTGTCCAACCAACCCGAAGCCACCAAGCTTCCCCGCCTCACCGCCCCCGTCGACGTGTTCGAGAGCGACGACCACTACCTGGTTCGCGCCGACGTCCCCGGAGTCAACCGCAGCGACGTTGAGATCAGCTTTCACGACGGCGAGCTGAAGTTCGAAGCCACCCGAAGCGCTGAGGTGGTCTACGTCCGGTCTCTTGGATTCGGAGATGACGTCGACCCTGACGCGATCGAGGCCAAACTCGAGCACGGCGTCCTTGAGCTCCAACTCTCCAAGGCTGCCGCCAACAAGCCCCGCAAAATCACGATCCAAGCCTGACGGCCGAACCCGCCGCAACACCCCTCCAACCGAAAGGACGCCATCAAACCCAGCGACATCGTTCCATTCTCCGTGGAGAAAAAGGCCACGTTTCCCCTACGAGAGGGAAGCATGGCCTTTTTCATTGGTTGCCGCTCCACCCCCGGCAAGCCCAAGCAGCGAAGCCAACCAAGCAAGCCCGACAGGGCGCCCTGGGAGGTGTGAGCGAAGGGCGCTCTGCCCCCGCAGCGAGGAGGAGTGAGCGAAGGGCGCCTCCGCCGTAGCACCGAAGCGAACCGAGCAAGCCCGACAGGGCGCCCTGGGAGGGGTGAGCGAAGGGGGCTTTGCCCCCGCAGCGAGGGGAACCAAGCGGTTCCCCTTACGACTACAACGGGTGAGCGAAGGGGGCTCTGCCCCCGCAGCGAGGGGAACCAAGCGGTTCCCCTTATGACTACAACGGGTGAGCGAAGGGGCCCTCTGCCGTCGCACCGAAGCGAACCAAGCAAGCCCGACAGGGCGCCCTGGGAGGGGTGAGCGAAGGGGGCTCTGCCCCCGCAGCGAGGGGAACCAAGCGGTTCCCCTTATAACTACAGCTCGGCTTTGAGGGCTTCGAGCTTGGGAAGCTTCTCCCAAGTGAACCCGTCGCCGTCGCGGCCGAAGTGACCGTAGGCCGCGGTGGGGCTGAAGATCGGGCGCAGCAGGTTCAGCTCTTCGATGAGATGTGCGGGACGAGCGTCGAAGTGCTTCTCGATGATGTCCGCAAGGTCGCCGTCGGGGCGCTTTCCGGTGCCGAAGCTGTCGACCCGAATCGACACGGGCTCGGCCACACCGATGGCGTAGGCGAGCTGAACCTCGCAGCGGTCGGCGAGGCCGGCGGCGACAAGGTGCTTCGCCATGAAGCGAGCGTAGTAGGCGGCCGAGCGGTCAACCTTGGAGGGGTCCTTGCCCGAGAAGGCACCGCCGCCGTGACGGCCCATGCCGCCGTAGGTGTCGACGATGATCTTGCGACCCGTGAGACCCGAGTCTCCCATGGGGCCGCCGATGACGAAGCGCCCGGTGGGGTTGATGAAGTAGTGGGTCTTGTCGTCGAGCAGCTCGGCGGGCACCACCGGCTTGATCACGGATTCGTGGACGAACTCCTTGATCTGCTCGTGGCTCGCGTCGGGGCTGTGCTGCGTGGACACGACGATGGTGTCGACGCGGGTGGGATTTCCATCGTCGTCGTACTCGACGGTGACCTGAGCCTTGCCATCGGGTCGAAGGAAGGACCGCTCGGCGTCGCGGCGACGCACTTCGGCGAGCTGGTGCGTGAGCTTGTGGGCCAGCGAGATGGGCATCGGCATCAGCTCGGGGGTCTCGCGACACGCGTAGCCGAACATCATGCCCTGGTCGCCCGCACCCTGCTCCTGCGTGTAGACACCTCGGCCGTCGACGCCCTGCGCGATGTCGGGGCTCTGGGCCTCAAGCGCAACGAGCACGCCGCAGCTGTCGGCGTCGAAGCCCATGTCCGAGCTGGTGTAGCCGATCGATCGCAACGTCTGGCGAACGACCGTCGGGATGTCCACGTAGGTGTTGGTGGTGACCTCACCGGCGACGTTGACGTAGCCGGTCTTCACCAAGGTTTCGCAAGCGACCCGGCAGCGCGGATCGTCGGCGATGAGTGCGTCGAGGATCGCGTCACTGATCTTGTCGCAGACTTTGTCGGGGTGACCTTCGGTGACGGACTCGCTCGTAAACAGGCTGCGGGACATGGTGACGGACCTTAGAGCACATCCGGCTAGCTCGCCACACCGTCTGGACGGTCTTTGAAGCCTCGGGCGTCGGCGCGGCCCAGAGCTGGTCCGGCAGATCCTCCGGCGAGCTGCCGCGAGCTGCCGCGCCAAGGTTGTAGAACGGCGTCTGCGCGATGACGCCCCTGCCCCTGAGCGAAACTCACTCCTCCTCGAGAAGCACCCGGAGAATGCTGGGAGATAGCTCACTCTCATCCGCGGCGAACTCCGCAAAGAGGTACAGGGTCCTGGGCAGCGGGCCCTCGAGCTCGATTGCAGGCCGACCTTCGAGGTCAGCGCCGCACGCTCGCTCCTCCTGTGGCAGGCACGTTGGGCCTCGCACGGCGAGTGCGTCGATGCGCTCCCCCTCAATGCGCAGCGTCGCCTCCGCCGACACCGCGGGAAGCTCCAGCCGGTAGACCCGCTCGGGGATCCGATCTCCCCCGCAGGTGTGCCGATGCGCGTCGGTGTGCACCACACCCGGTTCGATCGAGAGCGCGGTGGCGCCCCGATCGACCTCGAGGATGATCGCACTATCGCAGCGGTCCCCCGGGATCGCGATGCACACCGCGGGCTCTTGCGTCCCAGAGGGTACAGCGCATTGCGTCCCGCCTGCGCACCGACCCCACGCTTCGTTGCTGCAGGGCTCACCCAGCGAGAGCACGTCTCGCGCCCGCACATCCAGCCGGAATGCCCCAGTCCCGCTCGCATCGATCTCGGACTGACTCGCACCCACCGCAACGTAGACCTCTGTGCCCGCCGCAACGTCGGACACCCAGCCCGGCACGCCGGTCGTGCACAACAAGCCGCTGTCCTCGAAGGGCACAGCGCAGTCGTTGCCGAACACGCCGATTCGAGGTGTGAATCCGTCCCCCACCGCGAAGACGCGGAGATCGCTGCGGCGCTCGACCCTGATGCGGAAGAACATGTCCGGACCCCCTGTACCGCACGCCCCACCACCGCTGGAGCGCTTGCCTTGAAGCGAGCCCAGGAACTCCCCTGGCGTCATGGAGGAGGCCGAAAGGCAAACATCCTGGCCGTCTTCGGCGAGGTCATCGCCCGACGAGCCCGACGACGCATCCTCATCATCCCCGAGGGTCCCGGCCGACATCGGGGGCGGCTGTGAATCCATCGAGGCGTCGTCGCGGCAGCCCAGCACCATGCACACCAGCATCCCGGATGCCGCCGCGGCTCGGGCAAGGTCGGTGCAGGTGCGCATCCGGAGCAGTATGCCGCGCCCAGGGCCGTCGTGGCGAGCAGCGCGGGGCCGGTTGCAGTACCTTCGGCCGCATGTCAGCCGGGTTTGTAGGACTGCCGCGCATCGATCTCCGGCCTCAGGAGGCCGGTGGCTCCCCCTGCGAAAGGGCCCGCGCGACGTGGCGCCTGCGCTGCAGCCGAAGCGCGGGTCTCGATGGCACCGCCGACGAGGTCGCCCGCAGCATCCTCGCCGACGTTCGCGCCCGTGGGGACGCCGCGATCTTCGAGTGTGTCCAAAAGTTCGAAGGGCGAACGATCACCGCGGCCGACCTCGAGGTGAGCACCGCACGATGGCAGGCCGCCGGCTCGAACGTCTCGCAGGAGGTACGCGCCGCGCTCGAGCTCGCCGCCCGTCGCGTGCTTTCGTTCCACCGCACCCAGAAGTTCCCGACCACCGGCGTCGAAAAGGAAGGCTGGTCCCTCCACTCCCGTGCCGCTCCGTTGTCGCGCGTCGCCGTCTACGCGCCCGGCGGAAGCGCGGCGTACCCTTCCTCGGTCCTGATGGCCGGCATCCCCGCGAAGGTTGCCGGCGTCCGCGAGGTCATCCTGCTGACGCCCCGCGCCAGTGATGTCGTGCTCCATGCCGCAAGCCTCGCCGGCATCGACCGCGTGTTCGAGGTCGGCGGCGCCCAAGCGATCGCCGCGGCGGCGTTTGGGACCGACACCATTCCTCGCGTCGACAAGATCGTCGGCCCCGGAAACGCGTATGTCACCGCAGCCAAGCGCCAAGTGTTCGGGGTCTGCGACGTCGACGGCATCGCGGGACCCAGCGAGATCCTCGTCATGGCGGATGCTTCCGCCGATCCCGAGCTGGTCGCGGCCGACCTGATCAGCCAAGCCGAACACGACCCCGAAGCGTGCGCCATCCTGCTCACCGATGCGCCGCACCTCCCCGATGCCGTGGACGCCGCCCTTGCCCGCCAGCTCAGCGACTTGCCTCGAGCCAACATCGCCTGCGCGTCCTTGCTTGCGCACGGGGCCGCGGTGCTCCTCCCCGATCTGTCCGGGATGATCGAGGCCGCCAACGACTACGCACCCGAACACCTGGAGCTGCTGATCGAGCGTGCCGAGGTCATCGCGCCGGCACTCACCCGCGCCGGGGCGATCTTCGTCGGCGCCTGGACGCCCGAGGCGGCCGGGGACTACACCGCCGGCCCATCGCACGTGCTGCCCACCGCAGGCGCAGCCCGCTTCGGATCGCCGCTTGGGGTCTGGGACTTCATCAAGTACACAAGCGTGCTCAAGCTCGACCGCACGCAGCTCGAAGCGCAGGCCGAGGCCATCACCACCTTGGCCCGAGCCGAGGGTCTCGAAGGACATGCCCGCGCGGTCGAGTGCCGACTCAAGGACAACGACGCATGAGCTGGACCCGTCACCTTCTCCCCCAGCTCGCCGGACTGACGGCCTACGACGTCCCTCCAGCGGATGCCAGCTTGGCTCGAATGCACGCCAACGAGTGCCCCGAGCCCTGGCCGCCCGAGGTGATGGACGCCGTTGCCGAGGCCGTTCGCTCGGTGGAGCTCGGTCGCTACCCCGACACCTCAGGACGCCAGCTGCGTGCACTCCTGGGCAAGCGCATGGGATGCGATCCCGGACGCATCGTGTTGGGGAACGGCAGTGACGAGATCATCTCCACCGTGCTCACCACACTCAGTGGCAGCGAGGGGCACCTCGTCATTCCGACACCCACCTTCGTGATGTATCGCCACAGCGCGACGGTCGTCGGCATGCCGGTCACGGAGGTTCCGCTGCGGGCGGATTTCGAGCTGGACGACGAGGCCATGCGAGTCGCGCTGCGCTCCGCGGCACTGTGTTTCCTCGCTCGCCCCAACAACCCCACCGGAAACCTTTGGGACGCGGGTGTGATCGAGCGATGGTTCGCCGCATTCCCGGACACGGTCTTCGTCATCGACGAGGCGTATACGGACTACGCTCCCGGGGCATCGATGTGGCGCGCGGACCTGCCGGAGAACGTGGTGCTGATGAGCACCCTCTCCAAGGTCGGCGGCGCGGCGCTTCGGCTGGGCTACTGCGTGGCGGCGCCGCGTCTGGCCGCCGAGTTGGACAAGGTCCGCCACCCGTACAACATATCTGCAACCTCGCTCGCGATCGCCGGCGTGCTGCTGCGCCACGCAGATGGAGCGCGTGCCGCGATGCTCGAACGTTCGCGAGCGGCTCGCACTCGGCTGTGTGAGCTGCTCGGGAGCATCGCCGGAGCGACCGTGTTCCCCACGAACTCGAACCTCGTCCTGGCTCGAATCTCCCCGGCCCAGGACGCTCCAGCATTGGTCGCTCACTTGCGCGGCCAGGGCATCCTGATCAAGGACGTGTCGCGCACCCCAGCGCTTGAAGGCTGCGTTCGGGCCAGCGTCGGCACCGCTGCCGAGCTCGACCGACTCGCGGCGGCCCTGCAAACCTTCAACCGATCGACATGATGTAAAAGGCCCCCGCCACAAAGCCGACCACGACCAGGAACAGCAGCGCCTTGGAGCCGAAGCCCCAATCGCCGCTGCCCAGGTCATCGTCCAGGATCGACACCGGATCGCCGAAGATCGCTGCGTCGGAAGGGGATCCGAACGGCGCCTCATCGAGGGCGGGTCCGAATGGACTCGAAGCCTCGCCGCCGAACGGGCTGGCGGAATCGACAGGCGCCGCGTCTTGCTGCAAGCGTTCCGGAGCGAGCCCGGGCTTGGCAGGCATCGCGAACGGGTCGTCTCCGAGGACGTCGGGCGATACCGGTGCGGGCGCCGGCGCGGCGCCCTGCACCGCGAGCTGAGCGTCGGTGGGCGGACTGAGTTCGTCCATCCAGACCGGACCGAGCGGATTCACGGAACCGTCGTCGTGCGGCTCGGGCTCGGGCTCCGGCTCCGGCTCCGGCTCCGGCTCCGGCGCGCTGACCTTCTTCTCCTCCTCTTCTTCTTCCCGCTTTCGCAGGGCATCCAGCTCGGCGAGCTGCGTCCGCACATGGTCGGGGTCGTAGATCGCCGTCGATGGCTCGTCCTCCCACTCTGGGTCGATGGACGTCGCCGGCTCCGGCTCCGGCTCGGGCTCCGGGTCGGGCTCGGGCTCGGGCTCCGGCTCGGGCTCGGGCTCCTCAGCTTGTCGTGGCGCCGCGGGCTCCGGGGGAAGCTGGGGTCGCGCATCCTGGGCAAGGGCAAGCGCCGCGATGCTCTCCTCGACGCCTTCGATCTCGTCCTCGATTCGCTCCAACGTTCTTTGCAGCCGGATCGCAACCTTGGGCTCGGTCGCGGTGTCCATGGCGAGGGCGTACTGGTCGCGCTGGCGCTCCAACGCTTCGAGCTCCTCCTGGAGAAGCTCCGCCATGTTCGCCTTAGATTTGATGCCCTCGGTCATCGCGGAATCGAACCGCCAGCATGGTCGCACCGAACCCCCGGAAACCCCAAGAGACGCGCCGTTTTGTCGCGACGCGCGCAATACGCGTAATGCGCGCAATGGGTCAAGCAAGCGCCGACCCTTTTTTGGGGGCCCGGATCGGGCGTGCTAGGCCGATTCGTCATGGAGCTGTTGGTGTACGTGCGAAATCACGGCGGGCGGCGGGACGGCACCACCTATGTGGGCGCATCCGTTGGCGACGCGCCAGGCGTTGAGACCTTCGAACACCGCGCTCCTTTGACGTCTTCGGCGGAGTTTCGAGTCGACGCCTCGGTGGAAGATCCCGTTCAGGAGCTTCGAGACGCCGTGGAGCAGGTTTTCACCGTCCTTGGGGAGCCAGGGCGCGCGGTCTACGTCACGCGTCCTCGCAGCGCGATCCGGGTGTTGGTCGAGCCCGGCTTTGATACGCCCTTCGAGGTGGCACACGACCTGGCGGAGATGTTGGCGATGTGCAGCCCCAAAGTCAGCGCCCGCTCCCGACTCGCCCAGCCCGCAGCCTCGGCCCAGGCGTAATGCAAAGGCAACGACGGGATCTGGTCTTCGGACTGCTGGCTTGTGTCGCGTGCGCTCATCCGGGCACGACGCAGACTCCGGCCACCGACCCCAACGCAGCCTTGGTCGTCGTCCTTCATCGTTCTGAAGATGTGCCAACCGCCATCCGCATGGAGGTTTCCAACCCCAACGCGGCCGCGGTCCCCTTCCGCCGGTCTCACACGGCGTTTGACGGGCTCTCGGACAACATCTTTGAGATTCGAACCCCCGATGCCGTCGAGGTGCCGTACCGCGGACCGATGCGCATGCACGCTCCGCCGGAATCCGAGGACTGGGTCCTGGTCCAACCCGGCCGATTTCACGTCGCCGAAGTCTACCTGCTCGAGGGTTATGCCCTGCAAGCCGGAACCACCTACACCGTCCGCTACCGAGCCTCGTCCGTCAGCACCCTGCCAAGCTCGCCCTGGTTCGAGTTCTTCGTCGAGTAGCCACCGGTCCCCCGGCGGCACCTGCGGCTAGAACCGGTATTCGGCGACCAGCGGAAGGACTTCGATGCCGAGCAAGAACTCGCCGCTGCTGTCCGCCGACCCTCCCTCGGGCACGTCGCGGTGCACGAGGAAGCCGATGGGCAGGTTGATGTCCGAGCCGACCGCAAACTCGGAGAAGAGGAACACACGGACGCCGCCGCCGGGCTTGACGTTGAGGGTCCAGGAGCGGGTCCGCGACTGCTGCCGGGAGGAGTCGTCGCCGCGAACCTTCGGCAGCGCGAACATGCTCCAGCCCAGTGAGCCCCGCAGGAAGGGAACCAGCCACGGTCGCTCTTGCAGGAAAAACTTGTAGGTGTATCCGGCGAAGACGTCGACACCGACCACGCCCCCCTTGCCGCAGGCGCCCGACTGCGAAAGACCGCAGTTGTCCATGCGGAAGTTCTCCCAGTCGCCGCGGTCGAACACGAGCGCCACACCGACGTGGGCCCAGTGCGAGCGACGAATCTGGCGGTCATATTGGAAAGCGAACCGGGCCTTGGGCAGGTAGCCCAGGATGCCAAACTGCAGCGGAAGCTGAGCCGAAATCGCGTTTCCGCCGTACACCAACTCAGGCAACTCAAGGCTGCCGAGCTTGCCGCTGCCTTTTGCGCCGTCCTTCGTGCTGATCGAGCCGCTTGCTCCGGGGGCCGCGTGCGCCAAGGACGGCACCGCGAGCAGGCAGAACAAGAGCGACGCAGCGGTGGCGAGAGTGCGAATGACCGTCATTCTGCGGCCGAGCGTAGCAGAGCCAGCCGCGCTCGCCCCAAAACCGGTCCGCGACACGTGAGCTAGGCCTCAGCCCCACAGAGCGGCGATCTGGTTTCGCATTCGTGACGCTGTGGTACGCGTTGATCATGCCGCGCGAAGCCAGTGCCTACTTGGTCGACCTAGAGGGATTGCTCTCGGAAGATGAGCGGATCGTCTGGTCCTCCGCTCGGGACTTCGGCAAACGGCGCATCGCGCCCTCCATCGAGGAGCACTACGAGAAGGGCACCTTTCCCAAGGAGCTGATCCAAGAGTTCGGCGAGATGGGCTTTCTCGGCGGATCGCTCGAGGGCTACGGATGCGCCGGGATGAACGCGGTCGCCTACGGCCTCACCATGATCGAACTCGAGCGCCAGGACAGCGGCATCCGATCGTTTTGTTCGGTCCAGTCGGCGCTGGTCATGTACCCGATTCACGCCTTCGGGACCGAGGAGCAGAAACAGAAGTGGCTGCCGGCGATGGCGAGCGGCGAAAAGATCGGCTGCTTCGGACTCACCGAGCCGAACGCGGGCAGTGACCCCGGTTCGATGCGGACCCACGCCAAGCAGGAGAGCGAAGGCGGCGACTACATCCTCGACGGCCAGAAGTTCTGGATCACCAACAGCCCGCTCGCCGACGTCTGCTTGGTGTGGGCCAAGACGCTGGACTTTGGCAGCGACACCCCGATCATCCGTGGCTTCCTCGTCGAGCGGGGCAGCAAGGGTTTGAGCACGCCCGAGACCAAGGGCAAGCTGTCGATGCGCGCCTCGGTCACCGGGGAGATCGTCCTGGATTCGGTTCGGGTGCCAAAAGAGAACATGCTGCCGGGCATCTCCGGACTCAAGGGCCCGCTGTCCTGCCTCACCCAGGCCCGCTTCGGCATCGGCTGGGGCGTCTTGGGTGCAGCGATGGACGTGTACGAGCGCGCGCGCAGCTACACCATGGACCGGGTGCAGTTCGACAAGCCGCTCGCCGCGTTTCAGCTCACCCAGCAGAAGCTCACCGAGCTGCACAACGACATCATCAAGGGTGCGCTCATGGCGTTCCACTTCGGCCGCCTCAAAGAACAGGGCAAGTTGACCCCGGTTCAGGTCTCGATGCTCAAGCGGGACAACACGCGAATGGCGCTTGAGGCGGCTCGGACTGCACGTTCGATGCTCGGCGGCAACGGCATCATGGGCGAGTACGGGATCATGCGACACCTGTGTAACCTTGAGACGGTGTTCACCTACGAGGGAACCCATGAGGTGCACACTTTGGCCATCGGCCGCGCCATCACGGGGCACGCGGCCTTCGCCTAGCAGCGTGCTCGCCCTCCCCTCCCGCGCGCAACACGCGCGCATCCGTTCCTGGCGCGCACGGAAACCCGCATCGGACTCTTCCGATGGCGCCCGTATCGAGTAAGCTCTGCAAGTTCGTGGTCCATCCGGTCCAAAGTGTGATCGAGTCGCTGTACGCCGCTGGTCGGTGTCCGCGGCTCCACGTCAACGCGCTCTTCGAAGACGTCAGCTGTCCGGATTTTATCCGCGAGCAGTGGCGCGAGCGCCTCATCATCGACCTCGATCCCAGCTACCCGCTGGACCTCACCTTCGAGGAGGATGGGCTGGGCGCTGACCTCTCGTTCGGCGGGTATGTGACCCGCTGCTCGTTCCCCTACGGCGCGGTGTACGTCGTCGCGGACCGGTCCACGGGGCGCGGCATCGTGCTCGACCAGAACATGCCCGACTCGGTCAAGCGCACCCGCTATGGTCGCGCCGGCGGAGACGCGAGCAGCCCTGAGCCAGCGAAGCCGATGCTGCGACCGGTCGCAGCCGAGCCCGACCCAGAGCCCGAACCCGCTCCGGAGCCGCACACCGCAGAGCCGAGATCCAAGACGAGCTTGGCTGCGCCTGCTGCCGACGCGGACCTCGCGAGCGCCGCCAAACTTGACGAGCGTGACGAGCGTGACGAGCGTGAAGGCAACACCCGCGCTGCCGAGCTGCCCGACCCCGAGCTCAACGACGCTCCAAGCGGCAAAGCCCCGGCAAAACCCGACGGGCCCAAGGCGGACACCGAGCAGGTGCAGAAACGGCGGGCTGCCTTCCGGGTCATCGACGGCGGATCATGAAACGCGTCGGGCAAGCGCTGTTCCTGTTCGTGGCGACCCTCGTCGCACTCTGGGCGATCTTCGTCCGAGCCCCGGGTCCCGAGACCGTCTGCGAACACATCGTCGAGGTCACCCTACGGGAAGCCGAAGCGGCCTCGATGAACCCGCAGAGCGAAGCCGCGTTGATGAGCGGCCTCCAAGAGCGCTGCGTGAAGCACAAGCTCGACAAGATGCAGCTTCGCGGCCGCGTGAAGTATGCCCAGTACGCCAAGTGCGTGATGGGTGCGAGCACGCTGTCCGGCGTCGAGAGCTGCTGAAGCTGCTTGGGCGGTGCGAGCTACCGGTCGCTGTGGTTTGGAGCGACGTCGGGTCAAACCTCGAAACACAGGACCGACCGCTCGTCGCTGCAGTCGAACATCTCGTCGACGAAGAACCACTGGGTCACGCTCCCGGACAGTCCGCACGACGCCCCGGCGAACTCCGCGGTCCAGTTCTCGCAGTTTCGGAGCTCGGGCCCTTTCGCAGGGCTTGCGGCGCCCGACCAGACAACCGTATCGGCCACTTCGCCGTCCGCAAACGTCGAGATCGCGGTATCGAGGGGGCCGGGAGTCTCGAGTTCGGTGCCATCCTCTCGCAGCCGCTGGCCCCGTAGGTTGACCCATGGCTCGCCAGGCCCGACCCGTTGCAGGGCGGAGTCGCCATCCGCAGCGACAAAGGCAACGAACAGTCCTCCGAGCGCGGCCGCATCCGCCTCGCTCTGGCACGCCTGGTCAAACGCATCCACGCCTGCATTGCCCAAGAACCTTCCGCGAGACACGAAGGTCCGGCGTCCGGGCTGAACCTCGGCGGTGACCGTCGCTTGCCGGTCGACGCCCAGGCAATAGACATGCGCCTGCTCGCATTCGAGAATCCAGTACAGGGATGCCCAGCGGCCACTCGTCGACGAGGCCGATCCGCCTTCGCAGTATTCCAGGTCTCCGTCGAGCGCGGTGTCGGTCCGCACCGGCAGGTCCTCCGCACGGTGGTCATTGCCGTACTCGTCGATGGAAAGCGGATACCAAAGCTTCCCCATCGCCAAGTCCTCCGCCGTGGCCGCCAGCGGTTTACCGTCGACCCGCACCCACCCCGACGCGCCGCGCAACCGCGTCGGCGCAGGCTCGTCCTCCTCGCTGGTAAACCATGCCCGGTACTGGGTCCCGGGCAGCCCCGCTCTCTGAGCGGCGTCCCTACACCAGTGATTCGCCCGGCCGCCAGGGGTCTGAGCCCATCTTTCCAGGTAGCCGAGCCCGACCGGGATCGAGGTCACGAACGCCAGGTTGGGCTCGTTGAGGTCGGGGACGTCCGTGTCGGTCTCGACCTCGCAGGCGTCGGTGTCGCAGGAGGAGGTTGCGGAGGGCGAGCAAGCCGTAAGGACGGCGAATCCGAGGGTGATGAGGAAGGGGGCTTCGAGGTGAAAACGCGGTACGCTGCTCGGAGGTCGCATCGAGAGGCTCGTATTTGGAGTCTGCGCGGAGGGCCGCTCCCTGAAGATCGACCTACGTAGGTCAGCCACCGTGGCTGGGCGGTTATCGAGTTGATTTTTCACGGATCACCAATCCGTCGGTCTGTCCTCAGGTGGAAGCGGGATCGCCTCCGCCTCCCACGCCAGCACCAAGTCCACCGCGGCGTCTCCGGAAAGGCCCTCGACAGCGTCACAGATGCGCTCGTAATCCCCATTCCAGGGCCCGCCTCGAAACACGATCCCGCGCGTGAGCCCGTCTGCGCGCGAGCTTCCATACTCGCCGAACGGAAGGGGATTGTCCTGCACGAAGCAAGCCGCACCGACTGGCGGCACGGGAAGCCCGGACGCAACCCCACTGGGCTCCGCATTGCAAACACAGCTTCCCTGCGAGAACTCGACTATTCGGTGCTCTCGCGCGACTGAGAATTCAGAGTACTGGCGAACATCAGCCTCGCGATAGAAACACTCGAACCGGGAGCGAGACTCGTCTTCGTCTCTTGCCGATTCGATACAGACCCCCTGCTCCCAGACCATCACAGTCCGATCATCGAGAGGTTCGGCGAGTTGCGCTCGAAATTCCCTGTTGTAGCCGGGAGTTACGCAATGGATTCCCCAGCGACGGGACACGAGACACACATCGTCACCGTGAACGAGCAAGCCCGAGCGGGAGAGGTCGCGTCGGCTTCCGCGAAGGGAGAACCGATAAGGTAGCCGCCGGCGCTGGACCCCGCGGACCTCGCAAGCGATCCGGCCGCCGTGCGACTCACACTCGAAGCGCGAGAGACGTTCATCTTCCGCCGCCCCCCCTTCGCTACGGACATAGCGATACGTCCCCGTAACGCAGCCGGACAAGCCGACGATCGCAGCAGCAAGGCCCACGAGCATGCAGCCTGGAAGTCCGCTACAACTCCACCGCACTTTTGAACGTGAAACTAATTTGCCCAATTTTGCACCTTCACCTGCCAATCCGACCTTCTCTTATACCTATCATCTTGGCGCCTAAATTTCGAAGGATCGGTTGCCATCAAGTCCCGAGCCGCACTGACATTATCATGTATCCGCGCGTCGTCCCACCTGTGCGACCAGGCTCGCTTGCCGTGCGCCGTCTTCGCATCGTACTTGTGATTGACATAGTTTGTTACGGATTGAGAATCCGCAACGACCCTCATCGCATAGTCATGTGCATCATCCGCCTCTGAGAACCGCTTTGCTCCCACTCCTTGCTCACTAAACTCCGCTGCAATCGAAGCCTGAGCGATCCGCATGTGCCCTCTCTCGTGGTGGGCCAGCGAAGGCGCAAATCCGGTCTGAGCAGAGAAATCTTCCACGGCGTCGGCGTCAACAGTCAGCGCCCACACGATGAGCAGGTAGTAGTCATCCCCGACCCTCCACACGGTCACGCTGTCGAGCCAGACCCTAGCATCAACATCCAGACCGTTCTCGACCGTGACGTTGACAATATTGCCGTTTGACTTGAGTTCTTGCCCATCCTGAGGATCGGCGGGAAGCGGCGGCGCGTTTTCGAGCGAACTCGTCTCCAACGGCTCTCCCTCATCCTCCTTGCGAACCTCCTCCTCTACCCTCGCGGGCGAGATCCCGTACAGGATCGACTGACTGCCGCCAACGGAAGCGATAAGCATGCTGGCGTTTGCGTCATTTGCGGCATCGGCGTCCGCAATGAGTTCAGCCTCTGTGGGCTCGCTCGTCGAGTTGCCCGCCGCCAGCCCCGTCGGGTCGACCAACGACAGCGGCCGGTTCTGCACGTAGCTGTACGCATTCCACGTCCCGACCTCGAGCACGTTCTCGATCACCGGGTCCACGCTCATGAACCGACCCACCGCGGGGTCGTACATTCGCCCGCGCATGTTGATCAGCCCCGCATCCAACTCGGGCTGGTGCCCCGTGAATCCGGCGGGCAGCTCGTCGAGAGCGGCTTCTGAGAGTGACAGGAACCAGCTGTCGCCGTCTCGCGCGGCACCCCAGGGCCCGTACATCACCCGCGATTCCACCGCACCGTCCCGGTCCGTCACCACGTGCGTCGACCCGAGGTGGTCGTCGTGCACGAACTTCTTCGTGTTCTCCCACAGCTCGTTCGCCGCGAGTTCCGTCCGCTCCGCAAACACCTCCGCGACGACCCGACCTGTGGTGCCGAGCACGGAGATCCGCGCCTCGCTCACAGCCGCGCCGTCGAAGCGTAGCTCGTACGTCGGTGTGATCGTGTAGCTCGCAACGTTGGCCGAGGACTCCTCCCGCACCACGCGGGTTCCGTCGGCGTCGTACAGAAGCGACCATGCCTGGCCGCCCCGCTGAAGCGACCGCACCATGTCCTGGGCCGTCCACGTCAACGTCCGCTGACCGTCCCCGGTCACGTTTCCGTTGTCGTCATAGCTGTAGTTCAGGGCGCCCACGGAGGTAAGCCGGTCGGTGGCCTGGTTGTACACATACGTGCCCTGACCAGACTTGTCGGTGATGTTACCCAACGGATCATACTTCGTCTCCCAAGTCGTCGTACCCCAGTTCCATGTACGGAGCCGGTGCGCGTCATCGTAGGTGAACGTCTCCGTCTGCCCCACGTTCCAGTCCGTGCGAAGCTCGAGGTCTCCCCCGTCGCTCCAGACGTAGTCGAGGCTCTGGAGACTGATGGTGTCCGAGGGGTCCATGGTTTGGATCGCCTCGGGACGGTACGTCCCCTCCTGGTAACCGCGCGTAGTCTCCGTGCCGTTGCCGAGCCGCTCGATCTTCACATTCCCTGCGGGATCAGCTTCCACCCACTCCCAGTCGATGGCGGCATCAGCCAAGGAGCACGGAGCGCGCTGCGAGCGAGATCGTCGGTGATACCCGAACACGTCGTACTCGTGAAACACTGCGTAGCCGGGCTCTGGATACGTCACCTGCGTCAAACGATCGAAGTCGTCGTAGCCGTAGCCGACCGTGAACGTGCCCAGGGCCGCCCCGGTCGTCTCCGACCCGAGCCGGCCCCAGTCGTCGTAGGTGTACGAGCGCGAGACCCCATCGGCGCTCGACGTCGAGGTCAACGCTCCCTGCCGCAGGGTGTCGTACACCCACGTCGAGGTTCCATCATCGTCGGTCCGACTCGTCACCCGCCCCAGGTCGTCGTGCTGGAAATCCGCGGTGCCCTCGGGTGCCGCGACCCGCGTGACCTCGCCGAACGCCGAGTACTCGACGACCGATGTTCCGTTCTCGGGCGCGGTCTCGGTGAGTCGACGACCGAGCCGATCGTAGGTGTAGGACGTCGTGGATAGAGAGCCCCCTGCGTTCGTACCTCCGCGGTACACGTGGCGAACGACATCGAAGGCACCAAAACGGTACGAAGCGGGTGTGCCTTCCCCGTCGTCAGCTTGGGTGACCCGGCCGGCCGCATCGAAGTATCGCACGGTCGATTTGCCGTCTGCGTCTGTGTACCTCTCGACATGCTCAGGGCTGCCGAAGCCGCCGTACTCGTATGCCCAAGTCTCGGGGTCGTGAAGCTCGCTCTTCGTCGAGTCGAGCAGCCTGGACGAGACCTTTCGACTCCGGTTGTCGTAGCTCCACTCCCGCCAGCTCGGCGACGCTTGCCCCACCCATGTGGGACGGCTCTCCCGCACAAGCCGGCCACGGGCGTCGTATTCGTGGAACACCTCGACTTGGTTAAACACGCTGGGACCCGGTGAGAGCTGAAACTCTGCTTGCGCAAGAGGGACGACGCCCTCCCACTGCTCGCGGAGCGTCTTGCCCGTGGGACCAGACTCCAAGACCCGAACCTGCCCCGCCGGCATCACCCGGGTCGTAAGGCGTTGCGCGAACGAATCGGATGGGCCTGGTGCCTCGTACTCGGTCGTCTGCCACGACAGCCCCTCTGCGCCCATCGGCGACTTCCGTTTGTGCAGGTCTACGGGGCGAAGGAAACCGTCGTACTTTGTCTCAGCTGAGGTCCCACTGGGTTGGACCGTCGCGACCAAGGCCCCGGTGGGTCCGTCGTTCACAAAGTAGGAGATCTGCCCCTTTGGGTTGCTACTCCACTCGAGGTGGACCCCGTTCGAGTCCCAACCGAATCGCTCGACCCGCTGGCGACCGGCAAAGTCGGTTCGGGTCCTGTTGATAGTTCGCCCGTTCGCTCCGGGCGCGTCATTTCGTTCGAATCTCGTCGTCAGTTCAAGTAGAGCGTCACCTGGCTCGGTGACCTCCTCGTCGACCTCAGCATGCGCCTCATCGTACACAAACTCCTGTGTACGGGTCTCACACTCCGCCAGACTCGCACCAGACCCGCTTCCGCAGCTCGTCGTCTCGACATGTCGCGGCCGCCCGAGGTGCCACTCGGCCTCATCCTGTGTGAAGTCGGATGCTGTGGTCGTCGTGGTCAAAAGCACGCCCGTGCCAGAGACAACGTCCTCACTCCACGTCGTCGACCCGTAGACATTTCTGGTTTCTTGATGCACGCGCTCGGTAAGGGTCCAAGACGAGCCATCCGCAATGCTCTCGCATCCCGCTTCTCCGGCATTTGGATGCGTGACGACTCGAGTCTCGGTCGGATACGAGAACCACGTGTTCCCAGGGTCAGGTTCGACAACCGACCAATCGGCCGGGTCAATCATCTCGCAGGTGATCTCGCGTCGCGTGGTTCCATCGTCGTTGTCGAGGATGACCGAGTGCTCTACGACGCTCGGCTTCGACGCATGAGCGTAGTCGCCGAGTGCCTCGTCGTAGGTGAAGTCGCGCACAGTCCGCAGTGTCCCACCGATCTTTGCCGACGGAGGGTCGGTCGCCGTCGGGAACAAGCTCGCGCGAATCGTCTCACCGAAGCCCAAGAAGCCCCTTCCGTACAGGTCCATACGTGGATTTTTGTAGGTGTACATGTCATGGCGATAGCCATCCGGCCCCGTGCGATGACTGTGCGATAAAACGACAGACTTGGAGGCCGTCATCGTCGCAGCCGGGAGCTGCGCCCGTTCCCCGGACAGCCCGCCGTAGGAGTACGAGAAGCTGTCCCAAGCGCCGAGGCCATTGTGGACTCGCGCCAAACGCAGTGGCTCTCCTACCCGAGACCACTTGGTCACACGCATCGCGACGTCGACGGGGTCGTCATCCCAGTCCCCCATGAAGAGCACAGTGCCCGTGTCATCCACGGGGAGCATTTTCACCGTACCGATACGTTCGATCTCAGCGCGGTACGTGGCATCGCTGGTGTACCGCGGCCAGCCATGCGCGTGCGACTCGCCCTCTACATAGCTCCCATCTGGCCGACTCACCAACAGCCGGAACTCGGCATTCCCGCCATTGTTCGGAAGTAGAAAGTCGGTTCGGCCATCCGCATTGATGTCCATCATCTCGCCATTGACCCACGACAGCCAGAAGTCGGCGTGCGGAATTTTGTCGAACGTGAGGAGTGGGTCCGGCTGCACCTCGTAGTCCCCGTCACCGGTATTGAGATAGATCCGCACGACCGAAGGCTGATGCGCCGCGGACCCGCTACACGAGTCCTGATATCTCCAGGAACTGAGCAGCCCATCCTTGATATTGGACAGGTTCGAGGAGTCATCGCCGGAGACCAACTCGAATCGCAGGATGTCCGCCAGCCCGTCACCATTGACGTCCGCCTGCCGATCGAGGCCCATGCCTGCGCCGAACACAGGAAAATCCGCCCCGTACGGCCCATTTCGACAGCTGCGGTCATGCCAGCGTTGGAATCTGTCTCGCGGCAGATTCGTCGCGGACAACGCACCCGAGCCCAATCCCACGGTGTAGGTGAGGCCGAAGTAGTTCGACCGTTGAGCGTCGGTCAGCGGGGTTGTTGAAGAGCTCGCGGGGTCGTACGCAGGAGACACCAAAAGCCTCGACGCGGGCGTGCCGGCTCGCTCGACGACCATCGTCTCGTCGAACGCGCTGCAGCGAACACCGCTGTCATGCAGCTCCATCGCGAGTTCTCCCGAGAACGGTACGGCGGAGGTTTCGCCGTCTGACAAGAAGCCCGTCGGGGGGTCATCCCCACGATTAAGGGCCAAAACCCAGGACCCGTCTCGCTTGTCGTTCCCTCGGCACATCCACAGGTCGGTGAGCCCGTTTCCGTCATGATCGACGGGAACGATCGAGTGCACGCGCCCTCCTGGGTCGAGGCTGTAGTTGTTCATCGTGACGCGCCCGGCCACATCGTTCCATGAGGCCTCGTGCGCTGCGACGAGCCAGGTTGTGTACGAGGGGTCCCCCGATTCACCCAGTGCGTTAGGATTCAACGGGAAGATTGTTGCGTCGGCAGCCCCACCGAACAGATCGAGTGCGACAGGAGCGATACCCGGCACAAGATCGTCAACCGACGGCATCGGCGCACCGACCGGCATCCAAGCATCCACGTCGTCGATCGTGACGTGCGAGACGTGGGCCCGGAGTTGGCGACGGTCCGAGAAGTCCCAATGGTTGATGCACAACGATCCTGCTGAGCAGTCGTTCGCCTGATAGTACTTTAGCAAGTCGCGCGCGAACATCTCCGCATCAGAGCGATTCGCAAGGGCGACGTCGTCTGGAACCGGGTTCACTGAGAAATCATGCCAAGTGCTCGGCACAGCCGTCAGCGACAGTGGCTGAACAAGGAAGGCGTCGGCATCGTTTGCGGTTTGCGCGTCCTCATCACCGCTCGTATCGGGAAGCCCTTCGATGTCACCGAAGAGAAGAAAGTAGTCGGACTCGAAGTCCGTAGTCAAGATCTCGTCCGTGCCGTTCCCATCGAGGTCGACGACCCGTGAGGCCCCGAACGCGAGACCCCGCAATATGGTGACCGAGCTCGTCACCATCGCCGGATGCCCATCGCCGGGGCCCTTGACCAGCGAGACCAGGTCAACTGGAACGTCGGGGTCCCCAGCTGCATCGACCTGGTTCCAGGTGAATGTCGTTGCGGGCAAGCACGCACCAGCCGCGTCACACATTTGGACCGACTCCAGCGCCCGCTGCCGGGTTAGGGGAACGACATTGTACGAGAGATCGTAGTCCCACAGATGCGCCCCTCCACCGCCGTACACCCGCACGCGATCCAGCAGGAACGGCTTCTCGTACGGCCGCCCGGCAACGTACCCGCTGCGCACCTGATGTGGCGAATCCAACCGTAGGTCGGTGAACTCAAACCGAACCTCGCGGCCATCGCCGTACGTGATGCGATCCGGCCGGATGCTCGTAGCGTCGACAACCCAGTGATAGTCCAGGCTGTTGCCGTAGCGGTCTCGGATGCTGTCCGAGTACCACTTCAGCGGCGTTTCATGAGGGTCTTGGCTTCCGGTCCTCGCCGAGTACTCGATGACTCGACCATCGGCGAGCCATGCTTCCCAGCGGGAGTTGTGCTCCCCCATGTCGCCACCCAACAGAACGATCTTCTCGAACGGGTCTCTTCGAGGCCGGTACTCCGCCCCCACTTCCCCGTGTACCCCGCCGACCAACGCCATCCGGCGACCGCCAAAGCACAGGGCGTCCGTGTCATCGAGCCGAATTCGATCTGCTTCCCCGTCGTCCGCGATCGTCTTTTCGCATCGCTCGATCGTGGACCCGAAGCCGTCGATCGCGAATCCAAGTCCCGCATGCCCCATGCCGCGGCTGCTGTCGTAGGAGATCGAGATCTCCGGCTGAACACCACCGGGCCCTGGCGCGACGGCGATCTGCATCGAGTAGCGCGCACTACCCGTTGCGTCCACGCTTGCCGTGCCCGGAATGGTTCCGACCTCCGCCGAGGCCGACAGCGGGTTTGCCACCGCTCTCCGGGCCGCAACCTCGCTTGCGATGTTCACAGCGTTATTGCCGCTGGGACCGCCGTCCAACCCCGTGGCTCCCGGACCGTGGCCAGGGTCATCCAGTGGGTCTGACTCACCACCCCCAGCGCCGCCACATCCCGCCGCCACCATCGTGAACGCGGCCATCAACGCAACCGCGCGATCCATCCATCTGTACTTTCGACTCATCGTTCGATCCTTTCGATTCCTTCGATCTGGCCGGCGTCCTGCTGGGCGAAGAACGGCGGCTCATCCGTGAGGCGCTCGACCTCCGCTTCAAGCTCCATGTACGCCTCGCGGTCGTCCAACCCGCCTTCAACCCTCAGCAAGCTGAGCCCACGAACGGCCTCGCTCGCTGCCGAGCGCCACTGCTCCGCATCCCCGGTCGTTCGCAGCGTCTCCAGGCTGTCGTCGACCTTGGTGCGAAGGTGCTCGTACCGCTGCTCTTTCGACAGCGCGTCCCAAGACTGGTCGTCAACAACCGGCTCAGGTTCGGAACACGCCGACATGAGCGAGAGAAGAATCAGGACGACGAGGGTGCGAGAGTTAGTAGCCATGAGTGAGCACGTCTCCTTCACGCTGGCAGCCGTGCGAGATCGCCGACAACTCCAGGGCAGATGCGATGCACAGGTCGACATCGCAGTTGACCGGGTCGGTGACCCAGTGCTCGCAGGCATCCAGCGCGAGCTCGAAGCCAACCTCGCAGGCGGCCGTGTACTCCGCGTCGGTCCCCCGATCGAGCGCCTGAAAGTCGGCCGTCAGAGATTCGCCGCAACCAGGTTCTGCGAAGTCGACACAGCGCCGATACTCCTCGGTGACGTCATCGATTGCGACGTCATGCCAGTCCATGCAGACCAGGTAGTCGTACGTATTGTTCAGAGCGAGATCCGTGACGACCCCTGCCGCGTGCCCTCGGAAGAGGTGATATCCGCCTTCTCGGCCGTCGTCGCACGTCTCTCCCGGTGCTGCGACCATCAGATCGTCGTATGCATCGCCATTGTCATCGAACGCCCACATCTGCGCTCCGAACGCGTCGTGGGACTCGAGACTGTCGTGGGTGTCCGTCGTGTTCTGCGACAGCCCCGAGTTGTACGAGAACGAGAAGTTCGTGGACCAGCTGATCGCGCCATAGAAGAACACCACATACCCGCCGTCGTTGTTCTCCCCCACCACACCGACCGCCAGGTCGTCGCAAGTGGTGCCGTTGAAGTTTCCCACCGCGAGCGACGAGCCGAACTCATCGTGGCTTTCCGGAGACCCGCTGACATTCGCCGAACCCTGATGGTAGAAATCCTGCGCGGACGACAGCCCGCTCGAGGTCCCGTACAGCACGTTGATCGAACCGTCGTTGGTGCGGCCCGACTGCGCATCGTCCCACGGCACCCCGATCGCGACATCCCCGTGACCGTCACAGTTGAAGTCCCCGACCGCGACCGCCTCTCCGAATCGGTCGTGCGCCGCGGGATCGCCATCGACCCCCGAGGAGTACCGGTCGATGATCTGGTCTCCCACGTGGTCCAGCCCGGCCGAGCTGCCGTAGATCACGTGAATCGAGCCCGCGTCGACTCGCACGGTCCCGTACCAGACATCATCACCCGGGACTCCGACCACGAGCTCGTCGTACCCGTCGTTGTCGATGTCGCCCGCCGAAAGGCTGTCCCCAAAGTAGTCGTCGACCTCGGCGGGGTCCAGGATGCCGTAGGACTCGCGATTGAACTCGACAACCTCGCCGCTCCCGTACACCACCACGACACTCCCGCGTCCGTCGTTCGCCTCCGGATACCCGAAGGCACGGTCGAGGGCCCCGTCTCCGTCAAAGTCGCCATACGTGTGCGATCGGCCGTACTCGGCCACCTGACCTGCAGCGCCCGCGTTTCCAAGGGGCACCGCAGCTGCAGCGACAGCCACCATCACCGCCGCGACACGAGAGCGCGCCCCGTGGCGCAAGAGCAGGTTCGAAAGCGTACGTTTCATGGTTCTTCCTTGTTCTCGAACAGCCTTGTTCGAGTATTCCTTCGGCTGCCCCAAGGCAGCAGCATCCGCGACTCACGTGCGAACAGCCGACCCGCCTGGTCTAGCCCCCCCCCCCCCCCAGGAATCAACTGGGAATTGGAAGAAGGTACAGGGGTGCTTCCACCATGAATTCGGGACGACACCGAACTGTCCTGAATCGAGGACAGTTCCAGCCAGCCCGCCGGATTGCAAGGTAGCATCAGCAGCACCAGCCGCAGTTACCTGCCTCCTCGAGCGCGTCCGAGTCGCCGAGCTGCTTGCCGAAGCCGCCGGACCTCAGCCCGCGAACAGCTCCAACATGACCAGCCCGAAGACACCGCGAACCACGACCTCATGGCTTTCCGGGAACCGGCAAGTCGGGTGATCTCCCGCCGCGACCCGAATGCGCGTTCGTGATCCATCACCCCTCGCCGCGCAACGGGCTCTGGCCCCGTCGAGCTCCGCTCTTTGAAGCCAAGCTGGTTCCGTTCCGCTGCTGCAGTCGCGAGTCTCGGCGCGCTGGGCCGTTGAGCTCGCGCCGGGCGAGCTACCGGTCGCGCTGCCACGGAGGCGGTGCGAATCCAGGGTCGACCGCATCGCGCGGATCGTAGCCCGGGTCATTCTCATACGGGACGGTGACATCGACCCGGCGCGGGAGCAGACCACGTGCCTGCAGACCCTCGTAGCTGTCGTAGTAGACGGTCAGCACGGCGTCCGGCCGCGCTTTGCGTCGCCGCTTGAAGTCGGTTTCGTGCACCGGGCTGTACTCCGATGCGCCGTAGCCGGTCCCGAGGTGTTCCTCGCTCTCGGCCATCGCGGCGTCATCCGCCCCGGCGCGATCTCGCGAAGCGGGGGCGGACGGGAACGGCTCGGGCCGGGCTTCGTAGGACTTTCGCGACAGCGGCTGCGGCTTGGACCGCGACGCTTTCTCCTCGAACAACGCGACGCCTATCACCCCGGCATGCTCCGCCGTGCCTCGCCGCGCCGTGTAGCTGTCGTGCCTCGATGCGAAGTAGAACGACGCCACCTCGTCCAGCGAGCGACGGTAGCCATCGATCACCAGCGTCTCGTAGGGCTCGAGCACGTAGCCCCTTTGCTTGGCGGGACGCCCGAGCTCGCCGCTGACCACGTCTCGGCCGTCGACGGTCACCACGGCCTCGTACCGGTTGGGCGTGTGGTCGGTCAGTCGCACCGTGTAGCCCTCGCCCTCGCGGCCCTCGACGAACAGTGCGTCTCCCAGAGCGTAGGTCGGCAACGGCGCACCCCCCACCGAATCGACCGAGAACGACACGGGGCTCGCAGCGACGGTCCGGCCGGTGGAATCGTAGGCGGGCGCAAAATCGCGAGAGATCGGGGCGCAAGCACCGAGAAGTGCAGCTAGGGCGACCAATACAGCTCTTCGGGGGACCATCACAGCCCGGAACGCCGCACACAAACCGGTCCTTACACCTTGGCCGACGCTCCCGTTTCTGGCAGGAAGCGGGGGTCATGCCCCGCTGGATCGAGCGTCGCGGCTTCACCCTCTGCCCGTCCGAGCAGCAGGGGCACTACGTGCGCTTGTCCCTGATGGAGCGCATCGGGCTCGTCGGCGGCCTGTTCAATGTCCGAGAAGCGCGGGCCCGCCAGGCCAATGAAGATGAGCCGCCACAGCTGTTGTCCGCCGGCCGCGGGCTGAGCTGGCGATGGTTGCGAGAGCCCGAGGCGCAGCGGCTGTTGGACGAACGTTTGGGGACGCTGCAAGCGATGGGGTACACCTTGCTGGGGTCGCAGGTGGGGACAAGGGGACGCTGGGATTGGCTGTACGACTTGGTGCATCGCCGCTTGGCCGAGCCGCAGGCGCAAGGCGACCGCGCGCGCAGTCCCACCGACGCCCTGCGTGATGCGCTGTCCACCCTCGGCCTGAGCCCCGAGGACGTGCTCGAAGGCCTGGCGTCCGTGCTCGGGATCAGCGTCGGCGCGCTTCAAGACCCCGACGCGACCACCGTCCACAAGGCCGACCCCGATCAGATCGCGGTGTTGCTACCGTTTCTGATCCACCACGAGCGCCCCGAGATCCGCAGCGTGGGCGAGCGGTGGCTTGCGTGCCCCCGCGTGCTGTACCAGCTACCTCCCGACACGCTGGCGCGCTGGCTCGAGTCCGACGCACAACTCGACCGCGCGCTCGCGCCCCGCCTCGAGCACGAAGGTCCTGCCCTCCTCGGACCGCAGCGCCTGCTTCGGCTCTCCAAGACCGGCCAGCCCAAAGCCCGCGAAGCGGCGCAGCGCTGGGCGACTCGCCTGAGTTGAGCCCGATGCAACCGCACTGCGAGCTCGCTCAGCCTTTGACGACAGCCAGCGGGATCAGCTTGGCCACCTTGGTGGCGATGCCCGCGTTGTGCATGACATCGACAACGTCGGCCACGTCTTTGTAGGCCTCGGGCATCTCTTCGGCCATCGTGCGGCGCGAGTCGGCACGGACGAACACGCCCTTGTCTTCGAGCTCGCGGAACAACTCGCGGCCTTGGGCTGCTTGTTTGGCCTTCACCCGAGAGAGCCGGCGGCCCGCACCGTGACAGCTGCTGCCAAACGTCTCCTGCATGGCGCGCTGCGTCCCCGCGAGCACGTAGCTATAGCGCCCCATATCGCCCGGCACGATGACGGGCTGGCCCGCCTCGCGATAGCGCTCCGGAACATCCTTGTGCCCGGGACCGAACGCCCGCGTGGCGCCTTTGCGGTGCACACAAAGCCGACGCATCACGCCATCGACCTCGTGCGTCTCCCACTTCGCGATGTTGTGGCAGACGTCGTAGACGGTGGACAGGCCCAGGCCCTGCGGTGTGTCCCCGAGCTGACGTGCGATGGCCTTGCGGGCTTGCTCCGCCATGAGCTGGCGGTTGGCGAACGCGAAGTTGATGGCGCAGCCCATGGCACCGAAGTAGTCCTGCGCCTCGGGACTGGAGAGCGGTGCTGCACACAGCTGACGGTCGGGGAGCTCGATGCCGTACTTGGCCGAAGCACGGACCATACGGTTGAGCGAGCTGTCGCAGATCTGATGGCCGAGCCCCCGCGAGCCGGAGTGGATCATCACCGTGACCTTGCCGAGCTCGAGACCAAACGTGCGCGCCTTGGCTTCGTCGAAGATCTCGGCAACGTAGCCCAGCTCGCAGAAGTGGTTGCCCGAGCCCAAGGACCCCAGCTGCGGCCGACCGCGATCTTTGGCGCGCTGCGAAACCTTATCCGGATCGGCGCCGGCCATGACCCCGCCCTCTTCGAGGACTGCGAGGTCGTCGCGGGTGCCGTAGCCACGCTGGACCGCCCAGCCCGCGCCCTCTCGCAGCACGGCCTCGAGCTCGGGCTTGCTCAGCCGAAGCTCACTCTTGGTGCCCACACCGCACGGAACCTCCCGGTACAGCGCGGTCGCGAGCTCGGCCAAGACGCCGGCAATCTCCTCGCGGGGAATGTTGCTGCGCAACAACCGCACGCCGCAGTTGATGTCGTATCCAACCCCGCCCGGAGACAGCACGCCTTCGTCGGGGTCAAAGGCCGCGACCCCGCCGATGGGGAACCCGTATCCCCAGTGCATGTCCGGCATCGCGAGGCTGTGACCGACGATGCCCGGAAGATGCGCCACGTTGACGACCTGATCGGGACTGCGGTCGTCCTGGATGCTGGCCAGCATCGCCTCGCTGGAAAATACCAGCCCGGGCACGCGCATCCCTGCGTGCTGCGGAATCCGCCACCGGTAGTCATCGACTCGTTCGAAGTAGGCCCTCATCGCAACCGGCGAGGGGTAGCACCGTCAAAGGGGTGGTGCGAGGTGGATCCGCGGAAGTCAGGGATCTTGTTACCTTTGCAGCTGATTCCGTGGCGCTTGCCCCCGCAGAGGTTCTGATCGAAGACCGCAAGTCCGTGGCGGCATTTCTCGCTGCGCGCCTCGGGGCCGCGTTTGGCCAGCCGTCTCGAAACGTCCTGCACGACCTGGTCGTCGCGATCTCCGTGGGACACCGCCGGGCGCAGCGAGCCCTGAGCCTGGTGTTCGAAGGCACCGAGGACGCCCAGCTCAAGCGGAGCATCCTTCGTCGCTACGCGATCCTCGACCAGGCAATGCGGCAGGTGGAGTCCGGCCTCGACGAGATGCCGTCGCCGCAGTTCCTCGACATGAGCCAGAGCGTCATCGAGTCGATCGACGGAGGTTTCCAGTTCGCGTTCAGTCACATCGACGATGTGCGCAACAACCAGCCCGAGGTCGATGACCAGGCCCGGACCCGCCCCGCCAAGCCGCGCGATCCCGAGGGGACGAGCACAACCGGATGGTTCACGGCGGCGCTGCTTCCGGGGGAAGGCCCGACGCTGAGCCGAGGGCGCAGGACGGGGGACCCCGGGCGCAAGGAAGAGATCACCCGCCGCGGTCACTGACCGAGCGGGGCGGTGGTCAGGACCTCGACCCGGCCGCGGCCGCACGCCTTCGAGTCGACCGTGTAGGTGCCGTCCGGCTCGATGCTGATCATCGTCTGCCCGGAGACAAATCGGCCACCATGCAACGGCACCAAGGGCTCACCACTCGCGTCGTACAGATGCGTCTCGTCCGCGGACCACGTCTGCGTTTCGCCGACGTCCCAACACCGCTCGGACTCCAGCCACCGCACGACTTCGGGGGCGCGCTCAAGCGTCATCACGGCGTTCCGCTCCGAGCAGCCCGTGTGCGGGTCGGGCTCGCGAGCGTCGGGACACGTGGCTCCCAGCAACGACGTCGCCTCCACGCCATACCAGGTCCATGGGGTCGTTGACGCGCCCGTGAAGTCCGCGCCACGCAGGTCCGCCCCCTCAAGCGCGACATCGAGACCTGCGAGTCGAAAGTTGGCGTTGCGAAGGCTCGCCCGATCGAACCGAACGTTGGTGAGCAGTGCGCCTGCGAAGTCCGCGGCGTCCAGCGCTTCGCCTCGGAAGTCGACGTCGGAGAGATCGTGAGCGTTGAAGTCGAGCGGACCTGCGGGTCCTTCGCTCAGCCGCTCGCGCGCGCTCGGGCCGACTCGGAGCACGTTGCGACCGCAGGGCCCGGAGTCGAGCTCCCAGCGGCTGCCATCGACGTCGATGCTTCCCCACATCGAGCGCAGATCGCCATCATCCAACCGCACGTACGGCTGTCCGAGAACGGTGATGTACCGGCCTTCGACGCCGGTCTTCGTGACGGTGCCGGGGGTCGGGCATCCCGGGAGTCCCCCGGTCTCAACCCAACGCAGCTCCAACGGCTCGGCGGAATAGCCGTACTTGTGGGCGCAGCTCCCGTCTTCGTAGGCGAGCCGTCCATCGGGGCAGATCGTGCCAGGCTGCGTCGCCGCGTGCTGGCTGAGAAACGCGCCCGTGAAGTCCGTCCCCTCGAGTTCCGCGCCGCGGAATGAGGCGTTGCTCAAGTCCGCCTGGCGGAAGCTGGCGCCCTGCAGCTGAGCGTGGTCGAAACCAGTCATGTGTGCGCGGACCTGTTCGAACGAGGCGCCTCGCAGATCGGCTCCGGAGAAATCGGTCCATCGCAACGACATCCCGTCAAAGCTGCGGCCCCGCAGGTCGTCCGAAACCGCGTTCAACTCCGCCCGTGACACCCTCCCGAGGTCAGCATTGGCTCTGTGCGTCTGTTTGGAGTTCCGGACCCCTCCCCGGATGAACGCCCGACCCGGTCCGTCCACCCACCCGTCGGCGCCGGACATGAAGGTGGCTAGAACACTCGCGGTGGCCAGAACCAGGACGGTGTAGTTCATGAGGCGGTGCCGCATGGATTGCAGCAGCGGCTGCCCGGCGTTGCGATCCCCCAACGCGGCCGCGAGGATCGGGACGGGGATGAAGCACTGAATCGCGGCCGTGGTCGCCAAGCTGACGCTGACGCTTGGAGAGAGCCCCAGGGTGCCCTCAAGGGCCAGGTAGGCGATCGCGATATTGGCGATCAGATTGAGCAGCAGCGCCCACGTGCGCAGCCGATAGACCCCCCAAACGGCGACGCCCATGACGATGGCCGCGACGATGGTCGGCCCCGCATGCCCGAGCGTGCTCAGCAGGTTCCATCCCCGACTGCCGAGCCGTAGCTGCAACAGGCCGGAGAAGGCGAGCGTGAGAGCGTCTGCGGCCGCCATCACCAAGGCCAGCAACAAGTGCCCACGGAACCGCACCGGGGCGAACGGACTGTCCGGGTCCTGGACTTCGAGCCCCCGCTCTCCCACCGACAGCAGCGCCACCGCACTCGCCACCGCGATGACAGCTCCAAGGACCTTGTCCGGGGTCTCTCCGTAGTTCAGCGAGATCAGCAGTCCCACCACCAGGCTCGACCACCAGACCGCGCGACACAGCAGCTGTGCGCCCAGGCTCGGCTGCGAGAACCGCCGAAACGCCCAGCCCAGCACGAACAACGGGAGAAGCGCGGCGACGTGTAGCTCGAGCCTCCCGCCGCTCGTGAACGCGCCCGCGCCGATCGCCGGTCGGACAAACAGCACCAAGAACGCGAGCGCGGCACCCAGCGTGGCCACGGAAGGAGTCCGGAGTGGGCCTAGGGGCTGCTGCGGCTCCGCCTGCTTCTGCGCAAGTCGTTCGAACGGAGCCGGCTCTACCTCGCGAGCGCGCATGGTCTGGATTTCGTCTTCAAAGCTCATCGTGTTGCTCCCTCCTCAAACGCTGCGCGGACAAGCGCCTCCGCCTTTCGGGCTCGGTACGACACCGTCGCCACCCGGGCACCGAGGATCTCCGCGGACTCCTCGAGCGAGAGTTGTTCGACCACCCGCAGCACGAACGCATCGCGCAGCTTCGGCTTGATCGTCGCGAGTGCGGCATCGAGCCGCTCGATCGCCTGGCGAGACGAGACCCGCTGCTCCGGGGTCAGGGGTTTGGGCCCCTCCACGAGCGCAAGCCGGGCGTTCCTCGCCCGCTCCCTCGCCCACCGCTTCCGTCGGTCGCGAAGATGGTTGAATGCGATGCCGTGCAGCCACGTCGAGAACGACCCTTTTTCTTGGAAGCGATCGAGACGGGCGAACGCCGTGATGAACGCGTCCTGGGCGACATCCCGCGCGAGTTCATCATCACCGCACGCATGAGCTAACCGCCGGGTCAGGGTGGATGCGTGATCACGATACAGCTCGGCTTGCGCCAGAGCATCCCCGTCCCGAGCGCGCGACAACAAAGAGACGCCCACGGCTTGCGGTGACGAAGCCTGCGGAACAATAGCCAACGAGAAACCCACGGTCGCATAGGAGTGGACGCAGCACGTCTCAATTCAAAAACCGACGCGAATCATGTGGCCGCTCGGAGCATGCCCGAGCATGCCGGAGCATGGACGGACCGTGTCGCAGCAGCCGCACGCGTCCGTGACGCTCACACGTCCAAGACCACGCGCGCGACAACACGCTCCGCGTCCGCGATCACGTGGAGGTCGTGATAGGTCGCGGCCTTGATCTCGGTCTTGAGCAACCCCCTGGAGTCCTCCCTCCCCAGCGCCCTGCCCTCAAGGCCATCCTCGGTCACCGTAAGCTCGGCCCGCGCCACCAAGAAGCCCTCCACGCTGGCCCAGTACAGAACCTCGCTGAGCCAGCGCACCAGCCGATCCTCCGCGTCCATCGCCTCGAGTTTCACCGCACGAACGTCGTCGGCCGAGACCTTGGCGTCGTCGGTCAACAGCCCGACCACCGCCCGAGCTCCTGCCTGCAGCATGGCCGGTTCGTCCGGGCCCCAGAATCTCCAGCGCGAGGTCGGCCGTGTGCTCGACCTCGCGGGCACCAGCAGACGCGTGTTCAGGTGGGCGAAGCTGCGACATTTTTGGTCGCCCGGCGACGTTGGGCGTACGACGAAAGCACCATGCTCGCCTTGCTCCTCGCGTGTACCACGGCCCTGACTTCCGCCGCGCAGACCGAGGCGCCAAGCCCCACCAGTGCGGTTCAGATGCGTACCATCGTCTGGACCGCGTTCGGGGTCGAACAGTCGATTCGTGTCACCTCCAATGACGCGCGTCCGTGGGAGATCACGCTGGAGTCCCAGCCCGACACCTGGCTGCGCAGCATCGTGGGCCCGTTCTTCAGCACCGTCGCCTTCAAGGACGCGGACGCCCAGGGAGAACATCACACAGCGCAGGTCCTCACGCGCATCGACAGCGGAACCTCCTTCGACCTCGTCACGTGGCTCGACGGCTCGAAGCAGTCGGGCAAGGTCCTTGAGCAGCTGGTCTCGGAGCCCCGCTGCTCGATGGAGGGCACCTGCGTAGCCCAGCAGACCCCCTGGCCCGAGCACCCGCACTGCCCTTCCAGCGGCGCACTCAAGGCCTGGGATGGAGGCATCCTTGAGCTGTCGAGGATGCTGGTCGACAGCGGATGTTTCACCGACGCCCAGGTTGGCATTCAGGCGGATGCGTTTTGGATCGACAGCTGGGAGGGCGGCGTGGTGACGCTGGCCGTACAGCGAGAGCACTGCATCGACACCAGCGCCGCGTGCATCGGAGAAGTCAGCTTCGTGACAATGACGCCCCCGAAGTCCTGGCGTCCCTGGCTTGACGAAGCCAGCGAACACCACGGTCATCTTCCGCTCCTGGCACCGAGCCCCAGTGATTCACCTGCGGCGACGCAGACGCAGGACCCGACTCCCGGGGACCTCCCTTCGCTCGCCCAGCGCTGAGGCGAGCTCGCGGCCCGGCGCGAGGTTGTTAGAACACAACCCGGACGCAGATCTGGGTCACCGTGCCGACGTCGGCGCCGGCGTTGTCTTGAAACGAAAACGTCCACAGACCGCCCGCAGCAGCGCCATCAAAGCCCGAGAGCGCCTCGGAGGGAAGGGTCGCGGCACCCGAGACGGATGCGTCGCACGCGATAGCGACGCCGTCATCGTCGAAGACCAGGTTCATGTTGTCTTGCAGGCCGCACTCTCGGTTGTAGACCCGGACCGTGATGCCGCCGTGCTCGACGTCAATGCTCAGGTCTCCGATGTACGTGTGGGTCAGCGCCACGCCGATGGTCGCGGACAACACCGTTCCACCCGCGGGTAGGGTCACGCTCGATGTCACGGCGCCGCCCAAGTCGGGGATCGCCAGGTTGATGTTCTCGCAAACCTCGACCGGCGCCTTCGGCTTCTCCAGACACCCCGCGGTATCGAACGCACATTCGGCGTCGCACGCGAGCACCCCTCCGACGAACGAGTCCATGTCCGCGCAGGTCATGTCGCCGAGCTCGACACCATCACACGCCTCGTCCGCCTCGATGACGGCGTTCCCACACTCCGCGCTTGGGCCCGTACTCCCACGCGAGCCTTCAGAGGATCCCTCGGAGCCTGAGTCTGCGTCTGCGTTCGTCGCAGAGTCGGGTCCGCTCGTGCTGGTCGGAGCGTCGGTGCCCGAGCCTGCGTCGCTCGTGGCACCGGCCGGACCGGCGGAGGCGTTGCTCACGCCGGTGGTCACCAAGCCGCCGCTCGTCGAAGGGTCGCCAGAATCCTCGCCCGGGACCGTATTCGGATCCCCGAACGTCAGGCCCTCATCGATGCTCCCTGCCGAGCACGCACATCCCAGCAGCGACAACAGACCCCACCAACGCACGCATCGACCGGTCACCCGCCAATCATACGGCGTGTGGTCCGCGTCTGCCCAACCCAGTGCCTGTGCAGGCGGCTCAAGCGAACAGGTCCGCCTCGCCGTTGCTCCAGACCAACAACGTGCTCGGAAGCTGAGACAACAGCGCGTCCATGTTCTCCAGGTAGCCGGGAAAGTCCTCCAGGTCGCCGGAACTCAGGCCGAGCATGACGAGGTCGGCGACGCCGCAGGACCGCTCGGGGATGAAGCGGGCCGGCACCTCCTGGGTATGGAAGACGTGGACCTCGGCCTCGATCCGCGCGTTCGTGAGCAGTCGATCGAGATGACCGCGCGCCTCCGGTTCGGCCCCGGCTTCGGGGACGGCTCTGAAGATCCGGATCTTCGCGGTTTTCCACGCGCGGTCCTGCTTCATCAGATACGCGAGCAGCGCCATGAGGCTGCCGTTCCTTGAACCGCGCCACCACAGGTCGATCACCCGCTGCGGCTTCTCAACCGCCAGCTCGCCAGGCTTGAGCAGCAACGTGTTGTAGTCGAAGGCGCGAAGGATCGAAGCCGTTTCGCGGAACCGTGCGCGTCCTTCGACGTCGAGCGCGTCGGGAATGCCGACCAGCAACGTGTTGGGACGCAATCCCGCCATCGCGTAGCTCTGCAGAAACGTAGAGAAGCCCTTGTTGTAGTCATCGACGACGACCACCTCGCCGAACGCCACCATATCCAGAGATGCGAAGTGCCGGTTGAGTTCGTCGCGACGCCGGGTGCGATAGGCGAGCCGCTCGTGAATGTCGGGGTCCACAGCCGCATGAATCTCGGCCACGGTGTACAGACCTCGCCGCGCCTCAAGCCAGCTCCCCATCTGAACCAGCCGACGCTCGCGGAGTGGGTCGGGACTGACCGCCGCGAGGATCGGCCGCCAGTTCTTGGGGTGGAACTTCGCCGTCTCGAGGTACAGCAGGTTGTCGCGCGTGCTCTGGAAGATGTAGCCGGCCTTCGCGTCGCCCCAGTTGGTCTGGATGTCCCGCTTCTTCAGATAGAAGTACAAGATGCCCGTGATCGCGATCGCCAACATCGCGTAGCGCTGGTTGATCTCGAACATGGCCACCAGACAGGCCACGGTTCCGGCCAAGCCGGTGCCCCAGTGAAACCAGCGGAACCGAGGCCGGAAGCTTGGGTTGCCGCTGCGACTCTCGACGAACGCGGACAGGTTGATCATCCCGTAGGCGATCAGGAAGAACATCGAGATGATCTCGGCGACCGCGTTGAGGTCGCCGGCCCAGATCACCCCGACCGCGACGACGAGGCTGAGCACGGTGGCACGTCGAGGCTCGTTCGCAGGACCCGACCCCTTCCCGAAGTACTCGAACGACTTCATCAGCTTGTCCTGCCCCATCGCCTGCAGGATGCGAGGGGCGCCCAGGAAGCTCCCCAGCGCTGAGCTGAGCGTCGCGGCGAAGACCCCGAGGACGATCAGCGGGCCGAAGATGCTCATCTCCTGCAGCGCGCCGAACGGATCCGCCTTGAGCGCGTCTCGCGGGGTGCTGCCCGCGACGAGGAAGATCTGGACCGCGTAGACCGTCGCGGTGAAGAGAATCGCGATGAGCGTCCCGGTGGGGATCGACTTGCCCGCGTCCTTGAGGTCACCGGACATGTTCGCGCCCGCGGTGATGCCCGTGGCGGCGGGGAAGAAGATCGCAAACATCACCATGAAGGTGAGCGTCTTGCCCTCGTCTGCGCCGACCCCCGCGTAGTCGCCGGTCATGTTGGCCTCGAGCAAGCCCGAGTCGAAGTTCATGACCCCGCCGACCAGAAACGCGACCACCGAGAGCAGCAGCAGCGCCAACACGAAGTACTGAGCCTTCATCGCCACGTCGGCGCCCTTGAAGGTGACCGCAAACAGCAGGGTCACCACGAGCGACGAGAGCAGCTCGGGCACGTGCGCGCTGACCATCGACGCCACCAACTCGGCGGAGAGCAAGCCCGAGAGCACATCGAAGCTCGCCTCGGTAAATCCGATCGTATAGAAGGCAATGCTGACCGCTTGCGCGACGAACAGCGTGATGCCGATGCTGCCACCGAAGTCCGGACCCAGCACCCTGGAGATCATGAAGTAGACCCCGCCGACGCGAACGTCGAGGTTGGTCGCGATCGCCGACAGACTCAGCGTCGTCAGCGTGGTGATCGTCTTCGCGATCGCGAGAATCACCAGCGCGGAGATCAGGCCCGAGTACCCGACGACGTAGCCCGTCCTCATGAACATGATGACGCCCAGGATGGTCAGCACCACCGGGGTGAACACGCCGCCAAAGGTCCCGAACTCGTTGCCGCTCCCGCCGGGGTCAACGGCGGGGACCGGGCCGGAGGGCGGTGCGGTCGGCGGTGGCGTCCCGCTGGGCGGGCTCGCCGCGGGGGAATGGACGGCTGCAGGCGCTGAGATCCCCGGCGGCCCCGGGGGACCTGAAGCGATCGCATCGGGCCCCAAGACCGGCGCCGGGATGGGCACCCTCACCGGAGGGTGGGGCACAGCTCCGGGTGCTGCAGGCGGTGCGGGCGATCGGGGGCCGGCTCCCGGTCCTTGGGAAGGGTCACGGTGAGTCACAGCGGCTCGGTGCGCGATGATACCCCGGGCGGGATCAGGGGCAACCCCGCAGTCCCGAGCCCCTCGCACTCAGGGCGCAATGCGGCGATAGATCACGATCGACCCGGTCGAGCCGGCCTCCGCCCAGTCGCCTTGGCGCACGCCGTCTCGCAAGCTCGCCTTGTGCTCCTTGCGAAGGTCAGCGACGAACACAACCATGATCTCCACCTCGTGCTCGGTCGGGTAGGCGTACACGTTCGCACGCGTTGCGGCGTGCGGCCCGACTCGCCCCGTGACGGCCATGGGGACATCGGCCGGGATTGCAGCGAGTTGGGCTTCCAACCACGCGAGGCGCTCGGTCGCCTGCTCCGAGAGCTCTCGCCGCGGCGTTTGGAAGCCCGCCCGGAACGCGTCATTTTCGTGGAGTCCGCCGTACGTCAGCGACATCCCGATCGAGGCCATCGCAACCGCCGCAACCAGGGCACGCCTGCGCAACGAGACCGACGCCGAACTCCACCGAAGCGCCGAGAGCCGCGAGAGTCCTTCGGGCGCCCACGCGAGCGCGAGCGGGTAGAGCATCGTGGTGTAGTGGAAGAACGGGTTGTAGACGGCCCGGCTGGTCGCCAGCATCGAGAACGCTGCGGCGAGTGCAAGCATCGGCCACGCTCGACGGACCAGGGCTGCCATGCCCAACACGCCGGCAGCTTGCATGCCCACGTACACAACCTTGGCGTAGCTCAACGCATAGCTCAGGACGAACGCTGGCTCGAACAACGAGGTGAGCATCATGCCCGTGATCCCGCCACCGCCCCGCTGCGCCACGGCGGCGTACCGCGCGAGGTGGCTCGAGGTGTGGCCCATCGAGAGGTTGATCACCACGAGAAACGAGACCGCGGCGAAGGCGAGCCCTGCCGCGCGGCGGGTCTGCCCCCGAAGTGCGAGCGTCATTGAAAACGCGATGAGCACGAAGGCAAACTCCTCGCGAAGCATCAGCAATCCGGCAGCGCTCAACACAAACCCTGCGTGCACACGGCGACGCTCTCCATAGAGCACCAGCATGACCAGCAGCGGCGCGGCGAAGCTCATGGGGTGGAAGTCCCACAGCGCATTGACATGCACCGAGGGGTGGAGCAGGTAGGCCAACGCAAAGACTCGGCCGCCGCCAGCCCCCAGATGCCGCCGTGCGAGCACGTACAGAGGTACCGCGCCGACGCAGATCCAAAGCGCCTGCAGGACCAGGAACCCGCGCGGCGAGAGACCGGCCTTCATCAGCGCCGAAAATGGCAGCAGCGCCAGCGATACGTGCTCGTCGAGCATCGACCCCGTGTCCACCAGCGAGCACTCGAACCACCGCCCCTGCGCGGTGTTCCAGATCGCGTTCACGAACAGACCGAAGTCGTACGTGTTGGTCTGCATCGACGCGTGCCGAATCAGGGCCAGGCGCGCAAGCCAGCCCCCGACGATGAGCGCGGCCCCCAGCACCCCCAGCAACTCGGCGCGGTGCGGACGCGTCGGCGCGGGGTCACGACCGTGCAGCCGGGACGCGGCCACCATCAGCGCCCACGCCACCACCGACGCGAGCACGAGCCCACCGCGGGTGGTCGCGACTTCGGGGTCGAGCAGCAGGCCGAGCAAGGGCAGCCCCAACAACGCAAGCGCGCGAACGTTGGCGCGACGCAGGGCGGCGGCACGGTCGCAGGCACGGCGAAGGATCAGCGCATATGCGAACGCGACCAGCAGGGCACCCGCGATCACAACCCGAAGCACCGCCGCGGCGTCGTCCTCCCACGCCAATCCACGAAGCTGCGCGAACGTGGTGCCCGGCGCCAGCGCGAGCACGACCGCCACGACGGTATCCACCGTCCGCGCCACAACCGGGGATGCATCGAGCTTCGCCACCGAGCTTCAGCCAAGCAGTACGTAGAGCATCGCGATGGCGGCGAGAATGGCCAGGCTCACCAACACCGGTGTCGAGGACCCCTCGTTGGAGGCGAGTGCCCGGGGCGACGCCACGACGATGGCGTCCTGCGAGAGCTCGACCTGCAAGAACAGGTCACCGCTCCCCTTCGCCCCTCGCGCGCCCGCGCCTCGCAGTCGAAGGGTCGCGCCGTCGGGGAAGTCCTCGGGGAGCCGCAGGGTAATCGCGTCGAGGGCCTCGCCGGGCTGCGGCGTACGCTCGACCTCACTCCCCTCGTGGATCAACGTCTGCGGAAGCGGGACACACACGCCGTCGGGATCGCCCAGGCTCGCGCGTGGCACCTGGACCGTCGCGCGCAGGTCGGCCCCCCGGTTCTCCCCTTCGGGTGTGTCGTCGTAGATGCTGCCGATCGAGCTCATACACTCAGCCTGGCGGTGGTGCCGCAGCGCCTTCGGGGGCCGTGCCGAACTTTTCGATGCAGCCGCGCAACAGGTCCGGCAGCGCTTTCTTGAGCTCGGGCGGCGCGAGGTTCAGGGCATTGGCCTGACACGCGGCGACCTTGAGGCTGGCCACCTTGATGCACTGCGTGACGGCCATCTGCAGCTGCGAGCTCTTGGCGGCGTTCCACTTCTCGACGGCCTCGCCATCGTAGTGACGCAGCATGAAGGCGTCTTGCGCGTCGCTGGCCTCTTTGCAGGCCGCGTCGAGCTTCTTGGGCATGGTCTCGGGGAGCACCAGCATGGCTGCGACGGCCTCCTTGTGCTTGGCCTCATCGTCTTCCTTCGCTTTCACCGCGGCTTCACGTTCGAGGCGCTTCGCCTCCACGCGCTGCGCTTTCTCCTCCATCTCCTTGGCTTTCGCCTCGGCGGCGGGGTCGGCCTTGGGTGCTGAGTTGCCGCTATCGCAAGCGCCAAGGGAGAAACAGAGGGTCACAGAGAAAACGAGGACGGACGTACGCATGGGGCCTGTGGGCGGGAGCATGGCACGGTGCCCCGGGGCGGCGAAACCCCCGGGTCAGCGCTGCGCGAACCCAGCCGCCAGCGCTCGGCCGAGTTCATCAAGAGCCTTGGCCGCACTGGGGATGGCGCCCGCCATGTGCAAGAAGCCGTGCACCTGCTCGCCAAAGCACCGACGCGTCACGGCGACGCCGGCATCCTCGAGGGCGTCGGCATACGCGTGGCCCTCGTCTCGCAACGGATCGAAGCCTGCGGTCGCAATGTAGGCAGGTGCGGCGCCGGCAAGATCCGGAGCCCGCAGGACCGCAACACGCGGATCGCCGGGGTCCGCCGCCGCGAGGTACTTCCGCTCGAACCACGCGATCGTTTCGGCCTCCAGCAAGAACCCGCGCGCGAACCCCTTGCGAGACGACGAGGGCTCCACCGGGTCCGTCATCGGATAGATCAGGAGCTGAAAACAAGGGCCCCCCTCGGCACGGGTCTGCAGGGCCACAGACGCCGCGAGGTTGCCTCCCATCGAGTCGCCCGCAACCGCGACCCGACCGTCACCGTCGACCCGTTCGGGGTGGTCACGAACCCAGCGAAATGCTGCGACACAGTCGTCCAGGCCGGCCGGGAAAGGGTGCTCCGGGGCCAGTCCGTACTCGACCGAAACCACCGTGCACGCTGCCCCGCGACACAGCGCCCGGCACGGAACATCGTGCGTCTCAAGGTCGCCCACCACTCCGCCACCGCCGTGGAAGTAGACCAACACCGGAGCTTTCCCATGCATGCCGGGGGCCGCGTAGATCCGCACTCGGACCATGCCGCGCGGTCCATCGAACTCGGACTCCGACACCCGCAGGACCTTGGGGGGCTCGGGATCCATCAACGCAGGCAAACGGGCCATCTGCGTGCGCGCTCCCCGGACGCCGAACGCGTGCAACGCCCTGCCACCGCTGGCACGTTCCATCAGCCTCAACGCGAACGCGACCCGGCGGTCGAGGGTGAACCCATCCCGCGAAACGTCCAGCCGAGCGCCGAGACGATCGAGCCAGAACGCTGGCATCCGAACCAACCGCCGACCCAGCGCCAGCTCCAACTTCGATCGAACCTCGAACATGGCCGGAGTGTGCCGGCCCAGGACGCCCGCCGCCACCATCCAGGGCGGAGGGCGTGTGGAGTGCAGGAGGCCTAGCGGTCTCTGTCAGCCATCATCTGGATCATGTCGACGCAGCGCGCCGAGTAGCCCCACTCGTTGTCGTACCAGCTGACGATCTTGAAAAACTGGTCGTTGAGTTCGATCGCCGCCGTGGCGTCGTAAATGCTGCTGTGCGGGTCCGAGATGAAGTCCGACGAGACGACAGGCGCTTCGGTGTAGCCCAGCACGCCTTTCATCGGGCCTTCTGCGGCGGCCTTCATCGCAGCAGCGATCTCGGTGAGGCTGGTTTTCTTGGCGGTGCGGAACGTGAGGTCGACGACCGAGACATCCGCCGTCGGCACGCGGAACGCCATGCCGGTGATCTTGCCCTGAAGCTCGGGGATGCAGAGGCCGACAGCCTTCGCCGCACCCGTGCTGGCGGGGATGATGTTGGTGTAGGCGTTGCGTCCGCCGCGGAAGTCCTTCTTCGTCGGACCATCCTGCGTGGGCTGGGTCGCGGTCGCGGCATGCACGGTGGTCATCAACCCCTCGGCCAGGCCGAAGTGGTCGTTGATCACTTTGGCGATCGGCGCCAAGCAGTTTGTGGTGCACGAAGCGTTGGACAGCACGGTGTGCTTTGCGGGGTCGTAGCTCTCGTGGTTGACCTTGTACGCGAAGGTCGGGACCGTCTCGGGCGTCTTGGTCGGGGCCGAGATCAACACCCGCTTGGCTCCCGCCTGGACGTGCTTGCCCGCGTCATCAAACTGCGTAAACAGTCCGGTCGCCTCAAGCACGTAGTCCACGCCGAGCTCTTTCCAAGGGAGCGAAGCCGGGTCGCGCTCGCTCAGGCACTGGGTCTCTTTTCCGTCGACCGTGAAGCCCTTCTCACTCAGCGCAACCGACTTCCCGATCCGTCCGTGCGTGGAGTCGTACTCCAGGAGGTAGGCGAGGTTGGGCGCGGAGACGAGGTCGTTGACGGCAACGATCTCGATGTCCCCGCGCTCCGCGGCGATGCGATACACCAGACGACCGATGCGTCCGAACCCGTTGATGGCGATTTTGGTGGTCATTGCAGCGTCCTTCCCCAGATAGGGATAGGCCACTCGTACACCGCGACCCTGCAACGGATCAACGACCCCGACCGCTTGGCTCGTCTCCCCAGCTCACCTTTTCGCACACCCTGCGCGTTTGCCGAGTACGCGAGGTGGCCGGTTCGACCGAATCTTCGCCGGGCCGCCCAGGCCGAAGGGCCCGGCGAAGGCTGACTCGGCGCGGTCGAGCACCCGGGCGGACGGCGCCGCGCGGGCCACCCCCAGCGCCCGCTTGAGGTCCGCGCCGAAGGCGACAGAATCGCGCGAAGCGGCGCGAGACTCGGCACCGTCCCGCGAAACCTCTCGCCGCGCATCTGTTACATTGCCCTCCGAGGCGCACGGGGTGATGGGAGAAATCGAGCCGCAACTGGTCGATGCCGACGCGGCTCCGCTGCTGCAAGGGCCTTTGCCAGACCAGCCTCCGCGGGTCCACGCGCTCACGCTTTGCTGCGCCGCCAGTGTCGGGGCGATCGTCGAAGAGGTCGCGCGGGCGCTTGAGGGCCTCGGGTTTCAGACCGACGTGGTGACCGGGTCCGATGCCCGCTCTGCGATCCTCGACCGCGGCCGCGTGCGCGACCAGCCCGCGATCTACGTCGTGTGCGTTCAAGGGGCGCTCAAAGACACGGTCGTTGGGCCACTGCGCCAGGCCCTCGCGACCCACGGCGGGCCGGACGAGCACCTGTTCGTCGCCGTGCTGGACTTGAGCCTGCCGCTGTCGATGGTCGGCCAAGTCCGTCGATTTGCCGAGGCGCTTGAGCGGATGCCCGGTCAGGCCCGGCCCGACCCGCTGCACGAGCGTCGGCAATGGCGGGAGCACTCCGGGAGTCGGGTCATCGAAGAGAACGACACCAGCACCTACCGCGCGGTGAAACGAGACCAGGTTCGGACACGCAGCGCCAAGTCCAAGGCAGCCCCGCCGATCACCCGACCGCGGCAGGTTGCGCGCATCGAGCCCACACGAAAGTACCGCGCCGTCACGGGGCCCACTCCCGCGGTTCCCGGAGAGTTCGACGGCGATGAGATGCCCACCGTCGCTCGCTCTGTGCGCGGCGACGCACCCAAGACCAACCGCAAACGGGTTCACGTCCCGGGCCTCGACCCCCTTGCGCCGGCTCAAGAGACCGAACGCGCGATCGCGGCGAACTTCGGCGCTGCCATTGCCGAACCGCAGCGCAGCTGGGGCGGAGGTTGGATCGTGGTCGTCCTGCTGCTGGTGGGCGGAGGCATCTTCGCCAGCCACCAACTCGGCGCGTACGACCGGTTCCTCCCCCGCGATCTACAGGCCAACGCCACCGCCGCTGCCGGGGACCGCAGCGACAGCCCCGAAGCTGAAAACGCGGACGAAGCCCCGGCGGCCGTCCTGGACGAGCCCGAAGCGAAGGACGCGGGCGCAAACCTGCCGGTAGCCGCAGATGCGCCCGGTGCCGACAGCGACTCCCCGGAGGCAGATGCTCGGGCGTCACTGCGGGCCGACCTGCCGCCGACCGAAGAGCCCGTCGACGGCACCGACGCCGACTCCCCGGAGCCGGACGACGACTCGGAGATCGTCGAGGTGCAAGACGAACCCGAACCAACGCCGGTCGAAGAGGAGCCGGACGAGCCCGAGCCGGACGAGCCCGAGCCGAAGGACCCACCGTCCGAGCCGGTCGCGACTGCCGAGCCCGAGCTCAGTCCCCCCTCGAGCGCAGCGGTCGAAGCCAAGCTTGCGGACGCCATCGGGCGGCGTGAAGTGAAGGCATCCAACAAGTACTACACGGCCCAGACCGACCCCCCGATGGCGCGCTGGGACGGCGCTCGCCGCCTGTGCGGGGAGCTTGAGATCGGTGGCGTGGACGACTGGCGGCTGCCGCATCGCCGCGAGCTCCAGCTCTTGGGCGCGATCGGAATGCTGACGAAGGGCTCGTACTGGTCCCGGACCGTCGACGGCGACGACAACGATTTCGCGTACGTCTACGAACTCAGCGGTCGGCGCCTCTCCTCCTGGGAGAAGAGCGAGTCTGCAACCGTGGTGTGCGTTCGCAAACGCAGCTGATTCAGGCGTCGGCGACCGAGTCCGACTCGCTGGCTGTGCCTTCGCCGGCGGTCTCCTCGGGCACGTGGCCCCGCAGGCGCTTCCAAGCGGTCGCAAGCACCGGGGTCAGGGCGAACGTCGCCGCGATGCGAATCGGCTTGCTGAGCTGCGTCGCGAGGTATGCGGCCCCCCATGCCCCATCGAGCTCGAACCAGCCGAAGACCGAAACGGTCGCGGAGGTCTCGGCCACGCTCAGGCCGAAATCGATCGCAAGGTAGAACCCACCCCACGTCAGGAAGAAGATCCCAAACCAGACGACAAACGCGACGCGGCCGTACTCCTGAACGAACGCCATGAAGCGCTCCTTGAACGGGAGCTTCTCCGGGTCCTGGCTGACCGGATCGCCCGCCTTCGGGGGTGCCTCGGACTTCTCGCTCACGTGTTCACCACGCTGCGGAGCTTGGCAGCCAGCAGGTCCAGCGCCACGGCGTTCTCCCCACCCTCAGGGATGATGATGTCGGCCCAACGCTTCGAGGGCTCAACGAACTGCAGCGTCATCGGACGAACGGTAGCGTAGTACTGCTGACGGATCTGCTCGAACGTTCGGCCGCGCGTCTCGATGTCCCGCCGGATCCTCCGAAACACCCGCAGGTCGGCGTCGGTGTCGACGAACACCTTGATGTCGAGCAGCGCTCGCAGACGAGGGTCTGCGAGGACCAAGATCCCTTCGACGAGCAACACGGGCGCCGGCCGAACCGGCAGGCATTGCTCGTCGCGTCGATGTGTCGTGAAGTCGTACATCGGGGCGCCCACGGCTTCCCCTGCGCGAAGCTTCGTGAGGTGCTCGACCAGGAGGTCCGAATCCAGAGAATCCGGGTGGTCGAAGTTCAGCTCGCACCGCTGCTCGTACGTCAGCTCAGGGCGGTCCCGGTAGTACCAGTCGTGTTGCAGAACCGACACGTGCTCGGCGACGGATTCGGCCAACGCGCGGGCGACCGTTGTCTTTCCCGAACCAGTGGCACCTGCGACGCCGACGACGAGCGTTTGCATGCGCCGGCCCATATCACAGGCAGGCGGCCACCGGGCCATCGCGCAGGGCCGACGATGCGGATCCTCAGCGCCAAACACCTTCGCGTCCGCGACGGAGTGCAGAGGTCTCGAACCTCGAAAAGCCAGAGGAAGCGCCGCGAGACGTACGTATCGGGGCGTTTGGACGCCGCCCTCCCGAGCCCCTGGCCAGAGTCGAACATGGCCAGGCTCGCAGATGTGCTCTAAGCTCACGGCCCCATGGGGTTGATGTTCCACTTCCTGCGCCGGCTTCGCAGGCAAGTCCAGACGCGCCTACAGCTCAAGGTCGTGGCCTTCGTCGCGATGTTCTGGACGTTCGGAAGCGTCGGATTCTACCTCTTCGAGTCCCCACACAACCCCGAGCTCACCCTCTTGGACTCGCTGTGGTGGAGCGTCGTCACGATGACGACCGTGGGCTACGGCGACTACGCGCCCGTCTCGCTCGGCGGGCGCTTTCTCATCGCGTTCCCAGCCATGATCGCCGGCGGCGGGGTCCTCGCGTACGGCCTATCCGTCATCACGACCTACCTCATCGAAGAAAAGACCAAGGAGCTCCGAGGGATGAACGACTTCAACTTCCGTCGACACATCGTCCTCATCAACTACCCAGGCGAAGCAAAGCTGGTGGAGATGATCGATGAGCTGCGACACGACACGCACCTGGACGATCGCGAGTTCGTGCTGCTCACCGACCAGGTCGACGAACTCCCCGAGAGCCTCGCCCGCCTGCACGTCCACTTCGTCAAAGGGTCTCCGATCAACGAAGAAGCGCTTGAGCGCGCCGGAATCTCCAACGCTGCCGACGTCATCTTGTTTGCGCGTTCGGAGCGCGACGAGAACAGCGACTCCTTCAATCTCGGCGTGCTGGTCGCGCTGCAATCGACCAACGACAAGCTCACGATCGTCGTCGAGTGTGTCTCCCCGTTGCACAAGGAGCTGATGCTCAAGGCCGGCGCTTCAACGGCGATCTGCGTCACCGAGCTTACGACGCAGCTGCTCGCTCAGGCCCGCGAAGGCCTTCAGATTCAGCAGCTGTTCAACGACCTCGCGTCGAACCGCACCCCGCAGCAGGTCGATGCCGTCCCGTTCACACTCAACGGCTCGGGCTCGTTTCGCTTCGCCGACCTCGCGGCCGAGCTTGCGCTGGAGAACGTGATGCTCATCGGCCTTCGGCGGGGCGGGAAGCAGAACATCAACCCCGGACCCGACTACAAACTCGCCGACGGGGATGACCTCTTCATCATTTCTTCGACCCGCCCACGTGCGGTCGAGCGCACCTCGCCGTAGCAGCCCGGGCTGGGGAGGCTAGGCTGGGCTCGGCATGGTCTCGGGGCTGAGCATTCGAGCCAGCGTTTTGTAAGCGCGATGGGCACGGACCCGGAGCGCACCCGGGCGAACACCAAGCCGGTCGGAGATCTCCGCCATCGGCATCCCGGACAACTTGTGCATCTTCACCACCTCGCGCTGAGTCGGCGGAAGCTGGTCGATCGCCGCACGAACGCGCCGGACTTGTGCCAGCTCGCGCTCGTCCTCGATGCGCGCCGCCTCGGAATCGAGACGCTCGGTGGGCACCCCCATCCCCTCGACTTCGCCGCGCGCCTCGAGCGTCGCGTGACGTCGATCCCGTCGGTACTGATGACGCATTGCATCGAGCGCGGCGTTGCGCGCAATTGCCAAGAACCAGCCCTCGACGGCTCGGTCCCCAGCGCCGGGACCCGTCTCGTAGCGAGCGCGGGCCTGGTGGGCGCGCAGGAATGTCTGCTGGACGAGGTCCTCGACCAAAGCGTCGTTTCGGATCATGCGGCCCAAGCGAGCGCGGACCCGAGGATACAGACGCCGGTGCAGCGCCTCGAACGCGCGTTGGTCTCCATCGATGTAGCGCTCCATCAGAGCCTGGAGGCCCCGCATCTGGGGCTGCGTTTCGTGCGCGGTTTCGAGAGTCTCAGTCATCAGCAGACCTTTCGTTGGAGCAAGGTTGGGTCCGGTTTGAGGTTTGGCAAGTTGACCGGTCGGTTTAATTCAACGCCGGCATTCAAGACGCGGTAGCGGACCGAACGGCGCTGTCGAGGATAGCTTCGGCGCCCTTCGCCAAACGGTCGAGGACGGCGGTGTCGCCCGTCGCCTTCGCGAGCAGGATGGAACCCTCGAGGAACGCGATGAGGCCCTCGGCGACGGCGCGCGGGTCCTCGAGCTCGAACTCCCCCGCAGCGACGCCGCCTTGGAGCACGCTTTCGATCCCAGCGCGCCACTGATTGAACACCTGCTTGAGCTTCAGCGCGATCGCCGGCTCGCGGTGTGCCATCTCCAGCGCCAGATTGCCGATCGGGCAGCCACGGATGCTGCCGCAATCCTTCTGACATTGTTTCGTCCCTCCCGAGGCCTCGGCGAACATGTGCGTGAGCTTCTGTCGGGCGCCGCCGGGACTGGCCATCATGGCTTGAACCATCGCGCGCTGTCCGGCCGCGAACGTGTCGATCGTCTCCAGAGCCAGCTCAAGCTTGCTCGGGAAGAAGTGATAGAAGCTGCCCTTCTTGAGGTTCGCCGCGCCGCAGATGTCGGACACGCTGACAGCGGCATAGCCGCGCTCGTGGATCAGCTCGGTGGCGGCTCGCAAGATGCGGTCGCGCGCATCGCTTACGCGACCCATCGGAGCCTCCACGGTGTTTGGGGACGGTTCATGCCGAGACGACTGGTCAACTATAGGGTCCCCGGCCTGGCCGTCAACCCCTTCGGGTCAGCAGCCCCGCCTCGCCTGCTACGTTGACGGCGTCGTGCTGGGCAAGCTCTTCCTCCTCTTTACGGTCGTTCCCGTCGTGGAGCTTTACCTGCTGATCCAGCTCGGCGGCGTCCTCGGCGCGGGTGCCACCGTCGCGATTGTGCTCACCACCGGACTCCTTGGCGCCACCCTGGCCAAGCGCGAGGGCGGGCGCGTGTTCGGGGAGTGGCAGGCCTCCCTGCAACGCGGAGAGCTCCCCAAAGAAGGGCTCGTCTCCTCCTTGCTCCTCCTGGTGGGCGGCATCTTTCTGGTGACGCCCGGCGTACTGACCGACCTGTTCGGCATCACCATGCTCATCCCTCCTGCGCGCCGAGCCGTCGCGGGTGCCCTCGGCCGCTACGTCGAGAGACGATTCGAGCTTCAGCCGATGACCCCCGCGGGGTTTGTGGGTGCGGCAGCGAGCCGAGCCTGGTCCGAGCAGGGGTCCGAGACCATCCCCGCCGATGGCGTCATCGATGTTGAAGCCAGCGAAAGTCCCTGAGCGGGTACTATGACAGGGTGCGGTTTCCCTCGGCACTCGGCCTGAGCTTGAGCGCGACGCTCGGGTGCACCGCCGTGAACCCGGCCTACGAGGTCTCCGGCACGGGCAACCTGTCGGGAACGGACACCTTGAGCCCGACCGAGTCCACCACCGGCTCGGTCTCGAGCTCCGGCCCCGAGGCGACCTCGAGCACGGCACCGACGACAGTCGAAGACCCGGCCACCAGCGCAGCCAGCTCCGGCACCGTGGGAGAGGGTTCGGGCGCGCCCCCCGACGTGGGCGTAGACGCTGCCTGTTGGACGACTCCGATCTCGATTTCGGACTCCGGCCGGCTGTCCCCCAACACCGTCCTGGAGAATGTCCCGGTGAGGATCGGGATCTCGGAGCTCGGGACGTTCCACGCTCAGAGTCTTCGGTTCTACCAGGACGGCGCGCTTCTTCCCCATGAACTCGAGGACTCCGGACGCATCGCATGGGTTCGCCTTCCGATGTTCTCCGCTGGGGTCACGCTGGAGCTTGAGGCCGTGATGGGCGAGCGCTGCCGTCCTGCACAGCAACAACTCGCGCCTTCCGAAGTGTGGTCGGCCGGCTACGTCGCCGTGTTTCACTTCGACGACGCCCGAGGCACCTTCGTGGACTCGGTCCACGGCATCATGCTCGTGGCCGGTAAAGACAGCGCGTCGGATCCGAACACCTGGATGTTGGGGCCCTATCTGCACAAGGCCGGGGACGGCGCGCTTCAGGCCTCCGACCCGCGCTTGAACCTGAGCGGGTCGTCCCCGATCTCGACACTCGGGTGGGTCCGACTCGATCCCGGGCACGCCGGCGCGCTTGCTTGGACCGCTGACCTGGGGGAAGCGCGACACCGAGAGCTTGTCTCCAAGCTGCCCGGCTACCGCCTCAGCGCCGTCCAAGGCCAGACGGGTCCTACCGCGGCCATGATGCCGCGGCCGTTCTTCAACATCGCGCAGTCGATCCCGCTCAATCAGCACGACAACGTCTTCGGCGGTGCGCCGCTGGCCAACGGTTGGACGATGCTTGCGGGGACCTTCGAGCCCACGATGCTGTCGCTGTACGTCAACGACCACGCCCGCCTGGAAGGCGATGCCGACCTCGTTCCGGGATCCGATCCGATGGGAACCCTTCGAATCGGACGTTGGCTACACGGGGACATCGACGAGATCCGGATAAGCTCCGTGCTCCGCTCCCCCGACTGGATTCTGTTTCAGTACCTCTCGATGACCGACCAGCTCGTGACGCTCGGGACTCCGACGCCCTTGTAGCCTGCCGAGGTCAACCCGCTGCGTTCATCGCCGGCGCTTCCGGGCGCGAGGTGCCTTCGCCGCACCGTCATCCCGAGGCGGCAGACCGGTATGCTGCGTGAGCGCGGTGCCTGGCCGTGGGCCACCCCGACGCGGGCGCCGGGCTCCGGGAGCCGGTTGGGTGCGAGGAATGAGCGCGCCGGGACCGTTGCCGATCAGCTCGCCCCGCCCCATTCGCTGCAGCGTCGCGCGCAGAAGCGGCCAGTTCTCGGGGTCGTGATAGCGCAGGAACGCCTTGTGCAGCCGACGCATCTTCAGTCCCTTGGGGACATGCAGGTCGCCGCCGACCCGCTTCACGCCGTTGAGCAGGTCTTTTTCGCTGCGATACATCGCGGTCGCGCTGGCCATCGGCGAGGGCAAGAACGTCTGGACCTGATCCGCCTCGAACCCATTGGTCTTGAGCCAGACCGCCAGCTCGACCATGTCCTCGACCCGCGTCCCCGGGTGCGCCGCGATGAAATACGGGATCAAGAATTGCTTCTTGCCCGCGCGTTTCGAGGCCCGATCGAACATCGCCTTGAACCGGTCGTAGGTCCCGATGCCGGGCTTCATCATCGCCGAAAGTGGACCTTGCGCGACGTGCTCTGGCGCGATCTTGAGATAGCCGCCCACGTGATGCTCGACCAGCTCCTGCACGTACTCCGGAGACTCGACCGCGAGGTCGTAGCGAACGCCCGAGGCGATCATCACCCTCTTGATGCCGGGCAATGCCCGGGCCTTGCGGTACAGCGAGATGAGCGGGGCGTGGTCGGTGTTGAGGTTGGAGCAGATGCCCGGATACACGCACGAGGGCTTCCGGCATGCCGCCTCGATCGCCTTGGACTTGCAGGCGAGCCGGTACATGTTCGCGGTGGGGCCACCCAGGTCGGAGATGGTGCCCGTAAACCCCGGGGTCATGTCCCGGACGCGCTCGACCTCGCGGATGATCGAGTCCTCGGAGCGGCTCTGGATCACGCGGCCCTCGTGCTCGGTGATCGAGCAGAACGAGCACCCACCGAAACAACCCCGCTGAATCGTGACCGAGAAGCGGATCATCTCGTACGCAGGAATCTTGGCGTCCCCGTAGCGCGGATGTGGCACGCGTGCGAACGGGAGTTCGTACAGCCCATCCATCTCCTCGGTGCTCAGCGGGATCGGTGGGGGATTGAGCCAGACGTCGCGGTCGCCGTGCGCTTGAACGAGTGCGCGTGCGTTGCCGGGGTTGGCCTCCAGGTGCAGCACGCGTGAGGCATGGGCGTAGAGCACGGCGTCATCACGAACCGCCTCAAACGAGGGGAGTCGTACCGCGGTCTTGCTGCGGTCGTGTCGCTGCGCGGCGAGCTTCTCCCGGCGCCGAATCCCAACCAGCTCGGTCTTGGGGGTCGCGGCCTCGCTCGCGTACGGGTCGATGCTCGGTCCCACAGGCCCGGGCGCATCGAGTTCGGTGGAGTCGAGTTCGACCCATCCTTCGGGGAGACCGCGTCGCATGAAGACCGTGCCCCGAACGTCGCGAATCGCGTCGATGGACTCACCGTCTCGCAAGCGCCGCGCCACCTCGATCAGCGCTCGTTCGGCGTTGCCAAAGATCAGCAGGTCGGCCTTGGCGTCCATCAGCATCGAACGCCGCACCTTGTCCGACCAGTAATCGTAGTGCGCGATGCGTCGCAAGCTGGCCTCGATGCCGCCCAACACGATGGGCACGTCTCGAAACGCCTCCCGACATCGTTGCGCGTAGACCAGCGTGCAGCGGTCGGGCCGAAGACCCTCGGCGGCGTCGGGCGAGTACGCGTCGTCACGACGGATCTTCCGATCCGAGGTGTAGCGGTTGACCATCGAGTCCATGTTCCCGCCCGTGACGCCCCAGAACAGGCGTGGCTTGCCGAGCGAAGCGATGTCGGTGGTGTCGTGCCACCGCGGCTGCGGGACGATGCCCACCCGCAACCCCTGCGCCTCGAGCAGTCGTCCGACGATGGCCATGCCGAAGCTCGGATGGTCGACGTACGCATCGCCGGTCACCAGCACCACGTCGCAGGCGTCCCAACCCAGCGCCTCCATCTCTTCCCGGGACGTGGGCAGGAAAGGCGCGGCAGCCAGATCGGCCTGACGCGCGAAGAGATGCACAGCGGAACTCACCGGCCCCCTTGTAGCAGGCTCGCTCAACGCTGTCGCGCGCATGACGCGTCATCGGCTGCGTCGAGGCCGCCGATGGAGTTATCCTCCGGCCGTGTCCCGCCACACCGCGCGCCGCGACGGCTGGGTCGGCCAGGTTGAGTTCATTCTCAACCACCTGGCCACCCGCGTGATCCTGAGCCTGCTGATCATCATCAGCCTGATCCCGCACGACCGGATGGTCGCGATCGGACTCGAAGAGGCCGACACCGATTCGGCGCACCTGCTGTTTCTCGTCGCGTTCCTCCCAGAGTTCGTGTGCCGCACGCTGCTCGCGTTTCGAGGTGAGTACCGCGCCCAGCGCAACGACCCTGCCGCGGCGGGATGGGTGCTCCCCGGGCGGCTCGACGCGTTTTTGCTGATCGTCGACCTGGCCGCGCTGCTTTCCTTCTTGCCGTGGGCGAGCGCGAAGACACGATGGCTGCGCCTGTTCCGCCTCGTCCGCACGCTGATGCTGCTGCGTTACTGGGCGCCGCTGGTCTCCGACCTGTGGAACGTCCTGCGCCGCCGGGAGCGCTCCCGGCAGCTGTTCCTGGTGTTCGCGACGGTCTGCATCATGTCCTTTGCAGGCACCGTCCTGCTCAACCACCTCACCGATGAGGTCGGCGACGACTTCGACTCGGACGGAGACGTCGGCGATGAGCACGACCATCAGTTTTGGGTCCGCATGTGGTGGGCGGTGCGGCAGATCGGCGATCCGGGCAACATGCTCGGCTCCCCCCACGACTCCGGCACCCTGATCGTCAGCATCGGGCTGACGTTCGTCGGGCTGTTCCTGATCAGCGTGTTGATCGGGATCGGGACCGATGCGGTCTCGGAGCTCATGGAACTCAGCCAGCTGCGCTCGGCGGGCCTCAAGGGCCACACGGTCCTCCTCAACCTCACCACCCCGACCCGCGCCCTGCTCGACGAGGTCGTCGGTGAGTACCGAAAGCTGGTTCCGACCGGCGCGCGCCTGTTCAGCGTGCGCGGGCTTCGAGAGTTCAGACGAAGGGCCCAGCAACAGCGAGAGTTTGTCGTGGTGGGTCGCGATGCGGAGCCCCCACCGTTCCTGCGGGCCCCCGAGTTCGCCAGGATCGTCTACCGCGAGAACTCCGACGAAGACGACGAGGCGTTCCTCACCCGCGCCGACGTCCCCCTCGCGCGCCGTGTCGTGGTGCTCGCCGATCCCGACAGCGACGCCCCCGACGACGAGACGGTCCGAACGCTGATCACCATCGTCGAGCGGCTGCGCGAAGTCGTCGACGACGACGAAAACGCCCGCACCAGCCTGATCGCGGAGATCGTCGACGAGAGCAACATCGGAGCCGCGCAAAAAGCCATCGTTCGCGCATCGGGCCGGGTCGAAGCTCGCATCATCCCCACCGAGCGCTTGCTCGCACTGTTCGCGTTTGCGGTCGCTCGTCGCAGCCGGGCCGCGGAGGTCTTCACCAGCATCGTCGCCTCCTCCGGCTACGAGCTTTACATGCACGACTACCGGGACTCGGACTCCCCCGGCGGTATCCCGCAGCTCCCACCGCCGCACGACGCTCTGGAGTCGATGGTGATGCAAGGACTGCCGCGCCACCCCTCGCGGCGAGTCATCCCGATTGGCGCGCTGATGGCCACCGGCGGGGCCGGAACTCCGCCCCGCGTCGTACTCAACCCGGCTCCGGACGCAGGTGCACTCCACCCCGACGAGCGGATGTGCGGCTTCGTTGCACTCGCACCCAACCAACAGGTCACCGCGGAGTTTGCCGACGAGCAACGTCGCGGCGAGATGCAAAGCAGCTCGACCCCACCCAGTGCGGTGCAGCTGCCCGTCTTTCAGCCCGACACCCCCAACGCGTTTCGCAAGGTCCTCATCTGCGGTTTTCGACCCGCGACGGTCAACCTGATTGAAGCGATCCTCACCGCCGAACCACGCGGCGAGGTGCTGGTCCTCGTCGCCGATGAGGAGGCCAAAGCCGAAGCGGTCGACGCCGTCGAAGGGCACAGCAACCTGGTGCGAACAGGATTGCTCGAGGGCCTTCGCGGGACGTTCGAGCCGGTGGCGGGTGCCGACGCCGAGTTTCAGTGCATCCCGGGCAACGGAGGCGGCGGAGCGGTGGGCCGGGTGATGTTCGCGGTGGGGGACTGGACCTCCTCCCGACAGCTCATGAGCCTTCCTCGGGCGTTTGGGACCGCCCCCGAGATGGACACGATCATCCTCACCTCATCGCAGCGCCACGGCTCCGATGCCACAACCGCAACCGCGCTGATGAAGATCGAGCATTTGCAAGACCACCTCGGCGGACGCGGCTCCACCAACAAGGAGCAGACCATCGTCGCCGAGCTGGTCAACGCAGAGCTGGCGCATCGTCTTGATCGCCGCTACCGGGCGATGGGGCGAGACAACGTGGCCGTGTACTCGCTGCACGAGATGCGCGCGTTCTTCATGTTCCAGTCGATCGTCGTGCACAGCTTCACCGCGATCTTCAGCGAGCTTCTCTCACCGTGGGGACAGTCGTTCACCCGGCTCGACGCGGAGGGTGGCGAGGGGGCGATCCTGTTCTCGGACCTCGCGATGCAGCTGCGAGCCAAGGGCCGGGTCCTTGTCGCCGTCGAACTCCAGGACGAGCGCGGGGAGCGTCGACTCCTGGTCGGCCAAGGGGATCCGGACGACGGCGATCGCATTCAACTCGCCAACCTCGACGGCATCTGGGTCCTGCAGGCGGACCGCCCGCACGCGGGTACGGCTCGATACCGCACCGTGAACGAACCGGTCCCGACGGTGGAGCACACCGTCATCGCGCCCATGCCGACCGCTCCGATCCCAACCTCGGCGAGTTGAGCACACACGTGCGCGTCGGAGGCGAGGCTCTCCCGGCCCTGCGTTAGACTCGATGCGTGGTACGCTGAAATCCATGCACCGGGCCGCGTTGTTGAGCGCTGTACTGACTCTGGGGGGATGCTCTTCCTTCGTCGCCGCCGAGAGTGCGGGTGCAGACACGGACCCCGGTTCGGGCGAAGAGACCGGGGAGCTCGCCACAACCTCCGTGGAAGGGACCGCCACAAACCCCACGTCCGGCACAGGCAGTGATAGCAACGCGGCGACAACCGCGAACCCGACCACCGGGGACACAACCACCGACACCACCGACACCACCGACACCACCGACCCCACCGACCCAGGCACGACGACCTCAGGGGGCAACGAATCCACCGGGACCCCGTCGACGGGAACGGACACGAGCGACGCCTCGAGCACCGGCGCCCCGCCGGAGGAATGCGGGGACGGACTCCCGGGCGACGACGAGGACTGCGATGATAACAACGGGAACGAGCTGGACGGCTGCACCAGCAACTGCAACTTCGGCCCGACTGCGATCGGCTACGGCGCGGTGGTCAGCACCGGCCTCGGGGGCGGGAGCGGTACCAACGCCATCAGCGACAACGCCGAGCCGTGCCCGGCCGGTGAGGTCCTCGTCGGACTGCAGGGCCAACTCACCGTGGCCCCTTGGCTCGGAATCATCGGCGGCCTGTGTCGGCCCGCGCTGCTCACCAACACCGACCCACCCGCGTTCACCACCGGCGCGCCGTTGACCGAACTTGCGCAGCACGGAGGGTTCGACAACGGAGGGCCGTGGAGCACCGAGTGCGGCGCTGACCAGGCCATCGTCGCCATTCGGGGGGGCTCGGGCACGGTCATGGACGGGCTCCAGATCCAGTGCGCGGACATCGACACCATCGGCGCGGCCGGCTCGTACGACCTACAGCCGACGCCCGAGGGCGACTTCGAGGACCTGCAAGGTGGCGCAGGCGGCGACCCGTTTGGCCCCTTGGCGTGCCCTGCGGGAAGCGTCGCCACCGGGCTGCGAAGCCTCACCAACAGCTACGTGATCCAGGTCGAGCTCCTGTGCCAAGAGCTCGACCTCACCTACTGACGCTCAGTTGACGGTCGGCAGGAAAGAGTACGACTCGGCGTACTCGAGCATCTGCGTCGCAAAGTCCTCGGGGTACTCGATCTTCACGTCGGTGATCTCCTCGCCATCCATCACGGGCACCAGCTTGGGCTGAATGAACCCGCCGTACGGCGCGATTTTCAACGCCTCGTACCGCTGCTTCACCTCGGCGTGAATCTTGGCATCAACCTTGACACCATAGGTTTCGACCAACGCCTTGCCCGCCTTGTAGTCGCCCTCGGACTTCACGCGCTGCACTTCGGCCAGGAGCTGACCGAACAACCCACGCAGCTTCTCGTAGTCGTTGACCACGAAGTACGTCTTGCCGTCTTTGACCTTCTGCTCCACCACGTTGTCCGCCTTGCCCTTCTCGAACACCCACTTCGCGATCATCTGACGGTTGCGCATGTGGGCCTCCTCGAGGTTTTCCCCCAGCTCCAGCCGCGACAGCTGCACCATCAGACCATTGCGCATGTAGTCGTCGTACGCAGCGCGCCCGGTATCCAGGTCCTCCATCACGCCGATCTCGATCAGCTTGGGATCGAGCAGGAAGTACAGCGCCACGAGGTCGGCCCGCGCCTCTTCGAGGGTTGAGCTGTAGTTTTTGAGCGTCTCTTTCGGCGTGCCGACGCCCTCCTTAATCTTGCCCGATGCGTGCCCGATGACCTCGTGCATGTCCGTGTGAAGCGTGTCGGCGTAGTTCCCCCACTTCTTGGTGCGCGCGACCTCTTCGTCCGAGAACGAGAACTCCTCAAGCACGCCGCTGGACTTGGAGCTGCTGTCGTAGGCGTGGACGATGTTGCCAAGGTTGACCGACTTGGAGCCGTGCTCGGCGCGAATCCAGTTGGCGTTGGGAAGGTTGATGCCGATCGGGGTCGAGGGGGCCGCATCTCCGGCCTCGGTCACAACCGTGATGACCTTGGCCGAGATGCCCTTGACCGATTCCTTCTTGTACTCCGCAGGAATGGCCGAGTTGTCCTCAAACCACTGGGCGGACTTCGAAATGGTCTCGATGCGCTTGCTCGCTTCGAGGTCGCGGATGCTGACGACCGACTCGAACGCGCCGCGATACCCCATGGGGTCGCCGTAGACCTCGATGAACCCGTTGACCACGTCAACGCGGGACTCGGTGTCCTCCACCCATGCCACCGAATAGGCATCGAAGGTCGCGAGGTCGCCGGTCTCGTAAAATGCGATGAGCTGCTCAAGCGCCTTCTTCTGGGCTTCGTTCTCCGCCACCTCGACGGCTTTCTTCAGCCAGCCGACGATCTCCTTGATCGCAGGCCCGTACATGCCGTCGACCTTCCAGGTCCGCTCGACGAGCTTGCCGTCGACCTTGGCAAGCTGGCTGTTGAGGCCTAAGGAGGTTGGGCGCTTGGGGTCTGCGGCCTTCATCGCGCCGTAGAACTTCTCCACTTCCTTTTGGGTGACGTCGGGCCCGTAGAAGTTGGTGGCCGAGGACGCAACGAGGTCGGCTTTCGGATCGAGGTTGACCGCCTTGGCGTCCACCTTGGGATCGAACATCGCAGGTTCGATCTTGGCGAGCAGCGCGTCGACATCTTCGCCCTCGGAGAGCGGCAGCGAAGCGCTGTCGAGCCCCTTGACCGCCTCCGCGAAGAACTCCTTGGAGAACTCCGGCACCATCTTCTTGTTCGAGTAGTGGTGGTGGATGCCGTTGCTAAACCACACCCGCTTCGTGTACTCGACCAGCTTCTTCCAATCCTCGCCGGACTTGTCCACCTTGCTCCCCGTCATCACGGCCTCAAGGGTTCGGCGAATGGCGAGGTTGTGGCGGTACTTCTGGTCCCAAATGATGTCCCGACCGGCCAGCGCCGCCTGAGACAGGAAGTAAGCCAGCTTCTTTTGCTCCACCGGAAGCGACTCGAAGCCTGGCACCTGGTAGCGGAGGATTCGCAGGTCCGCGACCTGCTCCGCAAAGTACTCGAAGTCCTCCGCCTTCACTTCAGGCTCCGCTTCGTCCGGGCTCGGCATGGCCATGTCCTCGCCCGCCTCCGCGTCCTCAACCGCAGGCTTGACCGACGTGGCCTCGGCCTTCGCAGCCGGACTCGGCTTGGACTCGGTGGCCGGCTTGTTGGCGGAGTCGCAACCCATCGCCAACACAGAGCAGATCAGAACAGCTGAAAACGCGCGCATGAGGCAGAGCAGACCCGATGCACCTCACCCTGCGCAACGGGTCGCCCGTGCCCCCGCTCACACGGATCGTCGAAACATCCTGCCACGCCCGAAGGGACGTTAATCCACCAGACGCTTCTACCGCCCGAAGAGCGGCTCGACGTCACGGCGACGGTCTCGGACCGGAGCGTCGCCGAAGCGAACGCGCACGGTCGTGCCGAGATGCTCGGTCGACTCGTACCCGTGCAGCCAGCCCAGCGGCAGGGATGGCGTGGTCAGCGAGAACACATGCTTGGCGTCCTTGGGGCTGAGGTTCACGCAGCCGTGGCTGATCGGCCGACCAAAGGCGTCGTGCCAGTAAGCGCTGTGCAGCGCGAAGCTCCCCACGAAGTACTGCACATGGGGGACAGCCTGCACATCGTAGAAGTCTTCGGCACCCGGCGAGCTGCCCATGGAGCCGACCGCGAGCTTGTTGTGAATCCGAAACACTCCCCGCGGTGTAGGGCTCTTGAACCCTGAGGAGACCAGCGTGGTGTAGATCGCAGCATCTCCGAGCATCACGGAGAGAATCTGCTGCTCAAGATCGATGTCGATCCATATGTCCCCAGCGGTCACACCCTCGGGGCGATGGGTGGGGACGGAGAAGACCCGTAGGTCGTCGGCGGAGATAAAGCTGGTGTCGTCGAGCTTGTACCAGCCCTTTGCGTCGGCTGGCTCGACGAAGACCTCGTCGTGATAGCCAACGCTTCGGGTCTCTTCAGACGACGCACTCGCTTGGCTGTAGACCGGCGCTTTGGGCCAGTTGGAGACCCACGCGAGTGTCTTGCCCTTGGGCACCGGGTTCGCTTCGAGGTCGAGGCCTTCGAAGTGACTGGGCCGAAATCTGCGGACGTCCTCCTCCCGGACAACGCGGCGCTGGTCGTCGATGAGAACGAGCTGTCCTTTCGAACGGCGCCGGCTGACGAATGCGTAGTCGACCCCTTCCTTGAGCGTGTCGATCGGATCGGCACCGGCGTTGAGGTCCTTGAGGCTGCGGTAGCGCGGAGCAGCGTGACCGGGCTTCACCTTGGCGTAGTGAAACGGGGTTAGCTCGGCGCGCATTTTTGGTTGGGCGTACGCCTTGGCTCCCTTGCCTTCGCGGGTGTCGTCCATGCAGGCGAAACCATGGTGTCCCAGGTCGGCCCAACCGAGCTCGCCCTCGCATCCGGGCCCCTGCACGTACCCGAACACATCGAACGCCGCACCCGTGGGAATACGGCCTCGGACGGGCGCCGAGGCCCGAGGATGCGAGAAGACCGTGAGCTTCTGACGCGCGATGCGGCGACCCGTCGGCTTCGCAGGCTTGACCTTGGCCCCGAGCTTGGACCCGACTTTGGACCCGACTTTGGACTGGGCGGGGACGGGAGCAGCGTCGGGGACGGGCAGGTGAGGACCAAAGTCCTCAAGCTCCTGGTCTGGGGTGAGCTCGCCGGACGCGGGGCCGGGCGCGGGCGCGTCGATATGCGAGGCGAACACGACCTCCTCGGAACGTCGGAGCTCGGAATCGCGCATCCCCGTCGCCGTCTGGTCCGCCGACACGGCGTCACAGCTCGCGAGACCAAGGGCGTAGAGAACGAGGAGGGCGAAAGAGGGTTTCATCGAGAGATTCTTCGTCGGTGGTGTAGGGAAGAGTCGCACTTCGAGGGCAGCAGCGCCAACTCTAGGTCAGACGGCCCAGGAGCTCCTGTATTCGACTTCCAGCCGATTCCCATCGGCGTTGCGTCCGGAGTTGCTCCATTCCAAGAGACGGAGGACGTCGCAGGTTGTCGCAGGACGGCGGTCACTCCGTCCGAAGAGCCCAGGAGATCAGTCCGCCGCGGCAGCCGGGTCCTCAGCCGGTGGAAGAAACGGGTCGGCCGGCTTCGCACGCTGGCTCGACTCGCGCTTTGATCGGCCCAGCGCCAGGACGATCCCCAGCCGCGGCCCCCACCGGAACGAGCAGTAATCTAGCACAGGGACCGGATCAACGCCGGCCGCAGACGGCTGATACTCGAACGAGGCGTTGCATTGCCCGGTGGGGAAGAGGCCCGAAAACCCGACGCCCAGGTCGAGCGAGACCGGGCCGCCCAGGCCGATGTACGCGCCAGGCCCCGCCGTCCAGTGGCCATACACGCCGTTGTCGTTGTTGAGAAACACCGGGCCCAGCCCCGCGAACACGTACGGCGAGAAGCGAGGCCGCCGCACGAACACCCACTGCACGACCGGGGTCAGGCTGAAGACGTTCGTCGGGATTTGATTCTCAAGGTCCGGGAGCTCGCCCTTGAGCGACTTCGAGTACAGGAGGACCTCGTCGTCGACGTGCAGGCCGACGGAGAAACCATCGGCCACGAAGTAGCTGCCGCCCACCCCAAAACTCAGCGAGACGAGGTCTTGGCTGTACCCGAAACCAAACCCAAAGCTGGGCACGACCGTCCCCTGGGCCCACGGGCGACCCCGACGATCCTCCGCGGCCTGGGCGATTGCGGGGACGGCGAGCCAGCCCGCGACCACGAGCGTCGCGATGCCACCGATTCGACCCGCTCTCACGGCTGCATCCTATGCGCGAGAGCGGGTCGTGACCAGGCGCGGTGGGATGGGGTGAAGCGGTGTCGCGCTCCGCCACGGTCGTGCTGCGTCCTGCAACGCCTCTGCCCCCGAAGCCCCGAAACCCACCGACTCCGACGTCGGCACGCTTCGTGTACCTCTCGCTCCCGACCCCACGCGACGCTTCAATCGCCGCCAGGTTCACGAAATCAGCACCGTAGCGGGCACACACCTGCGGGGGCCTATCCCGAGGGCCCGGAGACCACGACATGAACTTGATCAAACAGAGCATGATGGGCATCGCCCTTGGAGCCGCACTCCTGGCCAGCACCGACGCGAAAGCGGGCGTTGATGAGTGTGGCGGAGCGCACATCGAGTTGGGCGCAGCGTGTGAGCTTCGGTTCGAGGCATCGTGCGAAGGCAGCTGCGATCTCGACGCCGCCCTGAGCGCGTGCGCGGCCGACTTGCAGGCAGCCTGCTCCGGCACGTGTGACTTCGATGCGGAGGTGTCGTGCACCAGCGACTGCCGCCCCTCTTGCGAAGCGGAGTGCTCCGCCAACCCCGGGTCGTTCGACTGCTCGGCCTCTTGCCAGCTCGACTGCGAGGGTAGCTGCGAAGCCTCCTGCTCGGGGTCCGATGACGAGGCGCAGTGCCGCGCATCCTGTGAGACGACCTGCTCCGCCGAGTGCGATGCGAGCTGCGAAGTCCAAGCTCCCGATGCCGACTGCGTGGCGCAATGCGAAGGTTGCTGCGGTGGCTCCTGCACGGCCGTTGTGAACCTCGGGTGTCAGATCTCTTGTCAGTCTGAAGGCTATGCAGCATGCCAGGAGAGCTTCGCCAACGAGTGCGAGAGCCGTTGCTCGGGCGGCGGGTCGTTGTTTTGCGACGGCCAGTACATCGAGCATGGCGACGACCTCCAGGGATGCATCGATGCGCTGGAAGCCGAGGGAATCCAGGTGGAGCGAACCGTCGACGTCTCGGGGCTCTTCGAGGGTGCATCGGAGTGCGCGGTCGCGCCGGGCAGCAACGGCGGCAGCTGGGGAGCGCTGGGGATTCTCTTCGGGATGGGCGTGTTCGCGAGCCGTCGCCGTCGCGATTGAGCCGTTGTTCGCTCGCCAAGGGGATTTCCAACCGCCCCTTGGTTGGGCGATGCTGTGCCGGCAGTGACCCCGAAAGACGTCGAGTTCTTCAAAGCCCTGCTCTTGCGCCGTCAGGCCGAGCTGCGAGCCGAGGGCGACGTGGAGGTTGTGCCCGAGAACGCCGGCGCCGACACGGCGCGCCGGGTGGATGAGGACGCAGCACCGCTCGCCGAGATGAACCAGATCATCGCCTCCAAGCGGAACGTGACCCGAACCCTGGAGCTCGAGGCGATGCTGGAGGCTCTGCAACGCATCGCGGACGACCCGGAAGACTTTGGCCGGTGCGAGGACTGCAGCAACGAGATCAAGCGCCGCCGCCTGGAACTCATGCCATGGTCCACGCTTTGCATCGCCTGTGCTGAAAAGCGCGAACGCGAGAACCCTCGCGGCCGGCGGCGCCACCTCACGGACTACAAATGATCCGCCAAGCCACGATCTTCTCGGCCGCACTCCTGATCAGCGTGCCCGCGTGCGACGACAAGACCGACGCTGTCGCACCCCTTCCCGACGCGCTGCGCGGTGCCTATGGACGCACTGAGGCCGATGCGTTTCTGCCCACGCTGGGCCTAGAGGTCGACGTCGACACGCTGCGCTACTCCGAGCTGACGGTGAAGATCGTCTCGGGGAAGGTGCTGCCCAACGGCTCCTACCAGATCGACGAAGCCGAGCTTCGGTGGGCAAAAGACGCCGACACCAACGACCCAAAGAAGTGCAAGGGCACCCTCGACCGCCACGGCACCCGCCTGCTGCTGACGATGTTCAAGATGGACAGCGACAGCAAGTGCGAGACGAGTCTAGAGGGCGACTGGGATGCCTGGTCGCTGGTGGACGCAGTCCCAGAGTCGATCGCGGGTTCGTACGGGAGCAAGGGCCCCTACGCGGTCGCCGAAGGCCTGCGGCTCGAGGGCAAACAGATCATCCCGATGGGAAGTCCTCGAGTCGTCGAGCTGGAGGAGGCGGTGATGTTCGACTCCAAACCGAAGCAGCTCATCGTCCGCAAGGGCACGTATGCGGAGACCGTCTGCCGGGGATCGGTCACGCTCACCGAAGAGGGGCGCCTGCAGGGGAGCCTTGAGCCGGTCGAGGGCACAGGTCCCTTCTGTCCGCCTATCTTCGGTGACCGCTGGTCGATTGAGACCGCGCAGATCCCCAAGGGTGCGCTCTCGAATGGAAAGGTGAGCGTCGAGGTTCGGGGCGAGACGGTGTTGCTCAAGACGCTCGACGAACAGAACCTCAAGTGCGAGCAGGCCATCTTGCGGACCGCCAATCGCAACGTGGCCGACAGCGGACGCGATGGCATCCCGGTGATGGGTGGGCAGGTTCTTGTCCTTCACCCAGCCAAGCCCACCTCGGGAGCGTCGGCATGTGCAGATCGCCTCGGGGGACTGGCTGCGGCGCAGTGCGAGGACTACCTGGGGGTGCCCTGCGACGCGGCGCTGCTGGACGCCACCGCGCACACCGCTGACGAGGTTGCGTGCCCGACACACATCATCATCGGCGACACCGAGGGAGGGAAGCGAAAGCTGGCGCTGCTTCCAAAGTCGCTGGAGAACTCGGTGTGCTGGGAGCTGCTCGAACCGCTGGCACCGGCCAAGTAGACCCAGCGTATTCAGTCGCACTCAAGGCGCTCGAGCACGCGATCGACGGCCGAGGTGTAGCGACCCTTGGGGTACTTGCGCTGGTGAGCCACGAAGTGCTCGCACGCCCCGAGGGGATCTTCGGAAGCCCTCAACAGCTCGCCCAGCTCGTAGCTGAGGACCTGCGCCGTTCGGCCGTCCCAGCTGCGTCGAAGGGCGCGTCGCAGCTCGGTGATCGCCGCGCCAAAGCGCTTCTCGGCCCGAAGCTCGGTCACACGTTCGATGATCTCGGCCGCCTGTGCGTCGGTCCCACGACCGCGGCCACGACGACGGTCGGGCTCGATCGCTTGCTCGGGGTCCGAGACCCCGACGGGCTCAGGTGGGTCTTGCGAAGCGCTCGGCGCCGGCACCGAGGTCTCGCCCCACGACAGACGCTGGCCAGGGAGGACCTCCTCCACCCGGCCTTCGGGGTGGTGAAAGCGAATCTTGCCTTCGAGAAGATCCACGTGGCCGCCGCCGTCTTTCTGCTCGACCGCAAAGCGCGTGCCGATGACCTCGATGGTCCCGTGGCTGACGCTCACCTCGACCGCAGGCTCACCGCGGGGCACCGTCTCGACCTCAAAGAGCACCTTGCCCGAGCGCACCTGGACGTTGCGGCCGTCGGTGCGGACGCTCGCGGCCTCCCACGCCTGCACGGTCATGTGCGAAGCGACGAGGCTGCAGTCGGCAGCGAGATCGGCTGCGCCGTCGGCTGCACGGACCAGGCAGCGTGCGTGCGGGCCCTCGACCTGAAATGCCCCCACCGCCGGCTGCGACGACACCGCCGCGACCGATGCAACAGCTGCGGGCGCAAGGGATGCGTCGGAGGACTCGACCCAGCGACTGCCCACGACCGCGAGCACCAGGGCCGCGCCGGCGATGAACGAAGCCGCGGGAACCAAGCGCCGCCAGCGAGCCTGTCGATGCGCTTCATGGCCTCGAATGGCGAGCTGGATCCGACTGCGGGTGCCCAGGGGCATACCTTCGGCATCGCGCTGCTGCTCGAGTTCCTGCAGGAGCACGACAAGCTCGGGCTTGGGGCCCGGCTTGTCTTTGGGTTTGGGTTCACGCATCGGGAAGCTCCCAGCCTGCTGCCCGGACCCGCTCTTCGGCGCGCGCGATGAGCTTGGAGACGTACCCCTTGCTGTGCCCGAGGATCTCGGCGATCTCGATCTGTTTTTTTCCGTCGAGCACGTGCATGGAGAACGCAACACGCTCCTTGGGCGGAAGGCTCGCCATCGCGGCCGAAGCTTGCTCAAGGCCCTGACGAACCGCCGCCACCCGCTCGGGGTCTCGCGGATCGATGTTGCGACGTCCAAGCAGCCAACGGACCGGCGCAGCATTGCGCAGGCGCTCGGCCCGGAGGCGGTTGAGGCAGCGGTTGGTGGTCACCCGGTAGAACCAGGGTTGCATTCCGCCTTGTTCGGCTCGCTCGTCCAACGAATCCAGGACGTCGAACAGCCGCATGAACACCTCTTGGGCGACGTCTTCGGCCCAAGCGTGACTCCCAGCGCCATAACGAAGCGCCAGCCGATACACGAACTCGCGGTGCTCGAGGTAGAGCGCTTCGACGCGCTCAGTCCGCGAGAGCACGGCATGGGTCGTGACGCCGTCGGCGGTGCGCGGATCGCAGAGCGAAGCGGGACGCGGATCGTTCATCGGATGTTCCACCCCCACGTGATGCCCAGACCCGCGCGAACGCCCCACGCCGACCGAGCCCAATCGGACGCATTGTCTCGGATGTGACGCAGCGGCCCGCCCGTGACGAAGGCCTCGGTAAACAGATGCACCCGCATCCGATCCCACGTGCGACCGAACGAAACCGAGGCGGGGAGCCCGAGGTACCAGCTGGCCGAGCCACCGCGGACGGACTCGTCGGCATAGGCATGAACGAGCGCGCCCGCGACGAGGCCGACCTCCCCTGCGAAGCGGCGCCGCCCGATGCGAAGGTCGGGACCCACAGCGAGCGTGGTATCGAGTGCCCGCACCGAACCGGAGCTTGAGGGGATGAAGCTGACGTGCAGCTGTCCCCCGGGGCCTTGAAGTTTGCCCAGCCGCATGTGCGTGCGCGCGTAGGCGTCGACGTCGCCTCGGGCCACCGCTCCGATGTCGGCACCGAGACGAAACTCGGACTCCTCGCTCAGAAAGCCGAGCCTCTCCGCTGAGGGGTCGGGCTCGGCGGGCGACGATGCCGCGCCGGTGGGTCTCGGCGAGACGAGCGGCGGGGCTGGCCCGGCCGGCGCAGGCTCGGGCTCGGACGCCCCTTTGATCAACGCAGCGATCGCGTCGGCACCGGTCGGGCCCTGGAGATCCGAGTACCGCACGTAGATCGTGGGATCGGGGCACGCCGCGTCGCCCCGGGTCACGGATGCACCCAGCCGAGCGGCTGCGTGCACGACACACAGGACCGGGTCGCCTGGTCGCGGCCGCGGGGTCAGTGCATAGCCCGCTTGCAACAACGCCGACTCCAGCGCTCCCGCAGCACCCTCGGGCGCCTCGGCCTGGCTGCGCATGCCCAGGACCTCCGCGTCGAGCGGATGCGAGGGCTCCACGTGCTCGAGCAGCATCCGCGCCCGATGCAGCGCTTCGAGGCGCATCACAGCCGGAGCACCCGGCTCGATCTCGAACGCCTCGCTCCCGCCGCGAACCGAGACCGCGTCCGCATCGGCGTGCAGGGTCAGCACCTGGTCGGCCTGCTCGGCGGGCGCGATGGTGTAGCCCTCCTCGATCAGGCGTTGGACGAGCCAGCCCCGCAGCGCCGTCGCTTCGTTCGCACGCGGCCCATCCGCCACGACCTCGACCGACACGCTCGGACCGAACGTGAACGCGGTCGCCAGCAGTGCTGCTGAAAGCCCCATACCCCTTCAACGCGCCCCCAGAAAGGCGCCTTGGATAGTGTGGCGCCAACGCGTTTCGATCGGCGGTCTTTTTCGGAGAGTCCATCCCGGCGCCCCGAGAAGTGCCGAGAACGGCGGCCTGCGGGTCAGGACAGCACACGCAAAGCCGATGTAGGTTTCCTGCACCGCATCATGGCGGGGGAGGCGCAGACTGCGTCGCCGCGCCCCGCTTCCGCGCTCCGGGCCCTGCATGCCCCGGCTTGAACAGCCGACGAAGCCCGTCGTGCTCGACCATGCTCGCCAATCGCTCGCGCTGCGTCGGATCGAGCACCGCGTGGATGTCGAGCAGCGTGTCGAGCGTGGCGTCCGCCATCGTCGACTGCATGCGAGCGAGGTCGTTGTGGATCCTCTGGAGCTCCTTCTTGCTCGGCTTGTCTTTGGCCAGCTCCCTCGAAAGCGAGGTGTGCAGCGCCTGCTCCCCCGCCCGTGCGGCTCGGTGTTGCTCGCGAAGCGCCTGCACCGACGCCGCGACCCGTTCGCGCTGTGCCTCGGTGCACGACAGGTCTGCGCACAGACTGCGGACACGCTCCTGCTTGCTGCCCTTCTTCTTGCTGCCCTTCTTCTTACTGCCCTTCTTCTTGCCGCCCTTCTTCTTGCCGCCCTTCTTCTTGCCGCCCTTCTTCTTGCTGCCCTTCTTCTCGCTGCCCTGGGCTCGATCCTCCGTCTCCGGGGTCTCGGCGGACGCGTCGAGGGGCGCTGCAACGGCGATGCAGGGAGCTGCGAGCAGGAGCGGGAGCGAGAACACGGTGGCGCGAAGGATGGGGTGCATAGGCGTTCCGGTCCGCTGATCGTGGACCCTTGAGCGGGGGGTGGCCGCGCGTGCGGGGTAAATCGAGGGTAAACCGCACGACTCGAGCGTTTCTGGAGCCATCAACGAAACCTATGCTCGCGACCCGGGTTCTGCTGAACTGTACTGTGGTGGCCCTGGACAACGACCCCACCCAGTCGCCCGGTGAGGCGGCACCGAGCCCCGTGGCACCGGTTTCGGATGAGTCGCGTGAGTGGATGGGCAACCTTCGCGCAGGGGTGAAGGCGCGACTGTTCGACGAGCCCGAGGACACCTGGGCAGCCGACGGGGAGCTTCTGCCCCGACCGGTGCCCGTGGGGCCGACTCGAATCGGACGCTACATCGTCATCAAACGAATCGGCGCCGGCGGGATGGGGGTCGTGTACGCGGCGTACGACGACAAGCTCGATCGCAAGGTCGCCGTCAAGCTGCTGCGACCTGGGTTTGGCTCGGTGACCCGGACGGCGCGCCAACGATTGCTCAGAGAGGCCCAGGCGATTGCGCGGCTCTCTCATCGAAGTGTGATCCAAATCTACGAGGTCGGAACCCACGAAGACGAGGTGTTCCTGGCGATGGAGTACGTCGAGGGAAGCACGCTCAAGCAGTGGCAACCCTCCCGTGACTGGCGAGAGATCTTAGAGCTCTACCGGGACGCCGGACGAGGTCTTTGTGCCGCCCACGCGGCCAGCATCGTCCACCGCGACTTCAAGGCCGACAACGTCTTGGTCCGCGTCAGTGACCATGCGGTTCGCGTCGTCGACTTCGGCTTGGCACGAACCGATGGCCAACCCGACCTTGGCATCGACCCCCAGGCACCGCTCGAAGCGATTGAGCCATCCCTCACCCACACCGGCGTGATCATGGGAACGCCGGCCTACATGGCGCCAGAACAACACCTGGCGCGAGCCACCGATCCGCGAACCGACCAATACGCGTTCTGCTCGTCGCTGTTCGAAGCCCTGTACGGATACCGGGCGTTCTCAGGCGAGCGCCTCGAAGAACTCCGGGCCAACGTGCTCGAGGGCATCGTCGAAGCAGCACCGCGCTACACCACCGTCCCGCCCCGCATCCACAGGGCACTCACGCGCGGCCTCAGCGTCGACCCGGACGCACGGTTCGCGACGATGGAGGCGCTCTTGGTCGCACTCGAGCTGCCAAACCCGGCCAAACCGTGGCGACGTGCGGCATGGGGCGCGGGCCTGTTTTCGCTCGCCTTGGGCGGATCGATGCTGTGGTCAAACACGAGCACGGACTCCCTGTCTCCGGAGGGCATTCGAATCCGGGCCGAGTTTGACTCGAAACGCGAGCCCGATCTCCAGGACGAGTTGAAGCGGCATCAGACCCGCACCATTCCGCAGCGCTGGAACGACCTTGTCCTCGCCCACGCAGCGGCATCAACGAGTCCGACGACGCGCCTTGCTGTCCTCAAGCACCTGTCGATGTCCGACACCCAATGGCTCGCAGCAGCGCGAGCCTCCGCCGCCGAGGCTCTGCGGCACGGGCCGATCTTTGCGGTCCGCGCCACCGCAGCGCCGGTCCGCCGCGTCGTGTTCTCCCCGGGATCGAGCGAGTTCGCGGCGCTGACCGAAGCGGGTTCGGTGTCGCGCTGGACGAGGCCCGAGGACCCTGCGCCGAAGACCACGAGCTTCGAAGCGCAGCCGATCGACATGGCGCTCACCCCCGATGGTCACCTGCAGGTGATCTTGACCGGCGGGTTGCTGAGCACGCTCGGTCCCGCCTCGAACACGCCCGTGACGCGCCAGATTCACGAGGGTGCGCTGACCGGGATCGCCACCGACAAGACCGGCCAGATCGCGATCGGTGCCGAAGATGGGACGGTGTTCGTCCTGCACGAGAATGCAACCACGGTCCTTCGAGAACACGTCGCAACGCTCAGCGCCCTGGCGTTCGATCCTCGCAAGAACACCCTGGCCTCGGGGGACACCAGCGGGCATGTCACGCTATGGTTTTTGGATCGGAAGACGCACCGCGCGATGGGCATCGACCGCGCGATCCGGCAGCTTTCGTGGTTCTCCGAGGAGGGCGTGGTCGTGGCGCGAACCTCCGGAGGCTCGGCAGCCTGGGACGCGACCAAAGGTACGCAGGCCAAGTCACCTCTGCCCAGCGACATTCACAAGCTGGCACGGGCACAAGACGCGCCGGTTCAGCTCGCGGTGGGCCCTCAAGGCACGAGGGCGACCCTTGAAGACGGCACAGCGTTTGCGCTCGAGTCGCAGGAGAACGCAGCCGATTTGGCCGTGTCTCGCGACGGGCGATGGGGGGCCGCCGCAGGCACCTCTGGCGTGACGCTGTGGAGGACGGGGCCCGACGACACCGGCGCGCGGCCCCCTGGAGACCATCAGATCGACCTCGCGATCGAGGGTGAAGTCGTCGGTGTTCACGCGCGCGCCGACAGCATCGTCGCGGTGACCTCGGGTGGGGTCGTTTTCGAAAGTCCGGTCGGTCACCACGTGCATCGGACCGCCGAGCTCGCGCTGGCCATCCATACAACCTCGGCCAGCGAGGACCAGCGACGTCTCGCGTTGGCGACGCAGGATGGGGCGTTGCATATCCTAGACCTCGATGATCCCGGAGCCCTGCTCACGCTGGGGACGGCCGAGCAGCCCGGGTTGGGCCCGGTTCGATGGTCCCGGGATGGATCCACGGTGGCCCAGCTGTCCTGCCCTTCGGACACCACGATCTGCAGTCTTACGGCCCACGACAGTGACGGAAGCGGGTCACGGAGCCTGGCCGACAACAGCGTCCGCGCGGGGCCGCTCCACGTCTCGCCTACTGGAGACCGCGTCGCGATCGCCTACGAAGCGAGCGTCTCCGCGTGGGATACCCGTGCCGGAGCGCGAGCCCGCTTTCGCGCGCCGAATGGAGGACGCGTGCTCGCGGTCGCGTTTCACGAGAGCGGCGAGCTGCGCATCGCGGCGATGACCCTCAGCTCCGGCGGGCCCGCGCTGGAGGTCGGGCGCGTCGACGAAGAGGGCACGATGCACACCCTGTTCGAGGAGGACGGTCTGCGGCGGGTGTTTGCGACCGCGGACGGCACCGGCGTCGTGCTGGAGACCACGAACGGACGGGCGCTGCTCTGGCAACTCTCCGAGGATCGCTTCGTGCCAGTTCCCGCCGATGCCCTGCTCGGGTCCGCCGCGCCCGAGTTTCACCTGGCGCCCGATGGCCGCCGCGCCTGGGTGGGGCAGCCCATGGCCACCGAGGTCACCCTGCTCGACCTGGAGACCGGGCTGCGGGCCCTGCTGCCCCGCCCCGTCGGCCCGGTCGCGTGGCCCGAGGGCGGAAACTGGGTCGATGTGCGTCGTCTGCGAACCCTGAGACGCTGGGGAGCCGCGGCCCCCCGAACCCCCCAAGACTTCGCCGACTGGCTGCAGACGCGAACCCAAGTCGAGATCCCGCTCGAGGCCCTGCAATCGACGATGCCCGAGCGCGACGAACGGCTTTGACCTCAGCGCCTCAGGGCGCGACGATGGAGGCGACGCGCATGACGCCCTCTCGCCGACCGCATTGTGAATCTGTTTGCCCAGGGCGTGTACACGCGTGAGCGGCGTCCGAGCAGCCTTCGCCGCGGGCGAAACCATCGGTGGCTACGAGCTCATTCGCCCGGCCGGCAAGGGAGGCATGGCGGAGGTTTGGCTCGCCCGCAAAGGCGGACGCGGACGGCCGGTGGCGATCAAGGCTGTGCTGCCGCGGTTTGCCGGTGAGGCTCGCTACAAGCGAATGTTCCGCACCGAGGCCGAGGTCTCCGGCCTGATGAGCCACTCCAACATCGCGCAGTGCTTCGACGAGGGGGAAGACGGCGGGGTCAGCTACATGGTCATGGAGTGGATCGAGGGCATCAACTTGGTGCGACTGCGTGAAGCGCTCAAGCTGATCGACAACGCCGACGTGCGCGGGTCGATGATCGCGTTCGTGATCGGCCAGCTGTTGCATGCGCTGAGCTACGCGCACCAGCTCACCGACCCCAGCGGCATCCCGCTGTGCATCGTGCACCGCGACATCTCGCCGCAAAACGTGCTCGTCTCCACAGCAGGTGACGTCAAGCTGCTCGACTTTGGCGTCGCGCACACGGTCATCGAGGAGAGCTCGGGCATGCACGTCAAGGGCAAGCTGCGCTACATGGCGCCCGAGCAACTCACCACCCGGACCAAGGCGCCCACGCTCGATCTGTTTGGCGTCGGCGCGCTCCTTCACGAGTTGCTCGACGGCATGCGGTTTCGCGGTGACTTCAAAGACGACCGGCAGCTGCACGCCCAGGTCATGCGCGGGATCGTGCCGATGCTGCGCGCACCGGTGGCACCCGAGCTGGAGCGCCTTCGCCAGAGCTTGCTGGCCGCGGACCCGAGTGGACGCCCCCAGTCCGCCGAGGCCGCGTTGGAACTCCTCGGACGATTTCGGGGCTATCGCGACTGCCGGGTCGAACTCTCCCGGGTCGTGGGCAGCTTGTTGGGCTCGGGCCGTCCTCGCTCGGCGGTGGAGCCCAGCCAAGCCGCCGGCGTTGGGCCTGCGCCAAGTCCCAGCGCGCCCTCGCTCCCCACTCCAGGCCCGGCCGCTGTCGCCCCGCCTGCGCCCGTGATGCCAGCACCCATGGCGCCCGTCGCCCCCGTGGCGCCTGCACCCGCGCGGACGATGTTCATCGATGGCGGAGGCCTGCCTGCAGAGGCCAACATTGCCGCAGCACCGCGGGCCGCGGGCGGCGGGCTGCTGGATGCCGTCCAAGAGCCGACCGCTTTCCTTCCCAATCCTCAGGCCAACCCGCATGCCGGTGCGGTGCCGTTCCACGAGCCTGAGGAGGGCACCGCTTTCCTTGCGCCTCCAAACCAATTTGGGCAGCCCCACGCGAGCCCGAGCCAGCCCTCACCCCCGCGACCGCCATCACACGTCAACGCCACGCCCGCAGCGCGTCCTCAACCCGCTGCGCGTCCTCAACCGGTGGCGAGTCCGCCCCCAGGACCCATGCCCGGGGCACACCTGTCGATGGCCAACGAGCCGTCGATGACGAGGTTCGTCGTGCATGAGCGCAGTCCGGTCCGCACCGCCTTGATGTTTGTTGCAGGCCTCGTCCTGGCGCTCAGCGCCGCAGGGGTCGCGGCCTACTTCATCTTGAGCGACGCCGACGACACCCAGGTCTCCGAGTAACCGTGCCCGACATCGTCACCGCCGTACTCCCGACGATGCCCGAGCTCCTGCCTTCGGGCACCGTGGTCGACAGGCACGTACTCGACAATGTGCTGCGCGATGGCGGGATGGCCACGATCTACCTCGGCCACCACCGGACCACCAACGCCCGCGTCGCGGTCAAGGTGCTGCACACGGGCTACGTGCATCAACCGGACTTCATCGCGAGGTTCGACAGAGAGGCCCTGGTCATGGGTCGACTCTCGGGCTGCCCCCAGATCGTCTCGGTACACGACGTCGGAACCCTCCCCGACGGACGCCGGTACCTCGTCATGGATCTCGTCCGCGGGCATGATCTCCGCGACGAGCTCGACCAACTTGCGGGGCGCGAAGAGCCGATGGAGGTCGCCCGGGCGGTGTCCTTGTTGCGAGATGTCGCCGCGGGTCTGTCCGCGGCGCACCAGATGCAGGTCGTGCATCGTGACATCAAGCCCTCGAACATCATGCTTGAGGCCAGCGCCGGGCGCGAAGTCGCCAAGGTACTGGACTTCGGGATCTCGGCAGATCTCGCGGAGAGCGGGCGTTCGCAGGACCTGACCGCGGGGGGCACCGTGATCGGTACCGCCCAGTACATGTCGCCCGAGCAAGCCGCGGGACTCTCCGACGTTGCGACCGTCGACATCTGGGCGATGGGCGTGGTGCTGCTTGAGATGCTCACGGGGCGCCCTCCACCCAAGGCTGGCTGGGGCTTGCGAGGCGCGAGCCTTGAGGGACTGCCGCCCATCCCCGCCGAGCTCGCGGCGCTGCTCGAAGGGATGCTTCGGACCGACAGCACCCTGCGCATTCAATCCGCGCGCGAGGTCGAGTCGAGGCTGATCGCCATCCTCCCAAGCCTGGGGTTGGACGTGTCGCTGGTGTCCGCGCCGATCGTGCGTCCCTCCGCGGTCCGCCGTACTGGCACCGCGGTGGTACCGCCCCCGAAGAACCCCCTCGGCATTCGGCCCGCGCTGTGGGGCGTCGCCGCGGCCGCGGTCATCGTGCTCGGGATCGTCACGGGCTGGTCGATCGTCCGGTCGCTGGCCGTGGAGTCAGAACCCGAGCTGGCCGAGGCCGTCGCCGCGCTGGATCCTGAGGCCACCGGCGAAGCCTCCATCGAGGTCCCTGAGAATCCAGGGCAGGATTCGGGCAACGTACCGAGCACCGTGATCGAGGCACCGCCCCAGCCCGAGGTGGCGCCCGAGGTAGAACCCGAGACGGCGCCCGAGGTGGAACCGGAGCTCGATGTGGCGGTGGAGCCCGAGCCCGCTGCCGAACCGGACCGCAAGCCGCCGCGCGCGACCACGCCCAAGACCAAGCCCAAAACCAGGACCACGCCCAAGACCATGCCTGCGGAGACAACCCCGACGCAGAAGCCTTCAAAGGCTTGCGCGGCGCTCCGTCAGGAGACGCAGGATGCCGCGCTCCTAGGAGAATGGAAGACGGTGTTGGGAAACACCAACCGCAAGGCCTGCTGGGCGGGCCAGAAAACCGAACGCGAACGCGTCCGGATCCGGGCGCTGCACAAGCTCAAGAAGTACAGCCAGTGCGAGCGCGAAGGCCAGGAATCCGGCGACCCCTCGGTGTGGAGCGTGGTCGAGCTGTGTCGGGCCGACGGCGGATGACCCAACGAAGAAGCCCCACGAAGTGCGGACGGTGGTCTCGGACTCGTGAGGCTTTCGACTCAAGAACGCCGGTCCAGAAGACCGGCGTCGACGGGGCGCGGGTCAGGCGACTTCGTAACCGAACTCTTTGAGCTTCTTGATGACGATACGGCGGGGCCGACCGGTGAGTCGCATGATGCGATCGATGTCGACCGTGGCACCGCAGGTTTTGAAGAGTTCTTCCCAACGAACGGGATGGTCCGAGAGCGGCTCGAGCCCGTGCCCCGCCATCTTGAACAGGAGTCCCCAAAGCTCGCCCGTTGAGCCGACCGCGAGGCGAGCGAACGCCTCCGTGCGGTGCAACTTGATCGTGCGAATGGCCTTGCCCGTCCGCGTCGAGATCTGGGCCATCGTCTGCCCCATCAACGTGAAGTAGATGACCTGCCGCTGAGCGGGAGTCAGGTCATACGCTTCAACGAGCGCGTCGGTGAGCTTGTCCGGATCGAGCTTCACGGCGAGGAGGATACGCATTTTCGGACCGCGTGGACACGACCAACACAAGAACCACAGCCGCACGAGCATTTTTCCCCGATCTGGCCGCGTCGGACAGGTATGCGTGCGGTCCTGTGGATGCGCACGCGGGGGTTGACGAGGGCACCTGTCCCGCTGTAACAGCCCGACCGCACGCGAACGCGACGCTGGCTCCACCTGCAGGCGGTGGAAACCATACGGTCCCAGCGGACAGGGTGCAGGACTCGAACCGGGGCACGCGAAGAAAACTCGCTACACTCCGAGGGCCCGTCATGGCCTCGCCGTCCGCGCTACCGCTCATCCAGTATCACGCCACACTCGTGGCGCCAGCCTGGGGTCCATATTCTGAGCCCCTCGAGCTCGAGGGCAACGACCTTCGCGTTCGTCACGTCGACCTGCGCGAAGAGCTAGGGGAGCCGTGGCGCTTGGCGATCGAGGTCACGACCAACCACCCCCAGTTCGACGCATCGAGGCTGGCCGGGTCCGCCTTCACGCTGCACATGCTGCGCGAGGATGCGGCCAACCCCGCCGAGAACGACGGTCGCTTTTTTCATGGGGTGGTCTCGACCGCCGAGTACATCGGCGCGTTCTCCGACGCCTACCACGCGCGCTTGTTGGTGACCTCAGCGCTCGGGCTGCTGGAGAACACTCGCCGCAGCCGCGTCTTCCAAGACGCAAGCGTGGTGGAGATCGTCCAAGAGGTCACAGCCGAGGTGCTCTCAAGCCGCGGGACCGAAGTCGACGTGTCTCGGCTCGCCCGCGACACATCCACCCGCGACTACTGCGTTCAGTACCAAGAGAGCGACCTGCTCTTCTTGCAGCGTATCTTGGCCGAGGAGGGCATCACCGTGGGCTTCGAGGCCGACGAATCCCACGAGCGGGTGGTCCTCTTCGACGACCAGGATCGGTTCGGGTCGGTGCTGCGCAGTGTCGAAGGACTCGGAGCGTCCCCGCCACCGCAACACATCCACGTCCGCGGCGAACAAATCGAAGAAGAGAGCATCGCTTCCTTTACCTGGCAGCACCGCGTGTATGCCGGGCACGGCGAACACGAACAGTGGGACTGGAAGCAGGCCTCGCCCGGCCAGTTGCACGCCTCGACCGAGCCGAAGGAGGCCTCCCCGCAACACGTCGGGTCCTTCTACACGCACGGTGGTCGAAGGCTGCAAGAGGATGCTGGCGGAGCTGGGCCCCACCTCGACAACACCGCCGACCGCCTCAGCCGCGCGTACAACCTGCGCGCACTCGAGGCCAACGTGTTCGACGGAAGTTCCAACGTCCTGAGCCTGTTCCCGGGCGCCACGTTCGAGCTCGACGGACACCCCGACACCGAACTCAACGGGGCGTACTACTGCATTCGCGTCGCCCACGAAGCCGACAACGCGGACGTCGAGCTCGGGGCCCACAGCTCCGGCAGCAACTACGCCAACCGCTTCTTGTGCGCATCGCTGCGGCAAGCCTTCGCGCCCCAAGAGTTCCCGCACCCGCGGATCTTTGGCGTGCAAACCGCGACCGTGGTCGGCCCGTCCGGCGAAGAGATTCACACCGACGTGCACGGCCGGATCCAGGTGCGGATGCACTGGGACCGAGAACAACGCGCTCGCGACACCGACACCAGCTGTTGGCTCCGCGTTGCGCACAGCTGGGCAGGCGCCGGCTTTGGCACCCAGTTCATCCCGCGCGTCGGTATGGAGGTCTTGGTCAGCTTTCTCGGCGGCGACCCCGACCGCCCCGTCTGCGTCGGTTCCGTCTACAGCGGGAGCCACACCCCGCCGTACTCGCTTCTCCACAACAAGACACAAAGCGGCATCAAGACCCGCAGCTCGCCCGGCGGCGACGGCTTCAACGAGCTCCGCTTCGAGGACGCTGCGGGCAAAGAAGAGGTCTACTTTCACGCCCAGCGAAATCACACGGAGCGGGTCCTACACGCACACGCGCAGCGGGTGGGCGCAACGCAGTCCGTCAGCGTCGGGGGCAACCAGACGCTGAGTGTTGGCGGGGAGCGGGCGGTCAATGTTACGGGCAACCAAACGATCAAGGTCGGGGCACCGCCACCGCCTGACGGACAGGGCGAGGTGACGCCTTCGGACCACTTGCTCTCGGTGACCGGGAGCATCACTCAGAAGGCCGACAACAGCGTCGAGATCACAGCGCCCAATAAGATCATCCTGCGATGCGGCGCGTCCTCGATCGAGCTGACCCCCGGTGGCATCACGGTCATCGCCGGCGGCGATACGCAACTGATGCTCGGCGCTGGCCCCGGGAACGAGACGGCGTCCACCCCCTTTGCCCTCACGACGCCCTCGCCCCACGTTGCACTCACGATGGATGACCAAGGGTTGATGACCATGAGTTCCGAAAAGGGGGGAACGATTGCGATGGACTCCGAGATCCGCCTGACCTCCGTGAGCCAGAGCAATGTGACCATAGCAGAGGGCATCGACCTGAAGGCGAAGGGAGATGCGTCCGTCAAGCTCACCACCGACGTCGCCATCAAGGGGGGCACCGTTCTCGCGCAGGGAACGCTCGCCTCGCTCTCCGTCTCCACCAGCATCGAGGGCGATGGGGACAGCGTTGAAATTTCCAGCGAGCAACGGCGCTTCCGAACTCGAACTGACCGCCGCGTCCGCCTCGCTCAAGGGCGTGAAGACGGACGTGGGCGGGAAGGCCCTCGTCAACATCGCCGGCCTCAACGTGAAGATCAACTGAGCCGATGGAATCCCTCGGGTCTCCCATCGAAGGCTTGCTCGAGGCCATGGCGAGCTTCGTGCGCACGCCCACGACGAAGCTGCTGCACGTGGACGCGGCGGTGCGCATGCGCAAGTCGTGCGTCGAGGCCGTGATGGCGCACGAACGCGACCCCGCCAACACCGCGCCGTTTTACTTGTTCGAACAGGAGCACACCGGGCACGCTCCCCAGTGGTCGCAGCGCGCCGAGCATGCGCGGGCCCAGCACGCGCACCGGGCCGAGCTCATGGCGCCCCACGGCGAGTCGTTGGCGGCGTTGCCCGAGGGTGTGATGGCCGGGAGCGGGCAAGCCCTGTTTGCGGCAGCCCTCCTGCAACTCGCGCACGGTCAGCCCGAAGGTGCGCACGGCATGGTGGTGGTGCTCTCCCCCAGCACGCTCGATGCGGTACAGGCCTGGCATGAGGGTGTGCAACCGCTGCTGATGGACCCGAAGCTGGCCGCGGTCCGGTTTGTGGTCATCGAGACGCCGCCCGCCCCCACCGCCTCGGTCGCCGACCAGCTGCGAGACCGCGCGGCGAAGGTCACGGTTGCGCCCGACCCGGCCGCCGAGGACCGCGACGTCGAGTCCCTGCTTGAGGGCTTCGTGCCCGGGGGGCCGCCGCCGGGCGCTTCCCCCGAGGTGAAAGCGCCACCACACCCCAGCGTCGGCCCCGCCCCCGAGCCCACCGCGGATTCAAAGCTGCGCGGTGCCATCGCACAGAAGCTGATCGACTCGAGCTTGGCCATGAAGCGAGGTCAGGCCGCAGACGCCGTGCAGTCGACCCGAGAGGCGCGCGACCTCAGTGCCGCCGCGGGGCTGCAGCGCGACGCGATCAGCCTCGAGCTGATGCTGGGGGGCCAGCTGCTCGCGGCAGGCAGCCCCAAGCAGAGCGAGGCGGCGTTCGCCCGGGCGGTCAAGACCGCGGGCGAGCAGGGCAAAGATTCCCAGGTCGCCACGGGACAGTTCGCGATGGGCGCGAGCAAGCTGACGCGGCGCGACAAACACGGCGCGCTGGTCTGCTACGCCGAGGGCACGGTCGTGGCGGAGCGGTCGGGGCAGCCAGCGCTCGCGATCGAGGGTGGGCGCCTGACAGGTTCTCTCGCGGCAGAGCTCGGCATGCAGGCGCAGGCGATCGCGTTCTATACCAAGGCGGTCAAGCTCGCCGAGGCCGCAGGTCCACTCGCGCCCCTGACCTCGGCGGGAGAGTCGGCCCGCGCGCTCGCGCAGATGTGCCGCCAACGAGGCCTTACCGATCAGGCCGCAAAGTTCTCCGCCCAGGCGGACAGCTTTGAGAACCTCGTCGTCCCTGACGCCACCGTCGCGTTGGGTGTCGGACCCTCCGACGATGGCGCCGTCGCACAGCCGGCGGCCCCGTCAGCGCCAGCGCCCGCCGGTCCCAAACAGCCGCAGGCGTTCCTCCCGGTCGGCGTCGCGGCAGCACCCGCGGGCGCCATGATGTTTGGCGCTCCGCCATCGGAAGACGAGGAGAGCACCGGGATGCTCAGCCTGGACGACGTTGCCCGCATGCGAGCCGGCGTCGAAGCGGTCCAGGCGGACGATGATGCGCTCGAGGATGGCCACGAGGCTCTCCCCTCGGGGGGTCTCGACGAAGCCTCGCTTGAGAAGCTGCGCGCGGCCACGTTCGACGTGTTGGATGAAGACTCTAGCAGCATGCTCTCCCGCGAGGAGCTGGCCTCGCTCACGGGCGAGGTCCCTTTCGAGCTTCCCCCGCAGCCCGAGCTCGCTTCGCCTGCGCCCGCAGCCCCCACCCCGGTGCCCGTGGACCTCGGTTTTGATCTGTCGAAGCTGGAGGCCCTGCGCGACGCTGACATCGACGACGAGGAAGATGGTGGGGCTACGCTGCATCGTCGAGACGCTTTCGACGACGAGTGACGTCCGCGGGGGCGCGTGGCGGCGCCAGGCCAAGCGCCCTACCATGCTGTGGCCATGAGCGAGCCGTTCGTCTTCGATCCCCCCACGCGTATCCTCCTCGGCCCCGGCCCCAGCGAAGTCCCGGCGCGAGTGCTCGCGGCGCTCGCTCGCCCGACCGTCGGCTACATGGATCCCAGCTACGTTGCGCTCATGCAGCAGTTGCGCGGGCTGATGCGGATGGTCTTCGACACCACCAACGATGCGACGCTTGCCATCACCGGAGCCGGCACCGCTGCGATGGAGGCTGCGGTGTTCAACGCGTTGGAGCCCGGCGAGAAAGCCCTGGTCTGCGTACACGGCTACTTTGGCGACCGATTGCGACAGATCATGGAGCGTGCGGGCGCGGACGTGGTGATCGTGGAGTCCCCCTGGGGAAGCCCCACGAATGCCGACGACGTAAAGGTCGCGCTCGAGCACGAGAAGAACATCAAGGTGGTGGGGATCGTCCACGGTGAGACGTCAACCGGGGTCCGGCAGGACATTCCGGAGATCGCGGCGCTTGCCCACGAGCACGGTGCGCTGCTGATCGCCGACACCGTCGCCTCGTTGGGCGGCGCGGAGTTTGCCACCGACGCTTGGGACGCGGACATCGTCTATACGGGGGCGCAAAAGTGCATCAGCGCGGTCCCGGGGATCTCGCCGATCACCTTCAGCGACCGCGCGATGGATAGGATCCGCAACCGAGGATCGTCGTGCCGAAGCTGGTACCTCGATGTGCTCCTCAACCTGGCCTACTGGGACACTCCGCCCAAGTACCACCACACCGGCCCCATCAACCTCACGTACGCGCTGTACGAAGGGCTACGCATCATCGATGAGGAGGGGCTCTCCAACCGGACCGCACGCGTACAGAAGACCGCCGAGGCCATGTGGGCGGGCTTCGAGGCGATGGGCCTGTCGATGCTCGTCGCGCCCGAGCACCGCCTGCCCACGCTCACCACAGTCTGCGTTCCCGATGGGGTGGACGAGGCCAAGGTGCGCGCCTACCTCATGCAGCAGCACGGCATCGAAATCGTCGGGGGCCTCGGGCCGCTCGCGGGCAAGGTGTGGCGCGTGGGGCTGATGGGCGCTTCGTGTCAGCCGCGCCACATCATCGTGCTGCTCGCCGCGATGGAAGCCGCACTCAAGGCGCAGGGCGTGTCGGTCCCCAGCGGAGCCGGCGTGGCGACCTTCACCGAACAACTCGGCGCGTGATCGCCCGCGCGTGAATCCTCCTCGACACGCCCCCGCGCTTCGGGGACAGTCCGGGGCATGTCGTTTACGGACCTGCGCTACGAGGTCAGCGCCCCGCTGGCCACGATCACCCTCGATCGCCCCGAAGCTCGCAACGCGTACAGCGAAGCGATGGTGCGGAGCCTCATCGCCGCGCTCGATGCCGCCGAAGCCGACGACACGGTCCGCGCCGTCATCCTGACCGGCGAAGGCAAGTCGTTTCATGCCGGCGGTGACCTCAAGCGCATGCAAAGTTCCAGCGGCATGTTTGCGGGTGGCCCGGTGAAGCTGCGGCGGCAGTACATCGACGGCATCCAGAGCATCCCGCGACGCATCGCCCAGTTCGACAAGCCGCTCATCGCCGCCATCAACGGCGCGGCGATTGGCGCCGGCCTGGACCTCACCTGCATGTGTGACATCCGCATCGCGGCGCAGGGCGCTAAGCTGGGCTCGACGTTCGTCAAGGTGGGCCTGGTTCCCGGCGACGGTGGGGCCTACTTCCTCGCCCGAACCATCGGCTTTCCGCGGGCCTTGGAGATGGTCCTCACCGGGCGCATCGTCGAGGCCGACGAAGCCCTGCAGATGGGACTCGTGCACGCGGTCGTACCCCCCGAAGCGCTGCTCGCGGCCGCGACCGAACGCGCGACGCTCATCGCACAGAACGCTCCGTTGGCCGTGTCGCTCACCAAGCGGGCCGCATACCGCAGTTGGGACACCGACCTCGACACCGCACTCGAGCTCGCGGCCAGCTACCAGGGCATGATCCAGAACACCGACGACCACAAGGAAGCGGTCGATGCGATTTTGGGCAAGCGGGCGCCGGAGTTCAAGGGGCGCTGAGTGTCGGACGAACCCCTGCTTCAGCGATCGGTTCGCACGCTGGCCTGGCTTGGCGACGCAGCGTTCGAGCGTGACGTGCGGTGGCGAGTTTGCCGGCGGGGCGATCACCCGGTCGACCGACTCGATTCGATCAAGGCAGACGTCGTGCGGGCGCAGGCCCAGGCCACGCTCCTCGAGCGCATTGATCCCGAGCTCACCGAAGACGAGCGCTCGGTGGTGCAGCGGGGTCGCAACGCCAAGACCACGAGCATCCGCGGCAAGAAAGACACCCAGAGCTACCGTAGCTCGACTGGCTTCGAGGCGCTGGTCGCCCGCTGGGCGCTTCTCGAAGGCGAGTGGTCCCGCTACGAAGCGCTGGTGGTGCCGCACCTCGAACCAATGATCGACGCGGCCACCGCCAAGTGGGCGAAACGGCCGCGTCGAGGGTGAGCGAGTCGCTCTCGGATCAGCTTGTCGAAGTCGCGGCGTCCTGGGCCGAGGACTCGGGCGAGGACTTCACCCCGCTGCGCGTGCGCTTGACCCCAGCCACGATGTGGGCGGGCGGCTCCTTGATGTCCCAGATCAGACCCACCCAGCTCAGCATCTTGAGCCCGTAGTAGGTGATGTCGAACTGCCACCAGTGAAAGCCTTGGCGGGTCGAGTTCATGTAGTGGTGGTGGTCGTTGTGCCACCCCTCACCCAACGTGATGAGCGCGAGGAACCAGTTGTTCCGGCTGTCATCGGACGTCTCGTACGGGCGAGTGCCCCACACGTGCGATAGCGAGTTGATCGTGAAGGTCCCGTGCCACAGCAGCACGGTGCTGAACATGAAGCCCACGAGCAGCGCCGAAAGTCCGCCGAACACGACACAGGCAACGCCCAGGAGAATCGGCGGGGCGAGCCAGTACTTGTCGAGCATCACCAGCTCGGGGTAGCGCGCAAAGTCCTTGATGCGCGCGTACTTGCTCACATCGTTGTGGTCGTAGATCCAGCCCACGTGCGAGTACCAAAAACCGTGCTGCCGCGGCGAGTGCAGGTCCTTGTCGGTGTCGGAGTACTTGTGGTGATCGCGGTGATGCGCGGCCCACCACAGCGCGCCACGCTGTGCCGCCGACTGAGCGACGAACGCCGCGACGAACTGAAACCAGCGGCTGGTCTTGAACGTGCGGTGGGCGAAGTAGCGGTGGTAGAAGCCCGTCACGCCGAACATGCGCACCACGTAGAGCGCCAGGCACAGCAGCCACACCTTCCAGCTCGCGCCCATGACCACGCCGGCGATCGCCAAGACGTGGATGATCACGAACGGGCCCACGTCCTTCAGCTGGTAATCGCGCAGAGACCGCGCCAACTTTCCCGGGTCGCGCGGCTGCTCTTGTGAGACCTCAAAAACGCTCATCGTTGCACAGGAGTGTGGACGCTGAGACCGGTTCCGTGCCGTCACACTCCCGTCCTCGTAGGTCATGGTTCTGTCTACGGCGTGGTTCGCTACACTCGCGCAGGCATGAGCGAGACCTCACCCCCGACGGACCCGGCACCGGTCCACGGGTCCCAGGCGGCACGTGAACGGCTCCGAGAGATCATCTTCGGGGTCGAGACGGCTGCGGGGCGCGCATTCGACGTCAGCCTCCTGCTGTTGATCCTCGCCAGCGTGCTCGCCGTGGTGCTCGAGAGCGTCGAGGCGTTCGCCGCCCGCTTCGGGACCGCGCTTCGCATCCTCGACTGGGTGTTCACGGTGCTGTTCCTGGCCGAGTACTCCGTCCGCCTCTGGGTCGCCCGCCACCGGATGCGCTACGTCCTCTCCTTCTTCGGCATCGTCGATCTCCTTTCGATCCTGCCCTCGTTCATCGGAGTCTTCATCACCGGCGCGCACTCGCTGCTGGTCATCCGGGTGCTGCGACTCCTGAGGGTGTTCCGAGTGCTCAAGGTCATGCGCATGCTCGGCGAGGCCAACCAGCTGCTGCACGCGTTGAAGGCGAGCGCCGCCAAGATCACCGTGTTCATGGGCGCGGTCCTCACCATCGTCGTGGTGATGGGCGCCATGATGCACCTCATCGAAGGGGCGGAGAACGGATTCAGCAGTATCCCACGCGGCATGTACTGGGCGATCGTGACCATGACGACCGTGGGATACGGGGACATCGCGCCCAGTACAGTCCCGGGGCAAGCCGTCGCGGCGCTGCTGATGCTGCTCGGGTACGGAATCCTCGCGGTCCCGACCGGCATCGTGTCGGCGGAGTTTGTTCAGGCGATCAAGACTGGGTCCGAGCAGCAGCCGGTCTCGTGCCAAGAGTGCCGCGCGGTCGGACACCACAACGATGCCAACTTCTGCCGCGTCTGCGGAACGGAGCTCATATGACGCCCGAGACACTTTTGCTCGCTGCCTTGTTCGCCGCATCCGGGGTGTTGTTCGTGCTCACGGGGGTCGGTCCGCTGCGATACGGGCGCCACGCGGCGCCGGGTGCTGGTGGGGTGCCCATCCGCCTCGCGTGGGTCCTGATCGCCCTCCCCGGCCTCACGCTGTGTCCGTGGACCGTCTATGAAGCAGGAGGTCCCGCCGGCGTGGTCCCGCTGATCATGCTCGCGCTGTGGATGCTGGCGTACGGCTGGCGCGGCGTGCTGTATCCGGTGCTCATCCGCGGCACCCAACACAAGCGCATGCCCTGGGCCGCGGTCCTGCTGGGCACCCTTCTCACGGCTGCGCTGGCCTACCTCAATGGCCTGAGCATCGCGCAAACGTGGCGAGACTACCCGCTGCGTTGGTTGTGGAGCTTCCGCTTCCTGTACGGCGCCATGCTCTTCCTCGCCGGAATGTTCATCTCCCGCGCAGCCGATCTCGCGCTCATCAACCTGCGACGCCGCGGCGAGCTCGGATACGTCCTGCCTCGCGGCGTCCTCTTCGAAGAGGTGTCCAGTCCAAACTACCTCGGCGAGATGCTGATGTGGATGGGCTGGACCGTCCTCACGTGGTCCAAGCCCGGACTCGCCTGTGCCACGCTGGCCATCGCGTTGCTGCTCCCTCGCGCGGTGTCCCATCACCTGTGGTCCCGACGCACGTTCCCGAACCTGCCTCCGAACCGGCGCGCGATCATCCCGTTCGTGTTGTAGGCCCATGCTCACGCTTTACACCGCGCGCACCCCCAACGGCTTCAAGGTCAGCATTGCGCTTGAGGAGCTTGGCCTCCCGTACAACGTCCGCGCGCTCGACCTCAACGCGGAGGAACAGAAGCATCCGGACTTCCTGGCGCTCAATCCCAACGGACGCATTCCGGTGTTGGTCGACCACGACGCGGACGACCTGGTGATCTTCGAGTCCGGTGCGATCCTCATCCACCTTGCCGAGCGGACCGGCCGTCTACTCCCCGAGCACGCCGCGGACCGATCGCGTGCTGTGCAGTGGCTGATGTTTCAGATCGGGGGGCTCGGGCCGATGATGGGCCAAGCCAACGTCTTCCACCGATACGCTCCAGAGCGGATCCCGTACGCAACACAGCGGTACCAGCGAGAGAGTCGGCGCCTGCTCGAGGTGCTCAACCGTCGACTGAGCGAGTCGGAGTACCTCGCCGGTGCCTACTCGATCGCCGACATTGCAAACTGGTGTTGGGCGAGCACGTACCGATGGTCGGGCGTCGACATCGATGGGTTGCCGCACCTCGCTCGCTGGCTCGCGGCGATCGATGCGCGGCCCGCCGTGCAGGCCGGGCGCAACGTGCCCCCCAAACCGGGCGATCTCCGGGCCAAAGACGTCGAAGCCACGGGCTCGAAGCTCCTGGTCTGAGGCTCGAGCATCTGGTCAGCCGAAGGGTCGGCGGCCGCTCCGCGGGTCCACACGACATCGATGTCATCCCCAACCGCCCCAACGAGGCCCAGTTCGGGCGTTTGCGTCATGGGCCGGGTCCTCCGATTCGGGGCATTCGGGCTCGTCTGACTGTTTTTCTCAAAGATTCCAGGCTCGTGACGTTCTGGCACAGCGTCTGCAAACCCAATCGTTATCCGCAAGAGTTCACTTGGCTTGAACGACTGACACCTTGGCTTGATTTGAAACGAGCTCTGCGCGGACCTTGCCTTGACCTTCTGCCTCGAACGAACCCGGCCGACTTAATTTTTCCGGCCCCGCTCGAAGCCTGCCTGACTTGTCCTTGAATCTGACGCTTAGCTTAAACGACCGCGCTCTTTGCTTACCTTCGTCTAGACCTTATCGGCCTTAATCCACCAGCTTAGCTTTGAGAAGAACGGGGCTTCGTCGCGCACGAAGCCTCCGCCCGGGAAAGAGCCTGGGCTCGGTCGGGTCTGCACCCCGCCCGAGCTCAGGTTCTTTCAATTGCCGCCATGGCTCTCTTTGATCGCCGTCAGATACTCGCGCAGGTGCGGGACGATCGGCAGCGAGAGGACCTCGTCGGGCCTTCGGAAGCCAGCCCAGACCACCTCACGGTTGTCGACGGCGAGCTCGATCGGATCCTCGAGCGTGATCTCGCAGATCGTGACGTGGTCGCGACGATTTTCGTACGGCTTGGTGTCCGAGTACGCCAGGCTCAGGTCTGAGGCCGACACGTCGACGCCGACCTCCTCTCGGAGTTCTCGGGCCGCCCCCTGCTCGGGCGATTCCCCAGGGCGCACGTATCCGCCGGGGAGCGTGTACTCCTTGCGGTACGAGTTCTTGACCAGCAGGATCTGTCCGTCATACCAGGCAGCGATGAGCGCTCCGTGGGTCTGAGGGTTGCGAATCCCCCAGTACGCCCGAAGCATTCTGTGCGCCGTCCTGTACGCGGTTCGAAATCCGAAATCGACGGCCTCACGAGCGAGGTTCTTGGGCACGGAGTCGGTTTGCCACAGGGGCCGGTCGCGCGTCAAAAGACCTCGCCCGGCCCCTGAGTTCAGCCGACCTCAGAACGGTTCGCAGGAGGCGTTGTCGAAGTCGTTCGCGTCACGCGGGAGCAGCTTGTAGTTGCCGAAGCTGTATGTCTGCACCCCAGTGATGCCGTCGAACGTCTCATCCACGGCGCACATGTTGTCGATCGCGCTGAAGAGTTGGTCATCGATCCGATATCCGGCTGTGATCTCGATCTCATCGAAGTCTTCGGGGGCATCGGGGTTTGCCACCGTGATCGTGACTGCGCCGATGCTCACGAGCATCGACTCGTAGGGCTCGGCGTCTGGGCCCGAGACGAGGTCGGCGACGTCAAACGGGATCGCATCGAACGGCAGCGCGCCCGAGGCCTCCACGGTCACGACGGCGTCCTCGATCTGGCTGAGGTCGAAGAACTCCGCGTAGGTGCCCGACACGGTGACGCGATCCCCGACCTGCAGACCCGCAGCGGAGCCGAACGCGGTAATGCCGGTCCAGGGCTCCAGCGAATCGTCCTGCACCACAAAGCCTGAGCCGTTGTCGCGGACCGCGGTGACGTAGACGCCACTGATGGTGACCGGGGTTCCTTCGCTGGGGTGTGCGGGATCGTTCGGGTTTCGGATCGCAGCGATCGAAGCCGAGCATCCCGACGCGCCAGGGTTGGACTGTCCGCACGCATCGCAGACATCGCCCTTGCCGTCGTCGTCCGCGTCGGCTTGGTCGGCGTTGGGTTGGAGCGGGCAGTTGTCGTCGCCGTTGAGGATGCCGTCCGCGTCCACGTCAGCGCCCTCCAGACCGGCGCACCCGTCCGCCTCGTCGAGTGGGCACACGTCACAGACGTCGCCGACTCCGTCCTGGTCGGCATCGGCCTGGGCCTGCTCGAGGGGGCGAACCGGGTTGAAGATGCCGGGGCAGTTGTCGCTGTCGTCTCCCACACCGTCACCATCCGCATCACCCTCTTGGATGCCGGAGTACTCGGGCCGAGTCGGCACGCACGAGGGTTCGTTCTGAGGAACATCGCAGTAGAACAGCGGGTAGCTGCTTTCGATCGCGCTGGTCACCGCCTGAAGCGATGGGCCGGCGTCATCGGCCACGCAGGCGCGCTTGCCCGTGCCACAGACGTCCATGGCCTCGCAGTTGCCCTTGCCAACCCCCGCCGAAGCCATCACCGCATCGTCGCCGTACAGCGCATCACCGCCGCGCATCACCAACACGACGTCTTGCAGCTCGGCTTCGACGACGGCCTGATGGTCCACTCGGTCACCGGCTGCGTACACGGCGATGTCCGCCACATAGCCGGGCTTGAGCATCCCGATCGCCTGGTGGGTTCCGGTGGCCAGCGCTCCGTTGGTGGTGACCATCTTCCACAGGTCTGCGTCCGAGAAGTAGCCGCCGTAGTAGTTGTCGTTGAGTTCGTCCGCACAACGAAGCTCGCGCAGCATGTTCATCGATCCGGAAGCGACCCAGTCGGTGCCCAGCGAGAGGGCTACGCCCATGCGGTCGAGCAGCGTGACCGGAGCGGTGTTGCCGTAGAGCACGACGTTGGAGCGCGGTGACCATACGACGCGCGTAAAGTCCTCGCCCAACAGCTGGGCCTCGACTGCGCCCACCCCGACCGCGTGCACGACGGCCGTCTGGCGCGCGACCAGGTCGAGCGCGCCCATGCTGGTGCAGGTCAGCTCGTTGCGGGCCGCGCGGTTGATGCCTTCGGCGATGTGCGGCAAGTAGGCCGACTCGTTCGCGATCTGGGCTGCTGTCGTCGCGCCGCTGCCGTAGTCGCAGCCCTGCTCGATCATCGTGCCGTTGGCGTCGTCGAGCGGGAACGTGTCCAAGTCCACCGCGGCCACCGGGAGGCCTTCGAGCAGGGAGGAGATGTCGAGGTTTCGGATCAGCCCCGGCTCTCCACCTGCGCCCGCGATCGAGGTCACGCCGCTCATCAGGTAACGAAGCTCCGCCGCCAACACCTCCTCTTGGGAGGCCCCGCCATCCACCGAGAGTTCGATGTTTCCGCCCGCCCCGGTCCGCCACTCGTGACGGTGGTCGTATCGCTGCGGGCCGTCTCCGATCGGACGGTTCCCCGCGAACCCAAGGTGCTCGTGAGGGTTGATGAGGCCCGGGGAGATGACCCCCTGCGCACACGTGATCACCGCGGCGTCGTCGTAGCCGGGTGTCCCGCTGCAGTCGCAGTCCACACACGCAATGCGGCCCGCCGCGTCGACGAAGACCTCGCCGCCACGAAGCGTGTCCTCGGGCGCCAGCACGGTGCCGCGCAAGACCATGCCACCGCCGCCGCCCCACCGTTGACCGAGCACGTCCCGTTGGTCGCGGGCTCGAGCGTCGTCCCGCACTCGGTCACTCCGCCACCGCCGGTCGGATCGTCGGTGTCGGTTCCGTCGGTGTCGGTCCCCTCGGTGTCCGTCCCCTCGGTGTCCGTCCCCTCGGTGTCCGTCGGGCCAGAGCCCGAATCGGTCTGTGAGGCGCCGTCTCCCTCGCCCGAGTCGGTGCACGCCGTTGCGCCCGAGAGCGCCAAGATCACCACGTAAGGCCAAGCGTTGCGCATGAGCCGGGAAGATATCAGCCGCAGGCATCGGTACGGCGCGCCACCATGGCCGGGTGGCCGCAACGTGCGCGAGCCACGGCCAACCCGGGCACCCCTGCGGGCGCTGCTTTGAAGGTTCGCGGGGGTATTCCCAACATCCGGGGATGGAGCACCGCGACGCGGGCGCCTCCGGCCGGACTGCACCCGCCGGGCTCCGCCGATGACACCGCCGCGAGACCGGGCGAGCGCGGTGCACTCCGGGGATGAGAGGGCCGCCGAGACAGCCTTTTCGAAGATCTTCCTCGCGATTTGGCGATGGAGACCAGGCGCGCCGCCGAGCGAGTGCGTGATATAGGGAATGCGATGCAACGGGGCTTTTTGGTCTACGTGCTGGGCGGACTGGCCACCGGGGTTGGATGCGGCCTGCTCACGCCCTACCCCGGCGACGGGAACCCAGCGGAGATTCTCGCTGGGCAGTCTGGTGGAACCGACGGTTCGCCGTTCAACACGGGCGACCCGCAAGGACCCCTGCTGGACCCAGCGTTTGATGAGTCGGTCAGCATCATCTCCAACGAAGATGTGATCGTCGCCAACCCGGGGCAGGCCTTCACGGTCGACCTCGAGTTCTCCGCGAGCAACAACAACGTCGTCGGCGGTGGCATCCAGTTCCCCGGCTCCGACGAGATCCAGTGGACCTTCATCGACGGGCTCGAAGGCAACGACCGCGGCCGCATCCAGTTCGGCTATGTCGTCGACGCCAACATCTGCGACCAGGTCCCACCGCTGTGCCACAAGATTGAGACGCAACAGTTCGCGGTCGCTCGAAACGTCGCGCCGGACGGAGATGTCGACGGCGACGGCAACCGCGACGGCGACTTCGTGGTCTCGAGGCCGGAGGACGTCACCGTCGTCTTGCGGTGCAGCAGCTGCGACTCCCCAAGCTGCCGTGACATCGAAGAGCTCGCGGGCGAGTGCCAGTTCTGCAACCAGCCCCCGGCGTGCCAGCAGGTGTTCGACATGTGCTTTCAGGAGGGGAGGCCGAAGTTCGACACCGACGAAGCCGACGACTTTGAGCGCTTCTTCGGCCCCGATGGCCTCGCGTGGCGCTCTGGAACGGTCTGCATCCCCGACCAGGAGGGCCAGACCGCGGCCGAGCAGCTCTGCGAGAACGCCCTGGACGACGCGCTCACGGAGTGCATGGACGTGGACACCGACACCGAGGGCGCAACCGATGGCGCCGCAACTTCGGGAGGCTGACCGATGAAGCGAACGCCCCGCATCGCCTTCGCCCGCACCTGCGCTGGCATCTGCACGGCCGCCCTCCTTCAAAGCTCGGTCGCATGGGCCGCGCCGCCGGCCGCGGACGAGCCTGCTGGTGCAGAGTCCGAGCCGACCGCGGCCGAGGATCCGTCCTCGCAAACGACGCCTGTCGCCGAGCCAACCGATGGTGAAGCCGGGGATCCCGAGCCCGCCGAGGCCACCCCAGAAACGCCACCAGCGGAAGACCCCGAGGCCACCGAGCCCGACCCGACCCAGCAAGAGGCCGCGTCCTTGTTCCGTGAGGGCTCGATGTTCTACGAGCTCGGGCAATACGAAGACGCCATCACCAAGTTCGAAGCCGCGTGGAAGCTGGCACCGGTGCCACAGCTGCTGTTCAACCTGGGGCAGGCTCACCGCCGCTGGTACGAGCTCGACCCCGACATCGACCACCTGCGCCAGGCCAAGAGTTTCTTCGTCAACTACGACAAGCGCTTGAACACCGACTCGAGCTACAGCGCCCGAGAAGCGGACTACGTTCAGAACATGATCGAGAAGCTCGAAGCGCAGATCGAGCTCGAAGAGAACAAGGAGGCCGAGCGCAACCGGGTGATCGTCAACGGCCCGAGCGCTGCCGACATCGAAGCGCTGGAGAAGCGACGCATCGAGCGAGAGAAGAAACTCGCATCGGCTCGCCGCCTCAACGGCGCGGGCATCGGGCTGATCATCGTGGGCGCCACGGCGGCCGGCGTGGGCTTGGGCGGGGCACTCGCGCGCACGGCCTACAAGGTGGTGCTCGACAACTCGTCGACCGGCGACCCCAACTCCCCAAGCCTCGCGACCGCTGACGAAGACCGGCGGCGTCGCAGCGGCTTCTTGTTGTCCGGGCAGGTTGGCTTTGGCGGATTGATCGCCGCGGCCATCTTCTTGCCGATCGGTATCGGCCTGCGCGTCGGCGGTGGCGTGCTTGAGCGACGAACACTCGCGACCCCCGAGCCCAAGGCTGAAGCTGAGAAGCCCAACCGCGAGCCGCCACCCAAGGTCGCGCTCGAGCCCACCGCCACGGGCTTGGCCCTGCACTTTTAGAGCCCGCGCCCACGCGCCCACGCGCTTGAGCGTGGGTCTAGGGCTCCGGGGTGTACCGTCGCCCGGACTTCTTCTCGGCCGTTTTTTTCTTGGCCTCGAGCCGCCGACGGACCGCGCCGCGCGAGGGCTTGGTCTTGCGACGCGTCTTGCGCACATGGGTGGCCGCTTCGACCCACGCGGCCAACCGCTCTCGAGCGAGCGCAAGGTTGCCGCCCTGGGTCCGGGCGGACTGCGAGATGACGACCAGCCGCCCTTGGGCATCGATGCGGGTGGAGTGGCGCTCGGCGATGCGCGCCCGAAGCTCGGGACGCAACGATTCGTTGGCCACGAGATCAAAGCGGAGGTCTACCTTGGACGCGACCCGATTGACGTTTTGCCCGCCGGGCCCGGATGCACGGGCCGCCGTCCACGACAGGTCGCGTGCCGGGATGACCAGCACGACCGTGGTCGTCTTGATGTGCAAATCGTCCATGTGGGCAGCTCCGGCAGCCCGGCAACGTAGCAGCGAACGCCGGACTGGCAAGGTGGTGGTAGATTAATCACGGTGTTGGACGAGGCCCGTTTTGCGACGCTGCTGCGGCGCTCCATGGTCCTGATGACCCGGGTCGACGGCCACGTGGACGACCAGGAATTGGTGCGAATCCAGTGGATCATGCGCCGACGATTTGCCCAGCGACTCGAATCGGACACCATCCGGGCGCTGGTCAACGACCAGGTCGCCGACGGCGTCCGACTCTACGACCTTCTGGCCGAACACGCCGCCAGCCTCGACCATGAGCAAAAGCGCCTGATCCTGGCCGCCGCGTTCGCGATCGCGAGTGCAGATGGCGAGATCGTCGACGAGGAGGACGCGCTCATGGTCCGTATCGCGCGTTCGCTGCGGATCGAGCCGCAGGAGTATCGGACGCTGATGCGCCACGCCATGGTCGCCCGCGAGTTCTTGTAGCGCGCTCGCCTGCAACAAACGGTGACGCGACGTTCTTCGGACGCGTCACGGTGCGCCAACTGCGTGGCAGCCAGCGCAGTGCAGAACCACATCGGCGAACGCCCGGCTGCGTGACGCATCGTCCTTGGCCTCAAGAACCGACGCACCGGTGGCTCGCGTGCTGCCGCAGGCGCTGACATGCTCGGGTCCCACCGGGATCGACTCGAAGCCCTCGCAGCTCAATGCCGCGTGGTAGGCGTCCGCACCCCGAGCCCACGCTTCGTCCGAAGGAACCACCAGGCCCAACCACAGCAGCTCGGTCGCGTAGTCGAACGTGTCCATCCGATGCTCTGGATCGGGCTCGAACGGCCAGGCGCGCCGAACGGGGACGTCTTGATCGCGGTGGCATGCCCCGCACGAGGCTCCGACCTCCCCCAGAAGGCTCGCGCTGGCGCGGACATCATCCACGGTGGTCGCAACCCCAAGCACGTCCTCAAGCCGCTGAACCGCCGGACCCCACGGCTGCGGATACGTCGACTCAGCCACGCGGGCTGCAAACGCCGCGGCGACTTCGCGCACCGTGTCGAGCTCTCCCCGGAGCGCGGCCCTGCGCATCGCGTCCGCCTCCTCGAAGTGAAGCTCCATCGTCGCGGCCCCCAGCGGTTGGCCGACCCCTGCAGGTGGCACCGGAGGCTCCGCATCATGCGCGCAGACGCAGACGGCCAACAGAGTGAGGGGTGCGAATCGGGCTGCCACGTTTCGCACGATGCGCCGAGACGCGCAGGTGCGTCCGGCAAACCCTGCGGGTCCGCGGCGCACCGCCTTCACGCCCGGATGCCGAAGCCCGCCAAATGGCCAGAGATTCGCGTCTGTGGCCGAGCACCCGCAGCGCCAAGAAGCTGCTGCCCTGAAGGCGTCGCCTGGCCGGACCTCTACGCTGGGCCGAGCATGACCCCGTGCGCAAACATCTCCCACGCTTCCTCTATATAGGCGGCGGGAGAAACACCGCGATGGGTCAGCAGCCAGTCCTCGGTGAACGCGGAGTGGATGAGGCCAAGAAACCCGCACAGCACCGACTCGGGCCGGAGATCGCGGCGAACCAGGCCTTGGTCCTGTAGGCCGCGAATCTGCGCGACGCCCAGCTCGCCCAGCTCCCCGACCAGCTCGTTGGAACGATCGTCCTCACCGCCGAGCAGCATCCACCACATCAGCCGCAACACTCGCGGGTTCTCGGCCAAGAACTCGAAGTAGATCCGCATCGAAGCCTTGGCGGTCTCCACCGTGAGCGGCTGCATCGCCAGCAGCTCTTTCTGCTTGGCGTGATAGGCCGAGAAGGACGCCCGCTTGACCAACCCCCACAGCGCATCCTTCGTACCGAAGTGGTGGTGAATCAGACTCTTGGTCACCCCGGACGCCTTGGCGACCTCGCTCATCGACGTGCCGGCGTATCCGCGCTCGAGGAACAACCGCTCGGCCGCATCGAGGATCGATGTCCGCGAGGACTCGACGTCCGCAGGCCGCTCGACGGTCATCGGCGCCACGATACCAGCACGATTGACAAATGACCGGGGGTCACTAAAATTCCGAAATGCCGGACGGTTCGCGCCAAAACCCCTCCAGCCCCGCCCAGTCGGGGCCGACCATCGCGGCGCTGATCGAGGCCCAGCGAAAGCACTTCGCGGCCGGTCACACCCTGCCCAGAGGCGCCCGCGAGGAGGCCCTGCGCGCATTCCTGACGTCGGTTCAGAAGCACGAGGCGCACATCGTCGACGCGCTGCACGAGGATATGCACCGCTCCAGCACCGAGGCCTACCTCTCCGAGGTCGGCTACGTCACCGGCGAGCTTCGGCACGCGATCAAGTCGGTCGGCAAATGGATGCGACCCAAAAAGATGTTCTCGCCTCTGGCGGCGGCCGTCTCCCGGAGCATGCTCGTTGCACAACCACTCGGACAGACGCTGATCGTCGGCCCGTGGAACTACCCCGTACAACTCGCGCTCGCGCCCGTGGTCGGCGCGGTCGCGGCGGGAAATGTCTGCGTCGTGAAGCCCTCAGAGCTTGCGCCCGCCTCGTCGGCGGTGGTCAAAGCGATCATCGATGATGCCTTCGACCCCGCCTGGGTCGCCACCGTCGAGGGTGGAATCGAGACGTCGACGGCGCTGCTCGAGCATCGATGGGATCACATCTTCTTCACAGGCGGCACCGAGGTTGGGAGGGTCTATGCCAAGGCGGGGGCGGAGCACCTGAGCCGGGTGACGCTGGAGCTGGGCGGCAAGAGCCCTACCATCGTCACCGACAGCGCCAACCTGGACGTCGCCGCGAAACGCATCGCGTGGGGCAAGTGGTTCAACACGGGGCAGACCTGCATCGCGCCCGACTACATCCTCGCCCAGCGCTCCATTCGCGATGAGCTCGTGGACAAGATCGGCAAGGCCGCCACCGAGTTCTACGGCGAAGACCCCCAGCAAAGCCCCGACTATGGGCGCATCATCAATGATCGGCACTTTGCCCGCGTCGCAGCCCTCATCGACGAGGACAAGGTCGTCTTTGGCGGCAAGACCGACGCCGCCGACCGATACATCTCGCCGACCCTCATGACCGATGTGACCTTGAGCGACAGGGTCATGAGCGAAGAGATCTTCGGACCGCTGCTTCCTGTTTTGGACTTCGACAACTTGAACGAGGTGATCGAAACCATCGCCCGGAATCCCAACCCGCTGGCGCTGTATCTGTTCACCACCTCCGCCACCGAGGAGCAGCTCATCCTGGACCGGGTATCGTTCGGTGGCGGATGCATCAACAACACCCTGATGCACTTCAGCGACCCCAAGCTGCCCTTTGGCGGCGTTGGAAGCAGCGGCCTGGGTGCGTATCACGGGCACCACTCCTTCGAAGCCTTCTCTCACAAGAAGGGCGTCCTCAAGACCGCCAACTTCATCGACCCCTCGGTGAAGTACCCGCCCTACGACGACTCGAAGCGCCGCATCCTGCGGAAGCTGGTGCATTGATGGCGCTGCGGCAGCGAGCCCGCAACGACGAAGACAAGCAGGTCCGCCGCGCCGAGATCTTGACCCAAGCCGCTGCCCTCCTGGGCAAGCAGCCCTACGCGCGCATCACGATGTCGCAAGTGGCCGCCGGCTGCGGGCTGGCGAAGGGCACGCTGTATCTCTACTTCCGCAGCAAGGAGGCGCTCTTCCTCGCGCTGCTGCAACGAGAGCTTGTGGCGTGGTTCGAGGCGCTGCGCGGACGGCTCGGGGTGCTTGCCTCGGTGGATCCGGACATCCTGGGCCACGAGTTCGCGAGCAGTCTGGAAGAGCGCCGCACGCTGAGCGAGCTCCTCGTCATCCTGCACACCATTCTCGAGCAGAACGTGGACGCGTCCGCCGCCCTCGCCTTCAAACGGGTCCTGCGAGATCAGCTCGAAGACGCGGGACAGGCCTTGGAGTTCGTCTGGCCCCAGCTGCGCGAAGGGACGGGGCCACGGACGTTGCTGCGCATGTACGCGCTCCTGATCGGATTCCGGCAGGTCGCGTTTCCCTCAAGCGTGATCGCAGGGATCCTGGCCCGAGAGGACATGGCTTCTCTGCGGGTCGATTTTACCCGAGACCTCGCGCAGAGCATCGCGTGTCTGCTGCGGGGCGGGGCTCAGTCCTTGAGCGGTGGAGCGTAGGGCCCGCGCTCCACGCGGCGCCGCACATACTCGGCGAGCGCCGACATCTCTTCCGCCGACGCAACCTTGCCGTAGCCACGCATCCACGCGTTCTCGTCGACGAAGTGTGGATCCGAGATGTACTCGATCAGAGACGCATCGTCGGGATACTTCGTCGGGACCTTGTCCAGGCTCAGCGGGCCCAGGGCGTCCGGAGCGTGGCAACTCGGGCATCCCAGACGCTCGAACTCGTACCGTCCGGGATCGATGATCTTCGGCGAAACCTTGTACGGCGGCGGGCGCTTGAGCGCCGAGTGGTTGGGGGAGAGCGTTTGGAAGTAGGCGTACATGGCCGTCAGCTCCCCTTCGGTCAGCCTCGGATAGGTGGGCATCGGCCAGTGCAGGATCTTGCCCACCGGCGTCACCCCCTCGACCAGCGCCCTGCGAAACTCCTCGTAGGTCCAGCCGCCCAGGCCCCATTTGGGAGACGGCGTGAGACCGGGCGCGACGATCGTGTTTCCCGCGAGGTCGGTGAGCTTGGCGCCCCCGACGTAGAAGAAGTCTGTTCGGTCCGGAAACACCAGGTCAACCGCCTCGACCGAGGCGCTGTGGCAGCTGTGGCATTGCAGCAAGTCGTTGGCCAGGTAGGCACCCAGGGCGATGGGCTCCGACTCGGGCGGACGTTCGACGACACTCAGCCCCGTCGGGCCCGGCTCCCAGCGGAGCCAGGATTGCAGCACCGACCGATACGCGAGCTTGCTCTTGGTCTCCGGGGTCCGCTGCGGCGCCACCCAGGGGTCGTCGCTGGCCAAGAAGGCGAGCAGGTTGGCCAGGTCAACGTCGGAGATGTTGGGATGAAACGGCATCCACGGCGGGAGCCGGGTCTTGTCCTTGGGATGCACGCCTGAGCGAATCAGCATCACCAACTCGGCCTGCGTCCACAGCCCAATGCCCCGCACGTCGTCCTGCGTCAGGTTGGGCGCGTGCGCTCGTCCCAGCGTCTTGTATTCGGTCGCCATCGGGCGGCCCGCAAGGCTGTCGGTCGTGGGGTCGTAGTGGCAACGCACGCACGCCAGCTCGACGAGCCGCTTCCCGGCAACGGCGTCGCCTTCCTTTTGGAACTCGAACTCGCTCGGGCTGTACTCGTCATAGGTTGGCGGACCCATGACCCATGCCAGCCCTGCGGCAGAGCCCAGAGACAACACGGCGAGGACAAGCAGGAGTCCGCCGACGCGCAGGAGAGTCCGCTTCATCGAGCTGCGCTTTCTAGCACAACGTCGCGATTGGAGCCGCCGACCTCACACAACCGACACGGTTCTGACCTGCCTACGACCGCCACGCTCGTAGCGGATCGTGAACACCTTGGAGGACCCCAGTGACCAGTACAGGGCCATGGCCTGCGCATCATCTGTGAGGTCACGACCGTTGACGTGCGTAATCTTGTCGCCGGCCCGGAAGCCCAGCTGATGGACGGGAGAGCCCGCCGCCACGCTCTTGAGCTTGTAGCCGCTGAAGACGTCGTTCTGGATGGCGGGGACGATTCCAACCCCCCGTTGCAGCGTGCTCGGCGATGCGCGGAGCTCGTCGAACTTCCGCTTGGTGATGGTGCAGGAGGACGTGCTCGCACAACGGATATCCGACGACGCGGGCACCGAGGGCGCAGCGCCAGGTCGCTTGGGCGCGCGGGGTGAAACAGACGCCTTGCGCGGTGGCGTTGTCGGCGAGGAAGGGCGCGCCGCCACGACCGGAGCGTCCGGGGTCTCGACGTCGGACTCGGGCGCGCCCAGCTCGGTGTCCTCGCTCGGTGCCCGAGCGGCGCCCCCTCCGATCACATCTCGCCAGGCCAACCCCCCCTCGAACCGATAGCTGTTGGTGAAGCTAAGGTCCTTCCGAAAAAGGGTCACCGTCAGACGGTTCTCCGCGGCGTCGAGGGCGAGCTCCAGCTGGTCTGCCGTCCTGACGGCTCGGCCGTTGAGCGCTTCCACGATGTCCCCCGCCTGCAGACCCAGCTTCGCGAAGACGTCGGCTGGATCCACCGAGAGGGCTCGATACCCTGCCGGCGCCGGATCATCGGCCTCGACCCAAACGAAGGGTGCCATGTCCACCCGAAGCCGCTCATAGACGAGCGTCGCGACGAACGGATCGACCCGGTAGGTCCCGTCATCCAACGATGGCAACACCACCCCGCGAGCGACCGCCGCCTCCAAACCGGGGGGCGCAGCCGCGGAAACCGGCCGCTCGGCAACAGGCGCTGTGGCCGGTGTCCGCTCCTTGGGCGTCGGTGGAACGGTGGTGTCATTGCACGCGGTCACCCAGCTCGCACCAAGAAGGACGGGCCAGAGCGGGAGACGACGATCGCGCGGCACGCCACAACACTAGCACTCGCCTGCGTACGCGATCTCCTCCGGTGAATCCGCATTGAAATCACGCAAAAAGGCGAGCCGGCGCACAGAATTCCGGAGGCCGTTGCGGCTTGATTGGGGCGCGTTGACAGCCCCCGTGAAAACCCCACCCGCGCCCTCGGAAGACCTCCTGTTTTCGCCGCTCTCCCAGGATGCGGGCCATGATGCCGGGTCGACAGGATCGGTCCCATCGGCGCCGAGCCACGCCTCGTCCTCGGACTCCGGGATGTCGGACGAGCGCAACGCAGACTCCGTCCTCTTCCAGCTCGACACGCTCAGCGCGATGCAAAGCCAGAAGAAGCCCGGTGGGGCGCCGCGCCAGCTCGCCCGTCTCGCAGCCCCGACACCGCAAAGTGAAGCCGGCTCGGGACTCATCGACCTGCGCACCCTCGGCGGGAACCCCGGGGCGCTTGAGGAATCCGCAGAGGCTGCACCCCTCGGCGCGGAGCTGGCCACCAGCGCCGAGCTTTCGCAGTCTACGTTGTTGTCCAGCTCGAGCATGTCCGCTACGGTCAGCAGGGCCAACGGGGCACAGGTTCCGGGTGTCCCTGCGCAGCTGCCCTCCAGGACCCCGCTGATTACTGTTAAGCGTGCTGGCCCTGGTCGCCCTCGCTGCGGCCGTGACGGCCATCATACTGCGCGGCTAGAGCGGCGCGCGCTCGGCTCGGCTCGGCTCGGCTCGGCTCGGCTCGGCTCGGCTCGGCTCGGCTCGGCTCAGGCCAGCTCAGCTCGGCTCGGCTCGGCTCAGCCCGGCTCAGCTCGCGAGGTCGGCCCGCCGCCGCAGCTCTGGTCGCCCGCCTCCGGCTCGCAACCGGTCGGCCTGCTCCGCGCTTCGCCCTGTCGCTTCGAACACCGCCCGCAGCCCGTCGAAGATCTCCTCAAGCGCGGGGTGATCCGTCCCCACCCGCATCTCGCGTACCGCGAGGGCAGCGACAAACGCTTCCTCAGCCGCGCCCCACTCGCCGCGTGCTGCGTGAAGCTCCCCCATCGCAATCGACACCTCGGCAAAGCGCGGGTGCGTTTGCGGGAGCCCGCTTGCCCGCAGCAGCGCGATGGCTCGACGGCCGTAGCGCTCCGCCGCGCTGAGTTCGGAGCGCGTCACGTGGACGCGCGCCGCCAGGGCCAACACGCTGGCGTGGCGAGGGTGTTCGGCGAGGGCCTCGGCGGCGAGCACCACGGCTCGCTGCGCGTGTTTGTGAGCGTCGCGCTCGTTGCCCTGGCGCCGGCGGAGCTCAGCCCAGGCGCAGTGGAGGGAACCTACGAAGCCAAGATGACCTGGGTCTGCTCGCAGCCGCCGCTGGGCTTCGAGCAGCAACCCCTCCGCACGGGGGTCCTGGCCGCGCACGCACGCCAGCCAAGCACGATCCAGGAGCAGCGAGATCATCGGCGGTGCGCCGTCGGCCCGCAGAGCGTCCGCCGCCCGTCGGTAACATCGATCGGCGTCGGTGTACCGGCCCGTCTCGAAGGCCGTCGTCCCCTGCCCCCGCAATGCCTCCCCCCTCAGCGCGGCATCCTCCGTGCCGTCAGACGACGACGCGAGCATGAGCGCCCGGCCGAACGCGGCCTCGGCATCCGCGTACCTTCCCAGCTCGAACAGCGTCCAACCCAGACCCACCAAGGAGTGGGCGACGGCACGGTCGAGCCCGCCGCTGGTCGGACTCTCATGGGGGCTCGGCGCTCGATACGGAGAGTGCTGCGACTGAGCGCCGGCGCCGACCGGAGCCGCCTGCATGGCCACGATGTCCCGATATTGCTCGTGGATCGCGAGCGCATCCCGGAACGATCGTTCGGCAGCCTCGAAAGCGCCGGCGCGCTGATGCGCCCACCCGAGGTCGTTCACCAACGATCGAACCGTGCAGTCGTCGGCTCCGGGTGCCTCACCAACGAGTTCGATCGCCAGGCGTGCCGCCTCTCGCGCGCCGTGGTGACGGCCGTGCAGGGAGTGGTGGCGAGCGATCCGGCGCAGCAGCCATGCGATTCGCCCCGACCACGGTTTGGGCACCCGGCCGCCCAGTCCGCAGAGCAACGCGTCGAGACAGCGCGCGGCCTGGTCGTGATCGCCCAGCAACGAGCAGACGACCGCGAGGTTGTAGTTGCCCGAGAGCACATCGGGTGAGCCAAGCGGGAGTTCGCGCTGCACGATGGCGAGCGCACGCTCGTAAAACGCACGCGCTTCTCGATAGCGTCCGTTGGCCATCTTCGCGTCGCCCTGGTCTCGCAGGATCGCGGCAGGAGCGTAGCGCCGGGCCATCGAACGCAAGCAGAGCGCCGCGGCGGTCGCCACGACACCCACCATCGACGCGAGACCGACCAGGGGCTGGCCCGCCTGAATCGCGATCATCAGCAAGCCCATCAAGCTCAGCGTGATGGGGATCCGGTACAGAGCCGGGGCGCGCCCACGCATCGCGGCCGGAACACATCCGGCCTCCATGCGAGCGGGCAGCGTCACGTCAGCCACGGGCTCCATCTTCGCAGAAATCGCGGCGGTCCGGGGTCCGTAAGCAGGCCGCAAACCCTGCCGGACCCCATGCCGGACCCCATGCCGGACCCCATGCCAAGCAGACCGGTTTGAACCCCCAACACGTACATGGAGCAGATGTATGCTCGCCCCATGAGGCACAATGTGCGCGACCGCCTTCGGCTGCAACGAGGCTTGACTTGGGTAGCTGCGGCGCTGCTTGCGGTGAGCTGCACGCGAACTGAACCGGCGGCTGAAGCCACGTCCGAGTCGGACGCGCAGGCCGAGTCGGCCGCGCCTGGGACGTTGGATCTGTGGGCCGGCGTCCCACCGCTGGAAGCGGACGACACCGACATCGCGACCGAGCTCAAGCCGCGCCCGGGACCGCTCAAGCCGAAGTCGGTGAACGAGACCGTGGAGATCCCGTTCCCGCCGGAGGTCGCGCCGGACGCCGGGGTCGCCGTCACGCCGCCGACCGGCCCGCTGGAGGTGGAGCGATTCGGACCGACCGGGCCTCAGAGTCTGGTCGACGCCGTTCGGGTCAGCTTCAACGAAGCGATGGTTCCGCTCGCGACCGTCGAAGCCCTCGAAGCCAAGGATGTCCCGCTCATCGTCGACCCGCCGATCGACGCCACGGCCCAGTGGCTGGGCACCCAAACGGTCGCGCTGCAGGCCAAAGGCCGGCTGCCCTACTCCACCAAGTACACGGTCACGGTTCCAAAAACCGCAGCCTCGATTCACGGCCATAGCCTGCCCGCGGCCAAGTCATGGAGTTTCTCCACGCCGACGCTGGCGATGCTGTCCGCCGGTCCCAGCGGCGCGAACATCGACCTGGACGCGGTCATCACCCTCAACTTCAACCAGGCGATCGAGCGGACCGCGCTCGCGGGTGCCCTCACCATGCGAGGCGGAGGCCGCACCGTCGCGCTGGAGATCGTCCCCCCCGCGCTCGCCGAGGATGCGAGCGAGTCAGACAAGGAACGCGCGGCGCGTGTCCTGACCCTCAAGCCGAAGGCCAAGCTTCAAAAAAACACCACCTACACGATCAAGCTTCCGGCCGGTGTCTTCGGAGAGGGGCCCGAGCCCAGCGGTGCCCTCTCGCACAGCTTCAGCACCTACCCTCCGTTGAAGCTCTCGGTCTCGCCCTGCGTAAGTCCTTGCTGGGCGAGCAATGGCATCCAGCTCACCGCGACCACGGCGCTTGCCGATCCGAAACTCTCCGACCGCGTCACGGTCAGCCCAACCGTGGACAAGCTCGTGGTGTCCTCGAGCTGGAATGGGATCTCGCTTTCCGGTGATTTCGAGGGCAACACGAAGTACACCGTCGAGGTCGACGGCGCGCTCCAGGACCGATTCGGGCAGACCCTTGGCGACACCTTCAAGGCCAGCATCAAGCTCGGGCCGCAGTATCCCAGCCTGTCACTCACCCAGGCGCGCGAGCAGCCACTGGTCATCGAGGCTGGCAGCACGCCTTCGCTGCGCCTGCGTGTCGCCGGACTCGAAGCGGTGGAGCTCGAAGCCCGCGCCATCGAGGCCAAAGAGCTGCACACCTTCTCCAACGGCTACTGGGACGGAAACTGGGCCTGGCCCTCGGACCGCGGCACGTCCACGTTCGAACGCACGTTCGATACCAAGGCGTCGATGCGCAAGCCGACCGAGCTTGCCCTGCCGCTCCAGGAGATGCTCACCGACGGCGCCTCGAAGGGCACGATCGGGTGGTTCATCGCTCGCTCGAACGAGTTCGAGCTTTGGAACTACAAGCAGCGCACCGGCATCGCGCAGACGTTTGAGGTGACCGACCTGGGCATTGCTGCTGCCCTCGACCATGCCGGGGGTCTGGTCGCCGTCCACAGCCTGCAGACCAACGCGGCGGTCCCCGGGGCGAGCGTCTCCCTCATCGATCGCTACGGCGCAACCCAATGGACCGGGACCACCGATGCACACGGTCTTGCCGAGCCCGAGACCTCCGTGGAGTCCGGCTACATCGTGGTGCAGACCGCAAACGATGCGGCGTACCTTCCCGCCGACAATCAGAGCATCACAGGCAACTGGACCTCACGCGGCACCCCTTCGGACCGCCAGCGCGCCTTTTTCTTCACCGACCGCACCCCCTACAAGCCCGGCGAGACGATTCACCTCGTGGGCATCCTGCGACAAGAGGAAGCGCGGCCCGAAGGCAGTCTCGCGCTGTACCGGGCGGACTCCACGGCCACCTACCGCGTCACCAACCCGCGCGGCGTCGAGGTCGCGACCGGCGACGTCTCTGTCAGCAAGCTGGGCGCCTTCACCCTCGACATCGACACCAAGGAGGAACACGGAACCGGCGACTTCTCGCTCGTGCTCACCTTCGCGAACTGGTTCGGGAATGCACAGACGTTTCAGCACTCGATCCCAGTCGAGACCTTCCGAACGCCCGAGTTCGAGGTCGATGTCGAACGCCCCACCTCGGTCCCCCTGGTGTACGGCGACACGCTGAGCGCAGAGGTCCTCGCGAAGTATCTGCATGGCGCCCCGATGGTCGGGTCCGACGTCCGCTACGCCCTCAACCGCACCGACAGTGGATTCACGCCGCCGGGAGAGCTCAACCGGGACTTCAGCTTTGGCGCCGGGTCCCCGACCGAACACTACGGTTGGTGGACACCCCCCTCGCGCACGGTCACCGCCGGTTCGGGCGAGACCACCGCGCAAGGCGTGTTCTCCATCGAGCACGTCGTCAAGGCGGTGGACCCCGAACCTCCCGCAAAGCCCGCTGCGGCAACGTCCCCGACGCCGGAGAGCAAGAAGGATGAAGCGCCACCGACAGCGTCCACCTACAGCCTCTCCGCGACAGTCACCGACGAGAACCGTCAAGCCATCTCCGGCTCGGCAAACTTCGTCGTCCACCCCGCGACGCTCTACGTCGGACTGCGCTCCGACGCGATGGTGCTCCAAGAAGGAGAACAGACGACCGTGCAGGCGGTCCTCGTCGACCTCGAAGGAGAGCGCGTGGCCGGCAAGCCGATCACGATCGAGGTCCTGCGGCGAGAGACGGTACGGACCGCGGTCGAAACGGGGGGCCGCTGGTCGTTCGCCTACGAGACCAAGGACGAGGAAGTGTCGACCTGCAACATCACCAGCAAAGCGGTGTCTGCGACCTGTGACGTCACCGTCAGCGCCGCGGGGACCTACCTCATCCGGGGGTCGGCCAAAGATGACGCGGGCCGGAAAACACGCACGGAAACCCAGCTCTACGTCCATGGCAAAGACGCGGTCATTTGGGGCCAGAACACCAGCCGGGTCGACCTGGTACCGGACCGAAGCGAGTACGCCCCCGGCGACACCGCCAACATTCTGGTGCGCTCGCCGTACGACGAAGCCCACGGGTTCTTGGTTGTCGAACGCGAGGGCATCGCCAAACGCTTCGTGCTGGAGGTTCACGGCGGGACCGCAGCCGTCGAGGTCCCGTTGTCCAAACCCTGGGCACCGGGCGTGACCGCCTCGGTGATGCTCTGGCGCGGACGCACCAAGATCGAAGGCGCCCCGGCGGGACAAGACCTAGGCATGCCCGCCGCCGCTGGTGGCAGCGTCGACTTGAAGATCAGCGCGGACGAGCATCGCATCGACGTCGGCGTCGAGCTCTCGTCCAAAGAGATCGAACCCAAGGGCAAGCTCACCGTCAACCTCACCACCAAGGATGCGGCCGGCAAGGCCGTGTCTTCGGGCGTCGCGCTGATGGTCGTCGACGAAGGCGTGCTCAGCCTCATGAACTACGCGACCCCCGATCCGCTGGCCTTCTTCATTCGCAAGCGCGACGGCGGTGTGTGGATGAACGCACTGCACCGCCACGTGCTTCCGCGCGAGGACGCAGGGCCGGAGCCGATCCCCGCGGATGGGGAGCCTGAGCCCCAACCAGAGCTGGAGCCTGAGCCGATGGCCGTCGACAGCTTCGCCGACGACGCGGACATGCCCTCGGAAGAGAAGTCCATGGCGCCTCCGTCTCCGGTCGCCTCGGCGGCGCCTGGCGGCGGACTTGGCCAGCTCTCGAGGGCCAAGTCCAAGAAAGCCAGCGCTGGCTATGGCTCCGCAGCCGGAGCCGGACGTCTCGGGCTCGAAGCAGCCAACGGGGACTTTGCTTTCAGGACGGGCGAAGCGATGGCCCAACAGGTCTCGCTGCGGACCCTGTTTGCCAGCACCGCCTACTTCGACGGAGACCTGCAAACCGGCGCCGACGGCAACCTCAGTGTCACCATCGACATGCCGGAGAACCTCACCACCTTTCGGGTCATGGCCGTGGCCATCGACCGCGAAGAGGTCGATCGCTTCGGCAGTGGCGATGCGCAGGTTCGGGTGCGCAAGCCCATCATGCTCCGCCCCTCGCTGCCGCGCTTCGCCAACTACGGGGATGCGTTCGAGGCCAGCGTGATGGTCGACAACCAAACCGGCGCCGACCAGAAGGTGCTTGTGGGAACCCGCGGCCTCAGCGTCACGGTCGGGAGCGAGGACCAGAAGTTCGTGGATATCCCCGCGGGCGAATCCAAGGAGGTCCGCTTCGACATGAAGACGCAAGAGGTCGGCACAATGCGGGTGCAGTTCGCCGCGATGAGCAATGCGGGTCGAGACGCGACCCAGCTTGAGGTGCCGGTGAATTATCCCGCCACCGCGGAGGCATTCGCCGACTACGGCATGACCGAAGACTCGGTCATGCGCGCCCTCGAAGCGCCGCAGAAGGTGCTCTCCGCGTTTGGCGGGCTGGAGTTGAGCTTTAGTTCTACGGCCCTCAGCGGGCTCGAAGACTCGATCCAGTACCTGATCGACTACCGCTACGAATGCGCCGAGCAGACCTCGAGCCGGGTCCTGCCGATCTTCGTGCTCGGCGACATACTCGACCAGTTCCCGATCGCCAGTCTACGAGACCGGGCCTCACGCACCGCCATCGCAACCCGCGGGGTCGAAAAGCTGTTCGACAAACAAAACGCCGACGGTGGTTTCGGCTATTGGAACCGCGGCGAAAGCTGGCCCTACGTGTCCACTTGGGCCACGTTCGCGCTGCTCGAGGGCAAGAAAGCCGGGTTCGCGGTCGACGAAGGCAAGCTCAACGCAGCGCTGGGCTACGCCGAGAACTTCGTCCGCTACGGACACCGCTCTCGGTGGGGCCTGTACTACGACTGGACCACACGTTCGTTCGCGCTCTGGCTGCTCAGCCGCGAGAGCCGTGGTGAGGAACTCTTCGGCAACGTCTGGGCGCACCGAGATCAGATGCCTCTGTATGCCCGCGCGTACCTGATGAGTGCGGCGCACAACTACGGAAAAACCGCGGAGCGCGACGAAATCCTGGAGCAGCTGCGGGCGGCGGTCATCGAGAGCCCCAAGACGATTCACTTCGAAGAAAGCCGCTCGGAAGCGGACGCCGCCGACGGCCTGGCGGTGCTCATGCACTCCAACGTGCAAACCGATGCCATCGTCTTGATGGCAATGCTGAGTGCCGCGCCCAAGGACCCGATGCTGCCGAAGGTGATGGCCGGCATCATGGCCTCACGTGACCCGATGAAAGGTGGACGCTGGGGAAGCACCCACACCAACGCGTGGGCCCTCGTGGCTGCGAGCCGCTACTACGAGGTCGTGGAAGCCGACGAGCCCAACTTCGAAGCCCAGGCATGGCTCGGAGACGCCTTCGCAGGCAGCTTCACCTTCGAGGGGCGGAGCATGACCAAGCAGCAGCAGACCATCCCGATGAAGGCGCTGCAGGAGTCGGGCGCCGACAGCCTCACGTTGACAAAGAAAGGACCCGGAAAACTCTACTACCGGCTCGGTCTTCGCTACGCGCCTGAGGACCTCCAGCTCGACGCGCGCAGCCAGGGCTTCGTCGTGTCGCGCCACTACGCCGCCGTGCCCGAGAACGGGGAGAGCGAACCGAAGCCCGACGCGGTGCGGCGTCTAGACGACGGGACCTGGGTCATCAAGGCCGGGACCAACATCAAGATCAGCCTCAACGTGGTCGTCCGAGACCGGGCCAATTACGTCGTCGTCGATGATGCGTTGCCGGCCGGCTTCGAGGGCCTCAACCCGCGCTTCGTGACCAGCGGCGCGGAGGCGATCTCGGGGAGCGTGAGCACTGGAGGACTCCCGGAAGGTGGCTACCACAGCCGCTGGTGGTACCCGTGGTGGACCTTCGACCACAGCGACCTGCGGGATGACCGGATGTTGCTGTTCGCGAACATGCTCCCCGCGGGCGTCTACACCTACGCCTACACCGCGCGGGCAACGACGATCGGCGACTTCTTGTTGCCCCCGGTCAAAGCCGAGGCGATGTACGAGCCCGAGCGGTTCGGCCACAGCAGCAGCAGCAGGGTGAAAGTCGTCGAATAGGAGGCTTTCGCGCGGGCTCGAGAATGAGTCGGGAGCGGAACCCGCGGTCGCGCAACGACCCGTCCACAGACCCCGCGATGACCACCACAAGCCTCCGCTCCCGACTCTGCGTCCCCCTCACCGCGATGTTCGTGGTCTGCACGCTCGCAGGGTGCGACGACCCGACCGAGGCGCCTGCGGACGGGGCCAACACCGACACCGACGCCGTCGATACGGGCGGCGGTGTCGAGACCGAGGCTGAGGATGCCGAAGACGAGGACGATGCGTCGAGCACGGGCAATCTCGGGGAGAGCGACGGCGACCCGCCAGAGGATCCTCCGGAGGACACGCCCTTTGAGGACGACCCCGAGGCGGCGCTGGGGGCCCTCTCGGGCATGGGCTACGTCTGCTACGACGCGGAGGAGACTTCGTTCAACCTGTTCTTCGCCGGAAGCGACATCACGGCCCGATTCGCGGATGGGACTTCGAGTCAGGGCACCTACGACACGGCCGGAGGCACGCTCACGCTGACGGTCCCCGAGCTGGGATTCACCGAGAGTGCGACCGACGCTGCCGTCGCGCTCGATGCCCTGGTGTACTTCGAGACGCCGAGCCTGCGGTGCGGCGCGTACTACCTCGACCACACCGTGCCCGAAGGGACCGACGTGATCGACTGCCCAACCATCAAGTACGTCCCCGAGACCTCGTGGGAGACCAACCGGTTCTACTTTGGCGACGGCGGATACGTCCGTCGGCGCCGGACCACGGAGCTTCCGGCCGTCCCAGACACCCTGTACTCCGAGCGGCTGGGCGTCTACCGGGTGGTGGGAAATCAGATGTTCATCGTGTTGGCGTTTGAGGACGAAGGCGAGCAATGGCTCACCGGCACGATCACCGAGGAGGGCCTGTATATCGACCAGCTCGAGCCCGAGCGCGGCGCCTGCGAGTAGCCCGAGCGCGGCTTCTGTGGAAGAGTCACCGGGTGCGCTTCGCCTCCAAGTTGGCATGGGTCGGCCTCGGGGGCGCCGGGCTGGTCGGGGCCGCGATCCTGAGCCGCTCCGAGGCCGCCGCACCCGAGCCCGTCGCGGCGGCGCCCGCCACCGAGTCGCCGGGCGCCTCCCCACCCCGCGCCGATGCGCGCTGGATCGCTGCGGCCGGCGGACAAGTCCCCGAGCTCAACCAAGTCTCCCTCGAACAGGACCTTGACCTTGCAGCCAAGACCTTCGGCGAGGGCGGCACGGTGCTCTTCGCGGCCGGCGCGGGAGCGCCGGTGGTCCAGGTGCTCGCGGAGTCGAGGCCTCCCGCAGATCCGGCGTCGCGCTTGGCAGACCTGTTCGCCCCTCGCGGGGGCCGAGACTCGACCTACCGCGCGCCGCAGCTCGAGTTGGACGGACCTGCCACCGCGCAGACCGTCTCCGCTGCGCTCGAGGCCGCGCTGCGCAAGCCCGGCCCGCCCCTGCTGCTGTACTTGGGCGGGCACGGGCACCGCGGCCCGACCGACGCCGAGAATGCAGTGGGACTCTGGGGGAGCGAGCTGACCGCGATCGACCTCGCCGCGCTGCTGCGCGACACCCCGCGCCCGGTCCAGATCATCGCCACGACGTGCTTCTCTGGAGGTCTGGCCGAGCTCGCGTTTGCCGATACCAACCCCGAGGGCGGCGAATTCCCCGGGGAGGTGTGCGGCCTGTTTGCGGCCCCGCACGACCTTGAGGCATCCGGCTGCGACCCCAATCCAGACCGCGCAGCACAAGAGGGCTTCGGACTGCACTTCTTGCACGCGCTTGCCGGGCAGTCCCGCGACGGGACCACGATCGAGGCGCAGGCCATCGACTTCGACGGTGACGGAACGATCGCCCCTCGCGAAGCCCACGCGTACGTTCGCATTCACAGCGAAGCCTTCGACGTGCCCACCAGCGTCTCCGAGCGCTGGCTTGAGGCGGTTGCGCCCGGACCCGGTGCGCCGCAAACACCGATCGTGTTCCCCGAAGAGAATGCGGTGATCGAGGCGCTTGGGCGAAGCACAGGACTGCTCGACGGTCTCGAGCGCGCGCGACTCCACCTGCGCGACGTCGAGGCCAAGATCGAGACGAAGCAGGAAGCATTGGCTCGGGCGCAGGAGCTCGAAGACCGCACGTACCAGCGAGCCGCCAGCGAAATTCTTGCGCGCTGGCCGGTGCTGGACGACCCCTGGCACCCACAGTTCGGCACCATGCTCGCGAGTAACATCGACGCGCTCCGCGAGCATTTCGCATCCGCCGACACCTACGCCGCATACGTTGCGGCACGCGACGAAGTCGGCCAAATCTCCAACGACCTGTTCGACCTCCGCGCAAACGCTGCGCCCTACGAACGACTCGCGCGCGCACTCGAATATCGCCGCCGAGCGGCTCGTTTGGCCGCTGCGGGCGGACCTGCGTGGGAACGGTTCGAGTTGCTGCGTCGCTGTGAACTCCGACCGGCGCCCCGTTGAGTGCAATTCTTTCGCGAGCACTGCTCCCCTCACGAAATAGGTTCTGTGAGGAGGACGACAGATGCCCGAGACGCAACCGAGGGAAGCACCGAGGAGCCGCAACCAAGACCGCCCCCTGGACGCCTACTTCGACGACATGGCGTCGACCCGACGCTTGTCGGCCGAGGACGAACTCGATCTTTCGCGCCAGCTCTTTGAGGCCAAGGCACACATGTGGACCTGTCTCCTGCAGGCACCGGACGAGGTTCTGCGCGAGGCGCTCAAGGAAGGACTCGGCGACAAGGCGCCCGCACTTCGGCGACAAGGCGAGGCATGGTCGCAAAGTGTGTGCAATGCCCTCGTTGCCGCCGACCGCGACGGCGAGGTGGCGCGACGGCTGACCGCCTGGGTGCACGCGCATCCCGAGTGCGGCGTCAACGGAATGAGACTGCAGGCGAGCATCAACGAGGTGCGGAGGCTCCGAGATCGGTTTGTCGCCGCCAACCTCGGCCTTGTCGTCAGCATTGCGCGACGATACGAGCGACGGCTGTTCTCATTCTCGGACCTCATCCAAGAGGGCAACACGGGGCTCCTCAAGGCCGTCGACCGCTTTGATCCGGACCGGGGGTTCCGCTTCTCGACCTACGCGGTGTGGTGGATTCGCCACGCGATCGGGCGCGCGCTCTCGGACCGCGGGCGCGAGATTCGTCTTCCGGTTCACGTCGCCGAGCGTCAACAGACGCTGGTCCGCGCCCGGGCAGCGTTCGAGTCGCAGCAGGGCCGAACCGCGACCCCCGAGGAACTCGCGGAGCGCACCGGGTTCACCGTTGAGCGCGTGCGACGCTTGCTCGCCGTCGAGTACACCCGCGCGACTGGACACGACCCGAACACGAGGACGAGCCAGCCGGTCCTGGTCGAGGACCTGGCCATTCCGCAGCCGGAGTACGAAAACGCGCTCGACGCTGCCGCGTGGGCGAGTGGCCTGCGCGCTGCCGTCGGCGCGCTGCCGTTGATGCAGCAGCAGATCATCAAGCAGCGCTTCGGTCTCGACGGCGGCGCACCGATGACCCTTCGCGAGGTCGGCAAGCTTCACGACCTGTCGCGCGAGCGCATCCGTCAGATTCAGGTCACCGCCCTCACCCGCATGCGCGAGACGTTCGAAGGCCGCGGGTTGGTGGCGTAGCCAGCCGCCGCACTGATGGGCTGCTAGTACCTCACGCCCGAGGTCCGTGCCGGGTTTCTGCGCGACCCCCTGCGGGGTGTGGGGTCGCTCCGAACCCCTCGGCTACCAGAGGTCTGCGTTCGGTACTCTCTATCTCTTCCGCTGCGCATCCCTTCGGGACGCTTCGCTCTCTTGCTCCGAACCCCTCCCAGAAACCCGGAACGGACTTCAGATCTGCGGTACTAGGCCAAGCCGAGGCGGTACAGGTGCAGCGAGGTCGTCGGCATGCCTCGCGCGTGCTCGTCGATGAGCGAGGCCACCGAAGGATCACGGAGCGCAAGGCCCCGGATCTCCGACGGCAAGAGATACGACGCCGGGGTCTCCGCGGTGGTTTCCGAGAGCGCTTCGGTGGAGAGCTGAGCCTCGAGCACGAAGCGGAGCCGACCGGTTTCACTGCCGGGAAGCAGCGGCATGTGGGAGATGCGGACGATCCCCTCCAGCACCGGGGTGCAGCCGCAGGCTCGCTGCACCACGCGCTTGGCCGCTGCGGTCAGGTCTTCGCCATGCTCCAGCGCCCCTGCCGGCGGATACCAAGTGCCCCCGCGCTTGTCGTCACGCACCATCAGGTAACGGTGGCCGCGCCGAACGAGCACGATCACGACCATCAGAACGCTGTGGCCCGCTGGCAACACGCGCCGATGGTACCTGTAAGCACCCGGGTCGCGGAGTCGTTCCGTTCTCGCCATGCGGTTGATCTCAGACGTGATGCGGTTGATTCTGCGACCCGGCATGCGCGCACCCACTCGCCCCGCCCGTGTTTCCCGCTGGTCTCTCACCCTAGCAGCCCGTGGTGAAACTCGGCGCGGCGGATCGCGATGGACTGTTCGCTCCTGGGTAGGAGGCGAAACGCCGCTGTACCGGGTGTACTGCAGTTGTTGGCGACGCCCCCAGGAGCGACAAAGACGAGTGCGACGTCGTGTCGGGTTTCACCACGGGCTGCTCGGAGCCGTCCTCCTGACGCTCGCGGGCTGCCGGTCTGCTCCACCGTCACGGTCCCCCGCAGCCGACCTCGACGACATCGCCGCGATCGAGTCGGAGCTTGCGATGAACGCGGAGCGACTCGAAGCCCAGGGCGTGCGGCTGGCGTTCGCGACCTCGTCGCCGACCGGCGAGGCTGATGCCCCCGGGGGGAGTCGGAGCTACGACGGCAAGGACGAGAGCGAGTCGAGCGAGCCCGCTGCACCGCCCGCCGAGCCCGCACCCGAGCCCGAGTCCGAGCCTGTCGTCGCAGCCGAAGAGGATGCCGCATCCTCAGACGACAAGCTCGACGTCGGCGCGGCCCGTGCACCCTCGCCATCCAAGCGAAAGGCGTCGGAGCGGAGGACACGCGGCGAACAAACCCGGTGTGAGCGGATCTGCGACCTGGCGGAGGCCACGTGCACCCTCTCGGACCGGATCTGTGAGCTCGCCGCGGAGCACGTCGACGACGTTCGATACGAGAACGCGTGTGAGCGCGCGACTTCGCAGTGCGAAGCCGCTTCAGAGGCATGCAGCATGTGCGAGGAGTGATCGCGACGCTTCGGGTTGCGCACACCGACGGGCCGGGGAAACCCGCGCTCAGGCTTCGGGGGTCGACGCGGCGAGGTGCTCACGAAGCGATGCAGCCCAGCCCTCAAGATCCTGGACCGTCGACTCGAGATCGGACGCGGAGCGTGCCAGCACCGTGAGCTTCTTCTTGAGCAGCGCCTTCGCCTTGCGAACCCGACCGCGGACCGTCCCTTCGGGAACCCCGAGCACGGCTGCCGTCTGAGACGCGGAGAGTTCCTCCCAGTAATAGAGTTCGAGGACGATCTGGCAGTCGATCGGAATGCGCCGCAGAGCCTCGAGCAACAGACGCTGCTCTTGTTGTCGGCCGAGCAGCGTGTTGGGGCCAAAGCCGACATCTTCGACCGAGGCCTCCCCGAAGTCGAGGACCTCGGCTTTGCGCCGCCGACGGTAGTGCTCGCGCAGCAGGTTGTGCGCAACACCGAAGAGGTAGGTCCGAAAGGTGGAGTCGCTGCGGAAGCGCTCCCGACCCTCGACGCTCGCCATGAAGGTCTGCTGGACCAGATCTTCAAGCGCGCCCTCGTTCACCTTGTTGCGGAAGAACCGATGCACGCTCGAGAAGTGGCGATTGAACAGCTGATCCCCGGCGACCAAGTCCCCCTCGCGCCAACGGCCGAGCAGCTCGACATCGTCCCGACCCTCGCTCACCGAGGGCACTGTATCAGCGTGCCCCGTCCGCCGGCGTGAGACGATCCGCCTCCGCACGCACGGCCGCCGCCGCGGGGGCGCGGCCAAGTTCGTCGTACACCTCAGCCAAGCTCTGCAACAACCGAGCTCGGGCAGGCGCCGCATCGGGCTGAAGTTCGAGATCGTCCAGGACCGACCGCAACACGCCCAAGGCACGCCTGGGCTCCCCCGATTTGCGCAGGTCACTCGCGAGCATCTGCGCGGCATCCAGACGCTGCGCCGCCGACGGCTCGGCCCACGCGGCCGCAACCGCCACCGCGATCGCAAGCGAACGCGCCGCGGGATCGTCCTGCTGGTTCGCAGCCTCCAGCAAGGCAGGGCCGGGATCGGCTCGCGGAGGGACCGCAGCCTGGGTCGCCTCGCGCGTAGGCGTCGGCAGGGCCGCGGGCTGCGAGGGCACCACCGCCGCGGCCGGCCTGCTGCGCGCTCGGTTGAGCCAGAGCGTCATCCCGGCAAGCGTCAGGATTGCGACCGCAGGTACGATCCAGCCCAGCCAGGGGACGAGGGAGGACGGCGAGTCCACCCGAGGCTCGGCGGGAACCTCTGGCCCCCTCGTGTCCGGCCTGCGACCCCTCCCGAACATCTTGTGCCGCAGACGGGCTCGGAGCTCCTCCGCGGCACCGTCGTCCGGCTCGTGCGCGGTCGCACGGAGCTGCGCGCCGAGCTTCGGCGGCGCCTCGAGAGGGCGTGGGGCGGTCATCAACCTGCGGCAAGATCATACAAGGTTCGCGCGTCGCCCTCGGCGCTGAGTTCCTTTTTTCAGACCCGTGCACTTTGTGTGCGCTTTTCGTGATCGGTTCGGTCCCCACCTCCACTAACCGGGCGCTCGTTCGCTGGCACGGCGAGACGAGCGACGTCCGGCGACACCACCGCGAAGAGCTTCGGAAACAAGACAGTCCCCCCTTCGATACCGAAGCTCGGCCCTGCTGCCCTTGGCAACACCCCACCACCCTCGCTGAGGCTGCGGGGTCGCGATGAACGCCGAACACCCGCCGGCTCCGGCTCCTCGTACAACGCACCCCCGTACGACGAGCCGCGGGCCGGTTTTTTCTACCAACCGCTCACCTGGGCTGCCCCGCGGACCCGCTCAAGCAGCAGCCCCGCCCCAGAGTGGATGGCCTGCGCCGCGGGCTCGACCGCATCCCTCAGCGCCGCAACAACCGTGGCGTCGTTCGTTGGGCTCCTGGCGAGCGACTCGACCAAACACAAGATCTCGTCGAGCTTGGCGTGGACGCGTCGCAGCTCTCGCTCCACGACGTCCGCCTGCTGTTGCAGACCCTCCCCGTTTGCGGCGATCGCGAAAAGACGGTTCTCCGGGTCCCGGTCCGACATGGAATCTCCCCATCGGCCGCCCGAGGAGATTCTCAAGGTTCCGTCTTGGGACACACGGCGCTAAAACCCTGACATGGAGTATGGCTTTCTCGGGACCACGGGGGTGCGGGTGTCGGCGGTCGCGCTAGGAACGATGGCGTTCGGCGGAGATGCCGACCCCGACAGCAGCGAGGCGATCTTTCGCGCCTGCCTCGACGCCGGGGTCAACCTGTTCGACTGCGCCGACGTGTACAACGCTGGCCGCGCGGAGTCGATCCTGGGGACCTTCCTTCGGAGCTGCCGAGACGACATCGTCCTCACCACGAAGGCGTACTTTCCCGTCCGCAAGGCCCCCAACGCTCGGGGTTCCTCCCGCTACCACTTGGTCCGCGCCGTCGAGGCCAGCCTTGAGCGCCTCAGGACGGACCGCATCGACGTGTTCTTCTTGCACCGCTGGGACGACTCGACCGACATCGAAGAGACCCTGCGCGGGGTCGAGCTTCTGGTCCAATCGGGCAAGATTCTGTACCCCGCCGCGTCCAACTTCGCAGCGTGGCAAACCATGAAGGCCCTGGGCGTTGCGCGCTCCCACGGTTGGGCCCCGCTGACTTGCATTCAGCCGATGTACAACCTCGCCAAGCGGCAGGCCGAGTCCGAGCTGCTCCCGATGGCCGCATCCGAGGGCCTTGGTGTGCTGCCGTACTCTCCGCTGGGCGGCGGCCTGCTCAGCGGGAAGTACGGACGAACAACCCGCCCCGACACCGGTCGAATCATCGACAACCCGATGTACGTAACCCGCTACGGCTCGGCGACGAACTTTGAGATTGCGCAAGCGTTCACCGAGCTTGCGGCCGAGGCCGGCGTGCATCCGGTCACCCTCGCCATCGCATGGGTTGGGGCCCATCCTGCGGTGACGGCTCCCCTCATTGGTGGCCGTACCCTGGAGCAGATTCAGCCCGCCCTCGCCGCGGCTGACTACGTGTTGAGCGACGAGCTCAAGGGGCGGCTCGACGCATTGTCGGCAGCGCCCGCGACCGCGACCGATCGCAACGAGGAGCGCTCCGAGCACAACTACGGCACCCGCTGAGCGCACGTCGGCACCCGCGCAGCGCACGTCGGCACCCGCGCAGCGCCGGGACCACGCTCAACGACTCAGCACCAGGGCCGAGCGCGCTGCGACTTCGACCGACGGGCCCGAGACAACCGCTCCGCTGAGCGCATCGGTAAACTCGCCGCGGGGTAGCCCGGACGCGCTGCGTGAGGTGTCGGCTCGATTGAGCACCACGACCACCTCGTCCCCGCCAAACGTCATCGAATACGTGAAGGTGTCGGCGTCGGCGGCGAGGGTCGTCCGGGTCCCGCGGCGCGTGGCGGGGTGCGCAGCGCGGAACGCCGTGAGCGTCGCGATGTGCTCCCACAGCGACGCCTGACCGGTTGAGTAGCCGTCCCATTGCATGAAGCGTCGGTTGTCCGGATCGCCGGCGCCTGCGAGGCCGACCTCATCGCCGTAGTAGATCAGGGGTGCACCCGGCGTGGTCAGCAGGATCGTGAACGCGTTGCCCAACCGCTCGAACGCTGAAGTTCCCGACGGCAAGCCGGGCAGATTCTCCCACGCGCGCTCCTTGCCTCCCGCCCAGGCGTCATCCCACAGCGGGGCATCCTCGGCCAGGTGGATGCAGCGCGGAATGTCGTGGTTGCCGATGAACGTGCTCATGATGCCGGCCCCGTAACGAGCGTCGTTGGCATCCATGAAGCTGGCCAGCTCGCTCATCGATCCCTGCCGCATCAGCACGGTCCGCGCCATCTCCATGCGCAGCGGAAAGTCGAACTGCCCGTCCAGCATGTCGTCGTTGACGTAGTAGGCGATGGTGTCCACGTTGCCCGTGAAGGTCTCGCCGACCATGTAGAAGTGCTCGCCGGTCTCTGGTTCGACCTGGTCGCGGACGCGGGTCCGTAACTCAAGCAGCCACGCGTCCTCGATGTGCTTGACCGCGTCGAGCCGGAAGCCGTCGACCCCGGTGTCTTCGATCCACTGCAGCGCGTTGCCGACAGAGAAGTCGCGGGCGGCCTGCTGGGAGAAGTCGAAGTCGGGGAGATACTCGGTGAACCAGCAGCGGCGCCCGTCTGCATCGTCCCAACCGCAGCCCGAGCCGCAGACGCAGTCGCCCCCCGCCCCATTGTCGTTGGGCCAAAACCACTCGGGGTGCTCGGCGTACACCGGAGCCTCGTCGTGGACGTGGTTCATCGCGTAGTCGAACAGCACCTTGAGGTCATGCTCGTGCGCGGTGTCGATGAGCTGCTGGAGCTCAGCCAGCGTGCCGAAGTGTTCCTCGGTCGCGCTCAGGTCCGTCGGCCAGTAGCCGTGATACGCGGAGTAGTCGCGGCCATCGGTTCCCGGCCCGCTCCCGTTGGTGTTGTCCATCGGGACCGACAGCCACAGCACGTTGACCCCGAGGTCTTCGAAGTAGCCCTCCTCGATCCGCTGCGTGACGCCGGCCCAATCGCCGCCCTGCCAGTCGCTGGCCATCGGAACCCCGACTCCGCCATCGTTGCTCGGGTCTGCGTTGAGGAAACGATCGACGAACACGAAGTAGATGACGGCATCACGCCAGTCGAAGTCGCCCAGCGCAATGGGCTCGCACGTGTAGTCCTCGCACATCGAGGCCTGCAGCCGCGAGTTGTCGTTGTTCGTGTCTTTGTTCTGCGGATCGAGGACCCAGTCATCGCTGCCATCGACGCGAAAACGGTACTCGGTGTCCTCGCCCCACGACACCCCAAGGCTCGCCCGCCAGGTTCCGTCTTGAAGGGCCATCGGCACCGGGTTCTCCCAACCGTCCGGCGCAAAACTGCCCACGAGTTCAACGCTTTGGTAGCCGTCGTCGACGAACTCGAAGGTGTAGGGGCAGCGGCGGTTCTCCTCTTCGCAGGCCACCGTGCCGCCCGACTCATCCCCGGCGTCACCGCTGCCCTGGCCCGACGTGCTGTAGTAGCCGCCCCCCTCGCCTTGACCATCCGAAGGATCGTAGGCCTCGGTCTCCGCGGGGGGCTCGAGCTCGGGATCGGACTCGAGGCCGTCGTTGCCGCACGCCACAAGCACCAACGCAGAGCACGCAAGCAGGCCCAGAATGCACCTCATGCATGCGAGCGTATCCCACAACCTCTGCCGCGCGCAGCAGGCCGGCGTGAAATCGAGGCTGTCACGACGCGGTGGCGGGACGAAAGCGTGCCTTGTCGATTCCGTGGGCGTTCAGCTTGCGCAGCAGGGTGCGGCGGCTGACCCCGGCCCTCTCAGCGGACCGACCGATGCGTCCGTCGCAAACCTCGAGGCAGGCCTCTAGATACGAACGCTCGAGCCGAGCCACGTGCGGCGCCAAGGCCTCAGCAAGCGGGACGCTGCTGTCGAGCGAAGGCATCGCGCTCGAAGACGCGCGAAGCAGCGGTTGCGGGGCACCATCGCGAAACGGAAGGAGTTGGTGAAGCTGGTCCGCGCTGACCCGCCGGTTCGGATGCGTGAGCACCAGACGCTCCGTGACGTTCTCGAGCTGCCGAACGTTCCCGGGCCAATCGTACTGAGCCAGGACATCCAGGAAGCCGTCGGTCACCTCGGGGCGCTCGAGGTTGTAGTGCTTTGCGATTCGAGCCGAGAAGTGGCCGAACAAGAAGATGATGTCCTCCTGCCGGTCTCGCAGGGGCGGAACCTCAAGACGGATAACATCGAGTCGGTAGAACAGGTCCTCTCGAAACCGAGACTCTCGAACCTCCTGCTCCAGCGCGATGCTCGTCGCCGCAATGACCCGAACGTCGATCGGAAGCTCGCGTTGACCACCGACCGGACGGACGCATCCCTCCTGCAGCGCACGCAGCAGTCGGTGCTGACCCGCGAGCGGAATGTTGCCGATCTCGTCGAGCATCAACGTGCCGCCATCCGCGTGGCGAAACAGCCCGGTCTTCTCTCGAACCGCGCCGGTGAACGCCCCCTGCACGTGTCCGAACAGCTCGGAGTCGATGAGGTTCTCCGCTGTGGCGGCGCAGTTCACCGCCACGAATCGCCCCGAGCGCTCGGAGTGCAGATGCACCGCCCTCGCGAGCAACTCCTTGCCCGTGCCGGTTTCGCCGAGGATGAGGACCGCCGCGTTGGTCGGTGCCACCCGGGTAATCGTGTCAAAGAGGTCCCACATCTTGGGGCTGCGAGACACCATGCCCGCAAACTCGGCGTGGCTCTCGTCCCGGGAGCCGAGCTGGGCCGCACGAGGAAGGAGCTGCTGAGCCTCGACGATCTTCGAGACGGCGCCAGCGCCAACATCGGGCGACTCGGTCAACAAGACGTCGCGCGCGCCCCCTTGGAGGGCGGAACGAACGAAACTCGCGCTGGCCCGCGGATACCAGACGACCACATCGACCAGCGGCCACGTCTGGCGGATCCTCTCCACGACCCCCTGAACCCCTTCGCTTCCAAACGCGTCTCGCCCCAACACGATGGCTCGGACCGCGGCGTCCGACCGAGGCTCCAGCACCGCGCTCAGGTTCCTCAAACGCACGCCCGCCAATCCGCGGGTGCGAAGGTGCTTGGCGAGGTCGCTACAGCCCAGGAGCAGCACCGTGGGTGGGTCGGCTTCGAGGGACATGAGACAACGATGTCCCATCTATGCTCTTGGGACAAGCATGTCCCACCAATCGGGACATCGGTGACCCTTTTCTCGGAGCAGTGGTCCCAACCTGCCGCAATCAAAGGGCTCGGTTCGCCGGCATGTTCCCTGCTCTACGGGTAGGCAGGCATGCTCATGCAACGCTCCGAATCTCCAACGTACGATCGCGATCGCCCCCTGCGGGTCGGTGTTCTTGGCGCGAGCGGCGCGGCAGGCACCGAACTCGTCCGCATTCTCCATCGTCACCCGGCCTGCGCCCTGTCGTTTGCGACCAGCCGCGCGCACGCCGGACACAGTCTTCGGAGCATCGATCCAGCGTCCGTCGATTTCACGCTCCGCCACCCTTCGGAGGTCGATCCGTCGGAGGTCGACGTGGTGTTTTCCAGCCTCCCGCACGGCGCCTCGGCCCCAACCGTGGAGCAGTTCGTGAACGCTGGGACGCGGGTCATCGACCTCTCTGGCGATTTCCGCTTGAAGGACCCTTCGACGCATGACCGCATCTACGGGTCTCCCCGCAGTGAGCTGCTCGCAAAAGAGGTCGTGTACGGGCTCTCCGAGTTCGCCCACAACGAAGTGAGTGACGCCCGTGTCGTCGCCAACCCCGGCTGCTACCCCACCTGCGCCGCGCTGGCGCTGCAGCCCGCCGCGGTCCGCGGACTGCTTGAAGGGCCGGTCGTGATCAATGCCGTCTCAGGGGTCTCGGGGGCCGGGCGAACCCCCTCCGCGAAGACCCACTTCTGCGCAGCCTTCGACGACGTGCGGCCGTACAGCCTTGGTGCCACGCACCGCCACGTCGCGGAAATCGAGCAGCAGCTCGCCCTGGGGACGGGCAAGAAAGACTCGCTGCGGGTCATCTTCAACCCGCACCTCGTGCCGATCGAGCGTGGAATGTTGGTGACCATCACCGTCGCCTTGGCGAGCGTCACTCCGGCGGAGCTTCACGAGATCTACGTCCGCCAATATCGCGACAAAACGTTTGTCGATGTGCTTCCGTTGGGAGAATGCGCTCGGATTCGGGCTGTTTCGCGCACCAACCGAGCCGTGGTCGCGATCTCACCCGGACACCCCGAGACGCGGCACGTGGTCATCACGTGCGCCATCGACAACTTGCTCAAAGGCGCGGCAGGGCAAGCGGTGCAGAACCTCAACGCAATGTTCGGCATGCCCGACGATTCGGGGTTGATCGCATGAAGGCCTACAGCATTCGGCGCGCAGGCCCCGGCGACGTGCGTCCGCTCATCGACCTCCTCGGCAATGCTGTGCCACATTGCAGTACGCAGACGGTCTGGTCGGTCCCGTGGACCTGGCAGGCGTACTCAGTCCTGTGCGTCGATGACCGCTTGGTCGCCGCCGGGTCGCTCAGCGAGGTCGGCACCGGCGACGTCGAGCTGCGAGGACTGGTCGTCGCCCCCGACCACCAGGGCCTTGGACTCGCGGCATCGATCGTACGTCACCTGATGACGCGGGCAACCGCCTCCGGAAGAAGGCTGGTGTGCATCACCAAGAGCCCCGAGTTCTTCGCGAAGTTCGGCTTTCGGCGAACTGCGCCCACCTGGCTCGAACCACAGCGCCGCCTCGGACGGGGCGACCGCGCCCCAACACAGCGAGTCGCGATGGCCAACGTCGCTTCTCTCTAACCGCCACCTTGGAGACCCAACATGGAAATCACACGCTCGACTCAGTCCCCCGCTCGCCACATCGAACGCCTTGAGATCACGCCGGCTCGCCGAGAAGACATGCCGACGATTGCCCAACTCGTCCGATCTTCGGCCGATTGGTACCGCCCCTTCGTCGACGAGAAAGACATGTCCGAGCACGACGTCGACGAGACGTGGCAAGCCAAGAACTACGAGCGACGAAACTTCTACGTTGGATCGCTCGGCAACAAAGCGATCGGAACGATCTCCACACAGATGCTGGGGTCCTACGCGTACCTCGGATACATCTACCTCGATGTCAACCACGTCGGACGCGGCCACGGGGGCGCGCTCATGCGATTCGCCGAGGCCAAGATCCGCGAGTCCACGGCCAGTGGTATGGCCCTGATCGCGCATCCTGACGCGACCTGGGCCAAGAAGGCCTACTTGAAGTACGGCTTCAAGATCGCAGCCACCGAGAAAGAAGACGTGCTCGCCTGGCAAGACGGCGTGCTCAAAGGCTACTACGAAGAGGGCTTTCAGCTCTACACATACGACTTCGCAAACCGAGAGCGAAACTGAGATGGCAGAACAAGAACGACTCCACACTGCCCTACTTGGATTCTCCATCGCTGCGATGGAGGCGCTTCAGGCGGCCGGTCGTCCGTTCGTCGCGGTGGTGCCGCCCGGGTTCGAGGCGCACATGAATGAGCACTCGATTCCGTTCGAGGTTTGGGACTTTGGCATCGTCAACGAGATGTCCGACCAACTCGCGCAGCGCCTCGCCGCCCGAGGCGTTCGGGTCGCGGTCCCGCTGTACGAAGAGTGTGTTGAGTGGGCGGGGGCTCTCAACGGTCGGTTCCGCGACGACAAGCGGTTGTTCACTCGCTATCTGCTGTTCCGCGACAAAGCGATGATGAAACGACGCGCCCAGATGCATGGCATTCGGGTGGGCGTATTCGAAGAGGCCGAGAGCAAGCAGGACGTACAACGCTTCCTCGACCGCGTGAACAAGGCGCTGATCAAGATCGACGGCGACGTCGCCGAGCCGGTCCACCTCAAGCCCTTCGCTTCGGCGGGCTGTATCGGGCACCGAATGCTCCGTAGCGCTGAGGACATCGGTAAGATCCAGGACAACGAGTTCCCCTGTTTGCTTGAGAGCCACCTCGAGGGCCAAGAGTTCTCGTGCGAGGTGTTCGTGCATGGGGGCAAGATCCAGTTCCTCAACATCAACGAGTACGTTCACCTGGGGCACTCCAACTTCACCCCCGCCTCGCCCGCGCTCGAAGCGTCTCGGCCGATGATCGAGGACGCCGTCAACGCGCTCATCAACGCGTTCGAGATCGAGTACGGGATGATCCACCCGGAGTTCTTCATCACTCCGGACAAGAAGATCAGCTTCGGGGAGGTTGCGGCGCGCGTGCCCGGAGGACACATCTTCGAGCTCATCGAGCGGGCCCACGGCTTCAACCCCTTCATGGGGTTCGCGCTTTGTGCCGACCCCTCGACCACCCAGGAGGAGCTGCGGGCCTTCTTCCCCGACCCGTCCGAACACGACGGTTTCGCCGGCTGCCTGATGGTCTACCCGCGGCAGAGAATGGTGTCCAAGGTTCAGCTCCCCGATGGCCTGCTCGAGGAGGACTACTACGAGAAGCACAACCTGTTCACGCCCGTGACCAGCAAGGTCGCCGAGCGAGCCGGGTTTGGAGACCACTACGGGACCGTATTCTTCCGTGGGTCTGACGCAGAGCAGATGCGTCGTCTGCTCACCGAATACGAAGACCGCGATTTCTACTCCCATCCCACCGACGCCTGATCGGCCTCGCTGACCTGAGCTGACTTGTGATCACAGAAACAGCCCCCGCGGTCCCCCCCACTGCGTCCCCGAACCCTCGGCTGGCAGCAAAGTTTGACGCCATGCTTGAGAAGCTGGCGGCCGCGCAGCCCCTCGCCCGCACCATCTATCAGACCGACGTCTTCCAGCTCGCCGAGGCCCTCATGGGCAGCGACGCTGGGCTCGCGGTCCTCGACTCTCGAGCCCATCGATTCGCCGAGGTCGGGGTCTTCGAGGGCGGTCCTTGGGCAGACCCGGCGCGACTGCAGCCGCCTCTGGTGGCGGGCAGTCTTCGCGCCCCCGGCGTGTTTCCAGTGGTCGAGACCCTGAGCGAGCTCAGGGTCATGGCGATCGCGCGCGGAGACGTGCAAAGCCCGGCGATGAGCGCTGCGGAGGCCAAGCACTTTCTCACCGACGTCATGACCCTCAACCTGGACCTGGTCTTTCCCCGGGGTACCGAGGAGGAGCGGATCGCTGCCGGCCCGCATCACGCGTCCCACCTTCGGCTGTTCGCGAGGATCGCCGAGCAGGTGGGGCTGCAGGGGTTGCGCGACGAAGTCATCGACGAGATCGAAGCGATCTGCGCCCAGCGTCCGATCATGACCAGCCGGATCCGGCGCATGATCGACATGGCGGGCCGCATTCCGGTGCAGGAAGGGCAGACCGAAGACGCCAGGCTCACGGCGTTCTCGCGGGCGCTGCGGGGGCCCAGCCCCATCTCGGCCGAGCACACCCTTCTCGCGGACTACCGGCAAGCGCTGCGAGACAGCGAGCCACTGGCGATCGAACGCGAGGCCACGGCGTTCGCCGAGGCGATGGAGTCCAGCGGGCTGGTCTCGCGGCATCACGCGGTCCTCTTGCGTCACCTTCGCGCAACCCGCCCCGAACTCCTCCCCACCGCGCTGAGCCTCACCGATGTGGGACGCGCGGAGTTCGAGCAGAACAAGGAGTTTGCGCTTCGGCTGCTCAAGGTCGCGATTCTTCCCTCAACCGCGCAGGCCGCATTCGGATTGCGGAATGTGCTGGGATGCGGGCTCCTCTCGCGCACCGAGATCCGTGGCGGACTCGATCGGCTGGTCAACCTTGACCTTCAGTCCGAGGTCCGCAAGACCCTGCTGCGGCAGAGACCCAAGCGAGACGGAGTCACGGCGAACAGCCTCCTGGTCGCGGGTGCGCTCTGTGTGCTGGGCCAGCCGTTGGGGATCGGCCAAGGCAACAACCCAACGTGCCAGGCGGCGCGAGGACTCAGCCTGTGGGCCCAGCATGCGCCTGGCTACCTGCTGGAGATGCTGGTCAGCGCCGCCCGCGACGGGACCGTCAACATTCGGTTCGGCGACGAGGTCATCGATTCAGCCTCGGTGATCCCTGCGTTCCCGCGGCCTCTAGACCCTGATCTCGACGCCGTGTCGCTGGTCCTCGTTCCGCACCTGGACCGGATCTATGAAGACATGATGCGCCGCGTGGCCCTCAATACCGAGGATGGCCACAAGTGGGTCAACCCGGCCCTGTACGGTCGTTGGGTTCCCAAGGGCTTTGCGACGGCCTTCGCGGACGTCAGCCAGACCACCGTCGAGCACTTCGACGACTTCGTCCGGCGATTCTTCGCGACCCACCACCCGGCCTACAACGATGGCCACACGCTGATGTACCCCAACCCGGTGGGCATCTGCGTCACCGACGGGCACGGCGACTACCTCGGCCCCCACGCGGTCTCGCTCCAACGGATCGCGGTGGACCCCGAGGGACAGGTTCGCGTGTACTTCTTCAACCCCAACAACGAAGGCCGACAGAACTGGGGCGGGGATGTCTCGCCATCGATCCGCGACAACGGGGAAATCGAGGGAGAAAGCTCCCTCCCCTTCGGACAGTTCGTATCGCGCCTGTACGCGTTCCACTACAACCCCTACGAAGAGGGGGACGCCTACGCGGTCCCCGAGGACCTGGTCTCCGAGATCGAGGAGGCGGCCCGCAACTCGTGGGGGAAGTCGTTCGGGTGGGACGCCGGAAGCTGACTGTGAAGGGGAGCGGGCGCAGCGGGATTTAGCGCGCGCCCTCTTGAAGGCCCAGCAGGAGGGCCTGCACATTGCGGCCGATGTGCGGCGTGTAGTACCCGCCCTCCTGGATCGCGACCGTCGGAATGCCGAGGGCGCCGACCCGCTCACCGACTTGGCCGAGGTCGGCCGTGGTGAGCGTCATGTTGCCCATCGGATCGCGCTCGTAGGTGTCGACTCCGGACGCAAGGATCAGGAACGATGGGTCGAACTCGGTGATCCGCGCCAGCGCCGTCTCGAGTGCACGCAGGTACGCCTGCCCGTCGGTGCCTTCCTCAAGGGGAAGGTTGAGGTTCGCGCCTCGTGCCGGGCCGCCTCCGATCTCCTCCGCATACCCGGTGAAGAACGGGAAGAAGCTGATGGGGTCGCCGTGCAAAGAAATGGTGAGCACGCTGGGGTCGTCCCAGAAGATCTGCTGGGTGCCGTTGCCGTGGTGGACGTCGATGTCGAGCACGGCCACCCGCTTCGCACCGCCGGTCCGCAGCGACTGGGCGGCGAGGCTGGAGTTTGCCAGGTAGCAGTAGCCACCAAACAAGCCTTGGGTGGCGTGGTGTCCCGGTGGGCGGGACAGCGCGTAGGCGAGCCGAGACTCTCCGCTGGCGACAACCGCTGCAGCGGTCACGGCACACGATGCACTCCACTGGGCGGCGGTCCAGGTCTCGCGGCTCAGCGGGGTGCCCGAATCGAAGCAGAAGCTGCCTGCGTGCGAGATCTGTCCGGGGTCGGGCGTGATGTCGGTTCCCCGCATGAACACCGCCGGATAGAACGTGTCCGTCTTTCGCAGCGACTGCGCGGTCTGAAGCATGCGCACCAGGCGGGGGTCGTGCACCGAGCGGATCGTCTCGTCGGTGATCAGCTCCGGACGGCGGACTTCGAAGGCGGCGGCGTCACTCTCCAACGCCGTCAGAATGGCCTCGGCTCGCGCCGTCGTTTCTGGGTGGATGATTTTCTCCCCGAAGGCCCACTCGTAGCGCGGCTTGAAATTCAGCTGCTGCGGGTGGAAGAAACAGGGAATCGGTTTCGCAGCCGTCACCGGCCTACTATGTTGTCCAGCACGGCTTCGTGCAATCGCAGTCACTGCGCACATGCGTTCGCGGCGGGGACGAGCACCTGCAGCGACCACGGCGGGAGCTCGATCTCGCGGTCGGGCTCAAGCACCACGACGCTCCCGGTCACGAGGTCTCGATAGGCGCCGGCATACACCGCAGGCCCGATGCGCAGCGTATCGGCGTCACCGCCCCGATGCGCGATGACCACAACCGGCGCCTCGTCGCCAACATCCCGCATGAACGCCCAGCTGTCGGCGGAGGCATGCAGCAGCGTACGCTCGCCTCGGCGCAGCGCGGGCAGGCAGCGACGCGCCCGAGCCAACCGCTGGGTCATCTTGAGGAGTTGCAGCTGATCTGGGAGCAGCGACTCTGGCGCGGGCATCACCCGGCGATTGTCCGGGTCGCGTCCGCCCGCCAAGCCCACCTCGTCTCCGTAGTAGATCACCGGCGCGCCCGGGAGCGTCAGCACGATGCCGAGCGCGAGCGCCTGCTGAGCGTAGGGTTGGGCGGCGGTCGGCTGCACTGGCGGCGCGCCGTCCCACCCAGAGGCACCCGCATCGCCGACGACCTCCGAGAGGAAGCGCGTGACGTCGTGGTTCCCGATCATCAGGGCCAGGGTCGCCCCGGAGCCGTCAATGGCGCTGGACGTATGTTGCAGACTCGCCTCCACGGCATCGAAACCGGGGCCTTGCGCCGCGAGGGCGTTTCGAAGCGCCCACATCAGCGGAAAGTCGAACGCGCTGTCGAGGGCGTCGGGGCCCAAGTAGTACCGGAGCACCTCGGTGCCCGACGACCCCGGCCCGGTGAAGATCTCCCCCAACGAGAAGCTCGCCGCCGGGTTGAGGACCTGCGCCCGAACGGCCGAGGCAATTCGGCGCGTGACCGCTCGCGGCATCATCGGAACGGCGTCGACACGAAAGCCATCGAGGTCGAAGGTGTCCTGCCACCACAGCGCGTCCGCAACCGCCAGATCGAGCACGCCAGGCGCTTCAAACCGGAGATCAGGCAGATACGGCACGAACCAACACGAGCGGATGTTCTGATCCCACGGGCAGTCCGGCTGCCCACACACGCACAGCGGGTCGCGCTGGTGCACCGCGTCCATCGCGAGATACTCGGCGTAGCGAGGGTTGGTCTCGTAGACGTGGTTGGGCACGATATCGAGCAGCACCGCGATGCCGCGAGCATGGGCCTCCGCGACGAGTTCATGCAGGGCGGCCTCGCCTCCGATCCGCGGGTCGACCCCGCGCGAATCGACCGGCCAGTACCCGTGGTAGCCCTCGTACATCTGCCCGTCGGTGCCCGCTCGCGGCTCGTCTGGGTTGAGATACACCGGGCTCAGCCACAGAGTCGTGATGGGCAGCGCATCGAACGTGCCGTTCCTCAGCTGCGCTGTGATCCCATCCAGAGTGCCCCCGGCTCGAGCCCCCGGACTGGCCGGAGGAGGCAACACGGCGCCTGCGTCCCCGTGAAAACGATCGATCATGATCTGGTAGATGATCTGGTCTTCGGGACGCTCCGCCCGGGCATTCATCCAGACCTCAACGCTCTGGGCTTGGCTCGCGCCCTCGACATCGGTGAGGACAACCTCCAGCGCGTGCTTGCCGGTCGCGAGGCCACCGACCTCGAGTTCCACGCCGTCCCCGAGCAGCACTGCCGCACTCGGCTGCCCGTTCACGGTGACCGCCGAGACGTCCAGATCGGCCCCGGTCCGCGACGGCTCGACCTCGACTTGCAACTTCAACGCACCCGCCTCTTGGCGCGCGTGCACGGTGGAGATGCGGGGGGCGTCGCAGGCTTGAACCTCAAGCCACGACACCTCCTGCCCGTCGCTCTCGCGAAAGCGCGTCAGGCCGTGGGTCGCATCGAGCCGCGCCTCGTTGGCCTCGACGATCTGGTAGCCGTACTCCCCCGGTGGCAGCGAAAACGTGGCAACGCGCCAGCGAGCGTCGAATGTCCGCATCGCCACCTCGTCCTCCCAGCCGTCCCACGATCCGCGGACCGTCAGGGCTTCCGAAGCCCGCTGCGGCTGCGCCCACACGACGACCGAGCACTCGCCCTCGGGGACCTCGGGTGGGTCGGCGTCGCAACCGAGCAGCGCAACGCAGCAGAGAATGAGCCGCCGAGACAACGCGTCTGAGTATACGCGGCGTGCTCGGGTGTTGCTGATGCGCGGGCGGCTTCGACCCGGACTGCTTGCGATGGCCTTGTGCTCAGCGCTCGAGCGCCTGCGCCAACGCGAGATGGGCCAAGGCCGTGCCGACATCGGGGGCAAAACGGGGAGGCCGCAGCGCCTCGACCGCGCGACGCAGGGCATCCGGAGGCGGCTCGAGCCTCCAAGCCGCCCCCGAGTGCGCGCTGGCAGCCGGTCCAAACCTCGCGAGCTCCTCGTCGACCGCTGCCACGGCATCGGCCATCGTCGAGAACTTGCCCAATCGACGGTCGCCCAGCCACGCCGTCGCCCCGCGCCGCCCGTGGGGCTTGAGCGCGAAATAGCGCAGCTCTCCATCGTGGGACTGGAAGTGCAGCATCATGCCCTTGGCGCCCAAGGACAACCACGCGTTGATGGAGATGGCCGCCGTCTCCTCGCGCTGATCCATCGTGAGCGGATCGAACTGGGCCAGCCGCGCCTGAATCTCGGCCAGGGTCGCCGGGGCCTCGTCCCCGGGATCATCCAAGGGCAAGGTGAGCGGAACCGCGGCCTCGGTCGGTTCCTCCTCGGGTTCTTCGGGATCCCCTTGCGCGGGCTGCTCACCCGAGCGCGGCGCAGCGTCGAGCGTGGCGCTGGTGACGACATCCAGCGAGGAGAGGTCGACGAAGTCGAGGATCAGGCAGTCCTCCGAGTCGGGCGACAGGCGCATGCCTCGACCGACACACTGCAGATACATCGAAGCCGACCGGGTCGGACGAACCATCGCGACCGCGGACACGCCAGGGTCATCGAAGCCTTCGGTCAGCACGCCGACGTTGGTGATCACGCGCAACGTCCCTTCGGCGAAGCGTTGCAAGGTCCGGCTTCGGTCGGGCTTGGGCATCTCCCCGCAGACCATCGCCGCCGGAACCCCGATCTCGCGAAGGCAGCGTGCCAGGTTCTCGGCGTGTCGGACCGTCACACAAAACGCGATCGTACGACGGTCTCGGGTACATTCCTGAATGGCCCGCGCCACCAACAGGTTGCGACTCTCGACGTCGACGGCTTCCTCGAGCTCGTCCTCATCGAAGTCCTCCCCCCGAACGGTCACGGACGACAGGTCGGCCGCGGTCGAGAACCGCAACCCGCGAAGAGGCCGCAGGTAACCATCGTCGATCATCTCGCGCAGTGAACGCTCGTAGACAATCTCCTCGAACACCTCGCCGAGCCCGCGGCCATCCGCACGACGCGTCGTCGCGGTGAATCCCACGAGCGTCCCGGGCCAATCCGGGGCGAACACGCCGATCTGCTCCAACACCCGCCGGTTCGCCTCGGCGACGGCGTGATGGCACTCGTCGTAGATCACGAGGCGAAGGTCACGACCAGCCAGCGCCGGACCGATGCGCCCCTCGTGCAGCGAGCGGATCGACGCGATCACGACGTCTGCATCGCGAGGCGCTCGACGCAAGCCCCGCTCGAGCGCCACCGTGCGTCGGTCGTCCGCATTCCGGCGCAGCGCAGCTTCGACCTTGGAGCGTGCTTGGGAGAGCAACTCGTCGCGGTGGGCGAGCACGAGCACGGGATGCCGCGCGCGACGGATCAGCTCGGAGAAGATGACGGTCTTTCCAGACCCGGTGGGGAGGGCCAGCAGGATACGCCGGAGACCGCGCCGACGGGCGCCCAGGACCGCCTCGATGGCCTCATGCTGGTAGGGGCGGAGCTTCACGACGGACCCACCGCAACACTACCCGGCGCGCGGTGGCAACGACAGCGCGCGAGGCCTCCGTCGACAGGGGTCCGGGACGACGACCTGGCGAGTCTTGCACACCCGGTCCCCACGCCGGATTCGGCCGTAAAATGCCGTCGACACCGCCCCCACACCGCGAGCGTTTGGGTATTCTGCCTCGGACTCGCCGTGCCTGGCCTTCGACCTCCCATCGTGCGACGGCTCGCGACACTGGCCGTCGCAGCCGCCTTGCTGCTTCCCGGTTCCGTCTCGGCCGCGCCCGATCCTGATCCTCCCCCGCCGGAGGAACAGCCCGAGCCCGCCGAGCCCGCGCCCCCGTCCGGTGTCGACTCCGCCGAAGTCGAGGCGTTGCAGCGCCGAGTCGCCGAGCTGGAGGAGAAGATCGACGCGCTGGCTTCGGACCACGCGGCTGAAGCGCCCGTCCAACCTCCCGCGCCGCCACCACCCGCCGCCACTTCGGCTGCCGCCATCGCGACTCCGCCGCCCGAGGCATCGCCGCCATCCCCGCCATCCCCAACGATCGCAGGCTCGGACGGAGACGCGGGCCACAACACCCCGCCAAACTTCGCCGACGGTTTTCACTTTGGCTCGTACGGCCGCGTCGCGGTCGGCACGGACGCGAAAGGACGCCCGGGTCGAGATGGCGACATCGTCGCGCGCGGCTCTCGGCTCGACGAGTCCAGCTATCTGGAGCTTGAGCTGCGGCGCGAGGACTACTGGGAAAAGACGGGCGCTTACACCCGCATCGTCAGCACCCTGGCGCTTGCCGCTCCCCTGTTCCACACGACCGGGAACTTCGCGAGCAACCTCGGCATCCGCAACCTGTACGTCGAAGAGAGCGGGCTCGGCACGGATCGGCTGCGGATCTGGGCCGGCTCCCGCATGTATCGCGGGGACGACATCTACCTGCTCGACTTCTGGCCGCTGGACAACCTCAACACGGTTGGCGGTGGGCTCTCCTACACGTTCCTCGACAGCCTCACCGTTCGGCTGCACACCGGCATCAACCAGCCCAGCAGCGCGTTCTTCTATCAGACCAGCCCGCGCCCGCTTCCTTTGGGCACCATCGGTGAAGCTCAGGTCGCGATCACCAATCGCCAGAAGTTCATCAGCAGCGCCCGCATCAGCAATATCTTCCCGATCGGAAAAACAGGAGGCATCAAGCCGGTGCTCTACGGCGAGGCTCACTACACCTCCGCTGCGCAACAGGAGACCGACATTCGCCAGTTCGAGGACCTGCCCCTGGACAGCGGTTTTCTCGTCGGCACCCAGGTTGGCCTGTTCACCGGAGAGCGCTCCGGGCACCTCAACCTCGTCTTCCGATATGCCGGGGGCCTCGCGGCGTACGGCGAATGGGGCACGCCCACGCAGCTCAACGCCGACCGCACCTCGAAGGGCGCTCGCGAGGTGCTCGCGGCGATCAGCGGCAACTACGAAAAGGGCCCGTTCGGGGTCCTTTTGGGCAGCTACTGGCGGTTGTTCCGCAACGCCAGCCCTGGGCTCGATACGGCCGACCTCGGCGAAGGCATCGTGATTGCACGACCCACCTACTGGTTCGGCAAGGGCGGCGGCGGCCTGTCACTGGAGGGCTCTTACCAAGCCCAGCGACGCGGCGTGCTCGTGAACCAGGAGGACGATCCGCAGCCCCAGTTTGGACAGATGGGTCGCGTCGGCGTGATGCCGTTCCTCTCCCCTGGGGGCCGCGGCAACTACCAGCGACCGCATCTTCGCCTCGTCTACTTAGCCTCCATTCGTGACGCCGGCGCCCGTCGGCTCTACCCTCGCGATGATGTGTTCGGCCTACGCCCGGTCGACCACTACGTCGGCATCAACGCCGAATGGTGGTTCGGCTCAACCAGCTACTTCCGAGACTAGCCGCTCACGGAACATCAAGATGAATCGCATCGCATCCGCGCTCGCCCTGTTCGGCGCCGTCATTCTCGGCGGCGGCTGCATGGATTTTAGCGGCTTCGACGGCCCCATCGACCTCAGTACCGAGGTCGAGGATTGGCGCAACGAGGTCATCTATCAGGTCCTTGTCGATCGCTTCGACAACGGCGATCCGGGCAACGACTTGGGCGTACGCGGCGACGACCTGGCCCGCTATCAGGGCGGAGACTGGAAGGGACTGGAGAATCGACTGGGCTACCTCGACGAGCTTGGCGTGACGACGGTGTGGATCTCGCCCGTCGTGAAAAACGTGGATACCGACGCCAACTTCGACGGCTACCACGGGTATTGGACGCAAGACTTTGAGGCCACCAACCCGCACTTCGGTGACCTCGTCGCCCTGCGCTCGCTGGTCGATGCTGCCCACGAGCGCGACATGAAGGTGGTGATCGACATCGTCACCAACCACGTCGGTCAAGCCTTCTACTACGACATGAACCTCAACGGGGTTCCCGACATCACGCTGCAGGGCAGCAACGGCGCCGGAGAGTTCCGGCACTACACCGAGTACGACCCAGATTTCGATTCACGCGGCATTCAGGCCTTCACCTCCTTGGGCGAAGCCGGCCCCGCACCGATCGTTTTCCAGTACGACCCCGCCACCAACCACGTCCCGCCCGAGCCCGCGATCTTCCGCGACCCGGCTGTCTACAATCGCAAGGGCAGGACAGTGAACTTCGACGATCCGGACCAGCTTCTGCATGGCGACTTTCCCGGCGGCCTCAAGGACATCGACACGACCCGGTGCGACGTCAAAGAGACCTTCGTCGACGTCTACGCCGGCTGGATCGAGAAGACCAACGCGGACGGCTTCCGCATCGACACCATCAAACACGTCGAGGGTGAGTTCTGGCGCTACTTCACCCAGCGCGTACGCACGCGACTGGCAGCGCAGGGCAAGACCAACTTCCTGATGTTCGGTGAGATCTTCGACGGCAACGACGCGCTGATCGGCAGCTTCACCAAACGAGACCTCCCGGGCGAGGATGCCCTGCAGCGCGAGCAGTCGTGCGTGCCCGACGGCCAGCCGATCACCGGCGACCAGCTCGACAGCGCGTTCTACTTTTCGCAGCACTTCACCGCGGTGCGCGGGGTGTTTCAGGACGCCGGTCCCACCGACCAAATCCGTGCGCTGTGGGAGCAACGCTCGACCACCTGGGGCACCGAGGCGATGGCCGACGGAACGGGTCTTATCCCAGCCGAGGTCCCGATCAACTTTCTCGACAACCACGACGTCGCACGCTTCTTGTTCTGGCTGCGCGAGCGACCCGAAGACGAACGCCGAGCCCTTCTGCACAACGCGCTCGCGTTCTTGATGACCGCCCAGGGCATTCCGTGCATCTACTACGGAACCGAGCAAGAACTGGAGGGCGGCAACGACCCGGCCAACCGCGAGCGGATGTGGGACACCGGCTTCGACACCGCCAGCGAGACGTTCTTGTGGACGAAGCGGCTGATCGCAATTCGCGGTGCCTATCCGTCGTTGCGACGCGGGGGGCTTTCGGTCGCCTACTCCACGCCCAACACCGGAGACGAGCCTGATGCCGGCATCCTCGCGTTCGAGCGGGCAGGCGGCGACGCGGGAGGCAGCTACGCGCTCGTCGTCTTCAACACCAACCAGGACCACGACAGCGTCACCCGAAACGGAGACGAAGCGATGCGTGTCCTCGCCCCAGCGGGCACCGAGCTCGTCGAGGCCCTGACCGGGGAGCGCGTCGTCGTGGCGGGCGACGGCACGCTCGAAATCTCCGTGCCACCTGTCGGCCGCGGTATCTACATCCCGGCAGCCGAATACGACCCGGGGATCTGAGATGACCGCCGTCCACGTTCAGACGGTCACCAAGCGGTTCGGTGAAACGACCGTCCTGCACGGCATCGACGCAAAAATCCCACAGGGCGCGTTTGCGGTGTTGGTCGGGCCCTCGGGCTGCGGGAAGTCCACCCTCCTGCGCCTCATCGCGGGGCTGGAGCAGGTCACCTCGGGACGCATCATGTTCGGCGAGCGGGACGTCACCTCCCTTCCGCCAAGAGACCGCGACATCGCGATGGTGTTCCAGTCCTACGCCCTCTACCCGCACATGAGCGTACGGGACAATATGGCCTTCGGGCTTCAGCTCCGAAAGACCGACCCGGCGACCATCGAGACCCGCGTCCGTGAGGTCGCCAAGACCCTCGATATCGAACACCTCTTGGCCCGCTACCCCCGGCAGCTCTCGGGCGGTCAACGTCAACGCGTGGCGATGGGGCGCGCCATCGTTCGCCGACCGGCGTTGTTCATGTTCGATGAGCCGCTCTCCAACCTCGACCCCGCGCTGCGCACACAGGTGCGTGTCGACATTCGGCGGCTGCACGATGCACACGACGCCACGAGCGTCTACGTGACCCACGACCAGGTGGAAGCCATGACCCTCGCGGACATCCTGTTCGTACTTGAAGGCGGCCACGTCCAGCAGTCTGGCCCTCCCCTCGAGGTGTACGAGCGACCGGCGAATCGATTTGTGGCGGAGTTCCTCGGCTCGCCGGCGATGAACATGGTGCCCGCGCGCGTCCAGGACTCATCGCTGCGGTTCAACGACAGCGGCGCGACCCTGGACCTCAAGGGCGAGACATCCTTCGAAGGACTCGCCGAGGGCCGAGCGGTCGATGTCGGGATCCGGGCCCAAGACGCTCAGCGCTGCGCGCACGCCGAGGCCGACCTTCTCCTGACGGCCAGCTTCGTGGAGACCCTCGGCTCACACGTGCATGTGCACGGTACCGTGGGGGACACGCCATTCATCGCCGCGTTCGAAGGCAGCCGCGGCCCCGACGCGGGCGATGTCATCCCGCTACGGGTGACGCGCTTCCACCTCTTCGACGCGAGCACCGGCGCATCCCTGCGTTCACCCTAAGCCCCGCGCTCGCCGGCGGGCTGACTCCATGATGACCGGCGATGATTGGCGATGACCGGCGATGATTGGCGATGACCGGCGATGACCGGCGATGACCGGCGATGGCCGGCGCCCTCAGAGGCTCTGAAACATTTGAACCGCGGCCGCGGCGTAGTCGCTGTCCAACGTGTGCCCCCCCTCGAAGGTGCACCACTGCACCGGGGCAGCCTGCTCGCAGCCCTCATACGAGACGCAACCTCGCTCGTCCGGCGGCGTCGTTTCCTGCGAACAACCGTTGTAGGACACCCACCCGTCGCGTGCCATGACGCCCGAGCTGAACGGGATTGTGTCGTCCATGGTTCCGTGGGACATGAACACCGCGATCGGTGCTTGGCAGAGCCCGGTGGACGGCGCGAGCCCGGATGCCGCCCCGATCCCGGTGAAGAAGTCCCCTCGATAGCAACCCATCGCGTGAGACATCATCGCGCCCCGCGAAAAGCCGAATGCGTGCACGCGTTCGAGGTCGAAGCACAGCTGTTGTCCCACCTCCTGCGCAATCGCCATCACCATCTCGACGTCGGCGCCCGTGGACGCCGTGTCCCAGGACGGAGACCCACCCGCGCCCGACCCATCGGGGTACACGACGATCGCCTGGCCTTCGTAGAACTCGGAGAGCCGATACCCGTTGCGCGCGTTGGAGCTGTCGCCGCCGTCCCCGTGAAACCCGAACACGATCGGATATGCGGTGTCGGGGTCGTATCCCCGAGGCACCTCGATCAGGTAGGTCCGCTCCGTGTCCCGGACCGTGATCACGCCATCGAGCACGTCCGTCGTCATCGGCATTCCGCATCCGGGGGTGAGATTCGTGGGCCCCGGGTCCCCGGTCGACGCATCCGAAGTGTCCGCGCTGCTCTCCGCGCCAGCGTCGGTGCTTTCGCCCGCGTCGGTCGCCTTCGCGCTGGTTGCCGGGTCGGAGGACGAACTCAGCGACGTTGGCGAGCCGCCCGACGTGCCGGAGCCTGACGCGGTGTTGGTCTCGGTCTCCGAGCCGTCGGGGGAGGCCGCCGAGCAGCCGGCAGTCAGCAGTCCCACAGCGAGCCATGCGCGCTTCATCGGGCTCAGTGTAGCGGCGATCACCCGGCGCGATCGTCGGTCCACCGGCGCGATCGTCGGTCCACGCCCCGCGTGCGAGGAGGGCCTCAAAGCGATGGGTGCACAGAACCTCCGCCCACAGCGGAACGGCGCGCGACCCCGCTCAACCCCCGTGAGGAGCCCCGTGCGAGATCGCATGACCAGCCAGCCACCATCATCGTGAAACCACAGGTTTTCACTCGGTCTGATCGCAGAACGCTGATAACACCGTCGCGTCTTCATGCTGCTGGCGATGCTCGATCTCGACACTGTTTGTGATGCCCGCGCTCTGCGTTCTCGCGGGGTTCTCGGCGTGCTCGCGGTTCTCGCAATGGGTGCATTTCCCTGCGCCAGTCATGCCGCTGCCCACGAGCCTCCAGCCGAAGAGGAGACGATCGACGTCGACCTCACGGACTTCGAGCCCGACGCCGACGCACCGGACGAGCCCGACGCCAGCCCCAGCACCGAGGACTCCACCCCAAGCTCGGACGCTGAAAGCGCACCCGAGGCCGAACCCGACGTCGATGACGAGCAGGCCGATGCCTCCACCCCGACCGTCTCCATCATCGGCGAGCCTGAGCAGCAGCCAAGGATTGTAGGATCGGCCCACTCGGTCGATGCACAGACCCTTGACCGCGAAGAACACGACGATATCCACCGGGTCCTCCGCTCGGTCCCCGGCGTTTACGTCCGCGGCGAGGACGGCTATGGCTTGCGGCCCAACATCGGCCTTCGTGGCGCCGACCCCAACCGCAGCTCCAAGGTCACGCTCATGGAGGACGGGATTCTCTTCGGGCCCGCCCCCTACTCCGCGCCCGCCGCCTACTACTTTCCGATGACCACGCGGTTGGTCGGGGTCGAGGTCTTCAAGGGCCCGGCCGCGGTCCGCTTCGGCCCGAACACCATCGGCGGGGCCATCAACCTCAAGACGCGGGAGATCCCCAGGGACCTCGAGACCGGCATCGACATCGCAGCCGGCACGTGGGGCTACGGCAAGCTCCACGGTTTTGCGGGCAAGAGTTGGAAGCGCTTTGGCGTGCTGTTCGAGGGCGCTCGGGTCCAAGCCAACGGCTTCAAGGAACTCGACGGAGGCGGGAACACCGGCTTCGCCAAGAACGAGTTCATGCTCAAGGCCCGCCTGCACGGCGATCCCGGCGCCCGCGTCTACCAGCAGTTCGACGTGAAGTTTGGGCTCTCGACCGAGGTCTCCAACGAGACCTACCTCGGCCTCACCCAAGAGGACTTCGACGAAACCCCCTACCGCCGGTACCGAGCCTCGTCCCTGGACCGCATGGATTGGTACCGCACGCAGGCGCAAGCCGCCTACTTCGTCGCCACAGGAATGCTCGAGTTTCAGAGCACCCTGTATCGACACGACTTCTCCCGGGCGTGGAAGAAGTTCAACCGCTTCTCCGGCGAAACAGCGCCCGACCCGTACGCGTTCTTTCAGGACCCCACTTCGCAGGCCAACGCGACCTACCTTTCGATCCTGCGCGGCGAGTCCGATTCGACTGGCACCGTCGACGGCCTGCTGATCGGGACCAACCAGCGCGACTACGTCTCGCAGGGCTGGCAAAATACCCTGCGCATCTCACCGGACACCCGGTATGTGGACCAAGAGATCGAGCTCGGCGCGCGGCTTCACTTCGATCGGGTCTCACGGGTCGAGGATGAGGACGAGTACGCGATGCTCAGCGGCACCCCGTCGCTCGTTGCGGGAACCAACCAGCTCGTCGTACGAAACAGAGCAGAAGCACTCGCCGGTTCGTTCCACGTCGCGGACGAAATCCGCATCGTCGACCGCTTCACCGTCAGTCCCGGTGCTCGGGTCGAAGTCATTCGAACCCAATACGAGGACACCACCCCAGGACCCACGGGCGCGCCCCTCAACCCCGAGACCGTCTCCTCCGTGGACACCGTGTTCCTCCCCGGAGTCGGCATCCACATCCAGGCCACCCCGTGGCTCGGCGTCCTGGGCGGTGTGCACTCTGGCTTCTCCCCCAAGGCACCAGGCCGCACCGAATCTGTGCAAGCCGAGCGCAGCATCAACTACGAAGCCGGGCTTCGAGCCGCGCACACCGGCTTTCGTGCCGAGGGCATCGCCTTTGCCAACGACTACTCCAACCTGGTCAGCAACTGCACCTTCTCCCAAGGCTGCGACCCGAGCGAAGTCGGAGAACAGTTCAGCGGCGGCGAGGTCTTCATTGCCGGCGCCGAGTCGCTCGCCGGATATCGGGCCGACCTGGACGGCGCAGGCTGGCTCGACACGACCGCCACGTACACGTACACATGGTCGCGGTTCGCCAACACCTTCTCGTCCTCCAGCCCGTTCTTGGGCGAGGTCGAGCGCGGCGACAAGGTGCCCTACGTCCCCGAGCACGTCGCGTCGCTACAGTTCGCCGGCGGCATGCGGCGCTGGGGCACCCACGCCCAGCTGCAGTACAACGGACAAATGCGCGACGTCCCCGGCAGCGGCGCCATCCCCTCGCAGGAGCGCATCGATCGCTTCGTTACCCTCGACGTGGGTGGCAATGTGTTCATCACCCGCCGGGCCCAGATGTACCTCAACCTCGGCAACGCCGTGCGCTCGGCCTACGCGGTCTCGCGGCGCCCGTTCGGGCTCCGTCCCGGCCAGCGCTTCACGCTGATCGTCGGCTTCAAGCACAACTTCGGCTGAGCGAGCTCGGTGCGAGCCGATTCTGAGCGCGCGCCGGGCTACCCGCAGTCGATGCCGTCACGCGGGATCAGTGCTTCGTAGCGCTGGTCGGTCAGCGCCCGCAGGAAACAGACGAGGCCTTCCACGTCGTTGTCCGTCATCGGGTCGCCCACCTCCAGCAGCTCTGTCCGGACCGTCTCGGGGATCTCGGGCGAACGCCACGGCTGCCCGGTCTCGGGGTTGAGCGCGCGCACCTCCGGATTGGTGAAGTGATCGTAGAACTCCACGACCGTTCGGAGTTCCGCGAAGACGCCGTTGTGCATGTATGGCCCGGTGACCGCGACGTTGCGCAGCGTCGGAACCTTGAACGCCCCGCGAAGCATCGGGTCCTCGATGCTCTGGTCGTTCCCCAGCCCCAAATCGGGGGTCGTCACTCCGTTGAGTCGACGAACCGCCTCATTGGTTGGCACCCCGATGTTGTGGAACTCGTAGCCGGTGAAGGTCTCGCGGGTTTCGTTGACGGGGTCGCCCTCGCTATAGAGCTGATGGCAGACCGCACAGTTCCCGAACTGCGAGAAGAAGATCGCTTTTCCGGTCAGCTCCGTGAACGTGAGGGCCACCTCCCCTCGCAGCGATCGGTCGTAGCGCGAGTCAAACGGGGCGAACGCCTCGGTCCGCTCAAACGCGGCAATCGCCTGCGTCATCGCGACGTAGGCTGCCTCGTCATCGTCGAGCGCCTCGGGGCCAAAGAACTCGAACAGCGCTCGCCGATGCTCCTCATCCTCACCCAGACGCTGCGCCACGGACGCGGCATCCGGCATCCCCATCTCGAGTGGGTTGAGCGGTGGTCCGCCCGCTTGTCCCTCAAGGTCGGCTTCGCGGCCATCCCAGAACTGCCCACCGAGCGGACCCGTGTACAACCGATGGTCGTTCTGCTTGTTGTGCCGCTCCCGGGTCCCGATGTGAAACTCGGGGGACAAAAATGCATACGCAGCGCTGGGCGCGTTGCGATCCCCCAGCGAGACGCCGTCGTCGCCCAGAGACACCGCCCGCACGTTTCCTCGCGCATCCCGTCGGCCGTCGGTGAACCCGCGCTCGGGGTCGTGACAGGTCGCGCACGACTGGGTTCTTTGCATCGAGAGGTTTTCGTCGAAGAACAACGCTTCGCCAAAGGCCTCGATATCCGCGTAGACGCTGGGCGGCAACGGATGGTTTTCTTCGTCCGGCGCGCACGCTCCCAGCGCCACCCCCACAGCCGCGATGACGGCCAGCCGGACGTCGCGTCCAGCTGGGGAGGCGCGCGGAGGGATACGAGGCGTCACGTTCAGTCCCCGTCCGTAAAGGTCAGGCCCAAGTCCAGACCCAGGGCATCGGGGATCTCACGCTTGAGGTTGCCGTCGAGCAACCCGATCGCTGCCGCGAGCGCCTCGCGGTCTTCTTGTTGGGCCGCCGTCTTGGCCGCATCGAAGTTGGCTCGGACCGCCGCGACCTCGGCGGTGTGCTCCGTCGCTTCCATGCGCTCGATCAGTCCGAAGCTGCTCTCGTCGGGCTGATGGAGCAACGCATCCATCGCCTCAAGCATGGCCAACACGTTCGGATAGAAGTGGCCAGCGAGCTGCGCATCGAGGATCCCGTCGAGCTTGCGCACCTTGATGTAGTCGAGGTGTTCCTGCAGGACAACGAGCAGCGCCACAACCGGTTCGGTCCCGTCCGCCAAGGCCGCGCCGGTCATCGTCTCTCGAAACGGCTCGCCGCCGTCCCCAAAGGACTCCGCCCAGCCGGTGTGCACCTCGGAGGCGTCCCTGGCCAGCAACTCCGCCACACCACGCAGCACCTCGCACTTGCGCGGCGCAGCCTCGAAGTCCGCGAGCACATCTGCAGGGTCGGTGGAGTTGCCCTCCCGGCTATCCTCAAACGCCAACACCTCCAGGGCCAAGATACCGACCTCGTCGAACGTCTGCCGATCGAAGTAGGCGAGGTCCAGCGTGTCGCTGCCTTCTACGGCCCGCACGACCCCGTCGCGAACGGTCTGGGTGTAGTCGGTCCCGCGCTGCCGCATCGACTCGATGAAGATGATTCGCGGCGTGATGACATCGTCATCGAGCGGCCCGAGATTGTAGGCCGCCACCGCGCTCCAGGCCTCGGAAAGCGAGCGCCAGCGCGTCTGCAGGTCCTGCAGAGACCGGGGATCGGGCGCGTCACAGAACGCGTCGGCGTCCACGCGCATGTCCTGCGCCTGGGCATCGAACGCCGCGACGTCGGGCACGATCGTGGTCTCGACCGTATCGCGCATGATCTGCGCACCCGTCGGGAGGCTGTTGGGGCCCCCACCCCCATCTTCGGCGTTGTCACATCCGCCCAAGAACGAGACGAGCAGGGACGAGAACAACGCGAGTTTCTGAACGTGTGCAGACATGACCGAGCCCTAGGCGGGGAGCGTGAGCAAGTGGTTGTCCCATAGGACATCGGAGAAGCGGGCCCGGGCCTCGGGCTGTTCCTCGAGGGTGGCGGTGTCGGTTTGGCGAAGCTGGCCACCGGAACCGCTGAGGACAAAACGACTGCCGTCCGCGGAAACCGCGACGCCGCTGACGTCGTCAAAACGTTGAACGCCAAGGGAGAGCCCGGTGTCGAGGTTCCAGTACGCGACCAGGTTGCCCCGAGGACTGGTCACCGCGACGGCCCGGGAGGTGCTGTCGAGCGCGACCGCGCCCGCATAGTCATCCATGGCCGTCCCGATCTCCAGGCCGTCCACGAGTGCTTCGAGCGCTGCTCCCGGCATGTGAATCCCGACAAGCGGACGCGGGTCTTGATCGGCCAGAGCCTCGCGCTGGATCTGCATGACGACCGCGACCGTGCCGTCCTCAGCGACCGCAAGGTGGCGCAGGCTGGCCTTGGACTCGGGGACCGTGTGCTCGCTGAGCAGCGCGCCGTTGCGCGCATCCATGTAGACCAGCGACGAGCGCATGGTGTCCAGATTGATCGGGTCTCGACCGCCGGGTTCGGTCACCAAGCCACCGTTCGCGATGACGAGCGTGGTGCCATCGGGCATGAGTGCGACCTCGTGGGGTCCAATGCCGTAGCTCGCAAACTCGCCCAAGCGTTCGAGGGTTGTGGCGTCGAGAACCGCGATCATCCCTTCGCCCGTCACGAGGTCGGCTTCGACCACGAACAACCGCGCTCCATCGGCGCTAAAGCACCCGTGGCCCGCCAAGTGGCGACCGCTCGCACATTCGAAGCGAGCGACGACGTCGCCTGAAACAAGGTCACCGACGATTCCGAGGCGTTCGGGCCGGCGTCCGAACATCACGATCCTCTCGGGCGCTGCAGGGTTCACCGCGAGGCCATGACCACGGACCTCGCTCTTGAACCGCGTGTGTACCCGCTGCGCGCTCGCGACCAAGAGCTCGAACGAGCCTGGCTCCGATCCCTGGGCGGAGGCCCAGAGTTCTCCGGCAAACGGCTCGCTGTCGTCGCAACCCAGGGGCGCCGCCGCGAGGGCACCCAGACCCAACACGAGGTCACGGCGGCGCAGGAAACACGGGGCTTGAGTGGTCACAATGATCTCACGAACGCGACGAGGGCTTGGCGTTCCTGTGGGCTGAGTTCTGTGAAGCGGACCCGGCTCGCCCGCGCCTCGCCATCATGCCACACCAGCGCTTCCTCGATCGTGCGGGCCCGGCCATCGTGGAGGAATCCCACCCGCGCGTGCATCGCCCGGGCGAGCCCGGCGCCCCACAGCGGCGGTGTTCGCCACTCCTGCCCCGAGGCTTCGAAGTCTTCCCGTCCATCGCCCAGCTGTGGCCCCATGTCGTGCAACAACAGGTCGGTGTAGGGCCAGATGTCCTGCGCCGACAGATGCGCAAAACGTGCGTCGATGCCGGTCACCCAATGCGGCGTGTGGCAGTCCGCACAGCCGATGACATCGAACAGCCCCTGCCCCCGAAGGACAAGCGGCGCGTCCGGTCGTCGCCGCTGCGGCACGCCGATCGACATCGTGAACAGCACCATCGAGGACAGCAAGGCCTCGGGTACTTCGAAGCCCTCCGCATCGTTCCCCGTGGGCGCGGCCAGACAGCGAGGCTGCAGTGCCGTGCACGGCTGATCCGGAAACACCGGGCTGCTCAACCCCATGTCCTCCGAAAGCGCAGCGGCCACCTGCACCCGCACGCTCGGTTGGTTGGACTTGAGCCCGAACCGTCCCGGACGGATCGTCCGCGACTCAGGGTCCCACACGTGGTCGATCCGGCCCGAGATTCCGTCGCCATCGCGGTCATCCGGATCGGCGATACGATCGAGGTCTGCTTGGTCGACCAGCGCGAGCAACCCGACCCCAGCCAACGACGGCGTGTGGCGGAGCGAGGCACGGGTGTCGGAACCGAGCGGGCCGTAGCCCAGCGCATCGAGCTCAAGCTTGGGGAGTCGCAACTCGAGCGTCGTGCCGTCGGGATACTTGAACGACTGCGGGGTCCAGGTGAGCCGCACATCCGCCTCCGCAAGCACGCCTTCGTAGGCGTCTGCGCCTGCATGGCCTCGAAGCTGATGACTCAGGGCGGTCGACTGCGGCTGAAGCTGGACGCCATAGACGGGGTCCGGAACCGGCTCGCCGTGCGGACCTGCCCCAGGCCGACTGAGCCTCACCAACGTGGCAAGGGATGCACCGTCCATGTCGCTCGTCTGTCCGCGTCCTCCTTTGACGTGGCAGGCGAGGCAAGAACGGGCGTGATACAGCGGGCCGAGGCCGTCGCGTGCGTCGGTCAGCGTCGGGGCGCGCACCCACGGCTGGGTTGCCAACGCTTTGCCAGCGTAGAACGCCGCCTTGGCGACGTCATCGAGATTGGCCGCGGGCAACACGAACGACGGGCTGGGTCCCAGGGGCACGGTCGTGTCTCCCCCGGGACGCAGCCCGAAGGCAGCGACGGCGGGTGTCGTGGCTTGATTCACGACCTCCTCCTCAGACACGCCGTCGCTACGCGCCGAGCAGGCGAACAGCAACGCCGCGCCCAGCCAAGACGCTCGGTCCACGGGCCCGATCATCTCAGCATTCGACGGTGGGATCCGTCGTGTCGCACTCCGACGCGTCCGGGTCGACGACATCGTCGGGGCTTCCGACTTCGAGGGCGACGGCGATGTTGGCGATCTGCGCGGACTGGGCGTTGAGCGAGACGATCGTGTCACGCATGGGCTGTGCCGCCTCACTTCCGGCGTCGAGGATCATCTGGTCCACGGGCGTTCCCCCCCGCGCCGACGCATCCACAGCGCCGTAGTTTGTCGCGGTGATTCCCAAGGCCGCGGAGACCTCACTCTCCACGTCGGTCAGCCCCATGTCGATGAGGTAGTCATCGATGCCATACCCATCGACCGCGTTCCCAGTCTGATCGTCACTGCCGTCGAGCGTGCTGTCGTAGCCCGCGTACTCTCCGGTGTATGCGTTGGAGACGCCCTCGGCGTTGAGCCAGATGTCGCGGTGTGTGTTGTCCGAGAAGCACGAGTGCTCGTCCTCTTGCGAGTTCGCCGAGAGCGAGATCTGCATCCGCTCCCCCGCCAGCTCGCCCTCGGACAACGTGCCCATGCCGACCAGAATCTCCAGAAGCTTGCCCTTCGCCGCGTCGATGTCTTCGACCGTGGTGAATGCGGTGCGGTAGTCCGCGCCCGCGGCCCACCCGTCACGCACGCCCTCGAGATCCGCGATGAGCTTGGCGACCGCGACCTGCAGGTACAGTCCGCGTCGATTGCAAGGGTCGGGGTCGGCGTTGACGGTTGCGCCGCTGGTGCACGTGTCATCCGACGCAAAGTCGGTGGCCGGTCGCTGCCCTGCCGTCGAATCGCGACTTTCGACCGTGTCCGCGCTGCCGTCCGCGTTGAGGTCCTGCCCCCAGAGCAAGAACTCGATCGCGTGATACCCAGCGATGACGTCGTGCTCGTCGTCAGCCGTGGCGGTGTTGGCCAGCAACGCAGCGTCGATGACGATGTTGGGCGAGTTGATGATGTTGTTGTCGGGGATCGGATCGTTGACCCCGGTGGAATGGTCGGTGACCCCGACCTGGTCGTCACCGAAGTCGGTGCCCGTCACGACGTAGTCGATGAGCCCCTCCCCCAAGGGCCAGGCATTGATGTCACCTTCGGGGCCATCCTCACCATCGGCGGCGTCGTAGTTGGAGTCGTCGATCGGGCTGGCGCGGAACCGGTAGACCTCGGTCTGTCCGTACGGCTCGCGTGCCACCAGCCATGCCGCACGGGCTGCCTGTAGGCTGGCGTCCGACGGCTCGGACACGAGGGCCTCGATGGCCGACTGCAGGTCCACCGCGGTGCTCACGGCGTCGGAGTAGCCTGCGAACGCAATGTCGGCGTTCGTCTCCAGCACGCGGCGGAGCAGATCCAGGTCGTGCTCAAGCTCGCCTTGGGAATCCGTGTCAGCGCCTGTCTCGGCGGTCGGCTCCGTCTGCGACCCAGTGTCGCCGGTCTCGGACGCCGTCGCGTCCGTATCGGCGGCCGTGTCGTCGGACGCGTCGTCCGATCCGCAGCCCCCAAGGCCGATCGACAGGGACAACAGGACTCCGTAAGACAGTCGGGAGACGGTAGACATGACGCCTGTATGCACCTCGCTGTTTTGAAAATCAATATCATTTCCAAAAAGTCTTCGTGAGCGTTCACAGGCTACTGGTGCGGCCCTGGCGTCCCCTTAGTGAACGCTGGTTTCACTGGAGCGCGGCAGCGCGGAGCACCACAACGTCGAGCATCTCCTCGTCGTTGTGGGCACTGAGCAGCAGCGCAGCGTCGTTCCAGGCGAACGCGTGCAGGTGCTTGGGGTTGATCGGAAGCTCCGTCCGCGCCTTCCGCCAGGATTCCGTCGAGGGCTCGTACACCTCGATGCTCGTCTCTGCAGTGAGCTGGTCGTCGGCACCTTTGGACGAGCCCGCGATCAACACCAACCCGTCCGCCACCTGCACGAGGCTTGCGGAGAGTCGCTGCGTCGCTGGGCATGGAAACGACGCCCAACTCGCCTTGGCGAAGTCGAACGCCTCGCACGTGTCCACCAAGGCGAATCCCTCCTTCATGCCACCCACGACCACGTACTGATCGCCGAGCATTGAAGCTGCGAATGCGCGGCGGGGTTCGGTCAGCGACGCACCGCTGTCGGAAAATCCCTGCGTCAGCGTGATCGGAGCCGTGAGGATCGGCTGCTCGTGTCGGAACTGATCCCCCGTGGCCCGGCTCGGGTCGTAGTCGAGACCGCCGAAGATCCACCACTTGCCCTCGGCCGTCGCGAGCCCGAATTGGGTCCGACCCCGGGGCGCCGCGAGGGTCCCCTTGGCCGCGGTCCATCGATCATCTTCGGGAGCGTAGACGAAGACTTCGGGGTGGCTGCGCGCAGCCTCGCCATCGTGGCCAAACCCACCGAACGCATAAATCTCGCCCATGTGGGTCGCGACAGACATCGTCTGGCGAGCCTTCGGATAGTCGGCGACCTCGACCCATTGCAGCGTCGCGAGGTCGAACCGGTACGCGTCCGCGGTGAAGTTCTCGGGCGCAAAGTCGTGCTGGCCCAGGCTGTTGTTGCCGCCAAAAAAGTAGACGCCGTCCCCAAGCACCGCGACCCCCTGACGGTTCTTGCTCGGCATGGGCGAGGGCAGCCGCAGTGTGATGGGATCCGCCGCGCGCTCACCTGCGACCGGTTCCGCCAGCCGCACGCGCGCGCCCGATCCCGACGGCCGAATCCCTCCCAGTGCCCACACAGTGCCGTCTGCGGACGCGATCAAGCGATGGAAGAAACGCGGCAGAGCCATCGTCGACGCCACACTCCACGTGCCCGACCCGGCATCAAGCCGATGCACAATGCCGTCCGCACCACTCGCGAACACGGCATCGGAGGTGCCAACGGCCGCCATGCCGAACCCCTGACCGGGGAACTCGGGCGCTTGTGACCAGGCGTTCGTCGCGGGGTCGTACACCTCGACCCGAGCGGAGACTTCGCGGTCCGCCCCCATTCCGCCCAGGGCGTAGAGCTTGCCGCCTGCGGTCGCGACGGCAAGCGCTCTGCGAGCAAACGGTGTGGGCGTTCGATCCCACTGCGCGTCGTCGCGGGACAGGTCCAGCGAGAACATCTCGGATGGCCACGCGCCATCCCTCGCCTCGTGGTCGAGCTGCCAACCGCCGACCACGTAGAGCCTGTCTCCGATCACGACGGCGTCGTGGGAGCTGCGTCCCTCGGGTAGCGAGGGGAGGTCGATCCAGGTGCCCTGCGTCCCATCGAATCGTTGCACGACATCGATCGAGACCAGCTCGCTCTTGGTCGCGGTGGTCGGGTTCATCGCCCGCATCCCACCCACACGAACAAGGCCGCGAGCGTGAGAGACAAGCGCCGCCCCTTGAACCGGAGGCACCTGCCCCACGACCGACCACTGGCGACCCGGCTCGGCCGTGGCGTTGTAGGCCAGCAGGTCACCGTGCTGGTCCCTCGCCGAGTACGCGTGCGGCATCCCGGAGTAGCCGCCCAGCACGTACAGGACTCCGTCGTGTTCGACGCTTCCGAACGAGGTCAGCCCCTGGGGAAGCACCGGAACGTTGGCTTCGACGGTGCTTGTCACGAGCTCGGCCGCGAACGGCTGCAGCGTCGGCTCGACCGCTGGCGGCACGGTGCTGGATCGGTCTGGGGTGGACGTGGAGCAGGCGAGCAAGAGCCCGAGGAGAAGCAAGGATGGGTGAGCACGCATCCCGGCCAACCAATCGCATTTGAATGTCGAAATCAACACCATAGTTCCCAAGAACAATTCTGGAGCGCCCCTGAATTATTCTTTTGATTTAAATGAAAATCAATTTCATTAACGACGGCGTGCGAGACGTTCGCCTGCTCTCGATGCTGCTGGGGCTCTTCGCCAGTGGATGCGCTGCTGACCTGGCTCGGGCCTCCTCACCGGCGACAGGCTGCGCGCCCGACGAGATCGTGATCGATGAGGTCTCCGTCGGGTGGAGCGAGACCAGTTGGTCGGCTCACTGCCGCGGAGCGCGTTTCCACTGCGCGGGGGAACACGGCGCCAGCTGTAGCCCTGATCGCGACGTCACCCACTCCTCTGGACCCGCTGCACCAGCGCCATGACCATGACCATTCAAGCACTGCCCGCCCTCTTGTCCCTCTTGTTGCTCGTCCCGTTGTCCGGTTGTGACGACGACGCCCTCCCCGACGAAGCCGGCGAAACCGGCGACGGCTCGACCGGAACCGGAGACTCTGCCCCCCAGGGCCCCGACACCGCGACCGGTCCGGCGAGCACCACCACAACCTCTCCGACAACGGATCCAACCGTCGGCGAATCCAGCACATCCGGCCCAAGCTCGGACAGCGATGAGACCACGGACCCCACCGACGATCCATCCGACACCGAGGGTGAAACGACCGGTGTGACGGCATGCGGCGAAGCGGTGCCGTGTGAGGACGAGATGATCCTCGACCTCGGGCTCGTCGGTGGCACGGTGAGCAGCGGGGCCGTCGGCAACATCGTCGACGGTGCGGACTGGATCACCACGCTCGACGCAACCGCCGGCGGAATCGTCGACGCGCCAAACAACCCCTGGACGTACCTGCGCTTCACCGACGCTGGCCTCGAACAAGTCGAGCTCGACGACCTCCAAGCGCTCGAATCCGAGTCATGGCATATCGCCGCAAAACGCTTCGGGGTGCGCATCAACAGCGGTTCCAGCGGCCCCGGCTGCGTCTCCGTCGCGACCCTCGAAGGGGACTACGCGGCGGTCGACGCCCTGCCCGACGACGCGACACTTCGCACCGAGGCGTTCTACGACGGCAGCTGCTCCATCCTCGACGACGGGTCTGGCGCGGGCGGTCCCAACTACGCACTGACCCCCTGGTGGTTCTACCCCGGGTGCGTGGGCGTCACCTACGTCCCGTTCGTGCTCGAGCTCGATGACGGCCGCTTGGTGAAGTTCATGGTCGAGTCCTACTACGAGAGCGGCCAAACCGAGTGCAACGACACCGGCGCGATGGGCTCGGGCAGCGCCAACTTCACCTGGCGCTGGTCCTTCCTCGGCGAATGAGAAGCGTGGCCACCATCGTCGGCGCGGCGGGGCTGCTGCTTTCGCGACCGGCCCTTGGCGAAGACCGCCCCACCCAGGGGGGTCTGTGGTCGTTTGAGGTGAGCGACACGGTGGAGTCGTGGGAAGAACCGACGGCGTCCGTTCGTGTGCACTACAGCACCTCGGGCCCCAACGTCACCCGGCTTGTCGACCTCGATGAAGACGGCGTTCCCGACTTCGCGCAAGACGTGGCCGAGAGGATGGCAGAGTCGATCGCGTTGTTCGTGTCGCTTGGCTTCCGCCCGCCGGTTCCCGAGAGCGCGATCCGGACGCCGCTGGGTGGAAGTCCGGCCTACGACGTCTACCTGATCGACTTCGGGGGCGCCGCGGATGGGCGGTTCGGGGTCGACGGATGCGGCAACGCTGGATGTGTCGGATTCTACGTGGTCGAGAACGACTTCACCGGCTACGGGTACGCGACGATCGAGGAGGGCATCGCCACGGTGACCTCCCACGAGGGCTTTCACGGCGTGCAGGCGGCATACAACGTCCTCCCGAGCTGGGTCTCCGAAGGGACCGCCACCTGGGCGCAGCGTCAGTTCGATCCGGAGTCGGCCGACTTCGTGCGGCTGTGCAACGGACTGCTCACCGACCCCGGACGGCCCATCTACCAGCCACCGGGCGGTCCTGTGCCTTCGTTCGCCTACGGCAGCGCGTTGTGGTTCGACTTTCTCTCCAATCGCCACGACGCGGGGCTGATCGTCGACTTCCTTGAGGCACTCGATGAGGACTCGGACGCGCCCGAACTCCGGTTCGAAGCGCTGCTTGCCCAACGCGACGATGACCTCGAGAGCGCCTGGGCCACGTTCGCCCGCTACAACCTCGCGACGGGACGGCGCGCTGGCGCTGCGCTCAGCCATCCGTATGCAGGCTCACTCGGAGGCATCGAACCAGATGCCCAGGGAGAAACCGTCGCAGTCGATGCTCGGTTCTATCCGCTCGCTGCCAGCTACTTCAACCTGCAGCACCCCGGAGGTGACGCGTGGTTCGTTGCCGACGCCGCACTCCACGACGTGGCGTTTTCGCTGCACCCGATCGGAGACTTCGCCGCGGACGGTGCTGTGGGCGATCCGATCGCCACCTGGACCAGCCCCGAGCCCGAAGCGCAGCGCGTCTTCGAAGGTCTCCCGGCCGGCGGGTATTGGGTCGTCGCGACGCTCCCGATCATCGCGGACGGACCCGCCCGCGCCAACGTCTGCTTCGGCGCCGATTCCAACGCGGCCCAATGCCCGGACCGACCCACCCCTGAGGACACCGACACCGACACCGACGCCGACACCGACACCGACGCGACCGGAGGCGAGGCGTCCACCGGCCGGGGAAGCTCCACCGGAGCTCTCGACGCGTCGCTCGCGGACACGGGGATGAACTCGCCAAGCGCAACCGAGACCGATGCCACCGCGGGACCGAATGCACAGGAGACGGCGGACAGCTGCAGCTGCCGGGGAAATACCCCGCCGCCGTCGCTGGTGTGCTCGGGCCTTCTCGCCCTCGCCATCGTTCGGAGACGCCGAGCATGACGTCTTCCCTGCTTGTCCTCGTCTCGTTGCTCGCGGCTGACACCGATCCAGCACCCAGCCCCGCCGCACAGGACCCAACGGTGAGCAGCGACGGGTCCACGGTTGAAGACGAGTCTCGCGAGATCGTCGTGACCGCCACGCGCACGGCGCACGAGAAGAACGACGCCCCGATCTCCACCGACGTGCTCGACCGAGAGACGATCGAAGACACCGGGGCAGAGAACGCGTTGGAGGTTCTCGAAGAGGCCGCCGGCATTCAGGTCGACCGCGGCGTCGGCGGAGCGGGCGTTCGCCTGCAGGGGCTCGATCCCAAGTACACGCTGATCTTGGTCGACGGGCAGCGGGTCTCCGGTCGCATCGACGGAACGATCGACCTCAGCCGCTTTCCAGCCGAAGACATCGAACGCATCGAGATCGTCCGGGGTCCCGGGTCGGTCCTGTATGGGGCGGACGCACTCGCGGGGACCATCAACATCATCACGCGGCGCGCGGCCAAGCGGTGGGAAGCCGAAGCGCACTCCTCCTATGGAAGCTTCAACACCCTCGACCTCACCGGGCGTGTGGGCCATCGCGGCGAGCGATACGCGGGGTCTTTGTCCGCCGGCACCCACAACACCGACGGTTGGGATGCCGACCCGAGCACCGAGAGCACCACAGGCCCCCGCTCCCAGCAGCTCGAAGTCAGCACGGGACAGCGCTTCACGTCGAAGGGGCTGTTCGCGCTCGACGGATGGGCGCAGTACCTGCGGCGCACCACCCAAGGGGTGGACGCACTTGGCACCGGAGCCGTGTTCGACCGGGTCAATCGCAGCGAAACCATCACCGCCAACGTGACCCCTTCGGCGACCTGGGACGACGGGAGCTTCCTCTTCACGGGAAGCTACAGCTTGTTTCGAGACCAGTTCTTCAACGACCAGCGCGGCTCGGATGCACTCGACACGTCGCAAGAGACCTTCGACCACGTTGCCCAGGGCACGGCGACGCTGAGTCAACGCGTGGAGACCCACGTGCTCACCACCGGCATGGACGCGCAGTTCGAGATGCTCTCCGCCGACCGCATCGACCCTGGCACCGTCGACCGACAGCGCTACGCCGTGTTCGCGCAGGACGAGTGGATGCCGCTCGAAGCCCTGTCCATCTTGCCCGGCGTCCGCTTGGACTATGACTCCCTGTTTGGCCTCTACCCCACCCCACGCATCGCGATGATGGTGCGCCCAGGAGAGCGGTGGCGGCTCAGAGCCAGCTACGGCCGCGGCTACCGTGCCCCCACATTCCGCGAGATGTACCTGCTGTTCACCAACGCCGGCGTTGGATACCAGGTCCGTGGCAACCCCAACCTTGCGCCCGAGACCTCGTGGAGCACCCACGTGTCCGCCCAGTTTTTGCCCTGGCGCTGGGCCACGCTCAGCGTCGCCGCATTCGATCACCGACTGCAGGACACGGTCGTCGTCGACACGCTCGACGACTCCAACGACAGTCTCACGCTGTTCGGCTACGAAAACATCGGAAACGCGGAGAGCCGCGGCGTCGAGTCCAGCGCGAGTCTCGAGTGGGGTCCACTCACCCTCGACGGCTCCTACACCCTCACGCATGCCCGCGACCTCGACTCCGGGCTCGTCCTCCCGGGCAGGGCGCGACATCGCGGGACCGCCGGCGTCCGCTTTCACCGCGACGCGTGGGGCACCACCCTGCGCGTGCGCACGGCAGTGACCGGGGCACGCACCTTCTTCATCGACACCAACGACGACGAGGTCCTTGAGCCGTTGAACAGCGCCCCCTTCGCCACGCTCGACGCCCGTCTCGCCCAAACCTTCACCCGCTTCGTCGAAGCCTATGTCGGAGTCGACAACATCCTGGATGCCGGCAACGCCAGCGACAACCCCCTGGTTCCGCGCAGCTACTACGGCGGAATCACCGTCCGCTACTGACCTCAGGAGACATGATGACATTCACAACCCGCCTGTTCCTCGCCACCGTGCTGTTCCCCCTCGCCTGCGCCGGAGACCTCGACGACGAGTTTGGTGGTGACGCGGTGGCGCCGCCCGCCGAGGGTCGTGTCGGAGCCCACACGACCAGCCAACCCAGAGACGGTGGTGGACAGCTGACCACGATCGACGCGAGCGACGAGGTGTCGTGGGTGTACTTCGACCTTGAGACCGGAACCGAGCTCGAGCTCGAGGATCCCACAGAGGACCTGCGGTGGGATCTCGCGTTTCGTCGGTTTCATATCGCGACCAACGGTGGTGTCTCAGGCGATGCGGGCTCCGAGGTTGCCCTCCTGTCGGAGCGGTTCGACGAGGTGTCCGCGGTCCCGGACACTGGGTTTGTCATGGACGAAGCAGACGGTGAGGACGAGAACGAGGACCCCGACTACGCGTTTCGCGAGTGGTACGACTACAACGCCATGACCCACGTCTTGACGCCGCATCCCCAGACCTACGTCGTGCGGACGGGCGCGGGGAACGTCTTAAGGTGGCGCTGGAGCGCTACTACGATGACGCGGGGACCTCCGGGTTTCCGACACTGGCGTGGGGGGTGCTCTGACTTTTTCTGCGCCGAGCTGATCTTTTTCTGCAACGGCGAGCCTCGGCGGCCGACCGGGACGGCGATGACGAGAGACCTCGCGTACTTGCTGCCCCTCCTACTCCTGGCCTGCGATGCCGCCCCTGCCTCTTCGTCTGATACCGACGAGGGAAGCGGCACGGGATCGACCTCTGCGGACGATGGCACGACCCAGAGCCCAGACCCCACGGGCGACCCGGACCCCACAGGCGCCGACGCCTCAACGGGGTCGGTCGACCCGGATCCCACCGACGACCCGAACCCGACCACCGGCGACGACACCACCGGCGACGACACATCCGGCGGCGACACCACCGGCGACGACACCACCGGCGACGACACCACCGGCGACCCGGCTCCGGCGGTGTGCGGCGACGGAGAGGTCCACGCCGAAGAGGTCTGCGACGACGGCGAAAACAACGGGACCTACGGAAACTGCGCCGCAGACTGTCAGAGCCAAGGCCCATCGTGCGGCGACGGCAACACCGACGCCGAGTTCGAGTCCTGCGACGATGGCGAGGCCAACGGCGACTACGAGATGTGCGCCGCCGACTGCCAGGGCCCTGGCCCCGCCTGCGGCGACGGCAACACCGACGCCGACTTCGAGCTGTGCGACGACGGCGGCGAGAACGGTTCCTACGGAGCCTGCGCGGCCGGTTGCCAGGCGCTCGGCCCCTACTGCGGCGACGGGAACACCGACCCGGCGTTCGAGGACTGCGACGACGGCGATGACGTCAACGGCAACGGCTGCAACGTGGACTGCGTTGTCTCGGGTTCGACGATCTGGGAGCTGACGAAGACAACCATCGGATCGCTGTCACGGGATCGGGCCCGCGACGTGGTCGTGATGGCCGATGGCAACATCCGCGTCGCCTCCCGAGCACAGGTGAGTCCCTCCATTCAGCATGCCCTGCTCACCGACTTCGACACCAACGGAAATGAACTCGAGGAGCACGCACACCTCAACGTCACCGCCTCGGCATTTGATCTCGACGTTGCAGGTCTCCACCCCGATGGCACCTACCACCTCCTTCGCTACGTCGCGGGCCCGGGCTTCAATGGCTACAACGTTGCGGGCCGCTCTGCCGACCACATGTCCAACGATTGGGTCCTCGATCTTGCCGAGGGGTATACCTCCCGCCGGCGGACCGGAGGGGGTGGAATCTACGTCCAGCCAGCCGTGCCCCTGGACCCTTCCAACTACTACATCGTCGATGCGGATGGTGACAACGTCTACGTCAGCCCGACCAACGTCGGGTTGCGCTACTTCGCCATCGCAGAGGTCTCGACGGACGTCGTCCTGATTGAGGAAGCGCAGATCGGAGCAGGGTTTCAGCCTACGCTCGCTCGCTTCGAGGAAGATGGAACCCTGGTCTACCGGACCTTCTTCGATTCGGCCTACGAGGGCGTGGCGAGCCGCTGGGGAGACGCGATCCTCGGCGTCGGTCCGGACCAGCAGATCGCCGTCGCCATCCCCCTGTCAGCCAACACCGGCGCGTCCATCGTCGTCGCTTCCTTCTCGCCGGACGGCACGCTGCTCTGGGAGACCCGGCTTGAGGACGACAACGCGGGCCTGAGTGCGAACGAACTCGCCTTCGACAGCGCTGGCAATCTGATCCTCGCCGGGCGGCGTCAGCCTGAGGTCGTCCAGAACGACGGGGCCATCATCAAGCTCGACGCTGACGGCAACCAGCTGTGGTTCAACAATCTCGTCGGCGGCGGCTACGAAGAGGTCACGGCTGTGACGGTGCTCGACGACGACTCGATCGTCGCGACCGGTGCGCTCACGGTCGTCGCCGGGTCCACCGACATCTGGCTCTCCCGCATCGCCCCCTAACTCGTCTCTCCCGCGGCGGCGACCGGCTCAGGAAGAGCGGGTCGCCGCCTCTCTTCATGCCCGGGTTCGAGAGATACGGTTGCCGCGTTCGGACGCGCGCGCCCGGTCGAGCGCCACGTAGAGCGACCCGCCCACCAAGCTCAGCACCATCACGCTCGCAACACCAGTTGCCGTGCCGTACCAGCCTGTCACCTCAATGCTGAGCGGAAAACTCACCAGCACGTTGAGCAACACTTGAGCGGCGGTCAGGGCCAGCAAGCCGATGCGGACGATCAACATGGCGAGGATGGCCGCGACCAACAAACCGCCCACGACACCCACAACCCAGTCGGTCGGGCCAAGGTCGGGACGCGCAAATCTGAACAACTCGATCGCCGTCCACAGCAGGAAAAACAGCCCCACAGCGACCCAGGTCTTGCGGACGGCCCAGCGCAGAAACAAGAACATCACGTACACCTGCATCACGCCAAAGGCGCCGCCCCAGACCGCGCCCATTCCAACGCCAACGGCCGAACCCAAACCCAAGAGGGCTTCGAGTCGGACCGGCAGCGGTGGGGGCCCGTCCCCGACCCACTGCAACCGCACCAGCACCGCGAGTCCGATCAAGCCTCCGAACGCAAGGCCCAGCAGAAGGTCCCGCCCCACCAGAGGGTCCCTCCATCGTCCCCGGGTCACACGAACCCAAGACACCATCGCACCGGGCAAGAAGCGACGACCGTACGGCTCGACCACCGCGTACCCGAGCAACCCGACCCCTCCGACGAGCAGCCCCTCTTTCAGAGCGCCGAAGACCGTCTCGATCCCGCTGGCCTGACCCACAACCGAGGTGAGCAACATCGAGGTCGCGACGCTGGCAGCAAGGACCGCCGCCACCCGCACCGCACCTCGCGTGTCGACCTCACCACGCCGGTACAAACGCCGGGCCAGCAGCACAACCCCCACGAAAAAGAGGATCAGCATCAGCTTCGAGACGCCCGACAAGCTGGCGGCCGCCTGCGGGGGCGCGGTTTGTTCGACCGACCACGGGGCAGACACCTCGAACCACACCGGACGTCCACGCCAACTTCCGGCATCCACGCGGACGCGCTGGTCAAACCCCACTGGCCGTGCCGTCCAGGCTTGACGGTGATCATGCACGCGCGAGGGCAAGCCTTCGGGCGAGGCCGGCTCCAAGTCGGACAGCCCCGCCAACTCGAACGCGGCCGACCAGTCTGCGGGTCCAGGGTCCGACTCGGGGGCGTCGTCCGGGACACGTTCAAAGGCTCGTAGGGTTCCACGAACATCGAGCGTCAGCCGGACCTCGCCGGGCGTCTTCATCAGCGGATCGTCGGAGCTCACGGTGTCGCCGAGCCTGGCGAGCGCTCCGGGCGATGCTCGATATTCGAACAGGACCGGGACCGGGCCCTCATCCCGCGGCTGCACGCGAGGCGCAGGAGCGCCAAGGTAGCTGCCCTCGTAGAGGATCCGGTGCATCGAGCTGCCTTCGGGATGCTCGACCCCAAGCCGCGCAAGGCTTGCCCGCGCCCGGTCTTCGAGGACCGCGGGCGCGAGGTGGGGGGAGGCGAGCCCCCAAAGCGTGTGCGCCGGAGCGAGCGCAGCGAAGATCATTACGACCACCATCGAGAAGCCCGCGAGGCTCCACGCGGCCCACGGCTTGAGCAACGTTTTGGACTCGACGTTGGCCAGTGCATCCACCGACGGGGCTCGCCCGGCCCGGAGCGCCGCCGCGATCGGGTCTCCTCCGGGAAGCGCCGCCGCGACCTCAAGCACCGACGCGGGGCGCCTCGCCGGTTCGCTCTCGAGACAACGCTCGATGATCTCAAGCGTGTCCTCGGCGAGCCCCGTGACCCGAGCGCCCAGGTTCACAACCGGCGTGGTGCGATCGATGCTCCCGCGCTCCCCACTCACACCGCCGTTTCGTGCCTCGTGCGGATGCTTCCCGGACAGCAGTTCATACAACACCACCCCCAGCGCGTAGATGTCCGAGCGCTGCGACACCTCCCGCCCGGCCAGCTGCTCTGGAGCCATGTACGCGGGCGTGCCATCGCCGAACTCGTCGGCCCGAAGCTCCCCCCGGACCGCCGCCAGCCCAAAGTCGGCCAGCTTGAGCCTCCCCTGGCCGTCGATCATCAGGTTCGCGGGCTTGAGGTCGCGATGCAACAGCCCCGCTCCGTGCAGCTCGGAGAGGCCCGCGCAAAGTTGTTGCGCCAGCTCGTAGGCCTTCTCCGGAGGCAGTCGGCCAATACGGCGCAGCAGCGAAGCGAGGTCCTCGCCGTCGATGTACTCCATCGAAAGAAACGCCCGACCGTCGAGCTCACCGATGTCGTGCACCCGACACACGGAGGGGTGCGAGATCTGCCGGGCGAGCCGGACCTCGTTGACGAAGCGCCGCATGAACGCCTCGTCGTTCGCCCGGTCGGCGGGCAAGAACTTTATCGCCACATTCTCATCGAGAACGAGGTCTCGGGCCCGGAACACCTCGCCCATGCCGCCGGCACCCAGCAGCTCGGCGATCCGATAGCGACCCCCGATCATGGTCCCCGGATCCAGCGAACGGCGGGGCTCTTTCCCCTCGAACAGCCGCCCCCGGACCTCCTCGTGCAGCTGCTGCTGGCTGGGCGAGCGCTGCTGGCTGGGCGAGCGCTCAGGTAAGCGCTTGCTTGAAGGCGGCGGGGGGTCCGACACCGCGGCGAGAGTGTCATCCAGCCCCGCGCCGTCTGGGGGCGTGAGTTCGTCCGTCGCCATCGAGCGACGAACATCCCACGTTTCGGCGTAGACGTCCTGCTATGCTCCACAGCCCGTGATGCTGCAGGGGAGCCGTGTTTGGCTGCGCACGCTTTGGCTCGCAGCGATGTTCGTGTTGTGGGCTCGCCCCGCCGCAGCGGCAGAGCCCATTACGGTCTGGCACGCCTACCGCGGCGAGGAGGAGGCGGCGCTGCAGCGCGCGCTCGCTGACTTTCGCGAGCAAGCCCGTGCTCGGGGCGAAGACGTCTCGATCTCAACCCTGGCGATCCCCTACGACGCGTTCGCATCCAAGATCTCCGCCGCGGTCCCGCTCGGTGATGGCCCGCACGTGTTCATCGACTCACACGAGCGGCTCGGTGACTACCGCAAGCGCGAGGTCATCGCTCCGGTCGGTGACGCGTTGGAGCCCGGAGTGTTCCTCCCTGCAGCGCTCGACGCCGTCACGCTCGCCGATGGACCCTACGCAGTCCCGCTCAACCTCAAATCGCTCGCGCTGTTCGTCAACACCGAGCTTGCCACCGTCCCGGCGAGCTTCGAGGACATCGTCGCGGCTGCCGACGGGCTCCCAGCTGGTGTCCATGCGCTCGCGTACGAGGCGATGAATCCCTACGCTCACGCGCCGCTCCTGCACGCATTCGGCGGCGTCATGCTGGGCCCGGATGACACCTTCGGCATGGTCGGTCCGCAAGCCGAGGCCTCGGTCGCGTTCGCGCTCGCGCTCGTCGAGTCCGGCGTGGTCCCCTCCGATGCCGACGGTGCGCTCGTCACCAATCTGTTTCGCTCGGGCAAGGCCGCGTTTGCGATGAGTGGCCCGTGGCTGGCCTCCGATCTCGAAGGCGGCGTGCCCTACCAGGTCGTGCCTCTGCCTCCACTCGCCCAGACGGGACGGGCCCTGGCCCCGTTCCTCACCGTGGAAGCCGTGATGCTCAGCCCCAAGGGCGCAGCCTCCAAGCTCGCCCGCGATCTGGCCCGCCATATCGCAGGCAAAGACGCCGCCTCCGACCGGCAGCGCAGCGCGAGGGTTCCCTCCGCCCGCATCGACGTCCCCTCCACGGACCCGCTGCTGACCGCGTTCGCAACCCAGGCGAGGGTTGCGGTCCCGATGCCGACCTCCGCGGCCATGCACACCACTTGGGAGCCCGCCCGCCAGGCGCTGCGCAAGGTGCTGCGAGGACAAGCGACTCCTGCGCTGGCCTTGGCCGAAGCCCAGCGGAGATTTCGCGACATCCGCCGCCCCCCGCCGCCGCCAGCCTCTCCCTGGCCCGCGCTGGTGCTCTCGGCGCTCGCCTTGCTCGGCGCCCTGGTCTGGGTCTCTCGAGCCCGCCGCGCGACATCAGGGCCCCTCGCTGCGAGACAGCGTCCACGCCTACCGCTACCTCGTCCATGCCGTGGTTGCGGTCGGCGTGCTCGTCATCCTCCCGCTGAGCGTCGGCGCGGGCACCTCCCTGTTCGCCGGGCCGTCCACCGACATGCACTACGTCGGACTCGGCAACTTCGTCGAGATCCTCACCGCACGTGGTGGTGAACTGCTGGGCTCGGGCTCGTTCTACCTGGTGCTGCTCGTCACCTTGCTGTGGACGGTCGTCAACGTCGCCTTCCACCTCGGTATCGGGCTGGCGGTGGGGCTGCTGCTCTCGCGCCCGGTGCTGCGGATGAAGGCCGTGTACCGGGTGCTTCTGATCGTTCCGTGGGCTGTGCCCAACTACGTCACGGCGCTGGCGTGGAAAGGCATGTTCCATCGTCAGTTCGGTGCGGTCACCGGCATGATTCACGCGCTCAACGATCTGCTCGGCACATCGATGGAGCCGATCTCGTGGTTCGCCCAGTTCTCCACCGCGTTCACGGCCAACGTCGCCACCAACGTCTGGCTGGGCTTCCCGTTCATGATGGTGGTCACCATCGGCGCGCTCACCTCGGTCCCCAAGGACGTCCTCGAAGCGGCCGAGGTCGATGGAGCGTCCCGCTGGCAGCGGCTCACCCGGGTCACGCTCCCGATCATCCGCCCGACGCTGATGCCAGCGGTGACCCTCGGCGCGATCTGGACGTTCAACATGTTCAACGTCGTGTTCCTCGTCTCCGGCGGTGACCCCGACGGCAGCACCGACATCCTCGTCTCGGACGCGTACCGCTGGGCCTTCACCCGCGAAGCGCAGTACGGATACGCCGCCGCATATGCGGTGCTGATCTTCTTGATGTTGTTCTTCGGGACCAAGCTTCTCGATCGCTGGAAAACGCGGTGGTCCGGGAGCGGGCGCGGGGAGGCCAGCGAATGACCCGCGCGGCCAAGCTGGAGTCTGTCCTGGTCCACGTCGTCCTCGTCGGCGCCGTGATCTTTGCCCTGTATCCGGTGCTGTGGGTCGTGGCGCTGGCGCTCTCGGGCACGCCGTCACCCGAGCCCAGCGCCATTCCTTTTCCGGCCGAGCCGACGCTCGAGCACTTCGAGGCCGTCGCCACGGCGTCGCGCACCACCCCCGAGGGGGAGAGCATCTGGTTGTTCGGGCGACAGCTTCTCAACTCCTTGATCGTCTCCACAGCCACCGCCGCCGTTAGCGTCCTCATCGCCATTCCAGCGGCCTACGCGTTGGCCCGGTTTGAGTTTGCGGGCAAACAAGCGGGCACCCGCAGCCTGCTCGCAACCCAGATGTTCCCGGCCGTCGCGAGCGCGATCCCGCTGTACCTGGTGCTCGACGCCGCGGGGCTGCTCAACTCCCGGACCGGTCTGGTCCTGTGTTACGCGAGCACTTCGGTCCCCTTCGCCATCTTCCAGCTGCGCGCCGCCTTCGAGTCGATCCCGATCGACCTGGAGGAAGCCGCCATGGTCGACGGTGCGACGCAGTTTCAGGCGTTCGTGAAGGTGGTGCTCCCCATCGCCCGCCCCGCGATCGCCGTGACGACGCTGTTCGCCTTCATGAGCGCGTACAACGAGTTCATCCTCGCCGCCACGTTCCTCGACGACGAGACGATGTTCACGCTGCCCGTCATGTTGCAGCGGTTCATCGGTGAGTACGACGCGCAATGGGAGAAGTTCGCGGCCGGAGCGATCATCGTCAGCGTCCCGGTGATGGCGCTGTTCTACTACGTGCAGCGCCACCTGGTGGCGGGGTTGGCCTCCGGCGGCGTGAAGGGCTGAGCGTCCCGCCGGCTCAGTCTTGGAAAGCCGACGCGTCGATCTTGCACGCCGCGGCGTCGCCCTCACCGTATCCGCCCAATCCGCCGTACGGCGCGTTGACTTCAGCCCAGGTCAGCGAGAAACCGGGATCGAAACACTCTTCGAGTACGAGGTCACCGAACAACAGGTCCCCCTCTCCTTCGATCTCCAACACTTGGGCCCGCGCCCGCCCGGACTCGGTGTCGTCCCACACCATGTCCACGGTCATGCGCTCGCGCTCGGGACCGCTCCATCCGTTTTCGTCGAACGTGCCCCAGGTCGCGAAGTGGAACGAGCCTGCGCCATCAGACTCACGCTCGAAGGCGTACACCTCATCGCGGTACTCCAGGTCCTCCTGGTCGTTGGCGTAGCGGAAGCCGTCGAAGTGGAGTTCGACGGTTTTGGCCTTCGACTCCAACTCCCGGTCGAACGACACCTCGATCACGCCCCCAAAGTCCTCGCTTCCTCCGACGCTCTTGCGCAACGCGTCGATCCCGAAGATCGCGTCGAAGTCGAGTCGGATGCTTCCGGTGCGAGCGTCATCGGTCTCGGTGAGTTCACCCGAGAAGACGACGACGAGTTCTGAAGCCGACGCACCCCCGCGACCCGCAAGGACTTCGAATCCCCCGCGCGAAGCGTCCCCTTCAACCCGCACCATCACGGTCAGGTCCTCGTGCTCGTCCCCTTCCACCGGGCGATACACCCGCCAGTCTCCGTCTTTGCTGGTGGGCTCGTGCTTGGAAAGCTCGGCCAGCATTTCACCAAACGCGCCGGCCAACTCCCCGACCCAACCGTTGACCTCGCCGCTGACTTCGTCCGCGAGCTCCATCACCTCGCCTCGGCCTCCCAGGGCGCGCAGGTTTCCGGTCGGGACTTCGATGCGCACGTCGTCCGCACTGAATGTGGGGGTGGGTGCGGCGGTGTCGAAACAACCGGTGAGCGTGGCGGTGAGCGTGGCGGCGAACATCCAGGTCGAGCGCATGTGGAGGTGTTTTGCGAGCGGCATGCCGCCAACCCCTCACAGAGAAGCTGTGTGATCTCGCGGTCCCGGGTCCCTCGCGGTTTGGATGTGGCGTGCGGTGTGGCAGATCGCGACGCCGCGGCCCGCCACGCCTGGCTGCTCAGCCCGTCCAGGCCCCGAGCACCGCCCGCGCCATGGCTGCTGCTGAGGGGGGCCGGATCCTCGGCTCGGACGTTGTGCCCTCGAGCCGAATCGGAAGCGCGGTTGTGTACCGCTGGGCCCAGTCATGCGCCACGGGGAGCGCCCGGAGCAGCGGGAGCACGTCGACTTGGAGGTCGAGCCGACCATCGAGCGCGACCCGCCCCTCGAAGGGCAACACGAGGCGCACGCCAGCGCTATGCACCGATTCAACGCGGACCGACGGACCCGAGATGCTTGCCTCGATCGCGAGGGGATCGAGCGCCAACGGTTCGGCAGGGCGACCCAACAACGCAGCGATTCGCACGATGGCCGCCTCGCGTGGCAGGACAACGTCCTCGAGCTCGACGCGAAGCCGCCCCCGAAGGCTCTGCAGCACGCTGGCCTGGGTGAGGCCCGACGCAGCAACCTCGGCGGAGACCGAGAAACGTCCCGGGATGCCGTCCTGCGGTGAGGACCCCACCCCGGCGGCCCCGGGAAATGCAGCCACCAGGACTGGGAACAGCTCGCCCTGCAGGCCGACGTCGTGGGCCTCGACCCGGGCCGACCAGGCGGAGACAGCGTCGAAGGACAGGCGCGCGTCGCCGTGCACAGTCCCTCCTCCCAAGCGAAACTCGAGCTCCTCCAGCTGCGTCCCGTCTGCATCGATCGCCAGGGCCACGGAGACATCGGAGGCCGCGATGCCGTGGGCCCGCACGGCCCGCGCCCGAGCATCGAGTTCGACGATGGGCTGCGCATCGGCCCGCTGCACCCTCCCGGCCAGCGCCACCCCCTCCAAGAGGACGCTCTCGCCGCGGTCCTCGTCGTGAAGCTTCACCTCGCCACCGTTGAGCTCCAGCACGACGTCAAACGGACGCTTCGTCGAACGCCGTCGGCGAATCCCGTGAAGGTTGGTTTCGGTGCCTCGCTTGCGGACCTGGAGGTCGAACCGCTCGGCCCGTAGCGTGCCGACCACGCCTCCTTCAACCCACGACGACCACCGAACTTCGAACTCTCCGCGCTCGATGCGAAGCGCGGGGGCGTCCGACCAAGGATCCGACATGCTCAGGCCGTGGAGGGTGAGCTGGTCCCAGCCGACATCGATCCGGGTCACCCGCACCTCCCGATTCAGCGCCTCGGAGGCGACCGTCTCGAAGCGGCGCCGCGCATCATCGGAGCGCACCCACACCAGGAACCCGACCGCGACCAGCGCGAGGATCGCGACGGTGAACAGGGCAATCTTGAGGGCACGACGTCGCACGCGCCGGGTCAACCGTGGGAGATGCCGGATACTTCCCACCCAGCTTCGGCTCGCGCTTCGGGTCGCGCTCCGGGTCGCGCTCCGGCTCGCGCTCGGGCTCGGATCACAGCAGACAGCAGCCGGCCGCCGTGACGATCGCGAAGGACCCCGCGAAGGCCACGTCGCGCCGGCTGAGTCCGGCGAGATCGCCCCGAACCTTGCCGGTGGCATGCCGCAGCATGCCAAGCGCGCCCAACACGAGCCCGAACAACGCCCCTGCGGTCAGGCCGTAAGGGAGCGAAAACGCACCACCTCCGAGGCTGAGTCCAAGGGAAGCAGCGGAGGCGACCGCGAGAGCAGACCAGAGCACAGCGAGGGAAAACGAACGGAGTGGAGCAGACATGCGGGCGCCTCGGGAAGAAGACGGTGACGGGAGTCGACGGTTGCACGCTGCAAACGCCTCACCACTCCCCTTCGATTCAGCCGGGCACGAACGTCTCGCAGGCCTGGTCGATGATGGCGACCGAGCTCTGGAAGAAGCTCACGTACTCCTCCGCGGTTCCGCAAACGGGCCCATGCAGCCCGTTGTCCCCCCAAAGCTCGACGAACTCCAGCCAGTGCTGCCCCCCGTTTTGCCCGCACCCAGGGTCCGCGGGACCGAGGCCCAGAACCACCACCCCGGCGGGGTCCCCGTTCTTGGCCGCGACGACCGCGTCGTACCAGTCCGCCGGATCCCCAGCGTCGGCGGTCCCCGTGTCGTCGCTGATGAAGGTCACGACCAGCAGTGCGTCCTCCCGAAGGAATCCTTCATTGCAAACCTCGGCGTCACCACCGGGCTCCAGCGCGGCCTCGATCGCGTTCATCGGCCTCTCCGAAGGATGCCCGGCCAGGCCCACGGTGGCCATGCACGAGAACATGCCCGCAAGATCGGGCTCGGTGGAGTCGATGTAGCGGCCGCCGCTTGCGGGCGTGCATTCCATGTTGGATGACTCGACGCCCGCTGGGTGCACAACCCCCGCGCCTCGGACGCGGTCGCACTCCTCGAACTCGGTCATCTCGATGTAGTCGTTGCAGTTGGCATTGGTCGGACTCTGCGCGTCCCATGCGGGCACGTTGGCCGTATTGCACCGACCCCACGCGTCGGTGTCGAGGACCATGACGTGATAGTCGCTCCCGGCCTCCAGCTGCGTGGTGATCGTCTCCATGAAGCCGGGGAACGCTCCGACGAGCGACTCTTGTTCGGGCCCCATGGAGAGCGAGTTGTCGATCACGAACAGGAAGTCTACGGCCTGACACGTCATGGGCGGCTCGTAGACGGACGTGCTCGACCCCTCGAGCCCCTCGGAGGTCGACGCAGAGTCGAGCCCGGTCGTCGTCGCCCCCGCGCTTGAGCCTCCCGACGTCTCGCCGCTCGAGCCCGGAACCCCCGAGGACCCAGTCGTGATGCTGCCCGTCGAACCCGGCTCAGGCTCGCTGGATGCATCCGTGCTGCTGACGGTCATCGAGGCCCCGGTGAGCCCACCGGACCCATCGTTCGCGTCCGGATCCTCATCCGTTCCGCAACCCACGCCCACGCCAATTGCGAGCACCACCGCGAGTGTGTTCCGCATCATTCCTGGCCTTGAGACCCCGCCTGAGCCCCAGCTTTCCGGCGGGCGCTCGATTTTCTCAGCCGCGCTCGCGATAGCTACGATACCCCTGCATCAGCGCGAGGTAGATCATGTGACCCAAGACCTGCTGCCCCTCATCGCTGAGGTGGGCCAGGTCGGCGGACATCAAGTTGCGCTCACGCCACAGCGCGATCGCCCCTGGGCCCCCCATCGCGGCTTGGGTGTCGAAGAATGCGCAGCCCTCCTCAAGCGCCACCTTTCGCTGAAGTGCGGTCACCGGCTCCATGGCCTCGACCGAAACAATGCGCCCGGCCTTGCGTTCGCCGTGGTCGACCGGCGAGATCACCAGACATGCGCGCGGCGCTTGCGTGCCGCGATACATGCGGATGAGATCGCGGGTCTGTCGCTCCAGCAGCCCGTACTTGCTCGCCTTCATGATGAGGTCGTTGCCGCCGAACTGAAACACGATCAGGTGCGGGTCCCGGCGATCGATCTGCGCGAGCATGTGCTGCGGGTCGGCGTTGAGCATGCGCCCCGTAAAGGCGCCGAGGTTGGACAACCCGTCCCACACGACCCCAGGCCCATCACGCTCCAGCACGACGCCGTACAAGCGGCCCTTGCCCTGTGCCACCCGAACCGTGATTTCGTGGGGACCGTCGGGGACCTCGAAGACCTCGACGCGGTCGGTCAATACATCCGCGCGTCCTTCGAGGGTCTGGGGATCGCCGTCATCGACACTGACCTTGATGGGCCCACCGCGTGGCTCGGCCGCGTACCACAGCTCGAACCGGGAGACCTTGCGACCCAACGCGCCCTTGCCTGTGGTTCCAAAGGTGACCTTGGAGCTGCCGTTGGACGTAAACACCGTGCCGCCAAAGCCGTAGTGCCCGTCCTTGCGACAGCTGTTGATGATGTAACAGTTGGCCCAGTCCCCCTTCTTGAACCGAATCCCGCGGTGGCGATAGCTCAGGGTTGGCGTGCTCACCAAGTGCCACCCGTGGCCCGCATCGCCAAACCTCATCTGCATCCGGGTGCGCAACGCCGAGGTGACGTGGTCGCTCGCGATGGCCGAATCTCCCCAGTGGCTCACCCGCGTGAGCGCCCCATCAAAGCCGGCTTGGGTCTGGGCGAGTTGGGCGTAGAACCTATCGAGCGCCTCAGCGTTGGGAAGCTCCAGCGACTGCGGAACGTCCTCGGTGTCATCGGGGTGCGCTTGATAGGCCGGAAGTCCGCCCGAGGCCGGGACGTCCACCGCGATGCGGTCGGGCAAGGCCTCCACAGCGTCGTCATCCTCGGCCCGGGTCGCGACCTCGGTGAACGCATCCATCGCCGCGAGCTGGTCCCGCTGCGCTTTGACCTCGACGTCCCCGCCCATCAGCTCGCGCCCGATCAGGTTCCAAAACAACACCGGGTCCTCCGAGGTCCACGGACGCGTCCACTCGGCGGCTGGCACCACGTACGACAGGACGATCATCGCGACCACCGTGGCGATGCCCGACCCGATCTTCTTGAAGGTTCCGGGGGCGGGGCGCGGCTCCCCCCCGGTCTCCACCAAGGCCACGCGCTCCGCGTCGGGCTCCTCGATGTCGAGCAGCCCGGGAGGGTGTGCGTGCGGCGTGGGTCCAAGGGGGGTCATGGCGCTAGAAGTCGAAGTAGATGAAGGCGCGTGGGCCGTTGGCGGAGATCTTCATGATGCCCAGGGCGAGCAGCCCCATCGCCAGGCCGAGCACCGGACCGGGCAGTCTTCGGAACACGCCGAACGCAGACACGTCGACCCAGCGCTTGGGCGTGAAGTGGTAGGCGATCCCGCCGACCAGCGCTGCGACAAGCCACGGTGTCATCAGACCTGGCCGGACCAGGTGCGCAGGATCGAAGGACAGCAGCCCCACGATCATGCTCTTGGCGCTTTCGAAAGTCTCGGCGCGGAAGAAGACCCGGGTCAGCACCGTGAAGTGGAACGTCAGCACGATGTGCACAACGTGGTCGAGCCTGCTCCCGGTCAACGGCAGCCACGCGACGAACACAAACACGCCGACCGCCAGCGCTGTCACGAACCGAGCGTGCCCGGCCGCGAGGTCGAGGCCATAGACGCACAGCGCCCACATGGCTGCGCCACTGAGTCCCGCCAAGCCCAGCGTCTTCGCCCACCGGGGGCCGATCGGGCCCTCGCGGTCTCGAATTCGATTCCAGCGATTGAAGAGGATCGCCCCCGCCTGCAAGTTGGCGTAGATGACGAAGTTCCAGCTGGTTCCGGCCTTGTAGTGCCACATGCCAACGAGGAACATGGTGAGCCACAGGTTGAAGTACGTGCGCGGCACCGAGCCACGCGAGCCTCCCAGGGGAAAAAACAGATAGTCGCGCAGCCACGTCGAGAGCGTCATGTGCCAGCGTCGCCAGAACTCACCGACGTCGAGGGACTGATGAGGACGGTCGAAGTTCTCGGGAATTTCGTAGCCCATCAGACGCGCCACCCCGATGGCGATGTCCGAGTAGCCCGAAAAGTCCGCATAGAGCTGCAGCGTGAAGGCGTACAGCGCGATGAGGATCTCCGCCGACGTGTACATGTCGGGGCTCGCGAAGATGGGGTCGGTAAACCCGCTGGCGATCCAGTCCCCGAGCAAGACCTTCTTCGCGAGTCCTTTGAAGATGCGGAACAGCCCCTCCTCGATGCCCGCCGCGGTGATGCGAGGGCCCCGGTGCAGCTGCGGCAGGAACTCGCTGGCCCGCACGATAGGGCCGGCCACCAACTGCGGGAAAAACGAGACGAACAACGCAAAACGCAGAAACGACGGCTCAGGTTCGAGTCGCTCTCGCCAGACATCGATCGAGTAGCTCAGGCTCTGAAAGGTGTAGAACGAGATGCCGACTGGAAGCAGCGTGTGCATCACGGGCGCGGCGAACGGCAGGCCGAACGCCTCGCTGAGGTCGGTCGCGATCGAGAAGAAGAAGTCGGTGTACTTAAAGTATGTGAGCAGGCCCAGGTTGCCGACCAGGCTCACGCCCAGCGCCGCGTTTCGAGCCCGCCGAGCGGGATCGGCGATGGCCCGAACCGAAGAGCGCGCGGCGACGGCGTGTCGATGCATCGCGTGACCGCACGCGAAGTCGAGCACCGTCGAAAACAGCAGCAGCCCGGCGTAGTACCAAGGCGTTCCCGGCGGATCGAGCCGAGGGCCCGCCATATAGAAGAAGTAGCTGGCCCCAAGCAGGAACAGGACCCGCGCGACGGGTCGTCTCGACACTGCCCAGAAGATGAGCAACACCGGAATGATGAAGACGAGGAAGTCGAACGAGGGGAACAGCATCGCGGGCTGCAGGGGCTGCCGAGAGATTCGAAAATCGCCGTACAGTACCTGTGGCGGATCTCGGCGTCCAAGCCCCGACGCGCCTGTGGCTGGACGTGTTCCAAGCCCCTGAAAACCGCGGGTTTCACCACGGGCTGCTCAGGGAGCGCTCGGGCGCTCGCTGAGGATGAGGGTCCGAAGCGCCTGGGCCCGCTCGAGGACGTCGGGGCGGCGTCCCGCCTCAAGCTCGAACACCCGCTCAAGCCGCGCCAAGGCCACGTCGTACTCCCCAAGCGCTGCCCGGGTCCGGGCGAGCTCGAGCTCCACGTCGACCACCCGCGGCGCGAACACGCCGTCCGACTCGGTCCGCATTGCCAGCGCACGCTCGAACCAGGGCAAGGCCTCGCGCGGCCGACCCAGCTCTCGCAGCGCCCACCCGGCGATCATCGCGGCGACATCCTCTTCACGCCCGCCGCTGCGTCCTACGATCTCAAGCGACTTGGTGGCATGCATCAGGGCCACCTCCGGATGCCCGCGCTTGCGCTCAAGCTCACCGAGATTGTTGAGAGACGCGGCGACGGCCGGGTGCTGGTCACCGAAGAGTCGTTTCCGAATCTCGAGGGACTGGCGACACGAGATCTCCGACTCGTCGTACCGCTTCAGCTCCATCAGCGCGTTGCCGATGTGATTGTGCGTCGTGGCCACGCGCGGGTCGTCGCGCCCAAGGAGTTCGGTCTGGCGGGCGAGCGCAAGACGATACTCGGCCAATGCCCCGGAGTAGTCTTGACGGGTGTAGAGCACGCCTCCGACGTTGTGTCGGAGCGCAGCATCGAGTACGGACCCCGTGCCGACACGATCCAGCGCGGCCTCGGCGAATTCCTGCCACAGCTGGGCACGCTCGGTGTCGAAGCGCTCCACGCCGGTGACCCACACCAACCGCACCCAGGCCTCGGCCTCAAGGAAGCGATACCCGGCCCTCTGCGCCGCCCAGATGGCTTCGAGATAGCTGCGTTCGGCTTCGGCGAACTCGCTTCGCCGCTGCAGGATCGACCCCATACGCAGGTGAGCCTCCGCGACAATGTCGTCGGCACCCAGCGCCAGAGCATCGTCCAGGACCCCGAGCACGATCGCCTGCGCCTGCAGGTAGCGGGCGGAGCTTTCTTTCGCGCGCGCATCCACCAGCGCTTCCCTCAGCGGAGTGGTCTTGCGAACATCGATGTGTTTCTCAAGGCTGCGAGCATCCTGCAGCCGCGCGAGCTCGCTGCACTCGACGAGCCGAGGCAGGGCGTTGACCGCCTCGACGGAGTTCTCGACGACGGACATATCCGCATCGGTGAACTCTCGAACCAAAGCGGCAACCGCTTGCTGGCGACTCCGTAAACACGACATGCGCAGTTCGAGGTTTTTCTGGCTCTGCTCGTGGTGCACGTGGGTGGCCTCGCAAGCGTCGAGGTGAGCCAGCGACCACGCGGCCGTATAGCGGTCGAGGGTCTGCGAGACCGTGTCCCACGAGGGAGAAGCAAACTTCGCGCCGCTGGCGATGAACACTTTCTCAAGACGCAGCTGGACATCCTCATCCCAGACGTCGTGCCAACGCTCCACAGAGTTGCGGCAAGGGACGGCGTGTCCATCTCGCTCGGCAACCCATGCCGCAAACCCGACCGCAACTCCCGTCGCTGCAACGGCGCCCCACGCCCAGCGTGGCACGCGGCGGCGGGGAGCCCGGGCCAGCGCGGTGAGCAGGCTGTTCATGTCCGGGAAGCGAAGATCGGGCTCCAAGGACAGGCCGCGCCCCAGCACGCGCCGGACCGCCATCGGTACGTCCGTCTCTCGAGGCTCGAGGAGCTCACCCTTGAGAACCGAGTTCCGTGTCTCACGAGTGGTGGATCCGACGAACGGTCGCGCGCCGTAGACCGACTCCCAGGCCACCACACAGAAGGAGAACTGGTCGGAGCGCGCGTCGGTCCGCACGGACAGGTGTTGCTCAGGCGCCATGTATGCAGGCGTCCCAAGCTTGGCTCCGGTCCGCGTCAGCTCGGGCTCGGGCTCGGTCTCAAGACTCGGACGAAGGACCGTCCCTTCGTCGTCCGTAATGCGAGGAACGTCCTCTTGGGAAGAGGTCCGCCGTGCCAACCCGAAGTCCAGCACCACCGCCCGGCCACCATCCTCCACCAGGACGTTGTCGGGCTTGAAGTCGCGATGAATGAGGTCCCCCTGGTGGGCGGCGGCCAACCCTTCGCCCGCACGCTGAAGCACGGCAAGAATCTCCGTCCAAGGGCGGCGCCGCTCTTGCAGCCAGCGACGCAAAGTGAGGCCTTCAACGTACTCCATTGCGACGAATACCCGCCCCTCGTAGGTCCCGACGTCATGGACCGTCACGACGTTGGGGTGGGTGATACGCGCGATGGCCTTGGCCTCGCGAAGCAGCCGGGTACGGGCGCGATCGCTGCGACTGTTGGCGTGCAGAAGCTTGAGGGCGACCTTTCGGTCGAGCTGCGGATCGTAGGCCGCATACACGACGCCCATGCCGCCCGATCCGAGCTCGTACAGGACGACGTATCGATGGACCGACGTGCCGCGCTCGAGGCGTTTGCCCGCCAGCGCGTCGGGATCCTCGACGTCATCGGTCATCGAGTCGATGAGGGTCGAGCTCGGATGACCGCGGCCGTGATCGGCGGCGTCCACAGCTCAACGATGCCACGCCGGGAGCGTCCGTGGGCGGATTCGCCATTTTGGGACACAGTGCAGGGCCCGCGAATCAGCGGTGCCCCGATCCCCCTGCCTCCACCCGCGGAACCTCGCGCTCTGCAAGCACGTACAGTTGTTCGCCGAAACCGGCCTGTGCCGCCCGGTCCCAGCGACAAAGCGCGCACTCAGCCGCGGTCGTCGGGTTCCTTTTTGTACGGCGCATACTGCTCCAGCTCTTTCATGTAGTCGGGCAGTTGCGTGCGCTCATCCGCCAGAAAACGACCGACCGCATCGCGCAAGCCTTCGTGACGGATCCAGTGCGAGCTGTACGTCGCGGATGGGGTGAATCCGCGCAAGAGCTTGTGTTCCCCCTGCGCGCCTGCTTCAAACAGCGGGATCTTCTGCGCGATGCACCGCTCGATGCCAGCGTAGTAGGCCGTCTCGAAGTGGAGGAACTCGATTTCCTCGGCGCAGCCCCAGTAGCGGCCGTAAAGCGCACCGGGCGTCTCGAGATACAGCGCCCCCGCGACGACCTCGCCTCCGCGCCCGACCCGGGCAAACTGAACCCGCTCGGGCATGAGTTCGATCAAGCGCTTGAAGAAGCCAGGACGCAGGTAGTCCTGTCCGCCGTGCCTCGCAGTCGTTCGCCGATAGAAGCGATCGAGGCGCTCGACCTCGTCCGGACCGAGCGAGCCGCCGGGTACAAACTCGACGCCGTCGACCTCCGCGAGGGCCCGCCGGCGTTCCTTGCGAATCTGCTTGCGCTTCCGCGAGGCGAGCGTGTCCAAGAAGCCATCGAAGTCCACGTAGTCCCGGTTGTGCCAATGGAACTGGAAGCTCAACCGCGACATGAACCCGAGCTCCCCCAGGAGTTCGTGCTCGGCCTGGGTCGTGAACAACCAATGCACCGAGGAGCAGTCGGTCGCATCGGCGAGCTCGCGCACGGCGGCGACCAACAGCTTCGCGACGATCGTCGGCTCGTCGTCGTCTTGTCGGCGCAGCAAGATCCGCGGGCCACTCGCGGGCGTGACCGGAGCCGCAACGACCAGCTTCGGGTAGTACGCGACGCCGGCTTGTGAGGCGGCACGAGCCCAGCCCCAGTCGAAAATGTACTCGCCGTAGCTGTGGTCCTTGAGGAAACAAGGCACCGCGCCGACCAGCGCTCGCGACCCGTCTTCGACTTCGAGCTCCGCGAGCAGGTAGACCGGCGCCCACCCGGCGGGTCCCCCGGTGCTGCCACTCATCTCCAGCGCACGCAAGAACCCCCACTCCAGGAACGGGCTGTGGCCGTGGTCGAGACCGTTCCACGCGGATGCGTCCACGGCACAGAGCGTATGAACGGCTCGAATCTGCAGCGGCACGGCCCCATCGCTCTACGACGAATGGGCAGGTCCCGCAAACCACTGCCCGAATGCAGGGCGCTCGCGCTGCCGCAGGGCACCGCCCTGCCCAACCGGGTGGGACACGAGTGGTGCCTACGTAGCCGTCCGGCCGAGGCATCGGGCCTTGTCCCTGCTATCATCGACGCTGGATGGACTGCAGCGGTCGCGCCGGACAGGCGAGGCCTTGGGCCGTCCACGGTGGGTAGATCTGCGATGAGTACGCGACCCGAAGACGAGAACGAAACAGGGGTAGTCCTCCGCGAGCGAGCGGAAAAGAAGGTCAAGCGACCTCGGATGTACAGCGTCGTCATCCACAACGACGACTACACGCCCATGGACTTCGTCGTGCGCCTGCTCGAGACGGTGTTTCACCGCAACGAGACCGAGGCCACCGCGATCATGCTCCACATCCACAACCGTGGGCAGGGGGTCGCGGGCGTCTACACGCACGAGATCGCCGAGACCAAGGTCGCGCAAGTCCACATGCTCGCGCGCAAGAACGACCACCCGCTGATGGCTTCGATGGAGCCTGAAGACGACGCAAACGAGAACGACTAAGGGCGAGTGAGGACGACGTCATGCTCAGCGATGAACTGAAAGCCACGATCAACGCCGCCATCGAGGACACGCAAGCGCGGCGGCACGAGTACCTCACCCTCGAACACCTGCTGCTGGCGTTGCTCTCCGACAAGAGCGCCTCCGAGGTCTTTGAAGGCTGCGGAGGTAACCTCGACGCCATTCGCAAAGAACTCGAAGAGTTCCTCGACGAGTCGATGGACCGCGTCCCGGACGACGACGAGTTCAGCTGCCACCAGACCATCGGCGTGGGCCGCGTCCTTCAGCGCGCCGTGCTGCACGTGCAAGGTGCCGGCAAGCGTGAGGTCACCGGCGCGAACCTACTCGTTGCGTTGTTCGCCGAGCCTGAATCCAACGCGGTGTACATCCTCGGCAACCACGGCATCACCCGGCGGGATGTCACCTTGTTCATTTCGCATGGCATCGGCCGGGGCGGCTCCAAGTCGCTCGTGCGCCGAGCCCCCGAAGACGACGCGGGTCCATCGGGCTCCGGCCCGGATATGGACAGTGGCGACACCTCCGAAGATCCGCTGGCCGCCTACGCGGTCGACCTCGCAGCAAAGGCCGAGGCAGGTCGCATCGAGCCCCTGATCGGACGCAAGAACGAGGTCCTGCGCCTCATTCAGGTGCTCTGCCGTCGCAAGAAGAACAACCCCGTCCTCGTGGGCGAACCCGGCGTCGGTAAGACCGCCGTCGTCGAAGGGCTCGCGCTGCGGGTGCACGACGGCAACGTGCCCAAGGCGATCGCCACCGCGCACATCTACTCGCTCGACATGGGCTCGCTGCTGGCGGGAACCAAGTTCCGTGGGCAGTTCGAAGAGCGGCTCAAGGCCGTGATCAAGGCCGTGGAGGCCGACCCCGACGCGGTCCTGTTCATCGACGAGATTCATACGGTCGTGGGCGCGGGTGCCACCTCCGGAGGCTCCATGGACGCATCCAACCTCCTCAAGCCGGCCCTCGCCAGTGGATCGCTGCGCTGCATCGGCGCCACCACGTTCAAGGAGTTTAAGTCGGCGTTCGAACGCGACGCGGCCCTGGCCCGACGCTTTCAGAAGATCGAGATCGTCGAACCAACCCGCGACGAAGCGCTGCTGATCCTGCAGGGCCTCAAAGAGGTCTACGAGACCCACCACAACGTCCGCTACACGCCCGACGCGGTCGAGGCGATGGTCGAGTTGGCCCACAAGTATTTGCGTGACCGCAACCTGCCCGACAGCGCCATCGACGTGATGGACGAGGTCGGGGCCGCAGCCCGCATCGACGTGCCCCTGGTCCGCCCACCCAAGCCTTCGGTCAACGACGCCCTCGATGAGGATGCGGAGCCAGAGCCCGAGAACGAGGAGGCCGAAGATGCCGTCCCCGAGCCAAAAACAATCGGCCTGCTCGAGGTCGAGGAGGTCATCGCCCGAATGGCTCGCATCCCGCCCAAGTCGGTCTCCACCGACGACAGGCAACTGCTCTCGAAGCTTGAGGAGGGCCTCGGGGAGGTCATCTACGGACAGCCTGCGGCCGTCAGGACCGTCACCCACGCGATCAAGCGCGCTCGCGCGGGCCTGGGTCGCGACGACAAGCCTATCGGTTCGTTCCTCTTTGCTGGACCCACCGGCGTCGGCAAGACCGAACTCGCCAAGCAGCTCGCACGATTGCTGGGCCTCCCCTTCCTGCGTTTCGACATGTCGGAGTACATGGAGAAGCACAGCGTCAGCCGCCTCATCGGAGCCCCTCCGGGCTACGTCGGCTTCGACCAGGGCGGCCTGCTGACCGACGCCGTCAGCAAGCAACCGCACAGCGTGCTCGTGCTCGACGAGATCGAAAAGGCGCACCCGGATATCTTCGCCGTGCTGCTGCAGCTGATGGACAACGCGGCCGTCACCGACACCACCGGGCGCAAGACCGACTTCCGCAACGTCATCCTCATCATGACCAGCAATGCGGGCGCCGAGGAGATGACCTCGCGCAAGGTTGGCTTCAGCGACGACGAAGACGGCCCGGATGTCTCCGACTCCAACAAGGCGCTCGAAAAGGTCTTCACGCCCGAGTTCCGAAACCGGCTCGACAAGGTCGTGACCTTCTCGGCGCTGGGCAAAGACGTCATCCGCAAGGTGGCCGACAAGATGCTCGGTGAGCTGGAGCTTCAGCTCATGGACCGCAACGTTCGCATCACCTACTCGGACGCCGCCGCGGCCTGGATCGCCAACCGAGGCTACGACAAGCTCTATGGCGCGCGGCCCATGGCCCGGCTCATCGATGAAAAGATCAAAGAAGCCCTCGTCGACGAGCTGCTGTTCGGCAAGCTTGAGTCCGGCGGGACCGTGCACGTCGACGTGGAGGGCAAAGAGCTGACCTTCGTGTTCACAACCGAGGCACCGAACTAACTGGGGTCCATCAGTCCATCAAAGGCTGTTAACCTCAGGCGATGAAGAGCGCTTGGATCTTTGCGGGCACAGTGGCGGGCACAGTGGGGCTGTGCGTGCTGACGGGTTGCGTCATCGCGCCCAGCGGCGAGAGTGACCTGCTCCGGGAGTGCCGCGGAGCCGCGGACGCCGAAGCGCACGTCGACATCGTTGTGGACTACGACCAGTCGATTCACGAGATGGTGGCGTGCGGCGGCCTCAACGTCACGCTCGTCGGCTCGGTGACCGTCGGCATCGTGGACGCCATCATCGACAACCGACCCGACGCCACCCCTCCGGACTGGCAGTTCCAGGGCGAAGGGGTCTACTACACCAACGGCGGCGGCGCCGAGATGACCACCCGCTTCTACGCCAACACCGACTTCTCGTTCGCGGCTGCCGGCGACGCGCTGACCGAGAATCTCTTCCTGGTGGACACCTATCTGGTCGGTGCGCGCGTCCGGGCCAACATCGACATCAACGATCCCCTCTCCGCATCGGTCGAGCTCACCTTCGACGCGCCCGGGCCGTACGTTGAGCTGCTTGGCTACGGCGAGAATCCCACCAGCCCGCTCGCGTTGGACACGAGCGCCTGGGGCCGCATCCAGGACTCACTGGGCAAGCTCGAGTTCGACTCGGACATCTCGGTCGACGACACGCAGTCGGTCAGCACGGTCCGCTACGACGTGAAGACCGGCCGGATGCCCGCGAGCAGCCTGCTGGACGGCGCGGGGATGGGCTACGAGCTGGTGATGGCCAGCGCGACGCGGGAAGATCTCGGACAAGCGCTCGTCGTGCAGGAGTGGGGGATCGAGTTCGTGGACGGCGACGCGGGGGCGCTCAACGGCGCGATCGAGTTCCAGGTGGAGGGCGACGCGTTCACGTACGTTGGTTCGCTGACGTATGAGAACGACACGTTTGGGACGCCGGAGTACCGGTGTGAGTGAGACCGGCCGAGGGGCCGAGTCGCAGCCAATCGGCACCGCCTGCTGCAGCAGTCTTTGGGGCCGGTGGTAATTTTTCCCGGTGGCGGATCGATTCGGGCGTGCGCCACACTCCCAAATCAATGCCTCAGCCGACAACGCACACCGATGTTCTCATCCCTGTCCCGGTCGAAAGCCAACAGGAAGCCCAACAGCCAAAACCCGAGGTTCGAATCACCCTCGAGTCGACTGAGAAGGATACCTGTGCGGAGGCCGAGTCCCAGGCAAGAGTCGTCGACGGCACCACGATGAGGTCGGCCTCCACGGTGAACCTCATCAAGCGCAAGATCTCCGGCAAGCCATTCGAAGCGACCATGTGGGTCGTAGCACGCAGCGACCAGGACCAAGAGGTCACGGTGGACCCTGACTACGGAAGGGCAACCGCGGCGCCACAGCTCGGCGGCCAGACCTTCTCGTGGTCGAACCTCGGTGCCGTCCGGTCCCTAGACATCGAGGTTGCCGCGACACTTGGCGCGACGAAGCTGGTGGCGACCCGAACGAACGGGGCGGGGGAAAAACCCGACACCATCACCCTCTCTGTGGGCGGTGTCGCCTACGCTGTGGTCACGGTGACCCCGAGCGTGACGTCAGGTGTCACTCTCCCCACCCTTTAAAACAGGCGCTCGCCTCGGCCCCAAGGGCGTCGTGCCCTCCAGCCGCGGCGAGCCTGACCGCCTCCCGTCCGAGTTCGACCCCAGCTCCCTTCTCGTCGGCGAGCTGACAACCGACGATCGCGAGTTCCGCCAAGGCGTAGTCCCCAAACTCTGGGCGTTTCGCGAGGCGAGCTGCGTCATGCCGCGCCGTTGCGAACTTGAGGTCCTGTTGCCGGAGCCCGGTCTGTGCGGCGGCGAGCTGAATCGAGAAGAGGAGTTCCGGATCGGAATTCGCAACACGAGATGAAATATCGAGCGCGGCTTCATAGTCGGCACGAGCCCGCTGAAGTTCGCCACTGGACTGATGGGCGAGACCTCGGTTGTAGAGCAGCTCGACCTTGGTGATCGACGCTGACGGAGGGACGAGACCAAGCGCAGTGTCGTACGCCTGGAGGGCTTCCGCCCCGCGCGAGGATCGAGCATGGAGCGTTCCAACCGTCATCCACGACTCGGCCGCGCCGCGCCGGTCTCCCAACGCCGCCTTGAGCGCTGCGGCCTCTTCGACAAGGACGGCTGGCCTTCGGGTCTCATCCTGCCTCCCCTCAAGTTCTCCGAGATTGTTCAGCGCAACCGCTAGCGCCCGCTCCAGACCCTCCCGGTCCCTGAGTTTGGGGACCACCGTTCGGTAGGCGTCTCGAGCCAGGTCAATATCTCCGTTGACGAGAAACACCTCAGCGATGGCAACCTCAAGTTCAGGACGGCCGCGTTCATGAGCGGCCCACACTCGCAACTCGTCGGTCAGGGGATCGAATGAGGCGATGAGCGCCCGAACACGCTCGATCCCACGTCGGGCAGCTTCGGGCCTCTTCAGAGAAGCGTCGGCCCGCGCCTGGGCGAGCGCCGCGATGACTCGCGCCGGGATCTGGTCGGTCTTTCGCTCGAGGACGGTCTCCGCCAGCCGCGCCAGCCGAGCCGCCTCGGCAGCGTCTTCGGCGTTCAAGGACAAGAAGAAGGCGAGCATCGCTCGAAGCTCGGCAGCAACAACCACCGAGGAGGGTTCCCCATCGACCAACAGTAGGTGTTCGACAAGCAGATCCTTCGCGACGTCGACGTGACCGCGCCTTCCCATGAAGGTCGCATACAGCAAACCCAACCGTCCCCGCGCGAACGAAGCGCCTGCCACGTGCTCAGAGGCAGCGAGTGAATGCCGGAGAACCTCAAGCGCCTCTTCCTCTCTCCCCACACTCTCCAATGCCGATGCCTGCCCAAGTTCCCGTAGGATCGAGTCCTCGCCTTCGGCGTCGAATCCTGCCTCGGACGCGCGAATGATGAGTCGGCTGTCGTCTTCACAGGAATGCAGCGTCATCAACGGCAAGACCGCCGCTCTCCCATCCTGCGGCGAGCCGTCTTTGGGCAAGACCGAGAACGTGTAGTCCAGCTGTTGACCGAGGCGATCGAGACAACGCTCTCTGGCGTCCAGCAGCTCATCGGCGACTCCCCCTGCCCGGCGAGCACGGCAGCTCGATTGCTCGAGCTTCGTCCACTCTCGGGCGAACACATCGAATTCGCCCCCGAGTCCGAGTTCTTCGAATCGTATTCGAGGAACTTTCTCGATCACCTCGTCGAGCGAGCGCGTTCCAGCAGTGCCCTCGCAAGGGTCTGCACCACCAATAGCCGTCATGGTGCCCATTCCGACGAGTAGTGACGAGGCCGCGAGAATCCACGTCGTGGCGCGACGCGTCGGACGCTCCAGTCTGCCGCCGATTGCGTCCATTGATGAAAAGCGTGCGCCGGGTTCGCTGGACAAACCCCGGAGAATCGGACCCCGGAGCCACCGGGGAATATTCGCCTGCGCCAGCGTCGCTTCAGCCGAGGCTTTTTCCCCGGGCGTGCGGATGCCTCTCTCCCGCCCCTTCCAAGGTCGCTGCCCACACAACCCCTCATACAGCGTCGTGCAGAACGAAAACTGGTCGCTCGCCGCACTCACCTCTCCATCAAACTGCTCCGGCGCCATGTAGGGCGGGGTCCCGGCGGCCTTGGTCTGCAGCGTGACACCGTCGGTCGAGTTCAGTGCTTCCGGCTTCCAGACAACCTCCCGCGCGAGACCGAAGTCGACCACCCGAACACGGCCGGTGCGGTCGACCATCACATTCGCGGGCTTGAAGTCTCGATGGACGACCCCGGCTTCATGCGCAGCTGCCAGCCCTAGCGCGGCCTGACGCATGACGTCGAGGACCGCTTGCCACGAGCGCCGCGTTGCGAGCCAAGCCTCGAGCGACTCACCGTCGATCAGCTCCATCGTCAGATACAGCTCGTCCTCGCTGCGGCCGACGTCATGCACCGCGACGATGTTCGGGTGTTGCAGTCGCGCAAGAACCCGCGCCTCCCCCTCGAGCGCCTGCGCAAGCTCGGGGTCCCGGGTCGCGCCCTTGAGGAACTTCACCGCGACGTGTCGACCGAGCTTGGTATCGAGCGCCTTGTAGACCCGTCCCAAGCCCCCACTCCCGATCATCGAGCCCAGCTCGTAGCGCCCGTCGAGGACGCGGGCGTCACCCGGGAAGAGTGCCGACAAGATGGCACCGCGTGCGCGCGACGCCTCTCCGATGCTCGGTTCGTCGCGTTCCCTTGGCCACGAATCCTGGGTGCGCTCCTCCGGGCACCCGGTCTGGGGCGTCTTCGCGTCGGAGTCGTCCTCACCGCCAGCCGACATGATTCGAGTCTACCTCACCGGGCCGGAGCTATCGTCCTCAGCGATGTCGGAGTTCACCGACCTTGAGCTGCTTCGCGCATGGCGTGCCGGCGATACCCAAGCGGGAAACATCGTTTGCAAGCCGCACGTCGCACAGGCCGAGTTCCGGCGCCGCATGACGAGGGAGCGCGACCCGAATATCTCCAACTCGTGCGAACATGCTCGCCGCGAGCCAGACTGAGGTCCGTGGCGCTCGACTCCGGACAAGCCCCCGCCTTGCGCAGTGCGGGGCGTCGCGTCGCGGCGGGATGGGTCGCGGCTCCGATGCTCGACGTCGCCGGGGATCGCGGCATCCTCAGCGGCCTCGCGCAGCTCGACTTCGACATCCTTGGGGGCGTCGGGTGGAGTGCTTGGCTTTGGCTCGCGTTCTTCGGGGCGCTCGCGGCGGGCTTTGCACGGCTCTTTCCGGCTCACCGACCGCGAGCCCGCGCGATCTTCGTCGGGGCGGCGATGCTTCCGGTCGGCGCCTACTGGCTCGCCGGCGGCCTTCGACTCTCGGTGGTCGTCGGCGTGCTCCTGCTGGCGCTGGGATTGGTATCCTGGAGCGTCGCGGGCTTCGATGCGGAGCCTGCGCCATGAACCGAGAGCGAGGGCGATATACACTGTCGCCTCGCGACGTTTGTATGCCTGTGCGTCCCCACTCCCTTGCACCGATGCCCGGTGGTGCGGCAACCGCGGTTGCCGCACCGCAAGTGGCGGGGTGGAATCCATTGGAGCTGCTGCATGGGCGCCAAGGCCGAGCCGGAGGCCCGCGCCGATGTGATCGATTGGGACGCGGCCCTGCAGACCTACGGGCGCCGCGTCGTCGTCTCGCTCATCGCCAAGGGTGCCCTGCCCGAGCGCGCCAAAGAGTTGGCTCAGGACGCCTGGCTTCGCGTCATCCAAAACCATCGCTCGGGTCGGCTCACCGAAGTGCGTCTGCCCGGCGTCGTGATCAAGCAGGCCACGTTCCTCTGGCAAGACGATCGTCGACGCTGCTCCTCCCGACTCACCCACGAATCGGCCGACGGCACCGTGCAGCCGCACCGAGACGAACGCGAGCTCGAGCAGCAAGCCGCCGCACGCCACAAGCTTCGCAAGGTCCGAGAGATCATCGACCGGGCGCCCCTCAACGCGCGCCGGGTGTTCGAGCTGATGTACGACGGTGACGCTCCACCGGCCTCTGAGATCGCACAGGCGCTGGGCTTGTCCGTGCAGCGGGTCCGGCAAATCGCCTGTGAGTTCCGCAAAACCCTTCGCTCCCAACTCGAAGGAGGCTCCGATGCTTGACGTTCAAGACCACGTGTCGGCCGACCATCTGTCCGACTATCTGCGCGGCGACCTCGGGGCCCCTGCCGAAGCAGGAATCGAAGAGCACATTGGCAGCTGTTTGGTCTGTGCAAGGCGACTTCGTGAAGAGGCCCAACTTGAGGTGCTCCTCCACGAAGCGCATGAACGCGATGAACGCGATGAACGCGATGGCACCTTCGAATGCCCGCCCATCGTCGGCCCCACATCGACGCCGCGCGTTGTGGCAACGCGCCGCCGCCACGATCGCCAATACGGCAGCCGCGGCTGCAGCCCTGCTGCTGGTGGTCAACCCCTCAGCGCCGCTCGGTTCGCAGTCCAACGCGCACGCCGTCCGTCATGATGGTGCATCGGCGTCCGCGTCCGCATTGATCAATGATGCGCTGTGTTTCCCCGCAACCGACGCCAGCGCATCGGTCACGGACGACAACTGCGAGGAGCCGCTGACCGTCGCGATGGTTACGGACCCCGACGACTACCTCAGCCCCTTCGACGGCCAACTCGGCCGGGGCTCGGCGATCATCAACGCGTGCTTGGTCGAAGACCTCGCCTGCGAACCGGGCTAGCGCTAGAACAACTCCGGTCAGTCCGAGGCGAGGCCGTCTTTCCGTCCCGCTTCCTCAGTTGCGCTGTCCGGCGCCAAGCTAGTGACAAGACTGAAGGTTGAGTTGCCCGGTCGGTTCGAACTGCACCCCGGCCTCGGTCCACGTCGCGATGACCTCAAAGCCCGTCGCGACCGATCGAGACTCGCCGTAGTCGCACAGCAGATGGTCCGAGCTCGGCGAGTCGGTGCTCGCGAGGATGCAGCGAACCTCGCAGGCATCCGTGGATGCGCTCGCAATCCCGATGGGCGTCGCCAGACCTTTCGCCGTGTTCTCGGCCAACTCGCTGCGTGACACCGTTGCCCGGGCGTGAAATGCCACGGCGGCGTCCGGGGCAGCAGGGGCTGCCACCGCGAAGGCCGGTGCAGCGGTCAGGAGTCCGAGAGCGACGAAGGGGAGAAGCTTGCGGGGCACCCCCGTGTCTTCGTCTGGACCCCCGCGTTCTGAAGGCGGACGCCCCAGTTCGCCAGCGGCCGCGGCGCGATGCTCTAACGGCCGACCGTGGCCCGCAAGAACGAGAGCGTGTCGACGGCGTGCTCGATCCGGGCCTTCACGCTGTCTGCCCCCCCGTGACCCGACTGCGACTCCACCCGAAGCAACGCCGGATGGCTCGCGGGCGTGGCCCACTGCATTGCTGCCACAAACTTCCGCGCGTGATTGGGATCGACGCGATCGTCGGAGTCCGCCGAGTTCATCAGCAGTGGCGGGTACGCAGCACCCTGCTCGACCCGGTGGTAGGGCGAATACGCGAACAGCGTCGCAAACTGGTCGGGGTCGGCAGACGAACCATACTCTCCAATCCAGGTCGGGCCCGCACCAAAAAGGTGATAGCGCACCATGTCCAACAAGGGCACCTCGCACACCACCGCACCGAACATCTCGGGTCGCTGCGTCATCGCGGCGCCGACCAGCAGCCCGCCATTGCTGCCCCCTCGAATGGCCAGTCGCCCCGGCCGCGTCCAACCGTGCTCGATCAACCACTGCGCCGAAGCGATGAAGTCATCGAACACGTTCTGCTTGTTGGGACCACGTCCAGCTTCGTGCCAGGACTCGCCGTACTCCCCGCCGCCGCGAAGGTTGGGCACCGCGAAGATGCCTCCGTGCTCGACCCACAGCGCGGCGGTGGGAGAGAACAGTGGCGTGAGCGAGACGCCAAACCCACCGTAGCCGGTGAGCAAGGTTGGCCGGTCCCCATCCAAGGGCGTGTCGTCGCGATGCACGACGAACATCGACACCGCGGTGCCGTCCTTGCTCTGGACCCACACCTGGTCCACCTCGATGCGGTCGGTGTCGATCGGCGTGTGCTGTTTCCAGAACAGTGTGCGCTCGCCGGTGGCGGGGCGAATGTGATGCCACTGCGGCGGGTCCGCAAACGAGGCGTAGTACAAGAACGCATCGTCCTGCGTGGGGGAGCCAACGATCGCCGCGACCGTGCCGCGACCGGGGAGTTCAAGCGAGCGAGGGTTGGAGCCATCCAGGTCGCGGACCTCCAAACGGGAGTGCGCCTTCTCCAACCACTGCAGGGTCAGCGCGTCGGAGGAGATGTGGATCCCTTCGAGGGTCCCCGCTCCCTGCGGAACGACCTCGTGCCACGGCGCAGCCGGGTTGTTCAGGTCAAGCTCCAACACCCGAAACCGCGGCGCATCGCGGTTGGTGTGCAGCAGCAGTCGGTCCCCGAGAACCTGTGCCGTGGCCCGTTCGGACTCGTCGGGGTTGATCGGTACAAAGGTTCGCGCCTTCGCCGAGAGGTCCGCCACGTGAATCTGCGTCGTGGAGAACTCGCGGAATCGAGAGATGACCAGCCATCGTCCTTCCGGGGAGACCTCGCCCGACAGGAACGACTGGTTGTCCCCCAACGGCCCGTAGATGCGCTCGTCAAACTGCGGGCGAGAGCCGACCGTGTGCAGCCGAACCGATGCGGTCCCCGGGCGCTGCGGCGGCGCAATCTCGGGGTCGGTCGAGAGCCCGGTATAGAAGAAGGCGGACTCGTCGGGCAGCCACGAGGGTGAGGCGTAACGCGCCCCGGGGATCGGAGCATCGAGGTCCTGCCCCGTCGCGACATCGCGCAACACCAGCGTTGCGTCGTCCGACGCGTTCGTGGCCCGCAGAAACGTGACGAACCGACCCCCGGGGCTCGGCATCACCCCTCGGACCGTGACCGCCTCTCCCAGAGCCGAGGGGTCGATGAGCACGCGTTCGTTGCCCCCGCCCACGTCGCTCACGAAGTGCCGCGCCTTGTCCTCACCCGGACCGCGCCGGCTGTAGAACCAGAGCTTGCCCCGTCGTACCGGCGCGGACCGACTCTCCACCTCGAGCAACGGCCGCACCGCAGTCCGCAACGCGGCACGGCCCGGCACCTTCGCCAGCCAGTCACGGGCGTAGCGGTCCTGCGCTGTCGTCCAGGCTTGCGTCGGCGCGTCCATGACCTCGAGCCACCGATACGGATCGGCCACGTCGACCCCGTGCAAGCGGTCGACGATCCCATCGCGACGGGTATCCGGGCGAACGTCTGACCCCGAGTCGACCTGCGGCGCGATTTCCACCGGCCGCGATTCCGACGGGGCCTCCTCGGGGCGACAAGCCGCGAGGCTCATCGCGAAGATCAGGTGGGCGCGCACCCCTGGATTGTCGCGGATCCGGCCGCAGCGTGGGGGATGCCTTGCCTGCGCCGCTCGCCACGTTTACAACGTATGTGGGTTTAGGTCGGTTCGTGATGTTGAAGCGAGTTTCTGGGTCGGTTGTGTTGGCGTGTGCGCTCGGCTGGGTCGGTCCCGCTGCGGCGGCCCAAAACCCTGGCCGGAGTCCCACCGACGGCCGGCTGGAACGGGCGAGCGGTGGCCTGTCCCGAGATGCGCGCGACGCACGGTTTCGGCCCGCACCCGCAAGCCGCCGCGCCGCTCTGGCCCGCTTCGAAGCTGCGCTCGGCCCGGTCTCGGCGACCTGGGATTCGGCGACCGAGGTTCCGCACCATCTGCTGCTCTCGGGCCTGCCCGCCCCAGGCGTGATGGCGGATGCGGCCAAGGCCGAGGCACTCGCCAAGGATCTGCTCTCGCGCCACCTCGACCTGCTGGCCCCGGGCACCAGCGCGTCCGACTTCGTCCTCGCGAGCAACGATCTGAGCGCGGGCATTCGCAGCGTCGGCTTCGTCCAGACCCACGGCGGCGCGACTGTCCTCGGAGGTCATATCAGTTTCCGTTTCAAGTTCGACCGGCTGGTCATGGTCACCTCGGGTGCTTATCCCGACATCGCCATCCCGGGCCGCGCTCGAACCGCGAGCGATCGAAGCGTCCGCAGCCGTGCTCGCGGCTGGGTCGCGGATGACGTCCCTGGGTTCGTGACCGGGACCGGCGCGGTGCAAGGGCCTTTCATCCTCCCGCTCATCGACGACGCAGGGGCACTGGAGTACCGCGAAGTCTGGCGGACTGCCGTCGAGGTTGCATCCCCCTCGACCCGCTGGACCGTCTACCTCGACGCCGAAACGGGCGAGCCGGTCGCGCGGGAACAGACCTTGCTGTTCGGCACCGGGCAACTGCTGCTCGACGTGCCGCTGCGCAGCCCGGAGAGCCCGCGTCTTCAAGCGGCCGCAGATCTTCTATTCGTCACCGTCGACGGGGTGCAGGGGACGACGACCGACGCCGGGTTCTTCGACTTCCCTGGCGACGCCGCAACCGTCACCACGACCATGCAGGGCGTCTTCGCCGAGGTCACCAACGACGCCGGACCCGAGGCCAGCACGAACCTCGCGGCGAGCGGCGAGCTCGCTTCGGTGTGGTTCGAGCCCACGCAGGAGGCCGAGGCGCAGCTGAGCGCCTACGTCCACACGATGATCGTGAAGAACTTCGTCCGCAGCGTGTCGAGTGTCGACTGGCTCGACGAACCCATCCCGGTGATCGTCAACATCGATGACGACTGCAACGCCTTCTCCGACGGCAACAGCATCAACTTCTTCACCCGCGGCGGCGGTTGCGAGAACACCGCACTGCTCGCGGACGTCATCTATCACGAGTTTGGGCACTCGCTGCATTCCCAGTCGCTCCTTGAAGGCGTCGGTCAGTTCAATGTCAGCCTCAGCGAAGGCATCTCGGACTACCTCTCCGCCACCATCACCGGCGACTCCGGCCTCGCGCGTGGGTTCTTTTCGAGCGACCCCGAAACGCCCCTACGAGAGATCGACCCCGAAGGCTTCGAGGTTCGCTGGCCGGAGGACCGCGGCGAAGTGCACGACGAGGGTCTCATCATCGCGGGTGCCCTGTGGGACCTTCGCAAACGCATGATCGAGAAGCTCGGCCCCGAGCAGGGCCGCGTCTACACCGATCGTGTTTGGTACGAGACCACGCGGCGCGCCGTCGACATCCCCTCGATGTATCCCGAGGCCCTGCTGCTGGACGACGACGACGGCAACCTGACCAACGGAACCCCCAACGCCTGCGACATCAACGCGGCGTATGGACCGCACGGGTTGTTCAATCCCGGTCGCGGCAACGAGCAGGTCTCAATGACCGCGGAGACGACTGGACCCGTCATTTCGCTCGAGCTCTCCCTCCCCAACTTCCCCGACTGCCCCATCGCCGCGGCGCCCACCGTGCTCTGGCGTGAGCGTGGCTCGCGGGACGCGACGCCGGTCGCAATGGAGTTCGTCCCAGGATCGATCAGTGGCTACGTCGCACAGCTGCCCGCGCAAGCGCCGGGCACCGTCATCGAGCTGCAGGTCCTTCCGGGCTACGACATCGACCCCAGCCGTACGCTCCCCGACAACATCGCCGACCCTTGGTACCAGCTGTACATCGGCGAGGTGATCGAGTTGGGCTGCCTGGGCGCCGACTCCGGGGTGATCCTCGACCCCAGCTGGGAGGTCGGCCCCTGGTCGCCAGACACCTCCGGCAGCGATCCCAGCGAGCCGTTCGGTACCGGCGACCACCTGTGGCAGCCGGGCAACTACCCCCCTGGCCGCACCGTGGAGCTTGCGTTCGGAGCGATCGACACCGGTCCATATCCCCAAGTCCGACTTCAGTTCCGACGCTGGCTTGCGGTGGAGGACGGCTTCTACGACCGCGCGTACATCGAGGTGAACGGCGAGCGGCTGTGGCAGAACTTCGCCTCAGCCGAGGACTACCTGGCCTCGTTCCACCACGTCGATCAAGAGTGGCGTTTCGTCGACTTTGACATCAGCGAGTTCATCGGGCCCGACGGCGTCGCGATCACGTTTGGGACTCGCAGTGACGGCGGCCTCGAGTTCGGTGGTCGGTCACTGGCCGAGGTGTGTGTGGTCGCCGTCGACGGCCCCATCTCCGGATGTGGCAACGGTGTCATCGAAGCTCCCGAGGCCTGCGACGACGGCAACGTTCTCGCAGCCGACGGGTGCGACGCGAGCTGCCAAATCGAGCCCGTCGCGCCACCGCCCGAGGAGACCCCAGGGGACACCGACACCCAGGGAGAGCCCGGTGGCGACACCGATCCCGATGCGGATCTGCTCGATGACGGGCTGATCGACCGTGGGTGTGTGTGCACCGGAAGCGGCTCCGGTGGGAGCGAAGGCCTGCTGCTGCTGGTCCTGCTCGGAGTCCTTCGTCGCCATCGCAAGCGTTGATAGCCTGCGGCCAACATGTCGCTCGTCCTGTATCACCACCCCCGAACGCGCGCCGCCAGCGTCCTGTGGATGCTCGAAGAAGTCGGCTGCGAGTACACCCTCGAGTACGTCGAGCTCCAGCAAGGCGCACACAAGACCGACGCCTTCAAGGCCCTCAACGCGATGGGAAAGATCCCGACGCTCGTCGATGGTGGCGCGGTCGTCTCGGAGGTCGCGGCGATCGGCATGTACCTCGCAGACAAGTACGCACCGGGCCGACTTGCTCCGGCCTTGGACGCACCACAGCGCGCACCCTACCTGCGGTGGATCTGCTACGGGCCCGCGGTGATCGAGCCGGGCTGCATGGCCAAGGCTGGAAACTGGGACTTCAAGCCGCAGAGCGCCGGCTGGGGAACCTACGACGAGATGCTCGACACGATCGACGCGGCGATCGGCGATGGCCCGTTCGTCCTGGGCGAGACCTTCTCCATGGCGGACATGCTCTTCGGTGGCACCGTCGGCTGGATGATGATGTTTGGCATGCTGCCCAAGAAGCCCGCCTGGCAGGCGTACATCGAGCGGCTCGATGCCCGTCCGGCCCGGCAAAAAGCCAACGCGCTCAACGAAGCGATCGTCGCCGAGCGCGGGCTCTAGCGAGTTCACCGACCACGGCGCGGCGCGACCCAACGACGCCGACCGTCGTGGCGAAGCATGACATCCGTTGCATTGCGAAAGACACGGCCGAGGAGCTTCATCCAGAACTGGCGGCACCGGGCGGCGGCACGGAGCTGAGCATCGAGCAAGGCCGGGGCGGGGACCGCCGACCTTCAAGAGGGAGGATCACTGGGAACCTCTTCCTTCTGCCCGCCCGACCCCGGGTCGTCGACTGACCCCGCGAAAACCTACCGGGCGCAGCCTACCTGCTCGCAGTAGGCCTGATGCCACGCCTCAAACGGGTGGTCCGTCGCGCCAAAGTCGACGGTGTTGTCGGAGCTCTGGCTGGCAGTGTGTTCCTCGTCGAACTCCCAAAGGCGGGTGAGCTTGCCCTGGGCGTTTCGCTCGGCGATCCACGCTCGAGCGTCGGAGGAGCGCGCGTCGTCGGCGAAGAACTCGAGGCAGCGGGGCTGCCTGCACGGCTCCGCGGATCGACCCGCGCTTGAGGACCGCGTGCACGAAGTCACCCGCGAAGCGAAGCGCTCCTTCGCTGCAGCGGTGGTGCTCGCGACTCAGACAGGGCAAAACTAGCCTCGGGTTCTGCCCTTGTCTGCCCAGCCGAGAAGAGAGTTCGAGCCCGAGAGCTCCGTCGCGATCCTGGCGTTCGTGGGGCTCTTCGCGCTCATGGCTCAAGTCGCGACCTTGCCGATGGTCGAGACCGGAGGCGACGCGGTGGAAAGCTGGCTGCACGTAAAACGCTTCGTCTTGGGCGCTCCGGTTCCAGTCTCCGAGTGGAATCACCGCACGGTTCGATTCGGAATTCTCCTGCCCGTGTATCTCGTGCAGGTCATCCTCGGCACCAAGGCGTGGGTGTACTCCGTCACGCCCGTCGCCATGTCTGTGGCTGCCACGGTCCTGGTGTTCCGCATCGCGACGCGGAGATGGGGGGCGGCAATCGGGGCCCTCGCAGCCGCCAGCTTCGTCCTGTTCCCGGAGGTTCACCTGGTAGGTGCGCAGCAAAAGCCCGAAATCTTCTCGCTGGTCTACATGCTTGGATGCGTGGACGCGGTGCTGGCATTGAGCAAGGACCGACGGCCGTGGCGCGTCGTCGTCGCCGCGGTCTTTTTCTTCTTCGCGTACTGGACCAAGCTCCCCAACCTGTTCTTCATCCCAGGCCTGGGGGGTCTGCTGTATGCCGTCGGCGGACGACGCAAAGAGTTCGTCCTGGGCGCTGGCGTCCTCCTGGGACTCATCGGTCTCGAGAACGGCGGCCACGTCTTCCTCGCTGGCCAAGAACACGGACGCCTCAGCTACAGCCTCAACAACCATCTCCAATCGCCCACCCTCGCCCCGATCGCGTTCTCCGATCTGTTTCGGCGATACACCGATCTCGTGGGCAGCTGGGCTGTCCTGATGATCGCGTTCAGCTTCGCGTCGGCCGCCATGCTGATCGCACGAAAGCGATTCGAGCGCACCGACCTCGCATTGTTGGGTTTGCCGCTCGGCTTTGTATTGTTGACGAGCTTCGCGGTGAAGAGCATCGACCCCCTCGTCCCCGTGCAGCCGTTTCGAGATCGATACCTGTGCGTCGCCATCCCCGGGATGATCTTCGCGCTGTGCTCCGCGGCCTGCGTGTTCCTGCGACCAGTGGCCCAGCGCTGGCGTTTGCACGGTCTCCGCGGGGTGGTGGCGGCCTGTGTCATCGCGGTCACGGGGCTCGGGCTACAGGTCGCGATGCGCCCGGTCCCGTTCGACATGCACCCGCTCGTTGTGCTGCCCCGCTACGAACGCGAGTTCACGGCCGCGTACGAAGCGGGCGACCCGATCATCTCGACCGATCCCCGTAACAACGCCCTGAGGGTGAGCCGAAGCCTCTTCTGGTCGCCGCCGCCGGATCGGAGTTCGGGGGAGTTACCCCGGATTCGCCGTGCCCTCGCGGAGCCCCGATTTCGCTACATCGTGGACGAACAGGCGATCGAACTCGGAAAAAAACAGAAGGCACGGCGTCGGTACGAGAGGTCCATCCGGGGCCAGGATGCGCTCGAAGCCCACCGACTCCTCGCCTTCGACGACGACGGCAAGCTCCTGTATGACTTGCTCCGTTTTCGCGTCGCCCAAGTGCCCCAGCGCCCATGAGGCGAACCCGACCGCTCGGGCCCCAGAGCCGTTGCGCTTTGCTGCTTGGGGGGACCCGGTGCGCACTGGATCTACGCCATGCTCGAGCCCTCGGGCACCGAGCACTGGGGGCGGACCGACGACCAAATCACGCCCATTGAGCGCCACCAGGCACAGACCGACAAGCCGGTGCTCTACGCGATCAACACCAGCGACCACGACGAGCACAGCTACGGAAACTCGGCACGGCGGAACGCGGCGCGGAGCCCGAGACGGACGGCGGTCAGGGCGGAGCCGAGAACAGCATGGCGTTGTCCGACAGCAGAGGCGCAAGGCGGCGGCCGTGTCGCGTTCGTCGCCGAGCGCGGGCTCTCGCGCTGTCACGAACCGCGGCGCGGCGCGACCAAACGACGCCGGCCGTCGTGGCTGAGCATGACATCCGGAGCATCGAGATCCTCGCGATCCCAGAGCTGGCAGGTCACCTGCTTGTGTTTCTGGTCCAGCGCTTCGCAGTAGTTGGTGAACTTGCACCGACGCACCGTCGCCCCCTGCCCCTCCAGCATCTTCGCGAACCAGTCCGGGTCGGCGATGGACTGCCGCGCGGCGCCCACGATGTCCGCGTGACCGGCCTGCAGCACCGCCTCGGCCTGCGCAAAGGAGGCGATGCCTCCGGCGACAACCACCGGAGTCTGAAGACCCGCGTCGCGAAGCGAACGGCGAATCTGCCCCGCCGCCTCGACGTTGCGGCCAAACGGTCCGGTGGCATCCGAGAACACGGTGGGCATGCACTCGTAGCCGCTGGGGCCCGTGTACGGGTATGCGGACCACCCTTCCTTGGGCGGGAGCGCGTCCTCGAACTTTCCTCCACGAGACAGGGACAAGAAGTCCATGCCGGCCTCGGAGAACCGCCGCGCAAAGTAGGCCGCATCGGCGACATCACTGCCTCCGTCGATGATCTCATGCGACAGGAAGCGGCAGCCGACGGCGTAGTCCGAGCCCACCCGCTCGCGTACGGCCGAGAACACCTCCAGCGGCAAGCGGACCCGTTGTTCGGCCGCGCCCCCGTAGCCGTCGGCCCGGGTGTTCTTGCGCGAGAGAAACGAGGCCATCGTGTACGCGTGCGCGTAGTGAAGCTCGACCCCGTCGAAGCCGGCCGCCTGCGCGCGCTGTGCAGCGTTGGCGAACAACGTCGGCAGCACCTCCGGGAGCTCGGCCACATGCGGAAGGTGCACGTCCGTGACGCGCTCTCGATCGCCGTGCGTCAACGCTTCCCGCTCCCTCGGGGAGAGCACCTCGGCGAGCGCCGCGTCGGTCATCGCCAACAAGGCCGCGCGTACGGCTTCGTCGTCGCGCGTCCCCACGGCCTCACGGTGCGCGTCGGTGATCGAGAGAAATCGCCCAAGAAAACGTTCCTTCGCCGGGCGCCGTCGAATCCGAAGAAAGTCGATCAGCTGGATGAACAGCTTGGTGTGACCGCCGCTGCGTTCCCGAACCGTGTCGACCAGCGCCCGAAGGCCCGGCACGAAACGTTCGTGCCCCACCCGCAGCAGGGGACCACTGGGAACATCTCGAATGCCCGTCGCCTCGACCACGATCGCCCCCGGCCGTCCCTGTGCGAAACGCCCGTACCAGGCGAGGACATCCGGGGTGACGAATCCCTCTTCGGTCGCTCGCCACGGCACCATCGCGGGGATCCAGGTACGGTGGGCGAGCGTGACCGGACCCATCGGTAACCGGGGAGAACCAGCGGGATGCAGCCGCCTGCGCGGCCGTGGGCCATGCATCGTCGGGGAGCGGGTGCCGAATCCGTTCAGGGGGTCGCCACATCGACGAGAACCATACCGCGTCTGATACCTTCGGGCGCATGAGGGGCTGGCTGGCAACCACCGCGGTCTTGCTCGTGGCCGCATGCGATCCTTCGCCTGGGCCCGACACCTGTTACGACGTCTGCGGCGAGGGCACGCACTGCGTGGCAAGCCGGTGCGTGGTCACCGAACTCGACGTCCCCGAACCCGAACCGGAGCCCACCTCGAGCAAGAAGAAGCGACGTCGCCGCGTACGCAAGGGTTCAACGCCTCCCCGACCGAAGAGAGCTCCAGCTTCAAGGCTGAGGACGACAGCAACGTGCCGGGGTACGACCCCAAGGCCAGCAAGGGCCTGGACATGAACGCGGGGACCGACCGGCTCACCGATCGTACCATCCGCCAGCACTTGTCCGGGCTCGAGTCCAAGTTCAACGCGTGTATCGAGAAGTCCGCGCTCGCCCACGACGGCGCGCTCCAAGGTGAACTCGATTTCGTGCTGTCGATCGAACCCAGCGGCAAGGTCGGAGGCGTCACGGTCAAGGGGAGCGGCAACCTCACGAAAGCCGGGGTGGTCCCGTGCGCTCGCAAGGTCGTGTATGGTCACCGCTTCCCGAGCTTCGACGGATCCACGATGGGCGTCGACTACTCGTTTAAGGTCGACTGACATGCGCAAGGCCACCTATACGGGCGTGTTTCTCATCGCCATGGCGACCCTGATCACCGAGGTCCTGCTCACGCGGATCACCTCGGTGGTCGCCTGGTACCACCTGGCCTTCTTTGTGATCTCGTTGGCCATGCTCGGCATGACGGCAGGCGCGGTCGTGGTGTTCGTCCGTCCCCAGTGGTTTCGCGACGAGCACATCACGCTCCGGCTGGTCCAGGGCTCGGGTCTGCTCGCGGTGTTGATGCCCCTGGGGGTTTGGGCAGCCCTGCAGATTCCGCTCGAGCCGATCACCTCGGCTGCGAGCTTTGCCGAGACCCTCGGATACGGCACCGCGCTGGCGATCCCCTTCACGGTCAGCGGCGTGGTGCTCACCCTCGCGCTGACCCGCGCCGGACTCCCACCAGGCATCGTGTATGGCGTCGACTTGGTGGGTGCGGCCGCAGGATGCGTCGCCGTGATCCCGCTGCTCGACCTGGTCGATGCGCCCAGCGGAATCCTGATCGCGAGCGGCCTGGCCGCGGCCTCGGGCTATGCGTTCGCCCAGGGAGACAAAGCGGCGGTGCCAACGGGACAGATGCGGGCACTGCTTGCGCTGACCGTGCTGTTGGTCGGCGGCGGGATCGGCAACGCAGCCTCCGATGGCGGGTTGATCTATCCCCGCTACGTCAAAGGGTTCGAGGATGTCCGCTCGATTCACGCCTTCCGCGAGTGGAACACCTACTCGCGCGTCACCGTCGACAACACCATCGAGCTGCCCCCGGCTTTGTGGGCCCCATCTCGCAAGCTCCCCCCCAAGCTTGCGCAGCCGATCCCGCAGCGCTTCGTCAAGATCGACGGGGCGGCCGGCACGATGATGGCCGGCCTCGACACCAACCCCAATGACGAGCTTCCCGGCGCCCCCAACATGCACGGGTACCTGGCCTGGGATGTCACCTCCTTTGCCCATCTCCTGCGCCCCAACGGCCCGGCTGCGGTGATCGGCGTCGGAGGAGGCCGCGACGTGCTTGAGGCGGTGCGCGTCGGACATGAAGAGGTCGTGGGGGTCGAGCTCAACGACCTGATCGTGCACCTGCACGAAGGTCCGATGCGGGAGTTCTCCGGCATCGCCGACCTCCCCGGGGTCACCCTCGTCAACGACGAGGCCCGCTCGTTCATGGCGCGAGACCAGCGTCGCTACCGGGTGCTCACCATGTCGCTCATCGACACGTGGGCGGCCACGGGTGCAGGCGCGTACGCCTTGTCCGAGAACGGTCTGTACACGGTCGAGGCCTGGCGCATCTTCCTGAGCCGTCTCGAGCCCAAGGGCATCTTCACGGTGTCCCGCTGGTACAAGCCCTCGTCCCCCGGCGAGACAGCGCGCATGCTCGGCCTCGCCATGGAGACGCTGTGGTCGCTGGGCGTGAAAGACCCTCGCAAGCACCTCGTGCTGCTGCAAAACCAGTCGATCGCGACGCTGCTCGTCTCCGCGGATCCGTTCTCCGAACAGGACATCGACCGCGTGCAGCGTCAGGCCGTCAAGCGCGGCTACAACATGCTGCTCACGCCGCGACGCCTGCCGCTCAACCCCATGCTCCGCGAGCTCGCCGAGTTCACCGATCGCGACGCGATGTGGGCCTGGGCACAGAGCCAAGACCTCGACTTCACGCCGCCCACGGACGAGCGCCCGTTCTTCTTCAACATGCTGCGGCCCAGCGCCTGGCTCGCGCGAGGTCCCGAGCTCGACGCCCTCGACCACGCATTCTTGGGCAACCTCTACGCCACCCAAACCCTCATCTACGCCACGGTCGCCTCCTCGATCCTCACGTTCTTCGCCGTGATCATCCCGCTGCTTTGGCGTCGCAAGGACTTGTCGGGCTACCGCTTCGCCGACCTCGCCGCGTCGTGTGGCTACTTCGGACTCATCGGGCTGGGCTTCATGTTCGTCGAGATGGGGCTGCTCTCGCGGCTCAACGTGTTCATCGGGCACCCCACGCTCGCGCTGGCCTCCCTGCTGGGCGGCATCATCTTCTTTACGGGCGTTGGCAGCCTGCTCTCGGGGAGGGTCCCAATGGATCACCCCCTGGTGGCTCGCCTGTACCCGCTGCTCCCTGCGGCGTTGGTCATCGGGGTCGCGTTGGCCCTCGACCCGATCATGCTCTCGTTGGCCGGCGCCCCCACGGCGTCCCGGGTCTTGGCCGGGGTGGCTGTCGTCGGCGTTCCTGCGCTGGGCATGGGATTGGGATTCCCGCTCGGACTGCGCTTGGTCAGCGCCCTCGCAGGCGAAGGCCGACCGGATCTGGGGCCATGGATGTGGGGTGTCAACGGAGCGTGCGGCGTCGTGGCCAGTGGCCTCGCGCTGACGTGCTCGATGGCGTGGGGAATCGCCGCGACACTCTACGCGGGAGCAGTGTGTTACGTCGCATTGTTGGCCTGCACCGCTTGGCTCGTGCGCACACGGACGTGATAGCGTCCGCCGGATGCTCGCATCGGCTCTGCTCTGGCTCGCTGTAGCTGCTCCTGCGCCTGCTTCTGGAGATGCACCCGCGCAGACCCCCGAGCCTGGCGTCGCCCCGAAAGTCGACCCCGCGCGCGGTTACGAAGGCGCGACCGCGGTGCCGGCCTCTGCCCCCGACGCCGAGATGGCCGGGCGCCCCGTGCCCCAGCCCGAGCCCGCGGCAAAGCCCGACCCGGTCCCCGAGCCCGAGCCCGAGGCGACCCCCCCAATGCTCCCGCCCCCCGCGGTGAAGCGTCGTCGCGAAGCTCCCCGCGCCCTCACCACGGTCGAAGGCATTCCCTCAGATGAGGTCGCCTTCATCGGCAAACGCAACGTCAAGTTCTACCCCGGCATCCAAGTCCGCAACCAGATCGGCTGGATCGACGACTTCACCCTCGACCGCAACGGCGAGACCTACGACGACGGAGGGTTCTCCACCGGACGGATCCGCTGGAATCCAAAGCTGGAGATCCGCAAGAAGTTCCGCTTGGTGGGGATGCTCGACCTGGCCAACGGCCGGTGGGCGCCCTCAGGCAGCGAAGACCCCGTCATCGACGAGATCATCAACCGCGGCCACCCACCCGACCGCGCCGACCTGACGATCGTCGACCCGCGCGAGCTCTACTTCGAGGCGCGGCTCCCGTTCGGCCTCATCCGTCTGGGCCAGCAGGCGTTCACCTGGGGCCAGGGCATCCTGGCCAACGACGGCAACAACATTGACCGCTTCGGCGACATGAAGTTCGGCGACGACGGACCCGGCGACATCTACGAGCGCCTGCTGTTCGTCACCAAGCCGTTCTCGTACCGAGCCGGCAACATCAAGCACCTCGCCATCGGGTTTGGCGGGGACATCGTCTTTCGGGACGAGCGCTCCGTCCTCACCGAAGGTGACCTCACCGGACAGGCCTTGCTCATCATCCGGTACCAAACGGACAAAGAGCCCAGCAACTGGATCGGGGGCTACGCGGTCTACCGCAACCAGACCACCGCCGATGATGGCGATCTTTACGCCGACGACGACGACCTCGAAGTCGGCGCGTACAACATCGCCGGGCAGGGTACGAAGTGGCTCAGCGAGAAACGGCAGCTGATCGGCGCCTTCGAGAGCACGTTCATCGCAGGACGCACCACGATCGCCCGCGACGAAAACGGTACCCACAAGATTCGGCAAGGCGGCGCCGTGGCGCGAGGCTTCTTTGGCAACCACAAGACGTGGCTGGTCGGTGCCGACCTGGGCTACGCCAGCGGCGATCCCAACCCGACCGATCGCAGGATCAACAACTTTACCTTCGATGCGGGTCACACCGTCGGCCTCGTCCTGTTCAAACAGGTCCAGGGCTGGCGGAGCGCTCGCAGCGAGATGCTGGCAACCGACGGCGAGCTCACCGGCGTCTCGCTCAACGGAACCCAGTTCATTCCCACCCGCGGCGGAGTGAGCAACGCCTTGTATGCCCATCCCAAGTTCCGCTACTCGCTGTGGGAGCGGCTCGAGATCTGGGGCGGTCCGCTGTTCGCTGCCGCGCCGGTCCCCGTGGTCGACCCCTTCGTCACCCGGCTTGAGGGTGGCACCCCCACCAACTCCGTCGCAGGCGATGGTGAGAAGCGCTACTACGGCACCGAACTCGACCTCGGCATCCGCGCCCGCTTCGACATCAACAACTTCTGGCTGCAAGCCGGCCTCCAAGGCGGACTCTTGTTGCCCGGGAAGGGCCTCGCGAACGACGTCGGCGAGACGGACGCCCCGGTCGGCGCGGTCTGGTTCCGCACCGAAGTCCGCTACTGACTACGCAACCGACGAGCAACGCAGCACTCGTGGTGCAGTCCATGGCGTCTGGAAGCAGGCCGGTCGGGACAAGCGAACTTGGATCTTGCTGCTGATCTTCGGCTCTGGGCTGGCCGCTGCCATCTACCTGCTGACCGCCCGGAGGGACCTTCGTCGTGCCGCGCTGGAGTCCTGAAGCCGGTCGCCATCGTTCGCTCACGCAGCGGCGAGAACCCCGCTCTGACGAAGAACCCATCCGCCGCGGTATAAGCGCAGCTGGTCATGGGTATGAGCAAGCCGATGCGTTCGTGGGTGTGGGGACTGTCGCTGGTGGCTCTGGCCGGCTGTAGCCCCGCCGAAGGTCTCCTCCCGGCACAGGACGCGGACGTCACCGTGAAGTTCGACTTCGACGCCCGGCCGCTGCCCGAGATTCCGCTGCCCAACAACATCGCGACGCGGCCCGACGACCACTCGCGAACCGGCAGGCGGATCAACGCTTCGATGATCGCCCCAACGGTGATGGAGCAGCGAACCCGAACGCTGATCGACGAGCTCGACGGATGGGGCCTATACCAGCCGATCTCGATTCCGTTCACCGGGGCCATCGACCCGATGTCGATCCTCGAGCGACATGACGACGCGGACTACGACACGAGCGACGACGCGATCTTCCTGATCAACATCGACCGCGACTCGGACGAATTCGGCGAGGCGCTCCACCTCGACTTCGGCAACGGCAACTACCCGGTCACGCTCGAGCGCCCCGACAAATACGGGAGCAACGACCCTCGCGGCAGCTCCTTGTCGCTGATGTTCGAGGAGACGGACGAAGATCTCAACGGCAACGGCAAGCTCGACCCGGGCGAGGACACCAACCACAACGGTGTACTCGATGCGGGCGAGGACACCAACGGCAACGGCGTCCTCGATCTGCCCGAGGATACCGACGCCGACGGCATCCTCGACAAACCCAACTACCTGCCCGGTCGCAACCCCTCCGCCGATGACCTGGCGGGGCGCTCCGATGCGCTCATGAGCTTCTACGAGCGCGAGACGAACACCGTCATCGCCAAGCCCATGATCCCCCTGCGAGAGCAGACCACGTACGCGGTCGTCGTCACGCGGCGGGTCCTCGACGAAGACGGAGAGCCCGTCGGTTCCCCGTTCGCGTTCGTCAACCACGCGGGCCAGACGCAGGAGCTCGAGCCCCTGCTCGAGGTCTTGCCCGAAGGCCTGAGCGAATCCGACATCGCCTTTGCATTCCCGTACACGACAATGTCGGCCGCCGACGACTGGGTCGCGGTGCGAGACGGCCTGTACGGTCACGGCGTCCAGTCTCACATCGCACAGGAGTTCCCCGCCGAGCTCGCGCAGCTGTTCAAGCTCAAAGAGACCGAGCCCGGCACGCGCTTCGCGGGTCGAACGCCCTACGCGATGCACCACGAGGACTGGGTTGGCGTGTTGACCCTCGCCGGGACCGCGCTGCTCGACCTTGAGCTCGGGTCCGAGCAAGCGCAGTCGATGCTGGACAGCCACGCCTACGTCGACTTCCACGCCATGGGCACGTACCAGTCGCCGCAGCTCTTCGATCGCTTCGACGAGAACGGCAACCCGCTCAACCTCGATCTTCAGTCCTGGCCGCACGACCTCGACCGCACCCCGGTCGGCGCCCGCGCCGAAGAGGTTCCGTTCTGGGCGGTCCTGCCGCGCAAAGAAACCTCCGTCCGCGGCGAAGGAAAGATGGCCCCGATCGTCCTGCTCGGCCACGGCTACGGCAGCAACCGCGTCGGCGAGATGATCGGGTTCTCCGGGTTCTTGTCGATGTTCGGCATGGCCACGATCTCCACAGACAACGTCAGCCACGGCCTGGGGCTCAACCCCGAGGAAGGAGATCTGCTCCGCGGATTCCTCAACTCCGCGGGACTCGGGCCCAGCGCAGAGGCCCTGGAGTTCGTCCGCGGCGGATTCGTCGAAGAGCCCGACGGCACGATGCGCCGCTACCAGGACCTGGACCGCGACGGCGTCGTCGACAGCGGGGTCGACTTCTGGACCTCGTACCTGTTCCACACCCGCGACATGATGCGCCAGTCCTCCCTGGACTACATGCAGCTCATCCGCACCATCCGGACCTGGGATGGCACCAAGAAGTGGTCTTGGGACATCAACGGCAACGGCCTCGAGGATGATCTTGCCGGCGACTTTGACGGTGACGGCATCGTCGACATTGGCAGCGAGTCCCCGATCTACATGCTCGGCGCATCGCTCGGCGGCATCATGGCCACCACCCTCGGTGCGGTGGAGCCTGAGATCGAAGCCATCGTGCCCATCGCCGGCGGCGCTCGCCTGGCCGATGTGGGCGCGCGCTCGATGCAGGGCGGTGTCCCGGATGCCGTGATGATGCGGGTCATCGGGCCCACGTATCAGCTCACCCTCGCTGACGATGGTTCGGCCCAGGTGTTCACCCAGTTCACCGAGCTCAACAGCCTCATCGACGTGCCGATCCGACGGCTCATCCCGCCCTCGGCCATGGACGCGCAAGGCCGCCCGGGATCGGATCCCGGGGTGCAGCCCGGTGACACCATGGTGGTCACCAACCGGGTCAACGGCGAGGTGGCATGTGCCTACGTCCTGCCGGACGCGGCCGACAACGGCGTGGCCGGACGCGCTCGAGTCTCCCTTCCCAGCGACCTTGGGGACGGCGTCGAGATCGCGCTGTACCGCGGGCCAGTGCTCGAAACCGGAAGCGAAGATTGTGCGCTGATCGAAGACCCGGGCGAGCCGCTGTTGGTCATCGACGAGATGCAAACGCCGATTCGCGAGGACGGCACCCCCTACACCGTCGAAGGGCTCCCGGTCCCGGGCGGCGACTTGGTCTCGCTCGCTGAAGGTCTCGGCCTTGAGCGCAACCGCCCCTCGCTGCGTCGATTCATGGACTTGGGCCAGATGGTCCTCGACCCGACCGACCCTGGTGTCGTGAGCCGCTACCTCTCCCGCGACTCGCTGGTGTACCCAGGAACCGGCGACGAAACCGGCGCCCGCTACCTCATCGTCACCACGACCGGCGACATGAATGTTCCGGCACACTCCGGGCTCACGGTGTCTCGTGCCGCGGGTGCGCTGAACTACCTCGACCCGGACCCTCGCTGGGGCACCCCGCCCAACCAGGTCCTGCTCGATACCTACAGCGCCGAAGCGATCAACACCTTCCGCCGCCACGTCTACGCCAACCCGCCCGAGAGCGAAGAAGACCGCTCCCTACTCGGTTTGGACGCGTCGCTGGGCGTTCACGTCGACGTCGAGAACTTCAGCGAAGGCGACGACATCTGGGGGGACAACATCCCGCGCCTCGACCAGCCGCTGCACCTGGTCAGCACCAAGGACGCGTTCGGCAACGACACCGGAGGCTACTCCGGCGCGGTCTTCCCCTACGCCATCCCACAGGGGCAGCACGGGTTTGCCCTTCCCGGTCAGATGAGCGACTGGGCGCTGGAGCTGTGCGACCCGGACCTCGAAGAGTCCTGCTCCGCGAACGATGTGGTTGGCGAGACCTACGATGTCGGCTGGGCCATGTTCCACATGCTCGGCACGTTCATGCTTGAGCCCAACACCAACCCTCTGCAGTCACGGTGCTGGACCAAGGAGGCGTGCAACGACCTGCCGCCCACCCCCGAGGCCCGCGACGCCGCCGACCTTCGGTAACCGCAAGCGCACGCCGACCGGACCGCTCTGCCTTCAGGCCGGCTGCGGCTTGGCGGAAACGCAGGCCCACGCGCCGAAGAACCAGAGCGCTCGACGACACGTGATCTCCACCGGACCCACGGTGGTCCGCCACTCGTAATAGCGACCGAACACATCCGAGCGAATCTCTCGCGGTCGCTCGCCGGAGAGCACGCATTGCGAGTCGACGTCGCACGCCACGGCTTTTGCGAGCGGCTCGGTTGCCTCAGGGTCGGAGGTGTTCTGGTAGCCCTGGTACGCCAGCAGCAGACAGACCCCAAGCACGACGTAGCCGAACAGCCCCTTGACCGTGTTCATCTGGGGGGATCGTTGCACGCCGGGCAGGACCGGTCAAAACGCGGTAGCGTGTCGTCATGGGTACGCACGGCGCGTTCAAGGTCCTGATCACCGGGGCTGCGAGCGGGATCGGGCTCGCTCTCACCGACCGCCTCGCCAAGGCAGGAGCCGCCGTTCTTGCCACCGATGCGGACGGAGACGCCCTACGCCAGCTGGCAGAGGATCGCGATTGGCCTGACGATCGCGTCCACACTGCAACCCTCGATGTCCGCGACAGCGCCCTGTGGAGCGCCGCCCAAAACGCTGCAATATCCGCGATGGGGGGCCTGGACACGCTCGTCAACGTTGCCGGGGTCATCCACCCGGCCTGGGTTCACGACCTCGATCTCGACGACGCCGTGCAACAGGTCGAGGTGAACCTGCTCGGCGTCATTCGGGGCATGCGAGCGGTGACCCCCGGCTTCGTCGAGCGACGCCGCGGTCATGTGATCAACGTCGCCTCGCTGGCCGCGCTCGCCCCGATCGAGGGCATCGCCGTCTACTCGGCGACCAAGTACGCCGTCCGGGGATTTTCGCTGGCGGCGTCCACCGAGCTGCGTCGCAAGGGCGTCGCGGTGACCGTCATCTGCCCCGACGCCGTCCGCACACCCATGCTCGACCGACAAGAATCGTTCGAGCAGGCCGACATCGTCTTCAGCGGCGCCAGGGAGCTAACCCCAGACGAAGTGGCCGGGGCCATCATGGACGCGATGATCAGCCGCCCACTGGAGGTCTACCTTCCTCGGCACCGTGGCTGGCTGGCACGACTGGTGGACGTGTTCCCAGGATCGGCGAGCACGCTGAACGACCTGTTCCGGCGTCGGGGTCACAAGCGTCGCGCCGACCTACAGAAGCGCGGCGACTGATGCCGCGGGCGAACGCCCAACGCAGGCGCTCAGCTGCCGGGAAGAAACGAGACGGACTCGGCGTCGAGGCGGATTCCCTCGGCCATCAAGACCTCGTGCCCCCAACGCTCAAGCCAGAGCACGTTGCGCGAGGAGCCGCCATACATGTAGCTGGCCACGCGCGGCTGCTCTGGGCGCTCGTGCCGACCGGTGCACGCGGCGCTGGCCTGTCCACGGCGCTGCAGCGTGTAGTCGCCCCGTTCCCGACGGATATTGCGTGGAGGCTCACCGCTGAGGCCATGTGCCGCAACGGGTTCGAGTACAAACCACTCGTCGAGGTGAGCGCCTCCGACCAGCCATCGGCGACGCGAGCCGTCGGACAAGTTGAGCACGGTGGTGGTGTTGCTCCCCTCGCGCAGCAGCACCACGCCTTCGGTGATGTAGTCGCCGTCCGCTCCGCCATCGGCCGCCTCGACCACCACGACGTCCCCTTGGCGGATCGAGCTCAGCCCCAGCTCGCTTCGGGAGGAAGGATCGGCGGAGCTGAGCTGGCGCGGGGCGACAGCGCCCGCACGTCGGCGCGGATTGGCCAGGCGCTCGGCGACCAGCTCTCGCACGCGGCGACTGGACGGATCGTCCGGCGGACTCCCAGACGCGGCCGCGAGCGCCAGGGGCGGGCCGTGGCCCTCCTCGAGCGCACGTCGCCCCTCGCCCCAGTCCCGGAGGCGACGAGCGGCGAGGACGCCTACCCAAAAAGCGCCTGCGATCGTCATTGCGGCCAGCAGTGATGCGACGGTCAGCATCTTCGCGACAGCGTAGCAGGTGGCCGCAGGGTGCGGAGCCGCCCTCGGACCCATCCAGGCCTTCGGGCAGGCCTTTCGGACGCCGGACCTGGAAGGATGCACACGCTGCGATGGGCTCGGGCGTGCGTGATCGCCTTGACGCTCGACTGCGCCCGCCGATACAAGTCGAGCGCGTCGCGGCGGTTCCCTCGTGGGTCACGAGCGGACTCCAGGACCGGACGCCCCCCTGCAATGGAGCCGACACCCTGGGATCCCGAAGGCGTCACGGTCGTTCTCGACCCCAACGGTCAGCTGGTGGGCACGCGCCCTGGAAGCGTCGACGCGAAGCAGCTCTATAAGCTGTTGGTTGCCGCCCGCTGCCTCGACCTCAAGCTCGATCGCGTCGGCCTCCCGATGTGGGCATCGGCCGCGGGCGAAGAAGCCGCGCTGATCTCCACCGCACTGGTCAGCCAAGAGCAGGACTGGATCTATCCAGGCTTCCGCGATGTGGCCGTCGCGTTGGGACGAGGCCTGGAGATCGAAGCCATCGTGGCCGGACTCTTCTCGTCGGACGAACTCGGGCCCGGACGCATTTCTTCCGCGAAGCACCGCATCGCACCGCCGACCGACGCCCTGGGCATGCACCTCGCGCTCGCGTCCGGCCGGGCCCACGCACAGAAGCTCGCCGGAGCTCGCGGCGTCACCTTCGGTTTGTTTGGCGAAGGCCTGACCTCCACCGGTGCCTTTCACGAGTCCACGATGTTGGCCTCGTCGCTCGCGCTGCCGATGGTGATGGTTTGCCGGAGCCAGCTTTGGCCCGACGGCGCACCGGCTGAAGCGGGGGCCGTCGGCGACTGCGTGGCCGACCGCGCCAAGGCTGCCGGCCTGTGGGTCCGGCGCGTGGATGGGGCCGACGCCCTCGGGACCCACGCCGCGATCGAAGGCGCCGCCGACCGTGCTCGCCAAGGTCGAGGCCCGAGCCTGGTCGAGGTCGTCGTCACCCAGATGCGCCGCGATCCTCCGGCCCATCGCGACCCGATCGAGCGCCTTCGTCGCCATCTCGACCAAACCGGCGCTTGGACCCAAACACTCCAAGACGTCATCGAAGCCGAAGTTCGCGGAAGCCTTGAGCGCGCGATCGCAGCTGTCACGGAGCCCGCATGAACGTCCTGCAACATCTCGCCACCGTGCTCGCCGACCTGCTTCGCGCCGACGAGCGTCGCGTCGTCCTTGGCGAAGACGTGGCCGACGGCACCATGCTGGGGCTCACGCGCATCGCGGCCGACGACCCTGAGCTGGCCCCCCGCCTGCTCTCCACGCCTCTGTGTCCCAGCGTCCTGCCGGCCCACGCCGCCGGTATGGCCGCAGAGGGACTTCGCCCGATCGTCATCTGTCCCGAGGCCTCGGCCCTGGTCGACAGCCTCGCCGCGCTGCGCGAAGCCGCCAAGCTCGGCTGGCGGCACGACACCCCGGCGCCCGTGGTCTTCATCGCTCCGTTCGGCCCCGGATTCGGCCTGGGCGGTGGCGGCACCGAGGGCCCCACATCCATCCTCGCCCGGGTTCCCGGGTTGCGCGTCGTCGTGCTCTCCGAAGCCGCGGAAGCCGGCGCGATCCTGCGGGCAGCGGTCGAAGGCTGGGCCGGCGACGAGCCCACCGTGCTTCTTATCCCGCGAAGCCTGGCCCTGAGTCCTGCCGGAGAGTGTGTCGAGGCGCTCTCACGCCCCTTCGCCACCCCGCGGCGCGTCCGCGAAGGCGACGCCGCAACGGTCTTCACCTGGGGCGCCTGCCTTCCCCTCGTGCGAGCCGCCGTCGCACGCTCGGGCCAAGACGCGCGCATCGTCGACGTTGAGTGCCTGGCGCCGCTCGACCGCGCCACGCTTGCCGCCGAAGCCAAAGCCACCGGCAAGATCGTCATCGCCCACGAAGGCCCGCGACACTGCGGCGTGGGTTCCGAGCTGGCCGCCTTGTTCGCCGACGAAGCCATTCTCACCCTCGACGCTCCTGTGCTTCGTGTCACCGGCGATGACGGCCCCCTGACGGCGTCGGCCGAGGCCCGGGCCCTGCCCGACCTCGAGACCCTCACCACCGCGATCACCCACGTCGCGACGTACTAGACGTTTCGTCTCCGTCGCCCCCTCGTATTCCCCATCCTCCAAGGACCCCGCAATGATCGAGTTCAAGCTCCCCGCCATCGGCGAAGGCGTCGTCGAAGGTGAAATCGTGCGCTGGCTCAAGCAGCCGGGCGACACCGTCATGGCCAACGAGCCTCTCGTCGAGATCATGACCGACAAGGCGACGGTCGAGATCCCTTCGCCGCACAACGCAGTCGTCCAAGAACTCAAGGCACCCGAGGGGGAAATCGCGGCGGTCGGTCAGGTCATCGCGTTGCTGGCGGCCGCGGGTGCAGCGGCTCCCGCTCCGGCTGCGCCCGCCCCCGCTGCGGCTGCGCCCGCTTCCACTCCGGCTGCGCCCGCTTCCACTCCGGCTGCGCCCTCCCAGGTCGGCGCACCGCAACAGGGCGGAAAGGTGTTGGCGACCCCCGCCGCGCGTGCCATGGCCCGAGAGGCTGGCATCGACCTTTCGACGGTCCCGGGCGACCGCGGCCGCATCACCAAAGCCCACGTTGCGCAGGCTCGCGCCACCCCAGCGCCAGCCGTCGCGGCACCGGTCGCAGCCCCCGCCTCGCCCTCGGCCCCCGCCACCCGTCCAGCGGCTCCCTCGCCCGCGGTCGTCTCCGATGCCGACGAGCTCGTGCCGTTCCGAGGCATGCGTCGTCGCATCGCCGAGGGCATGGTCAAGTCCTACACCACGGCCGTCCACTACACGTACGTCGAGCAAATCGACGTCACCAAGCTGGTCGCCGTGCGCAAAGACGCCAAGTCGGTCGCCAAGGCCGAGGGCGTGCAGCTGACGTACCTGCCGTTCATCGTCAAGGCTGTCATCGCGGCGCTCAAGAAGTACCCGATCGTCAACGCATGGCTCGACGAGGCCGGTGGCAACATCGTCAAGCGCAAGCAGTACAACATCGGCATCGCGGCGACGACGGACCAGGGCCTGATGGTCCCGGTGCTGCACGACGCCGACCGAATGAGCATCCTTCAGGTCGCAGCGGAGATCACCCGCGTCTCCGATGCCGCCCGCGAAGGCACCGCATCTCGGCACGAGCTCACCGGCTCGACGTTCACCGTCTCCAGCCTCGGCGCCATCGGTGGCGTGCTCGCGACACCCATCCTCAACCACCCCGAGGTCGGGATCCTGGGCGTGCATGCGATCCGCAAGACCCCGGTGTTCGACGAGAACGACAACGTCGTCGCGGCCCACCTGATGAACCTCTCCGCGTCGTTCGACCACCGCGTCGTCGACGGCTTCGAGGGCGCCAGCTTCATGCAAGAAGTGAAGCGTCAGCTCGAGAACCCCAACCTCCTGTTCCTCTCCGTCTGAGCGCGCTCCTGCCATGGCCATCATCAAGAAGAAAGCCCTCATCATCGGTGCCGGCACCGGCGGCTACCCCTGCGCCATTCGTCTGGGCCAGCTCGGCGTCGACTCGATGCTCGTCGAGAAAGCCCAGCCTGGCGGAGTGTGTCTCAACGTCGGCTGCATCCCGTCCAAGGCGTTGATCAGCGCCACCAAGCTCGCCCACAAAGCGCAGCATGCCGAGAGCATGGGCATCAGCTTCGGCGCGCCCACGGTCGACATGAAGAAGATGCAGGCCTGGAAGGACGGCGTCATCAACAAGCTCACCAGCGGCGTGCACGGGCTGGTCAAGGCCAACGGCTGCGAGTACGTGCAAGCCACCGCCGAGTTCTTGGCGCCCAAGCGGGTCAAGCTGAGTTATCCCGAAGTCGATGGCAAGAAGAAGCCCGACGACATCGTCGAGGCCGAGCACATCGTCATCGCGACCGGCTCGCTGCCGATTCAGATCCCCGGCTTCGAGTACGACGGCAAACGCATCGTCGACAGCACCGGCGCGCTCGCACTCGACGAAGTCCCCGGCGAGATGATCGTGATCGGCGGCGGCTACATCGGCCTTGAGCTCGGGCAGACCTTCCAGCGTCTGGGCACCAAGCTCACCGTCATCGAAGGCTTGGACCGCATCCTCGCAACCATGGACAAAGACCTCGGCCTGCCGGTCGCCAAGCAGATCAAGAAGGACGGCGGCGAGATCATTACCGGTGCCCGCGCGACCGGCTGGGAAGAGCGAGGCGGCAAGGCGGTGGTCAAGATGGACGTGGGGGGCGAGACCCGCGAGGTCTCGGCCGACGTGGTTTTGGTCGCCGTCGGCCGGTTCCCGATCACCCGCGGCTTGGCCATCGAACGCTCGGGCGTGAAGCTGGACGACAAAGGCTTCATCAAGGTCGACAACCGCCAGCAGACCAACGTGCCTGGCATCTACGCCGCCGGCGACGTCGTGGGTCAGCCGATGCTCGCGCACAAGGCGAGCCACGAAGGAGAGGTCATCGCGGAGGTGATCGCAGGCAAGAAGACCGTCAACGATGCCCGGGTAATTCCGGCGGTCGTGTTCACCGATCCTGAGATCAGCTCGGCTGGCCTGAGCAAGTCCGAGGCCGAAGCCGCGGGCCACAAGGTCAACGTTGGCAAGTTTCCCTTTGCCGCCAGCGGCCGCGCGCTCGCCATCGATGAGGCCGTCGGCTTCGTGCAGGTGATCGTCGACGCGCAGGACGAGCGCGTCTTGGGCGTGCACATCGTCGGGCCCGAGGCCAGCGACCTCATCTCCGAGGCTGCCCTCGCGATCGAGATGGGCGCCTACGCTCCAGACATCGGCATGACGATTCACCCCCACCCGACGCTGGGCGAGGCGGTGATGGAAGCCGCCAAGCACGCCATGGGCGAAGCCATCCACATCCCCAACGCCAAGCGCTGAAACGGCGCAGGTGTGGGTTCCCCCGCCGCGAGCCCGCGGCGGGTTGCGCCGTGCCCCAGACGAGACACAGTATTGGGGAATGCCGCGGTCCTGCCCGCGGTCTCCCCCGACCCATGTCCCTGCTCGGCAATCTCATCTGGCTCGTCTTCGGTGGGCTGCTCTCCGGTCTCGCCTGGATCGTTGCGGGCCTCGGCCTTTGCATCACGGTCATCGGCATCCCGTTTGGCGTCCAGGCGATGAAGATCGGCGCCGCCACCCTGACCCCGTTCGGCAAGGAGGTGCGCGAGCTGCCCCGTGCCAACAGCGCGCTGCGGATCGTCTTCAACCTGCTGTGGCTGGTGTTGTTCGGCTGGGAGCTCGCGATCGCTCACTTCCTGTGGGCATGCCTCCTGGCTTTCACCGTCATCGGGCTTCCGTTTGCCAAGCAGCACATCAAGCTGATCCCCCTGTCGCTGCTGCCCTTCGGCCGCACCTTGCGTTGACCCGCCGCGCTGGCGCCTTCGGGCTGGCCTTGCGAGTTCTATCCGCTACGCTGATCGTTGGATGACTCACACGCTCCGCGGCCAGCTCGACTGGAGTGTCCGATACGGCTCGGGGTCGAACTACACCGAGCGCGTCGCCGAGGACACGCTTGAGGGCGTCGCAGATCTCCTCGCCCGAAACCTACCCGCCAACGCGGGGTATGAGATCCAACGGGTCTGGTTGTCGGGTTCGCTCAGCGGCGCGTCGTTTCGGGTCCGCCGCGGCGGCTTCAAGGCGTCGGTGAGCGTGCAGCAGTTTCAAAGTCCCGGGCGCACAGCAGACGAATCCGACGCGCTGCAGCTTCGCGTGGTTGCGCGCAGCAGCAGTCCAGACATCACGTCGCTCGCGGTCCAGGCGCGAAACAGTGCGGTCGGAGTCACCAGCATCACCGCGGCCTCGCTGGGTGCCGGGGCGCTGGCGCTGGGGGTCTCCGGCAGCCTTACGGCGTGGGCGACCGCGGTGCTGATGCTCCCGGCGCTGTTCGCCGCCCGGCTGAGCATGACCCTGTGGGTCGCCGATACAATCCACCGCCGACGCACGACACCAACGGGTCAGCTCCCAGCATCGACGCTCAGCGCCGCGACCCTTCGTGACGAGGAGCGGTGGCAGGCGGTGCTCGACGGCGTGCAGCAGCTCCACGAGAACGCGGCCGAGCGACTCATGCTGCAGCCGTTCCGCGGGATGGGTTCGCCGAGCACACCGCTCGCACTTGGCCCTGCGCCGGGCCTGCGGTCCGCGGGCTGAGCCGGTTGGCGGTCTGTGGTGGTCTATGGTTCCGTCAACGGCCCAAGCGCCGCAGCGCCCACCGACCCAGACGCTCCACCGGAAAGTACGCCGCGTAGGCAAATCCGAGGATCGGATAGTGGAACAGGATGTACATCAGCGCCAGGACGCCCAGGTGAAATCCCCAGGCCGCGGCGCACCAAAACATGCCCAGCCGGCGGTGAAGCACGCTCAGCGGCGCCAGGATCTCGACGCTGAGGCTCACCGCAGCCATCGGCGGAAAGATCCAGGCGTGGGACACCATCCACGTACCCAAGATCGAGTACCCCGCACCCAGCTCGGCCTTTCGCACGTTGTCGTAGGCGATGAAGTTCCGCAGGGTGTCGCTGGTGACCCACGCGAGCCCCGAGTGCGACAGCTTCGCCCATCCCGCGACGAAGTAGGTTAGCGCGGTCACCCAGCACATCAGGACCACCGCCCAACCGAAGCGAGCGTGGGGCTTGGGCAGATCGCGACCGCGGGCGTCGAGACTCCACGCCGCGGCACTGGGACCCACGGCCAACACCACGGTGTGCAGCACGAGCAGGTTCTCGGTGTGGAACGGCATGCCCCACGAGTTGCGATAGCTCAGCACCCACAGCAGCGCCGCGGCGTACAGCGGACCCGTCCAACGAAATCGCCAGCCCACGCTGAAAGCAACCCCGGATGCCAGCGCGAGCAGGAGGCCACAGGCGACGAGCCACGGCGCCACCGGGGTCTGCAACAGCGTCACGACCCCCAGCGGCTTGAACTGCGCGGCGGGGTATCGCGTGGCAGCCCAGATCACATTGACGCGGGCCAGCAGGTAGATGACGCCGTACAGCCCGATCAAGATCCGCAGCATGCCGAGGCGCTCGGCCGGCATCTCGGGGGACAGCACCCGCCGCAACGCGCTCATCGATCGACCTTGCACTTGGCGATGATCCGACTGCTTGCCGTCCAGCGGTCGCCCTCCCAGTACCGCACCGCATCGAACACATCGATACGCACCTCGAGCCGGGTGACCTCCGCAAAGTCCTCGCTGTGTTCCACCCGCTTCGCGGTGTCCTCGCACAGGCTCCGGGCTCGGCCCCCGCGAATCGCGAGCTTCACGGTTTGGTACGCCTGCATGATCTCATCGGTGTCGAGCATCGACGGTGACAGCGGCATGCCGCGTCCATCCGGCGTGAAGCCGACAACGTGATAGATCTGCGCCTGCGTCGTCTTGGGCGTGGAGAACATCGGGTAGTTCGACAGCGGAAAGCTGTCCGCATCGGGCACCACCGGCCACACGATGGCCGCCGTCATCGCCAGCGCAACGCCACCAGCCCACACTTGCCACCGCTGCGTCATCGCGCTCTACAGCAGCCCCAACGCGCGTCCGCTGTGCCCCAACCCTGCCCAGGCATGCTGCACGTAGTCGATGCGGATCGTGGGCGACCCCATGTGTTCGCTGAAGCCCCCCACGACCGGATGCGGACCTTCGCACGCAAAACAAGCCACGGCATCCCACTGGTGATGAAGCAGGAACTCCAGGGCGCGCCGGAGCGGAGCCTCGATGTCCGAGGCGTCCTCGCCCCGAGCCTCGGAGATCGCCAGCGCGGCCGAGCCCGCCTCCCCAAATCCAGCCGACCCCGTATTGTGCGGCAGCAACACGTTCCCGTAGCCATACCCGCCCACGAGATCGGGGTCGACCGCGTCCTCTTCGCTGAGGATCAACCGAGCCTTGTAGCGGACGTAGTCGAGGCAGAACCTCTCGTATCCGTCATGGCGGTGGTGCCCCAGCGCGGCGCGGGCTGCCAAGCAGTTCCAGTTCTCCTCCATGAAGAAGAAGTCCCGCACGAAGCCGCTCCAGTACTCGTGCGCGATGTAGTCCATCGCGCGCTCGACCGCCTCGTGGACAACCGCGGCGTCCGTGAACAGCTCGGGGTTTTCCGCGCTGGCCTCCTCAAGCAGCACGAGGGCGAAGATCGCCTGACCGACCGCGTAGAGGGGATCGGGCCCAGGGATGGGCTCCCCGTTCTCGAAGTCGTACTGCGGGTGAAACGAGCCGTTCTCGCGCTGCATCGAGAGCAGGAACTTGGTGATGCGATCGATGGTCCCATCGAAGCGCGCGCCCACCCGATCACGACAGCTCAGAAACGCGATCGCGGCCAACGCGGTATCGCCCAGCGGCACACGCTGCGCCGGCTTGGCCTTGGGATACTTCAGCATCGAGATGTCGCCGTGCAGACGCTCGGTCGACTGCATCATCGCCAGAGCCTTGCGGGCGACGGCCCGCGCGCGCGCATCGTCCTGCGACAGTTCGCAAACAACCAGCGTCGTGCCTGCTTGTCGCGCCAATGCAAAGCCTCTGTAGGACACGAGGCCTGAGAAGGGATCGAGCTTGTACTCGAACCGTCCGTCCGCACCGATGGCCGAGTGAATGTAGGCTTCGGCCCCGGTCACGGAGGTTTGCAGAGACTCGGTGGACAGTGGGGTCCGCGGCCTTCGCATGCGCCGGAGCGGGTGGATGTTTCCCTGGTCATCCGACACGAAGCTGCGCGTCTCGATGCGCGTGAGGCCTTCGACCCCGGTGGGGACGAGTCCCGTCGCGGTGGACGAGGCCAGCGCCTTGCGAAGCGCGACCGGGCTGAACCCGAAGCGAAGATCGGGGATGACCGGGATTGGGGTGTTGGTGTTGAAGGCGTCGAGCGCCAGCATCTGCCACGGCATCAAGCAGCGGCTCCCCTCACAGACGCCGTCGAGGCCAGGCCGCAACAGCATGCTGTCGACGATCGGAACGACATGCTGCAGGGGCTGCGCTCCGGTCAGCACATCCACCTTGACCCTGCCGCCCAGCGAAGCCATCAGCAGCGCATCGCCCATCTGCTCGAAGGGCTCCACACCGTCGCCTTGAAAACACCGGGAGATCACAGCGGGCCGGCCCGCGTCGTTGGCCTCCAGGTAGGTCGCGACGACGGTGGTGAAGGCCGGGTCCGGCGGCTTGGGACACTTGGCCGGCTTGGTGCTGCTCAGCGACCGCGCCTTGCCCGGCACCGCGCGCATGGCCGGAACGTGGTCTCGCACCAAGGAGGCCACGTCCGCCGCCACCTCGGGCTGCACGACACTCTGGGCGGCGGCGGCGTCTCGGCTGCGCACCACGCCCACCGAGGCGAGCAGCAGCAACACGGCCGCCGAGCCCTTGGCGACCTTGCCCGGGCGGATCCCACCGGTCACCGCAAAGCCCCAGGCGGTCAGCGGCAGCGTGAGTCCAGCGACGATGAGCCACACCAGCCCGAGCGACACGGCGACGCCTTTGCCCAGCCCGCCGTAGAGCTCCGCGACGTAGTTGGACGTACGCACCAAGTTCCAGGTGACGTACGCCAAGTAGAGCATCGCGCCCATGCCCTGCACGCGCCACGCCTTGGCCCGCAGCGGGCTACCGATCAAGGCCAGCAGCGCGCATCCCAGGTGGACAATGCCAAGCCCGGTGGTCATCACGGCGAACAGCGTCCAGTCCTGCGACCACGGAAGCTTAGCCGCTGCCCACAAACACAAGGCGGCGACAAGAGAAGACAGCAGCGCGAGCCACCATCTGGGCAAGGGACGCTCGGGGTCGCTCATCGGACGTGCTGAATCTGCATGCGCCAGTCGACGCCGACAACCTCGAAAGGCTTCATCTTCTCCCACTCGTTGTCGCCTTGCAGCGGCTCGCTGGAGATCAGGAGATGCTTGACGAAGCCGTTGCGCGTGGGCGACTCGCAGGCGGGCCCAAAGCTTGGGCACGCGTCGCGATCGGGGCACTGGCGTTTGTATGTGCTGTAGTAGAGCGCTTTGCCACCTTGGTGGGCCAGCATCGTGGTCCCGTTGGTGATCACGAACGACAGGAAGTTCTCGGTGGGAGGTCCGTCGTCGTCCAGACACAACGCACCGGCGACCGAGACAATCTCCTCAACCGTGGCACGTGTTGCTGCGAGGAGATCATCCAGCCCATATCCCGCTTGGGTCAGGGGGCAGCGCTGTGCCATGTGCCCCAACAGCAAATAGAAGAACAGCTCGCTGTCCGTGTCGCCCAGGATATAGCGCCGCAGCACCGGAGGAACCCGTTCGAGCAGCTCCTCGCGCCGCTCGTCAAACCCCGAGATGTTGCCGTTGTGCACGAACACCCAGTGACCGAACTGGAACGGGTGGGTGTTGAGGATGGTGTGCTCCCCTTGGGTGGCGTTGCGCAGATGGGCCAGCACCGTCTCCGACGCGACGATGCCCGACACACGCCGGAACAGATGATCGACAGCCGCCGAGGAGACGCTCTTGATCACGTGCGGCGCACCGCCGTTGTAGTAGGCCACCCCCCACCCATCGGGGTGTCGTCCACTCTGATGCATGAGCGCGTTGTCAGCGCTGACCAAGCTGCGGTGGACCTGGCTCTGGATGACCGATCGAAAGCCAAAGATCCGACACATCGAGGATGACGCTATCGCCGTTGCTCCTTCCGGGCAACGGCTGATCCTCAGATCCGCGCGCTTCGGCTCAAGACACCGAGGGCCTCAGCCGGCGGGAGGCATGTAACCCTGCAGCTCGGTGGCGCTGCGGGGTGCGAGCTTAAACACGCCGAAGCTGTAGTTGAGAACGCCGGAGACCGCGGTGAAGGTTGCGCCTTCGCCGAAGCCGGGGAAGTCGGCCGCGTTCTCCTTGTCGAAGATCGCGTACAGGAAGTTGTCGACGATCAGCATCTCGCCGCCCGCCTCGATGCCGAACTCGCCGAACTCCCCAAACGAAGCGGTGGCGTTGACGGCCTCGAACGCCCCCGCGGTGGTCACGAGCACGCTCTCCCACGCTTCCGCGGATTCGGGGTCTGCGAGTACGGCAAAGTCCACCAACTCCGCGGACAGCTCCATCGTATCGCCGGTCGCTGTGATCGACCCGCCGTCCTCGGTGAGGATCTGGGTGAGGCCATCGAGTCCCGTCGAGCCCGGGTTGGACTCGGCGGTGACGCCCGTGATGTCGACGATGTCGCCGACCGCGAACGCGCTGAGATCGACGATTCCGGCGTCGACGTAGACACCGCTGTACTCGCCTCCGTCGACTTCCTGGACGGTGACACCCACGAACGCTCGAACCCCGGTGATCACCACACCTTCGAGGGTGACGCTCTCCCCTGCTGCGACGGTGCCGTCCTGAACGTCGTAGATCGTCGTGCCGTCGGCTTCGCCCGTGGTCGGGTCCTGCGTCTCGCCCCCGGTCGAGTCCGTCCCCGTCGCGTCGGTCTCCGCTCGGGTCGGGTCTTTGCTCGTCGTTCCTTCGGTCTCGCCGTCCGTGCCGTCCGTGCCGTCCGTGGCCGACTCCGTGTCACCGAGCGTCGGGTTGGTGCTTGCAGGGTCGGTCGTTGGCGCCGTCGCAGAAAGGGTGACCGAGACGGACACGTCGCTGGGATCGGTGCCCGAGGTGCTTCCCCCCGAGGTGGACGCGGATGTGCTGTCCGCGGAATCACCATCGCAGGCGGTGAGGGCAAGGCAGGCGGAGAGTAGGACGCTGGAGCTACGCACGTTCATGACAACCTCAAAAGAGGCCGGAACGTAGCAGGCTTCTCAGCGTCCACCGCGGGCGCCCCACAGTCGCGCCGTGACCTCTATCTCGCCCCCTGTGCGCGGTGCTCAGAATCGCCCAGACAGCACGACGCCGCCGCTGCCAGGCGCCGTCCAAACCGATGCCGTCGCGGACGCCTTGTTCTTCTTCGCGACCAACGCGTAGCGAATCACACCCGCGACGAGCAGAGCCCCGCCGACCGAGAGCACCCCGGCGCCGGCGTTGCGCTGGGTGAGAGCGCTGTCGCTCTGCGCGTTGTAGTCGTCCAAGGAGGCCGCGTCCGGAGCACCGTTTGCGGTCCCGCGCGCGACGATGAGCAGCGCCGCACCGGCGCCCACCCCCACGACACCGAGCCCGGTCAACACCCCGCCCGCGGGATCCTTGAACCACTGTTTGGCCTTCGGCTGCTCGTCGGTCTTGGTGACCGCGACCGGCTCCGGCTCCGGCTCCGGCTCGTCGATCTCCTCAAGGGGCTCATCGTCGACCACCGCGACCGTCTCTTCCTCGGGCGGCATCTCCTCCTCGCACAGGGCGATGTTGCTGCGGGCAGAGTCGGCCATCCGCCCCTCGGGAATTTCTTCGAGCAGTCGGCCGTAAAGATCGATGGCGGCGCGGCAGTTCCCCTGCTCGCGCTCCGCCTGCGCCCACGGGAACAGCAGCTCGGGCACCGGCTCGATGAGGTAGGCCTTCTCGATCAGCTTCGCCGCGTCGCCGAAGTTCCCTTCGGAGAAAAGGATCTGCGCCTCAGACACCAGCGCCTGTGCCTCAGGATCGGAGAGCAGGTCGTTGGGACCGGCCGCGATCATGAGCTGCGACGAAAGGACGGCGGACAGCACCACGGAGAGAACGGAGGAGGCGAGCATTGCTGAAAATCGACGAAGGTCAGTTACCCCAGAAGCCATCCGGAGCGGCGCCGCCGTCCCCGTTGGTCTTCTTCTTGGGCTTGGGGGTCTTGGGCTTGGGAGTCTTCGGCTTCGAGGCCTTCGGCTTCGGCTCTGGCTCTGGCTCTGGCTCTGGCTCTGGCTCATCGATGAGTTCGACGACCACTTCAGGCTCGGCGTCCTCGGCAGGCTCGGCGTCCTCGGCAGGCTCGGCGTCCTCGGCAGGCGCGGCGTCCTCGGCAGGCTCGGTGGGCGCGACGGGCTCGGTGGGCGCGACGGGCTCGGAGGGCTCGACCTCAGGTGTGGGTGCGGCAGGTGGCATCGCGGCCGGTGCAGGCTCGGCGACAGGGGTAGCCTCGACCGACGCCTCGGGGCGCACATCCTGCGTCTGTTCAACGGCCGCGGCTTGGACGCTCTGGGGGGCTTCTCCGGCCGTGCTCTTGTAGATCACCAAGCCGGCCACCGAGGCGACCGCGATCGCGGCGACGATTCCCAACCCCATCGCAACACCCTTGAGCGTGCCGCCATCGTTGGCCGCTCCCGCGGACGTCCGCGGACCGGCGCGGGTCCCAAACGAGGACGGCGTCGAACCGGTCGGTGACGGCATCAGCCCAGAGTTCGCGCTCGAGGGCATCGGGTAGCTGCCCACCCCAGAGTGCGGCGTCATGTCGGGCTGGCTCACCACGTCGCCAGGGCGCGAGCCCAGCCCCGCCCCCGAGTCGGCAATCGTGGGTCGCGCGCCACCACCGTCGGTCACGCCATACCCCTGCAGTGCTCCCCACGGGAAGGGCTGAGGCCTGAACACGTGATGCATCCAGCGAGCGAGCGCGGAGGCGCTCGCATCGAGCTTCGCTTCGCGGACGAAGGTCTCAAGCTCGTGCTGCATGTGCAGGCACGTGGGGTAGCGCTTGTTGATGTCGGTCGCGAGCGCCCGCATCACGATCTGCTCAAGGGCCCTGGGATAGTTGGCCCGCCGCGTGGATGGGAGCGGGATGTCACCGGTGACGATCCGGTTCATCACACCGAACTCGTTGTCACCGTCAAACAGGCGGGTGCCCGTGGAGAGTTCGTACAGGCAGATGCCCAGCGCAAACACGTCGCTTCGCCGGTCCACGCGCGCCGCCTTGCACTGCTCCGGTGACATGTAGGGCACCTTTCCCTTGCGGATTCCGGCCTGCGTCACGTCGGTTCGGTTGGTGACCTTCGCGATGCCAAAATCCGCGACCTTGGGGCATCCGTCGTAGGTGACCATCAAGTTGGTCGGCGAAACGTCGCGATGCACGATGCCCAGCGGGTTGCCGTCCATACCCACCCGCTCGTGCGCGTAGTGGAGCCCGGACGCCGCACCGATGGTGATCGCGATCGCGTGCTCGATGGGCAGATCCTCCCCGCGCTTTCGAGCCGCCCGCGAAATCGCGTACGCGTTTTCGCCGTAGACGAACTCCATCGTGAAGAAGAAGTCCGTGCCTTCCTTCCCGAGGTCGAACACCTGAACGATGTTGGGGTGCTGAAGCAGCGCGGCGAGGCGGGCCTCAGCCAAGAACATCTGCACGAAATGCCGGTCCGCCGCGAGGTGCGGAAGAATCCTCTTGAGCACCAGCAGCTTCTCGAAGCCCTCAAACCCCGTGGCTCGGGCGAGGTGAACCTCGGCCATCCCGCCGGCACCCAACCTGCGAAGCAACTCGTAGCGACCGATGCGGCTCGGCATGTCCTGCGCCCCACCGTGCATCGGTCTTGGTGGGGCCCCTGCCGAGGCGGCAGGATGTGCACCGCCTGTTCCTCGGTCCATCGTGCATCCATGCTAGCGCGCCCACGCCTCCGGCCACAAGCGGACGACAGAATGCGAAATTTACAGGCCCCATGGTAGGCTCTGGCAGAGCGCGCACAGGTCCTACACCGTGCGCCCCGAGCACGATGCAGGCCTCTGGACGGATCGCACTCTCGCTGGGCTTCACCGCTGGTTTGGTGGGCGGTTGCCTGAACATTGGCGCCTACAACTGCACCGACAGCACCCAATGTCGGCGCGGTAGTGAGCCAGGCTTCTGTCAGCCCACAGGCTACTGTAGCTACGCGGATCCGATCTGCGCGACAGGCTTTCGCTACGGCGACGAAGCCGACGCGGAGCTCGCGGGCGAGTGTGTCGAAGCCCCAGGGGACACCGACACCGACACCGATCCTACGGCGCCACAGGGTTCCACGAGCTCCAGCTCCGGAGATGCTTCCGAGACCGTGGATCCCACCACCGTCGATGCGTCTACGACCAGCGTCACCGACACCGACACGACGGGCTCAGAGACCGGCGACACCTGCGGCAGCTTCGATCAACCTTGCTGTGACGACGCGTGCGACGACGGGCTCACCTGCTACGGCGGCACGTGCGGCTGCGTCGCGGACATGGCGGCCGGAACCAACCACACCTGCGTCACCCGCACCGACGGCTCCGTGCTGTGCTGGGGTGCGAACAACACCGGGCAGCTCGGCGTGCCCGGCGTGCTGTCCTCCGCGGTACCGGTCCTCACCGCCGAAACCCTCCTCGGCGGCGAAGGACTTCGCGCGACGCACATCGACGCATCGGCCCACACTTGCGCCCTGCGTGAAGACGGCAACGCGGTCTGCTGGGGGGAGAACGCCACCGGTGCCTCGACGCCTGGCCTTCCCTCGCTCGACGCGGCCGTCCCCACCCTGGTCAACCTGGCGACGAACTGGGTTCAGCCGGCGGTCGGGGGCGGGTTTACTTGCATCGCCCAAAGCTCCGAGTTCCTGGCGACCTGCTTCGGCAGCAACAACCGCGGACAGCTCACCGGGATCGACACCCCCGGTCCCGTGAACGTCCAGGCGCGGTTCAGTTTCGCCGAGATCGACGCGGCAACGAGCCACGTCTGTGGCCGGACCGCGACCGGTGACATGTATTGCTGGGGCGAGAACGCGAACGGACAGCTCGGCGTCAACCCGATGACCGTGCCTTTCTCGGCGACCGTTCGACAGATCCTCGTGCCACCCGTCGGCGACATCGCTGTCGGGGACGCGTTCACGTGCGCCCGGGTCGGCGACCAAGTCAACTGCTGGGGCGACAACGGTGTTGGCCAACTTGGAGACGGCATGGGCATCGACTCGATCACGCCGGTCGTCGCGCTTCTTCCCGCCTCGCCGATCACCGACCTCACCGCGCACGGCAACGTCGCATGCGCCCAGCTCGGTTCCGGTGAGGTCTACTGCTGGGGGGACAACACCGGCAACAAGCTTCAGTTTGTCGGCGAGACCAAGAACGACCTGTTCGCGACCACGCCGGTGCTCCTGGACTTGCTCGACGAGGCAAGCCTGCCTATCGTCATTGACGAGGTCGTGTTCGGCAGCGGACACGGCTGCGCGCTGTCCGACACCCACGAGCTGTTTTGCTGGGGCCTCAACGCGCAGGGCCAGGTCGGCAACGGCATTCCCAGCGCGCAGGTGCTGACCCCGACGCGCATCGCGATCACCTGCGAGTGATCAGCGGCGCGGACGGTCTTACTCTTCGACGCTGGCGGCCAGCGCCTGCACCGCGTAGGCGGCATGCCACGGATCGATGGACTCGCCAGCGTCGGTGCGCTGCGCCATGCGGTCGAACCCGGCCTCGACGTGCTGCACGTACTTCGAGCGGTAGCGGACATCACCCGTCGCTTCGTAGACCCGCCACAACGCAACCGCGCGGCTGAAGTTGAGCGCCTCGTGGGTTGCCAACCGCGACAGCGTGACGGGCTCGAGCTCGGTCTGTTGTGACAGGAAGGTGTCGAGCCATGGGTTCGAACGCTCGGTGGGGAGCACCGACAACACCGCGCTGGCGCGCTGCAGACAAGGCGGGAGGAACTCGAAGTTCTCCGGCTCCCCATCGACGGCTTGTGGGCACCAAGAGTCCATGTCCTTGGCCACGAAGCGCGTCTCGGTCAGGGTCCGGAGACGGCCGCGAAGCTGGTCGTCGGCGTTGAGTTCTGCCCAATCCCAAAGCCGCTCCAAGACGACGGCCGCGTTCTCCTCGTTGCCAAACATCGTGCGTTGCGCGAACGAGTAGTCGTCGGCTTCGGCCAGCCACGTCTCCAACGACGCCGCGACATCACCGGCGGCTGCGTGCAGGTCGGTGCGATGCTTTGTGGTCTCCCGCTCTGTCGCCAGCGCGAGGAAGTAGGACTGCCCGTAGACGCTCAGACGGTCCAGACGCGACACAGCCTTGGCGGTGATCGCTGCGTCCGCGGCATCAAGGTACGCCGGGTCGTGGGTGACGCGGTAGACCGTGCTCAGCCCGTACGCGACTTCGAACGTCTCGCGCCGGGTGACGCACTCGGGCGCCTGCTCTTTGGCCGACGCGTTGGCGCAGGTGAGCAGGGGTTCGGCGGCCATGGCCAGACGCGCATCGCGTTGGTCTCGGAAGGCGAGCCAAGCGGCGTCGATGCCCTGCGCGTTGGCGGCGGCGACCGCCGGTTCGAGGACGATCGCGTTGACTTCGGCAACATCAGCGGCCGGTGCGTTCGCAGCGGTGGGCGCAACGCTCGCGGCGCCAGCGCAGCCCACCAGCGTGGTTGCAGCCAGGCTCATCGCGATTGTGGTTTGGGTCCATCGGGTCATCGGTCGGCTTCTTTGTGAGGAGTTGTCCTACCTTTCGGCAGGACGTGAGGGGGTGTAGAGGGTGAGTGCCAAGAGAGCAAGCCACACCACACGGTTTTCGATGTGCTGAAACGTGAGTGATCACCCCCTGTCGGTTTACGGCGTTCTGAACCCCAAGGGTGGGTCGCCACGAGGCCGTTCCGAATGCGAACCGATCTCGATCCTCGGCGCGCTCCCCCTCGTTCTGCTCGGTTTCGCGCTCGCTGCCCCTGCCTCGACGGGCGGCGCGTGAAACGCACGACCGACTCGTCGTCGGGCCCACCCGACCTGCTATTCTCGCGCCGCGTGTCGGCATCCCAAGCGACTACTCGTGGGCTCGAAGTTCGGGTCGAATCCCGCTACGTCCCTGAACAATCAAGTCCCGCCGACGGCGCATGGTTCTTTGGCTACACCGTCTCGCTGCACAACCTGGGCGAGGAAACGATGCAGCTGATCAGCCGCCACTGGGTCATCACCGATGCAGACGGCCATGTGGAAGAGATCCGAGGACCGGGCGTCGTCGGAGCCCAACCCGTCCTACGCCCCGGGGAGAAGTTTCAATACTCGTCCGCGTGTCCGCTTCCCACGGCGTTCGGCACGATGCACGGGTCGTATCAAATGGTCACCGAAGACGGCGAGCAGTTCGACGCCGAGGTCGCCGCGTTCAGTCTCAGCACCCCGTACGCGCTGAACTAGCAGCCTGTTGAGAAAGTCGGCGCGGTGTATCGGGAAGCATTTTTCGCTCCTGGGTAGGAGCCGAAACGCCGCTGTACCGGGTGTACTGCAAGATTTGGCGACACCGCCAGGAGCGAAAAGGGCGAGCGAGACGTCGTGTCGACTTTCTCAACAGGCTGCTAGCGCTGGTTTTCCAGGTTGTCCTGCGCCCAGCCGTCGACGCGGGTCAAAAGCTGAGCGCGAAGCAGCTGCCCGGCCGCAGAGGCATCGTCGCTGTTGAGAGCCTCGCGCAGCGTTGCCAGCCGCGCCGCCGCGTCCTCGCGCGCGCCGGTCCGAAGCTCGTACGCCGCCTTGGCCAGCTCCACCTCGAGCTTGGACTCAAGGCTGATGTCCTCGGCCGCGGCCTCGATCACGGCGATCTCGGCCAACCGGGCCCGGGCGGCGCCGCGCTCGTCCAGAGCGAGATGAGCCTCCAGGCTCTTGGCCAGGGCGGGCAACGCGAACGGGGTCTGCTCCCCGTAGACCTGCTGGAGTCTCGGGATCACGAGTTTGAAGAGCTCGGCGGCCTCTTCAAACTCCTCAAGCTCTAAACATGCGCGTCCGAGCGACTCGCGGAGCGCTTCCATCCACGGGTTGTCCGGGCCGAAACTCTCCACGCTCATCTGCAGCGCGCGCTGAAAATGTTGCTTGGCCAGCTCCGGGTGCCCCGAGCTGAGTTCGAGCTCTCCAAGCAGCTTCAAGGGAGCCGCCGTCATGCCCTTGCCGTCGTACATCTGCTCGTAGATCTTGAGCTTGCGTTCGATGTGGACCCGGGCTGTGGTCCAGTCTTCCCGTCGGATCGCCAGCTCTCCAAGAACCCCGTGCGGTTGGGCGATGCTTGAGTCGGGAACGCGTGCCTCGACGTAGATCTCAAGCGCTCGCTTTGCCTCGCGTTCCGCTTCGTCCAGCTCCCCTAGATTCATCAGAGACTGCGCGAGCCGGGTGTGAGCGCGGCCGGCCTCGGGATGCTCGGCTCCGACACGAGCTTCGGCGTACTCCAGTCGCCACCGGCAAAGCTCAAGCCCCTCTCGGCTTCGCCCCAGAGAGGACAGAGCCTGCACAAAGTCATCGATCAGCGTACCGATGTCTTCCAGAGGAGGCCGAGGATCTTTGCGATACAGCTCGAGGGCTTGTGCGTAGAGTTCGACAGCCCGGTCGAGGTCGCTGTGGAGTGTGTGCGCCGTTTCGGCGCGGCGGTGGGTGACGCTGGCCGCCAAGCGCGGTGCTTCGCCTGCCCGCACCAAGGACGCCTGGGCTGCCTGGAGTGCGATGCTGGTATCCGATTCGCGCTTCTGGGCGTCGGCGTTCCCTGCGGTCGCCCTCGAGACCATCAGCCAGGCCATGGTTTCGATCTCCGGGAGATTGTGTTTCGCCGCTCGCTGGACCGCTTCGCGTGCTTCCTCTTCGAACGGCAGGCGGTTGCGGTGGAGCACCTTTGCGTAGATGGCCAGCGCCTCGGCGAGCGTCGGTCCATGTGCCAAGGCACGCGCGCGTTCGATGGCGGAAGTCATGACCTCCAAGGCCGCCTCGGGCTGGGTGTCGAGCAGCGCGATTTGTGCGGCCTGAATCGAGCGAACGATGGCGTCGACCTCCGAACGCGACCGAAGATCCGATGGTTCTTGCTGCGTCGCCTCAAGCCGCTCGGCGTCGCGACAGGCGATGGGACGGGGCGCCTCGGCGAGCGCGGCGACGACGGTGGGCAGCGACGTCGTGCCGACCCGCTCAAGCGTGGCGTCGACCCCGATCAACTGGCGATCCAGGCAGCGCATCTTGAGCGCCATCGTGTGAAGCGACTGCTCGCCGCGCACCTTCGTCGCCTCGCAAGCCTCTTGGTGCTCACGCGTCCACTCCCCCGTCCAGCGCTCAAGCGTCTCGGAGATGTTTGACCACGCGTCTGAGGAGTAGCCACCGTCGATCCGCAGAACCCGAGCCCGCAGGTCGTCGACTCGCTGCCGCGACCACAGCTCCCCAAGTCGCTCGGTCCCGTCCCCGCAGGGCGCGGAGAAGACGGGGAGCGGCTCATCGTCCTGCACAAAGCCCCAGAGGGAGAGCGCACCCGCAGCCGCCACCCCCACAGCGCCGAATCCGAGCCATCGCCGCTGACGGGCTTGGCCTCCCCTGCGTTCGAGTGCGTGGAGCAACGCCTGCACGTTCTCGAACCGATCGGGCGCCCGCAGTGCGAGCCCCCGCGTCAGCACGCGGCGCAGCCATCGAGGAAAGGGATATGCGGCACGCGGCGGCTCGAAGCGCCTGGCCCGGACCGCGTCGAGGCGCTCTTGGGTCGTCCGCCCGGCGAACGGCTTGGTCCCAGCGAACATCTCGTAGAGCGTCGCGCACAGGCTGAACTGATCGCTCGCTTCGGTCGGTCTCCCCTCGAGCTGCTCGGGCGCGATGTACCCGGGCGTCCCAGCGGGCCGGGTCCACGCCGGATTCGCTTCGCTCTCGTCATGCATCGTTGTGTCCACAGAGGACATGCAGGCCGCCGCACGCGCCAAGCCGAAGTCAGCGATTCGCAGCCGATCTTGCCCATCAACGAGCATGTTGTTGGGCTTGAGGTCTCGGTGGATGAGGCCTAAGGCGTGCGCAGCCGCCAGACCTGCCGCGGCTTGCGTGGCGAGAGCAAGCGCGCGCTGGACCCCACCTCGCGTGTTTGGCGGATGACGACGGAGCCAGTCCGCGAGCGTGCCGCCCTCGACGTATTCCATCGCGATGTAGACGTGCCCCTGATCGACGCCGCACTCGTACACCGTCACGACATTGGGGTGGTTGAGTCGAGCCAGGGTCCTGGCCTCGGCGAGCAGCACTTCGGTCGCCTCGTCCGCGCCACCGGTCGCCTCGAGGACCTTGAGCGCGACGTCGCGACCCAGGTCGGGGTCGTGCGCTCGGAACACGGTGCCCATGGCACCACGCCCGATACAGGCACCGAGGACGAAACGCCCGACGCGAACCTCGCCCTCCCCGAGCCCGAACAGGGCCGAGCGAGTGGCGGCGCGCAGCTGGTCCGTCTCCAACCCAGCGGGGGTGTCGCTTGGGGGCCGAAGCAACGACGACAGCGCACTCTTGTCCTGAGCCTCCATCCCGTCCTGCACAGTCGCACGAGGCCCGGGCGGGAGGGCAGCTGGACGTGCTGGAAATGCGGATTTTCTCCCGCCGATCGGTCGCCGTCCGAAGAACACCCGGGCGTCCAGCGCCCATGCCCTTGTGCTAGCTTTCGGAGATGCCCGATGACCAGGTGCTGCTCGCCCGCTGGCGTGACGGCGACCGAAGCGCTGGAGACGCGCTATTCGAGCGCCACTTCAAGAGCGTGCGCCGCTTCTTCAAGAGCAAGGTCGGGCCCTCGCACGCGGAGGACTTGATTCAGCGCACCTTTCTTGGCTGCATCAACAACATCCACGGCTACCGCGGCGACGCCTCGTTTCGGACCTATCTGTTCGCGGTCGCACGCAACCTGCTGAACATGCACTTCCGCCAGCTCCGTCGCCGCCCCGGTCTCGAACCCGACGCATCGATTCACAGCGTGATGGATCTGAAGACCGGTGTGAGCACAGCGGTGGGCAGGCAAGACGAGCGACGGCTCATCCAGGTCGCACTGCGCCACCTCCCGGTCGACGCACAGACCCTGCTCGAGCTCACCTACTGGGAAGGCATGACCGCCTCGCAGCTCGCCGAGATCTTCGAGGTCTCTCCGATCACCATTCGGACCCGCAAACTCCGAGCCCGCGAAAAGCTCCGTGAGATCGTCGACGCGCTGCGCGACCCAGAGTCCGCCCTCGTTCACGACCTCGAAGCCGCCACCGTTGCCGCCCGAGAAACCTAAACCAACGACCGCGACAACCCCACCACCGCACTCCATATCCACCGGAGGCGCGCAGCGACGAGCGAGCCCGACAGGGCGACCACCAGGGGATGAGCGAAGGGGGCTCCGCCTCACCACCGCACTCCAAATCCACCGGAGGCGCGAAGCGACGAGCGAGCCCGACAGGGCGACCACCAGGGGATGAGCGAAGGGGGCTCCGCCTCACCACCGCACTCCAAATCCACCGGAGGCGCGCAGCGACGAGCGAGCCCGACAGGGCGACCACCAGGGGATGAGCGAAGGGGGCTCCGCCCTCACCACCGCACTCCAAATCCACCGGAGGCGCGAAGCGACGAGCGAGCCCGACAGGGCGACCACCAGGGGATGAGCGAAGGGGGCTCCGCCCCCGCAGCGAAGGGGACCGTGAGGTCCCCTTTATAGAAAATAAAAACGGCGCCTCGTTGTAAACGAGACGCCGTTTGAAACTTGTGCGCACGCAGGTCGCAGGAGAGAGCGAAGAGATCCGAGAGCAGAGCGTGGAGAAGAGCCGGGGTTACGTGCGCGAAGGGACCGTCGCAGGTCTTCCAGGTCGGGTCAAGAAATCGGATCGCTCGAAGTCGTGATCTCAGAAACCGATTCGGAACCTTGTTCTACGACGGCGGCGGTGGCTTCGGGCTCGCTCTGGATCGGGGCTTCTTTTTCCTGCGCCGAATTTTTCATTCGTGGCGCGGCGCCATGAGCCCCGCGATGCTCGTCACACATGCGTTGGACCGGTTGTTCGCCATCTTTGCAGGCTGGGATCTTCAGCCCAGCGCGGAAATGCCAAACGCCTTCGCAGCCTGGAACAACACACGGCATGACCTCGACGTTCGCCGGTGTATCCGAACCGTAGGCACCCTTACGCGTTTCGCTTTCGCATGCTTCGCACATGCGGATCGGGTCCTCGAAGCGGCCAGCAAGAAATGCCTGCAACTGCGCGCCGCGCTTGAACGACCAAGTCTTTTTGCAGCCGGGCCGACCACACGCAACGGCGCGGTCATCGTGCGTTCGGCAGAACTCGCGACACACCTCACACATCTGCTTGGGCAGCGCCACTTCGAAGTCGGGGTTGGCGTTGCCCGAAGCGGCCCAGTCCCGCAGCTGCACCTCCCGGTCGATCATCACCGGGCGCGTGCACCCATGGACCTTGCACGACGACGGGCGCTCGGTGAGCGTGGCGAGCTTGGCCTGGCAGGGCCCACACTTCCGGCGCGGCGGACCCTCGCCTCGGCGGCGGCGCTTCCTCCCGCCCCCTCCATCGCCGCTGCGCTCGTCTCCCCGGCGCTTGTTCCACGAGCGATGCTTGATCTGTTCGTCGCGGCTCCAGCTCCAGGTTCGTTTGCACCCGTCGACCGAACAGCGAATCTCGGAGGCAGACGTGCCCGAACATCGAGCGCACTGCCGCCGCGGTGGAGGCTGCCCGTAGGCCGCGATCTGTTCGGTCGCGGTCCACTGCCAGAGGTTGTTGCAGCCGTCGTTGCTGCACGCGACATCCCGGTCGTCGATATGACTGAGCAGGCCTCCGGCCAACGCCGCGATGCCGGGGTCGAGCGCAGGAACCGGCGCTGACGCGGGAGTGCTGGTTTCCTCGGTGGCGGTCTTGTTGCGACCGCCACGACGCCGACGGCGACGACGCTTCGTGCCCGGCGTTGCATCCTCGGTTGAGTCGGACGCGCCGCGCGCGGACGCTGGGGTGTTGGTGCCCGCGGGGGAGGTCTCCGACACCGTGACGGGTGCGCGCGAAGCTTCCTCATTCACGTCCAGGGGTTTGTTCGGGTCCGACAAGGCGACGGAGTATGGCCCGCGGGTCCATCCCGCGTCCACCCGGCAGCGGTCGCCGTACGAGCACCGCGTCTGATTCGGCCTATACTCGGTCCAGATTCTCGATGATTGCACTCCTCATTGGCGCAGGCGTAGCTGCCGGAACGTACTGGTACGCCAAGTCGCAAAAGAAAGCCTCCTCGCGCACTTCCGCCGCTGCCGCCGCAATCACGGGCGCCGCAGGTTGGGGAACCGCAGCCCTCGTGGCCGCCGCCTGGCCAGTGTTCCTGGTCGGCGGGGTGGGTGCGGGCATCTACTACGCCGTGAAGAAGGACGACCAGAAGGCCCTGCCCCCCGCGAGCGAGTAGCGAAACCGCAGGTTCGCGGGCGAGCCAGAGGTTCGCGGGCGAGCCAGGATCAGCCGATCAGCCGATCAGCGTGACGTAGTAGTAGGTCACCGGAGCCACGAACAGCAGCGCGTCCACCCGGTCGAGCAGGCCGCCGTGCCCGGGAAGGATGGTGCCGGAGTCCTTGACGCCAAACGTCCGCTTGAGCATCGACTCGACGAGGTCGCCGGTTTGGCCAGCGATGCTGCCGAAGACCCCCAGCGCGAGCGCGTGCGACAGCGGGAGCGCGGGCAGCAGCCACATCGAGCCGACCGCGGCCGTGGCCAGGCAGGATCCAAGCACACCACCAAAAGCACCCTCCCAGCTCTTGGCGGGGCTGACCGCCGGGTAGAGCTTGTGCTTTCCAAACGCGCGACCAAAGAAGTAGGCCACGGTGTCCGAGAAGAACGCCATGCACAGCACGACGGTGAGCCACTCGGGGCGCCCCGAGTCCTTGAGCAGCGGCAGCACGGACATCAGCGCGGGTGCGTAGAGCAGCCCCGCCAACGTCACGGCGAAGTGTCGGCCGGCGTTGGGAAGCTGCGGGCGACGTGAAAGCACGACCAGGCCGAGCGCGAGCACACAAAACGCAAGCGTCGGAGGCAGCGCGACCCCGGGCGTGTAGAGCGAGGGCAAAACCACCACCGCGGTCCCCAACCCGGCGGCGGCGATTCGGATACGGAGCGCGGGGTCCTCGTCGGTGACCGGCAGCGCCATGCGGATGAACTCGTCCTGGGCACCCACCCCAAACACCACCGCGAGAGCGAGGACGCCGTAGTTCGTGGGATCCAAGAAGATGGCCGCCAGAACGATCGGGACCAGCACGGCCGCCGTCAACAGGCGCTTGAGCGTCTCCCCCACGCGCGCTCAGTCCATTCCAGCCGTCGAGTGACCGCCGCCGGGGACGGGCTCATCGAGTTGGTCGGAGGTCCGACCAAACCGGCGCTCGCGGCTGGCGAAGTCATGCAGTGCGAGGAGCAGATCCTCGTCGGTGAACTCGGGCCACATCTTCTCGGTGAAGTGAAGCTCGGCATACGCGGTCTCCCAGAGGAAGAAGTTGGAGATGCGGTGCTCGCCGCTGGTGCGGATCAGCAGGTCGAGCTGCGGGAGGAGCCTGGACGAGGGCAGGTGGGCCTCGACCGTCTCGACGGAGACATCGGCCGGGTTGAGCGTGCCCGCGACCGCCGCTTGGCACATCTCCTGACAGGCCCGCGCGATCATCTCGCGGCCGCCATAGCTGAGCGCGAGGCACAGGACCATGCCCTTGTTCTGCGCCGACGCGGCCATCAGCTCGACCAGCGGGTCGCGGACGTGCGGCGGGAGTCGCTCGGTGTCGCCGACGGTGATTAGCCGGACGCCGTTGTCGAGGATCTCGTCCCGCTCCTGAATCAAAAACCGGCGCAGCAGCTCCATGAGGCGGAAGACCTCCTCGGGGGGTCGGTCCCAGTTCTGCGATGAGAACGCGAACAAGGTCAGCGCGGGGATCCCGATGCGACGGGCTGCACGAACGACAGCGCGGACCGAGTCGGAGCCGCGCTCGTGGCCTTCCTCGCGCGGCAAGCCCTGAGCGCGTGCCCAACGGCCGTTGCCGTCCATGATGATGCCCACGTGGCGCGGCAACGGAGCCAGAGTTACGCCTTCTGTCATGCGACCCACGCGAGATACCACGCAGACCCTGCCCGGGGAAGTCCCGGGAGAGGCCGCAGGACCCGTATGGGCCTGAGACGGACGTGAACGGTCGGGACCGCGGGCTGGCGGGAACAAAGCCCAACCCGGGGGTGTTGTCGCCGAGCCACCCCCCAACGTGTCACAGGTCAGGTTCGTGGGCTTGCCGCGCTATCGTGGCCTGGAATACCCTTCACTCTCGCGTTCCGGGTCCGCGGACTCGCGAGGTCGCCCGCGCCCTCGCCCTTCCTTCGCACGACCCTTCCCCGGGCGCGTACCCGCATGGTCCACAGGCATGAGCAGCGCTGACAAACTCGACTCCTTCCTCCTCAACAGCGGCCTGCCCTACGAGCAGATCGCCGACGGGACCTGGGTCCTGCACACCGACAGCGCGCGAAACGCGAGCCTCGGGGTGAAGATCGAAGACCCCATCGTCCTGATCTCTATCCAGCTCTTCGAGCTCGGAGAGGGCGATCACACCGCGGTGTTTCGCATGCTGCTCGAGCTGAACTCGGAGCTGTTGCATGCGAGCTACTCCCTGCAAGGATCTCAGCTCGTGCTCTCGGGCGCCCAGCAGCTCGAGAACCTCGACTTCAACGAGTTCCAAGCGATGGTGGACGACATGTGCATGGCGCTCGACAACCACTATGACAAGATTGCTCCGATGGTGGCTTCCAACCAGAGCACGGCGACCGCTGCCAAGACCGGTACCGAGAGGAACGCTTAAGACATGGGACTGTTTTCACGACTGGGCACGCTGATCCGCTCCAACATCAACGAGCTGATCAACAAGTCTGAAGACCCCGAGAAGATGCTCAATCAGGTCCTTGTGGACATGAAGGCGCAGCTTGTCGAGGCGAAGAAGCAGGTCGCCGTCGCAATCGCCGACGAAAAGCGCGTCAAGAAGCAGTACGAGCAGGAGGCCACCAAGGCCGACGAGTGGGAGCGCAAAGCGATGCTCGCCGTCAAAGCTGGTGACGACGGACTCGCCCGCGCAGCGCTCGCACGCAAGCACGAGCACGGCGAGGTTGCCGAGACGCTCAAGCAGCAGTGGGAAGCGCAGAAGCAGTCGGTCGAGCAGCTCAAGGGCGCGCTCCGAGGCCTCGACAACAAGATCGAAGAAGCCAAGCGCAAGCGCAACATCCTCGTCTCACGCCAGAAGCGAGCCGAGGCCCAGCGCACGATCAACGAGACGCTCTCCAACATCAACTCCACCTCGGCGTTCGACACCTTCGAGCGCATGTCCGACCGCGTCACGCAGATCGAAGCCGAGGCCGAAGCCGTCGCCGAAATCGGCGGCGCCCTGCCCGAGGCCACCCTCGAGTCGCAGTTCAAGGCGCTCGAAGCCAGCAGCGGTGTCGACGATGACCTCTCCGCGCTGAAGTCCAAGATGGCTCTTCAGGCCGCAGAGCAGGAGCGCGAACGTCGTGCGCTGGCCGGAGAGGTTGAGCCGGAGCCCGCCGCCGGCTCGACGGGCTCCGCGGTTTCGGACGACGAGGTCGAAGACGCCAGCAACGCGGCCGAGATCGATGCACAGCTCGAAGAGCTGAAGAAGAAGCTCTCCGCGACGTAGGCTGTCGGCGGCGGCCGAGACATGGCCGAGACATGGCCGTGACGTAGTGAGATGAAGCGGTCGTTGCCTCGGGGCACGGCCGCTTTTCTCTTGGTTGTGCTCAGCGAAGTCCGGCGTGAATCGCAGCGAGCACGGTCCGAATCCCCGTCCGCAGCGTGGGGTCCGGATCCGGCGCCCAAGCATCCGAGTGCAGGCCCGGCCGATCATGATCGAGGCGCTTCCACTCCGAGGCTTTGACCGCGCCCAGCTTCCACATGACCGAGGGGATGCCCAGCTCGGTGCCAAAGATGCCGAAATCCTCTCCGCCGAGCGAAGGCTCGTGTCGCTTGACCTGGTCGGCGCCGAGCTCGGCTTCGAAAGCGGCTCGAAGCGTGCGCGTCCACTCGGGGTCGTTCTCGCAGGACGGCAGACCCTGCGTGGTTGTGATCGTCGGTGGCTTCGGGGCGCGGTGGGCCTTCGCGATCTGCGTCGCGACGCGCTCGATCTCGGTGAGCAGCAGCGCCCGGGTTTGCGGCCCGTAGGAGCGGACCGTCAGCATCAAGGTGGCCGAGGACGGGATGATGTTGCGCTTGGTGCCGGCGTCGAACCTCCCCACCGTGACCACTGCTTTTTCGTCGGGACGGATCCGGCGAGAGACGATCGTTTGCAGCGACATCACGATCTCCGCGCCGATCACAACAGGGTCGATGGTCTCGTGCGGGCGCGCGCCATGTCCTCCCTTGCCATGCACGACGATGTCCACGCCGTCGACGTTGGCGTGGTGCAGCCCTTCGATGATGCTCACCTGCCCAGCAGGGACATCGGCGGCATCATGGAGTGCGATGGCGAGCCGTGGTTTCCCGTGTTGCTTCAGCAGCTTCCCGAAGGCGCGGTCCGCCACCATCGCCCGCGCCCCCGCTCCGAGCTCCTCCGCGGGCTGCCCCACAAACAACACCGTGCCCGACCAAGTGTCGCGGGTGGCCGCCAACACAGACAGCGCGCCCACGGCCGTCGCCATATGGACGTCGTGTCCGCACGCATGCATCACGCCCTTGTTTTCGCTGGCGTAGGGCAGCCCGGTGGCCTCGGTCACAGGGAGTCCATCCATGTCCGCCCGATACAACACCGTGGGACCGGGGCCCTTGCCCTTGAGGACCGCCACAATGCCCGTTCCGCCCAAGCCCTCGTGCACCTCAAGGCCCAGACCACGCAGCACATCCGCGAGGTGTTTCGCCGTCTTGACCTCCTCCTTGGAGAGCTCGGGATGTGCGTGAAACCACTCGTACTCGGTGCGCGCGAGGGTGGTTGCTTCCTGCACGCGAGAGCTTGAGGCCGGTGCGGCAGCGACCAAAGACAACAGCAGCGACAACGAGAGGCCGACCATACGCGGCACGATGCCGCAGCTCAGGCGCGCGCGCCACGTCGTCCGAGACGTTATACTCATGGCATGGGCAACCCGCGACTCAACGACGAGACCATCGCCGAGTTTCTGTCCGAGCTCCCGGGCTGGTCTCTGTCCGGCAACCAGCTCAGTCGCCGCTTCGAGTTCCCGGACTTCAGCTGCGCGATGGGCTTTATGGTGCGGGTAGGCATGGTCTGCGAAGCCATGGACCACCACCCCAACTGGTACAACGTCTACGGGAAAGTGGAGGTCCAGCTGTGGACCCACGACGCTGCCGGGGTCACAGCGCTCGATATCCGGCTCGCCACGCAGATGAACAAGATCGCGACCCAGCTCGGCTGTACGCGCTAAAACGGGGCGTGCGCGACCGGCCTCGCGAACCCGGCGAGAAAGAAGTCGCCGCCGGTCCAACGCATCGATGAATCGTACCCCGGGCCGTCGCACCCTGTCGTTTGGCGGAAAGCCGTGATAGGCGAGGGTGTGATGGCACTTCGAGCGCTTTGGCTGGGTCTGCTGTGCCTCCTCACGGCCTGCGCGGCTCGTCTCGATCAGCCAGGCGCACTCACCCGCAAGCGGCTGGAGCAGCACGCCGCACTCCCAGCGCAGGCGCACGCCGAGCGAGCCGAGTTTGCGGCCAGACTCGGGCTCGGCACCGATGCGGTCTTTCACGCGACACAGCGCCTGCGCGAGGCTCATGCCACCGCTCGGATCGCTCAAGCGAAGCAGGCCCCTCGGGCCGAGCGTGCGGCCGCGGAACGCGAACTTCGCCGTGCCGCCCGGATGGGCGTCGAGCTCGGCCGGCGCTTCGCAGACGGCAACCTCGTGTTGTCGGCAGCGCTCGCGCAGCGCAAACCGGCGCCCGAGGACATCGCCTGGGGTTGCGAGCACAGCGAATACTGGGACGGCAACGCGTCCCTGCTTCTCGAACGCTCCGAGCACGACGCGCAAGCATGGCTGGCCGCGTGGACCATGCTTGCGCGAGACGACGGGGGGCTGTTCGGTCCCGCAAGCCACAGCGAGCTGCCGCCGGGTGCGGTGCTGCGCAAACTCGGCGCACGCGGCAACGAGCTTCGCTGGTCCCTGCTCGCCGACGAGATTCGCACCGGTGCGCTCAGCCAGCGTGCGGTCGAGCTTGCCGCCACCATCAGCGATCTCGATCCCTCCGACCTGCGGGCGAGGATCCTGCTGGAGCTTCGCGAGGCCATGCGCGAGGGAACCTTGGTCCCCGACGCCGACTTGTTTGCCGACCAAGTTCAGGAGTGGAGCTCGCTGTCGGTCCTGTCGCGGGCACGCCGACGTTCGGAGACCTACGCCGACGCGCCGGCGATCCAGCTTCACTACGCAGACCGTCTGCTCGCTCGAGGGTTGTCCGGAGACGCGCTCCTGGTGCTCGAAGCCGCCGAGTCCAAGTGGTCTTCGGATGCGCAACGCGACCTGGCCCAGCTCATCGAAGGGCTGGCCCTTGTTCACGCAGGAACCCCTGCGGCCTACGATCTGTGGCGCTCCCAGCACGACGGCGCGGCGTTCCTCGCTGCGGACCGAGCCCTGAGCGATTGGCGTTGGCAGACGATGGGCTGGGACGGATTTCCGTCTCCCGAGACGCCGCTTGGTGCTGCACTGCAAGCCGCCCTGCTTCGACGCGTCGCGCTCCGGGATCCGGAACTGGGCGAGGAGGATGCCGTTGTGCTTTGGGCCTCGGGCGCACTGGGTCGACAAGAGCGCGTTTGGGTCCGGGAACGCATCGGCCCGCTCCTCCCTCTCCTCGAGCGATGCCTCGAATCCGGCGGTGGCCCGAAACCATGCGCCTCGCTGATTACCGAGCCCTACGCCCACGTAGCGTGGGCGGTCGCAGATGGGGGCCTTGAGCGCGCTGGCGCGAACGCCCTGATCACCTGGGTCAGCGCGACCGAGTTGGATGACGCAGGGTGGAGCGAGGTCCTCGAAGCCCGCGACACCACGCTTGCGCTGTCCTCGAGCTTCACAGACGCATACGTGCGCGGGCTCGTCGCCCGAGGCATGCTCGAAGAGGCCGACGCGTGGTTGCAGCGCTTCGGCAACGCGCTCCGGCCTGAGCAACTCGCCCAGTTTCAGCTCACGCTCGCCGATCGAATCGCCGGACGGGGCGAGCCCGGAGACCCATCCGCAGCTGGGTCCTGGTTCGACGCACGATGGTGGGGCGATGTTCCGGGCCTACGGCTCGGGAAGGCTGCGGCCGTCGACGCGACGACGGATTGGCCCGAGCGCATGCGGGCGGCGCAGGCCCACGTTCAAGCCGGCGCCTTCTCCAAAGCCGCCGCGCTCTACAGCCAACTCGCCGAGGGACTCTCCGCGCCGGCCTCGTCGCTGCTGTATGGCCTGGCTGGGCGGGCCGCGTTCGAAGCGGGAGACCTGGCTTCGGCAGAGGTGTTCCTCGCAAAGGTGCCCGAGGATGACCCGGCCAGACGCGAGACCGAAGCGCTCATCATCGCCGCGGCTGGAGACGTCGTGAGCGCACGATCGTCTCTGCTCGAAGTCTGGCCTCAGCGACCCAGCGCGTCCCTGCGCCTTCTCGAGCTTGGGGTGTCCTTGCAGACCCAAGCCGGCCTCGACGCGATGGCCTACGACGGCATGCTGTCGTTCTCCGTCGTGCAGGCCGTGGAGCAAGGATCGGTGACCGACCTCAAGACGCTCGCACGCATGCAGGCACTGTCCGTCGATCCGAGGCAGGCGTGGGAAAACTCGGACACGCTCGTGCCCGAGCTTATGTACGTCGCGGTCGAGTGGGGGTCGGAGGCGCTGCGCAAGACGACCGCGCTTGCCGACGCGCGTCCGATCGCGAACAAGCTCGTCGCGCTGCACAAGCAGCAACCCTCTCCCCTCAGCGAAACGCTCCTGGACCTGATGTTGCTGACTGGAGAGCACCAGGCCGCCTTGTCGCTGGCACGCACCGAGATTCCCGAAGATGGCGTCTATGCCTTGGAGTCTGGGCACGCGCTTGTTCGCCTGCATCAGGCGGCGCTCGATGGAACGATCACAGACGATGCGCTGTGGCACGAGTGGCGCTGGCGCGACGGCCTGGGCGCACAGAGCGAACATGAAGCGTTGCTCGACAACGCGAAGGGGGCGGCGATGCAGGGGTATGCGTGCATGTTCCTGAGCGAGGCGCCGGATGACCCGCGTGCCCTTCCGGCCTGCAAACTCGCGTGGGAGGCCGAGCGGAGCACCGGCTGGCAGTCCGCGGTCAACTACAGCTACCTGCTCCTGCAACAAGACGTTCCGTCTCCGGGTGCCCTCGCAGCGCTGTTCGAAGGTCGTCCTCCCCCGGCCTACCAAGCGAGCACCGCGCTCATGCGGGACCGTGACGACGTGGCGGTGCTCCATCAAAACCTCGGGGCCTGGCTCACGATGGGGGGCCAACACGAAGAGGCGGCACATGCCCGCATCGAAGCGCACGCCTTCGCCCGCTCCAACGACGTCAGCGCCAACGAGGTCCCCGAAGCCGAGTACGGGGTGCGGGCCGAGCACGCGCACGCCGGGACGTTGTCGGAATCCGATATCGACGCAGCGACCCGCTACGCCAGGCTCTCGTACCAAGCCCTCCGCGGGCTGCGTCCCCGATCGGCGCGGCACTACGCCGAGGTCAGCGCCGCGCTCCCCGAAGAAGCAGACATGCTGGTCGGGCCTCTCGGCGCCGCTCGGGCCCACGCGCTTGCCCCGTTCTTGGCCGACGATCTTGCGTCGGACCGAGCCCCCGCCGCGCTGTTGGGCGCCGCGGTCGCGTTGGCCTTCGAGTCCTACGACACCGCCGCAGACCTCGAACCGATGCACAGCGCGCACCCAGACTCGGCGCTGCTGCGACTCGTGCTCGCAGAGAACGAAACCCGGCACGGGCGCCACCCTCACGCACTCACGTTGCTCGGGAGTCTCCCGGCGCAGCACCCGACCAACCCGCTGGTCGCGGTCGTGGCAGCCATGGCCCACGCTGGCAACGACGACGTTGAGACCGCCAAGGCTGGGTTCGCACGAGCCCGCGGGGAACATCCACGCTCCGCGCTGTTCCGCCACGCGGCCCTCCCCGAAGCTGTCATCGGGGCTCGACCCGGGATCCCGGCGTGGATTCGCTCCGCACCAGCGTTTGAAGAGGCGCTGGAGAGTGTGTCCCGGGACGCCATGCTCGCATTGGCGCCCCGCTACCGAAGCCACACCGAGGTGGGGGCCGACGGATTCTTCCCCCTCGCATGGACCCCGCGCGACGACGACCCGCTCAGCGCCCAGAGCAGTCAAGGAGAGTGGATCTCCATCACACAAGAAGCGCGCGCATCGAGGTGCCAGGGTGAAGAGTGCCTGCGCCCCACACTCGAGGCCCTCGCGGGCCAAGGCTACACGCAGCACTTCCTTCGGAGCACGACCGTCCCCGCAGGCGAGGCGACCGAAGCCACGCTGAGCAGCTCGACCAGCGTGTGGGCGATCAGCAGCATCCCTGTCGGCGGCCGGGTGTTCACGATCGTTGCATCGGCGCCACACGCCCGGGCGGACGCCATGCTCACCGCCTTCGCGCTGCTCCGCCAGAGCTTTGCTCCGCTCGACGCGGTCGTGCCGGCCTTCGCCGCGGCCACACTCCGCGCCGACGGCAACACGCTCGTGGACAGCGTGCGTCTCAAGGCACGCCTCGAAGCCGGCGCGTTCGAGGGCGAAGGCTGCTCGGCGCCCACGGTCCTTCGGGGCGCGTCGAGGTCCGCCACCGCCGAGGTGATGCTCGACTTGTACCTGTCCTCGCCGAGCGTCTCGGGGAGACGCCGCGTGTTGGCCTGCGTGCCCCCCGGAGACAGCACGGCCCGGCGCCTCACGCTGGCCACACTGTTGGATGACGACGCCGGGCTGCACGCCTGGGGGCGCGAGGCGGTCCTGCACCATCCCGCGCGCGCATTGAGGGACGCGAAGTACCTGCTCCCGGTGGGTGTCCCCCTCAGCGCGCCCGACTACTTCGACCGAACCGAGACCGGACCGCGGGGTCGCATCGAGCTGGGCTTGGCGCTGCCGGACATCAACGCGCGCCGCTGGGTCGCGAGCCTGATCGGCAGCGGCAAGGAAGACGCGGCCCAAGACGCGTGGGTCATCGCATCGCAGCGCCCGGGTTTGATCGGGGGAACGCAGGCCTACGACACCGCAGCGTTCGGGCCACCCGGGCTCGCCTTCCTCGCATTCGACGTGCTCGAGGCGAGCGAGCCCGCCATCTACGCCAAAGCCGTGCGAGCTCGCTTCGACGCCCTGGACCCCAAGACACTGCCCAAGGAGCGACGCTGGGAGACCCGGTCACTGGGCTACGGGCTGGTGGAGTTGGCGGAGGCGCAAGATGGCCCGCGCCTGCGCGCGATGGCCAAGCGCTTCGACGACAAGGAGACCGCGAACCAGAGCATCGCCAAGATGCTGCGCCGCTTCAGCGACCAGCACGCAAATGTACTCGCGGGCAGCACCAAAGACGCAGCGTCGTTCAACCCGGCCCAACGCGCGTTGGCCTGGGCCGCGAAGAAGCCGCGCTCGGCTCATGTTCTGGCCACAACGCCGCTGCCCCAGCTGCTCCCGACCCGCCACTGGACGTTCTCACGCGTGGCCTCTCCCGGGCTGTTTGCGAGCACGGTGCTCGACCTGACCCAACGTCTGGATCCCGGCGATCCGACGCAGCGACTGATGGTCGACCGCGCCGTAGAGTCGATGCGCAGAGCCAACGGATTCGATGCGCTGCTCGAAGGTGGAGGCCTGGACCTCTCGGCGCCGATCGAGTGCGCCAACATGGCCGGCGACAGCGGCTTTGTGTGCGCGGCGACCGTGCGAGACCAAGAGGCGCTGCTCACCGAGCTGGGGCGACGCGGCTATGATTCGGACGCGGGCTTGGCCATCGTGCTGCGGCTCTCCAACGGAGCCGGACTGCTTCCGGTCGCGCTGAGCATCCTGCCGGCCCTGCTGCACGACCTCGTGTACCAAGAGCCCCCCAAAGAGGACGAGCCCCAGGACGACCCGGCCGAGCGGCGAACCGAGCGCTTCCGACACCGCAAGCCACTCGCCGGCCACGACCTGCACTACTACGCGATCATCGACGCGCAAACGTCTTCGATCGGCACCGACGCCGAGCGTTACCTGTTTGTCGGCGACCGCGTGCTGGTGTTCTCCAACGACTTCATGGCGCGCCGCGTCCTGTTCGAACCCGAAGCGGGCACACCAAGCCTTGGGGACGACGCGGAGTTCGCCGCCCTGACCCACGACTGGAAGGACGGCAGCGCGCTGCAGGCAGCCTTTGTGGGGATGAGCTCACCGATCGATGATGCGAGCGTGGCCAGCGAAGTCGTCGCTGACACCAAGGGCATCGCCTTCCGCTACTCGGCCACCGCCGACGCAGAGATCGGGGACATGACCAACGCCCAGGCCCACCTGCCGCCGGGCGCCGTGAGCACGCTGGTCGTCGGCTACCCTACGCAGAAAACCGACGACGACCTGCCCGAACTCACCGAGCTTGAGCTCACCGCCGCAGACGTGGTGCCGCCAGTCGAGCTGCTCATCCGCAGCACCGGCGCCGCATTTGGGTGGTACCCCGCGCCCGGAGATGGCCTGTGGAAGCGGTGGGTGCTGGTGCTCCCCTCCACCGACGTCCTTCGATCCGCCGCGACGAAGTCCGGTGCTCAAGCCCCCACCGGCACGCCCAAGCAGTCCCGCGCCGGGTGGTGGTACGGCGTCGCCGATGGGCTGGTGGTGATCGCCAGTACGCAGGACCTCCTTCGCACGGCGCTCGCCCGCCCACGAGCATCCGCGACAGGACCGCATCTGCTGGGCAGCGGCACCTTCGACGGCGCCCGCGCCTCGGAGGTCGTGGCGCAGCTGCCCACCACCGCCGCCGATCTCGAGCGCGTCATCCTCCGCTTCTTCGCCGGGGCGGTGGGCTTGGTGCAAGACGTTGGCTTCGAAGCCACATGGAACCCCTCCACCCGCGTGGGCAGCATGCAGGGCCGCGTGTCTCTGCGCCTTCAAGACAGCGATGCCAGCGAGGTGGTCGACCAGTGGCTCGCCTCCGCCCGATTCCGCAACGCCGCGGCCCTACCCCGCACGCTCACCCGAGCCGAGACCGCCGGCACCCTGCGCTTCAAGCTCGCCGTCGGCAACGCCCAGAGCTTCGTCGACCAGTCCATCTACCCCTCGGCCCGCGGCTCCGCCCGCGTCCTGGACGACACCCACGTCGAGCTCACCGTGCGCGCCAAGGCTCGTGACGCCGAGGCCACGGTGGCCCTGAGCGAGGCTCGGGAGAAGGCGCTGCTCAAGACCTCAGACGACCTGCGGATCCACGATCCGGAGATCGAGGTCGTTCGAGACTCGCTCACCAAACCCGAGATGAGCGCCACTGCCAAGGCGACCGCCATCCTCAAGTGGGTCCACGAGCGAGTCGCCTACGAGGTCACCCCCCGCTCGATCGACGCCACCGAGATCCTAGAGGTCGGCCGCGGTGACTGCAGCGAGTACGCCCTGCTCACCGTCTCGTTGCTGCGCTCTGCAGGCGTGCCCGCAGAGGTCCGCAGCGGCATGGCAGCCGAGGGCGGCGACATGGTCGCCCACGCCTGGGTGGCGTACTACGACGGAAAGCGGTGGTTCGAGATCGACCCCACATGGGGCCGCATGGGCGTGACCGCGGGGCACTTGCCCCTGGAAGTCACGGATGTGTTGGCGCTGGTCTCGTTGGGGCAGCTGGAGATCGTGACGATCGAGGCTGTGAAGTAGACGGCGGGCTCGAGCGGCGAGTGCTCTTACTCCAGCGCCGGGACGCTCGGATGCCCGGGCTCCAGCACCTCGACCAACTCGCCGCAATCGACCTCCCCCTGCGCGCAGTCGGTGCGGTCCTTCGGGTCGACCTCGAACACCACCTCGGGCTCGAGGCCCTCGGGCGAGGCTGGCGTTTTGGTGCGGTTGGGGTCGGCGAAGCAGAGGCTTGCGTCCTCGTCGAGCGGCTTGCACACAAGCCCCTCGTTGCAGTCTGCGGCCTCGCTGCACTCGGCGCCCATCGTGCCGGCATCGGGCTCGCGGAAGCTATGGCCGATGTGGATGCCGTGGTTGAGGCCCCACTTGGCGACCTCTTCGTAGTAGGCCGCGCCGCAGTTCTCGATGATGGTCTCGCGGTCCTCGCGGACGTCCCACTGGCCGTCCTCGTCGCCGCCCCACAGCACGCCCGGGCCGTCGCCGCAGTTGGGGTACCACTGGGACCGGGCCTGTCGCCACTTGAACTCCACCCAGCCGTGGATGCCCCAGAACAGGGAGTTGTAGAGGTTGTCGCGCGGGCTGCCGACGTCGATGGCCGAGCCTTGAGCCATCAACATGCCGTGCAGCGCGTTGTGGATTCCGATGTTGGGCTCGGTGGAGCGTCGGTAGAAGCGCGCGTCGGAGTCGGGGAGGATCTCGCCGCTTTGCTGGGCCCGGTCGAACTCTTCCCAGCTGCCAAGCCGAAGCGAGGTTTGCATGAACAGGCACATCGCATCCTCCGCCGAGCTGATGCCCGACGCGGGGTCGGCCGCGATGTCCTCGAACGCACCGCTGGCCATCGCATCGTCGATCGCAGCGATCGCGGAGCGTGCACGCTCGATGTCCGCGTCGGACACGTTGCGTGCACCGAGCTGCGCGAGGAGTTCCTCGTCGCTGCCCCAGCCCTTGAACACGCTGTCCTGCGGGTCAACGGTCTCGGTCTGGACCGCAAAGTCGCCCAAACACGACCGCTCGACCTCGGGGTCGCACGGAAAGCTGTTCGCGAGCATGTCGATCATCACGCCATGCATCGCGCAGAACTCGAGCCCGCTGTTGGGGTCACCTTCCTGCAGCAGCTGCGATCCGTCCTTGCCCTGCATTTGAAGCGGGACGCGGACATACAGCGACATCAGGTACCAGCGGCGCAGCGAGTGGAAGTCCTGATGCATCTCGCCCATCTCGGAGCGGAACAAGGCGGAGAACGCCTCGAGCGAGATGATGTTGTCGTGGTCCGGGTTGCTCGAGCCCAGGATGTCCTCGTAGACCGCGACCGCCTCCGGATCGAGCTCGTCATCCGCGTCATCCGCGTCATCCGCGTCATCCGCCTTGCCGCCCGGTCCGCTGTCCGCATCGCCCGTGGCCGAGCCGTCGTCCGCGTCGCCGCAGCCGAGTCCGAGAGTCAGGGTCAGTCCGGCGAGGGCAGTCCATCGAGTCAGCATGTTGAGGCTCCAGCCCGAGCGCGCTTCGGGCCACGCGGGAAGGACGTGGTCGGGCGCTTGAGGTTGCAGCGTTGGTACCACACGCCCCCCACACCAGGCCCATCCCTTCGGCTCAGTGCTTCCAGGGCTGGCGCTCGAAGTAGTCCCGCGTCAGCTCGACCACCTTGGGCGAGAGCAAGATCAGCGCCACCAGGTTCGGCAGGATGACCACCCCCATCAGGACATCTCCGAGGGTCCAAGCCAGCGAGAGCGGTACCACGGCGCCGACAAAGTGCATCAGCACGAACACGGCGCGGTAGGGGCCGACCGCCTTGGAACCGAAGACGTAGTTGGCGCAGCGATCGCCGTAGTAGCTCCACGAGATCGCCGTGGAGATGCCAAACAGCAGCACACAAACGAGCACGATCTGATGCCCGAAGTCCCCCAGCGGCGCGAGGCCGCGACGGAAGGCCAGCATGGTCAGCGGTGCGCCACTCTCGACCGCGTATCCGTACAAAGTGTCGTATCGGGTGCCGTCTGAAGCGACGGCGACCTTGCCCGCGGGGTCGAGGGTTCCTGTGAACAGGGTCTTTTGCCCCTCATCCACGTACAGCTCCAGCACCGGCGCGTCGTGCCACGCGACCGACGGCCCGCGCGAGGCTCCGTCTTGCACGACGACTTTCTCGGGGGCGGGGACCATCGGAGAGAACGACCCGTCGTCCTTAATGTCGACGAAGCTCATGTCACCGCTCGAGACCGGGAGCTCCGTGGGCATGCGGTCCTTCCAGACGCCCGTGATGATGATGACCATTGCGGTCATCGTGCAGATCAGGATCGTGTCGATGAACGGCTCGAGCAGCGCGACGACGCCCTCGGAGACCGGCTCATCGGTCTTGGCCGCGGCGTGTGCGATCGGTGCGCTGCCCTGCCCCGCCTCGTTGGAGAAGAGACCTCGCTTCACCCCCCACATCGCGGTGACCAAGAACGCCCCCACGCCCGTGCCCGCGACGCCGGCGGTGGGGTTGAAGGCTTCGGAGACGACGAGTTGGAGGGCAGGCCAGATCGAGCCCGCGTTCATGGCGAGAATGACGACGGCCCCCGTCACGTACAGGCCGGCCATCGCGGGCGCGAGGATCGACGTGAACCGACCGATGCGTTTGATCCCGCCGAGAATGACGCCGCCGACGACAGCCGCTGCCACCAGCCCGGTGATCCACACCGGCACGCCAAAGCTGTGGAACATCGTGTCGGCAACCGTGTTGGCCTGCACGCCGTTGCCCGTGAGGAACGCGGTGAGTCCGAGCGCGACCGCAAAGAACACCGCCAGCGGCTTCCAGGCGGATCCAAGGCCTTGTTCGATGTAGTACATCGGCCCGCCCGCGACGCCGTCCTCCCCACTGGCGCGGTAGTTCTGCGCCAACGTGACCTCCGCGAACTTCGTCGCCATCCCCAGCAGCGCGGTGACCCACATCCAAAACAACGCCCCGGGGCCGCCCCAGTGCAGCGCGATGGCGACGCCGGCGATGTTGCCGATGCCGACCGTGGCCGAGAGCGCGGTGGAAAGCGCCTGAAAGTGCGAGACGTCGCCCGGATCGTCGGGATCGTCGTAACGACCCGTGGCGACCGCCACACCGTGCCCCAGACGCCGAAACTGGATCAGACCAAGCCGAAACGTGAGGAAGAAGCCGACGCCGAGCAGGGCGATGACGAGGAACGGGATCGTCTGATCTCCGACCGGAATTCCCGAAGACCAGACGAGCGAGTTGATGCTCTCGATGAGATGTTCCAAGGCTTCCATGGTCGCAGCGCCGCAGCATCGCCCCCGAAGGTAGGGGCACGCAAGGGCGGGGGCTGACGCATCCCGCACGCCGGTGGTAGCAATGCCACGCATGGCTCCCCGCACGCTGCCCACGCTCCTTCTGCTGGCTTGCTTCGCGACTTCAGGATGTCGTCAGAGCGGGGAGACGATGCACCCTGATGGGAAGGACGAGGGATCCGAGGATTCTTCGTTGAGCTTCCACCCCTCGCCGCCGACGAAACCAGAACCTGCGAAGCAGAACGACGAAGGGGACGACGACGCGGAAAAAAAGCAGCCCTGGAATGTCGAGGACGCTCCAGGCCCGCGCAAGACGGTCTCGATCGACACCGACGAGGGCACATGGATGAGCCTGACCCTCAGCCCCGACGGCAAGACGATCGTCTTCGATCTGCTCGGCGATCTCTACAGCATCCCGTTTGAGGGCGGCGAGGCCAAGTCTCTCACCCAGGGCATGTCGTGGGATATGCAGCCGGTGTTCAGCCCCGACGGCAAGTGGTTGGCGTTCACGAGCGACCGCGACGGCGCCGACAACATCTGGGTGATGCCCGCCGCCGGCGGAGAACCTCGGCAGATCACCAAAGAAGACTTCCGCCTGGTGAACAGCCCCGCGTGGACACCCGATGGCCAGTTCATCGTGGTCCACAAACACTTCACCGCGCGGCGAAGCCTGGGCTCGGGCGAGATGTGGCTCTACCACATCGCCGGAGACACCCAGGGCGTCCGCATGACGGAGAAGCCCAACGACCAGCAAGACGTGGGCGAGCCCGCGTTCTCTCCGGACGGCAAGTGGCTGTACTTCAGCCAAGACACCACCCCCGGTGAGTTCTTCGAATACAACAAAGACCCGCATGCGGGCATCTACGACATCAAGCGGCTGAACCGCGCCGATGGGCACACCGAGGTGTTTGTCGGCGGCATCGGTGGCGCCGTGCGACCCACGCCCTCCCCCGACGGAAAGCAACTCGCGTTCGTCCGCCGCGACGGCTTGCAGACCGTGCTCGCGGTGAAGGATCTCGCATCCGGAGCCGAGCGCGTCGTCGCGCGAAACCTCGACCGCGACATGCAGGAGACCTGGGCCATCCACGGCGTCTACCCCACGATGGCGTGGACACCGGACAACGCGCAGCTGGTGTACTGGGGTGAGGGCAAGCTGCACCGCGTCGACCTGAAGTCCGGCAACGTCACCGGCATCCCGTTTCGGGTCAAGGACACCCGCGAAGTTGTCGAGGCGCTGCGCCACAAGGTCGAGCCCCACCCCAAGTCGTTTCACACGAAGATGCTGCGCGACGTGGTCGTCTCGCCCGATGGCAAGACGGTCGTGTATCAGGCGATGGGTCGGCTCTACACTCGCAGCCTTCCCGACGGCAAGGCCAAGCCGCTGAGCAGCGACAAGGATGTGCACGAATTCTTCGGCTCGTTCTCGCGGGACGGCAAACGGGTCGTGTTCATCTCGTGGACCGACGCGGGCCTCGCCAGCGTGCGCACGGTGTCCGCGGCCGGGGGTCGCAGCACCGCCGTCACCAAGGACCCCGGGCACTACTTCGATCCCGTCTTCTCGCCCGATGGCGCAACCGTCGTGTTCCGCAAGGGCAGCGGAGGCTGGCTCACCTCCCCGCTGTGGAGCGAAGACACCGGCCTGTACAGCATCCCCACCCGCGGCGGGACACCGACCCTCATCACCCGCAGCGGGAGCAGCCCTCACTTTGGTGCCGAGAACGACCGGGTGTTCTTCACCGGCTTCGGGGACAAGGGCAAGCGGGAGCTTCGAAGCATCGAGCTGGACGGCTCCGATCTGCGGACCCACGTCGGCTCCGAAAAGGCCAACCGCATGCGGGTCTCCCCCGACGGCAAGTGGCTGGCGTTTCAGGAGGGCTTCAACGCCTACATCGCCCCGTTTCCCGCGACCGGACTCAGCTTCGATGTCAGCCCCACATCCAAAGCGCTTCCGATCCAACAGGTCAGCCGCGACACCGGCGATTTCATGCACTGGTCCGGCGACAGCAGCCGCCTGTACTGGTCGACCGGCCCAGAGCTGTTCGCACGCGAGCTCAAGGAGACGTTCTCGTTTATCGACGGCGCTCCCGAGGAGCTGCCCAAGCCGCCCGAGACGGGCACCGACATCGGTTTTGACGTCGACAGCTACATCCCGGACACGAGCTTCGCGTTCACCGGTGCCCGCATCATCACGATGAAGGGTGACGAGGTCATCGAGGACGGGGTGATCGTGGTCAAGGGCGATCGCATCGAGGTCGTCGGCAAGCGCGGCGAGGTCACCGTCCCTGGCGGCGCGACGACGATCGACGTGAGCGGCAAGACCATCATCCCGGGTCTTGTCGACGTGCACGCGCATGGGTCTCAGGGCGAGTCGGGCATCACGCCGCAGCAGAACTGGATGCACTACGCGACGCTGACCTTCGGCGTCACCACGGTGCACGACCCCTCCAACGACACCGAGGAGATCTTCGCCGCCGCCGAGCTCGCGCGCGCGGGCAAGCTCGTGGCGCCCCGCATCTTCTCCACCGGCACCATCCTCTACGGCGCCGACGCGCCCTTCACCGCCAAGGTGGAGAGCCTCGACGACGCACGCAGCCACCTTCGCCGGCTCAAGGCGGTGGGAGCGTTCAGCGTGAAGAGCTACAACCAACCGCGTCGCAACCAGCGTCAGCAGGTGATCGCAGCGGCGCGGGAGCTGGAGATGATGGTCGTCCCCGAGGGCGGCTCCACCCTGCAGCACAACCTCAACATGATCGTGGACGGCCACACCGGCATCGAGCACGCGGTCCCGGTCGCCAACGGATACGACGACTTGGTGCAGCTGTGGAGCGGTACCGAGGTTGGCTACACGCCGACGATGGGGGTCGGCTACGGAGGGCTGGGCGGAGAGATCTACTGGTACGCCCACACCGATGTGTTCGAGCACCCGAAGATGCGGGCCTTCGTGCCGCCGCACGCCTACGAGGGCCGTGCCCGGCGGCGCCCGACCGCGTCCAAGGGCGACTGGAACCACTTCCGTATCGCCAAGCTCGCCGACACGCTGCAAGAAGCTGGCGTCAAGGTGAACCTGGGCGCGCACGGGCAGCGCGAAGGTCTGGCCGCGCACTGGGAGCTGTGGATGTTCGTGCAAGGCGGCATGACCCCGCTTGAAGCGTTGCGGGCCGTGACGCTGGACAGCGCGCACTACATCGGCATGAACCACGCGCTGGGCTCGCTCGAGCCCGGTAAACTCGCCGACCTCGCGATCATCGATGGCAACCCGCTGAGCGACATCCGCGTTTCCGACAAGGTCACCCACACGATGGTGGGCGGTCGCCTGTTTGACGCCTCCACGATGGACGAGGTCGGCGGCGCAGAGGTCAAGGCGCAGGACTTCTACTGGCAGGGCAACGCGGGCTCCACACGGCCGACGACCACCTTCAGCCAGCACCGACATTGATCGCGACGCCGGGCCGCTGAGCCGCTACCCTCCGATCGCAATGCACTTTGCCGCAGCGCTTTCCGGTGCCGACCGCTTCGACACCGCGTTCGACGAGGTCATCGATGACCTCGAGGAGCGACTCGGCGGCGCGGCGCCGTCGCTGCTCACCATGTTCGTCGGCTCGGCCCACGCGGCCAACTACGTTCGGCTGCACCGGATGCTTCGGCAGAAATACCCGGGGGCCTCGCTCGTCGGCTGCTCAGCCGGGGGCACCATCGGCGATGGTCGAGAGCTTGAGGAGGGTGGTGGCCTCTCGGTCAGCGCCCTGCATCTGCCCGGCGTCGAGGTCCGGCCGTTCCATCTCGACCCCGACCGGGTCCCCAAGCCCAGCGCCCACGGGCTCTGGCAGGACGTGCTCGGCACCCCAGCCGAGTCTCAGCCCACCATCATCGTCTTTCCCGACCCCTTCACGAGCCCGGTCGGCGCCGTGCTCGAGGGACTCGACCGCACCTTCGAAGGCAGCACCGTCCTGGGTGGGATCGCCAGCGGCATGCAAGAGGCCGGCGGCGGCGCGTTGTTCTGCGACGATGAGATTCACGCCACGGGCACGGCCGGGGTTGTCCTGCGCGGAGATGTTCAGGTCGACACGATCGTCTCCCAAGGGTGCCGTCCGATCGGCGCCCCGATGTTCGTCACCCGGGGCTCGGAAAACCTGATCACAGGACTGGACGGCCAAACCCCCGCCTCGGTGCTGCAGCGGCTGTACGACAGCCTCCCGACCGAGGACCAGGTTCGACTCCGACAATCGCTGTTCGTCGGTCTCGTCATGGACGACGATCTGGAGGTCTACGAGCAGGGCGACTTCTTGATCCGCAACATCATGGGCCTGGACGCGGAGACGGGCTCGCTCGCGATCGGTGCCGACGTTCGCCCCAACACCGTCGTGCAGTTCCATCTGCGCGACGCCGAGACCTCTGCGCGAGACCTGCAGACGCTGCTCGAGGCGCGAAGCGATGCTGGTGAGCCTACTCCCGCCGGCGCCTTGATGTTCTCCTGCCTCGGCCGCGGCCACGGCCTGTACGGCAAGCCCAACGTCGACACCAACATCGTCCGCCGCCTGTATCCGCGGCTACAGATGGGCGGTTTCTTCTGCAACGGCGAGCTCGGTCCAGTGCAGGGGATCACCCACCAGCACGGCTACACCAACGTGTTGGCGCTCTTCGGCTAGAGCGACGTGCCTGTCGCAGCTCAACGATCAGGCGGCCACGCGGCCACGCGGCCACGAAAAAACGCCGCGCAGGCAAGGTGTGAACCAGCCATGCAGACGGCGCTTGGGTACGGTGTGGGTGGCCCGAAGGCCAGGCCGAGTGGCCGAGTCTAGAAGCCGAGTTCGCTCTTACGGTCTTCGGCCGTAGGCAGCGGATCCGTGGTGTCGGTGATCACCGGCAGCCCCGGTGCCTTATCGGCGTTGATCTGCTTCCACTTCTCCTCATTCTCAGGAAGCTCCGTCTCATCAAAGATCGCTTCGACGGGGCACTCCGGCACACACGCGCCGCAGTCGATGCACTCGTCGGGATCGATGTAGAGCATGTCCCCATCGGCGTGAAAACACTCCACGGGACAGACCGCTACGCAGTCAGTGAAGCGACAACCCTTACAATTTCCGGTGACGACAAACGCCATGGCCGGCGGATGGTAGCCTCTTACGGTCCGAAGTGCCCGTTTTTGTGGCCCTGCCGAGCCGATGAAACGACCCCGCGCGCGGGCCGTGCGGGCCCCGGATCAGCACCGACATTTGTCCACACACACGCAAGGCTCTCGGGCCGCTCTTGTGGGCAACCTGTGGACAACGGCCGAACCGAGACCGACTAAAACGTTGATTTTTAGGGTGATTTTCACCATCAGCTCGCACCTCGCGCAGTCTGTGAAGAACGCATGGCCTGGCTCGTCCTGCCGCATCGGTCCATGCTCGGGGCGTTCATGGCCTCGCGCCCAGCCCGTTCGATCTCCGCCCCCATCATCTGGGGATCGGTCAGCGCCACGCTCACCGTCGTGATGCTCGTCGGCTGGGTCTACTTGTTCCTCAAGAACGGCGGACTCACAGAACAGTGGGCAGGCAACTTCTGGCTGCTGGTCGGCGGCATCATCTCGCTCGTCGCGATCACGACGGTCCTGATCCTCTTCTCGGTCTTCCTCGCCCGACAGATCCTGGAGATTCGGCGACAGACCACCTTCATCGACTCGGTCACCCACGAGTTGCGGTCACCCCTCGCCTCGATCCGCCTGGGCCTGCAAACGCTCGGCCGGACCGGACTCGCCAGCGAGCAGAAGGAGCAGCTGCGCGCGATGATGCTCGAGGACACCGACCGCCTTGCCGCGTTCATCGATGACATCCTTGAGGCCACGCGACTCGAGTACGCGCACGCCGGGCAGATGCTCAACCAAGTATCGCTGGGCGAGTTGATCCACAGCTGCGTCGACACCGTCGCCCGACGCCACACCCTCGACCCGAGCGCCATCGAGATCGACGTTGACGATGCGACCGAGGTTCGCATCGACGGGACCGCGGTGGAGACGGTGCTCAAGAACCTGATCGACAACGCGATCAAATACTCCAACCCGCCGGTTCGGGTTCAGATTACCGCACGCGCAAGCGACCAAGGCCGGGTCGAGATTTGTGTTCGCGACCGCGGGGTCGGCATTCCGCAGACCGAGTTGCGGCGTATCTTCAACCGATTCTATCGCGTCGACCACGAAGACGTTCGCGCCCGTCGTGGCACCGGCCTAGGCCTCTTCGTGGTGAAGGCGCTGGTCAAGGACCTCGGCGGCCGACTCAAGGCGCATTCGGACGGGCGGGGCAAAGGCACCACGATGACGATCAGCCTCCCGTACATCTCCAAAGACGGCCCTGCCACCGCGAATGCGGATCACCAGGCACACGCATGAACGAACCGAAGCCGCGCCTGCTGCTCGTCGAGGATGAAGCCAACCTCGCCGCCGGCCTCAAGCTGAACTTCGAACTCGAGGGGTTCGAGGTCGATCTCGCCAGCACTGGACGCGAGGCGGGCTCGCTCCTGCTGCAGCCCAACTACGACATCATGGTGTTGGACGTGATGCTGCCCGACACCAGTGGGCTCACGTTGTGCCGCAGCATTCGAGACACCGGCAACACCACCCCGATCTTGATGCTCACCGCCAAGGCTAGCCTCGACGATCGGGTCGAGGGGCTCAACGCCGGCGCCGACGACTATCTGACCAAGCCCTTCGAGCTCGAAGAGCTGCTCGCCCGGGCGCGGTCGATGCTCCGCCGCGCCGAGTGGGAGAAGCGGGAGGAGTCGCGCCCCCCGGCGGTGATTCTGCACCTGGGCACGGCCACGGTGGACTTCGAGCGCCATACCGCCGCGCGCGACGGCGTGTCGCTGCACCTCACCAAGTTGGAGTTCGACCTGTTGCGCTACTTCGTCGAGAACCCCGAGCGCGTTCTAAGCCGCGAAGAGCTGCAACAAGAGGTGTGGAAGCTGCGCGACTATCCCAACCGGCGCATGGTTGACAACTTCATCATGCGACTGCGACGCCACTTCGAGCTCGACCCGCAGGAGCCGCAGCTCTTCGTCTCCATCCGCGGCGCTGGCTACAAGTTCATCCCCCCTCGTTAGCGCGGCGTCAGCAGGCTGCAGTAGCGCCGCTCTCGCTAGCACACGACATCAACGTCATACTTCGGTGCTGGAGCGTCGGCGTCGAATCGACAAGCGCACCACGGGGGATGGTGTTAGATGTGTGTTGCGGTCGTTTTCGCGCGGAACATCGATCCGACCTGCCTGATGGGTGACAGCATGAACTGGAAAACGCGGTGGCTCTCCGGGGACCGGTGGAAGATTGGACTTTGGGACGCTCTCGCGGTCCTGTGGCTGCTGTTCGCGGCGGTGCTGGTGGTGTTCGTCTTCGACCATTTCGGCGAGACGTTCGACGAAGACAAACACGTGACCTACGGGGACATGATCCTCGCTTGGTTCGTGACGTTCTTCGAGGACGAGCGCGCGCTGAGCTACTCGCGCGACTACCTCTACGGCGGTGCCTTCGACCTCGCCGGCGCCATCGTGCGGACGCTGGTCCCGCTGAGCACCAACGATGCGCAGCACCTGCTGGGAGGCGTGGTCGGCTGGCTGGGGTTGCTCGGCACGTGGCGCTTGGGCCGACGACTGGGTGGGCCCGCCATCGGCTGCGTGTCCCTGCTGCTCCTTTCGGTGACCCCAAGCTTCATGGGCCACGCCTTCAACAACCCCAAGGACGCCCCGTTTGCGGTGGGCTACATCTGGGCGCTGTACGGCATCATCACCGTCGTTCGGGCCGCGCCCAACGTCCGCCTGCGCGACTGGCTCGCAGCTGGCTTGTTCGTAGGCTTGTCGGCCTCGGTGCGCGTCGCAGGCCTGCTGGCGTTTTGTTACCTCGGTCTCGCGGTCGCGTTCGTTTTCCACTACGGCTATCGAGCGCGGCGCTTCGCCGAACCGCGCAGCTTCTTGCAGCTCGCGGCTCGGGCGAGCGGAGCCTTTGCGCTGGCCTGGGTCGCAATGATCGCAGCGTGGCCCTGGGCTCAGCTTCAGCCGCTGCGCCGACCGGTCTTCGCCCTGAGCTACATGTCGAAGTTCGCCCTCGCGCCGCGGAAGTTCCCGTTCGACGGCGTAGAGATGTATGGGTTCGAGGTGCCTTGGGACTACATCCCGCGCATGCTGGCGTACAAGCTTCCAGAGCTGGTGCTTCTCGGGCTCGCGCTGGCCGTCCTGGTCGCGCCGAGCCTGCTGCTCCGCGAGCGAGACCAGCGGCGCAGCGCGGCCTGGTTGCTCCTCATCCTGGCGGTCCTCATCCCCCCCGCTTACGCGATCCTCAAAGGGTCCACGCTCTACGGCGGCATTCGTCACTTCTTGTTCCTGATGCCTCCGCTGGCCGTGATCGCGGCCGGTGGAATCGTCACCGCCTCAAGGCTGGTCCTTGCGCGTTCACAAGCCGCCGGCCTCGTCGTGTGTGCGGCCTTCGGCCTGGCGTGGAGCTTTTACCTCGCCACAGTCATCCACCTTCACCCGGTGCAGTACGTCTACTACAACCAGCTGGTGGGCGGTCTGAAAGGGGCGGAGAACAACTTCGAGCTCGACTACTACGGCGCCGGCTACAAACCGGCGATCGAGCGTTTTCTGGCCGATCTCTGGGAGCGCGAACCCGAGACGTATCTGTCCCGCAAGGTCCGCTATGCGGGCTGTGGCGGCGGCGCTTACCTGCCGGCGCACTTCGTCAAGGATGACAAGGAACCGGACTTTTACATCGGCAGCACCCGAGGGGCGTGTCGGGACAACCACCCCACGCGCCCGATCTACACCGAGCTCATTCGCGACGGCATCTCGATCGTCGTGGTCCGAGACATGCGAAAGCCAGCGAAAGCCACGCCATGACCGCACCTGAAGAGATCGCGAACGATTCGATCGAAGATGTCCTCGCAGCCGCGGAGGCCATCCTGCACGACCCCGCCGCGGCACCTCGGTTCGCCGTGCCCTGCGTGCGGCAGGCATGGACGATCGTCCTGGGCGATGACCCCGACCTGCCCACCGCGCTTCGCAAACACGACAAGCTCTCGGAGGCACAGCGCACCCGATTCGCCGACACCTGGCGCAGGCAGGCGGACAAACCAGGTCCGGTGACGCGCGAGGAGCTTCTCGAGCAGGTCCGCGTCCTGCGGCGCGCGAGCGCCCCGCCCCATCGACGCATGCTCTACGCCGCGTGGGCCCTGATGGCCGTCGCGCTCGTGGGCATCCTGCTGCTGCGCGTGTACTCCGGATCCGTTGCCGTCAGCGAGGGCTCCACAGTTGGCCCCTGGCGCGTCGAGATCTTCGCGATCAAGGAGTTCCGCGGCCCCTCCGTGGCGTTCCGCGGCGCCGACGCAAACTTCACCTGGAAGGGACCTCCGCACGAGACCATGCCCAAGGACAAGTTCGCGACCCGGCTCAGCACCTGTCTCGTGCTCGACGCCCCGAGCACGGTGGAGTTCGTGCTGGTCGCCAACGACGGCGCGCGGTTGGCCGTGGACGGAGAGTCGGCGATCAACGCCTGGAACGCCTCGGGCAAGGCGCGCACCACGACGCGCAAGCTCTCGGCCGGGACCCACCGCATCGTGGTCGAGCACCACGACAAGCGTGGGACCGCGTCGATCGAACTCACCGCGTCGCTCAACGGAGGCCGTCCTGGCCCCCTTCCGCCCAAGCTCCTGCGCTACTCCGACGACCCAGAGAAGTGCTAGCCAGCTCTCTAGCTCAGCGTCTCGACGTACAGCGCGAGCAGACCGGCGATCTCGTCGACCTCGGGGTCCTCGAGCTCTTCCGCCGCGGCTGCGGCCCACGCCGCCATGTTCTCGGCGACGGTCGCAGCCCCTTCGAGGTTCCCGTTGTCGGCCATGACCCCGATGACGATCAGCGCCTTCGCATAGCCGACGACAACGTCAGCCTTGCGAAGCACATTGGCCCCCTCAAGGACGACATCTTCGATCGCAACGGTCCGCTCATCGGTGTGAACGACACCTGTCAGCGGGTCGGTGTATTCGATGGAAGCCTCGATGCTGTCGCAGTCGGAGATCAGGCTCGCGTCGCACGCCGAGATGATCTGGTGAAAGGTCATCGTGTCGTTGGGGCCCAGGTGTTGCGGCTCAACCTCCGTCGGGTCTCCGCTCACCTGCTCCCCGTGGAAGCGCTTGAGGCCGAAGTACCAAGGCAAGGTGAGCCGGGTCCGAACGTTGCGCGCCACCACCATCGTGTTGGACAAGAAGCGCTCGCCAAGCATGCGCTCGGCCTCGGCTTCGCTGTCGATGAACAGGTAGGCGCCCTTTCCAGCGTCTGTGACGGTGTCCATGAGGTTGTCGGAGTAGCCGGTGCCAACACCTACACCGATGCCCAGCAGATAGGTGCCCTCCCCATCGCTGTCGGAGGACTCGCTCGCGATCAGGTCGAGGTCCGTGATGCCCGCGTTGGCGCCCCCATCGCTGATCAGCATCACGCGGTTGATGCCGTTGTCGATGTGGTGCGCGTTGGCGAGTTGGTACGCGGCGACGAGACCCGCATGAAGGTCGGTGCCGCCTCCATGCTGCAGGCCTTCGACCAAGGCGACCAGCCCCGGATCGTCCGGCCCTGTCACCGCGTATCCGTCCAGAAGGACCGACTGCTCACTCGCCCACGTCACCATCGAGATCGTGTCCCCAGCGCGCAGTGAGCCGGCCGTGGCGAGCACGCTCGCCTTCAGCATGTCAAACGGCTGCCCACCCATGGACTGTGAGGTGTCCAAGGAGAGCACCAAGTTCAGCGGGGGTCGCTGCGCCGCGGTCATCTGTCGGCTGCGAGCGCTGACCATCAGCGTGAACTCTCCGGTCTCCGGGTTGGTGCGCCGCATCTGAATGCCAACCTTGACGGCTTCTTCGGTGGGATTGTCGTAGCTGAGGTCGTAGTAGTTGAGAAACTCGTGAATGCGGATCTGCGAGCGATCGACGATACCGCCGTTCTCGATCGCCGCCCGGGCGAGGACGGGCGAGGCCTGGGAGTTGCTGTCGTCGTTGCTCATGTACAGGACGACAGGGTCGATGTCGTCCGGGCACATGGTTTCGGCCTCCGTGTAGCGAGCGGTGCGGAGGTCGAGCGGGTCGACGGATTTTGGGTCCTCGTCGCACTGTCCCGGCTTGCAGTCCGCGTCCATGCCTTCGCCGCACATGCACTGGCACACCCCATCATCGACGCAAAGCTCGTTGGGCATGCACAGCGCCAGCACCCCATCGTTGGTGATGCTGCACCATGACCCTTGCGGACACACCGGAGACAACTCGCTGCCCGAGCACATCTCCACGCACGTCCCTTCCAGGCTCTTCTCGGCGACGTCGTAACAGACCACCCCTACGTCGCAGTCGTCGATGCCACTGACCCCAGATCCCTCCACGACACACGCGTCCCCGGGTCCCATCGGGCTCGGAGCCACCGGCACACACCGCGTCGCGTTGTGCAGGGACCCACCGTCATTCGCCCACGGCCCGCACTTCTCTCCCTGCGCGCAGTCTTGGTCCCAGATCGAGCATTCGACCCACACGCCGCCGCCGTCGGGGTCGCTGATGAAGCCACTGCTGACCCCACCGTCATCATCATCGTCATCGTCATCGTCGCTCGGCTCGCCCTCCACCGGGGGCTCGAACGGCGGCGCGACCCAGCCGGCGTTGCCCCCAACAAGCGGCTCCCCGCCCGCGCACAACAACGATGGACCCTCCGGGACCCCGGTCGACGAATCGTCGTCGAGCTCGGTTTCGCCCGCCGAAGCGCCACCTCCGGTCGTACTGCCGTCGGCATCGACCGCCGAGGAAGAGCTACAACCGATGGTAATCAGGGCACTTAAGATGGATCCGTAGCGTTTCATAGTCGGCCAGCAGCTATGAATGCTATGTTACTTTTGTAACTTTGTCTAGTTTTCGCTATCCTAGCGGGCGAAGCTCAGAGCGGCTCGACAAAGCTGGCGAGCACCGTCTTCACCTCGCGGTTGCTCAGGCGAATCTGCAGTTTCATCTTCGGACCCGAGCCGGACCACCCGAGCACCTCGGCGTCGCCGAAGGTTCGGGTGCGGACGAGCATCCCGACGTAGATCGGGACGCCCTCACCGTCATCGCTCGGGATGTCGTCGAACGGCATGTCGGGCGCGACGTCGTACTCGATGTCGTTCTGCCAGGACTCGGCCTGCCGACGGATGGGCTGCTCGCGATGGGCGGAGCGGCGCGTATGACTGCCGAAGTCCGGCTTGTCCCCGACCCGGTGCACGCAGTCCGGCGGCAGGTCGCCCAAGAAACGGGACGGCACACCCACCTGCGTCTGACCGTAGATGCTACGACGCGCGGCCATCGTGAGGGTGAGCATGCGCTTGGCCCGGGTGAGCGCGACGTAGGCGAGCCGCCGCTCCTCCTCCATCTGGATGGGGTCGTCCAAGACCCGCGCGTGGGGAAAGACCCGCTCCTCCATGCCGGTCACGTAGACGCGCTCGAACTCCAGGCCCTTGGCCGAGTGTACGGTCATCATGTTGATCGCACGAGCCGCGTCTCCCTCCGAGCGCTCTCCGCCCACGAGGCTCACCAGCTCAAGGTACTCATCGAGGGTCCCATCAGGGCGCTCCCGCAGGAACTCCATGACGTTGCCCTGAAGTTCCTGAAGGTTCTCCAGGCGGGCCTGCGACTCCTCGCTGTCGTCGGTGATCAGCATCTCGCGATACCCGCTGACCTCGATGACCCGCGCCATCAGCTCGTCGAGCGGAAGTTGATGCATCTCGTCGCGGAGGTTCTGCATCATCGTGACGAATCCGCGAACCTTCTTGGCGGCGGCCTTCTTGAGACCTGCCGCCTCGGGATCGAGCAGGGACTCCCAAAGCGAGCTTCCGCTCTTGGCCGCCGCGTCCGCCAAGCGTCCTTGGGTGGTGTTGCCGATGCCGCGGCCGGGCCGATTGATGATGCGGCTGACGTGCGCGTCGGAGCTGTTGTTGCGCAGCACCGAGAGGTAGGCCAGCGTGTCTTTGACCTCTTGGCGCTCGTAGAAGGCCACACCGCCGACGATGCGGCACGACAGCCCCGCGCGTCGGACCTCATCTTCGAGCACCCGCGACATCGCGTGGGTTCGATAAAAGATCGCAATCTCTTCGGGGTCCGTACCGTCCTCGATCGCAGCGTGGGCATCCTGCGCGATCAGTCGAGCCTCGTCGCGCTCGGTCCCCAGCTTGACCATGCGCACCGGGTCCCCGTCACCCAAGTCGCTCCACAGTGTCTTGCCCAAGCGACCCGAGTTTCTGCGGATGACCGCATCGGAGCACTTGAGGATGTTCATCGTGCTGCGATAGTTCTGCTCGAGTCGGACGACCTTGGCGCCATCGTGTCGGTCGGAGAACCGCAGGATCTGGTCCACGTCAGCACCACGCCACCCGTAGATCGACTGGTCGTCGTCCCCGACCACGCACAGCTCGGCGTTGCGGGCGATGCGATCGATGAACTCGGCCTGCACCGGGTTCGTATCCTGAAACTCGTCGACCACCACATGGGTGAACCGCGTGGTCATGCGCACCATCGGATCGAGGTCGGCGAGCTGCGAGTCCGAGGGCTTCATCGCCTTGCGCAGCAGCGTGACCACGTGGAGGATCAGGTCACCAAAGTCGCAGGCGTCGGCCGCCTGCAGTTTTTCTTGGTACTTGGTGTACGCCTTGCGAATGACCGTCGCGACCGGCTCAAGGATCTTCAGCTGGTCCAGCTCGCTGGGCCGCAGCCCCTGGTTTTTTGCCCGGTCGATGTGCCCCAGCACGCCCTTGGGTGTGTAGAGCCGGTCCGGGACGCCCAGGTCGATCAGCACCTGTTTCATCAACGACTTCTGATCGCTGGTGTCATAGATCGCGTAGTGCGAGCTCAGCCCCACCCCCTCGGGGTTGCGGCGCAGGACTCGGGCGCAGATCGAGTGGAACGTACCGACCCACAGCTCCCGAGTCTCATGGCGTCCATCGCAAAGCTGGTCGATGCGTTCACGCATCTCCTTGGCGGCCTTGTTGGTGAACGTCACCGCCAGAATCCGCCACGGGGGAACGCCCTCGTCCAGGAGCGCAGCCACCCGGTGGGTGATGACGCGAGTCTTGCCGGTGCCGGCACCCGCCAACACCAGCAGCGGGCCCCCCCGATGATCTACGGCAGTCTGCTGCGCTGGGTTCAGCGACATCCTGGGCTCATACCACGGAGGATCCGCGCGCGAGGATCACCACGGCGGTGCCCGGTCTTGCTACCCTCCGCCGACCGTGGACGAGCAGCCCCAAGCCACCGTGCGCCCGTCCCTGCGACGGCTGTCGCGGCGCTACGCCTGGCTGGTCGCCGCCGCCTGGCTCGCGGCATGCGGAGCATTCGTTGCGATGGGTGCGCTGGACGCCCGCATCGAAGGGGATGTGGACGGCCTGCTCCCGCCGGACCATCGCGCAGCGCCCGACGCCGGCTATCTCCTGGTGCAGCACAATGGAGATCTCTCCGGCGACGAGCTCCTGTCCGTCGCCGACCGCGTGCACGAGGTGCTCGACTCCGCCTGGATCCCCATCGTCGCACCCGCGGCAGAGCGCGAGGGCTGGCTGGATGCACACGCGCTTTACCTGCTGCCTACCTCCACCCACGACGCGCTCGCGGAGCGACTGAGCGACGACAACATCCGGGCCTCGGTCGACGCACTTCGCTCGTCGATGTCCTCCGCGTTTTTTGGTCTGACGATGTCCGAGTCCCGCCGTGATCCGCTGCGCTTGCGCGAGCTGACCGCGGGCGTCGAAGCGCGAGCATCCTGGGACGCCCCTGCGCTGGCCAGCCAAGCTGCCCCCACTCCCGGCGGCGATCTGCTTGCGCACGATGGACGCTCGCTGCTCATGGCGACCCGCAGCACCCGCTCGGGCGAAGACCTCGCGGCCCTCGCGTCTCAAGCCGTGGGCGACTCGGTTCGGATCACCGACGTCGGACCGACCGCACGTCGGCACGATGCCGAAGCAGCTGCCAACGAGGCGTTGCCCAACGCGCTATGGATCGCCCTGGCCAGCATGACGCTCGTCATCGCGGCCACGATGCGTAACGTTCGGCGCACGGTAGCAGCGCTGCTTTGCATGCTCTGCGGTGGACTGGCCTGCGCGGTCTTCGTCCCACTCACCCCGCTCTCCGCTCCGCTCTTCATCCTCGCGCTCGGCGTGGCCAGTGGTGCCACGCTCCCGCTGGCCCGGGTGTCCTCGGGGGGCTGGGCCGGCCTGCTGATCCTCGCCGGCGCCCTCGCCCCTCTCGCGGTGTTGGAGTTCGAGCTGTGGACGCGCTGGGCCCCCCTGTGGGCGGGCGCGATCGTGATCATGCAAGGCACGACCCGCATCGTGTTGCCCGCGCTGCTCAAGATCTTCCGCGTGCCGGAGACGGATCGAAACCACCGCATTGTCCTCCGGCCAAGCCCGCCCTTCGCGGTCGCTCTCGCGCTCGGCACGATCTTGGGAGGATGGTGGGCGGTGGGTGGGCTTCGAATCCGAGGCGCAGACCGCCTCGAAGTCGCGCCCGCATCCAAAGCCGCGGCCCACATGCGAGAGACCTATTTCGACCCGGGCCTTGTCGCGGCCGCGTACACCGATGGCGACAACATCGAGCAGGCGCTGACCCGCTCCGCCGATGATGCGCGGCTCCTGGCCACGCTCATCCCCACCGAAGCCCGGGTTGTGGACACGCCCGGAGCCCTCGTCTTGCCGGCCGAGGAGCTCGCGCGCCGTCGGGTGGGGCTCGACAAGCTCCACCTGGACGAACGCCTCACCAAGCTTCGAGAGCTGCTCAGCGCCCGCGGCTTTCGTCCGGCGGCGTTCGGCGAGTTCCTGCGAAGCGCTGCCGACCCTGATCGCGTCCCCACCCCCGCCGCCGCGCTCGATGGCCCGCTGGGTCCCTGGATCCGCGGCTACGTGATCGAGCGACCCGGCGGCGTCGCGCTTGAGGCACGCATCCACCTCGCCCCGGACCCCGACGTCCTTCCGCCCGCCCTACAGACCCCCGACGGACGCACGCTCCTGGTGCAGGGCCCCGCGATCGGCGGCCGCACCCAGGCGTCTTCTTTCCTCAAGCGGTTGGGACTCGCGGCCGGTGCCCAGCTGTGGCTTGGGGCGTTCGTGGTGTGGCTGGCGGTCCGTCGATTCTCCGTCGCGATCGCCTCAGGGCTCGCCGGCGTCTCCGTGCAGGCGGGCGTCCTGCTGGCGCTGAGATTGCTCGACGTTTCGCTCTCTCCCGCATTGCTTCCGATTTTTCTGCTGACCGGCGCCGCCGCAACGGTGGCCGCCGCCGGGGCCTGTCGCGCCAGCGACTCGGGCACCCCGGTCTTCGCCAGCGGGGTCTTGGCAGCCGGTGTCGCTCAAGCCACCGCCGGCCTCGCGCTCGCGGCCAGCCCCATCGCGCTGTGGGCGGACATGGGCCTCGCCGCCACAGCCGGCTCCCTCCTCGCCTCGGGCATCGGTTTGTTCGTCGGGCCCGGACTCGCCGCCCTGCTCGAGCGTGCCTCTCGCGCCCAGGACTCGACATGACCCTCTCCAGAAGAAGCCTCCTGTGCGGTGGTGTGGCCGTTGGCATGCTCGGCCCTCGCCCGGCCCTCGCCGTCGATCAACGCCTGCTCCAGAACCGCCTCGAGCTGTGGGCCAACTACGCTCGCCGCACCAAAAATGTCTTGGCGCGTCTGGTCACCACCCGCGAAACCTCCTTGCTCGACGAACCGCTGGTGACGCAAGGCTCGCTCGTGTTCGACGCTCCCACCACGCTGCTCATGCGTGATGACGGCCTCGTGGGGTCCTCGAGTCTCGTCGAAGGCGAGTCGGTCACCATCGTCCCCAACCAGCCCACGCTCGCGACTCCCCCGCCCATCGAGCCCGGGCTTCGCGAGGCCCAGAAGTGGCTGTCGAGCACTCTGCTCCGACTGTTTGCGCCGCCGCCTCTCGAGGACGGTGGAGAACGTTCGCTGATCGAGGGCATGCGCGTCGACGTGCCGCGACGCAGCTTTCGCTTGGAGCTGATGCCCGCGCAGGGGTCCGTAGTCCGCAAGACGTTTCGCTCGCTCACCGTTCATCTCGACCCGGTTGTGGGCACGGTCAATCAGATCCTGATCGCGCAGACCCAAGGCGACCGGCTGCTTCTGCAGATCACAGACCATCGGCAGAACGTCGAGCAGGCGGATGTCGAGGCGGTCCTGGATACCGTCCGGAAACGGGCGTCGGGCGCCACCGGGTCAGCGTTCTAACGCGACGCCGAACACTGCACTTCACGCGCTCGCCTGCGGATAGCCGATCTCACGACACTGCGCATCGACCTCGCGAAAGTCCGCTTCCGGGTTGAGCCGAGCGACGATCTCTGGCGTGAGCGGCCGATGCTCGTACACCGCTGCGACGTCCTCAACCGAGATCTCGAGCTCGAAGTACTCCGCGGCATAGTCCACGTAGTCCTGCGGCCGACCATCCAAGATCGTCAGCAGATCTTCAGACCCATCGTCCTCGGGAAGGTCGCGGCCGGTATGCCACCGGTCGTCCTCCAGCAAGCGCCAGATGCAGAACGTAGCGTCGGCGGTCTCGAAGGCTGGCTCGTGCAGCAAGTTGTCGTGAAAGACCTCGGGCAGCTCCGCAAAGATGCCGGGGTGTGGCTGGCCCGACGTGAAGCCCGGGGATTCGTGCGCCAGCCCGACCAGCGCGATGCCCTGTGCGCACAGGATTGCGTACCAGTGATCTCCGCACCCGTCCCGCATCGACGCCGAGCGCTCTGCATCACCCCAGGCTGCGTCGAACATGTAGTAGCGAGAGTCCCACTCCGGCGACATCACTGCGTCGAGTACGGCGAGCGACTGCAGCAGCCGCCGCGTGCCCGGCAGGTCTGGGAGCGCGCTGAGGTCTCGGGTGGAGCTCATCACGCTCAGGATCCCCACTCCGCTCGCCCGCTGCAACCCTCTGGATGGGGCACGCCGACGACCGAGACCTCCCCCGAGTGACGTCGCGGAATCGCGACACCACGCGGCTGGGGCTCACGTATTGAAGTGGTCTCAGCGCCCAAGTACTGTGCCCGATAGGATTGGAACGGGTGATGCGACGAGTTACGGCACTGATATTGATATTGGGACTGGGTCTGGCGGCTGGCTGTACCGACGCCCCTCGTGAGGAGGACGGAACGGGCAGCGGCGAGCTTCCGACGACGGTCACGCAAGGTCAAGACACAGACCCCAGTGGCGGCAGCACCGGCAGAGATGACGACGAGACCGGCGGCGGCATCAAGCTCGACGTCGCCGCACCGGACACCGATGCCAACCCAGACGGCCCCGACGGGGCCTGTCCTCCGCTGCCAGGCACCGACGCCACCCTCACCGGCACGGTGTTCGCGCCCAACCAGGAGATCCCCGTCAGCGGCGCGCTGGTCTACCTTACCGAAGAGGCGCCCAGCGGGATCCCGCAGACGGTCTACTGTGACGCGTGCGTCGAGCTGCCGTGTGACATCCCGTTCACCCTGACCCAGGCGGACGGCAGCTTTGAGCTCCCGGCGTACAGCGGCACAACCAACCTCGTCGTCCGCAAAGGACAGTTCATGCGCGTCACAGAGCTCATGGTCGAGCCGGGCCAGAACGACTTTGGCCCGGAGCTGACAAGCCTGCCCGACGAGAACGTGCCCAGCCAGGGGCGGTACATCCCGCGTATCGCCCTCGCCTGGGGCTCGTACGACCGCCTCGAAGACGCGCTGGGCAAGCTCGGGCTCGCCGACACGATCATCGAAGACTTTCAGCAGGACTTCGTGCCGGGCACCGAGCAGTTCGACGTCTGGTCCAACACCACGGACATCTTCGGCGGCGGCCCCGAGACGGAGTCCTTAGGCTCGTTCGCGCAGCTCCTGAGCAGCTACACGCTGATGGAGCAGTACCACATCATCTTCGTGCCTTGCTCCGACGACACGGCGCTGTCCGCCCTCAACGACCCCGCGGTCATCGAGAACATTCGTCGCTGGGTGGAGAACGGCGGCAAGTTCTACGCCTCGGACTGGTCCAATGAGTTTATCGGGCGCGTCTTCGGCCAGTACCAGAGCTTCTACACCGAAGGCGGCAGTGCAGATCTTCCCAACGCGTATGGCTCCACCGCCACCGTGCTCGACGATGACCTCACCGCGTGGCTCGACGCGCTCCCGGCGGGCCTCAAGGACATCAACCCGCAAAACGGCGCGGGCGCGTCCTTTCCCTCCGTCAACGCGCCGCCCACCATCGAGACCGTCGACAACTGGTCGGGGATCGCATCCACGCCCTCGGTCCTGGTGGACGACGGCATGGGCGGCCAGATCGACGTCGGACACAAGGTCTGGATCGAAGGGCCTGGCGACAGCAACATCATCCCCGCCGGCAACCACCCCCTCACCGTCACGGGTGAGTACGGCTGCGGCAAGGTGCTGTTCACCACCTACCACATGGCCGAGTTCTCCGACTCGTACGTGGGCCTGACGCCGCAGGAGCTCGTGCTCCTGTATCTGATCCTCGAGATCGGTGTCTGTCAGGTGCCCTACGACGCCCCGCCTCCCGTCGGCTGAACGCTACTCCTGCGCCTCGAGCCGCTCGACGGCGGAGGAATACGAGGTGTTGCGCACCATCTCGGAGAGCAGCTCGGTGTAGCGCGCGACCATCTCGGGGCGGCCGCTGGTGCGGTGGTGCTGCAGCGCCTTGTAGATGCGCACGTACGCTTGCTCCGAGTTCACGAAGTACTCGACCGCCGCCAGCACCCCTTCGATGGAGGAGAGGCTGACCGAAGCCGAGACCGTCTGGAACAGGAACTCCTGTCCCGAAGAGTTCGTCACGCCCACGGTCGCCTCTGCCTGCGCGTCCGTTGCTTGCTCCGCCCGCGCATCGCCCATGAGGCCGCGAACCGAGAAGCTCGAGAAGCGGATCGAGGCGAGGGAAGGGAACTCGCCCTGGTATCGCTCGCGCAGCGCGGAGAAGAACGCGTCGAGCATGCCCACGCCTTTGCCCTTCACCTCAAACGCGCGTGCGCCTGGGCTCTCCACGGCTTCGCAGTGGATCGTGCAGTGCCCATCGTGAAAGTCCTCCTCGAGGACATAGCGGCGAACCTCTATCGTGCGGAAGTCGGCCGAGAGGACTTCGCGCATCGTCTGGAGGGCTCGCGTCTGGAGAGGTCCGAGGACGGATCGCATCAGACGCGTAGTGTTACACAAAGCAACGGCGGGGCTCGCGAACCCGCGAAGCCCCGCCGCATCGTTGCATCTAGAAAAGGGCGCTGGTGGGTGCGCCGAGACTCCGTGCCGCGCGCAAGACCGCAGTGCCCTGATCGCGCAGGACTCAGGAACGTCAGCGCTGACGGTAGGTCACGCGCCCACGCGTTGGATCGTATGGCGACACTTCCACCTTCACGCGGTCGCCGAGCACGACACGGATCCGGTGGCGACGCATGCGTCCTGATAGCTTGGCGATCACGGTGTGGCCTTCGCCCACATCCACTTTGAAGGTTCCTCCGCTGAGGACCTCCTTGATCATACCGTCGAACTCAATTGCGTCCTCGTTTCCCATAGTCAGGCTGGCCCGAAAAGGCAGTTCAGGCGCGCGACATCCTGCCCACACCAGCACCGACCCACAAGTCCTTTTTTAGCGCATTTGACGCTACCCCTCGGTCAGGCTGACTTCTTGGCTGGTCGCAGCGGCCATCGGCGCGACCAGCACCACGTCGTCGAAGGGGTCTGAAGGGTCGTACGCGTCCGATCGCAGCACGAGCGTGTCTGCATAGCACCGGATCTGGACCGGTTGATTCCAGCCATCCATGCTGTGTTCGAGCACACCTCCAACGGTTGCTGCGGCGAGCGCTTCCGGGCAGCCCGCATGCGGACCGGCGCTCAAACGGGCCATTTGGATGCTCTGCCGAAGCTGGATCAACACCCTTCCGGTGCGCTCCCGGCGATCGAGGCCGCCGGAGTCGGCACAAATCGCCAACGCCCAGCCGGTCCCCAGCGACAAGGCCAGCAGACCGACCAGCCACGCGGTTCGATGCCACCGCGGCGAACGACCGATCAACTCGAGGAACCACGGAGACGCCTGCATGCCGACTCCCGTCGCAAGCCACGTGCCATCGCGGCGCTGCCGTGGTTTCAGGCTCGCTGGGCGGGCGCCGCCGACTTGGGATGCCTTGCCGGCACGGGCGCGGACCACACCGTGACATCTTGTCTTGTGACTGCATCCACCCCATGGCGAAAGGGATCCTCAGCGGTCCCTCGGATACGACGCTGGCGAAGGTTGGCCAGGACGCTCTCGAACACATCAACGGTCGCGACCACGCGCTGCTCGTCTCCCACGGGAAACTCGGTGGGCACCGGGTGCTCGCCCAGCCACTGGTGCATTCGGCCGACCGAAAGCCGGGACTGCTCGTCGATCGCCGGGTCCGATTCGGCCGAAGAAAGCCACGCCGCGGCGTCATGCTGCAACCGCTCGGATGCCTGCGCGAACTGGCGCTGCGCGGCATCGACACGGGCGCGCCGCAGCTGAAACGGGGACTCACCCGAGGTGCCACGTAAAAAGAGCCGCTGATGGTACGCGCACGCGAAGTCGGCCGAACGCACCGCGTCTTCGATGCGCGCCTCCAGCCGCTGGGAGGCGCGCTGCTGCGACACGGGTCCCGACACACACAGTCGCAGCACCCCCAACTCCCGTCGTCTGCGCGTCCGAAGCCTCGCAGCCCGACGAACCTGATGACGCTCGAGCCAGAGGTATCCGGCACAAACCGCTGCTACCGAAACGATCGCGACCCCTGACACGTTTCCAGAGCGTACCGCGACGCCTCACCAACGGCACGCAATCGACTCAAGAATGGCAAGATCGTGGAGCGAGACGCCCAAACGCTGGGGGCGCCGCGAGCACCACCGGGGCGGGGCGTTGGACCCAGGGATGTGCCACGCCGACCTAGCAGCCTGTTGAGAAAGTCGACACGACGTCTCGCTCGCCCTTTTCGCTCCTGGCGGTGTCGCCAAAACTTGCAGTACACCCGGTACAGCGGCGTTTCGGCTCCTACCCAGGAGCGAAAATTGCTTCCCGATCCGCCGCGCCGACTTTCTCAACAGGCTGCTAGGAGCGAAGAATTCTTCGCGATCCACCGCCCGGATTTCACCTCGGGCTGCCAGGTCATTCAAGGCGCGTGCGGCGAGTGAATCACGCCGCCCGCGACACAGCATCTCGAAGCGTCGCCTCAAGCGCACCCAGGGCCTGCGCACATCGATCGGCGTCCGCTTCCCTCGCCGCGAGTTCTAACAACTCGCCGATCGTGCTCAGCTCGGGGAAGCCGAAGCTCCCGCCGGATCCTTTCAACCGATGCCCCAACTGATCGATCTCATCGAAGTTGTGGCGTTCGAGCGCGGAGACCATCCGCAAGTAGTCCGCCTGCCGCGATGCGAAGAATGAAGGAAGCAGCGAGCGGACCTCCGGCGGAACATCCAGGGGCAGGCGAAGAAGGGATCCCCCGCCTGAATCGGTGAGCTTGCGCAGGACGTCGCGAAGGGAGTCCCAATCAAAGGGCTTGGAAATCACATGGTCGAGACCAAGACGTGCACACTCCCCCTGCGCGATAAGCTTGGCGCGCCCGGAGATCGCGATCACGAACAATCGAGGGGTCCCGAGCCGTTGTTCGCGAGCGCGGAGCTGTCGGACGAGCACGAAGCCTGTGATCACCGGCATCTCCAGGTCGGTCAGCAGCGCGTCGAAGGTCTCCTCCCGCAGGCACACCAGAGCTTCCGCCCCACTGCGTGCCTGGGAAACCGCGTAGCCCCAGCTCGACAACACCTCTGCCAGGAGCACACGTGATGCCTCGTCATCATCGACGAGCAGCAGCTTTGGAGAGCGGGGCATTTGCGTGTGTCTTCGACAATCCCGCGTCGAACCTAAGCCACGCCGGGGTTCACTTCGGGACGTCCGTGGGCCGGGCGTGTACTGGCCCCCTGGGGACACTGGCCCCATGGATCCGTCGAGCCCGCATGCTTGGCGCCAAGCCGCGTATCCACGTCGTCGACGACGACCCCGAGATCCGTCTCCTGCTGGGAGCTTGGCTGGATTCGGCCGGCTACGCGGTGAAGGGATTCGGAAGCGGACAGGCCTACCTCGACTACAACGGGCCGCCCCCATCGCTGATCTGCCTCGACCTCAACATGCCCGCCCCGGATGGGCTCTCGGTTCTCCGTACGCTTCGCGCCCGCGGGGTCCCCTGCAGCATCGTGGTGTTCACCGCGGACGACGCGGTGAACACCGCCGTGGAGTGCATGAAACTGGGGGCGTTCGACTTCGTGGTGAAGCCCATCCTCAAGGCCGGCTTTCTCCCCGTCGTCGAAGCGGCGCTGCGCCCCGCTGTCGCGCTCGCCCCCGTCGAGCGAACCCGGGCTGAAGCACCGCCGCTGCTGGGCAAGTCTGTCGTCATGGAGGCGGTCCGGGCCGAGATCGAGAAGGTCGCAGACACCGACATCACCGTGTTCATCCACGGGGAGAGCGGGACCGGCAAGGAGCTCGTCGCCCGGTCGATTCACGCGAGCAGCGGCCGGGCTGAGGCTCCGTTCGTCGCCCTCAACTGCGGGGCCATTCCCGAGTCCCTTCAGGAGAGCGTGCTGTTTGGACACGAAAAGGGCGCGTTCACGGGAGCGACCCAGGCGCGAAAGGGCAAGTTTCAACTCGCCGACGGCGGTACCTTGCTTCTCGATGAGGTTGCCGAGCTCTCGCCCGCAGCGCAGGTCCGGCTCCTGCGCGTGCTGCAAGAGCGAACCGTGGAGCCAGTCGGCGCCTCCCAGCCGGTGCCGATCAACGTGCGGGTGCTCTCCGCCACCCACCGTGATCTCGAGCGCATGATCGCGACGCACGAGTTCCGCCAAGACCTCTACTACCGGCTGATGATCTATCCGATCGAGATCCCGGCACTGCGCACGCACACCGAGGATATCCGCGAGTTGTTCGAGCACTTCGTCGAACACCACGCGTCTTCCATGGGTCTGCGGGCACCGAGGATCGAGGACGACGTCTGGCCAGCCCTGCGACGGCACCCGTGGCCGGGCAATGTTCGAGAGCTGGCCAACGTCGCGCACCGAAGCGTCGTGGCGCACCGCGGCGCATTCCTGTGCGCAGCGACGCTCGGTCTGCGCTCCGCCTTCGCGGCCGCGCCCGATCCCATCCGCGAGACGGCGCCCGAGCGCTCCCCGCCCCCCTCCGAGTCAGGATGCAACACCATGGCCGACGCCGAACGGCGCGTGCTGATCGAGGCCATCGAGGCCTGTGGCGGAAACCTGACCGCTGCCGCGCGGCGCCTCGGCATCGGCCGGGCGACGCTGTATCGCAAACTAACCCGCCATGGGCTGAGTCGGGAGCGCGACCCCCGGGACATGGAGTGACCGACGCGCGTTCGATGCTCGCCGCTCCCCGGGCAGATGCGGTGTCGCTCTTGTCGATGAACGCAGGCCACGGCGCGGGCTACTTCGCCCGCAACACGTCCATCAGCAGGTTGCTGCGAGTGATCGCTGATGCGGTGAGAAAGCCGGAGACGAGCGCTCCACCGACTCCGCATGTGCAGACATCTTGGCCGGTCAGGTAGAGCCCCTCGATGGGTGTCTGCGGCCTCAGAAAGCGCTGCTCGAAGCGATTAGGGTCGTGCGAGAGCCCGTAGATTTCCCCCTGCTGGTAGGCCGTAAAGTGCTGGGTGCTCAGCGGTGTACTCAGCTCGTGAAACGCGATCTTGCCCTGAAGGTGAGGCTCGCGCTCGTACAGTTTTGCCAGCATGCGCTCGGACCAGCGCGCCTTGAGGGCTTCGTACTCATCCCCGCGTTTCTTCCACGGCTCGTCCGCCCACTTCGAGACCCGCGACCACGGCATCAGCGTCACGATCTCGATCGTCGACTTGCCCGGATGGCGCTGTTCGTGGGTCGGGTCTTTGGCCGACGGGAACGAGATGTACGCGACCGGGAGCGGCGCGCTTTCATCGGCCTCGAATCGCGCCACCGTGCGGTCGTGGTCGTAGTCATCGGGGTAGATCCAGTGGTTGGCCCGCGGAAGGTTGAGCTCTTGCGTCGTCCCCTCAAGCCCGATGTACAGGCTGGCGTGGGCGAGCGAGGGGCGCAGCTGCGAGAGCTTGTCGGCGGCGCCGATCCGAGCCTTTCCGACATCGCCCAGCAGGCGCCCGAAGGTGTTGAGCACGCCCGCGTTGCTGATCACGAGGTCGGCTCGAATGACCCGGCCATCCTCCATACGCACGCCCGCAGCCTTGCCGTGTTCGACGACGATCTCGGAGACCTCCGCCCGGGTCGCGAGCTGACCACCCAACGCCTCGATGCGCGGGACGAACGTCTCCGCGATGCGGGCGGAGCCACCGATGGGATACGCCCCGCCGCCGAAGTAGTGCTTCACGAGTGTGGCATGCATCGCGAAGCTGCTCTGACGGGGAGGAAGGCCGTAGTCGCCGTACTGCCCGGTGAGGACCCCGATCAACCGCTCGTCATCGGTCAGCTCGCGAAGGACCTCGTAGGTGGTCCGGCGAGCAAAGCTCATGTACTTGCGCCGGAGTAACCGTCCGCCCAAGAATGCCGTCACGTCGCCCAGCGCCTTCTCGGCGTAGAACGAACGTGAGGCCTTCGACACTTCGAAGACAAGATCGAGGTAGCGAGCGATCGCGTCCTTCTGCGCCGGGAAGCGCTCGCACATGTCCGCCTTGAAGTTCTTCACCCCGCTGCGGAGCGCGTACTCGGTGTCCCCGAACCAGATCCGGTCGTAGACCTCGCCCATGTCTTCCCAGGTCAGGTCACCATCCGTGAGATGATCGAACAACTGGCGCAGGACGCTGTGCTCGCGATGCACCTCGCCGATGTAGTGAACCCCGACGTCCCACTCCCAGCTCTTGCGCTTGAACACGTGGGTGAAGCCCCCGAGGACCCAGTGCCGTTCGAGGACCAGCACCTTCTTTCCGGTCCGAGCCAGAAGGAGGGCGGAGCTCAAGCCACCCAGGCCCGACCCGACAATGATCGCGTCGTAGCGCTCGTCGAGGGCGGAGGTCTTGTAGGAGGACGCGCGCACGCCCACATAGTACGACCGGCCCGAGGCGACCCGCCCCGGCGGGGCGTGCAGCCGCAGCCTGCGCGAATGCTGTTGCTGCCCTTGGACCCGCGAGAATCTACGGAAACAGGTATCCGTTGCGAACCGGCCCGAGATATGCACTTCTGGTTCGCGCTGGCCATCTCGGCCGGACCCCCAACGGAGAAACCAAACATGATCGACGCATTCATTGGGCAAATGGCCGAAAAAGTGGGCATCAGCGAGGAGCAAGCCAAGCAGGTGATCGAGTTCCTCAAGGACAACGCGGACAAAGTGCCCGAGCTGCTCGGCAGTGACGCGCTCTCGGGCATCAAAGAAAAGCTGGGCGGCTTCTTCAGCTAACAGCCGTCACCACGCATTCCGAGCCGGCTGCGTCGTTTCGCAGTCGGCTCGTTGCATGTGGGGGCCTCGAGCCGATCCGGCGAGGGTCTGGGAGCCGCTGCGCCTCAGTCGTAGGTGTTCCCGCCAGGCGTGAGGTCCACATGGAAGTGATCGTCGTGCGCCGCGTTGAACTCCGGAGTGAGGATGATGTTCCACAGGCCCATCGCCCACGTTTGGTCGGTGAACGCGCGAAGTATCTGTCCCGAGGGGGTGACGGGGTTCGCCACGCCGTCTTCCCAGTCGCCAAACACGCTCACGGTCGTACCGTCTTCGAGGATGAAACCTCCGATGTCGATCGCGCGGGCGTGGCCGTGCTCGGACAGCGTGTTGGTTCCAGAGATGACGCGGCAGTTGTAGGTGCCGAAGTGGATGATCGTCTCGGCCCCGAGCATGGATGCGACCGCCGCCGAGCCGACGATCGACACCGCCGTTTCGCAGCCCACGAGCACGGGCGCATCGCTGCCCGTCCCCCCCTCGAGGGCGACACCATTGATCGGGCCATACAGCAGCACCGGGTCTTCGATGTCGCAGATCAAGCCGGGGTTTCCCTCGGGCGAATCGGGCTCATGGGTGGTCGGCGTGAACACGGCCCCCAGCTCAAGGAGCGTCTCCTGACAGCGCGAGCTGGCACCGCCTCCGGCTTGCTCCGACGGCACGCAGACCCCTGCGCTGCTCGGCGGCTCCCCGAAACGGTCATAGACCGCGCACGCGTATCCATCGCGGCAGCCGTTGCCGCCGACGATCGAGGGGTCGCATCGCGACAGGCAGGTTCCGCCGGAATCGGCGAGATCGACGTCGACCGTGTCGATGCAGAACGTCCCCGGCGCGCCGTCTTGGTCCGGGCACAAGCCGTCGCAGGCGACCGAGCAGGTGCCGCAAGGAAAGCCCTCCTGCTCGGTGATGCATCGTCCCCCTTCGAACCCGCAGTCACCGTCGCCTGCGCATGGCGACCCGACGAAGGCGGGACTCCACGCGGGGCTGCAATCGAATGAGGGCTCACCGGAGGTCGAGCTCTCCGCGCCACTTGGGTCGGTGGGATCGGTGGGGTCGGTCGAGTCGCCCGTTGATTCCTCAGCTGCCTCCCCACTGGTGGACGAATCGCCGACCGAGCCCTGCGACGACTCGTCTCCGCTCGTGCCCGAGCCGGAGGGCTGCCAGCCCATGCCATCTGCATCGGCGTCCCCGCAGCCCACGGTTAGACCCAGCAGCAGCCACCCGCATCGATTCGGCGCTAACATCCCGACCAGCTGGCCACAGGCACCGCCCGAGCGCAACCGGTCCGCCCGCACGCGAGCGCGCGGGTTGCTACAACGGACTGCGTGTTGACGAACGACGAGGACTTCCATGCGTCCCCGCTGTGGACGTTTTCGCTCCAGCACTACGCCAAGCCGGGCGTCCAACCGGCCTGTTTGGCACTGCAGGACACCGCGGGCCTCGACGTGAATGTCGCCCTCGCCTGCCTGTGGCATGAACGCCGAGGCCGGGCGCCGCTGTCCGAGGAGGACATGGTCTCCCTGCTCAAGGGCATCGCCGTGCAGAAGCGACGGGCCGACTCGATTCGCTCGGTCCGCCGCGACGCTCGGGACGCCGCCGATGCCCAGGCGCTGTATCGGGCACTGCAGCGGGCTGAGCTGCTGGCGGAGAATCTCCTGCAGCTCGGGTTGTACGGGGCGCTGCGGTCTTGGCCTGACGGACCGAAGGGCGACGGCCGAGCGTCGCTGCGGGCCTATGCAGCAAACCTACGAACAACGCTCCCACCGGATGCGGTGGAAGCGTTTGTCGTGGAATGAGTGCGAGACGCTAGTGTCCTGACACTAGCTTCGGCGACGGATCCAGCCGAGCGACAGCAGAAGCAGCGCGCTCAGGGGCGCTCCGGTTCCGCCCGTGCGACAGCCTCCGCCATCCGCAGCGGATGCATCACCACCGCTGCCGGAGCCACTGTCGGTGTCCTCGTCGGGCTCGGGCACGCCTGTCGTATCCGAGGTCCCGGAGTCTGAGGCGCCACCGCTGGAGTCGCCGGCGCTGTCCGAATCGGACGGCTCTTCGATCACCCCAACATCAACAGTGACCGCCTGGCTCGGCGCCCAGAACCGGCTGTCGCGTGCGACAATGCCAAACTCGTAGACCCCCTCGGGGATGTTGGTCACTTCCCACTCCCATGGCGGCTCGTAGAGTTTGAACTGGGGTTCGCCGTTGATGTACAGCTCAAGTTCGATGATCGAGCGGTCGTCGAAGGGCTCGGCCGTGATCAGGAAATCCGATCCGGGATCGAACACGTCGCCGTCCGCGGGCGCAGTGATCGTGACCGTGGGAGGCTCCGAATCGCCAGGGTATGCCGCGTCCGCGCACTCGATGCTGCCCACGGCGCCGGCCACGAGCTCGGGCTCGCTCCCGTCGATGCACGTCGGCTCGGACTGCTCGGCGCCCTCGGGATAGTCGACCGCAATAACGGCGTGGGTACCGTTGTCCTCGGTGACGGTGAAGGTTACGCCGCCGCCCGGATCGGAGAACGAGTCGCCCTCCTGCATGAGACCGCCGAGACCCAAGTCGAGAATGTACGGAGAGGGACCGAAGTTGTTGATGTCGCCCGCGACGTGGGCGATGACCCCTCCGGACAAGGAGATGTCGAACACCCCGATCGGCTGGCGATATTCGAGGTAGTACCAGCGCCCGTCGGTGGTGGGGATCCGCAGCGCCTGGGTCCCGTTGCAGGGCAGCTCCAAGGGCGCGACGTTGTACAGGCCGCTCTGCGAGCCGTTGACGTAGTTGCACCCGTCGAGCCAGCCCATGAAGCCCTTCTGGACGGCGTTGATGTGTCCACAGCCACCGCCCATCGGGTCGTAGGGATCGCCGTATTCGATGTGGGAACACGCCTCGGTATCCAGCACCACCCCTTCAGGACAGCTGTACGCGTGGGAGTGGCCCATGCCGTAGTTGTGGCCGAGTTCCTGGTTGCGCACGACACAGCCGAACGAGCCGTTGTACCAGCTGTTCTTCGCCGGGTACTCGACGGAGCCGACGCTCGCCAAGCCCGACCACCCGCAGCCACTAAGGCCGGGGAAGTAAAACATGATCTGCTCCCAGTCGTCGGCGCGGTGGCCCCGCTCCGCGAACACCTCGAGCGCCGTGTTGGCGATGCCGGTGGAGTTGCAGCTCGCCGGCTGATCGATGGTGTAGGGCCCAAACACCCGGCCGGCCATCGTCTCGCGGCCGTACGAGTTTTCGGCGTAGAACACGTTGGTCGATCGCTCGCCCGTGTACATGTCCTGCTCGGCGATGCTGTTGTTGATGCCGCCTGCGCCGTCCCAAGTGAGGAGGATGGTCGCGATGCGGCGGGGAGCGAGCGGGTCGGGATCGATCTGTCGCTGCGGGGGCAGCTCGATGATGTCGAAGGCCGCGACCTCCAGCACACCGTCCTCGTTCGAATCGCCGTGGGCGCGAACAACTGCATCTCTGGGGATTTCCATCCCGTCGGGCAGAACGACCTCGTACTCCTCATCCCCCTCGATGAGGTAGTGGACGATGCGCGCTGTGCCATCGAGCATCGTCATCGCCCGAGTCTCGAAGCGCCCGACCGTCCCCTCGAGGACGAGCTCGCCGTCGCGGGCCGCGATGTCGTCGGCATCGGAATGGGGTTCTTGGCAAGCTGCTGCCAAAGCCACGATTCCGGCGATTCCAACGATGCTCTTTGGGGGTCTTGTGATCTTCATAGCGCCTGGGACCGTGCGAGGCGAAGAGTACCGGCGGACCCGGGTGTGTGGGAAGTGCGCATCACGCACCGGAACGCACTTCGAGCGTCGATGGAGGTGCCCACCTCCCGCACAACACCCGGTGACCAGAGGCGGTCCTTGGCTCCGCGACGCAGGCACACAGCTTGACCTGGGGTACCGTGTGATGTGGCGCAGCGCGAGAGTTCGGGTTCTGTTCGACCGGCGATCCGGGCGATCCAGTCCAAGAACTTGCTCGCCGCCTTCGATGGAGCGGTGCCCCTCTCCGAAGCGACAGCGCTGTACGACCGGGTCGGTGCCGAAACCATCGAGGAAATCCGCTCGGCGCTGATGTTGTCGTGGGTCCCCTTGGACCAGCACATGCGGCTGTCCGTGGAGATGATGGAACTGCTCGGGTCCGAGCGGTTCGTGGATCTCTTTGAGCACGCGTTCGAACGCTCGTTGGACTCGGCGATGCTCCGCGGACTGTTCGGAGCGCTCCGCCGCCTCTCTGCACACTCCATCCACACGTTCTTCAGAAATGGCCCCCGGCTCTATGGCCACATCGTGCGGGATGCCGGGACCGCACACTACGAACGCGACGCTGAGAACACCGCAGCGTTGGTCCTGACCGGGTGGCCCACCCAGTTCGCCACCGAGTGCTGGGCCTTGGGCACGCTGGGATGCCTTCGCGCGGTGCTCAGTGCTGCGCATGGTGGCACGGCGGACAGCTCCACCGTCGACCTGGTCGACTGCAACGAGAGCATCGGGAAGATTTCGTACCGGGTCACCTGGTCATAGCGACGCATCCGGCGTCGATCGTGAGCGCGGACCCGCTGGGCATCGCAACCGAGGGTATCGAGGACCTCAAGGCACGAGCGTGCGCTCGATGAGCCAGGTGCAGCCGCACAGCGCGATGGCCAGCGAGCCCCCTTGCACGCCGTACCGCGTGTAGCCGGGACGCCGAGCCCACAGGGCCAATGGAACGAGCAGCGCGAGCACACAGGCCACCTGCCCGAGCTCGATGCCGACGTTGAACGACAGCAGCGCAAGCACCCGGTGGGCATCGGGAAGGCCGACGTCCGCAAGCACCGACGAGAACCCAAACCCGTGAATCAGCCCGAAGCCGGCGGCGAGCAGGTTGCGACCTTGCAGCGTCTTGTGCGAGGGCGCTTCGGGGCGGGCGAGGTTGAGCCCCGCGACGAGCACGATGCTCGCGGCGATGGCAGCCTCGACCCAGCCGATCGGAAGCGACACCCAACCCAACGCCGCCGCGCACAGGCTGAGGCTGTGTCCGAGCGTGAACGCGGTGACCAGCCAGGCGATGTCCTTCATCGCCTGCCGTATGCCGTCGCGCTTGGCCGTGAGCCCTGCGATGAGGATGAGGGAGAGCAGGAACAGGAGGTGGTCGTATCCGGCGAGCAGGTGGACGACCCCCTCGCGAACGAAGGTCTTGGCGGTTCTCGCAGCACCCGGCGCGGTGTCGATCACCAGCGCACGTGCGTCGGCACGGAGCACGTGCGAGGAGACGCCGCGCTCCGCGTGCACGGTGACAAAGACCTCGTGATCGGGGTCGTCGTCGAAGAGGGTGTCGTCACGCAGGGAGAGGCTCAGGACCGAGGGGCAGCGAACCTCGAGGGTCGCGACGAGTCGGTCCTTGTCTCCGGTTTCCAGCGCGACGCCGTTCGCCTCGGCATCGCACGGTCCGGCATCGCTTTGCATGGTGATCCCGCGCGTCAACCAGCCCTCGAGAAGCGCGCCGTGCAGGGCGAGCTCGGCGGCGTCGAGCGAGCGACCCAGGCCCAATGCGAGTGCAGCGTCGGTGGCTTCGATGCGGGCTTCGATGTGGGCACCGTCGGCCGTGGGGGTGACCTGCAACGCCTTGGTGCTGCCCATGTGAGCCGCGGCGACCGAGGGAAGGCCGAGCGTGGCCAGCAGTGCCGCCATAGCGAAGGGTGTGCCCTGCTTCATCATCATTCCGCATCAGGGGTACGAAGCTTGGCGTGCCGCGGATCGCCTTTTCTTCGCACCCATGACTCCTTTTCCCCAGGTGCCCGTACACCCAGCACCGAAACGTCGGAGAAGGCGAGCGAGGTCGGGTCTTCGGCGCAGAGCACGAAGCTCTTCAAGGTGCCCTCGACGGTGGCGACGCACAGCCGATCCAACTCGACCACCCACAGAATCGACTCGGCGCTCGGCGACCGCTCGGCGGCTTGCGCCAGCACCTCCCGCGCGCCGGACAGGTCTCCGGCTTCCCGCAGCGTCCGGGCTTGCAGCGACAGCGCCGGGCTGTACTCGGGCACGAGCTGCAGGGCGCGCTCACTCGCCTTGCGGCGTGGCGAACGGGTCGCGGATCCCATCGGCGTACGCCTGCCGCACGGGAGGTGCCGGAACTTCGGGCGCGGCGCGAGGTTTCGGGACTCGTGGGCGGACGCGTTTGACCCGGGCGGGGCTCGGACGCTCCACAAGCGCCGGACCCGGCGATTCGCGAACATCCGCCTCCGGGGCCGCGCTCTCCTCAACCACGTCGCGGGTGGATGCCACCGGGGTTGGCTCGACGCTTTCGTGCGAGACAGGGGGTGGCGCCAGCGCGCGCGGTTCGGAACCCACGGACTTCGTCTCCGAGGACCCCGGCACCATCGCGACGACGCCGACGCCTGCGAGTGTGGCGACGATCGCCGCTCGAACGGCCCACGCGGCCTTCGAGCGCGAAGTCGTCTCGGAGCTGGGGGTCGGTGGGGGCTGCTGACGTGGAACGCTTGCGATCAACCTCGCGAATGCCTCGGGGTTGTCGTGTCGATCTCGCGCGGACACACACAGGCCTCGATCGATGAGCGCAACAACCTCGGGCGAGAGATCGAGGGTGTCGAGCTCGCCGCAGCGTCGCCCTGCAAGCTGGTTGCCGACAACCTCCTGGCGGCTGCCTCCTCGAAACGCGGGACGCCCGGTGAGGAGTTCCACCATGACGCAGGCCAGCCCGTACAAGTCGGCGCGACCATCCACGAGTTCCCCGCGAAGCTGTTCTGGAGCGGCGTATCCAGGCGTGCCGAGCAAGATTCCCGCTGCGGTGAGAACGGCCGTGTCGCGTCCGCCGGTACACAAACCGAAGTCCAGCAGCTTGCAACGCCACCACCGGTCGTCACGCCGCGTCGCGAAGACGTTGGCAGGCTTCACGTCGCGGTGCACGATTCCGACGGCATGGGCCGCCGACAGGGCACCGCACAGTTGCGTCGCGATCTCGGCGACCTGCGACCAGGGCAGCCGCCCACGACGGGCGACCAGCTGCGTGAGCGATTCACCCTCGAGCAACTCCATCGCGATGTAGGGCGAGCCGTGTTCGTCGATCCCGACGTCGTTGACCTGCACGATGTGCTCGTGACCCAGTCTGGACACCGTCATGGCTTCGCGCACCAGGCGAGCAACCGCCTTGGGGTTTGAGGCCACGCCGCGCCGAAGCAGCTTGACCGCCACCAAGCGCCCCAGAGGCAGCAGCTCCGCCTCCCACACCGTACCGGCACCGCCACGACCGATCTCCCGCAGCAGCCGATAGCGGCCGTCCAGCAGCGGGGTCTCGCCATCGCCGACGCTTTGCTTGAGCACACGGGCCAAGATCGCAGCGCGCACGCTCGGTGGCGGGGCGGTGCTTGGCGGATCTCCCAAGCCGCCGCTGGTCACGTCGTTGTGATCGCTGCCGCCCACCCCAGTGACGGTAGCAGGCAGCCGTGCCTTTGTCGGGCTGCACGCGCGGAGCCCATCGAGCCCAACGACCCACGAGGTGGCGTGGCGAGCCCCTTCGATGTGCTCTAGCCTCCATGGGTGGTGACCGACCAAGAACTGCTCGCCCGTTGGCGCGATGGGGACGCCCAGGCGGCCGAGGCGTTGTTCGAGCGACACTTCGATGGGCTGTACCGTTTCTTTCGCAACAAGGCCGGGACTGCGGTCGACGATCTGGTCCAGCGGACGCTTCTCGCGGCATATGAGGGAAGCCAGCGTTTCCGCGGCGAGAGTTCGTTCCGCACCTTCCTGTTCGCCATCGCCCGCAACCAGCTGCTCGTGCACCTCGCCAAGCTGCGCGGGGTGGAACGCATCGAACCCGGGCGCGACAGCGTGGCCGACACCGCACCGTCACCGAGTTCCGTGGTCCACCGGCGACGCGAACACGCGATGATCTTGCAGGGACTGCGTCGCCTCCCGGTCGACCATCAGATCCTGCTGGAGCTGTTCTACTGGGAGCAACACAGCGGAGCCGAGCTGGCGAAGATCCTCGAGATTCCCGAAGGCACCATTCGCACCCGTCTGCGGCGCGCTCGCCAGCTCCTGGCCGACGAGGTCGCCTCGATGAAGGGCAGCGCGGAGCTCGCCCTGCTGTCTTCCACTGCGCTCGACGACTGGGCGAAGAGCCTGCGAGACCACAATTCCGACTCCGAGTGAACAAAGCCGCAATCGACTCAAGCCCGGAACTTACTACCACCACAACGGAGGCCACTCCCCTCCAGAACGACCCATGAATCTCTCGAAGTCGCTTGATCGCCGTCTCCTGCGTGCTGTCACCACAAGCCTGCTGGCGGGCGCCCTTGCGCTGCCGAGTGCCTCGGTCCTCGCTGCCCCATCGCCCTCGGCGAGCCCCGCCGAAGCCGGCGCGTCGCAAGAGCCCGATCCTGCCGTGGCCCAGTCGAGGTCTTTGTTCGAGCAAGGGCTCGACGCGTACGATGCCGAGGACTATGCGGGCGCCGCCCGGTCCTGGACCGAGGCCCACGCACTGATGGCTCAGACCCCAGAACTCTCCGAGAGTCGGCGCGTGCTGGGCTTCGACTTGGCACAGGCACAGATGAGGGCGTACGAACAAGACAACGACCCCAGCCGAGTCGCGGCTGCCAAGCCGTTGCTCAAGGGGTTCGTCGCGTGGGTCGATTGGCCCGGGCACACGATGGATGAGAGTGAGAAGCAAGATCGCTTGCGCGCCATCGAGCTCCTGTCGCAGATCGAGAGCGAGAGCGAGAACGAGAGCGAGGCGCCACCCGCCACCGCGGTCCCCCCACCCGCGTTCATTCCGCCCACCGCAGTTTCACAGGACGCGCCTCCCCCAGCCTCGCCCAAACCCAACGGCACCGGGCTGCTCATCGGCGGAGGACTCGCCCTGGCCGGAGGCGTAGCGAGCACCATCGCAGTGTTCGTCGCGTTGGGCTCAGGCCGCGCCGCCGAAGACGAGTTCAACCGCGCCATGGCGGCCCAGGACGACGCCGGAATCAGCGCGGCGAACCGGGACGGACGCCGCGCCAACATCGGTGTCTTGACCGCGGCGAGCAGCGCGGTCCTTCTGGGTGCCGCGGGCGTGACCATGCTGGCCCTCGGCGCTCGGCGGCGCAAACGTTCTGTGTCCGCCTCGGCCGCATTGTCTCCGAGCTCCGCGACCGCCTCTGTCTCGGTCCGATTCTAGTACCTCGTGTCTGAGGTACGCGTCTCCCGAAGACACCGTCAGTTGTCGGGCGCGCCCGCTTCGACCCACGCGCGCACCGTCTCGAGCTCGGCCGCGTCGAGCGGCTCGTAGAACGGAGGCATTGGCCCACCGATCGCTCCCGACTGTGTCGCCTCGACCTTCTGCACCAACACGCTGGCGTCGGCGTTGCCGGGCTCGATGAGCATCGCTTCGGGGTTGAAGAGGCTCGCAACCCCGACCGCTCCCGTCTCCGGGTCGAAGGGATCGGCGAGGTTTGGGCTCTGCCCGCCGAACGAGTGATGGCAGTACGTGCACTTTCCCCCGCGCGCTCCCAGGCGCGTCTCGTCACCGAAGATGGGCGCGATGGTGTCCTCGAAGGTCTGGTCGTCGTTGGCCCCGGCATCGATCCACGCCCGAAGGTCCGCGAGTTCGTCGTCGGTGAGTCGCTCGAGGTTGAGCGGCATCGGACCGCCGCCCACGGAAGGATCGGTGACGTATGGATCGACGAGCTTGTCGATCAAGAAGCTGGCGTCCGGCTCTCCTGGGGAGACGTTGAGCATCGGTGTATTCCCCTCGGGGTACGCCTCCGCCCAGGTGTTGAGCGAGCCGACCAAGCCGTTGGGTTCGGAGAACGGGTCCGCGATGTCGACGTCGATCGCCGAGTCGTCGTGGTGGCAGACCAAGCAGCCGTGTACGGCGAAGATCGGGCGAACATCGGCGCTGTAGCTGACCCCATCACCACCCGATCCGCTCTCTTCAGCGCTGGTGCCCTCGGGCAACTCGACGCCCGCGACCCAACCCACGATCAACGCCAGGTCTTCGGGGGCGAGCACGCCCGGCGCGAGCGGCATCTGGCTGCCCGTGCTGGGTGCAGGGAACATCTTTTCGATGAGGTAGCTGTTCTCGATATCCCCGAACGAAACAAACGGGCCACCCGACCCGGACTGCGTGACCCAGGCGCCACCACCGGCAGCCGAGAGGTCCGGTGCGACGGAGCCAGCGTGGCAACCCGGCAGCGCACAACTTTGTGTGAGGCGCTGCTGAACGGCGTCAGGCACGGCGCTGTCCGGCCCAGAGTCTCCGCCTTGTTCGATTCTTTTGACCTGCTCGCAGCCCATGAGGGCGAGCAGGGCTCCGAGTGCAAGTTCGCGCTTCATGGGGATAGGCTTTCCGCTGTGGGTTGCCGTCGCCGTCGCCATCGCCATCGTGGCGCGGCAAGCATCCGGCGAGGTGCAGACACCCTCGTGCCACTCGGCTTAGCATCGAACCCGATGCGGCGTCCGTATGGCTACCATAGCGCAGCGTGATGCGAGTCCAACAAGTCGGGACCTCGGGCGCTGAGCAGGTGCGGGCTGGTATCTTGCGGCCCATGAGCGCAACCGGACGGGCGAGTACCCATGCCGTACTGGCCGTTTTTCTTCTCGGGGCCGCCGCTTGCAAGGCCTCCCATCGTGAGACACGCGCAGAGCCCCCGCTCAAGGCCGGCGCGAATGAGGTCCACGTTCGGGTGCTGGGGTTCAACGACCTGCATGGGGCGCTTGAGCCGCCCTCGACCGGTCTGCAGGGCGCGGATGGGCAAACGCAACCAGCCGGTGGGGTCGCGTACCTCGGGAGCCACATCGCAAGGCTGCGAGGGGGTGCTCCGCACAGCCTGGTGGTGGCCGCGGGCGACCTGATCGGTGCGAGTCCGCTGAGTTCGTCGCTGTTTCACGACGAGCCCACAATCGAAGCGCTCGGCGCTCTCGGGCTTGAGTTTGCATCGGTCGGCAATCACGAGTTCGACGAAGGACGAGCCGAGCTGCTGCGGATGCAGCACGGGGGTTGCCATCCGGATGCGGAGTGCGGGAGCGCGACTCCGTTCGCGGGTGCATCGTTCACCTACTTGGCGGCGAACGTTCTCACCGAGACGAGCGAACCCCTGCTTTCAGCCTATGCGCTGCGCCAGTTCGAGGACGTCCAGGTTGCGGTCATTGGAATGACCCTGGAGGACACTGCGTCGGTCACCCGTGCTTCGGCCGTCGCAGGCCTGCGCTTCGCCGACGAGGCCGAAACCGTCAACGCTTTGGTCCCCACGCTGCAGTCCCAGGGGATCGAGACGATCATCGTGCTGGTGCACGAGGGCGGCGAACAAACGGGCGGGTATACCGAGTGTGAAGGTTTGCGGGGCCCCATCGTCGCGATCGCCGAGGCGCTCGATGATGCCGTCGACGTGGTGATCACCGGTCACACCCACCAGTCGTACGTCTGTGAGATCGACGGTAAGGTGGTGACGTCGGCGGGCAGCTCGGGACGCGTGCTCTCGCAGATCGACCTGCGGATCGATCCGGTCACTCATGATGTGACAGGCGCGGTCGCGGTGAACACCGCGGTCTCTCACGACATCGCTCCTTTGCCGGCCGCTCAAGCGATCGTCGACCGCGCGGCTGCAGCCGCCAAGCACCTGACCCTGCGAGAGGTCGGCGTCCTCGCGCGGGCGCTCGTTCGACGGCCCAACGTGGCCGGCGAGTCCGAGCTGGGAGCCCGAGTCGCCGACGCGCAGCTCGCTTCGGGTGCCGCCCACGGCTCGGTCGTCGCGTTCATGAATCCCGGCGGTATCCGCACCGACCTCGTCGCAGGGCCGGTCACGTTCGCCGACGTCTTTGCGGTGCACCCGTTCGGCAACCTGCTGGTCACCATGACGCTGCGCGGAGACCAGATCCACGCGCTGCTGGAGGCTCAGTGGCGTATCTCCGACGGCGAAGAGGACGCCACGGTGCTGCAAATCTCCGGCGGATCTGCGTACACGTGGCATCCGGAGCGAGCGCCGGGCGAGCGCGTGGACCCGGCCGAGGTGAAGATCGCGGGACAACCGCTGGACCTGGACGCGCGCTACCGCGTCACCGTCAACGACTTCTTGGCCGGCGGTGGTGACGGCTTCGATGTCCTGCGCGAGGGAGCCGACCCGGTCGAGCACGGCACCGACGCCGACGCCCTCGAAACGTACCTCCAGACCCACGCGGCTACGCTCGAGCTCCCCGCATCCCGGGTCCATCGCGCGGGCGACTGAACCAGCGAGGATCGGCCCGCGCGAGCAGGGCAATCTTGGGTAGTTGCCGCAGACGCTCGAGCGTTCCCGTGTGCTCTCTCCCACCGTTTTTCTGGCCACAGGGGTGTTCTGCGACGTGATCTGGCTAAAGTTTGGCTGTGCCCAATCCAGTGAATGCCCCACGGTCCGTCTCGCGTTTTCTCGCCTTGCTTGCCGTTCTTTCGCTCGGCTGTGCTGACGACTCGACGGAAGGCACAGAGGACCAAGTGCCCGATCCGCTCTGCGATGCGTTGCTCACCCCTGCCGACTTCGCAGACATCTGCGGCGCGGAGCTGACGCTCGAGCCCACCGTCTTCGAGGGCATCGAACTCAACCCCTGCAACCGCGAAACCGAGGCTGGCGAGGCGCTGCTCCTGGTCTCTCGCCACCCAAGCGAGAGCGTCGCGCAGATGGGTGCCGAGGTCGCGGGGGGTCGCGGGCCCACGCTGATGGGGACGACCCATGTCTCCGCGGGCGCGGAGAGTGTCTTCGTGGTCGAGGTCAAGGTGCGTGACGAACCGGGCGCCGCGTGTGCGCCCGAGACCGCGCCTCAGCTCCTCGACCTCGCGCTCTCGCGGATCTGAAGCCGGGCCAGATCACATGCGGCACACCACGATGGTCCTCACCGTCGCGGCCCGCTATTCCAGCGGGTAGGCCGTCGTGACGTAGTCGACGCCGGCAGCGTGGCAGCCGACGCAACCCGCGACGGACGCTTCGCCGCCCAGCGCGTCGACGCCCCCAAGGTCGGACCACCAGTACCAGGTCTCCGGCCCGCTGCCTTCGGCGACCTTGACCTCGGCGAACCATCCAGCGAGCTCGCCCTGGACCCAAGACTCTTTGATCGCGGCGGAGCCCACGGGATGTTCGGTGTTCCCCGCGCCCATCGACCCGGCCAGCGCGGCGTTGAAGAACGTTCGAACCTCACCCGGGTGCGGCGAGGTCCCGACGGGCGGGTGGGGCTCGGACTCGGCTTCCCAGCTCGCATAGCTATCGTCCTCAATTGCCTTCAAGACATCTTCGACCTCGTCGGGTCGTTCGGCTCCAGGACAACCCGCGGTCGTTCCGGGGCACCCAGTGCTCGCGCCGGGACAGCCCGCGGTCGTTCCGGGGCAACCTGAGGTGGCACCCGGGCACCCCGCGTCGGCGCCCGTGGAACCTGCGGGGGTCTCGTCGCCAGCGTCGCCGTCACAGGCAGGAAAGGTAAGGGTCACAACCGCGAGCGCGGCGGCTTCGAGAATGGAACGGAGATCGGTCTTCACTGTGGTGCAGAGTCCTATGCCCACCTACGCTGGTTTCGCCAACGGGTTACGGATCGAAGGACCGAACCGCTTTTTTTCTTTGAATGGCCAGATCTTGTTCGAATTTATCGAACAGCCTGTGCAGGTATTCGCCCGAGCGTGACGCCTGTGGCAGCACCTTCCGCCGCGACGCGAGCCGACGCCCTGGCGGGACGACACGTCTGAGGGTGCTCCAGCGGGGACGTCACCGCTCGTCGGCGTCAGGTACCAGCTTGAGGAGGCCTGCCGGGTCTCCCCCTGCAACGACGATGGCACCGCTGCTGTCGATGGCGAGTAGCTTGGCTGCCCACGCCATTGACGCCTACTTCAAGGGTGGGGCCTGAAGGGATTCGACGACATGGCGAACTTGCAGTCCAACACCGCGGGCATCATCTCTCCCAACCCGTTCTGGCTCGCGTCCGCCCCACCGGCGAACTCGGGCGATCAGATCAAGCGCGCCTTCGACCACGGTTGGGGCGGCGCGGTCTGGAAGACGTTGGGGCAACCCATTCCAAACGTCTCCAGTCGCTTCGGGGGTCTCCACTATAAGGGGACCAAGAACATCGGCTTCAACAACATTGAGCTGATCGAGCCGGATCCCATCGTCGCCCCAGGGGGCTCGGCGTCGTCGGCCCCGCAAGCGAGAAGCAGCACCAACATGCACGACAGCCAATTTCGCGTTTCCATGGCAGCCTCCGACGCGCGAGGTTTTCCCCGATTCAGCTCGCGAGAGCGGGTTTGTTGGCTCGCGCACAGCGTTTCCGGGGTTGCGAAGAAAACCGGGAACGGATCCCCTCCGAGTGCAACACCCTCTCCGTCGTGCCTTGCCTCGTCTCGCCCCCTCCCCCTCAACGCTTGAGCTCGACGCTCCACAGCCTCGTGGTGCTCGTTCTCCTGTCGGGCTGCGGCAGCGCGATGGTCACAAGCGATGACGGGTCCACGTCCGCGACCGCCAGTTCAACAACGTCACAGCACGTCGAAGACTCTCGCGGACAGGCCACCGCATCGAGCGATTCCCCCTCCTCCAGCAGCAGTGACGAAGCCGGCACGTTCGACCCAGACGAAACCAGCAGCACAAGCGAGGACGGAAGCTCGACCTCAGGCGAGAGGACCCCAGCCGACCCGGGGTGCCCGGAATGCATCGTCCTGGTCGATGAGCTGGTGAGCGGGCGCGGGTTGGTGGTCGACGACTCGTATGTCTATTTCACCGATCAGAGTCAGGGAATCATCTCCCGAATCATGAAGGATGGTGGGGATGGAGGCGTCATCGTCGAAGGGCAGGACGCGCCCTACGACATCGCCGTGGATGCGACGCATGTCTACTGGACCAACCTCGTGGAGGACGGAGCCGTCATGCGAGCCCCCAAAGAAGGCGGGCGCCCAGAAGTTGTCGCCATGGCAATCCGGCCGCGAACGGTTGCCGTGGATGAAACGCATGTTTACTGGGGCACGTTCGACTCCGTCGATGGAGATGTCTACCGCCGGGTTCTCGGCCTTGACGAGCCGGAGGAACTGCTCGCGAGTATGTTTGGTGGCATCTCGGCCCTCGTGCTTGGCGACGACCAGATCTACTGGACCGCGCACGCGGAAGTGGGGAGTGTGGGCTTCATCGCCAACCCGAAAGAGGAGCCCATCGGTGGTGTGTTCTCTGCGGCGCTCGATGGCAGTGCAGATCCGTTCGAGTACGTGACGCTCGCAGACGGCCAGGCGCAGCCGTGGGGCATTGCACGCACGCCGAGCGGACAGCTGCTGTGGGCCAATGGCGACGGCCCGGGCGCGAACCTCCCCAACACGATCATGATGCTTTCCGTGGCTGGCGCTGCGGCTCCGCTGGACGATGATTCCGCCGCCCCCTGGGGAGTGGCCGCAGACGCCACCTTCGCATTCTGGACCGACAACGACCGCGTGATGGCGCTCCCGTTCGGCGAAGACGCGACCATCCAACTCGCCGAGCAGCAGAACGGCGCGCGATCCATCGACGTCGACGAGGACCACGTCTTCTGGATCACCCGGACGCGGGTCCTCCAACGGGCCAAGCCGGCCAGATAGGGGACGCACCGCGATGGCGCCCGCCAAACTCAGCGCGTCGCGGGCAGCGTAGTTTTGTCGGCACACAGACCCGTGTCACGCTTTAGGGTGAGCTGGACGCGAGCGTGCATGGCCTTTTTTTCTCTGAGCGTCGTGGCGTGCGACCCTTTGGTTTCAACCGGGGACACATCGGGCGGATCCGGTAGCGCGACCGGTTCGTGGGGCTCCTCAAGCGGTGGCAGCCCAGGCTCTGTGACGAACTCGGTGCCTCCAGGCTCGTCGACGACGACGCCGACGGGATGTGTCCAGGGCAGCGCTGTGGAGTGCGCGTGCCGCGGGGGAGGGTCCGGGGAGCAGCTCTGCGAGCCCGGAGGCATTTACGGCGCGTGCGAGTGCGACGTCCCTTGGGGGACGAGCGGCTCAACGGGGTGGGACAGCGGCTCGACTGGGTGGGGCAGCGACTCGGGGGAATCTTCGGACAGCGGCTCCGAGTCTTCCACGGGCGGTCAGCGACCCAACCCCCCGATCCCGGAGCTTCCGCCGGGTGAGGAATGCCTGGGCCTCGACCTGCCGTGCGTCGGGCACTTTGATGCTGGAAGTGATGCAGTCTTGGAGTCGTTGAGCACCTGCAGCTGGGTTCAAGGCGGGCTCGACATTCGCGACGAAGTCAGCACGCTGGAGCCGCTTGTTTGTCTGCAGCGGGTCGACCTCTACCTCTCCGTCGGCTACACCTCGGTGAGCGACCTGTCGGGCCTCTCGGCCCTGCATGATGCGTACGGCCTTGCTGTGTTCGGAAACAGCCAGCTCACCGCCATCAACGCCCCGACCCTTGCGTCCGCAAACCACCTCTACATCTCCGACAATCCCGTGCTGGTGATGCTCGACCTACCGAACCTGGTCGAGATGGACTGGCTGGACGTGTGGGGCAATCCTCTGCTGCCCGAGTGCCAGATCGAGGCCCTGCATATCCAAGCCTACCCGGCCGGGCTCGGGTGCTCGGGAAACCACTTGGGGTTGTGTGCCGGAGTTTGTGCGGCGACCGGTTGGTGAGCGCCCATCGACGATCGATTCTCAGTGATCGATTCTCAGTGATCGATTCTCAGTGATCGATTCTCAGTGATCGATTCTCAGCCGGCTGTTCGTTGCCGCCGCTCACAAAGAGCGTTCCCGAAGCTCGACATGCGGGCATGTCCGCAAACGGGCGTCGGTGCGCCGCGGGCATCTTGAGGACGCGACGCTCTCTTTGGGCTCCCACGCTGGGGCCAGCGTGCCGTACGCCAACGCTGCGAGCAGCAGATCTGTGGCCGGTCAGGCGTCGAAGACGTCCGCCGGGTCGGACACGCTCGCCGCCCGAACGAGCCACCGGTCGAGCGTCTCCGAGTCCGCGCACCTCTCGATGCGCTGCCGGACGACCGCGGGGACATGCAGGCCGCGGGCACGCAGGAGTACGAGGACCGAGTCGGCTTTGCCCTCTGCCTTGCCCTCGGCTTTGCCCTCTGCCTTCCCCTCGGCTTTGCCCTCTGCCTTCCCCTCGGCCTTGCCTTGCGCGAGCCCCTTGGCGTGTCCTTCTGCGTGGAGTTGTTCGGCGATCGTCATCGTCACGGCCTCGGCTGTGGGCGCTTGCCCGTCAAGGATGGCACGGATTTCGGACAGCTGCAGGTCCCGGGAAGCCTTCGCGATATAGCGAAGAAGCACGATGAGCAACTCCTTGCCGTGGGCCGTTTGCGCGAGGGATTCGAGGTCTCCCGCCCACGACGGGAGACTCCGCAGCAGGGCGTCGCGGTCCCGCGCATCACGCAGCAGCCACAAGGAAAGCCGCGCCGCGTTGGCGAGCGTCCGAGCGCGTAGGTCGGCGTCGCTCGAGTGGTGGAGGTCGTCGACGGCGTATTGAAAGTCGGGGAGGACGCCCGGCGCGATGTCGGCGACCGATGCGGCGAAGAGGTCGGCGAACCTCGTGGGGGCCGTCCACCCGCCGGGGACGTGGGCGAGCACCGCGGGGATGATCAGGGGCAGCGACGCTTCGGGATGCTCGTTCGTGTGGCGCTTCCAGATCCGGACCATGTAACGAAGCAGACGCAACGCCATACGAGGCTGCGCGGTGGATTGGTGCTCGAACAGGATGTAGACGAAGACGGGCTCACGGGAGGGGCGCGTGGCAGCGGAGAAGAGCAGGTCGCTGTGCTGATCGGCCAGTTCCTCGTCGACGTAGGTGCCGGGTTGCGGGGTGAGCGTGGACCAGTCGATGCGCGCGGCGACGTAGCCGGGGAGGATGTGCTGCAGCTCGGCGGCGGCATGTTCGGGTTGGCCGAAGATGGTCTTGAAGAGCGCGTCGTGGGGGGCGTTGGTCACCTTGGGGGTGCGGTAGCACTGGGGCGCGGTGCGAGCCAGGGTTTGGAGGGCGTTCGGACACCTGTCCACTGAGGACGTAGTCCCCGTCGAGCCGCTCGGCAGCGAGACTGCGACGAAACGAAGCGCTTGCGAGCCTTGGCTGGATGGAAGCGATGCCAGGACGAATCGAGCGCCGCGCTGTGGCCCGCTCGGAGCCCACCGACGCTCCCGACGAAACCGCGACGGGACCGTGTTGTTCGCGACCGCCGAATCGAACAGTGTGTGGAGCGACGAGCTCGACCTCATCGGGTTCAGACGGTGAGCGTTTGGGTGAGTTGGGGTAAGACCGGAGCCGAAACGGCGTGCTCCAGTGCGCTGTAGCATCGCGCTCGCTCGTCCCCTCGTTCAGTGTTCCAAGGAGCTACACCTCATTGGGACCGAAAACGTCGTCCTGGAGTGCGGCTGCTGGGCACTCGGGGGGGTAAGAATGGGAGCTCGGGCTCGGGCAGCTCGGGCTCACCGGTCGACGATGCACCTTCGGTGCTACCGCTGCCCCCATCGACAGGAGTGCTTTGGGTCGCGCCCTCGGTAGGCAGAGCCGACGCCGTGAAGTCGGCGGACTCCGTGCCGGACGAGCCGGTGGCATCACTGCCCGAGCCGGCCGTGCGGCCATGTCCGGACCCCAGGAGGAGGACACACGCGACCCGACCGACTCGATTCAGCACCCCAACACCCCCAACACCCACCTTGGGCTAGGCTGCAGACATGGAACGTCGAACCGCCGCTGGCCTGTGGCTGTGCCTCGTCGTCGCAGCAGGATGTTCGGAGAAGGAAGAGGGTGATGGGGTGATCGACACCGTGGAGGAGTGCGAGGATGCGGACGGCTACGCCATGTCCTCTCCGGCTGGCGCGATTCAGTGCCCGCTAGGAGAAGAGCAGATCGGCACGATTCCGCTGGGAATCGAGGCCACCATTTGCTGCCGGGAAGTGGAGCGGATGACGACGAGCCGCGGGCTACGGGAGCCGAACGGGGGACGCGGGTGACGGGGCATCAGAAGGACGGCCGGGTGTTCGTAGCGTTCGTCCCCGCCGATGCGCTGGTGGACTTCAGCCAGCCCCTGGTCACCGCCATCTACGAGAAGGAACTCGGCGTGGCCAGGGCGGCTCAATCGCGGAAGTTGAGCGGGCCCAATCGACGAAGTCGTTGGGTGGCGCCTCGCGGAAAACCTGAGTGTTTTCAGCTCGCGCACCGTCGTTCGTGGGGAAGTGGCGCCCGTCGGCGATGGGATCAGGGCCGTTCACGGGACGGCGTCACAGCTCCGAGACATCGCTCGGCTCGGCGATCGTGGTCAAACAGCGGCCGAGTACCGTGAGTTCTGGAGCGGCGGGTCTTCCGCAAGGCCTTGCGACTGTTCGTTTAAGGGCATGCGTTCTAGAGTCCGAGGCATGACGATGTCTCCAGCACCACGAGCGGGTTCAAGGCATGCAGCCAGTCTCGGGTTTGCGCTCGCGACACTCGGAGTGCTCGGGTGCTCGAGCGACGAGGCCGGAGCCAACGCCACCGACGGCATCGCGTCCGCGGGTGTCGACGCTGGCCCCGGTGTTTCGGAGTCAACGGGCGAGGTGCCACCTTCGACCAGCTCCGGTGACGCCACCTCCACCGGGCCCGGCGGCGTCACGTCGATGACTCCGGGCGACGGTGACGACTCCGACGGCGGCCCCCCGCCGATCGTTCTCGACGTGAACGCGGTCCCCAAGGGCAGCGCAGCCTGCGACGAGCAAGCACCGACGATCGACTTCGTAGAGCCGACGATGATCATGGTCCTCGACCACTCGGGTTCGATGGGCAGCAACTTCAACGATCCTGTGCTCGGGTCAATCTCGCGATGGAACGCGCTTCACAACGCCGTCACGTTCATCCTCGAGACCTACGCTCCGGTCGTCGAATTTGGCGTCAAGGTGTTTCCCACCAACAACATCGACGGCTGCGGCGTCTCGGCGGGCCTCGACGTGGACCCTGCGCTCGACAACGTCGCCGCGATCCTCAGCTCGATACCGGCCGCGTCCAGTACCGGTACCGGACTCACGCCCGCCTACGAGGCGTTCGTCCAGGGAGCCCTCTCGCTCGTCGTCGACGCCGACCCGGACCGGCCTCGCGCTGCGCTACTCCTGCTCGACGGCGACGCGGGGTGCTCGGGTTCCCCCGCAGCGCTGACGACCGAAATCGAAGCTCTGTTTCAGGACCACGGGATCCCGACCTACGTCGTCGGCGTCGACATCGGCGCGTCCACGGTCGCAGCCATGAACGGCTACGCCGAGGCCGGCGGCGTCCCCCTCGGCATGCCCGGTGACGTCGAGCGTTTCTACAACGCCACCGACACCACTCAACTGCAGTCGTTCATGGACGTGGTCATCGGCGACCTGCTCAGCTGCGACCTCGAGCTCGACCCCGCCCCCACGCACCCTAGCCTCGCCGAGGTCGACATCGATGGCAGCCTGTATGACTTGATCGATCCCGAAGCCTGCGAGGCCGGCGACGACGGCTGGACGTACAGCATCGAGTACACGCAGATTCGCCTCTGCGGCGCAGCCTGCGAGTCCTACCGCGACGTCCAGCAGGCCGACGTGGCGTTCTTCTGCCCTCAGGGATGAACCTGCGCCCACGACGACATCCGCAGGGGCGCTGGAGCGGCGTTCCGAGTTGCGTTGGTCTTCTGGGGCCTCCGGTGTGCATCGAAGTCCTTGGTATGGTGGGTCCGTTCATCTTCATGGACCAAGGCGGACCCCTGACGCTTCCACGGACCACAGGGGGCGGCGTCCCCGAGCATCCGCATGCGGGACTGTCGACGTTCACCTATCTGCTGCAGGGGCGGATGATGCATGCCGACAGTGCGGGAAACGCCGCAACCATCCAATCTGGGGACAACGCGCTGATGACCTCCGGCAGCGGCATCACGCACGAAGAGTTGCCGGACGCCACGGACAGCTCCAAGACCGTGGACATCTATTTCGTCCAGATGTGGCTCGCGCTCCCCGACGCATTCGAAGAGACCGCCCCTGCGTTCGAACACTACCGCCGCGACGATCTTCCGGTCGTGACCCGCGAGGGCGCGACGGCTCGACTGGCCATGGGAAGCGCGTGGGGGGAGACCGCCCCGACCACCTGCCACGCGCCCACAATCTTCGCCGACATCGAGCTGTCGGCCGGTGGGAGCATCGAAATTCCTCACGAGTACGACGAGCAGTCTGTGATGCTCCTCGAGGGCGACGCCCAGATCGGCGACGAAAAGCTCGCGCTCCACGACCTCAACGTCTTGGCCACAGCACCGCTCTCACTCCGTAGCGAGAACGGTGGCCGCGTGATTCTCCTGGGTGGTGCTCGCTTCCCCACGCCGCGGTACATCGCCTCGAGTTTCGTCGCATCCTCCCGCGGGAAGCTGAACCGCTGGATTCGGGACTCAGCGTCTGGGTCCTGGCCGCGAATCCGTCGTTGATTGGACCGCGGTACGTCTGGACCACGCTGGACCACGCCGGACCACGCTGGACCACGCCGGATGGAGCCGGATGGCCGGATGGAGCCGTGGACTACGACGGGTTGTCGGATGCGATCCGATATCGATGCCTTGACGTGTCGCTTTCCGGTCGTCAGGATCGAAAAGTACTTCCCGGTCCGCCGCGCCGACGTTCTCAACAGGCTGCAAGAGGGTCAGCCGCAAGCGACGGTGTCGCCGGGAAGGATGCCGTCGAACAGGCAGTCTAGCTGTGCCTGACCGCTCGGTCGGTCCTTGCAGGCCTCGAAGTAGGCCGGGGTCTGCAGCGGGGCGAGGCTGTTGGATGGCTCCGGCTCGGAGTACGGCTGGCTAGAACAGTAGGAGCGCAAGACGCTGCCCTTGTCGCCGAGAATCCGGAACCTCCAGCTCTCCGATGGGCATCCTTCCACTCCGCAGAAACCACGATCCATCCCCGGAATGCGAATGCCGAACCATCCGTTTGTACGATTGGCGAGAGCGTCCAGCGCACACGTCAGTGCAACCTCGTCGTAGAAAACTTCCTGACCGGCGCAGCCGTACCATCCCACCGGCCGTAGGCAATCGGTAGAGATCGTCGGGCACAACTCCTCACCTCCGCACTCCGGCGTCAACGCGCCGCAGAATCCGGGCTCCTCACACGCGCAGCCCTCGGGCGGAGGCAGGGCTTCTTCGCCCGTCGTCGACGCCGGCGTGGTCGAACTTGTTGTGGACGCGGTGCTCGACTCCGACGCATTCGTCCCCGAAGCGCCCCCGCTTTGCCCCCCGCTCTGAACACTGGCAACCGTGGTGCTCTCGACGGTCGGCCCACACCCGAGCAGGAACAGCAAGATGATGGGCCGCTTCACCGGGCTCAGTGTGCCACGCCGCCCTCCTGCCTGCCGACCGCGACGCGCCTGCCTTCCAGGACCTTGAGCGCGGGACCTTGAGCGCGGGCCAAATACGACAGCGCTGTCGTATTTGAGCTGCGACATCGGGCAGCGCACCTTCTGGTTCTGAACAGGTCTCGCGAGAAGGAGCGAGAGGCGAAGGCTGCAAACGCGGCCGGGAGCATTCAGGGCTCAGACACGTCCGTCGGGTCTGACACCGTCGCAGCCCGCACGAGCCAGCGGTCGAGCGCTCTGCGTCGCCGCCACAGGTTGCAGTGACTCGCGCTGGCCTCAGTTTAGCCCGCAACAGCGCTTGTACTTCGCGCCGCTGTCGCAGGGGCATCGGGCGTTGCGGCCAAGCCGAGTCGGGCTTCGGTACGGGACCGAGCGCGGGGTCCAGTACGCTTCCGCCGGACGATCCTGGATGGACCACGTTTTGAACAGGCGCTCTGCACAGGCCGTGAAGCCCTCGAGGATGCGGGCACACACCTCGGTGGGGACCGCCCCTACCCGGCCCATGTACCGAACGAAGTCCGCGAGGTCGGGCAGCACCGTCGCGCTCTGCCAGGACCCCGCAGGCTCCGCGCCCACAACCCTAAACACGAGCTCCTCGGCGTCGAGCCCGTCCCACTCGAAGACCGGTCGCCCTGCCTCGGGCTCACGCCATCGGGCGCGCAGCAACGGGGCATCGAGCAGGAAGAAGCCAGCGATCCGCGCCGAGAGCTCACGACGGGGCGTACGGAAACCGCGCTGCTCGATCCAGGCGTAGACATGTGGCTCGTAGGTCGCCCACCACCCTGGAGGTGCGTCGATCGTGTGACCGGTGGCGAACTCAGGCTGGGCGGGTTGGGCGTTGTTCACGAGCCCCCTGTCGGCCAACGACGCCCAGTGTTGCACGATCTCTTCGGGTCCCGCGCTCAGGCCGGCCACAGGCCCTCGCTCGCCGCCGAGCATGACCGTCAGCTCGTTGCTCGAGATCTTGAGCCCTCGGCAAACCTTGCAACAGTTCGAGCCACCGGACATCCCGTTCAACCGTGGTCGGGTTCGACAAGGGCTTCAAGCGCCTCGACGTCTGCCGCGTCCTTCGCCCGACCGGTCGCGCGCTTGTTCGCGAGCAGTGCAGCCCGCCCGATCACCCGAACATCGATTCCACCAAGCCGCCGAATTGCGCTGCCCACCCACGCATCTTCGAACTCCACGCCTTGAACGCTGGTGATCAGGTCAACGGCGAACGGGGGTCGACCAAACCGGAATCCGGTAGGAGGTTTCGCGGTGCTCAGTAGGAGTTGCTCCTCGCTCAATCCGGGGGGGAGCCCGAACTCCGCGAGTGCAGCCATCACGCGAGCCGCGTTGGCCGAGGTCGGCCGAACCCAAACATCCAGGTCCTGCGTCGCTCGGATGTATCCGTGGGCCATGACGGCGTAGCCACCGATCAGCATGTAATCGGCCCCTGCCTCGATGAGGCACTCGAGCAAATCTGAAAAGTCCGCGGGAAGCTTGGCCGTGCTCAACCGATACGCTCCACCGGCCACGTGCGCCGCACATGTTTCGGAGTCGGCCCCTCCGGATACGCAATTCCCGCAAGGGCGAAGCCGACTCGGCGAAGCTGCTCCAGCTGCTCGAGTCTCGCATCGAGGTCCAACGGAGCGGCTGGCGGCGTGTCGGTCAGCGGCCCCACGCACCAGGTCTCCCGCCGGCGTTGGGCTCGTTCCTTCCGCGCCGTGACCTCGTCGCACACGCTACGACGATAGCACTCCGCACGGTGGAGGTCGGGGCAGCTTCCCGGGCAGGCGCTGATGCGGGAAGGAGCACCCCCTTCCCTGCCATCTGCACGGTTGGAGCGCAGCCGAAGGACCCGTAGTCGGGGGGAGAGAGCACCTGCTCGGTCGAGCCTCCGAGCCCGAGGTCTTCAGTCCAGCGTTCGCTGCTCGAGCACTGTCGTGTTGATCGGCGTCGCGGCGTCGCGGCGTCGCGGCGTCGCGGCGTCAGAAACAGGGCGAAGCAAGGCAAGCTGTGTGGTGTGTCCAAGCGCAGAAGACTGCTGCTCGCGTTGAGCCTGATCCTGGGGCTGGTGACGGTGCGGACGCTCTTCCCTGGTCGAGCATTCGACGCCGCGGCGTGGCAAGCCGACGCCGACGACCGCGGACCCATGGCCGACCGCCTGGTGGCCCGAGGTTCTCTCGCCGGATTGACCCGGCGACAGGTCGTCGATTTGCTCGGCGAACCGCCTGACACCGACTACTTTCGAGACTGGGACTTGGTCTATCACTTGGGCATGGAGCGCGGGCTGTTCAGCATCGACTCGGAGTGGCTGTTGCTCAGTTTCGGCTCCGACGGCCGCGTCGCCGAGGTTCGTATCAACACAGACTGAACCCCGAGCGACCGTTCTTCCGACAGCATTCAGCTCGCCCCGACGACGGACCTCCAAGACGCGACCTTGCTCTCGCGGGGCCTACCGTTGCATCACCATGCGCGGGCAGGGCACTTGAAGTCCTCAAGAACTCCACCGCCACCGAGATCTACGAAGAAGTCACCGACCTCGGCAGCGCCCCGGGTCTCCTGACCGAATCCGGCGAGGGCGCATTCACCGACCTCAAACCACCTGCTGCTTGGTACGCGCACTGCAAGCCAGACCGCCCAGGTCCCACCTCCGCCCCCGTGTCACGCAGTCTGCGACCCGCTAGGAAGAAAAACCGGCTTGCCGTGAACCACAATGGAGTCTGACGACTCTTAGGAGGAGGACGGGAGCGACCAACGCTCCGCGCGACCCTCAGACATGTTTAATACCACTGCATCACTTGGTCTTCGAGCGCTCTGCGCTGCGTTCTTGTTGCCTGCGCTGGCTTGCGGCACCCAGTCCGGTGCGCCGGCGGACTCCTCGGAAGCCCAAGGGTCCTCATCGACCGGCGCCGAGGAGAGTCGTGGGGAGACGACCGCACTCGATCCGTCGTCCGGGTCGTCGAGCAGCTCGACCGGATCGGCCGGGACCGACGAATCCAGCTCCGGTTCGGACGAAAGCTCAAGCTCAGGAGCCCTCGAGCTTGAGCCCGCGATCGGATTGATTCAGTACAACGGCGACGCGCACTTCGGGGACCCTGAGCACAACACCGCCCAGCTTACCGAGTGGGCCGAGGCTGCCATCGCCCAAGGCGCGACGATCGTGGTCTTCCCGGAGGGCTCAACCTACGGCTATGCCAGCGACACAGAGGTGTGGTGCTTGCCGGGCGAGACGACATACGGGAGTTTTGCGTGCCGCGACGTCTCCGCGGTCGCCGAGCCGCTCCCCGGCGGCCCGACCACCGACTATTGGGCAGCCTTTGCGTCCGAGCACGACGTCACCGTCATCTACCACGTGCTCGAAGTCGACGGCCCCGACTACTTCAACGCCGTGGGCATCGTCGATGCATCGGGCTACATCGATCGATACAGAAAGCGAGACCTGTATTACATCGACGCGGCCTACGCGACGCGGGGTGAGAGCACGACAGTCCTCGAGACCCCAGCGGGAAATTTCGGCCTCATGATCTGCATCGACGGAACCTACGACGGGGGCTACTACGACGAATACCTTGCGCTGGGGGTCGACCGAATCATCAACGTGATGGACTGGGACGACGACCCGGAAGGCTCGGCAGCTGCGGTCTCCTGGTTTCGCCAACGCGCGGACAACAACGGCGTGGAGATCTTTGCAGCCGATGTATCGACCTGGGACGGCACTGGCCACTACAGGCCTGGGGATGTTCCCAGAGAACGCAACGGGCTCGACGCGATCGCGATCGGGGTCGACGGCTTCTCGCTCCACGTCCTCGAGCCCTCACCGTAGGTTCGGCGCGGGGGCCATCCCTGCCCTTCGGACCGCTGCGGTGAACCGCAGAGTCACTCCGCCGGGCAAAGCGGGCTCGCCAGCGAGACCCCCTCGTTGTAGATCCGATGCTCGGGCAGCCGCTCGCGCAGCGCATCCTCGAGGGCGCCCGCGATCCGGTAGGTCGCGTCCTCGTCTTGGCGAACCAGCGTGAGGGCGTTGCCCCCTTTCGTCCGCCGGAGGACCTCGAGCAACCCCTCGCCGCCGTCCTCGAGCCAGTGCTCACGATCGATCTCCAGTGCCGGAACCGCGCCACACGAGCGCCACTGGTCCTGTAGGTCGCTGCGGAAGCAGCAGCGGTTGCGAACGCCGGCCTCGCCTGGCTCACCGGCGAGCTCGATCTCGAAGACACTGAACTGATCGAGCAGGCGCTCCAGCACCTCGCTCTCGCGCGGGGACCCACCGCGGCGGGTCGCGTCTGCGCGCAGGTCTTCGAGCGCCTCGGCCAGTGCTTGGGTCCGCTGGGCTGCGTCCTGGCTGCTCTGCTGGGCCTGGGACAATGCAGCCTCCGCCCGGTCGCGGGCACCGCGAGCCTCGGCGAGCGCCTCTTGGTCATCGGCCTTGGAGTCACGCACCTCGCTGGAGGTCGGCGCGTCCGCGTCCGCTGGCGCGTCCGTGGTCGTGGCCGTGTCCGTGGTCGAGGTCGTCATCGCGAACAGCACGACCATGAAGACGTCGAGCAAAGGGAGCATGTCGAGCCGCCGCTGTGCCATCAGTCGGCCTCGGCCTCGGCGTCGGCGTCAAATCCGGCCAGCAGTGCGTCGCGGACCGCGGCGGCCGCTCGGTCCAGGACGCTCTCCGCGAGGCCGGCAAACAGCGACAGCACCACCGCCCCCACGAGGCCGAACAGGGTCGTGCCCAGGGCGAGAGGCAGCTGGTCTCGGAACGCCTCACCGTCGCTGAAGTCGGCGCCGACCAACGCGAGAACCGTCCCCAAGATGCCCAAGTGAACCGCGAGCTGGGCGAAGCGTTCGATCCACCCAAGCTGTCGACGCAGGTCGATCAGCATGTGGGCCGCCTCGCCGACGCCGTCCCGTCCCAGGAGATGTGCGATCTCCTCAAAGGAAACCTCGACAACCGGTGCGGTCTCGAGTCGCCGACGAATGGGGTGTGCTTGCGGCAGGTCGCGGCCAACCTTTCGCAGGACAATGAGGCCGCCGCGCAAGGCGTCGAACTGACGCCGCGTCCCGTAGACCCAGCGCGCTGCCACGCCGATCAGCACCGCCACGACCGTAAGGACGAACAACGCGGAGGGTTCGCGAAGGATGGTGCTCAGCATGGGCGGCTCACGAGCTCAGCATCCGAACGTCGATCTCGGACTCCCGCAAGCAAGCGCGGAGATCCTGCACGACCTTGTGGGTCCCCGCGGTTCCGTCGATCTCCACCCACGCGGGCCGGGCTTCGAGCAGCGCCGCGCAGGCGTCTGCACAAGAAGCAGGTTCGGCATCGCCGACGCTGCACCGGTCACCTTGCACGAGCACCCTTGGGTTGGCGTTGGGCTCCTGGGTTGCGGGCGCCTCGGAGGGCTCGGACTGCCCAGGTTCGGCGGTTCCGCCCAGCCCCGCGCCGTTGCACTTGGGCAGCCCGATGCCCGCCAGCGCTACGCCTGCGGCGATGATTGCGCCGATGAGGAGCGTCGACTTGCGTGCTGACACAGCCGGGACTGTGTCGCACCGCGATCGTTCGGACAAGTCCCGATCCTCCGAGCCTCGCTCCACCGCGCGGGGCCCCCTGACCTGCTGCCGCGGCGCGAGGTCGACGAAGCACCCCACGGGAAGGGGGCCATGTGCGGGTTCCGGGCGTGCACCAGATTCGGGGCTAGCCTGGGGCTGTGAACATGCTGCGTGAAGAGTACGTGGAGGTCGACGCGAACATTCGCTGCCCCCACTGCTGCGAGCAGGCGTGGTTTCCGCGCCCGTTGTCCCTCGCCGCGGCTATCGTGTGTCCGGCGCCAGGATGCGAGCACACGTTCGTCTGGGACCGAGCGGTTTCAGCGGAGCAGGGCATCGATCGCGCCGCCTATCTGCACCCCAGGGTGCCGGGTTTTGTAGCGTCGATGTTCGAGCGCTCCTGGGAGATCATGGGTCTGGGCATCTGCACGCTGGTCTTTGCGGTGCCCCTCGTGGATGCAAACCTCAGCGGCGCCGCCACCAAGCTGTTCGCGTCGGTCTACTTCACGGGCATGGCGCTGTCCGGGTTGGGCCTGGGAGCCGTTCAGCGGCGAGGCAATCGCCTGCGGGCCGCCAAGAGGGCCGACACGCGATCGCACGTCCTCGAACGCTCGCCCACCATTCGTGCTGTACCCGCCCCAGGATGGGTGCCCAAGCGAATGCTGATGGCCTCGAAGCACCCCTGACCCGCCTGCAACAACGGCGAGCACGACCTGGGGGTCCCGCGCGACGCCGAAGGCCGGTGCTCAGTTCCGAAGCGCCGCGGCTTCAGCTTCGAGCGAAGGATTGGCCAACACCGCCGCGTCGAGAAACGACGCCGACTCCTCCCCCGCTGCATGCGCTAGCTTGGCCCGCCCCAGGTTCACGTGCGCCCAATAGAGGCTTCGATGCCCGTCCGGCGCAGCGTCGAGAATCGACCATGCGCGCGCGTAGGACATCGACGCGTCTTCATGCAGATCCGCCTTGGCCAACAACTCACCCAAGTTGGTCAACACCGGGACGAGCGTCATCGGGTTGGACGCCTCCGGGCTGCTCTGGGCCGCCTTCAACGCGCGACGCTGCATCGCGAGGGCCATGTCCAACTCCCCGCGCGCGTCGTGTAGAGCCGCCATGGCTCCGAGCAACTGCTGGTTGTCGTGGTGTTCGGCCCCGCGGAGCTCCGTCGCGCCCTGCATCGCGGCCTCGAGGACGGGCGCCGCGGCGTCGAGCTCTCCAAGCGCGACCAACATCCACCCATAGTTGGTGGCGGCGATGATGGTCTCGGGGTGTGCGGCTCCCTTCGTCGCGTTGCGGATCTGAAGCGCGCGCGCGTACGGGTCACGGGCCGCGGCATAGTCCCCCTGGCTCGCGATGATCACCCCCTGCATGGTCAGAATCTTCGCAAGCGCTTCGGATTGGGGGCCAAGCGTCTGCTGGAGGATCTGCTCGGCGCGTCGGGAAGACGCCAGCGCCGCCTCGACCTCGCCGCCTTGGGACTGACACTGCGCGAGCGCAGACAGGCTGTACGCCTCGGACGGCGACCCCTCACCAAGCTGTGCAGCGTAGAGTTCGATCGACTCGCGCAGGACTTTCGCGCCCTCGTCACAGAGGTTCATTCGCGAGAGCGCATACCCAAGCGAACGCAGCGTATCTGCCACGTACAGCGATCCCGGAGCCGTCTCGCGGCGAATCTCCAACGAGCGTCGGTACGAAGCGACCGCCTCCTCGAAGCGCGAAGAACTCTCCAAGCCACGCCCCAGTGCGTAGTGCCAATACGACAGAAGCTCGGGAGGATCGCCCGCCGCCGCAACGACCGGGCGTGCGAGCTGGGCAGCCTCGAGGGCTCTATCGTACTCGCCCAGCGAGATCCAGGCTTCGACCCGCTCCACGACCGACCGAGCCTGCGTCCGCGTGTCGCCGTGCACGGCCGCCAGCGCCATCGCCTCTTCGCCGAGGACCAGGGAGTGCTCGAAGTTGTCGCGCCGCCGCTCCACCGAGGCCAACCGATACAGCGCCGCGATGCTCGTCTGCGCATCCTCCCCCCGCCGCGCACCTTCCAGCTCGGCACTCGCGAGCGCGTAGGCCTCGTCAAACCGCGAGGCGACCTCCAGGGCGAAGGCCCGTGCCAGCGCTTGAGACATCGCGGGTACGTCTTGCTCGTCCGCGCAACGGTCCCGGGCGATCGCCCCGTTCAAGCTGCCCAACACCGCCCACCGCGCGGCGCCGCTCGCCTCCTTCGCAGCGCCGACCTCCAGCAGCGCAGCGACCTCCCGCGCTTCACCCTCCAGGCACGCGCGGCGGTCCACGGATGCGGGCATCTGACAGGACTGCGCATACGCCAGGGTCCAACGGGCGGTCCAGCGCTCAACCGCAACGTTCACGCTTGCGGCCACCTCCGGCGAAGCGAGCTCGAACGCATCGAGGTGTGCCTCGCGACCGGGGACCAGCGCGTCCAGCTGCGTTTGCGCCGCGACGGCGCAGTCTGGCTCTTCGCGCGCCGCGGCAGCCCACGTGCCGGCCGCCAGCAACGACACCCCGCCCAGCACTCCGTAGGCCACCCGCCGCCCCCGCGTCTGCATGCCCCGTCGCAGCGCCGCCGCAAACGCGCGGACGTCGGAGTGACGTGCCTCGACGTCATCCGACAAGGCGCGGCGCAACGCGGCCGTCGCCGCTCCACAAGCGCCGATGCGTCCTGCGCTCAGGGCCTCGGCCGGGGGTCGCTCTCCGGTCAGAAGCTCGACCGCGACCAGGGCCAGACTCCACTGATCGGCCCGCGCGCTCCCACGAAACGTAGCCCGCGCCTCGGGGGCCATGTACGCCAGCGTTCCACCACGCGGCTCGTCACCCGCGTCTGCATCCGCGGCGAGTCCGAAGTCGATGAGCGACACCCACGGCGCGCCATCTCGCGTCTCGACCACGACGTTCGAGGGCTTCACATCGTGATGGACCAGCCCCGCATCGTGGGCCGCGGCCAGTCCGTCGGCGCACTGCAGGACCACCTCCAGGCGCGCACTCGGAGCCGGCTCGGCTTGCTCCACCCAGCCCCGAAGGTCGAGGCCTTCGAGCAGCTCCATCGACACGAACACCGCGCCCTCATCCTCGCCAACGTCGTGCACCGCGACCACGTGCGGGTGACGAAGCCTGGCCAACGCGCGCGCTTCGGCCAGGACCTCGGTCCGAGCGTCCGCGCCTGCCCGCGGCCGGATGAGCTTCAGCGCGACGCGCCGCCTAAGCTCCTCATCCCACGCCGAGTAGACATCGCCCATGCCACCGCCGCCAAGGCGGTCGATGACGATGTAGCGACCCACCGTCGTGCCACGTCGAAGCCGGGTCGTTTCGTCTGCAGCGTCGCCGGTGCGGGGCGAAGCCAACAGGGCGCTCGTGGTGTCGTCGTGCATGGTATGCTCGTGTGCTTCGTGTCTGGCTCGGACGATACGACGTCACTGTGGGCGATGACGCCCAAACCCGCGCTGGGAACAAGAATCCCCGCGCTGTTGGGCATTGGTGTCGGAATGCCCAGGTTGGTGCTGCTGCGTGAGGCCGAGACGGTGCTCGGTCGCGGCCAAGACACAACCGTGGTGCTCAAGGCCCGCGGCGTCTCTCGGGAGCACGCCAAGATCGTGATGCGGGACGGGCACACCGCAACGCTGGTCGACCTCGAGTCGCGCAACGGCACCTTCGTCAATGGAGACCGCATCGATCTGGTTGTGCTCACCGAGGGAGACGAGATCCATCTTGGGCCGATCGCGTCGTTTCAGTTCGTTCGCAGGATCGAAGACGAGCTCGAGCGCGCGAGCCGGCGAGTGACTCGAACCCGCCTCGACGCCCTGACACCCCGCGAAGCCCAGGTCGCGCGCGAGGTCGCACGCGGTGGGAGCAACAAAGACATCGCCGGGCGGCTCGGCATCAAACCCCGCACGGTCGCCGCCCACCTCGAGCACACCTTCGCCAAGCTTGAGGTCGGATCCAGAGCTGAACTCACCCGACTCGTCACCGAAGACGAGCTGACCACCCGTTGACACGCCGTCTACCGTAGGGGGGTCGGGTTCGGGGTGCATCGGTCGAATGCCCCACCCGACCCGGACCTGACGCACGCCCGCCCCGGCCGAGGTGAGGCAACGCCGCCCGCGTATTGGCAAGACGACCGATGTCTGCCTCAGCCTGCCGTCCTACACCGACCCGGCCATGACGCCGACCGCAGTCCTCTCCCGTCTCTTCGTGCCGCTGCTCAGCGTTGCGCTCGCCCTCGGACCTCTGCACGCGAACGCCGCGGAGAGCACCTGGGCCCAAACCCTCGACACTCCCGCGGTCGCAGCCCACGTCTCGGCCCAGGGTGGCGAGGTCCTGATCCTGACCGCAGGACGAGGGTCCAACGCACTGCGCGAGGTCGCCAGAGCCTTGAGGGCCGAGCTGGAGGAGACCGGGACCGCCGGCGTCGTTTCGCTGTCGGAGTCCAGCACGAAGGACGCCGGGCTCGACGATGCCAGCCTGTTGGGCACCCTCGACAGCGATGCCGAACGCGTCGCCATCATCCGGGTGGACGACGACCGGGCGACCGTCTCGAATCTACGACAACAACGGCACCGCAGTCGGGGGGTTCTCCGCCGCGCGCGGGGACACCATCCAAGCGCCTCCGGAGACCTCCCACAACGGAGACAGTCCCCTGGCGATCCTCGACGGCGGTCTGCCCGAGTCACAGGACGGAGCGATGGCGGAGTACGACCGCAAGCGCGTCGTGTTCGACGGCGCGCTGCAGGTCACCGCGACCGGAACCAACAGCGCAGTGCTCTCGCGCAGCTTCGAGCCACGAACCGGAGGCGGAGCCCCGCTTCCCAACGACGAGTTCTACCAGTACGTGGGCCGGGACGACCTCGCGCAAGAGTACCGGCGACGCAGAGCAGCCCGACTCGGGTTGGTCACCACCGGAAGCCTCGCCGCCGTGACCGGACTCATCGTGATGGTCGCGCTCCCGCTTGCGGCGGTCGCAAAGAGCGACGGGTGCATCAGCATCGACGACTCCATGGAGTTCGACGCGTGTACCGAAAGCGCCGACCGGGAACAGAAGAGCAAGGTCCGCCGCGGGCTCGGGATCGGTGGCGGACTGCTCGCAGGCGGCATCGTGATGGGCGTGATCGGGGGCAGGATCCGCCCGCACACCTCGTCTGCGACCGAGATTCAAGAGATGGGCGAGAGCTACAACAAGGACCTGCGCAAGCGCCTGGGTGTGCAAGAGGTTGCCGTGCGAGGTTCGGCCGACCGCAGCGGCGGCGGCGTGGTGCTCTCGGGGAGGTTCTAGTGTTGGCAACGATGCTGCTCGCGACCGCGCTCGCCTCCTCTCCGGCTCCGTCCACGCCCACCCTCGAGGCCATGGAGCGCGAGACCACCGACCTGTTCGATCGCATCGCGCCCAGCGTCGTCCTGGTCGAGACTCGGGATGGCTTTGGCTCCGGATTCTTCGTGAGTCCACTGGGCCACATCGTGACGAACCGACACGTCGTGGGCAGCGCGGACACCGTGAAGGTACGCCTGCATGATGGCCGCAGCTTGGTCGGCACCGTGCTCGCTCGGGGCTCGAACGGAGTGGATGTCGCCCTGATCAAGGTCTCCGCCAAGCACACCCCAGCCCTCGCGTTCGCCTCGACCCACTCGCTTCGGATCGGCACGTGGGCGGGAAGCGTGGGGCACGGTCGCGGGGGCGTCTGGACGTTGACCACCGGCCTGGTCTCCAACGCCCACGGCGCGCGCGAGCAAGGCGTGCTTCAAACCCAGATTCCCCTCAACCCCGGATCGTCGGGCGGCCCCGTCTTCGACCGCCTGGGCCGCGTCGTTGGCATCGTCGTGTCCGGCATGGTCGACAGCGACGCCATCAACTTTGCAATCACCCCTGAGACCGCCCTCGCCGCCCTCGCCAAGCTTCGGCCGCTGACCAACTGCCTCACCATCGAGGCACCCGCGGGCGCCAGCGTGTTCGTTCGAGGCGCTCGTGTCGGCGCGGGCCCGATGGTCAGCATCGTCGCCGAACCCGGCGAGTACCGCGTGGAAGTCGATGGTGGAGGCAGCCGAAAACAACGCACCATCCGCTTCCCCGAGGTCCGCTCGGTCCGGCTCGGGTCGTGAAGGCGTATCCGGGGCTCGTACTCGGAGCGCCCGCCCCCGAGCGCAACCGCTACAGCGCTTCGGCGCGGCGCAGATACACGCTCTTGGGGTCGACGACGCGAAGCGCCTCGATCGCCTCGTCGCGACGACGGACGTCCCCAAGTTGATGGTGGGCGCGGATCGTGCCCCAGCGGGCTTCGGCCGCGAGCCTGGCGACTGGCATCAAGACATCGCCCCGCCCGAGGACTACGAGACCTCGGGAGTCGGCGGGTATGGCGAGCCCGACGCGACCACGGACCGGGCGCCGTTCTATCCCGCCTCCATCACCTCCCGAATGGGCGAGATCTTGCCCTGGCTCGGTCGCTGAGCCGCCGTCGAACACGATTCGCCCGCCGCATCGGGCACACTGCTCGCCATGGCGACCTATGCGATCACCGGAACCAACCGCGGCATCGGACTTGAGCTGACTCGGCAGACGAAGGCAGCCGGCCACCGCGTCATCGCGCTGTGCCGCACGGCGAGCGATGCTCTCAAGACGCTGGGTGTGGAGATCCACGAGGGTATCGATGTCAGCGATGACAGCGTCATCGACACGCTCGCAAAGACGTTCAAGGGCGAAGGCGTCGACGTGCTGATCAACAACGCCGGCCTGCTTCGCCAACAGACGCTCGCCAACCTGGACCTGGACGGGATCCGCAGCCAGTTCGAGATCAACGCGCTGGGCCCGCTTCGCGTCACCAAGGGCATGTTGGGCTGCCTCGGCTCGGGCGCGAAGGTTGCCATCGTCACCTCGAGGATGGGCTCGATCACCGACAACACCTCCGGCGGCAGCTACGGCTACCGGATGTCGAAGACCGCCGTGAACATGGCCGGCGTCTCGTTGGCGCACGACCTCAAGAGCGACGGCATTGCGGTCATGCTCGTCCACCCCGGGTTCGTCCGGACCGAGATGACCGGCGGGAACGGGATGATCGAAGCGGAAGACTCGGCGCGGGGGATCCTGTCCCGCATCGAAGGACTCACGCTGGAGCACACCGGAAGCTTCTGGCACCAAAACGGCGAAGCCCTCCCCTGGTGAGGGGCTGAGGCCCTCGCGCTCCAAGACCGGGCGCGACGCCTTCGCGAACACGGTCTCACCCCGCGCAGGAGACGACGCAGACGGCCCCGGAGAGGGTGCACAGACGCTTCGGGCGCCGGACCCCGCCGGCCCCAACGGCGCGGGCCTAGCGCGTGTTCGAACCCGACGTTCAGGCTATGATGGCTCCCGCGAGGACGCTCGCCGATGCCCGCTGATCTTCCGCCCAGCCCATCACTGCGCCCGGGCAGTCTGCTCGCAGGACGGTTTGTACTCGGAGAGAAACTCGGAGAGGGCGGCATGGGCGTGGTCCACGTCGCCTACGACCGCAAGAGAAAAGCCGAGGTCGCGCTCAAGACCCTTCGGATTCGCGACGCCGAGTTCATCTATCTAATCAAGCGCGAGTTTCGGGCGCTGACGGATTTCAGTCACCCCAACCTCGTCACGCTGCATGAGCTCGTGGTCGACGAGGAGCTCGCCTTCATCACGATGGAGCGGGTCATCGGGGTGCACTGGCTCGACTGGGTTCGCCCCGGTGGCAGCCTCGACCGCGAGCGGCTGCAGGACGGCCTCGTGCAGCTGGTCCACGGGCTTCACCACCTGCATCGTCACGGACTTGTTCACCGCGACGTCAAGCCGAACAACGTGATGGTCACGCCCGAGGGCAGGCTCAAGCTGCTCGACTTCGGGCTGGCCTTCTCGGCGCGCTCTCGTCCCGACCCCTCCGACAGCTTCGTCGTCGGAACCCTCGACTACCTATCGCCCGAACAGGCCTGCGGCCAACCCGTCACCGCTGCATCCGACTTCTTCGGGCTGGGCGTCATGCTCTACGAAGCGATGACCGGCCGGACGCCGTGGCCGGATGCAGACGCCCGGCGTCTCATCCAAGAGCGCGCGACGGCCGAGCCATCCCTGGCGTTCGGCCATGGCGACGAGCACACCGAGCTCGACTCACTCGACGTGCTGTGCCTCGACCTTCGGCTTCCCGACCCCGAGCTTCGACCCGGAGCAACGGAGATCCTGCGGCGGTTGGGCGCGACCGAGCTGGGTAGCGAGTCGGACAACCGCAGCACCTTCGTGGGCCGAACCGTCGAACGAAGCCGACTGGCCGCCGCCGTAGAGGGAGGGTTGCATGGCGGCCTCCCCAGGCTGTTGCTGGTCCAGGGCCAGTCTGGAACCGGCAAGAGCGCGATGTCTCGAGCCCTGTTCGACACGCGCACCGAAGACCAGCACACGCTGGTCTTGCGCGGCCAGTGCTACGAAAGAGAGACCGTTCGCTACTCCGGTGTGGACGCGGTGGTCGATGCCCTTCGCGCCCACCTTCTGGAGCTCGAACCCGAGGAACTCGAGCGGCTCTTGCCCGGCCGTGCCGCGGCGCTCGCCGTCGCGTTTCCGGTGGTCGAGGACCTCATCGCACCGTCGGCCCACGAGCTGCCCACCGACCCGCTCGAGCGGCAGCGAGCGGCGAGCGATGCCTTCCGCGGCCTGATCGTGCGGCTGTCGAGGTTGCAACGGGTCGTCTTGTACATCGATGACCTCCACTGGGGCAGTGACGAGACCACCGGGCTGCTCCTGCATCTGCTGCAGGCCCCCGCCAGCGCGGGCTTCGTCATCGTCGGAACCTACCGACCCGAGATGCTCGAACGCTCCTCGAGTCTTGCGGACCTGCGCGGACAAAGCCAAGCCCGCGGGGACCTTTGGGAGCTCGAGCTTGGACCTCTCCCCTACGAGGAAGCCTGTCGCCTCGCCGCCGCGAAGCTCGGGCTGACGGTGCCCGACGACATCTGCGATGAGATCGCCCGAGAGTCGGGCGGAAACCCCCTGTTCGTGGAAGAGCTCGCGCGTCACGCGGCCAACACCGACGCGGTCCGAGGCGCAGGACGGCTGGGTCTCGAAGCGATGACCCAGACCCGCGTACATGGCCTGCCCAGCACGGCGCGCAGCCTGCTCAACGTCCTCGCCGTCGCAGGAGGTCCGCTCACCCAACGCCTCGCGATCGAGGCGCTGTCCTCACCGGGCGACGCAGACGAAAGCCTCGCAGAGCTCCGCGCCCAGCACTTCGTACGCACGTTTGGTCCCGGACCCGACGATGCATTCGAGGTCTACCACGGGCGTGTTCGGCTTGCGGTGCTTCAGCTCTTGACCCAAACGCAGCAGGCCGAACATCACCTCGCCCTGGCGACCACGCTCGAACGCGCGGACGCGGACGCCGAGACGCTCGCGTTTCACTTCGCCCGCTGCGGCCGAACCCAAGCTGCAATCACCTACCTGCGCCGCGCGTCTCAACTCGCATCACAAGCACTGGCATTCCGCCGCGCCGCCGACCTCGCACAGCAGGCTCTCGCGCTTCTCCAGGTCTCGGACGACCCACCGCTGCGTTCCGCCCTTGAGGCTGAACTCGGCGAGGCGCTGAGCAACGATGGACGTGGTGCCGAGGCTGCCGAGGCCTACCTGCGAGCGGCGGCGGCTGCCGATGACGATGCGTTGGAGCTTCGCCGACGAGGTGCCGAGCAGTACCTGCGCAGCGGACACGCGGCCGAGGGCCTGCCTCTGCTCACCGAAGTCCTCGAAGCCGTAGGCCTCAGCCTCGCCCGCAGCCCCAAGCGCGCGATCGGCTCGTGGTCGGTGCAGCGCGCCTCGATCGCCGTTCGCGGCACCGGCTTCACGCCGCAATCCGAGACCCACCTCGACCCGCGTGCCCTCCTGCGGGTCGACATCTGCTGGGCCGCAGCAACCGGCCTGCCCGCTGTCGATGTCTTGCTCGGACAGGACATGCAAGCGAAGCACCTGCGGCTCGCGCTTGCGCTCGGCGAACCCCGCCGAGTCGCCCGAGCGCTCAGCCTCGAGATCCTTTACGGCGCCACCTCGGGGACCCGCAACCTCGAACGCGTGAACACCCTCATCGCGCGCGTCGGCAGCATCGCGCAAGAGGTCGCGTCCCCGCACGTCGACGGCCTCCTCGCCTTGGCCTCCGGTGCGGCCTGCGTCTACCGCGGCGAGTTCTCAGAGTCGATCGAGCTGCTCGCCCGAGCCGAAGACATCTTCCGAAACCACTGCACCGGCGCCGCGTGGGAGCTCTCGTTCACCAACACCTTCGACGTGCTGGCTCTGTTGTACCGCGGTGACTTCGCACGGCTGGTCACCACCCTCGACGTCGCGACCAACGACGCGCGCGCCCGGGACGACCTGTTCACGATGCTGATGGTTCGCATCGGTTACGACTACCTGCGCCACATCATCGCAGACCAACCCGATCGGGCGCGGGCAGAGCTCGAAGCGGCCGCGGCGTGGCGCCCTGAGGAAGCCGCAAACCCCACCTTTCGTTTCGCGATGCTGATGGCGCTCGGCCGCATCGAGCGCTACGCAGGTCGACGCGCGGAAGCCTACGCGTGCTTCGTCGAGCACCACGCTGCGGTGCGCAAGTCCATGATGCTCACCAAGCAGCCCTTCCTGCTGTACTTCTGCTTCGAGCGCGGAAGCGGAGCGCTGTGGGCGGCCCACGCAGCGCAGGGGGCACAACGCGAGCGCCTCCTCGCCGTGGCGCAAAAGGACTGCGCGAAGATCCGCGCCGAGAAAACGCGCTGGGGCACGGTGTTCGTCGGGTTGCTCGAGGGCAGTCTGCTCGCTGCCCGCGGAAAGCTCGAGCCTGCGCGGGCAAGCCTCGAAGCGGCTCGGGACCAGGCCGACACCTGTGACATGAGACTGTACGCAGCCTCGGCGGTCGTTCGGCTCGACGAACTCGATGCGCGCGGCGAGCATGACTTCGCCCCGTTCGATGCCGAAGGTGTCGACGCGCCCGAGCGCATGGTCAACATGCACGCGCCACCGGTCCTGGGCTGGTGAGGCTGCTACAGAATCGGGGTGAGGGTTCCGTCCGAAGCGCGGATCCACGTCGGCATGCGAACCTCGTCGGACCCAGCCACGGCGTGCGCGTCGCCCGGCCCGACCAGTGCCTGCGGAGGTAGATCCCATGCATCCGCCGCCAGCTCGTTGGGCACGTAGAAGCCGAGGTCCCCCATCGAACCGATCGTCAGGATGCTGAGCGGCGCGACGCTGCCGAAGCCGCCCAGGCTCGGGCTCATCAGCTCGTCGTCGACGATGGTCTCCCGCCAATGGCTGTCCGAGGATCCCGGCTGCGCATTGTTCTCGACCGGGACCACCGCGCCCGCAAAGGGCTGACCGCCCAGAAGCTCGAAGAAGACCTCCGTTGCGCGGGGTCCGAGGAAATGGGTGTCCGCCCCAGCATTGTCCGGGATGCTTGGGCTCTGCAGCAGACCCGAGAATCGCCACAGCGAGCCCACGCCCAGCACGTGCCCCATCTCGTGCAAAATGACGGTCTCCAGAGAGCCGGTCTCTTCGAGGAGATCCAGGTCGAAGGTGTCGAACGTCATCACGCCCAGGTAGGGCGAGCCGTCCTCGCGAAGCGAGCAGGGACCCGCTTGCCCAAGGATGTTCCCGTTCTTGCCACCGGGCCCGTCGATCTCCTGCAGCTGCACGAAGATGTGTACCCCGGTCACCGACACGTTGCCCCCGTCGAACGCCACGCCGCACTCTTGGGCAAGCTGTGACACCGATCCCTGGATCGCAGGGAGCGCATTGATGATGGCGCCCTGCCAGCGCAGCCGTGCGGTCTCGAACGCGGCGGCCTGCGTGTCGGTCGGCGGGTTGACGTAGTGCAGGACGATGTCGAAGTCGGACAGCGTCCGCCCCGTGAAGTCGACCGGCTCCAGCCCGCCCTCTCCGGTCGCGACCGCCCGGACGAAGTAGTTCCCGTCGAGCTTCCCCAGCTGCCAGCTCTGTGCGGTCGCGACTCCGTCCGCATCGGTCACCGCCTGCGTGGTTCCAAGCGCGCCGCCGACGAGGCCAGCCGTCGTGAACGTGACCGTTGTGCCGGGAACCGGAGTTCCGCCCGAGGTCACGCGCACGGCGGGCGGGAGCTCGATGAAGTCGCCCGCGAGCGCCGACTGGTCGAGGGGAGACACGGCCTCCAGCGCGTCCACGACCGGTTCGATGCATCGGCCATCGCCTGGGACCTGCCCCGGCGGGCACGGACACTGTGGCTCGCCCGGAATGCAGCCCGAGGTGCCAACGCCTCCCTCGCTCCCGGAATCTCCGGCATCGTCGGCGTCCGAGGAGGGCCCGGAGTCGGTGTCGAACTCGGTATCGAAGCCAGACTCGGTGTTGTCGGTGTCGATGACCAACCCCGACTGCTCGAGAATCAGCCGCTCGCTACACGCCGATGCACCGACGACGCACAGTCCCAAAGCCAAACGCGAAACGGTCACTCCGGCATGGTGACCGCTGCGGGACGTCGCGCACAAGCCCCGCGACGGAACCGCCGCGGGGCTGATCTTTTTTTCACGATCTTTGAACGCCCGAGAGACTGACCATGGCATTGAGCCGGAATCCGTCCCGAACGAACTCGGAGGCGGTTTGGGCAAGAACCGACGACACGATGCCGATGAACGGCAGGTGCTCGCCGTTTTCGCACGTCGCCTGGCCTGGGGCGTCCTCGGCGTCGGGGGTGAACACCTCGTCCCAGCGGACCAGTCCAACCGTACCGTCCGCGGAGAGCGCCCCATGAAGGCACGGGATCCCGTGCGCACGGACGAAGTCGCAGATCAACTGACGACTCGCCGCGTTGTCGAAGCAGTCGAGCACGAGCCCCGCGCCTCCGAGGAGTTCCGCCACGTTGCCGGCCGCCAGGCGGACGCCTTTGGCCTCGACCTTCACCCCGTAGAAGTTCTGCAGCTGCAGCTTCAGGGCTTGGGCCTTGTTCTTGCCCACCGACTGTTTCACGAAGGCCTGCGACAGCAGGTTTTTTGATTCCACGCGATCGAAGTCAACGAGCCGCAGCAACACGTCGAGATTTCGACAGGCCACCGCGACCGCCGACCCGAGCGCTCCCACTCCGCAGATCACCACTTGCATGGGAGCCACTCAGGCACCGAAGGGCACCTTGGGTCGAAGGTAGATGCGAGCACCGCCCGCAGAGGGCAGACGATCGACCACGTAGTCACGAAACGCATCTTCGGGGAGGTGCGCGATGTGTAGACCGCGGAGCTGACCGCTGCGGATGAGCTCGACCGCCGTGCGGCGGATGTCCCCGTCGCGCATGTTCTCGGCGACGGTGGCCTTGTAGTCGACGGACAGGCCGTTGTAGGTGATGTTGAGGATGGCCATGCTTCAGTCTCCTTTCATGGAGAAACTCAGGCCCGAGGCGGACCGAATCAAAGGGGTCCACCAGGGCTCGTCTTCGACGATGTGATCGCCGGGTTGTTCAGGGGGTTCGGCACTCTCGCCGGGAATTCGGCGGAGCAACCCGGTGGGGGTGACGACCGCGTAGCGAAGTCGACGGCCGAGCGCCGCATCCACGGCGGCCATCGTCGTTTCATCCTCGATGGAAAACTGCGCCCCACCCAGCGGGTGGGTATGGGCGATCTCGACGATGCGGTCTCGACACGACCAGATAGCTTCCCAGCGCGCCCGTGAATCGGGGAGCGCCGTTGGGCTCTGCGAGGCATCGCTCCAAAGGACAGCCTCGCCTTCGCCGAGCAAAAAGCAAACTTCACGCAACATGAGGATTCCTCCCGCAGCGCTTACCGCCGGGTGATGTGGAGCAGGCCGGCATGGATCGCCTCAGAAATGACAGAGGGCAGCGCGTCGAGACCGAGCTCTTCATCGGCGCCATCGAGGCAAATGCCGGAGTCATAGACGTGCAGGGTTTCCCAGTCGACGGTCGCGATGAACCGTTCGTCGAGGTAGCGGAAGGTGACCTCCATGGTTCGCTCGCCCGCAAGGCGCGTGTCGAGCAGCGTGGCCCCCGCCCCTTCCAGTGCCGCGGCTGCTCGCGCAGGCGCATCTTCGAGGACTCCGGTGAAGACAGGTCCGCGCGCTCGATGATCGGAGCTGGGGTCCAACGTGTAGACCCGAGCCTCGAGCGCATCCAGGACTGCGAGCGGATCTCGCGTCCCATCGGCGACCTCGTGAAGGACCGCCTCGACCTCGCGCACCGAGACGTGCAGGCCTCGGCCCTGCCCCTCGCGGCGTAGCCGGGCAAAGCCGAATGCACGACGCAAGCTGGGCGTGGCACCCGTGAGGTCTGCGATCGCGCTCCCCTCGAGCAGTGCGCCGCGCGCCGCCTCCTCGACATCGCCTTCGAACTCAAGAACATCGAACATGGCAGCGTCGCCGTGCCACAGCCGTGCGGTGACAGGCGAGAGCACAGCAGGTCGGTCGTCGGGCATCATCAGGATTCTCCGCGTCGCTTCGCCTCCCACAAACAGCCAATCGTCAACGATGTGGCCTCGAAGGCTCTTGCAACGATGCAAGGACGGGGGCTCGGCGACAGCAGTGGCCGTGGCGTTGCGCCCCTTGATTTCGAAGTCCCACCAACCGACGGCGACGCGTGCCGTCACGCGGAGCCGCCGATCGGGGGCATGGACGAAGGCGCCACCGAAGTACGGCAGGACCTTCGTTGATTGAGCACCGAGGAACTTGCGGTAGTCCACGGGTTCCTCAGGGCAGCTGCAGCAGGGGCGTGCTCATGACCTTCTCCACCCAAGCCGACTGCTTGACCGCTCCATCCGGAGACGGGGGAGGGGCCTCGAGCACCGTCTGCAGCACGCGGGGCACCTGGTACGGGTCATCGAACTGCTCGATTTCCACGACCGAGAAGGGCACCCCCAGGGTCCGCGCACAGTCGGTGACCGTGCGACCGCGGCCGTACGCCACGTTGAGGATCAACGCCATGGCATCGACCCGGTACCCCTCGTCCGCGAAGCACTGCGCGAACCGAGCACCTTGCTCCCCCGCCTCGTCGCCAACGACGAAGACGATGAGCTTCGCTTCCTTGGGCACCTTCACACCTGCGCTCGACAGCGCGTGCACGGCTGCGATGTGCATGGTGCCCCCGCCCGCGCTCACGCCCGAGAGCATGTGCGCGACCGCCACTGCGCTCGGCGCCTTGGGCACGTGGACCAGTCCCATCGTATCGAACGACGCGATGTGGAGCTTGTCCGCCGGGAAGCCGGCGAGAATGCGCGACAGCGCCTCCACAGACTTCTCGAGTGCACCCTGCATCGATCCCGATCGGTCGATCAGGAACATCACGTGGATGTCCTGCTCTCCCGTGGCCTCCTTGACCGCGTTTCGAGCCGCGGCATCTGCCGAGGCTTCGAGTCGCTGCTGGAGGTCCTTGCTCTGCACGTTCTTCGCGATATTGAGCCCCCGCTGGTCGGTGGCGCTCTCGATCGCTTTTTCCCATGCAGCGCGAATCTCGGGATCCGTCATCAGCCCCAGCTCTTCGAGTGTGGGCGTCAGCTGACGCAGGTCGCGGTCCGACAGCGTCGGAAGCAATGCGACCATGATGGCGGGCGTGAGGCCGATGTCGGCCGGTAGGCGCCCGATCGCCTCCTTGTAGGTGAGGCGCCCGGTGACGATGCTCTCGCAGATCTCGGCCTCGCTGAGGCCATCGAACCGCTCGGACTTGTGCAGCTCCAACCCCTCGAGGCCGAGCTCCCGGTGACCGTCTTCCGCCTGCGTCTGCTTCCAGCCGAGCACCGCGAAGAAGCGCTCCGTCTGCGGCTTGTAGCCGACCTTGCGCGCAATCTTCTTGATCGTCTCCTTGTAGCCGGCCTTCACCAGTCCCTCGAGCATCGCCGGGTTGGCCTCCCGGTACGCGAGCCACTTGGCCGCGACCTTCGGCCACCGACCCAGCGCGGGCTTGCGCGACGTGGCGTCCACAAATCCCGCAGCGCGGTTGAGCTCGGCGATCTCTGGCGCCTCCAGCAGTTCGGCCACCCGCAGCACCGCCTTGGGCGTCATCATCCGCGCCGACTTCCGCTCGTAGTGCAGCACCATCGCTTCACCAATCCGACGCAGGTCGTCGTCGTAGAACGCGACCGAACCGTCATCGTCCGCGATCGGTCGGCCCGCACGCGGCTGCACCAGCATGAGGGCAGCCGAGGCGACCTTGAGGTCGCGCCAGTCCGTCATCGTCAGCGCATAGCTGGCGAAGTGGGCCATCAGGTCGTTGTTGAGCCCGTAGATGTCGAGCAGACGACCGTAGAGGTTCTCGGCCGCGGGCACGAACAAGCCGGGCGCAACCTTGTCTCCGCCGCCACGATGCCCCTTGGCCGGGACCCACTTGCCATCGACGTTGATGCCCGGACGATTGTGCCACAGGTGCGCCGATGCGTTGAGGACCAGGTCGAGCAGGCGCTCGGCTGGACCGCGCTGTTCTTGTGGAATGGTTGCGTTGGTCATCGTCTTCGCTCCAGATGCGATTGAGAGTCTATCGAGGATGAAAGAAAGTGTCCCGTATCCGAGTGCCGAAGCCGCGAGACTGTGTCAGTTCCCGAAACTGATGCCTTAATCCACTCGGCCACAACCCCCTGGGGGGTCGACGGGATTCGAACCCGCGAGACTTTGCGTGTAGGGCTTCGACGATTGGATACGGAGAAAGGTTGAGTCCACCCGAGTGAACGAGCCGCAAGGTCAGTCCAATGCTCTACCAACTGAGCTACTTCCGCCGAAGCGGAGGGCCGGAGTCGAACCGGCGACACCTGGGTTTTTGCGTGTAGGGCTCGTACGATTGGGTGGTCAAGATCGGTGCTGCTGGGCCAACGAGAGTTGGCCCAGCCGCGGGCTGAAGCGAAGGCGAGTTCGCTCGACAACCCGCAGCTGTTCCACACAGCGAAAAGGGTTCACGCGCCCGAGTGGCAGAGCCATGGGCGATTGTATCGCCGCCTTAACAGGGCGGTGCCTTTACCATTTGGCTACAGGGCCGAAGAGTGGCCCCGGCTGGATTCGAACCAACATTTTGAGTTGCGTGTAAGGCTCTGGCGATTGGCCGCGTGAGAAAATCGGTTTCCTTGGACACCAAGAGGTCTTGGCCCAGGGCGGAGGACGGCGAAATCGAGGACACGAAAAAGCCGCCTCGACGATGTCGGGCGGCTGCCGGAGTCTCAAGCGTGGGAATGACCCCACGAGACAGGCAGGCCGCTAGACCAGCATCTGCACCGCACAAAAGCGCGGGTGACACTTGCGTCCGAGCGCGGACGTGCTGGCTGGTCTCGACATGGGCTGGGGTTTAGTGCCGCCGTAGGCCTTCGTCAAGGATGTTTCTGAAGGTTTTTTTAGGCGGTGTCCAAGCATGTCGCGCTGCGACCCCTCTGCGTGGGTTCGCGTTCGTTCCATGCTCGCCCGCCGTCGAGTCCGAGCAGCCGACCAAGCTGCCCCCCGTCGCTCAGCCAGCCCGACTCTTGCGGGGTGAGGCCGGACCGCACAGATGAGCCACGGCCCAATCGGCGATGCTGTCGAGCGGCAGCACGGCCATCGCGGCTCCATTGTCCCTCGCAGCCCGAGGCATCCCGTAGACGACACTGGTTGCCTGGTCCTGCGCCACCGTCCCCGCCCCGGCTGTACGCATCGCGAGCAGGCCCTGTGCCCCGTCGCGGCCCATACCCGTGAGGATGATGCCCGAGGCGTTCGCGCCCGCGTGCTCCGCCACCGAATCCATCATCACGTCGACCGCCGGACAGTGGCCACCGACTGGATTCCGACCGCCGAGTTCCACCAGGTATTCCCCTCCAGACCGAACCACCCGCAGCTGCCGATCGCCAGGAGCGATAAGCACATGGCCAGGAAGGACGCGGTCGTGGTGTGCGGCCTCCTTGATGTGCAGCGGAAACATCTCGTTGAGGCTGTTCGCGTACATCCCGGTGAAGCCGGCGGGCATGTGCTGCACAATCACCACCCCCGGAGAGCTCGTCGGCAGTCGCGCGAGCACGCGTTTGGTCGCATCCGTCCCTCCGGTGGACGCCCCAAGCGCGATCAACTTGTCCTTCGCGGCGGCCAACTCCCGACCCCGCATCACGGATGGTGGAAGCGACTCCCCCCGCTGCTTCCACACCGACATATTTGCCATGGACGCAATCTTCACCTTGGTCCGCAGCTCCGACATCATGGCCTCGAGCCCACCGCCCCGGCTGGTGCTCGGCTTGGTGACGAAGTCGATCGCTCCTGCGGCGAGCGCCTGAAGGGTCGTTTCAGCCCCACGGGTCGTACGCGAACTCACCATGACCACGGGGATCGGGAAGCGCGGCATTAAACGCCGAAGGAACTCGATACCATCCATCCGCGGCATCTCGACATCGAGCGTCATGACATCGGGCCGCAGCTGCACCAGCATGTCGCGAGCCTCATACGGGTCGCCCGCAGTCCCGACGACTTCGATCGTCGGATCCGCGCAGAGACCCCGCCGAAGCGCCTCACGAACGAGTGCGGAGTCGTCGACGACCAGAACACGGGTCGTGACCATGATGGCTCAGGCCCCCCTTTGATAGACGCTTGGGGCAATCTGGGTAAAACGCGACCCACTGGCGATCGATTCAGCCGCGCCCACAAAAAGGTAGCCACCGGGAACGATCGCGCCGTGGAACCGCTCGACCAGAGCTGCCCGTGTAGGCGCATCGAAGTAGATCATCACGTTGCGACAAAAGATCGCATCGAAGGGATCCCGGAAGGGCAGGCGTGAGTTCATGAGATTGAAGCGGCGGAAGGTCAGCTCCCGCCGTACACGTTCAGACACCTGCAGGCGACCATCGGGCCGTGCCTCGAAGTACTTGGTACGCACCGTGTCCGGGAGAGCCTTGACCGCCTCGGCTGGATAGATGCCCTCTCGGGCAACTTCAAGGACCCGGGTGCTGATGTCCGTCGCCAGCACCCCCGCGTCCCAGGCATCGTAATCATGCCCGAGATGATTCATCATGAGCATGGCCAAGGTGTAGGGTTCTTCCCCCGTCGAACTTGCCGCACACCAAATCCTGAGCCGTCGCGCTATCTTGTTGCGACGGACCGCCTCGGGAAGAGCGCGCTCCGTGAACATTGCAAAGTGCTGTGACTCACGATTAAAGAAGGTGTGGTTGGTCGTGATACGGTCGACCAGCTCGGAGCGTAGACGGCCACTCTGGTCCGCCTTCACGGCCTCATAGTAGGCGTTGAACGAGCTCAGCCCCTCCCGCTTCACAACGGGGCCGAGTCGGGCGGCAACGAATGCCTGCTTGCCGGAGTCGATCTTGATCCCGCACAACTCGAACACCATGCGGGTGATCGTGTCGAAGCAGGCATCGTCGATCGGCATGCTGGTGAAGTACTTTTTTGCGCTCATTCGGATCGACTCCCGGGTTGCAGTGGGTTGCTGCGGCTAGTACTTCCCGAACTCGACATCGTCGAGCGGGATGAGTTGCGCGGGGTCCTGCCCGGAGCCGCGTGAAGAACCCACGGCGAAGCCGGCGGCAGGTCGAACCCGGGCCATTCCAGGGCCGTCGTTGACGCTACGCGAGGACAGGAGCTCCTGAATCGCCGCCAAGATGTCCGGGGGAAGGCCTTCCAGGCCTGCCGGCGTTGGCACGGAACGCGCGAGGGTAAAGCGCTCCAGACGAGAGTTGAGCTCACCCGCCTGCCGAGACAGCTCCTGAGATGCCGCCGCGCTCTCCTCCGCTGATGCGGTGTTGGTCTGCGTGACCATCTCGACCTGCGAGACCCCCTCGTTGATATCCGCGATCCCGTGGGCTTGCTCCGTGCTCGCAGACGCGATCTCGCCAACGAGTTGGGTGACCTTGCCGACCCGCTCGACGATCTGAGTGAGCGCCAGCGCTGTCTGACTCGCGATATCGGTGCCCTGGTCGACCTTCTTGAGAGAGCTCTCAATCATATCAGTGGTCTCCTTGGCCGCCTTCGCGGAACGAGCCGCGAGACTGCGCACTTCCTCGGCAACGACCGCGAAGCCTTTGCCATGAACCCCCGCTCGCGCCGCCTCGACTGCGGCGTTGAGGGCAAGCAGGTTCGTTTGAAAAGCGATCTCGTCGATAACCTTGATGATATTCCGAATGCTCTGACTCGACTCATTGATTTCGGACATGGCACCGACCATGTTTTTCATCATCGCGTCGCCCTTGACTGCGACATCACGAGCCTCGGTCGACAGCTGATTGGCGACGGCGGCATTCTCGGCGTTGCGCTTGGTCTGATCGGTGATCAGGCTCATCGTCGTCGTGATCTCCTTGAGCGAGGAGGCCTGCTGGGTGGCTCCTGAGGACAGAGCCTGAGCGGTATCGGAGACCTCTCGACTCCCCGAAGCGACGTTCTCGGCGACCTGGCTCACCTCGCCAAGTGCGTGATTCAACGACGAAAGAGTCTCGTTGAGGCTCTGTTTGAGCAGTCCGTGGTCTCCGGCGAATTCCTGCTTGATCGACGCGGTCAAATCACCGGCAGCGACCTTCCCCAGGTGCTCGCGAAGGACACGAATCGGGGCGAGGGTGACGTCCAAGATCTCGTTAATGTTCCGCATCATCGGAGCGAACGCGGGCGAGAGGTGGCTGCATTCGCCGCGGACCTGCAGGTGCCCTTGCTGACATGCTTGATAGACCTTCGCGACCTCGTCGCGGTAGTGGGCGCGGTCGTTGTAGTCGAGCCACTCCACCGCTGAACCAAGACGCTTGCCGTCGGCGTCGATCAGGGCGCATGCCGTGATACCAAACTCCAGCCCCGCGACCTTGATCTCTTTGGTGGTCGGCAACTGACTACCGTCCCCGAGCAGCTTGCGTTGGTGGGCCGGATTCTTGTGAAAACTGTCGATACAGACCCCAATGATGCGGTCGACCGAGAATCCCGGAAAAGCCTCGCGGAGCGTGGCCTCGTAGCGACGAAACATCTCGAGGAGCGAGGGGTTTGCGTAGGTGATCTTCAGATCGTTGTCGACGATCATGAAGTACGACTGCACCGAGTGGATGAGGGATTGCATGCGAGCAGCCTCAGTGGCGTCCCGGCGCGCTTTCGTGACGTCCTTCCACTCAAGGCTGTGGCCGATCAGCTCTTCGTCACGGCCGGGAATCCCGCTCACAAACATCTCAAAGATCCGCTCGCCGACTCGGATATCAGCCCGATGTGGTAAGTTGCGTCGGTCGTTGAGGAGGTCGCGAATCCGCTGCGGGTTCTTGTGGAAGCTGTCGATGCACGTACCCACCAGCTTGCTGGGGTCGAAGCCAGGAAAGGCGCCCCGGAAGGTCTCAAGGTGTTCCTCGAGCAAGTCAAAGGTCGCCTTGTTGGCGAAACCGACCGTGAAGGTCTTGTCGATCGTGACCATCGCAGTGCCCGCCGTCCGGATCGCGCTTTCCAGCGATGAACCGGATTCGGCCCCGGACGTGACCGGAGAGACAACCACCACTGCGCCCACCGGCTCCCCTTCGGCATCCAGTTGCGGCTGCACTGCCACCTGCACCTTCCGAATCTGTCCGCGGGAGTCTCGAAGCTCCACCTCTCCCTCACACCGGGATGCCGACTCCAGGGCGTCGGTCACAGGCGTGCTGCGACGTTTGTCTCCGAACGCACGATACGCGCGCTTGCCGATCACCTCACCGGCATCCAGCCCGGTCAGTTCGGCGACGGCTTCGTTCCACGCGAGGATGTTGCCCGCGGCGTCCACTTGGAAGGCGGGGACAGGAAAGTGAGAGACGGTGGTGGTCGTGGTCGTGGTTGCTTCGGTCATTGTGAATGTCTCCGCGGCTCCTGCCGAAAGCATGGTCGTCGCGATCAGTTGATAGGCAGCGGCCCACGCCTCATCGAGGTGGGGCGTCCAGACGTCTCCGGAAAACTCTTCAAGTACAGCAAGCAGCGTGTCTCCGACGGCATCGTAGTGAGCCGACTCGGCGCCATAGCCGGCGTGCCGTTTGCCCAATCCACGCAGTGTTGGAAGCAGCCGGTCGGGTTTCCTGAGGTTGGCGACAGCGAAGCCAAGCGCCTGCGCCAGATGCTTGGCCTGCCTCTCCGGGGTTGTGCCCGCGAACATGGGCTCGACCGCGGGGTAGTCAGAGAATAGCTTCTGGTAAAAGCGAGTCGTCAGAGCATTGGCACGCGGAGCGAGCGTTGCGAAGCAGTCTTCGATGAGCTGCACTTGAAGGGTCGTGACCATGATGAGTGTCTCTTTCAGCGGGCGACGGACCGGACGCCGTCGTTGTGAAAATGGAGCAACTGCGGCGCGTTGAGGAGAATCTTGACCGTGTCGCCGCACTTGCCAACGCCTGCGACCACGGGATCGAGACTTCCCTGTCCCACCTTCGGTGCGGGCTCGATCTGATCCTCGTGGATATCGACAACCTCTGACACAGTGTCGACCAACAACCCAACGTTGGCGTCCTCGATGTTGACGACGATGATGCAGGTACGCGGGCCATAGTCCCGATGCGGCATCGCGAAGCGGGAGCGGACGTCCATCACTGGAATAACCTTCCCCCGCAGGTTAATGATCCCACGAATGAAGCAGGGAACATCCGGAACTGGCGTGATCTCCTGCAAGCGGATAATCTCCGTGACGACTCGAATCTCGAGACCATAGGCTCGGTTTCCGAGTTCGAAGGTCAGGAACTTCCCAACCTGAGCATCAACCTCTCGACTCACTTCTTGCTGTGCGTTCTCGCTCATCGGTCCTCCACTAAAGATTGGTCATGCGCCAGGCGCAGATTCAGATTCCGAGTCATTGAATGCTCCGGGCAAACGCAAAGTTGTCGGCGGCGACGACACTGGTCAGTGGCGATAATTATCAGAGAATGATCTCCGCGCGGCACGGAGCTGTGACGCGAACACCAAGGTCGCCGGCGTGGACCTCGACGCTACGCGCCAAGTCTCCGCCGACATCCTCGGCTGCAGCTCGCAGGCCGCACTGCGCCAGGGTCTGCCGAACGCTCAAGATATTTCGTTGGCCGATCGCCAAAGTGCTTGTCCCGCAGAAGCTGCCCCCAACGAGCTTGATCGTGACCGCATGCTTCGAAATCCCTTGCTGGACCAGGGTGGTGAGCAAACTGGCGACGGCGGTCGCTGCGTAGTACGCGGTCGGCCGGGAGGGGTCACCGTCGCGAGGGCCCCCCGGCAAGACGACGTGGGCCATCGCAGAGAAGCGGTGGGCAGGTGAGATGACCACGACGCAGACACAGGATCCAAGCCCAAGCGCGGTGAGAATCTTGTTGCCATCACGGGTCGAGCCCATCTCCCCGAGCCCCAGCACGATTCGTTCTGTCGTCATGCGACGTCCAACTCTGCTGAGTTTTCCACTCGCCCCCGGATCAGGGCGGCGACATCCAGAATGAGGGTAATTTCGCCTGTACCGGTGACGGAGCAGCCCGAAACCCCGTGGATCGAGTTCAGAAACACACCCAACGGTTTGATGACAATCTGACGTTGACCGACAATCTGATCGACGAGTATCGCCAACGAACGTTCGCCGTCCTCGACAAGCACGAAGATCCCTTCGCTGGCCTCGGTTCGAGCATCGGCAACCGCATGCAGCTCGTGGAGCGCCAGGACCCCGAGGACTTCCTCTCGAACGCGAAGCGCGGTGGATCCGTCGGAGAGTTCGATCACCTGTTCGGGCTTGATCTTGACCGACTCGCGGATCGAAAGCAGCGGCACCGCATACACGCGACCGCCAACGCGGACCAGCATCGCGTCGATGATCGCAAGGGTCAGAGGAATACGAATGACGAACTTGGTGCCCTTTCCTCTTGCGCTCTGCACATCGATTCGACCTCTCAGCCCCTCGATATTGCGTTTGACGACGTCCATCCCGACGCCGCGACCCGAGACACCCGAGACCTTTTCGGCGGTGGACAGTCCTGGAGCGAACAGCAACTCGTAGGCTTGCTGGTCGGAGAGTCCCTCGCTCTCGGCGGGGATCAGCCCCATGCGCTTGGCCTTGCGAACGAGGCGCTCTGGGTCGATACCTGCGCCGTCGTCCTCGACCATGATCCAGACTTCGCTGCCCTCGTGGCGGGCGGAGAGGGTCACAGTCCCCTTCGCGTTCTTCCCGGTCTCGGCACGTTGCTCCGCGGACTCGATTCCGTGGTCGATCGCGTTTCGGATGATGTGCACCAGCGGGTCGGCCAGCGATTCGATGACACTCTTGTCGACTGCAGTCCCCTCCCCCTCGAGGACCAGCCCCACGTCTTTGTCAACCCGCTTCGAAACGTCTCGAACGACCCGCATCATCTTGCGGAACGTCTGTGCGAGGGGGACCATCCTCATCGACATCGCGGTGTCGTGAAGGCCGCTGGTGACGCGATTGAGGAGCGCCACGGGTTGCTGGAGATGCTCCATCCCCTCGTCGCGGAACGCATCGTTTTGAGTGATCGTCGCGGACGCGGTGATCAGCTCACCGACCTGGTCCAAGAGTGCATCGAGTTTGTCGACATCCACCCGGATGTATCGGCTCCTCTGCATCTGCAAGTCCGGGGCGATTGCCGGCGGCGCGACAGGCTTGGATTCGGAGTTGGGAAGGTCGGCCTGGCGGTTGAGCGCCTCCTCGATCCGCTCTTCGGTCGTGAAGCCAAGCCTGGTCAAGACCTCCCCGACCGGTTGGTTCTGAAACGAGAGCGCTTCCTTGAGTTGGTCGAGGGTGACGGTTCCCGACTCAAGCAGGATCTCGCCCAGACGCTTCGGCTTCCGCGCGTTGACGTGCTTGAAGACCCGGTCAATGCCCGCGAGGATCGCGCTCTTGTTCTCGACCACGCCCGCGTGCTCGGGCAACTTGCCCACGGCTTCGGTCATCGCGTCGCCGGCCGCGAGGATCGTCTCCGCGACCGCCCGGGACGGGTCAAGAGCACCATCTCTCAGCGCGGCGAGGAGGTCCTCGAGCCGGTGCGCCACCGATTCGAGATCCTCAAGCCCAGCGAAGCCGCAGTTGCCCTTGAAGGAGTGCAGCAGTCGAAACGCCTCGTCGAGATCTTCCCGCGAAGTCTTCGTGCCGAGGCTGTGCCCAAGCTGCTCGACGGCACCGAGTTGCTCGACCGCCTCGGCCGAGAAGCTCTCGATGCCGGCCTCCGAGGCCAAGAAGGCGCTGGCCGCAGGGGATGCCACATCCGCCGAGGCCGCGCCGGGGCTGGGCTCATGGATCGTCTCCAGGAGGACCCCCAGACGCGCGACGGCACCGTCGACGTCGATTCCGTCACGCTCGGCGGCCTGCGTTCCGTCGTCGAAGGTCCGAGCGACCCGATCCAGCAGCTGGCTTGTGATGTCGAGGGTGCGGCACAGTTCGTCCACATGCTCAGCTCGCAGCGCATCGGGGCTGTCCCGAAGAATTGAGAGCAGGGACTCCGCAGCGTGGGTCAGGGTTGTGATCCGGTCGAACCCGAGGAAACCGGCCGACCCCTTCATCGAATGGAAGGGCCGGAAGATTGCGGCCAGCGAGCTGGCGACCGTCTCGGTGTCGGTGCCGTCGGCGACCAGGCCGATCAGCAGCGGTTCTACGCTCGCGGCCACATCACGAGACTCCTCGACGAAGTTGCGGATAAGTTCCAGCATCTCTTCGTCGAGTCCGGCGGTGTCGTGCTTGTCGTCGCTCATCGTGTCCGTGGCTCAACGGTGCTGAGTCCACAAATCTCATCGAGTCCGTACGCACGGCGGGCAAGCCCCGAATCGGGCTCGAAGATGAGCGGCCGCCTGATGCCCCAGATTCTCCGGATTGGGAGGGCGCGGACGAAGCTGTGACGCTAGGGAGGGTGCATGCGCTCTGCGATTGTTCTTTGGGCAACCCTCGGTGTCGCCGCGATCACGCTCGACGCCGTCTTGCGCTTGGCTCCGCGTGCAGTCGCGACGCTCGCGTCCGACCTCACCCCGACGCAGTGGATGCTCGCGAGCGTCTGGACGCTCGGCATGATCTACGGCGAAGGCTATCGAGTGTTTACGCGATCGCTGGGGCCACGCCTCCACTTGCGCGCGCGCGCGATCGCTCGCCGGCGCCGACCTGTCGAGGTCCTGCTCGCACCCCTTGTCTGCCTGGATCTGGTGTGTCGACCTCGCGCGGCATTGCTCGGCGGCTGGCGGCTGGTCGCGATGATCATCGGTTTCGTGCTCCTCGTCCGCCAGCTTCCGGCCCCCTGGAGAGGTATCGTCGACATCGGAGCCGTCGCGGGGCTCGGGCTAGGATCGCTGGGACTCCTAATCCCATTGCGCCGACTGCGTCGATCGGTTGCCGAGGGGACGAGCGCTCGTGAAGATGACGCCGCCTCACCTCCCGCGCACCTCGGGCACGTCGGCGGCTTCGCGGACGGCCACGCCGCCAACGCTTGGACGGGCCGAATCAAGCACGTCAGCTAGCCCTGAGTCCGTAGCGACGCGCCGACGTCGAGTCGGCGCCATCGATCCAGCACGGGCGACGCCAGCATCGCCACACGCCCAAGAAAAAGGGCCCGACCTCCAGTGGAGGCGGGCCCTGATTGTAGGTCCGAGGTTTACTGCCAGATCATCTGGACGCGGCGGTCTTTGCTGCGCTCAGACTCGTTGCTTCCAGCGGCCTCAAGCGAGCCTTTGGCGATGACCTGCAGAAGCTCGCCGGGGACGCCCTTCTCGGTGAGTGCACCCTTGACGCTCTGGCCACGACGCTCGGTGAGGAGGATGTTGTATTCCTCGGTGCCCAGCGAGTCGGCGTGCGCCTCGAGGAAGACGCCGCGGTTCTCGTTGATGATGCACTCCGCGGCGGTGGTCAGCTTCTCTTCCGCCTGCGGGGTGAGCTGGTTGGAGTCGAAGGCGAAGAAGATCGCGTCGACACCACAAGGGCCAGAGCCTGCGCCATCGCCACCGTAGTCGCCCGAGAAGACACACATGCCACCGTCACAGATTTCGTCCATGGGGCACTGCTCGTCGGTCTGGCACTGTCCCGCTGCCGAGCAGCGACCGGTCGCCAACTCGCAGGTGCCTGGCGAGCACTCGATGTCGTCGCTGCAGGCTGCGCATGCGCCCGCGCTGCAAACGAGGCCGCCGTAGCAGTCGGTCTTCTGCGCGCACGGCGAGCCGAGCTCGCCATCGCCGCCTGCGCCGTTGCCGAGCGCTGCGGCTTCGGCGGGATCCATGCATCGGAACTCATGACAGACGAAAGCAGCGGCGCCTTCGGGTCCTTTGTCCACGCACTCGGCGTCGGTCTTGCAGTTCTGACAGCTTCCGTCGACACATGCCTCGCCGAGGTCAGCCTTGCAGTGTTTGTCCTTTTTGCAGGCGGGGTACTCGGGCTTCTTACAGCCACCGACCATGCCCATCAGGGAGGTCGCGAAAAGAACAGAAGAGAGCGTCAAGGCAGTTCGAAGGGCAGTCACGGCGCGGGATGCTTGCACGGGGTTCGCCGAGACAGCAAGGGCGGAAATGTCGCTCGGCAGCCGTCCTGTTCGCGGGCGGTTCCCAGCTTCTGCAGCAAGCCTCTTGCGTGTGGCAGGCTGCCCCAGCGGGGACCGCATCACGCGCGCTGCAAAGGGCGATTCGGAGGCAAGTGCGCGGTCCGTAGCGCAGACTGCATCCATGGCAGCCGTGCTGTTCGACCTCGATGGAACCTTGGTGGACTCGCTGGAGGACATCGCAGCCGCGACAAACGTCGGTTTGACCGCGGTCGGCCTCCCGACCCACACCATGGAAACCATCCGCGGCTTTGTGGGCCATGGAATCGGTGCCCTCGTCGAGCGGGCCCTTGGAGACCGCGCAACCCCGGCGCGCGCCCAGTCCGTCCTGGCCGCCATCCGAGCGCACTACCAGGCGCACGCGACCGAGCGCACCCGTCCCTTCCCCGGGATCGAGGCGCTGCTTCAGACGCTGGCCAGACGCGGAGTTTCGCTCGCGGTCGTGAGCAACAAACCCCACGACCTGACGACGCAGATCGTCCGCGAACTGTTTCCCGAGATTCCCTTCGGCTTCGTCACCGGGGAGTCCGCAGACATTCCTCGCAAGCCGGACCCGACCGGCATCCTCACCGCCTGCGCAGCACTGGGCGCCCCGCCTTCGAGCGCGGTGTACGTAGGAGACACAGGCGTCGATATGCAAGCCGCCCGCGCCGCCAACGTGCGAAGCATCGCGGTGACGTGGGGATTTCGCGACCGCAGCGCGCTGGAGACCGCGAAGCCTGACCACTGGGCCGAACGTCCCGAAGACATCCTCGCCGCCCTCTGACAGACGTTGTAGTGTCGGGCCGCCGTGGACTGGCGCGCGTCGTTGCTCGAGATGAAGCCCGTGGAGTCGCCCCAGGCGGTTCGGCTCCTGTGCATCTTGGCGGCGCTTGCTTTTCTGGTGGCCCTCGGCCTCGGCCTGTCGCGCATCGATGCCACCTCGATGTGGCTCGATGAGACGTACTCGGTGGTCGACGCCCAGCGTTCGTGGGCCGACATGCTCGCGATGCGGACCGAACGGGGAACCTCGGTCCACCCTCCGATGTACTCGATCGCGTTGCGCGGGATGCTTGCGACCTGCGGCGTCAATGCGACGTGCGCCCGTCTGCCCTCCGTCCTGGGTGCGGCCGGAGCGTGCGCAGTGCTGGTGATGTTGGCCGGTCGCATGTTCGGCTGGGTCGCTGCCATCACCGGAGCGTGGCTGTGGCCCACCCTGCCCTACCTCCTCAAGTACGCCGACCAGGCCCGCGGCTACACCGTGTTGCTGTTGCTCTCGGCGGTTGCGATCGCCTGCGGCGGCCGGGTGCTCGGTTTTTGGGGCGCTGCCCGCTGGCGACGCGCTGCCACATGGGGCCTCGCGCTCAGCGTTGCGTCGATGGTCGGGACGCACCTGCTCGCGGCCACCTTCGTCATACCGCTGGCGGCCGCGCTCTGGGTGCTGACCCGGGGGCGTGACGCGAAGGCCCGCAGCGAACTCCTGCGGGCTTCGATCCTCGCCGCGATGTTCATCCTGCCCCTGGCGATCGCGGTCGGGTTCGCCGTCAACGCGGACGACACGGCGCGGTTCGCTTCGGCACCCGGAGCCGCCAAGGGACTCGAGCGCATGACCCACGCCCTGGTGTCGCTCGCCGAGTACACATGGACGACCCCAGTCCTCTTGGGTTCCGCCCTCGTCCTCACCCCTGGACGGCGCCGCGGACTCGTCGTGTTGGGCCTGCTGCTCGCGCTGGTGCCCATCGTCCCGCTGCTGGTTCGGGCGCCGTCGCACTTCATCGTGCTGCGGTACTTCTTCCCCTCCGTGGGCGTGGTCGGTCTGCTCGCCTGTGCCGGCGTCGCCGCGCTGGTTGCGGCCCCCGGCCGGCTCCCCCAACGCTGGACGACTCGGGTTCCCCTCGCGCTCCTGTTGCTCGTGGGCGTGGGACTTGGCGGCGTTCCTTCGCGCATCCTGGGACAGCGTCACGCAGAAAAACTCCGCGCCCGCGCGCGTGGCCAATCGTTCGAGCCGTGGGACGCGGCGTCTGCTTGGATCGCCGAGCGCAGCGACCCGGGCGCCATCATCGTCTTGGTCCCCCACGCGATCCTGTGGCCCACGCTGCGCGCCTACCCGGTCCCGGACGCCGAGGTGGTGTCCGAGGATCCCGAGGGACTGCTCACCCGGCTGCGGGAGGACGCGCCGGCCCAGGTTTTCGTGGTCTGGTCCCACATCTCCACGAAGGAGCGGCAAGCCAGCCTGCATCGCGTCTTGCGAAGCATGGGTCGGGCTCGCTACCGTCCGCACGCCAACGAGGCGTTCGGGCGCCGCGCGATCGTGGTCAAAGAATACCGACATAGACCGTAGGGTCGCGAACACTGGGCGTCGGCCGCGAGCGCTGCAGGTTTGACCGACGCCGAACCTCCACTATGCTTGGGCTCGTGTCGCGGTCCGCGCTGTTCCTGTTGTCCATCGTCGCCGCCGGCTGCTCGGTGCCCACCCCCGTGGGCGAGCTCCAGCCATCCGGCGCGAATGCAGGCGCGACCTCGACGACCGATGATGCGGAGCCGACGTCACAGTCCTCCGTCTCCTCGGCCGACTCCTCGGTGTCCACAGACGCTGCCTCCGGCTCCTCGAGCGGCGACGCCATCGTCCCCACCGTCCCGGAGATGACCTCGTTCGTGATCCGACGCGGCGACCTTCCCAACGACGACCCCACCGACACCGAGGACACGCTCGGCTCCGATGTCGGGACCGGTCCCGACGGAGATCCCGACGACCTCCTGGTCACGTTTGGCGTGACCAATTCCAGCTGCAAGGACCCCACCGCTTCGGACCCCTGCCAGACGTGGGCCGTCACGCTGATCCTCCCGCCCGCGCAGCAGGTCACGGGCACCTACACCGACGGTGAACTCGAGGCGTTTTACTCCGAGCAAGGCACCCCCGACGCCGACGAGATCTGCCCCGGAACCGGCGGCTCGCTCACCGGCTTCACGATCATCCTCGAGTCCATCGACGACAGCGGCATCGAGTTGGTCTTCGAAGGCGACGGACTCGGGCCCAGTGACGTCGACCTCAACGGCATCAGCGTCTCCGTGCCTCGCTGCTGACAAGCGCGTGAACCCGGCCACCGTCCGCCGAGCCCCGTCTCGCTGCGGAGCGGCACGCACTCAAGATGTTCGGACGTCGGCCGATGTGCAGTCGCGTGTCGCCTGCACTCACCAACTTCAAGGGCGGACTCCAGGCGGCGCGAGCAGAGCCGTCCTCGGCTCGGACTGGGATCTGGAGGATTCGCCCGGAGCAGGCGCTGCGCTGGGCGCGATGCTCTCCGTCGCCCCTGGAGTCCGGCTCCCCCTCATCCTCAACCCTGGCGACGCTGCGTGCGCTGGGGCTTCTCGCCGCGGTGGCTCTGGCGGCGCTGCTCGGTGGGCTCGTAGCCTGGGCCATCTCCCACTGAAACGTGTTGGCTGCCGCCGCCGGCTGCTACGCTAGCGGCTGGTGGGTCTGCTCAAGACACGCCCTGAAGTGTCCCTGTACGCGCCGCGCCTCATCGAGGCGGGCTGCGAGTACAGCGCGCGCGTCGTCCTGCGATGCCCCGCGCCACTGCCGGTATCATCGGTGGTCGTCGAGTTCATCGGCGAGGAGTCCTGGTACACGCAGAGTCAGTACGGACGCCACGCCGAGTCGTCGGTGTTCTTCCGCGCGACCTCCTGCCCCTTCGCCCACGGAGAGCTCAGCGAGGGCGAGCACGCGTTCGACGTCCGGTTCAAGTTCCCGGCGTCGGTGCCCAACAGCTATCGAGGGCGCCATGTCGAGGTCAGCTACACCGCCAGGGTCTGTGTCGACATTCCATGGTGGCCCGCAGCGAAGGCACGCTTCGTGCTCAACGTACGCGGCACGGTTCCACCCAAGCCACCCAGCACCCGGCGACAGGTCTTTGTGTCCGCCCTTGAAGGTCCCCACACCGGGATGCCGTACTTCGAGCTCTCGTTGAGCTCGCACGAGCTCGAACCGGGCGGGCGCGTTCGAGGGTCGGTGGCCCTGGCCGGAGTGGACGCATCGAACTACTCGCAGCTTCAGACCACGCTGTGGGCGGTGGAGCGGGTGACAGGCTTTCTCGGCGCGGTCGAGCACTTCGTGCGCGTTGCCCAGTGGAACCTCGAGATCAAGCACGACGGCGAGGAGAGCCTCGATGTCGTCCCGCTGAACCTGCGGCTCCCGGCCAACCTCGCGGTCGGCTTCGAGCATCGCCGCGTCGCACTCTCGTGGCGCCTTCAAGTCGAAGCGGTGATCGCCTGGACCACCGACCCAAGCATGATGGTCCCGGTCCACGTCCGACATCGCGGGCCAGGCGAAGAGGAAATCGAGTCCCTTCCCCCGGCGGTCGGGTCTCAGAGACAGCAGCTGGTCTGGCGCGAAGCGGGACGGCGTAGCGGGTTCGACTTTGCAGAAGGGGCGCTTCGAAGGACGGTGGGAAAAACCGACGTTCGTCTGTTCCCCGAGTCCCGCAGGACGGGGTCATGGGTCGTCGGAGAGATTCACTTCGTCGACCTGGGACTTGGACTGCGCTGGCGTGGTGGCGCCCTGCGGGCTCGTGAGCGGCGGCAGCTCGAGGTGCTTCAGGCCGCCCTGGGTGACGCCCTGCTCGACCTGCGGGTCCTGGACGTCGACGACACCCGCATGCGGTTCGACAAGCGCGGCGACCGCAACGTCGGCCCGCTTGAGCGCTTCGCCGAGCGTCTTCACAACATCGCGCAGTCCATCGAAGATGCACGCGCCCAACTTCCGCCACCGCTCGCGCTTGAGCATCAACTCGACGACTGGCGAGAGGCCGCGCATCGCTTCGGTGCTGAACTTCATGTGGGCTCGTTTGCACTCTCGGCGGCGTGGGACGGCCATCGGGTCGAGGTTCGGACGCGGTTCAAGCCCACAGGTCAGCCGGACCACACCGCGATCGACGTCTTCGCCCCAGAGATGATCGGACGAGAGCATCGAACCGTGTGGTATGCGGGGTCCGATGCCCCGCTTGAGACAAATCTCCCCGATTGTGTCCAACTGTTGCAGATCAGTGCCGAATCCACGCACGCAGAGCTTGAGGCGCCCGTCCCTCGCGTTCGAGATCTGGTTGCGACAGTGGAAACACTCCTAAGCATGAGTCGAGCGTTCATGCGACACCGAGGACCGTATCGCTGAGCGGTGGACAGCCCCTGCCCCGTGGCAACACGGCGACTTATGGAGAGCCTGTTTCCCGATTCTCTCGCCCCTTATGGCCCGCTGATCGTCGGCGGTGCCAAGGCGATTCTGATCTTCGTTGTCGGTTGGATCGTCGCGAAGTGGGCCAACAGCCTCAGTCTTGGGCTCTTCCGTAAGCGCCACCTCGACGAGGCGGTCTCTCGGTTCCTGGCCTCGCTGATCCAGTATGGGGTGCTCGCCGCCACCATCGTGGCAGCGCTTGGCGCCGTTGGTGTCGAGACGACGAGCCTGATCGCAATCCTCGGCTCTGCCGCACTCGCGGTTGGCCTCGCATTGCAAGGCAGCCTCGCCAACTTCGCATCCGGCGTCATGGTGCTGATCTTCCGCCCGTTCACGATCGGTGATGTCATTACAGTGGGCGGACACACTGGCCGTGTCGACGAGGTCGATCTGTTCGCCACGACGCTCATCACCCCCGACAACCAGAAGGTCATCATCCCCAACGCCCAAGCGACCGGCGGCAGCATCGTCAACCTCACCGTGTTGGGCACCCGCCGCGTGAGTGTGGAGATTGGCGTCGCGTACGGCACCGACCCCAGCGGCGTGATGGCACTGCTGATCAGCACCGCGGCCGGCATCGACAACGTCCTCCCCGAGCCCGCCGTCTCCGCCGTCCTGACCAGCTTCGGCGCAAGCTCGGTCAACTACACCGTGTATAGCTGGGCAAAGTCCTCCGACTGGTTCGCGGTCACGTGCGAGACCCGCGTGGCGGTCTACAACGCGCTCAACGACGCTGGCATCGAGATCCCATTCGATCAGGTCGTGATGCATCAGTCGCCCTCCGCCTAGCAGCCTGTTGAGAAAGTCGACACGACGTCTCGCTCGCCCTTTTCGCTCCTGGCGGTGTCGCCAAAACTTCCAGTACACCCGGTACAGCGGCGTTTCGGCTCCTACCCAGGAGCGAAAAATGCTTCCCGATCCGCCGCGCCGACTTTCTCAACAGGCTGCTAGTACCGCAGTTCTGAGGTTCGTTCCGGGTTTAGAGAGACGCGTCAGAGCAAGAGAGCGAAGCGTCCCGATAGGGATGCGCAGCGGAAGAGACAGAAAGTACCGAACGCAGGCCTGTGCAACCGAGGGTTTCGGAGCGACCCCACACCCCGAAGGGGGGTCGCGCAGAAACCCGGATCGGACTTCGGGCATGAGGTGCTAGTCGTCGAATTCGAACTCAACGCCCAGCAGGTCGGACACGCGGCCGAGCTCATACATCGGAATGACGCCGTCGGCTCGGAACGCGACCTCGCCCTCCCGCAATACGAGGAGCGAGGCCGCTCCGGGTTCGACGCCAAACGCCTCCCGCGCGGCAGCGTCGTCGGACACCACGCTCCACCCAGGAGGAAACTCAAGGTTCTCGACCTGGCCTGCGATCACGCCCAAGCCAGCGTCGGCGATGTTGAGCTTGAGCGCGCTGCCCACGTTGCGAACGTCGGCCTTCTCCATCTGCGCCCACTTCGCTTCGTCTTCGCCTTCGAAGCCGTCGTAGACATCAGGGATGTCTTTGCGCCCCACGGGCCCTTCGAGGAACATCAACGCGCAGGGCTTCTGCGCGCATGCGGACCTCGACGACGGACCGAGCTCGAACTCTGGAACCGGCGGACCCGGCGGGGGCTCTTGAGCCCGGAGCATCACGCGGATCTCGTCCAGCTCGGGACCTGGCTTCGCGCCCCCGCTCTTGCGCATCTGCACCGCGCCATCGGAACCCACGACCACAAACCCGTGGTGCCCGCGCGGCATCTTGAACACCTGCCGGAACGCCCCTTGGAAGTCGCCGTACATCGGAAAGCGGGTCTCGTTGCCAAAGCGCTCCATGTACTCCTCGGACTTCTCGGCCAGAAACCCGAGGCCCTCGGCGTCAAAGATGATGAAGCCCTGCACGTCCTGCGGAAGCGTCCATCGGTTGACCGCTCGGTTGACGGGCTTGCCCTCGTCGGAGGTCCAGCTCTGGATACCGACGAAGACAAAGAACGTGGTCTTGTCCTGCATCAGCGACGCGTCAAGGTTCGGCTGGCTCCCGATCCCCGCGATGCGCAGGGTCATCGGGTCCTCAGCGGTCTCAAGTGTCGTGGGAATGTCATCGGCTCGTAGCAGCCACCACAGCAGGCCACCGGTCACCGCCGCCAGCAGGGCCACAACGATCCCCACGATCTTCAGTCGACGCATGCGGACGGCAGTATACGCGCGACTCGCTTCCGGACCGCGAGAGCCTCACCTGCAGGGACCAGGGGTGCCACCCGCACGGGCCGGCCCCCCTCGCCCAAACCGCTCAACCGAACTCGGGACCGCCGTCGGGGCCGCCGTCGCAGTCGCCGCGTCGACCTCGATGTTTTCCTTTGCGGCCGTGTTTCCCGCCCTTGCCCATGTGCAACCGAGGGCCGCGCTCCGCGATGCGCTCGGCCAGGACCGCGCGCTGCTCGGGCGAGAGAACGGCGTGGATCTCCACGAGCATTGCGCCTGCGGCCGCAGGGTCGTGTCCCGACGAATCACGAACCGCGTCGGCGTCGAAGGTGTCGGCCCCGAAAGCGGCCGCGAGCGCGTCTTTGCGAGCCTGTCCGTCCGGACCGGACTCCCGCTTCGCCGCGAAGATCTCGGTGAGTTCGGCCTTCTGCTCGTCACTGCAGTCCAAGGGCTCACAGAAGTGCTCGATCCGGCGGCTCGCGTGCTCGTCACCTTCGGCCCCTTTGTGTTTGCGTCGCCCCTCCCCGCGCCCAGCGAACACCTCGCCCGCGGAGATCTTCGCCGCAAACGCGGTGCGCTGCTCGGGGGTGAGGACCGCGTGCAGCTCGGACATCGCTTCGAGGCGGTGCGACTTGTCCTCGGCGCGGGCGGGAACCTGCTCAGCCCGCGCGCGGAGGTCAGCTTCGCCGAAGTCCTCGCTCGCAAACGCCTTCGCCAGCGCCGCATCGGCTGCAGACATGTCGGGCCGCTCGGGCCGCTCACCACGCTCGCCGCGCTCGGGTCGGGCAAAGATGGCCTTCACTTGCTCCTGCTGCGCGTCGGTGCACGCAACGGCTTCGCAGATCTCGGTGCCCGCACCATCGTGAGCACGGTGGCGCTTGCCGTGCCGGCCCTCCTGCGCGTCATCGAGTTCTTCACCATCATCGTCGGCATCGATCTCAAGCTCGGCCGCCCGGGCTGAGGGGTCGGCGGTTTCGGTTTCGCAAGCCACGAGGGCGAGCGCTGCAAGGAAGAGGGCGGTTCGTTTCATCGTTGGGTTCCTCTCCACTTCCATAGCCCCGCACCCGGCCCCCTTGCGTCGCTGCGAAACGAAGGTTGGGTAATCGTCCCGTAAACCGACGTCGACGCGGCCAGCAGCAGAACGATGGCGGCTTGCCATCGTCGACCTCAGGCCAGCGCTCGGGCCTCGGCCACCAGGCCTCGGGCGTGTCGGTAAGGTGCAAGCCACAAACCCCGCGGGACATGCGCACAAAACCCCACGGGGCCGACGTTTGCACAGCCGCTCCGAGGAACGGGCGCGATGACCCCTTCCAAAGGGCTTCGAACGCCATCGGGGTAGGTTTCGTGCGATCGGCGCCCAGTTGTGTCACACCACTGTGACATGAGCGTCACCAACTTGAAGCGGATTGGGCGGCTCTACGCGGTGTGCCTTGGGCTGTTCGGCGCGAGCTTGGTGGCTGTCCTGTGCCCAACGCCCATGGAACGGGGCGAGGCCGTCGCGCACGCCTCCGAGTTCCTGAACGCAGAGGTCGAGTCTGCCTCACTCAGCCTCGATGGCCGAACATGGACGCTTCAGGCCGGGCAAGAGCGGGCCACCCTCGACGCGCAAACCGGCGAGCTGATCGAGATCGAGTTCTAGTAACGTCCGCGCATCGTCGTGCTCCTTTCCTGGGTCGCCAGCGCGCTGCTCGGCGTGCAACCTGCGACACGCGGCATGCCTGATGTTCGCGCTGTCCCCTACGACGGACCCGAACCGGCCGAGGTGTCGCAGACCGAGGCCGTGGCCGACCTCGTACTCGAACGCGGCCCGGCCGAACCTGAACCCAGCAGCGACACGGCCAGCGCGCCGAGGTCCGCATCGAGCCTTGCCGTGGGCGCACCCGGCGAGGGCGTGCTCTGGCTCAGCGCCGATGGCCGTTTCTCTCTGCGCCTGGGGCTGAGGGGACAGGTCCGCTACAGCCTGGAGGCTTCGCCCGAGCAGTCCCCAACGCAGTCGCTCAGCTTGCGACGCGCTCGGGTGAAGTTCACCGGCCATACCTTTGGCGAGCACAACCAGTACAAGCTGGAGCTGGGTGTCTCCCCGCGCGACATGGGCATCACCGAGGACGGACCCCAGTTCACACCCGTCCTCGACTGGGCGCTTGAGTTCAGCAAGCTTCGCGACCTGCAGTTCCGCGTCGGCCAATACAAGCTGCCCTACTCGCGGGCCCGCATGCAGTCCTCGGGTGACCTCCAGTTCGTCGATCGCTCGATCGCCGATGGCGAGTTCAACCTCAACCGCGACGTCGGCTTCGACCTGCACTCCGACGACCTCTTCGGTCTCGGTCACCTCGGCTACTACGCCGGCATGTTCCTCGGCGAGGGACGCGACGCCTACCGCCCCACCAACTTCGAGCTCGTGTACCTCGCGCGCCTTGAAGTGTTTCCATTCGGGACCTACGACGGCGACGACGTCGAGTCGGATCCCACGCGCGCCCGTGTCCCCCGAATGTCGGTCGGCTTGGGGTACGCCTTCATCGATGGAGCGGCGTTCGAACGCGGCACCGTGGGCACCCGGCCGCAGGACGGCGGTACCACCAACATTCACAACGCAACCGTGGATGCCTCGTTCAAGTTTGGCGGCGCCATGCTCCTGGCGGAGGCCTACCTGCGCGAGGGCAAGCGCCGCGCGGGGCCCTCGATCCCGACCGCAGGCCTCGACCCCGCGCGCAACGGCTACGGGTGGAACACCCAGGCTGGCTACCTCTGGGGGAAGAGGCCGTTCGAAGTCGCTGCCCGGTTCGGAGAGACCGGGCCGACCGGAGACTCGCCCCTCCCCAGACGCCGACAGCCCACCGCCGTGCTCGGGTACCACTTTTTCGGCCACGCCGTGAAGCTGCAGCTCGACTACAGCCCCACATGGCAAGGCTCGTTCCGCGACGCCCCCAGCCACGTCGTTCGGCTGCAGTTTCAAGGCGCGCTGTAGCGCCGCACCGTGGGTCGCGGCGAACTGCGGGACCGCTCGCACGCTGCGCTACAGCTCGTCGCAGCGCTGGTCCGGTTGGCCGATCAGCACACACTCAACCTGGACCCCGACGCCCGGCGGGACCGGTACCCCGTCGCGTCGTTCGATGACGAACTCCAAGTTAGAGCCGCGGTTGCTGCACTGCGGGGTGAGGTCGTCGTGCGGCCAAGAGGTCGAGTCATCCGCGTCGGTGAGCGCTCGAAAGCAAATGTCGAGGCCCAGCGGGAAGTCCCAGCCATCGTTGGTGACCGTGCACGCTTGCACGGGGATATCGCCCCCGGCGCCTTCGCCTCGCTCTTCGAAGACGGTGCAACGCGGCTGCAGTCCGGAAACGTTGGGGTTGGCATCGTAGGCGCAGCCGGGGATGCAAGAGCGCGATCCAAGCTGCGTGATCTCTTCGGCGATCTGCTCCAGTGCCACCGCATAGTCCGCCGAACAGATCGAGAACATGTTTCGGCGCTCTCCGGCGAACGCTTCGGCAAACGCCTTGAGCCGAACCGGCGGAATGCCCGGCAGGTCGCCCAGCGTCTCCGTGCCGTAGCCGCAGCCCGGTCCGATGCCGTACTCCGAGTTGAAGATGGGGTTGGCGGAGTCGCGGTAGAGAAGCTCCCCGCCCTGCGGGTAGTCCTCGGGGACACCGCTGATGACTGCGACCGAGATGGTGCCGTTTCCACCGAGCGCTTCCTTTCGATCAGCGACCCGCTGCAACGCATCGATATAGCGGTCGAGCGGATACAGCACCGAGCCGTTGGGGTCCTCGGTGGGCAGTCCGTCCCAGCCCTTGTCGACCGGAACACACGCGTCATACGTGCCCGGCCCGCCGATACACTGCACGCCGGCTTTCCAACACGCCGAAGACGTGGGGTTCGGCTCGAGGTCCGCCCAGAACGGCTCGCCCAACGATGTGAACAGCGTGTCCACGTTTTGCAGCGGCAAAGAGCAGTCGACTTCGTCGGTCACAATGATGATCGCGAGCAGCGCGTCGTCGCGGACAAAACCATCGACGTTGTCCTCGACCACGCGGCGCATGGCTTCGAGCGGAGCCTCGTAGCCGAAACCGTTGATGCCCTGCGGACCCAAGCAGCGCAGTGCATCCGCCATGCTCATTCCCGGAGGCAAGTTGGTAGAGCCGCCGGTGCGCTCGATCCACGGACCCGAGACCACGTTGCCGTTCGCGTCGAGCGTGCTCGAGAGCGGCACCTCGTCGAAGGCGCAGGCGCTGAGGCAGCCCGCGTCACGCTCGTCCACATACAGCGGCTCGTCGTTGGGCCCAAGCACGCCGTCCCAGATGAAGTCTCCCAGGCGCTGGCGACAGCTGGTCGCTCGAAGCCCGATCTCATCGGAGGTGGAGATGCCGATCCGGTAGCTCGCCCCAACCTGCTCCCCCTCCAGGACATCGATGAACTGCGGAAAGTTCGCCGCGAGAACGCCCTGCTCTTCGCCCATCGATCCCGAGTTGTCGATCACGAACAAGATATCGGCCGCGCGCTGAAGTGTGACGACCGAGGTGCAGTTCTCCAGCTCGGGGTCGCAGACCTCTTCGTCCTCGCCCGAGGACCCCTCCGAATCGCCACCCGAAGATCCCGTCGCAAGCATGAACACGTCCGTCGGGCTCCGACCACAGGCCGGCAACACGAGGCTTGCCATCAACAGCTGCCGCGCAATCGTCCAGAAGCGCATCGACACCACGCCTTGAAGCTACAGCAGGTCCGCGCCAACGTCGAACGCCTGCGCGCGACGGGTCCCACCAAGGTGCGGCTTCCAGCGGCGGCACTCGCGGCGCGCCTCACCGCAACACAAACCGATGATACCCTCGACACCGTGAGCGAGCAGAGCTGGCGAGCCGAGTGGTCGAACGACCTGGAGCGCGCTTGGAAGAACCGACTCGCACCCACCGATAGCCCTCGGACATCGATTCGACCGGTGCCCGAGTACCGGCCGATGCCTGAGCATCAGCCCACGCTCCCCGAGCCTGAGTCTGGCTCGAAGCGAACCCGGGCCCTGTCAAACACCGAATCCGAAGAGGTTCGCAAGCGTCGACCCACCGCCACCCCGAGGCGTCGCATTCACGTCAGCGCCCCTGGAATCGAGGGCCAGCTGGGCCGCACCGAGTTCGAGTTGGAGACCGAGGTTGGCTCCGGTGGCATGGGCCGCGTTTTTCGGGCCCGGCAGCTCTCCTTGGGGCGCGAGGTGGCGGTCAAGCAGCTTCACCCGACCGCGGAGATGCCGGACTCGACCGAAGCGTTCGAGAGTGAGGCGTGCATCACGGCCGTCCTTGAGCACCCCAACATCGTCCCCGTCTACGACATGGGGGTCGACCAGAGCGAGCAGATCTTCTACAGCATGAAGCTGATCGACGGCACGCCGTGGGATGATCTGCTGGCCAAGCGGGCGCCTGGGAGCGTCGACGCCCCGCCCGGTGAGACCCACGATCTACGGGCGCACATCGAGATCCTGATCGAGGCGGCCAACGCGGTCGCCTACGCCCACAGCCGCGGCATCATCCACCGCGACATCAAGCCGCAGAACGTGATGGTCGGAGAGTACGGCGAGGTGCTGCTGGTGGACTGGGGCCTGGCCTGCGCCCTGAACCCCGACCACACCCGGCCCTCGCGGATCCTCGACATCAACCAGGTGATCATCACGTGCGGAACGCCCGTGTACATGCCGCCGGAGATCAGCACGGGGCAGCGCGCATGGGTCGGACCTTGGACCGACGTCTACATGCTCGGCGCGGTCATGTTCGAGGTGCTCTACGGCATCCCGCCGCACGAGGAGGCCACCGCCATCGATGCCCTGCGGATCGCCAGCCGCAACGAGTGGTCGTTTCCCCACTCCGTCTCGCCCGAGCTCGAGCCCTACCACGACGTGCTTCGCCCGGTGCTCGAGCGCGCGCTCTCCACCCACCCGCACGCGCGACAGCCCGATGGCAAGGCGTTCGCGAACGAGGTCCGGGCCGCGCTTCGGCACCTCGATTCCGCCGAGCTCGCCTCCGAAGCCGTTGCGGACTTTCGCGTGCTTGAGAGCGCGCAGGCGGAGCTGCAGCGAGAGCGCCAGTCCAAGAGGCTGACCCGTCACAAGGACCAGCAACAAACCTATCGCACGCTTGGCCGAGTGGTCGGGGTGCTGGAGCAGGCGCTGAGTTCCTGGCCCGACAACGCCCTCGCCCGCCACTACATCGTCGAAGCCCATCTCCTGCACGCGTTCTGTGCCCTGTCCAACCAGGAGATTTCGGTCGTCCGACAACAGCTCGACCTGCTCGGGCACCTCCCGGCCGGCGTCCTTCCCACCCCCGAGCAATCCACCCGTGCGGCGGCACTCAAGCAGCGACTGGCCCAGGCGATTTCACTGCGCAAGCGGAAGCGACGTCTCACTCGACTGCTCCAGTTCTCTGCGATCGCGCTCGCTCTGATCGTCGTGGTCGGCTCCGTGGTCGCGGCCCTCTTGATTCGCAGCGCGCGCGACCGGGCCCGCCTCGAGCGAAACCACCTCTCGCAGCTGCTGATCGGCACCGCCGCGGACGGACTCGAAGCCGAACTCGCAGGACTCCTGCAGCCGGTCCGTGGAAGCCTGCAGGGCGCCGCAGACTGGGCCGAGGCGGGGCGACTCGACACCGACGATCCCGAAACCCTCACCTCCTTCTTCTTGCCGCTCATCGATGGCTACCCGGTGATCAGCTCGGTGTTGCGCGCCGATACGCTCGGCAACGAGTACATGCTGCTGCGCATCGAAGACGGCTGGAGGGTCCGAGTGTCCAAACCCGACGACACGGCCTTCTTTCAGAAGCTCGATCCCGCTGGCAACGTCGTCCAGAGCTGGACCGAGGCGGTCACCTACGATCCTCGAAAGCGACCCTGGTTTCAGGGCGCATCGAGCACGCCAACGGAGATCGTGTGGACCGACCCGTACACGTTCTTCACCACCAAGCAGCCCGGCGTCACCGCGGCCCGGACCGCAAGAAGTCCGGCGGGCCGCAGCTTTGTGCTCGGGGTCGACATGCTGCTGACGGACCTCTCCGCGTTCACGATGCGCATGCCCAACACCCAGCAAGGCGAGGAGCACGGCAAGGTGTTCGTGCTCGATGCGCAGCACCGGGTGATCGGCCTGCCGCGCTCCCCGAAGTTCACCGACGAGCGCGCCAAGCTCGAGGCGGTCCTGCAGCCGCTGGGCGACATCGGGGAGCCGGTCTCCGCCGAGGCGCTGCGCATGTGGACGCAGGGCGGAATGGACTCGAAACCGTTCCGCATCGAGGAGGCCGGGCAGCGCTGGTGGACCGGATTTCGCAGCTACGAGCTCGACCCCGCGCACCTGCTCTGGATCGGCGTGGTGCTGCCTGAGGCCGACTTTCCGCAGCTTCAATAAGGGAGCCGCGGTCTGCGCAACACGGATTCGGGCCCCGATGTGCACAAACACGTACGGGCGGTTGGCCTTCGCCCGCGTCACCCTTGGTTCGTTCAGGAGTGGCCCGTATTGCCCAGCCTGACCGACTCTGCCCCGCGTCCACGTTAGTCTTCCCGTAGCTCGATGCACACAGCTCCTCCACATGCACCCAACGGCGCCGGCCCCGCAGGCGACGACGGCGGGCAGGTTGATGTCCTGGCTCAGCTCTCAGGATTGTTGCTGATCCTGCGCCGTCGATGGCTGGTGATCGCCATCACCACCGTGTTGTGCATCGCGGGATCGATCGGGGTGCTTCGAGTGCTGGAGCCCCGCTGGCAAGCGAGCGCTTCGATCGTGCTTCACATGTCGGGACCCCAGGTGCTCGACAAGGTCGAGGGTGTGGGCGAGGACGCGCAGGCGCGCCTGCTCGGATACAAGGAGTACTACCAAACCCAGCGTCAGATCATGAGCAGCCGAACGGTGGCTGCCGCGGCGCTCGAAGCTCTGGGGCTCGCCGCCGACCCGCAGTTCTTGGGGGTGCACAACATCGAAGATCCCGCCGAGCGCGAAGCCGAAGCCGCCGAAGTCGACCCGGTCGAGCGCCTCCGCGAGATGCTCACGATCACCGAGGTGCCCAGCTCTCGGATCGTCCTGATCACCGCGGAGTATCCCGACCCCCTCGTCGCGCGAAACATCGCGAACGCGATCGCAGAGGCCTACATCGCCCACGTCCGAGAGGGCCGCAGCAAGGTCGGGCGAGAGGCCAAGGAAGACATCACGCAGGAGCGGGGCAAAGCGCTGGGGAGCGTACGCGGCGCGGAGCACGACCTCGAAGATTTCAAGAAGGACAACAAGATCACCTCGATCGCGCTCTCCGATCGGCAAAACGAGATCACCGAAGCCGTCCTCACCCTGACCCGGCAGCACAAGGAGGCCCAAAGCGAGCACGACCGGCTCAAGCGTGTGCTGGGCCAGGCCAAGGCGCTGCACGCCAAGGACCAGCTCGCCGCCGCCTACCTCCTTCCCCAGGAGAAGCTCACCGTCTTCGAGGAGATGCGGAAAGAGCAGCTCGCTGCCGAGTCGGCCTTTGGAGACATCGACGTCGAGTTCGGCCCCAAGCACGAGGAACACCGCAAAGCAAAGAAGAAGCTCGACCTCATCTCCAGGAAGATCGAGCGCGAGGCCAAGTCACTGCTCTCCTCGCTCGAGGCCCAGGTCGCAGCCGCAGCCGAGCACGAGATGTACCTGGGTAGCTCCCTGGGCGGCCAACGCAAGCGGGCGCTCACCCTCTCTGGGCTCGAGCGCGAATACCGAGAGCTCGAGCGAGAGGCCTCCGTCGCGTCCGAGGAGTACCTGCTGGTCGCGCGGCGCGACACCGAGATCGGTCTGACCAACCGCGTTGAGAACGAAGGCATCGAGATCCTCGACCGCGCGACCGTTTCGGCCGAAGCCGTGTTTCCGCCCAAGGAACTCATCGTGCTGCTCGGCTGCGTGTTGGGCATCGGCCTGGGCTGCGCGCTCGCCCTCTCCATCGACTTCCGAGACTCGCGTCTGCGTGGGCTGCTCGACCTCGAGCGCTCGCTGTCGCCGTTTGGAGTCCCGGTGCTCGGCCAGCTTCCCCTGCTGCCCCCCGACACCCGTCTGGGAGCCGGCAATGCTCGTGCCCAACGCAAGCAGCGAGACCTCTATGCCCACAAGTTTCCGCAGTCACTCATGGCCGAGCGCTGCCGCGGCATTCGAACCTCGCTGGCCTTCGTGCAAGGGGGCGAGCGTGCGTCCACCATCATGATCACCTCGCCGTCCTCGTCCGAGGGCAAGAGCAGCACCGCGATGAACCTGGCGCTGTCGTTCTGCCAAGCGGGCAAGTCGGTGCTGGTCATCGATGCCGACATGCGAAGGCCCCGACTGCACCAGGTGTTCGACACCGACCCCAAGCGCACCGGCCTCTCCGCCCTCCTGGCCGGAGAAGCCGAGATCGACGACGCCGTCATCCGTAAACTCGACGGCGCTCCCGAGAGCCTCGCGATCATGGTCTGCGGCGAGATCCCCGACGACCCGGCCGAGAAGCTCGAGTCGCATGCACTGCACCAGCTCCTCCTCGCGCTCAAGGAACGCTTCGACATCGTCATCCTCGACAGCCCGCCTGTGCTCCCCGTCGCCGACCCGCTCATCCTGGCGAGCCAGGTCGATGGCGTGATCATGGTGAGCCGCTGCGAGCAGACCCGGCGCGGCGAGTTGCAGCGCGCCATGAGCAGCCTGATGCACAGCGATGCCAACATGCTCGGCGTCGTGCTCAACGAGGTCGACGCGCGACAAGAGCGCTACGACTACGGCGGCGGCAGCGGGTACTACACGTACAAGCCCCGCGAGACCGGCACCGAGGCGTAGCCGGCCCTCACGATCCTCGCAGGTTGTCTTGCCACGGCGAGCGGACGTCGGCGTCGGTCAGCCAGTACATCAGCGCCTGCATCTCTTGGTACTCGAACATCGCCATGTTGGTGATCGAGCCGGGCAGCGCGTCGATGTCGACACCGCTCCACACGAACCCGGGGATGCCCTGCGTCTGGGCTCCCATGCCCCGCATGTGCACGCGGTCGCGACAGCGCCACAGACGAGCCGGCGCCATGCCTGCAGCCTGACCGAACTTCGCGGGCGGGTTCACGCGGGTGGGCAGCTCGATCCGGTCCAGGCCGCAGCTCCACAGCAGCCAGCACAGCGCATGCCACTCGGCCCTCGCCGAGCGCAGCAGGTCTGGGAGGGTGTCGCCCAACTCCAGCGTCTCGTCGATGTCGATGACGTACGGCTCGTCTGGATCGTCCGGATCCGGGACCTCGAACCGGTCCGTGCCCAGGGCGACCGGCCCCCTGGGCAGCAGCGCCGACACGTCGGGCAACAACCACGGCGTCTGCGGCGTAACGCCCTCGTGCGCCAGCATGGCGCCTCGAATCTGCTGCAGCCGCGTCGCGTACTTTTCCACCAGCGCGACGATGGCCGGAAGCGCTTGGCTCGGAGCATCGGGCAGCCCGTCGTAGTGCGTCTGCGGGTCTTCGCGGTTGGGCCAGAAGTCGAAGACCGGGAACAAAACCTTGGCGTACAGCTGCAGGAAATCGCGCTGCCCCGGGTCAGGGAGGCGCGCAGCGTCAGCCCGGGCGGCCTCGGCGTTTCCAAGGCTCATGTGCACCAGCGCGCGCGTGAACGCAGACTCGGCGCGGTCCGGGGCCAGCATGATCGCGGCGTCGATGAACTCCAATGCGGCCCGCGAGCGCTCATTCTGGTCGAGCTGGATCGCCATCGCCCGAAGACACGCCGACACGTCAGCCCCTGCGGCGAGCGCATCGATCACGTCACCCACAGACTCTGCCTCTTGCGCCCGCTGGGCCGCGACCTCAGCGGTCCAAGGACTCGGCCGTGCTGCAATCGCTGCGCGCAGCAGGGTCGCGTCACCACCAGCTCCCGCCGCGCGGCCCAGCGTCGCCAGCCACAGCCCCAAGCTCCGCTGCACCCCGTATCGACCCGCCAGGTCGAGCCACGCTTCGGCCGGGCGGTGCGCGTCGTCGAGAAAAACAAGCTCCTCGTCCGCGCCCACAGGCTCGCCGTAGTCGAACGCTCCGACGACCTGCTCGGCGGCGTCGAGGAACTCCCAGGGGCCCACCCGAACCGCCTGGTGATAGCGGCCGCGGGCTGCGATCGCGCCGGGCCGCCTGAGCGTCTCGGCATCGACTCGCTCCCATGCCGGACCGTGCAGTGCGTCCGCCTCGAACACACACCGCAGCAGCAGCAATCCATCGCGGTCCCAGTGCTGCCAGACCCCGATCTTCTCCGCCTCCGCGTTGGCCCGGCCGTCCTTCCAACACGCTTCGTTTTCATCCCACCATGCGCTCGACGGAAGCGAGGCGGGATGCTCGGGAAACAACGAACCGTCCGCGCAGAGTCGGCGCCCGGACCCGTCAAAGTGGCGAACCGCGGTCACATCGCCCATGTCGTAGTCCATCTCCGAGCGCATCACCGACTCGGGCACGCCGGGGGGCCGCGTGTTCTCCGTCGTGGGCCCGTCGATCGAGAACCACGAGCGTGTCCCGTGAAGCTGCCCCCGGACGAACGTGCACGTTTGCGACAACTCACCGCTCTGGTGGAAACGCTGGCTCTGGCCGTGTGGCTGACCAGCGTCGTGGTCGCACCGACAGCACAGCGTTCCGTCAGGACGCCAGTAGGACACCTCGCCGTGCAGTCGGTCTTGCTCGTCCTTGATCCCGAGGACCCACTCGTTGTCGCTCGCGTCCCACCAAGCGTCGGCGGGGACAGATTCGGGTCGTGCTGGGGTTTCGCTCATGGGTCCGGGCAAAGCGAGGATCGTGCCAACCCCACACAGACGGATTCACAGGCCTGTCCGCGCCCGGCCGCAGATCCAACCTGCCCAAGCTGGGCAACGTTGCGCATCACGGACCCGCCGGTGCGCGACCGAGCACCCGCATCGCCCCCGAGGCTCCCCGTCTCGCGACGCCCTCAGTCGAAACAGACCGGGGAGTCGGGCCCCAGATGCGAGCAGTGCACCTCGGGCTGCAGCGACGCCAAGGTGAGGTGCCGAACCCGGCACGCGAACGTGTCGCCATCGGGGACGTCGGCCGAGTACAGCGGTTCGGGCTCGAAACCTTCGCACGCCTGGATGCAATCCTCCGTGCCCGTGTAGACCGACAGGTCCCCCTCGCACAGGTTCAGCGCGAGCGTACAGAAGCTCTCGCAGTTTGCACCGCACGTGCCGGCGCCCGCAGGACCGGCGTGGGGACAGTGCGTCTCGGGGTCGCGCGCAGCGAGCACCGCGTGAAACGAACGGCAGCTCGCCGAGTTGCCCAGCTCGTCTCCTGGGGAGCCCGGCGGCATGCCAGCACAGGTGCTCTCACAAAGGCTGTCCCCACCGTACTGCGCGAGCCCGTCCTCGCAGTGATCGCCGATCAAGCCGCAGTACTCCGAGCACAGCTCGTCGTTGCCGGGACCCTCACCCGTGGAGCTCTCCGCACCGCCGCCACTGCTGCTGCTGCTGCTCGTGTCAGCCCCGCCGTCGCCCGTGCTCCCCGGAGCGCCCGTACTTCCCGTGCTGGTCGCGGCAAGCTCGAGGTCTTCGCCATGATCTGGGTCGAAGCAACCGGACGCGATCGTCGCGAGGATGGTGAGCCCAGCGACCCGCAGAAGGAGTGAAGCGGACCGCACCGAGGAGGCAGAACCAGAATCCATGGCGTGAAGCCTAGCGCTCAGCACGACGGCGTGCCCAGCTCGCCCGCCAACAAACGCCAGTCCAACCCCACGAAGGCAGGGTCGGTTTGCCGCGACGCGCGGCTTTGAGTCCTCTGTGATATTGCGCTTGTGCGCAGGGGGCGTGGCCCCAACGAGCCTCGAGGGCCAGTCGCTCCGGTCTTCGACGCTCCCGACACCACCAAAGACGAAGGCCGCGCCGGGAAACCCGAGCGCGGCCTTGTGGAACACCGGGGCTGATCAGCCCTTCTGGCGGTCCTTGTACTTCTCGGCCAGCTCCAGCTGGACGCTCTGAGGGACGGGGTCGTACTTCGCGAACTCCATCGAGTACTCGGCTTTGCCCTGCGTGCCCGAACGAAGCTCGTTCGAGAAGGCGAACATCTCCGAGAGCGGCACGAACGACTCGACCGCGGTGGTCCCGTAGGCCGTCTCCGACCCGTTGATGAGACCGCGGCGTCGGATGAGCATGGTCTGGACCGCGCCCTGGAACTCCTCGGGCGTCTCGACGACAACCTTCATCACCGGCTCGAGCACGACCGGCTTGGCTGCTCGCATCGCCTCTTTGAACGCGTAGCGGGCACAGATCTGGAACGCCATGTCGCTGGAGTCGACCGCGTGGAAGCCACCATCGGTGAGCTCCATCTCGACGTTCACGACCGGGAACCCGATGACCACACCACGAGCCATGGCTTGCTGGAAGCCACTGTCACACGAGGGGATGTACTCGCGCGGGATGATGCCGCCGACGATCTTGTCGACGAAACGGTAGGTCTGGTCCTCGGTATCGGGATTGACCAGCGGGCGCATGAAGCCGCCGATCTTGGCGAACTGCCCCGAACCGCCGGTCTGCTTCTTGTGCGTGTACGCGAACGGAATCTCGTTGAGAATCGTCTCGCGGTAGCGGACCTGCGGCTCACCGACGATCGTCTCGCACTTGTACTCGCGCTTCATCCGCTCGATGTAGACCTCGAGGTGAAGCTCGCCCATGCCCGCGATCAGGGTCTCGCCGGACTCTTCCTCGCGACGCACCGAGAACGTGGGGTCCTCTTTGGAGAAGCGGTTGAGCGCCTTGGAGAAGTTGGCGAGGTTGGTCTTGTCCTTGGGCTCGAGCGAGTACTCGATCACCGGCGCGGGCACGTACATCGAGCGCAGCGAGTACTTCACCTGTCCGTCGGTGAACGTGTCACCGGCGGCGCAGTCGATGCCGAACATCGAGATGATGTCGCCGGATCCGGCTTCTTCGATGTCCTCCATCTTGTCGGAGTGCATGCGGACGATGCGGCCCAGCTTCACCTTTTGGCCGGTACGCGTGTTGAACACGGACATGCCCTTGGTGACTTTGCCCTGATAGATCCGGACGTAGGTCAGCTGACCGTAGCGTCCGTCCTCGAGCTTGAACGCAAGCGCGCACATCGGCTTGTCGTCGTTGGTCTCGAGCACGACCTCGGTCTCTTTGCCGTCGTTTGCGATCTCGAACGCCTTGTTTTCCACCTCGGTGGGGTTGGGCAGGTACGAGACGACGCCGTTGAGGAGGATCTGGACGCCCTTGTTCTTGTAGGCGGAGCCGCAGAACACCGGAGTGAGGTCGAGGGAGAGCGTGGCCTTACGAATGACCGGGTTCAGCTCTTCGGCCGAGACTTCGGTGCCCTCAAGGAACTTCTCCATGATGACGTCGTCGAAGTCGGCAACCGTCTCGACGAGCTTGTTGCGCATCTCCTCGGTCTTCTCCAGCATGTTCTCGGGGATAGCTTCCTCTCGGATGATCTCGCCGTTTTCGCCGTCGAAGTAGAAGGCTCTGCGGATACGAAGGTCGATGATGCCCTCGAAGTCGTCTTCGGCACCGATCGGGATGGTGACCATGGCCGCATTGTGCTTGAGCTTCTCGCGAAGCTGCTTGGTCACGCGGTAGGCGTCCGCACCCGTGCGGTCCATCTTGTTGATGAACGCGACGCGGGGGACGTTGTAGCGACGCATCTGACGGTCGACCGTAATCGACTGCGACTGCACGCCCGAAGATCCACAGAGCACCAGGATGGCGCCGTCGAGCACGGAGAGCGCGCGCTCCACCTCGACGGTGAAGTCGACGTGTCCCGGGGTGTCGATGATGTTGATGTGGGTCTTGCCCCACGTGACGAACGTTGCAGCGGACTGGATCGTGATGCCGCGCTCACGCTCCAACTCCATGTTGTCCATGACCGCGCCGACGCCGGACTTGCCGCGGACTTCCTCGATCTTGTGGATACGACCCGTGTAGAAAAGAATGCGCTCGGTGAGCGTCGTTTTTCCGGAGTCAATGTGGGCGGAAATCCCAATGTTGCGGGTGTTGACGAGGTCGACCATTGCTGCTGCTTGCCTTCAGGCGTCTGGGAGAACGTTGCTGCAAAGCCCCGCAAGACCCGAGGATCGGGGGCGAGGCGCGCGGAGGATGCCACAACCAGACCCACGGGGCACCCCCCCTTCCTACGCGCCGCTTGCGTGGCCGCTCACGTCCGCCGGCCGCGCGCGCCGATCCGCAATGTGAGCTAGCAACAGCGTTTTCGCCAGGGGCCCGGAAACGGCACGATGAAGCGGGTTTCACGTGCCTGTCACCGCGGGCGAGCGTCCCGCGTACCATCGGTGAGCGCACCCGTGACGTCCGAGGATTCAGTCTCTGCGAACTCCGCCGCCCTCGCGTTGCCCGAGGTGAGTACGGCGGGCGTGGACACGATCGTGGCCTCGCGAGGGCCTGGTTCGCGTATCGGCCGGTACATCCTCGATGGTCCCTTGGAGGACGCATGCGTGGGCGCCCTTTACGCAGCTCACGACAGCAAGCTTGAGCGGCGGGTCGCCCTTCGCTTGATCCCTTCGACCCAGGAGGACGGCACGCCCTACTCACGCGCTCGTCTGCTTCGCGAGACACGATCCATGGCTCGGCTCAGCCATCCGAACGTGGCCCAGATCTACGACGTGGGCACGACCCGGCGCGAGCTGTTCATCGCGATGGAGCTCCTGGATGGCGAGTCGGTCAAGCGCTGGATCGACCGGGCAGCGCCCCCGTGTTCGGAGGTGCTCGCGACGTTTGTCGAGGCTGGCCGCGGGCTGGTCGCGGCACACGACGCCGGACTCGTGCACGGCGACTTCGACAGTCGCTACATCCAGCGCACCGAAACCGGACGGGTGGTCGTCACGGACTTCGGCCTCACGCGGGCTCGCACGCGCGCCGAGGGGCAGCCCCACCCCGAGGACGACACCCGCCGGGTCCAAGACGATCAGTACGCGTTCTGTGCGGCGCTGTACGAGGCGCTGTTCCAAGAGGAGGCTCCGCGTTCGGTGCTTGACCTCGAGCAACGTCCGTCCGTTCGGGATGCGCAGGTGCCCCGGGCGGTGCTTCGCGCCTTGAGCCGCGGCCTGGGCCGTGCCCACCGCTTCAGCTCGATGAAGGGCCTCGTGCGCGCCCTCGAGCCTCGCAGCGGTGCTCGAGTCCTGGTGCTCGGCGCGGCCGCGGCCGTGTTCGTCGGCGGAGCCGGTCTCGCGTACGGCCTCGCGGGGATTGGGGATGACAGCCACTGCACCGTAGACGCGCTCCCACCCGAGCTGGGTCTCGCGGCGCGGCAGGACGCGCTGCAAGTCCTTCGCGACGCCTCGCGGGCCCACGGTTCGGACACCGCAGCCTGGGTCGAGCGACACCTCGACGCCTGGACGGAGTCCTGGGCGAGCCGCTGGTCGGCACAGTGTCGGGCGGGCGCTCACGAACCCTCGGCGTGTCTGCAGCGCGCGGCCGGTCAAACCCAGGCCTTCGTGGACACCGTGTCGAAAGGGGCCCGAGGCCACGCGGAGCATGCCGCGACCGGCGTGCTGGAGCTCCCCAACCCATCCCGATGCGGGTCGGGCGAGGGCGTGAACGGGTTCGCTGCGGTGGACGTGGTCTTCGACCGCACGTGGGACCGCACGTGGGACCGCACGTGGGACCGGGCGTGGGCTCTGCTCCAGCTCGGAGATCCACAGGCCGCGGTCCGCGAGCTTCAGGACCAACTCCGCGAAACCGAGCCTGGCTCCGCGCCGCGACACCGCGCCGCCGGGCTGCTGGGTCTGGCCCAAGCGGCTGCAGACTCCCCACAAGCTGCGTCGAGCTCCCTTCGCGAGGCGCTGCAGAGCCAGACCCTCGCGACCCGGGAGCGCGCCGAGCTGACGCTGGCGTTGGCGCGGGTTCTCGCCCAGGACCTGGACCGCGCCGCCGAAGCGCGAGCGCTGCTTGAGGGCATCCGCTCCACCCTCGAAGCCGCGGACGCGCCGGCCCCACTACGCTCGGCGTTGTTCGCCCTCGACGCACAGCTCGCCCAATCCGCCGGGGACCTCGACGCGGCGCGCTCCTTGTACGCGAGCGCCGAGTCCGTCCTCGCCGACCGAGACCAAGGGGATGCGGGACGCCTGCAGGCGAGCGCAGTCGCGTTGCAGCGGGGGACCTTCGAGGTCTCGGTGGGCGACTACGGCGAGGCGATGCGGCACTTCCGTCGGGCCCAGCGTGAACGCACCGAGCTGCTCGGGCTCGCCCACCCACGCGTTGCCGAAGCCCTCGCCGAAGTCGCTGGAGCTTGGATTGGCGAAGGAGAGCTCGTGGCCGCGCGCGACACCCTCGAAACAGCGGCGGCGATCTTCGAGTCGAGCTACCCCCCGGATCACCCGACGATGCTGCGCACGCGCGGTCGTCTCGCGATGCTGTTGGGCTTGACCGGCCGAACGCAGAGCAGCCTGGTCATGTTCGACGACGTCATCACGCGCGAGACCCGGCGCAGCGGGGAGAACTCGGATCCCGTCGCCACCTACCTCAGCAACCGCGCGGTACTCTTGCTGGAGGCGGATCGGGTCGACGAGGCCAAGGCCGATCTCGACCGCGCGCTTGCGATACGGACGGTCCTGGGAGACAGCCTGGCACGCGCATCAGTCCTGGGGGAACTCGCCAACGTCTCCGTGAAACGCGGCGCCCCCCAGAGCGCGGAGCGTCTCTCCCTCGAGGCCCTGGAGGTCTACGAGACAACGCTAGGCACGCAACACGCCATGCTCTCGCCGAGCCTGGTGGTCCTCGGCGATGCGCTCAGCCAGCAGCCCGGACGTGAGCCCGAAGCCCGAGAGAGCTTCGAGCGCGCGCTGGAGATCGTCGAAGCAACCCAAGGCGAGGACCACTCCAACGCCGCATTTGCGCTGGCGGGGCTGGGTCAGCTCGATGCGCGCGCGGGAGACGACGACGCGGCACGCACCCGGTTGACCCGAGCCATCGGGTTGTTGGAACAAGCCGACTACGGGTCTGAGCTTGAAATGCGCGCACGCATCGAACTCGCGGGCGTCCAGTGGCGCAGTGGGCAAAAAGACCTCGCGCTCGACACGGCCCAGGTGGCGCTCGTTGCAGCCAAGACCCGTGAACCCAGCGCTGTCCCCCCCATCGAGTCCTGGCTTCGCGCACACGGCGGCCTGTCAGAGCCCCCGAGCGAAGGCGTACAGTAGCCGCGTGGTGTTGGCACTCTGGGGACCCGAAGGCGCTCAGGTTTCGCAGTCTCCCGACGCGGTGATGGGCTTTCCTGGCCTGCCCGGGCTCGCCCTGGGCCTGTTCGTCGCCTCGCTCATCTTCGTTGCATGGCGCCGAAGAAAGGGACTCCCGGGAGTCCGAGGCTCAGCCGGCGGCGCGGCGATGGGCAACGCCCTCATGGACGTCAACTCCGCCTTCATGCCGAACCACGCGAACTCTGCGGTGATCTGCATGCTTGAAGAGGAGGAGGAACGCGACGAAGCCGGTGAGGGCCCCGCTCCATGGACGCCGCCGGCGGGCAAGCCCGAGAGCCCCTACCGCGCCGACGACAACGACAACGACCCGCGCCTCAACTGACCAGGTCGAGGTAGCGAGCGAGCACGGCGTCGGCGGTGAAACCGAACTTCTCCGCCAGCACTTCCATCGGCGCCGAAGCACCGAAGCGATCGATGCTCTGCTGATGGGCCGCGTACCGCTCCCAGCCCATGCCGACGCCGGCCTCAATCGAGAGCCGCCGCGTCACCGCCTTGGGAAGCACGCTCTCCTTGTACGCGCCGTCCTGCGCTTCGAAGGCCTCCCAGCAAGGCATCGACACCACGCGGGTGCGCTTGCCTTGGGCCTGCAGCCGACCCGCGACCTCGACCGCGAGCGGAACCTCGGAGCCGGTCGCGAGCAGGATGCCGTGCAGCTCGCCTTCGCCCCCGGGCTCGAGCACCACGTACGCACCGCGCGTGATGTCGCGGTCGGTGCCCTCGAGAACGGGCAAGTCCTGACGGGTCAGCAAGATCGCCGTGGGTCCGTCGGTGCGATGCATCGCCATCGTCCACGCGCCCACGGTCTCCTTGGCATCCGCGGGGCGAACGACATAAAGGTTGGGGATCATCCGCAAGCTCATCGTCTGCTCGACGGGCTGGTGCGTGGGGCCGTCTTCGCCGAGGAAGATGCTGTCGTGCGAGAAGATGTGCACGACGGGGATCTGCTGCAGCGCCGAGAGGCGGACCGCACCCCGCATGAAGTCGGAGAAGATGAGGAACGTGGCGCCGAAGGGACGCATGCCCCCGTGCAGGGCCATGCCGTTGACGATGCCGCCCATCCCGTGCTCCCGAACGCCGAAGTGGATGTTGCGACCCTGCGGCTGCTCTGGGCTGAGCGCGCCGCCGTCGGGGAAGCCAACACCGTTGCTGCCTGCGAGGTCGGCCGACCCCCCGACCAGGGAAGGAAACCGCTCGGCGAGCGCATCGAGCACCTTGGCGCTGGCCTTACGCGTGGCGATCGCGGTGCCGACCTCAAACTCCGGCAGGCCCTCGAAGTCCGCGTCGGTGGTCTTGCCTGCGAGCACGGCTTCGAACTCGGCGGCCAACTCGGGGTGCGCGGTCCGGTAGGCGTCCATGCGCTGATTCCATGCAGCGTGTTGCGCAACGCCGGGCGCGATCGCGGCGGAGATCTTTTCAGGCAGGCCTTCGGGAACGTAAAACGGCTCCAGCGGCCAGCCCATGCCCTTCTTGGTCGCCTCGATCTCTTGTACGCCCAGCGGGGATCCGTGCGAGCTGGACTTGCCCGCTTTGGAGGGGCTGCCGTGGCCGATCACCGTGCGCGCGCAGATCAACGTGGGCCTGCCCGCCTCTGCACGAGCGGAGGTGAGCGCAGCCGTGACCGACGCCTCATCGTGGCCATCGGCCTTGAGCACCTGCCAGCCATAGGCTTCGAAGCGCTTGCCCACGTCTTCGGTGAACGCGATGTCGGTGCCGCCGTCGATCGTGATCTGGTTGTCGTCGTAGAGGTAGATCAGCTTGCCGAGCTTTTGATGTCCCGCGAAGCTGGCCGCCTCCGATGCGATGCCTTCCATGAGGTCGCCATCGCTGACGATGCCGTAGGTGAAGTGGTCGACGACGTCGTGTCCGGGTCGGTTGTAGCGGGCCCCGAGCCATCGCTCGGCCACGGCCATCCCCACGCCCGACGCAAAGCCCGTGCCCAGCGGTCCGGTCGTCACCTCGACGCCCTCGGTGTCATGCACCTCCGGGTGCCCCGGCGTCTTCGAGCCCCACTGGCGGAAGTTCTTCAGGTCCTCGAGCGACAGCGAGTAGCCCGAGAGGTGCAGCAACGAGTACAGCAGCATCGAGCCATGGCCCGCGCTGAGCACAAAGCGGTCGCGGTCCGGCCAGCTTGGGTTGGCGGGGTCGTGCACCATGAAACGCGTCCAGAGCGTGCTGGCCATGCAGGCCGTTCCCATGGGCATTCCCGGGTGGCCAGAGTTCGCCTTCTGGACGGCGTCCATGGCGAGGCCCTTGATGGTCGAAACCATCGAGGCGTGGTCGGACGCGGAGATGTCCCGCGGGGCGAGGGCAGCACGCTGCGACATGTCGCGGTGCGTATCACGATGGAGGACGCCCGCCGTCCGGTGTCGCGTGCGGATCCCGACGTGTGCGGGGGTGCGGCCGCGGTCAGCGGCTACAGATGCAGATCACCGAGGTTGAGCTGGTGTCTTCGCAGGTGATGTCGCCGGTGGACGTGCACACGGGCTCCTCGTTCAGCTGGCCCCCGAGACACGTCCCGCCGAAGCCCTCACAGACGCTGGTGCAGCTCATCATCATGGAGGTGACGGAGAATCGGCAGCTGTCCGCGGCCTCCTCGCACAGCTCGTAGTCCGTCGCGCCACCATAGGTGTCGTCGCAAGAAGCCATCGCCCCGGTGCCGGATGTACTCCCACCCGTCGCAGAATCTTCGGTCGTCGGAGCGCCCGTGGTCGGGTCGGCCGTGGTGGCATCGGTCGTCGGGGGATCGCCCGACGTGCTGCTCGTCGAGGGATCGGTCGTGGTGTCTTGCGTGGTGCCGGACCCGCCCGAGCTCCCGGCCGTGTCGTCGGTGTCGGCGGTGTCGGTCGCGCCGCCCTCATCGCCAAAGCACATCCCCGCGAGGGAGGACGCGCGGTCATGCCAGCGCTTGCCCGTGGGGCACTCCAGGTCGGGGAACGTGCAGAAGCTGTTGGCTTCGCAAACGCCACCCTCCCCTTCTGCGATGCAGTTTTCGTCCGTGGAGCACTGGAAGTCGGAGACCGGGTTGCAGCCGGCCCCACCCGCTGCGAGGCCGAAGCATCCCAGCCCAACCGTGACGGTGAGGATTCGAAGCAGTCGCATGACGATGTTGAGCCTCTGCTAGAAGCGGCCAGCGACCGCAAAACCTTGGACGCGGCCGGAGACCAGCGGAGCCACGCGAACACTCGCGTTGCTGGATGGGCCGGCTTCTTTGCGCTTCTTCGCGCCGACGATGATGAGCGGAATGCCGATCGCCAAGCCGGCAACCGCGACGCCGACGCCGACATAGGCCAGCGTGTTCCAGCGCTTGCCTTCTTCGTCGAGCTCGTCGATGCGGGGCTGATTGGCGGGATCTCCACCGAGGCCTTCGACCTCGTCTTGGGCTGAGCCGCTCTTGAGTAGCCCGGTGACGGCAAGACCCGCGCCTCCCAACCCGACGGCTGCGGCCAGGCTGCCCCCAATCAGAAAGCCCGTGCCCGGCTTGGCCTTGCCGCGCTTTTTCTTCTTCTTTTTCTCGGCCGGATCGCCGTTGGCAGCGACGGCCTCATCCTCGGGAGCCTGCTCCGCCTCGATCTCTTCGATGAGTTGCTCTGCCTCGGTGATCTGGGCCTCGGCCTCGGAGATCATGCCGCCGGCCGCTCCGGGGTCGATGACGAGCCAGCGCGACTCGGCCGCGCCGGACGAAACCCCGTCGTAGAAATGAAGGATATCCAGCGCGACCGTCGTCGTGGCGATGGAGGCCTCGGCTTTCTCGATGCTGCGCTCTTTGCGGGCGGCTTCGAGGCGAAGCGCGCCAGCTTCCTTCATGGTGACCGGGTCACCCAGCAGCGCCGCGTTCTCCTCCAACCCGCCGGCCGCCCCATCCAGATCCCCCGCTTCGACCTGGCTTGAGACCGAATCGCGGATCGCCTGACGCTTGGCCTCGGCGGCCTCCGGGGACAGTCCGGGCTCGGCCGCGGGCTTGCTCTTCTTCTTTTTCTTTTTCTTCTTCTTGAAGAGCGCAAGCGGGACCGCCCCGGTGCTGACCGAGGTCGTCGTGGGCAGGGTTTGGGCGTGTGCGGTCACAGGCGAGAGCACCAAACCGAAGCTCAGCACCCCCGTAGCCAGCGCCATCGCGGCCCGTCCAAACAAGCGTTCCCGACCGGTAGTTCCGTTCATGCTCTTCCCCTGCATTCCCCTCCACATGATGACACAACCCGGAAGCGGGCTTTCGCGTTTCTTGGTGAGGGTTGGGACGCGGATTTCAGTCGGTCTCCAACCGCGCAGGGGTGCCCGGGGCCGGTTCGCTCGCGATTGCGCTCCGTGATAGAGCACATCCATGCGCATCTGTATCCTCGGTGCCACTGGCCTCGTCGGCCGCGAGTCGATCACGCTCATTCGCCGGGCCTGGCCCCAGGCGGAGATCATTGGGTTCGCCAGCAGACGGAAACAACTGGAGCACGAGGGTGAGACCTTCGATGTGCTTGCAGCGCCCGAACTCGAGGAAGACAACGCGCCGCGAGGCGACCTCGCCCTGGTTGCGCTGGATGACGACCACAGCAAGCGCTACGTGCCGCGGCTGCTGGAGCTTGGCTACAAGGTCGTCGACAAGAGCAACACCTACCGCATGACGCCCGAGATTCCGCTGGTCTCGGCCGGGGTCAACTGCGGTGTCGTGACCGATCAGACCCAGCTCGTCGCCAACCCCAACTGCACCACCATCCCGTTCACGATGGCGGTGGCACCTTTGGCCCACGCGTTTGGATTGGCCTCGGTTGCGATCAGCTCCTACCAGGCCATCAGCGGTGCCGGCACCGATCCACTCGACACCTTCCTCGAGGAGTCGCGCTTGGGCTATTCCGAGGCCAACCGCATCGGGACGCAGTTCGACCCGAGCAAGTACGCCGGCAACACGGTCCCGCACAACGGCAACACCGACGACAGCGGCTTCAGCTCCGAGGAGCGCAAGCTGATGAACGAGAGCCGGAAGATCCTCAACACCGCAGCGCTCAAGGTCAGCGCGCAGTGCTGCCGCGTGCCGGTTGCGGTCGGGCACTTCATGAACGTGTGGCTCGAGCTTCAGCGCGCCGCTCCGCTCGCCGACATCGAAGCCGCGCTACAGCAGACCCATGCGGCGCCGTTTCTCAGCGTCAACCCGGGCCCGGTCGGCAACGGCCTGACCGCGTTGGCATGCGTGCATGACCGTGACCGAACGCTGGCCGGGCGACTGCGTCTGGATCCTCGCGATGACAGCGGCAGGACGCTGTGCCTTACGGTCGCCGGCGACAACCTACGCCTGGGCGCTGCGACCAACGCGATTCGGATCGCGAGCCGGTGGTTTCCGTCCGAAGACGCCGGCCTGCAGGCCCCGGGCAACCTTCCCGCCTCGCGAGAGTGACGCTCGGGCCCCGGACCACGACGCGGAGATCGCCCACCGAAGCCGGTGTACTCGCCGAAAAACAAAATTCCACGGCGTTTTCGGCGAACTAGGGTTTGCGCCCGAGAAGCCCCCACGCCATGCTCCGCCGGCCATGCGCTCTGCCCTCCGTCAGGCGATCGTCGCCCTCGTCGAATCCGTCCCTGATGAGGGCATGGCGATGGGGTCCGTGGTGGATACCCTTGAGCACAACGGCTACCCGTCGCAGGACGTCGAGCACGAGATCTGGGCGATGCTCGCGGCCCGCCGGTTGACCCCGGCAGGGTTCGTCTGCCGCAAGGTTCGCAGCCGACCCGGTGCGACCCCCTCTCGGACCTACGAGTTTCTGCTGATGGCGTGGTCGCCCAACCTCGACGGTCAGCTTGAGCTGACGCTGTGAGCATCATCGACCCGCGTATCGCTCGCCGCCCCGACGCGCCTGGCTTGTTCGCCGCGCTCGCGCCCATGGATGGCGTGACCGACTGGGTCTACCGCGACCTGCTCACCCGCATGCATGGGGGCGAGTGCGGCATCAGCCTGTGCGTCTCGGAGTTCGTCCGCGTCACGCGAACCGCGGTCGTCCGAAAGGCGATCCTCAAACACTGTCCGGAGGTCCTCACAGGTGGGACCACGGCGTCCGGCGTGCCGGTCTTCGTGCAGCTGCTCGGAGGCCAACCCGAGCCCATGGCGGTGACCGCCGCGCGATGTGTCGCGATGGGAGCCCCGGGCATCGACATCAACTTCGGGTGTCCAGCGAAGACCGTCAACCGGAGCGACGGCGGCGCGACGATTCTGCAGTTTCCTCAGCGCCTCGAAGCGATCACCGCGGCGGTGCGCAACGCGGTGCCCGACTCCATCCCCGTCACGGTAAAAATCCGGCTCGGCTGGGAGAACGCCGACCAGGTGGAGGACATCGCCCGGTCGATTGAGCAGGGCGGAGCCTCGTGGCTGACGATTCACGCCCGCACCCGGATGCAGGGGTATCGGCCCCCGGTCGACTGGTCCAGCATCGGACGCGCCCGCGAGGCGGTCCGCATGCCGGTCGTGGCCAACGGCGACCTCAACACCCTCGAGGACGTCGAAGCCTGTCGGCGGATCAGCGGCTGCACTTCGTTCATGATCGGTCGCGGCGCGATGGGGAGACCCCGCCTGTTCAGGCAGCTGCGCGGCCACCGAGATCCCCTGCTCGACGCCGGATGGCTGTGCGAGCAACTTGAGGACTACGCGCAACGCATGCTCGACGGCGGCGCCACCGAAGGGATCGCGCTGGGCCGCTGCAAACAGTGGCTACGCCTGGCTGCGCCCGCATCGCAGGTCTACGCCGGGCTGTTCGCGACGCTCAAGCGCAGCCGCGATCTCGCGTCCTTGCTCCGGGGGCTGAGACCGGGCGGAATGCTCGAGGCAGGCCCGCGGTTGGCACTCGCGCCCTCTCGATGACCACGCTTGCACGCCCCGCTGCTATCCTCCTGCCCATGCGCAGCCTGACCGTCTCCTACCTGCTCGCCGCGTTGGGCTTCCTGGGCGTGTCCGGCGTGCACCGCTTCTACATGGGCAAGCCCATCACCGGCATCCTCTGGTTTCTCACCGGCGGCCTGTTCATGTTGGGCACGATCTACGACCTCATCACGATGGAGTCGCAGGTCCGCGAGTCCAACCGCTACGCGCTGCCTGCAGGTCAGGGAATGCTGCCGCCGGGCGCTGTGCCCTACCAAGGCGGCTACGCCGGCGGGTATCCACCCAACCCAGGGTACGCGCAGGATCCCAACGCCGACCTGCGCAACCCCGAGGTCGACCTTGAGCTTCGGGTGCTCAAGCTGGCCCGCCTTCGTGGTGGCAAGTTGACCGCAGCATCCGCAGCAGCGGAGCTCGGTGTCCCGGTGGCCGAGGCCGACGCGAAACTCACCGACATCGCAAAGGCCGGCCACGCCAACGTCGACATCACCGACGAGGGGGCGGTCCTCTACGACTTCCCCTCGTTGCGTGTGTAGCTGCGCGTATCGCTGCGCGTGTAGCCGCTGGCGCCGCGCTGTCCGCTACTCGAAGCTGTCCAAGCAGCTCGTCAGCGCGTCGGTCTGCTCCCAGCCGCAGCCGCCGTCCGCCGCAAAGTGACCGCACTGCGCGTCTTGAAAACAGGCGAACTGGGGGAGTGCGATGCAGGGCGAGAACATCGGCTCCGACGCGCAGATCTCCGCGTTGCAGCCGCTGACCACGCAGGGCACTTCAGGCTCCGGCTCGGCGCACGAGCAGACCTCGCAACCGTCTTCGTCCAGCGCAAAGCCGCCTTCGCAGAACAACTCGCACAGCACCGGCTCGCACTGCTGGGGCTCATCGAGCACACAGATGCCGCCACAGTCGGCGCCTCCAAGCTCGGGGTCACAGCCGTCGCTCGGGTCGTTGACACACATCTGTCCGTCAGGACATTGGATGCCCGCGATGCCGCCGCAGAAACCGCCCGGCGGGGACGGCTCGCACTCGCCGTCGTAGCTGACCCCGGTTCCGGCGGATGCGGCGAAACAGCTGTTGGCGTAGGTGTTTCCGTCGCAGCCGCAAACCGGCGCGTAGAGCTCGATGCACGCTTCGGGGCGGGCCTCGCACGTGGAGGAAGCATCGGCGGCACCGCAGTACTGCCCGGCCTCGTACGCACAGTATTCGTCGTCGGAGCAGGTGTTGCCGAGGAAGCCTCCGCACGGCACGCCTTCGGGCTCCGGCTCTTCGATTCCACACACAGCATCCACGTCGTTGCAGCAGTCGCCGTACGCAACGCAGAGATCGTCGCACCAGCAGTTGCCCCAACCCGGACCGCCGCAAAGATCGCTTCCGTCGGGCAGCTCGCAGGTGCCGACCAGGTCAGCCTTGCCCAGCCCGCCGCGGTCGTCTGCGGGTGTCCCGCCGTTGCTGTCATCACCCGCCGTGGGCGCGGTGTCGCAGCCGCCGAGAAGGGAGAAGCCGAGGGTCAGGAGCAGCGCGCGGACTCGCATGGGCAGCAAGCATGCAACCTTGGCGCCAAGATGTAGACGCTGGGCCCACACGCCCCGAAAGCCTGGTTTCGCTCACTTACAGGGGGCCGAAGGGCCGGTTCTCGTCGGGATCCGGCGACTACGACCCTGGGTGGCCACGACAGTTGCCATGCGACCCACCTCACGGAGCCGCGCAAGACTTGGGGTCGTCGAGGACGAGATCGACAGCACCGTCGAGCTCGGCATCCGCCCACGTGGTGTTGAAGCGTTGGCTGACCATCCGCATCCGCTCGCGGACCAGGCGGCCCATGTACCCCGCCGCGGGCACCGGGTGCTGCACCGGCGTGCGCTTGACGTAGGCGGGGTGGAACCGGACCTCGTCTCGGCAGCCATCGGCCCGCATCGTGACGCGAAGCACACCGGTGAGCCGCGCCGGATCGTTGGTGTTCTCGAACAAGAAGTTGCCCATCGAGTAGGCGATGAGGCCGTCGCCATAAACCTCGACGCCCTGAAGCACGTGCGGATGGTGGGCGATCACCAGGTCGGCCCCCGCGTCGATCAGCGCGTACGCGGCGTTCTTCTGCGCGCCGCTGGGCCCGTCCTCGTACTCCTCGCCCCAGTGCACGAACCCAACCAGCACGTCGTACTCCTCGCGCGCCGCCTTCATCACCGGAGCGAGCGTACCGGCCACCTCCCGGGCGTTGAGAAACGGGAGCGTGGGCGTGTCGTCACGCTGGGGTGCGTTGCTTCGGTTGGTGAACGCGAGCACGCCAATACGCCAGCCCTTGGCCTCCACGGGCTGAACACGAAAGACCTCGGGCTCGGCTGTGGGAGCACCTAAAGGAACGATGCCGAGCTCCTCGAGGATCTTGGGCGTCTGTTCAACGCCGACTCCGCGCTGATCGTACCAGTGGTTGTTGGCCAGGCTGACCGCATCGAAACCACCATCGACCAACAGCTGCGCGTGGTCCTTGGAGGCCCCGAACGCAAACTTGGATCCGATGGGAGAGGTCTCCGGCAGATCATAGACCAGCGGCGTCTCAAGGTTGCCGATCAAGACGTCGCTCTTGAGTGCGCCGCTGATGGCGTCGAAGACTGCAAAACCCTTCTCGGGAATCGGATCGAACCCCGTCTCGCGGTAGCGTCCGAAGATGATGTCCCCGACGAACGTCATCGTCAGGGAGTCGGCCTTGGCGGGCTTGACCGGCGGCGCGGGCTCGGCTTCGGGCTTGGGCGGCGGCGCGGGCTCGACCTCGGCCGACGGCGCGGGCGGTTCGGGGTCGGGATGGGGCGCGGGGCTCTGCGCCGCCGCGGCCTCGACCGAAGGACCCTCGGGCTGGGGATGCGAGCATCCCAGCAGCGACGCCAAACTCAGGAGGGAAAGGCGCGTGAACACTGGTCGAGAAGCCATGGGAACTCTCCTCCATCGCGGGTGATCAGGACGGCCACGCACGCTGCGGCGGCCGAAGATGTCTGCGCCTCACACGAGGCCTGGTCGGCTTCACGCGTCGCCTCAAGCAAGGCGACCGAGCGCGCTGAGCCCCCGTCGACACGCCGGTACATCGAGATCACGGCGTCGAACATGGTGTTGCAGGCCGCCTTCGGGCTGGGCAGCGGGCTGGGCAGCGTCCCCTCGACGCTCTGACGGATCTCCTCCGCCTCGGCGTCGTAGTCGGGCTGGGCCTCGACGCCCTCGACTTGATTGCCGACGTGGATCGAGCCCGCGCCGGGCTTGGACGGTGTTGTGGGGCCGGGACCACGGCCAGGGGTAGAGCCGGGGTCCTTGGCGCACGCGAGCGCCAGAACCGGCGCCAGCAGGAGCAGCAGGCGAGACATGGGAGCGAGGCGCGAGGGTGGCTCAGCCAGCCGGCGAGAGCTTCTTCTTGTTGCCGCCCTTCTTCTTCTTTTTCTTCTTCTTGCCTTTCGGCTTTGGCGAGGTGTCCTCGCGAGGAGGTTTGCTCGGCGTGAGCGACCCTTTGTCGGAGTCGTCGCCGCCCGACGGCTTCGTGCCTCCGCCCGACGGCTTCGTGCCTCCACCCGACGGCTTCGTGCCTCCGCCCGACGGCTTCGTGCCTCCGCCCGACGGCTTCGTGCCTCCGCCCGACGGCTTCGTGCCTCCGCCCGACGGCTTCGGATCCTCTCCGCCGCCCTCGTCGGCGCCGCCCTCGTCGGCACCGCCCTCGTCGGCACCGCCCTCGTCCTCACCGCCCTCGTCCTCACCGCCTTCGGCAGCCCCGCCTTCCGCCCCCGCCACGACCGCGCCGCCTTCGGCAGCACCACCTTCAGCTTCAGCTTCAGCTTCGGCGTCGGCATCCTCGCCCGCCTCGTCCCCAGCACCGACATCGGGCAACGCTGCCGCGGCGGCTTCCTCAGCAGCCTTCGCAGCATCCTCGGCGGCCTTCTCCGCGGCCTGCTGTTCCTCGGCTTTTGCGGCAGCGCTGGCCGCCACAGCCTTGGCGTCGGGCGCTTGCATGGCGCTGTAGGCGAAGTAGCCACCCCCGACGAGGGCCCCGAGCGCCACGAGCGCGATGATGAGAAAACCGCCGTTGCCCGAGCCCATGTTGCTGTCGGGTCGCGTTGCGTCGTCATCGTCCCCGAACGATCCCCAGTCGCCACCGCTGGCCATGGTCGGCGAAGCGCCCGGAGGCGCGCCGGTCAGCTCGTTGGAGAAGGTCGGGCCCGCGCTCGCACCCGCCGAGCCCAGCACCATGACGTCCTCGCTCCGGCTCGAGGAGGGCGGACGCGCCGGCGGTGGAATCGCTGCGGGAGCTGGGGCCGAGATGGGCGCCGGTGCGCCTGAAGGCGGACGCATCTGCGGCGGCCCCAGGGAGGCCACGGTTGCCCCCGGCGGCGGCGTGCTCGGGTGCGCGGTGGCCCGCCCGGTGGTTCCCGATTTGCTGAGGAACGGGACGAAGAAGGAGCCCCTGAGGTTCTCGAACGGCTCCAGCGCCAGACTCATGGCCTCGGAGCTCTCGAAACGGTCGACGGGATTCTTGCGGATGCAGCGATCGACGACGGCCGCCAGGCCAGGGTCGAGGCCGGGAACCGCTTGGCCGATCGGGATGGGCTCGCGGGTGGTGACGTTGATCAAGGTCGACGCCATCGTCGCGCCCATGAACGGGTTTCGTCCGGCGAGCGCCCAGTAGAGGATCACGCCCATCGCCCAGATGTCGGTGCGGTGGTCGGCCTGCGCGGCGCCCTCGGTCTGCTCGGGCGACATGTACTCGGGCGTGCCCATAAGCACCCCCATGCCGGTCTTGCCGGCCATCTCTCCCTCGGTAAACTTCGAGATCCCGAAGTCCATGAGCTTGACCAAGAGTTGTCCCGGCTCGGGCTCGTGCAGGAAGATGTTCTCGGGCTTGAGATCGCGGTGGACGATGCCCACGGCGTGCGCGGCCTGCAGGCCTTCGAGCGCCTGCCGCATGACCATGGTGATCGTGCCGGGATCCACCGCGGTCCGCTGCTGCATGAAGCCGGCGAAGTCGGCGCCATGCAACATCTCCATGACGATGTAGGGGCCCAGCTGAGAACGCCCGAGGTCGAGGATGTCGCAGATATGCTTGCTGCCGATGCGGCCCGCGGCGGTCGCCTCGTTGCGGAAGCGACCCAGCACGCCCTCGTCCTTCGAAAACTGGACGTGCATCAACTTGATCGCGACCGTCTTCTTGACGAGAATGTTCTCGGCTTCCCACACCGCTCCCATGCCGCCCTCACCGAGCTGCTTGACGAAGCGGAACTTGCCATCGAGCACCCGCCCGGCGAGCGGGATCAGCTTTTCGCGGGTCGGGCACAGCAGCACGTCTTCGCTGTGCTGCTGGCCGCAATGCGCACACGGAGGGAGCCCGGTCATCGGAGCGAGATATAACACGATAGGTCTCCCCCAGACGTACGCCCCAGTGGGGTTTGCGGTCTGTTCACCCCTTCAGAACGCGCCGCTGGCGACGACCACCGAAGGCCCCCCTGGGAACAAACCTTGCGATGGCGGTGTAGCGGCCTACATTCGCCTCCTGGGCCAGCTCGATACGCCATGACCTCTCACGTCGGAAACGCCACGCGCCGAGTCCTCTGTCTCGGCGCCGTCCTGCTCGTCACCGCGGCTTGCGATGCTGCCGGCCCCCCCGCGGAGCCTGCGGTCGCGGCGGCTCCAGATCCCGAGTCGGCCCCCCCGAGGGTTGCCCCCCGGGCGCCCGAGGCTAAACCCGTGCTCGACACCGCAGCGCTCGGAACCTCGCTCGCCAAAGCGGAGCATCCCACCGAGCCCCTGGGCGAGCTCCCGGACGAACTCCCGGACGAGCTCCCGGGGGGCACCACCCCAGCCGTCGAACCCCTCTCCCTCGGCGCGCGCACCCAGGACGAAACAAACTCCACGTCCGTCTTCAAAGCCGCGGCCCCCGCCACGGTCTTTGTCACCCAAAGCACCGTCGTCTACGACCGCTACTCCATGAAGGCCACCGAGGCTCCGGCCGGCACGGGCACTGGCTTCGTCTGGGACGACCAGGGCCACATCGTCACCAACTGCCACGTGGTGCTTCCCAACTGCGAGCTGCGCAACAAGCCCAAGCTCAAGGTCACGCTCTACGATCAGCAGGAGTACGCAGCCGAGATCGTGGGCTTCGACGGCGCGAAAGACATCGCGGTCCTGAAGATCGCCGCGCCCGAGGACCTCACCGTCCTGCGCCGCCCCGCCAAGGGCTACGAGCTCGAGGTCGGGCAAAAGACGCTCGCGATCGGCAACCCCTTCGGCCTCGACCACACGCTCACCGTCGGGGTGGTCTCCGCGCTGGACCGCGAGGTCAAAGGCGTCGGCGGCCTGACCATTCGGGACATGGTCCAGACCGATGCGGCGATCAACCCCGGAAACTCCGGCGGGCCCCTGCTCAACTCGGCAGGCGAGCTGATCGGGATGAACACGCTGATCTTCTCGGCCAGCGGGAGCTCGGCGGGCATCGGCTTCGCGGTCCCGGTCACCACGATCAATCGCCTCGTCCCGCAGCTGATCCGCTCGGGCCGGGCCGAGCGCGTCGGCCTGGGCGTCAGCCGACTCAGCGACAATCAGGCACGTCGGCTGGGCGTCAAGGGCGTGGTCATCCTCAAGGTGCCCGCCGGGTCGCCCGCCGCCAAGGCTGGGCTGCGCTCGCTGGTCGAGGGCCGGGGCACCATCGAGTTCGATGTCATCGTGGCGGTCGGCAAGACTCGCATCGAGAACTTCGACGACCTGTACGGAGCCCTTGAGGCCAAGACCGCCGGAGACAAGGTCGAGCTGATGATCGAGCGGCGGCCCTCGAAGACGGTCGAGACGGTCGAAGTCGAGCTGGCGCGCCTGCAGTAGGCGGGCGTTCGCCGGGGGCGCAACAGTCTCGGGTGCCCGCCCCCGAGGGTGCTGCTACCCTCCGCGCGATGGACGAGCTTCTGCGCGGCATCAACACCGGCCAAGACACCCGCGTGGTGGGTGCGGTGACCACCGACCTGGTCACCGAGGCTTGTCGTCGGCACGGACTCCGTGGCCTCGAAGCGGTCGTCCTGGGGCGAGCGATGACCGCGGCGTGTCTGCTCGCCACGCTCACGAAAAACGACAACGAGCGGCTGCGCATCCAGCTCCGCGGGAGTCGCCGGATCCGGCAGCTGCTCATCGACGCCCACAGCGACGGGACGATCCGCGGCATGCTGAGCACCCGGCGCGTACCCATCCCCGTCCTGGCGCCCGACGACAAGGCCTACCGCACGCGGGTTGGCCACCTGGTCGGCGAGGGACAGATCGTCGTGACCCGCGACATGGGTCTCGAGCAGGAGTACCAAGGCGTGGTCGCGCTCGAGACCGGCGAGATCGACGTCGACCTCGAACGCTACCTCACCAACTCCGAACAGCTTCCCTCGGTGCTCGCGTGCGAGGTCGAGATCGATGCGGCCGGCGCAGTGGTCCGGTCCGCCGGCATCCTCAGCCAGACGTTCCCCGGGTCGCCCCCGGAGGTGTTCGAGCCGCTGCGAGATTTCGTTCGCGATGGTGGTCTGGCGGACCTGCTCCGCACCGACCGAACCGTCGAGGAAGTCGTCGGCTTCGCGCTGCTCGGCGAGTCCTACGAGACGATGCAGCGCCGGCCCCTGCGGTTCCACTGCCCGTGTGGCCGCAAGAGGGCGCTGGCCGTCGTCTCCACGCTGGGTGCCGAGGACATCGAGAAGCTCGCCGCCGAACAGGACCAGACCGCCGTCACCTGCAACTACTGCAACGACGACTATGTGCTCTCCAAGGACGACCTGCTCGAGCTGGCCCTGCAGATGCGAAACGAGATGAGCTGATGGCGAGCCGCCCGATGCGGTTTCGGGTGGTGCCGCAAGAACAGGGCACCGCGCTGGGGACTTTGGTCGGCAACCGCCTCCCCCAAAAATCCAAACGCGACGGTGTCGAGCTGGTCAAGGCCGGGGCCGTCTACATCGGCCACCTTCGGGTCCGCGTGCCCTCCACCCGGGTCGCGACCGGTGACCGGGTCACGGTCTACCCCGACGCGCTCGAAGTCACCGAACTCGAGCCCGAGCGCGTCTTGGAGTTCGTGCATCGCGACGCGTCGTTCGTCGTGCTCGACAAACCTGCTGGGGTCCCGGTTGCTGCGACAAAAGCCACCGCTCGCGGAACGTTGAGCGAAGCGCTGCGTCGCAAGCTTCGCGCCGAGGGATTCGAGCGGCCGTACGTGGGCGTGGTCCACCGCCTCGACCAAGGCGCATCCGGTCTGGTGCTGTTCACGATTCGCAGCGTGGCCAACAAGAGCCTGCACCGCGACTTCGAACACCACAGCATCCAGCGCACCTACCGGGTGCGGGTGCTCGGAGACGCCCCATCCGCGTTCGACTGCGATGCGCCGCTGATCGAAAAAGCTGGCACGGACAGCATGCAGGTCGCGAAGTCCGGACAGGCGCGGGCCAAGCCGGCACAGACCAAGTTCCGCCGGGTCGAGCCCGCGCTGGAGATCCCGGGGACCTCGCTCCTGGAGGTCACGCTGGTCACGGGCCGGACCCACCAGATTCGGGTGCATGCCGCGCACTCCGGCTTCCCCGTCTCCGGGGACCGACGCTATGGCACCGGCGACACCGACGCGCCGCGACTGCATCTGCACGCGTGGCGGCTGCAGTTCGGACATCCGCTCGAGGCCGACGTCGCGTTCGATCTGCAGACGAAGCTCGAAGACTGGGCGCGCACAAGCGACGACCCCCCGAGCTGATACGCTCGTGACCTGTCGGCTCTGCTCTCATCGTTGTTGCTCGTCACGCTCGCGCACGACGCAGACCAGGTCATCCGAGTCCAGACCCCGACGGCCCAAGACGCCGACACGGTCCAAGCGCTAGGTCTGGATGTGTGGACTGAGGGAAGCGGCGGGCCGTGGCTTGATGTCCGCGTGCAGCCGGGCGAGCAAGCGCTCCTCGACCTCACCGGCCTCGACTACGCCGTCCGCATCCCAGACCTGGGCCCGGCGGTCCAGCAGGAGCGCCTGCGACTGAGCGGCCCGGTCCTGCACGGCGGCATGCCCCCCGAGGACTTCTTCTCCGACTACGCGCCGATCGACGAAATCGAGGCCCATCTGGAGTCCCTCGCCGCGCTGCGCCCGGACTTGATCACCGCCAGCTCGCCCGGTTCGAGCTTCGATGGCCGCCCGCTGCGGGCCCTGGAGATCACCGCCGCCGCCGAGGATGCGCCCGTCGTGCTGATCAACGGAGGCCAGCACGCGCGTGAATGGATCGCGGTGGCCGCCACCACCTGTCTGGCCGACCGCCTGGTTCGAGAGGCCGACAGCCCCCGGGTCTCTGCGGCGCTCGACCAGGTGCGCTTCGTGGTGATCCCGGTCGTCAACCCCGACGGCTACGCCCACACCTGGGCCCCCGACGGCGACCGCTTCTGGCGGAAGAACCGGCGCCCGCCCGAGGGCGTCGACCTCAACCGAAACTTCCCCGTCGCCTTCGGTGGCCCCGGCGCGTCGGGCAACCCCAGCGCCGGCAACTACCACGGTGAGGCCGCCTTCTCCGAGCCCGAGACCGCCGCGATGCGCGACCTCATCGTCGGCCTCGATCCCCTGCTCGCTCTGATCGACGTGCACGCCTACGGCCAGCTCGTGCTCTACCCGTGGGGATTCGAGCTCGATCCCGCACCCGATGACGACACCCTCGCCCCCGCCGCGCAGACGCTCGCCGAAGGCCTCGAAGCCCCGTGGGGCACCGACTACCTCGCCATCCCGGGCGCACAGCTCTACCCCGCCGCAGGCAACATCATGGACTGGGCGTACGGAGAACGAGGCGCCTACGCGTACGGCATCGAGCTTCGACCCGATCCCGAAGCCAAGCCACCGTTCGGTTTCATCCTGCCCCCCGAGGACATCATCCCGGTCTGCGATGAACTGTTCGAAGGCGTGCTGGGGTTGGTCGAAATGCTCGCGCAGCTCGACCCTCCGGGTGCTGGAGATGACGGCGGCGCGAGCGGGGGAGACAGCACGAGTTCGAGCAGCGGGGAGCCGCCGGTGAGCTCGGACACCGGGGCTGGCGACTCAAGTTCAGGAGGTCTCTCCAGCGGGACTGGTGGTGCTTCGACCGGGTCGACCTCGGGCGGGCCCAACGCGGTTCCTCCGAGCACGAGCGGGAGCGACGGCGCGAGCTCGACCGGGAGCGACACTCCGGCGGATGGGTCTGACGCTGGGTGCGGATGTACGAATGGCGGCCCGAGGCCTGCCGCGATGCTCTGGGGCCTGCTGCTCTTCGTCCGCCGCAGACACTCGTAGCTCTTCGCTCCGGCCTGCCAAACCCCGCGGGTTCGGGGGTCACCTACCGCTCGACGAGATCGATCGTATTCCCGTCGGGGTCGCGGATCGTCATCGTCCGGGTCGCGGCATCCCGTCCAACGATCTCGAGTCGGCCCAGCTTCCTGAGTTCGGCTTCGGCGAGCCGCGCCGAGTCGATGCGCAACCCGAGCCGTATCACTCCCGGCGATCGACCGCCGCGGGGGTAGAGTTCGAGGACGGTCGCCCCCTCCTCGCACGCGTAGTGCCGCGGACCCTCACCGTGTTTCTCGGCGACGAATTCGAGGCCAAGCGCACCATAGAACGATCGAGATCTTTCGATGTCGGCCACGCGCAAGACCAAATGAGCGATCATGAAGTGAGCCTCCAACTCGCCGGCGAGTTCTCGTCAAACTGCGCGAGCTTCAATTTATCCCGCCCTGGCAGCTGAACGAACAGCTCCAGATGGCCTCCCATCGCCTCCACCATCCGGGTCAGCGTCCTCAAACTGGCGTCGGTCCGATGCTCGACCTTGCAGACGTGGGCTTGCCCGACTCCCATCGCATCGCCGAGCTGTTTTTGCGTCATCTTCATGAGTTCACGGAGCTCGCGTAGGAGAACCTCATCCGACGGTACGGTCCTGCCGCCGTCTCGAAGAAGCTCAATGACCCGCTGGGCGGCGAGCGCAGCGCTGGCATAGACCTCGTCCGGGCCCTCCCCATAGGCGTCCTCATCGATCGTACTGATCCCGAACCCGCGGTCTGGTCGGCACTCGACAACAACCGCCCGCCCACCTGCCACGAAATCGACGAACCAGGGGGCGCCGGGATCCGCCGGCTCGTCGATCCGGCACTCAACCTCGGCGAGTTCCTGCACTACCGCGGCACAGATTTCTTTGGTCGGGTTCATGCGTCGTCGACTCCTTCACCATTCAGGCCGCATTTTTCGAGGATTGCGTTCCCTCCGAGTCCCTCGATCCGAATCGAACCGTTTTGGCCGATCAGCGTGTTGTGTCCCCGGCTGCGGTAGCGGGTCACTCCGGCTCGTCCCGCGACGAGCCTGGCTGAATCCGTCTGCGGTGGGTACATCCGTCCGTCTCCTCGCCAACGGGACGGGTCGTAGGGGACCCCGCTGTAGAGGTCCTCGACCTCGTTGAGGATTGATGACAAGAGCCTCAGTGCGCTCTCCGCCGAGTCCGCGGGGTCAGCCTCGCCGAGCCTCTTCACGAACTCCTCGAGACGCTCCTACTTCGTCATTCCGTTGAAGGAATAATACCGAATACGGCTCGCAGTGCAACGTCTTCTAGTCGAAACGATCGGCGCCAACATCGCGGATCGACCAACCCCGCCAGCGCTACGTAGTTGGACCGAGCCGCCGAAACCGCCCGGCCAACGCGGGAGCGAACTGACAGAAGTCGTCTTTCGCCGCTGGAAAGCTCGGCTCCTCGATGGCCTCGAGCGCGAAGCCGGCCGCAAATACCTGGCCGAGCGGTCGATGATGAAAGTTGTGGGGCGTGGGTTCTCCCACCGCGCCACCGGCGAGCGCGCCCAGCACGTCGAGGTCTTGCTCGGGTCCTCAGGGCACATCGTCGGGAGAGCGCACCGGCGTCGTCCCGGACTTCGGTAGTGCGGACCGGGTCGGGGGTGCCGAAGACCGGATGTGCGGTGACAAAGACTAAGCGCCCCCCCGGCCGCAGGATGCGATGGATCGCGCAGAACAGCGGCGCGACCGCGGGCATGTCCATCAACGCCATTATGCAGACACCGGCATCGAGGGCTCCTTCCCCGAGCTGGGCCACTGCAGCCTCAACAAGCCCCTTCCCTTCCCAGTGCTCGTACTTCCGCAGAGTACCTTCGCGCTGAAAACCAAGTTTCTCAAGCAAGCGAATCGAAGCGCCGCTGCCCGACAGGACCACCGCTTGAATCCGGGAGAGCCCGTACGTCTTCAAGCAATAGGGCACGTATGCCTGCAGAGCCTCGGTCATGATTCCCCGTTCCCAGCACGCGGGGAGCAGGTCGAAACCGATCGATGCCCGCCTGTGGTGAGCACTGACGGAGTAGAGCCCGCAGGTCCCGACGAGTTGTTCCTCGAGAATGATCGCGTGGCGAAACTGCCGTTTCTCGCCGGCCAACCTCAGCCACCGCTCGACGTGCGCCTGTGCCTGCGATGAGTCTTGGAAGGGCAACAGGTCGAAGAACTCACAGACCCTGGGCGACGAGTAGATCTTGAACACGCCTCCAACGTCGGCGACTCCGACCGGTCGGATGCGTAGCCGCTTGGTCTCGATTGTCTCCATCTTCGAACCTTTTGCGGCAGTTCCCCCTGTGGGTGCGCCGCACGAGCTCAAGAGCATACCGACCCGCTCACCCGCTGAGTTCCAGGCCGGTCGATTCGTCCTCGTGAACCGCTGACCTCGGGATCCGCCGCACCGCGACCTTCTGCCTCCCCGCCATCACAGCCTTCGCCAACCGATGGAGCCCATCCATGATGCACAGGCGACCCCTGTGCTCCATCACATCCAGAGGAAACGCCAGGTCGGCCTGCTCGATTCGACGGGCATGACGAGGATCGAGCGCCGCGTCATTCATCACCATCCTCGGGATGAGATCGAAGAGCATCTCGGAACGCCGGCTGCTCCAAAACGGGAGGTCCAGGTGCCACTCAAGCCGCTGCCGGGCGAGCATCTGGACCTCGACATCAAGCGCCCACACGGCGCGCCGGTCCCAGTCGAAGTCTGGGTAGACCTCACGGATTTCCGGCGGAAAAGGGATGCCGGTGGCCATCGCAGAGCTGAACTCGAGCGCTCAGCGCTTCTTGGTTTGACCGAACGACGTGTCGCTCTGTGCGAGGTGTTCGAGCTCCTCCGGGGTCGACTCGCGGCCCAGGATCGCGTTGCGATGGGGGTAGCGTCCGAACTTGAGCACGATGTCGGCGTGCTGCTGTGCGTGAGGCAGCGAGTCGGGGTGTCCCTCGATGCCGGCTTCCTTGATCTCCGAGGACAGCGCGCCGAACACCTCGAGGCTGCGATGGGCGGTGTCTTTGCTCTCCGCGTGCATCAGCGGCATATAGAGGAACGACCGCTCGATGAAGCGAAGCTCGAGATCGGTGCCCTGCTCGATGGCGTCGCGGCACAACGCTTCGGCCCGCGCGTCCCCAGCGAACGCTGCCGGGGTGCCGCGTCCGAGACACCGGGTGAACTGGTCGAGAAGCAGGACCAGTGCCAGCGTTCCGCGTGGCGATCGAGTCCATGCGCTGAGTTCTCCGTCCAGCGCCTGCGCGACGAGGCCCCCGAATCGCTCACGAATCTCTGCGTCGATGGCGTCGTCTGCCATCCACCACAGCTTCTTCCGATCGGTCGGAAAATCGTGGGCTGCCTGCAGCGGCCCAAACCAAAACAAGAGAATGCCGTCGATCGGCTCGGACGACTGGGAATCACCGGTCATGCATTTCTCCTAACACACAGGAGGCGAGCATCTCTCGCAGGAGCGGACGTCGGCCTGCGCTGCGTCTCGGACGGGATCGGGCGTCCCGTGTCGGTTTGGCAAGCCCTGCAGGAATTTCGCCTTCTACGCAGTCCCGCAGCCACACGCAAAAGAGCCCGCACGCGGCGGGCTCTTCTGCGAAGCGTCGACGAATCCTAGAACGGGATGTCGTCGTCGCCCGGATCGGAGGGGATGTAGTTGTCGTTCCAACCACCACCGCCCTCGGACTCTTTGTCGCCGCCACCGGACGAACCGCCGCCTCCGGACGAGCTGCCACCGCCGGACGAACCGCCGCCACCGGACGAACCGCCGCCGCCGGGTGAACCGCCGCCGTAGCTTCCGCCACCGCCACCTCCGCCACCGCCACCTCCGCCACCGCCCTCACCACTGCGACCGCCCAGGAACTGGACGATGTCGGCGATGATCTCGGTGGAGTAGCGCTTGATGCCCTCCTTGTCTTCGTAGTTTCGGGTCTGGATTCGACCCTCGACGTAGACTTGGCGGCCTTTGGCCAAGTAGTTGTTGCAGTGCTCGGCCTGCTTGCCCCAAACGACGATGCGATGCCACTCGGTCTCTTCGACCCGGTCGTTCGTGGTTTTGTTGGTGTAGGCGCGCGTGGTCGCGACGCTGAGCTGGCAGACGGGGCTGCCGCCTTGGGTGTAGCGAAGCTCGGGGTCGCGCCCGAGGTTTCCGACGATGATTGCTTTGTTGACACCGGCCATGGCGTTGAACTCCTGGGTGATGGGACCGGCTCGCGCAGGTCCCATCGGGAAAGGGTTTGGAGAGTACAAGAAAGCTTGCGGTTGAGATCTCGGCCGTCGGAGCCGTCTGTTGCAGGGTTTCTGGGCCCTATTTCGCACCTGGCCGCCAGGGTCGTGGCGCCAGCGTCCGGATGCGCGCCCTGCGTGACGCGCACGCTCGAGAGATCGCCTCGGCGCAATCGCTTGTTGACCCGGCACCGGCCTAGCGAATATCCCCGTCGCAGGGCGTGCCTGAGGTCTCGATCATCCTCCCCGTGCGGGACCAGGAAAACGACGTGGCCTCCCTCGTCCGCGCGGCCGTGCGCGTCGAGGAGCACGTCGATGCCCGCGGCGAGCCCGTGTCCGCGGAGATTCTCGCGCTCGATGAGCGTTCCGGCGACAATACGCTTTCCGTACTCAGTGTCCTGCATGGACAGATCGCCAACCTCCGCACCCTTCAGGACGTGGAGCCGGGCTCCGGCATCCGGCGGGCTGCCAAGGTCGCGCGCGGAGACGTGTGGCTGATCCTCGACCACGCGATCGATCCCGACCTTGCCGGCTGGGCGGTGACGCAGGTCCTTCGGGGGCAAAGGGCCGCGTTTGTCCCCGGTGAGCTGCTCGCGCTGGACCGTGACCTGGGGCGGCTGCTGCTCAAGCACATCGGTGGATTGGTGTCGGCGCAGAACCTGCTGCGCAAGCACCTCAAAGCCAGGGGCGAACCGGCGGCCTTCAGCCCGGCCCCCGACGGCAGCCCCAAAGCCCGCGCCAAGCGTTTGCTTCGCGGTGGACTCGGGCGCCTCGGCCTCGGGCGCTTCGACCGCCCGTAGCCCGCCTAGGCGCCGATCCGCTGTCAGCTCCCGAGCCCGAGCTGGTATCACGCGGCATGTCCTCGCTGACCTCGCCGCTCACCTTGCCCTGCGGCGCAACGCTTCCGCATCGCGTCGCCTTTGCGCCGCTGACCAACCTGCAATCCAACAGCGACGGCACCCTGCACGAGGACGAGTTTCAGTGGCTGACTCGGCGCGCCGGATCGTTCTCGTTGGTCTCCACGTGTGCCGCGTACGTCAGCGACGAGGGCAAGGCGTGGGACGGGCAGCTCGGCATCGCGGGGAAGCAGCACGAAGAAGGTCTCGCCCGGCTCGCCGCTGCCATCGGCGAAACCGACTCGCTGGGTCTTGTGCAGCTTCACCATGCCGGGGCCAAAGCGACGCTGGCGGACATCAAGCTCTCGACGGCCGATGACGCTGAAGCCGGCGTGCGCGGGGCGACGGAGTCCGACCTCGCGCGAGTCACCGACAGCTTCGTTGCAGCGGCCCGCCGAGCGGAGAAGGCAGGGTTTTCGGGCGTCGAGGTGCACGGCGCCAACGGCTACCTCTTCACCCAGTTTCTCGCCCCCCTCGACAACCCGCGCACGGACGAGTACGGCGGCGACCTCGACGGGCGCGCACGACTTTTGCGCGAGACGTTGCATGCGGTTCGTGCGTCGACCTCGTCTTCGTTCGTCGTCGGGGTTCGCATCTCACCGGTCGACACTTGGGACAAGCGTGGCCTGACGCTGGCCGATGCTCGGACGCTGGTCGAGTCGCTCGCCATCGACGGTGCCGACTACGTGCATCTCTCGCTGCGCGATGCCGCCGGTCCAGCGCCCTTCGAAGACTCGACCGAGCCGGTCGTGACCCAGCTGCGCGAGGCTCTCCCGTCCGAAGTTGCGCTGCTCGCTGCGGGCGGGATCTGGACGCGCGCCGATGCAGAGGCCGTCCGCGCGTGTGGTGCGGACGCGGTCGTCGTGGGGAGGGCAGCGATCGTCCACCCGAACTGGCCCCGTGCCATCCGAGACGACTCGTTTTCCCCGACGCGTCCCCCGTGGTCGCGGCAGATGCTCCACGACGCCGGAGTCGGACCGGATCTGCTGTCGTACTTGGGACGGTTTCCGGGCATGGTCGAAGGCGGCACGCCCGCCCGCTCCTGATCGACCGAGCCCGATTCGCTGACCGCGCCCCGTCCAGGGCGCGCCATTGCACGATCCCCGAACTCGGGCCATCGTGGGGGGTTCATGAGTCCCATGGACTACGCCACCGCCGCGCTCGCGCTCTGCGTGGTCATCATGCTGCACGAGGGTGGCCACTACGTCACCGCCGTGTGGTCGGGGATGAAGGTCGATCGTTTCAGCGTGTTCGGCATCGGACCGGCGATTCTCAAGCTGGGGACCTGGCGAGGCACAGAGTTCGTCATCGGCGCCATCCCGTTTGGCGCCTACGTCCTCATCCGCGGCATGGAGGCCGAGGAGGAGCCGCCTCCCGAAGGCACCGCGCCGGACCCGGACTCGTTCAACTTTCGCGACAAGCCGGTCGCGAGACGAGCCTTGACCATCGCCGGCGGTCCGATCGCGAACTACATCGTCGCCTTCGTCACGTTCTTCGCGGTGTTCTCGATCTACGGCGTCAAGCAACCACCGCAGGCCATCGCGATCACGACGTTTGGCGAGGATTCACCCGCACAAGCCGCGGGCGCCGAGCTTGGCGACGAGATCGTGCGCATCGCGGACCTCGAAATCGACCCGGCGCTCGGCGGCAACGACGTCTCACCGGCCGCCACCGCCCACCGCGGGGAGACCGTCGCGATGCTGGTGCGCCGCGATGGCCAAGAGATCGAGCTCCAGCTGGCCGTGCCTGCAGGCGATGCGCCGCCGCTGTCGGTCCATATGGAAGGCATCGGATCCGAACGCGCCGAGGTTCCGCTGGGTACTGCGATCTCTGCCGCCTTCGCGCAGCCGATCGAGATGAGCGTGCTGCAGCTGCAGGGCCTCAAGCGAATCTTCCAAGGAGAGGTCAGCACCGACAAGGTCGGGGGCCCAGTCGAGATCGTCCGGACCGTCGCCGGGGCCGCGGCCATTGGGGTCCCGGATTTTCTGGAGATGGTCGCGATCATCTCCACCTTGCTTGGGCTGTTCAACCTGCTGCCACTCCCCGCACTCGACGGCGGGCGGCTGGTCTTCCTCGGCTACGAAGCGATCGCCAAACGCCGAGCCTCGCCGCGGGTCGAGGAGGCGGTGCACGGCTACGGGATGCTGCTCCTGCTCGGCCTCATCCTCCTCATCACCGTGCGCGACATCCAACGCCTGTTGTGACACCGATGCACTCCCTCGGGCTCTCCACCCTCTCGCTGGCCACGTTGGGCTGCGCACGGCTCAACCCACGCCGGGCGTAGCCATGGCCCGCGCCCGCACCGGAAAGAAGGCGACGCGAAAGTCCGCGCGTCCGCAGGACATCAGCCGTACGCCAGCCCGCGCAGTCCCCGAGGATTGGAAACCGCGCATCACGAGCCCCGAGCAGCTCGACGACGCGCTCAAGCGCCTTCCCACCTCGCCGGGCGTGTACATCATGCGCAGCCGCAAGGGCGAGGTGGTGTACGTCGGCAAGGCCCGAAGCCTTCGCGTGCGCGTGCGGCAGTACTTCAACGGCACCGACACGCGCACGTTTGTGCCCTTGCTCGCCAAGCTCGTCGGCGACATCGAGACCGTCGTCGTCTCCTCCAACAAGGAGGCGATGCTGCTCGAGAACAACCTCATCAAGGAGCATCGCCCGCGATTCAACGTCAAGCTGCGCGACGACTCCAACTACTTGGTGCTCAGGCTTGACCCCAAGGGAGAGTGGCCGCGCCTCGAGCTGCGCCGCGAGATCAAACACGACGGCGCCTCCTACTTTGGGCCGTACCATTCGGCCCGGACCGCACGCTCCACCCTGCGGGTCGTCAACCGTCACTTCAAGCTGCGCACGTGCACCGACTTCACACTGCGCAGCCGAAAGCGGCCGTGCTTGCAGTACCAAATCGACCGCTGTCCGGCGCCGTGTGTGTACGAGGTCTCGAAGGACGACTACGACGAGCAAGTGAAGGATGTCTCGCTGTTCCTCGCCGGCCGACACAACGAGCTGATCGTGGGCCTCCGCGCGCGGATGGAGTCCGCCGCCGAGGCGCTCCAGTTTGAGACCGCGGCCCGGCTGCGGGACCAGCTTCGTGCCCTGGAATCGGCCACCGAAGGACAGCGCATCGTGGGTACCGCGTCCCTCGACCAGGACACCATCGGCATGTACCGCGAGGGCGGCAGCGTGGAGTTCGTGCTCATGCACATCCGCCAGGGCAAGGTCCTGGGCTCGCAGGCGTTCTCCAACCGCGGCCTCGAACACCCCGACCCCGAGATCTTGGCCAACTTTGTGTCGGCCTACTACGACAGCGCGCCCTTCGTGCCCGATGAAGTCGTGCTTCCCTTTGCCCTCGCACCGGACGACGCCGAGCCGCTTGAGGCGTGGCTGCGCGACAAGAAGGGCAAGAAGGTGTCGCTCGTCGTGCCCGAGCGCGGCGACCGTCGCAAGCTCATCGCGCTCGCCAACAAAAACGCTTCGTCCAACTTCTCAACCCGTCGCAACAAGCGAGACGACCACGACGCCGCGCTGGCCCGCCTGCACGAGCGGCTCCAGCTCTCCAAGCTGCCGCGTGTGATCGAGTGTTACGACGTCAGCCACATCCAGGGCAGCGACACCGTGGCCTCGATGGTCGTCTTCGTCGACGGCGTCCCCGACAAGTCACGATACCGATCGTTCAAGATTCGCGGGCTTATGGGCGACGGCGAGGGCAAGCGGCAAGGCGCGTTTCAAAACGACGACTTTGCGAGCATGTACGAGGTCCTCGGCCGCCGGTTCAAGCGAGCCCTGCGAAAACGCGACAACGCCGAGGACGACGACGCGTGGGCCCTCCCCGACCTCATCGTGATCGACGGCGGCAAAGGTCAGCTGCGCCAAGTGATCACCGTGATGCAGGACATGGGCGTGCCCACCGGGACCGAGGGTGTCGATGTGGTCTCGCTGGCCAAGGAACGCAAAGACACGATCTCGATGACCAAGGACGGCCTCGAGCGTCTGCGGGCCAGCAAGAAGGGCAACGCGGCGTCTCCGGGCGCTGCCTATCGCGACTGGGCGGTCGACGACGACGGCAAACGTGCGTTTCGCGTGCGACCCGAGCGGGTGTTCGTGCCCGAGGTCAAGGACGCGATCGCGCTCCGAGCCGGAAGCTCCGAGCTCTACCTGATGGAGCGGGTTCGCGATGAAGCCCACCGCTTCGCGATCACGCACCATCGGAAGCGACGGTCGAAACGTGCCGTCCGGAGCGTCCTCGATGACATCAGCGGCGTGGGGCCCAGCCTCAAGCGCGCCCTCGTTCAACACTTTGGATCCATCGCCGCCATCCGCGAGGCGACCATCGAGGAGTTGAGCGCGGTTCGGGGCGTTGGGGCATCGTTGGCGGAGCGTATCCGCGCGCAGATCCAGCAGTAACCCGCCGCACCCCCGCCTCCTACGGGACCGGCCCCGCGGCGCGGACGCAGGTCCCGCCCTCGGGCTCACACCAATTTCACGCGACCGGCCGCGTGCGCAGAAATGGGTGGTGCTGGGCGTACAGTCTGCGCCGCTCCGCGGTTTCCTCGAGAAGTCCTCCCCGATCCGTCCATCGACCCGGCATCGTTGAGAGGGGAGATGCGATGACGACACGTTTTATGATGCTGGGAGCTGCGGCGAGTCTTTGGGGACTCACCGGCTGCTACTCGGGCTTTAGCGCCGACGCCGGCGCCGACGGATTCGGAAGCGGCGCAGGAGTGACCGATGGCAACGCCGATGGTGGCGGCGACGGAGACTCGGACGGAGATCTCGACCCCGACGACCCGGCCTCCCTGTGTATGGACGCGGACGTGGGTCCGACCGCACTGCGCCGCCTGACGGCCGCCCAATACGACCACACGATCCGGGACCTGCTGGGACTCGACGGTGGGTACACCGCGGAGTTCTCGCCCGACGAGCGCATCGGAGCCTTCAAGAGCAACGGGAACGCCGCGGTGGGTGAGCTTCAGGTCGAGGAGTACATGGACGCAGCCGAGGCCGTGGCCATCGACGCGACCACCGATCTCGCACAGCTTCTGCCCTGTGACGCGGCCCAAGGGGATGCCTGCGCCGAGCAGTTCCTGGCCGACTTCACGATGCGCGCGTACCGACGCCCGCTGCAACCTGGAGAGCTGGACCGGGTCGTCTCGGTGTATCTGTCCGGAAAAGACGCCGGCGAGGGCAACATTCAAGACGGCCTCCGCGTCGCCATCTCGGCCGTGCTTCAGTCGCCGTTCTTTCTCTACCACGTGGAGTTCGGGCAGGCCCAAGCGGGCGATGCACTCGTCGCCCTCGATGACTACGAGCTCGCCTCCCGCCTCTCCTATTTCCTCTGGGACTCGATGCCGGACGAAGCGTTGTTCGACGCCGCAGCGGCGGGTGCACTTGGGGATGCCGATGGCGTCGCCGGCCAGGTCGACCGCATGCTGGAAAGTCCCAAGGCGCAAGACACCATCGCCTCGTTTCACCAGCAGTGGCTCGGCGTAGATGAGCTCGAGCACGCTGAAAAGGACCCGGAGATGTTCCCGAGCTACGACAGCACGTTGGCGGCTTCCATGAAGGAAGACGTCGCGTCCTTCGCACAGTGGGTCATGACCGAGGGCGACGGCCGCCTCTCGACGTTGCTCACCGCCAACATCACGTTGACCGACGACCCCCGCCTGCACGAAGTGTACGGCGTGGTCCCGCCCGCGGGCAGGACTCCCGGCGAGCCGATCGAGCTGCCCGCAGATCAGCGCGCCGGCGTCCTGACGATGCCTGGCGTCATGGCCGAGCACGCGCACCCCAACCAGACCTCCCCGATCCATCGCGGCGTGATGTTGCGGCAGGAGTTCTTCTGCCAGCAGCTCCCGCCTCCGCCCGCGGACGTCGACAACGTTCCACCGAGCCCGAGCCCCGATGCGACCACGCGCGAGCGCTTTGCGCAGCACACCGCCGACATCGCGTGCTCAGGGTGCCACGCCCAGATCGACCCGCTCGGGTTCGGCCTCGAGGGCTACGACTCCATCGGCGCGTTCCGGACCGAGGAGAACGACGGGCTTCCGATCGACAACTCCGGCTCGATCATCCTCTCCGACGTCGACGGTGACTTCGTCGGCGGCCCCGAGCTGGCGAGCATGCTCGCCCAGAGCGACTTCGTCGGCAGCTGCTTCAGCCGACAGTGGTTCCGCTACGCCCTCGGGCGGGTGGAGGTCGATGCCGACGACTGTGCGGTCGATGGCATCAGCGAAGCATTCAACGGATCGGGCCAGGACGTTCGCGTCTTGCTGCGGGAGATCGCCCTCTCCAGCGCCTTCCGGTTCCGCAAGGGTGCAGCGTGAAAGGAGACAAGGGCATGACTCAACGACGCATCACACCCGCGACCGCAACCCCCAAGCGTAAGAACGCAGGGTTCTCTCGACGCGCCCTTCTGGGATCGATCGGAGCCGCCGCCGCGCTGGCCCCCTTCATCCCGATGCTCGAATCCCAGGCCGGCGGCAACCCATTCCCGAAGCGGCTGGTGTTGCTGTTTACGCCCAACGGAACGCTGCATGAGCGATGGGCGCCCACCGGCAGTGAGAACGACTTCCAGCTCGGCCAGCTTCTGGCCCCGCTCGAAGACTACAAGGACCAGATGTGCATCCTCGACGGCCTCGAGGTCCTGCGCCAAGGTCTTGGAGACGGGCACCAGAAGGGCATGGCCTGCCTGTGGACGGGCAACCAGCTCAACGCCGGAGACTTCGGTGGTGGCGACGGCGGCTCGGCGGGTTGGGCGGGCGCCGCGTCCATCGACCAAGCCATTGCGAGCCAGCTCCCCAACGAGACCGCATACAAGTCGCTGGAGTTCGGCGTCCAAAACGGCGGCGCCAACAACTGGTCGCGAATGGTCTACGCGGGCTCGGACAGCCCGATTGCGGCAGAGAACAACCCGGAGGCGATGTTTGCTCGTCTGTTCGCGGATCTGGGTGTCGACACCAGCGAGCTCGATCGCATCAAGGCCGAACGCCGCAGCGTGTTGGATCTCGTGCACTCAGACCTGCAGGCACTCGAGTCGAAGTACGGTAGCTCCGACAAGCAGAAGGTCAGCGCTCACCTCGAGGCGATCCGCGAAATCGAGAAGCGCAACGACCTGGCGACTCCGACCTGTGAACCACCAGCCCAGGAGTACGGCTTCAACTTCGACGCGAACGAGAACTTCCCGGCCGTCTCGCGGCTGATGATCGACCAGATGGTGATGTCGCTCGCTTGCGACCTCACCCGCGTCGCCAGCCTCCAGTGGTCCCGTTCGGTCAGCCAGACCGAGTTCAGCTGGGTTGGCGCGACGCGTCACCACGACCTGTCTCACCTCGGGGACGAGGACCCATCGATGATCGACCAGATCTCGGCCATCAACGTTTGGTACGCCGAAGAGGTCAAGTACTTGCTCGATGCGATGGCCGCCGTACCCGAAGGCGATGGCACGATGTTGGACAACTCGATCGTCGTCTGGGGCAACGAGCTTTCGCGTGGCAACAGCCACGGCAACCACCCTGTCCCCTTCGTCACGTTTGGCGGCGGGGGGGAGCGCTGCAGACCGGCCGTTACCTGACATACGACCGCGCTCCGCACAACCGGCTGCTGGTGTCGCTCGCCCAGGCGATGGATGTCGACATCCAAAGCTTCGGGAACAACGACCCCGGATCCGGCGGCCTGCCCGGCTTCTTCACCTGACCTCACCTGACCTGACCCGACCTGACCTGACCTGACCGCGGTCGAAGAGGATCAGGCGCTGCGGATCGAGTTGAGATGAGGGTGAGCAGCACCTCGGGCGACACCGTGCACACCGAAGCACGGACGGTCCCCCAGTGGGCTGCGTCCGCGTCGGTGCCAGAGACCGTGGTCTCGTTCGGGCGTCGCTGGGTTCGTGGGGGCGTTACCGCAGCTCTCGAGGCTCAACGTCGGTGAGCGTGTCGAGCCACTGCGAGAAGGCCTCGCGCTCGCTCGGCGTCGGGTCGTCGCGCAGCATCACGGCCCGCGGCCGGCCGATCGCAAATGCGGACAAGCCTCGCCAGGCGTAGGGCGGCTCGATGTCGTCGACGCTGTGACGGACTCCCGTCGCGACGTGGATCAGCTCGACGCCGCCGCTGCTCTCGACCAGGAGCACATCCCGCTCCGGCGAGAGTTCAAACCGCTCGACGATGTTGGGCAGCATGCCGACGGGGTGGCGAAGGAACTCATCCACCATCCACAGCTCGCCGCCCTCAGGCATGCGCAACAGCAGCGCGCTCCCATCGGGCAGGCCGTAGACGGCGTCGGTCTTCACCGCGTCGAGCTCGGTGACGATCTGGGTCTGGGGCTCCCAGTGCCACAGGCGAATCGAGTCCCCGTCCCGTGACACGAGACGAAGCACCCGGGCGTTGTTCGTGAAAGCGAGCCCGACGATCTCTGCCGGGAACTCGCCCTCTGGCCAGGGCGGCCGCCACGACACGCCGGTCGAGAGCTCGAATACCTCTACATCCGCGGGTTTGGAGCTGCGCACGAGCGCCGCAAAGCTCGACCCCTCCGAGAGGGCGAAGCGTTCGATGCGATGCCCCAGAAGCGTTGAGAGCAGCCGCTCGTCGGTGTCGAGGGCGTGGACAACCAGGCCACAGCGACGCGGACCTTCGCAGTTCTGCGCGATCAGGCGCGTGCCATCACTCGACCAGGCGATCGGGCTCTCGAACGACGCCGGCTGCAGGCTCAGGGGCCCTCCTTTTGCATCGACCTCCCACACGGTGATGCCGCCGAGGCCACCCAGGGCCGCCAGCCGATCGCCCCCGGGCGAGAAACTCAGCTCGTGGACCCCCCCGATGAGTTGGCCCAGAGCGTCGCGCCCCTCGCCGGTTGCGGTCCACAGTCGGACGAGTCCGCCGGTCCCGCCGAGGGCGAGCCTGTCGTGCACACGATCATAGGCGAGGGTCAGCACGTTCGCGTCGATCAGCGTGTGGGACGTGTCGCGGGGTCGGACGATGCGCCACACGCGAACGGTATCCTCAGCGTCCGCGGCCACGACGACGCCGCCATCGCCAGACATCGCAACCGCAGAGAGTTTCCCACGATACAACTCGCGCGCCGCGGCGCCTTGGTTCGGTACGACCCGCAGCGGCCGCCCGGCTCCGTACGAAACCTCGGCATCTCCGCCCGAGGCGATCGCGTACAGCCCGATCGAATCCAGGCCCTCGACCAGCGCCGTACGACGATCGGAGGTTGCGACGCGCCAAACCTGTCCGTCGGACCCAACACAGTCCACGAACAGCTCCTGCGCGCCGAACTGAATCGAGGTGACCAGGACCCCCGAACGATGCGGCAGCTCCCAGCGGCGCTTTGTCTTTGTGGACGACAGACGCACCTTGCCGTCCTTGCCCGCCGTCACGATCGTTTCTCCGCCCGTTCCCACGCTCACCGCCGTGACGGCGTCCGTATGAAGCCGGTCCGTGCGGGCGGGTTCTTGCGGAGATCCAAGCGTCACGCGGCCGCTGGCATCGCCGGAAACCACGGTGTTGCCGTCCGGCGAGACCCCCACAAACACCGCCCCCTCGCCGCTGCGCCCCCAGCTGCGCGCGGGCTCGCCCAGGGCGTCGACGATCCAGGTCGTGCCATCGTCGCCCCCGAGCACGATGACGGATCCGTCGGCCGAGACGTCGACGGATGATACGAGGTCTGGCGAATCCCGCAGCGGTCGCGCGGGACCTTCGGGGTCGATCCGGTACGCGCCAAAGCCTCGGGTTCCCACCACCGTTGTCCCGCCATCCTGCGACGTCGCGAGGCTCGTGATCGGCCCCGCTCCGACCGGTACCTGACGAACCTGTAGCTCCGAGCGGGCCGCAGACGCACCGAGCAGACGCGCGGGGACCAACGAGGTCAAGGGACTCGACAGAGCCTTGAGCATCGCGACGGCCGCCGCCGGGTCTTCGTTGATGCGCGCCTCAGCCCCGCGGAGCAAGAGGTCGTCGTACCTCTCCGACGGGTCGCGGGCCACCAGGGTTCTCAGGCGTGCTTCAGCCTCGCCGCCGCGCTGCGCAACATAGCGGGCCTTGATCGCAGCGACGCGTTCTTCGGTGCGCAGGTCCTGCAGCCACGACCACCCCGCAGCGCTCCCAACCCCCACAACAATCAGCAGCGCGAGCACCCCTACAACCACCGTCCACATCCTCGATCCGCCAACAGGAAGATCGGCCACGAGCCCTTCCATGCCGTCGTAGCGCTCGATCGGGTCAACCTCAAGCCCACGCAGCAGCACCCGCATCGTCCGCTCCGGGACATCGGTGTAGCGCGGGGGAGATTCGACGTTGCCACGAAGGACGTTCGCAGCGAGCTTTTGGATCGTCCCACCGGAGAACGGCCGATACCCGTACAAGGCCTCATACAGCGCGACGCAGAACGAGAACTGGTCGGTTCGTGCGTCGGCCGTTTCGCCCTTGAACTGCTCTGGGGCCATGTACGCCGGCGTCCCCATCAGCGTGCCGGTCTTGGTCAACGCCAGGTCCGAGTCCACAGCGAACGTGCGGACGCCGTTCACCTGCGTGGGAACCTCGGACTCCGTCCGCGCGAGACCGAAGTCGATCACCCGCACCTCGCCGTCCGAGCTGACGAGCACGTTGTCGGGCTTGAAGTCGCGATGAACGATGCCTGCGCTGTGTCCAGCCGCGAGTCCCTCGGCAGCCGCCTTGTACGCCGCAAGAATCGAGCGCCACGATCGTTCCGGGCCAAGCTGCCACTGCCGAAGCGTCGTCCCCTCGACGAACTCCATCGCCACGAACACCTGGTTCGCAAACTCGCCCGCCTCGTAGACCTGCACCACGCTTGGATGGGAGAGCCGGGCCAGCGCCTGCGCCTCGCGGAGCAGGCGGTTGCGGGCGTCCTTGTGCTGTCCCCCCTTCGGATTGAGCAGCTTCACCGCGACCTTACGACCCAGACTCGGATCGAGCGCCGCGTAGATGACCCCCATGCCTCCGCTCCCGATGCGACCGAGCACCTGGTAGCGACCGATCATCTTGGGTTGGCCGGCCTCGGCGATATGCGGCGTGTGGACCGCGGCCGGGCTTTGCGAGACCGCCGGTCTCAGCGTCGAACCAAACAGCTTGCCCCGGAGGTTCTCGCGAAGCCGCGACAAGAAGGCCGCGGAGTCCGGAGATTGCCGGGCACCGCCCGCCCCCAGCGCCGAGCCCACCGGCTCCGTCTCGATCGGCCGCTCTTCCAACCCGCCCATTGTGCCACGGGGCCCCGGACCTCCCGGTTGCGTCCCGGCGCCCGCGGCAAGTTGTCCCGCTGGCCGGTTTGTGCGCGACCGGGGAAGGTTCTAGATTTGGGCTGCAACTTGCTGCAATCCGGCACGTCTTCCGAGAACGTGGGACACGCGCACGCACTCGCAGCAAGTTCGGGATGGAAGATGCCGGCCGAGTACATCGCAGAGATCCAGCGCTTTGCCGGCGCCTTCCGGGACAACGAGCGCAACCTGCCGCTGTACTTCCCGGACTTTGGCCTCGCTCCAGCGGACGACAGCCTCAACCGTGTGTTCGGCCCTCCCGTGGGACTGACCGACGCCCAGTGGCCGGTCTACCCCCAACTCGGCGAGCTTTTGGCCCACGCCAACCAGCGCCACGCGTTTGACCCCGCGGACCTGCGGATGGAGCACGTCTTCACGATCGATCTCCGGGACATCCGGCTGCTGGGAGCCCCCCCGCGCGCCCGCGCGATGATGTTGTTCATCAGCAACGCGAACGCCAACGGCGCCAACCAAAACGGCAACGTCGAGACCGCGGTGGTGTTCCTCTCCAAGGAAGAGCTCGCTCAGGGGCACTACCCAGGAGCCCTGCCCCGCCGATCACGCAACCGCACGAGCCGGCGCTTCAGCCTGATTCAGGTGGACGTTCCCGGCGACGTGTTCGACATCCACGAGGACGAACAGTCCCCGATCGCCGTGCTGCACGACGCGATCTGGCAGGCGCCCGCTCGCATTGGCGGCTGCCCGATCTGGGTTCGCGACCCCAGCGACCCCCGAGACTTCACCCCCACCCCGCGCCCCCGGGCCTCGACCAACGCCCCGGGCCCCCGGGGTCGCAACTCGTTCATCATGCAGTTCGAGCAGCGCTTCGCGAACGTCAACCTGGGCCAGCAAGGCGTCATGTACGTCTCGGGCGTCGGCGCGTACTACCAGAGCTACGACTGAGCCGATTTTTTCCTGGGTCTCGCGTTTGGTGCTAGCCCGGTCCAATGGGCGACAAATTCCGCGACCTCGGCCTCCTGCTGTTGCGCGTGGGGATCGGGGGCATGTTTATGGCTCACGGATGGCCCAAGCTCGCGGGCGGAGAGCGCACTTGGACCAAGCTCGGCAAGAGCATGGTCCACGTCGGACTCGACTTCGCGCCGACCTTTTGGGGGTTCATGGCCGCCATCGCCGAGTTCTTCGGCGGCCTTGCGTTCGCGCTGGGGATCGGCTTCGTGCCCGCGTGCATGCTGCTGTTGAGCACGATGCTCGTCGCCGCCACGATGCACATTCGCAAGGGCGACGGGTTCGCGGGGGCCAGCCACGCGATCGAGGCCGGCATTGTGTTCGCCTCAAGCCTGCTGATCGGCCCGGGTCAGCACACGCTGGCGAGCAAGTTCGGCAAGAAGGGATGAGGCTGCGCCCGCGGGGGCTTGAGCTTTGCCCCGCCGTATCGCCGCAAGCCAGCTCGCCGCAAGCCAGCTCGCCGCAAGCCAGCTCGCCGCAAGCCAGCTCGCCGGCCCAAGACTACAGCTCGACCCAGGTCCCTTCGGACGGGCTGTCGAGCACGTAGGCGCGCCGCGGCGCCAGCTGTCCCTCCGGACTGCCGGCGGTCTTCGGCACCAAATCCCAACCGACGTAGTTGCTTGAGATTTCGCCCGCGACCAAGTCGAAGTCGAGCGGACCGCTCACGCCACCGATGTCGAGGTTGGCTCCGCCGACGAGCAGCTCACGCGCATCGAGCACGGCCTGCACGCTGCCGAGCGCGACCGCGGTGCCGTTCGCGTCTGCGAGCCGTGGAATCGCGCTGGCGATGTCCACACCCCGCTCCCCGCCGCCCGCGACCATCCCCAGCAGCGTGACCAGTGCCGCGTCGTACCCCAGCGGGCTCGCCGACAGCGGGTTGTCCTCGGAGAACACGACCCGGTACCGAATGTTGAACGCCTCGAAGTTGTTCGCGTCCTGGATCAGGGGCGAGACCCCTTCCAGGGAATCCATCAAGATCGGTGCGAACGAGTCCGCGACGAGATCCGGGGCGGAGAGCAGTGAGGGCACGGCACCGTGCGAGACGACGAAGCGCGGCAGCGGGATGCCCGTGTTGTTCCAAGCCAGCAGATACGCGCGCAGCACCTCCAACACCTCGGACGACCCGAGGAAGACGATCGTGTCCGCTTCCTGGGCAAACCCCTCGGCGATCACCGTCGCATAGGCGCGCTGTGTTTCTTCGGAGTCGAGGCCAACCGGGTCCGGATACAGCAGCGACCCGGTCGGCACGCCAGGAAGCTGGGCAGCCAATCGCTGCACCATGGGGTCGAACAGGCCGACCCCATACGCGTCGTTCTTCGCGAGGACGAGAATGCTCGACGGCGGAGGATCGAGCGCAGCGATGCGGTCAGCGATCGCGTTGGCCTGCACGGCGTCGCCGCTGATCGTTCGCCAGATCAGCCCCGAGTCATCCAGGCTTGCGATCGAAGCTGCGGTCGCGCTGGGCGAGATCATGAAGGTGCCGGAGTCGACCACCGTCGGCGCAAGCGCGAGGACCTCCGCGGAGAGCACTGGCCCGATGATTGCGGGCACCCCCACCTCGTCGATCAAGTGCTCGGCGGCATCGATGGCCGCACGGGAGCTACCTTCGGAATCGCACGCGATCCACCCCACCTTGCGGCCATCGGCCAACGATGTGGCGGAGTTGAAGTCGTCGATCGCGAGTCCAATGGCTTGTTCGATCGGGACGATGGCGCTGGTGAAGGGCTCGGACGTCGCGAGGATCGAACCGATCCAAACGATCTCGTCCGGGGCGGCGCCCGAGGGCCGCACCACCGTCGTACATTCGTCCGAGGTCAGCAACGCGCAGCGTCCTTGAACACCGCATGTCGAGTCTTCTCCGTAGAGCTCGGTGCAGACGTTGAAGTCTTCGCAGACCACCTCCGCCGGCTCCGGACGGGCCTCGCAGAGCGCGGTGTCGAGGTTGCAGACCAGGGCTTCGCCAGACCCGGAGAGGCAATCATCGTTGTTCCGGCATTCGTCGAACTCGAGCACGAGAGAGCAGCTTCCCAGCAGGCAGGAGGTCGCCGCGGCAAGTAGAGCGTGTCGAAACGCGTAGGGGCGATGGCGGTTCATGACGGATCCGAGGGCGGGAGGGTCTAGAAACGAACGTGCGCTGAGACGCCCGCACCGTGGGGAGAGAACGAAGGCGCAACCTGAGCCCGGCGGTTGTCGGCTCCCTTGCGATACGAGAGCCCCAGCAAGATCGCGCCGCTGACCAATGCGAGCCCACCCACGCCAAACAAAACATCCGCCGTCAACGCGTAGGTCTTCCCCTGCTTGACCGCATCGCGGCGCGGCTCGAGGGCGTTGAGCGTGTCGAGGTCTTTGGCCCGGCCGCTCGCCGCGCCTGCAAGTCCGCCAGCGGTCCCAAGCACCACACCACCGACGACCAGGAGCGCGATGCCCCCTTTGCGCATCGCAGGCATGCCCTTCGCCTCGGGCTCTGGCTCCGGCTCCGGCTCTGGCTCCGGCTCTGGCTCCGGCTCCGGCTCCGGCTCTGGCTCTGGCTCCGGCTCGGTTGGCTCCTCGACGCGATTCTTCGCCTCAGCCTCCGCGACAATCGCTCGGAGCACCTGAAGACGTTCGAGCGCGACGCCGCGGGACTCCAGCGAGACGCCCGGCTCGTTCATGAAACGCTCGTAGAACTCGATCGCCTTCGGGAAGTTGCTCGCCTCTTCGTAGACGCGCCCGATGTTGAACAGATAGTTCGGCTCCGGGCTGACCTCGTAGGCTTTCTCGAACAGCCTCGCGGCTTCGTCGTAGTTGCGCGCCTTGAACGCAGCGACGGCCTCGGCGTTGATCGCATCGACCTCGGCGGTGGCATCGGGCGCGGGCTCAACCGCCGACCCTGCAGAACCCACGGGCGCTGAAGACGGCTGAGCCACGGCGACGGAGGGCAGGCTGGAGAGCGCCACCGCGACGGCGACCAGGATGGGCAGGCTTGAGCTCACGATTACTTGCCGACGGGGAGGAAGATCCCGTCGTCCTTCTTATCGCCACGCTTCATGAAGACGTCGTCTTCGGCGGGCGGTGGGTTTTTCTTCGGAGCCGGATCGGGCGCGGTCTTGGGCGCGGTCTCGGGCTTGCCCTCGGGCGGCGGCGTCACACTGGTCTTGCCTCCACCGTTGCGGCGGTTCTTGTTGGGACGGGTCGAGCCGAGCTTGATCGTGTTGGCTGCGACGAGCTTGGCCAGACCATCGGCGTGAAGCTGCACGTCCGCGGACCAGTCTTCGTACCCGCGTGCCTCAACGCGGATCGTGTACAGCCCCGGCGGTCTCGTGACCTTGGCGGGAACCTTGCCCACGGACTCGTCGTTGATGAACGCTTCCCCGCCGTCCGGTCCTTCGACTCGGATGGTCCCCGGTGCATCAGGATCCAGACTCGGGTCGTCGTCGAGCGCCACCGCAGGCGCAGCCGCATCCTCGACATCCCGCGCCTCGGACTCGACCGGTGCCCCGGGTTCCACCTTCGTCTCCGTCTTCGTCGCCGCCACGGGCTCGTCCCCGGTGGGCCGCAGCGCGAGCCATGTGACAACTCCGCCCACCAGGAGCGCAGCGCCGACCGAGGTCGCCAGAATCATGCCGATGCCCTTCTTCGGTCCGGGCGCGGGGTCAGCCGCAAGCATCACGGGCTCCGCTGGCGAGACCGCTGGCGAGACCGGATCCGTGACCGGATCGACGTCCACCTCCACCTCCAGATCCAGATCCACCTCGATGTCGAGGTCGTCCAACTCGACCGGCGCGATATCAGCGGCGCCGCCATGCACCTCGGACGCCATCGGACCCAGCGGGAGCGTCGCCCGACTTGCGGGCGCGGCCGGGCGCTTCTTTCTCCGCGGCGGAACCTGCAGCTCAAGGTGCAGCGGACCGACTTCCCCGCCATCCTCGAACGCAGGTGGCGTCTGCTGCGGGGAGGGAACCAGCGTGACCGAGCCGCCCGAGATCGGACCCGGCACTGCGACCGGTGGTGCGGCCCGCGGACCCGGCATCGCCACCCGGCCCGGAGCGTTCATGGACACCAGCGTCGACTTCGGCGCCTGCGCCAACGTGGGAGGGTCAGCGGTACCCGAACCTGCAGGGATGGTGCGGCGACGAGGCGGTGGGCCCGGCAGCACACGATTCATGTTGGAGCTTGCGACCGTGCGAGCCGGTTTGGGGCGGCGAATCTCGGGGGCGGGCACCGGAGGTTCGTTGCTGCCCTCGGCTTCCGGGCCGGACTCCTGCGCGCCCGAAGCAGAGATCGGTGCGGCGGGCAGTCGACCGGCGGTCTTGGCCCGAATGGCCGCCGAGGGCTGGGGCGGCCGATTCCGCGGGGCCTCGGGGTCGGAAAGGAACAGACTCGGTGCTTCTCGGGTCGCGGACGACTCTCTGCGCTTGGCCGAGGCCGCGTCCTCGATCTCGACGTCGGGCAACATCAGCTCGACGCTCGGAGAGTTCCCGAACGGATCGTGGTTGCTCGCCTTGACGGCCTCGGCCTCCTCGGCGCCGCCTTCGAGCAACCGCTCAAGTCGTGGGCGCGTCCACAGCGAGCTGGACGGGTTGTCGGCGCTGAGTCCGACGCCCTGCTTCTTGCGCTCCCAGTAGCGCGCGATCGCGTTGTGTCCCGTCTCGGTCGCCGCCGGCAGCGCCAGCTCGTCCTCGCGACACATCTCTCGCAGCGTCTCCAGCAGCTTGCCCGCGCTGGCGGGGCGCTGATCGGCGTCCTTTTCGAGCGCGCCGTAGATGAAGTCTTGGACCGCCTGCGGCATGGACTCGCCCTCGGGCAGCGCGTCCTCGAACGCTTTGGGCGTGCCGTGGACGTGGTTGTAGAGGATGGCGCCGTCGTTCTCGCCCAGGATCGGAGAGGACCCGGTGAGCATCATGTAGAACATGATCCCCAGCGCGTAGACATCCACGCGGACGTCGACATCCCCACCCCGAATCAGCTCCGGCGCCAAGAAGCCTGCGGTCCCGATCACGTTGGACTTCGTGACTTCGACGTCGTCGCCCTCAACCATTTTGGCCAGGCCGAAGTCGAGCACCTTGACCACGTTGGCCTTGCCATCTTGCTCGCAGAGCATGACGTTCGAAGGCTTGATGTCGCGAAGCATGATGCCCTTGTCGTGGGCGTAGGCGACGGCCTCGAGCATCTGTGCGGCGATCGGATAGAACTCCGCCAGCGTCAGCCGCCCCTTCTTCCGCAGGACCTTCCGCAGCGGAATGCCGCGAATGAACTCCATCACGATGTAGGGATGGTCGTCTTGGTGGCCGATGTCGAAAAGCTCGACGATGTTTGGGTGCCGCAGCTCACTGAGCCGCTTGCCCTCGCGCTCGAAACGAGCGACCGCGGTCGGGTCCTCGGCCCAGTGGGGCGCAAGCATCTTGAGCACCAGCTCGCGATCGTCGAGCAGTTCTCGGCCGAGATAGACCAAGCCCATACCGCCCCGGCCGATCAGTCGATCGACCTGGTAGCGCCCCCCCATGACTCTCCCGATGAAGGGATTGTGAGGAGTGGGCTCGTTGGCGGGAGCGTTCGTCATCGTGGATGTTGAACGGCGGACACGTGGAAGGCCGATGGGAGAACAGACGGGCGATCGCACCGTCGTTCGCGGCATTCTCTACGATTTCTGACCGCTGCGCTGCGGTAGACACTACGCAATGACCGTCTGGGTGCGCGTGTTTGCGCGATTCGGCCTCCGTACGGGGATTCCGAAACACCGTTCAGGCCCGTTGGCCAGCGGCGTGACCCTGAACACGCTCATCCGCACAGCCACACCGAGTCGCCTGATGGTAATCTCACGCCCAGTGCCGAACCGATTGAAGTGGGTCCTGATCCCTATAATTGCGGCTGGGTGCCAGTTTTCGCCGGGGTCCGACGGCGCCGACACCGATACCGATACCGACACCGATGCCGCCGAGACGGGGGACGCGACCAGCGCGGTCAGCACGGCGAGCTCGACCGAGGAGACCTCGGACACCGCTTCAACCGCAACCGCGACCACGACAACCGAGGGGAGCACCACCGACAGCCCGAGCTCAGGTTCTTCGACCGCTGGCGACGACACGTCGACCGGCTCGGAGCCGGCGTGCGAGCCCTTCGCGCAGTGGGTCTGGGCCGACGATGTCCCGGACGACGACACCACGTTCAGCAAGACAGACTCGATGAACCTGCCGCTCTTCGAGGATGAGCCGGTCGTGTTCCTTCGCTCGCTCATGAGCGGCGTGGGCACGGCGGAGCTCGCGTTCGAGGTGCCTTGCACGGACGAGGTCGTCTTCTGGGCCCTCGTATGGGACGCAGATGGGAACGGAGTCGACAACGCCGACGCCTACCAATTCGGCCTCAACCAGACCACCGAGGAGGTCGCCGAGGAGGGGTCGCGTTGGGAATACGGCTGCGACAACGAAGAGCGGCGCTGGGCTTGGTATCCGATCCGGGACACCGGCCGGGCCTGCGATCCCGGCGAAACGTTCGAGCTCCCCCTCGAGGCCGGTCCGCACCACCTGCAGATCAACAACCCCGAGGCGATCTCAAACAACCCCGAGTTCAACTTTACCGGACTGGCTGCGCTGGTCGTCACCAACGATCCCGCGTACGACCCGGTCGCGGACTACGACCCCGCGCCCGGGGGCTGATAGGCTCGCGCCTTGGCAGGCACCCGCCCCTCGTCGTCCACGATGCAGATGCCCGCGACGCTCTTTGAGCTGCGCGGCCTGTGTAAGTCGTTCGATGCGGACGTCCCGCTCCTTCAGGACGCAGACCTTACGGTCTACGAGGGCGAGACCCTCGCGATCATCGGCGAGAGCGGCTCCGGCAAGAGCATCCTCCTGAAGATGATGATGGGGCTGATGGAGCCCGACGCCGGGGAGGTCCTCTTTCGAGGCAAGTCCGTGTTCGAGATGGACCTTGAGGAGCTTGGGGAGATGCGCACGCAGGTCGGCTACGTGTTCCAAAACGACGCGTTGTTCGACTCGATGAGCGTGCTCGACAACATCGGCTACGGGATGCGCGAGCATACGCGGGCGACCGACAAGGAGATTCTCGAGCGGGCCCAAGACTGCCTTGAGTTCGTCGGGCTGGAGCGCTGGCGCGTCAAGCTGTTCCCCGCCGAGCTCAGCGGTGGTCAGCGCAAGCGCGTCGGCATCGCCCGTGCCATCGCGATGAAGCCCAAGATACTGCTGTACGACGAGCCCACACAGGGACTCGATCCGCAGAGCATCACCCGCATCGCCAACCTCATCCAGCGGCTCCGCGAACAGCTGCATGCCACCTCGGTGGTCGTCACCCACGACATGCGGACCGCGTTCACGGCGGCCAACCGGATCGCGCTGCTGCACGAGGGCCGATTCGAGTACGTCGGCTCCCCGGCGCAGTTCGCCTATCACGAAGCCGAGCCGGTCAAAGAGTTTATCGCCGACGCGCTCGAGGAGATCCAGGAGCTGCCGTTCCTGCAAGACCAAGGTGTCACGCTTCCCGCGCCTTCGTAGCCGGGTGCAACACCCCGCGCTCACGGCGAGAGAAGTCGTGCTAGAGATGCCGATCTCTTGACGATTCTGACCGCCAACGGGTTGCGGGTGAGCTTCGGCGACCGCGAAGTCTTGCGAGGCGCCACCATGGCGATTGAAGCCGGAGAGCGCGTCGGCCTGGTCGGGCGCAACGGGTCCGGAAAGACCACGCTGGTGCGCATCCTGACCGGGGACCAGGAGACCGACGACGGTGAGGTCGTGAAGCGCAACGACCTTCGGGTCGGGTACCTCTCGCAGAATCCGAAGTTCACCGAAGGGCACACCGCCCTCGATGCGGCGCTCTCGGGAATCGCGGGGTGGGCCGAGGCCGTCGCGCAACACGTGGCAGTCTCGACCAAGCTCGAGCACGCCTCGGGGGACTTCGACGCGCTGCTCGAAGCGCAGGCCAACGCGGCAGCGCAGGTGGAGAACCTGGGCGGCTGGGACCTTCGCCACGAAGCGGAGAGCATGCTCTCCAACCTCGGCGTCACCCAGCACGACGCGGCCGTCTCCAACATGAGCGGTGGCGAGCAACGCCGGGTCGCGCTGGCCCGGGTCCTGGTGGCCCAGCCCGAGCTCTCGATCCTCGACGAACCCACCAACCACCTCGACATCGCCGCGATCGAGTGGCTCGAGCGGTGGCTCGTCGAACGCTATCGCGGCGCGCTGTTGATGGTCACCCACGACCGCTACCTGCTCAACCGCGTCGTCACGCGAACCCTGGAGGTCGAGCAAGGCGAGGTCTACAGCTACGACGGCGGTTGGGGCATGTACCTCGAAGCCAAGGCCCTGCGGACGGCGCACGCCGAGCGGGTCGAGGGCAACCGGCAGCGCTTCCTCAAGCGCGAGCTCGAGTGGCTGCGAAAAACGCCGCAGGCCCGGACGACCAAGCAGAAGGCCAGAATCCAGCGCGCCGAGTCAGCGCTCGCCGAGGACGGACCCGCCCAGGACCGGGGCGCCACCTTCGAGCTCGACCACACGCGCAGCGGGCGGATGATCCTCGAGGCGGAGGACCTGGCGGTCGATGTCGCTGGGCGACGCCTGATCGAGGGCCTCACGCTTCGGCTCTCCGAGGGCGAGCGCATCGGCATCGTCGGGGCCAACGGCTGCGGCAAGACCAGCATGCTGCGGGTGCTCCTGGGCGAAGACGAGCCCGCCGAGGGCATCGTCAGACACGGCAAGAACACCAAGGTCGCCTTGCTCGATCAGCAGCGCGGTGGGCTCGACGACGACAAGACCGTTCACGACTCGGTCGCCGAAGACCGCAGCCGCATCGTGCTCGGCGGGCAAGAGATGGATGTGCGCTCGTACCTTGAGCGGTTCTTGTTCACCGCGGCTGAGCAGCGCAAGAAGGTCGGCGTGCTCTCGGGCGGAGAGCGGGCCCGGGTGGCGCTTGCCCGCACGCTTCGCGACCAAGCCAACGTCGTGGTGCTCGATGAGCCCACCAACGACCTCGACGTCACCACGTTGGCCACGCTCGAGGACGCGCTGTCCGACTACCCGGGCACGCTGCTGGTCGTCACCCACGATCGCTGGTTCCTCGACCGCGTCGCCACCTCGGTGTTGGCGTTCGAGGATGGCGTCGTGACGCAGTACCAAGGTGGCTACTCCGACTATCTCGAGCGCTACGCCGCCGACAAAAAAGCCAAGGCCGCGGAGGCCGAGGCCGCCCCCAAACCGGAGGCTCCGACAGCCGCTGCCCCGCGCGAGACTAAGGCGAAAGCCAAGGCCAAGAAGGCGCTCACCTGGGCCGAAGAGAAGGAGCTCTCAGGATTGCTCGAGCGCGTGGATGAAGCGGAGAGCCGGGTGGCCGCACTCGAAAAAGAGGCGGGCAGCGCGACGTTTTACGAGCGCAGCGGTGACGACCGAAAGAGGTTCTTCGAGGACCTCGAGGTTGCGAAGGGCGAAGCCGAAGCCCTGGCGCTGCGGTGGTCGGAGCTCGAAGACCGCCGCGACGGCGAGTAGGCGTCTCCGGCGTCTGTGCTCATCGAGTTCCCCGCGAACGGTGGCGCTCGATCAGCGATCGGGTCTGCGCCGGGTCGTTGGTGAGCACCGCGTCCACGTCCATGTCCAAGTACAGCGACAGGCGCCGATGCAGGTCGGGATCCAGCGGGCATACCCGCTGTCCACGCCTGTGCGCACGCCTGACGTAGCCGGGGTTGAGCCGCAGCCAGGGCCAGTACGGTCCCAGAAGCTCGGTGGTGGTGTTCGCCCAGGGCCGCAAGATCGCGATGTGTCCGCTGACCAACTCGGGCGCCTGGGCCTTGACCGCGCGCAGCAAGCCGAGGCTCTCCGCGATGACTCCGGCACGATGCGACGCGACCCGCCCGCCCAGCACCTGCAACAGCTTGGCGAGGCGCTGCGGCTCTGCGAAGCGGGGATCCTTGAGCTCCGCCACGACCACGACGCCCGGCGGCGTCCGCTCGACCAAGGCCTGAAGCGTGGGGATGCACTCGCCGGCGAATCCATGGGCGCTGCGCAGGCACAGGGCGCGGAGCTGGTCGGTGTCGAGTTGGTCGACGCGCCGGGCATCCCCGGTCATCCGTTCGAGGGTGGCGTCGTGGTGGCAGACGATGTCACCGTCCGTGGTGCACCAAACGTCGGTCTCCAAGAGATCGGCGCCGTGTTCGATCGCCATCTCAAACGCCGCCAAGCTGTTCTCCGGCGCGAGGTCCGACGCTCCGCGATGCGCCATCACCCACGGCCTAGGGCCCGGGAGCGTCAGAGCGTTCGAGCCCACGCTGGCCAGGGTACCCCTGTGCTTCGCGCAGAAAACCCGAGATTTTCTTCACGGACTTGGATTCGAGCTCGCACCAACAGCTGTGAACCCGCCCGCTCGCTCCCCTCTCCTGCGCCATTGTGCGGGACTGTGGGCGCTTGCAGCGGCTGGGCTCGCCGTGTTGCTGCTGGGTCCTTCGATGGCGTCGGCCGCGGACACCACGGACACCACGAACAACGTGGCCCCGATTCAGCGGCCGACCCGCCCCGCCGTGGCGCTGACGCAGCCCGCTTCTGCGCCGACACCGCTCACCGCCGCGCAACCGCCCACCACCGCGCCCGCCCCTGCCCCGACCCCCGCGCCGCCGACAAGCACCCCCGCATCCGAGGCCCCCGCGGCGGCGGCCCCTCACGAAACCCACAACGCACCCAAGGAAGAGCACCTGCCCCACCGGGGGTTCGTGCTCGACGCCCGTCTCGGCGCCGCCGGCTGCCTCCGTTCTTTGTGCAGCAAGAGCCATCGCGGATCCGCGGGCTTCCGGGTGGACGGCTTCGTCGGCGGCAACATCCGCGGCTGGATCGATCTGGGCATCTCTGGCGGTTGGGGCAACTACGGGGCCAGCGTCGAAACCAACACCAACCTCCTTCGCCTCTACGGCATCGAGCCCGCGCAGCTCCAGCGCGCCGCCAACACGATGGGCAACCCGCTGGGGTTCAACCCGTTCGCGCTGCAGGTCCAGTCCGCGCGCCTGCGAACGGCCCGCGTGGGCCCGACCCTGCGGGTGCACCTGATTCCGCGCGGGCGAGGCATCGCCTACGTGGGCGCGGGCTTGGGCTACTCCACCTTCCTGGCCGACTACGACACCGCGGTGGGCAACGTCAGCCTTCGATTTCACGGGATCGACGTGCCCCTTCAGGTCGGGGGCGGCGTCCAGATCACCGAACACCTCGCGGCCATCGTGCAGTTCGACTACACGTTCACCAGCTACCCGGTCGCGCGTTTCGAGCACCCGCAACAAGACGTCACGCTCCCGGTCGCGCTCCTCGACTCGGCCGCGTCCGCGTCCGGTGGCGCCGCGGTCAGTGACACCCTGCCGCGCTCGTGGGGCGTCGGCGTAGGCCTTCGCGCCCGCTTCTAGCTCTCGCAGCCCGTGGTGAAACCCGGCGCGGCGGATCGGATTTCTCGCTCCTGGGTAGGAGCCGAAACGCCGCTGCACCGGGTGTACTGGAAGTTTTGGCGACGACGCCAGGAGCGACAGATCCGAGTGAGAGGTCGTGTCGGGTTGGCTTGTCGACGGACTACGGACTACGGACTACGAACGCTAGCGCTACGCCTGCCGCGCATGATCGGTCGACTGCAGCGGTCGACTCGTGAAGCCTCTGGGCGGATGCTGCGGGTGATAGATGTAGATGAAGCCACCATCGAGCGCGGGCATGACCTCTCGGGCGACGCCGGAGGAAACCGCGGGACATCCGAGCGAGGTTCCGATGCCTGCGAGCCGACCGCTTGCATCACGAGAGAAGAACTCATCGCCGTAGGGGTGCATCCCAATCAGGCGTCGGTCGGACGCATCGTTGAGACCCTGACAGACGCCGAACATCCGAAGCCGCGTTCCGAACATCGACGGAACGATGCCTTTTGCGATGAACAGTCCCGCTGAGCTGAGAAAACTGCCGCTGACGTTGCTGAGCCCCGGCGGCAGGACATCGGTGCTGGGCAGCGCGACGGGATCTCGGTTGCCCGAACCATGGGCGACGAGAAACGACTGCGTGGGCCGATCGATAAATGCCCCTCGGGCACTGATCGAGCCCTGCGTGAAGTCGATGACAACCATTCGGTTGTGGGTCGGCCGCGGGACGACCGATCGGCTCTCCGAGCTGCCGAGAAACTGCTGCAGCACATGCTGCGCCATCACGATCGCCGCTTGGCTCGGACGACTCCCTCTGTAGGTTCCCTCATAGACCGTCATGCGTTTCCCCCATCCAACGCAAAGGTATCGCACCCGGTCGCACTGCGAACGACAGACCTCCGACGCGAGCGACGACTGCACGCGGGCTCGCACTGCGACGACGACCCGCCGCAGCTGGTGGGAATCGGCCGTGGATCCGCGCGTCCGTGCTGCGTCCAGGTCGGCGTCGACGGAGACTCCACGAAGTGAGGCCAGGCGGCGGATCGGATGGTAGGCGACCGCACTCAAAAGGCCTGACACTGCATGCCAAAAGGTCCCGCGCCCAGCGCTGCCTGTGGCACGTTCGAGCGATGAGATGGTTCTTCAGTCACGCTCGCGCTGCTCTTCCACACCTCGTGGGCTGCGTGGTCGTCGGTCTCGCGGGCTGCGGAGGCGACGACGCGGCGAGTTCTGCGACCGAAAGTGACACGAGCTCGGGGGAGGTTGGGGTGTCGAGCGACGGCACGACGAGTCGCGGAGGCACCACGTCGGAGAGCACCGCCAGCTCCACGGCGGCCACGTCGGAGGACTCGACCGGACCCGAAGCGACCTCAAGCGACTCGACCCAGGGCAGCACCACGGACGGTTCCCAGGACGGCATCGTCCTCGGCGAGCTCAAGGCGTTCCCGACCGCCCACGGGTACGGTGCCTTCGCGGCCGGCGGTCGAGGAGGGCAGATCATCGAGGTCTCAAACTACGAGGAGCTTCGCGATGCGATCGACGCCGAAGGCCCGCGGATCGTGGTGTTCCCGCGATCGGGCTACATCGAGAACACGGCCGCGTTCCTGGCGACGGACTTCGGGCAGCTCACCATCCTCGGACAAACCGCCCCCGACCCCGGAATCACGATGCGCGGGCTCGGCCTGACGGTGTCGCATTCCGAGGTCGTGCTGCGAAACTTCGCCGTTCGACCCGGGACCACCGCGGACGAGAGCGGCCTGGACTGCGTTCGAATCCGGACCGAGGGCGAGAGCATCGACAACGTCATCTTCGACCACCTCTCGGTGTCGTGGTCCGACGACGAAAACATGAGCGTCGGGGCCACAGGCGGGGTCGAGGGGACCGACACGGTCACCAACGTGACGGTGCAGCACACGCTCAGCGCCGAGCCCACCGGGTCCCCGTATCACTTTCTGGTCGGTCGCCGGGTGCAGGGACTCAGCATGATCCGCAACCTGTACGCCCATGGCCCCAACCGAATCCCGGAGAACACCTACGGCGGCGAAGAGCGCTACGAGTTCAGCAACAACCTCGTGTTCGACTATAGCCGGGCCACGACCGTGGCCACGGTCAGCTTCGTCGACGTGATCGGCAACGGCTTCAAGGAGGGCACGGTCCCTCCCGCCCGAGAGTTCAACATCACCTTCGGCATCAACGGCATCGAGAACCCCGACGCGCTCCTCGAAGACTCCCGCCTCTTCGGCGAGGACAACGTCCAGATCGGCGACGGCGAGTCGGACATGTACAACCGTCGGTGGGTGGCCCAGGCCGGCGCACAACGGGCGCTCGAGGACGCAAGCTACGCGGCATTCCCTGCGGCACAGCTCGAGGCCCGGCTCCTCGAGGATGTGGGACAGGGACGCGAAGACGCCGTCGACGCGCGCATCCTGGACGACTATGCGTCCGGGAGCGGCGTCCGGAACCTCTCGGACGAGAGCGAAGTCGGCGGCTTTCCAGACCTCGCCGAGAACACGCATCCGGGCGACTACGACGCCAACGACAACTACGTCGCCGACGCGTTCGAGGCGGAACACGCCATCGAGGATGCCACCGAGAAGCCGGAGTTCTTCACCATCGGCGAGCTCACCTTCGACAACCGGGGCTACACCGGCGGCAGCTACGTTGGCCCCGACGGACACACGGTCAACGCCTACCAAGGCGGCACCCTGGACTCCGGTCGCCTCTACACCTGGCGCGAGATCTTCTGGGCAACGCTGGCCGGTGACTTCGAGCCCGAGAAGTGGATCGACTGACGGCTGGCGCCGCGACCGGCTCGCGACCGGATCGCGACCGGGTCAACCCGCCGCCCGTGCTCGCCCCCATCGCCTGGGGCTGCGAACACCCAACCGACACGTCGTGCGGTGGTGGCTTCCTGGCGCACTCACGCGCTCGCTATGATTCCGACGTGGCGCTTCGGACAACCGGTCATCGAATGGCGACAGCAACCTTGGTCTGTGCCCTTGTGCCGGGCTGTTACGCAGGAGCTGGCGACGGAGACGACACCGATACCGAGGCGGGCTCGAGCGGAGTCACGGCTGCGTCCTCCGCCGCGTCTGGCCCACCGTCGACAACCGCGGGCTCCGGCCCACAGGCGACGGCGAGCACCAGTCCGTCGTCGACCTCCTCTGCAAGCGCCACCGCAGCCGACGACAGCAGCAGCACGAGCGACGCGCCGCCTGTGGACGAGCCGCTGCTCGATCGCCTGGAGGTGTTCGATGTGGAGCTGCCCTCGGGGATCAAGGCCGGGACGAGCAACTGGAGGATCTGGGGGACGGGCTCGCTGAACATCGCCCCGGTGTTCACGGTTCCCCTTGGAACCTGCGGCACGCTGCTTGGCGTGACGACCGACGCCGCGGGAGCCACTGCCACCGTGGTGATGCTCGATGCCGACGACATCGCGACCAACACCGTGGTCCTTGCAGAGGGCCTCGAGTTGCGAGGCTTGGCCGCCGAGCCCGACGGACACTTCGGCGCTCTGCTGTGGGACGACGCCGCGGACCGCATCTGGGTGCGCCGTTTCGACACGAGCGGTGCCCAGGTGTGGTCGACCGAACTCACCAACCCCGACAACACCCCCGACGACTTCGGCATCGGAGACAGCCGACTGGAGTTCGGGGGCGGAACCTACGGCGCGTACTACCACGTGCACTCCGACACCGGTCACGAGGGCGACACGCTCAAGTGGGTGGAAGCGTCCTCGGGGACGGAGAGTACGGGCTGGGGATGGGGCTGCTCGCACAGCATGAGCAACGTGCTGCGCTACCACCCCGATGCTGAACGCTTCATGCCCGCGTGCGTCACCGATTGTTTTCCCGGAACGTCGGGAGACTTCGGCACGAACGCGGTGGGGGGCATCTACCTCAACCACAACGAAGCGCACGTCATCGATGTGGACGCCGGCTGCAACGGCTCGGTCGCAGGAGAGCTTGGCAGCGCCGCGCTCGCTCCCAACGGCTGGGGCTTGATCTTCAACGCGCATCAAGCCCCTGCCACCTTGGGACAGAACTCCTACGACGTCGCGACCATGAACCAGGATGTGGGCATCTCCATGGTCGACGCCCAGCTCGCCCCCGGCGCGGTCGTCTGGCTGACCGACACCGCGTCGATCAACGAAGACGACACGTCGATCGCCCGTTGGACCCCCGCGGGTGACGACGCCGAGCAGTACGTCGTGGGTTGGCACGAGCCCGGTGCCGCGGAAGCTTGGAAGCTGGCGCGCATGGACCCGGCAGGGGCGCTGCTGGAAGGACCCGTGGATGTGACCGCTTCAGCCCAGTGGGGACGCAGGGACGATCCTTTCCGTCGCGACGCCCGTGGGGACGTGCGCTGGTCCTGGGCCGAAGCTCCCGGCGCTACGACCCTTCTGTCCGCCCGCCTCCGCTCCGGTGGGTCCTGCGACGGCTGAGGCTGGGGCGCGGGATCGGTCCGCTACAGCTTGAGTTCAACACCCAACGCGGCCAGCGTCGAGATTGCGCCGTCGAGGGACAGTTTGAGGCCCTTGACGCGGTTGTTCTCAAGGTCGAGGCAGACCCGCTTGGCTGTGCTCAGGTCACAGTCTGTCAGGTCCGTGTGGTGGAAGATCGCCCGGTCGAGGTCGCTGCCCTCGAAGTCCGAGCCCGAGAGCCGTGACTCCCCGAAGTCCGTCTCGTTGAGCACACAGCCCCTGAACGTGGTCTTGGGGATGTGAAGCCCGGAGAACGAGGAATAGCTCAGGTTGCAGTGGGTAAAGCTGAACTCGAGCGCAAACGGGTGGCAGTTTGCAAAGGTGACGCCCCGCGCACGGCACTCCTCGAACTCGACCCTGCGGAGCCGTGTGCCGTCGACATTGCAGTTGGAGAACTCGGAGCGAAGCCCGGAGCAATCGTCGAACACGGCTTCCGCGAGGTTTGCGTTCGTCAACGTGCAGTCCACGAACTCGCAGGCCTCGAACGTGCACTTGCGAAGGTCGAGGTCTGTGAAGTCTTCTTTCCTGAAGACTTCGGAATCCCATTCGCTGCCAGGTCGTGGTGTCGGCATCTCGGGTCGCTCGCTGTGCGCGGATCGTTGTAGTCGCTCGCGATTTGTCTGTCCAGCGGTGGAGCAGGAGGGGGCCCGCATGACCCGGACGCCGGCGTACAGGCCGGACCCTACAGGTCGAGACCCTCCCGCGTCGCAACCGAACTTTTCGGGGAGCGAGATTGCGGCTGGTGACACCAACCACGCATGACCTCCGTCATCGAAGGCCATTGGGCAAGTTCGGGACATCCTGAAGCGCTTGCGTTCGCAGATGTCCAGACGACCGAGGGCCACGTCGCGAGTGGGTTTCTTGCGCACCTGCGCTCGCAAGGAATGAGCGAGGAGCATCTCAGCGGCTTTTCACACCACGTGACTGCCTTCTGTACGAGTCACCCGTCCTTGCACCCGACGCGTTTCACGGCCGTACATCTGAAACGCCATCTGGCGGATGAGGCCAGTCGTGGCGCGAGCGCACGGGATCTTCGCAATCGCACGATCGCGATCGAGGCGTTGCTCGACTACCTGGCCGCGACCTCGGTTTCGCCGCAACCGGTCGTCACCCAACCAGCGACTGCCCCCGCACCGGGCAGCGTACGCGCATCGGCTCAACCGTGCGGTCCCTCGAAGCGTCCTAGCCACCCCGGCGAGGTGCTCTTGCGTCCTTGGAGCGTGGGCGGCGTGCTGGCGAGTGCGGGGCTGATTATCCCGATCCTCTGCGGCTATGTCCCTTTCATCGGCTGGTGGATCTCGTTCCTCTACTACCCAGCGCTCGTGGGGTACTACCTCGCAACCGTGGACCACGTCGGGCGCGGCCGCCCCGGCATGGCCCGCTTCGAGTCGATCGCAGCCGAGGAGATTGCGCCTTCGCTCGGCAGGGGCATCGCGTGTGTGCTGGCCATGATGTTGCCCTTCGCCATCGTCGCATTCTGGGGCCCGACGGAGGGATCGAGCCTCTACCCCATCATGACGCTCGGGAGTCTCACGCTCGGGGCACTGCTCGGGCCCGCGGTCATCCTCAGTGTGTACATCACGAACTCGGCTTTCTCCGCGTTCCATCCCGGCGCGTGGTGGCGGATCATCAGCGAGCTGAGCGATGGCTACGCATGGACCGCGGTCGTGTTCGCGGCTCTTTGTGCGCTGGTGGCGACGATTGTGTTCGTGACCAACCCCTGGCTTCCCCGTGGCCCCCTGGCCCATGCCCTGCGTGCGTTTGTGCTCAACTTCTTCTGGTTGTCCCAGGCGTGCGCGTTGGGAGGCTTCGTGCGTAGACACAGCCATCGGCTGGGGGCGGCAGCCTCGGACCAGAAACCCGCCAAGGACGGCTCGCCCGCGAAGGAGTAACCAGCTCGTCGGTGCTTGCTCGGGGAGCACGAGGATCGACGCGAGGTCGTGCATCGGCTTGACCGCGGAATTCGTGCAACGCTGGTGTTGTCCACGTTGCTCTACCTCGTGCGGGCTGTGGTGCAGCGCCGCCTCATGCTGCAGGCGATTTCGGACGTGTAGGCGGGCCCTGGGAGGTCGAGGGCCGTGGGCCGTCTCGTCGGGCGTATGCTTGGGCCGTGTCCCGCTCGTTCATCGCACGCGCTTCGTTCCTCGGGCTGCTCGCTCTGGGTCCAGCCATCGCCGAGGCTGCGCCGTCCGAGCATGTGTATCTGGACGAGGGCGGGCGCTTGCGGAGCCTGACCGACGAAGCGACGCATCGTATTCCGGACTTCTCGCATGCAGGCTACGAAGGCGGCGGCGTGCCGCTTCCGGTGGTCGCGACCGTGGAGCTTGTCGCGCCCGTTCGTGGTGACGCGACCGCCACGATTCAGGACGCGCTCGATGCCGTGGCCGCCATGCCCGTGGGCGCGGACGGTTTTCGCGGCGCGGTCGAGCTGATGCCCGGGCGCTACGAGATCGAGGGCACGCTGCGGATCAACGCGGACGGCGTTGTCCTGCGTGGGGCTGGCGATGACCCCGACCCCGCGCAGAACAGCGTGGTCGCGCGGGTCGGCGCAAGCGATGAGCCGGTCGTGGTGTTCGGTGGTGGCGGCGGCAACCGCTGGCGGGACGAGCTGCCCGACTCGCGCAGCGACATCACGTCGAGCTACGTCCAGGTCGGCTCCAAGGCGTTCGAGGTTGCCACCCCGGAGCTGTTCGCGGTGGGCGACAACATCGTCGTCTTTCACCCGGCCTCGCAAGCGTGGCTCGAGGCCATCGACTTCGGCGCGACCGACGACGAGCCGCCCTGGGCAGTGGGCTCGTACCCGATGCTCTACAACCGCGTGATCACGCGGATCGAAGGCGACATGGTGCACATCGACGCGCCGGTGTTCGGCAACCTCGATCGTAGCTTGTCACCCTCGTATATCTACAAGCTCGACCGGGCCGGCATCGTCTCGCACGTAGGCATCGAAGATGTCCGGGTCGAGATCGACAGCGACGTGGTCATGCACGCGGTCGCGTTCAACGAGGTTGAAGATGCGTGGGCCCGCCACATCACCGTGCAGGATTTCTTGCTCGGCGGGGTGTACATGTACACGGCGAAGCACCTCACGGTGGACTCGGTGCGCGCGATCGATCCCAAAGGGCCGACGATCGGCGGACGCAAGTACAACTTTATGGCGGCGGGGGCTCAGCTCGTGCTTGTCCAAGACAGCTACGCCCGCGGCGGTCGACATAGCTTTGCCTCCAACGGCACCAGCTACGACTCGGGCGTGGTGTTCTTGCGCGGCGTCGCCTCGGGGTCTCTCTCGCCCAGTGAAGGGCACCACCGCTGGGCGCAAGGGCTGCTCTACGACGGACACACCGAGGTCGACCGGGTCTACGACGGCGTCTTGTTGGGTCTGTACAACCGCGGCGGCTACGGCTCGGGGCACGGCTGGGCTTCGGTGCACTCGGTGGCGTGGAACTGCGATCTCGCGGGCGGCCATGGCGTGGTGCAACAGCCCCCCACCGCGCAGAACTGGATGATCGGGTGCAGCGGGCAGATCGATGGGGACGGTCCGTTCGCGCATCCCACAGGGCTCATCGAGTCGGCGGGCGCACGCGTCGACATCGACTCGCTCTACGAGGCCCAGCTGGCCGAGCGGATCGCCCACCCCTCCACGTTCGGGGCGCCGCCGGAGGGCTTCGAGTGGGTCGACCGGTCACCGACCGCCGACGCCTTTGTCCGCGCGGGCGCCTACGCCGACGACACCTTCGGGGCCGAGCCCGTGTTGACCGTCAAAGCCGGCGACCCCGACTTCGTGCGGGAGGCCTACCTGCGCTTCGAGGTCGACGACATGGAGGCGCCGTTCGAGTCGGTGTGGCTGCGCTTGCGCCAGGACCCGCTGGGTTTTGGCGGGATGCGCTACGGGATCTCGACCACCGATGCGGCGTGGGACGAGCCGTCGATCACCTGGAACACCCGCCCGGCCGATGGGGGCGAGCCGCAGTGGTGGTTTCCCGAGCAGGCCGGCGACTCATTGATCGACGTGACCCTGTGGGTCCTGGCTGCGCGCGAGGCCGGCGAGCCGTTGTCGCTGCACATCTGGGCCGACCGCTACTACGGCGCACCCGCCCAGGCTGGCTTCGGATCGCGAGAAGGGGACGAGGCGACGACCCCGCTGCTGCGCTTTTCGGTGCCCGCACCCGAGATGCCCGGCACCACGGGCGGCGATGACTCGGGGGGACAGGAGGACTCCAGCGGTGGCGGTGGCGACAGTACCGGAGGTGCATCGTCCACGGGCTTCGAGGGGGATGCGGGTGTCGACAGCGACAACTCGGGGTCCGGAGGCGAGGGCGGTGCGGTGTCCCCAAGCGGGGGTGGCTCGGGGTGCGGCTGCCAAGCGCGGGGCCAGGGTCGCGGCGGTTTTGGCCTCTTCTTCGGGGGTCTGCTGGGGCTCTTGGGCCTGCGGCCGCGACGGCGTCCTCGGGCGTCGCGGGCTGGGTGAACGCCCCAGGATTGTCGTCACACGTCTACGCGCTCGCGGTGGTGATCTTCGGCCACGGGTGCGCAGCTTCGATCTCGTAGGCCAGCTCGAGCAGCACGCGCTCGTCCCCAAACCTCGCGAACAACTGAACCCCCACGGGCACACCGTCCTCGGTCAGCGACCACGGGACGGAGATCGCCGGGCCACCGGTCGCATTCGCCAGCGGGGTGAACGACGCAAAGCCCAGGAGGCGGTCCATCAACTCGTCGTAGGGGACCGTGGGGCTGAGATGGCCGATCTTCGGCGGCGTGGATGCCAAGACCGGGCACAGGTACGCGTCGTAGGCCTCGAACACCCGCATGGAGTTCGCCTGCGACCTCTTGAGGCGACGCAGGGCGAGCGGAAGGTTGTAGAACCGCCGCGTGAACTGCTTGCCCAAGCCGCGCGTGAGCCCGTCGAGCTTGGACTTGTCGAAGCTCGCGTCGAACATGTGCTTGCCCCCCATCGAGATCGCAAACGCGAGCGCCTGCCAGTAGAGCAGGAAGTCCTCGGCAAACTGCTTCGTGGCCGGCAGCGGCGCGGGCACGACCTCGTGACCCAAGCCTTGAAGAAGCGCGACGGCTTGCTCCACTGCGGCGCGCGTGTCTGGGTCGGTCGCCTTGTCGGTCACCGAGTCGATCGCATACCCGATGCGAAGCCGTCGTCGGCCAGGGCCCTCGACCAGCCCGATCGCCGGCAGTTGTCGGTTCCGATAGTAGGCTTCGGCCTCGGCTTGAAAGTAGGCGGTGTCGCGAACCGTCCGCGTCACGACCCCTTGCCCGATCAGGTTCAGCGGCAACGAGCGCGCCATCTCGGACACCACATGACGTCCGCGGCTCGGCTTGAGACCGACGAGTCCGCAGCATGCCGCGGGAATGCGGATCGAACCGCCTCCGTCGTTCGCGTGCGCCAGTGGAACCACTCCGGCCGCCACCAGTGCCGCCGACCCGCTCGAAGATGCCCCGCTCGTGTACGCGGTGTTCCATGGGTTGCGCGTGGGCTCGCCTCCCATGGGCTCGTTCGTCGCGTTGAGCCCGAACTCCGGCAACACGCTCTTGCCCAAGCAGACGAACCCCTGCTCGAGGTACTGCCGAACATAGGGATCGGTCGTCTTGGATGGGGGCGAACGCAGGGCCGCCGAGCCGTGGTTCGTCGGCATCCCCGCCACCGCCGCGTTGTCCTTGATGAACGTGGGAATGCCCGCGAAGAAGCCGGCTCCAGGCTTCGCCGACTCGGCCACCGCTTGCTCGAAGCGTTCCGCCTCGATCGCGCGAAGCCGCGGCTCAACCCGCTTCGCCCGGGCGATCGCCGCTTGCACCACCTCGGTGGCAGTCAGCTCTTTGCGCGCGATCCGTTGCGCGAGCGCGACAGCGTCGTGGTCCCCGAGGGCGTCGTCACAGAACGCATGAACGATGGTGTCTCGTTGCGCCAACGGCAGCAAACGTACCATTGACCACACCACCGAGCAGCCGGCTCAACACTTCCGCGACCCCGCCAGAAGTAGGCGGAAGAAGCCGGGCCTGTTTTTGGGTCTCGGCGGTGATCCGGTCGGGCCCTGCCGGTCTCTTACCCAATGAGACGTCACAGGAGCCACCGGCGTCCTGGAGGGGAATGAGTCTCTGCCGGAGAGCAGCCGATGACCTACACCGCATCATTCGACCACTTCCGACGGGTCCGACTTACGCCGAGCGTCTCGCGCGCCTTCTGGTCGAACGAGCGGGCGTGGCCGGGGGCGCCGGTGCGCATGCACGTCGAGACGCGCTTCGTCCCCGACGGCACGCCGCTGAAGATCGAAGTGCGCTCTGCGGATCCCGAGGTCACGACGGTGCTGCAGACGATCGACGCGGACGTGAGCATCGAGGACTCGCGATGCATCGTCGAGCACACGATCGACTGGGACGAGGACGCCCTCGACGAAGTCCTCGAAGCGACCCGGGTCTGCGGATTTTACTTCGTCGTGTCGATCGAGAAGTACGGCCTGGAGCTGGGTTCGACCGAGATCTACGTCCCCTTCGAGCCCTTCACGCCGTGAGTCCATGGCGACGCAGCACCTGTACCTTCGGTTGTTGATCCCGACGCTGTCGCAGGGGAACGACCACGATCCGAAGTCGGCGGTGTGGTGCGGGCGCACTGCGTCGGCGATGATCCAGAACTACTACATCGCCGCGCGCAACGGCGGCATCGAGGCCGCTCGCGATCTCCTCGTCATCAACAATCAAGACCCCGCGGTGGCGAACCTGGCGTTCCGGGGCGGACCCAAGAAAAACCAGGTGGCCGTGGACGGCTACAACCTCGTCGCAGGAATCCAGCAGCAGAAACAAGAAAAGTGGGTTGAGCACCACCTGTTCCCAGTGAACGACGGTGCGCGAGCGAAGATCCTCGGCGGCGAGCCGCTCACCGAGGAGGAGATCGAGGCGCGACTCGATCCCATCCTCAACGGACTCGAGGCGTTCAACCCGGCGATCATCTACACAGGGCTCAGCAGCAGCGACGGCACGAAGCGACCCGTGCGTCACCTTGTCTGCGTATCGGGCTATCGCCGAGACTTGAGCGGCGCCTTGTGGCTTCATATCGACGACCCATCGAGCACGGCGTTCGACGCGAATGGCGAACTCAAACCGCTCTCCCTGGAGCGCGTGATGGAGGCGTCCAAGCTGGCCGGGATCCCCGACGCGATCCAGCAGGAGCATCCCGACATGCTTCACCACGAGCGCCCCGGCCGGCGCTATTGGCTGCGGGCCGCGGTGCTGTTTCAGCCCAACCGGCACTCGGTCCATTCCAAAACGGATCTCTGGTGCGATCACGCCGACAGCAAGGGCTTCCGCGTGTACGTCAATCACGTTCTCGAGCCGCGCGGCCCGATGGTCGAGGTGGCCGCGGACCCCCGCTACCCCGTCTCGCTCCCCGAGGGCGCCGATGTGATCGGAGCCCTGTGGGAGGCTGTGGCGGGCTCGGGCGACCCGTACCCGCTCTCGGCGCGTCGGTCATGGCACAACGGCATCCACATTCCCGAGACGCCGGGCGTCACCACCGACCGCAACGTCTACGCTGCGGCGCCTGGCAGGGTCGTGCTCGCATGGTTCCCCGAGCGCAAGCCGGACCAGCCGGACCGCGGGATGATGATCATTCGACACGCGATCGACACGCGGACGCTCGGCATGGTGGACGCTCGGGAGGACGAACCGCCCGAGGGCGCGATCTGGCTGCACTCGCTCTACGCCAACCTGGAGGGGGGGCCGGGGGGCTCCGACATGCTGCTGCGCAAACTCAAGCCCAAGGAGACGAAGCCGGGTCCCAGGCGGTTTGCGCGGATCGGCGCTCCCAAGCTGCTGCTCCTCGAGTCGGGGGCCGCGTTGGCACCCTCGCCCCCCGAAGAACTGGGCGCCGACACCGACGCGAGCGCGTTCACACCGATCGAAGACACCGAGTACTTCGCGTTCGAGCACCCGAAGACCAACGCCGAGTTCTGGCCCGCCCCCGACCCCGCGCTGCTGCCAACCAATCCCAACTTCGCCGTTCGTCTCCGCCTCGAGGCCAAGCAGAGCCGCCTGATGGGCGTTGAGCTCACGGGCAAGCCGTGGGTCCTCGACGGGGAGTTGATCAAGGTCGCCGAGGGGTTCACCGGAGAAACCGCGCGAATGTTCTGCGCAATGACGGGCTCGGGCGCTTCCCGCCGCTTTCCCGAGCACAAGGGAGGCCGCGGCCACGAATACGTCGACGTGGCGGTGAACGCAGAGACGACGCTGCGGCCCGTGTACGTTTTTCGCTCGAACATCCAGCGGGCGCTTGTGGAAGTGCGCGAGGTCGTCGATGGACTCTCGAACAACGACGCGGAGATCGAGGAGTACGAGCGCGTGGCGAAGGTGTACCTCGACGTGCGCGAGCGGCTGTGCGGCCCGAGCTACGTGGATCTCGAAGGCGAGGACCCGAGCTTCCGCGACGTGCTCGATGCGCCGATCGGCACGATGGGCATCCAGGGTCTCACCGAGCCCGACCCGACCTACGGCGTGCACGTGGAGATGTTCGCCACCCAAAATCTCACCGCGATGGCCCAAACGGGGGGGCGTTGGTCGGAGCTGGTCGAGGTCGCGGGGTACGGCAACGGCACGGCGGACTTCTTTCGTGCTCAGCTCGAGGCGCTGCTGTCGGCGGGGCCCAGCAAGCAGAGCACCGGTGGAGCGCTCACCTCGGATCCATCGCTCCGGGGCAACGCGGGCGACGGCCGTCCCACGAGTCTGCTTTCGCTCATCGAGGACGGCAGCCCGGTCACGACTGACGAGTGGCGTGCCCACTGTCAGCAGCCCGAGCACGCCCGAGAGCTCTCGCAGCTGGTGGCCAAGCACCGCAGTGAGTGGACCCTGGACCTGGTGGAGGATGCGAGCAACAAGACTCCGCTGAGCAAGATCTCGCCCGAGCTGCGCACGGCCGTGTTTCCGGCCTCGCTTGAGCAACCCGGCCTCGACACGGACACCTACTACTACTTTCATCCGCTGCGCCTCATCGAGTGGTTGAGCACCGGGATCGACGTGAGCCTGCACGATCTGCCCACGTCGGTCCGCGACGGCGTCGAGCTGGTGTTGCGGCTCGGAAACCACGAAATCGACCTTCTGCGCCAAGGGAATTCAGACAGCTATCGCCTGCGGCTGGTGCTTGGCGACGGCGCCGCCGACGTGGCGGGCGTCGCTCGAGGCGTGCTAGTGTTGACCGGGATCGACACGGAAAACGCCGAGATCGAGGTCGAGCTCTCGCGTCAGACGGTCACCCGCCTGAACTTGACCCAGCCCGGCGGCACCGCGTCGGTCTCTCGCGAGGTCGGCCACGGCGACTTCGGGATCGAGTTCGAAGACAGCGGTGTGTTGTGCGAGCCGGGCAAGCTGCACACAGCGCATCGGCTCACCGACGGCGGGGGTCCGCTGCCCGACCTGGCGTGCAGCAAGATCACCATCGTCGCCGAGGTCCGCTACAACGTAGTGCCCCCCAACCGCCTGAAGATCTCGGCGCCCGACGGGTCGTTCATGTTCGAGAGCATCGAGGTCACCGGCGCGCTGCTCGACGAACCCGCGGGGGGATGGAGATCCGCCTTCGAGCACGACCTCGCGCTGCGCGACGAGGACGAGGACGAGGACGACGGACGAGGACGCGGACGAGGACGAGGACGAGCTCATCACGACATCGTCCTCGATCTTCGTTAAGGCGGTGCTCGTGGGGACCTCGCTCGCGCGGCTCACCGAAACCCTCGACATCGAGGTCTCGGGCGGCGACCTCACGGAGCCCGTCACCGGTTCGTTCGAGCTGGTGCAGCGCGACATCATGCAGGGCAACAAGGGGCAGGACGTCGCCAAGCTGCAGGTCTATCTGTCGCAGATCCGCTGTGGGCCCTTCGGATGCTTGCGCGGCAAGGATCCCGTGGGCAGCGTCGACGGCGACTACGGCCACAACACAGGCCTGGCGCTGTGGCGATTCCTGCTCAACTATCGGCCCTGGGGTGGTAGCCGGGCCATTCCGGCCGAGCGCGGCGAGGCGCAACTCGATGGTCTGGCCCGCGAACACAGCGAGATCGACGCGCTCGCCACGATGTTCCAGGAGCAGTACGGGGGTCCCAACGTCACCCAGGATCTGCTCGACGTCATCGTCGAGCACTATCGCGTGCCATTCATCCGGGTCGCGTGCTCCATTGCCGCCCTCAAGCCCAAGCTCGAGGTGTCGGTTCCAGAGCTCAACGAGAAGTGGGACAAGTGGAGTTCGAAGCAGCGCACGCGGGTGCTGCCGATACCCGGCCTCATGGAGCTCCACTTTGCCGTCAGTGTGACGTCGAACGCCCCGGGCGACCTGGGCACGGTCGGGGTCACCGTGGACCTCGAGCACGGCGAAGCCTACACGCTGGCATCACCGGGCTGCACGTCGCTGGCCGGTCTCGTGGCGAGGGGCATCAAGCTGGTGCCGTCGGGCAAGCTGAGTGGCGACACGCCGCAGCTCGTGGTGCACGACGAGACGGGGGTGCAGCTGATCTCCTTGGCGCTCGGTGGATCGACCGACCTCCGCGCCAAAGGCACGCAGAAAGGCCTCGACGCGATCGTCATCCAGCATTGGCTCAAGAACCGGGACAATCAGCAGCACAAGCCCTACCTGAGCGGAAAGGTCGACGGTGACTTCGGCGCGGGGTCCAAGTCGGCGTTCGATGCCTTTGTCGCCGATGAGTTCAAGAAGGAGGACGCCCCAATCTACATCCAGATCCTGGAGTCGCTCCGATCTGTGCCCGCCGAAGACCCTCAGCTGTACCCCGTGCGCGTTGAGGTACCCGCGAGATGATCGACCCGGTTCCTGATCCCTGCGAGCTCCGACGACTCCTCGCCCACGAAGTCCAGTGGCGTGACGTCTGGGCCCTCTCCGACGACGAACTCGTGCACGAGTGGAGGCGCCAGCGGCTCCTGGAAGGCGACCCGTTCGGTGAGGCTTGGTACCGCACCCCGTCCCGGACCGCGTATGCTGGGTCTGGGTTGGAGTTCGTGTCCGCGGGGGACGCCGAGCCGCTCGAGGATTTGGTCCCCAAGCACTTCGTCGCGTTCGAGGTGCTCGACGGCGCCGGGGATCCGTACCCCGGCCTCGCGTACGTGCTGCAGTGCCCCGACGGCACACTGGAAGAAGGCACGCTACCGGATGCAGCGCAGATCCGTCGCGACGACGTGAGCGACGAGAGCTACAGCCTCGCCCTCAAGCTCGTCGAGGAGATCACCTGGAGCACGACCTCGGCCAGCTGCGGCGAGGATGTCGAACTGCGCGGGCGCGTCAGCGGCTACCCCGACGGCACCGAGGTCGAGATTCGGATCTTTCGCGAGTTTCGCGAGAGCGACGACGAGGTGATCGACACGCTCACGGGCACCGTCGAAGGCTCGCAGGTCGTGGTGCACTGGGCCTACGACGTCAACGCCGACCACGCGATCGGGGGCTCGCATCCGATGCTGCCCTTCGTCGCGGAGCTGCGGATCCCGGGCGCCCCAGGGTGGGCCAAGACCGCCGAGGCCGTCCTGTTCGAGCTGCCGGCGATCCGCGTCGCACGTTGGTCTTCGCGCGCGACCGCCCCGGGCAAGGCGGTCGAGATCCACGTCGCGGTGGCGGGCATCCCCGACGGCTCGCCGTTGACGATCGAGGTCTTCGGGCAGCAGCGCGACGGCTCACAGCCGCGCCTCGACTCGTACGAGGGGGTGGTCGTCACCGACGGCGGCGTCGTGCTGCCGTGGACCTACGACTCGGATCCCAGCGACCCGAACGCGGCCAACGAAGCCGAGTGTTTCTTCGTGGCCACCTCCGAGACCTACCTCGACGCGACGCGTATCTCGGGCCCGCTGCGGGTCTCCCGAGCCGTCGGCCGCCGCTCACGGAACAAGCGCGCGAAGACAAAGGGCCGAGCAGCGCCTCGCTGATCCCCCGAAAACGCGTGCCCCCTCTCAAAGCGCGGCGCTCTGTCCGAGGTTCGATTTCCTTCCCTTGACGCGTGATGAGGGTGACCTAGACCGCGTCGGAGACCCAGAGGAACAATCATGACCGAGACCCCCACGGAAAAGAAGCTCGACGAACTCTACGCGTTGGTCGACGATATGGAGATCGCGATGCTGACCACCCGCCGTTCGGACGGCATGCTGGTCACCCGGCCGATGGCCACGCAGGATCGAGGTCCCGAAGCCGACCTGTGGTTCGTGACCAGCATCGAGACCCACAAGGTCGACGAGATCGAGCAAAGCCCCGAGGTTAGCGTTTCATACCTGAACGGCAAGACCATGGAGTGGGTCTCGGTGAGCGGGCGCGCGCGGGTCACCCAGGACCGCGAGAAGATCGAGTCCCTCTACGAGCCCGACTGGAAGGCTTGGTTTCCCGACGAAGGTGGTGCCAAGGACGGTGGGCCTCAGGACCCGCGGCTCGCGCTCATCCTGGTCGACGCCACGACCGCCCACTACATGAAGGCCAAGCACTCCCGGCCGGTGGCGCTCTTCGAGATCGTCAAGGGCGTGCTCACCGGGACTCAGCCCGACGTTGGCCGCGAGGAGCATCTCGACAAGCACGAGCTTCGCTGAGCGGATGCGCCCGCAAGAGCGACGCGGGCCACACACCTACAGGCAGCGAGCAGTCCCCACGCCCACGCTTCATCCATGGCTTCCCCGCTCCCCACCCGTCCCGCCCTCGCCGTCATCGGGGCGGGCGCGTCCGCGTTGTACCTCCTGCAGAATCTACTCTCGCAGGGCGGCGCGAAGCTCTTCTCGTCCGTGACGGTGTTCGATGCCCGGGATCGGCCGGGGGTGGGCATGCCGTACAGCCGGACCACGACCGACCGCTATAACCTGTGCAACATCTCGTCGGAGGAGCTGCCGCCCCTGCCCGAGACGCTCGTGGATTGGCTCCGGGCACGCGAAGATCAGACGCTTCGTGACTACGGGCTCACGCGCGAGGAGCTCGACGCGGGGGAGACCTACGCGCGGGTGGTGCTGGGGGACTACTTCGAGGCGCAGTTCGAGGCCGTGGTCGAGACGCTGGCCGCCGCCGGGCTCGCGGTGCGGTGGCGGCCAGAGGTCGCGGTGATCGATCTGCGGGACGAGCCCGGGACGAACGAGGTGATGGTCGTGACCGACCAAGGTCGCGAGTCGTTCGGACGCGTCGTGATCGCCACGGGCCATTGCTTCGACGAAGGGGAGGATCAGCCCGCGCTCGGATACTTCGCCTCGCCCTGGCCGATGACGAAGCTGCTTCCGGCGCGCGGCGAGCGTCACGATTTCGCGATCGGAACGCTGGGCGCGTCGTTGAGCGCGTTCGACGTCGTCACCTCTCTCGCGCACCGCCACGGACGCTTCGAGCCCGCCGGCCCGCACGGGGCGCTCGCCTACCACCCCCACCGGGACTGTCCGAATTTCCGCATCACGATGCACGACGGGAACGGCTGGCTTCCGCATCTGCAGTACGCCCAAGCCGAGCCCATGCGGGCGATCTATCGACACGTCACGCGAGAGGACCTGCTCGGCCTGCGCGACGACGCAGGGTTCTTGAGGCTGGAGACCTACTTCGACCGGGTCTGCAGACCGGCCTTGGCCACCGCCCTGCGGCACGACGGCGAGGCAGAGCTGGCCGAGCAGCTGGAGTCGGGGCTCTCTCTGGAGGCGCTCGTGGAGGCGCTTGAGGAGGACCACACCTACGACGACCCGTTCGAAGGGATGCGGTCCGAGCTCCCCGAGGCTCGGCGCTCGCTCGACCGGGATCGGCCGATCCGGTGGAAAGAGGTGCTCGACGACCTGATGTACACGCTGAACTTCCACGCCGAGCTGTTGCCGGCCGAAGATCACGAGCGATGGCGGGACGTGGTGATGTCGTTCCTGATGAACGTCATCGCGGCGCTGCCGCTGGCTTCGGCGCGAATCCTGCTCGCGATGCGCGACGCAGGCCGGCTGGACCTGGTCGCAGGCATGGTCGAGATTGCGGACATCGGCCGCGCCGGGACACGCGTCACGGTGGACGGTGAGCCCAGTGCGACGTACCAGCTCTTCATCGCCTGCGGCGGCCAGTCGCCGATCACGGTCGACGACTACCCGTTCCGCACGTTGGTCGAAGCCGGCACGGTGCGTCCAGCGACCGCCACGCAAGTCGATGGGGTCGGCGCCAAGCCGCTCGTTGGGATCGACATCGACCCGACGTACCGGGTCATTGGTGAGGACGCAGCGCCCAACCCGAGGATCCACGACATCGGCTTCCCCCATGCGCTGGGGCTTCGTCCGTATTCGTACGGCCTGCAGGCGTGCAATCACACCGCGGGGATGGTCGTTGCCGGCTGGCTCGCCGGAGCGGTCGAAGGCACCGCGGCGGTCACTGCCCTGCACGCGGCAGTCCCCACCGGGTGAGTCGTCGCGGCGGCACGCGGGGTATCGGCGAGGATCCGCAGCGTGTCGCGGATCCTGCCCTCGCCGGTTGTTCTCAACGCCGCTACAGGCGAGCGAGCCCCCCGAGCACGACGGTGTCGCGACGGTAGGCTGCCCCACACAGACAGCGTCGCGAACGCGTCGCTGGAGGTGCTAGCGTCCAAAAAAGAACAATGACCGACCGCACCCTTACCCGACAGTCTTTCCTCCTGCAGCTTTCGTGCGGTCTGACCGCTTTCGCGGTCGGCTGCGACAGCGACGACTCCGACGGGGACAGCACCGACACCGATGCGACCACCGATGCCACAGGGTCCTCGACCGCTCCGGGAACCACCTCGGGCGACCCCGGCACGACGAGCTCGGGGAGCACGGACCCCACCGAGACGACGACGTCCGGAGATCCGAGCACCAGCAGCTCCGGCGGCGGGGAAACCGGCTCGAGTTCGGGTGAAGGAAGCTCCTCCGGATCGAGCAGCGGCGGCGAAGCCAGCGTGTGTGTGGAGGGCGTCGTCGCGGCCGCGATCTCCAACAACCACGGGCACACGGTCGAGATTCCGCTCGCCGACATCGAGGCCGGTGTGGAGACCACCTACGACACGGGCGGACCCTCGGGGCACTGCCACCGAGTCGTGCTGACCGCCGAGGACTTCGCCACGCTTCGGGCTGGCGGCGCGGTCACCAAGTTCAGCTGCAACGGCGGAGATCACGAGTTCGTGCTCAGCTGCAGCGAGGGTGCGCGACCGCCAGCCGACCCTGCACGCGAGTGCGCCGGCGAACCCAACGCCGGCTCCTGCTGACGCCCAACAACCGAGAACAGACCCCGCCGCGCCGCGCGTCGGGGTCCACCCGCCGATCCGAGAGTGACGGTTGCGGCGGCCCCGATACGGCCTAGGACCCCCACGATGTCCAAGACACTCCGGATCCACTCCAACGCCGGGTCCTCGCCGGTCGAACTTGAGACCTACGACTCCGAAGGCGAGGGCCGCCCCATCGTTCTGGTCCACGGATGGCCGCTCAACGGCCACGCATGGCGCCCCCAGAAGTCTGTTCTGGAGGACGCCGGCTACCGGGTCGTCGCGTTCGACCGGCGGGGGTTCGGCGAGTCGACCAAGCCCGAGGCCGGCTACGACTACGACACCATGGCGGCGGACGTGCGGGCGATCGTCGAACACCTGGGGCTGAAGAAGCCCGTGCTCGCGGGGTTCTCGATGGGCGGCGGAGAGGTCGCCCGGTATGTGGGACGCTTCGGAACCGACAACCTCGGCGCGGTCGTCTTCATCTCGTCGATTGCTCCGTACCTCCTGAAGACCAAGGACAACCCCGACGGCGGGCTGCAGGACGAGGACATCGAGGGCATGAAGCAGGGGCTTCGTGACGACCGCGACGGGTTCTTCGCCGAGTTCGCGAAGAACTTCTACACCGCCCGCGGCGAGGTCCGCGTTGGGGACGACGTCCTCTCGACCTGGCGAGAGCTCGCCGCCCCCTGCTCGACTCAAGCCGCGCTCGCGTGCATCGATGCCTTCTCCCGCACCGACCTGCGCCCCGACCTCGCCAAGATCGACGTGCCGTGCCTCGTCGTGCACGGCGACGCAGATGCCATCGTTCCCTTCGAGGTTAGCGGCAAACGCACCGCCGCGACCGTCGATGGCGCAAAGCTCGTCGTCCTCCAAGGAGGGCCTCACGGGGTGCTCGATAGCCACACCAAGCAGGTCAACGACGCGCTGCTCGACTTCTTGGGCGAACTCTGAGGACTTCCTCGTCGCATCCCAGATCCCGACCCCGGTCAGGAACCCAGGAGGGCGGCGAGGTTCTCGAGCGCTTTCCCCCATCCGTGCTCGTAGCCGCCGAGCATCTCGTGGTCGATGGCCGCCACCTGAGCACGAACCTCCAGCGCCGTCTCGTCGCGGCCCGAGAACGTCACGGTGACCAGGGCGGCAGAGAGCAGGTCGTCCTGGTGGTAGATCGCCTCGGAGAACAGGAGCGCCCGATCGCGGTCGAGGTGATAGTAGTCGGACACGACGCGGACGCCCTCGGACTCTCCAGGACCGCAGCTCCAGATGAGCCGGGCCCCGGACGCAGCCGTGCCCTCGTGAATGCGCATGTTCATCCCCTCGTCGGGCGGTGACCACTGCTCGAGTTCTGCGTTGTTCGTGAAGGCTTGGAAGACCCGCGCGGGGGGATGCTTCAGCGTGCGGGTGAACGTGAGGGTCTCGTGTTTGATCGTCATGTACGTTTCCGTTCAAGGGTTTTTGTCGAGGAACGCCTCGAGCTGGTCGAGGCGCCGATTCCACAGGTCCCGCTGGGATTCCGCCCAGCGAATCGTCTCCTGCAGCGGTTCCAGCTCGGCGAAGCAGGTGCGCACGCGTCCCTGCTTCTGAGACCGGATCAGGCCCGCCTCTTCGAGCTTTCCGATGTGAAGCATGAGACTCGGCATCGCCAAGTCGAACGGCTCGCCCAGCTCGGAGACCGTCGCAGGTCCTCTCGCGAGGCGCTCCACCAGCGCGCGCCGAGTCGGATGCGCCAGCGCCCCGAACGTGGCGTCGAGGTCGGCTTCACACTTAGGCATCTTCCTAAGTGTTAGTCGAGCGGTCGAATGCTGTCAACCGGATCCTCCCTACCTCGTGATCGGGGCGACCCGGAAAAACGCCGCCACGGCGGACGCGGTTGGCTGCGGACGCTCCAGCGTGAGGTCGTGGCCGGAGCCCAGCACGACCTCAAACTGCGCCCCGATCGTGCCGGCGAGTTCGCGAGGGGTGCTGGTGCCCATCAGCAGGTCATGCTCGCCGGCAAGGACGAGGGTGGGCGCGCTGATCTGCGACACGCGATCGCGCACGTCGTGTCGCAGCGCGGCGATGGCCAGCCGAGCCAGAGTGGTGCGCGATGAAGGCTGGCGCCGGACCTCGCGCTCGATCCACTCGACCTCGCGCGGGTGTGAGTCCCGGAACCCTCGCGAGAGCAGCCGACGGACCATGGCGACCTCGACCTGCGACTCCGGGCGCAGCAGGCATGCCGCCAGCGCGAGCTCGCGGAGCAGCGCATGGCGGGTGACCTCGAGGCCGCGCGCTGCCGTGGCGGCGAGGCAAAGTCGCTGCACCCGCTGCGGGTGCTCGATCGCCAGCCACATGGCGGCCATTCCTCCCAGCGAGATCCCAAACACGTGGGCTCGCTCGACACCAGCGGCGTCCATCACCGCCACCGCGTCTCGGGCGATCCCCCGGGTGCTCACGGACCCCGGCTCGGGGCTGGACTCACCGCACCCACGAAGGTCGAAGCTCAGCACCCTAAAGCTCTCTGCCAGCCGATCGCGGAAGGTTCCCCACAGCGCCATCGTGCCCCCCAGCGGACGCACCAACAGGATCGTTGGCCGGCTGCAGGGGCCGCTCGAGCCGCCGTGGATTCGATAGGCGACGGCTCCGCCGTCCGGGCGCGGGACGAAGTTCGGTTCGGTGGCGTTCATCGTGAGGGTCGGCTCTGGATGGCGAGCTCGCGCAGGGCGTCCTGCATAGCGCTTCGCACCTGCTCGCGGATCGCGTGGGGATCGGCGCCGCGCGGTGCGTCGATCGGGGGAAGGACCCGCAACCGGACTTGGAACGGCAGCGGGAGATACGGAAGCCAGGGTCCCAACGCCAGTCCCCAGGGAAGCGCGAGCGCCAAGGGAAATCGTTCGAGACGCGCCCACCGTCGCATCCGCAGTGCGCGAGCGATCCGCTTGCCCTCGCTGAAGATGTACGCGCTGCGGTGCGCCCCGTGGGCCACAATCGGTACGATCGGAACCCCCGCTGCCTGCGCGACCCGAACGAAGCCGGTGCGCTGGCCGAGGATGACCTCGTCGCGACGCCGACCGAGCCGGTACGCGTCGAGGTCTCCGCCGGGGTAGACCAACACCTGAGAGCCGCTTTGCAGCGCGGCTGCGGCGTTCTCGGGGTGGGCTCGGATTGCGCCAAGTCGGCTCAAGGCCCCACCCAGCGGCGGGAGGTGCCGCATCGCGAAGTCGTGGGCCAGCATGTGCAGGGGCGCCTGCGGGCCGCGAGCCTCCCACAGCGAGGCCAGCGTGGCGCACAGGTCAGGCCCCGCGATGCCGCCGTTGTGATTGCCGACATACAGGACCGGCTCGGTTTGGGGCACGTGCTCGAACCCCTCGGCGACGAGGCGAAGGTAGTGCTGATTGACCCGCTGCATGAGAGGCAAGACCTTGGCGATCAGCGCGGGGTCTCGCAGCAGCAGCGCGTCTGCTCCTCCCGCAATGGCCTCGGGACGAGCGCGGTTGGTCACGCGTGGGCTCCGGCCACGGTTCGGACCATCGCCGCATCGCGGACCCGGGTGCTCAGCGCGACGCTCGACATTAGGCCTGGCCAGGCGCGCGCGATGGCTCCGAGCACGACCTGCCCCGGGCGACGGACGAGACACTGGGAGCACGCGGTCGCCAGCGCCACCTGATGTCGCACGTCGTGGGCGAGCTGGCGCTGGAACGCATCGGCGGTTCCACCGGCCAGCATCGTCTGGGCCGCCAGCGCGGCGCTGTGCAGCGCGATCGACATGCCGTCACCGGAGAAGGAGGGGATGACCGCAGCTTGATCGCCGAGTCTCCACAGGCCGTCCGCGTGGCGACGAACGAATCCATAGGGGATCTTCGAGAGTGCCAGCGGCTTGGCCCACCGAGGCTCGGCGCCAGTCAGCCGGCGGTCGAGATGCGCAGACTCGGCCCGCATGGCGTCCAACAGTGAGGGCCAGCGCGCGCCCACCTCCCGCAGCCGATCCCGGCGCACGAGCAGGCACAGGTTTGCGTGCCCCGCCTCGACCTGCTGCAGCCCCGCATATCCCCCCTCGAACATCACCAGCTCGACGACGCCGCTGAGCTCGGCATGCTGCGCGGGGGCGAGGCGCCAGTGAAGCTTGAACGCGACGAGATCGTCTTGCCGGCCGGGAGGGCGCAGGTGACCTCGGACGTCGTGTTTTCCGGTCGCCAGAAACGCGGTCTCGGTGCGAACCAGGGTGTCGTCGTCCAAGCGGATCTCCCACCGGTCGCCGCGCTCTGCCCGCGTCACGCCCTGAACCCGATGCCCCCGTCGCAGCTCGGCCCCAGCCGCGTCGGCGAGTTGGAGCAGCGCCTCATCCATGACCCGGCGCGACAAGCTCATAGCCGAGAAAGGAAGCTCGATCTCCGCGACACGATCCCCCTGGACCAGACGCACCCGGTCGATCGACACCGCGCCGAGCTCACGCAGGTCGAGACCGAGGGTTTCGAGGTAGACCACCGCCTCGCGCGAGAGGAACTCGCCGCAGACCTTGTCGGCTGGGCCCGCATCGCGCTCGAACAGCACGACGTTCCGTCCGGCCCGGGCCAGTCGCACCGCGAGCGCGGCGCCCGAGGGTCCACCGCCGATGATCGCAGCGTTGCTCATGGCTTCTCCCGGGTCACGGCGATGCGAAACGGCATCCACCAGCGAACCTCGGCGACGCGGGTGCGACGATCTCCAATCCGCGCATCGTCCAGCAGCCGCTCCCAGTCCGCGAACGTGAACGCTCGGGCAATGGACACTGGCCCATCGTGCTGCACGAAGCGGTGCATCCGGGTGAGTCGTGAGAAGCGCCGGAAGAAGTGATACGGCAGTCGATGGCGATGCAGATCGTTGACGATCCACCCGATCCGCGCCCGGTCTTCCATCCAGCGCAGGAACCGAGCGACCAAGGGGTCGGGCAGGTGGTGGGTGAACAGCGAGCTCATCACCACATCGATCCCGTCTTGGGGCGCGAAGTTGAAGATGTCCTCGGTGACCCAAGCATAGCGCCGAGGGTCTGGGGTGGCCTGCGCCGCAGCTCGGGCCGACCACGGGTTGAGGTCGACGCCGGTCAGGGTCACAGCGACGCCGTGTCGTCGAGCCCACGCATCGACTTTGCACAGCATGTCGCCGTAGCCGCTACCGACATCGACCACGTGCAAGGGGCGGCCGAGTTCGCGGATCCGCGGCAGCAGTCGGTCGAAGAACGCGAGCGTCGGGCGGTAGGCCAACGTCATACGATTGACCCGCGCCAGGTCGACCAGGCAGGCCCGGAACTCCTCGAACCCAACGGTCTCGGTGTCCATGAGCTCGTCGTCGTCCGAGCGAATCGAGAAATCCAAAGCTGCCATCGTGCCTAGACCGTTTGGAACATCATCGTCTCGGCGACCAGCCCCGGGCCGAAGGACATCGCGCACCCGCGTTCTCCGGGTTGACTGCGCTGCATCAGTGATTCGAGCACGAACATCACGGTCGCCGAGGACATGTTGCCATGGCGATCGAGAACCTCTCGAGAAATAGACATGTCCTCGGAAGACAGGCAGAGCCCACTCTGCACGGCGTCGAGGACCGAGCGCCCCCCGGGGTGGACCGCCCACCGATCCACCGATTGGGGACCGGCCCCTTTAAAGATCTGGGGAGCCGTCGCTTCGAGGGCCTGTGCGATCGCACCGGGCACGCGACCGGACAGATGCATGTCGAAGCCCGAGCTTCCGACGTTCCACGTGATGAGCGACGCGGTGTGCGGAAGTGCGGCCGCGTAGAACCGGTCGATCGCCAGCCCCGTGGGCTCGGCGCTGATGACGCTCGCGGCGCATCCGTCGGCGAACACCAGGAACGACAGCAGCTCCTCAATGTTTGAGGTGTCTTGCAGGTGCAACGAGCACAGCTCGACGTCGAGCAGCAGAACGTGCGCGCTCGGGGTCGAACGCACGATGTGCCGCGCCAGCTTGAGGCCGTTGATCGCGGCGTAGCAGCCCATGAAGCCGACCATCGTTCGCTCCACGCTGGGGTCGAGCCCGCAGCGCTGGATCACGTCGAAGTCCAGGCCAGGCGCATACATCCCGGTGCACGAGGTCACGATCACGTGCGTGATGGCTTTGACCTGCGAGCCCAGGTCGAGTTTCTCCACCGCCGCCACCGCCAGATCCGGGGCGTGGCGCTCGTACAGGCGCATCCGCTCGTCCGTGCCGGGGAAGGCGCCGCGACGGTACAGGCCGAGGCCGTCCACGGTGCCGCGAGTGGGGTCCTCGGCAGGCGGGATCACGGCGTATCGCCGAGAGATGCCGGCCATCGAAACCAGGCGATCGAAGACGGCCCGTCGCTTGGGCTCGGCGATACACGTACGCGCGTACTGCACGAACGCGTCATGAACGTCGAACTTCGGCACCGCGGTGCCGATGCGATTGATGTGAGCGATGGTCATGGTCGAGCCGACCACAGGCCCCTGAACCACGAGTGGGCTTCCGCAAGCGGAAGGGCCCGGAGGGACCTACGTTTTCCCTCCCTTCATGCCCGCCATTTTTGCGTCGGCCTCCGGCGCCGGCCGCGGCTTGGGCGGGGGATCAGCAGACTCGCAGCCCGAACTACCCAAGAGCGCGGGCGCGCCCTACAGCGCGACTTCGCAGATGTAGGGCAGCGGCACCGTGCAGTCCAGGTCGTTCCAGACGCCGGTCGCACTCGAGAGGTGCGCGCAGTCCTCGTTGCCCGCGGCGTCGTTCGGCTCACCTGTGTTCCAGCTGGTGAACCGGACCGGCGTGCCATCGGCCCAGACGAACGTGCCTTCGGTTCGCAGATCCGAGAGTCCGATCCAGATCGAGGCCAGCTTCGCGGTGGCGAGGCCGACGACCGCGGCGTTTTCGTCGGCGGTGTCGATCACGACCAGGGTGCCACCGAAGCCGGTTTCGCAGTGGGCCGCGGCCTCGCTCCACGGCATGGCCGTTGGGCAGACCGCGTAGCCGCTGGAGTCCGCCTCGAACAACGAGCATCCCCCGCACGTGGGGTTGGTCTCCGCCGGTTCATCGACGAGTCCGTCGCAGTCGTTGTCCGCCTGGTCGCAGACCTCGTCCACCGAGATGTTGACCGCCGGATCTCCATCGTCGCAGTCGCCACCGCTCGGGACGTGGTCGGGGGGTGGATCACAGGTCATCACGACGCCCTCATCAGGCCCAAAGCCGTCGCCGTCGACATCGGGAAACCATGGCAGGGGCGTGCAGCCCGGCCCCGAGCTGGTCGCCGATGGACCCCCGTCCGTCCCGGAGTCGTCGTCGGGTGTGCCCGTGCTGGTGCTCGAGGATTCTGGCGTCGCGCCGGTTGTCGAGGAGGCAGCACCGCTCGTCCCTGGATCGGCGTCCCCCTCGCCGCCGTCGCACGCAAGCAACAGCTGGCTCAGGAGCAGGACGATGGTGCGGCGCGTCATTGAGCGACGAAGTCGAGCGAGCTGAGGGCGGCGAGACAGGTGAGCTCGTCTGCGCTGACGGTGCTGCCGGCGTTTGTTGCCAGCTCCTGATACGCCGCGAGCACCTCTGCGTCGGGCTCCCGGGCCAGGACTTCGCGGAGCAGCGGCGCGGGGTCGGTGCTGAGGTTCGGATACGCGGCCAGCCATTGCGCAGAGTTGCAAACCGGCTTGAGCCCTTTCACCCAGGCGCTCATCTTGGTCGGACTCCAGGACAAGTCTGGGGCCACACCATTCGCGTAGTCGTGGTCTCCGAGCAGCGTGCGTCGCACAAGCAGCTCGTCGAAGATGAAGTGGTCCTGCTCGACTCCGATCAGATTCGCGAGGTTGTTCATGCGCACGCCGAACGGCAGCAGCCTGACCTCATGGCTGGGGACCTCGAACGGATCTTCGGCAGGCTCGGGTTCATCGCCCGATGGATCCGCGTCGTCGTCGGTGGGCGGGTCCGGGTCCTCGCCCGTGGCTTCTGGAGACGAGCCTTCGCCTTGGCTATCGGCGGGCAGGCCGAGACCATCGGTCTGCGCGTCGACGCCCGTGTAGCACCCCGTGGAAATCAGAGCCGCAAGCGCGGCGACGATAGAGAGTCTGTTCGTCATCGTTCGCGGTCCTTCAGGTGAGCATGAAGCTCAGCGGGTTGATGCCGGCGACGTCCTCGAATTCGTCGCAGAGATCGTTGGGCATTTCGAGGGCACTCATGACCGTCCGCCAAGACCTCGACCCGGACAAGCGGTTGGAGTTGTCGGTCACGGGAGCTTGGGGCGCCCCGCTCTCATTGGGCACGTGATAGCCGTAGGTGTGGCCGGAGGCGGTGTTCTCCGCGACGCTGACGTCTCCGTAGTAGCCGCCGCGGACGTTGCGACCCGCCATCACGAACGTGTTCTTGCCCGAGTTGCCGTAGGAGTTTCCGTTGGGAGCGCGGCCACCGTCGGCGCTGTAGACCACGATCAGGGTCTGCTCGTAGATGCCCGCCGCCTTGAGGGATTCGATGAGCCGGGCGAGGGGCAGTGACGCCTGCAGGCCCATGGTGCTCATGACGCTCTGCGGCCGCGTGTCGTGCACATCGAGATAGTCGAACTCGAGGGCGACCGAGCGGGTCACGTCGTTGGAGATGAGCTTGAACGCCCAGGCGACCTGCTCCCAGATGTTGGCCTTGAGGTTGTCACCGACTTGGTCGGGCACGCCCGCGCTCCAGTACGCGGTCTCTTCCTCGGTCAGCGGCATGGACACCAGCGTCGTGTCCCCCGCGTGCCACAGGCCGGTCGCCTCGGAGACGTTGCCGTCGTGTCGCTCATGGGCCGTGTTTTTGTATCCGTTGCGGTCCAGGAACCCTGCATCCACCCGCTTGACCGCCTCGGCCAAGATCTGCGCTTCCTGCGGCGTGGGCAAGATGTTGAGGTCTTCGATGGTGTCGGGGAAGGTGTCGAACAGCTCCTGCACGCTCTGGATGCGCGTCAGCTCGCCCTCGGGCTTGGTCCCGGCGAAGTGGCAGACGGTGTGCGCGCGGCTGATGTACTTGAGCGCGATGCCGTTGCGAAGCGTGGGATCGAGCTGCTTCTGCACGTAGTTGTGCAGGCTCGCCGGTGTTGGGGTGGTGGAGTAGAAGTAGTCGTTGCCCTGCTCGCCAAAGCCGGGCTCCTGCTCCCACACCGCCGACTTCGATCCCTGGGTCTTGCTCCGACCCGGTGAGCGCATCGCGTTGACGGCCTCGTGCCCGTGAATCGCACCGATGCACAGCTCGTTGCTCTCGCACACGGCGATCGAGTCGAGGTGAGGCATCAGCGAAATCGAGTCGGGCGTCAGGTACAGCCCCCGGCCGCCGTCTGTGATCTCCTCAGGCATGTAGTAGAGGCAGCAGGCGTCGCCACCTTCTCCGCGGGTGAGGTTCTGGGCGGTCGCGAGACCCGGAGGCACGAACACGTGCCCGAAGTCCCACTGGTCACGCAGGTTGATCTCGATGAGGTAGGTTGGGACGAGATCGGCCTGGGTGTAGGCGTGCGCCGAGCCAAACAGCTCCTCGTTGAGGGCGAAGCGAAAGCCCGCCGCCAGCCCGCCGCAGAAGAACGGTGTGCCGACGGCCGCCCCGATCGCTTGCATGAAGCGACGGCGACGCAAGGGATGGAGCTCGTTGATCCTGGGTGTCCTTTTCATGGGGTTACTCCACTCCCGCCACAGCGGCGCGTACGACATCTTCGTGGGTGAACACAGTCACCACGATCTCTTGCAGCGTTGGCTCGTCCGAGACCTTACGAATCTCCTCGCCCAGTATGCTGGAGAGGTCTGAATCGATCTGGTCGCTGGTCCCCGAGTCCAAGCCAAACGCATGCCCCAAGAGGTTCTTTGCGGTGCACTCGTCGAACAGCGGGCTGTCGGCGAGCACTTCGTTGGCGTGGCGCAGGTTGCCGACCTGCTGCCCAAACATCCATGAGAACTCGCTCTGCGCCGCTTCGGGGTCCTCGAAGTGCGAGGTGTACAAACCATCCACCGAACGACCGAGTTCGTCGTCGGGGTCCTGGAGTCCGCTGGCGCCCGACTGCCAGAGGCCGGCGTCGTCGAACTTGACGAACAGCTGCGCGTGCGCGCCAAACTGCGAGTGGCAGGTGTAGCACCCCACTCCGTTGCCAAATCCACCTTCGGCCTCCTCTACGGTCTGCTCCTCGGCCGTCACGGCGCGGAACATTGGAATGAGGCTGTCCTTCTCCAGCGGAACCTGGATCTCGGCCTCCATGGGGTAACCACGGCAGGCAAACACCTCAAGCATCTTCTTGGCGCGCCCGAGGTTGAACCGGCCCTTGTTGCTGATGAGGAACGCCCGCGTTCCCAAGACGCCTGCTTCGTACGGCGCGCCGGTGTCGCATTCGGTCATGCCGCCGTCGGCGTCGACACAGTAGTCGGCGGTGAGCACCGTGGACCATGGCAGCGCGTCGCGGACGATCTGGGCGACGAGGTTGCCGGGAAGCTCGAAGTCCACGCCGTCCCGCTCGCCGCTCACCGAGAGGTCGGTGGACACCATGTCGCGCATCGCTTCTGCAAAACCGGGGTCGGCGGTCCAGTTGGCCAGGAGCGTAGCGATCGCGGCATCCGGGTCCGACTCGATCAGTGCGTTCTCTTCGTAGCTCAGCGAGCGACCGGCGAGGGCCGGCGCGAGGCGGCCCAGGTAGAACCCAACCTCGGCGGTGGTCAGCGGCTTGAGCATCTCCGGCTCGGCGGGCTCCCCGGTGCTGTCGTCCGGCTCCGCGGGGTCTGTGTCGTCGCTTCCCTGCGACTCGCCACCGTCATCGGCGTCATCCGCGTCATCGGCGTCATCAGCGTCATCGGCGTCTGCACCATCCTCGTCCCCGGTCGCTTCGGCCGACAGACCGAGCTCGGCGCGTCCCGAAGGCGCCGGATCGCAGCCCGAGAACGCCACGAGCATCAACCCCAGTCCCGCTGTTTGCACTTTCATAAGTTCGCCATCCGTCCAGCGCGCCGTCGAGTCACCGCTCCAAGTGTACTTGTCTCAGTGACTCGACGGAGGCGTAGGTGCCGTGCCGACGCTTACCGTCTGATCTGCACAGCGCGCAATATCGAGCAACGCAGGCGGTGCCGACCGCATGTCTCTTGACATCAATGAAAGCAAAGTCGGTTTTCCCAGCTCGAGGAGACCGCCGTCGTCTGCGTGGCCCCGCAGACTACGGCGAGCGTTCCGGTGCTCGGTCGCACCACCGGACCACGCCCACGCCCACGCCCAGAAACAACAGGGTCAGCGGCTCTCCCCACGCGCGGGGCTCGTAGACATTGGCGACGACCATGAGGGCAGCGAGCGTCGGAACGATGACCCACGCAAGCCGCCGCAGGGGCGGCGGGATGTCTTTGCGAACGACGACCCACAGCACCGGCAGCAGCGAGAATGCGCCCAAGATCTCTAGCGCGTGCAGCGGGTCGGCAAGCCACTGCAGGTTGTGAACGATGCGCCACATCCCCTCGACACGAAGCTCCATCGCTGCGCCCTTGGCGGTGGGGAACAGCACCGAGATCGCCAGCCGGGTCAGCACCACCCCCGCGAGCTGAAGGGAGGCACTCCGAACCGCTTCGCGACGATGCTCGGAGCCAGCCAGCAGCGCCAACGTGATGAAGGGCAACAGCACCGCCGACTCTCGGTTGGCGGCACCCACCACGGCGAGCAGGACCAACAGCCCGTGACGCCGCCCGTGGGCGAGCGCAACCCCCCACGCAATGCACGCGATGGCCGGGGTGTCCCACGGGTAGAAGATCGGCCAGCGAAACTTCAGCAAGAAGATCAGCGCCAACGCGGCTGCGAAGACAAACGAACAAACACGGGCGAATCGGTCATCGATGAAACGCCTCAGCGCTGCATCCACCCCACTGAGTGCGGCGAGGGTGGCGAGCCACTCGGTGGTCGCGAACGCACCGCGAACCGAAACGCCAGCGTCGACGAAGGGACGGACCAGCCACGGCACGAGCACCCGGTGCCCGAACGGAAGCTTCGCCGTCCCTGCGACCAGCGCATCCCACGGCGCGCCTTCGTACTCGCGATTGAACTTCAGACGCAGCGCCACGAAGACGGCGGCCACCAGCATCCGCAAGAACCAGGTTCGAGCGCTCAACGGGCCTCCTGCGCGGCGCGATAGAGGTCGTGGTCCAGGATGCGCCGCGCGAGGTCGAGCTGCTCGAGCGCGCGCAGCTCGAGCGCGTCGCACTCCGCCCGCGCAACCGCCCCAGGCTCGCGCGGGTCGATGCACGCGCCCTGCGGAGGTGTGGAGCCACCGCGTCGCACCAGCATGTGCTCCGCCGTCACGCCGCCGCCGGTCGGAAATGCCGCAAACCCGGGCCCTTCTCCCATCAACGGGGTCCCCACGGCCGCGGCGGGCGGATCGATCCCAAGCAGATGCAGCGCGGTGACGCCAAGGTCGATCTGGCCACCGACCATCGACCGCCGACCGTGCAGTCCTCGCCCAGGAACCCAGACAAACGCCGGGACCCGGTGCATCCGCATCTGGGCGTAGTGCTCCTCCGAAATGCCCGCAAGCGCTGCGACCTCATCGCCGAGTTCCATGCCCGTGACATGGTCCCCGTAGATCATCACGACCGTGTGCTCGAGCTGGCCACGCGCCTGCATCGCGCCGAGCCATGCCGCGAGCGATCGGTCGAAATGGTTCATCGCCTGCAAATAGTTTCCCACCCACGACTCCCCCAGCGTGCTCACATCGAGCTCGGCCAGGCCTTTGGGGAAGCTCTCATAGGGGTGATGCAGGCTGAGCGTGATGCCGAAGGCGACGAACGGCTCGGGAAGCTCAGCGAGCCGCTGGTCGAAGCGTTCGAGGAATGGTCCGTCCGCAAGCCCCCACCCCACCTTGGGACCACGGCCGAGCTCGTCCTCAAACTCCGATCGCTCGAACCCGTAGGCAGGGTGGAGCACGCTGCGGTTCCAGAAGCCGCGCTGATACGGGTGGGCCGAATAGGACGCGTAGCCTTCGTCGGTCAGCGCGTGAATGATCGTTCGGAACTCGTTGTCGGCGCGCAGGAAGGACAGCGCCCCCTCGGGCAGCGCGTGGCCCGATCCCAGCACCAGGTACTCCGCATCTGAAGTCCGGCCCTGCAGGGTCTGGTCGTAGATTCGCTCGTAGGCCAGCGCGCGCTCGTGCGCCTGCGACAAGAAGGGCATCACCGGCACACCATCCACCTGCGCGTCTACAGCCCACTGCTGCAGGGCCTCAACTTGAAGGATGACCAGGTTGGATCCGGCCGCGATGCCCCGCCCCTGCGCCGGAGCGGCGGCCCGCAACGCACGAAGTTGGGCGAATGTCTCCTCGCGCTGGTCGTCCGTCAGCGGCGGCGTTCCCAGCTCCCGAAGCAGCCGCAGCGCTTGAAATCCGTGCGCGCCCACGTAGCCGAAGCGCTGCGCGTTGTGGGCCTCTGAGAACACGCGCGTACCCAACGAGCCCTGAACCGCAGCGAGCAGCACCCCGATCGCATACAGCCCGAGCACCCCCAGGCTCGCCGCGGTCGTCCGCCGAGCCTTCAGGTCGACCGGGCGAGGTTTGCCCCCGCGGTGCCAGCCGACCACCACCCCCGACAACAACGGCACCCCCACCCACACATGCTCGGCACGAATCGTCGAGCCGACCGTCGCCTTTGCGTCGGCGAGGTGATGGATCGCGGCCACGGCCGTGAGTGGGGCCAGCGATCCGAAGAACGCCGCGTAGGCCAGGTCGACCCACGCCACGATCGAAAGCAGGCCGATGAGGAACACCGCGACGAACCGCTGGGCTCGCGCAGGCATGAGGGCCACCACGGCTCCGAGACCCGCGGCGATGCTCAGCGTCGTCAGCGTGCCCTCGGCAAACACCTGAAGCTGAGCCAGATCTGCGAACAGCTCGGTCAAGAGCGCAACACACACAGCCGTCCACGTCGGCCAAGCGATCGCGTCGGCCCATCCCTTGCCGAGTCGCGCCGCGGCCACCCAACCCAGCAACAGGAGCCCGGCCACAACCAACCACAGGCTCGAGCGTCGAACGATGTGCAGCGGCACCGGTTTCGCATCGGTCTGAAACCAGCGCACGTGCTCCCGGACCAGGCCAAACGCGATGAGCACCTCGCCAGGCTGGCGCGGTGTGTCGACCGCAACCGACAGCAGGACCACCTCCCCGGGCTCGACGCGCCGCGGCAGCGAGGTTCGTCTGCCCCGTGCCAGCCGAGTGCCATCGGGGGCGAGCACCTGATAACTCGCCCGATCACCCAGCGCGGGGTCCCACGCCCGACTCCCGTCGTTTCGTACGACGAGCGAGAAGATGGTTCCACGACCCGCCAGGGGGATCTTCGGTGATCGCACGCCGAGCTGCGTCCACACGAATGCCGCCGAGGCCACCTCGATGCTCGGCCCTCCCGGCGGCAGCGCGGACTCCTTCGGTGGGCCCAACCACGCGACGCGCTCCCGAAGCGGCTCGATCGAAAGCTGGACCGGACCAGGATCGTCGGGAGCCACAACCGTCACCGGCAGCCGGATCGACTCCCCGGGCTCCACCACACCCGTCAACAGCGTCCGACGTCCTTCACGCCGCAGTCGCTTGCCGTCCCGAACCCAATGATACGAGACACGGTCGCCGAGCTCGGGGTCCCATCGCTCGGTCCCGGTGTTGCGAATCTCCACCTCGACGCGCACCGTATCGCCCGTGGCCACACCTTCGGGCAGCACGGCATCGACCCACGCCCATTGCAGTGCCGCGCTTCGCACCTCCACCCGGGCGTCGGCATCACCGCGCACGGGCTCGCCGAGCCACGCCACCTGCTCGCGCACCGGCGCCAGTCGAAACACATAGCTGCCGGGCTCCCGCGGGCCCAAGACCCGTAGATCAACCGTGGTGTTCTCGCCGGGTGCGACGACGTCCTCAAACGCGCTTCGCGGACCCTCCCCGCGCTTCGTCGTTCCATCCGGCGCAAACCAGCGGTAGCTCAGGCGATCCGCCGTCTCGGCCGTCCACGCTGCGCAGCCTTCGTTCGTGACCGTCACCCGGACCGACCCCTCGCCTCGCGCCTCGATGTCCGGCACCTCGAAGGGCTCGACCGACCAGGCCAGCGCAGGCGCGTCACCGCGAACGAGCACCGAGGACGATGCACTGGCGGACTCGGGATACCAGTCCTCCCCTTCTCGAAGCATCCTCCAGACGAGCTGATGCTGGCCGGGGTCGTTCGGAGCGGTGAGCTTCGCGCGCAGGGTCACCCGCTCGCCGGGCGCGACGAGCTCCGCAAGATCGGTTCTCCGACCGTCGCGCACGAGCAACGTGCCCGCCTCGTCCCGCCAGTGGTACGACAAACGATCCTTCGCGCCCGGGTCCCAGGCGCGCCCCCCCGTGTTCTCCAGCGTCAGCTCGACCTGGCGGGTTTCACCGGGGCACAGCGTTTGGGGTGCGCCGCCGGCCACCACCGCATACGCCGGGCCTTCGGGACGCGCCTGTGCCTGAGCCCTCGCACCCAGGGCGCAGACCCACACCACGACAAGCGCGGCCAACAACCGATCGAACAGCGCTTTCACGGGTGAACCCGGCATCGAAACACCCCGACGCCGCGGTCGCAATCGGCGCGTGTCCTCACGCACGGTCTCTGGGGTGCAAGGCACGCTCTTCACCCTCGTTTGACGTCCGCTGGGAGCCCGGCTTATCGTCCGCGCCACCTCGCAGCTGCGCCGCGGCGCGCTCCACCCAGGACCCAAGACCTATGAAGAAACTCGCCCTGGCTGTCAGCCTGCTCTCCACCCTCGCGCTCTCCTCGTGCGACAAAGCCGGTGGAGGCGGGTCAACGATACCGAAAAACCGCGACCTCAAGGCCGGCGGAGTCTACGTCGCCTACAACCTCGGCTGCGAAGCTGGCTGCGACCAGATCAACAAAGGTGATCTGATCCAAAAGGTTGATGGCAAAGCCGTCAAGACCGCGGACGACGTCGGTGACCTCGCCGACAACAAGTCGCACAAGCTTGAGCTGCTGGCCGCGGGCACGATGGAGCCCAAGACGGTTGAGCTCACCGCGTCGCCAAAGCAAAACCTCGACCCCATCAAGGACGCACCGCCGCTGTGGCTGGTCGGTGCCGAGGAACTCAACGCTGCGCCGGACTGGGCCCGCGGTCGGATGTTCGGCCACGCCAGCCCCTCGGTGATGCTCGTCAGCGCCGACGGCGGAATCCTCGACGGACGCCAGCTCTACGGAAAAAAGCGCATCGTCGTCTACTGGGACTGGGGCGATCGCGAAGAGGAAGCGGCAGCGATCGACTTCATGCAGGTGCTGCAGGTTGCCCAGGCTGACCTGAACGCGAAGAACGTCGAAGTGATGTTCGTGCACCTCCAGTTCCCCGGCGGCCGCAAAGCCCCGATGAACGACTCGGACCTTCGCGCTTGGCAGAAGAAGTTCGGCGTCAAAGAGGCCGTCGCCGACGTCCCGCTGTTCCGCTTCCCGAACGCGACCGAGTACAACGCGGCTCGCGAGCTTGGGATGGAGGGTGCGTTCACCACCATCGAGAACCTCAGCCGCAGCCCCTCGATTCTCATCCTCAACGAGGACGGCATCGTCGTGTGGCACTCGGACGGCATCCAGGACCTGCCCGGCTCGGAGATCAAGGACCCCGAGCAGGCCACGATCATCCCGGCCGTCGAGTTCGCCAAAGCGCTGAAGTAGCGCTCCAACTCTGCGCGCAAGTAAGCGCTGCGCCCTCCAAGGGTTGCAGCGCTTTTTTACGTCCGCGAACTCACTCGCCCCGGCGCAGCGGGTGCACCAGCGTGGGCATGCGCTCGTGCTCACCGCGCTCGACCAGCAGCTCCAGCCCGTCGAGCAACAGATCCGGCGTCGTGATCTGAACGTCGACGGTTTGGCTCAACACACTGTCGATACCGATGTCGGCACCAAAGCCGCCATAGGGACCCACCGCGATGCGCATCGGTACGGTGACCGGCGTCTTGCCCACGGCGCGAATCCGGCGGAGCACCCGCATGGAGGCGGGCGCCAAGACCACGCCCCGCATCAGGGTCTTCTTGCCGCCGGCTTCGAGCCGATAGACTCGGCCGGGCAAGGGCAAGGTGATCTTTCCGGTGCCAGCGTAGGCCGACGCGCTGTCGCGTGGAACCGGGCCGAGCAGCGAGCCATCCCGCAGGCTCTCCACGACGTAGGCCACTTCGTAGCCATCCTCTCGGGCGCGGCGAAGCAGCTCCCGTTCGAGGGCGGCGTCGGTCATGGTTCTCTGCGAGGCTTGAAGCGTCAGGTTGGAGACGGTTGCACCGACCTCCAGCGACGGACTCATGCGCGCACGGCCGTTGCTGCCCGAGGCTTTTGGGTTGGGCGTGCGCGTCATCAGGAAGTGATCGAGGACGCCGGACTTCACCAAGGAGAGTCGCTGTGGCACAACGCCCTCGGCGTCGAGATCGAAGTGCCCAAAGCCCTCTGCTGTCGGGTCGTCGATGAGCTCGATGAACGGAGGCATCACGGTCTTGCCGTAGCGCTTCTGCCAGGCGGGCTCGAGATCCATCAGGCGTCCGCCGTCTGCGATCGGGGCCGGGGTTCCGGCGACCTCGGTGGCCACCGTGCTGGCGAGGACTTGCGCCGCCGCGACGCCTCGGAACAACACCGGGCCGTCGTACTCCTCGTCGATCATCGGAGCCTTGGCGAGCGCATCCAGCTCGTGGAGCACCTGGTCGACCAGGGCCATGCCCTGCGCTTTGAGGGCGTCATCCACGGTCGGAATGCCCTGCAGGTGGATCGCCAGGCCGTGGTCCAGATGCATCCCGTCCTTCGCTTTGGTGTCGGCAACCACCGCGATCACCACCCGGTTCTTCACCCGCGCGGTGGACATGCCATCGCTGTCGACGATGGTTTCGTGGCTTTGCAGGACCTGCGCGTAGACGTCGCCGTTGTCGATCGAGGGCCACTTCTCGAACTCGGCGCTCATCGTCTTGACCAGCTCGGCCAGCTCGGCGCGTGGCAAGGACTCCTCGTCCCAGTGGGGGTCGACGCGCGCCTTCGGACCGACCTCGGGACGCGCCGTAAAATCCGCAGGTAGCCCGTCGATCTCGAGCTGCTCGAGCGCGATCGTCTTCTGGGCGAATCCTTGGGTCGCGCCGCGAAACGCCGCGTCGAGCGCGAGCCAGACCTTTCGCCGCAGGTAGCCGGGCGCCGCACCCAGCGGAACCTCAACCCGTGAGATGCCACCTTCGCCACCAAAGTAGTTGGCGTTGTCGCGCTCTGGCGTCCCCACACGAAGCTCGGCAACGCCGGCCGACTGGGTTTCGAGCACATCGGTGATGAGCCCGCCAAAAGATGCATCGAGCGACAGCAGACGCACCCGCACGTAACGAACCTCGGCCCGGTACGGCGCAGGCGCCCCGTCGAGACGAAGCTCCGCCACACCGCGCTTGAGCTCGGACGCCACGGCGTCAGCCTCGATGGACCAAGGGCTGGGCGCGCTGGACGACTCCGCGACAGGTGCTGTTGCGGCTTCGGCCGGCGCCACGAACAAGAGTCCGGCGGCGAACAGCAAGGACGAGAGCATCATTTGGACCTCCGGGTCTCGCGCGGTGGCGGGTCGAGCAACGGTGGGCGGTCCCGGTCGTGGGCAGCACGCTCGATCTCGATGCTTCGAAGCAGGAGCGATGGGCTCACGGCGCTGACCGGGACCCACCCGGACTCTGCGCCGCACATCCCGTTGAAAATACCGGGCGTGTCGTCGGTGGCGACGATCGTTTCGAAGGCTGACAGCGGCGTGCCCACGATCTCGACCCCGCGCACCAACTCGTCCGGACGCCCGTCTGGGTAGACCCGGTAGACCATCAGCGGCTGCACCTTAAACGCCTGAGGTCCGCTGCGGTCGGTGATCGTGTAGCCGCCCTCGATGTCCTTGAACACCAACCCATACGGCTTCTTCTGACGCTTGACCTCTTCGATCAGGGCCTTGCGCAGCTCCTTGGTGGTCATGGAACGCCGCGAGCTCACGATCAGGTTGCCTTGCCGTGCCACCACCTGGTTGCCGGGCTCGCGCCTGCCGTGCCCGTTGCTCTTGCGGAACGGAGAGACGAGCGAGCGACTGAGCAGGAATCCTTCGAGCTTGCCGCGGTCGACCAAGACCTGTCGTCGCGACTGCACGCCTTCGTTGTCGACGAAGTAGTGCCCGGACATGGGGACGCCACCCAGCATCGACACCGTCGGGTCGTCGATCACGTCGAGAAACTTGGGCAGCACTTGTTTGCCGAGCATCTCGGTAAACGTCTGCCCTTCGAGGTCGTCCTTTTGACGGTGCCCTTCGAGGCGATGTCCGAAGATCTCGTGGAAGAAGACCCCGGCGGCTCGACCCTCGAGGATCGCCGGACCGGTGTAGGGGTCGGCGATGGGCGCCTTACGCAGCGCGACCAGCTCCTGACGCAGCCGGGTCGCGGTCTCGCGCAGCGTCTTGGCGGAGGGCAACTGGCTGGGAAAATGCGCTTCGAAGGAAGCGGTTCGCTGCAGCATCATCCCGTCGTCGGCTTGCCCCACGGCGCCAAAAAGAACCCGCAGCCGGGTGCTCGCGGTCTGCACGCGGTTTCCGTGGCTGTCGACGAGGTAGGCATTGTCGACCACCGCGGACACGGAGACGGTGCTTTGCATGACCGCATCGTCTGCGGCCAACTCGGCCGAGACCTCGGCCAACAGCGGTCGGTACTGCTCCTGCAGCGCGCCCAAGTCGAGCGTGGCCTCCGGCTCCAGGTGCTGCAGCGGCTCGCCGAGCGAGAAGTCGGGATGGTCTTCTCCCTGTGCTTCGCTGCGCAGCTGCTCCATGCTCAGCACCTCGCGATAGGCGGCGACGGCTTGCTGATACTGGGCGTCGGTATCGATCCATAGCCCCTGCGCTAAGGAGAGGTCGTCGTCTCCAAGCGAGACCGGGAGACCGGACCCCAAGCCATTGCCCGGTCCATAGTCGCCGTCGACGGCATGGCTGTTGTCGAGCTTCTCGGAGCCCACCCGGACGTCCACGTCGACGGCGCGGTCGCGATCGATCTGATCGCGAAGCATGGCGCCGCCTTCGGCCACCATCCACAGCTCAGTCCGGTCGGTGAGTTCGTACCCGAGGTAGTACGCCGGCTCTTCGACTCCGTCCCCGCGAAGTTGCTCGAAGTTGCGGTCGAGCTCGTGCTCCAGCATCGCCAGCACGGGCGCTTGCTCGCCCACCGGAGCCTCCGCGCGCTCGATGCGGACCCGCTTTTCGTTGGCACCGCCGCGGCTGGGCGCGCCCCAGACGGCCGGGTCGGGCTGGCTCGCAATGCCCGGCCGGCAGCCAAGCGTCAGCAGGGCGGCGAGACCGAGCAAAGTGGCACGCATCATCGCGGGCAGCATAGCCCGGCTGTGTCAGCGGCGCGGGCTCAAACGACCGCGCCGAAGCGCTGTTCGGCCCGACTAACGTTTGGTCGGCAGTTTGATCCGCGGCCGGGTCGGTAGATCTTTGCCGCGGGGGCGGTACAGAACGGTAACCCGCCCGATCACCTGAGTGAGGTCGGCGCCCACCGCTTGCGCGAGCGCGGCGCTGGCCTCCTTGCGGTCGCCTTCGAAGTTCTGCCCGAAGCGGATCTTGATCAGCTCGTGTTCTTCGAGCACCACCGCGACGGCTTCTCGCACGCCCTCGCTGACCCCATCCATGCCGACCTGGACCAGCGGGTTGAGGTCGTGCGCGAGTGACCGCAAAAAGGCGCGGTCTTTTCCATTGAGGCTGGGAGCTTGCAGTTCGGTCATGACGGCATCCAACGGAGCCAGAGCAGAAACTCCACGTTACCATCGCGGCCCGAAATCGGGGACGTCACCTCGCCTCGGCACGCAAACCCGCAGGCCTGTGCCGCAGCCTTCACCGAATGGACCGCATCGGCCCGCGCCTCGTCATCGCGTACGATGCCTCCTTTGCCGACCCGGCCCGGCTCAAGCTCGAACTGCGGCTTGACGAGCACGACCGCGTCGGCGCCCGGCGACAGGAACGGCGGAAGGTGCGGGAGGACTTTGGCCAGGGCAATGAACGAGCAATCGGCCACGAACAGCGAGATTGGCTCGCCGATCTGCTCGGCCTTCAGCTTGCGGATGTTCTGGCGGTCGAGGACCACCACGCGCTCGTCCGAGACGAGTTTCCAGGCGAGCTGTCCATAGCCCACGTCGACTGCAAACACCTTCGAAACGCCTCGCTGCAGCAGGCAGTCGGTGAATCCCCCCGTTGAGGCTCCGACGTCCATCGCGACGCGGCCGGTCACGTCCAGTCCTTCAAAAGCATCCAGGGCTCCGGCCAGCTTCAGGCCCCCTCGGGACACGTAAGGATGCAGCTCTCCGACGACGGTAATGGGCGCGTCCAGAGCCACCGCAGTGCCCGGCTTGTCGACCGTATGCTCGCCCACCCGAACCTTGCCGGCCATGATGAGCGCTTGCGCACGGGTCCGCGTCTCGACCAGCTCCCGCGCAACCAGCAGCTTGTCGAGTCGTTCCTTATTGTTGCCCTTCCCCACCGGTCTTCCTTTGCGTGTAGCCTCCAGCGGTGCGCGAGTTTCTCGAGCGTCTTGCGCGTCCCGAGGACCGATCGATCTGGGCGCTCATCGCCGTGATCACCGCGTACGGAGTGTGGGGGCTCGTGGTCGGGTTTCGCAGAAATCGGCGCGCGGAGCCAGCCCCGCCGGACGCGCAGCCTGAGGTCCAACCCGAGCGCGACTGACGATCCGCCTTGCACCCCCGCGGGGGGTCGGATAAGTTTCGACGTCCAAATCGGGGCCGTAGCTCAGCTGGGAGAGCGGTGCGTTCGCAATGCACAGGTCAGGGGTTCGATCCCCCTCGGCTCCACCGAAACCTCGAGGTCACCCCTCGGGGTTTTTTCGTGCCTCCCGCACGCGATCGTTGGCCGTATACTTCCCGCGGGGACCGACCGATGTACAAGCTGTTCAAACGCTCGCACATCCCAGGACTCTTTGAGATTCAGGTCTCTGGAGCGTGCGATCCGGGCATCGCCCGCGACCACAACGAGGACGCCATCGCGATCCAAGAGGACGACGGCCGCGGCTACCACCTGTCGATCGTTTGCGATGGGATGGGCGGTCACAGCGCGGGCGAAGTGGCCTCGGCGCTCGCCGTGGGGGTCATCGGCGACTTCATCGCGCAAAACTTCGGTCGGGCCGCCCCCGAGGTCCTCCTGCACGAAGCCTTCGCTCGCGCAGGTCAAGCGATCGACGACACCGCCGCCCACAACCCGAACGCGCACGGCATGGGATGTACCTGCGTCGCGGTGCTCGGCATTCGCGAACGGCTCTGGGTGGCGCACGCGGGCGACTCGCGGGCCTATCGGATGCGGGCCGACGGCGGCGAACAGATCACCGTCGACCACACGATGGTCCAAGAGCTCGTCGAGCAGGGGCTCCTCACGCCCGCGCAGGCCTCCAACCATCCGTACCGGGGCCGCATCAGTCGCTGCCTAGGACACGGCAAAGAGAAGAGCGACGCCGACGTCCGAGAAGTCGAGCTCGACAAGGGTGACAACATCCTCATCTGCAGTGACGGCCTCAGCGACGTCGTCACCCTGGACGAGCTCGTCCCGCTCGTCGGTCAACGCGACGTCCGAGATGCTTCTCGGCGCCTGATCGAAGCGGCCAACAAAGCCGGCGGCCCGGACAACATCTCCGCCATCGTGATGCGCCGGGTCGTCTAGAGCGGCAGAGGAGGCAGAGGAGGCTGAGGAGGCTGAGGAGTCGCTGCAGCCGCAGCCGATCGCCCAAGCGTTGAAGAAAAGTTTGGGGAGGGTGTCGATCCGCTTCGGGCCCGCTCGTCGAAGGGTCACCATGCTCGACGTCTCCTCCCTCAACGTGTCCTTCACCTTCGTGGCGCTGTGCACCTTTGCGCCCTTCTTGTTGACCGCCTGGATCGGCGTTCGCCGGGGCAAGCTCGAGGTTCTGCGCGGTCACGGCGACGACCCCGAGTTGTTCTGGCGCTCACGGGTTCATGGCAACTTTGTCGAGAACGCACCGATCGTAGCGTTGGCGCTCCTGGTCGCTGAGTCGGTGGGGATCGCGGACGCTTGGCTGTGGGCAACCCTCGCAGCGTTTTTCGTGGGCAGGGTGGTGCACGCCGTGCGGTTCGATCACAAGGACCGAGCGCTGGGGATGACGCTGAGCATTGGGCCCGCGATGGCGCTCGGGATCGCCGTGTTGCCGCAGCTGTAGTCGGCGTTCGCAACGAACGTCCAGGAACGAACGAACGCACGAACGCACGAACGCGTTCCGCTCTTGCGGGCCAGCAATCCCAGCGCAGCGCCGGCACTCAGGCCGTTTTGCGGGTCTTGCTTGGCGGCTGCTCCGGGTCGTAGCCCAAGCTTGGCGCGAGCAGCTTCTCGCACGCGGGTACGCTCAGCCCCTTACGGGCCGCGTAGTCCTCGACCTGATCGCGACCGAGCCGCCCGATGGTGAAGTATCGAGACTGCGGATGCGCGAAGTAGATGCCACTGACACTCGCGGCCGGGGTCATCGCGTAGCTCTCGGTCAGCTCCACGCCGATCGACTCCGCACCCAGCAGCCCAAACAGCTTGGGTTTTTCACTGTGGTCGGGGCACGCGGGGTAGCCGAACGCGGGCCGAATGCCCTCGTACGCTTCGGCGAGGAGTTGTTTCTTGGTGAACGACTCCGACGCGCCATACCCCCACGCCTTCCGGGAATGCTCGTGCATCCACTCCGCGAAGGCCTCGGCCAAACGGTCGGCAAGGGACTTCACCATGATGGAGTTGTAGTCGTCCCCTTTCGCTTCGTATTCCTTGGCGATCGCGTCCGCGCCAAGTCCCGCTGTGACCGCAAACCCGCCCAGATAGTCCGGACCCTCATGAGGCGCGGCGATGAAGTCGGCCAGGCACAGGTACGCCTCGGTCCCGCTGCGGCTGGTCTGCTGTCGCAGCATGTTGAAGCGCAGCCGCTCGGACGCCCGGGATTCGTCGGTGTACAGGACCACGTCGTCGCCGTCGCGTTGCGCGGGCCAGAACCCGTGCACCCCTTTGGCTTGCAGGCGCCCCCCCTCGATGAGCGTCTCCAGCATGCGGCGGCCGTTGTCGTAGAGCTCTTGCGCGGCCTCGCCGTACTTGGGGTGCTTGAGGATCTTTGGAAACCGCCCCTTGAGCTGCCAAGCCGAGAAGAAGAACGTCCAGTCGATGTACTCCGCAAGCTCGGCGATCGACGGCGCGACCTCTCGGGTCCCGAGGAACGACGGCTGGCGGAGCACGGCGGCCCCGCGCTCGACAACGGGTGGCTTGGCACGCGCCTTGTCGAGCGAGAGCAGCGCCTTGATCGGGCCTCCGCTGTGCAGGGTCCGCATCCGTTCTTGCTCGGCCCTGTTGTCGCGGTCGAGGACGGCATGACGCTCGGGGTCGAGCAGCGCGCTGACCACTTCTGCCACCCGCGAGGCATCGGCGACGTGCACCGTGGGCTTGTCGTACTTGGGGGCGATCTTCACCGCGGTGTGCTGCCGCGACGTTGTCGCGCCGCCGATCAGCAGCGGTAGCTCAAATCCCTTCCGCTTCATCTCCGACGCGACGTTGACCATCTCGTCGAGGGAAGGCGTGATCAGCCCAGACAAGCCGATGATGTCGACCTTGTGCTCGAGCGCCGCTTCGAAGATCTTCGCGGCCGGCACCATCACCCCAAGGTCGACGACCTCGTAGTTGTTGCAGGCCAAGACAACCCCCACGATGTTCTTGCCGATGTCGTGGACGTCCCCTTTGACCGTCGCCAGCAAGACCTTGGGTTGCTTGCGAACCGCCCCGCCCTCGGCCTTGAGCGCATCCATGTACGGCTCGAGGTACGCGACCGCGCGCTTCATGGCGCGGGCGCTCTTGACCACCTGCGGCAGGAACATCTTGCCCTCGCCGAACAGGTCCCCGACCACCTTCATGCCGTCCATCAACGGGCCCTCGATCACCTCAAGCGGGCCGGGAAGCTTCAGGCGGGCCTCCTCGACGTCCGCTTCCACGTAGTCCAGGACCCCATGCACCAGCGCGTGGCTCAGCCGCGCCTCCACCGATGCCTCGCGCCAGGAGAGGTCAATGACGTTCTGCTTGGCCTTGCCCTTGACCGTATCCGCAAGCTCGACCAACCGCTCCGTTGCGTCGGGTCGTTTGTTGAAGATGACGTCGTCGACGTGCTCCTTGAGGACCGGGTCGATGTCGTCGTAGACCACCAGCTGGCCTGCGTTGACGATCCCCATGTCCAGGCCAGCCTTGATCGCGTGATACAGAAAAACCGAGTGCATCGCCTCGCGGACGCCGTCGTTGCCCCGAAATGAGAACGACAGGTTGCTGATGCCCCCGCTGATCTTGGCGCCGGGGCACCGCACTTTGATCTTTCGCGCGGCCTCGATGAAGTTGACCGCGTAGTTGTTGTGCTCCTCGAGCCCGGTCGCGATCGCCAACACGTTGGGGTCGAAGATGATGTCGGTGGGCTTGAAGTCGAGCCGCTCGCGCAGCAGGTCGTAGGCACGACCGCAGATCTCGACCTTTCGCTCGGTGGAGTCCGCCTGCCCCACCTCGTCGAACGCCATCACCACGACCGCGGCGCCGTAGCCTTGCACCAAGGCCGCCTTCTCCAAGAAGTCCGCTTCCCCCTCCTTGAGCGAGATCGAGTTGACGATCGACTTGCCCTGGACGCACCGCAAGCCGGCCTCGATGACCGACCACTTGGAGCTGTCGATCATGATCGGGACTCGGCAGATTTCGGGCTCGGCCGCGATCAACTTGAGGAAGCGCTCCATCGCCGCCTCGGAGTCGAGCATGCCCTCGTCCATATTGACGTCGATGATGTTTGCGCCGCCTCGGACCTGGTCGAGCGCGACCTCGAGTGCGGTGTTGTAGTCGTCCTCCTTGATCAGCCGGGCAAAGCGACGAGAGCCGGTCACGTTGGTGCGCTCGCCCACCATGATGAAGTTGCTGTGGAGGCTGACGACCAGCGGCTCGAGCCCCGAGTAGACCGAGTCGGCGCTCTGGATGCTGGGGACCTCCCGCGGCGCCACCGCAGCCAAACGTTCGACGATCGCCTCGATGTGCGCAGGCGTGGTGCCGCAGCACCCCCCGACGATGTTGACCAAGCCCGCCTCGGCGAACTCAAGCAGCTCGCCCGAGGTCATGTGCGGGTGCTCGTCGTATTCGCCGAACGCGTTGGGAAGGCCGGCGTTGGGGTAGCAGCTCACGAACGTGTCCGCGATCTCGGCCAGCTTGGCGACATAGGGCCGCATATCCGCGGCACCCAGCGCACAGTTGACGCCCACCGCAAGCGGCCGCGCGTGCTCGACCGAAGCCCAGAACGCCTCGACGGTCTGGCCCGAGAGCGTCCGGCCGGACTTGTCGGTGATCGTCACCGACAAAATGAGCGGCAGCGTGATCCCGGTCGATGCGTGCGCATCCTCGATACCCAGGATCGCAGCCTTCGCGTTGAGCGTGTCGAAGATGGTCTCGACCAGCAGGATGTCCGCGCCTCCGTCGATGAGTCCGCGCGTCTGCTCGGCATACGCAGCCCGCACCTCGTCGAAACTCACCGCCCGGAATCCTGGATCGTTGACGTCGGGCGACAGCGAGAGCGTCTTGTTGGTGGGCCCGATCGAGCCGACGACAAACCGAGGGCGGCTCGGGTCGCGCTTCGTCCAATCGAGACAGGCTTGTTTTGCGATGCGAGCCGCGGCGACGTTCAGCTCGTAGGCCAACTCGCTGAGGTCGTAGTCCGCCTGCCCGATCGAGGTTGCGCTGAAGGTATTGGTCTCGATGAGGTCCGCCCCGACCGCAAGGAAGCTGTCGTGGATCTTCCGGACGATGTCCGGGCGCGTGAGCACCAGGAGGTCGTGGTTCCCCTTGAGGTCGCAACCGTGCTCGGTGAATCGGTCACCGCGGTAGTCTGCCTCGACGAGGTCCTCCGCCTGCAGGGACGTCCCGGTCGCGCCATCGAGAAAAAGAATGCGTTTGCGCAGCTGCGCTTCGATCAAGGAACGAGGGGAGGAGGTCATCGTAGGAGTCGCTTTCAGCTTGCGCAGACCTGTGCGTTGGAAGGTCGGCCGGCAACTGCCGTCACAACACGGAAGTAGGGCTTGCGGCGCTCGCGGGCGGAGACGCTGCAGTGAGGAACATCGAAGCCGCGCTCGCACAGGAGCCCGCGCAGCATTTTGGGAGAGAACCCGTCGTTGACGTGGTCGTACGCCGAGGAGACGGTGGTGTGCTCGTGGCGGTCGAGGGTCACGACGATGAGTCGTCCTCCCGGACGCAAGACCCGGAACGCCTCGGACAACGCGTCAACGGGGCGCTCGGCGTACGTGAGCACGTGAAACATCAGCACCTGGTCAAACGAGGACGCTGGCATCGGGAGCGCATGCATGTCCGCGGCGTGAAACGACAGATTGGTGTGCGCTGCCAGTCGTGACTGCGCTGCGGTCAGCACCTTGGGGCTCGAGTCGACGCACGTGTACGAGCGAGCGCCCGGCGCGAGAAGCTGCGCCAACACCCCGTCGCCCGCTCCGATGTCGAGCACGTCGCCGAGCTCGATCAACCCGATCACGCCGCGCGCGAGCGCTTCCCAGGTTCGACCGGGCGAGTAGTGATGCTCCATTCGGCCGGCGACTTGGTCGGGCCACGCCTTGCCGTCGGTACGCGCTTCGACAGCCTCGGCACAGCGCGCGGCGTCCTCATCGAACAGTACGTCGTCGACTTGGCTGCGAACCACCTCCCAGATGCGGCGGACCCCCGGCGGAATCCTGTCCTCGTCGAGCCGGTAAAATGCCGAGACCCCGACCTTGCGGTCGAGCACCGCGCTCGCCTCCCGGAGCTTGCCCAGGTGCGTCGAGACGCGGGACTGCGACAACCCGGTGATGCGCGTCAGCTCCGTGACCGTGAGCTCTTCGCGGGACAGCAGGGCGAGCAGACGCAGCCGCGTGGGATCCGCGAACAGCGACATCAGCGCGGTATGGGCCGAGATGTCCATATATCCGGCAAACCGGATGAAAGGATACATATCTCGTGTCGAGGGCTGGGGCAAGACCTGGCGCGGGCCGCTTTTTCACCGCTTTCGGGCCATTTTTCCACAGCTGGGATACGATCGAAAACGATCATGTCGCCCGTTCGAGCACCCTGGCTGCGCTGGGGCGCGGTCCTCTGCATCTTGCTGTTTGCGCTATCGGCGCAAGCGGCGGTGCGCATGGCCGACGCTCCCCCGGGCTGGGGCGACGGATCTCCGGGCGCTGTGACCCGGGCCGAGGACTGGGCGGACGCGCTGGGTGGAACCGTCCAGGAGGTGTTCTCGACCCGCGCCAACGATGGTTTCGCCGAGACGTTGGCACTGCTCTCCTTGCCCATCGCCATGACGCCGGGCGCCGAGCTCAATCCCGAGCGCGCGCTCGAAGAAGCCGTCGGCTCCCTGTTCGAAGATGCACCGAGCTCACCTCGGTTCCTCGAAGGTACCGACGGCGCGCCCATCGTGACCGGCGTCTGGACCGAAGACGGCGTGGTCTACCAAGTCGCCGTGGTCAGTGCGGGGTCAGGACAAGGGGTGCTCTTCCTTGCGGTTCGCGAATCAGAGCAGTCGCTGTACGCACGGATCTTCGACGAAGCGGTCGAGAGCATCGTCGGTGCAGCACCTCCGCTGTCTCCTTTCGAGCTTCGTCCCTGGCGAATCGGATCCGTCGTGGGCTGGCTCCTCGTCCTGGTCGTCGGCTGGCTCGTCATCGCAAAAACCAGCGTCGCCGACGACGGTGCGACCGCGGTGGGACGCTCCGTCGCGGTGCTTTGCATTCTGCTCGCCGTGGTCGCGGGTTCGGTGGTCTACATGAGCCTCATCGATGAGGTCGGACCGCTGCGGCTGGCCGACCTCACCCGCTCCAGGGTTGCGCTCGAAGTGACCGCGGCAGGAACCCTCGCCGCGATGCTCGCTTGGTTCATCGGAGCGGTGCGCGACGGCACCGTGCGCCGGGTGGAGAGCGCACCCGCCGGTCGCGGAACCTTCTCCGGCTCCGCACGCACGCTGGGCCCCAACCTCGTGCCGCCAAGTCGCCGCGCGGTGCTCACCGATCCGGGGCACGGGATGGGCGAAGCGGAGCTGGTGAAAGCCGACCGCGAGGCCATGCGGCAGCCCCTCGCGACCCTGGTCGGGGCTCCCTCCCTCGCAGCTTCGGGCTCCGACGATGCGTTCGACAAGGTGTGGGCTGAAGCTCAGGCCGCCGCTGAGGCCGCTGTCGACGAGGAGCACGAGGGCTCGGACGACACGCTCTTGGCGGAGCCTGATCCTGCGTCCGAAGCAGCGACGCGCAGGCCGGTCCCCGTGGAGCGCACGGTCGTGGGTCCAGCGCCCGCACCGACCCTTCCGAGCACGAGGACGAAAACGAAAACGAAGACCAAAGCGCTTCAGTTTCCGCCTCCGATGTCGGACGAGTCGTGACCGCCTGAGCTCCCCGGAGACCTCGAGACCTTCGATGCCGCACGACGCGGGCTGCTCAGCACCCTGCTGTGTGTGTGCGCTCAGTCTCGATCGCACGTGGCGACAAAACTCGACCAGTGGGTCGTGCCCACGCCCGCGGCGTCACACAAGTCGGTGACGACGAAATCCGGCGCGCCGTCGCCGGAAAGCTCGAGGAGCTGAGAGCGAAAGCGCTGGTCGCCGCGGCAGGGGTGCGAGTCCGCGATCTCTTCGTAGAGGTCGGTGCCCCCGGTGAGCAGCTGCGGAAGACTCCACTGCGTCGCGTCGGCTGCGAAACCGGAGACGCCATCGTTCTCATAGACACTCCAGTTCGCCGTGCCCACACCCTGCGCGTCGCAAGCGTCGGTGACAACGAGGTCGGGGGCACCGTCGCCGCTCAGGTCGGTGGTGAGGAATCGGAACTGCTCATTGCCGCTGCAGTCCAGAGCGTTCGCGACGCGGTCGAACGGGTCGGCACCTTCGATGAGCGCCGGCAGGGCCCATGGCGTCGGTTCCTGCGCGAACCCATCCCCGAGATTCGCGTACACGTCCCATCGATCGGTGCCGACGCCCTCGGTGTCGCACGCATCGGTCACCAAGAAGTCGAGCGCGCCGTCTCCATCGATGTCCAGGAGTTGAAACCGAAACGAGAGCGAGGCCCCGCAGGCGTGAGAGTCGGCGGTGTTCTCGAAGAAAATCATCCGGCGGCGCGTTCTGCCTGCGCGGCCAGGGGCCGCCGCCGAGCTCGTGCGCCGAGCAAGACGAACAAGACCCAAGGTGTCAGCCCCAAGGTGTTCCCGCCCGTGACGCTACAGCCCGAACCGTCGCCGTCTGCGTCGCCACCAGGCCCGCTCGAGGCGTCCGTGTCGCTCTCGTCGGCGGTGGTGCCCAAGGCTTCGGTGGTGCTGGTGTCCCCGTCGGCGCCCCCCGACCCGGAAGAACCGAAAGACCCCGAAGAACCCGTGGTGTCCGGCAACGGAGGCTCCACGCCGACGTAGATCATGAGCGCGTCGGATTTCCCCACGTTGCCAAGGCCATCCTCGGCCACCGCCACGACTTCCCATACGCCTTCAGGAAACACGACATTGGCGAAGGCGAACGGCGGCTCGAGGTCCCTCTGGGGAAGCAAGTCCCCGTTGACCTGCAAGCCCACGCCGAACACGCCGGCGATGTCCTCGGCCTCGACCTCGAGCGTGACCGAGTGCATCGCGGCATCGACCACGACATCCTCGGACGGAGCAGAGAACTCAACCAGTGGCGGGCCTTCGTCCTCGACGGCGCGCACAGCTGCGCCGACGTTGAGTCTAGGCCCGACGTGCACCCCCGGTGCCTGTGGTGTCCCCGTGGCGATGAGGAGCTGTCTGAGCTGGGTGGGGGATAGTTCGCGCCCGGCTCGTGCGAAGGCGTCGAGCACCAACACAGAGCCCGCCGTCACCAAGGCCGAGGCGCTGCTCGTCCCGCTGAACCCCGCGTCGTATCGCTGCCTCGGATCGTCCCCATACGTGGCATGGGACCCGTATCCGGTCGTGAAGACGTTGCGGCCCCACGCCTGGATGTTGACGCGATCTCCGAAGGTGCTGAACCCCGTCGGGGCCAGCGAACTGGACTCCCCCGCGCCGACGAGAATCGCTCCACTGTCACCACGCTCGCGATAGAAGTCGAATGTAGACGCATCGAGGTCGACCGTGCCATTGCCCGCTGCCCCGACGACGACGATGCCCGCGTCGGTCGCCATGCGCGAGAGCATCCAGAACACGGAGTCCAGCTCCTTGGGCCCGCCGTTGTACTGGACGCCCTCGATCTGCATCTCGAACAACACCACATCGCCCGGCTCGGATCCGGCGAGGGCGTTGAACACCGCAGCCTCCGCTCGGTCGACTCCGGACGGGGTGTACTGCGGGAACACGTGGGTTTCTACACCTGGGCACAGCCCGTCGACTCCGTAGTCACCGACGTCCGCCACGAGGATGCCAAGGACCGCAGTGCCGTGGTCCGCAAAGTTGGTGCCCAGGGCCGCGTTGGGTTCGGGCACGATGCCAGCATCCTCGAGTTCCTCGTGGGAGAGCGTCCAGGCGTACTCGATGTCCGAGACCTGGATCCCGCTTCCGTCAAAGCCCAGCGCGATAGCTTCATCGAAGTTCATCCCCGGGGGCTCTGCGCGATAGTCCTGAAACCCAGTCAAGTCGGGCGTGGGCGGGTCGATGTCGGCGGGAGGCGGAGCGTGCGTCGCTTGAAACGAGACGAACTCGACGACGTCGAGCGCCTGGAGCCGTTCGCCTGCGAGACGCAGTTCGGTCGCGTCGGTGGTCTCGAGCTCGACACGGAAGAGGCCTTTCAGATCGGGTTGTTCATGGCCGGAGCGTTCGCGGGCACGCCGAGCGAACGCGTCGATCGCTTCGTGGGATGCATCCAGGAGCGGCGTGAATCGCAGCCCCGTCTGCGCAGCCAAGTCGTCGACCGTAGACATGCTGAAACCGGAGGCCGAGGCGACGCGCCCCCGTCCCGTGGCGCGGACCCTCGCCGCGTCGGTGAACTTGACCACCAGGCGGTGGTCCCTCACACCGCGACCGGGCATCGGACGCGGGAGCGGTTCTTTGAGGAGCGGAAGCCGCGGCTGCGCGCCCAGCGTGCCGTCTCGTGAGACCGGGGAGCCCAGATCCTCGATCTCCGCCGATTCGTTCGGGGTGCATCCAACCAGAGCACAGAGAAGCACCGTCATCCAGGATCGAAATGGCCCAATCTGCATGTCTGCGCTGTAGTGGGGCGGACCACCCGGAACGATTCCTCCCTCCTGATTTTTTCTTTTCGTTTTGGTGAGGAGTCGGGCGCAGCATCGGGTACAGAGAGCGGCGGCTCACGGCTGCCGGCGTTTGCCGTCCAGCCAAGCCTCGATTTCGGCCACTTCCATCGTGAACTGTTCTTCCGCGTCGAAGAACGACAGCGCCTCGCGAGCCAGTTCGAGTGCGTGCTCTCGCGAAGATGGGTCGTCAGCCACCTGCCAACGAAACTGCGCGAGCGCGAAGGCTGAAGCGGCCCGAGATTCGGAGGGGTCGAGGGCTTCCACTCGCGTCCACGCTGACTCCACCAGTGGGCCCGCCCCAGCGAGGTCGCCTCGCGACAGCAACAGCGCGGCGAGGCCGGTCTGTGCACCGACCCACTGAGCTGGCGATGCGTCGGCGGTTTGCATCAAGACCAGCGCGCTGCGAAACTCGGCCTCCGCTTCGGCCGTTTTCCCCAGTTGCTTCAACTGATGGGCGACATGCGTCCGTGCGGCGGCGACCAGGGGGTCGGAGGGGCCGCTGTCCCGCTCGATCATGGCTTGGGTCGCGCGATGCTCCGCGAGGGCCTCGGCGTGCCGGCCCTGCCGAGCCAGCAAGTCGCCGATGCGGTGCCCGACCGAGGCGAGATACTCCGTATCGTCGCCGCCCCTCTTCGAGAGTTCGCGGTTGTACCGACTCTCGAGCTCGGCGCGCGCAAAGTCGCCTCGCTTCCGCAGCGCTATGGCGAGGTTCTGGTGCATCGCGCTCAGCGTCCTATACTCGACAAGAACCGCGCGACGGTGTGAGCCCCTGGACTCGCGGTCGACCGCGTCCGCATCCTCATAGCGGCCCTCGCCGAGCAGCTGCAGGACCTGCGCCGAAGGGGGATCCGCGGCGATGAGGCGACGTTCATGCAGTTCGAGGACCAGACGCATCTGTTCCTCGGCTTCGCTGGTTTTCCCCTGTTGGTGGAGCACCGACCCGAGCCCAACTCGAGTCATGGACACGTTGGCGTGGTCGGGGCCCAACGCACGGGTCAACGAAGCGACGGCCTCCCGATAGAGACCTTCTGCCTCGGCGTAGCGTTGCTGACTCACCAACGCGGACGCCAACCGCCGATGAAGCGTCCCCACACTCGGATGGTCGGGGCCCAGCTGCGCGCTGTACGTCTCCAACATTTCGCGCAGGAGCGCCTCCGCCTCGTCGGCCCGCGAGAGCCGAATGAGAAGGCTTGCGCTCTGCCCCTGCAGCTCCAGGCGGAGCGCCGGTTCGGAGTTGTCCACCAACGCCGTGGCCGCACGCAGCTCGTCGAGCGCGTCCTCGGGCTTGTCTTGCTCGAGAAGCACTGTCGCCAGTGCACCCCGCGTGAGCGCCTCGCGGTTGGGGTCATCTCGCACCAACGCCTCCGCGATCTCGCGGTAGCGCAGCCCCTCATCGGGTCGACCCCACCGGCCCCCGACGAGTGCGATCAGCCGCGTCGCCGCGCGGTGTGCGATGCCTTCGTTGCGGGATGACAAGGCGAGCCTCAGCGCTTCGCGAAGGCTCGGCTCGAGGTCCTCGTGTGCGTGCCCCCCTCGCATATCCAAGACGTCGTAGGAGACCGCCCGCGCCCACGCGACCTCGGCCAGCAAAGGGACGTACGTAAGCTGCTCGGCGCGCTGCGACGCTTGCGTTATGATCTCCTGTGCGAGCGGGTAGTGCCCCGCAGAAGCCTCAGCACGCGAACGCATGACCTGAGCTTCGATCTCGGCGACGAGCGCTGCCTGATCGGCAGGGGGCGGGGGTACGTCGTCCGCGAGCGCGTCCAAGTCGGCGCAGCGGTGCAGGGGCTCAAGCCCCGTGACGATCTCGGACGCTCGCTCGACCACATCCACATCCGCCTCCGCGAGCACATGGGTCGCCGCCTGCAGGCCGACCTTGGCTCGGTGGAGACATCGCATGCGCAGCGCCATAACGTCTGCACTCTGCTCTCCTCGCACCGAGGTCGCCTCGCAGGCCTCGGTGTACATGGACTTCCAGTCCGAGGCATAGGCCTGCAGCGCGCTGCGGGTTCGCTTCCATGTTGCCTCCGCGTACGGGAGTTCGGTGGCGAACATGGAGCGCTCAAGCTCAAGTGTCCGCGCCTCGTCCCAGATCCCCACGAGCTGGCCCTCGGCCCCAGCGCAGCGCTCGTCGGCGGCATCCATTCCGAACGCCGCAGCGCCTGCGATGGCTGTCACACCGGCGATGATGACGAACAGGGCCCTGCGAGACGACCAAGGCTTCAGGGTCGTCGACAACGCCTCCACCAGCACCTCGACACTCGGCCATCGCGCCTCGGGGTCAGGATCGAGTCCCCGCTCAAGCGCGGCGGTCACTCGGCGCGGGACAGTCGGGTTTCGCGGACCTTCGCGTCGCCCCGATGTCACTCGCTCGAACAAGCCGTCGATGGTGTCTGCCGCGAAGGGGTGCTCGCCATGCAAGGCCTCCCACAGCCCGACACACAGCGCGAACTGATCCGCAGCCGCCCCTGCCGGGAGCCCGCGTATCTGCTCGGGAGCCATGTAGGCCGGCGTTCCGACGGTTTTTCCGGTCCTCGTGAGCGACACATCGACCGTCGAGACCAGCTCGTCCGTCCGGCGAGGGTCCGTTTCGGCGGACGGCTGCTGCGTAGGGTTCGACCGCGCCAACCCAAAGTCCAGGACACGAACCTCGGGTGCGCCGACCGAATCGACCCCGACCATCACGTTGTCGGGCTTGAAGTCCCGATGAACCACACCCACCGCGTGTGCAGCGGCAAGCCCTCTTCCAGCCTGGACGTAGGCGTCGACCAGAACCTTCCACGGTCGCTCCTTCTCGGACTGCCAGGAACCGAGCGACTCTCCGTCGACGAACTCCATCGCGATGTAGAGCTCGTCATTATGCTCGCCCACTTCGTACACCTGCACGATGTTTGGGTGACGAAGCCGCGCCATCGACTTCGCCTCTCGCAGGAGGCGTTCGCGCGAGGATCCCTTCGTCGGGCTCGAGAGCACCTTGACGGCAACTTTGCGCTCCAGGTCCTCATCATAGGCGGCGAACACCGTCCCCATCGCCCCGGCACCGAGCTGCCGAAGGACCACAAAGCGCCCGATCGTTGGAGCCTCTTCGACCCGGCCGAACAAGCGCGCGCGCAGGCGAGCTCGGGCCGCGTCGACTCTGACGGTGTGGGGGCCGGGCCGTAGGATGTCCGGAAACGTGCCGTCGAGTGGTGGGTCGGACATGGCTGTTCACTGCACGTGGGCGGTTGCTTGGGATCGTGCGCACGACCTTGGCCTCCTGAGGTGGGCGCCGCGGTCGAATCGATTCCTCGAAAGAAGCGTCGAAGCCCTCAATCCCCCTCAATCCGAGGAGCGCGGTGCTTTGGAGAGGAGCTCGCGCACGTTCTCCGCCCATGTTTCGATCTGGGTGCTGGTGGATCGAAGAGCGTTCGGAGAGCCCGAGAACTCGCGAATCTTCTCTTCCAACTGCAGGCGAGCTCGGCGAATCCGGCTTCGAATCGTCCCCTCGGGAACCTCGAGGACAGCAGCGATCTCCGGCCCGGTCAACGATTCCCAAACCTGCAGCTCGAGCGCGATCTGATAGTCGAGCGGGAGACTGCGTAGCGCCTCGAGGAAGATGCGCAACTCCTGTTGCTCGACGAGGAGCCCCGTGATCCTCGGGGCGAGGTCGGCCACCGAGAGCGAGCCCAGCGGCACGTCGACGCTGCGACGTTTCTTTCCGTAGTGGGCGTACAACACGCGGCGCGCGATGGTGAACATGAACGCGCGAAATCGGTGGTCGTCGCGAATTCGGTCACGGCTTCCGACACACGCGAGCAAGGTTTCCTGGGTGAGGTCTTCGGCGACGTCCTCCGCCTTCGAGAAGAAAAAGCGAAACAAAGACTCGAAGTGGCGATCGAACAGCTGCTCGCCCGCGCGCTGATCGTTTTCCCGCCAACGACGTAGCAGCTGTGCGTCTGTCGCCACCTCTCTCTCCATACCACGGGAGCTGGAGCCTCTTCTCGCCACACACCCGCCGCTGCTCCGCCCTAGGACCACTCCACAGCACAACCATCAGCACACCCGTACCGAAGGCTCAGGCCGCCCAAGACCGAGGAGGAGCTCCTCGACGGACGGAGCCGGACCGTTGTCAGCACCAGCGCAGCGTTCGGACGTCGGCGCGCTCGTGTCCCGCAGGCTGCTCGGTCGGCGGTGCGCCGGGCACAGGCGACAGAGTTCCAGCGCAGCCCATCAGGCTGGCCGCGGCCAACAGTGCGAAGAGTCGATCACGCGAGTCAGCCATGGGGCCGCAGTGTAGCGCGGGCACTGGCCGCCGGAATGAAGCGTCGCGGACTCGGTCAGGCTTGACCCTCGAGGAGGTCCTTCACCAGTATGGCGTTGTCCTCGGAGAGGTCGTCGATGACGATCCGCGGCCCGCCCCACACGTGGATGGTGAGCAACGTGCGATCTGGCGTGCGCCCGGACGCGTCCGACTCCGCGATCGGGTCCTCGCGGGTCTCCATCGAGATGCTCAGCGGTCCGGTTCGCTCGACCACCCGCACGCGGCCGGGCATTCTCCCGATTCGATAGACGACTTGCGAGGCTGTCACCGAGAGCGAAGCGGTGCGATTGAACACAAGATGCGTGACGAGGAGCACGAGCACGCTCCAGTAGACCACCGTGACCTCAAGGGACATACCGATGACCTTCACGTCGGAGAGTTCCTCCAGGCCAACGGCGCTGGCGATCCCCCAGGCCGTCGCAAAAGGCACAACGAAGCACGCGACGATGTCCACCAGGACGACGCGGCGCCAACGGATCAGGCTCGCCCCATCGCCCTTATGAACCGCCAGTCTTTGACCCCGCAAGCACCAAGGATAACGCGCCCGGTCGCGCGATGCTCTCGTCGACCGTGCCCGCCCCAGCACCTCCTCGCTCACCGCGAGCCCGTCGGTCGTCGCGCGGGCCGCAGGAGAGCGTGGTTGTCACGCACCAGACCAGCAGTGTGGTGTAGCGCCAAACTCAGTCAAGTGGCGACCGTCGTGTGGGCTACTCCGGGCAATCTTCGCCCCTACGTAGCCGCCGGTGGCGACATCACGGACCACGCGATGCGACCCGAACACGTCATCCGCGTCCGATTCGGCGACGACGGGCGGTGCCCTCCAGCTGGCCAAGCCCGCCCCGGCAGATGTGCGCCGGATCTGAGCCCCTCCGCACACGTGTGGCACTGCGCGCGCAGGGGTGGGTCGAAAAATCGGCCAGCCGCGGGGTCGTAGGCTGTTGGTATCACCCATGCCGACGGGCTCCGGGGACGTCGATGAAACTCCCAATCCCCCCGCCGACCGGTCCGAAACCGTCGACCTCGACCCCGGAGCCGCGATGGAGACGCTCGATACGTGGCTGGACGGCACCGTCCGGCTGCTTCTCCATGTTGCGGTCGCGGTCGTCCCCATCGTCTCCGTCGTGGCGTCGTGCCTCGCGGCCAAGCTGACCGACACGCGCCCGAACCGGTTGAAACCACGTCGAAGCGTTTACTCGGCCCCGGTGGCCTTGTTCTTGCTCATCGAACCGTGAACGAGCCACCGCAAGGCGATCCTTTCCGCTTTGATGAACGCTCGTTGGAAGACCGACGCCGCGATGAGACGCAACGCATTCCGCGCAGGAGGCCCAACCCACGCCACATCCCCTCTCGATGGGGCGGAGCGAGAGGCACGCTTCGCCGCGCCCGACCCGGCAGGCGATGCGCACGCTCGAGGCGCAGGACCCCAGAGGTCGCGGCACCGCAAACCACCGCCGACCCACGGTCAGCGCCGGCTTCAGCTCCGCATCGGGCTGCTCATGCCCTTGGGGCTGCTGGTCGCCTGCGTGAGCATCAACCCGGCCTACGATCCGGTCGGCGAGGATTCGGACGCACCCAGCGACACGGCTGATTCTTCGGTCGAGTCGTCGGGGTCCGCGTCGGACCAGGACTCGACGACGAGTGCAGCGACCGCGTCGGAATCGGAAGCGGGCCCGACCTCGGGGGGCGCTGAGGACACCGCATCCGGACCTTCGAGCCCGTCCGAAACGTCCACTTCGGGCAGCGCGGCCGCCACCGCCGCCACCGGAGGGTCGGCGTCCTCCTCGGGCGACGGCACCGACGAGACAGGCACCGCGGACACCGAGGCAGGGGTGCAGCCGAGCGAGCTTGGGCAGGCTTGTGCACAGAGCGACGGTTGCGACGCGCTGGGAGCAGGGGCGCAGTGTTGCGAGAGAGCGCAGTGCCTCGGCACGTGCATGGTCGCCTGCGAGAGCGTCGCGGACTGCCCCTTCGCAGGAATGGACTGCGCGCACAGCTACTGCCTGTTTCCGTGCGACGACAGCGACGACGACTGCTCGGACTGGCCCGGCTTCACCTGCCAGCACGGCGGAAGGCTCTGTGAAAACGACTGAGCGAAGGATCGAGCGCGATGGTGTGGGCGCGTCGATGTCCCGACGCGTCGCAGCCCATCTGCCACTCAGAAGCCACGAGGTGGCTGCAGCTCGATGTCCGCCATCAAGTCCCGCGTATGCACGGCATCGAGGTAGTACGCCGCGTCTTGTCCACCGAGCAGCTCGCCCGCTTCGTACAGCGCCTGCAGCTTCTTGCGGAGGTCGCCCAAGTGCTTGCCCGGCGGCAGGCTGAGCCCGGACATCAGCAGGTTGCCCAAACCGGCGGGCAACGGCTGAGGCTTGGTGTCCTCGGCCACGACCGCGTCGATGTGCTCGGACAGCGCGTGAATCGAACGCAGACACGCCTGCCTCTTGCCTGGGCGCTTTGAGGTGATGTCGGCGCGTCCAAGGTCGAGCAGGTCGCGAAGGAACGGCTCGGTCTCGCGATGAAACCGGCGCACCGCGGAGTCGGTCCATGACGGCTCGTACTGACCCGGCCGCAGGTGGTGGAGGATCAGCGCCTCGATCGCCTCGTGGACCTCCGGCGGAAACCCGATGCGCTTGGCTGGACCGCGGCGAAACATGCGAACCCCCTCTTCGGCGTGGCCGTGAAAGGTGACCTTGCCTCCAGGAAGAAAACGGCGGGTCGGCACCTTGCCGATGTCGTGCAGCGCAGCGGCCCATCGAACAATAGGACGTGGCACGGCTTGGCGAACGACGGTCTTGGTGTGGTCCCAGACGTCCTTGTGCCGACGGCCACCCTCCTGCGAGAAGTCGTGGGTCGCGTCGAGCTCGGGGAGAATGAGTCCCAAGATGCCCGCGTCCCGCAACCACTGCAGCGCCGCGTGAGGGTGCTTTTCACACAGCGCCGGGGTGAGCAGCTCGTAGAGCTCGGACGGAGCGATCTCCAGGACCCGCTGTGCGTCCGCCACGATCTTGGCGGTCAGGGTGGGATCCGGCTCCACTCCGGTTTGTGCCACCTGCATCAACGGGGCGAGCAGCAGTCGCGGGTCCTGGTCCGGGGTGGTGACGGCGTCGGTCATCGTCGCAGGCCTTGAGGCGGCCGTGTAGCACAGAACTGGGACGCCACACGATGGTAGCCCGTGCTACGCTGATCGCCTTCATGGCAGCGCAGTCCCCGCAGCTCGGGTACAACCACAACATCCCCCACCGGGGACGGCTGTATCACGTGCAGACCGAGGATTCGGGCGTCATCAAGGCCCACATCTTCACGCACATCTTCTACGACGGCACGATCATCTCGAGCAACAAGGTCGAGTACCGCGCGTCGATCGAAGGCCTCGTAGAGAACGCTGAGGTCGGACAGGCCGTGATCGGCCTGATGCAGGACTCGCACAAGTCGATGATCCGCTCGCTGCGGCGCGCGGAGTTCGACGAGAAGATTCTTGCGGTCATCGGGCCGCACCCCGACGAGGAGCAGGTCGAGGCCCCGGAGGCCCCCGCAGCGGCGCCGCCCGAAGGCGAACCTCGGCCGCAGCGACGACCCGTCCCCGAGCCGCGCGAGGTCGAGCCGCAGGGTCCACCGCTGGGATCCGGAAAAGCGGGCCCCACCGTCGACCCAAGCCTTTCCCATCCCGTGTACGCGTCTCAAGAAGCGCGTACCCAGGTTGCGGCCAGCGCGGCTGGGCACGGCCAAAAGCGAGCGAGCCGCGGACCCAGTCGAATCCGTCGGCGAGCGATGGGTGGCATCGGCGGCCAGGGCGTGAAGGCAGGGACCACCCCGGTCACCGAGCGCCGCGACATCATCGTCGGGAAGTTCGCCAGCGAGCACCAGGCGCAGCTGGATGAAGAAATCCTGGCCCTGCTTCGCGAAGACGCCTGAGCGAGGCGCGGCGAGCCACAGCGAGCCACACAGACAGGAGGTGGGCTCACCCCTGCCCGCGCAGGCCCTGCACCAGCCTGCGAAACGCCGGCGTGTCTTGGTCCGCCGCGAGCGGCCGCCCTTCGAGCACCGCCGCCAACACGGCGCGGCTCTGTGCGCTGGGTGCCTCCAACCCGCGAAGGATCTCCACAAAGACCGACTCCACTTCGGGTGCGTCATGCTGCGCGCGGCGACGCGCCACGCGTTCACAAAAGGCGAGGTCCGGGGTCGCCGGGCGATCCTCGCCGGGCGGGGGTCCGAGCGATTCGATGGCCTCAACGACGCAGCGGGAGCGTTGCGCGTACGGAAGCGCCGCAAGAACCTCGGGCTGAATCGAAGGCCCGATCCAGTAGTCCTGCGCGCCGTAGCCGACCGGGAACTCAAGCTTGCCTTCGATAGGCTCGACCGGCAGACCCTTGGAGAAACGAACCGGGACGATCGGAAGCTGCAGACGCACCGCGAGATCGAGAATCGTGGAGCTGACCGTCGTCACCGACTCTGCCGCGTGCTGCGACCGGGTGCCCTGCGGGTGCAGGAAGAACGATGTGGTGCCCGCGCGCAGCCGCGGCTCGAGCCCAGCGAGCAGCCCCGCCATCGACTGCGGCAAAGACTGATCGAAGTAGAGAATCCAGTCGGGGTCGCGATGCTCCGCGCCACCAAACAGCAGGCGCAGGATCCAACCGATCCATCGCTGCTGGTGCTTGGCGTTGGCCATCGTCGTGACCGCGCGTTCGGTGAGTCCGGCGAGCAGGTGGGTGATCAACAGGGACTCGATCTGCACCTGATGATTGGCCAGGAACAACGCCGGCCGGGTTCGGACTTGGGCGAAGTCATCGGGACAGGTGATCACCACCCGGTGAACGAACTGCTGGAGCAGCCCCTCCCACAGATCACGCCCAACCCAGCCCTGCTCGTGCCCAACCTGCCGCGCCCAAAACGGGCGCACCGAGGCGGGGTCCAGGAGCGAAGGAGCCGCGGCGTTGCGCACCACAACATCCTCGCCTTCCCAAGCGAGCTCGATGTTGGGAGGGTTGAGCGGAAGCGCCGCGGGCAGCCGTCCGGGATGCAGCTGGTGCTCGTGTGCGAGGTGCTCCAGCACCGCAATGTCGGCAGCGCTCTCCCGCCCGTAGATGCCCAGCACAGTGCCGGGCATCCAGTCGCAGGCGTTGACTTCGGCCTGGCTCAGGCGGGTGCATGCGCCATCGACCCGGGACAAGCGCAGGCCGGGCACGAAGCTGTGATCGCGAAGGAAGGCTCTGCGCTGCTCCGGTGCCGCCGCGCCGAGAGGCCCCTTGGGAAAACACGCCTCAAGGACGCGCCCATGGGCCCAGACACGCTCATCGGCGCCATCCCGGACGATGAGCTGAAGATCGAAAGCGGGCAGACCCGGCGCGAGCAATCCCCCGAATCGCACCTCGCAGCGCACGGCCCCGGCTTGCGGTGTGGGGCCGTGGAACGTCAGGCTCGGCACGCGAGCGGGATACGCGACGACATCGTCCCCGGTGGCCTCGGACCACAACGACAGGGCGTCGTGAGGGATCGCGTGCAGCGCAGCGTCGAGCAAAGCAGGGTGAAGTCGCCCGTGCGGCACGGCACCTCCACCTGCATCCAGCTTGCTTGAGGCCCCCTCTCCGGTCCGAACCCCGCCGCGCCACAGCTGAAACGCGGGGCCGTGGAACAGGCTTCCGCTGGCGTAGGGGTCCGGCATCGGCTCGCCCTGTAGCGTCGGCCAAGGCCGCGGAGCCTCGCCGCTGTCGCCGCGGATGACAGTAGCGCTCGCGACGAGTTCGCCAGCCTCATCCAGCACTCGCACGTGCGGGCGCACGTCGTCGTCACGCAGCTCGGCTCGCAGCGTCCGTGCCCGGCCCACGTCGATGAAGCCGTGCACCGCGACGTCCCGAACCGATGCGATCGGGCCCGGCACCGCGGAGGCGATGATGTCGACCAGGGACATCATCGGGAGGGCCGGCTCGTTCCAGGTCGGGCAGTGGTCCGCGAGCCAGCGGTCCCGCGCAGGGTCGAACGTGACCGTGTCATCCCCCTGCTTCGCGGGACGCGGCGGCGGCGGTGAGCCCGACACGATTCGCATGCCCAGGCCCTGCGCCGAGTAGATGCGCAGCCCGTCAACCCACAGTGATGCCGTGGCGATCGCAAAGGGGCCGGAGGCGTCCGTGCCCTTGTCGGTGATCTCGACCGTGCAGTGCACCAGCGCGTTGCGGGGCGTTACCTGGCCGCGGTACCGCCACGTCATCTCGTGCCCGACCGCCAGTGGTTCGAAGCGCGGCGACGGCACCCCAGCGTCCATGCCTTCGAGCAGCATGTACGCCTGCAAGAGCTGGATCATGGCCTCGATGCCGAGCGATCCGGGCTGCACCGGGTCTTGGAAGAAGTGCGCCTTGAAGTACCAGTCCGACGCACGCACGTCCTTCTCGGCCCGCATCGCGCCCAGGCCTGCCGCCCCACCCTGCGGCCAAACGCCCGTGATGCGGTTGAGCATGTCGAGCTTGCTGCCCGGCAGCGTCGCGCCCTCCCGGTAGAGGCTTGCGGGCCGCGCGTCGAGGTCGATGACCTCGGTGTTGGGCTGCTCAAGCAAGGCCCGATCCGCGTCGGAGATCGGAAGCCCGGCCTGGTTTTCGAACGCCGCCTCGGGGAAGCAGCCGAACACGGTCCGCAGCGTGTACACACGCTCGGCTCCCTGCAGCATCTCCAGCTCGAACGAGGTGATCACCATGCCGCCGGCCTTGGACAGCGCGGTCAGCTTCACCTCGGTCCGCAGCGTCCCTGCGTCGGCGAACACCTCGCGCAGCTGAGTGCCAGTGCCGTCGAGGTTTCGGAACAGCAGGTCGTTGTCGTACTCCAGCACCGAGCCCACGTAGCTGGCCGACCACCCGCAGGGTTGCAGCGCCGCTTCCAGCAGCACCGCAAACGGCATGCTCGCGGTGCCGTTGTCGTGCAGGTACCAGGCATCCGGCGGCACGTCGTATTCCACCACCACCCGCGCGCCCGCCTTCGCAACCCCGATGTCGCCCTCGAGCTCGAGGATGCGCGACATGAAGTGGTACGGCGGGCTCGGCAGCCGCGGCGCGCTGCGGTGGGAGTCGAACGGGCGGTACATCGGTCCAAACGCGTCGGACGGCCGGCCCCAAGCGCAGGCCAGCAGCGACTTGTAGTCGAACGCGAACTCCCCCTGCGGCGTGGTGACCGTGGCGACAGGCTTGGGCTCGACGTAGCCCTCCAGCAGGTGGGTCCACGTCTCCAGCGGCCAGTCGGGGACCAGCTGCAGCCCCACCCGCTTGGCATGGAAGGCCTTGCGTCCATCGACCGTGCACAGCAGGTCGGCGTAGATCGTGGGCACCGGCCCCGCGATGATCTCCTCCACGAACACCTCGTAGGTGAGTTCTTTGGAGGTGGGCGTGACCTGACCGCGGCAGCGCATCTCGATGGGCTCGCCGGGCACGGGCTGGAAGCGCCAGCTGTCGCGACGCAGCGTGTAGCCCAGCGCGCTGAGGTACAGGCTCAGAGCCTGAAAGCAGCCCTCGAACATCAGCGTGCCGGGCATGCACGGGTCGTTCTTGAAGTGACCGGCGAAGTACCAGTCGTCCGGCTTCACCGGCGTGCGCGCGCGAAGGTAGCCGCGGCTCCACGGTCCGCCTTCGGGGTCGAACTGCGTGACCTCCTCGAGGAACAGCATGCGGCCGCCCTGAATCGTCGGTGTGTGCGAGTGGGTTTGGCTGTGCTCAAAGCCCTCGCCGAAGCACTCCCACGGGCGGCCCTGAGCAAACGCCTCGATCTGCGCCCGGCTGAAGCTGCGGTGGGTGGTGAGCTGGTCGGGCGCTTCGAGTCGGGGGTGGGCGAGGATCTCGGCGCCTTCGGGGGTCCACAAGATCCCGTCCGAGTCGGCGAGTTCTTGCTCGGTGAAGAAGCCCGCTTGTCCATCGCGCACCGACAAGCGCACCTCGCCATCGATGCGGCAGTCGTAGTGGAAGAAGAACAGCCGCACCGCGTCGTGTTTCGCGTGCCCGTCGACGTGGATGTCGTACTGCAGCGTCTCGCCGGGCTTCGGAAGATCGCCCCCGAACGTCAGCGTGCAGCCGAGCAGGCGATACACCCGCTCGCCCTTGTTGTGGAAGTCGGCGCCCATCCAGCTGATCAACATCAGGTCGGCCTGGCCGCTCTCGATGAAGATGCCGCCGGGCATTCGGCCCCGATGCAGGTACCAGCTGTCTTGGCGGACGTCGGTCTCGGTCCAGATGGTGCCCTTGCCCAGCACCCCGGGCTCGGCGTCGATCCCGGTGACGCGGTCCGCCAGCAGCAGTGGTGGCTCCGGCATGCGGACCTGGCGGTGATAACCATCCTGTTGCTCGAAGAGCGGGCCAAAGATCTCGGAGATGCGACCGGACGCGTCGATCTCGAGCTGCTGCCGGGTGAGCTTCGGCCCGACTGGGGGTGGCGCGGCCAAGGTCTTCGCTTCGCTTGGCGTGGCGGGCCTGCTGGAGACGGCAACGGGCGCGACCGGCTTCTGCCCGGCGGGCTTTTGCGCGACGGGCTCTTGCTTGACCCGCTCCACCGCGACCGGGGCGCGGGCCACCGCAGGGGCAACGTGAGGCGCGGGAGCCTTGGGGACTGACGCGGTCACGGCAGGCGCGGGAAGGCCTACGCCGGCGCGGTCCAGCATGCGCGCCCGACCCTCCAAGAACGCGGTGTGCACCGCCGCCTGCTGCTGCAGGAAGCGGGTATGCAGCCCGCTGAGCTCTGCCAACATTCGCGCTCCGGGATGGGTGTCGGCCGCAGGCGCGGCTTGGGTCGAGATTGCAGGTGGCGTCACCGCCTGGGGCTCGGGGTGTGCGGCGGGGACAGCCGGGGGCTGCGGCGCGTGCACTGCCGGGGTGTAGCTGGATCCGAGAACCGGGGGCAGGGTCGGGGCGGGTTTCATGACGTGAAAGTCCGGTCGGTTCTGGGGGGCGGGCCGAGGCTGAACCGGGGCGAAGTGCAGCGGGATGGACAACGATCCGGCGAGCGCGTGGGTGCGCGGCGGCGAACTCAGCCGCGCGAGCAGGCGCTCGAGGTGCACGGGCACACCGGCGGCGAGCAGCGCAGCGCCGGCCTCGACCGCACCCCACGCGCCCTGCCCTCTGCGATCGAGCGAGACCACGGCCGCTTCGGCGCGCCGCTGCGGGCCCAGGATGTCGAGGATCCATCGAGAACACGAGCCACCGGGCCCATGCTCGACGAACACACGAACCCCGTCGGTCCAGGCTTGCTCGATCATCGCGGGGACCTCGAGGCAATTGCGCGCCTGCGAGAGGATCGCGTACGCGCAGGCCTCGGTGTTGGGGACGTAAGCGTCGGGGCGGCCGCCGGAGTAGAAGCGCACGCCCGGCACCGGATGCACCGGTCGGCGGTGCAGCTTCAAGTACGCGTCGGCGACCGGCTCAAGCTGCGGCACGTGCACGCACATGTTGTAGTCGAGCGCCTGACAGCGACCCCGGCCGATCGCGTCGAGCACCGGCGCGAGAGCAGCCGCATCGCCACCGATCACGACGTCGGCCTGGCTGTGGACGATCGCCAGCTCGATGCGAGGGTTGCCGGCGATGCGCGCCTCGACCTCGGACCTCGGCGCAAGCACCGACCACATCTGCCAACGAGCCTCCGCGCCCCACTGGTCGGTGACGGTCTGAAACTCGCCCGCGAGGTTGCGCGTGAACAGGCCCGAGTCGCGCGCCTCCTGGCGCATCGCATCCACGTCGCTCCAGGCTCCGAGCGCAAACAGGCTGTTGCTCTCGCCCGAGCTGTAGCCGATCGCCGCCTGTGGCTGCAGGCCGAGCACGCCCCGCGACAACTCGGTGTGCAGCTGCGACACCGCAGATGCGGACCACAGTCGCTGCTCAGCGTCGGCCGGACCCTCGACCCAGCGCAGCGCCGCGGGCAAGGATTCGAAGCGGTCCGCGACCGCTTCGCCGAGCTCGGGCAGGTCACGAAGCAGGTCCAGGCCTGCGCCCGCATAGGCGGATCCGGCGGAGGTGTAGACGAACGCCAGATCGCCCGAGACCCGCCCGTCGCGCGCATACACCCCCGGTCCCGGGGGCGCCCCATCGCGCAGGTGGGCCTCCGCCCGAGCACGCCGGGCCTCGAACTCCGTGGTGTCGCGGGCAACGATCACCAGCCGATGCGCGCCCGCGGCGAGGTCCTCGACCCGGGTCCGGCGCTCGGCCAGCAGGGCCTCCAGGAGTTCGTCCTTGGACTCCGCGGCGTAGCCCGCGAGCACCGGTTGCCCCTGGGTTCCGGTCAGGGGCGCATCGGCGGGCAAGAGGCCGATCTGCGCCTGCGCCCCCTGCATGCCGCGAACACGCACAGCGCTTGGGCGGGGGATGACCGTGGGAACGCCGCGTCCGTCGAGCCGGCGGTGGGTCGCCCACGCCGCAGCGGCCACGTGCAGCAGACCCGTGGCGGTGTGGCAGCAGCCGAGCGCAACCTCGGCGTCGAAGGTTTCCTGGGGTCCCCAGAGCGCCTCATCCTGGGGGGCATCGCCGAGAATCGCCAAGATGCTCTGGCCGTCGGCCCGCGCGTCGGCCTCGCGCCGAAGCACGACCGCAACCGCCGCATCTCCGGGGCTTCCGGACGCCTCCGACACGTCCGCGAGCGCGGCCGTCTGCACCGGCTCGGCGCCAAGATCGACCGCGCCTACCACGGCCGCATCCAGCTCGCCGCGCGAGATGGCCCGGGCCGCGAGCTGCAGCGCCGTGATGCCGGACAGCTCCTCAGAAAACACCGAGCAGCTTCCACCGCGCAGGTCGAAGTGCCGGTTGATCCGGTTGGCGGGGATGTTCGGCATGGCACCGATCACCCCAGCGGCGCTCAGCGCATCGATGAAGCCCTCCCCGTGGCGCCAACGCGCGCCGTAGCGCGCAACCGAGGGATCGACCCCCATCCCCACAAACGCACCGACGCGCGCGGCGGGATCCGAGGGCACGGCGTCCGCGAGCTCTGCCGCGACCTCCAGCATCGCGAGCTGCTGCGGCAAGGTCTGGCGCAGATCGTTGGGCGGGATGCCAAGTGCGAGCGGATCGAGCGAGAGCGGCGCGGACTCGGGTCGCGCTGCGCCGGGGTTCGCGATCGCCTCGAGAAGCTCGCCGGGCGTCGAGACGCCCGCGGCACGCACGGCCGCCGCCACAATCGCGACCCGGGACGCAGCCGGCAGCTCGCCCTCCGCGGAGAGCGAGGGGTCATGCGCCTCGACGATGAGGTGGGCGTTGTTGCCACCGAAGCCAAACGCGGAGACCGCGGCTCGCGGCGTACCGCCCGAGGGCCACGGCTCGGGCGCGCTTGGAACACGAAATCCATAGCTGCTCAGGGCGTCACTGGGGCGGTCCAGATGAGGGGTCGGCGGAAGCTCGCCGGCCTTCATCGCCTCGCAGACCTTGATCAGCCCGGCGACGCCGGCCGCGGTGATCAGATGCCCGACGTTGGCCTTGAGCGAGCCTAGCGGCAGCCCTTGCCCCGACTCCCCAAAGACCTCACGCAGCGACTCCAGCTCGGTCGCGTCGCCCAGCTGCGTACCCGTGGCGTGACACTCGACGTAGTCGATGTCGGCCGGTGTGAGGCCGGCGACGGCATAGGCCATGCGCAGCGCTGCGGCCTGGCCCTGCGCCGAGGGCACCAAGAACCCGCGCCCGCGACCATCGTTACTCAGTCCGACGCCCCGAATGACGCCCGCGATTGTGTCGCCATCGCGACGCGCGTCGGCGAGTCGCTTGAGCACGACGAAGCCCGCACCTTCGGCGGGCAGCAAGCCATCCGCATCGGCGTGAAACGGACGACTGCGGCCGCTCTTACTCAACGCTCGCAGCGCGCCGAAACCCACGTGGATAAAGAGGTCGTCGGCGCAGTTGACCGCACCGGCGAGCATGACGTCGGCCTCGCGGTCATGCAGGCGGTCGCAGGCGTACTTGATCGCGTACAGGGACGAGGCGCACGCCGCATCCAGGGCCAGCGACGGAGAGCTCAGTCCCAGCGCCCGACCCAGCAAGAGGGCGGGAAGGCCAGCACCGAAGCGGTTGCGGGGATCGACGGACTCTCGGGTCGCGCCCCACACGGACTCCGCAAACGCCGACATTCCGCGGGTGGGAAAGCCAAGGTTGCCGAAGATGGCTCCGGTCCGCGCCGGTGCCCGCTCGAGCCCCGCATCTCGCAGCGCCGCGCGTCCGGTGTGCAACGCCCAAAGGAAGACCGGATCGAGACCCGCAAGCGATGATGCGGGGACCTCGAAGCCCTCGGGATCGAACTCCAAGCCCTGCACATAGCCGCCGCGATCCGTCCAAACCTGGTCGGGCTGCGGGTCGTCGGCCGAACCCAGGATCCGCGCGGCATCCACACCCCAGCGACCCGAAGGAGCCGCGCAGACGCTGTCCTTTCCGGAGCGAACGTTCGACCAAAGCGCGGCAGGCGAGTGCGCGCCCGGCAACAGACAGGCGCGACCGACGATCGCGATCGGAGCAAAGCGAGCCATGTTCAGCGTCGTTTCGGAGGGTGCGAGTTCGACGGTTTAGGCCCGAGGGAGCTGATGGGTCTCGACGCCCTGCAGCTCGGCGACGACGGTTCCGGCCTGGTCGTAGAACACCACGTCGGCCACGGCTTTTTGTCCCTCCGCTCGGAGACCGGTGAGCGTGCAGCGCAGCGAGCCCTCCGAGGGTGTCGCGTAGGTTCGAACCTCACCGATGGCGGTGGGCAGTGAGGATCCGCCGAGCATGTGCTGACTCCAAAGAAGCGCCAACTGCAAGCCGCCGTCGACGGCGAGCGGGTCCGTGCACCATGGCGACTGCCAGCCGGCTTCACGCACGCCGGCGACGTCGGCGGACATGCCCTTGTCGGACACCCCGTCGATCGAGCGGATGACCTGAAAGTCCGGACCGTGAAACAGCACGCTTCCGTCGTAGACCGTTCGGTCGCCCCAAGTTTGCAGTCCCAGGTCGGCGGAGGGTGCAGCGGGAGCGGTGGGCAACCGAGCCGCCATCACCGCCGTGGCTCGGTAGTAGCGGTTGCCGGCCTCGTCGCGCAGCTCGAGCTTGAGCTCGACCGACCCGTTCACCGAGCCGCGCACCGTGTCGACGTGCAGCGCGGTGGACTTCCGATCGAAGTCCGTCAGGGGGATCCCGCGCAGCACCGACACGTCACGCAGGCCCGCAAGCTGCAGGTCGGGGCATGTCGCCCGAGCCGCGCGCGAGAACCACTCGACGGCGAAGGCGACCGGCACGACCGGCGTACCCGCGATGCTGTGGTCGAGCAGGAACGGATGGGATTGGCGATCCACGACCACATCGACCCGCAGAGAGTCGTCCGAGGCCACCGGGGCAAACGCACCTTGTGCCGGGGCGCCGCCGAGGACCAGCTCGACCGCGTCCGCGCCAGCGTGGCGGATCTCATCGAGCATCATCTGCGCCCCAACCGCCAGCGGGATCAGCGACACGCCCATGGTCGCAAAATGCTGCTCGAGCTGCGGCGTGACCATTCCGCCTTTCCACGGACCCCAACCGAGTGACTTCACCCGGCATCTCGGATGCTGGGCCGCATAGGACCACGCAACCTTGTTGAGCACCTCGTTGGCCATCGCGTAGTCGACCTGGCCAGCGTTGCCATAGCGCGCAGCAACGCTGGAGAACATCACCAACAACTTCAGGTCGTCCGCTGCGGTGGCGTCGAGCAACGCCCGGAGGCCGTCGACCTTGGTCGCGAACACGCGCTCGAACTGCTCGGGCGTCTTGTCCTCGATGCGGCGATCGGCGAGAACGCCGGCCGCATGCACGACCGCGTCGATCCGGCCCCAGCGAGTGCGCACCTGCCCCAGCGCGGCCGTGAGTGCGACCGGGTCCGTGACACTCACTGGAATGTACGCGGCGGTGGATCCGGCGGCCGTGATGGCGTCCACGGTGGCTCGGACTTCACGCGCAGCCAGCAGCGCCTGGGCACGCGCCCCAAGGCTGGCCGGTGAGACCGCCTCCCCGCGCGCTTGGGCCTCCTGCAGCAGCGCGCGCTTGAGTGACGCGTCGTCGGACGCCGCCTGCGTTTGCGGAGACTCCTCGGCCAGCGCCGTTCGACCGAGCAGCGCAAACCGATACGTCCCTTGCGCCGCCAAAGTGATGAGCGTGGCCGCTGTGACGCCGCGTGCACCACCCGAGGCCACGATGACCGCGCCTTCAGGCAGCGGCATCGCGCCGGGACTGACAGGCTCAGCAACCGATCGCAGCACGCGACGGGTTCCATCCGCCGCCAGGCCAACGTCGAGCACGTTTCCGCCTTGAAGCAGCTCGTGAACCAGGGCTTCGGCGATCACCTGCGCGCTTCGGTTGTCGCGTTGCACATCGATCGCTTTGACCGACGCCTGCGGCCACTCCTGGTTGGCTGTGCGGGCCAAGCCGCTCAGGCCCGAGGCCCACGCTTGGGACGGCAGGATGCCCGTCGTCCCGAATGCACCGCCGGTGTCTTGGACGGTCACCAAAAGGCTGGGCTGGGTCGCCTGACACAGCGCCTTGGCCCGCGAAAAGGCTTGCACGTGCATGGCCACCGAGTCCGCGGCGTCCGTCGTGCGCAGGCCGTCGAGCACCACGAGGCCTCGCACGCCCGTCGGCAGCGCCTCGCCGTCGCCCCACGAAACCGCAGGGACCCCGCGAGCCTGCAGCGCGGACACCAGCGCCGCCGAGACGCCGGCGCCATCGTCCGTGACCGCGATCTGGCCAGCTCCAGAGAGTCCCCGCAGCGTGAGCCCCGGCGCCACCTCGGGAACCGCACGAAGCACGAACCGTCCCAGAGCGGCAGCCGACTCCGTGGGCGCTGCGGCGACCGAAACCGCGGCAGCCGAGACCGACGCCGTCCCGCCCATCAGGCCCTGCATGTGCGCGACGATCTCGCCCAGCGTCTGCAGCTTGGCCAGCGCGTTCGGATCGACCTCCGGCATGCTCGGCGCCGCGTCCTGTACCGCGGACAGGATCTCCACCCGCTTGATCGAGTCGATGCCCAGATCCGCTTCCAGGTTCATGTCCGCGGAGAGCATCTCCGGCGGGTAGCCGGTCTTGTCCGCCACGATCGCGGTCATGATCGCGTGCAGGTCCACCGCGGGCGCGGCCGCAGCAGACGCAGACGCAGACGCAGATGCAGATGCCGGAGCCGTCCCGCCCATCAGGCCCTGCATGTGCGCGACGATCTCACCCAGCGTCTGCAGCTTGGCCAACGCGTTCGGATCGACCTCCGGCATGCTCGGCGCCGCGTCCTGAACCGCCGACAAAATCTCCACCCGCTTGATCGAGTCGATGCCCAGGTCCGCTTCCAGGTTCATGTCCGCGGAGAGCATCTCCGGCGGGTAGCCGGTCTTGTCCGCCACGATCGCGGTCATGATCGCGTGCAGGTCCACCGCGGGCGCGGCCGCGGCCGCAGCAGACGCAGACGCAGATGCAGATGCCGGAGCCGTCCCGCCCATCAGGCTCTGCATGTGCGCGACGATCTCACCCAGCGTCTGCAGCTTGGCCAACGCGTTCGGATCGACCTCCGGCATGCCCGGCGCCGCGTCCTGAACCGCCGACAAAATCTCGACCCGCTTGATCGAGTCGATGCCCAGGTCCGCCTCCAGGTTCATCTCGAGCGTGAGCATCTCGGGCGGGTAGCCGGTCTTGTCCGCCACCACCGCCGTCATGATCGCGTGCAGGTCCACCGCGGGCGCTGGCGGAGTCGTCCCGACCAGAGCCGAAACCGGAGCTTCACCCAGCAGGCCCTGCATGTGCGCGACGATCTCGCCCAGCGTCTGCAGCTTGGCCAGCGCGTTCGGATCGACCTCCGGCATGCCCGGCGCCGCGTCCTGAACCGCCGACAAAATCTCGACCCGCTTGATCGAGTCGATGCCCAGGTCCGCCTCCAGGTTCATCTCGAGCGTGAGCATCTCGGGCGGGTAGCCGGTCTTGTCCGCCACCACCGCCGTCATGATCGCGTGCAGGTCCACCGCGGGCGCCGCAACAACCGGGGCCGGCGTCACGACCGGCGCTACGGCGACGGGCACGGGCTGGACCACGGGCGCAGCGGCAACGGGTGCAGCGGCAACGGGTGCAGCGGCAACGGGTGCAGCGGCAACGGGTGCCTGGACCGGGTGAACGGTGGGTACGAGCATGGGCACCGTGCTCTCCTGCGCAGGAGCCGTGCGCGCGAAGGCCGGGATCTCGGACGAAACGCTCGCAGCACCGCTAAGCATCGCCAGGCTGCGCTCGACCGTCTGCAAAAACGCGGTGTGGCTCTGCGCCATCGCGTCGAGATAGGCCGCGTGGGCTTGTGCCGTGTGTCGCTGCGTGTCCTCCCAAAGCGCCCCCCACCCGGCGGAGAGCGGCGCACCCGCGTGGGCTGCCCCTGCGGAGACCGAAGGGATGGCGACGGCCGGAACAACCGCGGGACGAGTGGGAGCCTTGGTTGCCATGGAGCTGTTGGGTGCAGAGACTGAAGTGGCAGGACTGGGTGGCGCGGCGGCGGGCGTGGAGACCGGCGCGGCTGCAAGTGGTGCCGACCGCTCGGGGTTGGGTGGCGGGTTGTCCGAGGCCCGCAGCGGCGGGTACGGCTTGCCGTAGTTGGCACCGGTGAGCGCCAGCGAGAGCTTAGGCTCCGCCGTGGCGGACGGATCTTTGGGCACCGCGTAGCCGGCCCACAGCTCTTGGAGCGCAAGCTCGTGCCCGTCGGCAACCATCGTGGCCATCGCCTCCAGGAAGGTGCGCACGCCGTCGCGCCCCTTGCGATCGAGGTGCAGCGCCCGATGGGGTCGCTCCGCGAGGATGCGATCGATCAGCCCGGTGAGCACCGAGCCAGGACCGACCTCGACGAACGTGCGCACGCCCGCTTCGAACATGGCCTCGATCATCTCGACGAAACGAACCGGCTGGGCGAGCTGAGCTGCGAGCTGCGTCCGAACGGCTTCGGCCTCGGCGGGGTAGGTCGTGGCGGTCGCGTTGGCGAACACCGGGATCGTGGCGGCGGCGAAGGTGGCATCGGCCAGCGAAGCACCAAACGCTTCCGACGCGCCAGCCACGACCTCGGAGTGGAACGCGGTGGCGACCGGCAGCCGGGTGCAACGAAGGCCTCGCTCACCCAACGCCTTTTCGACGCGCTCGATGGAGGTGGTCTTGCCCGAGAGCACGACCTGATCCGGCGCGTTGTGATTGGCGAGGACGACGTCGGAGTCCAGGTCTGCCAGCGCGTCGCGGACGACCTGAGCCGAAGCGGTGACCGCAGTCATGGCGCCAGGAATCGACGCGGCCTCGGCCATCGTCGCGCCCCGAGCCCGGGCGACGTTCAAGAACGTGTCCGTGTCGAGCACCCCCGCGGCATGCAGCGCGGTGACCTCGCCAAAGCTGTGTCCGGCCACGCACGAGGGCGTGAGGCCCACAGCCTGCAGCAGGGTCAGCATCGACAGGCTGGTGCAGCCGATGGAGGGCTGGGCAACGTCGGTCACCCCGAGTCGTTTCGCCGCGCGCACGTCCGCGTCACCCTCAAAGTCGGTGATTGGGAAGACGGCCTCGTGCAGTCGCATCCCGAGCGCTGCAGCCCGATCCCAGGCGCCGAGCGCCGCGTCGAAGTGCATCGCGAGCTGCGCCCCCATGTCGACGTACTGGCTGCCCTGGCCGGGAAACACGAACGCGACCTCGCCCTGCGGCGCTCCGTGGCCGTAGCGGGTGCCGGCGGGGGTGGAGAACGGCTCGGTGCCGCTGAGCTCGATACGCGTGACCGCGTCCTGAAGCTGCTGGACCAGCGCGGCCTCGTCGGCTGCCACGATGGCAAGTCGGTGCGATCCGGTACGCACACCCTCGGCGCCTCGCGCCTCCCAAGCGAGCGCGCCGGGCTTCGTGCATCGCTGCGCCATCGCGCGCGCAGCTTTCATCAACGCCTGCGCGCTGTCGGCTGCGAGCACCACCAGTTCGTACCCCTGGCCGGGCAGTCGGGGCGCACCCCGGCCCGTGTCCGAACCCGGCGCTTCTTCGAGCGCCACATGAAAGTTCGAACCGCCAAAGCCAAACGCACTGACCGAAGCACGACGCGGGTGCTCGGGGCTACGGACCCATGGACGCGCCCGGGTGGTGATGTGAAACGGCGAGTTGGGCAGGTCGAGCGCAGGGTTGGGCTGCTCCACCTTGATCGTCGGCGGCAGCACGCGATGATGAATCGCCATCAGCCCTTTGATCAGGCCCGCCGCACCTGCGGCCGACTTGGTGTGCCCGATCTGGCTCTTGACCGATCCGACCTGGCACCACTGCCGATCCTGGCGGGGCGTCTCGCCGAACACCATCTGCAGACCGCCGAACTCGGCGGCATCGCCCGCCCGCGTGCCCGTGCCGTGCGCCTCGATCAGCTCGACGGTCTCCGGGCCATACCCCGCCTGTCCATACGCGCGACGAAGCGCGTTGGCCTGCCCGGCAGAGACAGGTGCGTACACGCTCTTGGAGCGGCCGTCCGAGGACGATCCGCAGCCCCGAATCACGCCGTAGATCCGATCATCGTCCCGCTGCGCGTCTTCAAGGCGCTTGAGCGCGACCATCCCGAGGCCCTCCCCCAGCATGGTGCCATCCGCGTTGGCGGAGAACGGTCGGCAGTCCCCCGTGGCCGAGAGCGCAGGCGTCTTGGAGAAACACATGAACATGAAGATGTCGTTCATGGTGTCGACCCCGCCGGAGATGACGAGGTCGGAGTCGCCGAGGATCAGCTCGTTGATGCCCATCGACAGCGCGCTGATGCTCGAAGCGCACGCGGCATCGCTGACGCAGTTGGTTCCGCCCAGATCCAACCGGTTGGCGATACGCCCGGCGACCACGTTGCCCAAAAGCCCGGGGAACGTGGACTCTTTCCAGTCGGTGTAGCTCGCCGAGATGCGGTCACAGATCGTGTTGACCTCGGACTCGGGGATGCCTGCCTCGCGCAGGGCTCGAACCCAGACCGGACGCTGCAGCCGGCTGACCATGGACCCCAGCAGCTCCTGACCCGACGTGACGCCTAAGATCACGGAGGTCCGGCTCCGGTCGAGCGTCTCTGGTGCGCCCTTGGCCGCGTCCTCAAGCACCTGCTGGGCGACGATCAGCGCGAGCAGCTGCGAGGTGTCCGTCTCCGGCACGATGCTCGGGGGGATGCCCCAGCGCATCGCATCGAAGTCGACCTCGGGCAAGAACGCGCCACGACGCGCGTAGGTCTTGTCGGGCTTGGAGGGATCGGGATCGTAGTAGTCCTCGATCAGCCAATGCGTCGAGGGCACGTCCGTGATGAGGTCGTTGCCCTGCAGGATGTTCGACCAAAAACCGGTGATGTCGAGCGAGCCGGGAAACAGAGCGCTGGCGCCAACGATGGCGATGGGCGGACGAGCGGAGGACTGAGAAGGAGCCATGTCGAGGATCGTTTCGTTTAGGCGATGCGGCGGGGGCGGAAGTCGAAGGCGGCGGCCGGCACCGGAACACCGAAGCTCCGGAGCTGGGACGCACGGGCGATGGCCGTCGCGCCTTCAAGGAAGTTGTGGGCGATCTGAACCGCGCTGCGGTTCTCGGGCGCTTCGAGCTCGCTGCCCGCAGCCCAGGCGTTGAAGGCTCCCATCGCGGGCCCACACCAGATCTGGTAGTCGAGCCGGCGCGACGCATCGCCTTGGATCGCCCAGCGGCTGGACTGTCCGAGGTAGCTGCGGAAGACCAGCGCCATCTTGTGCTTGGGATCGGCCTGGGCCTGCACGTTCTGGGCGGGGTCGCGCTGCGCCCAGAACGCCTGCGTCGAAGCCCAGGCGTCCGCGAACGGCTGGCGCAGCAGGTCCTTCTCGACCTTGCGTTGCTCGCTGGGTGCGATCGCATCCCACGATGCGGCGCTGCGGTACAGCTCGAACAGCTTTCGGGCGCGCGCGGCGAACATCGTGCCGCGTCCCAGCACCTGGACCTCGACGCCCATCTCGAACATGTCGGCCGCCGGCGCCATGGTGACGTCGGCGATACCGGCCTGCGCGAGCATGCGTTTGCCCTCGGCGTGCAGCCCCGACTCGACCGCGCCCTGGTTGACCGAGCCGGTCAAGACATAGGCCGCGCCCAGAGCATAGGCAGCCGCGACGCTTGCAGGTGTGCCCAGGCCTCCTGCCGCCCCGACGCGAATGGGTCGTGGGTATCTGTGCTTTGCGACGAGGTCATCCCGCAGACGCGCGATGGTGGGGAACAACGCGGCCAGCGGGCGATTGTCGGTGTGGCCACCCGAGTCCGACTCGACGGTGATGTCCTCGGCGACCGGCAGCGCGCGGGCCAGCTCGACCTCGGCGGCGGTCAGGCCACCGGAGGCCAGCAACGCGTCAAGAATCTTGGCGGGCGCGGGCTCCATGAAGTGCCGGGCCGTCTCCGGTCGGGAGATCTTGGCGAAGACATGATTGGGCCGGATCACGGCCCCGTCCGCGCCCCGACGCACGCCCGAGTACGCATACCGAACGATGGCCGGCGTCAGGGACATGTAGGCGGCGGCCGAGACCCGGCGAACGCCCGCCTTCAGGTAGAGATCGACGACGGCGTTCTCAAGCTCGGGCTCGCTGGGGGAGTGAATGAGGTTGGCGCCCCATGGCTTGCCCCCGTGGTCGGCGGAGCCCAGGGCTTCGGTCAGCTCGGCGATCGAGGCCTGGACCCGGCCGGGACTCAGGCCCGCGGAGCCGAAGAATCCCAGGCATCCGCCGCCCGCCATCGCGATCACCAGCTGCGTGGACGCGATGCCGTTGGCCATCGCGCCCGCTACGTACGGGAATCGAACGCCGTGGACCTCCGCGAACGAGCGGTCGCCGAGCCACTCGGGGTAGGTCGCGGCCAAGCTCGCCAGAAGCGGCCAAACATCCGATTCTCCGGCGTCTGAGCGTCCAATCGTTCCGCCGACCGCGACACCGACCGCCCCCGTCCTCGGATCCTGAACAACGTGAACCGGCTCTCTAAAACGCTGTGCGACCGCCAGAATGTCGGCTTGAGAGAACGATGGCGTGATGCCCCGCCCGGACCAGGTTCCAATTGCTTGCACGTCAGAGCCTCTGCTTGCCTCTACTGAGCGCACACTTGTGCGCAGTTTTTCCGAGCGCGAGCATGCGCGCGATCAGCCCGGCACCACAAGCGCTGGAGGGCCCGCGCCGTGTCTTGGTTGTGTCTACGGGCGCGCTTTGCGATGGTCGATACAGGTCGTGAGTAGCCGAGCGGAACAGAAGACGCAGACGCGGCGCGCGATCATGGACGCCGCCCTCCGCCTCAGCGCGGAGCGCGGCTACGCGAGCTTGAGCCTGCGGCAGATCGCGAAGGAGGCGGACATCGCTCCGACCTCTTTTTATCGGCACTTCGCCGACGTCGACGATCTCGGCTTGGCTTTGGTCGACGAGGTCGGAACCCAGCTGCGTCAGGTCGTTCGCCAGGCGCGACGCCGCGTCAAAGCCTCAGGCGAAGGGAGCGTGGTTCGGACGTCGATCGAAACGTTCATGGAGTTCGCCACGAGCAACGCCAACTTGTTTCGCCTGCTCCTGGGCGAGGGGGCCGGCAACTCGATGACGTTTCGCAACGCCGTGCGCGAGGAGGTCGGCCGCTTCACCTCCGAGCTGATCGAGACGTTGGAGGAGGAGGCCAACAAGCAAAACCGGCCGATCGCCCACGCAGCGTTCGCGGCCGAGGCGATGGTCACTGTGGCGTTCAACCTCGGCGCCAGCGCACTCGACCGGACCGTGATCGAGCGCAACGAGATCGTCAAACGTATCGTCGCCGAGGTCCGCATCATCATGCGCGGCGCCGAGGCGATGGGCGCGGGCTGGGACCCCGAAAGCGGCGACCCGCGAGTGCCCTGAGTCCGGGATTCGGGGCCAAGAGGACCCCGTTTCCGAGGCCCAGTGAGGGTGCGACACCGATGGCCCGCGAGCACGCCGCAGCTCGTGGATTGCGCGAGCCACGCGCGCAGGGCAGTCTGTGTGCATGCGACCGGAGTTTCTCGTCGCCCTGGAGCGCCTTGGGGCCTCGCCCGGCGCGCTCGAGCGAGCCCTCGACCGCGCGCCGTTTGGCGTGCTCGTCGACCATGTCGAGGATGGCTGCATCTATGCGAGCGCCGAAGTGCTGCGGATGTTCGAGATGCAGTGGGATGCGTTCAAGGGGTTCGGCTGGATGTCGGCGGTGGTGCCCGCTGACATCGAAGCGCTGCGCGGCACGTTTGAGCGCTACCAGCAGGACAAGACCGAGATCGAGGTCCAATATCGGATCGAAGTCCCCGACGGTTCGACCCGGGCCATCGTCGCGACGGCGAGCCCCGTGCTCGATGCCCACGGGGAGCAGCTCGGCTCGGTGATCGTCGGGCGCCTGGTCACCGCCGAGCGTGCGGCCGCCGAGCGTGGGGTCCAGTCCCAAAAGCTCGAGGCCATCGGCCGCCTCGCGGGTCGGGTCGCCCATGACTTCAACAACGTGCTCACTCCGATCATCTGCTCGGCGTCCCTGCTGGAGCGAGAGCAGCTCAGCGACGACGGCCGAGAGTGCGTGGAGACGATCGTTCAAGGCGTGCAGCATGCGACCGCGATCACCCGACAGCTGCTGGGTCTGTCTCGCCAGGGGGACCACGCCCCGCGGCTCGCCCGCCTCGACGATGAGGTCGCGTCGATGCGCTCGATGCTGGTGCAGCTGCTCGGCGAACAGCTCGAGGTCACGCTCGACCTGCAATCCGAAGACGCCATGGTCGGCCTGGCCTCGCACGAGGTGGGGCAGGTCCTGCTCAACCTCTGTGTCAACGCGCGTGATGCGGTCAACGGGGTCGGACACGTGCTCGTCTCGACGCGGCGCGTGGGGCCCTTCGCCGAGCTTCGAGTACACGACTCGGGCATTGGGATCAGCGTCGAGGTTCAGCAGCGGATGTTCGAGCCGTTTTACACCACGAAGGCTCCCGATCGCGGCACCGGTCTCGGGCTCTCCACCGCCCGCGACCTGGTGCGCCGAGCCGGTGGCGACATCACCGTTCACTCCGAGCTCGGCTCGGGAACACAGATGACCGTGACCCTGGCCTGCCTTCCCTCCCAGACACTGCCGGCGCCGTCGGTCGTCGCAGGCTTCGAGACCCCGCCGCAGCGCATCCTGCTCGTCGACGACAACACGGCGCTTCGGCAGACCCTGGCGTACGTGCTGGCGATGCGCGGTCACGTCGTCAAGGCCTCGGCCACGCTCGCCCGCGCCTCGGACATCCTCGAGCAGGAGGCGTTCGACATCCTCATCACCGATGTGATGCTGCCCGACGGCCGCGGGGACGAGCTCGCCTCCCTCGCCGCCGAGTCCCTTCCCCAGCTGCGGATCATCTACATCACCGGCTTCACGGGGGAGAGCTTCCAGATGCTCGAACCAAGCGGCACGCCGACGGTCCTGCTTCACAAGCCATTTCATCCCAACGAGGTGTTCGAGGCGATCGCACAGGTTCTCCAGGTCGACCGCGCCACCGGCTCGGCCTGACGGGCCGAGGGTGATCTCGACGCAAGTGACCCGCATGGGCCCGCGGTCGCGAGCACGGTCGGGGATGTCGATGCGGCTGTATCGCTGCAAGCTCCTGCTACCGTCTCGGCCATGGCAGCCCCCTACGCGCTCTACTACTGGCCCACCCTGCCCGGTCGCGGAGAGATTGTCCGCATGATCCTCGAGGACATCGGCGTCCCCTACCGTGACGTCGCGCGAGAGGAAGGCGCACAGGCGGTGGCCGAGGCACGCAGGGGCGCGCTCGGAGGCGCGATGCCGTTTGCGCCGCCGATCCTGAAGACGGACGACCGGGTGCTGAGCCAGTCGGCCGTGATCGCGCGCTACCTCGGCGAGAGGTACGGGCTCGCGGGCAAGACCGAGTCCGATCGGCTGCTCGCCCAGCAGCACTTCCTCGGCTGGGCCGACCTGACCAGTGAGGTCCACGACACGCACCACCCGATCTCCGTGGCCCTGCGCTACGAAGACCAGCGCGATGCCGCCAAAGCGCGCGCGCGGCATTTCCTGAACGGCCGGCTCACACAATGGCTCGAACACTTCGAGTACGTCGTCCAAGACGGCGAGGGCCTGCACGTGCCCGGCACGGTGACCTACCCCGATCTGATGGCGCGCTTCGTCCTGCGGGGCCTCGCCTACGCCTTTCCGAAGGCGTTCACCGAGCAGCGCGAGCGCATTCCCGGCCTGATGGCCCTGCTCGAGCGCATCGAAGCTCGCCCCAACCTCGCCGCCTACCTCGCCTCAGACCGGGCCCTGCCCTTCAACGAACACGGCATCTTCCGGCACTACCCCGAGCTCGACGCGGGCTAGCCCAAGCGTAGGACTCGTTACACGACACGGCGCCTTGCGCTCGGTTCGACGCTTGCACACGCCTCGACGAGGTCTGCATCCGCTTGACGAGGGGCTTTCAACGGAGCCAGGGTTGTAGCACTCCTTGCACCCCCGAAGGACCGACTTCCATCACAAACCGGGCCGCTGCGCCGCGCTTGATGTCGCGGGACGCGAAGGCGGGAAAGGCAAACGCAAACCCCGCAAGAAGCAGACCCTACAACATCCCTCCACAGATGGGCTAGCCGGCGTCAAACACCGCGGTGAAGTGGCTGATGACCAGCTCGGCGAAGCGGCCAGGGAACTCCTCGTGGACGAACAGCTTGCCTCCCTCCACTTCGACCAGCTCGGTGGGCCCGGCGAATTGGTCGACCATGCGCTTGGCCGAGTCGAGCGGGAACCACGGGTCTTGGGTGCCCCAGATCAGCCGAACCGGCGCGGTGATCTTGTGATGGGCGTCGTAGCATCCGTCGAAGTCTTCCGCGCGCAGGCCATCGGCCAGCACGAATACCCCGGCGAATCGCCGACGGTCGCGGGCGAGCGGACGTACGAACAGCTCGGCGAGTTCCTTGCGCAACGCGGGATCGGTCGCGCTGGTCTTCCACGCCTTCTCCCGAAGCGTCGGCAGCTGCAGGCCCAGCCACATCACCGTCTTCGCCCCGAATCGGCGCCCGTTTCGGAGCGCGGTGAGGAACAGGCGGGAGTAGTCCTTGGGCGTCTCGGTATTGCCGAGCACCAGGCCGGCGATGCGCTTGGGCATCTGCGCGGCGAGCTTGCGGGCAAAACCGCCGCCGCTGTTGAACGCGACCAAGCCGAACCGATCGTCGAGGTCCATCTTCGCGATCGCCTGCGCCAGACAGGTCGTCAGGCCATCGCACCCGCGAGGGGTGTCCTCGGTCCACGTGCTCCGCCCGGCGCCCGGCAGGTCGATGACATGGCATCTGAAGTGTTCGGCGAGCAGGGGCACAACGCGCCGCCACGTACGGCCGTCGACCGGCCATCCGTGCACAAGCACGAGATCGGGCCCGCGACCGATCACCCAGTAGGGCAGCCGGGCGTGCCCCAGGTCGAGCCATCGCTCCGGCTCGGTCATCAGCGCCGGTGCGACCACCATCGAAGCGACACGCTCGGTGAAGGTTTTCATGGGAGTTCCTCGAGCGATGGCGCCGTCATCTTACTGCACCGGCAGGTGAGCTGCAGACGAAGGTTCGGAGACGTCTCGGTTCCAACCAGCGCGGTGAGGACACTTCCATGTCGACCTCTTTCGATCCCGGCTCGTCCACGCTCGGTGTCGGATCCGTGCCCGGTTCGAGTATCGTAGGACGATGCGGCGCGTTGGGTCGGGAAGAGCATGACGGGAACAACGGTCATCGGACCGCTCGCGTGCGGAGAATCCATGCTTGGGGTGTGGACCACGGCGAGCCTCGCCGCGCTGGGCGCGATCAAGATCCCCGATCGTGCGAGCCGGTTCGACAGGGCAGACCAGCTCCTGCTCGTGCTGCGCGGCGACACCGGGTCGTGGGTCCTGGGCCTCGACCAGCAGCGAACCTCGAGGCACGTCGCGCGTCTGCTTGCTGAGCGAGCCGACGCGCCCGTGCAGTGGGTCTCGTTGAAGCGCGACGACTTGGGCGACCGGGTCTTGGTCAGCGCGGAGTTGATTCACCGCTCAGGCCGCCGTAATCCGACAGAGCTCGAACTCCCAGGCGAGGTCGTGGCCAACTATCGGCAGAACGACAAAGGCGACTACGGAGTTCAACTAGACTTCTCGACGCAGTCGGGGGGCGTCGCACGTTTCTTGGCCCGCGGGATGGAGGGGTTCAAGGACCCCCTCAACTGGGGCATGGCGTCCTTCGAGCGGATCCTCGGGGTCTGGACCCTGCCGAAGAAGCTCCCGCCGTGGCCGAGGGCAACGTCATCACGTCCCAAGCAGTCTCCCGAGCAGAAGCTCGACGCAGCGGTCACCGCCCTACAGAAGGCGAGCACACCGGCACGAATCATCGGGGCCATCAACCGGATCCGAAAGCTCCGTGAACCTCCACCGCGCGATCCAGCCTTGCTCTCCAAGGGGCTCTTGCATCCGGACGATGAGGTTCGTCAGTGGCTTCTGGAGCACTTGGAGCGCTGCTACTTCACCGGGCTGGGACCGGCGGGGCTTGCCTCGCTCAAGAGCAGGCTTCGCTGCTGTGAGCTCGAGTCCGAGAGCCCAACCTCTGATCGCTGCCGCGACCTCATCGCTCGCTTGAACGGTCGCTGATCCCTGATGCCCGTCGACGACTGGGACCGCCGGTTCCTCGAAGAGATTTTCGCGCAGCCGCAGGCACGTGAGCCCCGGCTCCGATACGGGGCCGAGCTGCGCGGGCGGGGGGATCCGTTGGGCGAGCTCATCGGCAGGGAGGCGGAGGGCGACCGACCTCGGGCTCAGTTTTCACGCGCGGAGCTGTGGCCTCGCCTGAGGGGCCGTCTGGACGAGGAGGTGACACTTCTCGACACCTGGCTGGGACTTCCCAAGACCGTGCGAGGTCCGCTTCGCGCACCGTGCGATGCACTTCGGACCGTCGAGCGGGTGGAAGGCGCCAGCACCCTGGGGGGCACCAACAGCCGATCCTGGGCAACGCCGACGACTTCTCGCGAACCGATCCAGGGATGTTTGACATCGAGCATCTGCTCCTGAGTCGCGTGAGTCTCTCGGGCGCTTGGGGTGCCCACGCCACGTCGGCGGGAGCGTCGGCGGGGGCCGCATGGTGGGCAGACCCCGATGACGACGTGTGGATCGTGATGCAAGGCTGCGAGGCGGGGCGCCCGGTTCACGAGCTCGCGTATGGAGCCCTGCACGCGTTCTCTTTGACGACGAGTTTCCCCGACCGCGTGTCTGCGCTGTGCCGCGCCGCGGAACGTGTGGATCCACGGTGCGGCGGCGTGTCGCTGTTGGCGATCGGACGCCACGAAGGCCGGATTTGCACGGCCGGCGTGGGCATCAAGGTGCTGTACCGGCTGCGCGACGGCACGCTCGAACCACTGTGCGTTCCGGAGACACTGGGTCGCAGACGCACCGCCGAAGGCCTCCCGATGACGCCCGCGGACCCCGGCTACTTCGTGCCGGTTCGGCAGCTACGAGCTGGCGAGCAGCTGGACCTGGACGTGCTGGAGGTCGATGCCTGCGCGGGCGATCGGTTGGTGCTGTGCGTCGGGCCGGTGGTGGCACAGGAGCTGACACCCGAGCAGGTCCATCGGTGCATCGCAAGTCGGTCGCCCCGCGAAGCGGTGTGCGCCCTGGATGCTGCAGGCAGGACCGCGGCCGGATACTTGTGATGGTCTGCGTTCGCGGTCGTGGACGTTTGAGGCCTCCGTGGGACGACCGGGTGAGGGCTGAAGTCCAGGCCAAGACCGACGGCGGGCCGCAGAGCACCTCGCTCTAACCGCAGCCGGTGAACTTGCAAGAGGCTTCCAACCACCCACACGATTGGCCGTTGTCGAAGCATCCCTGACACGATGAGGGGGCACACCGAGATCCGGTGGTCAGCGAGAAACACGACTCGTTTCCGGAGCAGTCCCAGTCACCCGCGCACGCATCACCACAGGTGTCGCTTGGCGTCCCGACGCTCTCGCACCAACAGTAGTCGACACCGTCAAGGGGGCTCGGTTGGCAGCCTGCCGACACCGGGTCCTCGGGCCCGCAGATGCCCTCACAGCGGGTGGTGGTGAGCTTGGCGTCTTCGGTGCAGTACGACAGTGCGCCTGAGCCCGCGCAAGTCTGGGTTTCGGGGATGCAGGGTTCGGGGGGCTGTTGGGGCGTGGGCTCGTCAGGCTGATCCACGTCACCGCTGTCGTCGTCCGCAGTGTCCCCGTCGGTATCGAGTCCACTTGAGCCGACCACGCCTCCGCAGACGCCCTCGATGCATGCCAACGCTGCGCAGTCGTCGTCGACGATGCACGGCAGGCCGTCGGTGCCTTCACCGTCGTACAGACATCCGGGAAGCAGGCAGAGAATCAGCGAGATTCGCATTCGTGCGAGCATGACTAGAACCGTCCCTGGAGCGAGAGGCCGATGTGATGGGCGGACGTCTCGGGCTGGACCCGCATGCTGCGTTTGCGTCGTTGGGATCCGATGGCCAGCATCGTGACGCCGGCGACCAGCAGGGCTCCGCCGGCGGAGAGCCCCACAACCGCGGTCTGGTTGCCACGCTCCCCGTCAGCCATTTGCTCGCGCCGCTGGGCAGGGGTCTGCGTGGGGTCGAACGTGTTGGCCGCTGCGGCGCTGCGCATCCCGAGCGCGCCGACAATCCCCCCCGCAAGTCCCGTCGCGACCAGGATCGATCCGCCCACGAGGAGTCCGGTGCCGCGGGGGCGATCCGGCTCATCTGTGACCTCGGGGGACACCTTCTCGGGCGCCTCTTCGCTCTCGGAGGCTTGAGACACGCCGGCCCGTGGGTCATCCGGGCGGGGCTTCCACGCCAAGAGCTGGGTCGGGGGACGCCAGGCCTCGAACGCGCGCACCTCGTAGCCGCCCTCCAGGCTCTTCGCCAGCTGCGTATCCGCATCCCCGTGCTCGGCCAGCTCCCAGTCGATCTGAGCCAGGACTGCATCGATCCGAGCCTGCACCAGCGTGCCCAGCGATGCCCGACGCCCCGCATCGTCGGGATCGAACTCGGGGAGGCGGGCCTGCCATCCCTGCAGCAGCGAGACCTCAGTCCGCAGCGCGTCCATCGAACCATTGCGTGCGTAGTCGGCCTGGGCGGCGAGCGCGAGCCACATCGCAAGCGCACCGCGGCTCCCGGCATAGGGCCGCTCATCGGGCAAGGTCGCAATCGCATCTACCCACAAGCGGCGGGCCTCCTCGATATCGCCCTGCTCCAGCGCACGTTGACCCGCCATGAAGCCCGCATACGCGGTTGCTTCGCCGCGGAAGAGCCCCTGTGCATCCAGACGCATGGCTCCGGTCAGGGGCGCGGGCGCGATGGGTCCGGCTGCGGGAGCGTCCTGAGATGCGTCTTGAGGTGCGTCTTGCGGCACAACCTCAACCGGGTCCTGTGTCGTCGGCTCGTCGGCTGGAGCAGCGAGGCACAGCCCGGAAAGCACCCAGAGCATCGGTAGCGTGGGAATCGGCATCGTCCCCCCAGAGGTGCGCAGAGGCCTCAAATCGATCCCCAGAAAACGCACCGGGATCGAAACGCCGGCTCGGGACACGTCAGGGGTGATGGACCTCCGCGCCAAGCTCGTTCTCCCGCTCGCCCTGGGCCAGCTCGCCTGCGACGTTCCATCCACGGGCGCCGAGTGCTTCTCCGACGATCAGTGCTCCGGTGTCCTGATGTGCATCGAAGGCATCTGCACGGACCAGGACGACGAGCTGCCCGACGACGAAGACCTTCGTCTCGACATTGGATCCTCCTTCAGTCCCGAGGCGAGCTGCGCCGAGGTGCGCCGCTTCGCCACCAACACGGGCTGTGAGTTCTGGGCCGTCGACCTTCCCAACATCGATGGTGCGGGCAACGCCTACGGACTGGACATTCCTGCCGACCAAACGTTCGCGGTCGTCGTGGCCAACACATCGTCCGACAGGCTCGCCCACGTCGAGGTGTTCTCGGGAGGCTCAAGCGAGCCGCTCGAAGTCGCGACGGTTGCGGAGCTGGGGACCTACGCATTCTTGCTCCCAAACGCGCAGAGCATCAGCGCTCGGGGCAGCAGTCTCGGCCGAGCCTTTCGGGTCGAAAGCGACATTCCGATCACCGCCTACCAGTTCCAACCGCTCGACAACCTCACGCCGGTCTTCAGCAACGACGCGTCGGCGCTCCTCCCCGCACACGTCCTCCAGCGCGACTACATCGCCGTGACACCACAGAGCAACGCGGTGTCGGTGTACTCCAACGGCCCGGAGCCCGAGAACGCCCCGGGATCCGCGTTCGTGACCGTCGTCGCGACACAGGACGGCACGACGGTCGAGCTCACCACGACCGCTCCCCTGCTTCCAGGCCTTGAAGGCGGCCAACTCAACCGCGGTGAGGCGCTCACGATCCTCTCCGACCCGTTCGACAGCACCGCGAGCCTCTCCGGCACGCACGTCCGCTCCAACAACCCGGTCGCGGTGTTCTCTGGGAGCATCGCTGCCCGCGTTCCCGCCGATTCCTTGGCCTGCTGTCTCGACCACGTCGAACATCAGCTGCCCCCCGCGGTCGCCTTCGGCACCCGCTACGTGGTCGTGCCGCCGCCCGACCCGATCAGCCTCGAGCATGACCCCTGCGAGCTGCGACTCGTCGGAGCCTTCGACGGAACCGAGCTGCGCTACCCGGGCGACCGCCCCCCGGGCGCTCCCTCGCAGCTCACCGGATACCGCGAGGCGGTATTCCAGGCCACTGAGCCCTTCATCGTCGAGTCCGCCGACCCGGCCAAGCCGTTCATGGTCGCTCAGCTGCTGTTCAACAACGGTGAGGCGAACCCGAATGGGAACCTCGGCGATCCCGCGCTCGTGGCCCTGCCCTCGCTCGAGCAGCTCGTCCCTCGCTACGTCTTCCTCACGCCCTGGGGCTACCAGATCCACGCGGTCAACATCGTCGGACCGCAGGGCGCCGAGGTCACGCTCGACGGCGCATCTCTCGGAGCTGGATCCGTCGTCGGAGTCTCCGGCGGCGTGACGTGGTCGCTGTGGCGCGCGAGCGTGGGCGACGGGCCTCACCGACTCGATGCCAGCGAGCCCGTGGGTCTCACAGTCTTCGGGTACGACCGCGACGTCAGCTACGCGTACATCGGCGGCAGCGCGGTGGATGTCATCGCGGACGTACCCCCGGTGCCATGACATTCGGTGCGCGGCGGGATGGCCCACACAAGTCCAGCCGCACCCAGAGCCCGCGTCCGTTCCCCCACTCGGGCGCGGTGGCCTCGGTGACTTGGGTGTTCAAGGCCGATAGCAAGAAATCCCAAGCGGAACCGGGGCAGCGAGCGAGGACGACTGCGCGCTATCATCGAGGGTATGTCCGAGGCGGTGGGGATTCGGTGGTGGGCCACGGCTGCGGTGGGTGCGTTGGCGAGCCTGCTGGGCTGCAAGAAGCCCTTCGATGCGTTGGGGGCGCTCGACGAGCAGGAGTCCGCGGCGCTCGACCGGCTGCTGGCCGACGCGGGGCTCGATCGTTCGGCGATGGACGGCGAGCGACCCGCGGTCACGGTCAGCGTCGGCAAGAAACGCGTGACCCGCCTCGTGCTGGACAAGCCTCCCACCAAGCCCTCGCTGGGTCTGCTCGAGGGCTTCGCCGAGCTTGAGGAGCTCTACCTGGTCGAGGCGGTCTCTACGCTCGATGGATTGCCCGAGGGCTGCGGGCTCGTGGAGCTTCGATTCCGGGCAGAGCCTGTCGCCCTCGCGAGGGCGGCCGCTACGCCGAGTCCGGGGGCGAGAGGTGCTCGCGGCGGCTACACTCCGCGCCATGAGCGAGCCCCTTCATGTCGTCATCGTCGGCGGCGGATTTGCTGGGCTGGAAGCGGCCAAGACGCTGGCGCGCGACGATGGCCTGCGCATCACGGTCGTCGACCGCCGCAACCACCACTTGTTTCAGCCGCTCCTGTACCAGGTCGCGATGGCCGGACTGTCCCCCGCCGACATCACGATGCCGATTCGGACGGTGCTGCAGTCGTACGCCAACGTCTCGGTCCGGTTGGCCAACGTCACCTCGGTGGTCCCCGAGGACAAGCGCATCGAGACCTCGCAGGGCACGCTCCGCTACGACTACCTGCTGCTCGCCGGGGGAGCCACGCATGCGTACTTCGGACACGACGACTGGGAGGAGCACGCCCCGGGCCTCAAGACGATCGAGCAGGCGACCGAGATTCGACGCCGCGTGCTCAACGCGTTCGAGCGGGCCGAGCTCGAAGAAGACTCCCAGCGCCAGCGCGAGCTGCTGACCTTCGTCGTCGTCGGTGGTGGACCCACCGGGGTGGAGCTCGCCGGCGCCCTCGGAGAGCTCAGCCGCTACACGCTGACCAGCGACTTCCGGCGCATCGACCCCTCGCGCACTCGCGTGCTGCTGATCGAAGGTGGCCCCCGAATCCTGTCCGCCTTCGCCGAAGACCTGTCCCAAGACGCCGCCCGCAGCCTGGAGAAGCTGGGCGTCACCGTGTGGACCGACGCCCGGGTCACCAAGGTCGACGCGCAGGGCGTCTGGCTGGACGAAGAGCGGGTCAAGGCTGGCACCGTCTTGTGGGCCGCGGGCGTCAAGGCCAACCCGCTCAATCGATGCCTCGGCTCCAAGCTCGACGGCGTGGGTCGAGTTCCGGTGGAGCCAGACCTCAGCGTCCCCGGTCACCCCGAGATCTTCGTGGTCGGCGACCAGGCCCGCGTGGTGGACACCGATGGCGACGAGGTCCCCGGCGTGGCCCCGGCCGCGCTGCAGACCGGGCGCGCGGCGGCAAAGAACATCCTCCACGACCTCCGCAACGAGAAACGAGAGGCCTTCGACTATCGCGACAAGGGCTTGATGGCGACGATCGGCCGTGCCGACGCCGTCGTTCAATCAGGGAGGCTCAAGACATCGGGCTTCTTCGCCTGGCTCGCCTGGTGCTTCGTGCACATCTTCTACCTGATCGGGTTTCGCAACCGGCTGCTCGTGTTCGTGCAGTGGGTCTGGTCCTACGTTCGCTACCGCCGCGGCGCCCGGCTGATCACCGAACGCACCTGGAGGCTCGACAACACGGTGACGGCCCCCACGGTCGAACCGCCGAAGCCCACGGTCGAACCGCCGAAGCCCACGGTCGAACCGCCGAAGCCCACGGTCGAACCGCCGAAGGAGGACCCCCAACCTATGGAGACCCACTCCGCCTAGCAGCCCCTGATGAGACCTGGCGCGGCGGATCGCGGACTCCCCCTACCCCGTTCGACCCCAACGGGTGGGAGCACCACGAACCTCGCCCATCAGCGCCTGCAGCCGTGCGGCCTGGACGGGCTCAGGCTCGCGCGCGCTCAGGAGTTCGAGCCAGCGCGTACTATCGGCGAGGCTCTCGAAGACTTGGTGGGGAAATGGAAACGGAGCCATCAGCGACAAGCCGGTCGCGACCATCCGAACCATCGACGCCTGAAAGCCCCTGCCTTCGAAGACGAGCGCCGATGCGAAGACGAAGTCGCCATGGCGACCCATCGCCTCGGCGAGTTCGCGCCGCACGGCGAGTCCTGGAGGGGGCGTTCGCTCCTCCACGATGCCCAGCAGCAGGCCTCGGCCACAGGAGCTCGCTTCGCGTGCGCACTGGATGGCAGCAGTCGCCGCCTTCGCGGCCTCGAGCGTTGTCTGCGCTCTCCATACATACAACACCACCGAGGGCGCCCAGCCCAGGGCGTACTCGGGGTTTGACGCAAGGATGCGCAGCTGCTCCACGCTCGCCTCGTAACGCGTTCTCGTCCCGAAGCACGTCAGAGCCGCAAAATGGGACGCCCTGGCAGCCCGTGATGAAACCCGACACGGCGTGTCAATCGTCTTTTCACTCCTGGCGGCGTCGCCAAAACTTGCAGTACGCAAGCCTACGGGCAGTTGCCCGAGGTCACGACCTGACCGGTGACGGGGACACCGTCCCCGGGCACGTCCTGGAACGACATCGGAAGCGACGTGCAGTACGCCAGGCCGCAGTCCTCGGTGCGCACGGCATGAAGATGGCGCCCCGTCGACCAACCCGTGGACCCAGACAGGCCGACCTGAGCTCCGAGTGGGACCACCTCACCGAGGGTCACGCTGACCGCGTTGAGGTGCTTGTAGGCCGTCGCCGTCCCGTCGGCGTGCCTGAGCGCCACCTGGTTGGCGTAGTCCGTACACGAGCTGCCGCCACCGTTGTAGCAGGGGTCACCCGGGACGGTCTGGTCGTAGATGAACACGACGACGCCGTCGGCCATGGCCACGATCGGCGTGTTGAGGGGTAGGCCGAAATCGAAGGAGTGCGCCGAGGTGCCGTTGTGACTCTTCGTGCCGTTGTTGCCCTGGGTGACGGTGACCGTCGACCCGCACTGCAGCGGAAGGTAGTACCCGTTGGCGTCGAGATCGGGAGGCTCCTCCAGCGTGCATGCTGCGAACGCGGAGAACACATAGCCGTCGAGCGAAGCGGTGGCGACGTGGAACCAGACGTCGTTGCCATCGATGCTCTCCCCGCTCACCTCGCCGAGCACGTCGACGATGGCTCCCTGGAAGAGCGTTCCGATCGGGGCGTTGGACGTCGAGGGATCGCCGCGGACGTTGAGGACCTCCCCGGGGGGCAGCAGGATTTCCAGGCGCGGGCACGTGCTCTCCTCGCCGGTGCTGCCGGCCTCCCCGACCGGCGCATCGCCCGTGGTGCTGGCGCCGTCGGTGTCCGCACCCTCGCCAGACCCGCCCCCTGTGGTGCCGACCGACCCCTCGCCGGCGCTCGCGGAAACCGGGCCGGTCGAGCCGCCGTCGCCGGACTCCCCGGACGGCGTGAACGCAGGGCCGGTTCGGCCGTCCGCGCCGCCACAGCCGACGCTCATCAGCAGGAGCACCATCAACACACTTGGCCGCCCCATTCGAACACCCATTACAAGCAGCAGGCTACCACGACTGAAGATCGGCCCGCCGCCGGGTGCTGCGTTGGAACATCGCGGGGGAAGGCGGGGGGAAGAGAGAACGTCTGCAAGGGCGAGCGCGGGGTGTTTCGAGGCAGTCGTTTCCGAAGATCGCTGGATTAGCCCGGACCCACCACCGGCCCTTTGGGCTCCGGGTAGCCGGGGTTGGTCGTGTAGTGTTCGCAATCGGTGAGGGCGAGCTTCAATCGACCGCCCGCTAGCTCGTTGCCATACACCACGCTCTGAAAGCCGTAGCCGCCCTGATTTCCCGGACCCCGCAGCGTGAAGTCCAGGTTGACCCGATGGCGCTCATACTGCGATGACGGGGAGCTGCAATCGACGCCCGAGTACACCGTGGACCAGAGTTCCACCTCTTCGAGCGTGTAGCCCGCATCCAGCTTGTCGTAGAGCGCATCCGGGAGCGAGAAGCCGAGGTTCTCGAGCGAGTGGACGTTCGCCGGTAGCTCCACAATGTGGCGCAGGATCTGCTGGCATGTGCTGGTGACGACCCCTGGGCTGCTCGACACCTCGTACGAGGCCCAGCTGCCCGAGGGTCGGCGCACGTCAAAGCGCGCCCCCTCGCAGGAGTCCGCCATCTGGAAGACATCACGGGCGTTCGACCAGAGGAAATCGGAGAAGAACGGGTCGTCGTCGTAGTCCTGTGCATCCAGGTCGACCAGCGCTCGGTCAAAGCTGAGCATTCCGCCCCGCAGTTCCTCACCGCCTGTGTCTGCAATGGGCGCATCGCATCCCACCGCCACCAGGGCGAGAGCCCCAGCCATGATCGTCGCGGCACCGAGACTTCGAGATTGTTTCGACAACATGCCCCAACGTACGGCGGCGGCCCGCTTAAGGGTCCAAACCCTCGATTAATCCAAGGCAGGACCGCGACCGCTTGGCCGCCACCTCTGGGACGCACGCCGCCGTGGGATCGACCGGTCACGCAGGCGCCACCACCTCAATGCGTTCCACGTCGTGGACGTTTGACCGTATCGTATCGTCTCTGCTCGTTGTCACCACACTGCTCGTGGCCGGCTTGGCCGCACCGGTCGCCGAGTGGACCGCTCCCGCGGGATGTCCCGATTCGGAGGCCGTGTACGAAGCCGCAGAGGCGTTCGGTGCGTCCGTCCGCGACGCCTCGCTGAAGCTGGAGGGCCGCATCGAACCAGTCGATGGCGGGTTTCGTCTCGACCTGTCGATTCGCACCCCCACCGGTACGACCCCGCCGACGGTGCCCTGTTGTGGACGAGCGCACCCCAGGCCGCCCGAGGCGGCCACCCCGCCACGGCCGGGTCCGCGATCTTCCTTGCGGCCGAGCGCGGTGTGGCGGGCTCCCAAGGCGAGCGAGTCTCCAACGGTTCTCGAGCGCCGGGACCTTCGAGCTCGAGTACGCGCAGGCGCGAGCGGGCGACTCGAACTCCTTCACTTTCGATGTCGCCGCGTCCACGGATGAGGTCGCGATCGTGATCGGCAACTGGCACCCTCGCCGGGGTCGCCGCTGCCCCCTGGGGTGCGGATTTGCGGTCGACAACACCATGCGGCCACGGGGCGGCTCGATTCTCGGCGTCGGCGTCGGAGCGCTGACGTTTGTGTTGGGGCGGCCACAAGCGCCACACAACGCGCGTTGGCGAGCCTGGTGCCGTTCTCGGGCTCTATACTTCGCGCGCATGGGTCGTGCAGAAATTGGAATGATCGTGGCCTTGGCTTCGGGCACGGCCGAGGCGAGTCCGAGCGAGGCTCGGGAGCACGTCCTGCCGGAACGCAATGACGACCGGGCCACGCGGGAGCTGACGTGGTCGGCGGCTGGCGCCTGGCTGCAGTCTCCCCCCGCCCTCGGCCAGGCAGGCGGCACGCGGGTCGCCGCGATGGTCTCGGTTCACGATGCCCGCACCGTCTCCGTCCAGGCGCGCGGCGTGATGACCGATGCCTCCGGTGCGTGCTCGCCAGGGCGTAGCTCGGGACCCTGGACTTCGATGGAGGAGACGTTCACCGGCTCCGAGCTGCGGGTCATGGTGCTCGACCTGGGGCGCGCGTTCCCCTGTGCACAGCTTCGACTTCAGGACGACGACGCGGCCGTGGTGGGCAACCTTCAATGGGAGCTGCTCGAGCCCCGATACCCAGACGCCGGCCGAGCCTCCCGCGAACTGAGCACGACCACGCCTTCGCTTCACGCGGTGGCGCCCGAGCTCGAGACCATCGGCGTCATCACCCGCGAAGCATGGGGAGCCCGGTCCACGCAGTGCAGCTCACCCGAGGATGAGTGGTACCGGATGGCGATCCATCACACCGCCGGACCGCAGACCGCCAGCGGAAGCGTCGCAGAGCAGCTCCGAGGCACCCAGGCCTATGGCATGGACAGCGGGGGCTACTGCGACATCCCCTACCAGATGCTTGTCGGGTTCGACGGCACCCTGTACGAAGGTCGAGCGCTCAACTTTCAAAGCGGCGCCACCGGGGGCGGCAACAACCCGGGCAACCTCGCGGTCTGTTTCATCGGCTGCTACCACGAACCCGAAGCCCAGTGCGTTGGCGGCGTGGGGCACCAGCCCACCGACGCGATGATGCTCCGGGGGCAGCTGCTCGTGCAGACCCTCGTCCGCTTGTTCGACATCTCCACCGCCGACGACAACATTCGTGGACACCGAGACTGGCCCGGCAACTCCACCGCATGTCCGGGAGCGCGACTGCATCCGCGCCTGGGCGAGCTCCGAGCCGAGCTCACCTGGTTCTCCGCCACCGAGGTCGAGCGTTCTTGGGACGTGAACGTCGAGGTCGAAGTCGGTGACTCCGCCGAGCTCTGGATCGAGCTGGAGAACACCGGCGGCCTGTCCTGGCTGCCCGGCGAGACCTTCCTCGCCCCCACCGAGCCGCGCGATTCTCTGTCCCCCCTCTACGACCTGTCTTGGCCCTCGGAGAACCGAGCCGCCACCGTCGACGCCGAGGTGTTGCCCGGCGAGATCGGCCGCTTCTCACTCGCCGTCCGGCCCCCTTCGGAGGGCACGTATTCGCAGAGCTTTGGGCTCGTGCATGAAGGCATCACCTGGTTCGCCGACGCGCCATGGGGCGGCGGCCCGACCGACGACGCGGTCGCGGTCGCGGTGAACGCAGTGCCCGCGACGGCGGGCAGCACCGGTGGCGGCAGCTCCAGTGGAGGCGACTCGACCGCGGCCGGTGGCACTGGAGCCTCGGACGACACCACCGGCAACGATACGCTCGCCGCGGAAGCGTCCGGCGGCAGCGACAGCACCGGAGCCTCCGGTGCCGATGGTGCGGGTGACGACGGGTGCGGCTGCCGTTCGAACTCGATCCCCAGTGGCTGGGGCGCCCTCGCGTTGCTGGCGATGTTCGGTTTTCGACGCCGACGCCGACGCGGCTGAGCAACCCCAAGCCCTCCGCGCACCCGGACCACCGGCGGCGGAGGCCGTGACGGAATCGCCCCTAGAGACGCCCCTGTCGCAGGTCGCGTGCACCTCTTCCAGGATGGACTAGGACGCCCGACATGAGGAAATGGCTGGCCGACCGGATCGGCATCGTTCGGCTCAGACAGCTCCTGGAGGGGCTCCAGCATCGCCTCGCGTTCGTCCCGCTGGTGATGACGGCCCTGGCGGTGGTCCTCAGCCAGCTGTGCCTGCTGCTTGACCACGCGCTGGGCGAAGAGGTGCTGCCGGGCCTGCTCTCGACCACCGTGGCCAGCGCGCGCGTCGTGCTCGGCACGATCGCCGGGGGCCTGATCACCGCCTTCACGCTGCTGGTCTCGATGATGCTCGTCGCGGTCCAGCTCGCCAGCGGTCAGTTCTCCCCTCGAACCCTCCGCAACTGGCTCAGCGACCCGACCCTGCGTCGCGCCGTCGGCATCGTGATGGGCACCACCGTGTTCTGCCTGCTCGGCCTCCGCTCCGCCCGCGACCTGGGCCAAGACGCTTTCATCCCCAACATCACCGTCGTCGTCGCGGTGCTGGCGGGAATCGGCTCCTTGGTGATGGTCGTCCGGGCCGTCGATCACGTGACCACCAACCTGCAGGTCGGCACGGTCGTCGGGCGCATCGCCGAGAGCGCCATCTCCGTGCTCAAGGCGGTGGGAAGCGTTCACGCCGGCGAGCACCCCACCGTGGCTCCCGTCGCGAGCCCGGATCAGAACATGCCGCCGATGCCCTCGTCCGCGGTCGCGATCGAAGCCAAAGAGGGGGGATGGGTGCAGCAGATCGACACGGTCGCGTTGGCCGAGGCGCTCCCCGAGGGCTCGACGGCGTGGGTGCCGATCGTGCACGGAGCGTACGTGGTCAAGCACGCTCCGCTGGCGTGGGTCGACGTGGCCAAGCACGCCGAAACGGTCGAGAACGACCGCGATGGCGACGAGAGCCTCGCGGCCCGTGTACGCGGAGCGTTTGCCCTCGGAGATTCTCGAACGATGCAGCGAGACATCGGCTTTGGCCTTTCCCAGCTCGCCGACATCGCCGTCCGCGCCCTCTCTCCAGGCATCAACGATCCTCAGACCGCGCAGGACGTGGTGCGGCACCTCGGCGAGGTGACGCTGGCGCTGTGGTCCTACCCAGAGGCCTCGCCGACGAGCAACGAAGGCCACTGCACGATTCACCAGGTCTCGACGGGCCACCGCGCCCACCTGCGAGCCGCGTTCGACCCCATCCGCCGCTACGGCCGTGCCGACCCCGCCGTCATGCTCACGCTCGCCCGAACGCTCATCGAAGTCGCCCAGGAAGTGAAGCGCCGCAACCTGCCCGGAGCCATCGATCCCCTCCGCGACGCGCTCGAAGAGGTCCGCTGCGGGGCCGACCCCACGCACTGGCTGCCCCGTGAGTGCGCCGAGCTCGAGGCGTGCAGGATCGGCTCAGGGTGACGTCGGAGGCAGGTGCTCGACCGCGAGATCGAGCCCACACAACTCCAACGAGCTCGCCTCATCGCCGCCGTACAGGATGGCATCCCAGATCTCCAGACCGCACGCCTCGGAGATCGACCCGATCAAAGGCAGATGCCCAACGTGCACGTAGATGATTCGACCGCCGTGTCGACTTTCTCAACAGGCGGCTAGATTGCGCAAGTTGTGCAGGTCTCGCGGTCAGGGACGACGAGCCGATCCGAGGGATCACGCATCCGCACCCCACTGCCGCTACGCGGCGAGCCTCCACCCGCCTCCACCCCGAGGCCGAGATTGAGCATCGGTGCTCTCGCTCAGACTCACGGACACAACGAGGACTTCAGGTCCGCGTTACCTGTCACGTCGCAAGCTGCTCCCGGCACCTGCGCGCACAAGGACTCGGCTTCGCACTGCGGCAGCTTCTCGTTGAACGTGACGCGCAGGGAATCGAGGTTGCGAAGCGCACCGCCCAGCACGGGCGCGAGGCTCCGGAGTTCCCCGCAGACCCGCACAGAGAGCCGGCCCATCGACTCCACGCCCTCCAGGCCGGCGAGTGACGTCAGCTTTGCATTCTCTCGAAGCTCGAACGGGCCGTCGACCCGCTCCAACCCGGAAAGCGCGTCGAGGGTTTCGAGTTCCTCGTTGCCGTGCAAGATGGCACCATTCCCGATCGACCGCAGGTCCTCGAGTCCGTGCAGGGAGCGAAGCTGAGTATCGCTGAGACTCAGTGAATCAATGCGCTCAACCCCTTGTAATGGCAGCAAGTCCGTGTACCTTCCGCCCAAGAGCTTGAGGATTGTGTACTCGCGGCGCGGCGGCAGCCCAGCGAGGCTTTGAACATTCGGCCCCGAAATCGAGTAGCTGGGAACATCCGTCCCCGACAGCGGGCCAAGATCGGAGAAATCTCCGCTGAGTCTGATCAGCGTTTCCGGGCCCGACACGCTTGGAAAGCCCTCCAACGTGGCCCCATCCGCGTCCAATCTGATGCTCATCAGGTCACTGACGGTCACGAGTGACGCCATGCCCTCTGGCGAGGACAGGTTCGCGTTCCCGCTCACCGACATCCACTGAACGCGTTCCAACCCACCGAGCCCCCGCAACGAGGATAAGTTCGGATTGTCAAGGATCTGTAGATTATCTGACACCTCCCGCAGATGGGAAAATGCGGAAAGATCGGAGAGGCCGGTCCCCCGAATCCAAAGTGTATCGACGGTCTCGAGGCAGAGGAACTCCGGCAACTCCGTGATCTCGGCGCCGTCAAACACCACACCACCGGAGATGCTCCGCGCACGCAGCAACGGGGCGGCATCCTCTTGGGACCTGATGAGCCAATCTCCGTCCTGCACGAAGTCGGACGCTGAGAGATCGACGGCGTCCACACACTCTGGTGGCGGATCGGATCCCCCTTCACTCGATACGTCCCCCCCAGCCCCCGACGACTCCGACGAATCCGCGTCGGAGCCAGGCGTGCAACATGCGCAGATGAGGCTCACCAGGCACGCCAACCGTCGAAGGGAGTTCATGGCACCAGCAGTAACCCACATATTCCCATCCTCCGGAACAACATCCTCAATCGCCGCGGTCGTGTAAGCGATCTTCCCGGCCTGCACTCTGCTCTCCACCACCGCGAGGAGGTCGTCTTCGAACCGAGCCCTTGCCTTCGGGACTCGCGGCCGGGGCGGCGGGCGCGGACCGCTGCCCCGACTCGAAGTTGTCACCGGCCCGCGTCCGAGCTCTCCGACCGCGAACGCTTCGTCGGCTTCGCGAAGCGCCGCAGAGCTCTCGGACCGCGCCGGCGTCGTCTCGACCAGCGCCGGGTTTCACCATGGGCACGTCGGGAATCCCCGACGTGCTGGCCCCTATCCGCAGGTGACCTCGCAGCTGCACTGGTCCACCTCAGGTGCTTCGGAACACGACCGCCACTCGCCGCCGAGATCCGTCGACACGGGGAACTCGACCACCTCGTCGAAGGACTCGAATCCGTCGTTGAAGGGCCGGGTGTACAGCGTGAGAGCGTCGTCTCCGGCGAGCGGTGCCCCGAAGCAGTAGGGCTTCGGTTGGCTGCAGCTGCAGCTGTCGGCGCCGGGCGAGCCGTTCACCGGCGTGCCCTGCACCTCGATGCAGCCGGCCAAGCCACACGCGGAGCCGGCATCGTAGAAGCCGGTGCAGCCTTCGAGGTCGACGACCGCGCCGATGCTGGCGATGGTGCCGAAGCCGGCCAAGCCCATCCCCTCGACCTCGGCGTTGAGCGAGCCCGCCACCCCTCCGCCGCTGGGCGTCAGCCCGAGCTCGAGGTAGTTGAGTGCGAACTCGTCGGCGAGGTCGAGGGATGCGGTCGAGAAGGTGCCGGAGGTTTCGTCCGGCTGGAAGCGGAGGCGGAGCTCGGATCTCCCGCTGGAGAAGCCGGTATCGTCGATCGAGAGCACGACCACGGCGTCGAACTGCTCGTCGAACACACCATCCTCGCTGGTGAAGCGCAGGCCGACATCGACCTCGAGCGAGTCGGGGCAGGGGCAAGGGCCCTCGTGGTCGCAAGGGACGAGCAGGTCGCCCTCGACGCTGCGGGCTTCACCGCCGTCGTAGGTGACTTCGATCTCGACGCCGGTCGGGCCGGGCGCGCCGGAGTACTGGACGGGGCCTTCCTGCAGCCACTGCATCGAGCCGGCGTACAGCCCGACCGTGTCGTCGAGCAGCTGCTGGGGCGTGAGCCCGGCGGCGCTCTGCTCATCGAGGCCGATCACCGTCTCGGTCTGCTCGCACTGCTCCCCGCTGGAGCCGCCGCTCGTGTTTGGGCCGTCCGAGTCGCTTGGCTCCGAGCCGGTGCCGCCGGTGTCGTCGCCGGTCTCGCTGCCGACGGTCTCGCTGCCGACGGTGGCGGTGCCGCTGACCGAGCCATCCTTCGAGTCGCAGGCGAGCAGCGCGGCCGCGGAAAGGGTGAGAGCCAAACCAAGGGGGAGTTTTGCAAGCGTCATATGCCCTGCTCTTCTCCGGGTCGGTCGGTGTTCGTCGGTTTTTCTTCGCTCGAGCTGCGGCGGCAGCCCGAAGCCCACGCGTGCCCCGGAGGCAGCGCTTCGGCGGCCGCGAGGGCCTCGGCGGTCCGACCGAGGCTGCACGCCGCCTGCACCCGAAGCGCGCAGGCCTCGTGCACGAGCACGCCTTGCGGGAATCGACGGCCGTGCTGGGCGACCAGCGCGAGTGCTCGCGTGGGGTCCGAGGACACCGACGTCTTGATCGCGCGTACGAGGGCGGCCTCCTCGGCCAGAAGATCGGCGTCGTGCGGTGCACGGGTGCGCGCGCTCGGCCGCGGCAGCGCTGAGGGTACGGCTGGGGGAACGGCTGGAGCTTGCGGCACTGGGCGTGGCTCGGCGCTGGGAGCCGCCGCGGGCTCGAGTGCGGGCTCGGCCGAGCCCGGTGGTGTGGCCACGACCGCCGCGGGCTGGGCTGGGACGGTGCGGGCCACCTCGTCGGGGGCGCGCAGCGACGACGCACCCCAGGCGATCGCAGCCGCGGCCGCGGCCGCGCCGATCCACGGACCCAGGCCACCCAACACCGCCACCTTGGAGAGCGCCCCGAGCTTCACCGACAGGGCCGCGGCCGCGCGACGTCGCTGATCCGCCGAGGGACCGGTGTGCCCACGAAGCGCCCGCCGAAGCTCGCCCGCGTCGCGCGCTCGCATCACGTCGCCGTGGCGAGCCAGGGACTGACGGGCCGTGCGTAGGCGCGAGCTGACGGTGTTGCTGCTCACCCCGAGCGCCGCACCGGCCTGGGCCGCGGTGAGTCCCTCGATCTCGGTGAGCCAGTAGGCCTCGCGCTGGGCGGTGGGCAACGCGTCGAGGAAGACGAGGGCCATCGTCCACGCTTGGTGGTCTTCGACCACGGCCTCGAGCGATGGTTGCCCCCGGGGTTCGGCGGCCACCGCCTCGACCAGCCGTGCGCGCCGGCCTCCCCCGCGCCGCTGCCGAAACGCCACCCGCTTGGCGATGCCGTACAGCCACGCCTGCATCGAGGCCTCGGGTCGGAAGTCGTCGCGGCGCCGGTAGGCCACCACGAAGGTGTCCTGGGTGGCGTCATCCAGCTCTGCGGTCTGAACCCCCAGGGCCCGCAGATTGCGCCACACGAAGTCGAGGTGCCGCGAATACAGCGCCGCGAAGTCGATGTCAGAGCTGGCCACGGACACGCCCCGTCATCTCCGGCGGGCCGGGGATTCGTCGAAAAAAGTGAACTGAAACGACAGGCCTGCCCAGACCGCGGTGAGCCCGGTGCGGACCAGCGGCTCTTGGAAGTCGTCGATGCTCAGGGTCGGCCGGACCAGGCCGACCGGGACGTCGAGCGAGAGGCCAAGGCCGAAGCGAGGACTGGGGTGCCAGTGGACGCGCAGGCCCGGGGTGGCCGCGACCCACACGGACGTGGCGGTGCCGTTGTTCTCCAGCCCAAAGCCTTCGCCCCGGACCGCGCCAACGTCGAGGCCCGCGCACCCTCCGAGGGTGAACGCACCCACCCGTGGCGTCCAACAGGCAGCCGGCCTGGCTCCCGTGATCGAGACGTCCGCGCCCGTGCTCGCGTCCTCGGAGTGCTCGACGCGCCGCGCGAACAGGTGCTGCGCGGATGCCTCGACTCGAAGCCCGCCGAGCCCGAGCTGCAGCCCACCGCCCACCCACCCCGTCGGGCTCGGCAGGCCACCGACACCGATGCCGCCCCGTGCGAACACCCCGAGGGAGGGCCGGCGACGGGGGCGCGAGGGAGAGGGTGAAGGCTGCACCCGCGCGGGCCCCGGCTGGGACCTCGGAGCCTCCGCCAGCGGCAGGACGGGCGGTGGCTGGGCCACCAAGGGGTGCTCGGGAACACCAGAGGGTCGCTGCAGGATCGGCGCGAGGGTGTGCACAACCGCGACCGGGTCGACCCCGACCGCGACGACCACGGCGGCCGCGTACACGACGTCCGCGCAGGTCGTGCCGGGGATCGATCGGGCCTGCGTCCGTGAGCCCGCGGTGTACGAGAGCTCGGCGACGACCCCCTCCCCGCGGTCGAACACCTCGATGCGCACGTCGACCAAGGGCGGGGGAACCACGCCGATCAAGGTCTCGATGTCCCGCGCGATCACCTCGGAAGTCGGGCAGTCGGGGCGCGACGGAGAGGTGACCTGCACCTGCACCTGCACCGCGACCAGTGCGCCAAGGACCGCGATCATTCGAGGCGCACGATAGCTCGATCCGCCCGAGACCGCGGGACGCTGGCTCGCCCCCCGAGTATCCTCGTCCTCGCACCGTGAAACTCGTCGAGCAGCCCAACCACATCGCGCAGATGCGGCCGCCAACCGCCGAGGATCCCTGGCGCGTGCTCGTGTCCGGCTGCATCGCCGGCCGTCCATGCGGAGTCGACGGGACCGACTACGGGATGGGGGGCTCGCTCGCATCGGTGCTCTGCCTCCCCACCGTGCGCGTGGTCTCGTTCTGCCCCGAGGACCACGGACTGGGGACCCCGCGGACGATGCCCGACCTGCATGGCGGCGACGGCTTCGCGGTGCTTCGCGGCCGCGCTCGTGTCGTCGATCAGCACGGGACCGATCTCACCGAGGGCATGCGGCGCGGTGCGGAGGCGATGGTCGAGTTCGCCAAGGCCCAGCGGATCGAGCTGGCCATGCTCACCGACATGAGCGGCGCCTGCGGCACCCAGGTCATCTCCGACGGGTGCCGGTTCGACGAACCTCGCCGCTACCAGCTCGGCGTCGGCGTGGCAGCGGCGATGCTGATCGACGCGGGATTTCCGGTCGTCAGCCAGCGCGACTTCGCCACCCTCGGTCGGCTGCGCGCAGTGCTGCAGCCGGGCTTCGAGCCGGATCCCGCCGCGCTCGACCACCACGAGCATCCTTGGGTCATCGAGCACTTGCGCGGCGGCGCTCCAGGTCACCACTGACGCTGGCGTCGTACGACTCGAGAGCGCCGGAAACCGAAAGACCGTCTCACAACAGGATCCGCAAACAACCGTTGGTAACTTACATATGACTTATGGCAGCATTGCTTTGGTGCGGACCGCCTGCTTGTTTTGGAGCCTGCTGCTGGCCGGCTGCACCACGACCACCGAGTTTGGGAGCGACGCTTCCACGGGCGAGCCGGCGCAAACCGACCCCACCACGACCGGGCTGCTTCCGACGACCGCGGACCCCTCGGGGCTGAACACAACCTCGAGCTCCGGTCCGGGTCAGGACCCGTCCTCGACGACCGACGACCCGATCGGCACGGCGTTCATCCCCGGCAACGACGCCGGGCCCTATCGTCCGATCGAATGCTCGGTCACCGAGCAAGACTGCCCTCGCGGCGAGAAGTGCAACGCGTGGGCAAACGATGGGGGCGCCACGTGGAATGCGGCCAGGTGCTTCCCGCTCGACCCCGATCCAGACGTAGTCGATGAGCCCTGCACCTTCGAAGGAAGCCATGCGTCGGGCGTCGATTCCTGCGACATCGGATCGATCTGTCTGAGCCTCGACGTACAGCGCGACCGGTCGCTCTGCGTACCTTACTGCGTCGGGCCCGACGACGACCTCTCCTGCGAAGATCCCACCCGCGTCTGCCAGGTCAGCGGGTCCGGGATTCGGCCGTTGTGCTTTCCGAGCTGCAACCCGCTCGACCTCTCGGCCTGCCCCGAGGGCCAGTCTTGCATGCGCATCGCGGACTCCTTCACCTGCGGTTTCGACGCGTCCGGACCCGGCGGCGCGGCCTTCGATGCCTGCGACTCGGACACTGTCTGCGAACCGGGCTCGTCGTGCCGCGCTCCAGACTTCGTCGGCGCGTGCGAGCCAGGCACGGGCAGCTGCTGCACGCCCTACTGCGATCTCACCGCGCCCGCCTGCCCCGAGCCGACGACGTGCCTGCCGCACTTCGAAGATGGAACCGCCCCCGCGGGCTTCGAGGACCTCGGCGCCTGCGGAGCCGGAGCGGGATGACCACGCTCGCCACGCGCAGCGGAGCTTCGTGTACGAACCCTGCAATCCCGGAGGATGGCGGCTGGTCCCAGCTGTACGTCTCAAACTGCCCCCAATAAGGTTGCAACGCAGTTGCCCCGCAGCGGCGCTTCGGACCCCCATCGGACGAGAGTCTGTCACGACGCCGCCCATCACTCTCTGGCGCCGATTTTTGCTGGAGACAAGGTCTCCGGTGCTCTCCTCGTTTCAACGAAGAGGCGCTCAGAACCACAGCGTCAGGGTCGAGAGAAAAACCGTGGCGGAGGCGCGGCGCTCTACGGCTTCGAGCAGCCATGACCTCCCCCGCGCACGTGGGGCCTGCTCACGCGGGGCGACGCTCGAACGTATCGAGGAGCCACCGCGCTGCCGGGCCGAGCACATGATCACGACGGTGCGCGGCGTGGATCGTGAGCGCCTCGCGCGGGGAGGGGTCGTCGGCGATCTTCAGGGGTACGAGCGCGCCGGACGCGAGATGGTCCGCGACGAGGTGCTCTGGCATGCGGCACCAGCCGAAGCCCGCGAGCAAGAAGTCCATGCGTCGCCCGATGTCGACGAACCGCCAGATCCGGCCGCTGAGCACCCCATCGTTCTCGCTCGTCGCCGAGTCGAGATCCGAGAGCACGAGCTGCACGTGGCGTCCTAGATCCGCACGAGATGCTGCGCGACGCAGCCGCCCCAGAGGATGCCGGGGAGCGACCACTGCGCGTAGTCGGATGCGCAGCAGCGGCACCGCCACGACGTCGCTCGGGATGGTCGGAAGCAGGACGCACAGCGCGAGGGCGGCGGTCCCATCACGCAGGCGTCGCACCGATCCGCCCAGCCCCTCGGTCGAGAAGCGCAGCGGCAGATCCGGATACTTCGCGCCGAGCGCCCGCAGTCCGTCGATGAGCGGCTCGGTGGGGACGAGCGGATCGATCGCCAGGGCGAGCTCGGGCTCGAGACCCGTGCGACTGTTCGACGCGACCGCTTCGAATCGTGCAGCGCTCTCCAGCACCAGCCGCGCCTGCTCGGTGAGCACGCGACCGACCTCCGTGAGCTGCGGCCGGTACCCCGCCCGGTCGAACAACGTGACGCCCTGCAGCTCCTCGAGCGTGGCCACGGCTTGACTGATGGCCGACTGGGCTCGACCGAGCGCGCGCGCAGCGGCCGAGAAGCTGCCCGCGTCGACCACTGTGACCAGCACCCGCAGCTGGTCGAGACTCAGCGTCCCGAGCTTGCCAAACTCCATCGGTTCCTCTGATGGAACCTATCACAACTTCATCACTTCCGGGAGGGCTCTCGCGGCCGTACATCATGGCCATGAGCACGACGCAATCTCCCATCACAGACCAGAACTCCGGCGGCACCGGGGCCGCTCGCACCCGAATCGTCTACTGGGTGATCACCGCCCTGCTCATGGTGCCGGGCGCTGGCGGAGGCGTCATCGAACTGCTCACCGGCGGGCCGGAGTCCGTCGCGCGCACGCTCACGGAGCTCGGCTACCCGCTCTACATCATGAAGATACTCGGGCTGGCGAAGGTGCTCGGGGGCGTCGCCATCCTGCTCGGACGCTGGCCGCGGCTCAAAGAATGGGCCTACGCGGGCTTTGCGTTCGACTTCCTCGGTGCGACCGCCTCGCACGTGCTCGCCGGCGACGCCGCGCATGCGCCGATGCCCTTCATCTTCTTCCTGGTGCTCATGACGTCGTACGCACTCTGGTACAGGACGGCCGCGACGCCGCTGCCGATCGGCCCCCGGAGGACGGTGCGCTAGCAGCCACGGCTCCAGGCGAGGTCTTCACCCTTCGAGGGTGAGTCTTCGGCGCCGCGGAGAACGTGTCCACCTTTCGCACGACAGCATGCCGTACCGCTTTCACGCGTCGCGGCGGCGCAGCACCTCGAACACTGCACCACATGCGAACAATGCGACGAGGCTCATGGGGACGACTGTTTCGAACAGGAACTCCAGCGACCACACGGCCATCCCGGTGATCATCGCCGCAATGGTTGCGCGGTCGCTGGCCTTCACGTCGTAGATACCCGCGACGAACGGCACGAACAGCCCGACCAACCCGATCGCGTACGAAGCCTCGAGGATCGCGTAGGCGTTCTCGCCGATCAGCGCGACGCCAATACTCGCAGCGAGCACCAGGACCACGCTGATCCGACACAGCATGAGCGACGAGACCTGCGATGAGACGCGATGGCGCAGGAGGTTGTGGGCCAGCGTTGTGGCGGGCGCCAGCAGGCCGCTGGTGATCGTGGACATCACCACGCTCACCACCGAGAGCACGAACACGACCGTCATCACGGGCGAGAACAGGCGCAGGGCGAGGCTCTGCAGCACCGCGGTCTGCTGCTCCTCGGGCAGCAGCAGGGGCGCCGCGACGCCGATCAGCACCGGGATGGAGCCCAGACTGACGTAGAGGACCCCTGCGATCACGCAGGCCCGCTGAGCGACGTGCTTGGAGCGCGCCGCCATGATCCGCTGCGCGAGCTCCTGCCCGGGGAGGTTGCCCAGCGACGCCACCACGAGCACGCCGAGCCACCCGACCCGCCACGATGTAGTCCTCTTCGTTCTGCACCCGGCGGTTCGCGAGCAGCGAGACGACCAGCAGCAGCCCGAGATAGACCCCGAGGGCGGGAACGAGCAACGACGCCAAGACCCGCAATCTACCGAACGACCGGTGCTCGGGCGGGACTTGACGACATACCAACTAGTTGGTATGTACAGATTCGATGAGACGAACCGCCCGCGACAAGCTGCTCGACGCCGCCTTGGGGCTGGTGCGGGAGAAGGGCTACGCGGCCATGACCGTCGACGAGCTCTGCGGCCGAGCCGAGGTCACCAAGGGCGGGTTCTTCCACCACTTCGCCAGCAAGGAAGCCCTGGGCGTCGCGGTGGCCGAGCACTGGTCCGCCCTCACGGCCGGGCTGTTCGAGCAGGCGCCCTACCACGCGCCCGCGGACCCGGTCGATCGGGTGCTCGCCTACGTCGACTTCCGCCGCGACCTCCTCCAAGGCGAGCTCCCCGAGTTCACCTGCGTCGTCGGGACGATGGTGCAGGAGGTGTTCGAGACCAACCCCCCAATTCGAGAGGCCTGCGCCGCCAGCATCTTCGACCACGCGCGCACCCTCGAGCCCGACATCCAAGCCGCCATGGACGCCCACGGGATCTGTGGCCCATGGACTGCGGCGAGCCTGGCTCGCCACACCCAGGCCGTCCTTCAGGGCGCCTTCGTCCTGGCCAAGGCGCACGGCGACGCCTCGGTCGCGGTGGAGAGCGCCAAGCACCTGCGTCACTACATCGAGCTGCTCTTTCGCCCCTCGGAAACCCGAACATGACCACCCCTCCCAAACACCTCGTCCCCGACTTCGACCCCGAGCGCGACCTGTACCTGTCGCTGCACTTGGACGTCCCCCGATCGCTCGTGTGGCGCTGCTGGACCGAGCCCGCCCTGCTCGTGCAGTGGTTCACACCCTCGCCGTGGAGCACCGCCTCGGCCGAGCTCGACGTCCGCCCCGGCGGCAGCCAGCTCATCGTGATGCGATCGCCCGAAGGCCAAGAGGTCCCCAACCGCGGCGTGTACCTCGAGGTCGAACCCGAGCGCCGTCTGGTCACCACCGACGCGTTCACGAGCGCCTGGGTCCCGGCGGAGAAGCCCTTCATGACCGCGATCCTCCAGTTCGAGGACGAAGACGGTGGCACCCGCTACCAGGCCATCGCCCGCCACGGCACCGCCGAGCAGCGCAAGACCCACGCCGAGATGGGCTTCACCCCCGGCTGGACCGCTGCTGCCGGACAACTCGTCACCCTCGCAAAGTCGCTCTGATGCTCGGCTCCAAGATTCGCACCTGCCTGTGGTTCAACAACAACGGCCGCCAGGCGGCCGAGTTCTACGTCTCGCTGATCCCAGGCAGCGAGATCGAGTCGGTCGACGGCGTCGTCACCCACTTCACGCTCGCATGAAGTCCCCGATATCGCCCTCGACGGCGGCGACGACTACACGCTTGGCCCTGCGGCCTCGAACATGATGAAGACCGAGGGCCAAGCGGAGACCGACCGTCGGTCGCGGCAGCCAGTCCTGCATCGGAGCGTGGCTTCGGCATGCAGGTGCACGCCGCCGTCACCCGCGCCGAGCGCTCGACCGTGCCAGCCCACGGGAGCGACACAAGCAGGAGCGTCGTTTCAGCTCAGCGTCGTGTACGGCGCGAGCCCTCCCACGCGGGACACCACCCAATCCAGGGCGCGCTGGGCTCGAAAGCCCCAGCGTTCTTCGAACTCTGTGCGCGGCAGCGTCTGCTGTCGTCCCCAGTGATTGAAGATCACGTTCGGTCCGTGCATCCCCACGACCGTGACCCAGTGCAGAACGTTGTCGTTCCACTGCAGCAGGCACCCGACCGGGTTGTGCGGGTGAGCCTGAACCAGCACGCGTCGCTCGTTGCGGAGCTGATAGGAGCGTCGGGGGGAGCGGCTGTTGATGAGTTGAAGCAGGGTTGAGGGCATCGAGCCCGGACCGAGGTCTCCACCGCTGGCTGCGATCAGGGCACTGGGGCCCACGTGGATGCTCGGGCGACGGTTCTTGAGCAGGTTTGCGACGCAGGTCTGACCGCACCGGCCCTCCCACCCTGCAATCCCGGAGGATGGCGGCTGGTCCCAGCTGTACGTCTCGAACTGCCCTCGAATGAGGTTGCAGCGCGATTGACCTGCGGCGGCGTTTTGAACACCCATCGCGCGCGAGTATGGCACGACGCGCCAATCACTCCGGCGCCGATTTCTAAGACAGAGCGCCGGTTTCGTCGGTGGCTCCTGCCCGTCCGAGTTCTTGCTCGGGGCCGCAGCCATGGGAAATCGCGAAAGCGTTCGACGTGTCGCGGATCGATCGGGTTGAAGCTCTCCGTGGTCGTCCCCGGAGGTCGGGTGCCGCGTCAGCCAGCTCCACGCGGTCCCGCGCACCGGCCAGCAGTTGACACGCACGTCCGCGCGGAGGCAACCGCGAACAAGACACAGCCCCGCGTAACCCCGCCCCCCGGAGCTTCGTCCCCCCCGGGTTCATGAGGCATTGACTCACCCACCTCGCCCGCGGCGCCTGTGCGCTGATGCTTGCCTCAGCCTGCGACAGCAAGGCTGCGCACGGAAGAACGAACGTACCACTGGGCCGGAGCCGTGAGCGACTGTTGGAGTCAGCCAGAGGTCCCGCCTGACCCGGTGTTGCACATCGAGGTATCGAAGGTGCAGGTGACCGGGTCGCACGCGAGCGTCCCCGTGCCCAGTCCGAGGGCGGAGCAGTCGAGCCCCTGGAAGTCGGGGGGGTCGCACTGCTCTCCGGGGCTCACGAACCCGTCGCCACAGTCACCGTGGCGCCCAGAGCTGGAGCCGCCCGAGCTGGACGAGCCCCAGGTGGGGTCACCAGAGGTGGAGGGGTCGACGGTCGGGTCTCCAGAAGTCCCGGGAGGGGACCCCGTCGATTCGGTGGTCTCGTTCGAGTCGGAGGACGTCGCGGATCCTGTGGTTCCTGGCTCCCCGCTCGGATCGACGCTCGAACCCGAACCGCCTGCGCCCGAGCTGCCCGGCGCCCAGTCGAGATCGACGCAGAGATCCGAACGGCACTCGAGGTCCCCGAGGCACTGGCCCTCGTTGCAGGGCGATGTTTCCTCCCCTTCCGTCCCTTCCACGACGGCTCCGCAGGCGGCGAGCACGACGACCGCGAGCAGGGCGAGACCATACGCGGCGCTCTTCGAATTCGGGATGTTCATGCGCAGTCCTCCACGAGCGAGACGCAGTTGCCCCAGCCGGAGACGTCGAACATGTCGTTCTTCTTGCAGCCGCTGTTCTTGGTCAAACAGTCGAGATCGTCGGTGAGGTCGGGTGCGCACGTAGCCTCCGCGTAGGTCGAGCAATCGAAGGCGTCGAGACACCGGTACTCCTGCGCGCAGGGGCAGCCCTCGTAGCCCGCGGAGCAGTCGTCCTCGTCGTCCTCGTCGTCCTCGTCGTCCTCGTCGTCATCGTCGTCACCGGCGGGGGAGCCCAGGGTGAGCACGGGAATGTGCGGGATGCCGAGACTTGGAAAACTACGCGCGCGCATACAGGACATCCATCCATCCGGGACTGCAACGAGAAGCCTGCATGCTCCGCGCTTGAGGCTCAAGCCGAATCCTTAGGAAGGGCCAGGTCTGACGCGTTTTCAAATGCGACAGCGCTGTCGCATTTCAGGAACGACGAATTCATGGTGCTACCGGGGTGTTGGCGCCGTTCCTTCGATGCGCGATTACGCCCCGAGCGAGCAGCCCGTGGTGAAACCCGGCGCGGCGGATCGGGAAGCATTCTTCGCTCCTGGGTAGGAGCCGAAACGCCGCTGTACCGGGTGTACTGCAAGTTTTGGCGACGCCGCCAGGAGCGAAAAAGACGAGTGAGGCGTCGTGTCGGTGGCCCCGCGCGAGCCCCTCGGTCAACCCCCTCTCACCGGTAGGACCCAAGCCCGGACATCCCGAGAAGCGGCTGTCGGCCAGCGGGAATTGAGGCCGCCTCGCCGAAAAGAAAACAGCGTGACTCAACTGCGTTCCTCTTCTCGTAGAACGATCCGAAGGGCGACACCCTGAGTCGCCCATCACCTTGCAGGCTTTCGCGACGTTTTCGAGTTCTTCAGCCAGGCGCATGAGCCCGGCCTTGTGCTTGATGATTCTTTTGGATTGTTTGTTCTGTACTCATCATCTGGAGTTCCCTGTTGGAGCGTTCTGCTCCGGTTGCTTTCATTCACAACCAGGGTAACCCCGCTTCTAATTCTCGCGGAGAGTGTCCGATCAGGTCGTAACGACTGCACCTGAGCGACACCAGTCCCACGCAACAGCAGTTCGAGGAGCACCACATGCCCATCAGCGCACTCATCGTAATCGACACCGGGAACGGCTTCAACGCAGCGTACTACTCAATGCTCGCCGACACCCTCACGGCTGCCGGAATCGACGTCGAAACAGCCTTCATGGGCTCTGACCCACAGGCCGACCACGAGAACTTCAACTTCGCCACGAGCGTCCCCGACCTCTCCGTCTACGACGTCATCTGGATCTTCGCCTTCCAGACCTCGGCTGCAGCCAATCCCGCGCTCGAGCCCGCCGAGATCCATGCATTGGCAACGTTCATGGACGCGGGCGGTGGCGTGTTCGCCACGGGCGACCACGAGGCCCTGGGCTCGCGCATCTGTGGCTACCTTCCACGCGTTCGAACCATGCGGGCGTGGTTCGATGACCTGACGACGGCCCTGTCACCCATGCGCCCCTCGTTCCCGCTGAGCTGGGACAGAAACAACAATGGCCGAGCAGACACCAGGACCCCCGATCCTCAGACCGGCAGTGAGTCCGACAACATCGCCCAGACGATCACCCTACTGACGTCGCCCGCTCACCCGATCTTCCGCACGGACGGAGCGGACATCACCACCCTTCCCGACCACATGCACGAGGGCCAGACCCTCGGCGAAGACGCCGGACTCATCGCGGACGACTACACGCACGGCTTCGCCCACGCAGTGTACGACGGGGGAGCGGCCCTTCCTGCGGGCTTCGTCGAGTTCCCGTCGTACGATCAGGCGGTCGTGCCACAGGTCGTCGCGCAGCGGTACATTGACGGCGAAGGGGACGACGACCTCGATTCCAAGACCGTAAACTTGCTCTCCGTCTACGACGGGCACAAGGCAGGCGTAGGAAGGGTCGTCACGAGCTCCACCTTCCACCACTTCGCAAACTTCAACATCGCCGGCTTCACAGAGGCCAACCCGGACTTCCAGGACATCAAGGCCTTCTTCGTCAACATCACGACCTGGCTGGCCAGGCCCTCCCCTCGCATCCAGCTCATCGTCGAACGGAGCACGTACAGCGAGGACGAGGTCAACAGCAACAGCACGTTCGAGAACGCCATCCTCGTCACGGTCGACGGCTTGCCACCGAGTGCCTTCATCAACGGCCCGATCGACACCGCCAACCCGTCTCAGGCGCAGCTCGAGCAGTGGGCTCCCGTGATCACCGTGGGGGGCATGGAGAGCATCACGATCATGCCCAAGGCCCCGGTCTTCAGCGACGATCCGTCCTTCTACAACCGTCTTCAGCGGTTCACCTTCCGGTACGACGTAGAGTTCACGGACCCCGCCTCGACGTTCGACTTCGACAACTCCCCGCGGGTCGTGCCCATCCAGGCGAGTCTGCAGAGCACGACGGGTGCCGACGTGACGCAGGTCGCGCTTGTGCAGCTGAGCCGGTCCTCCAATCCCTTCATGCTGGACTCGGTCGCCGGCGAGACCCCTCACTGGCTGTCGACGGACCTGCGCTGCTTCCAGATGACGGCCAACAATGTGTTCCTGGGCCACGAGCTGACCGGAACAGCCGACGCTGAGGGGCAGGCCAACCAGGACGACGCCATCGCCTACCTGCAGAGCGTCCTGGGCACCATGACGTCTACGCAGTTCGAGAACGAGCTGAGCGTCGACCAGCAGGGATCGGCGCTCTACGAGTTTCCGAAGAACGACGACGGCGAGAACGTGTTCAACTTCGCCATTGCCAGGGTCCGACTGCACCCGGCCTCGGCCAATGCGAGCAACGTCCGTGTCTTCTTCCGCATCTTCACGTCACAGTCGACGGCTCTGACGTTCCTCAGAGAGGAGGACGGAGACGGAAACCCCATGACCGGCGCCCCCACGCGAGGCTACCTCGAGGCCACCAATGCGGGTGGTCCCATCGCCGTCCCGGGCGTCTCGGCCAACGGCCAGAGCTGGCTGTCCTTCCCGTTCTTCGGAGAGAAGAAGCAGTACGCCGCCGCGCCTGAGGCACAGACCGACGCGAGCAACGTCAAGCCCATCAACGCCAGCGATGGCTACGCCTTCTTCGGCGTGCTCCTCGACAACAACCGGAACCAGCCCTACCTGCGCCCCAACCCGACGGATCCCCCGGGCGCCGCGAAGCAGAGCCTGATGGACCACCTGATGGGTGCGCACCAGTGTCTGGTGGCGCAGATCCGGTACGACGACACCCCGATTCCCAGCAACTCCCTTCCGTCGAACTCCGACAAGCTGGCGCAGAGAAACCTCGCCTTCAGCGAGGTGGCCAACCCAGGGCTCAACAGCTCGCGCGTGGCGCTCCACACCTTCGAGATCCAGGCGACGACGGCGCCCTCGGCCAACAACGCACTGCCCAACGAGCTGCTGCTCGACTGGGCCCGACCGGCCCCGGAGGGGACCCTGGTCAAGCTCTTCATTCCGACGTGGGACGCCAACGAGGTCGTCGCGCTGGCTGACCGCCTCTACTACAACCACGGCATCGAGGTGGAGGGCCCCCACACCATCCGCCTGCCGGGCAACGGCATGCGCTACGTGCCCATCCCGCGAAGCCAGGCGGGCCAGACCGGTGTCATCTCGGCAGAGCTACCGTTGGGCATCGTGAAGGGGCAGCGCTTCGACCTGGCCGTTCGTCAGATCTCGAACGAGAGTTACGTGCGCGAGGCGCCCAAGGCCAACTTCACGCACCTCAGCGAGAAGGAGGTCGCTCACCGGTACGCGGGGTTCGTGAAGGAGGCGAAGAAGCGAGGGGATCCCATCGCGGACGAGGTCGTGGACAACGAGGTGCCCAGGGGCATCTTCCAGCTCAACGCGAACGAGAGGCTGGTGACTCGAAAGGCCATCTTCGACGAAGACGGAAAGGGCGGCTTTCTCATCGAGCGGGACGCCAAGGCGGTGGCCGCGGCGCGGAGCCAGTCCTTCCACTGGCGGAAGACCGTCGGCAGCTTCCAGCTGGGCATCCCGGTCTCCGTGAAGGAGGACATGCTCGACCATCATGTCCGGCTGTTGTCCGTGTTCCGTTGGAGGCTGGAGCGCCTGGATCGGAGCAGTCGCTGGTACAAGACGCTCTCGTACTACGTCGACGTCCTCGCCGAGAAGGTCCAGGGCCTGGGCGGCAACCCCTACCTGGTTCCCATCACGCCGGACGCGGACCCCAAGGAGCTGGGCATCGCTCGTCGTCCTGCTGTCGACCCCACGGGGGATGGCGGAGGCCGTCCGGACGGCGGTGCTGGACAGGGTCCGACCAATCCCGACTTCGAGCCCGGCCTCGACGACTGGCTCGGTGGCACGAAGGGCTTGCCCGACCCGAAGAAGGCGAGGCCGATCCTGATCACCGGTAAGATCAGCGGCACGCTCTACGACCACTTCGGTGACTTCGAGGGCTTCACGCTCGAGGCGTACAGCGGGCGGCACTACCAGTTCTACAGCCGAGAAGAGGCGATCCTCGAGCTTGTCGAGATGGCACGGGAGCACCGCAGAGTCGTGACCGTCGTGACGACGACCCGGGACAGCAGGCAGGTTCGGCGACTGCTCCTGACCTAGCCCTAGCAGGGTTGCTGGCGGTCGGCTGACCCACGCGGCCAGCAGGACCGAGCGCCGCACGTCGTGGGTGAACGCCGAATCGGTTGCTCCCCTGTACCTGGTCTTGCTCGCGTTTTCGCCGATAGCCGAGGACGGGGCCGCGCTCGGGCTCGTCGAGGGGATCAAGGGCAAGGTCAACGCTGCTCTCGGGCCGCTGCTGATCGTCGCCGGCTTCGCGCTCGCCGGGGCCACGATCGCCTACGCCTCGGACGCCGAGAGCCCAGGCCTCACCCCCTCGTTCAGCCGCGCTCGAGTCGGGTGATTCGCGACCGGACTACTCCTGGGCCTCGGCCTTGCGCGCTTTGTGCTGCTCCAAGACTGCGTTGGCCTGTTCGAGAGCCGTGGCAGAGCGTCCGCACTGACCTCGCACCGGGCAGTAGGTCACCTCGATCGGGACACCGCCCTCGAACTCGAGCTTGGTCTCGCAGAACGGGTCGTTGGCGGCGAGTTCGCGCATCTTGGGCAGCGATTCGGTGTGAAAGCGGTTCGTCAGCGTCACGCAGCTCCAGGACCTGAGGTCCGGAAACCCAGCGCCGAGGGTCGACACCGCAAGCGCGGTCGTCTCCTCGCACTCCGCGGACTCCAAGTAGGGCCGCATGCCCAAGATGACGGGCTCGCGGGCCCCCATCGCAGCCTCTCCCACGAGCGTGCACATGCCGGGGTCTTCGAAGGTCCTCGACCACTGCGCCAGGTGCTTGCCTGTGTAGAGCATTTGCTCATCCGTATCGTGTGGGAGGAAGTTCGCGCCCTGGTGCGTCCCGAGATAGGAGAGCCACCGCTCGCGGACCGGAAAGCCCTGGGCCTCGACGCTCGCGATGATGTCCGCGCCCTCACCACTGCGGCCATAGAGCGCGATGTGCTCGAACAACGCGTCGTAGCGCTCGCACTCCGCAAACCGGACGGCCATCCTCTCGAAGAACCGAGCGTCCGACTCGAACACGCTCTCGAAGGTTTCGACGATCGAAGCGCATTCCCCCGTTTCGGCGGCCACCAGCTTCTGCACCCGCTCGTACTCGCGACAGGCTGCTTTCTGGTCGGCGGGTTTCCCGAGCGTCTTGGCGTACGCCAAGACGTCGACCTTCTTGCAGTGGGCCTTGAGCGACGTCAAGTCGCGCTCATCGGCGGCTTGCGCCAACGACTTGGTCGGCGTGCCGGCGCAGCCGAGCGCGAGCGACAACCAGGGGAGGAGGAGGAAGGTGACCGTACGGGGAGGATGAACCATGAGAACGCACAGGGGGTGCACCCCCGTCTCGCCTCCAGTCGCTTCCGCGCGGGATTGGTTTAAGGGCAAGGCGAAAAAAGACGCCGTGCCTCCGCGTGCGCGTGCTGTGCGCGCGATACGGGGGAGTTCGAACTCGATGGGTTCGGCGTCGCTCGAAGGCAGGATCGAAGCGCAGCCTCGCCCGCCTCAGCGCTCCTCGCGACGCCCAGGGCTCCAGTCCGCTTCTGGGTCGACGCGCGTCTCGAGGAGGCGGGCGAGGCGATGGAAGTCGGAGCCGGGCTCGATGAAGCGCACCTCGGTCTTCAGGGTCTGCGGGTTGATCAGCTCCGTGAACGGCACGTAGTGAAGGTCGAGTTGACCGCTGACGGAGACCATGTGCCCATCGAGTCCCTCCTCCACCAAAGCACGGTAGGCCCCGATTCCTAGCTGGCTGCCCAACATGACGTCGAAAGCATGGGGTGGAGCGCACCGAGACTCGTAGCCGAGTTGTACGCTGCCCAGCTTCTTTTTCTTGCCGGTGCGCTGCTCATAGCGGGTGGCGACGCGGCCGGCCACGAGCTTCCCCAGGTCGATCCGCGCCAGCGAGATGTGCCCATGCTCGTCCCGCGGCAGGCCTGCGATGAAGGAGTCGGGCAGCATCTCGGCCAGGCCCTCGGCCAGAACGACCGTGCCGTAGTGCTTTCGCCGTGTCTCTCGAGTGAGCATGAGATCGACGATGTGATCGACCAGCGCATCGATGTCGACGCAGCGACGACCGTCTTCCTCGGTGGCCAGCGCACCGCTCACGTCCTCGACCCCCACCACGAGGTGCGCTTCGCCGGCGATCGCCACTCCGTAGCTCAACCAGCCGGCCTTGCGCCCCATGGTCTCGACGAGGAAGTAAGAGCTGGTGGCCATCGCGTCGGCCCGTAGGTTCTGCAGCTCCTTCGCCATCACGTCCACGGCGGTGAAGAACCCGAACGTGAAGTCGATGCCGCGATAGTCGTTGTCGATGGTCTTGGGCAGGTGGATGATGCGCACCCGCGGAGCCTCTGCGGGCAGTCGTTTCTGGTACTCGACCAGCAGGTTCGCGGTCTTGAGGGTGTCGTCTCCCCCGATCGAGACAAGGGCATCCAGTTTGAGATCGATGAACGCCTGGTACACCCGGCCGAGGGCCGCGGTACGTTCGGGATCGTCGAGGTCGGCGGGAGCCTCGATCCCGCGGCCCGGGTTGGCCCGAGCGGTGCCGATGATAATGCCCCGTTCGTTGCGGAGCCCTCGCAGGTCACGCTCCTCGAACACCCGATAGTGCTCGTCGGGCACCAGAGGGTGGGTGTCCGGGTCGTAGTCCTGAAGGTTGGAGTAGCCGTGAAAGAATCCCACCACCTCGCGGTCGTCTTCGATGAACGTCGTGGCGGCCGCAGAAATGACCGCGTTGGCTCCCGGGGCCGGACCTCCCGCGAACACGATGCCCACCCGCCGCAGCGACGCAGACGCAGCCGAAGACGTGAACCTAGCGTTGCTCATGGGTGCGGAGGCTACCCGCATCAGGGCCCCGCGGGCGGTCTTCTTGGTCGCAAGACCGATTGGAACGCTCCCGCAGCGCGGGTTGCAGCCAGCAGCGGACTGGCGCTCGCGAGGCGGCCGTTCACCTCGGCCGCAGAGCCCCTCGCCGATCTTTTAGGGAGGCGCTCAGAACCACAGCGTCAGGTCGAGACCCAGCGCGAGCTCGATGCCGCCGAGGCGAGCAAAGGGGGTCGCGCCGGTGGCGGTCTCGGCGGACAGCAACACGCTTCGTCCGCCCTGGTCCGGGACGAGGCTGCCGTCGACGTCGATGCGCGCCCCGAGGTGAAGCAGCGGGGTCTGGGCCTGCCGGGTCTGCAGCAGGACACCCGGCGACATGCGCAGGCCGGCGCCAAGCAGGGGGCGCCTCGCGGCGAGCTCGGAGCCGCGCAGCAGCGGCGCAGCGTTTCCACCGCTGCGGACCCACCAGGGCTCGACGAACACCCGCCCCAGCGCGAGCAGCTCGAACGAACGCTTGCGCAAGCGCAGCCCTCCCAGCGCGGCGACTCGTGTTCGCAGGATCTGAAAGCCGGAGGACGAGGTGCCCAGTACCCGAGCTTCCATGCCGACGACGGCGCGAGGACGCAAACCCACCAACACCCCGAGGTTGCCGCCGCCACCCAAGAAGGATGGCCCGCTGCTGGGAGCGAGGCCGAGCCCAACGGTCGGGGCGATCGTCACCGCAACCCGATGCGCCGGCTCGGGCTCGGGCTCGGGCTCGGGCTCGGGTTCGGGCTCGGGCTCGGGCTCGGGCTCGGGTTCGGGCTCGGGCTCGGGCTCGGGTTCGGGTTCGGGCTCGGGCGCAGCGGGACGTCCGTTCGGGTCGGTGCGACCGTCCCGGCACCGACCGCATCGATCAGCGTGGTGAGCTCGACTGCCGCCGTGCGAAGCGGCTGCTCATGCACCGACTCCAGCGTACGGTCGTAGGCGTCACCACCGGGCTGAATCAGCGTGACCCGCAGCTTGGGCGCGGCGTAGTCGACCAAGGCGTAGCTGGCTCCGGGTGGCGTGGGGGCTTCAGCCCAAAGGGACACCGCTCGCGTCGACAGCCGCAGGGCCAGCGCGCTGCGGAGCTGGTCTTCGTCGAGACCCCGAACATCGATCACCAGCGGTGGCGACTCCGCGGTGGCCGCTTCGGGCTCGGCGCCGGGAACCTCCATGCGCTGAGCACCAGCGACCATGCTGACGCTGATCGACAAGGAGAGTGCCGAGACGAGCGTCGCGATCCGGAGCACCGGGGCCGCTAAAGATCTTCGCAATCGCCGTCGATGCACACTTCGTCTCCGTCGCAGGGGCGGTCGCACTCGTCGCAGTGGAGCGGATGGCTCTGCAAGTCCACGCAGCTGTGTCCGCACTGCGTCAGACCCACCGAGCATCCGGTGTCGTCATAGCACTCGCCGGCCTCGCAGACGTACTCCTCGCCGGGCTCGTCGAGGCAGTCCTCGTCGCACGCCCCACAGAATGAAGCGTTGGTCTGCAGGTCGACGCACGCGGTCCCGCACGCGGTGAAGCCGATGCGGCACATGCACGTTCCGCCGGCGCAGACCTCGGTGTCGCGGTTGCAGCTGTCTCCGCAGGCGTCGATGCAGTCGCCCGCGACACATGAGCCCCCAGCGTCGCAGTCTTCTCCGCACTCGCCGCAGTGTTGCGGGTTGGTGTCCGGGTCGACGCACGCTCCGTCGCAGATCAGCATGGGGTCCTCGCACGGCTGGGACGTGTCGGACGTTGCGGCGGGGTCCGTGTCCGACGCGGCGGTCCTCCCCGTGTCCGGGTCGGTGCCGGTCCCGGTGCTGGCGTCGGTGCCGTTCTCGATGGGGACGACGTACTCCACCTCGCACCCCGTCGCGACCCACAGCACCGCAGCAGCCACCGATGCCCAGCGGCGGATCACAGCGCGCCCTCGGGGGGAGCTGGTTGCGTCAGCGCGCGTCGTGCTCGCTCGGCGTGGGTCCCTTGGGGATGCATCTCGAGATAGTCGGACCAGCACGCCGACGCCACCGCGGCGGATGCTCGCATGCAGAGTCCGGCGCGCGCATCGTCGGCGAACCGCCCCTTGGGGAACTGGCGGAGGTACTGGCGCCACGCTCGGGTTTGCTCGGCGGTGCCGCCTCGTTGCTTGGTGACCGCAAACAGGTCCCCGTAGGCGAGCTCTGCCTTGGGGCCTTGACCTGCGCGCCCAATGATCTGGCGGAGCCTGGACTCCGCGCGTCCAAGCTCGCCGGCTCGCCACGCTGCCATCGCCTCGGCTTCGAGCTCATCCAGGCTCGCCCGGGCTTGGGTCGGTCCCGGGGCGGGCTGTGGCGCAGGCTCGAGCTCGGGCGGCAGCGGCGGGTCCGGCTCAAGCTGCGTGAGGGGCTCGGGGTTGGGCTGGACGACGCGCCGCGGTTCGGTTCGCTGCGACCAGGCGTCGCGCTCGACAAGCTGCGTGACCGTCTTGGAGGCCTGGCTGACCGGGCCAGCCCCGGCGTCGAGATACGCAGGGGTGCCCTTGCTGAGCGTCACGCCCACAGCTGCGATCGCGGCTGCGGCGAGCGCGACGACGGCGAGCCCCCATCGGCGCCGGGGATGCTCGGCGGGCACGCGGGTGTGTCGCCCGGTGGGCACGCGGGTGTTTCGCCCGGTGGCCGGGTGCATCGTCCGCGTGTGCACGTCCGCCTCGATGTCGTCTCGAAGCGCCGCGGCGAACACGTCCAGCCCCGGGATGAAGCGCTCGACCGCGTCGTCGTCGTCGTCGTCGTCGTCGTCCAACACCACGTCGTGCAGGCGCTCGGAGACCGCATCGCCGTCGAGGGCCCGGGCCCGGGCGATGACGTCGGCCAGGTCGGGGCGAACCTGCAGCTCACGCAGCTCGCGCTCGATCGAGTCGTGCAGGTCCGTCGCCGCGTCTGCGAGCCAGTCGTGGGGCGTGTCGCTCATGACCGTGCCTCCATCGCGCCGATCTCACTGAGGATCGCACGCAGCTTGCTGCGGGCACGGTTGGCCCGGACGCGAATGTTCCCCGCGGTTGTCCCCAGGCGGTCTGCGACCTCTTCCACGTCCAGGCCCTGAACGTCGCGGAGCACGAACGTCTCTCGCAGATTGGGCGCCAAGGACTCCAGCGCTTCGGCCAGGGCGCGAGCGCGAGCGCGTCGCACGAGGTCGCGCTCGGGATCTTCGCCGCCATGCCCGGAGAGCTCCAGCGTCCGCCCGAGCCCACTGTACGCGCGGCCGCGCCGCTCGTCCTTGCGCCAGACCCGGCGCGCCAGGTTGTGGATGATGCCGCGAATCCAGCCCGCAAACGACGCTCGGCCGTCGTACTTGCCCAGGCGGGTGAGCCCCACCGCAAACGCCTCTTGGACCAGCTCTTCCGCGGTGGCGGCGTCCCGGCTGAGGTAGCGAGCGTCTCGATAGAGGCTGTCGAAGTTGTCTTGATACAGCCGAGCCCACGCTGCGGAGTCGCCGGCCACCGCCGCCGCGACCAGCGCTCGCTCCCGATCCTGCGCAGACACCTGCTCGGAGGGGGTATCGCCGTCGACGGCGCGAAGGTGCGGGGTTCGGGGTTGCATCTCGCTCTGCATGAGCATGCCCGCAACAACAGGTTCGTTACACCCGCGCCGGGAAGAATCCGGCGCCTTCCGCACGGCTGCAACGGGCTGTAACGGGGCAGGCGTTGCGGGAACGACGGGTCGAGGGTGGCGAACACCACCCAAACGAAACCATGGCACAAAAAACCTCCATCCTTGTCGCTCCTCTCCTCTTCTCGCTCGTTGGCGCCACGGCCTGTGATACCGGCGACGACGCATCGTCGCTGCGCGACACGTTGCTCGACGAAGCGGAGGCGGCTGAGCTCTCCCTCGCAGAAGCCATCGCAGCAGCCGAGGCTGCAGCTCCAGGCGCGGTCGTCATCGACGCCGAGCTGGACGTCGACTCCGGACCGGTCAGCTACGACATCGAACTCCTGGACGGCGAGCAGCTGCGCGAAATCGACATCTCGCCGGTCGACGGCAGCGTCCTTCGCAACCGCGTCGAGTCGCTCGATGCCGACGACCTGGCCGAGGCGCAAGCGGACGCGCAGCTCGCTGGGGCCGCAGGCAACTGGATGGTGATCATCGCCGCCGCCGAAGTCGACGTGGGCGGCCTCGCGTTCGAGGCCGAGGCCGACGCGGACGACGGCTTCCTGCAGGTCGAGCTGTTCGTTGACGGCGTGATCTGGGAGGTCGAACTCGCGGCCGACGGAACGGTCGTCAAATCGGAAGTCAGCGACGACCAGAAGGACCACCACTCAAGCTCGGACGACTCGGACGACGACGACTCGGATGACGACGACTCGGATGACGACGACTCGGATGACTCCGACTCGGATGACTCCGACGACGACGACTCCGACGACGACGACGACTCGGGCTCGGACGACGACGACTCGGGCTCGGACGACGACTCGGGCTCGGACGACGACTCGGACGACGACTCGGACGACGACTCGGACGACGACTCGGGCTCTTGAACACGCTGCTCGCCGGACGCAGCCTACGAGCGCTTCATCGATCGGCTCGGCACCATCGCCGCCGACGTCGAGGCGCTCGTTCAGGTCGGCGTGCAGTCGCAGCAGGTCCGGGTGCGGGTCAACGGCCGGCGAGGATGTCGGCGCGGTGGCGGAGGACGCTGTCGAACAGGACGTCGAGGTCGGCCTGCACGGTGCGGTGGTTGGTGATGTTGACCCGAATCACCGCACGACCACGCACACGGCCACCGCTGGGCACGGCCACGCCGCTCTCTTGCACGCGCAGGACGATCTCCTCGTTGAGCCGGTCGTCGGCGTCGTCGCTGCCCGCGCCCACGCACCGAAAGCAGGTGATGGCGAGGTCGGTGGGGGCCACCACCACGGCCTGGTCGCAGGCGTCGATTCGAGCCGCGAGGTGCTGGGCCTGCGCGCAGTTGCGGAGCACCTGCTCGCCCAGCGCGTGGAGGCCGTGGGTCTTGAGCACCATCCACACCTTGAGGGCCCGAAACCCTCGCGAAAGCTCGGGTCCGGCGTCACAAAACCACGGCGCGCCGCCACCGGTTCCCCGGGACGACCGCTGCAGGTAGGACGCGCCCTCGCGAAACGCCGCGCGGTGGGCCTGGGCGTCTCGCACCAGCACGCAGCCCACGTCGTACGGGACGTGCAGCCACTTGTGAGCGTCGAACGCCACGGAGTCGGCGTGCTCGATGCCCGCCAACCGATCGCGAAGCTGGGGGTGCAGCCGCAAGCCGATGCCGATGGCGGCGTCGACATGAAGCCACAGCCCGGCGGAGCCGCAGAACTCTGCGATCGAGGCCAGGGGATCGACGGCGCCGGTCAGGGCGGTGCCGGCGGTGGCGACGACGGCGAGCGGAACGAGGGCCGCGGCGCGGTCGCGCTCGACGGCGTGGCGCAGCGCCGCCGGGTCCATGCGCAGCCGCGCATCCGAGGGCACCTGGGCCAGGCACGCGCGGGGCAAGCCCAGCATTCGCACGGCCTTGGCGACCGAGACGTGGGCTTGGTCGGACGTGTAGATCCGCAGGGAGGCGAGGTCGTCCTCGTGGCCATGGCGGGCCACGGCCAGGGCGATCATCGTGGCCATCGAGGTGCCGCTGAGCAGGATGCCCTGCGCCGACGGGGGGAAGCCGACGAGCTGCTTGAACCAGCCCAGCACCTCGCGCTCGACGTGCACGGCGGCGTGCTCGCGTCCGCCGACGTTGGCGTTCATCGCCGCGGTGTACATCGCCGCCACAATGCCTTCGGCGGTGCCCGAGCCGTGCACCCACCCGAAGAACCGCGGATGCGTGTTGCCCACCCCGAAGGGCAGCACGTCGCGCTCGACCGCGGCGCAGACCTCCGACAGCGGCGTGGGCTGCCACGGCAGCGCGTCGCCGCCGGTCCGCTGCGGTGGCGCCTGCCAGGCCGGGCGCGCGCGCACGTGGGCCACGGTGTCGATCGCGGCGTCGAGCGCCTGGTGGGCGAGGCGGCGAAAGGCCTCCCAGTCCGGAGGATCGAGGCTCTCGTCGGGCTCGCGCATACGCTCGGCCGGACTCTACCGTCAGGGCCAAGCCGCGGCCACCGCGGCGCACGTGCCGACCGCGGGCGCGCACGGCCGAACTTTCCGAAAGAAAATCGTGATCCGATCGGGGTGTCTCGACTCTAACGGAGGGTCCCAAACGTCGAGCCTGGCGCTCGAAACGTCCTCAATCCCAATTCACCGGCCCACCAGGGCCAGGAATCGATCCGATGAGCAAAAACATCCTTCTGGGTACCGTAATCGCGGCTTCCATCTTCGCCCTTCCATCCGTTTCACACGCGGGTACGAGCTGCAAGTCCACGTGGACCAAGGCCAGCAGCACGGTCTCGAAGTTCTTCGCGCCCGCGAGCAAGCTCGTGTGCAAGAGGCTCAACACGAAGGACGAGGCCGCCGCCGCGCAGTGTCTCGCGGACCTCGAAGAGTTCGCCGCGAAGGCGGACGAGATCAAGACGAAGTGGAACGAGGGCGAGGACGGGAGCTGGAAGGTCGGCCCGCGCGCGCTGCCCACCGACCGAGTTCAGACAGGTACGGTGTCTACCGAACGACAGTTCGTCGGACAACCAGTGTTGACCGACACGTACACGCTGAAGATCGATCGAACCGGTGGTAAGGCAAAGAACGACCTCATCATCAAGATCTGCATGGTCGACGAAACCGGCAACGATGTTCACTACAAGAACGTGCGGATCAACAAGCGATCGACCAGCCAAAACGTGACGTTCACGGGTGCCGAAGGCACGATGGCCCTCATCCACCTCAACAACGAGAAGTGGGGAACCAATGGTCACAAGTACACGATCAAAGCGTCTGCCTCCGGCGAACCTTCCGCCGTAACCCAGGCAAAGGCGACCATCTCGGCCGCCAAGAGTACGAGCAAGACCGCACCCAGGCCGGGGAACCGGACCCCGAGAAAGCGGCGCGGGCTCTAGCAGTCTTCGTCCCACGCTGCTTTTGACGATGCTGGCGCGCGAGTCCCCGCGCTCCAGCATCGTCATTGGTTCTCGCTCGGCAGCTCTAGCTCTAGCTCTAGCTCTAGCTCTAGCTCTAGGGCGCGGTCCAGATCTGGCCGGGGCTGCCCTCGGAGACGTATCCGAGATTGTTCACCGCGTTGTCGCGCTCGGTCGCGCTGATCGTGTAGAAGTGCCGCCCCGCGGGACTGCGCAGCCGATACAGCGCTGTCGAGCCGCATCTGGCTTCCGGGGACAGGTAGCCGAGCGTCGCCGCGATCGATCCCGCCCCCTCGCAGGCGTTGTTCGTGGTCAGGAACGTGTTACCCCCGCCGATATCGCAGCGATACAGCGCGGTGAGCCCCTCAGCCTGCGCGGCGTACATCCACCAGAAGTCTGCGAACTCGAGCGTGCGACCGGACTGGGAGGTCTCCGCCAACACGTTGGTGTAGTAGTGACCGTTGGCGCCAATCGAGCGGTGTACGCCCTGACGACACCCCGCCATAGCCCCCTCGTCGCAGGAGCCGTTGCAGTCGTCGTCGATGGCGTTGCAGCTCTCGGCGGGGACTTCGCAGACGATGTCGCAGCCGTCGCATGCCGTCACTCCCGTGCTGCCGCACGCAGTGGTGCACGCTTCGCCGCCAGCGCATCCGGCTCGTGCTTCACAGCCGTTGACCGGCGAACCGTCACAGTCGAACCAGCCAACTTCGCAGTCCCCAACGCTGCAGTTGCCCGCAATGCAGGAGGACTGTCCGTTCGGCACCACGCACGTGATGCCGCAGTCGCCACAGTTGGCGGGATCGCTCTGGTGGTCGACACACAACACGCCGCACGCGCTCAGCGGTGCGTCGCATTCCACACTCGGGCCAGTGCTGAAGCCCGGGTCGGTCGTAAAGTTGGTGCCCTCCCCGTCGCCTGCGGTCGAGTCGTCGTCCGACGAAGACGCGGGCGCCGAGGATGCGGGCTCGCTGCCTGACGCCGTGCTGGCCCCCGTGGACGACATCGCGCCGACCGTGTTCCCCGAACCGAACGCAGAATCGCCGCCCTGACCATCGGAACACGCCGAGGCCAGAACCAGACCGAGGAGGAAACCGAGCCGCCGCATCAGACCAGAATGCCTGAGATTGCGTCCGAGGTTTCGCCTCCGTTCCAGCCGAAGCTCGGCGTCGGCAGGCCAAGCGCACGCAGCAGGGTGACGTGCGCGGTGGAGTAGTTGCCGCCCGGGTTCCGGACATGAACACCGCGGTGCAGGTTGCCGCACGCACCACCGGCCAGCACCACGGGCATCTCAGCGACGCTGTGCTGCCAGCCCTCGCCGTACTCGGAGGTGCCCAGGATTGCCGCGCGATCCATCAGCGACACGCCCGCGGGATCGACCACCGCTTGCAGCTGGTCCATGAACACCGAGAAGCACTGCATTTGGTACGCCGTGATCGCGTTGACCCGGTCCCAGTACCCGTCGTGACAGGTCTTGTGCATGCCATCGGGCACACCGAGGTTGGAGAAGATGTGCGTGGTTGCCGGCGAGGTCAGCATGAAGCTGAACGCGCGCGTGATGCCGCATCCCAGCGCCATCGCCAGCAGCTCACCCATCACCCGCGTCTTCTCCATGAGGTCTTCGGGCTCGGCCGGCTGCGCACCGGGCTCGCACGACACGCCGCTGAGCTCGAGCCGTCGCTGCACCTCGTTGATGTGATCGAGGTGGTCGTCGAGGCGAATCTGGTCGCGCGGACCGAGCTTGGCCCGCAGCGCATTGGCGTCCTCGAGCACCGCATCCAGGACGTTGGCACGACGTTCGAGCGCCTCGAAGTCGTCGGGGATGTCGAACAGCAAGCTCCACAGCTGGTTGGGGCTGCTGATCGGGAGGTTGAGCGAATCGGGCCCGTTGTAGCTGATCGCGTTCCAGTGACCGTAGTCGTGAAAACGCGCCGTGCTGGCTCCGAGCACAAGCGAGCGATACGGGGCCGGGGTGCGTCCGTAAAACTGCGGGTGCTTCGCCACAACCTGGTCCAGCGAAGGACGCAGCGCCGTAAGCGTGTGCGAGGGGTGATCGAAGCCCTCAGGACGGATGCGGTCGCCGGTGAGCGCGACCATGAAGCCGCGCATGTGACCATCGGATTGGCCTCCGGGCTCCGCGGGAACCTCGGTGTGCGGGGTCAGCCCCGAGACGATGCTGGGCTGGTGCGAAGCGATGTGCTGGATAAGCGGAGACGGCGTGTAGCCGGCACCCACGTCGGGGGGCGTCCAGACGTCGGACCCACTGCCCTGCACGCCCCCGTGTCCACCGTGCCAGGGCGTCCCGTTGGCCCAGAAGAACAGGCCCGAGATCGGTCCTTCTTCCGTGCCGTCGGCGAGCGCGCCGTGGGCCCCCATCATGGCCTCGAGCGGTGGCAGAGCGAGCGAGACAACGCCGCCTCCGACAGCGCCCTTGAGAAGCGTTCGACGAGAAAGATACTTGCGGGGCTTCATGAGCCTTCCTCCGTTTGCACGGTCACGTAGCGGAAGCTCTCGTGCCGGACGAGCTGCACCAGCAGCTCAGAAAATCGGTGCCCCTCATCGGCGAAGCGCTCCGAGAGATCATACAGGGCGGGCTCCTCACCGTCGGTCTCGAGCCGTCCATTGGTGTGCCGGAACAGTTGCTTGACCACACATGGGCCCACGAACTTGTTCTCGGCGAGGACATCCGCCAGCTCGCTCGCGTTCGCAAGCGCGACGCCATCGAGCGCGCCCGAGGTGTCGACGGGATGTCCGTTGTCGGTGGCACGCACCACGCCGGCGCTGTCGAAGTTCTCGAACAAGAATCCGGGCGGATCGATGAACGCGTGGCACCCCGCGCACGCCGGATCGACCCGATGCTGTTCGAGCCGCTCACGAAGGGTGCCGCCTTCGGAGGGGTCGGGAACGTTGGTATCGGTGTCGTCAGGAGGCGCGGGCACCTCCATGCACAACACGCGCTCGCGCAAGTACTTGCCCCGCAACGTCGGCGACGTCTCGGTCTCGTGCGCGTTCATGGCGAGGAACGCCCCCAGCGTCAGCATGCCCGCGCGGGGTCCATCGGCGGGCAGGCTGGCCGGCGCGAACGAGATCTCGGAGGCTCCATCGGGCGCCGTGATGCCGTAGAGCGCGGCGAGTTCGGTGTTCACGAACGTCTTGCGGGTGCTGAAGAGCTTGCGAATGTCCGCGTCTTGGCGATAGACCAAGTCCTCGATCAGCAGCTCGACCTCGGTGCGCATCGACTTGGCCATCGTCGGGCTGAAGTCGGGATACAGCTCCGGGTCCCGGCTCACGCCGTCGAGGCGAGCCAGATCGAAGTACTGCCCAAAGAATGCCTGCACCGAGAGGCGCGTGCGTGGGTCGGCCATCATGCGGCGGGCCTGCTGCTCGAGTCCGTCCGCATCCAGGAGCGCGCCATCTTCGGCCGCAGACAGGAGTTCTTCGTCCGGGATCGACTCCCACAACAGGAAAGAGAGCCGCGAGGCCAGCTCGTACCCCGTGTACCGAAGCCGCGATGGATCCGCGGGGTCCTCCTCGCCGAGCTCGACCCGGTACAAGAAGTAGGGGGATTGAAGCATGCCCGCGACCGCGAGCCGGAGGCCACGATACGCGTCGGCGGCTTCTGGACTCGAGCCACCGCTGGACAACTCGACGGCCACCGCGGTCCACCGCGCGAGCTCGTCTGCGGCGAGCGGTCGGCGAAACGCCCGGCGTCCGAAGTTGGACAAGAAGCCTTGGGCGCACGCGTCGTCCGCCGCGGCGGGCGCACACCCGATCAGCGCGTCCCGTCGCGCCAGGTCGTCCCAGACGACCCCGGTCAGCGTATCGGCGGCCTCTTCGTACTGCTGCGTGCCCAGCTCGGAGAGCGAGGTGGACGTCGCACCGATCGACGTGAAGAGGTACGGGTTGGTGTCCGGCTCGATCTCAACCTCGGGAAGCGGGCCACCGAAGAGGTCCTCGACCGCGTTGCGGTACTGCCGCTGCGTCAGCCTCGGCAGGACCTGCTCCCCGGGCACGAACGGCCCACTGGGCTCGCCGGTGTCCTCGGTATCGTTCGGACCGCCGGACTCGTCCTCACCCTCGGTGTCTGAAGCGCCAGCGGAGGCTCCGCCGGAGCCTGCCGTGAGATCCTGACCGCTGGACGGACCCGAGTCCGTTCCGCACGCGACCAGTGCCAATACGCTCACCCCAACCAACGAACGCAACATCACTCAACCCCCACCTGCAAAGTCTACACCCCCGACGGCCGCTCCCGTGGAGCGAAAAGTCGTTACGCTTTTGCCGCATATGTGGTCTGCGCTACTTTTCTCGTATAGAAGGCTCTAGATGCGTGCTCGAACGACTTCCGCCCGACTCCGTTGGATCTCCCCGCTGCTGCTCGGCGCAGCCTTGCTCGGTTCGGCAACCGCCTGGGCCGGCGAGGTCAAGTTCGGCGCGGAGCCGCTGGACGTCGATGACAGCGGCAACATCACCTCCGCGGGAAAGGCCGCCACCACCGACACGCTCAAGAGCGAGCCCGGCGAGGAGGTCTGGAACCTCAACCTCTGGGCCAAGATCGACAAGGGCGGACCCGGCCCGCTGTACGTCGAGTTCCTGGGCAAGCTCCCCAGCGGCAAGGACTACGTCACCTACCGCTACGAGCACTCAAGCTACGAGGGCGAGAAGTTCGTCTCGCTCGACATCGAGCTCGAGGGCAACCTCGGGTTCAACAAGGGCAAGAGCTACACGGTCAAGGTGCTGCAGGGCAACATCAAGGAGGGAGGGCCCGACGTCATCCTCGCCACCGGCAAGGTGACGCTCGAGTACACCGAGCCTCCTGCCGAAGAGGAGGATGAGGATGACGACGAGCAGGACACCGCCGCCCAAGACGAGCTCGACACCCTCGCCGGGCCCGCCGACGGTTCTGGAGACGCGCCGGAGACCGGCGGCCCGCCACCGGTCGCGCCGAAGGAAAAGAAGGGTTGCTCGATCGGCAGCACCGACCTCGGACTCCCCGCCGTCGCGGCCCTCTTCGCGCTCGGCTTCGTCCGACGCCGCAACGACTGATGCGTTTTCACGAACGCACCCACGGGGTCTACTTCGACGACCTCGACGCCTTTGGCATCCTCCACAACGCCCGGTACCTGCTCCTGTTTGAGCACGCGATCGGGTCGTTTTGGAGCCACCTGGGCTGGGGCGGGCCGCTCAACTTCAACAGCGACCCCGACCAGTACCACCTGGTCCGAGCGAACCACCTCGAGTACGAACGACCGGTCGAAGGCACCGGCGAGGTTCGGATTCGCGTGTGGGTCAGCAAGCTCGGGCGCTCAAGCCTAACGTTCGGATTCCGCGTGATGCCGCTGGATCAAGATGTCGACTTCGCCAACGGCGAGCGCGTGATCGTGCGGATCGATCCCGACCACAAGCGACCCGTCCCGTGGACCGACGACTTCCGCGAGAAGGTCGGGCCGTACCGCGCCGACCTCCCCGCCACCGAGGCGTAGCGCGGCGGTCCCCACTCGCGACCGCTGGCCCGCAGGTCCCGACCGATCGCCACAACGGGACAGGCGCGGGGTCGCCCGGGTCCGTAGGTTGAGCGTATGACGATCTTCGGACGCATGCATCGGCGCCCCTCGCCGGTCGACTCGAGTCTCGCTGGCACCGAACCCGCCGCCGTGTGGCTGGCGGCCGCGATCGGCCGAACGAGCCAGATGCTGGCGAGGGTCGCCCTGAGGATTGCGCCGCAGACGGGCGCGACCCCGCGCTGAGCAGCCAGTGCCTGAAGTTTTTCCCGGGAGGGCACGGCGCGGGGATCCGAGGGCAGTTCACCCGCCGCGCTTGAACAGAGCGCCCGTATCCAGAACGGGCATGCTCGCGTCGCCGACCATCACGTCGATCGTCTTGCGAACCCGGGTCCACATCGGCTCTTGGACGTAGGGGACGCCGTGGCGCTCGCACACCGCCCGAACCTTGGGCTGGATCTTGCGGTACTGAAGCAGGGAGAGGTCCGGCCACAGGTGGTGCTCGATCTGATAGTTGAGCCACCCGTAAACGATGTCGATCGAGTCCCGACCGCAGGGGTAGTTGGTGCTGCCGAGGATCTGCCGCAGATAGAACTCTGCGCGGCCACGGGTGCGGCCCTCGAAGCGGTAGAGGTCTTCGCCCGCGTGGTTGGGGACGATGCTCAGGAACGAATGGACGTTGGTGAGGGCTTCGGCGAGCAGCGAGTTGATGAACACGCTCGCGACCGCCCACGCTCCTAGGGGTGTGAACAGCAGCGGGAGCAGCACGAAGCTGACCAAAAAGTAGGGGCCCCAGCAGCGCAGCCACAGCCTGCGGTTGACCGAGGGCAGGAAACTCCACGTGCCGTCCTTGGACCACCGGGTTTGCAGGGTCTGCGCCGCGTCGGCAGGCTGCCTGCGGCCGCGCCGAGCCTCTGCACGGGCCAGCGCCTCGAGGGTGCTGGGGGCGTAGTAGACAAACTTCCAACTCATCGCCATGAACGGGACCAGCGCGCGGCGCAGCCACTTGGGCATGCCCGACTCGCGAAGCCAGCTCAGGTTGCGCTGGACCAGATCGGGGTCGGCCTCCTCGTTGAGGCGGTAGTGGTGCTGGATGTTGTGCTCTTCTTGCCAAGCCGCCGGATCGATCCAGTCGAACCAGTCGACGAGTCGGCGCCAGCCCTTGGAGAAGCCGGCCGAGGTGCGGGCATGCGGCGTGGCGTCGAGGCCCTCGTAGCCCTTGTGGATGACGGGGTGGGCCACGCCCGTCCAGCGCACGAAGCGGGCGAACGACAGCGCGACGATCGACAGCGGGTTGGGAGCGATCCAGGCCGTGGCCACGCCGATAACCGCAGCGACGCGGCCGATGCGTTCGATCCTGCGGAGGTGACGAAGGTCGGCCTCACCCATGTCCGCCCGAGCCTCGGCGGCGATGGCCTCAAGCTCGCGGGTAAACGCCTCCAGATCGATGCCGTCCAGGGGCGTTCGAGAGCCTGCGACCTTGGGTTGGGCGGCGGCGTCCCACCGAGGGACGATGCGGGGATCGAGAACGGATGGTCGCGCGCCCATGAACGAAGTCGGAGCATGTCATACCGTCCCGAGCCCTGGGTGGCTCGCTCCGCGAAGCGCGCTCGGGCGAACCTCCCGGTGAAGCCAGGAGGCACTTCGGGAGCGGTTCCACGACCATCTCACTCAGCCGGGGTTGAGCACGAACGGGTAGGTCACCATCACGGTTCCGCCACCGTCGGGCCGAGGGAACTTCCAGCGCCCGACCGCCTTCGCGATGCAGTTGCCCACGGCCGCGTCCTTGAGGGTCGTCTCGGATACGACCGAGAGTGGGACCTTTCCGGTCTGCCCGATCGTGAACTGCACCGCCACCTTTCCGCGTGCGGTGGGGTCGCGGACCAGGCCTTGGTTGTAGCAATGCCGGACCTCGTTGATGTGCGCCCGAACCACTCGGCGAACGATGTCCTTGTCGAGCGCGCCGCGAACGACGGACTTCGCCACTCGAACCCCGGGCTTGCCAGGCTTGCGTGTGTCGAACCCGGCTCCGCCACCGCGGGTGTAGCCGACTCCGTCCCCGCCCGAACCCCGCGTGCCGATCAGCCCCACGTTGCCCAGACCCAGCAACCCGTCGGCATTGCCGCCACCGCCACGACCGGCACCTGCGAGCCCAAGCCCGCCCATCCCGTTCGACTCTCCGAGCTCCGTCCCGGTCATGTTGCCCCACAGGTCGGCGTCGTCGTTTCCAACGGAGAAGTTGCCGCCGTTCGGGCTGGCGAGGAAGTGGCCGCTGTCGCTCTGGATCATGCCCAGAATGCCCTGCTGCCGCGCCTCGATGTCCGGGGAGAACGTCCGCGACATCTGCCGCACTGCATCTTTGGGTCCGCGCTGTGCGAAGCGTTTCTCAGCCGGGACCTTGGAGTCGGGTTTGCCCATCTTGCCCTCGGTTCCCGGCGCTCTCTTTCCCGGGTCGCCCGGCTCGCTCTTGACCTTTCCGTCATCGAGCGGCTGATCGTCGGGCTCATCGATCTCATCCTCGAGGTCGGGCTGATGGATGTAGCCGACGAAGCGATTGCTCGACTGTGCGTCCTCGAGGGAGAAGTCCGTGTGCTCGGGCATCGCCAGCTGCGCGAGGCCAAGCAGCGTTCCAATCCCGATCAGCGAAGCGGCGTTGTAGAGCCAGAAGTTCTTGTCGACGCTGCTTCGTCCCGCGACGACCCGGCCGGGCTTCACACCGTTGACGTGAAACGTCACGTCCTCATGCTGAATCCGACAGCGAGCGCCCGTGGGCAGCGGGAACTCGAACGCGGCCCCGTGTGCCTTGGCCTGTCCCGACGTGACGAGTTCTTGAAGGGTGTAGCGCTGGTCCCCGACCGTGACGTGGCCCTCCATCCCCGGCGCGAACTGGACGCATGTCTCTCCGCCCTCGTTTGCTGCGACCAGCGGAAAGTCGGCGGGTGTGGGGAGCGATGCGGCGGCAGTGGCGAACGAGGTTCGATCGCCCTCTCCGATGGTGTAGCGCGACCGGTCGCGGTCACCGAGTCGGACCAGACCAAAGCCCAACGGCACCAGGCCCGCGAGCCCCAACAGCACGCCCAATCCGCTCCAGGACGAACCGGGGGCCTGCGGCGCGGGTCGGCCTGCGAGAGCAGCCTGCGCGTGCTGGGTCTCGTAGGTCTGCCATGCCTCGGCCCGCAGCACCGTCTGGGATGCGACGTAGCCCGCACCACCGAGCAGCAACGCTCCACCCAAGGCCAGCGAGGCATAGGCGAGCCTGCGATCGGTGCGACCACCGACGTGCTGCACATCGAGCACCGTGTCGCCATAGACCGCCATCACCTCGGCAACATCAGACGCTTCCTCCCGCTCGACCGAGGCCGCACTGGGCAACGCGTCCGGACGCTGCACCGCAGGCGTCGGCGCGGCCAGCCGCACGCTGTAGCGACCGATCGAGATCGCATCGCCCAGCTGAACCTCGGCGCTTTTGATCACCCGCTCACCGTTGAGCGTGGTGCCCACCGAGCTCCCCAGATCAACGAGCCGCAACCGGTCCCCCTGAACCTCCAAGACGGCGTGCATGCGTGCGATCGACTCGTCATCGATCCGCAGATGTGCGGAGGGCAAGCGACCGATCTTGATCACGTTTTGGGACAGGGTCGTGACGTCGACGAGCTGGTCGTCACGCCACACTTCGAAACGGAGGGCTCGGGACATGGGTCTTCTCTTTCGCCGCCTCGACCCGGCCCCCTCGGTGTGACGCTCCCTGCATGGACCTCACATCATGTGAAGCCGAGGGTGCCGTCACGCCGAGCAGGCGGTCTCTTGCGGTCTCGTGGGGATTGACAGCAGCCCCCCACGAAGGTTCCCGACTCGCCGATTTCTTTCCCAGCAATCCGCCCTCTATACTCCGGGCGTTTTGGCAGAACCTCGATTCTCATCCCGATGGGGAATGATCCTCAGCGTGCTCGGCATCGCCGTCGGCACCGGGAACATCTGGAGGTTTCCTCGAATCGCCGCCCAAAACGGCGGGGACCAGGGTGCCGGTGCCTTCCTGGTGGCGTGGCTCGTGTTCCTGTTCGTGTGGAGCGTGCCGCTGATCGTTGCTGAGTACGCGCTCGGGCGCTCGGCTCGAAAGGGCGTCGTGGGAACCTTTGTGCACCACGGAGGTGCCAAACGGGCCTGGATGGGGGGCTTCGTGGCGCTGACCGCCACCGCCATCATGTTTTACTACTCCGTCGTCGCGGGCTGGTGCGTCCACTACCTCGGGGCGTCCGTCCTGCACGAGCTCCCCGCGACCACGGAAGCCTCGACCGCGATCTGGGAGGGGTTTCAGGACAGCGGGCTCCCGGTTTTGTTTCACGCAATCGCGATGTTTGTCAGCGTCGTCGTGGTTCGACGCGGGGTCTCCTCGATCGAGCGACTCAACCGGATCTTGGTTCCGGCCCTGCTGGCGGTCGTGGTCGTGAGCATGATCCGAACGCTGCTGCTGCCCGGCTCGTTCGAGGGGATCGCCTACCTCTTCACGCCCGACTGGGGCCAGCTCGCCGACGCCAGCATCTGGCTGGAGGCGCTCACGCAGAACGCCTGGGATACCGGCGCGGGCTGGGGGCTGATTCTCAGCTACGCCGCGTACATGAGCGCGCGCCATAGCGTGGTGAAGAGTGCCCTGATCACCGGCATCACGAACAACCTCGTCTCGCTGGTCGCAGCCGTCACCATCTTCGGCACCGTGTTCTCCGTGCTCGGCACGCAGATGAGCCGCCCCGAGATCCTCGCCGTGATGAAGGACAGCGGTCCCGCCTCTACCGGGCTCACGTTCATCTGGATGCCCCAGCTTTTCGCGAAGATGGCCTTCGGCAAGCCGCTCTCCATCCTGTTCTTTTTGGGACTCGCGTTCGCGGCCCTGTCCTCCTTGCTTTCCATGGTGGAGCTCGCGGCGCGGACGCTGGTCGACCACGGCATCGATCGCGGAAAAGCCGTGAGCATCACCGGGCTGGTCGGGTTCGTCATGGGCATTCCCTCCGCGATCAACCTCGAGGTCTTGGGCAACCAGGACTTCGTGTGGGGCGTGGCGCTGATGATCTCCGGTCTGTTCGTCGCGATGCTGGCGCGCGATGCTGGCTTGGCGAAGATGCGTGAATCTATGCGGGCACAGGACGGGGAGTGGGATCCCGGCCCGGTCTGGGTCGCGCTGCTGCGCTTCGTCGTCCCCGCCTTGGCGGTCGTGCTGTTGCTGTGGTGGCTCTACCTTTCCGCCACCGCGTACGCCCCCGACACCTGGTGGAACCCCGCGGACACCTACTCGGTCGCGACGTGCGTGCTGCAGTGGAGCGTGGCCATCGTCGTCTTGGCCGCGCTGGGTCGACGTCTCGCGGCTCCCTTCGAACGCGACTCCGGAGACCCATGAGTTCAGGGCTTCTGCTCGCATCACTGCTGCTCGGGGATCCGTTCACGCTCGAGTGGACCGCCCCCGATGGATGCCCAACCCAGGACGATGTGCAGCAGCGGCTTGCGGCGGCGTTGGAGGCGACCGCGGGCCCGCCCCTCGACGCGCGGGCCGTCATCGTCGCGACGCAGGATGAACAATTTCGGCTCGAGCTTTCGCTTGGGCGAGACGGCGTGACCGAGGGGACTCGAATCCTGGAGGGCGAGACCTGCGCGGAGGTCAGCGACGCCGCGGTTTTGATCGTCGCCATCGCGATCGACCCGAACGCCGCCGAAGCTCTGATCCCCTTGGAGCCGGAGCCGGAGCCGGCTGCCGCTCCAGACCCCGCTGTTGTCCCAGAGCCCGCGCCCGCTGCCGAACCCGAGCCCGAGCCCGAAACCGCGACGCAGCCCGTACCCGAGCCCGCTGCCGTGACGCAGCCCGGTGCGGCGCCCGTCCTCACCGCCCCGGTGCCACGACTGGCCGTCCGAGTCGACGCGGCCATCGGCGGCGGGCTCGACGTCGGCATCCTCCCCTCGGTCGGAGGCGTGCTCAGCGTGCTCGCAGCCCTCCACGGCCCGCTGTGGCGCGCCGAGTTCGGAGCCAGCTACGCTACACCTCGCGAGCGATCCGCCCCCTCCAACCCCGAAGTCGGTGGACGTTTTCAGCTGTGGTCGGTCGACGTCCGCGGGTGTCCCGTGCTCGGTGGCGAAGCGGTCACGGTTCCGCTGTGCATCGGAGTTCGTGCGGGCCTCATGCACGGAGCCGGGCGCGGCGCTGGCCTGCAGTCGAACACCGCCGCCGCCTCGCCGTGGGTCGCAGCCTCCCTCGTCCCCACGCTGCTTTGGCGTCCCCCCGCGGTTGCCGGCGGCCGGTTGCTGCTCGGTGCGCGCGCCGAGGCCTCGGTCTCCCTCACCCGGCCCGGTTTTTCGACAGCCCAGGGCGGTCCGCTGTTCGAGGCGGGCGCCGTCGGCGGGCAGTTCAGCGCTTTGCTCGGTTTCGCGCTTCGATAATCCACCGTGATTCCAAACACCTCGGAGAAAATCCCCGCGCGCGCTACGCTGCGGTCACGACGGTGTCCACCGACGGACAACAACCATCTGTGACGGCCCATGCGCCCGGCGCTTCTGGCGGCATCACGGAGAAGGGGAGCTGCAGTGCGCTTGATTTGGCGACGATCTACGACGACCACGCGGATTTCGTCTGGCGCGTCGCGAAGCGTCTGGGGGTTCCAGAGGGCGCCCTCGAAGACGTCATGCACGACGTGTTCGTCATTGTGCACCGACGCATCGGCGACTACGACGGCCGCGCGGCGCTCACCTCCTGGCTGTACGGGATCACGCGGGGCGTCGCCAGCAACCGCCGCCGCGGTCGCGCACGCGAGGCGCGTCGCATCGAGCACGCGCAGCCCAAACCCCAGACCCTGCCGCCCACCGACGACGTCGCGCAGCGCCGCGAAGCCGCCGCGTTCGTGCGGCGCTTTCTCGCCACGCTCGACCCGGCCAAACGGGAGCTCTTCACCCTTGTGGACCTCGAGGGTGTCACCGTGAAGGATGCCGCGAGCATCGCGGGCATCAACGTGAACACTGCGCATGCCCGTCTTCGCGCAGCCCGGCAGTCCTTCCAGGCGGCCGCAGCAGTCTTCCGGCGCGGGCCCGCGGAAAGTGAGAGCGCATGAGCACCCAGGACAAGCTTCCCGAGCTCGACGCGGACGCGCTGGCGTTGCTGGCTGACTTTGCGCAGGAGGAGCGCCCCCCCTCCGCGGCGCGGGCGCGGGTGAAGGCGCGGGTCCTCGAGACGATCATCGCGGCACCTGCCCCCGCCCCCGTCCCCGCACCGACCGCCACGGTCCTGCGCGGACCGTGGGTGCCTTGGATTGCGGGCGGTGCTCTGGCGGCTGCGGCCGCGGCACTGCTCGTGCTCGGCATGCGTGGCGGCAACGTCACCGCCGCGCGCGACCCTAGCCTTCAGCAGGCACCCGACACCCCGGAGTTCGCGGATAGCCTTGCGGTGGAACAAGAGCAACGGCCCGCTTCGTCCGTGCGAACCCGCCCGGATGACACGACGCCTCCACCTGCATCTTCGACCCCCGAGCAGACTTCGGCGCTCATCGATCCCGGCACCCCGCCATTGCCCGAGTCCGCGGCGATCGTCCCGCGCACTCCGCATCACCCCACCCCGACGCATCCCCGTCCGCCGGAGCCGACCGCCGAACCGACGCCCGCGCCCGCGCAGGCGAGTTCTTCAAGCTCCCTCGCGCAGGAGACCCGTCTGCTGGAGCGCGCTCGTGCTGCCGTGACAGGGAATCGCCCACAAGCCGCACTCACGCTGCTGCGCGAGGCCGAGGAGCGGTTCCCCAACGGCGTCCTTCGCCAAGAGCGGGCGGTGCTCCGGGTCGTCGCGCTGTGCGATGCCGGCAAGGTTTCGGACGGACGGACGGCCGCCGCCGCGTTCCTGCGCGCGCATCCTCAGTCGGCCCTGCGTTCGAGGGTCGAGAGCGCTTGCCCCGAGACAACGCCCTAGCAGCCTGTTTTTTTTTCGTTCGCGATCACGGCGGCTGCTCCGAGCGGACCACTACGAGTTGCCAGCTTGATGGCCTTCCTGAACAAAGGTGAATCGAATGAAGACTGAATTGATGTTGATGGCCTGCCTTTCCCTCCTTGGCGCGACCGCGTGCGACCTGCCCGACAAGGACATCGGCGACGAGACGATGGGCGGAAGCGGACAGCCCGGCGACGACTGCGAACCTGGAGACGAGGTCCCGGCGGACGACGGCTGCAACACCTGCAGTTGCCAAGAAGACGGCACTCTCGCCTGCACCGAGATCGGCTGCGGCCCTGCTATGGAGTGTGAGCCCGGCACCTCAGTCCCCGCCGACGACGGCTGCAACACCTGCGAGTGCAACGCCGACGGTACCATCGGCGGCTGCACCTTGATCGCATGCGACCCCGAGCCTCAGTGCGAGCCCGGCACGAGCGTTCCAATGGGCAGCTGCAACGTCTGTGACTGCAATGACGACGGTACAATCGGGGGCTGCACAGACAACGTTTGCGACCCCGACCCGGAGTGCGAACCAGGAACGATGGTCCCGGCGGACGATGGCTGCAATACCTGCATGTGCAACGACGATGGCAGCATCGGTGGCTGTACCGAACTCTTCTGCGACGCACCCGACATCGATCCGTTCGACGGACCCGAGCTCTCCTCGTGCTCGCCGAGCACCCCCTTCGACGACCTGGTCATCAACGACGTTGCGCTGGCCGGCGACACGCTCACCCTCGAGGTGGCCTACACCGGCTGCGGTCCGGGCCATCCGCTGGGCGGGTGCTGGAACGGGACCTTCGCCGAGAGCCTCCCGGTCCAGACCAGCTTGAGCATCGCCCATGACAACCTCGAAGAGCCCTGCGATGCCTTCCCATCCGACTCCTTCGACATCGACCTGACGCCGATGCGCGACGCGTACCTTGCAGACACCGGTGGCGACAGCGGGGAGATCGTCATCTCCATTCCCGGCTGGGACGGCTCGGTCTCGTACGAGTTCTAAGCTACCCTTGCGCCCATGATCGCCGAGGAAGCTCGGGTCGTGGGCCCCGGTTGGCATGCCAAGGTGTTCGCCATGGTCCGCAGGGTTCCTGCGGGCCATGTTGCAACGTACGGCCAGATCGCAACCCTGCTCGGCTCGCCCCGGGTTGCGCGTCACGTAGGGTTCGCCTTGGCGGGAGCGTGGCGTGTCGAGCACGATGAGCCGGTGCCGTGGCATCGAATCGTGAACAGCCGGGGGGGTATCTCCACCCGTGACGATGCCGGAGCCGGGGCCGACCAGCGCACGCTTCTCGAGGCCGAAGGCGTCGAGTTCAAGCAGAGCGGAACGGTCGAGCTCAAGCGCTATCGCTGGCAACCCGAGGGGCTCGGCCCCGCCGAGTAGCCCGATCTCTGGGGTTCGTTTGGGGCCCGAGCGCGCATCACTGTGCGCTCGGGCCCCACGCCCGCATCAGCCCGTGGCCACGCATCAGCATGCTGAGCGTCGCCAGAGGGATCGCGCTGGCTGATGGAGCGAGGGGGACCTCGGCCATCGCTCGGGCGATCCAGATCTTCGCGGCGTGGGCCCGCATCACAGCGTCGAGCGGAGCCTCAGTGAAGTCGCGGTACCCCCACAGTGAGCTCTGCACATAGAGCCGCTCGATGGCATCGCCCACCGGCGTCGGATCGAGAATCATGGTCGGCAGTGAGCCTTCACGCAGGAGATGCAGCGTGCCGACCAGCCACCGCAGCGAGCCAAGCACCCAGTCTGCGTCTGCGACGTAGCTCGTGCGCCGACGAAGCAGATCACGGGCGCAGACCAGCAACGGGTCGAGGAACACCCCAAGCTCGGGCTCGGCGGGTGTCCTCTGGCCCACGCATCCGCCCACCCCCAGCACGAAAGTGCAGGGTCTGCCGCGGTCGGCAGCTCGCGCAAGGCCTCCCAGACGCGCGCTCGGACCCACGCTCGGCTCTGCGTTTGGGATGCCGACACCTTGATTTCCGCCGGGAGCACGTCGACGACCGTTGTCGGCGGGAGGTCGGCGCCCAATCGCCACGACGGCGCCAGCGGCTCTCCTCGCCCCGGCGCTGCGGGTCGCAGGACGCAGGCGCACTCGGGGGTCACCGACACCCGCACCTGCTCGCCGTCGGAGCATGCGAGCAAAGGAAATGCCGCGCAGGCGCGAGGCTTGCCGGCGAGGCCGACCCGACGATGAATCTCGCAGAGGCCGTCGTCTCCCAGAAATCCGCAGCCGCCCTCGATGTGGAGGGGAACGCAAAGCGGCGTGGGTGCGCTTCCGTGGTCGGGTGTGAACCACCGCGACATCGGAATGCCCCCCCGCGTCTCCCCTTCGAGGGCCGCCCGCGCTCGGTCCCGGTCGCCAGGGGTCAGCAAGATCGACCCGTACGCGCTGCAGCATCCGCCAGAGCCGTCGCAATCGAAGCGATACCCGGGGAGCGGAGCGACCGGCAAGGTGGCGACGGACTCGGGGCGGCGCCGAATGGTGACGACGTCGGGCGCGTGAAGGGGCGCACCGTCAACCAGAGCTTCGCGAGCATGCATCGCTTCGAGCAGCGTCGTCACGGCAGCCTCGGTCGCTCCCGCTCCGACACGCGCAGCCGCAGCGGCGATGCCTGCGATGTCCCGGGTCCCATCGGCGCACGCGAGTACGGCCCAGGTCGCGGGCTGAAGCTCCAGCGCTTCGTGTCGCGCCTCGTCGTGCAGGATGACGGTCTCGCGCCCATCGACGACCTGCCGACGCGCGAGCATGTGGTCGGCCAGCCGAGGGCGCTTGGGGAGATCAGCGGCCAAAGCGAGAAAGCACCCCGGCGCCAAACGCAGTCCCGCGCCGCGTCTTCGCCTCTTCGTCCGTGTCCTCGCGCTTGGGCGGCACACCGCGAGGGCGCTTCCGCTTGCTGGGCTTGCTGGCCTTGTTGGCGCCCGTCGCCACGCGCCGACGTCGGCCCGTCTTGCTCGTCGCGCGCTTGATCTGCTCTCTTCGCGCCTCGAACAGCTCGTCCGACTCGCCCTCGAACGGCGCCGGAGGCTGCAGCGCGTCCACAGCCATGGTTTGGTTGAGGCGCTCCGCCGGGTAGGGCGCGGCAGGCTGCAGCGCATCGACGACCACGGTGTGCTGCGGCGCGGCCTCTTCGGCTTTCGTCTCTGCCTCTGCGACCGGAGCGGGCGTCGGCGTCACCGTGGGCAATGCCTGCGCCCTCGGAATCGGCTTGGCTCTGGGCAGAGGGTTTCCTTTGGGAAGCGGGCTCCCCTTCGGCAGCGACGTTCGCTTGGGCGTGGCCAACCGCGGGGGTGGTGTGCTGGTCTCGGGCTCGACCACGAACGGTGGCAACGATGGGGCGTCGTCGGCTCGAACGGACGGCATGTGCACCGTCGCAGGGCGCCCTTGCTCGGCATAGTTGGGTTCGGGCAGCGGGGGAAGACGCTCCGCGGCAGCCTTAACCTTCGCCGCGGCCGCCCGCACCTTTGCCGCGGTCTCGCGCGCCTGGGCGGCATCGAGATGCGGGTTGACCATGCCATCGCGGGCTTTGGCTGCCCCGTCTCGCAGCAGCTTCGGGGTCGGCATCGCGCTCTTGGGTGACCGCAACCGCACCTGTGGCATGCGTTTGGGCGGGATAGCCTCGAACGTGTGCGTCCGGTCGACCTTCGGCACGGGCTTGCGTGCTGGCCGTGGCGTCTTCGCATACTCGGCGACGACCACCTTGGCAGCAGGATTGGTCACTTCCTCTTCGGCGTCGAGGTCAACGTCGAGGTCCGCGATCAGCGCGGCCCGAACCACCTCATGAGCCGTCGTCAACTTGCGACCGCGACGTTGCGTGGGTTGGGACTCCGGCGCGTCCCAGGGGGTCGCTCGTCGCCGCGGGATCTTGCCGCCCAACGTCGACGAATCGGCCATCACCGTATCGACGAGCTGCTCGACGTCGGCATCGGGAGGCGGCGATGAGTCGCTGCTTCGCGCGAAGTCGGCGAGCTCTGGGTGCCCGGGGTAGCGACGCTGCAGGATCGAGAGCAGCTCGTAGGCCTCGTCGAGCTGCCCCCCCTGAAGGAAAAACTTCACCTCGGTGAGGTCGCCGGCAAGGTTCGGCCAGCCTCCGGGAGGGGCCGCGACCTCGGCCACCCGAGCCCGAATCTCGGTGTGCTCCATCGGTGACGCACAGTAGCCGCAGTACAGGAAGCCGGCCGGGGTGCTGCGTCGGCACGCGTTGCAGCGGCGCAGCTGCACACTGTTGAGTGCGCTGAGTTGGCTTCCGCAGGTTGGGCAGTTTTCATCGTGCTGCGTCATCAAGGCCTCGCTGCGGTGTAAGACCATGGACGACCCCTGGCCTGATGACAAGGCCGCAAACGGCGCGGCCACCTCCAACTCGAATTCGAGAGCGCCGCGGACGTACGCTTCGCGACGTGACCGCTGCGTTCGTGCTCGACACCGCGCGCTTGCACCTTCGTCGCTTCACCGACGCCAACCTGGGAGACCTCGTGACGCTCGATAGTGACCCAGCGGTGATGCGCTTCATCAGCGACGGCGAGCCCACGCCGCGTCAGGTCTACGAGGACTCGCTGCTCTGGGCCGGCCTGTGGTGGACGCGTGCGCCCTGGAGAGCAACCTGGCGAGTATCGCGGTGATGAAGACGTGCGGGATGCGATTCGCAGGGCGACAGGTGCACGCCCGCGGGGGTATGGAGGTTGTCCGTTACTGGGTCCTCCGAGGCCCCGGCGCCGACTTGGGCGCGACCTGACCACGCGGGACATCATCCAGCACCAGGGGCTCGATGGAGTACAGCGAGGTCATCGGCACGTCCGCGTCGTAGCTGTGGCAGACGACGCAGTTGCCCACGTCGCTTGGCCACGGCGGCATCAGATCCATCTCGCCGGCGTATCGGTCCAGGTTCCGAAGCCGCTCGGCACTCACAAACGCAATCTGCTCTTTCGCGCGCGTGCGCGGAGGCCGAACCTGCGCGAGCTCGCCGTAGACCTCGCGGGCTTCGTCGAGGCGTTCGAGGACCGTGTAGCCCTCGGCGAGCTCGAACATGAAGTTCTCGTAGGTGTTGGGGCACTCGCCCGGATGCCGAGCTCCGCGGCGTAGTTCGGTCCAGCGAGCGCGAAGTGGCTCGAAGTAGCCAACGGCTGCCTCTACGCGGTCCCGCCTTCCAAACGGAACGTTGCCAGCAAAGAAGAACGCGAAGTTTCCCGCGAGCGCCTTGAGTTCGAGGTCGTTGGGATCGCGCTGCGTCGCCGCCTGCAGCTCAGCCTCAAGCGCCTTGATCTTGGCCAGCGCCCCCACGAGCTGGCCGCGGTTCCGCTCGGAGAGGATCGCGCCCAGTCGCGAAAAACTGTACGCCACAAACGCGGACGTCGGCATCTGATCGACGCTCGCCTCGCCCAGATGCGCGGCGTAGACCCGCTCCTGCATCTGCGCTTTGGTGTCGTCGCCACCCACCGCGCGAAGGTTGTAGAAGCGCCCGAGCGTGCGCGTGAGTTCCTTGTCCTGTGGATCGAGGGCGAAGGCGGCCTCGAGATCCTGCTCCGCCCGGTCTCGCAGCGGCAGCACCCCGCTGAGCGCAAATCGCATATGGGCCAACCCCGAACGCTTGAGCGCAGCAACGTCGCTGGGGTGCTCGTCGGCCTCGGCCGCGAGGGCTCCCAATGCGTCAGCTTGGGCATCGGTGAGCTTGAGGTCGCGACGATACGGTGTGGGCGCAGCGTCGATTGCGACGGGCTCGGGGCGACATGCCGAAAGCGCAGCGATCACCCAAAGGAGCCGCCTCATGTGCCGTACGCGTCCACTTCGGCCAGCCACGTCTTGGCGCGCGCATCCGAAGGCATGCGCCAGTCTCCACGAGGAGACAGCGCAACCTGGCCAACCTTGGGACCGTCGGGCGTGCACGAGCGCTTGAACTGGTAGCGGAAGAAGCGGGAGAGAAAGGTTCGCAACCACTTCTTGTGGGTGGCCAGATCGTAGTCGTCCCCGAAGGCGACCTGCGCCAGGTCGAGGATGCGCGCGGGTCGGGCACCCTTGCGCACAAACGCATAGAGGTAGAAGTCGTGCAATTCGTAGGGCCCAATGCTCGACTCGGTGAGCTGGGCGATCTGTCCCTGCGCGTCGGCGGGCAGCAGTTCGGGGGAGATGGGCGTATCGAGGATGTCAAACAACGTCTGGCGCAGCGTCTGCGCGTCGCCCACCGACCACGTCGCCACCTTCTCGTTCGCGACCCAACGGATGACCGATTGAATCAGCGTCTTGGGCACCCCCGCGTTGACGTCGTACATCGCGATCTGGTCTCCGGCATACGTCGACCACCCCAGCGCCTTCTCGGAGAGGTCGCCCGTTCCCACCACGATGCCGCCTTGGCGGTTCGCCTCGGTCATCAGCACCAAGGTCCGCATGCGGGCTTGCACGTTCTCCAGCGAGACATCGCCAAGCTCGGGATGGGTCCGTAGGAGGTCCAACATCGACTCCACGCTCGGGGCATCGTCGGTGGCGGCGTGACCCACCAACCGCAACACCGCGTGGCTCACTTCGGAGACCGACAGGGTCCGAAGCTGGGCGCCCAAGGATTCGGCGAGGGTCTCCGCGTTGCCCCGAGTGCCCTGCGTTGTCCCGAAGCCCGGCATGCTCAAGCAGCGAAGCGCGTCGCGAGGACGGCCGAGAAGGTCGAGCGCACCGATGCAAACCAACGCGGCCTGGGTCGAGTCGAGTCCGCCCGAGAGGCCCAAGATGAGGTTGGGCTCGCCGATCGCTTCCATGCGCGTCGCGAGGGCGTGGGTCTGAATCTCGAAGATCTCCCAGCAGCGTTCGCCCAGCGTCACGGGGTCGCGCGGGACGAACGGATGCCGCGGCACCGTCCGTCGCAGCGGGAGCTCGAGCCCGATCGGCACCGAGAAGTCCACTGCGCGCACCGCTGTGTGGTTGTGCGCTGCGCAGTCGCCAAAGGTCCCTGTCGCCCGCCGGTCGTGCGCCAAGAACTCCAGGTCGATGTCGGCGGTGACCAGCTGTGGGTCACGGTCGAAGCGCTTGGACTCCTGCAGCACCCGGCCGTTCTCGCAGATGAACGCGTCCGCATCGAACGCCAGGTCGGTGGACGACTCCCCGGGACCCGCCGCAACGTAGATGTACGCACACTTGCCGCGATCGCTGGCCGAGGTGGCCAGGGTTCGACGCAGCTCGGCCTTGCCGACCGTGAAGTTGGACGCCGACAGGTTGCAGATCACGTTGGCGCCCGCACCCACCAGCTTGGAGTGCGGGGGAACCTGCACCCAGAGGTCCTCACAGATCTCCACGCCCACAACGAGCTCGCCGGCGCGAAACACCAGGTCGGTCCCGAACGGAACCTCGCGGCCGAGCAGCTGCGTAACCGAGCCCGGCGCAACCTCGGTGCCGGGACGAAACCAGCGCGCCTCTTCGAACTCGCGGTAGGTGGGCAGGTAAGACTTGGGCACCACGCCCAGCACCCTGCCCCCCTGCACCGCAGCTGCCACGTTGTAGACGCCCGCCCCGTGCCGCAGTGGAAGGCCCACCAGGGTCAGCCCACTGGTCTCGACGCTCGCCTCGGTGATGCTCGCCAACGCCAGCTCCGCCTGCTCCAGCATGTGGCTGTCTCCGAACAGGTCACGCGCGGTGTACCCGGTGAGCCCCAGCTCCGGAAACACCACGACCGCGTCCCCCTGCGCATGGCTTCGGCGCATCAGCGAGATGGTGTTGGCCGCGTTGGCCTCAGCATCGGCGACGACGCAGGTGGGGACCGCCGCTGAGACCCGAGAGAAACCCTTCACACCGCGAGGTTGCCGCGTGTGTGCGTGGTGTCAAGCTCGGATCGAAACGGCCCAGTTCCAGACGCAGATCTCGTCGTCGTCGTCGTCGCCGATGCCGGCCAAGACCCTGATCTAC
>CAWCWO010000016.1:0-82512 GCA_963799255.1 uncultured Pseudomonadota bacterium | reverse complement strand
CGCAGTTTCACGGTGGGGGCATCCAGGCCGCCGCCGCCGCGCAGGTGACCGTGACCAACTCGCTGTTCTCCAACAACACCTCCGACCGTGACGGCGGCTGGGCCTGGTTTCATGCCAACCGCGAGCTCGACGACGGCGGCGGAAACGTGCAGTGGCTCGACCCCTCGCTGGAGATCGACAGCAACTCCAACCTGCTCGTCGCGGCCGGGGCTACGCTCGCCGATCCTCAGCTCCTGTCCCCTCAGGACAACGGAGGTCCCACGCACACGATGGCTCTCCCCGCCGGAAGCCCGGCCATCGATGCGGGGGTGGATGGGGGCCTGTCCGAGGATCAGCGCGGCGAGGCACGAAACGGCGCTCCAGACGTCGGGGCCTACGAGCTTCAGTAGCGCTCGTCAGCCGCCGAGCTTCTCGCGAGTCCGCTCAAGTCGCCACTTCGCGCGGTCATCTCCAAGGCGTGCGGCCGCTGCATACGCGGCCTCGGCCTCCAGATACTTGTGCGTTCGGTAGTAGGCGTCTCCCAGCCGCAGTTGGTGGGTGGCGCTGCGGGGTGCGAGCGCGGCGGCACGTTTGCCGTGCTGGACCGCGCGGGCGTAGTCACCGGCGTCAAAGGCCAAGTCGCGCAGTCCGGCATGCGCGGCGACGTTGCGCGAGTCCTTGGCGAGGGTTCGCTCGAACAGAAGCTTCGCCTTGCTGGCGCTTCCCGAGTCCGCGGCGGCCTGCGCCTGTTTGGCGAGCACCCTCCCGGCCCCCGGATCCCGGTCGTCGGTCTCGTCGGTCTCCTCGGTAGCCCGGTCGCGAGGCGGTGGCGGGGCGCTGGGTTCGGCTTTCGCTTCGTTCGCGGCCTTGGGTGGGGGAGGCGGCGGGGTCTGGGCGACACGGTCGCGCCGCCGGATTTTCCGGATACGGTCGGCCGGGGGCACGTCGTCCGCGACCGCGAGCTCGACCAGCGGCTCGACCCGTACCAGCTCTTCGAGCGCGAACTGGCTGTTCGCAGCCTGCCTGCCAAACGCATCGAGCGAGGGCAGGCTCAGGAGGCTGCGATCCAGCGCGCGAACCGAGCTGCGGTCGAAGAGCAGCGCCTGTTCGTAGTACGCGACCGCAAACCGTGTGCCGCCCTCGGCGTCCCAGTATTCGTCACCCAGCCGGACGAGCGTGGCGGCGAAGTCCATCCGGAGCTCCTTTGCGACCGAAGCGCCCACATCTCCGAGGTCCTGCCAGAGCCAGCACGGCTTGATAGGCGGTCCGAGCCGAGTGTCGTCGGGCGGAGGGTAGACCCCAGGCTGCCCGCGAACCGGCGGTGCGGGCCGCGAGGGAGAGGGTGTCCGCCTCGATCTGCTCGGGAGACAGGGTCTGCACCGTGGTGACCTCGGAGCGGGTCAGCGCGAGCGCACCAGCGCCGGCGAGGGCGACCGAGGCGACCAGGGCCGCCCACAACCCCAGCCGTCCCGGGCTGCGGTGAAGCGTCGGATCGGGCATCTCGGCCAACAAGCGGCTGCGCTGCTCGGCGGGAATGTCCGTGGGGAGCGGAAGATCGTCCCACATCGTCGACAGCCCCGCCGCGATCTGGGCCTCGCACAACGCGGCCTCAAACCCAGCCATGTCGGGGTAGCGGTCGTCCGGCTCTCGGGCCAGCGCTCGCATGATCACAGCGTCCAGGGCCGGAGGGACCTGCGGCGCGTGCGTGCTCGGAGCGGCGGGCCGGGCCTCGAGGTGGGCTCGCAGGGTCTCGTCGACGGTGTCGCGCCCGAACGCCGTGGTGCCGGTGAGGAGCTCATAAAGGACGCAGCCCAGGGCGTAGATGTCGGCTCGCGGGCCTTGTGCGGCGCCCGTGACCACCTCGGGCGCGGTGTACAGGGGCGTGCCTCCGGATTGGGCAGACGTGGCGTAGCTGGAGAGGCGGGCGATGCCGAAGTCGAGGACTCGGATGGTGTCGGGCCGGTCCCGTTCGTGGCAAAGGAAGATGTTCTCCGGCTTGAGGTCGCGGTGCAGCAGGCCGCTGGCGTGAACCAGCTGCAGCGCTTTGCAGACCTGACGGGCGATGCCGATGACGCGCGCCGGGGGCATCACCGGCTCCTCGCGACGCGAGAGGTCCGCGCCCTCGAGCAGCTCCATCACCAGCGCCGATCGGCCGTCCGGAAGCTCGAAGTAGTCGTGGATCTTGACCAGGTAGGGAGAGTCGAGACAGCTGGTGGCTCGCGCCTCAAACCGGAACGCTTCGATCACCTGCAGGTTGGTCGCGTACTCGGGTCGCAGCACCTTGACCGCAACCGGACGCTTCACATCGACATGCTCGGCCTCGTAGATGACCCCCATGCCACCCTCGCCGATCCAACGCTTGAGCAGGTAGCGGCTCCCGGGGATGAGTTCATTTCGGGACAGTCGACAGCGCGCCCGGCCCTCGGTCGACGACCCGCTGACCTGGACAGGCCGTGTTTCCGACTCAATACGAACTCCCATGGGTGCTCCCCGGCGAGGCTCTTTAGCCCTGCTTGACGGGTAGTCCACGTTACACGAGTATCCAGTGTCAATGTTCGTCGCAGCTTCGATCGCCGGCGCGCTGTTCGCCGGGACCCCCGACGTCGAGCTGCGCGTGGTCGAGACCGAGGAAGACCACGCCAGGCACCGTCTCCGTGCTGTCCGAACGAGCATTGTTGGGGATCTCGCGGTCCGGGAGGGTCGGAAGAATCGGCGCCCGCTGGAGCGCGGACTGCACCGCCGACGCGTGTTTCCGCGAGGCCATGTCGTCCACATCGGCCAGCGCGGTCGTGCTCTTGACCATCGATCAGCGAGACAACGTCTATCGCTTCGGACTCGACGCGCGCAGCGTCGCCACGGGTGAGCGACTCGCCAGCGTCGACGACGTCTGCGAGATCTGTGGAATCGAGGAGGTGGCCGAGCTGATCGAGCTGCGGTCGGCGGCGCTGGGAGCCAGCTTGGACCGGCCCACGGACGGAACCATTCGCATCACCTCGAACCCGGGCGGTGCAGCGGTGTTCGTCGAAGACCGCCTCGTCGGCAACACGCCGGTCGAGCTGGTCCTCCCCGCGGGCCCCCACGCGATCCGAGTCGAGAAGCCGGGCTTCCTCAACGACGCGGAGGCCGTCGAGGTTCGGTCCGGCGTCGACGACGAGCTGCGATTTCGGCTCGTCGCCATGCCAGCCAGGGACAGGTCGGCTCGTCGTTGGTCCATCGCGGGCGGGGTGTCGCTGGGGCTGGGGTTGGCGGGGCTCGCCGCCGGGATCCCACTGGTGATCCTGGACGCCCGCCCGTACAAGCCCGACTGCCGCGCCGACGCTCTGGGCAACTGCGCAGAGCTGTACGACACGATGGCTGCGGGCGCGTCGTTGACCACTGCCGGGGTGATCGGTCTCGGGGCAGGCGTGAGCATGCTGCTGATCGGTCGCAAGCGCCGGAGCCTTCCGGTGGAAGTGCAGCCGAGGGCAGGCGGTGTGGCGGTGAGGTTTTGATGTATCGTCCGCGGCGTGACGACGGTCGAAGACGCAGACTCAAGCACGTTTGACGCGGTGCTCATGCTCTACATCGCGTGCGCCAAGCTGCCCGATGGGGCGCTCGATGAGCGCGAGGGCGCGCGGATTCTCCATCTGGTGCGGGCACACACCAAGGGGTTGGCGCAGGGCTATGCCGAGCAGGCGGTGGAGGATGTCGCCGCGCGGCTCGGTCGGGCCGATGGACCCGACGCGCAGCTCAAGCTGGTCGTCGACGCCGCGACCCGAGCCGCGCGCAACCTCGACGACGACGCCAAGGCCAACTTGGTGGCCGAGTTGCGCAGCATCGCCCGGTCCAACGGCAGGACCACGGAGGCCGAGCTCGACTTCGTGCACGCGGCAGCCAAGACCCTCGGCGTCGAATAAAAAACGCGGCGGCCCCCGGGTGGAGACCGCCGCGCGAGGAGGACCGAGCGAAAACTACTCGAGGAGCGCTTCCACGGCGGCCTCGAGCACCGTGTCGACGCCTCCGGCGAGTCGGACGGGTCGTACTCGACGACGATGTCCGGGATGACCTCCACGCCCTCGAGCGGGGTGCCGTCCATCATGCGCGACTGCAGCGGGTCGTTGCGGTAGGCGAGCTCGGCGACCGATCCCGACCACCACCGCGCCCAAGCCTCCGAACCCGTAGTTGGCGGTGCCGGGTGTGCCCACGACGATGGCGTCGGAGAACTCCTTGGCGCCCCAGACGAAGAAGTCCGCCGCGCTGGTGGTGCTGTAGTCCACCAGCACCGCGGTGGGTGCGGCGTGGTTGAGGCGGTAATCCTCGGGCACCTCGAACGAGAACGTCGGGAGCGGGTCGGCGGTGAACTCGAACGGGTCGGTGTTCAAGATGCGCTGGAAGCCCTGCGAGATCTGGGTTCGGTTTGCGCCCGGCATGCCCGCGACGATCGCCATCGGTACCTCTGCGGCGCCGCCCGAGTTGCCGCGAGCGTCCCAGATGATCGGAGCGTCGGCCGGGATGGTGCTCATGACACCCGCGAGACGATCGACATAGTCGCTGACCCACTGGTAGTAGCTCTCAGCGGTGAGCGGGTTGGGGAACGGGGTCTCGTTGGGGCCGAAGTGCGGCACCCGAATCACGGCGACGCCGTCGGGGCGGATCGTGAGCGCTGCCTCGAAGTTGGAGAAGCCGCCTTCGATCGGGTTGAGACACCAGCCCACGGGGTCTTCGGCCAGGCGCGCGGGCACGGCAACTTCGCGGCTGTCCCCCGCGGGGTCGATGACCGTGATCGTGTCGCCCTCGTCGAGCAGACCGAGCAGGTCGCCGGCGGCTTGGCGACGCAGCGCGTTGGGGTTGCTGGGCGTCAGCGTCGAACACAGCGGCTCGTGGGCGACTTGGTCGAGGAAGTCCTCGCCCTCTTCCCAGCGGTCCGATCCCACGATGCGATCGCCGGGCAGCAGGCCCAGAGGGTTGGCATCGTCGGCGACGGTCACGATCACGCCGTCGCCCGAGATGCGTCCGCAGGCCCCGTAGAAGGTCTGCTGGGTGTACGGCATGCCTTCGGGGACGCCGCACTGGCCGGGGCCGAAGCGAACCCATTGGTGGCCCTGGGGGATCTGAAGCTGCAGGGCCCGGCCCGCGCGGTACAGCGTGTCCGCGGAGTCGTCTCCGGCGACGACCAAGCTCGCGGCTTGCTCGCGAAGGTCATCCCAGTCCACGTCGGCGGCCACGGCGGTCCCGGCTTGCACGCCGTCGAGGTAGGTCGTGAGCTGGGTGATGAACTCCTGCTGGATGGGCGAGGCACAGCCGCCGGCGATGCAGGTCGCATCTTCGCCGCACGCCACGTCCACCCACTGACGAAGGCCGTCGACCTCTTGGCAAACCTGGGCGTTCATCTCATCGATGCAGATACCGGGCTCGTCGAGCTCGCACTCGTGGGGCAGGCCGGTGTCGCCGCTGGATCCCTCGTCGGTGTCGCCTTCGCTGGTGGAGGAGGAGCTCTCGGCGTCGGTGCTCGTGGAGGAGGAGCCCTCACTGCTCGTGCCCGGTGTCGTCGTCGGGTCCGTGGTGGGTACGGTGGTTCGCGTGGTTTCGCCGGTGGTTTCTTCGCCGGTCGTGCCACTTTCGAGGGGGTTGGAGGTGTCGTCGCCGCAGCCCATGAGCGGGACGGCGAGTCCCAGGGGCGCGAGGAGAAGGAGTGCGAACGGGGTCTGTTTGTAAGCCATGGGCGTTCCTTGCCTGCCACCGACGCGCGAAAACGCGTGTGGGTGGGCGGGTGTCGGGAGCTGTGTCACCAGGGGCAACACCGAGCAAGGCACGAAGTGCCACTTATTCTTATGTGCTTGATACCAATGGACAAAAACCGTACCTCGGTGCTCGTCCGTAAAATACTGCACGCAGTGCCCATTTTGAGTGCGCGATTCGCTGACCCTGGCTTGCGTTGCGCGAACCTCCCATCGCTCCGCGCAGGACCGGCCCGGCGGAGCGGCGACAACTGTCGCCACACGAGCCCGGCGAACGACCAGTCCCGGTGAGCCCATCTGCGCGACTTCTGGGGCCTGGGAGTTGGCCCGAGGATTGCTCGGCTGCGCTGTCCCATGCGCAAGTTGAGCCTCATCGTTTCGCTGCTTCTCCCACTCGTAGCCTGCGATACGGCCCCTTCCGCCCAAGAAGACCAAGAAGACCAAGAAGACACGGGTGCGCAGCCCGAGCGCGGTCCGCTGGGCAAAGCCGACGCGATCGGAAGCTGCGAGGACTCCGAAGGCGGGGACTTCTGCGGCGGTCCGTCGGGTGAAGGCAACTGCTGGTGCGACGATCTGTGCGAAGGCTACGGCGACTGCTGCAGCGACAAGCCTGCGGTCTGCGATGACGAGCCGGCGCCCATCGACTTCTGCCAGCAAGACGAGGAGTGCGACTCGGGCTACTGCGATCACACGGAGTGCCTGTCCAACTGCCCCGACGGCATGTTTTGCCCGGCGGTGTGCTGGGGCCAGTGCGGTGAGATCCCGCAGCCCGAGCTTGTGGAGTGCCTCGCCTCCTCCGACTGTGGCGGCAACGAGTTCTGCGCGTTCGAATCCGAGTGCGGCGAAGGGCCCGTTGGCACCTGCGTTGTCGCACCCGAGGTTTGCGCCGAGATCTACGCGCCCGTGTGCGGCTGCGATGCGGTGACCTACGGCAACGCGTGTCAGGCCGCGGCGGCCGGCGTCAGCGTGCAGACCCAAGGCGCCTGTCCCGTAGAACCCGGCACCTGCGAAGGCTCGTGCGGCGGCGAAGGCAACGGCTGCTGGTGCGACGACCTTTGCGGGGCCTACGGCGATTGCTGTGGCGACTACGAGGAGACCTGCATCGAAGCCGAGTGAGCTTCGACTGCAACGAAGGCGTCTGCGGCTGGGGGACTACCTGTAGCCGGGCCCGGACGCTACCCTGTGCTGATGCGCCGCTTTGCGACCGTGCTCGCCGCTCTGCTCCTCGCAGGCTGCTCCAACGACATCCCGGCGACGGCCACCCCCGGCGCCGCGACCCCCCAAGCCACCTCCGATTCCGTCGCGGCCGAGCCGGCCGAAATCCTGGCCCTCGGGGAGGCGCGGCTGTTCGAGTCCGACAAGCCCGGCGAGGCGGTCGAGATCGCCGCGGACGGCTCGGTGAGCTTCGGGGGCGAGTTGTTCGCGACGCTCTCCACCGACGGCAAGATGACCCTGCCCGATGGCTCCGTGATGATGGAGGTGCAGCCCGACGGCTCGGTCTTCGCGCGCGGCGAGGCCACGGGACTCACGCTCAACGACAACGGCGGATTCCTCACCGTCGGCGCCGACACCATCACGATCGTGTTCAACGTGGGCGGCCTCGTGACGGTGGACCCCGCGCCCGGTCCGGAGAGCCCGGGCATGGGCCACGAGGGCTGCGGCGGCGCGATGGCAAAGGCCTGCGCGCTGGTGATGTTCGGCATGGTCGCGACCACGAGTGAGGGCCCCGAGTCCGTCGATCTGCCCGAGCCCACCGACCCCTCCGACCCCTCCGACCCCTCCGAACCCTCCGAACCCTCCGAAGCAGCAACGCCGCCGGTGCCATTGAACTGAGCGCTTGCTTGCTTGCGCGACGGGGGCAGGGCCGGAGGCTCGCGGTCTACTCCGAGTGCTCCCGCAAGTTGACCCGCTGGGTGCCCGCATCGCCGAGCCGGGTGGCGAAAGCGTTGGAACGTTTGATTCGGCGCACGGCGTTGCCCACAACTGCGATGCCGCCCGAGGTGCAGGTCGCCGAACAAACCGCCGCGGAGTCGGCGCTGCGCGGTTGCTGGAAACCGCGGCCGATGCAAGGATTTGCGCCGGCTGGCCTTCTTGCGGAGGCGGACTAGGAAGCACATTCGATGAGCAAGACCGAGAATTCCTTTGGCGCCCGTTCCACCCTCGCCGTTGGCGACAAGAGCTACGAGATCTTCCGCCTCGATGCGTTGAGCAAGGCGGGGGTTGGCCATGTGGATCAGCTGCCGTTCTCGCTGCGGGTGCTGCTGGAGAACCTGCTGCGCAACGAGGACGGCAACGCGGTGCGCAAGAGCGACATCGAGGCGGTGGCGGGATGGGACGCGGCGTCGACGCCCTCGGTGGAGATCGCGTACCACCCGGCGCGGGTGGTGCTGCAGGACTTCACGGGGGTTCCGGCGGTGGTGGACCTGGCGGCGATGCGCGACGCGATGGTGGCGCTGGGCGGGAGCGCGGACCAGATCAACCCCGAGCAGCCGGTCGACCTGGTGATCGACCACTCGGTGCAGGTGGACAGCTACGGCACCGAGGCGTCCTACGGGCTCAACGTGAAGCTGGAGTACCTGCGCAACCGCGAGCGGTACCTGTTCCTGCGCTGGGGCACGGAGTCGTTCCAAAACTTCCGCGCGGTGCCTCCGGGCACGGGCATCGTGCACCAGGTCAACCTCGAGTACCTGGCGCGCACGATCTGGACCAAGGAGAAGGACGGGGTCACGCAGGCCTACCCGGACACGCTGGTGGGCACGGACTCGCACACGACGATGATCAACGCGCTGTCGGTGCTGGGTTGGGGCGTGGGCGGCATCGAAGCCGAGGCGGCGATGTTGGGCCAGGCGATCTCGATGCTGGTGCCGCAGGTGGTCGGCTTTAAGCTCAAGGGCAAGCTGCCCGAGGGGGCCAACGCAACCGACATGGTGCTGACGGTGACGCAGATGCTTCGGGCGCACGGGGTTGTGGGCAAGTTTGTGGAGTTTTACGGGCCCGGGCTCGACCACCTGTCGCTGCCCGACAGAGCAACGATCGCCAACATGGCGCCGGAGTACGGGGCCACGTGTGGCTTCTTCCCGATCGACGACGAGGTGCTGACATACCTGCGCTTCACGAACCGGCCCGAGGAGAGCGTGCAGCTGGTGGAGGCGTACGCAAAAGAGCAGGGGTTGTTCCGCACCAAGGCGACGCCGGACCCGGTGTTTACGACGGCGATCGAGCTGGACCTGGGCACGGTGGTGCCGAGCCTGGCGGGGCCGAAGCGTCCGCAGGATCGCATCGAGCTGACGAAGTCGAAAGACGCGTGGAGGAAGCTGGTGCTCGATGAGGTGACGGAGGCGACCCGCGGCAACACGGTGTCGGTGACGCACAAAGGCAAGAGCTTCGAGTTTGGCGATGGCAATGTGGTGATCGCGGCGATTACGTCGTGCACCAACACGAGCAACCCCAGCGTGATGGTGGCGGCAGGTCTGCTGGCTCGCAAAGCGCGAGCGCTGGGCCTGGAGACGAAGCCCTGGGTGAAGACGAGCCTGGCGCCGGGCTCACGGGTGGTGACGGACTACCTCGAGCGAGCAAACCTGATGGACGACCTGCAGGCGCTGGGGTTCAACACGGTGGGCTACGGATGCACGACGTGCATTGGCAACAGTGGTCCCTTGGACCCGCCGATCGTGGAGGCGATCAACAAGGGCGACTTCATCGCCACATCGGTGCTCTCGGGCAACCGGAACTTCGAGGGCCGGATCGGTCCGAACATTCGGGCCAACTATCTGGCCTCGCCGCCGCTGGTGGTGGCGTACGCGCTCAAGGGGCACCTGGACTGGGACCCGTACTCGGAGGCGATCGGCCAGGATCGGGATGGGAAGGATGTGTTCATGAAGGACATCTGGCCCACGCCGAAGGAGGTGGCGGAGCTGGTGCGCGAGTGTCTGGGCAAGGACCAGTTTGCGGAGCAGTACGCGGACGTGTTCAAGGGCGACGAGAACTGGGCCAAGCTCGAGACCCCCAAAGGGCAGAGCTACGCATGGGAGCCGGACAGCACGTACATTCGCAACCCGCCGTACTTCGTGGGCATGGGGCGGGAGCCCGACGCGCTGCAGGACATCTCCGGGGCTCGGTGTTTGGCCAAGCTGGGGGACACGGTGACGACGGACCACATCTCGCCGGCGGGCAACATTCCGAAGGACGGCCCTGCGGGACGGTATCTGCAGGAAAACGGCGTGAAGCCTGCAGACTTCAACAGCTTTGGAAGTCGGCGCGGGAACCACGAGGTGATGATCCGCGGAACGTTTGCAAACATTCGCCTGAAGAACCTGCTGGCGCCCGGCACTGAAGGTGGCTGGACGCGGCATCAGCCCAGCGGCGAGGAGATGTCGATCTTCGACGCGGCGGAGAGGTACAAGGCGGACGGCGTGCCGCTGGTGGTGCTCGGGGGCACGGAGTACGGCACCGGGTCGTCGCGGGATTGGGCGGCGAAGGGGACGATCTTGCTTGGAGTTAAGGCGGTGATTACGAAGAGCTTCGAGCGGATTCACCGGAGCAACCTGGCCGGGATGGGGGTGCTGCCGTTGAACTTCAAGGACGGGGAGGGGATCGAGGAGCTTGGGTTGACTGGGGGGGAGACGTTTGAGATTTCGGGGATTGCTGGCGGGTTGACGCCCATGCAGATGGTGAAGGTTGTGGCGGTGGCGGAGGACGGGAAGCGGACGGAGTTTGAGTGTGTGGTGCGGTTGGATACTCCGAATGAGGTGGAGTATTTTAGGCATGGGGGGATTTTGCAGTATGTGTTGCGGAGTAAGGTGGGGTAGGGGCGGTGGGGAGTCGCCCGCGAAGAGGGCGTGGTGCCAGGGCGCCCGATTCTTCGCGTTCCAGGCCTTGCCGAACTGCGCCCGCCCGCCCGGCCGGCCGGATGGTTTGGTCGGGATATCGAAGATCGCGGATACTCGACGTCGGGGGCCTGCCATAATTCGGGGGACAACCGGAGGCCACGGTGGGGGTGCATACGTCACGCTCAGGTACGGAGGGCGTACGCCTGCCGCAGGAAGCGTGACGGTTGACTCCGCAGGTAGCCTGGGATAGTTCGAGTCGCGGTGAAGGTCGCCATTATTCATCTCAGCGATATTCATTTCTCCGGCAACGCCGGAGCGAACAAAATGGCGCCTCGGGTGGCGTCTCTCGCGTCAGTTTCGCTGCCCCTGATGTCGGGCGCCTCGGTGCTTTTGGTGGTTACGACCGGCGATGTTGCGAACACTGGCGCATCAGCGGAGTATACGCATGCAAAGAAGTTCTACGAGGAACTGAACGCTTCTCTTCTGAGCCAGATCCCCGGAGTCGATGTGCTCTATCTCTTCGTTCCGGGCAACCACGACCTCGACTTCTCGCAGACCGACAGTGGACGAACTAGTCTGCTTGAACAGTTTGAGGCTTCCGGCTCGCTTCGTTCGATCTGGGCGAACCCGGCTTTGTTTAAGATAGCTGTACAGCCGCAAGAAAACTACTTCATCTTCTGTGAAGAGTTGAGCGGTATCCTACCGCGGTTTTACTCCGTTGGCCGCGAAGCCCCTATCGTAGCTGTTAAGGAGAAGGTGGGAGAAAAAATGTTGGGGATTTTCTTGATGAACACCTCATGGTGCTCCAAGGTCCGTGAAAAGCAAGGAACGCTAACCTTGCCCTCATTGGCTGACTATTCGGCTGATATCGAGAATTGCGACTTGGTCGTTGCTTTAGGGCACCATCCACAGCCATGGATCTATGCGGAGGATCTGCGCGACGTGCGAAGGGCTTTCTCGTCTTGCGTCGACGTCCTTCTTACCGGACATGAACACGATCCCGACGCGAACTTCAATAGGTCCTTGGTCGATGGCGGAAACTGGATGTCTGTGGACGGAGCCTGCCTTCACCAACCAAATGACCATCAACGTTCGCAGTTCTCCGTGCTGGTCGTGGACGATTTGAAGAGCGAAATCCGACGGCAGGTGTACTCCTGGCAGCGGAGGATGTACGTAGAGGTCGATGGTGGGACCGTAGATGCCTTTTCCGTGAACAGCAAACGCAGGACGGTGCCGACCCTGACTGCTGAGTGGCGCAGTCATCTCCGAGATGTGGGGCGACAGTTGCCTTTCTCCGCAGGCAGGCCAGTTCGATTGGAAGAGATCTTTGTGTGGCCGAGGTTCCGGATTCTCACTGAAGGCTTAGATGGAAAGTCCGAGATGAACGGAATTTCCACCGTAAGCAAGCGAGGGGTTCTGTTCTATCTGTTTCAGGACCGCTCTGGCCGAACCGCCTACGGAAAACAGTTGTATGCGAGACTGCTCGACGTAGGCCGCATTCCAATCCTCCTTGACTTAGAGAATTGTGAAACGCCAGAAGACGAAACCTCTCTCTGGAATTTGCTCGAGAGCGCCCTTGTTCGACAGTACTCAAACGTTTCCCCGGCCGTATTTCGCGAGGCTGGTCGCGACCGGCGCGCTCTCGTTTTTGACAACTCCCATCGAGGGGCCGGAGGAGAACATATTCACGCCCTGATGGAGATGGCGGCCCAAGTTTCGGATGTCGTTCACTTTCTTGGTGGTCCCTTGGAACTTGCAGATTTTGTCGTGTCTCCTTCATATTCTGCCGTTCTTGAGAAAGGGATTGACGTGACTATCCTTCACCCTCTTGAGTTTGGCTATCGATCGAGGGCGAGCCTTATCTCGAAGTGGCAAAACGCCTACGAGGGCGACAAAATGGATGATAAAACGCTAGCGCGCAGGGAACAGCAAGTCTGCGATGTGCTCGGCTCTGAGTTCGTTGCGTCCTCCGCGGAGTTTACCTTGATGATTCTCTCTGCCGAGCAGGAACCCAAGGGGGGCCATGAGAGGCGGCACTTGCTTGGTCACCTTCACAATGCGATGGTGGTCGAGTGCCTGTTGGCTGCGTTCTCCGACGACGAATTGGATGAATGCCTTGCGTATCTAACCCACTTGGCCCGGCACCTCTATGAGTCTGGCGTGAGCTCCATTGCGAGGGCGGACCTTGTTCAGTTTGAGAAGGACTACGAGAGCAAGCAATGTGTCGATGTTCGCCACTATAACATGGTGGATAATCTTGTCGCGTCTCGGATTTTGGCCGTTGAGCACGGCTCGTTTCGGTTCTGCTATCGTCAGACGTTTCAGTTGTTCTTGGGGCGCGCACTGGCCAAGGATCGCGCGTGGCCGGATTCGCTCGGCCACGTTCGGAGTCTCGCGGTTTCCGTGAGTCGGAATGCAGATGCCGGTCCCGTTATTCTGTTCGCCTGTTACTACAGTGACGACAGTGCGATAATAACGGACGTCGTTGAGGAAATTTGTCGAGATTGTTTGGATGGCGTCGAACCGTTCGACTTTCACCTTGATACTGATGTGAGGGGAGATGCGCCCGTGGATATCCCGGGTCCTGAGGAGGACCGGGCGCGAATCCGGGCCTCGTACCGAGGCGACGACGAGGAATCGCCCGTACTCATTGGTTCGTACGAGCCGGTGCCTATTGGTCGAGATGTCTGTGAGGTTTCCGAGCTTGATGAAGGTGAGCGCGTTGCTACGGTCCTCCAGCTAACTCCGGTCTTGGGGAATGTCCTGCGATCTCAGGGCGGGATGGCATCGGGCGATGAAAAGAAACAACGCTTGTTGGACGTGGTTGAAGTGCATCTTGGGGCACTGGGGGTGTGGGATGATCTTATTGTGGAAGCTGCGACCAAGCTATATGACCTTGTGAAGACAGTGCATCACCGGATCCATGGGCGGGATATTGGACCGCAAGATATCGTGGTCGCACGTCTTCGCACCGTTATGCTCACGGCGCTCCTACGTTCTGGCGCTGAACATGTCGGAGCACGGCACCTGCGACCTGTGTATACGGCACTGGGAGAGAACAGCAACTATGCAGCTCGGCTTCTCGGAGCCGTGGTCGCGATGGAACAGGAAGACGAGTTTCCTCTCGACCGCCTGGAGAAACTTATGCGTGATGCTCCGAATGAGTTCGCTTCGGGAGTTCTTAGACAGCTAGTGGTGACACACTTCATCCTCTACAAGATGGATAGGGCGCTCAGACATCGAGTCGCGGAGAAGTTCGGTATTCCAATGCTTCGCAGTCCCCCCCGCGGGGAGCTTAGGCGATCCTAGTGTCCTCGGTCTTGAGTGTCTTGCAGATGTCTTGAGGGTCTGAAGTCGGGGGCGGCCGGGACGCCTAAAGGCGGACCGAAGTATCAATGACCAGGAGCGCGAGGACCTTGGTCGACTCTCTCGACGCAGGCGGACTAACCGACTAACCGGAGCATCGCGCCACGAGCGAAGATCGTTTTGCACTGTGCTTTGGTCGACGGAGGGACCTTGGTCGATCGGTGGATCCCGGTCCTAGCCGAGGAAGTATGCGCCGCCCGAATATGCCGGCCGCCACACCACATCCCCGTCTCGTAATTCGCCGGGTTCATCGGTAGACGTCATCACAAGCTGAAGCCCCCCGCGGCGCGCTGCGAGAGCACGTAACCCCTCCACATATGCCCAGAGATCCTCGATGTGGAGCTCCTGCTGCTTTGGCGCATCAAGAAGGAGCAACGGCGGATGCTCCCCATCCATTTCCAACGCGACCTCAAGCAGCGCGGCATGATAGGCGAGCACGATCCGGGTCCGGGTGCTGCCACTGTAGCTGGACGTTTCGGTGAAGAGCTCGTCACCGATCAGCAGTCGAAAACGCTCGTCGAACAAGGTCGCTCCGCGAATGTTCTTCGTATTCAAGATCCCGAGCCACGTTTGCATGCTGTCCGCCAGCATCTTCCGCGCGTCTAGGGCTTTCACGTCGGCGCGGCGGGTTCCCGTCGGCTTGAGGTCGGCGACCTCATCTGCGGCCGCTGCTCTCTTCACGCCCAGTTCCGCTACCCTCCCATTGCATCGCCGAAGCTGCTCGGCCCTAGCGATCCGGACGTCCATCTCTGCGAGGCGGGTCGCCAGCGACTCGATCGCCTCGGTCGTCTTTCGGAATGCCGGTGCGGCCGCGAGTCGCCTACGCTCGGCGCGCAGGCTTTCAAGCTCGTTGGAGATCAGCGTGCGCTCTGTGAGCACGACCTGCCGCTCCTCCGCCAGCACCCCAGAGGCTACGCCCAGATCTTTCAGCTGGTCCTTCAGGTACAGCAGCCGTCGTCCAAAGGACTCCTCTGGCGTCCGAAAGAACTGGCAAGCCTCGTTTCCGCAAAGGACCCGAAATGCGCCGGCCGCTACCTCATTCGAGCCGACTATGTTGATCTGCGCGTCGATCTCCTTGGCGGTTGCTGCGACTCGCTCCGCCCGGGCATCGATTGCTGCCAGGCGCCGGTCCTCAACTCGCACCTCGTTGGTGAGTTGGTGAAGCTCGCCATCGATTCCTGAGAAGGCGTCTCCGAGATTATCGAACGCCGACTTCATGTTCTCGAGTTCCCTTGCGAGGTGCTCACGTCTCGTCGTCAGAGTCTCAAGTTCCCGCACATCCTTCGAAGGGGCGGTCGCCCGGAGCGTCTTCGCCAACTCCCGCTCGGACGTGAAGGAAGCTCCAACACTCTTCAGCCTTTTCTTCGCAGCCTCATACTCCCGCTCGATCTCCGGGGCGTTCTTGGCACGAAGACCAAGCATCCAGCGGATCACTTCCTCTCGCTGGTCCTGGACGAACAGCATCGAAGAGGAGTAGGCGCGGTTCCATCCGGTGTCCTGGTCCACCCAGAAGGCGGGAAATACAACAGATGCGTACGGGGGGATCTCGCCGCCGCGCTTTCCCTTCAGGCTCCGAGGTTCGATGCCCATCTTCGGCATAACCCACGCAGAAGCCTCCTTCTCATTTTGTAAGTGCGCAGCGTCCAGCTTGCCGTCCACCCCGTCACACTCCACATGGAGGGAGAGGGCTTCTGTCGAGCGGGCAAACGTTCGGCAGGTGTGTTTACCAGACGCGAAGGCGAGGCGCACGCCCTCAGTGTGGTGCTGGATGTCCGGAGCAACAGGCGCCGGAAACCCGAGGGCTCGGATCAGCCCCCGCATCACAGGTGTCTTCCCGGATCCGTTGGGCCCACAAATCCACGTCAGAAACTGGCCGAACTCCAGTTCTGCGGAGCCCAGCGGCGTTTCCCCTCGCCCGGTGAAACGGAGCGACGATAGGCGGAAGCTCACCACAGGCCGAGCCCCCGAGCTGTGACCGCTGAGTGTGCCCGATCGAGGCCGCGAACGAGTAGCCCAAGCTCGTCGACTCGTTTCCGTGCCGCACGCACGAAGCCGTTGCCGGCCGACGTGCAGACGACGAACCGTTCTGGGCCCGGCCCAACTTCGACTAACTGCGCGTTCTCCAAGAATATGAGTGCATCCGCGCATCGACTCCGGACCGCGACCGAGCGCTGCAGTTTCGGTGAGAGCGTGCCCAATCCGACAAAGTGCTCGGTCAGGCTTGCCGCAGTCCAGATCGGTGCTTCTGACGCCCGCAGGTCCTTGCGCCCCCCCGCGACGAGCAGGGTGGTCAACGCGAGAAGCGGGGGAAACAGCACGGCATCCGGATCGAAGTCCACGGCGCGTTCAATCGCGGGTTCCGACAGATTGAACCTCACCCGGGCGTCGGCCATCGCGGAAACAAGTTCGTCGAGTGTAGTCAAGACCAGTCCCCCGTCTCGGCGGCGATGGCGAAGACGTGTCCGAGCACGAGCTCGCCCGTCAAGGGTTGGACGGAGGGTACATGCGAGAAGGTGTCGGCGAGGTCCGTACAAGCACGCCCAAGTTGGCTGACGTCCATCTTACGCGCCGCGTGCAGCGTCAGGAGCTTGCCGCACTGGTGCCTAAGCGACATCAGATCCATGGCGCCGACGTTTTCCCGCTCGGCCATGCTCCAAGTATCCCAACTCGACTTCATCCCGCAAATCTTCGGAACGAGATCGTTGGGGACAGAGCTAGCCTTGCACAAGCGCTGCAATCGAGAAAGACTTCGTACCCTCTCGGGGTCATCCGTCTGCAAGGCGCGGTATCCAGCTGGTGACAACGAGAGAAGTGCGAGCACGTCGTCCGCGCACACACCCTTTGCCTTTCGAAGTGCGGCGAGCGATGCCGGAAGCTGCTTGAGTTTCAGATGTGATCGTATTCGGACAAGGTCGACCAGCTCCTTCCCAATCTGCGTCGCTTGCTGGTGGGTGAGATCGACCTCGCTCATCACGAAGACACGTTCAGCGATCGCATGGTGAGTCTCCGTGCTCGTTCTCCAGTTCGGTTTTTCGTCGAGCACGCGGAAGCAGCGGAGAAACCCGACGATGCCTGCCTCATCGACCTCCAGTGGCGCATACGCGGCGACAATCCAGTCGAACTCCCTGCGCGCGTTCTCGCCGAGGTCGTCTGGAAGGTTCTCCGCGGCCTGCACTTCATCGAGGAACTTCGAGAAGTCCGGATGGATCGCGTGGTTCGTCACGAAGCACAGGCCCTGGCACGCTCCGTCGAAGCTGGCGCGGTGCTCAAGGAGCCGATTCGCAATCGAGCCCTCGGACGCCGGCGTTGGTCCGGTGGCGCCCGTGGCCTTCCCCTTACCTGTTGCGACCGTCTTCTTGCCCTTAGCCGTTCTGGTCCCCGACGCCTTCTTCATGGCAGGTCGTCGGCCAAGTCCAAATACGTTCCCGAGTGTCCAGGGACCCTGTGAGAGGTTCCGTGTCTTCACCTGATGGAATTCGTAGGTGAGGGTAGTGTCGCTCTTCTCGACGACGAAGTCATCGTGCCACTCACAGTAGACGCACACGCAGTCGTTCTCGGTCAGGAGCCGCAGCGATTCGAGCGCCGCCAACTCGTACTGGTATTCGTACCTTCGGCCGGTTTGCGCGCCGACCTGCTCTCGCGGCTCGACCTGATGCAGACTCATGCGGCACCCCGATCACGGGCCCCGTCGCAGGTGGTCCAGGGATGCACGCATCCACTCCGCCCATGGTGCTGATCGGTTCGTGTGAGCCTCCTCGACATGTCTGAAAGAACCCGCTCCGAGTGTACCCGCTACGCTGCCCGAAGCCCGTATCGGTCCGGACCCGCTCGAGAATCGGACGCCTCGGTTACGCCCGGCATCTGGGCCAACTCCTTGAACTCGTCCGCAGTTCACTGTCGGCAACCGTCGACCTCGGGTCCAGTGGGCGGCTCTAAGAAAGACAAGCGAAGCCGTCTTAACCGCATGGAGCGACGACCCAACACGCCGCAGATCAAGAGCGGCCCTCGGCTGTGTCCGGTTCCATGACGTGACACAACAACACCGAGACACAGCTAGCAAGCGACCGGTCAGCACCGCCGCAAAGAACCCCGAGCACAGCGCCAGCAGTCGCATCCACCAAGCGTTGCCCTGCAGCTCGAACCACGCGTGCTGGGCTACGTACCGCCCCACCGCCAACATCCCGAGCCCAAACACCCCAACACCCGCAGCCGCACCCCCCAGCGCTCGCCACCGCAGAGCCGACCAATCGCTATCGGGAACCACCATCCCCGGCCGCCCCGAAACCCGAACCGTGCCGCGGCCCCACCGGGTCCGATAGCCCACCCCATACACCGGCGATTCGAACTTCTGGATCCGCTGCGCCACCACCCGGTCCGTGCTCGCCGTCAGCTGTGGCGCCAGCTCGCCCCCCAGCGCGCATGCGACCGGCGGGATCCATCCGCTGTCGTCCGCCAGCGGCACAGCCCGCCCCGAAGCCGCCGCGTCGAAGTCCGCCACCTCATAGGCACCCCGGTGGAGCTGGGCCAACCCCGTGGCGGGAGCCACCCGCACCTGCGTCGACTCCGAGCGCTCGACCTCCAACCACGCAAACGCTCGCCCAACCCCCTCGCAGCCGGGGCAAGTCACCTGTCCAGCCCGGCACGGACCACAAGCCCTCATTCCGCTTCCCCGACAACCCGGGCAGTTCTTCAGACCCCGCTTGCCTTGAACCCTCCCGCCGCCGCCGCATCCGTGGCAGCTCACCCGCCCACCGCCCCGGCACAGCGCGCACGCCACCGTCGTCCGACCACCGCACCCCGGACACACCACCAGCACGCGCGAGAGCCCCGGAAGCCCCACCACGTCGACCCCCCACGGATCCACCCGTGACGGATCCGGCATCCCGCCAACGTTCCCCGCCCGCGAGCCGTGCGCCAGCCCGAACCGCAGCCGAACCACGCGGCGCTCCACCCGGTACGCGATGCGCCGATACGACTCGGTCGACACCGCCACCTCATCCACGATCGAACGAAACGTCGACCGCAACGTCCCCGTGCGCCAAGCCGCCCGAGCCGCGCAATCGATCGCGCTCACCCGTCCCGCCTGCCCATCCTCATACCCAGTCGCCAACTCCCCCGAATAAGACCAGCCCCCGCACCACCGAGGGAAGCGCCAAAGCACCTCCGCCCACGCCAATCTTTCGCGCCCACCCAACAATCGACTCGTATCGAGACACTTGTCGGCCAGCCGGCTCGCGGTGTCCTCGATCCTGGCCACTGAAATACGCCCACGAAATCGGTTTGGCGTTGCAGGCCTGGGGGCCGTGCTCCGACGTATCGACCGGTGAACCTGTCCCTCGGGACAGGTTGCATTCCCCCAACATCACCGGAGAGACGTCGTCCTCGTTGGATGCCGCCACCGCCTCGCGGGCGGCGGCCTACGACCCGGAGGCGTCCGGCGTGTCACAGTTGATCCATCCACGGCACACCAAACTTGTCGGAGAGCGTCCCGAACGCGGCGGCCCGAAGCTCTTGTCCAGTGGCGAGGTCACCTTGTCGCCTTCGGTGAGTGCGTCGAACGCCTTGCGCGCGCCGTCGCCGTCGACGTCGCTGAGCGGAAGCGAGAGGCCGCAGCTGCGGACCGGTGCCTTTGGCGGCGCCCACGGACAAGCCTCGGAGGCTATTAGCTCGCCCGGGGGGAGCTTGAGCGTGGCGTGCGTCACCCGGTCGTGAAACGCGGGCGGGATGTCGCCCTTTATAGGCGAGTCGCCGAACGTCTCGGACAACAACACCTCTCCGCCCAGTGCCTCGGCGTAGAAAGCGAGGACTTTAGCCGTCTGGCCATCGAAAGTTAGATACGGTTGGGACGCGGCAGGTTAATTCGAGCGTGATGCTACTGCGCCTCCGCGCCGGCAGTAACAGCGACACCACGTGGTGCTCGAACGTGACCCACATCCGCTCGGGCGAAAGCCTGAGGTCCGGCCGGGGCCTGGGCGGAACCAGCGACGGCGAACGGCTGTTCTTGGCTCCGCCACCCCCCCAGCCGTCAACCCAACCCCTCGGGCGCTTCTCCGTGCACTTCGACGAGTGGGGCGAGTCCGACTTCGATCGCATGCTCGGCGAGATCGCCGGGACCGGATCGAGCCCAGGTCGGTCGACTGAGGTCGGGCGCCTCGTCCGGAAGATAGTGGATCGAGCCGATCGAGCCTCCTGCCCCGAGTAGATAGGCGCCGCTACAGCTCCACTGTCCACCGCGGGGCGAATGAACCATCGAGCACGTTGGCACCCACAATCTCCTGGACCTTGTACGCCTTGATCCCACCCGTCGGAAGCCCTGCCTTGTCGACCTCGTACCCGTACAGCAGAACGTTGCCGGTCCCCTTCTGCCGGAGGGAGTAGGGCTCAATCGTCCGTTCACTGCCGTGATACGAGATTCGCGCCAATAGACGGTTTCGCGCCGCGAATCGGACCTCGTCCGGCAACCACTCGGTGCCCGGCCGCTGCCCGGTCCAAGGGCGCCGAAAGTGAGCCCGAGGCAACACCTGCTCGGCAGGCTCCGTTGCGAGTCGGGTCGGGGACGGTTGGGCGAGTTCAGGCTGCATCCACCATGAGATCGCGTCGACGAGCTCGGCCAGGAATGGACCCAATCCCGGCAGGTTCGGAAGTTGGTGCCGCAGCTGTTGATCCCAGTTCGCCTGGAGCCCCTCCTTGTCGATTCCATCGACGATCTGCTGCGGTGTCGGGAGCTTGATCCCTTTGAACGCGAATTTCTCTGCCGCAATGCGCTTCGCAGCCTCCGCGGAATCTCCTCGCGGAAGTTGCGGCTGATGTGCACCACATCGTAGACGTCGCGCGCACGGCCTCGTCGCTCGTAGAGCGCCCGGGTCTTCTCCGCGAGCACCTCGTTGACCGAGTAGCACGCAACCCTGGGCGCGGGCTCCAGCGCGTCGCGGTACCCGTGGAAGACCGCGCGATGATCCGGAGGATCAACCAGAACCTCGTGCTGGGTGATGTCGAACTTGATCCGAGGTTGAGAACTCCGAGGAAGCCTCAGTGGACCGCTGTAGAACAGCTTCGCTTGGAAGGACTCCGTGTCCTGCTTGTTCGAGTAGCCCTCGACCTTGATCCGCTCGGTGGGGATCACGATGCCGGACTCCTCGTGCACCCAGTTCGACACATCGATGAGCGACTGCCGAATCACTTCCTCGTTGAGCGCCTCCGACGAAGGGATCGTGAAATCGAGGTCCTCCGAGAAGCGATATGTCTCGAAGAAGCACTTCTTGAGGCAAGTGCCGCCCTTGAACACCCAACGCGACAGCCTCGGATGCTCCGCGATTCCGTAGAGCAACCATCCTAGCGCGTAGTCCTTCTGAACCGTCGTGTCTCGCAGTCGGTCCTCCTTCGCGAGGTTGAGAATGTCGGCCTTGGGAATCATGTGCTTGGTATCGGGATGTTAACCCTCAGGCGCCAACGCGTGATGATCTGTCCTCGGTCGGGGCCGGTCGGATCGAGGCGGCTGATCCCTGCGCTCATCCCCGCGTGGCATCGCTCTCGCCAGGCCTCGCTCACGTCGCCGAAGCTCTCCGCCGTGAACCCGATCCGCTTGAACACCGCGCCCACGCCAAACTGCTCCGCGTAGTCGAGCAGCAGGTTCGCGTCGGCGTGGGGCGCACGCCAGTAGTTGGCCACCACGTCGAGCGTGTGGCGAGCTCCGCCGCCCAGGACGGGTGAATGGAGCACGTCGACGATCAGTCGACTTGGATCGGCGAGCACGACTTGCGATGCGCCGCGCCAGAGCTTCTTCGTCCCAAACAACCGGTCGGCCCGGGCGGCCGCCACGAAGAAGTCGACGCCTCCATGGTGCTGCGTCCGAGCCCGCTGGGGCCGAGTCGTCACGACGCAGACGCGGTTGAAGATCTGTTCGGTCAGGTCCCAGTGCTCCGCTGCCGACCAGCCGCCGATGTAGCCCGGCGAGTACAGTGCCATGGCCAGCTTCCACGGGTCTTCCACCGCCGCGTCCGCAGGCGTGCCGAGCGAGACAGGTGCGTACCGTCCTCGTTGGACCCGGACGAGCCAGCCCTTGCGCTCCATTCGCTGCAGCAGTTGGCCGGCATGCTCGCGCGGAACATCGGCCAGATCCGCGACATCGTCCGCAGTGATCGTCGCCAACTCCTCGCGTGCGATGGCGTCCGCGACTTGCCGCTCGCGTGCGCTGAGCCCGCGAGTTTCGCTATCTTTTTGGTGTCCCAACCTTCTGGATACGAAGCTTACTACAGTTGGAAGGTACCTTCTGACGATGTTTCGGCGCATGTTCCGGCGCATGTTCCGCGATCCGTCAGCCGACGTGCCTCACTCGCGGCGATGTCTGCGGCTCCCTCGTAGGCTCGGACACGGAGCTGTATTGCGACCTCAGAGGCGCTCGGGGTGCTCGTCATGGTCAACGGCATCGTCGGGAGCAACACCCAGCGAAAGCTGGACCCGGGCGAGTTTCGAGGCTTCGCCCTGACCGACAAGCTCGCCCCCGTCGTGTTCATCAACGGCGCAGACACGAAGGCCGCCCAGATGTTCACCTTGGCCCACGAGCGTGCACACCTGTGGCTTGGCGGTGGCGGCGACGAAGACCCCACGCAGACCGTTCGCTTGGGCCGCCGGTTCGCCTCCGCGCTCATCGTTCGCACCATGGAAGGCCAGACCGCCTACAGAAACGCCTTTCGCCTGCTTGGCCTCCCCAAGTTTGAGACGTTCGACAACCTGGCTCAGCACCTCGGAGTCGGCTGATGGTCTACGTCATCGACGCCGACGTCGTCATCCAGAAGAACCTCCACTACGGCTTCGGTGATTTTGGACGCGTCGGACCGCTGGGGTTAATGCGGGTTCCGGCTCGGTCCCCCGAACGAACTCAAGATGCTCACTCCCGCCCACCGTCCGCATCCAGGCCGGTCGCAACGTCAAGTCGAACGCCGCGGAGGCGAAGTCCCCGCCGAGTGAATCTCTCCCAGTGCCCCAGAGGCTTACAGAACACATGGCGGTCGCTTCAGAAACGACCATGGAACCTCTCCGATCCAACCGGTCTATCTCAGGGCAACCTCCAAACAGCTCGTCCCTCCGCGGCACTCTGCCCAGGCAGCGCCTGCGTGTCTCCCGGGACAGGTGAGATTACATGGCCGATCAGCGGCCCGGAACCGGGCTTTGCGCCGAGGAACCACTGGTTGTCTGGCTTCAGGAAGAAGGTGTTGGCCGTTAGAAATAAGCGGAGTGGCACGCCTTCTCGCGGCCACTCGCTCGAGCCCGCGGCAGACTCGCTCACACGCCTTCCATCGGAGAACGTGGCGCTCCCACCCGGCCGATACACCCTCCGAGCAAGCGGTTCTGGGCCTTCAACGATTCCAAGGAGCTCAAGAGTGAACTCTTGCTCCGGCGAACCGCGATGCTGTGGGTCATGCATGTTGAACTTGCCCCGCCGAATGATCACCGACCGCCGATTGGTCAGAATCCCCACCACTTCAGTTTCGACAACCTCTCCGACTGCCCTCGATGCCTGGCAGGAATGAGTCTCTTCCAGGAATAGCTGGCCAAGGACCAGACCTCCCTCGCCCGCGTGGCAAAGGGAGTCTCTCCCGACCCCGCCCCATACAACGTTGATGCTGGAGTTTGCGATCTCGATGGAATCGTCCCCACCGCCGAGGAAGAGGAAGTTCAGGCCCCCGGCGACATGCACGTGCTCGTGGCCCTCCGACCCGAAGACGAAATTCACACCTCCCTCCAGTACAACCCGTGACCCGCTTGTACCACCAACCGCGACGAGACCACCTCCTGCCCCGGGACTCAGGCGCCTCGCGCCCCCACGGGCCAGGAGGATATCGAACCCGTCTCCCCCGGCGAGCTGAGAGTCCTCGTGAACCGACGTCACGATATCGTTACCACCTCTACCGGCGATAATCGCGGGCTCCTCGCGCGCGGAGAGCCGTTCTCCGTCGGGGGTACCAACGAGCAGACGTGGAGGCCGAGGAGTTCCATGGCTCGCGACACGACCATCGCCGACCGCCCCAACGCCAAGCAGGAGAGCAAGTAACGTCAACACTTACAAGCCGCAAACTTCCACCCGAGGGTCGTCAGTACAAGCAACAAGCCAACAGTCGGAAAGACACCCTCTGTCCTCGTGAGGCTGACTTCTGTCGCAGGTTGACCAACCAGGCGCCCCGAGGGCTGCACCATGATGTTCTCCGGCTTCACGTCGCGATGGACCATCCCCGCCGCGTGGGCTGCCGCCAAGCCCTCTGCCGCGGCGAGCAGCGCCCGGATCACCGCCGAGCGTCGAACGCCCCTCCTCGTCGCCCAGATGCGCAGGTTCGTGCCCTCGACGTACTCGATGCACATGAACCGCACCATCAGGTTCTCCGACTCCAGCGCCAGCGCGGCCTGGCCCACGTCGTAGATCCGCACCACGTTTGGGTGCTCCAATCGCCCGAGCGCTTGCGCCTCACGAGCGACCTCCCCGTCGGGCCGTCGGTCGCTCAGCGGCGGGTAGATCTTCAGCGCCACCGTGCGTCCGATCGACATGTCCGTCTCGCGGACCACCAGCCCCCTTGCTCCGCGGCCGCGGATCTCCTCGACGCGATAGCGTGCGTGCAGCACCGGTTGGGGGGAGAACCCGAGGTTCGCGAGCGTCAGCTGAGAGGCAACCTTGCTCTCCAATGCCGCAATGTTCGCGAGCCCCATTCGGCTCGACACTATCGCATCCCACCGACGCCGGACGGTCTCGTTGTGAGACTATCAAGCCCACACCTGGGAGCCGCGACGCGAGCGTCGGGCTGGCATCGCCGCCGCGTCCACCTCGAGTACGAAGCGCGTGGCAGCGGTGGTGCTCGCCTTGCGCCCACTCAGGCGCATCGTCACCGTGTGCCCGCCGGCCGAAACGCAGAGCTGTACCGAGCGCGTGAGCAGATAGACGATCATGAAGATCACCGCCGCCACTCCGAATCCCACCTGACCTGTCCCTTCGGACAGGTGCCCAAACGCCGGCCCAAACACCGACTCCACTGCAAGCAGCAGACTCACCGCCGCGTACACCGGCCGATGCCCAAACCGCACCGCGGTCCGGTGCACCTGGTCCAGGTGCAGGGTCTCGACCATGTAGCCAGCCCGCGAGCTGGTCGCGTGGATCAGGCGGTCGTGAAGCAGCTCCAGCGAGCCAAGTCGAAGCGGTCGGTTGGTCGTCGTCATGTCGGTTCCCTCAGGAGGCGCTGCGGCCTCACTGACTACGTCCGACCAGCACCCCCCACCGGCTCAACCCCGGGCAACTTTTTTTGAGATACACCGAGCCGGTCTGAAGTGGCCGCTGCCCCGGACGGTCGGGACCGTGCGACCAGACACTGCTAGGATTCGGCGCCCCCTGCCCAGAGCTGCGAGAGGGCGACACGCGTCACCCCACCAGACTCTGGTGTCACCGCAACCTTCGTTCGCCCCGGACGCACAATGACCCGCTCTTCGGCCACCCTCACACACCGCGGTGCCTTCCTCACGTCCCTCCTCCTCTCCCCCGCATGCGGTTCCGAATCCCCCGCCGCGGACGAGACCTCGAGCACCACAGACCCCACAACAACCCAGGCCGACAACGAGTCCTCGACCACCGCCGTCACTCCCTGGACAGACACATGCCCGGCCCCGGGCGCCTGCGAAACAACCGACGCCTCCTTCTCGAGCGGCCCCGCACCCGCCTGCGATGACGGAATCCACAACGGCTCGGAGACAGACATCGACTGCGGCGGCGACTGCCCCAACACCTGTGCCCTCGGTCAAGGTTGCGCTTCCAACGACGATTGCCAACCAGCCGCCTGCGACCCCGACACCCTCGAGTGCGTCGCCCCAACCGCGTGCGGCGACCTCGGGAACTGGCGCCACCTCCTGCCCGACGACCACCAACGCGCCAGCCCTCAGGAGCACCACGCCGGCCCTCCCGCCATCGCCATCGACGCCGACGGCCGATACACCGTCGCCTGGACATCCGGATCGAAGAACACCTTCGGCGTCTACCTCCAGCGATACGAGCCCACCGGAGAAGCCTTCGGCGAGATGCTCCAGGTCAGCGGCCCGTCCCACTTCGTCACAGAAGCCCCCGCAATCGCAGCCAACGCCGCTGGCGAACTCGTCGCCGCATACCTCGGCTCCGACTCCAACGCTGAAGGCCCGTTCGTCCGCAAGTTCGACTCCAGCGGTCGACCCCTGGGCGCACTCACCCTCGCCAGCCCACCCGCGCACTACCTCGGGAGCTTGTCCCCAGCCGTCGACATCTCCGAAGACGGCTCCTTCGTCGTTGCTTGGACCCCCGAGCAGTTCGCCTCGCCCTCGGTTTGGGCGCAAGCATTCGCGCCCGACGGATCGCCCAGCGGCGAACCCATCCAAGTGAGCCCCGCCGAGCACGTCGTCATCGTGCGCCCCAACGTCGCCACCGACGCCCAGGGCAACTTCATCGCCTCCTGGACCACCGAAGACGACCCGCTCTGCTACGCGCGCCGCTTCAACCAGGACGGCACGCCCCTCGAGGACGCATGGCCCGTCTCAGACCCCGACGTTGCGACCACCAGCCCCTGCGACGTCGACATGGCGAGCGACGGACGCTTTGCCGTCACCTGGGTTTCAAACGACTCAGACGACGGCTTCCTGCACGCCTATGACACGAGCGGCCAGCTCCTCGGAGTCGCCCAGGTCAACCAGCACGGCCCCATCTACGTCAACCATCCCCGCGAGCGCCACGTCCCGGCGGTCAGCGTAGGCATCAACGCCGACGGCAACATCGCCGTCGCCTACACCATCGACCAACTCTTGACCGGCTGGGTGCGCACCTTCGACGCCAACGCCGAGCCCCTCATGGACGAAGAAGTCATCGCCGGCGAGCACCTCCTGCTGACCACCCCGCAGCTCGCGACGAGTTCGTGCTCCGACAGCCTCGCGGTCTCCTGGCTTCGCGATGACAGCGGCGCAGCACGCTCGCGGGTGTATCGGGCGGACAACGACGACGACGGTGTCGCTGATCTTTGCTGCGGGTGAGGCACCGGCTCCACGCCTGAACGGCGACGAAGCCAGCCGGGACCCTGTCCCTTCACCACTCCAGCCCTCGACGGCCACCGAGCCTGCCCATACCATCGCAGCACCCCATGCCCGGCTCCGACCAGCGTGTCCACATCGACACGCTGGCCTACACCCGTGGATGCTCCACGACTCCGTCGAGGTCTTCGCCTATGCGATCTTGGAGGAACTCGAAAGGGGAGACTCGTTCACACAACGCGCGGGCCTGGGTGCTACGACTCGTTCGCTCCGCGACTTGATGGATGTGTCCAACTTCAAGCAGATTCCGCTCGCGTACCGGTCGGACCTCGAGGCTCGGGGCTTCACGAAGGACCTGATCGCGGAGCTCACAACGTGACGGTGTTTCTGGACGCCCTACTCCGATGGCACGACGCAACCTTCGCGTGCGTTGTGCTCCGCGTCGGCCTGCTGGTTGTTCGGGTCTATCGAGAGACCCATCGCATCTACGGGATCCCCGCGTCCGGCGAGGCCCCCGCGGAAACAGAAGGCTCGTACCGCGTCGAGCCGCCACGCACGTTCTCTCCCTATCACGCCGCCTATTTGATCAACCCCGCCGTCCTTCCCGGAACGGTTGCCCTTGCGCCGCTGTTCTCGATGGGTGTGCTGTCGATCGACCTCTCCACGCGTCGCATCGTTCACGGTCGGGCTACACCGCCGTTGGACCCGTTCCAGTCAAGGGCGCGGGAGCAGGCGCACGGAGTGCACTCGGACGAACTCGTCAGGACCTTGAGCACGCAGATGCGAGCGGAGCTGGCCGAAGACCTACGCGGTTCGGCCCTCCAAGCTCCGGGCGACGCTCCCAGTGTTCCCCGAGCGGCAACCGGGGCGTTGTGGCTCGCTTGCGCCGGACTTTGTGCCGCGGCCCTTGGACTCGGAGGGGTGTTCGGAGGCGGGGTCTCTGCGATCCTCCTGGTTGCCACCTATCGCGCCCACAGAAAACGCAGTATCGCGCCGAATGTGTCACTCTCAGTCGCGGGTGCGCAGGCGCTACGTCAATGCGAACGACAGCTCGATGCACGGATTCGGGGGCAGGAAGGTGAGGACTACTCGCCCGAGGACATCGCCTGGTACGTGGCGCTGAAGCCCCTGCCGTACGGACGCCTGCCTGGGCTCGACTCGCATTTTTGCCCGATCGTCGAAGACGCGCCGGCCGATGGCCCTACGCCCTCACTGGGCGACAAAATGCCTAAAGCCAAGCTCCGGAACGCAGCGCTTGCCAACCGATTCCGCGCGTTCCTAGTGCTCGGGCTTGGTGCGGCCGTCTGCACTGTCGGGCTCGCGATCCTCTCGAGAGCGCCGAGCTCCGCCATCGTCTGGATCAATGGAGGACTCGCCGGCGTTGTGGCCGTCTGGGGGAGCGTCGGCGTCTAACGGATCCGAACCCGTGCGTCTCACGTCCGTACCTCTTCGGCCTTCCTGCCCCGTCATGCGGAGTTGTGAGGCGCGGGCACCCCTCGAAGACGCATGGCCCCTCGAAGCCCCCGCTGAACCAGCCACCAGCAGCCTGTTGAGAAAGTCGGCGCGGCGGCTCGGGAAGCATTTTTCGCTCCTGGGTAGGAGCCGAAACGCCGCTGTACCGGGTGTACTGCAAGTTTTGGCGACACCGCCAGGAGCGAAAAGGGCGAGCGAGACGTCGTGTCGACTTTCTCAACAGGCTGCCAGCCCCCGGGAAGCGCTGGAATACTGACGCCACATATCGGGGCGGAGAGAGAAGTCGTTTGTCGATTCGCGGAGTTGGATTTCAGAGGTCATGGTCCATTTTTGGGCCAACGGGTCGTGAGGGCGGGCTCGGGTGATGCGAGACTCGACGGAAGCGGCGAGCCAAGGCCGGTGCCGGTTCTTGTTGCGATCGCTCAACACACGCCTCCGTGCCGCGAACAACACCCCTGCAGCGACCGTCCCTGTGTGCACGTCGGCGACGCGGTCCCGTCGCAGCACATGACGCGTCCCGCTCGCCACGCCTCACGCCGCTGCCTCGCCTTCCCCGCGCGAGCCTTCTCCGCACGTCACGAGCCCTCTCATATCTCGTTCTTTGCGTACGTGCGGGCTACCGGCTCCCCGGATCTCCGACGATCCCGGACCGCATCGCCAGCAACAAGTTCCCGTACTACGACGCTCTTGACGCAGCGGATGCCGCGTGGAAAGCGGGCGCCACCGTCGACGTCTCGAAGATGGAGGAGTTGCTGGGTGACCACCTTGCCGCCCAGCTCTTGGAGATCTTCAACGCGGCGAAAGGCGAGTGAGGCGTTCGCTCGCGGGCCGGAACGGTTTGGACGAGAACGACCACGTTGCACTCGCACGCACGCGGACACGGCCGTCCCGGCCGATGATCGTGAGCGGCAGAGTCGGCGTCCGGCCGGTCCCCGCCTCAGGGTGAGAAGCGAGGCGAGCGCGCCCCGTGACACGGCGGAAGAGATGTCCGGGGGCCTCAGCGAGCCCCAGGCACAGGCGCTGCTTGAAGCGATCGGGACGAGCTATGAAGGAGACGAGGCGCTCGACATGAGCTTCGGCGTTCGCTTCGTCGACATCGAAGACCACGGGCGCGCCAGCTTCCCGGGCGCCGGAGTGATCGCCACGCTGGGTGGGCCCAACACCCCATTCGAGGTGTTTGCCCAGTTCGGTTGGGACGCCGCGTCCAACTAAGGACTAAGGCGCTGAACTTCGTGGTGGTCTAAGCCATGTCTCGCCTGGCGTCGCTTGCGTGTGTCGTCGTCTTCTCGGCGTGTGCCCCGACGGAGGACCTCCCGGCGTTCACGTTGGAGACAGACCACGCGCGTGTCGCCTTCCGAGCACCACAGGACCGACCTTGCGCGGGCGATCTTCGGCAGATCGACGCGCAGGTCGAGTTCCTGGACGAGATGCTTGGTGCTCGAAGAGACGGCCCTGTGTCCGTCGTCCTCCTCCCGCTCGACGAGGTCATGGTGCTCTGCGAGGGTGCACAAGGCTGCTACGACGCGAACGGTGAGCAGACGCTGTCACCCTGGAACGCGGTCGCCCACGAGCTGTCGCATGCGATCAAACCCGTGGACACGTTCCCGAGCGAGTTCTGGGCGGAGGGGAGTGCGAACGCCTTGGCAGGGGGCCTCAGCCTCGTCGACAGCTCGCGCGCCCTCGAGCTCGCTGATCTGGCATCCGAGGACCTCCCAAACTACGTGGGGACGACCCATTTTCAACGCTACCTGATCGCGACGTACGGACTCGACGGCTATCGGAATCTCCTGGACGGTGGCTTCGATCCATCCGCGACCCTGGGCGTTACGGCCGAAGACCTCGTCGCCGAATACAACCGGGATGCTCCCTTCGCATACCCACGTTTCTCCGCATGCACGGATCCAGAGATCGTCGCGGTTCGCGAAGGCGTGTGGGAGGCGAGCTCCACCTTCTCGTGCGATTCGGACGAGGCGACCCAGTTTGAGCGCCGCGACTTCGCAGGTGCCTTCAGCTCGACCGTGGGCGCAGCCGTGCATCGAAGCATCGAACTCGACGAAGGAACGTACGAGGCCCGCCTCGACGGTGGGGTCAGCTTCACGATCGAGGGCTGCCTTGTCGACCCACTGGACACCGAACCGACCGCGGTTCGCCTCGGCGGCGACGTCTTCAACGAGGTGGAACGGGCGATCGCAAAGCCGTTCGTCGCCGGGGAGACCCATCGGATCCGACTGACCGAGGGGGTCTACCGGGTGACGCTCTCGTCGGGTACGCAGGAGGAGGCGGAGCTGCGATTGACCGTGACCCGGGTCGATTGAGCGGCTCTCGAAGTACCGACCTCGTCCTCGAGTTCGGCCCAAGGGCGCCAGCAAGCCCACGCGGATCCGTCGCTTGCTCGCGGAGGGATGCAGGCCGTAGCCAGCGAATGTTCGCCACGTGCCGGCGACAAACGCCTCCGTCGCAGCACCCACGTACGCGGGAATCAGAAGACGCCGGGAAGCCAGTCGGTATCGCAGTGCCGCAAGGCTCGAGGTTCAGCGGCCACTTCCCAGACGCCAGTTCCGCGTCGAGAAGCGAACGGCGACGCCGAGTTCGTACAGGTAGAAGCGGCCGTCGTCGTAGCGGTTGACGTAGCCGCCCGCGGTTCCCTGAGCGTACAGATCCACGCTGTGTGCGATCCGAAACTGCACGCCGGCGCCTCCGGAGCCCCAGTAGGTCGCAGGTACGTGGGTGGCTGCGGTGAGCTGGCTGCGGACTCGTCCGTACACGGAGAAGAAGCTGAAGTGGCCCGCGGCTCCGACCCCGAGCGCGCCTCCGCCGGCGATTCGGTCGAGACTGCTGCGGCCATCCGCGTCGACGCAGTCGGCCGTTGCGGGTCGCGGCAACGACTCGGACTGAGGGTTGCCGCACCGCTCGCCTCCCCAACCAGCCCCTGTGGCAAGGTGGAGGTCGGCGGCGAAGTAGTTCTTGGCGTAGCGGCGAGGTGCATACGTGAACCTTGGACCGACCCAGCCCATCCCCCAGGATCCGTGCGAGATGTTGCCGCCGGCCTCCATCGCGACCCAGTCTCGGACTCCGTAGCTCAGCGATGGACCCCCGATGGCGGCGGCTGCGATCCCGGTGACCGCGGCCCCGACGGCGACATCCCCTTCGGACACCCGCGCCGGCGCCCCTGCGTGTGCACCCTGCAGGGGTGGTGCGTACGTCGAGTAGCAGCCGGCTGCGGTCATGCACAGCGCGCCGACGGCCGCGGAGGCTGCATGCGCGTGGCTTCCTCTCGCTTTCGCCGCCATTGTGCCCGCCAGTGTAGTCGAGTCTTGCAGTTGAGCCCATGCGATGTGTGACGAAATCACAACATGCTCCCACAGGAGGAGCGAGCCGACGAAGCTGCTCACGAGCGGAGTCCTGCTGCGAGTTCGTGCCGTCGACATCACTGCCATGCTGTGGATCAACGTGGCTGTGGTCGTCAGTGTGCTCATCCGCATCGGTGGGGGCATCTACCTGAAACCCACCCGGATGCTCACTCGCGACTCGGACAAGCGCCGCACCTGGCCGGCCTTGAGACGCGTGTGTGCCAGTGCGCGTGCGGGCGTTGCTTTGTGTGGCGCGGGGATGGTGTCCGCGCCGCGTCGTGGTTGTTGCGGGGCGGGGCCTCCTCGTGGTGAGGTCGAAGGCGTGCTTGGCGACCCGAAACGACTTCGCACGAAGGCGGGCTATGGCTATCTGGTCAGCTGGAAGGACCGCTTCCGTGTGCAGGGCAGCGAGGAGCGGACAGCCGCCTTGGTCGAGCGAGTGCTGGACGATCCCGCCAACGTCGAAGCCCTTCGTGCAGGCATCGGGCGTCCCGAAGCCAGCCTGGAGGAGCTGGCGGAGTGGTTGGGCACCGGGCTCGTGGGCGGTGGGCTTCATCTACTCAAGACCCGCGTGAATCCTCCGGTGCTGGACAGGCCTCCGGTGACGAACCTGTTCGATCTGCTTCCGCCCGACGCGTCATCCTCCGACGACCGCGCCACCGTTCCGACCTCGTTCGCGCTGCGGGTTGTCGACGAAGTTGGCGAACCGCTGGAAGGACTCGAGACTCGCTGGCTTCTGGGTGGGTTATCTCAAACGAAGAGCACCGATCCCGACGGCAGGGCGCAGGGGGAATCCGCGGACGGTGCATCGTTCGCGTCGGTCGCGGCCAGTGCCGATGAGAACACTCGCGAACAATTGCGCGAGCGCTGGACCAACATCCGTCCGCCATCGCCACTCGGTCCGGCGGACGACCGCACCTTCGTCAAGTTGTCTGAGCTGCGCGGGGGCGAGTTCCGCGTTCAGCTCACCAAGGGGGTCGAGCACACTTTGGTCGTCTATCCCGATGTCACGCTCGTACGGCTGCTCGGGCTGTTCTTCCAGACCAACAAGTCGTTCCTGCTGCCAGACCCCAACCTTCCGCGCCTCCGCGACATCTACGATTCTCGTCCCGCGGCGAACCTCCTGGTCGTCGGACACACGGACGCCACGGGCGAGCCCGAGTTCAACGACCCGCTGTCTTTGGAGCGGGCCGAGGCGGTTGCGGCCTATCTCCGCGACGACGTCGATGCGTGGCTGGCGAACTACGACGAGACGGTCCCCCTGGCCCGGCGGTGGGGTTCCATCGAAGACGGCTTGATGCTCGACGAGATTCTCCGGCGAGACGCCGTGACCCCAACCCGTCGCGTTCGTCACTACCAGGAAACGCGCGATCTACATGTCGATGGCATCATCGGACCGGCGACCCGAGGGGCACTGGTGACCGAGTACATGGGGCTTGATGGGGTGAGTATCCCCGACTCCATCACGCTCGAGGTTCACGGCTGCGGGGAGCAGTTTCCGGTCGGCGCCCCGGAGGACCAAGCGGACGACGCACACGATCGGCGGGTCGAGCTGTTCTTCTTCGACGACGCTCTGGGAGTGTTGCCGCCGCCACTGGCCCCGACTGCCGCCCCGGGATCGACCACATACGCAGAGTGGAACCGACGCGCCAAGCGGAGCTTTGAGTTCCGTGGCGGCGGGCTCGCGACCCGCGTTCCGCGAATGACCCTCGACGGCTTCTTCAACCCTGGAAGTGCTGTGCTCCTCCCCGCAAAGCCTTGGCTCGAGTCCATGGACGCGACGCCGCACTCGGGGCTGCCAGAGCTCCCCGGTTTCCTGAAGGTCTTGCTGGACCCTCTCATCCGCCCGTTTCGAACCTTGCTCGACTACCTCGAACCCGAGGAGGACCGCCGCGCCAACCTGGCTGCACTGGGACTGGCCGGGCTGTTGGTACGGCTGTCCGAAGAGGCAAGCACCACGGCCGTTGTCGCCGGGCACGTCGCTGAAGGTGAACCGGGTGATGGCGACGCGATCTCTGAGGCTCGGGCGACTTGTGTCCTCGAGGTTCTCCGAGGCAACCCCGAGGCGTTCGCCCAGGCCCACGAGGTCGCCGGAGCGGTTGAGGACGACTACGTAATGGTGCGCCACCTCAGCCGCGCGATGGGCTGGACCGCAGAGCCCGGTCCTCCCAAGCCCGAACCCACACCCGAGCTGGCGGCTGCCTTGCTGCAGTTCCAGCGCAACTTCAACGGGAGGTTCGACGCTTCGATCGCCGAGGACGGCTCGCCGGGCCCGGAGACTCGGGGGGCGTACGGTCATGTCTTTCAGCAGCTTCTCGCCGACTACGTTGGGGGCGAGAGTGCCCTTGAGACGTTGCGGAGTGTCGCCGAGCTTCAGACCCGGGCGGTGGTTCTACCTGCGGCCGCTCGCCATCCTGCTCGCGGGCCGCAAGCGGGCCGCACTCTCGTCGACGCCCGGGTCGAGATTGTCTTGGTTCCCGCGGCCCTCGCCCTGGCACTCGATGCGGAGTCCTTGTACGACGAAACCTTCGACTTCCTGGAACTCCCCCTGTTCGTCCCTGAAGGCTCCCCGGTCGTGAACCCCCGCGACGCCTCGGCGCAAGAACGAGGCCGGACCGAGCTTCCGGACGAGCGGACCGACGGGACCGACACGTCGGACTACGAACCCATCGAGCCAGACGACCCCTGGGACTTCCTCAACGCAGTCCCCAACGAGTGGAACGAGCGCACCGAGAACGAGCCCTTGCCGCTGGGAGGAGAATCGGATGGGATTGTTTGATCCAGAGTACCTCGGCGACGCATACCTGGAGGTCCAGGTGTGGGTCGGCGACAAGGCGCACCCCGGCTGTCTTGCCCGAAGGGTGGTGGATGCCGGCGGTACGCTCGACGAGAATCTTGTCGACCTCGACGCGACGCTGCAAGACAACTACATTCCGGTGGCCTCTCCCAGAGTCTCGCTGCGTTTGGGGGCGGAACTCAGACGCCACGGCAAGATCGTGAGCCGCGAGCTCGCGAGCCACGATGCCGGGTCGGCGGCAAAGGACGTGTCTGTGGATGCGCCGCACTTCATCGGGAAGAACTCCAGCTACCTGCTTGGGCCCCTCCCCGCAGCTGTCCTCGAGGAGTTGCTGTTGCCCGGTGAGTTCCATGTGTCCTTCGACGTCTACTACCGCGAGGTTTTCGACCTGATTCTGCAGGAGTGGCTGAAGGATGACCCCGCCGCCACACTTGCGACGGGGGCTGCTGACGGCCCGGTTGTACGCTCGGTGATGAGCGACGAGGACCTCGCCAAGAAGGACAAGACCCAGTTCTCGATCCAGTACCGCGAGCGGGTCGCGACGCTCGGCGGGGTGAGAGGGGTCATCGACGGTTCCCCTGTACTCAAGCCGGCGGAGCCGGTCCCGTTCGGAGGGACGGCCAAGCTTCCCGTCGTGGCGGCAACCGTTCGGCTCGAGCTCGGCGCACTCCACGAGCTGGGGCTTCGACAACTGATGGCTGCGGTCTGGTCGAGTGAGTCCGACCAGACCGAGCCACCCGGACTGTTTGACCAGGGCCAGACGGGGCGGATCTTTGCCTTGGCCCGCTATCTCGCGTTTCGTCTCAAGCCCTCACGCGGGGAGGCGATCATGCAGAGCTTGTTCGACGAGGTGAAGTCCGAGACGGACACTGCGACGCTGGTCCAAAACCTACGGTTGGGGATCGACCGGTTCTTGATCGCGTCAAACCACTGGGCGCAGCGGCGCGAGACGGTTCGCGACGGGGAGGTCTATCAGGCTCGGATGAGCAACGTGTTTGGTGCCCTGCTGGCGAGTACGACGACGGCAAGCCCGGTGTATGTGCTCCGCACGCTGTTTCGGTCGGAGGCCCCGACCGTCTCGATTCCACCGACATTCAAGGGTGAGATTTTTCTTGGGTGCGGGGTCGCCCACTGTGGGGAACATGCGATGGTTTCGCATGCGGTGCTCAAGCGGCTTGTGGACCTTGGCGGTGCGGTCGTTCTGAATTCGTTTCTGTCTGCCAATGCGAATGTTGATCACTCGTTTTGCATGATCAATTTCTTCCCGGAACAGATCATTCTCGCGAAGGTGCGTAACCTGCGAAACAAGCTGCGTCTGGGAGAGGAAGTCCGTTTGACTAATCTGCGGGCAGCGTTGAAGGCGGATTCGGCCAATCGATCTGCTCCGGTCTTGGATGCGTACTTGTCCGTTAGCGCCGAACCTGCTACAGTAGGTTCGCTCCTCATATCAATCGAGCGCCAGTCGAAGCGAGCGGATATTCGCACACACTATGTTGAGATATTGGACGTGTATCCGCCGCCGCATTCGAAGGCACCGGGGGCGCCTCGTCCTCGTGAGGTGGACCGGAGAAGCGAGACTCTGAGGAACATATGAAGCGACAGCTTCTGGTCTTCATGTCGCTCCAGTCCCTCGGGTGCGTTTGTGCCGAGCCGGAACTGCCACCGGCGCCATCTGTGGCTAGTTCCAGTGGAGCCGATGTTCGCGCTCCACCCGCTCGCTGCACCGAGCAGGAGTGGACGCCTGAACTCGTTCGAGGACGTGCTTTCGCGGCCTACGAGAGGAGTGGGTTGGAGATAGTCGGAGCTGTGGGAGTTCGCGGCACTCTTCCGATCCTTCCCCCCGCGACGCCTTCGTCTTCATGCTCAGTCGTTCTCTATTTCTACTATGCGCTGGAACCGATCTCCGGGCCGTTCGGCGTAGATGAACGTGATTCGTTGGGCATGAGTTCTCCACTGGTCGCCGTCGCTACGGTTAATTTGAGATCGTCGAAGGTCTATGTTGAACGCGTAGAATTTGGTGGTGCATTGGAGTCGCCGGTTATTTCGTGTCATCGCTGGAATGTTGACGCCACATATCGCGCCGTGCGCGAGGCGGAGAACAAATTGCTTCACGCGGTGATCTCGAAACAACCCGTGTCGGAGCCGGCTATCTTCAAGTCCTACGGGGATGCGTGGCAGAAGTTTCCACACTTTCTCGATCTCCTTCCGCCGGGTCATCAAGGCTTCATCGACGAGATGCTCCGCGTGAGACCTGTTCAGCGCCCGAAATATCCCGGCGGCTGGACCCCCCTCGAGCAGCCCCAGGGGGATGGTTCCGAACGGTGAACTCGATGGCTCGATGGCGCACGCCGATCCGCGACATCCACCCCGTCCCGGACAGTTCGGCCCCTGGAGCCCCTCGGCCCCGGAGAACCGATTCGCGCGCCGAGAAATCGAGGAATATATGAGACGAGGTCTGACTGCGTTGGGGGCACTTCTCCGGTGACGTGTGCGAAGGTCGAGCCCGAGCCTGTTCCTGCCCTGGCGCCGGCTGATTCGGACGGAACCGAGATTCGTACGCGCTGTACCGACACGACGTGGACCCCGGACCTTGTTCGCTCGCTGGCGTTCGCGGCATTCGAAGATCGCGGCGTGGGCGGAGAAGACCAAGGCGCTGTACGGGGGGCTCTCCCCTTGTTCCCCGCGACTTGGCCTACGCCGTCGTGCGCAGTCGTCGTCTATGTCTACTATGCAGACGAGCCGAGAACAGCATCGCACGACCGATATGATTTCCAGTCGATGGGGTGGAGTTCTCCTCTGCTCGCTGCCGCGACGGTCGACCTGAAGTCGTCCTCGGTCGAGCTGAAAGTCCTCGACTACCGCGACTCCCCTCTGCGGAATCGGACCCATCTCGGCGACCGTTGGAAAGTCACGGACACGTATATGATCGTGGAGCAGGCCGAAAAAGACCTGATCGAGGCCGTTGTCACTCACGCGCCAGTCTCCGACCCGCGCATATTCGAGGCCTACAGCCGTGCGTGGCAGCAGTACCCGCATTATGTCCACCTCGTGCCGCCGGTTCACCGAGACTTCATCGCTGAGATGCTCCGCGTGCGACCCCTGGAGCTACCCGAGCCGCCGCCTTCGGGTTGGGTCCGGAGCGCGGAGCCCGAGGCGAATGGTTTCGCACCGTGAGTTCCACGGGGAAGGGGACGCCGAAGGACGACGACATCCCGGTGGCGTGTGCGGAGGTTCTACTCGCGCGGATCGTCCACCGGCCAGCCCTCTGCTCGCAGGGTGAACACGCCCGTCGGGCCTGCTCACTGGCCGATGACCGAGTGGTGATGCGGTCGCCCAGCTGTGTTGGAGTGATGATGGACGCCGCGGCGAGTTGCTCACACGCTGAGACTGGATGTTTGCTCGCGCTCTCTCGTTGCTCGTCATCCTGCCGTCGTTTGCGTTCGGGCTGTTGTTCATCGGCTCCGATGGGTTCGCTCCGCCCGAGCCCCACGGCTGTGGAAACGCCCAGATGGCGGCGCTCATGGTCTGGGTCCTGGCCGCCGCGGTGGCGGTGTGCGTGCCTGGGCTGCTGGGGATCATCCGGGTTGTGTTCGGGAAGCGGGGCGGCGACCTCTGGCAACTCGCCGGACTCGCGCTTGCCGGTCATGCGGCGCTGGTTGGTGTCTGGGTTCTTCGAGGTCTGCTCGGCTGAGGCCTGAGGCTCGGCCTCGCTCAGCACCAAACCGAAGACCGCGAGCGCGACGACCGAGATGCTCGCCAACACGTGAACAAGCCAACAAGAGGATCGGCGGGAGGCTGTGTCAGGCTCCGCCGTGGCGCTTGTCGGCCGTGGACTTGGTCGCGAGGGCCATGATGCTCAGGAGGCACACCGTCGCGGTGAGGATGAGCGCGGTCCCGAGCAGGTCGTCGTCCGCGGTGTGCCGGAGGATCGTTGGCGCCGTGCCCCTTTTCGAGCTCCGTCGAGACGCGGCGCCCACGGCTCGGCTGCGCCCAGCAGGAGTGTTGTGGGCGCGACCCGCAGGGTCAATCTGGGACGCCCGAGCCGGCCGGTCCCTGTTTCAGGGGGAGAACCGAGGCGAGCGCGCGTTCTCGATCACCAGCGCTCTGCCCTCGAGATCGACAATCCGAAGCGCGGGACCGCCTCGCTCCCCGACCGTCTCGTACACGAGCACCGCCTGCTGGTTGGACCATCGCGACCGCTCGATGATGGCGCAGTCCCCGAGGACGTCCCCGTCGACGATCAACCTTGACGCGTCCTCATCGCAAGCCTCGGTCATTGCCCAGTGCGCACCGCCTTGTGACCAGCCGACCCAGGTCGCCTCTCCGGCCGACGTGTACACGCTGCGAGCGTCGCCTTGCGCCGTGGTTTCCCAAAGCGTTCGATCCACGCCCAGAACCCACAGCTCGTCGGTACCAGGACGCCAGTCCATCTCCACGACGTCAATGTCGAGTGTCGCGCCATCGATCCACAGCGTTGCACCTACGGCGACGGCCAGGACCCCATCCGCGGAGAGGCGCGGCAGCCGGACAGGTGCTGCCGTGGCCGGAAGCAGGACCGTCGGCGTAGCATCGATATCGAGCCGCAACACCTCCAGAGCGCCGGGCGCCGCCTCGTGCACGACGGCAAGGGACGGAGCGTCTTCCGACCAACGGATCTCCGTGATCGATCCGGGTGACTCAAAGTGCGCACTGCGAAACCATGGCTGGTCCCGCTCCGCATCGAACTCGAAGATCGTCACAAACTGCCCGACTTCGGTGCAGTCCAACTCCACCACTGCGATTCGGGATGTGGTGGCATCAACGTCGATCACGCTCGGCGGCGCGCAGTGACTGCCCGCGATAAACTGTCCCTGAGCGGCTCCGGTCTCGAGGTCGAGTCCCCCGAACCCGTTGGGGTTTCGGTGGGCGATGCTCGCTCCCTGGAGCGTCCAGCGCCACGAGCGGTCTTGCGTGATGGAGACCGCCGGCCAGGTTTCTCTCGTCCCTTCCGGGAGTGCCACGGTGCCAAACGAGCCCAAAGGTTCGAAGAACCCAACTCGGTCTTCATCCCAGGGAAGCGGCTCGGCCACGCCTGGGCCGCACGCAAGCGACACGAGCACCAGCCCGCTCCAAAGAATACGGAGCACGACTCCAGCGTAGCAGAGGCAACGCTCTGGGACGCGCTCCGCAGACCTACCCCCGCCGGTATGGGCTCCTGCTCTCGCCCAGTTCCTGCTCCCTCGCGTCCAGCCAGTCGCCCACGGCCGCACGCTCGTGGAATTCGAACAGGGTCTCGTTCACCTCATCCGCGAGTTCATCGACCCGAAGGCTCCAAACGACCCGCCCAGTCCCAAGCAGATCCGGACCACACTCCAGGAGTCGTCATTGGAGATCCACATCGTGAAGGGCGCCGCGACAAGGAACATCCCGAAGACGAACCCTCCGTAGGCCAACGCTCCAGGCCAAACCGGACGTCGAATCGGCGGACGCACAGGGCCCCGCGCGAGGAACTCTCGGGCCTGTTGCTCCTGGCCGTTCGAAAACCGGCAGACAACTCGACCGTCGGGCCGGCGTTGGTAGTACGCATCCATCGTTCCTTCTTGCGCCGAGACTCGCTTGGAATGCTGGCCAGCCTGCCAACGCTCGTTCCGAGATTCTACTCGCGTGGGTCGTCCTACGGCCAGCCCTGGGTAACCCGCAACGTAAACGCGCGCATCGGCCTTGAGTCCGGCGAACACCTGCACCTCGGTCCGAACTTTCTTTCGCCCACCGACCCCGGCCGCACTACCTTCCTCGCCGGATGCCCTCACAGCTCCACGAGGTGCTGGTCGCCATGGTCCGCGAGAGCGAAGCCATGGCGCGAACGATCGCCGAATGGGCGACCGGCGAGCCCATGCCTGCGGACCTCCAGCTCCGCACCCGCGACCAAAGCTACAGCGAGATCCAACCCCCCGAATACCGCGCCGACCTCGCCCTCGAGCTCGTCCCCAAGGGCGCCCGCAAGCCCACGCTGATGATGATCTTCGAGGTGCAGCTGACTCGCGACACGGACAAACGCCGCACCTGGCCGGCGTACCAAGCCGTCCTACGCGCGCAGTACCGCTGCCCTGCGATGGTGGTCGTGCTCGCACCCGACTCCGCAGTCGCAAAGTGGTGCGCCGAGCCGATCGACCTCGATGGTCGCGGCACGTCGGTGATGCGCCCGACCGTAATCGGGCCATCGCTGGTCCCCGTGGTGACCGATCCCGATGAAGCGGCTCGCACGCCGGGTGTCACGGCGCTCTCCGTCATCGCCCACGGACGAACGGAGCATGCGCTCGATGTCGGCCGTGCGGGTCTGCACGCGGCGCAGTCACTCGACGAGGCCGATTCGCAGCTGTACACTGACATGGTCTTTCACCATCTCGACGCCGCCGCGCGCAAAGCTCTGGAGCACGAAATGGCACTGAAGCTGAAGAACAAGTACGAGTACCAAAGCTCCACGTTCCGTCGCTTGATCGCAGAGGGGAAGGCCCTCGGCAAGGCCGAGGGAAAGGCTGAGGGGAAGCTCCGTGCGATCGAGGTGCTGCTCGAGTCAGGAGGGTTCCACCTCGACGCCGCCATCCGCGAGCGGCTCGAGAACCCAGACGCCGACGAGCTCGACGCGCTCGTGGTTCGGGCCGCATCGCTCGAGAACCTCGACGAGCTGTTCGAGGGCTAGCGCTAGCATTTTGTGGACCTTGCGAGTCTGGCTCAACCCCGAGCAGGTGAACGACATCTGCAGAGCCGAGGTCTTGGGCTGCTCCCTTTCGACGTCGGAGGCGGTCACGAGCCGAATGCCGGAGGAGCACGAAGTCGTGCACGCGTACTTTGAGCGCAAGGGGACCGGTCTGTTTCGCTACTCGTTCTTCGACGAGGGAATCGCGACCGTCTACGGCACGGGGACTCGCGCGCGTGCTCCTCAGACACCGCTCGAGGAGGCGATCATGTTCGACAGCAGGATGCCAGGTGTGCACTACTCTCGCGCCGGACACTTCGTCAGCTTCCTCATCGAGGAGTTCGGGGCTCCGGCGACGGCTACATTCGTCGCGCAGTCGCGGTCCATCACGCCCGACTCCTTGTCGGTCGATTTCGAGGCCCACTTCGGTGAGGCGCTCGAGCGGGTTATCGAAGCCTATTCCGACACGCCGCAGTCCTGCACCGGGAGCGGATGGCAGAGGTTCTCGGCCTGCGAGCAGGAGCCGAACGAGTGGCGTCGACCGCTTACGTGGGAGGTCGACGTCGGGGCGTCGTGCGAGTCGGAGCTCTCGCTTGGGGCGGTTGGAGGCCCTGTGCGGGAGCGGTTTGTCTACGAAACCGCCGAGGACGTCGTTGTTGCTGTCGATGGTCGCGGCAGCGCTGAAAGCCTGCCGACGGTGGAGCTGACGCGCTGCGGGGGAGGGCGGGGGAGGGTGCGACGAGGAGTTCTCGTACACCCATGATCTTGAAGCGGGCGGGGTGCTATTTGGGCTTCCTCTCGACGCCGGGAGGTACCTTGTGACCACGACGTTCGAGAGTGATAAGAAGGTCGAGCCGAGTACGATCTCGATTTCGCGAGGCCAGTGACCGACTGCGACAGCTCGCTACCCACCAGCCGCCTTCGTTTCCTGAAACCACCACGCCGGCATCGCCACATCCAGCTCCCAATCGATCCGCATGGGCTTCGCCCCCGCGTGCCCGGCATACGTACACAACCCAAGACACAAATACGGCAGCGTGTGTCCGCGCGAGTCCTTCCGCCGCTGCCGCACAAACAACACCACCTTTTGCTCCGCCCCCGCCTTCGCGGCAACGTACCTCCGCCCCGCCGGCGTCTCGGGATGCGCGGCGCTCTGGCTCTCCCAGCGAAATCGCGACCGGGTGATCGGGAAGTCGTTGTAGAGCGTGCTGGGCGAGTAGTGCTTCTCGCTCTTCTCGAGCTCCACGAACAACAGCTCGGTCTTTCGCGACTTCACGTTGTGGATACCGGACTGCGTCCGGAGCACGCCGCCGTTCTTGTTGCGTTCGTCGAACGCGGCGAAGATCTCATCCCGGGAGTACGTCCCGTGCAGTCGAAGCGCCACGTCGGCCAGCGGAGGCGCCATCGGGCTGGAGAGGTGGCGGGTGCGGTCTTTCAAGATCCGCAGCAGCTCGAGCATCTCCTCGCGAAGCCACGGCCGCTGCCAAAGGTCTTCCCAAAATGTACCGAGGTCGTGGAAGGACTTCCGCATCTGTCCCAACGCCACGTACAGCAGTCGCTGATACGGATCGGAAGCATCCCCTGCGGGCGGAGTCGCAACATTCAACAGCGACGCAAAGCGCTCGAGTCTGTCGTCGTCGATGTGCAGCATGCGTGAGAGCGCCCGCTCCACCACCTTCTCCCAGTCGTCCGCCGGCTCCTCGTGCAGGCCCGCACGGCGGCGTAAGGATGTCCAGCAGCACGCCTTCGCGTACAGGTCCTCCAGGTCCGTCTGCGTTCGCGCGAGGAACTGAGGCAGCGTCGGCTCACCGTCTCCAGCCAGGTCGCGAAGCGCTTCGGCCAGCGCTTGTTGCTTGCCGCCGACCGCCGTGCGGACGTTCTCCAGCACGGCATCCTGGGCCAAGGCGTCGAGGTGGATGAAGCAGCCCGCGGGCAACGCAGGAAAGCCCGCCTCCACCTGCTGCTCCAGCTCCTTGCGGGTGCCGCCCACGATCGCGCGGTAGCGGGCGTCGAAGCGGAAGTTCTTGTGGGCGTGCCCGATGAAGTCGAGCACCGTGCACACTTCCTTGCCGTCGGCGTGTCGCAGACCCCGGCCCAGCTGCTGCAGGAACACGGTGGCGCTCTCCGTCGGCCTCAAGAAGAGGATCGTGTCCACCTTCGGCACGTCCACCCCCTCGTTGAACAGGTCCACCGTAAACACCACTTGCACCTCCCCCGCACTCAGGGCGCGCAGGACTTGGTCGCGTTCGGCGGAGGACGACTTGCCCGAGACCATCTGCGCACGGACGCCGCGAGCGACGAACTGATCCGTCATGAACCGCGCGTGTGCCAGGTCGACGCAGAACCCGAGCGCCCGCATCGAGGAAATGTCCGCGACCTTCTTCTGCGTCTCTTGCAGCACCCGCAGCGCGAACATGTGGTCCGCCGTGTACACATTGCTCAGCGCGCTCGGCTCGTAGCGGCCTCGCGACCACTTCACCCCGCGCAGGTCCGGTGCGCTGCCGATGCCGAAGTACTGAAACGGGCACAGCAGCGAATGGTCGAGCGCTTCCCAAAGACGGATCTCCGATGCGATCCGACCCTCGAACCACTCCAACACGCTCTTGCCATCGGCGCGCTCCGGCGTCGCGGTGAGTCCCACGAGAACCTTGGGCTTCAGCTTTTGCAGGAGTCGGTCGTACGATCCCGCCGCAGCGTGGTGAAACTCGTCCACGACGACCACGTCGAAGGCGTCGGGCGACAGGGCCTCGAGGCGCTCGGGCGTGAGCGATTGGATGTTCGCGAACACGTGCGTCCACTCGCCCGGGACCTGTCCGTCGCCAAGCCGCTCACCAAAACCACCGTCGCCCAGTGCGACCTGAAACGTCCGGTGGCTCTGCTCGAGGATCTCCCGGCGGTGGGCGACAAACAGCAGCCGGGCCCGCTTGAGCTGCTTGCTCAGCCGTCGATAGTCGAGCGCTGCGACCACCGTCTTGCCCGTGCCCGTGGCGGCCACCACCAGGTTGCGCCAATGCCCGGCCGCACGTTCCGCCTCCAGCTCGTCGAGGATGCGCGCCTGATGAGACTTTGGCTCGATGTCGAAGCGAAGGAACGGCGCGGCCCGTTCGCGACGCTCACCGCGGATCGCCTCGCTGAACGTCTTGGGGTCGTACGCCCGAAAACTGCCGTCGTCCCAGTATTGGTCGAACGCGGCCGCGAAGCGCTGCAGGATCGATGCGTTGTCGGCCTGGGCAAGGCGGACGTTCCACTCGAGCCCGTCCAGAACCGCCGCGGCCGAGAGGTTCGACGACCCCACGAAGGCCGTCGAGAACCCCGACTCGCGGTGAAGAAGCCAAGCCTTCGCGTGGAGCCGGGTTTGGCTGCGGTCGTAGGACACCCGCACGTCCGCTCCCATCTCGATGAGCGCCTCCAGGGCGCGCCGCTCCGTCGCTCCCATGTACGTCGTCGTCAGCACTCTGACCGACCCCGGCCGGCGCTGCAGATGGTCTCGAAGCACGTCCTCGATGATCCGCAACCCGCTCCACTTCACGAACGAACACAGCAAGTCGACCCGATCCGCCGACTCGATCTCGAGCCGTAGCTGAGGCCCGAGGCTGAGGTCGTGCTTGCCGTTGATGAGAAGGTCGCTCGAGCGCAGGGGAATCTTCGGCCGCTGTGGTGAGCGCGGCTCCTGTGGGGCCTCCGCCGCCTCGAACACCGCGGACAGTCGCAGCGGAGGTGCGGGGATCGTGTCGTTGGCATCCGTCCCACTCGATGGAACCATCGAGAGCACCTCCAGGACGCGATTCGTCAGCGCGACCTGGCCCTCCAGCTTGTCCGAGACGCTCTCTCCCCGAACCGCACGCAACGCACCACGCAGCCGCGTAGCAACAGCGAGCACGAGATGGTCGTGCGCCTCGTCCAGCGCGAGCGGTGAGACCAGGCTCAACCCAGACTCGATGTCACCCAGGGCCGCCTCGACCGCTCGATCGACGAGCTTGTCGTACAGACCAGGAGGCAGTCGGGGCACAAGGCCTAGGGTCGCACGCAGGGGCCTGAAGCTCGAGCTCCTTCCACCGCGCGCACCCCTTTCATCGCGGTCGGGGGGTGACGACGCAGCGCTGATGGGGATGGCCGTGATCCGAGCCGAGCTCCCGGGCGTTTCCCCGTTTGACATGACCAAACGAAACCTCCTCAAGCTCTCGCTGGCCGCACTCGTCGCATCTTCAGCCTGCGACGCGGACGAAGCCGACCTCACCCCTGCGTCGTTCGAGACGGAGACCCGCGGCGATCTCGTGCGCTGCGGAACCGGGGCGTACGACTTCCTCCAGATCAACGGGCTGTTGCGAGACAATCCCGAGCTGGCCGACGCGCTCGGCGTGGCAACGGTCGAGAGCTGCGAGGACGCGCAAGCGTTCATCGACGACAGCCTCGACCTCGTCGAGAGCTTCCCCTCCGAGCCGCTCGATCCCGCCGGCGACGAGTTTCGCGTTGCTGCAGCGGAGGCCAGTCATCTCACCGAAGACGGCATCATCCGGCTCCGGTTTCCCACCGCTTCGGGCGGCACCAGCAGCTGCACCGGGGTGCTCGTGCATGAGCGCGCGGTCATCACGTCGGCGCACTGCGTCGACCAGCTCGCCCCGGGCGGCGCAAAGAACTTCGACGCGTACGGAATCGCCGTGGACAACTTCGGCGGCGGCAAATACGACGGCAAGGTTCGCATCAACATCCATCCCGACTACGTGGGCGGTTCCGAGGGCTACGCGGGGAGCTTCGACGTCGGAGACGATCTCGCGGTCGTGAAGCTGAACTACGGATCGTTCGGGTTCTCCAGCGACGCTCGCCACCGAATCTACGTGGGCCCCTTGGGCATGGTCGGCGCGATGAAGTTCTTCGGACAGGGCGTCAACTCCAACGCAGGAGGGGCAGGCACGCTCCGACGGATGAGCTACACGCCGACCTGGGCCGGACCCGAGCACTTCTTCAACAACGCGAGTGGACCGAGCCGGGTATGTCTGGGCGACTCCGGTGGCCCCGCGCTGGACTACCTACCGAGCACCGGCGCGCCGGTGGTCATGGGTCTGGCGGCACTCATCGAGGTGAACGACGGCGAGGTCGACATGTGCGCCAAGGCGGGGGGCAAACAGTCGATGACGCGATTGCAGAACAAGATCTCGTTCATCGACCAGGCCCTAGGAGGCACCGACAGCGACGACTGCGCCTATTTCGACGTCGACGGGTGGCAGTACTACCGCTGTTTCGCCTGATCGTCAGGTCCCGGTCAGCGGGAGCAGCTCGGGCCGTCTGCGCCGAGCCTGCTTCCCAGCTTTTCCCAGCTCGTTTCACGAAGCGCCGGACTGGCTCGGTCTTCGTGGGCTGTTCAACGGTCCCGCCGGCGACATCGAACAGCTCCACGAGACCGCCTGACGCGATCGTGGGAGTTCGCCGGAGCGAGTCGCGACGAGCAGCCTGCGTCCTTCGAGCCCTCAGCCCGGGAGGGGGATCTGGCAGTCCTCGACCGGGGTGAGCCAGTGGATCGCGTTGAGCCAGAACTGTTCGACCTGGTACTCGGGGTGATCGGTCCACTCGGAGTCGTATGAGATCCACTCGTCGCCCCACATCGCGATGTGGCCACTGCCGGTGTCGAGGGCACGTCCGACGTCCCAGCCGCCCTGTTGGGCGAAGACGGTGCCCGCGCCTTGCACCGGATAGCCGTTGTCGACGCCGACCGAGGTGATGCCCGCGGAGATTGGGTGGGCCATCCACTGAGTGACCGGCAGGGTGGCGCCCCCAGAACCTCCGAGGATCTGGGTGGGGCCGTAGGAGAGCCCCCAGGGGCCGAGAAGAAGGTTCACATTCTCGATCTCCGTCGGCCCGGCGTAGCCGATCATCGTCATCACGCCGCCGCCGGCGTCGATGAAGTTCTGCAGCGCCTCGACTTCGCTCTCGGCGTAGCTGCGTCCGATGACCGAGACGTCCTGCACCACGATGATCTGATAGGCCCCCAGGAGCTCGTCCGTGAGTTCCTGCGCGCCCAGGGGGTGGGCGCCGTCGTCGGAGCGCTCTTCGAGCCAGGTGGCGAACACGTCGCCTTCACCCCAGGGGCCGGCCTCGCCCAAGGTCGCGATGCGCAGGCAGTCACACACGCCGTCGTCGCCCACGTCGACGTCGTCGACGAAGCCGTTGCCGTCGTTGTCGATGCCGTCGCACACCTCCAGCTCCGCGGCGGTGGTCGTGGACTCCCCCTCGCCCGAGGAACTTGAGCTGCTCGAGCTACCGGTCGGTCCCGACGAGGCAGAGGACGTCTCCGAGGACGTGCTGGACGCATCCGCGGACGCGGTAGTCGCCGACGCGCTCGCGCCCGACGAGGACGTGCTGCCTTCCGTTCCCACCTCCACCTCCGCCTCCGTCGTCCCCGACGTTTGCGTCTCGATGCCTTCAGAGCTCGAGTCTTGCTCGGGTCCCCCTTCGCTCGCGCAGCCACAAAGGCTCGCGACGAGCACCCCTCCGATGATGTCTCGTGTGTACATGTCTAGTTCGACCCGTCCAGCGTATCAGCGTGGGGAGAGACCTCGCAGCCCGTTGTGAACCCATCGCAGCCTGCCTACAGAGTGGATCCCCTGTGTAGGCAGGCTGCGATACGCGACGAGCACGCGTTCAGCCTGCGTGTGCCGCGATGGCGTCTGCGAGGCGCGGGTACTCGGGTGCGAATCCGAGTTCGTCGCGCAGTCGGCGACCATCGAGAGTCGCCTCGAAGATCCGCCCGCGCTCCGCCTCGGTGCCGTCCGGCGGCGGTGCCCCCACCGAAGCAAACAGCGTGGCCAGGTCCGGGGCTTCATCGTCGGTCAGGTTGTAGATGCGGTGCGCTGGCGACGGGGCGTCGAGGATGCGAGCGATCGCCTGCCCAACGTCGGCGTGGTGGCTGATCGACATGCGTTGGCTCGGTAGAAACGTGCGCATCATCGGCACGACCTCCTCGATGTGCGGGTCGCCATCACCGTAGACGAAGGGCAAACGCAGCACCCGTACGTCGAGGCCCTCGAGCGAGAGCAAGAATCGCTCGGCCGCGATCTTGCTCGCGGGGTACGCGTGGGTCGGCGCGCAGGGTTGGTCTTCGCGAACCAGGCGGCCTCCCGTGGGGCCGTAGACCAAGCCAGTGCTCGTGAAGACGAAGCGCTTGACCGAGGCGTCTCGGGCGGCGTTGGCGAGACTCTGCGTGCCGAGGTCGTTGACCTCGTGCGCCTGCTCAGCCGTGGCGCCGCGAAAGAAGGCCGCGCAGTGGACCACCGCGTCGACGCCTTGCACCGCCCTCGCCAGCGAGTCGGCCTCCAGGAGGTCACCCTCCACGAGCTCGACGCCATGCGCCCCGAGCGGAGCGGCACGTGCCAAGTCGCGGACCAGAGCACGCACCTGACCGCCCCGCTGAACGAGCCGTCGCGTGAGTCGACTTCCGACCTTGCCTGTCGCACCGGTTACGAGAATCTTCATGCCCAGAACCTATCGATCGCTCGACGGCCGGGATTGGAAGAATCGGACCAGCTTGCGCCCGATGTGTCGGGGCACCAGACTCCTCCCGTGCTCGCCAGTGCGCTTCTTTCCGATCGCGTGCTCCCGAGCATGGCGACAGCGTCTGCGGTTGCCGCGCTCTCCTTGCACGAATGCGCCCACGACGTCCCGTTGGTTGCGATCCCGCGGCCGGAGATCAGCCTCGTCGTTCGCTTCGGGCCGTCCGCGCGAAACGGCCTCGACATGCATGCGATGGGAGTGCGGGAGCGGGCGCACCGAAAGCTCGTTCCGGGCGGACTGCGGACCGTGGTCGCGCGTCTTCAGCTCGGTGCTCACGAGGCCGTGCTCGGGGCGGCAGCGTCCGAGATCGCAGGCCGAGTGGTCGCGCTCGAGGGCCTGTGGGGCGAGCGCGCGACCGGGCAGCTCGCCGATCGGATCGCCCGAGCCTCCACCCCCGCCGATGCGGCCGCGGTCCTGGACAGCGCCATCGCCGGCCGCTTGGCGGTGGCGGATGTGCGCAGCGACCGAGTGCAGCTCGCCCTCGACGCCGCGCGCGGGCTGACGAGCGCGAGCGTCACTGCGGTCGCCGCAAAGCTCGGTGTCAGCGAGAGACACCTTCGTCGGGTCTTCCGGGAGACCCTCGGCCTCGGCCCGAAGACGTACGCCAAACTCGCGCGCTTCCATCGAGCCCTTCGCGCCGCCCAGGACGACACTCGCGCGACCTGGGCGAGCATCGCCGTCGCTGCGGGCTACTACGACCAAGCGCATCTCAACGCCGAGTTCCGCACCATCGCAGGCGCGACACCGCGAGCTCTCCTCGGCGAGCTCCGAGCCGCGCCATCGGTCGTCGAAGCTTAGCGCTCGCACGCTCGTGTCCGAAGTACACCGCATCCTGGTTCGCAATCAGGTGTGCATCGCCGGTCGTCGGGGCATGCGGCCGCGCCACAGCCAACCCTCCAACTTCAGCGACACCGGCACTCCGACTCCACGTGGCATGGCTTCCCCTCACACCGAGCCGCGTCCTGCAGCGCCTCGCCGTACACGTTCAGCCACAGCCCCTGCGTGCTCGCGAAACCGATCTCCAGCTGCACCCGGGCCTCTCCGCCGAACGCCGGTGCGTGATGCAGGAACTCTCCGAAGATCCGCGCGCAGTCGCCAGCGTACGCGCGCGTGTCCAGGATGTGCAGGTGCCACATCTCGTCGATGTCGCGGGTCGGGACCAACGACGTCTTCGGGTACAGCACCCGCAGGTTCAGGAAACGTCGGTAGTCGAGCTCCGCTTGGTGGGCGCGGGCCATCGACCAGCCTGGTTCCTTCGCGAGCTTCAAGACGATGCGCTCGAGGTCCAGGGCGCGCACGCTGGGCCTAAGCGTGTCGGCCGGGGAGGGCATCCCGCAGACGAACCCGAATGAGGTTTGAGGTGTGAACTTGGTGATGGTGATCGTTTGCATGATTCAGTTCCTCTCGAGGCCATCTCATCGGCCTCACTGATCACGTCCGACGAGCAGCCCTCATCGGCTCAAACCACACCAACTTTTTTTAGGCCGAGTGATACGCCGCGCGAAGCTCCTGCAGCACCGCGTCGCCCACATCCGCGTTTCCACCCGCCAGCGCTTGCGCCAGGCGTTGGCGTCCTTTCCCCACTCGTCGCACCACCGTCGCCCGGGACACCCCCAACACCACCGCCGTGTCTTCGAGCGTCTGGCCCTCCAGCAGGTGCTGCTCGATCGCGATCTGCTCGTCGAGCGTTAGCGACTGCAGCGCGGCGATCAGCCGATTGTGCCGGTCCACGCGCACGCTCATGCTCGTCACCGCCGCCACCGACATCTGCGTGCTGTCGAACTGGGTCACGTTCAAGAGGCGGGTCGGCCCTTCGCTGCCGCAGCCTCGCGCACTTCGATGGGGTCGTCGACGACGCTTGCACCGCATCGAAATCCGCCGCTCACCACCGCGTAAGATCTGCTCTTGTCGTCTCGAACCGCTCCGCCTCCGCCGCGCTCAGCTCAGGGAGGAAATCGATCTTCGTGGCCGCCTCCAGCTCGTCGAGCGTCACCAAGTAGTCGCTCCACGAGGCCGCCCGCTCCTGTTTCGTGTGGGGGCGGTTCTCCATCACGAAGGTCGCGATTCGGTAGCCCTTGTCCTCACGCCGCACCACCACCTTGTAGAAGTGCGTCGGGATGGCCACCTGGTCCGGCCCGATCACTTGGTACTCCCCGTGTCCGTCGATGTAGCTGCCGGTGATCACCCAGACCTGGCCCCAACCGCGAGCGTATCGTCGCACCTGTTCCTCGAGGTCGGCCCAGATCGCGCGGTTGAAGCCGACCCCAACCTGGGGCGTCATGTTGGAGAGGAAGAATGAATCGTTGGTCTCCGGCTGCGAAAACTTGAAGTCGGCCGCCGGCGCATTGTGTCCGCGATCGTACCCACTGTTCTTGTAGTCCTTGAGCTCCGCCCGCGCCTCGGGGTGCAGCTTTGGATCTGCGGTGAACTTGGACACCTTTCGCGTCGCCGACCCCTCCGTGTCCCAATGCGTAACCTCTTCGCAGACCCAAAGCGGGATCTTCAAGGCCTCCGAGTGCCGCAGCGAGTAGCCCTCGCGAACCACCAGCTGCGTCTTTCCGAAGTTCGCGAGCACGGCCGGGGCTCCCTCCACGCAGTGTGCACGGAGCCGCTCGGCCTCGGTCGCAGAGAGTGACTCCGACTGCGAAGACGCATCCCCCTCGACCACGACGCCTCGCTCCGCACTCTTCGGCTTTGCCCCGGGCACCGCAGATCCGTCGGCATCGAGATCGTGCTCCGAGGAACCCGCGTCGCTGCCTTGCTCGCTCGAAGCGACCGGTGGATCCGCCGACGCTGTCGCAGGCTGGGCCGGCTCGTTGCAGACCGGTTGCTTCGTCCCTGCCGAGGGCTTCGTCGCGCAGCCCGCAGCCAGAGCGAGCAGCAGCACACAGTGGGTCGCACAGCGCATGCGCGACCATAGGCGAGAACACCGTCGCAGAGAACTCTCAACGATCTCATCACGGCCCGTCGGTCACGGCCGAGATGGCGGCGGGGTTCACCGCGATCAGGTCCGCGCCTGCGTCGCGCGACGTGCACGCCAGATCTCATAGAACACCGGCTCACTGCGATCGCCCTGGGCGAAGTACGCGATGAACCGCTCGGGCACCTCGACCGAAAAACCGGCGCGCAGCAGGAGCGCTTGGACTTCGTCCGGGGCGCGCACGTGCGTGGAGGCGGAGAAGCTCCGCGTCTGCGGCGGGATCGAGGTGAACACGAACCATCCCCCCGGCCGGAGCAGCTCGAAGACTTCCGCGCACAGCTCGGCCAGCGACGCGATGAAGTGCAGGACTCCGCACGACACCGCAAGATCGAAGCGCGCTTCGCCAAGCAGCGAGCGAAGCGGGGCGGCCCCAAGCTCGAGGCGATGCAGCGCTGCGTATGCAGCAGACGTCGTCGCCTGCGCCAGCATCTCGTCCGATGCATCGACGCCAATCACCCGGGCACCCGCTCGCGCGAGCGACAAGCTGCAGCGTCCGGTGCCCACACCCAGGTCGAGCACGTCATCCGTCTTCGCGCCCACGGCAGCCGCCGCTTCGAGCACGACCTCGGGCGCTCGCCACCCAAAGCGCTGCGTATCCTCGTCGTAGCGCTCCGCCCATCCGTCGTACTCCATCTCAAAGGGGATCGTGCGGGAGGGCAGAAGTGGTGACAAGCTGGTCTCGGCGATCGGTCCACGGGACCCGCCGAGGACCAGAACACCAGGGACCCCGCGAGCCCGTGCCGAACAATCGCAAGCCGGCGGCGATCTGGGGGACGAGGAAGACGACATGGATCCGTCGAGCGTGCCCTCGAGTTGGACTCGGTCTCCCCAGCTCTGCGGCCGCTGGCACGCGTCATCGGCGTGGATGCCGTAAGCTGCGGCTGTTGCGAGACGTAGAACGCTTCGACAGCCGAGCAGCGCGGGTAGCCCTAGCGGCGCCCGTAGCCATCATGTTGCTCCTGCTCGTGGCCGAGTTGATGCGATTCGAGTTCGGCGTCTTTGCGTGGAATCGCTGCGGCGACAGTTTCCGCTGCCTCGTGCGCGCCAGCGAGGGGTGGCTATTGGCAGCGTCCGCGTCGACGATCTTATTTCACGCGGGGGTGACGATCGCCTTAGGACGCCCGCGCTGGCTTGTCGGGCACTTGGCGCTGATCGGGCTGGTGGCGTGGCTGCAGTGGCTGCACCTGGGCGCGGTGCTCTCGTGTCTCGAAAACATATTCTGAGCGAACGGCTACAGCGGTGTGGCCGATGCAGTCTAGGCTGCAACCTCTGCGAGCAGGAGCTGTTGCGGACGCTGCAGCGGCTGCACGCAGACTTGGCCGAGCGCCTCGAGGACGCCAGCGATGACGAACCTGCCGACGAGGCCCTCGTGGCCAGCGCCCAGCTCGGCCTGCCGCAGCGTGCTGTCGGACCCTCGACGTGCGAGCATCCGCCGGCTTCGCCGATGCTCGTCCGCGGCTTCGGCATGCAGCTGCACGCGGCCGTCAGCACGAAAGAGATGACTCGTTGCGAGACACCTTCGGCGCAACCTTGCGCGAGGCGAGCGAACTCGAACGTACTGGCGCTGAGAAGCGACGAGGATCGCTCAATCCGATGGACACACGTTGAACGGGTATGAAGCCGTGCTCCGGTGCTGAAGAGCCAAACACCCCTGCTTGCGATCTTGCTCTCCTCGACATTTCCCCTGCTGGGGTGCACCGACGACGTTGCGTCTGGAAGTGACGGTTCTAGCTCGGACGGGAGCACGTCCGGTCCGCCGACGAATGTCGGATCCGTCGGCGGAGATCCCGAGACCACGACGACCGAGCAGACTTCAGCCGGAACGAGCACCAGCGTTGGTTCGTCGAGCGCGGGTTCGTCGAGCGGTGACTCGTCGAGCGTTGGTTCGTCGAGCGGTGGGCCGCTCGCGGCGTGCGGCGACGGCACGGTCGACGACGGAGAAGACTGTGACGATGCGGGCGAGTCGGTCGCCTGCAACGCCGACTGCACGACGTCCGCTTGTGGTGACGGCGTGTGGAACGAGAGCGCCGGCGAGGCCTGCGACGAGGGCGGCGAGTCCGAGTCGTGCAACGCCGACTGCACCGCCGCGGCGTGTGGCGACGGGATCGTCAACGCTGCCGCGTCCGAGACGTGCGACGACGGAGCCGAGTCTGAGTCGTGCAACGTCGACTGCACGGTCGCAGAGTGTGGCGACGGCGTGATGAACGCGAGCGCGGGCGAAGAGTGTGACGGCGCGGGACGGACGGAGTCATGCAACGCCGACTGTACGAACGCCACCTGTGGAGACGCGGTCGTGAACGCGACCGCAGGCGAGACCTGCGACGACGGCGGGGAATCGGAGACATGCAACCTCGACTGCTCCGCGTCCGAGTGCGGCGACGGCATCACGAACGCCACGGCCGGGGAAGCCTGCGATGACGCCGGCGAATCATTGAGCTGCGACGCCGACTGCACGGCGGCCGCGTGTGGCGATGGGGTGACGAACGCTACGGCCGGCGAGACCTGTGACGACAGCGGCGAGTCTGACGTCTGCAACGTGGACTGTTCCACGTCGGAGTGTGGCGACGGCGTCCTCAACGTCACCGCGGGGGAGGCGTGCGACGACGGAAACGACGTGGACGACGACTCGTGCAGCAACGCGTGCACATTCAGTGCGAGGACGGTCTTCGTCTCCAGCGAGATGTACACCGGAGACATGGGAGGATTGGCGGGAGCGGACGCAAACTGTCAGTCGTTGGCCGTGGCTGCCGGGTTGCCCGGGACCTACCTGGCGTGGCTCTCCACGCCGACGGAGTCTCCGAGCACTCGGTTCACGCAGGAGGGCGGGGCGTACGAGCTCGTCAACGGCACGCAGGTCGCCGCCAGCTACGCGGACCTGACCGACGGCACCGATCTCGCGGTCGCCATCAACCTGACGGAAAACGGCACGCCGCCGCCGGTGGGAAACACCTCGTGCGCCGGTGGGGGCTTCCCGACGGTGTGGTCGGCGACCAACCCCGATGGCGTCGGTCAAACCTTCGCAGCCTGCGGAGGGTGGACCGATGAGGGCGGCTCAGGGCGCTGGGGCCGGGCCGACAGCGTCGACGCGGCCTGGACCACCTGGTGCTCCGGAGGGGTGTGCAGCTGGCTGAGCCCGATCTACTGCTTCCAGCAATAGGTCCCGCTCCTCCACGAGTCCGCCCCCACCGACCGCAGAGCCGGTGGTCAATCGGATCACTCCGCGTCGGACAGGGTACACAACCCGACGTCCGCGTACCCCGGGGGGGCCTGCCCGTCTTCATAGACCGAACGGCAGACGTGCTCGCCGGGACAGGTGTCCTGATGCTCGGTGGAGCAGAAGTATGTGCAGCAGCTTTCGCTGTCGCACTCGACGTACTCTGCCGACGTGCAGCTCAGCCCTGGGTCGCAGGCGTTGGTGAACTCGCAGGGGTCACCGAAGAGTCCGAGGTCGGGGCCGGACGCATCCGGCACGCACTGGAAGCGATCCTCTGTGGAATAGCAACCGCATCCGACTGGGCAGTCGTTGAGCAGCGGGTCGCACATCGGAAGGCAGATGCAGAACTCTTTCCCTGCCGCAGGGGCTTCCGACGGGTTGTCACACGTTGGCTCGCTCTCCGAGCCCTGGCAGTAGGGGACGCACATCCCGTTGCCCGCATCGTCGGTGTCCCAGCAGAACGCCCCTGCCTCGCAGGTGTCGATCCCCGACACTCCGCTTCCTTCGACCTGGCATTGCTCACCGGCGAGGTCGGGGTCCGGATCGACGCCAACGCATTTCGTCGCATTCCAAGAGCTGCCCCCGTCGTTCGCCCAGACGTTGCATTTCTCGCCGGGCTCGCAGTCCTGTTCATACAGGTCGCACTCGTAGGTCTCGATTCCGCCGTCGGGGTCGGTGATGAAGCCCGTGCTGAGCGCACCGGGTTCGGGATCTGGATCGGTCTCTGGCTCTTCGGGCTCGGGCTGGGTTGGGTAGCTGCCGCTGGGGTCGAAGTCGTCGGGTTCGTGGATGTCAGGCTCCTTCGCCTCCGGCCCGTCGTCCCCGACCCGAGGATCGCAGCCGACCAGTCCCACCCAAAGGCCCGCCAGGACCCCCCACCGACGCATTCCGATCCCGAGCACGTACATTAAATAACAAAACTAACCTTTGATTACCACCAAAAATATCGGGGCATCGCGGAGTGAGGGACCGTGGCGTGTACTCCCAGCGTCGCCGAGTTCGGCTCCTCCATCGGGGCCGTCGACGTTGAGCCGAGACTCGTTTGGCCCGGCTTCCCCGAGGTGCACTGGAGGCAGTGGGTGCTCAGCTTCGAGGGCTCGATGGCGATGCGCGGCTGGGCTTCGACCGGCGGCTGCTCGGGAGGTTGTGCCAGCGGTTTGCGAAGGGGGTGATGCAGAGGCTTCGGGCGCAGACCGAGCGCGCCCATCGGTTGCGCAGCGGCGCCGGAGGACAGCAACGCTGGATAGGGTCTCTCGGCGCGTGACTCATGCCCGCATGCGAAGCTCGCGATGTGATGGCTCGACCGAGACGGACGCTTCTGCTCGTGGTGTTTCTTCTCGCCAGCGTGCTCGCGTGGCTGCCGTTGAGCTCCGCTCCGAGCGTGGATGCCCCAAAGGTGTTGGCCGAGGGTCCGCCTCCGGCACTCCTTGCCTCGCCCGCGGCGGCGCTGCACACCCCGGACACGATCGAGGAGCTCAAGACCCAGATCGCAGCGGTCCTGCGGCGTGAAGGCGTGCCGGGGGTGGGACTGGCGATCGTCGACGCGGACGGGGTGACGTGGGCGGGTGGCGTAGGGGTTGCGGACCTTGTCTCGGGCCGGGCGGTGGATGAGCACACCGTGTTCCGGGTCGCATCGATCACCAAGAGCATCGTGGGACTCGGGGCGATGCGGCTGCACGAGCAGGGGGCCCTCGACCTGGACCAGCCCCTGCGCGAAGCCTTGCCAGAGCTCCCCCTGGACAACGAGTGGTCGCAGCAGGCCCCCGTCACCCTGGCGCATGCCTTGGAGCACACCGCCGGCTTCGACGACATGCACTTCAACGAGTACTTCACGCAGAACGAAGCGATCACGCCCGCGCAAGCGTTGGCGATCAATCCGCGATCTCGGGTGGTGCGCTGGCGCCCCGGCTCCCGCATGGCGTACAGCAATGTCGGCTACTCGGTGGCCGCATTGGCGATCGAACGAGCAACCGGAACCCGCTTTGACGCGTGGCTGCGCGAGCATGTGCTGCGTCCGATCGGAATGGGCGATGCCGAGTTCGCCCGCACCCCGGCGCTGCGCGAGCGGCTCGCGACCGGACATGTTCAGCCGGGCACGCCGGTCGCGTTTCGCCCGATCTCTCACCGGGCGGCCGGTGCCCTGCTCGCAACACCGCGGCAGCTTGGGCAGCTCGTTCACTTCTGGCTGACCCGGGGGAAGGACGTCCCACAGGTGGTCTCCGCGGCGGGCTTCGATCGCATCGAGACCATGGGCACGGGGTCGATCCGGCCCACCGACGCAAGCTACGGGCTGGGCAACTACGGTGATGTCGCGCATCCATCGCTTGGGCGCGGTCACGACGGGGGGCTGCCCGGGTTCCTGTCCTGCTACCGCTACTTCCCGGAGCTGTCCGCGGGCTACGTCATGCTGCTCAACGCGACCCACTCGCCCCGGGCGTACAGCGAGATTCGCAGCCTGCTGTTCCGCTACATCACTCGCGACCGCAGGCTGCCGTCTCCCCCACGGATCGAGCCGGACCCCAAACGCGAGCGACACGCCGGGTTCTATCGGTTTGCCAGCCCTCGCCACTCGCTGTTCGGCTTCGTCGAGCGTGCGCTGCTGGGGTGGAACGCGACGGCCAACCCCCGCGGGTTGCATTTGGATGGCCTCATGGGACAGGGCGCGCAGATCGTGCCTGCGGGGGATGGCGCGTACAAGCTCGCGGGGCAGGGGGGTTCGTCGATCCGGTTCGGCAGGGATGCGGATGGCGAGAGGGTGATGGTCGCCAGCTGGTCCTACGCCGAAGAGGGCTCGCGGATGCTGGCACTGTGGCGGGTTCGGGTGCTCGGGGCTGCGTCGTTGCTGCTGCAGCTGGCTCCGTTGTGGTGCGTTGGTTGGGTTGTGTGGACGGTTGTCCGGCGGCGGCGGTGGATTGAGGCTGGGGTGGTGGTTTGGCCCGCGGTCGCGGGAGTGTGTTTCGTCGGGATGCCGATGTTGTTTCAGGCGGCGGCGGCACGAGATGCGTTGGGCATCGTTGACCCGGCTACGGTTGCGCTGTTTGTCGCGACGCTGGTGTTCGCGTTGTCGTCGGTGGCGGGACTGTGGGCGGCGCTTCGAGCCGGTGCGGTGGGCCGGACGGCGATGTGGTCGCGCGTGGTGCCGAGTCTTGCTTCGACGGCGGCGGTTGGGATGACGGTGTGGCTTGGGGCCAACGGGATCATCGGGCTCCGACTTTGGGTGTGGTGAGGCTCGTTCCTGAAGAACAGTTCGAATGAACGAACCCGGCGTCTTGGCTCGGCGACGCCTATTCCTATGAGCCTGCGGACTCGCCGCAGGCGGACGCGTGAGTTCGAGACGGGCTGAAGTCCGCCGCCCCTGCGTTGGGCGTTGGAAGCCATCGAACGGACCGAGACGCCTCCGCTACCGAGCGAAGGCGTCACGCCCACTTCGAAGCCGGAGTTCCTCGGGCGTTTCGCAGGCTAGCCCCGCGGTCGGGAGGCTCTGAGCGCACGTCAGTATCGAGAGGCTTCGCTGCACGTCCCCCTCGACGAGGAGTAAGCGCTCCGAATCGACTGAGACGATCTCGCGCCGGGCACTCTCCCAGGTATGAGGTTCGTGTTCGAATGCGATGGCCACCCCGCTATCACCCACGATCCCGCTGTACGCCTTGCGGTCGTGAGCAGGCCTGCCCGAGAAGTGGAACGCGACAGCGGTGCCCTTGTCGGTCTCAATCGCGCGTATGTCTGTGAGAAGCCCACTGCGTCGGCCGGACCTCAGGATGGAGTCCCCGTCGAGCATCAGCCTGTCTCCGGCTGGGGCGGCTCTGCGGACAGCAAGGGCCCCGCTGGGTGTCAGCGCCACCTCGCCATACCTCCTCGACCGGGGCACCCGAATCGGTGAGCCTCCAACCGCGCTGGTGTACATCATGTCCCGAAGGGAGCTGTGCTCGGGAGCCCACGCGAACCGGAGGGTTTCGGGGGTGTAGCGGAGCGCCGCACTCGCCCACGGATTCGCATCGTCGAAACGAGTGGAGGAGAGCAATTCACCGGTTGCAAGCGACCTACGCTCGACGGTGAAGAACTGGTCAAAGCGGTCTGCGCCGTCCGTGGGGTACGCGACGGCAACTTCCTCTCCCGACACCGCCAAGCAGTGCCCCTGCTCCCACGAACGAAACTCGCTCGACCTGAACTCCTGTCTCCAGACGACGTCCCCATCCACGAACCGCCACAGACCGAACATGGCTGGGTTTGGGGTAGGAGAACCGTGCGACCAATGCGGGTTGGGGCCCACGAGCAATAGGACGAACCCATCCTCGGTCGCCGCGCCCTTGTAGACCGACCAGGTGGGGATAGACGACGAAACGTCGCCATTCTCCATGTGAACGGGGCCCTCATTTGGAAGCTCGATTCGATCTCGTTCACCCGCGCCGTTGACGACCCAGGCGTCCCAAGAGCCGTCGACAAGGAGGCTGACCTCGTCGCCTGCCATTCGCGCTGCGACCACGCTCCCCTTCGCCTCGACTTCCCCCACCGGGCACAGCACGGGTACGCACAGGCCTTGCGCTGGCCGCTTGCTCGTTAGTCGTGCCGAGTTGCAGGCCGACACAACAACCGCGACCGATACGGCCAGGGCCCTCGAGGCACTGCGGCCGAACCTGCTTCGTGAACGAGCCACGGTCCCCCTCAACGCGTGTCGGGCGGAGAGCTTTCGGTCCGATGGACGGTGAGGCTGACGCGGCTCGCAGTACCGAGGGCTCGGTTCCGGAGCGCGCGTAAGATGCGCAGGTATGGCCCGACAACATGCCGACATTGCGGGTTGAGTCCTGTAGCAGGCTCACCGACGGCGGAGGCGGACCACGGGGAGCCCGAACAACACCAGGGCCGCGGCGAACAGCGGAGGGTGAGTCTGCGCGCGGCAGGAGCACCCCGAACTCTCGGGCGTGCCGCCTGCCTCGACGCTGAATGACACCTCCGCACTGCCCGCGTCGTCGGACTCGTCGGTCGTGTCGACGGTCAGCGCGTACGCGCCCGGGGGCAGGTCATTGAGCGCGCTGGTGATCTCCTACGAGGTGCAGAGCGAGTACCGCATCGACGTCGAATCCGTCCATGTGCCCTGAGGCCGAGCCACACGGACCCTCAATCGTCTTCAACCCCCTTGTGCGAGTCACCCGACCCGTGGCGCTCCAGCTGAGCGCTCAGTCGGTGGACGGTCGCGCTATTTCAGGCGCGAAAGGTCAGGCCCGCAGCCTTTGATGGCGCCCCACACGGCCACGATGACCACGTGCCGCTCTTCTTCCACGTAGTGACGTGGTTTCTGGAAGCACGCAGCAGCACACGGCGCACCAACGCGCCGGGATGCGGATATCGCCGACCGATTCCCGGTGCGGCCTCGAGCATTCGAAAGGCGAGCGCGAGTTCTTCGGCGCACAGGTCCGGCGACTTGTCACGGTTCTCTCTCCACCAATCGTCGATCTCGCGGATCTGGTGGTCCGTGGTCGACGTGGTGACGACCGGCTTGTTCATTCGCTTCGGCGGTCACGAAGCTCGGACAGGATCTTCGACGCCGGACCCACCTCGCCGCGGCCTGCCTGTTCGATCGACGTGCTGATCGCCGCGTCGAGCGCTTGACGCTCGGGAAGGTCCAGCCCATCGCCCTCGTCGTCGACGACCAGGTCCAGCACGGTCCCCTCCGGGAGATCCGTGGCCACGTCGACAACCAGACGACCGTTGTGAACCGTGGCGCGTACTCCCATCGTCCTCCATCGTAGCGCTCGCCATCGGCCGCCGCAAACGCATCAGATCTGCCCAATGCGACGCCACTCGCCCCGGGCGTACAGCAAGGCAGGACGAGATCCGTTGGCGATCGTCGACTCAACTACGGTCGCGCTGTTCGCTGGGACGATTGCGTTCGCGTTGTCCTCGATGGCGGGATTGTGGGCGGCGCTTCGAGCAAGAACGGCGGTTGCGCCGGACACCGCTGTCGCTGTGGTCGCGCGTGGTGCCGAGTCTCGCCTCGAGAGCTGCCTTCGGAGTGTTCCGTGACGACCTCGTTCCGGGCAACGTGAGTTCATGAGTCGCCTGCGGCCTGGAACGCACGGTTCAGCGCGTCGAACAGCGCGCAATCCATGTCCAGCTCGGTACGATCGTTCGCGAAGGTCCAGAGGGCGCGGATCTGCGATGGGGAAAACTCGGTGAGGCACCATGCTCGCTCGCCGTCCGAGTACTTCCCCTCGGTCACGAACGTCCGAAACGACGCCTCGTTTGCCACGACCTCTGGCGGAATCGCGGACAACAACACCTCGCTTCTCGCCAGCCACATCCGCCAAGCGTCGTGCCGGTTTCCGTCGCGCCGAAAACTCATCGCCACATCGTGAACGGTGCTCGTTCTGTCCGCAAATTGGAGTTCTACGACGCGTGATCGTTCTGCCCGCACGGGGCACTACCGACACGCGGCGGGCTGGTGCCCGTGCATTTGGATTGACGATGACCCTCCGAGATCAGATCGACCGCGTCCTGTCCACCACCGTGTCGCTGCTCGCCTGCTCCGATCGTGACACTCCAGCCGCAAACGTGCAGGCGGGGAACGTATGAGGCCTGTTGTGATTCTCGCCGGGGTGAGCTTGGCGCTCGTGCCCGCAGGGTGTGGAATGTATCGCGCGGAAGAGGACTGGCCCCATGCGTCGGACGGGGAGGAGGACCCGCCGATGTCCGACCCCGACTCCGACTCCGACTCCGACTCCGACGACGCGTCTGCGGAGCCGGAGCCCGAACCGGTCGTCGAACAAGACATCGGGACCTGCGCAGAGGGGTTCACGCGAGGCGAGATCAACGAAACCACCGCCATCGTCGACGACTTCCTCTGGGGGCTAAGGCTCTTCGGAACCGCGGCACTGGCCGAACGATCGTTGTCCGGCAGCATCGCGTACGGCGTGCCCGAGGCCCTGCTGTGGGGGACCCGGATCCGGCTCCCGAGGGCTGGCGCTTCGAGGGCGATGGGACCTATGGCTGGTCCATCGACACGATGGAGATGCAGACGGTGTTTCGGTTTGGCGCTGACCACACCTTCGCCACCGCCGATGAGCATCCAGACGAGGACCTACTCGACCCAGGGCTATATCTCGTCGGCACCGAGTTCGAGCTCCCCGAGTGGGTGCTGAGCGAGCCTGGGACGTTGACCTTCGACGGTGTGGGACCGTACGTCGAACTCCTTGGCCTGGGATCGGAACCTCAGGCCCCGGTGTTGCTCGAGGCGGAACGGTGGACGCGGCTCGGCGATCCAGCGCTGATGGATCTGGTTCTCGAATCCGACATCAGCGTGGAGTATGAGTTCCTCGGTCGCACCTCCATCGAGTTCAGCGCGACGACGCCCCCGAGTCGGACGCGAGAGCTCCTCCTGTTCGAGGAGCCCTTGGAGGCGCGCGCCATCGACCTCGTCAACGCGGAGATTCTCGACCTCGAGGACGACCGCCAACTCGAAATCGACGACTGGAACCTCGCGTTCGACTATCTCCAGATCTGGCCCAGCCTCAGCGGGGAGGTCGCGTTCCATGTCGACCGGGGGCATTTCCCGATCCAGGGCACGATCACCTTTGAGGATGGCGGCGGGGCCGAGATATCCATCGAGTGCGGCTAGCGATCGGAGCCGGAGCCAAGACTTCACCCGAGTGCGTTGGACGCGGCTCTCGCTACCCCGCTGGATCGGGGATGCAGATCCCACCGCCTTCGATCTGGGCGTTGGTGCGAAACGTGTTGAGCTGCTCCCAGCTGGAGGGCTCGAACTGGGGGATGGTGCCGTCCTCGCGCACGTTGGTCACGTGGTAGGTGTGCTGGTTCCAGATCCGGCGGGCCTGGATCCAGCGGTCCTCGACGTCGCGGATGACCTGGACAGGGGGAGCGGTCGCTCCGCCGCCGGTGATCGGCTCGTTGGAGACGACGACGATCTCGGCCGAGCCGTCGTTGTCGACGTCGGCGACGACGGGATACTCGGTGCCGGTCCGGCTGGTGCGAGGGGACTGCAAGAGCACGCCACCCATGGCATCGAACACGAACAAGAAGCTCTCGTCGGCGTACTGGGCCTCGGCGTCGCCATCACCGAGGAAGTCGAAGGCGGTGCCCGCCGCAACGCCGCTGCTGTCGAGGACGGGGGAGCTCCACAGCAGGCTGCCGTCGGCTTCGTACACGCTGTAGCTGTTCCCCGAGCTCATCGCATACTCGGCCTGCCCGTCGCCGTCGAAATCGTGAATGGTGGCCGGGCGCGTCCAGGTGAGGCCCGCCGCGGGTGCGCCGGTGGGGCGCAGGCCCTGGTAGGTGACGGTGCCGTCGTGCTGTCGTGCTCGATCAGGGCCAGGCCGTTGGCGTTGGTGAGCACGACCTCGGGCAGCCCGTCGCCGTCCATGTCGGCCACCTGTGGGTAGCCGGGGGCCAGCCCGGAGTTCCACATCAGCGAGCCGTCGTTGTCCATGTCCGCGAGGGCGATGGCCCCGATGTAGGAGCCGGACCAGATGTCGGGGCTCTGCCACTTGAGCGTGCCGTCGTGCTCGAAGGCCATCAGGTTGCCGCTGGAGTTGGCAGTGTCAATCTCGGGGAGCGCCGTCGCCATCGATGTCTCCGAGCGCGGGGGTCCGCGGCAGCGACCTCGAGGAAGGCCCGAGCGAGGGTCTGCCGGTGTGGGGGCAGCATTGGGCGACCCGATGTTTGCCAGCAGCCTGAAGCGGCGAAGCGGCGAACCGACCTTGCCTTGTTCATGGTTGAGGTGCTGCGGGACCTGAGCCTGGTCCGGCAGGCGCCTGCGATCGTCAGCGGTCAGTCGGCCTCTGGCTGTGTGGGCTTCACGCCTCGGCCGTCACCTCAATAGCCTACGTCACGGCTTGGGATGGAGTCAGAGCGACGTCCGTTCCCTTCGCGTGCGAGAGCCGGGGCATTTTTCCCGTCATGCATGGGTCGGTTCGAAGGCCCCGCCGCGACGCCATCACCAAACGGTGCGCTCAGGTAAGGGAGACGTGGCCTAGCGCCGCCTTCGTCCTCGCGATCTCGTCAAACATGTTGAGCAGTACACTCGGGGCTTGCGGAGCGAGGTCGTGAAAGATGGCCTGTGTCGACCAGAAGTCGGCGCCGACGGAAGCGAGGAACACGGCCGCGTCGCCAGCTTGGATCTCGAAATCGGACGTGGGTTCGGACAAGGCCCCCGCATTCGCAGCATTCATCCAGACCTCCATGGCCTCGTCCAGCGCTCCGGCCGTCGGGAGGTCCATAGCAACGCCCGGATTCACCTCGACATGCAGCCATTCTGTTCCCGGATCGACTTCGGCCGCGAAGGCTAGCTGAGGGCGCGAGCCTGCGTGCGTCATCGCGGCGATGGCCAGTGCGGGAAGCGCTCGATGCGGTCGAGAGGCAATCCGTCCTGTGGCCCGGAGCGAAACCAGCGGCAAGTCGGGGGCAAGGGCCAAGAGTACGCGTGCGGCAGCGCCGAGGGCAGCAGCATCGGCAGGCAGTCGCGAGAATCGGACAGTCGCGACTGTCCCCGTAACCGACACCGACCACTGCAGCTGCGGGCATCCTTCGGCGAACGCCCCAGCGACGGCCAGTCGCCCAAAGACCTCGGTCACCGCGTGCACCCGATGTGACCAATCCGGAATGTCGACAACGGTCGTGGCGAACCCCGCGGACAGCTCGATCGGCATGTCAGGATCGAGAGACGGATTCCCTGAAATCGAGACTCTCACGGGCCTGTAACGGGGCGTTCGAAACGCTGCTGCCACTCGAGCGTTTGGTCAGCGTCGAAGTCCTTATCGCTGAACCCGAAGTCGCCCAGCTGGTACAGCGCGGGCTTGAGAAGGCGATACACCGCGCGATAAGGAGCGAGAGCGTTGGAGGGGTGATTGCGATCCCCCATGCGAGGCTTGTCGCCCGCGCGGAGCATGATCCCGTGGCCAGTGTCTGCGGCCGTCACATCGGCGGTCCCGGCCGCTGCCGCTGCGAGCGCATCTGGGCCACCGAGCGCATCAAGGTGCGGCTGTCCAACGAAAGTGAGCCAGTTGACGTCGGGAATGCCCTCGCCCGCCATCCAGTTCGCTTTGTCGGCCATGTCGGGCTCGACTCCCTCGTAGCGTGTGACAAGCGCTCGCATCTGGGCCCACAACCGGTTACGACCGAACGGGGTCGCGTGCAGCATCAGGCCGGCCGAGCCGGATGCGTAACGCAGGGGGGCGGCGATCGTCTGCAGCCGTGCTGCGAGCTCGTCAGGGTCGTCGGCCACGGACAACTCAAAGCGCATCTGGACATGGTTGATGTCGCTGTCGTCTTCGTCCTCGACCGGCCGATTGTTGCCGTCGACGATGAAGGCTTCCTCGCCGATGCACTCGAAAGGGCCGTCTTGAACGTTGATGAAGCAATGGTCGCCGTAGGGGCGGGAGCCATCCAGCCACATCTGCACGGTACGGTACGCCGCCGGGTTCATCTTGCGGCTCTTGTTCCCGCCGCCGAGGCGAGCCCAGGTGAAGCGGTCTCTTCCGCGCCACTGCAGCAGCGTGTCCCACACCTGCAATAACTCGTCGCGATAGTCGTCGATCGGCCGGCCGAAGTGGAGGTCGAGTCCGATCGCCAGTCTCAGGTCGCGATCGGCGGGCTCGCCCACGATGAACAACTCAGGGTCCACGCCGTCAAACAGACTCATGCGCAAGACTCCTTCGTTGGGCCCACAGCCGTGACGTCAACGCCGCCCTTCTTCTGTCGTCCACCTTTCGTCTTAATCTTCTCGTAGCACTTGCGCATCGTTCCACCCATCAGGCGCTCGGGCTTCCAGTCGTCTTCACTAGGTAGCGCGGTATTGTTGCCTTTGTCGTCTTTGTTGCAAGGGAACTTCATCTCGACGATCCCCGTCATGTCCTTCGCAGCCAACGGCGGCGTGCCTGCCCCGAGCACCATGTCAGGCCGGCAGAAAGCCTTGCGACGCCCGAGGCCAGTCACCGGATCCTTGACCGTCGGCATCGCACCTGACTGATAGTTGCCGCCCGCCGGGGCATGAACATCCTTCGCATTTCCCTTTGCCTTCTCATCCTTGAGCTTCTTTTCCACGCAGCCCTGCCGAATGATGCCGAGGACCAGGCATTTGACGAAATCGTCGAGGTCCGTCCCGTCGGCCTTCTGTTTTTTGTTGACCGTGGGATCGTACTTGATGGCCTTCGCGCAGTCGCACATCGCGGCTCGCAGGTCGAAGTCCCCGACCATGAGCGGCGCTTGGAGAGTGCCAAGGGACGGGTTGGCGGCGTTGGATGGCATTGATCTACCCGTTGTTGGTGGTCATGTCGCTGAGCAGGTGGACGTTCTTGCCCTCGAACTTCACGTCCATCGAACCGGGAGAGAGAATCGACGCTTTGCCGTGCGTCTGCGTCGAGACGAGCCCACCGCCGGTTCCTTTTGACGCGACGTCGCCGATGCTTTTGAAGCTGGCGCCCTTGATTGCCACCGCCTTGCCCTCGACCTTGACCTTCTTCGTGTAACCGCCCGGGCTATCATCGGTCTTGGCGATGTTCGGCAACGGCACCGGCACGAACGGAGCCGGTGGACCTGGCATCTTGCAGACGTTGGGGACCGTCGCCACGGAAACGCCGGAGCTACCCTTGGTCAACGGTGTCTTGGGTGGATTGACGGAGACTGTGCCCATGCGTCTTGCCTCAGGGTCGAGGGACCGATGTGTGTAGAACCGCTGCGCCGCGACGCCCCCGCTCGCTGCCTGCCCACAACAATACATCGATGTCGGTCAAATGGCTGCGTTGGGCCCAGTTGGCGTAGAGGCACGCAGCGAGGGGCAGGGTCGCGCCACCGACGGCCCCGAAGCTGCCGGCGGTCGACTCGTAGACCGCTGGGTCGCATGGAATCGAGGGCGGGAGTCGTTGGCTCGCGAACGTGTATTCACGGTCTCGGTAGCGCTCGCCGTCGAGGTCGCATAATGTATGTTTGATGCTTGACGTGCCGGACTGCCGCAAAGCCGCGGAGAGCACGCTCCCAAGACCCTCGCCGGTGTAGGGGCCGGACGCCTGGGCGTGCATCGGCTCCAAACCTGTCGCGATGGAACGAACTTCTGCCATGACGGGCGCGCGAATGGCACGGGCCGTCGGCGAGGTCGTCACGACCACCGCGGCTCCAGCCTCGCCAGGGGTGAAGCCCCACTTGCTCCTGGGAGATCGAAGTCGACGCTGCGCGTCGAGCCCATCGAGCAGCTGCGCGTCGATATACGAGTCGGCACCCACGATGACGGCAGCGCCATGGCGTCTGGCGGTGAGTTCTGCGGCAGCAGTCTCAAGCGCAAACGCACCTCCGGCATTGCCCTGGGGCAGAGCGATGACCGGGAACTTGCCGCGGTCATTGAGGCCGAGTTCGAGCTGTGTCGCCAGGTCTCGAGCCAAGTGGCCGCTCTCCCCGCTGGGGAACTCGGTTGTCGCCAGATATACCACGCCCTCCGTCAACGGCTGCGGGAGGTTGTCCAGAGCCTCCGTGGCGGCGCTCACTGCCAGCGCGATCGTCCGGTCGCGTCGTCCAACCGCTTCGAGCGTCCGGTCCATCGCCACGTAGTAGGGATCGCCGGCGCGGTCCACCATGTATGGGTGCTCAGCCATCGCCATGATCCCGGCCCGGACGGCGGCAGCGGTCGGTGCAGCCTTCAGCCCCACAGGGGTCCGCGCCCCGGTGGAGACGATACAGAGCCCAGTCACGAGACCTGCTCCTTCTCGACGACGCGGGTCGAGTCGATGTGATCGACGTCGCGGCCGCAATCGAGGGTGCTGGACCAGACCATGTGCAGCCGAGACGCGTCGCTGTCCACGATGATGGAGTTCAGCGTGGGACGATGATCGCGCCGGGCATCCTTGGCGGGTGGAGAGAACTGCGTCCGGAAGCGTAGATGCACCCGCGGCAGCTCAAACGAGAGATCGCCGCGCGGCGATAGGTTGATGAGCGACATGCGGGCCTGAAGAGGAAGCCGACCGGTGAACTGTTGGTCGGCCGGCGCCGCTTGGTAGTAGCGTTCGTCGAAATCGGCCGGCAGAAGTGGTTTCCGATGCTCGATCCACTCCGCGTCATACGTACCGCCGTAGCGGGCCCGGGGTTGCCAGTGCACCGGGATCGGGCCGAAACCGGCAGGCCCAGCTTTGTCGAGATCCTTCCCAGGGTAAGCGAAGTTCGGCACCGGCTGGCCGAGCAAGTTCTCCGGTCGCACGGCGACTCCACTACCCACCGGGTTGCGACCATCCATTCGCTGTTTCTGTGGGTCCGGATCTCGGTCGTCGAATCCTCCGTAGGCACGCTCGTACTCGAGCGGAACAGAAACGACGGGCGTCATGCGGCTTGGCGCAACTACTCCCGCGACGTTCATCTCCCACCTCCGGTCGCCGCGTACAGTGATGAGCTTGCGTAGGCCGGCGACATCGAAGCCGGCGGTGAACTCCGAGGAGGGGCGACCCCCCGGCGCGTGCGCGCTGCCGATGACGAGGATGTCGGTCGCCTGCTTCGCCGGTACAAGGTCCGCTTCGTGTAGAAGGCTCGACGCCCCGTCCTCGCCAGCAAACTCCGGTACCAAGATCGGAGGTGGCTGTTCGTCGGCGAGCTCAAGCCTGCCTTCGGCCCGGATTTCCCAGGTAGCCTTCACAACGACGACCCAGAGCACTCGACCATCCTTGTCGATGACCGCTGTACGGTCGGCGGCGTAGGGGGTGCGATTGTCGAGGGCGAACACGGAGTCTCGACGAGTCCACCACGAAACCGCGCCACTGGCGACCAACCGCCCCACGTGCCCTGTGGTTGGGTCTCACGCTTACCTGAGGCTGTGTAGGCTGGACGCGGGCGGGGTTTCGCGAATCTTCCCTTCGCCCACTCCCGACCCGGCCGGCGCACGGCGTGGCGACCGGTCCTGGTCGACCTCGTCGCGAGCATCGCCCGGTACGACTTCTCTCCCGACAAGCTGCCACCCTCCGTCGACCGGATTCGTCGTGCTACGGCCAGCTTGTCCAGCGCGACCCTAAGGCCAAGGGAGAGGCGAGGATCCGCGTGAATTTAAGGACCCAAAGCGGCGCGGAGTTGACCTCCGGCTCCGTTGAGGCCATGCATCCGGAGGTCCAGAGTTTCCTGGAACGAAAGACCCTTACGTTCGTGCCGTGGCGGACGGAGGCTTCCTCCTTCGACCTGGTCTATTCGTACGGGCCTGCGGACTCGCTGTAGGCGGACGCTTGAGTTCCAGACCGCGCTCCTCCGAACGGATCGCGCTCCAGCCCCGTGTTTAGTCCTCGAGCCAGCTGCACCGCAGGGTTAACCCGCGGGACTGGAGGTCTTGTAGGACATCGAGGACCCCGCACCACAGCAGGCGATCCTGGGGCGGAACGAATGGCGTCAGCTTCGTCATCGCGCGAAGAGTCGTCCGCATCGCTGCGGGCTGGAGGTGGCTCGTCCGACCATCAGCCTCCCACCGCGGGGCTTCACCGGGCGCCAGGAACACGTCTGGGTCGAAGCAGGGGAGAGCATTGGCGGCGCCACGCGGCGGGACCCCTCGCTTGAAGAGGATCCACGCACCCCCCACCGCCTTCGATCTGCGCGTTGGTGCGAGACGTATTGAGCTGCTCCCAGCTGGCGGGCTCGAACTGGGGGATGGTGCCGTCCTCGCGTACGTTGGTCACGTGGTAGGTGTGCTGGTTCCAGATCCGGCGGGCCTGGATCCAGCGGTCCTCGACGTCGCGGATGACCTGGACGGGGGGAGAGGCCTGGCCGTCGCCGTCGAAATCGTGAATGGTGGCCGGGCGGGTCCAGGTGAGGCCCGCCGCGGGTGCGCCGGTGGGGCGCAGGCCCTGGTCGGTGACGGTGCCGTCGTGCTCGAGCAGGGCCAGGCCGTTGGCGTTGGTGAGCACCACCTCGGGCAGCCCGTCGCCGTCCATGTGGGCCACCTGCGGGTAGCCGGGGGGCAGCCCGGAGTTCCACATCAGCGAGCCGTCGTTGTAGACGGCGGCGTGGCCCAGGACCATCTCGAGAGCGCCATCGCCGTCGAGGTCGGCCACCGCAGTGGCCGAGTTGGCCCCCGCGATCTGAGGGGCGGTCCACAGCAGGTTGCCCAGGTGGTCGAAGAGCTGGTTGCCGGCCGCGATCTCCACGTCGCCGTCGTTGTCCATGTCGGCGAGGGCGATGGCCCCGATGTAGAAGCTGGACCAGACGTAGGGGCTCTGCCACTTGAGCGTGCCGTCGTGCTCGAAGGCCATCAGGTTGCCGTTGGAGTGCTGGAGTTGGCGCTGACGATCTCGGGGAGCCCGTCGCCATCGATGTCTCCGAGCGCGGGGGCGACGGAGAAGTCGACGATGTCGGGGACGGTGTAGTGCAGCATCCCCGTCTCGCCGCCCGGCACGTGGATATGGGCGGGGCCGCCGCGCGGGGCGAAGGCCACCACCACGATGTCGGGGATGTCGCAGAGGTCGATGGTTCCGTTGGCGTCGTCGTCGGTCAGGTTGGCCACCAGCGGGCTCACGACCATGTGGATCTCCGCGCCGTCGCCCTGCCACTCCCATTGCACATCGGGCTCGAAGCTGTCGGGCGGGGCGGTCTGGCTGCAATCGCCGACCGCATCCATGTCATCGACGACGACGCAGGTGGGCTGGGCATCGGGCAGGTCGGGGGGCGCTCCGAGGTCGAAGATCGCGTCAGGGCCGATGGGCTGTGCGACTCTGATGAGCGTGTCCAACGACAACGACTTCCTCGGCGAGCTGATCGGCGGGGTGCTCCAAGACATCACCCCGGAAGAGGGGCTAGCTGTGCGGTCCATCATCACCACGGCGGCGGAGGGGGATGCAGATGCCTCGTCCTGGCTGAGGTCCTACCTCCAGGACGAGGCAGCGTGCAATCGACTCATAGACGGCGCAAGAAGCCTTGCCGAGACCGGCAGGCTGCCTCGGGCGGAGCGAGGGCGGTACAGCCTGTCCTTAGTGGCGGCGTTGGAGACCAGCATTCGGAACGCGCTCCTCGACGCCGGCGGTCATGAGGCGTTTCCAATGCGTCGGTGGTACCAGCTCGTGGCTGCGCTCGACTCGATCGGGGACACAGTTTTGGCGCTTGAGAGCTACTTGTTCGACGAGAAGCCCTCAACGCATGGAGGCCGGTACCTCCGGCTGTTCGGCATGCTTGCCTGCGTGGCGACCCAGCAAGACTCAGTCCGGCTGCTGGAGGAGGACCTGCTCGGCACGAAGACTCGATGGGAGGGAGGAGCTGACACGCTCCGCACACTCCGGAACAACGTCGCGATTCACCCGGCGAAGAACGGTGGAGCCGTAGCCCGGTTGTGGATCGCGAAAGACACGATTCCGTTCTTGATGTGGGAACACGGCGAGCCCAAGCACGAGGATATAGATGTGGCAGCGCTCCTACTCGACCACCTCGGTAGTGTCGCCGCGATACTCAGCCGGATCGAGCCTGCCGCTCAGAACCTGGGAGATCGGGAGACATGAAACGCTCCAACGCTGCCACGTCGCTACGTCTGGAGTGTTGACCCGCCGACCGGCGGCATACTTAGTCCGGTCGAAAGGAGCTCGGGTTTGAGCAGCGGACGGTTTGGCGGTGGATGCAGCGGATAGTTCGATGGTTCGGCCGTTTGCCCGGTAGGTCGAGGTCACGGATACGCCGTCACTCCAGGCGACACCTGCTCGGACGTTCGAGTTGCGCCTCGCGGGCGACGTCGTCATCGGCGGTCTCACGCTCGAGGACGTCTCCGCGCTGCTGAGGTCCAACCGATGATCGATGTAATCGGGCGCGTGAGAGTGTTCGCGTACTGCCAGCCAACCGACGTGCGCAAGGGCTGCGACGGGCTTCCGGGGCTGGTGCGCGAGGCCATGGGCAAAGACCCGCTTTCGGGCGCTATGTTCCTGTTCGTCAATCGTCGTCGCACACACGCGAAGGTCCTGCACCTCGATGGCGACGGCCTTTGCGTGCTCGCGAAGCGACTTGAGACTTGAGAAAGGCCGGTTCGTCGCGCTTGCTGGGAGGTCGCGAAGGACTCCACGCTCCGGCTGCCCCGCTCCGAGCTCGCGAGCTCGAGCTGTTCCTTCGTGGCAGTGTGAACAGCCACCTCACCGGGCGATTCAAAGTCTCGTCTGACGATCTCTCTGAGAACGACCTCGCCGTCGGATCTCGCTTGTGCATTGCGTGGGCGTACGCGCGGCGGAATTTAGTCGAGGCGTCGAGGCCGAACCGAATTACCCGCAATGCACCGAGGCATTGACGTTGAGCGGCGAACTGTTAGGGATCGATCGCGATACGGCGGACCGCAGCGAACTCGAAGGCGCCGCGAAGCTTCAGGCTGCCGAAGCACGACCGGCCGCGTGGCAGGATAAGCTGACACCGATCAACTGATCAAGCCGTCAAGCGGTCAAGCGCAGCAGGCCCGCTCCTCAACGAGCGCTCTCACCGGCCGCCCGCTATGCTCCGCCTGCCTGCTCCCCACGTTATTTCGCCTAAACGCCGGATTCGTCGGAGGGAGCCTTCTCGACACTGACCCAATCGATGGGGTCGCTGTCGGGCTCGCGCAGCGCGGACTGGCGTTCAGAGCCTTGGTGCAGCTCGTTCTGCCTGATCTCCTCCGCTTCCTTGTAGTCTGGATCCGTAGCTCGGTCGTCCCTATCGGGCCATACGAAGTCGACTAGCAACTGGACGATGTGAAAGCCGCGCGGTCTTATGTGCTCGAAGATGCACCGTGCCGTAGCACGGAGACCTGAGACGTCGACCGGATGCCCCTCGACTCCCGCTTCCCGGGCTCTCCTGGCGGCCTTGACAAGACCGTACACCGCGAATCTCGGAGCAAGCGACGCCTCAACTCCCGGGAAGTGGGGCAGCACCATCTCGGCGTTGTCGGCATAGTCGATGGCCTCGATTTCGCTGACCACGCGCGCCGACCATGCCGTGACGGCGGCGCGGGGCGAACGCACAATCAACCACCAGAGCACTCCTTTGCTTGAGTTGGACCATTGCGTCGCGTCTAGAAAGAGAGCCTCGAAGAGGGCCTGAACTGTATCCTCATCGCCGCAGCGACAGAGCCTCTCCCAGTGTGGGATTAAGTCGGTGTCGTCGCAGGCTCGAAGTACGAGTTCGCGAACCGCAACCGGGAACGAGGGATGGCAGCTGTCGTACAGGGCCTCGCACAACACCGGCATCCAGTACTCCTCGTTCAGGTGGTGTATCCCCGTCGCGTACAGGACTCCCGGATAGCCGCAGAACAAGCTTAGGACGTGGTGGCATCGATCCGGTGGTATCGCCCGAAATGCTTGGTCTGGCGCAAGGGAGAACAAGTCCGTTGGAAGCTCCAGCTTGCGCAGGAGAAAGGTTGGCGTCAATCCATCGATCAGCGCGGCTGAAACCAACCACTCAGAATCGGCTCGGTCTGCGAGAACGCTATCACAAACCAATGCGCGCTCTGCGGGTGATAGCGACCGCCACTTCAGGAGCAGGTCCCGGATGAGGATGCACTGAACGGTGGTGTCTTTTTGGTCGCTGAGCCTTCGGATGAGAGAGCGACGGCCTGCGGCCCTCCAGGTTGTATTTGCGAGAAGCGCCTCGCCGGCACTCGCCGCGTAGTCACTTGGGTAGCCGTGGCGCAGCCGTCTCTCCACCCAGCTTTGCCACGCTTCACAGAAGGCAACGACCTCCCGTGGATGCAAGTGCTGCATTCCCTGTCGGGCGAGGTCATGCAGCCGAGCATCATTGATGCCAAAATACCCGGGATCCGAGGAGAGCGCAGCCTGAGCGCAGCGTGCCCAAAATCGCCATGGCGCATTTTTCGCGGAATACCATTCGGTTGACCAGCCGTTCCATTGCCTGAATGAGGTCAAGCTGTGGAGTGCAGCCAAACCGAATCCAATACTGCTGATTCGCTCAATCAGTCGCCTCAGCCAGCGGTTCCGGTTTTTCTCGGAAACCGAGTGCCAGCTGAGCGCAAGCCCAACCATCGCGCTGCAAACCACCGCCGGGTGAGGATCAGAAAGGGCTCTGTCGACCAGATCTGGTCGGGCTCCCTGGTAACGCTGAGCCAAAGCTATGGCTGCGCTCGCACGGATTGTCGACTCGTCTGCGTGAAGAGCGTATTCGAGGAACTTCGCCGTTTTGCTGCCGGAGTCGTCGGAACCCTCGATGACAGTGAGAAGCTCGCTAGGACTAAGATCTTTCGGTGTGCGCGAGCGGAAAGTCGGGACTGCTTCGCGCAGCAAGGAGAGTCTCTCGAACTCGCGCCCCATTTCGTAGCCATCTCCCTTCGAAGGTAGCCACGCAACCGTCCCTGACCACCTGAGCTGACGCGATGAGTAGTTCGCCGTGGTGGCGAGCTTCACTGCCCTCTTGCGTCGCGAGATCGGTAGGTGTTCCAGGTTCCGGAGCAACACCGACATTGCCACGTCCGAGACGCGCGGAAAGACGCATTCAGATGCGTCCTCAAGCATCGACAAGGCCTCGTCCCGTACAGATGCGTGGGAGGTGTCGCTTTCACAGAGCCACGTCAGCGCTGCAATCGCGTTTTCTCCGGATGCCACATCCCCGGCGAAGAGGGCCTTGCTCAAGACTAGCCGGCGCTGCCTGGCAACACTGAGTGTTTGACCAGAAAGCGAACGGCGGCCGGCTTCTTCCCATAGGGGGTGCGCAAATCGGTACTTCGCCCCGTTGCGCTCGACTACTCCGCGTTGCTCCATCAACTCCAACGCGTGAAGTGATGACTCGTTTAGGCTGCGAGTCGGGTCGCACCTAGGCAATTCTTCAAGCTCCTCGGAGAACGACTCGGGTCTCCTGCCTGGGCGGTCGTCCGTGTTATCCTCTGCGATGAAGGCGAGTGTCGCTTCGGCCGGCCCCTGCAAAGTCGAACACGACGCCGCTAGCGCTCTCAAGAGAGTTGCTACGTCTTGGCCCAACGACAGCAGCTCTCGCGAAAGCTCCTCGCATTCTCGCCTTGCGAGACTGGCGATCTCTGCGTCCGAGAGTGCCGTGTAGTCTTTGTCGCGCCGAAGCGCCAAAAACGCGGCATGGCCCGGTTCGAGAGAGGAGAGGATTGGGCTACGAGCTAGCCTGCTTCTTAGGTCGTTTTGCTCATCGACGTCCCTGCCTTGAGCCTGCGCCCAGGCGTTCCAGACATCCACGAGGTGAGAGTCGCTGTGGTGCCTGTCTACGATATGCCAGGGGCGGCCCGAAACTGCCCAGTTGCTCGACAACGTCGACCCGCGCAGGAGCGCTAGGATGTCCGACCGTGTTGTCACGAGCAGTCGTCTGGCCGGGGGGAGCTCGTCGATGAGCTCAGACAGCCTGCTCCAGCTTTCTCGCGCGTCGGGTGACAGTTGAACCTTGCCGAAGGGGTCCTCGATGACCGCGGCACGCGACTCCCCTGAGGCGGGCTCCAAGAGAAAACGTGCAGCTTCGGGGACGGTGTCGAAGACCCGCGCATGGACCCCCTGACGCTGGAGGCGTGATGCGAGGGCTTTCGCCAGTTGCGTCTTGCCACATAAAGGTAGTCCGGCGAGTAGGACGTAGCGGTCGTCTCTGAGCCGTTCGTCGAAGTCTTCCTCGCCCCCAAGGGACACGTACGGCAACCGTGGCGAGATCCTGTCGGCGCTGTTTTCCTTTGCCTTTCTGTGAAGCGCCGGGACGCAGTCCTCTCCACTGTCTCGCGCAGCTTCTATGACCTTGCGAAGAGGCTCGTCGGCCAGTTTGTTCGCAGCTTCCCTGGGGACGATGAACTCGCTCGCGAGGACCTCGGCGATTTCTCTTACTACTTTCTCGGATGTACACCGCGGGAAGATGTAGATGCGTTGGCTAATGCGACGCAGGCCCGCTAGCCCCAGCTCCCGAACGAGTGCACCTCCGTTTTTCTTGCGTCGTTGACCCAGCGATGTCTTGGATGGATGCGAGACGGACTGCAGAGCCACCTCAAGTGTCGCAGCATCCGCTCTAGGTAGCGGCGAGTTAGGGGAGCGCAGTGCCAGCTGAGTAAGGTCCGCTTCGAGTGCCGCAACACTGTCCGCGGTCGAGCCACCACTGAAAATAAGGCAGACCCTGCTCGAATCGGAAGAGAGGCGGGACAGTAGGCAGTCTTCAGCCCGTCCCCGGGGGAATGCGAGCAAGATCTTGGCGACTTCTTTCGCTCCCAGCCGGTTGGTCGTCGACTTGATCTGAATCTCTAGGGTCCGAGGGAAGCCTGCTCCAGTAGACTGCCGGAGGGTGGCGTCTTCCTCCCCAACCCGTTCGATGTGGAGTTGGTCCACACTCGGGTCTGCGCGCAAGCCAAGAAGTACTGACACCCGATACTGGTGTTCGTAACCCGCGGGGCCTGTTCGTGAAACGCTCACCATCCTGGAACGCGGGCGGTTGAGGGAGGACGACCCGTGCCCGCCGCGGATAAGCGAGACTCGCAGACGGCATGATCGTTGGCAAGTGTTGAGAGCCCTTGTCGTCGTTTCGCTATCCTCGGGCGGCGCTGCGCAACCGCCGGAGAACACGGCGCTGCGCGAGCGGCCCGGCATTTGAAGCGTAAGCGGCCAGACGACGACCACTACCGCCACGCGCTCGAATTCCGGAGCCTACGGGCATGTACTCCCGGAGACGCACAGAAGACGAGTGGCGTGAACTCGTCGCGGATTTTGGCGCGAGCAGCCTGACCCAGGAGATGTTCGCGCGGAAGAAGGGACTCAAGGTCGGCACGTTTCGTTCGTGGGTCTACAGGATTCGTCGGGCAGCGAAAGAGCCGAGGTTCCTCGAGCTGACGGAGAGCACGGCCAGCGCGCAGGAGAAGCGCGGGTCGAGAACGACGCTGCTCGTCGGCGAGGTTCGTGTCGAGTTTTCCGAACGGCCCGAGGCCGACTACGTCGTCGCGTTGCTGCGCGGACTCGATGAGGCCAGCCCATGATCGGGCTCCCCGATTCGGTTCGAATCCTGTTGTTCTCCGAACCGACGGACATGAGACGCGGGTTCGATGGACTCACGGGCATGGTCATCGCCGCGGGCGAGAACGTCTACAGCGGGCACCTCTTCGTCTTCATCTCGAAGCGTCGGAACCGAGCCAAGATCCTGACGTTCCAAAAAGGTGGGTTCGTCCTCTGGTACAAGCGTCTCGAGCAAGGACGTTTCAAGACGACGACGTGCAGCGAGGGGCAGGCGGAGATCGATGCCACCGAGCTCGCCATGCTGCTCGATGGCATCGACGTGAGCCGCGTGAACCGACCGAAACACTGGGCGCCGAAACCCGCTCCGCGGTCGCAGTGTGCGACCACACCCTGACGATGCTCGACACCCGGGGCTGCCAATGATCAGATGCTCGAGTGACGGAGGCGAAGCTCGACGAACTTGAGGAGTCCCTCGACCCCGTCGCCCGCAGCGTGGTGGTGTTCCTCAAGGGGATCATCGCGCAGCGCGACGCACAGGTCGCGGCTCAGACCGCACAGGTCGCGGCTCAGACCGCCCAGAACGCCGCCCTGACGCAACAGATCGCCAGGCTGAGCGAGCAACTGAGCGAACTGCAGCGGATGCTCTTCGGCCGCCGCTCCGAGAAACTTCCGCCCATCGAGAGCGAAGTCCGGCGCGTGGTCGAGGCCGACGAACTGACGGTGGACGGCGACCCGATGCCCGAGGACGAAGACGCGCGCGAGAAGGAGAAGCGCCGCGTCGCTCGGAAGAAGTCGGAGACGAAACGCAAGAAAAACCGGAAGCTCAAGAAGAACCTCCCCGTGGTCCACGAACAGGTCGACGTCGACCCCAGCCAACTACCGGAGGGGATGACGCTGGACGACTTCCGTGAAGTCGGCTGCGCGGACCCGGTGCGTCGTGTCGAGCACGTCCGCGAGCACATCGTCGTGGTCGAGTTCGCACTGCAGACGCTCGCGTCAAAAGACGGTGAGCGACTGATCAAGGCTCGCGCTCCGGCCGGGGTCACCGACGGCTGTCAATACGGCCCCGGCCTTCATGCGCACGTGATCACGGCGAAGTGCGCGGACTCGATTCCGTTCCACCGGCTCGCCAAGATGCTCGACCGATCCGGAGCATCCATCGCACGCAGCACCCTGTGCTCGATGTATCACCGCGGCGCGAAACGGTTCGTTCCGATCTACGACCGACTTCTCGAAATCGCGCGAGACGACGCGTACCTCCACGCGGATGAAACGACGTTGAACGTGCAGCAGCGGGGCGGATGCGTTAAGGGCTGGGTCTGGGGGATCATGTCGACGCAGGTCTTGGCCTACAAGTTCAGCGAAGACCGCGGTGCAAGCACGGCCAACGAACTGATCGGCGATTCGGCAGGCTATCTGACGGTCGACGGATACAGCGGCTACAACAACGTCACGGAGGCCGCGGAGGGCGAGTCCAAACGGACCCGCGTTGGCTGTTGGGGACATGCGAGGAGAAAGTTCTACGCGGCGATGAAGAACGTCCCGACCGCACGCGAGGTGTTGGAGATGATCGTCGAACTCTATGTCGTGGAGCGCGACGCGGCGATCAAGGGGGTCCTCGGAACGGATGCCCACGCGAAGATGCGCAAAGAACAGAGCGCCGCAATCGTCGAACGTATCGAAGCTTGGGTCGACGAACAGCACGGCCAACACTCGCCAAAAAGTGCGATGGGCTCCGCGCTGACCTACGCGAAAAAGCAGCGAACGCGGCTGCGACGTTTCCTCGAAGACCCGAAGCTCGCGCTCGACAACAACTACGCCGAACGGGCGCTTCGGATCATCGCGCTGGGCCGGAAGAACTTCCTCTTCGCCGGAAGTGCGGAGCACGCTCAGAATCTCGCCGTCCTCCAGTCGATCGTCTCGACTTGCCTGCTTCACGATGTGAATCCCTACGAGTACATTCGCGACGTCATCGTTCGACTCCGCGATCGCCCACCGGATCGAGTCGATGACCTGCTGCCCTGGAACTGGGTGCCGCCACCGGATCTTCCGCTCCGGCCAACCGCGCCGAAGCGAATCCCCGAATAACCCTCGGGGGGCCGATCACAGCCCTGTTTCGCGGGGTGGTCTCTGCCTGATCGCTTACTTTGAAGCGGCAGCGCTGGGCAGGTGGCCGGCTGTCATTGCGTCGGCACCGTACGTTCCGCGGACCACCAGGGTCAGCGACACGGTCGCCCTGATGTGCGAGCACTGGCCCGCGTTCCGGGAGCGGCTTGCGAAACGCGCGGCCTCAGTACCTGGATTCCCGGGACGAGCTCGAAGCGTTCATCAGCTGCGGGAGACTTCGAGCACGGCTTCTTGGTGGCGCAGTGCGCTCGTTACGGGGACAGCCTGTGCGTTCCTTTCGGGTGCAAAAGCCGGGGCAGCTGCCCCTCGTGCGTTGGTTGGCGCATGTCTCCCCAGGCTCGACCGGAGAGATCGGGTGGTCCGCCCTCATCTCACCCTCCTACACCACACCCTCAACGCAACTCCAGCTCAAACCCCGCCGCAGCCCTCCACTAGGCTGTGTGCCGTTTCCTCTCAGGCCCCGCTGAGGCGGAGATAGCGGTGAATGAAGGCGAGCTTGACCATTCCGCCAAAGTTGATCGCGGTCTTTTCGAACCGAGTCACGATCCGGCGTGACTCCTTCAGCCAGCCGATCAGCTGCTCAACGATGCTCCGCCGCCGATAGGCGGCCTTGTCGAATGGGACGGGCCGGTTGTCTTCGCGGTCGCCGTTCTTGTTCGGGATCACCGGGACTATGCCGAGGCGCATGAGATATGCGTCGATCCATGCTGCCCGGTACCCCTTGTCGCCAGCGAGCGCGACAGGCCACGCGCGGGGCTGACCGTACTGGTTTCGGAGAGACCCGTCCGCGCCAACGAGTATCGCGTCGAGCATCGTCGAGTCGTGGACCTGTCCCGCGCTCAACTCGAAGTGAAGCGGGTGCCCTTCGCCGTCACACAGGATGTGGATTTTCGAGCCCCAGCCACCTCTGGACCGCCCCAGAGCGTGATCTTCGGGTTCGTCTGGGTTGGGATCTTTTTCCCCCGCCGGCACTGCATCGTGCAGCCCGGATGGATGTCCCATCGACGCACCACAGCTCGTCAGGCAAGCCATCATCGGGAGCGACGTGCTCCCGTAGACGGCAGAGCACTTTGTCGAAGGTACCGTCGCTAACCCACTCGTCGAAGAAGTTCCACACTGTCTTCCACGGCCCGTACTCGGTCGGGATATCTCGCCACGGCGCTCCCGTCCTCAGGATCCAGAACATCGCCTCGAGAAGCTGGCGTCGGTCCCGGGGCCGACGACCAGTCTTGAAGTTGTTGGTGGGGAAGAGGTCTCGAACGAGGTCCCACTGCTCGTCTCTGAGACCATGCCGGGGCACGCGCACCTTGCTCATGGCCACGTTGGATCATGAAAACCCCGTCCGCCCAAGAAATCGGCCATTTCAAGGAAACGGCACACAGCCTAGTACCCCGTCTCGGTAAGTCTTCGGAGTCCTCCGCCCGACGACCACTCGTGAATCGCCCCCTGTGCTCCGAAGAGGAGAACGCCGCGGTCGGTGGGGACGATCGCAACCGGCCGAAGCTCCCCTGGGAGTCGGTGCTGCTCGACGACGCCGGGCGCCAGGCCGAGCTGGAGAAACGTCAACTTGAGCGCACCCTCGTCTCCCACGACAGCCACCGCCACCCCGTCGCGCATCTGCACTAAACCGGCGGCGACGGCCCAGAGACCCGGCGGCGCTGCTGGGCCCGGCTCGGCGCACAGCTCCACTCTTCCCAAGAGCTGACTTGCGAGCGGACCGAGGAACGAGGGGGCAGAGACCCGCTGCAGGAGACTGGGGGTGAAGCCGACATCCGAGGCGAGCAGAACCTCCTCGCCCTATGGGTTGTCGGCGAACCAGATCGACCAAGCGTCGGGGGGAAGGATGCCCTGGGCCGCACAGATCCCCGTCGCCACGCTGCAATAGTAGAGTCGCTCATCGCTCATCGCCCGTCGCCCACAGCAGGCCATTTCGGTCGAACCCCAAGGCATCGACGCTCACCGAGAAGTACTCGTCCTCCTGAAGCGCTCGCTCAGGGCCCAGCACGGGAACCACGACCAGCAGCGGCGCGACCTCTCGCGTGGTCACTCGACGCTCGCCCAGCGTGATCTCAAAGAGGCGGTCCGACGTGACTCCATACAGCGATCCGGCCACGCCAAGATGCGCCCGCTCCTCGGCGGTCAAGGGCTTTGGCCCCTCCGCTTCGCGCTCACGACGCTCGATCTCGGCCAGCTTCGCGAAAGGACCCTTCTCGGCCTGGGCGGCAGCCTCCGGATCGCAAGCCGCGGAGCGGTGCCGCCACACGACGGGGGGCATCGGCTTGGGCGGCCCGCGGCGCCCGTACGGCCCTCCTACGATGATCGGAGCGTCGACCAGGAAGCTCGGTGTCTCTCGAAGTCCCTGGCCGGTCGCCCCAGCGGTCGACACCATCCACTCAAGTGCGACGGCGGTGACTACGGCGGATAGGATCACCGACCCCTGTGCAAGTCGGTCGACGCGCGCCACGACCACCTCCCGCGTGCTCTTGGCGTCGAGCCCGGCCGCGCGCTCCAGCACGCATCGCTCGATCTTCGGCGCGTCGTCGGGCAGTGGCTTGGAGCCGCGCCGAAGCTTGCCGTCCTCGTCGACCCGAACGACTCCAGCGTGAAGAAGGCTGAAGAGCGCGGCGTCGCCAGCCCAGTTGCTGCCGGCCCGCAAGAACGCAACGTCGTACGGGCTGACCGACTCCCGCGAGGCTGTGTCCGGCTCCGTACTACGGCCCCCGTTCTAGCCCGGGCGGGCCACTGGCGTCGTCACCACGCCGAAGGACATTGCCGCCGAGTTTCGTGGCGTCCGGCCGCCGGACCGTGAGCCGCGCCCGGACAACTCCGGCTGTTCTCGGCTGCGCCTCTCGCGAGCGGGGATGAACGAAGATGCCAGCCTGAAGCCAAGGTGGCGCCGAAGAGCCCGAGAACGGAGTTCGTGAACTCCGAGCAAGCCCGCGAGGGGTACTGCACCTCTCCGCCATCGCAATAGAAAACGGAATCGAAAAAAACTGAAAAAAGGGTGCAACACCACCCGCCGACGGTCGGCCTCCGGCATGAGAACCGCCATCCAACGAAGCGGCCTCTTTGCGCGCCTCTCACCCCACGCACCCCAAGGGGAACGGCCCACAGAAGGTCGAACGGCGCCCGAGGCTGACAGCGGGTATCGGCCGGACCACCGCCGCGACCAACCCTCTTGCTGCCCCAACGCCTTCGCTAGACTCCCGAGCACGAGACGCGCTGCTTGTATCGCCCTCCTCGCCCTCGTCGCCTGCGAAGAACCTGACGGCCGTTCGGACACGGTCTCGTTCTTCACCCCCCCCGACTGGTTCGAACTCTCCGAAGAAGCGATCGAAGAAACCGAGCTGATCTACGGAATCGAACTTGAACCTGAAGACGGAGCTGCCGGCTCAGTCGCGGTTTTCCTTGTGGGGTTCTCCACTGTCGGATGGGGCTCCGGCAGCTCTTGCACCCCGTGGATCTCGGCCCCGCGCGATGACCCTCGAGCCATCGCCCACGAAATGGGGCACGCGCTAGGACTCGAGCATGTCGATGACTCCTCCAACGTGATGCATCCCTCCACTCCCGGAGAGGACGTCACAG
>CAWCWO010000015.1:0-75172 GCA_963799255.1 uncultured Pseudomonadota bacterium | reverse complement strand
ACGGCGCGTGTCGGACCTGCGCCGAGGACCGAGGCGTGCACACGGTCTGTGCTCGCGTGACCGAAGATTTCCTCGCGTACTCCAAGCGCGGTGGCAACGACCTGTCCACCCCCGTGCCGCAGTTTGGTTTTCCCGGACTGAAGCCGGGCGACCGCTGGTGCCTGTGCGCCGGTCGATGGAAGCAGGCGCTCGACGCTGGCATGGCGCCGCCGGTGGTGCTGGAGTCGACGCATGAGGCCACGCTCGAGGTGGTGTCGCTGGAGGAGCTGCGGGCGCACGCGATCCCGGCTCTGCGCATTGTGAAAGCCTGAGCCGTGAAAGCCTGAGTCGACCAGGCCTGAGTCGACCCAAAACCTGAGGCGACCCAAAACCTGAGGCGACCCCAAACCTGAGGCGACCCAAAACCTGAGGCGACCCCAAACCTGAGGCGACCCAAAAGCGGTCCGCTGGGCGCCGTGCATCACGGCTCCGCCTCGGGCTACTCTCGTCCGGTGAATCGTGGACGCATGGCTCTGGTCGTCGCTCTCGCGCTCGGCTGCGGAACGGGAGGGGACAGGGCGGAGACCGACACGGACGCAGGTGGTGACCCAAGCGGCGACGGCGGTACGCCCAATCCCCCTCCGCCCCTGGTGGCCTCGTGCGAGGCTCCCGAAGCGCCGACGCTGATGGCACCCACCGAGGTCGCAACCGCGGACGCGTTGCGCGCTGCGGTTGCAGCGGGCGGTGAGATTCGATTGACCGCCGACATCACGACCGACGCCCCGTTTGCTTCGACGCAGCCGGTCACGATCGACGGTGGGTCACAATCAGCGGCGGTGGCTCGACGCATCTGTTCGTCGCCGAGGATGCCGACCTCACGCTGATGAACCTGACGCTTCGCGACGCGGTGAACCGGGTCGCGGACAAGAGGAGGACTTCAGTCGCCGAAGTGGGGCCGCGGTGATGATGCGCGGCAACGGTCAGGGCGCGCTGTCGGTCTTCGGCGTCACCTTCGAGAACAACGCGATCGGAGACACCGGACCGGGAGATCTCCGCGGTGGTGCGCTCTACGCCTTCGCCGTTCCAGACGTGGTGATCGTAGACTCGGTGTTCACGAGCAACTCGGGCAGCAACGGCGGCGCAATAGGAGGCCTGGGCAGCAGCTTCACAATCGTGAACACAGCCTTCGTCAACAACGAGACCACCGGTCAGGGCGGCACCGAGAGACTCAAGGGAGCGCGGCGGCGCAATCTCGCTGGATGCGGTCTCTCAGAACGGGCAGACGGCATACCTGGAGGTGTGTCGTTCGTCTTCGAGAACAACCGCGCCAAGCATGCCGGGGGCGCCATCGCTCTGGTCACACACCAGTGGCAGAGCGGCACCGTGGTCATCGACCAGAGCACCTTTCGCGGCAACAGCACCAACAACACCGCGGGCGGAAGCGGCGGGGCGGTCTACCTGCAGGACGACGAGAACTATCCGCGAGAGCGCGACGCCAACCGCTCGCTCATCTCCAACAGCACCTTCGAGGGCAACGGAACCCTGGGCAGCGGCGGCGCGCTGTGGTTCCTCACCGAGTCGGGCCGCCTCAATCTCCACAACAACACGTTCTTCGAGAACCGCACCACGGCCAGCATGGGGATGGGCGGCGCGGTCGCCTTGGTCGGTGGTCCCACCCAGCTGACGCACTGCACGTTTGCGGACGACCACGCGCAGCTTCACGGTGGGGGCATTCAGGCCGCCGCCGCAGGCGCAGGTGACCGTGACCAACTCGCTGTTCTCCAACAACACCTCCGACCGTGACGGCGGCTGGGCCTGGTTTCATGCCAACCGCGGCCTCGACGACGGCGGCGGAAACGTGCAGTGGCTCGACCCCTCGCTGGAGATCGACGGCGACTTCCAACCTGCTCGTCGCGGCCGGGGCTACGCTCGCCAATCCTCAGCTCCTGTCCCCTCAGGACAACGGAGGTCCCACGCACACGATGGCTCTCCCCGCCGGAAGCCCGGCCATCGATGCGGGGGTGGATGGGGGCCTGTCCGAGGATCAGCGCGGCGAGGCACGAAACGGCGCTCCAGACGTTGGGGCCTACGAGCTTCAGTAGCGCTCGTCAGCCGCCCAGCTTCTCGCGAGTCCGCTCCAGTCGCCACTTCGCGCGGTCATCTCCAAGGCGTGCGGCCGCTGCATACGCGGCCTCGGCCTCCAGATACTTGTGCGTTCCGGTAGTAGGCGTCTCCCAGCCGCAGTTGGTGGCGCTGCGGGGTGCGAGCGCGGCGGCACGTTTGCCGTGCTGGACCGCGCGGGCGTAGTCACCGGCGTCAAAGGCCAAGTCGCGCAGTCCGGCATGCGCGGCGACGTTGCGCGAGTCCTTGGCGAGGGTTCGCTGAACAGAAGCTTCGCCTTGCTGGCGCTTCCCGAGTCCGCGGCGGCCTGCGCCTGTTTGGCGAGCACCCTCCCGGCCCCCGGATCCCGGTCGTCGGTCTCGTCGGTCTCCTCGGTAGCCCGGTCGCGAGGGCGGTGGCGGGGCGCTGGGTTCGGCTTTCGCTTCGTTCGCGGCCTTGGGTGGGGGAGGCGGCGGGGTCTGGGCGACACGGTCGCGCCGCCGGATTTCCGGATACGGTCGGCCGGGGGCACGTCGTCCGCGACCGCGAGCTCGACCAGCGGCTCGACCCGTACCAGCTCGAGCGCGAACTGGCTGTTCGCAGCCTGCCTGCCAAACGCATCGAGCGAGGGCAGGCTCAGGGGGCTGCGATCCAGCACGCGAACCGAGCTGCGGTCGAAGAGCAGCGCCTGTTCGTAGTACGCGACCGCAAACCGTGTGCCGCCCTCGGCGTCCCAGTATTCGTCACCCAGCCGGACGAGCGTGGCGGCGAAGTCCATCCGGAGCTCCTTTGCGACCGAAGCGCCCACATCTCCGAGGTCCTCCAGAGCCAGCACGGCTTGATAGGCGGTCCGAGCCGAGATGTCGTCGGGCGGAGGGTAGACCCAGGCTGCCCGCGAACCGGCGGTGCGGGCCGCGAGGGAGAGGGTGTCCGCCTCAATCTGCTCGGGAGACAGGGTCTGCACCGTGGTGACCTCGGAGCGGGTCAGCGCGAGCGCACCAGCGCCGGCGAGGGCGACCGAGGCGACCAGGGCCGCCCACAACCCCAGCCGTCCCGGGCTGCGGTGAAGCGCTGGGATCGGGCATCTCGGCCAACAAGCGGCTGCGCTGCTCGGCGGGAATGTCCGTGGGGAGCAGAAATCGTCCCACATCGTCGACAGCCCCGCCTCAATCTGGGCCTCGCACAACGCGGCCTCAAACCCAGCCATGTCGGGGTAGCGGTCGTCCGGCTCTCGGGCCAGCGCTCGCATGATCACAGCGTCCAGGGCCGGAGGGACCTGCGGCGCGTGCGTGCTCGGAGCGGCGGGCCGGGCCTCGAGGTGGGCTCGCAGGGTCTCGTTGACGGTGTCGCGCCCGAACGCCGTGGTGCCGGTGAGGAGCTCATAAAGGACGCAGCCCAGGGCGTAGATGTCGGCTCGCGGGCCTTGTGCGGCGCCCGTGACCACCTCGGGCGCGGTGTCCAGGGGCGTGCCTCCGGATTGGGCAGACGTGGCGTAGCTGGAGAGGCGGGCGATGCCGAAGTCGAGGACTCGGATGGTGTCGGGCCGGTCCCGTTCGTGGCAAAGGAAGATGTTCTCCGGCTTGAGGTCGCGGTGCAGCAGGCCGCTGGCGTGAACCAGCTGCAGCGCTTTGCAGACCTGACGGGCGATGCCGATGACGCGCGCCGGGGGCATCACCGGCTCCTCGCGACGCGAGAGGTCCGCGCCCTTGAGCAGCTCCATCACCAGCGCCAATCGGCCGTCCGGAAGCTCGAAGTAGTCGTCGATCTTGACCAGGTAGGGAGAGTCGAGACAGCTGGTGGCTCGCGCCTCAAACCGGAACGCCTCGATCACCTGCAGGTTGGTCGCGTACTCGGGTCGCAGCACCTTGACCGCAACCGGACGCTTCACGTCGACATGCTCGGCCTCGTAGATGACCCCCATGCCACCCTCGCCGATCCAACGCTTGAGCAGGTAGCGGCTCCCGGGGATGAGTTCATTTCGGGACAGTCGACAGCGCGCCCGGCCCTCGGTCGACGACCCGCTGACCTGGACAGGCCGTGCTTCCGACTCAATACGAACTCCCATGGGTGCTCCCCGGCGAGGCTCTTTAGCCCTGCTTGACGGGTAGTCCACGTTACACGAGTATCCAGTGTCAATGTTCGTCGCAGCTTCGATCGCCGGCGCGCTGTTCGCCGGGACCCCCGACGTCGAGCTGCGCGTGGTCGAGACCGAGGGAGAACAGCGCCCAGGCACCGTCTCCGTGCTGTCCGAACGAGCATTGTTGGGGGATACCGCGGTCCGGGAAGATCAGAAAATCGGCGCCCGCTGGAGCGCGGACTGCACCGCCGACGCGTGTTTCCGCGAGGCCATGTCGTCCACATCGGCCAGCGCGGTCGTGCTCTTGACCGTGGATCAGCGAGACAACGTCTATCGCTTCGGACTCGACGCGCGCAGCGTCGCCACGGGTGAGCGACTCGCCAGCGTCGACGACGTATACAAGATGTGAAATCGAGGAGGTGGCCGAGCTGATCGAGCTGCGGTCGGCGGCGCTGGGAGCCAGCTTGGACCGGCCCACGGACGGGACCGTTTGCATCACCTCGAACCCGGGCGGTGCAGCGGTGTTCGTCGAAGACCGCCTCGTCGGCAACACGCCGGTCGAGCTGGTCCTCCCCGCGGGCCCCCACGCGATCCGAGTCGAGAAGCCGGGCTTCCTCAACGACGCGGAGGCCGTCGAGGTTCGGTCCGGCGTCGACGACGAGCTGCGATTTCGGCTCGTCGCCATGCCAGCCAGGGACAGGTCGGCTCGTCGTTGGTCCATCGCGGGCGGGGTGTCGCTGGGGCTGGGGTTGGCGGGGCTCGCCGCCGGGATCCCACTGGTGATCCTGGACGCCCGCCCGTACAAGCCCGACTGCCGCGCCGACGCTCTGGGCAACTGCGCAGAGCTGTACGACACGATGGCTGCGGGCGCGTCGTTGACCACTGCCGGGGTGATCGGTCTCGGGGCAGGCGTGAGCATGCTGCTGATCGGTCGCAAGCGCCGGAGCCTTCCGGTGGAAGTGCAGCCGAGGGCAGGCGGTGTGGCGGTGAGGTTTTGATGTATCGTCCGCGGCGTGACGACGGTCGAAGACGCAGACTCAAGCACGTTTGACGCGGTGCTCATGCTCTACATCGCGTGCGCCAAGCTGCCGATGGGGCGCTCGATGAGCGCGAGGGCGCGCGGATTACTCCATCTGGTGCGGGCACACACCAAGGGGTTGGCGCAGGGCTATGCCGAGCAGGCGGTGGAGGATGTCGCCGCGCGGCTCGGTCGGGCCGATGGACCCGACGCGCAGCTCAAGCTGGTCGTCGACGCCGCGACCCGAGCCGCGCGCAACCTCGACGACGACGCCAAGGCCAACTTGGTGGCCGAGTCGCGCAGCATCGCCCGGTCCAACGGCAGGACCACGGAGGCCGAGCTCGACTTCGTGCACGCGGCAGCCAAGACCCTCGGCGTCGAATAAAAAACGCGGCGGCCCCCGGGTGGAGACCGCCGCGCGAGGAGGACCGAGCGAAAACTACTCAGGAGCGCTTCCACGGCGGCCTCGAGCACCGTGTCGACGCCTCCGGCGAGGTCGGACGGGTCGTACTCGACGACGATGTCCGGGATGACCTCCACGCCCTCGAGCGGGGTGCCGTCCATCATGCGCGACTGCAGCGGGTCGTTGCGGTAGGCGAGCTCGGCGACCAATCCCCCGACCACCACCGCGCCCAAGCCTCCGAACCCGTAGTTGGCGGTGCCGGGTGTGCCCACGACGATGGCGTCGGAGAACTCCTTGGCGCCCCAGACGAAGAAGTCCGCCGCGCTGGTGGTGCTGTAGTCCACCAGCACCGCGGTGGGTGCGGCGTGGTTGAGGCGGTCATCCTCGGGCACCTCGAACGAGAACGTCGGGAGCGGGTCGGCGGTGAACTCGAACGGGTCGGTGTTCAAGATGCGCTGGAAGCCCTGCGAGATCTGGGTTCGGTTTGCGCCCGGCATGCCCGCGACGATCGCCATCGGTACCCTCTGCGGCGCCGCCCGAGTTGCCGCGAGCGTCCCAGATGATCGGAGCGTCAGGCCGGGATGGTGCTCATGACACCCGCGAGACGATCGACATAGTCGCTGACCCACTGGTAGTAGCTCTCAGCGGTGAGCGGGTTGGGGAACGGGGTCTCGTTGGGGCCGAAGTGCGGCACCCGAATCACGGCGACGCCGTCAGGGGCGGATCGTGAGCGCTGCCTCGAAGTTGGAGAAGCCGCCTTCGATCGGGTTGAGACACCAGCCCACGGGGTCTTCGGCCAGGCGCGCGGGCACGGCAACTTCGCGGCTGTCCCCGCGGGGTCGATGACCGTGATCGTGTCGCCCTCGTCGAGCAGACCGAGCAGGTCGCCGGCGGCTTGGCGACGCAGCGCGTTGGGGTTGCTGGGCGTCAGCGTCGAACACAGCGGCTCGTGGGCGACTTGGTTGAGGAAGTCCTCGCCCTCTTCCCCAGCGGTCCAATCCCACGATGCGATCGCCGGGCAGCAGGCCCAGAGGGTTGGCATCGTCGGCGACGGTCACGATCACGCCGTCGCCCGAGATGCGTCCGCAGGCCCCGTAGAAGGTCTGCTGGGTGTACGGCATGCCTTCGGGGACGCCGCACTGGCCGGGGCCGAAGCGAACCCATTGGTGGCCCTGGGGAATCTGAAGCTGCAGGGCCCGGCCCGCGCGGTACAGCGTGTCCGCGGAGTCGTCTCCGGCGACGACCAGGACTCGCGGCTTGCTCGCGAAGGTCATCCCAGTCCACGTCGGCGGCCACGGCGGTCCCGGCTTGCACGCCGTCGAGGTAGGTCGTAGAGCTGGGTGATGAACTCCTGCTGGATGGGCGAGGCACAGCCGCCGGCGATGCAGGTCGCATCTTCGCCGCACGCCACGTCCACCCACTGACGAAGGCCGTCGACCTCTTGGCAAACCTGGGCGTTCATCTCATCGATGCAGATACCGGGCTCGTCGAGCTCGCACTCGTGGGGCAGGCCGGTGTCGCCGCTCGATCCCTCGTCGGTGTCGCCTTCGCTGGTGGAGGAGGAGCTCTCGGCGTCGGTGCTCGTGGAGGAGGAGCCCTCACTGCTCGTGCCCGGTGTCGTCGTCGGGTCCGTGGTGGGTACGGTGGTTTGCGTGGTTTCGCCGGTGGTTTCTTCGCCGGTCGTGCCACTTTCGAGGGGGTTGGAGGTGTCGTCGCCGCAGCCCATGAGCGGGACGGCGAGTCCCAGGGGCGCGAGGAGAAGGAGTGCGAAAGGGGTCTGTTTGTAAGCCATGGGCGTTCCTTGCCTGCCACCGACGCGCGAAAACGCGTGTGGGTGGGCGGGTGTCGGGAGCTGTGGCACCAGGGGCAACACCGAGCAAGGCACGAAGTGCCACTTATTTTTATGTGCTTGATACCAATGGACAAAAACCGTACCTCGGTGCTCGTCTGTAAAATACTGCACGCAGTGCCCATTTTAAGTGCGCGATTCGCTGACCCTGGCTTGCGTTGCGCGAACCTCCCATCGCTCCGCGCAGGACCGGCCCGGCGGAGCGGCGACAACTGTCGCCACGTGGATCCGGCGAACGACCAGTCCCGGTGAGCCCATCTGCGCGACTTCTGGGGCCTGGGAGTTGGCCCGAGGATTGCTCGGCTGCGCTGTCCCATGCGCAAGTTGAGCCTCATCGTTTCGCTGCTTCTCCCACTCGTAGCCTGCGATACGGCCCCTTCCGCCCAAGAAGACCAAGAAGACACGGGTGCGCAGCCCGAGCGCGGTCCGCTGGGCAAAGCCGACGCGATCGGAAGCTGCGAGGACTCCGAAGGCGGGGACTTCTGCGGCGGTCCGTCGGGTGAAGGCAACTGCTGGTGCGACGATCTGTGCGAAGGCTACGGCGACTGCTGCAGCGACAAGCCTGCGGTCTGCGATGACGAGCCGGCGCCCATCGACTTCTGCCAACAAGACGAGGAGTGCGACTCGGGCTACTGCGATCACACGGAGTGCCTGTCCAACTGCCCCGACGGCATGTTTTGCCCGGCGGTGTGCTGGGGCCAGTGCGGTGAGATCCCGCAGCCCGAGCTTGTGGAGTGCCTCGCCTCCTCCGACTGTGGCGGCAACGAGTTCTGCGCGTTCGAATCCGAGTGCGGCGAAGGGCCCGTTGGCACCTGTGTTGTCGCACCCGAGGTTTGCGCCGAGATCTACGCGCCCGTGTGCGGCTGCGATGCGGTGACCTACGGCAACGCGTGTCAGGCCGCGGCGGCCGGCGTCAGCGTGCAGACCCAAGGCGTCTGTCCCGTAGAACCCGGCACCTGCGAAGGCTCGTGCGGCGGCGAAGGCAACGGCTGCTGGTGCGACGACCTTTGCGAGGCCTACGGCGATTGCTGTGGCGACTACGAGGAGACCTGCATCGAAGCCGAGTGAGCTTCGTCTGCAACGAAGGCGTCTGCGGCTGGGGGACTACCTGTAGCCGGGCCCGGACGCTACCCTGTGCTGATGCGCCGCTTTGCGACCGTGCTCGCCGCTCTGCTCCTCGCAGGCTGCTCCAACGACATCCCGGCGACGGCCACCCCCGGCGCCGCGACCCCCCAAGCCACCTCCGATTCCGTCGCGGCCGAGCCGGCCGAAATCCTGGCCCTTGGTGAGGCGCGGCTGTTCGAGTCCGACAAGCCCGGCGAGGCGGTCGAGATCGCCGCGGACGGCTCGGTGAGCTTCGGGGGCGAGTTGTTCGCGACGCTCTCCACCGACGGCAAGATGACCCTGCCCGATGGCTCCGTGATGATGGAGGTGCAGCCCGACGGCTCGGTCTTCGCGCGCGGCGAGGCCACGGGACTCACGCTCAACGACAACGGCGGATTCCTCACCGTCGGCGCCGACACCATCACAATCGTGTTCAACGTGGGCGGCCTCGTGACGGTGGACCCCGCGCCCGGTCCGGAGAGCCCGGGCATGGGCCACGAGGGCTGCGGCGGCGCGATGGCAAAGGCCTGCGCGCTGGTGATGTTCGGCATGGTCGCGACCACGAGTGAGGGCCCCGAGTCCGTCAATTCTGCCGAGCCCACCGACCCCTCCGACCCCTCCGACCCCTCCGACCCCTCCGAACCCTCCGAAGCAGCAACGCCGCCGGTCCCATTGAACTGAGCGCTTGCTTGCTTGCGCGACGGGGGCAGGGCCGGAGGCTCGCGGTCTACTCCGAGTGCTCCCGCAAGTTGACCCGCTGGGTGCCCGCATCGCCGAGCCGGGTGGCGAAAGCGTTGGAACGTTTGATTCGGCGCACGGCGTTGCCCACAACTGCGATGCCGCCCGAGGTGCAGGTCGCCGAACAAACCGCCGCGGAGTCGGCGCTGCGCGGTTGCTGGAAACCGCGGCCGATGCAAGGATTTGCGCCGGCTGGCCTTCTTGCGGAGGCGGACTAGGAAGCACATTCGATGAGCAAGACCGAGAATTCCTTGGCGCCCGTTCCACCCTTGCCGTTGGCGACAAGAGCTACGAGATCTTCCGCCTCGACGCGCTGAGCAAGGCGGGGGTTGGCCATGTGGATCAGCTGCCGTTCTCGCTGCGGGTGCTGCTGGAGAACCTGCTGCGCAACGAGGACGGCAACGCGGTGCGCAAGAGCGACATCGAGGCGGTGGCGGGATGGGACGCGGCGGCCACGCCCTCGGTGGAGATCGCGTACCACCCGGCGCGGGTGGTGCTGCAGGACTTCACGGGGGTTCCGGCGGTGGTGGACCTGGCGGCGATGCGCGACGCGATGGTGGCGCTGGGCGGGAGCGCGGACCAGATCAACCCCGAGCAGCCGGTCGACCTGGTGATCGACCACTCGGTGCAGGTGGACAGCTACGGCACCGAGGCGTCCTACGGGCTCAACGTGAAGCTGGAGTACCTGCGCAACCGCGAGCGGTACCTGTTCCTGCGCTGGGGCACGGAGTCGTTCCAAAACTTCCGCGCGGTGCCTCCGGGCACGGGCATCGTGCACCAGGTCAACCTCGAGTACCTGGCGCGCACGATCTGGACCAAGGAGAAGGACGGCGTCACGCAGGCCTACCCGGACACGCTGGTGGGCACGGACTCGCACACGACGATGATCAACGCGCTGTCGGTGCTGGGCTGGGGCGTGGGCGGCATCGAAGCCGAGGCGGCGATGTTGGGCCAGGCGATCTCGATGCTGGTGCCGCAGGTGGTTGGCTTTAAGCTCAAGGGCAAGCTGCCCGAGGGGGCCAACGCAACCGACATGGTGCTGACCGTGACGCAGATGCTTCGGGCGCACGGGGTTGTGGGCAAGTTTGTGGAGTTTTACGGGCCCGGGCTCGACCACCTGTCGCTGCCCGACAGAGCAACGATCGCCAACATGGCGCCGGAGTACGGGGCCACGTGTGGCTTCTTCCCGATCGACGACGAGGTGCTGACATACCTGCGCTTCACGAACCGGCCCGAGGAGAGCGTGCAGCTGGTGGAGGCGTACGCAAAAGAGCAGGGGCTGTTCCGCACCAAGGCGACGCCGGACCCGGTGTTTACGACGTCGATAGAGCTGGACCTGGGCACGGTGGTGCCGAGCATCGCGGGGCCGAAGCGTCCGCAGGATCGCATCGAGCTGACGAAGTCGAAAGACGCGTGGAGGAAGCTGGTGCTCGATGAGGTGACGGAGGCGACCCGCGGCAACACGGTGTCGGTGACGCACAAAGGCAAGAGCTTCGAGTTTGGCGACGGCAATGTGGTGATCGCGGCGATTACGTCGTGCACCAACACGAGCAACCCCAGCGTGATGGTGGCGGCAGGTCTGCTGGCTCGCAAGGCGCGAGCGCTGGGCCTGGAGACGAAGCCCTGGGTGAAGACGAGCCTGGCGCCGGGCTCGAGGGTGGTGACGGACTACCTGGAGAAGGCGAACCTGATGGACGATCTGGAGGCGCTGGGGTTCAACACGGTGGGCTACGGCTGCACGACGTGCATTGGCAACAGCGGACCTCTGGACCCGCCGATCGTGGAGGCGATCAACAAAGGGGACTTCATCGCGACATCGGTGCTCTCGGGCAACCGCAACTTCGAAGGGCGGATCGGTCCGAACATTCGGGCCAACTACCTGGCCTCGCCGCCGCTGGTGGTCGCGTACGCGCTCAAGGGGCACATGGACTGGGACCCGTACTCGGAGGCGATCGGCCAGGATCGGGATGGGAAGGATGTGTTCATGAAGGACATCTGGCCCACGCCGAAGGAGGTGGCGGAGCTGGTGCGCGAGTGTCTGGGCAAGGACCAGTTCGCGGAGCAATACGCGGACGTGTTCAAGGGCGACGAGAACTGGGCGAAGCTGGAAACCCCCAAAGGGCAGAGCTACGCATGGGAGCCGGACAGCACGTACATTCGCAACCCGCCGTACTTCGTGGGCATGGGGCGGGAGCCCGACGCGCTGCAGGACATCTCCGGGGCTCGGTGTTTGGCCAAGCTGGGGGACACGGTGACGACGGACCACATCTCGCCGGCGGGCAACATTCCGAAGGACGGCCCTGCGGGACGGTATCTGCAGGAAAACGGCGTGAAGCCTGCAGACTTCAACAGCTTTGGAAGTCGGCGCGGGAACCACGAGGTGATGATCCGCGGAACGTTTGCAAACATTCGCCTGAAGAACCTGCTGGCGCCCGGCACTGAAGGTGGCTGGACGCGGCATCAGCCCAGCGGCGAGGAGATGTCGATCTTCGACGCGGCGGAGAAGTACAAGGCGGACGGCGTGCCGCTGGTGGTGCTCGGGGGCACGGAGTACGGGACGGGCTCGAGTCGGGATTGGGCGGCTAAGGGGACGATTCTGCTTGGAGTTAAGGCGGTGATTACGAAGAGCTTCGAGCGGATCCACCGAAGCAACCTGGTGGGCATGGGCGTGTTGCCGCTGTGCTTCAAGGAGGGCGAGGGGATCGAGGAGCTTGGGCTGACGGGGAAAGAGGTGTTTGATCTCAGCGGGATCGCAGGCGGGCTGAAGCCGATGCAGATGGTGAAGGTTGTGGCCACGGGAGGGGATGGGAAGAAGACGGAGTTTGAGTGCGTGGCGCGGGTGGATACTCCGAATGAGGTGGAGTACTACCGGCATGGGGGGATTTTGCAGTATGTGTTGCGGAGTAAGGTGGGGTAGGGCTCGCACGCTCCAGGGACGGAGCTGTGTCTGTCGTATCCGCGCCCCTTCGTCGGATCCCCGATGAGCCACGTCCGAAGCGGCGGTAGCGTGATTCTTCCGGCCGCAGCACCAACCACTTGTCCATCGTTCCGAATCCTCTTGTCCTGTTCAAGGAGCACCCGGCCCGTCGTCCGGTTTTCTTGGAAGAGCGCGAACAGTTGGAACAGCGGGAAAGGTCCGAACGGACCGGTTCGGGGTTCGGGGTCGCGGCTTCTGGGACTATCGTAGGTGGGATCGAATCGAGGGGGCGAGATACTCTGGTACTATCGGAGCGATGCTGCCTTCCTTCAAACAACACTCGGTCGCGGACAGTCAAGCGGCGGGGGTTTGTGCTCTAGTTGGCGAGGGGTGCGCAAGCGCAACGACTCCCATGCCGCTCCGGTTGTGCCGTCCGAGCGTTGGACCATGCCGACTTCTCTCGCACGCGCTCCGGCCGGCGTTCTAGTGCGGGGGAGAAAAGGATTCGCATCGGCCCAGCCGGAGCCCTTTCTCCGCGCTCGAGTGCACCACCATGAGCTGTTCCCCGCGTACACGGGCCTTTGCGTTGGGTACGAACAAACCGTTTGGAGAGCTGAACAACTTGCGGAGCATCTCCTCGAATGGCTGCCAGAATTTGCGCTTTCCAACCGGGAACTGGACGCCCTTGGGCACCATAATGCAGTCCGGCTCCTTCGCAAGGCTGCTCATATCGTCTATCAAACCCCGAAATATCAGAACCGGGGTGAGTTCGGTGAGCTTCTGCTGCATGCTGCAGTTCGGCAGTTCTGCGGTTCACTTCCGGTAATCTCGAAGATCTTCTTCAAGAGTGCGGCAAACGAAACTGTAAAGGGTTTTGACGCTGTCCATGTTGTTGAAAAAGGTTCCGAACTTGAGCTGTGGCTCGGCGAAACGAAGTTCTACAAGGACTACAGAAAAGCGGTTCGTGATGTGGCAAAGGAGCTTGTCGACCACACTCGGGCGGACTACCTTCGTACGGAGTTTGCGTTGATTCAGAACAAGGTCGATTCAGAATGGGTACATGCCGCAGCGGTGAATGAGTTGCTGAGTCCGAATACCTCCCTGGACTCTGTTTTCTCTCGGCTGCGAATACCGGTGTTGCTGACATACGAAAGCAAGTGTGTCGGAGGGTATTCTGTGTGCAACGCTGAGTACGAACAGGCTTTCGTGTCGGAAATGGAAGCGAACTATGCGACGTTCGTCGGCGCGGATTGGCCGAAGGAGATCCACGTTCACCTCTTCCTGTTGCCTCTGGATCGGAAGAAGGCGCTTATTGATGCACTTCATGAAAGGCTGCGCGCATGGCAGAACATCTGACGCCCACACAGATGCGTAGCAAGCTTCGTTCCGGGAAGCTTGACAATGATTCCGCTTTCGAACTCGTCCAGAATCTCGCACTGTTGCAGGCGTCCGACTCAGAGGAAACGACGGAACTGTTGCTTCGTGCCCTGGAACGTCGTGCTGAGTTTGGTTCTTCGGGGGCAATCCTCGACTCCATCGTTCGCGCAGACGGACTATTCCCTTATGCAAGTACGGCCTGTGCGTCCACACGGGAGCTGCTTGAGCACGAACTCCACAGCCCAGAGGGCATGTCCGATGTCACCTTCCATCGAGTCCAATTCGAGGTTTACGCGCGCATTATGCGCGGAGAGAATGTCATTCTCAGTGCCCCCACGAGCTTCGGGAAGAGCCTAATCATTGATGCTGTCGTATCGTCTGCCAAATTTTGCAGCATTGCGGTCATCGTTCCTACGCTGGCGCTGATTGATGAGACCCGGAGACGGCTAACCAAATATCGAAGCTACAAAATCATTACTCATCCGAGTCAGGTGAAGGCGTCGCGTAATATCTATGTTTTGACCCAGGAGCGCGCGCTCGCCTTTTCACAGCTTCCCGAAGTGGAGTTCTTCGTTATTGATGAGTTCTACAAGCTCCAAGGTGACGCGGGCGATAGGCGAAGCGTTCTGCTGAACCAGATTTTTTACAGACTGTCGCGCCAGAACTCGCAGTTCTACTTGTTGGGTCCGAATATTCACAAGATCACGGAGGGTGCGGAGCAGAAGCTAAGCTGTCGGTTTATCCGAACCGCGGTTCACACGGTGGTGTCTGAAGAAGTGAAGGTTTCTCAGAAACCAGGGAAGTTGAAGGCGCTAGTGCAGCTCTGTGACAGACTCAAGGAGCCAACGCTGATCTACGTTGCGTCCCCAGCAGGCGCAGTCAAGATCGTACGCGCGTTGCTGGCGGCAGGGATCGGAAGCAGCAGTGCCGGGATGGAAGACGCTTCAGACTGGTTGTGCGAGCACTTTCACGCCGAATGGACGCTTTCGAAAGCCGTCCGGCAGGGGGTTGGGATTCACCACGGACGTTTACCCAGAGCGGTCGGGCAGTTCCTCGTTCGAGCGTTCAACGACGGTCGCTTACGTTTTCTGGTTTGTACGTCAACTCTAATCGAAGGGGTTAATACGAAGGCGAAGAATGTGGTTGTCTATGAAAACAAGGTCGCCAGAAAAAAGCTGGACTACTTCACATTCAACAACATCAAGGGTCGGTCTGGTCGGATGTTTGAGCATTTCGTTGGGCGGGTGTATCTGTTCGGCGACCCGCCAGGGGAGGATTATCCGAGAGTTGAGCTTCCGTTTCTAACGCAGTCAGAGGATGTCCCTACGAGCCTGCTCCTCCAGCTCGAGGAAAGCGACCTGAAACCCGGGGCTCTTGCACGTGTGGATGCACTTCGTGAGAGAGGGGCTCTGCCACTCTCGGTTCTCCGAGCCAACGCAGGCCTGGAGCCTGAAGCACAGCTGGACCTGGCGGAGGAGATTTTGAACGGAATCAGTCGGCAGGGGCCGCTACTCGGCTGGAGTCAGAAGCCAACTTTTCCTCAACTCAAGAACGCCTGTGACCTGGTTTGGAGACACTTCGTGAAGCGTGGGAGTTCGGGCGTGTTGTCCTCTGCACAGCTCGCCTTCAAGATCTCGCGGCTCGCGAGACGCTTGAGCGTTAAGGAACTGATTCTTGACGAACTCACGCCTCCTCATGCTGCGGAAAGTGTTGATGAGGCGGTGGACAGGAGCCTGTCTTTTCAACGCAAATGGGCGGCCTTCGAAGTACCTCGACTGCTCCGGGCGCTTGACCGGATTCAAGAATACGTACTCAAGGAATGCGGGCGTAGTCCGGGGTCTTATGGTCACTATGCTGCGCTTGTGGAGTGCTTGTTTCGCAATCCGGTGGTTGTTGCGCTGGACGAATATGGGGTGCCTCTTCCCCTTGCTGAGAAGATCTCCACCATGATTGGAGAAGGTGAAGATCTCGACCGCGCGCTTCAGGGGCTCGGCGAACTCCGTCCCGAGGAGCCGGAGTTTCACCGGTTCGAAGTCGAGCTAATTGGAAACGTTCAGGATGGGCTCTGAGGGCTCTTGTTTCCGCGGAACCGGCGTTCCCGCTCGGGCACGGTATGTTGCAGCGTTTGTCGAGCGACTGAGCGACTAATGGGGTTGCTCGATGTCGCTGGATTTCAAGAAAGTTGCCGCATGAATGATCGACGTCAACTATTCTTGCCGCATCGCGACAACTATTTTTGCCGGTCCGGGTCTTGGTGGTGACACCCACGAGCGACCGTCGAGGGGGTAGTTGTCGTTCAGCACCGGTCACGTACTCTGGATGAGGCTCAGCTGTTCTTGCTGGTCCGGGACTTGCCCTTGGCTATCGCCGTGCGATAGCTGGGCACGGCGAATTCGAGGACGACGGAGTGGTGAACCAGCCGGTCGATGGCTGCGGAGGTCGCCATCTTGTTCTTGAAGATGCGATCCCAGTCGCTGAACACGAGGTTGCTGGTGATCGCGGTCGATCGCCTCTCGTAGCGCTCGGCGAGGAGCGTGAACAGCACCTCGGCTTCTTCGGCGGACTGGTTGACGTAGCCGATGTCGTCGAGGATGACGAGGTCGAACTGGTCGAGCTTGCGCAGTTTTCGGGGCAAGTCGAGGTCGCGCTTGGCCGCCAGCAGTTCCTGAACGATCGTGTACGTCGGCGTCCACAGGACGGAGCGACCCTGCTGAACGAGCGAGTGTCCCAGAGCCGCGAGCGCGTGACTCTTGCCGACCCCTGGCAGTCCGAAGGCCAGGATGTTGACGGCGTTGTCGACGAAGCCTCCAAGCTTGAGCTCTTCGAGCTTGTGCACGACGGCGCCAGAGAGCCGCTTCTCGTCGAAGGTCTCGAACGTCTTCGCAGTTGGGAGTCGCGAGGCCCGTCGCAGTCGCGTGACACGTCGCTCGTGCCGGGCCTCGCTCTCGAGCTCCAGCACTTCCAGGATCGTCGCAAGCGCGGCGCTCTGGTCCGCCTGGACGAGGCGGCTGACGAGTTCCTGGGCGACCACGGTGAGCTTGAACGCGAGCAGATGGGTGACCATCCTGCTCTCGATGGTGGCGGCTGTGTCCGAGGTGTTCACAGCGCACCGCCGATCAGCTCGTCGTAGTCGCCCAGGTCGGGGGCTGGGATCGAGATGTTCGGGATCTCGGGCTCAAGCGGCCGCACACTTGCCTCAACGTCGACGTAGGCGAAGGGTTCGTTGTTGCCGAGCAACGCCACCAGGGCGGCATGGACATCCGGCTCCATGGTGTCCGCAGCCAGCTTCAGGATCCGCACGTACTCGACGTCCGCGCGTGCTCCATGCGTCGCGGTCAACGCATCGTAGGCGCGCCGAAACGCCAGCGTTGGAAACAGGTCTTCGCGGAATCGGTAGTTCGCGAAAGCACCAGGTTTGCGGACCAACGACCCGATGACGTGCCGATAGTCGATGCGGTGCGCCCCCTCGCCGCGCAGGCGGGGGAAGATTTCGACCCGCTCCGACCGATACCAAACCTCGACGGTGTTCGGGAACAGGCGCGCTTCAACCTCGTGCCCGATCAGCCGCGAGGGAACCGAGTAGATGCGTGCGCGCACCTGAATCGTGCTCCACTTTCGCACCTTCGGGGTCGAGGACGTGTAGGCCGGCAACCTCCGAGCGGGGAGTTTGGAGAGGAGCGAACGTTCTTCGTCGAGACGGGCGGCGAGATGACGGTTGTGCGTACGGTCGAGCGTGTCTTGGACGAACCGTTCGTAGTCCTCGACGGTGTCAAAGTCGCGACTTCCTCGGAGTACGAGCGCTTGCTCGAGCAGCTTCTTCGTTCGGCGATGGCGGACCTCGACCGCGCCGTTCTCGTTGGACTTGCCCGGGTTGATCTGTCGGACTCGCTCGAGGCCGAGGTGTTCACAGACGTCGGCGAAGCGCCTCGTGAGCGCCCGACCACCGCCGCCTTTGAGTTCATGCGTCGCGGCCGACAGGTTGTCCGTCAGGAGCTCGCTCGGCACGCCGCCGAGCGCCCACAGTGCTCGTTGAAGGCCATCAACGAGAGCCTCGAACGTTTCCGAGAATGCCACGCATGCCCACGTCCACTTGCTGTACACGAGGACGAACTCGAAGAGCAGGTGCCGCAGTGGCTGAGCGGCCACCGTGACATCGAGTTCGTTGCAGCATGTGAAGTCCAGTGCGCCCTGTTCGCCCGGGGAATGGACCTGCGGGAAGAACACCTCCTTGGTCGGTCCTTTGAGCGCGCGCCAGTCTCGAAGGCGCCGTTGCATCGTGCGCAGCTGTCCCATCGAGAACCGCTTCGGGTCCTCCGCGACCAGGACCTCCAGCAGCGTTTTCGCCTCGAGCTTCCCCTTGTGATCGCGTTCCAGTAGTGGCTCGATTCTCGAGCGCCAGACCCCCTCGAACGGGTCCGGCCGCGTTCGCCAACTTCGTGGCTCCGTCGTCTCCGAGGGCAAGGACCCCGCTTTCCATTCTCGCGCCGACCGAACGCTCATGCCGGCGGCTGCCGCCGCCGCTTCCTGTGTTTTTCCTTCGTTCATTTTCCGCCTCAGCAGCCGAACTTGTGCATCTGTGACCAAAATCGAGGCTCTCCACCTCCAGCGTCACATGCGCGCTCGACTCGCCCAAACCGGCAGTTTTAGTTGTCGCTGACCGGCAGAAATAGTTGTCGCTGATCACGCATGAAGGTTCGAGCCGCCGGATAGCCGGATCTCGCGCTGCTTGGGGCTGGGCTTGCCCTTCGCCATGCCACCACCCCGCTCCCGGCGCAGCCAGGCCGCGTTTTGCGTTTTGCGACTCCGTGCGCCCATGTGTCGAGTTGGTGGAGTGCAAGCCGTGACGTCAGAGGCAATTTCTCGCCCCGACTGCCTCGGGCTTCGGCTCCACGCCGTCGCCCGTTTCATGCGCAACGCGCAACTACCCTAACAGAGGGTGCGGCCCTTTCACTCGACGCTTTCCGGGCGACGCTCAAGTTCGAGGTTGCATTCAGCCTCGTGGTGAGCGCGAAATGCCTCGGCGAGGTCGGGGGGGAGAAGGTGTGCCCCGTACTGCAGGCTGTTGTTGAGTAGGAGGGACTCGTCAGGCTGGATGTTGTTGGACGCTATGAAAGAGTCCACTATTTCCTTGAAGGCGGGGGGCTTGTGGACGAGCTTCCAGTCTCTTCGCGTACCATCGCCGGTTGCGGTCGCCGCAGCCTGCTGCGCAAGCATTTTACTCTTCGCCGTGGCGAGGTCGTCGAATACAGCTGCTCGACACGCTGCGCTGAAACGTGCTCTGACGGAAGGCGTGTTCCCGTTGATGCAGTGCTTTATCGAGAAGTCGATAAGGTGTCCTTCTTCATCTACAAGGTGAAAGCAACTGCCCGTGGGTTCTGCTGATTCCTTTACGAAATGCAGAATCCCGCCGCTCATCTTCGACTCTGCGTTTGGGTGTCTTAGGAGGAGATCGTAGAGGGTGATCGAGTCGTCGTTGCTGATCTTGTCCCCGTCGGTGTAGCGGGCCAGCATTTGTTGGAAGTGTTCGCGAGCCACCTTCTTCGATTCGAAAGTGGTGTCGCCTAGTTGAACTGGTTTCGCTCGTCCCATTTTCTCTTGCTCGATTTCCGTTCTTTGAAGGTTCTCCGGCCATCTGTCGAACTGCGCAGTCCCTGGTTCATATTGTCGGCGACGATGACCTCGGTCAGCCCGTACATGCAAATCGTCCAGTGTCACCGCGTCCGCGGTCGCCGGAGAGCGTGTCCGATATTCGTGTTCGCGGAGACCCTGCACGCCTCACATGGGCAATCGGCCCTCAATGTGTGGGGGGAGTTTGTCGATGGCTTGAGCCCTTTCTTTGGGTCGACGGGTCCATCGGATATTTGCGGAGACGACGGCCAGGTAGATAACCTTGAAGGCAGCGTCATCGGTCGAGAAGTGTCCTTTGCAATTGACGAGTTTTCTGACTCGAGCGTTGAAAGGTTCGATCGCGTTGGTGGTAAGCAGAACCCTCTGAAGGCTGGGTGGGAGAAGTCGAGGAATGGGATCACACGCTCCCAGTTTGAGCGCAACGGCTGCTGTCGGTGGCCTTTCGAGCTAGCCACAGACACCTCCATGATGCGAACAGCACCCCTGATACGACCCCCGGCCATACGTGCACGTCGGCGACCGGCTGTTGTCGCAGCAAAGCAGATGATTCGAGTTCCACGCCGCCCGCCGCTGTCTCGCCTTCGCCGCGCGAGCCTTCTCCACCCTCCGCTCCTTCCGCGCCGCCGCCAGTACCCGCCGCTCCTCCACCGCCTCAGCGTTCGCTATCCTCGCCTGCTCCGCAGCGGCAGCCTTCTCCCCCCGAACGCGAGCCGCCTCCTTCCGCGCGGCCACTTCCCGCGTGGCCTTCACCAGCCCACGCTCGAGCTCCTGCACGGAGCGCGGAGGCGTGTCCTCCGTCAGCCGCTCATACAGCTTCGCTCGTTCGAGCGTCTGCGCGAGCACGGTGACCCGCTCCTCCGGCTCGCCGACGTCAACCTCCGCGTCGCCGATCGCCTCCTCCAGCCCGGACACCAACGCCACGCGAACGGCTGCCTCGCGCCCCTCGGACGCCGCCTCCTCATCCTGCGGGGTCCATCCGTCGAGCGCTTCGGTTGCGCCCGCATAGTCGCGACCGTCCAGGCTTGTCCGAGCCACCGCGAGCTTGGCCTCAGCCTCAGCCCTTGCTGCCAACTCCGCCTCCGTCGACCGCAACACCTGCGCCAGCCGGCGCAGGTCCTCCGCGCTGTGTCGCGTCACCGCACCCGTCAGCTCGCGCTCCCCAACCTCGCGAACTGCCGCCCGCGCCTGAGCAGCCACCGCGTCGTCGTGCCAAACCCCACCCGCGGCCGCGACGCGGCCCTCCAAGGTCCGCGCCTCGGTCACCTGAGCCAGGTGCTGCTTGTCCGCTTCCACCCGGCGCTGGGCCTCCTCGCGCTGCCTCGCGGCCGTCAGCCGCTCGGCTTGCTCCTCATACCCCGCGGCCTCGCCCGACACGGCCCGCACCGCCTCCAGCTCCGCCGTGGCCCTCTCCAAGTCGCCGGAGTCCAGCGCGGCCGCGACCGTCTCCAGCGAGGGGCCTCCGGTGTGCCACAGCACCGCCATCCCCAGCCAGCCGAGCAGCATCGGCGCCGCGAGAGCACCCAGCCACACCTTGCTTCGCACGCTCGCCGGAAGCAGCAGGCGACCGATCAGCATCGCAGCAACAACCCCCGAGCCCAGCGCCAGCAGTCGCATCCACCCAGCGTTGCCGTGCAGCTCGAACCACGCGTGCTGGGCCACGTATTGCCCCACCGCCGACACCCCGAGCGCAGCCACCCCAACACCCGCAGCCGCACCCCCCAGCGCTCGCCACCGCAGAGCCGACCAATCGCTATCGGGAACCACCGTCCCCGGCCGCCCCGAAACCCGAACCGTGCCGCGGCCCCACCGCGTCCGATAGCCCACCCCATACACCGGCGATTCGAACTTCTGGATCCGCTGCGCCACGACCCGGTCCGTGCTCGCCGTCAGCTGTGGCGCCAGCTCGCCCCCCAGCGCGCATGCGACCGGCGGGATCCATCCGCTGTCGTCCGCCAGTGGCACAGCCCGCCCCGAAGCCGCCGCGTCGAAGTCCGCCACCACATACACACCTCCGTGGAGCTGGGCCAACCCCGTGGCCGGAGCCACCCGCACCTGCATCGACTCCGAGCGCTCCACCTCCAACCACGCAAACGCTCGCCCAACCCCGTCGCAGCCGGGGCAAGTCACCTGTCCAGCCCGGCACGGACCACAAGCCCTCATTCCGCTTCCCCGACAACCCGGGCAGTTCTTCAGACCCCGCTTGCCTTGAACCCTCCCGCCGCCGCCGCATCCGTGGCAGCTCACCCGCCCACAGCCCCGGCACAGCGCGCACGCCACCGTCGTCCTACCACCGCACCCCGGACACGCCACCAGCACTCGCGAGAGCCCCGGTAGCGCCACCACGTCGACCCCCCACGGATCGACCCGTGACGGGTCCGGCATCCCGCCAACGTTCCCCGCCCGCGAGCCGTGCGCCAGCCCCAACCGCAGCCGAACCACGCGGTGCTCCACCCGGTACGCGATTCGCCGATACGACTCGGTCGACACCGCCACCTCATCCACGATCGAACGAAACGTCGACCGCAACGTCCCCGTGCGCCAAGCCGCCCGAGCCGCGCAATCGATCGCGCTCTCCCGTGCCGCCTGCCCATCCTCATACCCGCTCGCCAACTCCCCCGAATAACACCAGCCCACGCACCACCGAGGGAAGCGCCAAAGCACCTCCGCCCTCGCCAATCTTTCACCCCCACCCAACAATCGACTCGTATTGAGACACTTGTCGGCCAGCCGGCTCGCGGTGTCCTCGATCCTGGCCACTGAAATACGCCCACGAAATCGGTTTGGCGTTGCAGGCCTGGGGGCCGTGCTCCGACGTATCGACCGGTGAACCTGTCCCTCGGGACAGGTTGCATTCCCCCAACATCACCGGAGAGACGTCGTCCTCGTTGGATGCCGCCACCGCCTCGCGGGCGGCGGCCTACGACCCGGAGGCGTCCGGCGTGTCACAGTTGATCCATCCACGGCACACCAAACTTGTCGGAGAGCGTCCCGAACGCGGCGGCCCGAAGCTCTTGTCCAGTGGCGAGGTCACCTTGTCGCCTTCGGTGAGTGCGTCGAACGCCTTGCGCGCGCCGTCGCCGTCGACGTCGCTGAGCGGAAGCGAGAGGCCGCAGCTGCGGACCGGTGCCTTTGGCGGCGCCCACGGACAAGCCTCGGAGGCTATTAGCTCGCCCGGGGGGAGCTTGAGCGTGGCGTGCGTCACCCGGTCGTGAAACGCGGGCGGGATGTCGCCCTTTATAGGCGAGTCGCCGAACGTCTCGGACAACAACACCTCTCCGCCCAGTGCCTCGGCGTAGAAAGCGAGGACTTTAGCCGTCTGGCCATCGAAAGTTAGATACGGTTGGGACGCGGCAGGTTAATTCGAGCGTGATGCTACTGCGCCTCCGCGCCGGCAGTAACAGCGACACCACGTGGTGCTCGAACGTGACCCACATCCGCTCGGGCGAAAGCCTGAGGTCCGGCCGGGGCCTGGGCGGAACCAGCGACGGCGAACGGCTGTTCTTGGCTCCGCCACCCCCCCTGCCGTCAACCCAACCCCTCGGGCGCTTCTCCGTGCACTTCGACGAGTGGGGCGAGTCCGACTTCGATCGCATGCTCGGCGAGATCGCCGGGACCGGATCGAGCCCAGGTCGGTCGACTGAGGTCGGGCGCCTCGTCCGGAAGATAGTGGATCGAGCCGATCGAGCCTCCTGCCCCGAGTAGATAGGCGCCGCTACAGCTCCACTGTCCACCGCGGGGCGAATGAACCATCGAGCACGTCGGCACCCACAATCTCCTGGACCTTGTACGCCTTGATCCCACCCGTCGGAATCCCTGCCTTGTCGACCTCGTACCCGTACAGCAGAACGTTGCCGGTCCCCTTCTGCCGGAGGGAGTAGGGCTCAATCGTCCGTTCACTGCCGTGATACGAGATTCGCGCCAATAGACGGTTTCGCGCCGCGAATCGGACCTCGTCCGGCAACCACTCGGTGCCCGGCCGCTGCCCGGTCCAAGGGCGCCGAAAGTGAGCCCGAGGCAACACCTGCTCGGCAGGCTCCGGAGCGAGTCGGGTCGGGGACGGTTGGGCGAGTTCAGGCTGCATCCACCATGAGATCGCGTCGACGAGCTCGGCCAGGAATGGACCCAATCCCGGCAGGTTCGGAAGTTGGTGCCGCAGCTGTTGATCCCAGTTCGCCTGGAGCCCCTCCTTGTCGATTCCATCGACGATCTGCTGCGGGGTCGGGAGCTTGATCCCTTTGAACGCGAATTTCTCTGCCGCAATGCGCTTCGCAGCCTCCGCGGAATCTCCTCGCGGAAGTTGCGGCTGATGTGCACCACATCGTAGACGTCGCGCGCACGGCCTCGTCGCTCGTAGAGCGCCCGGGTCTTCTCCGCGAGCACCTCGTTGACCGAGTAGCACGCAACCCTGGGCGCGGGCTCCAGCGCGTCGCGGTACCCGTGGAAGACCGCGCGATGATCCGGAGGATCAACCAGAACCTCGTGCTGGGTGATGTCGAACTTGATCCGAGGTTGAGAACTCCGAGGAAGCCTCAGTGGACCGCTGTAGAACAGCTTCGCTTGGAAGGACTCCGTGTCCTGCTTGTTCGAGTAGCCCTCGACCTTGATCCGCTCGGTGGGGATCACGATGCCGGACTCCTCGTGCACCCAGTTCGACACATCAATGAGCGACTGCCGAATCACTTCCTCGTTGAGCGCCTCCGACGAAGGGATCGTGAAATCGAGGTCCTCCGAGAAGCGATATGTCTCGAAGAAGCACTTCTTGAGGCAAGTGCCGCCCTTGAACACCCAACGCGACAGCCTCGGATGCTGCGCGATTCCGTAGAGCGACCATCCTAGCGCGTAGTCCTTCTGAACCGTCGTGTCTCGCAGTCGGTCCTCCTTCGCGAGGTTGAGCATGTCGGCCTTGGGAATCATGTGCTTGGTATCGGGATGTTAACCCTCAGGCGCCAACGCGTGATGATCTGTCCTCGGTCGGGGCCGGTCGGATCGAGGCGGCTGATCCCTGCGCTCATCCCCGCGTGGCATCGCTCTCGCCAGGCCTCGCTCACGTCGCCGAAGCTCTCCGCCGTGAACCCGATCCGCTTGAACACCGCGCCCACGCCAAACTGCTCCGCGTAGTCGAGCAGCAGGTTCGCGTCGGCGTGGGGCGCACGCCAGTAGTTGGCCACCACGTCGAGCGTGTGGCGAGCTCCGCCGCCCAGGACGGGTGAATGGAGCACGTCGACGATCAGTCGACTTGGATCGGCGAGCACGACTTGCGATGCGCCGCGCCAGAGCTTCTTCGTCCCAAACAACCGGTCGGCCCGGGCGGCCGCCACGAAGAAGTCGACGCCTCCATGGTGCTGCGTCCGAGCCCGCTGGGGCCGAGTCGTCACGACGCAGACGCGGTTGAAGATCTGTTCGGTCAGGTCCCAGTGCTCCGCTGCCGACCAGCCGCCGATGTAGCCCGGCGAGTACAGTGCCATGGCCAGCTTCCACGGGTCTTCCACCGCCGCGTCCGCAGGCGTGCCGAGCGAGACAGGTGCGTACCGTCCTCGTTGGACCCGGACGAGCCAGCCCTTGCGCTCCATTCGCTGCAGCAGTTGGCCGGCATGCTCGCGCGGAACATCGGCCAGATCCGCGACATCGTCCGCAGTGATCGTCGCCAACTCCTCGCGTGCGATGGCGTCCGCGACTTGCCGCTCGCGTGCGCTGAGCCCGCGAGTTTCGCTATCTTTTTGGTGTCCCAACCTTCTGGATACGAAGCTTACTACAGTTGGAAGGTACCTTCTGACGATGTTTCGGCGCATGTTCCGGCGCATGTTCCGCGATCCGTCAGCCGACGTGCCTCACTCGCGGCGATGTCTGCGGCTCCCTCGTAGGCTCGGACACGGAGCTGTATTGCGACCTCAGAGGCGCTCGGGGTGCTCGTCATGGTCAACGGCATCGTCGGGAGCAACACCCAGCGAAAGCTGGACCCGGGCGAGTTTCGAGGCTTCGCCCTGACCGACAAGCTCGCCCCCGTCGTGTTCATCAACGGCGCAGACACGAAGGCCGCCCAGATGTTCACCTTGGCCCACGAGCGTGCACACCTGTGGCTTGGCGGTGGCGGCGACGAAGACCCCACGCAGACCGTTCGCTTGGGCCGCCGGTTCGCCTCCGCGCTCATCGTTCGCACCATGGAAGGCCAGACCGCCTACAGAAACGCCTTTCGCCTGCTTGGCCTCACCAAGTTTGAGACGTTCGACAACCTGGCTCAGCACCTCGGAGTCGGCTGATGGTCTACGTCATCGACGCCGACGTCGTCATCCAGAAGAACCTCCACTACGGCTTCGGTGATTTTGGACGCGTCGGACCGCTGGGGTTAATGCGGGTTCCGGCTCGGTCCCCCGAACGAACTCAAGATGCTCACTCCCGCCCACCGTCCGCATCCAGGCCGGTCGCAACGTCAAGTCGAACGCCGCGGAGGCGAAGTCCCCGCCGAGTGAATCTCTCCCAGTGCCCCAGAGGCTTACAGAAGACATGGCGGTCGCTTCAGAAACGACCATGGAACCTCTCCGATCCAACCGGTCTATCTCAGGGCAACCTCCAAACAGCTCGTCCCTCCGCGGCACTCTGCCCAGGAAGCGCCTGCGTGTCTCCCGGGACAGCGTGAGATTACATGGCCAATCAGCGGCCCGGAACCGGGCTTTGCGCCGAGGAACCACTGGTTGTCTGGCTTCAGGAAGAAGGTGTTGGCCGTTAGAAATAAGCGGAGTGGCACGCCTTCTCGCGGCCACTCGCTCGAGCCCGCGGCAGACTCGCTCACACGCCTTCCATCGGAGAACGTGGCGCTCCCACCCGGCCGATACACCCTCCGAGCAAGCGGTTCTGGGCCTTCAACGATTCCAAGGAGCTCAAGAGTGAACTCTTGCTCCGGCGAACCGCGATGCTGTGGGTCATGCATGTTGAACTTGCCCCGCCGAATGATCACCGACCGCCGATTGGTCAGAATCCCCACCACTTCAGTTTCGACAACCTCTCCGACTGCCCTCGATGCCTGGCAGGAATGAGTCTCTTCCAGGAATAGCTGGCCAAGGACCAGACCTCCCTCGCCCGCGTGGCAAAGGGAGTCTCTCCCGACCCCGCCCCATACAACGTTGATGCTGGAGTTTGCGATCTCGATGGAATCGTCCCCACCGCCGAGGAAGAGGAAGTTCAGGCCCCCGGCGACATGCACGTGCTCGTGGCCCTCCGACCCGAAGACGAAATTCACACCTCCCTCCAGTACAACCCGTGACCCGCTTGTACCACCAACCGCGACGAGACCACCTCCTGCCCCGGGACTCAGGCGCCTCGCGCCCCCACGGGCCAGGAGGATATCGAACCCGTCTCCCCCGGCGAGCTGAGAGTCCTCGTGAACCGACGTCACGATATCGTTACCACCTCTACCGGCGATAATCGCGGGCTCCTCGCGCGCGGAGAGCCGTTCTCCGTCGGGGGTACCAACGAGCAGACGTGGAGGCCGAGGAGTTCCATGGCTCGCGACACGACCATCGCCGACCGCCCCAACGCCAAGCAGGAGAGCAAGTAACGTCAACACTTACAAGCCGCAAACTTCCACCCGAGGGTCGTCAGTACAAGCAACAAGCCAACAGTCGGAAAGACACCCTCTGTCCTCGTGAGGCTGACTTCTGTCGCAGGTTGACCAACCAGGCGCCCCGAGGGCTGCACCATGATGTTCTCCGGCTTCACGTCGCGATGGACCATCCCCGCCGCGTGGGCTGCCGCCAAGCCCTCTGCCGCGGCGAGCAGCGCCCGGATCACCGCCGAGCGTCGAACGCCCTTCCTCGTCGCCCAGATGCGCAGGTTCGTGCCCTCGACGTACTCGATGCACATGAACCGCACCATCAGGTTCTCCGACTCCAGCGCCAGCGCGGCCTGGCCCACGTCGTAGATCCGCACCACGTTTGGGTGCTCCAATCGCCCGAGCGCTGGCGCCTCACGAGCGACCTCCCCGTCGGGCCGTCGGTCGCTCAGCGGCGGGTAGATCTTCAGCGCCACCGTGCGTCCGATCGACATGTCCGTCTCGCGGACCACCAGCCCCCTTGCTCCGCGGCCGCGGATCTCCTCGACGCGATAGCTTGCGTGCAGCACCGGTTGGGGGGAGAACCCGAGGTTCGCGAGCGTCAGCTGAGAGGCAACCTTGCTCTCGAATGCCGCAATGTTCGCGAGCCCCATTCGGCTCGACTCTATCGCATCCCGCCGACGCCGAACTGTCTCGTTGTGAGACTATCAAGCCCACACCTGGGAGCCGCGACGCGACCGTCGGGTTTGCATCGCCGCCGCGTCCACCTCGAGTACGAAGCGCGTGGCAGCGGTGGTGCTCGCCTTGCCCCCACTCAGGCGCATCGTCACCGTGTGCCCGCCGGCCGAAACGCAGAGCTGTACCGAGCGCGTGAGCAGATAGACGATCATGAAGATCACCGCCGCCACTCCGAATCCCACCTGAGCTGTCCCTTCGGACAGGTGCCCAAACGCCGGCCCAAACACCGACTCCACTGCAAGCAGCAGACTCACCGCCGCGTACACCGGCCGATGCCCAAACCGCACCGCGGTCCGGTGCACCTGGTCCAGGTGCAGGGTCTCGACCATGTAGCCAGCCCGCGAGCTGGTCGCGTGGATCAGGCGGTCGTGAAGCAGCTCCAGCGAGCCAAGTCGAAGCGGTCGGTTTGTCGTCGTCATGTCGGTTCCCTCAGGAGGCGCTGCGGCCTCACTGACTACGTCCGACCAGCACCCCCCACCGGCTCAACCCCGGCAACTTTTTTTGACATACACCGAGCCGGTCTGAAGTGGCCGCTGCCCCGGACGGTCGGGACCGTGCGACCAGACACTGCTAGGATTCGGCGCCCCCTGCCCAGAGCTGCGAGAGGGCGACACGCGTCACCCCACCAGACTCTGGTATCACCGCAACCTTCGTTCGCCCCGGACGCACAATGACCCGCTCTTCGGCCACCCTCACACACCGCGGTGCTTTCCTCGCGTCCCTCCTCCTCTCCCCCGCATGCGGTTCCGAATCCCCCGCCGCGGACGAGACCTCGAGCACCACAGACCCCACAACAACCCAGGCCGACAACGAGTCCTCGACCACCGCCGTCACTCCCTCGACAGACACATGCCCGGCCCCGGGCGCCTGCGAAACAACCGACGCCTCCTTCTCGAGCGGCCCCGCACCCGCCTGCGATGACGGAATCCACAACGGCTCGGAGACAGACATCGACTGCGGCGGCGACTGCCCCAACACCTGTGGCCTCGGTCAAGGTTGCGCTTCCAACGACGATTGCCAACCAGCCGCCTGCGACCCCGACACCCTCGAGTGCGTCGCCCCAACCGCGTGCGGCGACCTCGGGAACTGGCGCCACCTCCTGCCCGACGACCACCAACGCGCCAGCCCTCCGGAGCACCACGCCGGCCCTCCCGCGATCGCCATCGACGCCGACGGCCGATACACCGTCGCCTGGACATCCGGGTCGAAGAACACCTTCGGCGTCTACCTCCAGCGATACGAGCCCACCGGAGACGCCCTCGGCGAGATGCTCCAGGTCAGCGGCCCGTCCCACTTCGTCACAGAAGCCCCCGCAATCGCAGCCAACGCAGCTGGCGAACTCGTCGCCGCATACCTCGGCTCCGACTCCAACGCTGAAGGCCCGTTCGTCCGCAAGTTCGACTCCAGCGGTCGACCCCTGGGCGCACTCACCCTCGCCAGCCCACCCGCGCACTACCTCGGGAGCTTGTCCCCAGCCGTCGACATCTCCGAAGACGGCTCCTTCGTCGTTGCTTGGACCCCCGAGCAGTTCGCCTCGCCCTCGGTTTGGGCGCAAGCATTCGCGCCCGACGGATCGCCCAGCGGCGAACCCATCCAAGTGAGCCCCGCCGAGCACGTCGTCATCGTGCGCCCCAACGTCGCCACCGACGCCCAGGGCAACTTCATCGCCTCCTGGACCACCGAAGACGACCCGCTCTGCTACGCGCGCCGCTTCAACCAGGACGGCACGCCCCTCGAGGACGCATGGCCCGTCTCAGACCCCGACGTTGCGACCACCAGCCCCTGCGACGTCGACATGGCCAGCGACGGACGCTTTGCCGTCACCTGGGTTTCAAACGACTCGGACGACGGCTTCCTGCACGCCTATGACACGAGCGGCCAGCTCCTCGGAGTCGCCCAGGTCAACCAGCACGGCCCCATCTACGTCGACCATCCCCGCGAGCGCCACGTCCCGCCGGTCAGCGTAGGCATCAACGCCGACGGCAACATCGCCGTCGCCTACACCATCGACCAACTCTTGACCGGCTGGGTGCGCACCTTCGACGCCAACGCCGAGCCCCTCATGGACGAAGAAGTCATCGCCGGCGAGCACCTCCTGCTGACCACCCCGCAGCTCGCCACGAGTTCGTGCTCCGACAGTCTCGCGGTCTCCTGGCTTCGCGATGACAGCGGCGCAGCACGCTCGCGGGTGTATCGGGCGGACAACGACGACGACGGTACCGCTGATCTTTGCTGCGGGTGAGCCTCGCCGCAACCGCAAAGACGCTGGCCGGCGCCGTACCCGAGCGGAAACCGGCCAAGGCCGGATCGGTTCGCACCTGCACCTCCGCCCGCTTTTCTTTCGCCGAACACCAACCCACGCACTACGTTCCGCCCCGGATGCCGTCGCAGCTTCACGAGGTGCAGGTCGCCATGGTCCGCGAGAGCGAGGCCATGACGCGCAGCATCGCCGAATGGGCGACCGGCGAGCCCATGCCTGCGGACCTCCAACTCCGCACCCGAGACCAAAGCTACAGCGAGATCCAACCCCCCGAGTACCGGGCCGACCTCGTGGTCGAGTTCGTCCCCAACGGCTTCGACAAGCCAACGATGATGATGATCTTCGAGGTGCAGCTCACCCGCGACTCGGACAAACGCCGAACCTGGCCTGCCTACCAAGCCGTCCTCCGCGCGCAGTACCGCTGCCCGGCGATGGTCGTCGTGCTCGCCCCCGACCCGGGTGTCGCGCGCTGGTGCGCCGAGCCCATCGACCTCGATGGTCGGGGCACGTGCGTCATGCGCCCCACGGTCATCCCTGTACTATGACATGGTCTTTCACCATCTCGACGCCGCGGCCGGCAGAGCTTTGGAGCAGGAAATGACGCTGAAGCTGAAAAGCAAGTACGAGTACCAAAGCTCCACCTTCCGTCGCTTGATCGCCGAGGGCGAGGCGAAGGGGAGGGTAGAGGGCAAGGTAGAGGGCAAGCTCCAGTTGCTCGAGGTCCTGATCGAGGCACGCGGATTTCACCTCGACGCAGACTTCCGGGAGCGGCTGATGGACTCCGACGTTGACGAACTCGACGCGCTCGCCGTTCGTGCGGCTTCGATCGAGACGCTGGACCAGCTCTTCGATCGCTGAGGCTCCCCGGCTCCCTGTGGGGTCATTGCGCCTGCACGGACACGAACCTCGTCAGCTCGACATCACCGCACGCAAGCCCGGATCACCAAGTGGCCCATTCCCGAGAGCGCTCGTTCACCTGACCACGCCACTTCCTCGAAGTCCTTGAGAAGCACCCCGTACTGCGGCCGCCCAAAGATCCCCGATGCAATCGGGTGATAGAGCCGAGCCGCACCATCCTCGGCACAAAGCGGTGTGCCGAGGCGCCGAGCACCGATCACTTCGCCCGACCTACTCCGGGGATCGCCGGGGCTCCGCGTTTACGTGGCGCTCACACACCCACCCCCGCTTTACAAACGCGGCCCCATCGAAAGCCCGACGCAAGCGGGGCGGCGGAACACCGCGGGCGGGTTCAGGTTGAGTGTGTAGGAAACGAATCGATGAACGCTCTCTTCCAAATCCTCGTCCCCGCCTCCCTCCTCTTCGCCGCTCCCACCGACGCCCCCGAGCGCAAACGTGGCGACAAGCCCAGCAAGATGGAGCGTTACGACGCCGATGGCAGCGGCACTCTCAGCGCGGCCGAAGTCGCGGGCACCAAGCTCGAAGCACGCTTCTCCACGATCGATGCCGACAGCGACGGCGAGCTGACCCGCGCCGAAATGAAGGCCGCCCGCAAGGGCCGCAAAGGCCGCAAAGGCGACTGCGAAGGCAAGGGCAAGCGCGGCGGCAAGGGCAAGCGCTCCGGCAAGGGTGGCCCGCCCAGCGCCGGCTAGTTCTCTCCTCCCGAGCTCGGCGTGAGACAAGCGCCCGCTCGACTTCCTCATCCATCACAAGCCAGCCAACCCCGCTCCGGCATTCTCCGGAGGGGGAATTTCTGTGTCCCACGTCTCGTGCTCGCCCTCGGTCAAACGATCGTCTTGCCACGGACACGAGGCCTCCTACTCCGGCACCGCCGCTGGCGGGGCACAGCGCGGGCCCGGCTCCTCGCAGGCGAGGCCGTCGCAGCACGGCGCCGCGTTGCAGAACTGGCCCTTCTGCGCGCACTCCTGTGTCTCGGTACAAATCGTCGCGCTGCAAAACAACCCGTCGCAACACGGGATGAACGAGCAAGACGTGCCGAGGTTGGAACACTCACCGGCAACGGTGGTGCTCGACCCGGCCCCGCCTGATGAGGAGCTCGATGAGCTTCCGCCTGTCGAAGAGGTCGCGACTCCCGAGGACCCCGCGCTGGAAGAACTGCCGCTTCCGGTTGAGGAGGCGACCGTTGTTGCTGCGGCTCCCGTGGAGGTGACCGCGGCCGTCGACCCTGCCGGCTCACTGTTGTCGTCGCCGCCGCAGGCAAGCAAAGTCGCGCAAAAGATGATCGAGACCCGTCGTTTCACTGGGCGCCTTGGCGCGAATCTACCCGGATACCGCCGGCCACTCAATCTGGACGAATCCACCCAGGACGGCTGTGGAGCGGCTCAGCGGGGTTGTGGGGCCGCGTATACTTCAGGGGTGCACGCCTCTCGCACGTCGCTGCTCGCCATCGTCGTCACCGTGCTGGCGTGCGCGCCGATCGAACCGGATGGAGGCTCGCCGATGTTCACGGCCGACCCGAGCGGTGGGGGCTCTGCCACGTCATCCACCGGGGGCGTGGATGGCGGGACCGGATCCGTCGCGACCGCGGACGCCGCAGGTGACACTTCGACGGGCATCGGGACCAGCAGCGGCTGGAACCCCGGCGATGGCGAGGACGGCCCGGGCCCAGCCACAGGCCCGCCGGGCAGCGGAAGCACGGGGGCGGACACCGCGAACGATGGCATGGGTGGAACGACGCAGACCGCGAGCACGGGCGCAGCGACTTCGGCAGGATCCGCCACGGCCGGCGACGACGACCTCGATGCCATACGGCGAAGGGCGGCGGCTTGGTACTTCATGAACGGCTCGTCGGGCGACGGCAACGACATGTGTGACGGCGACTGCGGCTTCATCGACGACACCGACCTGCGGGACTTCTGCAGCGACGACTGCGGCTTCATCGGCGACACCGACCTGCGGGACTTCTGCAATGGCGACTGCGGCTTCATCGACGACACCGACCTGCGGGACTTCTGCAACGGCGACTGCGGATTCATCGATGACGGCGACATGCGCGATCTGTGCACCGGAAGCTGCGGGTTCATCGGAGACACCGACCTGCGAGACTTCTGCAACGGCGACTGCGGCTTCATCTGAGACTGGTCGGCGATCAACCGAGGGCTGTGCAGCTCCGGTTGGACACCCACTCGCCAGACGCGGGGGCTATGGAACGTTGTCGAAGGACATCCAAAGATCATCCAACCCAGGAGCCGCGGCGGGGCGGTCCCGCTCGAAGACGCCGAACACGGTGGCCATGACCGGGCTGAACCCGGCAACGACGTTGTCGCTTGCTTCGTTGGACCACCCCGTGGACAAGGAGCTCCATCCGAAGCTTCCTGAGGCGGTGAACTACGCACCGTTGACGAAGTGGATGTTGGTGCCGGGTCCAAAAAGGTCGGCGATGGAGACAGGGTGAGACACGTACGTCTTGCCGTAGCCGTCAGCCACGACCACCTCGGGCGTGCCCCCTCGCAGACTCCAGTTCCCGGGCTCCGAGAACACGATGGTGTCGAACCCTCCGGTCAGGCTCGCAGGGGCCCGATGCAACACGACCTCGTTCTCGTCTCGCCATGCCACGTAGAAGTGGTCCTGCGTTTCGTCGTACGCGATGTCGACGCCTCCGGGGAACCGTTGGCCGAGTCGCGCCCACGGCCGGGCGTCGGTCTGCGCGAGTTCGACGATCGGCCCGAGCGACCCGCTGAGTGGCTCGACCACTCGCGCCTGGATCAGCCCGGGCTGGTTGTTGTGGGCCAGCTCCCAGACCACGACGAAGTCGTCTCCGGGGGCGCGCTTGTACGCGATGCGAGCATTGTAGGCTCAAGGTCCAGTCGTGCCGGAGTCGGGAACAATCGGGAATGAGACTCCTTGTGGCACCCCGGCTGCGTTGTACCGCTGGCCGTGGATCGCTCCACTATTCTGCTTCCAAGTGACCAGCGTGCAGCAGTTGGCGAAGGTGTCCCCCATGACGTCGGGGGTCTCGATGGAGCCCGCGAAACCCGGGCGGTGAATCCACACGCCCCCACCGTCGGCATCGAGCCCTCGGGCCACGACCCCTTCACTCACCCCACCGGTAACCTTGGCCGTGAACACGTACTGATCGTCTCCTGGGCGGTAGGCGATCCGCGGGTTGGAGGCGACGTCGTTGGGCAGCAAGTTCGGGAAGTAGTCGAGCTCGGTGCCATCGGCGTCCAGGATTGCCCCTTGCAGCGTCCCAAAGGGGTTGGTGAACACCAAAAAGTACTGGTCGGCGTCCGAACCATGCCGAACGCGGCACTCCCCGAACGCTTTGCTGGGCCGCCGGCAACAATCGCCCGCCTCGTCGTCGAACCGCCCGGAGACCTTTCCTGACGGTCTAGGTGCCCGGCTAGAATCGTGATAGGATCCTGACGTGGGATTCTTTTGGGGGCTCTTCGCACAAACGACAATTGAGGATCTTCGCGCCAACACAGTCGCGAAAGTGACGTCGTTTGTCTCGCACGACCCGAACGTTCCGTGGCTGGGCTTGGTCGACTACTACGACGACTACCCCGAGCATCTGGAGCCTGAAAGCGCTGACGCTCTCGACACGTTCGTCAACGAGACGCTCCGAGCGACCCGTGAGGCGGAGCTCAGCGAAGCGCTTGAGTGTCGTGTCATGGCTGTGTTCGGGACAAACTCGGCACCGGGAATCTCGGTTCGTGTCTTCGAGTCCGGGCGTTGCATTCGCTACCTGGACGGCGGCGAAGGCACGTGGCATGTCCGCGGAGACGCGGTGCAGGCCTGGGAGGCGGAGGTGGTCGACGGCCATATTCCGGAAGACGTGTGGAACGAAGAGGGCGAGCTCGATCCGGATGGACTTGCCTTCTACAGCGATCTCGAACAACGGGTGTTCCGCGAGCGCGTGCTGCTGGACGGCGCTACGACTCCTCCGATGTCCGAGCATGACCTCAAACTCATCGGCGTCGAGTCCTTGATGTACCCTGTCGCTCCGATTCGGGTTCGCGAAGAGTCCACTGTCCGAGAGTCCGCGGCCCATGAGTCCAAGCGCGCGAAGCCCAAGGGTTGGCTCGCTCGACTCTTCGGGCGCTGAGCGGAAGCTCGCGGGACCTCGGCGATTCCAGAAACCCTGACAGACTTGCGGACAGGGCCGATCTTCCCGGCACCGCGTCCGGCTCTACGTTCTCCCATGACCGACGACGACCAAACTCGCTCCCTGCGTTACTGGAGAGCCATGCGCGCCGCCGCCTCTCAGCTCGGAACCTTGGACCCGCACGTGCTCCGCGCTCGCATCGATGAAGGCCCGCCGTTCTGGCCGGCTGGTCGCGCCTTTCAGTACATCCGAGCCCCAGGGCGGGTCGTCCTTTCGACTGCAGGCCTTGGCCACCCTTGGGACGACCCTGGAAGACCCGGCTACGGCTACGAGTTCGTCCTCGAGGTCGATGAGAACCACGGCAGCGACCCCTGGGTCTTTCCGCTCATCGCGCGGGTTGCACAGTGGTCCATCAGCTCAGGCAGCAGCCTCGAGGACATGTTCGCGGAGGCAGCGACGCCCACATTCGAAACATCCGGCGCCGGACTCCCCGACGCTTGGCGAAGCCACACGGGACGGGTCGGAATGCTTTTGGGTCTCAGCATTCCCGAGTGCCCTTCCGAATTCGAAACCGATGACGGGATGGTGCGCTTCATCGCGATCACGTTGCTGCACCCGCGGGAGTTGGCCGCGGTGATCGAGAACCCCGAGGCTCGCACCAGCATCGCGGACGAGCTGATGCTCAGACCCCGCGGCCACGCAACGTCGCTCGACAGAGAGCTCACCGCAATGGCTGCAGCACACTGCGCGCCCTACAGCCCGCCGGCGGTTCCAAGCCCAGAGCCCGCTCCAGGGGCGAAGAACCCATAGTGGAAGTTCTGGTGACTCGCGCCCGGTGAGGCGCACCTCCGCCGGGACGGGGAACGAGAGGAGCGCTTCAGCGGCCACTTCCCAGACGCCAGTTCCGCGTCGAAAACCGCACGGCGATGCCGAGTTCATACAAGTAGAAGCGGCCGTCGTCGTAGCGGTTGACGTAGCCGCCCGCGGTTCCCTGAGCGTACAAATCCACGCTGTGTGCGATCCGAAACTGCACGCCGGCGCCTGCGGAGCCCCAGTAGGTCGCAGGTACGTGGGTGGCTGCGGTGAGCTGGCTGCGGACTCGTCCGTACACGGAGAAGAAGCTGAAGTGGCCCGCGGCTCCGACCCCGAGCGCGCCTCCGCCGGCGATTCGGTCGAGACTGCTGCGGCCATCCGCGTCGACGCAGTCGGCCGTTGCGGGTCGCGGCAACGACTCGGACTGAGGGTTGCCGCACCGCTCGCCTCCCCAACCAGCCCCTGTGGCAAGGTGGAGGTCGGCGGCGAAGTAGTTCTTGGCGTAGCGGCGAGGTGCATACGTGAACCTTGGACCGACCCAGCCCATCCCCCAGGATCCGTGCGAGATGTTGCCGCCGGCCTCCATCGCGACCCAGTCTCGGACTCCGTAGCTCAGCGACGGACCCCCGATGGCGGCGGCTGCGATCCCGGTGACCGCGGCCCCGACGGCGACATCCCCTTCGGACACCCGCGCCGGCGCCCCTGCGTGTGCACCCTGCAGGGGTGGTGCGTACGTCGAGTAGCAGCCGGCTGCGGTCATGCACAGCGCGCCGACGGCCGCGGAGGCTGCATGCGCGTGGCTTCCTCTCGCTTTCGTCGCCATTGTGCCCGCCATTGTGCCCGCCATTGTAGTCGGGTCTTGCAGTTGAGCCCATGCGATGTGTGACGAAATCACAACATGCTCCCACAGGAGGAGCGAGTCGACGAAGCTGCTCACGAGCAGAGTCCTGCTGCGAGTTCGTGCCGTCGACATCACTGCCATGCTGTGGATCAACGTGGCTCTGGTCGTCAGTGTGCTCATCCGCATCGGTGGGGGCATCTACCTGAAACCCACCCGGATGCTCACTCGCGACTCGGACAAGCGCCGCACCTGGCCGGCCTTGAGACGCGTGTGTGCCAGTGCGCGTGCGGGCGAGGAGTTCTCGTACACCCATGATCTTGAGGCGGGCGGGGTGCTATTTGGGCTTCCTCTCGACGCCGGGAGGTACCTTGTGACCACGACGTTCGAGAGTGATGAAGAGGTCGAGCCGAGTACGATTTCGATTTCGCGAGGCCAGTGACCGACTGCGACAGCTCGCTACCCACCAGCCGCCTTCGTTTCCTGAAACCACCACGCCGGCATCGCCACATCCAGCTCCCAATCGATCCGCATGGGCTTCGCCCCCGCGTGCCCGGCATACGTACACAACCCAAGACACAAATACGGCAGCGTGTGTCCGCGCGAGTCCTTCCGCCGCTGCCGCACAAACAACACCACCTTTTGCTCCGCCCCCGCCTTCGCCGCAACGTACCTCCGCCCCGCCGGCGTCTCGGGATGCGCGGCGCTCTGGCTCTCCCAGCGAAATCGCGACCGGGTGATCGGGAAGTCGTTGTAGAGCGTGCTGGGCGAGTAGTGCTTCTCGCTCTTCTCGAGCTCCACGAACAACAGCTCGGTCCTTCGCGACTTCACGTTGTGGATACCGGACTGCGTCCGGAGCACGCCGCCGTTCTTGTTGCGTTCGTCGAACGCGGCGAAGATCTCATCCCGGGAGTACGTCCCGTGCAGTCGCAGCGCCACGTCGGCCAGCGGAGGCGCCATCGGGCTGGAGAGGTGGCGGGTGCGGTCTTTCAAGATCCGCAGCAGCTCGAGCATCTCCTCGCGAAGCCACGGTCGCTGCCAAAGGTCTTCCCAAAATGTACCGAGGTCGTGGAAGGACTTCCGCATCTGTCCCAACGCCACGTACAGCAGTCGCTGATACGGATCGGAAGCATCCCCTGCGGGCGGAGTCGCAACATTCAACAGCGACGCAAAGCGCTCGAGTCTGTCGTCGTCGATGTGCAGCATGCGTGAGAGCGCCCGCTCCACCACCTTCTCCCAGTCGTCCGCCGGCTCCTCGTGCAGGCCCGCACGGCGGCGTAAGGATGTCCAGCAGCACGCCTTCGCGTACAGGTCCTCCAGGTCCGTCTGCGTTCGCGCGAGGAACTGAGGCAGCGTCGGCTCACCGTCTCCAGCCAGGTCGCGAAGCGCTTCGGCCAGCGCTTGTTGCTTGCCGCCGACCGCCGTGCGGACGTTCTCCAGCACGGCATCCTGGGCCAAGGCGTCGAGGTGGATGAAGCAGCCCGCGGGCAACGCAGGAAAGCCCGCCTCCACCTGCTGCTCCAGCTCCTTGCGGGTGCCGCCCACGATCGCGCGGTAGCGGGCGTCGAAGCGAAAGTTCTTGTGGGCGTGCCCGATGAAGTCGAGCACCGTGCACACTTCCTTGCCGTCGGCGTGTCGCAGACCCCGGCCCAGCTGCTGCAGGAACACGGTGGCGCTCTCCGTCGGCCTCAAGAAGAGGATCGTGTCCACCTTCGGCACGTCCACCCCCTCGTTGAACAGGTCCACCGTAAACACCACTTGCACCTCCCCCGCACTCAGGGCGCGCAGGACTTGGTCGCGTTCGGCGGAGGACGACTTGCCCGAGACCATCTGCGCACGGACGCCGCGAGCGACGAACTGATCCGTCATGAACTGCGCGTGTGCCAGGTCGACGCAGAACCCGAGCGCCCGCATCGAGGAAATGTCCGCGACCTTCTTCTGCGTCTCTTGCAGCACCCGCAGCGCGAACATGTGGTCCGCCGTGTACACATTGCTCAGCGCGCTCGGCTCGTAGCGGCCTCGCGACCACTTCACCCCGCGCAGGTCCGGTGCGCTGCCGATGCCGAAGTACTGAAACGGGCACAGCAGCGAATGGTCGAGCGCTTCCCAAAGACGGATCTCCGATGCGATCCGACCCTCGAACCACTCCAACACGCTCTTGCCATCGGCGCGCTCCGGCGTCGCGGTGAGTCCCACGAGAACCTTGGGCTTCAGTTTTTGCAGGAGTCGGTCGTACGATCCCGCCGCAGCGTGGTGAAACTCGTCCACGACGACCACGTCGAAGGCGTCGGGCGACAGGGCCTCGAGGCGCTCGGGCGTGAGCGATTGGATGTTCGCGAACACGTGCGTCCACTCGCCCGGGACCTGTCCGTCGCCAAGCCGCTCACCAAAACCACCGTCGCCCAGCGCGACCTGAAACGTCCGGTGGCTCTGCTCGAGGATCTCCCGGCGGTGGGCGACAAACAGCAGCCGGGCCCGCTTGAGCTGCTTGCTCAGCCGTCGATAGTCGAGCGCTGCGACCACCGTCTTGCCCGTGCCCGTGGCGGCCACCACCAGGTTGCGCCAATGCCCGGCCGCACGTTCCGCCTCCAGCTCGTCGAGGATGCGCGCCTGATGAGACTTTGGCTCGATGTCGAAGCGAAGGAACGGCGCGGCCCGTTCGCGACGCTCACCGCGGATCGCCTCGCTGAACGTCTTGGGGTCGTACGCCCGAAAACTGCCGTCGTCCCAGTATTGGTCGAACGCGGCCGCGAAGCGCTGCAGGATCGATGCGTTGTCGGCCTGGGCAAGGCGGACGTTCCACTCGAGCCCGTCCAGAACCGCCGCGGCCGAGAGGTTCGACGACCCCACGAAGGCCGTCGAGAACCCCGACTCGCGGTGAAGAAGCCAAGCCTTCGCGTGGAGCCGGGTTTGGCTGCGGTCGTAGGACACCCGCACGTCCGCTCCCATCTCGATGAGCGCCTCCAGGGCGCGCCGCTCCGTCGCTCCCATGTACGTCGTCGTCAGCACTCGGACCGACCCCGGCCGGCGCTGCAGATGGTCTCGAAGCACGTCCTCGATGATCCGCAACCCGCTCCACTTCACGAACGAACACAGCAAGTCGACCCGATCCGCCGACTCGATCTCGAGCCGTAGCTGAGGCCCGAGGCTGAGGTCGTGCTTGCCGTTGATGAGAAGGTCGCTCGAGCGCAGGGGAATCTTCGGCCGCTGTGGTGAGCGCGGCTCCCGTGGGGCCTCCGCCGCCTCGAACACCGCGGACAGTCGCAGCGGAGGTGCGGGGATCGTGTCGTTGGCATCCGTCCCACTCGATGGAACCCTCGAGAGCACCTCCAGGACGCGATTCGTCAGCGCGACCTGGCCCTCCAGCTTGTCCGAGAAGCTCTCTCCCCGAACCGCACGCAACGCACTACGCAGCCGCGTAGCAACAGCGAGCACGAGATGGTCGTGCGCCTCGTCCAGCGCGAGCGGTGAGACCAGGCTCAACCCAGACTCGATGTCACCCAGGGCCGCCTCGACCGCTCGATCGACGAGCTTGTCGTACAGACCAGGAGGCAGTCGGGGCACAAGGCCTAGGGTCGCACGCAGGGGCCTGAAGCTCGAGCTCCTTCCACCGCGCGCACCCCTTTCATCGCGGTCGGGGGTGGTGACGACGCAGCGCTGATGGGGATGGCCGTGATCCGAGCCGAGCTCCCGGGCGTTTCCCCGTTTGACATGACCAAACGAAACCTCCTCAAGCTCTCGCTGGCCGCACTCGTCGCATCTTCAGCCTGCGACGCGGACGAAGCCGACCTCACCCCTGCGTCGTTCGAGACGGAGACCCGCGGCGATCTCGTGCGCTGCGGAACCGGGGCGTACGACTTCCTCCAGATCAACGGGCTGTTGCGAGACAATCCCGAGCTGGCCGACGCGCTCGGCGTGGCAACGGTCGAGAGCTGCGAGGACGCGCAAGCGTTCATCGACGACAGCCTCGACCTCGTCGAGAGCTTCCCCTCCGAGCCGCTCGATCCCGCCGGCGACGAGTTTCGCGTTGCTGCAGCGGAGGCCAGTCATCTCACCGAAGACGGCATCATCCGGCTCCGGTTTCCCACCGCTTCGGGCGGCACCAGCAGCTGCACCGGGGTGCTCGTGCATGAGCGCGCGGTCATCACGTCGGCGCACTGCGTCGACCAGCTCGCCCCGGGCGGCGCAAAGAACTTCGACGCGTACGGAATCGCCGTGGACAACTTCGGCGGCGGCAAATACGACGGCAAGGTTCGCATCAACATCCATCCCGACTACGTGGGCGGTTCCGAGGGCTACGCGGGGAGCTTCGACGTCGGAGACGATCTCGCGGTCGTGAAGCTGAACTACGGATCGTTCGGGTTCTCCAGCGACGCTCGCCACCGAATCTACGTGGGCCCCTTGGGCATGGTCGGCGCGATGAAGTTCTTCGGACAGGGCGTCAACTCCAACGCAGGAGGGGCAGGCACGCTCCGACGGATGAGCTACACGCCGACCTGGGCCGGACCCGAGCACTTCTTCAACAACGCGAGTGGACCGAGCCGGGTATGTCTGGGCGACTCCGGTGGCCCCGCGCTGGACTACCTACCGAGCACCGGCGCGCCGGTGGTCATGGGTCTGGCGGCACTCATCGAGGTGAACGACGGCGAGGTCGACATGTGCGCCAAGGCGGGGGGCAAACAGTCGATGACGCGATTGCAGAACAAGATCTCGTTCATCGACCAGGCCCTAGGAGGCACCGACAGCGACGACTGCGCCTATTTCGACGTCGACGGGTGGCAGTACTACCGCTGTTTCGCCTGATCGTCAGGTCCCGGTCAGCGGGAGCAGCTCGGGCCGTCTGCGCCGAGCCTGCTTCCCAGCTTTTCCCAGCTCGTTTCACGAAGCGCCGGACTGGCTCGGTCTTCGTGGGCTGTTCAACGGTCCCGCCGGCGACATCGAACAGCTCCACGAGACCGCCTGACGCGATCGTGGGAGTTCGCCGGAGCGAGTCGCGACGAGCAGCCTGCGTCCTTCGAGCCCTCAGCCCGGGAGGGGGATCTGGCAGTCCTCGACCGGGGTGAGCCAGTGGATCGCGTTGAGCCAGAACTGTTCGACCTGGTACTCGGGGTGATCGGTCCACTCGGAGTCGTATGAGATCCACTCGTCGCCCCACATCGCGATGTGGCCACTGCCGGTGTCGAGGGCACGTCCGACGTCCCAGCCGCCCTGTTGGGCGAAGACGGTGCCCGCGCCTTGCACCGGATAGCCGTTGTCGACGCCGACCGAGGTGATGCCCGCGGAGATTGGGTGGGCCATCCACTGAGTGACCGGCAGGGTGGCGCCCCCAGAACCTCCGAGGATCTGGGTGGGGCCGTAGGAGAGCCCCCAGGGGCCGAGAAGAAGGTTCACATTCTCGATCTCCGTCGGCCCGGCGTAGCCGATCATCGTCATCACGCCGCCGCCGGCGTCGATGAAGTTCTGCAGCGCCTCGACTTCGCTCTCGGCGTAGCTGCGTCCGATGACCGAGACGTCCTGCACCACGATGATTCGATAGGCCCCCAGGAGCTCGTCCGTGAGTTCCTGCGCGCCCAGGGGGTGGGCGCCGTCGTCGGAGCGCTCTTCGAGCCAGGTGGCGAACACGTCGCCTTCACCCCAGGGGCCGGCCTCGCCCAAGGTCGCGATGCGCAGGCAGTCACACACGCCGTCGTCGCCCACGTCGACGTCGTCGACGAAGCCGTTGCCGTCGTTGTCGATGCCGTCGCACACCTCCAGCTCCGCGGCGGTGGTCGTGGACTCCCCCTCGCCCGAGGAACTTGAGCTGCTCGAGCTACCGGTCGGTCCCGACGAGGCAGAGGACGTCTCCGAGGACGTGCTGGACGCATCCGCGGACGCGGTAGTCGCCGACGCGCTCGCGCCCGACGAGGACGTGCTGCCTTCCGTTCCCACCTCCACCTCCGCCTCCGTCGTCCCCGACGTTTGCGTCTCGATGCCTTCAGAGCTCGAGTCTTGCTCGGGTCCCCCTTCGCTCGCGCAGCCACAAAGGCTCGCGACGAGCACCCCTCCGATGATGTCTCGTGTGTACATGTCTAGTTCGACCCGTCCAGCGTATCAGCGTGGGGAGAGACCTCGCAGCCCGTTGTGAACCCATCGCAGCCTGCCTACAGAGTGGATCCCCTGTGTAGGCAGGCTGCGATACGCGACGAGCACGCGTTCAGCCTGCGTGTGCCGCGATGGCGTCTGCGAGGCGCGGGTACTCGGGTGCGAATCCGAGTTCGTCGCGCAGTCGGCGACCATCGAGAGTCGCCTCGAAGATCCGCCCGCGCTCCGCCTCGGTGCCGTCCGGCGGCGGTGCCCCCACCGAAGCAAACAGCGTGGCCAGGTCCGGGGCTTCATCGTCGGTCAGGTTGTAGATGCGGTGCGCTGGCGACGGGGCGTCGAGGATGCGAGCGATCGCCTGCCCAACGTCGGCGTGGTGGCTGATCGACATGCGTTGGCTCGGTAGAAACGTGCGCATCATCGGCACGACCTCCTCGATGTGCGGGTCGCCATCACCGTAGACGAAGGGCAAACGCAGCACCCGTACGTCGAGGCCCTCGAGCGAGAGCAAGAATCGCTCGGCCGCGATCTTGCTCGCGGGGTACGCGTGGGTCGGCGCGCAGGGTTGGTCTTCGCGAACCAGGCGGCCTCCCGTGGGGCCGTAGACCAAGCCAGTGCTCGTGAAGACGAAGCGCTTGACCGAGGCGTCTCGGGCGGCGTTGGCGAGACTCTGCGTGCCGAGGTCGTTGACCTCGTGCGCCTGCTCAGCCGTGGCGCCGCGAAAGAAGGCCGCGCAGTGGACCACCGCGTCGACGCCTTGCACCGCCCTCGCCAGCGAGTCGGCCTCCAGGAGGTCACCCTCCACGAGCTCGACGCCATGCGCCCCGAGCGGAGCGGCACGTGCCAAGTCGCGGACCAGAGCACGCACCTGACCGCCCCGCTGAACGAGCCGTCGCGTGAGTCGACTTCCGACCTTGCCTGTCGCACCGGTTACGAGAATCTTCATGCCCAGAACCTATCGATCGCTCGACGGCCGGGATTGGAAGAATCGGACCAGCTTGCGCCCGATGTGTCGGGGCACCAGACTCCTCCCGTGCTCGCCAGTGCGCTTCTTTCCGATCGCGTGCTCCCGAGCATGGCGACAGCGTCTGCGGTTGCCGCGCTCTCCTTGCACGAATGCGCCCACGACGTCCCGTTGGTTGCGATCCCGCGGCCGGAGATCAGCCTCGTCGTTCGCTTCGGGCCGTCCGCGCGAAACGGCCTCGACATGCATGCGATGGGAGTGCGGGAGCGGGCGCACCGAAAGCTCGTTCCGGGCGGACTGCGGACCGTGGTCGCGCGTCTTCAGCTCGGTGCTCACGAGGCCGTGCTCGGGGCGGCAGCGTCCGAGATTGCAGGCCGAGTGGTCGCGCTCGAGGGCCTGTGGGGCGAGCGCGCGACCGGGCAGCTCGCCGATCGGATCGCCCGAGCCTCCACCCCCGCCGATGCGGCCGCGGTCCTGGACAGCGCCATCGCCGGCCGCTTGGCGGTGGCGGATGTGCGCAGCGACCGAGTGCAGCTCGCCCTCGACGCCGCGCGCGGGCTGACGAGCGCGAGCGTCACTGCGGTCGCCGCAAAGCTCGGTGTCAGCGAGAGACACCTTCGTCGGGTCTTCCGGGAGACCCTCGGCCTCGGCCCGAAGACGTACGCCAAACTCGCGCGCTTCCATCGAGCCCTTCGCGCCGCCCAGGACGACACTCGCGCGACCTGGGCGAGCATCGCCGTCGCTGCGGGCTACTACGACCAAGCGCATCTCAACGCCGAGTTCCGCACCATCGCAGGCGCGACACCGCGAGCTCTCCTCGGCGAGCTCCGAGCCGCGCCATCGGTCGTCGAAGCTTAGCGCTCGCACGCTCGTGTCCGAAGTACACCGCATCCTGGTTCGCAATCAGGTGTGCATCGCCGGTCGTCGGGGCATGCGGCCGCGCCACAGCCAACCCTCCAACTTCAGCGACACCGGCACTCCGACTCCACGTGGCATGGCTTCCCCTCACACCGAGCCGCGTCCTGCAGCGCCTCGCCGTACACGTTCAGCCACAGCCCCTGCGTGCTCGCGAAACCGATCTCCAGCTGCACCCGGGCCTCTCCGCCGAACGCCGGTGCGTGATGCAGGAAGTCTCCGAAGATCCGCGCGCAGTCGCCAGCGTACGCGCGCGTGTCCAGGATGTGCAGGTGCCACATCTCGTCGATGTCGCGGGTCGGGACCAACGACGTCTTCGGGTACAGCACCCGCAGGTTCAGGAAACGTCGGTAGTCGAGCTCCGCTTGGTGGGCGCGGGCCATCGACCAGCCTGGTTCCTTCGCGAGCTTCAAGACGATGCGCTCGAGGTCCAGGGCGCGCACGCTGGGCCTAAGCGTGTCGGCCGGGGAGGGCATCCCGCAGACGAACCCGAATGAGGTTTGAGGTGTGAACTTGGTGATGGTGATCGTTTGCATGATTCAGTTCCTCTCGAGGCCATCTCATCGGCCTCACTGATCACGTCCGACGAGCAGCCCTCATCGGCTCAAACCACACCAACTTTTTTGGGTCCTCGGAAGAATTCGTGGGTCTGAAACGCGGATCCGGGGGTCGACTGGCGCGGCGGCATGGAGGTGAGGCAGAGACCCTCGACTCATGGGTCGCGGGGAGCGGGCCCGCCTGCGGCCGCGGAGGTCAGCGGAGCGAGCAGATCCGAGGTGGCCCAGAGCGCGGCGCCGAGCGAAGGGACACGACGTAGGTGCACCCCGCCGTGCGACTTGGGAGGATGAGGTTGCGACACCAAAATCCGCCAAGGACGCAAGGACGAGATGCAGGTCAAGACATTGCTCAATCACGTGGAGAAGCACAAGGGGTTCGTGTACGGCCGCGTTCGGTTGGAAGGAGACATGAACCGGAGGCTGGTCGTCGAACTCCGGGCGCGGGTGGGCAGCAAGCCGACGTGCTCTGGGTGCGAGCGGTCGGGCCCCTGCTACGACACGCAGCCGGTCCGGCATTTTCAGTTCGTGCCGCTGTGGGGGTTCAGGACGATGTTCGCGTACCGCATGCGGCGCGTGAATTGCTCGCAATGCGGCGTCAAGGTCGAGACGGTCCCGTGGGCGATCGGCAAGAGCCCGACCACGACGACGTACGCCTGGTTTCTGGCGAACTGGGCCAAGCGGATGAGCTGGAAGGAGGTCGCCGACACGTTCCGCACGAGCTGGGACACGGTCTTCAAGGCGGTCGCCTTCGCAGTCGCCTGGGGGCTGGAGAACCGCGAACTCAAGGGAATTCGGGCGATCGGGGTCGACGAAGTCCTTTGGCATCGCGGACACAAGTACCTGACCGTCGTCTACCAGATCGACGAGCACTGTCGCCGCTTGCTGTGGGTCGGACGCGACCGCACGACGGAAACCTTGGACACGTTCTTCAACGAGTTCGGGCTTCGTGCTCGATGGCTGCGATGGGTGTGCAGCGACATGTGGAAACCGTATCTCGGCGTCATCTCGCGACGCGCTAAAAATGCGGAGCATGTCCTGGACCGCTTCCACATCGTCGCGAAGATGAACAAGGCGATCGACGAGGTCCGCGCGGGCGAGGCTCGGACGATGAAGAGCGAGGGTCACGAGCCCGTGCTCAAGCACAGCCGATGGTGCTTGCTGAAGCGGCCGGAGAATCTCACCGACAACCAGCGCATCAAGCTCGCCGACCTGGTCCGCTACAACCTGCGGACCGTCAAAGCGTACCTCCTCAAGGAGGACCTGCAGCAACTGTGGGACGAGACGTCGTCCGAGAAAGCCGACACGTTCATCAAGAACTGGACCTTCCGAGCCATGCGCTCGCGGATCGAGCCCGTGAAGAAAATCGCCCGCATGCTGCGTCGCCACAAGCCGCTCATCCTCAACTGGTTTCACGCCCGCGGCCTGATCTCAGCCGGTTCGACCGAGGGCATGAACAACAAGCTCAAAGTCGTCACAAGACGCGCCTACGGTCTGCGCACCTTCAAAGCCACGCAGGTTGCCCTCTACCACTCGCTGGGAGCACTTCCCGTGCCCAAGGTCGCCCACAGATTTTTCTGAGGACCCACTTTTTTTAGGCCGAGTGATACGCCGCGCGAAGCTCCTGCAGCACCGCGTCGCCCACATCCGCGTTTCCACCCGCCAGCGCTTGCGCCAGGCGTTGGCGTCCTTTCCCCACTCGTCGCACCACCGTCGCCCGGGACACCCCCAACACCACCGCCGTGTCTTCGAGCGTCTGGCCCTCCAGCAGGTGCTGCTCGATCGCGATCTGCTCGTCGAGCGTTAGCGACTGCAGCGCGGCGATCAGCCGATTGTGCCGGTCCACGCGCACGCTCATGCTCGTCACCGCCGCCACCGACATCTGCGTGCTGTCGAACTGGGTCACGTTCAAGAGGCGGGTCGGCCCTTCGCTGCCGCAGCCTCGCGCACTTCGATGGGGTCGTCGACGACGCTTGCACCGCATCGAAATCCGCCGCTCACCACCGCGTAAGATCTGCTTTTGTCGTCTCGAACCGCTCCGCCTCCGCCGCGCTCAGCTCAGGGAGGAAATCGATCTTCGTGGCCGCCTCCAGCTCGTCGAGCGTCACCAAGTAGTCGCTCCACGAGGCCGCCCGCTCCTGTTTCGTGTGGGGGCGGTTCTCCATCACGAAGGTCGCGATTCGGTAGCCCTTGTCCTCACGCCGCACCACCACCTTGTAGAAGTGCGTCGGGATGGCCACCTGGTCCGGCCCGATCACTTGGTACTCCCCGTGTCCGTGGATATAGCTGCCTGTGATCACCCAGACCTGGCCCCAACCGCGAGCGTATCGTCGCACCTGTTCCTCGAGGTCGGCCCAGATCGCGCGGTTGAAGCCGACCCCAACCTGGGGCGTCATGTTGGAGAGGAAGAATGAATCGTTGGTCTCCGGCTGCGAAAACTTGAAGTCGGCCGCCGGCGCATTGTGTCCGCGATCGTACCCACTGTTCTTGTAGTCCTTGAGCTCCGCCCGCGCCTCGGGGTGCAGCTTTGGATCTGCGGCGAACTTGGACACCTTTCGCGTCGCCGACCCCTCCGTGTCCCAATGCGTAACCTCCTCGCAGACCCAAAGCGGGATCTTCAAGGCCTCCGAGTGCCGCAGCGAGTAGCCCTCGCGAACCACCAGCTGCGTCTTTCCGAAGTTCGCGAGCACGGCCGGCGCTCCCTCCACGCAGTGTGCACGGAGCCGCTCGGCCTCGGTCGCAGAGAGTGACTCCGACTGCGAAGACGCATCCCCCTCGACCACGACGCCTCGCTCCGCACTCTTCGGCTTTGCCCCGGGCACCGCAGATCCGTCGGCATCGAGATCGTGCTCCGAGGAACCCGCGTCGCTGCCTTGCTCGCTCGAAGCGACCGGTGGATCCGCCGACGCTGCCGCAGGCTGGGCCGTCTCGTTGCAGACCGGTTGCTTCGTCCCTGCCGAGGGCTTCGTCGCGCAGCCCGCAGCCAGAGCGAGCAGCAGCACACAGTGGGTCGCGCAGCGCATGCGCGACCATAGGCGAGAACACCGTCGCAGAGAACTCTCAACGATCTCATCACGGCCCGTCGGTCACGGCCGAGATGGCGGCGGGGTCCACCGCGATCAGGTCCGCGCCTGCGTCGCGCGACGTGCACGCCAGATCTCATAGAACACCGGCTCACTGCGATCGCCCTGGGCGTAGTACGCGATGAACCGCTCGGGCACCTCGACCGAAAAACCGGCGCGCAGCAGGAGCGCTTGGACTTCGTCCGGGGCGCGCACGTGCGTGGAGGCGGAGAAGCTCCGCGTCTGCGGCGGGATCGAGGTGAACACGAACCATCCCCCCGGCCGGAGCAGCTCGAAGACTTCCGCGCACAGCTCGGCCAGCGACGCGATGAAGTGCAGGACTCCGCACGACACCGCAAGATCGAAGCGCGCTTCGCCAAGCAGCGAGCGAAGCGGAGCGGCCCCAAGCTCGAGGCGATGCAGCGCAGCGTATGCAGCAGACGTCGTCGCCTGCGCCAGCATCTCGTCCGACGCATCGACGCCAATCACCCGGGCACCCGCTCGCGCGAGCGACAAGCTGCAGCGTCCGGTGCCCACACCCAGGTCGAGCACGTCATCCGTCTTCGCGCCCACGGCAGCCGCCGCTTCGAGCACGACCTCGGGCGCTCGCCACCCAAAGCGCTGCGTATCCTCGTCGTAGCGCTCCGCCCATCCGTCGTACTCCATCTCAAAGGGGAGCGTGCGGGAGGGCAGAAGTGGTGACAAGCTGGTCTCGGCGATCGGTCCACGGGACCCGCCGAGGACCAGAACACCACGGAACCCGCGAGCCCGTGCCGAACAGTCGCAAGCCGGCGGCGATCTGGGGGTACGAGGACGACGACATGGATCCGTCCAGCGTGCCCGCGAGTTGGACTCGGTCTCCCCAGCTCTGCGGCCGCTCGCGCGCGTCATCGGCGTGGATGCCGTAAGCTGCGGCTGTTGCTAAACGTAGAACGCTTCGACAGCCGAGCAGCGCGGGTAGCCCTCGCGGCGCCCGTAGCCATCATGTTGCTCCTGCTCGTGGCCGAGTTGATGCGATTCGAGTTCGGCGTCTTTGCGTGGAATCGCTGCGGCGACAGCTTCCGCTACCTCGTGCGCGCCAGCGAGGGGTGGCTATTGGCAGCGTCCGCGTTGACGATCTTGTTTCACGCGGGGGTGACGATCGCCTTAGGACGCCCGCGCTGGCTTGTCGGGCACTTGGCGCTGATCGGGCTGGTGGCGTGGCTGCAGTGGCTGCACCTGGGCGCGGTGCTCTCGTGTCTCGCAAACATATTCTGAGCGAACGGCTACAGCGGTGTGGCCGATGCAGTCTAGGCTGCAACCTCTGCGAGCAGGAGCTGTTGCGGACGCTGCAGCGGCTGCACGCAGACTTGGCCGAGCGCCTCGAGGACGCCAGCGATGACGAACCTGCCGACGAGGCCCTCGTGGCCAGCGCCCAGCTCGGCCTGCCGCAGCGTGCTGTCGGACCCTCGACGTGCGAGCATCCGCCGGCTTCGCCGATGCTCGTCCGCGGCTTCGGCATGCAGCTGCACGCGGCCGTCAGCACGAAAGAGATGACTCGTTGCGAGACACCTTCGGCGCAACCTTGCGCGAGGCGAGCGAACTCGAACGTACTGGCGCTGAGAAGCGACGAGGATCGCTCAATCCGATGGACACACGTTGAACGGGTATGAAACCGTGCTCCGGTGCTGAAGAGCCAAACACCCCTGCTTGCGATCTTGCTCTCCTCGACATTTCCCCTGCTGGGGTGCACCGACGACGTTGCGTCTGGAAGTGACGGTTCTAGCTCGGACGGGAGCACGTCCGGTCCGCCGACGAATGTCGGATCCGTCGGCGGAGATCCCGAGACCACGACGACCGAGCAGACTTCAGCCGGAACGAGCACCAGCGTTGGTTCGTCGAGCGCGGGTTCGTCGAGCGGTGACTCGTCGAGCGTTGGTTCGTCGAGCGGTGGGCCGCTCGCGGCGTGCGGCGACGGCACGGTCGACGACGGAGAAGACTGTGACGATGCGGGCGAGTCGGTCGCCTGCAACGCCGACTGCACGACGTCCGCTTGTGGTGACGGCGTGTGGAACGAGAGCGCCGGCGAGGCCTGCGACGAGGGCGGCGAGTCCGAGTCGTGCAACGCCGACTGCACCGCCGCGGCGTGTGGCGACGGGATCGTCAACGCTGCCGCGTCCGAGACGTGCGACGACGGAGCCGAGTCTGAGTCGTGCAACGTCGACTGCACGGTCGCAGAGTGTGGCGACGGCGTGATGAACGCGAGCGCGGGCGAAGAGTGTGACGGCGCGGGACGGTCGGAGTCATGCAACGCCGACTGTACGAACGCCACCTGTGGAGACGCGGTCGTGAACGCGACCGCAGGCGAGACCTGCGACGACGGCGGGGAATCGGAGACATGCAACCTCGACTGCTCCGCGTCCGAGTGCGGCGACGGCATCACGAACGCCACGGCCGGGGAAGCCTGCGATGACGCCGGCGAATCATTGAGCTGCGACGCCGACTGCACGGCGGCCGCGTGTGGCGATGGGGTGACGAACGCTACGGCCGGCGAGACCTGTGACGACAGCGGCGAGTCTGACGTCTGCAACGTGGACTGTTCCACGTCGGAGTGTGGCGACGGCGTCCTCAACGTCACCGCGGGGGAGGCGTGCGACGACGGAAACGACGTGGACGACGACTCGTGCAGCAACGCGTGCACATTCAGTGCGAGGACGGTCTTCGTCTCCAGCGAGATGTACACCGGAGACATGGGAGGATTAGCGGGAGCGGACGCAAACTGTCAGTCGTTGGCCGTGGCTGCCGGGTTGCCCGGGACCTACCTGGCGTGGCTCTCCACGCCGACGGAGTCTCCGAGCACTCGGTTCACGCAGGAGGGCGGGGCGTACGAGCTCGTCAACGGCACGCAGGTCGCCGCCAGCTACGCGGACCTGACCGACGGCACCGATCTCGCGGTCGCCATCAACCTGACGGAAAACGGCACGCCGCCGCCGGTGGGAAACACCTCGTGCGCCGGTGGGGGCTTCCCGACGGTGTGGTCGGCGACCAACCCCGATGGCGTCGGTCAAACCTTCGCAGCCTGCGGAGGGTGGACCGATGAGGGCGGCTCAGGGCGCTGGGGCCGGGCCGACAGCGTCGACGCGGCCTGGACCACCTGGTGCTCCGGAGGGGTGTGCAGCTGGCTGAGCCCGATCTACTGCTTCCAGCAATAGGTCCCGCTCCTCCACGAGTCCGCCCCCACCGACCGCAGAGCCGGTGGTCAATCGGATCACTCCGCGTCGGACAGGGTACACAACCCGACGTCCGCGTACCCCGGGGGGGCCTGCCCGTCTTCATAGACCGAACGGCAGACATGCTCGCCGGGACAGGTGTCCTGATGCTCGGTGGAGCAGAAGTATGTGCAGCAGCTTCCGCTGTCGCACTCGACGTACTCTGCCGACGTGCAGCTCAGCCCTGGGTCGCAGTCGTTGGTGAACTCGCAGGGGTCACCGAAGAGTCCGAGGTCGGGGCCGGACGCATCCGGCACGCACTGGAAGCGATCCTCCGTCGAATAGCAACCGCATCCGACTGGGCAGTCGTTGAGCAGCGGGTCGCACATCGGAAGGCAGATGCAGAACTCTTTCCCTGCCGCAGGGGCTTCCGACGGGTTGTCACACGTTGGCTCGCTCTCCGAGCCCTGGCAGTAGGGGACGCACATCCCGTTGCCCGCATCGTCGGTGTCCCAGCAGAACGCCCCTGCCTCGCAGGTGTCGATCCCCGACACTCCGCTTCCTTCGACCTGGCATTGCTCACCGGCGAGGTCGGGGTCCGGATCGACGCCAACGCATTTCGTCGCGTTCCAAGAGCTGCCCCCGTCGTTCGCCCAGACGTTGCATTTCTCGCCGGGCTCGCAGTCCTGTTCATACAGGTCACACTCGTAGGTCTCGATTCCGCCGTCGGGGTCGGTGATGAAGCCCGTGCTGAGCGCACCGGGTTCGGGATCTGGATCGGTCTCTGGCTCTTCGGGCTCGGGCTGGGTTGGGTAGCTGCCGCTGGGGTCGAAGTCGTCGGGTTCGTGGATGTCAGGCTCCTCCGCCTCCGGCCCGTCGTCCCCGACCCGAGGATCGCAGCCGACCAGTCCCACCCAAAGGCCCGCCAGGACCCCCCACCGACGCATTCCGACCCCGAGCATGCGTAATAAATAACAAAGCTAACCTTTGATTACCACCAAAAATATCGGGGCATCGCGGAGTGAGGGACCGTGGCGTGTACTCCCAGCGTCGCCGAGTTCGGCTCCTCCATCGGGGCCGTCGACGTTGAGCCGAGACTCGTTTGGCCCGGCTTCCCCGAGGTGCGCTGGAGGCAGTGGGTGCTCAGCTTCGAGGGCTCGATGGCGATGCGCGGCTGGGCTTCGACCGGCGGCTGCTCGGGAGGTTGTGCCAGCGGTTTGCGAAGGGGGTGATGCAGAGGCTTCGGGCGCAGACCGAGCGCGCCCATCGGTTGCGCAGCGGCGCCGGAGGACAGCAACGCTGGATAGGGTCTCTCGCGCGTGACTCATGCCCGCATGCGAAGCTCGCGATGTGATGGCTCGACCGAGACGGACGCTTCTGCTCGTGGTGTTTCTTCTCGCCAGCGTGCTCGCGTGGCTGCCGTTGACCTCCGCTCCGAGCGTGGATGCCCCAAAGGTGTTGGCCGAGGGTCCGCCTCCGGCACTCCTTGCCTCGCCCGCGGCGGCGCTGCACACCCCGGACACGATCGAGGAGCTCAAGACCCAGATCGCAGCGGTCCTGCGGCGTGAAGGCGTGCCGGGGGTGGGACTGGCGATCGTCGACGCGGACGGGGTGACGTGGGCGGGTGGCGTAGGGGTTGCGGACCTTGTCTCGGGCCGGGCGGTGGATGAGCACACCGTGTTCCGGGTCGCATCGATCACCAAGAGCATCGTGGGACTCGGGGCGATGCGGCTGCACGAGCAGGGGGCCCTCGACCTGGACCAGCCCCTGCGCGAAGCCTTGCCAGAGCTCCCCCTGGACAACGAGTGGTCGCAGCAGGCCCCCGTCACCCTGGCGCATGCCTTGGAGCACACCGCCGGCTTCGACGACATGCACTTCAACGAGTACTTCACGCAGAACGAAGCGATCACGCCCGCGCAAGCGTTGGCGATCAATCCGCGATCTCGGTTGGTGCGCTGGCGCCCCGGCTCCCGCATGGCGTACAGCAATGTCGGCTACTCGGTGGCCGCATTGGCGATCGAACGAGCAACCGGAACCCGCTTTGACGCGTGGCTGCGCGAGCATGTGCTGCGTCCGATCGGAATGGGCGATGCCGAGTTCGCCCGCACCCCGGCGCTGCGCGAGCGGCTCGCGACCGGACATGTTCAGCCGGGCACACCGGTCGCGTTTCGCCCGATCTCTCACCGGGCGGCCGGTGCCCTGCTCGCAACACCGCGGCAGCTTGGGCAGCTCGTTCACTTCTGGCTGACCCGGGGGAAGGACGTCCCACAGGTGGTCTCCGCGGCGGGCTTCGATCGCATCGAGACCATGGGCACGGGGTCGATCCGGCCCACCGACGCAAGCTACGGGCTGGGCAACTACGGTGATGTCGCGCATCCATCGCTTGGGCGCGGTCACGACGGGGGGCTGCCCGGGTTCTTGTCCTGCTACCGCTACTTCCCGGAGCTGTCCGCGGGCTACGTCATGCTGCTCAACGCGACCCACTCGCCCCGGGCGTACAGCGAAATTCGCAGCCTGCTGTTCCGCTACATCACTCGCGACCGCAGGCTGCCGTCCCCGCCACGGATCGAGCCGGACCCCAAACGCGAGCGACACGCCGGGTTCTATCGGTTTGCCAGCCCTCGCCACTCGCTTTTCGGCTTCGTCGAGCGTGCGCTGCTGGGGTGGAACGCGACGGCCAACCCCCGCGGGTTGCATTTGGATGGCCTCATGGGACAGGGCGCGCAGATCGTGCCTGCGGGGGATGGCGCGTACAAGCTCGCGGGGCAGGGGGGTTCGTCGATCCGGTTCGGCAGGGATGCGGATGGCGAGAGGGTGATGGTCGCCAGCTGGTCCTACGCCGAAGAGGGCTCGCGGATGCTGGCACTGTGGCGGGTTCGGGTGCTCGGGGCTGCGTCGTTGCTGCTGCAGCTGGCTCCGTTGTGGTGCGTTGGTTGGGTTGTGTGGACGGTTGTCCGGCGGCGGCGGTGGATTGAGGCTGGGGTGGTGGTTTGGCCTGCGGTCGCGGGAGTGTGTTTCGTCGGGATGCCGATGTTGTTTCAGGCGGCGGCGGCACGAGATGCGTTGGGGATCGTTGACCCGGCTACGGTTGCGCTGTTTGTCGCGACGCTGGTGTTCGCGTTGTCGTCGGTGGCGGGACTGTGGGCGGCGCTTCGGGCCGGTGCGGTGGGCCGGACGGCGATGTGGTCGCGCGTGGTGCCGAGTCTTGCTTCGACGGCGGCGGTTGGGATGACGGTGTGGCTTGGAGCCCACGGGATCATCGGGCTTCGCCTTTGGGCTTGGTGAGGCTGATTGTTGGCGATCGGTGCTCCTGCCAGACTGAACGCGCGTAAGGTGCGCAGGTCTCACCCCTCGCTGCCACCCGGGTCATTGAGCGAAATGAAGTGAGAGAGGCCGCGAGGGGTGGCCTGAGCACAGGGCGAATCCCGTCGCTGCGACTTGAACGTCAACAGCGGTTTCATCACCGCGACTGGTGCGACGAGACCTTGTTCCACCTGCACCTGCACAACGGGACCGATGTCCTTGTAGGCGCCAGGCGCTTCCTCCTCGCGCCGCTCCTCACGGAGCGTGATGCACTCGACGCCTTCGAGCCCCAGGTCCATGTCCGGCCGCCCCTTCCGCGTCATATTGAATCGGGTGACCGCTCGACCGGCTCCGTGGGAACACGAGTTGAGGAATCGCTCAGACCCGCAGCCCGCCATGAGGTACGAGGGGTGACCCATCGAACCTGGGATGAGAACCGGCTGCCCAGGGTGTGCAGGTGTCGCCCCTTTGCGGTGAACGAAAAGGTCGTTCTCCCGCATCACGAGATTGTGCGGCACGTCGAACACCAGTGGCACGTCGATGTCGCCGAACACCTGGCGCATCCGGTTGCGAATCATCTCTGCGATCAGCATCCGGTTTACGGCTGCGTAGTTCGCTGCAGTGTGCATTGCTTCCATGTAGTCGTTTGCGTCGTCGCCTCGCAGGGAGAAGATCTCCGGCCATTTGGTGTCTTTTGGCCAACGTACTTTGGCAATCTCGTTCCAGCGCGTCCCCACACCAACGCCGATGTGACGCGAGCCCGTGTGGACCATGAACGCGATCTTCCCCTCTCGAACTCCCCATTCCCATGCTTTCGCTTTGTCCTCGATCGAATGGACGACCTGCATTTCGACGAAATGGTTCCCGCCGCCTACCGTCCCCAGGCCGCCATCTCGGATGACGTCGCGCTCTTCCAATTGGGGGGCCCATCCAGCATTCCCCTCGAAGGAGCCGAGGTCGTAGACCCGCTCAGTCTCCCGTTCCATCTCCGCGAGATCTGAGGACGCCATCAGGCCCATTCTCCGAGCCCGCGACCCTTCCAGCCACCCGAGCGTCCCCGTGCTGTAAGCGGCCCTCAGCGTCGATGCTGTGGCTGGCAAATCACGTGTCCCGAGCAGAAGGTCACCTTTCAGAAGCCGAACCAGCTCCTCTTTGCCGGCCATGAACCGATCGAGGGGCAGATCGGCAACGTGGAGCCGCATCCCGCAGTTGATGTCGGTCCCAATTGCCTGCGGAATGACCAGTTCGCTCGAGGCGACGATGGCACCGACAGGAACGAGCGAGCCCGGGTGGAAATCCGGTGTTGCGCAAGCGCGGCAGACCGCGCCGCCCTGTGGGTGTTCGACGCCAGCGAAAGCCGCTAGCTGCTTGAAGGCCTTCGCCTCAACCGGAAAACCCTCGGGCAGTAAGACCTCTGCCTCCGGCCCGTGGCCATTCGATTTACGGACCCGATAGACAGGACCCTGTTTTGTGATGTCGAGGCCCTCGCGGGCCATAGCTTTGATGAGTCGTTTTTGCATGCTGAATCCCCGACCCCTGCATCGCAGGGCGGTAAGAGGTCTCTCGAAATTCAGCAGCCGCGGTCCCGAAGAAATGCGACGCACGTACCGTAGGTGGGCGTGACCCAGATGTCAACGGAGCGCGGGACTCGTTGGCATGGCGTCGACGGTGCTCACCATGTGCGTGCAGACCTCAGGCGCGACCCGCTCACGGTCGTAGCGGGTCTACTCGAGACCTCGCGAGTGCGTCATCCCGTGTCTCAGGCGTTGCGGGTACACGAAGGCGTAGCTTCAACATCGGGCGCTTCGTTCGCACAAGCGACAGCCGTCATGCAGAGGGTGGCGCAGGCAGCGAGGGTGTTCATGAGTCGCTTCAACATCCTCGCACCGCAGGGCGGGCATCTGCTCTGCTCAACCGGCCCGGGAACCAAGGGACAGGTTGAGATGACGCGCTACATTCTCGGTAGGCGGCCCGGAATCTGGCTCCCTCCGTTGCCCTACCGGAATCGGAAGTCTCATCCTCCCCATGTTTTCCTTCAGCAAGCGGCTCTTCATGAGCACGGTCGCGTTCTCGGTCTGGGCGGCGTCAGGATGTGAAGACGATGGGGCCCGAGAGCCGGCCCTGCCAGATGTCCCGGTCGTCCACCGGACGCAACACGCCACGGTTGCTATCAGCGAGGACAACCCTCACCGCATCTGCGGCGGAACCCTTGCCCGCATCGATCGCCACGTTGAAGCCGTCTCCAAAATCCTCGACGTCGAGCCTGAGCCCATCGAGATCTACTGGTACGAAGAGGCTCCAAACACCTCCAGCCCTTCGGCCTACTTCGCCTTCGCCGCCATCGTTGCAACCGAAACATCGCTGCTCCACGAACTCGTCCACGCGATCACGATCCCTGTTCTTGGAGCGAGCCTGTATTACTCCAGAGAAGACATCGCAAACGCGTACGAGGTCGGCCCGACCCTCCTCAAGGACACACTCGTTTCCTCCGAGAATCTTGGGAAGGAAATCCATGGTTCAGGGCACTTTTCCCGATGGCTCATCGAGACAAGGGGCCCCGTTCCTTTTAGGGCGTTTTTCGGTCGCTCTGCGACATCCGCAGATGACCTTCGAGGACACCTTGAAGACGCGTACGGGATGAGTCTCGAGGCTCTCGAAGCCGAGTTCTTCAGAACCGCCCCCGCCTGGTACTCCGAAGTTGGAGCTTGCGATGGGCTCGAACGCATCCTCTGGCCAGAGGATGAGAACCGGTTTTCCTACGAGGCTTTGACAGACTGCGATTCCCCTTCGGCCTTCGGCCACACCGGCAACGAAGGCGCTCCCTACACCAAGGCCTTCGTTCTGGAACTCCCAGAGGAACTCGTCGGGAGGGACTTCATCTCCCCTGAGACTCCCGGTTGGCTCACCCCCTGCGACATCGGAGAGGGCCCTCCTGGAGAGCAGCTCACCCCCGGGGAGAATGGCGACGTAGAACCCCTCTTCGAGGGTCCTGTGTACGAAGGCCTTGGATATCCACTTGGAACCTCGTTCGTCAACGAGTTCAAAAGAAGGCTCTATCGGGTCGAAGTCCCCTTCTCCGAAGACGGCGAAATTGCCTCTGTTGCGCTCGAACTCCTAGCAGCCTGTTGAAAAAGCCCCGGTTCGGCTCAGGAAGCGGCCGACGGCGGGCTCAGATCGCGGAAGCGGAAGATCGAGGCTCGGCGGTGCCTGCGATGGCGGCAACCGTCCGAGCGAACATGCGCTGCAGGAGCGCGCACAGCTGGAAGAGAGCGGCCAGTATTGCCGCGGAGAGGCCCGACCTCCCCTGGAGCCGCTTGGGTTTCCCGACTCCGAAGAAGCTGCGCATCAGCACACTAAGATTGAACGCGGCCATGTGGATCAGAAGCCGCTTCTGAATGTTCTCGTGGCGACGCAAGTGAATGCGTCTCATCCCTCCACTGTTGAACAGATGCTCCATCGGTCGTTCGAGCAACTCTCCTCGCTTGCGCAGTAGCCTCTTGCCCTTCGTCCGCTTCACCCGCTTCCGATTCCGGTGGACCGCATCGCGTTCGGCCTCCTTGTTCTTCCAGCGCCTGCGCCCTCGATCCGGTTCCGAGATGTAGCTTCGAATCTCGGCTTCCTCGAGGCGCATCAACATCTCGTTCGAGTGGTAGCCCTTGTCCGCGGTCACTTCTTTGAAAGTCTCGCTGACTCGCTTCGACGTCTTTTCGTCGGCCTCGCTTCGGACTCTCTGCACGTTCTCGTCGGCGTCCGCGAGCGTCTCCTCCATCGTCTTCGTGTCCCCGCGCGCGCCTCCGTTCAGCGACGACCCAAGGATCGCTCCCGTCTCCAGATCGACGGCGTGCTCGTGCTTGTGGGCCATTCGGGTGCCGCCTTTCTTCATCTTCATGATCTCGGCGTCCGGCTCGTACGGGTTCACCCAATCCTTGTTGGAGCCCTTCTTCGGCCTCTTACGGTCCAGTTTTGCAAGCTGCGCGCGCGTCGGCGTTTCGATCCCGGACTTGTTGGCCAACTCAAGCAGGAAGTCCTCGTACGACTGCCCGTCCTCGCGCCGCACCAACGAACGAAGCGCCGCGTTCGCTTCAAGGGTCGTCGCATCGACCCCGAGCGACCTCCCTTTGACGAGACCGTGCTCAGCGAGCTTGCCCAGGATCATCGTGAAGACTTCTTGGTGCGTCTCAACGTCGAGTCGACGCCGGATGTTGGAGAAGCTCGAGTGATCTGGCGTCGACTTGCCCAGCGCGATCCCCAGGAAGCTTCGCAAGCTCAGCGAGTCCGCGACGCGCCACGCGATCCCGCGCTCGCTGTCGATGCCCTCGAAGAAGCCGATCATCAAACACCGGAAGTACACGCCGGGCGGAATGCTCGGTCGCCCCTGCTTCTCCGCGTAGAACTTCCTGCACATCGCCTCGACACGCCGATCGAAGTTCGCCTCGCGCAGGATCTTCTCCAGCGCCTGGTAGAACGGGTGCCCGGCCGCGTGCCGCACCGACTCGTGCGGCACGAACAGCTCCCCTTGCTCCGACCCCTTCTCGCCCATCGCCATCTCTGAGATCCTAGCGAACCTCGCCGCGACTCGCGATCTCCTCCATTCCGAATCGGGGCTTTTTCAACAGGCTGCTAGACCGGTGACAGGCGGCGCGGTCCGTGGTCGGCATGGTGACGACCGGCTTGTTCATTCGCTTCGGCGGTCACGAAGCTCGGACAGGACTTTCGAGGCCGGAGCCACCTCGCCGCGGCCAGCGTGTTCGAGCGACCTGCTGATCGCCGCGTCGAGCGCTTGACGCTCGGGAATGTCCAGCCCATCGCCCTCGTCGTCGACGACCAGGTCCGGCAGGGTGCCTTCCGGGAGATCCGTGGCCACGTCGACAACCATACGACCGTTGTGAACCGTGGCGCGGACTCCCATCGTCCTCCATCGTAGGGCTCGTCATCGGCCGCCGCAAAGCCGCAAACGCATCGGATCTCTTCGGAGGAGCCCAAGGTCGCGCTCGACTTCGGTCGGCCTCGGCCCTGGCGCATCCCGCTCTGGACGCGTGAGTGCGTCCCACACGGCCTCGCTACCCGGCTGGATCGGGGATGCAGATGCCACCGCCTTCGATCTGGGCGTTGGTGCGAAACGTGTTGAGCTGCTCCCAGCTGGAGGGCTCGAACTGGGGGATGGTGCCGTCCTCGCGCACGTTGGTCACGTGGTAGGTGTGCTGGTTCCAGATCCGGCGGGCCTGGATCCAGCGGTCCTCGACGTCGCGGATGACCTGGACGGGGGGAGCGGTCGCTCCGCCGCCGTTGATCGGCTCGTTGGAGACGACGACGATCTCGGCCGAGCCGTCGTTGTCGACGTCGGCGACGACGGGATACTCGGTGCCGGTCCGGCTGGTGCGAGGGGACTGCAAGAGCACGCCACCCATGGCATCGAACACGAACAAGAAGGTCTCGTCGGCGTACATGGCCTCAGCGTCGCCATCACCGAGAAAGTCGAAGGCGGTGCCGGCCGCGACCCCGCTGCTGTCGAGGACGGGTGAGCTCCAAAGCAGGCTGCCGTCGGCTTCGTACACGCTGTGGCTGTTCCCCGAGCTCATCGCATACTCGGCCTGCCCGTCGCCGTCGAAGTCGTGAATGGTGGCCGGGCGGGTCCAGGTGAGGCCCGCCGCCGGTGCGCCGGTGGGGCGCAGGCCCTGGTAGGTGACGGTGCCGTCGTGCTCGATCAGGGCCAGGCCGTTGGCGTTGGTGAGCACCACCTCGGGCAGCCCGTCGCCGTCCATGTCGGCCACCTGCGGGTAGCCGGGGGCCAGCCCGGAGTTCCACATCAGCGAGCCGTCGTTGTAGACGGCGGCGTGCCCCAGGACCATCTCGAGAGCCCCATCCCCGTCGAGGTCGGCCGCCGTCGTGGCCGAGTTGGCCCCCGCGATCTGAGGGGCGGTCCACAGCAGGTTGCCCAGGTGGTCGAAGACCTGGTTGCCAGCCACGATCTCCACGTCGCCGTCGTTGTCCATGTCCGCGAGGGCGATGGCCCCGATGTAGGAGCCGGACCAGATGTCGGGGCTCTGCCACTTGAGCGTGCCGTCGTGCTCGAAGGCCATCAGGTTGCCGCTGGAGTTGGCGCTGACGATCTCAGGGAGCCCATCGCCATCGATGTCTCCGAGCGCGGGGGCGACGGAGAAGTTGACGATGTCCGGGAAGGTGTAGTGCAGCATCCCCGTCTCGCCGCCCGGCACGTGGATGTGGGCGGGGCCCTTGAGCGTGGCGAAGGCGACCACCTCGATGTCGGGGATGTCGCAGAGGTCGATCGTGCCGTTGGCGTCGTCGTCGGTCAGGTTGGCCACCAGCGGGGTCACGACCACGTAGATCTCCGCGCCGTCGCCCTGCCACTCCCACTGGACGTCGGGCTCGAAGCTGTCGGGCGCGGCGGTCTGGCTAGGTCGCCGACGGCGTCCATGTCATCGATGACGGTGCAGGTGGGCGGCTGGGTACCGCCGGGCAGGTCGTGGGGCGCTCCGAGGTCGAAGATCGCGTCAGGGCCTGTGCTCCCGCTGCCCTGGGCCCAGATTCTCGAAGATACCTTTGCAGAACGTGGCCTCCCAGGGTTCTCATTCCTCCAGCTAGACGCTTCGCGCAAGAACCACAACCGGCTGCGCTGCACGTCACTTGAGGGGGCGGTGTCTTGGCAGTGACAGCGTGTTCTTCCAGTTCTTCCGGGCTGATCGTGACCTTGTCAGCCCTGGCCGCGTAGTTGAAACGTCCGCCCTCGACAGACGCACGTGGGCGAGTAACCTTGGACGCGCCAACGCTCATGGTGCCGGCTCCGCTCCTCACTGCGTTGGATACTCGTCATGAACGAAGATCAAAACTCACTTCTCAAGCTCGTCGCTTCCCGGCCCTGGGAGACCTACGCAGGTGCCAGAGTTGGGTTCATTGCGTGCCGAGTAGGCGAGACGCTCGTGAATCTCATGGGATCGATTGTGCTTACTCTCGACCTTGATGTCCCCGACAGCGGGACTGTCGAGGTTGGGCCGTTCCTGCTTCACGTAGGCTACTACGACGCCGAAACCACCGAGCGTGTCCTTCGCCGTTTGGCTGAGCCCGACCCTATCCTCGCCCTCCCTGACCACGAGATTGCGTTGCGCGGGGCAGGAGGCCCGCCGAGTTGGGGACGAGGTGGAGTAGGCGAGGTTCCTCTCGACGGGTTCCGCTGGAGGAGTGATGTGATTACCTGGTCGGGTACGAGTACCTCCGAGCTCATGGACAACGGCGAATATCACAGAACCTCAAATCGGCTTCCGGGCGCAGACCCGCTGCAGTTCGCCGATTGGAGCCGTGTGACGAAGTGGGCCGTCCCTACGCGCGGGCAGGCCGGGACTTTCGGCCCAAACTGGGCTTCCCTGTTGGATATCCACGCTCCCACGTTCGTTCGACTTCACTCTGCAGCCTGCGACCCAACAACTGGCACCCTTGACGCCCACGTAGATGCACGCCACAAAGCGGAAGAACTAAGCGCGGTGTTATGGGACCAGGCAGGGCAGCAAGTGGGCCGGCTGGAAGCCTCCGAGTTCGCCATCCGGCAGGATTGCAGCCACTACTGCGCCAGCATCAGCCTGGACTCCGACATCGGGCCCGTGCATCTAGACCTGCTCCTCGACGGCGACCGACTGGAGCGGCGGCTCGTCGGGGTGCCGCCATCATCGGTTCGGTTGTACCGCTCGCTCGATCCCGACTTGACGTGGATTGCTCGACTCGAGAAGAAGGCCGCACAGAAGAAGTCGGACAGTTTCGAGCAATGGGTGCACGCGCTCCTCTCGTTGGCCGGGGTGACCACAATACACTTCGGGCATGGCCAGGGGGAGTTCCCGGACCTTACGGGCTGGATCTTTCCGAACGTCGCGGTCGCAGCAGAGGTCACCCTCCGCGCTCCGGACCTCAACAAGTTGGTCGAGCTCCAGAGTCGGGTACTTTCAATGAGGGAGGCCCTCTCGCGGTCCGTCCCCGCAGGTGCGGTCTTTCCGGTCATGTTCTTCAACCAATCCGGGCCCGAGGTTCCGGGGGAGATCTGGGCGGCGGCTGAACAGCAGGGGATCGCTCTTGTCACCGAAGAGCGCTCGAAGTGGTTCCGGGACGCCGTTCTCTCCGGTGTCGTCACAGGTTTCGGGGTCATTGAAACCCTGCGCGAATGGGGAGGTCGGGCTTGACCCTTGGGCCCCGCGCTCATTCGACGTCGCTCGCGCTTTAACGTTGGGCATGACCGCCTCACGCCTCACGTGCTCGCTTTGAACGCGGCGTCGGAGACGAATCGCTTCGCCGGCGCCTATCCTAATGTGCCTGGCTGCCGTGCGTAGATGGGCTCATCGGTCCATCTGTCGATTTTCGACGTTTTTCAGTGCCCGCCAACAATGAGGAGCAAGGCAAGCCCGGTCAGCGCGAGCTCTGGGAGACGATTCGCTATCGCTACATCGTCACCAACCTTCCGCGCGAATGGTCCCCCGCCGATATCGTCGACGCCACCTACCAGCGTTGCGACCAGGAAAACCTCATCGCCGGACTCGGCTCGGGGCTCGCCGCGTGGCGCATGCCCGTCGCCGAAATGCGCGGCAACGCAGCCTGGCTCGAGATCGCGAGGATTGCTTGGAACCTCGGCAAGTGGATCGCCCACATCGCCATGCCGAACGAAGTCTCGCGCTGGGAGTGGAAGAGGTTCGCCGTGCCTTCGTCGACTTCGCCGTGAAGGTCGTCCGCATCGCCAGGCAGACACGCGTCCGCATCCTCGGCACTCATCGGTTCTCGCGCGAGCTCATCGGAGCACTCCGCGTCCTCCAGCTCTGAGTCGACCTCCATCGCCGACCTCGGCACCCTCATTCGGCTCGATGCCGAGGCACAGTCACGTGCGCCGACCGGCCAAGCCGAAAATTCCACCGCGGAATCCTCGTTCGCTCGGCTCTGCCGCAGCCCGTCGTGCGACCAACGTGACGACCACTACACTAAGCCGCTGACTGGAGGCGAGTTGCCTCATTCGGCAGCGACCACGGCTTGGGTCTCGCTTCTTTCGGGGCTAGTCCCTATCGGGCGAGCGGGGTGCAGGTCCGGCTGATTCGGCCTCGCTCAGACGATCGAGGAGCGTAGCGGCCCACCATCTGAGCTTGGTCGGGTCTTTGTCCACGCGCTCGCGAATGCCGTCCTCGGAAACCCATGCCTCAGCCGCGTCGCAGGCTCGTGGCGTGCTCCCGGGCGTAAGCGCGAGCATGGAGGCCAGGGCCGAGAGCCACACCCGTGTGTCGTCGGCGGCCTGCCAGGTCTTGTAGTTGAGGCCACGCAGAAAGGGCCAAGTGTGCTTGGCTTTCGCGCGGCTGTGGAGCTTGGATAGCCGCCCCAAGCTCGACTGGATTCGCTCGTCGAATGCATCAGGAGCTTCCCCGGCCTGCTCTGCGATGACGAGCTCGGTCGCGGTCCCGCTCAGCAGCCAGATGCAGAGCTCGGACAGGCGGATGTCGGCGGGCGCGTAAAAGTGGTGGTCGTCAGCCATGCACGCTTCGAGCCGGTCTTCGAGCATCCCCAACCAGAGGTCGGCGACGCTTGAGGCGTGCAGCAGACCCGCATTGTTGAGTGGTATTAGCAGGTCGGAGGTCGTGCTCAGTGACCAGGCGCCAGGTCTTCCGGGCCCGTCGCAGGCATCGGCGATGAAATCGAGATCGCTGCGAGTGAAAGAGGAGGGCCACCACTCGACCATCCAGCTCATCCAAGCCTTGCGCAGCGATTCGAGTTTGGGGGACTCCCTCGAGTTGTTGCGGTTGGCATGGACGCGTAGCTCAGAGACCCAGGTTGCGATGGTCAGCACGCGCTCGCGTGGGGATCCCATGGCCTCGAGCGTGCTACGGCCCGTGGCGGGGGTGAACTTGTCCTCGAGTTGGAGCAGGCCCAGCGCGGCGGCGACCGCGCGGCGCACGAAGAGCTCCTCGGAACGGAGGCCGGCGGTGAGAAGCTCGATGAGCTCATCTTGTGACTCACTGATCGCGTAGTCGCGGTGGACGACTTCGAGGATCGATTCGAGCACGGCCCCTCGCTGGGCCTGGTCATCCATCGACTCGGGGTTGGGGGCTCGACACGCGGCCTCCCACGCCCGCACGAATCGATCGGGCGCGGCGCGGAGCAACGGGTAGCCGGCGCAAAGGACGATGTCTCCGAACGCGCTCCAGTGTCCATGAGTCCACAAGGTCGTGGTCGCGGACCATTCGCCAAAGCCAGCACGGCGCGTCAGCTGGGCGAGCCCGATGGATTGCTGGGCGTCGCGCGTGGGTTTGGCCGGTCTCCAGCTAATGAGCAACTGCTCAAGCAGCACGAGGAAGTTTGGGTGCTGAGTCCACGTAAGGTTGCTGAGGTCGTGCCGGTCCGCCCGAGCCTCAAGGACCAACGGAAACAGGCGCGCGAACCCGGTGTCATCGTTGTCCTCAAGAGTCTTGCGGAGTTCGGCCTCGAGCTCGACGGCGGGCGGCTTTGCTTCCTCGGTCGTTTCGATTGCCTGGGGGAGACCCTTTTCGGGACTTGCCTCGTTGGGGTCCTCCTGGAGGGGGGCGAGGCCTTCTATGAGCTCGGCGACTCCGTCGACGACGTTCGAGAGGACATCCGAGGGAATGGGCGTCACCAGCAAGGGGTAGTTGTCGGTCGCGCGCTGCAATGAGTTCGATAGATGGAAGCCTCGAACGGGACTCGACTGACTGGTGTCATCGCTGGCTTCAAGCTCGAACAGCATGCGGTCGTGGATCTTCTTGTCTGTGACGACGTAGAGCTCGACGCTCAGGTTGGGGAGCACTTTGGCGAGCTCCTTCTGTGCGCGGAGTAGGGTCTGGCGTTTAGTCTGGGCGTCGTCCTTATTGTCGTCGAGGGTTGTGACGACAACGAACCTGCGCCCCGGGCCACTCGCGCGCGCGATCAGGTCGAGGCCGAGGGTGTAGAAATAGGGGTCGACGATCAGGTATGAGCGAGGGGCCGAGGCCTCACTGACGAGTGCACGAAACCACTCGCCGACATCGAGCTTGCCGCCTTCGACGGAGTCGTAACCCCGAGGAAACCACTTCGCTTCTGAATCGGATGGAGCGAGGAGTGCAGCCATGCGTTTGGCATTGGTCTCGGCGGTGTGCCACAGCTCGTCGGGTTGTCCCACGCGGGACTCGTTGTCGGAGAACGTGTTGGATATCCGCCGCATCGCGTCGGCTCGAGCCTTGGTGCTTACTGTTTCACGGCGCTGCTTGACCCAGTCATCGATCCATGCGGCCGGGAACTCGATCCGCGTACCCATTGCCGCCAAGCGGAAGCCGACCTGGCGAATCCAGGCGTGGCTGCTCGAGTGGATCAGGGTGTATTGCTCACGCGCGGAGTCTTCGACCCATACCTCTACGTCGGCTCCGCTCGGGCCGATCGAGATGGTCGGGAAACGAAGGGCCCGGGGCACATCGGGGCTTTCGCTCGGAGGGAGCGAGGCCAACCCTTCATCGAGGACAGCACCGCCGTGTGTTTGTCGCCAGCGAATCAGCGCGGGCTGTTTCGGTTCCAGGAACGACGGCGCGAGCTCAAGCTCGATGAACTCTCCCCCGGGGCGGAGGGTGAGGATATCGTCCCGCTGCTCAGCGCTCGGCGGGCGGGCGAAGACGAGGAGCTCAAGGTCGCCGAGGCGGCCAATATCGCGACCCGAGGCGCCTCCGCATGGTTGGAAAGCCAGCCCGCAGTCGCGAGAGAGGTGCGCGAGCACTGCACGGACCTCCTCGTCTCGCCCAGGCAAAACCGCCGTCTTGTCAACACGGACGAGCGCGCTGCGCATCGCGGGCTCGTACTCAAGGGGGCTCGCCGGCCCCTCGGTCGAAAGTCCCCAGCGCGAAGGGAGGATGCGCCAGGGTGCGACGACGAACTCGGGAGCGCCAGAGGAATCGGCCGGCGAGCACACGCGCGCCTTGGCCAGCAACGCCTGAACCGCCCCGGCCGCGGGTTCGAGACCTGCGTTCGACGCCGCCTCCTCCAGGGTATCGCCCTGCGCCAGGCGCTCCAGCATGACGAACATCGTGGGGCGAGGGAGCTGGATGTCGAGCCGACGGATACGGGGCGTCTGGTTGTAGGCCACCCGCCAGGTCCCCGCCGTCTGCGCGCCCTCGGGGTCGTTCCACGCAAAGGTCCAGCCGAAGAGCAGTCGGGGAGGCTCGGACTTGGGCGCGTACCACCAGCTCGTCAAACGCCAGTTTTGGTCGTCTCGAAGCTCACCGTGAACGAGGGCGAAACAGCCGTCCAAGCTCGGCCAGTTGTCATGCTCGGTCATCTTGCCTGATTTCCCTGATAGCGAGGAGCTCGTCGATGTTGCGAACCAAATGGGCTTCTGGATACTTCGGGATTGCGCGGTCGAGGGCGATCTGGGCTTCATAGTAGCGGAGCGTGGGGACCAGGGTGCTCGAGTCTGCGGCGAGGGTCTTCGTGTGTTCCCCTGTGATGCGTCGGATTTCGCTGAACTTGATCCGCTCCTCGGCGTCCGGCCACAAGATCACGGGGAGGCCGGTGGCCTCGTACTGCTCGAGGTAGCGGACCTGAAGCTCGACGAGAGGAGCCGTAGAGGAGTCCTGGACGACGAAAGTGCAGTAACAAGTCGCTTCTCGCTCGGCCGGCAGGGTGTCCGGCCAGTAGCTGGTGGGCCACTGGGGATGTCGCGGTCCGTCGAGGAGCGGTGCTGGGCGCTCTCGCAGGGCCTGATAAATGGGCTTCAGCCAGACTCCGACCTGGTCGTGAAGATGTTTCGTAGTTGTGGTCTCGGGGTCGAAGTAGGGGAGCGGGCGTTTCGGACCATGCCGGATGATGTACTGGGCAGCTCCGTCGGAGAGGGTCGAGACTGTCTGTTTGGGGTTGAACCGGTCGAGTTCGTCGTCTACCGGGCGGAGCTTGCCGTGGGCGTACTCGGTGCGCTCGTCCCAGGCGAGGAGCAGAGCGAGAACCCAACGGTTCAGGATGCTCGAGCCGAGCCCATATGGTGTGACTTGACGTCCGACCAGGTAGACGCGGTGGGTGTGATCGGCTCGGAGCGCCCCTTCGATGGTCTGCTTCAGGGGTTGGAGCTGAGCCGACACGTTGTCGAGAATGCGACGGATACCATCGGCGAGCACGCGGGAACTGTCCTGCTTACGCTGGTCGGCTTGGCCCGAGCGGTTAGCCCGCCACTCGTTTCTTGCGTGGCGTTCGAGGTCCAATAGCTGCGTTCGTGCGAGTTCGGGGGTCTGGTCCGCAACGGCCTGCAGAAGCTCGTAGAAGTCGTGGGACTTCGAGCCGAGGCGCAGACGGGCAACATCGATGAGCGCTCCGTCCCCGAGCCCGCTGACATACCAGATCGGTGTGAGACCCTCCTGCTCGGCGAGGTCTTCCTTCCAGTAGCCGTGCATCGGTTCGAGACCAAAGCCCAGCGCGAGGATGACGGCCGCGTGGGTCTCGGGCGGTTCGACGGTGACCGAGACCAGAGGGCCCCCTCGGTCCTTTTGCGTGACAAGCTCGACCTCGGTCGCCCTGTCTTTCAGGCCGACAACCTTGGTTTCGAACTTCGGCAGGAACTGGTGCTCGGTGACGATCTCGTCCATCTTCGCGACGACGTCTCGCGCTCGGTCCGGGGTCCAGCACATGAAGGGAACCAGGTGCTCCCCCTTCGAATCGCGCTCGGGCCAGTCGTAGATTCGCGGATGGATCCAGCGGGGGGAATCCCGTTGATCGAGGCAAGAGCAGGGACGATACTCGTAGACGACAGGCTCCAGGCCGATTCGTTTGGCCGCCGCAGCTGCCGTGAGTCCCGCAAAACCAGCACCCACGATCGCGAGGCTCTGGCCCGGCCTAACCAGCTTGGTCTCGGCCAGCGCCCAGACAAGGTTTGCGGCTCGGACTTGTTGATCATGGATCGTGACGCGTTGTTCGAGGCAGCCGAGCACGAACACTCGCGGGTGATCGGGGACACCAAAGTAGGTGAGGAGGTCGCGGGGCGACAACCGCCCGTGGGACTCATCGCTCATGGCGATAATTGACCACTCTATGCGGCCGGAGTCCAGCCCTCGGCGAGGGCACGCGCGATCTCTTTCGTTGGTGCTCGAATCCTTCTCTACGATCAGCTCGCCGTGGTCAGTTCTGCCGAACTGGCCCCGTGGTCACATCTGCCGAACTGCCGTGGTCACGGTCCACGTCAAGACCCCGACCGGGAGGTCCGAGGCAAAGACTCAGGCGGGTGGCGGGGTCGGTATCGTCCGCCGAAATCCTACCGAAAAACCTCGTGAAGTCGGTAGACTAGGCGGAGGCCGGCTGGCCACCCGGCCTGAACAAAGACGTCAAGAGTGTCAAGAACTGCGCGTCGACATTCCGAGTCCTCCCGCAGGAGAACCATGTGGTCGGCAAGGTAGGTCTCAATGATTCCAGACACCGTCTCGATGCCGAACGAGTCATACTGGTATCCGCCCGCAGACGCGGCCACAACTAGCCGGCCGATTCGGAGAATCGCATCTCGAGGCTCGAGCGGAACTAGGTTCTCCAGAGCTTCAAGAACGTGGTGGGAAACGCTCGGAATCGGGACTCGTGCGAGTTGGTCAAGTAGCTCTTCGCCTTCGGCGTAGAAGCGTCTGCGCCGTGCAACGTCGAGACGCTTACCGGAGTCCTGCTCGTTCCGCGCATTCTTCTCCGCGTGTGAGCCGGATGCGAAGAACACTGCCCATCCAATATTGTCGAGCAGCTGACAGAGCCTCGCGGTCTCTGCGGAAGGTTCGGAGCGCTTCTCTGCTTCACGAGCTTCGGCTTCGAGCCGGCTCGTTAGAGCCGCTCGAGCTGCGCGTGCCAGGGAGGTGGCGAGCGTGATCGCGCGACCCCGAATGCCATCGCGCTCAAGGTCTGGCTGCTCGGCGTCGCCGAGTATAAGCTCGTCTTCCATCACTCGCGCCAGGTGGCCGGCCGCCGGGACTTCGGGCGTGTCCAGCAGTTGAGCCACCGTCTCACCTGAGGCTGCGTCACCACGGTGGATGTGAAGGCCAGCCAGAACCCTCACGCAAACTTCCTGGAGTATTGCACCGGCGCCACCCTCGGCCATCGGGTCGAGCAGCTCGTCGGCGAGCTTCGCGGCGTCCTCAGTGGACAGAACCTGTGGCAGAAGACCGGCGAGTTTTGCCTTGATGGCTGTGCTCGGTTCGCCCTGCACCCGAGAGGTCAAGAGGGGGCCAGACACGTCCGGTCGTGTGAGATGGAGCAAGCCGATTCTGCTCGCCACCTGGAACCGGACGGCTGGCGATGGGTCCCCAGCCAGGACCTGAACCGCGCTCACTACATCGGGCGTCGCGAACTCGCCGAATCGACAGAGCCCGGTCAGTGCCAAAGCCGCCTCTGTGCGAGCCGTGGGGCTCCACCCTGGATTCGAGTCGAAGCGTTCGAGATCCGGCGGCTGTTCTTCTGAAGGGCCAGCGTGCGCGGCGGTGATGAGGAGAGATATGAGCTGCTGGCTGCTCTCGAAGTCTCCGGACTCGAGTGCATCGGCGAGCTTCCGGCACTCAGCTGCAATAGTTGTCTGCCCCAGCCTCATTAGCCCCGTGTCGACGGCCGGGTGGGCGTCGAGGACGTCCGCAAGCTCCTGAATTCCGCGGAGCTTCGCGGCGACATCATTGTCTCCGCCAGTTGGGGCCGCTTCGACGGCGGCTACCTTGTCAAGCACGGCCCGACTGTCTGCCGAATCGACGTCGATGCCTTCGCTCCTGAGCCAGTGGTACTTCGGTTCGTCGACCGCGCGCATCTCGCTGAGTGCAAACGGTGGAGCGTTCTCGGGCATTGGGCCCCTCTTCCGGAGCTCATCCAGTGCTTCCTTGGCGCTCTGGGTCGCGCAGGTGACATTCTCGAGGCAGGCAAGCAGCCTGTCTCGTGTCCTCTGGTTGGTTGTGGCCAGAATTCCTTCCTCGACCGAGACCTGTTCGGAGGGAGAGAGGTGCGAATGAACCGCGCGGATAGTCTCCCCGGCGTCGGTCGAGGTACCCAGGGACTCTAGGATTGCGGCTGTGCCTAGCAGTTCGCCCAGATGAACGCCGATCTTGGGAGGACACTCGGCCCCGAGTTTCAATACGCGGGTCCACATCAGACCCGTCTGATTCTCCTCCGCGACCGTTCTAAGAATGGCGTGAACTACTCCCCCGGAGGCGTTGCTGCTTGACGCGAGCGCTCGCACGGCTGCTTCCCACGTGGCTACCATCGCTACGTCGTCATCCTGTCGTCGATGGCGCGCGTTGAAGAGGTGCGGGGTGAGGCTTTCAGAGAGATAAGCGGTTCCTCCCATGAATTGGAATGACCTGTTTCTCCGCGGATGCCCGCCCGTATAGTCTCGTTCCTGATCAAGATGATGGAGGACGCGAGCGAGACACCGAGTTGCGTGCAGAATGTCCGTGGTGCAGAGGAGTTTGTAGGGTTGGCGTGCGAGAATGTGGAGGCCACTTTCGTAATCCTGGCGCCGATGGGATGTGAGCCCCATGACGCCACCGCGGATCGATGTCTGTTCTTTTGATGTCTCTCGGTGCGCAAATGCAGAAGTGTAGATTTCGCTCGCAAACTCGGGAGACGTGGCGATAATATGGCCCATCTCATTGGCGAGACTGCGGATACTGGCAAAGCCGAACTCTGCTAAAGATTTCGGCGTTGTTGCCGAGCGTAGAATGTCCTTTGAATCCGAGATGTTCGACGCGAATGTTCTCGTCACGAAGCCAACTGCCTGTGCTAGTGCATCAGCACTGCGCGTCCCCTTAGCCTGAAGTGCCGCTAGGTACGCTCGTGCGGCATGGCCTGCATGCGCCAGTTGATCCGCGGTCGGCGACGACGTCGACGCCGCGAAAATGTGGAGCAGGCGACGGGTGGCTTCCATCATGTTCCAGTGGTTGCTTGAACTGGATACCTTGCACAGCGAACACCATGGCCCTCCACTTGGTCCCACAATGTCCACCTGTTCGGACGCTCCGAGCGCGCCGATGATGTGGTGAAGCACCGCTGCCGCCTGTTCTTGTTGGGGGCTGTCTCCAGCGGCCTTGGCGAGCAGGGGTTCGAAATCCTCGGCTCTCCGAGCGACCTGCGACGCAACACGTGATGGTAAGACCTTCGCAATGTCACGGCACTCCGATGCGGCAAGAACGATGGCGTGTTCCCAGAACAGGGCGCGGGTGCTGTCGGATGCCCAGATGCGTTGGAAGTACATCGTCAGACTTGGTCTGGCGATGAACGAGAGGTCGGGCCGGTCTTCCAGTTGCTTTGCAAGACGCTCAGGCCCTGGCCCTAACCATACTTGGGCGCCAGCGTAGTCGAACAAGATGTCGTGAGAGAACTCCAGGAAAGAATCGTCTCTTGCTGAGTCCGTCGAATGCCGGGGGTGGATTAGGACGCCCGCGCTCATCAGGTCGTCCACTGCCTTGGACAAGTTCGCCAATGGTAGGTCCCGCAGGGCGATTCGCAGTTTCGCCTGGTCTAGCATCGCGCCGACCACGTTCCGCAAGAGCTCTTTGCGAGCGTACTTCTCTGCGGAAGGGGTCGCGATTCGTCGCTCCCAGTACAGGCCCAACAGGCCTATCTGAGAGTGAACCGAGCGCAGCTCTGCAACCCCAAGTCCGCCGTCGAGCAAAGCACCGGCGATGGAGAGGTTGAATAGGTTCCGGAGCAAGTCGTGGACGCCCTTTGCGGCACCTTCGAGTAGGGCTGCGAGGTCCGTGTTCGACGAGGACAGCCGCTCAAGTTCGTCGTCGTTCAACTCGGGGACACTGACGTGACGGGTATGCGGGAACCGCGGGTTCTGAAAGTCAGCGTCGGGAGAGCCGGCGAAGGCCGCAGCGAGTGATGACCGCGACGAAAGATCGTACGTGCGTACCGACGCGACCACGCTCCAGTCGGCGCATGTCTCGCGAACGAGCCTGATCGTGTGACGGACTTCTGCCGCCCCCGTTTGTCCTCGGGCTGTATCCAGCGCGTCGACCACGAGGAAGCCTCCAGGCGTCGCCGCGCTGAGGCCGGAGAGAATCTCAGGAAGCTCCGCACCAAGCCCATTGGGAAGCAGGTCGTTCGCAGAGAGGCAGACTACCGTCCTGCCTTCGTCGCGGAACCGGCGAACGAGTGCTCCCAGCGCGCCGGACTTTCCAACACCGGCATCACCGACCACCAACATCGAGCCGGCGAGAGCCATCGAATGCATCCGGTCCACAACGAGTCGTTCCAGGGAGATTGGTGTCCCTTGGAAAGAAAAGTGCCCGTCGTCTTCAAGAGACGCGGCGACTCTCTCCGAGTGGCGCAGGAGTTTTGCGCGGGGCGACGTCGCGTCAGTGAGCGCCGCCACGTTCCGCTTGAGGTCGGCCATGTCCTCTTGCAGCTCGGTCAGCCATTCCGCCGCGAGCTCGCCCCGGTTCTCTGTCGCCCACGCGCGCAGCTCGTCTGCGGTGGTAGTTGTGATTTCTTCCAGCGATGCGGGACGAAGGACGCGGTCGGCAGCGTTCTTGCGGGACGCCGTGTGTAGGACCACCGCTAGCAGGCGTTGTATGAGCAAGGGAGCGGGGAGAGCAGTTCCTCGCCTGTCTGATGCCAGTTTGTTCTGAAGGTGTTGGACCAGGTCTGCACCGGCCAGCTGTTCGGGTTTCCAGGCCACAGCGGCGAAGAATGTCGGCCAAAGCCCCTGCTCGGTGATGTAGGCGAGCGTGGCCTGGAGCGTTTCGTTGCTGTGCCTGTGGGGCACGTGCGTATCGGCGTTGGGCGGAGGCTTCCCGTAGTAGCTGACGAGCTCCCTTACGGATTGCTCCAGCTTTGCCAGGGACTCTGAGTCAGAACCCGTCGGGTCTAGCTTGGACCATGTGGCTAGCACATCGATGGGAAGGTCGGCCCGCGGGTTCTGGGGGGATCTGCTTGGACCGATGCGTTGCTGCGCGAGCGCGGCCGACGTCGTGAACACGAAGCGAGCCGTCTCTCCTTTCGCGTGTGCGTCGTGGAACCCGAGGAGGAAGTTGAAGATCGTCTCGTGAACGTCCGGCGTTCGGACGCTGATGTTCGCGGAGAGGTCCTTCATTTGCTCTCGCACAGACGTGAAACGGCCCGCGTCGTCGAACAAGATTTTGTCGACGTCCTCGTAGCCCTCGCACACCAGGTGTTCTCCGTCACCCAGGTCGAGCCACCGGTCTAGGGTCCAGTACGCCTGACTAACGAACCCGCGGATAGTTGCGGCCGCCGAGCGGTCTGCATTGGTCGTCGAAGGGCCGGCCATTCGCAGATTGTAGCGCTGACTCAGGGCATGATGCTGGTCCTTCTTCATGCCTGAAGCCGGTGCTGTCCCGGTCCTCTACCGAACTCCAGCGACTTCGTCGCCTGGCCAGATGGACTGGTCCGCGCTCAGTCTGCACCCAGCTGTCATGTCGACGCGGGCGTGGCCGATAGAGACCGTACTCTGCTCTTTTCCACGACCGTCCGCCTGCCAATCGGCCCGTCGACGGCCAAATCGAACGACGCGTGGAGGTCCGCCGAGGACGGCCTTACGAAGAATCGCTCAGTGGCACCACCGACGCGTCTTCGTCATCGACCGGCCAGCCACCCGATTCACCCGACGCCGGCCCCCCAGACAGGACGCTCTTGCTGGAGCGACCCGATTGGCTACGCCCTCGAGGCCCCGCACGACGGGCGCATCGCGGTCCGCCTACGGCGCCATCCTCGAGTTCGACGTCTCCCCAGGCTCGACCACAGAGATCGGGTCCTCCGCCCTCATCTCACCCTGCAAGAGCACACCCTCATCGCAACTCCACCTGAAACCCCGCCGCAGCCCTCCACTCGTACCCCGTCTCGGTAAGCCTTCGGAGTCCTCCGCCCGACGACCACTCGTGAATCGCCCCCTGTTCTCCGAACAGAAGAACGCCGCGGTCGGTGGGGACGACCGCAACCGGCCGAACCTCCCCGGGCAGTCGGTGCTGCTCCACCACCCCGGGCGCCAGGCCGAGCTGTAGAAACGTCAACTTGAGCGCGCCCTCGTCTCGCACGACAGCGACCGCCACGCCGTCGCGCATCTGCACTGGACCGGCGGCGATGGCCACGAGACCCGGCGGCGCTTCTGGGCCCGGCTCGGTGCACAGCTCCACTCTGCCCAAGAGCTGACTTGCGAGCGGACCGAAGATCGAGGGGGCAGAGACCCGCTGCAGCAGACTCGTCGTGAAGCCGACATCCGAGGCGAGCAGAACCTCCTCGCCCTGTGGGTTATCGGCGAACCAGATCGACCAAGCGTCGGGGGGAAGGATGCCCTGGGCCGCACAGATCCCCGTCGCCACGCTGCAATAGTAGAGTCGCTCATCGCCCGTCGCCCACAGCAGGCCATTGCGGTCGAACCCCAAGGAATCGACGCCCACCGAGAAGTACTCGTCCTCCTGAAGCGCTCGCTCAGGGCCCACCACGGGAACCGCGACCAGGAGCGGCGCGACCTCTCGCGTGGTCACTCGACCCTCGCCCAGCGTGACCTCAAAGAGGCGGTCCGTCGTGACTCCATACAGCGATCCGGCGACGCCAAGATGCGCGCGCTCCTGCGTGGTCAAGGGCTTTGGCCCCTCCGCTTCGCGCTCGCGACGGTCGATCTCGGCCAGCATGGCGAAAGGACTGTTCTCGGCTCGGGCGGCAGCTTCGGGATCGCAAGCTGCGGAGCGGTGCCCCCGCACGACGGGGGGCATCGGCTTGGGCCGCCCG
>CAWCWO010000014.1:0-111515 GCA_963799255.1 uncultured Pseudomonadota bacterium | reverse complement strand
GACCACTCTCACCGATCCCGACCGTCGACAGCGATGCCCCCTCAGACACGGGCGTCCCCGGCGAGTGCGATCCGGGTGAGACCCGAACTTGCTACAGCGGCCCGGCCGGGACGGCGGACGTGGGCGCCTGCACTAGCGGAACCCAGGTATGCGGAGACGACACAACGTGGTCGGGCCCTTGCGAGGGCGAAGTTCTTCCCGCGCCCGAGAGCTGCGACGGCGCGGACAACGACTGCGACGGGGCGAACGACAACGGCAATCCTGGAGGCGGAGCGGGCTGCAACACCGGCCTCGCTGGCCCCTGCCAACCGGGCGTACTGACTTGCGTCAACGGAGCGCTGGCCTGCGATGGCAATGTGAACCCGGCAGCGAACGAGACCTGCGGCAACAACATCGACGACGACTGCAGCGGTGTGATCGACGACGGCTGTAGCTGCGACCCCGGAAACCCGGGACTCGACTGCGCCGCCAACGAGTCGTGCTTTCCCACGACCACAGGCGACACCGTCTGCGCGGGTCCTGTCGGGGGCGGAGGGCAGTACACCGCGTGCGTGGACAACTCTGCGTGTGCACCGGGCTACACCTGCGTCGATACGGGGGTTGGCACCGCGTACTGCATGGAGTGGTGCACCTCCTTCCTCGACTGCGCCGCCGCGTTCGACGATTGTGTCTCCCTGAGCCCGATGGTGTTCGCCGACGCTCAGGAGTGGGGTGTCTGCTACGACGGCTTCGGCTGATCGCCCCGCGAGCCTGCGCACCGAACCAAAACAAAGAGCGTGCCCGCCTGGGGACACGCTCTTTGTTTTTGGTTCGAAGACCGGAACCGAACGATCAGTTCTTCTCTTCAAACTCGGCGTCGATGACTTCGCCGTCGTCTCCACCTTCGCCATCGGCCGGCGGCGCTTGTCCGCCAGCGTCACCCGCTGCACCGTCAGCACCGGGCTCGCCCCCCGCGCCGGGCTGGCCGCCTTGGCCGCCCTGGCCGTACATGGCTTCGGCCAGCTTGTGAGACGCAGCCGTCAGCGTCTCTTTGGCGGCCGAGACCCGCTCGGCGTCCTGGCTCTCCAGCGCGTCCTTGGCGTTGGCAACCGCGCCTTCCACCTCGGTCTTGGCCTCCGCAGGAAGCTTCTCACCGTTCTCGGAGAGGAGCTTCTCGGTCTGCAGGACCATCGCCTCGAGTGCGTTGCGCTCTTCGACGGACTCCTTGCGCTTCTTGTCCTCCTCCTCGAACTTCTGCGCGTCGTCGACCATCTCGCTGATCTGGTCTTCGGACAGGCCGGAACTCGCGGTGATCTGGATCTTCTGCTCCTTGCCGGTGCCCTTGTCCTTCGCGGACACGTTCACGATGCCGTTGGCATCAATGTCGAACGTGACCTCGATCTGTGGGACACCGCGCGGTGCGGCAGGGATGCCCACGAGGCTGAACTTGCCCAGCGTGCGGTTGTCCGCGGCCATCGACCGCTCGCCCTGACACACGTGCACCTCCACCGAGCTCTGGTTGTCGGCGGCCGTGGTGAACGTCTCCGATTTCCGGGTGGGGATGGTGGTGTTGCGGGGGATGAGCGGGGTCATCACGCCGCCGAGGGTCTCGATGCCCAAGGAGAGCGGGGTGACATCGACCAGGACGATGTCCTGCACGTCCCCGGAGAGCACACCAGCCTGAACCGCGGCGCCCAGACCCACGACCTCGTCGGGGTTGACACCCTTGCTCGGCTCGCGACCGAAGAACTCGGAGACGCGCTTCTGGACCAGCGGAATGCGGGTGGACCCGCCGACGAGAAGAACCTCGTCGATTCCTTTGATGTCCTTCTTGGCGTCGGCGAGAGCCTTCTTGCACGGGCCCAGGCTGCGCTCGACCAATTCGCCGATCATGCTCTCGAACTTGGCGCGAGAGAGTTTGATCTGCATGTGCTTGGGGCCCGACGCGTCTGCCGTGAGGAACGGCAGGTTGATGTCGGTCTCCGGGGCACCTGAAAGCTCGATCTTGGCTTTCTCGGCCGCGTCCTTGAGGCGCTGCATGACCAGCTTGTCCTTCGAGACATCGATGCCGGTGTCCTTTTTGAACTCCTCGAGCAGCCAATCCATGATGACAATGTCGATGTCATCACCACCCAGCGAGGTGTCACCGTTGGTCGAGATGACCTCAACGACGTTCTCCGCAACCTCGAGGATCGAGATGTCGAAGGTACCGCCGCCAAGGTCGTAGACCGCGACGACTTTCTCTTCTTCGGTGCCCTTGGACAGGCCGTATGCCAGCGCGGCCGCGGTGGGCTCGTTGACGATACGCTTGACCTCGAGACCCGCGATGCGGCCGGCGTCTTTGGTGGCCTGGCGTTGGGAGTCGTTGAAGTAGGCGGGAACCGTGATGACAGCTTCGCTGACCGGCTCGCCGAGGAAGTCCTCAGCGGCCTTCTTGAGCTTCATCAGCACGCGCGCGCTGATCTCTGGTGGCGGGTAGACCTTGTCTCCGGCCTTGATGTGCGCGTCGCCGTTTTGGGCCCGCACCACCTCGAAAGGCACGCGGCCTTTGTCGGCTTCGACTTCCTCGTACTTGCGCCCAATGAAGCGCTTGGCGGAGAAGATCGTGTTCTCAGGGTTGGTAATCGCTTGGCGGCGGGCCTGCTGACCCACCAAAACGTTGCCGTTCTTTTCGAACGCCACGACGGACGGCGTAGTACGGCCGCCCTCCTCGTTGGCGATCACCTTGGGCTCTGCGCCCTCCATGACGGCGACCACTGAGTTGGTCGTTCCGAGGTCAATCCCGATGATCTTTGGCATTGCAGGCGGTCCTTTCCGATGAAGTTCGTTGTTCTCGATGAAGAGGGGAAGCGGAGTCACTCCTCCGTCAGCAAACCTCGCATCCGCGAGGTCGGCGTGGCCGAGGGAGAAGCTCGGGGGGCAGGTGCCGGGGGTCGACACCTGACGACGGCCCGAACCTAATGCCCGGCACCGGGGTGTCAACCCCGGCGAAGCAGGTCAGTCCGCGTCTGGCGCAGACTCCGCCGATTCCGTGGACCTGGGCTGCAGGACCGCAGCGAGCACGTCCTGCACCTTCTTGGCGTAGACGATTTCCATCTCGTCCCGAATCTCGGCGGGCACATCGATGACGTCCTTCTCGTTGCGGTGCGGCAACACGATGAGCTTGATGCCCGCGCGGTGAGCGGCGAGCATTTTCTCCTTGATGCCGCCGACGGGCAGCACCAAGCCGCGAAGGGTGATCTCGCCGGTCATCGCGGCATCGGCCCGCACACAGGTGTCGGTGAGCAGCGACGACAGTGCCGCAATCATTGCGACGCCCGCGGAGGGTCCATCCTTGGGGATTCCGCCGGCGGGAACATGCACGTGGATGTCGCGCCGATCGATGCGGTCCTTGGAGATTCCCAGCATCTCCAGGTGCGCCTTCACGAACGACATCGCGGCCTGAGCGGACTCCTTCATGACGTCACCGAGTTGTCCGGTGAGCATCAGGCCGCCCTTGCCCTCCATGCTGGTGCACTCGATGAACATGATTTCGCCACCGACCGGCGTCCACGCCAGCCCGGTTGCGACGCCTGGCTCGGAGATCCGCTCCTTCATCTCCGGCATGAAGCGTTGGGGCCCCAGGTATTCGTGGACCAGCGCCTTGTCGATGCTGACGTTGCCCTCAAGCTCCCCCTCGACCACGCGCACCGCGACGCCGCGGATGACCGCAGACGCTTCACGCTCAAGGTTCCGAACCCCAGCTTCTCGGGTGTAGCTGTCGATCAACTCCAAGACCGCATCGTCGGCGAAGTCGACCTTGACCTCCGCGGTGTCGAGGCCGTGCTCGGCGATCTGCTTGGGGATCAGGAACCGCTTGGCGATCGCGCACTTCTCTTGCCGGGTGTACCCGGGGAGCTCAATCATCTCCAGACGGTCCTTGAGGGCCGGCGGGATGGGGTCCATGTAGTTCGCCGTCGCGATGAACATCACCTTGCTCAGGTCGAACGGCACCTCGAGGTAGTGGTCCGAGAAGGTGTGGTTCTGCTCGGGGTCGAGGACCTCCAGCAGGGCCGAGGCAGGGTCACCGCGAAAGTCGTGACCGAGCTTGTCGATCTCGTCGAGCACGATGACCGGGTTGTTGGTCCCTGCCCGCTTGAGCCCTTGGATCAACCGGCCGGGGAGCGAGCCGACGTAGGTGCGACGGTGGCCGCGGATCTCGGCTTCGTCCCGCACGCCGCCGAGGCTGATCCGCACAAACTTGCGGCCGATGGCTTTGGCGACCGATTTGCCCAGCGAGGTCTTGCCCACGCCCGGAGGACCCATCAAACACAGGATGGGCCCCTTCTTGGAGGCGTTGAGCTTGAGCACCGCCATGTACTCGATGATCCGCTTCTTGACCTTGACCAGGTCGTAGTGGTCCTCATCGAGAATCTCCCGGACGACCTTGATGTCGATCTTGTCCTCAGAGGACACCGACCAGGGCAGCTCGACGAGCCACTCGAGATACGTCCGGGTGACGGTGTACTCGGCCGAGCTCGGCTGCATCTGTCGCAGTCGATCGAGTTGTTTGACGGCGACCTTCTCGGCCTCCTCAGACATCTTCGCCTCGGCGATTTTCTGCGCGAACTCGTCGGCCTCGCCGCCGTCCTCGTCGTGCTCTCCAAGCTCGCCTTTGATCGCCTTGAGCTGCTGGCGCAGCACGTACTCGCGCTGGCTGTGCCCCATCTCCTCTTGGACCTGCGAGTTGATGCGCTCGCGAACCTTGAGGATCTCCAGCTGCCGCGTCAGGAGCGTCAGCACCTTGCGCAGGCGGTCCAACACCTCAACGCTCTCCAGGACGTCCTGCTTCTCGGCGGACTCGATGTCGAGGTTGCTGACCACGAGGTCAGCGACTTGGCCGGGGTCCGACACGCTGTCCAGGAGCGCTGCCGCCTCGCGCGGAAGCTCGGGCACCAGCGAGATCAGTTTTTTGGCGGTCTCGCGGATGTTGGCGACCAGCGCGTCGGCTTCGACTTCGGCGCCCTCGCCCAACGCATCCTCAAGCTCGGTGACCTTTGCCGTGATGAACGGCTCAGCACCGACCACGCTGTCGATGCGAACCCGCATCACGCCCTGAAGGATGACTGAGTAGTTGTCCTTCGCGAGTTTGATGACCTTGAGGATTCTTGCGGCGCACCCAACCTGGTGAAGGTCGGCCTCGACAGGATCCTCAGTGGCAGCGTCACGCTGGGTGACGATGCCGATGATGGGTCGCTCGTGGGCTATCGCCTCCTCGATGAGCCGAACCGACTTGGGTCGGCCGACATCGATGGGGATGATCGATCCCGGGAACAAAACGGAGTTGCGCAAAGGCAACACCGAGATAGTCTCCGGAAGTTCGGGGACCTCTTCGACGGGCTCGTTCGACGACGTACTCATGCTTTGCAGCCGTTTTGCAGGCGCGCAACGGTAACACCCGGCCCCCAGCTGTCAACGGCGTGACCGCACGTCCACGCTCAGGCCCCATGACCCCCACAAACGGCTCGGAGACCCCACTGCAGCACCCCCCCGGGCTCGGGCCGAGCACCGCACCCTGAGTTGGCGTCTCGGCCCGAGCCCAGGAACGGCCGCTCCCGCGCAGATCGGCTCGGCGGGGTTGGTCGGCGGGGTTGGTCGGCGGGGTTGGTCGGCGGGGTTGGTCGGCGGGGTTGGTCGGCGGGGTTGGTCGGCGGGTTGGTGCTGGCCAGTTCGCCAGGCCCAGGAGCGCGGGCCCGAGGGTACGCCCGCCTGGTACGTTCAAACCGGCGGGGATACAGTGGGCTGTGGCTTCGATGAACCTCGTCGTGGTGGCCGGCCCCGACAAAGGACGGACGCTTGAGGCCGGTGACGCGCCGATCACCGTCGGGCGCGGCGAGGGCCAAAGTCTGCAGCTCAGCGACGCGGCGGTCTCCAGGCACCACCTCACGATTCAGATCTTGCCGGGCCCCGACGGCAACCCGGCGGCCCAGCTCGCGGCGCTGCGGGGCGTGAACCCGGTCTGGACCCTGCGCGGTGGGCAGCGCACCAACCTGGCCGCGGGCGCGACCTTGGCGGCCGGCGAAACGCTCACGCTCGGAAACACGACGCTCTCCTTCGAACCCCTCACGCAGGCGCCACTGTCGAGCGCGACGATCGAGATCGACGCCAGGCTCGGCGCTGAGCCCCAGCAGCCCAACCGCCTCGCCGCCTTGGCATCCTTAGGCGACCGCCTCGCTCGATGTGCATCCTTGCAGGCGGTCTACCGCGAGGCGACGCGCTGGGCGCTTGCGGCTCTGCCCGCGTCCCGGGCCTTGGTCCTGAGCACCGACGGCAACGATGTCCTGTCCGCGAGCAGCGACGGCACGGTCCTCGACCTCGCCGTGTCCAAGGCGTTGCTCGACCGGGTCGCGCGTGAAACCAAGGCGTTCTGGGTCCGAGACGTGCTCTCTGAGCCCGATCTTGCGGATCGGCGGTCCGTCCAGCTGCGCGGCATCGTCGGTGCGATGGCGGCCCCGACGTCCGGCCTGGTCCTCTATGTCGAATGGGGCCCCAGCGAGGCGCTCAAAGGGCGGCACGACGAAAATGCACTGCTGCTGCTCGTTTGCGCCGCGCATCTGATCTCTGCGTTTGGCCAGGGTGCGAGTGAGCGCAAGCAGCTCGAAGCGGCCAGCCGAAGCACCGGGGTCCGCAGCACCGGCGCATCCCTGCCCCGCATCATCGGTCGTTCCGCGGCGATCACCCGGCTGCAGGTCTTCGTCGAGCGTGTCGGCCCCACCCCGGCCACCGTATTGGTCCGGGGCGAGAGCGGGACCGGCAAAGAGCTCGCCGCCGCGATGTTGCACGCGATGTCCAGCGATCCGAGCGGCCCCTTCGTCGCGATCAACTGCGCATCCATTCCCGAGCAGCTCCTCGAGAGTGAGCTGTTCGGACACGAAAAAGGTGCGTTCACCGGCGCGGTCACAACCCACGAGGGTGTGTTCAAGCGGGCCGACGGCGGCACCTTGTTCCTCGACGAGATCGGCGAGATGAGCCTCTCCACCCAAGCCCGGATGCTTCGGGTGCTCGAGACGCGCAGCTTCACGCCGGTGGGCGGCACCAAGGAACAAACGGTCAAGGTCCGGCTGATCGCAGCCACACACCGCGACCTCAAGGGGATGGTCGAGCAGGGCTCGTTCCGCCAAGATCTTCTGTACCGCCTCTCCGTCATTCAGACCGAGCTCGCCCCGCTGCGCGAACGCGCAGACGACATCGAGCCGCTCGTCGCGTTCTTCGCGGCGTCGATCGGGGAGACGATGGGCCGCCGCATCGACGACATCGCCCCCGAAGCACTCGCTGTCCTGCAGCGCTACCCCTGGCCGGGAAACGTTCGCGAGCTGCGAAACATGGTCGAGCGGGCCCTGGTGCTGGGCGACGGCGGTCGCCTGGAGCTCGATGACCTTCCGCCGGAGATGATGCACGCCGCACCGCGCCGGGATCCGGCGGCCCCCACGGGGCCTGCGGTGACCCCAGGCACGATTCGCACCCTGGCCGAACTCGAACGCGAAGCGATCGACGCCGCGCTGGAAGCCACCGGCGGCAACAAAGCCCGCGCGGCCGCGCTGCTGGGCATCGACCGCACGACGCTGTACCGCAAGCTCAAGGACCACACGGGATGAGCCCGCGCTCAGCCAACCAAAGGACAAGGGCCACGACATCCTCGGAATTGAGGAGGCGCAGCCCTTGCGATTTGCGAAACACGACCACGACCCGAAGGCCAAGAGAGGTCCAATAAGGTTCAAGCTAAAAAACGGTTTGCTCCCACACGCCCCGTCGTACGAATCGACAAAAGAAAATCGTTGTCAGGACCTCTGCGGTCCCAAGTCGCCGCTCACAGTGAACCCCGCGAGCAAGCCCAACCGGGCGCCCGCCAGAGGGTGAAGCGAAGGGGGCTTCGCCCCCGCAGCGAGGGAGACCGCGAAGTCTCCCTCTCAACCGACTCCCAGGAGCGACCCCTTGGGGGTCGCGAGCAAGCCCAACCGGGCGCCCGCCAGAGGGTGAAGCGAAGGGGGCTTCGCCCCCGCAGCGAGGGAGACTGCGAAGTCTCCCTCTCAAGCTACTCCCAAGGGGATCTGTACTTCTGGGCGCGGTCCGGGTCGCAGAAGTCGTCGTCTTGCTCAAGGGCGTGGAGCAGCTCGAGTTCCTCTTTGCCCAGGGAATCCCCGCCGGACATCTCTTCGCGTTTGAACTCGGCAAAACTCGTGAATGCACTTCGGAAGTAGCTCATCGTTCCCGTTTCTCCTGGTGTCCGTCCGCCCCGGTGCGTCGGTGTTTGGAGAGTACGGGCAGGTCGCACATGTAGGCAAAAATCTCACTCATTCTCGGGAACGCGGATTGGCGGCCCCCCTGACCCGGCGTCGATGGTAGGACTCCGGGCCGTGCCGGCGCCGACGGTCATCGCGATCAGCAATCAAAAGGGAGGCGAGGGAAAGACCACTACGGCGGTCAACCTCGCCGCCTCCATCGCTGCGGCCGAACACCGGGTCCTGCTCATGGATATGGACCCGCAGGGCAACGCCAGCAGCGCCGTCGGTTACACCAAGGGTGTCGCCGCGCAGGGAACATACGATCTCCTCATGGGCTTGGCCGGACCTGCCGAGGTCGTGCAGTCGACCGAGCTGCCGATGCTGGACGTCATCCCCAGCTCCATGGATCTGGCGGGTGCTGAGGTGGAGCTGGTCGAGGTCGAGCAGCGCGAGACCGTCTTGCGCCGGGCGATGGCCGCGGTCCACGAGTATCGCGACTACGAGTACATCCTGCTCGACTGCCCGCCGTCCCTAGGTCTGCTCACGATCAACGCGCTGGTCGCTTCGAACAGCGTCATCATCCCCATGCAGGCGAAGTACTTCTCGCTCGAAGGCTTGGGCGCGCTCAACAACACCATCGCGGCGGTTCGCGACGCGTTCAACCCCGGGCTGGTCGTCGAAGGGATCGTGTTCTGCATGTTCGACAACCGGACCAACCTTGCCCGCCAGGTGGTCGAAGAGGTCGGGGCGCACTTCGAAGGGCTGGTGTACGAGACCCGCATTCCGGTGAACATCCGGCTCAGCGAAAGCCCGAGCCACGGCAAGCCAGCCCTGCTCTACGACATCGAAAGCAAGGGCGCTCAAGCCTACCTGCAGCTGGCTCGAGAAGTGCTTGCGCGGCGTGAGGCTCCAGCGCAGGAGGCTTCACCTTCGTGAGCACCGTGAAGAAACGACCGGCGTTGGGGCGGGGACTGGGCGCGTTGCTGCCCAACGCGGGCAAGCAAGCCGCGCCCAAGACCGCACCGGCCCAGTCGCCGCCGGGGTCCTCCGAGCCCTCCGACACCCCACGCGTCGGCGTGCAGACGCTGCCCATCGAGCAGCTCGAGCCCAACCCGGATCAGCCTCGTCGATACTTCGACCCGACCAAGCTCGAGGAGCTCACCACGAGCATCAAGAACCACGGCTTGCTGCAGCCGATCGTGGTCACACCCCACGGCAAGCCCGGCGATGGAGCGCAGAGCTATCTCATCATCGCGGGCGAACGTCGGTGGCGCGCCTCGCAGAAGGCGGGCCTGCACGACGTTCCCGTGGTCATTCGTGCCATCGCCGAGGACGACCGGCTTGAGCTGGGCCTGGTCGAGAACATCCAGCGTGCCGACCTCAACCCCATCGAAGAGGCGTTGGCCTACGCTGAGCTGATCAAGCTGCGCGAGTACACCCAAGAGGAACTCGCGGCACGGGTTGGCAAGGACCGCAGCACGGTCGCCAACGCGATTCGCCTGCTTCGCCTCCCGCAGCGGGTGCAGGGCATGGTGCAGGTCGGCACCCTGAGCATGGGACACGCGCGTGCGCTGCTCGGGCTCGAACACGAGGACGCGATGAACGCGATGGCGACCGAGGTCACCCGCGGGAGCCTGTCCGTGCGCGCGACCGAAGCGGCGGTGCGCAAGCACAACACCGAGCAAACCGCGCAGGCCCCGTCCGACGAGGACTCCCGCCGCAAGATCATCGTCGGCGAGCTCGAGACGCGGCTTCGCCGGCGGCTGGGTGCCCGGGTCAGCCTCAAGTCGAAGGGCAAGAAAGGCCAGGGTATGATCGAGATCCCTTATGCCTCGCTCGACGAGTTGGACCGGCTGCTCAAGATGCTGCTGGCGGACGCGTCGCTCTAGTCGCTCCAAGAGCCCGGCCCGGAGGCGCGAAACGAAGCGCGAGAGGTCGTGTCAGGTTCTTCGACAGGCTGCTACCATCCTGGGCGATGGTGGACGAAGCCGGGCGGCGTGGAACCGAACGAGCCCCGGTCGTCCTTCAGCTGCAGTACCGCAGCGCGGGCCATCTGCTCGTCAACTACTGCACCAACCTCTCGCGCGGAGGGGTGTTCGTCCCCTGCCCCGACCCGTTGCCGGTCGGGACACAGCTCGCGCTCGAACTCCTGGTCCCCGGGCAGGTGGCCGCAACCAGACTCGACGCCGATGTCCGGTGGCTTCGGACGGAGGACGAAGCCGACGGCCCCATCGGGATGGGTCTGGCGTTCCACGACGTCGACAGCGTGCTGGGCATGCGGATCGACGCCCTGGTCAGCGACTTTGAGCCCCTGCGGGTGTTCGTGATCGGCCGGCACGAGAGCCTGCGCACTGCGATCGCCGCCCAGATTCGGATGCTGGTCCGCTGCGAGACCTCCGAGTACGACGGCCCGGTGGGGCTTCTCGATGACGTCGGGCGCGCCGACCTCCTGGTCGTCGATGGCAACCCCGTCCCCGAGGAGACCCTCGCGTTTCTCAACGCGCTGCGCACCTTGGAGCGCCCGCCGCCCCGCGTGGTTCTGTGCAACTCACAAGCGCTCGAGCGCCGCGCAGTGTTCGCCCCGCTCGCTCGCCTTCTCGACACGCCGGTCGATCCGCGAGTGCTCAAGGACGTCATCCTCGACAGCCTCTCGCAGGTCTACGCCGAACGTGCCGGCGAATAGCGCTCGCTGGGCGCTGCGCTAGCGCCAGCTCGCGGCCAAGGCGACGTTGTGCATGAGGCACGCGATCGTCATCGGGCCCACGCCGCCGGGCACGGGGGTGATGGCGCCTGCCCGCTCCACCGCGGTCGCAAAGTCCACGTCACCGCAGAGCTTCCCATCCTCACCCCGGTTGATTCCGACGTCGATGACCGTGGCCCCGGGCTTGATCCACGCCCCCTGGATCATCCGGGGGCGGCCGACCGCCGCGACGAGCACATCGGCTTCGGCGACCGCGGCCCGAAGATCGCGGGTTCGGGAGTGCGCCATCGTCACGGTGGCGTTGGCGGCCAGCAGTAGCTGCGCCATCGGCTTGCCCACAATCGTAGAACGACCGACAACCAGGGCTTTGGCGCCACTGAGCGCGATGCCGGTGGCCTCAAGCATCTTCATGCAACCCAGCGGCGTGCACGCGACAAACCGGGGGTCCCCGATCATCAGGCGGCCCAGGTTTTCCGGATGGAAGCCGTCGACATCTTTGGAGGGGTCGATCGAGAGCAGCACCGCGTCGGCGTCGATCTGCGGCGGCAGCGGGAGCTGCACCAGGATGCCATGCACGCTCGTGTCCGCATTGAGCTCGCGAACGAGGCCGAGCAAGCCCTGCGTGGTGCTGTCGCCCCCGAGCCGGTGGTCCTGTGTCGCGATGCCTGCCTCGGCCGCGCGCTTGCCCTTGTTGCGCACGTAAACCGCCGATGCAGGGTCCTCCCCGACCAGCACCACGGCCAACTTCGGCAGCACGCCCCGGGCCTTGAGCTGTCCGACGGTCGTCGCGACCTCGGCGAGCAAGGCCTTGGAGATTGCGCGGCCGTCGATCAGCTGGGCCGTCACTCCGCGGACGCCTTGCCCGACGGTTTGCTCGATGCCTTGCTCGAGTCGCCTCCGCTCGAGGAGCCACCCGTGCCACCCGTGGTGCTGGCATACCCATCGGCGTACCAACCGCCGCCCTTGAGCGCGAAGGCCGTGCTGGTGATGATGCGCTTGGTCGGTCCCTTGCAGGACTCGCACTTGGAGATCGGATCGTCGGAGAAGCGCTCGATGTGCTCCTCCTCGTGGCCACATTTTTCGCAGCGATATGCGTACAACGGCATGATTTTTGGGGTCCCCGGTGAGGAGGGTGCGAACGTAGGTCCTCACCAATCTACGTCAACCTGTTTCTGACCATTGCGGCGCGAAGTACGCCTGCATTTCGACGGTCCGGCCCATCCCGAAGCGCCTGCGTCCCCGCCTGAAACCTCCGCGACCCCGCCCACCTGCTAGGCTCGGGTTGATGAGCCTCACGCGCCGCGCCGCCGCGCCGATTCTCGCCATCGCCCTCTGCGGGAGCCTGGCGAGCCCGGTCTACGCCGGGGACGACTGGTCTCTGGAGCGGTCTTCGAGCGATCCCGCGCTCGTCTCTGCGCGACTGGCCAAGCTTCATCGCAACCCCTTCGACGCTCGGCACTGGGGCGCCCTGCGCAAGTCGATCGGGCTCGACGGCCTCGCCAAGAAGATCACCGCCGGGCGGGCCCGATCCCCCTCCGACCAGAGCTGGCGGATTCTTGAGGCCCGGATGGACCTCGCCCAGGGCCGCCCGGGCGAGGCCGCCGACAAGTTCGCCGCGCTGCAGGCCGCGACGACCGGGAAGCGCTCGACCCAGGTCTTTGAGCTCCGGGTCCAGGCCCTGGAGGCCGCCGAGGACTGGGGGCCGCTGGTCGAGCTGCTGGAGGGACGCGCCGAGTCCGGTGCCGAGGCAAAAACGCGGGCCCGACTCTTGGTCCGTGCCCACGAGTTCGCGGACCGCGGCCGCCGTTCGGAGGACAGCCTTCGGGTCGCACAAAAACTCGTGGAGCTCACGCCCGGAGACAAAGACGCGCGACTTCGACTCGCCCGCGCGGCCAGTGATGCCGATCAGCCGGCGGTGGCGGATGCCGCCTACGCGGACGCAGCCGACCGAGCCAAGGGCGCCACCCGCCTTGAACTTCAGGCCGAGCGCGCCCGGGCCCGCCTCGCCTCGGACCAAGCCGCCGGCGCCGCGGACCTGCTGTGGTCCATGCTTGAGGACCCCGCCCGGGGGTCGCGTGTCTCCCGGGAAGGCTGGTGGTCGACCCTGTACAACGCGCATCGCCAAGCCCGCACCACCGACGCCCTGCTGCGCAAACTCGGCGTTTGGCTCGAGTCGAACGCCAACGAGCCCGCGGCTTGGCGCACGCTGGCCACCGCCCAGCAAGGCGCCGGCATCGATCCGATCGAGAGCTGGTCCAAAGCCCGGGAGCTCTCCCCGCGCGACCCCGAGACGCAGACCGCACTCATCGAGGCGCTGGAGGTCAAAGGGCGGCACGATGAGGCCGTCGGTCAAACCAAGGCCATGATGGACGGGCCCGGATTCGACCCCACCACCGCGATCGAGCTCGCCAGCAACTTGGCCGCGGCCGGAGAGCGGGAGCTCGCCTTTGCCCTCGCCGCGGACGTGCGGGAGCACTACCCGCGAAACACCAAGGCCATGGCTGGCCTGCTCGACTTCTACAACCTCAACGACGATGCCTCGACCGCGCTGGAGATCGCCCAAGCGCTGGTCAAGATGACCCCGCGCAGCGCGGAGTCTCGCATCGCGCTCGGAGAACAGCTGTTTCAGATGCGTCAGCGCGAGGAGGCCATGGTCCAGTGGAGCATGCTGCCCAAGCTCACCCGCCCCGCGCATCAAGGGTGGGCGCGCCTGGCTCAAGTGCTGACCGAGCACGAGCTGCACGCCGAAGCCATCACGGCGATCGGCAAAGCCATCGCTGCCGATCCCAACGCCCCCGAGTACGCAAGACTGCGCGCCGTCCTCGCCGAGGAACAGCGGCTGCCCCGGCCGGCCCTCGCCCACTGGCAGCGCACCCGGGACCTCGCCTCCGCGCCCCGACACCGGCTGCTGCGCGACGAGGCACGCACCCGAATCGTCGATCTGCTCGTTCGCGACAACGTGCTGCGGACCAGCGCCCTGCCCGGCTTGCTCACCGAAGCTCAGGCCACGCTCGACAAAGGAACCCCCACCCAAGACGCCCTCGAATCCGGTCGCTTCCTCGCCGAGCTCCACACCCGGCGCGAGCACTACACCAGCGCCGTCTCCGTGCAGCAGCGCATGTTGTCGCTCGCGCCCAACGATCCGGGGCGACTCGAGGAGCTTGCTGCCGCGCAGCGCCGGGCCGGGCAGATCGAGTCCGCGATGGGCACACTCGAAGAGCTGTTGGTGCTCGACCCCTCGCGCAGTCCGGACGTGCTCGCCGAGATGTCTGAGCTCGCCTTCGAAGCCGGCGACAGCGACCGGGCTCTGAAGAACGCCACGACGGCCGCCGAGAAGGACCGCAGCCACGTCGACGCCATCGTGCGCCTGGGTGAGATGCACGAGAGCAAGGGGGACATCGACGCGGCGGCCGATGCCTACCGGCGCGCCCTCGAAACCAAACCCACCGCACTGCAGCCCAAACTTCGCCTTGCCGAGCTCGAACTGACCCGGGGCAACGTCGCGCGCTCGCGGGCGCTGCTGGCCGAGGTTCTCGACGCCAGCGGACCCCTGGAGCTCATGGAGGATGCGGGCCGTCGCGCCCTCGACCTGGCCGAAGCCGACGGGGAACTGGACCAGGCGCTCTCGCTCGCCGTCCGTCGGTGCGCTGCGCATCCCGAGGCCGGCGAGCCGCGTCGTTTCCTGCTCGATGCCCTGGACCGTCTTCCTCCCGAAAAGGTGCACGCGTGGATCGTCTCCGGCAGCGCGGGGGAAGAGGGCACCCAGACACAGAGACGCCAGGCGTTGCGCGCCCCGTTGCTCACCTCGCTTGGCCGGGGTGCCATCACGACTCGGCTTCGCGCCGCCGAGCAGCTCGGGCAGCTGCAGCTCCCGGACAGCGCCGCCGCGCTCGCTGCGGTCGGGAAAAACCTCGCGGCGCCGCGGGATGCGACGGCGACCGTTCAAAATGCCTACGAGCAGACCCGGATCACCGCGCTGCGTTCCGCGGGTGCGCTCAAGGATCCGGGTGCAACCGCAGTGTTGCAGGAGGTGCTCGTCAGCAATCGCCACAGCTGGAACGCGCGACGCACCGCGGCCTGGGCCCTTGCCCAAAGCGACGATGCCGATGCGCTGGAGAGCCTGAGTCCTCACCTCAACCTGGGCGAGGACACACAGATCGTCGCGCTGTCGTGCCTGGCCATCGCGCGTCACCCTGCGCCGGGGCGGATCGACGCGGACACCAAGATCCGGGTTCGGCAGCTCGCGACCGAGAGCCGGACGACCATCGTTCGTCACGCCTGCACCTTCGCCCATGCAACGCTTCAGCCCGCGAACGCCCTGGACGCGCTTCGCCAAGACATCGACCACACCGACCCCCTGGTGGCCGCGATCGCAGCCTGGCGGGTTGGCAACGTCGGTGTCACGGAGCGAGCCAACCTCGCACCCCTGCTGACGCGTGCGCTCGGACCTGGGGGCCTCGCCCGGGACGCCGCGTCCGCGGGGCTCGTGCTGTTGCTTGAGCCGAGCCAACGCGCAGCCCACTCCGAGGCTCGATTCGTGCCCGCACCTCGCGGCGAGGATTGGGACGCCTCGTTTGAGCGCTGGCTGCAGCAGCACCTGGTCCCCTCGCTGCACCCGGTGGACCCAGCGCTGCTCGCCGCACAGCAGGAGGCGATCACCGACGCTGTGAATGCTGCACGGACGGGCACCCGAGCCCAACGAGCAGCGCTGACAAAAGCCCAATCGCAGTGCGCCGAGCCATCCGAGGAGACGATCTGCATTCCAGCCGTCGTCTCCGGACCCGTCCCAATCCCAAATTGACAACCCGACCTGCCCGGCGCAGGATGCCGGGGCCATGGACCCGGGCCTCGTTTGCCACGTTTGCGGCGCGCAAAATGCTGTATCCGCAGCGGCGTGTAACCACTGCGGAGCGGCGCTGTCCCAACCGGGACCCGCCTCGCATTCCGCCCCCGCTGCTCCGCCCGAGGTGGCGCCTGGTTTGGACCTTCCAGCTGGGCCCGCCCCTTCGTCGATGCCGACGGGGCGCGATGTCGGCGCCACGATGATGGCTCCCGACGGCGCAGCTCCGCTTCGTTTCGATCCTGCAACCGGGCAGCCGATCGAAATGCCAGGCGGCAGCGCGGATGCACCCCCAGCGCGCACCCTCTTCTTCGGCGCGCTGCAGCAGCAGCCCGTCGTGCCGCGCTTGGTGGTGATCAAGGGGGAAGGTGGCGACGGTGCCACCTATCACCTGCAGCAGACCTCGACGTCGATCGGTCGCAGCGAAGGCGACATCACCTTCGTCGAGGACCCGTTCCTCTCCCCCGAACACGCACGATTCTCGTCTCAGGACGGTCGGCTCTTCGTGCAGGACGCGGGCAGCGCAAACGGTGTGTTTCTGAGGATCAAGAAACCTACGCCGGTCCGCGATGCCACGCACATGCTCGTCGGAGAGCAGTTGTTGCGGCTGCGCAAGCATCCGTTCACCGATGGCAGCCCCAACGAAAACGGCACCTACTACTATGGAAGCCCGAGGCCAGATTCTCGGTTTCAGGTCGTTCAGTGCTTGGCCGGTGGCGGCGAAGGTCGCATCTGCAGTGCCGAGATCGGAACGATGAGCCTGGGCCGCGAAGGCAACACGATGAACTTCCCCGACGACCGCTTCATCTCGGGCCACCACGCTCGGCTCGAGTCGGCGTCCGACTCCGACGAAGTCATCCTCACCGATACCGGGTCCCGCAACGGAACCTTCATCCGGATCGCTGGCGCGCAAGAGCTGTTCCACGGGGACTACCTGTTCCTCGGCCAACAGCTCCTCCGCGTCGAGATCGCCTAGTCGTCAGACAAGAGGTTCGCCCGTGATCGTTTGTCCGAACTGCGCCAAAGAAAACCAGGACCACTACAAGTTCTGTCTGTCGTGTGGCGCCAAGCTGCCCGCGGCCGCACCCGCGGCCGCACCGGCCCCTCCGGCTCTTCCGCCAGAGCTTCCCCCGGCCCAGCCGTCGCCACCTCCCGTTGTGACGCCCCTGGGTCCTGCGCCACTGCAACCGGGGCCACCCATGCCGCTGGACCCCCAGCCTGTCGTCGAACCGCCGGAGCCGGGACCTGTCCCGCCCCCCGTGATGCCGCATGCTCCCTCGGGCGGCACCGCGAGCCCGCAACCCGACCTCGCACCTTCGGCTGCGCCGCCACCGGCGCCACCCGCACCACCGGCTCCACCCGCACCGGCACCCCTTCCTGCCGAGGCACACCCGCCCTCGTCCTCGACCGCCCCCGGCGGCGGGCCATGTCCGGGCTGCACCTTCCAGAATCCGCCCGGCTTTAAGTTCTGTGGTCGATGCGGCGCGATCCTCGAAGCCGCCGAACCGGAAGCCGTGGCCGACGTCGGAAGCGCCAACACGATCTTTGTGGCCGACGCTTCCGAGGTCAAGGCGGCCGCGGCTGCCCATCAGGCCCAAATCGAAGCCAGTGGGCACCAGGGTCCGCCTCTTGCGGCGTCCTATCCGTCGGGGCCGTCCGGGCCACCCGCCCCCGCTCCTGTGTCGCCTTCTTCCTACGGCCCGGCGAACCTGCCCGAGCCCATCGAGGCCCCCGAATCTGCCCCGGCGTCGGCCCCACTCAGCCCGGCGCCGATGGGACCGCCCGCCAAGCTCGTGATGCTCGGTCCCGACGGACAACCCGTTGGCGAGCGCGCCCTCACCCCGGGCGAGCGCCTTGAGGTCGGCCGAGACGTCGGACCGCCCTGGGATGATGACGCCTACCTCGACCCGTCGCACGCGAGCATCGGGGTGACCGACGCGGGCCTCCTCGTCCAGGACAACGACTCGCTCAACGGGGTGTTCGTCAAGCTGACCTCCCGCGTTGAAGTGCAAGACGGCGATCTGTTCCGGGTCGGGCAGGAGCTGCTCCAGTACGAGGATCTTCCCGAGCCCACGCCCACCGACGACGGCACCGAGCGGATGGGCAGCCCCAACCCGGGCTACTGGGGACGGCTCTCGATTCTCGTCGATCCCGACGCTGCCTCCGCCGCGTTCCCCATCGAGGGCGAGGGCATCATGATCGGCCGGGAACACGGCGACATCACGTTCCCGCAGGACGGCTACGTCTCGGGCAAGCACTGCCGGGTCGTCGGCGACGACACCGGCGTCTACATGGAAGACCTGGGCAGCAGCAACGGCACCTACATGCGCGTGCGGTCGGGCGTGACGTTGCCGTTTGGGAGCCTGGTGCTGATCGGACAGAAGCTCTTCCAGGTCGAGCGCCTCGACTAGCGCTCCCAGCCGGGGAGCGGAGCCCAGGCGGGGCCGCGGAGGCCAGGCTCCGGCGGTCTCGACCTGCAGCCCCTGCGCCTCCAGCGATTTGGGACCCCGGGCGCGGCGTGCTTTCCCAGCTGTTATCCTCACCGTCTATGCTTCGCTTACGATGGGCGCCGCTCTGCGCATGTTTGGGCCTCGCCTGCGCGAGTGGTGACGGGGATCCCGGCGGCGCGACGTCGGCCAACACGACCACGGGATCCGGGCCGACCACGTTCGCGACGTTTTCGACGACCGTGCCACCGGCCACCACCGCTCCGGGGACGGGCTCGTCGGGGGACGAGGACGAAAGCTCCAGCGCCACGACCGACCCGGGGACCGACACGAGCGCCGATGCATCCTCCTCAAGCACGGGTGATGGCCTGTGCCCGGTCCAGACGCACGCGTGCATGCAGGCCGCTCCCAAAGGCTGGAGTGGCCCGGTCGCCGTTCACCAAGCGGCCTTCGATCCTGAGGTCCGCGAGCCCGCGCCCCCACCGTGCGGTGCCGCGTACCCCGACGCGGCCACAGCAGGATTCGAGGGTCTGTCCGCCGAGCCCGCGAGCTGCGAATGCGCCTGCGGCAACGCCAACGGGACGGCCTGCGAGAACTCCACGAGTCTGCGGTACTGGGGCGACGACGCAACCTGCGGCGAAGGCATCGCGCAGGTGGTGACGATCTTCGCGTCGGCTTGCAACACGCTGCCGGCCCAGTTCGACGGCAACGGAAACTACTCGGCCGAACCGCTCACCGCGGTGGGTGGGGCGTGTGCCCCCTCGACCGGTGAAACGCTTGAGCCCGCAACGTGGTCGTGGCAGTCGCAGGCCTGTGACGGAGCGACGATCATCCAAGACGCCGGCTGCGCAGACAACCGTGTTTGCGCTCCCCTGCCCGAGTCGCCCGATGCCGCGATGTGTATCTGGCAAGCGGGCGAGCACGAGTGTCCCGATCCCTTCGACACGGCGCGCACGTTCTACGACGGCATCGACGATGGCCGGGGCTGTGAGACGTGCTCGTGCAGCGCCCCGAACGGGCTGTGCGACTCGGCCTCCATCTCGCTTTGGAACGGACCCACGTGTCTCGTGCCCTCCGCGGGCGTGGTTGGGGCCAACGGGGAATGCGACGCGACCGGGACCGCGACAGCGGCTCGCGCCGCGAGTCTCAACAGCGGGACCCCCACGGCATTCTGCGTCCCGAGTCCGCCGGAGGCTTCGGGTGAGGCACTCGGCACCGGTCCGGTCACGGTCTGCTGCGTTGATCGGTAGCGCGTCGTCGCATCGAAGGCGCAGGACTCAGGACACTAGGGCACCGGGGGCCCGCCGATGCGCGGCTGCAGGACGATCCCAGGCTGCTCTTCGTAGACGAAGCCTGCTTCGAGGGTCTGCTCGGTCCCGTCCCCAAACCGCAGAAGGATGTCGACCGCGCCGGTCGTCTCGGACTGCGGGGCCGTGACACGCACCGCCCATGGGCTCTCGATCACCACACCCTTTCCCGCACGCCCACCGAAGTAGACGAGCAAAGGGCCGTGTCCGGAGAAATCATCGCCTTCGATGAGGATGCTCTGACCGCCGCCCTGACGAACCGTGGCGGGGCTGAGTCGTAGGGTGGGGTCTGGCGCGCCGCACCCGGCCAACAGGAGGCCCCAAACCACGCACGCACGAACGCTCATTGGTAGACCCTACCTTCCTTCTCCCTGGAAGAGAATTCCGGTAGGGCCCCCGTTCAAACCGTGCGTGCGGTTTTCCCCCACACGGCTTACCAGGAGGATCTCGAGCCGCCGCATTACGCTGCCTCCGGGTAGCGCACTGTGCCTCGTAGGCGAAACAGGCCGTGATGTTCGACGAAGTAGTCCCGCGTCCAACTCTTCCACTCGCCTGGCCTCAGATGGCGTCCCTTCCGCTTGCACAGAAAGTTCGTCAACCGCCGCCAGACGTAGCTGTCGAGTTCGTTGAACTTCTCCGCGGCGTTCCCCGTTCGAAAGTAGTTCGCCCAGCCCCGAAGAATCGGGTTGAGCTTCCGGATGAGCACGCGGACGTCCTTCACCCAGTTCCACTTCGTCGAGGTCAGCTCCCGAACCTTGGTCCGCACCGCCTTCATCGCGCGTTGCGAAGGCCACCGATGCAAGAAGTACACGCGCTTGCGCTTCTTCCCGAGCGAGCGTAGCAGGACCCCGAGCCTTCAGCACCCAGCTGGGAGGGCCAAGTCACGCGCGCGGCCAGAGTCGACGCGCCGCCGGCGATCCGAGTTTCGACGGCGGCGCGTTGATTCAGAGGGCCTGCTAGAACACCTCGCGGCGCTCTAGCTCCTGGCGGATCTTGCCCAGCGCCTGCTCCTGCAGCTGGCGGATCCGTTCGCGAGACAGCGAGTACTGCTCGCCAATCTGCTTGAGCGTGAGCTCTGAGTCGTCGCCCTCGAGACCGAAGCGCTTGCGCAAGATGTCCGCCTCGATGGGACGCAGGCCGGTGATCACCTCGCGGACCTGCTCGCCGATCGACTCGGCTTCGAGCTGATCTCCGGGCTGCTCACTGTCCTCGTCTTGCAGGAGGTCGACCACCGTCCGTCCATCGTCCGCGGACAGTGGCCGGTCGAGGCTGATCGGAGGATCCACCGCCAGCGTGTCCATCTTCTCGATCTTCGCGGCGCTCAGGCCCGTGTGCGCAGCGAGTTCTTCATGGGTCGGCTCCCGGCCGTGCGTGGCCTCAAGCTCCCGCTTCGCCTTGGAGACTTTGTGGTAGGCGTCGATCATGTGCACCGGCAACCGAACCGCACGCCCCTTGTCGGCGATCGCTCGGCTGATCGCGTGACGGATCCACCAGCTTCCGTACGTCGAGAACCGGAAGCCGCGGGTATGGTCGAAGCGATCGACCGCCTTGAGCAACCCGATGTTGCCCTCTTGGATCAGGTCCTGGAGCGGCATGCGGCCGTGGTTGAACCGCCGGGCGATCGACACGACCAAGCGCAAGTTCGACTTTACGAATCGATTCTTCGCGTGGCGCAGCGTCATGCAGCGGCGGACGGACTCTGCGACGTAGTCGTGGAACGGACGACTCCCGCGACGCGGAGGACGGACCTGCAGATGGACAAGCTCCCGACCCCCGTGCTCAAGCGTGCTCAGGTCCGCGAGGATCTTGTCTGCAGCGACGCCGTCGCAGTCGAGGCGACTGAGACGTTGCGACATCGTGCTGCGATCGTGCTCGTAAACATCACGGTGCGCACGCGTCTCGCGATCCCGGAGTGCCCGGGACGACGCGCACAACCCAAGGCGATCGGCCTCGGAGAGTTCGTCCTCTTCGACCTCCGCTCCCACAACCGACATGATTCCCTCGATAAAGGGCGGGTAGGACAGCAGCTGTTCCCACAGCGCGGTCCGCAAGTCCGAGATGCGCACGGCCGAGGCGAGTTCCTCCTCGGGCGTCATGATCGACAGATCAGACATCTCGCGGAAGTAGACCCCCAACGTTGTGTCGCTCGCGTCACCATCAGCCCGGGCGCGCGACCGCTTTGTTCGTTTTGGAGCCGCAGACCCACGCGGGCGCCGGCTCCGCGCGATTCGGGGTGGTGCCCCTCGAGTAACCTTTCGACGTGCCATGTCAGTGCCTCTGTTCCTCGCGTCAGGCCTTCTTGCGAAGGTTCGAGCGCAGTCGACGCTTGGACTGCGCTCCTCAGAAGGGGTACGGGACCAGCCCCGCAGTGGTTCCCTCACCTTGGTTCATGCAAGTTGAGAACCGTTTCCGTGATAGGAATTTCAGGATGGGCACGTTCATACCCAAGAAGACCCGTACGCCCCCTTGAGGGCCGCGCGATCGGTCATCCGGCCTTGTTGGGCCGTCCATGCACGCTCGGCCGCGGCTGCCAACCTACGCGGCACGCAGGTCAGGCTGCCGCGACACCGCGGTCATACCCGGGTGTAGGTCTGCACGCCCAGCGGTCGGGCGGGCGCCCACGGCACCCACTTCAGGCTTTGGGCTCGACCACCAACCAGATGTCGGGGGACGACGCACCGTAGAACCGGCCCCGTGTCGATCGACTTCCGGAGATCTCGACGACCCGCAGGCCCGCATCGACGCACAACCGGCCAACCTCATGGGCGTTGTAGCCGCGGATCTGGATCCGATGCTCGAACTGCCGGCCATCCTCGAAAACCAAGGTTCTGTGCACGGCCAGACGGTTGGTGAAGAAGTTCATCCGCGCCTCATCCAGCACCAGGCACCCATGGCCCTGCCACCACGAGCGGCTCGGCAGGCGTCCGATGATGTGGTCGCGGTTGAAGATCTGCAGCATCAGGCGGCCGCCGGGCGTCAACATGCCGGCGAGGGACCGCAGCACCGCGCGATTCTCCTCGTCATCGTAGTACCCAAACGTCGTCCCGATGCAGAGGATCGCATCGAACGGGCCTCCACCGGGCATGTCCCGCATGTCGGCCTTCACAAACGAAGCGTTGGCCCCGAGCGCTTCCTTGGCCCGCTCCGCGCGCGCGATCTGTGCCGGTGAAATGTCCAGACCGGTGACCCCAAAGCCGCGCTGTGCGAGCACCAAACAGTGGGTGCCGTCGCCACAACCGACGTCCAGGACACGCGCGCCGGGCTGGATCCCGGTGGACTGCACGAAAAACTCGACCTCCGCCTTCGCCAGCCTGGCGTGGTTGGGTCGTGTCATCGCGACGCAGTGCTCGTCGAAGACCTCCTCGGGCCACCCCGGTGTTTTGGCCACCGCGGCCGCGACAGGGCTCGAGGGCGTCGCGGCCGGCGCGGGCTCAGGCGGCACTTCGACCGGTGGCGCGACGGGAGATGGGTCGGGCACGTCCCGCTGCTCCGCAGCTTCAGCCCGGATCGGCGGCGCGGGAGGAGGCTTGGGTGCGCCCTTGGACGCCGAACGTTTCGGGGTCTCTTTGGGCGGCGGGGGCGTGGCGGCCTCGGGTTGCGGAGCCTCGCGCTCCTCAACAACTTCGGCATCGTCGACGAGATCCACCGCCTCAATCTCCGGCGCGTCGTCCTCCGCGGCCGGCGGCGCGCCCCCGATCACCACCTTCTGCCTCGCGGGCGCGGGCGCGGGATCGTCGTCCTCGTCGTGAATGTCGAAGGATTGGAACACACCCGAGCTCATCGCCTGTGGAGCGTCCGCGACGTCCACAGTTGCGGTCGGCGGAAGCGTCCTTCCGGTGCGCGCGGGTTCGGGTTCGGGTTCGGGTTCGGGTTCGGGTTCGGGTTCGGGTTCGGGTTCGGGTTCGGGTTCGGGTTCGGGTTCGGGTTCGGGTTCGGGTTCGGGTTCGGGTTCGGGTTCGGGTTCGGGTTCGGGTTCGGGTTCCTCGGTCGGGCTCGTTGTTGCCAGCGGCGCCTCGTCCTCGGAGGGGAGCCGCTGGGTCACATCCAGCGCGGCCTCGGACTCCGCGGTCGCATCTGGCGACGCCGCGATCGGAGCCGGGGCGGCCGGTGCTGGTGCGATGACCGTCTGGTCCACGGCATAGGGCGCTTCGAGCGGAACCTGTGGCGCAGGTGCGACAACGGTACCACCCTCGACGCGGCCACCAGCGTCGAGCGGGGTTTCGGGAATCGTTGTCAGGGACGGAAGCACAAGCCCGTCGACGGGGTCCTCGGCTGGCGTCGGCGCGGACACAACAACCGTACGATCGCCGAAGTCACCCTGGCCCGCGGCGGTGCCGACCCTGTCGAGCCCGACTTCGAGCCCAGACTCCGGCGCCTCCAGCGAGACCTCCAGTTCGTGGTCGAGGCGGCCTTGCACCATGGTCTCCGCCGCTTCGGCGAATTCTTCGACCGCCTCGGGCAAGTCCGGCGCCGGTCGAATGAGGGTCGCGTCGCTGTCCTCGGGAGCGGGTACCGATGACGGCAGCGTCTGAGGATCGGTCACCGCCGTCTCTTCAAGGTTCGCCCCGAATCCTGAAGACCAGAGCCGCTGAGCGAGCTCGGCGTCAAAGGTGTCGATCGGCTCCGCCGGCGAGGCGACCGCGTCCTCTTGGGTCCACGCAGCCCACTGCGCGGCGTCGATTCCCCAGCGGCTCATGGCTTGCCCCCCTCGAGCAGGGCCTCGCCCAGCTTGACTCTCCGCGGAAGCACAGCGCCTCCCTCGATCTCTGCCACCGGCGTCTCGGTGAGCATGATGACGGTGGAACCCAGGTGGAACACACCGAGCTCCGCGCCCTTGCTGACGCGCGCTGGCGACTCAAGCCGGGCGACTTGAAGCTCGCGGGGGTGCGGATCAAACCGGTGATACGGGCACGACATGTTTCCGACGCCGAACGCGGCGACCATGACGACCGCGATCCATCCGTGACCGGTCTCCAGCAGGTGGACCATACGCTCGTTGATCGCGAACACCCTGGGGTCGTAGTCGACGCTTGCATCGTTGACCGGCAGGAGCCGGCCGGGGATCAAGCTCACCCGATGCGCCAAGGCGTCGCACGGCGCGTGGACCCGGTGGTAGTCGCGCGGGTGCAGATAGATGGTGCTGGCGGTTCCGCCGACAAAACGCTCGGCGAGTTCCTGGTCCGCGAGAAGCTCACCGATGCTGTAACTGTGGCCTTTGGCGACCACCTCCGTCACGCGCTCGATCGGCGCGATCTCGCGGAGCTCGCCATCACAAGGGGCCACGAGGACCTCCGGACTTCGATCGATCGACCGCGCGCCAGCCCGCAGCGGCCGGGTGAAGAATGCGTTCATCGTCTCGAACCCTTCTTCGAGAACCAGAGGGTCCACATCGCGCAGGTTCACGCCGAACAGCCTCGCGTAGGTCGACACCGCGAACCGGCCGACACTCGGAGTCATCTTCACCCGTGCTGCCGCTCCCACCAGCCTGCTGGCCAAGATGGACGACCAATCGGGCGTAGCATGCACAATCCGTGCAGCAACCCGTGCCCCGAGGGGAGTGGAGCGGCTCGACATGAACGCCGCAAGCCTATCCGACCCTACCCAGCCCCGGCAACTGCGCAACCGACCGCCCTCCCCCCAAACCTCCCCCAGGACATCACACCCACCGAACGCGCAAAGCAAGGCAACTTCGCCCAACCACCAACCCAACCGAGCCCGCCAGCGGGTAAAGCGAAGGGGGCTTCGCCCAACCACCAACCTCCGCACCCACCGGAGGCGCAAAGCGCCAAGCGAGCCCGACAGGGCGACCGCCAGGGGGTAAAGCGAAGGGGGCTTCGCCCCCGCAGCGAGGGGGACCGCGAGGTCCCCCTCCAAGACAACCCGAGCGAGCCCGACGGGGCGACCGCCAGCGGGTAAAGCGAAGGGGGCTTCGCCCCCGCAGCGAGGGGGACCGCGAGGTCCCGCTCCAAGACAACCCGAGCGAGCCCGACAGGGCGACCGCCAGGGGGTGAAGCGAAGGGGGCTTCGCCCCCGCAGCGAGGGGGACCGCGAGGTCCCCCTCCAAGACAACCCGAGCGAGCCCGACAGGGCGACCGCCAGGGGGTGAAGCGAAGGGGGCTTCGCCCCCGCAGCGAGGGGGACCGCGAGGTCCGCCTCCAAGACAACCCGAGCGAGCCCGACAGGGCGACCGCCAGGGGGTGAAGCGAAGGGGCCGCCACCAACCTCCGCACCCACCGGAGGCGCAAAGCGCCGAGCGAGCCCGACAGGGCGACCGCCGAAGGGGGCTTCGCCCCCGCAGCGAGGGGGACCGCGAGGTCCCCCTCCAAGACAACCCACTAAATATCGAAGTACAGCTCGAACTCGTGCGGGTGCGGCCGCGAGCGGACGGCGTTGACCTCGTGGGTCCGCTTCCAACCGATCCATGCGTCGAGCAAGTCCTTGCTGAAGACGTCTCCCTTGAGAAGGAACTCATGGTCCGCTTCGAGAGCGTCGAGCGCCGCCTCAAGGCTGCCCGGAGCGGAGGGCACGTCCGCGAGTTCTTCGGGGGCCATCGAGTAGATGTCCTTGTCCAGCGGCTCCCCCGGATCGAGCTTGCGCTCGATCCCGTCGAGACCTGCCATCAGCAGCGCGGCAAATGCCATGTAGGGGTTGGCCGTCGGATCCGGGGTCCGGAACTCGATCCGCGCCGCCTTGGGCTCACTCGCCGCGGCCGGGATGCGAATCGACGCCGACCGGTTGCCGCCGGAGTACGCGAGGTTCACGGGCGCTTCGAAGCCCGGCACCAGCCGCTTGTAGCTGTTGGTGCTGGGGTTCGTGAAGGCGCACAGCGCTGGCGCGTGCGCGAGGATGCCGGCGATGTAGTGCATCGCAAGGTCGCTCATGCCCGCGTAGGCGTCGCCCGAGAACAACGGACTGCCCTCTTTCCACAGGCTCATGTGGACATGCATCCCGTTGCCGTTATCGCCGAACAGGGGCTTGGGCATGAAGGTGACCGCTTTGCCCGCGCGGCGGCCGACATTTTTGATGATGTACTTGAACCAGCACATCTTGTCGGCCTGGTTCAGCAGCGAGTCGTAGCGAATGTCGATCTCGGCTTGGCCGCCCGTCGCGACCTCACTGTGGTGCCGCTCGACCGTGATGCCAACGTCTTCGAGCGCCAGGCACATCTCGGTACGAAGGTCGTGGGTTGCGTCGACAGGAGGAACCGGAACGTAGCCCCCCTTGGCTTTCACCTTGTAGCCAAGGTTGGGGAACTCCTCGCGGTCGGTGTTCCAGTGGCCGCTCACGGAGTCCACCGCATACATGCCCGCGTTGACCGACGTGGAAAATCGGACGTCGTCGAAGATGAAAAACTCGGCCTCGGGACCGAAGAACGCGGTGTCCGCGATGCCCGTGGAGGTCAGGTACGCCTCGGCCCGCTTGGCGAGCGTTCGCGGGTCTCGTTCGTAGTCCTGCCCGGTGACCGGGTCCTGAATGTCGCCCAACAGCACGAGCGTCGGGACCTCCATGAACGGGTCGATCTGCGCGGTCGAGGGGTCGGGCATGACCAACATGTCCGAGTGGTTGATCGCTCTCCACCCGCGGATGGACGACCCGTCGAACGCGAAGCCCGCTTCGAACGAGCCCTCGTCGAGTTCGTGCAACGGGACGGTGAAGTGGTGCCAGCTTCCGAGCAGGTCACAGAAGCGGAGGTCGACCATGCGGACGTCCTGCTCGCGGGCGTACTCGAGGATTTCGCGGGGGGTTCTGGGAGGATGCGCGTTGCTCATCGGTAGCTTCCTGGGGTCACAGTGCAGACTCGCCGCGCTCACCGGTTCGAATCCGGATCGCGTCGAGCACGGGGAGAACGAAAATCTTGCCGTCGCCGACCCTGCCGCTGGCCGCAACCTCGCGCAGCGCCTCGACGACCTCTTCGACCAGCCGCTCCTCAAGGACGACCTCGACCTTGATCTTCGGCACAAAGTCGATGACGTACGCGCTGCCGCGATGCACCTCCCGCTTGCCGCCGGTTCGGCCAAAGCCGCGCACCTCGGTGATGGTCATCCCGCCCACGCCCAGCTCGGTGAGCCGCTCTTTGACGTCATCGAGGGCGAACGGGCGGATGAGGGCTTCGACCTTGAACAGGCTCGTCGAGGTCAGGTCCATGATTTCTCCACAACGTAGTTGGGCTCGGCCTCGTGGCGGCCGATGCAGCCGACGATTTCGGCGATGCTCGCGATGCCAAGCTCGGCCATCAGGGTTCGCAGCTCGTCGCGCACCCTCAGGGCCGCGGGCGGCTCGGAAAAGTTCGCCGTTCCAACCTGCAGACAGCTCGCCCCCGCCATCAAGAACTCGAGCGCGTCTTCCCCCGACACGATGCCTCCCATCCCACAGATCGGAATGGACGGGTGCTTGGTGTGGACCTGATGCGCCATGCGTAGGGCGACCGGCTTGATCGCGGGCCCCGAAAGGCCGCCGTAGGTCGTCGCCACCCGCGGCGTCCGGGTGCGAACGTCGATGCCCATCGCGGTGATCGTGTTGATGAGCGAGACGCCCACAGCCCCGGCCTCATGGACCGCCTGCGCCATCGCCGGGACGTCCGGGGCGTTGGGCGTCAGCTTGACCACGATGGGCAGCGAAGTGGCTTCGACGCAGCGCTTCGTGAGGCGATGGGCGACCTCGGGCACGGTGCCGAACTCGATGCCGCCCTTCTTGATGTTGGGACACGAGATGTTCATCTCGAGCACGTCGATGCCGCGGTTGGCCCCAGCGGTGAGCATCTGCGCGCAGCGCACGTAGGCGTCGGCGTCTTCACCGAAGAAGTTCACCCAAACGCTCACGTCAAGCGCGGCAAGGTAGGGAAGTTTCTCGGTCAAGAACGCCTCCGCGCCCACGTTCTCCAGACCGATCGAGTTGATCATGCCCGACGCCGTCTCGCAGATTCGAGGCAGCGGGTTGCCCATCCGCGGCGCGGGCGAGATGCCCTTGGTGGACAGCCCCGCCAACTGGGAGACGTCCATGAAGTGCGCAAACTGCTGACCGTACGCAAAGCACCCCGAGGCCGTCATCATCGGATGTGGGAGCTGCAGGCCAGCAAACCTCGTCGTGAGGTCGACCGCCTCGGCTGCGATGGGGTTCGTGCGGACCGGAGCGCTCATGACCAGCGGACCTCCCGCGCATCGAAGACCGGGCCGTCGGTGCAGCAGTACTTGTAGGGTTTGGGTCCACGAACCGGGACCGCGCACCCCAGGCACACCCCGAAACCACATGCCATCTCTTCCTCAAGGCACAGCAGCGTGCGAACACCGTGAGCCAGGCCCATCGTGCGTACAGCACGAAGCATCGGCGTGGGTCCGCAGGCCAGCACCTCGACCGCTTCGCCGGCCGCCTTCGCCGCCTCAAGACGGGCCTGGAGCGCCACGGTCACAAAGCCTCGATGACCGCGGCTTCCATCTTCGGTCGCGAAGCTCGTCTTCACGCCCCAGCGCTCCAGCGCGTCGGTCAACACCAGATCGTCCGCATCTCGCCCGCCGTAGAACATCTCGACCGCCTCCGCGCGACCGGCCTCGACGGCTCGACGCGCCTGCAGGTGCAGCGGGGGCAACCCCACGCCGCCGGCAACGAGCAGCTGCGTCGCGGCTGCGGGGGGGCTGAAACCTCGCCCGAGAGGGCCGGTGATCGTCACGCCGTCACCGGGCCCCAGTGCGCTCAGCGCCCGGGTCCCGCGGCCGTAGATCTTGATGAGAATCGAGAACGAGCCGTCGGGCTCCGCGTCGAGGACCGAGAAGGCCCTCGGGTTGAGCAGCTCTCGGCCCCACTCGCCGCGGACCATGATGAACTGGCCGGGCTCGATCGCGGCCAGCGGCGCAAGGGCGTCGGATTCGGCGGCTTCGGTGGCAAACCGCAGCGTGAAGTACCCCCCGGACAACGCTCGGTTGTCCACCAGTCGCGCGCCGAACTGGGACGGAGGCACGCCGTTCTTCTATGCCAATGCGGGACCTGGGACAACTGCCGCCGAGCGGCGATTTTCCAGCCCGACTCGGGACTCACGCCGGCCGCGCCATCACCACCGCGTCGTCGGGCGGAGCCTTGTAGTAGCCCACGCGGCGCCCGATCTCGCTGAAGCCCAAGGCTTCATACAACAACCGCGCCGGCCGGTTCGCGGCTCCAACCTCCAACAGGACCCGCGACGCCGCGGCCAGCGACGCCCGCTCAAGCACGGCAGCCAAGAGATCTCTCCCGATGCCCTGTCGCTGTCGCGCCGGGTCCACCGCGATCCGCAGCAGATGCGCCTCGGTCTCCCCGGCCGCCACGACGTGCCATGTGCACGAGAATCCCACCACGTCCCCGCGGTCGATCGCGAGTTCCACGGTCGCCATCGGGCGAGCGATCTCGTCGAGATAGGCCTTGGGGGCCCACGGGTTTCCGAACACCAGCGACTCGATGCGGAGGATGGCCCCGAGGTCGTCGCGGCTGGCGAGACGCCGGCACACCTCCGCCACGCGTCACGCCTCCGGAACAACCTCGGCCGCGGCCTGCGGCTCAGCGTCCGCCCCAGCCTCTTCGCCCTCTTCGCCCTCTTCGCCCTCTTCGCCCTCTTCGCCCTCTTCGCCCTCTTCGCCCTCTGCGCCCTCTTCGCCCTCCTGCGATTCATCGGAACCACCGAGCACCATCGCGCCGATGTCCGCAGCCAGACCATCGGGCCCATGAATGCCGGTCGAGGCGTGGGTGGACGTGAGCAGGACGTCACGCGGGGAGATGCCGATCGAATCGGCCAACTGTCGCCGCGCCAACCCTCGCTTGGATGCGCCCAGCTTGTCCGACTTGGTGGCGACCAGCAGCGTCGGGAGCTGCCGAGAGGCCAGGAACGCCATCATGCCGCGATCCATGTCGCCCACGCCGCGCCGGATGTCGACGAGCAGGACCAGGCCGCGCAGGTTCTCCCGCTTCTCGAGGTAGGCCTCGATCATCGGGGCAAAGCCCTCCCGGATGGACTTGCCTGCTGCAGCGAACCCGTAGCCGGGAAGATCGCAAAACCGCAGGGGGAGCTTGTCGTGACCAGGGCCGCGAAGCGTCAGGGAGAAGAAGTTGAGCAGCTGGGTCCGTCCGGGTGTCCGGCTCACCCGTGCCAGGCCACGCCGGTTGCACAGCGCGTTGAGCAGGCTGGACTTGCCCACGTTCGAACGGCCAGCGACCGCGATCTCCGGGAGGTCGGGACTCGGGCACTGAAACACCTTGGAGGCGCTTTGCTCGAACGCGGACTCGAGGACGTGCCATCCATCTTCAGGTCGTTGCGCCACGGCGACGGACTATACAGGAGCACCGAGTGCGCCGTACTCTCGCGTGGACCCGATGTGCAGCGCGGGTTTGAGCATCATGGACGTGTACGGACTCACGGGTGGCATCGGCAGCGGCAAGTCCAGGGTCGCGGAGTTCCTCGAAGACTTCGGGGTTCCCGTGGTCTCCGCGGATGAACTGTCGCGGTTGGTCGTGACCGCCGGCAGCGAAGGCCTCGGGGAGGTTGTGCGCGCGTTTGGAAACGAGGTGCTTGACGAACGGGGCGAACTCGACCGGCGCAAGATGGCCGCGATCGTCTTCAGGGAGCCCGCGCGCCGCCAGCAGCTCGAAGCGATTCTTCACCCGCGCATCCGCGAGCGGTTCGAACAGGTCTTGGACGCCCTCGAGAAGGCGGGCCACCCGATCACGGTCTACGAAGTCCCGCTGCTGTTCGAAAAGAACCTGCAGTCGGACATGAAAGCCACCATCTTGGTGACCGCAACCGAGCAGACCCGCATCGCCCGGGTGATGGACCGTGACCAGACCACGAAGACCGAGGTCCGCGACCGCATCGCGTCGCAGATGCCCGAGTCGCTCAAGCGGAAGCGCGCGGACTACGTCATCGAAAACGATGGTTCGATCGACGAGCTTCGTCGCGAGGTGCGATTCCTGCTGGAGCGGTTCCTGCGGTTTGACGCGCGCGGTCGCGAGGATGTAACGAGCACCGGGCCGCAACCACTGGAGAGCCCGTCCTCGACCGTGACCCAGGTCCCCACCGGGCCGATGCAGAGCGCGACGCCCACCGAGGTCCCCAGCGGACCGCAGCATCCACCCTCCACGGTGGGAACTCAGCCCAGCATCCCGAAGGTCGAGACGACGCAGATTGCACCGCCTCCGGCCCCGCCGGCCGCACGCGTTCCGACGCCGAGCGGAGCGCCTCCCCCTCCCCCCGGTCTGCACGTCCCGGTCCCGACGCCCGTCCCCGGGACGCACGTCGCGGTGACGCCGGCGAGCGCTGCCCCGGTCGTTCCCACCCCGCAGCCCAGCGCGCCCTCGTCTGTCCCCACCGCCCCCCCGACCACGACGCAGCGCGCACGCGTCGTCAAGAAACCCGGCAAGGGCGGCAAGTCGAGCTAGCGTCCTGAGCCTGCTAGAGCGGCGACCAGTTTGATTCCGGGTGCTGAGGTGCGTCTGGGGCCGTTCCTGGATCGCCGCTCTAGACCCCCAAGACGCCCTCGATGTCGTCCATCATCTGAACTCGGCGCCGAGTGATCGCGCTCGTGCCGTCGAGCAGAGCATCGCTCTCGGAGAGGACCTGCTGCAGCGGAAAACGGCGCACCGACGGATCCGAGGTTTCCTCTCCCCCGGGAACGAGCGGCTGCCACGCGACCATCGCGTCGGTGTGTCCCTTGAGGACATCCTCCACGGCCACCATACCGAGTCGGCCGGCCACCATGCGATCGCGAAAGGACGGCGCGCCACCCCGGACCAGGTGGCCCAACACCGTCGCGCGAACATCGACGTCGCGAAGGTCTGCCAGCCGGTCGGCCACGAGCCGGACCAGTCGAGTGCACGGCGTCTTCACCCCTTCGGCCTTGAGGATCAGCACGCGCCGCTTTCCGCGTTCTGAGAATGCCTGGCGGATCGCCGCCTCCACCGCCACGACGAGCGCCGCTTCGTCTCGGCCCTGCTCTCGAAACAAGACCGCCTCGGCCCCCATGGCAACCGCCGCAGCCATCGCGAGGTAGCCGCAGTCTCGCCCCATCACCTCGACGACAAACGCCCGATGGTGCGCTCGTGCCGTGTCGCAGATGCGATCGCAGCTGCTCACGATCGTATTGAGCGCCGTATCCACGCCGATGGAGAGCCCGGTGCACCCGACATCGTGATCGATGGACGCCGGCACTCCAATGACCGGGACGCCGGATTCGGCGGCCAACGCATGCGCGCCGCGCAGCGAGCCATTGCCCCCCACCACCACGAGTCCGCGCAGCGACTTCAAGACCTCAAGCGCTGGCGCGCGCCCCTGCGGGGTCAGGAACCGAGGCTCCCGCGCCGACCCGAGGATGGTCCCCCCCACAGCGCCGAGCAGGTCGATGTCGGTATCGATCCCGAGGCTGCCGGAGGCACTCGCCTCGGTCAGCGGCCGCAGGCGCCCCTCAAGCAGGCCGGTGTACCCATTCTCCACACCGACGACCGGAACGCCCCGGCTCACCGCCAGCTTGGTCATCACGCGCAGCACCGCATTCATCCCGGGGGCGTCGCCGCCGGAGGTCAAAAGCCCGATCGGGAGAGACATCGGGCGAAGCATAGCCGCGGCAGCGCCCGCCCCTCACCGAGACTTGCGTAGTCACGCGCACGATTGCGGCGGCGCACGGCCGACATCCCCCCAAACGGCCTAGCAACGCGGCCACCTGCGGCGTACCCTGATCTTGCACGATGGCGTCGGATGGTTCTCGCAAATGCCCCGGTCTCAGCTCCGGGGCACCTCGCGTGCCTCCCCCACCGAAGCTCAGCTTCATGGAGGAGGAGTCGGCGCCCCAGGCGAGCTCCGAGCGCACCGACGCACAGCGACCCGAAGTGGAGGCGCCCAAGCCGAGTGTCGAGCGCGAGCTTGAGGCCGAACCGGCCGCACGATTCGCGCCGACCGTGTCCGAGACCCCGGAAGTCCGGCGCGGGGTGCTGCCGCCACCGGCCTCCGACGGCAAGCGTGTGCAGCCGATTGCCGCCAAGGATCGGCGCAGCAGCGGCGCTCCCCCGCGGCCCTCGGCCAGCGGACTGCCCGCTGGGATGCGCGCCCCGGGTGTCCCCGAGGAAACGCAAGCCGAGACCACCGACGTGCTGATCGCAAGCGCCGTCGCGGCGCTGACCGAAGGGGATCCGGCCGAGAACAGCTCGGCGTCGCTGACCGCAGAACCGCTGGGCGCGGCGGCCCCCTCGTTCACCGCCATCCCCGAGCCCCAGCCAAGCCCAACAGCACCCGCAGATCTTCGGCGGCGCTCTGTGCTGTGGTTCGGATTCGCAGCCCTGGCCGCTCTCGCCCTCGCGGCGCTTGTGCTGTCCGGGGGAGACGACGACACGAAGGCACAGACCACCACCGCCGGAGCGCTCGCGCAGGCAGGCGCTCCCCAGCCCAGCGACCCGCAAGCCCTGCCCGAGGCGGCGGTCCCTGCGGTGGCCCTCGAACCCGATCTGCAGCCGGTCGAGAACCCCGTCGACCTCGGCGGAGCTTGGGTGGATGCTCAAGAGGCGGCCGAGGTTGGTGACGAGGCGCCGGAGACCACGGGTGCGGAGACGATGGAGCCCCCCGAAGGCGTACCCGCAGAGTTCGGGGCCGAACCCGACGCGCAAGACGATCGGGCGATGGCCGACGGCTCCAAGGCAAAAGCATCACGCACCGGGAGACGCCGGCGCGAACCCAGGCCAGCCGAGAAGAGCTCGCCCCAACCGCCCGCTGCCGCGCCGGCGAAAGAACCCGTGGATGCAGACGCATTGCTCGCCGACGCAAACAAGGCCCTCGCCTCGGGGCAGGCGCGCAAAGCCTATACCCTCGCCTCGAAGAGCCGCAGCGCGCGGCGAAGCTCGGCCGCCCTCATCGTGATGGCGAAGGCAGCGTGTCGCTTTGGGGGTGAGGGGCAAGCCAAGTCGGCGTTCGACCAGCTCTCGGTCGGCGACCGCCGCGGGCTGCGAGCCGAGTGTCGCAACCACGGCGTACGCCTGGGTCTGTAGCAGAGCCCGTCGAGCTAGCCGTCGAGGCGACGACGGACCGCCCACACGAGCACGAGCATCGGCAACACCACCGTGGCGTGCCCGGCCCACATGTGCTCAGGGTGGGTGATCGGGCAGTGAAAGTAGAGCGCGGCGGACCCCATCAGTCCGGCGGCCCACACCCCGAGCGCGCCCGGGACGCAACGTGAGATGCGCGACACGCCGTTGCGGCTCAGAAGGCCCATGCCCAACGTCGCGAGCGCCGCAAACACCAGTCCGAAGGCGAAGCAGCCAAGCGCCCGAGAGAGGAACGCGTCGCCGGTCCCTTCCATCGATGCAGGATGAATCGTGTGCGCCACCGGCGAGCCGACGAGGACGGCGACACCAACCACGCCGACCGCCAGAGCCGTCCACCGCCACGAGGCCGCGAGCGCAGGCCTCGACAGCGGACGCAGCGAGACCCACAGGGCGGCTGCGAGCGGCACCATCAACAGCAGCAGATCGAACCCCATTCGCCAGCGCGGGTACACAACGAGGTCGGCGCGTGCGGAGGTCGCCAGGACCACCCCGATCAGCCCGAACGAGAGGGCTCCCGCCAGCGCCCAGCGGACGCGGGTCGAGAGACTGGCGACGCGGTCCAGCGGGCCCTCGGCCTCGAGCGCCGTATGCAGGGCGTCCAGACCCAGGGGCTGCCCAGAGGAGGAGGTGCGCTGGCCTGGGCTCTGAGCGACGCCGCCGGGCTCTTCCCGACGGAACGCGTCGGCGAGGTCCGCGGGGACCTCATCGTGTTCGAGCGCCTGCTTCATTGCGTCGACCTTCCATAGCCCGCAGCCCCGGTCTTGGTTACAGGTTGATCGAGAAGCCGAGTACGAAGCTTCTCGTAGCCGCGGTGCGCACGGACCTTGACCGCGGATTCACTCGCGCCAACCACCTGCGCCACCTCCTTGAACGGGAGTCCCTCGAACCAGTGCAGCTCAATCACCTCTCGCTGCGTTGGGGGGAGCGCCGCGAGGGCGACACGAAGCTCCCGCGCCACCGCGGGCCGCTCGGGATCGCCCGCACCGTCCGGCTCCGCAGGCTCATGCTCGCCAAGGCCGGTTTCGGGCCGGCGGCCCACTCGTCGAAAGTACTGACGCGCGAGATTGAGCGCGATCGTGTACAGCCACGGCCTGAGCTTCGCTCCCTCGCGAAAGTCCGCCCGCGCTCGGTGGAGCTGAAGGAAGGTTTGTTGGACCAGATCCGCGACGTCATCGGCACGATGGATCCGACGGTGAAGCATCTGCCGCAGCCGCGGCGCGTACCGGGAGAACAGAGCGTCGAACGCACCCCGGTCCCCAGCGCAATACGAGGCCATGAGCACCTCGTCGGATCGCATCGGGTCCGTCACAGCGCCAGCGCCCGTGCCAAGGCATCGAAGGTGGCCGCCGCAGTGGCTCGAATCCGAAGGTCGACCACCCCTGAGACATCCGTGGTCCCCGGGTTGATCTCGACGGTCGCCTTGCCCGCCCGTTTCGCAAGCACCACGGGAGCCGCGATGTAGGGGAAGGCGCTCGTGGTCCCGATCGAGACCACGGCATCGAAGCCGGCACGCAGCTCGCGCTCGAGGGCGGCGATCGCATCCGAAGGCAGCATCTCTCCAAACAGCACGACCTCGGGTCGGATCATCGAGCCACACTCCGGGCAGTGCGGAACCTTCGGCGCGAGCGCGGTGCCAAGCTGGGGCTCGAGCGCGCGGAAGTCCGCGACCCGTGAGGTCCAGGCGCAGGCCAAGCAGTAGAGCTTCTGAAGGTTGCCGTGGATCTCGATCAGTGGGCTCGAACCCGCACGTCGATGCAGCCCGTCGACGTTCTGGGTGAGCAGCCACCGTCGCTCACTGCGCCTCTGAAGGGCCGCGATGACCTCGTGGGCGCGGTTGGGTTCCGCCCCCCGGCACGCTCGCTCGATCTGAAGCATGTACTTCCAGCAGACCTCCGGATGGGCGCTGAGCATCTCGCCGCTGAGCGCCGCCTCGATCGGGACGCCTTCAGGGGTCGTGCCCGCGTTGTACAGCCCGCCCACGCCTCGGTACGTGGGCAGCCCGGAGTCGGCAGAGACGCCGGCTCCGGTGATGAAGAGCACCGAGTGAGCCGCGTTGAGAACCCCGGCGAGCTGCTCCACCAGACGAGGATCGACCGGCACCGAGGACTGCTCGCTCACCTGTCGGCCCCCCGTGTCCGCCTCAGCTCAGGCCCGTTTTCGAGACAACGCCGCGGAACATGTTGAGCGTGCGCTCAAGGCTCTCGATCACGTCCTCAACGCTGTGGGAGTCTTGAACGCGGATCTCCTGCTCCGCCCGTTCGAGCACCCCTTCGGCCTTGGCGATGGCATCGCGGCCAAAGCTTGTGCCCGACATGATGCCCTGCACCTGAGGGAACAGTTCGCGAACTTCGGTGATCAGCCGCTCGGCCTGCTGACGCTGACGCTCGAACTCCTCCGAGGCACGAACCTCGACCATGTAGTTCTGGCTGCTCTCGACGAGCTTCTGGAGCTCGTCCTCGGTCAGGCCCGAGGTCGCCGTGACCGTAATGCTTTGCTCGCGACCGGTCTCCAGGTCCTTCGCCGAAACACTCACCAAGCCGTCGGCGGAGATCGAGAACGTCACCTCGACCTCGACCTCACCGCGCGGCGCCTTGCGCAGGCCGGAGAGGATGAACTCGCCCAGCAGCTCGTTCTCTGCGGCCTTGTCGCTCTCGCCTTGCAGCACGAGAATCTTCACCGAGGTTTGGTAGTCGCGGACCGTCGTGAAGATGTGCGAGGCGCTGGTCGGGACCGTCGTGTTTTGGTCGATGAGCCGGTGGAAGAACCCACCGACGATCATGATGCCCAGGCTATGCGGCGTGACATCGAGCAGCAGGACGTCCATCGACTCGTCGACGAGCGCGGCGGCCTGGATCGATGCGCCGAGCGCCACGACCTCGTCGGGGTGCACGCCCTTGCAGGGCTCGAGACCGAAGAACTCGGCGACACGCGACTGAATCAGCGGCATCCGCGTCATGCCGCCCACGAGGATGACGTCGTCGAGATCGTTGCGATCGATGTCGGCTTCGGACAGCGTCTTCTCGCAGATGGAGACCGTGCGGTCGACCAGATCGCGGGTGAGTTCCTCGAGTTCCTCGCGGGTGAGCGACTCCTGCATGTGGAACGTCTGGCCGCTGGGCGTGGTGTACAGAAACGGGAGATCGATCAGCGTCTCGCGGGCTACGGACAGCTCGCAGCGCGCCTTCTCAGCCGCGTCCTTAATCCGCTGCAGCGCCATCCGGTCGTCGCGGACGTCGACGCCGGTCTTCTCGGCAAAGCCCTGCGTGAGCCGGTCCATGACTCGGATGTCGAAGTCCTCGCCGCCCAGGAACGTGTCGCCCGCGGTGGAGACCACCTCGAACACGCCGTGGCCGATGTCGAGAATCGAGATGTCGAACGTGCCGCCGCCCAGGTCGTAGACCGCGACCTTGCGCTCGAGGTCCTTGCCGAAGCCGTATGCGAGCGCGGCCGCAGTGGGCTCGTTGATAATGCGGATGACGTCGAGGCCCGCGATGCGTCCCGCATCTTTGGTCGCCTGACGCTGGTTGTCGTTGAAGTAGGCCGGGACCGTGATCACCGCCTTCTCCGTGCCCCCGCCCAGGTACTGCTCGGCGACGAGCTTCATCTCTTGGAGGATGAACGCGCTGACCTCGGGGATGCTGTAGACCTGATCCCGAAGCTTGATGCGTACGTCACCGTGCGGCCCTTCGACGATGCTGTAGGGACAAGACTGCTGCACGGCCTTGGACGCCGGGGATTCCCAACGCCGCCCGATCAGGCGCTTCGCCGCATAGACGGTGTTCTGGGAGTTCGTGACCGCCTGGCGCTTGGCGATGTGTCCGACGAGCCGCTTTCCGCTCTCCGAGATCGCAACCATTGAAGGCGTGGTCTTGTAGCCACCCTTGTTCGGGATGACCGTTGGAACCCCATCTTCGACGATGGCGACGCAAGTGTTCGTGGTTCCGAGGTCGATACCAACGACGTTTTCCATGGAGTGTTCCGGTGGGCCCGGCGGTCGAAGCGGCAAGCCACATTCGCGCCAGCTGTCCCGTGACAGAGGCTACTTTGCTTTGCACGCCTTGAGAAGGGCGCGAACGTCTGCGTCACCAGACTTCAGGGCGAGCGCCTGCTCGACCTGGTGCTTGGCGGTGCTCACTTGTCCCGCTGCCAAGAATGCGTACCCGATCCAAACGTGCAGGCGGACCGCATCGGCCGGCCGCCGCTTGTCGCCGGCCGCCTCCGAGGACCGAAGCGCCTCCAATGCGCGCATCGCCAGATCCCGCGCCATATTGGGATCTCCTTGGCCCACGGAAAACGCCGCGTGCGCCAAGTGTTCAGCGGTCGGCATGGCGTCCGCGGCTTCCAGGAGCCACGGGAGCGCTTCCGCGACTTGGCCCAGGTCGAGCCGCTGTTGGGCGCGGGCATAGGCCGAAGCGCCGCGCTTCTCCCGCGATTCGGCGCGAACGGCCGCCCACTTCCGGGTGAGTTCGTCGTTCCCGGGATCGGCGCGCCTGGCCAGCAGGTAGAGGTTCGCCGCCTTGGCGAGGTTCCCGTCCTTCTCCGCCGTCTCCGCCGCCCGAAGCATGCTCACGGCCTCGGCCTGCATCCTCTCCTGGAGAACGGAGCGCTGACGATCGGCCCGGACGCGGGTTCGTTCTGCGCGGCGCACCACCGCGGCCGCTTCCCGAGCTTCTCGGGCTTCGGTGGCCTCAGCTTCGAGTTCGAGGCGAGCCCGGGCGTCGTCCTCGATCCGTCGATCGACCCACGGCGCCCGAACATCCTCGCGCCGCAGCTCGGCGTAGGCGGCCTTCGCCTCGCGAAACAAGGACGCCAAGATCGGATGGAAGACCCCAAGAGCACGGCCGTGATAGGCGTCGGGATGAAGCGCCCGGCTGGTGTCGTGAAACGCCCGCTTGATCGCCTTGAGGTCGTGCGTGGGCAAGATCCCCAGGATCTCGAACTGCGACATCGACTCGTGGCCATCCGCCATGGCCAAGATCCACCGCTGTCGCTGGGGGTCGATGGGACCTGCGGGATCGACCCTCGGGTCGTCACCGCCGACCTTTTTCCGGTCGATCCGCTCAAGCGCATCGGTCCCCTCGGCGGAGCTCTCCTCTCGAACAACCTGCCTCGTAGGGACAGGCTCTGGCGCAGCTTGGGGTTGGTTGTGCGGGACACGCCCTCCGGTGCGCAGCACGTCGGCCAGTGTCTTGCGCCTGCGTGCTTGCGCGGCCGATCTCAGGTCGTTGCCTCGACTGGACGGCGCCGCTGCGATTGTGGCGGACGGGCGCGCCGAGCACGGCTCAAGCGCCCCTGCCTGGAGCAGCTTCACGACGATCTTGGAGGCCGTGTCCGACGGGAGCCCGCAGGCGCGGACCAGGTCGCCGACCTTGACGGGGCCCTCGACGCGACTGAGCACGAAGTAGTCCTCCGGGGTGAGGTCGAGATTGGCCGGGAGCGGACTGCTCTGCCGAACATGCTGCGCAGGGTCGAGGTCCATCGGCGGCCCCCGATTGTAGCTCAGATGCCGCGCACGAGCTGGGGCGAGCTCGGATCCGACGGAACGCCCGGTCAGTCCGGGACCGTGCCGTCGACCCGGTAGCGCGCCATATCGAGATGAAAATGGTTGTGGTGCAGGCGGTCGAACGCCGGGGTGAGCACGACGGAAAAGATGTCCTCATCGACCGTCCGCCGGGCCACGCCCTGGAGGAAGCGCTCCGATGGAGTCCGCGGCGCCCCGGGCTCCCCGTAGTGTCCCAACACCGGGATCTCCTTGCCCCCCAGGAGGGTGAAGCTGCGGATGTCGATGGCGTTGGCGTAGCTGTGTTCGCTGACCCAGCCCGGATATGCAGCCATTTCGCGGCAGTTGTAGGTCCCCATGTGGCGGATCTTCTTCACGGCTCGGCCCAGGTGCAGCTGCGCCTCCTCCTGCACCACGACCTCGAACCGAGACAGCGCCAGGGCCACCGGGCACGAGACCTTCGGCTTTCCGGTCCACGCGATGCCCCCCGGACCGGACGCAAATCGGACCGCCTGCGGTGCACCGCACAGGATCCCAGATTTGTTCTCGTGCACTGGAAGCCGGCTGGCGTCGAACCTCACCCCTGCAGCTTTGAGCCGCTCCTCGCACGCCATGATCTCCTCGGGGGGCCCGACGACCCCGTCGTCCGAAACATCCAGGGCCGAGGGCGCGCGAAACACTCCGTCCTCGTCCTTGGCGGAGCCGCGCGGCTCCGACGTGCGCGGCTCCGCGGGTGCGTCTTCGGCGGGCGCCGGCGCGAGGCCGCTGAGGGCGGCAGCGAACGCCGGGCCAAACCAGATCTCAAGCGTAGCCATCCAAGAGCAGGGTACGTCCCAGGGACGCGCTGTGGTCTGATCGCCGCTGCACGCCGCCAAATTGGGGCACGATGCCGACGATGTCGCGTGCCTCCGTCGTGCTGCTGCTCGCCTTGGCCGCCTGCCGCCTCCCAGCGGCGAAGACCGCGCCTCCGGTGCTCGACGCGCGCCGGACCGAAGCGTCCACGCAATCTGCGGTCGATGCTCCGCGCGCCGAGACGATGCATCGACTCTTAGCTGCCGCGAAAACGAACTCGGTCGCCGCGGTGCTCGATCAAGCCTCCCCCCGCCTGGCTGAAAGAATCACCGCCGGCGCGCTGCAGGCCTCTTTGGTCGATCTGACCGCCAGGTTTGGTGAACCCTTCGGGATCCTGGAGGAGCAGGTCTTCGCTGAAGGGGAATCGCGCTGGTACTCGGGCCTGGCTCTGCACGGGCACGCCAACGGCGCGGGCGTCCTCACGCCCGTGCTGTACCAGTTCTCGCTCGACGAACAGGGGCGCCTGGACACCCTCCTCGTCCGCGAGCATTGGTTCCTCGAAAACCTGCACCACCCCGCGGAGGCCTACCTGTCCGTCTCTCGCTTCCACCTGCCCTCCCGGGACACATGGTACGTGCTGCACGGCGGCCGCGCCCGCACCACCAACTACCACCATGGCAACACCCATCAGCGCTGGGCCTACGACCTGGTGGTCAAACGCGACGGTCGGCAGCGCGAGCGCGGCAGCGACCGTCACCGCAACGAGAGCTACTACGCGCACGGCAAAGACTTGCTTGCCCCCGCAGCGGGGACCGTCGTTCATGTGGTGGATGGGGTCCCCGAGAATCGCCCTCCCGAACGCGGCCGCGCCGGGGGCAACGGCCTGATCATCGACCACGGGTTCGGGGAGTTCTCCGCGCTGTGGCACGCCATCCCAGGCTCCCTCGAAGTCCAGGTCGGGGACCGCGTGCAGACCGGGCAGCGCGTTGCCAAGGTCGGGAACAGCGGTCGATCGACGGGCCCCCACATCCATTGGCACGTCTCGAATCGGATCCCCGGCGAGACCACCGAGGTCTTCGGACTTCCCGCCGAGATGACCAACGTCTTGGTGGACGACACCTGGAACGAGCGCAAAATGCCGGTCCGAGGGCAGTACATCCGCCAGGCGCAGCGCCCCAAGCTCGAGATCCAACCTCTCGCCCGAGGGCCCGCCGTCTTCATCGACCTGTAGGCGCAGGACCGCGACGCGGTGCGGGCCTACTCGCGCTTCTTCGCCCGGGGGTGGGCCGACTCGTAGACATCGAGCAACTTCCCCAAACTCAGGTGCGTGTATCGCTGCGTGGTCGAGAGGCTGGCGTGGCCGAGCATCGACTGAATCGTCCGCAGGTCCGCCCCGCTCTCCAGCAAGTGGGTGGCGAAGCTGTGCCGGAGCCCGTGCGGCCCGATGCGAGCGCGGGCACCGGTCTGTTCACAGCGGCGGTAGACCAACGCTCGAATCGATCGCGCGCCCATGCGACCGCCGCGGTCGCCCAAGAACAACGCGTGCACGGGAGACTTGGGGCGCGCCAGGCCGGGCCGGAGGTTCAGGTAGATGCGCAACGCCTCACAGGCGCGTCTCCCGAGCGGTACGAGTCGCTCTTTGCCTCCTTTGCCGCGAACCACGCGAACCTTGGGGTGCTCGTCGCGCAGCTCGATATCGCCGATGTCGAGCTGCGAACACTCCGAGACCCGCAGCCCAGCGCCATAGAGCACCTCCAGGATCGCCCGATCACGCGCGCCGTGCGAGCCCAGGCGGTGGGGCTTGTCGATCATGTCGCCAACGTCCTCGACCGGGAGCGCCACGGGCAGCTTGTGACGACGCTTGGGACTGCTGACCAGCGCGACCTGGTTCTCTTCCACCTCGCCGCGGCGAAGGAGAAACTCGCCAAAGCTGCGCAGCGCCGAAAGCTTGCGCGCCATCGTGGAAGACGCGGTCTTTTTGTGCAGCTCCGCCAAGTGCGCCCGAACGTTGCGGGCCGTCAGGTCCCGCAGCTCGGGCTCCCCGTCCCTTCGATCTTCCACCGAGGTGGCAAACGCGGTCAGGTCCCCTCGATACGCGCGCAGCGTGTGCTTGGACGCCCGGACCTCCGCCCGAAGGTGCTCCAAGAATCGCTCGATGGCTTCGCGCACGCCTGGACCCTACCAACTCCGGGTGCGGGGGCGAAGTTCAGCGCGCATCGAAGGGAGCGAAGGCGTCATCGCGCCGCAGCTTGGCCAGCAGCGCAAGCCTTGAGCTGCAACCCAGCTTGCGCAGCAGATTCGCGACGTGAAACTTGACCGTCCGAGGCGTGACCTCAAGCGCTTCGGCCATCCCGGGCGTCGTTCGGCCGTCGAGCAGAAGCTGGAGGATTTCTTTCTCGCGCGGGGTCAGCTCGCAGGCGTCCACCCTCGGTTGTCGACGCCGCGACGTGGTGTCCCCTGCGGCGTCCAAGCATCGCCGCATCACGCTCGTCCCTTCGCCGGCCCGGTGGAGCGCCGCGCGAACCGCCCCCGCCGAGACCGGTTTTCGGAGGCAGGCGTAGACCCCGACGAAGAACGCCTCTCGAACCACCTGAGCAGAGAGTTCACGACCGATGACAACCGCCCGGCACGGACGCCGCGTCTCATGGAGCTGCAGCAGCACGTCGTACGCGTTCGGATCATCGTCGACATCCAGGAGCACGGCGTCGGGCTCCTCGGAGTCCAGCAAGGACGCGGCGCTCTCCGCTGCGTGCGGACCCACGACGTCGAAGTCGAACTCCGCAAGGTTTCCGCCGGGGAAGTCCGCATCGGCGTGGGCGATGTACAAGATCTTCCGTACGGACATCAGGGTTTGGATGATACCGCGGGCTCGCAGGCCAGGTAGAACGAGGACCCGTAGTCGAGGAACTCGAACATCTCGCCGTAGACCGCATCCACCGTGTCCGGATCCCCGATGTAGGGCGCATGTCCGGCGCCGGGTAGGACGCGCAGCTCGTGGGGGCCGCCGTAGTCTTCGGCCAACGCCTGAACATCTTCGAAGGGCGTGATGGGGTCGGCGTCACCCCACAGCTGCAGGAGGGGGCGAACGCCCGCCGCTGCGGGGACGACCGGGAGGTCGAACCCGGCGAGCGTGGGCCCGGTCGCGTACGCCTCTGGAAATGTGCTGAAGCCGAGGGCGGCGGCGGCGGGGTCGGCTCCGGCGAGAATCAGCCCGTAGGCCGAAGGATCGGTCTGGATGTAGCCACCCGGGGCTGATTCGAACAATGCTAGCACCTCGGGGCTGAAAAACACCGATTCGAACAGCGGGGTGACCGATTCGTAGACCATCGCCTGAACGACCACGCGGCCAATGTGCCACGTTGGAATCGGGCTATCCGTGCCGGCCAGCCCGACGGAAAGCGAGGCACCGAAGCTGGTCCCGAACAGATCGACTCGCGGCACACCCCGCGCGTAGCGGATGCGTTCCACGATTTCCGCCGCATGAAGGAGCGACCGCTCGGTGCTCACGCTGGCGCCGTCCTCCGGCAAGGAGCTTCCCGGGTAGCCTTCATAGGTGACCGCGTACGCAAAGAAGCCAGCGTCGGCGACCTCATCCAAGGCGTTGAGCCGCGTCTGAGGGTCCACGTCGAGGTCATACATGTCTCCTGTCACCAACGTTCCGGGCAGCATCACCACAGCGCGCCTCGGAAACCGCAGTGCCGCCGAAGGGGCGAAGCGCTCGGTGACATGCAGCACGGCTCCATCGGCCAGCGTCACATCGTGTTCCAACGTCCAGGATTGTTGGCAGAAGGAAGCATCGCGAAGCTCCGCCTCAGCGGCCAGATCCTCATCAATCCACGATTCCGGCACCAGGGCCGCATTCGGGCCGGCCGGTTCACAACCGACAAGGCAACCAAGAATTGGGAGAATCGAACGTGTAATCCTGCGCATACTGATGTATCCCCGAGTACACACAATGAACCGCTCAAACGCAGACCGCCAGGGTCTTCAGGATTCAGGTCAGCGGGGCCGGCTCGGTTCCTGGTTGTCGGAGCTCCCTTCAAACCCGTGATCGTCTCCGCACTGATTCCGCCGGTGCTGTTCGTACGCTGGCACTCCCAATGCGATGTCACCGATGTCGAGCGCATCAAGGAGGCGATCGAGTCCGCCCGGAAGGTCGTCCGCAGCGGGCTGATCTACATCGCCTCGGTTCCTGTCGACGTGCCCCCGCCGGAACACGACGCACGCGTCGCCATGCGTTCGGGCATCGACCACGCCAACGAGCTGTGCGCCTCGGTTCACCTCGTCATCGAGGGCCAGGGACTGCGACGCGCGATCATTCGCAGCGTCTCCGCCGGACTCTTGCTCGCGACCCGGGCGTCGTTTTCGATCCACACCGATGTGGAATCCGCTCTGCTCGCAGCGAGTGAGGGCGTTTCACTCGACCTCCCCAAGGTTCTAAGCATCGCTCGAGAAAAAGGACTGGTTGCGGCATGACAGACGAACACGACCCTGCTGCGCAGCTGGCGATCATGCTGGATGGTTTCCGAATCCCCCAGTGTTTGTCCGTCGCATGCCAGCTCGGCCTCGCGGCGCTCATCCCCCCGGGCGGGCTCGAGACCGAGGCGCTGGCACAGCTCGCCAACGTCGAGCCGGATCCCCTGCGAAGGCTGCTCCGCGCGCTTGCGACCGTCGGCGTCTTTCGCCCAACCGCAGACGACGCATGGACGCACACCCCCGCGAGTGAGGCGCTGGATCCAGCCCACCCCGCGGGTCTTCACGACCGCGCCATTGGGCTCGGCGCCCTGGCGTGGGCGTCCTGGGGAGGTCTGCTGGGCTCGGTGCAAACCGGCAGGCCCGCCTTCGACACCGTGCACGGCGCTCCCTTCTTCGAGCACTTGCAAGCCCAACCCGAGCTGGCTGCGGCGTTCGGCCGGACCATGTCGTCCTGGACCCGGCAGACCGCACAACACGTCACCGCGACGTTTGACTTCGCCAACTACCCCCACATCGCAGATATCGGAGGCGGCCATGGCATTTTGTTGGACGCGATCCTGCGCGCGGCCCCGAACGCCCACGCCACCCTCATCGATAGACCCGAGGTCATCGCGACCCAGGCCCCCGCGATGGATGATGCGCAGCGTTCGCGGCTCACCCTCCGGGCATTGGATATCTTCACCGACCCCCTGCCCGCTGCCGACGCCTATGTCCTCTCCTGGATCCTGCACGATTGGGACGACGACCGATGCGTTGCGCTGCTTTCGCGTTGTGTGGCGGCCAACCCCCACGCCGACATCGTGGTCGTCGAGATGTTGCTCGACGGACCGAGCCCCGCCGCGACATGGTTCGATCTTGAGATGCTGGTTCAGACCGGCGGCCGAGAGCGGACGACAGCCCAGTTTCAGGCGTTGTTCCAGCGCGCGGGTCGTGGAACGGTCGAGGTCACGCCCACGCCCGGAACGCGCGTCGTGCTCTGCTCACGCGGGAGCTGAGAGAGCAACATCCCCCCACCGCAGCACCATGGCCATCGCTGTGGACGCGCTCCCGACCGCATAGACCAAGACAAGATCGCCTGGTTGGAGCCGTCCTTGCGACGCTGCGTGATGCAGATTTGCCGCCATCAATGCGGGGCCAATGTTGGTCGTCTTTGCATAGACCGAAACCGTTTTCGCGCGGTCGACCCCGAGGACGTCCGCGCAAAAATCTGCGTACCACGCGGTCGGGGTATTGAATACGCACAGCACAATGTCGGACAGCGAAACACCTGCATCGCGCAGCGCCCCCTCGCAAGCGCGTCGAAGATACGGCTCCGCCGTTTCATGAAGGACCGCCCCCGCACCCCGCGTCGTTCGCATCCGCATCCGGGCCTCGCCGCCCTCCCCGACCAACTCGTGCACGAACGCACCACACGTCTCCCGGGTGGAGATTCGATGAACCCCCAGCGGCGTCGCGACGTGGTCTCCTCGCTCCACCACAAACGCCCCCGCGCCATCCGCAAGGAACCACGCCAACGAGTTCGTTTCCTCGACGTCCCGCGCGTACGTGCACGAGGTCGACACCAAAACCCGGTTGGCGCGCCCGCTGTCGACCAGGCTACACGCCAGGTCCAAACCCATCACCGCGCTCGAGCATGCGGTCTCTACGTTGATCGCCGGACATGCGAGACCGAGCCGACGGCCCACCCACGCGGCGTCCCCCACCGCGATCGTATCGGGACGCATCGAGGACAGGATCGCGAAGTCGAAGTCTTCCAGACCGCCCGACCACGCCTGCACCAATGGTTCGATGGCCATCACGTGGAGGTCGACGCTGGCGGTTTCGCTCAGCGCGACCCGCCGCTCGCTGCCCCCTTTGAAGGGGTCGGCGGCATACGGGGCCATCGCACGTTCGAACAGGCTCCCCTTGCCCTCGGTCGCCCAAAGCTGCGCGAGCGCGTGTTGTTCGGCATCGAGGACCATCTGCGGGTGATGCGTTCGCCAATAGTCATTGGTGCGAAGGGTCGAAGGCAACGCGATCGAGAGTGCGGATAGGCCAGCGTTGGTCATGCGTCTCTTTGTGCAGTCAGGCTTTGGTTGCGTGCACCAAACGGCGCGAGTTCACCCGATTCGATGATGACATCGACGAGGCAGGGCCCGCCGCACCGCAGGGCGTCCCGCAGCGCTTCGTCCAGCATGCTCGGGTCCCGGACCGTCATGGCCTGCGCCCCCATGGCCCGCGCAACCGCTGCGAAGTCCACCGGGGGAATGTCGAGGCCGTGGGGCCGATGTCCAAGTCCCTGCATCCCGTCGGAGACCAATCCGTAGCGACCGTCGTTGAGTACGATCCAGATCGCCGGCACGCCCTGCTGGACCGCGGTGGTGATCTCGTTGGTCATCAACATGGAACCGTCCCCGACAAGGGCGACGGCCGGAGCACCGGTCGCCATCGCGGTCCCCACGACACCTGCCGCCATGTGCCCCATGGAGCCGAACCCCATACTGACGCGAAACCGTCCCGGGGTCTCAAAGCGCAGCGCATGGGTCGCCCACAAGAATGCGTTTCCAGCCTCGGCGAGAACGACCGCCTGGCTGCCGTCCACCACGACCTGCTGCACGCTGTGCATCAGAGTCCGACACCGCACGCCGCGACCACTGGTCCGGGTGTACGAGGCGGGCGGGCTCGGCCGAACAGGGCCCCCGCCCCGCGGCGTGCCGCCTCGGGGCAGGATGCGAAGGAGAGAGGAGACAAGGCCACGAATCTCGGCCCGAACGCCAAGGGTCTGGACCTGCGAATAGGCGGCACCGAACACCGTGGGATCAACGTCGACGTGAACGATCTGTGTGCCTTCGACCAGGCGCGGATCCCAAAACGACGTAAACTCGCCAAGCCGGCTGCCCAGCACAAGGGTGGTCTCGGGCGCGAATCTCATCCGACGTTCGAACACTCGCTCTTGTCCCCCAAAGCCGGTGACGCCCAAGAACCTGGAGTCCGACGCGGGAAAGATTCCTTTGCCGCGAGGAGAGCACACCACCCGAGCATCGAGGCGGTCGACCAGCGCTCGAACCTCCGAGGCGGCATGTCGAGCACCGTACCCGACCCAGACCACGACCCGCTCCCCCAGGGCGTCGGCCACAGCGTAGGCTGCATCCTCGTCGACGGAGAAGTCCAACTGCAGCGGCGACGGCCCCAGCGTCGGTGAGGGTGCGTCTTGGATCTGTAGCGGCACCGCGATGTGGGCGACAAACCCCTGCGGTCGCCGCAACCCCTCGAGCAGCCGAGCCCGTACCGTGGGCAGCTGTTCTGGGGACTCCAACGCCACCGCATCGTCGAACCATCCGCCGGGGCCATACAGGCCACAGTGGGCATAACTATCCGAATCACTCGCCTGAAACGAATGTCGTCCTCGGAGCGCGGCCCCCGTGAGTGCGGAGAGTAAAATGACACGGCCCCCCTCGCCTCGCGCTGCCGCCAACCCGGTGAGTGTATTGGTGACTCCGGGGCCGGTGGTCGTGAACACGAGGCCCGGCCCCCCGCCCGCGAGGTCATGCTCCAGCGCCATGAAGGCGGCACCGGACTCGTGGCGAGCGTGAATGGGGTCCAGCCCCTGCTGCACAAGTGCGGAGAACATGGGGACCCCTGCACCGCCCAAGATCCCGAACGCGCGTCGGCAGCCTGCCTCGACAAGCATGCGTGCCAGTTCCGCCGACACCGTCGTCGTCCGTGCCGCATCTACATCCACGGAGGGTCGGGCTCGTTGGTCGACCATCGTCGTCCTTCGCGGCGCCGCGCCACGATGATCAGCATGGATCAACGCGACTCGATTCGCACTGTGGGCAACGCCGATTGACCACAATCTTCGCCCTCAGTGCATTGAACGCTCGAACCTTTCTGGTGTGACCTGTCCCTTGGGACAGCTCCCCTGCTTCGACTTCATTGCTACCGTCGCTTTCGATGCAGGATGCGGGGGAACGCGCAGGGGTGCGTGTGTTGGTCCGCCATCGAGCGGACGCCATCGCAGCCGCAGCGATGGTCAAAGCATTCGTGCACGGCGCAGGTGGGTCTGGGGTGCAAGCCGCCATGATTGCGACGGCGACCGCCGAGCTCGCCCAGAACATCGTCTCGCATGCCGGGGGAGATGGGGATGTGCTGGCTTGGCTTGAGCATGGCGACGTCGTGGTGCGAGCCCGAAGTGCTGGCCGGGCCGCGAGCGCAGGCACCACCCGCCGCGGTCTGGGCCAAGGGCAAGCCGCTGTGCGCCGCATGATGGACCACGTCGACTTCGAGGCCACCCCAGCCGGCGGTCTGGTCGTCACGGCCCGGGTACGGCTCGAACCGCAACGGAGCCCCGCATGCAGATAGACGACTCGCTAGAGCGGCGCCTGTTCGGGACCCTGGTCCGCTACACGTCCGAGCCGACTGCGCGCGGGATCCTGCAGCGGGCACGACGGGGAGGGAGTGAAAATCGTGGAGATCCCTCGGCGTACTTCGACCTGGTGATGTTCGGCGCCAAGCTGTTCGTCGAGGGCACACGCCACACCGAGCTCACCGAGTCCCTGCAGCAAGCGTGTTTCGGGTCGATTCGGGTCGAACCGCCGCGGCCTCGCCCCCATCAAATCGAGATCGTCGACGAGCACTCCAGCCGAAAGGCGCGTCTGCTGGTCCGAAAGCTTGTGCGAGGCGCCGGCGGCCGAGAGCTCACCGCGGTACGGGCTGCCACCGCGCTCAGCGAACTGACCCGCAACGCCTTGATGTACGCCGGCGGTGGCTCGGTCCGGGTGGAGCTCAACGATCGAGACCGAAAGCTCCGGGTCATCGTCCGCGACAGCGGACCCGGGATTGCCGACCTCGACCTGATCCTGGGCGGTGGGTACCGAAGCAAAACCGGCCTGGGGCGCGGGCTTCTGGGCGTTCGAAAGCTCGCCGATCACTTTCACGCACAGACCTCGGAATCCGGGACGACGATCTGCTTCGAGATGCTCGTATGAGGCTGACAACGGCACAGCGGATGCGGCCCTACCCAGGGCTGAGTTCGTCGGGCGACCTCGTCGTCGTTCGCCAGGCGCCCGCGTGCACGATGCTGGCCGTGGTGGATGTGCTTGGCCACGGCCCCGACGCGGCTGAGGTCGCCGTGCTGGCGGGCGCGTACCTTCGGGGCGCGGACCTCGACGACGACGTGGAAGCCTGGATGCAGGGACTGCACGAAGCCTTGGATCGGACGCGCGGCGCGGCTGCAGGACTGGGGCGAGCGACAGGCGGCGCGCTGCACGTCAGCATTGTGGGCAACATCGAGGTCCGGTGCGTCGGCACGCGCGTAGGCGTCATCGCGACGCCGGGCATCGTCGGACGCCGGATGCGACGGCTGCGATCGTTCGCCTTTGCGATGCAAGACGGAGACCGTCTGGCGATGCACAGCGACGGACTGCGACATCTGGACCTGACCGCCACCCACGAACTGGATCTTGAGCCGGCCTGTGACCAGCTCATGGATGAGTTCGCCGTCGTGCTCGACGACGCCTCACTCCTGCTCACGGACTTTCACGATGCTTGACCACCTCGACGACGACCTCGAGTCACCCCTGCCGATCATCTGGCTGTGGGACTGCATGCTCGTGCCCTTGCAGGGCGAACTCAGCGACGCCCAGGCAGCGCGCCTCACCCAGGATGCCCTCAATGGGATCCGCAGCCGAGGCTGCGTGGGACTCATCATCGATGTGTCGGGGCTGTGGCTGGTCGACAGCCATCTGTGCGCCGTCCTTGCCGACATCGCCCGCGCCGCTCGGCTGATGGGAACGCGGACGATGCTCTCCGGTTTACGCCCCGAGGTCGCCCTCACGCTCCTCGCCATGGACATCTCTTTCGTGGGGTTCGAGACGGCGCTCAACCTTGAGCTGGCCCTCGAAACCTTGGGGATTCGGCGCGCCGCAGACCCATCCGAAACACCCTTCGACAGCAACATTCCCAAGCTCCACCGCGATGACTGACGCTTCACAAACCATCCAAATCGACCCGCCCCGGGTCGCGGCCCTGCTCGACGTGCTTTCCATGATCGCGGTCGGCGAGCTCGACATGGACACGATCAATCGCAGGCTCCCACCCAACCCGGACGAGTTTGGGGAGGTGGAGACGATGCTGCGCACGCTGGCGGCGGACCTCGGCGAGGTGTTGCGTGCCAACGAGCACTACACCCAGCAGATCGAGGCCACCGCTCGCGAGCTGCAAGGCAAGCTCGACACGATCGAGCGTCAGCAGCTCGCCATCGCGGACCTGTCCACGCCGGTCCTTGAGATCTGGACCGACATCCTGGCCTTGCCCATCGTCGGGATCGTCGACACCCAGCGCTCGGTCGAGATGACCGAACGTCTGCTGCAGTCCATCGTCGACCGGCAGGCCCGCTGCGTCATCATCGACATCACGGGGGTCGATGTCGTGGATACGGCCACGGCCGACCACTTCGTCAAGATGGTCCGCGCCGCGGCCATGCTGGGCGCCCACTGTGTGGTCTGCGGGATCAGCCCCGACGTCGCGCAGACGTTGGCCCGCATCGACGTGGAGCTCACCAACGTGACCACCATGCGCAGCCTCAAGGACGCGCTGCACCACTGTCTGGCCCACATCGACAAGATGGAACGACCCCGCGCCCGGAACCTCCGCGCCGCGCTCGCCCGAACGCAGGAGAACGAAGCATGACTTGCACCCGTGGAAACATCGACAACCTCTACTTCGTGCGGTGGATTCGGCCGGAGGTCGACGACGCCGAGGCCATCGTGAGAGACGTCCGCGCCCTCCGAGAAGCTCAAGAACAAGCGGTGCACTACTTCGCGATCATCGGCCCCGACGTCGACCCCCCCGGGGATGACGTTCGAGCATCCATGAAAGAGAGCATCGACGACCTGCTGCAACACTGCTCGACGGTGCACCTCATCATCGAGGGGAAGGGCTTCCGCCGAGCCATGGCGAGGAGCATTGGCACGGGAATTTTCCTCCTGTCCAAGAATCGAGGCCGCACATTCGCCCACGACCGTATCGAGGACGCGCTCACTCGCGTGGGATTGTCGAGCGCGGAGGTTGCTGCGGTTCAGGCACAGGCCGCGAGCCGAGGTCTGCTCAACGCGGACTCCAGCGCAGCGACCGAGCCTGGCTGAGCGAGGACCTTCACGCACCTCGGGCAAGCTCAGCCACACTCAAGCTCGACATCGACCTCCCCGCCTCGGCTGAGGATCACGAGGATATCGACGCAGTCCTCGACATCGAGCGCGGTGTCCGTAGCCCGGAGACGGTCGTTGTTTCGAAACGTCTCGTTGTTGGCCAGGCCGGAGACATCACGAAGCTCGGAGCCACGAGCGTCGACACTGGAGAGCAGCTCGTGCAGTTCAAGACCGTCGAGCCTCCGGACCGCAGAGTCTTGGAGCGTGATCGAAGTCAGCCGCTCCCACGTCGCGACGAAAGCGACGCTTTGCAGCGGATTCCCCGACACGTCGATCGACTCCATATCGGTGAGACCAGCCAACATCGACAGGTCCTCAACGCCGGTGTTCGCCAGGCCAAGACTCTGCAAGCGAACGCCCGCGGCAATCTGCTGGACGTTCTGCGCCGAGACCGGCGTTCCGGTCAGATCAAGTGCCTCGAGCGTGGGGAGCTGGGCAACGACAGCAAGCGAGGTCGCTCCCGCATCCGCGTAGATGATCCGGCGCAGCACCTCACGCCCCGCGAGCCCGGACAGGTCGAGCGTCTGCCCCGCGCCCCCCGCAGCGAGCTGTCCCAGCAAGGGAAGCGTGGCCACAGCATCCACGGAGGTCAGCGACGGATTTTGGCGCAGGTCGAGGTTGCGCAGCTCGGGAAGCCCCTGGACGGCCGAAATGTCCGAGACCCGGTTCTGGGCGACCGTGAGTCGGCGCAGACTGATCAACGTCTCGACACCGGCCAACGACTCTACCTGGTTGTTCCCCAAGGACAGGGTCACGAGGTTCTGCAGCCCCGCGACCTCCGCCGTCGTGCGGACCTGGTTGTCGTCGGCCGAGATTTCGGTGAGCTCGGGCTTGTCCTGCACCCCGTCGAGACTCGTCAGCGCGTTCCCACTGACCTCCAGCTCGACAAGGTCAACGGCGCTGCGAAGCGGCGTGATCGAGGTGATCGCGTTGGCATCCAGGTCGACGTAGCGCAGCGCCGTGAGGCCGGCCAGTCCCTCAATGCTGGTCAGCGCGTTTTCAGCCAGTGACAGCGAGACGAGGCGCTCCAGCCCGTTGAGCGCCGACACATCCGTGATCTCGTTGCGCGAGAGGGCGAGGTTCGTGAGGGCGGTGAGCCCGGCCAGCGCCGACACGTCGCTCACCGCGTTGTTCGAGGCGTCGAGTCCGGTGAGGGTGCGAATCGATGCAAGCGGCGACAGGTCGGTGACGCCGTTGCCGTCGACCGCGACGACCTCCAGCCGCTCGAACCCTTGCAGCGCCGTCAGGTCGGTGAGGGCGTTGTTGGAGAGCTCGAGCTGCCGGATGCCGGCGAGGTCTTCAAGCGGCGACAAGTCGCTGATCTCGTTGCCAGAGAGCCCCAGCGTCTCCAACCGAAGCGCGCATTCGAGACCCCGCAGGTCCGAAATGCCCAGCGCGGTCGCGCGCAGTCCCGTGAGCTTGCGAAGCTCCTGGGCGAGCACGACGGGCGGCGGCGGCTCCTGTGCATCTTCGGGCGGGGCTGGCTGGGGAAGGATTTCCTCGAGCAGCGCGCGCAGGGCTGGGTCGGGGACCTCGACTTCGCCCACGCACAGCGCAACCGCGGGGTCGTCGTCGACGAGGTAACCTTCACCGGGTACCGCTTCAGCGCAGCCAGCGGGTGCGAGCAACAGGCAAACAGCCGCGCGAAAGACCTGCCTCATCCGTCCGACGCTACCACGCGTTTGGGACGCGCTCACGGCGTCAACGCGCGCACAAAAAGGGGCCCGCGATGCTCTCGCGGGCCCTCATGCTCGGGGTTCGTGGCCGGTCGTACCGGGCTCACCCCTCGGCGGCGGGTGGCGTCACCGCCTTGAACAGCTCGGTGCGGTCCTTGTGGATCTGTTTGAAGCTCGCATCGGAGATCACATAGAACCACTTGTCGAACCGCAGACGGAGCTTCGCTGCCCGCTCGGCGCCGTTGCGAGCCGCCTCTTCGTCGATCGCCGGTGCCGCTTCAGGCTCCTCGCCCTCCACAGGGGCCTCGACGACGGCCCCGGTCGCGTCCGCATCAAGCGTGGCATCGTAGCGGACGTCCACGAACATGTAGCGGTTGGCCGTCTTGCCTTCTTCGTCCCCTTCGGCGGCCTCGCTCGCGCCCTCCTCGGCGCCACCGGCGGTCAACGCTCGACCGGAGTCAAACGTCACCTCGCCGAAGTACAGCGTGTAGACGATGCCGTCTTTGGTGATGATCGAGGCCTGTCCTTCGTTGCCGAAGAGCTGGCGTCCGTCGGGCGTGACGAAGAAGCCCTTGGACTGAAGCGCCGGGAGCGTGAGCACCTCGGGTCGCGGACGGACACCGACGATCTTCACGTTGGCGGCAGAGCCGACCATCTGGCGGACCTTGCTTCCGTCGAGCTCCATGCCTTCGGGGGACACCGTCGGCTCCACGGCGCGCCAGGCGTCCGCACCATCGTCCCCAGCGCTGAGCGTCGCGATGACCGGGTTGGACCCCATCACCTTGCCCTGCTCCTCGTCGACCGAGTACGGGTCGTAGACGACCTGCACGATCTCGTCTTTCTCGACGTGCAGGAGGTCCTTCTCGATCCAGTCGCCGAAGTCGGTGGACACATCGAGCGCCAGCTTGACGCCATAGACCCGCTTCTCCTCGGGCAGACGGACGTAGTAGACGCCCTGCTTGCCCTCGGGCTGCTTGCCGACGATCACGTCGACCAAGACCGTGCCCGACGCATCCTTGATGGTGATGCGCTGGCCCTTCTCGTCGCCTTTGCCCTCCGTGCCCTCGGGGTCGAGCACGCCGAAGCCGCCGTGATCCTCAACCTTGTCGCCGTAGTAGACGTCCTTCTTGACGTCGATGAACGACGCGGCGGCCTTGCCCATCCGTTCGGTCCCGTCGGCGGGATAGTCGTTGTGGCTCGGGATGACCCACAGGCCAGCCTTTTGCTCGACCGCGAACCGGGCCACAGTGGCCTGGTCCTCGTCCCAGGTGACAACGGACAGGGACGTGGCCGAGGCCGGATCCGCGAAGGTTGGGAAGAGCACCTCACCGGTGTCTTCGAACTGCGCCGGGGGCAGATTTTTGGGGCGCATCGACCACGCACCCCCTGCGGTGCCCAGCGCGATGGCGACCATCATGATGGTTGCGCGATTCATGCCTTGCCTGCTTTCGATGCCGATGCGCCGTGACGCCGGGCGGCGGGGATGTTGTCCCGCTCGCGCATACGCTTGCGCATGAAGATGAAGATGCCCATCAGCAGCGCTGGAATGGGAGGGAGCAACAACGACCAGATCCGGATCCGGTTCTGAATCTCGTCGACGCTGCGGCGGTGCTCGGTCTCGGTGCGAGCGACCGCGCGCAGCTTGTCGCGCTCGATCGTCTCGGTCTTCGCGATCAGGCGCCGATTCTCGGTCTCTTCCGCGCTCTTGAGCAGGACCTGCTTGGTCGTCTCGTCGAGGTCGTCTCGCTCCTTCACGGCCGCGACCGCAGCTTCGAGAGCCGTCTTGGCTTCCTCAAGCTCCGCGTCCGCAGCTTTGTTGGCCTCGTCGATCTGGGCCTGCCGCTTGTCCCGGGCGTCTTTGGTCTCCTCGTCGAGCTTGGTCAGACGTCGGAACGTCTGCCGGCGCCGCCGAAGCTCGACGAAGCGGTCATCGCCCACCAGGGAGTCCACCGCGTTGAGCAGGAACGACACGTTGTCGAAGCGCACGTCGTCCAGACCGTCGCCATCGACGTCGCCGCCGCGGGTGTGCATCTGGAAGAACAGGTCGCCAAACAGGTCGAGGTCGGCCAGCACGATGAGGTTGCGATCCGCGTGGCCCCCTGCCCCGTCTTCGCCCTCACCCGCGACCGCGCCACCCTTGATGCGCGCAGCCATGACGTACTCCTCAGGCGTGGCTTCACCCAACGCACGAGGCGGAATGGGTCCCTGCATGCCGAACAGCGGGTGTCGCTGCACCATGTCGTCAAACACGTTGACGCCCGAAGCCTTGGACGTCGTGAGCAGCGGGCGGAACTTGTCCTGGTACCCGTCGGCCGGCGTGATCACGCCGGGGTAGAGCAGCACCACCTGGCTCAAGCCATCGACCGTCGGGTCGATGCCATCAAACTCGGTGACGCCACTACCGTCCGAGCGGTGCGCGAAGACGATCTGGGGCTGAATGCCCGCGAACACCGGGTTGGGGTTGGTGCGGTCGTAGACGATCTGATCGTCCGCCCACTCGACCCCAAACTCCCGCAGGAGCCCCAGGTAGTCGCCCTTGGGCTCCGAAGGCGGCCCGCCTTGGCCGAACATGTTGTTTTGCTGCTGTCCCGGCGGCGGCAGCTTCTCCTCGCGCGGCGAGAGCCGAACGTCGAACAGCGGCATCGGGTCGACGGTGATCAACGCGGGCCGACCGGCGTCCACGTAAGCACGCACCGCCCCCAGCTCCTCCTGCGAGCAGCTCGCAAGCTGCGGCACGAGCAAGACGTCGACATCCTCAGGGATCTCCGACTTCGGGTTGAGGCTGCGGACTTCGTACTGTTTCTTGAGCTCGGCGATGATCTGCCACGCCGGGTCCTGCCGCTTGGCCTGCAGATCGAAGTTGCCCATGATCGTGGCGTCGGTGCGCAGAACCCCGACCACCCGCTTCTTCTCTTGGGTGACGACGCGCAGCGCCCGGGCCACCTCGTACTCGACCGAGAGCCCGCGATCGAGGAAGGGCACCACCTCTTCGCGCGGCCCCGAGACAAACGCGAGGCCCATGAAGACCTCCATCGCGTTGACGCGGCCCGCGGAGCGGTCCGCGAGCTGCCGGGGCACGATCCCGAAGTTCTCCATCGCATCTTCGGCCTCGAGCGAGAAAGGCTCGGGCTCGACGATGCGGACGATGAGCCCCTCGCCGCCCTGCGCCTGCATGGTGCGCAGAATGTTGAGCAGGCGCGTGCGTGCGGTGACGTACTCGCGGGGCACCTCTTTGGAGATGAACGCGTGCACGGTGACCGGTCGGTCGACACCGATGCCTTGAATGACGCCAAGGGTGTCGGGGGTGATTGCAGAGAGACCTTCTTCCGTGACGTCGGCGAACGAGTTCGCGCGGGCGCCCATGTATCCGACCGACGCCGCGGCGGCGACCAGGGAGAAGAAGCGGACCAGCTGATGGTTGCGACGGGTCATGACTACCAGTGCCTCCGGCCAAGCAAGAACGAAGCGAGATACAGCAAGACGGCGATGCCGCCAGCGAAGTACAGGACGTCGCCAAGCCGAACGACACCTTCGCCGAAGCTCGCGACGTGGTCGGTGACGGAGAGCGGATCGAAGACGTCGGCAAAGCTGTTGCCGTCGCGAAGCGCATCGGCGCTGCCTTCTGCGGCATCCGCGGAGCCTCGGCCGGCCATCAGCCAGGCCAGCGTTGCTGCCAAGCCACCGACGAGTCCGCCGATGCCAGCCGCGGATCCTTTGTTGGTCAGCGCGTAGGTCGTCAACGCCGCGGCGGCACCGAGCAGTGCCGCACCAAGCAGTCCGCTGGCCCACGGCTGCGTCCCCGCAAACACGAGTCCGGCGCAGCCCAGGGCACCCAGGATGAACGCGACGGTGGCGTTGTGGGTGAGCATCGACGCGACCAACCCAATGGCGCAGAACAGCGCACCCATGAGCAGATAGCCCAGGTAGGTCGAGGCCATCAGGCCCATGTCGGGGTCGCCCAAGTACATCAGGACCCCGACGTTCGCGAGGGAGAACGCCAGCGAGATGGCGTACATGCCCAGCACTCCGAGGTACTTGCCCAGGACCACCTCAACGTCGCGGACCGGCATGGTCAGCAGCAGCTCGTCGGTGCCGCCCCGGCGCTCTTCGGCCCAGGCGCCCATCGTGATGGCGGGAACGAAGAACATGAGAATGGCCGGCATCATGGCATTGAGCTCTGCGAGGTCAGCCAGGTTGCGGGAGAAGAAGCCGTCCTGCAGGAACGCCGCGGCGGCGGTCGTAGCGATGAACAGCGTGAGGAAGACGTACCCGGTCGGATTGCCCAGGTACTGACGCATGTCCTTCCGGAACACTGCGGACACAACACCGAAATCGATACCCATCAGGCAGCCCCTTTCTTGTCTTGGATCTGGCCCTCGGTGAGGTCGTAGAACCGCTCCTCGATCGCGCCGGACTCGAGCAGCTCGTCCTTGGTCCCCGTGAAGACGATCTTTCCGTTGTAGACGAACACGACGTCGTCGGCGACGGCCTCAACCTCTTGAAGGATGTGCGTCGAGAGCAAGATGGTTTTCTCCTGGCCCAACTCGCGAATGAGCGCGCGCACCTCCCGAATCTGAAGTGGATCCAAGCCCGAAGTGGGCTCGTCAAGGATCAACACCTCGGGGTCGTGCAGGAGAGCTTGGGCCATGCCGACACGCTGCCGAAAGCCCTTGGAGAGCTTGTCGATCGGCTTGTGCAGCACCTCGCCGATCGCACATCGCGAGACGACCTCGTCGATGCGCGTGGCGGATCGATCCAGCTTGCGGATCGAGGAGACAAACTCAAGCGACTCCTGCGGCGTCATGTCTCGGTACAGCGGGCCGGACTCGGGCAAGTAGCCCAAGCGGCGCGCCAACTCGAGGCGCGCGTCTGCGTCGGACGGATCGAACCCCAGCACCTCGGCTCGGCCCGACGTGGGCGAGGAGAAGCCGGTGAGGATCTTCATCGTCGTGGACTTGCCGGCACCGTTGGGGCCCAAGAAGGCCGCCACGGTGCCCTTGCGGACCTCAAAGGAGACGTCGTGAAGCGCGGCAAAGTGGCCGTAGATCTTGCTCAAACGGTCGGCCCGGATGGTGACCGGCCGATCGTTTGGCGTCCGGTAGGGACTATCTTTTTCGCTCATTGGAAAGCGGTTCCTCCTGCAGCAAAGAACGGTCGAGAACGGTGTCGATTGGAAGACGAGCGCGTCAACGTGGTGAAGACGACTCGGACCCCGGACCGCGTGCCCGGCGCGGCCGACATGGTAAAGCCCGGTGCTCTACCGTCAACCGGCAACTGGTGAAAAAGGGCAGGCGCGCGAGTCCCGGCTGGAATTCGTCCTGGAACGTCGCCCAGGCATACCATCCGCTCGATGCCGCGGCCTCGGATGCGCCCGGCCCCGGCGGCGTATCTCACCCTGAGCGCCACCCACAAGGGTCAGCGCCGAACAACCCGGCCGTGGAGCCCGGGCGCAAGGCCCTCACGCGCGAGCTCACCGCCGCTGCGCGTGTCCCCGCAGGGGGTCTTCGAACGGCCCCACCGGCGGACCCAGCACTTCGGGCTCGCCCTCGGTGACCGCAACGATGTCTTCGATGCGAACGCCGAACGATCCGGGCACGTAGATCCCCGGCTCATTGGACATCGTCATGCCGGGCTGAAGGAGGAGCGCGTTGTCCGGCCGCAGATACGGAGGCTCGTGAACCTGCAGCCCGATTCCGTGGCCCAAGCGGTGGGTGAAGTGCTCGTACCCCGCGCCGTGTCCGGCCGCGTCGATCACCGAGCGGGCCACCGCATCCGGGGCGCTGCACGAAACACCCTCACGAATCTGCAAGAGCGCGGCGGCCTGGGCCTTTGCAACCGCTTCCCACGCTTTCACGAAGGCAGGGCTGGCCGAGCCGACCGCCCAGGTCCGACTCACATCGCTGCGATACCCGTGAAGCGCTCCGCCGGTGTCCACGAGCACGACATCGTCCTGCGCGAGAACCCGATCTTCCTGCGTGCCGTGCGGGAACGAGGCCGCGGGCCCGAACAGCGCCAGGCACCAGACCTCGTCCAATCCCGCGGCCTGCTGCGCTGCGGTCAGCTCCGCCGCGAACGCGCTTTGGCTCATCCCCGGCTCGAGATTCGCCGCCGCCGCGGCGATGGACGCCTTGCTCGCTTCGTTCGCGCGACGCAGACGGCTCAGCTCCACACTCGACTTGTGCAGACGGATGCTTGAGATCGGGCGATCACCGACCACCGCGCCCGCGACAAGTTCGCGAATCCCCGCGTAGATGAATCCCCGTGCGTCGGAGTCCACGACCACCCTCGCCCCGCGCCCGGTCAACCCCGCCACCAGCGCGAATGGATCCTCGTGCTCCTGCCACAGCAGCACCTCGGCCCCCGGTGGCAGCCGTTCGTCCGCGGAGCGCCGCTCAAACGCCGGGCAAACCCACGCCTGAGATCCGTCCGCCCTCAGCACGCACAGAAACGCTCGCTCGCTTCGGCTCCACCGCACGCCGGCCACGTAGAGCATGTTCGGACCGGGCTCGATCACGATCGCATCCGAGCCCTGCGCCTTCAGGGCTGCGGCCACCGCCTGGGTGCGCGCCGCGTACTCGCTCGGCGCGACGGCCGGGATTCCGTCACAGAATCCTCGCAGGTGTGCGTACGTGTTTGTCGCCGGCAGCGTGTCCGCAGACTGGAGCGCCTGGACTGCCGGCGGTGCCGCGATCACTCCGGCGACCCCCGCCGGGCCGCGGCGACAGCCCGCGAGCAGCGAGGCCACCGTCATGGAGGAGAACGTACGCCGGGAGACCGTCATGCGCCCGACGGTCGCGCCGCAGCGACGCCGCGTCAACGCCCGGCGCAGAGCGTGTCCTGAGCCCGCGCCACCGCCACGACCCCGGGAGGCTGCCCCATCCGAACCGACGATTCGAGCACCTCGATCGTCGTGGACTCGATGCGATCGATCGCGGCGGCAACCGCGTCGCGATTTGGGGCGAGCGGACCCAATACGGTGAGCACGCCCTCGATCACCGCGCCGGCGCTCACGACGATGTCGGGCGCATGGGCAATGCCAGCGGCCTGCAGCGCCAACCCGACCTCGGGCGTGCGAAGCTGGTTGTTGGCCGACCCGCAGATCGCCCGGCACCGCAGACGCGGCACCACATCCGCACCGATGACCCCGCCGATGGCACACGGAATGAGGACGTCGCAAGGCGTCTCAAGGATCCGGCTGGGTGCAACGATCTGCGCGCCCGCGTCCTTTGCAGCCCGAACCGCCGCCGCCGATGTGTCGGCGGCCATCACCCGCACCCGCATCGACCGCAGGATACGGATCAGCGCCAGCCCCACGGAACCACATCCCTGCAGGGCAACCGAGCTGCCACGAGCCTCGATATCGAGGAATGCCCAGACCGCGCGTAGACCCGCCATCACACCGCGCGCGGTCGAACGCCCGGCGTCGTTTTCGACTGGATTGACGTAGTCGGTCTCCGCCCGAAGCCAGCCAAGCTCGCGCTCGCCCGTACCCAGGTCGGGCCCGCAGATGTAGCGCCCACCCAACCGCTCGATCGCGGCGCCAAGGCGAGCGTAGATCTGCGGGAGTTCGAGCCCCTCGCGGTGAACGATCACCGTCTTTGCGCCTCCGGCATTAAGCCCGGCGAGCGCCGTCTTGAACGTCATCGCCGAGGCGAGCGCGAGCGCGTCCGTCAGCGCAAAGGCCTCCGAGGGGTACGCGAGCCGCCGCACACCTCCGAACGCAGGACCCAGCCGCGTGCTGTCGATCGCGATGATCGCATGCAGACCGAGCGCGCGGTCGTTGAGCACGACGAGCTCTTCGTAGTTCCAGCCGGGACCCGAACGGTCGAACAGCATGAGGCGAACCTACCGCGAAACCGCGAAGCGTGTGGAGTTCGGTCGCGGGATCGGGCCCATCACGTCTGGGCGAGGATGCGGGACTTCTGTTGGTTGAACTCGTCTTCGCTCAACAGTCCCGCGATGCGCAGCTCGTTGAGCTTCTCGAGTTTTTTTGCCAAGTCCTCAGGGGACAGGCCGCCACCACCAGCCGGTTGCGGGTAGCCCGGGTGCGGAGGCGGGTAGCCGTGTATGTTCGGTGCCGAAGGATAACCACCGTGCATGTTCGGCCCGGGAGGGTACCCCGGCGCTCCGTATGGAGCCGGGGGGTATCCCGGCATGTACCCCGCGGGCGGAAGCATGTTGACCACCACCTGCGGCAACATGTTCGAGCCGTTGAACCGGCGATTGAACTCGTCGGTGTCCATCAGCGCGAGGACAAAAAAGTCGATCACAGCCAACAGCGCTGGAATCATCGTGAGCGAGAAGAGCAGGTACAACAGCCCAGCCCCGGTGCGCCCGAGGTAGAATTTGTGGACCCCGATCCCGCCGAGGAACAGCGCGAGGATTGCCGCGACGTTCTTGTCCTTCATCCGTGGTCTTTCGCCTTTTTCGTTTCGTCGAGACTCGTCAAATCTTGAAGCGGCCCGAATCCATCTGGATCCAGGTCAACCGTTGCGAGCGTTGCGCTCGGACAGCGTTAAGGACGCCGCGGTACCCGTCTGCGTTGCACTCTGCATACGATAGATCCACTGCCCTGTGTCGAGGTCTAGATCTTCGTCGATCACACCGGCCTCTTTCATGTGCAAGAGCGTCTCGACGAGCGCCGATTCGGTCCACTGCAGCGTCTGGCGCAGCTCCTCAAACGTGGCCTGAGGCCGTTCCTGGAGCCAACCGCTGATCCTCCGACCGCGTTCGGCCAGCACCGCGGGACTCACTGTGGGCCCAGGTGGGAGCGCGTGCACAGCGTCGAGCTGTGACTTCCGCTTGAGGCCACCGAGGAACGCGACGCCACTGCCGAAGGTCACCATCCCACCAAACAGCGTCGCTGTACCCATGGTGAGCGGAAGCGCGAGTCCGAGCCCCAGCCCGACCAGCGCCAACCCAATGCCTCCAAGCACGAGTCCGCCCGGAGGGAGCGGTGACCGCTCGACCCAGCTTCGAAGGTCCCCGCTTCCCCGGGCGGGTGCGCGGGGCTCGATCCTTTGCAGTGCACCGACAGGCCGCATCTGCGCGCGGAGTTCTTCCACCGGGAGGTGCGCCATCGGCCCCAGGCTAGCAGCCCGAGCCCCTCGCCACCATGACCGCGCACCCAGTCGCACCCGCAGGAGGTTTGAGCGGCGCACGCTGCATCTGTTAGCGTTCCCCGGCCTGCTCATGCGCTTGCGACTGCCTTTGCTTCTCCTCATCGCCGCCGCCGCGCCCGGATGTCTCGATTCCGGCAGCGGTGAGCTCATCACGATCTTCGCAACGCACCACGCGTCGCCCGAGGACGGCAGCTTTCCGTTTCGAGGAGACGACCTGCAGCCGCGGGTCTTCGACTTGGAAGACGGCTGGGAGCTCACCCTCGCCGAGTCGTACGTCACCATCGCTTCCGCGACGCTGGTCAGTTGCTCCGGGGACGAGCACGCGCTGCAAATGTTCTGGGGTCCGTGCCCCGAAGATCTCCGGCGGGCCGACCTGGAGGCACTGACCGTTGCAGGTCGCAAGGTCCCGCCGGGGGACTACTGCGAGCTTGCGATTCAATACGCCCCGTACCAGACGCCGGTCATCGACGAAGATGCCGCCGAGACCCGGCACGTCGTGCCCACCCTCGAAGATGTCGAGGGCGACAGCGTGTTCCTCCGAGGCATCGCGCGACGTGGCGCGGACGAGTCGGTTCCGTTCCAGCTTGAGAACGGCGAGGACTTCACGGTTCGGCTCGACCTTCGTGACCTCGAAGGCCCCGGCAACGCGCTCACCGTCCGACAAGGGCAGGACTTCCCCACGGAACTGACGGTGACCAAGACCTACGACCGGTTTTTCGACGACGTCGACTGGGAGGACTTCGACGAGGCGCAGCTCGAGGATTCGATCGACGAAATCCTCGCCGACCAAACGCGGGTCGCGCCGGGCCTCACCATTTCGCCAGACCTGTTCGACTAGAGCGCAGTTGGGGACCTCGCGCGCCGGGTCGCGCCGGGTCAGCCCGGCTAAAGGGGATCTTCAGCGGCAGGTTCGTCGTCCTCGGGCAGCTCGTCGTACAAGCCGAGCAAGACGTCCCCCTTGGGCAGCGCCGCGGGGACGGCCTCTTCGATCGGCTCGGTGCCTTCCAGGAAGAACTCGTCGAGCGTCTCTCCACGATAGCCTTCGGCGGCCGAACCCGTCGGGGCCAGCAGACCCGACGCCGCGTCGATGGTGCGGACGCTGACCGACGGCGGCGGCAGGAAGCTCTTGGAAGGTCCCGAGGAGACGGCTTTCATGGCGCCCAGCCAGATCGGGAGCGCAGCCTTGCCGCCGGTCTCGCCCCGCCCCACCGGCTTGGGCTGGTCGAACCCCACCCACGCCACGCTCACATGCTCCGGGGTGTAGCCGGCAAACCACGCGTCCCGACTCTCGTTGGAGGTGCCGGTTTTGCCCACCACGTCGCGACCCAGCTCGGCCGCCTTTCGACCGGTGCCCTCCGTGACCACGCTGCGCAGCATGCTGGTGAGCAAGAAGGCCGGGCCTTCATCAAGCACCCGCAGCCTGGCTTGTTCGGGCACCCAGTCCTGCGCGCCGACCGTCTCGACTCGGGTCACGATCCGAGGCTCGATGCGCTCGCCGCCGCGGGCGAAGGTCATGTACGCGCTCGCCATCTCGAACGGCGAGACCTCGCCGGTGCCCAACGCGATGGAGAGGTTCTCCGGCAGCGTGGACTCGATGCCCATCTGGTGGGCAAAATCCACGACGGTCTTGGCGCCGAGCTCGTCGATGAGCTTGACCGGGATGGTGTTCACCGACTTCGCCAGCGCGACCCGGGCCCGAACCTTCCCGAGGTATCGATCGCGCTTGTAGTTGGTCGGCTTCCAGTCCTTGTAGACCTCGGGACTGTCGTCGAGCAGGGTGGCAGGTGAGATCAGGTTCTGCGCCAGCGCAGCCCCGTAGACGAACGGCTTGAACGAGGAACCCGGCTGCCGCTTGGCATCCATGGCGCGGTTGAAGTCACCACGGTCGTGCGAGCTCCCTCCGACCATCGCGATGACATCGCCGGTGGCCACGTCGAGCACGATCACGGCTGCTTGCGGACCCGCGTCAATCCGAGCCTGCGCGGGGGCCGTCGCAGATGCCGGCTTGGTGATCTGGACCGGTACGACCGCGCCGGGGGGAAACTCGGGCGGCTTGTCGTCCGCCCCCGCGACGCGCTCTCGATCGGTCAAGCGGATGGTGACCCGCTGCGCTCCCGCCTCGGCTTGCAGGCCGCCCTCGAGCGCGTCCACGATCACCACGTTGAGTCGGCGGCCAGCCACCAACGCCCCCGCAGCCTCGGTCGCGACCTTCGCCAGGGTCTCATCGTCGGCGGGTTTGAGCCCCCGCGCGTACCCGTTGCGGCCGTCGATCGCCGCCAGCCCCTCGATTGCGGCACGGCGCACCTCATCTTGAGCCCGCATCGAAACCGTCGTGTGCACCGCCGCACCCACCGTCATCAGCGCATCGCCGTAGTGCTCAAGCAGAACCTTGTGGGTCGCGTCCACAAACTCCTCCGCGCCGCCGACCACGAGGTCACGTTGCTCGGGTGCGGAGAGCTTGAGCGGCGCGTCGATGTACCGCTGGGCATCATCGGATGCGATGAACCCGTGCTTGACCATCTGCTGCAGGACGTAAATTTGCCGGCTCTTGGCCTTCTCTGGGTTTTGCAGCGGCGAGTCTCGGCCCGGAGCCTTGGGCAGCGTGGCCAGCAGGGCGGCTTGTCCAAGGTCGATGTCGGAGATGCTCTCCCCGAAGTAGAACCGGCTGGCCTCCTCGATGCCGTAGCGACCGTGTCCAAGGTAGATCTCGTTGAGATAGAGCTGCAGAATCTCCGTCTTGGTGAACGCTTGCTCGAGCCGCCTGGCCAGCAGCAGCTCCTGCACTTTTCTCTCCAGGCTGCGCTCGGGGCTGAGCATGAACGTCTTCACCACCTGCTGGGTGATCGTCGAGGCCCCTTGGGTGACCCTGCCCGCCCGCACGTTTGCGATAAGCGCTCGGACCATGCCCGCGTAGTCCATCCCCTCGTGTCGATAGAAGTCCGCGTCTTCGGCGGCAAGGAACGCGTTCTCCACGTGGCTGGGGACCTGCTCGTAGCGGATCACCGTGCGACGCTGCTCGAACACTTCGCCGATCAGCTCGCCGTCGCGCGCATAAATCCGGGTGACCTGCAGGGGAGCGTAGTTCTTGAGCCCCTCCTCATCGAGCGCCTCAAGATCGCGGCCGTAGTACCAGAATATGCCCGCCACGCCGCCGACGCCCGCCACCACGCCGAAGACGCAAAGCGAGACGAACGCGATGATGAGCCGGCGGATCCAGACGTTTTTCACGAAGACTCCATCGAGAACCCAAGCAACGAGGACCAAAGCCGGGGGTCCACGCTGTCCATGTAGTGCCGCGCGCGAAGCTGCTCGCGTTGAGAGGCGTCCAGAACGACCGCCCCCTCCGCGCGGTGACGCGACGTGAGATCATAGAGCGTGATCGCAGCGCAGACCGAGAGGTTGAGGCTCTCACTCATGCCGACCATCGGGATGCGAAATCCCCCCGCGCAAGCGGCTCGAGCCCGGTCCGACAATCCACGGGTCTCGTTGCCGAATACGACGCACACAGGACGATCGACCGGCAACTCATGCACCGTGCGCTCCGCGTCCATCCACGCCCCGAACAACGTCACCCCTTCGAGCGCCTCTTGGGCCAGGAACCCCGGAAGCTGGTCGTGGTGGTGGGTGCGGACCCATCGATAGGCCCCCTGGGTCGTACTCCTGGCGTGAAGCGCTCGTCGCTCACTCGCGACCAGGTGTACGTCCACCACCCCCAGCGCTTCGGCCGTCCGCACGATCGCCGCGGCGTTGTGCGGATCGCTGGGGGCCTCGATTGCGACCTGAATCTGGGGCAGGCGGCTGTCGAGCAGCCGCTCGATCTTCTCTTGGCGGACCTCGGTGAGGTAGGACCTCAGGGTCTCGACAATGTGCGTTGCGGTGTGGGCCTGGCTCAGGCGCGCAAAGGTGCGATCGTCCATCGAACGCGGAGACAATGGCACGCGCAGCGCGGGTTGCACACCCCGCCAACGCGCGAGCCAGGGTTCGCCTTCCCTTGGGTCGCAGGCGGGAAACACACGGCGTGCTTGTCCTAGAGCGGCGATCAGTTTGATTCCACGCGCTGATGCACGCCTGGGGCCGCACCTCAGCACCCGGAATCAAACTGGTCGCCGCTCTAGCGGTCCATCGCCGGAATGCCGAGGTCATCCACGTTCGCGGGATCCTCGCTCCCGGGGAGCGCGTCAAGGCTTAGCGGCTCATCGTCACGCGGTGCGGGGTCGGGATCGAGATCGAGATCGGGATCGGGATCGAGATCGAGATCGGGGTCGGGATCGGGATCGGGATCGAGGACATCACCCCGCGCGGACGGCGAGGGATCCAGTTCATCGAGCACGGCGGCGCTCGACAACAATCCGGAGAGGGGCATTTGGGTGAACGTGCCGGCCCGCATCCGGCTGATTCGTCCCTGACACGATCCCACCGAGCCGCGCCGACGCAGGTCGAACACGATCGGTTGCTCCTTCCAGAGCTCGTACTCAAGGTCGGAGAGTCGACCGCGCTCGTTCATCAGTCGCAAGATCCGCTGCAGCTTGATGGCCATCGACTCGGACAGCTCGCCGTTGCAGTAATCGATGCTGCGTTTGACGGGGCTGGGCAGCATGAGCGCCAGGAACACCGCCTCCGGGGGATCGAGATCGGCGGGATGCTTGCCGAAGTAGTAGCTCGACGCGTCCACGATTCCGTAGATCCCCGGGCCGTACTCGATCCCGTTGAGATAGAGTTCCATGATCCGGTCCTTGCTCAGCACCTTCTCGACGTACCAAGTCAGGAACAACTCCTGGAACTTCCGAGACAGCGTCCGCTCGTGCCCGAGCAGGATGTTCTTGACCATCTGCATGGTGATCGTCGAGGCACCGAGTCGGACCCGACCCGCGGCGAGGTTTCGACGCAGCGCGACCTCGAACTGCGACGGCATAAACCCGTTGTGTTTCCAAAATCCCCCGTCCTCGGTCGTCCGAATGGCCGCGGTGACCACCGGCGAGATCTGACGGATCGACGCGAACCCCCGCGCGCCGGGAAACATCTGGACCGATGCGGTCCCGCCGTCGTTCATCAAGACCTGGTGCGTGAAGCCACTCGCGAGGCGATCTTGATCGGCGACGAGCGGACTCGCCCGAACCTCGCAGCCTTCCATGTCGACCAGGCCGCCCAGCGCCAAGGTCTCAAGATCGGCGAAGTCGACGTGCAAGGTCACGTGCGCACCGAAGTCCCCGCCCAAGCGAAACCCGTCGAGTCCGGGCGCGAAGCCCTCAGGAACCGCATCCAGGACGGATTGGCACGCGACGTTGGGGATGTCGGCGACGATGTCGTAGCGCCGGCCTCGCGTGCGGTCGGGATGCTCCACCACCGCCGACGCGGTCAACTTCACCCCCATGCGCTCGACGTCGATGTAGTGCAGCACCGCGCGGCGGGCGACCGGATCAACCTCCGCGGCGAAGGAAACATCCATCCCGAGGTCGCGAACCGTCTGGCGCGAGAGCGTCGGAGAGGAAACACCGAACCCTTGCAGCGATAGGTCCCCTTCAAGGGCCGCCACGCCGTCGCCAAAGACCACCGCGAGATGGCCTCCCACCGTCGCGTTGTCCGACTCCACCAGCGGCAGCTTCGCGACGACGTCTTTGGGCACCCGCGCGACCTCGAACGCATCCATGTCCACCCGAAGCACCCCCTTGGAAAAATCGCGGCGGACCCGGCCCGCGACCGACCAGAGTTTTTCGCCCTCGGACCCGGTCTGGGCCTCACCGAACGCACCGGCGAGGTCCAAAGAGATCTCGGTCGCGTTGCCATCGGAGACTTCAATCCAACCGTCGACACCAGCGACCGCGATCCCCTCGTCGATGGGCGCGGCGACACCACGCACCTCGACCCGCTGCGGAAACCGGACCGAGTAGCCCTCATCGGTCTTGTCGGCCTGCAGCGTGGCGCTGATCGAGCGGGCGAGCACGACCGCACCGTCACCGTTGTCGAAGTGGATCTCCTCCGCTGAGCTGACCACGCGCAGTGCCGCGACGTCGATGCTCGCGTCCAGCTTCGCGCGAACGCGGCGATCTCCATCCGTCACGTCCAGGGCCAGCCCCTCGATATGCACCTCCTGGGGCCGTACCTTCACCCGGCCGCTCGAGGCCTTTGCGCCTGGCTTCCGTCCCGAGCGTATGCGCCGCACAAGATCTTGAAAGCTCTCAAGCGTGCCGCTGGCGAGACCGCCGTGAATTGTTGCGCCGGTAACTTCGGCCACCCCGGACCACATCGCGTCCTCGTCGAGGGTGACCTCAACGCGATCGAGCGTGATGGTGGGTTCGCCATCACCCCCACCGATCCGAACCGACACCAGGTTGACGTGCCCCCAGCTGATGGCGACGTCCTCAACGTCGAAGCCCACCTTGAGCCGATGGCCGATCCGCTCGGCCACTTGGGCCTCGGCATAGGGGACGGCGAAGAGGGGGATCGACGCGGCCGCGAGGCCCAGGAACACCACCAACACACTCAACACACCGACCACGACGGGCCAGCGACGTCGCGGAGGTTTGGGGGCAGGTGATCGCGCGGAGGGCATCTTCGACGAGCCGTTCCTCGAACGCGGGTCTGGGGCCCACGGATTCCACGGCGAGGCCGGATGGTAGACGAACCCGAACCAAAAGAAACGCCGCGCTCGGAGGAGCACGGCGTTTCTAGCGTTCCCGGGATGGACGAAGCGGCTCAGCGGCGGGCGCACTGAATGGCCCAGAAGATCCGCCCGGTGACCTCACCAGACTTGTGCTCACCGCCTTGGACGAAGAACAGACCATTGTGCACGATGCTGTAGTCCATGATGACGAGGTTCTCCTCGCCATCACGATGCGTCAGGTCCAGGTGCAGTCGGAGCTTGGTTTCGTCTCCGCCCATGAGGCTCAGCTGCATCTTGTGACCGGTCGTGAACTCGATCGCGGTGGCCTTGCTGACCTCAAGGTCGACCTTCTTGGAGCCCAAGAGATGGAACGACTTGTAGCGGTCATACGGCTCGTCGGTGAGCCACTCCTTCATGAATTCCAGGTTCTTGGGGATCTTGCCGTCGCCCTCTTTGGAGGCCAGGACCGCGTGGACCTTGCAGACAGCCTTTTCCACGCTGGGGGCGGCCTTTTGAACGACCTTTTTCCCGGCGGGCGCGGCGTGGGCAACCGTGGAGACCGACGCCACCGCTGCGAGCGCGGCGGCAGGCACGAGAAGGGAGCTGAGGACCAGGGAGAGCAAGCTCTTGGTGCGGCGGGACTTCATAGCGAACGCTCGGTGTCTTTGGGCTGGGCCTCTTCTTCGAGGTACAAAACGGTGACCGTCCCAGTCTTGGAGATGCGGCCGGTGTGTCCCGAGAACTCGACCCCATGAATCTCTGCCTCGGCCTTTTTGGGGCTGGGCAGGTCGTCGTCAGACTCGCCCAAGGCGGGCGAAGGGGGGTCTTTGAGGGGCGCGAGGGCCATTCGTTCTCCGGAGGGGATGGCCGAAGGTGCATCCTTCGACTCATCACGCGGAGCGGGAGCCGTTTCCGGCTGTTGTTCCGCTGCGGGCTCCTGTGCAGACGCGACGGCGGCGGGATTATTCTCGGCGGCGACTCCTTTGTCGGAGTCCATCACCGAGACGACGACCAGCGTCACGGCCGCGGCAGCCGCGGCCGCGCCGAGGGGGATGCGGACCGGCCGAAGCGCGGTCCAGACCCTCGACCAGAACGAGCCCGCCGAAGACCCGGCAGCGGCCGTCTCCCGGTCGAGTTGACGGTCGATTTCGTCCCAGATCTGCTCAAATCGAGCCTGCGGGATCTCAGCCGCCTTGGTCTTGAGCGTCTCTTGTACGAGACCGCGGACGATTCCGAGCTGAGCGAGTTCTTCGCGCAGTTCAGGATCAGCGTCGATCTGGGCGGCGAGTTCGTGGGCCTCGGCCCCGGTACTTTCGCCGTCGAAGTGAAGCGCGAGTTCTTCGCGCGACACGCCGGAGGTTCCAACTTGGTTGGTCATGATGCAGCCTCGTGTGTGACGGACCCCGGTGCCCCGGTGTTCGATTTGGACTCAGCTTTATTTCCAGCCTTGTCTGTTTGTGGCTTGGGACCCTTGTCGGGGTCGTCCTCGGTGTTGGTCGGGACGTGCTCCAACCGGGCCTTGAGCAGCTTCTGCATGTTCCGCCGCGCATGGAACAGCCGGCTCATGATCGTGCCTTTGGAGCAGTTCATCGCCTTGGCCATGTCGGCATACGAGAGTCCCTGGAGCTCACGCATCACGATCACCAGGCGATGTTTCTCGCTGAGTTCGCCCAAGCTCGTCTCCACGGCGTCGAGGATCTCCTTGTTGCGAACGGCCTTCGCGGGGTCGCCAAGGCTCGCAGCCGGAAGGCGGTCGGACGTCGCGTCGGTTTCGCCATCGTGGCGAAGCTTGTCGTCAAACTCGACGTCCTTCTTGCGGCTCGCGCGCCGGAGTTGGTCGATGCAGAGGTTCGCCACGATCCGGTACAGCCAGGTGTAGAAGCTGGATTGCCCTTCGAACTTCGGCAGGTAGCGGTGGACCTTGATAAAGGCCTCCTGCGTGACGTCGAGCGCGTCTTCCTGGTTCCGGAGGAATCCATAGGCAACCGCGTAAACCTTGCGCTCATAGCGCTGGAACAGGATCTGAAACGCACGACGGTCCCCACCCTTGCAGGCTTCGACCAGCTCGTGGTCGTCGGCTTCGTTGGAAACCACGTAGTGCTCGCGCTTCGACGGCCGGCGGTGGGGACTATTCAGGGGCGAATGTCTGTCCCGTGGAACCGGCCCGGGAGGGGACGGAGGGCTCGCGGCAGTCCGGCCAGTGACTGCGTGGCGAAGCGCGGTTATACCTTCCCTCGCCCCCCGCGCGCCAACCCTTGGTCTGCGCAACGTGCGCTCTGGAGTCTTGCTTGGCCGTCCCGCCCTCGAACACGATTGCGCCGCTCACGCGGTTCCTGGTCTCTGCGTCCCGCAGCGCCACGCTGCGTACCGCTGGCGCGGGGCTGTTCGATGCGGCGCTGATCGCCTGTACAAGCGCCGGAGTCGGAGCCTGGCTCGCCGGATGGACGGCGCGCGGGGACTTGGTCGCACCCCTAGCGCTCGGGGCGGCCAGCGTCGTCCTGCTCGGGTGGGTAGGTCGCAGCGCGTTGCGGGCATGGCGTGCCCACGGGCGTCCGATGCGGACCGCCGGGTCCATCGCTCGCCACCGGGGTCCCCTGGGGAACGACGGGCCGGCACACACCGCCGCCGATCGAAGCCTGCGCCACGAGATCCTGGGCGCGATGGAGCTGGCCAACGGGGCGGACGTGCGCTCGCCCGAGCTGGCTGCCGCCTACGTCGACGACGTCGCCCGCCGCGTTCGCCACCCCAGAATCGACCCCGCCCTCGCCCTGCCCCGCCCGCGCTGGCGACCCCGTGCCGCCGCGTCCGTGCTCGTCGGCGCGTTGGCCATTTCCTGTGTGGTCGCACCGACCGCGGTCGGTGGACTGGCCCTTCTCCTTTCAGCGCACGATGGCCGCCCCCCCGCGCCGCCCGAGCCTGCGTGGTCATCGCTGACGCTCGAGTTGCGCTACCCGGATCACACCCGGCGCCCGCCTCGTATCGTCCCCAACCCCAGCGGCGCCCTTCGAGTCGTCGCCGGGACGGAGGTCACCCTCACGCTCGAGGCGTGGCGCCCCGCGGCCGAGGCCCGGGCCGTGCTCAACTACGATCCCAGCGCCGAACTCGAGCACCCAGAGCCGGAGGTCGTCGAGCTGACGGCGCTCCCGACGGACCCCAACAACCCCAAGGCGACCGCGGGCCTCCGCTTCAAAGGCCAGTTCGTCGCCCGCGGGAGCGGCACGTGGACGGTCGTCCTGCTCGACGAGCCCGACGCGAGCGACGACGCACGCCACTCCCCGCCCATGCCGTTGGTGCTGGAGCCCGACCGAGCACCCGATGTTGAGTTGTTGCCGTTGCCGGCGGCACAACGGGAGGTCAGCGAGCAACAAAGCGTCGACGTTCGATTCGTGGCGCGGGACGACTTCGGCCTGGCCTCTGCCGCGCTCGTTTACCAAATGCCCGACGGGACCACGCACCGGCTCGACGCGGGGACACCCACGGCTTCCAACCGTGCGTGGCGGCAGCGATACACCTGGGATCTTGCCTCGGTTCCGATCGAAGCGCGCAGCGAGGTCCTGTATTGGGTCGAGGTCCGCGACAACGATCCGGGTCTGGGCCTGATCCCCCTCATCGATCCACCCGGAAAGATGACGCGGTCGGCGACGATGTCTCTGGTCGTTCAAGATGACGAGGCCGAGCACGCGGCCAACATCGTGAAGATCGCCGAGCTCCGCGACCGCGCCGTCGACCTCTTGGCCTCGCGGATGACAACACGCGCGTTTGAGGACGCGCCCACCGATCTCACAGGCGTGCTCATCCCCCTGCCGGTTCAAGCCGCGGGGGCCCGGGAGCTGCTCGGCGGCGGCGGACAGCTCCTCGCCATGCTGGCGCAGTCGATCGACTCGCTCAGTGTCGACACGCTGACCCACGAGCGTGACGTCGCGATCCTCACCAAGGTGCACCAGCGGCTCAAGACGCTCTACGACGAAGAGCTCGCGCTGCATGCGACGATGCCGACCGGACTCGCACGCCGGGACCCGGACGCGACGCAGGCTGCCCTCGCGAAGCTGGGCAAGCACAACGTAGAGCAGATCACACAACTCGAGGACGAGATCATTCGGATCGACGACCTCGTCGACGGCCAAGTGATCGAACGTCTCGAAGCCCTCGTGGCCCGCCTCGAAGCAACCCAGCGCAAACTGGTCGACCTTCTGGAGCAGCTCAAGGCCGGAGACACCTCGGCGCGGGCGCAGATCGAACAGCTTGAGCAACGCCGTCGAGACGACCTGCGACGGATCGCCGAGGCGCGAGCCATGCTCCGCGAGGAGCTCGACCCCGAGTTCATGAACCTCGACGCGTTCAAAGCCCTCGAGGACATGAAGAAGCAGGAGCAGATCTCCGAGATGCTTCGCCAGGGCAAGACGGACGAAGCGCTCGAAGCCGCGAAAGGACAGCTCGGCGAGGTTCAGAAGCTGCGCGATGCGGTTCAGGAGAAGATCGGGCAACCGCAGAGCGAAGCGCCGGCGCTGTCCGAGGAGGAGCGCCAGCGGATGGAGCTGCTTCGCGAGCTGAGCCGACTCCAAGACGAGGAGTCGAGCGTGCGCAGCCAAACCCGGGAACTCGAAGAGGCCTACCGATCCAAGGTGGAGGCGCAGGCTTCCGACGAAGCGGACCGCAAGGACGCCGGTGACCGGGCGCGGGCGCTGCGGGAGTCACTCGAAGAGATCAACGACGCGCGCCTCGGCCGGGACGCGCGCCGCGGGCTCGAAGACGCGCGTGCCGGCCTCGAACGCCTTGAGGACATCGCGAAGCGCGAGGACACCACGCAGCTTGCGCTCGACGACGCCGCTCGAGCTGCTGCGGAGGGCTTGGACCGGGCTCAGGCCGGGTCAGAAGCGAGCGAACGAGAAGGGAAAGCCATGAGGCAGGCCAGCAAGAAAGCGCAGGCCCTGCGCACGAAAACGCGGCAGCCGCTGCCGGGCACGTCCGAGGTGCTCGACGCCACCCAGCAAGCCAAGCTCAAGGAGCTGGAGGGCCGGCAAGAGGGCCTACGCACGCGGGCCTCGACGCTCATGGAGTCGGACAACGCCAAGCTCCTGCCCAAGGAGGGGCGCGGTGCAATGCGGGACGCGGATGGGTCGATGGAGCGAAGCGCGGACGAGCTTGGAAACGAAGGCACTGAGCGTGCCCTCGACGCGCAGAACGGCGCTTGGAATGCGCTGCAGCGCGCCATCGACAGCCTGCGCCAAGGCCCCCCACCGCCGCCGCCGCAGGGTGGGTCCGACAACGCCAGCACCGAGACCGAACGCGACCGCAGCCTGCGCGACGCGCTGATGGAGGCGATGAAAGAGAAGTCGCCCGATGGGTATGACGCGCCCGTGAAGCGCTACTACGAGGAGCTGCTCCGATGATGCGCCCACGAACGTTTCGATCCCTTCGCGCGAGCGTCGCCGCCTGCTTCATGGCGGCCCTGGGCGCTGTACCGGCGCACGCGACCGTGGGCCCTGCCGTCCTGCGCCCGGCGTCCATCGCTGTGCACCCGGTCGCACTGTTGGCCTCCGATCCGCTCGATGAGGTCGACGCGGCGTTGCTAGCCTGGGACCTCCCCGCAGCGAGGGCCGCCATCAAGCGGGCACCGAACACCCCCGAGGCCAAGGTGAAGCGCGGGGTGGTGAAACTGTACGAGGCCGAATATGCCGAGGCCGAGACCCTGCTCGCAGAGGTCATCGCGGCCGGAACGTTGCCCGAGGGCAGCGCCGCCCTCGAAGAAGCCACGCACTACCTCGGCCTGTCTCGCGGTGCTCAGACGGCGCTCGATCAGGCGATCGTGATTCGCAGCGAGGACGGCAACTTCGAAGCCGTCTTCGCCAGCGATGAGGACACGCTGCTCGCCCCGTACCTGTTCGACGCCATGCAGGATGCCCGGGAGCGGATCGGGGCGATCATTGGCGTCGTGCCGGACCACACCGTGCGCTTCGAGTTTCTCGACCTGGCGACGAAGCTCGCGCTGGTCACCCCGCTGTCGGTCGAGAACATTCGCACGACCGGCACGGTTGGCGTCACCAAGTATCGACGCATCATGATGATCTCGCCGCGGATCATGGTCTACGGCTACGGCTGGCTCGACACCGCCGTCCACGAGTACGTCCACTACGTGCTCACGATGCGCACGGACAACCTCGCGCCGGTTTGGCTTCAAGAAGGGCTCGCAAAGCTCCTCGAGACACGCTGGCGAAGGACCGACCCCGCGCCGCTGGAGTCCGGCATCGCGTACCGGCTTCACCGCGCCATCGTCGACGACGACCTCGTCACGCTCTCGGAGATGTATCCGTCGGTCGCGATGCTCCCCAGCGCCGAGCGTGCCGCGCTTGCGTACGCCGAAGTCGAGACGATGCTCGGCCTGCTGCACGAGCGCAAGGGCAACGAGGGCCTCGCGCGGCTGCTCGACAAGGTCGCGGCGGGCGAGGATGCACAAGAAGCCCTCGCCCACGCGTGGGGCGAGGACTTTGAGGCGTTCATGTCCGAGTGGAAACGCGTGACCAAGGCGCGCACGGCCAGCGGCGAGGACGGCGAACTCGAAATCCCGGAATTCAAGGACGGCAAGCCTGCCCCCGAGCAGTTCGGCGACGTGTTCTCGGCGCTCGGAGGCGGTGCCGCCCGGCAACATGCGCGTCTGGGTGCCCTGCTGCAGGGGCGGGACCACGACCAAGCGGCTGCGGCTCAGTATGAGAAGGCCCGCTCTGCCGACAAGCGGGCCCGCAAAGACCCGACGTTGGCCCGGCGACTCGGAACCTTATACGTCGAGCTCGAGCGATTCGCAGAGGCGGTCCCGTTGCTGGACATCGCGGCGGCCCTCGACCTTGAGAACGCCAACCTCGCGGCGGCCCAGGGGCGCGCCAAGCTGCGCAGCGGGGACCAGCCCGGGGCTGTGCAGGCGCTGGACCGGGCCATTCGAAACAACCCCTTCATCCCCACCCTGCACTGCGATCTGGCCGCGGTCGCACCGACGCAGGCGCGCCGCTTGGCGGAGCAGAAGCTCTGCGACGCCAAGGGCGGCTGAGGTTTCGGGGCCAGGGACCGGCTGCTACGCCACGCCCACGGCGTCGTGGGCGGAGTTCACCGCCACGGAGATCCGGGGCTCGGCCCCCTGCGTTCGGCGTTTCTTTGCGGCACGCTGGAACGTGCCGTCGATCTGTCGCAACAGCCGGCGAAGGCTCTTGCACACCGGCGCCGCCTGCCGGACCAGCACCCCGACCTGAAAGCCGATCTCGGGCGGGCCGATGCGGTCGATGACCAGCCGCACCGTGCCGACCACGGCCTGGATCTCGCGACCCGCGTCCTCGGCGGGCTGGGCGTCCACGTCGAAGAACACGTGCGCCAGTCGACACAGCGCTCGCGCCGCGAGGGCCTCGTCAACCTCCGAAGTGCAGCGACCCGTCACAACCTCCGCGTGACGCAGCAAGAACGCGCCGAGCACGTCGGGCGTCTGTGACAGGCGAGAGAGCTTCTCGATCACCTCCGGGTATGCGACGGCGACGACATCCTCGACCGGCGCGTTGCTCGGCGCGGTGAAGCCCCGGGCCAGCAAGCCCTCCCAGCGTCCGACGATGGTCCGGGCGCACCGGGTCTTTCCCGGAAGCCAGGTCGCCTCCGCGTCGAGCCACCCCAACATGGCGTGGACCGCCTGCGACCCGACCAGCTCGGCCGCGGTCGCATGAATCGGCTGTCCACCATCGAGGTAGATCGTGCCGAAGCGTTCTGGGCGATTGGTCGTCTCGGCGCACCGAAGATGCAGAGCACCATGCGCCCCGGCGGCGCAGTGCAGGGTGAGCAGCATCGGCGTGGGGACGCCGGTGCTCGTACCGGAAAAACCCGCGTCCGGCGCAGGCTGTCGCAGCAGGTCTTGCAGCTCCTTGGCCCCGAAGGGTCGGGCGAGCAGTCCGGCCGCGCCGAGGTGGCAGGCCGTCGCGACCCGCTCGTCGTTCAAGCGTTCGGCATACGCGACGACGGGCAGCCCCGGAAACCGGGTCTCGATCTCTGCCACAAGCTCGGTCGCTGCCTCCGCGCCGAGGTCGAGACTCACGACAACCGCGTCCAGGGCACCACCTGTTTCGAACGCGGCAACGGCCTGCGCGACGTCCGCCACCACCTGAATCCGCAGAGGTTCTGCCAGCGCCGCCCCTTCCGCACGAAGCCCTTCCACCGAGGACGGGGAGGGGTCGACCAAAAGGATCATCGTAGGTGCGGGACTGGAGTCATTCATCAGAGGGCCTTCGCTTCCATGCATCGGCAGGCGCCGCTTTCGGTTAAGGCGCCCGGACGTCCCGACCTTGGCCGCGTCGCCGCCCCCCATTTCCACGCGCGCAGGACCACATGCACACACCCACGTGCAGTTGTAGCGGCCGAACGAACCCGAAAAGGGACGCAGCGCTGGGCGTCAGAGGATTGACCCCAGGGGTCCGGAGTCGAATGATCAGAGCGTGATTGCGTCCGACGATTCGATCCTTCCGGGGTGCTCCGTCCTGATCGTGGACGACCACGAGCCTCACCGGACGCTCTTGCAGAACTATTTAACCGCGGTCGGGTGCCAGTGCACCGGCGCAGGGGGAGGCACCGAGGCGCTCGACCAGCTCAGCAAGCACGAGTTCGACGTCATGCTGCTCGATCTTCGCATGGATGACCTCGACGGAATGGAGGTCCTCAAGCGCGCACGCAAGCAGGGCCACACGGCGCCGACGATTATGATGTCTGCCGAGGGCACGATCTCTCACGCCGTCGACGCGATCCGTCTGGGCGCGAAGGACTTCTTGGTCAAGCCGTTCGAACTCGAGCAGCTGCACGACACCGTGACCCGCGTGCTCGGAACCGGGCGCGGGGGTGCGGCGTCGGGCCCCGACCCTCGCGCGCTGTGGAGGGATGCGCACGCACCGGGGCTGATCGGCGACCACAACAACCTGCTCGAGATCTTCCTCGTTTTGGAGCGCATCTCGGGGACCGACTGCACCGTCCTGGTCACCGGCGAATCGGGCACGGGCAAGGAGCTCATCGCGCGAGCGATCCACCACGCCTCGGGAAGGGCCGACAACCCGTTCGTCCCGGTGAACTGCGGCGCCATCCCCGAAACGCTGATCGAGAGCGAGCTGTTCGGGCACGCCAAGGGAGCCTTCTCAGGCGCCACCCAAGCGCGCGAAGGGAGATTCGCCGTGGCCGACGGCGGAACGCTTTTTCTCGATGAGATCGGCGAGATGTCGCTCTCGGTCCAGGTGAAGTTCTTGCGGGTGCTTCAGGAGCAGGAGTTCGTCCCGGTGGGTGAGACCCGGCCGCGCAAGTGCGATGTCCGGATTCTTGCGGCGACCAACAAGAACCTTGAAGAGATGTCCACCGCGGGTTCGTTCCGCGAGGATCTCTTCTATCGGCTGAACCTCATCCCAATTCACCTCCCTCCCCTGCGGGAGCGCTCGACCGACATTCCGACGTTGGTTCGGTACTTTCTCGACCGCGACGCGTCCAAGCGCCCGCGCCGTGTGGACGAGATCAGCGAGCAGGCGCTCTCGCTGATGGAGTCCTATGCGTGGCCCGGCAACGTCCGAGAGCTGGAGAACACGATCGAGCGGATGGTGCTGCTCCACCAGGGCACCGGCACCCTCGATGTGGCGGACCTGCCGCCCAAGGTCCGTCAGCGTGCGGCGTCACCGAAGGAGCCCTCGGTCGCATCGATCCCCCCCCTCTCCGCCCCCGCGGCCGCGCGCAGCGTGCTGTCCTTCCCGCTTTCGGCCCCGGCTCCGGAGGATCCACAGACCATGGCGGCCCAAAGCGGGGAGTACGCCGTGGTGAGCGATGCCTCCGAGTCCGCCGTGGCGCGCCGCGTCGCGACGACACCGGACGGGTTCCTGCTGCCTGAAGAAGGACTGAGCCTGCGCGAAGCGGTCGAGGCGTTCGAGATGAGTCTCATCCAGCAGGCGCTGGAGCGAACGAGCGGCAACAAGAATCAGGCATCCATCCTCTTAGGGATGAACCGGACGACGCTGGTCGAGAAGCTCCGCAAGCGGAAGCGCAAAGCTGGCGGTTCCTGAGTCGCCGCGAGTGTCCGGCCCAGGACTGGACACCCGCGGCTGTGTCGCCTCCGGCACTTTGACGCTGCGGCAGATTGCCGGCGTCCCGTGATGCGGCCGCTCGCCTCGACCCTCCGGCGGGCGCGCAGGGCAGACGGACCGGGTCCGGAGATCGAGAGGCCCGCAGAGGGACCGTCGCCCCGGTGGGGTGGCCCGCGGAAGGCCGAACTCGCTGGATCGGTTTGCTGGCCCACCCCTTGCACAAGCACAGGACGCGGAAACCGCCCGCCCTTGTGATGAGCCACGAAGCCCCCCAGCCCGCCCCCGCGGCACCGAGCCCGCCCGTCGTCATTCCTTTGCGCGGTCGAGTCGAACCGACGCAAGCCCGCGTCGTGGCCATCGCATCTGGCAAAGGCGGGGTGGGCAAGACCAACCTCGCCGCGAACTTTGCCCTCACGCTCGGCCGACTCGGGGTCCGAGTCCTCGCCGTCGACGGCGACCTTGGCCTCGCCAATCTCGACATCGTGCTCGGGCTCGCGCCGTCGCACACCTCGCTCGACATTCTCAGTGGGGATGTCGACATTGAAGAGGTTCTGGTGCCCGCCAAGAACAACGTGTGGTTGCTTCCGGGCTGCCCAGGCAGCGACGAAGCCAACAACCTCGAAGACCTTCGGCGGTACGACCTCATGACCGCGATCGACACCCTCGATGGCCGGTTCGACACGGTTGTGATCGACACCGGATCGGGCCTAGGCCGCAACACGCTGGGCTTCTGCGCCGCCGCCGAGGAGGTCTTACTCGTCATCACCCCCGAGCCCACCGGGCTCTCCGATGGGCTTGGAATGCTGCGGACCTTGGGGCGCAAACACGGTGTTCGCAGCGTGAAGGTCGTCGCGAACATGGTCAGCAATTCCGCCGAAGGCGAGATGGCGTTCGAGCAGCTGCAGACCATGTGCAACCGCGCCCTCGACGTGCGCCTCGAGTATCTCGGCGCCGTCCCCTACGACTCGAGTGTTGGGCGCGCCATCATGCGCGGTCAGCCGACCCACGAGGTCTACCCCGACAGTCCCTTTTGCCAAGCCGTCACCCGCGTCGCGGAGAGGTTCTTGGCGTCAACCCAACGTGGAGCGCGCCCCGGCGCTTCCCAGATCTTCTGGCGCAGACTGTTGCGCCAGCGCGAACACGGAGCCAAATGATGAGCGCTGCAGCCGAGACCCTCCCCACTCCCTCGACCCAGTCTGCCAGCAGCCCTGCGGTCTTTGCCGCCAACACAGCGCCGGTCGCCCTGCCCCGGGTCGACGAGGGCGGTGCGCCGGCCAACGAGCCACCCCCCACGATCGACCCGGCGCAGCACATGGACTTCGTGCGTCGACTGGCCCGTCGACTCGCCCGAAACCTGCCCAGTCACGTGTCGTTCGACGATCTGGTTGGCGCGGGCATGCTCGGACTCATCGACGCGAGTCGCAGGTTTGACCCCGCCAAGTCCGACCGGTTCGAGACGTTCGCCGAGTTCCGGGTCAAGGGGGCGATCCTCGACGAGCTGCGACGCTACGACCTGATGGCTCGCAACGCTCGCCTCGCGACCAAGCGGATCGCCCGCAAGACCCAGGAACTCACCGCAAAACTCGGCCGCCCGCCCACCGAGGACGAACTCGCGACGGGCCTGGACATGAGCGTCGGGGACTACCGCGAACTCGTCGCACGCGTCGGAAGCGTCCGCATGCTGAGCCTCGACGAGATGAGTCGAAGCGACGACGAAGGCGGGCGCGGGATGGAACTCCCGTCCCATACCCCCCAGCCCGACGAGCTGACCCTCAAACGAGAGATGGTTCGGCGGCTGGGGCAGGCAATCGCCAACCTCCCGCCTCGCAAGCAGCGCGTGCTTGAGATGTACTACCAGCGCGAGATGACGCTGCGCGAAATCGGGCTTGAGCTCGGGGTCACCGAATCACGGATCTGCCAGATCATGGGCGAGGCGACCGCGAAGCTGCGTACGATGCTGCGCACCGACAGCATCGCGCTCTAAGCGCTACTTCGTGTCGCAGGAAAAGGCGGCCCTTCGGCCGTTTTTTCAACGCGCAATTGCCGACCACCGCAGCGCGGCTGTGTCATACTCCGTCGGCCACGGCCGCCAACGCCCCGATTGCAGACCCATTCAAGCTGCGGGGCACTACGGCGCACAATGGGTCACTGGCGGAACACGGCGAACGCGCCGGCCCACAGCGGTCGACACCACCCACGGACCTGAACCAAGATGAGCAAGCGGGAGAAGCTGAACCCTTCGACCGACTCCTCGGGAGACGCCAATGCTGACACTCACGCGGAAGATCGGACAAAAGATACTGATCGGCAACGGAATCGAGATCGTGGTCCGGGAGGTCCGGGGGCGACAGGTTCGGCTGGGGATCTCAGCGCCGGCGGGGCTGCCGGTGTACCGGGAGGAACTCTACCAGGGGATCGCGGACGAGAACATCAAGGCGTCGAACACGCCGAGTCCGGACGAGCTGTCGCGACTCTACGCGCAGTGGAAAGCACTCGCTTCGGCCGAATAGAGGTCCCGCAGGCGCAGCTGATCACGCTCCCGATGGGCCTGCCCGGCTTCCCCGAGGCAAAGACCTTCGTGCTGATCGACGGACAGGGGGACAACCCGTTCCGCTGGCTTCAGGCGTTCGAACGGCCCGACCTCGCGCTGATCGTCATCGACCCCCTCAAGGTCGCGCCCAACTTCCCGCTCGACCTCGTCCGTCGCTCCGCATCCTTCGCGGGAATCGACCCGGACGAAGACCTCGTTGTCCTCGTCGTGTGCACGGTGTCGCAGACCGAAGAGCCTACCGCCAACTTCCTCTCGCCGATCGGGATTGGCAAGACGTCGCGCCTTGGAGCGCAGGTCGTCGTGCACGAATCCGGGTTCGGCTCGCAGGAGCGGTTCCTGCACCTGCTCGCGGCACCCGATCGCGCCTGAGCGCGGCCCCAAACCCGGACGCTCCCCCGCCCGCAGTCGCATGCCTCGAACGGCACGCGGCTGCGGGCGGCTTTAAGGCGGTCGATGCTGTCCACGTCGGTCCACCACGCGCCCGGTCGCGCGAAGCTGCGTCGCCCTCGCACACCGTCAGCATGCGGGGGGCGCGATCGCCATCGGGTCGCCGATCGTCGGCACACTGGCGTCTGACGTGCGCGCACCCTGGGGACCAACACTCGACACGTGTGTCGCTGTCGGTACTGAGGTCCGCCACCCTGCGAATCGACGCGTAGCGCCTTCACAGGGCCCGCGTATCGAGGTTTTGAAGGTTCCCGGCAGCAAAGAACAAAACGGGATCCTCGTCAAGATTTCGGCGAATCCGGGCGATGCGAGGGGTTGGCACGCTTCGAGCAGTTAGTGTGCTCGCCTACCGATTCATCGGAGACCGCCATGCATCTCGTACCCACTTCTTCCACCACCACCACTCCTGTTCGCGTCCTTCCCTTCAACGGTGCATGCCGAGGCGACTCCGCGAACGACTCCGGGTTCTACCCGACGCAAACAAGGACCCATCACGTCAACACGTTGGTGGCCGGGTTGGTCGGTCGGGTCGCCGCTCGCATGCAGTCCAAGAGCGTCAACATCGCGTTGCGCCTGGCACCGGGCGACCCGTGGGTCAACAGCGACCCCGGTGAGTTGTCGTTCGTGCTCGGTGCCGTGCTGGGTGCGGCCCTGCGCATTGTGGAGGAAGAACGAGGCGAGTACGTCGGCGTTCACGTCTCCGCCGCGCGCTCGAAGGTTCGCATCGCGATCACAAGCGATGGCGTGCCTCCGCTGCGATTCGTCCGGGCCCTCGATCCACGCGGCTCCGGTGGCGACGTCGACCCCACCCTTGCCCACTGCCGCCGACTCGTCGAAGCGCGTGGCGGCGCCCTGGTTCTGACCGAAGAAGACGGGCGCCTTGGATTTGCACTTGAGCTTCCCAGCGCCGTCCTCTCGCCCGCCATTCGGCTTCTCCCCAACCTCTCCAACGACTCCGGCTTCCACAAAGCTGCGTGAACAACCGTGATCTCTCCCAGCGCCAACGGGCCACCCGCGCACGTCCTGCTCATCGACGATGAGCCCGTCATCGCCCGCGAGCTCAGCGACCTCGTCCGCTCATACGGCCACCGCGTGACCGCTTGCAACAGCTGGACCGAGGCCTTGCGCGCATTCGGCAAAGGAGACACCGACCTCATCTTGATGGACGCTGTGATGCCTACGGTGGACGGGTTCAAGCTCACCCGGATCATCCGCTCCAGAGCGAACACCTACGTCCCGATTGTCTTTCTCACCGGCCTCGCCGACGACAACGCCCGCGCCAACGGCATCGAAGCCGGAGCCGACGACTTCCTGACCAAGCCCATCCATCCGCTCGAGCTCCAGGTCCGCATCAAGGCGATGCTTCGAATCCGTTCGCTCACCAAGGCCCTGGAAGAGAAGTCGCGAACGTTGAGTCGGCTCGTCGCGATGGACGCTCTGACCGGCATCGGCAACCGTCGTTCCTTCGACGAGCGCATGCAGACCGAACTCGAAGACACCCACCGCTCGACCGAACCGGTCTCGGTTCTCCTTCTCGACCTTGACCACTTCAAGTCGGTGAACGACTCGTTTGGCCACTCCGTTGGAGACGAGCTCTTGAGGGTCTTCGGGAGGCTGCTGACCAACAACACGCGCGCCTGCGACCTGCCCTACCGCTACGGTGGAGAGGAGTTCGCGGTCGTCTGCCCGGGTTCCACGGCCGACGATGCGTGCACACTCGGCGAGAGGATTCGAGCCGCATTCCAGCGGGTCAGCCCCACCGCCACCGCGGCGGGCGTCCGCACCTGCTCGATCGGTGTCGCCGGAACGGACCTGCTCCCAGGTGCCTCCAAAGAACTCATCCTGCAGGCGGCCGATGCAGCGCTGTACCGAGCCAAGGCCGCGGGACGCAACTGCGTGTGCAAGTTCGATCCGCTCTTCGACCAGAAGGTCGCGAGCTGAAGGTCCAAGGTCCGCTAGAAGTCGTGGCGTGACCAGCCTGCGGGGTCTTGGGCGAACCAGATCGCCGCGTGAACGGACAGCCACTGCTCCGCGCGCCGGGTCCCAGAGACTCCAAGCAAAACGCGCTGCGCACCTTGAGCCGTCCGGGCCCGGGACTGCACGACCACGGTCGAGCCCTCCTCAAGCCGACGAAGAATCCAGCCGAGCACCAGGCTCGGGTCTTCGAGTCGCACCGCAAAGCGACTGCCGGGCTCCAGCTCCGCGGCTGCACTGAGCACCCCCTCGGGAGCGGCATCGTCGATGAGCGCGTAGTCGCCTTCGGCCATCGCCGTTGCGAGCGCCTCCGCGCCGCCCTCGCCTTGCACGATGCACATCGTCCCCGGAACGACCTCAGCCGCAAAGTCTTCGAGCGACGCCCGAACCGTGAACCCGGGCGATGCCTGGGCCGACATCGGGATGACGAGCTCCGCGAGATCAATGTCCTCATCCTCGACGCCGGCCTCGTGCGCGGGGAGCTCGTGCGCGTCGATGAGGGTCGCGGGCTGCTCACCGGTCGGGGTTCGAAGCTCGAAATCGGAGTCCCCCTCCCCCGCCAGCTGTTTGGACCAGCTTGGCCTCGATGCAGGTGGCGTCGGAGCGCGAGCCAGCGCGACGGGGGCCTCGGGCACCCCGATGTCCCACTGCGTGCGACGCTTGGTCGGGCGAAGGATCGATTTGCCCGTCGCCGGAATGGATTGGCGATCGGGTTCGAGCGTGTCGAGCTTGGGCAGGTCGAGTGCTCGAGTCGACGCCGTGAGAACGCTGGTCTCTCGAGAGCTCGCGGCGGCGCGCCCTCGAACGACAATCCCCGCGGGGGTCGGCTCGGCGACGAGGGTCCAACGTTGCCTGCCCACGTCGAGATCAAACGATACCGCGTTGCCCAACGCGAGCTCCGCCTGCTGGTCGGGACACAGCACCATCGAAAGCGCGTCGAACATCTCCGACTCCGAGAGCGGGTCGCCGACGGTGACAGCCCCTGCATCCGTGCGCACCATCGGATGTTGGTCCGACTCGAGGGTGACCTCGGTTGCTCCGCGAAGACTCGCCTCGTGCAGAACCTGGGGGAGCGACGGCATTTGCCCAGAATCTATCAGGCTCCTCGCCCTCAAGCCGGAACCAGGAGAACTGCGCACGGGGCGCTGACCTGGATGGATCTGGAACCGCCGATTTCCGCAGCATCCTCAACTCCGCCGGGTCGAGCACCGATGGTCCTTTTGAAGACCCCTGAGGAGTTTGACCCCACCATGATGCGCGCCCTGACCCTGTGTTCCCTGCTCCTGCTCCCCATGACCGCCTGCGACGACACGGCGTTCGAACTGGTCGAAGCGGCCGGTGGACCCGCGGGGATCCCCGATCCACCCGACGTGGCGCCGCTGGACAAGTGCGGGGAATACTGTGCGCAGTACCTCGGCGAGTGCGGGGTTGAGGGGTTTGGATACACCTCCGTTTCGCACTGCGAGTCGGTCTGCGGATACTGGGAGTCTGGACAACCCTTGGCGTGCCGCCTCGACGAGCTTGATTCCATCGCCGAGGACGATCTGCTTGTGCTGGGGTGCGCCGATGCGGGTCCCGACTCCGACGCCTGTGGGTCCGGCTACGTGGTCAGCTGCGATCGCTACTGCGATGAGTTCCGGAGCGCCTGCGGCGACGACGACGAGTTTGCAAGCGCGTTCGAATCGCCAGAGAAGTGCCGCGCCTGGTGCGACGGCGAACCCCTCACCGGCGACCACTCGATCGAGTGCCGACTCAGTGCGCTCGAGGCTATCGCTGCTCCCTTGGACTGTGAGGCCGCATCACCGCGCTCCACCTGCAACTAGGAGTGGCTCAAACCGCGGAGTCGGGTTAGTCCACCGACTCGGTGGAGTTGATCGAGCAGATTCCACGCTGGGCCCTCGAGCTGGGATTCGTCATCTACGCGGTGACGGTCTCGGTCGTCGTCCTGCTGGAGCGGCGACGTCCGACCGCCACGCTCGCCTTGGTGCTCTCGCTGCTCTTCGTCCCCGTGCTGGGGTTGCTGACCTATGCGTTGTTTTCGCAGCGCAAGGTTCGCCGCGAGCGCAAGAATCGGCGCCGGCGGGTGATCGATCCGGTCGCCGAGACAGAGTCGATGGCGACGCTCGATGCGTTGCCCGAAGGGCTCTCAGTCCAGCAGCGCGGTCTGGTCCGCTTGGCGCTGCACTCCACGGCCGCGCCCCTGCGACGCGCCAGCGAGGTTCGCCTCTTGATCACGGCGGACCAAGCGCGGGACGCCGTGCTCACAGCCATCGCGAACGCAACTCGGTGTGTCCACGCCGAGTTCTACATCTGGCGCGACGACGAATCGGGCCGAGCCATCACCGCCGCGCTCGCCGGTCGGGCCCGCGCGGGGGTGGTGGTTCGGGTCTTGCTGGACCAGCTCGGAAGCTGGGGACTCGAACGCGACCACTTTGGCGAGCTGCTCGAAGCAGGCGGCGAGGTTTCGGTGTTCGGCCCCGTCGCGGTGCCGATCCGTTGGGGTCGCTCGCGAGTCAACTTTCGCAACCACCGCAAGATTCTCACCGTCGATGGATCGACCGGATTCGTCGGCGGGCTCAACGTTGGCGATGAGTATTTTGGCAGCGGGGCGGAGGCAAGCGGCTGGCGCGACCTGTTCGTGCAGCTGCAAGGCGACGCCGTCCTGGGCCTGGAGGCGACCTTCCTCGATGATTGGATGGTGAGCACAGGGCAGGTCGTGGACCTTGAGGGCAAACGCCCTGCCGGAACCCAGTCTCTGGACGCTCGCGACCGCATGGGACAGCGCGCGCCACGATCTGCGCTGGCGCAGGCCAACCCCTTTCGCGGCAGCAAAGCACGCCCGATTCGCTCCGAGGGTCCGCTGACCCAAGTGATCCCCAGCGGTCCCGATCTGCCGGTCGCAGGGGCCATCGCGGCACAGTTCTCGGCTGCCGTCGCGGCTGCGCAACAACACGCGTACATCGCTACGCCCTACTTCATCCCCGATGAGCCGTTGATGCTGATCCTCAGGACCGCCGCGCTGCGAGGGGTCGACGTCCGCATCCTCGTCCCCAGCCCCAAGCACAACGACAGCCTGTTGGTGGCGTACGCTTCCCGCAGCTACTACGATGAGCTGCTCGAGGTGGGGTGCCGCATCTTCGAGTACGAAGCCGGCATGTTGCACGCCAAATACCTGATCGCCGACGACGTCTGCGCCATCGGATCGGCCAACATGGATGTGCGGAGCTTTCACATCAACTACGAGATCACCGCGATGTTCTACGACGCGAAGGTGACCGCCGACCTCGCCACCGTGTATCACGCGGACCTTCGGCGCTCGCGCGAGGTGCAGCGCGAAGATCGACGCAAGCCAAGCGTCTGGGTCCGACTTCGGGAGAACACCGCGCGGGTGCTCTCCCCCCTGCTGTAGCCGTGCCCCGTTTCCCCTACTACGCTCGGCTGCGTCCGAAGCAACAAGCGACGTATCGGCGCTCGGACGCGATCACCGAGGTCCCGCTGGAGCCGAGCGCGAACGCGCAGCGCGTGGTCTCCACCTTGCGCACGATCCAAGCGGGGCTCGCCGGGGACGAGCGGACGAGGGTGCAGCGCGGGACCGCGGCGCTGGTCCGCATCCTGTGCGACCAACTCGAGGTCCCGCGGGTCACCCTGCGCGTGCTCGCGCGGCGTCCAAGCGATGCCGCAGCCGAACTTCACGGGCTCTATGAGCGCGAGGAGGGGAAGCGAGCGGTCCTGCGGGTCTGGATGCGGACCGCGGCACAGAAACGCCCGGTGGCCTATCGCACCTTCGTCCGCGTCGTGATGCACGAGCTGTGTCATCACCTGGACTACGACAAGTACGCGCTGGGCGACTCGATGCACACGCACGGCTTCTTCGCGCGGGAGTCCTCGCTGGTCCTGCAACTGCTCGGGCCCAACAACCCCACCGGTGCCGAAAAAGACCCTCAGCTCGCGCTGTTCGATCCCTGAACCGAGCCGCCGGCGGTGTCCGAGTTGGCCGGCCGCAGCATCGCGGTCGCGATCAAGGAGGTGAGCAGCAGCAGGGCGCCTGCGGGTACGAACAGCACCAACGGACCTGGGTCGGTGGGGCCGTGCCACAGCCCACCACCCATGAACCCCAGACCGACGAGCAGCGCTCCGGACCACGACGCGAGTCGGATCCGACCCGCCCAGCCTCGCGGAGTCGCCAGCCGCTCCAACGCCCATCCAAGGCCCACGTTGACCAGCGCCAACAGGCCTCCGTGTGCGTGTCCCAGACGCAAGAAGTCGCGCTGCAGCTCGTCTTGCACGAATCCCGAGACGCGCAGTCCGAGCGCTGCCTCAAGCCCCATCCCGACCGCCAAGAAGCCAGCGAGGCACCACAGCGACGCCCGAAGATGGGTCGAGGGCAGCATCGGCGAAGTCTAACGCTTCATTCGCCGATGGCGATCGCGACGTCGTCGCGCTGCCCCAAGAGCCGCTCCCACAGCTCAGGCTGCGAGGAGACCACGCTGGCCCCGAGACTCCGCCGCAGCGCGTCGACGATCTCGAGGCGCTCGGCGGCATCGGCCATGAAGTCGTACCGCCCCAGCAACGCACGCGTCCGCTCGGTGTCCGCCAACGCGAGCAACCCCTGATACGCGAACCAGCGCACCGCGGGATAGTCATCCTCGAGCCCATCGACCAAGGCCTGCCTCCGCCGAGCCAGGGGTCCCACCGCTTCCGGCCGCGACAGCGCGTGGGCAGCCAACGCTCGCTGCACCGGATCCCCGCCCACGAGGTCTCGCTCGACCCGCGACCCCTGAGGTTCAACGCCCGGCGTCGCTGCGGTTGCGCGCAGTCCCAGCGACGGGACCGAGGCCGCGGCCCACGCCCGGGTCTGATCCACGTGGCACTGCGTACAAGCGTCGGGCATGTCGTCGCGACCCACCCACGCACCTGGATCGGGCGAGGTAATCCGGTGACTGATCATGCCGCGCAGCAGGCCATACGTGATCCGCGGCATGTGGCAGTCCTGGCAAGCGACGCTCTCGTGCCCGCCGTGACCTTTGAACGCGGATGGTTCGTGGCACGCGCCCAAACACGCCGCATCGGTGTGCGCACCGGGTCGCAACTGCATGGAGGGCTCCTGCCCGTGCATGCTGTGGCAGCTCCCGCACGACATCCCCCGCCCCTGGTCGTAGCAGGGCGAGAGCAGCAGCCCTTGGTATTCGTACGCAGAAAGACGCGGGGTCCCCTCGGGCCAGAAGCGTGGGGCGAACGGGCGCGCGTCGGGAGGGTCCGAAGCCAGGCGAGCATCGGCGAGGATCGGGCGGGAGACCGCCTCCAGCGCTGTCCCCGGAATGAACCCATCTCCATGGGCCAACACGCCGGCGAGGTCGCGGCCGATGCGTTGGCCATGACACTGACCACAGACCTCGCTGTGGCGGTCGGGCTCGAGACGACCCGGGTGGGTGATCGCTGGGTCTCCGGGCTCGCCAAGCGGCGCCAGCACGCGTCGCAGCGGGTTGGACTGACGCTCAAGATGCGTCGCAGCGGGGCCATGACACGCCTCACAGCCAATCCCCATCTCGCCGAGCTTGGTGTCGAACGTGCCGTCCTCGCGCAGCCCTGGAACAGGCTGCGTATTGTGGCAGAACACGCAATTGTCGTTCCATCGACTGAAGTGGCGCAGGTAGGCGTCCGTGTCCCCTTCGGCCAGGTCGGGAAACAAGAAGGCACCCCCGAGGTGGATCCACCGCCCGGCCTCGGGGTGCCACGCGAATGGGAGCCTCCAGCGCTCCAGCGGCCCGCCGCCACGCTCGATACGTGCAACGTATTGCTGATACCGGTGGGTGCCCACCGACAGCTCCACATCCGTGTCGAGCACCCGCACAGCGTCGGATTCCCGAACCACGGACACGTGCGGCACTCCGGTTGTCCCTCGGCGAAACGTCGCAATGAACCCCGCCACGCGCAGCGTCTCTCCCGAGAACGGCGCGAGCACGATCGCCTCGTCATCGGCCACCGACTGGGTCATGGTCCGGTGGTAACTCGCATGCCAAGAGGCGTGCTGCTCGGGGTGGCAGCGCTGGCAGTCCGCACTGCCGACCACCTCGCCTCGGGATTCGACCGGCGACCAGGCGTCCTCATCGGCGAGCGTCGCCGCGACCCCCATCGTGGCCGCCACGGTCCAGACGAGCGCCGGACCGAAGAGCAGCGCAGTGTCTCTCCTCATCCCGGGAGCGTCCGAATGGCGACCTCTTGGTCGTAGAGCTTGAGCGTTGCGGCCCCGGCATCGTTCCGCAGCGGAACCGGCACGCCCGGCGCGAGCTGGCGTCCCATGTACTGGCTTCCGTTTTGGCTCTTGAGGTCCGCCACCCAGAGCCGACCGCGGTGCATGAAGATGCACGAGTGCAGACGGCTCATGCGCGGCGAGGGGACCGGGAACTGGCACGCCTCGTGGCGACCCAGAACGACCGGACCGCGCCGAATATCGAACGTCTGCGGCGGATGCCCGCTGAGGCACAGCTCGACCCGCGGGTGCATCAACGGCTCGAACAGCGTGCGGGACTCGGCGGGCGCTTCCCAGACCCCGTCACGCATCGCCGCGGTGTGGAAGGCGTCCGCCATCTCAACCCCGGAGCTGAACCGGTCGGAGGGGGTCTTGGCCATCGCACGCCGCATGAACGCATCCAGGGACGGCGCGCCTTGAACCGCCGGAGCCCCCGCACCACCTGGGGAAGCCCGGGAAGCGCCCTCCCCGGTCGCGACGGGGATCTGCAACAGCGGGATCTCTGCTTCCATATGCTGCTGGAGCAGTTCGGGCAGGCTTCGCCCGTCGTAAGGAAGATGGCCGGTGAGCAGCTCGAAGGCGATGACCGCCAGCGCGTAGCGGTCCGTGGCAGGGCCCACGTGTTTGGTGTCCCGAAACTGCTCGGGACTCATGTAGTGCGGCGTACCGAACACCGATCCCGTCGCGGTTGCGGCCTCATGCGCCAGCCACTTCGCGATTCCGAGGTCGATGATCACCGGCTCCCAACTGGCTGCGCCGGGGCGCAGGAGCACGTTGTCGGGCTTGAGGTCGCGGTGCACGACGCCCAAGCCGTGCAGCTCGTCGAGCGCCTTGCCTACGCCTTCGATCAATCGGTGGACGCCCCATCCATCGCCCTGCGAAATCGCGGTCGCCGGGTTCACCCCATCGACAAACTCCATCGCCATCCAGGTCCGTCCGAAGTCGTCGCTCCCGAAGTCCTCGACCTTGATGACGCCGTCGAACTGCGCGCCGGCCATGCGCTTGGCCTCGAGTTGAAAGCGAGCGCTGGCTTCGCTCCCGGTGTGGACCTCCGCGCGGAGCCACTTGACCACGACCAGTCGCCTGCCGAAGACGTCCACGCAAAGGTGTACGTCCCCGACCGCACCCTCACCCAGGGGTCGGACCTTACGGTGGGGGCAACCCGGCACGGCCCCAGACTACCAAGACCTCCGACGAAGCGTAGGCCTTGGTTGCAAACGTCTGCTGAAGCGGGACCCGCGCTTTGGGCCGCCTGGTCCGCGGTAGCGCTACAAGCCGAGGGTCACTTCGGTGTAGGGCTCGGCCACAAACGTGGCCGTCTTGTCGCCGTACGTCATCTCGAAGAACCCGGGGTTTTTCAGGATGACCTTCGCAGTCTCGCCCGCAGCGACCTTCTCCCGCTTCTTCCAGGAACGCCCGACCATCTCAACCTCGAGCTCCGCGCTGCCTTGGTTGGAGAGCACGATGACGGTCTGCGGTTCCCCGAAGAAGTTCACGGCGAACGGGTAGAAGCCCTTGATCTTCGTCTCGAGCGACGCGAGCGTCTGCTCGATTCCAGGTGCGCGGTAGGGGTATCCCGTACCCAGGCCTTCCAGCTGTTGGCGAGACCAGACCAGCTCGGACAGCGCCTCGGCAGCCCGCACGACGTTGCCACCGGGGTACTTGACCAGGCCGGTTTTCCGCAGCGCGCTCGCTTCCTTCTTGTAGAGCGACGGCTCGGTCGCGCTCAGGTATGCCGCGATCGCGATGTGGACCTCGGGGAGGTCCGCACCATTGCGCTTGGCGAGCTCGAGTTCGGTCTTGGCCGCGTCGAGCTTGCCACCCTCGACGTAGTCGATGGCGCGCAGCGCAGCCAGGATCGCGGTGACCTCGTTGTGCCCCTTGGCCGAGGTCTCGACGGCGGCGAGCTTGCTGGTTGCATCGCTGAGCTTGCCCTTGCCCGCGAGAAAGAGCACCTCTTGCAGCTGCAGGGAAGACTTCCCCGGACGCATGCCCAGAGCCTCCTTGATGTCCGCGTCGGCGCCCGCGGTGTCGCCCTCGGCGAGGCGGATCTTGGCTCGCGTCGCGTAGATGGTGGCCACCTGGTCGCGGATCTGGTCGAGTCGCTCGGGGGTGAGCTTGAGCTTGCCCGCGGCCGCTGCGTCGACGATCGCCATCAGCCGCGCCAGCGCTTGGTCGGGCTTGCCCAACCGGTTGAACTCCATCGCCACTTCCATGGCCAGCCCGACCTGCTCCTCGGGCTCGACACCCACCGGCGCCAGGTCGAGCAGCTCATCGGCCAGCGGAACGTCGCCCTGCTCGAGCGCCAGCAGCACGACCGCACGACGCATCTCGAGGTACTGGCGACGGTTCTCCAGGTCGTTCTGCATGATCATTTCGGTCACCGCCTTGAGACCCTTGGCGGACCCGGGGAGGTCCTTCTGCGCGTAGCGGGCCCGAACCACTGCGAGCCAGATCGCAGCGTCGGGGATGATCTCCAGCGCCTGGATGTAGTCCGCCTCGGCCTCGGCCCAGCGACTCTCCTGCATAAACGCATCGCCGCGACCGATCCGCAGCACGGCCGTTTGGCGATGGCAGTCGCGACAGTCGGCCTCCTTGTAGCCCTTCTCGGCCACCGCGAGCGCCTCGTCGTACTTGTACAGATCCCGCAGCGCGCCCACGAGACCGGAGTACGCCTCCGCGCTGCTCGGATCGATTTCAACGGCCTTGCGAAAGTACGCCTCCGCCTTGATCGCCTTCCCCTGCTTGTCGGCCGTCTTGCCCAGCTCCAGGTAGATGTCGCGCAGCTCCTCACCCGCGAGGTCTCCGAGGTCGGGGTCGTTCATCGCCTCGCGATACTTCGCGTCGGCGTTGTCGAGGTCGCCTTCACCGTCGGCCCATGCGAGGCGGGCGTCGTCCAGTGGCGTCGAGCAACCGGCGGTGCCCCCCAAAGCGGTGATCAGAGCAACGCCTGCAACCCACCGAAGCATGGGGGTCAGGCGTCCAACAGTGCGTAGCGTTGTCCGTTCCATTCGTACAGTTCGCGGGTGAACCCCGCCGCTGAGACGTCGTATACCGAGAAAGCGGCCGCACGTCCCGGTTTTTGGAGCTTTGACGTGCCCGAGCCGATCCCATGGACGGGTACAGCGCCCGAGGGACCGGGCAGCTCGGTGTCGGTGCGCACATGCTCGTGGCCATGCAGGATCAGCTCGGCACCCGCATCCGCGATGACCTCCGCGAAGGCGGCGCGGTCGGTGAGCGCGTGATTGGGCTTGGACAGCCCATCGACCGGCGGATGGTGCACCAACACGACCCGAGCCAAGCCCTCTTCGCCCAACGTGTGCAAAACCCGGCGCAGGCTGGCCAACTGCTTCGCCCCGCACTGCCCCGTCGCGTCAAACGGGGCGGTCGCAACCGCGCTCGAGACCCCGATCAAGGCCACGTCATCGAAACGCTGGACGAAGGGATAGTCCCCCGATTCGCGCTCCCCTTGCATGTAGGGCCGCATGTATCGCTCGAACCGCTGCTCGCGCTCGCTCCGGCGCGTGTAGGTGTCGTGGTTGCCAGGGATGACCGTGACCGGAACCGCAATCGTCTCGAATTTCTCGACGCAGAGCTCGAACTCCGCTTCGAGGGCCAGGTTGGTGAGGTCACCGGTGACCACGAACCGGTCCAGCTTCAGCGACCCGGCCTGCTCGACCATGCGGTCGAACAACGCTTGATCGTGCTTCTTCCCGCGATGCAGCGCGAGGTTGAGTCGCCCGGTGAGGCGCTTGCCCAGATATCGCCAGGGCATGACTCCCTCGAGCCGGAGAAGATGGATGTCGGAGGTGTGCAGGAACCGCAGCATGGGCGCCGCTTCTACATAACAGACGTAGCGCCTCGGCTCCCCCCTTGAGTTGCATCACACGTACTCGCGGCCGCTTCGCAAACGACGATGGGGGGCCGCGGGGTGCTGCGCACCGAGGGCGCTTGGCATACGCTCCGGCTCATGTCCTTGCTCGAAGTCGGCCGCACACACACGTGCGGTGAGCTGCGCCGCGACCACGCTGGCGCTTCCGTCGTTCTGTTCGGATGGGTGCATCGCCGTCGAGATCTCGGCGCCCGCATCTTCATCCAGCTGCGTGATCGCGACGGCATCACCCAGCTCGACTTCGCCGCGGAGCTCGGCGAGGACGCGTACAAGCTCGGCGAGTCCCTGCGCAGCGAAGACTGCATCGCCGTTCGCGGCACGGTGGCCGACCGGGGCAGCAACGCCAACGCCGAGATGTCCACGGGCGAGATCGAGATCAAGGTGAGCGAGGTCGAGGTCTTCTCCAAGTCCCAAACGCCACCCTTCGTGGTCGCGGACGACGACCGCGTCGACGCGACCGAAAACCTGCGTCTGCAGTACCGATACCTCGACCTGCGTCGTCCCGTGATGCAGCGAAACTTCAGGGTCCGCTCGCAGATCGGCTATCTCACCCGCAAGCTCCTGGCCGAAGCGGGCTTCTACGAGCTCGAGACGCCGTACATGGTGAAGTACACCCCCGGCGGTGCGCGCAACTTCTTGGTGCCCAGCCGGATTCACCCCGGCCAGTTCTACGCGCTGGCCGAGTCGCCGCAGATCTACAAGCAGCTGTTCATGGTCTCGGGGTTCGACAAGTACTTCCAGATCACCCGCTGCTTCCGCGACGAAGACCTTCGCAACGACCGGCAACCGGAGTTCACCCAGATCGACATCGAGATGAGCTTCGCGACGCCGCAGCGCATCTTCACGCCGCTCGAGGCGTTGATGCGGACGCTGTGGAAAGAGATCCTGGACGTCGAGCTCGCGGACCCGTTCCCGCGGATGACCTGGGACGAGGCGATGGCGCGCTACGGTTCCGACAAGCCCGATGTGCGCTTCGGCCTCGAGCTGCACAACGTCACGCAGCACGTCCGGGACAGCGGCTTTCAGGTGTTCGACGGGGCGGAGTGTGTCAGCGGATTGTGTGTGCCCGCCGACAAAGCGGGCAGCCTGTCCCGCGGGGCCATCGACAAGCTCACCGAGTTCGTCAAGCAGCGCGAGAGCGGCGGCGCCAAAGGGCTCGCCTGGGCGCGGATCGGCGAGGACGGCACGTGGAGCGGCGCGGTCGGCAAGAACGTCAAGCCCGAGGTCCAAACGGCGATCGCCGAAGCCATGGGTGCGGGGCCGGGCTGCGTGCTCTTGTTCATCGCCGACCAGTGGCACACCACCCACACGGTGCTGTGCAACCTTCGGCTCAAGCTGCGCGACCAGCTGGAGCTGCTCGAGGGCAACACCGCCCCTTGGCGGTTCCTGTGGATCACCGACTTCCCGATGTTCGAGCGCAACGAAGCCGGGGCGTTCGTCGCGGCCCACCACCCGTTCACGTCCCCGCATGACGAGCACGTGGACATCCTGGTGAGCGACCCGGGCGCGGTGCGAGCCAAGGCCTACGACCTCGTGCTCAACGGCAACGAGATCGGGGGCGGCTCGATCCGAATCCACAACAGCGAGGTGCAGGCCAAGGTCTTCACCGCGCTGGGCCTCACCGAAGAGGAGACCCAGTTCAAGTTCGGGTTCCTGCTCGAAGCGTTCAAGTACGGTCCCCCGCCCCACGGCGGCATCGCGCTTGGCCTGGACCGCGTCGCGATGTTGATGACGGGCGCCGAGAGCCTCCGCGACGTGATCGCATTCCCCAAAACGCAGCGTGGTCAAGACCTGCTCACCGGCGCGCCTACGGTCGCCGACGAGCCCCAGCTGGCCGACCTGTACCTCACGCACCGCGACATCCCGGTCAAAGACAACAGCTAGTGGACACGCCCAAGCCCGGTCTCACGCGCCTGCACCGTCTGGTGCTGGCGGCCCTGTCCGTCGTGCCCATGGTGCTGTGCGTCGCAGACTGGGATATCTGGGTCTTGGGTTATGTGGCGTGGGTTCCCCTGCTGGCGGCGGTCGAGGGCACCCGGCCGCGCCAAGCCCTGTTCTGGGGCTGGCTGGTCGGAACCTTCACCGTCTTTTGGGGGTTCTTTTGGATCACCGAGCTTCTGGTCAAGTTCGCAGGTTTTCCGCTGGTGATGGGCGCGCCGATCACCTTGCTGTTCGCGAGCTACCACGGCCTGCTGTGGGGCTTCGCCATGATGCTCACCGTGTGGCTGACCGGCCGCACCCGCCTGCCTCTTTGGGTCACCGCACCGCTGTGCTGGGTCGCGGTCGAGGCGACGCTGCCCAACATCTTCCCGATCTACATGGCGCAGGGCTGGGCCGCCGAGCCCCTGATGATTCAGACCGCCGAGCTCGGCGGCGTCACCACGGTCAGCTTCCTGATGGTCGCGACCAACGCTGCGCTCTACACCCTGGGGATTCGGTTCCTGCGAACGCGGGCGCTCGACAAACCTGCCGCTATCGCGGCGGGGGTCCTGCTCGTTGGCGTTCCGGCCTACGGCGCTGTCCGCATCGCCCAAGTCGAGGCCACGATGCAGGCCGCGCCGCGGCTGAAGGTTGGTGTCGTCCAGGGCAACATGAGCATCGCCGAGATGACCCGTCCGGCGCTGCGCAACCGGGCGTTCGAGGGCGAGCTCCGCAAAAGTCGCGAGCTGGCCGCGCAAGGCGCCGAGCTCATTCTTTGGGGAGAAACCGCCTACCCCAACAGCCGCATCTTCCATCGGGGCAGCCAGCAAGAGCCGCCACCGGGCCACCCGTGGCGTCTGCATCAAGGCTTCGAGGTCCCGATCATCTTCGGCACCGTCACCCGCGAGGACGCCCGCGGCGAAAACTGCGGATCGATTCACAAGTGCTGGAACACCGCGCTGCTGATCGACAGCGACGGACGGATCGCAGACCGCTACGACAAGGTGTACCGCTTGGTGTTCGGCGAGTACGCGCCGCTGGTCGATCCCGAGTGGTACCTGGCCCAGATCCCGACCGCCTCACACCTGCAGCAGGGCGAAGGACCCAAGGCGCTGCAGATGGGAGAGCACCGCTTGGGCGCGTTCATCTGCTACGAGGACATCCTGCCGCGCTACGTCCGAGAGACGGCGAAGCAGGGCGTGCACGCGTTCGTCAACCTCACCAACGACGCGTGGTTCGGCAAGACGCACGAGCCGGCCCAACACCTGGGGCTTGCCGTGTTCCGGGCGGTCGAGCACCGCAAGGGCATGCTGCGCTCGGTCAACACCGGCATCAGTACGTACGTCGATCCCACCGGACGCCAGGTGCATCGCACCAAGGTCACCGACCCCGACATCGACGGGCCGCAGGATCCCGACGGGTTCGTCGCCGACGTCCCGATGATGGACCCGGACGCCAAGACGCCCTACATGCTGACCGGCGAGCTGTTCAACGGGCTGTGCGTGCTGTCCATCTTCGGGCTGGCGTGGCGCTTTCGCCGTCGAGAGGACACGCCGCCCGCGCCTGCCGAGGATGCCCAAGCGGCATGAGCCAAGGCGCCGCACCTCGGCTACCCTCGCCGAATGAGACGCGTCTCGCTCCTGTCCCTCGCCGTCCTGCTCCTCGCCTGTGACAAGTCCGGGGAGGCCCCGGCGGCGGACACCAAGGCCCCCGAGCAGGCCGCCGACGCGAAGGCCAAAGCCGAGGTCACCAACGAACACGCCGCCGCTCCGGCCGCGAAAGCCCCGACGGTTGTCGGCACAGCCGCGGTGGGAAAACCCGCCCCAGACTTCACCTTGCCCAACCTGGCCGGCGAGGACACCACGCTGTCGAGCTTCCGCGGCAAGACCGTCGTCCTGGAGTGGTTCAATCCGCAGTGCCCGTTCGTGAACAACGCCCACCTGGAGGGGTCGCTCAAGACGATGGCGAAGGACGAGACCGCCCAGGGCGTCGTCTGGCTGGCGATCAACTCCGGTGGACCGGGCAAACAAGGACATGGAGCCGAAGCCAACGCTGCCGGACTCAAGACGTTTGGCCTTGATCATCCGATTCTGCTGGACGAGTCGGGCGCCATCGGTCGCGCCTACGGGGCCGAAAAGACGCCGCACGTGTATCTGATCGACGACACCGGGACGCTCGTGTATCGCGGAGCGATCGACAACGCCCCCTTTGGGGAGGTCGAGGGAGGCGGTGTCTTGATCAACTACCTCGCCGATGCGCTCAAGGAGCTGCGAGGAAACACCCCCGTCACGACGCCCGAGACCGCGCCGTATGGCTGCACCGTGAAGTACGGGTGAGCAACCCGGAGGTCAGCCAGACGAGCGAGACCCAGCAGACCCCGGTTCGCCCGACTTGGCCCCGGACGAGGCGGGATTGCATTCGCCCTGGTACGGGGTCCCGGACATCAGCGCCGCCTGCACGAAGCCCGGCTCAGTTCGCGGCGGCTTGCTCGTCGAGCGCTGCCGCGAAGCTACGCACGATGTCTCCCGCCGACTCGATCGCGTGCACGCCAGACACGCTTCGCCCGGCCTGGAAGTAGTTCTTGTAGCCGCTGCCCTGCACGTTGGCCTTCTTGAGCTGCCAAACCGAGCGCAGCGAGTAGTAGGTGCGGATGTAGTGCTTGAGCTTGGGGTGGGCAAGCATCCGCTTGGCGATGAAGCCCGCCTGGGTCCCGACGGCTTCGACGTACGGCGTGTTGATCACCGCCACGGGCACCCCGGAGATGCGTTCGCTGAGCACAATGTCGTCCTCCTTCGCGTCGACGATCGCCGCCTTGTAGTCGGCGTGTGCGCTGCACTCGGAGGTGGCGATGAATCGCGTGCCCATCTGCACGGCGCCGTATCCGATCGACAGCGCGTCGACGAAGCCGGATGCCTCCCCCACCCCGCCTGCGCACACCAGCGGCAGGCCCAGGTCTTTCATGGAGTCGAACAGCGCCTGCGGGGTTTGGCTCCCGGCGTGTCCACCCGCCCGAGCGTTGACGCAGATCAGCCCGTCCACGCCGGCGTCTTGAGCCTTGAGCGCGTACTTTTTCTCGGTGACGTCGTGGTAGACGAAGCCGCCGGCGGCGTGGACCTTGTCCACGACCTGCCGTGGATCGCCGAGCGCGGTGATAAAGAATCGGACGCCCTCCTGCAGCGCGATGTCGACCCACTTCATCATGCGATCGAGGTAGACCTTCGAGCTCTGCTCCACGAGCGCGTTGAAGCCGATCGGCTTGTCGGTGAGCGTCCGGATCTTGCGCAAGCCTTCGCGCAAGTCGTTGCCGTGCACATACGTCAGCGAGATCGGCTGCACGATTCCAATACCGCCCGCCTCGGAGACCGCCGCGACCAGCTCCGGGTTGGAGCACGGATACATCGCACCACAGATCAGTGGCACGGAGGCGCCGGTGTGCTCCTCAAAGGCGCTGCGGGGGTTCATGCGGCCGACGCTAGCCGGATGCTCGCATTGCCACCACCCACAATCGGGCGGGCTCGGCCTGCAAACCCGCCGGCGTGCGGAGATCCAAGCCGATGGAGCTGGTTCACACCGGGCGGGCTCGGGGTCCGCGGATCAACGCACCCGGCAGCGCCCCGGTGTGTTCACCATCGACATACACGACCTCGCCGCCGATGATCGTGAACCGGTAGCCGGTCGCGTCTTGGAGCAGCCTGCGGCCACCGGCGGGAAGGTCCCACGCCATGCGAGCCGGCCCGAGCTTGAGATTCTCGTAGTCGATCACGTTCACGTCGGCGCGCATGCCAGGCGCCAGAACGCCGCGGTCCCGCAGGCCGTAGGTGTCCGCGGTGTCCTTGGTCTGTCGCTTCACGACGGACTCGAGCCCCAGCTTTGGGCCGCGCCGGCGGTCCCGGGCCCAATGCGTCAGCATGAACGTGGGCATGCCAGCGTCACAGATCGCGCCACAGTGGGCCCCCCCGTCCGCCAAGCCGAAGCGCGTATTCGGATGGCTGTGCAGGGTGTGCAGCGGGTCGAGGCTCCCGGACGCGTAGTTGAACAGCGGAAAGTAGATCATCCCCTCGCCCTCGCGCTCCATCAGCGCGTCGTACACGAGCTCGAGCACCGCGACACCATCGCGGGCCGAGATGGCGGCGAGGCTGTCCTCGGGTTCGGGCTCGTAGTCGAAGCCGGGGAGCATTGGGAACATGCGGCCGAACGTCTGGGTGATGAACGACTCGAAGGGTCCGACCGTGGGTGCCGCTTCGGCCAGGAGCTTGGCCCGAAAGCTGGGGTCTCGAAGGGTCGCCAGCTGCTCCGGCCAGGGCCGGGTCGAGAGCGCTTGCCACGACGGATGCAGCGCGAAGGGGTGCGCCGTCCCTCGCCAACACATACACAGCCCGATGCTTCGGCCTGCGACCTGCCCGGTCAACGAGACACCGTCTGCGGCCGCCTTCTCCAGGACCGAAAGCGCCTGCGTCCAGCCCTGCGGGTTCGGGTCGGTCTGGCTGAGATTGAACAGCACCGAGGTCCCCTGCTCACGAGCCAGCGTGTCGAGCCACTTCACCTCTTCCTGGATGCGATCGTTGTCACAGGCAATTTCGAACAGCGCACCCTTGCTGGCCAACACCGCCGCGATGGCGGTCAGCTCGTCCATGCTCGCGTCCGTCCCCGCCACGAGCACACCTTCTGCGGTCTTATGCAGCGGGGTTCGAGAGCTGGAGAAACCCAGAGCCCCCGCGTCGATCGCCTCGCCCACCAGCGACGCCATCGCAGCGATCTCTGCAGGTGTCGCGTCGTGCTGCTCGGAGCGCGCCTGCCCCATCACGTAGCCACGAATCGCGCTGTGCGGCACTTGGGCGGCGTAGTCGAGCGCATGCGGCCGCCGCTCCAAGGCATCTAGATACTCCGGGAACGACTCCCAGTCCCACACAATGCCCTCGTGCAGCGCGGCGCCGGGAATGTCCTCGACCCCCTCCATCACGTTGATCAACCAGTCCCGGTCCTCGGGGCGGCACGGTGCGAACCCCACCCCGCAGTTGCCCATCACGACCGTGGTCACGCCGTGGCCGCTGCTCGGCGAGAAGTGTGGATCCCACGTGGCCTGGCCGTCGTAGTGGGTGTGCATGTCGACGAACCCCGGCGTGAGCAGCATGCCCTCGGCGTCGATCTCCCGGTGGCCACGTCCGGAGACCTCGCCGACCGCAGTGACCACTGCGCCTCGCATCGCCACGTCGGCGAGCCGTGCCGGATCCCCGGTCCCATCCACCACCAGGCCTCCTCGAATGACGATGTCGTGCTCAGCCATGACAAGTGAACCATATTCATTTTATGAACGTTATTCAACCTTGATGTACCCTGCGCCCGTGCGCGAACCCGCCTCGCATCGCTCCCCTCGTCGCGCCCGTACGTTCGCAGCCAAAACCGACGCGATCCTCGACGCAGCCCTGGGCATCGTCGTAGACGACGGACTCGCTGGACTCACCCTGGGCAAGCTCGCCAAGCACCTCGACATCGCCGTGGGAGGGCTGTACCGCTACTTTCCCAGCAAGGAGGACCTTGTGCTGGGCCTACAGCGACGCGCGGTCGAGCGCTTCGGGGCCCGCCTCGAGCGCCACCTCCCCGACACGCCGCGGAGCAACGGACCGGTTGCCCTGCTGCGAAACGCCCTCGCCCCGTTCGCGTTTTATGCCGCCAACGCCTTGGCCGACCCGCTGGAGCACCGCCTGATGGACATCATGCTCTCCACTCTCCGCCCTGCGCTCGACGACGACCGAGCCCGGACCGTCGAAGCCGCGCTCGCACCGATCCTCGAGCATGCCCAGCGAGGCCTCGTGCTGGCAAAGGAGGCGGGGGTGCTCGCCGCGGGGGACGCTCGGCAGCGCACCCTGCTGCTGTGGAGCGCGACGCATGGGCTGGGCCATCTGCAAAGCCGGGATCGGCTCGAGGCACCGCCGTACCGCGTCGACACACTCCGCACCGCGATGTTCGAAGTGCTGCTCGTCGGCTTCGGAGCGGACCCGAAACATGCGCGCGCGGCCGCTCGCCGAAGTCGATGACCGCCGCGTCCCCCCACCGCGGGGGGAGAGCGGCTTGAGCGCGGCCTAGAGCGGCTCGCCGCCCGCGGTCGTGCAGTCGTCGGGGGTGAGCAACACCCACCCCTTGCCCTTGCACTCGTTCTGGCCGCCGCAGGTATGTCCCTTGGAGCCAGGCTCCACGCGACCGTCGGGGACGTCGCACCCGGACTGGCCCGAGCACTCATTGGCGCCAAAACACTTGATGTTGGCAGCAGCCTTGGTTTCGCCGCCCGGCCCGGCTTCGTCCGGCGTGGCGCTCGCGCTGTCTTTTTCACAGCCGCCGAGAAACAGGGCGGCCGCAGCGAGGGCCAACGTGGTGGGAATGCTCGAAGACATGGGTCTGGTACTCCTTGAACTCACTCGGTGGGGTGGCAGCCGAAGCAGCCGAAGCCCTCACCCGTCTCGGGGTTGAAGGGCTCCATGTCGAGCAGCCTGGCCGACTCCGGCACGACTTGCTCGACCATGAACTTGGTGATCTCCTCGTCGTACTCCATCGCCGCCCCGACCGGGTCCTTGGCGTTGAGCGGGAAGATCGAATCGCTCGGCATGGCGAAGTTGGTCTCCTTCATGTCGTCGCCGTGGCAGGTCTGACACTTGAAGCCGGAGAACTCCGCCTCATCGTGCGCCTTGAACATCGTCTTCTGCGCCTTGAGGAACGTGATCCCCATGTACTCCTGACGCTGCTTGAAGGACTTGTCGGCCCACTTGACGCCGGGGGCACCGGGCTCGGTCTCGGCTTGCGCCGGGTTCTCGGCACCGGTGTCCGGCGCGGCGGGTGTGGCCGGAGTGGCATCGGCGGGCGCGGCCGGTTGGGCGCCCTTGTCACAGGCGGACATGCCCGTGGCGATGAACGAGGTCAGCAGGAGGGTCGCGAGCGGAAGCTTGGCGTGCATCAAGGAATCTCAGGGAGGCGGAGGGTTCGATGTCACGAGGCGTCAACGCCTCGCGAGGTTGCTTGTTACGCGGGCCGCCGCCGAGATTCAAGCCACGGGCCCAAGCCTGCGCCGCAACCCGCTGTTACGCTGTTCGCGATGGATGACGGCCGGCCCAGTCTCGGTCACGGCGTGGGCCTGCGGGTCCCCCACTACGACAAAGCCCTCGATGGCTCTCTGGACGTGGACTGGGTCGAAGTGATCACCGAGAACTTCCTCCAGGGCGGCGGCCGGCCTCGCGCCGTCTTGGAGGGGGCACGCGCTCAGGTCCCGGTGGTGCTGCACGGGGTCTCCCTGGGCATCGGCTCGGTTGAGCCACTGGACCAGGCCTACCTCGCCAGCGTCCGCACGCTGAGCGAACAGATCGAGCCCGCCTGGGTCTCGGACCATCTGTGCTGGGGCCGCATCGAGGGACACCATACCCACGACCTGCTCCCGCTGCCCTACTCCGAGGAAGCCTTGAGCTTGGTCGTCGAGCGCCTCGGGCAGGTTCAGGACGCCCTGGGTCGCGCACTCGTGCTCGAGAACGTCTCCAGCTACGTGGCCTACACCCAGAGCGTCATGCCGGAGTGGGAGTTTCTCGCCGAAGTCGCCTCGCGCAGCGGCTGCCGGGTGCTTCTGGACCTCAACAACGTGCTCGTCAGCGCGAAGAACTTCGGGTTCGACCCCCAAGACTATCTCCAGGGTGTTCCGACCGAGGCCGTTTGGCAGTTTCACCTCGCCAACCACACCGACCGCGGGCACTACAAGTTCGACAGCCACAAGGGCGCCGTCGGCGATGATGTTTGGGCCCTGTACCGCCTGGCGCTGCGCCGCTTCGGTGAGGTCTCGAGTCTGGTCGAATGGGATGAGGACGTGCCCCCATGGGACATCCTTCGCGATGAAGCTCGAAAGGCGAGCGCGATCGCTGCGCAGGAGCTCGGAGGGTGAAACTCGCCGAGCTGCAGAGTCTTCTGTGGGCGGCGATCCGCTGGCCCACCGGGGTCGATGCATTCCTTGCGCAGTCCAGTGTCGTGACTCGTCGCGCGTTCGCGGAGGCCTTCTGCGAGACCCCAGATTTCGCCCGCGCCGCGCGGGTGCAAGTCTACGCGGAAGCCTACTTTTGGCGGCTGTACGAGGTCGCCGTGGACCAACACCCGGTCACCGCGTGGCTTGTCGGAGGCCCACGGTTTCACGACTTCATCACCGACTTCGTCCTCGCCCACCCCTCGAGCACACCCGACATCCGGGGGTTTGCGGCGGGCATTGCCACGGCACTGCGTGCGCACCCCCTGGCGCAGGCACACCCGGGGATCGGGGACGTGGCGGCCGTGGATTGGGCGATCAGCGACACGCTGCACAGGCCCGACGAGGCGCGCCTGAGCGCCGCTGCCCTGCGGTCTGTGCCTGCGCACGCTTGGCCCGGCGCTCGCTTTGGCATCACCAAGACCGCAACGCTGTGCACATGTGTCCTGCCCTACTCGCAGCTGCGACAGGCCTGGGCGCAGCAACAGCCCGTGCCCGAGTTTGATCTCGCACCGCGCACGGTGCTGGTTTGGCGGCAGGCCAACCATGAGGTCTACCAGCGCACCCTTAGACATCCGGAAGCTCGTGCGCTGGGGTGCATCGCCAGTGGCGGTACGTTCGCGGAGGCATGCGACGCCGCGGCAGGACCCCGCGCCGAGCAAGCATCGCCCGCCGACGTCGCGGGATGGGTGCGGCGCTGGCTCGACGATGACCTGTTCGTCTCGCTTGAGCTCTCGTAGCCGCGTCCGAAGGTGCGCCCGTCTCGCGAGAGGCGCGAGGCTGTGTACTCGGCCATCGATGGCGGCTCGATCCCCTGGGCCCTGAGATCCGAAGAGGCACGCTCGATTGACCACGGGTGGGTAGAGGACCTCGGGGCGGTCAATAGGCCCGAAAAGCTGAGACGCGGATGCGGCGAGTGTTCAGGTGCGCGGGCTCGGCAGGTGCGCTCTGCTCTCCAACGTCTGACCGCTCCTCTGGGATCGTTCAGATTGGCCTATCGTCACGGCAACACCGGCGCCGGAACCTGGGGGAGGCCCAGCCGTTCTTGTACCGTCGAGAGGTCCTCCGCGAGAAAATCCTTGAGCGGCTCGGCCAGGAGCAGCCGCGCGCAGCGGGCCAGGATGCGTCCGCGCTGGATGTTCTCGCGGATCCGCCGCGCCTTCCACGGGCGTACGAGCGGTCCGAGGACGATCAGCACGACGAGCCACAGCTTGTTCGCGCTGAAGTAGCCTTGCTCAAGGATGAACGCGGTGATCCTCAGTTCCTCGGGGATCGAGGTGTCACTGCCCAGTCGTACATGCAGCATGTCGTGGATGAGGATGTAGCGGACGACCGCGCCCATTTCCACGAGCTCCGCGTCGTCAATCTCGTCGCTCACCGTGGCTCGCACGATGCTGTGGGTGTCGCAGAAGTCGATCAGGGACCGCCCAAACGTCCCTGGGGGCAGGCCGCGCAGGGCGACCTCGTCGAGAACCGGTCGCAGAGCCCCGGGCCCACGCTGTACGAGCAACCGGTCCACCCCGGCACGAGCGGTCGCGCTCATCTTCACCCCCATCAGGGCGCTCTGGAGGACGGCCGCGTCCCCGATGCGCGCGGGGTCGCGCCGCGCCAGCCACAGCCGGCGAACCCGTGCAAGCCAGGAGAGTCGACGGGGAGGCAACGGTGCGGGTTGCATGGTCGCGACTCAAGCCGCACGGCGCCGGGATCTGACGGAGGGCGGGAGCGGGGCTATCGGTTCGTTGGGCGGCTGCTTGCACCGGATCCCGCGTCACGCTACCGTTGCACCGTTACGATTGTGACTCTAAGGGACATACTGTCCTCAATAGACATGTCCTTATTGTCGGCGTTTTTGCCACGGGTGGGTAGGGGACCTCGGGGCGGAAGATAGACCCCGAGGGCAGGACGGCTGAGCGTCGGCACTGAGCACCAAAGAGCAGACGCGGGAGAACCGGAGAACCAGCCGACATCAAGCGGCTCATTCGAGCCCGCCGTCTCCGTCTGGTTGCTTCGTTCGAGGAGCAGCTCGATGGTCGGAAATCTTCAGCCCGTGAGCAGCCTCACCGTTGGTTGGTGAGTGGCTCGTGCGCGGTCGTGAAGCTTTGCCTCAGTCCTGGAGTCAGTCCGCTCCGATGATCCGTGTCCCCTCCTTGGTGTTCTTCTTGTTGGCCTCTGCTTGTGGGGATGCTGATGGCGATTCGGACCCCGTGAGCGGCAGCGACTCCAACAGTGGCGACCCCAGCGGTGACGAAGGCAGCGGTGACGAAGGCGGCGGTGACGAAGGCGGCGGCAGCGAGACGGCGGCGACCGGTGACGCCGGCAGTGATGAAGGCAACGACTCCGATGAACCGGTCAGTTCCTGCGATGGGGTGCTGTGTGCGGGCCTCGACGGAGTGAGTCACGGGACGTGTTTTCTTGATGTGACGGGCACCCCGGCGTGTTCCTGCGACACCGATGAGGGCCTGGCAGCCCCATGCAGCCTGCAACGAATTCCCACTGCCGATCTGCTCTGCTTGACGCGCGACGAGCTATGCGAGAACGCGCTCGGATTCTCCTGCATAGACAAGGCCGAGCAGGCGTTTTGTCGCCCCGGAGTCGAAAGTGCCGAAGTTTGCCCAGAAAACTGCGCCTCGTGGTGCGGCCTATGTGTCGAAAACTGCGATCCCGATGCACCATTGGTCGACAACGTCCCGAGCGCGACCTGCGAGTGCCAGAACGCCCAGGCCTTCGACCCGGAGACGTCGACCTGCATCGCCGACGTCTCCGCATGCGAACCTCTCATGCCAAACTCCAATCCGCTTTGGGACCTCCAGGTCACGGGCGATGCCGAGTTTCGTGTTGTCGACGGCACGGGCGCCGACCACAACTGGGGCGATGCCGGTTTTCTGCAGGTCTTCAACTCGTGGCCAGAGTCGCACTGCGGGACCTGGGGCTACAGCGGTGGCACGCGCGAGGCAGGAGAATATGATGTCTCGTCGCTAGCTATGTTCGTGATCTACGACGAAACGCTGTACGAGTCAGATGCTCCAGGTGCGGGCGGAACAGTCGAGGTTACGCAGTTGCAGTGGTGCTCTCGCTTCGACTGCACCGATGTCGATCTGACCATCGATGCAACGCTCGCCGCAGAGTCGGGCCAAACGGTCCAGGTCACGGGTTACGTCCGCGGTACATTCTAGAGGTCGAGGCGACTTGAGGTCGGTCTCTACGCCAGGGCGTCCAACCACGATCAGCAAACGCTGAAGTTCCAGATGAAGGCCATGTGAGCCCTGGGCCTTTACGGGCTGTACGGCTACGAGCAGTCGTTGACCGACGGTAGCGGAGCGATCGTGCGCCAAGCTTTCCTCGATGCGGAGGGACTTGCGCCGATGCCGGCGCCGGTTTTCCCAGCTAGCTTCACCTAACTAAGCGCCGGTTTTCAGGGAGTGAAACTGTCGAAACCAGGCCGAGACGCGTCGCACGACCTCCGCCTCTGAATCATGACGTCTCGGTGTCGTCTACTACCCTTCGATGGCCCGCAGGTGGATGAGTACGTTGGTGTTCGCAGGCTTGGCAGCTGGGTGCACATCGCCAGGTCCGCGCACGAGCTCATCCGGAACGAAGCACACCGAACCTGGGGTGCATCGGTCAAGCGTGGGTCGGATGCCGGTGTGGGAAGAACCCGGCGAGTTTGGGGCGCCTCCCGTCGAGGGTCGAGCGTTCGTTGTGACTGCGCCCGTTGCAGCTGGATTCCAGAGTCGGCTCGCGATGTTGTTCGTAGAGGATGGCGAGGTTCGGATGCACGACATCGACATCGACGGAGAAGTCAGCGCGGCGGCGACCGACGGGTACGGCAACGTCATCGCCTCCGTTCGACCGAGCTATGAAGGGCCGACCGGGCAAGCTTTGGCGCTCACACCCGAGCTCCGTGGCTACCGCCGGAGCCGTGCAAACCGCTTCGAAGTCTTCACCCCTGACTTCGATTCGGGGAAGAGCTACATCGATCCGATGTGTGGCGCCGACGGTGCGGTGGGTGGGTGGGTGAGCGGCGACGGAGGGCCTACGAGTTCCCGCTTCGTGTGGCTGCATGGCCGCGACCGTGCTCCGTTCGATGCAAGCCTCCTCAGTGACGTCAGCTTCGTCTCACGCTGCGCGTTCAGTACCGCCACGGAGTGCTCGAGTGTCTGGTGGCGCAAGCACGGCGACTACACCGTGGTGACCCGAATCTGCGACGGGGAACGCACCGACGACGCAGTGCCCGATCACGACGTTCGGCTCCACGGCCAAGTTGCCCTGCATCCCAGCGGCGCGCTCGTCAACTACGGCACCGAAGAGTGGGGAGAGGGTGGCTATCGGGTCATGTTTCGGGCGCCGGGTTCGACACCGCGTTGGTGGGAGATCGAAGGTCAGATCTTTGCGGTCACGTTTACCAGCCCTTCCACCGTCGTCGTGCATACCGCTCACCGTAGTCCCAACGAACATGGTGCACACTTACGTGCAACGCTCTTCGACGTCGAAGGTGGCCAAATTGACACCCGCGACCTCGATGACAGGCGCGGGTCTTTCGACGCAGGCGCTTGGCCGCCCCGCGCCAAACGTCTGTCGCCGGACGTCGCCTTTCGCACGCCCATGCTCCTCCCGCGCAACGGCAACGGGCGCCCCCTCTTCATCCGCATCGACGACGTCCTCGTTCTCGTGTCGGGTCGAGGTCGCGTGTGGTCTTGGCCGGTGAAGGAAGGCGCAGGCGAGCGCTGGCTCCCGAGGCCGTAGAGGAGGGGCGGCGTGAGGCCGCCAAGGTTGCCTGTAGCCCCTTGTCGCGCTACGATCGCCATGACCTACAGGGACATACTGTCCTCATTGGACATAGCACATATTGTCGGCGTTTTTGCCAGAGGTGGGTAGGGGGCCTCGGGGCGGAAGATAGGCCCGGAAATCGGGATCTGGAAACGGCGGGTGTTCAGGTGCGCGGCGAGTGTTATCGTCCCGGCGCCCGTGACGAAGACTCCGCACGATGCGCTCTTCAAGAGCGTGTTCCAGCAGCCCGAGAACGCCGCAGCGGAGCTGCAACACGTGCTCTCGGCCGAGCACGTCTCCGCGATCGACTGGTCGACGCTGAAGCTTGAGCCTGGGAGCTACGTCGACGAGAAGCTGGCGGACCAGCACAGCGACCTGCTGTTCTCGGCGAACGCGCGAGCCTCCGCCGAGCGCGTGCTCGTATACTTGCTGTTCGAGCACCAGTCGACGCCCGAGCCGAGGATGGCGCTGCGGCTGCTGAGCTACATGGTCAGCATCTGGGAGCGGTTCTCCGATGAGGACAAGGCGTCGCCGCTGCCGTTGATCGTTCCGGCGGTGTTGGCCCAGGTTCCTGGAGGCTGGGCAGCGCCGACGCGGTTCTCGGGACTGTTTTCGCCGAGCCTTGGCGAGCTGGCGGACGCCGTGCTGCCCGACTTCGCCTACGCCGTCGACGACCTCCATCGGACGGACGACGCGGACCTGCGCCGCCGCGAGGTCGCCCAGCAGGCTCGTCTCGCGCTGTGGCTGATGCGGGATGCGAGGGATGGCGCCCTGCTCCTTCGGCGGCTCGTGGACTGGCTGGGCGAGCTCGAGGAGCTGGCTCAGACACCGGGCGGTGAGCGCGCTTTGGCCCCTCTGCTGTCCTACGTTGTCCGCGTCTCGTCCGACCTGCAGCTGGAGGAGTTTCGTGCCATCCTCAAGGAGCGAGCACCCGCCGCGGAGTCCATCACGATGACCATCGCAGAACAGCTTCTTGCCGAAGGTAAAGCCCAGGGCGTGGCCCAGGGCGTCGCACAGGGACAGCTCCAAGGGGAGCTGCGTCGAGCGGCCGCGTCAGTGTTGACCGTTCTCGATGCGCGGGGTCTGGTCGTGGCGTCGGATGTTCGGCGACGGGTCGAAGAGTGCAGCGAGCTCGAGGTTCTGCAGGACTGGCTTGTGCGGGCGGCGACGGTTGCGGCAGTGGACGAAGTCTTCGAGGGCTGAGCCCTCCCCTGCCCCGTGGTCTGTCTTCATGAGGCACGTGTCTTTTATGGACACAGTCTAGATTATCGGCGTTTTTGCCACGGGCAGGTAGGGGGCCTTGGGGCGGAAGATAGGCCCGGAAATCGAGGTTCTGAAACGGCGGGTGTTCAGGCGTCCGATCGGTTGCACCGTCCCGGTGCCCATGACGGGATCCAGGCTGCGACCGCGGCACAGTCGGCTGCGCGTCGGCACCGGGCACGAGAGCGAGCTTCGTTGCCGCCTCAGTTTCCGACGAGGGTGGCCTGCTGACGGACCGGGTGTGGCCGGGGGGGTGGGCCGCCGTGGTCACGCCGCACAGCGCCGACACTGTGTGAACGTTGGCACCGGAGGCTGGCGGCTGGCCCGTCTCCGGCATCGCCCCCGTCGGTGCTCGGGTGTCACGCTCGGGCGAGGTACGTCCCTCGCAGCACGCAGGACTGTGACGCCGTGGCCATCGTGCGCGAGCATTGGCCGGTCTTTCGCGAGCGGGTCGAGATGC
>CAWCWO010000013.1:105000-365445 GCA_963799255.1 uncultured Pseudomonadota bacterium | reverse complement strand
ACCGCGAAGGTTCAGCACCTCCGCGTTCGCCAACGACTCCCCGTACACCGTTCGCATCTCCAGAGCCTCAGACCCCGACGCCTCCACGTACTGGTGCGTCGGCCGCAGCCCCTCGTCGTACCGCCACCGAGCCACAAACCCGCGCTCGTTGAACGCCCGCAGCGGGTTCCCCACCACGTCCGTGAACGCCCGCCGCCAGCCCGCATCGACCGAAGTCTCCTGCAGCACCTGCCCGGCCATCCCGACCACGTTCTCCTGCGCCACGTTCCCGCGCGCATCGATCACCTGAAGCGTGTTCCCGACGATGTCGAGAACCATACGGGTCTCCGCGAATTCACCACCAACGTTCTCGGTGACGACCCGCACTGCTCGACCCAGCGCATCCATCCGCGTCACCGGCTCACCGGCTCACCGTAGGCGTTTCGCCGAAGGAGCCGGAGTCAAATGCGACAGCGCTGTCGTATTTAGCAAACCCCGCTTTCGGACAGCAATGGCGGCGTGGCGACTCGAATCGAAGTTCTCCAACTCACTCCGGCCCCAACGGCTCTTGCGCGAGTAAAGTTTTATAATGTGGTCTCCACCTGTACCTCAGGATCAGGTTGTCGACTTCCAAGGCTTCCTCAGTGCAACGCTCTTCTTTGACGGCCGACCTCACCGCTGCGATGTCCAGCCCGCGCGACCTCTATCCGAATACCACCGTCTTCGTGACCTGCCGCTGCGTCTATTAGAGCTTCCGCCTCGTCCCCAAGCCCATCGTTCGGCGCGTCGTCGACTTCTGCTTCGGCGTCGTCTCCAGCCGCTACCGCGAAGAGACGGGCATGCAGTTCTACGAGTTCGAGTTTATCTCCACGCACTACCACCTCGTCGCCAACAACGGGACCGGCTGCATCACCGACTTCCTGCAGGACCTCAACGCTCTCATCGCTCGCGAGCTCAATGCTCTTCGCGGCAAGAGCGGCGCCTTCTTCGACCGGGACCCGGGCATTCAGACGGTGGTCGGTGACGGTCGGGTGTTCCGGCACTGCGTCTACACCTTGGCCAACGCTGTCGCCGCGGGCATCGTTCACAAGACGGCCCACTGGAAAGGGTCCAACTCGTTGCGGATGGACTACGGCAAGGAGTACGTCGTCCCCAAGCCGCGCGTGGGCCTGTGGTCCAAGAAGGTCCAGCACAAGCATCGAAGGAGCTCCCAGGACTCAGGGCGAGCGGCCTTCGCCGACCGCTCCAAGCTCCCGGACACCGCCGTCCTCAAGCTGGACCGTCCGCCCATCATGCCCGAGCTCTCTGATATCGAGCTCCGCGCCAAGATTCGCCAAGCGCTCACCGAGAAAGAGGCCGAGCTCGCCGAGAAGCGAGCTGGAAAGCCCGTGCTCGGCATGAAGGCTGCGCTTGAGATTCACTGGTCCACCGTCCCCGAGGAAGGAGAGGAGCTCTTCGGGCGCCAGCCGAACTTCTCCACCGAGACCGTTGCCCAGCGCATCGCGATGAAGCGGCTTCGCAAGAGCTTCCCTCGCGAGCACAAGGACGCGCTCGCCCGATGGAACGCAGGCGAGCGCGATGTCGTCTTCCCTGCTGGCACGGTTCGGATGCGGCTGCGGCACAACGTCGCCACCGAGCCCATTCCGGACTTCCTCCGAGCCGCGTAGCTCCGGAGTCACAACCGCGACCTTTGCAGCAGGCGAGCCTTGGCTCGTCCGCCCGCGCTGGTTTCTCGCCGCCAGTGGGACTTGCACCCTGGCCGTCGGGGCCAGGTCCTCACACCTGTGACGGACAGGTCGAACCGGCCGCGCGATGCTCCTCTGAGCGATCAGCGACCAGGCCCTTCTTCACTGACACCTGTGTCAGTGCACTACTTCCAGACTGGTGATCGCCCCGAGCTGGTACGGAGTTCCCAAAGACGAGAGTCGCGCCGGAGTCCACACTCCGAAGCCTTCCCGTAGTACCAACTCGCCCGCTCTCCGCCTCAAGACGACCAGCTCGCCGTTGAACAGGAGCGTCACATCGCTGCCGTCGGCCCTCAACAGCTCAGACATGCATCGAACTAGCGAGTCCTGCGCTCTCTCCAGCTCAAACTTGTCGAGCCGGAAGATCACTTGTACACGCGCGTTGATCGAGAAGTCCTCGCTTACGAACCGCCGGGTCGTATCGTCAGGGACTGAGACTACGCCTTGGAGGGTTTCTCCCAAGAAAGCGAGTGAGCCGCCGTGGGCATCATCGGGTTTGCCAGCGATGCACGCGCATACACTTTCATGTAGGCGCAGCGGCGGGATGCTGGTTTCAAGGTAGAGGGTGTATTCGATAGCCATCGTTTTTCTTACGGCAAAAGCTTGAAAGCAGTCCCGTTCCGAACGATCAGGATTTCCTGGAGGTCGGAAATCGGATAGTCTTGAAACTGTCTAGCGAGTGCACCTACACCGACCGAGCTGTCGTCGAGATTGAAGACTAGGCGATTCGCCTGCCCGGAATCCACCTTTCCTTTGGCGGTAGTCCAGATGCTCCTTGGGTTGGCGGTCGTCGGCGCGTAGTTGTCGAAGATTTCTCCGCCAATCTTGTAGTCGGGGTTCTTGCTCCCAGCCACCACGGGGTTCTGCTCTACATCAAATCCATTTCGCGCAAGAACATCTGCGGACTCATTTTCTCGTGTGAGCGCCTTGATGTTCTCGGGGGCATCATCCGGGTTGATTGGCGTCCGCCGACCACGCGGCGCTCCCCCACTTGCGGCCGATGCCTTCACTCCAGGACCAACAAGGACGTTCGGCTTGTTCTTCGCAACTGCTGCACCTGCCTCCCCCGCAAAGTCTCCCGGCCTCTGAGACGGCACGTCGATGACCCCGGCGGCGGTCTTGGGTTTGCGAGCCCCGCGCGGGAGGTGTGGGCCAGGCGGCTCCCCACCAGCAAGCGCTTCTGCCTCGCCAACAACTTCGGCTGACAAAGCGACCGCCGTCAGAGCTGGAGACGACGCTACCGCCATGCTGGCCAGCTCCGCTTCGCCTGTCACGAGGAGATATCCGTAGCCCACACCGCCGGCCGCAACACCCGCCGCAACCACTCCGAGGACTGCGCCAATCCCCAGTACAACACCGCCTCCCTTCGCCGCGGTGGCTGCGGTTGCATCCCGCCGCTCCGTGAAATCGATGTCCGCGACCCGGGGCCCTTTGGACTTCAGCCGCTCTGGAAGCTGTGTCGCCCGGGCAGGCATCTCGATGCCTTGCAGTTCCCGAAGGATCTCGATCGCCTCGCTCGCCGCCTCAGCCTTCGCACTTCCTCCCTCGGCGTCGTTGAGGTCTTTCCTGAGCTGTGCCTTCGCGACTTCGATGTCCGGATCTAGGGGCTGCGAGACATCGGGGTCCACTCCCGCCATCCCGCTCGGGTCGCGCAACGAGATCGGATTCCCCGACACATACGCGTACCGGTTCACCCCATCCCCGAGCCCAATCGGGTCACTCGCCGTCCACCGCCCAAGCCAGCACGCGTAGTACCGGGCCCCGTGATACCCAAGCCCCGTCTCCTCGTCCCGCTCCTTCCCCGTGTATCGATACGTCCGCTCGGAGACATCGATACTCGAGTTCACAGCCCGGTACGAGCTCGTCCCGTACGGGTGATACTCCTCGTACGAAATCACCTCCGCTGCCTGCGTAAGCTCCAGCGACGCCGACCCAAGATGGTTGCTGTACTGATACCGCTGGTGTGTCGTCGGTGTCGCAACCGCTGAGCCGCTCTCCACCGTCCGCGTCTCCACGTCACACATCCGACCCGCGTCATCCGCGATGTGCAGCGTCTCCCGCTCCAGCTGGACTGCTCCGCTGCTGTTCCGCACCCGGTACAGCTCGTACGCCCCGAGGTAGATGCGCTCCGTGCTCTGCGTCCCCGCCTGGTTCACGGACACCTTCCGGACCCGCTGCCCCGCACCGTCGTACACGAAGTACACCGTCCCGCCGCCACCCAGGTCGGCGCTCCGCATCTGGTCCGCGTAGTTCCAGTTCACCGCACTCAGGTGCGGCATCGAACTCATGTTCCCGTGGACGTCGTACCCGTACGTCGCGCTGTGCTGCCCCGCCGCGTCGCCCGGCAGCGACGTCGCCTGCAGTCGGTTTCCGTTCGCCGCGTGCTGATACCGCCGCGTCCAGCTCCCGCCCGCACCCGCCGCGTGCTGCATCTCCAGGATGTTCCCGACCACGTCGTACACGTACGCCTCCGCGTACGCCCGCATCGCCGTTCCGTCCTGCGGGTGCGCACTCGCGTTCGCCCCGTACTCGCTCGGCTGCGCCGCGTTCTGCCCGATGTGCTCTCGACCCTCCGCATCCGTCAGTCGGTACAGTGCGTCGTACTCGTACCGCTGCCTCGCCGTGACCACCGCCCCGCCGAAGTACACATCCGCCTGCGCCCCATCGCCTATCTCGACGATGTTCCCCGCCACGTCGTACGTGTACGAGAGGTCTTGAAACGTCCGCGTCGCATCCGTCGTCCGCATCCGCGTCAACCGCTGACTCACCTCGTCGTACGCGTACGTCGTCTGTGTTCCGTTCCCGTACGCAATCAGGCTCCGTCGACCCTGTGCGTCGTAGTCCACCCTCGACACGAACGCCGTCTCGCTCACGCTCCCCCGAACGTTCGCCGACACACTCTCCAGCAGCGCCGCCTCGTTGTACGCCAGCCGCACCACCGTCCCGTCCGCAGTCGTCTGCGTCCTCGGCCGCCCCAGCGCATCGAACGTACTCGACGTCTGAAACACCTCCGACTCCAGCATCGCCGCCGCCGCGTTCTCGAGGTCCGTCACATCCTCCAGCTCGCCCAGCGCCGACCAGTCCAGCGTCGCCGTCACATCCACCGCAAGCTGACGCTCTGCCGCAAGCAGGCCTCCCTTGAAGTCGTATGCCACCGCCGTCTGCACGCCCGCCCCATCATAGACCCGGTACGCCTGACCGCGAAGGTTCAGCACCTCCGCGTTCGCCAACGACTCCCCGTACACCGTTCGCATCACCAGAGCCTCAGACCCCGACCCCTCCACGTACTGGTGCGTCGGCCGCAGCCCCTCGTCGTACCGCCACCGAGCCACAAACCCGCGCTCGCTGAACGCCCGCAGCGGGTTCCCCACCACGTCCGTGAACGCCCGTCGCCAGCCCGCATCGACCGAAGTCTCCTGCAGCACCTGCCCGCCCATCCCGACCACGTTCTCCTGCGCCACGTTGCCGCGCGCATCGATCACCTGAAGCGTGTTCCCGACGATGTCGAGGACCATGCGGGTCTCCGCAAACTCGGCACCCCCATCAGAAAGACGGTTCTCGGTGACGACGCGCACTGCTCGACCCAGCGCATCCATCCGCGTCACCGTCGGCGTCCCGTCATAGCCCGCACTCAGCGTCGCAGCCCGGCGATTCGGGTCGGACCCCGGCAACGCCAGCCGCTGTGCCTCCCACGCGGAGCCCACCACCGTGTCCCCCGGGTCCCAGCTCACCTGAGTCCACGGCCCAAACTCCGCCCGCGCAAAGCTCCCGTCCGGCAGGTCTGTCCGCACCACCCGACCCAGCGGATCGTAGTGCACCAACGGACTCACCCCCTGCTCGCGCAGCTCTGCCTCGTCCTCATACCCCGACGTGCTCGAGAAGTACGGCTCGTACTGCCGCACCGGGTTGCCCTTGTTGTCGAACACAGTCCGTCCCGTGCCCACGAACCGCGTGGCCGCCAACGCCAGCACCGCATTGCCCTCGGCATCCAGCACCAACGCCCCATCCTCATCCCGGACCGGAGCGTCCCCAGGCTCCGCGTTCGCCTTGGCCAGCAGCGTCGCGCCCGAGCCATCGAAGTAGCTCCAGCTCTCCTGCCACCGCGTACCGGCCCCACCAGGGGAGTTGGCATGCTCTTCCCGAGCTCGCGCATACGCCGACAGCGGCTCGCCGCGATCACGCCAAGCAAACACGTCGTAGCTGAACGTCGCCGTCGGGTCGTCGGGCGTATCACCTTCCCCCGCACCGTCCGCTCCCATCACCGCCGCCCAGATCACCCGCCCAAACGTGTCGAACCCAACCTGCGTCCGGTTCCCGTTCGGGTCCCTGCTCCGATACGGCGCCAGCACTCGGTAGTCGTGCTCGAAGCTCGCCACATTCTCCAGCGCGTCCGTCACCTGCGTGACGAACAACCGGTGCGCGTCGTAAACCACCGACGCCTCATTCCCGAACGGGTCACGCCCCACGACCGGCAGGTAGAACTGCGCCGGGTCGAACACCTGCGTGCCCGAGCGGCTCCACCACAGGCCGTCCGCCTGCTCGTAGCCGCCCTCGCCTTCCATCAGCGAGGCATGCAGCGCATCCCCAAACACCGCCGCCCGCTGCCCCTCCGTTAGCACCGCGGCCCGACTCTCGAACGGCAGTGCTCGCGTTCCGCACTGCCCCAGCGGCAATGGCCCGGTGAGGTCGTTGTCGTAGTACAGCGCCTGCGATCGAGACAACAACCGCCGCGCCAGCCCAGCCGGCTCCACGTCGTAGAGCACCTCCCCCGCAGCATCGAGGTCCGTCCGGAGCTCCTCGATCCCCACCTTCGCATTCGCGGACACCGCGAACCCGTGCAGCTCGTAGCTGCGCGACTCGAACGGCACCCCCGTGCGGTACGCATCCGCCTCGTCCACCACGATGAACGACGCCTCACTCACCGCCACCAGGCTCTCGCTCTGCTCGGGGATCTCGGGGTTGCGCGCCGGATACCCAACCTGGGCCGAGCGCGTCACGTTGCCGTGCGCGTCCACATCGAGCACCAGCGCGTGCGAGACCCGAGGGTTGTTCGCATCGCGCTCGTAGTGCAGCGACAACGACTCCCGCGCGTGGGCAAACACCACCGCATGTGCCGGCTTCTCAAACCGGTTCACCGCAGGCGCCGGCTGCTCCAGGCGCACGGTGAAGTTCGTCTCGCTCACCGAGTACGGCACAGTCTCCAGCTCCGTCCCATCGAGCGCATACACTTCCGAGCGGAGCGCTCGCCCACGAAGTGCTCGCGCGGCCTCCAGGCACTCACGCCCACTCAACCCATCCGGCAACACCGTGTCCGCCAGGCGCCAGCTCGCCTCCTGCGGATCCCCAGACCAGTACTCCGCCTCCAACTGCCGCGACACCCGACCGTGCCCAACGTACGCCCCCGTATGAAACCACGTCTTCGTGTAGACCGGCGGCTGGTGAAGCTGCGCTTCCACATGATCGAACAGCTCCAGCTCGAACAACCCCCCACCTGAATCTGGGGCCGCGAAGTCCTCATACGACTCCGTGTCCCAGCGCTCCACCATCGCAAAGCCCCGGAACTCCCGCTCCCTCCCGTCGTAGTACCCGTGGTGATACGCGTACGTCTGCACGAACCGCCGCCGCGCAATCGCATCGTAAGCCTCCACCCGCGTCACCACATACGTAGGGAACGGCAACGTCGTCACCCACGGGTTGCCCGCCGCCCGGTCGCGCAGCGACAGCATCGTGGCCGGCTCGTAGCGCAGCCGCGTCTGCAGCCCCATGTTGTTGTTGCTCGCCAGCAGCAAGTGCGGCTTCTCGGGCAGCAGGTCCAGCACCATCACCTTGTGCGGCTCGGCCCAGCTCGCCCCCGTCGACCACACCAGGCTCGCCGTGCCCTTGCCGAAGATGTCCCGCACCTCCACCGCGCTTGCCGAATCCACGCCTGGGAACGGCCGCAGCGGCTGCGCCTCGGAGAACCCGTTGCCCGAGCGGTTGAGCCACGCCCGCGCGCCCCGGCTGTCGAGGTACACGATGTCCGTGGTCCCGCTGCCATCGAGGTCGGCCAGGCGCACGTACGCCGGCTGAAACTCAGCATCGGCCGCAAAGAACGGACTGCCGTCCATCGTCACCCGACGACCGAAGCGCCCGTAGCCGAGGTTGGGCCAGTAGTGCACCGCCCCGTTCTCGATCCGCACGATGTCTTGCCGACCATCGCCGCTCATGTCCGCCAGCTGGATCGTGCCCGTGCCGTCCGCAAACAACACCGACGGGCCCTCGCGCTCATTCGTGGGCCGATGAAGCATCCGACCCGGCCCGTGCCCCTGACGGCCGCGTGACGGGTACCAGATGAAGTAGTCGTCCTTGACCACCAACACGTCCGCCTGACCGTCCCCGTCGAGGTCCAGCTGCTGAAGGTTCGGGTCGCTCCAGTCGAGGTTCGGCACCGTCTCAAACGGCTCGAACGACTCCCACCCCCCTGACACCCGCGCATACGAACCCGCGTGCCCCAGCGTGCGCACCGCCAGCTCGAGCCGCCCGTCCCCGTCGAGATCGGCCAGCTGCGCCCCCTGCCCCAGCTTGGCCGTCGTGGGCTGCTCTCCCACCAACGTCAGCGGACCGAACCGGAGCCGGCCCCCATCGGGCCCCAGCGGACGCTTGTAGTACAGCGCGTCGCCTTGCTGGCTGAGGATGCCCGGCAACCCTTCGCCGTCCAGATCCACGAACCGAAACTCGCTGCCGTCCACACCCGGGCCCACGTTCTCCAGGCTGCGCTCATCGATCTCGACCAGACGCGGCGAGAACGTGGCCGCGCTGTACTCAAACTCCAGCGCCGGGAGCTCCTCGGCCGTGTAGCCGCCCGTGACCTCGTCAAACGCATACGCCCGCTGAACCGCCGCGGTGAGCTTCACCAGATGCGCGTCTTCGTCGAACACGAAGTCCGTCGATGCGACCAGCCGCGGCTCCTCCGAGAGCGCCGAGATCCGGTGGAACATCAGCACCCGCTCGCACAGGCGGCGCGTCCGCATGTCGAAGCCCGCACGAAAGCTCGAGAACGGATCCGATCGCAGCGCCCACGGACGTTCTTCGGTCGGCGTGATGAAGTGCTGTCCCGCTTCGTCGACCGACCCAAACTCACCGTAGTCGAACACCACCTCGAACAGGAAGTCCGCCGCCACGTCCGGCTCCGCGTTGCCATACTCGATCCGCGACAGATACAGGTTGGCCACCGGGGCCCGGTTGCTCTCCGCAATCAACGCACCCAGGTCGCCCGCGTCGTCCTCTACCTTGTATGTGTACCGAGCGATGTTGCCGCGGTCGTCCCGGGCCTCCTCGAGGTTCCAGGCGTAGACCCGCGCCGCATCTTCCGGGTCAGCCAACCGAGACTGTTCCGAGCTGCCGTAGCGCGCGAACGTGTTGTCCGGCGTGCGGACCTCCCAGTGCGTCTCACCAGTGGCTTGCGACACCCAGCGCTCGATGCGAGCAAAGCCCCCTTCGACCCGGGGCCGATACGGATACACCAAGAACCCGTCCCGGTCTTCGCGAACCCGAGTGCCACCCGCGTCCCGGACCGGCACCAGGTCTTCCGAGCCTGCCATCACGAACGTGTCGCTCTCGACCGCGTCCCGCCCACCATCACGGTAGAGCGGAAGCTCCTGCTCCGTCTTGCGCCGAATCGCCGGCACGCTCATCGACCAACCGAGGCCGAACGGACCGTTGCCCGAACCCGACGCATACGACAGACCCAAGGAGGGCGCCACCGCGCCGCGACCAGGCGAGGTCGCGATCGGAATGGACATCGAGCCCGAGCCCGTGAACGCGTTAGCCTCGAACCGCTCGCCGATCCCCTGGATCGCGCCACCACCTTGGGGGAGTTCCACCTTCGGCACCCAGGGCTGCTCTTGTGCAGGCGTGGGCTCGGAGTCACCGGAGCCGCTCGAGGAGCGGTTCCCAGACTGGGGAGCTGCGGGCTGCTCCGCTTGAGGAGCCGCGCCAACCGCATCACCGAGCGTCGGCGTTTCATCGTCGTTTCGTTGCATCGCTGGAGTCGTTTCGGTCTGAGAAAGGAAATCGTTGGGGCCACAAGGGCCTAAGAAAAGCGGCGGCCGGGGCCGGGGATGACCCCAACCGCCGCTTGGATTCGTGGCGAAGCCCCGAAGGGCTCCGGCGTCACGCTAGGCGGGAGAGGGGAGCGTGGCGTTGAAGCGCACGATCACCCAGAGGTCCTCGACCTCGTCTGCGTTGTCGATACTGATCGCCGAGCCGAGGTCGAGACCCCATGGTTGGTCACCGACCTCCTCCGGGCTGGTCCCGAAGGAACCGCCAAGGGAACCGTTAGCCGCGAGAAACGGCATCGTGAGCTCCGCTCCCGAGGGTGAGCTCAACGTCGCGTCCGCGTCCCCTGCTGAGTAGCCCTCGCCGACCATGAGCAGCTCCACGGACGCAACCTCGAGAGCTGAACTTCGCAGCAAATACGGGAAGCGATCCGATGTGATCGGAACCTCCATGACCGTACTGGTCTGGCCCTCAGCCGGTCGAAGGAACCGCTCCCAGTCAACCGCGAAATCCTTCTTCGCACTGAGCACCATCGCGATCCCGTTCTCGCTAGCGACGGCGAGGGCGTCGCTCAGGGCACCTTGAAGTCCCTGCTCCACATCCTGACGGAACGAAGACCCCCCATCTCGCGCCGTGTAATCGATCCTGATTTCCACGTCGCTGATCGTGTCGTAGTCGAACTGTCGCACTGCAGTGGGCAATCGCAGACTCCAACGACTGGCCACACCCGCACCCTCGAACGGAAGGTAGCGTTCATCTCGGAAGTTGAGCTCGAACAGGCCACCGTCCTCCCGGGCGTGGCTGGTTGCAACGCGCTTCGTACCTCCGAAGGTCGTGCGAATGCCTGACTCAGCGCCTGATGGCTCCGTGCGCAGGTCGTCGCGTAGCAACGTCAAAGTCGCTCCAATGCTCGTCTGTGGTCCCGCCACAGCCGGTATTGTCACCCGAACCGCTCGAATTCGGCGCAGGTAGTGGCCCCCGTGATCCAGGTCGAACAGAAGCTCTGGAATCTCGAATTCACACGTTCCAGATTCACGAAGCTCGGCGAGTGCGCCAGGAGCCACCTGCCGAAGCGACACCCGCTTCGTGAGTTCGAGTTCTCTTTTGTCCTTGTCGAGATACGCAGACTCCATTCGCTTGATGTCGAGGTGCAAGCGTTCGCCCGCCATCAGCCCCTTTCTCAGACTGTCCCAGTAGCCGGGGCCGATGAACCCGTCGTCGGTCTCAAGCTCGAACTGCATCGCCCGCTCGGCCTTCTTTGCCATGTCAAGCGCGAGCTTGTAGGAGAGAAAGTACAGCCCAGAGATCTCGCCGATCATCCAGTCGTAGAGTTCTTCACTCGAGAACTTGTCCTGGTAGAAGAGCTGCATGGCCTTCGACTGCCCTGTCTGATGATCGTGATTCGCAAGCTCGCGCTCCGCGATTGCCAGCCTTACTTTCGCAGCGACGATCTGCCGCTCGATCTGCTTCGCTTCACGTTCTGCGGAAGCAGCCTGGTACTTCCAGTCCTCGAAGCGGCGAGTGTGCCCCGCCGAAACGAGTGCTGCTTGGGCCCCCATTTCAGAGTCTGCCGCATCCCCCGCGTAGCTTGCCGCAATGAAGTTTGCGTACGCCGACATTTGCAACGATCCGAACCCCACAGAGTTCGACGTTCCGACCGCAACTGTTGGAAGCAACGAAACTACCAACGCCCCCATTTCGACACTTCGCTTCGTCCGATGGCTCCGTCGCGCAGAGGCCATCCCCGAAACGTGGTCCTTCTCCGGTTGGATGAGCCCTTTTTCCACGAGGTGCTTGAAATAGCGTTGCCGCTCTCGGGAGTTCCCGAGCGAAACCTCGAGCGCCTCGAGCTGCGCGCCAGCCTCGGAAATGGCTTCACTTCGCACAGCACGCGCACGCTCCAGCGTCGAAACCTCATGCACCGCGCGCAGACGGCTCAACGACTCCCCATCTCGCTTCTCGAGCGCTGTCAAAAGCGCCCCTCCCAGAGCCCGGACGTCGGAAGCCAGATCAACGGCCCGCGCCGCTAGGACACGGTATCGATGGTTTGGCGTCGGTGCGAAGGTACCGTCGATCGCGTCGCTCAGATCGATCCCCAAAGCGGTGGCGCGCACAAGCAGGCCTGGATCGATGGGCGGGGCGAAGAGTGCCAGCATCCGCTCCACGCCCTCGATGTTCTGGCAGTTCCGAATCTTGAAGAGTCGATCGCCAACTCGGTCCCAATACGCCAACAAGTCGGGGTTGGGAGGCAGACAGAACGTCCACCACAGAGGAGCCGGAAGGTCGGCCGCGAAGCTGGAAATCCCTCCGGCAGCAGGAGGGAGCGGCGCTGTGGGTGCCGCGAGTGACGTCGGGACCGGGTTGAACGGCGGAACGGGCGACTCGTAGCCGAAGGTGTTGCTGAACGTCGAACTTCCAGGCGGCGACGACGGGTCCGTACCCTGCAGTGGATCCCAGCCTTCCAGCTCGGCGTACCCCCCGAAGAAGCTGGGGTCATCCAGGTCGTTGTAGGTCTGCGTCACCGTATCGAGCGCCTGAACGCTCCGCGGCCGCTGCCCGAGTAGCTCGGCTGCGAGGAGATATAGTTGCGTCGCCTCGTTGATCGACTCAATCGTATCTCGACGGAAGAGCGCATCGCCCCAGTCGATCAAGTTGTCCAAGTACCCCTTCACCGCCACCCAGCGATACGTACCCGCCCGGACCGCCGCGATCGCATGAGGGTCGAATGGGTTCCCAAGCCACGCTTGGATTCCCTTCTTAAACGCCTGGACGGCCTCGGAGTTGGCGTCAGGGCCCTCGTTGCTGAAGAGTTCTTGCACGAGGTCGAGCGTTCCCAACTCCGACTCCTGGAAGAGCGGTTTCACGTTCCAAAACCGCTCGACGCCCTCACCGGGGTCTTCCGCTGTCCGACTGGGGTCGAACACGAATCGGTACCACCGATCTGCGTCGGCGAACCTGTTCTCCAACCTGAAGCGGTTCGCGATGTACAACGGCACATGGAAGAAGAGTTCCCAGTTGTAGACCGAGTAGGCGCCGCCGGTCTCGAAGTCAAACGACCGCCTCGGGAGCGGGGACAGCACATGCTCGGTCGCCAGGTATGAGATCTCATCGAGTTCTGAGGGCGGGTCGCTCTCGTGGAAGAGGTATTCCTCCTCCAGAAGTTGGCGGCGGAGTTCCTCGTTTCGCGGCTCGAATAGCGCGGTAGCGCCCCCAGCAGCGACCTGCGCCAGAAGCATACCGGTGTACGGATGTGAGAACGACTCGAAACGGAAGCCATTCGGCACCTGTGCGGAAGCCGGAAGACTCGCGGACGCTGCGGCGAGGCCAGTCAGCCCCTGCGCTGTGGAGAACTCGTACACTCCAGCAAGCGGCGGTGCGGACAGTTGGTACGCAGCCGACTCAAGTGCGCTGGGCTCATCTTCATCCAAGATTTCGAGGTCAGCGTTGAAAAGCTGTGCTTGGTCGTTCGAGCTCTGAGATACCGCGCCGACCTGAAGCGATGCACCGCTCACGGCTTCTCCGAAGATCGCCCCTCCGGAGAAGTCGATGACGTAGTTCCGCGGCTCTGCGAACGGCATACCCCCTTGGTGGTTGAGCGATACGGGCGGTTTCCGCGAGATGCGAGCCACCCTGAACGCCTGGACCTCTCCATTGAGGTCCGCGAAGTGGTGCAAGCGCACATCCGACAGCGATTGCCCGTCATCGTTGGGCGGGCGCCCATAGGTGTATCGCTGGCCCCTGATTGCCCCCTGGATCTCAAGGCTCTTCTTCGAGTGGTAGGTTGTTTCCGCGGTCCCGGCGTTTGTCATCACATCAAGGACGGGATCAAAGCTCGCCTTCCAGGCACGATCAATAGTACCACCATGAAGCGAGAAGAACAGCACATAGACAGCAAGGGGATCACCTGACGGCCCGCCCCAAAGCATGAACCGCTTGTTCGAGTCACTCTTCGCCCCACGCGGGAGAGCAGGGATCGTTCGCTTTGGCGTCCACTCGCCTTGCCAACGCTCAGACCACGAGAGGATCGGCTGGCGCTTCTTGCTACTATCATCCTCTCCTTTCTGCTGATTGCCATCAAGGAAGTCGAGCCAGATGACGAACACTCTCCCCTGGACAGCCTTGATGATCGCGTGTTCCCCGGTGATTCCACTCTCAATCTTCTCCCAAGGGGACCAGACTCCTTTCGCGACCCGCGCGCGATAGAAGAATTCGGACGGCGCAGCCCGCGCCCTCGCGACAACTGACTCCACAAGGTTCCCCGTCGCGGGTTCGATCCAACGGTGGATGTCGAGGACAATCAGCTGCGACACCTCGTGAAGCCCGACAACGTAGTCGACGACGGCCTTCTCCGCCGCTGGCCCCGTCAGCTCTTCTCGTTGAATCGTAGCTTCGAGCTGCTTGAAGAGATGCGTCTTGTTTGTCCGCAGCTCGGGCGTCGCCCAGTTCTCCGGATAGAAGAAGACCTTCCGGTTTGCTTCCCAGACTCGATAGTTTTTTCGCCACTCCCACTCACGCTCGATCCCCGGTGCGAGGGAGACCTCTGGCTCCAACTCCATGATGCTTCGCTGGAAGAAGAGCTGGACCGCGCTGATCGCCAGTTTGATCCGAGACGTCAGAGTGCACGCCCCCATCTGAGCATCGATGAGATAATGCGCGAACAGAGCATCCCGATTGCCAAACCCATCGCGCTCGACAATGTAGTCCAGAAGAACATCACGGCGCACCGCGCGGAGACGGTCGGAGATCGGCTGAATCACGGCCGTCCACTGCGTACGGTCATAGCTCGACTGAAGCGCGTTTCGGGCTGCGTTGGCATGAGCCTCAGTGGGTGTCGTTCGCGCCCACAGTGCGAGGTCAGATGCACGGACGCCAGTCTTTCGCACGGCAGCGGCCATCCGGCGAAGCTGCCACATCACATCAACGTTCCGGAGATCGGATTCGGCGAGGTCAAGCCACTGCTCCGACCTCGCCCACGTGACATCTTCGGCCTGCCAGTTCATCTCGACTGGGAGTTCATCCAGGCTCTCCAGGCCCGCTCCCGATCCGACCCGTTCATCGAGGATCGCGACCCACCGTATAAGCGCCTCCAACCCCGCAAAGTACGATTGTGCATCCGAGACCGGTGGCTCGGAGAGAGGAAGCTCCGAGAGCGCGAGCGGCGAAGCCCCGTCCCCAGGCGAGAAGAGCCACGTCATATCGCGTCGAGCAACGCCGACAGTGGAAAGCAGGTTTGCCACTTTATGCATCAGCGCCACTGCGGTGCGGTGTGACTCTGAGATTGCGACAGGAGTGAGCACCAGCTGCGGGTCCGCCAACGCGTCGAGGATGGACGTCGGAATGGGGACGGACATCGGGTCGGAGAGAACGAGGTCCGTCGCAAGCAGCTGCACCAGATCCCCGTCCAAGTTCAGCGCTGCCGCAAGAACCGCGATGGTGCTTTCCCGATACCCGCGCGCTCGGCGAACTTCCTCCAGCACGGGAGCAAGCTGGGCGAACCGGGCTTCGGGGGTGGCGCTGCTCAGCGAGGCCGCAAGACCCGACGGGTCATTGTCAACCAGCACCAGGAGCTGCCAGAGGGCCTCTTCTTCGCTGCTCGTGGAGAGCACCGCAGCAGACAGCATTCCTGTCGCCTCCCGAGCCACGCTCGAAGACTGAAGAAGGGCCTCGGCGTGAGCGACGACCGCTTCTTGTGGCGTGCCGTCGACTGTCGCAGCACGCTCGACCTCAGCCAGCGCCTCGACGAGCGACTCAAGTACTCGGTCAACGTCGATCGAACGATCGGCCTCGGCCGAAAAACGGTGCCGGCAGAGGTAGTCAACGTCTTCTGCAGTCAGCCCATGCCCGCGCACCCGGGCGACTTGCTCGATGAACGCTCTAGTCTCCGAAGGACCCGCGAAGGGATCCACATCCGAGAGCTCTAGGAATATGATGAGCGCTCGGATCTCCAACGACAACAGCTGAGCGAGGCGAGTTCGAGCGAACAGGAACCCTACGACGCTCGCATCTACGACAAGGGCTGGGCTCCCTGGTGCGGCTTCCGCGGCGGCGACCAGTGGCTGGATGAGCGCCCGCAGCTCGGCATCGGAAATCCTTAGCGCGGCTCGGAGGTAGGGAAAGTGGACCGTCTCTTCGAGATCGGTGTCCAGGGGGAACGCCCCCAACTCTGACACCAAGACCTCGTGGTTCGCGAACAGCCGGGTGTAGAGGGAGGGGCGTCCGTCGTAGTCATGGGTATCCAATTCGGCCCACAGACCACAAGCCTCATCCACTTCGATCGCGTCAAGAGCCTGGAGGGCCTTGATCTCTACAACCGCCCGCATTGTCGTGCCGTTGAGGCCGTCGAACGTCTGATCGACGATGTCGATTTCCTCCAACGAAAGGCCAGTTGCTCGACTTGCTCGGATGAGACGATGCAGTGAGGTCGCCGCAGCCTCGTCAAACCCGTTGACGAAAGCCTGCCCGATGTCGCAGGCAGGGTCACCGAATCGAAGCTCCAGCGTCTCCGCGTTTGTAACCCAGTTGCGAACCCTCCGCATAGAGAGCGCCCGGCCGAGCTCCTCGAAGCTCAGACCCGTGACCTCAAGCATGCGCCCTACGTCCAGCGCAAGTGGGCCGGTCCAGTCGCTTGCGCCCGCGGATTGCCCCCAAATCTGAGGGATCTCCCCAAACGTGTTCCCTGCAAAGAGTTGGAACTGCCGAGCGCTGACGCCGAGCCTTTCCGCGGTAATCGTGTCGCTGTCGACAGCTTCAACGCTCCCTGCTAGAGAGAACAACTCCATCGCATCGGCGCGGGTAAACCCGAGAGCCTGCATGTACTCACGCAGTTCACTGCCGCGGACACTCCTCCCCAGTGTCCACGGGAACGCTGCGGCCTCTGGGGCTGCGTACGGGTCGACAGCGACGGTGGGACCGGGTTCGGGGGTCAGACGCAGCTCTTGAGCGGTCCAGCTTGTGTTTCCTGCCTGCAACGGGCTGGCAGGGTCGGCCGAGACCTGCTCCAGCAGCTCGTTGACGAGGTCGATATACGGCAACGGGGTGTTAGTATTCGCGCACGAGAGATCGAGGCCTGCGATGTCTGGACGGCGCGTGTTGAGGACACCTAGCGCTCCCGCACCGTCCAGCGCCGCAAGAAGATCCACGAGGTAGGCCGCAGGCCCGAACTGCGAGCTGCAGTGCGAGCACGAGCAATAGTCCATGGAGCCGAACAGATCGGCCAGCGATGTGGCGCCCGACCCCTCGTTAGGGTCCAGGGCGTAGGACGCCACAGCGGGGATGCCAACAGAGTTCGCGGACGCGCCGTACTGTGCCAACATCGCCAGAGAGAATCCGTGCTTCTCAAGGGCCTTACCGTAGACGTGTGCAGCCACGCTCTCCCCGGACAGGGTTGCGTGCGAACCTGAGAACAAGCTGGAAAACCTAGCGGTAAACGAGGCCCGACCCATGTGGACAATACGCGCCGCCGAGTCGACGCCTTCATCGAGCAGGACACGAGACACTTCATAGCGCTCATGTTCGGGAGTCAACGCGAACACCCGCTGGACACGCTTCACACTCTCTTCCATTTCGGCCGCGGCGAATCCCGACGGAGTCGCGGTGGGGTTCTCGGCAAAGAACCGGGTCACGTTCGTGCGCCCGACCTCGAACGTCAGGTTGGCGTCGAAGAACTCGGTGACGCCGGGCACGGCGCTAGAGGGACTTGCCTCGAACCTTCGAGCGACCATTTGCGAAGGGAAGCGCGCCTGCGCCCGCCGACGGCTATCGACGGCGAACGCAGCCTCTCGCTGTTGTTGGTCTCCAGGTAGCGTGGGCGGGGCACCGTTGGTGCTGACGAATGCGCTCCAGGTCGCCGCGTCCCACCCCGCCAGGTCGGACAAGGACGAGACCGTCCCTGCAGTCCGATCAGCTTGCAGAGCCGAAAGAGCCGGAAGGTGGCCGTCGATCACGGACGCGGCTTCCACAGTGAACTCGAGGGTGTCGACGTCCTGCGCGGAGATTTCGGTACCGGCGCGAAGCTCGTCCCAGAGAGCGGCCGCCGTCCCCTCGTGCGCGCTCCAACGGGTCAGGAAGACGGTCGTATCGAGACCGCTAGTTGCCACCAGGTCCCGGACCGCGGAGTCCGTTCCCGACACGAGAGCGCTCGTCTTCTCGGTGGCGTAGAGCGCCATCAACACGTCGATATCGAAGGGGTTTCCGTTCGACAACGTAGGCGCGACCAGGTGCGTGTCGCTCGCCTTCTGCAGCGCCGCACGAATCACGAGCTGAGACTGCGCAAGCTGCCCCGGAACATCGGCCGGCAACCCAGCCCGCATCAACGCATAGCTCGCCTCCGCCGGAATGCCGCGCGCAGTCGCAATCCGCTGCGCCTGGATCGCCATCGCCACCTGGTCCGCTGGCATACCCGTGCGTTTCACCAGCAGCTCAAGATCTTCACTGCTTAGGTTCGGAAGGGCGTTAGCCGAAACCCACGGCTCGAACGCAGCCAGCACCTGAGTGTACTCGGGCTGCCCCGTGTAGTCGGCGAGCTCGGCCGCAAGGAGGTCGACACGATGGCGCGGCTCCGGATCGACGATGACCGGGGTCCGAGCGAGTTCGTCCCCGCTCATGCCGTCATCGGCCACGACCACGAGCGCCATGTTCGTCAACGTCGCAGTCGACTCATCGACCCCTGCGTACGACAAGTCGAACCCTCCGTCGGGGTCTGTCGTGCCCGTGGCGATAATCATGCGCGACGCCGCCTCCACCCGCTCGACCCGAACATCGGCTCTGAGGACGCCTGTGCCGTCTGCGTGGACCACCCGCCCATGTACCGAGAACTGGATGTCTGCCGTGCCGCTGACGCTGACCTCAAGCACCGTGGGAAACGCCCCACGCGCGATGTGATGCATCCGCAGCTCGTCAGAGGTCGTGAGGAGGAGGGCATCCCCATTGTAGACCGAGATGTAAAGACGCGTGGCCGCGTCCCACACCTGACCTCTGCCAGGTGAGAACAGACTCGCGGCCTCTTCGCGGGAGAGTTCAATGCAGTACTCCCCGACTTCGTCGGTAATGGCGCGAAACAGCATCGTCGGGATCTGAGATTCCTGATCGACAACAACGACGCGAAGGTCGGGGATACCGCGGTCGGTTCCGGTTTGAACGACGCGGCCTCGGAGTTCTAGAGTGCTTTTGGACATGGAACGATGGAGCTTTTGATGCGACGGAAGCTCGACGAGGTGACGGTAGTGCCGGTTCCGTCAAGCTGTCTCGTGGAAACTTGTTCTCGGTACAGGTCGATTTCGGCCCACGGGCTGCTCTAGAAAGAGGAGGGAACAGCGGGTCCGCGCTGACGACCGTGGAACCATGCCCTTCTGCGGAATGTTCGTCGACGCTCAGATTGTATTCGCCATCATCTAAAGGCGGCGGATTCGTTGGCCAACCAGGATTCTTGCGGCCGGTGGGACGGTTGACGCGATCGTCGACGCCTGGCACTTGCGCAGCGGTTCGTCCGCGCTCCCAGGCGCCCCCGGCCCGATGCGATAGCATCTGCGGGGGTAGAGCTTCGAGACTGTTGCTCATGCGAGCGCCTCGTGGGCGAGGACGGGGACTGCCCGCATTGCAGCGCCCGCCCGCGACCCGGCGCCAGTCGTCACCTACTCGCGTCGCTGGAACGTAAGCTCAAGCTCGGGGACGGCCGAGGATCGCGACGCGAAGTCGACATAGGTCACCTCGCCGCCTATGCCCGTGGGCGTGGCAACCGAGAGCCAGAACTGAATGTAGTCACCTGCGCTAAGGCCATCGAGGTTCTGACTCAGGACATCGAGCAGCGGCGCGACATCGGGGGAGGTGTTGGCCCCGGGCATCCAGACCAGACCGCCTGCTTCCGGCCACCGCACGTTCGAGTCGAGCAAACTGGCACCAATCCCCACCGGGGACCCGCCAAGGAGCGTGGGGAACGAGTCGGGGCCTTCCACCACAGGAGCGCTCTGCGTGGACTCAAGCCAAATTCCAACCGCGTGGTCTGCGTTCCACATGTACGTAAGCTGGGGCGTTGACTCAAGCCGGATCCGCGCATCGACGAGCGTAGCGGTCTCGACCTCTTCCGGGAGCGCGAAGCGGAAGTACGCCACGTAGTACGCACCGCTCGGATACTCGCCGAAGAAGCCCTCGCCCATCCCGGTCTCCCCGACGGAACCCAGATTCGCGCGCCCTCGGGCGTGTCGTAGATCGCTCCGTCGTCGGCATCGGCGGCGATGGGCACCGTGACCACCGTTGGCCGATCGGGTCCGGTGCTCTCATCACCGCTCGTTTCGGTGCTGGAGGACGACGTGCTCGGACCGCCCGTGGTGTTGTTGGAAACCGTGGTGGAGGTCTCGCTGCTCCCAGGCTCGGTGGTGCTGGAGCCGTCGGTGGTGCTCGTCGTCCCGGGACCGGTGCTGGCAGGTTCGGTTTCACCGGCCGTGGGTTCCACGCAGGTGCCCGCGAGTCCCTCGGCCGCATACTCACCGAAACGATGTCCGGACGGGCACGACGCGTCGGGGAAGCTGCACCACCCCTGTGGTTCACACCGACCCTTCGGGCACGCGTCGTTGGACTGGCAGGCGAACGCCGAGGTCTGACACCCCACCGCTCCGGCCGCGGTCACGGCGAGAGCCGCGAACGCCAACCACACCCGAACCCCCACCCGAGCATGGTACCGCAGTCCCGTACCCACGGTCGGTGTTGGCGCGCAACGGGGAAGCGGTGTGGCGAACCCGAAGTCTTGCTACCGTGAGGCGTGCGCACTGGACTCGCTTTCGTGTTCGTCGGTCTGCTCGGCTGCAGCCCCACAGGTCCCAGCTCTGCAGACGAGCAGCCCGTCTCGCCGTCGCAGTCCCCGGCCGATCCAGATCCAGATCCAGAGCCAGAGCCAGAGCCAGAGCCCGAACCCGAACCAGAGGTCGGCTCGATCGCGGTGCTCATGACCGCGGCGACGCTCGCCGATGACTGCGGCGGGGGTCCCAACACCCGGCCGAAGCCTTCGATGGCACCGAAGTCCAAGCGGTCGGCTGAAAGCAACGCTCAGCGTAAGCGCGCCTCTGCGGCCAGTGCGAGCCGCGCGTGCGAGCAGAGCTCGATCCAGCTCTCGGTCACCGCGCCCGAAGGCGTCGCGCCCGCAAAGATGGTCGTGAAGTCCGTGCAGCTGCAGCTCGCGTCGGGCGAGTCGCTGGGCACGCTGCAGACCCGCGCGCCGAGTGTGTGGTCCGAAGAAACAAACGGATACGAGCCGTGGGATGAAAACGTCGAGGCCGGGCAGGATATCTCGGTGACCTACGCGTTGACGCAGCCGGATTGGAGCAAGGTGGAGGATCGGTGGAACCAGACCTATACGGTCAAGGCCGTGGTCTCTATCGCGGGATCGGATCAGAACGTCGAGCAGAGCGTGGTGGTCGATGCGCCGACGAGCCTGCCGCCGAACGTCCGCACCTGAGCGGGCGCGCCTTCGGGCTACAGGAACGTGCCGCCGACGTTGAGCCCAAACACCATCTGGTGCACGGGCCCCACGTCGGCATCTTGCGCCGCACCACACCGGGTCTCGCCGCCGCGCTGCTGGCAGACGTCGCCCTGGGCGTTGAGCAGCAAGTCGAAGCGGGCCCCCACAAACACGCGCTCGCTGATGAACAGGTCGAGCGTGGGTCCGAGCAACGCGGAGAAACCAGCGGCGTCATCGCGGTCATCACCGGGCAGTCGGAAGACTTGCCGTGAGAAGCCCGCCCCAAGGCTGAGCCCCAGGTCGAAGCGCCACAGCGGAATGCTCGGGCGAACGACCCCATAGATCGAGTGCTGGTACGCGAACTCGTAGGGCAGGCCTTCGGGGTTGACGAAGGACATGTCGAACATGCCAAAGCGGTAGACCGCCCCGACGAACACGTAGTCGTTGAGCCGATAGCCGAGCTCTGCACCGGTGGCCAGTGATGGACGTGTGGTCCCGTCGATCGTGATGCCGCTCAGGGTCGACTCACGCGAGCACGACGCCCGCCCCGGCACGCAGGCCGCCCCACCAGCGAGCAGACTCCACTGCCCCCCCTTGCGCCGGATCTGCGGCCCAGAGCCCTCTGCAGCCGTTGCAGGAGCGCTGACCGCGATCCACGAAAGAGCGAGGGAGGCGGCCGGCACGAGGATCTTCCAGAGGCTGCGCATGCGGGCGGGAGGATTGCGCGAGGACCTTGGCAGACCAAGAAACCAGCGGTTGTGACCAGGGCTCAGCCCAATCCGAAGAAGCGGCGCGTGTTCGCGGTGGCGGCCGCTGCGACCGCCTCGGGGCTCTGCCCGCGCAGCTTCGCCACCGCCTCCAGCACGTGCGGCAACATGGCCGGCTCGTTGCGCCGGGGCGTGCCTTTGGGCGCATCGCGGGGGGTCAGGAAGGGCGCGTCGGTCTCGAGCATCAGGCGGTCGTCGGGGATCGTGACCACCGCCTCGCGCAGCGCTTGGCCGCGACGCTCATCGCAGATCCACCCAGTGATCCCCAGGTACGCATCCATCGCGAGGTAACGCGCCGCTTGCTGCGGGCCGCCCGTAAAGCAGTGCACCACCACGCCTGCAAGCCGGGGCCGCACGGGTTCGACCAGCTCGCACAGCGCCTCGTGAGCATCGCGTTCGTGCAGGAACACGGGGAGCTGCACGTCGACGGCGATCTCCAGCTGCGCCTGAAGACAGGCGCGCTGGTCCTGCGGAGACGAGAAGTTGCGGTTGAAGTCCAAGCCGCACTCGCCGATCGCGACGACCTCCTCACGGGCGGCCAGCGCCCGGATCGCGGTCGCCGTGGCTTCGGAGTAGTCCTGGGCGTGATGCGGGTGTGTCCCCGCCGTGGCCGAGAGATGCGCGCGATCGTTGCGAGCCAGGGCCGCCGCCGCCTCGCTCGTTTCGGCGTTGGTGCCGGTGATGATCATGTGGCCGACGCCGACCTCAGTCGCACGCTGCACCACGGCTGCGCGATCAGCCTCAAAGGACCGGTGCGCCAAGTTCAACCCGATATCGATGAGTTCGATCATCCGAAGCTCCGCAGAAGCGTGGCTCGATGCTCGGTCATCGACCGTTGCGCTGCAAGGCGGCCGCCGCCCGTCCGCACGACCCGAAAAAAAACTGAGACACTTTCGGGGCCCGTGGCAATACGAGGGTGAGTCATGACCCACCCCTCCTCCACGGACAGCTCTGCGGACGGCTTCTCGGCCGCGGATCTCACCGCGCTGCGCAGCCTTGCCCGGAGCCTGGTCTCCGTTCAGGAGGCGGACGACCTCGCGCACGAGGCCTGGATTGCGGGCCAGGGCGCGACCCATGACGGGCGCCCAGCGTGGTGGAAAACGGTGCTTCGCAGGCGGCGCGACATGGGCGTGCGCGCCGAGCAACGCCGGCGGTCACGCGAGGCCCGAGCCGATGCGTCGCAGGCCGGACTCACGCCCCCCGACGCTGCCCTCGATCGGGACAGGCTTTGCGAGGCGCTCGAGGAAGCGCTCGCCCGGCTCGGTCCCGAAGACCGCGACCTCATCGTCGGCCGCTACTGCAATGGGCACACGGCCAGCGAGCTTTCGACCGAGTTCGGCATGCCCGCCTCGACCGTTCGCACCCGGCTCTCACGAAGCTTGCAGCGAATGCGCGAGCACCTCGACCGCGCCGGCGGGGGCCGTGCCGCATGGATGAGCGCAGCCGTGGCTTGGTCCCCCGACCCTCTCACCACTCCAGGAATCCTCGCCGTGTCCACATCCACGACCACCAAAGCCGTTGTTGCCACCGCATTCGGAAGCCTGCTCGTCGCATGTCTCGCGTGGACACAAGCCGACAGCGAAGCGCCGAGCAAAACCGACACTCCCCCAGCCGGCGCTGTCCAACCCGCTGCGGCCGCGAAGTTTGGTGCAGATCCGGACGACGCCTCCAAGTCCGATCGTCGCAAGCGGTGGCAAGAGGTGCGAGCTGCGATTGCGTCGCGGCGCGCGAAAGAACCCGCAGACGACGCCCCACCGTCCGTGCTCGGCAAGCGGAGCCCCGAGGACGTGTTGGCCGAGATGGGGAACGAGCTCGAGCGCTTTGAGGCACTGGGCCCCTTGATGGCCTCGGTGCTGGAGCAGGGGATTCCACTGTTCGTCGAGTGCCTGGAGTCCCTGCCCGAGACGGCGACCGGAAAGCTGCAGCTGCGCGCCGACATCATTGGCGAGCCCGGGCTTGGAGCCATCGTCGAGACCGTCGAAGTCGTGGACGACTCGCTCGACGAGCCGGCCCTGGAGGAGTGCCTGCGCGAGTCCGCCTACTCGATCGCGCTCGAGGCGGTCGACCTGCCGCTGTCCAAGTCGCTGGACATCACCGTCGATATGGAGGACCGCAGCCTCTCGGTGAACACGCAGCTGGAGCTCGAGCACTTCACCGAGATGCCGACCCGAGACCCCGAGCTGTGGGCGGAGATGCTCGAGGATCCCAAGGCGATCGAGAACCTCTCCGCGCTGCTGAAGCTGCCTGGCATCGCCGAGCAGCATCCCGAGTTTGCCGCGGCGCTCAAGGCCGCAGTCGGGGCGAGCGAGGCCGCGCCGCAGGGCGGACCCGCTACCCCAGCGAGATGATCTCGGCCTTCACCAGCAGCACGAACAGCACCAGCACCGGGGCGACGTACCGAATGAGGAAGGTCCACACCGCCGCATAAGTCCGGCTGCTTTCGAGGTGCTCGAAGCCGGCCTCGCGGTCCTGCTTGGTGACCAACCAGCCCGCCGCAAAGGCGATGAGGACCCCCCCCAGAGGGAGCATCACGCGGGTGGTGAGGTTGTCGAGGATGTCGAGCATCGCCTCGTCTCCGGAGCCCAGGAAACCCGACAGCGCGCCCGGAATCGCGAACTTGAGCTCGGAGTCCGCGCTGAGCAGGCCCAAGCCCCAGATGGCGAGACCCATGCCCGCGGCGGCGGCCTTTCGGTTCACGCCGAACCGATCGACCAGGAACGAGACGACGACCTCGAGCAGGGAGATGGCCGACGAGAGGGCGGCGAAGATCAGCAGCACGAAGAAGGCGATCGCGATGAGGGTGCCGCCGGGCATCGAGTCGAAGAGGTCGGGCAACGTGATGAACACCAGGCCCGGGCCCGCGCCCGCCTCCTTGCCGCCCGCGAAGACCACCGCGAAGATCACCGTGCCAGCCAGCAGCGCCACGCCGGTGTCGATCAGGGCGATCACCACGCCGTCTCGGACGATGCCGCGGTCCGACTTCAGATAGGAGCCGTAGGTCACCATCGCGCCCATGCCCAAGGAGAGCGTGAAGAAGGCGTGTCCCAAGGCCTCGACGACGGCCTCCGTGCTCAACTTGTCGAAGTTGGGGGCGAAGAGGAACGCCAGCGACCGCCCCAGGCCTCCGGTGAAGGCGACGTAGACCAGCATCAGCAGCAGGATCCCGATGAGCCCGGGCATCAGACGGCTACAGAGCTTCTCGATGCCGCCGTGGATGCCTCCGGACACCACCACCACGGTGATGACCATGAAAACGGTGTGCCACAGCGCCGACCACTCGAAGCTCTTGAAGAGCACCCCGAAGGTGGCCTCCGCTCCGCCTTCGCTGGGCACCACGCCCACCGACACGCCGAGGAAGTGAATGGCCCACCCAGCCACCACCGAATAAAACGACAGGATCAGCAGACCCGAGAGGACGGCCACGACGCCCGTGACGGTCGAGAGCGCCGCGCCCCCGGGTGCTCCGCTCTTGGCGGTGAGATTCTTGAGCGCCCCCAGGACATCGCTGCCGCCGCGGCGACCGATGATGAGCTCGGCGTACATCAAGGGCAGGCCCACGATGGCGATGCACGCCAGGTAGACGAGCACGAACGCCCCGCCCCCGTACTCCCCGGTGATGTAGGGGAACTTCCAGATGTTCCCCAGGCCCACCGCACTGCCGGCTGCGGCCATGAGGAACCCGAAACGAGTGCCAAAACTCCCTCGAGAGGGCTCTTTTCCGGTTGTCTCTTGTTCGGTCAAGGCTTGCGGACTGTACTCCATCGGGCCGAGGTGACGCGAGATGCACACGTCGCTCGCCCCATGGGACCGGCCTCGCGCCGCGTAGAACCGGCCCTGCGCCGGTCGGCGCCGTTTCCCGACCGCCCGCCGCCTCCGTGGGCACAATCCAACCGCTCCGGACGTACACACCCCGTGATGCTGGAAGGACCCTACGCACTGGGCATGATCGCGGCGAGCACAGTCGGCTTCGCGCTCGTGGTCGTGGGCATGCCGATCTGGGTCGGCCGCTCCAACCCGCGACTGGGACGCGCAGCCGCGTGGGCCATGGTCCTGGGACTGGGGTTCACGCTCGCGCTGCAGACCCTCACCGACCTCCCCCGCCCCGGCAGCACCTCGGCCCTGCTCCCGGCTCCGCCGTTCGGATCGTTTCCAAGCGGACACGCGGTCCTGGTCGCGATCGCGATCGCCGTCACCTTCGCGCACCGCCGCGGCGCCGCACTGTGCATGGTCCCGCTCGCGCTCCTGGTCGGGTACAGCCGCGTGGAGCTCGGACACCACCACGGCGTTGATGTCTGGGCCGGCACCACCGTCGGACTGGGCTTGGGTGTGGCCGCCGCGGGCCTGACCCACGCCTCGCGCACCGATCCGTGGCGCTGGCGTTGGCTGTTGTGGCCGCAGCTCGGCCTGGTGGTCGCCGCCACACTCGTCGCGTACACCGGCGCGTTGTCGGGATCGAACGTCGCCTGGCTGGCCATCCCGGGCTCGGACAAGGTGCTGCACTTCCTCATGTTCGGTGCGCTGGCCTTCGGAACCCACTTCGCCTGCCGCGGACGTCGATGGCGAGGCATCCCGTGGGCGGTCGCGCTCCCGCTTGCGGGCGGCCTTGCCGAGGAGCTCATGCAGGCCACGTCCCCCCATCGCACCGCCGACCCGATCGATCTCCTCGCCGACTTCCTGGGGCTGTTGCTCTTCTGGCAGATCGCAGAGCGGATCACAAAACGCAGCGAAGACGCATCGCTGTAAGCTCCCTTGCATGGACGCCGCGTCGAACCTGGCCGACAACGTCAGAGCGCTTCGGGAGACGCGGGGCGTCACGCAGAGCCAGATGGCCAAGGTCGCCGGACTGCCGCGTCCGACCTGGGCCAACATCGAGTCGGGCGCGGCCAACCCCACGCTTTCGGTCCTCATGAAGGTTGCCGGCGCGCTTCAGGTCACGCTCGAGGAGCTGGTCGGCGCCCCGCGAGCCAGCGCCCGCCTGTACCGAGCGAGCGAGCTTCCCGAGCAAAAGCGCGGCAAAGCACTCATCCGAAAGCTGCTCCCCGATCCGATTCCCGGCTTGGACCTGGAGCGCATGCAGTTCCCTCCGGGCGCCGCCTTTGCGGGCGTGCCTCACACCCCAGGAACCCGCGAGTACCTCACCTGCGAATCGGGCACCCTTGAGCTGAGCGCAGGCGGTGAACGATGGACGCTGGGGCCCGGCGACGTCGTCGTCTTTCGCGGAGACCAGCGCCACGGATACCGCAACCCGGGTCGCAGCACCGCGGTCGCCTACAGCGCGGTCAGCTTGGCGCCGACCGATTCCTGAAGGCGCTACACTCCGCGCCATGGTCTACAAAGCCTGGCTCGGAGTCGCGCTGCTGGTCGCCGGGTGTTCGTCCCGGGTGATCTTGTCCGACGAAGGTGCGGACGGCACCGCAGGCGACACCGACACCTCGGCTTCGTCCGAGGGCGGCGGCTCAGACTCGCCGCCGGGGACCACGCTGCCGCCCATGACCAGCGTCGGTCCGATGAGCACCAGCGGCCCCATCACCGCCACATTCGGGACCGACGGCGGCTTCGACAGCTCGGGGTTCTTTGGCAGCAGCGGCGACTTTCCCGAGGCGCTTTGTTGGTCCGCCACGCCGCTGTTCGAGGCCCCAGAAGAGTCGCGATTGTTCGTGCTCGACCAAGATGGCGACGGTCTTGCCGAGCTTTGGCTGTCCTTCTTCGAAGGCGGCGGTGGACCGGGTGGAGGCGCGGACCTGTTCTGGTTCGACACCGACAGCCAGCCCATCTCCGCCGGCTTCTTTCCCGGCTTTCTCACCGGCCTGCAAGACATGGACGGCGATGGCATCGGCGACGGCGTCGGTTTTTCGTTTGGCGGCGGATCCCCGCGCTTGAGTTTCATCCCGGCCACCCCGTTCCAAATCGAAGGCCCGTTCACGCCGACACCGTTCGGGTTTCAAGACGGGTTCGAGGGGATCGTCGAGATCACCGGGGATGGGCTCGCCGACTTCTTTCGCAACCGCGATGGCGTCCTCGAGCTGCTCGCGGGCGACGGAACCGGTGGGTTCGTCCCCATCGCCGCGGCCAAGAGCAGCCTCGTCGGCGACGTCGCGCCACGCCTCGTGAAGCAGGACTCCAGCCTCGTCGCGTTGGCACAGTCGGGCTACTTCGACGATCTCACCTCCTGCGCGCCGCACGGCTTCGAGCTTCTGCGACGGGTGGAGGCCGGCCTCGAGCTCGTCGGCATCGGCGATGATGCCGACGGGTTCACCCCCAATCAGCTCATCGGAGCGGAGTCCTTTGACGCGTTCACCAACGTGTACGCCCGCGCCTGTTCGGGCGAAGGCGAGGTCACCGTTCAAGTTCACCGCTTCGAAGGCAACGAACTGAGCTCGGTTAAAAACTACGAGTCGTCCAGCTTCGCCGTGCTGGGTGATTTCGACGGCAACGGGCTCGACGACATCGCCCTGGGAAGTCCCTCGCTGGAGGTCGTGTCCGTTTACAACGGCTCCGTCGCCGGTACGTTCACCGAAGGCCCACGAGACGAGGTGCTGTTTGGTGAGCCCGTGCCCAGCCGGGCCTTCGTGGTCGACATGGACGCCGACGGTCGCGATGAGATCATCCTCGGCACACGCGACGGCGGCCCCGAGATCGCCTACCAGCGCCTCGACCTGGAACCCTGCTAGGGCTAAGGGCTAGGGCTTCGCAGGCTCGGCTTCGATATCGCTGACCAACAGGCGTCGGACGCTGACATCAAGGTCGCCACCCACCACCCGCATGATGCTGAGGAACTCTCCGCTGCCCACGCGCAGACGGCTCATCAGTGCCTTGCGAGTCTCCCGAAGCAGCGACTTCCGAGCCTTCTCGATCCAACGGAACGCAGTCGTTCGGTGCACGTGATACAGCGCGCCGACTTGGTCGATGTTGAGTCCGTGAAGCACCTGGTGGCGCAGCAGGTTGCGCTCGCGAGGTGTCAGGGCCGCGAATCCGTCTTGGAGCGCGTCCTTGAACTCGGTCTTGTAGACGCGCTGGATGTACTCGAGTTCGGGGTCGTCGGTCTGCGCTGGGATCGAGCTGAGCATGTCCGAATCGACAGGGATCTCGCGGTCGCCCGCCCGTGATCGAACGATGTCCACGATCATTCGCAGCGCCGTCACGCGCACCCAGCTGCGAAGATCGCCCCGCCCCGCGTAGTCGGCGATCTTCGGGCGCTTTCCCGGTCGCGGCACGAACAGCTTGTTGCGCAAGAGCTGGCGAAACTCGTCCTTCGAGAGGTCGACATTGCCCGAGCGCGCGATCGCAAGGTCGATATCCCGCCCGAACTCGGTATCGAACGCCACCAGGGCGTGGTCCTCACCGGCCGCGCACGCGCAGGCCAGGTAGAGGTCGGCGGCGCGCAGCTTGGCGAAAGCCTCCGTCGTACACCCACTGGGTACAACCCCGGCCAGGTGCGCGATGTAGTCGTCCGAGGAGATCTTGAACGGGCCCACCGCCGCCTCGGCGGTCTCCAACATCGACGCCAGCCGAACCCCGAGGGTCTCATCGGCTTCGAACGTGGGTCGCGTGTCCTCGTCCAGCAGTCCGAGGAACAGGGAACGCTGCCGGGCGTCGTCAGCCACTGGTACCAGCCTATCCTTTCCATCGCAGCACGTCACCCGTCCGCGGCGGGATCCACCCCAGCCGGCGTGGCTGGGCTGCGGGACGCTTTTTGCGTGGAGCGGTCCAACTTCGCTCAAGCCCCGCACCCGCACCGCCGCATAGGAGGTCCTGGCGATGAACGGCGATCCCGAGCTGCAGCGACGACTCGTACGGCGCGTTGACGCGCTACCCGTGCTTCCCAAGGTCGCGCGAAAGCTGATGGTCCTCAATCCCAATCGGGACGATCACATCGATCAGATCCGAGCGCTCATCGAGGCCGACGCGACGTTCTCTGCACGCGTCTTGTCCGCAGCGAACACCCCCGCGTTCGCGAACCGAACCCGCGTCACATCGGTTCGCCGCGCCCTGAGCAGCATGGGCAGCCGTCACGCCGCGGACGTCATCATCAGCGTCGCGATCGCCAAGCTCTTCTCCCCCCATACCGAGGCCGAGCGGCGCCTATGGCGTCATTCCTTGGAAGTTGCCACTGCGTTGCGAACGCTGATTCAGGCCAGCCCGCGGGCGGATCTGCGCGCCGACGAGGCCTACACGGCGGGCCTCCTCCACGAGGTGGGGCAGTTCGTGCTGATGGCAGAGTCTCCGTCGGCGTGGGAACGCGTCAACGCCGAATGCCCCGAGTCCTCGGAGGCACACGCTGCGCTTGAACGGGCAGCCTTCGGCGCGACTCATGCCGAGGTCGGCGCGATGGCCTGCGCACGTTGGCGACTCCCGGAGCCGCTCGTTTCGGCGGTCTCCCGGCACCACAACACGGACGTTGATCCCAACAACGGTCCGACAGATCTCCTCCTCACCGCGGTGCGCTTTGTCGACTTCGTGTTCTCTGCCCCCCCAAGAGCTGGCAAGTCGCCCTACGAACGGGCGGAACTTGCAACAATCGAAGCCGATCTACTGCCGAGGATGCCGAGCTTCTTTGACTTCGACGCAGCGTCGCTCCAAGTCCTGCTGCGCAACAGCGCACGGGACAGCGACGCGATGCGTGTCGTTGTTGGAATCTAGAGCGGCGATCAGTTTGATTCCACGCGCTGATGCACGCCTCAGCACCCGGAATCAAACTGGTCGCCGCTCTAGTCGTTCTCGCACCAGCTGTTGCCGCCGTGCTGACACGTGAAGCCTGGCCACTGTTCGCAGTCGGCGTCTTTGTCTTCACAGGGGAACAAGCAGTAGCCGTGCGCGCAGCCCATCCCGTCGAATGGGCATTCCTCGACCGCCTCACAGGGCACCATGCACGTGCCGAGGCACTCGGGGCTGACACAGCACTCGACCGTGGGGCCCAGGGCGCGGCATTCATTGCTCGCGGCGCAGTCCTGCCCGAGGTCGATCGGTTCGAGCGGCGGCAGCACCTCACCGGTCGAAGAGGATGTCGCCCGCCCTGTGGAAGAGGAACCGGTCGAGCCTCCGGAGTCCGAGCTGGTCGAACCCGTGCTCCCAGACCCCCCAGAACCGGAGTTCCCGGAATCCGAGCTCCCGGACTCCGAAACGACACCCTCCGAGCCCAGGTCAGACTCCGACACATCGCTCGAAGCCCCGCCCGTACCTCCGCCCGAGGCGGCGGGGTTGTACTCGGGGTTGGGGGCCAGACAGCCACCCCACACCCCGAGCGGCAAGAGCAGGACGTGTCGGTTCACTGGCCGGATACTGACGGCTAGTCGACCGCGTGGTCAAGCTGGCCCGACCGTCCGCACGCGTCCACAACGCCGACAGAGATCCACCGGCGGCCGTCGCTGGGCCACTCCTCTGGGATGACAACAAGGTTGAGCAGTTCCGCGCGACCCGCCTCGAATGAGACAAGGCTTCCGTCGTAGACCACGCTGCGTTCGCCGATGCTTCTGCTTCCGTCGGCATCTTCGGCCGTGAGCGAGACCTCAACCTCGAAGGCCAGATGTTCGGGCGAGGGGTTGTCGACGGCGACGCCCAAAACCATGTGCTGTCCGCCTTGTGCGCCGGAGACGATCTCAGGTTCTGCTCCGGGGGCGAGCGCCTCAAACAGGCCTTCGCCGCCGCCGAGCTCGAGCTGGAGCACGTCGTCCAAGGCACAGTCGGCGTCGATCTCCAACGCCCCGCCGTTCCCGCACTGGTTCGCATCGTCACGGCACGGATTCGAACCTCCAGGGCAGGCGGTGAGCAACAGAAGCATGGTCAAACCTACGGCCCGCACCGCCGCAGTCTACGGGATGTGGGGGATGTGGGGGGGTCTGGTCAGCTCGGGGCCCGGGCCTTTGAGTCACCAGATGCACGGTGGCTCAACTACCGCCACCGCCACGTCTGCGATCGATGCGGCTTCGGACGCATCGGTTGCACCGTGCGGCTGCAACACGCCGCGCGGATCTCGTTCGGTCAGCGTCGCAAAGATCACCGCCGCACTGAGGTACGCGCCGGCTTCGGCTGGATGCGCACCGTCTTTGAGGTAGGGCTGCACCTCGGGATGCTCTCGCCGCAGCAGGGCCCATGCCGTTCCGACTTTGACCACCTGCGCGCCGGTCTCCTCGCCAAGCTCCGCGTACTGCGTGGAGACCCGCTGCAACATCTCGGCCGGCGTCTTCCCGACCTCTCGCATGTAGTTGTAGAGGTTGTGTCCAGCACGCCGAGGCCACGTCTCGAACAGCATCGGCTCGGCCCCCGACTCCCGGACCGCCTGAATGAGACCGGCGCCCGCCTCGGCAAACCCTTCTGGAGTGCTGAGCGGATCGAGGCTGTGACTCTGCAAGAGCACCACGTCCCAGTCTCGCGATGCGAGCGCCTCGGCGGTCTGCGACCGACCGAGATGGTATGCGAAGTCCTTGCCACCCATCGCGAGGCGATCGACGTGAAACTCCACGCCCGCGTCCACCGCCATCGCCTGCAGCAGCGCCGGGGTGTCGCCCTGCGTGACATAGCTGTTGCCGATGAACAGCACGTTGAGCGGCTCCACCGGCGCACAGTCGGACGCTGTCGGGTCCGCGCCCGCGCGCGCTTCGGGCTCAGCAGCGCGCGGCGCCTCGGGCTCAGCAGCGCGCGGCGCCTCGGGCAGGAGCACCAACGAGGGCGTCCAAACCGCGAGCGACGCTGGGCCTTCAGGCACAGCGCAGCCGCAAAAGGCAAGGATGACGAGCTCAGCGTAACCGCAACGCATAGCAGGCGACACCCTACCGCGTGCGAAGCCGGAGCGTGCAAAGCTACACTGCGCCGCCCCGATGGACTGCCCCGAGGAAAACGCGCTCGTCGACTTCGTGCGCGGTGAGCTCGATGACGCGAGCCGCGACGCGCTCGAGGTGCATCTGGACAGCTGCGAGCTGTGCCGCGCCGTCATGGTCGAGCTCGCCCGATTCGAGCCGGCCTCGGACGAGCTGGCGATCACCAACACGTCCATCGCGCCCGAGCCCGCCGCCGCCGAGCCCACCGGGGATCCCGAAGCCGAGACCTACAAGATCGCGCCGCGGCTCACCGAAGGCGACAAGGTCGGGCGCTACGTCGTGCTGACCAAGGTCGGCGAAGGCGGGATGGGGGTCGTCTATGCGGCCTACGATCCCGAGCTCGACCGCAAGGTCGCCATCAAGCTGCTGATGACATCCCTGGGCGGCTCCCTCGACGAAGAGCTGGCCGAGCAACGCACCCGCCTGCTTCGCGAGGCCCAGTCGATGGCCAAGCTCACCCACCCCAACGTGATCGCGGTGCACGACGTCGGGGAGTTCGGCGACCAGGTGTTCGTGGCCATGGAGTTCGTCGATGGCGGAACCCTGACCCAATGGCTCGAGGTTCGCCGCCCTTGGCGCGACCGGCTGAAGATCTTCGTCGCCGCGGGCCGAGGCCTCGGAGCTGCGCACAAGGCAGGCCTGGTTCACCGCGACTTCAAGCCCGACAACGTGTTGATCGATCGCGAGGACCGGGCCGCGGTCACCGACTTTGGTCTCGCGCGGCCCGCCGCGGGCAAGACCGACTCGTTTCGTTCGGTCTCGGTCATGGAGCGCACGCCGGTCATGTCCGCGCAGCTCACCCGAACCGGCGCGCTGGTGGGAACGCCCGCGTACATGGCACCCGAGCAGCTCGCCGGGCAGCGCAGCGACGCCCTCGCCGACCAGTTCAGCTTCTGCGTCACGCTGTACGAGGCGCTCTACGGTCGGCGTCCGTTCGAAGGACGTGTCCTCGGAGAGCTCATGGCCAACGTCACCGCTGGCCGCTTTCTTCCGCCGCCGCGCGACTCCGACGTGCCGCGCCGCATTCGAAGGGCGATCCTCCGGGGGCTTTCCGTCCGGCCCGACGAACGCTTCCCCACCATGGAGGCGCTGCTCGTCGAGCTCTCCCACGATCCCGCGCGCACGTGGAGGCGATGGAGCACGATCCTGTTTCCAGCCGCGGTGCTCGGCGTTGGTGCACTGGCCTACAGCCGCGCCGACCAGCCCGGGGACGTCTACTGCAACAACGTGGACTCGATGCTCAGCGAGATCTGGGACGACGAAAAACGAGGTGCACTGCGGAAAGCCTTCCTCGGGACGGGCAAGCCCTACGCCGAGACGAGCTGGAACGACACCGAGGCCACGCTGCAAGCCTATGCGCAGCAGTGGCTCTCCGCCCAGCGCACCGCATGCGAGCAGTCCGCGGCCGGGGAGGCACCCGGCTCCGTGCTCGCGCTGCGAATGAACTGCCTCGAGGCGCGCCGCCGGGAGCTCGCCACGCTGGTCGGCGTGCTGCAGGATGTCGACGTCAGCTCTCTTGAGCGCGCACGGGATGCCACCAGCATCTTGCGGGAGCCCTCCAGCTGCGACGACATCGACGCGCTCGCCCGCGCCGACGCATCCCTGGGATCCCCAGCCGAGCGTGAGCTTCGAGACGAACTCGATGCACTCAATACGCGCGCGCTGGCGCTGCAGAACACGGGCAAACACGACGAGTCAGCACGCAGCGCGCTCGAGGCTCTCAAGCTTGCCCGGGAGCACGGGCACGCGTGGAGCGAAGCCGAATCGCTGATCACTCTGGCGGAGAGCCGCGAGTTTCAAGGGCGCATGGAGGAGGCCGAGACGCTGCAGCACGAGGCGATGTCGGCGGCGCTGCGGGCAGGGAACCACGCCGTCGTGCCTCGCGTCGCCGTCGGGCGCGTGTGGGCGGGCATCGACCCCGGCGCGGTGCTCAAAGACGCGGAGCGCTGGTATCAACACGGCCTCGCGGCCCTGGAGCGGGAAGGGCCGATGCCGAAGCGGCGGATTCAGCTCGAGAACGGCCTCGCCATCGCGTACATGACCCACAACCTTTACGACCTGGCCGAGCAGCACATTCAGTTCGCCCTCGACGCCACCGCCAACGCCCCCGAGGGCTCCATCCTCGGCGAGGACATGACCTGGGGCACGCTTGGGCGGTTGTATGCGCAACAAGGGCGGTTCGAGGACGCCGAGAACGCGTTCAAGAAGTCGCTCGAGATCACCAAGGTTCGATACGGCGCTGGCCACCCCTTCATGGCCTCGGGACTGGAGAACCTCGGAGCGATTCGCGGCGACATGGGCGACCACGAGGGCTCTCGCGAGTTCCTCACGCAGGCGCTTGAGCTGCGCCGGATTACGCTGGGCGATGAGCACCCCGACAACGCCGTCTCCCTGCTCAACCTCGCCAACGCGGACCGGCACCTGGGAGACCACGCCCAAGCGCAGGAGAAGCTGGAAGAGGCAGCGGCGCTCGTTCACCGGACGCAGCCGGGTACTGCGAGTGAGTCCGACCTCTTGGTGCGGCTCGCCGAGGTCAAGCGCGACCGGGGAGACCTCGAGGCCGCCATCGAAACCAACCGGGCCGCGGTCGAGCTCGTCCGCAAGCTCGACGGCCCCTCCCCGTTTACCGTTGCCGTTCATGTGGCCTCGCTCGGTCGAACCCTGCTTGAGGCCGGCTCCGCCAAGGAGGCACGCGCCTACCTCGCCGAGGCGCTCGAACTGCTTTCCGGGGAAGCGACGGACGACCCCTTCACGGCGCAAGTCCGCCTGACTTGGGCCGCCAGCTTCACCGCAGGCTTGCCCGCAGCAGAGCGGGCGTCGGTCCAAGCTGCCGCCCAGATTGCCACCCAGACCGCCCGCCCGCTGCGCAACGCCGACGCCTTCGCCCTGTGGGCCCGCGTCGAGTGGAGCAACGACCACACGCGCGCAGCCCACCAGCACGCACAGGCCAGTCGCGACATCCTCGTGGAGCTTGGGGCCGAGGGTGCGCTTCAACTCCGCGCCCTTGATGCGTGGGTCCGAGAGCATCCCGCGGGCTGACGCACTCGCGGCTCGCGGACAGCCGCTCTGGGCCCACTTCAGGATATTCACAATTTTCTCGCAACAGCTTGTGATGTCGCCCGTCAATTCAAGCGAACCCCGATGACTCGCCATGACTGGACATGCATCGTCGCCGCAATCGTGGGCGGCTCAGCGGCGGGCGTCATGGGGCTCAGCTGGCTCAATGCCCCGCCGCCCAGTACATCCTGGTCGATGACCACGGCAGCCGGAGCCGGCTACGTCCTGCTGGCGGCCCTTGCCTCGGCGTGGGTCGGCGGTGTGCTGGTCCTGCAAGGGCACTGCCGGGTGGCGTCCGCGGTGTTGTGCGTCGCCGGCATCGTCCCCGGCCTGCTCGAGCCGCGCGCCTTCGTGGCCACCTTCGTGCTCGTGTTTGCGGGGCTGCTGACGTCTTCGCTGCCGAACCGGCGGGCCCGGGTCAGGCTTGGCGCCGGATCTTCTTCGCGACCGGCGTCTGTCCACCCAAGTAGAGCTTGAGCGTGTCGACACCGCGGACCCGGCGGGCGATGTTCTCAAGCTCCTTGAGCATCTTGATCATCAACTTCTCGTCGGCACACTCCCCGGTCGCCGAGAAGTCCTCGTGCACGGCCATATAGAGCGCGACCAGGGCGTTGTCCTCGCGTGTGAACACGATGGCCCCGACCGGACCCGCGCCCCTGCCCGCGCCGCGTACCGTGACAAAGAGCGTCTGCACCGAGACGTCCTTGGAGACGGTGAGGTGCAACCGCTCGCCGCTGGAATCGATCACGAGCTTGGGCAGGCCGTAGGCCTTGGACACGACCCGGATCCCATCCTTCACCTTCTCCTGCTGGAGGTTGAAGAACAGGATCCGCTCGGCCTCCTCGCGCTGCTCCAAAGGCAACGTCGAGGAGAACACAAACGAGGCGGCGCGAGCCCGGCCCATCAGATCTCGCGAAGAGGGGGGACGATGAGTCCGTCGGTCTCCACGAACAGGCCCGACCAAGACAAGCCCACACCGAAGCCCATGAAGGCCCACTTGGTGCGGGCCTTGAGGTGATCGCCCCCGGAGGTGACCATGGTGAGCGGGATGGAGCAGGCCGCCGTGTTCCCGAAGTTCTCGATCGAGGTCAGCATCTTCTCGTTGGGCAGCTTCATGCGCCGCGCGAGGAAGTCCAGCATGAACTTGTTGGCCTGGTGAGGCACGAACGCGTCGAGGTCATCCGCGCTCCAGCCAGAGCGCTCCACGAGGTCCTTGAGCAGTCGTGGCACTCGCTTCATGGTGAACGTCAGGACCTCGGGGCCCTTGAGGATGAGGTCGATGGGACGCCGCTGCGCCCCATCCTCGTCCTCGCGCCGCTCGAACATCGTGGCGTCCCACGGGCTGACTCCGCCGCCGCCCCGGACCAGGATCGTGTCGAAGCCACCACCATCGGCGCCAAACTGGTGCGCTGCGACCTGGTCCTCACCCTCGGAGGTCAACGCCGTGGCCGCCCCTCCTTCGCCGAACAAGATCGCGTTGGCGAGATCGCTGCGGTGGCGACAGTCGCCGAGCGCAGGCCGGAACACGCCAGCACTCACATCGCCCGTGAGCAGCAGCGCGCGCTTGATGGTTCCCGCCTTGAGCAGGCCGTGCAGGACGATGAGACCATGCGTGAACCCGGAGCAGCCCAGGTTGATGTCGAACACCAGGGCGCGATCGGAGATGCCGAGCGCGTGTTGGATGCGGTGCGAGGTCGCCGGCATCAGCACGTCGCCCAGAGCGGTGACCAGGACCACGGCATCGACCGACTCGGGCTCCCAACCGATGGCGGCGAGCAAGTCCTCAGCCGCGCCAATGCACATCGTTGAGACCGCCGTGCCGGGTTCGGTCTCCCGCTTTCTCTCGACGCCAGTGTTGTCCACGATGCGATCGACATCGTGTTTGGGGAAATGCTCAGCGGCCGAGCGAGTCTCGACCACCCTCTTCGGCACGCATGCCGCGACTCCAACGATTTTCATGATGATGGCGAGGTTCGGCGCAGAGGATTCAAGCTACTTGATCGCGTCGCCGGCGAGGTCGAGGACGTCCTGGACGGTCTTGCACTCGGGGACCTTCTCTTCATCCACCTCGGCGTCGTTCTCATCGAGCAGAACGATCAGGTTGATGACCGCCGTCGAGTCCCAGCCCTCGAACTGCTTGAGTTCGGTGGACGGCTCCAGCACGTCCGCCGAGACTTGGAGAACGTTGGCCAGCTCTGCGATGAATTCGTCCTTAGTCACGCCTTCTGACTACACCCGGCCCGCGGCGGAGACAAGCACACCGCGACCTCATCCGAGCCAGAAGTGCTCGGCCCCGCGGCTCGATTCGACTCGAAACGAGACAGTTACCAGCGGGCGCGAAGGCCCAAGGACGGGATGATGTAACGGAAGCCCTGCGGGGTGCACTGCACGATCCCTCGCGAAGGGTCGGGCGCCGCGGTGAGCTGCCCGCTGCGCGTGGCCAGGACGCTCGGGGCGTCCTCCTGCTCGCCCTCGGTGCACGCGAAGGTCTCTCGCGCGTAGGTCGCGTTGGAGATGTCGAGCGCGAGCGACATCTGCCACTTGGGCCAATGCCAGATCCTCTCGGCCCGCAGATCGAGCTGAAAGTAGGGCGGCAGGCGGGAGTTGTTGCGACGATTTCGAAGGGCGTCGGTCTGGGACTCGCTGTCGTCCCGAGCGGTCCAGGGACGCCCTGTGTGGTAGTGGACCCGACCTCCGAAGTTCCACTTCTGGCTGATGCGATAGCCTAGGACGACGTTGAGGATGTGCCGTTGATCCCAGCTCGCCGGCGCCTGGCCACCGACGTCGAAGTCCCGGGTCGAGCGCGAGAGCGTGTACGCGACCCACCCGAACACACGAAGCTGAGGATCGAGCTTGATCAGCGTCTCCAAGCCGTAGGACCAGCCGGTGACCGAGTTGATCACGTCTTCGAGCTCGTTGATCGGGTTGTCCTCGTTCTCCGCGTCGATCTCGTAGTCCTGAAGGTTGCTCAGGTAGCCAACGTAGGTCTCTTGCTCGACGTTGAGAAGCCCGGGCACGGCGGCGAACTCATAGCCGAACGAGGCTTGCGCGTTCTGTTGCAGCCCACGCTCGAAGCCGAAGCTCTCGATGCCCGGCACCGGGATCGGGAACGTGGGCGGTTGGTGGTACAGGCCGATCGCCTGCTTGAGCGCCCAGCGATCGTTGACCCGCTCGCGCAGGAGCAGGCGCGGGTCCACGCCAAACGTCGAGGTGTACGCCTGGGTGTTGAACACGTAGGGGCTCTTCCCGACCTGCCCATAGAAGTCCGCCCGCAAGCCCGGCCGGACCTGAACGTTGCCCTTGTTGAAGATGAGCTCCGCGTATCCCCCTGTGGCTGAGACGAAGCGTTCGCTGAAGAACAGCCCGAGGTTGGACACGTCGAGGTCTTCACCGCCGCGTTCAGGCGTCTCGATCCGAAAGAACTGGAACTCGGTGTCGAGGCCCAGGCCGATCTCGAGCGCCTTGTGACGCGTCGGCAATCGATAGTCGACCCGAGGTGCGATCCGATACTCCCTGGTGAACACGTCGTCGAGTCCCGACGAGTCGAGGCCCAACACCACGGCGTACGTCGCCGACCCTCCGCCTCGCAGGCGCTGCCGCACCCGGTTGTCAAAGCGGTGAAAGTTAAACCGCAAGAACGTCGCGGCCGGCGCCCCGTCTTGCGCCCTCGTGCCGATGTCGTCGTAGCTGCCGTAGGCGAACGCGGTGTAGCGAGCCCGCTTGCCCAGGTCGTGATCGAAGCGGGCTTGGTAGTCCCAGAAGTTGATCCGGGCCGCGGAGTTGACCAGGCTCAAGACACCGGCGGTGTAGCTGTAGCGACCGGCCAGGGTCAGCGCACCCCGTGGGTCTCCCTTCTCGCATTCGCGTCGCTTCTTGGTCCGACGACAGTCGCGATCGAGGACCGGCCTGGAGATGGGCACCTCCACCAGACCGCCGGCGTCGGTCAGCCGCACGTCGACCTCGCCATGCACCCGGTCCCGCCGCGCCGGGCGTGTCGTCGCCTCGATCAGCCCAGCCGTAAAGCGCCCGAGCCTCACCGGGGCGCTGCCGGGATAGAAGTCAACGGCGTCGATGAAGTACGGGTGAATGACCGAGGGCCCGATCGCGACGTGATACAGGATCGGGACCCGAGCGCCGTCGAGGTAGTACCCGGTGTTGCCCGGTGCCGCACCTCGAACCACGATGTAGGGCAGGAACCCCGCCAACCGGCTTACCCCCGGAAGTGCGGTCACGACACTGAGCGGGTCGCCTCGGGTGCCTGGCACCTCGTGAATCTCTCGACCTTTGAGCCGGGTGCTCGACACCGCCACCGCTTGCTCCTGCTCGACGATGGTCCGGTAGCGTTCTCCCTCCAAGCTCTCCTGCAGAAAGAACTCCATCTGCAGGTCTTGCTTGTCGACGAGCGCAACGTTGACCTCCAGGTCCTCGAAACCCGGCGCCTTCACGATGAACGCGTAGTCACCCGGCGGAAGCTCGACCGAGAAAGCGCCGTCCACGTCGGTGTCGATCGGAGCACTGCCATCCTTGGGCAGCAGTCGCGCACCGCCGGCGGGATCGCGGTCCCCGTAAACGAGCACCTTTCCTCGAAGCCGCGCTTGGCCAGCGGGCTCGGCCTCGGCCTCGGCCTCGGCCTCGGGATCCGGCTCCGGATCCGGATCCGCCGCGGCGGGCTCGGAGGGAGCGTCGAGTTCGGAAGCCGCGCCAGGCCCCGTGGGCACTGGTGCACTCAATGCCGCCGCAATCGCCCAAACCCAAGCGCTCAAGGCCGCAATGGTCGCGCCGCGCGGACCCGAGCGTCAACCCGAAGGCCGCCGCGCCCTGTCGTGGCCACACGCACACGTTCACGCAGTAACCTCGGAGCACCCTCGCGCGCCATGCCTCGAACGCCGCCCACCCTGCTCCTGCTCTGTGCTTTGTCGGCGTGTGATGCTCCAGCCGCGCCGCCGACTCCTGCGGTGGTCCCAGACCCTCCCGAAGGCCTACCCACCGCAGAGGCGCCCGACCCTACGCAGGAGGCCCCGGTCGCGGAACCTTCCGCCCTCGACGAGGACACCGCCGCGATCGAGGCCGCGGCCACGCCACCTGCACCGACCGACGCCATCCCGCTCCCGGGCGTGGCCGATGATGCGCCGCCCAAACTGGCCGCGCTCCCCCCGGGCGAAGAGATCGAACTCGCAGCGATCAAGGCCGTGGCGCACGAGCCAACGTGGACGCCAAAGACCCCACCCTCAGAACGGGTTGTTTTCGCCAACGAGTTGTATGCGGGGGTGGTGGGCAAAGCCGGCGAGCGCTGGCTGCAGGAGGGCTCCGAGGGGGAACTTGTGCCGCTGACGATGGACCGCGAACCGACGCTGCCTGTCACCGGCGTGTGGCCGGAGGATGCGTGGATGGTCGAGACCCGCTCGAAGCAGGACGACACCTTTGAGTATCAGGAACTTCGCCTGATGCGGCTGCGGGGTGGTGCTCGCTGGGTGCCGCAGAGCTATGGCTCGAACGAGCAGTGGTTTCATCCGGGGACCGGCACCGATGATCGAGGCCGGGCGGAGTACGACGCCCCTCACACCAGCACCCGCAGCGGGATGTTGATGTATTCGGAAACGTTCGAGTCGATCACCCGGGTCGGTGGGAAGCACGAGGACCCGTCTCTCGGCCCGCATCGTGGACTGGTCGTCGACTTCCTCGAGACCGGCCGCGGACCCATCTATCTGATCACCAACGACGAGGGCACCTACTACGCACAAACGCAGTGCGAGGACGATGAATGCGTTGGGGATGCTGCAAAACGCCTGCCTCTGACCGCCTGGCGTTTTGGCCGTAGGGTGGCGCGGGGCAAGTACACCACCACCGTACTCGCCCAGAGTGGCGAGCGCGTGTTCTTCCTCCACCATCGAGGCAAGACCGGCGGATGGCTGCTCGAGGAGACGCCCGCAGATGAAAAAACGACCGGCGTCTGGAGCAGCGCGGACGGTGGGCTGTGGACCCAGCACAGCAACGGGCTGCGATGGCGCGATACCGACGGCGTGTGGAAGGATGTCGCCGTGCCGACCGGGCTCGCGGAGCCCAGTGTCGCCCTCTCCACGGATGGCAGCACGGTTTGGGTGGCCGGTACGCTCGAGGGCAGTCCGAGGGTTTTCACGACGGCGGCCAACACCCCGCCGGTCACGCCGTAGCCCTCGGGCGCGCGCGGGCCATCACTGGACGCGCCGGCTGCAACGTAATCCCGGCCCGTGCAGCGACCGGCTCGTGGTCGACGAGCTCGACCCGCGCACGGCTTAGGATCGTGGCGAGCACAATACGAAGCTCCAAGGTCGCAAAGTGCTGGCCGAGGCAGGTTCGAGGCCCGGCGCCAAAGGGCATGTACGCGGGGCTCGTTACGACCTCACGCGTGAACCGCTCCGGACGGAACGCCTCCGGGTCGTCCCAGAGCTCCCGGTGGCGGTGCAGCACGTACGGCGACATCAACACCATGGCACCGGCGGGAAGCGTGTGGTTGCCGACCTGGTCGTCGCGCACCGGCACCCGAGCCAGGCCCCAAGAGGGCGGGTAGAGCCGTAGGGATTCGTGCACCACTTGGGTGAGGAAGGGCAGGTCCTCCACGTGTTCGGCCGTGGGGAGTTCGTCGTGCACGACGCCGCAGACCTCATCGATCACTCGCTCGTATGCCTTGGGGTTTCGACCGAGAAGGTACAGCGTCCACGTCAGCGCGTAAGCCGTGGTGTCGTGGCCAGCCAAGAGCAGGGTCGCGATCTCATCGCGGAGATTTTCGTCGCTCAGCGCAACCCCATCATCGCGAAGCTCGAGCATCATCGCGAGCAAGTCGTTCGGAGCCTCGCCGAGGCGGTCCCGGCGTTGAGCGATGATGCCGTACACGGTTTGGTCGACCAGCGCGCGGGCCCGTTCGAAGCGCCGATTGCTCGGCATCGGGAGCCAGAGCGGGATCGGAACCGGCGCTTGGATTCGAGACATGACGTGATCGAGGGCGTCCGTGAAAGCATGCCCCACGTCGTCGAGCTTGCCCGTGAGGTCGGCGTCAAAGAGTGCACGGCTCACCACCGACAGGGTCAGCCGCATCATTTCATCCCGGATTGAAAATGGCGCGGTGGGGACTCGAACCATCGCTCCAGCATCTCCTGCGTGGCGCTCGCGAACAGCGGAGCGAAGGTCTGCACGCGGGCCCGCTGGAAGACGGGCTGCAGGATCCTCCGCGAGCGCTTCCACTCCGGCAGCTCGAGCGCAACGACGCCGTCTCCAATGAGCGGGCGCAGTCGCTGGATGCCCTCCGACTTTCGGTACGCGCCGTGGTTGTCGAGCAGGATGTGCCGAATGTGATCCGGGTGGTTGACGAAGTAGACCGGCTTCGGCCCCAGCTTGAACCGGCACAAGTCGCCGTGTTCGCGAGACGCTTGCAGCAGAAAAGCCAGCAGGTCGCGTTTGAACGGCAGCAGCGACCCCAGCACCGGGACACCCCGGGGACCCGGCGGCTCAAGGCGCTTGGCGTGGACGGCAGGCATTCCCAAGCCTATGCAACTCGCTGCCAAGACGCCAAGCAAGAACGCCACCCCGAGCCTGCGAGGCGAAGTTGTCCAAAGACCGACCCGGTCTCGCGCATGTGCGACTCACCGCAGGCGGGCCAGATCTGCAACGCCCTGCGAACCGGGACCGCGCTCACCGTCGGGTGCGGGGGCCATAGCTGGCACGTGGGCCCGTGTGTCGCGAGCGTCGCAGAGCTGACGGTCGACGGCACCGCGTGCGAGTGCCTGGCCACGGGCTACGCCCTTCGCCCGTGCCAGGGCTTCGCCGGATACGGCGGCGTCGCAACGAACACCTGCAACGCCACCGCCCAGACGATGAACGTCGAGTGCTCCTGGGACTTGTAGCGCCCGCGGACCTGCGCCTCCCGCGACGCTGCTTCGCGATCGTCTGTGCGCGTTTCAGTCGGCGACGCCGCGAACCGCCAGCACGCCGCTGGGCCCCGAGAGGACCACGCCTTGACGCTCGCCCGCTCCGGGGCGATGCAAAGCGTCGAACACCGCTTTGGTCTCTATGGTTTGCGTACACGCCCCGCCGGTCGACGCTGCGAACACGACGCTGAGGTGTCCGTCTTCGTGCAAAGCGACCAGGTCGCTGCGACCGTCTCCGTCCACGTCGCTGACGGTAGACCCGAGGAATCCGACATCTTCATTGATCAGCAGCAGGGTGTTCACCTCGACGTTCACACCGAGCTGAAAACGTCCGAACTCGAGCTGTCCTTTCCCGGAGTCGAGCACGGTGATCAGCCAGCTTCCGCGGGCGTCGAGGTGCAGCGAGCGTGCGTCGGATCCCGGAGCTCCAACCGGGAGCTGTCCTCCATCGATCAGCACGCTGATGGTGGATTCTCCTCCGGGTCCCGCGACGGCGACGGCCAAGTCATCGTCCGGTGATGCATCCAACGCGCCAACGGCAGCTGCAGACAGTGGTTCGGTCGCCCAGGCCGAGGGCGCAGGTTCGGCGAACGAGCCATCGCCAAGCCCCGCGGCGACAAACAGCAGTCCGGAGTCGAGGCGGCTGACCAGCTCGAGGCTTCCATCGGCAAAGCGCCGCACCTGCGCGGCGTCTCCTAGGGAGTCGAACGTGACGGACTCGCCTTCGACGAACGCGGTCGCGTCCTCCTGCAGCATCGTGACCACGCGCAGGCGAGCGTCGTCCGCAACGGAGAGCAGAACATCGTCGTCGCCGTCGCCGTCGACATCGGCCGACGCAGCACCCACGACGCTCTCGCCTTCGATGAGGGCTACGGGCAGAGGTACCGGCGTGGCGTCGGCTTCGACGTTTGCGAGCGAAACGGGCACGGACACGTCGTCGATCGCGGCGTCGAGCAACACGACCCGGTCATCCTCTGCGAGCCCCACGGCCGTGCCCGCGCCCTCGCCTTGGCGCACCCAGGTCAGTTCGATCTCGGTCTCGCCCTCGCACGCTCCGGGGATCGGGAGCGGCTCGCAGTAGGCCCAAGGCTCGCCAGCGCTGACACACACGCCCAGCTCGCAGTCCTCGTCTTCCTCGCAATCCGGATCGCCATACGAGTCGGTGCCGAACGTGGTCCCGTAGTAGCTGTCGGTCCCGTAGTAGCTGTCAGTGCCGTAGTAACTGTCGGTGCCGTAGCTGGTGGCGACCGAGGTCTGCGGTGGTGGCCCATCGGTGTCCGTCGGGGTGGTCTCGCTTTCGGTCGCCGCCTCCGTATCCCCCGTGGTTCCACCCTCCGTATCGCCCGTGGCGACAGGGTCACATCCAGCCGCAGCGACCACCACGCCCGCGGTCCCCAGGTTCCAAAACCACGTCTTCAAAGCCATCGGGTCCGCTGGATGCAGTTCCTATGCCACGCATCGCGACCAACGATGTTGCACGCACCGAGGGACCGACCGCGACACTTGTGTCGCGAGTGGGAACCTCTCGTCCTGCCGAGCATCTTGAGCGCGGCGTTTGGGGTGGACTCGCCCTCGAGCCCATCGAGCATCAAGAATGCCGACAACACCGCCGCCACCACAAACGCTAGGTGCCTGACGATTGCTCTTTGCATCGTCCAACGCTGTTGGGTCGACGCCTTTCGCCCCCGTCAAGACTCGAAGCACACGACGAACCGGTCGGACGGCGAGGAGTTCCTCGCCGCCAACCACGCCATCTTCGGAGCGGAGACCACCAGCGCGAACCGCAGCTCACATCTCGCGCTGGGGGCCAGCCCACCGGCTACTCATCCAGCGGCGCGAGGTCGAGGTGAGCCATCGCGGGCTGGTCGTTCGCGAGGCCGCCTACGATCAGCCGGTACTTCCCAGCCTCGAAGCGGAACGACCTCGGCGTGCCCGCGCCGTTGGTGTTCTCCTTCGCATAGCGCACGGGGATGACCGGGTCGACGGAGCCCTGAATCGTATCGAAGCCGCCGCAGGCTGCGAGCGCAAGCTCGCCGCCACCGGGCCCTGAGAACGAGATCGTCACGTCCCCGGGCTCCTCGATCTCGAGCAGAAAGCTGCGCTCGAGACTTCCCGGAGACGCCGCGTCCGCCGGCGTCTCCAGACCGAGCACCCCTGGCCCGCAGGCCTGCGGCACCTCGAGCGTCAGCCCATCCGTCGTCAGGCTGCGCTCCTCCAGACCCACGCACCCGGGCCTGACGTCCTGGCACGTGGCGGAGGGTTGCTCCATGAGCTCGAAGAGCGTGAGCCCGAAGAGGTCCTCGAACGCGCGAAGGAGCGCCTCGGTGCTCGGGTCATCCGCCGATGCGGCCCACAACGCATCGAACCCCTCGCGACCGTAGGTGTCGTACACCCGAGCTACGATCTCTTGATAGACGGTGTAGACCCCGACCAGGGAGCGGTCTTCGAGCGCCTCTCGGAGCGCGGCCTCGTCGCGGGACATTCCAGAGCAGGCGAAGGTCGCGTATGACGTGTGGACCGAACCTTGAAAAATCCGTGCCTCGCCCTCGAGCAGCGCCACATGAGGCCAGCCCCCGCGCAGGGCTTGAACGGCGTGCACGACCTCGTGCGGGCTCAGGTAGAACGGCGAAGTCATGAGCGGAGGATGTTCGCCTCCACCGCGATAAAAGCACGCGTTCACGTCATCGAGATCGCAATTCGCTTCGACCCCCTCGATGGATGCTTCGATCCTGGCAAGCACGCGGTAGTCTTCCGGAATCGACACCCCGAACGTCGCGGCGAGTTCTTCCATCTGCCGGTCGACCTCCGCGGCTGCCGCGGGACAGACGTCTCCGACCAGCTCGTCCGACTGCACGACGTCCACGTAGTCACCGCTTGCGACCGTTCGATATCGAGGGCGGTCATCATCTTGATGGCAGCCCTCGACTGCAAGCGCCGCCAAAACGGGGGGGAGCCATCTTCTCATGAGCAGTTCGCGACCGTGAGCGTGGCGTGTTGTGACTCCGACATCAACCGCTCCGCGCTCCTCGAACGCGATCGGGGCGATGCTGTAGGTCCCATTGACGAAGCCAGTATCCGTGGCAAACACCGATACATCATCGACCAGCCATCCGACGATGTCGAGGTTTGAACGAACAGAGAATCGAGACCGGAGGCCGTTCGGTCTCCGAAGATATCTCCAGAGTCGTTCGTGAGGGGTCTTCGTGAAGAGGCCGTCGCCCACAGCGTTTCCGTCGGTGTTTGCGAGCGTGAACTCCACCTAAACCGTGACGGTGCCCTGCATCATCGCGATCCAATCGCCAGATTGGTGGGCACCCCAAGCGCCGACCCGAAAGCCAACAGAAACGACCGCTGCAAGGTGAGCTGCGCCGACGGGTACGGCAACGCGCGTCGACCTTCTCCTGGGCGAGCGTGTGCTCGCGCTGCTGGGCTACGAAGTTGTCGAGGTTACGCTGCACGAAGGCGGCTTCGTCGAGAGACGCCGCGGCAACCTGCTCAGTGCGCTGCAGGGCTCAGGGCTCGATCGCGTGGGCCCGGGGCAGACGCCCTCCGACCTTCGGCGGCCCCGCGGTCTCGGGCACCGTGTTGACGTGCGTGGGATCCTGCGCCAGAGACGTGGGGGCCTCGACGTACTCGCCCAGCACCCGGTGCGTCGCCTCCTCGATCATCGGCGTCACCGTTTGTCTGGACCCCTCGATGAGCTCGACCGCCTCGGGCGTCTGTCCGATGCGGTCCATGTGATCGGCGAACGTGCGTTTGCCCAGTGGCACATTGAAAGAACACCAGACCGCCCCCAGCAGCAGGACAATTGCGAGAACGCTCCGCAGGAAGCTCGACACCATGCCCAGTGTGGTCGGGCATGGCTGCAGATCCAAACTTCCGACAAACGGGCATCGTCGAGCGCCGCACCCTTCGCGCAGCCCGTCCGTTCAGTACAAGGGTGGAGCGCACCGCGGACGCTGTGGGACCGAACCCGAGAGTCTTGCGAGCAGAGGCCGCATCGGGGCTACCGCATTGTGGCGCGGAGCCCGTCAGCCGAGCGTGCCAGCCACCTTGGTCGCCTCCTGGATCGTGCGGGCGAGGACCGAGCGGATGCGACCGTCTTCCATCATCAACAGCCCCGCGATCGTGCAGCCCGCCGGGGTGGTGACCTGGTCCTTGAGCGCGGCCGGGTGCGCGCCCGTCTCCAGCACCATCGCGGCGGCGCCCTCGAACACCTTCGCGGCGATCTCCAGGGCGACGTCGCGAGGCAGGCCCATCATGACGCCCCCGTCGGCCATCGCCTCCAGCATCACGTACGCGAACGCAGGGCCGCTCCCGTTGAGGCCGGTGACCGCGTCCATGTGGTGGTCTTCGACCTGCACCACGCGGCCGACCGGGAGAAACACGCGCCGGGCGACCTCGGCGTGCTCCTCGGTCGCGCCCGGGCCCAATGCCATCGCCGTCATCCCGCACCGCACGAGGCACGGCGTGTTTGGCATCGCTCGCACCACGATGCTCTCGGGCAACCACTTCGCGAGCGTGTCCAGCCGGACCCCGGCCGCGATGCTGATCAAGACCTTGCCCGAAAGCGCGGCCCGCATCGCGTCGTCGTCGAGGATCTTCGCGAGGGCCTGAGGCTTGAAGGCGGCCAGGACAACGTCGGCCCCCTCCGCCGCCTCGACGTTGTCTTGCGTCGTGACGACGCCATACTTCGTCGCGACCTTGGTCCCGACCTCGCGGCGGCGCACCGAAGCCACGACGTTGGCGGGCTCGAACTCACCCGAAGCCAGCAGCCCCGCCAGGATCGCCTCACCCATCGTTCCGCACCCGAGGATTGCCAAGGACTGCATCGGGCGCAGGGTACCTCGACTCCGAAGCACCAGCCCCGTGGACGGTGTCGACGACGGCCTGGTCCGTGCTGCCAACCCCACGCGGCCGGTAGATGGTAGATCCGTATCGTGGCCCAGTAGCCGCGGGTGCACTGTTGGTGACCGGGGCTATCGTTTCTACGCGGTTTTCTGGGGCCCGGTCGATGAACGATAGGACCGGGGGAGCGCCGCCCGATGCACGTGCTAGTTCGGGTGTGTGACTGCCGATCGTTCCGGTCCCCCCGCGGCTCTCGACGCGCTCACGGCAACCCCGGAGCTGAGCGCTCTGACACCCCTGCTCTACGTCGCGTGGGCCGACGGAGCCCTGGGTGCTGAACAGCTCGAGGCGATCCGTGAGGTGTCCAGTCGACGTTTTGGGTCGAGCGAGGCGGCCGCGCTGGCGCCGTGGCTCGACCCCTCGTCCCCGCCGAGCTCCACCGCCCTCATGCAGCTGTACCGGTTTGTCCGGCAGCACGCCTCCCGGCTCTCGGCCGAGGAGCGCGGCGACCTGGTCGACCTGGGCCGTCAAATTGCAGCGGCGGTGTCCGCCGACGGAGACGCGGGCGCCTCGGATCTCGCGATGCGCGAGGTCGAAGAGATCCTCGGGGTCAAGGGCTCGGAGACCGCGCGGCACTACTTCGAGGTGAGGCCCCCGACGCGGCAGCACTTCGAGGAGGCTGCGCCCAACTTCTCCGTCGAGGGACTTCAAGGCTTCCTCGACGGCGCGCACCATGCGGTGTGGGAGCAGGTCCGCCGGCTCGTCGCGGAGCCCCAGTTTCACATCGAGCCCGGCCTGAGCACCGCGGCCCATCGAGTACGGGTGAAGCAGTGGCTGCTCGTGCTGGCCGATCGGGGCATCGGGCACCTGAGCTACCCAGAGGCATACGGCGGCTTGGGCGATCGCGGCCGGTTCATGAAGTTCTTCGAGGCGCTGGGCATCCACGACCTCAGCCTCGTGGTGAAGATGGGGGTTCAGTTCGGATTGTTCGGAGGCGCCATCGCCAACCTCGCGACCCCCGAGCAGTGCGAGACATACCTGCCCCACGTCGCGACCGGTAAGCTGCTCGGTGGCTTTGCGATGACCGAGCTGGGGCACGGCTCCAACGTTCGAGATTTGGAGACGCTCGCCCGTTATGACGCGTCGCGAGACGTGTTCGTGATTCACACGCCGTCGATCTCGGCCCGAAAAGAGTGGATCGGCAACGCCGCCGCCGACGGCAGAGCGATGGTGGTGTTTGCCCAGCTGGAGGTCGAGGGGGAAGGCAAGGGTGTGCACGCTTTCTTCGTCGACGTGCGCGACGAAGAGGGCCAGCTGGTGCCCGGCTGCCACATCGAAGACTGCGGGCACAAGATGGGCTTGGCCGGGGTGGACAACGGCCGGGTCTGGTTCGACCACCTCGAGATCCCGCGCACGCAGCTGCTCGGCCGATACGGGGCGGTCGATGCCGACGGTCACTACCAGAGCCCGATCGCCGACGACGGCCGCCGCTTCTTCACGATGCTGGGCACCCTCGTCACCGGCCGAATCAGCGTGGCGGCGGCGTCGGTCTCGGCGTCCAAGACCGCACTCGCCACCGCGGTGCGCTACGGTGCGCTACGGCGTCAGTTCGGCCCCGCCGGGCGGGCCGAGATTCCGATCCTCGATCACCGCGCCCTCCAGCAGCGGCTGCTCCCGCAGGTCGCGGCGACGTATGCGTTTCACTTCGCCGTCGAAGACCTTCAGCAGGCCTACCTGAGCCATCCCGAGGGCGGCGATTCGAGGGCCCTCGAGGCCCGCGCGGCCGGGCTCAAGGCGTTGGCCACCTGGCACGGCATCGACTCGGTGCAGGCCGCCCGGGAGTGCTGCGGCGGCATGGGATTCTTGACCGTCAACCGGATCTGCCAGATCCGGCGCGACATCGACGTGTTCGCCACCTTCGAAGGCGACAACACGGTGCTGCTGCAGTTGATGGCCCGGGGCCTGATGGGCGGCTTCGCCAAGCGGCTGGGGGACGACCTGCTCGCGACCGTGGTCTCCGAGATCGGGCGCCGTGCCCGAGAGGCGCTGATCGAGCAGAACCCGGTCGCCCAGCGGCGCGTGGATCTCGAGCACCTTCTCGACGCCGAGTTTCACCAGGAGGCGTTCGCCTTTCGCAGCCACAACCTGCTGGTGTCTGCGGCGCGCCGCTTCAAGAAGCGGACCGACGATGGGCTCGATCCGTTCGTCGCGTTTGGCGAGATTCAGGCGCACTGCGTCGCGCTGGCGCGGGCCCACACCGAGCAACAGGTGCTCGAGAGCTTCTCGGCTGCGTGCGAACGCGCGACCGACCCCGAGGTCGCCGCCGCGCTGGAGAGCCTGCGGGCGCTGTGGGGCGTTTGGCGCCTCCGGGAGGACGTCGGGTGGTTCTTGGAGAACGACTACATCAGCCCCAAGAAAGCACGCGCGATCCGAAAAGCCTTCGGCGATCAGTGTGCCGCGGTTCGCGAACACGCGGTCGCGCTGGTCAACGCGTTTGGCGTCCCGGACGAAGCACTGGGTCCGATCGCGTTCGAGGGCTACACCCAGCACGCCGGGCTCGCGCGCCGTCAGCCAGGCTGAGGGCCGCAGCCATCGACACCACGATCAACGACGTTAGCGCAGCCCGATCTCGCCTCGGCCCTCGAGGAGCCGCTGTGCGCCCCGGACGTGGTTGCCATGGTGTACACAAGCGATTGTGAACGACATCCTCGCCACCCACGGACTCGCGATCTGGGGCCTGTACACGCTGGCCGTGCTCGTCTTGGTGCAGGGCCTCGTCGCGGCCGGAGCACACCGCGGGCAAAAGTCCTATGTCCCTGGCGTCGTCCCCGAAGACCTCGGCCACGACTCGTTCGTCTTTCGCAGCCACCGCACCTTCCACAACTCGCTCGAGAACCTGCCCTTCATGGCCATCCCCACCGTGCTTGCCCTGCTCGTCGGGATGAGCGCGGTATGGCTGGGCACGCTCGTGTGGATCTACGTGGGCGCCCGCGTCCTGCACATGGCGCTGTACTACGCGCTCGCCACCGAAAAGAACCCCAGCCCGCGCAGCTACTTCTACTCGATCGCCTTGCTGGCCAACCTGGTCCTGCTGGTGAAGCTGGCGCTGCACATGCTCTGACGCCAAAGACCTCCCAGAATCAGGGGGTCATTCGCGTCGCGGTCGCTTGGCGCGTCGAATGCTGCCCGTAGACTCCGGGTCCGGCGGCTCGGGCTGGGCTCGCTGTCCCGAGAGTGACGACGGGGTCCCGGCGCGCTTGACCTCGGCTTCGGCCGGGACCGACGCGCTCGACGCAGGCTCACTCGAACCCGCTGGCGCCAGTAGACGATCGAAACGGCCCCGCTTGGTCGCCGAGGGAGCGTCGGATACGGGCGTGGTGGCAGGGGACTCCTCCACCACGCGCGCTCGTGGAGGCGGAAGTTCGTCGGGCTCGAACAGCTCCTCCCAACCGTCCGATGAGCGGGTGCCACGATCCATGGAGCGGGCCACCTCAGCGTCGGCCGGAGGCCACGATCCGGTGTGCTCCTTCGGCGCCGAGACCTCGGGCAACACAGAGGTATGATCGGTGTACGGGTCGACCCGACGCCGGGTCGGAGACGTCGCAACCTCGGTGCTCCGGTCCTGGGCCGGCCCCGTCCGAACGACGACCGGAGCGGTGGCCTCCATCGCAGCCCTCGGCGCTCGGGCGTGCTCGACCACGCGTTCAACCGGCTCGTCTTCCAGGTCGTCTTCCTCCGGCTCGTCTTCCTCCGGCTCGTCTTCCTCCGGCTCGTCCTCTTCCGGCTCTTCCTCTTCCAGGTCGTCCTCTTCCGGCTCTTCCTCTTCCGGCTCTTCCTCTTCCGGCTCTTCTTCTTCCGGCTCTTCGTCTTCCGGCTCTTCGTCTTCTGGCTCTTCGTCTTCCGAGGCTTCCTCGACCCAGGGCGGCACCCACCCCTGGGTGAGCTTCACGTCCAGGAGCTTGCGCAGCTCGGCCACCTTCTTGAAGAACGCCCCGCGCTTGAACGGCTGGTTGAGGATGTGAAACTCGGCCCCGCTGAGCCCGACGCAGCCAAAACACTGAACGCAGTTGTCGCAGTCGAGGCAGAGCGTGAGGTACGAGCTCTTCTCGCAATACCCCGACAGGTTGCTCTGACTGCAGTCCGCACAGGCCACACACTCGCGGCTCTGCGTGCAGTCCGCGCTGTCCGAGCAGGCGTCGCAGTACGTGCAGTTGGTGCAGCGCTCACACGCGGTGCAGAACCTGCAGGACACGCAGTCCACACAGTCCTCACACCGGAAGTTCTCTGGGTCCTCACCCTCTGGGTCTGCCCCCCGCGAGGCCTCGTGTTCCTCGACCAACCGCGAAAACGCGACCAGGATGTCCTCGAGTTCGGACGACACGTACGCGGTCACCTTGGCACAAAACCGCTGCCCAGGGCGAGCGCTACTGGCGTCGCGAGCGGCCCCTCGGGAACCGGACCCAAGCCACACGACACTCCGCGGAAGGTGGTGTATCGTCCCGTCGCTTTGAACCGCGCCTTTCTCGCAGTCGCCGTCGTGGCCCTCGCCCTCACCTCCGCCTGCAGGGCGAAGATCGGTGACGCGTGCCGTCGCAGCACCGACTGCTCGCTCCAGGGCGAGCGCAGCTGCGACCTGTCCAACCGCATCGGTGGTCAGGGCGAGTGCATCATCGAAGGCTGCTCCCGCTCCTCGTGTCCCGATGAAGCGGCCTGCGTCAAAACGTACGGCACCGACTTCCTGAGCGTCGCGTGCGACCCCGAGCGCGAGGACAAGGCTGTCGTCGCTTCGGACGGCTCCGTGCTCGAGCCCCTCAACGCCTGTCTGCCTCACGAGGTTTGTCTGGGTGAGGGCCTCTGCGCCGACGAGGTCTCCGCTCGGACCACGTGCCGACTCTCCTGCGACAACAGCAGCGACTGCCGCGGCGGCTACAGCTGCCGTCTCACGGGCTCCGACGGCGTCTACCAACAGCCCGATGCAGACAACCCGGCGAGCAACCGCCAGGTCAAGATCTGCCAACCGGATTAGGGCTGGTTTTCAAGGGGAACCTCTCGGTTCCCCTCACTGCGGGGGCGAAGCCCCCTCCGTTCACCCCTCCAAGGGCGCCCTGTCGGGCTTGCTCGTCGCTTTGCTCCTCCAAAGCCTTGGCGGATGGCGGTGGTCGGGCGGAGGTCCCTTCGTCGCACTGCGGGGGCGGAGTTCCTTTCGTCTCACTGCGGGGGCGGAGGTTCCTTCGTTTCACCCCTCCAAGGGCGCCCTGTTGGGCTTGCTCGTCGCTTTGCTCCTCCAAAGCCTTGGCGGATGGCGGTGGTTGGGCGGAGGTTCCTTCGTCTCACTGCGGGGGCGGAGGTCCCTTCGTTCAACCTTTGGTGCCCTGTCGGGCTTGCTCGTCGCTTTGCTCCTCCAAGCCTTCGCGGATGGCGGTGGTTGGGCGGAGGTTCCTTCGTCTCACTGCGGGGGCGGAGTTCCCTTCGTCTCAACCTTTGACGGGCTGTTGGGCTTGCTCGTCGCTTTGCTCTTCCAAGCGTTGGCGGATGACGGTGGTCGGACGTGGGTCCCTTCGTCTCGTGGACGCGGGTGGCCCGGTTGGGCCGGGGGGTGGCTTGGGGGTGGGCCGCGGGGGGGTGCAAGTGGGCGAAATCAGGTGCTGGGGTGCGGGGTATGGGACGTGCTCAGGGGTGGGGCATGAAGGCAATGCTCGCGTCCCTCTGCTTCGGTCTTCTCTGCTGCGCGCCCGCGGTTGCGCATGCCGTGCCGACGCAACCCGTTGCTCTGTTCGCCGCGCCAGCGCTTGAGGGCACGATCAACCTCAACACTGCCGACCGCAACCAGCTGATGCTCTTGCCCGGGGTCGGTCCGGCCACCGCCGACAAGGTGCTCGCCTATCGGGACCGGCGTCCGTTCACCCGACCTGTCCACTTGATGCGTATCAAGGGCATCGGCAAGAAAACCTACGCCAAGCTCAGCGCCTACGTGACGGTTGATGGCGAGACGACCTTGCATACCGTCTCACCTGCGCCATGATCTACCGGGTCGGGGCGCGACGACAGCGATTCGGTGTCGCTTCGTCTGCGTCACGCCCGTTCTTTTTCCTCCGTCGACACTGGTTCCCCTCGCCGGCCGAACCCAGTCGCGTCAAAGCTGGTTCACGGAGGGCCAGGGCCGAATCGGCTCAGGTTGGGCGTACGGGGCTGATACCCTCGCGGTCGTGCAGACCCTCGTGCGCACAATCGCTCTCGCCGGATTTGGCCTCATGGTGGCATGCGGCCACAAACCGCCATACCGGGTCGGCGAACAGCCGCCCGCCGAGTCCCTGTTGCAACGCACCGAGCCGCAGCTCTCGGCGATTGCGGTGCCCGATGCGCAGATCACCCTCGACCGCGTCGTGCGTGCCGACCTCCAGTTGTTGGCCCAGGCCGACGCGCGCTTTCGGGCCACGGTCACCAAGGCCGGAAACGAGCTCGTCACGCTGGCCTTCTCCGAAAATGGCTATGCGATGCGCTACAAGCTCGACCAGATCCCCACGGGATTCTACTCGGGCCCGGCGGACCCCTGCGCAGTCAAGGCGGTGCTCGGCGTTCCGCTGTCCTACGACGGCCTGGTCGCGCTCGTGTTGGGCGGCGCCCCGATCATCGAGGGTGCAACGCTGGCAAAGCAAAAGTGGGACCGCAAGCGCGGGTACGAGGTGCTCACGCTCGCAGGCTCCGGCTACGTTCAGGAGCTGTGGTTTGCCTGGGTCGACGGCGGCTGGGTCTTCTCGGGCGGCCAGCTTTGGGAAGGCACCCCCGAGGCAAAGGGGTCGTGGCTGCTCACGTTTGAGCACGACAGACACGAGCTGGTCGGCGGGGTGCTCCTGCCCGGACGCACCAAGGTCCAAGCCCCGGGCAAAAAGCGCAACCATCTGATCGTCCTGTCCTACAAGGACAGAGTCGTCAATCCGCCATGGGCAACCTCAGCACCCACCGAACCGACGGGAGACAGCGGCGGAGAGGGCGGAGAGGGCGGCTGGGAGAACAGCACCGAAGACGGCGGCTGGGAGAACAGCACCGAAGACGGCGGCTGGGAGAACAGCACCGAAGACGGCGGCTGGGAGAACAGCGACGAGGATGCGGAGCCTGCACCTTCTGAAGAGGCCCCCGCGCCCCCCTCGGGCGTGCTCGCGGCGGTGCTCGATGCGGCGGGACCCGAGCCCGCAGCAGCCACAACCTCCCCGGTTCCCGCGGTGTTCACGATCAACGCCAACGGTTTGTCCGACCGCGGCGACCTCTGCCGCTGAGCCGACCCAGCCGGATCTTTTCTCGACCAGGGCAGATCAACGCCAACGCCCGTACGTTCGGGCGGAACGTGAAGGCTGACGACATCCGGATCCCAGAACCGTGCAACGAAGACTGGGCTCGCATGACGCCCAAGCAGCGGGGCCGATTCTGTGGTGCGTGCCAAAAGAAGGTCCACGATCTCTCGGCGATGTCGGAGAAGGACGCCAACAACGTCCTCCAGTCAGGCGATGATATCTGTGTGTCCTACCTGTCGGACAAGACCGGCGCGGTGCAGTTCCAGCCCGATCGCATCGTCCCGGTGGGCCGCCTGTTTCGGCGCGCGTCGGCGACGGCGGCGGCAGGACTCTCCATCGCGCTCGCGGCCTGCGCCCCGCACGGCGAGGGCCCCACGATCGACGACGTTGAGACCGAGCAGGCCGCGTTCCTCGAGGTCCGGCCCGCGATCCCGGACGCCGAGCCCTGTGACGCGACCCCGCCCCCGGAAGCGTCCGACCTGATGCGGACGAAGGGAGAGCCCCAGCCGGTTGAGGAGGAGCTCAATCGCACCAAAGGCGACTACGCCCCGCCGCCGCCTCCCGAACCCATGCCGCGCAAGACCGGCAAGCTCAGGCGTACCGCGGGCAGTCCCATGAAGCCCGCCCCTGAGCTTTCGGGCGAGCTTTAGATCGAGGCGCGCAGTCGGTCGTTCGGGCGACAGGTGAAGGCGAGCGACATTCAGATCCCCGAGCCCTGCAACGAAGACTGGGACGCGATGACGCCCGCCGAGCGCGGGCGCTTTCTGCTCGGCCTGCCAGAAGAAGGTTCACGACCTCTCCGCCATGCCCGAATCGGACGCCAGGGCGCTGCTGAACGCCGACGACGACGCCGACATCTGCATCTCGTATCTGTCGACCGCTGCCGGCGAGGTCCGCTTCCAGCCCGAGCGCGTCGTCCCCCTCCACCGGCTGGTCCGCCGCGCATCCGTGGCCACCGCCGCCGGTCTGTCCCTGGCGCTGGCCGCCTGCGCACCCCACGGAGACGGCCCTCGAATCGAAGACACGAGCGAGGCCGAGCGCCCGGCGTTCCTCGAGTTCGAGCCCGCGATCCCCACCGCAGAACCCTGCGAGACCCAGCCCCCACCCGAAGTTGCTCCCGAAGTTGCTCCGTACGATGAGATCGCGCCCAAGGCCGATCCGCGGGTCCGCGGTCGACTCGTACGCGCACCAGAGCCTGAGAAGCTTCGACGTCTGGGCGGCGCCCCGCGGCGGGTGGAGCCTCCAAAACGAGAGAAGCTCTAGCGGGTGTAGTGCAAGGTTTTTGCGACGCAGTCAGGAGCGAAAACGACGAGCGAAAACGACGAGCGAAAACGACGAGTGAGACGTCGGGTCGGTTTTCACCCCGGGCTGCTAAGTCCGGTAGGGCATGTGCGCGTAGTACTTGGGGCGATCGTCCAAGCGCACGTGCAGCCACGGCACGCCGCCCCCCGCGGTACTCAACCAGACCGCTCGCGCCCCCACCCTCGCGAGCGTAGCCTCGGCGGTCGCTTGCCATAGCGCGGCTCTCTGTCCCGCAGGGGCATGTCGCACGAACGCAGCGAGATGGCAGTAGCAGGTGCGTTCCACCGCCGGCGCCGGCACGATCAACGTCGCGTCCCCGCTCAGGTTCGGAATCACCAAGACCTGTGCAGCGGGGTCGGCCTCGAAGTGCTCGGCGAAGGCATCGGCATCCTGTGGGCGCTCAAGGCCCGGGTCATCGACGACGACCGCTTCAAACGGGTCGTCCAGGCTCGCGGCCACGAGGCGCGGCGTCTCCCAACGAAACGCCTTGAACCCAACGCCTGCCAACGCGTCGCTCCAGGCCTCCCGAAACGCATCATCGTCACGCAACGCATGCAGCACGTCCCGCACCGAGGCCGGCGTCTCCAGCTCCATGCTTCGCACCTCGGCCGACACCGTCTCGAAGCGGATCAGCGCCACTGGGGGACCCGCCGGTCGGTGCTGTAGACCACGCCCGAAGGCTTCCAGCCGCCCTTGCGCCGCATCTCGAACAAGCCAAAACGAACGTCGAAGGCAAGCTCGGTCATCAACTGGGGCGCCAGCACCGAGGCGGTGAATCCCCAACGCCGGGTCCCGGCTCGAACGTGAAGACCACCCCCCAGCTTCCAGCGAACGATCGACGGGTTGGTGTCGGGGTCGGGCGGGTCCTGGCCCGGATCCTTGATCCGAGCGCGAACCAGGCCGAAGTCGAATCCACCGCTGATCCACAGGTTGCCCATGCTCACGCTCGAGAGCAGCCAGTGGTCGCGCTGCTGGAACGACGGCGTCTTCGCCTCGCCGTCGACCTTGGGCGGGGGATAGAACGTCTGTCGGTAGTGTCCACCCCACTCGATGTTGCGCATCCGCAAAAACGCCACCGACACCTCAGGCCGCACCTGCGGGAAGCGCTGGTCGGGGAGCCAGTGCGTCTGAAAACCGAGCACCAGATGGTCGAGAATGCCCAGATGCATCCGCAGCGCGTACAGATGCGGCCACCCGCCAGCGGCGCTGACCTGAAGCACGCCGTGGTCGATAAAGCGCGCGCTGTAGGGGACCTCGCGCGTCAGGTAGCGACGCAGCGGCGGCGTATGCACCGATGGCTCGGGCTCCACGGTCACCTCGGGCGGGGCCATCAGCACCACACTGCTGAGCACGGCCGCGAGCACGGGGGCATTGAATCGCCGAACCGCCCGACGAAGCAATGCTTTTTTTGGACGCCGCGCGACGCGAGAAGACCCCGCAGAGCGAACTTCGAACCTGCTTTCGTCGCTTCGGCGGCTCGGGAGATTCACGTGCCGAACCGGCACCGCCCACGTCTCAGAAGCGCTGCTGCAGCGCGTGGGCGCGTCGCGGTGCGGCTCACGCGAGCTTCTCGATCCGAAATCGTGAGCAAAATCCAAGCGCTGGACCGCGCTAGGACGACCGATCGACCGATTGCGTGGCTAGAGTGTCTGCATGTCCGCGAAGCCGCTCAACAAAGAGATCTACATCGTCGCCGCCAAGCGCACCCCGTTTGGCACCTTCGGGGGCAAGCTCAAGGACCTCAGCGCCATCGACCTGGGCGTCATCGCGTCCAAGGCCGCGCTCGAAGCCGGTGGTGTCGATCCCAACATCGTCGACCACGTGATCGTGGGCAACGTCGCTCAGACCTCCGCCGACGCCATCTACATGGCGCGCCACATCGGCCTGAAGTCTGGCGTCCCGATCCCCACCCCCGCGCTCACCGTCAACCGCCTGTGTGGCTCCGGCTTCCAGTCGGTGGTCAACGGTGCCCAGCAGATCCTGCTCGGCGACTCCGAGGTCGTGCTGACCGGCGGTGCCGAGAACATGAGTCAGGCGCCGTTCAGCGCCCGCGGCATCCGCTTCGGCATTCGCCTGGGCACCGCCCCCGAGCTCGAAGACACCCTGTGGAGCTCCTTGTCCGACCCGCACGCCGGGTGTGCCATGGGCGTGACCGCCGAGAACCTCGCAAAGAAGTACGGCATCACCCGCGAGCAGGCCGACGAGTACGCGCTGCGCAGCCAGCAAGCCTGGGCCAACGCTCAAGAGAACGGCTACTTCAAGGCCGAGCTTGCCCCGGTCGAGCTGACCAGCCGCAAGGGCACTTCGATGTTCGAGGTCGACGAGCACGCTCGGCCCGACGCGAACATCGAGAGCATGGCGAAGCTTCGCCCCAACTTCGGTGGGGTTGTCACCGCTGCCAATGCTTCGGGCATCGGTGATGGCGCCGGTGCCATCATTCTTGCGAGCGCCGATGCAGTGAAGAAGCATGGGCTCACTCCGGTCGCGCGACTGGTGCAGTGGGGGATCACGGGCGTAGAGCCCACGCTCATGGGGATTGGTCCCGTGTCTTCGATCAAGGCGGCGCTGGACCGCGCCGGGCTTGGATTGAACGACATGGATCTCGTGGAGATCAACGAGGCGTTCGCTCCCCAGTATCTTGCTTGCGAGAAGGAGCTGGAGCTCGACCGCAGCAAGGTGAACGTGAACGGGGGTGCGATCGCGATGGCGCACCCGCTCGCGGCTTCGGGCTCGCGAATCACGACGCACCTGGTGCACGAGCTGCAGCGCAGGGGCGGCAAGTATGCGGTTGGGTCGGCTTGTATTGGTGGCGGTCAGGGGATCGCGGTTGTGCTTGAGAAGGCGTAGGTAGGAAGCGCTTCGCGCGACAGGAGGCGGCCGGGTGCGTGACCGCTCGGCCGCTTTTTCGTGGTTTGGGGAGTACCGGTGCCCGCGCGACGGTGACTCGGTGGTGACCCGGTCTGGCGTTTTGGCCGCGCAAGATCCCTTGCCTCGCCGCTGGCGTCGGGAGCGGGGGCAAATCCAGCGCGCCGCGGTTGTCAGCGTTATCGTGCCGGCTCCCATCGGCGCGGCGATAGCGACGTCTTCGCCGCGAGCAAGAAACTCACAGCTCACCAGCTGCGCAACGTTCGGTTTCGGGACGCCCTTCAGTACGTCCCACTAAATCTAGTCTCACGTCTGGAATGCGGACCTCCGGTAATCCGTGGATTTGCGTTGGCGTCGCGGCGACCGCCCCCGGCGACTATGGCTAAGGCTGCGCTGGTGTTCGTCGAACGGGTCTCACGAGAGGCGAAGACCCGCTCGATGATGCCGCTGGACGACGCGTTCGTCGCTCATGTGGCTTCGGGATGTCGCGGCTAGATTCCCCGTCTCGCGGGTAGATCCCCGCCCCGTAGGTGGTGCAGATGCGCCGGTGACTTGGCCCCGGTCCCGCGCAACTGCTCGCCGTGCCCCCGCGTAAACGGGCGCAGCGGAGCGCGGCACCGTCGCCGATGTGACTGCCCCCGATCGCGCCGGGCTCAGACGAAGGCTGGAGCGGGCGCGGCTGGCAACGCGTAACAGCCCCCGCGGACACTCAACGAGCTCATCGACGCGGTGCGCTCAGAGGGGCTCCGGCCTGTCATCTGCCCAAACCGTGGCCGAGAGCGGCGCATCCTGAAGCGCAACTGGAAGATCTACCGCACTCGCTACTTGGTCGAGTGCTTCTTCCACCGTCTCAAGCGTTTCCGTGCCGTCGCGACTTGCTACGAGAAGACAGCGCGGAACTTTCCGCCGCTACGATGTTGAGCGGGCGCGGATCATCGAGTTGGTGACGTCCGCCGAATTCCGCGACCTGCCGCCGTCCCAGCTCGTACGCCGGCTCGCCGACATGGGCATCTATCTTGGTCAGCTCAACAGCGCGCGCTCAGCGCGCTCAGCGCCGAACTCCGTTGCGTCGGAGTCGACGATCCACCGTTTGCTGAAGCAGGACTCGCTGAACGCCCACCGTGGCCGACATCGACAAGCGAAGAACACCAAACCTCGCGAGCACTGCGCGACCGGACCCAATCAGGTGTGGTGTTGGGACATAACGTACCTGCGCGCGCCGACCCGCGGCGCGTTCTTCTATCTGTACCTCTTCCTCGACGTCTGGAGCCGGAAGATTGTCGGCTGGCGGGTGCACGATCGCGAGGACAACGAACTTGGGTCGCGGAGTTCGTCGCCTGGTACAACGAAGAGCATCGCCACAGCGGCATCTCCTTCGTGACGCCGGGACAACGTCACACCGGCGTTCACGAAGCGCTCCTCGAGCATCGTGAGCACGTTTACGTCGCCGCCAAGGCTCGCCATCCCGAGCGCTGGACCGGCAACACTCGTCGCTGGGATCGCCACGCGACCGTCCGACTCAACCCAACACAGATTCCTTCAGCAGGCCAGGACGCCAAGGCCAACAGCGCCGCGGCGTGAAACGACTTAATGCGGCAACTTTCTTGAAATCCACCGGAACCGCCTTCGCCCGAGGACACCGTCGATTACATCACCCACCGGATCCAGCAATCTGACGGCGAAGTCAGCATCTTCGCATCCGATGCCCTCGCACTGATACATGAGGCGACCAACGGTCAGCTTCGCGACATCGACCGCGTTGGCACTGCATGCTTGAGCCTCGCCGCTCGGCGGAAACTCGAGACCGTCGATCGCGAGATGCTCCACGACGTCGTCGACACCGACTCATCCCCGGATTGAAGTCGCCCTCGAGCCAGCGCGGCGACACCCTGGCCCGCGCTGTCCACGTGCTCACTGAGCGTGACCGCTTCATGCTCAACTGAGCGTGACTGGCAACAACTACAACGAACACCAGCCCCACAAGGGGCTCAAGATGCTCTCACCACCGCAACTTCGCCGACTTCTCACCAACTGAAAACGTGTCCGGTTTTCCGGGGGCAACTCCAGTTCGGTTTGCAACACCCGAGGTCTATTCATCAGCGTGACCTTCCATGGCGACAGGAACTACGACCCGCGCCCGCGCGAAGCGCTGATCATGTGGTTACGATCAGGGTGCTAATCACCGAAAACGGCTAGAGAGCCAGCGTCCAGAATCGAGGACAGTGCGTAGCCCGTCGCCGCGGGCGATTCGCGAACAGACCCTCTCCTCGGCGAAACTTTCCTTTGACTTTAGGTCGGGTCGTCCGTAAACCCGACGGGCGTTTGTTCTTGCCCGGGTCACCCTTTCGACCCGTGGCCGCCAAAGGAATGCGGCTCTCCTGACCATTTAGTGGGTCCAATGGGGAGCGATGTGGAACGGATGAGTCTCGATGCCGCCGCAGCATAGGAGGAGCATCGCGATGAAGGCCGACGCTGAATGAAAGCCGAAGGCTCGGCGCGTGATGACGCGGGCCTTGCCGTTGAGCCCTTCGACGCGGCCATTGTTGAGGCGGGTGCGGACGTAGGCGAGGATGCCCTCGCGGTGTTTCTCGATCGTGGCCGCGACGCGCACGAAGGCAGGAAGCTCCGACTCGCGAGCCCAGCCGAGCCACTGGTCGAGCTTGCGACGCGCGACGTTGACCTGGCGGCCGTCGAGAATTGCGGCGAGCGACTCCTTGAGCAGATAGGCCCGGTAGAGAGGGAGGTTCTGTTCTTCGAGGCACGCGAGCTTCGCGGTCTCGAGCTCGGACAGGTTCCATGGCCGCTTCTGAAGCGGCCACCGTGTCTTCTTGAGCCCCGTCTTCTCCTCGGCACAGGCGGAGCGAACCTCGTCTCGGCGGACCTCGTCGACAGCGTCGTGGACGAGTCGTTGCACGTGGAAGCGATCGAAGATGAGCGTCGCGTTTGGGACCGACTCCTTGACCGCCTTGATGTACGCGCTGGACATGTCGATCGTGACAGCCTCGATCTTCGCCGCACGCTGGGTTCCGAGGGCGTCAAAGAAGGATTTGAGGGTCTCCGCGTTCTTTCCCGGGGCAGCCCAGACCACAACGCCGCGATCGTGGTCGACGACCGTCGTGATGTACTGGTGGTGCTTCCGGTAGCTGATCTCGTCGACGCCGATGTTACGCAAGTTGTCGAGCGGGTCGGGCATGTCCTCGCTCTGCCGATGAACGAAGCGCTCGACGATGTTCCCGACGGTGCGCCACGCGATGCGCATGAGCGTGGCGACGGTGGTGTGGTCGGTTTTCTGCGCGTGGTAGGCAACGAGCCCCTCCTTCGGAAACGTGTAGCGGCTTGCCGACTCTGCCCAGGGCACCTTCTCGACCAGGATGCCGCACCTCTTGCAGCTGACCCGGCGGATTCGGTAGCGCAGGATGGTTTTGATCCCGGCGAGGTCGATGTGGCGCCAGTCTCGAAGGCGGGAGTCGTGGCTGCTCCTGCACTTCTTGCCACACTCGCTGCAGCGCGAAACTTTCCAGGTGGGGGCGACGTGGACGACAAGGGCGTCCTTCTCGAACTCGAGGTCGAGGACACGGGTTTTCTGGAGGGCGAGGAGGGTTCGGAGTAGACTGGTCGAGCGCATGCGGGCTGGGTGGGTTTTGGTTGGTGTTGCAACCCCAAGGTTACGCCCTCACCCGCTGCGCACTTCTTCACGCCCGTAAACCCCGCTCCAAAGCGGTCCTACACCCGCTACCCCTGGAGAAGGCGCCCTTCGACCGCCCACTAAATGGTCAGGAGAGCCAGGAATGCTCGGGCGAAGCCGCTCGAGAAAAAAGAAGATTATGGGCTGTACAGTTTTGAACCTTCTTCGGCACCGGATGGAGTGGTCTGCTTTCGTTCGAGTCCTCGCAGTGGGGGCGGTCGCCGTCGGAGTCGTGGTGCCCCTTGCCGAGGCCAAGGCCGCCGGACAGGTGGCCCGCTACGACCGCTCTCACACCTACGGCGACTTTGACGGAGACGGCCTTCTCGACCGCGCCTTAGGCTACCCACGAGCGAACGACGACCGGGGGACCGTCGTGGTGGTGTACGGCAGTGGGGAGGTTGCCGAGTTCAACCGCGACTCGTACGGCATCGTGGGAACTGCCGATGTCGACGACTTCTTCGGAGACAGCATCTCCGCGGGTGACTTCGACAACGATGGTTACGACGACCTGGTTGTCGGTGTGCCTGGTGACGACGTTTGGTACGGCACCGTCGAGGACTATGCAGGATCGATCCACGTCATCTACGGGACTCAGGCGGGATTGGGCCAGGTTGGGGACCAGTTGATCGACCGGTCTTCGTCGGGGATCGAGGGCAACCCCGTCTACAACGACCGATTCGGCGCGGCCGTCGCGGTTGGGGATTTCAACTGCGATAACTATGAGGACGTCGCCATCGGGGTCCCGTGGGACGACGCTGAGTCCGGTCGATACAACGACGGTTCGATCAACGTGATCTACGGGACGTCGAACGGGTTGACGTCTGTCGACGACTTCTTCCACCAAGGCACCGCGAACGTTAGCGGGAACTCGGAGAGCGCGGATGAGTTCGGTTCCGCCCTCGCGGTTGGAAACTTCAACGGCACCACTTGCGACGACCTGGCGGTGGGGGCGGCCGGGGAGAACAACGATGGCGGCTACGTGGTGTTCTTCTACGGCGCGATCAGCTGGTCCACGAACTTCACGTACTCCTACAATTCGGGACTCACCCAGAACACAGGCGGCACCTGGGACACTCTGGAGTCCTACGACGTGTTTGGGGCGCAGATGTGGGCGTTCGATGACAACGGCGATGCGTACGACGACCTGATGGTCTCGGTGCCTGGAGAGACGTGTGACGACGGCCGAGAAGGCGGTTACCACCTTTTTCGGGGGCACAGTGCCGGGTTCGTCACGGGTGGGGATGTGAACGGCTACGACTACCTGACCTGCATGGACTGGCACGACGTCGTCATCGAAGACGTCATCGACGAGTATCGGCGCTGCGTGGACTTCGCCGAACCTGGCTGCGGCGAAGCTTTGACCTCCAACTTCCAAGCACTCAACCGAGGGGTAGACGCGGAGTACACGGCAGCATGCGAGGTCGGCTTCGAGGTCGCTCTCGACGCCTGCGAACACTGGTTCGAGGACCCGGTCAACTGCGATGTCGGCTTGTGCATCGCATCTGCTCTGGAGCTGTCGGCGATCTCGCACGGCTGCCAACGCGAAGGAGACGTGCTTACTCATGCTTACTAAATCTCGCGGTCTTGTAGCTCCCTTCCTTCTCGCGCTGCATGCGGCGTGCTCCGAGCCTTCGCCGATCGTCGACGACCAGTCGTGGGACGATCTGTCCACGGAGCAGCGGTACGACCAGCTCCGCACCAAGGTTGACGACAGCCTGGAGACGCTGCGGACCACGGCCGACGCTCAGGAGTGGCACACGGCGGCTGGCGAAGCGGTTCGGGGTCTCAGTCTGTTGAGGGCCGAAGGCGGGCTGGACGACCGCGAGGCCTACATCGAACTCGAATTGGAGGTCGAGCGGCTGACGGATGCGGTTCCGTTCTTCGCAGAGCAGCGGTCGGGTCGTGTCGAAGGAGTCGAAGGGGTCGAACGATGAGTCGAAAATACGGATGGATGGACCGTGCGGTCGCGATGACGGCTGCGCTGACGATGGTCGCGGCAGGGTGCGGCGGTGGAGGGGGCGGTGATTCAGACCCCGTCGATGGGCCGGGCCCCGGTGCCGGAGCCAGCGGGTTTGACGGAGACCCTCAAGACACCAACTCGGTGAACATCGCGAGTGAAGTCGCGGCTCGGCGAGCGCAGGCGAACCCGCTGTCGGCATCGGCCGAGGTGGGAACGATTCCAGGCCAGGCGAGCGTCGATGCGACGGGGAGTGCTCGCTACTCGATGCCGATCGCGGTCGCGCCAGGACCCGGTGGGATGCAGCCCGAGATCTCGATCTCGTACGACAGCAGCCGGGGGATGGGGTACGCCGGCCTCGGGTTCGCGATCGATGGGTTCGGTTCTACGATCGAGCGATGCGAGAAGACCATCGCCGACGACGGGCAAGCCGACCGAATCCGGCTCGATGACTCGGACGCCCTCTGCTTCGGAGGCCGCCGCTTGGCGCTGGTGAGCGGTGTGCACGGACAGGTCGGGGCGGAGTATCGTCCGCGCAGAGACCCGTTCGAGAAGATCGTTCTTCTCGGTGACGACATGGGCGAACAAGGGGCCCGCTGGGAAGCCTGGCTCGCGGACGGTCGAGTCGTCGAGTACTCGGCTCAGCTCCTAACAGGAGCCGCGCATACGACGCCGTTGAAGTGGCACGCGGATAGCATTCGCGATCGCTACGGAAACAGCTTGGACTACCACTGGGTTGTAGACAGCGCGAGTACTCGCCCGGACCGAATCACGTACGGCGATGGACGGGAGGTCAGGTTCGAGTTCGCTGACCTACGGTTCGACTCGCCAAATCAGGTCCGCAGCGGTTACGTCGCGGGAGTTCGCTACGAGAAGCCGTTCCTCCTGGATCGCGTGCGGGTCTATGGCGGCGGCGGTGCACATCTGTGGGACTACGACTTCACGTACGACGTCGTGTCTGGGACGCGGCAACGTGCGTTGGAGTCAGTTCAAAGGTGTGATGCGGCGGGTGCGTGTCTACCTAGCAGCCTGTTGAAAAAGCCCCGATTCGGAATGGAGGAGATCGCGAGTCGCGGCGAGGTTCGCTAGGATCTCAGAGATGGCGATGGGCGAGAAGGGGTCGGAGCAAGGGGAGCTGTTCGTGCCGCACGAGTCGGTGCGGCACGCGGCCGGGCACCCGTTCTACCAGGCGCTGGAGAAGATCCTGCGCGAGGCGAACTTCGATCGGCGTGTCGAGGCGATGTGCAGGAAGTTCTACGCGGAGAAGCAGGGGCGACCGAGCATTCCGCCCGGCGTGTACTTCCGGTGTTTGATGATCGGCTTCTTCGAGGGCATCGACAGCGAGCGCGGGATCGCGTGGCGCGTCGCGGACTCGCTGAGCTTGCGAAGCTTCCTGGGGATCGCGCTGGGCAAGTCGACGCCAGATCACTCGAGCTTCTCCAACATCCGGCGTCGACTCGACGTTGAGACGCACCAAGAAGTCTTCACGATGATCCTGGGCAAGCTCGCTGAGCACGGTCTCGTCAAAGGGAGGTCGCTCGGGGTCGATGCGACGACCCTTGAAGCGAACGCGGCGCTTCGTTCGTTGGTGCGGCGCGAGGACGGGCAGTCGTACGAGGACTTCCTGCTTGAGTTGGCCAACAAGTCCGGGATCGAAACGCCGACGCGCGCGCAGCTTGCAAAACTGGACCGTAAGAGGCCGAAGAAGGGCTCCAACAAGGATTGGGTGAACCCGTACGAGCCGGACGCCGAGATCATGAAGATGAAGAAAGGCGGCACCCGAATGGCCCACAAGCACGAGCACGCCGTCGATCTGGAGACGGGAGCGATCCTTGGGTCGTCGCTGAACGGAGGCGCGCGCGGGGACACGAAGACGATGGAGGAGACGCTCGCGGACGCCGACGAGAACGTGCAGAGAGTCCGAAGCGAGGCCGACGAAAAGACGTCGAAGCGAGTCAGCGAGACTTTCAAAGAAGTGACCGCGGACAAGGGCTACCACTCGAACGAGATGTTGATGCGCCTCGAGGAAGCCGAGATTCGAAGCTACATCTCGGAACCGGATCGAGGGCGCAGGCGCTGGAAGAACAAGGAGGCCGAACGCGATGCGGTCCACCGGAATCGGAAGCGGGTGAAGCGGACGAAGGGCAAGAGGCTACTGCGCAAGCGAGGAGAGTTGCTCGAACGACCGATGGAGCATCTGTTCAACAGTGGAGGGATGAGACGCATTCACTTGCGTCGCCACGAGAACATTCAGAAGCGGCTTCTGATCCACATGGCCGCGTTCAATCTTAGTGTGCTGATGCGCAGCTTCTTCGGAGTCGGGAAACCCAAGCGGCTCCAGGGGAGGTCGGGCCTCTCCGCGGCAATACTGGCCGCTCTCTTCCAGCTGTGCGCGCTCCTGCAGCGCATGTTCGCTCGGACGGTTGCCGCCATCGCAGGCACCGCCGAGCCTCGATCTTCCGCTTCCGCGATCTGAGCCCGCCGTCGGCCGCTTCCTGAGCCGAACCGGGGCTTTTTCAACAGGCTGCTAGGACGTGGTTCTCGTGGGACCAGGTTTGGGACGGGACGGGGGATGTCCCGGTCGACCCTGTTGGTCCCGAATTTCCTCCGACACCACCGCCCACGGATCCCTTCGTACTCTCGTCTATTGACCCGCCATTCTTTAACTCAGGTTTCCACGAGATGGAGTGGGGGGCCGACGTCAGCAACGCGTTTGAGGAATCACTTGCGGCGGCGTGGGTGTCGGGCGCGTTTCACGTGATGGACCTCGACGGCAACGGTACGGACGAGGTGCTAGGCTGTGTGCCGTTTCCTCTCAGGCCCCGCTGAGGCGGAGATAGCGGTGAATGAAGGCGAGCTTGACCATTCCGCCAAAGTTGATCGCGGTCTTTTCGAACCGAGTCACGATCCGGCGTGACTCCTTCAGCCAGCCGATCAGCTGCTCAACGATGCTCCGCCGCCGATAGGCGGCCTTGTCGAATGGGACGGGCCGGTTGTCTTCGCGGTCGCCGTTCTTGTTCGGGATCACCGGGACTATGCCGAGGCGCATGAGATATGCGTCGATCCATGCTGCCCGGTACCCCTTGTCGCCAGCGAGCGCGACAGGCCACGCGCGGGGCTGACCGTACTGGTTTCGGAGAGACCCATCCGCGCCAACGAGTATCGCGTCGAGCATCGTCGAGTCGTGGACCTGTCCCGCGCTCAACTCGAAGTGAAGCGGGTGCCCTTTGCCGTCACACAGGATGTGGATTTTCGAGCCCCAGCCACCTCTGGACCGCCCCAGAGCGTGATCTTCGGGTTCGTCTGGGTTGGGATCTTTTTCCCCCGCCGGCACTGCATCGTGCAGCCCGGATGGATGTCCCATCGACGCACCACAGCTCGTCAGGCAAGCCATCATCGGGAGCGACGTGCTCCCGTAGACGGCAGAGCACTTTGTCGAAGGTACCGTCGCTAACCCACTCGTCGAAGAAGTTCCACACTGTCTTCCACGGCCCGTACTCGGTCGGGATATCTCGCCACGGCGCTCCCGTCCTCAGGATCCAGAACATCGCCTCGAGAAGCTGGCGTCGGTCCCGGGGCCGACGACCAGTCTTGAAGTTGTTGGTGGGGAAGAGGTCTCGAACGAGGTCCCACTGCTCGTCTCTGAGACCATGCCGGGGCACGCGCACCTTGCTCATGGCCACGTTGGATCATGAAAACCCCGTCCGCCCAAGAAATCGGCCATTTCAAGGAAACGGCACACAGCCTAGTACTCGATGCCGACTCCGGGCACTTTGTGCTGGGGCCGTCCTCGGAAATCGAGGGCATGCCAGGCGGGGAGGCCAACCCGTCGGTCGTCTGGGCCGACCTGCTGGACTTGGTTGCCTTCCCCTTCCCAAACGACACGAGCCTGCACTCTCCGACCTCTACGTCGGTAGCGCTCCCGAACCGCGCGGCGCTGGAGGAATTCGCAGTGGATATGATCAAGAGCCAGAATGGGGGGGGCGACCCGACATACTGGAGTTTTGAGGATCGTGCACAGCTCCATAATGCCGTTCATCATCATTTAGCGCCGGACGAGGATGACTCGCTGGGGGTCCCCGGCCTTGCTCATCTTCTCTCTATCTCGACTGATTCGTTGCCGCCGGGGCTAGCGCCGATGTCCATGAAGTTGTTTGGCGGATCGAGAGACGCGCTACTGTTCCCGATTAGCCCCGCGGCGCTCGGCGAGCCTGGCGACCCACGGTATACGAACTGGTTTGTTGCCGCGCATGCAGGCACCTACGACGCGCCCGCCAACGTCGAGTTCTCCAACTACTCCTTCAACCCCGGCGGCCGAGTCCATACCGCGATACCCGTTGATTACGACGGCAATGGGCTTTCGGACCTGTGGATGTGCCGCGGAAACGACCCGAAGCACGGGACATGGACGCTTGCGCTCAATCGTGGTGATGACCCTCCGGCCTGGTTCGTCCCCGGTTCAGGTGAGACGTCTGCGGTGCCCGACAACGGGGGGGTTCTGGCCTTCGAGAACTTCGATAGCGGGGTGCGATGCAGTAGTCTGGACGAGACGCTCGTCGTCGACATGGATAGAACGTCGCGCTCGTCTCTTCTTGTGTCTCCCAGATTCGACCCCGACTCGTCCTCCGAGACCGTGCTAAGCGACGATTCGCGAACACATTACCTCCAGCTTGAGTTTGAGCCCGGGGAAGGACCAGGGGGCTACGTCACTTCGAGCCTTCCTCGTGATCGATTTCAGCGCTGGCATGACCGGGCGTGTCGAAACGGTCCGCTCGGGGGCGCGATCTTCGGTGCCGGGCCGGGCCGAGACCGTCAGGTCGACATCAATGGTGACGGATTGGCCGACATTCTGCGGTTCGAGCTTGTCTCTGGCGACGATTCCGCGAACCTCGGGAACATCCAGAACGGTTTGATGCCGTCGTGGCGCCACGGCGACTCGTGTTCGGCGTCTGCGACTCATCAGCCCTCAATGGTGCGGATCTACCTCAACCGCGGGGACGGCGTCTTCGAGGCCCAGGCGGACTCCCCGTTCACGTTCGATGGCAACCCCCACGCGCAATTTTGGCTCAAGTGGATGAACGGCTGGGTGGTCGAGATCAACGCAGACGGCGTGCTGGACTTTGGTCTGCCGGTGGACGACGGAGAGGTCGCCGAGAACGGGACCGATGATACTGCTGGCGCCCTGTTCGAGGTCTGGCTTAGCAGGCCCAACGGAACCTACGTCCAAGGGGTACCGGCCAACGGTTACACGTGGCCCAACTACACCAGCGATGCCGCGTTTCGAGACCAACTCGCCCGGCTCGGTTCCGTAGCGTGGTACTCGCAAGACTTGCCCGGCCAGATTAATCTTGTGGGCAACTGGCATCCCTCCCCGGGCGGATACCTGCCCCGAAAGCAGGAACTCAAGCGAAAGGGAAGGCCGCTCCGTCTGGAGGCGGTCTCGGATGGTATGGGGAAGTGGGATGCCTTCGAGTACTCGGCGGGGCCTCGGCCAGATCCGGACGCCGTTGCGACACTGCCAGCTGCCAAACTCACCGCCTCCCAGGCGGTTGCCACAACCCACCGTTCGCAAACAGCCGGAGGCTCAATACAAGAAAACTACACCTACAGCGACCCCCGCATCGACCTACACACTGGACAGCTGCTGGGTTTCGGAGAGGTCAAGCGCACGCGGGCCGGAATCCAAGTTCGCGAGGAATACACGTTCGCCTACGACGATACCGTCCGAGGCTTTCCGCAACGAGGTGTTCCTCGAGTCGTGGAGCGCACCATCGACTTGAGTCCAGAGGGCGCCCCCGGAACCGAGCAGATCGTCGAGTGTGCTTTTACTCCAAGCACCGAGTGGGAGATTCGTACACCTGATGCCGGTTCGACCTGGTTCTCGTATCCCACCCGTCGTGAGTCGTTTCTACTGACGGAGAACTCCGAGCCCTGCGACGAAGCGTCAGCAAGCGGTTGGTACGACGCTTTCAAGGTCCACGAGGAGTCTCGGAACGACTTCGGCGGGGTTACGTGGTCAGAGGAAACACGGGACGGCGCAGTTACCACGACCACGCGGACGCAGCCCGTCAATGAGACCACGGACTGGTTCGTCGGTCGGTTCGGGCACGAGCAAGTCATGAGCTGCCTGGGCTCGAACTGCGAAACGCGGACCCAGACGCTCGTCTACGACACTGAACACGCAGAACTCGACGCGAGCACGGTCGAGCCCGGTGCTGCCCCGTTTCAACTGACAACCGAGTTCATCCGAGACGATGGTCCGGCCGGTCACGGCGGTGTCGTGAACAGAACTCGGACAGATGCCAGCGGAGCGACCCGGGTCGAACGATTCGGGTGGGACGACCACGGCATTCACCTGGAATGGCAGTCCAACCCCTTGGGCCACATCTCATTCTTCATCCATGACAACCCGACCGGGATTCGTGCGGCGGTTGTGGAGCCGAACGGAAACTCGATGGAGACCGGTTATGACGGTTTCCTTCGCGCCGTCAGGGAACAGAAGCGGGAGACGCCAATCGGTGCGTTTGCTCAGTCGTGGACAGAGATCGACTACGAGGCACCGGGCGCGATGGATGCGTTCGCAGCTCGCACGGTCACAAGCGCGAAGCCGAGCGGAACCGGACAAGTATTGGTCGAGGAAGTCGGTCCGACAGGGAAGAAGACACGCTCGCAGTGGGAAGGCATCGTGCCGCTCGCTGTCGCGTTCGCGCCGCCGGGATCGCAAGTGTCGGTCCACAACCGGGTTGAGAAGTTCTACCAGTACGACCCGCGTGGCCGCCTGTTCCGTGAGAGCAACCCAACATGGGTGGGGGGGACAGGGCCCGACGCCTGGACCGAATGGAGCTACGACAACCTCGACCGGCCGCTTGAGGCAACTTTGCTCGACTGGAGCTTCTCGCAGCTTCACCAGGAGGAGAGATGGGCGTACGACTATGGCGCTCTGGGAACCGGCCGCGTAGCGCTCGAAACGTATACGGACCAGGATGGCAAGTCCACGCGACGCTACTTCGACGGTAGCCATCGGGTTATCGAGGCGTATGACGGACTTGATACGCCAACGGCGTTCATCTACGGCCCCTTCGACACTCTCAACGAGGTCCGGCGGGGTGGGCTGTACCCACACGATGCGCTCTCCATCACCAGCTATGACTACGATCGTCTGGGGCGGAGGGTCGAAGAGGTCGCTCCGGAGAGCGGCACCGCAACGGTCAGCTACACGCCATTCGGTGAGGTCGAAGTCCTCACGGTTCCGGAGGGCACCACGGCATTCGTCCACGACGATCTTGGTCGCGTGACCGACCGGATCGACGCCGATGGTTTCCACACGTGGACGTTCGACACGGAGCGCCTCGGTGCTCTCAGTGGGAACACCAGTGCAGACGGGGTAGGACGTGCCTTCACCTATGATGCGTGGGGCCGGACCGCGACGGAGACCACTACGGGTCCGCAGGCCGCGTTCACGCTCGAGTTCGAGTACGACGCGTCCGATCGGCTCGAGAAGGTCACGTACCCCGAACCCGGCTACTCGGTGTTCCACGAGTACGATGCGTCCGGCTACCACCGCAGAACGCGCTCCCGGCGCGCACCGTGCGCGATGAGTGAGGCGGCGATCGATTGGGAGTGGGTCTCCGGTGACCCCGCCGGAAACGTAACCTTCGAGCGGTTTGGCAACGGACTGTCGACTTCACGGGGCTATCAACAGGGAACCTACCGGCCGAGCAGCATCGCAAGCTTGGCGGCGAATGGATCGACCCTGCAGAGTCTCACGTACGACTGGACCGATGCCGGCGACCTCAACATGCGCACGGATGGGAGCGCGGGCCAGAGCGAAGACTTCACCTACGACGATGCCCACCGCCTTCGGACGTGGAGTTGGGGCGAAACGACGTCTGAGACGACGTACGACGTTCTCGGAAATATCACCAACAAGTCCGGGCAAGGGACGTACAGTTACGACGCCGCGACGGACCGGCTGACGCAAGTGGGCGCTCAAAGCTACACCTACGACGACAACGGCAACGTGCGCTCAGATGGTGAGCGCACGCTGACATGGACGGCGCAGAACATGGTTCGGTCGCTCCAGCGCGGCGGTCAGGCGTGGTCGCTGCTGTATGACGCGGATGGAGCCCGAGTTGTGCGCGAGGAGGCGGCTTCGAACACCTCGACCTACAATGTTGGCCCGACGTACGAGCTGCGCTTCGACGGGGCCGAGCTGAGCGAAGCGCGGATCTCCGTGCTTGGTGCAACTGGCCGCGTTGTGGCGGAAGTGTTCGCGGAGCGAACCGCGCTCGAAGAGAACGCTCTGTGGGAGCACCACAAGAAGTTTGTGCACGACGACCATCTGGGGTCGGCGCACATGATCTCCGATCGGGGAGGCACGGTGGAGGCTCGTGTGCTCTACGGGCCGTGGGGAGCAGCGCGAGACGGCAACGACTGGAACGTTCCCGTCAGCGAGGCCGACCTTGACGAGCTTCCGCTAGGGTTCACCGGGCACCAGCCTGAGCTCGATGCGGGGCTGATTAACATGCGGGGACGCATGTACGACCCCGCGGTGGGGCGCTTCATGAGCGTGGACCCAGTGATCGAGAACGCACTTGAGGTCGGGACCTGGAACGCGTACAGCTATGTGCTGAACCGGCCGCTCTCATTGGTGGATCCCACGGGGTTGGCGGCGTGGCAAGGGACGCAGACCGACATTAATCGTCACGATTCATTCCTCGCAGAGCAGGGCTTTGTGGGTGCCGACTACCACAACGCCGAGGCCTACTACGCGCAGATCGAATTCTGGAAACCGACGAGGTGGCAGACGCACGGGCCTAGGGGGGAGGAAGATGTCCAGAAAACGGCTGAGGGGAAGTCTGTCCAGGATGTGTTGTGCGACCTCCTGTCCACGGTGGGCGGCTGCTCGGGGCCGGTTCAGGGGGCTTCGAATCTGCTCGCTCAGGCTGAGGAGGGGACCGCTTCGTCTTGCAGATCATGGGAGAAGGGCTGCCAGATAGGCGTTCTCGCAACGGAGGTCGCAGACAGTACGAAGGCGACGAAGGCGACAATCGAAGACTGGCTAGTGATGATGGAGTGGGCTCTCATGATCGCAGATGGTGCTGCGATCTTGGCGCTTGCCCGGACTTTAGGGAAGGCCGGGCTGAAAGTTCTTGCTAAGCAGTTGGTCACACGATGCGTTGCTAAGGGGAAATGCCTGGATGATGCCCTTCCTGCGGTCGCCCGGCTGAGAGCTTGCTTTATCGAGGGAACGATCGTTACCACCGACCAGGGGCCTGTTCCGATTGAGGAGATTCGGGCGGGGGATATTGTGCTCAGCTACAATGGGCAGACTGATGAGTGGGAATACGCCGAGGTGTCGAGGCTGATCCGAAAGGTGCACTACGGGAACCTGGTCCGCATGGATTTGGATGGCCAGGAAGTTGTCTCGACCGGCGAACACCCGTTCTGCGTCGTTCACGGCGAAGATCTTAGGCTACGGGAACAGGCGACAGGTTTGGAAGGAGGTCGAAGTCGCTGTGCGCAAGGGGGGCTCTGGTTGGAGGCTTCGACGATTGAGGAGGGGGATTTCCTCGCTGCTTCGGGTGGAGTGGTTGAGGTCGGCGCAGTTGATATGTTTGCTGTTGAGGCAGGCCGGCCAGTCTATAACTTTGTCGTTGACGGCACGCACACCTATTCCGTTCTGTCTGCGGAAGTTCTCGTTCACAACAAGCCTTGGATGTCGTCGAAGGCCTGGGCGTCCGACTATGCGAATCAGCTGCTGAAGCACTACAAGAAGGCCGGGTTTGGGAAGGGAGCTCGGTCTGGGCAACACGGGGTCCCGTACACCAGTGCGGCGTCAGATATACGGGCGACGATCAGGCAAGGCGGGGCAAGGACGGCACAGGGAGAATTTATCGAGCTCGAAGCAGGGATTATCAAAGAATTGGTGAAACTCGAGAAGCAGTTCTTGGTCAAGGCAAAGGGTTTCAATCATGCTGTCAAGTGATGCTGCTGCCGGTTGGCGGCATGTGCTAGATGTATATGACCGGTTCTGCCTCAGGGAAGTTGAGGAGGCGGAATGGCTTTCGGCGGCGCGTTCTCTCGAAAATGGGATCTTGTTGATCCCCGAGGCCGAGCGTCCTGAGGCCCAGGGACCAATTGCTGCGATGTTGTACAATGTGGAGGCGCTTGAGTTGCTAAGGAGCTGGTCTTCACCGGTGTATGATCCTGTTGTTCATGTTTGGCTGGCATATATGTCTTTTGATATAGGTGATTGGGAGGGGGTCGTTCGTGAAGTTGAGCTCGCCCAGGAACTCGTGAACATGAACGATGCACACTTTGCCAAACTGTGGGAACTCCTCCTGGTTTCGAAGCTCAACATGGACCCGGCGCAGGTCAGGCCAGAAGACTTTGATGAGCTAGTTAGGCGTTACTCCGAGAACCTGGCCTTCGCCTTGGGCCCGTGGCAGCTCAAGGGGGCTCGGGGAATTCTCAAGTCCGGGGGTGCGCCGCGTTGCGTGCAGGAAGCGGGCCTAGAAGCTATTCGGAAGCTGGAACGAATGTATGAGCGTTATGTCGATGAAGAGCCGCTGTAGGCTCAGTTGCTCACTGGCTGCGAGCCTCTGGATGGGGGCAGGGCTTGTAATTTCGTCTTCATGCGGTGGCGAGCATTCTGCGCAACTGCATGAGGTTGAGGCCTGCGCCGAATCCCCCACCGAACTCCTCCGCCTCGAAGGCACCGCGGGAGGTCTCTCGATCGACGCGTTCGATCTTGGGAACGCCATCAGCGTTCGGTACGCGCTGCAAAGCGAATCCAACCCGAGCAAGTTCCGCTACCCAGAGACCTTCAGCGTCGTGGACAACTGTGGCGGCGAACCGCTGCGTCTCGCCGATAGCTTCGAGCTGCCCTCCGGGGCGGCAAACATCGGCGGTGAGGTCGTGCTGTGCGCGGGAGATGGCTACCTTGGCGAGGACGCGGGAGTCTGGCAGCTGCTCGACGATGGGAGCCGTGGTGACGACCTTGGTCTGGGAGTGGAGTGCGGTCGCGGGACCACTGGGCCGGGCGTTCGAGAGCCATCGCTGGGGATCGTGCGCGATGCCGACGTGGTCACTCAGCACCTTCCCGACGGGACGTCGCGGGTCATCTCGACTGGCAGCGGGTTCGAGCTGTTCACGACGAGTGCGGGGGCCGTGGTCTTCAGCTATGGCGAGACTCCGAAGATCCATCCACCTGACGGCGGGCCTGCAATCGACCTCGACGTGCCGGAGCCGCTCTATGCTGCGTATCCACCGCCCGGAGGCTCGAGTGCGTCGGGCTGGGTTCTCGCCATGCCCCGCGCCAGACCCAACAGCTCGAGTCAGGAATCGGACTTCCCGCCGGTGCCGGGCTACGCCGTCGACCTCAACACGGGCGCCTGGTTTGTCACGCCAGAACTGACCGTGGAGGTTCTCGCTATGCGGTCCGAGTTCAGCATTCGAGAAGGGCTCATGGCCACGGATGATGGCTTTCGCCCCATGCTGTCTCGGGCGGGATGGGAACGGCATCTAATGCTATCGCCGTACATCAGCGCGCTTGCTGTGCTTGATGCCGATCGCGTGTTCGTGATCCAGAGGGACGTGCCCGTCGCCGGAAGTGTGGAGCTACGCGTCATCGCGATTCCGGGAGAACTCCCCTCGGATGAGGTCGACTTCCAGCCCGAGGTCCTGTGGTCCCGTCCGCGCGGGGCTGACGAGTTCGTCTTTCGCGGCGCTGGGTTCGGTTGGAACGAGATGGCCATCGCGGATACCGGCAGCTCGCTCTGGGCGTACCCGCTCGACGGCAGTCCTGTGTTCGAGTTCGTCCCCGCCTCGCCCTACACCCACGTCGGTGCCAGCACCATCACAGGCCTTGGCGTGCCGCCGGAGAGTGACGACGACAAGCTATGGTCGTATCAGCGCTCTATCGATGGAGAGTTCGAGGTTATCGCGGACAACCTCGCGAGCGGTCAGGACGACTTCATGGGACACCCGTGGACGCCTGAGCTTGGCCGAATCCTGTATTCCGTCCGAGACGGTGAAGCCGTCAGTATTCGACAGCACGTCCTCGCCCCGTAGGGACGATGCTGGGACGCGCCGCCCGCCCCGCTACCAGGGCACGCCCTGGATCGCGACCAGAATCCCAAAGCTCGCCGCCGCCCCGCCCAGCCCGAACACAAAGATCATCCCAACCCCGGGCCCGGATGAACGAAGGGCCGTCGGCGGCACCGTGTCCATCGACAACCCCCCCAGTCGGCCGCCGCGGTCGCCTTCGAGCGAGTACCCACTCGCGGCCGCGCCCGACGAAGCGTCCCCCCTCCAGCGTGCACTCGGAGGGGCTGCTGGGGCCGTGGCCGCCCATGACGAAGGAAGCACTGCTCTTGGGTGGGGGATCGTTGGGCACAGGGGTGGGCTGGTGGGCTCGATGACAGGCGTGGGTGCGGGTGCGGGTGGCTTGGGCTCGTGCGCAGCGTGGACCGTGCCCGGTCCAGCGTCCGGCGGTGCGGCGGGCTCATGCGCGGCGTGGTCCGTGGCCGGTCCAGCATCCAGCGGTGCCGCGGGCTCATGTGTGGCGTGAATCCGTGAATCGTAGCCGGGGCGGGCTCAGCCGGCGGCGATGGCTCGTGGATCGCGGCGACGGTTTCGCCTGAGCACCGCCGCGTCAGCGGACACGGTCACCCAGGAAACACGTGTCGAGCCAGCACCGCCTCGCCGTCGACCACTAACGCCAGATCGCTCCGCGCCTTCTCGCGAATCTGTCCCTACCGTCCGCGACGCGGCTGAGTCCACGACGAGACCGGTCATCAACGAGGGAAAAACCCTACAGCGGCCCGACCGTCCGCAGTTGTCGTGAAGGACCGAAGCAGCGCGTCGGCTGCGGGAGCCACGAGCTTTGTGAGAGCGCGGGAGGCGAGCGCCCGATGCTCTGCGGGCGCGAAGCGGCCATGGTCGTGAAGGACGTCACGGGCGAGATGGTCAGCCTCCGACGCACCTCCAGGAACGTGGTCGGTTGCGTTGCGAAACACCTCGCACACCCGGGTTCGGAGTTCTTCGTCGCCCTGGGGCAGTGTAGTGGCTCACGGTTTGGCGTGGAGTTTGTCTCGCGCTACTTCCGGGACTTGCGTGGGGGCGCGTGTGAAGTCTGGTCCTGATCTTGCTGTGGCCGCATGAGGTCGAGTTCGTCACAAGCATCGAGGATGGTGGCCTCGTCGACGAAGGATTGATCGCGCTCGTGGGCGAGCATGAGCGAGGCGCGCAGAAGGTGGGCGGTTGTTCGAGGGTTGCCTCGGCCGACGCGGTACAGGACCTCGAGGGCGTGCTCGGCCACGATCTTCTCGGTAGCGCCTGCGGCTGCGAGACCGTGCTTGACCATGGCGAAGAGTTGCTCGCGGGTTTTGGGGCGGAGTTGGTTGGGCGAGACGATTCGAGTTCGCAGCGCGCTGTGAATCCCCATGTCCAGACGGGCCCTCAGCGACGGCAAACCGACGAGCCAGATCGTGAGCAGGTCTTGGCGGTCGAAGGCGAAGTTGAGGAAGCCTGCGAGGTCGTAGAAGAAGTGGTCGGATAGATGTTGGGCCTCGTCGATGACCAAGATTGGGACGACGCTGTGCTCATCGAAAAGCTTGCGTATCTCGTGCTTGAGCTGACGCCACAGGGCGTCGCGGCGAAACTTGGGTGTGAGCCCAAGCTCGGAGGCGAGGTTGCGGTAGACCGATGCCGCGGTGCTCGCCGTGTCGCACAGGTAGACGATGCGGTGCTCGGGCACGGGCAGCTGGTCGCACAAGTGACGCATCAAGGTCGTCTTGCCGAGGCCGGCCTCGGCCGTGAGCACACCGAGTCCAGGCTCGGCCGCGAGCCAGTTGAAGACGCGGCGGAGTTTTTCAAACTCGGGCGTCTGGAGAAAGCAGTTCTTGCCCGATGCGTCACGTGGCAGCGGGTCGTGGGCAAGCGCGAAACGATGACGGTAGGCGCTCATTGGTCATCCCCCTGTGCGTCCTCGTCGTGCTGCCCAAAGTCGGTTCCGTAGTGCTCGCTGATCAAGTCACCGACCGGGTCGAGTTCCTCGGTTGACAGCACAGGCTCGGGCTCAGGCGGCTGAATGCGTTTGCGCCGACGGTGCGAGTTGGCGTGCAGATTGAGCGGCCGGGTGTCGCAGCAAAACGAGCCATCGACGTATACCTTCGGCGAGCTCTCCGCGTCCTGCGGATCGAAGCGCAGCTCGACCTTGCGGCCGGCCATGCCCATCGCTGTCACTTCGATGCGGCGGCCGTCGAAGGAGATCGTATTGTCCTTGCGGACCGTTCGCTTTGCGCGATGCAGGAAGACCTCGTCAAGGTCGATGCCGCGCGGCAGCACACGTACCTGGCCCGCGCTGACTTCGGCCAAGAAGTGTTCTTGGGGCGCGCGCTTGGTCGTGGCATGCACGCGCACGTGATACTCGCGCGCCAACCAAGCTCGGTGCACGGCCGACAGATGCTCGAGGTCGAACACCTCGCCTTCGAGTTCGACCCCAACCTCCGCCCTCCATGTTCGGTGCCAGCGCTCGATCGATCCCTTCGCCTCCGCATCGCGGGCCTCGGTGAGGCGAAGGTGGATCCCAAGGTCGGCGCAGATCGCCCGTAGCGACCCGCTCACGTATGCCGCACCCCGGTCGACGTAGTACGTCCGGGGTCGACCGTGCACCCGAAGGGTCTGTCGAAGAACGGCCTCGTGGTCGACAGCCGCCTCCGCAAATCGAAATGTCGACCCGACCAGGTATCGCGTCGCCGCATCCAGAATGCTGATCAGGTACGTCTTGCGAAGCCGCCCCTCGTGGCGAACCCGCGGACCGTGCATCACGTCGCCGACCCACAGGTCGCCGGCGTGCTCGGGCAGAAATGCAAGACGCTGCTTGTCACCGTGAACCTTCGGGCGCTGCGTTGAAACACCGGCCCGTTGCAAGACTCGGTGCACGGTTGCAGGAGAGAGTTGGCCGGGCGCGACCTTGCGCGCACGCACCAAGATTCTGATCAGCTGGCGGATCGCTCGCCGCGGTCGAGTCCGTTTGGCGCGGATGAGCAGGTCCACGATCTCCGCGGGTAGGGCCCGAGTTTTGTGGACGTCTGAGCGCGTGCGCGGCTCGAGGCCCTCGAGCCCGCGACGAAGGTACGCGTAGTACCAGTCCTCGATCGTGCGTGGCGATAGCTGCACTTTGCGACCGCACGGACGTTCGTAGATTCGACGCGCGGCGCTGCGGAAATGCTCGCGACGATCGCCGTACTCGAGGCGAGCGCTGACCAGCGCCCCGAGAACGGAGTAGCGCCACAACGCGAGCGCTCGACGTTGTTCGTGGTTCATGGACGATCCCTATCGAAAGGTCCGCGCCACTTTGGGTGGTTTCGATCCAGGGCGAGCGCGGCGCCCCTAATCCCCGCGTCCGGGTCACATGAGGCGGACTCCAGGCTCGAGGTGGTCGATGATCGCGGCGAGGTGAGCCAGCCGGTTCGGGCCGCCCGCGGCCGCGAGGACATCGCCGCGCGTCGCGTCCATGCCCGCACAGACAGCGACCTCTGTCCAATCGTGCGTCGCCGCCTGGCCGAGCAGAGCGACCACCACGGCAGCGGCGCTCGCAAGCCGCCGCCGCCATCGCTGCTGGGTCCGCCGCGGTACGCGATGCCGACCGTCCTCGAGCACCACGCCGACCAGCGTCCAGCGACGCCACAGGTGCCGCGCGAGGAAGTGCGGAAGGACCCGCCAGGTTGCGCCGCACTCGGCTCGGCGGCTGCAACGGAACACGAGCACCTCGGTCCGACCTGGCCCACCGATTTCGCCCGCGAAGATGCGCTCGCGGCGGTCGTGTACGTGCACGACGCCGACCTTGCAGGCGCCGCAGCGACTCAGCTTGAAGAGCGCGGGGTCGCCCAGTGCCGCCTCATGCTGCTCGAGCGTGGTCACATCGCGGGCGAGGAGCGTTCCCCCCTTTTGTTTGCGAGGACGGGGTCGATTGAGGTATGCGCGAGGAAGACTGCTCGCGTCGGAGGGGAGAAGGCGTTTCACACCACCTGCTGCCCTCCGGCGTTTTTCAGTTCCAGAAAACGGTGAGATTGGGCACCGCCGCGACCGATTCGCAAGGCTTCACGCCTCTTCTACGAAGGCGGACGCGGCCGTGATTTCGTTTCACGTTCTTGTCGGAGACTTCTCGCACCCCAACCCTCAACTCCCGGGCTGTGCCTGAGACGAGCCGCCTCGAACTGCCCGGATCAAACCGGGACATCACAGCAGTAGCCACGCAAGCGTTCGCCAGGCGAGTTCGGCGTGGCGGACCTCCTCTTCGGCCATGGCGGTGAGCGCTGCGCGAAGGGTTGGGTCCTTGGCGCGCGCCGCTGCGAGTTGGAGCTGGAACGCCGAGACGGTCTCACCAATGCACCCCTCGGCAGCCAACGCCACAGCAATATCCGCCGGGGTCGACGACAGCTTGAGCGCACCGTCGATGGACAGCGGGCCGGGGCCGAGGCGCATGCCACCGTATGCGCCAGCCAAACCGTACAGGATGCGCGCGTGCTGGAATTCTTCCGCAAGCGCCTGTTGGGCGTCGGCGACCAGCGCCGCGGGGGCGCCGAGCGAGAGCAGCTGGAGGACGAATCGCGAGAACGATGCAACCGACGCCGCCTCAAAGCCCGCCTCGGTCGCCCACGCGGCGGCCAGCGCCGTGCGAGTGGATTGATCGAGCGCACAACAGTCGGGTTGGATCGTCGCGCCCCAGTCTTAGCGAGGGACGGACGTCGGCACCCCGTCGGAGATCGAGGTTTTGGCCGCCATCGGGCCGCTATGGGTCGCGGCCCAAAGATAGGAGAACCTGACGTCCTGCACCGCCAGGAGGGTGCGTCGTGCATCGCGAGTTTGCGGTGAAGTACGACCGCACCGCCAGAACTTCCCTCCGGGGTGGAAGCCGGTTCGAGACCCTCACCGACCGCGCTTCGACGGCCAACGTATCCAGCAACGTCGAGGGGCACTCGTGGTTTCGGATGACAGGTGGGACGGTGGGACGAGGTTTTGACGAGGCAGGGCGAACGCCTCACGCCGCATAGAGGGCTGGGCGTACGGCGATCGCGCCGAGGACGCACGGTATCGCGTCCTTTCCGCTCGGGTTGTCCAGAACCTCTCGCCGACGTACTTTTATCCGGTGGCCCTTCGCCTTCCGCACGGCTCCGGCCCCTCCTCGCTGGAAACGCTGCTGTTGCGACTGCCCGCAAGCGCGCGCGCGCGGCTCGAGTGGTTCCCGAAAGCATTTCGGGAGGAGATCATCAGGCCGCTGTTGAGCCGTGGGGCCGACGAACTCTCCTTCCGTTCCGTGGATGAGCTGGCCCTGCCGGCCGTCCGACTGCTGAAAGAGCTGACCCTCTCCATCGCGGAGCTGCTACGCCGCGACCCATCGGCGATCGAGCGCGTCGTCGCCCCGGGTCACGAGCTTGTTCCACCGGCAGCGTTGAGTATGCTCAAACAGCAAGCGCCGAGGGCTGCCCTCGACCTCTCCGCGGCGCTCGGTTGGCTCGCGGAGATTGCGGGCGCACTGCTTCGGGACTATCGGAACTCGCTCGATCACGGATTCGATGATCCGCAAGACCTGAATCTGGACGAGGTCGAAGAAGAACTCGGCGGCACCCTCGGGAACTTCGTGCGAGGGACACTCCTTGCGATGGCGGCAGTGGATGTAGTCTCCTGGGAAAATGATTGGCCAAGCGCACTCGAAAGCTGGTGCTCAGTCTCGCTCATGGAGCTTCAGGCTGCCGCAAACGCCCTTCGTGCACAGGGACTCCAAATCCCGACCGCTCTTCGTTCGCACAACCCCAGCTCAATACTTCGAAAAGGACTCCTACCGCCCGGGGTCCTCGCACGACTAGTGGGCCAGTTTAGCCCACTCGAGGTTTGGCTATTCGGAAGCCGAGCAGTAGGAACACATGGGCCGACGAGCGACTACGACGTTTTTGTTGTTCTTGATGATACCGCGGACCTCGATCGAATGACGTCATGGCCGCGAGTGGCACCTTTCCGGCGGGCGAGGTTGGACGTATCGACCACGACCAAGAGTGAGTTCGAGCAAGGCAAGAAGGTCCACGGAACTCTGTCGAGAACCGTAGCAGAGGAGGGAATCTTGCTGTATGAACGACAATGATGCCCAAAGCGAGGTTATCGAGGCCCTCCTTCAGGACGCAGAAGCGGACCTAGAAATGGCAGAACTCGGTATCAATGCCAAGAACCGATTGGCGGCGTTCCATGTGCAACAGGCTGCTGAGAAGCTCATAAAGGCGGTCCGGGCTCACTGTGGACTTTGACAGAGCAGCTCGCATGACCTCGAAGAGCTTATTGACGGGAGTGAGCATGCGAGGCCAAGCCTTGTCCCGATTCCCGACGACGCGCCTTATCGGTCCGAGCTGCTAGGATTCAGCGAACTCACACAGTACGCGACGACCTTTCGGTACCCGACTCCGAGCGGTCGTCTCAGGGTAGTCCCGATGGATAGCGTAGACAAGCACCGGGTAGAACTGGTCAAGCTGTCACAGAAAATGAGGGATAGGCTTCTGTCTAAATCTCCAGCCTAGCACGAACGCCCTCCACCGACGCTGATGCAGTCGCTCCTGCCGCCAGAATGGGGTTTCGTAACCGGCGGCAGCGGACCGATGGGTGAGTTGGTCGTCTCCAGGTTAGCGTCCTTCGGCTTGGTCATCGGTCTTGAGACCCGCGGTATGCAGGCGCTTCTACCCTAACCGTTCCGCAATGCCGGAGGGAGCCAGGTCCTTGGGCTCGCACATCTCGTATCGACGTTCAGCCTGGCGAGCACTTGGAGAGCCGCGGAATCGAGGCGACCGGAGTCTAAGCCGCCTTGAACGGCCTCGGAGATAGTCTCGGTCACCCGCTCTCCCCAAGACTCCGCCACGAGAGTGGCTCCAGCCACCTTGAACGTCGCCTCGGGCCCCGCCTCGAGTGGTTGGCCGAAACGGAGCTCGAAGTCCTCGGCGAACGCTGCGTACGCTGCTTCCGGATTCGTCGACGCTTCCCGATACTTCAGCACCTGCTTCCGATCGAACTCCTCGACGCGATGGAACATCGCCCCGTCCCGCTGCTCGAAACGCTTTCCTTCTCCGCCGCGGAAGCTGAGCCCGCACAGAGATTCGACCCTGGCGTGGCAATACCAGACTGCCAGCGTTGCCACGCTGTGTTGTTCGTACGCCACGGCGTATCCGGCGATCTGAGACAGCATTTTGAGGGCGTCCGTCTCGGTCCGGACAGTGAGCTTTAGCTCGACCAAGTTCAGGCCGCCATCTGCAGCGATCAAGGCGATGTCCGGGTGTTTCCCCGCTCTCTTGCCATGGATGAGCATCTTGTCGTCGCCAAGTGCGTGATGATGAACCGCGTAGACAACGGCGGATTGAAGGGCGTACTCGCTATTTCGATGGTCTTTTGTGCTCACGCAGAACCTCTTGCAGCTGACCCGACGGATTCGGTAGCGCAGGATGGTTTTGATCCCGGCGAGGTCGATGTGGCGCCAGTCTCGAAGGCGGGAGTCGTGGCTGCTCCTGCACTTCTTGCCGCACTCGCTGCAGCGCGAAACTTTCCAGGTGGGGGCGACGTGGACCACGAGGGCGTCCTTCTCGAACTCGGTGGATTTCAAGAAAGTTGCCGCATGAAGTCGTTTCACGCCGCGGCGCTGTTGGCCTCGGCGTCCTGCCCTGCTGAGGGCATGTGTGTTGGGTTGAGGCGGACGGTCGCGTGGCGATCCCAGCGACGAGTGTTGCCGGTCCAGCGCTCGGGATGGCGGGCCTTGGCGGCGGCGTAAACGTGCTCACGATGCTCGAGGAGCGCTTCGTGAACGCCGGTGTGACGTTGTCCCGGCGTCACGAAGGAGATGCCGCTGTGGCGATGCTCTTCGTTGTACCAGGCGACGAACTCCGCGACCCAAGTCGACGCGGCCTCGAGGCTTTCAAAGGGCTTGTCGGGGAAGCTGGGGTGTCCCTTCACGGTGCGGAAGGTCGATTCGACGAACGGGTTGTCGTTGCTCACGCTCGGCCGCGACAGCGAGCGCGTGACGCCGAGCGACTCGAGGGTCGCGACCATCGTGGCGCCCTTCATCGGCCCACCGTTGTCCGAGTGCAGGACCAGCTTCTTCGGGTCGGCGCCTTCCGCTTCGCAGATCTCGACGAAGGCCTTGGCGGAGAGCTCGTTGTCCTCACGATCGTGCACCCGCCAGCCGACAATCTTCCGGCTCCAGACGTCGAGGAAGAGGTACAGATAGAAGAACGCGCCGCGGGTCGGCGCGCGCAGGTACGTTATGTCCCAACACCACACCTGGTTGGGTCCGGTCGCGCAGTGCTCCCGAGGCTTCGTGTTCTTCGCTTGTCGATGTCGCCCGCGGTGGGCGTTCAGCGAGTGCTGCTTCAGCAAACGGTGGATCGTCGACTCCGACGCGACGTAGATGCCCATGTCGGCGAGCCGCGGCACGAGCTGGGACGGCGGCAGGTCGCGGAATTCGGCGGACGTCACCAACTCGAGGATCTGCGCCCGCTCGACATCGCTGAGCTTGTTCGCCGGCGTGGTCTTCGGGCCTCGACGCCCATCCTCGCCGCCCTCGAGCCCGTGTTTGAGCCAACGTTGGATAGTCCGTACGTCGATCTCGATGATCTCGCAACACGGACCCAGGCGCGCTCCTGCAGCGCGAGCCTCACGGACCAGCTCGAGGATCATCTTTCGTTCCTCGGGTTCGTGTCGTCGCCCTCGTCCTCGAACAACGCATTGAATTTTTTTTTGAGCACCAGCAGCGCGGTGGTCTCCGCGAGCGCCTTGTCCTTGCGCAGGACCTCCCGTTCGAGCCTCCGAATCTCGCGCTGCTCGTTGCTGCGCTTGCCCTTCGCCGCGGCACCACCCAGCGCAGCTACGGCGGCCTTGTGCACCTCGGCGCGCCACGTGTCGAGTTGGGTGGCGTGCAGGCCGTGACGACGCACGTACACGCCGAGCTCGGCTTCGCTCAGCTCACCGGTCTCCATCACCGCCTGGAATTTCTCCTCCGGCGTCCAGTCCTGAGCGCGCTTGCCCGGTTCTTCTCGCGGGGCGGGTTTGTCTTCGACGGCCACGTAGAGCACGCTACTTGCGTCTCGCTTCCACCGCGACAAGGTGCCTTGCGAAACCCCAGTTTCATCCGCCAACGCTGTCGCCGTGACCGCTCCGCGGCCCGTCATTTTTCTGATCATGCTCGCCTTGAAGGCGACGGAATACGCCATGGTTTTTGTCTCATTTCGCGCCCCGACTGCCGTAGGCTCCGGCTTCTACGCCGTCGCCCGGTTCATGCGGCAACTACCCTGACAGAGGGGGAACTCGAGGTCGAGGACACGAGTTTTCTGGAGGGCGAGGAGGGTTCGGAGTAGACTGGTCGAGCGCATGCGGGCTGGGTGGGTTTTGGTTGGTGTTGCAACCCCAAGGTTACGCCCTCACCCGCTGCGCACTTCTTCACGCCCTCAAACCCCGCTCCAAAGCTGTCGTACACCCGCTATCCCTGGAAAACGCGCCCTTCAACCCTTCAACCGCCCACTAAATGGTCAGGAGAGCCCGAATTTATCGAGCTCGAAGCAGGGATTATCAAGAAGCAGGGATTATCAAGAAGCAGGGATTATCAAAGAATTGGTGAAACTCGAGAAGCAGTTCGTGGCTAAGGCAAAGGGGTTCTGTTATGCTGTCAAGTGATGCTGCTGCCGGTTGGCGGCATGTGCTAGATGTATATGACCGATTCTGCCTCAGGGAAGTTGAGGAGGCGGAATGGCTTTCGGCGGCGCGCTCTCTCGAAAATGGGATCTTGTTGATCCCCGAGGCCGAGCGCTCTGAGGCCCAGGGACCAATTGCTGCGATGTTGTACAATGTGGAGGCGCTTGAGTTGCTAAGGAGCTGGTCTTCACCGGTGTATGATCCTGTTGTTCATGTTTGGCTGGCATATATGTCTTTTGATACAGGTGATTGGGAGGGGGTCGTTCGTGAAGTTGAGCTCGCCCAGGAACTCGCGAACATGAACGATGCACACTTTGCCAAACTGTGGGAACTCGTCCTGGTTTCGAAGCTCAACATGGACCCGGCGCAGGTCAGGCCAGAAGACTTTGATTAGCTAGTTAGGCGTTACTCCGAGAACCAGGTCTTCGCCTTGGGCCCGTGGCAGCTCAAGGGGGCTCGGGTAATTCTCGAGTCCGGGGGTGCGCCGCGTGACGTGCAGGAAGCTGGCCGAGAAGCTCTTCGGAAACTGGAACGGTTGTATGAGCGCTATGTCGATGAAGAGCCGCCGTAGGCTCAGTTGCTCACTGGCAGCGATCCTCTGGATGGGGCAGGGCTTGTAATTTCTTGTTCATGCGGTGGCGAGCATTCTGCGCAACTACATGAGGTTGAGGCCTGCGCCGAATCCCCCACCGAACTCCTCCGCCTCGAAGGGACCGCGGGAGGTCTCTCGCCGGAAGCCTGCTGCAGGCCGGCGACTTCGACCGTGGACGCTTCGTCTTCCTGTACCCGAGCCGGAACCAACGGTGTCGCACCGCCGCGGAAAGCTACGCTATCGCACTCAACGACTCGACGACGTTTCAGCCATGGACCCTCGAAGCCGTCGTGGACGCGCTCAAGGCAGCGACGCGTGCCGAGTGGGTTCGGGCGTTCGAGGACCGCTACCTGGGCGACCGGCATCCGGAGACTTCCCCATGACCAACGCCAACCGCACGTCCGCTGAGCACTTCGACCGCGCCAAGGCTGTCCTTGCGGGGGAGTCCTACTCCACATCTGACCATGCCGTACGCAAGGTGGTTCGCAGCGTGGACTCGTTCGAAGGCTCCAACCTTTGGATCAACCGAGAGGCGTTCGAGATGCGATGGGTCAACGAGAATCGCAAGCGCCCGCACTCGTTTTTCCTCGACCTTGCCCCGGGTCTCGTCTCGGACCTCATGTCGCGGATGGGGGTCCCCAAAATCTCGACGCCCACCGGGCATCAGAGGTCGAGGTCGAGATCGGGCTCCGGCACCCATTGCGGCGCGATGAGCCAAAACGAGACGTCCCAACCGCCAAGGAAGTATCCCCACGCTGCGACCGCCACCAGGGCGAGGAACCCTACGAAGACCGCGCCCACGAGTTCCAATCCGCTGGGAGAGGTGGAGCGGGTCAACCAGCGATACGTCTTCAAGTGGCCGAGGCCGATGGCGACCATCCCCACCGGCAGGAGCCACTGAATCCAGACCCCACCCCAGCTCAACTTGATCCAGCCGTCGGCGAAGGCCGCCAGAAACAAGAACGTGCTCGCCGCGACCAAGGCCGAGGCGCGACGAACGAAGTGAGCAGCGACCCACTGCAAGCCCAGTAGGATCGCGACCGGCACGGCAAATGACTGCCATGAGAAAACGACCTCTCCGATCGCCCAGGGAGCCAACAGTGACGCGACCTTGGCGCGTAGCTTGAGCTGCTGCGAAACCAACGCATCGCCATAGCCGAGGAAGAAGTCATGAAGACTCTCCCAGGGTCCCTCTCCCACCCTGAAGATCCGCATCTTGCCACCCACCTGGGCCTTGAGCAGTCGGTCGCCCGGGAGCGGCGTTGCGTGCTGCAGGAGGTCCGCAGCCGGCACAGAGAACTCTGTCATCGTATCGGCGTGCCGGAAGAACCTCGCGCGGTCTTCGTCGACGATCATGGTCCACGGCGTCTGCCGTTCGAAAAAGTCAATCTCGAGTTTGATCATCGGCCGTCCTGGCGACCCCTATCGTAGCCCACGATTCCGTGGACATGATCGCGACGAGCCGCAAAACTGCACCAACCTCCTTCGGCTTGGCGCACTTGCGTGGAGAGGCTGTCGAGTGCGTGCCGTCGTCGAGCGCCGTCTGACTGATCCAATCGAGCAGCCGGCTACAGCAGATCGCCCGCCCAGGTTTCGCGCGTCTCTATTCCCGCCCCGCCAGCACGCGGAGGTCCGTCGCGGCCGCGGTGCGCGAGAGAATCGCCGAGAGTTCCGCCGGTCGTCCGCCCACACTCCCTGCAAACGCGTCGAGCCAATCTCATCAACGGTTCGAGGCCACAGAAACTCCGTCGAGAACGATTGGTAGAACGCGAACGCAGCGTCGGTCTCTGGCCCCACGGCTGGCTGAAAGAAACGAAGCCCGCTCACGCCCACCGATGCTATGGCACGACCTCGGCGCCCCGCTAGCCGCCCGCTGCTTCGAGGACAGGTGGCGCAGAGGGAGTGGCGGAAACGAGCTGACTCGACTTGAGCAGCCGAGTCGCGCGGTTCTTCAGGACTCCGTAGACGGTCTTCCTCGACGCTTGCCCAGGAAAGCTACGGCCGTTCTTCCAGCGGTTCACTTGAGAGCGCGAAACACCGAACTTCTGGCCCAGCTCTCGTTCATTCGCGAACAGGCCGAAGTCCAGCGCGCCTTGAATTGCCCGCTGGAACAGCTCGCCGTCGTGGACGCTGCCAGTGGCGTGTTCCAACATCTGCCGATAGTGGCCGAGGTCCATGAGGGCAGTGTTGCGCCTCCCGATGGGGCAAGGGTGCACGGCCGACGGAGCGTCATCGTCCGGGCACATACGGGTGCCGAACCGGACTTCCCTCAGAGGCGGTCGATTTTGTCGTCGGGGAGGCAAGCAGCCGTCCCCGGTCCATCCGCTTTGGGTCTCCCTGCTAATGAAGGAGCTCCGAAAGCAGATGGGCCCGTCCTGCGGCCTCTAGCAGCCTGTTGAAAAAGCCCCGGTTCGGCTCAGGAAGCGGCCGACGGCGGGCTCAGATCGCGGAAGCGGAAGATCGAGGCTCGGCGGTGCCTGCGATGGCGGCAACCGTCCGAGCGAACATGCGCTGCAGGAGCGCGCACAGCTGGAAGAGAGCGGCCAGTATTGCCGCGGAGAGGCCCGACCTCCCCTGGAGCCGCTTGGGTTTCCCGACTCCGAAGAAGCTGCGCATCAGCACACTAAGATTGAACGCGGCCATGTGGATCAGAAGCCGCTTCTGAATGTTCTCGTGGCGACGCAAGTGAATGCGTCTCATCCCTCCACTGTTGAACAGATGCTCCATCGGTCGTTCGAGCAACTCTCCTCGCTTGCGCAGTAGCCTCTTGCCCTTCGTCCGCTTCACCCGCTTCCGATTCCGGTGGACCGCATCGCGTTCGGCCTCCTTGTTCTTCCAGCGCCTGCGCCCTCGATCCGGTTCCGAGATGTAGCTTCGAATCTCGGCTTCCTCGAGGCGCATCAACATCTCGTTCGAGTGGTAGCCCTTGTCCGCGGTCACTTCTTTGAAAGTCTCGCTGACTCGCTTCGACGTCTTTTCGTCGGCCTCGCTTCGGACTCTCTGCACGTTCTCGTCGGCGTCCGCGAGCGTCTCCTCCATCGTCTTCGTGTCCCCGCGCGCGCCTCCGTTCAGCGACGACCCAAGGATCGCTCCCGTCTCCAGATCGACGGCGTGCTCGTGCTTGTGGGCCATTCGGGTGCCGCCTTTCTTCATCTTCATGATCTCGGCGTCCGGCTCGTACGGGTTCACCCAATCCTTGTTGGAGCCCTTCTTCGGCCTCTTACGGTCCAGTTTTGCAAGCTGCGCGCGCGTCGGCGTTTCGATCCCGGACTTGTTGGCCAACTCAAGCAGGAAGTCCTCGTACGACTGCCCGTCCTCGCGCCGCACCAACGAACGAAGCGCCGCGTTCGCTTCAAGGGTCGTCGCATCGACCCCGAGCGACCTCCCTTTGACGAGACCGTGCTCAGCGAGCTTGCCCAGGATCATCGTGAAGACTTCTTGGTGCGTCTCAACGTCGAGTCGACGCCGGATGTTGGAGAAGCTCGAGTGATCTGGCGTCGACTTGCCCAGCGCGATCCCCAGGAAGCTTCGCAAGCTCAGCGAGTCCGCGACGCGCCACGCGATCCCGCGCTCGCTGTCGATGCCCTCGAAGAAGCCGATCATCAAACACCGGAAGTACACGCCGGGCGGAATGCTCGGTCGCCCCTGCTTCTCCGCGTAGAACTTCCTGCACATCGCCTCGACACGCCGATCGAAGTTCGCCTCGCGCAGGATCTTCTCCAGCGCCTGGTAGAACGGGTGCCCGGCCGCGTGCCGCACCGACTCGTGCGGCACGAACAGCTCCCCTTGCTCCGACCCCTTCTCGCCCATCGCCATCTCTGAGATCCTAGCGAACCTCGCCGCGACTCGCGATCTCCTCCATTCCGAATCGGGGCTTTTTCAACAGGCTGCTAGGCCTTCATCGAGACAATCTCACCACCGGTCAGCGACGCATCCCCAAAGTCATCGATCGGCGCCCCGCCCTCTGTCCTGCAACCGACCGCGTTGAGGATCGTGTTGAAGAACTGGTTGTGCGTGACGTCTCCTGCGTCGATGTACTGACCCTGCCGCAGGTAGCCGTTTGCGTTGCCGGCGATGACCTGCGGGATGTTGTTGTAGCTGTGGTAGCGGTCGCCCAGGTCGTTGGTCCACAGGGCGATGGTGTTGTCGAGCAGGGGCTGCCCCAGCGAGTCGGTGTACTCGGCGAGGCGGTCGACGAGGTGCTTGAACATGCGACCGTGAACGCGGTCGATCTCGTGGTGCATCATCTCCGCGCCGGCGATGGCGTCGCCCTCCGAGCCGTGGGCGAAGATCCGGTGCGAGACCATGTGGTAGTTCGGCAGCCGCTCACCGTTGACCGTGTACTCGGTCCCGTCGTTCCCGTCGCCGATCTGCAGCGTAGCGGCATGGTTGAGCTCGCAGGCGAAGGCCAGCGCGATGAGGTCGGCCTGCATGCGCGCGACAACCTCCAGGTTGTCGTTGCCCTGAGCAGACTCCGCCATCGCCTCCATGGCGTCGATCTCCTCCTGAGGGGGGAGGGAGCAGGTGAGGTCCACTTCGAGGTCCCGGATCGACTGCCGGTGCAGCTCGAGCCGCTGGCGGTCGAGTGCGCTCAGGCGCGAGTTGCTGAGCATCGCGCCCATCTGATCCTTGACCAGGTCGTTGACGCTCGTGCGTCGGGCTTGGATCTGGCTGATGATCTCGGCGTCGACCCCCACCAGCCCGAACTCTCGCTCGAACACGTTCCAGGGGTTTGGATCCGCCGGACGAAGCTCTTGAGGGCCGCGGTAGGACAGCACCTCGTTGATGTAGCCGGACATGCGACCGGCGTAGAGGGTGAGCGGCTCGACGCCCTTGTCGTTGAGCTGTCTCGCGATGACGTTGTCGACCGACTCGCCTTCCGCCAGCGACTCGTTGCCCGACGGCGTGTCCGAAACCCGGGCCGCCGTGAGGCACTGGTTGCCGCCGCCGGAGTGGCCGCAGCCGTTGCCCGGGAATGCGAACCGCGTGCCGCCGACGATGAGGAGCTTCTCCGCATGGTCGGCCAACTCGGAGACCGCCTTGTTGTCGGCGACCATTCCCGCGGTGGTCAGAGCTCCGGGGGCCGTCGGCCAGAAGCGGTTGATCTCATCACCCGTCTGGCACTGCACGCCGTTGGCCTGTCGCATCGCAACGAAGAAGCCGGGGCTCTCCCCGCCGGCTCGGGCGGTGCTGGGCAAGAGGGACTGCAGGAGTGGGAGCGCCATGACGGCGCCACCGGTACCAATGAGGAATCGTCGGCGATTGAAGTCCTTCATGATCAAGCTCCCTCCTGTACGACGCGGATGTGTAGGAATTCGTCCGTGGTGACCAGCTCTGTGAGCAGGTCGACGACCGTCAACGAGCCCTCGACGGACTCCGTACCGAGCGTGTCGATAGCCGCATCATCCGCGTCGCGATGGTCTCGGCCGTACATGTACTCGAGCAGGTGTCGCGCGTAGCAGTCGTGCGCCTGCTTGCTGTCCGCGATGATGTTGCTGAAGTCGACCGCGTTGTCGAACGCCTGCAGCTCGCCGTCGACCGCGAACTCGTCCTTCGCGTTGACGGGCTGCCCGTTGTCCATCGTGCGGTAGGCTCCGATCGCGTCGTAGTTCTCGAAGGCGAACCCCGCGGGGTTGATCAGGGGGCTGTGACACGCGCCCCCGCACGTTCCGTCTCCGGTGTGGTCTTCCACGCGCTCCCGGTTGGTCTTCGTCGGGTCCGTCTCCACCGCCGTCACGTTGTCCGGCAGCGGGGGCTGCTGGTTGCACAGGAGCTCGAAGCTGATGAATGCGCCGCGGTGGATGGGGTCGGGGTCGATCTGATACGCCCGTGACATCAAGAAGCCCAGCCGTGTGAGCATGCCCGAGCGCCGTGTCGCGTCGAGTTCCACCCGCTCGAACTCGGCCCCCGCCGGGCCGTCCTCGATTCCATACAGCGCCGCCAGTTCGGCGTTGGCAAAGGTGTGAGTCGACGTGAGCAGCTCGGTGTAGCCTTGCTTTTGGTCGAAGACGATGTCCTCGATGAACCGGTAGGCCTCTTCCTGCATCATCGGCCCAAGGTCCATGTTGTATTGCGGATAGAGTTCGGCGTCCTTGCTGCGGTCCAGGTAGAGATCCACCTTGAGCAGCTGCCGATGCAGGTCGAGCACCGTCTCGCGAGCTCTGTCGTCCTGCAGCATCCGCGCGGCGTGCTCGCGGACGCCCTGCGTGCCGTCAAGGTCACCTTGCTCGGCCGCAGTGAACAACTGGTCGTCCGGCATCGAGTTCCACAGCGCATAGCTGAGCCGGGATGCAACCTCGTACCCATCCAACTTGATCCTGCCGTTGTCGCTCGGTTCTCCGTCGACCACCCGGTACACGAAGAGCGGCGACTGCAGCATCGCTTGCAGAGTGAGGTGAACCCCGGCAGCGAAGGGGTCCAGGTCGGTGTAGTCAGCCGCAGCGCTGTCGAAGACGGCCGAGAGGTCCTCGACCTCGGCATCCGTCAGGGGCCGGCGATAGACCTTCATCCCAAAGGTCTCGATGAACTCGCGGCCGCGCGCCGACGTCTCTTGCCCGACGTCGGGCGGCGTGATTCGGTCGAAGACCGCGTTGTCGGCGATGACGATCTCGGCGATGGCTTCGGCGGCGTTCTGATAGTCGGCCCACAACGTGGCCCCAACATCGAACTCGGAGCCGGCGTTGTCGAACCCTCCTGCCACGGGGTCGCCGACGAACGCGTTGGACAGCCCGGTGACCTCATCGAGTCCCAACAGATCGCGGACCGTGTTTTCCCACTGCCGGTGGCTCAGTCGCGGGACCTGGCTGTCCTGCTCGTTGTCCTCCACCGGCGGCTGGTCGTCGTCGTCGGTGCCGTCGGTGCCCCCGTCGTCATCCTCGCCCATCCCCTCGCCGGCAGAGTCCGCTCCAGGGTCGTCCGCATCCACGCCCCCGGCGGACCCGTCCCACCCGTAGTAACAGCCTGTCAACAACAGGCTCGCGATGACCGAAACCCCAACTCGCATCTCATCATCAGAGTCTCAACTCGCGATTCGGGGGGCAAACGGTGTTTGTGTACGCGGTCGAACAGCATCGACGGACCAGCGAGGAGCACCTGCGCAGACCGTAGTCGGCGCCACGAAGCGCGCACGAGATCGTCGGCCCGACCCCCTCGTCCCCGCCAGATCGTCCCGCGGGCCTCTCCCCAGCTGGCCCGCCGTACGGGTGCCCCTCCGTCGAGCTTGGTCTCGATCTCCGGCCTATCAGCTCACCAACGAGCGGGGATCATCGCGCCTGGTCTCGGAGAGGACGTCGAGCAGCGCCTGGGCGTTCTTGCTGGCGTCGTGGAATTCGAGCACGCGTCGGTAGCCTTCGGCACCCATCTCGCTGAGCCGCTGTACGGGTGTTTGTAGGACCGCCTCCATGGCGTCGACCAGCGGTGACAGGGCGCCCGCAGGAACGAGCCATCCGCACATACCGGGCTCGACAAGCTCTGGGATGCCTGCAACGTAGGTGCTCAGAACAGGTCGGCCCAGCGCCAGCGCCTCCATGATGACGACCGGCAGACCCTCGGCGAAGCTGGGCAACACCAGCGCACGTCCTCGCTGGATGTACTCCTTGACCTCCGCGTTGGTTGCCCAGCCGGTGATGCTCACGCGGTCCGAGACCCCCAGCGCACAGATCCGCGCTTCCAAGGTGGCTCGCATCTCGCCATCGCCAACCAACACGAGCTCGAAGTCGGTCCCCCGCTTCGCAAGCTCAGCGGCCGCATCCACGAGAAGCAGTTGCCCCTTCTGCTCGTTGAGACGCCCGACGGATATGAGCCGGAGCGTATCAGGTACCGGAGACGGGCCGCCTGCAAGGAACTGTGCATCCACCCCACAGCGCATGATGTGAATCTTGTCCCAGTGGTTTCGCGGAACTTGACGATAGAGCTGGCTGCGGCCGAAGTTGCTGATCGCAAAGACACAGCGCGCTCTAAGGATCTTCTCACCCAACGAGATCAACCCCGGTTTGTCGAACTCCTCGGGGCCGTGAGCCGTAAAACTATAGTTGGGGCCGCCAAGTACGTGCAAGAGCATCGCGACGGTGGTCGCGTTCGTTCCAAAGTGCACATGAAGATGATCGGGTGGATCCCCGTGCATCCAACGAAGCAACACGCAGGCCTCGCCGAGGTAGGCGAGATGCTTCAGAAGACCCCCCTCCGAGGTCCAGCCGACCTGGACGGCGAGCCGTAGCGCCCGTGCGAGCTTGAGCGGGTGGCGGAGGGCGCAGCCCATGAGCGCGGTCAGCAGGCCCATCGCTCCGCCCTCGAGAACGATCCGTGTCCGCAACTGCTCCGCCCGGTCCGCCGGGTCGCTCAAGTTTTCCGTTGTACCGCGTAGCGTGTATCGCGACACCTCAACGCCCATCGCCTCCAATGCCTCGATCTCTCGCCTGATGAAGGTGTGGCTGCCCCTTGGGTACTGATTGACGAGATAGGCGATCTTCATGGCTCGCGGGCCACTGATAGCATGGGTATCGGGGATGGCGTTGACCAGCAGCCCGCCGTGAAACGATGTCGGATGCAGCCGGGCGCAGCCCTGGAATCCCTATTGACAATGCCCGCAATAAAGTGGGTGCCAAGAAAACGTGCACGTCCACCGTTCCGGCCGGATGGAACGCTCTGGCTCAAGCGTTTGTTAGCCGTCCGTTGATGCGGTCGGGTAGAAGCGTTGCTCATGTGTGGAATTGCTGGGGCGTTTGGCAACGTCGATCAACAAGTCCTGCGGGCTGTTGCGTGTGCGTCGTCGGCACAGGCGCACCGCGGTCCGGATGGGCATGGGCAGTGGTCGAGCGGGGTCGGTCGAGGCCAAGCGGTTTTCGAACATCGCCGTTTGGCGATCATCGATCTGAGTGAGCGCGGGCACCAGCCGATGGTTCACCGGGCGACCGGCAACGTCCTGTGCTTCAACGGGGAGATCTATAACTTCAAGACCGTGCGGGAGGAGCTGCGCGGCCTGGGTCACGTGTTTGACGGCGAGAGCGACACGGAGGTCATCCTGGCTGCGTACGCACAGTGGGGCGAGCACTGCCTGAGGCGTCTGCGAGGCATGTTTGCATTCGCGCTGTGGGACCACGCGACCTCGCGGGTGCTGCTCGCACGCGACCGACTGGGCATCAAACCCCTCTACACGGCCTGGACCCGTACGGCTGCGGGTGAGCGCATCATGCTCTTTGCCTCGGAGGTCCGCGCGCTGCTGGCCACAGGGATGGTGGAACGGAAGCTGTCGGTCGATGCCCTTCACACCTACCTGTGGAATGGTTTCGTGCAGGGACCGCAGGCGATCATTGAGGGCGTCACGAGTCTGGAGGCTGGAGTCTCGCTGTGGGTGGACGCCCAAGGGCCGAGCCCGGGCAATCGCTTCTGGCAGCTGCCCACGGCGGCCCCGAATACCTCCGACGGTGCAGGGCTTGCCCGCAGTCTCGCGCGCAGTGTCGAGCTACGCTTGGTGTCGGACGTTCCGCTGGGGGTGTTCCTCTCGGGAGGAGTCGACTCAAGCGCTGTGGCGGCGATGGCCGTGGGTGCAGAACAGGGCAGCATTCAAACCTTCAACTTGGCGTTCGAGGACGCCGGGTTCGACGAGTCGTCGTGGGCAAGTCGGGTCGCACACGCACTCGGCACAGACCACCACCAGGTGGTCCTTACAGACGCCCGCTTCAAAGCCGAACTCGACGACGCACTGGACTGTCTGGATCAACCGACCTTCGACGGCGTGAACACATACTTCGTATCCAGGGCGGTTCGAGAGGCGGGGATCACCGTGGCCCTTTCCGGTGCCGGGGGCGACGAACTCTTCGGCGGATACACGAGCTTCAAGGACCTGCCCCTCGCCCGTCTGGTCAGCCGTCTCGTGGGTGGACCGGGCGAGCATCTCGCCCGCGTGGGCGGCAAACTCGTACAGCGACTGCGCGACCCAAGTGGTCAGCAAGTTCCTTCGCAGACGCGGTGGGGCAAGCTCGTCGACGTGTTCACCACACGCGGTGATATGGTGGAGCTGTACCAAGTCTCCTACGCATTATTCACGGAGGCGTTCCTCGAACAACTATCTTGCCTGCCGCGTCGCGACATCAGCTACGGCCTGGGCGCCGAAAGAGCCCGCGCGTTGCGTAGTCTGGTCGCCTCGCAGGAACCACTCGAGGCAATCTCGACACTGGAGCTTTCCAGCTTTGTTGGGGAGCGCCTGCTGCGAGACACGGACACGGCGAGCATGGCAAGCTCCCTGGAGGTTCGCCTACCCTTGCTCGATCACTGTGTGGTGGAGGAGGCCGTTCGTCTCGCCCCTGGGCCGCGCTTTGAGCCTCTGGGCAAGAAAGTAGCCCTTCGACGGGCGGCGCTTGGTGGCCTGGACCCAGCCCTCTTCGACCGGCCAAAATCGGGCTTCGTACTCCCGATCGACGTCTGGTGTTATCAGTTTCTCCGGCCCATCATCACGGAGACCTTCGCCGATGAAGCCGCATGCCGGCAGGTCGGCCTCAGTTCCAAAGCCCTCGGTCGACTCTGGTCGAGTTACCAAGCGTGCGCACCCGGCATGTACTGGTCGCGGGTCTGGTCGCTATTCGTACTGTTGCGTTGGTGCCGACAGGTCGGCGCGAGCCTCCACTAGAAGCACACCTCACAACCTGAGCGCGGCGGCTGGCGGAGGGTCGGGGGCTCGACCTCAACCTGCCCCGCGCCCCACGCAGACACGCGCCAGTACATACGCGTGGTCGCTCGCCTTGCCGCCCACCCCCCCGGGATCCACACCGTTCAACTCATTCCCATGCAGCACCTCGTACTCCACCGCGCCGGCATCGAATGCTCGCTTCGAGACCACCCCGTGCATCAACGCCTGGAGCTGGCCGCGGTGGTTGTAGTCGTAGCGCTCGCTGGGCGGCAGGGTCTCCACCATGTTGACGCTGTCGTCGCCACAAAGCGCGCGTAGGGTCGAGCTGAACTCGAAGTCGTTGAAGTCACCGGTGACGTAGTAGTCCAGGCCGGCTTCCAGCGCCTCGTCCACCGCGGTGCGAATGATCCGAGCCTGCGCGATGCGGGTCTCTTCTTTCTCATCGAAGCCAGGCAGCTCGGGCGCGAACACGCTGTTCTGGTGGCGCTTGCTGGCCAGGTGCACATTGACGACCACGAGCTCCCGGTCCTTCCCCAGCACCTCGAAGCGGGCGAGCAACGGCTTGCGTGAGCCCTCGAATGCGGCGGTGCCGTCGCCCAGCCGCCGCATGGACTTGCGGCGCAGCTCCACCCGCTGGGGGTTATACAAGTACCCGTTGCGGATGTTCCCGCCCGGTTGCCCCCCATCGGCGTCCACCTCGGGAGGAATATCGGCCCAGCGATATTTCGGACCGCCCAGACGCTTCACATCCTTGATCAGCTGCTCGTACGTCTCCGACGCGTCGACGACCGAGGTGAGCTCTGCGCCATCGTTGTCTTGGATCTCCTGCAGCGCGACGATGTCGGGGGCCCCCGCCGCGTCGACAATGGCTGCAGCGAGCATCTCGAACCGACCGTAGAGGAGGTCGTCATCAATGTCGCGATCCGGGTCCTTGACCATGTGGGCCCGTTCCAAGTGCACGTCGAGGTTGAAGCCGTTGAGCGTGAGGATGGTGATGCCCTCGCCGTCGCTGGTGAGTGAGACCTTGGGCACCACCGCCGGCGGCGCGTCGTCGACCTCAATGGTTCCCCGAGCGACGATTTGATAGGCCTCCGAGCGATAGTTCAGCGGGCCGACGACCGGGGTTCGCAGCGTGCTGCCCACGTTCACCACCGGCGCGCGGTCGTAGTCCAGCACTCGGAATCCGGGAAACCAGCGGTGAGGACGGGCCGGATCGATGACGACACCGCCCCGAGCCGTGCGGATGCCGCTGAGGCCGGGGGGAGCGCACACGTAGTCCCCGAACGGATTGCTCGGCGCGACGAACGTGGAGTCCTTGGGGATCCCAACGAGCATCGCCTCGAGGCCATTGAGGACTCGGGCGAGCTGAGCCTCGTCGTCGGGCAGGAACTCCGCGGTCAGCCACACCGGCTCGATCGAAGGGGCATCGCCGGGCACGAGCTTCGCTTCGAATGGCTTGAGCTGTGTCGTGGGCCGGCCGTTGTCCCCGCCCACGTAGTCGAGCACGCGCCCCTCAAGCTCAAGGTGCAGCCCCACTTTGGCCTTTTGCCGCGGGCTGTAGACGAACACCGCATCCGACACGAGCGGGTCCTTGGAGCCCACCGGATCCTGCACGAAATAGCCCTTGCGCGCGTGCCCGGTGACGACGCCCTGGATGCGCACGGTCTGGCCTGCCATGGGGGAGAGGAGTCCGGACCCCTGGATGGCGCAGATTCGAGTCAGCGGGAGCATGTCCGTCACGAGCGGGATGATAACGCCAGGGGGATCCCGGCACCGTTTGGTCGACGGGCGGGGTTCAACTCGCCTTGCGCGCTCGCTGTGGAGCGAAATAAAGTCGTCGAGCCCCTACAGCCCCAGCGCATGCCGGAGCGCCTCGAGGTCGGCGTCGTTCAGCCGCGGCGACGCCCCCTGCAAGAACTTCTCACGCGTGGCGTGGCACTGCCCCTCGAGCAGGCGTCCCACCGCCGGTAGCTGGGCCGCGGCATCGCGGGCGAACCGCGCCCCGAAGCGCCAGGCGAGCCCGGGCTCCAGCGCGCTACCGCCTTGGATGAACTCGCTGAGCACGTCAAAGCCGTGGTCGGCCGCATGGAAGGTCACGAAGTGGGGCAGCGCCTGGGCCTGCAGGCCGTAGCGGCTGGCAAGGTCGCGCAGGCCGATGACCAGCCGTTCGTCGCGGGTGCCCGGTCCGTGGGTCAACACGTGGAAGAAGATCGACGCGAGCACACTGCCGCTGGCGGGGTCCTTGTGGCCGAGCCACGCCGCGGGTACCGGCTCCAACAGATCGGCGAAGCGATCGATGAGGTCCTCGTCCTCAAAGCCCTGCAGGCTGTAGAGCAGGTGGATCCGCAGACGGTCGCTGGCGCCCTTCAGGGCGTCGGCCAGGGCAAGCAGGGCCTGGTGCCGCTCCGACGGCAAGGCCGCCTTGAGTGCCGGCTGCAGCCGCTCCGCAGGGCTGACCTCGATGGGATTCTTGGGCCCGGCCGCAACGACGTCGCGCAGCCACGCCACCACCCCCGATGCCACCACCTCTTGGCCATCGATACGCATGAGGTGCCCTCAAGGTACTCGAACCGTTGCGGTTCGGCGAGATGGAAGTGGGAAAGAGAGTTTCGCCAGCGCATACACGACAAGGTCTTTGCTCCTGCATCGGTCACCATCGTCCTGGCGGCGGGCGGGTTCTTGGTCTCGGGCACGATCGAAGACGTCTCGGGCGGACCCGTAGAGGGCGCGCTCGTCTCAGTTCACCGCACCGACGATCGAAATGTCCTGCAGTTTGGCGCCGCGCCCTCGGCCGCGCTCAGTGACGAGGACGGCCACTATGCGATCACGCTCCCCAGGGGCAGCTACTCGGCGCAGGTCTCCCATGCCGACTACGTCGCGCGCAGCAAGTCGTTCGAGGTGCAGGACGGGCCCCGCACGGTCGATGTTGCGCTCACCCCCGGAGGCGTCATCGAAGGCGTGGTCAAGGTCCGCGGCACGAAGGACTCGGTGGGCGCGGCGATCGTGGTCGCGCACTTGCCCACTCGCAACAGCATGGGCACGGGCCGTCGCTGAAGTTCGCGGATGCAGATGAGGCGGCAGCGGATGGACCGCGCACATTCACCGTTCCGGAGGGAGGCCTGCGGGGCGTTCGCCTGGTCGTCGAGTCCCAGGATGGCGAGATCACCGGAGTGGTGGTCGACGCCGATGGAGCGCCGGTTGCCGATGCCTGGGTGCGCGCGAGCTTGGAGGGCGGCGGGAAGCGCTGGATGAACGAGATGGTCGCTGCCCGAACGCCCTCCCGCGAGAAGGAGGTCGAAGCCCGCATGCAGGACGAGGAAACCGAAGCAGGGATGTCGCGCTTTGGGAGCGGCGCTTCGGAGCCACCGGTCCTCACCGACGCGGCCGGGCGTTTCAGCATCGGCAACTTGCGCTCGGGGGCCTACCAAGTGACCGGGGAGGGATCCGGTGGGGCGACGCGAGCGTCGCAAGACGGCGTGAGGCCCGGCGATGACATCACGCTGCAGGTCGAGGCCCTAGCCTCGGTTCGAGGACAGCTCATGCGGGGCACCACCCCCGTGGCTCGCTACACCCTCAACCTCCGTGGGCCGACCGGACGCAGCGTTCAGATCAACAACGCGAAGGGTGCGTTCGAGGTCGGTGGGCTCGACCCGGGCACCTACGAGCTCGAAGTCTCCGCCGAGGGCGGGATCGCGAACGCCGAGGTCGAGGTCGAACAAGGACAAACCACCGACGTCGACCTGGAGTTCGAGCCGTTTGGGACCCTCACCGGGACCGTGGTCGATCCCGCCGGCGAGCCGCTCTCGGGCCTGAACGTGATCGTCGTGGGTGGACCGCTCAACCTTGGTGCGGGCCTGAAGATGCTCACCGGCATGGGCCCGACCACCAACGCCGCCGGGGAGTTCGAGCTGGGCGAGGTCCCCCCGGGAGAGGGACAGATCATGGTGTTCGATCCCGACGACACTCCCGGTGACGGAGCGTCGGCCAGCTATAGCGTGGGGCCAGGAGAGACCTCGGACGTGGGCACGATCACCGCAGCCGTGGCGGGTGACGTACCCGTCGAAGAGCGCGGAACTCTGGGTATGCGCACCATCGTGCGAGATTGGGCCCATCGTCCGCTGCATCCCGATGCAGAGGTGGAGTCCGATGCGAAGCCGCCCGTCGACGCCGATCGCGAGCGACTTTGGGTTCGAGCGGTGACCGAGGGCGGGCCCGCCGATCTGGCGGGGCTAGAGCCTGGGGACGAAATCATCGCGTTGCGCGATCGCGAGGTTGCGAGCATGGGTGCGCAGACCGCCGAGTCGTTGCTCTCCCCGAGTCACTTCCGGGCCGGGGACGCACTCGCGCTGCGGATCGTCAGTGATGGCTCGCAGGAGCGACTCACGCTGAGCGTGGGCGAGCGCCCGGGAGCGAAGCCGTAAACAATCCCTTCACGGCGAAGCGTGCTTCGCAGCCGCGTCGTTGCGAGCCTCTGGCGTCCCCGGCAGCGGATCACGGCTCCACGGCCAGCGCGCGACCAGCCGTGCGGCGCGAGCCTGCAGCGCATCGGTCACGACGCCGCGCGCCGCGTCTTCGAACGCTTCGGCGAACATGTCGGCGCTGCTGAACCGCTCTTCGGGACGCTTCGCCAGCGCCACGGCGAAGACGGCGTCGAACGCCGGGTCGACGGGGGCCACAAGGCTTGGCTGGGGGGGCATCCGCCGCGTGACGCTCAGGAGCAGCGCGCTCGGATCCCGGCCTCGAAACGGCGGGATTCCAACCAGGCAACGGTACGCGACCGCGGCGAGACCGTACAGGTCGGTCCGCAGGTCCACCGGTTCGGAGCTGGCTTGCTCGGGCGCCATGTAGCCGGGCGTCCCTACGATCGCACCCCGGGTGAGGGTGCCGCCCCCGCGGGTCAGCGTCGAGATCCCGAAGTCGAGCACCTTGTAGCGAACGCCGTGGACGTCCGGATCCAGGCGAAACACGTTCTGCGGCTTGATGTCCCGGTGGGTCACCCCGGCTTTGGACGCGTCGGTGAGCCCCTGCCCGACCTCGCGTACCATTCGCAACACTTCAGCGACCTCGACCCGCGGGTGAGCCGCCAGATACGACGCCAGGTCTCCGCCCTGCAGCCGCTCCATCGCGATGAACGGCACGTCCGCCGGGGGACCACCGACGAACAGGACTCGGACCACGTTCGGTGACGCGATCGAGGCCGCGACGCGACTCTCCCGAAAAAACCGCGCCAGCGCGTCGTCGTCGTGAACGGCATCCTGCTTGAGCACCTTGACCGCAGCGTCCTCGCCTTGCGGACCGATGGCTTTGTAGATCTCCCCCATTCCGCCCCGCCCCAAGAGGTGTTCCAGCCGAAAACCGCCCAGCACGCCTCCTGTGAACCGTCCGCGCCCGCCGACCCGCGCCACCCGGCGGAAGTCCTCGCGCGCCTCTTCGAGCACCGCGTCTCGCTGCGCGACCGCCCGCGTCACGACTCGCAGCTGCTCGAGGGCCTCCTCCAGGCGGCTCCGCGCTTCGCGACAGATCGTGAAGATCGCCAAGAAGATGGCTTCGAGCAGCACCAGCATCGCCAGAACCTGCACGTCCTGCAGCCCGGACAGCGAGACGATGCCGTCGTCGGGGAGGACCCCGCGTAGCTGCAGCGCGACCATCAGCGCCGTCCCGGTTCCGACCACGGCGTACGACGCGAGCGCGACCCGTCGATGTCGCGAGATGCCCACGATGAACAGGCCCAGGACCTGCGCGACGGCGGCCACCGACAGCGTGCCGAAGAAGTACGTGACCAGCTGAAGGCCCACGAACGACGCCGGCCACAGCACCCCGAGCGAGCGCGCACGAAAGCGCTCGGGACGAGCCGACACATAGAAGAGCCCGAAGTTGGAGACCGCGTGGATGACGAGCCCGGCCACGAACATGCCTCGCGACAGCGACGTGCCGCCAAACAGCGGCAGCGCCAGCGCGCCGAGGGCGTTGACGACGAAGCCCGACAACCCCAGCAGGCGCGTCCGCGTCCGCTCCTCCTCGTCCAGCGCATCGCCTGCGGTCACGATCGTCGAGGGCCCCGGCTCCCGCGGCAGCGCAACGCGCGGGGGGATGGGCGCCGCCACCCTCGTCGGCGGGAGTTCGTCCGCGGACTCGTGCTCTCCTGTGACCTCGCCGTCGCCCCCAGAGTTCATCGAGCGTCGCGATCGTACCAGGTTCGGCGACCCGTCGACCTTCGGGCACTGTGGAGTCTGTGGCGTCTGTGGCGACCGGTGACGCTGACCACTTGCGCGGGACCCGGCCCGAAGTCTGCGTCACGCCGAACTCTCCCCGCCGCACACTCGCGCTCGTCCTGGCACGGCGTCGCGGGCGTGCCTCGCCTTGTCATCCAAGCGCGGCCTGATACCTTCGCACCATGAAACCCAATCGAGCGCGAGCCAAGTGGTTCAAGCTGGCGCTCGGTCTGCTGTTTCTCGCAGCGGTGCTCACGGTGCTTTTTGGCGGGCTGTACGAGGACCTCGATGCCGGCCAGGTTCGCGCATGGTTGCAGGCATCGGGGATTTGGGGCCCGCTCGTGTTCGTGCTCGCGTTCGCGGTGCTGCAGCCGGTGGGGCTCAGCGCCCACGTGTTCATATCGCGGCGAGCCTGGTGTGGTCGCCAGCTCTCGCCCTGCCGCTGTCGTGGACAGGGGCCACGCTCGCGGGATGCACCGCGTTCGGGTTTGCCCGCTTCATCGGCCGCGACTGGGTCCAAGGACGGATCCCCGAGCGCGTCCAGGGCTATGACGAGGCCCTGGTCACCAAGGGCTTTCGAACCGTTCTCGTCTTGCGTCTCACACTGTTCACGTTTGGCCCTATGCAACTGATGCTCGGGGTCTCCAAGGTGCGCTTGCGCCCGTACGTCCTGGGGACTGCCTTGGGCCTGCTCCCCTTGGTCGCGGCCGAAACCCTCATCGGCGCCAGCTTGGTCGAGTGGCTGTTCGAGCGCGCCTGATCGTCCAGCCGGGACTGCGGGATCTCGAACCCGACGCGCGGCGGAACCTCGGGGAACGCCCGCATTTTCTTTCATCCACTTCGGGCTGCTCGATGCCACCCTCCCTGCGTGCCCTGGTCGCGAATCCTGCCGCTGCTCCTGCTTACCCTGTGGACCGGATGCCACGAGCGGTCTCACTCGCTGTGCGACGACGAGGGCGTGTGTCGCTGCGCCGGGCGGGAGGTCTGCGACGTGGAGTGTCAGGGGGCTGGGTGCGCGATCGACTGCGATGCCCTCAACGTCTGCAACGCCAGCTGTGAGGGCGACTGTGAGGTCGACTGCAATGACCTCGACCAATGCGACGTCGCGTGTGGCGAGGACTGCCGCATCGACTGTGACTCGCTCTCGAGCTGCCGCGCCGGGTGCGGCGAGCGTTGCGACTACAGCTGCATGAACGCCAGCGACTGCGATGTCGTGGTGGGCAACGCCTCAAGCGTGGACTGTCGGTCGGTCGGGAACTGCCGGGTCGACTGCGAAGGCGCGTGCGAAGTGGACTGCAGCGACACCGGCACGTGCGATGTGCAGTGCGTCGACGCCAGTGGCAGCACGAGTGAGCCCGAGGTCTTCGACGGGACCCGCTTCGTCTGCAGGTGAGCCCGAAGCGAAGCGAAGCGACCCGCCCGAGGAGCGTTGCCTCACACCGTCCGCGCATTTCGCCGCCACGAAGGCCTCCCGCCCCCGTGGCAGCGACACCACGCCCCTGCGGCGGCGGCTAAGATGCGGCCGTGGAAGCGTCAGCGATCCAAGCCTACGTGAACAGCGTCGTCCGGAACATGCCGGCCGACTGGTTGAACCTGACCACGCATCGTCTGGACATCTACGAGGAGCGTTTGGCGAAGACGCAGTTCCTGGAGCGGTTCGAGGCGTTGTTCGACGCCGAGAGCGCGGACCCCTCGGCGCTGCGTGAGCTGCCGACCGCGTTCGACTACATCCGCCTGGGTCACCCCTTGTCGTGCGTGTTCGAATGGGCCATCGCGAAGGTCCACGGACTGGACCCGGACAACGTGATCAGCTTTTCGTCGAGAACCGCTCCCCTCTTGGCGGTCCTTCGAAACAACCTGCTCACCCATCGAAGCACGCTGATCGCCTACACCGGCGAGCTCCCGAGTTTCCTCGACACCGACATCTTGCGGAACGTCTACGGCTACCGATTCGAGCTCCAGCAGGTCGACGGCCCCGAGAACATCTCGGCGCAGGCGGACAGCACCGTATTCCTTGAACAGTCCGACGACTTCACCGCGTTCGACCTGAGTCCTCACATTGATTTCCACGTAAGGCTGCACCGCCAATGGGGGAGCATGATTGTGGTCCACGGCGAGAAGAACGCGAACGCCATCGCGGAGATTCAGCACACGCGTCGCAGAGAAACCATTGCGATGACGCCGGCCAACAGCCTGCGGGCACTCCAGAGCTTCACGCAGCAGAGCCCTGATCCCGCACCGCCCAACACTCAGGCCAACAAGGCCAGCGTCCTTGAGTCCATCCGTCAGGTCACGGGCACCCACGCTCCGGCGCTTGTCGGGTCGAGCGGGCTCTCCGTTCAATACGCGATCGTCATGGGGTTGGTCGATCACGCGCTGCAACACCACAGCGGCAAGCCCATCCGCATCGTGGTGCCGCCCAACTGCTACGGCGGCACCAACGACCAGGCACGACGCGTCGCCGCCTGCAGGGACGATATCGAGATCGTCGATCTCCCGGTCGACGGGGGCCAAGACATGGTCCAGAGCACCGACGCCGTCCTCGAACAGATCGCGGCCGAAGATGGCGTCCCCTACATCATCGCCGAGATCCCGACCAACCCTCGGGTCGAGGTCCCAGATCTTGAGAAGCTGCGCGACGTGCTCTGCAAAGAGCGTCGCACCTCCGACGGCAGCAAAGCAGTCGAACCGGTCTTCATTCTGGACCAGACGTTCTGTCCCAACATTCAGTTTCTGAGCAAGCACGGCATCCTCTCCCCGGTGCAGACCATCGCCTACGTGAGCGGGTCCAAGTTCCCCAGCGGCGGACGCTGCACCGCCGGCTACTGCGTGGCGAATGCGAAGGCCGAGGGCCTGCTGGGCAAGATCGGACTGCACATGCAGCTGTGCGACAACGAAGCCACGGAGCATCAGCTCGAAGTGCTCGCGCAGCAGCTGCCGTCCATGCTCGAGCGCATCGAGGCCGCCTACGACAACACGCGTGACTTCGTAAGCTTCATCCGCGAAGTGCTCCCAGAGGCCAAGATCAACTTCGTGTCCGACGCCTTGGCCAGCCAGGGCTTTACGCCCTCGGTGTTCTCCTTGGACTTGCCCACCCGGGGCGACACCGAAGAAGAACGCGAAGCCTACAAACGCGCAGCCAACCTCCAGCTCATCCACTTGATGATCGGCGAGCTCCCCAGCGAGAGTAAGTTTTGCGTCAGCTACGGCCAACTCAAGGGCTGCTACTGGACCGTGCCCGCAACCTCCACGCAAGGCACGACCAAAGAAGGCGACAAGGACTACATCGTCCGCGTCGCCGTCTCGCCCAGCCTGGATCTGCAGCGCCACAAAGCCGTGTTTCAAGACTTCGTCAATCGCACCTCCACCTGACCCGAGGCCAGCGCGCTGCTACGGCTTCGGCGGCGGAATGATCGCGCGGAAGGAGCCGTCGCTCATCGACTGCTTCTCGCCCTCCGGCGACTTGTAGCTGAACGTGCCCTTGATCTCGGTGTCACTCGCGGCGTCGATGGTGACCTTCGCGCCCATGATCATCGTGTGCCCAGCACCCCCGAGCATGTCGGTGACCGCCTTGGTCGTCTCCGCGTCGCTGCCCGCGGCCGCGTCCTTCTCCTTCGCCTCTTCGACCTTCTTGGTGTCCATGCCCACCGAGACGAAACGAGAGCCGTGTGGCGAGGTCGTGTAGTCCCCCGGCCCCTTGTAGCCATCGAGCTTCAGATGGAGCTCTTGGCGGGAGACCTTGCCTCCCTCCATGTCCGTGTTGCTGAGCTTGAGCGTCAGGGCCTCGCCCTTGACGTCCGCCTTTGCCGAGTCGGCGCTCCAGTCGACACCGCCGATCTTCGCCTTGCCTTCCCCACGATCCTTCTTTTTGCGGCCCTCCCTCCGGTCCGCGATGGCCTCGGCCTCTTCCTTGGCCTCCTCCTTGGCCTCCCCCGCGGCCCCTTTCGGCGCGTCGGCGTCGGTCTTCTCCCCTCCTCCATCGCAAGCGACGAACGTGAAGAGCAGCAACGAGAGGGTCGCTCGATCGAAACGCATGTCTTCGTCTACGCTGCCCTGCCGCGGTCTGTCAAAGCCAGCCTCGACCGCCCGAGCAGCTCATCGCGCGTTGGCAGTCCCCGAAGGGTGCGCTGCCGATCTCCACGCCCGGACAGCACAAGAGCCGGCCGCACACGCCTACCGTGTGCAGACGTTCCCGTTCCGAATGCCCAGGCCGCCCCGCCTCTCTGAACGACTTCGCGGCTGACTTTGCGACGAGTGCGATTTCGACAAGGGGCAAACCGTGGACGCTCCGTAGATCGCCCCACACGCATCGGCGAACACTGATCGAATCGAGGCAAGGTGCGTGTTCAGGGCACTCCGAGACTGCAGATCACGAGTCCGCGCGGAGGTCAGTCCTCCGGATCAGTTGTCGGCCTCCCGACTCAGGCTTGTCTACGGCGAACTCAGTTCCCCCGCGAAGCCATCCGCGTGGGACCGGGTTCGTCGCGAGGGGGTTGTGGAAGAGCGCAAGATCGTCACGCACATGGCGGTCCCACCGTCGGTTCTGCGTGTCCCGAGCGGTGAACAGGACCGCGCTGATTTCTGCGAACTCCGGGAACGCGAAGTACGCGGTCGCGATCCGCTGTGGATCATCGTTGGGGTCGCGCGGAGCTTTTGGGGTGGTCGGATCCCGAGGAAAGAAGGTACGCGTTCCCCCGTCTGTCGCAACCCAGCGTTCGCCGCCATATCCGAAGAGGAGTCGGAATATCCACGGGGGATCGGCGGGCCAGTCCTCGGGTTGTGGCTCGAAGGATCGGGCAACCTCGATCTTGGCCGCTGACAACGCGATAACAACGGCGTCATTCTCGCCAATCGACCCATTCTTCCTCTCCCGTTTGACCTGATTCTCTCGTTTGTCCCAGATTGCGGACGAATAGCGGAGCATCACCGCGTCGGCATCGATAAAGTCCGCGTGGGTCGTCGGAACCGGCTGTACTGCAGCGTGCCCCTGTCCAGGCGTCGGCGCGACGCACTCGACCCAGATCGTTCTGGGGCCCGTGTCGACCCTGAAGTCGAGGCCATGGGGCTTCGACGACACCGCGTTGGATCCGTGGAATTCCCGAAGCATCGCACCCACTCGCATTTCCCACGCGCGGCTCTCGAAGTCCTGGGCGAGTTGCGCCTCGAAGTCGGGGTCCGCAAGGTCTTGAAACCGGGCCCACTCCTGCTGAAGGCGCTGGCGAAAGTCGGGAGCATGGTCGCGAACGAACGCGTACCGAGGATCAACGGGACCAGCCTTCGAGAATAGGTCGTTCATATCATCGTCGTCGTCCTTGCTGAGTACTCGCAGCAACATGCGGCGGGTGCCAGTACCGCATCGGCTGTCACGATAGGTGTGTTTCCTCGGAAGCGCATAGCGCCACGCGACGCGCGAGAACCCGTTCGAGGAAGTGGAGAAGGTCGTCAATCTCCGCCTCAGCGAGGGCCTTATTGTCGAACGACCTACCAAACGGACAGAACTCCCCATCGTCCACCACGCCGATGCTGCACGCCGCCTTTGGGGAATGGAGGATAAGCCTTGTCTGACGTCCTTGTACTTCTTCGGGGCAGAAGCGGATGAAGTGTCTGTTCGCGTCCGGCTCGTCACTCCCGGTGCCGAGCTTCGGGCACATGACCGAGCACGGCTCGACGATCTCGCTCAGCAACGAGCGCACCGCGAAGCTCGTCCGGTACTGCCGCCAAGTCTCATTGGGTGGATCGGGCTCTCCGGCGACGAAGCGCTCCGGGTTGCGCAGGACGTCTTTCACCGACTCGACGAAGCCTCGCGAAATGAGACTCGCCAGGATGTATGCGATGCCAGAGGCCAGGGGCCGGTGAGAGTGCGCGCGGAGATTCGCCACGGACGCGAGCTCGTCGAGGTTGTGCAGGGCCCAGGCAAGGGCCCGCGAGAGCTGGGTATCGGATAGAACGACTCCCCACCGGCGGACGACGGGATCACCGTGGGCCGATTCGGCCATGCATACGGCCGAGACAACTCGTGGGTCCGAAATGTCTAATCGACCAAGGTACAGGATATGCAGTTCCTCGGTCCCCGGAAGCAGGAACTGATGGACGAGGCGTGCCGCGACAGCCTTGCAGTGGCCCGTGAAAGAGAGTGCCTCGCGGAAGAAACGCAGCATCGTCCTAGGGTTCGCCCGGAGTAGCCTCTCGAGGTCGTGACCCTGGCAGATCGCGACCTCTAGTCGGTGCTGCTTGCCAAACTTCTCCGCCCAGTCCAAGCAGCCATTGGAAACGGTCGCATTGGTGACGATGCCGAGCGAGGCGAGGTCGTGCTCAGCGTTGGCGTTGTGCACGGTGCTGCGAACGGATGCCGTTTCGAGCCGCTTTGCCCGATGCTTGACCTCGAACCAGCACCGTCGGCGCCGACCAGGGATAAGGCCTCCGGTGCTGAGCGTTCCCTCCAAGTCCCGCCCACCGTCGTTCGCAGAATTCCCGGGACCTCCCTTCCGCCAAACGAGTTCCTGGTAGCCCATTTCATCGAGAAGGTGGAACACCAGGTGCTCGAACTCCTCGGGACTGAGTCGTCCCAACTCAAGTGGCCCCGCGACGAAGTCGAGATCGACGAGTGACTGCTCGCCTTCGCCTTCGGCCCGAGCGATCAAGACCGAGCCGGTCCTTCGGCCGCCCGCTCATCTGTGAGCTTCTCGTCGCGGGTGCGTTCCATTGGGGGAGAATGAGGGCTGGCTGCACGCGTCGAGCAGTGGGACTCCACAGTTTACTCCGATGGCTCCGCATCGCGGAGCGGGAAAAAGCCGTAGCGGCCTTCGGCTGACTTGGTGAACCGGACAACGTTAGCCGCGACGAGGTCCTCAGGCGGATCAACGTTCTCCAGGATCACGACCTGCCATCTCTTGAACTGTTTCGCCGCACCTCGGAAGAAGGCCTCCTTGACCTCGGTGGGCATCGATTCGCCATGATCGGGCGCCCGATACACGACCAACGGCGAATCGATCACGACGAAGCCAGGGTGCGGACCCGAGTTACTGTCCGCATACTTTAGCAGGCCCAGCACGAACGAGGCGTGCGTCACTGCTCGGACGCCCTTGCCATGGCTCGCGCGCCGGCTGCCATTGATTACAACATCCTGGTCTTTCTCGCTGAACGTCACTCGCCCCAACTCTGGGAAGTGCCAAGCTTTGAGAACGGCCTCGACCTGCTTGCTGAAGTTCTCTGCCTCGTCCGCTCCAATCGAGGCGGACGGGAGTGATTTTGCCGGCGCCTCGGGCCGAGTCGCCTCCGCTTCCAGGGCTTCAAACTGCTCCAAGCTGTCGTACAGAGAGGCAGCACGTACAAGCCGGTCCCTGTCGGCCTGCACCGCATTGAACCGTTCGAGAGCCTCCTCGACCCGTGGTGCGAGGCGCTCGCGGATTTCGTTCTCCAGCTTGGCGAGTTCCGCAGCCTTGTCTGCCCGCTGATCCCGCAGGCTCGCGATTTCCGCCTTCGTGCTCTCAAGAGTGCTAGCCAGGTCCGACTGCAGTGAGATGATCTTCTTCGTCTCCGCTTGGCACGCTTGCGCGACCTCTGCTGGCGAGAGGTCGAGTTGCTCTGCCTCGTGGTCATGGTGCTCGGCAGGTGCACCGCACAGAGGACATCGATCTTGGTGAAGCTCGCCAAGACGGCCCGCCGCCTCACCGATGCTCTCCAAGCGCGCCTGGTCCGAAGCGTAGTGCTCTTCGAGCAGGTCGAATCGGAGGGACAGCTCCCGGAGGACGGCGAGCCGCGACTCCAGCTTCCGGGTCTCCTGCCATTTCGAACGCCGAAGTCGTTCGACTTCCCCGATCTGCGCCTTCTCGCCCAGCAAGTCTTGCCGAAGGGCGGCGAGTTCGGCCTCGATCTCGTCCATTCGATCTCCGACACCCGCCCGGTCGAGGTCGAGCGCGAGGCGTTCGATCTCTGTTCGAGCTTCAACGGCAAGATCCTCAAGAATTTCAGTGCGGCCCGCACGACGAACTTTCTCTAGCTTCGGATCCGCCGCTGAGACCAGCGACGAATCATCGACACCGGTGAGCAGTAGGCGGAACACGGCCGACTCTCGCGTCTTGTCCGTTGGACGACCGGAGTGGATCGGGGACCGTTCGGCGATGATTGTATTCTCGTCGATGATCGTCAGCCGGGCGAGGTTGCGGAAGCTCAAGGACTTGGTTTCGCCGCGGCTGTTGCTCCGGAGACGCTTTCCCGAAAGGTCACACAGCCCGAGAAGGAAGGCGGAGAGGTTGTCGTCCTTCTTCGAGTCGTGCTTGCTTTTGAGCCTCTTTGCGGACGAGTTCGGTTCGAAAGGGTCAGGCTCGCCCTCGTGCAGAAGCACATCTCCACCGCGGAGGCTTCGCTCGATGGTGAACGTGCTCCTCGATCCCCATGGTTTGATGGCGAGCAAAACGCGGTCGTAGCCCTCCGCCTCCCGGAACGGCTTTGGCGGATCCTTGGCGCCGAGGGCAAAGTCGATGCATTGGAGGACGTAGGTCTTCCCGGTGTCGGATGGTCCCGAAATGACGTTGAGGCCGACGGCGAAGTTGACCTCTGCCGTCTCAACACCCGGGCCCACAACGCGGAGGCGCGACACGCGGAAGCCAGGCCGACTCACGGCGACCCCTCATTGAACAACACGGATTCGAACTCGAACTCCGCGCCCCACCGTCCGAGGTTCTGGTTCACGAGCCGGCGGAGATCCGCGGCCGAGAAGGTCTTGAGCTCCGCCGCGACCCACTGTGCCCGTATACGGAGCTGGTGCGTGTAGCCGGCATCGAGTGCATCGAGAAACCCCCCGGTCCGCTCCGTCGCCGAAAACGACAGCCCGGTCTTGTCGAAGCGGCGTGAGACAAGGCCACGGCTTCGGTAGAGGTTGAGCCCATGTTGAATCAGCTCGCGACGAACGAGTAGCTCGCCGGCGCGATGAGGCGTTTTCGGATGTAGGCCAGACGGTCCACCTGGGAGGTCATCGGAGTGGACGAGCAAGTAGTCGAAGACAACAAGCCGCCCCACATCCAAACTCGCGGGGAACGTCTCCGCGAGCAGGACCAGCGCACGTAGGCCCGTCTCGACCGGACCGTTGAACGTCAGGGCACGACCCATTTCAGCTTCCTTTCGTTGGCCAGTTGGTGACAGATTCCACCGCGGTCGCGGATCTGCAGCTGCCCGGCAAGCGAGTGACCACCGACCTGCAGCTGTCGAGCCGCCCGGATCACGGCAACGACGCGTCGATACCCGTCAGGGTGATCGCCGCGAATCTCATCCATGATCCCTGCTTGGACTTGGTCCTGCAGCTTCTCGAACTCTCCCGGAGGTAGCTGATCGCGCGAGAACTGGTGAAGCGCTTCAGCGCTGTAGAACTCCAAGCGTGAGTCGTCGAAGTGGCCACGCAACGGGGCACGGTCGCCGACAAGATCGTCCGGTGTTGGGATTGTCTCAGCAACGTGTTCCGAGTACGCCGCCAAGAGCTGCTCGACGTATATCGCTTCCGTGGTCGCAGGTTTTGCCGGCGGCGCGGGCACCGTCGGGCGAACCGGTAGGCCCCCTCCGAACCTCGGGACGTGCCATGGCGTCCGCCGGTGGCCATCGACGATCCGCAGTGGTGGGACGTGGGAGAAGATCGCAAAGTCGATTGTGTCGACGTGGGCCTCGAGCGCCTTGGTCAGGACGACGTTGCCGGTCGAGGTGATCTTCTCCTCGCACTTGGCACGCCACTTCTCCTTGAACTGCTTCTTCAGCTTGCCGGGTGATCGGAGGAGGTTCGACAGTGACGTTCCAACTCCGTGGGGAGCGATGAAGTAATAGGCCGTCGGGAGCGAAAAAGCCTTCTCGGCGGTGTAATAGACCAGCTTTCCGATCTCGAGCCAGATGTCGCCGGGGTAGAGCGCGTGGTCGTAGTGCTTGCACTGGTAGTTGTGCCACTCACCGTCGGGGAGAGTGGCGATCACGTCTCGGCCCATATCCCCCTTCCCCCCGCAGCGCTCGACGGCTTCGTACTCTTGCCGAAGGGAATCCGCCCACTCAAGGACGAACTCCTCCCACTGCCGATCACTGAAAGTCCGGATGCGTTCGATAGGCGGGATCGGCTGCCCGACGGCAACCGTGTGCGCGGTCGCGGGCGTGCCCGATGGTGCCGGAATCGCGGTGGGGGCTGGGATCTCCATGCTGCCGCGGGGGGACCGGTGCCACCGAAGTCGCGCTGGTGCCGACGAGGACCGTAGTCTCGGCGCGAAAGCCCGCCGGCGTCAACGGAGATCGCGAAAACGGCGATCTTGGATCGTAGCCTGACGACCAGCCGGGAGGCCGGGGCAGGTCCAGAATGGGACTGGATCGAGGATGGCCAGGGAAGGCGCATGGTCGATGTCACGCTCGCCCTGTTTCTTGCAGCCTCCAGACGGTTCCTGCCGCGTCGCCACGCGCGTCAGCACGTCGAATCGCAACCGCTTCAGCCCCGCGAGGATCTCGTGAGCTGTGCTCGTGGATCGAGGATCGCTGATTGGGCCCGGTCGGGTCGGCCCCTCTACACTGCCAGATCCTCTCACGTGAACACTGGGCTACTCGCCGGTCCCCCGTTCGCAGCTGACGGCCGTCAGGGCAGCAATCACGCCAGGCAGGTAGTCGAGCCCGAATTCGGGTCCCTGGCGGAGGTGCCCAGATTCATCCCGAAGCTGGATACGCACGGCGGCGCCAGCCGTTTCCACGCCGTAGGTCTTGCGCACGCGGGTGACCCTAAGTCGTTCCGGGACCCCGTTGCACTCAACCTCGACGTAGAGCTGGCCTTTGGAATCGGTGCCGTGGTGGAGTTCTAAGATCGTCGTGGTCATGCTTCTTCATGAGGTCAGCGGGGCTCGCCGAGGCACGATCTCTAGCGCTGGCTCGAAGAACCGTCGGCAAGATCCTGGAGCTTGATCGCCAGCGCGATGTCTTCGTGCTTTCGGCGTACGTCCATCCGGTTCTTCAGCACGGTGTGACGCCCCTTCGCGACCGACAACGCGACGCCAGCAACCGCAAGGGCGATACTTGAGAGCGGTGCGAATGGCGCCGCCACTACCGCGGCGCTGGCTAGGGCGAGAGTCTCCAAGCTGACGAGCTTCGTTTGCACGCCGTGTGCAGCGAGGTCTTCGCGGTACCGGTCAAGGCGCGCGCCAAGCTCGTCCTCGATCTCGGCGACCTCAATGCCCACGAATCCCTTCTCGATCCAACGAAAGAACCGCCTGATGTCGCGCTTTCTCTCCGCGTCGGCCCGGAACTCAAGCACTTGTTCCCAACTCAGTGCTTCCTCGTCGAAGAAGGGGAGCCCGTCGAGTACGTGGAGAACGGTGGCGGCCTCCACGGATCCCTCTCGACACGTTGCAGGGGAAGTCATGCCGGGCAAGAGACGGATCGGGTTGCCGTGCGACATCTCGTGTACGCCGCATATGCGATCCAGCGCCAGCGACAGATCCGGGGAGGTACGACGGACGTCACTGAGCGTGAAGTCCTCGGTGATGCGTGACAGCTTCTCCGCTGGAACCTCGTCGTAGACTGTTTCCGCGACCGTCATGCAGAGGGCGATCATCGCTTGGGATTCCTCCGTGGTCCGGCACCCAAACACAAGCTCTGAGGGGATCCCGGTCGTCCACCAGCTCGTCCCGCCCCAAATCTTGTCGTAGAGCAGCGCGCATGTCTTCGGTCGGTCGAGGGTCAAAGCAGCCGACTCATTGGTGTGCAGAACGGGAGCCTCATCGCAGAGCCAGTTGGTCTTTGCGACCGCGATGGCGAAGCCTGACGAGACACTCCGGAACCGCTCCATGGATTCCCTGCCAACGTGCTCCCCCAGGGACCCACGAAGGTCCACACCGGCCCGGTGGGTCCTTTTCGCTTCGTCGTCGACGGTGGCGTAGTTGGGCGGCGTGGTCACGGCGGAGGGGAAGAGGAGACGTGAGAGGCTCCCACGTCTCCCCGACCGGTGGTCAGGGTTCGATCAATCCCTCGCGAATCGCGACGTTGACTGTCTTGCGGCAGGCAGCTTGCCACCCAGAGCTAGACCGGCCGAAGACGGCAGCACTGGACTTCCCCTGGTCCTTGTAAGCGTTCCAGGTTCGTTGAACGGCGTCGGGACCAAATTCTTCCCAAAGGTCCGCCAAGGGCCGGAACCACTTCCCGTCCGGTGTGATCAGCACTCGGAAGGCAGCGATCACCGGTAGCACGAACGGCGCGGCAACCGTGATGTCGCTGAGCCGACCGCTCAGAAGCTGGTTCGACGCCGACTTGCAGCCGGACGCCCTGGTGATGCCGATGGAGTCTGGCCTTCCCTTCGTGTTGCGCCGGCTGTACTCGGCGTGGATCCGATCCTCAAGTTCGAGCGCGTCCGGAAGGAGGCTGGCGATGCGCTGAAACTCGTCGGGCTTGTACTTGCGTACGAGCGAGGTCAACGACGTGTACGCAGCCTTCGGATGTTGGTCATCCTGGGCCGGAAACAGGTCGTTGTTCAGGAGGGCGAGACGGCGAACGAGATCCGTGATGTCGTACTGGGCGTCGGGGGCGTCGGGGTCGCCAGGCTTGTAAGCGACAAGCGGACGGGTCTTGGCCGGAACCCGACCCTTGAGCGCTGACCAATCGCCAGCAAGCTCCCGTAGCGCATAGAGAGGGACCTTTTGGGAGGTGTTGCGAGCACGCGAAATCTGCCAGACATCCTCGTCGGCGATGCCGATACCGACGGTGATGACGACGCGGGCACGCTCCCCGACGCCCGCGAAATTCGGATCTCCGTCCTTCTCAAGAGCGAGAGCCTGAAGCAGCGCGTGATACGTGTGGCCACCGTTGAGTACGCCGTGGCCCGCACGATCCTCGTCGTCCTCCTCGGGTTGCTGACACTCTACGAGGACCGACTTCCCATCGACCGTGATGGACTCGGCGACGACCATCATGCCGTTGTTGTAGAACACGAACGCCTCCGGCTCCGTGGCCAGCGTCGCCAGCATGTTCTTGACTGTCGACGCCTTGGGGTTCGCGTGCCTTGCGTTTGGGCCGTACGCGAATTCGCGCGGTAAGTCCGCAAGCCGTACCGTGAGCGTCCACAGCTCGCGGTCTTCGGACTTCAGGGATCTACACGCCTTCTCTACGTTTTCGATTTTAAACGAAACAGTCTGCACTTTTCTAGCTGCCTTCCGGCTCGACAGAGCCGCTGGTTGATGCCCCACGGGGCAATGGTGACGAGGGGTTCGACGGAACCCGCTCTCTTAAATACGCGAGGCGAGCCGCGGACGCAAGCGCGCAGCTGTTGGTGACAGCGTCGAGGCTCGTGCCGTCGTCGAGGATCCGCTACGGGGGCGGGGGCTCGTGGAGCTTCCAGACGCCTCGGCCGTGCTGCTCTCCCTTCCCCTCGGTACACCCCGCTCCGTTGGATCGGGGTCTGAATTGCAGGCGGTCCCTTCGATCCTTCCGACGAGCGCATCAACACTCCATCCCCACCTTGCTTCCGAACTGCTGCGTTGCCTCTAGGGTTTATCTGGTCAGCTCACCGCTGTGTAGGGCCCTGCAGGTTCTGCAGCGTTCGTTCACTTCCTCCCGCGAAGCCGCAATCGTCTCGTTCCCACCCGGTCGGATCGTGCGCGATTCGGATTATGTTTCCGGTGCGCGGCCCCAACGTCATCCACGAACGAAGCGCAGTCGGCGATCTCTTGCATCTTGAGCCGCGGTCTACGCCATTTGTGTTTGTCGCTCGCAGACCCGTAGGTTCAAGAGGTGCCGGACACACCGATGCCCCAAGGGCCGAGCCGTTCTTTGATGTCGAGCGGCGAGGTCGCGACCATGCTCGGCGTCAGCCAGGCGACGCTTTCGCGGTGGAAGGTTTGAGGGCGGCGGGCCGCAGTACCTCAAGCTAGGTGCGCGGCCGGGGTCCGTCGTTCGCTACCGCCGCGAAGACGTGCTCTCGTACCTTGAAGACTGCGAGCGGCAAGCCACCGCCCGGGTCGCGGATTCGCCAGCGTCACAGCGTCGAGCTACTTGACGAGCATCGCTTGAAGGTAGGGGAAGGGCAAACCCTCACAGAGAAGCGCCCAGGTGACCGCGAGCGTCCTGTGCGTCCCGTCGATGACGGTCATGCGCCCGTCCTGATCCGCCCAGATCGTTCGGCTGAAGCTGTACGAAAGCTCGGACCCATCGAAGAGCAACGCCTGGTCGAACGACCCAGCCTGCGGCACGGCGGCTACCGACTTCCTCATCGTTTTCACCCTCGCAGCATCGCGCGCGTCCTTGTCTCGCCATGTGGAGATCGCCCCGATGTCGAGCAACTGGTAGGCGAGCGCGACCTCCGAAAAAGAAGCGCCCCAGACCGTCCACGCGGTCAGGAAGTCGCTCGGTTCGAGCTGTACCCACTCGAACGAAGTCTTCTCATGCAGAAGCCGGTGCCCAAACGGACGGTGCTTCTTCAGCGCAATATCGCGTGCGTCGTTCTCCTTCCCGTTCTCGAAACCCGGCTCGGCAAGGAGCGGATCCGTGATCCGGAATTGCTTCCGCACCGCATGGTCGTCGTACAGGTGCGTCCAGACCGCTTGATGGATCGTGCCCGAGTGCAGGGTCTTCATGCCGACCAGTCTGCCTGATGGTGACCATACGGTGACCAGCCCGAATCCTGACCCGGGCCGGCCACCTCAGAAACGCTCAAACTTCAGCGGAGGAGGAGGGATTCGAACCCCCGGTGGGTTGCCCCACAACGGATTTCAAGTCCGCCACCATCGGCCACTCGGACACTCCTCCGTGGCGCGGAAGGTAGCGGATTCGGGAGGCAGATGCCACCGGATCTGGGGCGGGCGAGGAACACCGTCCCTCTCGCATCCACAGGCGCAGAAACGATGGGGTTGGGCGTTCCGCTGGCGGTGCTCGGCCCGCAGCTGGCCGGTCGCCGCGAGCTCAGCTCAGCTCAGCACTCGGCTTGGGGCCCCGCCCCGCCTTGGGGACGATGCTCTTTGCGGGGGCGGTCGGTCCGGGGTCGACCACCCGCCGGCGCTTGAGGTCGTAGACGACGCCGGGAGTCAGCACGGAGTAGACGACGTTGGTGAGCGCGAAGGGCTCGGTGTTCTCCGAGTAGCCGACGTGGTCGATCTCGATCGCTCGCCCGTCCACGACGATGACCGTGCCGGTGCCGATCACTTTCGCGCGGGTCTCATCTTCGATGAGCAGCCCGGTGTTTTCCTCGATTCCAAAACCCAACAGCGCAGGGTTGGTTGCCACGGCGTGAACCAGTCGAGAGATCCGCGAGCGCGAGACGAAGTGGGTATCGAAGATGGTGTCGAGGATCAAGCCCAGGCCCTTGGTCATCTCCAGCCCGCCCTTTCGAAACGGCAGAAACTGGTTGTTCTGGAAGATCATGATCTCGGGAAGAACGGCCGCGCCTGCCGAGGTGCCCGCGATGACGCAGTTCCCGGATCGGTATCGCTCGAGCAGCGCCTCGTGCAGCGGGGTTCCGCCGAACAAGGAGGAGAGCCGCAGCTGGTCACCGCCCCCGAACATGAAAAGGGTGGTTTCACCGATGAGCTTTTTGAGGGCCGAGGACGACGCGTCCTGTCGCTCGCCGATGTGCACGGTTTGGATGCTCTTGGGGTTGAAGCCGGAAAAAAGCTGGACGTAGTCTCGGGCTCGGACGCCGGGTTCTTCGCTTGCGGTGGGTACGACAACGATGCGGGCGTCCACCCCGCCGGCCAGCTCGACCATTTGCCTGAAGATCTCGGAGTCGGTCGAGCGCTTCTCGTTGCCACCAATCGGAATGAGGACGCGTGGCATGTTGGGCCGAGCCTCTCACACGGGGGCACTGCTGCCGCACAGCAGGCTCATAAACATGTCGATGTACTGTTTTTCTTCGGTCGGTTAGACGGGAGTCTTGGCATTTATCGTTTGTCACGGTGGCTCTGCATCCAATCCGGCACACAGCGACGGGCCAAGGCTCGCCTGCCGGGAAGGGTTCCAGGCCATCGTCGACGGCCAGGACGCTCTGCATGCCGCGGTCCTCGCCACCCGCTCCCTCGAAGACGACGCGCGCTTCAACGCCGGTACCGGCTCCAACCTCCGCCTGGACGGCGAGACCATCCAAATGGATGCGTCCTGTATGAAAAGCACGGGAGCGTTTGGAGCGGTCGCTGCGATCGAGCGCGTGAAGAACCCCATCGACATCGCGCTCCAGGTGCTGGGAACGCCGCACATTCTCCTCGCCGGCGATGGCGCGACGGCGTTCGCTCGACGCTGTGGCGCGGCCGACTACGACCCGACCACCCCCGGGGCTCAAGAACGCCTTCGCGCGGTGCAGTCGGTCGCCGGACCTCTGGGAGAGTGGACCCGCGCCGACCTCGAAAAGGCATGGAACTTTGAAACCCCGCTTCGCGAGGCCGTCGGAGGGGACACGGTCGGATCGGTGGCGTGGGACGGTGAGACCTTCGCCGCCGCGTTGAGTTCCGGGGGCACGACGACGGTCCTGCGCGGACGGGTCGGGGATGTCCCGCTTCCGGGCTGCGGTCTGTATGCCGGACCCAGCGGCGCCGTGGCTGTGACCGGGGATGGCGAGTACATCGCCCAGGCGTTGCTGGCCTACCGCGCATACGCAGCGCTCGAACGCGGAGAGCCTCCGATGCAGGTGGTGAAGTGGGCGCTTGCACAGCTCGCGGACGACATCGACGTTGGGCTGGTCGTCGTCAACCGTTCGGGCTTTGCCGGTGACGCACGCCACGGCATGGCTTGGCACGGCCAGCACCAGGCGGTGGGCGCATGAAGATCCTCGAACACCGAGCCCTTCGCGGGGGCAACCGCTACAGCCCGCATCCCACGATGTTCATGCTGCTGGATCTCGGGGAGCTCGAAGACCGCCCCTCCGACGAGATTCCAGGCTTCGCGCAGCGACTCGTGGACCTGCTTCCATCGCTCGAGACCCACCGATGCTCGGTCGGGGTGCGCGGCGGATTCATCCAGAGGCTGCAGCGGGGCACTTGGGCTGGGCACATCGTCGAGCACGTGGCGTTGGAGCTGCAGTGCCTCGCGGGAATGGAGGTCGGCTTCGGCAAGACGCTTGGCACCTCGCAGCGAGGCGTCTACCGGGTGGCCTACCGCTATCGCTTCGAACCTGCGGGACTGCTGGCGGGTCGAGAGGCCGTGGCTTTGGTGCAAGCCCTCGTCCACGGCCAAGCCTTCGATGTCGACGCGGTGCTCGTTGCGCTTGAAGATCTGCGGGAGTCTGGCGCCCTAGGACCTTCCACGCGCAGCATCGTCGAAGAAGCACAGCGGCGCGGGGTCCCCACGATGCGGCTTAACGAGGCCAGCTACGTCCAGCTCGGGTACGGCTGCCACCAGCGACGCATCCAGGCGACGATGACCGACCGCACCAGCGCGCTGGGTGTGGAGATCGCAGACGAGAAATTTTGGACCAAGACGCTTCTGGAGCAGGCTCGCATCCCCACCCCCAGCGGCTCCAACGTCGAGTCACTGCAGGAGGCCCAAAGCGCAGCGGATGAGATCGGCTACCCGGTCGCGGTGAAGCCCGAGATTGGAAATCACGGCCGCGGCATCACAGCGCGCGTATCGGATGCCTCGGAGATCGCCCAGGCCTACGCCTCCGCGCACGCGGTCTGTGACAGCGTGATCGTCGAGAAAACCCTGCTCGGACATGACTTCCGAGTGTTGGTGATCCATGGGCAGATGGTTGCCGCCGCCCAACGACAGCCGGCGTTCGTGGTGGGGGATGGCAAATCTTCGGTTGGCGAGTTAATCGAGCGCGTCAATGCTGACCCGCGCCGCGGCGTTGGCCACCACCGCGTGCTGACCGAAATCACCGTCGATGAAATGACCCTGAGGCTGATGGCGTTGGGCGAACACACGCTGCAAAGCGTGCTGCCCGAGGGTCAGCAGCTCTACCTCAAGTCCACCGCAAATCTCAGCACCGGCGGCACCGCGAGGGATGTGACCGATGAGGTGCACCCCGACGTTCGTCGGATGTGCGAGCGGGTCGCTCGAATCGTCGGACTCGACTGCATGGGCATCGACATCGTCGCACCCGGCCTGGACCAGCCGTTGGACGGCGAAACCTCGGGGATCGTCGAAGTCAACGCGGCCCCAGGCTTCCGCATGCACCTGGAGCCGACCCAAGGCCGGGCCCGCAATGTCGCCCAGCCATTCGTCGAGATGCTCTTTCCGGTCGACGCCAACTTTGAGCTTCCCATCGTCGCCGTAACTGGAACCAACGGCAAAACAACCACCGCAAAGCTCATCGCCCACACCCTCAAGTGTGGAGGTTCTGCCGTGGGATTTTCCGGCACGACTGGTGTCGAGATCGACGGGACCCCGCTGGCATCGGGAGACTACAGCGGACCGGCCGGGGCGCACATGGTTCTTCAAGATCCGACCATCGAGGTGGCCGTGCTCGAGGTCGCACGCGGGGGGATCCTTCGCCGCGGGTTGGGGTTTTCCGACTGCCACGTCGGTGTCTTGCTCAACATCGATGACGACCACATCGGCACCGACGGGGTCGAAGATCTCGAAGAGCTGGCGCTCGTCAAATCCGCGGTGATCGAGGCGGTCCGAGACACCGGCGTGTCTGTACTCAACGCAGACGACCCGACCGTGGTCCGAATGCAGGACCGAGCCGGCGGGCGCGTGGTCTTCTTCTCGATGGAAGACGACAACGCCGTCGTTCGCAAACACCTCGAAGAGGGCGGGACGGCGGTCGTGGTCTCAGAGGGCGATGTGGTCATCCGCTCCTCGGAACCGTCGGTTCATGTGCTTCCGGTCGTCGAAGCTCCGATCACCTTGCGGGCCGTCGCCGCTTTCAACACCGCCAACGTCCTGGCTGCGGTCGCCGCATTGCACGGATTGGGGATCCCGGCGGACACGATCCGCCGCGGCATCACCACATTCCACTCCAGCGCGACCCAAAACCCAGGCCGCATGAACATCATCGACTTTGTGCAGTTCAAGGTCATCGTGGACTACGGCCACAACACGCCGGCGGTGCGGGCCCTCGGACGATCGCTCCCGTTGATCGCGGCGGGCACGAAGATCGTCGTGGCCCACGGCACCGGCAGCCGACAGGAGGCCAGCATTCGAGAGCTTGGCGGCACGCTGGCGGAGGTCTACGACCACATCATCATCGCCGACATCGACCCGCGCGACCGGGCGGTCGGAGAGACCGCTCAGCTGGTGCGCAGTGGGGCCCTTGAGGCAGGGTTCTCCGCGTCGAGCATCGAGATCGTGCTCGACCCCTTCGAGGCCATCGACCGAGCCTTTGCCGTAGTTCAGCCCGGAGACGTCATCGTCGTGCAGGTCGACGAGGTCGAGCCCATGCTGAAACGGGTGATGGCTCACTTCCAACGGCTGGTGGGGACGGCCAGCACGAACCTGCCCGTCAGCGACTCGGGATCAGCCGACGCTTGAGCACAGCGAGCTCGATCGGGCTGTAGCAGCAGTGTCCGCTCTCCGCGACCTCAACGTCGATATCCAACACGGTGTCGTCCTCGACCTCGAACCGGCCTCGATGGCCGCTGACGATGGCCTGCGTCTCGCCGCCCTCTTCGAACTCCAGGGCGAGTCGGCCCGTCTCGAGCGCGTCTGGGTCGCTCAGCTCGGGAGCACCGCACACAAGGTGATCCGCACTCGCGCCGATGCGCGAGAGAAGTGACTCCACGGACAGATCCGTACCACCGCGAAGCCCCTGCATGAGCGGCAGCTCCCCACGGCGCAGCTCCAGGTGCTCGAATCCTGCGAAGTCTTCGACCTGCGCGTCGCCGAAGAGCGTGAGCATCTCCTTGGCGCTCCATGCAGGCGTGCCACCGGGTGTCGACGCAATCGAAACGATCGCGACCCGAGCAGGCTCATCCTCGCCGCAGACCAGCCGAGTGACCCACTGCGCCCCCTCGAGTTCGACGCTTTCGACCACGCAAGTCTCTTCGATGTCGTAGGCGACCGAGGAATCCCCCGCCTCCACCTCCGGCCAGTTCTCCACCGCCAACGAGAATGTCGCGTCAAGATCCGGGTCCGTCGACTCGCATTCGGCGGGAAACTCGGGCTCGCCGGTATCCGTGTCCGTATCCGTATCCGATCCGTGTCCGTGTCCGTGTCCGTGTCACCTGTCGTGATGGTGCTGGTCCCGGGCCCTTGCGTATCGGGGCTGGTGCCGGATCCGGAACCCGTCGTGGAATCGCTGCTCGTGGTGGGGCCCGTGCTTTCGCTGTCGGTCCCGGCTTCTGTTGCTGCGCTGGTCGCTTCAGCCCCATCGCCGCCGTCGCAAGCGACCGCAAGACCCGCAACGAATCCCAGTAACACTCCTTGTTTCAATCGCATGACTCGCAAAGAGCTGCACAAGGAGTGCCAGCCTGTCATTCCGGGTGGCTACAGCCCGGCGTCACGGCCGGACGCGACATTCTTGTCCGGGCGACTCAGGTGCTGACAAGCGTCGACGCGTCGAGGAAGCGGTGCGGATGTCCTAAACGGACAGGATCTTCGTCGCAGAGGTATCGAGCCGCGCCGAAGCTCACCAGGTGCGCTCCCTGCGGGACCCCTTCCCCGAGCGCTCCGAGCAGTGCCAGTGCGCGAGCGCGTCGCTGCGGTTCGTCCTGCGAGCGCACGAAGAAGCGGCACACCACATCCCCGACCCGCTCTTGCACCGGGCGGCCGAGTTGCTCGCGAAGCGCGTCGGTCAGCAGTCGATCTGCCGTCTGCAGGTCGCCCTTTGCCGCGTGCGCCGAGGCCCGAAGAAACGCGATGGTCTGGTCCCCAACGGCCAGCCCCAGCGCGGTGTCGTAGGCGCTGGCGGCCTCGTCGTACTTTCGCTGCGCAGCGAGGCAGTTTCCCATGTTGCGCCAGGTGGCGACGTGCTGAGGGTCAGCCAGCATGGCGCTGCGGTAGCAACGGAGCGCGGCGGCCCACTCGCCACGACCATCGAACACCACGCCCTGCGACACCCACGCCGCAGTGAACATCGGATCGGTCGCGCTCGCTCGCGCATACGAGCGCAGCGCACCGTCCATGTCGCCGCCCTGTTCTCGATAGACCCCCACCTGGTGGAGGGTGCGCGCGTCGTCGCCGATCACCCCGAGCAGGTCTTCGAGCACCTGCGCGGCATCGAGGGGCCGCCCTCGGAGCAGCTGCACCTGCGCGTAGGCGGCCGCCCGGGTCAGCGGATCTGCGTCCACCAGGCTCGCTTCAATCGCCTCAAGCGCCGCCTGAACCGCGGAGGGATTCTTCGCTGCGATGGCGGACCGGAGCGTTTCAAAACGTTGGCGGAGCTCTGCGCTTCCCATTCGACCGCGCGCATGGTCACCCGAGATGCCGAAGCTGTCACCGCGTTGTCACAACCCAGGGCGTGATAGCGAGCGCCGTGTGTTTTTGCGCTGGGTCGGGGACAAATGCGCACCGGCCCCTGCCGCTTACACCGTGTAGGATGTGGGACCTCGTGGGAGAGACCCAGACCATGCGCACCGCTGCCTCTTGCTTGATCCTTGCAACTTCAATCGGTTACGCGGGCTGTGTCGTCGACGCGCGAGAGGACATGATGGCTCCGTCCGCCAGCGCGGGAGCGACGCAGGACTCCGGAACACCGGGGTCAACGACAGAGGTGCCCGCCGCGAGCTCCTCCACCGGCGTGAGCGATGAGACGACCACTGGCGCCGACACCGGGAGCAGCGGCGACACCACGAGCGTCCCGGTCGGGCCCTTGCTCGACGTCGGCGTCGAGGAAACCGGCGGCGTCGAATTGGCGGAAGTGTTCGGCCACAGCGGCAGCATTCTGTTCCGACTCGACCCCGAGACCCTCGACGTCGAGGAGGTCGGCTCCTTCGACGGGTGCAACGATGGCGCCGTCATCGACATCGCCCTCGACTCCGAATCGAACATGTTTGGGGTCAGCTACAACTCGCTGTACGAGATCGATCGCGTCACGGCGCGATGCGATCTGATCGCGAACGGCTCCTACCCCACCTCACTTTCGTTCGTCCCTGAGGACACCGTTGTCGCCGGCCGCGAGGGCTTGGTGGGCTTCCTTGGCAACCGATACGTCCGCATCGACACCGAAGACGGCACGGTCTCCGACATCGCCGTGCTCAGCGACGGTCTCCAGTCCAGCGGCGACGTCGTGTCCGTCAAGAACGGGGGCACCTACCTCACCGTCTTCGGGCCCGGATGCGAAGACAACGACTGCATCATCCAGTTCAACCCCAGCAACGGGCTGGTGCTCCGAAACTACGGCGCCATCCCCTACGACCAAGTCTTCGGCTTGGCGTTCTGGGCCGGGAAAGCGTACGGCTTCGCGCGCAACGGCGAGGTGTTCGAGGTCGAGTTCGATGACGACACCGTCACCACCACCGCGATTCCGGTGCCCAATGCGCCCGCTGGGCTCGAGTTCTTCGGCGCCGGCTCGACGACGTCGGCACCTCCGATTGCGGGCTGAGCCAGGACTCCGACCGAGCTTCCAGTCTCGGGGCGCGTGAGCACGGCCCGCGCCCGGGCCACAGCACGGACGGTCGCATCTGTGGTTCAATCCAAGTGGGGACCGGACACGATGATGCGAACCAATAGCTTGAGAACGAGTGCACTCGCGGCGACCATCCTGCTGGGCTGCGGTACCGATGGGGCAGCGGACGCGGGCGGCGACGATGGTGCCAGCGGCCTGACATCCATGACCGCGTCGGCCACCGAGACCGGGAGTGCGGGCGAAACGGGTGGCTCCCTCTCTGGAGACGGCTCCACGAGCGGGCCCTCCGCGACCACGGACGTCGCAGAAGGAGGCGAGGGAGACGAGAGCGGTTCGCTACCCATCAAGTTCGACTTCGGCATCATCCCCGACGCTGGTGAGAGCCTGGGCTCGTGCCGACCCGGCGATGACAACGGCAAAGGCAAGAAGGGCGAGCCGGACTTCTCGTACCTGTGGGCGGCGAACAGCGCCGAGGGGACAATCTCCAAGATCGACACGCAGACGGTCACCGAGATCGGTCGGTTTCAGACCGGCCCCAACACGCTCGGCAGCCCCTCGCGGACCTCGGTCAGCCTCTCGGGCGACGTCGCAGTCGCCAACCGCAACGGTGGCATCACCAAGATCTACGCGCTCGAGGAAGACTGCGAGGACACCAACGGCACCCCGGGCATTCAGACCTCCAGCGGCAATGTCGCGCTGGCCTGGGACCAAGAGGAGTGCCGCGCGTGGCACATCCCGTTCAACTACGACAGCCAGCGCCCGGTCGCGTGGGCACCGGGCACGTGGAACGCTTCCACCTGCTCCTGGGAGAATGAGCTGCTGTGGACCGCCGGTCGCGTCGGCCAAGGCACGACGGATGAGGTCATCCTGATCGACGGCGACGCGGGCATCGTCCTCGACACCGTCAGCATCCCCGGACTCAAGCCAGATCCGTACGGGCTTTACGGCGCTGCCGTCGATGCGGAGGGCAACTTCTGGGCCACCGGATGGGCCACCGGGAACCACATCGTCCGCGTGACCCTAGAAGACATGCAGGTCACCGTTTGGGATGGCCCGTCCAGCACCGGGACGAGTTCGCACTGGTACGGGATGACGGCCGACGTGGACGGCTTCATCTGGAACTGCGGCAGCCGAGCCGCGCGCTTCGACCCCGCGACCGAGTCGTGGACCGTCAGCCCCGACCTGGGCGTTTCCTCCGGATGCATGGCCGACGGAGACCCCAACGGGTTGCTCTGGATGTCGTATTTCGGCGGCGTTCGAGGTGTTGATCGAACGAGCTTCGCCGTCATGCACGACTTCGCGACGCCCACCTCCTACGGCGTGAGCATCGATTTCTTCGGCAACATTTGGGCGGTCAACGGCAACGGCGCGCATCGGGTGGATCCCAGCGATGGCACCGTCACTTCGTACAACGGCCTCAACGGTGCCTACACCTACTCCGACATGACCGGCCACTCGCTGAGCGTCGTCGGCGGCGGCGGTACCCCCAGCGGCTGATTCTCGCTGCGGCCCCTCGGCTTTAGCTGCGGCCCCTCGGCTTCAACCACCTCAGCTCGCGCACGCGCGGTCTGGGGTGGCCGTGTTTACGCGACCCGGAGAAGCGCCGACTCGACCATCCCACGACCTTTGCTCTCGGGCGGGTCGGGGATGAATGAACGAACGTTGGCGGCGACCATCCGCCGACCACCAGTCACGTCCTCGACAAATGCGAGGGTGTTGGCGGCTTCGGCGATGGGGGCGCAGAAGAGGCGCACTTCGAGGTCGGAGAGGGAGCGAAAGGAGCGGTAAGGGGCAGGCGTAGTGCTCATGGCGGTCATCCGTGACGCCCCGCATCAATGCGAGTTCGGATCCATTTTGGGACGAGAGGCAATTTCGGCAGGTTGCGGAGGGCCGACCGGCCGATCTTCGTTGGCGGTCAAAGTCCCGACGCCAGATCGTCAGGGGACCGGCGCTCCGCGGCGCGTGAATGCGCTCATCCAGACCACGTGACGTGGAACACCGCCCCGTCGGCCGTCGCCTCGAATTCGACCTTCGCATCATGTCGGCCCGCGACCGACAGCAGCGTTTCGATGCCCGTGGCCACGCCGACGCGTCGGAGGTCTGACATGTCTGGCCATCCGGTGAGCACCGCCCTCGCTTGCCCGGTACCGAGCATCTCCGGGACGATCGTGCCGGTGGAGTGGCTGCGGCCGTACACGATCGGCGCACGGAGCAGCAGCGCGCGCGGAGTTGAGAGCCGGATCAGCACCCTCCAGACCGAGCGGAGCGTCTGCTCGATGCCTTGCCGCACCACGTCGGAGTAGAACGAGAGCAGGTCCCGCCCCGCGGCGTCAGCGATCGCGTAGTAGAGTTCGTCGACATCGGTCGCCCACGACCACGCCGCCGGAACCGCGGCCTGCAGGCGGTCGCGCTGCTCTTGCGAAAGCGAGGCGAAGGCTTGGTCCACGGCCGCGTCGCCAACCTCTCGGCGGAACGACTCAACATTCCGCAGAAAAACCGCGCCTGAGAGGCATGGGACCGTCCTTTCCGGCACAGTGCGAGATTGTACGCGCTCCGGGCTCAGCCGGCGCTCAACATCTCAGGGTTGCCAGCGAACGTGGTAGACGGCGCCATCGACCGTGCGGTCGTACCGAACGCTCACGCCTTTCCGACCCGCCACGTCCATCACGGCTTGAATACCGGCCCCGACGCCAACTCGGCGCAGCTCAGGAACGCCCGGCCAACCGGACAGCACAACCGTCGCTTTTCCCGGGGCGTCGATCGTGGTCTGGATCCGCCCGACGGAGTGACCGCGGGCGTAGATGATCGGCGTGCGGCTGAGCAGCGCCCGATCCGTGGTGAGTCGCATCAGCACCTTCCACACCGAGCGGAGCGCCTGCGTGATCCCCAGTTGGACCACCTCTGGATAGAAGGAGTTGAGGTCTTGACCAGCACAGCGAGCGATGGCTTCGTAGAAGACGTCGATCACAGCGACAGGAATCCACGCAGCCGGGACCGCGGATTCGAGGATCTGTTGGTGCTCTGAGCTCAGTGACGCAAACGCCTGATCGACCGCCCCATCCCCGACGACCTGCCGGAACACTCGCTCCGTGCGCAGGTAGAGCGCGCCCGAGAGTGATGGGGTGGTGCTGTGCGGCACAGACTTCGAGTGTACGCATGCGCTGCCTCCAGCGGAGCCCGGTGGCCCAAGACAACTCTAGCGCACGGAGCGCACCCAGGTCCGGGGTGTGCCCGTGCTCAGGGTTTCGCCTTGCGCCTGCGTGGGCGTTGGCCCAAGGTAGTTGTGCGTGACAACGCAACCCAAAGAGCGACGCAAGAGCCGTTCCACCGCCGGCCGCGTACACGGCATTCGGTTCGACTGGGATGCGCACGGCGCAGAGGGCTACGCCGTCGACGTTCAGGAACGCAGCCACGAGGACTCCGGCGATCTCATCGCCGCGAAGATCCGGCGCGACTGGAACGAAGAGTCGGCAGAAGACGTCGAAGACGTCGAGCCCGCAAACAAAGCCTAAGGTTCTGCAGGGCACTCGTACCTCACGCCCGAAGTCCGTGCCGGGTTTCTGCGCGACCCCCTGCGGGGTGTGGGGTCGCTCCGAACCCCTCGGCTACCAGAGGTCTGCGTTCGGTACTCTCTATCTCTTCCGCTGCGCATCCCTTCGGGACGCTTCGCTCTCTTGCTCCGAACCCCTCCCAGAAACCCGGAACGGACTTCAGATCTGCGGTGGTAGTTCTCCGACCGTCCGCTACGGGCAAGGGATGTCCCATATACACGTGCAGCCGAGGGTCCAGGAGAGCGCACGTCTTCGGTGGCTCAGCGGCTCATGCTCGCGACCTGGCCAGCCGGCCCAGCTCGTGGGCCACCGCAGGGCAGGCTACGACATCCCCGGTGGGCGGATGAGATGCCTTGCTTACGCGAGACCTGCGAGCGCGCTGCCAACAAGGAGGCCGCACAGCAGGCTCCACCATGGGACTTTGGTCCAGAGCGCGACCCCACCACCGAGCAACGTGGATGGCCGCGCGACGTGCGAGAACCCCGGCAAGTGTCGAGGCATGGACTCGCTCCAACCCTCGCGCTCCGCAACGCTCCACACGGCGGCGTACATCAGCTTCCACCCCGGGAAGCTGCCGACCCTGCCGCAAAGGAGCCCAAGGGCTAGGTCGATGATCCACTCCGGCATGCCTCACCTATTCTGAGGGCTGCGGGGTGGCATGCGGCAGCGCTACGAGCGACCGGGTCGGTTTCTACGAGGAGTTCGCGGCGGTTAACACCTAGCGCTAGCCCTGCTTCGTATCGGAGGCGATACGTCCGTCCTCCAGGGTGACGATTCGGTCCGCATCCTCCAGAATCCGCGGGTCGTGCGTGACGACGATGCTGGTGGTGCCGCGGGCCCGACCCAGGTGCTTGAGCAGGTGCACGACATTCTTGCTTGAAACCTTGTCGAGCGCCGCGGTCGGCTCGTCGGCGAGTACCACCTCGGGATTGCCGACCAGTGCCCGCGCCACCGCGACCCGCTGCTTCTGCCCTCCCGAGAGTTCGGCGGGTCGGTGGTGCAGTCGATCGCCAAGACCCACCAAGCCCAGCGCGTGATCTGCTGCCGCGACGTGGACCTTCGGGTCTCCGCGTCCGTGAACCTGCAGGCCTATGACGACGTTTTGGGTGGCGGTGAGGCTGTTGTGCAGGTTGTGGGCCTGGAAGATGAACCCCAGTGCACGACGAGCATCGACGCGCGCCCGCGTAGACGCGCCGCGAAGTTCGGTGCCGAGCAAGCGGACCGAGCCTTCCTGAACATCGCGTAGGCACCCGACGAGGGTGAGGAGAGTGGTCTTGCCGGAGCCCGAGGGACCCATGAGTACCGTGAGACTGCCGCGCTCGATTTGCAGGTCGATGTTAAACAGCACCTGAGACCGGGCGACCCCAGACCCAAAGGCATAGTTCAAGCCTCGGACGGCGATCGGGGACTCGGTAGCGGAGGGTGAGGTCATCAGAAGAGATCCGCGGGGTCGGAGGCGGCGAGACGGCGCGTTGCGATCGCACCCGAGGCGACACATGCGACTGCCGTACCGCCCAGGACTGACACTGCTCGCAACAGGTTCATCTCCACCGGTAGGGCCGTAGCAGAGGCCAGCACCGAGTACAGCAGCGCGCTGACGATGAACCCAGGGATGAACCCGAAGACGGCCAGGATGACCGCTTCCTCCAGCACGATTCCAATGAAGAATCGGTCCCGATAGCCCATCGCCTTGAAGGTTGCGTACTCGCGCAGGTGGTCTGCGACGTCGGTGGAGAGGATCTGATAGACGATGATGAGTCCCACAATCGTTCCCATCACGACGCCAAAGCCGAAGATGAGTCCCGTGGGGCGCTCGGTCGTTTGGAACCGCTGATCGTCGGCAGCAGCCGATTCCATGGTCCGGACGCGAAGGTCAGCGGGCAATGACTGGCGAAGTGCGGTGAGGACCGTTGGCACATGGGCCTGCGGATCCAGCCGCACCATGATGTGGTCCGGCGCGCGCGAGGTTCGGTTGGGGAACATGCGCAAGAAGGTTTGGTCCGAGACCAGCAGGATTCCATCGGCGCTAAACCCCCCTCCCAGCTGAACCGTCCCCAGCGCCACGACGCGGCGGCCGTTGAGTTCGAAGCTGTGCCGTGTTTCCGAAGAGAGGTCGGAGAGGGTCTCCAGCGGCAGTCCTCGGGCGGCCTCATCAATGAGCACGGCGCCGGGTATCTTGAGCAGCTCGATCTTTGCGCTCCACGGTGCCGCGACAAAGGCCGGCGCACTGGGATCGATGCCAATGACCTGGAAGTTGATGTTGGTGTCGTCATCGACTTCCCAGAACACATTGCCCAGCAGCAACGGCGCGGCGGACTCGACCCCAGGCGTGGAGAGGGCCTGGAACATGCGCTGCCGTGCGACATTGCCTCCCTCCGTCAGCGTATTGGCGTCAGACGCCGAGACGAGGACATCCGCGTCGAACACCTTGTACGTCGCGACAACGCTGTCGCCTAGCGCACCAAGGACTCCCAACTGTACGAACACCAGGACATTCGCGAAGGCCACGCCAGCGATCGCGGTGATGAGTCGCGACCGATTGTGGGTGAGCTGCAGCCAGCCGATCGGCATCCGCCCAAGAAGGGCGGAGAGCAGCCGCGTCATGAAGGGTCTCTCGTGGTGTCGATACGGGCGACGACCTCGAGGTTCGTGAACGAACGGGCGATGCGCGACGACTCCGCGTCCAGGGCCACGTCCGTCTGCACCACTCTCGCGTCGGTGTTCGCGGCGGGGTCGGCATCGAGGATGCTCTGGCGTTCGACGACGAGACCGATGCGCTCGACGGTCCCGTGCAAGGTCGCGGGTAGGGCATCGGCCACCAGGCTGACGCGATCTCCCACCTCCACCCGGCCAACCAGGTCTTGATAGACCTCCACCTCGGCGATCATCTCGTCGATGTCTCCCAGCGTGATGATGCCGCCGCTCCCTGGCCGCTCGCCCGGTCGGGCACGCACGGACAACACCACACCCGAGGAAGGGGCCCGAACCTTGGATTTCTCGACCTCTTGCTCTGCGTGGTCTCGTTCGGCCCGCGCCGAGGCAAGGTTCTTGGTAGCGACCAAGACGTCAGCTTGTGAGCCGCGTCTTCCGCTCGCGTACCGGGACAAGGTGGCGTTGCCTTCGGTGACGCTCGAAGCCGCTTGTTCGGCCTGAGACTGGGCCTGCTCAAGTTCGCTGAGCGTCGCGATGCCATCACGGTGCAGTCGTTGCGTGCGCGTCAGGTCTGCTTGCGCCTGTTTCGCAACGGTCTTGGCCCGGTCGAGCGCGGCTTGGGTCTGTTTGCGACTCGAGCGCACCGAAGACTGCGTCTGGGAGAGGGTCGCCTCTCGAACCGCCACGGCGGCCGTCGCGATTTCGACCGCGGCCTCTCGCTCAGCCAGGCTGTCCAGGACTGCGACGACCTGGTTTGCGTCGACCTTCTGGCCAGCGGAGACGTTGAGCGTCTCGATGCGGGCATCTCCAGCGCCGAACGGGGGGGCGATGACAACCGTGTTGCCTCGGGGGACGAGTCGGCCAAGTGCCACGATATCTCCCGTTGCGGCGTCCGCGGACTCGGCTGCGTTTGGACCGGGCGCCGCGACGGCAATCGGATTGCGAGAACCTCCGCCGGGCTCGAGGCCGGCCGCGCGAAACAGCGCCGCCAGTCCGGGGGGCTGAAAGTACAGACCGATGAACCCGCCCACGGCGGTCAGCAGAATCGCAACGGCGGCGGCGCCAAGAATCCGCGACACCAGACGCGGCGCGGCGGAGGCCGTCGGGGACTGCGGTCTCGGCGAGTCGAGAAGAGTAGGCAGTCCCTCCGGAGGCGGCACGGAATCGACGAGGGCGTCGTCAGTCGGCTGCGCCGTCTCAGCTGGATGATCGTCACCGAGTCGGGGGGCGGGATGCATGGACCAAGGCATCGCAAGAGACGTGCCACGACAGACACGTCTCAGGTGGAGCACCTGTGCCGAGGCGGCGTCGGATCTCCGCGCACATGCTGTTCGGCCTGTTCGGAATTCCGGCGGCTGGAGAGCGAGAAGGCCGGGGAGGCGCCGAGTGCTGCAGCGAGCTTCCGGTATGCGCGGTGGGCTCGAACTCGGAGGGTCGCGACCTCGATGTCCATGTCACTTGCGATCCCCTTCATGGGTTCACCGATGAGCTTGTGACGCTCGATGATCTCGCGGGCCGTGGGTGAAAGCATGTCCATGGCGGTGCGGAGCGACTCGCGGCGCTGAAGGGTGCGCTCAGCCTCGCAAGCGATCTGCTCGGGGCTTCCGAGCGGATCCGGCGCGCCGAAACCCCCGGTGTCGTAGTGACTCGCGAGCCTTTGAATCCGGGCGATTCGTCTCGAGTCGGCCCGGAAATGATCGAGCAACGTTCGCTTGGCGGCGGTCATGAACCACGCTTCCACGCTGCGCCCGATCCCGACGTTTACGCCTTCAGCGAAAAGCTGTCGCGAGCTGTGAACCCGCAGAAGCGTCCGCTGTACGAGGTCGTCGGCGAGATCGCGACTGTGCACCCGACGAAGCATGAACCGTCGGATCAGGGGTCCAGCTCGCGCAAGGAGCGTTTCGAACGCTCTGTGGTCACCGTCGATGCATCGAATCATCAACGCTGTCGATGCGATCGAATCCAGAGACCGAGTGGGCATGCAAACGACCTTCCGTGTCTGACGGGGTCTTTAGAAGTACTGCATGGAGACCGTGACGTCGCCGCGCTGTTCGATGGTGAACTTGGCCCGTGACCACTTGGGCCGGCCCTTCTTCACGTTCGAAGCCCCGACCCCCTCCTTCGGAAACCCCAGCATGTTCTTGTCCATCTCGCCGTTGCCGTTCTCGTCGTGGACCACCACCAGGGCGTAGGTGCCCGGGTCGAGATTCTTGAACCGCAGGGTCGCAGAAGTCGCCGAGAGCGAGCTTCGCCGCTTCTTCTGCAACGCCTGGTCAAAGTCCTTGGGAAAGGAGTCTTCGGAGTCGTACAGAAAAGCGATGAGTCCGCCCTCGGTGCTTCGAAGACCCCTGACGGTCACGTTCAGGGTCGCCTTGGCGCCCTCAGATGGACTCGAGGATGGCGAGGGTGCTTCTTCAGCGGTGTTGGCAGCGGCGGTTTCGCAGCCGAGTACGGCGCAGAGTAGGACGGGCAGGGTGAGTGTGGTGTGCATGTTTAGAGTCCTCCAGGTTGTGTGACGTGAGCAGGGGCGGCCGCAGCGCGGTCGCGTCGAAGAAGGGAGCGGATGTCCTCGGCGATGGCGAAGAGGGAAGGCACCAAGAGCAGCGTGATGCTGGTGGCGAAGACGAGGCCCCACCCCAAGGCCAGCGACATGGGGCTGAGAACGGCGTCGTAGCCGCCCAGGCCGTAGGCGGTCGGCATGACCCCGCCGAGGGTGGTGAGGGTGGTGACCAGGATGGGTCGCAGACGCTCGACCACGGCGTCGATGATCGCGGCGCGTTGCGAAACAGCATCTCCAGCGGCGGCGGCCTGGCGCTGTTTGGCCGCGTCGAGCATGACGATGGACGCGTTCACGACGACGCCCGACAGGCCGATGATCCCGAGCACCGCGAACATCGAAAGCGGCTTTCCGTGCAGAAAGAACGCCGTGACGACACCCGCGACACCGAACGGGATCACGCTGACGACAAAGAGCGCGTCGATGAAGCTGCCCAGCATGAGGGCGACCACCACGATCATCCCGAAGACCGCAAGGCCGCCGGCGCGACCCATGTCTGCGGTGGTCTTCTTCGTCTCCGTCGCTTCGCCACCCTGATAGATGTCCGCGGCCGAGTTGGAAATCGCGGGCAGCAACTCAGCATCGATACGTTTGGCCAGCCTCGTGGAGTCGAGCCCGGAGCCGGGTGCGAGCGACGCGGTGACCGTGGCCGCACGAACGCCGTTGCGGTGGTACATCCTCGAGACCGCCGCGACCTCGACCGGTGAAACGACGTCGCGGAGGCTCACCAGGGCGCCGTTTCGGGCGCGCACCGGCGTGTCGAGTAGGGCATCGAGGTCAACCCGCGCCTCGGGTGCAAACATCACCCGAAACCGCGTGGTGTCGTCGAGCGTCCGGTGCTCGCTGACAGTGAGACCGTGAAATGCTGCCTTGAGCGTCAGTGCGACGATGGAAGCATCGAGTCCTCGCATCGCGAGTTTCTCGGGATCGGGTGCCAGTTCGATCTGCCGAATCCCGGGGCGCTCGTCGATCTCGATGTCGACGACGCCCTCGACACCCTTCAGCCATCCCCGAACGTTCGCTGCGGTGGATCGACGGAGTTCATCGTCGTTGGTGGCGATGTGAATGGTTGCCGCGCTTCCAAGAGGCGGTCCCACCCGCTTGGCCTCAAAGACCAGCTCGGCACCTCCGGGGACCCGCAAGGTGCCGCCGAGGGCTTCGGCCCACTGCGCGGCTGAGCGGCCGCGACGCCCGGTGTCGAGGAGCGCGATGACAACCGCCTCGTTCTCGGCGGATCCGGTCAGCTTGTCCACAGCCGCGCCGTCTTGGTGCCCGACGCGGGCTGTGACCGCCGTGATGTCGGCACCCATGACGTGCGGAAGCTGGCGCTCGAGCGCGGTCGCGACCGCCTCGGTCTGCTCGAGCGGGGTGCCCAACGGCATGTTGACCTTGATGTAGAGGGCTTCGGCATCATCTTGCGGAAAGAGGTCGAAGCCCACTTGCGGTCCGAGGACGCCGATGACGAAGCCGAAGAGAACGAAGAAACCGGCGACCACCAGGTAGCGCAGTCGAAGGACGTGGCGCAGCGCCCTGCCGTAGATACGCTCGAGGAGCACGACGAACTTGCGCTTGGATTTCACGGGGCGGGCGGCTCGCTTCGTGGGTGCCTCGTAGAGGTGGGCCGGAAGGACGAAGAAGGACTCGACCAGCGAAACGACGAGCGCAAGAACCACCACTACCGGAAGTGCCCACGCAACCTTGCCCGGCATGCCACCGATCGCGAGCATCGGCGTAAACGCCAGCGACGTCGTGATGGCGGAGGCGATGACCGGCATCGCGACGGAGGACACCGCGTCGGCCTCGGGCGTGTCGCTGGTGCCCTCGTTCTGCATGTGCACGACGCGATCGGCGATGACGACGGCGTCATCGACGAGCAATCCCAGGACCATCACCAGTCCCCCCAGCGCGATGAGGTTGAGCGTAATTCCCACAAGCGGCAGCAGGATCAGCACGCCCAAAAGCACCACGGGAACGCCGAAGGCAACCCACACCGCAGCCTTGCGGGTGAGAAAGATGCCCAGAACGATAAACACCAGGACGATGCCTACGACCCCGTTGCTGGCCATGACGCCCAAGCGATTGCGAACGATAAGCGATTGATCGCCGATGTAGGAAGCCTCAACCCCCTGCGGGAGCTCAACCTCTGCGGAGGCGGACTTGATGGCGTCGACTGCCGCGATGATGTCCGCGTCGGCTTTCTTGCGGACGACAACCGATACTCCGGGGCGGCCGTTGGTGTGCACGGCAAGCCCGCTGTCCTCCGTCGTGAGCTCAACCCGTGCGACGTTGCCAACGGTCACGATGCCGCCGTCGGGGTTTACCCGCAGCGGGGTCGCCGCAACTTCTCGGGGCGTTGCGAAGCGCGCGTTCATCACGACCTGCTTGCGGTCGGAGTCCGAAGCGAGAATGCCTCCGGTCCCGCTGACGTTACGGCGCCCGATGGCGTTGATGATGTCGTTGAGGTCGACCCCGTACGTACGTGCGGAGGCCGAGTCCAAGAGGATTCGGACCTCGGGGTCCTCGACGCCAACCAGGGTTACGTTGGAGACGCCGTCGACCCTTTCTATCCGTCGCTCCAGTTGCCGCGCTGCTTCCTTGACCGCGACTGAGGGACCCTCGAGTGCGATCTCTAGAACCGGCATCTTGGAGGGCTCGACACGGGTGACCGTCGGGGTGTCCTCCATGTCCTCGGGGAAATCCTTCACACCGTCGATGGCCTGCCGCAGGTCGGACTGGACCTCTCGAATCTGCTGCGGACTCCAGTCGTCATAGATCTCTACGGTGGTGATCGAGACGTTGTCGGTCACGACGGAGTTGAAATCCTCCACTCCATCAACCCCGTCGATCGCGTCCTCGAGAGGGAGGGTGATCTTGGTCTCGACGTCCTGCGCGGAGGCGCCAGGCAACGCAGCCGTCACGATGAGCTGGTTGAGAGTGATCGCCGGAAAGCCCTCCCGCTGCGACGACATAGCGGCGTTGAGCCCGACGACGACGACGACCGCGACCATCACATGCACGAGGAAATGGCGCTTGATGAAGAAGTTGACGAGGGTGCGCATCGGTCAGGCTCCCGCCTCGTCAAGTTCGACGGCGGCGCCCTCGGCGAGGGCAAAGTGGCCGTCGGTTACGACGCTCTCGCCCAGTGCAAGTCCGGCGAGGACCACGGTGTGGGTTGCGTCATGGCGCCCGAGCGTCACAGCTCTACGCTGGGCCTTGCCGCCATGGCCTTCGCCGCGCTCGACCACCCACACGGCGAACCCGGTTCCGTGTCGGACCACGCTCGTCCGTGGGACGACGATGCCGGCGTCCTCGGCCGAGGTGTCGATTCGAACCCGCCCGACCATCCCCTCCCGTAGGGGTGTGTTCTTCGGTTGGTCGATCCAAAACTCAGCGGTGTAGGTCCCCGAGGTCGGGTCCATCAAAGGGTCGATGTCGTGGAGGGAAGCCTCCAACGTTAGGCCTCCAAGGGCCGGAAAAGAGACGATCGCGGGGGCCTTCTCGCGGGACTCGAGCGCGTCCGCTTCGGCGGTGGTCACACCCACGCGCAGTCGCATCTTCGAGAGGTCGGCGATCGTAGCCAACGGTGAGCCTGGCCCGACGTAGTCACCCAACTCGGCATGCAGACGGACGACGGTGGCATCAAACGGGGCTCGGACCCGTGCGTCGGCAACCGACTTGGCGGCGACCTTGCGGTTAATCTCGGCCAGCTCCGCCCGTTTCTTCGCGGAGTCGCGGCTGTGCTCAAGTTGGTCGTAGCTGCTCGCGGCGATGTCTTCCCCGGCAAGAAGCGCTTCGCCGCGCTCGAGTTCTCGGTCGGCCAGCTCCAGGTCGATCTCCGAGGCCGCCTCGTTGGCCCGAGCCTGCTGAAGCGAGAGCTGGCTGCTGTGCGTGTCGATCTTGAACAGGGTGTCCCGCCGCGCGACCTTGGCCCCACGTTCGATAGAGCGGAGCGTCACCTTGCCCGGGACCTCGGCGGCGACCGTCGAGGTCTTGAAGGCGTGGAGTTTGCCGCTTGCACTCGCATCCAAATCCAACGCGCGGTGCTCAGCACTCGCGACGCTGACGCGGATTGCGGGCAGCACATCGCCCGCATCAGGAGTTGGCGCGGGCGAGTTCTCTGCGTTGGCGGTGCAGCCGCCCGCGGCGCAAGCCAAGCACAGCAGCCACGGTCCTACGGTGTAGAGGAAAGAAGTGCGTCTCTTGCCGACCACGTCGACGGGTTGAGCAAGGCCCGTGCCAAGCTTTGGTCCGAAGCGTGACAGTGTGTTGTGTTGTGGTCTGTAGAGCGGGCGACGGATCCCCGAACGGGAGACCCGCGGCGCGTTCGGTGAACCGACGCTTTGAGATCGCATGCGCTTTTCAGATCGCTCGCTTTACGAGCTGGCACTGCGCTTGCTTCGAGCCCGGTCATGCCCGTGCTTCTGCTCGCTGCCACGCTTGCTCTGTCGGCCCTCGCCGTTGTCGCTCCCGCGTACGAAGGTTCGCCTGCGCGCGCCGACGATGTCGAAACGGTGAGCCTGGACGAGGCGCTGCAACGCCTTGAGGCGAACAACCCCGACCTGGAGTCAGCGGCGGCGGCACTGGACGATGCCGAGGCGGTCGCGCAATCCGCCCTCGCCGCGGTGAAGCCGTTCGTGGGTCTGTCGGCCAACTATACCCTCAACAACGATGAAGCGGTCCTCGACCTGGGGGAGTCTTTCGCGGGCATCGCCCAAGCACTCGAGCAGTCGACCGGGATGCCCGTCGATCTCGGCGAGGGCGGTGGAGCCACGACGATTCAGCCGCTGCAGTCTCTGACCGGTGGGGTTCAGGTTCAGGTTCCGTTGTTTGCTGCGCATGCGTACGCAGACATCAAGTCCGCGCGAGCGTCGGTGGATGCGTCCAAGGCCAGCCGCGAGTCCGTGCGGGTGCAGCTGCGGGGCGCGATTCGCCAGGCTGCGTGGCTGGCAGGCGCGGCTGAAGCATTTGTGGGTGTGGCCGAGCGCGCGGTGGGCAACTCGGCAGCGCACCTGGAGCGGACGCAGCGGTTGGTGACGGTCGGTCAGGCGACGACGCTGAGTCGCAACCAGGCCAAGTTGCAGGTGCTTCGACGCCAGAACGACCTGCTCACGGCCAAGGCGGAGCTCCAGCGAGCGCAGCTGTCGATGGGGGTCCTGCTGGGGACCGGCGGCCGGGTGCGGGTGGAGCTGCCCGACATCGCCGCTCCGGTGGCGATCCCGGATGCGAAGACCGCGGTTGAAGATGCGCTGCGAGACCGGCCCGAAATGGCTGCTCGACGCGCGGATGAGAGAGCTGCCCAGCTTCGGGTACGCTCGTCCCGTATGCGGTATGCGCCAACGCTGGATGCGACCTTGGGAGCCAACGCCAACACGGCCGAGTACGTCACGGGCCTCAACTATGCGGCACAGGTCGGGCTGTCGCTGAAGTGGACCGTCTACGCGGGGGGCTCGCGACGCGCGGGAAAGAAGCGAGCCGATGCGGGCATCCGGCAGGCGAGGGCGCAGCGGCGGCGAGAGGAACTCACCGTCGCACAAGAGGTGCTCGATGCGCGCCGAGAACTCGCGCTTTCCCGAGCGACCTACACCCTGGCCGCCGAAGAGGTCACCGTTGCTGAGGACGCGGCGCGCTCGGCAGAGCGGCGATTCGGCGAGGGGCTGTCGAGTTCATTGGACGTGCTCGATGCGCTGGATGCCTCGTTTCAAGCCGAGCTGCGACGCGAAGAGGCCAGGGCTCGGGCGGCGGCGGCGACTGCCGTGCTCGACACCGCGCGAGGACGCTTGTGAGTCTGTTCCGCAAGATGTTTGCGCCGATGCTCGCCATCGAGCATGCGGCGCTTCGCGACGCGCTTGCTGTCACCTCGGCGGGGCGAGGGCCGCTCGATCCCGAAGCTTCCGGGTTCGCGGAGTTTGAACGACGGGGGTTGGAGGGGGCGTTTCGCACCGCGGTGCGAGGTCGGATGGTCCTGCTCTGTGCGATCTCGATCTTCACTGTCTGGATGGCGCTGGCCGATCCGGAGATCTGGCGTCGCGTGCTGCTCGCGCTGATCGTCGTCACCCTCGCGGCTCTCGACCTTTCGTGGCGACGTCGGTTTCGCCGCAACGGCATCGAGTTGGTGGTGATGCAACTCAACCTCGCATCCATGGTGGTGTTTCAGATCATCATGGTCCTTGCGACCGGAGGACTCGTCAGCCCGATGCTGCCCGTCTTGCTACCCGCGGCGTTCCTTGCGGGTTTCCTGGCGGACCGTTGGGGCGTCCGCCGGCTGGTGTTCGGGCTTCAGCTTCCAGCGCTCGGTTGTTTCGTCGCGCTGCATGTCTCGAATCTCGTGCCATCTCTGGTCCCGGTCCCGTTTCGCGGCGATGGCGAGCCGAGCGTCGCCCGCTTGGTGGTGGTTGCGATCGTGATGAGTATCCTGCTCTCAGTCTTCAGCATGTTTGGCAGCCGAATCCGTCGCGAAGCTCGGCATAGCCTGGACAGCCTGCAGAGCGCTCAGCGTACGGCACTCGCCGCCCACCGGCAGCGGGCAGATGACCTCACGATGATGAGCGGCGAGATCGCGCACGAACTCAAGAACCCGCTCGCGTCGGTCAAGGGCCTCACCCAGCTGCTCGCCCGGAGCCCGGACCTCGACCGTAAGAACCTTGAGCGTCTCGGCGTACTCGAACGAGAGGTCGTTCGCATGCAATCGATCCTCGACGAGTTCCTCAACTTCTCTCGTCCGCTGACTCCGTTGACTCGAACCCCGGTCGACCTCAACGCGGTGTGCTCCGACGTGGTCTCGCTCCATGAGGCGATGTCCGCGTCGCTCTCGGTCACGATTCACGCAGCCGTCGAACGTGACCTGAGCGTGGATGGGGATGCGCGGAAGATCGGCCAGGTGCTCATTAACTTGTTGCAAAATGCGCTTGAGATGGCGCCGCCCAACAGCCGAGTTTGGCTGCGCGCGTCGTCCACTCGTGACGGCGCAGACTTCGAGGTGCAAGATGCAGGGCCCGGATTGGAGGTCGGACTTGAGTCGGCGGTGTTCGAGCCGGGAGTCACGACCAAGGCGGATGGCAACGGTTTGGGGCTGACTGTGGCCCGGGCGATCGTGCGCCAACACGGGGGTTCGCTGACCTTGGCCAACCATCCCGAAGGCGGTTGTGTCGCGCGGTTTTTCGTGCAGAGCGTCGCTCCGGAGGTCGCATGAAGCCTCGAGTTCTGATCGTCGACGACGATGACGGCGTGCGCTACACCATCGCGGGCATTCTCGAAGACCACGATGTGGAGGTCGACCAAGCCAGCAGTGCAGAGGAGGCGCTGGCCATGCTCGATGGCAACCCACAGACCGTCCCGGGTCTGGTGATCACAGACTTGAGAATGCCCGGGATGAGCGGGTTGGACCTGCTCGATCAGCTGATCGCGCGCGGCGATCCGCCTAAGGTCGTCTTGATCACTGCGCACGGTAGCGAGCGCCTGGCGGTCGATGCTCTCAAAAAAGGCGCGTACGACTACTTCCGCAAGCCATTCGAGATGGACGAGTTGCTCGCGGTCGTGGACCGGGCCTTGGAGTCGCTGCGACTTCGGGCCCGGAACGAGCAACTCGAGGGTGAAGCGGCGCTTGGCAAGACGATGGTGCTCGCCTCTCCGGTGATGCGCAGGTTGGCGGTTCTCGTTCGCCGCGTCGCGCCTCGCGAGGTCACGGTTCTGATTCGAGGAGAGTCCGGGACCGGGAAGGAGAAGCTGGCGGAGGCCATCGTCAGCGCGTCCCGGCGTGCACAGGCATCGTTCGTCCGGTTCAACTGCGCAGCGCTCAGTCCCGAGTTGGCCGACGCCGAGCTGTTCGGACACTCCAAGGGCGCGTACACGGGCGCCCATCGCTCCCGGCGCGGTCTGTTTCGAGAGGCCGACGGCGGGACCATCTTTCTCGATGAGGTCGGAGAGCTTGCTCCGGCCGCCCAGGCCAAGTTGTTGCGCGTGCTTCAAGAGCGCGAGGTCCGGCCCGTGGGAGACGACAGACCGACCCCGGTCGATGTACGGGTGCTTGCCGCCACCCATCGAGACCTCGAGGAAGAGGTCGCCAGCGGTCGCTTCCGCGAGGACCTCTACTACCGTCTGAAGGTGGTCACGTTGGAACTTGCACCACTGCGGGAGCGCCCCGAAGACATCGCGCCGCTGGCGGCGGCGTTCTTGCGCGCTGCGGCCCAGCGCATGGGCGTAGCGGTGGTGTCGCCACCTCCGGGGCTGCTGCGCTCGCTCCAGAGTCGACCCTGGCCGGGAAATGTCCGGGAGCTGGCAAACGAGATGGAAAGCCTCGTGGCCCTCTCGGAGAACGGAGAGCTCGAAGGTCCAGATCAAAAGGCGTCCCCTCGCCCGAGCCCGGCGACCTCCACGGCGGAGGCCACACTCAAGGAGCGTATGGACATGTTCGAGAGAGCGCTGCTGCAAGAGGCGTTGGATCAGGCGGCGGGCAACCGGACAGAGGCAGCAAAGTCGCTAGGGATCGGCCGAGCGACGCTTCATGACAAGTTGCGAAAGCACGGGCTTGGGTGATGCAGAGCACTCAGCCTCGGTAACGTCTCCGCGAGGGTGGCGACATAGGCAGCGTGCGAGCGCAGCAACGCAGCCAGTGGCATGGGGATGGGGATCGGCAGCGATGAGCGTTGGACCCATGCTTGCCATCATCGCTCAACTGCTTGCGACACCGCCAGACGCGGCGCCGGTCGGGGATTCGATGCTTGAGGCGATCGTCGAAGCTTCGGAATTCGAGCTTCGTCAGCGCCGGATCGCCGGTGGCGTCGGCCTTTTCTCGGGCTCGGTGCAACTGACCTCTGGCACTCTGCTGATGGTCGCTGCAGACGGAACTGGTGACCCGATGTTTCGGGCGGGTCGCATTCATGCGATCTCCGGCGGCGCGTCTATCGCGCTAGGCATCAGCACGCTCGCGTTGCCAAGCCCATTGGCTCGCTTGCGGCGAAGCAGCGCTTTTCTAACACTGGAGCACGACCCGCAGTCTCCGCGGGCGGTCCAGACCTTTGACCGCGAGTGGAAGCGCATGGCTCGGCGCGTACGTCGGACACGAATCGTGATCGGGAGCATTTCGATCGCCGCGGGCGTGGCCCTGAGCACGTTCGCTACGGTTCAGATGGCCCTGGGTCGCGAGGACTCCGCTGACGCGATCGTCGATGTGTCGATGTTAGCGACGGGCGCCGGGATCTTGGGCACCGGAGTGTCGGGTGTCATCCTCAGCAGCGAAGTCGAGCGTGCTTATCAGCGTCGAAAGAAAAAGCGTCATCGGGCAAGGGTAGGGTTCGGTTTCGCAGCCGTTTCTGTGTCAGGGCAGTTCTGAGTGCGTGTGCCGCTCAGACTCATAGCGCGCTCGCCTCTCACACGCTCGGGATGCGAACAAAAACTTTGCGGCTGGTGCGTGGCACTATCCGACAAGACGGCGACGACGGAGGACTTCCGACGATTGCCTGTGGGAGTCCCTCGGGCCCGTTGAGGACTCCGACAGACTCGGCGAGCGTCGACAGAAGTTCGGCCTTCCCGCTTTGGGGCCGAGCTTGGAGGGAATGCGGCAGTTCTGCGCCAGTGGTGCCGCCGGTTAGCGAGTGGAGGCGGGGGTCGCGACAGACCCACGTCCGCCGTTCAGAACTCGATGCTCACACTGCTGCAGTCCGCCCCGACCTTCGCGGAAGGGTCGTTCACGAAGCCCAGCACCGCCGTCAGAACGCACGGATGAATGCTGACGACGTGGGCACCTCGCTCCACGGTCAGCGTCTGGGCGGAGCTCAGCGAGTCCGAGACGTGCTCCGCGAGCGTCGGCGGGGTCCGAGGATCGAGACCCCCGGACAAGAGGAGCGTGGGGACGGCGCTACTCACCGGGGTTCGAGTTTGGGGCTCCAAGTCGGCGATGGGCCAGAGGGCACAACTCGCGCGGTCGACATCAAACTCGGCGACTCGAAAGTGCTCGGCGACGGGGTCCGGCACGCCCTGGAGGGCCGCCTCGATGTCGTCGTCGTCGACGAACTGCCATCGGTCGCTGCAGGTCACGGCGCGATTCATCGCGTTGGCATCACCTCCGGCGGAAGGCTCGACGAGACTCGAGTACATCTCGTAGAAGGCGACGAGTGCGGCGACGTCTCTGTCCTGCGCCGCGCGAATCAACCCGGGGATGTCGCCGAGGCGATTGTGCCGAAGCAGAGACCGGTACACGTCCTCGATGAGCCAGTCTCCGTCGAGGGAAAGCTCGAGCGCCTCGAGCGGAAGCGGGCTCTCCTCCAGATCGACGACGGCCTCGATGAACGCGTCGACGAGACCCCCCCCATCACACGCGGCGTCGGCATCGCAGAGTTCCTCCAGACCCTCGAGCGAGCCCATCATGGCCGCCGGATACGTCAGGAAGTGCGGTAGGTCCGGAGGCAAGACCGCGTCGAGAACCGCGGCGTGGACGTGGGTCTCATGACGCCGCATCGTCTCCAACGCGACTCTCGTGCCGTACGACAGACCCACCAGCGACGTGGTCTCATAGCCGAGCGCTTCCCGAACGTCGTCGACGTCATCGGCGAGAGTCTCCACGCTGAAGGCCGCAGGGTTCACGAGCGCTTCGGTCGGAGGAAGACACGCCTCGTATGCGGCCACGACCGCCTCGGCAAGTGCGGAGGCATCCACCGAACGCTCGAGCGGGAGGTCACAGGAGAGCCGAGGCAGCGATTCCCCGGTGCCTCGCGTGTCGAACAGCACCAAGTCGCGTGCCCCGGTCACCAGCGACACCGCAATCGGCGGCAGTTGCTCGAGAACCGTGCCTTGAATCGATCCCCCCGGACCGCCCGGAAGAATCATCACGGGAACGCCAGGACCACCCGAGAAGCGGACCGTGTGCAGGGTGAGGGTCCGCGAGCGCTCCGCTCGGTCCTCGAAGACCTCGATGTCGAAGCACTCGAAATCGAGCCCAGCTGCTCCGTACTCTCCTAGTTCGAAGCGACATGGCGCCGACTCGACGCGGGGGAACGAGTCGTCCGAAGACGAGCCGGCGGTGGAGGATTCGTCCCTCAACCCACCGCTGGAGTCCGTCGAGTCCGCGACCGAATCGTCGCCGGTGGTCGTTGAACCCGCTTGGGTCGCCGCGCCGCTCGAACCGCTTGGGTCGAAGCCTGGGCTGGCGCCACAGCCGAAAACCAACAGTAGAGCTCCCGATGAGAAGACGCGTCCCATTCGTGACACCATGCGTCCGGCGGCGCGACGGCGCATTCGAACGCGCGCCACCCCACCTTCGCGGCTACGCCAAATCCGAGCGGTAGACCGTCGGAGACACGCCCGCCCTCCGACGAAACCACTCGCTGAAGTGCGCAGGCGACGCAAACCCGAGCTCTCCGGCGACGGTCGAGACCGGGAGCGTCGTGTTCGCGAGCTGGAATCGAGCCGCCGCCTCCAGCACTCGATCTCGCTCTCCCCGAAACGTTTTTCCGGCGCAACGCAGCTGGCGCTGAAGCGTTCTCGGCGATACGCCCACCTTGTGGGCAGTGCCGGCGAGGCCGCACGTTGGCGACTCGCTAAGGACTCGCTCGACCCGCTCCACGAGACTCGGCTCCGGACCGACCGAAAGGCTCTGCTCCACTTCCCGAAGCGGTGCCGCCGCGTCGGTGCGCTCCAGCCACTCCAAGGCAACTGTCGGTGAATCGAACACCCGCCAGGGCCGGAAGGGCCGAACGACGCTCGAGAACCCGGCGACGAGGGCACCGATCGGACCCCCGGGGCGAATCACGGCCTCGCGTCGCTGAGGCGGCAGCCGGGCGTGCCGCGAGACGTGCCTCGCGAGGATGCCAAACGCCGCCGGCGAAGCCTGGCGGAGCCTGCGATAATCAGCGAGAACGGCGCAGGCCGTGAGCCGCAGGGGATCGCGCGCAATCGCGTCGAGCAGACCCTCGGCGTCCGCGCCAGAGCAATACCCCTGGACCCAATAGCCCCGGAGATCGGCGTCGATTCGCCAGATCACGAACCGCTCGGCGACCCAATAGCCCGGTCGCTTCGTTCGCACGTAGTCATCCAGAGTGTGGAACCGCTTCATCGCAGAGCTTGCCACCCACTATACTATCCCCGCCCGCGCCACGAGTTGCGCACCGGCACGACGTTCTCGGACACCTCGGCGCGTCGTCTTCGCTGCCCACGGAAGTTCCTTGGCCTATCTGTTGGTTCCCGCATGGCGGAGCTTCTTCTGCGAGGGTTGCAATCCCGCCCGTACCCCGTGCAGCGAGCAATGGTCCGACATGCAGAGCGCCGGTCCCTGCTGATCCAGCTCCGCGAGAATCGGCGTGTATGATTCCCCGCTGAGCGAGCGGCGTCTCATCGGCGGATTGACCGTGGCCGGCCTGGCCTACGCGGTCGTTCGGTGCGATTCGGTGAAATGAAGTGGGAAAAGGCCGGGGTTTAGGAGTACGGCGGGCGGCAGGAGAGGGCGGCAGCAAACTCGACTGTCGTAGGGCACTCAGCATCGCGCACCACTCTCCGACCGATTGTCACGGCCAGCTCAGCAACGCTCCGCCCTGGACGATGACCGTGTCCGCGCCCATCTCGGCGAGGGCGACTTCGGGGAGCTGGCCCCGTGCAGGTTGGCGCAGCTGCGCTACCCAGCCTCGCGCTCGGTCTGACGAATGACCACCCCCTGCACGGTCGCGCACCCGCCTGAGGAGGGCACCCACAGATCCCAGAGCTCCGCATGTTGCTTCCAGGAAGAGTCGGCGCAGCGGAGATCGCGAGGAGGCTGAGGATACGCGCGAAGAGCAACATCGCAGGGTTGGTACCGGTCGACCGCCTCCCGTTCCCCAAATCCGACGGGCGCGGGATCGAGGGGGGAATGTCGTCACACTCGTGTCCGCTGGTCGCTCTCACAGTCCATGACCCATCGCCCTGTGATGCGCGCCGCCCGACGGTGCTTCGCGCTCGTGCTCCCCCTTGCGTGCGCAGCTCCCGAAGAGCCGGCTGCGCAGCAGTCCTCCAGCTCGACCTCCGGCGGTCTCGATCCCGACTCGAGCGGTGACAGTTCCGGGTCATCGGGTGGCGGCGAGCCTATCCTCGATGTGCCGGCCCCGGCGATCGGGGCGTGCGAAAGCCCCGAGGACGTCGCCGGTCGGGCCCGGTCGGACTACAGCGTCGGTGATGAGTCTGATCTCACCGTGTTGGGCGTCTCGACGCAGTGCACGATCGCGTGCTTTGGGGACTCCGAGCTGGGCCCGTGCATCTCCGCGTGCATCCTCGAAGCGACCGAGGGGGCAGTCTCGGCGGACTGCGTCGCGTGCGATACGAACGCCGCGTTGTGTGCTGTCGACAACTGTTTGGGAGCATGCGTGGCCGATGCGACCAGCGTGGGCTGCATCGAGTGTCGATGCGGCTCTGGCGACACGACGCCGAACTGCGTGGAGGACTTCGAGGCATGTTCCGGCACAAGCAGCGCGGTGTGCACGCCAGGCTAGCCGCCCAAGATGGTCGGGAGCGCGCGCTCCAGCGCATGTCGCAGCTGCGCGGGCGCGCCGATGTCTCCGTCGGGGCCGAACACCCCCGCGATCGAACGCACGCGATGCAGCTCCGTGGCCGCGATCTCGGTCTCGGAGCGACGCGGAAGGTCCCCGCACGAGAGCACCGTCAAGCGAGGCTTCAGACCCCCGTGATGTCGAGTCTTCGCCGCGATCTGCCGCCGACAGCGACATGGAGCCTGAGGATTTTCGAGCCCGCAGTTCTCGCGCAGAAACTCGGAAAGCCGGCGACGGGCCCGAGAGAGACGCTGTCGAAACGCGCCGTGCGTCGACTCCACGATCTCCGCAGCCTGAGCAGCGTTGAGGCCGACCAACTCGACGAGCACGAGCGCCATCCGCTCCTCGGCGGACAACGTCATGAGCATGCCCTGGGTGCAGCTGAGTCGAACCTCATTCTCCAGCACCTGAGTCTCCGCGGAGGGGGGCGCGGTCTCTGCACCATGGGCCAAACCACGCTCGATCAACGTTGCAAGCCGCTCGGGCGACAGCGACGGTTGTCGTCGCCCGCGACGCTGCATGTGCATCACGTGCCGGACCGACACCCGGTAGACCCAGGTCCACAACGCGCTGCGGCCCTGAAACGATCCCAGGTGGGTGATGACGCGAATGAGAATGTCCTGCGTCGCATCTTGGGCGTCGTCGACGTCGCCGAGCATTCTGAAGCACAGCTGAAACACCGGCTTCTCCAGCCCGCTGACGATTGATCGCAGCGCGTCCCGGTCACCGGCGCATGCCTTTGCGACCAAGGGTTCGTCCAGCTCGGTCATGGGCACGAGGCCTCGAGTCTTGCCTGCATCCAGCCCGCAAAGCGCTCGGGAGCCTCCAGCTCGGGACAGTGCCCGCAGCCCTCGAACAGCTCCACCGACGCTCCTTCGACCACGGGAACCGGAGCATGGTCGCGGTAGGTCCTGTCCGCCGGCCCCCAGAGCACTGCCGTCGGCACGCTCGCGGGGGGAGCCTGCGACTGTGTCGGGACGTCGAAGTTTTGCAGCACCGACGCCAAGCACCAACACCCCCCGAAGTTGAAGGCCTCTTGCGCCCCAGCACCCACGTCGGCGTCGGTTGCATCGGGACCCCGGCTCGCCGAGTACCAACGCCGAGCGATCGAACCTCGAGCGATGCGCAGAAATGCCTGCCCAAGCACGGGGGTGCGGAGCACCGACTTGGGGTCGACGCGCTCCACCCACGCCCGCAGTGCCTCAACGGTCGCGACCTGCGGAAGGATCAGTTGGCGCAGTAACGCAGGGTGTTGCCGTGCCACCTCAAGGCCGACATGCCCCAGATAGCAGGGCATGATGACGCTCGCAGGCTCGCCCAAGGCTTCGAGCACTTGGAGGGTGGTCGCCACGAAGGCCTCGAACGAGAAGTCGAACGAAGACGAAGGCCATGAGCCGCCGGTGCCAGGCGGCTCGACCACGACGCAGCTGCCGACCGGTTCTAGGGCCGCGAGGAGCTGGTCGTAGTCCTCGAGAACGTTGGGCATGTCGGTGAAAAGGACCACCAGGGGCGCGCTCGAACGGCGACCGCGCCGGATTCGGACCTTCCCACCGGCGGCGGCCAGCCAATCGAGACCAGGGCGAGAGGACGATGCGCGTCGAGCTCGCCTGCGTTGAAGTTCAAAGAGCATGCTCGAGCTTAGAGGCGCACAGCGGTCAGAGTGTGACAAGACCAGCGTTGGAGTTGCGGTCTGTCCACGTCTCAACGCGCAGGAAGTTAAGGGAAACTAGCTACGTCGCCGCCGCAACGCGGCGGCAATTCCGATCAGCAGAACGCCGAAGCGCCCGGTACCGCCCCCTGACGTGCAGGAGCAACCGGTCGCGCCTTCGTCCGAACTCGCCCCGGCATTCCCGCTAGAGCCGTCGCTGGCACCGGAGGGGTCATCGTCGCCAGTCGCGCTCGGGCCGCCCGTGTCGTCCACGTCTTGCGAGTCTGCACCCGTTGCATCGCCTGCGGTGCTGCTCGAGGACGCACCACCATCGGTCTCACCCATCGGCCCGGGCTCCGGCATCACGCCGTTCCAGACCGTGAAGAATCCGTCGAGTTCCCCCCCGCCGGGTCCCGTCGGCAGCTCGTTGTGTACATGGAACGCGTCGCCGTCACCGTGCTCCCCGACGTACACCATCTTGGTTTCGCGACCGAACGTGCGCACCGCGACCGCATGGCCTTCACCATTGGAAGTCGCACGCGTCGCGTAGAGGCGATCCGCGAGGTTTGAGGACATCGCGAGGAAGTACGCACCTCCCCGATAGACCGAGACGCCCTCGAGTTCCTCGGAGTAGGGGAAGCCGGACGCCGACGCGCCCGTGAGGTAGACGCGCCCCGCTTCATCGACCGCAATGCCCCCCCGGCGTTGCCGCACGGCGTTGCCGCCCCCCGCGTCGAGCCGCGCGACGAACTGCTGGCCGGTGACGAAGTCTCCGGTAGCGGCATCGAGCACCACGAGCACGGTCTTGTGCTCGGCTCCAGTATTGTAAAACTCGTGGTACGCATCGCCGCCGACCAGCTCCACCGGTTCGGAGACATCGCGCGGTGAATAACGAAAGATGTGGTTGCCTCCGGCTGCCTCGAAGCTCAGGTACAGCTTGTCGTCGAAGGACGCACAGCGATACCCGCGGGTGTCAGCCATGTTGTTCTCCGGCTCGTTGAGGTCGTCGTCCGCGGCCTCGTCCGTCGACCAATCGTACGCCGTCCACTGCGTCGACCCAGCAGCGTCGGCGACCCGGGCGTACGCGATCTGGACCGGATTGCCGATCGCGGTGGCCTGGCGCCAGCCGAGAATGACCACCTGCCCCGCAGCCCAGCAGACGTCCGTAGTATTTCGGTGGCCCTCGAACGTGGCGGCCACCGTGCCACCCGCATCGTAGACATGGATGGTCCCGCTCCCACCGGCGGAGTCCGCATCGGCGAGGTTGTCGGGCTCCAGAACGACGACGTCTCCCTCGGCCGACGCGTCGATGCGATGCGCCCAGTATCCCCCCTCGGTCCAAGCAACCGATGCCGAGTCCAGGTCGACCGCGAGGACTCCCGCATCGCCGGCGGCAAGGTAGACCCTATCCGAAGCGTCGATCGCCAGATCCCGCACGACGTCCGCCAGACGGTAGTGTCCCAGGACTTCGGTGCCGTCCGCAGACAGGTGCAACAGCCCGCTCGGGGAAGACGCGCTGGCGTTGCCGAGCGCGACGGGAGGAACATTGCCTGGCTCGCTGTCTCCGAGACTCCCTGCCACGACGACCGTACCGTCGGACAAGATTGCGGCACCCCACAGTGCTTCGACTCCGGTCCCCTGGATGCGGCTGCTCCCCGCGACATCGAACTGCGCAGCGTTCGCGCTCACACCGACGCACGCACACAGAACGAACGAAGTAGCACTCCAGAGGGCGTTTCTCATGTCTTCAGCATACGCCGATCCCCGAAGAATTGGCCCGCCGGGACAGTGGTTCGGTCGCTCATTCCGAACGCAGGCGACCTGTCCCTTGGGGCCCTTCCGCTACGCGACGCGAGCAACCTCGGAAAAGCCGCCGTTGACCGTTCGGGGTCCTGTGGCCCCGGTTGGGGGTTGCGACCGCCTATCGATATGTGTGCGCCGAGATGGTGTCATGGTCTCCGGTCCTACATCGCGGGACTCGTTGGCCCCCGCCGACGCTCAGTCCGTGGCGTCCGCCACGGTCTTTCCTGTGGTGTTTCACGTCCGGGCCCCCCACACTCAAAGCGTGATGCGGGTCTGGATGACGAGCGGCGTGATGGTGCTGCTGGCTGGCTGCTACGTTGGCAGCGACGCAAGCGGTGAACCCCAGACCGATGCTGACTCGGTTGCCGAGGCGTCGTCGAGCGGCGGCGGGAGCGGGAGCGGTGGCGAAGGCGGACAAGAGCCATCCTCGGGAGATGACGGCGACCCGGGGCCGGGACCGACCGCGGAACACGGCTCTCCGGGGCTGCGGATGCTGACCCAGCGAGAGTTTCACAACAGCGTCGAGGACCTGCTCGGCGTCTCCGTGTCTCTTGAGGACATACCCCAGGAGGCGATCGTCGAAGGTCATGCCCACATCGCCTCGGCACAGGGCGTGGGTCTGACCGATGCCGAACGCTACTACGAGCTAGGCCTGGAAGTCGGGCAGAGCTGGTCGGCCGGCGACACCGCGAGCTGTGATCCAAGCTCGCTCGTCTGTGCCCAAGAGATTGCCACGGAGCTGCTGCCTCGAGCATATCGGCGGCCGCTGGACGCGGAGGAACTACAGCGCGCACTCGCCATGCTCGAGGACCCCGAAGGCGGAGCGACCACGCTTGAGCGTCTCGAGACGCTGATCGCCGCGACCCTTTCCTCGCCCCACTTCTTGTATCGCTCCGAGCGAGGCTTCGAGCCGGTCGCGGGCCGCCCCCATGCCCTGTGGCTCGACGACTACGAGATCGCAGCCCGACTGAGTTTTCTCGTCTGGCAGTCGGGGCCCGATGAGGCGTTGTTCGCCGCAGCCGCGGCCGGAGAGCTCCAGGATCCGCAGACCCGCCTCGTGCAGCTGCAGCGCATGTTGGGGGATTCCAAGGCTGCGCGTGGCCAGATGGGCTTCGTCTCGGATTGGCTGGGCACCGTGGGCCGCAGCACCGTCGATGACAAGGATCCCGAGGTGCTCGCCGGCACCTCCTCCGCCCTGCGGGCGTCTGCGGACGAGAGCCTTCGGCGTACCGTCGCCGGCGCGTTGCTCGACGAAGGGGGCCGCTACTCTGCGCTGCTCGATGCCGACGCCTACTGGATGGACACCGAGCTCGCCGAGCTACTCGGTGCCGATCCAGTCGAGGAGGGATTCGAGCTGCGGGCCCTCGATTCAAGCCGCCGGGGGCTCCTGTTGCACCCCTCCGTCCTTGCGGCCCACACCAAGGAGAGCGGCGCGTCTCCGTTTACGCTCGGGGACTTCGTCGCCGCCAACATCCTGTGCCTGAACTTCGGACCACCGGCAGAGCTGCCCGAGTTCGATCCTGGCGAAAACCCGGATGCGACGCTGCGTGAGCGCCTCGAAACGTTGACCGAGCCCGCCGAATGCCAGGCCTGTCACCGCGTGATCGGGCCGCCCGGGTTCGCATTCCTCGGCTTCGACCCCATCGGTCGCTATACCCCGGCCGATGGCCTGGGCCGTCCTTGGGACACAAAAGGCCAGATACCGCTCGGTCCGGGGGAAGTCGAGTTCGAGAGCGCCGCAGACCTCTCAAGCCAGCTTGCGGCGCACGAAGAGACAGCTCGCTGCATCGCGCGCCGAATGTATCGGTGGACCTACGGCTACTTCGAGAGCGACGCGGTCGAAGACGACGTCGAGGCGCTTGAGGCCGCGTCCGTCGACACCAACGCCGAGGTCCGTGGCGTGCTCGAGTCGCTGGTGCTCAGCGATGCCTTTGCTCAAGTGCTCCGGGGAGAGTGACCACAATGATTCGCCGCGACATGCTTCGAAACCTCGGGCTTTGGGCCCTTGGAGCCCCCGTTCTTCTCCACGGTCAGCGCCACAGCCGGGCGAACCCGACCGATGCGGTGCGCAGGGTGATCGTCGTCTTCACGCCCAACGGACCTCAGCACGTGACCGGCCCCACGCTCGAGGGCGGCAGCGAGACCGACTTCGAGCTGCATCCATGGTGGTCACCACTCTCGCGTCATAAGTCCAAGGGGTGTTTCTTTCGGCGCATTCACCAGGCCGGCGTACGCTTTGGCGAGAACAGCGAGTATGGGCACCGCTCGGGCACGGTCGGAGCGCTGACGGCCACGACCACAGGCCCCACCGGGAACGTCGCGCAGGGGCCCTCGATCGACCAGCTCATCGGTCAAGAACTCCAGGCAGCCGGGGTTGTCACGCCAAAGCGATCGATGCTGTGGTCGCTGGAAGACAACGCAGCGGCGTTCTACGAGGCGGCCGGCCAGCGCGCCACGCCGGCCACCAATCCCTACGAAGTCCTCGCCGACATCGCACCCTCGTTCGGCGTGGAGAACGAGGCCCTCGAGAAGTCGCTTCGGCGCAAGCGGCTGGCGCTGAGTCACAGCGGCGGCGACTGCAAGCGTCTGCGCGAGCAGCTCGACGGTACCGGCAAAGACATGCTCGATTTTCACTGCGCCAACGTCGACTCGCTGCAGGCGAGCATCGATGCCACCCTCGCACAGGGTGTGGCGAGCTGTCAGATGCCGAAGAGCTCGGTCATCGACGCCCCCGAGGACACAAACTTCACCGGCCGAGAGCAGCGGGACGTTACGATGGATGCTTTCGAGCAGCTGGCGGCCTTGGCCTTCACGTGTGACGTGACTCGGGTGCTCGGAATCTCGATTGGCTCCGGCGCATCACGCTTCGCCATCCCCGAGTCGTACGGCGTGCCCGCTTCGGGTCAGGTCGACTCGGGCGATTCGGGTCCCCAGATGCATGCGTGGACGCACCAGTCCTCAAGCGACCCGCAGACAATGGAAGCGATGGGCCTGTTCTACAACTGGTTCTCCTCGCGCGTAGCTTCGCTGATCGACACTCTGGAGACCACCTTCGACGCGGATGGTCGCCCCCTGATGGAGACCACGCTGGTCCTTTGGACCTCCGAGTTCGGCGCAGGCAGCCCGCACAGCAACGACAACGTGCCGGTGATGCTTTTCGGCAACAGCGAGGGCCGCTTCGCGACCGGTCGCCAGTTCGAGATCGACGGCAGCCGCGAAGAACGCTCGCTGCCCCTGCATTCCTTGTTTGTCTCGCTGGCGCACCACATGGGCCTCGAGCACATCAACACGTTCGGCAACGCCGGCAGCGGACCCCTCGAGTGGCTTGAGGGCTGAGGCTGTTCGGCACCACGACCAACCTCCCCGACGAGGCGCGCACCGACGCCTGGCTGCTGTTCGGCTACGACGTCGGCTTTCGGGGGTACTTTGGCGACTTCAAGCTCCCCGAGGGCCAAGGCCGCCTTCGAGTCGGTGGGCTGGAAGTTGGTTGCTCGCGAGGCGTGGCCAATGACCAAGGCTACGTGGAACGTTTGGCGTCGCACCAAGGCGATACGAAAGCGGTGGCCGTGGAAGCCCGGCGGCGCAGGGCTCGCCCGCCCGCTCTTAGACCTCCGCGAAGAGTGGGGAATCGCGGTCGTCACCGGGCCCGCTTAGCGCGGACCAACCCAGCGCCCAAACTTCACCCCGAGCACTCCAGAGAAGCCGTCGTAGCTACTCCGCACCGTCGTGTCAAAGCCCGTCACCCATGTGTAGTGCACGCCCACGTAGGGACGGACATACGGCGATGCGCGCGGCGTCCACGACAGGCGCAACCCGGCGTCGATGACCAGGTTCGACGGGTCGGAGTCTTTGTCCCCGAGCAGGTCGTTCTCCCACTCGCTGACCCGGCGGTCGTCAGGGACCTTTCGATCATCGCCGTGCAAGTAGAACCCAAAGCCGCCGAACCCGACGAGCACCGGGAGCTCCAAACTCAGCGGGGCCCGGCGAAAGTCGAAGTAGGGCGCCACAAAGGCGCCGAGCACGCTTCCGTCACTGCGCAGCTCCAGAGTCCCCTTTCCGCGGTACGTGCCTCCGTTGGGCACCGGTACCCGGAACGTCGCGGGGTTGATCGGACCGGGACGAGCAAACCCCGCCAGCCCGAACGACAGATGGCGCCAAAGCGACACCCCGATCTGCCAGCCTGGTCCATGGCTGAGGTGGCCGGCCAGACCCATGACGCGCCAGTCCGCGCCCACAAAGGCACCAACCTTGGGCCCGTCTTTGGCTCGGGGAGTTTCGGCGATGGGCTCGCTCGGCTGAGCGGCCAACGTCATACAGACGATGAGTGATGCAAGCATGCGTTCTCCTCTCGGCGATCAGTACGCCGTCCAATCCGCCGCGTTCATTCCCCAGTGAAACCGCACCCCCGCTGTCCCCCGCAGAAGGAACTTTCCTCCGTCTCCGTCCGAGCCAAACAGTCCTCCGGCATCGACGGTGGCGTAGAGGTTGAGCTGTGGCGTCAGCGTGACGACCGGACCCGTCGCGATCAAGGTTCCGATCTCACTCACGTCGGTGATCGGGTCCACCTGCACCGCAAGCGGGGTGTCCACGCCAAGCATCCACGTGAAGCGGCGGGAGACGTGCAGGTAGGCGAACACCCCGGTCTCCAGCGTCGCAGCCACGGAACGATCCGGACCCGAGCCCGGCTCGCCGGCAAGACCGACCCGCACCCCAGGCGCCACGAGCAGCGCCATCGTCAACCTATCGGAGCGCAACATGGGGAAAAACACCGGAACCCGGGCGTTGATGAAGCCGTTGCGCTCCGTGACATGGCCGCCGAGAACCGCCTCGGGATCGTAGAGACCCTCGACTTCGAGCCCAAGGCCAAGCCCCCGGCGAAACCGCGCTCGGTAGCCGAGCTTGGCTCCAAAGCCCAGTTCGCTTCCCCTAGCCGACAGCGTGGCGGCATGCGCCGTTCCCTCCGAGGCCTGCTGCGTACCGTCTGCCGCCTCGGCGGTCCGCGTTCCCAGCAGGCCGCAGAGCGCCGCGCCCACGCCCCACCGCACCGTTTTCCATCTCATGACGCCAACCTACGGCGAGACACGTCATTCTACACGTGCATGTTCATCATGAGGGTCATTATGTAAAGTTATGCTAGATGCCCACCCTCGCTGCGCTCGACCTGAACCTGCTGCACGCGTTCACGGTCATGATGGAAGAACGCAGCGTCACCGGGGCTGCGAAGCGGCTGGGTGTCACCCAGCCCGCGATGTCGCACAAGCTCCGGCGTCTTCGCGAGGCCCTCAGCGATGAACTCTTCGTCACCGGCGGAAACCGATGGGTGCCCACCGAGCGCGCCGTGGCGATGGCCGAGCCGCTTCGTTTGGCGATGGCCAGCCTCGCGGACGTCCTCGCAGACGACGCCCCGTTCGACCCCAACGTGGCGGACAACGAGTTCGTCATCGCGGCCGCCGATCTGTTCGAGTTCTCAGCGCTCCCCCACGTGCTCAACATCATCAGCAGCAGGGCACCGGGGATCCGCCTCGCCACTGCATCCCCGCGCCAAGACGTGCTCACCGGCATGCGCCAAGGCAGGATCCACTTCGCCTTCGGTCCTGGGTTCGAGGCTGCACCCGGACTTCACCAGACGAAGCTCGGAGAGGAGCCCTTCGTCGTCATCGGGCGCAAGCGTCATCCGGCGTTTCGAGGCGGCCTCACGCTCGAGCGCTACCTGCAGGCGGATCACATGCTTATCGCGCCGAGCGGGCGCCCTGGAGGCATCGTCGACAGCGTCCTTGCCAAGCGCGGACTCTCCCGCCACGTCGCCTACCGCTGTGGATACTTCGCCCCGGCACCGTTCCTAGTCGTCAAGAGCGACATGCTGCTGACCGCCCCCCAATCCCTGGCGACCGCAGCCGCGGAGATCCTGGACTTCGCCACCGGGCCGGTGCCCCTGCCGCTCCCCAACACCTCGGTGTTCATGGCCTGGCACGAGCGATTCGCTCGAGAACCCGCCCACCGATGGTTCCGCGAGATCGCCCGCCAGACCTTCCGCTTCTAGCCTCCGAAAGGCTGCGAGACGGAGACTTCGTCCGCCTTCTTGGCCTTCTTGGTCGTGCTCCCGGTCCACACCACGTCGTCGCGTCCGAGGCCAAGCTTGGGCATGTCGTTGAGGTCGCCGTCGAAGTCGAGTGAGCGAAGCCAAGAGGTCATGCCTTTGACATCGAGCACCAGGAGAGTCGTCCCGTCGGCATGCTTCTTGACTCGTTTTCGGGCATCTCCGAACTTTCCGATGTTGCCCTTTCCGGAGGCCGCATTGAGCATGTTCTTGAGCGCCTTCTTGGGCTTGGCGGTGGTCATCACCAGGCACATTTGCTGCCAGGACGAAGAGGCGGTGTCACTGGAATCCGTCGTCGCCAAGCCGTAGAGAGGGCGAACGGGACGAAGCGTCAGGCGACGGTTTGAGATCGACGGGCCAGGAGGCGCTCGGAGAGCACGACCCCTCGGCCGGGCTCACTCCACGGGCACGCGTGGATGCAGATGCCGCACCCGTGCGTCTCGGCAAAGTAGGGCGCACACGCGTCGAAGTCGACGTACCACTTGCGGGCTCCCCTCACGAGCTGCTTCTCGGAGAAGATCGCGTTGGGCGGGCAGTTGTCGGTGCAGATCTGACAGCTCGCGCAGAAGTCGTCGACGCCGATGTCGACCGGCGCATCGCAGTCCGCAGGCAGGTCCGTGAGGACCACGGCCAAGCGTACGTTGGACCCGTGCTCACGGGTGATGAGCGAGCCATGTTTCCCAAGCTGCCCCAGCCCGGCAGCGAGCGCGACCGGGACATGAAGCACCTCGGTCGCGTCCGGGCTGATGTTGGTCGATGCCCGCGCCGACCAACCAAGCGCGCGGATTCTCTGCGCCACCGCAATCGCGATCCGGTTGGCTTCGACGTACGCGCGCTGAATCTCGACCCCGGACCGGTTGCTCGGGGTGTGCAGCATGTCTTCGCGATCCATCGGGATACCGATGCAGATCGCATGCTCGAACGGCATGTCGAAGTCGTGGTAGCGCATGGTCTCGGTGAGCTTCGTGATGCCCACCAGCGTGGCGCCTGCGTCATGGGCCCATCCCTTGATCTGATCGGCCGCCTCCGAAGTGGACAGCGCAGCCGGCTCACGCAGCGCCACCGGAGCGACGCGGTTGCGGTCTTGCCAGAACAGCCGGGTGATCCAGGTGTGGATGTTCGTGGGCTCCATGACCTGGAAGAACCAGTCGAGCTTCCCCCACGCGCGGCCGTATCCGTCCCCAAAGAACACGTAGCCCGCTCGCCGCGTTTCGGGCTCCCCCAAGCCGTTGATGACGTTGCCGGAGGTCGGTGGGTGGTCGTACTCGAACGAATACTCGGGCTGGGGGTATTCCACCTTCATCGACCGTGCCCGGCGCTGACGACCGGGCTTCGGCGCGAGGTTGGCGGGCTGTTCTCGCAGGTTCTCGAAGGTCTGCGTCACCGGTGGCCCCGCGAGTGTATCGAGGGTGATCTTCTCGCCAGCGCGAATCCGGCGCCGGTAGATCATGCGCAGCATCGGAAATACGACATGGGTTGCGAAGCCCACCAGGGCGGAAAACACGCCGACTTCGAGAATGCGTCTCGTGTAGCGAATTCGAGCTCTAAAGTGCTCTTGGGACGTTTGGGGCGGCAGGTATTTCTCAGGGACCAATGGTACGGCTCCAGCTGACTTCGAGGACGGGATAGACACTAGTGAACAATTTGTCCAGAAGTTGAGGCGTAGAGTGCGGGCAGACTCATCGCAGCGACGTGTCCACCGAGCAGAGCAGCGACCCTCGGGTCCGGCGAACCTACGCCGACATCTCTCGCGCCACGGCCGAGCTCTTGCTCGAGCACGGCTGGGATCACGTCACGCATGCCCACGTTGCGGAGCACGCCGGGTACTCGCGCGCGACGATCTACAAGCACTGGCCCAACCAGCACGACCTGCTGCGGGCTGCCTTCTTGCACATGGGATCGATGCCTCATGGCGAGCGCACCGGGGACCTGCGCGAAGACCTGATCTCCGAGCTGGAGGCCTACCGGAGAGTTTTGGTCGACGCTCGCTTTGCCCGGGCCGTAGCGGCGCTGGCCGAACGAGCGGCGGCCAACCCCGAGATCGCCGCAGTCCGCGATGACTTTCTCGGTGGCGGACAGGCGAAGACCCGGCAGCGCATCCTCGAGGCCCTGCGCGCGTCAGGACGAGAGGCCGACGTGAACGTCACAGCTGCGGCCGACATGCTCTCCGGCGCCCTCACCTGGCGCACCGCGATCATGGGCGAGAGCACCGACCTCGACTACGTGCGCGCGGTGGTCGACGTATTCCTTCGCGGCCTCGAAAATGCTTGAGAGCGTCCAGCTCGGCACCTCGCAGCGCCCCTCGGTCGGTGAGCGAGAACATGACCAGCAACGGGACCGAGCCCCACGCTCAGCCGACGTTTCTGCCGAGTCAGTTGCTCCATTGCTGCGACGGTGAGCGGGCGCGCGGAGTTTCTGGCGCGCGAAGACCCTCGGTCGTCGCCTGCGGCCATCACCGTTGCGGCCGACGAGCAGCATGCTGTTCGCTGAGGCCGCAGGCCGCAGGCGAACCCATGCATACCCACGCGATCGTTCACCCCCGGATGAACTCGAACCCGACCACCGGCGAGACGATGCTCGTCGAGGTGGGCGCGCCCGCGGCCGGCGAGAGCCGGATCCTCTTCACCCTCCCACCGCGCCAATCCGGACCGCCGCCACACTTTCACGACGCCTACGACGAGACGTTCGAGGTCGTGGACGGCGAGCTCACGCTCACGATCGCGGGCACGCGCTCGGTCCTCCGCGCTGGGGACCGGCTGGTCGTTCGCAGGGGCGTGGTTCACGCGTTCTGGAACGCGAGCGACCAGTCGGTCGCGTTCCGAACCACCGCCTCGCAAGGCGCCGGGTTCGAGCGGTTCATTCGCGGTTGGTACGGCCTCGCGCTCGCGGGCCGCAGCCGTGCCCGCGGCCCCCGCTCGGTGTTCGAGCTGGTCGTCCTGCTCCACGAGGGCGACGTGAACCTCCCGTGGATCCCGCTGGCGATCCAGCGGGCGATCCGCCGAGTCGTCGTGGCGCTCGCCCGGCGTCGGGGCGCCGCGCGGATCGTCGAGACCGCGATCGCCCGAACGGTGTGAGCTTCACGCTCCGCCTCGGCGTTCCCGGAACTCCCGCGGCGTCAGGCCGGTCCAGCGGCGGAACGCCCGGTGGAAGTTGCTCGGATCGCCGAAGCCGGTGAGATATGCGACCTCGGCGATCGGCAAGCGGTCTTCGGCGAGGTACTTCTCGGCGAAGGCGCGACGAACCTCGTCGCCGAGTCGCGCGAAGCTCGTGTCTTCCTCGGCCAGCCGCCGCTGCAGCGTTCGCGCGGTCATCCCCAGCTGTCCGGCCACCCGCTGGATCGTGGGCGCCTCGCTGGCGATGCCGACCGACAGGGCGCGCCACACCTGCGCGGTGAGGCTCGCGTCGGTCTCCGGCAGCCGCCCCAGCAGCTCGCGCGCGTAGGACTCGAGGTAGCCCCCGATCCGCGTGCCGGTACTGCGAACCGGTCGGTCGAGCACGTCGCGGTCGAGCACGACGACGGTCTCGCGCTCGGAGAAGCGCGGCTCGACGCCGAAGATCCGAACGTGCTCGGCGAGCCGGCGCGGGGCGGCGTGTTCGAAACGCACCTGACGAGGCGCGAGCGGCTTGCCCGTGACGGCCCGCCCCAGCAGCACCAGCGACGCCGCCGAGAACTCGGCCACCTGACGCGGCGGCGGCACTGGGAGTCCGCGACACCCCGGAAAGACGGAGGCGCCCTCGGCATCGACTTCGAGCTCGGTGCGGCCGGCGTCGTGGAGCAGGCGCGAGTAGTGCACGATGCGCTTGAGACCCTCGCCGAACGTGCGCGCCGTCGCGGCGAGGTGGCCCACGAGGTGAAACGCGTCGAGATCGACGACCTCGGCGAAGTGCAGACCAAGGTCTTCGTCGTCGGTCTGCGCGACCGCACGCGACCACAGCTCGTCGTTGACCGAGGCGACGACGCGCGACTCCGGATCGGCCAGGTCCTCGGCACGCAGGCCGAAGTCGTCGAGCGCCGCCTCGAGTCGGGCGCCGCGTTTGTCCGAGAAGCGGATCAGCGCCAGCACGCTCGCCCCCGAGACGGTGTAGCTCGCATCCACCGTCGTTCTCTATGCCACGAAGCCGTCCCGCTGGCCACGACTCTCGGGGTTACGAGTGGTCGCCACGGAGCCGCGCGCCTTCACCGGTGCGGGCACGAGGGCGAGCGTCTGCGGCCGAAACGCCTCGACCGTTGCGCGGATCGCATCGTCGATCGGCGTCACGTGGATGCCATAGCGCTCTCGGTATCGCGAGGAGTCGACGATGAACGGCTCGTAGAACATCCACGCGTTCTCCCCGATCCCGCGCATCGGCGGGACGAATGACCCGGCGATCGGGAGCAGCAGCGGCAGCAACCACCGCGGCGGGGCCAGCAGCTGCGGCGTCGGGCGCCCAGCGACGGCCGCGATCTTGGCGACGAGCTGCCGCGGCGTGATCTCGGGGGCATGCGGGGCATGAAAGACCCGACCGGCCGCGCCGTTGTCGAGCCCCGCGACGACCATCGCCTCGCCCACGTCGGCGGCGTAGGCGATCGCGTGCGGCAGGTCGGGGTCGGCAAGCAGGAACACGCGACGCTCGCCCCCGAGGATCGGCGCGAGCAGTCGAGGTCCAGCCATCGACTCGCGAACGAAGGGCCCGATGAGGTCGGCCGCACGCACGCGGACGACGGGCAACCTGAGCGCGTCGAGCTGACGCGTCATGGCGACGCGCGTCGAGGCCCGCGCCCCGACCCCGCGCAGGGGCAGACCTTCGTACAGCGGCGCCCCTCCCTGCGAGCCATACACGTACATGTTCTCGAGCACGACCAGCGTTGCCCCGTTCGCCGCGGCGCCCGCGATGATGCCCTGCTGCAGCGGCGGGAACTGCTGCGGCCAGCGGTGATAGTCGGCGGCGTTGGTGCACTGATAGACGTGCGTCGCGTCGGCACACAGCGCTCGCGTCTGCGCGGCATCGGTGGCATCGCCGACGACGAACTGCAGGCGCGGGTCGGACGGAGACGGGCTCCGACGGACCACGCGAACCGTCTCGCCGCGCTCGAGCAACGCTCGCGTCACCGCCCGCCCGATCGCGCCGTAGCCGAACACCACTTGAATCCTGTTGGAGGTCATGGCGGAAGTCTCCCGCTCGGGTGCGCCGCGCAACATGGCCGAACGCGATCGACGACGGTGCCTGTGCGCCGCCGGACGCAGAGCCCCGGGTCGGCGCGCTCGGACCATGGCTTGGCGTCGGGGTCCATGCCGCCCGAGTCCGCGCCGCTTCACGCTCAGCTCGTTATGTTCAACGCCCTGCTCTTGCCCCTCGCCCTTGCGGCTCCCAATGCGCCCGCCCCAACGACCGAGGTGGTCGAGACCCGGTCCCCCCGGCTGTCCCGCTGCACCGACGTGAGCAAGAAGGTCCGCGGCGCGTGCTTCGGACACGAGCTGTCGATCAACGCCTTTCGCGCGCCGTCGATCGGCCTGGAATATCGCCTGGCGATGGTCTCGCTGCACGCGGGCGCCTACACCACGATCATCTCAAAGGACGAGCGTGGACGAAACGAGGCGACCTGGTTCTTCAAGCCCGGCGCGACGCTCTACTTCCTGCCGATCTCGCTGTACCGCCAGCGCCCCTCGGAGTTCTACGTGTCGGCCTCGTACCTCTACGGCCTCACCAACGACTGGCAGCGCAAGCACGGCTTCATGGCCGAGTTCGGCTGGCGATGGATGGTGTGGCGCGGGATCAACGTGCGCATCGGCGTCGCGGCCTTGGTGGGACAAGGCGCCCGCGGCGTGAAGATCAACCCGACCCCGGCGATCGGATACAGCTTTGCGTTCTGAGCCGGGGGTAAGAGCTGCGACTTGTCGCGCGTTTATGCGAAATGAAGTGTGAAAAAGCCGGGATGGAGGAGTGCGTTTTAACGGGACCTCTATTTATTGGGGCGACCTCCGCAGAAGCGCGAGAACCACGCTGGCGTTCGTCGCTGAGGAAGCCGCTTCGCAGGCTGGGTCGAAACGATGGGGAAAGACGGTTCGGGGTTCTTGATCGACATGAAGATGACGTGGTCGTAGGAAGAGGAGATGTTGTGGCAACTGGGTTTCTCGGACCTTTCGGAACGACTCGAGCAGCTCGAGAAGCAGGGGGATCCACTGGCTCGGCTGGCCGAGGTTGTCGACTTCGAGATGTTCCGCGCACAAGTTGAACGGGTCTGGGAGAACCCGGGAGAACCCCAAGCGCAAGTCTGCGGCGGGGCGCAAGCCGAAGGACCCGGAGACCGGCTCTCGTTCATGGCGTTCTTGGGGCTGGGATTGGGAGAAGACGTGCCGGACGCGAACACGATCTGGGCGTTTCGGGAGCGGCTGAAGGCGAAGAAGGTGTTTGATGATGTGTTTGCGCGCGCGGTCCCCAAGGACGATTGTCGCGCTCGACGTCGGCAGTGGTCTCGAGCGGGCCGATGGCTGAGAGAGGTTTGGCTTCAGGCGCGCCCGCTCGCCCTGCGTTACCAGTGCTTTCGTGCGCGACCGCTTCGGGCACACCGCGATCCTCAACGTTGTCGACATGGTCCTCCTCACCGCGCAGCTGCGGCAGAACGACATCTGTCAGTCGGGGCAAGTTTTTGGGACCATGATCCACCACGCCAGCGCGGCGGCGCCGATAGTCGCGTTGGCGATCGCGATGATCTGCGCGGCCTTCAGCACTCTGGCGGTGGCGTCGGCGAGCGGCCTTCAGCGACTCGCGCCGGTTTGAGGCGCTGCAGGCCCCCGAGCAGTAGCGATTCCCGCGATCGCAAGGGCGGCAGAGCAAGAACATCTTGCCGCACGCGCTGTTCATGCACCTCACCAATCGTAGCGACTCGTCCAAGTGTTCTCGGCTTTCGCCAAAATTTGGACTCGACCATCACGGCGTGAGACGCCATCACCACTCGTGCCGCGAAACTCGAGTTGGTCCGTGTGCTTTTGGGTGCCGGGCCGTTCTTTTTGGTTGCCGTTCTGGTTAGCCGATCGCAGCGGTTGTCGCGAGATTTGCGCGCACTCGCGCTCGGTCCATCCGTTCAGAAAACCGCGCTTCTAGGCGACCATCAACATTGGATTCCCAGGCCTTGTGCAATCTCAGTGGTCCCCGCGCCCCTGATCGCCATCAACACAATGCGCGCTCGGACGATGACGACGTACGGTGCCCGATGTCGTCGCACCAACAGCCGCAGCGCTCGCCGAACCGAACGGGGTGCAACCAGCTTCGCTGCTTTTGGGCCACGTGCCACGCTCCATCCGACGCGCCGCGGCCCACTTCTATTTTAACCCGGATCGGACTTCGGGCGTGAGGCACTAGCAGGGCACCGTCGGTTCGATTGTCGAACCTGTCCTCGGAGGACACGCGGGAGCCCAGGCCGGTCGGACGGCTACGCCACACCGATGTCTCGCAGCCGCTCCATCAGGAAGTCGAGCGCGAGCACCTCGGGGTCTTGGCTCAGCCTCGCGTCGTTTCGCGGGTGGCAGAAGAACGGCATCGAGTAGCGCGAGCGATTCGCGTCTCCGGGCGGGTTGACCACCCGGTGCGTGGTCGAGCGGACCCTGCCTCCGGTGAGTAGCTGAAGCATGTCACCGCTGTCGCAGACCATCACGTTGGGAGGCGTCTGCACATCGACCCACTCCCCCTCGCGGGTCATCAGCTGCAGACCGGGTTCGGTCGCAACGGGCAACACGGTCATCAGGTTGATGTCCTCGTGGGCAGCAGCCCGCACAGCTCCGGGCTCGACCTCTTGCGGAAGCGGCGGATAGTGGATGACACGAATCACCGAGTTCCCGCCCCGGGTGAAGTCCTCGAAGAACCCCTCCGGTTTTTCAAGATACGCGCCGACGCTGGTCAGCAGCGTGGTCGCGACGCGATCGAGTTCGTCGAACAGGGCGTTGAACGTGGGCGCAAACTCGGGGAGCTCGACCGGCTCGACGTTCGCCACCACGTCCCCTTCGCGACGACCGACGTGCCAGAACTCCTTCATGTCCGGAACCGTCTGCCCCTTGGCGTGCTCGATGCCAAGGGAGGTGTAGCCGCGCTGTCGACCGGTTCCGGTGTCCTCGTAGCGCTGCTTTTCCGTCGCAGACAGATCGAACAGCGCGCGCGCCTGGGCGTAGGCACCCGCGAGCAGCGGCTCGGGAACGCCGTGCTCGGTGATCGCGACAAAACCAAAGGTCTCGAGCGCCTCCCCCAGGGTCTGCACCGCCGCGGCGGTTCGGGTTGCGGGCGCCAGGTCGTGGAGGCTGATCACCGGGATGCTCGCGTCTGCCATCGGGCGGAGGTTTCGCCCGCGCGGGGGTACCGGTCAAGTGGCCGACGTCTGCTACACTGCGTGCGTGACACCTACCCGTAACTCCAAGGGGAAACTTGAGGACTACGGTCGGCGCGAAGTCGAGCTTCCTGCGGAGTCCGACACGCCCGCAGGGTGGGTGCGCTCAGACGGCGCGCACGAGGGCTACGCCCCCTCGGCCGACGTCGTGTTCGATATCAGCGGACGCGGGCTTGCGATGCAGCCCCTACGCGGGCACGCCGCGGTCACCACCATCTTGCGGTTCTTCAACCTCAGCGCCCTGGAGCGCAAAGGCCGTCTGGGTCCCGAAAACCAGGTTGAGCACCGCCACCTTCAAGTGCAGCTCCAGGACGACGTCAACCACCGCGGTTTGCGCGACTGGATGCGACTCCCGGTGCGCGTCGAGGTGTTGGTCGGGCCCCGCCAGAGCCCTGGCCTGATGATCGACCTCGGCGCCGGCGGGATGCGGCTCGAGCAGGTCGAGGAGGGCCGCTTCATGGTCGGCACGCGCATCAACGTGAAGATGCCGCTCGCGTTGGGCCAGCGGCACGGGACGATCGTGTTCACAAACCGGGTCGCGTGGGCCAACGCGATGCGCAAGACGCTTGGCCTCGAATTCACTGCCGCCCCCAGCTGGCACGAGCGGTAGGCTTCGCGCTCGCGTGTCTGCCCGTGAACTGATCGCTCTGGGAACCGGCTCCCAGGTCCCCTCACGCTATCGCAACCACAACGGCTACTTGCTGCGGTGGGACGACGAAGGTGTGCTCTTCGACCCCGGCGAGGGGACCCAGCGGCAGATGATCTACGCCGGGGTGCCCGCCAGCGCGATCACTCGCATCTGCGTCACGCACTTTCACGGCGACCACTGCCTCGGTCTCGCCGGCATCACCCAGCGGCTCTCGCTGGACGACGTGCCGCATCCGATTCACGTCTACTTTCCGGCGAGTGGGCGCAAGTACTTCGACCGGCTGCGCTACGCATCGATCTATCGCGAGCGGGCCACCATGGTCCCGCACCCGATCGACGACCCCAGCGCGGGTATCGACATGCCCTCGTTCCGCATGACCGTCGCCGAGCTGGACCACGGCGTGCCCACCCTCGGCTACCGCATCGACGAACCGGACGGCCGCCGCATGCTCCCCGAAGAGCTCGCCAAACGCGGCGTGCAAGGACCTGCGATCGGGCAGCTCGTCCGCCAGGGAGAGGTCGAAATCAACGGCGCCAAGGTGCGGCTCGAGGACGTGAGCGTCGCCAAGCCCGGACAGTCGGTCGCGTTTGTCATGGACACCCGCCCCTGCCCCGGGGCGCTCGCGCTCGCAAAGGACGTCGACCTGCTGGTGATCGAGTCCACGTACCTGCACGAGGATGTCGCGCTTGCGCATGACCACATGCACATGACCGCCGTGCAAGCCGCCACGATCGGTCGCGACGCGGGTGCACGACGGGTTGTGCTGACGCATTTTTCGCAGCGCTACCCTTCGCTCGATCCCTTCATCCAGGAGGCCTCGGCGATTCACCCCGACGTGGTCGCGGTGGTGGATGGGCAGCGGGTCTCGGTGCCCAAGCGCGCCGAGCTCTGAGGAGGTTGCCTCGCTTGCGTGGAGCGCTGGCAGGCAGCCAGAGTCTCCGAAGCCTTGCGGATTGGAGCCAGCGCTCTGCCCGGTCGGATTGCGCCTCCCGAACGACAAACACGCACGTCGGAACGTAGGGTCCGTGACCGAGGGGAGCCTTGCCCCGGTTAGTCCGGGGGGGTAGGTTTGGATGTGGGCTCGTGAGCCTGTCTCCAGGCGGAGACTTTCGGTTCTCCTCAAGGAGCAGCAAGATGTCGTCAACGAGCGCGGTAAATCTCCCCTACGAGATTCGAGAGCAAGACCCGGCTGGCGGCGCACTTCGGTTGGAGTTGGTTGTCGAAGGCGAAGTCGTCGCCACAGCTGGTGCGAGCGCGGACGTACTCCACTCCATGGATCGCGTGCTCGGATTGGACCGGCAAAGTGTCGTCAGCGAACTAAGGAACGCTCTTGAGGATCTACTCAAGGACCGGCTCGACAAGGTGACGGTGTCAGACCCACGCGAGGACTTGACCAGGCCTCTGCGATTTCACGCCCGCTACACGTATCGCGACCACACGAACGTCGAGACGGGGCTCGTTTGGTACGAGGTCAAGACCTCTGCGACTGGGCCCGAGGGACTCTCGGCCATCGTGCGCAACAAAATGCGGCTCGAGGTTCATCGCAAGCTGACCAGCGATGGCGGCGCTGCTCGGGCGCTTCTCGACATGCACAGGTAGGGCAATGTCGAACCTGCCGCTGCTGGTCTTCGACACCAACATCCTCATGGATGTGCTCCTCCGCCGCGACGGAGCCGCTGCTGTTCTTTTGGTTGAACTGGCGGAGAAACGACGCCTTGAACTCGTCGTCCCGGAGTACGTGCTGTTCGAATTTCGAGGCACCGCGCTGCGGTGGATTCGGGGCGAGCGGGAGCGGCTCGCCGCGGTGCGAAAGGCGGCGAAAGGCGGCGAAAGAATGGACTCGGTCGCAGGAACTCGACCAGCCCGCGGACGAGATTCGTGAGGCCGCACGACTCATCGAAACGAAGTTGGACGTTCTTGTCGGTGAAGTCGACGTAGTGCTCGAACGCGTAAGAGCCGTTGCGACCGTCAGGGAGCACACGCAGGACCTTCATTTTCGGGGTGACCTCCGATACCTGAAGGGGCTTCCTCCGGATCGACCCGTCGACGGCGTCAAGGACTGCCGAATCTTCGAGGCGATCCTTGCGATCGCCCAGGCGGACGTGGAAACGAGCCGGAAGAAGTACCTCGTGACGAAGGACTCTGATTTCGACTACCCCGAGTTGGTGGACGAGTTGGGACGGCTCGGGTTCGTACTCCGCAAGGACCCCGGAGGCTTGTACGGGGAACTCCTGCCTGCGTCCGGGTAGCGGATTCGCGGGCCTCGCTTGCGTGGAGGCACTGGCAGCCAGTCTGCTTTTCGCGTTTTCGCGCTCGGCCCGAAAACGAAAACAGCTGCTGCCGTGGTATGAGCGAGACATGTTGGGCGGACGGCTTGGTTGGACATTGGCGCTCCCTCTGATGGGCTGCAGCTTCGACGGATTCACGGGCGCGGACACCGATACGGGGTCCACGGGTGGACTGGAGAGCAGCACCAGCGGCGAAGAAGCCAGCACCGCCGCCGCGACCACGGCGGACTCCGACTCCGACTCGGGCTCAGGCTCTGAGAGCGGCGGCTCGGGCGGCGCGGTTGAGGTCTGCGTCGAACAAGGCGTCCCGGCCCAGTGGACGCAGGGCGAGCTCATCTCCCCGTGCGGCCGTATCAACCCGCTGGGCCTGCCCGAGGATGAGGTCGCCGCGTACGCCCAAGCCGGTCACGGCCACGCGCTGCAGTACCCGGTCGAGACCACGGGAATCCTCCTCCCCGAGCGACCGCTTCGGCTGCTGATCGAAGGCAACCCCAACGACCCCCTGCGGCAGCTCATGTCAGAGCTGCTCCCTGCGTTCACGGGCCTGTCCTCCATGGAGGAGATCTACGAGCAACTCGGGTTGGTCCGCTCCCCCGAGGGCGACTACTGGGGCGTCACGGTGATGAACACCGAGCGCGGCGCGGGCCTCACCTTCAGCTGCGCGACATGCCACTCCGGCCGCGTCTTCGACACCCCCACGATGGGCTTGTTCAACCGCCGCTCGACCGCGAACAACATGTTCGTCGTCTACAAGCCGCTGTTTGAGGCCGTAGGGCCGACCGCCTTCGCGCTGGGCACGGGTGCTGATGCGGGCGAGACCGACCTGTGGAGGATGTCCCGAGAGAACATCCGCTACGTCCGAAGTGTGGAGCCCCGCGTGCTCGGCCTGGACACGGCGCTCGCCCACACCATCCTCTCGCTTGGCACCCGCGAGCTCGACCCCTGGGCCACCCGCACCGAAGAGTCCTGGCAAAACCCTCGCGCCAACGAGCTTGAGAACTTCCCCAGCGACGTCAAGCCAGCGACGTGGTGGCTCACCAAGTACAAGAACAAGTTCTTCTCCGACGGCTCGCTCGTCAGCGGCAACCCGGTCCTGGGCGCGCTGCTGGTCAACGAGTTCGGGCGCGGCTCAGACCTGGTCGCGCTCGATGCCTGGATCATCGAGAACTGGACCATCATCGAGGAGTTCACCACCGGCGTCTTCGCAACGCAGGCCCCGAGCTTCTTCGACCACTTCGAGCCCAGCGCCTTCGACATGGACGCTGCCAAGCGCGGAGAGCAGCTCTTTGTTGAGAACTGCGCGCGTTGCCATGGCACGTACGACAAGGGTTGGAGCCAGCCCGACGCCGATGCGCTCTCGGTCCGCGAGCAACTCGAGACGGCACGCGTCGTGTACTTCGAGGACACCCCGATTCACGACGTGGGCACCGACCCCTACCGTCGTGAAAGCGTCGAGTACATCCAGGACATCAACGACCTGCAGCTCTCCAAGAAGTACGACCTGGTGCTCACACCTCAGGAGGGTTACGTGCCGCCCCCGCTGGTCGGCATCTGGGCTCGTTGGCCCTACTTCCACAACAACTCCGCACCCAACCTGTGCGCGGTGCTGACCCCCGCGGCCCAGCGTCCGCAGGTGTACCAGTTCGGCAACATCAACAATCAAGCCGCCGACTTCGACAGCGGTTGCAACGGCTACCCGTTGGCTGCCCCAGCGCACTTCGACCAGGTGTTCGACACCACCCTGCCCGGCCTCTCGGCCATGGGACACGACGAGGGCATCCTGATCGACGGCGGCAAAGAGCGTTTCAGCGCCGACCAGAAAACCGACCTGATCCGGTTTTTGCAGACGCTGTAGCCAGCGAAGAGGGCACATCATCGCGCTGCGCATCGGCGCCGACCCACCTCGCCCGCCCAACGGCACACGGCCTCTCGCCTGCGTCCGAAAGCGTCGGCGTGTCCCTCTCGGCGGTGATCGGGTACCCTCCGTGGGCTTCGGTCCTCGATGCTTTGGATCGCACCTCTGCTGCTCGTGTTGTCGCCGATCGACGCATTCCGACTGCCAACTCATCGATGCGCTCTGCTACGGGGGCGCTCAGGATTGCGGCGCCGTCGGTGTCGCCGTGACAGCGAACCTGTCGGAATGGGAGACGATCAGCGACGAACTCGGATCGGCGTGCACGTGCGGCGCCGACCCGTGTGGGGCGACCGCCGTGTGCACCGACGCGGGGATCTGTGCGGCACAGTTCGGCACCGCCGAGGCGCTGTGCGTCGATGCACAGGCGCAGGTCGAACAGTTCCTCGCAGACAACCGCGCCTGCGAGACGCCGGCCGACTGCCAATACGCAGAAAAGGGCTGCTACAACGGTCCCGGCACCGCGTGCGTGGGCGTGGGGCTGCGGGTCGACGCGGACCTCGACGTCTGGGCCGGCCTCAGCGGCTTGCTGAGCGTCTGCGATGCGGAGGACTGTGGCGGCAACGAGTGCGGCGCGTCGATCGATTGCGTCGATAACCTGTGCACAGCGGCCTTTCCGTAGCCCACAGGCCTGCGTTTCGCGAGCGAGCCGAGGACCTCGCCGCACGCGAAAGCCCCGAGCGCATGGTCCACCACACGCTCGGGGCCTTGACTCGATCAAGGGGCTCTAGCGGCGAGCCGGGCCTTGCACTTGCACGGACTCTGCGCTCACCACCTCGATCGTGGCGTCTTGGGCCATGTCGAGGTCGCCCGCGAGATCGAGGATTCCGTCGTAGCGCAGGATGGCGGAGTTGGACTTTTCTGCGACGTACAGGTCGGCGCCATCGAAGTCGATGTCGACGGGGTTCCCCAACGAGGTCGCGGCTCCGGCGATGCGCAGCGCAACTTCGGTCTCACCGTCGGCCGCAGCCGCACCCGTGATCGCGAAGATCTGTCCATCGTCGGCGACGCTTGCGTCTCCCACGTCGGAGAGCAGCAGCGTGTCGCTTTGTGCGTCGTACACGATGCCGTGCAGGTTGATGCTGATCACGGCGTCGCCGTCGGTGGGCGTGATGGTCCGCGCGGGGCCGCTTGCGCCCAGGTCGGTCGACACATCGTCAAACACGTAGACCACACCATCGGTGCCCGAAGCGTACAAGCGATCTCCCTCTTCGTCGTAGGCCACATCCCAGAAGCTGGCATCGCCGGCATCGAGTGTGAACACCGGAGCGCTGTTGCCCAGCGTGCCGTCAAACACGCGGATGTCTCCAGCGCCAACGTCAGCGACGAACAACAACGATCCGTCCGCGTTCACGTCGAGACCCTTGGGTGAGACGAGCCCGGTGGCGTCGCCCCAGATACGAGCCTCGGATGCGTTGAGTGCATCCTTCCCCGCGCCCGGAAGGTCGGCGACGAAGAACACCCCGCCGCCGCCCGAAGACGCCGGTCCATCGAAGGTGACCCACGCGCTGCCGTCGTCCATCAGGTGGACGCTCTGGTGCGACGAGAAGCTGTCAGGGGTGGTGTGCGTGGCTTCGAGGGCCAAACCGCCCGCGAGCGGCTGGCTGATCACGACAACCCCGTCGCCGTCGAAGTCTGCCGGGTTGCGGCTGGCGATGACGCCGCCGGGGATCAGCGTGACCGACTCGGCTCCGTCGACTGCGAGTGACCCGCGGCTGGTGAACGTCGTGGCCAGCAACGCACGAGTGAAGGTGAGCACCGAAGAGTTCGCCTTCTCGGCGACAAAGATCGCCGTCTCGACCGCGCCGACACGGACCTCCAGGTCGACCGGGTTGCCCAGGTTGTTGCCTTCGATGCGCTGGGTGACGTTGACCATTCCGGTTGCTGTTGCAGCATCCTCGATGACGAACAGCTGGCCGTCGTCGTCGAGCATCGCGTCGCCCACATCGCTGAGGTACAGCGTGTTTGCGACCATCGAGATCCCGTGCAGGTTGACCGAGATCTGAGCGTCGTCTTCCGCGGGAATGACGGTCCGGGTGGGGCCGCTGGCGCCGAGATCGTTGGAGAAGTCTCCGTAGATCTGGACCTCACCGTTGGTCCCCGCAGCGAACAAGGTGTTCGTCGCCGTATCCAGGTGGATATCCCAAACGGCGGTCGAGCTGCCCAAGTCGTCGATCGTGAAGGTCGGGCCGTCCCCTTCAACCGCGTCGCGCGCGAAGCCCTTGATGTTGCCAGCGCCGACGTCCGCGACGATGACCGCGTTCGGACCCACGAAGACGCCTTTGGGCGAGACAAGTCCCGCCGCGGGGCCCCGGATGAGCTCAGCACCCAAGCCGATGAAGCCGTCCGCGTCGATGTCGTTGATGTCCGGAAGGAACATCAAGCCGCTGGCGTCGTCTCCGTTGCCATCGAAGCTCGCCCAACCGTCTCCTCCGTCGCGCGCCAGGGACTGGATACTGAGGACCTCTCCCTGGACGGCGAGCTCGGTGTCGGTGCCGTCGAGCGCGGGAGCGAGGGCGACCACGCGGTCGTTGTCGCGACCCGCGGGGTTGGCCGTGGCCCAGATCGCAACCGGGCCCAGGTCCCCACCGGTGTCAGTGTCGGTGTCCCCGGTGGTGGTACCGGTCTCGGTGTCCGTGCTCCCGTCGGTGTCGGTGTCCGTATCGAGCCCGGTCGAGTCCGGGTCTCCGGTTTCGGAGGAGGTGGACATCGTCGGGTTGGTGGGCATCGTCGGGCTGGTGGGCATCGTCGAATCGGTGCCAGGCTCCGTGTCGGTGCCCCCATCGGTGTCGGCTGTTACGTCGTCGCCGCACGCGGGGGCAACGATGCTCAGGCAGGTCAACATGAGGAGGCGAGATGAAAGGTCTGCAATCTTCATAGGTTTCTCGTTCAAGCGTGGTGGCCTACGAACGCCGCACGTCACCGCTCGTAGGTACGAGGGTCGACTAGTGTTCGGATCGCCCGCCGCAACGATTTCCCGCAGAAAAGTAGGCGGGTCGCCCTGCACTTTCCTTACATATCGCGGGTTTGCGTACCGAATTCTCAAGATCCTCGTCGCGTCGCTGACCACAAACGGTCACACGGGCCGGCGCGGAAGACCGCTACGGGCTCCACAGCTTCGGTGGCGATGAGGGCAGATCGTCGCGAACCTTTACGCGGACCACCCGGCCGGACAACGCAACGCGCACCGCAGCCTCGACCATCGGCGCGTGGTCGGCATCAAGCGCGTAAACGCTCACTTCGACCGCGTTCCCATCCCGACGCTCCACCTTGGGTTCATGAACCACCGAAGCCCAATGGCATCGCATGGCCGCGCGCACAACCGCGCGCTTGAGGCTGACGAAGTCGATCCCGTCCGGTTGTTCGATCGTGAAGGCGTGCACGTGTGCGCCCGAGACGCTTTGGGTACGGCGCAAGGTGCTGCGGCCGATCTTTCCGTAGGGGACCACAGCCTCGTCGCCTTCTGGGGTCTGGACGATCAACGCACGCATCCCGATCTCGAGGACTCGCCCCTGCACATCACCGACACGAACCTGGTCGCCGACGCGACACAGCCGGCCGAATCGAAACGCCACCCCGCTGATGAGGTCGTACAGCAGCGCCCAGGCGAAGACCATCAACAGGCCCACCAGCGTGACCAAGACGGCCGCGAACTCGGGCTCGCGCTCGAGCAAGAACGCGACCGCCGACGCGACGTAGGCCAACAACACCGCCAAGCCAAGGATGGGCCCGAGACGCTGCAGGCTGTTTCGAACCCGTACCGGAACCGGGAGCACGTCGACGAGAAACGCCAGCAGTTGGAGCACAACCACCAGTGCAATGGCGCCCAGGGTCATGAGCGTGAGCTCGATGCCTGCGCGGAACAGAAAATCGATCATCCCAGCATCCCTCCGTTGCGCAAGCCGTCGGTGACGAAGTGGGCGACGAACCGATCCACGTGCACGACCTCCCGGGCATCACGACGCACGAGCCCCATCCGAACCAACGCGGCCACATCGGTTTCCAGCTCTTTGATCGGGACCGCGGTGATCCGCTGAAGTCGCCGCATCGTGACCTGTTTGTGCACCACCAGCTGCACGAGGATCGCGTTGAGTTCGACGCGAAGCAACTCAACCGCGTCCGACTCCGGACGCTTGGGCCACCGCATCGTGAGCGTGCTGGCATCCACCTTGTCGATGTGCGACAGCCAGGCACGCAGGGCGACGGCAACGAGACCGCCGGAGTAGTCGAAGTACCGGGTGAACAACCGGGCTTGCTGCCACGGAGCGAGCTCCTCCTCTGGTGTTCCCGAGAGCTCGAAGCTGATCCCGGTGGAGCCGTGACGCAGGGCGATGATTGACTTGAGGGACTCTGCGGGCAAGGGGTCGCACTCGACGACCGCCAAGGCCGACTCACTCAGCCGAACGAAGCGACTGAGGATGCGCCACGCATGGACGTTGAGGTTGGCGACGAACAGGCAGCGGCTACCATGTTTGCGCAACAGGTCGACGAACGCCTCGATGACCGCCTGTCCCTCGGCACTCCGCTCCCACCACATCTCCAGATCGTCGAAGACGAACACCGAGCCATCGGGCACCTTCGCGATGATCTGATCGATCTCCCCTCGTTCTTTAACTTCGGCTTCCAAGGCCACTCGGAGGGCCGAAAGTTCGATGGCGCCGCCCGGTGGCGGGCTTACCCGGAAGATCTGACGTCGGGCGAGGAACTTCGTGGCGAGCGCGTGGCACAGAGCGGTCTTACCGGCACCGATCTCCCCCACCACAAAGAGGGCACCTTCCCCTCCGTTCTCGTGACGCTTGATCGCGGCGCGAATCCGGGCGAGCTCGGCTGCGCGCCCCACCCAGAATGTCTCGCTGATCGAGGCTTGGCCAGAGAACAGCTGCCGATAGTAGAAAGGCAGCGAGCGAAGCAAGTCGCCGCGCGGGGTCGCCTGCTGGGCCATGGCCGCGATGCGATCGACCGCGGTGACATCTGTGCCCTCGGCCGTACGCCGTAGTCGCTTCGCCAACAGCACGCCTGTGCTGCGTCGGTACAGCAGCGCCACGAAGGTTTGCCGCGCGAACCCGGATGCGCGGGCAACGGTTTGGCGCACTCGTGAGACGGCTTTGTGGCTCTCACGGCTGCGGATGTACGCTGAGAGGTTGTCGGAGCGGTTCGTGAGCGCATAAGGAGCGGTCTCCTCTCGCAGCGTCTCGAGCTGTTCGGTAACCCGGGTCGCAAACGTCCGGGACGCGTCGCGCAACACCGCGAGCTCTGTGTCCAGGCGTCGCGCGCCTTCCGTCGCAACCGCGACAGCCTGCTTGCGCAGTTCGAGGTTGTCCCAGCCGCCCGCGGCTTCCATATCGCCCACCGTGAAGCTGAGCAGCCGAGTCACGTCACGAGCGACGCCCACCGTTCGTTCCTCCTGTTGCGGAAGACCCGAGATCTCCTGGTTGACCATGTCCAGGAACTCCGTCTCGATGAGGTACCTGACCAACGGCCTTACCGACACCGTCACCTCGTCGGCTTCCATCGAGATGCCGCTCTCGAGATCGGCGATCGACGCGTCGCTCAGCGTCGTCGCCGATTCGGGAAGGTCCTCGATACATCCGTCGATGTCTCGGGCGATCGCCTCGAGGGCAGCTTGACCGTCGAAGCTCGCTCGAAGCTCGCGTTCGGCCGGAAGCGTCGGCGTCCCCCCGGCTTCGGCCTCGCTCACAAACGTCTCTATCGCAGCGAGAACCTCGGTCCCTTGGGCCAACACCGAAGACTCGATGTTGCGCGTGACATCCGCGCGTGCCCGACGACCGAGCGCCGAGAAGCGGTGCTGGAACGCGGCGACTTGAAGACCGAGGTGCGCGCGCTGCAGCAACAGCCGCTGGTGGCGTTCCCACGGCTCCGCGCTGGAACGCAACGCTTCCAGATCCGTAGCCGCCTGTCGGGGACGCCGCCGCTGCGAGCGAGTCAAGAGGTCGACATCAACCCGCATCAGGTCGTTGGCGAAAGCTTGGCTGGTCTCGTGTGCCTTGGCCGCAATACGAACCGCGGTACCCTCGGTGAGCTCTTGCGCCAGCGCGATCGCTGCCTCCACATGCGAGAGGACGCTTTGCTTCCGCGCTTCGACCAGGGTCGCATCGGCCTCTCTGCGCTGGATCTTGGCCGCGAGGTCGCTGAGTTCGGTGGCGGCTTCGTTGAGGATCTTGCCCAGCTGTACCGCGAGCCGATGGCTGCTGGATTGAACGCTGCGCAGCCACTGCTCGAACAAGCCGGCGGCAGCCACATAGACGTAGTAGCCCTGTAGTGGCCCCAGCGGGACCGTGTAGCGGGGGTCCGCGCGTCGCAACGCTGCCCAAAATCTGCGGCGACTCTTAAAGGCGCGCACAGATCGGCGATCGTCCGAGGTCGCCGCGAAGGCGTCCTTGTGAACGGTGACCCGGACCTGCTTGGGCGTGTCGGTCCCCAGCTTGACCAGCCCGTCTACGAAGGTCGCGAGCGTGCCGTGCAAACTCTTGGCTTGATTCGGCAGGGCCTCTTCTTCGTAGGTGCTGACCAGCTTCCGTGCCTGAAAGAGGAATCCTCCCTGGGCACGCCCCGCAGGCTTGCTGGCGCGGGCAGGGTCGGCCTCCTCCATGCCCTTGCGAACGACGTCGAACTGGCGAGAGACCAGCTTTCGGACCTCGCCCAACAGCGACTCCTGACGCGCAAGCACGGGCGCAAACCCGGAGCGAAACAAATCGTCACAGAGCTTTCCGAACGTCTCCGCAAAGCTGGACGCGGCGGCCTCCAGTGCGGGCACCTTGGGAAGCTTGAGCACCCGAAGCTCGGTGGCGGTCGCCTGGGCTCGCTCCAACACGTCGGCGCCAGCCCGAGTTCCGCCCGCGACCGGGAGCACTTCCGCGAACAATGAGGAGCCCTGTACCAGCAGCGTGGTGCCCAAGCTTGCGACCAGCGAATCGAGGTGCCCGAGCGCTTTTTCGTCGAACCTACGCAGCGGCGGCAAACCCAGGACGACGAGGTCTGCGTCTGCGGACTCTTGACGCACGGTGCTCTCGAACCCGTGCGCCTGCGACGGGCTCGCCACCACCTTGATCTTCGCTTCGACCCGGGCCTGCGCCAAGACGCTGCGCATCGCGTGCAGCAGGTCGTCGCTCAGCGAGGTGTCTTCGGAGATCAGCAAGAATCGGAGCTTCGCCCCTTGCCACTGCTCAAACCGGGTCAAGAAGCGCATCAGCGCCAAGCTGAGCGCCACGTTGCCCTGCTGTGGCTTCCACCAGATATCCACCCGCTCTCGCTTTCCCCACGCCCGCTCCGGGTCGAAGTGGAGCATCACCAGGTTGAAGTCCTGCTTGACGGTGTCTTTGATCAGGCCGACGAAGCGCTCCCCCTGCTTGCGGTCGATGTCCCAGTCTAAGAGCACCGTGTTGGGATCGAGCCCCGTGAAGCCGTGATGCTGACAGGCCGCACTCACGCTGTCGTAGAAGTCGGTGCTGACCGTTCTTCGTCGGAACACCCCGACTTGGGCTTCTTCGGCGGCTGGTGTGGCGATGGCGTCTTGCTTGTTCTTGACCAGCTCGAAGTCGGTGAGCAGGCCGCTGCCCGTGATGAGTGCGCTGGAGAACTCAAGCAGCTCCGGCCGCGTCTTGCTGTCCATGTGGCTGAACAGCAGAACGTTGGGCCTCCAGTTGCGCTGTTGGCCGCTGGCTTGGTTGAGACGGTGCAGGCCAGCACGAACGATCGACGACCAGATGCCCTCCCACGTGTCCCCGGCGTCGAGGGTGAGCTGGCGCCGCTTGAGGAACAGGAACAACGCCGAGAGCACGATCGTCGCCGCCGCCATCGCGGCGAGGTCGAGCTGGATCATCACCAAGATGCAGGTGACCGCTCCCAGCACGCTGACGAAGCGAGGAATGCGGAACTGCGGTCGGAAGTCTGGGCTGGCCCAGCTCTCGATCGCCGAGCTCACGTTGAGGAACCCGTAGGTGGCCAAGAACACCATCGACACCACGCGGGCGATCGCGTCGAGTTCGGCGATGAGGATCCCGCCCTCTGCGATGGCGAACGCAAGCAACAACGCGTTGCGGGGCTCGTTGTTTTTGCCGTGTCCCTTGCCGAACCATCGCGGCGTGATCGCGTCGATGGAGAGGGCCTGGAGGATGCGAGGGGCGCCCAGGATGCTGCCCAGCGCCGAGGAGAGGGTCGCGCCCCAGATGCCCGCGATGACCAATGCGGGAACCAGGGAAATCTCCGCGAGGACGTTGGTGTTGGTGAGCAGCTGGGCGGAGTCGACCCGGTAGGCGAGGAACAGCGCGAGCCCGACGTAGACGATCAGCCCGGCCCCGATCGCCGCCAACGTTCCCCCGGGAATCGACCGCTTGGGGTCCTTGAGGTCGCCTGACATGTTCACCCCCGCGGTGAAGCCGGTGACCGCGGGGAAGAAGATGCCGAAGATGACCCCGAGGCTCGGAGCGTCGGGCACCGCCGAGAGGTGTACGGCTGCGGGAGAAGGACTGGAGCCGCCGAGGAAGATCGAGCCCAGCGACAGGGCGATGAGCACCAGGATGAGGTACTGGGTCTTGATGGCGAACGAGGTGGAGATCACCGTGACCAACGTCAGCAGAATCACCGTCACGGTGCCCGCCATCCGGACGTTCGTTGGCGACACGTCCATGTCGACGAACGCCAGAAAGCTCTCGCAAAAGCCGATGACGTACAGACTGATCGAGAACGAAAGCCCAACGAACAGCGCCAACCCAAGCGTCCCGCCGATGGGCAGACCGAGGCTGCGCGACACGATGTAGTAGGGCCCGCCCGCACCGACGTTTTTGTCGGTCGCAATCGACGAGATGCTCAGGCCCGTGGTCACCGAAATGACGTGCGCCACCGCGATCACGCCCAGCGCCATCCACAAGCCACCGTTGCCCACGACCCACGGCAGGCGCAGATACATGATGACGCCCAGGATCGTCAGGATCGAGGGCGTGAAAACACCGCCGAACGTACCGAACTTGCTGTCTTTGCTCATCGCTCCTCGGGTGACCGGGGATCATGAGAGTGCCTCAAGTTGGTGTAGGCAAGCCGCAAGCCTCGCCAGGTTTTCACGTAAGCTGGGCGCCTGAGGGCCCTGTTCCGGGTGCTTCGCCGGCCTCGCTCGCTGTACTGCAAGTTTTGGCGACGCCGCCAGGAGCGAAAAATCCAACGCGATCCGCCGCGCCGGGTTTCACCACGGGCACTAGGCTTTCTTGGGGAATGGCCGCAATCCGAGCAGCATTTCGGATTTCTCGGTCAGCGGCCGTGCAAAAAACTCGGGGTCGGTGTGCGCCTGGAGATGCTTGGCAACCAGCGCGTAGACCTGCTCGCGGGACTGGCTGGCATCAATCTCCACCACCTTGTTGAGGCTCTTGAACAGTTCCAGCGTGGGGAGCGTTTCGGCCTTGAAGGTGTCGAAACGAAGTTTGAGGCTTTCGACGTTGTCGTCGCTGCGACCGGAGTACTTGCTGCGCCCTAAGATGCGCTTCTCGAGCACATCGTAGGGGCACTCGAAATACAACATGCCCGGGAGTTCGGCCTCGCGTCCGTAGACCTCAAACCAACCCTCCAGGTTATCGAGAGAGCGAGGGAATCCGTCCACCAGGAAATTGAGGTTTCCAGTGGTACGGATCGCAGTGTCCATTGCGGCCTTCAGCAGCCCGACCGAGAGCTCTCGGGGCACGAGCCGTCCCGCCGCGATGACGTCGTTGATCATCTCCGCCGCGGGACCCCCCGCGTTGCGTTCGGCGCGAAGCAATGTGCCCACCGAGAGGTGCGTCCAACCCAGCTGCGTCTCGGCGAGCTCGCACATCGTCCCCTTCCCGCTGCCCGGCCCTCCGAGCACGAAGATCACGTTCGGCGTCGGCAGAGGCTCTCGAGGATCGAAGTGGTGAAGCATCACCTTGGGGGCCGGCGCGACGCCCTTCTTGTAGACATGCCACTCCTGGTCCGTCGGCGGCATCTCGGCCTCGCTCGTGATGTCGTAGGCCAAGTGCCCATCGAGCCGACAGATCCGCCAGGACTTGTAGCTGTTGGAGTACGACAGCGCCGGGCTCCGCTCGCACTTCCCGTCGGCGCGGTCCCAGGCCATCTTCCCGTTCCAATACCCAGGGCTCGACACCGTCCCCGACTCCGACTCGGTGGCCGGAGCCGTAGACGGGACGAACAGGCCGTCCACCTCGGGAAGACCAGCGCCGGAAACCTCGATGAAGAACGTGTTTGGTTTGAGATCGCCTGAGTTCACGGTGGGGCCCTTCATCGAGTCTCTGGCCGCGCCGCCGAGCGTGACCCGGCGGACGGTAGCTCAAAGTGGGCTTGTAGGTTGGAACGCGGCGGTCTGCGGGGAACCCGCTCGGCGCCCGGTCAACAGACCAAGTGGGTGCCGCCTGGAACCTACTGATTCCCGCACGGGGAGTCGACGGTGAAGTCGTAGAGGTACTCGGCCTCTGGGAGGTCCCCGGTCAGCAGAGGAACCCCGCACGCGTCATGAAACGCCTCGGCATAGGCGGCGGGGTCCGAGGCCTCGGACAGGTCGTCGAGTCCGGGAAGCACCAATCGATAGCGCTCCCCGACCTGCAGCAGATCTGAAAACTCCTCCGGGTCGAGCCGAACGGAGATTTCCCCGAGCGGAAAGTTTTCGGGATCGGCTTCCAGGCAGGGGACGGCGCCCATTGCAACGTCTGCCGCGGTGGCATCCGGGTCGCAGTCTCGCCCGCCGGCGACCCGGACCGTGGCAGTCGGTTCTCCTTCAATCTCCTCGACCAGCCACAGCGCGGGCTTGCGCAGGTTGTCGACCGACAGGTCGAAGCTGTTGCTCACCCGGAGCGAAAAGTCCTCGCACGCGTTGATGTTGAGGTTGTCGGTGGGGAAGCCGCTTCCCGGGGAGACCAAGAAGTCCGACGTTTCGATGGTGTACCGCTGCTTTCCTGCCAGCGTCTCACCACGGGTGCTCCGCAAGTGCTCGGGGTCTTCGGGCCCTGCGAAGACCAGGTCATAGCGCGCTCCGGAACACATCGCGAGGCTGCGACGCGTCGGAGTCGCAGGCCGCGTCGCAATCGATACCGTCCGGACTCGAACCCACCCGCCCTTGTCCACTGCCGACCTTCTGTACACTAAGGACAGGGTCCTTTGAGAAGGTCACCGCAACGTTGACCACGTCCTGTTGACCGCGTCCTGTTGACCGCGTCCTGTTGACCACGTCCTGCAGCAGCGCCTCGCAGGTCCCGATGCCTACACAATCGCCGGTCCACCGCACGAAGTTCCAGCGGGGGGCCGGGGGGTCGGGGAGCGCGTCGAGCCCAGGCTGCGGGAAGCCCGCCGAACCGTGTCCGACATTTGTTTTCATCAACAGAGGGGAACCGACATGTGGCATCGGCAAATACACGGGCAGGACCTCTCATGTTCAAGCCGATCCTCCCCTTCATCATCGTCCCCGGCCTCGTTCTCATCCCTGCCTGCGACGACAGCGCGGGATCCTGCGAAGACGCCAGCGAAGCCCCCATCGACGGCAAGGCGGACGAAGCCACCGAAGACGGCGAGCCGGCGAGCGAGTTCCAGGCTCAGACCGACGAGATTGTCGAGGCGCTCGCCGCAGGAGGCACGCCAACCCAGTTCAACTACTGCGCCCTCGATGGGACCGACGAAAACGGGGATCCCTCCGTGGGCGCGCTGAAGTGCCGCTCCTTGTTCCTCTACGACAACAACGAGGACATGTTCCGCATCTCGTTCATCAACGGCCAGGGCCTTGGCGGCGCGAGCGAGTACGCGATGCGCAACGAGGACGGCCGATACCGCTTGTACGTCGACACCACCTTGGACGGCACGCCGCAGGTCAGCGGGCGATTTGAGGAGAACCAAGACCTCGACATCGAGTTCGACAAGCGCGGCATGCCGACCATCACCAACATGACGCTTCACCTGAGCCCCACCAGTTTTGCCCTGGTCGACCTGCGCTTCGATCTCGATGAAGCGTTGCTCGACGGCGTGATCATCGATGAGGCCGCGGGGACCCAGAGCGAGCTCCATTTGAGCTACGCGCGAATGTAGCCGGGCAATCGATGACTGTACGGGGCGTACCAAAGGCGTAAGCTTCGCCTGGCGAGTTGTTCGCGCGCGTCGTGGCTCGCTTGGGTTGTCGGCCGTGACCGTGGACAAGAACCTCGACAAGCAGCTTTTCGCGGCCGCGCTTCAGCAGCGATTGTTCGCAAAGAAGCCCGAGCTCCGCGTGGGCCGGTACGAGGTTCACGCGAGAATCGCAGAAGGTGGAGGCGGTCGCGTCTATCGCGGATTCGATCCGGACCTCGCCCGCGTCGTCGCCATCAAAATGCCCCTGGCTGCGCCCGCCACAGCCATTCGGCTACGCCAAGAAGCGCAAACCCTGGCGAAGTTTCATCACCGGGCCCTGGTGCAGGTCTACGACGTCGTGGACTCGCCCTGGGGCCTCGCCGTGATCCTGGCGTGGGTGGATGGAGGCACCCTCACCCAGTGGCAGGCGCAGCCGGGCCGCACGGTCCGGGACGTGATCCAGGCCTACGTCGAGGCGGGGCGCGGCCTCGCTGCGGTTCACGCCTGTGGTTTGGTGCACCGGGACTTCAAGCCCGACAACGTCTTGATGACGAAGGCCGGCCCGCAGCTCTGTGATTTCGGCCTCGCGCGCTCCCCCACGCAGGACCCTGGCCTCACCGGCCTCCCCCTCGAGTCTGGAGAACTGGGGCGCATCACGGAGGCGGGGGCCGCCCCTGGCACCCCGGCGTTCATGTCTCCAGAGCAACGTGCGGGGGCCGCAACGGCCAAGGGCGACCAGTACTCGTGGTGCTTGTCGCTGCGCGAAGCCCTGGTCTTACAACCCCCCGAGGCAGACCCGGACCGCCTCTGCGAGCGCATCGACGACGCGATCACGCGCGGGCTGTCGCCCGAAAGCCAACGACGACACAGGTCTCTTGAGCGTCTGCTCGATGAGGTCGAGGAGGTGCTCGCGCAGCACCGCAGCGGCGGACGCCGGGGGCGAATTGTTGCGTCGATCGGAGGTGGAGGCCTGGTTGTGGCCCTGGGTCTGGGACTGGCGTGGCAGACCCCGTTGCTGCAACCCGTGGACCTTCTGCGTCCGACGCTGGCGACCCCTTCGCGCGCGGACGCTGCCGCGCTCGAAGAGGCCTCGGCACAAGCCCTCTCCGACTACGACCGAGCGCTCGGCAGAGAGCTGGAGTTCAGTCGTGCGGCGGAGTCCCTCGAGGCGGCATACGGACTTGCGAACTCGGCGCAAGCCTTTGACTCGATGGCGCTCCTCGCGACACGACTGACGGCCACGCACCGGGTGCTGCAAGACATCCCAGCCGCGCTGCGATGGGCTGATGCCGCTCGCTACGCGCTTCGACGCGGTGAACTGGAGCACGAGGCGGTGGCGGCCGGGGTGTGGAACGCGTTGGCCGCGATCGCACTCGACCGCCGTCAACCAGAGGTCGCGTTGGAGTTGAGTGGTCGCTCGCTGTCGATCCTCGAGGCGCTCGACGCTGAAACGCAACAGGATGAAGCCATCCGGTACGCCGTCGCACTCTACCTGTCCTCCCTCGCCCTCTTGGCACAGAACAAGCACGAGGACGCGCTTGTGGAGCTTGTGCGAGCCCGTAAGATTCTCGAAATCGCGGGCATGCAACATCGCTACGACTACGCGCCGCTGTTGCTGGGACAAGCGCATGCTTTGGGCCTGCTCGAGCGCGTCGCCGAACAAGCGTCGGTGGCCAACGAGCTGCTTGAGGTCTGCCCCGACACGGAGTCACGCTGCCTGGGACCCAGGCAGCACGCATTCTTGATGCTCGCGGAGTCCACGACGATCGAAGACTGGGAGACCTTCGACCGCCTTTGCGCCTCGGCGTTCGAGCTCGCGGATCGAGAAGCGCAGCATGTCGACACCGCGACGCTGAGCGTTCGGCCGTACATCCACGCTCGGCGAGCGATCCGGCTTGAGCAACGCGGAGACCTGGCACAAGCCGAACGAGAAGTCTCGGTTGCGATCGACGAGTCGCTTTCGAGCCATCGCGCACTCTTCCCGTCGCTGCTGCAGATGCGGGCCAGGTTTCGGATCGACCAAGGAAAGTACGAAGCTGCGCAAGCGGACGCGGTCGACCTCGCTCGATTTGGGGGTCCAGAAGATGAATCCATTTCGCAGCAGCTGCAGGCCGAGATCGCGCGCAAGATGGGAGGCGAGCAGGCCCCATGAACGACCTCACCGACCACGAGCGACTCCACCGATGGCGCGACGGAGATGGCGACGCGGGCTCCGAGCTGGTGGAGCGCCACAGCGAGGCCCTACGTCGCTTCTTCGCGAACAAAGTGCCGGATGCGGCCGAAGATCTAAGTCAGCAAACGCTGCTGGCCGCGCTCGAATCCGCCGATCGCTACGATCCGTCGCGCTCGTTTCGTTCCTACGTGCTGGGCATCGCCAACAACGTGCTCCTCATGCACGTTCGCAAGCGCTACCGCGGCGAGCGAGCGGGCGAGCGCAGCTACATGACCTCGGAGGGTTTGAGCCCTTCGCCGTCTCGGGTGGTCGCACAGCGGCAAGAGATCGCGGTGTTGCTCCAGGTCCTCAGGACCATCCCGCTCGAGCGGCAGGTCCTGCTGGAGCTGTACTATTGGGAGGGGCTCTCCGTCTCGGACATTGCCACCACGCTTGAGCTTGAGCCGGGAACGGTCAAGAGCAGGCTCTTCCGCGCACGAGCCCAGCTACGTCGTCGCATGGACGCTTTTGTGCCAAGCGACGTCGCGACCGAGGAGTTCGGACCCTGGGACGAGGCCGTCCGAGACGGTCTTGAGAAGGTGTGAGGGAGATGTCTCCATCCCTCCTCGCCCCTGGACCTGAGTCCGATCAGGTCGCCCGATAGAAGGTCTCACCTTCGTAGTGCTCGAGCGCCTTCTTGAGCTCGGCCGGGTCCTCGCCGAAGAAGAACACCGTGCCGTAGTGGTTGCCGAAGCCGGCCCGCTCTACGACCTTGTGGGCGATCGGCTGGTAGAGGTTGTGCTTCTCGTAGTAGGGGTGCTCAAGCAGTCCCTTGGGCAAGTCGAGGTGCTCGATGAAGCCGGCCTTGGGGTAGACCAGGAGGTTGCCCGCGTGGCCCTTGCAGCCCTTGACCTCATCGGGGAAGAACGCGTCGAGCTCCGCCTGGGTGACCCGCGGATCCGACGCCAGGATGAGGGCCTCGTAGGCGTTGAAGCCGTACGCACGGGTGATGAGCTCGAAGATGTTCCCGCCCGGGACGCGGTTGGCGACCTCGCCGAACGCGAGCTCCCCCTCGGCGTCGACGAAATACTCCGGGTGAATGACGCCGTAGCTGATGTCGAATGCCTTGACGAGTTTTTCAACGGCGGCTCGAATTTGGGGGCGCCGTTTCTCCAGGCTCGGGGTCGGCGGCGTGAGCTGCGTGTACCCGAGGTGGATGTACTCGTTGATGTTCATGAACTGGATGCGGCCATTGTGAATGAACGCTTCGCAGGAGAACTCCTGACCTCCGAGGTGACTCTCGGCCAGCATCGGGAAGCCGTCCTCGGGGACATCGTCGACGTCGGCGGGGACGCGGATCATTCGGTGTCCGACGCTTCCGGCCGCGCTGATCGGCTTGACGTGGACCGGATCGTACTCATCGCCCGGAAGCTTGGTGTGCGCTTCGTTCACCCGGCGAAAGAACCGGTTGAGCTGCGCCCGATCGTCGACCTCTTCAAACACGCCGACGCGGATGCCCATCATCTGGGCCTTGCGCTTCATCATCGCCTTGTCGCGGAACAACATGGCCCGGTTGAACAGACGCGGGTTGTCCAGCAGCATCCCGTTGATCGCACCGGCCCACTCGACGGTTTCCTCGTAGAGCGGAATCGACAGGCGAACACCCATTTCCTGCAGCTTCTCGCGGAGCTGAGCGGAGTTTTCGTTGATCGTCCCGAACTCCCACTCGACGGCGCGAACACCATCCTTGCTCAGCAGCTCGCCGAAGCCGGGTGGAACGACACATATGAAATCGTAGCCAAGGTTGGTTGCCGCCTCCATCGACTCGACGCTGTATCCGAGTAGGGCGATCGTCTCTCCACGTTTTTTGTCGCTCACGTCTGCACCCTAACCGGCACAACCATTCTTCGATGTGTCTTCGCTCAGGCGCGCGCGTTCTTTTTTTTGTGAGCGCTCGCGTATCGACGTCTCTGCACGCCAGCGGGTGGTAGGGCCCGATGCGCGTGGCCCGTGCGATGACGTGCGTCGATCGGATCGTGGACGCGATGCATGCAGCGCATCCGCTCCCGTGCCGTCGGGCCCGTTTCAAAGCGGCCGTGTTAGGTTCCGTCGGCCCCGAGGGGGTCCAATGAACAAGCCAACGCTCGAGACGGGAAAAGAAAGCCTACACGCGGCCCTGCAAGGACTGGCGGCCTCCAAGAGCGGTGACAGGTCCGGGCTGGATGCCGTGTACGCGGCGGTGCTTGGGCTGGTCGACCTCGAAGACGGCATGCCCGTGCTCGCCGCGAGCGCGCCGGAGATCGCCGAGGCCGGGGTCTTTCGAGGGGGACCCTGGGAAAACCCCGCCAAACTGCTGCCGCATCTAGTCGGGGGCGGACTGCTCGCCGACGAGAAGACGGCAGCCGCCGAGATCATGAGCGAGCTGCGGATCCTGGCCATCGCCACCGATCGCCTCGCATCGGACTTCACGCCGGAACAGGCCCGCGACTTCTTGCGGCGAGTCATCGTCCTCAACCTTTCGCTCCTCACGCCCAGCGGCAGCGAGGACGAGCGAACCCGGCCCCAGGTGTTTCAGCGCGCCCGGTCGCTGATGAACTGCCTGCTCGAGCACCTCTCGCCCGCGTTGGTTCGAGATGCGCTGGTCACCGAGATCGACGGTTTGTGCGCGCAGAAGCCGATCCTCACCCAGCGCGCACGGGACCTGATCGAGCGCGTGGCTTCGATGCCCGGCACCTCAGAGCACCGCTCCACCGAAGAACGACTCGACCTGTACCGCCGCGCGATCGGTGAGCCCTCGCCCCTGAGCCAAGCGCACCGCGATCCCGTGACGTACCAAGCGGCGCTCAGCGCCCTGGACGACATCACGCTGGACCAGGAGATCCGCTCGTTTGCAACGTCGCTTCGCCTCACCGGCCTGGGCAACGCCTACCACGCGATCCTCCTGCGACACTTGGCCACGAACGCGCCCGCGCGCCTCGGACCGGCGCTCGGGTTGAACGAGATCGGTGGGGCGGGGCTTCACACCCACCTCGAGGCGGTTCTCGAGCTTATCGACGTCGCGATTCAGCCGGCCACCTGCGACGCGATCTACGGCCTCGCGGGCCTGCTGGAGCGCGGATTGCTCAGCCGACGCGTCGTCAAGAAGGGGCTGCACCGGCTGGCGGACCTGGCGTTGCATCCGCTCGCCAAGAAGGGCCTGATGAATCAGCTCGGCGCCGACGGCAGCATCACCGCCAACTCGCTGTTGGTCGCCGGGGCGCTCAGCGTGCTGGGCCAACCGTTGGGCGTTGGGCAGGGGAACAACCCGACCTGCCAATCGGCTCGCGGCATCAGCCTTTGGAGCCTGCACGCGCCCGGCTACCTGCTCAACCTCCTCATCCGCGCGGCGCGAGATGGCTCGATCGGCTTCGACTTCGAAGGCGAGAAGCTGCAATCCGCTCAGCTCACCGGGGGCGTCGCGACCAAGATCGACCCCAACCTCGACCCGGTCTCGCTCATCTTGGTCCCGCACTTGGATCGGGTCTACGACACGATGGCGAGGAAGGCGACGGGCCGAACACAGGACCCGCACCAATGGGTGAACCCGTCGTTCTACGGGCGCTGGGTTCCGTCCGGATTCGCGTGTGCCATCGATGCTACGCGCACGGTCACCCACTACGGTGCGTTCGTCCGTCAGTTCTACGCGACGCATCACCCTGCCTTCAACGATGGGGACGAGCTGCTGTACCCCAACCCGGTCGGCATCCTCGTGACCGACGTGCATGGTCGTTTGTTGGGCCCGCACGCCGTGTCGCTGCTGCGGATCGAGGCCGACCCGAGCGGGGAGCTGCGCGCATACTTCTTCAACCCCAACGGCGATGGGCGCCAAGATTGGGGCAACGGGTTGGTCGTCTCGGTCGCCGGCAACGGAGAGATCCCCGGAGAGTCCTCGCTCCCGTTCGCCCAGTTCGCTGCGCGCCTGTACGCGTTCCACTTCCACCCGATGGAAGGCGGCGACGCCGAGGCCGTGCCGGATCACGTGGTTGAGGTCGTCACCGAAGAGAGCCAACGCAGCTGGGGCAGGGCCTACGCATGGTCGAGCCCGTGAAGGGAATGACCGAGGCGTAGCAGGAGCGTGCTCGAGGCTCGGCTGCACCATTGGGCGAGAACCACTGCAGCTCCCTGCACACGCGCGGCGGCGATGTTGCAGAACGCAACACCCCGAAAATACAACACTCTTCGATGATCGAGTCGACGCGGGCGGGCACTACCGAGAGGTCATGAGCTTCCAGCTTCGCCCCTGTCTCCTCCTCGCCCTCTCCATGCTCACCGCAGGCTGCTCGCTGCCCGAGCTGGAGACCTCGCTCGAAGGTCCGGCGTTTGTGCTCACCGCCGACGAGCCGGTCGCCGCCTTCGAGGTGACGCTGTGTCTGAAGGGCTCGGTCCCGAAGGAGTTGTTCGTCAGCGGCTCGCTCTCCGCGGACGCACGCACGACGGCCGGGGCCGCAACCCTGCGGGTCGACTCCCAAAGCGACAGGCCCACCGACGAGGGCTCGGACTCGGTCGAGGTCTCCGGCGCAGACGCTGAGCTGTTCCTTTGGCTCGCAGCTGAGGGCCCGTGGAAGAACGGCGGCCGCCGCTGCTCCGCTCCCGAGGTCGTGGAATTCTCCGCGGAGGGATTGGCCCCGGGCGAGTCACTGGAGGTCGAGGCATGGGCCGTGAGCATGCAGGTCGAGTTCGAGGCCCGGGCCTTCGGCGGCGATGGACCCGAGGACGGCGACCTCAGCGTGGAAATCGAACGGCTCTGAACGCGCTGGTTCCAGCCCGACCGCTCGGGCAGAAAACACCCCGCGGTCGTCGCGCGAGGCAACATTCTTCGCCCGACAGACACCCACACGTTGTGAAGGCAGGCAGCAGCGTCAGTCTCGTGGTCCGATGGCTCTCCTCGGTCCTCTCCGTGTTCATCTTCGTGGCCTATCTACCGGCCTGCGAAGAGCCCGTCGACGAGTCGGCGCCGGTGTCGGACAGCAGTGCGGGCGGCAAGGCGGACGAGACCGCCGTGCTCGACGACGAGGAGATCGAGCTGCTCGACGTCGTCGAACGCGAAGCCGGAACCCAGGCGCTCGCCGAAGCCTGGGCGGCCCGCAACCTGTTCGAGGACCAAGGGACCCTCGTCCTCCCGCTGCCCGGCAACGCCGGCTACCTACTCCTGCGCGAGGAGTCCCACCGCATGGGCCCGACCCCGTGCAACCCCACCCCTCCGGTCGGCCCCGGCGTGCAGCACTTCAACATCGAAGTGCAGGTCTGCGACGTTCCAGGCCCTGGCTGCTCGGGCCAAACCATCTACAACCTCCACATGGCCGTCTGGACCGACGCGTCGGGATCCCCCTGCTACGCGCTCTGGGAAAATCAGCTCAGCGGACCGCGCTGCCTGGCCGCCAACTGCGTCCCCGGTGCGAGCCTCGATGAGGTCTGGGACGCCGTCAAGCAGGCCGCAAAAGCTGGCTTCAGCACGATCACTGAAGCGCTGCAGCTGATCCTTGAGTCGGCGTACAACATGCACCCGGTGCTCGCGAGGACGTTGGCCATTAGCTTCGCGTTGTTGATTGTGGTGCTTATTGCCATCCCACCCACTGGCGTGCCTGGCTGAGCCGGGGCGTGCGCGAGGTGTGAAAAGGCGCCCAGAGTCCGTCGATGACGCGCGCACGAATGACGCGCGCACGAACCTTCGGACGCTTGCGCGGCTACACTCTGCGCACGTGGGTACGCAGGACGACCTTGTCGCAAGCAAGTACCTCTCGTGGGTGCTGCGCCACGATCCACAAGCCCTGGGCTTGACCCCCACCGCGGACGGCTGGATTTCCGTCGAACGACTGCTCGAAGCCACCGCCGCGGACGGGAAGCCCCTCACCCGCGCGCGTGTCTGCGAGCTCGTGGCCAACAGTGACAAGCAACGATTCGCGCTGAGCCCCGACGGCCTGATGATCCGTGCACAGCAGGGACACTCGATCCCGGTACAGCTCGACTACGCAGCGGCGGTGCCGCCCGCCGTCCTCTTCCACGGCACGGTCGCCGCCGCCCTGCCCTCCATCCGCACGCAAGGCCTGCTGCTTGGCCAGCGTCATCATGTTCACCTCAGCCACACCCGAGAAACCGCTTCGCGCGTAGGTGCACGCCGCGGTAAGCCTGTGATCCTTTCGGTCCGGGCGATGCAGATGTCCCAAGCCGGCTTGGTCTTCTACGAGACCCCCAACGGGGTGTGGCTCGTGGAGCACGTACCGCCGAACTACATCGACTTCGACTGAGTTCCTCTGTACGCGGCGCACAGCAGAGCTTTGTGGGCCATGCGCCCGCCCCTCGGTCCGGCTTTTCCACACTTCACTTCCCTCAACCGTTAGATTCCTCGGCGACATGGATGTTGCATTTCTCGCGGTGGTGCTCGCTGGACAGCCGGTGCCCCTGGTGCCACGAACCGAACCCACTCCACCGGCGGAGGTCAAGCCGACGGAGGCCCCCACGCCGCCGGACTCTCAGGTTTCAGACGCTATCGCTCCGAGTGCCAATGAGCCCGACAGTGCTGCTCGGGAAAACGCAGCCGAGGCGGCGGAGCCGACCACCCCGACCGACGAGGTCCCGGCGGAGCCCGAACAAACCTCCGAACCCGCGCCCCCAACCGTCGCCGATCAGCCGGACGTCGTCGCCGAGCCCACCTCGAGTGTCACCGAACACGAAAGGGCTCCCCTGCAGGAGCGGCCCCGCTACGCCGACGAAGACATCGACACCCCGAGCGTTGAGAACCCACAGAGGCGCGGAGGGTTCGTTTCGATGAGCGTGGGCGCTGGACACTGCGGGACGTGGTGCAGTCACATGGCGGCTCTGGGAGGAGGTCGGATCGAGGCCGGCTACCGCTGGGGCGTGGTCGCGGTGGGAGCAAGCGCGTCTCTGGTCGGCGGCAAGTTCGACACGCCAGCCTCCGATGACTCCGACTTTTACTTCACGTCGGACGCGACGGGGAGTACTCGCTTCTTCCATGTCGGGCCCATCCTGCAGTTCTTCCCCGTATCTCAAGGTCGGTTCGACCCATACGCATCCGTAGGCGTCGGGTTTCGAAGACTGGTCGATCTCGCGGATGTCGATGGGCTCGACGGTGAGGTGAAGTATTGGGAGTCCGGGGCTGGAGTCACCCTGGGGGCTGGCATCCCGATCTACGTCACGGATCGGATCGCGGTGGGCGTGCGCTACGACAAGAGCTTTTCCATCGCCGGAAAGGTCTGCGCCACGATCGATGGGGAGACCCCGAACGGAGTCGATCGCTGCGAGGATTGGTCCGACCAAACCGACGACCTCAACACGGTCGACAGCCGGTACGTTCGACTCTCACGCCCGCGCCCTTGGACCGTCGCCTTCGAGATACGCTTCCTGTTCTGAGTCGGTAGTCCGCACCCGAATCAGCTCCGCGATGCCGACTTCGTAGCAGGACACTCAGGTCCCGCGATGGGACCCAGTGCTTTCCGACGCAACGCGAATGACCTGTCGTGTGGAACTCCCCCTTGGGTCCAATCACCCACCTCGGCCAGGACCAGGCCAGACCAGGCCGAGGTATCCCGGCAACGTCACGACGTGGTGCCCGGGCGTCAATCCAACGACACCTGTCCCTAACCCCTCGATTCGTTTGAACCCCTCGGGCACACAGAGCAGGCTGTGCGCATGCTGAGTGCCCGTCCGCGTGAGACTCAAATCCGAGAAGAAGTGACCCACTCTCGGCTCTCCTTCTTGCAGCAGCGGTTTTCGACCGGCCTGTGCATCTCCGTACTCCTCGCCGCGGCGTGCGGGCCGGCGGAATCCGCGGCGGATACCGAGGCCGATACCGAGGCCGATACGGAACGGGACTCGGAACCCAGCCTCGCGGACGTTCGCGTACTCCAAGTCGACCTTTGGCCAGAGTTCCCCGGTGGCGAGGTCCCACCCTTGGCGGGCGTCCACCTGATCTCCGTAGGTGTCCAAATCGAGAACCGGAGCGAGATGGACCTCGATCGCGGCCTGTTCCAGTTCAGGCTGGAGGGGCGTAGTGGCGTCGTCTATCGGGCCCACCCGCTGACAGAAGCCTTGGATGGAAGCTGCCGAACAGGCACATTCCAAGCCCCGAAAAGCTTGGGGACCTGTGCTCTCGCGTTCGCGGTCGACGACGGCGACCTCCCACGGACACTCCGCTATTTCGTTGCACAAGACGAATACGTCGAGGCAGAAGCTCCGCCGTGTGCCGAACGCGAGAGCGCGGTCTGCAACTACAAATGTGTCGATCTTTCAACAGATTCACAGCACTGCGGCGCTTGTTTCGATGAGGTGGCGTATGGTGACTGCATTGACGGCCAAGCGAGCTGTCGCACCAACATGCTGTGCGACGGAGAGTGCGTCGCGCTCAGCGAAGACCCGGAAAACTGTGGCGCATGCGGCGCACGGGTCGGAGAAAATCGCGAGTGCATCAACGGCACGCCGCAATGCGCGGGAACGCTATCCGAGTGTAATGGAGAGTGCGTCGATCTCGACCACGATCCCGAGAATTGTGGGGGGTGCGGGGTTGTGGCGGAAGGCAACGGCGTCCTTTGTAGGGATGGCGCCCCGGCGTGCGAGATCGAAAACCGCGTAATTTGCGATGACACCTGCGTCAACCTCACCGGAGATCTGGACCACTGTGGCGAGTGCGGCGCGTCGTGTCCGATCCTTCCACACCCGGATTACAGCCGAATCTGCCTCTCGCACGACAACGCCTGCGCGCTTACCTTCCTCACGCCGGGAGTGGACACGTGCGAGATGTACTGCGAGCAGCTGGAGCTGACGTGCAGCTCGTCAGGCGCCGGGACGTGCGAGTGCGGCGAACTCCCCGCTGAAAGCACATGCAGATGCAGGTGCACGACACCGCTGCAAGGCTCGTAGGCCAAGCTTCTTGAGGCGTACGGCAACATTCGGAATCAAGAAACACAGGAGGCTGTGCGAGCTCCTGAGAGGACGCTGCCCCGAGTTTGCCTGCGTCGTCGGCACGATGGTGCAGGAGAGCATGAGGAGCGTGCAGCGCAACCTCGCTCAGTGCGCGGGGCACAGCAGCGGGATCAGGATCTGCCTCACCCCGTCCCAGTCGAGCGCGTGAAGCACTCCCGGCGGCGCCTGGCGTCCTCGCTTTTGCGGACCGTACAAGATCCGCACGCCCACAACCCCAGCCAAGCTCTGGTGGATGTCGGGCCTGTCGTCGACGAAGGCATCCAGGCCGAGGCGAAGCGCGTGTGGGGCCTTGTCCGGTCGCCTTCGGCAGAAGATGACCCGGTCCTCGCGCATGCCGGTTCGCTCGTAGAAGCGATGGTGTCGGAGCCATCGAAGGCTTCGACGCGCGATGTTGGGGCCGCACTTGGAGATGATCCAGGTGCGACCTCCGACCAGCGCGTTGACCTCGGCGATGACATCGAAGGCACCCTTCATCGGAGGCGTGCGCATCGCGTCTTCGTCGCTGCCCGAGAGGAAGGAGGTGTCTTGCGCCCCGTCGCCGGCGTGAATGATGACGCGGCCAATGTCGAAGCCGACCTTGGGCTTGGCGCCCAGTGAGTAGGTGTTGTGTTCCATGGCCGCACCATGAAGCCCCCGGTTATCTCCGGGAAGAAGTCTTTGGCTAGCGGGTATTCAGAAAAGCTATAGTCTGGTCGATGTCACCCAAGCTCGACTGGCTCGAGGCATTCGCCGAGTTTGCGGAGGACCTCAACTTCACGCGCGCCGCGGCCCGCCTGCACATGTCGCAGCCCGCCCTCCACACCCAGGTTCGCAAGCTGGCCGAGGCGCTGGAGGTGTCCCTGTACGAACGCCGCGGACGGCGGCTCCTCCTCACCGACGCTGGTGTGGAGGCCCTGCGTTTCGCCCGTGAGATGCGCAGCCGCACCCACGACTTCATCGCATCGGTTCGCGGACGAGCCCCGACGAGCCCGATCGTGTTTGCAGCCGGGGAAGGCGCGTTCTTGTATCTGTTGGGGCCAGCGATTCGGGGTTTCGTGCGCTCCGCGGTGGCGCCGCTGCGGTTGCTGACCCGCGCTGCCGAGCCCGCCATCGAGGCGGTCCGACTCGGCGACGCACAGCTGGCCGTCGCGGTCGCCGCGGAGGTGCCGGACCAGCTCGAAGGCGTTGTGCTCGCCGAGGTCCCGCATATCGCGGTTGTGCCCAAGTCTCACCCGCTGGCGGCCCGCAAACGCATCGCTTTGGCGGCGCTCGCGGGAGAGCCGCTCGTCGTACCCGCGCAAGGCAGCCGACTCCGACAAACCCTCGCCGTGGGATTCGGCGCCAGCGGGCACGAGCTGGCCGTCGCGGTGGAAGCATCAGGGTGGGAGCCGATGCTGCACTTCGCCTCGCTCGGGCTCGGCCCCGCCGTCGTCAACGGGTGCTGCCGCGTGCCTCGCTCGATGGTCGGGATTCCGATCTCCGACCTGCCACGGGTTCGCTATCTGCTCCTGCACGCGCGAGGTGCGTTGGCCGATCCGCGCCTCGCCGCGCTACACGATGCGATCCTCGACAAGTCCTGACCGCCCGGCGACTCGGACCCCCAGACCCGCTTCCGCCAGTAGTTCGACGGCGGGCCCAGGATCTGCTTATGCTCCGCCGATGCTCCGTCTGGGCGCACTGATCCCTACGTGTATGGCTCTTGCGTTGGGATGCGGTCCCAACACCAACACCAACGAAGCGCTCCCGCCGCCGAGCGCGACGACCAAGCCCGCGGACGCGGAGAAGCCAGCCAGCGACCAGCCCTCCGCGCCCCCAGCACAACCCGAGACTGCCGAGCCCGCGAAGCCAGCCCCGCCGCCCGTGGCCGTCGACCCGCTCGCCGCTCTGTCTCCAGAGGACATGGAGATCTTCTTGGCGGGACCCACAGACGGAGGTGAGCCGCTTCCCAACCACTACGTCAAGAGCAACGAGCGGCGTCACGACACCTGGTTTCCTTATGTTAAGGATCTGGGAGGAGCATTCGTCGGCGTCGGTCCAGACCAGTGCTACACAATCGCCGCAGCCCAGGGCGCGGAGCTGATGTTCTTGCTCGACATCGACCACATGGTCGTCGACGTGCACAACAACTATCAGGTGCTGATCGAGGCCTCCGAGACGCCTGAGCAGCTGCACCAGCGCTTCAACGCCACCGAACAAGACGCCAGCCTTGCGTTGCTGGAGGCTGCGTACGCCGACGCGGATGCGAAGACTCTGAGGCTCCGGCTGCAAACGTACCGAGCGTCACGCGAGACCATCTTTCGGCACCTCAACCACGTCATCGAGCGCGAGGAGGACGGCGCCCGGACCAGCTGGCTGTCCAACCCGGACTACTACAACCATATCCGCACCCTGTTCCAAAACGACAGGGTCCGCATCATGGATGGCGACCTGACCGGAGCGGACACCATGATCAGCGTGGGTGTTGCAGCGACCAAGCTCGAGGTGCCCGTGCGCGTGCTCTACCTCTCCAACGCCGAGGAGTACTACAAGTACAACAAGCAGTACGAAGCCAACATCGCCGGCCTCCCCGGGGATGCTAAAAGCGTCGCGCTTCGCACCATCTACAACAAGGAGTGGGAGCACGCCGACACGCTCTGGAACTACCAGGTCCAGCCGCTCGCCAGCTACCAGGGCTTCCTCAGCGAAGGCAAGATTCGCAGCCGCAACTCAATGCTGCGCGCCGCCGCCGAGCAAAACGTCCTCGAGCGCACCACCACCGTCACAGGCCTCAGCCGCGTCGGCATGGCGCAGTAGGTTTCGGCGAGGCGTCGGTGACCCGGGTCCGCCCCGACGTGCCCGCCGCCCGAATCGCCTGCCAGCAGGCCGTTTGGCGCTTCGACTGGGCGAGGCGTGCCTCCGGCGGGGGTTCATCACAAACTCCGAGGTTCCCCGAATAAAGTCCCTGACATGGGGCGGCAACGCGGCTCTACTACCCTCGATGAAGAAGGCTTTGTTTGTAGGGATCGCGACTTTGCTCGGCCTGGGCGCATGTGACAGCGACGGCGGGGGCAGCGGGGACGACACAACCGGCGGCGGGACGACCTCGGCCGGGACCCAGGAGACCACGGGCGAAACGGTGACGCCGACCAACCCCAGCGCGACCACGGAGTCTGCAACCTCGAGCACGACCAGTGCTGAGAGTTCCTCCACCGGCGGCAGCACGACGACGGCGAGCAGCGACACGGACAGCGACGAGTCCAGCACCTCCAGCACCGGCGGTGGGTCGGGCATCATGCCGTGCCAGCCGGAGATGTCTCGCGCCGATATCCAGCGATGGGGAACGGATCTTGAGAATCGAATGCCGACCCTTGCGGGCATCGTCCTGCCCCTCACAGACATGTCTTCGCAAGCGGCGGCGGCAGGGGGCTTCAGCGACCTCCCAGACCCTCAAGCGGGTGGAAGTGCCTTCATCGAGGACCCCGACGGGGGTGGTGTCAGCGTCGAGTGCAGCGTTTGGGATCAAGACTGCGAGCCGGGAGAAAAGTGCGCGGCGTGGGCCAACGACGGAGGATCCTCGTGGAACGCGGCCCACTGCGTCCCCATCGACGCCGATCCCGTGGGCCCAGGAGAGACCTGCACGGTGGAAGGGAGCGGCACCTCTGGTATCGACAACTGCGACCAGGATTCGATGTGCTGGGCGGTCGACAATGAGACGAACGAGGGGACCTGTGTCGCGTTGTGCGACGGCACGCCGGAAGCTCCCACGTGCGCGCCCCAGGCAACTGCGTGCAGCATCTCCAACGGTGGAGTGCTCATCCTGTGCCTGCCGCTCTGCAACCCCATCGCCAACGAGTGTGGGCCGGGCCAGGGGTGCTTCCCATCGGGCGAGTTCTTCCAGTGCGCCCCCGTTGCGGAAGGCGGTGAGCCTGGCGATACGTGCCAGTTCCTCAACGCCTGCGAGAACGGATCAGCGTGCGTGAACCCGACGCAGGTCCCGGGCTGTACTGGTGCGGGCTGCTGCTCGTCGTACTGCGATCTCACGGCGCAAGACCCCGGCTGCCTCGCCGGTCAGGAGTGCTTGCCTTGGTACGAAATGGGGCAGGAACCCGACGCGTGCCTTGAGGGCATCGGGTTCTGCGGGACCCCTGCCTGACCCGGAACCTCGGCGGCCCTCAACCTGCTCGGGGACCTCGGCGCCCCTTTCAACGAGGCGCCGCCGAGCCGCAAACCCTGGGATACACTCTCGTGGATGCAGGATCGTTGGGCTGCTTTGAGGTCCGCGGCTACGGGCGCACTTCTGTTGGCAGCGTGCAGCGATGGCGGTTCGGCGCGCGGGAGCGGTGACGAAACGGACTCGGCGCTGGGGAGCACCGGCCCAAGTCAGTCCGATTCCACCGCGGACGCAGCGACCCAGGGTGCGGACTCGAGTTCGACCGAGGGTGCTCCGACCGGGCCGGGCAGCGGCGATTCCACGACCGGAGGGGAGCCCGCGCCTTTGTGCGAGGTGCCTCCCCAAGCGCCCAGCGCTCTGGGCTTCGACGGCATCAGCGACCACGTGACGATGGGGGTCGCGCCTGCGCTCGGCCTGGAGACGTTCACGCTCGAAGCCTGGGTGCGGCGTGACGATGCGGGCCTGGATGCGGGGACCGGCTCCGGTGGTCTCTCGCTGGTGCCCATCATCGCCAAAGGACGCGGCGAGAACGACGACACGATCTACAACTGCAACTACGCGTTCGGCTTCCGCGGGAACGTCTTGGGCGCGGACTTCGAGGACACCGCCGACGGAGGAAACCACCCGATCGTGGGAACGACGTCGGTGACCTGGGGACAGTGGCACCACGTCGCGGCCACGTACGACGGGAGCGATTGGCGGCTGTTCCTGGACGGGCAGCTCGAAGCTCAAGCCACTGCGAATGGCGCGACGCCACGCGGGGACAGCATCCAGCACTTCTCCCTCGGGACCATGATGGACTCAGCGGGCGTTCCTGCGGGCGCACTCGCGGGTGCGCTGGACGAGGTTCGGGTCTGGGACCACGCCCGAAGCCAGGAGGAGATCGAAGCATCCATGTACGAAGCGGTTGCAGCGGGGGAAGGGCTCGTCTCCCGTTGGGCCCTCGATGAGGCCGACGCCGCCGTGCTCGACAGCGTCGGGCGCCATGAGGGGACCATCGTTGGCCCAGCCTTCGTCCCGGACGGCGCAGCGTTGGGCGTGGGTGCGCCCCCGACGATCAGCGCAACCTCGCCCGGCCAGGACGCCGTCGTCTCGGCGCTGGAGGCTGTCGTCGCAGTCGCAATCGACGACCCCGATCAAAGCGAGTTTGTCGCCACGTTCTACGTTCGCGAGGTCTCCGACGCGGACGACTTCACCGTGGTGGTCCTTCCGGACACCCAGTACTACTCCGACGAGGACTCGCCCAATGCGGGCAGCGCTCAGTACTTCCACGACCAGACCCAGTGGGTTCGAGACAACCGCGAGGCCTACAACGTCGTCTCCGTCATTCACAACGGCGACATCGTGAACAACGGCGACCGCAACGAAGAGTGGGTCATCGCCGACGCTGCGATGGCCCGGCTCGAGACCCCCGAACCGGGCCTCCCGGACGGGGTTCCGTATGGCGTTTGTGTGGGCAACCACGACCAAGATGTGACCAGCGAGGACGGAAGCGTTGTCGGATTCAACTCCTGGTTTGGCGTCGATCGCTTTGCCGAGCGTTGGTACTACGGCGGACACTACGGCGCCGGAAACGAGGAAAACTGGATCACCTTCACCGCCGGCGGCCTCGACTTCGTCGTCGTCAACCTGCAGTACGACACCACGCCGGACCCTGCGGTGATCACCTGGGCCCGCAGCGTGTTCGAGGCCCATCCCGACGCGTTCGGCATCCTCAACACCCACTACGTCCTGGGCTCGACGGGCCAGTTCTCCCTGCAGGCCCAAGCGATCTACAACGAGCTTCGTGCGACCCCCAACGTGCACTTGATGACCGGCGGACACGTCACAGGCGAGTCGAGGCGCACGGATGTCTTCCAGGGACATGCCATCCACTCGAGGCTGGCCGACTACCAGTTCGATGGCGACGGAGGCACCGGGTTTATGCGGATCTGGGAGTTCTCGCCGGCCAACGGCGAGGTGACGATCCGGAGCTACTCGCCAAGCGTCGACACCTGGCTCACAGACGACGACAGCGAGTTCACACTTGAGATCGAGCTCCCGGGCGCCGGCGGGTCTTTCACGGCTGCGGCGGTCGTCGACCCCGCGCCCGGCGACGTCGCCGTCATCTTGGAGGGCCTCGAAGCCGAGCGAACCTACGAGTGGTACGCGACCGTCAGCGACTGCAGCCATACGGTGCAGTCGCCGATCCGCAGGTTCACGACGCAGCCGTGAGCATCGCCGCGGTGCGCTCGATCAGCCACATCGCCGCCACGCCGCCGAGGGCGTAGCTCACCAACGGACGCAGGCGGCCCGCCGAGGGCGGGAGCAGGCGGAGTAGCGCGTAGGTGAGCCCGATGATCGCGAGCTGCCCCAGCTCGACCCCAACGTTGACCAGCACGACGGTGGTGCCCAAAACCCCGCCCCCAGCTTCGCTGTCCAGTGCGCCCGCAAATCCGAGCCCGTGCACGAGGCCAAAGATCAGCGCCACCGCCCACGGCCAGCGCTGTGTCCTGGTGGGCTCGGCCTCGGCACAGCGCATGCCCTCGCGCGCGACCAACAGCACGCTCGCCGCGATCGTAGCCTCGACGGGTGCGGCGCGAACGTGGACCCACCCCAGCGTGGCGAGCATGAGCGCGGCGGAATGGGCCACGGTGAACGCCGTGACCGTGGCGAGCAGCCGGCGGAGGTTTGCGAAGCCCACGACCAACAGCAGCCCCAGCAAGAAGGCCAAGTGGTCGAGCCCGCCGAAGATGTGCCGGACCCCAGCGTTGATCCAGGCCGCACCGGACCGCGGCGCGACCTCCTCCACCGACCAATGAGGCGCGGCGGGCCAGACCATGGCGTCGGTGGTGCGACCATCCAGGAAGGAGGCCTGCGCAACCACCGGCGCACGTTGATCTTCGAGCCCGGCGAAGGCGATCTGCCCCAGCGGCACATCGGGGACGCAGACCAAGCGGCGCTCACGTTGATGACACGAGTCGGGGAACACAACCTCGACCCGGGAACCCGAATGACTGGTGTCCACCGGCGCCGTCCAGCGGATCGTGAACACGCCAGCATCGACCTCCTCAAGGGTCAAGACACCCGGGCGAAAGCCGTGCGCCGACGCGGGAAGTGGAGCGACCCAGCACCAGGCGACCACCAGCGCTGCGCACAGCCAACGAAGGGCGCGCGTCATGGCGTCCTCACCACGGTCCATCGCTTGCGAAGTCCGAGGGTGGCTTCGGCCAAGCGCTGAGCTTGCTGATCTTGGCGCCAGCCGTGAACGACCTCCTCCCGGACGGCGTCGAACCCGGGCGTGCTCCCGGCCTGCACGCGGTCGACTCGAACAAGATGCAGGCCGAACGAAGAACGCCGCAGCGTCCACGTCTGCAGCGGCTCGGTGTCGAGGCCGCTGGCAAACGAGGCACCAAACCGCTCGGTCACATCGGCCAGCTTTCGACCCCGGAAGCGACGACCGCCCGCGAACGTATCCCCGAGTCCAGCCGGTTGCGCGCCATCCTCGAGGAGCACGAGCAACGCCCTCGCCCGGACCTCGGCGGACGCGTCGTCTCCCTCCACGAACACCTGCGTGAAGTCGATGCGACCGGGCTGCTGGAGTGCTTCCGCATGCGCCTCAAACCACGCCCGCAGCTGCGCTTCGCTGGGGTCGGGAACCGTCGCCCCCTGCTGCAGCGCGTACCGCATCTGGTCCGCGACCCGGTCGTGAATCTCGGGATCGTTGTCCGCGAAACCGCGACGAACCCCCTCTCGGTACAGCACCTCTTCGTCGACCCACCGCTCGATCAGCTCGCCAAGCTCGGCCGACGTGGGCGGAGCCGAATGCGTGCGCGTCCAGCTTTGAACCAACGCCTCGCGCACTCCGTCATCCACCACGATCGCTCCGTCTTGAGCGGGGGCACTGCGGAGCTCATCCGCGACCGCACGCTCGCCACCCTGGACCGCGCGATCCAAGCCGAACAGTGCCGCGCCGATCAGGATGAAGTGGACGAGGGGCTCTCGCACCACGTCGCGCAAGCCGACGGACACCGCCGAGAATATAGGCCAGCTTCGTGCGTGACGAAGAAGGATGCTCGACGAGCCGCCGGCCTGGATCTTCCCTTGTCGATGGGTGAGCCCCCTCCCCAGTGGCCTCAAAACACCGTTCTCGTCCGCGTTCACGGTTTGTCCGCGTGGACGGTGATCAAAACCATCCCGGACCTGACTACCCAAGCATGTCTGCGTTCATCACACGACGTGCCGCTTGGATCCTGGCGACGACGCTGCTGTTGCCCGGCTGCGGCGATTCGGAGTCCAGCGGGGGTGAGTCCTCCGAAGGCGGGTCGCAGTGGAAGGTGACCTACAGCGGTGCGCTCTCCGGTGAGATCTCCGGCGGCATCGTGGTCGTGGTCGCCGCCGGCGGGTTCGGTTCGATCGCCGCATCGGGCCCGGAGGATTCAGCCCTGCAGGTCGGCGTCGACCTTGCCGCCGGTGAGACCGGCGACTCCATGCTGCTCCCCTTGTCGATCACCCTCGCCGACGGCTCCTCGTGCACCCTCGCCGACCAGCCCGTCAACAGCACCGTCTCGAACGGCGAGACCGACTCCTACGCGCTCGACTTCGCAGGCCCCCTCGAGTGCGACGCCGGCCGCATCGAAGTCGACGGCCTCGTCCGCGCAGGGTGATCCACCCGCCGGCGACGTCCTGGCCCGGACGAGGGAGCCTCGTGGTTGGGCCGTCGGAACGCTCGCTTCGGCGAAATCGCCGTGATCGCAAGACATCTCGCCGGTCACGATAACATGGGCAGGTGACGCTCCGCAGCGCCGGTCTCCTCGTCCTTTCCGTCGGCCTGGGGTGTTTTGCGGATCCTCCCGTGGAAGGCGATCCGGGCACATCCGGAGGTGTCGAGCCCGACGGTACGACCGCAGTGGTTGGCTCGACGGGTCCCGAGGGGAGCACGACTACGGGCGGCAGCACGACCGAAGCGACGGGGCCGGAGACCGAAGCCGGGACGTCCGGCACCTCGACAGGGGTTGAAGAAACGGGTTCGGATTCGAGTTCAGGCGGCGTGGAGCTGCTGGACTGCGTCGAGTCGCTTGTCGATCCACCGCTTGGGGCGCAACTCGTCTCGGTCGACACGCAGGCTCTGCGCGACAACTTCGAAGGGTCGTGCGGCGGAGGCAACTCCAAGGACGCGGCGTTCCAATGGATCGCGCCATTTACAGACTACTTTGTCTTCGACACCTCGGGCTCGGAGTTCGACACCTCTTTGTACCTCCTGGATAGTTGCGACGGAGACGAGCTCGCCTGCTCGGACAACGCGATGGGCGGAGTGTCGTCCCGCATCGTGGGGCGCTTTGAGATCGGCCAGCAAATCGTGGTGGTGCTCGATGGCGAAACGGGAGCGGACGGCTTGGCCGTACTCAATGTGAACCCCGTGGCATGTCCGGGCGCGGACCTCGAAGACGAACCTCTGCCTGGCATGTTCACCAACGTGGGAGGTACCAATGGTTTCTCGTCCGACTGCGGCGGCAGTGGCGGCCTGGAGCGCACGTTTCGATACACCGCCGTGGAAGCCGGCCTGCACAGCTTTCGCGCGCGCTCGACCGATTTCCAACCCATCATGAACCTCCAGGTTGGACCCGAATGCGGTGGTGAAGACCTTCAGTGCAGCATCTCCGATGTTGGGCAAGTGGGCGGAGAGGTCATTCGCAACCTTGAGGTCGGACAATCGGTGACGCTCATCGTCGACTCCGCGGGCGGCACGGGGGAGTTCGAGCTGGACGTCGAGCGCCTGGAGGCCACCTGTCCCTCCGGGCCCCTCGCGGGGGCGGCCTCCGGCACGATCACCGACTTTCCCCACGCGATGACCACGTCGTGCGGCAACATCGGTGAGACTTCGGGTGGGATGGAGCAGCTGTTCTCCGCGGCGAGCTACGCGTGGACCTCTCCTGGCCAGGCTGGGACGAACAGCGGTTGCGAGATCAGGGTGACCAGCGGGTTCCCAGCCGCGGTGAGCTTGCAAGCCGGATCGACGTGTTCAGGGTCAGAATTGCAGTGTGCGACCTCGGTGTATGACAGCAGCATCGACCGCTACGTCTCCAGCGTCGGCGTAGGCCATATCGATCCGACCGACTTCACCGTCACGGTCACCCAGACCGCGGAGTTGCTGACTGCGATCCTCGACTACGAGTTCGAGATCGAGGTCGCCTGCTTCGCCACGGGCTGACCGACCCGGGCAACAAGACTTGAGCACTCCCGGATCCGCTCAAACCCGAGACAGCAGCTGCGCCTTTTGCTGATGGAACTCCGCTTCGGAGAGGATGCCGGAGATCCGCAACTCTTCGAGCTTCCGCAGCCCCTGCTCGACATCGGGCGAAGGCTGCGGCGGCTGGCCGGAGCTCGGCTGTCCGTACGGCTGCTGCGGCGGCATCGGCGGGTACCCCTGCGCCTGCGGGTACCCCTGCGCCGGAGGGTATCCCTGCGCCTGCGGGTATCCCTGCGCCTGCGGGTACCCCTGCGCCTGCGGGTATCCCTGCGCCTGCGGGTATCCCTGCGCCTGCGGGTATCCCTGCGCCTGCGGGTACCCCTGCGCCTGCGGATATCCCTGCGCCTGCGGGTATCCCTGCCCTGGCGGATACCCTTGCCCTGGCGGATACCCTTGCCCTGGCGGGTATCCTTGCGCCGGAGGGTACCCCTGGCCGATCAGCTGTCCTGGCATGCCCTGCCCCTGCGCGAGCATCTGCCGTCGCCGCTCTGCGACCGCCTTCAGCTCGGGACGCTTGATGAGATACAGCGGAAACGTAACGATCCACAGGAACAGTCCGGCGAAGAACCAGCCCGCGGGGCCGATCGCCGCGAGTCCCTTAATATCGCGTTTGTCGTATCCGATCTTGGACGCGTCGACCGCCATCCAGATCGAGGTCGCGACCACCACCCAGTAGAACATCCGCGAAGCCTACCCCGTTTCTGCGCAGGGCGTGTGGGGCCCCGGCGCCGGGACGGGCATCAGCCGCGGCTGCGGAGCGCTTCGATGACCCAGTTGACGTGTCGGTCCTCCGCCACGCTCTTCCCATGGGTCCGAATGCACTCGGTCTCCAGCACCCAAATGTGGGTGTCCACGTTGTTCTCGAACTTGGAGCCCTCCACGATCTTGCCGTCGGGCATCACCTGGCGCCCCTCGATGCGAACGCGACGAAGGACCTCGATCGACGCCTGCCGCAGCAGCTCGTATCGCTCTTCCACGTGGGACGGGGCGACCTCGACCGACACGATGAGTTTCCCGAATGTGGGGTCCTTGTTGACCAGCTTGTCGCCCACCTCGAAACCGGTGTCGAAGCGAATCCCCACCGCGGTCACGCTGGTGGTCCCCGAGGTGCGCAACGCCTCCAGCACGGTCGGCTCGTCGGGGAGCTCGATGCAGTCGAAGATGCCGGCGTTGGGCACGAACAGGCCTCGTCCACCGTCGCGGGAATCCTTGAGCTCCGCGCGATAGGCCTCTGCGTTGATTCGATACTCGCGGGCAACCCGGACCGGCTCGACCGCAGCCTGCTCGAACGGGATCGGGGCACCGGCGGCGATCAGGAACTGCAGCTGCACGAGGTTGAGCGGCGTCAGAGCGTTGCCCTCACGGATGCGATGCGCTTCCTCGGTGACCGGATGCTCCACCTGAATCCGAGTGTTCATCTCGAGCAGATAGAAGTGGCCGTCCTTGAACATCAGCTCGACGGTGCAAGCTCCGACGTAGTCGACCGAGTCCGCGATACGCACCGCGATCTCACACATGCGAGCCTCGAGCGCGGGGTCATGCCGAAGCACCGCGGGCGGAGCCTCCTCTTGGATCTTCTGGCTGGCCCGCTGCTCGCTGCAGTCGCGCATGCCGAAGTGCCGGGTGTTGCCGAAGCGGTCGCGCACCACCTGAACCTCGAGGTGCATCGTCCTGGGAATGTTCTGCTCGAACATCACCCCCGGATCCCAGCCGTTCGAGCGGATCTCGCCCAGGACACGAAGGACCGCCGAGGGGATCTCGGAGGGCTGATCCAGCACGACCTGCCCTCGACCGCCGCCGCCGTTCGCGGCCTTGAGGCGGCCGGGAAAGGTGAAGGCCCCGGCGGTGTGCGCGTTGAGGATCTTGGATGCGATCGCCTCGGGGTCGGTGTCGTCGATCACGATGCCTGGTGTGACCGCGTGCGGGTCGATCGCCTCGGCCAGCTTCCGGAACTCGCGCTTGTCCCCTGCCCGCTCGACGACGTCCCGCATGGGGCCGATGAAGGCGATGCCGCCGCGCTGGAACGTCTCGATGGCAACGGTGTTCTCCGCCAGCGGGCCGTAGCCGGGATACAGCGCGGATCGACTCAGATGCTCCAGCGCCTGTTCTCCGAAGCGCTCTTCGTAGGCTTGTTTGATGCGCGCCACCATCTGCGTCGGGTTGGCGTAGGTCTCTCTGAACGCCCCCTCGAGTGGAATCGCGAATCCTCCGGCTTCGGTTGCGAGCCGTACCTGCAGCGCGTCCGCGTCGTCGCTCGCGCTGTGCAGGACGACAGGACAAGCACCAGCGGCGAGCGCCTCTCGTGTGGCCCGGACGCCCATCTCTCCCTTGTCGGCGACGATGATGTAGTCGAGGCAGCCCTCTCCAACGGTGGTCGCCGGGTACCGATCGAGGCTTTGGGACAGCAGATAGATCAGGTCGCAGGCGCGGGGGCTGCTGGCAAAGAGGTCGTGCGCTTCGTCCCGCAGCCGACTCCGCAACAACGCGCAGCATGCCGGATACAGACTCAAGCCCACGAAGAGCTCGATCGCTTCGGTGGCCCCGTGCTCCACCGTCGCGGCGAGCTGCGCGGTCTCCATCAGCGATCGTCCCAACAGCTCGGCCTCGAAGGTCCCCTGATCGGGCGCCTGGGCACGCGCCGCCGCGACGTGATCCAGGAGCGTCCGCACGAACGCGGGCGCAGACTCGTTGAGCGCTGCGAGCCGCGCTTCCCAAGCGAAGTGCTCCACCCAGATCTCGGCGTTCTCGACGACGTAGCGCATCGCCATGAGTCGCTGCCCGAGCGCCCCGAGGGGGAGCGAGCGAAGCTCCGCGAGCACGGCACCGGGCAGGCCGAGCGCCGTCGCAAACGCCTGTGTCGACACGACGTAGCCGCGCCCAGGGTGCACGAGTCGTCGCATCGCGTCGGCGATGTCTTCCGGGGTCGGGCGCTGAGTTTTGTCGAGAATGCGCATGAGTCGAGTCTCCGGTGGCTGCGACTTCCGGCCTGAGGCGAGCTCGCGCTTGGCCCCGGGCTTCCGCCGCGCCGCATTAATGCAGGACGACGCCGTGGGGTCAAACCTTTCCGGTTCGAGCCGATCTGGCGCAGGCCGGTCTTCTCCGCACAGGACGCATCACGGGCAGTTGGCGCTCACCACGTCGCGCCAGGTGAGCGCGTTTGCCTGTCCGTACTCCACGCCGTCGAACCACGGGTTGACCCGCTCTGAATCCGCGACGCCCCAGCTCGCGGAGCCGCTGCCATCGGCGTCGAAGCCCACCTCGAAGTGCAGGTGCGGATGTCCGTTGGAGGTGGGGCCCGTCGCACCGACCGCTCCAATCACCTGCCCACGCTCCACCGCGTCCCCGATCTCCACAGCGCGCGATTGAAGGTGAACCGAGGTGGTGAACCAACCTTCCCCATGATCGATCTGGATCAGGTTGCCCGCGTTGGCGTGAAACTCGGATCGGTTGACCACGCCGGGCGCGGCCGCAAGCAGCGTGGCGCCATCGGTGCCGACCTGGTCGGGCTCGCGCACCATGTCGAGCGCAGGCGCGTGCCCCCAGCTATCCAAACGCCAGGGCTGATCGCACTCGAACGGCAGCTGGAACCCTTGCGGCAGCGGGTCCTCGAGCGGCGGGAGGTCGAGCGCTGGAGCCGGACCCTCCGAGCTTGGGGCGCCGGTGTCCGCACCGGTCGGCACGCCTCCGGTCGAGCCCGGCGTGTCCCCACCCGTGCTGGCAGCTGGGTCCACATCGGTGGTGCTCACCGTCGCGGCGGCGCTTGTGGCGGTGGCAACCTCTGAGCCCGACGTGCTCGACTGCCCCCCGGTGGTCGGCATCCAAGCCTCGGGACCCTCATCATCATCGCAGGCCGTCACGACGATCAGCAGTCCGAGCAGCCACCGACCCATTTCACCCGCCCTGCATCCCACAACGCAGTTTTATCATGGACGGGCCAGCGGCCCGACCCGCTCAACCACATGGCGTCGGCCAGGTGCGCTTGAGCTATGCTCCCGCCCTTGCCCGACAACCGTCCCAAACGAGCGACCGCTGTGCTGGTCGCAGTCCAGCTTCCCGATGTCGACGATGCTCAACACGCCTCGGATGTGGACGAGCTGCGCCGACTCGTCCACACGTTGGGCCTCGACGTGGTGGGGGTCGTTGGGCAAAAAAGGTCCCGACTCTCTCCCACCACAGTGGTCGGTGAGGGCAAGCTCAGCGAGCTGTGCGCGTGGACCGGAGGCGACGGGAGCATCGCGCCCAGCATCCCGAGCCGCGACCGGGCGGAGCTGCGCCGCGCCAAGCAGCTGGGGGAGGACGCCGAGGAGCCGGTGCCGTTCGTCCTGGACGAACCCGAGGACGGGGTGGAGTCCGACGAGCCGCGCGCCAGCGTGGTGATCGTGGATCACGAGCTGACGGCGCAGATGCACCGAAACCTGGAGCGGTCGACAGGTGCGGAGGTCTTGGATCGCACCCACGTGATCGTCGAGATTTTCCATCGGCACGCCAACACGCGGGAGGCCCGGCTGCAGGTCGAGATCGCCCGGCTCACCTACGTCGCCCCGCGCCTGCGCGAAGCGGGCGCGAGCAAGGATCGGCAACGCGGCGGCATCGGGGGCAAGGGCGCAGGCGAGTCGTCGTTGGAGCTCGATCGACGCAAGATCCGAACCCGCATCGCTGAGCTGCGTCGCGAACTGGCCGAGATCGACCGCACCTCTTCGACCCGTCGCCAGGGGCGCAAGGGCCAGCGACGGACTGCGCTGATCGGCTACACCAACGCGGGCAAGAGTTCGATGATGCGCGCGCTCACCGAGAGCGGCGTCGAGGTGGCCGACAAGCTCTTCGCCACCCTCGACACCACGGTTCGAGCGCTGCGACCCGAGGTCGACCCGCGAATCCTGGTGAGCGATACGGTCGGCTTCATCAAGAAGCTCCCGCACGAGCTCGTGGCCTCGTTTCGGTCCACGTTGGACGAGGCCCTCGACGCCGCCTTGTTGTTGTTTGTGGTCGACGCCTCCGACGCTTCGTTTCGCGAGCAGCTCGCGGTCACCCGCGAAGTGCTGGGCGACATCGGTGCCCAGGACGCCGAGTCCAAACTGCTGCTCAACAAATGCGACCGCCTCACCGACGAGGTGCGGGCAGAGCTCGCGCTTGAGTTCCCCGACGCGATGCAGGTGTCCGCGCACGACCCCAGCAGTGTCGCCTCCGTGCGCGACTTCATCGTCGGGGTCTTCGATGGCGAGATGCAGCAGACCAAGATCTTTGTGCCTTGGTCAGCTCAAGGCGTGGTCTCCCGGGTCCACGACTTGGCCACCGTCCTCAGCGAGCGCCACGACGAGCTTGGCACCCATCTCGAGATCCGTGGACCTGCCGCAACCTTGGCCCGCCTGCAGGTGCAACTCTCCGAAACCGCGTGAGTCGTCATGACCAACAACGACATTCTCCGGCGCATTCGCTACGTCTTCGACTACGGCGACGACAAGATGATCGCCCTGTTTGCTTTGGCCGACAAAGAGGTCACGCGAGCCGAGGTGAGCGATTGGCTCAAGAAGGAAGACGACCCCGCCTACACCAACTGTGGGGACAAGGCGCTCGCATACTTTCTCAACGGCCTGATCGTTGACCGCCGCGGTGCCCGCGAAGGCCCACCGCCCGTGGTGGAGTCTCGCCTCAACAACAACCTCATCCTGCGTAAGCTCAAGATCGCCATGGCGTTCTCCAGCGACGAGATGCTGGAGGTCCTTCGTTTGGCGGGCAACGAGATCAGCGAGCACGAGCTGAGCGCCCTGTTTCGCAAGCCCGGCCACAAGCACCACCGCAAGTGCATGGACCAAGTGCTGCGCAACTTTCTCACCGGCTTGCGGATGAAGTTTCGACCGCAGGCACCCGTGCACGAGCCGCAGTACTAGCGGCGGCCCAGGCCCCCGATCACGCCGCTTTGACGGACGCTCGCGGAAGCTCGGCTTCGCCGACGGGCACATCCTCAGTGAGGCGTTCGACGAGACGGTGTTCTCCGAGTTTTGGGCGGACCGATGAGCCCGCACCGCCGGACCTCAGCCCTCGGGGACCGGCAGCGAGCACAGATCGAATTCGAACTGCGCGTCACCGTTGACGTTCTTTCGCTCCTCGTACGACCAGCCCATCGTATCCAGAAACGCAAAGCCGTCCTGGAAGACGAAGTGCATCGTACCGCCCGGACCCGAGACGACGTGTTCGGTGTAGCTGGAGACGGACGCGTTGCACGTGAAGTCATCGGCGCAACACGCACCGTTGGGACTGGTGCGTCGTCCAAACGTGTCGAGCGTGTAGGGGGAGCCGATGTATGCGCTGGCGACGATCGGGATGAAGTCGTCGACGAACGCACGGCACACGTCGCCGCCTTCGGCGGGCATGCAGTCGGTCTCGCACGCTCCGATCGTGATGCCGCACTCGCCGTCGGGTTCCAGGTGCATGAAGTCGTCGTCGGCGACGATCATGTAGAAGACGTCGGGCGCGCCTTCTTCGCGCGCAATCGTGAAGAAGCCCTCGTAGCCAACCTGGTCGGTGGAGAAGATCACCTCGACGCTTGGATCGTCCAGTTCGTAGAGCTGGCCCTTGACGATCGTCAGGGTCAAGAACCCTTCCTCGCGATTGTAGAGGACAGGGTCGATCGCGCACATGTCGTTGTCGTCGGCCATGAACGCATCTTCGGGACACACCTCCTGTCTGGGTGGCAGGTCTGGCGCAGTCCCAAGGTCGAACTTTGGAGCGTCCCCGGAGGACCCTCCAGAGTCTGTATCCGCGCCGGGCGGGCTGCCAGAGGTAGAGGAGGCAGCCCCGGGCGAGTTCGTGGCGCTTTCCGACGCGCTGGCGGACGTGGGGGCCGTTGCAGAGGAACCGCTGCTGGAGCTGGACGCGGACGCCCCATAAGTGTCGACGCTCCCCGACGACTCCCGTTCCCCTGCACTCGAACAGCCAAGCGCAACCAACGCCAGGCCAACAACCCCACTTCGCGTCCCCACGCGTCGATCGTACTCCTGCGCAGTCCCGGAGAGAAGCGCCGTAGCAGCCCGTGGTGAAACCCTACACGACGTCTCACTCGTCGAGTGATGCGATCAGATCTTCGATCGGATCGATCTCGTGCTGTCCGGCCTCGGCATCGCGTATCGAAGCCAGAGCGCGTTGCGCCCACGTCGCGGGCGTCCGCGACGCGGCCCTGGTCGGCGTAGCCTTGGGCGCGCGCCCGCTCGAGCATCGAGCGAAACATCGGCTCGTCCTGCGCAAGTGGAAGGAAGCGATCGATCTCTGCCTGGCCGCGGTCGTGCTCGCCAAGCTCGATGTAGACCTCGGCGATCTCGACCGCTGCTTGAATCCGCTGTGCTCCCTGCGGTCCCGAGGGCATCCTCGACCACCGCCATCACTCGCTCGAGCTGCGCGACCGCGTCCTTTGTTCGCTCCAGATCAGCGAGAATTCCGGCGCGCAGGATCGAGTCGACGACGACGTCGGCAGGCGGCGAGCCGACCGCAGCGAGGACCGTGTCGATCAACCTCAGTGCCTCGTGAGGCTCGGTCCATCAGACGGTACGTTCGGGCGCGATCGCTGTTGACCCATGGGAGCAGCGATGCACCCTGCTCCCCAAGTCCTTCGGCGATGCGCGGCGGCTTTCTCGTAGTCGAGCAGCGCACCCTCGAGATCACCCGTGTTGCGAAGCGCACTGCCTCGCCCGGCGTAGGCGTAGAACAGCTGGGACGAGAGATGATCGGGTCGCTCTTCCAGCGTCTGCGATCACCTGAGCTGTAGGTCTTGGCCGCGTCGGCATCGCGGCCTTGCCACGACTGCACGCCCGCAAGCCTCGCGACGAAAGACCGCCACCTCGGGGTGGTGCGGACCCACCCGCTCCGTATGGGTCTCGTACCGCATCGCGAGCCCGCGCCTCGGCCAACTGGAACTCACCTCTGCTCCGTGCGCACCACAGACTCGAGCTCGTACATGAACGCCAAGGCAGGCGAGCCGACCTCCTCTCCCAACACGATCGCCTCCTTCACCAACGGCAAGGCTCGCTCGGGCTGGCCTCGGTCAATCCGATCGCTAGCCTCCATGTAGAGCAGTTGAGCCAGGCTCCAATCCGTCATCGGGCCGCGCGCCCTCGCCCGATAGGACCGACTCACGATCAACTCGAAGGCTTCCGCAGATTCACCCCGCGGAAGGGTGTCGGCAACCGCAAGCCAGTGCAGCGCCATCAGCTCGGCATCTCCAGCGTTCTCCGCCTCGTCCAGAGAGCCGATGAGATGGCGCTTGAACGCCTGCACATCTCCGCATCCGTTCGCACACCTCGGAGAGCCGGGTATGGGTCTCCGAGCGCAGGTGGGCAAACCCTCCGGACTCGGAACCCTCCAACACGGCCTCGTAGGCGGTGCGCGCTTGGCTGTAGTCGAGTCGCCCCTCGGCGGCCAGGCCCGAACGAAACAACGCAACGAGCTGCTGCCCCTGTTCGGTGTCAAACACCTCCGTGTCTGCGTCGTCGCAATCGTTGATGCCCTGGACGAGTCGGATCAGCGTCGGAAGAGCATCGGCCTGCGCCCGAGTCAACGACTCGATGCCGCGAAGCGTCCGGGCTGTCGCATCGACCGCGGCATCGAGGCAACGCAGCCGCTGCTTCCCCAGGCGGCCAACCTCGGGATCCTGATCGCGCGAGGCCCGGCAAGCCTCCAGCCGTTGATCGGACCATCGCTCGACCACCTGGTCGAGATCGGCCGAAAAACGATCGGAGAGCTCGCCCGGGTGAGGACGCCCGGAAGCCTCGACCAGCTTGGCGACGCGCTCGGACTCGCCCTCGACGGCGGCTTCGATGCGAGCGCGCTCGTCGGTACAGGGCGCGGGCTGGCTCGCCCACACCACGGACGCGATCGCGGCTGCACCCACGCTGAGCATGCCTCCGCCTGCGATCCAACGACGCCGACGCGCGCCGCTGCGAAGGGCTCGGGCTACGGCTCGAACGTCTTCGAAACGCTCGCCCGGCCGCGGCCGCAGGCCCCGCACCAAAACCCGGCGGACGAACTCTGGGACGTGTTTGGACGGGGCTGCAGCAACCTTACCCCCCTCAAGAGACCCGAGGAGCTCCGCGACCGACGTCGCCGTGTACGCCGGAGATCCGTAGAACGCGAGGAAGAAGCTGGCACACAGGCCGAACTGATCGCTCTTGGCATCCGCGACCCCCCCGAACTGCTCCGGCGCCATGAAGGCTGGCGTCCCCACGACGCCTCCGGTCTGCGTGAGCGGACCCGAGGCGCTAGCCTCCAGATCCTCCTCCCTCGACGTCAGCACCTCTGCCTCGATCTCGAAGGCTCGCGCGAGCCCAAAGTCCGCAACCCGCAGCCGCCCATCGCTCCCGATGAGCATGTTGGCCGGCTTCATGTCGCGATGGACGAGACCCAGATCGTGCGCAGCCGCGAGACCCTCGAGCGCCTGCACAGCGAACTCGATCAGCGTCCGGGTCCGGGTCCGCGAGGGTTCGGAGTGCGCCTCGCACCACTGCGCCAGCGTTCCGCCGTCGACGTACTCCATGGCGACAAACATCTCCCCGTCGGCTTCCCCGACCTCGTGCACGGTGACCACGTGCGGATGGTTGAGCTTGGCCAACGCCTTCGCCTCTCGCATCATCCGCACCCGCGCATCCTCTCCGCCCGCGGTCACCACCTTCACCGCAACGTTTCGGTCGAGCTGAGGGTCGTAGGCCTTGTAGACGACGCCCATCGCACCGCGCCCAAGCGTCTCGAGCACGTGATACCGACCCAGCCGAGTCGTCTGCGCCTTGCCAAACAAACGCGCCTCCAGCGAGCCCATCAGGGCGCGGCCGCCAACGCTGAGTTCGTCCAGCTCCATCAGCCTGCTTTCCCCGGCTGCCAGGTCTCATGCACGTGCAGCCACTGCACCCCATTGGGCGTGGCCTCGCGCTGCCGCATCAGGACCGTGCTCAACCGCGCGGTCTCCTTGTCCGGAGTCCGCTGAGTCTCCACATAGGTCAACAGCACGAGGTCTGCATGTGCATGCCGAAGCGTGACCTCGGAGACCTCGATCGAATCCCCAGCGCCCCAGCTGCCGAACGCTCCGCGAAGCCCGGCACACAGAGCATCGAGCCCGACCGCTGTGCCCTTTGGGGACACCATGACAAAGCCTGAATCCATCACGCCCGTGAACCGCTCAAAGCCGCGCTCGCGATCCGAGAAGCCTCCGCGAAACCACGCTTCGAAGAAGCGGTGCAACCCGACGATCTCCTGCGCACACGCGAGAGCGACATCCACTGGGCCCAGGATACAGCCACGGGCGCTGCGTTGACCTCCGGCCCGCAACAAAAGCCATGTCTTCGGCGCGTTTCGACCTAGTCTCCTGAGTCCCCCGACGTCTCGAAGACCTCGACCACCCAGTCCATCACCGCGCGAACCTTCGGCACACGAGCCTTCGAGCCATGCACGACCATCCAGAGTGCTCGAGAGGCCACCGGACCGATGTCGAGGGCCCCCACCGCAGCCGGTTCAACTTCCACGACGTCAGGCAGACGGCTTCCGAACCCGCGCGGCAACACGGCGACCCCGACCTCATCTCGTACGGCCATCCCCAGCGATTCCAGGTCCTCCACCAGCAGCCGAGGCGCTCGGTCTGCGAACGCCCGCTGTGCGTGTTGTTGCTCATTGATCCCCGCCAGCGAGCCGGCCAGCCCGAGCCACGGCACCTCCGGGTGGAGCTGCAACCCCTTGGAAGCGAACAGCCCGTAGTGCTCGGTGTGAATCTTGCGGGCGACGAGGTCGCCTCGCCGGGGCCGCACGAACCGCAGGGCGATGTCGGCGTCCCCCGCGGCGAGCGAGCTGACCCGGTTGTCGGCCAGCACGCGCAAACCCAGTCGAGGATGCCGCGCGAAGAACTTGGGGATCGCAGGGACAAGAACCCATCGCACCAGCTCACCGACGGTGGTCACAGAGACGATCCCGTGAAGCTCGGGCCGGTCGTCCAGCGCCGATTCGGCCGCCAACGCGCTCTCGAGCATCGGCGCGATCGCGGCGAGGAGCTCTGTCCCCCGCGGTGTGAGCGTGACCGGCGTGTCCCGGAGCAGCAAAGGCGACCCCGCCCGTGTCTCGAGCTGCTTGAGCTGACGGCTGACGGTGGACTGGCTCTCGCCCAACGCCTTGGCGGCCGCCGTCAAACTTCCGAGTCGCGCGACGGACTCGAACGTGCGCAGGTGGTCCCAGTCCATGGCCCCGAGTCTCGCCGGGTCTGCGACCGGGCGCCATCCGAATACGGATGCCTGTCGTGCATCCATGCTCGTTGGCAGCTGAGCCCGGCGGTTTCACAGTGTCCGCGATGGAGATTCAGCAGCTTCGCAGCGCCACCATGCTGGTGTCGTTTGGTGCCCACCGTTTGCTCGTCGACCCGATGCTCTCCAAGGTTGGGGCCATGCCGGGATTCAAGGTGTTCGGTGGCGGACGCCGACGGAATCCCCTGGTTCCCGCGCCTGAGCAGATGGCCGATGCCCTTGCCCAAGCCACGGGCGTGCTGATCACCCACGAGCACCCGGACCACTTCGACCTGGCCGGGCGGGCCTGGGCCAAGACCTCTGGCCTGGCGGTGTGGGCCAACCGAATGGACGTCCCACGCCTACGCCGCAAAGGACTGGACGCACGAGCGCTGGAGGATGGGGGACTGGGCGTGGAGTTCGAGGTCGTCCCTTCGCGGCACGGCCGAGGATTGCTCGGTTGGTTTCTGGGTCCGGTGGCTGGCTACTACCTCGCGCCGGAGAATGAGCCGAGCCTCTACATCACCGGAGACTCGGTCCTCACCGAATCGGTTGCGGACGCCATCGTGCGACTGCGACCCGACGTCGTTGTCGCTCCTGCGGGCGCCGCCAACATGGGCATCGGTGGCGACATCCTATTCTCGGTCGACGAGTTGGTGGAGCTGACACGCCTCGCCCCCGGAGCCGTCGTGTTCGACCACCTCGAGGCGCTGGATCATTGCCCGACCACCCGCGCGACGCTGCGCGAACGCATGCGGGCTGAAGGGTTGATCGACCGGGTGCACATTCCCGAGGACGGAGAGGTGCTGCGTTTTGAGGAGGCCTCGACGCATCGCCCTACGACGCGGGCCATCGAGCTCCACCCAGGTCTGCAGAAGTGGATGACCTCTCCGCTGGCCGGCGGGTGACTCTTCTTCGACTACGACGGCGGCAACGATATGCCGGTCAAACGACGTCATGTCGTCGGCCCACTCGACGACATTTTGCTGCCTGCGCGATTCTGGGAGAAATTTCCCAACGATCCTAAGGTCTCCTTCCGTGGCCCGGAGTGTGCAGGCATGGCGCCGCATGATCCGGCTGCCATCAACCCCTCGGCTCCTCTTTGTCGCAGCTTCCCTCTCGCTGGGCCTGGTACCGGCATGCGCGACGAAGACCGCAGGCAACACTGCTGTCCCGCCCACGGTGACCTCCAATGACACCGCCGCCGCGGAGCAGCCGGGTCCCACCCTGCGCGAGGGCCAGCCCAAGCCCAACGCGTTTTGGTGGCCCGACTCGCTCAACCTCGATCCCCTGCGTCAAAACGAGGCCCGGTCCAACCCACTGGGCGACGACTTCGACTACGCGAAGGAGTTTGCCTCGCTCGATCTCGCGGCGGTCAAGAAGGACATCAGCGAGGTGCTCACCACCTCGCAAGACTGGTGGCCCGCCGACTACGGCAACTACGGCCCTCTGTTCATTCGCATGGCGTGGCACAGCGCCGGCACCTATCGCGTGACCGACGGGCGCGGTGGCGCCAGTGGGGGCCAGCAGCGCTTCGAGCCGCTCAACAGTTGGCCCGACAACACCAACCTCGACAAGGCTCGGCGTCTGCTGTGGCCCGTGAAGAAGAAGTATGGCCACAAGATCTCCTGGGCCGACCTGATGGTGCTCACCGGCAACGTCGCGATGGAGTCGATGGGCTTTCAGACCCTGGGCTTTGCCGGAGGTCGTGAGGACGAGTGGACACCCGAGCTGGTCTATTGGGGACCGGAGACCAAGATGCTGGGCGACCAGCGCTACCACGGAGACCGCAAGCTGAAGAAGCCACTGGGCGCGGTGCAGATGGGGCTCATCTACGTCAACCCCGAGGGGCCCAACGGCAACCCGGATCCGCTCGCCGCCGCCAAGGACATCCGCGAGACGTTCGGTCGCATGGCGATGAACGACGAAGAGACCGTCGCGCTGATCGCCGGCGGTCACTCGTTTGGCAAAGCCCACGGCGCGCACAAGCCCGCGGACTGCCTGGGAGCCGAGCCGGCCGCCGAGGGTGCGGCCGCGCAAGGGATGGGCTGGAAGAACAAGTGCGGCAAGGGCAACGCGCAAGACACGATCACCAGCGGGCTCGAAGGCGCATGGACGATGACGCCAGTGCAGTGGAGCACCCAGTACCTGGACAACCTGTTCGCCTTCGAATGGGAGCAGACCAAGAGCCCCGCCGGCGCGGTCCAGTGGAAGCCCAAGGGCGACCAAGCCTCGGAGATGGTGCCCGACGCCCACGACCCCTCCAAGCGACACGCCCCGATCATGTTCACCACCGACCTCGCCCTGAAGTTCGACCCGAGCTATCGCGAGATCTCGATGCGCTTCCGCGAGCATCCCGAGCAGTTCGAGCTCGCCTTCGCCAAGGCCTGGTTCAAGCTCATCCACCGCGACATGGGCCCGCGCGCGCGCTACCTCGGGCCCGATGTGCCCAAGGAAGAGATGTCCTGGCAGGACCCGGTCCCGAAGGTCGACCACCCGCTGGTGGGCAAAGCCGACATCACGCGCCTGAAGAAAGATGTGCTGGCGACGGGGCTGCCGGTCTCCGACCTGGTGCGCACCGCGTGGGCCTCGGCCTCATCGTTCCGCGGCAGTGACATGCGGGGTGGGGCCAACGGTGCCCGCATCCGCCTGGCCCCGCAGAAGGACTGGGCCGCCAACGATCCCCAAGCGCTGGCCGCCGTGCTCGCAAAAGCTCGAGGGTGTGCAGGCGGCTTTCAACAAGGCTGGTGCAAAGAAGGTGTCGATGGCCGACCTCATCGTGCTTGCGGGTGCGGCGGGAATTGAGAAAGCAGCCAAGGACGCCGGGGTGGAGATTGTTGTGCCCTTCGTGCCCGGCCGAGGAGACGCAACCCAGGAGCAGACCGACGTGACCTCGTTTGCGTATCTTGAGCCCGCCGCCGACGGGTTCCGCAACTACGTTGGTTCCACCGGGGAGCTCACCGCCTCGCAACAGCTGGTGGACAAGGCAGACCTGCTTGGCCTCACCGTGCCCGAGATGACCGTCTTGGTCGGTGGCCTGCGAGTCCTTGGCGCCAACGCGGGCGCAGCTCCCCACGGCGTGTTCACCAAGCGCCCCGGCACCCTGAGCAACGACTTCTTCGTCAACCTGCTGGACATGAACACCGAGTGGAAAGCGGCGGAAGGGTCCACGCACTTCGAGGGCCGGGACCGCAGCAGCGGGACCGTGTTGTGGACCGGAACCGAAGTCGACCTGGTGTTTGGATCGAATGCAGAGCTGCGAGCAGTGGCCGAGGTCTATGCGTTCGATACCAACAAGAAGTTGGTCGATGACTTTGTGGCGGCGTGGACCAAGGTCATGAGCGCAGATCGCTTCGACGTGAAGTAGGCCCATCGAACCGCGGCTCGGCCGGTTCGGCCAAGTCGGGCGAGTCGGCCAAGTCGGGCAAGATGAGGCATGATGTCTCGCATTGGGTACAAGGAGCGCAGAGGTTCGTTGCACACAGTGCGGGGCCGGAATGGCCGAAGCGATCGCGCACGCGACGATCAGCCTCCGGTGCCCGTCGTGCGGATCGGACGACGCGCTTCCAACCGCGCTCCGCGAATCGCTCACCCGTCACCTCGCGCGGGTGCACCGAGAGACAGACCGACTGCGGGCGATGCTGTTCGCCGGCTTCCTCTCCAAGCGCATGGGCGCGACCGGTTGCCGAAACCTCGTGCTGGGCATCGGCGGTGCGCTCATGCTCGGTGCCCTCGCAGTCGTTCTCGGAGGTCCGCGACTGGTCGAGGCCTGGTCGGCCGCGCAGCTGCAAGGCGCGGAGGCGATGAAGGCGCTCGGCCTCGCCGCGGCCATCCTCATCACGCTCGTCACCGGCGCCCTGCTGCTCGCGACGTTTGCGATGCGCCGCGTCGCCAAGCGGGCCCAAGCGGATGCGTTGAACATGGCGCTGCAAGAGACGGTCGACACCTCAGCGCGCTGCGATGGCTGCGGTGCGTCGGTTCGGATCCCCGTCTGGCAGCAGCGCGACGCTCTCCCGTGCCCGTATTGCCGCGTGCCCCTGCTCGCACCGCAGAGTCTGCAAGGTCCCCTTCGGCAGATTCGTGCTGCCCAAGCGGCCTCCGGAGCGCAACGGGGCGCGGAGCAACTCGCAGCAGCGTTCGCCCCCAGCGGTGGGTCCCGACGCCGACGTTCTCGCTCGAGCCCTGATGCGGGACCGTTTCAGGCGAGCGCCGCGACCGGCTGGGTGTGGATGGCCGAAGTCCTGGTGCCCGGGCATTTCAGACGACCAACATGCTGGACACCCTCACCGCACACCGAGTCGAGGTCGAAGCCGCCCTTCCCTTGACCGGCACCGTGTGGCTCACCCCAACTGGGCGCGAGGACCACGACCTCGTCGCGCGCGAGCTCGGCTTTCACCGCCCCGCGTCTGTGCTTCACACCGCTGCATCCCACCAGGTGAGGGCCGACCGTTGGGTGAACCCACAGCCGACGCTCACCCACCCCGCAGTCGCGCACCTCGTGGCTCAGCTCGGCGCGCAGGAGAGCCTTCGTTTGGACCCGGCCGGCGTCTCCTTGTGGAAGGTCGTTCCTTCCGGCATGCGAGCGGACAACCTCCGCATCACTGCGTGGGTCGCCGAACAAGGCGCCGCGGCACTGTCTGTAGCGTCGAGCTTCGCTGGCGTTTGAGGGGTCGCCGCCTTCAGGACCTTCGTGTTTCGACCGGGGAAGAACGCTCGGAGCGAGAGGCTCCGGTGGACTGAGCGCTTCGCGTCACGCTCGGGCGATGAGCAGAGGCTCGAACGAGAGGTCGAGTCGTTGCTGGTGGAGCGCCCTTGACCGTGCGCCGTCACAGGGACTCGATGAACACGTGTAGGTCGTCCCGCTGCGACTCGGAGAGGGCGAGATAGGCAGCAGTTGATGACGCAGCCTCACCGCCGTGCCAGACGATCGCCTCTTCGATCGTGCGCGCCCGTCCGTCGTGCAGCAAGCGGCGCCCTCCGTTGACGGTCTGGAGCAGGCCGATGCTCCACAGCGGAGCAGTGCGCCACTCTGCGGCGCTGGCGTCTCCCTCGGGACCACCTTGCGCCAGACCAGGGCCGAGATCATGGAGCAGCAGGTCGGTGTATGGCCAGATGGTCTGGTCTGCGAGCTCGGGTTCGAGCGCTGGGCCGGTGACGAACGTGGGCCGGTGACACTGCGCGCAACCGAGCTCGCCAAAGATCACCTTTCCCCGAAGGACATCCTCGTTGTCGCCGCCGCGCCGCGTCGGCACACCCAAAAGTCGTACGTAGGCTGCCGTCACATCGAGCCGGACCGCCGTGAGCTCAGGGGAGCCGCCCGTGGGGGCGACGCCGCAGCTCACCTGCGCCCGCGGACAGTTCTCATCGGGGTGGAGCTCGGAAGTGATGCCGAGGTCCCCCGCAAACGCGGCCGCCACTTGGGCCCGAACCGTGGGTTGTGACGCCTTCCAGCCGAAGCGCCCAACCTCCGGTCCCACACGAGCGACGCGACCCGAAACGCCATCCCCATCGGTGTCGTCAGGGTCGGCCTGCGCCTCCAGGTCCTCGGCGCGGACGGCCTCGAGCAATCCCATGCCGACAAGCTGCATGGAGACCCGCGGCGACACCAGTGTGTCGGGACTTGGCGAGCCCAAAGTACCTGGTTCGATGCTTGGAACCGGGCTCTCAAGTTCGATGAAGCCGCCGTCAACAATGACCGGCATCGCCTTGCCCACGGTCCAGCTCACCTGCCCCTCCGAGGGAACGCCGCCGATGCTCCTGGGCTGAAGCTGGTCGCCGAACACCGGGTCTGGGCTTCCCTCGGCGCTCGCGAGTCGGAGCAGGACCGCGACCGATTCGGGGTCGGACAGCGGCGTCAGCCCGCGTCCGTTTCGGGCGTGGCAGTCCAGACAGGACACCGCGTTGAACGTGGGTCCGAGCCCGTCGAGTTCTGGAGCTGCCGGCGCGACCTCCCAGTCGAGCTGGAAGAACTGCAGGCCTGCCTCAAACGCAGCGCGGCGCTCCAGCCCCAGGTTTGCGGCCTCTTGGACGAACGCACCGATCCCCAACGACTCGGTGGTGGTGTCTCCCCCCGGCCGGAGCTCGCCCGGCTCGAGTGCGGCGGGGCGCGGGACATCGAACCCGCCGGATGACTCGTCGAACGTCGTCGTGGTGCTCTGCAGCTCCCCCGTGGTCGTAGACCCGGTGCTCCCTCGCCGCGTTGTGCTGCTCGATCCAACTCCGGTACTTGTGCTGCCTTCGCTCGGTGTCGAAGGCGACGGAGCCCCGCACCCGGCTGCAATCGCCCAAGCCGCCGCGCCTACTCGCTGGCGAAAACCAGTACCGGAGCGCTGTAAGCCCATGCGTTGATGGCTCCTTCCAAGCCAAGCGAGCCTTGAAAGCTCCAACCCCATCCGAAGAGATGACCATCGACGCTCAACGCCAGGGATGGGCCTCCGGCGCCCCCCTCCAGCTCTAGGATGTCGAATGCTCGCGCATCATCGCGGTCGACCTCGACCGGCGACGCGACAATTCGGCTGTCGAGATCACGCCCGCCGTCCTCAAGGAACCCTTGCCCGAGCTGACCCAAGGCGCCTAGGCCCCAGGCGTACACGCTGCCATCTGCGGTGAGCGCCATGCCCACGAACCCGTCACCGCTCACCGAAACGACACCTGAGAGGGCCTCTGCATCCTCGGTCACGACGACTGTGGGAGAGAGAACGTCGCTTCCGCTCTCGTCGTCGACCCCAGCTTGGCCCGAGTGATTGCGGCCCCAAGACACCACCGTGCCGTCCGAGAGCAGGGCGAATGCGGTCGTGTTCGCGGCCGCGACCTGAACGACGTCGGCAACGCCGGGAATCAACCCGGGCCCGGGATGCGCATCCGCGTCGGCCACGCCCTGCCCGAGCTGCCCGCGGTCGTTCTCTCCCCATGCGTAGACCTGCCCCTCACGCGTCAGGGCGTAGGACACATCCGAGCCGGCGGCGACCTGAATGACGTCGGTGAGCCCCTCCACAGCGGCAGGTTCCATTCGAGATGCGCCGCCCGTGTCCGCACCAAGCTGGCCGTAGGTGTTGTCGCCGAAGCTCCACACCGAACCGTCTGACCGCAGTACTAACGAGTGCTCGAAGCCGGCACCGATCGCGATCGCGTCGCTCAGTCCGGGAACCGGGGCCGGTGTCCGTGCGCACGCATTGGTACCGCTGCTTCCGCAGTCCGACGCCGCCTCACGGCCGAGCTGTCCACGACCGTTGCTGCCCCACGACAGCACGGCTCCGTCATTACGCAGGCCCAGCATGAACGTCTGCCGCGTCACGACGCTGATCAATCCGTCGACGTCCACCTCGTAGCGAGTTGGGAGGTTCGCAGTGGAAGGCTCGTCGCCCCAGCCGGATCCTTGGAGTGTGCCGTTGCCCAGCTGGCCGAGTTCGTTGCGGCCCCACGTGTAAAGCACCCCGTCTCGGAGAAACGCGGCCTGCGAGTTTCCGACCGAAACGCGGTGACCAAAGTGAACGCTGACTTCGGCAGATCCTGGTTCCCGGAGGTATCGGTGGCAACGAACGCGTACGTCGCGGAGCCCGGGGACAGCGAGCCCCGAAACGAGAAGGTCCCATCGTCGGCCAGATGGACAGCCACGGGTCCTTCGCCGCCGTCGAACGTCAAGGTCTCGATGCCCGAGTCATCGTCGGAGACGGTGCCTTCAAAGGTCCATACCGCCGCCGCGACGGCGACCCCACCCCGCGGAGAGCTCAGCGTGATCTCGGGAGGAGTTTCGTCGCTCACCCCCGTCTCCGAACCCCCCGACGAGCCGCTGGACGTCCCCGATTCGTCTGCATCGGCCGTGGAGCCCGACGTCGGCGTTGGCACAGGATCGGGCCCGCTGGTGTTTGCGCTGGGAGTGGTTTCCGCCCCCGACGTGGGGGATGCCTCACCCGTGGAAGCCTCGGTACTTCCATCACCAGCAGCGTCTTCGGAGCACCCTGCCACCAAGGGACATGAGAACAGCAGGGCGCCGAGAATAGACTTGGTCTTCACGCTGCTGCCAATGCACCAATTGAAACAGAAAGTCAAAATCATTCTTATCCTTCCAGTCGTGTCCAGACCCCACCGATCACACCCCACCGATCACACCCCACCGCGGACGACGTGTGACGCGTCGCAGCAGTTCAGCCAGCAGACCAGCGGAACTCAGGAGCGGGCTTCGTGACGAGGACGTTGGGGTTTGACACTTCGGTTCTTGGCTTCGATGAGGCGATGAAGGAGTGGTTGAACCGGACCTCGCGCAGCGCCGAGGTCCTCGCGTACCGCGGCAACGGTGGCCGCTGGCGCTGGATAGGAGGCGTTGTCCCAAGAGGTGAGGCACGTGCAGCCGAAACGAAGCGACGTCCGCCACTGCGGGGTCACGGCCCAACGCAGATACCAGACCGGGTCACCGGGGAATCCCGCCTCGAGGACCTCGCTGCGCAACACATGTTGTCCCGCTCGCAGCAAGATCGCGCCGGGCCTGGCGAGCGCGCGGGCGATGAACATCGCCACCGCCGGGTTGTCGGTGTCGACCATCACCGTCGCGACGAGCTCCCCTGGGGCGGGACACCAAGGCTCTACATCGCCGACGGTTCGCCTCGCGCGAGGCAACGTCCACCCTTCGACCCGCAGCAGCTCCTGGACGTGCCACAAAGCGAACTCCTGGGTCTCGAACTGAAGACTGCACGCATCGGCGAGGCGAAGGCGACGTCTGCGGCGTTCCGAGGAGATCAGCGGGCGGTACTCGGGACGCGCGCGCTCATAGTCCGCCGCCGAGACGACGCGGGTTGGGTCAAGCTTCGCCACGCAGCGTGCCTGCCTTCGAGAACAAGCCGGTTGCCTTCACGCAAGCAGCCTCGTTGGCGCTCATCTGAAGCAGCGCCTCGGAGATCGTCTGACGCACAGCCTCCAAGCTCTCCTGCGTGAAGCGCAAGGACAGCGCCCCGAAGTGCAGGTGCAGGACGCCGCACGAACAAGCTTCGACGGTCAGAATCGAACTCTGGGCCACGACGGCCTTCGCATCGGCGGGGGCATGAGGAGCTCCTTGCGGCATGCGATCACCTTGTCGATTTTGAAAACCAAAGTCAACAAGAGTTTTCGGAACCGCGGACTCCACGAGCGGTCCGGTTCGCAAGGAGCTGTCGCGGACCGGGAACTTCCGAGTCGCACACCTGTCTCCCTCGCTGCTGCCGGGAGGCCGCTTCGATGCCGACACTCGCTCTGTCCCTATTTCTATCCATGGCCGCGCCGGCCAAGTCGGCCGAGGTTCTTCCGCTGAGTCGCCTGCGTTTGTACGAGACCGGCGTGGGCTACTTCGAACGGCGTGGGCGAGTGAGCAAGAACGACCAGCTCGCGTTGCCCGTTCCTACGGCGCATCTGGACGACGCCTTGAAGACGCTGGTGGTGCTCGATGGTGGCAGCGGAGCCCGGGTTGGGGGCATCGCCTTTTCGACGGCGGTGAGCGAGGGCATGGCGCGCGCGATGGCGGGACTGCCCGACGAGTCGGACGGGATTGGCTATGCCGACCTGTTGCACAGCCTCGAAGGCACGCGCGTCATCGTGACCACTGCTGGAAACAAGATGACGGGGCGGTTGATCGACGTGGAGGGTCCGTTTGGCGAGGCCGCGCCGCGGGACGGGGAAACGGGGAACGAGGGGCCGCCGCCACCGCCGGAGTACTCGCTGTTGGTCCTGGGTAGCGATGGCAATCTGCGGCGTCTGTCCACCAAGGACGTGAGCGGCGTGCAGCCAGCGGAACGCGCGGCGGCCGAGCGCTTGGACGTCGCTGCAGAGGCGCTGTCGGACCATACCGCTCGCACGACCCAAAGCCTCGGTGTGCGCATTGAGGCGGGCGGCAAGCTTGGGCTGGGCTACGTCGCCGAAGCTCCGGTGTGGCGGACGAGCTACCGGGTTGTGCTGGGAACCGCAGGAGACCGCGGTGTACTGCAGGGCTGGGCGCTGGTGCACAACGACACCGACGAAGACTGGAACAACGTGGACATCGAGCTGGTCAACGGCCGCCCCGCATCGTTTTTGTATCCCCTGGCGGCGCCGCGATACGCACGGCGCGAGCTGGTCGAACCCGAAGAGCAGCTCTCCACCGTTCCCCAGCTGGCCAAGACCACACCCGACCGGATGTGGCTCGACGGCGAGATCGGAGAAAGCTACGGCATGATGGGTTTCGGAAGCGGAAGCGGCGGCGGCGGCAGCGGTGCGGGCTCGATCGGCCTAGGACGCGTCGGCCTCATCGGCAAGGGCGGCGGGGGCGGCAGCGCGGCCGGTGGACTCGGCATCGGCGACTTGGCCGAACTGACCCAAGCCAACACCGAGGCCCAGGGTGCCTTGTTCGTCTATGGAGTGGCCGACCCGGTCGACCTGCAGGCGCATCACTCGGCGCTGCTCCCCATCGTGTCGGAGAACATCGAGGCCGAGTCGATCACGTGGTTCTCCAGCGGCGAGTACGACGGGCTGACCGGCGTCCGGCTGGTCAACACCACCAAGCAGACGCTGCCAGGCGGGACCGTTTCGTTCTTCTCCGCGGGTGGTTTTGCCGGTGAAACGGTGCTGGGTCGGCTGAGCCCAAACGAGCGCCGATTCGTGGTCTACGGCGCCGAGCTGGACGTCGAGCTCTCACGAAACACCCGCCCCGTCGGCGAATCGACGAAAGACGTGCGGTACGCCGATGATCGCCTGCAAGAGCTCTACGTCTCGCTCTCCGACTTGGAGCTGACGGTCGACAACCGCAGCCGTCGTTCGCAGCGTGTGTACGTGGGCTTGGATCTGTCGCGAAACTCGAAGCTGTCCTCCCTCGACCAAGCCGTCGATCTCGACTACGACCTCGAGTCGGGGACGCCGTTGGTCGCGATGACGGTAGCCGCTGGCGACTCCGATACGCACGTCGTCCGGGCCGAAACGGCTGCTTCACGCACGCACGAGCTCGACGCGGCCTCACTGCAAGCACTGGCCAAGCGCGAGGGAGTCCCCGCCGACGACAAGCGGGTGCTGTTGGAGGCCCTCGCCTTTCGACAAGCCGCCGATCAGCACCATCGAGAGGCCGGTGTGGCCAAGCAAGACCTCGGCGATACTGCCCGCGATCTCGTCCGAATCCGACAGGACCTGGCAGCGCTCGGCGACGCCGGTGTGCGCGGCCACCTGCGCGACAAACTCAGCCGACAGGTGTTGCAGAAGGAGAAAGCCATTGTCGAGCTACGCACAAAACGTCGGGCGTCGTTTCGCGCAATGACGGAGGCGACCCGCCAGGTGCATAAGACTCTGCAAGCGCTGGAGTCCAACGCGGCGAAACCCTGAACGCTGCACAGCCTCATGCATCAAATCGATGCGGCCGCCCCACGTCCACCGCGATCGGCCCCGCAAGAGCGAATCCGCGCCAAGATCCCCGTTCCCGGAGGCTGCTAGCGCTAGCCACGGTCGAACCAATGCCAACCCGCCGGGCTCAGCTGCGCGATGCTACTGCCCTCCCTCGTGCTCGCCGAAGGCGGCCCCGGGGCAACCGACGCGTTCCGGAAGTCGCAGCAAGAGATTACCAGCCTCGTCGATTCCGCGGCCACGGAGACCGACGTCCAGAGCCAAGGTCGACACCCTGCTGGACTACGAATGGATCGCCCAGGCGGCGTTGGGCGGCCCCAAGCGCTTCGCCGAGCGCTGCACCGAGCGCTGCGACGAGTACCAGGCCCTGCTCGCTCAGCTCATTCGCAAGAACTACCTCAAGCGCGTCCAAGGCAAGGACCGCGGCACCATCGAGTACGTCGGCGAGCACGTCCGCGACAACGCCACCAAGGTCGACACCAAGGTCATCTTTACCGACAAGCAGGGCGAGAAGAAGACCGTCGAGATCGACTACGTGATGCACAAGGTCGACGGCGACGACTGGCGGGTCCGCGACATCATCACCGAGGGCGTCAGCCTGGCGAAGAACTACAAGTTCGAGTTCAACAGGCTCTACAAGGACGGCGGTATGGAAAAGGTCATCGGCACCCTCGAGAAGAAGGTCGCAGAGCTCGACGCCGAAGAGGCCGCCAAGTAGCCTGGCCCTGGCGGTCACGCTCACCGCGTGTACGAGACGAGCCTCATGCAGCCGCGGAGAACGGGCCTTCACGCACCCGGTCCAGCAACCGTCCCACAACCTCGGCGCGCTGCCGCCTGCCATCGCGCCGGTGCAGAAAACGGCCCTGCTGCAGTGCTTCGATCGCGGCGTCAAACTTCCCGCTGCGCGTGAGTTGCACGCCCAGCCGCACCCAGGCTGCCGCCGAACCATCGCGGTCGGCGAGCTCGCGTAATGCCTGCACCGCTTTGCGATGCTCGCCCCTTCGCACAAGCACCCGGCAACGATGTGCGAGCAGGTCGCAGGGGGCCGCGGACGGTCCGGATCCTGCATTCCGGCGACGACGTGCTGTGACTCGGCTTGCCATGCTCAGCGCAGGAGCAAGCGACGCGCCAGGGCGTAGGAGGGGAGAATGCACGCGGGTCGGTGTCCCGGAATGTAGCCGCGACCGATTGTGGCTCCCGCGAGGTCGTCACGCGGGAGGCAGCGGAACCCCAACCAACGCCGGAGGTGGCGAGTCCTCAACAAGCGCGAGGGCCAGCCACGAGACCTGCCCCTCAGTAGTCGAACACATGCTCGACCCGAGCGCCCTCGTCTCGGGCCAACGCGCGCAGTACCGACGAAAGCTCTGGCACGGTCGTCACCACAGCGAAGCGCGCCTGCGTCGGAACCGTGAGCAGCGGTTGCACGAAGAGCGTTCGCGTCGCGGGGATCGAGCCTGAGTCCCAGCGTGCATCTGCCATCACGCTCAACAGGATCTCGCCGTCGTTGCCCGCGATCGTCTCGAACGTGCAGCCCGCATCAGCCAGGGCCGCAGCCGCGACGCTGAAGGCCCGATAGCGGGGAACGGTGGCTGTCACCACGCCGCCCTCCTCGCCCAGCACCTCGAGTCCTTCGACCCCCTCGGCCTCGCACGAGGCATCGAACGTGACTTGGGTGTTCGGCGACGCCGCCTCGTAGCTCGCCGCGGTCCCTGCCGCGATGACCCGCGCGTACACGGCCTTGAGTGCGTACTCGGTGGTGAGCGCGTAGCGACGTTCGAGACTTCGCAGCGTAGCCGTTCCCTGCAACTTTGGCGGCGCGCTCCACAGCCTGCGAAGCCGCTCGTCGAAGTCGAACGCATACCAAGGCGTGACCTCGATGAAGTCGACATACTCGCGCGCCACGTCGGCGGCGAGTTGGTCTTCCGCGGTGCGGACATCGCCGGCGACGAACTCGAACGTGCGTCCGACCGTCTGTTCGTAGCCCCCCTTGATGCCGTACTCCACGGTGGTGCTCCCCGCGATGACCACGATCATCGCGTGATAACCACCGTTGAACGGATAGCGACCCGCGACCGTTTTGCTGACGTCCGCATACGAAGACCACAGCTGACCGAGGTGGCCGCCGTATGGGAAGGCGCTGGGAGGCCGGTCTTCGAGATAGGTCGCGTACTCGTCGGGGCTGAACACCAGGAACCACTCTGGATAGGTCAGGAAGGTTTGGTCCGGCGTGCGCAGTGGACTCTCGGGCGCGACCGGCTCGGGCGTTGTCGGCCACGACGCGGCGCTTGCGAGGGCCACCACGACGCCGCAACAAACATAGCCGGCCCGGCTCACGCCTCGCCCTCCTTGGTGAACGCCATCAACACGTTGTCGGTGGGATCGTGAGGCTGCAGCAGGCGCTTCCCGCCGTCCTTGAAACCCCGGGCTTCGAGATAGGCGACGGCCTCATCTACGGGCCAGAAGAACCGAAGCTCCGCGGCGTTGACCTCCCAGGGCTCGCCAAGACCCGCGCCAAAGATCGTGTGCACCACGGCCACAAAGTCGTCCATCGCGGCGTTGCAGACATCATGGTCGCGCAGTACGAACACGCCACCGGGCCGCAGCACCCTGCGAATCGAGGCGACGAACGCCTCAAGCATCTCTCGCGGCGCATGGTGCAGACCGATGTAGCAGGTCACCAAGTCCAAGCTCTCGTCGGGGATCTCCGCTGGCAGGGGCTCGTAGTTTCCCAAGTCGAAGAACGGCCCCAGCGGCCGGATCGACCCGCGCTCGATCATGTCGGGCGGAGACTGCGTTGGGGCGACGTCGCTCACAAAGAACTTCGGGCCCGTGAACGTGACCGCTCCGGACATGGCGCTCGCGTACCGCCCTGTCGACCCGATCTCGAGGTAGCCGTCGATCGTGCGCCGATCCCCGAGCAGCTCCAAGGTCTGCCGCGCCATCTCCTGCTTCTGCACCGCCAGCGCAGGGAGTGCGTACCGGATCGGATCCATCGCGGAGCGAATCGTCGGGAGGCGCTTCACAAGTTCCCGGTACACACGCTCGTCGTCAGGCCCGTCTTCGTACGCCGCAACGCACTCGCGAATCAGCTGGTGAAACGCGTCTTCGGGGTAGATCCGGTACACGGTGCGCAGAAACTCGTAGAAGCGGTCGCGCCAAACGGTGTCCCCAAAGACCCGGGCGATCGCACCCCCTTGGGCGAGGACCGGATCCGCCTCGAGCGTGGGGGCGTAGTAGGTGTCCCAGATTCGGTTGCGAAACCGGAACGCGGGATCGTGCGCACGCTTGAGCGCAAACAGCTCCTGCGCCCGCGGGTAGCAGCGGTGAAACTGCTCGGCGGTGGCGTGCACCTGGTACGGCAAGTAGTGGCGTCCGCCACACGCGAGCGCGGCGTCGATCAGCCTTCGCGTCCAAATGGCCACCTTGTTGATGCTCTGCGCATCCACGCCCTGCTTGTAGTAGACGACGAATGCAAAGACCTCGGTGTCCGCCCACGCCAAGAGGGAGCCGTCGTCCGCGATCGCGTGCCGGACCGAGACGTTGACCACGTTCACGTCGTAGCGCTCGAAGATCGCCGCCATCGCCTCGCGAAACGCATCGAACTGGTCGATCGGGACGAAGTACTCCTGCAACACGAACGTCTTGCGCTTGCGCGTGGCCGGCTCGATCTCGGCCACGTCGTAGCCGGCTTCGTAGTTGCGCCAATGCACCGTGGAGCCCAGGTAGAACAGCGGCTCGTGCAGGTGTTCGCGCCTCCACTTGCCCAGCGGCGTCTCCGACACGGCCCAGAACAAGTAGCGGTAGGCCAGGTGCGAGGGTTCCACCCGCATCAACCGCGCAGGTTGAGTCACAAACGCGTCGGTCTTGGTCCACGTCACCGCCCGCAGTCGCGAGAAGTGCGGCGGGTAGAGGTCGGCGTTGTGAAACACGGCGTCTTTTGAGGTCCGCACGTTCTGCCGGAAGAACGAGAGGTAGTCCTTGGAGTCGAGGATCGACGAGCCCCGCTGAACTCGCGTGTTCTCCTCGAGGTCCAGCTCCACTTCCACGATGACGCCCAGCGCCCCATAGCCCCCGACCACGCCGAAGAACAACTCGGGGTGCTCCTTGCGACTGCACCGGACCAGCGCCCCGTTGGCCAACGCGATCTGCAGCGAACGCACCGACAAGATGATCGGCCCCAGGCCCATGTAGCGCCCGTGGCAGTTGACGCTGACCGAACCGCCGACGGTGAAGTTGGCGTAGGTCTGCATCGTCTTGACCGACAGCTCAAGCGGGTCGATAGCGCGCTGCACGTCGCACCAACGCGCTCCGGCCTGAACCGTGATCCGACGCTTCGACACCGAGATGCGGACGATGCGATTGAGCGCTCGCATGTCGAGGTGAATCGAGCCCGGACTCGCGGTCTGCCCACCCATGGAGAACCTGCCACCGCCCACCGACACCGGTCCCTGACTCTGGCGCAACGCGATCTGAACCTCTTCGGTCGTCTTTGGAGTGACGACGGCGACAACCTCCACGGGATTGATCCGCGTCACGTCATCGATGACGCTGCCTTGGCTCGGCACCTCGTAGTGCTTGAGACCGTGGTAGCGCGGCTTGGGCCCGTAGCGGTTCTCGCCATCGGTCCCGCGTCGGAAGAACAGCTCCAGGACAACCGCACCCAGACCGAGCACGGGGACCAGCACCCACGCCAGCCGAAGACCGGAGAACCCCGCATCGTGATAGCGGCGCACGCTCAGCGACAAGACGATCCAGTACAATAGCGGCAGCAACACGAAGCTGCCCCGCGGCCCCGCGAACGCATCGGCGACCACGTTCAACGCGACGAAGGCCACGAGCACCGCCGCGAGGATGGATGCGAAGGTTCCGCGGGACACCCGGCCGCGGAGTGACAGAAGCCTGCTGAACATGATGAGGAGCAAAGAGTACGCGGGTTGCGGCGTTAATCCGCGGGTTCTACCGAGGACAAGATCGATTCTCGTGCTGAACCGTTCGGGTTTTGGTGAGAGGACTTCCGGTTGCGCTCGTTCTGGTCGGCTGTGGTGGGCCAAGCTCCGCCGCGCCGCCCCCAACCGTCAGTGTCGAAGTCACTCGCCAGGGCTCTGACGCCGAACGACGCCGTGAACAGGCTTGCCTCGACAACGCGCCGACAGAGCCGCTCGCGAGCAAACCGACCGTCGTCGCTGCGCGGGAGCTTGCCGCACCGATGCCCCAAGTCGGGCCCGCCCCGGTGCTTCACCCAGGACCGGCGACGGGGTGCACGACAGACGTGGACGCGTTCCCCGTCGCTCGTGGCGCGACCCCCCGAGACACCCGACGGCTGCACGAAGGACGTGTGTTGGTCGCCCACAAATCCGCCCGCCGAATGATGCTGTACGACGCCGGATCACTCGAAGCGTGCTGGAGCATCGGGCTCGGCTTCGCGCCAGTGGGTCACAAGCGCGTCGAGGGCGACGGGACGACCCCCGAGGGCTGGTATCCGATCTCGGACAAGCCTTGGTCGCTGTTCGACAACGCGATCGCCATCCACTATCCGGCGGACCGCGATGCCGTCGCGGCGCGGCGAGATGGACGAATCGGCCCCAAGCAACTGCAGGCGATCTCCTCGGCGAATCGGCGGGGCCACGTCCCGCCGCAGCAGACCGCGATGGGCGGCGAGGTCTTGATCCACGGCGGGGGCAGCTCGTCCGATTGGACCCTCGGCTGCATCGCCCTCGAGGACGAAGATCTCGTCGATCTGCGGAAACGTTTGGGCAACAAGATGCGGACCCAGCTGCTGATCGTTCCCTGACTGGGCTGCGATCCAGAACCCAGAACCGCAAAAGCGTGCCCTGGTAATCCCCGTGAGGCAGTTTGCTGCCGACCTGCCGACCGTACGTTGTGTGTTGTGGTGCCTACCGATAAGCGAACGCCCTCCGCAACCGCCCCGGCGCTCAACCGCCTCAAAGTCATGTCCCGGCCGTCCCGGCCCAGAGGTCACCTCCGCAGTGCTTTGCTCCTCTTCGCACTGGGTGCCAGTTGCGCGGGCAATACCCAAGACGTGGCTCCTCCCACGGCCCTGCCCCCCACCTCAGAGCTGTTCGCTTCGCTCACGCGCCAACGCTAGCAGCCTGTTGAGAAAGTCGGCGCGGCGGATCGGGAAGCATTTTTCGCTCCTGGGTAGGAGCCGAAACGCCGCTGTACCGGGTGTACTGCAAGTTTTGGCGACGCCGCCAGGAGCGAAAAGGGCGAGCGAGACGTCGTGTCGACTTTCTCAACAGGCTGCTAGGGTTGTTCCGCCCGCAGACGCACGAGGGGGTGCTCAACTTCACGGGGTCCGTCGGGTGCATACACGAGCTGTCGGTGGTGGGTGTCGAATCGAGTCGGCCCCCCGCCCGCTTGAATACTTGCGGCAAGGTCGAGAGCTCGATGTCGGACATCTTCTTCGTCGATCGGAAGCCGGTCCGCGGTCTCGTGACAGTTCGAGAGTAGTTCGATCGCGATGCCAGGAACTCCGCCAGAGAGCTGTGCGATACGGGCAAGCGCCCCCGAGGTAATCAGCGAATCTTGGTCAAATCCCGCTGCCCGGATGCGCGCCGAAAGAACCGACGTCATCGCCACCCGACCGCATTCAGCCAGATCGTTATCGCCGTGCAGGTAAACCGGTGGAATGTAGACGGTCCTGGCACGTCCGATCGACGTGGACAACCCCTGCTGCGCGGTGCCCAGAACGATGCCGCCTCTGAGCTCTGCAAGCCAGGCGATTCCTGCGTCTGGGAGCCAGCCTCGGGGGACGATGAGGAACGCGTCGGATTCGGCTTCCTCAAGCCATTCTCGGATGGTGGGGGAGGCGCCGAGTGTCTTCAACGCGGTCTCCGGTCCGACCGCGGTGTTGAGTGGACTTACTCGCTTCTGCCCATTGATCCACGATACACCTGGCGGCCAGACCGTTCTTGCAGCTCGGGATGCTCTTTCTTGTTGAAGCCGCGCTGCGAAGTGCGTGAGTCCAACACCGGGAGGCCCACCGAGCACTACGAGACGGCTCTCCGCTTCTTCCAAGTGCTCTGACATCGGAGTGGCCAGACCACGCAGACCGTCCAACGCGACGTCCTCGGATGGTGGAATCGGGTAGCCTACGAAGGGGCGCGAGTGCTGCAACGAACTCCGCTTCTCAGGAACCGGAGCAACGAACGGTCCATCAAACCATCGAACGAGGTCTGGAAGTTCGAGCGCGAGCCACGCCCAAGTCGCTTCCGACAGAACCAGGATGACCGGACAGGGAAGCTGCGAAAGCGTCGAACGACGAAAGCTAGTCCGCCGGAGGTAATCCCGAGACTCCGAACCGGACGCCGTCTCAAGTCCAGATGCCACAATGACCCCGTCACTTCCATCATACGCACGCTGTACGTCGCGAGCGAGGTCAGCCGTGGAGTCCGTGACGACCGTGCTCACGGAGATGTCCTGAACCCGAAGTTCGGAGATGAGCCGACGGCGGACAAGCGGAAGAGAGGCCCCCTCGGGGGCGATGAATGCTAGGACGTGGTTCTTCGAAACCTTCGCCGTAGCAACGATATGGTCGAAGACCTCCAATCCGTTCCTCGGTCAGCGAGTCCGGTTTTCGTTCGCGCGTTCCCATCGCTCGACGAGTGGGAGAACGAGTGGATGCACGGCGAACCGTATCGGTGAGTCTGGATACTCAAGGACCGCGAGGCTGTGAAGCAGGCTCGGCTCTTCAAGGTGGGCGTCGGCGCCTCCCTCTCGAACGCGGACGAGCTCTTCGTAGTGGGCATCCTTGAGAGAGTGGAGCCACCGTTGCTGGACGTTCTTAAGCGTCTCCTCGACGTGGTTCATACGAACCTGAGAGTCGTCCTCCGCAATCGCATGGAGAATGCTCCTTTGGAGCACGTCGACGAGGTGTCCGACGACGCCTCCGGTCTTTTCGATGGCGAGTTCTAGCGCGTCTGTGGCCAGCAGCTCGGGAAGGACCCGCCTGTGCACGAGCTGTACGAGACGATCGCGCTCTGACGAGTCCGCTGGGCTACTCGGGTCGCCGAGGACCGCACGAAACTCAGCGAAGTGCTTCAGCACGTCGGGGCCGAAGCGAGGATCGAGCCGGAGAGCTCCCGGAGCGGTGAGGACCATGTGGCAGGGCAGGCCAGCAAAGAACCCGGCCTGGTTCAAGAAGAGCCCCAGCGCTGCATCGAGCGGGTTGATTTTCTCCAAATCGTCGACGACGAAGAGGACATGTTTGCCGGTTATACTCTCCACCTCGGCCAAGAGTTCCTCGACGAGGCTGCGTAGTTCGAACAACCGGTTCTGGTAGGTCGCGACGACTGTCTCGGCCTGACTTTTGGCGCCGGAAAACTCCAGCCGAAGAGCCTTGAGTCGCAGGCCGAGACCAACACCTGCGCTCTTCGTGGTCGAAGTTGTTCGTTCACGCTTGGAAAAGAACCAGTCTTCAATCTTGTCGAGGTGCCCCTCGTCGAGGGCAGGCAGGCGGAGGGCATCGAAGGTCGCGTAAAGCTCAAGGACAAGGGCGACGGACAGCTCAGCGAACCCCACCATGTGAGTTCCAACGACGCTTCCAACCCCGAACTGTACGATCAGGAGGGGCTCATCGAGGCTGGGGTTCTCTGTCACCGCCTCCGCAAGCCAGGAGAGGTCCATGGACTTCCCGCAGCCGGATGGGCCCATGTAGAGCGCGTGAAGGAAGGAATGCAGGCTGACGCGCGTGCGGAGGGCTGCGAGCAGGCTCTTGAGGTGCTTCGGATCCTTCCGCGGCTCATAGAACGCACTCAACTGCGCGGGACTGACAGCATCGGACCGAGTCTCGAAATTCGAGTACGCCGTCTTAAGGTTGTCAGCCGCGAGCGGCGATGAGGGTTCCATGGGCCAGATTCTACGGGGCATCCGATGGCCCTGCCACAACACCGTGAATCGTGAAGCTGAAGAGGGTTGTGTCGGCCCATTTCTACGTGCGCCCGCCTCCGAGGACGCCCGGCCGGGCAACAACCTGCCGATCGCCGGCGGTTCCCCCTCGCTCGTATCGCCCCTTTGGTGGCTAAGGGGAGATCGTCGGACGCCAAGGAAACTCCGGGGGCTCAGCCTCGCACACCGTTGCGCTGCTCACGCTCGGTAGCGCTCCAAGTTTCAGGTCGCGCGGGCCGACGGCGGGAAGCCACGCCCGACGGGAGGCCCCTCACCGCCCGCGAGCACCACCCACCACCGCGCTCACGCGGTCGGTCTCGCGGTCGAACACATGCACCGGCCCAAGATCGTCCTGCATCAACAGCCAGCGATCGTCGCGAGTGATGTTGATGCTGGTCGGGATGATCGAGAGCGGCATGCTCGACAGAATGCGCTCGGAGATCGACAGCTCGTACGCACCGTCGTCGATGAGGTAGGCGAACTTGGAGTCGCCGGTCATCACGAAGTGGTCCAGGCGAATGTCCGGACCAAGCACCGACTGCAGCTCCCCGGTCTTCAGGTCGAAGATGCGAACGCGCTCATCGTCGAACCAGGCGTCGGCGTCGATCAAGAGCAGCTTTCCGTCGGGCGTCGGCGCGTAGCGGGGCAGGCTATCCCCCAGCTCGATCGTCTCGAACTCGAGCGTGCGGGTGTCGATAAGCATCAGGTGGTATTGCCGGTCGCCCTCGGGCTTCGGGTCGCCACCAAGGAACAGCGACTCATCGAGGTTCTCCAGATCCATGAAGGCCACCGCGAGATCTCCGCCCGCGGCGAGTGCCACCGGACCAAAGCCCGGCAGGTTGCGGACGAACTTGCCCGTCTGCAGGTCGACCACGGAGACGGGATCCTGCTGGCACTGCGTCGGTGCCATGAAGGCGTAGCGGCCGTCGGTCCCCACGACCGTCTCGTCGGCGCAGTTGGGCAACGCGATCGAAGTGGCGCTCAGCGAGGGAAGCTCCAGCGTGACGAAGGGCGTCTTGGGGCCCTGGTCATCCCAGGTCTCCTGCAGAGTCACATAGGCGGCATCCCCACTCGCGTCGAGGTCGATGTCGACAATCCGTGCGTCCGACGTCCATTCGCCAAGTTCGTCACCGGACTCGGTATCGAACACCGTCACGGTGTGCTCGGTCACGACCAACAGATGGAGGTCGTCGGGAGTGACGTGTAGCCAGGGCCGAGCGTTGGCGCTGGTGTCGTCCCAGTCCAGCCAGCTGTCCTCTCCTGGAATGGTTGCACTCCACAGCTGCTCGTCCCGAGTGAGGTCATGCGCGCGAACCTTGCCGGGGTCGTCGGTCGCCACGTAGATCACATCGCGCTGGGGCGAGAACACCAGGCGCTCGGGGTCCTCAAGATGCTCCAGAACGCGCCACGAACCGTCGACGTCGCCGTGGATCAACTCGTTCTCGACGCGGGCCAAGAAACTCGTGCCCTTGTGCGAGACGGCAATCTGGCCGGATCGGAGCGCGACACCGTTGTCCCCGTTTCCGGGTCCCTGGTTGCCGTCATTGGCCCCACCGCCCAGGTCGCATCCGCTGGCGAGTCCGAGGGCGAGAAAGGCTGCGAGAAGGGTGCGTCGGTAAGCCATGGTGGTTCTGTCCATGAGTGACCGCGGAGCCCCGGGATTCGTGAGCCCCCGGCGAACTTATTCGCCGCGGGCCCCATCGGGACTGGGCTGTCGGTGGTGGTCGTAGTCGTGCCTGATGCTGCATCAACACCAAGCCGATCCTCTGCCTCTGTGAGACGACGTTCGACGCTTTGAGCCGTTGAGACCTCGTCTGCTCGCGCAGGCCAGGCGCCCAACCACATCCGAGATCTGGACGACCCAACCCGGCTCCGATAGCGTGCGGCGATGCGACTTGGATCCCTCGTTGCCCTCGCCTGCCTCGTCGGGTGCAAGACCCAGGCGGCTGGGTCGGCCGCTCCCGTCGAGACCTCGCACGCCTCGAACGAGGACGCAGGCCAAGCTCCCGCAGCGGAAGCGCCAGAGCGCGGCTCGACCCAGAGCACGCAAGACGCCGCGGACGACGATCCCGAGCGAGGATTCTGCGAGAAGCTCACAGCGCTGATGATCGCAGAGCGTGGGTCCGACCCTGAATCGAGCGACACGGAGGAGCTCGTCGAGACCTGTGTCGCCAACGCGCGTCGCAAGCGAGCCGGAACCCCGGCGACGTTCGAGCGCGAGGCCGAGTGCATCTCGGACGCTGCCAACCTCACCGCCTTCTTCGACTGCGCGCTCGACCCTCCGGCACCTCGAACCTCGGGCACGTCCCGCTTCCTCCCCCTGTGTAAGAAGCTCGCCGAGCTCGCCAGGAATGAGCCGGACTTCCCCGAGGAGGTGATGCTCGAGCTCCAGAATACGGATCGATGCGAGGCCGATGCCCAAACGGAGCACGCCGCAGGCCCCCATGAGTTCGAGCGGATCGAGGACTGTATTCTCGCCGCGACCGGGATGCAGGAGGCGGCGGCGTGCACGGGTGGTGGAGCCCTGGCCCAATAACGCAGCGTCCGCCCCGCGCGAACCCACGCCGCGAAGACCCGAAAGAGCCGTGCCCGCGCTTGCGCCCGGCTCGTAGTACGCTCCGCCCATGGCCGACAGCGGAGCCCAGGACACCCCCGACACCAACCTCGGCGACCTGATCTTCGACTGGAACACGCGCAACCGCAGAGGCCCGCTGTCTCCGTTGCAGCGAAGGAAGGTCTCGTTCTTCGATGAGACCTTGCGGGACGGGATCCAGTCGCCGTCCGTGCGCGATCCGAGCATCGAAGAGAAGCAGGAGATCCTTCGCCTGACCGCCAGCCTGGGGATCGACGCCGTCGACCTCGGACTGCCTGGTGCAGGCGGACGAGCCGTTCGGGACGTGACGGCGCTGATCCGCTACGCCCAGAAAGAGAAGCTCGGCATTGAGTTTGCCTGCGCCGGCCGAACGCACGCGAACGACATCAACGCCATCGCCGACATCGCCCAGAAAACCGGCGAAGAGATCAACGTCTACGCGTTCCTGGGAAGCAGCCCTATCCGGATGTACGCGGAGAACTGGCACGTCGATCTGCTCCTTGAGCGCACGATCATGGCGGCCGACCTGTGCCGCAAACACGGGCTCCCGATGACGTTTGTCACCGAGGACACAACCCGCACCCCACCGGGCATCCTCGACGCCCTCTTTCGCGCCGCGGTCGATCACGGCGTCACTCGCCTTTGCCTTTGCGACACGGTTGGCCACGCCACCCCCGAGGGTGTGATGGACCTGATCTCGTTTACCCGGCTGCTGCTCGAGACGATGGGCGTGAGCCACGTCGGCATCGACTGGCACGGCCACAACGATCGCGGCCTGGGCGTCATCAACAACCTGCGCGCGATTCAAGCCGGAGCCGACCGCATCCACGGCACTGCGCTGGGCATCGGCGAGCGAGTCGGCAACGCCGCCCTGGACCAGACGCTGATGAACCTCAAGCTCATGGGCGAGCTGGGCGACCGCGACCTCACCAACCTCGTCCCGTGGTGTCGCACCGTGGCCCGAGCCCTGGGCGTGCCCATCCCCGGGCGCTATCCGCTTGTTGGCGACGATGCGTTTCGCACCGCAACCGGCGTGCACGCGGCGGCCGTCATCAAGGCCATCAACAAAGGCGACGACGGCCTGGCCGACCAAATCTACTCCGGCGTCCCCGCCGGCTGGTTCGGCAAGCGCCAGTCGATCGAGATCGGCTTCATGTCCGGCGAGAGCAACGTGATCTACTGGCTGAAGTCGCGCGGCATCGAGCCCGAGGACGGCCTCGTGAAACACATCTTCGGCATCGCCAAGCAGACCGACCACATTCTCGACGACATCGAGGTCAACGCCGCGATCGAGCAGTACCGCGCCGGCTGAACGAAGTTGCTGGTAACCAACTACTAATTTAGTACATATTAGTAGTTGGTATGAAGATCCCCGCGCGGCCACCGCCGCTCCAAGAGTGCTTCGTCGCACTTGCGGATGAAAAAAACGCAAAATATTTCAAAGACTTGTCTAGCGAGGATGACAAGGGGCGCTATCTGCACTGGGACGAGGTCCGCCACCGAACTCCGCCTGCGGGATTGTCGCACGACGCGTGGTGGGCCACGTTCAAGATCGCTCGAAACAGCGCCTCCAAGCGACTTCGGCTCCAAGACGCAGCCGGCCACCCATTCTCGTACGGCCTGCCTGACCGGGTCCTGCGTAGTCTCCACGAGATCGATAGCAACTCCCATGGCTCGATCGGGATGGAGGGCCAGCTGCAGTCGAGCCAAGCTCGGGACCGCTACATCGTGACCTCGCTCATGGAGGAAGCCATCACGTCGAGCCAGTTGGAGGGGGCGTCGACCACCCGCAAGCTCGCCAAGGAGATGCTCCGCACCAAGCGAGCGCCTCAAACGAAACACGAGCGGATGATCTTCAACAACTACCGGGCCATGCAGTGGGTCCGGGAGCACGTGACCGAGCCACTCTCCCCGGCTCTCGTCTTCGAGTTGCATCGGCAGGTCACGGCAGACACGCTCGACCACAGCGATGATGCCGGGAGATTTCGAAGGCCCGATGAACCCATTTTCATCGTCAGCGACAGCGGAGACGTTCTCCACGAACCCCCGCCGGCCAGCTCGCTGCCAGACCGCCTCAAGGCACTGTGCGCCTTTGCCAACGACGACGGGAAGGAGGGTGCTTTCATGCCCCCGATCGTCCGGGCGATCCTCGTTCACTTCTGGCTGGCCTACGACCACCCCTTCGTAGACGGGAACGGACGAACGGCGCGGGCGCTGTTTTACCGGTCCGCGCTCCGCTCCAAGTTTTGGCTGCTGGAGTTCGTGGCGATCTCGAGCGTCATCAAGAAGGCGCCCGCGAAGTATGGCCGAGCGTTCCTCTACGCCGAAACAGACGACAACGACGCTACCTACTTCATCATCCACCAGCTGGACGTGATCACTCAGGCCATCGAGAACCTGAAGCGATACGTCCAACGTTCGGTCGAGGACCAGCGCGCCTTCGACGGAACGCTTCGAACGTGCAGCCAGTACAACCATCGGCAAACCTCGCTGCTCCGCCACGCGCTCCGCCACCCGGACGGCGACTATGTGATCGCAGAGCACCAGTCGTATCACGCCGTCACCTATCAGACGGCGCGCACCGACCTCCTCGGTCTGGAGAGCGCGGGATTGCTGAGGTCATGGAAGCGCTCTAAAACTCTGCACTTTGGGCCGGTGCCGAACTTCGAGCGTGTCCTGCGAGAGGCGACCGAACCCGAGTAGAGCCAGCCCACCTGCTACGCTGAGCGATGATGCTCCGCCGGGTGCTGCTGCTCGTATCCCTGTGCACCACCGCCTGCGAGGGACTGCCGCTCACGCGGGAGGTCGAAGTGCAGGCGTTTGAGTCTGTAGCGGCTGCCCTGGACCGAGACCCGGATGCGCAGGTTTTGGAGTTCACGGCCGTCCCTCGCCCCGACCTCCGGGGCTTCAAAACTTGGGGCGTCAGTGCGGCGCGCAGTCCCGGTTCGAGCAGCCCGCGCACTGCGGTCATGATCCCGCTTGTCGACGCTGGGTGGACTCCGGATCAGCCCGTCGCGGTCTGGGTCCGACTCGACGCGACCACCAACGATCCCAACAGCCCGATCATGCAGGCCAAGATCGACGAGCTCGTCAACGCCTCCAAGGCGGGCCCTTTGCGCGTCAACGCTGGGCAGACGCTTCCTGAAGAGGTCGACATGGACGGCACCAACGCGTTCACCATTGGCGCCAAGCGAGCGATGGCCGAACATGGGTTGACCTCCCCGGTAGGCGCGGCGCTGACCACATGGCCCGCCAGGACCAAGGGGCGACTGCGCTGGGCCGACTGAGCGCTCTCGCCCAGGTCACGAATGCCGCCGGTGTCCCTCGCAAACCGTTCCGGTTGTGCGGCCGGAGGACGTGGTGGGCTGGCGATGATCCGTCTCAAGATGGGTCGGCTGAATCGAACTGGATCGCGACCCCGGATCGCGTGTGGCCCAGTTGAACCCACTGAGGCAGCGTGACCCAGCGTCATCCCCAACCCGGCTCAAATCTATTGGGTAGATTCGCCGCGACGAAGTCCATGAGATCGTAGATAGTGTTGGGTATGGACGGCTGGGGTGACGAGGACGGCTTCCGGATCGCACGGGACTTGCACGGTGGCGCAGGCGTGAGTGCAGCCCAAACCTCCGCCACCGCCAACGGCGCCTTCGCCCGGGCTCCGATGGCTGCCCTCGACGCCCTCATTGAGACCGCGTGGTCATTCCCGCACTGCCGCGTCAGCTACGGTGCCTTCGACGGCCCGCGCGCGATTCGGTTCCACACCAGCGCGGGTTCGGAGAGTCAGGCTGCCCTCGACGGTGTCCGCATCGACCTCTCCAGCGCGCCGCGTCTCCTTGAGGAGCTTCGCGGCGCCGACGTTCCTGTTGCGTTCGAAGACGTTGAAGCCGACTCCCGATTGCGACCCATCGCGCCCGCACTGGTCGCACTCGGGGCTCGCTCCGTTCTCATTCTTCCCGTCCGACGCGAGCGCGAGGCGCAGCCGTTCGGCATCGTCATGATGGACCGTGACAAGCCGCGGACCTGGGGACCCAAAGAGGGCGCTGCCCTCGATCGGATGGGACCCCTCATCGCGCTCACCCTCGAGTACGTCGAAACACGAGCCGAACTTGAGAGTCGCCGAAGCAGCGCTTCCCAGGCCGAGCGGCGCGTCACTGCCATGCGCGGCCTCATCGCGGGCGTGGCGAGCGATGCCCAGCGAATTCTCGGCGCAATCCAAGCCACCGCCGCAGACGACGACGAAACGCGCGGGAGCCTGCTCGGTCACCTCGAACGGCTTATCGACGATCTCGACCGCGTCCAGCACGGGCCCAGCCGACTCACACACCCCTTCGACCTCGCCCCTGTCATCCACGAGCTCGCACCGGGCCTGGGCACCCTGACCCCGGCGAACATCCGCATCGATGGATTCTCAGACGGGCTGATCGGGGTCCAAGCCAACCGCACAGGGGTCGAGCGCATGCTCGTCAACCTCATCGCGCACGTCACCCGCGGAGCCTCCAGCTCAGAGTCGCTGTACATCGAGCTCTCCTACCCGCCCGGTCGAGTCGGACCACGCATTCGCATCCACGGCAGCGCGCTGCATGTCGACGATGCCCTGCGTCGTGTCGGTGGCGGCAACCCCTCCGAGCCAAGCCAGATCGAGCCCGGACTGTGGCAGGTCCGTTGCGAGGCATTGTTGCAAGACATCCGCCTGCACCTCGAAGGTGGAGAACTCGTGCTTGAGGTTCCGCCCGCCACACTCCACGGCGGCGCGACGCAAACCACCGGATCCTAGCGGAGCATAGCCGCTCGTAGCGGAGCATAGCCGCTCGTAGCGGAGCATAGCCGCTCGTACGCCGAGCCGCTGTGCTCAGGACTCGGGAACGGCCTTGAGCTTGGGAGCGCGCAGGATACGAGCGGGAACCCCGATCGCGGTCGCGCCGGCGGGGACATCGGCGAGCACCAACGAGTTGGGTGCGATGCGGGCACCATCGCCGATTTTTACCGGGCCGACCACAACTGCGCCCGTGCCGATGAACACGTCGTTGCCGACGACGGGAACTCCGGGGCGCTCCACCGACGAGGCGATGGTGACGTTGTGCATCAAGCCAATGCGGTCGCCAAACTTCACATGCGGATGCAGGTGCAGATCCTTGGCGTGGATCAGGTGGGGCGCTTCGCCAAACTCCACAGTGTCTGGCACATGACAGCCAACGGTCAGGTTGGTAGCGATGTAGCCGAGTCGGTAGACCTTGTTCGCAACCCAGCGCGCTGGCTTGGGAAGGGTGTTCTTCCATCGACCAAAACGATAGACGCCCATGACCCAGGTTCCAGGGTCCAAGGCTCGACCGCCATGGCGTCGAATGTCGCTGCGAAAGTTCTCGAACATTCGGGTGGACTCACCCTCGCACGGGACGGCGCTTGGAGCAACGGGATGCTAGAGCGGCGATCAGTTTGATTCCGGGTGCTGAGGTGCGTCTGGGGCCGTTCCTGGGTAGGAGCGTGGCCGAAGTTGTGTCGGGCACACCACGAGCGCCGCGCGACACCGTCAGGTGCGGCCCCAGGCGTGCATCAGCGCGTGGAATCAAACTGGTCGCCGCTCTAGCCAGCCAACAGCGGCAGCAAGCGCGCCATGATGTGTTGCGTCGCTCCCTTCCCTTTGATTCCGCCTTCGATCTTCTTGCCACCGAAGCGACCGTCCGGGCCGGGCAAGGCGAATCGCGGGATCATGCGGCCTCCGTAACCGGCGCTCTCGAGGCGTTCGCTGTCGACGTCGGCGTCGTATTCGACAAACTTGACGCCTGCGAGGTCTTCGTCGAGTTCGCCGCGTTCCAGCGCGGCGTGAAACTCCTGACACGGCTCGCACCAACTCGCCCCAACGTACACGACGACCTGCTCGCCGCTCGACGCCGCAAGCACACCACGAACCTCATCAGGCACCGCCGCTCCCTCGGCGGCGGGCACAAAACGCGGCTTCGTTTTCGCCACAGCGGCGGCCGCTTGGGGCGCGCTCTGAGCTTCGGGCTGGGGGTTTTTGCCCGAGCAACCGATCAACAGCAGCCACGGGAGGTAACGGGTGCACCGCATACGGCGCCATCATAGACGTAAAGCGGGGGTAATGAATCTCGGACCTCGGGGCTCAACCGGCTGAGATCTGGAGATATTTTCTTCCGCGCCCCGAAAGCCGCGAGCGCCGCCCCTTGGCAGGGCGCTCAAGGTGCACACGCTGTCTAGGTCATCATGAAGTGGTCCTGGAAACTTGGCCGATTCGCGGGAATCGACGCCTACGTACACGCCTCTTTTCTGCTGCTGGTCGCTTGGGCGGCGTGGGCGGCCTACCAAGGCGCCGGCACTGGGCTCGCGGCGCTGCTCGGCGTCGTGTTCCTCGTCGGCGTGTTCGGGTCCGTGCTGCTGCACGAGTTCGGACACGCGCTCGCCGCCCGGCACTACGGCATTCAAACCCGGCGCATCGTGCTGTGGCCCTTGGGCGGGGTCGCCCAACTCGAGGCCGACCCTCGAACGCCCAAGCAAGAGCTCCACATCGCGCTCGCGGGTCCCGCCGTCAACTTCGCAATCGCGGCCGCACTGTGGGTCGTCGTGAACCTGCTCGGGCTCCCCGCCTACGGGTTGCTCGCGTCGCTCATCGTCGCCAACCTGAGCTTGGGGCTGTTCAACCTGGTGCCCGCGTTCCCCATGGATGGAGGTCGCATCCTACGCGCCTTCCTGGCGACACGAATCGGAGGCCGGCGGGCCACGGACATCGCCGTGAAGATCGGCAAGGTGGCCGCGGCATCGCTCATCGTCGCGGGCTTCTTCGGGAACACCATGCTGATCCTCGTGGGCGCTTTCGTCTGGTTCGCCGCTGGCGCGCAGAGCCGTGGCAATCCCTACGCTCAACAGCCACGGGCTCCCATGAGCGCCGAGCGCGTTGTGGTGTTCATCCGCAGGACCTAGCAGCCTCGCTGCTAGACCCAGCGCGCTGCTAGGCCCTGCGCGCTCCGCTCTCGGAGCGTTTCGCTCGCGGCACTGGCCCGATCGAACAGGACCGCCTACCTTGCAGGGCGTGACGCCCGAAGCACGCCGCAAGCGCAGGCTGGCCGCCCTGGGGACATTCCTCGCTGTTTCGATCGGACTCCTCTTCCTCGCCGTCCCCTTCCTCTCTGGCTTCGTCTCCCGATTCGTGCCCGCATCGGTCGAGTCCACCATCGGCGCCCAGATGATCGACGAGCTCGGCAAAGAGACCGACTTCTGCCAGGAGCGCGAGGGGCTTGCAGCGCTCGACGCCCTGGTCGACGCCCTCGCGGCACAAACCGACGGGACCTACGAGTTTCGGGTCTACGTCGCCGACCAAGAGCTGTTCAATGCGTTCGCGGCTCCGGGCGGCCACGTCGTGCTGTACCGCAGCATTATCGAAGAAGCAGGGAGCGCCGAAGAGGTTGCGGGCGTGCTTGCACACGAGATGGCCCACATCACCAACGGCCACCCGGCGCGAGGCATGGTCGAAGCCATGGGCTACGGGGTGTTCCGCCTCTTCACGGTGGATGACAACACTGGCGCCGAGCTGGTGAAGTCCACGATGGTCAACCACTACAGCCGTGAAGACGAACTCGATGCCGACCGTTCGGGGGTCGATTTGCTCAACGCTGCCAACATCGACTCCCGCGGACTCCTCTCGTTCTTCGACCACCTCAGCGGCCGCGGCCAAGAGATGCCCGGTGGGCTTGAGTTCCTCTCCACCCACCCCAACGGCGCGACCCGCAAGACCGCGCTTGAGCGCTACGTCAGCGAAGCCGAGCCCGCGCTGAGCATCGAGCAGTGGAAAGCGCTGAAGGCGGTCTGTCAGGAGACGGGCAGCGCGGTCTACGTGGGACCGGGCTGACCTCCACACCGACCGAACGACCCCCATTTCATGATACGCCCGGGCGCATGGACCGCTCACACTGCGGAGCCGCCCGTTGGTCGGAAGCGGGCTCAGGCCACTACGAGAGCTGGTTCCAGCGCGCCAACCACCCGACCCAGGCGCTCGCGTTTTGGATCCGCTACACGGTCTTTGTCCCAGCGGACGGCAGCCGTCCCGCCCTGGGCGAGCTTTGGGCGATCTTCTTCGACGGAGAAGAGATCGTTGCTCGCAAGGCCGAAGTCCCGCTCGCGGAGTGCAGATTCTCCCGCAGCACCATCGACGTCCGCATCGGCGAGTCCACGCTCGACCTCGAGCGCTGCGACGGGAGCATCGAAGATGTGCGTTGGTCGCTCCGCTATGAGAGCCCTGCGCCGCCCATGCTCCTGTTGCCCGAGCGGCTGTACGCGGCCGGGTTTCCAAAGGCCAAGCTGTTGGTCGGATCTCCCATGGCGCAGTACTCGGGGACGATCTCGATCGGGGAGCGCGAGATTCCGATCGACGGTTGGGTCGGCTCGCAAAACCACAACTGGGGCAGCCGCCACACCGATCGCTACGCCTGGGGGCAGGTCGCCGGGTTCGACGACGCGCCGGAGGTGTTTTTGGATGCGGCGACGGCCCGGCTGCGCTTTGGTCCGCTGTGGACGCCCCCGTTGACCATCGCGTCGGTTCGCATCGGCGACCGGGTCATCCAGCGGGTGGGCATGCTGCAGGCGGTCCGAGCCAAGGCCGCGATGAACGACTTCCGCTGGACCTTCAGAACCGCGGACGCGAACACGAGCATCGAGGCGACGTTTGAAGCCTCGGCCAAGCACTTCGTCGCGCTGCGCTACCTCAACCCACCCGCTGGCCACAAAGCGTGCCTCAACTCGAAGCTGGCCAGTTGCGAGCTCCAGGTGCGGGCCCCGGGCATGGACACGCTCCGGTGCTCGACCCAGCATCGCGCGGCGTTCGAGCTGCTGCAGGACCAGACACCACCCCAGCTCCCGCTACGGTTCTGATCCCGTTCGCTCACCGTTCACCCGCGGAACGCCGGATTTTACGGTATCAAAAGGGACGTGAACCTCCTCAAGCGGCCGGAGCAAGACCTCGTCGAGTTCCACGGACTGGTCACCGTGGCGCCGGAGATGCTCGCGCTGTTCCGACTGCTGGAACGCGTCGCGAAGACCGACGCTTCGGTGTTGCTTCGTGGCGAGACGGGGACCGGGAAGGAGCTCGCCGCCCACGCGCTGCACAAACTCAGCCCTCGAAACGCGGGTCCTTTTCGTCCGATCAACTGCGCCACGCTCATGCCTGAGCTGGCCGCGTCCGAGCTGTTTGGGCATGTCAAAGGCGCGTTCACGGGGGCGATCTCGGAGCGCGCGGGCCTGTTCGCGCTGGGCGATGGCGGCACCGTGTTTCTCGACGAGGTGGCTGAGCTGTCGCTGGACATTCAAGCCCGCCTGCTCCGCGTCGTCCAAGAGCGCACCTTCGTTCCGATGGGTGGCGTGACAGCCTGCTCCACCAACATCCGGTTGCTCTCCGCAACCCACAAGTCGCTGCGGCAAGAGGTCGAGCAGCGCCGCTTTCGCGAGGACTTGATGTACCGGATCCGCGTCGTTCCGGTGTTCATTCCTCCGCTGTCCGAGCGGACTGGGGACATCGAAGCCCTCATCTGGCACTTCATCGATCGTTTTAATTCGCGAGGCGGCCGAACCGTGGATGGCGTCACCGAGGATGCGATGGTCCTGCTTCGAGAGTACTCATGGCCGGGCAACATTCGCGAGCTGCTCAACGTGATCGAATACGTGTTCGCCGTGGGTGAGGGCAACATCGTCGACCCCAGCGAGCTCCCGCCCGAGCTGCGCGGCGAACGACTGCAGAGCAGAAGCGTGGGGTCTGCAGAGGACGACGAGCGCGCCCGGATTCGTGAGGCTCTTCGAGAATCCGGGGGCCAACGCAGCCATGCAGCCGAGCTCTTGGGGATCAGCCGGTCCACGCTGTGGAGGCGGATGCGCGAGCTCTCACTCCTCGACACTTGAGTCCGCACGATCCCTCTTCGCGCGTCCAGGCGAGCGCGCCGGTCTTACGAAGAGACACGGTGACTCGAAGAACCGACCCGCGCCTCATCGACGCACGGGCGGCGGAGTGGCGTGGCTGGCCGGCGGCAACATCCCAAGGCGCTGGCGAAGCTCCATCGCGGGCTTGGAGATCCAAACTCGCATCAGGTCTGCAACCACCGGGTGGCGCGCAAGCTCCTCCCCGCTGGACGCTCCCAGCCCTTCCATTCGCGCCAACGTGGCAAGGGAAGGCACGAGGTCGTCCGCCACGACCAGCGCGACCCGCCGGGCCGTCTGCTGCATCCACTGGACCGCCGTGTTCATATCGAGGGGGCGGCTTTGAGCGTAGGTTTCGGCCGCGGCTTCAAAGGCTCGTCTTCGACGTCGCGGCAGGCCTCGCAAGATGAGCCGAAGACGATCGTCCAAGACCTCGGCGCTCGCGTGTTGCGACGTATAGCTCGGCGACGCGTTGCGGGCCGAGGCGGCTAGAACGATCTCCAACTCGCGATGCCCGAGCAGGCCGATCGGGTACAGGCCGCTCGCAAGCAGGTGCAGCGCGTGCGAGACCATGAAGACCTGACCCGAGCGGGGCAACTCGCCGAGCCAGTTGGGGAGAATCAGGGATGGACGCGGGGTGTTTTCGATGACGGCCGGACGATCCACGACGTGGTGGACATAGAGGTCGAATTCCTCGACGCCAAACGACAGCGCAAGCCGGTCCACCAGAGAGCGAAACGGGTGCTCGGAACGGGTGGAGATCTTGTCTCGAGCGCTCACGCCATGACGGCTGAGATCCGGCGGGCACACGCGCGAGAGCCCTTCGGAAACCGCAGCGATGAGCGCAGCGGCCGCAGCCTGCTGCTCCCGCGCCACGACCAGCTCGGCCAGCACTTCCTCATGAATAACCGCAGCTCCCAGCGCGCTGGTCTTCGGGTTCCAGGTCCGCAGAAGCGCTCGCTCCCCGGGCTGGGCAGCATCGAGGACCGCAACGGAGGCGAGCGCCATGCCTTGGTGACGGTCCCAACCCAAGGCGCCGTAGGTCTCCGAGAGGCCCCTCCAGGCCTCCGCGTGGTCGACCTCCTCCATAAGGAGGTATTGGTATTGCTCGCAGGCATCGTCGTAGCGCGACGCCTCGCGAAAGAGCTTGGCCAGGGCAAAACGCAGCGGGGGCTTCGACTCGCAGGACCGCAGACCGTCCACCAGGGACTGCATCGCCGCCACACTGTCCTGGAGGCGCTGCCCTTGAACCGTGGCCATCTCAAGGTACAGCGACGGCGCAAGCTCTTTGCTCGGCGGTCGGCGCCGAATCGCGGCTCCGAGCGCATCGACGTAGCGCTTCCAATGTTCGGGCTCGGTCGCCATCCGCCGCAGCTCCGCATACGCGCGGCCCCGCGGGCCTTCGAGCAGCACGGCATCCGCCAGGTGCCCGAGCGCATCGCCCAGCTGGTCGTTCTTTTGCTTCGCCCGAGCAAGGAGCACCAGGCTCCGACACCGCTCGGCGTCGTTGCGCGAGACCTGGACCAACCGGGTCGCGGTCGGAACAGCCTTGTCATAGGCCCCGTCTGCCATCTGCAGATTCACCACCCGCTGCAACAGCTCATGGTCCTCGGGCGCGAGTTCCAGCGCCATCTCATAGTGTCGATGTGCACGAGCGCTGTCTCCGAGCGACTCGTGACTCGAAGCCAGGAGCGTATGGGCCTGCTGCGCAACCTCATTGCCCGGAACATTCTCGAGGCTCGAAGTCAGCTCGTCGACCGCCTCCTCAAAGCGCCGGTCCGAGTGCAGCAACGCCCCAAGCTCGTAGCGCGCTGCGCCGTTGGTCGGCTGTGCTTCCACAAGCTTCCCCAAGGCGGAAAGCGCTGCACCCAGGTTCGCGAGCTCCCGCGCATGCAGCCTGGACACCTCGACCCACAGCGCGTGCTGACGCTGCGGTTGCTTGGCCTCACTCGCCGCCCTCCCCAGCCGCTCCGCCAACACCTCAAACTCGCCGTCGCGCCCGAGCACTTCGATCAGCTGCGCTGCCGCATCGACGTGGTCGGGCCACAGGACCAGCGCCTCCTCGAACGCACGAACGCCAGCGCTACGATCATCGAGCTGATCCAGCTGCACCCGACCCGCGCGGGCCCAGTGCTCGGCAGCGTCTTGCGGATCCCTTGCGAGTCGAGCCTGAGCCTCCGCGCTCTCGATCAACGCTGGACCGTGACCGATCAGCTCCGCAAGGCGCGACAGCCCCCGCACCGCGCCAAGGTTGTCCGGGTCGAGTCGAAGCGCGCGGCGATACACGTCCAGCGCCTGCGGCTGGCCCGAGGTCTCCATGGACTCAGCCCGGCGCGTCAGGTGAGCCGACTTCAGCTCCGCGTCGGAAGTCGCCTCCGCGAGCTGCTCATCCACGGCGGCCAGGACCCGGGGGTCGTCGCTGCGAAGCGCGAGCCTCTCCAGCCCTTCAAGCACCCCCCGGTCCGCCGGGCGAAGCGAGAGAATGGCCGCGTAGCACTTGGTGAGGTCCTCGAGCGATCCCGCATCGTGCAACTCGAGCACCCGCGCCCGCTCGGTGAGCGCCGCCGCCTTCGCACCTGGATCGGAGAAAACCCGAACTTGGCGCGCGTAGATGTCCGCAAGCTCGACCCACCGCTCGGACTCTCGATACAGCGGTTCGAGACCCAGCAGAGCCCCCACATGGTCGGGGAACGCCGCCAAGATCGTCTCGTAGCAGACGGTCGCGGGCTCCACCTTGGACAGACGGTCAAACCAGACCTCGGCCGCCCGAAGTCTCAGCGCAACGCCGCGGTCCGGGTCTGCGGTCCGCGACGCGCGGGCCTCAAGGTCTTCGGCCAGCGCCTGCCAACGCTGGAGCTGGGTTCGTACCCGTGCCAACGCCTCCGCGGCCGAATCGTCGTCTGGACGAAGCTGCGCCGCGCGGGCATACGCGCCCTCGGCCTGCGCACCGTCCCCGAGGTGCTCTTCGTAGATCTCCCCTGCCCGAATCGCCGCGACCGCCTCGGACTTCGGATCGCGCGCGTCGTTTTGCTCCCGCTGCACGAGCGCCACCAGCTCGGCCCACTCGCCCCGGTCGGTGAAGATCTGGGACAGGGCGTGCGACGACGGCACGTGCCGCGGGTCGAGTGCCAGCGCCTTGCGAAAACACTCCGCGGCCTTCGAAGCGTTCGCCAAGAACCGGCTGTAGACCTCGCCCATCTTGTGCAGCAGCGCCACCTTGCTCGGCGGATCGCAGATGTCGAGCTCGCGCCGATACACCTCCACCAGGTCGACCCAGTGCCCCTCAGCGTGGTGAATCCGGCCCAGGCTCGCCAGCGTCTGCTTGTGTCGCGGGTCCAGCTCAAGCACGCGCTTGAAACGAGCCACGGCTTCGTTTCGAACCTCGAGGTGGTCGGCGAGAACCATGCCGGCGCGGTAGAGCAGCGCAACGATCTCGGTCTTGTCCGAGATCATCCGGGTCTCGAGTTCGAGGGCCTCGACCAGCTTCCGCCAGCGCGCCGCCTGCTCGGCGGTGCGCTGAAGTGCATGCACTGCGCCGAGGTGATGCGGGTCCACCTCAAGAATCCGGCGGTAGGCGGCCTCGGCCTGCTCCGGGTCATCGAGCGGCCCGCGGTAGAGGTCGCCTATCGCGAACAGGTACTCGATACGACGGGCGCGATCGATGTTGGTCAGCGCCCGTTCGTACAGCTCGACGAGCTTGTGATTCTCGGAGGTCGCCGAATACAACCGCATCAGCGCGCGAAACGACGACGCAAGCTTGGGGTCGAGGGTAAGCGCGCGCTCGTGATGGGCGATCGCTTCGACACGACGCGTTGCCCGCTCCAGGATTTCTGCCGCGCGCGCGTGCGCCACGGCCCGGCGGCCAGGCTCGTCGGTGGCCTGCGCCTCTCGCTCGTGCATCTGCACCAGCAGGTCCCACTTCTGCTTCCCCGCGTACAAAGGCGCGAGCGAACGCAGCGCCGGCACGTAGGTGGGCTCGATCTCAAGCGCCGCTTCGTAGGCGGCAACAGCGGCCTCGTCGTCGTGAAGCTCGTCCCGGCACAGCTCCCCGATGCGGTGCAGATAGCCGAGTCTCGCGCGCGGATCGAGCGTGGACTCTGCGAGGCGAGTGAGCGTGTTCACCAGCGCCCGATGCGAACCTGCGCGCTCGTACTGGCGCGCGAGCGCATGCAGGACGAACGGCTCCTCGGGGGCCTCGCGGGTCGCCGCCTCCAACGAAGCGATGGCTTCTTTGCGGTTGCCGAGTCGGTTCGCGTGAATCTGCCCCACCCGGTAGCGAGACGCCGTGCGCAGGGCCAGATCCTCGGCCAGCTCGCCCTCGGTCTCCAACACACGAATCAGCTCGCGCCAGCGATGACGGTCGTAGTGCAGACGCTTGAGCGACTCGACCGCCCCCGGAGCGCGGTGATCGATGTCGAGCGCCTCCTCATAGAGTTGCGCGGCGCCATCAAGGTCGTCGGAGTGGACCTCAAGCTGGCGGGCCCTTCGGACAACAAGCGCCGCACGATGTTTCGCGTCCGAGCCCACCGCGTTGGCCTGCTGCGCGTACGCCTCGGCCAAGTGGGTCCAGTCGCGCAGCGTCCAGTCGGTCTGCTCGATCGCCTTGAGCAGCACCGAGTCGCTCGCGACGAGCTCGCCGGCCGACGCATAGACATCTCGCGCCTCCTTGGCTCGGCCCAGGTGGTTTTCAAGCACGCGGGCCTTGCAAAACATCAGCGCCGCTTTGGTGCTCCGGTCAGCGGTGACCCGCAGCTCGCGATCAAACAGGTCCAGGGCCTCGGCGTACTCGGCCCGGGCAAGCATGACCCGGCGCGCCCCAGTGATGACGGGCAGACGAGAAGGTGTGGCCTCGAGCGCCTGGCCATAGTGCAGCGAAGCTTGGTTGAGGTCGCCCAAGGCAGACTCGGAGATCCGGGCGATCTCGAAGTGGAGCCGACCCCGCCGATCCGCCTCTTCCTCGGTCTCGAGCGCCGCCGAGTAGGCGACGATCGCGGCGCGAGCCTCCTCGGTATAGGCCTCTAGGATGCTGGGGTTGGCTTCGCGAGCCCGGCGCGCGAGCGTGTGGGAATCGTCGTCGAACTCACCGCGTCGCAGCTCGCGGGGGATCTTGTGCAGGGTCGTGCGGTCGTCGTCGCTGATGCCAACCAACATCTCCCCCGCGACCGGAGCCACAACGTTGCCGCGCTGATCCTCATCATCGGTCTCATCGGTCTCATCGGAGATCCGCGGGGCGATCAGCGGACGGGTGGACGCTGGCTTGGGCCGCGGAATCGATGGCGGCGCCGGCGGAGGCTTCGGAGGGGAAACAGCGCTCGCGACCCTGGGCGTCTCGCCCGAAGGCCGCTTGCCGCCGACGCTTGGCGTTTCACCAGACTTCCGGGTACCGCCAACCTTTGGCAACTCCCCGGTCCTGCGTGGAGGCACCGGAGGGGGTAGGCGGGGTGGCTTGGGCGGAACGTCGTCGGCCAAGGATGGCTCCAGCCCTTGCGAAGGGCGCTGGAATCATACGGCGCGCCGGAACCGAAACGCCAATTCTACTCGGGTGGCGGAGCAGTTGCCGCCAAGACGCGTTTCGCCCACCGCGGTTGATCGAGGCCGCGGGCCAGAGCCAGAGCCAGAGTTAGTGGAGCGCGAGCCAGGCCTGGATGACGACCAGGACCAGGAACGCGGCAGCAAACAGCAGCGGCATGCGAGCTTCGAGCGTTTGGGCCCGCCGCATTGCTGCCACTGGCACTCGCGGCAGAGGCCCAGTGGTGACCCGCCTCGCTCGCTCCATCGCCGCAATCTGTCCCCTGTTCACGATAGCAATACCCTTAGGATCAAATCTGACGGATGGAATCGGTGAACGCAAAAAAAAGAACGAAGTGACAGCGGCACCGCGGCGCGCTGGCCCATCGTGGGCCTACCTGACACCGAAGCGACACCGCCTCCACGGACGGAGTGGGAAGCGAGCGCGACTAGGATTTGCGCAGCTGGACCAGGGCGCCCGCGTCGTCGCGGTCGGTACGCCCCGACCACGCGTCCCACGATTCGTCCGCCCGCTTGTCCAGCACGTAGAGAAGGTCCAGAAGGTCGCAAGGCCGGTAGTGGGCGGTCGTTCCGTCGTGCTTCGGGCGGAAGCGGGCCGGCAACCCCATCCCGATCAGCAGGGCGAGGTCGTCCGACCAGCGCGCAATCTCCAAGAGCTGGTCGGGGTCGAACACGGGGATGGCGGCACAGATCTGCTCGAACGGGAGCGGGGCGGCGGCGCGTTCGAAGGCCTCGGCCAACGCCACCGCACGCGCCTGAACTTCGGCCAGGCGTTCGTGCCGCAGCGCTCCGATCAGGGCAACGCTGCTCGCCCCAAGCTCGATCGCTTGGGTCCCGGACGCCTCGTCGAGTCCCCCGATGGCCACCACCGGCCGCGTCGCGAGCCGGCATCCCTCGAGCAAGCCCGGGAAGCCCACCACCGGGTCGGGGTTTGTCTTCGAGGCGGTGGGCGCGATCGGACCTAGGGCGAGGTAGTCGGGGTTTTGCTGACAAGCGGCTTGGAGCTGCCCCCGGTCGTGCGTGGAGATCCCCAGCACCTGTCCTGGACGCAGACGGGAGCGAAGGGCGGAGAGGTCATCGGCCCCCGCGTCGCCCTGACCGACATGAAGCCCTCCCGCGGGACCCGCTGTTGCCGCCTCCGCGTCGTCGTTGACCACCAGAAGACTCGCCGCGGCCGCGCACAGCGGCGCCATCGACTCCAGCATCGCGACTCTCTCCTGCGTCGTCGCTGACTTCGCGCGAAGCTGGACCACGCTCGCCCCTGCTCCGCCCCGGCCTCGGCCGCCAAGGACCGCCGCGGTGAGCTCCGCGGCTGCGTGCGCGTGCGGGTCGGGAAGGTCGACGATCGCGTAGAGCCCTCGCATGCAAAGGCTCATAACACCGCTGCGACGCGGTCGGGCGCTCAGACCCCGCCGAGGATAGCGAGCGCCCGCTGGACCTCGATGGCCTGGAGCCCTTCCTCGTCGCGGACCCGCAGGCCGAGCTCGGCAGCCCGCCGCAGCAACGTGCTGGCCTCCAGAAGCCGGTGCATCGCCGCAGCCCGGGACTGCTCGAGATCTCGCAGCCGATGAAGGCCTTCCAGCAAGGTCTCGGGGTCCGAGCCGGTGGCGTTGGCCGAAGCCAGCGCTCGAACCAGCGCGCCTTCGTCGAGGTCTACGAGCGCAGCGTCCAGTTCACGGACCCGCAGCACCTCGGCCTCAAGCAGCCCGATCAGCGCTTCGATCGGCTCGCTCACCATCTCAACCTCTTTGCGCTCCACTTCGGGGAGGCCAGCGCGGTGGTCGACGAGCTGCTGCACGGTCAGGGCCAGGTGGCCCAGGCGCTGGCGGACGTCGTCGGCCAAGGTCCCCTGGCACAGCGCTGCGAGGCGGGCCACGAGGGGGTCTGAGGCCGGCAACGCAGCGGGGCCCTCCCGAAGCATGAGCAGCGCGGGCGCCCATGTCCGCTTCTCGAAGCTGCCGCGAATAAGCGCGCCGATCCCGGCGAGGAACACCACCACGCCCGCGAACACGAACCATGGCAGCCCGAGGGCCATCGTGAGCGAACCAGCCATCGCCACGAGGATTGAGAGCACGATGGCCAGGGTTAGAGAGCTCGTGCTGTCGCGCTGCACCAGCACCTTCACGCCTGGGGCGTCGAGCACGTTCTTGAGGCGCTGGGCGTCCTCCTCCGCCAGCGACTTAAACAGCACGCTGGGCAGCTTGATGCCCCGCTTGCGCTCCGCCTTGGAGTACATACGCGCGTCGCCGTGGATGAAGTTGAGCTCCGGAAGCGCTCCCTGGACCAGGGGCTCGAGCTTTGTCCGGATCCTGCTCTGGGCCTCGACGTCTTCCGAGACTTTGCGGAGCACCACCCGGTACCCTTCACCGGGCGGCTGCTCCTGCCCAGCAAACACGACCGCGAGCTTGCCGCAGGCCAGACAAAGCCTCTGTCCCTGCAGCAGCGTCGCCCCACAGCTCTGGCACGCGACCCTCGCGGTCTCCTCACCGTCGTCAGCTTCCCCGCGCAGCACCGCAGCCACGTGGGCCGCCGACTCGGGCCGACGCTCGGGGTCGTGCTCGACACACCGCTCCAGCATCCGAACCATCGCCTTGGGGATGCCCGGCCGCAGGGCAGCGAGGGAGGGCCGCAACGACGGATCGGCGAGGATGGCGATATCGTCACCGTGGGGCCGGGTGCCCGTGAGGGCGGACCAGAGGATGACGCCCAAGCCGTAGAGATCCGAGCGCTGGTCCACGATGGTCTTGCGGAGCTGTTCCGGGGACGCGTAGGGGGTCCCCTCGAGCACCAGGCTGGCCGCGGTCCGGGTGCTGAGCAGGTCGACCCGCGCGAGGCCAACATCGGTGAGCACGGGGCCCTGGTCCGTCATCAAGATCACCCGCGGGTGAAGGTCGCGAACGACGATGCCGCGTTGATGCAGCGCTTGCAGCGTGTCGGCCAGCGCGGCACCGAGCCCGGCCACCGCGTCGATCGGTGCGGGTGCGCGCGCCTCAAGCCATGCATCGAGCGGCTCGCCCTCTGGGGCAGCGCGAAGCCTCCACGGCGCGGGGTCGCGCTCATCGCTTCGATCCAACATCGGCGCAACACCGGGTACCTGCGCTTGTGCAGCCCGGGACAGGTCGCCAACGTAGCGCTGCCGCACGGCCTCATCGCGGCGCAGCTCGGGCAACAGCTGCGCCAAGACGCCGCGACTTCCATCGCGAAGACGCACCGACCAACGCTGCTCGGAGCCCACGCGCTGGGGGTCGCCTTCGATGGCTGCAATCTGCTTGGAGGGGGGCCACGTTCGTTCAGACATCTCGCTGCACCTCCTCCAGCGCGCCCACCTTGGCGCGCAAGAGCGCCAGCGCCTCTTCGCTGGCCCCACCATGCCCTTTCGCGGCCGCCAGACGCACCCGAAGCGCTTCCAGCGTGCCCACGAGATCCAACAAGCGGGCCGACCACGTATCTCGCTCGTGCATCAGCGTGTGCATCGCGTCGGTCGGGCGCTGCAGGTCGGTGAGCTTGAGTTCGCGATCGATGGCGTCGAGCCGGCCCACCGCGGCGATGGCCTGGTCGATCGCGGCCACCGCTTCGAGATCGACCGCGGCATCGTTCCCTGTCGCGTCGCGCACCGCCAACACGCGAGACACCACGCCGCGCAACGCCTCTCGGTGGCGCTGAGATTCGATCCCTGCCGCCACGGTGGATACCGCGTCCATACGAGCGCTGAGCGCAGCCGGAAGCGAGCCTCCCCCCGCGAGCCGCTTGGCTTTGGGTCGGAGCGTCTTGAGAGCCACGAAGCCCGGCACCACGACCAGGAGTAGCGGAAAGAGCCACATCAGAAACGGGGACTCCAGCAACGAGCTCACCATGCTGAAGGAGGACACCGCGAGGATACCCGCGACGCGCCCGGCAAGAGCCTTCGCCTTCTTGCGCGCGGCGGGCAGCGCCAGCGCGCCGCCCTGCTGGACCACTGCGTCCAGGCCCAGCGTCTTTAGTGCGGCCACGAGCTGTTCGCCCCCTGCCGCGTCGATCCCGTTGAGCAGGACAAACGGCACCCGTGGGATGGCCTTCTGGAGAGCCCCAACATCGATGCCGAGGCTCGGGTTGTCGCGAAGCCAAGTCACCAGCCCCGCGCGAAGCCTGCTGTCGAGCTTGCTCGCCACCTCGCCCGGCCCGGTGACGAAGAGCGTGTGCTCCCCGTCCACCACGCGCGGGACGGGGCTTTGACAGGAAAGGCAGAGTCGGAGCCCGTCGACCAGCGCCGCGCCGCATCGGGCGCACCGCCCAAGGTCGAGGGCGTTGCGTGCCACAACGATCGCTGTCTCGCCTCGCTGCAGCCCCTCAAGCAGGTCGGCCACAGCGGAGGCGCTCTGGACCCGGTCCGCTGGGATCTTTTCTAGGAGCTGCTCAATGAGAGCGCGCAGAGCCGCGTCGACCCCCGGCATCGCTGGAACCGGCGCGACTCGATGTTGCTCAAGGACGCCGAACGAGGTGGCTCCCGAGAACGGCGGATGTCCGAGGGCGAGCTCGAAGAGGATGCAGCCCAGCCCGTACAGATCGGAGCGCGTATCGACGGCCAGCGGGTCGAGGGACTCCGGGGCCATGTAGTCCGGAGTTCCAAGGACGGTCAGCGCGCTGCGGTCGACCCCAGCTAGCGACGCCGCCCGGGCCATCCCAAAGTCTGCGATCTTGGGGATGTCGCCGGGAGCAAGGAGGATGTTCGCGGGCTTGAGGTCGCGATGGATGACCCCGGCCTCGTGGGCCGCCGCGAGCCCCCGGGCGATGCCCAGGCCTAGGGAGAGGATCCGCGCAGTGTCCAGGGGTGCATCACAGGCGACCACATGCTGCAGCGTCGGCCCGTAGACCAGCTCCATCAGCAGGACGTCTTGGCCCTGCACCTCGGCGCGCCCATACATACGCACGACATTGGGATGCTCGACAGCGCGAACAACCTCGGCTTCGCGCGCGAAGCGAGCCGCTGCGTCGCCCTCTCCCTGTCGGGACGCGTGCAGGACCTTCCCGGCGAAGGACTGCCCCGAGGAATCTTCGAGTCGGTACACCGTGGCGACCGCCCCGGCGCCGAGTTCCTCG
>CAWCWO010000013.1:0-97500 GCA_963799255.1 uncultured Pseudomonadota bacterium | reverse complement strand
ACAACGCGGTCGAGTACTTCGTCAGCTACTACGACTACTACCAACCCGAGGCCTACGTCGCGAGTACGGACACCTACATCGAGAAGGACTCGAACATCAACGAGCAGATCGACCGCATGCGGCATGCGGCGACGTACTCACTGCTGAGCCGGCGCGACGTGCTGATCGTCGCGAGTGTGTCATGCATCTACGGCATCGGCGCTTCGGAAGCCTACTTGGGCATGGTGGCGCAGCTGAACGTCGGCGACGAACTCGACCGTGACCAGCTCCTTCGCCGACTCGTGCAGATGCAGTACGAGCGCAACGACATCGACTTTCATCGCGGCACGTTCCGTGTGCGAGGGGACGTGGTCGAGGTGTTTCCTGCCTACGAAGACGACACCGCGATCCGCATCGAGTTCTTCGGCGACGAGATCGAGGCCCTCCGGGAGATTGACCCGCTTCGAGGACTGCCCAAACAAAGCGTTTCGGCGGTCACCCTGTTTCCGGCCAGCCACTACGTGACGCCCGGCAATCGGCTGCGTCGGGCCATCACCGGGATTCAGGACGAGCTGCAGCTCACGCTGACCCAGCTGCGCAAGGAACAGAAGCTGCTCGAGGCGCAACGGCTGGAGCAGCGCACGATGTTCGACATCGAGATGATGCAGGAGATGGGTCGGTGCGCGGGCATTGAGAACTACTCCCGCCACTTGACGGGACGAGACCCCGGACAGGCGCCGCCGACCCTCATCGACTACTTCCCCGACGACTTCCTCATGGTGGTGGACGAGTCGCACCAGACCATCTCGCAGGTTTCCGCCATGTACCGCGGCGACCGGAGCCGGAAAGAGACGTTGGTCAGCCACGGGTTCCGGCTGCCCAGCGCGATGGACAACCGCCCGCTCAAGTTCGAGGAGTGGGAGGAGCGCATCGGCCAAGCCATCTTTATGAGCGCGACCCCTGGAGACTACGAACTCGAGAAGACGGGCGGGGTGATCATCGAGCAGGTGATTCGCCCGACCGGCTTGCTGGATCCGCCCATCGAGGTGCGCCCGATTCAGGGACAGATCGATGATCTGCTCGACGAGATCAAGCTTCGGGTGGACAAGAACGAGCGCGTACTCGTGACGACGCTGACCAAGCGCATGTCCGAGGACCTCACCGAGTACTACGCCGACCTCGGCGTCCGGGTTCGGTACCTGCACTCCGATATCGACACGCTCGAACGCATCGAGCTGATCCGTGGCCTGCGAACGGGCGAGTATGACGTCCTGGTGGGCATCAACCTGCTTCGCGAAGGTCTCGACATTCCCGAGGTGAGCCTGGTTGCGATCCTCGACGCCGACAAGGAGGGCTTCCTACGCTCGAGCCGGAGCCTCATCCAAACCTCGGGCCGAGCCGCGCGCAACTCGGAGGGGCGGGTCATCATGTATGCGGACCGAATCACGGCGAGCATGCAAGAGACACTCGATGTGACAGAAGAACGGAGGGCTGCGCAGCAGGCCTACAACACCGAGCACGGCATCACGCCGAGGTCGGTGAGGCGTTCGATCTCGAAGGTCTCCAACGACAAGAACGAGGCCGCCGCGGCGGTCGCAAAAGCTCGAGGGAGGGGTCGTGGCAGCAAAAAGCAGGCTGACGCGATGCCGGTGGGCGTGGGCGAGCTGCGGGACATCGACCTGCTTCCCGCGGAGCTCAAGGGCCGCATTGCCGAACTCCGCGACGAGATGCAGACCCTCGCCAAAGAGCTGCGCTACGAAGACGCTGCCCGGCTACGCGACCGGATCCACGTGCTCGAGGCCAAGCAGCTTGAGTTCGGGATCTGATCCCCGGACTCGGTGTGCAATGCGTGCGATGCAACGCCCTGGGCGCAGGGTCGAGTTCCGAAGAACGTGGCATGCTGCGCGTCGGCGATGGCGGAAGAAGGAAAAGCGAGCCCAACGAAACTCGACGTCGGCGGGCTGGAGCGCGGGCACCACGAACGCAGCTACATGTTCGAGCTCGGCCAACGGGTTCGTTCACTTCGCGAAGAGCGGGGGCTGACCCAAAACGCCCTCGCCCGCGCTGCCGGCATCGCCACCGACATGGTCTCTCGCCTTGAGAACGGTCACTACAGCAGCCCCGGGCTCCGCACCCTTCTTCGGATCGCAGACGGGATGGGCATCTCTGTAGGGGCGATGCTGCCAGAAGCGCACGAGGTCACCCAAACCACGTCCGAGGGGGTGGCGAGAGCCAAGCTGAGCACTCAGGTTCACCGCGCTCGCCTCGAAGACCTCGAGTTGCTCGCCGACATCGCGCACGCCGTCGTGCATCGCCGGCGCTGAAACAAAAACAGCAGCCCTGGCCGATGCCGGAGCTGCTGTTTCTTCGCGCGCAAGGGCAGCTTAGAAGCGTCCGGACCAGCCCAACGCGCCGCCGCCTTTGACGAGCGCGGGCATGGGGATCGCTGCGCGACGGCGGCGTGCCTTCTTGTCGGACTCGGGTGTCCAGGCTTGCCACTTCTTGTAGTGGAAGTGGTAGCCGACGCCGACCGCAAGCAAGATGGTCCCGGTGAGAATCACGGCGCCGCCGGCCGGGATCAGGAACTCGTCCTGGTTCTCGTAGCGGCACTGAAGCGGGCCATCGAGGCTGCAGCCACGGGTCATCGACGCGAAGCCGATGGTCAAGCCGATGCCGACAGCCAGGGCAGATCCACCGGCGATCATCATGCCTTTGCCGGTCCGAGGCTTGCCGTTGATCGTGGGCTCCTCGGGCTTCTCCGACGCGGGGTCGTACTCCGGCTCGGGGGGAGTCTCGGGCTCGGGCTCGGGCTCGGGCTCGGGTTCGGGCTCGGGCTCGGGCTCGGGTTCGGGTTCGGGCGGGGGCTCCGGCATGACTTCGCCCTCTGCCGCGGGTTCACCCTCGGCGGGTTCACCTTCGGTGGGCTCGGCTTCCCCCTCCGCCGGGTCCTGCCCGTCCGCCGGGGCGTCGCCCTCCGCGGGCTCGGCATCGCCCTCGGGTGCGGCGTCATCGGCGGGAGCAGCATCGCCTCCCGCGGGCGCTGCCACCGCAACAGTCGGCGCAAGCGCCAATGCGATCGCGAGGGTGGAAGACGTCAGATTGGCGATGACGGCGTGAATGCGCATGAGAAACAGAGCCTCGGCCCGAAGCTAGTGGCGGAGTATCATATGCGGTCCCTGGCTTCACAAGGGGGTTGGTGCGCAGTCGTCACACGCCTGGGATGGCTCGCCGCCCGTGTATGGCGCAACTAGCGCTAAGAAGGCGAATCCGTGGCCGCCCGTTAGACTGCAGAGCGCATGCCGATGCTTGCTGACATCGACGATCCGCCGCGATCGCGGGTCCCCGGGATGATTCTCGGACTCCTTCTTGCGGCCCCTGTCGTCGCGGCGGTCGGCGGGTGGGTGATCCCTGCCTTCGTCGGCACGGTTCTCGGAGGCGCTCGCGACCTCGACGTCCGCCTTCGAGCGACCGACGAGTACATGCGGGAGTTGTGCGGGGGTCGCATCGGCATCGAGCGCGACGACAAGTTGTGCGGCTGTGTTTGGGGCGTGGAGTTTCCCAGCCTGGATTGCCGGCCCCACTTCAACGCGTGGGCAGCCGAGCTTCAGCAAGCGCGGTGCAGCGAAGAGAGCACTCGGCAAGCATCACTGTCGTACTGCAGCTGCGTCGACGCGATCGTCGAGAAGATGGACAAAGCCGGCGATGGTGCGGCGCAGCGACGCTCGGCCGCCAACGCCTACGAGAACTGCGAAGGCTTGGACGACGCGGTGAGCCTTCCGACCGCTGCCGAACTGGCGCCGTCCGAGTGACCCGTTCGTCGGCTTTGAGGGCCCGCGCGATCAGCCCGGCGGGTTGTAGCGGTACCGAATCCGCCACGGTCGCTGCCCGCGGCGAATGGTGGTGTCTTCGCGCTTGGACGCAGCGGGGTACGGATTGCCGCGCCAGAAGCTCCACTCGCCGGCCATGTTGGTGAAGCCCAGCGCCCCGACCTCGTGCGATTCGAGCTCGCTGAGCGCCTCAAGGGCGACCTCGTAGACGTCCGTTGCGAAGTGCAGCTCACCACCGGGTCGAAGCTGGCGCGCCATCGTCTGGCACAGCTCCAGCTTCACAACACGGCGCTTGTGATGACGGCTCTTGAACCACGGGTCCGGATACAGGATGTGAAAGCGGTCGACGCTGCGAGGCTCGAACACGCGGTCGAGGTCGACATCCATGTTGACGTAGCCGAACGAGAGGTTGCGCAGACCCGCGGCTTCGGCCTTGCGACGGTTGGTGCCGAGGACCTTCTCGCGAATCTCAAGCCCGACGACGAATCGCTCGGGGGCTGCGGCTGCGAGTTGGAAGCTGAACTGACCGTCGGCGCAACCAAGTTCGACATCAATCGGACACTCTGGCCCAAGGTGGGACGGTCGTGCAACGGGCGTGGCGCGGGCGGTCGTGTACCTCAGCGCGAGTGGATTGACGTGTTGTCGAACGCGGCGTCCCATTCTCGAACGCGGACCATACACCGATGGTGCGACGCAGGGGGGGTCGGTAGAGTTGCCTCATGAATGAACGTGCGGCTAGGAAAGCAGTGGCGGAGCGAACGACGTTGCTTGGCTTAGCAGCGATCCTCACGCACGACCTCAGCAACCCACTCCAGTCGGTCACCGTGCTGTGCGAGCTCGGCGTGGAGGGCGACGAGCCCGGCGAAGGACCTCGGCGCGCGCAACAAACGCTTCAGGCTGCAGAGCGAATGCGCGACCTCCTTCACGCGTACGCCGGCCTCGTGCGCAACGTGGACCGTCCCACGAAACTATCCGCTGCGATCGAACGAACGGAGGTGATGTTTGTCCGGCGATGTGAGCGACACCGGGTCACGCTTGAGGTCGACGTGCCGCGGGAGTTCGAGGGACCCAACTGCACCGGGCTCGTGGTCGTCGCGCTGTTCATGGCCCTCGTCGAGAGCGCGGAGGAGGGGACCGGCCCCTTCCTCGCCCGCATTGTCCTTGCGGGGCAGACACTCACCTCCACCCTGACGGACGCCGCGGGCGCCCTCGTGCACTGGTCCGCCGCGGGCACGCAGAGCGTCGCGGACATTCTCGCCAACGAGGGCTCGCTTCAGGCTTCCGACGGCCAGCTCCTGCTTCGCTTGGAGTCACAACCGTCGTGACGACAGCGGAGCTGCGACAGCAGAACAACTCGGTCCTCCTCGTGGAGGACGACCCTCTGGTTGTCCACGCGCTGGCCCTCTCGCTGCGCAAGAACGGGTACGAGGTCACCGTCGCGGGGGACTACGACCAGGCGCTCGACCGGTTCGAAAATGGTGGCGAGTTCGACGTCGTCGTCACCGACCTGCTGATGCCCGGCGGGACCGGGCTCGATCTGCTCAAGCACATCGAGACCCAGGCTCCCGGCATGCCGGTCATCATCGTGACGGCGGACCAGAGCGTGCAAGCAGCCGCAGAGGCGGTCCGGGAGCGCGCGTTCGACTACCTCACCAAGCCGGTCTCGCGGGCCCAACTGTTGGAGACGGTGGGCCGAGCCATCACACATCGTCACGAGGCGACGGTGGAGAGGCACGCGCAGGTCCGGCTGCAAGAGGAACATCGCCAGCTCGCGATTCGGCACCAACGAACCGCGATGCTGCTGTCGGTCCTGTACAACCGCGCGGTCGAGGGCATCTTGGTGCTCGATGAAGAGGGCCGGCTTGTGGACGCGTCCGAGAGCTTCGTCGCCCTGGTCGGCGAGCCGCTGTACGAGCTGCTCGACATCGATATTCGCGAGCTGTTCGAGCCACACCCCACAGAAGGCGACATTCAAGACCGCGTGGTCGCGCTGGCCAAAGGCCCCGCGAGCTCCGGTCATTGGCGGGGGGAAGTCACGGTCCACGCCGGACGCGGTCGGCACCTCCCCGCGAAGATGAGCCTGTCGGTCTGCGAAACCCCCGCGGTCGACGGGGAGGAGCGCACCCGCTACGTCATCGCGCTGCTGTACTACGAGATGGCGTACGAGCAGCTCAGTCGGCAGCTTCAGCAGGCGGACCGACTCGCGACCATCGGTCTGCTGGCGGGCAGCGCCGCCCATGAGATCAAGAACGAACTCGGACCGCTGCTCGGCTACCTCACGATGATCGAGAGGGGCAGCGCCGACCCGGTGGGTTCGGGAATGATCGGCATCATGCGCGAGAGCGTTCGCCGCGTGCACCAGCACGTCGAGCAGATTCTCGAACCGCTGCGTCCCCGAGTCCGGACCCGCGGCGCCGTGGTGCTCGGGCGCTCCGTCGACGGCATTCTCGCGCTGCTTCGGCGCGCCGGAAAGCTCCGCCGCATCAAGCTCTCCTTCAAACAGAGGGGGGACGAGGACGTCGTCGTGCACGCCGACAAGGACGAGGTCCACCAGATCGCGCTCAACCTCATCACCAACGCGATCGATGCGCTGGGCGACGGCGACGGCAGTGAGCGCGGCACGATCGAGATCAGCAGCTGGTACGAGCAGGAATGGGGCGTGCTGGAGGTCCGCGACGACGGCGTGGGCATCTCGAAGGAGCTTCGCGCCCGGGTGTTCGAGCCGTTCTTCACGACCAAGGGGTCGGGCGGCACGGGCCTGGGACTGCCAGTGGTCAACGACATCGTTCGCAGCCTCAAGGGTCGCGTCACCCTGGACAAGAACGGGGAACGCGGCACCGTGGTGACGGTTTGGGTGCCCCGCTACAAGCCCGGCGCTTGAGCCTGTCCCTTCACCCAAGATGCGTGCGGGCTTCCGCGAGGTTCGGTGCTAGCAGCCCGTGGTGAAACCCGGCGTGGCGGATCGCGAAGGATCTTTTGCTCCTGGGTAGGAGCCGAAACGCAGCTGTACCGGGCGTACTGCCAGTTTTGGCGACGCCGCCAGGAGCGAAAGAGACGAGTGAGACGTCGTGTCGGGTTTCACCACGGGGTGCTAGCGTCGAGGCTCCGGGATGAGCGCGAAATGGAGACACATGCGGCGCCGAACCTTCACGGCGGGCGCGCTCAGCTCGATGGGTCGGTTGCTCGCGGGTTGCAACGACCCCGCAGCGTCGATCGAGGCCATGGGCACCACCGGGGGTGGCACCACCTCGGGCGGGTTTCGAATGGACGTCCCGCCGGCGTTCGACCTTCCGCCGGCCGACCTTCCGCCGCTGGCCGAGCAATTCGATCTCGGTCCACCCACCTCGTTTGACGTCGGCGGCCCCTTCGAGCCCATCGACAAGCCGCGACCTCGGCCCACGCTCCAAAACCTGCTCTTCATTTCGATCGACGATCTCAACGACTACGTCGGGTTCATGGGTGGGCACCCCAATGCTTCCACACCCAACCTCGACCAGTTCTCGCGCCAGGCGACCACGTTCATGAATGCGCACTGCGCCGCGCCCTCATGCAACCCGTCACGCACTTCGGTCCTGACCGGTCTGCGCCCCTCCAGCACGGGGATCTACCGCAACGAGAACCCGTGGTTTCCGCCGCTGGGCGCGGGACCGACCATCCCGTCTACGTTTCGCGATGCCGGGTTTCGGACGCTGGGTGCCGGCAAGCTGTTTCACGGCAACACGATGCAGCCGCTTGCCTGGCACGACTACTTCCCAGGCTTTTGCGACGCCCGACCCAGCGACCCTTCGCCCCCCGACCTTCCCGCCAACGGTATCGAGGGATCCGGGCGCATGGACTGGGGACCCCTCCTCGATAAGGAACAGATGGGCGACGAGCGGGTCGTCGCATACATCACCGAGCAATTCGCCCTGCACGACGGCACGCCGAGCATGTTTGGGGCCGGGCTGTTTCGCCCGCACCTGCCTTGGTACGTGCCGCTGCGCTACTTCGAGCAGTTCGAAGAAGACGACATCGCCCTGCCCCCGTTCCTCGAGGCCGACCATGACGACATCCCCGCCATCGCGCTCGAAGTGTTCCGGCGGTTCGGTGACCACGAGCGCATCGTCGACGCCGGGGCTTGGCGCGAAGCCGTTCATGGCTACCTCGCTTCGATCGCGTTTGCCGACGACATGTTCGGGCGATTGATCGCCGCCCTCGACCGAAGCCCGTTGGCCGAGACCACGGCGGTTGTGGTTTGGTCCGACCACGGCTGGCACCTCGGTGAGAAGATGCATTGGCGCAAGTTCACGCTGTGGGAGGAGGCCACCCGGGTCCCTCTCATGGTCCGCCTCCCCGGCGTCCCGGGGCGTCAGAGCTTCGAGCCGGTTAGCTTGCTCGACATCTACCCGACCCTGACCGAGATGTTCGACATCGTGGGCGTCGACCATCTCGAGGGGACCAGCCTCCTCCCGCTCATCGAAGATCCCAAAGCCCAGCGCGACCTGGGCGCCATCACCACGTGGGATGCGGGCAACCACTCGGTGCGCACGCTTCGCTTCCGGTACACGCGCTACCTGGACGGCACCCACGAGCTTTACGACCACGACAACGACCCCCATGAATGGGTCAACCTCGCCGATCAGCCCGAACACAGCGAGATCGTGGCAGAACTTGCGGCGCAGCTACCCAAGGGAGTCCCCGCTGCGCCGGTGGAGAGCGACTACCTCCCGGACGAGCTTGGGTGCGAGGTCCCGGGCGAAGAAGACTGAGACGCGGCCTTGGATTCGGGGTGATACGCGTTTGAGGCGCCCCAGCGTTGCAGCTGAGAAGCGAGTGGCCAGGTTCACCCCGGCCTGCTAGCGTCCGCGGCTCGCATGGGGGTCAATCTCGGAGTTCTGCTGTCGGACAACAACGCCCGACGCCAACGTAAGCCCCTGCCACAAGTCGACATCGTGCTCCTGGAGCGCACGCTGTTCGAGCCACCGCGGGCAAGCGCTGCCACTCGGTGGGCCGAGCAGGTTCGTCGCTTGTTCCCCAACGCCGAGGTCATCCCCTTCGCGTGGCACCTGCTCAGTCACGGCCCCGATGACGGTCTTCGTGGTCTCAGCTCGCGCTCGCTCGAGGGCGAACCTCGTAACTTCGGCGGCCTTCAAAACACCGACGAAGTGGGTCGCGCTTGGGAAGCGGTCCGGCCCTGCTACGAGGCCCTCGGCGCCAAGCGCATCGCACTGCGTACGCCCGCCAGCCTCACTCCAGGAGCGATCGGCCGCAAACGGCTGCAAACCTTTGTGGAGCAGCGCAGCGCCGAAGGCTACGGCATCGTGTGGGAGCCCGAGGGCTTGTGGTCCGCACCCGAAGCCTCCGCATTTGGAGCGAGCCTGGGCATCACGGTGATGGGTCCAGCGTTCGTGGCCGGCCGTCCCAACGTTGAGGGGGACAACCCCGAGGTGCTCTACGACCCGTCCGCATGGCTGCGCGTCGATGCGATGGGACGTCGTCCCCGGCTGTCCGCAGACCAGCTCGACGCCCTGCTTGACCACGCGGATGCGGTACCGGGCTGCACCTACGTGTTCGCAGGCCCCAAGGCGCTCGCCAACCTCGACGCCACCGCCGACGCCCTCAGCTGAGGCGCTTGCGCGTCGCCGCCTCGGCCCCTGCTTTGGGCCGCAGCTTTGGGCGGGTCGCTTAAAAGACAACGCCGCCGACCGGAGAACCGGTAGCGGCGGCGGAGGAAGTGATCCCGAAGGATTACTTCTTGGTGCGGCGCTTGGCGGCCTTCTTGGCGACCTTTTTCTTGGTGGCCTTCTTGGCGACCTTCTTGGCTACCTTTTTCTTGGTAGCTTTCTTTTTGGTGGCCTTTTTGGCGACCTTCTTCTTGGCTGCCTTCTTGGCGACCTTCTTCTTGGCAACCTTTTTCTTGGCTACCTTTTTCTTGGCTGCCTTTTTGGCAACCTTTTTCTTAGCCGCCTTCTTGGCTACCTTCTTCTTGGTAGCCTTCTTGGCGGTCTTCTTAGCGGTCTTGCGGGTGGCCTTTTTGGCGCCTGATGCTGCTGCGGACATGAAAATCTGACCCTCCTTCAAAGGGGCAACGGTACGCTCGGACCTTACGGTCGGGATCAGCGCATGTCAATAATAATTAGCCCTCTTTGCCATCCAATTAGGCGAAGGTAATGGATCATGGTGCCTAGTTGAGTGATCGTGATAGGGAGTTATAGGTCTCCGATACCCTACGAACACCTACAATGTAGGTCACGGCGCAAGATTCCGTAGATCCACGGTTTTTTCCGCTTGACGCGCGCGCCGCACCTACTGGTTCCTGGGCTAGACTGCCCTCCCGGACCGCAAAGTCGCGAACTTCGCGCACGTCCTCGACACCGTTCTACAACGAGAAAAATACATGCTCGAAATTCAGTGGACCTCCGACCAACCGCAGTCCGCGACGGGTCAAATGCTCGCAATCCCCGTGCGAGCGGAGTTCGAACCCCATGCCGTCGAGGCCCGTTTCGGCCCAGGTGTGCGCGCCGCTGTCGAAGCCGCGTCGTTCAAAGGCAAGTCTTCCACCACCTTCGACTTCACGCAGATGCACGGCGATGTGCTCGAGCGCGTGGTGCTGCTTGGCATCGGTGATGGACTCGTCGATGCGCAGGCGCTTCGTCAACTCGGACACGACGCTGCGCGCCAGGCCGAGAAAGTCGGCGCGTCGCGAGTGGTACTTGACCTTCGCACCGAGACTGCGGCCTGGACCGTCGGCGAGGACCCGGTGCAAGACGGGCGACTTCTCGCGCAAGGGTTTGAGCTCGGCACCTACACCTACGACCGCTTCCTCTCGGAGAGCAGTCGCAAGCCGAGTTCGCTGCGAGGCGTCAGCATCTGGGCCGACACGACGGCGCCGGAGCAGGGCACCCATTCGGGCCAGATCATCGCGGCCTCGGTCGCGCGCGCTCGCGACCTCGCGAACGGACCCGCCGAGCTCGTCACACCGACATTCCTCGCGGACACCGCAAAAGAAATCGTCGAGGCGGCTGGGGACGCGGACGTTTCGCTCACGGTCCTCGACCGGGCGCAGTGTCTGGCGCTGAAGATGGGCTGCTACATGGGCGTCGCCAAGGGCAGCCCCGAGGAGCCTCGCTTCATCCACCTCACCTACAAACCCAAGGGCGCCAGCAAGGGCCGCATCGTGCTCGTCGGCAAGGGGGTCACGTTCGATTCGGGCGGCTACTCCATGAAGTCCTCCGAGGGCATGATGGACATGAAGCTGGACATGTCTGGGTCCGCCGCGGTCATCGGCGCGTTTGAGGGCCTGGTCAAACTGACCGTGCCCTACGAGGTCCACGTCCTCGTCGCGGCCACCGAGAACATGGTCAGCGGCAACGCGTACCGCCTCGGAGATGTCCTCACCGCGTCCAACGGCAAGACGGTCGAGGTCAACAACACCGACGCCGAGGGCCGCCTCACCATGGCGGACGCGTTGGTGTACGGCTCCAAGCTCAACCCCGACTTGATGATCGACTTCGCCACGCTCACGGGCGCCTGCATCGTCGCGCTGGGCCCCTACATCGCGGGCGTGATGACCGACGACGAGCGACTCGCGACGGACTGGATGACCGCCGCCGAGAAGAGTGGCGAGCTGATGTGGCGGCTGCCGCTTCAGACCAAGCTCAAGGAGCAACTCCAGAGCAAGATCGCCGACATGAAGAACACGGGCGAACGCTACGGTGGCGCACTCACGGCCGGGCTCTTCCTCAGCGAGTTCATCGAGGGCAAGCGCTGGATGCATGTCGACATCGCTGGACCCGCGATGGCCAGCAAGGCGCACGGCGTCACGACTGCGGGCGGCAGCGGCTTCCCGGTCCCGACGATCCTCGAGCTGCTGCTTGGCGACCTCCAGCTCGGGTAGTTTCACCATGGGCTAGTAGCCACACGCACAAAGGCGCGGTGTCCATCGGGGACACCGCGCCTTTGTTGCGGGACTGATTGTGCCTGCGACCCGAGTCAGGCGAAAAGCTCGTCGAGCTCTTTGGCAATGTCGGGCTCTTCTTGCTCTTTGACCAGCGCCAGCTCCTGGACCAGCAGCGAACGCGCCGTGTCCAGCATCTTGCGCTCACCAAAGGACAGCTCCTTGTCGGAGCGAAGCAGACACAGGTCGCGAAGCACCGTGGCGATCTCGACCAACGAACCGGTCTTGATCTTTTCCATGTACTCGCGGTAGCGGCGGTTCCAGGTGGCAGTGGAGATCTTATCGCCGCGGTGCTTGAGCACCTCGTAGACCTGCGCGACTTCGGGCGCCTCCACCAGATGCCGCAAACCGACAGCCGCAGCCTTGGGCTTGGGCACGCGTACGGTCATGTTGTTCTCAAGAACCCGCAGGACGTAGAACACGAGCGCGTGTCCAGAGATCTCCTGCTCCTCGAGAGCGACGAGTTCGGCCACACCGTGGCCGGGGTAAACCGTCTTTTCGCCTACATTGAACGAGTTTTCGGCCATGTCGAATCGCTTCCTTGGCGCATTGCCCTCACCGCTTTGAGGCCGCTCTGCCCTTGACGGGGCCTCAGATTGGAGCGCGAGGATTCGCGCACTTCACGCCACACTATCGGCAACGTAGGCGGCGTAAAATTAGCAGCACCCGCAATCCCCGTCAATCCCCGGCCCGAAACGGCGAAACGCTGATGTGGAGCGGGGGTGGAAGGGAAAAGCATATGCGGGCGGAACGGGGGGCGAACGCCACCAAGGCGTCCGCACATTGTAGCCCGACGGCGGGGCTGCGCGAGCCCGCAAATCCTCCGGGGTCGCCTGCGTGGCGTGCGTCACGCGATCATCGGCACGCGCACCGAAGTTCGTCGCAATGCGAAGGGTTCGCATTCGGCCATGCTAGGCTGCGTCGCTATGCGATTCGGCAGCGTTTTCGAACAGTTGGCGGGGCTTCGAGGGTCCATGGCCGGCGCCTTGGCCGGCGCCTTGGTCGGTGCCCTGGTCGCGAGCGGCTGTGCCATGACGCCGGAGCGCTTGCCCAACCTCGACCGGCGGTTCTACGAGGTCATGCCCTCTCCGGAGCAGCAGAAAGGCTTTCTGCAGGTCGAGGAGGAGCAGCGCCAAGCCTACCTCGAAGAGCAAGGGTTGTGGGCGCAGTGGTCCGCACTGAGTCCCGCCGAGCGCAAAGCCGCCGAGCGGGGAGAGGTCCAGGTGGGACAGCACGAGTTCGCGCTGTTCATGGCCTGGGGTCCGCCTGCAGACACGCTCAAGCGCGATCGCGACGGCCGCAACGCCATCGTGCACACGTATATCCGGTGTTCTTCGGGTCCCAAGCGGGGCAAGTACGTGCGCAACAACCTCGACTGCGACGGCACCTCGGACGAGACCCAGGTCGCGATCTCCAACGATCTCATCGTGGAAATCAAGTACGCGACCTAAGGACCCTGGTCGTGTTTTGCACCACCTCGCAGCGGGTTGAACACGGCGGGTCGGTTGACGTCTGACAACTCGGACCGCGAACATCCCCTGCGCTCCTGTTGTCATGCTTCGCCTCGCCAAACAGCTCATCGTCGCCCTCGCGCTGGGATCCCTGTTCGCGATGCCCTCCGCACCAGCCGAGGCCCACCTTGCGAAGTGGGGGAGTTGGGAGATCACCCACCGCAACCTGATGAAGCTGTTCCCCGAAGCGGACGCGAACGGCTGGAAGATCAAGCGGTACCAGTACAACGAGGAAGAGGTGAAGTTCCTCGAGAAGCAGCTCGGCTTCGACCTGTACCCCGAGGACAAGTCGCCCGAGTTCTTCCTCGCGCACGACGCCGAGGGCAACTTCTTGGGAGTCGCCATTTTCATCGACCCGCGTACCAAGCCCAAGGTGCTCAACGGCGGCATCCTCACGCTTGAGGTCGGCATCGGCGTCAACACCAAGGGCGAGATCAGCCGCATCCGCGTCTACGACTATCGCGGCAACCTTGAGCTCACCAAAGACAAGTTCTTGGACCAGCTCAAGGGGCGCACGCTCGACTCGAACTACGAGATGGGCAAGGACGGACTCAAAGCGGTCGAGGGCGAAGCCGAAGAGAGCCAGCTGGTCGCCAACGCGGGACACGAAGCCCTGCTGCTGATGAAGACCGCGTTGGGTCGGCGGTAGCAGCCCGTCAGCGTCGGAACCAGGCCAGGGTCTGCTCCAGGCCTCGCTCCAGGCTCACCGTAGGTTCGTAGCCAAGCACTCCCCGCGAGTGCGACAGCTCTGCGCAGGAATGCTGGATGTCGCCTAGGCGCGCGGGCCCCAGGGCAAGCTGTGAGCCCTCGCCGGCCAGTCGAGCGATGGTCTCGGCCAACGTGCGAATGGAGGTCTGCACCCCGGTCCCAACGTTGAAGACGTCGCCCCCGAAGTTCTTCGAGGCTGCTTTTCGAATCGCGCTCACAACGTCGGACACGAAGACAAAATCGCGGGTCTGCTCGCCCTGGCCGTGAATGGTCAGCGAATCGCCCGCGAGCCCGCGCTTCATGAAGATCGAGATCACGCCCGAGTAGGCGCTGCTCGGGTCTTGGCGGGGCCCGTAGACGTTGAAGAACCGCAGCGAAGTGGTCGGGACCTGGTGGACTTCGGCGTAGGCCCGAAGCGAGAGCTCGGAGCTGAACTTGTGGATGCCGTAGGGGCTCAAGGGCCACCGCGCAGATGCCTCACGCACCGGCACCTCGTCGACATCGCCGTAGGTTGCCGCCGAGGACGCCAACACCACGCGGACCCCCAGGTGCTTTCGGGCGTACTCGAGGACTTGAAGCGTGGCGCAGTGGTTGCTGTGCGCGTCCCCGAGCGGATCCGCAAGAGACGCCGCGACCGAGACCTGCGCCGCGAGGTGGATGATGGCCGTGGGTGCGCCCCACGAGGCATCCACGCGCGACATCTCGCTGTCGAGGCCCTGGCGAACGTCGGTCTTCACGACGCGAAGCCGCGAGTCGTCCAATCCCTCGAGGTTGGCGCGCTTGCCCGTGGAGAAGTTGTCGAGGACGACCACACGCTCCCCGTCGGCGAGCAGCGCCCGAACCAGCGAGGACCCAATGAACCCCGCGCCACCGGTCACGACATACATGCGCGCTCCACTGTAGCGCGGTCCGTGCTTTCTCCAACCGCGGGCTGGCGCGCTCGAGCTTCGCTGCCTGATCTGGGTCGCCTCCCGCGCCCTGGCCGACCCGCTATGTTGGGGCGCGGCGCTTTGTTACCGTCCCACCCATGAGATTGGGATCGGGCGCGGCGTTGCTCCTTGGTTGCGTGGTGTCCGGCTGTCTCGCCGAGAACCCCAGCGGCAGCGGGATGTCCGACACGGAGGGCGGCTCTTCGGACACGGTGCCGACGCCCGAGGTCGACAACATGCTGGGCTGCCCCGCCGGGGAGTCGTGCTGGGTCGTCTTGGTCGCCCAGTCGCTCGACGATCGCGTCGAGGTGTTTGGTGGACTCGCCGGAAGCACGCCTTCGTATCGCGGGGGCATCGACCTCGACCTCAAACCCGGCACAGAGACGGGGCCGCTGGACGAGCCGTTCGGCATGGTCCTCTCGGAGACCGGTCTGCACGTCATCACCGGGCACTACCCATCGATCGAACGCGGCGCGATGCTCAGCTTCCCCAGCGCCTTCTTCGACGAGCGCGACGCGGCGCTCATCGGCGTGGACGATTTCTTCGGTGGCGGAGCGTTCAGCAACGGCGTGATCGAGACTCGGTTCGACGAGGTGGAGCCCATCTTCGCATTCCCGCGGCCGGTGTCAGGGAAGCTGCTGGTCAGCGTGTTCGCCAACGACCTTTTCGCAGGCGAGGACACCTGGAACACGCCCGGACGGCTCGCAATCGTCGACGCGGCGGACCCCACCGACTTTGCGCTCGCGACCCTCAACGGACTCGAAGGCGGCGACTGCCTCGGGGCGTCGCAGCTGATCACGCTGCAGGACGAGCAGAGCGTCGCGGTGGCCTGCGACGGCAACGAAGGGGTGGCGTTCCTCGACCTGGGTGACCTCTCCGCCTCGACGGCCGATGTCGCCTCGGGCATCTCGGGGAGCTACTGCGACCTTCCGTTCCCAAGCGACCGACGCGTCCGCTATCTCGCGCATGACGGAAACGGCGGAGTGCTGGTCGGTGTTGGACCGTCGATCAACCCCTCGATTTCTAGCCAGGTGTTCTCCCTGGTCCCCGGTTCCCTGGATTCAGACTGCACCCTTAGCCCGATTCAGGTCGCAGACAGCGACGGTCAGCTGGGTGAACTCGTTTCGTTCGGCAGCGAGCACTGGCTGCTGGCTCAGGGCGCCCTGTCACCCACCGGCGATCGCGGCGTGCAGGTCATCACGTCGCCCGGCGGCATCTGCAACACGCTGCCCGGCCTGGACGACGCGTGGGAGAGCGACGGCAACCCCCTCTCCCCCTACGCTCTGTCGGTCGCGCCCGACGGCGAGCACTTGGCCATCGGTGCCACGCCCCGGTTCGACACCACCACAAACGCCATCTACGGAAAGCTCCTGTGGGCGACGCTCAGCGGGGTCGAGGATCCGTGCACAATGACCGCATCGGTGGTCGACCTCACGGACGGAGGTGCAGGACGGGCCCCCGCTCCTCTGCCCGCCGACCCGCTCACCTGGAGGCGCGCACCCAACGTGGTCGTGGTGACGCAGGTGGAGGGCGGCGCTTGAAACGGCTCCCGGTCCTCGGCCAGGGCCCCGAGTCCGAGCCCGAAGACCCGCTCGCGCTGCTTCGTGGGGGTCGCTTCGCGCTGTGCTTCGCGCTGATGCTCGCGGTGGTCGGCTTGGTTTGGATCGGCTCGCACAGCGTTCACGCTCGCAACACGCAGGACGCCACGGTCCTGGTCCACTCGGACCTCCACGACCGTTTTGCAGGCGCGCTGGCCGAGGCGCCGCCCATGCCCCCGGTCGAGGACATCACCCCGAGCAAGGCCCCGCCCATGCCCCCGGTCGAGGACATCACCCCGAGCCAGGCCCCGCCCATGCCTGCCGTCGAGGACATCACGCCCGCGGACGAAGACACCGGCTACACGCTCGACCGGTTTGGGCGAAAGCGGTCCAAGTCCGGCGCGATCATCCTCGACGAGGGCGGCGACGAGAACATCGGTATCGACGCCTCCACCCGGCAAGACCTCGACCAAGGCGGATTCTTCGACCCCGACGCGTTCGACGACGCCAAGACAGTCAAGAAGAAGGCCTATGTGCACCTGATGCCGGGACTGCCCAACGAGGTGTTCTTTGGCGCGGGCATCGTCATCTTGCTGCTGTCTTTCGTCATCTTCGAGCGCTACGGCAAGAACAAGAACCCTCGCTCCCACGCCCGCAACTACTGGAAGTTCGAGCTGACCCAGTTCGCCTGGTTCCAGCGCGCGATGAAGAGCCGCTGGTTTCAGCCGGTGGTCCAGATCCCGGTGGTGCTCGGCTTCCTCGCCGTCATCGTGATCGGATTCGTGGGCTCGCAAGACCCGGGCCGCAACATCGCACCGGTGCTCACCTGGAACATCTGGTGGATTGGGCTGATCTTCGGCGTCTTCTTCGCGGGCAATCTGTGGTGCTTCATGTGCCCCTGGACGGCCATCCCCGACTGGGTCATGCGCCTGTCCTTTACGGGCACAGGCCGAATCCGCGGCCTGGGCAAGCGCTATCCCAAGGCGAAGCTGTGGATGTGGCCCGCGATCATCCTGTTCGCGTTCGTCACCTGGCTGGAGATCGTCTTCGACGCGGCCAACCGCCCGTGGCTCACCTCGGTGATCGGCCTGGCCATGATCGGCCTCGCGTGGATCCTGCTGGTCACCTACGAGCGCAAAGCCATGTGCCGCTACGTCTGCTTCGTAGGCCGGGTGAGCGGCCAATACGCGATGATGGGCATGCTGGAGCTTCGCCGCCGCGACCCCAACGTGTGCCGCACGTGCCAGACCAAGGACTGCTACCACGGACGCGTTGGTCACGGCCTGCCCTGCCCCACCCACGAGTACATGGGCGGGATGAACGAGAACCAGTTCTGCACGCTGTGCACCGAGTGCGTGAAGAGCTGCCCGCACGACAACATTGCGCTCAACGTCCGCAGCAGCGGTGCCGACGTGTTGCACCCCCATCGCTCCAAGCCGGACGAGGCCTACATGGCCGTGCTCGTGTTCATCGTCAGCGCCTTTCACGGGGCCGCAATGATTCCGCTGTGGATGGAGTGGGAAGACTCGCTGCGCGGCTGGCTGATCGACACCCAGGTGAGCGTGCTGGGCAGCGACGTGCTGGGCTTCGGCGGACACAGCGGCGGCCTGATGACCTTCACGCTGATGATGCTGCTGTGCATCTTCGTACCCGGCTTCCTCTACTGGGGCCTGTGTTGGCTGATGCGGCGGATCAGCGGCAGCCGCGACTACTCAACACGCCAGCTCTTCATCAAGTTCTCCTTCACGCTGCTGCCGATCGCACTCTTCTATCACCTGGCCCACAACGCTACACACGTGTTCTACGAGTGGTCCAAGCTGCGTCGGCTGGCGAGCGACCCGCTTGGTTGGGGCACCGACTTCTTCGGCACCGCCCGCGCCCCGCTGTCCGCCCTGTGGTCCCCCGAGAGCATCTGGTACCTGCAGGTCGCGCTGATCATCATCGGCCACATCTACGGCATCGTCGTGGCCCAGCGCGCCGCGTTCAGGCTGTACAAGGACAAGAAGGCGAGCTTTCGCGTGCACCTCGTGATGATGGTCGGCATGATCCTGATGAGCATGTTGAGCCTGTGGCTGCTGGCGCAGCCGATGTTCATGCGAACCGCCGAGGTGTGAGCGCGAGTCCTGGCTCTTCGCGCCCGGTTCGGCGGGAAAGCCCCTGTTTGGGACGCCGTCCGCGCTTGATCCGGACCTCTGTCGATCGAACAAAGGTCGCATGAGCACCTCGAGTGACCTCGCCGATGAGACGCCGGGTCACGCCGACTACTCCGGCCAAGATCTTCGCGGACACGACTTCTGCGGGACGTCGCTTCGGTCCGCAAACTTCGCCGATGCCGACCTCACCGGGGCGTTGTTCTACGAGGCCGACCTCACGGAGGCCGAGTTCACCGGGGCCAAGCTCGACGGCGCCAACTTCGAGAGCGCAAACGCCAGCCGCGCCTGCTTTGGCAACGCGAGCCTGGTCGAAGCTCGGCTCTTTGGGGCCGACCTCACCCGCGCCACGCTCTCGGGCGCAGACCTTTCCCGTGCGGACCTTCGCGGAGCCTCGCTCGTCGAGGTTCGTATGATCAAGTGCACGCTCGACGGCGCAGACCTCGAGCGCGCAGACCTCACCCGCGCCTCCACCCGCGGATCATCGTGCCGGGAAACGAGCTTTGATCGTGCCAAGCTCGACGGCGCTTGCCTCCGGGAGCTCCGCGGGGCGGATACCGCCAGCTGGATCGAGTGTGAGATCAAGAAGGTCGACTTCACGGGCGCCTACCTACTGCGTCGGCAGATCATCGATCAAAACTACATCCACGAGTTCCGCAACCTCAGCCGTGCCCACCGAGTCATCTATTGGATCTGGTGGTTCACCTCCGACTGCGGCCGAAGCTTGGCACGGTGGGGAGCGTGCACAGCATCGGTCGCCCTCGCGTTTGGTTTCGCCTACCAGTTTGTCGCGGTCGAGTTTGGGAGCAACCCCACCCCACTCTCGCCATTCTACTTCAGCTTCGTCACCATCACGACGCTGGGGTATGGCGATGTCCTGCCCGCCTCCACCGGAGCCCAGATCCTCGTCATGCTCGAAGTGGCCCTCGGATACATGATGCTTGGCGGGATGCTCTCGATCTTCTCCGACAAGATGGCGCGGAGGGCAGGCTGATGGGAATCCTGAAGCGGCTGTTCAAACGCGACCCTAGGGCGCAGCTCGCAAAGATGGCGGGCGACTTTAAGCTGCCAGCGCTGCCCCAGGTGGCGATGGACGTGCGCGCGCTGTTGCGAAACCACGACTCCACCAACCACGAGATTGGCGAGTGCCTCAAGCGAGATCCGGGCCTCACGATGCGACTGCTGCAGTCGGTCAACTCGGCCGCGGCGGGTCGGACCCGGCGCATCGCGGACCCCACTCAGGCGGTCAGCCTGCTCGGCCGGGCCAACCTCGAGTACCTGGTGCTCGCGCACGCCACCCAGGGGGCCATCCCCGACCCTCAAGCCACAGGCTACTCCCAGGAGCAGTTCTGGCAAGTCGCGACCCAGCGCGCCTCGTTGGCGGAGCGGATCTCTCGCCAGTTTAAGCCCTCCGAAGCGGGCATCGCCTATGCGAGCTCGCTCCTTCAAGACATGGCGATTCCGATCCTCGCCAAGGTCATGCGCAAGGAGTACCAACCCCTGCTGCGGGAAGTAAACGGAGACTGGGCCGTCCTTGATGAGCTCGAGCGACAAGCGCTCGGTTGGGATCACGGCGAGTTTGGTGGACTCATGTGCGAGGCGTGGGATTTCCCGGACACGATCACAGCCGCGGTGACCTCTCACCATCGCGATGTGCACGACGAGTTGCCGGTCCCGGATGCAGTGCGAGCGGTCGCATTCATGCAGTCGGCCACGCTAAGCCCAGACGAAGTCGCGCGACTCGAAGAAGACCTCGACGAGACCTTTGGATTCTCGCCGCGAGAGACCCAAGCGCTCCTCAAGCTCCACTTCGCCGCGTAGGCGCATCCAGGCCGCCGCGCTCGCCGGAAACAGGCCGCTCCCTCTACATCGAGTAGAAGGCGAGCAGGCTTAGCGGAAGCGCGCCGATAAGGAACGCGCGGGAGACTCGTTCCCACCGGCTCTCCTCAAGCAGTGAGTGCATGTCGGTCGCGATGGTCATGCGTTGGCCCATAGTGACACCATCGTCCGCGCGCGAGCGACCTTGAGGGATTTGTCGAGTCGCCGTCATCGTTGACGACGGTTCCCCGCCGGGTGCGGGCAAACATCGCGACTTCCGTAGGGCACAAGCTGGCACGGTCATTGCTCTTCCCTTCCGTGCATGTTCACGATGTTTGCGCTCTTCCTCGCGGCCGCGCCGCCCGAGGCCAAGGCTGAACCCAAGCCTGAACCCAAGGAGGATCGCGGCCGGCAGAAGGTGAGCGCGACTGCACTCGGCGTCGCTGGGGTCAGCCTTGGCCCCGGCTACCCCAACACCTACGTTCAGCGCTCACCGGCGATGCTGCTGTTCGATCTGGGATTCTTCCATCCCGAACACCAGTGGCTGGAGTTCTCGCCGTCGTTGATGTTTGAGTTGGAGCGGGGGCAGCTGTTCGGACTCGGTTTTCGAATGCGGGGTTTTACCTCGCTGGGTCGACTTCGTGTCTACGCGCTCGCAGGCCTCGAGGCCTTCGTCACGCCGAGGAAGCTCTACGGCGCTCGACTCGGAGTCGGGCTCAACCTTCCGCTGCACGAACGATTTTCCCTGGTCGCCGAGTTTGGCCCGACCGTCTACTTCGCAGGCGACGACCTGCCACCACAAAGCACCGTGACCAAGCTCGACGCTGGGGCCGGATTCCGGGTGAATTTCTGATGCTTCGCACACTTCTCGCCGTGACCATTCTTTCGCTCTTGCCCGGCTGCTCCTGCGAGGTTGTGGATTGCCTAAGACACTCCGATTGTCCGCAAGACCAGCTCTGCAGCGAAGGCGCTTGCGGACTTGCATCGCTATCCGCGGACACCGACACGGACACCGACACCGATGCGTTCGGTTCGGACACGGGCCTGGCGGAGGCCACCGCGACCAGCTCCGGCGCCGAGACCACGGGGGACACCACCTCGATGTCCGAGGACACGAGCACCTCCGACGGGTCCACCACCTCGTCTTCCACGGACCCCAGCACGGGGACGACCGGACCCGACACCGCCGGCGACACCGACACCGGGTCCAGTGATTCCGGACTTCCCTTCGCGACCCCAACGCAGTGGCCATGACACCTCACAAACTCGCGCTCCCCATCGCACTGCTCGTGTTCGGATGTTTCGAAGACACGCCTCCCAGCACCGAGCCGAACACCGCCGAAACCGTCGGCACAGGAATGCCCGTCGTCCCCGCGGGTGGGACAGGTGACACCGACAGCGCCCATGACTCTAGCAGCGGCTCGTCTGGGGCCGGGCTCGCTGAGGAGAGCACAGGCGGCGCCCAGGAAGGCAGCTCTGGTCCTGATGCCGACGCCCGATGCGGCGACGGTGTCATCAACCCGGGCGAGACCTGCGACGACGGCAACCCACGCTCCGGTGATGGATGCAGCGCGAGCTGCAACGTGGAGGGGCACGCGTGTGGACCCGGAAGTATCACCCTCGGCGAAGACATCGAACGAGGCATCGGTGTGTGCAAGGATCCCAACGGCAGCACCTGCGAGAAGGATTTCACGACCCTGTGCGCAGCCGACTGGCACCTGTGCTCATGGACCGAGCACGTCCAGCTCAACGACGGGGTGTTCATCCAGCTCGACGACGTCCCAGCCGTTGGGGTCATTCGCTGCCGTACCCTGGGAGGCTCCGGGCACTACACAACCCACGACTTCAGCGTCGACGGACCCGACAGTTGTGAGATCGGTTCCTCGCGGGTCGACTGTCCCACCAACCTCGGCTGCAACGAGACCGCACTCTCGGCTCTGTGTTGCGCCCCGCTCCCTTCTTGCGGAAACGGGATCGTGGATTCCGAGCTTGAGGAATGCGACGACGGCAACGACGACGACCTCGACGCGTGCAGCAACGACTGCGCGAGTCGGCAGGGGTCGGGGCCGTTCTGCTGAGCTTCGGCGAAGTCTACGCGGCCTTCTGGGCCGCCTGGAACGACGCGTGGACTTCGCGGACCAGCTCCATCGCTTCTCGCACGGCCTTGGGATCTCCCTTGAGGTTGCCGTCGACCAAACGGGTGCGGACGTAGCCATACAGTCCGTAGAGGTTGGCGCACAACTCCGGCGCCAGCTCCCGATCGAGGCTGACCTCGAGCGCCCCGACCAGCTTGATCGCATGACCAAGCTGAGCACAGCGATCCTTGACGTCCGCGTTCTTGATGGCGCTGATGGCCCGCTCGCAGTCGAGCTCGATCCTGGAGAAGACTTCTTCGAGAATCCGCTCAGGAGAGGCCGACTGGACGCCTACGGTCTTGTATGCATTTGCGCGTGATTGATACATGGCGAGTTAGAGTCCTAGAAAGGCCAACAATTGGCTGCCTTGAGCGTTCATCTCCGCGATGCGTTCTTCGAGGTTGGCGAACTGGGCTGTAAGGCTATCTCGGAGCCGAGACGCACCGTTTTCCACCCGCAGGATTCGATCATCCAAACGGTCGACCAAGGCCTGAAGTGCATCGTTTTTCGCGGAGAGAACACCGTCGATGGAGTCGGTGTAGCGGTCGCTGAGTTCGGAGAAGGAGGCCTGCAAGCCCGTGTCCCCGGTGAAGAGGCTTTCGAGACGCTCGGTACCACCGGCGATCGCGGCCTCGAAAACTTCGGTGTCAAAGTCGAACTTGCCTTGCTGGTCGATTGCGATCCCAAAGTCGGCGAGTCGTGCATTGTTGGGACCGAAGGACCCCGACGTGATGCGGTTGACGTCCCGTTGCAGCATCTGGAGCGTGCGATCCCCGAACAGGGATCCCTCCGGCGCCGAGTCCCCGACCAAGGTGAGCTGTCGCTGAATCTGGCTGGTCACCTTGTTGAGGGCGTCAACATAGCCCTGCATCTTCTCAGTGACCGCCCCCGAGTCGACCTTGACGTCGATACGAGCATCCGTCACGCCCTCGGCGAGCAGCTCCAGCGTCACGCCGTCGATGGCGTCACTGATGACGTTCGAAGCTCGAGTGACGGTTGTTCCAGCGATCGTAAACTCGGCGTCTTCCGCCGTGACAACCTCGGCCGATACAGCGTCCAACCCGGTCAGGCCGCCCGAGTCTGCGAACGACAACGCGTTGGCGACTCCCGTCTGACGGGCGGTGACCTGGAGTCGATGCACGGTCCCATCGAAGAGCACCGAGGCAGACACCGGGGCATCCGAGTCGTTGATCGCCCGTGCCACATCGGAGAGCGACATCGTGTCGTCGTAGGCAACGTCGAACGTGTCAGCGCCCGATGTAATCGAGAGCGTACCGTCACCGCCCAGCACCCCGGCCGCATTCTCTGCAAAGCCGAACGAACGGCTCGTCTCGGCGCGCGCGAGGTTGGTGACGGAGACATCGTAGACGCCCTCAAGCGCGCCGCTGCTGCCGGTGACCTTGACCTTGTCGCTGGTCGACGTCGCGCTCAGCGCACGAATCTCGTCCGCAGAATCGAGGTCCGCTGCCGCTTCAGCGAGGGCTTCGACCGCGGCGGAGATATCTTTGACCACCGCCTGCTGCTGCCGCGTTGAGGATTGTTGCCCCTCGAGCGCCCCTGCGCGGGCGTCTTCGATCCCGACAAACGCATTGATCAAAGCCGCCGTGTCGAGTCCCGTTGCCAGTCCGCCGAAGCTGATGCCCATGGTTTGTCGTTACCTTTGTGGTTGAAGAACGGAGAATGACGCCGCCTCATTCGTGAAGCGGCGCCCGAGAACCGACCGACGACCTTACCCCAGGAGCTGGAGCGCGGACTGTGGAAGCTGGTTGGCCTGCGCGAGCATGGCGGTTCCGGCCTGAGACATGATTTGGCTTCGCGTCAGTGCTGCGGTCTCTCGGGCCACATCCACATCTCGAATCCGAGAGTTGGCGGAGGTGAGGTTTTCCTCTTCGACCCTAAGGTTGGAAACTGTAATTTCCAGGCGGTTCTGCGAGGCACCCAAGGTGGCGCGGTTGGTCGACATCGTCGCGATCGCGGTGTCAATCGTGCCCAAGGCGGCCTGCGCCCCGGCCGCGGTCGTGAAGTCCATGGCGTTGACACCCAGCGTGGTGGAGTCGGTCGCGGTGAAGACGATGTCGATGGTGTCGATGCCCGCGACGGCGTCCTTGCCGACCTGCATCGCGAAGGTGCCCGCGTCAGCCCCAAGCATGTTGAAGCTGTTGAACTCGCTCACGCTCGAGATTCGGTCCATCTCCGCCACCAGCTGCACTTGCTCGACGTCGATGAACGCGCGCTCGTTGTTGGAGAGGGCACCGTTGGCGCTCTGGATGGCCAGCTCTCGGAGGCGGCCCATGATGTTCTGCTGCTCGTTCATCGCACCCTCGGCGATCTGAATCATCGAGATGGCATCGTTGGCGTTTCGCTCAGCCTGTCCGACGCTGCGGATGTCGGCGGTCATCACAGCGGAGATACCCATGCCGGCGGCGTCGTCGGCCGCGCTTTGGATGCGAAGACCGGAGCTCAGTCGGCCAATCGACTTTCCCAGCTCTTTCTGGGTCATCATGAAGTTCTTCTGGGCGCCGAGGCTGGTGGCGTTGCTGATCATCGAGAAGGTCATCGTTGCGTTCCTCTTGTCGGGGGAGTGGGGGGGGTGGTCGGTTTTCGGTGCCGGTCCAAGCGTCCCGGCTTCACAGAGAGATTCGGCTGGGTCCGAGCTTCGTTTACCCCCACCGTCACGCTCAGCCACCTAGGGACATCAAGGAGACGATTCGTTCCGAAACGACGCGGCTCGCCTCAAGCTCGTTGCTCAGGTTGGCAAGCCACGTCGCAGCTTCGATCGGATCTGCCCCGACCGAACCTTCAAAGGAACTCGCGAGAGAGACCTCGAGGCTGTCCAGAACGCCAAGGCTCTGGTCCAGAGAGTTCGCGGTCACGCCGGTCTCGGCCTGCGCGTACGCCAGCTGCTCAAGCGACGCGGCGAGGTCGTCGAGGAGGGCCCGCGTCCCGTTTGCATCGTTGGCTTCGAGCGCAGCCCGAACGCTGGCGATGGTGCCGAAGATATCGACCCCCTCCGCCGCGGTGAGGACCGCCCCGGTGACGCCTGCCTGCTTCAAAGTCCCGTCGTTGACCTCCAGCGTCCTCGCGATGTCGTTGCCTGTGTAGAACCCGGTTGCATCGAAAGGAGCCACGTTGCTGTTCGACCCGGCAAGCAGATATTCGCCATCGATCGAGCGCACGTTCGCCGAGGCCAGCATACTGTCAAAGAGGGTCCCAATCTCGATGGCCGCGGCGGTTCGACCGGGGGCGTCGTAGCTATCGCTCGCGCCCAAGATTGCCAACTCCCGAATTCTCGACAAGCCATCCACCAGGTCACCCAACGCAGAGTCGACCCGACTCAGGTTGCCCCGAGCGCGTTCGACGGTGGATTCGTGCATGTCCCGGCGGTCCATGCTCAGCTTCGTTCGCATTCCATCGGCCCACCGTACCGGGTCGTCCGAGGGGCGCTGAACCGCGATTCCGGTCGACACCTGCGCTCCGGCTTTGGCGATCGATGACTGGGTCTCCATCGTCCGGCCACCCATCTGCCGCAACATTCGTGTCTCGGTGATCCGCATGATGTTCTTTCAGCTGAGGTTGGCTCACAACGTAGCGAGGAGGTTTGCGAGCATCTGGTCGATGGTCGAGACGTAGGTCGATGCGGCTTCCGCAGCGCGCTGGAATTCGGAGAGACGAAGTAGCTCTTCTTCGATGCTCACCCCGGACAACGCATCGCGCTGCGCCTCGAGCATTTGTCCGCGGGCACGGTGAAGGCTCTCGGCGGCCTGGGCGTCGTTGGCCAAGCGACCCACGCCGGCCAAGATGTTGATCGCCTCGTCGGTTGCCGTTCGCGTTCCACCGGCCGCCGTCAGTCCCTCGCGAAGCAACAGCAAGCTGGAAATCCCACCGATATCACCGGCCGGCTCTCCCAGGGTCGCGGTCGCAAGCAACGAAGGGTCATCCTGGAGGACCTGGTCGACCGAGATGGCCGAGGCCGTGCCCGCAGGACCCAGGGGAATGTCGAACACCGCCAACCCCGTCGTGCCATCGGCGGACTGACCCGCCGCATGGACGCCGTTGACCGCGGTGGCGAAGTCGAACGCGAGCTGGTCGAGCTGCGCCAAAGTGTTGCCGACCGTGCCCGTGATGAACTCGATCTCCGAGCCCAGCTGGCCGGCACCAATCTGCGACGTGACATCCCGCGGCGAGGGCCCCGAGCCAACCGTGACCGTGATCGAGGTGGGGTCCGCGGGCGCAAAGCTGACGTTGACCGGATGGGTTCGGCTTCCGTCGACGAGGACTGCGCCCCCGTTCGCGACGAACCGCATGTTTCCATCGGGATCGATCCGGCCAGCCCCTCCCACCAGCTCCGCCAAGCGGGCCGCGGCGAGGTCGCGTTGGTCGGCCAGTCCGGGGTTCTCGTAGAGGGCTAGGGTTTCGTTGGCGACAGCGATTGTGCTGGAGAGCTCGTTGATCTCGCCCGCGAGGCTGCTAGCCCGATACTGAGCGTTCTGCCCCGATGTCGTGATCGCACCTGAGGCCCGGGCAAAGCCTTCTGCCATCGAACGGGCGCGTTGCACCACGTCTTGCATTCGGGCCCCGTCAAGCGGAGAGGCTTGCAACGCGTTGAGACCGTCGAAGAACGCAGAAATCGACTCCGGAAGCGCAGAGGGGCCCGCGGAAAGCGATGTATCCAAGCCCAACAGCGCGTTCGTGCTCGACGACGCGAACCCCAGGGAGCTGGCGTTGTCGCGCTCACGCATCGCCAAGAGGAGGTCCTCACTGCGATAGACGCCATCGGCCCGTACCCCGCCCAGAACAATGTCGGCGTTGAGGTCGACCCGTTGTCGCGAGTATCCCACGGTCGAGACATTCGAGACGTTGTTGCCAATGGTCGCAACCCCGGCGGAGTGTGCCTGGTACGCACGCCCCCCCAGCCCCAACAACCCAAAGAGGTTAGTCATTGATCGCCGTCGGCGCAAAGGCCTGGTCGTTGGCCGCGCGCGCGCGGACGTTGCAGGCTCTCGGGTCGTACGTCATACCGACGTTCGGCTCGGGTCGAACCCGTGACAGCAGGTTCTGTGCGTCCTGCAGCAAGATGCTGTTGACCGCCGCTCGACGTCTCAGCGAAGAGATCACGCGAGCCAATTCTCGCCGCCGGGTCGGGTCATCGCGGAGCTCGGGACGGACCAAGGCCGTCTCCAGAGCCTGCGTGAGCTGGGTCTTCTCGGTGGTAAGGAACTCGAGGGAAGCCAGATCCAGCGTTGCGATGGCATCGCGCTCCGCCTCGAGCACGTCTCCCAACCCTTCCAAAAGTTCGCGTAGAGCTGCGATCACAGGAAGCGCCCCAGCTCGTCGTCGAGGATCTTTTCGGCCAGCTTCTCAAAATCGATCGGGTAACCACCCGACTCGATGTCCGCCTTGATCCGAGCGATACGCTCCGAGGCCGCTGCACCGTCTGCTGACAGAGACATCGAGGCCTCATTTGCGGAGCTCGAAAACTTGACGCTATCGCTCTCGGTCTGCGTCGGCCTCTCCGCGCGGCCCGTCTTGACGCGTTCTGCGTCCGACATGAGGGGCAAGTCATTGCGCACCGGTTGTCCTACAACTTTCATTGTGCTCCTTCTCTCTCTAGGGGGTCGACTCTTGATCCGAGGTCGCGGACTCGGGTGGCCGAAATCTCATCGGCAAGCGCCAGAGGATCTTGTACGTTCGAGGGCGGCGGGGGCGCGCTGGGCTCGGCTCCCGCGATGGCGCTTTGCAGTTGTGCCGCGAGCCCAACATCACCGCTCTGTGACACGGCGTCGGCGATCGCCTCGGTGAACATGCCGTGTATGGTCGAGGCGGCCGCACCGTCGCCCCCAAACATTGCGCCCTTGGGCATCTTGGAGAGCACCTGTCGCAGGAAGTACGCCTCCAGCTGCTGCGCGGCTTTGGCTGCGCCGGCTTGGTCCGAGGCTCCGCCAGCGGTGGGACTGCCTACGCTCACAGGAACTTGATCTCCGCCCGCAGCGCGCCTGCGGCTTGAAGTGCCTGGAAGATGGCCGCAAGGTCGCGCGGCTTCACACCCAAACTGTTGAGGGCTGCGGCCACGTCGCCGACGTTGGCGGCGCCCTCGAGGAGGTGCAGCTCACCCTCGCCCTCTTCCACCTCAACCTCGGTCTCGGGGACGACCTTGGTGTCGCCGCTCCCACCCGCGATCAGGCCGGCGTCAGGCTGCGAGACGACCTTCTTCTCGCTCACGCGCACGGTGATACCTCCGTGCGCGATGGCGACCTCAGAGATGGTGACGTGGGAGCCGACGACCACCGTGCCAGTCCGCTCATTGATCACGATTCGTGCGGGCGTGTCGGGCGTGACCTCGACGGACTCCAGCGTCGCCACGAGGGCGGAGACCCGCTTGTTCCAGGTGGGCGTGATCTGAACCTCGACGGTCCCGGCGTCGCGCACCTTGGCGAGCTTGAGGCCCATCCGAGCGTTGATCGCCTTGGCCGTCCTCGTTGCGGTCGTAAAGTCGGCCTCCCGCAGCAGCAGGACCACCTTCCCCTTGGGCATGGTGCCCGGAGCTCCGAGCTCGAGCACGCCGCCGCTGGGGATCTTTCCAACCGTGGGGTGGTTCTTGGTGGTGCTGGATCCGCTCTTTCCGCTGACGGAGAACCCGCCGAGCGAGAGACTTCCCTGCGCGACAGCGTAGGTCTTGGCGTCGCTCCCCTTCATCGGCGTCGCGATGAGCGTGCCGCCCTGCAGACTCTTGGCGGACCCCATGGAAGAAACGGTGACGTTGATCCTCGCTCCTGGTTTGGAGAACGCAGGAAGGGTGCCAGTGACGATCACCGCCGCGACGTTCTTCGCCTTGATCTGGCCCGCATCGACCTGAACCCCCAGGTGGTTCATCAGTCGCGAGAGCGACTGCCGGGTCGCGATGTCGGAGCTGTTGTCTCCGCTGCCCTGCAGGCCGACCACGATGCCGTAGCCGACCAAGGGGTTCTCGCGAAAGCCTTCCACGTCGGCGAGTTCCTTCAGACGCGATGCACGCGCAGGCTCGACGTGGCCGAGGGTCGCGGCGGTCAAGGCAAAGGCAGCCAACAAGCAGTGGAGACGGTTTTTCATAGGGGTTCGGAGTTCTTGTACGGCGTTGTGCAGGTCGATCCAGAGTTAGTTGAGGACGTTGTTTGCGCGGGCCGGGCCTCGATCAGAACGGAGCCCCGCGGCTGAGCGCACGGGAGCCCCATCCGGGCCGCTGCTGGTCGTTGACATCGCCGTGCCCGATGTATTCGATCTCCGCGTTGGCGATCCGAGAGGACGGGACCGTGTTGTCGGCCATGATGTCGACCGGGCGCACCAGGCCGCTGACGTACAGGTGGTGCTCCTCGTTGGAGACCATCACCACGTTGGTGCCCTCGACGAACAGGTCGCCGTTGGGCATCACCTCCTTCACCCGCACCGGAAGCGTGGCCGACAGACGCCCGCTGCGCTGCGTGTTCCCGTTGCCGTTGAAGTTTTGATCCGAGCTCAGGGAGAGCAACGCCTCGGGGTCGAGGTTCGGGAACTTCTTCTGCAACTTGACCATCAAGCCCATCGCCTTGGGAGCGGTGAACGCACTGGAGCCTTGGCGTCGAAGCCCGGTCGATGCGGTGCGCGACGCGGTTTCGCGCTCATCGATCTGGATGACCAGGAGGTCACCGACCCGCCGGGCCCGGTCGTCCTCGAACAGCCCCCGCTGATCTGCGTAGAGGGATCCGGGCGAGGCTTCCAGCGTCTCCGCATACGCCCCCCGGTCGAAATCCCTCTCCTTGGGCGAGTAGGGCGCGATGTGCCTGGGGGGACCTGCACATCCTGCGAACAGGACGCAAAGTCCAACAAGGAGGAGGTTCTTCATAGGCCTTCTCCCGAGAACTCGACGGTCTTGGCATCGACGAGAAGTCCCTGCACGATCTTCCGGGTGGCACGAACGCGAACCCGGACCTGCTCGCCGGGCCGCGCCGTCGCCTCCAAGCGGCCGTGACTTTCGATGCGGGCTCCACCCACGCGGATGACGACGTTGACCGCCGTGCCCCGGGCGATGGGAGTGGGAAGCTCGACATTGGTCGACTTGACCAGCCCGCCCAGCTCGACGTCTTGAAGCACAGATGAGCCAAGCAGACTCACCGGTGCGAGCGCCACCCCTTCGGAACCGATGCGGGGCTCGAGCGCCAGGTCCCCGTCCACGATCACCTCGCCCTCCGCGAGCCCCCGCTGCGCCACCAACACCTCGTGAACCGCGAGGACCGTGACCCGGACAAACGCCCGCCGCAACACGGCGTCGTCGCGGATGAGCTCCACCAGCGCGAACGCGTTGCCCTCAGTGGGCGTACGCCTCCAGCTGGCCCGGACCGTGTCGTCGTCCTCGAGTACGAACGAGCTCGGCACCGAGACTTCGCCGATGAGCAGGTCGCCGGGGAGATCGGGGGCAGAGCTGCTTGGTGATGTCCTGCTGGATGGCGTGCCGGGCTTCGGCGAAGGGATCTGTTGGTTGGTCCCGGGCCTTGGGCCCAGCGAGACATACCAACGCGGAGAGGATGAGAATGCGGAGCATCGTGGTGGCCTAGCGGAGGTTTGCGGTCTGCTGGAGCATCTCGTCGGCGGCTTGAACGACCCGAGAGTTGACCTCGTAGGCGCGCTGACCACTGATGAGGTCGATCATCTCTTCGACGACCTTCACGTTCGACATCTCGAGCATCCCCTGTTCGAGTCCGCCCGCGCCTTCGGCTCCAGGGATGCCCACGATGGCGGTGCCGGATGCCGCGGTTTCGGTGAAGAGCGTCTTGCCGATGGCCTGCAGCCCCGCCGGGTTGGCGAAGTTGGCGATCTCCAGCTGTCCGAGCTCGACCGGCTCCGTCTCTCCGGCGATCGCAGCCGTGACGATGCCGTCGGATCCGATCGTCACACTCTCCGCGTCGGGTGGCACCACGATCTGCGCGGCCATGCCGTACCCCTCGTGGTTCACCATCTGCCCCTCAGCATCGAGGTGAAACGAGCCGTTGCGCGTGTAGACGGGGTTGCCGTCGGGGTCCTGCAACGCGAAGAATCCTCGCCCGGTGATCGCGACATCGAAGGGGTTGCCGGTCTGCTGGAGGTCGCCTTCCCCCGTGTCGAGCGAGGTCCCTGACACCCGCACGCCAAGCCCCACCTGAAGTCCTGTCCCCGCCTTGTTGTTGGCTCCTGCGGCCGCGCCTGGAGCACGCAGCGTCTGGTACATGAGGTCTTCGAACTCGGCGCGGCCGCGCTTGAATCCGGCGGTCTGCGAGTTGGCGACGTTGTTGGCGGTGACGTCCAGCTTGGTTTGCAGGGCGGTCATACCCGTGGCGGATGTGGACAGTGCTCGAATCATGGTTTTTCTCCTCTGGGACCTCTCAGGCCCCGCCGATTTCACGAACGACGCGTTGGTCGATCTCGCGGTAGGTCGTCATCATTTGGTGAAGGCTCTCGTGGTTTCGCGAGATCCGAATCAGGTCAACCATGCCGCGCACGGGGTCAAAGTTGGCCTGTTCGAGGTGGCCGGTGACCACGGCTGAGTTTTCGACGGCCTTGACGCCTCCGGGCGCGGAGTAGAGGTTTCCCCCCTCATTGCGGAGCTTTCCGTCGTTGAGCTGTACAATCTGTATCTGCCCCAAAGGGACACCATCGACAAGCACCTGGCCTGCGGGATCCACCGTGACGTCTTGGGCACCGGGGGGAATCAACAGCGGCTTGTTGCCGACGTCGAGCACGCCGTTCCCACGCTCGTCGATCAGCGCGCCGTCGGGGCCAATACGAAACGCGCCCGCGCGGGTGTATCGAGGGCCATCGGGCGTATCCATCGCAAACCACCCGTCGCCGTCCACTGCGACATCCAGAGGATTGCCGGTGGTTCGAAGCTCGCCTTTGCTGGTATCGACCCAGGCCTCCTCCGCCGTGACGAATGACAGGTTTCCTTGGCCTCCGAGAACCTCTTCGAAGGTGACCCGCTCGGCACGGAACCCTACGCTGTTGGCGTTGGCAACGTTGTTTGCCGTCACGTCCATGGCGCGCTCCTGCGCGACGGCGCCGGACATTGCGACGTAGAGTCCGTCGCTCATGCGGCTCGCTCCGTGGCCACCGGCGGCTCTTCCAGCTTGGTTCGCAAGCGGGTGATCGCCCGAGCGTGCAGCTGGCTGACTCGGCCGATCGAGATGCTGAAGATCTCGCCCAACTCCGCGTAGGTCAGCTCTTCGATGTAGTACAGCGACAGCAGCTGGGCATCCCGGGTCGGGAGCAGATGAAGCGCCCTCATGACCTTAGAGAGCAGGTCTCGGCGTTCGGCAATGGACCCCGGAGACTCGGCTGCCGAAGCCGGGTATTCCTGAAACTCTACGACCGCGATGTGGGAAAGCTGCTCGAGATCGTTGCGATACTCCGAGACCGATACACCGAGGTCGCTCGCGACTTCCTGATCTTCTGCCGTCCGCCCCAGCTTGTGCTCCAGGCGCCGCATCGCGTCCTGGACCTGCTTCGCCTTCTTACGCTGGCGGCGCGGCAAGATGTCCGCGCGCCGAAGCTCGTCGTAGACCGCTCCCCGTATCCGCTGTTCGGCAAAACCCAAGAAGGGCTCGCCGCGTTTGGCGTCGTAGCGTTCTGCGGCCTGGGTCAGGCCTAGGTACGCGGCCGCGATGACGTCGTCCACGAGCATCGGGTCGGGCAGTCGCCGAGCCATGCGCAGCGCGATTCGCCGCGCGATGGGAGCGTGCTCCACGACCAGCTGATCCCGCAGGCTGCGCTGCGGGGCGGTCCTTCCCAGATGCCCATAGCCGGTCATCTCAGGTCCCCCATCGCCCCGGCTGCGCGACTTCTTCGGCCCCAGGAATCATGAATGCCTCGTGCGTGAACGTGGAGGGCGCCATCGACGAGACGGCCGACAACATGGAACACAGCGCGCGGGATGCCGGAGCATCGGGGTACTGCAGCAACACGGGGCTTCCGAGAGCGCAGGCCGTTGCCGCCCGCGCGTCCGCCGGGATGTGCGGAAGCTGGCAAAGCTCGACCCCGAGGAACCGAGACACCAGCGCTTCGAGTCGGGTGAATGCGTCCTGGGCATCCGCGGCGCTGTCGACCCGGTTCACGACGACAAATGCTCGGTCCAGCCCCACCCTTGCGGTGAGCGCCTTGAGGCATGCGTAGGCGTCCGCGAGCGAAGTCGGCTCTGGCGAAAGCACCAACACCACGTGACTCGCGAGCGCACACATCTCGATACCGACGTCCGAGAGCCCGGTCGGCGCATCGATGACGGTGGCCTCGTAGTGATCCCGGAGGGCCTCGATCTCGACGTACAGAGACGCCGCTTGTGAGGGGTCCAAGTTCGCCAGCATGGAGTTACCATTGAGCCCTGGAAGAAGGTCGATCCCGTGCGCGTGCTCGAGAACGTTCTCGATGGGCATGCCACGCAGGACGTCCAGAACGCTTCGTTCCGGTGCCAGGCCGAACAGCAAGTTGAGATCTGCCATGCTGAAGTCGCCGTCGACCGTCAGCGTGCGCAGCTCATTCTTCGCCAGCCAGACCGACGCGTTGGCCGAGATGAAACTCTTGCCGACTCCGCCCTTTCCTCCGGTGAACGCGAGCGTTGTCCCCGGCTGTGGCTGGCCACGGCGTTGTGCCGTGCGGAAGCGATCGAGTGAAATGACGTCAGCCATTGTGTTCACGCGACCTCCATGAGTTCTTGACCTTCAATTGCCATCGACATGAGGAGCTTTCGGTTTGCGACTTGGATGTCTTCAGGGACTTTTTGGCCGCACGTCACGTAGCCAACAGGGATCTTGTGACGCGCGGGCGTGAGGACGAGTTCGCGAAGGTCGGCGGTTTCGTCGACCTTCGTGAAGAGCAAGCGAGAGACGCCAATCGGCGCGTAGCGAGCGATGATGGTGTCGATGTCGAAGGCGCTGGTGCCCGCCGCCATCGCGAGGTGAATCTCGGGCCTGGGGAACCGGTTGATCAGCTCCTCGAGCATGCGTGGGGCACGGAGGTCCCGAAGGCTTCGGCCCGCCGTATCCACGAGCACGAGCTGAGCATTGGCCGATTGCTCGAGCGCGTCAGGCAGCTCCGTGGGAGCGTGGCGGACCAGCGTGATGGGCACCCCCATCATCTGGGCAAACGCCTTGATCTGCCCAGGCGCACCAACCCGGTGGTTGTCGAGGGAGATGATGTGGACCCGCTTGCGCTCGAGCAGCGCCGCGTTGGCGGCAAGCTTCGCGATCGTGGTCGTCTTTCCTACGCCGGTCGGACCGATGAGAACACGGATGCGGCCCTCGGCTTCGCGGGCGAGCGTATGCCCTGCGCTGGCCTCTTCGAGCGCCTCAAGGTCCAGCTTGGGGCGGCGAGACAATGCGGAAACCATGCGTTTGAGATCCGCAACCTCTTCGAGCAGCGCCTTGTTGTTGACGTTCTTCGTGGGCCGCGTGTTGCGAACCAGACTCCGCAGCGCCCGCAGCTCAGAGTGGAGCGGCAGCATCGCCTCCGCCAGCTCGGCCGCCGAATCCGCGCGGGCGGACAGCCGCTCCTGGGACGGTGAGCGCTCGCGAGTCGCGGACTTGCTCTCCCCCTCGTCGATGGCGGCGGTCACCGCCAACATTCGCTGCCCACCCGGGCCTTTGATCGGCTTGGTCGCGATGATCAGAGCCTCGGGTCCGAGCTCCTTCCGGACGTGAGCGAGCGCTTCACGCATCGACTCAGCCTTGAACTTCCTCAGCTTCATGCGGCCTCGGGCATGCGGACACTGTCAGTGTCGATGATGCGGGTTGCAGACAAGGGCACCGAGGGGTCGACCTCGCGGTAGCTAATGACCCGAAGACCCCGAATGTGTCGCTGGGCGATGGCAGCGGCGGTGCGGCGCACGTCCGGCGCGACGATGAGCACAGGGGGCTCGTCTCGTTGTGCCGCGAGCTCGGCCGCGTCGCCCAGGGTCTGCGTCAGCTTGGTCAGGGCCGAGGCATCCCCACCACGCGGGCCGCGGCGAAGCAGCTCTTCGGCTCTGGGCTCCAGCACCATGGCGCGCAAGCGGCCCTGAGAGTCGACGAACTGCTCGGTGATGCGACGCGAGAGCCGCTGCCGCACCAGCTCGGTGAGTTCGTTGACATCTTTGGTTTGCGCGGCGTTGTCCGCGAGGGTCTCGAGGATGGATCGCGTGTCTCGAAGGGACACACCTTCGGAGAGCAGCGATCGAAGCACCTGAATCACCTGTCCGAGCGACATCAGATGCGGGATGAGTTCCTCCACAACCTTTGCGTTGCGTTGCCCGGCCAGATCCACAAGCTCTTGAGCCTCTTTTCTTCCGAGAAGTTCTGCAGCGTGCTGTCGAACCACCTCGGTGAGATGGGTTGCGATGACCGAGGAGGCGTCTACGACCGTGCAGCCGGCAGCCTCGGCGGTGCTGCGCTGGCCAGGTGCGATCCACTTCGCAGGCAGGCCGAAGGTCGGCTCGCGGACCATGGCGCCGGGGAGGTCGGCGGTCCCGCGACCGGAGGGGTCGATGGCGAGCATGCGCCCCACACGGATCTCTCCCTCTGCAACCTTCACCCCGGAGATGAGCAGCTTGTAGCTCGACGGCTTGGCGCCCACGTCGTCGCGAATGGAGACCGGGGGAACGATGAAGCCCAGCTCCTTCGCCATCTGCTTGCGCACCCCGGCGATGCGGCCCAGCAGTTCGCCATCGCGGCTCAGGTCCGCGAGCGGGAGCAGCTGCAGGCCTAGCTCCATCGACACCAGGTCGACCGGGAGCACGTCTTCGATCTCTTGTTTCTGTGCCTCAGGATCGAGCAGCCGCTTGCGATCGAGTTCAGCCTTCGCCTTCGCATCCACAGCGCGCGAACGCGTGGGCGTTACAGCCTCCTTGACCCGCTTGTCACCGAAGTAGCCCATGGCGCACGCCCCTGCGGCGACCGCAAGCAGCGGGAAGTGGGGCATGCCTGGAACGACGCCCAACAGACCCAGGACAGCGCCCGTGGCCCAGGCAGCCTTCGGCCGCATGATGAGCTGGCCGGTGAGCGAGGACATCATGCCCCCGGTCGCGTTGCTGTCGCGCGTCACCAGCAGCGCGGCGCCGGTCGAGACGAGCAGCGCGGGAAGCTGCGAGACGAGCCCGTCGCCGATGGAGAGGATGCTGTAGGTCTCGGCCGACTCCAGCGGGGAGAGCCCGTGCTGCATCACGCCGACGATGACCCCGGCGATGAGGTTGATCGCCACGATGATCAGTCCCGCGATCGCGTCGCCGCGGACGAACTTGGAGGCACCGTCCATCGCCCCGTGGAACTCCGCATGGGCTTGAACCTCTGCGCGGCGTTTCCGGGCGGTCTTCTCGTCGATCAGGCCCGCGACCAAGTCGGAGTCGATCGCCATCTGCTTGCCCGGCAACGAGTCCAACGTGAAACGGGCGCCGACCTCTGAGATTCGGTCCGCACCTTTGGTGATCACGATGAAGTTCACCAACACCAAGATGAGGAACACGACCGCGCCGACGACGAAGTTGCCGCCCACCACAAACTCGCCGAAGGCCGCGATGACCGCGCCCGCGGCCTCGAGCCCCTCGCCGCCGTGGAGAAGGATGTTGCGCGTGGACGCGACGTTGAGGCTCAGCCGAAACAGCGTGACCAGAACCAGCAGCGACGGGAACGACGAGAAGTCGAGCGGCTTCTCCACGTACATCGCCACCAAGAAGATGAGCAGCGAGACGCAAAGGCTCGCCGACATCAACAGGTCGAGCAGCGCCGGTGGCAGCGGCAGCACGGCCAACGCGAGGACACCGACCATGAGCACCGCTCCGATCCCGTCACTCAGGTTGCGCCCGCCCGCGCTGCCTTCTTGATTCGCCACTAAAGTCTTCTATTGGGCGGCCGATTCGTAGGGGCCAGCCCGATCACGGCGGCGAGCGTCCAGATCTAGGGCTCGCGCGGCCGGGTTCGGGACGAGGGTGAGGCCAGCGCGCGAAGCCGGGCCGCGACGCGAATGCCTGGCGTTGGTTGAACCGACGGGGTCGGTCCCGAACGCGCCCGCCGGCGGCCTGAATCGGCCCGGGGGGGACCTGTACGGGCTGTTCGATGAGTTTGCGCCCGGCGCAACAGCGCGTTGCGTACGGTGTTCGTGCACCGGCGCTGAAGCCGTCTAGGTTGTCGAGCATGACCGCCGCCAACGTCGCCATCATCTACTACTCGTCCACCGGCACCATGCACGCGCTCGCTCAGGCAGCGGCAAAGGGAGCCTCAGCTGCAGGGGCCGAGGTGCGGATGCGCTTGGTCCAGGAGACGGCGCCCCAAGAAGCCGTGAACTCGCGCGAGGAGTGGAAGGCCTTCGCAGCAGCACATGCCGACGAACCCAAGGCCACCGCCGACGACATGGAGTGGGCCGACGGCGTCATCTTTGGGGCCCCCACGCGCTTCGGCAACGTGCCAGCCCAGCTCAAGAACTTTATCGACAGCCTCGGCGGCCTGTGGTTCCAGGGCAAGCTCGCCAACAAGGTCTACGCCGGGATGACCTCGGCTCAGAATACGCACGGCGGGCAGGAATCCACGCTGCTGGCGCTGTACAACTCTGTGTACCACTTTGGGGGGTACATCGTCACGCCGGGGTACACCGACAAGCTCGTGTACGCTGCCGGCGGCAACCCCTACGGCGTTTCGGCGACCGCAGACGGAGAGCCGCTGCCCGACACGACGCTTGAGCACGCCGGCTACCTGGGCAAGCGGGTCACGCAGACGGCCGCCAAGCTCAAATCGTAGCAGCCCGCGCTTCGGGTCCGCGTTGTCGACTCGTGCAGAGAGCCTCGCGAGTCTGACGTAAGCTTCCGCGTGATGGTGGCTCGAACGCATTTTCGGACCTGCACGCTGTGCGAAGCGATGTGCGGCCTGCAGCTGGAGATCAAAGGCGAGCGCGTGGTGTCCGTAAAGGGCGACCCGCACGATCCGCTCAGCCGCGGGCACATGTGTCCCAAGGGCCCCGCGCTGGTCGGCCTCCACGAAGACCCAGATCGACTTCGGGTACCGCAGCGCAAAACCGCCACCGGCTGGAAGAGCATCGGCTGGGACGAAGCGCTCGATGAGGCGGCGACCCGACTCCACGCGGTCCAGGAAAAACACGGGCGCCACGCGGTGGCTGCGTACATCGGCAACCCGGCGGTTCACAACCTCGGCACCGTCTTGTACGCGCCCTCGCTGCTTCGAACGCTGGGCTCGCGATACCGCTACTCGGCGACCTCCGTCGACCAGCTCCCGCAGATGCTCGCGGCCTACCTCATGTTTGGCCACCAGCTGCTGCTCCCGATACCGGATCTCGATCGCACCGAGCACTTGGTGATCTTGGGTGCGAACCCGCTGGTGTCGAACGGCAGCATCATGTCTGCACCGGACATCAAGCGCAGGCTCAAGGATGTCCAAGCCCGCGGCGGTCGGATCACAGTGATCGACCCCCGCCGGACCGAGACCGCCGAGCTGGCGGATCGGCACCTCTTCGTCCGCCCCGGGTCCGATGCGTGGCTTCTGCTGGCGATGCTTCACGTGCTCTTCGAGCAGGACCGACACAAGCTTGGGCGCTTGGAGTCGGTGCTGGAGAACTTGGCTGACCTGCGCTCGGCGGTGCAGCGTTTCACCCCGGAGCGCGCCGCCGGTCCGACGGGCATCGACGCCTCGGCGATTCGAAGCCTGGTCCAGGACTTCATCGCCGCGCCGCGTGCCGTGCTCTACGCGCGAGTGGGTGTCTCGATGCATCCGTTTGGCGGGCTGTGCCACTGGCTGGTCAACTGCTTCAACCTGTTGACGGGCAACTTCGATACGCAGGGCGGCTCCATGTTCGCAACGCCAGCGTTCGACATCGTTGGCAGCGCCAAGGCCTTGGGCATTGGGGGCGGGAGCTTTGGGCGCTGGCGCTCCAAGGTGCGGGGCCTGCCCGAGTTTGGCGGGGAGCTCCCGGCGGCCACCTTGGCCGAGGACCTGGAGCGCGACGACGAAGAGCCGATCCGCGGGCTCGTGAGCATCGCCGGCAATCCGGTGCTCTCAACGCCCAACGGTCGCCGTCTCGAGACGGCGCTCGAAGGCCTCGACTTCATGCTGTCGCTCGACTTCTACATCAACGAAACCACGCGGCACGCAGACTTGATCTTGCCTCCGTCGGGGCCGCTGGAGCACAGCCACTTTGACGTCGTGTTTCATGCCCTGGCGGTTCGAAACACCGCCAAGTACAGCCCGCCTGCGTTCGACATCGGGCCGCAGCAGCGTCACGACCACCAGATCATCGCGGGGCTCGAGCGTCGCCTGCTGGAGGCGAGGGGTGCACCGCGACGGGCTCAGGCGGCCGTTTGGGCCCGGGAACGCCTCGGTCCGGAGGCGATCGTGGAGTTTGGGTTTCGGGTGGGGCCGCGGGGCTTCGGCGGTGGGCTTGGGCAGGGACTGCGCGGCCTGTCGATGTCGAGACTCAAGCGGGAGCCACACGGGGTGGATCTGGGGCCGCTGCAGACATGCATGCCCGGCCGGCTCCCGGCCCGCCGCGGCGGCGGCAAGCGCCACATCGATCTCGCTCCGAAGCCCATGCTCGAAGACCTGCCGCGCCTCGAGGCCAGCGAGCACGACGATGCTCCCGGGCAGCTGCAACTCATCGGGCGCCGACAGCTTCGGAGCAACAACTCGTGGATGCACAACGTGCCCAAGCTGATGTCGGGCAAGCCTCGGTGCACCCTGAGAATGCACGCCGACGACGCGAAGCGACTGGGCATTCGAGACGGTCAGGATGTGCAGATCACCTCGCGGGTCGGCAGCATCACCGCACCGGCCGAGCTCGGCGACGAGCTGATGCCCGGCGTGGTCAGCCTGCCCCACGGTTTCGGTCACCACCGCCGCGGGACTCGGCTGGGCGTCGCGAGTGAACGCGCGGGGGTCAGCATCAACGACCTCACCGACGACCAGCGCACCGACGGCCTCAGCGGCGTCGCAGCGTTCTCCGGAGTGCCGGTTGCGATCGTGCCCGTGGGCTCTTGAACTCGGGCGGGGTTTGGGCCGACCACCGCCTGCGGGAGGGCCACAGCGCTGCCCCGCGGACACCCGGTGGGCGGGAGGTCCAGCGCCAACGGGACCATCGGCGCTGGCGACGGCGCCCCCGAGGTGAACATCTTCCGTGTCGGGCAGTGCTGCGACAGCTTCGGGGAGCAGGCCTACGTCGACTACCGGGAATGCGTCCTCGCAGCCGACGCCCTCAGCTGCGAGCTGCTCGTCGAATGCGAGGAAGGCGGTTTCGGGGGAACGCAAAACGAGGGCGGCGACACGGACGACGGCACCGACCCGACCGACGCAGGCACGGCTGCGACCGCAGGCGACACCGACGCTGCGCCAGGGGCCGACGACGAAGACAAGTCGAGCTGCGCGGTCGGACGCGGCAACCAAGGCTGGACGTTGCTCGGTCTGTTCGCGCTGCTGCCATTCGCTCGTCGACGCCGCTTTCAGGCTGAACTCGGCGACCGGCGAAGACCAGGACGGGTTGCCAGGCGAGCTACAGCGGCGTGAACAGGATCAGGACCACGTGTTGACCCCACGCGGCGCCGGGCGGAGTGAAGTAGCTGACGGTGACTGAGACGGCGAGGCGCTCGTGGCTGAAGAACCGTTCGTTGAAGTCGGGTTTCCAGCCGTCGATGAGTGTGGGTGTGTAGATGGTGCCGGAGAAGTCGCGACCGACCCGGTCGCGGAGGTGTGTCACCATCCGCGCGAGTTCCTCTGCGGGCGAGCTCTTACCGAGGCGAATGCGCTCGGCGCTTGCGGACAACTCGGCGTCGTCGCTGTCGCCCTCCACGCGCAGCACGGGGGGAAGCTCGACGTCGGCGCGGGCGTCGTCGAGGGCCGCGAAGACTGCGGACTCTTCGGCCGCGAAGTCGCCGGGCTCGAAGATGTCGTAGCTCACGGTTAGGAGCGCGCGGGCCGACGTCTCGGGATCGCTGAGGGCCGCCGACGAAAGGACTCGGGTTCTGGGACTCAGGGTGGTGGCGCGAAAGCTTGGGAAGAAGACCGCCGCGGCGAGGACACGAGCGAGCGGCGTGTCGGGGTGGTGGTAGAGCGTGTTGAACGTGCCGCGCCGGATGGTGTGCTCGACCTGCCAGCCTGCAATGACTCCCAACGCCGCTTCGTTTCGCACGGCGGGGTCGGGGTTGCCGAGCAGGTGTGGGAAGAGGTCGGCGGTCAGTGTGTCCTGCTCGGGCGCGCCCAGCAAAGCGGCGAGCCCGGTCTTGCTGCGCAGGGCGTTGATGCCCGCGAGGACGGCCGAGGGGCTGAAGTCGCCGGGGGTTGCGGGCAGATCGAAACGCGGTGTGTCGTACTGCGTGGGCGCCGAGCCGTCGGGTGAGACCAGCACCCTCGCCATGACTCGACCCAGCACGGAGCCCTCGGATGCCGCGCCCACCTCGATCACCGCGGTGGCATCGCCGGGGTTGGTGGGGCAACGAAAGCCGAACGTTCCGGAGACTGCGGCGGGGATCCGGATACAGGCCTCACTGCCGAGTGGCCCGCGGGTGACCTGCGCGACCATCCACTCGCTGGGCTGGTTGTAGACGCCGAAGATCTCGACATGGCCATCGCCGCCGCTTTGAAACGGGACCGGGGAGAGCTCGAGCTCTGGCTCCCCGACGAGGATGGAGACGACCTCTTTGTTGTCCCCTTTCCAAACCCCGAGGCCACAGACCGCCTGCGCAGACGCCCCTTCGATCAGCGCGAAGATCTCCGGTCTCAGCTGCTTGTTGGAGTCGAGGCTCTGAAACGTGCCCGGTTCGAACGACAAACGATGAGCCCGCACAGTCTCGAACGGAACGCCGCACCGGGTTTGCATGAAGGCACGGAGGTCCGCCCCGGGTACCCTTTCGGGGTGCTCTGCGGCGAAGCGCGCATCTTGCTGGGCCAGGCAGGTCATCGCGGCGGACACCCGAACTTTGGAAGTGTGTTCTTTCGCCCACGCAGCGAACACTTTGGATTGGGGGTCGTCGCCGGTGTAGCCCGCTCGCCAGTCGGCGCTAGGCACGGACGGCTCGATCGACCAGGAGGTGACAGCGGCCAACGCTCCCACGGCGGCCAGCGGGCTGTCGATTGGCGTCTCGCCGAGTTGCGCCAGACGCTGCCGGCTTGGAAACGGCTGCTGCAGAGGCACTGCCGCAGCGGTCGGCTGGTTTGCCCCGAGACCGGTTTTCGAGGCGGTGCAGGCGGCCATCAGCAGACCGGCGAGCAGCGGGAGGATCGAGGTCCGCAACCGCCTCCTGCGTCCGTTCCCAAGGGAAGCCAGCGTCTGCGTGGTCGGTCGAGCAACCTCTGCATAGCTCAATGCACCAACCCCGCGCGCGGGATACCGCTGGCCACGCTCAAAGCGGTGGCCGCGGGGAACGAGGTCGCGACGTCGGGTGCTTTCACGTCGGGTGCTTTCGAGACCTTCGCCGCGATGCTCGACGCCGCCGATTTTGGGAGGGACGCTCATGGCGAATCGCGAAACCGCACCGTGACGTCGACGACAAAACGAGCCTTCGAGAATCCCGCAGGGTGCGGAGGAAACCATTCGGATGCGCGAGCCACCCGCCGCAGGACCTGTCTCTGCAGAAGCCATCCGAGCGTTGAGTCCTCAACGTAGGCGACTTCGAACCGACGGGGGCCGACGCTGTCCAGTCGGCCATCCGGTAGAATCTCGAGCACCAGCCGAATCGAGTCGCTGGAACGAATGCCTCCGATATGGTCGCGGTCGAGTTCCGCCACGACCGCCCGCACGATGCTCGCGCCGTATCCCGCGTAAGCATCCTCTTCTCTCCCGCCAACGCCTCGCTCGAGCGTGATGGGCGTTGGCGACGGCGGGGGTGCCGAGGTCGTTGGGCTTCGCGAGCCGGCAGATTCCGATGCCGCGGATGATGACGCGCCGGAGTTGGGGTCTGCAAAAGGCGGAGCAAACGCAGTAGAACGCGCTGTCACAGGTTCCGCGACCAGCGGTGACGTCGGAACCGGTGCGTCCGCCCCCGTGGGTACAAAGACCCGCGCCACTTCCCCTGCGATTTGGGTCGCGCCAGTGCCAGCGCCGGGGAGCACCGCTTCTTCGTTCACCTCCCCTCGTCGTCGATGTCGAAGACGACGGGTCTCTGGCTCGACGATCGGCTCGCGCTCCCCACCGCGCTTCATCGTGCCCTCAGCCCGCACCGGTGCGTCGGCTGTATCTTCGCGGACGGCGATGTCGATGAGTTCGACCACTGTCGGCCCTGTCTCTTGCGGCCTTCGCTCCAGACTTGCACGCTGCTCGAGGCCCAGCAACGCCCCCAACGCCAGGCCGTGCACACCGATGCTGGTGCCGACGCTCCAGAACCGGCTTCGAGTACGCATCCGTGCCTCTAACGCGCCCGAACACTATTGCTTGCATCTCCCGCGACGGTTCGCGTGTCCGGCCCGCAGGGCCATGCGCCGGGTCGATGACGCCCATCGAGGGCTGGCTGCCCGGCGATCGCCTTCCTCACGCTTTGGGACAGGGAGCGAAATAATCCACGACGCGACCACAAGGCTGCGGCTGGTCGGGAATAGCGAGGTGGATGTCCAAACCCACTCTGGCACCGCCCGTCGCGACCCACCTGCGCGTCCTGCTCGTCTTGGCCCTCTGCAGCGTGGCCGCTTGCGATGATACCGACGCACGGGACGAAGACTCCGCGGCATCGGCGGCGGGAGGAAAGTCGGACGACGGACAGATTCCGGCACCTCGACGCACGCAGCGGTGTGGCGCCCGTGCTCCGATCCTCAACGAGGCCAACACCGTCGCCCAAGACGTGGCTGACTTCATGCCGACCGCGGACGTTGGTGGCCGGCCGCTGAAGATCCCTCTCTATTGGCACGCCGTCGCACAGTCGGACGGATTCGGGGCGATCGACGAAGCCGACGCGAGAACTCAAGTGCTCGCCCTCAACGACGCGTTCGCTGGCGAGTTCGGAGGCGTCGACACCCGCATCACGTTCGAACTCGTGGAGTTCGACCTGACCAAAACGGACGATTGGTCGCCGGTCGACGTCGACGGCGGAGCGTTTCTGGACATGACCGACACGCTGCAACAAGCCAGCTCCGACCCGGACCCGTTCGGGGGCTCTGCCCTCCACGTATACTCGACGCTACCGCACTTCTTGGACGACGATGGGGAGCCGTCGGCACTTCTTGGTGTGGCTTGGTTTCCGCATTGGAGCATCGGCGGAGGCGAGCGCCGCGACAACGTCACGGTGAGCGTGAAGAGCCTGGTGGGCCCGACCGGCGTGGCGCCCAACAACGAGGGCGACACGTTGGTCCACGAGGTCGGACACTGGCTCGGGCTGCACCACACGTTTTCGTACGGGTGCGAGTACGGCGACTTTGTTGGTGATACGCCCAACCAGGCGGAGCCTATCTATGGCTGCCCAGAGACGCCCGAGGACACCTGCCCCGACGAGGGTCATGATCCGGTCGACAACTACATGAGCTACTACGACGACGTGTGCATGACGGGCTTCACTCCCGGGCAAGCACTGCTCATGCGCGGCGCCTACATGCTGTGGCGTGAGGACATCGAGTGACGGCGCAGCTCAATGCGTAGGACCTGAACCACGGCGTGGAGACGCGGTCCGGGCGAGGGTGCATAGAGGGCATGGCCGCGAGCCACGACGCCACCCCAACCCGCGTTGCTGGTCATTTGTCTTGAGGCGTCGGCGCCGCGCGCCGCTCCCCCGGGGTTCCCGGCTCGTTCGACCCGCCGCCTGAGCGGACGGCGACCTCTCGCGATGACGCTGCGGCGGCGGCGCTTGCCCCCGGAACAGCGTTTGCAGTCCGGTGCGGGCTGCGGCATCGTAGGTGCAGAACGTGATGAAGCAGTTCAGTTGCGGAGATGTGGTGCCCGGTTGCAAAGCGACGTTCAACGCCGAATCCGAGGGCGAGCTGATCGAACAAGTGGCCGCGCACGCCAAGGCAGACCACGAGATGGCCGAGGTCCCGCCCGAGGTGGTGGCCCAGGTCAAAGCGAAGATCACGGACGCATAGCCAGCGGGCATGGCCGAGCAATCCGCAGAGGAGAACGTCTGGCCCGAAGCGATCGCGCGGGTTCTTTCGGCCGACGACCAGCCGCGTTTGGTCATGCAACCTGTCGTCGATCTCAAGCGCGGACGGGTGGCGGGCTATGAAGCGCTGAGTCGCTTCGACGGACCCCCCAACGCGACACCCGACCGGTGGTTCGACGCGGCGGCGCGGCTGGGCAAGGCGGTCCCTCTCGAGCTGCGGGTGATCGAGCGCGGCTTGGCCATGCGCGACGCGTTGCCGCCCGAAACGTTCCTCTCACTCAACGTGTCACCGAGCACGCTCCTGCGCGAGGAAGCCATGTCGATGCTGCGAAGGGCCGGCAACCTCGGCAGGATCGTGTTCGAGCTGACCGAACACGAGCGGGTCGCCGACTACGCGGCGCTCAAGGCAGCGGTCGGCATCGTTCGAGCCGCCGGGGCGGTGGTTGCCGTCGACGATGCGGGCGCTGGCTACGCGAGCTTGCAACACGTCCTGGAGCTTCGCCCTCAGTTCGTGAAACTCGATCGCAAGCTGATCGAGGGCGTGGATACCGACCCCGCCAAACGTGCCATCGTTCGCATGCTTGGCGAGTTTGCCTCGCGCATCGACGCGTGGATCATCGCCGAGGGCATCGAGCGCGCAGAGGAACTCAAAGCCCTGACCGAGCTACGTGTCCCACTAGGACAGGGCTACTTTCTGGCGCGCCCGGAGCCGCCCTGGTGCGGGCTCAGACCCGAGGCGCGGGCCGCACTCGGCGACCAACCCTCGTCGGAGGACCGAAGGACCGTGGTCGCCCTCCTTGCGCCGACCCCGGTCGAACAACGCGGAGGACCCATTGTCACGACGGGGCTTCGCCCCTGCACACCGGCTGTGGTGGTGGGCGACGAAGGACGCCCGGTGGGGTTGGCCTACCCGGACCGCCCCGGCGTGACGCCGACGCTCGTGATCACACCGGACACCGGCTTGGTCGAAGCCGCACGCCGTGCAAGCGCCCGGCCGAACGGGCTGCGACTCGAGCCGCTGGTGTGTTGGACCGCGTCGGGGGGCGTGCTCGGGCTGGTGCACGTTGAGCGGCTGCTCGAGGTCTTGGCCGAAGCGCTCCAAGACTGAGCCCTGCAGCTCTCGGGTCATGGCGACGGCGACGAAAAGCATGCAGGCAGCCCCCGCCCTTGCGCGTAGGCTCCTGGAGACGCTGGCGCTGGGCCGCGAGGTTCGGCGACGCGGCCTCGCGACCCACCTCATCGCCGACGGCGTGATCGCTTCGGGGGGCGTGAGCCTGTTCCTGGCCGGGAGCACCCGCACCATCGAGCGCGGGCCGCCCGTCTCCAGTGCGACCACAGATGCCGGACCCAGGCGTTTAGATCTTCAGGTCAGCCTCGATGCTGGCGAGCTTGTGCCGCGCCATCGCCAGGTTTCCAGTCTTGGAGTCGATCGCAAGATACATGAACAACGTCGTTCCCTTCAGCGGTCGGATCAGGTGGTACTGGCTGTCGAGGGTGATGAGGATGTCCTTGATTCCCCCATCGATCCCAAGATCGCCCATCACGCGCATCTTTGCTCGCACGACTTCGGTGTTTCCCGCGGCAGCGACATCGAGGTCGAGTGATCCGCCACCTTCCGCGCCAAGCGTCATACCCGACTCGTAGTCGACAAGCGCGGCCCCAAGGGCTCCGGCGATTTCGTTTGCGTGCTTTAGTGATTGTTTGACGTTTGCCATGATGTTCTTTTTGAGCGTTTTTGACTTCGCGTTGGTCTTATTGGTGTTGTTGTCTTGCGAGGATGAGCTTTCGCCAAGCACGACGGACTCGGCCTGGCCGACGACCTCGTCCCAGACTTCATCGACATTGCCATACCTTCGACGTTCGTCGTCCTCACGGATTGCGTTGAGCAACAACGCATTAAGCGTGACGTTAATACTTCGCTGCACCTGATCGGGGAGGGGGGCCAACTCAAGCGTGGGCTCGGGGAGGCGCAGGATCCTCGCAAACGCTGAGTATCCGTAGTCGTCGCCAAGCCAAGCGTCGACGACCTCCCCGTCGCTCACAAAGATACGACCCACGAGGTCTCCGCTGCGGCTTGAGAGCGTCGAAGACTTGCGCTCGAAGTTCATGAGTTGCAGCAGGCTGGGGAGTGAGAACCCCTCCATGAAGCCGCGATGTCCGGGGGTCAGCGCCCGCTCAATCGCCGAGATCAGCTCGTCGTACGAGACCGGCTTGTCCAAAAAAGAGACCGCTCCCATGCCCGTCGCCTTGGCCATGTCGGTCGAGTCTCGGAACGCAGAAAGCAGGACTACCGGGACCCCGATCGAGCGATTGAGCATCTGGGTGAGCAACCCGACGCCATCCAGCCGCGGCATCCGGACGTCGCTGACGACGAGGTCCACGGTGTTGGCATCGAGAACTTCGAGCGCAGCAATGCCGTCGACAGCCTCGAAGACCGTCAGGGTGGGATCGAGCGCTTGAAGACCCTGGCGCAAACTTGAAAGGACCAGCGGTTCGTCATCGACGAGCAGGATTGATTTGCCTGCAAAGATGCTCCCCGCCGCCACGCTCCCCTATAAGCACAGGCCGATCCAGCCGCGCCAAGCGGGCCAAGGCCGGGATTCCGCGGACTTGCGTGGGGGTTCAGGATCGGGCCGCGCGTCATGCTGAGAGTGGATCGGTCAATCTGACCGGTCAGGGTGCGGGGTTGCGGATACGGCGGGCGAGCGTAGAGATCGAGATACCTAACGCCTGTGCAGCACGCTCTCGGTGGCCATCGAAGTGCGTGAGGACGAAGTCGATGTGCTGACGTTCGAGTTCACGGAGCGAGACGATCTCGGTCGCCGAGCCGGCCTTCGGGGACGAGGCCTTGGGTGGCGAGGCTGTGGGACTCGTGAAGGCGCTAGGCCGCAGTTCTCGACCGTGGAGGAGCACCGAACGCTCCAACACGTTGCGCAGCTCTCGGATGTTTCCTGGCCACGCGTAGACCTGCAGCCGCTCCAGTTCTCCCGGGCCCAGATCGTCGATGCGATGGGGGGCGATGTCGGCCAACGTGGAAAGCACGAGCTCGCCGAGGTCCTCTGGCCGTTCACGCAGCGGCACCAGATGCACGCGAAAGACATCCAGTCGATAGAACAGGTCTTGCCGGAATCGCGACTCGGCCACCGCTTGCTCGAGGTCGAGGTGCGTGGCGGCGATGATGCGGACGTCTACCTTGCGCTCACGATCGTCCCCAAGCCGGCGAAACCGGCTCTCTTCGAGGACACCGAGGAGCTTGGCCTGCAACGGAAGCGGGATCTCCCCGATCTCGTCCAGAAACAAGGTGCCCCGATCGGCGAGCTCGACCAGGCCTTTTCGATCACGAGCCGCCCCGGTGTAGGCGCCACGTCGCGCACCAAACAGCTCCGATTCGATGAGCGACGGGGGCAGGGAGGCGCAGTTGACCGCGACGAAGGGAGCATCGGCCCGCGGCGAGAGGGCATGGACGAGCCGCGCGAGGTGGGTCTTCCCGGTTCCAGTCTCGCCCGTCAGCAGCAAGGGGCGCGGATGAACCGCGGCCTGCTTCGCCATCGCATACGCAGCCGCCAGCGCGGAGTTGCGGGTCTTGGGAAGCACCACGCCGTCGACGGGAGTCGGAGACGCCAGCTCTCGGTGAACCCGAAGCTGCTGCAGCTCGGCAACCCGCGCCACGGACAGCAGCAACTCCTCCGCGTCATAGGGCTTGGTGAGGTAGTCGTCGATGCCCCGCCGCAACGCTTCAACCGCATTCGCCACCGTTGTGTCTGCGGTGACAATGATGAACCGGGTCGAGGTCTCCGCCGCTTCGAAGCCCTCGATCACATCGAAGCCCGTGCCGTCGGGAAGCATGTGGTCCAGCACGGCGAGGTGGAAGTGTTCTCCCGCAAGCGCCGTGGCCTCCGCAACGGTGCCCACCGCCGTGACGTGGTGCCCGGCCCTCTGGAGTTCGCGGGTGACAAGATCGCGGGCGAAGAGGTCGTCTTCGACCACGAGCACACGAATGCTCATGACGTCGGCTCTAAGGGCAGCAGCACGCGTGCCGTGGTGCCTTCGCCGACCACGGACTCAAACTCAAGCCAGCCGCTCATGCCGGTGAGGATGCGCTGCGAAACACAAAGACCGAGCCCCGTGCCGTGGGGCTTGCTCGTGGAGAACGGTCGACCGATGGACGCCAGCTGTCGTGCGGACATTCCTGTCCCATTGTCCGAAACCAAGATCGCCCCCATCGGGCCTCGGCGTTGAATCCGAAGTGTAATCCTTCCTGCGCTCGACCCATCGACTGCGTCCGCCGCATTCTTCATCAAGTTCAGCAACACTTGATAGAGGCCTCGGGGATCTCCCTGAACCCTCAGTCGTTCGGACACGGAGTGGCATACGACCTCGACTCCTTTGGGTACACCGAGATCGGCGACCCGTAAAAAGTTGGCGATGAGGTCGCTGAGCTCGAACGCCTCAACGCGGGGCGACTCGTGGGCGTTGTAGTTGCGAAGCGCACCCAGCAGGAATTCGACGCGCTCGATCTCCTCGAGCATCTTCGCGTAGAACTCTCGCTGCTTCTCGCGCGGAAACGAATCGCCGTGCTTCTGCAGCACCGACAACGCCATCTTCACGCTGTGGATGGGGTTGCCGAGCTCGTGCCGTACGCCCGCGAAGACGTATCCGGTCTGTTCGACGAGGTTGACCGCGTTCGCCAAGGCTTCGATGCGCCGCGTTTCCGTCGTGTCACGGATCGTCCAGAATGTGTCTCGACCCTCATGGCCGATCCTGCGCAGATCGATGATCCTGGACAGCGAGGCGTCCTCGGCAGGAGTCGTCACGCTCCAGTACCCGTCGTCGTGGACCTCGACTTGATGCTCGCCCACAAGCTCGTCGAGCGTCTTGCCGAGTACGTGTTCCTCCGCCATCTGCAGCAGTTCGGCGGCGGCGGGGTTGGTGCGCACGACACGTCCATTGAGGTCGAGGAACAGGAGCCCGTTCGGCGATGCTCGCAGCGCTGAGAGCACCGAACGAAGGTCGCCTCGCTGCTGCGCCAGGTCGGTGACAGGGAGGTGGACACCGACGAAAGCCTCGACCCTTCCAGCCCGGGAGCGAACCGGCTCGATGTGCCAATCGGCCAGATACGGGGTGCCGTCCTTGTGATAGTTCAGCGCACAGCTATCGAACGCGACTCCGGTCTCGAGGCTCTGACGCATGCCGTCGAGCAGCCGGCGGTCGCCCTCGGGCCCATGCAGGACGCCCGGGGTGTCACCCACGAGTTCGTGCGGGTCGTAGCCGGTGACCCTCCAAAATGCCGCGTTGCCGCAGAGGATTCGCGGCCCACGCTCAAGGTCGGCATCGGTCACGACGGCCGAGTCTCGACATCTCGCAAGCATCCGACGTGCCGCGGGAGATGCTCGTTTTACGGCTGTCGTGTTAATTTGTCCCAACCGTTCGTCTTCCAGATACGCCTGTGTGCGAGAAAGATACTGCACGCCACGCCGGTTTCGCAATGGTCCGCAAAAGGGACGCGCCGGGTCCGCGACCGGCCCACAGGCAACCACTTCTTTGCCTAGCAGCCCGAAGTTGAAAGGACGTCGCGGAGTCCGGCAGGCCGGATTGGAGCCTCGTCTGCACCCCTAGAGAGGCGTGCACACTTCGTACTACTGCCCCACCACGAGTTCGACTTCGGTCTGGCTCGGGACCTCGAAGGAAACGGCAGCGGGCTGAGGCAAGACGCCGGCGTCGATACTGCTGAAGACACCGCATGAAGGTTGCTCACCGCCCGGGCAGTCGCAGCTCGCACCATCGAGCAGAGGGCAGCTGTCGTAGACTTGGGCGGTCAGCTGATAGGTTCCGGCTTCGGCCGCGACGGCGCGCGTGCACTCGGGCGCGCAGTCGTCGGCTCCCACACACTCGGACGGCTGGACGGCCGCGGTGTAGGTCGTGCCGGGCCATAGCTGCTCGTAGCTTCCCCCAGGCGCGATGCGAAGCACTCCGGCCGCGCAGGCGCCATCGCACTGTACCGTGCACTCACCCTCCTCGACCTGCGCGCAGGCCGGGTCGCCACAGTCGGGAAACAGCCAGGCAACCCCTGCGCCGTCGCGCGCGAGCCCGACCCCGGGTCCGCAACCAGGCAGCGCGAGAAAGATCGGGTCGGCGCCGGCATTGCGGACGCGAAGCATGACCGGCGTGCCGGACTCATCCGGGGGGACACAACCGCCGCCGCCGGATTCGGACGATGCGCTCTCGGAGTCGGTGTTTGGCTGGGCGTCCGAGGTTGTGCACGCCGCCAGCATCATGAGCAAGAGAGTCCAACGCATAAATCAGGCGTTCGCATGGGGGCCAGCGCCTTCGAGTCGACGAGCGCTTTGTCCTGCTGTGAAGAATTCACGCTCGCGTGCCCGGGTACAAATCGTCGAACATCGGTAGTCTCGGCGCGCCGTGGTTGCCGTCCGCCAAGCCCCCCATCCCCTCCTCGACCTGGTCGCCTTCGAGACGGTCTTTCCCGCGCCGCTTGGCAAGCTGGACGATCCGCGGCTGGCGTCCCTGATGCAGCTCGACGCCGACACCCCGGTGCGTCGAACCGACGCGATCAAGGCCGAGGTCCGCAATCTGCTCCGCCACGGCGGGTACAAGCCGACGGGGCGGGGCAAGCCTGCGAGTGAGTACCTGATCAAGGCGGTCACGCAGGAGCTCCTGCAGCCGATCAACCTCAGCGTCGACGCGTGCAACGTGGTGTCCCTGCACAGCGGCCTGCCGATCAGCGTCGTCGACCTGGACCGCGCCCAGGCTCCGCTGCACGTCGAGCTCGCCGCCGAGGACAGCGTGTACGTGTTCAACGCGTGGGGGCAGGAGATCAAGGTGGCAGGCCTACTGTGCCTACACGACGCACAGGGCCCGTGTGCCAACGGCGTCAAGGACTCCCAGCGCACCAAGACCCACGAGGGCACCACCCGAACGCTGTCGCTGGTGTGGGGCACCACCGCCCTCCCCGGCTACGCAGCCCAGGTCGCAGGCTGGTACCGAAGCCTGCTCGAAGACGGCGGCGCGTCCACGCAGCCGTGCCCTACCCCGTAAGCGCCCACCCCACCCCGCGGTTCGCAGCGGAGTGAGGTGGGCGGGGGTAAGACGATACGGGCTGCTACCCCTCTCGCTCTTTCCGCGCCGCGCGGCGAGCCTCGTGTGCGGCCTTCAGCTCGTCCTTGGCCAGTTCGCCGTCGCCGTTGCTGTCGATCTCGGCGAAGTGCTCGGCGAGGCGGGTGCCCTCGACCTCGGTTGCACTCAGCGTGCCGCTGCCGTCGGCGTCCAGCGCCTCGAGGTGCTGCTTGCCCCTGCCACGCTTTCCCTTGCCGCCTTTGCGGCCGGCTTTGAGCTCGTCTTTGGTGAGTTCGCCGTCCCCGTCGGTGTCGATCTGGGCGAAGTGCTCGGCGATGCGGGTGCCCTCGACCTCGGTTGCACTCAAGGTTCCGCTGCCGTCGGTGTCGAGCTCTTGCAGCTTGTAGTGCCGGTGACCACGCTCGCCATCGCCATCGGGCGAGGGAGCGGCGAAGAGGAGGGAGGCAGGGATGAGGAGCGAGAGGAGGGTGTTCATGGGGGGTCTGTCCTTCCCTCTCAGCTTGCGGCCCTCGAGGGCGCGCCGCTGCCTGGCTTTCGAACCGGTTGCGTTGGCCGGTCCGCGCTCACGGAACGTCGACAAACGGGTTGCGATCGACACGAAGGAACCTGGGGGCTCAAACGCTGGTGTTCGGTTGCATCTGGACGCGTCGAACCCTCGTGCATGTGCGCTTTTTCCCACGAGCTTGGGCGCGTCGCTTTGGGGGTGGTGGTCATCCACGTTCGCAACGAGGCAGACACTGGGACCCCTTGCGGGCGAGAATTCAGCGTTTCGCAAATGCGACAGCGCTGTCGTATTTGAAACTCGCCAATCCTGGCGCATCCTCATCGGCGATGGCACGCGCGGGGAAGAAGTTGGCAAGAAGACGCTCTCGCACGTCCACGCCTACGGCGAGCGGTGACCTCGTCGCGCGCGAGTCGGTCGAGCACCGCCTGACTCGAGAGATCCTGGTGCTCGACCGCGAAACGAAAACGCGAGTTGTTCGAGACGTGGTCGCGATCGGCCAGCGTTTGCTCGCGCTGCAACAACACCTGGGGTTCGGACAGTGGTTGCCCTGGCTCAGCGAACACCTCCCCTACAGCCCCCGGACGGCGCAGCGATACATCTCGATCGCGCAGTGGGCGGCCGAGCATGCGGACGACTTCGAGTTCTTCCTGCACCTGGGCCTGGGCAAGCTTCAGCACCTGTCCGCGCTCAGTCCGGCCCAGCGGGCACGCTTTCGCAGACACCAAAGCTTCCGCATTCCCGGTACCAGCGTCCGCAAGACCCTGGCGCTCATGACCCACGACGAGCTCGGCCGCGTCGTGCAGGAGATCGGAGGCTTCACTTCGGAGCGTCCCGCGATCCCGCCGGCCAAAGTGCTCCAGCGATTCCGCCATCGCGTCGCGGGGCTGGATGCGATGGCAGACCAACTCCGTGAGAATGCGGATGCGTTCGACGAGACGGAGATCGAGGAGACGCTGGAGGCGCTGCTCGCTGTCGCGGAAGAGCTGCGGGGGATGTTGCCCGAATGAACGGGCGGCGAGGGTGTCTCGCGCGGTGTCGGCCACGGCATGCGGGTCCTCGGCGATGATCAGAGGCTCTCAGCCGGCGGTCAGGAGGGCACGCAGGTCGGTGTTACCGCATTGAGATTGCACTCCAGTCCATCCTCGCATTCCGGCCAGTGGTCGACATAGTCGCAATCCGCCCCGTTCGGCAGCTGAGGTCGACAACTGGATCCGTCACAGTACAGCCCGTCCCCACACGCCAGTTCGGCGTTCCAGGTGTCACAGGGGCCCCCTGCGTCGGAGATCGGTCGACAGTAGTCTTCGATGCCGACCCTGCGCTGACAGTACTCCCCCGCTGGACAGCACCGTGAATCCGGCTCGTCACATTCATAGCCCCTGCACTCCGTCTCGCAACGGCCTTCGACGCACGCACCTCCTTGGCATTGGTCGCCATCGAAGTCCTGCCCGTCGTCCGTACAGTCCGCGCCATCGGGCTGGGGAGGAAGGCACACGCCCACCACGCAGAACAGGCCTTCCTGACACTGCTCCTCGCGCTCACAGCCATCCCCTTCCGCACGGCGTGAGACACACGCGCTGTCGTCACAGAACTCGAGGTCGAGGTCGCAGTCCCAGGGGAACAAACAGGCAGGCTCGTCCATGGGCTCATCTGTCGTCGAGCCTTCGGTTCCGCTTGAGTCTCCGTGGTCGCCGGACGAACTCGATCCGACAGCGCTGGCTCCGCTCGAGGACTCGGACGCGGGAGGACGGTTCGAGTCCTCGGTGCATCCAACGAACAGGAGTCCGAGCGCGCCCGAAAAGACCAAGGGCGAGCGCCATCTTGTGGCGTTTACGGAAAGAGCAAAGGCAACGAGAGCTGAGTTGCGTTTCTTCATGCAGTGTTCGTCCTGTTGGCGCTCGGGGTTCGAGCGTTCCGGTTCAGGACCCGGCTGTTGCGCGACGCCGGAGTTCGCTCCCGATTTTTTTCGACCCAAAGTAGATCCCGCCGTGGGCGATCTGGATGGTGACGGCAAGGATGACCTCCTGCTTCGCGATGACAGGGAGATCGCGATCGTCCTGGCGGGCGCTCACGACGACGGCACCGAATGCGTCATCGAGTTCGACCTCCCGCAGGTCACGTCCCTCGGCTTCGCAATCGGAGATCTCGACGGCGACGGGCGCTCGACGGGCGCACCCAGCCCCAGGGTTACTTCTGCGGAGGTACCGCAGGTGGCCCAGTGGCTACGGGCGCGGCCCATCGGCGGGCCGCCTGCGGTGAACGCTCTTTCCCTACGCCTGGAATCACTCAGCTTCTTCGTCCATCGCAGGTGGTCGACTCCTTGCTCTGTCTGAAGACCGGTGCGTTCCTCGAAGCTCTCTTGCCTTGACCGCGCGCGCAGCATCTCTTGCGCACGTTGGGCAGGGCGCACCCGGAGGCCGTCCCCGTGACTCGCCCACGGTTCATCAAACCCGGAGAGGTCGTCATGGGTACGCGCAAGTGCAGCGAAGGCCGCTTCTTTCTGCGACCCAGCGTCACCACCGACCACCTCTTCCTTTACTGTCTCGCTCGAGCTGCACGCATCTCGGGCGTCCTGCTTCACGAGTTTCAGGTCCTCAGTAATCACTATCACGTCGTCTTCACCGACGTCCGTGGCCAGCGCCCCGTCTTCTTTCGAGAGCTCAACCAGTTCGTCGCCCGAGGTGGCAACGCCAGCCTCGGCCGGTGGGAGAACTTCTTCGCCCCGGGCTCCTACAACGCCGTCAGCCTCGTCGACGGTGATGCCATCGAAGACGAGTGTCTCTACACCCTCTGCAACGTCGTCGAGGCCGGCCTCGTCAAGCTTCCCGAATACTGGGATGGCGTCTGCAGCTGGAGCTTGGACTACGGCCAGCCCAAGACGTTTCGCCGTCCCGAGGGATTCTTCGACGGCACCAGCGACAAGACGCTTGAACAAGAGGTCCTCACGCTTGTCCGGCCCGAGGCGCTCTATCCTGAACTCGGCGATGCCCAGGCTCGCGAGCGGCTTCGCGACAAGGCCCGCGAGCGAAGCCACGCGAAGGCGAACGCTCTTCGGAAAAGCGGAGGGTCCTTCATGGGCATGAGGCGTGTTCGTCGGCAGCCCACCGGCTCCTCGCCCACCACCCGCCTTCCGCGGCGAGGCATTCGGCCCACCGTCGCAGGCAAGAACAAGTGGGCCCGCATCGAAGCGCTCCAGCGCAACGCCGCCTTCCTCGAGGCTCATGAACTCGCACGCTTGCTCTTCGAAAGCGGCAAGCGCGATGCCGTCTTTCCTTTCGGTACGTATCTGATGGTCCAGCGCTTCGGCGTGGCCGTTGACGTCGCGAAAAGCTGAACCCTCGCGGTTTCAGGCGCAGCAGGCGAGCCGAGTGCTCGTCCGGGAGCGCTGGTTTCTCGCCGAGCGGGTCCCACAAAACGCAACGCCCGGCCGCGGTTGCACTCCCCGAGCACCGATTTGCTCGTCATGTCAGGCCGCTCTTCACCCGTCTGAACGCCGACCGGCCGCCCCCCCGGTCAACAACCCTGGGTCGGGGAGTTTGCTGGGGAGTTTGCTGGGGGAGAAGACTCGGCGGGAAACCAACGCTGGGTACGGTTGGCGAAGGCGACGAGCGAGAGCATGACGGGGACCTCGATCAGCACCCCGACCACGGTCGCAAGCGCGGCGCCCGAGGCGAGGCCGAACAGGCTGATGGCGACCGCCACCGCCAGCTCGAAGAAGTTGGAGGCGCCGATCATCGCGGCCGGTGCCGCCACATTGAAGGGAAGCTTGAGCACTCGTGCGAGCCCGTAGGCGATGGCGAAGATGCCGACGGTCTGAATGAGCAAAGGAATGGCGATCAACACCACCCGTCCCGGCTGCTCGACGATGGTCTGGGCCTGAAAGCCGAACAGCAGCACCACCGTCAGAAGCAGCCCGATGATCGATGTGGGCTTGAGCTTGCCAGAGAGCCGATCGATGGCTTCGGCACCGCCGGTCTTCATCAGTTGCTCGTGGGTCAGCACGCCAGCGCCCAGAGGAATGACGACGAAGATGACCACGGACGAGAGCAGGGTCTCCCAGGGCACCGAAAGGTCGGTCACACCGAGCAACAGGCCGGCGATCGGAGCGAACGCAAACACGAGGATGATGTCGTTGAGCGAGACCTGGACCAGCGTGTAGTTCGCATCGCCATGGGTCAGGTGGCTCCACACGAAGACCATCGCGGTGCAGGGGGCGACTCCCAGGAGGATCATCCCGGCGATGTACTGCTGCGCGTCCTCGGCAGGCACGAGCCCGGCAAAGATGTGCTGAAAGAAGAGGACGCCGAGCGCCGCCATGGTGAACGGCTTGATGAGCCAGTTTACGACGAGCGTGAGTGCGAGCCCCTTGGGTTTCTTGCCGACCTCCTTGAGACACGACGGCTCGACCTTGAGCATCATCGGGTAGATCATCAGCCAGATCAGCGCTGCGACGACGAGATTGACCCTTGCCCATTCGAACCCGGACACGAGTTCGAAGATCCTGGGCGTGACGAGTCCAAGACCGACGCCGGCGATGATCGCGAGCGCGACCCAAAGGGACAAGAATCGTTCGAAAATTCCCGTGCTCAGGAGCCGTCGCGGGGGATGGACTCGAGCTCGCCAAGCGTTCCGTCGGAAGAATGTGCACGCATGGACCCAGTGAGCGCAGATCAAAGCGTTCATCGGCGATATACGATAATAAGGCAGGGTGTCAAGCCCTGGAGACGTGCAACCAGGGCTGGGTGCGCTCCATCGTGCGCGGCGATCGGCGTGCGCGCCGAAGCACGCTCGAGTGCGGCACGTGGCGCGCGCCTCCTGCTCCTTGTGAGCGCGGTGGGAACGTCGCGAGGACACGTCGGGAGGTGCCTCCACATCTTCGGGCGGGAACATCTGACTTGGGGCCAGACGCTTCGCCGGCCCCGCCTGCTCGCACCGTCAATGGCCGGGTCGCGATACCGCGCAGGAAGCCTCAGGGCTTTCCCCATAGCCGGCCCACGAAAATTTTTAATCGAGAATCGTTTGAAATTTTGATCGCTTTCGATACACAATATCGGCAGGTCAAAGGGCGCATCCGACCCCCGAAACCCTTAAATTCCACAAAACCACGTAAGCATCTTCAGTGTCGAACGTGTTCGTCCGTGGATGTTTCGCAACCAATATTACACACGGAAGAAGCGAGAAAAACGATGCGAATGAAACAGTGGCTGTTCCTGGGCGCGCCAACTCTTCTTTTTCTCGGCTGCGATGGGCAATCCAGCGGACCCGATCGCGAGGTCGAGAACTTCTCCGAAGCCCCCGAGGTCACGGTTGAGGACTTCGAGGTTGTGAGTGAGTTCGTGGCGCCCGAGGTCATCGAGGAGATGGAGGACGTCCGCGAGGAGTTTGGGTTCGCGATGGACTCCGACCCGCAGGCCCTGTTCTTCTTGGGTGATTTCGATGCGGCGTATGTGGACTGTGATGAGTTCGCGGGCGTCGGCCCGGTGTTCAACCCGGGCCTTGTCGCAACGCTCGTGCCCAATGACTACACGGAGATCGCACCGTTCCCGGGCGCCAACCTCATCGTCGCTCAGGCGGGGTCATGCGCCAACATCGAGATCAACGGGAAGAGTTTGGGCCCCGGTAAGTTCGCGCAGATCGGAATCAGCGTGATCCCGCCAGGAGACCCCGGCGCCGGCGATTTCTATCAGCTCGCCTACGCGACCACCAACCCACTGCTGTGGCTGCGTCTCCGGCTCCTGGGGGTCAACGCCGCCTGGGCGCCATTCCTCGAGTACGAAATCGGCGGCGGCAATCTGAGCATCACAATGCAGCGGCCGACCGAGTTCGCCTTCCGTCTGGAGGGACCGATCACCGAGCCCGACCCGTCCGCACCGGCAAACCCGACGACGGTGTTCAACTACTACGCCAAGGGCAAGTCGTTCTTCGGCAACGTGCTGCAGGAGAACGTCGTCGAGGGGATTCGCTTTGGTGAGGGCTCCGGGGTCACGCTCACGCCACTTGGAAGCACAATCTCGGACCTGACGTTCGGGGCCCCGCTGGCGTTTCCGTTCTTCTCTGCGCCTGAGACCTTCGATCGTGCGGACGTCGTCGTGACCACCAACGCATTCTGAGCCTCGCCCACGCAGCGAGGATCCAAACGGCCGCATCACCCGGGCGCGAGACGCAGGGTGATACGGCCGTCTCGCGTGGAGAGCTGGCTGTCGACGCCTCGTTGAAGCAAGGCCAAGTGCGCTCGTGCAAAAGCCAGGTCGTCGAGATCCAGGCGCGTTGGCAGCGGCCCCGATAGCTGGCGAGCCGGCTCCGCAGACGCCGTCGCCTCGACTTCGACCACGACCCCATCCTCCGTCTTCACCACGCGCAGCTGGGCGCTTCCGTCTCGCGGGATCGCGAGTCCGTCGAGCACGCGCTCCAAGGCGTCGTAGGCGTCTTGCCACGGACCCTCGACCGGAAACGAGTCCCCGGCACCCTCGTGCGCTCCGCCCAAGAGGCTTCCGGCAAGGGCGGCCACGTCGACGGACTCGTCGGTGAAAGCCGACGACGGCGCACCGAATCGCTGAAGCTCGCCGGCAAGCTCGCGAAGCGCTTGGTGGTCGTCTCGAGCGAGGGCTGCGTGCAACCGCTCGCCTGCCAGTGACAACACCGAGCTCGCGGCATCGACCTGGCCCATGCGCAACACCAGCGATTTGGTCACCTGCAGCTCGTCCAGGGTCTGGGCCAGACGCTTGCCAGTGGCCCGCAGCCGTGCCGCAGCCCGAACCCGCGCCACCAGCTCCTGGGGTGCAAAAGGCTTGGCCAGGTAGTCGTCTGCGCCGACGTCGAGTCCCTCCACCGAGAGGTTCGAGCCTGCACGAGCGGTGAGCAGCACGATCGGAACGACGGCGAGCTGGGGGTCGGCTTTTACCCGCCGAACCAACTCGAGACCATCGAGGTTCGGCATCATCACGTCGCTGAGGACGACGTCGGGCACGCGACCGCGGAGCGCCTCGAGAGCCTCCACCCCGTCCGTCACCGCGCGAACCTCGAAGTGAGGCGCGAGCACTCTGCAGATGTAGCGCCGCATGTCCGCATTGTCCTCGGCGACGAGGACGAACGGGCGCGGCGAGCCAGCCGGATCCGGTGAGGCGTCCGGAACCTCGCGAAGACTGACCTCGCGGGGCTCGGAGAGCATCGCCAGCTCGGCGAATCGCTCCTGGTGCGTCGCGTCGGCGTCGGCGGGCAAGACCCGGCTGTCACCGGCCGCGTCCATGGGCACGATCACCGAAAACGTGCTGCCTTCGCCGACCGTGCTCTGAACCGAGGCGCTTCCACCCATCGCGGTCGCGAACTCGCGAACGAGCGCGAGGCCGAGTCCTGAGCCTTCGAACTGCCGGGTCTGCGACGTGTCGACTTGATGGAATCTGTCGAAGACGCGCTCGCATTGCGCGGCCGAAATTCCGATCCCGGTGTCGGACACCCGAAGGACCAGCTGATCCGCCGCGAACTCGAGCACGGCACGGACCTCTCCGGCGGCGGGCGTGAACTTGAGCGCGTTCCCGACCAGGTTGACGACAACCTTCTCGAACATGCGCTGGTCGAGTGCGACCTCGCGCCGTGCACCCACGATCTCTGACTCGAGCCGCAGCTTTCGGGCGCGGGCAATGGGTTGCAGGTCGCGAATCGCGTCTTCGACGACGCCGGCGGCATCCGTCCACTGCCACGAGGGCTGTGTCTTGCCCTCCTCCGCCCGGGTGAAGTCGAGCAGGTCGTTGACCATCCGGGACAGGCGCCCGGCGTTGCGCAGGACGGTCTCGAGATCCTCCACGCTCGAGGCGGACAGGCGTTCGCGTTCGCTGCGCAGGACCGTGTTCAGCGGGCCCAAGATCAGCGTCAAGGGCGTGCGCAGCTCGTGGCTGACGTTGGCCAGAAAGGCGCTTTTGGCTCGGCTGACCGCCTCCGTTTCCTTCGCCTGCTGGAGCTCCTCAAAGGCACGGTTTCGCTCCTCGAACAAGCGACCGGTCTCGGCTCCGGTGTTGTTGATGATGAACGCCAGGACATCGAGCGGTGAGCCGTCCTCGGCTCGCGGCGCGCGGGCTGAGAAATCGCCAGCGGCGTGGGAAGAGAGCACCTCCGAGAGCGACTGCACCGAGAGGTCGAGGGTCTCCTCGTGCTGGCGCAGACCTTGAACGACCCGGGCAAGCTCCTCGGAGACCGTGTTGATGAGGTAGGCGAGCGTGTCCCGGCGACCGCCGTCGAAGGTTCGGGGGGCCCGCGCGTCGAAGTCCGCACGGGCAAGCCGCATCAAGACGTCGATGAGCGGATCTTCGTCGTCCCGATCGGGCGGGTCGAGCGGGTCGCGGCCCTCGGTCCCATCGGTCATCATGGCTCGTTCCCGTTCTGTTGCCTCAGCCAACCCCGTGCACGATCCACGTCGCCAAACATCTTGGTCGGCGCCGCGGGTCGGGATAGGCCGATGAAGACCGAAGCCACCGCCCGCCCGAAGACTGTGCCCCCAATGAGGGCGAACCCACGAATCAGCGCCCGGTCCGGGAGCTCGCCGTAGACCTTGCGGGCCCCCGCGGAGGAGTCGCGGATGCGGTCCATGAAGATCATCGATGATCCGGATCGCCCCTGAGCACGCCAGTATTCGTGCTGAAACTCGATGCTCTGCCGGGCGGTCGCGTCGTCGTCAACGCAACCATCGTGGGGTACGACCGCCAAGATGCCTGGCTCGACGACGAAGAATTCGGCGTTGTCGGTTTCCCCGACCTTCTCCCAGCCCGAGATGTCCGGAGCACCGCTCATGACGCTCCCAAGGTGCGGTCGGCGGTGCGATTGATTTCGCTGAGCCACGCGACGGCGTCCTCGAATTCCGAGAACAGCTTGACCGGGACCCGCGGCCGAGCGATGCCCAGAAAGAACGAGATCATGGCTCGGGTGAGCGCGCTGCCACCCACCATCGCGGTCCCGGTGAGCACGTCGTCCATCCGTTCGTAGACCCTGCGGGCGTCCTTGTCCTGCGAGGTCATGCGGTCGAAGAAGATGACGACGCCACCCTTGCGTCCGAGCTCGCGAAAAAACGAAGCCTGAGACTCGCGGTTGGACAGGGCACTTTCGCCGTTGTCCTTCGACCCCTCACGCGGGATCGCGACCAGCAGATCGTCGCTGGCGTAGTAGTCCGTGTTGAGACTTTCACGGACTGGCTCCAGCGAGTGGCGGCGAACGAAGGCTTCTACGTCGAGTGATTTGGCCATATCCTCATTCCTCCTGGAGGGTCTTCTCGATGCGCAGGGTTGCGGCCTCGAGTTCTTCGGGTCCGAAGAACGCGCTCATTCGAGCCCGCAGCGCTGGCATGGCGCGCCGGTACACCTGCGGGCTCGCAGCCTCGGGCGTGCTGCCGATGTCCTTGAGAGCGCGGCGCACAGTCCCTTTCCCGATGATCGAAGCCAGACCGCTGACCTCGACCACCCGCATGAAAAGGCGCTCGGCTCCGATTTGGCTCCGCATTCGAGAACCCCGACGGTAACGACGTTTTCATCGCTGCGATACCCGGCGGACCGGAATGTCACCTCAGCGACTCCGGGAGGCGGGTGGCCAGCAAAACGGGCGGGCCGGCGGGTGCCGGGCATGCGCTGCGGGCCGTATTGACCGCCCTGAACGGGAAGCCAGTGCAACGCAGAGGGCGCCCGGTGATGTTGCCTCCCCTCACCGCTCCGCGACGCTGCCCATCGCGTGCTCGGCAAATCCCGTCCCCGCCTCCGCGAGCAGGTTGAAGGCCGCGCTGGCCCCGGCGGCCTCGAGCGATGCGATCTCGTCGTCGTAGACCGTCGCTGCCGTGATCACCCCGCGGAAGCCCGCGGTTCGCAGCAGGGTGATCGCCGTGACGTTCTCCACCGTGCTCGACATCGCGAGCATGACGAGCTTGACCTGCTCCCGATCCACGTGAAGCCGCTCCCAAAAGTCGACGTCGGTGGCGCTCGCTTGCCGCACCTCTCGCCCGGCCTCGCGGTGGCGCTGGATGACGCGCTCGTCGATGTCGAAGCCGACGAGCGCGGTCTCACCGATGGCCACGAGCGCGTCGTAGGCTCCGGTGCCCACGCGACCCATGCCGAAGATCAGGATCTTCGCCCCACTGGCATCCACGGCCGTCTCCTCGGGGACTCGGGCGCTGGTCTCGAATCGCGCGAGCCGCAGCCGCAGGCGTGTGTAGAGATCGAACACCCGGCGATTGAGCGGGGACGACACGAGGAAGCTCAAGGCCAGGCAAAGGGCCAGGCTGACCAGCCAGCTCGTGTCGAGCCACCCGCGGCTGACCGCGACCGCGCCGACGATCAGACCAAACTCGCTGAACTGAGTGAGGCCCGCACCGATCATCAAGCTCGTGCGGGCGCGCAGGCGAAAGCGTGCGGCCAGGAAAAAGAACAAGGCCCCCTTGAGCGGGAGCAGGGCCAGCAGACCCAGGGCCACGACGAGGTTCTCCAGCGTTGGCAGTCCCGTGAGTCCGACCGACAAAAAGAAGCCGACCAGGAACACGTCCTTGAGGCCGTAGAGCGACTTGGACAGCTCCTGAGCCTTGGGATGGCCACCGAGCAGAATGCCCGCGACCAACGCGCCCAGATCGCCCTTGAGGCCCAGGGCATAAAACAGCCCCGCGCCTCCGAGGGTCGCGGCCAGACCCCCGAGCACGAGCAGCTCGCCGTGGCCACACGCCGACAGCAAGCGGTGAAAGAGCGGGCGCAGGGGGATCAATCCGATGAGCGCGAAGGCCCAGGGACTGGGCATCGCCTCGGCCGTCGCCGCGAGGAACCCGACCGCGACCAGATCCTGTACGACCAAAATGCCGATCCCGACCCGGCCGTAGAGCGCCGCGGAGTCGTCGCGTTCCTCGAGCAACTTCACGACGAACACGGTGCTGGAGAAGCTCAGCGCGAAGCCGATGAGCGCAGCCACCTCGAGGTCGAGCCCGGCAAAGGGGCCAACCTGCAGCGCGGCCAACATCATCACGACGACCGAAACGACGGCGACCGAGGCGACCAGGTGCAGCAGAGTCACCGCCCACACGACGGGGCGGACCACGCTGGAGACGTCGAGCTTGAGCCCGATCGTGAACAGCAGGAGCAGCACCCCGACGTTCGCGAGCTCCTCCAGCGCGACGTCGGGGCGAAAGCCAAGCAGCTCCAACACGAAGCCGGCCGCCAGGAAGCCCAACAACGGTGGCTGGCCTAGGCGCTTGGCGATGAAGCCAAGCAAGAACGCAACGCCGATCCAGAGGAGTTCCACAGATTCACCATGGACCCGCAGGCGTCACGCGCCGTCGAGCCACCCGCCCGAACTGTAGGCCGGGAGTGAAGTGTTGACCGACCACCAGACGCGGCCTCGTCGAACTTCCGCCTCGCTGGTACCTTGGGCGCATGTTTGGACTTCGACTTCACCACCGGATGCTAGGATTGGCACTGCTCGGGACGGCTTGCGGACCGGCGGTCTCGTCGACCGGGACCGACGGCGAGGGAAGCTCCGGCACCGGGGGCAGTGACGGCTCGACGACCGTCGTCGTACCCGACCCGTCGAGCACGGCATCCTCGAGCGGCCCCATCGGCCCGTCCACAACCGTCGAGGGAACGACGGCCACCACCGAAGATACGGAATCCCCGGAGACCACGGGAGGCGTCTCCGCAAACTGCCTGACCGACAACTGCATGATCGATGTGATCGTCGTCGTCGACAACTCCTCGGCCATGGCAGGGGCGCAACGCACCCTGGCGTTGAGCATGATCCTGCTCGACGAGCAGCTGCGAGAGCTCGGAGCCGACGTGCAGGTGATGTTCACGACCACCGACATGGACAACCCGTTCTGCGCCCCGTTTTCACCCGAGGGCTACACGCCTGCGATGGGCTCGCCGGTGACCACAGCCTGCACCGACCGGCTCCAAGACTTCGTGGGGCTTGGCACCGATCCGCTCGACGAAGCAGAGGCCTGCACGTCCGTGTGCCCCGAGCCGCTCGCGCCGAACCTCGACTTGTTCGTCGCGTTCAACCCTGCGGTCCACAACCTTCCCCAAGAGGGCTCGGTTGATCTCGACGGAGACGGCGAACTCGAAACTGCGACGGCACAAGCCTTGGCCTGCATGGCGCCCATGGGCATCAACGGCTGCGGCTTCGAGTCTCCGCTCGAGGCCATGCTGCAGGCGGTCAACCCCGAGGCCACATGGAACCTCGGTCCGCGGCCGTTCGTCCGGGAGGGGGCCGCGTTGGGCGTGGTCCTGCTCAGCAACGAGCTCGACTGCTCCGTGCGTACACCCTCGATGATGAGCAACCCCGACTTCTACGAGACCAACCCGGACACTGGCAACCCGGCGCTGAGCAGCGCTGTATGCTGGAACGCGGGCATCGACTGCGTTGACCAAGGTGGAGAGATCTACGACTGCCAGCCCAACAACGCCGACAACCTCCAGCCCATCGATCGCTACAGCGCATACCTCGAGTCCTTGTGGCAGACCCAGGACAAGCCCGTGTTCATGCTGGGCCTCCTCGGCGTCCCCGCCGTCACCGCACACAATTCGGACCCGCCCTTCCAGCCCACCGAAGGTGGCCAGTACGCCCTCGTCGTCCGCGACTGGACCGAGGAAGACCTGCTCCCCCAGGACGTCGACGCAGGCGTGACCGCGGCGGACCAGCAGTTCAACTATGGCGTCGCTCCGGGGTGCTCGCGGCCGCAGAGCACCAGCGTCGCCCAGGCCCTACCGCCGCTTCGCACGCTCGAGCTGTGCTCCCGCCTAAGCGACCAAGTCGACCAGATTGGGAACTCCGTGGCCACGTGCTGCGTCGAGTCGATCTGCGACGACGACTACACCAGCGGGATGCGCTGTCTGGCGAGCATGCTCGAGGACAACGTGATGACCCTTCCGCCGAAGGGGTGAAGCGGAAGCCCGAGCGATGCATCCGCCTATCGGTTCGCCCAGAACTCGCGCAGCGCGGCGATCGGCTCCTCTGGCACGAGCTCGCTCGGGTCGTAGCGGTACCAATCGTCCGGCAGACACTCGACGATCTCTGGACGCGTGAAACGCTGCCCGATCAGGACGATCACGCCGCTGTCTTCCTCGCGACGAATCACGCGGCCGGCGGCCTGCACCACCCGCTGCATTCCGGGATAGAGCATGGCGTAGGCAAAACCGGCCTGCCGCGTCGCCTCGAAGTGCCGGGCCATGGCCGCGGTCTCAAAGCCGATCGGTGGCAGACACGGCCCGACGATGAACGCGCCGAGGAGCTCGTCACCGGGGAGATCAATGCCCTCACCGAACACACCGCCGCTCACCGCCATCAGGACACGGGGTCCCTTCGTGCCGCGGAATCGATCCAGCAGGGCGAGCCGCTGTCCCAGGCTGGTGTTCGGTCCCTGCATGAACACTTGGCCCGGCGGGGGCAAGTGCTCCGCGACCGCGCCCAGGTAGGAGAAGCTCGGGAAGAAGACGATGTACGGCCCGGGCCGTAGCGCCACCACCTCCGCGATAAGCCCGGCGACCTGAGGCAGGCTGTTGCCCCGGTCCCGATAGGTTGTGGAGATGTCTTGGGCGATCACGACCCGTCGCTGGTCGGGGGAAAAGGGCGAGGGAACCTCAAGCATGACCGCGTCCAGCGCCTCGAGACCGAGCACGTCGCACCAGTAGGTGAGCGGTTGCAAGGTCGCGCTCATCGCGACGATCCCAAGCGCCTCACGATGACGGCGCAGCAACGCGCGTGCGGGGTCGACACAGACCAGACCCACGCCCGCACCGCCGCGATTGGTGGCCGCCACGCCATACGGCACCAAAGTATCGGTGACGAAGTCCGTCGCCTCGGCGCAGCGGATCACGGTGCGCAGGACCTCCGCGAACGGATCGGGGTCGTCACCACCGACCGATTGTCGGGGCGGGGCCTGAGACACGCGCCGCAGCAGCAGAGGTCGGGCGCGTTGGGCAAGCGAGGACAGCGCAGGTGGGAACGCGTCGAGCTCGAACGTGCCGTCGTGAATCAAGCGGCCGGTGCCGTCTTGCTCGCGGGGTGGGTCGGCGGTGGCTTGCTGGATCGCGGCCCGAACTTCGGCAACCCACGTGTTGGCCGCCAACGCGCTGGGGTCGGCGCCATCGATCGCCTGCTCTGCCAGCTCGAGCTCCCGGAGCATGAGCCGCGCACTCGAGTAGGCGCGAGCCCTCTCGAAGAGGTTGTGGGCCTCGTCGACGACGACGAGCGTCTTGATCGGGCTCGACGACAGGATTGCGATCGTGGGGTCGAAGACGTAGTTGAAGTCCCCGATGATCAAGTCGGCGACGTGGGCAAGGTCGAAGCCGAGCTCGTACGGACACACCTTGTGGGCGCGACCGGCATCCGCGAGTTCCTTGCCGCCGACGTAGCGGTGCTTGGCCGCAAGCGTTGCTGCAACGCCGGGTCCATCTACGCTGTGGTTCGCCAACCGGGGGCATGTCCTGCGATCGCAGATGTTTGACCCCTGACGACACAGGCGCGCGCGCGCGTGCAGGCTGACCGCGAGCGGAGGCTTGGCGTCTTCGGGCACCGCCGCGGCACTCGCCTCGCACAGCGCTTCGAAGGTCTGTGCGACGTGCAGGTGCTGGGTGCTCTTCGGTGTGGCGTAGAAAACGCGAGCGCCTCGACGCGCGGCGTAGCGAATCGCGCCAAACAGCGCGGCCGCCGTCTTGCCTGTTCCCGTGGGCGCCTGGGCGAGCAGCGGTCGGCCCTCCGCGAGCGCGTCGTCGATCGCGTCGACGAGCAGCTGCTGGCCGCCGCGGATCTCCTCGTGCGGGAACCGCATTCCCTCCGCCCATTGTGCGCGCGCGCGTGCGCGTTGGTCTTCGTCCCGCGCCCTCGCGATCATCGCCCGGACCAGCGCGGTGAGTCGCGCCTCCGTGTCGACCGCGTCGAAGTCCACGGGAACGGCTCGCTCGCTGTCGTCCCACACCCCGATCTGCACGACGAACGGACTGAGGATGCCGGTGTGCCCCGCCCGCAGCAGCGCGAGGGTGTAGGCCCGAACCTGCAGCTGCGCGGAGGCCAGGTCCGTGGCGCCAGGGTCGAGCACGGACTTGACCTCTTCGATGCTCAGCGGCGTGAGCGGGCCGGCGGGTTGATCAGCCCGGATGACCCCGTCGATGCGCCCGGTGATCGTGGTCGCGAAGCCGTCGACGTCCAGCTGCAACTTGATCGAGACCTCGGCTGCAAATCGGTATCCCAGCTCTTGCTCGCGTCGCGCTCGGTAGCGGGCGTGCACGTCGGCGCCGATCTGCGCGCGAAGGCTCGAGCCTCCATGGCCGCGCGCACGACCCGACCCGCTCGCGAGCAGATCGCGAACGCCGACGTCCACCCGCCGTGCTTCCAAGTCGACCTTCGCCACCGGCGGAGTGTAGAGCACGGATGAACACGGCGGCGTTCGACCGACGACCCGCGGCCCGCGACCCTCAACGCTCCGACTGTGGACCGGTGAACGCCTTCGACCTCAGCCCGATCCTCGAAGCAGCGCCGCGGCGGCGAGGGCTTGGATGACCCCGAGGTCGTCCCCGAGCGCGCCCGGCACCAAGGTGATCGTTGCTTCGTCGTGGCTCGCGTCGACCTCGGCGACGAGCCGGGGAACGTCGCGCTTGAGGTGTCGCCCTCCCGCGGAGAGAAACGCGGCGACAACACGGACCTCGCTCGCGCCCTCGCCGACAAGCTTCGCGACCACGTCGGCGAGCGAGGGCTCGATGAACTCCATGTACGCGAGGGCGACACGCGGGCCGTCGGGTCCTGATGCAGCATTGGCCGCCTCCGCCACGAGTTCGAGCGGGCGTCGCCAATCAGGATCGGGGCTTCCGTGCGCGATGAGTACGATGGGAGGGGCCAACGCGGGCAAGCTTAGGGGCCAGGCCTCGTTTGTCCACGGCTCGCCCCCGAAGCGGACGTTGCACCCCGCGTTCTGTGCGTGAGCCAGAGTTTGCGTGGAACCTTTGCCCGCGAGAGCTGTCCAGTCACCCGTGCACTTGTGGGTCGCAGCGACAACGTTGTTCGGAGTCCTTGTCGCGGCGTCCCCTTCCGAGGCAGAGACGCCGCGCTACGACCCGAAGCGGCCGGCCCTGCAACCTGACGCGCTCGGGTTGCTGCGCCACGGTCCCGAGTATCTCGAGGACGTCGAGCTGCCCGGCGACCCGTGGTCCTCGAAGGCCGCCTTCACCAGGATCGACGCGCCGCTGGCCTCGTTCTTGAAGCATCCGAACATGCAGCCGGCGGTCCAGTTCAGCTGCGCGGTCATGAGCACGCCAGGGGAAGCGCGGCTGACCAAGGCGCTTCAGGGTCGCAACGACGCCCGTGCACTGATGGCCCTGGCCGCATTGCTCCACGTCCACGCGCCTGGCACGGTCGCGGAACAGGTGGCCACCCTCGAACGGCTGGAGAAGGCCCGTCCCCAGTGGAAAGCCACGCTTGCCGAGTTCGCTCAGACCTTCGATGCGACAGCGCTTGCCGACGCAATTGCACAAGAGCCGCCCGTCGGTGAGCGCTACGGTCATGCTCCGAAGCTGGAGTGGGCCATTCGAGCCGTCGGCATTCGCAAGCAAGCGAGCGCACTTCCGCGGCTGGCGGAGCTTTGTGTGCATGACCATCTGCACACAAGCCTGACCGCGGAACGGAGCATCGAAGACTTTGTCGGCGCGCAGGCAGACGCGGCCCTCGCGACGTGCGTCGAGGGCTGGCAGTACAACGCGGCCGATCGAGCCTTCGACGCCCTGCGAGATCGCAACCCTGCGCTCGCACGCAAGACCCTTGTCGGGATGCCGTTGCCGAGCGAGGACGAGCTGTATCGCTACGCGAACGCGCTGGCCCGTGTCGCCGGCCCTTCAGCGGTCCCTCGGATCATCGAGCTGATTCCGAAACTCGACGACCCACATTCCTCCATCATCGCCCTGGAGGCGTTCGCCGAGCCGAGTCATCACGCCGCCGTCGGAGCCCTCGTTCCGCTCGTGGAGGTTCGCCATCAGGACCGACTGCGAGCTCTCGCCGACCGGCTGTCCCCGTAGGCTCGCCGAGGGGCACTGCTCCCGGGCGCTGCAGCGCGCGTTTTGTGCGTGAGCCAGAGCCCGCCTCTTGGATCGGACGGCTTCCTGGCCTGTCGACGCTTCCGGATCCACCCGCGCCGACGGCATGGTCCGTGGCGCACGAAGCGGTTTTGGAGGGCCCTAGCGACGCTCCGTCGCGGGCCGCAATTCGCGTGCTTGCGTCCGGGGCCCGCCATCGCCAGCATCGAACGCGTCAGGCGCTCGGAGGGAGCGCGACCATGGCCGATCTGGCTTCAGCACCGAAGGAGGAACCAGGGGGGCTTCCGCCCGCGCCCGCGTGGGGCAGCGGACCTTCATCGTACGACGGCGTCGATGAACCGTTCGCCCTCGACTCGATTCTGGCCGTGCCGACCCTTGAGACGGTCGACGACCTGCTCAAGGAGCTGCCTTGTGACGGCAGCGCGCCCGACTTCCCCGTCGTGCAGCCCGAGCCCAACCGGTTGCCGATGGGTCGTCTAGCCGCAGCGCTTGGCGTCGGTGCGCTGCTCGGAGCTTTGGCGCTCGGAGGGGCACTGCTGCTGTGGAACCCCGAGACGCCGACAACCACAGAACCCGAGGAAGCGAAGCCGGTCGCGGCAGGCGTGGTGAGCCCGCCGCCTCTCCCCGCGCCACAGGTGCCCGAGCCACGCCCGGCGCCGAATACCGTCGCGGCGCCGAAGGTGCCCTCAGCCGAAGCTCCCACCCCTGCCGAAATCGAGACGGACACGAAGCCGAAGCGGGCGCCCACCGCGAGCGAGAACGGTCCGCGCGGCGGCAAGCATGCGCAGGCAAAGAACGCGGGCGAAGACGTCAGCGTGAGCGACGAAGCTGCACCGTCGGAGCAAGACCCAGCGCCGCTCGTTCCCTCGCTCCCCAGCCTCGACGAGCTCGAAGCGGATCCGGCCCCACCGAGCCCAGCGCAAGGCGCCAGCGAGCTCCCGCAGAAGCCGGAGCCACCGTCGCCCGCCGATGTGCCCGCGCCAAGCGACACCGAGTCTCCGACGGCTCAGCTGCCGGACGCATCGCCCACGCTGTAGCGACTCGGCCGGCGCCCGGCGTTGCGGCACTGCCCAGGGTCAGTCGGTCGAGGCTCGGGCCAAGAACGCGTCGGGCACGTTCGATGCGGTTGCGGTCGGACTGGACGGAGGCATCTCTGTGAAAGCCTTCAGATGCGGCGTACGTTCCGGGCCATATGCGCCCTCGCACCGCTCTCCTGGCCTGCACCCTCGCCTTCGCTGCGGCCTGCGCAGCAACCACCGACGCGCCGCCGAACCCGGGACGGCCTGCAACCGCCGGCTCGATCGATCCAGCGGTGGCACGAGCGTGTCCGGATGCTCCACCCACACCCGTGATCGGTGCGACCCCCTGCACCGCGATCGGCTGCAATGACGGCTACCGGATCGACATCACGCCCAACGCGGCATGGCCGGCCGGGGAGTATCGCTACACCGTCGAGCTCGACGGGCGCAACGTCACCTGCACAGGCAGCCTTCCCCTGCAGCCCTGCGCTCGCCCGAGCATCACGTGCGATGGCGAAGGTGTCTCCATCACCGAAAGCGGATGCGCCCTCGAACCAGACCAGCAAGCGTTTGGCGGAATCTCCATCGACGAGCTCCCCAAGAACGTCCACCTGCGCATCGAGCACGACGGCCTCGCCCTTGTCGATCAAGACCTCACCGCCGACTACACCGTCTCACAACCCAATGGCCCCGACTGCGCACCGGTCTGCTGCTCGGCTAGCGACGCGGTGGTGTTGTCCTTCGACCGCGCTCCGTAGCCGCGCTCTACGGCCCTTCGGGGCACGAGCGTTCACACCCGTCGGGGCGAGCCCTCGCGTTGGTGCGTTGGGCTCACCTGTTTGTTGCGGTCCGGACGGTTGACCGACGTTCTGTACGACGGCGTCCTGCAAGGCCTGCCGTGCCGCGTTCCACGGTACTCGGCCGCCGCCGCGAGCCTCTCCTGTCGGACAACTCCTGCTGTTCTCGGCTCCGCCCGCAGCCCCCTGAGCCTCCCCTCTGCCAGCGCGTTGCTTTCGTACCGCGCTCGTGTCGGCGTGCCAGCGAGTTGGACTCCGTGCGTCTGCGGTCCCCTGTCGCAGCGCGTTTTCTCGTTGGATGGCTTGGCACTCAGCGGCTCAGCTTCGCTCTACACCGCGCTGCTGCTCACCGCTCACCGGCGCTCCCCTGCCGCCCTCTCCTGCCGCCCCCCCGTACTCCTCAATCCCGGCTTTTCCCACTTCATTTCGCTTAAGCGCCTGGGCGACCCTGGCCAAGATCGACCCCGAGCTGCGGGCCGCCCAACAAGCCTGGGCCGACGCCGACGTGGTCTTGCAGCGGGCCCTCGATCTGCGCCACGTCGAGAACGACCAGCTCCTGCTCGGCGTGCTCGAGCGCCGCGCGGGCCGGCTCGAGTTCGCCTCACGCAGGGTGATGGTCTACGCGCGCCCGCTGGTCCGCTGCCTCGAGCGCGATCCGCCGCCGAGCGTCGACGAGTGCCGACCGCTGTTCGAGGCGTTCGACACGGTCGAGAGCGAGTTCGGGGACATCTACGCGAGCGAGGCGGGCGGGGACAAGGTGTTCTGGATGAGCACCTTTGCCAACGACGTGGAGGAGTTCCACGACGTCGCCGGGGATCTGGTCCGCAAGCTCGGGCGAATGCGGCTGCGGGCGGGGGATATCCAGGGGTTGCGAGACAGCTATTCGTCGCTGGTTCGGGACGCCGAGACCCTGGACTTCGACTTCCCGTGAACGCTGGGGGTCGCGTCCCCGCTTAACCGCAGCGGGGCCACGACCCCCAGGGTTTACGGCTTTCTTTTTGGAGGGACCGTGGCCGGTCCCTCCCCCACGTTGGCCTTCGGCCTCGTGGGGCCCCCTCCGCCTGGCGGCGCGTTGGTTGGGTGCTTGGTGGACGCCCTTGCGCTCGTGCCACGTTGGCCTTCGTTTGGCGCTCGCCCGCGGCAGATCGCCCCCGAGCCGCGGCTACACTGCCGCAGTGGACCTCCGACGCCACCTGACCCGGCGCAACCTGCTGCTCGGCCTCGGCGCGGGAGCGGTCGTCTCCACCATCGACGCCTTCGCCATCGAGCCGGCCTGGCTCGAGGTCTCGCGCCACCAGCTCGCGCTCGTCGATCTCCCCGCGGCCTTGGTCGGCTTCACGATCGCGCAGATCACCGACGCCCACCTGACCCGGCTCGGGCGGGTCGAAGAGGCGGTGCTCGCCGCGATCCGCGAGGCCGCGCCGCAGGTGGTCGCGCTGACCGGGGACCTGATCGACAGCGATCGGGAGCTCGGCGTGCTGACCGAGCTGTGCGCGGCCTTGGCCGAGCTCGGGGTCCGCACGGTAGCGAGTCTGGGCAACTGGGAGCACTGGGGCGAGGTCTCGATCGGCCGGCTGCGCGACAGCTACGCGTCGGCCGGGGCGACCCTGCTCGTCGACGAATGGTGGGACTTCGACGCGGGCCTGGCCATCTACGCGAGCGACGACTCGACCGGCGGGCGCCCGCGCGCGTGCCCGCAGTCGCCGCGCGCCCCGGTTGAGCTGCTCTTGACCCACAGCCCCGCGTTCGTCGACGAGCTCGCGCCGCGGGGCTTCGACCTGTGCCTGGCCGGGCACACCCACGGCGGGCAGATCCGGGCCGGCAGCCTCGCCCCATTCACGCCGCCGGGCAGCGGACGCTTCGTCGCCGGCTGGTACGAGAGCGGCATGGGCCCGCTCTACGTCAGCCGCGGGACCGGCACGAGCCTGGTCCCGGCTCGCTTTTGTTGTCGACCCGAGCTGGCGATCATCACGCTGGCGCGCGCCTGAGCCGGCCGACCTGCGCCTGCCCGGCGACAGGACCGCAGGTCTTCCACGCGTAGACTGTCTGTATGAGCCCCGAGGCGAAGAAGATCGTCGAGCAAGCGCTCGCCCTTTCACAGGACGAGCGGCAGCGCATCGCCGAGGCCTTGCTCGACTCGATGCCGCCGGAGACCGCCGACGAGATCGAGAGGGCGTGGCTGCACGAAGCGCAGCGGCGAGCGGGGCAACTCGAGCGGGGTGACGTGAAGGCTCGGGACGGTGCGTCCGTCCTGGCGGACCTGGAAGCGAAGCTCTGGCGCATGCGCGACGGGTGAAGGCGTCCGAGTTCTCAGCGGACCGCGAGCTCGCGGAAGCGGCCCAGCGACCAAGCCAACACCCCGAGCTCGAGCACGATGCCGAGCCCGAGCACGGCGACCCACGCCCAGCCACCGTCCCCGGCCAGGGCCATCCAGTAGGCCTTGGCGAGCAAGAACGGCGGGAACAGCCCGAGCATCCACTGCCAGGGACCCGGCACGAACCACCCGATCAAGATCACCAACCCCGCGACCCCGGCGAACTTGGTGAACGCGAGGCCCTGGACCTTGTTGGCGGCGAAGGTCGCGAGCAGCAGCGTGGTGATCGGCGCGACCAAGGCTGCGCCCAGCACGATCACCACCCTAGCCAAGAACCCCGGCGGCTCCCCTGCCCCGCTCCCCGCGAGCAACGGCTCGAGCACGGGCACCAGCGCGAGCCCGAACACGACCGCGAGCGCCCACGGCAACGCGACCCGATAGCCGAGATACCGACTCAGCGGCACCGGGGTCACCTGCATGGCCGTCAGCGTGTCGTCCTCCTTCTCGTCGAGGAGCAGGAACCCGAACACGGTCCCCGGTATCAGCGCGGCCTGCCACAGGCCGATGAACGCGACCCACAGCGGGTAGGTGGCGGCGAAGCGCATCGGCGTGCTCGCGCTCGGCATCGTCCCGCTGTCCGCGAGCGCGGCGTCGATCACCGGGAGGCCGAGTCGCGCGATCACCCCGACGACCACGACCACGCACAGCAGCAGCACCAACATGCGATTGCGCAAGATCAGGCGAACATCGCTCTTGCCCAATCGGCGAATCAGGTCACTCCAGGGCATCATCTCAGCCGGCCTTTCCAATCACGTGCACCTCGAAGGCGCGAAGGCTCCAGCGGACCAGCACGGCCAAGGTGATCGCGGTGACCCCGAGGGCGTAGGCCCACTCCCAGGCGAGCAGCGGCACGAAGGCGCCGCGGATCAGCATGGTCGGCGCGGCGGTCGGGATCAGCAGCAGCGGCGCGTAGTCGAGGCCGTCGACGAAGTAGAAGGCCGGAACCTGCATGACCGTGGCGATCGCCGCCATCGGGACCAGGGCGGCCATCAGCCCGTCGTAGCGCACGACCAGGATCACGCCGACGAGCACGTGCATGACCCCCAAGCTGATCAGGCCGAGCAGCAGCAGCGCGTTCGGGATCGGGACCGGCCCGGCGCGACCGAGCAGGGCCAGCGCGCCGGCGGTGATCAGCACGCCCTCGATCGTCGCCAACCCCGTCAAGGTCAGGACCTTGCTGCTCAGGTACTCCCACGGGCGCAGCGGCGACACGCAGACCGCCGCGAGGGTCCCGTCGTCGCGCTCGAGGATGATCATCGCGACCACGTAGAGCAGGGTCGAGCCGCCGACGAACATCAGCAGGGCGAGCGGGACGGTGCCGTGCAGGTTGTCCGCGGAGGCCAGCCAGGCCAGCGCGCCGCCGACGATCACGCTGACCCCAACCGAGATCGCCAGCAGTTGGTTGCGGGCCTGGAGGCGCAGATCGGTCCCGATCGCCGCCCACAGCCGCCGTCCCGGCCCTCGGGTGATTGCGGCGCTCACTGGACCAGCGCCTCGCCGGTGACCTCGATGAACACGTTGTCGAGGGTGGTCTCCTGCGAATGGATCGACTCGATCGGATGCTCGGCGAGGATCCGCGCGAACTCGGGCTCGTCGCCGAGGCCGTCGAGGTCGAACTCGGCCGACTTCGGCGGCTCGCGGCCATCGCCGTCCCGGTACTCGACCCGAACCCGGCGGCGCCCGTGCTCGCGCTTGAGCGCCTCGGGGGCGCCGATCGTAGCGATCTTGCCGCCGCTGATGAACGCGACCCGATCGCACATCTGGTCGGCGACCTGCATGTCGTGGGTCGTCAGGAACACGGTCGTGCCCTGCTCGCGGACGCGCAGGATCAGGTCGCGGACGTTGCGGGCGTTGACCGGATCGAGGCCGCTGGTCGGCTCGTCGAGGAACAGCAGCTTGGGCCGATGCAGGAGGCTGCGGGCGACGTTGAGGCGGATCTTCATGCCCTTGCTGAAGGCGTCGACCCGGCGGTCGGCGGCGTCCTCGAGCCCGACCCAGCGCAGGACCTCGAGCGGCTCGACGATCGGCCCGGCGTAGAGCGAGCCGAAGTGCTCGAGGTTCTCGCGCGCGGTCAGGCGCTTGTGGTGGTTGGGCAGCTCGAAGCTGACCCCGACCTGCTCGTAGTAGTCGGGGCCCCAGTCGCGGATCTCCCAACCGAGGGCCCGGGCGCTGCCCGAGTAGCCGCGCAACAGGCCGATCAGGATGCGCTGGGTCGTCGACTTGCCGGCCCCCGAGGGCCCGAGGAACCCGAAGATCTCCCCGTCGGCGATGCGAAAGTCGAGCGCCCGGAGGGTCGGCTCGGCGGCCTTGGGGTAGCGAAACTCGAGCTGTTCGACCTCGATCATGACGCGTCGTCCTCGGTGTTCGTGTGACGGGCTTGGAGCTCCTGCTCGATCCGGGCGAACGCTTGCCGGCCGCCCTCGAACAGCTCGCGCAGGACCCTCATGCCGGCCTCGCGGTCGCCCCCGTCGGGCGGCGCGTAGGCGCGATCCATCATCGCCGCGACCCCGACGATGACGTCCTCGAGCGGCGGCGCGACGGCCCCGGGCCCGAGCTCCTCGGCCACGAACATCCCGTGAGCGAGCATGTTCATGATGTGCGCCACGACCTTGGGGTCGACGTCGTCGCGCACGGCCCCGGCCGCTTGCAGCAGCGCGATGGCCTCGTGCCGGGTCGGCTGGCCGGCCGCGTAGCTGACGAACAGGTTGTCCGGCTTGGCCAGGTAGCGACCGAGCAGCCCGCGGTCGCGCCGGAAGATCATTACCATGAACGCGCTGGCGTCGAGCGCCCGGACCAGCGCCTCGTACATCGCCCCGAGGCTGCCGGCGCGCGGATGCGCCTCGACCTGGGCGATCCAAGCCGCGGAGAAGTCCCGCATCTCCCGGATCAGCAGCCGCTCGAACAGCGCGTCCTTGTTGGCGAACGAGAGGTACAGCGAGCCCTTCGAGACCCCCGCCGCCCGGGTGATGTCCGCGATCGAGGTCTTGTCATAGCCATGCCGGACGAACAGCGCCGCGGCGGCGTCGAGCAGGCGCTCGGTTCGCTGGTCTTGGGCTGATTTCACCATGCAGAACCACAATGACCGATTCGGTACATATGGTCAAATTGAGATCGCTACCCGTCCCCGCGCCCAGCTCATGCCCGCGAGCGAGGGGCCCTGCCGGGCTCCCGACCGCCGGGGTCAGGGCCGCTGGCCGAACACGACCCCGTGGTTGCTCGTGCACCCGGGGCAGGTCTGGGTGTAGACGAAGTCCGCGAGGTGGTCGCCGTTGAGGTCGGTGATCTCGGTCAGGGTCCCGGACACCAGCGGCAGCGCGGTGATCAATCGACACGGGCTCGGGTCGGGGCCGGCGACTCGATAGATGGAGACGTCGGGGTACTCGCTGCCGGGCGCGTAGACCTCGTCGAGGCCGTCGCCGTCGAGGTCGACGACGAACAGGTCGCGGGTCCCGAACGGGAGCTGGGCGAGCCGCTCGGGGGTGTCCATCATCAGCGCGGGGCCGGGCAGGTAGCGGAGGATCTCGCGGCCTTCGGTCCGGTAGACGGCGACCGGGCCGGTCCCGAACGGGCGGCGCTCGAACGGCGCCGTCTCCATCACCGAAAGCGGATGCGCCCTCGAACCAGACCAGCAAGCGTTTGGCGGGATCTCCATCGACGAACTCCCCAAGAACGTCCACCTGCGCGTCGAGCACGACGGCCTCGCCCTCGTCGATCAAGACCTCACCGCCGAGTACACTACACCGCGCTGCTGCTCACCGCTCACCGGCGCTCCCCTGCCGCCCTCTCCTGCCGCCCCCCCGTACTCCTCAATCCCGGCTTTTCCCACTTCATTTCGCTTAAGCGCGATCCGCGTCTGAGGGCTGGAGTCGCGCGATCCCGAGTTCTGTGAGTCCAACTCCTTGGTGCAGTAGACGTTCTTTGGCTTGGCCGCCACCGCGCCACCGCCGACGGTCTGCATCGGCGCGTCGTAGGCGTAGGTCTCGCAGATCGGGTTGGTGAACAGCACCGGCCCGCGTCACTCGTCCTCACCGGTGAACAGGGCCGACGCGTGCGGCTTCGCGCTGCCACCTTTCTCGATGGTGACGGAATCGGTGCGCGGCCAATCCTTTTCACGCGCGGCGAACAGATCTGTCGCGGTCCGAGCCCCATAGAGGCCTCGCGCACCGCGTACATGGGGACATCTGAGCGGCTGTTTGTCAGGCATGGAGCAGCCGCATCCCAAGGGTTGTCGCCGGACCTCCGTCCGAGAACCGGTCTCAACAGGGCTGTGGTGGCGAGGATTCCGCGCTTCTTGGGCCGACCACTCGCGCCATGGGTCGTGACCTGGCTCGAACGCATGTGGGAAACCCTGCGGACAATTTGGGTGCTTGGTGGGGATTCGGTCCGGCCGGTCCTGTGGACAACTCCACCACAAAACTTGAGGTCAACTTCTTGCCACACCCCAACATGTTGTGGTTCTAATGGTGTACCGCGTAGTCTGTGGCTGCGGGGAAAACGCGCGAGCCTCGATGTTAGCGGCATCGAGGCTCGGGTGACCAGGTCCCAAATGACCCAAATCATTGTTCTATCTGTTGTCGTCGGCTTTCTCGCCGGCGTTCTGTTCACACATCACGTCCGGTTTGTCGGCTGATCTCAACCGGTGGCCACTCTGTTAGCGCAGGGTGGCCACTTTTTTGTTGCTGTCCGACCGTACACACTTCGAGACCGAGCTGCAATAGTTGAGCAAGATCGCGAGTCCGAATCGGGCGGCCTGCACACCAACGCGGCATGGCCGGCCGGGGAGTATCGCTACACCGTCGAGCTCGACGGGCGCAACGTGACCTGCACAGGCAGCCTTCCCCTGCAGCCCTGCGCTCGCCCGAGCATCACGTGCGATGGCGAAGGTGTCTCCATCACCGAAAGCGGATGCGCCCTCGAACCAGACCAGCAAGCGTTTGGCGGGATCTCCATCGACGAGCTCCCCAAGAACGTCCACCTGCGCATCGAGCACGACGGCCTCGCCCTTGTCGATCAAGACCTCACCGCCGACTACACCGTCTCACAACCCAATGGCCCCGACTGCGGACCGGTCTGCTGCTCGGCTAGCGACGCGCTGGTGTTGTCCTTCGACCGCGCTCCGTAGCCGCGCTCTACGGCCCTTCGGGGCACGAGCGTTCACACCCGCCGGGGCGAGCCCTTGTTGAGGCGGGTGCGCACGTAGGCGAGGATGCCCTCGCGGTGTTTCTCGATGGTTCCCGCGACGCGCACGAAGGCAGACAGCTCCGACGCGCGAGCCCAGCCCAGCCACTGTTCGAGTTTGCGACGCGCGACGTTGATCTGGCGGCCGTCGAGAATCGCGGCGAGCGATTCCTTGAGCAGGTACGCCCGATAGATCGGCTGGTTCTGCTCTTCGATGTCTTTGAGCTTTGCAGTCTCAAGGTCGGTGAGATTCCACGGCCGTTTCTGCAGCGGCCACCGTGTCTTCTTGAGGCCTTTCTTCTCCTCGACGGAGGCACAGCGAACCTCGTCTCGGCGGACCTCGTCGACAGCGTCTTGGACGAGCCGTTGCACGTGGAAGCGGTCGAAGATGAGCGTCGCGTTCGGCACAGACTCCTTGACCGCCTTGATGTACGCGCTGGACATGTCGCTCGTGACCGACTCGATCTTCGCCGCACGCTCCGGTCCAAGGGCTTCGAAGAAGGATATGAGGGTCTCCGCGTTCTTTCCCGGGGCGGCCCAGACCACAACGCCGCGATCGTGGTCGACGACCGTCGTGATGTACTGGTGGTGCTTCCGGTAGCTGATCTCGTCGACGCCGATGTTACGCAAGTTGGCGAGCGGGTCGGGCATGTCCGCGCTCTGCCGCTGAACGAAGCGCTCGACGATGCTCCCGACGGTGCGCCACGCGATGCGCATGAGCGTGGCGACGGTGGTGTGGTCGGTCTTCTGCGCGTGATAGGCGAGCCGCCCCTCCATCGGGAAGGTGTACCGGCTTGCCGACTCTGCCCAGGGCACCTTCTCGACCAACACGCCGCACCTCTTGCAGTCGACCCGACGCATTCGGTAGCGCAGGATGGTCTTGATCCCAGCGAGGTCCATGTGGCGCCAGTCTCGACGGCGGTCGTCGTAGCCGCTCTTGCACTTTCTTGCCGCACTGAGTGCAACGCGAGACCTTCCAGGTGGGGGCGACGTGGACGACAAGGGCATCCCCCTCGAACTCGAGGTCGAGGACACGAGTCCGCTGGAGCGCGAGGAGGGTTCGGAGTAGACTGTTGGAGCGCATGCGGGCTGGGCCGGTTTTGATTGGTTTCGCAACCCCAAGACTACGCCCTCACCCGCTGCGCACTTCTTCACGCCCTCAAACCCGCTCCGAAGCCCGTTCTTCCCCCGCAAACCCGTCAAATCCGTGCTTCCGCCGCCCACTAAATGGTCAGGAGAGCCCAATTTTCACCCCACTTAGCCGCTTTCGCGTGGCACAGTCGGTCCATGCGGTCTCGTCTTGCCGTGCTGCCCGTGGCGATCTCCGCTGGGTTGTTACCCGCCCGCATGGTGGCATCTGGCGGCATGGATCCCCCGTACTATTGGTGGCACTTCTCCACGTGCATCGACCACGGTGAGTACTACTACTTCGACCTAGGGGGCGGCAATCCGCTTCCCACCGACATCAACACCATCAAAGCCGCAGCCTACTGGTTCGACGAGCGCCACGACCAGACCGGGCAAGTCGCGAACATCAACCTGTTGCTGTACTCAGACAACTTCTCCGTCTATCGCTCTGATTCCGACCCCTACGACAACAAGGCATTCGTCTTCTTCGACACGCCCGATCCGACGTTCCCGTACAGCCCTGTCCGCCTGCGAATCCATGGACAGGACGTATACGGTCACAGCGGAGACGACTGCGGCAACCACTCGATCATGGTGCACTGGGCACTATTCGCCGAGGATGGTGATCGCGAATCACCATCCTACAATGCAGCGACGGGTCAGGGCATCGCGCCCGAACGAGAGTAGGCGATGCGCACGTCGTTGTGGATATTTGCGGTGGCGCTGGAGGTAGGCTCAGGTTGCAGATCCGCCGCGTCTTCGTCCTCATCCGAAACCGAGGGGTCGGCGGTCTTGTCCACGTCAGAGACCACCGAAGACCCGGAGAGTTCTTCGGGCAGCACCGCCGGCCCGGCTCCGGCCTGTGGCAACGGCATCGTCGAAGACGGCGAACACTGCGACGGCAACACCGTTGTCGGCGTTCCGTGCCCCACGGATTGCGTGTGGAACGCCGGCGAAGAACTCTGGAAACATGAACTACCGTACTACGGGGAGTCCGACCGTCCGCAAGCGATCGTGTTCCCCGACGACGATAGCTTCTATCTTGCGGGGGCGGCCTTTGCTGCGGATGACCTCGCGACCGCGCGACCAGGCTACGTGGCCTACTACAATGTCGATGGGGCATTGCAATGGGGGACACGCCCTGCCGAGCGCTACGGTCCTGGCTACGCAGAACTCGCCCAGATCGGAGACCAGCTTGTCGTTTCAGGGACAGGTTACCAAGATACTCAACATGTGCTTGTCGTTCATGGCCTCTCCCCGGGTGATGGCAGTCTCATTTGGACGGACGAGGTTCTCGGAGAGTGGCCCCTCAATGAAATCTATCCCGGCTCGGTCCTTGAGGCTCCGTCCGGCAATGCATGGGTCGCCTATGCTGAATCCTATATGTCTCCCGATATGGTTCACTCAGGAACGGGTACCTTGATCGAGTACGACACGACCGGATTTCCGCTGGAAACCGTCCAGATAAAACCACCCTACGTCAAAGGTGAGGCCGAGGGGTTCCATATCGCACCATGGGTCCGGAGAGCGTTGGATGGTGCTGTCACTGCAGGAACATCTCAGGTCCCCGAGGCGTTCGTTCAGAGACGAGACAGCGAGCTTGGCATAGCATGGGAGTATCGTAAACAGATCCGCCGAGGGCGACTCACGCACTTGGAAATTCTTGAGGAGTCGCCCAGTGTGCTTGTTCGGGACATGTCCGAAAACACCGCTACGCTGCTCACGCTCACGCCTGACGGCGAAGAAGCGTGGTCCGTCCTCCTGTCAGACGATAACCCCAACCCCAACGGTCTCGCGATCGCCGACGATGGTTCGATCTTCGTCGTCTTTGGAATCGAGTACGACTCCGCTCATCGGACGATCTTCACCCACAAGTACGCACCCGACGGGACGCGCGTTTGGGAGGACGCCTACACGCCCGACAACTCAGCGACCCCTTGGATCTACGTCACCGATCTCGCCCTCTCCCCAAGCGGCGCCGTGGTGATGGTCGGCTACATCGGCGGTCCCAAGACAACCTACCGCGGCTTCGTCCGCGCTGTGGCGCAATAGTAGAAACGCTGCGACGACGTTTGCTTCTTTGGGCGAGCTAAAGACCGTTGCGACGACGCAGCGCGAATAGCGGGAGAAGGAGCCATACCGCCCCCATCGGCCCTGGCCTTGATGGTGTAGTGGCTCACGCTTTACCGTGGAGTTTGTCTCGCGCTACTTCCGGGACTTGCGTGGGGGCGCGCGTGAAGTCTGGTCCTGATCTTGCTGTGGCATCGTCATCGCGGTGAAGTAGAAGCGGTTCAAGGCTGCGCGGGGCTGAGGCGTTCAGCCCTCCGGCAGCTGACACGCGAAGTCGAAGCACGTGGGGTCGACCTCGCACACGCACTCCCCGGACTCCTGAGTGCAGCCACCCACCAGCGGCATGCACTCCTGCGTCGGTAAACACTCCTCACCTGCGGGACAGCCCGTCTGCTCCGTCTCCGGCGAGCACGGAGAAAGCAAGCAACCGTCGGCGTCGAGCCTGGACTCCATCGGTGGGATGGAGCATTGGTAGGAAGGATGCTCCGGACAGTCGGGACCGGCCGACCACAGCGGTGACTCTCCGTCGGAGTCGGTCGACGCGGAGGCCGACGAGGACGAACTCGCCGCCCCCGACGAGCCGGAAGACGACGTCGCGCTCGAGGACGCCGATGATGTCGCGGTTTCGCTGTCATCCACGTCTCCATCACACCCAGCTACGATGGTGGAAATCAACGCGGAGCAAAGCATTGTTTGGAGTAGCAGGGCTAGTGGATTGGTCTTGTTGAGCATTGGATTGATTCTCCTGGCACGTCCCTGGTGCGTAGCGCCGGGCCGGATCGGCGATACGATACAGCCGACGACGTCCGCAGTGCACGAGCTCGAGCAGTACGACGAGAAGACCTCGCCCTCATACGACACCACGTTCGAGCCGTTGGCTAGGACGCAGCCGGCGGACCACCCGGTGTGGGCGTCGTGCCTCGAGCCCGAACCCGACCTCGAATGTCTGCTTTCATCGTCCGAGATCTTCGCCGTAGAGTGCGTGGACGAGGCTTTCGATCCCTGCGTAGACGAGTAGCCCGCCACCCGACCCGACCCTGCCCGACTCTCTGCCTCGGCTGAACGAACACCCCGAAGGAGAAGACCCGATACCCACGAGGCCTCCAAAAACCCCGGCGGCCGGACCGTTCTTGGAACCACGACGGCCCCCATGAGCAGGAAGCGTCGCGCGGGCCGTTGCCGTGTCGGAGTCGTCCGGTAAGGCCAAGCATGGCGCTCGGAAGCGTGCCAGGGACGCACGCCCTACCGTGGTATGTCAGCCGAATGCGACCCTTGACCGCGAGCGGCTGGCTCGCCATCCGGCGGGGCGTCGACGAGAGTCTGCTGGTCGGCATCGCCGACGTGCGTCGCCTGTTCGAGCCCGTCGACGAGCTCGCGCCGTTCGAGGTCACCGCAGCCTCGTCGTCCTGCATGCACATCGACGACGACGACACCGGCTGTGAGGTTCCGGACTGGACGGCACCCCCCCGGCCTTCGGGGCGCGAGCGTTCACACACATCGGCGCGAGTCCTCGGGTTGGTGCGTTGGGCTCATCAGTTTGTTGCGGTGCGGACGATTGACCTGCTCGCTGCACAGGCTAAAAGCGGCCGTATGAGCCTCCAAAGCAAGACGTTCCTGGGTGTTGCCACGATCCTCCTCTCGATGAGCCTGGGGGCGACGGCGTGCGACGACCCTGCGGAGGGGAAGGCGAAGGCAAAGGTCGAAGACGCCGATCCCAAAGCCGAAGCCGAAAAAACCGACGCGAAGGCGGATGGGAAATCCGACGGCGAGACGGCAGCGGCGGCAGCGGCGGCTGCTCTGTCCGTGGACACAGAGGCGTCGAAGGTGCAGTGGGTTGGCTCCAAGGTGTCGGGCTCTCACCCCGGAGGCTTCAAGAAGTTCTCCGCCAAGCTCTCCGCCAAGGACGGCAAGGCGGCGGGCGGTAGCGTGAGCGCGGAGATCGACACCACGAGCCTCTACAGCGACAGCGACAAGCTCACCGAGCACCTGATGAGCGCCGACTTCTTCGAGGTGGACGCGCACCCCACTGCCAAGTTCGATTCGACATCGATCGCCGAAGGCGGAAGCGAAGGCTTCAACCACACCGTAGAGGGCACGCTCACCCTTCACGGAACCACGAAAAAGATCACCTTCCCCGCGAACATCGACATGGCGGACAACGGCGCGAAGGTGACGTCCGAGTTCTCGATCAACCGCAAGGACTTCGGCATGGAGTACGCCGGCATGGCCGACGACCTCATTCGAGACGACGTCGTGATCAAGCTCGACCTCGTCTTCCCCAAGGCGTAGTCGCTCGGCGCGGCTGAACCGGAGGAGGCGGCTTGCGTGCTGCGCGGACAGCCGCGCGCGCTGGTCGCAACAGGGGGGTACCGACCGCTAACGCTAGCCGATCGACCTGACGGCGCTGCCCCCCGGCACCGAGGACAAGGCCCATGGCGCCCGCGCCCGCGACAGGCTACAGGGGTGGCGCGATGCGTTGTAATTTCCTTTGCTCCTCGTTGTTCTTGTTCCTGGGCTGCTCCTCCGCCGCGGTCTCAACCGGCGTACCCGAGGCCGGGCCTGCCGCTTCGGCGTCTGGAGCCTCGGCAAGCTTGGTGTCCAACGCCGGGGTCGCGGGCACGGTGCAGTTTGCGCCCGAGGGCGACACCGTCCGCGTCAAGGTCGAGCTCACGGGGCTCCAGCCGGGTCCACACGGATTTCACATCCACGAGGCGGGCGACTGCTCGGCGGAGGATTTCACTTCGGCCGGCGGCCACTTCAATCCCCACGGGCGTGACCACGGCGCTCCCTCCGACGACCAGCGTCACGCCGGCGACTTCGGCAACATCGAAGCCTCCGCAGACGGGGTGGTCTCGGTCGAGCTCGAAATGGACGTCGTCCTCGATCCCGCCGCCGCAGACTCGGTCATCGGCAAGGCGGTCATCGTGCACGCCGAAGCCGACGATCTGAAGAGCCAGCCCAGCGGCGCTGCGGGGCCACGCGTCGCGTGCGGGGTGATCTCCCCCGCGGTCTAGATCTCCCCCGCGGTCTAGAGAGACGAACCGCTACACCGCGCGCGCGGACGAACCGCTACACCGCGCGCGAGAACAACACCCGCGGAACCGCGCGCGAGAACAACGCCCGCGGAACGCGTCTGTGCGTGGCTCAGGACACTCGGCGAAGGGCTCGCCCGCTTGTCGCCTCGAGCCGCGTTCGTGCCGCGACGCTCCGGCAGCCCCGGTGCTCGAACGTGGCCGGCGCGCTCACTCCCCGATGCGCAGAGGGTAATCCACACCCCACCTTTGCCTGTCGGGCACAAACACACACAAACCTTGGTGTCGGTGGGAGTAGCTCCCCGTAGTCCGATGACCAACGACGCCAATAAGCCCAACCACGCCGCGCTTCTCTTCGCGGCGCTCGCATTTTGTTTGCCGGGCTGCGACGAGACGACCCCGCCCCAGAACGGTGACTCGGTCTCCGCGGCAGGAAAATCCGACGCGCAGGCGGAGCCCTCGGAGGACGAGGCGCAAGCGCTCGCCGACGCCGAAGCGTGTGGCCTGGCGCTCGAAGACGTCGCCGACCTCGAGGGCCGGGCTTGGACCGCCACAGACGCGGCTGCGATCGATGAATGTGAGGACATCGATGTGACCCATGACGTCGAATCCGAGGACGAATCCGGCTCCGACAAAGAGACCACATACATCGCATATTCGTACTGCCGCAACATGTGCATTTCGCCCGCGCGCACTGCGTTCCAGGCCGCGACGCGATCTGGCTACGGCGCGACGAGAGCGCTCGCGGAGGCAGATGCAGAAGAGAACGCGGAGTACGCCGTCGTGCAGCTGGCCTACCAAGCCTGCGGAAACGGCGGAATCAACAGTGGCTGCGATACCTGGTCCGCATACTGAAGACAAAGAAAGAAAGATTGTCCGATGAAAGTACAAATCAACAATCCCATCAAGGCTTCGTTCATCTCCTTCGCGCTCCTGGTCGGCCTCGCTTCGTCGGGCTGCGACGAAAGCACATCGGAAGAGAACGGTACCGCCGGCTTCAACGGTGGAAAAGCCGATGCCAGCTCGGACCCGATCGATGAAGAAGCGTTTGCCGCCGGCGAAGCGTGCAGCATTGCGCTCGAAGAAGTCGCGGAGCGGGAGGGGCGAGACTGGACCTCCGAAGACGCGAGCAAGACCGACGCGTGTGAGGGCATTGAGGCCACCAACGACGTCGATGTCGACGACGGAGAGGATCTCGACAAAGAGACCACCTATATCGCGTACGCCGAGTGCCGCAACATGTGCATCACCCTGTCGCGGACCGCGTACCAATCCTCGACCCGATCAGGGTACGGCGCGACGCATTCGGAGGCGAAGATCGACGCCCAAGTCGAGGCGGAGTTCGCCGTGGAAGAGCTTGCGTACGCCGCTTGCGGATACGGTGGGGTGTCCCTCGGCTGCGCGACCTGGATCGCCAACTAGCCAGCCCTTGCGATGAGCTTCCGCGCGGAAGGAAGCTCATCGCCCCCGGTGCAGTCCCATCCCGTTCTGGCGGGGCTTCCGCCGGAGTTCGAGTCCCGTCAGTCCCGAGTCTCCCTCGACCCACCTCGACCCACGCGGTCTCGACCGTCTCCACCGACGCGTGCGGCGGGCCGTGGTGGCACCAGTGGATCAGCGCGTCGGTCATCGCACGCGGACCCTGGGCTTCACAGCCGCTCAGCCTTCGCTCGTACACATCTCGAAGGATTCGACGAAGACGAGCTGAGGCTCTTCGAACGCAATGAAGTTGCCCGCGATGATGCCGACCTCAAGTTGAGAAGAATCGAGGGGAGCGACGGCGCTGAACATCGGCTGAAAGTCGACCCCGTCCGCGGATGCTTCGAAGAAGAAAACTCCGTCCACCTCTCGAATCTGAAGGACCGATCCGGGCGCGGGGTCTTCGACGGATTCTACGAACAGGGTTTCCAGCTGCCCGTTCTCGCTCAGATCCACGGAGAGCCCCCCGTTGACCAACGCCCAGGACAGGCGACTTCCGTCGGGTGATTCCAGAAGCAGCCCGAGGTTGATCCCGAACGGGTCATTTGGGACCACGACGTCGGTCCGGACGAAGCCGTCGACGAGGGAGAACATCGTTCAAGACAACTGCTCGGTCTGAGAGCGGAAGCCGTATCGCGCGCGCGCCCTCGACCGTATGTATGATGGGGTGTGGAGCCCGTTCCGCTGCTGTGGGTGGGTCGGCACCGGGTCTCGCTGCGGCCGGGGTCTGAAGGCTACCGGCTCGTGTGCGAAACCGAAGGGCGCGTGGGCGAGGTTCTACTGCCGCCGGGGACCGTGAGCGCGTGGGCGGCCGTGGGCGAGGCGGGGCTGATGCTGGCGCAGGACGATCGCGTGGCGGCCTACGACCTGCCGACGCTCGAGGTGCGCGGAAGCCTCGTCGTGGAGCTCAACGTCCATCGCATTGCGATCCACCTCGATACGACGTGGGCCGCCCTGGCAACGGGAGCTCAGGGCAACTACCGGACCGTCGGGGAGCTGCTGCGCCTGGATCCGATCACGTGGCAGACGCGCCCGCTGCTGGACGTCGACCGCGAGGTCGTCGACTGCGAATTCCTCGCCGATGGGCGCCTACGCTTCGTGCTGGGCTGGACCGACGAGAGTGACGACCGCCACCACGAGGGCATCATCGTTCCTGGACTTGCACCCCTCGCGCTGCGGCCCGAGGATCTACGCCCGTTGTCCGCGCCCGAGCGCGCGGCGATCGACGACAGAGGAGAGCCCACGTAGGCCGGGCCCCCACGGCCCGACCAAAACTGGCCCAGCCCATCCTGCGCTCCAGCAGTCGACTCCGAACCCTCCTCGCCCTCCAGCAGACTCGTGTCCTCGACCTCGGGTTCGAGAGGGATGCCTTGTCGTCCACGTCGCCCCCACATGGAGACTCGTCCGTTCCATATCGCTCCCCACTGGACCCACGAAATGGTCCGGAGAGCCATTTTTCTCGACCTGGGCCAACCCAAACCTCAAGCTCGCGAATAGGGGCATCCATGCGACTTCACCATCGACTGCCAGGCCGACTCCTCGTGCTCGTGTTGGTCGCCTCGGGCTGCGCCGGAGCGACGGCGACGGTTTCGAGCCCAGACGTGTTCGAGGTCGCGGGTCCCGAGGTCGAGGTGGCGTCGCTGATTCAGCAGGCCGAGGCGCAGGACCGACTCCTGCTGGTATGGGCCGTTGGGCCGGAGTCCACCTCGTACCCGCACGAGTTCGATCAGGATCCGCTCAAGACGTGGGTGCGAGAGCACGCAATCGCGATCCGCGTGCCAAGCGCCCAGGCCGTGGTGCCGAAGCCGGTCGCGCCCCGCGGCGACGCCTTGCTCGTCTATCGAGATGGGCAAGCAGTCGCGGATCTGCGCAACTCGCTCGACGCTACCGCGACCACTCGGGTGCTCGACGGCCTCGCCCAGGGCAGGACGCTGGACGAGGTCGTTGCAGCCGAAGCGAGACGAGGCATCGCCGAGCCGGAAGATGTCCGGCGCAGGCACAGCTACGCCAAGATGATGATCGCCCGCGGTGACCTCGAGACTGCCGAAGAAGTTCTGCGGTGGCTGTACGTCCACGGCGAGCAGCACCATCCGCACTTCGCCGGAACCCGAGGAAGCTTCCTGCTGTTGACCATCGCCGACCTCAGCGTGCTCGCGCCGGACTCGGTGGAACGCTTCGAATCGCTGATGAGCCCCCGTGACGTCCGCAGGTTCAGGGTCAATCGGCTTGCGTTTGCGGGGTGAGTCTGGAAACAGCGGCCTCGTTTTTCCCGACCCGGTTCGTGTGTCACGATAGGTCGTGGCTTGGACGCGAGGATGCGTTGGCCACGACATCGACGCGGTCCTCGCCAACCGGCACGCCGTGTACACCGCTGCTCGCCAGCGGCACCCCGAGCGTCGTTGGACGCACTTGGCTGCCTACCGAACGCTGATCCAGCAGCAGCTACAGCATCGCGAATCGACTGGTAGCCTGCCGCCGACTGCACGGTAGAGTGCCCAGGTGGGGTATCGCGTGGGTCCGAGCACCGAGCGACCCATCCTCCGAGCGACGACGCCGGACGCTACTGAGGCGTTCTTCCGGCTCAACAGCCATCCCGGCGTCATGCTCTATACGGGCGAGCCGCCGATGCCCAGCGTGGAGGCGGCGCGTGCGGCAATCGTGAACGATCCCGCAGCGGCTAGCAGCACGGGGTGCGAACCGGCCGGGCGGTCGCGGGACCTTGGCAACGCATGAGCAAGATGGAGCGCATCGCCGAATCATTTCTGGAGAGCCGCGCCGGCGTCTGCCCGATCAGACAGTGAGGCAACACAGCTTGCCAGCGCTCATGCGATGGTAGGGTCCAGTGGCTCGCGGCTCGCGGCTTTGCGAGGACTCCCACCGAAGAATTCAACCATGAAACGCATCTCGATATTAAAACTTGGCCTCCTCGTCGCGCTCGCCCCCGCCTGCGGTGATGACACGAGCTCTACCTCGGACACCGATGGCGATGAGAGCAGCTCGAGCTCCTCGGATTCCGAGACCATGCCCACGACCATCACGATCACCGACACGACCACGGGCAACACCGATCCGTCGACCAGCTCCTCGACGACCGGAGTCGACACGACGGACACCGAGACCACCGGCGGTCCCGAGACCACCGGCGATACCGAGACCACCGGCGATACCGAGACCACCGGCGATACCGAGACCACCGGCGACACCGAGACCACCGGCGACACCGACCCCGTATGTGGCGACGGGGTCATCGAGGGCGACGAGGAATGCGACTCGGATGCGATCGGCGATGCGACGTGCACAGTGTTCGGGGACGTTGTCTGCAACGACGACTGCACCCTCGACATGAGCGCCTGCACGAACACGCTCTCGGTCTGCAGCACCCCGGCGGCCGCATTCGACAGCAACACCACCTCGGCAGAATCCCCGCTGGTCGACACCATCACGGTGGCCGACGACTTCTACGTGACCGACGTCAACGTTCCCGTGGACATCAGCCACCTCTACATCGCTGACGTGGTCGCGGTGTTGGTCTCGCCCGAAGCGGGTGTCGAGTCGGTCCTGATGGACGGCACCGCCTGCGCGGAGGCTGACGATGCCATCGCGACCTTCGACGACGACGGCCTCGAGCCGGCGTGCATGACCCCTGCGTTCGACGGAGACGTGGTCCCCGTCACACCGCTGTCGACGATGATCGGGCTGAGCTCGCTGGGCGACTGGGAGCTTCACGTCTGGGACGACGACGCCTTCGTCGGAGGCACCCTCAACGAGTGGTGTGTCGATCTCACCCTGTCCGCTGCCGACCCGGTCATGTGTGGCGACAACACGGTCCAGTTCGGCGAAGCCTGCGACATGGACGACCTCGCCGGGCTCAGCTGCACAAACTTCGACGACTTCGTCGGTGGTGACCTCGGCTGCGCCGACGACTGCACCTTCGACACCTCGGCCTGCGTCGCACCCGGCTGCGGCAACGGAATCGTCGAGGATGGCGAAGACTGTGACGGCGCCGATCTCGACGACGCGGTCTGCGGCGACTTCGAGGGCTTCGCGAGCGGCACCTTGGCTTGTGCCGACGACTGCACCTTCGACACGGCCTTGTGCGAGGCGCCCTTCTGCGGCGACGGGGTCCTCTCGGCTGGCGAGGACTGCGACGGCGCCGATCTCGGCGCCGCGGTCTGCGACGACTTCGAGGGCTACCTCGGAGGCACGCTGGGGTGCGCGGGCGACTGTGGGTTCGATCTTGCGGCATGTACCGCTGCGCCCATGGGCGACTGGTGCGGCGATGCTTTCATCGTCGACGCCGACAACCTCCCGTACACCGATAGCAATGACACGCTCGCGTTCACCAACGACTACGGCTACGCAGCGGGAGTTTGCCCAGGAGAGTCCGGGAGTGGCAACGCGGGCTCCGAGGACGTGGTCTACGAATTCACGCCGGCGACAACCGGGATCTACACGATCGAATTCGCCACGACCTACGACTCGACGGTCTATGCGGTCAGCGACTGCGCAGACATCGGCAACACCTGCGTCGCAGGGGCCGACAACGGCAACCCCGAGACCCTCCTAACCGAGCTGGAAGCGGGAATCACCTACTACATCATCGGAGGACACTGGTCGAACTTCACCGCCGGAGACGGTGGCGCGTACACGCTGACGGTCTCCGATGTCTGCCTGCCCACGTGCGACAACGTCACCTGTGGCAACGACGATGGCTGTGGCGGTGAGTGTGGATGCGACGACGGTTCCATCTGCAACGTCGACACGTGTGAGGCAGCACCGTCGGATGGGGATACCTGTGACGCCGCCCGAGTCATCGCTCCGGACGCCCTTCCGTACACGGACACCGACAACACGGCGCTCTACAGCAACGACTACGGATACTCCGGCGGCGCTTGTCCGGGTGAGCCGACCATCAATGGCAACAACGGTTCGCCGGACGTCGTCTATGCGTTCACGCCCGATACCGACGGCGACTACCAGTTCGACTTCGATGCGGGTTTCGACACCGCGCTCTACATGGCCACGGACTGCGCCGACATCGACAACTCGTGTGTCTCCGCGTCCGACAACGGCAACCCGGAGTCGATCACGGAGACCCTGACGGCCGGGACGACCTACTACATCATCGGTGGGGGCTGGAGCAACTTCAGCCCGGGTACCAGCGGAGGCTACACCTTCACTGCGACCGCGCTCTAGTCCGAGCCTGCTCCTCGCTGGAAGCGGCGTCGTCCTTCGGGTCGGCGCCGCTTTCGTTTGCGCCGCCCGGCGAGCACGGTGCGAAGCGCCGCGCATGCGGACGCAGAGCCAGAGCGTTCACGCGTCTATTCACGCGTCTAAGTGAAGTGGGTCGCCTCAGCGCGAGTCTGCACTGCGTGACCCCTGTCAGTGCGAGCCGGCCCACCGCGAATGAGGACCAGGCATGCATTCCGCTCGACTTGGCACGAGTTCGGAGTTCTCCGATACTCCGCGCGTGCGGTCTCGTGCAGGCTGGTTCGCCACGCTGCTGGGCGTTTGCGCCTGCGGCGAGTTCCCCGAGCCTGCCTGGCTGCTGACCGAGGAGCCGCGCGTGCTGGCGTTCCGGGTGGACGTCACCGAGCCGGGCCACCGAGTCAGCGATCGACCCCCGCCTGAGCCTCCACTGGAGATTTGCGCCAAGGTGGCAATGGTCGGCCGGAGTGGGTCTCTACTCTCAAGCGCGCATTCAGCAGAGCACCCTCTCGGGGGGCTTCCTCTCCGGCACAGCCGGTCAGCTCGCGGGCAATGTCGTGCTGCCCGCTTCCCTCCTGTCCCTCGAACCCAGGTCGGGCTTCTCCCCAGCGCGAAGCGGCCTCTCCGTTGCCCGCGCCGCGCAGGCGAGCACCGCACTGAGCCGCGAGCTGGGCGAGTCATGGTTCGTCCAGCTCGGTGCGTGGACTCGGATGCGCGACAACGCCGACGGCTTCTTCCGGGAGGACGACGGGACGCTCGAGGTCGTGACCTCAACCTGGACATCGGCCTACGGACTCGAGGCCCTGGTGCGCCGACGCATTGGGCCCAAGCTCTGGGGATGGGTGGGCTACACGCTGGCCCGCGTCGAAGAGCGCGTACTCGAGCGGGTCGGACCGCCGGACGGACCCAACGCATCCCCCAGCGCCTTCGACCAGCGCCACAACCTCGTCTTCCTCGCCAGCTACCGACTCCCTCGCCGCTGGCGCATCGGTGGTCGATTCAGGCTGGTGAGCGGGTCGCCGTTCACCGACGTCGCCGGGGTGGTCTGGGTGCCACCTGGAGACACCCCGCTTGCGGCGGCGGGCCCTGCGAACCGAGGAAGGTTCCCCGTGTTCCACCAGCTCGACCTTCGAGTGGACAAGTCCTGGCTTCTGCAGCGCGTAGAGATCGGCGCGTACATCGACGTGCAGAACGTCTACAACCGGCTGAACCCCGAGGCATTCATCTATAGTCCGGACTATACGCGACGTGTCGATGCGGTCGGGCTCCCCATCTTTCCCAGTCTCGGATTCCGCATCGACTACTGAGGTGTCCCGTGAGCATCCACCGTTCCATTTCCGTGTTCGCCCCCCTCTTCGTCGCTGCGGTGTTCGGGTGCGCTGAACCAGCACCTGAGTTCCCCGAGGCTCGCGAGCCGTTGCCGGACCCCGAGATGCCCACGGACGCCGAAGCAAGCGCCAGGGTGGTGCACGCGATCACTCCGTTTGCGCTCGAGGGCAGCGAGGAGACGATGACCTGCTACAGCTGGACGGTCGACAACGATGCTCCGCTGTACGTGCAAGCCGTCGACTTTCAGAACGGAGGCTCCTTCCACCACAGCAACTGGTTCGTCGTACCCGAGGACGTCTATCCGGGGGAGGATGGCTTCTGGCCATGTGCCGAGCGTGACTTCCAGAACGTGTCCGCAGCGCTCGCGGGAACGGTGCTGTTCGCTCAGTCGACGCAGGCCCAGCAGGAATCGATGGCGTTCGCGGACGGGGCGAGCATCCGCATCCCTGCCCGCTCGAAGATCGTTGCCGGCGTTCACTTGCTGAACCTCGGCCCCGACCCCCGCGAAACCGCGGCATGGCTCTCGCTAAACGTCATCCACCCGGCGTTGGTGGAGACCGTGCTGTCTCCGTTCATGCTCAGCTATTTCGATCTGAGTATTCCTCCCCTAAGTCGCGCCACATTCTCGGCCGGGTGCTCAGGGGAGGCTTTTTGGACGATCGAGGAGTTCGAGCTGCACTACATTTTGCCGCACTATCACCGAACCGGCATCTCGGCGAAGATGACCATGTTCGAGAATGGGCAGGAAAATGTGGTCCTCGATCACACAGGATTCGGCGCGTCGCCCATGGGACGCTCCTTTGATCCCCCCATCGCATTCGATGGTCTCGGCGCAATGGAGTTCTGGTGCGGCTATGACAACCCCCATGACGAGACGCTCTCCTGGGGCGTTGGCATCAACGAAATGTGTGTCTTCCTCGGGTTCGCCAACACCTCTCACGTGTTGATCGCGGGTGTCGAGCCCGGAGGAACAGAACAAACCTTCGTCGACGAAGAGGGCACCCACATCACCACTGGGTTCTGCGACAGCGTGGCCATTCCGCGGAGCAGTGCCTACGATCTTCCGATCCGAGAAGAGATCGCCGGACCCCTGGTCCTGCCCACCGCGGACGGTCCTGCACCCGAGCCTCCGAGCTGCGAGGACATCGAAGTTGTGGTCGACGACGCACCCGCGCCGACGTTTGCCGAGGTTCAGGCGCGCGTCCTTCAGCCCTGGTGCACCTTCTCCTCCTGCCACGGAGAGGCGGGCGCGGGCGGTCTCGTTCTGGATGACGAGGAGGCCTTCGATGCTCTGGTCGGTGTGACATCCGCGGCGGTCGACATGCCACGCGTCGCTCCGGGAGATCCGGACGGCAGCTACTTGGTTCGACTGCTCTCCGAGTGTGAGCCCGAGGTTCAGGGGATCACCCCGCGGCGCATGCCCGCCGGCGCGCCAACGCTGCTCGACCCCGCGCTCGTCGGTTTGGTACGCGCGTGGATCGAGGCCGGCGCCCAGAGGTAAGCGCAGATTCGATCGCATCCCCAACCGGGCGTCCCTCGACACGCGGCTGCAGGTCCCCGGTAGGCGTCCTCGGTCCGCGGCGTCTTTTACACGGTGCCCGGAGAGCCCCCAAGCGAGCGCGGTGTGGGTCGATGCGAGCGGGCAGGTGCTGGTTGGGGGTCGCGATGCAGCGCAGGGGTGGGTCCACGCGCTGATCGATCATGGGGAGCTTGCGTGGAGCTTCGAGGTCGGCGCGGACGCGCTGGGGTTGCCGGACGCGGCCGAGACGGTCCTTGTGTATGATCGTCGTCATGCGCTACCCACAAACAGCCCTCGGCGTTCTGGCAGCGCTGCTTCTGTCCACGACCGCGGCCTGCACCGCGGAGCTCACCTCGGATCTCAAAGTCGACGGGGAGAGCTTCGTGCCGACCTCGTGCCGGGCGGGGCAGGTCAACAGCTTTTCGGGGGTCGATTTGATCGACGACAGCGGCCGGACGCTGCGGCTGGTGCAGTCGACGACCAACCTGCCCAGCGCGATCGTGCTTGGGGGGCAAGCTCCCGTGGACCTCGGCAGCTGCGGGGCGATGACCGTGACGCGGCAGAGCTCGACGGTGAACGACATCACCAACGTGATGGGCGACGCGACGCTCAAGTGTGAGGCCGACGGGCACTCGGTCGTTGGAACCATCTCGTTCAAAAACTGCCACTAACCTGGACCGTGCACGCCCGCGCAGATCGTCGGGGAGGTCGGCAGCACCTCGTGCCCGGAGGTGAAGGCGCGTCCGGGTTCACAGGGTGGGTTTCACTCCCCGCTTCAGAAGCTCCCGGCTTGCCGAGGGGAGAACACCAATGTTCTCCACTCTCACGAGCGTGCGTTGAGCGGCTGGTTCGAGAGCGCACGGGCGAACTCCGACAGCGGCTCTCGAAGGGCCGTGAGCCGCTCCAGCTCCCCGCTCCCAACGACGTTGGTGACCATCGAGCTGATGGCCCCAACCAGCGCGGCCACGGCGAAGCGTTGCTCGTCAATGGCCATACCGGGTTGGCGCCGGACGAGCGAGCTGAGCTGGGAGCGTGGCTGGAAAGGGGGAAACTGGCGCTTGAGCTGGCCACCCCGGAGCCCTCAGAATAGGTGCGGCATGCCGGAGTGGATCATCGACCTAGCCCTTGGGCTCCTTTGCGGCAGGGTCGGCAGCTTCCCGGGGTGGAAGCTGATGTACGCCGCCGTGGGGAGCGTTGCGGAGCGCGAGGGTTGGAGCGAGTCCATGCCGCGACACTTGCCGTGGTTCTCGCACGTCGCGTGGCCATCCACGTTGCTCGGTGGTGGGCTTGCGCTCTGGACCAAAGTCCCATGGTGGAGCCTGCTGTGCGGCCTCCTCGTTGGCAGCGCGCTCGCAGGGCTCGTGTGGGCGAGACATCTCATCTCTCCCCAGCGCCCCGAGGACGACACGCCCCTCAAAGCAGATCCGTAGCCGTTGGGCTCGAACAGGCAACCCCCCCTGCCTCCGCAGGCCGATGCTCGGCGCGGGCCTTCGGGCGAACTCGTGCCGAGCCCTGTTCGTGAGAAGGTGTGCCTCTGACCTCTGAAGACGAGCAGCCCGACCCCAACGCGATGGTCCTGCTAAAGATCTGCCGAGACCAGGTCGACGCGATAAGCACCCGCGCGCTGCTCGAGGCCGAGGGGATCGAGGTCTTCGTTCAGGGGGAGCACCATCGGGCCATGGAAGGCGCCCTGCTCGGCGCGATGATCGAGCTGCGCGCGATGGTCCGCTTCTCCGACCTCGAAGACGCGCGAGAGCTGATCGAGGAGCTCGACTACGCGGAGCACCTCCCGGCCGAGGACAACGAGCCCGACCCCGACGACCGCTCCCTGCAGCAGTTTCAAACCCGGGAGGTCGTCCCCGTTTCAGCCCACCGCAGCTCGGTCAAAGCCGCCCTGCTCGCGGTGGTGCTGCCCTTGGGCGCCGGGCACTGGTATGCGGGGCGCCGCGGGTTTGCCCTGTGCATCGCCGCGCTCCAGCTGCTCAACCTTGGGCTGACGCTGCAGGGCTGGGCGGTCTGGCGAATGGCGATCGGTGCGCTGATCTTCGACGCGGTGTTCAGCGGCGTCGCGATCCGGCGCGACCGTGCGCGCGCCCAGCTGCAGGACTAGCAACCCGTTGAGAACGTCGACACGACTTCGCTCCGTTCCCGCCCATCGTGCGGATGACGAGGCACCAGGTCGCGCCTCACGCTACGACTCC
>CAWCWO010000012.1:0-2151501 GCA_963799255.1 uncultured Pseudomonadota bacterium | reverse complement strand
CGTCGGCCGCGACGAGCTCTCCACCTGCAAAGAGCTCCACCGCGACGACGTCATCGTCGTCACTCGCCGCGACCGCGAGGACGAAGGGGTCTCCGAGCTCGAACACGTCTCCGGCCTCGGGGGCGGTGAACCGCACGTCCGGCGGGCTGATGTCGGCCGGCCGAGGCCCGACGAACCGCATGAGTTCAGCGTGTCCGTTCTGTTGATCGCCGCTCCCGCACGAATCTCGATGCTGCTCGGTGCAGAGGATTCCGATGCCCGGGGCCTCGACGACGGGATGACAGGCGTTGGTGAACGCCGGGTCGCCGCCGTTGTTGTACGGATACATGAGGTCGGCGTCATCGTCGACGTGTTCCAGGCCGTACGAGTGGGCGATCTCTTGGCTGATGGTGGTCGCTGTGGCGGCCGCGGTAAATCCGTCGTCCGCGTGGTGAAACGCGAAGACGATGTTGTTGGAGGTCCAACCGTTGGCGCAGTCGAGCAACGCGATGCCAAGCGAGCCTTCGGTGAAGTTGGTCGGGCCCACCATGACCATGGTGTAGTCGCCCGCGCTTGGCCGGGAGTCGGTGATGGAGGCGTTGAATGGAAGCCAGTCCTGGCGGACGGCCTGCATGACCGCCGTCTTTTTAGGGCCGTCGCCGTACGCTGCAAAGGCTCCCTCCCATCCGATGAGCGTGCCGTTGTCTCGAGCGTCCTCCCGGTCGTCGTGCAGGAGCGCGCCGTCGAAGTTGATGAACAGGGTTGCCGGCGTGGGCCCGCCGAGCTGCGCGGGGTTGGCCTGCCCGAGGGCCGAGGCGGGCGGAAGACGAGCAGCCGCGCGGTACGGGGGAGCCTCGAGGGGCGGAGCCGTCGCGAGCGCGAACACGAGCACCAACATCCCGGGTTCTTCGTCCACCCATGGCCGGACCTACAGGCGAGCGCCTCGACCCCGGCGCACCGCGCAGGAAGGCGGCCCGCATCGTGCCGCGGGAGCGTCCAGGCCCCAGCGTAGCGTGGCTCCGAGACGAGTCCTTCCTCAAGCGCGGGTGCGGGTGCGCCTGCTACCCTGGATTCATGGATCGCGCGCAGTTTCAGGAGGCGTTGCTCGACGTGATGGAGCGGAAGGTGCACTGGGCATGGTCGAGCTTCACCTCGGGGAAGGTCGCTGCCGAACGCCTGCACATCCATCTGGAGCAGGAGTACGCCGTCTACATTCGCGACTTCGCGCAGCTGCTCGGTCGCGCGTACGTGCGGTGCCCGGTCGGGGCCGTTCGGCGCGAGCTGGCCGAGAACCTGTATGAGGAGGAGACCGGCAGGCTCACCCGAGGGCGCCCGCACGCGGAGCTTTTTCTCGAGTATCCACGTGGGCTGGGCATGGATCTCTCCGGGTTCGAAGCGGTCGAGCTTCTGCCCGCGGCCGCGACCTACCGCGCAACGCTGGACACACTCACGCAGGACCAAGGGTGGGAGACGGCGACCGCGGTCACCACCATCTTCGTGGAGGGCACCCCGTTCGAGCGCGGAGAACTCGACGCGTCCAAGCCGAAGCGGCCCGAGCCTCCGCTGGAGGACCACCCTCTGGTCAAGCACTACGGACTTCCGCTTGAGGCGTTGGCGCTGACGAAGGTCCACCGCGAGGTCGAGGGCGAGCATCGCGCCTCGGCCTGGCACATCATCTTGGACCACGTAGGCGCGGACGCGCGCAGCGGTGTGGTGGCGGGCATGGAGCGTGCGCTCACCGACTGGCTGGGCTACCGCGATGCCGTAGCCGCAGCATGTGGCGTGACCCGGGCCGCATGATGGGTTCGGTTGCCCGCGTGTCTGCCGATGGCGTAGGGTCTGGGTAGGAGTCCTTGTCCATGATGCGATGGTGGTTGATCGGGTGTGCGGGCCTGCTTTGTGTGGCCTGTGAAGAGGGTGCGGCAACGAGTTCGGGCGGTGGTTCGTCTTCGGCAGGCGATTCCGAAGCCGGGAGCAGCGAGCCGGGGCCAACGACCGCGCCCAGCGGTGCGGACACCAAGGACTCCAACTCGGGGACCTCGGACCCGAGTGACCCGAGTGACCCGACGGCGCCCACCGACCCCACCAAGGCGAGCGACCCCACGGCGCCCACCGACCCCACGGCAGACGATTCGGGGAGCAGCTCTTCGTCCTCCACCGGGGAACCCGGCGACAACGTCGTACGCTTCATCGCCTTGGGGGACGCGGGCGAAGGGAACGACGGACAATACGGTGTCGCGGATGTGGTCGAGCAGGTGTGCGAAGAGCGAGGCTGCGAGTTCGCGCTGTACCTAGGCGACAACTTCTACGATGTTGGCGTCGACTCCAACATGGACGTGCAGTTCCAGGACAAGTTTGAGATGCCGTACGCGGATCTCGACCTGCCGTTTTACATCACGCTCGGAAACCACGACTACGGCACGATCGGGAACGAGTGGCTCAAGAGCCAGTACCAGATCGAGTACACCCAGTTTAGCGACAAGTGGACGATGCCCAACGAGTGGTACAGCTTCGAAGCCGCCCACGTCACGTTTATCTCGATCGACTCCGCGCAGCTGTTCTGGAACCACAACGTCAACGACCAGCGCGAGTTCCTGCAAGGGGTGCTGGCGGCGAGCGACAGCCAACACACCGTCGTCTTCGCGCACCACCCGTACATCTCCAACGGTCCTCACGGAAACGCGGGCAACTACGAGGGCATCTCGTTCGTGCCGATCGTGAACGGCGAGAACATCGAGGAGTTCGTCAACGAGGAGATTTGCGGCAACGTCGATGTCTACTTCAGTGGACACGATCACAGCCAGCAGTGGCACCCCGCCACGTGCGGGACGAACTTCATCGTCAGTGGTGCGGCCGCGAAGACCACCGACTTCGAGAACCGGGACAACAACCCGGCCCCGCTGTACCAGGAAGATTCAACGCCGGGCTTCGCCTGGGTCGAGATCTCCGGGTCCACGATGACGATGGCTTGGTACGACATGGACAACGCGGCCAAGCCCAACTACGAGAACTCGATCGAACTCGGTGGCGGCTGAGCGGCTGCGCCGAGGCTTCTTTGCGCGCGATGTCGTGGACGTCGCGCGCGACTTGATCGGGAAGACGCTGCGCCGGGACTCCGTGCTGCTGCGGATCACCGAGACCGAGGCGTACAAGTGGCCCCCGGACACGGCTTGCCATGCGAAGGCTGGGCGCACCTCGCGAACCGAGCCGTTGTTTGGCCCGCCCGGACGCGCCTACGTCTACCTTTGTTACGGGATCCACAACCTGCTCAACCTGGTCACCGGCGAGGACGGACAGGCGCAGGCGGTGTTGATACGCGCCTGCGCACCTCTGGAGGGCCTCGCTGTGGTGACCGATCGCCGGGGCGGACGCGTGGGTCCGTCGCTGCTCGATGGGCCCGGCAAGGTCGGACAGGCGCTGCAGCTGGACACGACCTGGTCAAACCACGACCTCACGCGCAGCGGCGGGCTGATGGTGGGGCCAGGGATGCCGCCGGCAGGCCTGCTGGTGGGCCCTCGGGTCGGCATCGACTTCGCCCTGCCCGAGCATCGCGACCTTCCGTGGCGTTTTGCCGAGGCTGACTCACGCTGGGTTGGGGTTCGCAAGACCTTGCGTCCGCTGGGTCCAGCCGTGACGATGCCGCCATGACGCTCGATCTCCGCGAACGGCCCCGTCGCAACCGAAAGTCCGCCGCCATCCGAGCGGCGTGTCGCGAGACGCACCTGGGTCCGGAGAACTTCATCTATCCGCTGTTCGTGCACGATGGAGGGGAGGACGAGCCGATCTCCTCGATGCCCGGTTGCAAGCGTCTGAGCGTGCCGGGGCTGATGGCGGAGCTCGAGCAGGCGATCGACGTTGGGGTCGGAATGGTGGCCTTGTTTCCGAAGATCCCCGACGCGCTCAAGAACAGCACGGGGACCGAGTCGTACAACCCCGGCGGTCTCATCCCCGAGGTCCTCAAGCGGGTCAAGGACCGTTGGCCGCAGCTCATGCTCGTCACCGACGTTGCCCTCGATCCGTACTCCTCCGACGGACACGACGGCATCCTGGCGCCCGATGGACGAATCCTCAACGACGAGACCATCGAGGTCCTGTGCAAACAGGCGGTCGCGCAGGCCCGGGCAGGTGCCGACATCATCGCGCCCAGCGACATGATGGATGGGCGGGTTGGAGCGATTCGCGATGCGCTCGACGACGAAGGCTTCACCGAGGTCTCGATCCTCGCGTACACGGCCAAGTACGCGTCAGCGTTCTATGGGCCGTTCCGGGAGGCCCTCGATTCGGCCCCGCGCGGCGGAGACAAGAAGACCTATCAAATGGACCCCGCCAACGTCCGCGAGGCGATCCGGGAGGCTGGTCTGGATGAGGACGAAGGCGCCGACATGCTCATGGTCAAGCCCGCGATGGCCTACCTCGATGTCATCACCACACTGCGCGAAGCCAGCACGCTTCCGATCGCTGCGTACCAGGTGAGTGGGGAGTACGCGATGTTCAAGGCGGCCGCCGAGCGCGGCTGGCTGGACGAGAGAGCCGTGGTGTTGGAGATGCTCACCTCGATCCGCCGCGCGGGTGCCGATGTGATTCTCAGCTACTACGCCAAAGAGGCGAGCCGTTGGATGACCGGGAGCTGAAGCCGATGTCGAAGCCTCCCCTTGCCCCCAAGCGCGCGCACTCGATCACCAACCACGGCATCACGCGGGAGGACCCCTACGCGTGGATGCGCGATCGCGAGGACCCCGAGGTTCGCGGCTACCTCGAGGCCGAGAATGCGTACACCGACGCGATGGTGGCAGGCTCGGCGTCGCTGCAGCGCGAGCTGTACGACGAGATGCTGGCTCGCATCGACCAGAATGACCAGTCGGTTCCGGTCCGCGATGGCGCGTGGCTCTACTACTCGCGCATGCTCGAAGGCAAAGACTATGGCCTGCATTGTCGACGGCCGCTCGCCCTTGGGCGACCCGAAGAGGAGGCCGGCGAAGAGGCGGTGTACCTCGATGAGAACGCGCTGGCGCAGGACGCCGAGTTCTTCTCTCTGGGCGATCTCGACATTCGGACGACGCACGATCTGGCGGCCTACACGGTCGATCTCACCGGGGACGAGCGCTACACGCTGTTCGTGCGAGACCTGACGACGGGCGTCACGTTGGAGAAACCCATCGAGGATGTCGCGGACGAAGTGTTATGGGCCATGGACGGCACGTCATTGCTGTACGTGCGCATGGATGACGCGCATCGGCCCTACCAGGTGTGGCGGCACATCCTGGGCACCGAGGCCAGCGCCGACACGTTGATCTACGAGGACACCGATGAGGCCTTCTTCGTGGGCATCCGGTTGACCCGCAGCGAGCGTTTCATCGTCATCGCCTCCCACAGTCAAGTGACCTCCGAGGAGCATCTGCTCGACGCGCACGACCCCGGGGGCGCGCTGCGCTGCGTGGCTGGGCGTCGTCAGAACGTTGAGTACGCCGTGGAGCATCACGGTGATTCGTTGCTGGTGCTCACCAACCTCAATGCTCCGAGCTTCGCGATCCGCCGTGCGGCTCTGGCAACACCGGATATCTGGGAGCCGATGCTTGAGTGTCGCGAAGACGTCACGCTCGAAGATGTCGAGGCCTTCGAAGACTGGCTCGTCATCTCGCAGCGCCGCAACGCGCTGCGGGAGCTGGTCGTTCATCAGGTCAGCGATGGGTCCGAGCACGTGATCGAGATGCCCGACCCGGTCTATTCCGCCTGGGTCGGCACCAACCCCAGCTATCGCACCCAGACCCTGCGCTTCGGCTACACCTCGATGGGTGTCCCCAGTTCGGTCTTCGACTACGATCTGCGCGCGCGCACCCGAACCCTTCGCAAACAGCAGCCGGTGCACGGGTTCGACCCCGACTCCGTCGTCACGCAGCGGTTGTGGGTCACGGCGTCCGACGGCCAGGAGATTCCCGTCTCCCTCGTCCGTCGCAAGCAGGACGTGGGCAAAGCCACTCCGGTGTGGCTGTCGGGGTACGGAGCGTACGGTTCGGACAACCCCGCCTCGTTCAGCAGCACCCGCGTCAGCCTCCTCGGGCGTGGGGTCGGGGTTGCCATCGCCCATGTGCGGGGCGGTGCCGACAAGGGGCGCGCCTGGTACGAAGACGGCAAGCTCTTGCGCAAGAAGAACACGTTCACGGACTTCATCTCCGTGGGCGAAGCGCTTCGGGAGCAGGGCATCGCCTCGAAGCTGGCCATCTATGGTGGCAGCGCCGGCGGGCTGCTGATCGGGGCCGTCGTCAACGAGCGCCCCGATCTGTTCGACGTCGCCGTGGCTGACGTGCCGTTTGTCGACGTGCTCAACACCATGCTCGACGAAACGCTCCCGCTGACCGTGGTCGAGTGGGAGGAGTGGGGCAACCCCAACGAACGGGAGGCGTTTGATCTCATCGCCTCGTATGCGCCATACGAAAACGTAAAGGCCCAGGACTATCCCGCGATGCTGTTGCTCGCCGGATGGTCCGATCCTCGGGTGTCGTACTGGGAGCCGGCCAAGCTCACCGCACGGCTCCGGGCAACGGCCACTGGGACCAAGCCCCTGCTGCTCAAGACCCACTTCGACGCGGGGCACGGAGGCCCCTCGGGTCGCTATGCGGCGTACGAGGAGACGGCCTTCATCTACGCGTTCGTGTTGGATGCGCTCAAGGATCCGGCTCAGCCCTGAGCGGGCGCGCGGACGGGAATCTCGACCAGCGCCTCGATGCGCTTGTGCACGGCCTCGATCGTGCCGGTCGGGCTCAGCGTCAGATAGTACTCTACGCCGCCGCTTTCCACCTCGGCGGTCAGCACGTCCATGCCCGGGCCCTTCTTGGTCTCGACCTCAAGCAGTTTGCCGTCGGGATAGGCTGCCTTCACCGCCGCGATGATCTCGGCGGGGACATTGGCCAGCTCAAGCTCGCACTCCTGGTAGCGCAGTGTGCCGTCGGGCGTGGCCGAGACCTCGCACTCTTGGCCGTCCGCAGTCTTGACCTCGACCTCGTGGACGATTCCCGCGTCGGCGTAGAACTCGGTCTCGTACGCGACGATGGTGGCGCCTGGGTAGAGTTCAAGTGCCTTGGCCTTGACCGCCTCGGACACAGCGGAAGCGTCATCGTGATAAATGGCCTGCTTGATCAGCGCCCCGTTCTCGTCGAGGCGGAACTCGAACTCTTCGACGGTTTTCGCGGTGACGGCGAGGCGGGCCACGGTTTCGTGCAGGCCGACACTCGGGGCCGCGACGTCGGCACTCAGCGAGCGCGTGGGTGGCTCGGCGGGCTCGGGGCTGGCGATCTCCGAGGTGGTCGCGCAGCCAGCAGACAGGGTGGAGAGCAAAAGGGCGGTGCTCAGAGATCGCATCGCCCGATGCTGGGGGAGGACGACGCCGGGCACAAGTCCAAGCATGCGGTCAACGGCCGCTTGACCGGCTAAAACGGCCGATCTGCGAAGCTGTTGGTCGCTCGGACGAGAGCCCGGACGATTCCCGGTTCGTTGGCGGAGTGGCCGGCATCATCCACCAGCGTGAGGCTGGACTCGGGCCATGCTTGGTGGAGTCGCCAGGCGTTTCGAGGCGGGCAGATCACGTCGTAGCGCCCGTGCACGATGACGCCTGGGATGTCGCGCATCACGTCGATGTTGTCGAGCAGCTGGGTATCGGATTTGAGGAAGCCGTTGTTGACGAAGTAGTGGCACTCGATCCTCGCGAAGGCGAGCGTGAACGAGGACTCGTCGCAGTGCCGGACCAGGTCAGGGTCGGGCAGCAGGGTTGCGACTCTGCACTCCCACAGACTCCAGGCACGAGCCGCAGACGCCCGGGCCTTGGGATCATCTCCAGTCAGGCGCTTGTGATAGGCGGCCACGATGTCACCGTGTTCCTCGGGCGGGATGGCGGCGAGGAAGTCGGCATAGGCGTCGGGGAACAGCATCCGGGTTCCGTCCCGGTAGAACCAGTCCATCTCGTCCTTGGCGAACGTGAAGATGCCCCGCAGCACGAGCTCGGTCACCCGCTCAGGGTGTTTCTGCGCGTACGCGAGCGCGAGCGTGCTCCCCCAGGAGCCGCCGAACACCTGCCATCGCTCGATCTTGAGGTGCTCTCGGAGCGCCTCGATGTCCTGCACGATATGCCAGGTGGTGTTGTTGACCAGCGATGCGTGGGGTCGGCTCTTTCCGCAGCCACGCTGGTCCAGGAGCACGATGCGGTACTTCTTGGGGTCGAAGAATCGCCGGTGCTTGGGCTCCGTGCCGCCCCCGGGGCCGCCGTGCAGGAACACGACGGGCTTGCCGGTAGGGTTGCCTGAGACCTCCCAGTAGATCTCGTGGACGTCATCGACGCGCAGGAGTCCCGACGCATGAGGATCGATCTCAGGATAGAGCGTCGTCACCCGCAAAGCTTTGCAGGTTTGCGGCGCGCTGACCACTCAGTCTTCGACGATGACCGCGGCGCCGGAGCTTCCGCGTCGGCCCTCCACGCTGTCGATGCGCCCGACGACGACGGCCACATCCTCTCCCGAGGTGGAGTTTGCGATCTCTCGCGCACAGACCTCGGGCTCCATCGCCTCCTGCGTCATGATCTCGGCGAGCAGGGATTTGTGGATCGAGCGATACGTCTGCACCGTGCACAGCAAGAGTTGGTCGCCGTGCTGTGGCGTGAAACGGACCAGGTCGAGCTGCAGCGCTCGGTTGCCGCCTGCGACCCCGGAAAAGTCATCGGCAGGGTCTTTGGTCAGCTGGCTGATCGCGTTGCCTCGGACTCGGTAGACGCGGTTGGGGCCGACGTTTCCGACCACGATCTGGTGCCCGTCGAAGTGGGCGGCCGCGAAGGCAGCTTCCATGCCTCGGTAGAACGGGTCGATCGCGGACGTACGGCGGATGGCCTCGTGGACTCGGGTTCCCGCGAGGTTCCAGCGTTGTGCGGGGTCCGAGGGTCCGGGCCCGGAGAGTGCGAGGGGCAGCAGGTCGACGGCGACCTCCGCAGCGAGACCACCGCCGGAGAAACCACCGCGGCCCATGGCGAGCACGCCGAGTTGTGAGCCCGCGCGGTAGCGGAACAAAGACTCGGGGCCTCCGCGGGCAAACCCCGTAAAGCTGACGGCGGTGAATTCCATGTGCCGTGGATGGTGAAGAGCCTACCAGCGTCAGCGAGACGCCGCGTCGAAGGCCGTGATGACGGCCGAGGGAGCCTGAACGAGTTCGATGAGGACGCCGCATCCCCCCTGGGGGGTGGCATCGTTCCCCTTAGGATGGATGAAACAAACGTCAAACCCAGACGCGCCTTTTCGGATCCCGCCGGGGGTGAAGCGTACGCCCTGTTCGCCGAGCCAGCCGACGGCGGCGGGCAAGTCGTCGACCCACAGCCCGACGTGGTCGAGGGCCGGGTCTGCGACGCGTGGGCGCTTCTCGGGGTCGAGCGGCATCATTAGATCGATCTCACACCGACCCAGACCGGCGCCAATCTCGGCGATGTCCTCGTCGACATTTTCCCGCTCCGACTTGTAGTGACCCTTGGGGGCTGCGCCGAGCAGGTCGACCCACAAGGTGCGCAGAGGGGACTTGTCGAGACCGCCGACGGCGATCTGCTGAATGCCCAACACTCGAAAGGGCCGGGCCGCGCCTGCTTCCATGACGCGCAAGCTACCACGGCGATCGTTGACAGGACGGTACACCGTCTTCAGGGTAACAAGGTGCTTTGGGCGGTTATCTGGGCGGGGATTGCAGGCGCCGCGATCATCGGCGTGGTCGTCACTGCGGCCGAGATGCAAGCCGCGGGCACGGAGGATGTCTACTTTCGCGGTTCCATTCGGCTCTGGCTGCTGGTGGCCGCGGTGGTCGCTTCGATGAGCCTGGCGCTGGTGCCCTCGATCTTGGGCGTTGCGGCCGCGCCGGCCCCGATTCAGCGCGTTGTCCTGGGCTTCACCTCGCTCCCCGCGATCGTCGCGGTCCTGGCCTGTCTTCACAACGCTGGGTCCCTCGCAGCGGTCCGTCGTCGCCGCACCGACGCGCTGCGTCATGGCACCGAGTTCGATGCTGTGGTGGTGCAGCGCGAGCACAAGCCGTTCGCGCACGACATCCTTTCGATCACGCTCGAGACCACGTTGCGCGCCGCGGCCAACCCGCTCCCGCATCGGGGCGGGTATCGAATCGAAGCGAGCACCCAAACCAGGTCCCTTCGTCTGGTGGAGACCTGTCCTGGCGATCAGTGGGGGCGGCTTGCGCCGGGCCGGAGGGTACGGGTCCGAGTCGATCCGCTCGATCCCTCTCGCTACGCGCTGGTGCTGTTCGACGCGGCGTAGCCGGCGTGCATCCGCGCCTGCGCGGGGGCGTCCGCGATGACGCAGGCTTCGTGTTCGGCGATCTGCGCGAGCCGTTGATCGAGCGCGTGGCCCTCGACCAGCCCCAGCTCCCGGATGAGCTCAAGGTACGACGCGTGATGTCGCGCCTCGCTCGCGAGCAGCCCTCGGTACAGCGCACAGAGCTCTGCGTCCCGGTCGACCAGCGCGTCGGCGAGAAGCTGCATGCGCTCGCAGCTTCTCGCTTCGATCATCGCACAGCACAGCAGCGTATCCAGCAGACGAAGTGGCTCTTGCGGGCGCACGACCTTCATCAGCGCGGACGCATAGGGGCTGGGCTCTTGCTTTCCGAAGGCGATCCCGCGCTGGTCGAGGTGCCCGAGGACCAACTCGAAGTGGGCGAGCTCCTCCCGGGCCAGTCGGGACAGCGGCACCATCAGCGGGAGCTTGTCCTGATAGCGGAAGATCAGGTTCATGGCCGTGGATGCGGCCTTCTTCTCGCAGTGGGCGTGGTCGAGCAGGATGTCGTCCATGTGCTCCACGGCCCAGGGCGCCCAACCCGGGGCGGTGGCTTCGGCCAAGTGCAACATGGGCAGACGGTACTCGCCCTGCGTCCGGTCGCGGTACTCTCCGGCCGTGAGGCTCCTCGTGCCCAGCACTCTGGCGTCGCCCCGTCCCGCCACGCGCTTGGGTGGCGTGCTGCGGCTGGTCGTCCTCGGGTTGACCACGGCCGCCTGCGCGGGGCAGCCCACCGTGTCGGTTCAGTTTTCGCCGCCGCCGCGCGTGCCCCCACCCGCCCAGACTCGGACCCAGCCCACGATCCTCTCGGCCCACTTCGCGATGGACGACGCTGCAACCCTCGGGGGCCTCGACGGCATCGCGGTCGTGTTTTCGCAGGACGTCGATCCCGCCAGCCTGCGTCCCGGCGTCTTTTTGGTGTTGCTGGCCGACGGCGGTCGCGCGATTGCCGAAGAAGCGGTGCTGGCCCCGGCCAGCGAGGCGGACGAGAACCGCACCGTCTGGGTTCTTGGCGACTTTGGGGATCCGCGTCGCCGCCCTCCCACCGATGTGGTCGTGATCGCGCCGCTTCACACCGAGAGCGGAGCCTCACTGGAGGGCCTCCTGAGTCCAGTGCTCGCGTTCGAGGACGGCGGCCACATCGTGCACGCACAAGCCCAGCGAACACCCTGTGCGTCCGGGGATCCTCGGGTTCGCACCTACTGGACCGACAGTCTCCGCGATGTGGCGCCCGAGGATCTGCAGGCGATCACGATAGAGCTGGTGAGCGGACGAACCGTGCCGCCGTCGGGTTTTGAAGATCATGCAGACGGCGGAGCGTTTGTCGCTGAATCGCGCGACGACAACGTGCTCGACCTCTGCGTTCCCGGCCAAGAGCGGGTTATCGGCGTCCGGGTCTCCGCGGACACGTTCACCGACGTCCCCGGTCATCGCAGCGCCGCCACCCGAGCGACGGTCGCGCGCGCGCCCGAAGCCGAGTAGGGCAGACCTTTGCAGCAGCGCCCTGCATCGCGCCCGAGATGCCGTGGTGAGCGCGCGCGATGTGCTCTAGACTCCGCGGGCTGATGACGACGCTTGGCCGACCCATTCGAAAGCTGATGTGCGCCAACCGGGGGGAGATTGCGATTCGCGTCTTCCGAGCCGCCACCGAGTTGGGGATTCGGACCGTCGCCATCTTCAGCAACGAGGACCGGGTTCACCTGCACCGCTACAAGGCAGATGAGGCCTACCTGGTGGGCAAGGGCATGTCGCCGGTCGGGGCCTACCTCGCGATCGACGACATTATTCGGGTGGCGTTGGAGAACGACGTCGATGCGATCCACCCTGGATATGGGTTCCTCTCCGAGCGGGCTGACTTCGCGCGTGCGTGCGAGGAGGCTGGCATCGCGTTCGTGGGTCCGACGCCAGAGATCCTCGAGCGGTTGGGCGACAAGACCGCTGGTCGCGCGCTCGCGATCGAGACCGGGGTTCCGGTCATCCCGGGCACCGCCGACCCCGTCGCCAACCTCGAAGAGGCCGTGGCGTTTGGCCGGGAAGCCGGCTATCCGCTGATGGTCAAAGCTGCCAAGGGTGGTGGCGGTCGCGGCATGCGAGTCGTCCGCGAGGAGAGCGAGTTGGCCGACGCTTTGGAGCGCGCGAGTTCGGAGGCGGCCAGCGCCTTCGGGGATGGCACCTGCTTTATCGAGAAGTACGTCGAACAGCCCCGGCATATCGAGGTTCAGATCCTGGGCGACGCCAACGGCGAGATCCTGCATCTGTTCGAGCGGGACTGTTCGGTTCAGCGGCGCCATCAGAAGGTCGTCGAAATCGCACCCAGCGTGGGGATCTCCGATGCGCTGCGGGACCGAATCACCGCGGATGCCGTCAAGCTCGCCAAGGCGGTGGGCTATCGCAACGCTGGCACGTTCGAGTTTCTGGTGGGCCCCGACGACGCCCACTACTTCATCGAGGCCAACCCCCGGGTTCAGGTCGAGCATACGGTGACCGAGCAGGTCACGATGGTCGACATCGTGCAGTCCCAGATCCGCATCGCGGGCGGGGCGAGCTTCGAAGACCTCGGCCTTCGCCAAGAGGACATCACGGTCCGCGGATTCGCGATTCAGGCCCGGATCACCACCGAGGACCCGCTGCGGCAGTTCCAGCCCGACACCGGCCGCATTGAGGTGTTCCGACCCGGAAGCGGTTTCGGGATCCGGCTCGATGCCGGCAACGGCTACGACGGCGCCACCATCTCCCCGCACTACGACTCGTTGCTGGTCAAGGTCACCGCGACGGCCTCCACGTTTGAAGGCGCGGCGCAGAAGCTGCATCGGTCGCTGGCTGAGTTCCGGGTGCGGGGGGTCAAGACCAACATCCCGTTCGTCCAGAACGTACTCACGCATCCGCGCTTTTTGTCGGGCAGCATCGACACCGAGTTCATCGCTTCCACGCCCAAGCTGTTCCGCTTTCCGCGGCGCAGAAACCGGGCCCAACGGCTGCTCTCCTACCTGGGGAGCGTGATCGTCAACGGTCCGTCCACGCCGTGGGTCTCGGGTGTGGCGCCGGCCAAGGTCGTCCCCGAGCTTCCGCCCGCGCCGCTTGAGCCCCCCGCCAAGGGGTGGCGGCAGGTCTTTTTGGATGACGGACCAGAGGCGTTCGCCAGGGCGATTCGCCAGCACCAGGGGCTGCTCATCATGGACACCACGTGGCGGGACGCGCACCAGTCCCTGCTGGCGACGCGGGTGCGCACCATGGACATCGCCAAGGTCGCTCCGTTGACCAGCCACGTGCTGTCCTCGGCCTACAGCCTCGAGATGTGGGGCGGGGCGACGTTTGATGTCGCGCTCCGTTTCTTGCGCGAGTGTCCGTGGGACCGGCTCGAGCAGCTTCGCGAGCTGGTGCCCAACATTCCGTTTCAGATGCTTCTGCGGGGCGCGAACGCGGTTGGGTACACCAACTACCCAGACAACGTCGTGCGCCGCTTCGTGCGGACCTCCCGCGACCTGGGGATCGATGTCTTCCGAATCTTCGACTGCCTCAACTACATCGAGAACCTCAAGCTCGGCATTGATGCCGTCGGAGAAGCGGGCGGAATCATCGAGGCCGCGGTCTGCTACACCGGCGACGTCAGCAACACCGAACGCACGAAGTACAGCCTTGCGTACTACGTCGACGTCGCGGGCCAACTCGTCGAACGGGGAACCCATGTCCTGTCGATCAAGGACATGGCGGGCCTGCTCAAGCCCAAGGCCGCAAAGCTTCTCGTCGGGGCGCTGCGCGACGCGTTCCCGGAGGTTCCGATTCACGTGCACACGCACGACACGGCGGCAGCCGGTGTGGCCTCCATGCTGGCCTGTGCCGAGGCGGGGGCCGACGTTGTCGACACGGCCCTCGAAGCCATGGCCGGGCTCACGTCCCAACCAGCGGTCGGAGCCATCGTGGCCGCGCTCCAAGACACACCACTGGACACCAAGCTCGAGCTCACCGAGCTGCAGGTCCTCTCCGACTACTGGGAGCAGGCCCGGCGCATGTACGCGCCGTTCGAGTCGGGCCTCAAGAGCGGGAGCGCCGATGTCTACCTGCACGAGATGCCCGGTGGCCAGTACACGAACCTCCAGTTCCAGGCCAACCAGCTCGGACTGGCCGAGCGATGGCCCGCGATCAAGCGCGCCTATGCGTCGGCCAACCGTCTGCTCGGCGACATCATCAAGGTGACGCCGTCCTCGAAGGTCGTCGGTGACCTCGCGCAGTTCATGGTTCAAAACGACCTGACCGAGGACGATGTGCTCGCGCAGGCCGAGACGCTGAGTTTCCCCTCGTCGTTGGTCGAGTTCTTCCAGGGGATGCTCGGGCAGCCCTTCGGCGGCTTCCCCGAACTTCTGCGGGAGAAGGTCGTCCGGGGCGCGCAGACGTTTGAGGGGCGGCCGGGTGCCAGCCTTGCTCCCCTGGACTTCGATGCACTTCGCAAGGACCTGCGAGAAGAGCACGGTCCACACATCCGCGAAGTCGATGTCATCAGCGCAGCGCTGTACCCAAAGGTTTGGCAGGAGTACCAGGCGTTCCGAGAGCGGTTCGCAGACGTGGCCGTCCTGCCCACCCGCGCGTTCTTGGCCCCGATGGAGATCGGCGAAGAAATCTCCGTGGAAATCGAGCGCGGCAAGACGCTGGTGATCGAGCTCGACGCGGTCGGCGAACTCGACGACGACGGAAACCGGACCGTCTACTTCCAACTCAACGGCCGGCCTCGGTCCATCCACGTGCCCGATGAGTCGGCCAAGACCGAGGTCGTGGTCCGTGAACGCGCCGATCCGAGTGATCCAGGGTCGGTGGGAGCGCCCATGCCCGGCGTGGTGCTCGAAGTTCGAACCCAAGCCGGGGCGAAGGTCGACGTCGGCGCGCCGCTGGTCGTGCTCAGCGCAATGAAGATGGAGACCGTGGTGGCCTCGCCGGTCGCAGGCACCATCAAGCGTATCGTGGTCGGCGAGGGCGACTCGCTCGCGGCCGGCGACCTCCTGGTCCAGATCGAGGGTGGCGCCGAAGCCTAGGCTTCGGCGCCGAGCAGGACACCCCGCTGCGCCAGATCGGCGAGCAGGGCAGCAGCGGTGGCCAGGCGCTCGTCGTTCAAAGGCTCACCCAGCGTCTCGCAAGCTGCTCGCAGACCTTCGGCGACCGGCCGGCGCTGTTCGATCAGCTGTTCCAAGACGGCGTGGGCAAACGGCGTCAGCTCGAGGTAGCGGACCTTGTTGCTGGGGTCGCGATAGACCAGCAGGCGGGTAGGGACGTGCTCGGGCACTTCGCGGTCCTGCACATCCTGCGAGACCTTGTGAACCGCGTACGCGTAGGACATCAGCCGGGCCGCACCGTCGAATCGCAGCGACTTGTCGAGCGCAAGCTCGTGGCCGGTCGTCGGCTCCCCGCCGCGGTGGTCGTTGCGAATGTCGTACTCGAGCAGCTCATGGCGGGCCAAGTCGACGATGTAGTTGGGCACGTTGTCGTCAGCCGCCCACCGGGGCGCAACCCAGGCGACAAACTCGGCCGGCACGTCGCGCAGGTAGGGCGACTGCGCGGCGACGGCCTCCATCCAGTCTGCGAAGTCGGCGCGGAGCCGTCGCATGCCGAGCCGGGCCGCAGAGCGCTTGATGAAGTCGCGGATCGTGTTCCGCATCCGGTTGTGGACGAGCGAGCGGTAGACCAGGAATCGCTCGGCGCCGACCGCTTCGATGGCGTCAAGGTCCTCGCCTTGCACCCCGTGCTCGGCCGCAATAGCGCGCAGGTCTTCGCGGCTGGCCTCGTCTGCGTGTCGCTTTCGCAACAACGCGTTCATCCAGTCGAGTCGAAGATCCTTCATGCGCTCGCCCCCAGCTGATGCTTCTTCAGCGCCTCGTCGTAGACCACCTGCAGCGCCGCGGCCTCGTCCAAGAGTTCGGCCAGTGGGGGGATGTTGGAGTCACGCTCGAGCAGGACGGGCTTGGGTCCGGTGCGTTCGATGACGTAGGCCATCAGCGCCCGGACCTCCTCGCGGACGTCGGCACCGTGGGTGTCGACCAGCAAGGTGTCGTCCCACGGCTCGTGCCCGGCGATGTGGAGCTGCACGACGCGTTCGAGCGGGATGGTGTCGATCCATGCCTGCGCCTCAAACCCGTGGTCGCTCGCGTTGACGAACACGTTGTTCACGTCGAGGAGCAGACCGCAGTCGGCTCGCTCGGCCACCTCGGTGATGAACTCAGCTTCATCCAGGGTGCTCTTCCCCAGCTGCAGGTACCAGCTGATGTTCTCGATCGCCATGGGTCTCTCGAGGCGGTCGCTAGCCTCACGGACGCGAGCGGCGATGCGCTTGGCGGTCTGCGTTGTGAACGGCACCGGGAGCAGGTCGTGCAGCATCGCGCCGTCCATTCCGCTCCAACAGATGTGGTCCGAATGCCACGGGGTGTCGTAGCGATCGAGGAACGACTTGAGTTCGTCGAAGTACTCGTCGCGAAAGGGATCGGTGCCGCCCAGGGACATCATCAAGCCGTGGGTGATGATCGGAAATCGCTCGGCCAAGGTTGCGAGGCGAGCCGGAGAGCGGCCACCACGGTGCATGTAGTTCTCCGGAGCGACTTCGAGGAAGGCGATCTTACCGTCCGCGTCGCCGCGCACGATGTCGCGAAGGAAAGCGCCGCGCAGGCCGAGACCGACACCGGTAGGGGGGTGGGGGTGCATGCGAGAAAGAGAGCGTGCGTCGTGCAAATGAAAAACCCGCGGCGGCCGTGAAGGCCAGCCGCGGGTCGGTCGCTGGGGCTGGGTTTACTTGGCGCCGCCGCAGGAGCCTTCGCCCTCTTCTTCGCCTTCGGCACCGCAGGAGCCTTCGCCTTCGCCCTCGCCCTCGGCAGGGGCGTCGCCTTCGGCGTTCTCGGCACCACAGGAACCTTCGGCCGACTCTGCGCCGCAGGAGCCTTCAGCCTTCTCGGCACCACAGGAGGCTTCGGCCGCGTCGCCGACCGCAGGTGCTGCGGGGGTCTCGGTGGCGGGCTTGTCCTTGTCGCAACCGGTCATGGCGAGGGCGCCGGTACCGAGGAATGCGAGCGTCGTGGCAATGCTTTTGAGATCCATGTCGTTTTCCCTTTTCGAGTTCTCGTGAGAGAGGTTTGGGGTCCGTCCGTGGGCCCCAGCTCGGGGCTCGCAGGTCAATCGGGAGACCCGATGCAGATGTTACGGCCACGGGGGGCGTGGGGATCGATAAGAATCTCCACAATTTGGTCATGGATTGGTCCGGCGGTGACTGCGGGCCCATCCAAACGGCTGTGCAGACCGGCATCCCTGGACATTCGCCGCGCATCGCGCTGGTATGGCATCGATGCAGTCCAAGAGCCGCTCTGCGGGCGGTCGCCTCGCGCTGTCGTTGCTGCTCGTTCTGACGGTCATCAACTTCCTGAACTACCTCGATCGCTACGTCCTGAGCGCGGTCCTCGAAGGCATCCGCAGCGATCTAGGGTTCGACGATGCGCAGGGCGGACTGCTCGGCAGCGTCTTCATGATCGTCTACACGGTCGCCGCCCCCATCGGTGGGATCCTTGGCGACCGCTGGAACCGCAACCGGATGGCCGCGGTGGGCGTTGGTCTATGGAGCCTCGCCACGATTGGCAGCGGGTTGGCCGAGAGCTACGAATCCTTGTTGGGCATGCGGGCTCTGATCGGCGTTGGCGAGGCCGGCTACGCCACGGTTGCACCGGCGATCATCGCGGACCTCTTCAAGCCTTCGCAGCGTGGACGCAAGCTCTCCATCTTCTACCTCGCCATCCCGATGGGGAGCGCGCTGGGGTACCTGCTTGGTGGCGCCGTCGGCGAGGCCTACGGCTGGCGCGCGGCGTTTTTCGTCGCGGGTACACCCGGTTTGTTGTTCGCGTTGGTGGCGTTCTTCTTGCCACACCCGCAGCGCGGGGCGATGGACGAAGGTGAGTCGGTCGCCCCGGTGCCACTGCTCGAGGGCGTGCGGCGTGTCTTTCGGACCCCTGCCTGGCGGGTCAACACCGTCGGCATGACGCTGATGACGTTCTCGATGGGTGGCATCGCGTTTTGGATGCCGACGTTCCTCATCCGCGAGCAAGGGATGGACGAGGCCACGGGAAACCTGATCTTCGGAGGCATCACGGTCGTCGCGGGACTGCTCGCGACCATCATCGGCGGCACGCTCGGCGACCGGGCGTTTTCCAAGCGGCAGGGCGGTTACTTCTCGGTGAGCGGGATGGGGCTGCTGTTGGGCGCTCCATTCGCGCTGGCGATGCCCTTGATGCCCAACACCACCTCGGTGTTCGTATGCGTGTTCTTTGCCGAGTTCTTCCTGTTCTTGAACACCGGGCCGCTCAACGCCGCGCTCGTCGCCTGCGTTCCGTCCTCGCTGCGAGCCCGGTCCATGGCGATCAACGTGTTCTTCATCCACCTGTTGGGCGACGCGCTCTCGCCGACGCTCATCGGCCTGGTGAGCGAACATCAAGGGCTCACGTTCGCGGTCGCGCTCACGAGCATCCCCATCGCGATCGGTGGTGTCGTCTTGCTTCGGGGCGCTCGGACCGTGGACGCGCTGCCCGGCGGCATCACGACGGTGGACGCAGCCTCTGCGAGCCCGTGAAGGCTTGAGCCCGTGAAGGGCTGGCCTCAACCCGTGAGGGCAGGGTTGTCCCCGGGAGCGGTAAGCGCGTCTCCCTTGAGCGGGAACTTGGCGACGGCCCGCTCGGTGAGCGCTGTGATCGTCAGCGAAGGGTTGACGCCGGGGTTGGCGGAGATCGACGCGCCGTCCATCACGTACAGCCCGGGATACCCGTGGACTTCGTGGTCGGAATCGATGACGCCGCGCTCGATGCTCTCACCCATGCAACATCCGCCCAGGATGTGGGCGGTCGTGGGGATGTTGAACAGCGTCTCGGTGAACATCGAGAACGGCATCCCGTTGGTTTCGTCGCTGAACTGCTTGGCGAGTGCGGTCGCTTCTGGGATGGAAGCGGTGGGCAACTCTCCGCGGCCTGGCGCGGTCCCGAGGCCGCCGAGCCAGTTCCGCTTGAGACGGAGTGTGCCCTCGGTGCTCCGCATGTAGAGCAGGATTGCCGTGCGCTCGGCAAAGCTGCGGACGGTGAGCGCCTTGAGGATCTGCAGCGGGTGACGAAAGCAGATGCTCACCAGCCTCGCGATGCGGATGAACGGGTTGTCCCCGCCAACGTGTGGCGCGACCAGGATGCGGAACAGGCCCGAGCCCTTGGAGTACCGCACGGGTTCGAGATGAGAGACCGCGTCGGTCTCATAGATCGAGCCGATGGCGATGCCCTCGGAGAGGTCGATGTCCTTGTTGCGGGAGACGATTCCGATGAGGGCTTCGGAGTTGGTGCGAATGCCATGCCCCAGTCGCTCGGACAGCTTGGGCAGGCAGGACGCGTCTTCTTTCTGCGCGAGCAGCAGCCCGACCGTCCCCAGGACGCCTCCGGACACGATCACGCGTGTGGCCTCAAAGGACACCGAGGACCGAAACCACCCGCGGCCTTGCTTGGCCTCGACGCGATAGCCGCCGCCGTCCCGAGGCCGAACCTTGGTGACCTCGGTGTCGGCCTGCAGCTCCAGTCCGCCCTTGCGCGCGAGGTAGAGATAGTTCTTGTCGAGGGTGTTCTTGGCGTTGTGCCGACAGCCAAGCATGCAGCCGCCGCATTGAATGCACCCGGTGCGGCTGGGGCCCTCGCCACCGAAGAACGGGTCTGGGGTGACCTTGCCGGGTGCATCGCCGAAGTAGATCGCGACGTCGGTGCTGTGGAACGCCTCCGGGTGGCCGTTGTCGGCCGCCATCTTCTTGAGGATGCGGTCGGGCGCCGTGAGCATCGGTGTCTGCGTGACCCCGAGCATGCGCTTGGCCTCGTCGTAGTACTCCGTCAGCTCGGCCTTCCAGTCGGCCAGATGGGCCCAGCTCGGCGCCGCAAAGAACGGGTCCTTGGGTACGGGGTGGGTGCTGGCGTAGCCCAGCGAGCCGCCGCCAACGCCCACGCCCGACAGGATGGTGACGTGCCGAAAAAACGACATCTTGAACAGGCCACGGAAGCCCACCAAAGGGGCCCACATGTAGCGGCGAAGGTCCCAGTTGGTCTTGGGAAAGTCCTTAGCCTTCAGCTCGCTGCCCTTCTCCAGCATGAGCACGCGGTAGCCTTTTTGGACCAACCGCAGCGCCGCCGTGCTGCCACCGAACCCCGACCCGATGATGATGAAATCGTACGTCTGCTCCGCCATCGTCGCGCGCCTCGATTCTACCATGGGGCGGCGAGCGCCTCGGCAATCCGGGGAAGGGCGACGCCCGCTGGCGCCCGCAGCCTCAGTCCGAAGCCGGAGCGTTCTGCGAGCTGGCCAAACGGGTTGTCGTCCGGGTTGATGTCGATCATCGGGACGCCCGCGCGAGCACAGTGAGCGCCGATCTGCATGGGGAGGCTGGTCGAACCCGAGGTTCCGACGACGAGCAGCAGGTCCGCCTCGGTCGCCCGGATATACGCACCACCGGATCGAAACAGCGCCTCCTCGTAACACTCGTCGAACCACAACACGTGGGGACGCGCTTGGCCGCCGCACGCTGGGCACGACAGCGCATCGTAGGTCTGTTTGGACAGTGGGGTGTCGCGTCCGAACGCAGGGAGGTCTTCGGGAAGCGCGTGCGTGGCGTCGGTGCATCGCGACGCGCAGCGATATCGGTCGATGTTTCCGTGAATCTCGTAGGGATCGCGCGAGCCCGCCCGGGCGTGCAAGCCGTCGACGTTCTGGGTGATGAGCGAGAAACGAGCGCCCAGGCCTGCCTCGATTCGGACCAGCGCCTCGTGTCCGGGGTTCGGCGCCGCCTGTCTGCACACCGTGCGCCGGTAGAGGTACCAACGCCAGACCTCTCGTGGATGGCGCGCGAACGCCTGCTGGGTCGCGAGCTCCTGCGGGTGGTAGTTCCGCGATCCGACCCTCCAATAGCCCTCTGGCCCCCGAAACGTCGGGATCCCGCTCTGGGCGGAGAGGCCGGCGCCGGTGAGTACGCACAGGCGCCCCCCGGCGGCGCGAAATCCTCCGAGCATCGTGCCTAGCGCCGGTTCGCTCATCGGCTCGAGCATACGCTGATAGGGTCTACCGATGAGCGAGCACCTCAATGCCGCGCAACTCGAGCAACTGAAGGCCAGCTTGCTCGCACAGCGCGTTCGTCTGTTGGAACGCGGTGTCGTCGAGATCACTGAGGATGATCAGGCCGAGCCGATGGACAACCCGGAGAAGGTCTCTGGGGAGATGGCCCGGGTTGAGCAGTCCGCGTTGACCGACATGGATCGCCGGCGCTTGGTGGAGGTTCAGTTCGCGCTGGCACGCATGTCCGAGGGCTCCTACGGCGAGTGCGAAGAGAGCGGCGAAGCGATCCCGTTTGACCGGCTCGTCGCCGAGCCCACCACGCGCTACACGGTTGAAGCCCAGGAGTTGGTCGAAGCGGAGGCCTTGCGGGACAAGGCCATCGGACACGACCCGGACGGCGCCGGCTACTGATCTCGTCCACGACGCAGGTCCCGGCCTCGCGCACTTCGAGCGCGGCCGGTACGGGTCTCAGCTCAGAGCGCTCGCCTCGGTCTCGTCGGAGAGCCTTTGGCGAATCTCGAGCACCTCGTCCATCGAGCCGATGAAGAGGTCGACCAGCCGCCCGTCGAAGTGCTCGTTTCGACCGTCGAGCAGGAGCTTGAGCGCGCGCTCAAGGGGCCAAGCCTGCTTGTAGGGACGCTCGCTGGTCAGCGCATCGAAGACATCCGCGACCGCGACGATGCGACCTTCGATGGGGATATCCTCACCCGACAGGCCTCGCGGGTAGCCGCTGCCGTTGTACTTCTCGTGGTGGGTGTGGGCGATCGACGCGGCCAGCTGCAGCAGCTTGGAGTCCGACCCACCCAGAATGCGGTAGCCGATCTCGGCGTGTTTCTTCATCACCTCGTACTCGTCGGGCGTGAGACGGCCGGGCTTGAGAAGGATGCTGTCGGGGATGCCGATCTTGCCCACGTCGTGCATGGGACTCGCGGTCCGGATCATCTCGGACGTGTAGTCGTCGAGGCCGACCTTGCGCGCGAGGAGCCGGGAGTACTCGCTCATGCGCTGAAGGTGCGCGGCGGTCTCGTCATCGCGGAACTCTGCGGCTTTGGTGAGACGCTCGATCGTCTGGACCTGCGCAGCCTCGAGTTCGCGACGCGCACGGTCCAGAGCCATGCGTGCTTCGTGCAGTGCGCGGGTTTGCCCGTCGACCTCGATCCGCAACCGCGCACTCTCTTGAGCCATACCGGCGTTGTGCCGGTTGTGCGAGACCGAGTTTCGAACCCGCGCGCGCAGCTCGGCCTCGTCGAACGGCTTGGCGAGGAAGTCGTCGGCACCGGCTTCACGAGCCTCGCGACGCACCGAACGCTCCGCCGCGCCGCTGAGGAAGACCACAGGGGTGTGTGCGTGACGTCCCGTTAGTCGAAGGCGTTTGCACACCTCAATGCCGGTCATGCCGGGCATCCGCATGTCGAGCAGCACAGTGTCGACATCGTTGTGGGCCAGCGTCTCGAGGGCCTCGAGGCCACCGTTGGCTTCGAGCACGTCGTACCCTTCGGCGGTGAGCACCTTGCGGATGACGCGACGGATCTGAACCTCGTCATCAACGACGAGGATGCGTCCCCGAGGGGGTGCGGCTGCGGAAGGCTCCTGCACAGGTCCTCTATCGTATCGCTCTCGCGCCGTTCTCCGCAAAGGGTACAAACGGGACTGGTAGCATGATGTCCCTGATGTACGTCGATCGTCGCACTCTGGTCCCAGTGGTCCTCGCCGTTGTGTCGCTGGGGGCTGGATGTTGGTCCGAACCCCCCGCTCGGCCCCCGTCTACGCCGAAATCCGTTTCGGCGAACGCAACGGCCGATGTACCGCCAACGCCGACTCCGGCGCCGACAAACGCACCTGAATCACCAGACAGCTCGCGGCGGCAATTGCCGACGCGATTCGCGGGAGTCGAGCGGATCGTCGCGGTCGGCGACGTTCACGGGGACCTGGACGCGACGAAACGCGTACTCCGGCTCGCGGGACTGATTGACGAAGCCGACCGCTGGAGCGGCGGCACGACGGTCTTCGTTCAGACCGGGGACCAGCTCGATCGCGGTGACGACGAGCAGGAAATCCTCGACCTGCTCACGCGCCTGGAGTCGGAGGCCGAGGCGGCCGGCGGTGCGATGCACATCCTCAACGGAAACCACGAGCTGATGAACGCCGCGGGTGATTTTCGATACGTGACCCCAGGGGGCATGACGGATTTTGCCGACGCACCGGGGGTCGATGTGACGGGGGCGAACCTCCGCGAGTTCCCCGAGGCACTCCGCTCTCGGGCGGCGGCGTTTCTGCCCGGCGGAGCCTACGCCAAAGTTCTCGCGACCCGAAATACCGCCGTCGTCGTCGGGGACAGCGTCTTCGTGCACGGCGGCGTGCTGCCCAAGTACGCGCCCAAGCTCGAATCGCTCAACGAGGCAGGACGTCTGTGGCTGTCTCAGGGCGGGGACCCGCCAGCGGAACTCCTCGCGCCCGATGGACTCGTGTGGCTTCGGGACTACTCCATCCCCGAACCGACCGCGAAAGCCTGCGCCGATCTCGACGCCGCGCTCGCCGAGCTCAAGGTCGTCCGCATGGTGGTCGGTCACACCGTGCAAGCCAGCGGTATCACCTCGGCATGCGACGACAAGGTCTGGCGCATCGACGTGGGGATGGCCAAGCACTACGGAGGCAAGCCGGCCGCCCTTGAGATCAAGGGCGAGCAGCTCACCGTGTTGACGGAGTAGGGCGGGGCCCTGGGCTCAGTACGTCTCGCTCCACTTGACCTGGCCCGCTCGCGCGAGCGCGACGGCTTCGCACCGGAGCACCTCCAGGAAGCCTTGGCTGCTCTTGGGGTCGAGGCCATCGGAGGCCTCCATGCTGGCGTCTGCGGGGTTGTACAGCGAGGCGTCGCAGTCGGTCAGGCTCTGAAAGTAGAGGTTGCCCTTGTAGAGGCCGAGCTTGACCGTGCCGCTGGCGTGCGCGGCGAACACGTCGATGCCGGCCATCGCTGCCCGAGCGCCGGGGTCGTACAGCCGCGCGTCATAGATCGCCTCAGCGATGAGGCGCGACAGGCTGTGGAACAAGGCGGTCGCCCGCCGATCCATGGTGGTCTGGTAGAGCGCCCGCAGTCCAAAGCCCAGCATCTCCAAGCCCGGAGCCTCATACACCCCGCGGCTCTTGGTGCCGATGATGCGGTTCTCGAGCGCGTTCTTCAGGCCGATCCCGTTGCGGCCCGCGACGAGGTTGGCTCGCTCCATGATGTCGAGGGCGTCGCCCGCTTGGCCGTTGATCGAGACGCAGCGGCCCGCTTCAAAGCGGAGCGTGACGTCCTCGATGCGATCGGGCGCGTCGTGGGGCCACACGCACATGACAGGCTCAACGATCAGGCAGCTGGTGGTCAGCTCCTCGAGGTCCTCGGCTTCGTGGCTGAGGCCGGCGAGGTTGGCGTCGGTGCTGTACCGCTTCTTGGTGATCTTCGCTTCAATCCCCTTCTCCTGCAGATACTCAGCCATCTGTTTGCGGCCCGGGAACTGCCCGAGCAGCTCCGGGTCACGCCACGGCGCGTAGACGCCGAACTCCGGCGCGAGGGTGTTGGTGTAGCGCTCAAACCGGACCTGGTCGTTGCCGCGACCGGTCGCACCGTGCACCAGCACTTCGCAGCCATGCTCGCGCATCGCTCCGAGCAGTCCTTTGACCGTCACCGCTCGCGCGATGCCGGTCGTGTTCCAATATCCGCCATCGTAGACCGCCTGGGCCTGAAGCATCATGAAGCACGCCTCTGCGATCTGAGACTTGAGGTCGACGATGAACGTGTCGGCGCCCGTGGGCTTCATCCGCTCGCGAATGTCCTCGATGTTGGACTCGTCGGGCTGGCCGAGGTCGGCGGTGAAACAGACAACGTCACAGCCGGCCTCCTTGAGGCGCAGCGTGACCGTCTTGGAGTCGAGTCCGCCCGACACGCAAATGCCGAGCTTCTTTCCGTGGAGATCCGAGAGGCGCACGATGGGCGGAGCCTACGCGTCGTCGCGACGCCGCGCATCATACTTATGCGCAAAACTCCCTTACTATGCGCATTTTCTTCGTGAGTATGCACCTGGCGCGGGGCCGGCGCGGGGCTACCCCTACGCGTCTAGGACGGTGAGTCGGCCGCGATAGCTGGGCGCGGTCCGTTTCACGCCCGGGTCGAGCAGGTGGCTTGGCCGAACGTTGCGCAGCGCGTTGAGCATCACCGAGCGGACGTTCGGGTTGTCTTGTTCCAGCGCGCTGAGCATCTCGCCCATCTTCTCTCGGCGCAGTCCCGCCTGGGAGCCGCACAAGTTGCACGGCAAGATCGGATAGCCGACCTCCTGCGCGTGTTCGATGATCAGCGACTCGGGGCATTCGATGAGCGGACGAATGACCTCGAAGCGACCGTCGTCGGTCGTGTAGGTGGCCGGCATCGCCTGCAGCTTCCCGGAGTAGAAGAGGTTGAGCATCAAGGTCTCCAGGGCGTCCTCGCGGTGGTGCCCGAGCGCGAGCTTGTTGCAGCCGAGCCGCTGTGCGGTGTTGTAGAGGATGCCGCGGCGGAGCCGGGAGCACGGGCCGCAGTAGCTCTTGCCCTCCTCGACCACGCGCATGACCGTGCTGTACGTGTCTTGTTGGACGATCTCGAACGGAGCCTCGAAACGTTCGAGCCACGCGCGGAGCGGCGCACCATCGTAGCCCGGTTGTCCCTGGTCCAGGTGCACCGCCGTCACCTGAAACTCGAAGGGCGCCCGCTTGCGAGCCTCCCACAGCAGATCGAGCAGCGTGTAGCTGTCCTTGCCGCCCGAGATGCACACCATGATGTGGTCGCCGGCCTCGAGCAGCTCGTAGGCGGCGATGGTCTTGGTCATCGAGCGACCGAGGCGTTTTCGTGCAGCAAACATGACTACGCTCCGAGGATCGAGATGGTGATGACACGCCGGTGGGGCTCGGCGCGATGCTCCCACAGGTACAGGCCCTGCCACGTCCCCAGCGCGGCCCGTCCGTCCACCACCGGAATGTTGAGCGAGCTTTGGGTGAGCACGGTCCGGACGTGGGCGGGCATGTCGTCGGGTCCCTCGGCGGTGTGCCGAAACAGGGGGTCACCGTCGGGCACGAGGCGAGAGGCGAACGCCTCGAGGTCGTCGCGAACCTGAGGGTCGGCGTTCTCGCAGAGGATCACCGAGGCGCTGGTGTGGTGCACGAAGACGTTGCACAACCCGCTGTCGGCTTCGGAGCGCCGCACGACCGCCTGGACCTGCGCGGTGATGTCTTGGGTGCTTCGACCCGAGGTTTTCAGCTCGAGGCGTTCGGCGTGGTGATGCATGCCGGGCCTACTTCTGGAACTTGGTCTTCCACTCGCCATACGGCATGCCGTAGAGCCACGCGCGGGCGTCCTCGAGCTCGACCGGCTCGCCTTGCTCTTCGGCGGCTGCCACGTACCACTTGCTCAGACAGTTTCGGCAGAACCCGGCCAAGTTCATCAGGTCGATGTTCTGCACGTCGGTCCGCGACTGCAGATGTTCGACGAGGTGTCGGAACGCGGCCGCTTCAACCTGGGTACGAAGCGCTTCGTCGTCGATCGGAGTCTTGCTCGCCATCGACTCCAACGTATCGCATAACGCCGTGAACGATGCGAGATCGGTTGCGAGCGGGGGACTGCCGGGCGCTAGAAGAAGACGCCGCGGACCAACGTGAGGGGTTCACGCTTCATCGTCCGCCAGGTGAAGTCGAGCAGCACCCGATCGAAGTTCTCCCGCGGGAACTCTTCGAACTTCGCTTTGACGGCGGCCTTGGAGAGACCGAAGCGGAGCATCCCGCGGGCGTGCTCGATCTTCACGGCCTGCCGAAAGCAGTCGGCCGCCTGACCCAGGCCCGGCACCGCCATCAAACGGTGGTTGTATACGAAGCACTCCCGGACGGTGGCGGGGTCGACCTCACCGAGGTCGATGCCCTTCGTCTCGCGTTCGAACAGCGCGAGGGAGCGCTGCAGGTAGTTGTGCCCCTGGTCCTTCTCGCTGACGATCCCCAGGTCGTGCCACATCGCGACGGTGTAGGCGAGGTCCGCCGGCATCTCGACGCCGCGCTGCGCCATCAACATCGAGGCGAAGTGAAACAGGCGCCGACAGTGGTTCCGGAAGCCGTCGCCTTCGTACGGGCTCACGGCATCGAACACGGCGTCGGCGTGCTCGCGCAGAGAGAGGCGTGGCGAGGCGTCGCCATCGGGCGTCTCAAGAACTGCAGCGGGCGCGCTCACAGCTACGGTGTACCTCCGGGGTATCGCCTACGCAAACCCAGCGTTCGGCGGCGGTTTCCAGCCCAACATCACACGACGCCGGCCCGGTGCACCCAGGACACAGCCCGACAAGACGGCGATTCGTCGCGCTAAAAGCGACCGCTGACCGCGACGCCGGTCCCGTTCCGGTGAAGGGTCGGGACGACCGAGTACGCGTCCGTTTTGTCTTTTTTCCGCTTCTTCTTCTGGTTTTTCGAGGTGACCACCAACACGGTCACGCCGACCCCGGCGAGGATCAGACCCACGGGGATACCGACGAAGGCGAGCGTGTTGGCCCTCTTGCCATCTGCCGCGACCTGGTCGTACTCCGCCCCGTAGACGGTGGAATGCTCGGCCCTCTGCTGATGGCGGACGCCCAGGGCAAGGCCCATGGCGCCAACACCAAGCCCGACCGCCCCGGCACCGATGAACACCCCGCCGACGATCTTGCCGGCGACTCCCGACTTGCGCTTGGGCGGTGGCGCCGCTTCCGTCGAAGGCTCGACGGCAGCGGCGGCTTCCTCCGCGTCGATCTCCTCGATCAGCGCCTCGGACGCCTCGATCAGATCCTGCGCGCGCACGATCAGCGCGGGGATCTCCGTCGCCTCGACCAGCCGGAAATCCTTGTCGGCGGTGCTGTCCAGATGGAAGTAGAGGATGTCCAGCGAGATGTTCGCGCGCTCGATCGACGCCTGCGCCAGCTCCTTGTTGCGCGACTTCTCGCCACCGGTCAGGTACGCCTCGCCGGCGTCGAGGTACAGGACGGGGTCCCCAAGCTCGGCGGCTGCGTTGTCGAGCTCGATGCCGGCCGCGATCGAGTCTCCCGACATCATGAGCGCGTCCCCTCGCTCCTCGGCCGCGGCGCGCTTGGCCGCTGCCTGGGAGGGGGTCACCTTCGGTCGCGTGACCCGGTAGAGGCCCGTAACAGGGGCGGCTGCGGCTGCGAGTGCGGGGACGGACGCCCCGAGCATGGCCAGCGCGACCGCACTCGCCGAAAGCATGTCGCGCAGGGGTCGACCTCGAAAGCGCATCACCGGCATCACCTTACCGTAGGTGCCGCGGCGCTGTCGGATGTTGTCCGTCACGCGGCTGCACGGACGACGGTGTGACTCACGTATTGAGGATTGCAAAACGGACATGACGTGCGGACCGTGCGCGACTGCTAGGATGTGTTGGCATGGAGCGGGTGCTGTCGGCGTTGGTGCAAGTGTCCGAATGCCTCGGCGTTCAGGGCCCGCTTGAGCACGCGCTGCAGGTCGTCACCGATCTCTCGCTCGACTTGTTCGGAGCCACCCACGCCTCGATTCGTGTCGTCGACGCCTCGGCGCTGCTTCGGTCGGTCGCGCGTAGCGGAGCGGGGAGCAACGACCCGGCGCAGAGCTTTAAGAAGGGGGAGGGACTGATCGGCTGGGCGGTCCAACACGCGCAGCCCGTCCGCGTTTCCGACAGCTCCATCGACACTCGGTTCGCGCAAAGACCCGATCGCAGCTTCGAGGCGTGCTCGGTCATGTCCGTGCCGCTGGTGGCTGGCGAACGGGTGCTCGGGGCCTTCTCCGTTTCGTCGCCCACCCGGGGTGCGTTCTCAGCCGAGCACGAGCAGCTCGGTCTGCTCGTCGCGCACGCGGTGGGCCAAGCCCTGCGCTGCGCGGAGCTCGAACGCTTGGCCACAACCGACGCGCTCACGCGCGCGTACAACCGCAGCTTCCTGGTCCCGGCGCTGTCCAACGAGATGAATCGAGCCCGTCGAAACAACGGCTCGATGTCGGTGTTGCTGATGGACTTGGACAAGTTCAAGGCGGTCAACGACGCGCACGGACACGCGGTGGGGGATCAGGTGCTGTGCCGGTTCGTCGATGCGGTGCGGGGCTGTGTCCGTTCCATGGACCTGATCGTGCGTCGCGGTGGCGAGGAATTCGAGTTGGTCATGCCCGATACCGGTGCCGTCGAGGGCTACCGCGTCGCCGAACGCATCCGCGAACGTCTGGCCGCGGGGCCGTTGGTGGTGCGCGACGACCTGGTCGTGCACCAGACGGTTTCGATCGGGTTGGCGACCTGGGACGGAAACGAAACGCCCTCGGCGCTCGACCAACGCGCCGACAAGGCCATGTACGAGGCCAAACGCCGCGGTCGCAACCGGACCGTCATCTCCCCGACACCGCGCGTGAACGCCACCGCTCCGCAAGACCCGTCTTGAGCCGGGCGGCCTACAGCTTGCGGACGCCGACGTCGTCCAGCAGGAACTCGACGACGGCGCGCTGCATCTGAATTCGGCGCGCTTCGTCGAACTCCATCCACGTCTCGATGCACAGGCCCACGCAGCCGCAGGCCTCGACGATGATCTCGGTGGAGGAGGTCGCGACCGGGAAGTACTGCGGGTCGAAGTGTTCTTGCTCGCCCGTGAAGCGCGCGTTGAGGCGCTTCAGGACGCGATCGATGACAGGCGGGCGGGGCTCGACGCCGTACACGATCGTCTGTCCGAACGAGGGGTTTACGGCGGGGTCGTAGCGCTTCCAGCTCTCGTGCAGCGTCGCGACCAAGGCCGGCTTCTCGTCGAGCATCAGGTCCAGGAATCGACGCGCGAGACGGAGTTCAGGCTCGGGCGCGTCGGCATCCCCGGGGAAGCAGCGGTTGAGGTCGAGGCCTCCGTGCGGCATGCGTTTGCGGGCCCGGTAGGCCGGCGGATTCATCACCGGGATCACGATCAACCGACCATGGGTGGGGCGTACACCCTCCTCGAGCATCTCTTGCAGCGCGTGAACGCCCGCGACCTCGTCCCCATGAATGCCCGCCTGCATGACCGCGGTGGGCCCCGGTGCGTCCGCGTCGAACACGTGCACGGGAAGGGTGGGCGTGAACCAATGGACTCCGGGCGTCAGTGGCACGGGCGGACTACAGCACATCCTTGGGTCTGCGGCGAGGCTCACGACGCATCTTCGGCGGACGTGCGGGTCTGCCGGGAAAAGTATGCACCGCTGGCGAAGAATGCCCCGGTGCACACGAGGGCGGTCGCGTAGGAGAAGCCTCGAAAGAAGTCGAGCCAGCTCAGCTGGGCGCCGCCGAAGTTCTTAAACAACAGCAGGCCGACCGAGCCCGCATACCCGAACGCGTCGGTGACGTAGATCATGAATACAGCCGTTCCCACCGCGCCGGTCGCCGCGATCAGGCGGTCGAACAGAACGCAACCGTAGGGGACATATGCGAGGTACAGGCCGACGCCGAGCGCGACCATCCATGCCGCGCCCGAGATGATGCCGAGGTCGAACAGCGCGGTGGCCCCTCCGATCAGCACCGTCCCCGCCGCCATCAGTCCGTGGATCGCAAGCAGCGCCGTGCGGTTGCTCTTGATCTTGTAGACCGATGCGAGGGCCGCCATGACCAGCAGCGCGACCGGAAGCTCGGATGCCGTGAACACCGCCGGCTCGTCCCCCCAGCCAAGCGCCGACCAGATTTCGGCCGCGAAGTTGTCCCGGAAGTCCCGGTACGCGGTGAGGAACATGTAGAGCCCGGTGAGCGTGACCAGCCCGAAGGTGAATCGCCCGATGAACGCTCGCCGCTCCGGTCTTCGCATCGGCGCGCGCACGGTTCGGGCGGCTTCATCCTCCGCCGAGGGCGGCGGGAGCTGGCGTAGGAGCCAGACCGAGAGCACGAACAGCGGCGCGAAGCACAGGCCGGTGACGAACGGCATCCACGACTCGGACACGCCCGCGTTGAGCCACGCCGCGCCGACGGTTTTCACGACGCCGGACGCGAGGATGTACGAGGTGGAGAGTCCGGCCCCCAGCAACTCCGAGGTTCGACGACCTTCGAGGAAGCCGTAGACCAGTCCCCAAACCGCGCCCAACGGCAGGCCGTTGAGGAAGAGCGCGACGACCTTGCCGCCCGGTGGCAGGACCGCGAACAGGAGCAGAGCCGCTTCCGCGGCGGCGATCAGGACGAGCAGCGTGGCGGCGCGCCGGGATGCAGAGATCTCCGAGACGAACTTGATGCTGACGAACTTCGAGAGCGCGTAGCCGACCACCTGGGAGATGACGAGCGCGATCTTGAGCCCGATGACCCCACCGAGCATGCCTTCGAAGCCGGCGGCGGCGAACGGCTTTCGGAACGCATACATACAGAAGTAGGCGGTGAAGGCCGCACCGATCGCGTACGCAGAGAACGTCGTTGTCGACGCGGTCTCCAGTTTGCGACGCAGTCCGGACATCGGGGCGAGGTTCGCGGGCCGGCCCGCCCACTGCAAGCATTTGCGGCGCGATCGCGGCGTCCGCTCGTTGACGCGCGGTGTCCACGCGGTGTAGGTCTGGCAACGAGGCACACGTACGATGAAGAAGACTCTGATCCTCGTTGCAGTTTCGATGGCTCTGTCCGCTTGCTCTGGTCGCAAGGCGGTCTGGGAGGGCGGCTCGACCGCGCCGCCGGCTGCTGGCGGCGACACTGCCGTCGGGACGTCGGACGCCGCGTCCGCGGGAGATGCGAAGTGGGCCGAGCGGACCAACGCCGCGAACGTTCGCGCTGCGATCGCCGAGTGGGAGAAAGCCGCGGCGGCCAACCCCGGCGACGCCGAGCTGCTCGTCAAGCTGACCCGCGGACACTACTTCCTCGCCGATGGTTACCTTCGCGCCGAGAAGGACGAGAAGGAGTACTTGAAGATGATGGACAAGGGCGTGAAGTGGGGCGAGAAGGCCATGGTCGCCGCTTCGCCCGAGTTCGCGGCCGCGATGAACGACGGCAAGAAGTTCCCCGACGCCGTCAAACTCGTGGGCAAGGACGGCGTGCCCGCGATGTACTGGTACGCGTCTTCGTTGGGCAAGTGGGCCAAGAAGAAGGGCTTCGCGGTTCTGCTCGGGCAGAAGGACAACGTCAAAGCGACGATGGACCGCTGCCTCGAGCTGGACGCGACCTACTACTACGGCGGACCGCACCGCTACTTCGGCGCCTTCTATGCGATCGCGCCCGCGTTCGCGGGTGGTGACCTCGAGAAATCGAAGGTGCACTTCAAGAAGTCGCTGGAGATCGCGCCCAACTTCGTCGGCACCAAGGTCCTGTGGGCCGCTGAGCTGGCCACGAAGACGCAGGATGAGGCGACGTTCGACACCCTGATCGCGGAGATCGAAGCGTCCAAGGACGACGTGATCCCCGAGATTCTCGCGGAGACTCGGGTCGAGCTGCAGAAGGGGGCGGAGCTCAAGGCCCAGCGCGACGACCTGTTCTAGAGCGGCGCTCGTCGAACCGAACGATGCGACTTCGCCCAGTCGGCTCAGGCCGTCTGGGCGTTTGTCGTTTTGACGCGTCGGGGAACACCGTTCCGGCGGCGGCAGGCGCTCTCGTTTGACAGGTGAGATGCATCCCCACATAGTCCTTTCGTGCCGCGTGCCGCAACCCCACGACATAGCTAGGTAAAAAGCTCGAACGGGGTTGCTCCTGGAGGGGGGACTCCGGTTCAATCGCGCTAGCGATCGGCGTCTCCACCCATCGGAGCTCATTGGAGTGAAGATCGACGTCAGCGGTTGCGTCTCAGGCCAGGACCAAGCGGTTCCCGACCTCTTTTGATTCGGCCGCCTCTGGCGGCACCCCGGTCGGCCCTCCTGCCGGCCCATCCGCCCGAACCCGCCAACGCCCAAGAAAGACCTTCTCATGACTGCCAAGAATCCCTCGACCTCCCGCCGTACCTTCGTCAAAGGAACCGTCGCGTCCGCTGCGATCGCTCCGTTCTTCATCGGCCGCTCGGCGATGGCGAGCGAGACCGTGAAGTGGAAAGGCGCCACCGTTGCTCCGAAGGGGACCGCCTGGGAGCAGATGGCCACCAAGATGAAGAAGCAGCTCGAGGCCGACAGCGGGGGAGCGCTCAAGGTCAACATTCTCTTCGGAGGTGGCGCCGGCGACGAGGGGACCACGCTCAAGGCGTGCAAAGACGGTCGCCTCGATGTTTGGGCAGGCTCGATGGGATCTGCGAGCGCCGCCGTCCCCGAGCTTGGAGCCTTTGAGCTCCCGTACTTGTTCTCCAGCTCGAAGGCCGCGCAGAAAGCCATGGCGGCCACCCGCACGCTGGTTCACGACCTCCTTTGGGAGGGCGGCTTCAAGCTCGTGATGTTCGCTGAGAACGGATACCGCTCCCTGGGAACGACGTTCCCGGTCGAGACCCCCGCCGACCTCAAAGGTCGCAAGATCCGAATTCAAGAGTCCAAGATTCACGCGGACCTGTTCGCCGCATGGGGGGCGTCTGGGGTTCCGATGGGCATCACCGAGGTGCTCCCGTCGCTGCAGACCGGTGTGATCGAAGGCGCCGACAACTCCGCGCTCTTCACTCAAGCGACCGGGTTGACGATGGCGCTCACGGACTGGACGGTGACCGAGCACATCTACCAGCCCGCGGTCATCCTCATCTCGCGCAAGGGCGCCTGGGACAAGCTGCCCGCTGAGCTGCAGGCCTCGCTCTCGCTGGATTCCGAGGCGATGATGAAGATCGAAGACCGGGGCTTCCGAAGCGTTCGAAGCCTGGAGGAGCAGCTCATGCAGAACTTCTCCGACATGGGCCTGAAGATCCACAAGCCCGACCTCGGTCCCTGGAAAAAAGCAGCCGACGGCGTGCACGAGAAGTTCCGCAAGCGCACGACCAAGCAGGGTATTGCCCTGCTGGACGCGATCAAGAAGGCGACCTAGCGCCCGTTCAGTGCTCCTCGGTCACCATCCGAGGACGCCTCGTGTTGAAAGCCCCGCCTGCGCGGGGCTTTTTCTTTGACCCCAACCTCTTTTCCTCAGTCTCTCTAGCCGTCAGGGTAGGATGCCGGCGACGGTGAAAGACCTTTTCAAGAAGATCGACCGGATGGTGTTCCGGGGGGAGCGAGTGTTCGTGGTCGCGGCGCTCGTGGTGATGAGTGTCGTCGTGTTCCTCGACGTCGTGCATCGCACATTCTCCACCAACGAGAACAAGGGCGTTGCTGCGTTCGTGAAGCTGCTGAGCTACTTCGGCCAGAGCATCGAACGCGGAGACCCCACGTACACCAGCCTCGAGAGCTGGTTTCCGTATGCGCTCTGGGTGGCGTTCGTCGGGCTGGGCGTGCTCGGAATCCGCACGGCAGGCCGGGGAAAAAAGATGGCGATGCCGAAGGCGTTGTTGTTCTCCGTCGTCGGGCTGGCGGCCGTCTACGGCCTCATCCGCCTGTTCGTCATGATGACGCCCAACGGGCTCGTCTGGTCTCAGCGGCTTGCGCTCGTGCTCACCCTTTGGGTCGGGTTCGTGGCCGCTTCGATGTGTACCTACGAGAACAAGCACCTCAAGGTCGAGGCCGCGCAGCGTGCAATCCCCGACAACCTCAAGCCGTATGTCGTGTTCCTCTCGTCGTTGTTCACGGCCGCGGTTTGTTTCGCCCTGATGTGGCTCTCAACCCGCTTTGTTCTTCAACGTCACATGGACATCGTGCAGACCGAGGGACGCGGAGGTCTCGTCGAAGGCCTCGGCCTCCCGCTGTACCAGGCGTTCGCCGTCCTGCCCCTGTCGTTCTTCATCATGACGATCCGTTTTCTCGCTCGCGGAATCTTCGCGCTCGGAGGCGAGCTTCCGGTCACCCCCACCATCGAGGGCTTGGACCAGTTGGAGAAGTACGCGGGGGCCGGCCAAGCGCCCAGCGAGGTACCGACCGAAGTGGGCTCCATCTCTGAGGATGCCCCCGAACCTCAAAGCCGGGTACAGACCGACGCGCACGATGCCGCGTCCGCCAGTGGCAAGAACGATGACGCGGATGAGGAGGCAGCACGATGAAGTCCCGTTTTCCCGTGGGTCGCAAGGTCCTTTTGTTCGCCGTCCTGGTGGGCGTCTTCGTTCTGGCCTCCACAGGGTACGCGGCGCCGGAAGTCGCGGAGGAAGCGTCTGGGGGTGGCAGCGGAGGCGGCCTGTTGCTGCTGGCTGCGCTGGCCGCAATGGTGGGGCTCGGCTCCCCCTTGTTCGTGATCATCGGGGTGCTCGCCGCGCTCTCGTTCATGATCTACGGCGATGACTACACCGTCGGATCCTGCGCGACGCTGAGCCTCGACACGGTCTGCGGCTTTGAGACGTTCCCGGCGAAAATGGCCGAGCTCGCGGACAAGCCCGTTCTGCTCGCGATCCCGTTCTTTGTGGTCTCTGGCGCGATCATGAGCGCCGGCGACATCGCCAACCGCCTCGTCGCGTTCGCCCGGGCGCTTGTCGGCTGGCTGCCGGGAGGGCTCGCGATCGCGACCGTGGGGGGATGCATCTTCTTTGCCGCGATCTCCGGTTCGAGTCCGGTCACCGTGATCGCGATCGGCACGATGATGTATCCGGCCCTGACCAAGGCGGGCTACAGCGAGAAGTTCTCGATGGGCCTGGTGACCACAGCGGGGTCGTTGGGCATTCTGATCCCGCCGTCGATCCCGATGCTGGTGTTCGCCATCGTCGCGGGCGCGGCCTCCCCGATCGACGTCGGCGAGCTGTTCATGGCGGGCGTCTTGCCGGGTGTCCTCATCGCCGGGCTGCTCTCGCTGTACTCGATGATCGTCGCGGGCAAGGCGGTGAAGGAGCGCGACAAGTTCGTGCCCAAGGAGGTCCTGCGCGCGTTCGTCGATGGGTTCTGGGCCATCTCGCTGCCCGCCCTGATCCTGGGTGGCATCTACACCGGGTTGTTCACGGCGACCGAGGCGGCCGCCGTCTCCGTGGTCTATTCGCTCGTCGTCGAGCTGTACATCCACCGCACGCTGACGTGGTCGCAGATCCCGAAGGTGCTCGCGGAGGCCGGCGTGATGATGGGGACCTTGCTCATCATCATGGCGCTGGCGTTCGGCCTCAACGACTTCCTGGTCGAGCAACGGGTCCCGATGCTCGCGGTCGACTGGATCACGAGCATGAACCTCACCCCGTTCCAGTTTTTGCTGCTGGTGAACGTGTTCTTGCTGATCGTGGGCGCGCTGATGGACTCGATCTCCGCGATTCTTGTCATCGCTCCGCTGCTGACGCCGATCGCCGCGACCCTGGGCATCGATCCCATCCACATGGGCGTCATCTTCATCGTCAACCTTGAGATCGGGTATCTGACCCCGCCGATTGGCATCAACCTGTTCGTCGCCTCAGCGGCGTTTGGGAAGCCGATGGGCATGGTGATCAAGTCGGTTCTGCCGTTCATCGGCCTGATGTTCGTCGGTCTCATGGTCGTGACCTACGTGCCCAGCGTCTCGGTGGGCCCGGTGAACGTGCTCCTGCGCGACAAGCCGTTCTACGAGCCGTTCCCGGAGGCCGCCCCGGTTGACCCCTCGGCGCCATCCCAGAGCGCGGGCTCTCTCGCCGAAGCTGCCGCTGTGGCCAAGCTGCCGACCGAGGAGGGCAAGCCGCGAACAATGGTCAACATCACGGTGATCACCGGACAGCTGCAAAGCCTCTGCTACGCGGCTGAGGACGTCCTCGATGCGGACGACGTCAAGCCCGCGGACCGGGTCAAGAAGTGGCAAGACGCCTTCGAGGACGAGGGGATTACGAGCCCCGACGTGCTCGAGATGGCGGGACGGGCTGTCGAGAAAGCCGGCACCGCGGAGGCCTATGCGGGCTTGCGCAAGGAGGTAGACGCCGTTCTGAAGAACGATTGGCAGTGCGAGGCGCTCGGCACCCTGCTCGGCCCGGCTGGCGGCGACGGGGAGAGCGAGGACGAGAACGCAGACGAGGACGAGGCCGCCGAAGACGAGAAGCCGGCGGACCCTGAGCCCGAAGCCGAGGGCGACGAGGCCGCGGATGGATCCGGGGGCGCCCCTTAATGAAACCGTGAACGCTCGCACGCGATCGTGCCGTGAACTATAGTTCCCGAGCGTGGATCGACCTACGGATGCGATAGGCCGCGTGGGTGCGTGTCTCCAGCGACTCCTGAGCGACGGTGCTGAACTTTCCGAGGAAGACCTCCGAGGAGAGCCAGACCTCCGGGCTCGGGCGGCGTTGCGTCTACTCAACCAGCTCGCACGTGAGCGTAAGGGAGAAGGCACGCGCGAACCCGGCGGGCTTGCTGCCGAGCGTGCCCGCGCCGAGGCCGAGCGGGCAGAGCACCGTCGCGCACGCGAGGAGCTCAGCGTCCTCATGCGCCACTTTCCCGGTGCGGTCTGGACGACCGACGACGAGCTTCGTGTCGTGTCGGCCGCCGGTGAGTGTGCAGAGGTTCTCGGTCTCAGCGAAGCCTCCATCGGCGAGCCCCTCACGCGTCACGTCCCCGCGGGCGGACTGGCGATCGGGGCGCTGCACGCCGTCGCAGATCTGGGGCGTGGAAACTACGAGTTTCGCCACGCCGGTCGCACCTTCCAGGTCACCGTCTCGCCGCTCGAAGAGCATCAGCGAGCCAGCCTGATCTGGGTGGCCGCCGACGTCACTGAACGACGGCAGGTCGATGCCGAGATGATCCGGGCCCGCCTCGAGCGCGGTCAGAAGCTGGAGCAGATCGGTCTGCTTGCCGGTGGCATCGCCCTAGACTTCAACAACATGCTCACGTCCATCATCGGGAACGCGAGCCTCGCCCGGACGGCGCTGGCTGCCGGTGAGAGCGCCGAAGAGTACCTGCAAGGCCTCGAAGCGCAGGCTGACGTTGCGGCGGATCTGTCGCGTCAGCTCCTGGCGTACTCCGGCCGGGGCAAGGTCGTCATCGAATCGGTCAACCTCTCGGACACGGTTCGTCAGATGGCGACGCTGCTTCGCAGCTCCGTGTCCAAGGGGGCAACGTTCGACTATCGGCTCGCTCCCGGGTTGCCGCTGATTCGGGCCGACAGTGCTCAGCTCCGGCAGCTCACCATGAACCTGATCACCAACGCCTCCGACGCCCTGTCCGGACGGGACGGCGTCATCACCTTGAGCACGTCGGTGGTCGAGGTCGATCGTGAATTCCTTCGGGGGCTGGAGGGTGCCGAGGATGCGCCGACCGGTCGCTACGTCTGTCTCGAGGTTCGCGATGAAGGCCACGGGATGGATGAGGAGACCCAGGGCCGGATGTTCGACCCCTTCTTTTCGACCAAGCCCGACGGCCATGGTCTGGGGTTGGCGGCCACGCTTGGCATTCTTCGAGGGCACCGAGGCAAGGTTCGAGTGACGAGCAAGCCCGGTTCCGGCACCGCGGTTCGTATCTTTCTCCCGATCAGCGGGCGAAAGCTGCAGCCAAGCGGTCCCCAGCTCGCAGCCGTCTACGCTCGACCCGCGGGCGGAGCGGTGGTGTTGGTGGTCGACGATGAGGAAGCGGTTCGCCGAATGGTGACCGCAGCGCTCAGTGAGGCCGGCTACGAGGTGGTCACCGCCAGCAACGGCGTCGAAGCGCTCAAGCGGCTGGGCGAACGCCCAGACATCGACCTCGTTCTGCTGGATGTGATGATGCCGCAGATGGACGGAGCCCAGGCCTTGCGCTTGCTTCGCGGCCGGGCCCCAAAGATCCAGGTCATCCTCACCAGTGGCTACGGCGAGCGCCCCGTCCTCGACCTGTTGCGCGTGTCAGACAAGGTCGACTTCCTCAAGAAGCCGTACCGGGTGGAAGACGTCGTCGCCAAGGTCGGCGAAGTCCTCGACTCGCGTCGCCTACCCGAGTGAGGCTCCGGCTGAGGGTCGAGCTCTCAAGCGGGCAGGCTCGCTACTCTCGCCGCTCGAAGGTGGTCCATCGTCCCGCGATGCGCCGCTGATGCGGGAGGAAGCGGGCCTTGTAGGCCATCGAGGCGCAGTCACGGATGTACAGCCCGAGGTAGACATGCTGCAGCCCCCACTCGCGCGCGAGCTGGACTTGGGTGAGGATCGAGAACGTGCCCAGGCCCAGGTGCGAGAGGTCGGGGTCGAAGTAGCAATAGACAGCCGAGAGCGCGGCGTCGCTGCGATCGGTGATGGCGATGCCAACGAGGCGTCCTTGGAGCGTGTATCGCACCTCGAAGGTGTCGCAGCATGACTCGCCCAGGAACGCGCGGTATCCATCGAGATCGATCTCCGACTCGCCGACTGCGAGGTCGCGGCCGTGCTTGTGTAGGTTGTAGAGGTCGACCTTCTCTTGAGTGGGCTCAAGGGGTCCGACTGACGCTTGCACCTGTGCGCTGGTCTTGCGAAACGTCCGTCGCTGGGTGCGTCCGGGATGGAACGTGCCGATGTCGAGCCGAATGGGTTCGCAGGCCTGGCAGTCGGGGCACGCGGTTCGATACAGGAGCAGGCCTTGACGACGGTCTCCCTCACCCAGCCGGACGCCAAACTCATTGCGCCGCAGGGCGCGGATGGGGAGCCTCAGCGGAAGCCGGGCGGTGGCGTCCTCAAGGTAGGGGCAGGCGGACGTCGCATCGTGCACCAGCAGCTCCGGCGGTGTGCCGGGCAGGAGACGGTGTGGAGACGACGGTGCAGACACCCAGGTTAGAATGACGCGGCGACGGCGTGCCGTCCAACCCCCCGGGCGTCGCGGGGGCGCTCGATCAGCGCCTGGGGTCCGGCGGGCTCGCCGCGAGAGATGATCAGGGTCACGCAGCGGTGCGTCACAGCACGTGCAGGGTGGTGGGGTGCGCGGTAGCTTCCCAGCCTTGGTGCCTGCGTTGGGCACCAGAGCGAGGAAGAAACCGCATGAGCGCTACGACGTCCACGCCGCCCTCCGACAAAACCGAGAAGAAAGCCAAGAAGAAGGAGGCCGTCGCAGACCGCCGCCTTCCGCGTCCACCGCGAGTCCCCGGTGGGCTCCCTTTGCTTGGGCATGCGCTCGACATGCGTCGCAACCCCGTGGACCTGTTCCAGCGGGGCCGCGACCTGTTCGGCGACGTGTTCTCGATCGGGCTGCCCGGGACGACCGGCGTGATGATGAGCGGGCCCAAGGCGCAGCAGAAGTTCTTCCGAATGAAGGACACCGACGTCGACCTTCGCGAGACGTACAAGCTGATGACGCCGATCTTCGGCAAGGGCATCGCCTACGACGCGGAACCCGAGATCATGAAGGAGCAGCTCGCGTTCTTTCACGATGCGCTCCGCGAGAGCCGGCTTCGTACCTACGCCCAAGGGTTTGTCGAGGAGGCCGAGCAGTTCTTCGGCAAGTGGGGCGACGAAGGGGAGGTCGATCTCTACGAGGTTGGCAACCAGCTGACGATCTACACCTCAAGCCGCTCGCTGCTGGGTCCCAAGTTCCGCGCCCAGCTCTCCGATGAGTTCGCGAAGCTCTACTACGACATGGAAGGAGGCCTGAGCCTGCTGGCCTTCTTCGCCCCGAACATGCCGATGGTGCCTGCGTTCAAGAAACGGGATCAGGCCCGAAAACGCCTCGGAGAGCTCATTGCGGACATCGTGCGGGAGCGTCGCGCCAAGAACGACACGACGTCCGAGGACTTTCTTCAGACGTTGATGGACGCGCGCTACAAGGACGGACGGGAGCTGACCGAGGATGAGATGACCGGGCTGCTCCTGGCGATCATGTTCGCCGGTCACCACACCAGCGGCGTCACGGTCGCCTGGACGGGCATCTTGCTCAACCAGAACCCCGAGTGGATCGGGAAGCTGCGCGCCGAGCAAGACCAGGTCCTGGGTGGCCGCACCGACCTCACGCTCGACGACCTCAAAGCGATGACGCTGCTTGAGCGGTCGATCAAGGAGACGCTTCGGCTGTATCCGCCGATCATCGTGATGATGCGCCGTGTCCTGCAGGCGTTTGACTACGCCGGCTACCACATCGAGGAAGGGGCGATGATCATGACCTCGCCGGCGATGGCCCATCGGATCCCCGAAGTGTTCCCGAACCCCAACAGCTTCGACCCCGACCGATGGAGCCCTGAGCGCGACGCGGACAAGAAGGACCCCATGTCGTGGATCGCGTTCGGAGGCGGTCGGCATCGCTGCCTCGGCATCGTGTTCGCCCAGCTCCAGCTCCGCGCGGTGTGGAGTCACCTGTTGCGCCACTTTGACTTCGAGCTGGTCGAGTCGCGGTATGAGCCCGACTACTCGCGCCTGCTCGTCGGACCTCGGCTTCCCTGCCGGGTTCGTTACAAGCGCCGGAAGTAGGCCTCAGGGTCTTTCGGAGATGAGCCCCGCCGCCCAGCGCAGCGGGGCTTCTTCTTTGGTTGCGCAGCGGATCGAGGCCCAGCAAGGCGCGCTTGGCTCAACCAAGGAAAAAGCCCGGGCGCTGGTGCGTCCGGGCTTTCTTCCTGGCTTGTCTCAGCTCAGCCGCCGGAGCTGCCGCCGACACCGCCGCCCGAGGAGCCACCGCTGTCGTCGGTGTCCCCCATACCTCCGCCGTTCATCTCTTCCAGCTCGCAGATGTTGTCGGGCAGGAAGTCACCGTTGCAGGCGGCGCCATCGTTGGGCCACAGGCGGCCGTTGGCGTCGACGTACTCGGCGTCGGTCGGGTCGAAGGCGAAGGGGCACTTGTCGCACGCATCACCGATGCCGTCGTAGTCCTGGTCGACCTGGGGCAGGAAGCAGATGTTCTGCCACAGGGCGTCGATCGGGTTGGACTGGTCGGTGAAGTTGAGGTCCGTCAGCGGGTTGCGGAGGTTTTCAAGCGCCGTCACGGCGGCGGCCTCAAGCGCGGCATCACAGCCCGGAGGCGGGATGAGGATGCCTGGCTGGGTCTCAAGGGCGGTCGGGAGCGAACGACACTCCAGCTGCTCTTCCTGCTCCATGGTGCAGTTCTCAAGCGTGCGGACGGGGAGCGAGAGGAGGAGGTTTCCTTCGGCGTCCCGGGCGTTGGGCAGCTCCGGATGCGGTGCCGTGAGCGGCAGGCACGTGGAGAGGTCGGCCGTGTCGGTGCAGGTTCCTGCGATCAGAAGGTCTCCCAGACTGAGGACCCTTCCCTCCTCGGCTGCCGAAGCGACCGCCGTTTCGTCGGCGGCGATGAGCTGGGTGGTGCAGCAGTTGCCCAGCGCGGCGACTTCGTAGAACCCGAACGGTCGTGCGTTCTTTCGCTCGCCGCACCCCTTGGTCGCACCCACTTCGCACAGCTCGCCAACGAAGTCTCCATCGGGATCGTCGTCTTGCGAGCCACCTTCCATCGCTTGGCTCGGGTTCCCTTGGAACGCGCAGGTGTCACACGCGTTGCCGACGCCGTCGCCGTCGCTGTCGAGGTGGTTGCAGATGCCGGCGGGCGAGCAGGGGCGGCCCTCTCCGCAGACCTCGGCGGCGTTGTCGCTGGTGCATTCGATGGGCTCCGCGTCCGGGAGGGGCTGGCGCGGGCAACCGTCGAGCGAGTTGACCAGGCCGTCCTGGTCGAAGTCGTCCTGGTCGCCGAAGCCGATTGGCCCAGCCGCGAACTCACCCACCGTCTGACCTTCGCAGATATCGCCGATCATCGAGCTGTTGTCGTCGCGTTGACACAGGTCGTTGTCGTCGTAGGCGATGGGGTCGGCCACCTCGTAGGGGTTGTCTTGGCTGAAGTTCTCGCAGTTCGCGGTGACGACGCAGTTGTCACACACGTCGCCGATTCCGTCCTCGTCGAAGTCGTTTTGGTCGGGGATGTTCCGGACCATCATGTAGTCGGGGACGGCCGCGGCCACGGCGTTGGCGTTGTACTGGTTCAGCGTCTGGCGACAGCTGTCGCACTCGTTGCCGACGCCGTCGTTGTCCGAGTCGGCGGTGTTGTTCGGGTCGCCGCCCGCGGCAGGGCAGAGGTCGATCGCATCCCCAACGCCGTCGCCGTCGATGTCGTCTTGGTCGGGGTTGAAGGCGTTGTCCGCGTTGTCACACGACAGCGGGATACCGTCTTTGTCCTTGTCCTCTTTGCACTTCGGGTTGTCGATACGGAAGTCGTACGCGTATGAGTCGGCATTCTCGGCGACCAGCGGCATCCCGCAGGCGTCCCAGAACACGGCCTGGTACAGGTCGGGGTCGCTCTGGGTGGAGGCCAGCGTGGCCGCCGTGGGCGCAAGCATCCGGTAGACCTCGTTCAGTTCGAGGTACTGGCCGAACTCGATCGGGTCGATCTGTACCTTGACCTCACCGATGAACTGGTTCTCGATGTTGACGGTCAGGCAAGGCGCCGCGCAAGCGTTGGTGTTAAGCGCGGCCTCAAGCTCGGGCTCGGTCTCGAAGCAGTCTGCACCGCCGGCGACCGGGGACGTCACACAACAGGCGCCTGGAGGCGGGTTGTCCGAATCACACTCTGGGTCCGGGGAGGTCAGCTCGCAGACGCGCTCGTTGCCTTCTCCGGTACAGGAGGTTCGGAACAGCTGCAGCTTCGCGAGGTTCTCCGGGCTGGAGTCGTACTTGTTGGAGAAGCGCAGCGAGAAGTCGTCGCACGCGCCAATACGCAGGTTGTCGGTCGGGAAGCCGGAGCCCGGCTGCACGTGGAACTGGGCAGTCTCGAACTTGTAGATCGACTTGCCAGCGAGCGTGTTGTCCGCCTTGTCGATCACAAAGGCGGGGTTGTCGTCGTTCCCGGGCTCGTTGAACACGACCGTGTACTCCTGGCCCGAGCACATGGCGCGGTCGAAGTCCTCGAAGTTCTCCGGTGTGAACGTGTCGGCCGCCCGCCAGCCGTCGTGGCGGTTGAGCGGGGCCATTAGACGGTCGGTGTTGTTCTCCGCGCAGGTCTCGATGTCGGCCCGAGGCACGCCACCGAGGTCGGCGGGACGCCAGTCGAAGCCCTTGATGGCGGGGTCGTAGATGATGCCACCAGCCCGCGCGACGAACTTGACTGCGTACTCTCCAGCCCGGCCCTCTACGAGCTTGCCGTTCGAATCGTAGCAACCGGTGCGGATTGCGTCCTCGCAGGCGCTGTCCACGGCGGCGATTCCGTCGTCGAGGTCTTCGTTGTCTGGGCAGATGCAGGCACGGCTCGGTCCGGGAAGGTTCTCGTCGCGCTGGTAGATGTCCCTCTCGACGAGGTTCTCTTGGTAGAACGGGTCGCAGGGGAAGCCGTCTTGCTCGTAGAGTTCCCTGATCGCGGGGTCTTCGTCGTCCGCGAGTTCGAGCACCCCAGAGCCGTACAAGGACCGCTGGCAGGCCTCGTCGGCGGCGAGCCGTCCGTTCTCGTTCCAGTCTGCGAATGCCAGCGCCGCGCCCCCGCCACGCTGAACGCAACCAGCGCCCTCTTCATCGCAGTCGGTCAATCCGGCGCCTCCGGGACCCGCGGGCCCGAACTCGCCTGAGGTGACGCCGTCTGTTGTGAGCAAGCACGCAGCCGTGCCGGCCGTTCCGAACCGACGGTCCTGGCAGAAAGCGACATCGGCGCCCGTCGTGGTCTCGTCGAAGCGGCACGTGGCCACCCATTGCGGGCGACAGACGCCGCGGTCGCAGGTGGCGGTCGAATCTGCGTCGTACGCGTCGGTCAGACAAGGGTCTTCGGAGTCGGAGTGCGTGCCGACGCACTCGGTGCCGGTCAAGCCGTGCACATCACTACACTCAGCGGTGGTGGTGCACTTGGCATCCAGGTTCTCAACCCCGACGGGACGGTCTTTGGGGTGGGTCTCGCGAATCTTGTCGAAGATCGGCAACTTCCAGTCCTGCGTGACGCACTCGCCTCCAGGAGGACACCATTCGTATCGCCAGGTCTGCTCTTCGTCGCTGCGGTCGGTGTTTGCGACGAAGCCGGAGCACTCGGCGAACTTGTCGATAACACTGCCGGCGGTCGTCGCGTCGCCACACTGGATGGCAGCGGGGGCGCCTGGTACGAGGTTCGCGTTGCGTGCGACGCCGGTGTCGTCGATGCCGTAGCGGTCGATCTTCGTCGAGAGCAGGTAGTCGCAGTACGAGCAGCAGGTATCCGGGCCCTCCTCAGGCGAGGAGCAGCTGTTGCCGGACGCGGTCCAGATGCCCCGAGCAGCCTTGATCGTCGCGCTCTCGGCCATCTTCATGGGCAGGCCGGTGGTGGGGTTGAAGCCGTTGCACGGGTTCGTCGTCGGGTCCTTGTAGGACTCGAAGCTGAAGGTGCCGCCGTTGGCTGCCACGTTGTCGATGCAAGACAAGTTGACCAACCGGCTGATCGTGTCCGCCTCGTCGCGGCCGCCGCGGTTGTAGTCGCCGTTGAAGCGGGTGATCGGACCCTGGACCTGGAGGACGTCGGTCTTCCAGTCGTAGACCTCGAACAGCTGCGGTTCGTCGGGTCGCTTTCGAACCAGCTCGATGGACGTCGGGTCGAGCAGGTTGTTGAAGATGAACTCGATGCCGAACGCGGTGACCAGCGGCGAGAGCCTGCAGTACTCCTGCGCGTTCGCGGATTCCTGGGCTTCCTCGGTCTCCTCGCAGCGGATGATTTTCTCGAGGAAGTACGTCGCCTCGGTCAGCTGTTCCTTCGGGCAGGCATCGCCTTCGCACTGCGGGCCGATGATGTGGACCTTGTTGGACTGGTAGTTGATGCCCGAGATCGACTCGAGGATCAGGTTGTCCGGGTCGCAGATTCCGCAGTCGGTGTCCTGGATGCAGCCGCTGGAGCCCAGGACGATCGTGGCGAGACCGGCGAGCGCGAGCGAGCTCGCGGCGGTGGACGCGAGGCGACGAAAGCCCAAAAGCTCGCTGCGATTTGTCGAAAGACGATGAGTAGTCATGAACCCTGTGTCCGTGTGTGCTTTTGGCCTTAACCCGATAGCCTAGGCGGGCCGTACCCTACATAGAACCCGGCGGTTTCGGAAGACCTTTTGGTCCCATGGGTAGGACCTCTAGATTCGGCGCCTAGGGCGGCGAGACGGCCAAGAACCGCCCTTTGGGGGTGAGCGGCCGTTCGGTGGGCGGCCCCGCGTCGGCTCGGACGCGGCAGATGCCCGAACGCGCGTGTGAGGAAGCCCTGGCGGCGAGATCATTCACCCGTGCTGCCCCCGTCGGTCGATCCCTCCATGCCGTCGGTGTCTGCAGGCTCCACGTCGTCCTCGCCCTGCGCCATCTCGACGAGCTCGCAGATCTCGTCGGGTCGAAGGGCGCCGTTGCACGCGGCCCCGAAGTCGGGCTGCAGCACCCCGTTCGGGTCCCGGTAGGGGCGGTCGGAGGGGTCGAACGCGAACCGGCACTTGTCGCAGGGGTCGCCGATGCCGTCGTAGTCCTGGTCGGTTTGCGGCAGGAAACACATGCGCTGCCAGAGCGAGTCCAGGGGGTTGGGCTCGCCCGTAAAGTCCTGGTCGGTGAGCGGTTGGCTCAGGTTCTGCAGCGCGCTCACGCCCGCGTCGGCGAGGGCCGCGTCGCATCCAGGTGGAGGGGTGAGGATGCCGGGCGTGTTTTCAAGCTCGGCCGGGAGCGAGAAGCACAGCAGCCCTTCCTCCTGCTCTTCCGTACAGTTTTCGCGGGTCCGAACCGGGAGCGCGAGCAGTGGGGTTCCGTCGGCGCGCTCGAAGAGTTGCCCTTGGTCGTCGAACGGGACCCCGGTCAGCGGCGTGCAGGTGCTCAGGTCGGCGGGGTCGGTGCAGGTGGCGGCGAGCAGCAAGTCTCCTTCGGCGAGCGTTCCGCCGGACTCGGCGGAGGCGACGGCTGCGGCCGCGTCGGCTTCGATCAGCTGCGTGGTGCAGCAGTTGCCTCCAGCGCTCACGCTGTGAAAGCCGAACGGGCGCGCGTTGTCCCGGTCGCCGCAGCCCCTCGCGGCTCCGATTTCGCAAACCTCCCCCACGAAGTCGCCGTCGGGGTCGTCGTCCTGCGAACCGCCGTCCATCGCTTGCGACGGGTTGGGCTCGAACGCACAGGTGTCGCAGGCGTCACCGACTCCGTCCTCATCGCTGTCGAGGTGGTTGCACCACCCCCCCGGGGAACAGGGGCGGTCGGGGCCGCAGTCGGCCACTTGGGTCTCGCGCTCGCAAGCGATCGGCGCTTCGGGCAGCGGCTGCCGCGGACACAAGTCCTCGATGTTGGCGATGCCGTCTTGGTCGAAGTCGTCCTGTGCCCCGAACCCAACCGGGCCGGCCGCAAACGCGGTGATCGTCTGGCCCTCGCAGGCCTGGCCCGACATGCTGCTCTCCCGGGCGGTCTGGCACAGATCGCTGCTCTGCGGGAGCGGGTCGCCCACCTCGTGGTGGTTGCTGGGGCCGTACTCGCCGCAGTTGGCCGTGACGATGCAGTTGTCACAGACATCCCCAATGCCGTCGTGGTCGGTGTCGGTTTGGTCGGGAATGTTGCGGATGCGCATGTAGTCCGGCACCGCCGCGGCGATCGCGTTGGCGTTGTAGAAGGTCGTCGTGTTCCGGCACGAGTCGCACTCGTTGCCCACGCCGTCGCGGTCGGAGTCGGCCGTGTTGTCGGACGCACCGGCCACCACGGGACACAGATCGTTGAGACCGAAACCGTCTTGGTCGAAGTCGAGCGAGTCCTGGTTGGGGCTAAAGAGCGTGTCGCCATCGTTGTCGCAGGACAGCGGCACGCCGTCGCGATCTTGGTCCTCCTTGCACTTGGGCTCATCGATGCGGAACTCGTAGTCGTATCGCTGCGCTTTCTCTGCGACCAGCGGCATGCCGCAGGCGTCCCAGAACACCGAGCTGTACACGTCCGGGTCGCTCATCGCTTGGTCGAGCGTTCCAGCCATCGGCGCGAGCATCCGGTACGTCTCGTTTTTCTGCAGGTAGCGGCCGAACTCGACCGGGTCGACCTGCACGGCGACCTGTCCGATGTCCTGGTTGGCGACGTTGGTCGTTAGACACGGAGCCATACACCTGTCCCCCGCGGCGCGGGCGGCTTCGAGCTCCTGTTTGGAATGCGCACAGACCGGGCCCCCAGCGACGGGCGCGAGCTCACAGCACGCACCGGCGTCGGGGGAGTCCGAGCTGCACGAGGGGTCGGGCTCCGCGAGTTCGCAGACCCGCTGCTGCCCTTCACCGACGCAGGTCACCCGGTACAGCTGCAGCTTCGAGAGGTTTTCCGGGCTGGCGTCGTACTTGTTGGAGAAACGCAGCGCGAAGTCATCGCAGGCGCCGATCCGCAGGCTGTCCTTGGGGGAGCCCGAGTCCGGGACGACGTGGAACTGCGCCGTCTCGAACGTGTAAATCGACTTTCCGGCCAGCGTGTTCCCGGCCTTGTCCACCACGTACGCCGCGTTGTCTTCGTTGCCGGTCGGGTTGAAGACGACATCGTAGCGCTGCCCCGAGCACATGGCGCGGTCGAAGTCCTCGTAGGTCTCGATCAGGCCGCCGTCGCGTGCACGCCACCCCTCGTGCCGGTTGAGGGCGCCGAGCTGCCGTGCATCCTCAGCGCACACCTCGATGTCCGCTCGGGGCACCCCTCCGGCATCGGCGGGACGCCAGTCGAACCCTTTAAGCGCGGGGTCGTAGACGATGCCGCCTGGGCGGGTTCCAGGGCCGGGGGAGGCGAACTTGATCGCGTACCGTCCCGCGCGTTCGTCCAGGAGCGCCCCCTGGGCGTCGTAGCACCCGCGCTCGACGGCCTCGACACACCCGTCGGCCTCGAGGGCGTCCCGGTTGAACTCGACCGAGCCGCTGTCCGGACAGACGCAGCGGCGAGCTTGGCTGGGCAGGTTTCGATCCCGTTCGTACAGCGGCAGCGGGGCCAGGTTGCTCTGGTAGTACGGATCGCAGGCAAAGCCGTCCTCTCCGGCGCGCAGGGGCCCGTATAAGGATCCTTGGCAGGCTTCCTCGGCGGTGAGGCTTCGGTTCTCGTTCCAGTCGGCGAACGCCAGCTTGAAGCCTGCGCCCCGCTGCGCGCAGCCGTCTCCTTCGGCGCTGCAGTCGGATAGACCCGCCCCTGAAGCTCCAGCACTTCCATACACACGCTCGTCTTCCACGGCTGCGGTCGCGGTCATGCATGCCGCGCCTCCGCCCGCGCCGAATCGGCGGTCGACGCAATAGCCCGTGTCCGCACCGGTCGTCGTTTCATCGCGCACGCACTCGACAACCCACTGCGCTCGGCAGACACCTTGGTCGCAGGTGCCGTCATCGTAGGCGTCGGCAAGACAGGCCGCACCGGTCTCGGCATGCGTCCCGATGCAGTCGGTCCCCGGGAGTCCGTGCACGCTGCTGCATTCGCTCGAGTCGCTGCACGTCGCGGTGGTGTTCTCCATCTTCGCGGGACGCAGGTCGGGATGGGTCTCTCGGAGCTTGTCGAACAGCGGCACCCGGAACGTCTGCACCTCAAGAGGGCAATCGGAGCCTGTGGTGCCAGGCTCGCACCACAGGTACTCCCAGCGCTGTTCTTCGTCGCCGCGGTCGACCTGGCTGACGAAATCCGAGCAGGCCGCGTAGCGGTCGATGACCACGCCTGCATCGTCCAGGCCGGCACACGTGATGGCGTCCGCGTACGGGGCACCGCCAGGCTGCGTCGTTTCAGGGTTGGGGCTACGCGGCGTGCCGGACCCGTCGACGCCGTAGCGATCGATTTTTGTAGAGAGGATGAAGTCGCAGTAGGAGCAGCACGTGTCCGGGCCTTCCTCCGGGCTTGTGCAGCTGTTGCTGTTGGCGGTCGTGATGCCGCGCGCTGCCTTGACCGTGCCGGACTCGAACAGCTTCATTGGCTTGCCCGTGGCGGGGTTCACCGCGTTGCACGGGTTGGTGCTCGGATCCTCGTAGTCCGCGTGGGTAAACCGCCCGCCGTTGGCCGTGATGTTGTCGATGCACGACAGGTTCACCAGTCGGCTGATCGTGTCCGGAGCACGCTGTCCCTGCCCCGGGGCGTAGTCCCCGTTGAAGCGGGTGATCGGGCCCTGAATCTGAAGGACGTCCGGTTTCCAGTCATACACCTCGAAGAGCTGCGGGTTGTCGGGACGCTTTCGGACGAGCTCGATCGAGGTGGGCTCCAGGAGGTTGTTGAAGATGAACTCGATCCCCGAGAACGTCACCAGCGGGGAGAGCCGGCAGTACTCCTGCGGGTCGGGTGAGTCCTGTGCCTTCTCCGTCTCCTCGCACGGGATGACGTCGTCGACGAAGTAGCTGCCCTTCGCGATAGGGTCCGGGCAGTCCTCCCCCTCGCACACCGGGTTGAGGATGTGGACCTTGTCGGCGGCGTAGTTGATCCCCACAATCGACTCGAGCCGCAGGTTGTCCGGATCGCAGATTCCGCAGTCTGAATCCTGGATACAAGCCAGGTTTCCGGCGGTAGCCAGCGCGAGCCCGACGAGCGCGAACCCGCGCATCGAGAGTGTGCCCGCACACGAAGTGCGGGTCTGAATTGCCTCTGATTCGCCGAATTCGGCCGTTTCGTTGCGCATGGATGAACGTCCCCGGCGCGGACCAGGCGCCTGTCCGTGCTCAACGAACCCCCCGAAGGTCCCTGACACGAGTTCATCCCAAACCTACCGAGACTCCGCCAACCGACGGCCGGAAAGGGCCGGGCGACCGGGGGAAGGACGTGACGAATCGAAGCACCAACCAACGGCCCGAGAGGGCCGGGCGAGCGGGAGAGGGGCCCCCGAGCACTCCGCCGGCGGGGAGAGGGCGCGCGCAAGCGCCCTCTAGATAACGAAGACAGCTAAAACAAGCACTCGATGAGCATGGCGGTGATGTTGTCTTCACCACCCTCAGCGTTGGCCCGGTCGATCAGGTCGGCCACGATCTCTTCGGGGTCATCGTGCGCTGCGACGATTTCGTGCATTTCGTCGTCGGTCAACATGCCGCACAGGCCGTCGGAGCAGAGCAAGAAGCGATCTCGGTTCTTGATCTGGAAGCGCGTCACGTCCACCTCGACGGTGTCGCGCATGCCGAGCGCTCGCGTGATGACGTTCTTGTGGGGGAAGTCGCGGATCTCTTCCTCGGTGAGGTCCGGACGTGCGTCCTTCCAGTCCTCAAGGAGCGAGTGGTCCCGGGTCAGCGAGACCAACTCGCCGTCTCGTACGCGGTACACCCGCGAATCGCCCACGTGCCCGACGTAGCCATCGTGGCCGTTGAGGTGGAAGACCACGACGGTGGTGCCCATGCCCCGCTGGCTACGATTTCGCTGAGACGCGTAGTGGATGCGCTCGTTGGCCAGGCGCACCGACGCGATCATGCGGTTTTCTGCGAACGAGCGGGTTGGGTCGTAGCGGAATGGCCAGGTGGCGTTGGCGTTCCGGCTGTGTCGATAGAACTCGCCGACAACCTCGGTGGACATCTTGCTCGCGACGTCGCCCGAGGCGTGACCGCCCATGCCATCTGCAACCATGAAGAGGCGGTCCTCCTCGATGAGAGCAAAATAGTCCTCATTGTGGGTCCGCTTGAGACCGACGTCGGTCCTCGCAGCGTAACGAATCCGCACCGGACACAGATACTATCCTACATCGGCTGTGGCAACCGTCCGAACGGCCGCAACCGATCAAACGCGCGCCGAAACCAGCAGCCGCTCGGCTCTCAGCGGCCGCGCAAGGTGGAACGCGAGCTTCCGAGAGTGCGCCCACTCGCGTTGCCCGCTGTCTCGAACCGCCTCGAATCCGTGCTTTTGCACGCTCAGCAGAGCCTCTGCGGGGGTCATGGCGCCTCGGAGCGGTTCACCGAGACATGCGAAGCCGAGCCGGATGACGGCCTCAAGGCGGGGTGCGGGCAGGCCAATCAGCTTTGGCACTGCGTAGGTCATCAGCAAGCGGCTCGAAGGAGCGCTGCGCTGGGCGATCGCGCACAGGGTGATCTCGGTCGCCGCCGGCGGGAGGTACGGGGTCACGCCCTCCCAGATCCAGACGGTGGGGGTCGACGCCTCATGCCCGGCTTGCTCGAGCGCCGCCTCGACCGAGGTCCGGTCGAAGTCGACGGCGACGTGTCGAAGGGATCGTGCCATCAGGGGCAGCCCGGCTGCGCGGGCGCGCTTGACCGATGAGGTTTCGGGGTGGTCCAGCTCGAAGACGTCCAGCTCGCGTAGGCACGGCAGTCGGTACGCCCGCCCGTCGAAGCCCGCGCCGAGAATGACCAGCGTTCGTGCGCCTGCGTGGACGGCTTCCTGGAGCTCGCGGTCGATCGCCGCGGTCCGGAGATCGAGATGGTCTACGAGTCCGCCGCTGGCCAGTCGTGGCGCGAGTCGGACCGCGCGGGCCCAGGCGGGCAGCGACTGCCACAGGGAGAGTGCGGCGCCCAGCGGGGAGGCGAGCAGGGGCGCGGCGGTGGGGTCGGGGGTGCGAGCGAGGCCCCGCGCGGCTGCGACCGCGACGGCGGTGAGGCTGACCTTGCCCGGCCTCACTTGCGTCGCTCCTGGGTCATTCGCTTCTTGGTCGCCGCCCACCCGCAGATCTGGCAGGTGCTCAGGTCATGGCCTCGCGCGGGGCAGAACTCTCGGCCGAAGAAGATGATCTGAAGGTGGCGCCGGTTCCAGGTGTCGGCGGGAAACAGGCGCTTGAGGTCGGCCTCCGTTTTTTCGACGGTGGTTCCGACCGAGAGCTGCCACCGCGCGGCGAGCCGATGAATGTGGGTGTCCACGGGAAACGCCGGGACCCCGAACGCTTGCGACATGACCACTGAGGCGGTCTTGTGCCCGACGCCGGGAAGGGCCTCGAGCGCATCGAACTCCGATGGCACCACGCCCGCGTGTCGTTCGACGAGCATCTCGCTGAGCCGCTGCAGGTTCTTCGCCTTGGTGGGGGCCAGGCCGAGTTGACGGATGCAGGCGAGGATCGCGGGCACCGGTTGTTTGGCCATCGCCGCTGGCGTGCCGGCGAGGGCGAAGAGGCTGGGGGTGACCTCGTTGACCTTCTTGTCGGTGGTCTGCGCGGACAGCATCACCGCGACCAGCAGCGTGTACGGGTCGGTGTGATCCAGCGGAATGGGTGGCTTGGGGTAGAGCCGCTCGAGGATCTCGCCGATCTTGTTGGCTCTTTCGCCGCGCCGCATCGCGCCGAGAGTAGCAAGCGTACGCGGACATGCGTGCAGTGTTGCCCGCGGCGAAAGGTCGCCCCCGAGGCTGGCCCGCGATATCCTCATCGGACGTGGACTGCGAACGTTGCAGCGCGGAGCTTCCCGAGGGCGGGAGGTTCTGCTCGAACTGCGGTGAGCCGCGCCCAGACGAAGCTGTCTCCGTCGAGCGGACGCAGCCGTGTCGTGACTGCGCCGTAGAGGTGCAACTGGAGGCGGTTTTCTGTTGGAACTGTGGGACTCGCTCGCCCCACCTCGCGCCGGCGGTCACCGGCAACACCGTCGTCCGAAAGGCTGCGCCCGACCCGAAGGGGCCCTCGCACGAGAACGATTTCGAGTGGGAGGACGACCGCGGCGATGCGCCTTCGGTTGGGCCACTCGACCCGGGCAGCCGGACCATGCGGCGGGGCAGTGGATCCCCTCCGTTCGTCCCTGCGGAGCCAACCCTCCCGAAATCCGTGCGCACCGGCGTGCCCTCCGGCGCGCCCGAACCCGCGCCCGCATCCGAACCCGAACCCGATCCCGAACCCGAACCCGAACCCGAACCCGTCCCCGCATCCGAACCCGAACCCGCATCCGAGCCGGCGGAGCAGGACCAGTCGCCGACGCTGCCGCGCAAGGTGGTCAGCATGATCGCGGAGGAACTCGGCGAGGACCCGTCGGCGGATCCCACATCGGCCCCGGCGGAGGAGGTCGCCATGGAAGGATCCGAGCCGCTCTCGCTCGAGCCCGACGTGGACGCAGCCATCGCGCAGGCACGCAAGGCGCTCGAGCCGGTCAACGTCTCCGAGGAGGTCGCCGAGCTGCAGTTTCTGATGCTTCGAGGATTTCGATCCAAGGCCCGGGAGGCATACCAGCGGCTGATCGAGGCGCACCCCGGCCACCCCGATTTGCTCGCGCTCGGTGAGGAACTCAACGCAAGCCCGGCCGAACCCGCGGCCGTTGCGACCCAGGATGACTCCTCGGGGACCGACGATGTGTTGCCCCAGACTTCGGTGGCCACGGTGGTCACGGTGGTCACCCGCACGCCGGACCCGGCGCAGCCCGAGGACGGCGACGAGGGCTCGACGCCGCGCGAGGCCCCGACCAGTCCGACGTTCGTGGACGGAACCTCGCCGCCGACCGGCGGCTTTGCGGCGGCAGGATTGCCCGACGCGGTGGCTCCGAATGTGACGCCGCGACTTGGAATCGAGTCGCCGGAGCGCTGGCACCGGGCGTCTTCGGAGAGCCTGCCCACCAACCCTCGGATGCCATCCCTGCCATCGCCGGACATGCCGGACATGCCGGACATCGACACGACCGCGGTTTCGAAGCCGGCGGGCGTGCGGGTCGTGATGCTCGGGGCGCGTGGCGAGGCGGTCTGGGAACGCCTGCTCGTGGCGGGCGAGATGCTTGAGGTGGGGCGTGGTCCCGACCAGCCCTGGGGCGACGATCCCCACATTGAGCCCAGCCATGCTCGCTTGTTCGTTATTCCCGGGGGTGGCCTGCGCATCGAGGCCACCGGGCGGTCGGGTGTTTTTCGGCAGGTCGACGAGCGGCTCGCGGTCCGCGATGGAGATGAGTTTCGCGTCGGCGAATCCCTCCTGCGCTACAGCGCCGATGGCGGTGGCTGGGGCGCGGTCACCAGCTACCCGATGTCCGGCACGACGTGCAGCACGGCGGCCCTCGGGGGCTCGGGTCTGATCGTCGGACGCGAGAGCGCAGACATTGAGCTTCCGGAGGACACGTTTGTTTCCGGCGCTCACTGCCGCTTCACGTGTCGCGATGAGGGGCTCTTCATCGAAGATATGGGGAGCGCAAACGGGACGTACTCCAGGCTGCGGCCCGGCGAGGCGGTTCCCTACGGATCGCTCTTGCTGCTCGGCCAGACCCAGTTCAAGGTCCGCCGTCCTGCGTCGTGAGCCCGGGGCCTCACCAGGGCGGGGCCGCAAGCAGCAGCAGCAGGCCGACGCTCGCACCCACGGCGAGGCTGGCCTTGTCGGTCACCGCGAACACGACCGGATCGTGGTCGAGCTCCCGCCGCTTGGCGAGAAACCAGAGCCGACTGATCCAGTACAGCAACAGCGGGCAGGTGAGCCACAGCAACCATTTGTTGACGTAGAAGCCAGGCAACCCGTTGTTGATGTACAGCGCAAACACCAAGACGGCGAGGTATCCCGAGGTTGGCCCCACGCTGATGATCAGCTCAAGGTCCTCGACCCGGTATCCGCGTCCCTTGGCCTCGGTCTTGCCTTCCACGGCCACGCGGTCAAGCTCCACGTATCGCTTGGCGAACGCGAGTGAGGTGAAGAAAAAGATCGAAAAGGCCAGCAGCCACTCGGAGACCTGAAGTCCGGTGGCCACCCCGCCCGCGAAAATGCGCAGCGTGTAGAGGCTCGCCAAGATCATCACATCGATCAGCATCTTGCTCTTGAGCGAGACCGAGTACGCGCTGTTCACCGCGAGGTAGAGCAGCAGCACCGCGAGGTACTCCGAGGGCAAGAACAGGACCGAGAGGGTGATCGCGAGGGTGATGAGCCCGGCGACCATGGGCGGCCCATACAGCAGCGGCAGGCTCCCCGACGCGAACGGACGGGACCTCTTCTTGGGGTGCACCCGATCCGCCTCGACATCGAGCATGTCGTTGAACAGGTAGACCGCGGAGGCCGTGAGCGAGAACGCCGCGAAGGCGACGAGCGCGGCGAAGACCTTGCTGGAGTCGCTGTAGGCGTGCGCGAGCATCAACGGCACCCACAGCAGCACGTTCTTGACGTACTGGTGGGGCCGCATCGCCTTGAACGCGGCCTTGAGGAGACTCGGCTTCTTACCGAACACCCGCGTCACGCCTGTGACTCGCTGCTTGAGGGTGGCGCTCGGAGCCACGACGAAGACCTCATCAGCCCTGTCCCAAATGGGCAGGTCCGCATGTGCATCTCCGATGTAGCCCCATGTCTTGTGGCCCCCGTCTTGGCAGTACCGCTCGATGGCGGCGAGCTTGTGGGCGCCTTTGAGGTTGTGAGTGAGCTCGCTCGCCAGGACATCGTCGAACAGCCCCAGGTGGGCTGCAACGGCCTCCGCCCACGGGCGTGCGCTGGCGGTGGCGAGGACGACCGTGTCCCCCTCGGCCTTGCGCGCGCGGACGAACTCGAGGACCTCCTGGTGATAGGGCAGGGCCTCGGGGTCGATGACCACGCGTTTGGACAGCTCGTCCTTGAGCGCGGCTCTCCCGCGGAGCAGCCAACCAACCGCCAACAGGGCGACCCACGGTTGTGCTTTGACGGCCTTGAAGAACGCCTCCCACAGCACATCGGTCGCCACCAAGGTGCCGTCCAGGTCGACGAACAATGCGCGCTCCGGCTTGGAGGTCATCGGAGCGCCGGACGGTAGCACGCAGTGGCCTCGACAGCCGCCTTTGTGGCGAGCAAGGTCGGTGGATGTCGAACCCGAAGGTCGTCGGAATCGTGGTGGATGCGTACGAACAGCATGGTGGCCCCCACGGGTTCCTCCAGGTGGAGCGGTACAGGTTGCGCAATCGTCGCGAGGACGGCTCCACATCGGCGCAGTACGTCTGTGACTTCCTCGGGCGCGCGAAGGGGCCCGACGCCGTCGTGGTCGCGCTGTACCACCTGGATCCGAGCGGGGCGGTGACCGTGCTGCTTCGCGAAGGGCTTCGGCCCGCGCTGTGGCTCGGTCGTCCGGCGGAGTCGCTCCCGGTCAGCGAACCGCGCCGAATGATGCTGACCGAAGTTGTCGCGGGCATCGTCGAGCGCGGCGATGTGGGCGAGGCCGGGATTCGCGAGCGGGCAGCTGCCGAAGCGTACGAAGAGGCCGGTATCCGCATCGACCCTACGAACGTTCAGTTTCTCGGAGCCGGTACGTTTCCAAGCCCCGGATCGATGCCCGAGAAATATTGGCTCACCGCGGCGCAGGTCCAGGACCCGGCCGCGGCCGTGCTTGCCCCCACCGATGGTTCGCCGATGGAGGAGGGGGCCCGATGCCGATGGCTGCCGCTTGAAGATGCGATTGCGGCGTGTGTCCGGGGAGACATCCAGGACTGCAAGAGCGAGTTGGCGCTCCGCCGTCTGCGGGAGGTCCTCGAAACTCAGGACCCCGGTAGCGTGATCGGGTAACCCGAGAGTCCGACCTCGACCCGCATCACATTGCCCGCTTGACCGGTGACGAAGAGGGCTTGGTCGTTGGAGTCGCCGAACCCGTAGCCAAACTGTGCGTTGGCGCAGTTGTTGCCGAGGTCGCTGCCGTCCGCGATCTCGACGGTGCTCAGGGCCGCTTGACCGGACGCGTTGAGCTCGACCCGGTCGATGCGGCACGGCAGGTTCCCCGCAAGCCCGCCTTGGTCCACGACGTAGAGGTTGCCGCACTCGTCCATCGTCAGGCCGTCCGAGCGGCCTTGAAGATCGGCGATGAGCATCGGGGGCCCGGCGGCCCCGTCGGTGATCTGCGCGCCGCCGATCTGGCTCGCGGCGTAGTTCAGCCAGTAGAGCATGCTGCGGTCCTCATCGAAGAAGATCCCGTTGGCGGTGCCAGCTTGGGTGCCAACCACCTCGACGATGGTGCCCGCGACCGGGTCGATGCGACTGATGCTGCCACCGCCGTAGTCGGAGATCCAAACCTGGTCGGTGCTGTCGACAAAGAGCCCGTTGGGGATCATCAGGTTGGTGTCGAACACGTTTGTGCTCCCCGCCGTGGTGAACGACCAAAAGTCGCTGCCGTTGAGGCCGATGGCGGCGTAGAGCGTTCCGGACGAGTCGAACGCAATCCCGAGGATGTCGTCGGGGAACGGCAGCCCGGTGAGCCAATCGGTCGTGTTTCCGTCCGCGTCCATCTCGACAAACGTGTCGCCATCGGCGAGCACGAACGTGCCGTTGCCGGTCATCGCGAGGTCTTCCGCCGAGCCCGCAGCCACCGTTGCGATCTGCGTGACCGCAAAGGGGCCCATCGGGAGGTTGTTGCAGTCGGCGGGGACGCCGGTGTCGGAGTCTGAGTCTGAGTCGGAGTCCGAATCCGAGGTCTCGCCGCTCGGGTCGGAGTCGGAGGTCGGCTCGGTGTCGTCCGAGTCCGAGTCGGATGCGCCGCCGGTCGTGCTGTCCTCGGAGCCAGGGCTGTCCGTCGTGCTCGAGGTCTGTGTTTCGCTTTCGGTGTTGTCGTCCGTTCCGCTCGACGCCGTTCCGGTCGAGGTTCCGCTGGGCGCGGGACCGGAGCCGCCATCGGAGAGCAGGCCGTAGAACATCGAGATTCGGGTGTCGGTGCCGGCGACGAGATCGTTGGAGGGCTCGAGCCGGGTGATCGGAAGGGCGAGCCACTTGCCTTGGCCTGCATCGAAGTCCTCGCGCCGAATCACCCCGACGGCGGTGTTGCTCGTGTTGTCCGGGAGCGGCGCTCGGTAGGTCACCGAGATGTTGACCTCGACCGGGATGTCGGGGGTCACGCGATAGGCTTGTCCGTAGACGTTGGGCGGGCCGTTGGGCGGCCGCTGTGCCTCGGAGATACAGACTTCGGTCGTCTCGGAGACCGAGTCGGGCCGGAAGCTCAACGACAAGGCGCCATCGGCCGAACTCACGATCCCACCCGACTGGTCGATGGTCTCGCACGACGAACCCGCGCCGGATCCGTTGTTGCACGCGGTCCCGCCGACCGTGCTCACGAGTGCCACCAGCGTGAGGGATTTGCGCCCGAAGCTCATGTCCAGAATGTACACGACCACGCGGCCCGCGGCGATGATGGGGCATTCTTGTACGCAGTTCGGGGGGCTCGAAGAGGACTCCTACGGCCTGGGACGTGCTAGTTTGGAGCGCATCGTGACGACGCTCCGACTTGGTCTGACGCTGATCTGCGCGGTTTCCGTAACCTCTGCGTTCGGGTGCGCGCCTGAGGACGACGCCCGCACGGTGCGCAAGCGGATTGGGCCCTCCGGCGGCCAGGTCAGCTCGCACGACGGGGTCCTGACCGTCCTGATCCTTCCCGGTGCGCTCGAACGCGAGCATGAGTTCATCGTGACGCCCAGCGACACGCCGCCGCTGATCTTCGGCCCAGCGTATCGCGTCCAGCCCGACATCGACCTGGCGATCAACGCCGAGGTCACCTACGCGCGTCGGCTCCCCAACGATCCCACGGGGACGGCGGTCGCTGCGATCCACCGGGAGGACTTCAAGGCCAACGCGGGGAGCTGGATCAAGCTGGCCACCGTCGAGCTCGATGTCGAAGATGATCTCGTCACGGCCACGGACAGCGAGGTCTCCATGTTCTACGGCCTCCTCGAAGGCGATGACATCTCGGGAACCACCAGCAGCACCACCGTCGTTCCGACGACGCAGGGCGAAACGGGAGACTCCGCGGAGTCGGGCAGTGACACCGGGTCCGACACGATCTCGTTGCCGCTGTCCCATGCAACCGACATCGCTCCGATCTGGGCGTTGACGTGCCAAGGATCGGAGTGTCACGCGGCCGGAGCGAACGTCCCCGATCTTGAGACCAATCCGTACGCGGCCATCGTCGAGGTCATGCCGCTCTCGGCCGCCGTTCCCTACGTCACCCCCGGTGACCCGCAGCTGAGCTACCTCTGGCACAAGCTCGCCGCCACCCACGCGCTCGATGCGAATCTCGGCGGCTGCGGTTGCGGGGGCAGCGGGAACCCGATGCCCTCGGGCGGGCTGACGATCAGCGACGCCGACAAGGACACCATCTTCGCCTGGATCGAGGAGGGCGCAGAACCCTAGAGCGGCGATCAGTTTGATTCCACGCGCTGATGCACGCCTGGGGCCGCACCTGACGGTGTCGCGCGGCGCTCGTGGTGTGCCCGACACAACTTCGGCCACGCTCCTACCCAGGAACGGCCCCAGACGCACCTCAGCACCCGGAATCAAACTGGTCGCCGCTCTAGCAGCCCCCGCCACGACGGCTCACTCGTCGTTCTTGAGCCGCCGCGTCCAGGCCCCAAGACGCTGCGCGCTACGGGTTGGAGAGCAAGATCGTGAGGTCGTCGCTGTTGCGGTTTGAGACGATGATGTCGTTGACGCCGTCATCGTTGAGGTCGGCGATGGCGACACCCGAGGGCGCGGTCCCGACGGGGAAGGCGACGGCCGGGGCGAATGTGAGGCCGCCGAGGTTGACGCGCACAAGTACGGTGTTTGCCGCTTCGTCTGTGATGATGATGTCGCCCACGCCTTCGCCGGTGACATCGGCGATGACCACTTCGGAGGCAGCCAAGTGCCCCACAAAGGGGCCGCTGTTGAAGGCGGGGCTGCCGTTGCCGCCCGTGCCCACGAACAGTCGGGCCTGTGCGCCGTCGATCGCGACGACATCGATATCGGTGTTGCCGTCGACGCTTCCGGAGCTGAAGCGGGAGAGGTTGGTTCCCGCACCGTTGCCGAGGCTCATCGCAACCAACATGGTCCCATCGCCTCCACCGTTGGTCGCGGCATAGAATGCCCCGCCGCCGTACATGGCATCCGGCGATGCGGTGCCGACCATCTGTCCCAGTGCGATGCCAGCCATCGCGACAACGTTGCCCGCGGGCGTCCACGGGCCGAGCACGGTGAAGCCGCCGGTGCCGTTGTTGAGCGCGGTGTTGTAGTTGGCGTCGCCAGCGTTGGCCACCGCGAAGTCGGTCCCGTTGGCGCCGTCGAGGTCGCCCAGGGCGAGGTCAACCGGCTGCCCGCCGACAACAACGGCGGTCTCGGTGAACCCACCGGCTCCGTCGGAGATCAGGACACTCACGGTTCCGTCGTCTGTATTCGCGGTGAGAGCATCCCAGCTCGCGTCACCGCTGAACTCGGCGGCCACAACGCGCGTGGGGTTGTTGCCAACCGCGGTGTTGATGGCTGCGGCCAACTCGCCCATGCCGTCCCCGAGGTGGACGGCCACGCTGTTGTCGTCGACCGAGGAGACGACAACGTCGAAGTTTCCATCGCCGTCAAAGTCTCCGCCGACGACGTCACTCGGGTTGGCGCCGGTTGCAACCGTGAACTCAGCGACGACGAAGCAGACCTCGTTGTCGTCGATGGTGTCGTTCTCGCAGGCGGCCGGAACGTCCGTGGTGGTGGTGGGGTTGTCGGTGGTGGTGTCGTCGGACGTGGTGGTGTCGTCGGACGTGGTCGTATCGTCGTCCGTGGTCGTATCGTCCGCCGTCGTGGTGTCGTCGTCGTCGGTGGTTTCGGTCGTGGAGGGATCCGTCACCCCGGTCGTGGACGGGTCCGTGTCGGCCGTCGTCGGCTCGAGCGTCGTGGCGGTGGTCGTGTCCGTGGTGGGCGTCGTTGGGCTGGAGGTCGCAGGGGTGCTCGTCTGCCCTCCGGTGGTCTGCTCACCGCTCCCGAAACCACCCTCGGATAGGTTTTCCCCCGTCTCGTCGCCGCAGGCGAAGATGCACAGACACAGGGCAGGGACGGCGATACGTGGAAGTAAGCTAGGCATGACAAGGACCTCGATGAGGCGAAGAACGAAGTTGTAAGAGTGTTCAGACGCGCTGGGCCGCCCGAGCAGCGGCGCCACCCTCATTCGAGGGTGATGCCGGACCCCGAGCAGCTGTAGCCGTGGTCGATTCCGTCGACACTGTTGTCGAGAATCATCGGCGCCAGCACGGCGCACAGATCCGCCGTCGAGGTGCCCGACACGATGAGGGTGGGATCGTCGGCAGGGTCGACGTCGCGCCCCGGGATCCCGGCGAGCATGAACTGGGGGGTGTTGGTCAGCATCCCGGCGAGGCGGCGCGCGGCTTGCTCTGCTGCGCCCGCGCCAACGTCCGAGACGGTGTCCGAGAGCGACACACCCATCAGCGTCTCCAACGTAGCGACCTCGGCCTCGGTGCGAATCGAGGGGTCGGTGATCATCCGGTCCTTGACCGCAGCGGCGACATCCCACATGTCCGTTTCGGGCGCCGCGGCGTCGATGAGCTGGGTAATCCAGTCTTCGCCCGCACAGGAGGCCCCCTGCGGGCCGGTGCACGCTCCGTGCATCCCGGGGTCGACGCCTTGGCCGAAGTCGTTCTCCAGCCGAAGCATCACGAGCAGGTCGGTGCCGCTGAATCCGGAGTCACCATCGCTGAGGAAGGCGCCGCTGTCCTGGAGAACGGTGGAGTCCTCGGGACGATCGACACACGGATCGGTCGGCATGTTCGCGCCGCAGCCGGCCGCTCCGTTGGCACCGGGAACCTGGGCGATGCCCGGGCCGAACACGTCGGGTTTGTTCCACCACATCGCCTGCGCGATGGAGTCGAGCAGGACGCGGGCACCGAGACGATGCACGGTGTCGCCGACCCCGTTGCCCCTCATCGAGGGATCGCTCGCCTCGCGAGAGAACGGCTCGAAGACCGGAGGCAGGTGGTATGGCGTGGAGGCCCCGCAGGTGTCCGGTGGGGACTGGTTGAAGTAGGGGTGGGTCGCAACGTCGGCGATGAGGTTGCGCAGGGAGAACTCGTTGGCCACGAAGCTGTCCGTGAGCGTCTGAAGGATGTCGCGCTGCTGGTCGTTGCGCGGAAATCCGTTGGCGACCTGCAGGGGGAAGCCCATCGCGTGGGTCCACATGCGGTTCGACATGTGCATGGACATCAAGTAGGCGCCAGCTGCGGCCGGGTCGACGCTTTGGTCGTCGGCGATCTGCAGACCGTCACCGCTGCGCAGGTTCTCGAAGCCAGCCCGCATGTTGGCGTCGAGGTCGACGAGGGTCGCGTTGGGCGTGTGGTCGCCGAAGAGGTAGCCGTCCCAACCCGTCAGCGAGGGGTCCGGGGTGAGGTCGATGGCGCCGCACGCGAAACTGAACCCGAAGGGGGTGATGGCGCCGCCGATGGGGCCCCCGTTGGTGAGGGTCTGCGCTTGCCCCTGGGCGAAGCCGTCGTGGCGGAAGATCGCGTACGACCGCTGTTGTGACGCCTCCGCGGCGTCCGGGCCGTAGGCTCCCAGCTCGAGGTATCCCGCCACGGGATGGTGGCGATCGAACGCCGGGATGTCGCTGTCGGTGGTGGCGAACTCGGCCCGGTGACACTCGAGGCAGTCGGTGGTTCGTCCCAGCATCGTCGCCTCAAACAGGCGGCCGTAGTGGTCCGAACGCATCTCCTCGATCTCGGGGTCGGTGACGTTGCCCGCGATGAAGGGCGCCGACATGCGCGCGAACGTCTCGGCGCGCAACAACGGCGACATGTCGTCGAGCCGGAGCGCGCTGAACGTGACGTCGGGCATCCAGAACATGTCCCCGTCGTATTGGGCAGAGGGAGGGTTGTCCCGAATGAACTCCGCGAGCTGTGGGCTGTTGGCTTCGTTGCCGACCATGTCGTAGCAGGTCTCGTTGCGTCGATCGCCTGCGACGTTCACCCGGAGCTCCTCGAACATGTAGTCCTTGTAGCGATCCAGGTAGGGGTCGCCGCGGAGCAACCCCAACGTCACGGCACGGCGGCCGTCTTCGCCGAGCATGTCGAGCTGCTCGATCATGCTGACCAGGAGCCGGACCTCGCGGATGGAGTCCGGCTTGCGCCCGTGCACGAGGGGGATGAGGCGCTTGATGAAGGCTTCATCACCAGCATCGCAAAGCTCGGCGTCTTCGCCGGGGCCCGCCGGTTCGCCGTCATCGGTTCCGTCGGGCCCGTCGGGTCCGCTGTCGGTTCCGGTTTCACTGGTGGGGTTTCCGGTCGGGCCTGAGGACGGCGACGAGTTGCTCGAGTCGCCGCTGAAGCCGGAGTCCGTGTCGGGCTGCTCGCCCGAGCCGTTGGCGACGTCGTCTCCGCATGCCGTCGCGGCGAGGAGGAGCATCGCGGCGAGTACCCGGCGCAAGGATTGTGGTTGCGACGTCATCGTGGGCCTTTGGATTTGTGAAAACACGCTCATGCCCGGATCCCTTCGAGGCCGAGGAACGTGTCGCGAATCGCGGTCGCGGCGACGACCTCGTCGGAGAACCCGCCGTCGGCGACGTTGTAGGACTGGCCGGAGAAGGGGTAGATGCCCATCGCCTGGAGCACCATCATCCGACTCTGCGCAGGGCTGATCGAGGTGGTGGCGAACCCGTCGGTCTCGGAAATCTCTCCGTAGACCGAGGGCCCGATGAGGTTGCCCGGAAGGTTCGGGTGCGACATGGGCCCGCCGATGAAGATCTGGACGTAGCCACCGGGGTGGTGGTTGGTTCCGGTCCCCGTGCCCTGCTGAAACGGGCGGCGTCCGAACTCGGTGTTGATCACGACCATGTGGCGGTCGAGGTCGAGCCGCGTGGTATCGCCAGCCCTCACCTGTGCCGGGGTCGCGATGTGGTCGAGCAGCGAGGAGAACATGCTCGGGTAGTTGGTGGAGTTGTTTCGAATGCTGGTGCTGTGCACGTCGTGGCCGCCGGCGACGTGCGGCGTGAGGCCGGCGTCGAGCCACAGGACGTAGCGGGCGGCATCTTGCTGCCGCGTGAGCAGGCTGGTCGCGAGTCGGGCCTGCATCGCGGGCACGTCGTCGGGAGCCCCGATGTTCGTCTGGCACAGCTGCGCGGGGGGATCGATGCTGTTGAACAGCTCCGGGCGCAGGATGTCGGTGAGGATGGGGGCGTTCTCGCGAGCAAACGCGGAGAAGTCGTAGTTCTCGCGCTCCGCCGAGCGAGCCGCGGTGCTGTGACCAAAGCTCTTGAGTCGGCCCGTGTATTCGGCCCGGTAGTAAGAGACGGCGTCGTCAAACGCGTCCGGGTTGTCGACCGCCGCTCGGGAGAGCAGGTTGGTGAGCTCGGAGTCGGGCTCGACCGAGACCACCAGCGGGCGCGCCGAGCCGGGGTGTGCCCCCACCGAGGACGCGGCCACGGCGTTGAAGAACGAGTAGCCGGCAGGCGTGAGGACGTACGAGTACGGCGCGGGCCGAATGCCACCACCGCCTTTGGCGTTCTCATTTTCGGTGAAGTAGCGCTGGACGGCCGTCCCCAGGCCTGCCATGCGCGGGTTGCCGAGCCCCAGGCCGGTGAAGGACTTGGGTGTGGCGCCCTCATGCGCGACCTGGTCGTGTGCCGTGACGACGATCCGCATGCGGGACATGACGTCGGGGCGGTTCCAGAACGGCCAGGTCCACGGGCCCAGGTGCAGGTCGTTGCCCCCGCCGTCGGCCGCCCCGAACGGGCGGGTCATCTCGGCGAACCCGGTCTGGCAGCCGTCCCAGCGGCCCTGAAGCGTGTCGATCGCCTGCAGCCCCACCGCTGCCGGTGCGGCCTCATCGAAGATGTGCAGGAAGCGGAAGTCGTCCTGACCGAACTCCGGGACCGTATAGAAGGTGTCGAAGCAGCTCATGCCGCCGCTGACATGCAGCTCAAGCACGCCTTCGGGTTGAAGCTCGGTCGGCAGGAAGGCCGCGGCTTTGGCCTTGTCGGCCATCGGCCAGGCGCCCCATCCCGCAGCACTGGCGCCGCGGGGGTACTTGAGGATGGAGAACACGCCGGCGCCCGCGACGGCGGTCGCGGAGGCGGCGGACTTGAGAAAGGATCTGCGCTTCATGGAGGGGACTTCCTGAGGCCGGGGCTTAGAAAAGATCGATGTAGCCCCACTGGGCGTAGCTGGAGAGGACGCGGACGACACCGTCGCTGAACGGCACCTCTTCGAGATGCTCGCGCGAGACGATGATCGTGGCCGGTCCTGCGGTCAGAGCCGCGAGTTCGCTGGCGGGGATCGTGTAGCTGCCGTCGTCGTCCGCGTGGACCGTGAACATGCGGCCGAACATGTCGAACACGCGAATGATCAGGCGGGTGCTCTCGCCGGCTTCGCCGGTCCAGCTGACCTCGAGCGCCTCGTCCAAGGGGACCTGCGTTCCGAAGGTGAGCACGTCGGGCGCTGTGACCTCGAGCGCGTCTGGGGTGTGCACGTGGCTGGGCAGCGAGTTTGTTTCGAACAGCTCGCCGCCGTACAGGACGACGTCGTACTCCGCGTCGGGCTCCCAGGTGCCCGGGTCGGGGGCGCAGCCTTCGGGTTGGTTGCTCGAGGGGGTCGCCGCGTAGACCGGGTAGTTTGGGTAGAAGTCGCCGCTGTTCGGGACGAGCTCGACCTCCGGACTTCCGCCGTAGAAGAGCAGACACGCGGTGGCCTCGACGTCACCGCGGCGCAGCTTCATCCCGTTGCCGGCCAGCAGCCACTGCATGGGGGCACCCCACTCGAACGTGCCGGGCACGGCGTTCTGCTCGAGGGTGTCGAGCTGCTCCGGCGGCGCGGGCCACTGGGTTCCGAGCCCAAACACGCCAAAGAAGTCCTCGATGTGCTCGATGTCGTCGTCGGCGTTTCGCCAGGCGCCGGCCATGCCCAGCAGCGGGTCAGGGTTGGCAGCGTCCGCCGCGAAGAAGGTGAAACTGAGCGTGCCGCGCAGGTCGAGCGAGCCTGCGGTCTCATCCCCAGACTCGGAGCCGCCCGAGGTGTCCGCTCCGGTCGGCGTGGTGGGGTCGCTGCTTGCGACCGTGGGGTTGGGATTCCCGCTGGTGACGGCAAACCCGGAGTCTGAGTCCTCCACCATGGGCTCGTCGCCCTGGCCCGAGTCGCCGCAAGCCAATGCCAGGACCCCAGACAGGACCCCAGACAGGGCCACAGCTGTCCTGGGTAGCCTGATGGACCGGGAGATCGGGTGTGTTCGGCGCGTGCGCATCGGAGTATTGGGGTGCTGGTGTGCTCGGAGCTCGTTCACGCCCCCACCGCAGTGGCAGTTTGTAGGGGCCGAAGGTGTATTTCAACCCGCACCGATTGCATCTTGGGGCGCGATTGAGCGCATCGGCCCGCGGCGAAAGCGTGAAAAGCGCCAACGTCCGGAGGCTTCGGGGCGGACCGGTTGTGGGCCGATCGGGTTGAGGGACGTCCCTCCGGGTTTCCCCGGGAACACGATAGGCCCTTGAAACGCGTGAGCCAGGTCTGATCCGAGGAACTCGGACATCCACAGCTCGTCCACCACCGAGGGCTCGGCGTAGAGCGCGCGGGCGGTGCTCGGGCCGGCCTCGATGGAGATGGTCTTCGCGCCGGACGCGGCGAAGCAGGCGATCGCCTCCCGGGCTGAGGGCAGCTTCAGGCCGATGACATCGACGTGTCCGGGCAGTCGGGGGCGAAGCGCGCGGGCTGCGTCGTGCGAAGTGACGATGACCGGCGGCGCCCATCCGTGCAGCGCCGGGTGGTCCACGTTCAGGTCGCGGCCGGAGGTGAGCACCGCAACCTTTGGCGCCGTCGAACGCCCCATCGCGCGCTCTCGCCACGCGATCATCCCGGGCGCCCACGCCGGCGGAAGCGAGTACTCCAGGTGCGGCTCCTCGCGGAGGATCCGACCGGTGGTCAGGACTACATCCGCCCGGGCTCGGGCGAGGTTGAGCAGGAAGACGTCGGTGTCGCTTTTGGGGCTCTGGGGGGTGATGCGGATGACGTGCCGGCCCGCGGCGCCCGACCACGTCGAGACCACGTGCAGGACGCCCGCATCGCGGTCGAGGTTTGCATGTCCCCAAAGGCCATGGAGCGTGGCCTCGACGTCGAACGGGCTAGAATCCGCGGGCACGGAGATAACCGACCACGTTGCGATAGAAGACCCGGTGGTCGAAGGGGTTGTCGCCACCGGCTCCGTCGCCGAACAGGTGGCCGATCTGGTCGATGTGGTCGGCGGGGATGCAGCCGAGAAAGGTGCCCCACTTCGCGTCCTGCACGCGAACGAGGCCGTCGTTGGGGATGGAGCTGAGGATGCCACCGTCGACGATGGCCTCGGCGGCGGCGAAGAGCGGGTCGATGGGATCGCTGACCCCGGCCCAGTTGGAGAGAAACGGAGGTGCGTCGTCGGAGGCACACTCGGCGGGCGCGAGCTCGTTGTCCGAGCGTCCCGCAATCGAGGCGTAGGCAACCCCCGGCGCGTCGGGGTACGTCTCGTTGAAGACGGCGATGCCCGCGGTTGAGAACTGCTCCATCGATGCCACCAGCGACGTGCTGTTGTCGATCGCGCCCCACAGCGGTCCTCCGAAGAGCTGCACGAGCACGTCGATGACGGCGCCGCCGGGGATGAGCAGGGCATAGTCCGCGATGGGCGATCCGTGATGCGGCGTGGAGACCGTCGTCACGGACGCGACGAGGTCGGGCCGCAGGTGCGCGACCACCCGGGCGTCGAGGCCACCTTGAGAGTGACCGATGAGGTTGACCATCGGCGCGCCGGTTTCTTCGACGACGTCCTCGACCGCGGCCAGAAGCTGCAGGCCGCGCGTCGTGGAGTCGTTGAACGGGTCGACCGCGGGTGTGTACACGTCGAGCTCGCCAACCTCGGCGAGGTCGTCACGAACCCCCCAGTAGTAGTCGGCAAACCCGGCGCCGGCGAAGTCCTCAAAGCCGAAGAATCCGTGGGCGAATACGATCGGGTAGGGGCCGGCGGCAGTGTCTGTGCTGGAGCTGGAGCTGGAGTCACCCGTTGCAGAGCCGCTGGAGCTGGAGCTGGAGGCCGCAGCGGAAGAGGAGGAGTCTGGCTGGCCGCTGCCCTCGGCGGAGGCGGCGGTGGGGTCGGTCGTCGTGGTGCGCGAGGTGGTCGCGAACGTCTCGGAGGTGCTGGGCGAACCGGTGTCGGCTTCGCTCTGGGTCGCGGCCGCGTCGAACTCGGTGCAACCGGCCAGGGACAAGGCGAGTCCGAGGACGAGTCTGCCATCGTTCGCGCGCGCCATCTCCGACATCATAGGCCGACTCCGCCTCGCCGTGGGCGCAAGGCCCAGGTCCCGGGCCGCCGGTGCGCAGCGTTTCTGGATGACGGGACCCGCTCGGGCAATAGGGCCGTCTCGCAGGTCCTGTTTGCGGGTGGGGCTCGGGACGGTCTCGATGGGCAGCACACGGAGTCTCGCGACCCGGTATGCTGCGCGCGTGGAACGACCGCCGCGCGCCACCTCCAACGCGATCGATCTCTACATCCGCACGTACTACTCGTTGCTGCGGAGTTCCGGTGATGTGCGGGTGCGGGCCTTCGAGGAGGCCCATATCTTCAGCGAGTCCAGCCTGCACTCGGGGGCGAAGGATGAGGCACCCGACGTGGCGGCGTTTGCCTACGCGGCCGCCCGGCTCCCCGGGTGCATGCCGTCCGTCCGGCGGCTCATCCTGGGTCAGTCCTCGGAGCAGTTTGTCTCGTCCGGGTTCGATGTCAGTGACTGGCAGGTCGTCACCGCGCGGGGACGGCGGCGACCCAATCGTTGGAGCAACGGCGACTGCCTTGCGGTCTACATCACCAGCGCGACGGACATCGATGACCTCGTCCCGATCATCACCGCGTACCAGCTCGAGTGGAACAAGATGCATCGCGCGCTCTCGCTCAAGCCACTGGCGAAAGAGCTCGCCGCTGGGAGCGTGACGGATGGCCCTGCGCTCCACGCCGCGTTGGCCCAGGCCCTCGGGCTCGGTGACGCCGACGCCGACATGCTCTGGCCGGCCCTGGGCCCCGATCCTCTGAAAGTGTTGGCTTCGATTGCGAGCCGCGAAGTCGACTTGTCGATTCGGTTGATCGCCGGCACCTTGCTCGAGTACCGACGCGCGACCCAGCGCTGGTGGTTCGGGGTGGAGTCGGCCTACCGCAAACCCGAGGCGCCGCCGCGCCCGGTGTACTTCGTGTCCTCCAACACCCACGTGCTGGTGAACCTCCTGGGCGGCTACGCCCGCACGCACCGGGACAAGATCTTCGATTTCGCGCGCGAGTCCAACCCCGAGGGCCTCGCCGAAGACGTGACCCGGGTGGTCGCATACGGCGAAGAAGACGAACTCAACAACCTGAGCTACTACTTGCTGCGCCGATACCTGCACGCCGACGAGAAGCAGGAGCGCATCAAGGACGTTCAGGCCTGGGATGCGACCTGCGGCCTGTCCACGCTGACCTCGCCCGGGGAACTCGATGTTCATGCTCAGCTCGTCGAGTTGTGCAGGCTGCGCCCCGAAGGCCTTGACCCTCGCGTGCGCGTGCCAGGCATCGAGGCGTTGGCGGAGTCGGACGCGGTGATCATCAACATCGACTATCCGCTCGGAATGGCCGCGTATCACCACCTCACGCAGCTCGCTCAAGGCGTGGCCGAGATCCGCGGAATCTACGTGATGGGCAAGGCCGCGACGCTCAATGGTCGGGTCGGCGACGTGATGCTCTCGACGACGGCGTACGACGAGCATTCGGAGAACACGTACTTGTACCGCAACTGCTTCGAAGCCGAGGACATCGCCCCGTACGTGCAGCACGGCACCGTGCTCGACAACCAAAAGGCGCTCACGGTCCGCGGGGCGTTCTTGCAGAATGCCGACTACATGCGCACGTACTACGGCGAGGGCTACACCGTGCTAGAGATGGAGTCTGGCCCGTACCTCTCGGCGGTGTACGAGATGGTCTACCCCAAGCGCCATCCCAAGAACGAGGTGGTGCACCTGAGCAACCTGCTCCCGTTCGAGTTTGGGATCATCCACTATGCCTCGGACACGCCCTACTCCAAGCGGCAGAGCCTGCTGAGCAAGAGCCTCTCGTACTTCGGTATGGACAGCACCTACGGCTGCGCGGTCGCGATCACGCGGCGGATCCTTGAGCAAGAGATTGCGCGGCTGACCGGGCCGGAGGCCAAACGCTCGTCGAGCGGCGGCTGATTCAGCGAGCGAGGAGTTGGTCGAGCAGGGGCCGGTGCACGTCTGCTTCGGCCTCGCCCATCTCGATTGTTTGGTCGAGCAGCTCGGGCCGGGTGTAGTCCCAGCGTTCGATCGGCACCGGGCGCGTGGGCGCGACGTAGGTTCGACTGCCGTGGCTACCCAGACTCTGCGCAGGGTAGGGACGGGTGAGCAGGATCAGGTTGCCGCGGACAGCGGGCTCTTGCTCTGCCGCATCGGCGGGCACGTTGTCGACCAGCGATCCGTCGAGCAATCGCTCGCCGCGAAAGTTCCCTACCGGGGTGAACGGTGGGGAGGACGAACTCGCGAGCACCAGGTCGGCGAGCTCCTCGGGCGACGTGCACTCCCGGGCGTCGACGAGTTTGGGCCGAAAGCCCAGCTTGCGCGCCATCTGAGGATGCACGCGGGCAGGCTCGAGGCGCTTCTCGACGTTGTAGGCGCCAAAGCCCAGCATCGCCCCAGCCGCGCCCGGCAGCACGCGGGGGAACGCCGCCGTTAGAATCCAGATCGGAAACGGCGCCTCCCGAATCCGCTCCAGACCTCCGTCGCTGTAGGCACACAGCAGCGTGTCTCGGTAGATCGGGCCGTGCGGGGCGGGGGACTCGCCTCGCAGGACGCGGGTCCACTGAAAGTTCTTTGACACGCCCGTCCGCCGCGCTCGCCAGAAGTCCCGGGTGAGGCGCTCACGCCCGGTGAGCCACAGCGTCGACACGCAAGCGCCCGCGCTCACCGCAGCGATCGCGGCGAGCCGGGGACGCAGCCGGTCCTCCCAGCCGTGCAGCAGGCCGAGCTGATAGAACGCTCGGTTGCCGCCTCCGGCAAAGGTGATCGCAATGTTGCGCCGCGAGCCCACGGACCGCACTTTGGCGGGCCGGGGTCTGCGGCGCAAGCGGTGCGGGGCTCAGGTCAGTTCTTTCGCGGCGCCATGATGGCCCGGCGTTGCTCGGCCATCGGGTGGTTGTCGTCCAGCGCGATTTGCCCCGAGAACGTATCGATCCCCAGCGCAGCAAACGTCGCGTCAACGTCGGGAAATCCCTCCTGTGACAAGAGCGCCTGGGCCACGTCGGTGAAGATCGGCTTGCCGTACCAGACGTCGAGCTTGGTCAACAGCTCCCGCGCATCCCACTTGTGCCGCGCGTCGCCGCAGCACGAGCGCAGGAATCGCATCGCGTCGTCGAGGCTCTTTTCCCCGCCGGAGTCCGTTCGAACCGCGACGTCCAGCGCAAACGCCACCGCGGCTCCGCCCCAGTAGACACGCTGGTAGCCGAAGTTGTCGTGCATGTGATCGCTGACCTCCTGCAGGCTGCCCGAGCGCTTGGTCCGGCGGCCTCGCCCGAACGCCTCGTACAGCTTCTGCCAACCTTCGCGCTCGTCTCGGTGACCGATGCGCGTGCGCTGCAGCTCGGTGTAGTAGCTGACCCACCCCTCGGCCATCCATGCGTCGTTCACAAACGGCATGCCGTGATGCAGGAGCTCGTGGGTGGTGGTCCAGCCCCCGGGGAGGTCCGCGTCTTCGACGTGGTCGTCCATCAAGATGTAGACGCCCGAACCTCCACCGCGGGCGGCCATCCCAAAGTAGACCGAGCCCGAGCCGCTCCCTTCGACCGGAACGACGATCACCTGCAGATGCGCTCGAGGGAACGCCCCAAAGAGTTGTGCCGAGGCCATGACTGCGTCCGTGGCCCACGCCCGGATCCCGCGCGGTGTCACGTGCATCGGGCGGTCCAACGTGACGACCTCGACCTCGCGATCGCCGGCCTCGAAGCGCTGCAGCCCGAGCGCCCCAAACGCGTTGTAGCCGATCCACCGAAACACGGTGGAGTCGAGCTGGTAGCGGCAGGTCCGGGCCGAGCGCTCCTCACCGGGCATCGCGACCCAGGGCACCGAAGCTTCTACGCCCTCGGGGAGGTTGAGCGTCATCGTGACGGCGATGCCCTCGGGAAGTGCACGCGGGTGCCACAGCCACATGCTCTGTCGCAGCAGGATGCTCTCGCCCTCGGTCCGTACGTGCCTGGAGAAGCCCTCGGCACGGCTCATCGCGAACAGGTCGACTGCGTAGTCGAGACAGCCCCCCCCGGTCACGTCGTTGAGGCTGAAGGTCCGCCCCGTCTTGGCGATGCGGCGCTCGCCGACCCGCACGTGCTCGATGTAGTCGGCAGCGCGGCTGTTGGATGCCACGAGCCGATCTCCTGGAGACCCCTCGAAGCACAGCCGAACCTCAATTTTCGATTGGTCGGGGGCGAGGGTCGCGGTGTAGTGCAAGGCCTGCTGTGCCGCGCTCGCCTCGGGGAGGGCGCGAGGGGGCGGGCTTGGGCGAGCGGCACATCCGAGCAGCGTCAGTCCGAGGGCGGCGAGCAGCGGGCGGGACACGAGCCGTAGTGTGTCATCGGGGCCGACCTCCTGCTGGGACGGGCCTTGCCACCGAGCGCCGATACCCGCAGGCGCCCGGCCACAAGGCCGTCGGGAATAGGTCCGGCCCGGTGGGGTTACCCATTCGTTCTCCCCGTCCCCCCGAGCCGCTCCCCTCGACGTCTTCAGCGATCTTGTGGCAGCCTCCCGAGCGGATGCTGGCGGTAGAAATGGGTTCGATACACGTGCGCTTTCGTGATCGGGTCCTCCTTCCCGGACCTGCGCGCGCCCCGACCTCGAGACGTCCCCGATGACTGAGTTCCTCGCCACCACGTTCAGCTTTCCGACGGTGTTCTTCACCGTCTTGCTTGCCGTTTGCTGTGCCTACTGGCTCATGGTGATCGTCGGCGCGCTCGGGATTGACGCCCTCGACTTCGACTTCGATGGCTTCGATGGTCTCGATGGTGTCGCGGACGGGGCCGCGGAGGGGGTCGTCGAAGGCGCGGCAGAAGGCGCAGCGGAAGGCGCAGCGGAAGGCGCAGCAGAAGGCGCAGCGGAAGGCGCAGCGGAAGGGGCCAGCGAGGGCGCGGTTCACGGCGCGACCAAGGCTGCGGCAGAAGGCGCAGCCGAGGGCGCGAGCTTCCTGGGGTCGCTCTTCCTTACGCTCAAGCTCCGCACCGTTCCGATGACGCTCGTGCTGTCGGTGTGGCTGCTGTTCTCGTGGACGGCGACCAACCTGATGACAGCCTCCGTGCTGCCGCGGATGACCTTCATGCCGGGCTGGCTCGCGGGCTGCACCATCTCGGTCGTCGCGGTCTTGGTGTCACTTCCGCTCTCCTCGGTGTTTGTGCGCCCTCTGGGTCGGATGCTCAAGGTCGAGAAGGCCACCTATCGCAGCGGGCTGGTCGGCAAGGTCGTCCGCATCAACACCAGCCGCGTCGACACCGGCTTCGGGTCCGCGAAGGCCGACGATGGCGGTGCCGGCCTCATCATCTCGGTTCGCTGCGACTCCAAGAACGCCCTCACCCGAGGAAGCAAGGCGCTGGTCGTGTCCTACGACGTCGAGCGCGAGGTCTACGAGGTCACCCCCGTGGACGACATGCTGCCCTCGGAGGCCACCCGCAAGTGACGTGTTGCTTCGGGTTCCCTAGATCCTTCGTTCGTTCCCCCCAACATTCCCCTCGCGATCTGCGAGCCACGCTACCCACCTCAACCTGCCTCGAGATTCGTTCGACCCGCAGTTGCAAAGGAGGCCCACGCCATGCCTGAGACCCAAACCCTCATCACAATCGGAATCGCCTTCGGCGGCCTCCTCTTCTTCGCCCTGGGGACGATGGCCCTGTATGCCCAGCTGTATCGCAAGATCGATCAGGGCAAGGCGCTCATCGTCAACAAAATGTCCGAGGTGCAGGTGTTCTTCACCGGTGGCCTCGTCATCCCGGTGGTCCACCGCTATGAGATCATGGATATCTCGGTCAAGACGATCGAGATCGCACGGATGAGCAAAGAGGGCCTCATCTGCAAGGACAACATCCGCGCAGACATCAAGGTCACGTTCTTCGTCCGGGTCAACAAGACCCTCGAGGACGTGCTCAAAGTGGCCCAGTCGATCGGGACCGGGCGTGCGTCGGACCAGGAGACGCTCGAGCAACTCTTCATTGCGAAGTTCGCCGAAGCGCTCAAGACCGTCGGTAAGCAGCTCGACTTCGAGGAGCTCTACACCAAGCGTCACGTCTTCAAAGAGCAGATCATGGAGGTCATCGGAGACGACCTCAACGGCTACGTCCTCGACGACGCCGCGATCGACTACCTGGAGCAGACGCCGGTCGAGTCGCTCGACCACGACAACATCCTCGACGCCCGCGGTATCCGGAAGATCACCGAGATCACCGCCGCCCAGGCCGTCTTCACCAACGAGCTTCGACGGGACGCTGAGAAGAACACCCGCAAGAAGGACGTCGAGACGCGCGAGGCCATCCTCGAACTCGATCGTCAGCAGGCAGATGCCGAAGCCAAGCAGGCCCGCGAAATTGCGACCGTGAAGGCTCGCGAAGAGGCGGAGACCTCGAAGGTTCAGTCCGAGGAGACGAAGAAGGCCGAGCTGGCCCGCATCAAGCTCGAAGAGGAAGTCGCGATCAACGAGGAGAACAAGATGCGTCAGGTGCAGGTCGCGGGGAAGAACCGCGAACGCGTCGTCGGCGTCGAGCAGGAGCGCGTGCTCAAGGATCAGCAGCTCGAGGCCATCAGCCGCGAGCGCGAGACCGAGCTCAAGCGCATCGACAAAGAGAAGGCGCTGGAGATCGAGAAGAAGGAGATCGAAGAGGTCATCCGGGCTCGCATCGTCGTCTACAAGACCCGCGTCGAGGAGGAAGAGCGCATCAAGGACGTGCAGGTCATCGCCGAGGCGGAACGTACGAAGCGGGCCACCATCATCGGTGCTGAGGCGAAGGCTGAAGAATCGCTTGTCGCCGAGATCAAGAAAGCGCAGGCCCAAGAAGAGTCGGCCAAGTTCGAGGCCAAGCGAACGCTGACCCTTGCCGAAGCCTCTCTCGAAGCGAGCGACAAAGAGGCGCGGGCCAAGATTCGCCTCGCCGAAGGTATTCAGGCCGAGCAGGCCGCGTCCGGCCTGGCCGAGGTCAGGGTCAGGGAAGCCGATGCGGTGGCGATCGAGAAGCAAGGTGACGCGAAGGCTCGCGTGACCAAGGGCCAGATGGTCGCCGAGGCCGAGGGGCGCGAGGCGCAGGGCATCGCGCTGGTGCGGGTCAAAGAGGCCGAAGCTGAGGCTGTGCGCAAGCAGGGCGACGCCGAAGCCTCCGCCCGACAGGCCATGCTGTTGGCCGAGGCGCACGGTAAAGAAGCCGATGCGGTCGCGACCGAGAAGATGGGCGCAGCCAAGGCGGTCGAGCTTCGCGAGCGCGCGCTCGCCGAGGCGCAGGGCCTGGAGAAGAAGGCCGAAGCGATGGCCAAACTCGACGAGCGCACCCGCGCGCACGAAGAGTTTCGCATCAAGCTCGACAAGGAAGTCGAGGTTCGCATCAAGCAGATCGAAGCGCGGCAGAACATCGCCAAGGAGCAGGCCAAGGTCATGGCCGAAGCGATGGGCACCGCCAAGATCAACATCGTGGGAGGCGACGGAGAGTTCTTCGATCGGTTCATCAACGCGGTGTCGATGGGCCAGGCGCTCGATGGGGTCATCAACAACTCCGATACCGCCCGCACCGTGCTGGGCGAGTACATCGATGGCGACCGCAGCCTGCCCGAGGACATTCGCGAGATCCTCTCGCGGCCCAGCGTGGACGCAGGGGCGCTCAAAGACCTGTCGGTCTCCGGCGCGCTCATGAAGCTCATGGGAAGCCTCGACGACGAGGGCAAGGCCAAGGTCCGCGGCCTGTTGGACAAGGTCTAGCTCCAATCCTCTTCAGGGGCCTCGTGACGAAGGCCCCTGACCGCGGCGGCGAGGTTGCTTCCTTCGTTTGACCGCGTCTGTCGATGGGGCCTGCAAACGAGCCCCGCACTGCAAGCAGCCAAGCAGCCAAGCTGCCTTCGTTTCCCCAAACGGGCGCCCGGTGGCGCCTGTTCTCCCGCTAGATCATGGCCGACGAGAACCAAGCATCAGTCCCTGGAACCGCCGAGAGCACCGAGGAGGTCGGAGGCAGCTACGACGTCATCCGGGAGCGCCTCGTGGCGCAGGCCAAGGAACTCGCCGCTCGCGCGAGCACGCTCAACGACGCACGGGTCGGCGAGTTCGGCGGGACCGAGTTGGCCGTGATCGGCAACGAGCGCGTGCGGACCGAGAACAACTGCCTGCCTCGAGACATCCTGCAAGTCGGCGGTCGGTTGCTGTTTGGCTACAACGTCTTCTTGGGCCTGCGCTCGGAGACCAACGCCTCGGACGTCTTCAGCCTGCACAACTTCGAGCAAGACGGGGAGAGCTTCGATGTCTCGGCGCTCCCGTTCGACGCCGGGGGCCCGGGTTTTCTCGCCAACGAGGGCTTTGCCGCCCAGTTCAAGGAGCTGTACTCGTTCTACAAGGAAGCGCGCCTCATCGCGCTGACGCGCAGCGAGACCAAGGCGCTGGCGGTTTTTCAGATCGGTGCCGGGGTCTCCGATGTCCGGGTGTTCCGCTGGACGATGGATGCCCAAGGGCGGCCGACCTACCAAGACAACCGCGGGGAGCGAGACTACGACTTTCCTCCCCAGCACGACTTTGAGTGGGTGTTGTGCACACGAGATCATCAGGTCTCTGGTGCCTACCCGCACATCTCGATCGAAGACGAGGTGTTCGTCGAGACCACCGGCGGCGACCTGACGATCAAGGTCGAGAACAACACCGCCTCGGGCGAGGGTATCTACGCCGAGCCGGTGGACGAGGCGGACCAAACCCTCGATGATGCCGAGTTTGAGTATGCGCGGGTGGGTCCGCTGATCTTGCTGCGCATCCTCCCGTACCGCGAAGAGGTCCGACGCCACCTGGTGTTCTCCACCCGCTCTCACTCGGTGGTCCGCATCGATGCGATCGGCCAGGCCTGCGTGAGCCTGCCCGAGGATCACGGCGTGATGTTTCCGGGCGGGTACTTCCTGCAGGACGGTCAGTACAAGGTCTTCGATGGCGACTTCAACGCCTACGAGTTTCAGCGGGCGATCCGGTCGCCCAACGGTGAAGACGTGCTGTACGTGTTTCACAACCGCACCAGCGGCACGTACACGCTGTTCCCCTACAACATGATCCGCCGCGAGGTGCAGAACCCGATCCGCTGCTCGGGCTACTCGCTGTTCGACGACGGGCGCATGGTCGTGTTTCGCTTTACTGGAGACGAGCCCACGCGGGTGCACCCGATGCAGGTGTGGCAGACCCCGTTTGTCAGCGATGAGTTTGCCGCTGCCGCGCCCTCCTCGGACTCTCTGCTCGGAAAGATCGGCAACGCCGACTTGGTCCGCGGCATCTCCGACTGCCTCTCGATCAAGCGCTTCGTCGATGAGCAGAGCCCCTCACGCAAGGTCTACGAAGACCTGATCGCCAACCTCACCCGCGCGCTTGATGCGTACTACTGGCTGGGCGAGGCGGACACGTTCGACCTCAAGAGCGTACTGCTCGAGCTCAGGGCCACGGCCGAACTCATCGTCGACGAGTTCGAGAAGGTGGTCGCGATCCGCAAACAGGCGTCCGAGAGCCTGGGCGAGGCCGCGGCCAAGCAGGAGGCGCTGGTCCGCGAGCTGCGTCCCGAGAGCTGGAGCCGTGTGGACCAGTTCATGGATGCGCTCACCCAGCTGCGCACCCAGCGTGGCCATCTCATCACGATGAAAGAGATGCGCTACATGGACACGGCGCGGGTCGATGAACTCGAGGCCGAGGTGGTGGAGCATTTCGACCGCTTGTCCCGGGATACCGTCGGCTTTCTCCTCAAGGACGACGCTCTCGCGCCGCTCACGACCGAGCTGGACCGACTGCTGGAGCGCGGCCAAGAGGCCCAGAAGACCCACGAGTTCGAACCGATTCGAGGGGAGCTCGACCGGGTCTCCGATGGCCTCAACGTCCTCTCCGACGTCGCGGCCAACCTCCAAGTCGATGACCCCACCGCCCGCACCCGCATCCTCGAGCAGATCAGCGAGGTTTTCGCCCACCAAAACCGGGTTCGGGCCACGTTGGTGGGGCGGCGCAAGGATCTGCTGTCGGTCGAAGGCAAGGCCGAGTTCGGGGCACAGTTCAAGCTGTTTGGGCAGTCGGTCCAGAGCGCGATCAGCCTCGCCGACAGCCCGGAGAAGTGCGACGAGCAGCTCTCCCGCCTGATGGTGCAGCTCGAGGAGTTGGAGGGAAAGTTCTCCGAGTTCGACGAGTTCATCGGGGAACTCGCCCAGAAGCGCGAAGAAGTCTACGAGGCGCTTGGGCAGAAGAAGCAGCAGCTTCTGGATGAACGCCAGCGCCGTGTGCAGAACCTGTGGGGGGCGGCGGACCGAATCCTCCAGGGCGTGACGCGTCGGGCGTCGGCCTTCAAGGCGGTCGACGAACTCAACGCGTACTTCGCTTCGGACGCGATGATCCTCAAGGTGCGCGACCTGGCCGAGCGCATCCTGGACCTGGGGGACACCGTCAAGTCCGATGAGGTGCAAAGCCGCCTCAAATCCTCCAAGCAGGACGCGCTTCGCGGTCTGCGAGACCGCTCGGAGCTGTTCGATGGTGATGAGAATCTCATCAAGTTCGGCACCCACCGGTTTACCGTGAACACCCAGCCGCTCGAGCTGACGGTCCTGCCCAAGGACGACGGCATGGCGATCTCGGTGTCCGGCACGGACTTCATGGAGGCCATCACCGACGAGGCCTTCCTGGCGACGAAGGACTACTGGTCCCAGACGCTGATCTCAGAGACGCCGACGGTGTATCGGGGAGAGTACCTGGCCGCCTCGATCCTGTTCGATGCCGAAGCCGACCGGGAGGGGTTGTCGATGGCGAAGCTTCACGAGGCTCAGCGTGAGGAGGGCGGCCTTCTGGGGTTGGTTCGCAAGGTCTCCGGCACGCGCTACCAGGAAGGCTACGAGCGCGGGGTCCACGATACGGACGCCACCGCGATTCTTGAGAAGCTGGTCACGCTGCACGAGAGCGCCGGGCTGTTGCGGTTCGCGCCCACAGCCCGCGCGATCGGGTGCTTGTTTTGGGCTTACTCCGATCACCCGCGCAAAGACGCGTGGCACCTGCGATCTCGGAGCCTGGGGCGTCTGCGTGATGCTTTCGGTGGTTCGACGGCACAGGTTCAGCTTGGCGAAGAGCTTGCGGTGGCGGTCGAGGCGTTCATCGAGACGAGCGGGCTTCCCGAGCCCGCCTCCCATGCACCGACCACCGGCCGGTACCTGGTCGAGGAGTTGACAGCCGAGCGGCCGATGTTCACGACCAGCGCCGAGGCCGGCAAGCTCGTTGCCGGCCTGATGGAGTTTCTCGAGTTGCACGGCACGGGCCGACGCGCGCTGGAGGACGACCTGCAGTCACTGCAGGGGGATGTCGCAGCGCAGTATCGCTTGGCGCGATCGTGGATCGAGTCCTTCCTTCAGCAAGCCAAGGACCCTGAGGTCCGCGCCCTCGCGCATGTGATCGGGGAGGCTGCCGCCGTGTTGCTCACCCAGCGCTCGCTGCAGCGCAACGCCAGCGCTTCGCTCACCCGCTCCGAGGCCACCGGACTGCTCGGTCAGCACGACCGCATTCAAAGCGGTGTGATGACCCTCCGTATCGACGAGTTCCTCGAGCGGCTTGGGGCCTTCAAGCACGAGCGCGTGCCTGGCTATCAGGCCTACCGCGAGATTCGGACGTCGGTGATCGAGGCCCAGAGGCGTCGGCTTCGGGTCGAGGAGTACAAGCCGCGAGTGCTCAGCTCGTTCGTTCGCAACAAGCTGATCAACGAGGTCTACCTGCCGCTGATCGGCGACAACCTCGCGAAACAGCTGGGCGCCGCAGGCGACAAGAAACGGACCGACTTGATGGGCCTGCTCCTGCTCATCTCGCCCCCAGGGTACGGCAAGACGACGCTGATGGAGTACGTCGCGAGCCGGCTTGGCCTGGCGTTCCTCAAGATCAACGGGCCATCGCTAGGCCACTCTGTGGTCTCGATCGATCCGACCGAGGCTCCCAACGCGACCGCGCGTCAAGAGGTCGAGAAGATCAACCTCGCACTCGAGATGGGCAACAACGTGATGCTCTACCTCGACGATATCCAGCACACCCACCCGGAGCTTCTGCAGAAGTTCATCTCGCTGTGCGATGCCCAGCGCCGGATCGAGGGCGTGTGGAAGGGGCGAACCCGAACCTACGACCTTCGGGGCAAGAAGTTCTGCGTCGTCATGGCGGGCAACCCCTACACCGAGGCCGGCGAGAAGTTTCAGATCCCGGACATGCTCGCCAACCGGGCCGACACCTACAACCTGGGCGACATCCTCTCGGGTAAGGGCGATGCGTTTGCGCTGAGCTACATCGAGAACGCCATCACCTCCAACCCCGTACTGGCGCAGCTGGCCACTCGCGAGCAGAGCGATATCTACAAGTTCGTGCGCATGGCTCAGGGCGAGGAGGTCAACAGCTCCGATCTCTCGCATGGCTACTCTGCGGTCGAGATCGGAGAGATTGTCGCGGTGCTGAAGCACATGTTCACCGCGCAAGAGGTGCTGCTCAAGGTCAACCTGCAGTACATCCAGTCCGCATCGATGGACGATCAGTACCGCACCGAACCGCGGTTCCAGCTGCAGGGCTCCTACCGAAACATGGCGAAGCTGGCCGAGAAGATCGTGCCAGCCATGAACGCGGGCGAGATCAAGCGGCTCATCGACGACCACTACATCGGCGAAGCGCAGACGCTCACCTCCGGGGCGGAGCACAACCTGCTCAAGCTCGCCGAGCTTCGCGGCACGCTCACCGAGGCGCAGGAACAGCGGTGGGCGCAGATCAAGAAGGACTTCGGACGGGTGAAGCTGATGGGCGGCAGCGACGACGATCCGATCGCGCGGGTCACCGGACAGCTCACCGGACTCTCCGACAAGCTCGGCGGCATCGCGAGCGCGATGCAGGACAACTCCGCGGTCACGGGCCGGCTCGAAGGCATCGAGCGCGCCGTGATCGGGGCCGCCAAGCTCATGCAGCAGGCGCCCAAGAAGGATGATGCGGCCGCGCGTGACGCCGCGTTCATCGGGGCGATGCAGAGCCTTTCCGCCGCGGTGGGACTGCTTCAGAGCCCGAAGCTGCAGGTCAGCATCCAGAACAAGGCGCCTCCTGGAGTCGAGGAGCTGCTCGCGCAGCAAGTGGCGATCATCGAGCGCACGCTGGTGCCGCTGGTGCGCAGCACCAACGAGCATCTCGGCAACCCGACCAAGGTCGATGCCAAGGTTCAGGAGCTGCTCAGCATCGTGCGCGGCATGGACGCCCAGCTTCGGCAGCAGCGCGGCACGGCGGGGTAGGCGTCGTCCCAGTCGCCGGGGTGGGACTTCACGCACATTGGCTGAAGCGAGCGACTGCCGTACCCTCTCGGTCGACTCGGGACACTGGCAATTCCAGACCCGAGAAGAGGGCACGCGCACATGAATAAACTCGCCTATCTTTTTCCCGCCGTGATCGCACTTGGCCTCGCGGGTTGCACCGACGACGCCACCGGGACCGCGGACACGGACGCCGACACCGACGAGACGACCGGCGCGACCGTCACGGCGACCGACACCACGCCTGTCGGGAGCAGCTCGACGACGGATCCCACGCTCGACCCCGACACCGGTTCGGAAGACAGCACCACGGACGAGCCTCCCGGATGTGACGAGAACGACGCGTGCACACCGGACACGGTCGAGGCCGACTGCGGTGCCAACTTCAACTGCATCGCGTGCTTGTGCGTGGAGGACGGCGACGCGCCGCTGTGCCCCGATGGGTGGGCCAACGAAGGCGCCTATGCCGACTGTGGCAACGGTGAAACCTGTGGCGGCGGAGATCTCAACGTCGCATGCGCGGGTGGGCCGGACGACGCGTCGGTTTGCTTGTTCCAAGGCTGCGAGGAAACGTGCGACTGCCCCGCGCCGCAGGAGGGCTTCGAAGAGCTGGTGGTCTGTGATGACCAGTTCGGTCCTGGCGGCAACCTCGACGGCATCAACGAGTGCTTCCTCGACTGCGGCGGTGGCGAGACCTGCCCCGACGGCATGTTCTGCGGCGGCGGCATCTGTTACGCGGGGGAGGAGCCTCCGTTCCCCGACTATGCGGATTGTCTCAACGAAGACCTCCCCATCTGCGAGACGAACGGCGTCTGCCTCTCAGACGGAGAGTCGTTTGGGGTATGTGGGAGCGTCGGTTGTACTGACGCCAGCGACTGTGGAGACGCGCCCGACACTGGCGATGCGGTGCCTGGGTGCACCGACTTCCCCGACGGGTCGACCTCGTTCTGCAGTCTTACATGCGACAAGGGCGAGACTTGTCCCGACGGCATGATCTGCCTCGCGCTGTCGCTGGGCGAGGATGCGATTGGTAGCCACTGTTTGTGGCCGCCAGTTGAAGTTGCTGAGGTTGGGTTCGACGACTGTGCCAACAACCCGGACGCGGTTTGTTTGGAAGCGGAGGTCTGTGTCGCCGACGACGTTGCCGAACCGGCGACAGGGGTCTGCGCCCAGACTGGTTGTATCGACGCGGCTGCGGACTGCCGCGCGGTTCCTCCTGGAGGCGATGCCGTAGCGGGCTGCGCCGAGATCGATGACACCTCCGCGGGAGAAGAGTGTGTGGTCGACTGCAGTGGCGGCGAGACCTGTCCGACTGGGATGGTGTGCGCTGCCGTTGGTTACTGCACCTGGGAAGATGCAGGGTTCGTCCTTTCTGAGGATTTTTCAGCTGGTGCGATCCCCGGAGGCTGGCTTGTGGTCGATGTCGACGGACTTGCGGTCGCGGATCAGGTCTCCTATGTCACGGAAGCCTGGGTCGCTTCTGAGACCGTCACCCCGGGGGACCCCGCGGCCTACAGCACGTCCTTCTACGTCCCCGCGGGGACGTCCGACGACTGGCTTGTCACGCCGGCCGTCACCCTCTCCGCGACCTCGGTGGTCAGCTGGGATGGCAGGGCTCAGGACATGAACTTCCCGGACGGCTACGAGGTCTACGTTGCAGATGCGACGGACCTCGACCTCATGGACTTCGTCATGACCGGAGACCCCACGGCGTTCCTCGGCGCCAACGACCCAATCCTGACGATTGCAGCCGAAGAGACCGCCTACGTTACGCGAACGCTCAGCGCAGCTGCGGGCGAACCCCTCGAAGGACTCGTCGGAGCCGACGTACACGTGATGTGGAGAAACAATTCCAATGACCAGTTCGTGCTCCTGATCGACAACGTCAGTGTCACCCAGTAGTCGAAGGAGGGGCACCGGCCCGTCTTCTGGCCGGTGCCGCTTCCAACACGCCGGCTAGACCTGCCAATCCATGAAACGGGAGGCCGGCGACGGCCTCCGGTCGACGCCGCGGCCCTGAGCCCGAGGCGGAGCGACTCAATGCATGGCGTGGACCCCAAGCTTCCCCTGCGACCTCTCACCCGGGCCGCCGTTCTTGCGCTCGCCTGGCCCGTGGTCCTCGCCCAAGCCGCGACCGCGCTCACCGGCGTTGTCGACACGGTGGTCATGGGGCGGGTCGGCGGCAAGGCGGAGCTCGCGGCGGTGGGCGTCGCGGCGGTCATCTTCTCGTTCGTGTACTGGGGGTTCGGCTTCCTGCGGATGTCGACCACCGGGCTCGTCGCCCAGGCCCAGGGCGCGGGGCAGGACGCTCAGGCTCGTGCCCACCTGACGCGTGCGTTGATCGTCGCAGCGGCGCTCGGCACTTCGATCATCCTCGCAGCGCGACCGATCGAATGGATTGCACTCGCTTCCTTCGACGCGGCCGCGGACGTCGAGCAGCTCAGCAGCGCTTACTTTCGGGCGCGAATCTGGGGCGCGCCTGCGGCTCTGATGGGCTACGCGGTGACCGGCTACCTGCTCGGTACGGGCCGTACCCGGGCGCTGCTCGCGTTTCAGGTCGTGCTCAACCTCGTCAACGCCGGGCTCGACGCCTGGCTCGCGGGCGCCCGGGGCTGGGGCCCGGCGGGCATCGGCGCGGGCACAGCCATCGCCGAGTGGGCGTCGCTTGGGTTTGGCATGTGGCTGGTACGCGATGCCCTGCGTACACCCGCAAAGCTTCTGGACCGCGACAAGCTGTGGGCGCTGCTCTCGGCCAACCGCGACATCTTGATCCGCACGCTCGCGCTGCTGTTCGCCTTCGCCTGGTTCGTCAACTCGGGCGCCTCGGTGGGGACGGCCGCGCTGGCGGGCAATGAGGTCCTGCTGCAGTTCATCGCGGTTGCGGCCTTCGTGCTCGACGCCTTCGCGTTTGTGGCGGAGAAAGAGATCGGTGAAGCTGTCGGGGCCGGAAACCGCGACCGTGTGCGCCGGGCCATGCGGGTGACCAGCGAGCTCGCGCTTTGCATGGGCGTGCTCATCGCCCTGCTGTTCTTCGCGCTGGGTCCGGCGTTGATCACCTGGATGGTGGCCGACGAGCAGGCCCGTGCCGCCGCGCTCGCCTACCTGCCGTACTGCGCGGTGGTGCCCGCCGTGGGGGTGCCGGCTTGGCAACTCGACGGCGCATTCCTGGGTGCAACCGGCGGGAGAGCGCTGCGGACCGCGGCCGTCATCACGACGGTGGTCTACATCGGGCTCGATCTGCTGCTCGCACCGCGGCTGGGAAACACCGGGGTGTGGAGCGCCTTCGTGGCGATGTATCTCATCCGCGCTCTCGCTCTGGGCGCACACTGGCCGGCGCTGCTTCGCGGTGTTGCGTCGCAGCGCAACCATCGTTGAACGCGTTCACAACTGCGCAGGACAGCCGTCTTGCGACGCTCCGTCGGCGTTGTAGAACGGGTGTGCTGCGGGCAGCTCATCTCGCAGCTGCCATCGGCAGGCGAGTTGACCTTCAATGACCTGCCGCTGCACCGCAGACGGGGACGGCGTGTAGACGCGAAACTCGTGCACCGTCGCGCGGCTGCCGTTGCCAATGGAGACGATGCCTGCGTCGGCGGAGAGTGCTCCTGCCCCTGAGGCCGCTTGTGTCCCGTCGATGTGAATGAGGCGCTCGTCGTCCTGCGCGGAGTTCACGAAAGTGAACAGGTGCGTCTCGCCCACATCGATCACGCCCGGCGCGGTCGAGATGCGCGCGCCGCCTCCAGAGCCCCCGATGTCGAAGATGACGCGGCGGTTGCTGTTGCCAAACGGGATGTGCGCCGAGTACCGGTCCCCGTTCTCGTTGGGGTGGTCGAGGTTGAAGTCGAACGAGTTGCGACTGGCGAGCTCTGTCTGGACCAGGAAGACGCTCACGTCGCCCAGGGGCCCGCCGAACACCGCATCGGTGGAGAGCATGGTGTCGTTGTCGAACTCCACACCGTCCAGTGGCTCCGGGTAGCCCGGTCGGCTGCCGCCGACGACGAAGACACCCCCGTGGGAGCCCTTGTTCCCCCAACAGTGGACCTCTTGCCCCGCTGTGGGTGGGCTGTCGGTGCACGAGTCTTCGTTGTACAGGGTGTCCGCATCAAGGGCATCGAGCCACACGACGGGACTCTGGAGGCCGCAGAGCATGGATGGCGAGCAAAAGCCCGTGACGCAGTCCGTGCCGACTTCGCAGCCTTCGCCGAACTCACACACACTGCAAGAAGGACCGCCGCAGTCGACGTCGGTCTCCTCGCCGTCCTGGTTGTTGTTGTCGCAGTCCTCGACCGCGGCTGTGGACTCCGAGGTGGTCGGGTCAGACCCGCGCGTTGTGCCCGAGCTCTGGGTGCTCTGGGACCCGTCTCCCGTGCTCCCGCCTGTGCTCGTCGTGCTGGTGCTGGCCGTCGTGCTGTCCGTGGTACCGCCCACGGTGGTCGTGGAAGCAACCTCGGTGGTCACGCTCGCGACCGGACCCTCGCCGGTGGATGCGTCCGAGGTTGCGCCGGGCGTTCCCGACTCGGACGCCATGCCATCGGTCGCAGACCCCACGAACTCCGAGCATGCCGTCGTCAGCAGCACCGCAACCCATCCTCCTGTGCTCCAACGCATCCCCTACGGTAGCAGGAGAAGTGCCCGCTAGAAGCGGAGGTTCGCCGAGACGCCGCTGTAGTCCAGCGACAGCTGCGGCTGGAGCGTGAACTCAAGCTTGGCCGTCTTCTCGACGCCGTAGTTCCGCTCGTATTTGCGTCGTTCCTCCTTGTAGACGATGCCATACGCCAGCAGTCCCGCGCCGCCGGCGACGGCGGAAGAGGTGAGCTGGTGCATCCCGTACAGCAGCGCGTTGCGGTTCGCGTAGCAGTCGAAGAACTCGTCCGCCTGGGTCTGCGCGCCGTCGAGGCAGTTGGCCGCGATCCCCTTGACGGGGTTGATCGCGCGGATGCGAATCACGGCAACGGCGATTCGACCGATGGCCCCGGCACTGAGCAACGCGGCTCCGGTCCCGATGAACACGCCGGGCTTACGCTGGATCTCGCCGGTCTTGGCCGAGCGGGCCGCGTCGTGACGGGCTCGAAGCGTGGCAGCCGCAGGCGCGAGGCCCCAGTTGACCGCATTGGGCATGGCTTGCAGCACCCACAAACCTGCATTCACGCCGCGCGCGAAGAGGAAACAGTCGGTTGCGGAGTCCGTGACCGATTGTAGATCGTCCTCCGACACGCTCATGGCGTCGATCTCGTCGGCCGTGCACAGCTGCTTGATCCGAACGATGCGCAACGCCATCACACCCCAGCCGACCGCACCGACCGCACCTGCGGCGATCATCATCCCGGTGCCCTTTTTCTCCGGAACGACGATGTCCTCGATCGTTTTGGGTGGGGTAAGGGGCGCCGGTGGCTGGATCGGTTGCACCGGCGCGACCGCCTCGGAGGCGGGGTCAACACCCGTTTCGCCGAGGTCCTCTTCAGCCACGCCGTCGTCTGGTTCCTGCGGGCTGGTCTCATCCTCACCCCAGCTCGGGTCGGGCTCCGGCTGCGCGAGGAGGCTCGCGAGGTGGGCCGGGGCAACCGGGGCGGTGGTCATCAGAGCGGCGGTGATCAACGCGGTCGGCAGCACGGACCAAGAGTAGAGGCCCACGGCTTTGCAGCGCAACGGCTGTCGAGCAATCTGCGCCCCCAGGGTGTCCCGCGACACAGACCCTCGAACGCGCTGAATAAGCCCTGCGCCGAACCGTCTGTGCCGGTTTCTGGCGCTGCCGATACTGCGAGCGTTGACCCCGATGCGGTCCTGTCTCTTGGGTGCAGGGCTAGAGCTGCTCAGGGCGGTACCGGTTCGTCACGCCGAGTCCGGCGGGGGAGAGCTGGTCGGTGAATCGCTCGTACTCGCCACCGGTGAGGACGCGAAGAAGGCCCGCCTCATCGGTCGGCTCGTACGCGCCCGAGAGGTTGCGGGCCCGCATGACCAGATCTCGAGCCCGGGCCTGGTCATCGCCGCTGACGTACAGCGCCTGGCCCAGAAGCAAAGAAACCTCGGCCAGGTTCAGGTCGTCCTCCCCTTCGTGGGTGCGCAGCTCAAGCGCCCGCTCGAGGTAGGACAGGGCGTCCAGGGGAGCCGCGGTCTCCAGCATCGTGCGGCCGAGACCTGTGAGCGCGTACGCGACCAACGGGTGCTCCTCGCCCATCGTGGCCTCCCAGACCGCGAGCGCGAGCGCGTAGTGTTCACGCGCGGACTCCGCTTGGCCGGTGGCCCAGAGAGAGTTGGCCAGGTCGAGGTGCGCGTAGCCCAGGTCGGGGTGACGCGGCGGGAGTGTCTTGGTCCAGACTTCGAGTCCGCGGCGCAGGTGCCCAAGCGCCTCGGAGTGACGTCGTTGGTCGGCGAGTGCGAGCCCCAGATTCAAGCGGGCGTAGCCCACGTCTCGGTGCATGGGGCCCAGCGCCCGCTCGAGCATCGCGACGGCCCGCGCGTGTAGCTTTGCGGCCTGCTCAAACTCCTCTTGGGAGCGCTGCAGCGTGCCGAGTTGGTCCAGGCAGCGCGCGAGATCGACGGGGTGCTCGATCGCGTCGAACACCGCGGCCGGGATGGCAGGCTCACCTCCGGCGTCGGGCAGGCTCGACAGACTCATCGCGCCGGTCGGATCGAGCAGCATTCTGGCTCGCACCAGGGTGCCTTCTACGGGCTCGGGACCCAGGTGTCCTTGCATGGACGACGCGAGGCGCAGCAGCGACCGGGCAACGTCGGGATGCGAGGTTCCCAGGACCTGCTCACGGATGGCGACACTCTCTCGGTGGTGGCTCGAAGCGGCCGCGTCTGCGCCCATGCCTTCGAGCGCTGCACCGATCCATGCGTGTGTTTCAGCCTTGCGAACGTCGCCGGGGGGGAGCGTCTCTTCTTGGACCTGCAGGACCTTGGCGAACTGCTTGTGCGCCATGTCGTACGAGCCCTCGGCTTGGGCGATTTTCCCCAGGCCCGAGAGCAGCGCAGCGCGGGCGATCGGGTTGTCGTCTGCTCTTGCGATCGCCGCCTGCGCGCCCAGGGCGACGCGGCGTCCTTCGTCGTACAGGCCCTGCCGTAGCGCGACGACGTCCATCGTCAGGGTCCACGCCGCCGCTTCAATGTCTGCTCGACCCGTCTGCGCCGCGAGGAGGATCGATTCGCGCAGCTTGGACTCCGCCTCGCTGGCGTCGCCCCGTTGCAGCAGCGCCCGTGCGCCAAGCAGCAGCGCCTCGCTCTGGAGGCCGGGTGCCTCGATGGCGCTGGCGCGGCTGGCCGCACGTCCAAGGACCTCTTCGGCCTTGAGATGACCCAAGGCAACCTCGACCCGGCCACGTCCGAGCAAGGCGTGCACGGCGTCAAGCTTGTCGCGCCGGGCGGGTTCGGCGGTGAGCCGCTCGTCGGAGTCGTCGTTACGGCCGACGGCTGTGCATGTCGCGGGAGGCGGGAGCGACTGCACAGCCTTGGCTGCGTAAAGCACCGAAGCTTCGACGCCCTCGTCCGTCGCAAGCTGTCCGAGCAGCAGGTCAAGGTCCGCTTTTCGATCTTCAAGGCACAGCAGACCCGGATCGTCGAACCGGGGCGTCCGCCGGGCTCGAGCCCGTGCATCCGCGGTACACCGAACGTCGTAGACCTTGGTCCACGCGCCGGCATATTGGTCCAGCGCCCGTGTGATGGACAGCCAGCTTGCGTCTGCGTACGGTGCCGATGCTGCATCGAAGCGGGCTCTCACGGCTTCCCGCCGCTGAGCGTTCCAGACCTCCTCGATGGTGTGGCTCGAGGACTTGCACGCCTCAAGTCGGTTGGACCGGGTGCCGAGATAGACCGCGACGATTAGGCCGGCGATACCCACGGCGATCCCCGCCACGAGCCAAGGGTGGCGTGCCTGAGGGGGGTCGCGTTGAAGCTCGGCGAGCAACGCGTCCATCGAAGGGTGGCGATCCCCTGGAGACACCGAGAGGCCCCGCAGGACGACGGCGCGCAGCCAAGAGGGGACCTTGCTGTCGCGTGGGGGTGGTCGGATCTTCCCGTCCAGGACGTTGATCGCCAACGAAGCCATGCTGGCACCTTCGAACGGTCGCTCGCGATACAGCCCTTCGTAGAGCGCGACGCAAAAGCTAAACTGGTCGGTGTGCGGTCCGATGTGTTCCCCGCGGTGCTGCTCGGGAGCCATGTAGGCGGGCGTTCCGAGCATGGCACCGGTGCGGGTGAGGTTGAGGTCGCGTGTCTCGCCGCTGCCGGAGCTGCTCGCGGCCCTCAGCTCCTGCAGCCCATCGACGATGGGCCCGGTCCGAAACGTTGTCCGGCGAGCGAGCCCGAAGTCCATGACGAGCACCCGGCCATCCTGTCCCATGAGGACGTTGTCCGGTTTGAAGTCCCGGTGGACCAAGCCGGCCGCGTGAGCGGCTCCAAGACCTCGACCGGCTCGGACGAAGGCATCGACCAGCTCTGGCCAGCTTCGCTCGCTGTCCATCCAGTCGCGCAGGGTGGAGCCCTCGATGAACTCCATCGCCACGAACACGCGCTCACCGAAGGTGCCGACGTCGTGCACCGTGATCACGTTGAGATGGCTGAGCTTGGCCATCGCTTGGGCTTCGCGCAGCAGTCGGGCCCGGCCCCCGGAGTCGGTGCTCGCGTCGGTGCCAGGGTGCATGACCTTCAGCGCGACGCGCCGGTCGAGCTGTGGGTCGAACGCCGCGTACACGACGCCCATGCCGCCGGCGCCGATCCGCTCAAGCACCGTGTAGCGCCCGACGCTGTCCCCCCGGCGCAACGGCTCCGCATCCCGGTCGCGCGATCCAGGGTCCAGACCTTCGGAGGTCTCTCCTGCCAACGTTGCGACGAGGCCGTCGGCCAAGGACGCGCCTGAAGGCGGTGCTTGAGAATTGGTCATCCGCGCGAGCCAACAGCATGCCGCACGCTGGGCCGAATCCACAACGCCAACCGCCGCCGCCCACCCCCGGATGCAGACCGGTCGCACCTCGATCGGTGCCGGCCGCGTGTTCTAGCCTGCATCGTTGGAGACAGCGGTGGGGTGCTCGGGGCAAGATCCAGGTGCCTTGTTGCCCCAACGGTCCCTCCTGCGCAGCACGCTGCTGGCCCTTCTCGCTCCGCGCCGGTTGCTTTCGATCCTGGTGGTGGCCGTTCCGCTGGTCCTGGCGCAAGCGCACTACTCGGCCGAGCCGATGGCGGCCCCGCTGGGGGTGCTGATGTGTGTTGCGTTCTTCCTCTTTGCTCCGCTGTCGTGGCGCGCGCTGTTTCAGGGAGAGACATCGAGGCGCCGGACGTTCACCGAGCCGTTCGGGCGTTTGGTGGTCTACGGGGTCGCGGGGGCGGGCACGGTGGCCTTGGTGGGCTCGGTCATTCCCGACCTTTTTGGGCTGCAGCCCACGCTGATGACCTCCGAGAGCAGTCTGTTGGTGTCGATCGCGCTGTTCCTGGTGGGCGGCTACGGGCTCGGCCGCGACATCGATCTTGAGCGCAGTTTGCACGCCGAACGAAAACGGGCCGACGACATGACGGTCGCGGCCGAGCGCGCGCAGTTGCTCGCGCTGCGAAACCACCTCGATCCGCATTTCCTCTTCAATACGCTCAACGCGATCGCTGAGTGGTGCCGCGAAGACGGCGAAGTCGCAGAAAGGGCCACCCTCCAGCTCTCCGCGATGCTTCGAACCATCATGCAGGGGACGCACACGCCGGCGTGGTCGCTCGAGAAGGAGGTCGAACTCGTGGACACCCTGTTCGCGCTGTACCAGATCCGGGATCCCGAGAAATTCATCCTGGAACGGGAAATGGATGATCCCCTCCCGCGCGTTGACGTGCCGCCGATGCTGCTGCTCCCGGTTGTCGAGAACGCGATCAAACATGGGCCTGCGGCTTCCCATCGCGGCCCGGTCCAGCTGCGCGTGCACGCGCGCTCGGGTGGCCTTTGTATCGAGGTCGAAAACCCGGGCGCGTTCAAGGGGCGACGCCCCGGCGGCGAAGGCTTGCGGCTGGTCGAGAAGCGACTGCTGCACGCGTACGGTGCCGACGCGAGCTTCTCGATCGAGGCCCGCGGCGACGCCACCCTCGTGCGCCTGACGCTTGCGTCCCAGCCCAACCTCGAAATGGACCCCGCATGAGCCCCGCCCTTCGCATCGCCATCGCAGACGACGAGTCCACCGCCCGACGCCGCATGACGCGGTTGCTCGAAGGCATCCCCGGCGTCGAGGTCGTGGGTGCGCACGAGGACGCGCGCGGTGTACTCGACCAACTTCAAGACGAAGCCATCGATGTGCTCGTGCTCGACGTGCAGATGCCGGGGTTGTCGGGCATCGAGGCGCACGCGCTGCTGGGGTCCGATGCGCCCTACGTCATCTTCGCGACCGCCCATCCGCAGCACGCCATCGAAGCCTTCAACCTGGGCGCGGTCGACTACGTGCTCAAGCCCATCGAGGCGTCGCGACTGGGCAAGGCCATCGAGCGAGCCCGGGCGCATGTCCTTCGCGGCAGCCGGGCGCCGGAGTCCAGCACGCCCGATCCGTACGCGCGGGTACCTGTGGTCACGCGCGATGGCATCGTGCTGCTCGATCCTCCGTCGATCTCGCACGCGCTCTTCGATGGAGCCTTGGTCACCGTGCATACGACACAGGGGGAGTCGCACCTCACCGACGCAACGTTGGCCGACCTCCACGCCCGGCTACCCGATGGTGGATTCGACCGCGTCCATCGTCGAGTCCTGCTCAACCTCCACGAGGTCAGCATGCTGCGTCCCACCCCCAGCGGAGGGTTCGTCGCGATCACGCGCGGTGGTGCGCAGGTCCCCATCTCGCGCCAGTCGGCCCGGCGCATGCGCAAGGCGTTGGGCCTGAGCAAGACCCCGTAGGACGCCCCGGCGCTGAGTCCGTGCACGAACGGCGCGTCCGCCGTGCTGTTCGGAATCCGCATGCTCCGCGCACATGACGCTTGGCAGATGTTGCCGGAGAATCGCGTTCCGACGCGGCTATCGGCCCGATCGAATGACGATCCGCGCGGGACTCCACAACGCACGAGCGGCTTGCGCGCGCGCAGCCGCGCAAGCTCACGGCACGATCGGCCGCGGATCCGGGTTCTAAGGGCCAGATGTTGTAGTTAGCGCGCGGACCCGTTCCATGAGTCAGTCGAGAACCAACGTTCGCAACCTCGCCATCGTCGCCCACGTCGACCACGGCAAGACCACGCTCGTCGACGCATTGCTCGACATCGCCGGTGCGTTTGGCCGCGGAGAGGGCGAGCAAGCGCAAGCGCTCGACAGCGGTGACCTTGAGCGCGAGCGTGGCATCACGATCACTGCCAAGCCCACGGGCCTTGAGTACAACGGCACGCGGATCAACCTGGTGGACACCCCCGGACACGCCGACTTCGGTGGTGAGGTCGAGCGGGTGCTCAACATGGTCGACGCGGTGCTGTTGATCGTCGACGCCGTCGAGGGGCCGATGCCGCAGACGCGCTTCGTGACCGAGAAGGCCGTCGCGCGCGGGCTGCCCATCATCGTGGTCGTCAACAAGATCGACCGCGACATGGCGGACCCGGACAAGGCCGTCGACCTGACGTTCGACCTCTTGGTCGCGCTTGAGGCGAGCGAAGAGCAGCTTGAGTTCCCGGTCGTGTACACGAGCGCCCGGGAGCGCTTCGCCAAGGTCGAAATCGAGGACGAACCCGGGAGCATGTCGATCGTGCTCGATACGATCGTCAAGCACGCCCCGCCGCCCAACGTCGACGTCGAAGCGCCCGTGGCGATGTGGATCTCCACGCTTCACTACGACAGCTTCCTGGGGTTCCTCGGCATCGGCCGCCTGCAAAAGGGCTCGATGAAGGCTGGCGACCGTCTCGCGCTGATGCGTCCTCAAGAAGACGGCGACGCAAACTGCGAAGAGGTCTTCCGCGTGAGCAAGGTGCTCGGCTTTCAAGGCCTCAGCCGGGTCGAGATCGACCAGGCGGTCGCCGGCGACATCATCGCCGTGTCCGGCATGGGCTCGCTCAAGGTCGGCGACACGCTCACCACCGAGGCGCTCGAACAACGGACGGTCTTCCCCCGGCTCGTGGTCGATCCGCCGACCATCAGCATGCGCTTCCGCGCCAACGACAGCCCCTTCGCGGGCACCGAAGGCCAGTTCGTCACGTCGCGCAAGATCAAGGAGCGGCTCGACCGCGAGGCGATGAGCAACGTGGCCCTCAAGATCCAGGACACCGAGTCCCCCGAGGAGTTCGATGTGCATGGCCGCGGCGAGCTGCACCTGTCGGTGTTGATCGAGACGATGCGGCGCGAAGGCTACGAGCTCAGCGTTTCCAGGCCGCGTGTGCTGACCCGGGAGGACGCAGACGGCAACCGGGAAGAGCCGTACGAGCGCGTCGTGGTCCAGTGCGGCACGGAGTACACCGGGTCGATCATCGAGCGCCTCGGCAAGTATGGTGAGATGCTCGCCATGGAAGAGGACGGCCCCGGGCGGAGTCGCATGGAGTTCCGCGCGCCCACCCGGACGCTGATCGGGTACCGCTCGCAGTTCCTCACCGACACCCGAGGTACGGGCGTCATCAGCTCGGTCTTCCACAGCTACGGCCCCTACCTGGGCAGGCTGCGGACCCGCAAACAGGGCGTGATGGTCGTGATGGACATGGGCGAGACCATCACCTACTCGCTGTTCCGGTTGCAGGACCGCGGCGAGCTCTTCTATGGGCCCCAGGTCAAGGTCTACGGCGGGATGCTGTTGGGCGAGCACAGCCGCGACAACGACATCGTCGTCAACCCGTGCATCACCAAGAAGCAAACCAACGTGCGCTCCTCGGGTGCGGACGAGAAGCTGTTCCTCACCCCGTATCGGGAGATGAGCCTCGAGCAGGCGATCGCGTTCCTCGAGGACGACGAGCTGCTGGAGATCACGCCCCAGAGCCTGCGCTTGCGGAAGCGGTTCCTCGACCACAACATCCGCATGCGCAACGAGAAGCAGAACAAAGCGGCTCAGACCTGAGCCGCTGCCGCTGTCGTCCGATCATCGTCTATGGGCGTGGTCGGATGACGCGGGATGGGTTGCGGTGTTCCCGCGGAGGCAGGATCCTCCCGGTGCGCGATGAAGAGCACCCGTCGAGGATTTCTACGAGGCACCGTGGTGGGGGCGACCGCGCTCTCCACCGCGAACTGTTCCGAGGCCCTTCACACCCAAAGGAGTCGCGCGCCGACCGAGCCGTCTCTTGGGGCCGACCGGGTGCGCGTGACGACCTCGGTCAACGGAAGGGAGACGACCCTGGAGGTGGGGCCGGACGACTCGGCCCTGCACGTGGTTCGTGAGCAACTCGACCTCACCGGCTGTAAACACGGCTGCGGCCACGGTGCGTGCGGGGCGTGCACGATGCAGCTCGACGGCACCCCGGTGGCGACGTGTCTGCTGCCCGCGACGTCGCTGCACGGTCGCGCGCTGACGACGGTGGAGGGCATCGCGAAGGACGGCGTGTTGGCGTCGGTGCAGCGCGCGTTCATGGCGGAGGACGGCTTGCAGTGTGGCTATTGCACGCCTGGCTTCATCGTCGAGTCGGAGGCGTTCGTCCGGCGTTGGAGAGCCGAGCATGGGGGAGCCCAGACCCCCGACCGCGAGACGGTGGCCGAGGCGTTGTCCGGTCATCTGTGTCGGTGCGCCGCGTACGAGGGCATCTACCGCGCGGTCCAGGGCGCGTGCGCCGGGCACTTCGAGCGCGGTCCGGTCCGGTCCCCGCGACACGACGCGCGGGAGAAGGTCACGGGCGCCGCGAAGTACACCGTCGATGTGAAGCTGCCGGGCATGCTGCACGCCAGGGCGCTGCACAGCCCGCACGGCCACGCCGCGATCACGAGCATCGACTGGAGCGCAGCGCTCGCGATGCCTGGCGTTCGCGGGATCGTTGACCTGATGGCAGGGCGCACCTCCATCCGCCACGCCGGGCAAGAGATTGTGGCGATCGCCGCGGTCGACGAGGCCACCGCGGCGCGGGCGGTTGCGGCGGTGAAGATCGAGTACGACGTCAAGACGCCGGTCCTGTCGATCCCCGAGGCCCGGGCAGCGGGCGCGCCGTCGGTGTACCCCAAACGCAAAGCTCGAAAGTCGGCGCCCAACGCCAGCGAAGGGCCGCTGCTCCCCGAGGCATGGGATGGCAACGTTCGCGGGCCACTGACGCTGCTGAGCAAGAAAAAGGGCAAGGCGGTCGGCATGCTCGAGGACGCCCGCGACAAGGGCACGGCGGTCGAGGGCGTCTGGACGACGGCGCCGCAGTGCCACACCACGCTCGAGCCACACGCTGCCGTCGCGCACTGGCCCACTTCGGACAGTCTGCTCGTCTACGTCTCGACGCAGGCGGTGCGGGTGTGTGCGGAGGACCTGGCGCAGCGCTTTGACTTGCGTCAGGACGCGGTCACCGTCGTCTCGAACTACATCGGCGGAGGATTCGGAGGCAAAGGGAAGCTCGAGAGCGAAGCCATCATCGCGACCGAGCTGGCGCGGGTCTGCGGTGCTCCGGTCCGCTACGTGCTCGAGCGGCGCGAAGAACTGATGATCGGCGGCTACCGGCCAGGCACCCAACTCGACCTCTCGGCAGCCGTGGACGACGAAGGGGAGCTGGCCGTCGTGGCGCAGTCGTACTCCAACTCGGGCGTCGCGGTGGGGCACACGGTCACGCCCCTGTGGCGGATGCTCTACCCCGGTGCGCCCAAGCGTCTCGAGGACATCGATGTCGTCACCCACGCGCCGCCGGGCAAGCCGTTTCGTGGGCCCGGGGGTCCGCAGGCGTACTGGGCCCTAGAGCAGGCGATCGACGAGCTCGCGCACGCGCGCGGTGAAGACCCGCTGCAGATGCGCCATCGCTGGGACGCGAACCCGGCGCGCCAACCTCTGTACGCGTGGGCGGCGGGCATCGACGCCTGGCGCAACCGTGCCAAGCCCGGCGCGGACAAGGGCAGGTATCGCCGCGGTGTTGGGCTGGCGTTTGGCACCTGGTTCGTATTCTGCAGCCCCAAGACGCGGGTTCAGGTCGAGACCGGACCCGATGGCGTCATCGTGTCGACCGCGTGCCAGGACATCGGCAACGGCACGCGCACGGTGTTGGCCAACACCACCGCCGAACAGCTGGGCCTGTTGGCGTCCGATGTGACGGTCAAGATCGGGAACTCGCGGTACGTGCCCGGTCCGACCTCGGCGGGAAGCCGCACCGTGTCCTCGTTGGTCCCCGCCTGCGTGGTCGCGTGTGATGCCCTCAAGGAGGAGCTGTTCGACGACGCCAAAGACCGACTCTCCCTGCGCGGAGCCGTTGCGACGAGCCGCGGGGTCGAGCATGAGGGCGGCATCGTGCCCTGGTCGAAGCTGGTCGAGACCTCTCCTCCGCTGACCGTGGTCGGTCGGCGCCCCCGGGACAAAGGAGGGTACTTCTTGCCACCGCTGGGTGGCATCGCGTTCGAGAAGTACACCTCGGCATCGATTCAAGTCGTCGAGATCGAGGTCGACACTCGTCTGGGCAAGACGCGGGCGGTGCAGGCGTGGGGAGGCTTCGGCGTGGGCAACCTCGTGTCCCCGGCGCTCGCGCGCAGCCAGGCGACAGGCGGAATCCTCCAGGCGATCAGCTACACGCTCTACGAGGAGCGACGCTTGGCGCCGGGGCGAGGGTATCTGCTCACCGCTGGGCTCGAAGACTATCGTCTGATGGGGTTGGGCGATGTCCCGCAGCTGCACATTCACTTTCACGAAGAGGGCTTCGAGAACATCCCGCAGCGATCCGCGGGCCTCGGCGAGATCGTCACGCTCGCGCCCCCGGCCGCGATCGGCAACGCGATGTTCAACGCCGTGGGCTGGAGGCCCAAAGACCTGCCACTGCGCCCCGACCACGTCCTGAAAGGACTCCGAGGATGATCGTCTTTCCCACCACCCCTCAAGAGGTCCTGGCTGCCCAAGGTACGATTCGAGCCGGCGGCACCGAGCTCCAAGAGCGACGGCGCTTGCCCGGCATGGGCGGCGATCTCGTGGACCTCCGGGACACGACCGGTCTGGACGCGTTGCGGTTCGCGGCCGACGGCACGCTGCGCATCGGGGCGGGTCTGCGTATCGACGCCGTCGGATCGAACGAGAAGGTGCGCGCCTACTACCCTGGCTTCTCGGAAGCCGCGCTGGGTCTTGCGACCCCTCAGATTCGGGCCGTCGCCACGATGGCCGGGAACCTGTTGCAGCGGACCCGGTGCTGGTACTTCCGCGCCCCCGAGACGGGCGAGCGATGTTTCAAGCGCGGGGGCAACCTGTGCTCGGCCCGAAGCGGAGACCACCTGTATCACGCGTGTTTCGACACTGGCTCGTGCATCTCGGTTCATCCCTCGACCCTCGGGATGGCGATGCTTGCCTATGATGGACTCGTGGAGGTTGAGCCTGGCGGGCTGCGAACGGTGGCGGCGTTGCTGGGCGATGGCTCCAATGCCTCGGCCGACAACACGCTGCAGCCCGGCGAGTTGGTGACCGCGTTGGTGATGCCGGCTCCGCAAGCCGGTGAGCACTCGGCCTACTTCCGGGCGATCAGTCGCGCGCGCGCCGAGTGGCCGTTGGTCGAGGTGCTCGCCCGACTTGTCGTCACGGACGGCGTGATCACCGACGCCGCGATCGCGCTGGGCGGGGTGGCGCCGGTTCCTCTGCGTGCGGCGGCGGCGGAAGCTGCGCTGCTCGGTCAGGCCCCCGACGCGGCCGCGTTCACCAGCGCGGCGACGGCGGCGACGGTCGGCGCGGCTCCGCTTCCCATGACCGGCTACAAGCTCCAGCTGATCGAGGGATCTGTACTGGAGGCGCTTGAGCGTGCCGCCGCGCGCGGCCCCGTGGTGTTGCCGACGCCGGTTCACAAGCTTCCGCGTGCTCCCGAGGAGATCCGATGAACCCGCTGCGTTTCGATCTGTGCAAGAACCTCCGCTGGAAGTCGCACGCCCGCGACTCCGGTGATCCCGCCGCCATCTTGGAGTCGCTGCGGCGCCAGCAGGTGCCTTTCGACTGCTTGCGCACGTGTCAGCCCTGGGGTCCCGATGACGACATCGTCTCCCCGGGCACGTGCGGAAAAGGACGGTCGTGCTTCGAACAGAGTCGCCTGGTCGAGCCTCCGATCGCGTGACGTCGCGCGGCTGCTGCTGCTACCGTCCCGCGCGATGACGCGCCCGTCCAAGGCCGACACGCCCCACGAGGTCGCAGCGATCATGCGTTCGCTGCCTCAGCGATTCCGTCCGGACCGACTCAAGGGCTGGAGCGGAACGTTCCACTGGGACATCCGCGGTGCCGACGAGGCGGAGTGGACCGTCCGAATCTCGGACGCCGACTGCGAGGTCGCAGCGGGTTTTGAAGGGGAGCCGGACTGCGTGGTTCGAGTCGGCTCGAAGACCTTTGTCGGCATCGAGACCGGCGAGCGCAGCCCGATGATGGCGTTCGCCCGGGGCAAGATCCGAATCAGCAACGTCGGGAACATGCGCCGCTACGACCAGGCATTCTTTAAGTTCCACGACGTGCCGGAGGACTGAGTTTCTTCTGATCCGAAGCGCCCGCGGGCTCGTATCGATGACGAGTCCACATGTACTTCATGTCCACGCAGGGGTTTGACCCCGTCTCTCGCTATCCGGTACGGTGGTTCGTGTCTGGTGGCGGCGGCTCGGGACCTCCCGACTTTTCCTCTCTCGACGACCGCGCGTTGGTCGCCGAGGCCGCGCGAGGTGAGGTCAAAGCATTCGCGGCCCTCTACGATCGTTTCGCCGGAGTCTTGTTGGCAACCGCCAAGCGGATGCTCGGCGACCGAGGCGGCGCGGAGGACCTCGTGCACGACGTGTTCATGGAGGTCTGGCGCAACGTCGACAACTATGACCCCACCCGAGCCACGGTCCGCACTTGGATCTTGGTGCGACTTCGCTCTCGGGCGGTGGACCGACTTCGCTCGGCCACCGTGCGCCGCGAGGTGACGACGGGCGAGGTCTCCCCCACGGAGGCCGCACCCGCGGCGGAAGATCCGTCCCTTGCTCCGGACCGTACCGCAGTCGTGGAAGCGCTCCAGAACCTGCCGGAGGACCAACGCATGGTCATCGAGCTCAGCTACTTTCACGGGCTGTCCTCCACCGAGATCGCCGAACAAATGGGCTCTCCGCTCGGCACCGTCAAATCAAGAACCGCAGCGGGGTTGGCGAAGATTCGCTCCGCAATGCAGATAGGAGCCTCGGGCCAATGAGCGAAGACATCACTTTCGACCCGGCGGTGCTGGATGCACTCGTGCACGGGCTCGATCCGGTCACACCGGGTTCATCGCTGCGCGAGCGTCTGCTGGGGGCTGTGTCCACGACGGGGCGGTTCATGCCCTTCCTCGATCGGATGATGCGGATCTTCGATCTGCCGGAGTCCCAAGCGAAGCAAGAACTCGCAACCATCGACGAGCCCAGTGTTTGGGACACGCTGTCCGAAGGGGTTGCGGTCCGCGACTTCGCGGGTGGGCCTGCGTGCGGCGAGGCCCACGGCGGGCTCGTTCGGGTCGAACCGGGTCATGTCTTTCCCCGCCACGCGCACGTGGGCGAGGAGACCGTCTTGGTCCTCCAGGGCGAGATGGAGGACGAGGGCGGGACCCGGTATCGGGCAGGGGACACGATCGTCAGCGATGACGGGACGAGCCATGAGCTGCGAGTCGTCGGCGAGCAACCGCTGCTGTATGCCGCGCTGGTCGTTGCGATCAACATCGAAGCCTCGGGCGACGATGATGACTGGGACGACGACGAAGACCTGGATTAGCGGTGGCGGGCGCCCGGGTTGGGCTTGCCCGTCGCTACGGGTTGCTACTGGAAGGTGCCGCTGCCGAAGTCGGCGCCGACCGGGACGCACCACACACTCACACCGCCGATCTCATCCAGCGTGCGGCCTTCGGGCAGCGTCAGCGTCAGGACTTCGCCGTTGTAGGGCAGGTCGCGGACCAGGTTTTCACTCAGCGTGAACCCGTCCTCATACATGCCCTCGAAGCCGCCGTAGATCTGGGCGTCGATGCCTTGGCCGTCGAAGTCGAAGTCTCGAATCTCGATGGTGCAGTTGTCGATGATCTCGGCGATGCCGCCGACGTCGTGGAAGAACATCTGCAGCTGCGCGGTCTGGCCGACCTTGGGGTGGGTCGCGGCACAGCCCGAGGGGTCCACGGGGTCCACCGGGTCATCAGGATCATCGGGGTCCTCGGGGTCATTCGGGTCCTCGGGATCCTCGGGATCCTCGGGATCGTCGGGGTCGCTCGGGTCCGGATCGACAGGGTTGGGATCGTAGTCCCGGGACAGGTACGCCACGACATCAAGCAGCTCTGTGTCGCTGAGACGGTCGGCGGCCCAGAAGGGCATGACCCCGCCGGAGAGTCCTTCGTAAACCTCACTCCCGGGAAGGCCGCTGGTGCGGATGCGGCGGGCGATGTACCCGGGCTCGAGCGTTCCCGAGGCGACTGAGATCGCTTGCTGGGTGCCAAGGCCGTCCTCTCCGTGGCACTCGGCACAGCTGGCGTTGAACATCTCGCGGCCCGCGTCGGGGTTGCCGCCCGCGAGCGCGGTGGGGGGCTGGACGATCTCAAACGCGATGTTGTCTTCCGCGCCGCTGCCCGACTCGACGTACGCGCGCAGCGAGAGCATCCGCGGGTCCTCGGCGTCCCAAGGTTCGGCGTTCATCCACTCGGCGAGGCAGGAGTTCGCTGCGTCTTCGAAGGCGTCGAGCTGCCCGTTCTTGAAGCTGTCCCGGCTCGTGGCGCCCCCGAGCGGGTGACCGACGCGCCGTCGACCTTGCGACGCGTCCATCGCGTGGCACGTCGCGCAGGCGAAGGTGTTGCCGTCCTCGACCGGGGATTCGTAGAGGTTCTGGCCCGCGGCGACCAATTCCGGGTCCGGGGGGGGCGGCCCGTCGTCGCTGTCGCAGCCGGTCAAAAGGAGGGCGACGACGGGGGCCGCGAACAGGAGGGTCTTACAATCCAGCATCAGGCTTGCTCTCAGGCTGCCCGAGCCGGGCGCGAAGGGCTTACGCCGAGCGAACCCAACGGTTACACAGCTGGGGTACTCTCGGCGCGAAACGCGATGCCTCAGCTCGATCAGTTCGAAAGCGTGTTCAGATCGGCCGCCAAACCTGTTTTTCACCGGGCGCCGGTGGATCTACAGCGGGTGTTGGTGGTCACCGATCTCCCCCCTTCGGAGGCGGCGCAGTACGGCGGGCAGGTGGAGGCGTTCCTGCGGCACGCTGCCAGCGCGGACGCGGCAACCTACGAGACCCTCGCCGGGGTCGAGACCCGCAGCAATGGGCAGCTGCTTCAGCTGGTCGAAGACCGCGCGCCCACTTTGGTGTGCGCCTATCGCAACCTTTTTAGCGACGGCTGGCGGTGGCCCCACAGCCTCGGGGAGGCCTTGGACCTTCTGACCCAGACCACCGAGATCCCCGTCCTCGTGCTTCCGCATCCGAAGGAAGCCAGTCAGGCGGAGCACGCGCTGAAGAACATCAACCAGGTCATGGCCGTGACCGACCATCTTGCGGGTGACGACCGCCTGGTGAACTGGGCCGCCGCGATGACCCAGGATGGCGGGACGCTGACGCTGAGCCACATCGAGGACCAGAGCGTCTTCGAGCGGTACATCGAGATCATCAGCAGGATTGCGTCGATCGACACCGAGACCGCGCGGGACGCGATCGAGAAGCAGCTGCTCAAGGAACCCGCCGACTACATCGAGTCGGTGCGGGACAAGCTCGCTGAGGCCGGCGCGCCAATCACAGTGAAGTCGGAGATTCAGTTGGGCAATCGCCTCTCGGATTACCGAGCGCTGGTTGCCGAACACGAGGTCGACATGCTGGTGCTCAACACCCGTGATGACGAACAACTCGCCATGCATGGGCTGGCGTACCCCATCGCGGTCGAAATCCGTGACATCCCGCTGTTGATGCTGTGAACGCCATGCCGACCACGCTCTTGCTTGCGCTCTCCGATGGGCATCACGACGTGCCGCTGTCCGTCACCCTTGTGTTCACCGGCATTCTCGTCGCGCTCATTGTTTCGCTCGCGCTCGAAGAGAAGATTCACGCCAAGAAGTCGCTGATCGTCGGCGTCTTCGCGATCATCGTGCTTTTCCTGGGCATGGTCTTCGAGGTCGTGCCGGGGTCTGTTCCCGTGCACGTGGGCGGCGAAACGCTCACCCTGCCGATCTACATCCCGAGCATCGATTGGTCGGTCATCGCCATCATCCTGGGGTCGAGCTTGATCGTGGACGTGACCTCCAAGTCCGGTCTGTTCACCTGGGTCGCGATCAAACTGACCAAGGCCTCGGCTGGAGATCCGCGCAAGCTGTTGTGGTTCTACGGGCTGATGACGGTGGTGTTCTCGGCGGTGCTCAACAACGTGACCGCGATGATCATCGTGGGTTCTCTGACCGGGGTGTCGCTGCGCAAGCTGGGCCGGGAGCCGATGCTGCTGGGCTTCTTGCTGGTCGAAGGCTTGCTGACGAACATCGGCGGCCTGCTGACCCTGATCAGCTCCGTGCCCAACATCATCGTCGGGACCGCCGCCGGAATCAGCTTCGTGTCTTTCTTCCTCGCTGCGGCGCCCTTCGTCGTCGTGGCGACCGTGCTGACGATCTGGATGGGCGCCAAGCTGTTCAAGATCGAGTCGCTTGGCACCGACGAGCAGCGCAAGGATGCGCTCGAGCAGGTCTCTGCGTTCGACGAGAACGACGGCATCCAGAGCGAGAAGTTCTTCACGTTTGCAGCCGTGATGTTGGGAGCGTTCATCGTCGTCATCGCGACCACGTCGGTGCTGCCCTACGTCAAGGACCTCGGCATGGGGTACGTGGCGATGACGTTCGCCGCGATCATGCTGCTGCGCTACAAGTCGAGCGTCGACACGTACTACAAGGCGGTCGACTGGGATCTACTCGGTTTCTTCGCCGCGTTGTTCGTGGTCATCGGGGTGCTTGAGCATGCCCAGGTGCTCGCGCTCATCGGGCAGGGGCTCGAAGTCATCATCGGGTGGGGGGACGTCGCGGGGACGGGCGCCATCCTGATCGCGTCCGCGCTGGCGAGCTCGGTCACCGACAACATCCCGCTGGCGGCGATGCTCGCGAAGATCCTGACCTCCCTGGGGACGCCGTCCGACTCCGCGCTGTGGTGGTCGGTGGTGTTCGGCGCCAACCTTGGCGGCAACATCACCCCGATCGGCTCGGCGTCCACTTTGGTCGCGGTGACGATCATGCATAAGAACCAGCTGAAGGTGTCCTTCGGCGGGTTCGTAGCCAAGGCCATCCCCTACGCCGCCATCCAGCTGCTGATTGCGGTCGTGTACGTGCTGGTGTTCTTGGCCTGAGCACGACACGCGCGTCGGGGACCGGGCCAACCTGCGACATCCTTGTCCCGCTTCTGGCGCGATGGAGGTGGGTAAGCCGTTGCGATGGCGGCTTCGCAGGTGTTGGCATCGTGGCTGCATTGCAGCAAGGCGAACGCTGACACAGGCGTTCACGGCAGCGCCGTGTTCCATCCGGGGGCGGTTGGGACACTCGGCATCAACCCCGTGGGGGCGCGAGGGTTGGGTGGAGGGCTCTGTCGGCGTGCGGGTTTCCGCGCGGAGCGAAACGCGAACTTGGTCGCATTGGGTCTACAAAACTCGCTCCGCGCGGACCTCCGTGGGCTTGGTGGGCCGCGTTGAGGCTCGCGTATGTGCTCATGCCGCTCCGCGGGCGCTTGCGCCGCAGCCCTCGAGACGCACTCGGCGCACGGACTCGGGGTCGCCGGCATGTGGCCCAGACCACGGCAGTCGTCCCAAGAGGGTGGTTGATCCGGCGTGAATGCGGCAACATAGACGCAGTGGTGGGTTCGCTTCAAACGCTGTGGATGATGTTGGCGTACGCGCCGGTGGTCCCCGCGCCAGCGCCTCCTCCAGCCGTGCCCCCTTCGGCTGGAGTGCTCGCGCCTGCGCCGGCTGAATCCAGCGCGCCGGCGCCAGCCTCGGCGCCTCCCATCGCGGACATCGCGGACGCACCCCAGCCTGATCCGGCTCCAGCCGCCCCCGAGCCGGCCGCATCAGAGCCTAATGCCACGGCTGACGTTGCGGAGCCTGCTGTCGTCCCAACCGAGCCCGAGCCGGCAGCCGACCAGCCCACGCCGCACACCGTCACCCTCGTCCATCGAGGATCGGTATCGTCGGCGTCGCACTACGATCCTCCACCGCCTCGCGACTCCCACGAGAGGTTCTTCGTGTCTGGCTACGGCGGCATGATCACGCGCGGGTCGGCGGTCTCCGGAAAAATGGGCCTTTTGCGGGGCTATCACGGAGGCCTGCTGCTCGGAGATCGGCTCTCGATCGGCGCTGCGTACCACCGCCTGCAGAAGCGGTTCGGCGCGCCCATCCTCGACCAGCAGGGACGCCCCATCGCCATGGAGATGGCCTACGGCGGCGTCGAGGTTGGCGCGACGGTCGTGCGACGCGGCCGCTTCGAGCTAGGCGTTCAGACCCTGTTCGCGGGCGGCGCTGCCTGCCTCACCTACGACGTCAATAGTCGCACCACCATCGCCGAATGCGTGGAGTCGGTGCGGATGATGGTGCTTGAGCCCAGCGTTTTGGCGAACGTCCGCGTGACGAACTGGATGCGATTGGGACTTGAGGGCGGCTATCGAGGCGTTGCCCGCTCCGAGTGGGTTGCGCCCACCGACTTCGATCTCGGGGGCGGCTTCTTCGGGCTCAACCTCGACTTCGGATGGTTCGACCGGTCCGAGTCCTAGCAGCCTGTTGAGAAAGTCGACACGAGGTCTCGCTCGCCCTTTTCGCTCCTGGCGGCGTCGCCAAAACTTGCAGTACACCCGGTACAGCGGCGTTTCGGCTCCTACCCAGGACCGAGAAATGCTTCCCGAGCCGCCGCGCCGACTTTCTCAACAGGCTGCTAGAGCGGCGATCAGTTTGATTCCACGCGCTGATGCACGCCTGGGGCCGCACCTGACGGTGTCGCGCGGCGCTCGTGGTGTGCCCGACACAACTTCGGCCACGCTCCTACCCAGGAACGGCCCCAGACGCACCTCAGCACCCGGAATCAAACTGGTCGCCGCTCTAGAGGAATCGCCCGGGAACCGTCTCGGATCATTCCGAAGCGTCGAGTCGGTAGATCTCTCGGATGTTTTCCAAGATCTCGTCGAAGGGGAGCTCTAGGTCTTTGAGCAGGCCGTCGTGGAGGTCGAAGACCCAGCCGTGCACGGTTGGTCGGCCTCGCCGAAGGTAGTGCTGCTGCACGCTCGCGGTCTTGAGCACCCGCACGCACTGCTCCTGCACGTTGAGTTCGACCAGACGCCGGTACCGCTGCTCTTCATCCTCGATGGCGCCCAGTTCGACGCGGTGAAGGCGGTAGACATCGCGAACCTCTCGCAGCCAACCGTTCATCAGGCCGAGGTCCTTGGGCTGCATGGCTGCCTTGACCCCGCCGCATCCGTAGTGGCCGCAGACCACGATGTGGTCGACTTCCAGGACGCGGACCGCGTAGTCGATGACGGTGTGCACGTTGAGGTCGGTGTTGACGACAATGTTCGCCACGTTGCGATGCACAAACACCTCGCCCGGGCTGCATCCCATAATCTCATTGGCCGGCACCCGCGAGTCTGAGCAGCCGATGTACAGGAAGTCCGGGTTCTGTCCGGAGGAGAGTCGCTCGAAGAAACCCTCTTCCTTCTGCTTCTCCTCAACCCAGCGCCGGTTTGCTTCGAAAACCTCATTGTAGCGTTTCATCGTCTCCGAGGCTCTGGTTGTAGCTGCCTTGCCGGGTGCAGCGCAAGGCAAAGGCCCCCAGCCCGAGCGCCCGAGTCCGGCGCATCTTGCTACGGTGTGGCTGATGAACTCGTTGCCGATCACCACCCGTCATGGCAAGGCGTTGTCGAGCGCCGGGCGTCGGCCCACGGACGCTCCGGAGTGGATTGACGCGGTGGACAACCCCTACCTGCATGGCTTGTTCGCGCCCATCCAGACGCAGATGCAGGTCGAGGACCTCGCCGTGGTCCAGGGCGAGCTGCCGCGTGAGCTCCGAGGCGGGTACTTCCGCAACGGCCCCAATGCCGCGCACGCACCCAAGAACCGATACCACTGGTTTGACGGCGACGGGATGGTGCACGGCATCTGGTTCGAGGACGGCAAGGCTCGATACGCGAACCGATACGTCAGCACCGAAGGCCTGCAGATGGAGGCGCAGGCCAACACAACCATTTGGCCCGGCGTGTTGGGACCCTTCGACTTCTCGGCGCCTCTGGGTCCGCTCAAGGACACGGCCAATACCGACCTGCTCGAGGTCAACGGCCGGCTTCTGGCGCTCTGGTACGAGTCGGGGAAGCCCTACGTGCTCGATCCCAACACGCTGGAGACGCGCGGGGTCGAGGACTTCGGTGGACGGTTGAGGTTTCCGCTCTCAGCACACTCCAAGACCGACCCCGCCACGGGCGACTTCATCTTCTTCAGCTACGGCGACCGGCCTCCCTACATGCGCTACGGAGTGCTCACCGCGCAGGGAAAGCTCCACCACGTCGACATCGATCTTCCCGGGCCACGGCGGCCGCACGACATTGGCATCACGCCGCACTACTCCATCCTCCACGACTTCCCGGTCTTCTACGACCCGGAGTTGTTCGCGAAGAAGGGCAAGCGGGTGCCGCTGTTTCACCCCGATGTGCCGACGCGGTACGGCGTGATCCCTCGGATGGGCACCAACGAAGATGTCCGCTGGTTCGAGTGCGAGCCCTGCTACATGCTGCACGTCGTCAACTGTTGGGAGGACGGTGACTGGGTGGTGATGGTCGGGTGCCGAAGCGCGGACCCTTCGCTTCACCCCGACCCGCAGGACGGACGCATCGCCGCGATGCTCAGCGGACTCAAGCTGCAAGCCAACCTCTACCGCTGGCGGCTCAACATGAAGACCGGTGCGGTGCAGGAAGGTCCCCTCGACGATGCGAACGCCGAGTTCCCGATGATCCGTCCATCGGTCACCGGCATCTCGAATCGGTGGGCGTATCTCCAGCACATCCCCTACGAGGTCCCCGCCACGTTCGAGAGCCTGATGAAGTTCGACGTGCGCTCGGGCGCGTACACCGAGTATCGATACGGGCCGGGTGTGTACGGGAGCGAAACCCCTTTCGCCGCGCGTCCCGGTGGGCAGGAGGAGGACGACGGATACCTCGTCTCGTTCGTCACCGACACGGCGGACTGGAGCAGCGCGTGTTTGGTCTTCGACGCCCGCGATATTGTCCAGGGCCCGGTGGCCACCGTCGCGCTGCCGCAGCGGGTCCCGGCCGGCTTTCACGCGACCTGGATCGACGGAGCCGTCCTCGATGACGCTGCGCGCTGAAGATCTTGTGGGGAGCTGGGACCTCGACGTGTTCGAGGTCGAGCTCCCTGATGGCCGCCGAGTGTTTCCGATGGGCGCTGAAGCCAACGGACGGCTCATGTACGGCGCCGACGGAAGGATGTCTGCCACCCTGAGTGCGGCTGACCGAGCGCCGCTGAGCGTTCCACGTCTCGAGGCCTTTGGTCGCGCCCCCGAGTCGGAAAAAGCTTCCGCGTTCGATTCGTTCCTCTCCTACGTCGGCCGCTACAGCGTCGAGAAAGAAGCGGTGGTGCATCACGTCGAGCTCGCGTCGGTCCCCAACATCGTCGGGGCCAAGCAGCGACGCGACGCGACGCTCGAGCGCGACCTCCTCATCCTGCGGTATGCCGTGCACGGCAGCCGCGGTACCCGGCACAACATCCTGCGATGGCGACGCTCCTAGAAACCTGGTTCTCCTCCCACGCCCCGCGCCTCGAGCGAGCCTTACAAGCCTGCGCAACTCGAGAAGCGTGGACGCCGTTTCAGGAATCGCCGTCGGGCAAGCTGCACCCCTCGGGGGCCAAGGACGCAGGCCTGGCGTGGTTTCAAGCGACGCTGGGTCAGCCCTTTCCGCTCTCGATGCCCGGGGAGATCGGTCGAACCGGATCCGAGGTTTCGCCGTACACGCGGGAGCCGCTGGGCATCGACTATCCGGACGTTGAGGTCGGGGCCTTGATGGCCGCCGCGCGTGTGGCGATGCCCGCGTGGCGAAAGGCGTCGGTGCAGGATCGCGTCGGCGTCTGCATGGAGATCCTCGATCGGCTCGCGAAGGATGTGTTCGCCAACGCCTTCGCGACCATGCACACCGCGGGGCAGGGGTTCATGATGAGCTTCGCGGGCAGCGGCGCCAACTCGCTGGACCGGGGCCTTGAGGGTCTTGCGTTCGCGTACAAAGCCATGAAGGACATCCCCGCCGAGGCGGTGTTCGAGCGGCGCTTCGGTGGGGAACCGGTGCGGCTGCGCAAACGCTACCGCTTGATCCCGCGGGGCGTGGCCGTGGTGATCTCGTGCGGTTCCTATCCGGCTTGGAACGCGTACCCCGCCCTGTTCGCGAACCTCGCGACCGCCAACCCGGTCGTGCTCAAGCCTCACCCAGAGTGCATTCTGCCCATGGCACGCATGGTGCAGATTGCCCGCGACACGCTGCTTGAGGCCGGCTTTGACCCCAACCTGGTCACGCTCGCGGCAGATACCCGGGCGCAGCCCATCACCAAGCGGCTGCTGATGCACCCGCACACCGCGATCATCGACTTCACGGGGAGCCAGCGGTTTGGCGCGTGGATCGAGGCGAACTGCGGGCACGCGGATGTGTACACGGAGACCGCTGGATGCAACGCCGTGGTCGTCGAGTCGGCCGAGGCGTTGGATCCGGTGCTGGACGCCTTGGCGCAGAGCCTGTGCCTGTTCTCGGCGCAGATGTGCACGGCGGCGCAGAACATCTTCGTCCCAGCGGATGGCGTCGCAGTGGGGGACGCGCGCGTGTCTCCTGATGCGTTTGCGGCGGGGTTGGCCGGGGCGATCGATCGGATGCTCGCGGACCCCATGCACGCCGCGGGCATCTGCGGGGCGCTGCAGACCGATACCATCCAAGCCACCCTGGACAGCCTCGCGTCGCACCCCGGCGTGGTGCGCCGCAGCCAGCCGTACGTGCATCCGCAATATCCGGCGGCACGGACAGCGACTCCGATTGTTGTGCGTACCTCAGCCCCTGACCCGGTGTACCAACAAGAGCACTTTGGCCCGGTCGGGTTTGTGATCGAAGCCCGGGATCGCGACGAGGCGCTCGCGCAGGCGGCCCACGACGCCGGACACTTCGGCTCCATCGCCAACTACGCCTACTCCGTCGATCCCGGGTTTTGCGAAGCGATCGAAGATGCGTTCGCGGACAACGGCGCGTCGGTGGGCATCAACCTGCTGGGCCAGCGCCCGATCAACTTCACGGCGGCGTTCAGCGACTATCACGTCACCGGGCTCAACCCCGCAGGCAACGCGTGCCTCACCGACCTTGCGTTCGTCACCGGGCGCTTTCGTATCGTGCAATCGAAGAGCGAAGAACCATGCCCCGCATCGACGACATCCTGATCCTTGACGGCGCCCGCACTGCGGTGGGCTCTTTTCTCGGCGGCCTCTCACGCGTCAGCCCGACCGCGCTCGGAGTGACCGCGTCCAAGGGGGCGCTGGAGCGGTCGGGCATCGAGCCTGACCGCATCGACGCCACGATCTTCGGCAACGTGCTGCAGTCGGCGAAAGACTCCGTGTACCTCGCGCGGCACGTCGGGCTGCAAGCGGGGGTGCCCGTCGACCGGCCGGCGCTGGTCGTCAACCGGGCGTGCGCTTCGGGGCTTGAAGCCGTGATCCAGGGCGCGAAGGCGATGGCCCTGGGGGAGGCGCGCTTTGTGCTCGCGGGCGGCTCGGAGAACATGAGCATGACCCCCTACGCGATGCGGGGGGTCCGGGAGGGCTGGAAGATGATCAAGTCCGATGTCGACGACATGCTGTTCAGCGCGTTGTTCGACCCGATGGCGGGTTGCTCGATCGGAGAGTGCGTCGAGTCTCTCGCGGCCGAGGCGAATGTCACCCGAGAGCAGGCGGACGCGATGGCGGTCGAAGGGCAGCGCCGCGCCGCCGTCGCGGTGGCTGCGGGTGTGTATGCCGAGGAGATTGTGCCGGTGACCGCGGGGAGTCGTCGCACGCCGATTCAGATCGTGCTCGATGAAGCGCCGCGTCCCGAGTCGAGCGTGGAAGTCCTGGCGAGGCTGCCCGGGCTGTACGAAGGCGGGGTTAACACGGCCGGCAACTCGTGTGGGCTCAACGACGCGGCCGCAGCCGTAGTCATGGCGACGTCGGCGGCAGCGAAGGACGCCGGCGTCGCGCCGCTGGGCCGCGTCGTGAGCTGGGCAAGCGTGGGCGTGGCGCCCAAGTCGATGGGGCTTGGACCGGTCGAGGCGAGTCGAAGAGCGCTCGCCGACGCCGGGCTCTGCGTCAACGACCTGGACGTCATCGAACTCAACGACTCGTTCGCGGTGCAGTCGGTCGCGGTTCAGCGGGCGCTCGAGCTGGACCCTGCGAAGGTCAACCCCAACGGCGGAGCCGTCGCGCTCGGGCACCCGATGGGAGCGACGGGCGCGCGGCTGGTGCTTTCGGCGCTGTATCAGTTGCGCAGGACCAGGGGCCGGTACGCGTTGGCGACCGTCTGCGTGGGCGGCGGGCAGGGGACAGCGATCGTGCTCGAACGCGCTTGATCTCCGCGCGCGGCCTCGCTTGTGTCGGGGCCACAGACGGGCAAACCTCGGCATGTGGCCACCGCCTGTCGTCCCCGCATTCGGACCGAAGTCCATGGCGCTGTTTTGCTGCTCGTCCTCGACCGAGCCCACAAGCGAAACGCGTTTGACCTGCAGATGCTGCGCGAGCTGGCGGAGGCGTTGACTCGCTATGAGGCCGATGACGCGCTGCGCTGCGCGGTGCTTGCCGCGGAGGGGGAGCACTTCACCGCGGGGCTCGACCTGTCGGAGGTGGGGCCCGCTGTTCGTGGCGGCGCGTCGCTGTTTCCGGACGGGGCGGTGGACCCCCTCAACATTCGGCCGCCGCGTCGTCGCAAACCGCTCGTGATGGCGGTTCAGGGCTGGTGTCTCACGATCGGTATTGAGCTGCTGCTTGCCGCGGATATTCGCTTGGCGGCGGCGGGGACTCGGCTGGGGCAGATCGAGGTCAACCGCGGCATCTTTCCTTTCGGCGGGGCCACGGTCCGCCTGCCCCAGGTCGCCGGCTGGGGGAACGCGATGCGTTGGCTCCTGACCGGGGACATCTTTGACGCCCAAGAGGCGCTTCGAATTGGGCTGGTGCAGGAGGTTGTCCCGGCCGAATCGCTCCGAGAGCGCGCCCTCCAGCTGGCGGAAACGGTGGCCACGCGGGCGCCGCTGGGCATCGCGGCGACGCTCGCTTCCGCGGCCATCGCGGAGCACGACGGACCGCAAGCGGCACTGGACGGCTTGCTGCCGATCGCGATGAAGCTCATGGAGAGTGAGGACGCGGCGGAGGGTCTGCGGTCGTTCGTGGAGCGTCGCGAAGGTGTGTTCAACGGCCGCTAAAGATGGGACGAATCACGATGCAGGCGTTGTTTCGAGACGAGCATGTCGCCTTCTACGCAGCGCATGAAGTGTTCATCGTGCGGTGGACTCGTGGACCTACGATGGAGCAGATGCACGCGATGGAGCGCGTCGCTCGACCCCACGAGGCTTCGGTGACCGGTGGCTGTGGGCTCTTCAACATCGTCGTTTCGGGCAAGGCGAATTTTACCCCCGAGTTCCGAGCCCACGCCGCGAAGGTCAGCGCCGACCCCGAACGGTTCTGCCGATTCCGAGCCCATGTGATCCTCTCGGAGGGCCTCCGAGGACTGACGGTGAGACTGTTCGTCAACACGCTCGCCGTCCTGACCCGAGCACCAGCTCCGACCGCGGCGTTCGGTGAGATCAAGGCTGCGGCCAACTGGGCGAGTCCGCGCTTGATCGAGGGTGGGTGGTCGGCGACCCGGCTTGAGAAGCTGCTCTCCGAGGCCGTACAGGATCGCTAGCGGGCGCTGGGCGGAGTTCCTGTCCTGACAGCCCGAGCCTCTCACAAGGGGATTCGGTCGTACACTCGGTCCGTTCGATGCCGCTTGAGACCGAACCCTTTCGCACGCTCCTTGATGACCTCTCGTTTGTCGTGTTCGACGTCCTGGGACAGGCAGACCGCGCGGAACATGAGCCGCTGATCGAGGCTGCGGTCCGCCTGGCCTCCGACCGGTTCGCCACGCATGCGGCCAAGTCCGATGCCAACGAGCCCACCTGGGACGGCGAGCGGCTCTGGCTCATTCCTGAGATCCAGCAGGCGCTGCGCGAGTTCATCGACGGGGGCTTTCTTGCGGCGCCGTTCCCTGAGGCGGATGGAGGTCTTGGCCTCCCGTACACGGTCTACCAGGCGATGATGGCTGCCTTTCAAGCCGCCAACCCTGGGACGTGTGCGTACCCATTCCTGACGTCTGCAGCAGCCAATCTGCTGGGGGCGTTCGGGAACGAGTCCCAGAAGCGGCGGTTTATGCAGCCGATGATCGAGGGTCGTTTCTTCGGGACGATGTGCTTGTCCGAGCCACACGCCGGGTCTTCGCTGGCTGATCTGCGGTGCCGGGCGTTGCCACAAGCAGACGGTACGTTTCACCTCGTCGGAGACAAGATGTGGATCTCCGCGGGCGAACACGAACTCTCCGAGACCATCGTGCACCTGGTGCTCGCGCGTCTGCCTGGCGCTCCCACGGGAGTCCGCGGCATCTCGTTGTTCTTGGTCCCCCGCAATCACGTCGACGATGCTGGGGCCGTGGGCGCGCGCAACGGCGTGTCGTTGATCGGCCTCGACCACAAGATGGGCTACCGAGGTGCGGTCAACACGGCGTTGGCGTTCGGTGCCGACGCGCCCGCGGTGGGGGAGCTGGTCGGCGCTCCACACCAAGGTCTTGAGGCCATGTTCCACATGATGAACGAGGCCCGAATCGGCGTTGGGTTGGGTGCCGCAATGATCGCGTACTCCGGCTATCGCGTCTCGCTTGCGTACGCGCGAGAGCGGATTCAAGGGCGCCACCCGGAGGAAAAGGGCGGCGCTGCGGTACCCATCATCGAGCACGCGGACGTGCGCCGGATGTTGCTGACGCAGAAGGTCTACGCCGAGGGGGGGATGGCGTTGACGCTGTACTGCGCGCGGCTGGTCGATGACGCGGCGGCGACTTCGGACGACGGGGTGCGGGAGCGGTGTGACGAGCTGCTTGCGATGCTGACACCCATCGCGAAGGCGTGGCCGTCCGAGCACGGGCCGCAAGCGAACGACCTGGCGATTCAGGTCTTCGGGGGGAGCGGCTACACGCGGGACTTCCCGGTGGAGCGATACTACCGCGACAACCGGCTCAATCCGATCCACGAGGGAACCAACGGGGTGCAGGGCTTGGACCTGCTCGGTCGCAAGGTGATGATGCATCGAGGGCGCGCGTTTGGCCGACTCACCGCGGAGATCGGCGAGGCCATCGAACGGGCGAAGCCGTTCGAAGAACTCTCCGAAGACCGGGATGCCCTGGTCCATGCGCTGGGGCTTGCGGTGCAGACCACCGCGCTCCTGGGTCGGGCTGCCGCACAAGGTCAAGTCCGCCTGGCCTTGGCCAACGCCACCGAGTACCTCCACATGCTCGGCCACGTGGTGGTCGGCTGGATGTGGCTCGAACAGGCGATGGCGGCTGTTCGAGGGCGTGACGCCGGGACGACCGCAGCGGACTTTGCAGCGGGGAAGATCCATGCGTCACGGTTCTTCTGCCGATACGAGCTGCCCCGGGTCGACCGGCAGGCGGCGCTCCTCAACCGCCTCGACGACACCACGCTCACGATGCCCGACGCGGGCTTCTAGTGTCCTGAGTCCGTAGTTCGTGCCGAAAAGAACGCCGTTCGCGGCGGCCGAGCTGAGCCTCGAAGAGGGAGTTTATCGGGCATAAGTGACCGATGAGAGCCGAAAGGGCGGGCGTCGGGAGCGGTGTTATTTTCGGTGCGAACTACGGACTCAGGACACTAGGACCTGCGATCCGCGTGGCCGGCCTCGGGCAGCGCGGGTAGGGACAGCCACTTGAACGCGCGAAGCAGGGCCTGTTTTCCGCCGGTCTCGATGATGTTGCCGTGGGCCATCACCACCCGGTCGAAGTCCCAACCTGCGATCTTTGCGAGGTCTTCTCGGGCGAGGTCTCGGCGCATGCCGATTCGCTCGATGAGGGTGACGGCGCAGCCGGGGTAGCCGCCCATACATCGCATGGCCAGGCGGGTCGTCCATGGCGCGCGGGGCGAGATGTTGAACACCAAGTCGCTCACCAGCAGGGTCCGGCTGGGTTTGTGGAGCAGCACCACCTCGTTGGTCATGGAAAAGCAGCGCAGGACGTAGCTCTCGACTTCGTCCCCGAACGGGCTGCGCCCGCTGCTGACGACCCCCTCGAAGCGAACCTCGGGGCGCTTCTCGGGCAGTCCCGGGGCGGCCCAACCGTCGGCCCCCGCATCGATCCACGGCCCGACGTAAAGGTGGTGGAACAGATTCGGCGCCAGGACCCAGCGCGGCGTGCCGAGGTGTTGCACAACCGAGGGCGGAACCCCGACGGGCGAGTGCACCAACAGGCCCTCGCCGAGTTCGAGCACGGTCATGCGCGCGCCGAGCTCGAGGCCGAGAAAGCGCTGGGAGGCGTCGAGGACGTGGACGCCCGGGGCGATGGTGGTGAGGCTGGTCATCGTGAGGAACGGCGGCGCTTCGCCGAGTTCACGCGGAGTCTACCGCTGCGTGGGATTTGGCAAGCCGGCGGACGACGGTGGAGCGCCCACGGGCGCGGTGGGGGAAGCCACGGTCGCGTGTCTGGCGAAGAACTCGACGCGAGACTCAGGCCATGTTGGCGAGAGAGGCTTTGCCGTGGCGAAGCCCGCCCATGTCTGGCCGGTCGACGCGGTCTCCGATACAGGCACGGAACACGTGGAGATAGCTCTGGGCGAAGGCCTTCGGGTGCTCGCGATAGAAGCCGCGCGCTTGCAGGAGGGCGTGTGCCTTGGGCAGATTGTAGCCGGGCACGCTGGGGAAGAAGTGGTGCTCGCAGTGGTAGTTGACGTAGTTGGGTGAGACCAGGCTTCGGGCGAGCCAGCCAGCCTTCGTTGTCCGCGCGTGCAGGCGAGCATCCTTGTGCAGCAGGTCGGGCACGTTGCCGTGCTCCCCCATCACTCGAAGGCGCAGGCACAGCGGCACCACGAACACGAAGCCGACCCACCAAGCCGCGTAGGCCCACGGCATGTCCAGCAGGAACAGGGTGCCGAACATGACAGCGTGCGCGACGAATGACGGCAGTCGTGCATGACGCACACTCATCGCGAGGAGGTATAGGCCGTCCCGGACTCCCGTCCGTCCGCTGAGGTCTCTGATCAGCTTGCGACGCATGCTTGCGCGCTCGACGGGGTAGGCGTGGACGAAGGGCAGGTCGGGGTCACCGAGCGTGCCGGCGTGCCGATGGTGGGACAGGTGGCCGTCGCGGTAGGTGTCGAAGTCGATGAGCGTTGGGCCGGAGAACAGCCAGCGCCCCAGCCCACGGTTGAGCGCGCGTGTCCGAAACAGCGCGTTGTGGGCTGCATCGTGCAGGAGGATGCCAAGCCCGACGTATCGCCCCGCCAGGAGGACGGCCGAAACGACGAACGTGATCGGGTGAGGCCAAAGTCCAAACAACGCAAATGCGCCGCCGATCACGGCGAGATTCGCGAGCACCAGTTGCCCAGCGCGAAGGTCGGAGGTGAGCATCAGCGCGGCTGTCTCCTCGCTGGAGAGGAAGTCCCGGACGCGGGCTCGGCTCTGACCGTCTTGAACATCCATATGCAGTATATGTCTCTCGGTGTTACTCTTGTGTCAAGGCGACTCAGAACATGGGCGATTCGAACGACGCTTTCACGACTCGGCTGGCGGGCCGCGTCACCGCCAAACAGGCGATTCTCACCGCATTGACCGCCACCGGAACGCCGCTGAGCACCGCCCAGCTTCGGCTCTGCGGGGTGCTGTTTGGGGTGGAGGGCGCCGCGGTGCGCGTTGCACTCGGGAGACTCGTCGAGAAGGGAGACGTCGTACTCCAGGGGGAGGGCGTCTACCAGATCGGTGCGAAGGGGCAGGCACTGGCCGAAGCCCTTGGGCGCTGGCGCGAGCTTCCCCGGCTCAACAAGCCCTGGCGAGGCGAGTGGATCGCGATTCACACCGCGCACCTGGGACGCAGCCAACGAGCGGCGTTGCGGCGTCGCGAACGGGCCTTGTCGCTGTTTGGGTTCGCACGCGCCGCGGATGGGCTGTGGGTGCGGCCGGACAATCTACGCATCGAGGCTGCTGCACTCGCGACGCGGTTGTTCGAGCTTGGTTTGGAGTCGGAGGCGATCATCCTCGGTCGCGCGTGCTTCATCGCGGACCCCGAGCATGGCCTCGCAGTCCTGTGGGACCGCAGAACCATCGAGGCCGGCTATGCCGCGGCGCAGGTCGCGATGAAGGACTGTCTCGATGGATTCGAGCAGGCCAGCGTCGAAGAACGGGCCCGCGCCTCGGCGAAGATCGGCGCCGCAGTGATCGGCATGCTGACCTTCGATCCTCTCTTGCCCGGCGAGCTTGTGGACGCCGAGCTGCGGCGGGCCGTCCACGGACGGATGCTGGAATTTGATCGGGTCGGAAAGCTCGCGCTGGCCGCGTATTGGCGAGCGCAGGGGGTGTAGCAGCCCGGCTTGAGTCCGCCGGCGCCGAGATGCTGGGTCGCTAGGCCTTCTTCACGATCGAGCTCTTGAGCTTCATCGGACCGAAGCCGGGGATCTTGCAGTCGATGTCGTGGTCGCCGTCGACGAGGCGAATGTTCTTCACCTTCGTGCCGGCCTTGAGGGCACCCGAGGCGCCCTTGACCTTCATCGTGGTGACGACGATGACGTCATCCCCGTCGACGAGCACGTTGCCGACGGAGTCGCGGACCTCGGCCTGGGCGCTTTGTGTCGGGACGTTCGCGCCTGGAGCCCAGTCGTGAGCACACTCGGGACACACGAGCAGGACGCCATCGGGGTAGGTGTACTGCGATCCGCACTTCGGGCAGGGGGGCAGTTCGTCCATCGCGGGGACTTTGCCCGCCGAGGCGCCTTTTTTCCAGTCGCAGTGTTTCGCGGCCTCGCGGGCACAAAGCGATCGACGCCGGGCTTCAGCTCTGGTTGAGCTCCAGCCACTGCTGCTTTCCGGGCGGGGGCGTGTACACGCGCATCTTTGCAAGCAGGGCCGGCCCGTCGGTGGCATCGAGCAGCAGCATCCGGTTATCCGCGGTGAGCAGCTCGTCCTTCACCGCGCGCGCGAGCCACATCAGCAGGCCGTCGTAGTACCCCTCCACGTTGAGCAGACCGACCGGCTTGGCGTGAATTCCCAGCTGGGCCCACGTCGTCACCTCGGCCAACTCCTCGAGTGTTCCGAAGCCGCCGGGCAGCGCGATGAAAGCGTCGGCCAACTCGAACATCTTGGTCTTGCGTTCGTGCATCGAGCTGACCTCGACGAGCTCGGTGAGCCCACGATGGGCGATCTCGCGGGGGAAGAGCTGGGTCGGAATGACGCCCCGCACCACGCCGCCGCGCGCCATGACCGTGTCGGCGATGAGCCCCATAAGCCCGACCGTGCCGCCCCCGTAGACCAGCTCAAGTCCTTCGTCGGCGAGCAGCTCGGCGAGCGCGCGAGCAGCTTGCGTGATCGCGAGGTTGGTCCCCGGGGAGGACGCACAGTAGACACAGACGCGGCGGATGTTTGCCATCGACGCGCACGCTAGCGCATCGCGGCACGTCTGGTGGGCGTCCGTATTCGGAACTTTGGGAGTCGGGCCTTGCAATGCCGGGCGAGCGCCGTACACGGGCAAGAGGGAGCCATGACCTGCGAACAAACGATCCATGCTCAAAGCGTCATGGTGGTCGACGACGACCCCGCGATCCGGTCTCTGCTCGAGCGATTTCTGAGCCAGGCGGGCTACGCTGTAGTGCTGGTGGAGTCAGGGTTTGGACTCGGCGCCAGGGTGAAGCAGGTCCGCCCCGACCTGTTGCTGCTCGAGGTGAACCTGCCGGGATTGCGGGGCGATGCCGCCTTGTCGGGGCTTGGGCAGCCCGGGCACCGCTTCGACGCCCGAGACGTACCCGTGGTGTTTCACAGCGAGATGCCGCCCGCGCAGCTCGACGCCCTGGCTCGGCGGCACGGCGCGGCCGGCTACCTCCACAAGCCAGCTCGACGTGAACAGTTGCTCGAGCTGGTGGAGTCGGTGCTGGAGCCCGTCGACAGCCAGACCGCGGTGGTCTGAGCGGCGAACGAGGCGTTCGCAGACTCCAAGGCATGGCGAGGCGAGAGAACGTAGACGGCCGAACAGCTGGAGAGTGTTGTCGCGGTTTCACAATCAGAGGGACTGAGTGCTGAACTCCGGCGCCCTGACCCAGACGACCACCTCAGCGGCGTGGTCGCTGTCGAGGGAGGGCGGGTTCAAGTCGTCAACTACGGCGAGAGCTTCCGCGCCGCGATACGAGACGCCCTCGGCGGGGCTCCGCCCTACGACGGCCGGCTCCGTGTGATCGCGCTACCGTATGTGGTCGTTCTGAAGGTCTACGCGGGGCTTGGCCCCAAGAGTCGCCGCGGCACTGATCGCCTCCTCAGAGCAAACCCGCACGCTGATCGCGGGGCAATCAGGGCGCTGTGCGCGAAGGACCTCCTCAAGGGCTCGTGGCGCTTCTGGATGGCGTGGGATCCAAACTGGTCGTACGAAAGTGCTGTTGGATCGGGTTTGCGTGCTGAGAGACTGTCGCGGTGGCGCAGTTTCAAGACTACCACCGCACGATCATCGGCTACCACGGAACGAGACGGAGCACTGCCGAGGCGATCGTTCGCCATGAGGAGGCTTTCAAGCCGAGTGAGAACAAGGACGACTGGCTTGGGCACGGAATCTACTTCTGGGAGTACGCTCCCCAACAGGCGTCGCAATGGGCAAAGCAGCGCTACAAAGGGGAGCCGGAGATCGCGGTGCTCGGCGCGATGATCCGGCTTGGGAACTGCCTGGACCTGCTTGAGCCGCAGAATGCTGAGAACGTCCGCAAATCCTACAAGACGCTGAAGCGGGAGACGGAGGCTGCTGGCGAGAAGCTACCGAAGAACTTCAATGCGAAGAAGCCGCTCGACTGCGCCGTCTTCCAGTACACCGCGGCGTTGTGGGAGGGGGTTGGTCAGCCGCTCGACACCATCAGGGGAGTCTACGTTCCAACGAGCTCCAAGGATCGACTCTGGGAGCGGAGCTGGCTGTATCAGGAGGCGCACATCCAGTTGTGCGTACGCAATCCGGGAGCTATCCTCGGCGTGTGGCTGCTGAAGTCGGAGAACCTGTGACCGCGCTACCCACGCCGCCGACATCGCTGAGCCTTATTGATGTCCTGTCACGAAAGCGGACACCGAGAGAGCGTGCCGTCGCGCTCGCAAAGGCTGGGATCATCAAGAAGACGGAGATCAAGCGGATAGAAATCCGGCTTGGGAAGAAGTCGCGCTAAAACGCAACTCTCCGAACGCATGTCGCGCTGTTCGCGGGAAGACGAAGGACGCGGTGCCTCCACTTCGTCGGTTGCACCGCGCGCAGGCAGCTGGCACGGGAGCAATGGCGGGCGGCGGGAACCAGACCTGCAGCCTAGCCTTCGGGCGACTGGCGGCCAGCCCGCAAAGCAAAACCGGCAGCCCTTCGAGACCCTTGATGGGTACTACGATGGGTGCCGGTTCGGCAGGTTGGCTCCTCAGCACGGACTCGAACCGCGGACCTAGGGATTAACAGTCCCCCGCTCTAACCAACTGAGCTACTGAGGAATAGGGCGCGGTTCATACCGCCCTTCGGGGCGAGTCGTCAAGCACCGGATCGCACTCGCCTCCAACCCCCGTTCGTTGCCAGCTAGAGCCCCGTCGGGTCGGTCGGCGGCGCGGTACTCGGGACTGCGCACAATGCGGGAGTCCGGTTGGCGATGTGTGGGAGGGGATCCCCCGGTTGGAGCGGCTGAAGGTCTGCGTGACGATGGGGCGTGCCGAAGGAGGAAAGCGGGCCGGTCTCGGTGGGAGTCCCCGTGACGGTGGGCCCGAGCCCTTCGGTGCTGCTGCGTCTTGAGGACGACGAGCGGATCTGCTCGGAGGGCCTCGACCATCGGGTGGTCCAGTGGCGAAACGTCATGTTCACGCACTGGTTCTCGCCCGTCACGGTTGCGGGGCTGGCCGCCTGCGAGACGGCCAGCTTCGAGCTCGCGTCTCGTTATCCGGCGGGGGTGGTGGTGTTCAACGTCATCGAGTTTGGGCTGCAGATCCCGGACGCGGAGGCTCGTAAGAAGGCCTCGGCCGTGTTGGCGAGCACGAGCGCTCACGTTCTGGTGACGACAACGGTGGTCCCCGGTGAGGGCTTCTGGGCCGCCGCGGCTCGGGCAGCGGTCGCCACCATCACCCTGCTGGCACGCGCCCGCCATCCGCACCGGGTCTTCTCCAATACGGACGACGGGGCGCGATTTGTGCTCCCGTTTGTGGTGCCCGAACCCACGCCGCTGGGCCACATCCAGCGCGCGCTGAGGCGCTTGGCACATCGGCACCGGGCTTGAGCCGCCCTACGCCGACTGGGGGGCGAGGCGGTTCGGTCGCAGCAACACGAGCGCTGCGATGCAGCCGAGGCCGAGCAGTCCTCCGGCTCCCAGCGCCCACGGCGTGCTCCAACCGGTCGCGTTGGAGAGCAGCCACGATGACACGGTGACGGCACCGAGCAGTCTTGCGCGCTCCAGTGGCCAGGCCCAGGCGCGCGCTTCGGCCAGTCCCAAGACGGCCGCAAAGGTCGCGATCAGGACGGCCCCCGCCGCGGCGAGCTGCAGCGGACTGAAGCTGTGTTCGAAGAACACCACGAGACCCATCGCGGCACCAGCCAAGCCGAAGTGAACGAGGATGTAGATCCGCAGCCGGGACGCGAGGGGCGGTCGGTACTTCGTGTAGCCCTCGCGATCGATCTTGGGCTCGGGGTCGGTGACGCCGCGCGGAAGCCAGGCCGGGTGCGCGACCCAAGCCCACCAGCGCTCCCGGGAGCTCGAGGCGAGTCGTGCCAGGGTCCGGATGCGCTGGATGTGCACGAAGTTGGCCCACAGCGGGCTGTAGCTTCGCAGCGGGACCGTGGTGCCGTACACGGGTGCCTCGACTTCGGGTTCGAAGGTTCCGAACAACCGATCCCAGAGGATGAGCACCGCGCCGTAGTTCTTATCGAGGTATTGCGCGTTGACCCCGTGATGCACCCGGTGGTGGCTCGGCGTGTTGAGCAGCCACTCGATCCACGCCGGACCCTTGTCCACGATCTGGGTGTGGATCCAGAACTGGTAGAAGCGGTTGATGCCGTAGGCCGCCAGGTAGATCACGGGCGAGACGCCGAGCAGGGCCAGCGGGGCATAGAAGACGAACCAGGTGACAGGCTCGAACAGCGGCTGCCGGAGGGCGACCGCCAGGTTGTAGTCCTCGCTCTGATGATGGACCCCGTGAACGGCCCACAGCACGTTGACGACGTGGCTGGTCCGGTGCCACCAGTAGAACAGCAGGTCGACGCCGATGATGCCAAGCAGCCACGGCCACGGACTGGCCGGGTCCCACGTCACGAGGCGCGCGTGCTCGAACAACCAGACGTACGCCGCGACGAACACGAGCTTGAGCACCAGCTCGCCGGCCTGAAAGACGGTACCGCACGCCAGGTCGCTCATCGCGGTCCCGAATGCGTAGAGGTCTTGGCGCCGTTTGCGGGCGATCCACGCCTCAAGCACGGTGGCGCCCAAGAAGATCGGCACCGCCAGCGCGGCCCAGTTGTACTCGCCGTCCATCGGTTGGCTGCTCGGTTCAGTGTGCCGTGTCGTGCGTGTTGTCGCCACCGCGAGACCCGGCGCCATGGATCTGCCCGGCGGCCGTCCGCGCAGCAGGCCGGATCGAGTCGCGACCGGCACGGATCGGTCCACGTGGCCCCGGTTCGGCCGCCTCTGGACGTCGCCGCGGTGTTGCGCCGACCCAGGCCCGAACGCAGAGACCTGGTGCGGGACCAAGGCTGGCCCCGCGAAAGCAGATTATGGGCGACGACGTCATCCGGCCTCTCCGTAGCGACTCCACTCGAGCCGTAGCCCCACCCGCGCAGGGCGGCGACACCGCCTCGCACAAGGCGGGCTTGGCCACCTTGCTCGGCAGCTGGGTGGGCCTCCTGCGCCGGTACCGGTGGGTGGCTGCGGGCGCGGGTGCGCTCGCCCTCGCGCCGTTCATCTTGTTCGGGTTCTTCGCGCTCCCATCGTATTCGAGCTCGGGGGTCGTGCAGGTCTCCAACGAGGGGGGCAGCGCAATGCCGATGCTGGAGTTCATGGGCGAGCTGGGCGGATCGCAGGTCGACACCGAGGTCGAGATCCTCCGCCGCCGGGAAGCCGTGGTCGAGACGTTTACCTCGCTTGGCCTGCACGTGATCGATCCGAACCGCCCCTGGATGGTCACGCCGCAGTGGGAGGTGGCGACGGGGAAACAGAGCCCGACGCCGCCATGGCTGACCTCGCTGCGGAGCTCCCTGGCGTTCGCTCAGCTCGCGCCCGAGCGTTTCGAGGGCGTCACCGTTCGCGTCGAAGCGACCGACGAATCCACGATCTCCCTCGCGCTTGGCGAGCAAGCCGAGGCCCAGGCGTTCACCCTCGCGGTCGGTGAGACGCTCGAGCATGATGGCTTGGCGCTCTCGTTCGCGACGCTCCCCGGAGAGATCGGTGTCGCCCGCACCATCTACGTAGAAACCGAGGGCGAGCTGCTCGACCGCCTCTTGCCGCAGCTTTCGGTGGCGCCGGTCGGAAACCGCGATCACGCGACCGACCTCGTCGCTGTGCGTTTCCTTCATGCCGACAGGTTTGTCGCCCAGGCGGTCGTCAACGACCTCATGCGCCGATATCTCCAACAGAGCCTCGATTGGCAGGCCACTGGGGCCTCGAAGTCGGCTGAGTTCATCCGTCAACGACTCGACGATGCCGACGAAGAGCTGGCCGTCGCCGAGCAGGAGTTGCGCGAGTTCTCCGAAGCGGAGCACGCCGTGCAGCTCGACACGCAGGCCAAGGTCACCATCGAAAACGTGGCGATGATCGAGGCCGAGCTTCGCCAAGCCGACGTCGAGGCTGCCGTGCTGGGTTCGCTCCACAAGGGGCTGCGTACCCGCATGATGAAAGGGGAGGGCGCTCACCTCACCGCCAGCTTCATCGCCGACCCCGTCCTCGCGGCGTCGATCGGCGCGCTGACCGAAGCGGAGACCCAAGCGGCAACGATGTCCGCCTCGCTGACCGCCGATCATCCCAAGCTGGTCGAGGTCAATCGTCGACTCGGCAAGCAGCGCAGTCAGGTCGGGCGGTTGTTGGGCACCGCGCGCAAGAACGTGGGCAGCCGGATGGCCAACCTTCGTCAAGAGCGGGATGCGGCCGCCGCGGTGCTGACCGACTTTCCGGCCAAGAACCTCCAGCTCGCGCGTCTGATGCGCGACGTTGAGGTCGCCCAGAAGCTCTACGCCTTCTTGCTTGAGCGTCACCGCGAAGCGGAGATCCTCGAGGCCTCGACGACGATCGACAAGCGCATCGTCGAGACCGCCAACGTGCCGCACGACATGGCTTCGCCGCGCCGCGTGCGGATCTGGGCGTCGGGCTTTGCCGCGGCCGTGATGTTCGCGTTCGCGACCGCCTGGCTCTCCCACGCGTTGCGACGCCGGCTCAGCTCGGTTGACGATGTTGCGGCCGAGTTCGACTTCGGGGTGTACGGCGTCGTGCCCAAGCTCGCCGAGGCGAGCAAGGCTTCCAAGCGGGACAACGCTCGTCTTCCGCACCACGCGATCTGGGCCGAGACCCACTCGCCTGCGGCCGAGGCTTTCCGTGCGCTGTGTGTCTCGGTCACGATGACGCCGGCCGAGGCGGGCCGAGGGCGCGTCATCGCGCTGTCTTCCAGCCAGCAAGGCGAGGGCAAGAGCACCGTGGTCTCGAATCTTGCCGTGAGTCTTGCGCGCTCTGGGTCGTCGGTGTTGGTCATCGACCTCGACCTGCGGCGACCCGTCCAACACCGCGAGTGGCGGGTCAAGCGAGACAAGGGGTTCACGAACCTGCTCGCGCACGGAAACGTTGCCGACCTCGCGGACTTCGTTCGCCCGCAAGAGTGTGGCGTCCACGTGCTCACCGCCGGGCAGCGTGTGCCGGACTCCTTGCCCTCGCTGATGTCGCCCAAGCTCGCCGAGCTGATCGAGGCTGCCCGGCTTCGCTACGACTACGTGCTGCTGGACAGCGCACCTTCGTTCGTCCCTGACGGCTCGGTCGTCGCGCAGCACGCCGACCTGTTGCTGGTCGTCGCACGTCCCGGCGTCTTGCAGCGGGCACACGCTCGGCGTGCTCGGGTGGTGTGGAGTCGCCTCGACGCACCCAAGGGTCTCGTGCTCAACGCGGTGGAGCGAGAGCATGGCGGAGACGATGGGTACTACTACTACGGCGGAGGCTACGCCTACTCCTCCGACTACACCCAGTCCCCGGCGGATGCCGATGAGTCGCAAGAGGACGATGCGCAGTCCGACGACATCGCAATCGCATCCTGAGCTGTCTCGCCGAGGCAGCTTCGGGTGGACGCTGGTGGGGCGGGTCATCTACGGCCTCGCCCAGTGGGGAACCCTGGTGCTCGTCGCGAAGCTGGGATCCGTCGCGGACGTGGGTCGCTTCTCCCTCGGGCTCGCGGTGACCGCCCCGGTGATGGTGTTCTGCAACATGCATCTGCGAAACCTCTACGCGACCGACACCACCGGGCGCTTCGGCTGGGGCACCTACCGGCAGGTCCGCCGCGTCACCGCGCTGGTGGGGTTGCTCGTGTGCGCGGTGATGGCCGCGTCGCTGTACGAGGGCGCGGCGGCGTGGGTCATCGCAGCCGTGGCGTTGGCCAAGTCCGTCGAAATGCTCGAGGACCTGCGCTATGGCGTGTTTCAGCGCTTCGGTCGCATGGATGGCTTCAGCAAGTCGCTGATCCTGCGCGCCGTCGCAGGGCTGGGCGCCCTCGCGGCCGTGATGACCACAACCGGAGAGCTCCGCCTCGCGGTGTTGGGGATGGCGGCCGCCTGGGTCGTCGTCTGGCTGCTGCACGACCGACCCGCCTCCGACGCCCTGCTCGATGCGCGTGGTCAAGCTCGCTGTGCCCCGGGCGGCTCGCCGCGCGGCTTGGTGTTGATGGCGCTGCCCATGGGGCTGATGTGGCTCATCGATTCGCTCAACCAGAACATCCCGCGCTACGTCGTCGAGGCCCATCTGGGCGAGGAGTTGCTCGGCTTCTACATGCCGATGACGTACGTCGTCACGGTCGGAAGTGCCTTTGTCTTCGCGTTGGGAGCCCCGCTCGCGCCGCGTCTTGCCCGTCATGTGGCCGCCGGTGATGCGAGCGCGTTTGCGAGGATGTCGCTGGGACTCTTCGCCCTCGCCGCAGCGATGGGCGGCGCGGGGGTGCTTGTCGCCGCGTGCCTGGGTGATGTCTTCCTCGGGCTTGCGTACGCGGAATCCTTCGCTGCGTATCAGCCGGAGTTTGTGTGGATCATGATTGGAGGCTCGATGCACTTTGTCCTCGCTCTGTCGATGTACGCACTGACCGCGGCCCGGCTGCTCAAGACCCAGGCCGTCTTGTATCTCGCCACCGCGACCACGACAGGGGTTGCCGCGCTCGCATGGGTTCCTTGCGACGGCCTCATGGGCGCGGCGAAGGCCAGCGCGCTGGGACTTGCGCTCGGAGCGAGCGCTGCGATGCTCGCGGTGTCCTTCGCGTGGTGGCGCCTGAGCTCGGGTGAGCGCCATGCATGACCCCGCACCGCAGCGACACGTGGCATGGGCGACTGCGATCGCGCTGGCGCTGTTCATCCTGTCGGGGCGATGGAGCCTGGCTCGGATGGGGGTCGGCGAGAGCAGTGCGCTGTTCGAACCCCGCGCCTGGATCGTCGTGGGGTTGGTGGCGATCGCCTACTCCCCGGCGCTCGGCCGGACGCTCGACGGCGAGCCAGTCCTGCGCACCAGCCTTGGCGCCTCGTTCGCGTTCTTGGGCTATCTCATCGTCTCGGTGCTCTGGGCACCCTCCGGCGAGCTGGCGTTGACCAAAGCCTATGAGATGCTGCTCGTGCTCGGCGTGCTCGCATCGGTGGCTCGCATCGCGCGATGGACCGGGCCTACGCTGCTGATCAACCGCTTCTGGGACGCGCTCGCCGGCGCGCTCGGGGCGATGGGCGTGATGGGACTGCTCTCGTGGGTTGGCGGCGGTGGCGAGCGACTCGCCGTCCTTGGGGGCGGTCCGAACGTGTTTGGCCGCAGCATGGCGGTCTTGCTGATGATCAGCCTCTCGGCGATCCTGGCGGGTCGCCGTCGCCGAACCCTGTGGCTGTTCGCTGCTGGACTCGGCGCAGTGCTGGCGCTTCTCTCCGGGTCGCGCGGAGCCATCGTCGGCATGATGGTCGGCGCCGCCACGCTGGTGTACGCGAAGCGAATCCCCGTCGGACGCTTCGTAAAGATCGCGCTGGGCTTGGTCGCGTTCGGGTGGGTCCTGGTCACGGTGACCGACGTCGGTCAGTCTGCGCTGCAAAGTTTCGAGGATCGGTTTCTCGTCCTGACGCTGCAGGAACGCCACGACGCGGGTCGAACGGATATCTATGTTCACGCCTGGCAGATGGGCCTGGATGCCCCGCTGGTGGGGCAGGGACTCGCTGCCTTCGCGGCCAGCGGATTTCACGTCTATCCCCACAACATCGTGCTGGAGGCGTTCTGCGAAGGAGGCCTGATCGGCGTCGTGCTCCTGGCCTCGATGTTGGGCCCGCAGCTTGGGCGCGTCTTCGGGGACGACGCGGACCTGTACGCACGCGACCTCGCCGTGCTGATGGTGCTGCTGGTCTCCGCCTCCTTCACCGGCGACTTCTACGATTCACGCGGGGTCATGTTGGTCGCCCTGCTCGTCTCCATGCGTCGGCGGTCACCGCTCGCCACGCCGCGTTGAACCTCAAAGACCCGCGAGCTCGCGCAACGAAGCGGCCAGGGCAGCCACCCGAGACACGCTTCGGGGAATGACCAGGACGGTGTCATCGCCGGCCAAGGTGCCCAGGATGTCGGGGTGCCGCATCGAGTCGAGGTCGAACCCGACCGCTTGCGCGCGGCCGATACGGGTCCGAAGCAGGAGCATCGTTTCGTTGTGGATTACGGCCTGCACCATCTCGGGGTCGAAGGCTGCGGTGGCTTCAGGGAGCAGATGGTAGGCGAACTCTCCGTCCGCCCGCTGCCGACGCTGGGCGCCGAGCGACTTGAGGTCACGACTGATCGTACTCTGTGTCGCGTCGAACCCCCTGCGGCTTAGCAGGTCGCAAAGCTCCTGCTGGGTGCCGGTTTGCCCGCTCAGCAGGAGTTGCTTGAGAGCAAGCCTGCGGGCTTTGGCGCCCCTCATGCGAGCGCCTGCCGCGTAATCAAGGTGCCGATCCCTTCGTCGGTGAAGAGCTCGCCCACCACAGCGTGCGGGATGCGTCCATCGATGGCATGGAACGCTGAGATCCCACGTTTGGCCGCGTGCCGGGCGAGGACCAGAAGCTCAGGGTCGGTCGCATCGAAGCGGCCGCGCTCGAGGCCGGCGAGAAAGGTGTCCGGCGAGATGCGCTGGACCAGCCCATGCTTGTCGCAAATTCCGCCGTCGGCGGCGAGCACGATGAGCTTCTGAATGCCCAGCTTGAGCGCGAGGTCGACGATCGCGTCGGGTGCGGGTTCGGTGCGGGAGAGCAGACACAGATGCCCGCGGTCGAGCAGGGTGCTGATGCTGACGGCATCGGTCGCCACGCTCGTCGAAAACCGTCCGGCTTGGCGCATGTGCTCTCCGACCGTCTCGACCGCAGCCGCGGACGGGAGCACCGCCAACGGCTTGAGACCTGCGTCGAGACACAGCTCCAGGTCATGCGCCAGCGTAGTGATCGGGGCGTCGAGCTTCTCTAGGTTGGGAAGGACGACCATGACCCGCATCCCCGTGAACCGCCGAACGTAGGACAACCCTTCGCACAGCAGCTGATGCTTGAGCCGGGGCGAGTACGCGGCCAGGGACAGGTTGCGCGAGACGCCGCCGCTGCGATTCACGTCGATCTGTTTGGACTCGTCGGCGTTGATCCGCACGTAGTCGTAGCTGAGGTCACAGCCGTACGCGGTGGCAGAGCCGGCGCCGCCCATCCCGATGTCGACGCTCCAGTTGATCTCGGTTTGTTGAAGCCCGGCGCGCAGCGATGCGCTGTTGTGTCGCAGCTTGGGGCCGGTGCGGTCGTACAGGAGCGTGTCCTGGGCGTGAATCGTGAACGCGCCCGGGTCGAGCGGGAGGCTGAGCTCGGCGGCGACTTGACCGATCGCCATGCTGACCCGCCCCCACTCCGGCTGACCCGCGAACGCGCTGCACTTCACCAGCGGGCTGCGGCAAACACCGCGCGCGAGCGCCCGGGCAATGGACTCGGACGGGGCGCCGCTGACCTTGACCTCGATGAGCCGCGTCGCGCCCTCACCGTCGCGCGCGACCTGCTTGGCCAGCGAGCGGAGCACCGCTTCGAGCGCTTCGGCGAACAGGGCTTCGCCCGGAGCACCTTCGACGTGAAGGCCAGAGGCGCCGTTCGCCAGCGCGAGCACCATGTCGTTGGTCGAGGAGTCCCCGTCGACCGTGATGGAGTTGAAGGTTCGGTCGACCGCCGGGCTGAGCATGGCCTGCAGCTTGTCCGGGGCGATTGCGGCGTCGGTCAGCACGAAGCCAAACGTCGTCGCCATGTTGGGGTGGATCATGCCCGAGCCCTTGGCGACGCCCAGCAGCCGAACCGGCGCATCGTGGCCCGGGAGCGTGATCGTGGTGTGGGCGACCTTGGTGCAGGTGTCGGTGGTGAGGATCGCCTTGGCGAACTCGCGCGGGTCGTCGTGAAGCTTGCTCTCGAACTCGGGCGCGGCTTCCTCGATAAGCGCAACCGGGAGTGGAACCCCGATCACGCCCGTCGATCCGGTCAGCACGGTTTCGACCTCAAGGCCCAGTGCACTCGCCGCGGCGGTGGCCATGCGCAGGTTGTCCTCGGCGCCGGTCGGGCCGGTCATCGCGTTGGCGTTGCCGCTGTTGATCAGCACGGCACGCATCCCGCTGGCTGGCAGGGCGGCGGCGTTGCGCTCGACACAAGCCGCCCGGGCGCGGTTCTGCGTAAAACAACCAGCGACCACGGTCGGGCGATCGGAGACGAGCAGGGCGAGGTCGGGCCGCGCGTGTTTGATGCCGCACCGGGTCCCCGCAAAGCGGAACCCCGCGATGGGAAACGAGGGCGCGAGGTCGGTGTGGATGGTGAGGTCGGTGGTGCTCATGGCAGGGCGCGGGTCATGGGGGGCACGTCGTTGCCGACGTGCGCGAGAGGTTGGGGCAGGCCGGCATGCGGGGGCAGGCCGAGCCAGAGGTTGAGGTTGGTGAGCGCTTGGCTTGCCGCGCCCCGCATCAGGTTGTCGATGGTCGCGAACACGGGGACCAAGCCGCCGTCGTCTGCGGGGCCGACGGCGAGGAGTGCCTGGTGGCTGCCGACGACGTGCGCCACGCCGAGCCCCGGTCCCGGCTCCTCGAGGACCGTCACGTAGGGCTGGTCCGCGTAGAAGCTCTGCAGGGTTTGCTGGACGTGTGCCGCCGATCGGGTCGGTTTGACGAACGCCGTCACCAAGATGCCGCGGACGATCGGCAGCAGCTGCGTGACAAACGTGATCGGCGCGCCGAGGTGCCGGGCGATCTCGGGGATGTGCTTGTGGCTGCCGACCTTGTACGGAAACGTGTTGCCGAACAGGGCGCTGAAATGGAGGTCTTCGCGGGGTGTCTTGCCGGCACCGGAGGTTCCGCTAGCGCCGACGACCGCGATCGGAGCGGCTTCGATCGCGCCTGCGCGCAGCAACGGCGCGAGCCCGAGCAGCGTGGCGGTCGGGTAGCAGCCGGGGTTGGCGACGACCGCCGCGTCCGCACTCGGCGCGCCCCAAAGCTCCGGGATCCCGTAGTGGATGTCGTCCCGCAGACGATGGGCGCCGGAGAGATCCAGCACCTTCGTGCCTGCGGCGCGCAGGGCTTGGGTCCAGAGCATCGCGGGCCCGTCCGGGATCGCCAAAGCCACCGCGCGACACTCGCGGAACGAGTCAATTACAGCGGGTGTGGGCTCGCGGTGCGTTGCGAGGATCGGCTTCATGCACGGGTGGTGCATGAGAAGCGCATGGAGAACTTGCCCTGCGTATCCGCGCGCGCCGACGAGTCCGATGGGAGTATTCTGAGAATCCATGCGTGCCGGGCCACGGCGCGCACGTTTCTACTCCTGCGGCGGCGGCGTCGCAAGACGAAGCTGCGTGAGTAAATATGCGCATGGATGCGCGCCGATGTGCATCTTCAAAAACGTACGATTCCGTCCTTGACTCGTGCGGGGCCTTGGGGCAATCTCCGCATCCCAATCGCGGGAATAGCTCAGTTGGTAGAGCGCAACCTTGCCAAGGTTGAAGTCGCGAGTTCGAATCTCGTTTCCCGCTCCAAGAAAACGCCATGTCCTCTCCAGGATGTGGCGTTTTCGCGTCTGCTTTGCCGTGCTTTGCCGTGGTTTGCGGTGATTTCGCGACGGAGTGGAGTCGTTTCGTGGGTCGCGACCAGTTCGGCGCAGTATGGGCGCGCAGTTTGTTACGTTGGGCGTCGACCGTGATGCGCCCGCTTCATCTGTGCACCGCCCTGCTCGTCGCCCTTGGCCTGGCGGGGTGCCCGAGCTCCGAGCGCGGGGGCGAGGCCGCACCCCGGGTGCGGATCGACGCCGAACGTTACCGCGTCCCTCTTTCTGGAGAGGAGTACGCGCGCGGCGGTGACACGCCGCTGGTGACCATCGTCCTGTACACCGACTACGCATGCCCGCCCTGTGGTCGCACCTGGGGCGTGATGGACAACCTGCTGGAGGACTACGGCCAAGACATCCGGGTCGTCTTTCGTTCCTACACGGTGCCAGGCTTCGGCAAGGGAGAGGAGGCGGTCGAGGCTGCGTTCGCCGCAGGGGCGCAGGGAAAGTTCTGGGAGATGCACGCGGAGCTGTTCGAGCACATCGGTGCGTTCGATCGACCGACGCTGCGCAAACATGCGCAGGCGATCGGTCTGGATGTTCCCAGGTTCATGGATGACCTCGACACCGGCGCGCATGCCGGGACGCGGATGCGGCACCGCAGAGAAGCGAAACGCATCGGCATCGTTGGGCTGCCCGTGGCGTTCGTCAATGGCCTGTACATGGCCGGCTACGCCGACGAAGCCACCTGGCACGCGATTCTGGACGAGGAGATTGCGCGCTCCAAAGAGCTGCTCGCCGCCGGCACGCCGCGGGCCGAGCTGTACGACAAGCTGATGGCCTCGGCGTCCACCAAGCGCGTGTCGACCCCCAAAGGGGCGAAGAAGCTGCAAGAGGAGCTGGACGAGAAGCGAAAGCTGACCGATCCGCCCGCGAATCTCGTGGCGCCAACGCACGACGCTCGGTACAGCATCAAGCCGGGCGCTTCGGCGCCGCTGGGTCCGGACACGGCGCCCGTGCAGGTGGTGGAGCTGCTCGATTTCCAGTGCCCCTACTGCCGCAAGGCCCACGAAGAACTGCTGGAGCTGCGCGAGAAACATGGCGAGGATGTGCAGTTCGTGGTGCGCCACGTTCCGCTGGAGATCCACACCACAGCCAAAGGAGCGGCCAAGGCCTCGGTGGCCGCGGGCAAGCAGGGCAAGTTCTGGCCCTACCATGACGCGATCTTCGCCCGCGAAGGGGCGCTCGACCGCGACGCGTTCCTCGCGATGGCGACCGAGCTGGGCCTCGATGTCGAGCAGTTCAAGGCCGACCTCGACAGCACGGCGGTCGGTCAGGCCGTCGATGATGATCTCCGAACCTCCCTGCAGCTGGGCGTCGTGGCCACGCCGGGGTTCTTCATCAACGGCCGGTTCGTCAGTGGTTTTCGACCCGGTCTGCTCGGCGGCGTCATTCAAGAAGAACTCGACGCCGCCAACACACTCGCGCAGGAGGAGGGGGTCCCCCGTGACCAGCTCCGCGCCCGCCTGATGGATGGCGCCATCGGCCCCGAAGGATATCCAAACCCGTGAGCACGCTTCGCATCCTGTCCTCGCTCGCCCTCGCGGCGACGTTCGCCTTCGCCGGTTGCAACAAGAAGAGCGCCGGCCCCGATCCCACCTACGACAAGCCGCTCGCGGACATGAACGAGGTCGACGATGCGCACGCCGAGGTGGCGCGAGGCGACGGCGACCGGGTTCGAGCGACGTACAAGCCAACCGATGGCATCCGCGGCGCCGCCGAGCCGCTCGTCACCATTGTCGAGTACAGCGATTTTCAGTGTCCGTTCTGCGGAACGTTCGCGCAGACGCTGCACGAGCTCGAGGCGGTCTATCCCGAGGACCTGCGCGTGGTCTTTCACCAGTATCCGATGCCGATGCACCCGCAGGCTCCCCTCGCGGCCAAGGCTGCGATCGCAGCCCAGGCACAGGGCAGATTCTGGGCGATGCACGACCACATGTTCGCGAACCGGAGCGCGCTGTCCCGCGAGCAACTCGTGCAGGCCGCGGGGAGCCTGGGCCTGGACACCGTACAGTTCGAAGCCGACCTCGACAGCGAGGAGACCGAAGCCCGCCTCTCGCTCGAGAAGACGCTTGGGCGGCGGTTGGGCGTGCGCGGCACGCCTTCATTCTTCATCAACGGCCGCAGCCTCTCCGGCGCCATGGATGCGCAGGCCTTGGGCGCGATCATCGATGAGGAGCGGGCGTTCGCAAAGACGTTGATGGACGCTGGCGTACCGCGCAACGAGCTGTACGCCCGAATCATGCGCGCGGCCAACGTTGCCGGCGCTCGTTGAGAGGCTCGATCCGATGCGCGAGACCCCTGAAACCCCTGAAACCCCCGTGGACAAGAAGTCCAGCTCTGGCCCCTTGATGGGCGTGCTGGCGTTTCTGATGGCGCTGGGCCTGGGCTTCTTGATCGGCCGGGTCGTGCAGGACGACTTCGATGGCCCGCCGGTGCTCGACGATGACACCCGCTACGACGTGACGCTTCGTGGTGACGAGCCCGAGCAAGGCCCCGCCGACGCTTTGGTCACCGTGATCGAGTTTGCCGACTACCAGTGCCCGTATTGTGTCCGGGCTCGTGAGCCCCTCGAGCAGGCCATCGCGAAGGCCGAGGGGGACGTCCGCCTCATCTACAAACACTTCCCGCTGCCCGGACATGGCCTCGCGTTGCCCGCCGCCAAAGCCGCTTGGGCGGCGCATCAGCAGGGCAAGTTTTGGGAGATGCACAAAGAACTGTTCGAGTCGAACTCCTCGGTCAAGGACATCGCGGCTCGTGCCGAGGCGATGGGCATGGATCCCGACCGCTTCCTCCAAGACTACGGGAGTCCGGCGGCGGCCAAGTCGGTCGATGACGACATGCTCGCAGGCGCGAAGCTCGGCGTGACCGGAACGCCCGTCTTCTACGTCAACGGCCACCGCTACGTTGGGTTTCGCGACAAGGGACAGTGGGACGAGGTCCTCGAGTTCGAGATCGACAACGCAGAGCGCTTGGTGGACGCCGGCACCCCGCGGACCGAGGTCTACGCGAAGCTGATGGAAGGCGCGGTCAAGCAGCGCCGAAGCCGAGACTCCAACCCGCCCACGCCCGCGCCCGCGCCCCAGCCCGGCAGCCTCGACCCCGACGTCACCTTCCCGGTCGACGTCGAGGGACGGCCCGCGCTGGGGCCCGCCGATGCTCTGGTCACCGTCGCCGTGTTCAGCGACTTCCAATGTCCGTACTGCGCCCGAATGGCCCCGGCGCTGCGCGAGCTGGCCGAGAAGGAGCCGGGGGTGCGCGTGGTGTCCATGCAGCTGCCTGTGCCCTCGCACCCTCGGGCCCGCGATGCCGCGAAGGCGGCGCTGGCTGCCGAGCGGCAGGGCAAGTATTGGGAGATGCACGACAAGCTGTTCGCCCTGGATGACGCGCTCGGGGCGGCAAATTTCTCTGTGCTGGCGCAGGAGCTGGGGCTGGACGTTGCGCAGTTCGAGACCGACCTGCAGGACGACGCGATCGAGCAGCGCATCCAGGCCGACGTCGCCATGGCCCGGGACTTCGGCGTCGGGTCGACACCGGCCACGTTCGTCAACGGGCACTACGTGCGGGGCGCTGTTCCGCTCAAGACTCTCCGCCAAGCGGTGGATGTGCAGCGTCCCATGGCCCAGGCGCTCGTCGACGCTGGAACGCCGCTGGCGGGGGTCTACGCGGCGCTCATGGCCGAAGCCGGCATCGTCGAGCAATGAGCGAGGATTCTGCTAACGTCCGAGGCGTGAGCGAGGCGAAGCCCCAAGCCCGGACCGGCCCCGACGCGTTCGGGATGCTCGTCTACGTGTTGTACGTCGGCGTGGGGGGCCTTTTGGTGTTCATGTTCGCGTGGTCCTTGCGCGGCGCGGTCGAGACCCAAAACGCTTCGATTTGTGGCGCGCTGACGCCCGAGTTTCGCTCCCGGGTTGCGGCCACGGTGACCCGGGGCGGCAACCCGGTCCCCGAGGCGAGTTTCAACCCCGACGACAAGGGCAAGGGGATCGGCATCAAGACCGAGAACGGCCAGGTCTCGCTGCTGCTTCCGCACGGACCGCAGGAACTCGTCGTGGTGGCCCCGGACGCGGAGCCCGTTGTGTTCTCGCTCGACCTGCCGGGCAGCGAAGACCTCTCGGTCACGTTCGACCTCGACACCGGCACGGCGTCCATCGACACCCGCGAGCCACTCATGGCTCCGGAGTTCACCGCACAGGACCTTGAGGGCAACGAGGTCTCGCTCGCGGACTTTCGCGGCAAGCTGGTCATCGTCAACTTTTGGGCAACATGGTGCGAGCCGTGCATCACCGAGTGGCCGCAGTTCGACCAGCTCGCTCAGCGGCTTGGGGATCGCGACGATGTCGTGATCTTGGCGGTGAGCATCGACGAGAAGCGCGAGGACGTCGCGCCCTTTCTTGAGCGCATGTCTCTGATGGACACCGGCGTGAGAGTGCTCTGGGATCCGTCCAACTCGATCAACCGAGCGTACGGAAGCGAGAAGATCCCCGACTCGTTCTTCGTGGATGAGAGCGGCAAGTTGTCGACCGCGTTCGTCAACGTCCGCAAGTGGGGCAACCCCGAGGCGTATCACTGCGTTGACGGCACGGTCGGTCTCGGTCTTTAGGGCGGACCCCGCAGCGCGGCGGCCAGCCCGAGCAATCCCATCAGCTCGGCTGTGCGAGCCAGGCCAGCAGCTGGTCGGGCAGGGTCGCGGGCGCGTCGCTGGAGAGCTCCGGAGCCGGCAGTCCCACGTGGCCGCCACGATCGAGCATCACCGTGCGCAGCGAGCCTCCGGCGGCTTGCAAGGAAGGCAGAACGGCCGAGCCTGGAACCATAGGATCGAAGGGGGAGCCCACGTAGAGTGCCGGACAGGAGAGCTCACGCAGGTGCGGGCCCACGCTCATGGTGCGGTAGTACTCCGCGACGTCGGCGAACCCGAAGCGCGGGACGACCACAGCCTGGTCCCACGCGCGAATCGTGCGAACCGCCTCGACGGTCTCAAGCGGGGAGGGGACGCGGGGCCCCGAACCCTGGCGCTCCACGACCGCGCGGTACGACGCCTTGAGCCCGCCCAGGACGTGATGACGGTAGAAGAACGCCCGTCGCCTGTCGATCGCCTCACAGGAGGCGGCAAGCTCGAGAGGGGCACTCACGGCGACGACGGCGGCCAGTCGGTCGAGCGGCTCGAGGGCGAGACGAAGCGTGCAATGACCGCCGAGCGAGACCCCGACAACGTAGAGCGTCTCGTGCTGCGCAAGCTGTGGACTCTGCAGCGCGGCGCGTAGATCTTGGGCGAGGCCTGCGTGATAGACATCCTGGCCTTCACCGTCGGCGCCGCGCAGGTCGATGCGCAGGCTCGACCAGCCTCGATCTGCGGCGGCTCGCGCCAACGCCTTGCAGTACCCGCTCTGGGACGAACCGCCGAGCCCGTGCACGATCATAACGGCTTCACGGTCGGTCGGTGCGGATGCGTAGCGCCCCGAGATTCGCACCGGCTCGCCGGTGTGATCGGGAACCTCCAGGCTCCAGGGCTGCGATGCGGGGACCTGGCTTGGGCGCAATCGGTGGCGCAGATCCGCGAAGATCGTCCAAACATGTCCCCCCAGGACACCCGAGATGTTGCGAAGCATCCGCTACTCGATGATCGCGTTGCCGGCTTGGTCGGAGGTATAGCCACCCTCGACAAGTCCGTTGAGGTCGCAGTAGACCCAGGCCGTCCCGCCGTCGCCGGAGACGCGTGCTGCGTAGTCGTAGGTCCCCGCGGCGCCGAACTGTAGGTCGCCTTGGTACTCGTCGTTGTTGGGCTGCCCGGCGTCGTTGCCGTTCCAGCCGGCGTTTCCCACCCCTGGCACCCAGGTCCAGTCGTCGGCTGAAGGATCGGAGTCGTCCGCGCCGTAGCCGAACTCGACCTCGAGTTGCGCATCCAAGTCGTTGCCTGGGGTCTGGTCGGTGAGCCCCGCGACGTAGACGCGGGCGTAGGCCGTCGTGCTCGTTGCGGTGGTGCCCTCGATCATGGGAGGAAACTGAAGGTTGCACCACTCGATGTCCCAGCTGCCTGCGCCTGTGGTGGTGTCGTCGCCGGTCGAGGTCGAACCCTCGGCGTCGCCGGTCGAGGTGGACGCTGAACTCTCGGTCTCGGAGCCCGAAGAGGAAGTCGTGTCGGTGTCGCTGTCCGTCGATGCGTCGGATCCGGACGTGCTCGATGTGGAACCCGCGGTCGTCGGGTCCGTCATCGTGTCGGTGACCGAGGTGACGGGGATGGTGGTGACGACCGCGTCGGTCGTCGCGGTGTCATCGCCGGTCGTGCCCGTGTCGGCGGGCGCCGCGTCATCGGCACAGGCGGACAGCGCGATCGCGCAGGCAAGCACCGGCAGGCAAACCTTCGTGTTCATCAAGTCACGGTACCAGGAGCGGCCGACAGCGCGCATAAGATGCGCCGTTCGTAGCGTCCAGGGGGGTCACAGGCTCGACTCGATTCACGATCGACGCGGTAGCGGTTCGCTAGAGGTCATTGGCGGCGATGCGCCAACGGCTCCAGCGGCTTCGTAGCGTGTCGGGCGCGACGTTGACCGTCTCTGCGGTTAGCGCTAGAACCCGCCCGTGCCGAGCGTGGAACCCGCAGAGCCCTCTGGGCTCAAGCTTCGCTGGGTCTTGGGTGGAATCGCCATCCTGGCCATCGCGATGGGCGTCGCGGGGTATTGGCAGCTGGTGAAGAGCCGCGACCATTTCGCGGCCACAACGCTGGAGATGGACGCACTCGGCAAGACCACGGACACGGAGGGCTGCATCAGCGCGGTCCTGGATTGGCACACTCGCTGCGAGGCCAACAAGCCGCTGTGCGACAACGGCGTCCCGATGGTGATGACCCATTGTCTGCGTGGCCGCGACCGCAGCAGCACCTGCGAGACTCTCGACCTCTCCTCGGCCAAGGCCACGTGGGTGTTCGAGCAGTGCGAGGACCGAGGCTCCGGATGCTCCAATCGCAAAAGTTGCGCGTGTGCCAGCGCATACCGGGCTATCGACAGTTTCTGCCGACACGGGCAAGAAGGGGTCGCGCTGTGAAGCCTTCAACCCGAACCGCGGACCTCGTCGCACTGACGAAGCCATCGATCACCCGGATGTGCCTGATGATGGCCGGCGGCGGCATGGCGTTGGCGCCCGGTGCAGTCGATTGGGTGACGGGCGTGTCCGCGTTTCTCGGCGTCGCGCTGGCCGTCGGAGGCGCGAACGCCTTCAACATGTGGTGGGAGCGCAACACCGACGGGTTGATGTCGCGGACCAAGCGGCGCCCGTTGCCCACCGGCCGGTTGTCGGCCAGCGCGGCATTCAAGTTCGCCGCCGGTCTCAGCCTCGCCTCGCTCGTCGTGCTGGCGCTGGGCACCAACGTGCTCACCGCGGTGCTCGCCGGGCTCGCTATCTTCAGTTACGTCGCGGTCTACACCCCGCTGAAGTACAAGACGCCCTCCGCCCTCATCATCGGAGCGATTCCCGGTGCTGCGCCGCCGCTGCTGGGTTGGACCGCCATCACGGGCAGCATCGATCCACCAGCGATCGTGTTGTTCGCGATCCTGTTGGTGTGGCAGCTGCCGCACTTCATCGCGATCGCCATCTACCGCAAGCAGGAGTACGCGCGGGCCGGCATCAAGGTCGTACCCCTCGTTCGCGGCGACGCCGTGGCCAAGATCCAAGCCGTTGCGTGGGCTCTGGTCCTTGTGCCGCTGACGCTCCTTCTGGTGCCGATCGGCGGCGCTGGCAGCCTGTACTACATCTCGGCGGCGCTGCTCGGCGCGGCATTCTTGGGGTGGAGCTTCACGGGCCTCGACAACGGCGCTGGTGTTCGCTGGGCTCGCAACTACTTCCTCGTGTCGCTGGTGTACCTGCCGTGCCTCACGCTTGCGCTGGTCGCCGACGTGCTCCTCTAGCGTTTGGGTTCCGTTTCAAGGTTTTCCGATGGCCGTCCCCCCTCCAGACTTCGAGCCCCCCGCGTGGCTCAAGTTCCTCCGTCGCCACATCTGGGCGATCATGGGCGGACTCGCGGTCATCACCATCACGATGCTGCGGCCGTACATGCGGCACATCCCGGACCCGCCGGAGGTGATGTTCACGCTGCCCAGTGACTACGCGTTGGTCGACCACGAGGGGCGCCCCTTCAACGCCACGACCCTCAAGGGCGAGGTTTGGGTCGCCGGGTTCGTGTTTACCCGTTGCCCCAGCAGCTGCCCTGCCGTCACGCGGGCCATGCAGGATCTGTACGACCGCTTCGAGCGCAACAACGTCGACGTAAAGATCGTGTCGTTCTCGGTGGACCCCGAGCACGACACCCCGGAGGTCTTGGCCGCCTATCACGACGAGTTTGCGACGCCGGACGATGACGCCTGGCGCTTCGTGACGGGCGAGCTCTCAAGCATCACCGCGTTGCTCGAGGGGGGCTTCAAGCTCGGTGTGGGCGACCGCACCGAAACCGATGGTCTCTTCGACATCGCCCACTCCACGAAGCTCGCGCTCGTGGACGGCGAGGGCAACGTTCGCGGCTTCTATGGCCTAGACCCCACACCCAACGCCGACGGCGGCCTCGACGAGCTCTACGAGCGCGCCGACCGGGTGATGATGATGGAGCGGAGCAAGCGGTGAAGGCCATGACCTACGCCACGCTCATCCTGCTGTCGACGGCCGTTGCCGGGTGCGCAGACGATCCCCCGAAGTTCACGGCACCGATGGTGCTCGGCGGGCAGGAGGTGAGCGCCGAGGTGCTCAACGCCGGGCATCGCAGCTTCGAGATGCGCTGCGCGAGCTGTCACGGGCACGACGGGTCGGGGCAGGGGCCAGCCTCCACCGGGTTGGCCGAGCCGCCGCGTGACTTTCGACAAGCCGACTTCAAGTACAAATCCGTCGCCGGCGACGGGCTGCCGACCGATGGAGATCTCGACATCACCATCCGCAACGGGAAGCTCGCCAACGGGATGCCCGCGTTCAGCGGCCTCGACGATGACGACCGTCACGCAATCATTCAGTATCTCAAGACCTTCTCGCCCCGCTGGGTCGAGGCAACTCCGGAGGCATCGTCACGATGAGGACGGCTCGCTCCACGGCTTTTCACGATGTTGGTGATCGCTGCGCAATTCGCCGCGGTGATCAGTCTCTCGAACCCCGCACAGATCGACCCGGCGTCGCCGTGAAAACACAGTTTTGTCCCGGTTCGGAACGCATTCGCTTGTTGCGGCAACCTGTCGCAATTGATAGGGTCCGCGCCGGATTCAGCGGGATGCACGCACTCTTTTCCGCCGCGACACTCGGCCTCGGCTCTGCCCCTTCTCTTATGGAGTTCCGTACTGGAAATGGCGGCGTCGGCGTTGATTTCGCGACCCTCTGCACACCCACCCCATCAAACGTCGGGGACGGCCGGCTTGTTTCTTCGCGCACGCGCGAGGCTTCAAGCCGCATGCAGTCCCCCAGGACGGTGAACTAGATGCCTGCCATCTTCCCTCGCTGGACGAACACTCTCCCTGTCGTTCTCGGACTGATCGCTCCCATTCTCGGGGCCGGCGCCATCTTCACGGTTTGGTACTGGTTCTCCCCGCAATACACCGACGTCGGCTATCAGCCGAATCAGCCGGTGCCGTACAGCCACAAGCTGCACGCGGGAGAGATGGGCATGGACTGCCGCTACTGCCACAACACTGTGGAATACGCGGCCGTGGCAGCGATCCCTCCCACGCAAACCTGCATGAACTGCCACGACGGCCTCGTCAGCACGACGAACCCGAGCGGCATGTACGAAGGCCGGATCGCCAACCTCAAGAAGAGCTGGGAAACCGGCGAGGCGATCGAGTGGGTCCGCGTGCACATGCTTCCGGACTACGCGTACTTCGACCACTCTCCGCACGTTGCGGCAGGGGTGGGCTGCGCGAGTTGTCACGGACGCATCGACCAGATGGTCGTCGTTTCGCAAGATCAGCCGCTCTCCATGGGTTGGTGCCTCGATTGCCATCGCAATCCCAAGCCCAACCTCCGCCCGCTGGACCAGGTCACCAACATGAACTGGGACACGGGCGCAGAAAACTATGATCCGGATCGGGATCCCGAGCGCACGCGCAAGGTCAACCCGCCGGTCCACTGCTCGGGATGTCACCGATAGTCCCCGAGGGGTTTTACCGATGAAGAAGCTCAACGTCGTCAATGGCAAGGCTGCTCCGCAGCGCCTCGGCCCCATCCAGCCCGAGGGCGAGGTGGCCAACCGGGTCGTGCAGCGTGGGTCGCAGTTCTGGCGGAGTCTTCAAGGCCGCACGGAAGACCACGATGTTCATGCCGATACGTGGAAGGAGTTCCCCGACGGAGCCGAAGAGCTGGAGATTCCAGCCGACGGTGTTTCCCGGCGGAACTTCTTCGGCCTGATCGGCTCGGGCGCAGCGCTGGCGGGGGTCTCGATGACCACCACGGGCTGCATCCGAAAACCGGTGGAGAACATCCTCCCCTACAAAACCCGTCCCGAGGATCTCATCCCCGGCAAGCCGATGTACTACGCATCGGCGTTCTCGGTGGGCGGATCGGTTGAGGGCGTTGTGGTCGAGAGCCACGACGGGCGTCCGATCAAGCTCGAGGGCAACGGGAACCACTCCGGGTCGGGAGGAGCCACTTCGCTCTACGCGCAGGCCTCGGTCTTGGATCTCTACGATCCCGACCGAAGCCGGATGCCGATGAAGGACGGCGAGATCAGCGACTGGGGCGCGGCACGTGCTGACCTCACAGATCTGCTCGAAACCAAGTCGAAGACGAAGGGCGCCGGCCTGGCGTTCGTCGTGCGCGACATGCCTTCGCCGACCAATCGCAGCCTGCTCGCGGGCATCAAGACGCGGTTCCCGCTCGCGCGCTTCTTCGACGGCGACGCCATGCGCAACACGCAGTCGGTCGCCGTGGCCGAGATGCTCGCCGGCGAGGGCGCTCGGTTCCGGTACTCGCTCGAGGGCGCCAAAGTCATCGCGTCCTTCGACGCCGACTTCCTCGGCGTCAACTTCGAGGACGGCGTCCGCCTCTCTCGGGAGTGGTCCGGTACCCGTCAGGTCGTCGGTCCCACCGACCCCATGTCGCGGCTGTACGTGTTCGAGCCGCACCTGAGCAACACCGGCATGATGGCCGACCATCGCGCCCGCATTCGCGGGAGCCACGTGGGTGATGCTTTGATCGCGCTCGCCAAGGCCCTGATGGGCGGCAAGTACGACGCGGTCAAGCCGCCCGAGGGCTTCTCGGTGGACGCGCTTCCTGCCGTCACCCTGGACGAGGGCACGCAAGCCGTCATCGACGTGTTGGCCCAGGACCTCGCGGAGGCCGTCGAGGACGACCGCTGCAAAGAGGCGGCCGAGGCTTCGGCGGCTGGCGCTGCGCCCTCGCGCTACCGCCCGCTGTGCAAGTCGGCCGTGTTGGTCGGCGAGCGTCAGCCCTTGTGGGTCCACGCGCTCGCTGCCGCGATCAACTCCGCCGTCCGCAACACCGGCACGATGGTTCGCTGGCGGCTCGACCGCTCGGCGATGCCGCTCGAGACGCTCACGGCCCTCTCCGAGGGACTCGGATCCAACCTCGACACGGTTGTCTGCGTCGACACCAACCCGGCCTACGACGGGTTGTCCGACCACGCTCTGAGCGAGAAGCTCACCGCGGCCACGACGATTCACCTCGGCTTGTATCGAGATGAGACCGGGGCGCTGGCCAACTGGCACCTGCCGATTTCGCACTTCCTCGAGGCGTGGGGCGATGCTGAGAGCAGCGACGGCACCATGTCCATCGTGCAGCCGCTCATCGACCCGCTGCACGACACGTACAGCGACACCGAGCTCCTGCACCTGTTCGCGACCGGAAAGCTCGAGCGCGGCAGCGCCGTCCTCAAGCAGTTCTGGGGCGGTCAGCTTGGACCCGGCTTCTCGGAGAAGACGTGGCGGCGCTGGCTTCACGACGGTGTTGTCGCGGGGGCGCCCCGCGAGGCCAACATCCCGCCGCTGGCAAACTGGGAGAAGATCGCTCCCGCGGTCGCCGAAGGTCGCAAGCCGATCGAGGGCACGGAGATCAACTTCCACCTCGACCCGACGCTGGCCGACGGCCGCTTCGGCAACAACGCGTGGCTGCAAGAGCTGCCGCATCCCGTCTCCAAGCTCGCTTGGGACAATGCGGCGTACCTCTCGCCCAGCACGGCGGCCAAGCTCGGCGTCGCGACCGAGGACCTGATCACGGTCACGGTCACCGGCGGCGGCACCATGGAGATCCCGGTCTTCGTCCTGCCGGGGCAGGCCACCGACACGGTGTCGATCAACATCGGCAGCGGTCGCAAGGTCGTCCGTTGGGACAACGATGAGGGCGTGGTCTCCAAGGGCGCGGGCTTCAACGCCAACCTCGCGCGGAGCACCACAACCGCCTGGATCGCCGGCGGCAGCATCGCCAAGGCGAGCGGCACCTACGCCCTGGCCAACACCCAGGACTACGGCTCGCTCAAGCCGCCCGCATACCTCAACAACTTCAAGGAGCGCCCCATCGTGCTCGAGGCCACCGCGGAGGAGTTCAGCGCCGAGCCGAACTTCGTCGAGAAGGCCAACTTGATGAAAGAAGAGCGCCTGCGCCACTTGTGGGAGCCTCCGAAGCTCACCGGCAAGCAGCAGTGGGGCATGAGCGTCGACCTCAACACGTGCACCGGCTGTCTCGCCTGCGTGGTCGCGTGTCAGGCCGAGAACAACATCGCGGTCGTCGGTAAGGAGCAGGTCGTCAAGGGCCGCGAGCTCCACTGGATCCGGCTCGACCGCTACTTCCGCGCCGTCGACCCCGAGACCCGTCACAACGAGTCCTGGGAGAATATCGATGACGTCGAGGCCGCGCTGCAGCCGATGTTCTGTCAGCACTGCGAGTCGGCGCCTTGCGAGTCGGTGTGTCCGGTCGCGGCCACCGTGCACAGCCCCGAGGGCCTCAACGAGATGGTCTACAACCGGTGCATCGGCACCCGGTACTGCTCGAACAACTGCCCGTACAAGGTGCGGCGATTCAACTTCTTCAACCACAACCTTGGGTTGCGCCCTGGCGATTGGAAGGTCTATCGCCAAGACGATGATGCTCGCAAAGAGCTGGAGGGCGAGGACGCTTGGCTTCGCCAGATGCAGAAGAACCCGGACGTCACCGTCCGCTTCCGCGGCATCATGGAGAAGTGCACATACTGCGTGCAACGCATCAACGCTCAGAAGATCCAAGCCCACGTGGCCGGCAAGGAGGTCGTCGAAGACGGCAAGATCCTCACCGCCTGCCAGCAGGTCTGTCCGACCGGCGCGATGGTCTTCGGTGACATCCACGACCCCGACAGTGCCGTGAGCAAGGCGAAGCGTTCGCCGCGCAACTACGCGGTGCTCCGCGACCTCAATACCCAGCCTCGCACCACGTACCTCGCTCGCATCCGCAACCCGCACCCGACGCTGGGCGCGATTCGCAAGAAGGCCGAGCAGGACTTTGCAGCCTCTCAAGGCGAGACCCCCGCGAGCAGCGATGCCGCGGCGGCCGAGCACACCGGGGAGCATCACGAGTGAGCCACTACATTCCACCTACGCACGAGTCCGATCCTGATCCACTTCAGGGGCGTACTGCGCTGATCCAAGGCGACCCGTCGTTCGCCGAAATCACCGAGGCCGTCGCGCGGCCGATCGAGATGCCGCACAAGCGGTGGATCTTGTTCTTCCTGCCCGCGCTGGCCCTGCTGAGCCTGCTTCCGATCAGCCTGGCTGTGCTGTTTTGGGAAGGCATCGGTGTCTGGGGCAACAACGTCCCGGTCGGCTGGGGCTGGCCGATCATCAACTTCGTGTTCTGGGTCGGCATCGGCCACGCCGGAACGCTGATCTCCGCCGTCTTGTTCCTGTTCCGCCAGAAGTGGCGGACCTCGATCAACCGTGGCGCTGAGGCGATGACCATCTTTGCGGTCATCTGCGCGCTCATCTTCCCGGGCGTGCACGTGGGCCGGGTCTGGGCTGCCTACTGGCTGGCACCTGTGCCCAACCAGATGGAGATGTGGGTCAACTTCCGTAGCCCGCTGCTGTGGGACGTGTTCGCGGTCTCCACCTACTTCACGGTCTCCAGCCTGTTCTGGTACGTGGGCCTCATCCCCGACCTCGCGACGATGCGAGACCGCTCCAAGACCACCATTCGCCGCCTGGCCTACGGGTTCTTGGCGATGGGGTGGCGCGGCTCGGCCCGTCACTGGGTGAACTACGAGTCCGCGTACTTGCTGCTCGCCGCCATGGCGACGCCGCTGGTGCTCTCGGTGCACTCGATCGTTTCGTTCGACTTCGCGGTCTCCAACCTTCCCGGTTGGCACACCACGATCTTCCCGCCGTACTTCGTCGCCGGCGCCATCTTCTCCGGCTTCGGCATGGTGCTGACGCTGATGATCCCGCTGCGGGTTTGGTTCAAACTCGAGCACATCATCACGATCAAGCACCTGGAGAACATGGCGAAGATCATCCTGCTGACGGGTAGCATCGTGGGCTACGCGTACTCGCTGGAGTTCTTCATCGCTTGGTACTCCGGCAACGAGTACGAGGCCTTCGTCTTCCAGAACCGCGCGTTTGGTCCGTATGCCTGGGGCTACTGGATCATGATGAGCTGCAACGTCATCACGCCGCAGTTCATCTGGTTCAAGAAGGTTCGGACGAACCCCAAGATCTTGTTCGTCCTGTCGATCTTCGTGAACATCGGAATGTGGTTCGAGCGGTTCGTCATCGTGGTGTCCTCGCTGCACCACGACTTCCTGCCGAGCTCTTGGGACTACTTCTCGCCCACCATCTGGGACGTGACCCTCTTCCTGGGGAGCTTCGGGCTGTTCTTCACGTTGTTCCTGCTGTTCCTGCGGTACCTGCCGCTGATCGCCATCGCGGAAGTCAAGTCGGTGATGCCGCGCGCGAACCCGCACTGGGTGGATCCTGACAACAAGCCCCGCGCTCGCGACCACCACGCCACCCACGGCGAGCTCTCGTCGGAGTCCGCCGCAGAGCCCAGCACGGTCCCCACCGAGGACGCCAAAGCCGCCGAGGCCAACCTCGCCAAGGCGAAGGCTGAAGCTGAGGCTGCTGAAGCCAAGGCCGCTGAAGCCGAGGTCAAGGCCGAGGTCGCCGAAGCCGAGGCGACGATCGCCGAGGTGAAGGCCGAGACGGCCGAAGTCGAGGCCGAGACGGCCAGCATTGAAGCCAAGGTGGCCGAAGTCGAGTCTGAGGTCGCCGCGGCCGAAGCCGAAGCAGCCGAAGCCGCAGCCGAGCCCGAAGCGACCGACGCCGAGGAGAAACTGCTCTTCACTCCCCCTGCGACCGACACCACAAAGAAGGACGGCAAGGACAATGGGTAAGCGCACCAAAAGCTTCGGCCTCTTGGCCGAGTACGAAAACCCGCAGGACCTCTATCACGCGTGTGAGCAGGTCCGGGACGCCGGCTATGCCGCGTGGGACGCGTACACGCCGTTCCCGGTTCACGGGCTCGAAAAAGCGATGGGCGTGCGCGCCTCGCTAGTGCCCTGGATCGTCTGCGTGATGGGCTTCTCCGGCGCCGCGCTGGGCTTCTTGATGCAGTACTGGATGGCCGCGGTGGACTACCCGATCATCATCGCTGCGAAGCCCTTCAACAGCTACCCGGCGTTCGTGCCCATCACCTTCGAGCCCGGCATCCTGCTCGGATCCTTCGGCGCTGTCTTCGGGATGCTGGGCCTCAACAAGCTCCCGCAGCTGTACCACTCGCTCTTCAACTCGAAGAACTTCGCTCGGGCGACCGACGACCGCTTCTTCATCGCCATCGAAGCGCGCGACCCCCGGTATCACACCAGCGACACGACCAAGTTTCTCGAGGAAACCGGGGCGCTGAGTGTTGAAGAGGTCGAGGACTAGACATGTCTTTCATGCATCGATCGATCGCAGCGTTCGCGCTGGTAGGCCTGGCGGGCTGTTGGGGCAACTACTCCGAATCGCCTCCCGTTCACCTCCAGCAGAACATGGACCTCCAAGAGCGCGGCGAAGCGCAAGAGCGCAACCAGTTCTTCGAGGACGGCCGGGTGATGCGGACGCCCCCGGTGGGCACCGTCGCGGTCGGGTTCCTCAAGGACGATGACCACCTTTGGCGCGGGACCGACGACCAAGGCAAGCTCGCCGCGACCCTCCCCGAAGGCATGACGCTCGACGCTGAGCTCCTCGCTCGCGGAGAAGATCGCTACGACATCTACTGCGCGCCGTGTCACGGAACCCAGGGACGCGGAGACGGCCCGGCCAATCGCCGTGTCGCCGGCGGTTTCGCGCAGCAGCCCGCCAACTTTCACGACGAGCAGTACCAGCCGGTACCGCTGGGGTACCTCTTCAAGGTCGGCTCTGAGGGCTACGGTCTGATGAAGGGCTACTCCTCCCAAATCCCCGATCCCAAGGATCGATGGGCCATCGCCGCCTGGATTCGTGTGCTTCAGGTGTCGCACGGCGCCAAGCAGTCCGAGGTTGCTCAGCAGCTCGCCCAAGCCGCCAACGCGCCAGCCCCAGGACAAGCCAAGAAGGGAGCCGCACAATGAGCGCTCACGGTCATGACGAACCAGTTGTCCGCCCCGAACAGGTGAACATCGCCGAGCGCTCCATGTGGAAGAAGATTCCCATGATCGCTGGGGCGGTCGGGATCCTCGCCCTCGCGGGCGCGTTTGCCCTCAAAGGGGAGCACGACTCGGGGTTCTACTTCTCGTACCTCACCTCCACCATGTTCTGGCTCGCGCTGAGCCTGGGTGGGTTGTTCTTCGTGCTCGTTCAGCACGCTGCCCGCGCTGGCTGGTCGATCGTCGTTCGGCGTATCGCCGAGAACATGGCGCTCACCTTGCCCATGATGGGGCTGCTGCTGCTGCCCGTGGTCTTCTTGGGCGCGCACGACCTGTTCCACTGGACGCACACCGAGGCCGTTTCGACGGATCCGATGCTCTCGTGGAAGGAGCCGTACCTCAACGAGACGAGCTTCCGCATTCGGACGGTGGTCTACATCGCCGTGTGGTCGATCTTCGGCCTCTTCTACTGGCACACATCCACCTCGCAGGACGACGCCACCGGCAAGAGCATCCTCGAGAAGTCAAACAAGATGCGCTGGGCCGCCCCCTTGGGTATCGCGGTCTTTGCTCTCTCGCTCACCTTCTCGGCGTTCGACTTCTTGATGTCGCTTGACCCGCACTGGTTCTCGACGATCTTCGGCGCGTACTACTTCGCCGGCGCCGTGGTCTCGACCCATGCCTTCATCGCGCTCATGGTCATCTTGCTCCACCGCAGCGGCTACCTGCGCGGTGTCGTGACCAAGGAGCACTTCCATGACCTTGGAAAGATGATGTTCGGGTTCACCGTGTTCTGGGCCTACATGGGCTTCTCGCAGTACATGTTGATCTGGTACGCGACCATTCCCGAGGAGACCGAGTGGTTCAGCTACCGCGGGGCAGGGGACTACCTCACCCTCTCCATCGTCCTGGTCTTCGCCCGGTTCGTGTTCCCGTTCTTGGGACTCATCTCGCGGCACATCAAGCGCAACCCGAAGACGCTCGCGTTCTGGGCGGTGTGGATTCTCGCCGCTGAGTTCATCGACATGTTCTGGCTGATCGACCCCGTCGATGCGCACAACGCGGGCAACCATCATCCCTCGATCGAGTTCGGTCTGGTGGACATCCTGTGCTTCGTCGGTATTGGTGGCATGTGGCTCGCCGTCATGACCTGGGGTCTGTCGCGCAAAGCGCTGGTGCCGGTCAACGACCCCCGACTTGCAGAGTCCGTTCACTTTGAGAACTTCTAGGGCCCACCCGAGACCCCACCCGAGACCCTCGAGACTGGACCCTTTCCCAAGCGAGTTCCGACATGAGTGAAGAACACGGACACAACGATGGAGGCCACGAGATTGACAACATGCCCGCAGGGCGTCTGTTCAATATCTTGGCCGTCCTGGGCACCCTGACGCTGGGGCTGTGCTTTGGCGTCATCCAGCTGTTCAACCTTCAGGTGCGCAACATCGAAGGCGAGCACGCCACGGCAGGCAATGCGTCCCGCCAGGCGTACGCTGCTGAGATGGAGGCCGTCGCTGAAGGCTACGGCGAGTACGAAATCGTCAAGCCTGTCGGCGAAGGAAAACCCGACAACGTGACGACGCGCTACTTCGTCCCGGTTGGCAAGGCGACCCAGCAGGTCATCGACAACCCGGCGCTCCTTGCTGGCAAGCCACCGGTCGCGGACTGGGCCGGCACCGGCACCGGCAAGAAGGTGGAGGAATGGGGCGGCCTGCCCGGTGCCACGCCGAGGCCGCCGACCGCCAAGGCTCTGGGCGACGCTGGAGACGCAGCCAAGAAGAAAGAGCCTCGCGACCACCGATTCTCATTCGCCATCAGCGGCGAGGACCTGGTGCTTTTGGGCGAGGTTCCGACCGACGCCGACAGCAAGGCGCTCGAAGACGCGGCGAAGAAGACGCACTTCGGCGACAAGGTTCGCAACAAGCTCAAGGTCACCAACGCTCCGGGCAAGCCCGGGTTTGACGCCGCGTACACGCGCGCGCTGGCGGCGGTCGACCTGATGAGCTCGGGGAGCGCCAAGTTCACCGCCGGAAAGCTCTCCATGACGGGCTTCGTGCCCGATGCCAACAAGGCCAAGTTCGACGCACTGAGCGAAACCGCGGGCGGACCGCCGATGGGGACGATTGAGGTCGCGAGCACCGAGCTTGCCGACGGTTGCGACGAGAAGTTCGCGGCTGCGCTCAAGCGCCCGATCCGCTTCAAGACCGCCACTGCCGATATCGATGAGAAGTCGGCGAAGATCCTCGACAAGTTGGCCGGGATTGCGAAGGAATGCCCTGGTCGTTTTGTGGTCGAAGGCCACAGCGACAACGAAGGCATGCCCGACGCCAACAAGCAGCTCAGTCTTCAGCGCGCGAACGCCGTCTCGGCCGCACTGCAGGAGAAGGGCGTCGAGAAGCAGCGATTGCGCGCCAAGGGCTACGGCCAAGAGCGTCCGATCGCCTCCAACGACGATGACGCGGGTCGTGAGAAGAACCGCCGCATCGAAATCCACATCGCTCGTTAGCTCATCCGTCTCCGCCGCCCAGTCCGCCTCCACGCCGCCCCGCACAAAGTGCCCATGCCTCGTCCCTTCAACAGCCTGCTGACCCGCCTCGCGGGGATCGTGTTCGCCGTGGCGTTCGCGACCCTTCCGGCGTGGGCGCAGGCGGAGCTGGCGCAGCCGCTGTCTCCGGAGATGCGCGCCATTGAGGTTTCGGAGCACAAGGGCTCGAGTGTCGACACCGAGCTGTCGTTCGTCGATCACACCGGCAAGTCGGTCACGCTCGGCGACTACTTCGACGGTGAGCGGCCTGTCTTGCTCACGCTCAACTACTACCGCTGCCGGGTGGTGTGCAGCGTGCAACTCAACGGCCTCGCCGACGCGCTCGCAGACCTCGACTGGACCGCAGGCGACGGCAACTTCCGCATCGTGACCGTCTCGATCGACCCGAACGAGACGCCCGCCGATGCCCGGAAAAAACGAGACACGGTCTTGGCCGCGCTCGACAAGGGGGACGACGTCGATTGGCAGTTCCTCACCGGGTCCTCGCTCCAGATTCGAGCGCTCTCGGAACAGCTGGGCATCAGCTACGCATACGATGCCGAGCAAGACCAGTTTGCCCACCCCGCGGTCGCCATGTTCTTGTCGCCGCAGGGCAAGATCGCCCAGTATCTCTACGGTCTCACCTTCATCCCTCGGGATGTGAAGTTCGCGCTCATCGAGGCGAGCGAGGGTAAGATCGGCTCTCCCATGGAGCAGCTCTACCTGAGCTGCTTCGCTTATGATCCCACGCTTGGGCGGTACGGCCCGTTCGCGTTCGGCATGGTCCGACTCGGCGGCGTGCTCACCGTTCTCATTCTGGGAAGCTTCTTACTCGTTCTGTGGCGTCGGGATCGTCGTCGCAGCCGAGTGGAGTCTGCCTGGATGCAGCTGCCCTTCGTTCACGAACGAAGCGGCACCTCTGACCCGATGCACCCCATCAAACGAGAAGGCGAGGTAACGAAGTGATCCTCTCCCTATTCACGGCACCCGAAAACGCCGACGCACCACCCCCAGCAGCCGCCGACGCAGCGAGCAACATGAGCAACATGAGCAACATGGTTGCCGCGGCTGGCCAAGCTCCACTTCCTCCGGTTGAGACCGCGCACCCGTGGGCGATGCCCACGGCGGCGTCGACCTTTGCCGAGGACACGGACAACCTCTACTACTTCATCACCGCGCTCGACACGCTGTTCTTCGTGTTGATCATGGGCGCGATGGGGTATTTCATGTGGAAGTACCGGCGTCGGAGCAAGGATCAGAAGACCAGCTCGATCACCCACAACGGGGTCGTCGAGTTCCTCTGGAGCGCCGTCCCGACGGTGCTGCTGCTGGTCATCTTCGTCTGGGGTGAGTGCGACTTCGTTCGCCAGTCGGTCGTGCCTTCGGACCCCCTTGAGGTCCGTGTCACCGGGCAGAAGTGGTACTGGACGGTCGAGTATCCAAAGTACCCCGGTGTCGCGCTGAACTCCTCTCAGGAGGAGCCTGCGCTCACGCTGATGGTGCCCAAGGGCAAGCCGGTTCGGCTGACGATGACTTCCGCGGACGTCATCCACTCGTTCTTCGTGCCGGCATTTCGCGTCAAGCGGGACGTTGTGCCCGGTCGGTACACGCAGATTTGGTTCGAAGCCACGCGCATCGGCGACTTCAACCTGTTCTGCACCGAATACTGCGGAGACTTCCACTCCCAGATGACCGGCGTGGTCAAGGTCCTCGAGCCAGACGACTTCGAACGGGAGCTCATCAAGGCTGGCATCCTCGTCCAGGACGAGGGCGAGTCCATGGCGGCATACGGCGAGCGCATCTACAAACGCCGCGGCTGCGTGGGTTGTCACTCCGTCGACGGCGTCGACGGCATCGGCCCGTCGTGGAAAGGCCTCTACGGCCGCACCGAGTCCTTGACGGACGGCACCACCGTCAAGGCCGAAGATCAGTACATCCAGGACTCCATTTACGAGCCCAACAAGCAGGTCGTCGCGGGGTTTGCCCCTCAGATGCCCAGCTACCAGGGCCAACTCGACGCCGAGCAGGTCAGGGCCGTGATCGAGTACATCAAGACGCTCAAGTAGCGCCCACGGAGATATCGCCATGGCAGACGCACACAGCACCGAGTCCAACTACCTGACGGCCACCAAAGGCCTGAAGTCCTGGCTCTTCACGCTCGATCACAAGCGGATCGGCCTGATGTACCTGGTCGGGGTTTTGGCCTTCTTCCTCGCAGGGGGCATCTTCGCGCTCGTCCTGCGGACCGAGCTCCTGACGCCGGAAGGCGACATGATCTCGGCCACGACTTACAACAAGATGTTCACGCTGCACGGCGCGGTGATGGTCTTCTTGGTCATCATTCCCTCCGTGCCGGCCGCATTGGGCAACTTCTTGTTGCCGCTGATGCTCGGGGCCAAGGACGTCGCGTTCCCGCGACTCAACCTGTTGTCCTTTTGGGTCTACACGCTCGGCTCGATGTTCTTCCTGTTCACGCTCGCCGCGGGACAGCTCGACACCGGCTGGACGTTCTACACGCCGTATTCCAACACCACCGGCACCGCGGTCATCTCGGCCACCTTCGGTGCGTTCATCCTGGGGTTCAGCTCGATTCTCACCGGCCTGAACTTCATCGTGACCGTGCACAAGATGCGGGCCCCGGGCATGACCTGGAACAAGATGCCGCTGATGGTGTGGGCGCTGTACTCCACCGCCGTCATCCAGGTGTTGGCGACTCCGGTGCTGGCGATCACGCTCCTGCTGCTCATCGTCGAGCGCACGCTGATGATCGGCATCTTCGACCCGGCGATGGGCGGGGACCCGGTCCTGTACCAGCACTTCTTCTGGTTCTACAGCCACCCGGCGGTCTACATCATGATCCTGCCGGGCTTCGGCATCGAGTCCGAGCTCATCGCGGTCCACAGTCGTAAGCACATCTTTGGCTACAAGGCCATCGCGCTGTCCTCGGTCGCGATCGCGATCATCTCCTTCGTTGTGTGGGGCCACCACATGTTCGTTTCGGGCCAGTCCGAGCTCGCGGGCATCGTGTTCTCGTTCCTCACCTTCGCGGTGGCGGTGCCCACGGCGATCAAGACCTTCTCCTGGGTCGCGACGCTCTACAAAGGCAGCATCGAGTTCAACACGCCGATGCTCTACGGGCTGATGTTCCTGTTCACGTTCTCCATCGGCGGACTGACAGGCATCTTCCTGGGCGCGCTGTCGGTCGACGTTCACCTGCACGACACGTACTTCGTCGTCGCGCACTTCCACTACGTCATGATGGGCGGAACCATCATCGCGTTCGTCGGCGGCATCCACCACTGGTGGCCCAAGATGTTCGGAGTGATGTACAGCGAGCGCTGGGGCAAGATCGCCGCCGCGTTCATCTTCGTCGGCTTCAACATGACGTTCTTCAACCAGTTCCTCCTCGGCCAGCAAGGCATGCCGCGGCGCTACTGGTCCTACGCTCCGCAGTTCCAGCAGCAGCACATCTTGTCCACCATCGGTGGCTACCTGCTGCTGATCGGGTTCACCACCATCGCCATCTACTTGCTGCACTCGTTGCGCAACGGTGAGAAGTGCGGACCGAACCCCTGGAACGCCCAGTCGCTCGAGTGGACCGCTACGGCGAGCCCCCCGATCGAGCACAACTTCCACGAGCAACCGCGCGTGGAGAACGACCCCTACAACTTCCCGGAGATCGACCGCACCGGCTCGTCGCACTGACGCCCGCGTGTTGATCGAACGACTGCAGAGGGACCTTACTGATGGGTGACCACGCAAAACCGGCGAAGAACCATGCGTTCTTCCAGCACCACTTCAACACCGTCGGGCAGCAAGCCGGCGCGGCAAAGATGGGCATGTGGCTCTTCCTTGCAACCGAAGTGCTCATGTTCTCAGGCCTGTTCTTGGCCTACTTCGTCGTCCGGGCCCTGTATCCCGAGATGGTCCTGAGCTCGCACGAGCTTCTGGACAAGACGATGGGCGGCATCAACACCGTCGTGCTGCTCACCTCGAGCTTCACGATGGCGATGGCCGTCCGCTACGCCCAACTCGGTGACAACAAGCGCTGCGCGACGCAGCTGCTGATCACCTTGGCGTGCGCCTTTATCTTCCTCGGCGTGAAGTACGTCGAGTACACGGGCAAGTTCTCGCACGGCATCTTCCCGGGCGGTTACTTCAACTACGACGAAGCCGCTCAGTACGCGCACAGCCACGGGCACAGCTTCCGAGGCCTGCCGCACGTGTTCTTCGGACTGTACTTCGTGATGACCGGCCTGCACGGCGTGCACGTGCTCGCGGGGATCGGCGTCATCATCTGGGTCTACCTTCGTGCCAAGCGGGGCGACTTCAAGGATGGCTACTACGCGCCCGTCGAGAACGTGGGTCTGTACTGGCACATCGTCGACCTGGTCTGGATCTTCCTCTTCCCCCTGCTTTACCTGGTGAAATAGGAGAGCGACGTGGCTGACAACAACGACAACAAGCTCTTCTTCGGTGGCAAAGCGGTCGACGACTTCGTCGAGTGCCACGAGCACATCTCGCCGGTGTCCATGTACCTCAAGGTGCTCGGCGCGCTGTTCGTGCTCACCGGGCTCACGTACGCGGTGTCGTACGCGAACCTCGGACCCGCCTCGCTACCTGTCGCGATGATCGTCGCAGCCATGAAGGCCACGCTCGTGAGCGCGTTCTTCATGCACCTGATCTACGACGACAAGTTCCACGTGTTCATCTTTGCGTCGTCGCTCCTGTTCGTGGCGATCTTCTTCACGTTCACGATCTTCGACATGGAGTCGCGGGACCGGCTGAGCGAAGCGCAGGCCACCGACTTCCGGCGTGCCGACGGGGGCTGGGATGACATGGGCCGGATGGCTGCGGCCAACAACACCGCGGCAAGCAAGCCGGCCTGCACCGACGGCACGGTGCCCATGTGCGACCAGTCCTTCCCGGTCTGCAACGGTGAAGACGCGCACGGCGGCGAGGACTTCCTCATCCGCCGCATCGAGAACGACTGCTTCGTCTCCGAGATGGTCCCTTCCGTTGGTGCGGACGGGAGCCCGATCCTCGACGACGCGGGCGCGCCCGTCATGGTCGACGCCGGTTGCGTGCTCAAGCGGCTCGGATGCGTCAACCCGCACACCGCCGAGGGCGTCAAGGCGGCTGCCGGGAAACCTGCTGCACCCGCCGAGGGCGAGGCGAAGGCCGAACCTGAAGCGAAAGCCGAACCTGAAGCGAAAGCCGCAGACTGAGATCGCTTGGGGCTCAGTCACCGACGCCGCGTCTCCCTTTGGGGGCGCGGCGTTCTGCGTTTTGGGGGCTGTCCCCCGCAGTTTTGGCGGCGCCAGGCCCGTTGCGACGGCGGCTCGGCGGCGCTGGACTCGCGAGTGAGACAAGCGGTCGCTCGTTGAGGCCGATGGGCTGCCAGCGGGTCCACACTGTGGCACCCTGGTGACGTGCGCCTCGTGAAGCTGCGCCGCCCGACGGAGCCCACGGGCCCGGTCGCGTCGGCCCACATTCCCGTGAACGGTTCGGTCGACCTCGTCGACCGCACGGAACGGCGCGTGCGCTACTTGCGGATTTCCTTGCTCGACCGCTGCAACTATCGCTGCACGTACTGCATGCCCGACGAGCCGATGGCGTTCGGTCCTCGGGACGAGCTGCTTCGCCTCGAAGAAGTCGTCACACTCGCCGCTGCCTTCGCCCGGTGGGGCGTGGACCGGGTTCGGCTCACCGGAGGCGAGCCCACGTTGCGTCGCGGCTTGATCGACTTGGTGGGCAATCTGGCGGCGCTGCCGACCGAGGGTGGGGGGCGGCTCCAGGTCGTGATGACCACCAACGCCGAGCGCCTGGAGCCGATGCTCGGCTCCCTCCGCGCCGCGGGACTTCACGGCCTCACCGTCTCCTTGGACAGCCTCGACGCGGACCGGTTTGCTCGGATTACCCGTCGGGGCAACCTCGTCAACGTGCTCGCAGGCCTCAACGCCGCCGCGGCGGCGGGCTTCGACCACGTCAAGCTCAACACGGTCGCCATCAAGGGCTTCAATGACCACGAGCTCGCCGACCTGACCCAGTTCGCCTGGGCTCGGGGCATCACGCCGCGCTTCATCGAGCAGATGCCGATGGGCGGCGGCGCCACGTTCGTGCCCGGCGAGATGATGTCGGCGCAGGAGGTCCGCGAGGCGGTGGCCGATGGGCTTGGGGCCTCGCTTGTCCCCGACGCGGGAGATGGCGTCCGCGGCCGAGGACCGGCGTCCTATTGGCGGGTGGCGTCGGGTCCCTGGGCGGGACGGCGTTTGGGCACGATCGGCGCGCTCACCGAGAACTTCTGCGCCAACTGCAACCGGCTGCGCGTCTCGGCCACAGGCCAGTTGCATGGCTGCCTGGCGCGCGATGAAACCGGAGATCTACGGGCGGCCCTGCGCGGCGGTCACGTGGGAGACGTCGAGCGCGTGGTACAGCGGGTACTCGACACCAAACGCGATGCGCACGCTTTCGGCCTCGATGGTCGGGGCGGCCCTCGCAAGGCAATGATGAGCATCGGGGGATGAATCCATGGCACTGAATCTCGGAAGCAAGATTGGAATCGGAGTCGTCGTTCTGGGCGCGATCGGTTATCTGGTGTTCTCTGACCCCGGCGAAGGCGTGCTGGAGTACGTCTACGCGGAGAAGGTCGTCGCCACGCCCGGGGCCTACCAGGGCCGGACGATTCAGGTGCACGGCACCGTGGTCGAGGGCAGCATCTCCAAGAAGAAGGGCACGACCGGCGACTATCGGTTCGTGATCGAGAGCGCCGGCGAGCGTCTCTCGGTCCATTTCACCAACATCCCGCCGGACACGTTTCAGGAGGGGGGCGAGGTCGTGCTGACCGGCCGCCTCTCCGACTCCGGGGAACTCTTCGAATCCGACGAGATGTCGGCGAAGTGCCCCTCAAAGTACGAAGAAGAAGACAGCGTCAAGCAAGACGGCCCGGCTGGAGTCAGCCCCCCTCGCACCTAAGTCGCACCTGGCCCCAGCCACGCTGGCGGATTCCCGTCAGCGCGGTACGCCGCACCTGTCTGTGCGCGCGCGCGTCCACCTCTCCCCGAGTTCCCCATCGAGTCTCCCATGACGATATCCACGCTTGGCACCGTCACGATCCTACTGCTGTTCCTGCTCACGCTGGCGACCGCTTCGATGGCCGCATTGGCGGCCCATCGTCGCTCTGAGCGCCTGCTCGAGGGCGCGACGGCGGGCATGCACGCCATCTTTGGCCTGGCCGCGTTGGCCTCTGCGCTGCTGGTCTACGCTTTCTTGGCGGGCGACTACAGCATCCAGTACGTCCAACACAACGGGCACCCCGCGATGCCGATCTTCTACAAGATCACCGCATTTTGGGGGTCACTGGACGGCAGCCTGCTGTTCTGGGTGCTGTTGCTTTCGCTGTTCAGCTCGTTGGCCATCCGGGCCAACGTCAAGCGTCACCGCGAGCTCATCCCGCACGCGGTGCTGGTGCTCGCGATCATCCTCGGCTTCTTCACGGCGCTGCTGGTGTTCCTGAAGAACCCGTTCAACCCGTTCCTGATCGCCGACGCGAGCCTGCCGGCGCCGCAGGGCAAGGGGATGAACCCGCTCCTGCAAAACCCCTACATGATCTGCCACCCGCCGAGCCTGTACCTGGGCATGGTGTCGCTCGCGGTGCCTTATGCCTTCGGGATGGCCGCAATGATCACGGGCAACGTCGATGCGCAGTGGCAGCGAAGCATGCGTCGCTGGGTGTTGTTCAGCTGGCTGTTCCTGGGGACCGGGCTGATGCTCGGTGGACTCTGGGCGTACGAAGAGCTCGGCTGGGGCGGCTACTGGGCATGGGACCCGGTGGAGAACGCAGGGCTGTTCCCGTGGCTCACGTGCACCGCGTTCCTGCACTCGGTGATGGTCCAAGAACGCCGCGGCATGCTCAAGGTCTGGAACCTGGTGCTCATCATCGCGAGCTTCTGGCTGACGATCTTCGGCACCTTCCTCACCCGCAGCGGCGTCGTGCAGAGCGTGCACGCCTTCGGAGAGGACCCGCAGCTGGCGTGGACGTTCGGCATCTTCATGGTGGTCATCCTGATCGTCTCCTTCGGCCTGCTGTTCTGGCGGCTGCCGCTGCTGCGGTCCCGCAACGAGCTGGAGAGCGTACTCAGCCGCGAGTTCGCCTTCCTGCTCAACAACTGGCTGTTCCTGCTCGCGGCGTTCTTCATCGCCGGCGCGACCATCTATCCGACGCTTCGCGACTGGACGGGCATCCTTGCCACGGACCACGAGTGGCTGCGGGAGATCACCTTCTCGATCGGAATGTTCGATGAGACGGACTGGATGGCCAACATGGAGGCGGGTAGGCCGGCCTACGATCGCATCACGATCGGGCCGTCCTTCTACAACAAGTACATGGTGCCGGTCGGACTGGCGCTCATCTTCCTCACCGGGGTCGGCCCCTTGGTGGCATGGCGCAAGTCCAGCACCGAGTCTTTGGTGAAGCAGTTCCGGATGCCGCTCATCGTCGGCTCGATCACCGCGGTCGTCGCGTTCGTCGCCGTCGACCAGATCCACGACGTCAGCATGGGCGCCGCGGGCATCACCTGCTTCGGCCTGTGCGGGTTCACGATGTGGACCATCATTCAGGAGTTCTACCGGGGCGTGTCGGTTCGCCGTCGCGGTCGAGCGCAGTCCGTCTTCGACGCGTTTGTGGGGTTGGTCTCCCGAGCCCGGCGTCGCTACGGCGGCTACATCGTGCACCTGGGCATGGTGCTGATGTTCTTCGGGTGGGCCGGAAACGCCTACGACATCGAGCGCAAGATCAGCATTTCGCCCGGGGAGGTGGTCGACCTCGGACCCTACGAGATTCGGCACGACGGAACGGTCGCCTCCGAGGACTGGCAAAAAGACATGCTGTCCGTGAAGTTCACGGTGCTGCAGCACGGCGAAGTCGTCGACGAGCTCACCCCCGCGAAGTGGTGGTACTACCAAAGTCCGGACATGCCGACGACCGAGGTTGCCCGGCACATGACCCTCGGCGGAGACGCGTACATCTCGATCGACGACGTCGACATGACCACCGGGTGGACCCGCGCAAACCTCTACTACAACCCCTTGGTGAACTGGGTTTGGTTTGGGTTCGGGATCATGATCATGGGCGGCATCGTCTGCATTGGGACGACCCGGACGGAAGGCGCCTGAGGTGTCCGGCACGAAGTCTCTGCTCAGCTCCGGCTGGGTCCGTTGGGGTGCGGTCGCCGTGCTCGGCGGCCTTGGATTCGTTGCCTTCCTTTCGTACGCCGCCGGGGCTCGCCTCGACGTCGCCACCGGCGGCCTTGTCGTCGGGGGCGCCGCGTTGGTGTTCTGCTTGGCGACGCTGTTCAAGATGGTGCAGGTGCTCTCGCGTCCCCGCGCGGCCCTCGGGGTGAGCTCTCGCGGGCTCGGCGGAGAGGGTCGGTCCCAGCTCCGCGAAGAGAAGCGCCGGCTCCTGCGGGCGATCAAAGAGCTCAAGTTCGACTTCGAGATGGGGAAGCTGTCCGAGCCGGACTTCTCGGAGGTGAAACAAGCGTATGAGCTGCGCGCCGTCGAAGTGATGCGTGCGCTGGACGGCGTCAAGCGAGTCCACCCCGAGGTGTACGCCTTGCTCGAGGACCGGGGTCTCACCGACGTCTTGCCCGAAGGCAGCATCAAGGACGCGCGCAACGCAGCGCTCGCCCGCTCAGACGCGCCCGATCAAGACCAGCCACCCAAGACACCGCCGGCCGAGCCACCCTCGGTCGAGGCTGAAGACCCCGACCCTGCAGCGAGCGCGGTGCAGGCCTGCGGCGCCTGTTCTGGCGCCAACGACCCCGACGCCAAGTTCTGCAAACACTGCGGCAAGGAAATCTCGGCATGAAGATTTACGCTCTGTGTAGCGCCGCTTTTGCGGCGACGATTTCGCTCGCCATCGTTGGCGCGACCGCCCATGCGGCTCCGCCACCCATGATGGATCCCTCTCAAATGTCCGGGATTCCCAGGCCCGACCCCAAGCTCGCGCCGGGAACCGTCACGGTGCGCTGTCTGGGGAAAGCCGGGTTCTCTGCGCCCGCGGTCGACACCGATGTCACGCTGGAGGTCACGGGCGCCGACGGGAAGGTGACCGCATTCACCGGCAAGACGCAGGAGCAGGGAAGGGCGAGCTTCGATCAGCTCGCTGGCCTCATCGGGGGCACCGCCGTCGCCAGCGTCACGCTGGGTGGCGCCGAGGTGAAGTCGGAGGCGTTCCCGCTGTTGTCGGAGGCCGGCACCGCGATCATGCTCGTCGAAGGCGCCTCGTCGCCCACCGCTGGCCAGGCCGCGACCCCGCCCACGAGCACAGCCCCGAGCAACGGAGCCGAGCCGGCGATTCCCGCCCCCGGAAACGCATTTCCGCTGGACGGGATGGACGTCGGGACCCTCACGATTGGGACCTTTGACCTCGAGGCCCGCAAGCCGGTGCCCGCGGTTGTGGTCAAGTTGACGATCACGCCGCCCCAGGGGGAGGCCATCGTTCGCGAGCTGACCACCGACGCTCGCGGCAAGGCGGTGTTCGACAAGCTGCTCGCGCCTGAGGTTCCGGCCGGGAGCACGTTGTCGGCCGAAGCGTTGCTCGTCGAGGGCGGCACGCTGCGCACGAGTCAGCCGTTCTCGATGGCGACCGACAAGGGCATGGCCCTGGTCTTGGCCGAGGGCGCCGAGCAGTTTCAGGCTCCGGCGGGCCAGCAAGCGCAACCGCCAGCGCAGGCGCAGCGTCAGCCGCTGCCGCCTCCCCGGATTCTGCGCACGCTCGCCGCGGGCACGGTGCGGGTCTCCCTGCGGGATGCGAGCGAGCAGCCCATCGCGAACCAGCCGCTTCTCGTCGTCAAGAAGGCCGCGAGTGGAGCGGTGGAGAAGTTTCGGGCGGTGAGCGGGCCCGATGGATCCGCGAGCATCAAGGACATCCCCGTCAAGCAGGACTCGCTGTACTTCGTCGAGTCGGCCTACGGAAAAGCTCCCTACCAAAGTTCGTTCTTCGGGATGGACGAGCGCGGTGGCATCGATGTGCAGATGCGCTTGTTCGAGACGACCAGCGATCCCAGCGTCGTCCGTGCAGCCGTGCAGTACGACATCGTCGAGGGCGAGAACGACCTCGCGCAGATCATCCAGATCTTCGAGGTGATGGTCGATGGGGACAAAGCGTTCTGGGACCCCGAGCTTCGCATCGAATCGATGGACGGCTCGAAGGGCTTCACGGTGCTCCGGCCCGCCGAGGAGTTCCTCGACCACGAAGAGAAGGCGCCGTTCGCCACGCTCCATGGTCCGATCCCGCCGGGCTCGCTGACCAACCTCTCGGTCGGCTATCTCTTCGAGCACGACGGCTCGCTGGAACTCGACTGGGTCGCGCCCTTCGATTTGGTGCAGACCTCGGTCCTCCAGGACGAACGCCTCGAGCTCATCGCCGACGGCAAGAAGCTTGGGGACCATGCCTCGCCCATTCCAGGGCGCGTGGTTTGGACGCTCAATCAGTTCAGCCGTGGTGAGAGGGTGTCGTTCACGATGACGAACCTTCGCCATCGCGACCCAACGATCGAGCGCATCGCCTGGGGCTCTCTCGCCGGGTTTGGGTTGATCACCGTGTTCGGACTGATGCGCGCGCGGCCCTCCAAGAAGGAGCAGCTCGTGGCCCAGCGGGAACGGCTGCTCAAAGAACTCGAATCGGCCAAAGGCGACCTCCCCTTGAGCGAGTCGTTGCTCTCCGAACTCGACCGCGTGATCCGTCAGCTCGAGGTGCTCGAGTCGCCCCCGAGCGCTTCCTGATGGACGCGCCCGCCCTGCTGAGCCTTCGCGACATCAGCAAGCACTTCGGCCGCTTGGCGGTGCTTCGCGGACTCGACCTGGACCTGTGCGGCAGCGAAATCGTCGGGTTGATTGGGGCCAACGGCGCGGGCAAGAGCACGCTGCTGTCGATCATCGCGGGCCTGATGCCGCCCAGTCGGGGGCAGCGCTTGTTCGCGGGCAGCGAAGGGGTGGGGCGGGATGAGCGGGCGCGTTTTGCCGTGGTCAGCCACACCGCGCAGACCTATCCGCGCCTCACCGCGCTCGAAAATCTTGAGCTGTTCGCGAAGCTGCGGGCACACGCCGGCTGCCACAGCGAGCCGCTCTTGCCGACGTTGGACAAGCTCGGCCTGGGCTACGCGGCGGATCGCCAGGCGGGGACCTTCTCTCGGGGAATGCTCCAGCGCCTGGCGCTCGCCCGCGCGCTGCTGGGGAGACCCGAGATGCTGCTGCTCGACGAGCCATTCACCGCGCTCGACCGTCCGGGTCGCACCCTGTTGGCTTCGGTCTTGGGTGAAGAGCGGGACCGGGGCGCGGCGATCTTGCTGATCTCGCATGACCTGGAGGCGCTGGTCTCCGTTGCGGACCGCGTGGTGCTGCTCGAGCAGGGAGTGATCGCTGGGGCGGTGGCCCGGACGCCCGAGAACGACACGTTTGGTGCCCGCGTCCGCGAGCTGGCCGGACGCATGCCATCGGTCAAGGCACAGGCCCGCGCATGAGCGCTGCGGTCGCGGGACCCGTTGGCGCTGCGGTCCCGGGGTCTGGCCGTGTTACAACCCTCCTCAGCATGGTGGCGCTCCGTCAAGCGTGGCTGCTGGCGGTCAACGACCTTCGGCAGGAGGCTCGAGATCTCGAGTTGATTCTGACGTCCTCGTTCTTCAGCTTGGTCGTGCTCATCATGCTCGGGATGTCGTTCTCTGCGCTCGGTGTGTCGGCACAGCCGCTCGCCGTCCCCGGCATGCTCTGGCTCTCGGTCGCGTTTGTCGGTGCCCTGACCCTGGGTCGGATCTTCACCCGCGAGCGAGAGTTTGACACGCTGCGCGCTCTGCTCGTCGCGCCGGTCGAGCGCGTCTCGATCTACTTGGCCAAGGCCTTCGTCACCCTGGTCATTTTGCTGGGCTGTTCGCTCATCACGGTGCTGGGGCTGTGGTTGTTGTTTCCCGCCGCGCAGCCGTTTGCAGAGCGTCCCCTGGAGACGGCAGCGCTCGTCGTGATGGGGTGCACCGCCTACGCAGGCGTCGGCACCCTGTTCGCGGCGGGGTTGGCCAGCAGCAGCGGCAAGAACGTGCTGCTCTCGGTCATCTTGTATCCGCTGACCATGCCCTCGCTGTTGTTCGCGCTGGTGGCCACTCGGTCCCTGCTCGAAGGCCACGAGTCCTTCACCACCTACCTCGGGCAGCTCACGGCGACCAATGTCTTGGCGTTTGCCGTTGGGGCGTGGCTGTTCGAACCTGTTCTTGTGGGTGTGCCCCAACAACGCCGCGGTGCTCGTGCCGCGCGAAGGCGTCGATGAAAAAAATCCTCCCCATCGCGTTCCTAGGCGCGGCAGCGCTGATCTTTCCGGTCAGCGTGCAGACCATCTTTCTCGACACACCGATCGAGAAGCAGATGGGCACCGTGCAGAAGATCTTCTACTTCCACGTGCCGCTGGCCTGGATCATGATGCTGCTCGCAGTCGTCTGCGGTGTGGCAGCGGGCATCCAGCTGCGCCGGGACTCCAAACGGGCTGAAGCGGTCTCGATCGCCGCCGCTGAACTCGTGCTGGTCACGGGCTTGGGCGTGCTGATCACAGGCCCTATCTGGGGGCACGCGACGTGGGGTAAGGCTTGGACCTGGGACGCTCGTCAGGTGTCGACCGGCTTGCTTTGGCTCATCTTCGCCGCCTACGTATTGGTCCGCCACTACGGGGCGGCCGGGTCCGAGCGTCTCGCTGCGGCGCTGGCCATCTTCGGAGCCATCGACGTCCCGGTGATCTACTACGCGGTTAAGATTTGGAAGACGACCCATCCGTCCAACGACGTGGCCGGGTCACTTCCCGCCAGCATGTGGGCCGCGCTGTGGCCCGCGCTTGTCGCTCTGTTGCTCACCTCGATAGCCCTGCTGCTCATTCGGGTCCAACAAGAGCTCACCGACGTGACCCTGGACGAAGCGTGGGTCGGCCTCGATGAGGTTGGCGCCGCAGCGCCCGCGTCCAACCTCAAACCAAACCTTGGATCTGGAGACGGCTGATGGCTCCCATCGCAGAAGAAACCCCCAGCGAAGACTACGAACCCGTGGACGGCCTCGACCAGCAGACGGTCGCCTGCGTCCGTGCCTGCGAGTCCGAAGCGGCGTCCAAGACGGCGTCCGACTACGAGCACATCGTGTGGGCCTACGGCGTCATCTGGAGTCTGTTCGCGATCTACGGCGTGATGCTCTGGCGCCGTGGCTCTCGGCAGGCGATCGAAGTCGCCGACCTGCAGCGCCGCCTCTCGTCCTAGGCCTGGCATGACACTCGCCCACTTCATCTACATCCCCGGGCTCCTCGGGCTGGGGTTGGTCATCGGGTTCGTCTTCGGTGGCCGGGCGGCGACCGGTGAGAAAGCCGAGGCGGACGACAAGGCCAAGCGTCGGGCTGCCCGGGCGCAACGCCGGGCCGCCCGCGATCGCGGCGCCGAGCCGTAGGCGGAATCCGGGCCCGTGCGTTCGTGCAGCGCGGTCCGGTGCAGATGCCTCAGCTTGTGCGGACGCTTCCGCTGCCGTCGATAGCCTCCCGGCGGAGGGTTCTGCTAGACACGTCGTGATGTTCACGCCGGCATATTCCGAAGACTCGCTCGCCCTGGCTGAAACCGCGCGCAAGTTCGCGAAGGAGTCGATGATCCCGGTCGCTGGTGAGTACGACGAGCTCGGCAAGATGCCTCTGGAGGTGTTTCAGGCCGCGTGGGAACTCGGGCTGATGAACGTGGAGCTGCCCGAATCGGTGGGCGGCCTGGGTGTCTCGACCGTGCAAGGCTGCCTCATCGCCGAAGAGCTGGCGTACGGCTGTGCTGCGATCTCCACCAGCATTGTCTGCAACCACTTGGGTGCGCTGCCCCTGATGATCGGGGGCACCGAAGCGCAGAAACAGCACTGGCTGACCAAGCTCAACGAAGAGATGTGCTTCGTCAGCTACTGCTGCTCGGAGCCCGAGGCCGGGTCCGACGTCTCGGCCATGCGCACGAAGCTGGTCCAAGACGGCGAGGGGTGGATCCTCAGCGGCCAGAAGCGGTGGATCACCAACGCCGGCCACGCCAAGTTCTACACCGGCTTTGGCACCATCGACCCCGCGCTTGGCCACAAGGGAATCACCGGCTTCGTCGTGTCCGCCGACGCACCGGGCGTCAGCGTTGGAAAAAAGGAAAACAAGCTCGGCCAGCGTGCGTCGGAGACGTGCGACGTCTTGTTCGACGACGTCAAACTCGGGCCTGAGAACATCATCGGTGAGGTCGGTCGCGGCTTCGCGCTGGCGATGGAGACGTTCGACAAGTCGCGCCCGATGATTGCGGCTCAGTGTGCAGGACTCATCCGGCGCGCCTTGGATGAGTCGGTGAAATACGCAAAGGAGCGCAAGACGTTTGGCGTGCCGATCGCTCAGCACCAGGCGATTCAGTTCATGATCGCCGAGATGGCCATGGCCTACGAGACCACGCGTCTGCTCTACAGCAAGGCGGCGTGGGAGGTGGACAACGGCATCAAACGAACCAGCACCTCGGCCATGGCCAAGGCGATGGGGGCCGACTTGGCGATGAAGGCCACCACCGACGCCGTACAGATCTTCGGGGGCTACGGCTACACCAAGGAGTACCCGGTCGAGAAGCTGATGCGCGACGCCAAGCTCATGCAGATCTACGAGGGCACCTCGCAAATTCAACGACTCGTCATCGCCAAAAACGTCCTTGTGCGCGGATGATCAAGCTCCCGCAGTCTCTGCCCATCGGGGTCTTCGACTCCGGTGTCGGTGGACTGACCGTCCTCCGAGAGCTCCGCGAAGCGCTGCCGGGTGAGTCGTTCCTGTATCTGGGGGACACCGCGCGTCTCCCCTACGGAACCAAGAGCGCCCGAACCGTGGAGCGCTACGCGAAACAGTGCGCGCAGGTGTTGATCGACCGCGGCGTGAAGCTGTTGGTGATCGCCTGCAACACCGTCTCCGCTGTCGCCGTCGAGACCCTGAGCGAGCGCTTTGGGCCGCTGCCAGTGGTGGGCGTGGTCGAGCCGGGGGCGGAGGCGGCCTGCGCCGCAACCTCGTCGGGCCACATCCTCATTACAGGAACAGAAGGCACGATTCGCGGCGGCGCCTACGAGCGCGCGATCCGAAAGCGGCGCCCGGATGCCGTCGTGCTCGGGCAGCCATGCCCGCTGTTCGTCGCCCTCGCCGAAGAGGCGTGGACCCAGGGCGAGGTCCCCGAGCTCGCGGCCCGGCGGTACCTCGAGCCGCACCTGGGTTCGGACAAGGCGCTGGATACCGTCGTACTGGGCTGTACCCATTTTCCCGTGCTCTGCGACGTCGTCCAGCGGGTGGTCGGACCGGGCGTGACGGTGGTCGATTCGGCCAAGACAACTGCGACGGCCGTGTCGTCCCTCCTGGCGCAACTCGGGCTGGCATCGCCAGCGTCCGAGGCCGGGGGGCTCACGCTGCTGGCCACGGACGACGCTGAACGTTTTGCCCGTGTCGGCTCGGGTTTCCTCCGCACGCGTCTTCATGCCGAAGACGTCGAGCTGGTCGACCTATGATAGCCTCCGAGCGGCCTATGCGGCGCTGCTCTCGGACGCTGTCTCGTTCCCGCTCCTCGCGTGCGTGGAGCCTCGCGCTGGTTACCAGCATGCTCGGTGGCGCGGCTTTCGTGACGCCCGCGCCTGTGCGTGCGGCGATCACCGTCGAGGAGACGCCAGAGCAACTCTACGACGAGGGCCGCAAGGCGTACCGTCTGGGTGATTTCGCAGTGGCGGTCGAAAAGTGGGAGAAGGCCTACGACCTCTCCGACAACGGCCTGCTGCTCTACAACATCTCCCTGGCCTACAAGGGGCTGTATACGATCTCCAACGACCTCGCCGACCTTCGGCGCGCGCGCGCGGTGCTGGACAACTTCATCAAGGTCGCCAACGCCAGCGCTGACATCGACCCCGACGATGCGCCCGAGCGATTGATCGAACTGGACGCGATGATCGCCGAGGCGGAGCAGGCTGCCGAAGACAACAAGCCGCCCCCGCCGGTGATTGTCCAGCCGACCGACGGGGACCAGTTGCGCGAAAAGATGGGTCCGGACGCGGGGCGCAAGCTCCGTTTGGCCGGGATGGGCACGATGATCGGCGGCGGCGCCGTTACGCTCACCGGGGTGGCCCTCGCCGCGTTTTTCAGCATCAAGGGCCAAGAGTTCAAATCCAAGCTCGACAACTCAAAGAGCGACTTCAAAGCTGCTGGCTGCCCAGAACAGCCCGATGGGTCCGGCTGCGCCGATATCCAAAACGCGATCGATACCTGGCGAGACAACGGCAACAAGACCAATACCCTCGCCGTCGCGTTGGGTTTGGGCGTCGGCGGTGTCGGCGTCGTGGCGCTGGTCGCCGGTGGCCTCGTGTTCAACGAGGGCAACAAGCGAACCAAGCAGTGGGAGCGTGGTCTCGCCCATCTTCGCGTCGCGCCGGCCCGGCGCGGCCTCGTGCTGACCGGTCGATTCTAGCCCCGCCCCTTGCTCAACCGGGATCGCTTGCCGTCGTGCGGATGCTCAACGCCAGGGAGACCGTCCCTTGTCGCCCCCATGGGACCGCCCGGGGCGTAAGCCGGGCCCGGCAGCGCCGTTGGATGCTTTCAAGGTGGACTCACTACCAGAACGCACGCCCAGGGCGAAGCCATCCCGGACCCGGTGCGTGTTGTGGGGTCCTTGTGATATATGAGCGCAGCCCGAAATTTCGGGCCCCTGGGATGGTGTACCGAACTTTTCGACACCGAAGGTCCTCATGCTCAACGCCCCGCACGCATCTGATTCCATGGGGAATCCCAGGCCCGAGAAGGAGCCCATCGTGAACCGCGCTCGTTCGCTCAAGACACTCTTCCTGACCCTGCCGTTGTCGGTCTGCGCCCCGCTCGCCGGTCTTGCCGCGAGCGGTGCCATCTTGCTCGCGCCTGCCTCCGCCCAAGCCGCTGAAACCGGCTCGATCAGCGGCGTGGTGACCAACGACAAGACCGGCGACCGCATGGCCAACGCCATCGTCGTCCTCCAGTGCAACTGTTTGCAGGGCACACGCGAAGCCACGACGAACTCGAACGGTCTGTACGCGTTCCAGTCGCTTCCTCCGGGTACCTACACGATTCAGGTTCTCGCGGGCCAAGCCGACGTCTCGAAGGTCACGACCCTTCCCAGGGGCGCAAAGTTTCGCGCGAACTTCAAGATCGACCCGAACAACGAGTTCAAGCGGACGATTCGGGTCAAGCCCGTGGCCGTCGCTCAGGACACCTCGGTCGGTCAGTCCATCTCGATGGACGAGTTCAAGAACATCCCGGTCGGCGAGACCGCCGGTCGCGACTTCACCCAAGTTGTCGAGGCGTCCGCCACCGCATCCCGGGACTCCGCCGGTATCTCGCTCGCGGGCACCACCTCGGCCGAGTCCAAGTACACGGTCGAGGGCGCGAACGTGAACAACCCGAGCTTCGGTACGGTCGGTGCGTCGATCGTTCAGGAGTTCATCGAAGAGGTCGACGTCCAGGAGTCTGGATATGAGGCCGAGTTCGGTGGTGCCGCGGGCGGTCAGATCTCCGCGCGCCGGATTTCGGGAACCAACAAGGTCCGCGGTGTCGCGCGCTTCACCTACACGCCGCGCCTTGCCCAACCTCGCTTCATCCTCGCGACCGACAACGCGGTCCGAGCGGTCGAGGTCCCCGACTACTTGCTGCAAGGCGTCGTCGCTGCCAGCGGTCCGATCATCAAGGACAAGCTGTTCTGGTCGGCAGCCATCTCGGCCACGGGCGGTCGCGCATCCCTGATCCAGTCCTTCTACTCGCGCGTCGACAAGGACGGCTCGGGCGGATACGAGGACTGCCCTTACACCAACGGTGACTTCGACTGTGTCGACGGCGGGGACTACATCCAGACCGAGAAGTTCGCCGAGCAGCGGTTCCGCACCGGGAGCGTTGGCATCGGCTATCAGCTCGGCATCGACTGGGCGATCAACCCCAAGCACCGGCTGCGCGCTACCGTTCTCGGCGGCCCAAGCTTCCAGCGTCGGTCCTATCGCCGACCGGCGCTCAACCTCGACCCCTCGTCGTTTGGTACCGCGCAAAACGCCGACCCGCTCGGCGGCGGCGCGAACACTGCCAACGGCGTGGTCAACGACCACTTCGGCTGGGACCGTGGCAACTTCACGACCGTCAGCCTCGGTTACCTCGGCCGGGTCGCCGACGACAAGCTCGAGATCGACGCCGGTCTGAGCTTCTCGCAGTTCACGAGCCAAGAAGCGTGGAAGCTCGACAACCCTGAGTTCTACGACCTGCCCGCGACGCAGCAGCAGGACAACCAGGGCGCCAACCTCTTCACCTTCCTCGACCAGGACAACAAGCGTTCTTTGGTCGCCGGAGTCGAGGACGCCTGCAACCGCTCCGACCTCCCCGGGCTCGCGTGTCCGACCCGTCGCTGGCTCTCCGGCGGTATCGGCAACTACTCGTCGGACAAGTCTCGCCGGGTTGAAGGTCGCTTCGGACTCACGCACTTCATCAGCACGCGCCGCGCTGGATCGCACCAGATCAAGTACGGCGCGCAAGCGGAGTTCCTGCAGCGCGAGACGCTCAGCCGCTACTCCGGTCGCAACGACGGAGACTTCTTCGACAACTGCGAGGCGGGCCAAAGCGGGGGCGGCGAGTACTGCTACGACCCCGAAGACGGCTACATCATCAACAACGCTTCGCGCGTGGACAACCACCGCTTCGTCATCGTCGATACGGACAACCCGGACGCCCGCACCTCGGTCGGTTTCGGTCGGGTGCGCAAGGAAGAGGGCCAGCTTCGAGCCATCGCCACTCCCCTGGGCGCGGGTATCCGCGCGGCCGAGTACAGCGAAGTCACCACGACCACCAACTACGGGATCTTCCTGCAGGACAAGTGGGCCGTGCTCTCGAACCTGTTCATCAGCGCCGGCGTGCGCTGGGAACTTCAGGACATGCGCGACATCAACGGTGAGCGCGCGCTGTTCATCAACGACAACGTCGGCCCTCGTGTCGGCGTGGTCTACGACTGGACCGACGAAGGCAAGAGCCGTCTGTTCGCCAGCTACGGATGGTTCTACCAGCCGCTCCCGCTGCAGCTGAACAGCCGGGTCTTCGGTGGCTTGGTCAACGTGACGCGGACCTACCGGAACGCAGACTGCCTCGAGGGCTCCACCGTCAACATCAACGGGGAGTCCCGCCTCAAGCTGCAGAGCGGTCAGCCCACCGAGTACTGCGCCGACTTCAACGCGGGAACGACCCAACTCACCGAGGGTGCCGTCGTCCCAAAGCTGCGTGGTCAATACAACCAGCAGTTCCAGATGGGCTACGAGCAGGAGATCATCGAGGACCTTACCCTCGGTGTTCGCTGGCAGCACACCGACCTGGGTCGAGCGGTTGAGGATATCTCCACCAACGGTGGTCTCAACTTCATCATCGCCAACCCCGGCGAGGCGGTCTCCCAGTCCGACGTCAACGCCGAGCAGGCTCGCTGTGACGATCTCAGCGCCCAACTCGACGGCCTTGAGATGGACTCGCCCGAGCGGTCGCAGATCGCCCGCGAGCAGCAGCGCTGCGAGTTCTTGGTCGACGCCTACGGCAAGGTCGGCAGCGACTTCGACAAGCCCGTCCGAAACTTTGACGCCTTCACCTTCGAGGTGAAGAAGCGCTTCGCTCGCAACTGGCTGGTCATCGGTAGCTACACCTTCAGCCGCCTGGTCGGTAACTACGACGGCTTCGTCGACCCCATCTCGGGTGCGATCAACCTGGGGGCGTCGACGCAGTTCGACATTCCCGAGCTGGTCCGCAACAGCTTCGGCCCACTGTCGTTCAACACGCCGCACCGCTTCAAGGTCAACGGGTTCTACTCGTTCGACCTGCAGGAGGCCGGCCGGCTCACGCTCGGAACCTCCGCCAACTTCCGGTCGGGCTATCCGATCTCGCTCAAGGCCGACAACAACCGCTACCCGCAGCAGTTTGCGGTCTACGTGCTTCCTCGTGGAGCCGGCGGTCGCGTGGAGCCGACCTACAGCGTCAACGTGAGCGTCAACTACGCCTACCCGCTCCCGGGCGACCTCGAAATCGAGGTTGGAGCGCGGTTGTTCAACGTGACCAACGCCAAGGCCGTGCTTCGGGTCGACGAGGTCTACTCGTTCTCCAACACGCGCCCGGTCGCGGGCGGTGAGCTCTCGGATCTGAAACACACCAAGATTCAGAACTCGAGCAACCCGACTGAGTTCTTCCAGCGGACCATTCTTCCCGCGCAAGGAAACTACGGGACAGAAGCTAGCTTCCAGACGCCTCTGGCGGCGCAGTTCGACCTCTCGCTGCGGTTCTAGTCCTCGCGGAGTCTTTCGAGCCTCCGCTCCAGCAAAACGCCCGCCCTCGCGCGGGCGTTTTGCTTTGGTTTGAAGCACGAGACTCTGGTGTATGTCCTTTGGAGGCAGGGGCCTGCAGAGGCCACGGCGCAGGAGGACAAGACTTCAGCGAGGTGGTCACCGGCTCACAGCCAACCTGACCAAGCCCGCGAGATGGCGTCCGCGCTATTCTTCGCCGAGGAACTTCTTGGCCTGGGCGTTGTCGGGATCCAGGGTCAAGACTCTGCGGTAGTGCGTCTGGGCGGTGGTCTTGTTGCCCTGGGAGGCCTCAAGCTCGGCCGCGAGCAGCAGCGCTGTCTTGTTGTTGGGCGACTTGCGTAACACGCGGTCGACCAAGGCCAGCGCTGAGGCCCCGCGTCCGAGTTTGTCCTGGGCCTGGGCCATGCACAGCGTCACGCGTGCACCGCCCGGCTCCAGGTCGTGGGCCTTCTTGAGCACGTCGAAGCCTTGGCTCGCATCGCCCGAGCGGACGAGTTTGCAGCCCTCCTCGAGCAGCGCGGCGAAGTCCGGCTTCGGTCTGGGCTTGCTGCCGCCGTTTCCGCCCGCGGGGCTCGGTTTGGGTGTCGCCTTCTTCACAGCCTTCGGCTCGGGCTCGGGCTCGGGCTCGGGCTCGGGCTCGGCCACGGGCTCGGGCTCGGGCTCGGGCTCGGGCTCGGGCTCGGGCTCGGGCTCGGGCTTGGGCTCCGGCTCCGGCTCCGGCTCGTCCGTCGGATCGAGCGGTTGGGGATCTTGCGGCGTGGAGGGCGTGGGGTCGCCGATCGCAGCCCCGCGTTCATTGGGTCGGGTGGGGGGCCCCGACTGCATCGCGAGGGCCAGTGGTTGGCCGGGGGTCTGCGAGAGGACGGCTCGTGTTTTGGACTCAGCGCCGAGGGCATCGCCGCCTCGCTCGAGTGCCAGCGCAAGCAACAGCTGACTGAGGCCGGTGGTCGGGGTCGCGTTCTGGAGCGCGGTGGTTAGTCCGCGGAGCTCACCGTCTGCGAGCGGTGCGTCGGTGAACAAGGGCCGGCTCAGCGCAGCGAGCCGCAGCTCCGGATCCGGGTAGTCGGGCATCAGGACCACCGGATGGATCAAGGTAATGTCGCGACCCTCGGCAAGGTCGAGCCGTGCTTCGATGCGGGCCACCGCGGCGGGAGAGATACCCTCGCGGGCGAGGGCGTCGGTGAGCGTGCGCCCGCTGACCAGCGTCGCTGCAAGCTCGGCCGTTGCAGCAGCCGGGTCGCCGGAGCGATAGGCCCGAATCGAGGCCTCCAACGCGCGCACCGAGAGTGCCGATGCGCGGGCTACTCGCAGGTCGTTGCCGATGTCGGCGTGCGTCGTTCGAGCTGCGGCGATCTCAAGCTCGCGGTCCAACGCAGCGAGCTTTGTGACATCGAGGGCCTCGGCCGCGGCGTCGACCTGGGAGACCAGCTGCGCGGGGGCAGCGGGCGCGCGCGTCTGCTCCAGGGCTGCCGTCGGCAGCTGCTCGCGCGCGGCAAAGCGTTGCTGGGCTTGGTACGATCCGTAGGCGACGATCGATGCGATGCCTAGACCGCCCGCGATCCAAACCGCGAATCGACCCGTTTGAGGATCGGGAGCTCCTTCGGTATTCGTCGTCATTGGGCCGGGCGCGCCTTCCGCGGAGTTTTGCAGGTCGCGGTACCGCGTGCAACTCCAGTACGCACGTCGTGCCACCGGGGGTCTTCGCTCGGTCAGTACATCTGCAATGCCCGCAGCAGCCAGTACGCGTCCTCGTAGCGGAGCGTGGCGACAGGGTCGGGGCGGCCTTCGCCCACGAACCCACGGTCATGCGCCAAGGTCAGCAACGCACCGTCCAGCTGTCCGCACAGACGGGTCGCGAACAACAACACGGCGCGGCGAAGTTCCACGTCGAGACGCTCGACGCCTCCCGTGGACGTGAGCCAGTGTGCGAGCTCTCTGGCCAGCTGAGCGCCTTCGCGTGGCGAGAGGGACGACCCCGCTGCGGTGAGGGCCTCTGCGACTTCCCGGGCCGGTCGTCCCGTCGGTACGTGGGAGGGGCTGGCCATCCGCCCGAGGCCATCGAGAAGCTCGTCCAGACGCAAGCCGTGGCCTTCCTCGAGAATGGCGAGACCAGAGAAGATACAGGTGGCGGCACGGGCCAACCGAAAGCGTAGCTCGGCGACGGAGCAGACCGTGACGCCGGCTCCCAACAGGATGGTTGGCGTGTCGCGGTTCGCAAGTCCCACGCCACCGGGAAGGCGGGCTCGGCTCCATGCGAGCGGGAACTCGCAGCCCAGCGCTCGTCTCCACGGCTCGACGATCGACTCGGCGAGCGCGACCCGGGCCAAAGCGCCCGCGCTTGCGGGGGACGCTTCGGAGTCGGGGGCGCGCGTGAAACCGGCGAGCGCGTCTCGTGCCGAGGCGAGTCCGCGCCGCAGGCTTCCTCCGCCTTCGAACGGGCCGCTGGTCAGGGCAGTCAGATCTTTGGACGGTGTGGCGAGCGGGAGCCGGGCAACGAGGCTGGGCACGGGCCCATCGGGCATCATGAACGCCGTCACTTGGTAGAGGTTTCGCGCGCGCTCGGCCTGCCCCGCGGCCTCGGCGAGTCGAGCGAGGCCAAGCGCCAATCCTGCTTGCAGCGGTTGGCCTGACGACCAATGCTCGAGGTCTCGGGAGAGGGCGAGGCGTCCGCCGAGCAGGGACCCCGCCGCGGCCAAAACCGCGTCGAGACGGGGCAGGGGGCCCCGTGCCGCGATTTGGGTCAGGAGCTGGCGCAGCCCGGGGAACAGGTATCGCTCCTGGGCCGCCGGGCCATGACGAAAGCCGAGGTCACGGGCGAGCGAGCGCTGTCCGTGGCGATAGGCTTCGGTCAACGCTGCCAGCAGCAGCACCTCTTCGTCGGGGCCCGCACGCTCACGAATCTCCACCGCGAGGTCGAGGACTTCCTCCCAGCGCGACTCTGCGAAGGCAAGCGGGAGCAGCCGAATGCTGGGGCCCGCGAGCTGCGGCGCCGCCTCGGTGGCTCGCTGCAGGGCTTGGCGAGCTTGGGCCAGCGCCCGCGGTCGGTTTGCACGTTGAGCGGTGCCCTGCTCGATGAAGGCCTGGGCGGCATTCATGTACTGCTCCGCCTGTTCGCGGGGTTCGGAGCTGAGCGAGGCGAGCTGCAGACGGGTCGAGCCCAGCGTCCCCCAGTCCTCGGTCTCCTCGAGCAACTCGGCATAAAGCTCGAGCATGTCGCGATGGGTCGGGTCGAGCTCAAGGGCTTGGCGCAGGATGGCGATACCCCGTTCGGGGCCACCCAGGGATTGCTCGCATCGTGCGAGGTCGAGGGCGACGCTGACCATCTGTGGGGAGCGTCGCTCCAGCGAGGCCTCAAACAGCCGCCGGGTGATGGCGACGCGGTCGGAGGCGGAGGCGCCTTGGGCCAAGACCGCGTCGAGCTTGGTGAGCGCGGCGAAGCGGACCTCGTGATCATCGGTCCGCAGGCACAGGGGCCGCAGGAGCGCGGCGGCGTCCTGGGTGCGCCCGAGGTCCGCGGCGACCTGTGAGAGTTCGAGGTCGAACGCGGGTGCGCGCTGGTCCTGCGGGAGCTTTCGAAGGACGTCGTAGGTGTCCTCGACGCGGGCGTCGTCGCCCACATGGGCCGTCAACTCGGCGAGCAGGCTCAGCGCGCCGAGGTTTGCTGCCGAGGCCTTCACGCTTCGGCGCAGCGCGCCCAGGGCTCGGTCGGCGTCGCGAAGCGCCGTCCAGGAGAACCGCGCCGCCTCGAGCAGCGCCTCGGCCCGGGCCGTTCCAGAGGTCTGCTCTGCAACGCGCTCGTACAGCGCGACGACCTCTGCGTAGGCTCCGCGTTCGGCATAGGCGTCTCGCAGCGCCGCAGCGGCGGTGTGCAGGTCGTCTTCGGAGCCGTCGAGGGCTTCGGCGAGCTCTCGCTGCTTGTCCCCGGCCCAGGTCTCAAGTTCGGGATCTCCCAAGGCGCGCCCAAGCTCACGCAATCGCGCCAAGATATGCACGCGCTCCGTCGGCTGCTTTTCGACGTCGAGCAGCCGCAGCAGACCCGACTTTTGTTTTCGTAGCGCGTGCTCTTCGTCTCCGTCGAGTGCGTCGAGGTTGCGTTGTGCCGCGGCGGTGAGGTCCTCGCTCGCGGAGGGAAGATCGAGGACCTTCTGCGTCGCGGCCTCCGCGGCAACGATGTCATCATCGGACATCCGCAAGTCGGCGGCGAGCAGCCACAGGCGTGCACGTGCAGCGTCGTCGAGCTCGCCGGGCTGCCCCGCGATGCGCTCGAGGCGGTCCGCGATGCGGCGCGGGTCCGGCAGGCGGCTCGTGAGCGCTGCGGCACGCGTGGACACAACCAGGTCGTCGGGGGCCTGGGTGATCGCCGACTCGATGTTGCGCACCGCAGAGTCGACATCACCCAGATGTTCGATATAGGTCTCGGCGAGGTCGAGGTGGTGCGCAGCACGGGCGGGCCCGTCGGGGAGCTCCCGGATCGCCAGGTAGTGCATGTGCGCGACGACCGACCACTCCAGTCGCTGCCGCGCCAAGGCCATCAGCGCCTGCCGGGCGGCGACGTGTTTGGCGTCGGCACCGACCGCTTCAAGAAGGTACGCCCGAGCCCGCTCCGCCTCCGCGCTGTAGGGGTCGATGTCGACGGTGGGCATCAAGAGCACGGCGCGGCGGTACGCCACTTCAGCCCCCAACATGCTGGATAGGGGAAGCTGCGAGAGGTTCTCCAGCACGATCGCTTGCTCGGTCGAGCGGGAGGAACGCTCGTACAGACGTGCCAGCTCCAGGAGTGCGCGCTGCGATTCGGGCGCCCGCTGCAGAGCGATCTTGAGTACGTCTTCGGCCTCGTCTCCGCGGTCGAGCTCGAGGAGCACCCGCGCGGCGACCGCTGCGATGTCGGCGGCGCGAGAACCTTCGAAGTCTGGATGGGAGGCAGCCATCACCAGTGCAGGCACCGCCTCTTCGAGCCGGCCTTGCCGGGCCATCAAGCGGCCCAAGGCTTCGGACGCGGTCGCGTTCGCGGGGGCCAGCTGGAGCGCATCCCGGTAGTGCGCTTCGGCTTCTTCCTCGTACTCCTCGTGGACGCACAGCAGGTCACCCAGCAAGGTGAGCAGCGCGGGCCGGTGCGCGTCGAGGACGGTTGAGAGGCGGTCCTGTAGGTCCGCGCGCACGCGCGGCAGCGCGTCGGTTCCCGACAGCAGGACCTTGGCTTTGATCCCGGACTCCTGGTGCACCGACGGTGAGGCCAGGTACGCGTCGAGGTAGTAGCGCGCGGCCTGGTGGGGACGGCCAAGCGGAGACTCGAGCAACTGAGCAATGTGGATGGCGACCGCGGCTTGCCGCATCGGGTCGTTCGACAACGACGCAAAGCGGACCTTCAGAATCCGAACGAGGTCTTCGTGCTGGCCGGCGCGCTGGTAGGTGCGGGCCAAGGGCGCGAGGCCTTCATCGGGCAGGCGTCCGTAGTGTTCGAGCCGCTCGTAGATTCGAGATGCTTTGGCTTCGTCGTCGAGCGGGCCCCGGTAGATGCGTGCGAGCTCGGCGAGCAGGTCGACGCGGCTGGAGAGCAAGGTCTCGGTCGGGACGCCCGCGATCTCCGGCGCAAGCGAACGCTCAAGGTAGATCGCAAGGTCGACGTAGCGGCCCTGGCCTTCGAGGTCGCGCACGAGTTCGGCCCGCATCTGCTCTCCGAGCTCCGCGGCCTCGGGCGACGCGTCGTCGCCGAGGTGTTCAAGGCCGATGCGAAGGGCCTGTTCGGAGCGCTGCAGGTCGCGCAGCTCGTGTCGGCAGATCCGGGCGATCGAGCGCAAGAGGGTGCAGCGTTCGACACCGTAGACGTGGGCGACCTCCCGCTCGTGGAGCTCCACCAGATCTCGCCACTCGCCTTGAGACTCGAGAAGTTCGGCAAGGGTGCTTTGCGCCGTCGCGCGGCGGGGGTCCTCGCGCAGCACCGCGGTGAGCTCCCGGATCGCTTCTCGGGGCCGCTGCAGTGGGCCCGCGAGAAGTCGCGCGCGCTCCTCGATCGCGTCGAGTCGCGCTTCGCCGCGCTGTCGTTGTGCAACCTGCTCTAGAAGCGCCGCGCGATGGGTGGGATCCTCGGCCAACGTCCGCAGCTCTTCAAGTCGGTTGCGGGTGTTGGCGTGTTCGGGATCTCGCTCGTGGGCACGTTCGACCAGCGGCAGCGCCGACTCGTGATCCCCCCGAGCGAGGGCGGCGTCGGCAGCCCGGTGGGCGAGCGTCACGAAGCCAGCGTTCCCCATCTCGACGTGGTCCAAGACGCGGTGCGTGTACTCGAGGATCGGTCCCAGGGCGCGCTGTTCGAACACGTGCTCAAGCAGCGGAAGCAGGAGGTCGGGGTCGTTGGGCGCGTAGCCGATCGCACGCTCCAGGTATTGGAGCGCGCGCAGCTGGTCCCCGACCTGATCCGCCGCCACATAGGCGAGCTGCTTGAGGGCTGTGACCCGTCCGTCGTCGTCGCTGGCATGGGCCACGGCGAGCTCGAGGATCTCGAGCTGCTCCGCGACGTGTCCGCGTTCGGCCAAGGCGTCCGCGAGCGCGCTGAGCGTCCGAGAGTTGTCACGGTTCGCGCGCGCGTGCGTCTGAAGCAGCGCCGCGGCGTCGGCCCGGTCAAGCTGCGATGCGAAGCCGATGTAGAGGTCGACCGGTTGGTGCCGCTCGGGATCGACACGGGGGGCGAGCAACTCCATGTGCCCTCGAGCCGCCTGGGAATCGTCGCCGTGGCGGGCGCAGAGCAGGCGATGCAAGCGAGAGACGCGAGGGAAGCTGATCAAGCCGCGCTCAAGTTCTTTGTCGATCGCCTCCAGATCCTCGTCACCGCCGTGGCGCAGACGAATGTCGAGAAGGTCACACAGACCCTCGGGATCGTTGTCGAGAAACGCCTGCTCAACCGCCGTGTGCCACGCGTCTCGGACGCGGATGTCCTGGGCCGCGATGTCGTGCGCGCGTCGGACCGCCCGGCGCAGGACCGCACCGTCGCCGGTCTGCAAGGCCAACGCCAGCGCCCGAAGCGTAAGCGCGGTGGCGGGCTCTCGGGCGAGGCCTTGGGCGAGACCCAGCAGGTGCTCGCTCATGGCGGCCTCATCCGTGCCCAGCAGTCGACGCAGGCGCTCGATCAAACCCGCGTCGCCGGGCGACTCTCGCAACCCATCGCCGATCTTGCGCAGCTCATCGTCTTCCCGACCGAGCTCATGCACGGCCCAGTCTCGCAGGTCGAGGAGATCAGGGCGGTCGGCGGTCTCGTCTCGGAGCGAGTCGAGGGCCTCGAGCGCCGCGATGGCATTGCCGGCGTGCAGGGCGATTGAGGCCCGTTCGGTCAGCAAGGAATCTCTTGTGTCCCCCGCAGGCAGGTCGGCGATCGCTCGGTCGAGTGCGCTCGTGTACCGCTCCGCGAGGTCCGCTTGCATCGTGGCTTCGCGCAGCGACGACAACAAGAGCTCGTTGGCGGGCTCTCGGTTCAGCGCCTCTTCGAGGCACAAAACTGCGTCGTCCGGTCGGCCCGCTTCGGCGAGCAGCTGCGCCTCGGCGCGGTACTCCGACGAAGGCTGCGCACCCCCAAGCAGCGCGCGAACACGGGCCCTCGCAAGCAACTGTTCATCCGTCGTCGCCTGGGGCTCGCGTGCGATCTTCATCCACGCTTCCGCGAGCTCGACCTGTCGCGCACTGTCCCGGGCGACGTGGTGGCTGGCGCGTTCGAGCCACTGCACGCTGAGGTCGAACTCGTGTCGGATCCGGTGGAGCCGCGACAGCTCCAGCATGAGGTCTCCGCGCGCAGCGTTGTTGGGGGTGTGCGTGAGTTGGCTTTCTCTGGCCCGAAGCTCGAGTCCGGTGTCTTCGATGCTCCGGGCGGCATCAGCGAGTCGCGCCCAACCCAAGACGCCCTGCGGGTCTGCTGTGGTCGCGCGCCGCAAGACCTCCACGGCCGCCTGCGCCTGACCCTTCGCGAGAAGGTAGCCTCCCAACGCTCGGCCTGCCGTTCCTGCACGGGGGTCGTCCGCCGCAAGCAGTGTCAGGGCTTGCGCCCAGTGCTCGGCTGCAGCGGCGGCGTCCCCTTGGGCGTTGGCGGCATCGGCAGCGACGAGCTGTGCGGTCGCGTCGGAGGGGTCGAGCTGGAGCCTCAAGGCGAACAGCCGCGCGACCTCGGGATCCTCGGCGGCGATACTTCGAGGATCTCGTTGTTCGGACAACGCCCGGCTCAGCAATCGGTCGATGGCTTCGAGCCGATTCGCGGGGCTGAGCGAGGCGTCCTCTGCCCGCCCGCGCCACAACTGCGTGAGGTCGGTGTCCTGCCCGGCCCGCTCAAGCAAGGCGACCAGACGATCGGCGAGTGCCTCATCGTTGGGCGCTGCGCGGAGCGCCGCGTCGAGCAATGTGGCCGCCGCGACCCCTTCGGTGCGTGCGGCTGCGCGCGTGAGCCAGTCGGCCTGCTCGCGGCCGCTGCTCTGGGTGGCCGCTTCCTTCGCGAGGGCCAGGGCTTCCTCGAGCGCGCCGGCGTGGCTCAGCGCGTCGTACAGCGCAACCGTGGCGGCATCGGGCGTCTTGTCGCGAAGCCAGCGTCGGTGCAGCGTGCGAATCGAGGACTCGAGATCGACGCGAGTTCGGAGTCGTCGGACCCATGCCTCGACTTCGGCAGCAGGCGCGACCTCGACGGCGAGCGCGAACCCCTCGCGCTGGTCGTTGCGTGGAATCTTTCCCAGCGCAGGCCACAGGACCTCCCAGACCTCAAGGGGGTCTCGCTCAAGCTCATCGAGCAGGACCGCTTCCTCGAGTCGAGCTTGGGCGCGCGCTGCCGAGGGGGGGAGCGCGGCTCGCAGGGCACGAAAGGCGAGCAGGGCCGCGTCGAGGTCTCCGCGAGCGCGATGCAGCACGGCGGCGTCGCCAAGCAGGTCGGGGTCGCTCGGAGAGTCCTCGAGCGCGGCCGCGACGTACCGGGGCGCGTCCTCGTGTCGCAGCTGAACCGAGAGCGTCGCGAGCAGCCGGCGAAACTCAGGCGTGTCGACGCGCTCGGGTGCCGCCTCAAGCAGCGCACGGGCATGCTCGAACGAGAGGTGCGCGTCCTGGGCGGAGTACGCGGCGCGTTGCGCTACCTGCAGCAGCGCGACGTGACTGGGTGAGCGGACCAGGGCCTGCGTCGCGGTATCCAGCGCGGCCCGGGGATGGCCAGCATGAAGCAGGGCGTCGGCCACTTCGGCGATACGCTCGGCGTCGCTCTCATCACCTCGCGATGCCTCCTGCAGCAGCGCGCGCGCGAGGGTGGGGTCATCCGCATGGGCGAGCGCGCGCAGCCAAGTGAGGTCGCGGATGTGGGCTGTGAAATCTGGATCCACGGCGGACGTTGCTTGGAGAGCCTCAAGCTCGGCCGTCGCGAGTTCCTTATCACCACCGCGTCGCAGCAAGATGGCTGCGTGCGCCAGGCGGGAGCGAGGGGTGCCCTGCTGCGCCAAATCGTCGAGCACCGAGTGGAGGTCCTCGGCTCGTGCGCGCAACTCAAATCGGATCCGTCGGGCCGTCGCAGAGGCCGGCTCGGCCTGCAGCCACCGGTCGAGTGCGGCGTCCACAGTGCTGGCCGCAGTCTCATCGCGCAGGCCCGCGCGCAGTCCCAGGCGCGCGGTCCACTGCCATGCCGCCGCGCTCGCATCCTCGCAGTACGCAACCCGCCGAGCCAAGCCCGCGGCACGTTGCACCGCCGAGGTGCCCCGTCCCTGGGCCAGTTCTTCGTACACGCTCGCGATCCTCGTCGAAACCTCGATCGCTTCCTCAAGGTTGCGGGGGCTCAGGTCTGGGTCCCCGCTGGCCCGTTCGCCGAAGCCGAGTCGGATTTGTCGCGCGCCAAACTCGGCGGTGTGCAGCCTCAGGCGTTCGAGCCGCGGCGCTTTCCATCCGCTCGCGACGAGGGCTCGGGTAAGCGTCTCTCGAACCGGGTCGACCGCATCGCTTTCCCGGTGCAGCAGCGTCCGCAGGATCGCCGCCCAGATCGCGTCGAGGTCCGCAGGCTCGGTGCCCAGCCACCACGATGCCCCGGGCCGCAACTGAATAAAGCGCTGTGCGATTCCTGGCTCGATCGCGATCCTCAGCCAGGCCCACGGCGAGCGCGGCGTTCTTCCGACGAGCGTGAGCGCGGGGCCCTGGACGCCCGGTCCCAAGGGGACATCGAAGCGCAGCGTTGCGTCTTGGACCGTGAAGTCTCCGAGCGTGACACCGCGCAGGGCGGAGGATACCGAGCGCTGGATCGGGCCGGTGTCTGCCTCGAGCTCCACGGAGATCGCATCACTGCGTCGGTTGCGAAGCGCCGCAGGGGAAGCCGGCGCGCGCATCGGAAACTCGATGCCGTGGACCTCCGCTTCGTATCCGCGGATGCGAAGGCCTTCGCGAAGCGTGCGCTGCTCGAGACAGAGCAGCGCTTTGCGGTCGCGACAGAGCAGGGCGACGCCCAACACGTTCCCGACGGCTGGCCCTTGCGCCATGAAGCCTGATTACAGCGCAACGCCGCCGCCGCGTGAAGGATCTTCTCGCGCCCTCCTGACAACGGCTGGCAGCGGGAGGCTTGCTAGAAGCCGCCGAACATGCCTGCGCGAAGCAGGCCGCCCTGGTTGCCTACGCGGTCGCACACCGAGTAGGGCTTAAACCCTTCGGGCTCGCCCTCTTGGGTCTCCACATCGTAGGTCACCATGCGCTGGACCTTGTCTTCGCTGACGGTGATGTCGCCCTTGCCCTTGGCTTCGAGGCACAGCCGTTCCGCCCAGTTGGCCGTGACCTTCATGCCTTTGCCGGCCCATGCGGCGGCGTAGAGCTGCTCGCGCGCCTGCGCGAACCCTTCGTCGGTTGCACCTTCCTTGGCCGCGAGACCCGCCACGATGAGCGCGCCCGGTGTCTCGTAGATCTCGCCGAGCACGGCGGTCTCCACCTCGGAGGCCCACGCGGCTTCGACCAAGTCTGGCATCAGACCCAGGTTTGGAATGGGGCCGCTCTTGCTGAAGAGCCCCGTCTCGCGGAGCTCGGCCTTGACCCGGGCGGGCTTGGCCGGGGTCGGCGTGGCGCCCTCAGCGTCCGCGTCTCCCTCGATGGCGGCGTCCTCGAGGCCCGGGATCTCACCGGAGGCCGCGAACACCTCGTCGATGGACTCTCCGGCGAGCACTGCGTCGCGGTCCTCCTGTGCGGCCACTTTGGCGAGTGCCTTGCCCTTGTTCTCCTTGATCGCTTCGATCGCAAGCTCTCGCAGTGCGTCTTCCTCGGGAACGTCGCCTTCGCGCTTCCCTTCGACCCGGGTGATGAAGAAGTCGTTCTCGCCTTCGATGACCTCGGACAGCGCGTCGACTTCGAGGCTTGGCAGCGCCTCATCGAGGGCAGCGTCGAGGCCGGTGCCGACCTTGACTCCGGTCCATCCGAAGTCGCCGCCCTTGCGCGCGGTGCCTTCGTCCGTGGAGACCTCGCGAGCCACGTCGCGGAACGCAGCACCCGCTTCGATGCGGGCCCGCGCGTCCTGGGCCTTGGCGCGTGCTGCGGCCTGCAGTGCCTCTCCGGCTTCGGCAGCGGGCTTGTCGATGGCGATCACGCTGACGCGGATCTGCTCGGGGAGCTTCGTGAAGCGTGCGCCTTGGGTACCCAGAGCCTTTTTCAGGTCCTCGGCGTGCTCGGTCGTCCATGCCGCGACTTCATCGGCGCTCGGGTCGACGAGGTCGGCGTACGGCGCGATATCGTAGCGTGCGTAGCGGAGCGAGAGCTTGTTCGCGGAGGCCTCGTACTCTTCGCGCAGGACCGGCTCGGGCACAACGACGGCGCTGCGAACAAGGTCCCGGACCGTACGCGCGAGGACTTCGCGGGACTGCAGCTCGAGGAATCGGTTCTCGGGCAGCTGGTAGTTGGCCAGCAGGTTTTGGAACAGCTTGTAGTTGAACTGATCCAGGTCGCCCAACCAGCTCACGCTCATCCCGAGGATGATCATGTGCCCGTGCGCGACGAGGTCTTCGGCGTCATGGGTGGTCGCTGCGAGGCCCATGTCTTCACCAGCGTGCGCGAGCAGCTCGCGCTCGATGAGGGACTCAAGCACCTCCTCCTTGACGCCGAACATCTGCTGCATGCGCGCATCTTTGGGGATGCGCACGACGCCGCTCATCAGGCCGTACTGCGCGCGGTAGTCATCGTCGTTGATGCTCGCGCCGTGCACCTCGACGATCGGTTTGTTCCCGAGCGTCAAGCTGTCGGACGGAAGCCCGAACGAAAGGCCGAAGGCAGCCGCGAGGGCGAGGAGGATGAGCCACGCCCAGAAGCTCGTCGAGGACTGACGCAGGAAGTCGAGCATCGGTGCGGCGGAACTAGCAGGTCGGGCCGTCGGCGGGCAACTGTCGAAAGGCGTTGCCCGCGTGATTCACGCCGGGAATAGCGAGCCGGATTCGAGCGTTGCCCGTCGCGCCCCATCCTGCGCACGTTGTGCGGCTTCCATCCTCTGATCTACGACTCTGATTTGCTTGCCCCTGCGCCCGCGCGCGTGTAATTGGGGGCGTCGTTCGGGAATTTAGGCGGTGATACTCACCGTGCCCCGGTTCCATTTACGCCGCGAGGCGCACAGCGCGCACGAAAGCCGCGCTCGGTACTCCCGAACCCCCGATTCCGATGCTTTTCGACTGGGTATACGGCCTGTTCAGCAATGACTTGGCCATCGACCTCGGCACTGCCACCACCCTGACGTACGTCAAGGGCAAGGGGATCGTCGCCCACGAGCCGTCGGTGGTCGCAGTGCAGAAGAATGCGAGCCAGAAGCGGGTGCTTGCGGTCGGAAAAGAGGCCAAAGAGATGCTCGGCCGAACGCCGGGCAACATCGTGGCCATTCGTCCCATGAAGGAGGGCGTCATCGCCGACTTCGAGGTGACCGAAGCGATGATGCGGTACTTCATCACGCGGGCGCACAACCGCCAGACCTTGGTCAAACCGCGGATCATCATCTGCGTTCCTTCGGGGATCACCGAGGTCGAGAAGCGCGCGGTTCGAGACTCGGCGTTGGCCGCCGGTGCCCGAGAGGTGTTCCTCATCGAAGAACCGATGGCGGCCGCGATCGGCGCTGGGCTGCCGATCACCGAGCCTGGTGGCAACATGGTCGTCGATATTGGCGGCGGTACGGCCGAGGTCGCCGTCATCTCGCTGGCGGGCATCGTCGCCTGCAAGTCGGCTCGGGTGGGCGGCGACAAGATGGACGAAGCGATCGTTCAGCACATCAAGCGCAAGTACAACCTCCTCATCGGGGAGCGTACCGCCGAGAAGGTGAAGATCGAGATCGGGACCGCGGCGCCCACCGACGTCGTGATGACGATGGAGGTCAAGGGCCGCGATCTCGTCGCGGGCATCCCCAAGACGGTTGTGATCGACTCCGATGAGATCCGTGGAGCGCTCAGCGAGCCGGTCTCCGCGATCGTCGATGCAGTGCGTGAGGTGCTTGAGCGCGCACCTCCAGAGCTGTGCGCGGACATCGTCGACAAGGGCATCGTGCTCACCGGCGGCGCTTCGCAGCTCGCCGGCCTCGACGTCTTGCTTAGCGAGGAGACCGGTCTGCCGGTGTTTCTCTCCGACGAGCCAGAGTTCGCGGTGGTGCTCGGCTCCGGCGCCGCCCTCGACGAGCTCGATCTGCTGCGTGAAGTCGCGCTGGATTAGCGGATTGGCTTTATCGCCCGCCGGCTCTGTACGATCGGTTGGCGCCGTGAGGGCGCTCATGTCGGGGCGTGGCGGTCTCCCGGAATCCAGGGATACACGGTAGCGTTCCGGTGAGCCCCGTTCATGGCCGTCTCCCTCCGCAGCATTCAAAGCGCGACGATCGTGGTCGTTCTTCTGGCGATCCCGGTGGTCTTGCTGCGCAATACGGCCGCGAGCCCACACGAACTCAGCGCGTTCGACCGTTCGGTACGCCGGATCGGCGCGCCCCTGGAAGCGGCGGTCTCGTACTCGACCTCGATGTTGGGCTCGTTCTTCGAGCGGTGGTTGATGCAGGCGCGGCTCCAGGACGCGAACGAACAGCTCGCCTCCGAAAACCGTGAGCTCGCCCAGAGGTTGCGCGAGGTGGCGGAGCTCGCGGAGGAGAACACCCAGCTGCGGCGCGCGCTGCAGATGCGCGATCGGACCTCGGCCGACATGATCCCGGCCGAGCGCGTGGGCGTCGACCAGTCTCCGTTCTTCCGGGTGCTCAACATTCGCATCGACCGCGGCAGCCGGTTCGCCAAACCGGGCATGGCCGTGCTCTCCCCCGACGGTGTCGTCGGCCGCGTCGACAAGGTGTTCGACGACTACAGCGACGTGATGTTGGTGACCGACGCCCGCTCCAAGATCGCGGTCGAAGTTGCCCGAAGTCGGGCCCAGGGCATTCTGCTCGGCGACAGCGAGTACGGCTGCATCGTCGATGTGCCCAAGGACTACGAGGTCGAGCCCGGCGACGTCATTCAGACCAGCGGGGTCGACGAGCTGTTTCCCAAGGGACACCCGATCGGGAGGGTGATCGAGGTCGAGCAACTCGTCGGAGATCAACAACGGCTGCACGTCAAACCCGAGATTCGCTTCGACCGGGTCGACGTGATGTGGGTGGTGCTGGCCGGCGCGCCGCGACCGGACACCACGGAGCCAGAAGAGGGGCCTCAATCGATGGGGCTGCAGCCGATCCGATGATTCGCGCCCTCACATACCTGGTCGTCGGGTGGGTGCTCATCGCCGTCGGCGGCGGACTTGCCGACGTCTTCATGATCACGGTGATGCTCCCGGCCACCTCGGTTGTGCTGCTCACCCACATCGCGTTTTCGCGGTCGATGCCGCTGCCGATGGGGCTCGCCCTGGCGGTGGCCTTTGGCTACCTCGAAGATCTGCACCAAGGCGCGCCGGTGGGCACGCTAACGCTCGCCTTCGCGCTCGCGTTTCTTGCGCTGTCCTGGGCCGCGGAACGCATCGCGATCTCCGGGTGGCCTACGCGGATGCTCTCGGCATTCTTCGCGGTGGTGCTCGTCGATCTGCTCACCGCCGGCGTTCTCGTCGCGCTCGCCGATCCTCTGGGGCTCCGCCGTGAGGCCCTCTGGACCGCGTTGTGGGACGCCCGCTGGCACTGCATCGCAACGGCTCTTGTCGCGCCTCCGATTTGGACGCTGTTCGAACGCCTCTTTTCGCTGCTGAAGATCGAAGAGCCTCGCGCGCCTGACGGACCCTCTCCCCTGGGGGCGCGTCGGTGATCAGCCTCCATCAAAAAGACGACCTCCGCGAGCTTCGCCCGCGCTTTCAAGCCACGGTTATCTTCGTCACGCTGGCGTTCCTGGCCCTGGCGGGTCGGCTGTGCCAGCTGCAGGTTCTCGAAGCCGACCACTACGACCGGCGGGCCGAGCGAAACTTCATCGACAAGGTCGATGTCGAGGCCCCTCGTGGTCGGATCTACGACATCAAGGGGCATCCCCTCGCGACCAACCGCTCCTCGTACACCCTTTACATCACCGGATGGGCTCGGTTTCGGCTCGACCCTGAGGGTGGCGTGACCTCGACGCCCGAGGGGAAGCGCGAGGCGATGGACGACACGACGCGGGACCGGATCTTGTCGCTGATCGACTTCATCGACGAGGCCGACCGGGACGAGTTCATGGCGCTGGTCCAAGATCTCCGCGTCGACGAGGCCAAGGGTCGATACGCGCAGATCGCTAGGCGCAACCTCAGCTGGGAGGAGTATGCGCGCATCGAGTCTCGCCTGGAGGTCCTCGATCCGTGGGTCGAGATCCGCGAGAGTTCCCGGCGTTTTTATCCCGAGGGTGTCCTCACCGGCTTCGTGACGGGCCAGATGGGCAACATCAGCTCCCGGACGCTCGAAGGGTCCCCGCACCTGGGGTATCGATTGGGCGACAGGGTGGGGCAGACCGGCATCGAGCGACAGTGGGAGAACTACCTGCGCGGTCGACTTGGCGCCCGGTGGCGGGTCGTCGACGCCCGGCGGCGAGAGGTGGGCGATGCGCCGGGGTGGGCGGTCGATTCGCTTCCCCCCGTGCAGGCGCCCATTCCGGGGCAAGACATCTACCTCACGCTCGACCTCGACCTGCAGACCGTCGCGTACGAAGCGGTCTCGGAGAAGCTTGCCGGGGCGGTGGTGGCGATGGATGTCAACACAGGCCGCGTGCTTGCCACGGCGTCCGTTCCCGCGGTGGACCCCAACCGCTACGAGCAACCGATCCCCTCGGCCGAGTGGAAGGAGTGGTCCGAAAGCCCGCTCAAGCCGTTCATCGACAAGACGGTCCAGGAGCACTTCTTCCCCGGGTCGACGTACAAGGTGGTTTCGGCGCTCGTGGCTCTGGGGGATCCCGAGTTCGACCCAGACGAGGAGATCGAGTGCCAGGGCTACGTGAAGTTCGGAAATCGAAAGTTCCGCGACACGCACGTGCACGGTCCGATGAACCTTGAGCAGGCGCTGTTGCACTCCTGCAACTCGTACTTCTACGAACTCGCGATTCGCAACACGCTCAGCCTCGAGCGCGTCGAGCCGGTTGCGCGCGCGTTGGGTCTGGGCGAGCGGACCGGGCTGGGCATCAACGGCGAGGTCAAAGGCACGGTTCCCAACGAGGAGTTCGAGGCTCGAGAGGGTACGTATCAGGGCGGTGTGCGCCTCAACAGCGCCATCGGGCAGGGTAACGTGAAGGCCACCGTCATGCAGATCGCCGTGGTCTACGCGGCCATCGCCAACGGAGGCTATGTGCTCACCCCGTACCTGGTCGATCGCATCGAGACCAACGATGAGAAGCTCGTGTTCTCCAGCCAGCCTCAGCGGCGCAATGAGACCCCGGTCTTGGATGCGGGGGACCGCTCGCGGATTCACGCGGGCCTGATCGGCGTGGTCAACAACGAGGAAGGGACGGCCTACAGCGAGCGTCTCGACAACATTGTGGTGGCCGGAAAGACCGGCACCGCCCAGGTGGGTCGCGAGTACCGGACCGAAGGCGAGACCGAGATCGAAGGCTGGGACACCACGGCAGACCACGCTTGGTTCGCTGCGTACGCGCCCGCGGAAGACCCGCAGATCGTTGTGGTTGCGCTTGTCGTTCACGGGGGCACTGGAGCGGATGCCGCCGCGCCCATCGTGATGCGAGTGATCGATCACTACCTCGGCGACACCTCGTCGGACACCGAGCTGAGGCCGCGTGCCTACGGCGTGCCTCCACCGCTCCCGGGCCAGGTCGATGAGGAGCCGGTGCGCGGCGGCGGACTTGGAGCGGAGGCTGCGCCATGAACCCGTTGCTCGATGACCCGCGCAGTTGGAGCGCCCGGCTGCGCCACTCGATCGATTGGGTCGTCATCACGCTGACCGCCGCGATCGTGACCCTGGCGGTCATCAACCTCAACAGCGCCGGAGACGGAGACTGGAGCGGCCGTGTTGCCACCCAGCTGCGATGGATCGGCCTGGGCTCCGTCGCGATGCTCGCCGTCACGGCGATCGATCTGCGGGCGGTCTACCGCCTGGCCTACGTGGCCTATGGGTTCGGCGTGGGACTCCTGCTGCTGGTCCCGTTCTTCGGGATCAAGGTCAACAATGCCCAGCGCTGGCTTGGCGTTGGAGACTATCGGATTCAGCCCTCCGAGCTGATGAAGGTCTTGATCGTGTTGGCGCTCGCTCGCTTCTTGCACGACGCTGCGGCCAAGGACCTCTCCAACTTGCGGCGCTTGGTCGTGCCGTTCTTCATGGTGCTGTTGCCCGCGGCCCTCATCATCCGTCAGCCCGACCTCGGCACGGGAATCATGCTGCTGCTGGTGTCGTTCTCGCTGGTGGTCGCCGCCGGTCTTCGGGTGCGCGTCATCGCGGCGGTGCTGTCCGCGGCGGTGGTATCGGTCGCGATCGGCTGGAGCTACATGGAGAACTACCAGCGCCGGCGGATCGACGTCTGGCTGGACCCCGAGCTGTACGCCGACGGTGATGGCTACCAGACGATCCAGGCCATGATCAGCGTGGGCAACGGCGGGTTCTTCGGGCGCGGCCTGTCGCAAGGCTCCCAGAACGCGCTGGGCTTCTTGCCCGAGCCCTACACCGACTTTCCGTTTGCCGTCTACGCCGAAGAGTGGGGCTTCGTCGGCACGGCGATGGTGCTGGTGTTGTTCATGAGCCTGACGCTGTGGGCCGTGAACCTAGCCTCGCAGGCGAACGACCGGTTCGGCTCCCTGCTGTGTATGGGCGTTGCCGCGCTCTCGTTCTGGCACGCGGTCGTCAACATCGCGATGGTGCTTCAGCTGGTCCCGGTCTCGGGCATCACGCTTCCGTTCTTCTCCGCCGGGGGCAGCAACGTGCTGACGATGATGGTGGGGCTTGGTGTGATGATGAGCGTCTCTCGGTCGCGACACTCCCGCTAGTTTGTGGCCCGCGTGAGGTGGGCATGCGAACGTGGCTGCGCATGGTGACGAGCGGCGTCCGGGTGGCCAAACGCCATGTTATGAATCGGACGCTACGATGGCGATGGCGATCGGTGTTCTGACCAACCCGAACTCGGGGAAAAACCGCAGGAATCCAGGCCGGCTCGCCGATCTGGAACGCGCGGTCCAAGGCCATGGGATCGTGCGGCAGACCCAGAGCCTCGACGAGCTCGCAGCGGTCATCGCGGAGTTCCGCGAGCTCGGTTGCCAATACTGGGTCGTCGACGGCGGCGACGGGACGTTGCACTGGTTGCTCTCGGTCGCGCAGCAACATTCGGCCGGCCTCGACCCACCGTGGCCGATGGTGATCCCTGGCAACGGCGGGAGCATCGACTTCGTCGCCCACAAGGCGGGAATCCGCAGACAAGCACCCGACATCGTTCGCGCACTCGCAGGCGCGCTGCAGCGGGGGGAGCCAATCCCCACCGTGCATCTGGACACCCTGCATATCACCGGCACGACCGACGATGAGCCGTTTGAGCGCATCGGCTTCGCCACCGCCATCGGCGGCGTTGCGCAGCGCTTTTTCGACAAGCTGTATCAACGCGAGCGCATCGATCCGTTTGGGATCGTGGACGTGTTGGCGCGCGCGTCGGTCGGTGGCATGGCCGGAAGCACCCCCAGCCCGATCCGCGAGCACTTGCTGCCCTCGCTCCAGCAGTACGCCGACGAGATCTTCGAGCCGACGCTGGCTCGGGTTGAGGTCGACGGTGAGGCGTTGTCCTTCGAGACCTTCTCGAGCCTTCAAGTCGGCTCGATCGACATCAACCTTGGCGGCGTGGTCCGGACCTTCCGCCACGCGGCCGAGTTGGGCGTCATGCACGTGCAGGCGGTCTCGTCGTCGCGCCTCGGCGTCGTCGCAAACCTTCCGAACATCGTGCTCGGAACGAAGATCTGGGGCCGAAACGTGTTCGACGGGCCGGCTCGAGAACTGTGTGCCGAAGCCGTGGGCGGCGGCACGCTCGACCCGGTCATCGATGGTGAGCTTTGCTTCGGCCTTCGAACGCTTCGCGTGCGCCAAGGGCCCCGGTTGAGCGTCCCAGCGGTCGTTTGCGACTAGCTATCGCCGTTCTTGCCGGATTCAGCGCCCTGCACCGCGGCAGCCGAGTCCGGCCTTCGCGCCCAGTGCAAAGGGCCGGGGTGAGCCGGGGCAACCCTGTGCGCCTGGGCTCACGGTCTGTAAGCGGACCCGATCCCGTTCGTTGTGCGGCGCGGTGGGCTTGACAGCCTTGGCCTGTCTTCCTTTACTCCCCCCGTTCCCGAGGACCTATCCGATGAAACGCACTTGCTTGCTCTCCACCGCCGCCATTCTCGCCACGCTCGCGATCTCTTCCGTCGCACACGCAGAGACCAAACCCGCAATCCTCTGGGTCCCGCTCTCGGACGTCGAAGCGACGCCGTCGGGCACGGTGGATTCGATCTGTCAGAAAACCGGAATGAGCGGCAGCGCCGTCGCAGCCGGTTGCCTGCCCAACGTCGCCGACGCGAGCACGCTGTCTCCAAGCGAGAGCGCGATGGAGATCTCCGAAGGAATCGCTGCGGCCTTTGCTGCCTACGACCTGCGCGTTGTCAACGACCCGCCACCCGCCTACGTCCCGGTGTACGCCCTGTTCACAGGGGCCGAGGCGTCCAAAGAAAACAACTCGTACTCCTGCACTTCGGCGGTGACCAACTGCGCAGCGCTCGGTCGCGACGCGGCCTACTTCGCCTTCCTGGACGGCACGAACAACTGCTCCGACCCGGATGTGGTCGCCGCGGGCGTTTTCGCCGCAGGTCTGCTCTCCGGCCTTGAGGGCAAAGAAGCCGGCGGCACCGACTGGATGAGCTACCCGCCCGACTTCACCATGCCTGGGACGGAGTTCGTGGACGAGTGCGGCGCGATCGCAGCACCGCTGGGGGGCAAAGACGGTATGACCGAGCAGCCACTCGACTGCACGAGCTTGGACCACGAGGGCTGCAGCTCGATGGAGCAGAACAGCCACGCGGATCTGCTCGAGAACCTTGGTCCGAACGCGCCAGACGGCGACGCACCGGTGATCGCGATCACTTCGTTGTCGGACGGCGACGTGATCGCTGAGGGCTCCCCGATCACCGTCGAGGCGACCGTGGAGGAGGCGTCGAACTTCGCTGCGGTGCGGATCACCCTCGCATCCGAGTCCTTGGACGGGTTTCCTGGCATCACGGGCGGAGAGTTCACGTTCTGCACGACGGACATCTGCGACGAGAACTTCCTCGACGGTGCGCCGTTCAAGACCGCGGACTCCGGCTGGAGCACTGGCGACATCAACGGCTTCCCCGGCGGTGAGTACACGATCACGCTCGAGGCTTCGGACTACTACGGCAACGAGGCGGAGGCCGTCACCATCACCGTGACGCTCGAGGGCACCGTGGATCCGACCGGTGGCGACGACACCGACAGCGGTGACCCGACCACCGACCCGACCACCGACCCCTCCGGCGATCCCTCCGGCGACCCGACGTTCGTGAGTGGCGATAGCAGCGGCGGCGGCGGCGACACCGACGACGGCGGTGGCGACGGCGGCGCGACCGACGACGGCGGCGGCTGCTCGGTCGGCACATCCGGCGGCATCGGTGGCAGCTTCGCGATGATGCTCGGCCTGCTCGGCCTTGGTCTGCTTCGTCGTCGCGACTAACACGCCGCGGCCACGGCCGGACCATGTGAGGCCGGGGTGAGGCGGGCGTGAGGCGGGGGTTCCACCAGGGGCTCCCGCCTTCGTCGTTGTGGGGGTAGGCTGCGCGCCGTGGGCCGCCCCCGAGCGCAAGACGTGTTGGTCTCGACGCCGCAGCGGGTGCTCGAAGCCGCGGAGTCGGTCTTCGCCGAGCAGGGCTATGGCGCGGCCAAGCTGGCCGACATCGCCCACAGAGCAGGGATTCGTCGCCCTTCGCTCCTGTACCATTTCAAGAGCAAGGAGGAGCTGTACCAGGCCACCGTGCAGCGAGCCTTCTCGGACCTCGCCACGGCGCTTCAGGCTGCGATGGTGGCTTCGGGTTCGTTCGAAGACCGTCTGCTCGAAACCGCGGAACGGTACGCGCAGTTCTTGGCGGAGCATGAGCCCGTGGCCCGGATTGTATTGCGAGAGCTGCTCGACTCCAGCGGTCCGGGCCCTGGCACGGACATCCTCATGACGCAGGTCTCGCCGGTTGTCGATGCGGTGGAGGCGTTTGTCGGGAGCGTGGGGGATGAGGTCATCTCCGAAGGCGCGCCGATTCGGGCGCGTGTGATGTGCGTCGCCTCCACGCTCATCATGCGTGCCGCGGCGCATGTTCGTGACGCGCTCTGGGGCCCCGAACATCACGCGCGAGCCTTGGCGCGTGCGTTGTTTCTACGATCATGAACAAGCCAGAGATCATCCTTTGGGACGTGATGGGGACGTTGGTTCACGACCCCTTCTACGAGGAGGTCCCGGCGTTCTTCGACATGACGCTCGAGCAACTCCTCGCCGTCAAGCACCCGCGTGTCTGGTCCGCATGCGAGCGCGGAGCGTTGTCGGTCGAGGAGATGGAGTCCAACTTCTTTGCCGACGCTCGGGGCTACGACATCGCGGGCCTCCGGGAGACGATGCGTCGAAGCTATCGCTGGCTCCCGGGCATCGAGGCGCTGCTCGAGAGGCTTCGTGCGAGCGGCGTGCCGATGCACGTCGTGTCGAACTACACGCCCTGGTACGCGATGATTGAGGAGAGGCTCGGGCTGTCGAAGTGGATGCCGTGGAGCTTTGTTTCCTGTGATGTTGGCGCTCGCAAACCCGAGGCGGCCTACTACGCCGCGGTGCTCGAGCGCCTGTCGGTCGCGGCCGCGCGCTGTGTGTTCGTGGATGACCGGGAGGCCAACTGCGACGGCGCCCGGGCGGCGGGCATGCACGCAATTCGGTTTGTAGACGTTGTGAGCACCGCCACCGCTCTTTCAGCACTCGGCCTCGGGGACCGGACGGACCCACGGGCCGACCCCCGACGCATCGGATGAACGAGGTGCGAAGCGAGCTTCGCACGAGGCCCAATGCCAACTCGTTCCGCATTGGATCTCGTGTCGCTAGCGGATCCGGTTGACCACGTACGCGCAGGTAGGGGCAACGCCGCCTTTCCGAACTCGATCGCGTCTGGTGGAGTGGTGGGCAAGCGAAGGGAACGCAGATGAAGCTACCACTCGAGATCGTGTTCAGAAACGTCCACCGAACCGCCGAAGTCGAAGACCGCATTCGAGCCAAAGCCGCCAAGCTCGACAGGCTGTTCGACCGAATCACGGGCTGCCGGGTGGTGGTGGAGTCCCCGCACAACCATCACTCCAAGGGCAACACCTACCACGTGTCGGTCGAGGTTCAGGTCCCTGCCGAGACGATCGTCGTGAGCCGTGATCCTCAGAACCACGATCACGACGACCTCGGCATTGCGCTTCGAGACGCATTCTCGGCGGTGCAGCGACGGCTCCGCGCCTACTCGAGGCGACGCAGCGCATCCTCCTCACGCTCGGGCATGCGAATCGCCGAGGTGCTCGCGACCTAGAGCATCTTGTTGTCGCGATGACGGAACACGGCGGCCCCTCCTCTTGGAGGGTCCGTCTTTTTCGTGGTTCACTCGTGCTTGAATCGTCGGCGGCCGGGGCCGTACGCGGAGGCGATGTGTCCACCGCCGCGCAGGAGCCAACGGTAGGTGAGCAGGCCAGCGACGCCGACGGGTCCGCGTGCGTGCAGCTTGCCCGTGCTGATCCCAACCTCGGCCCCGAGACCGAAGCGGTACCCATCGGCAAACCGCGTGCTGGCGTTGTGAAAAACGCACGCCGCGTCGACGCGGGCGAGAAAGCTCTCGGCAGCGGAGGCGTCCTGCGTGACGATGCACTCCGTGTGACGAGACCCGTAGCGCTCGATGTGCAGCAGGGCAGCGTCCAGATCATCGACCCGCCGAACCGAAAGGATGAGGTCCCCGTACTCGGCATCCCAGTCGCTCTCGTCCGCGGTCTCCAGGTCTGGGTGCAGCGCCAGGGTTGCCGGACACCCGCGTACGAGGACGCCTGCGGCCCGAAGGTCGCGAACCGACGCGGCAAGAGCTGCTTCCGCCCCCGGCTCCCACAGCAGGGTCTCCAGGGCGTTGCAAGCGGCGGGGTAGTCCGTCTTGGAATCGAGGACAATCGACGCGGCCATGCTCGGGTCGGCCGTCGCCTGGAGGAAGACGTGGCACAACCCCTCGGCGTGGCCCACGACGGGGACCTTGGAGGTTGCCTGGACGTGATCGACGAAGGCCGCGCTTCCGCGGGCGATCACGAGGTCGACCCGTCCCACTTGCGCAAGCAGCTCCGAGACCTCCGAGCGTCCCGACAGCAGGGTGACGACGGCAGGATCGATGCCGACGCGCCGCAGGGCGCCGTGCAGCGCCGACACCATCGCGGCGTTGCTTCGGGTGGCCTCGCGTCCGCCCTTGAGCGCCACCGCGTTGCCCGTGCGAAGGGCGAGGCCGACGATCTGCGGGACGGCATCGGGGCGAGCTTCGAACACGATGCCCATGACGCCGAGCGGACACGACTCCCGGGACAGGGTCAGCCCGTCGTCGAGTTCGCGGGTCTCAAGGACGGCGCCGAGTTGGTCGGGCTGTGCGGCGAGTTGCCGAAGCCCTGTGGCGAGGACCTCGAGCTTCGCGTCGGTGAGCTTGAGTCGTCGCACGAGCGCTTCGCTGAGCTCCCCGCGCTCGAACGCGGCGTTGGCGTCCACGAGGTCTGCGTCGTTGGCCAAGCGCAGGTCCTCGCGGACCGAGGCGTCATCCAGCGCCTCGGCCATCGCGAGCAGCGCGTCAGAGCGAAGCTGCGCCGGGGCTCGGCTCAAGGCCGAGCCGGCGACTTTCGCGTCACGAATGCGGTCGGGGATCGAAGCGGTTTCGATGGTCATGTCAAAGGTCGGTGAGGGCGAGGTTGTCTCGCGTGATCACGGCGTCGTAGCCCCGGTACCCCAAGATGCGAGAGAGCTCGGTGCTCTGTCGTCCGGCCATCGCCCGGCACGCCTGCGCGTCGTAGTTGGCCAGCCCGCGGCCGTGGACCCGCCCGGATGCGTCTCGAATCTCGACGACGTCGCCGCGCGCGAACGTCCCTTGAACCTCGAGGACGCCCACGGGGAGCAAGGACGCCTTGTGCGAGCGTAAGGCTTCGAGCGCGCCGGTGTTGGCGATGAGCGCTCCGCAGTGGGGGGCGCCCGCGGCGATGTGCCGACGCCGGGCGGACTTGCGATCTCGAGGCCAGACGACGGTGCCCACAGCATCTCCCGCCAGGCCACGGGACGTGACGGACTGCATCTTGCCGTCGACGATCAGTGTCGGAATCCCAGCCTCGCTGGCGACCGCGGCCGCGCTGAGCTTGCTGGCCATGCCTCCGGTTCCGGTGGCAGAGACCCCCCGGGCGCGCTGCCGGGTCGCCTCGTCGATGGACTCCAACGCGTCGATCCGCTCCGCGTTGGGATCGGTCGCGGGGTTGCTGGTGTGCAGGCCGTCCACGTCGGTCACCAGCACCAGCACATCCGCGTCCACGGCCACGGCCAAGAGCGCCGAGAGTCCATCGTTGTCTCCGAAGCCTTCAGCGGTTTCTTGGCGATGCTCGATCAGCTCTCGGACCGACACGCTGTCGTTTTCGTTGATGACCGGGATCGCGCCGAGCTCGAGCAGACGAAGCAGGGTGGTCCGAAGGCACAGGGCTCGGTCGCGGTCCCCGAGGTCGTCCTGGGTGAGCAAGACCTGAGCGACGGTGACGCCCAGATGCCCGAACGCTTGGCTGTACAGCGACAGCAGCTGTCCCTGACCGACCGCGGCGCACGCCTGTCGCACCCCCAACGAGCGTGGGCGCTCCCGCAGTCCCAGTGCCCGAGCACCCATCGACACCGAGCCACTGCTGACGAGCAGGACCTCGACGCCCTGGCTTCGCAGCCGGGCGAGGTCTTCGACGATCGTGTGCAACCGACCCAGGGCGACCCCATCCCCACCGTGGGTGACCACACCGGTCCCGAGTTTGACGACGACCCGGCGGGCCGAGGACAGAAGCGCGCGAGAGGGGCTCACGAAAGCCAGCGTAGCGGATCGGACACGGCCTCGCGCGTTCGGACGCGCCCCTTGAGCCTGGAGCGCACGGCCTTGCCCGACGCCTCCATCAGCGAGGTGGGCACGAGGATCGTCGTGTTGCCACCGTCGACGCGCAGGCCCCCTCGAACCCAGTCACGCTCCACGCCGGCGATCGCGTTGAGCGCGAGCTTGCGGGGCGCGCCCCGACGCGGAACCTCGATGATCCGCGTGTTGGTGACGAGCAGCGCGGTTCGGGACGCCGCCTCCCGGGCCAACACCAGCAGCGTCGGAGAGAGCAACACCAGCACCGGGGGCCACAGGTCCGAGAAGGGTTGGGTCCAGAATGTGGGCGCGAAGCCGGTCACCAGCAGGAGGGCGACCGCGGCGGCGCCGAGCGTGATCCCGGCGAGTCCGAACTGCACGCTCAACTTCTCGCCCCACCACGCGAGCGCTTCGCCATGCTCGAGATGCTGCGCGAGGTCGTTGGGGCAGGGGCCGGGGGAGAGCGGCGCACCGGGTGCGAGGACCCTCGCTTCATCGCCGGAGGATCGGCCGCCGCTGATGGCTTTGAGGGCTTTCATCGCTGGAGGTCCTCGATGCGCGAGGTGCTGTGACGCAGCCAGTGGTCGCACAGCGTCAGCGCAGCCATGGCCTCGACCATGGGCACGGCGCGAGGCAGGACGCACGGGTCGTGGCGGCCGCGGGCCTTGTAGATGGCGGCCGCGCCCGACTGGTCGACGGTGTCTTGGGGGACAAACACGGTAGCCACGGGTTTGAACGCCACCGCAAACGCGATCGTTTCCCCGTTGGAGATGCCGCCCTGGATGCCGCCGGAGTGGTTGGTCCGGGTGCGAATGCCGTCCCCGCCGTGCGTTCGTCCGGGGTCGGGCTCGAAGGGGTCGTTGTGGGCGGTGCCGCGCATGCGCGTGGAGGCGAAGCCCTCGCCAATCTCGAAGCCGCGACTGGCCGGGAGGCTCATCATCGCGTGGGCCAGCTCGGCGGTGAGCTTGTCGAAGACGGGCTCTCCCCATCCCTGCGGCACCCCGCGCGCAACGCAGCGAATGATCCCGCCAACCGTGTCTCCCTCGCTGCGGGCGGCCTCGATGCAGGCCTGCATCTGTGCCGCGCGGTCTGGGTGAGGGCAACGAACAGGGTGGGCGTCGACGTCGGCACGCTGAAGCGATGCTGCATCGACCGCGCCCGCCTGGACGTCCGCAACCGCATCGACCCACGCAACGATCGACACGCCGAGCGTGGCGAGCAGATCCTCGGCGAGCGCACCGGCGGCGACCCGCCCGACCGTCTCGCGAGCCGAGGCGCGACCGCCCCCGGCCACGAATCGAACGCCGTACTTCGCGTCGTAGGTGTAGTCGGCGTGGGAGGGCCGATACAGCGTGGCGAGCTCCTCGTAGTGGTGGCTCTTGGTGTCTTTGTTGCGGACCATCAGCGCGAGGGCGGTCCCCAGGGTCTTGCCGGTGCTGGGGTCCACGCCCGAGAGCACCTCGAACGCGTCGGCCTCGTCGCGGCTGGAGGTGAGCCGACTCTGGCCGGGTCGACGTCGATTCAGCTGCGCGGCGATGGCTTCGCGGGGGAAGGGGTGGCCGGCCGGGCATCCGTCGACGACCACGCCGACCGCACCCCCGTGGGATTCCCCAAACGTGGTGACCACGAAGCGTCTGCCGAAGCTACTGCCCGCCACCGTGGGAGCCTACCCGACGCAGCGGGCGGGGGCGACTGGTCTCGGGCGCTACCGATCGAGGAACGCCTCGACCGCGTCTCGCCAGGTTTGGGGTGCCTCAATGGCGACGGTGTGCCCAGCCTCGGGGACCTCGAGGAACTGGCCGCCGCACAGCTCCGCCAGGGCGCGGACTTCCGAGGGCGGCGCGAGTCGATCCAAGCTCCCACCGATCGTGAGCACGGGCGCCTGAAGCTTCGGTGCGAGCGCTCGGGGCTGCCAGGCGCTCTCGGCGGGCAGGTTCATCGTCTGCTCGAACAGCGCCTTGACGCCTTCGTAGCGGTTGCGGGTCTTGGCGGCCTTGATCATGCCTTCGACCAGATGCGCGTGTTTCTCCAGGTAGGCCGGCCCCAAGATGTCCGGCAGGCTCACCCGAGCCAGTGCCTCAAGGTCTCCGGTTCGCAGCGTCGCAATCCAACCCGAGACGATGAGCTTGCCCAAGACGCCGCGGTCGAGCGCGACCCCGCTGACCACGAGGCGGCGCACGCGATGCGGAAGCGTCGCGGCGACCGCCAGACTCACGCGACCTCCGAAGGAGAACCCCGCCAGGTCGACCTGCTGCAGACCCTTGGCGTCGAGCAGCGCCTCGAAGTCGGAGACGTGCTCCTCAAATCCGCAGCGGTCGACCGAGAGCTCGGTCCCGCCTTGTCCACGCGCTTCGTAGGCCAGGACCGGCCGCTTGGCGCTCATCGGTCGCAGCTGGCCGGACCAGCTCGCGAGGGTTTGGGTCATCCCGCCCAGCAGCACGAGCGTGGTCGCGCCTGGACCGTCCCGGTGATCGACGCGCAGCGATCCGGTGCCGTGGGGGCCTGCGGGCAGATCGGGAATCGCGACGGACTCGGGCATGCGGCGCAGGGTACCCGCGCTCGTCAACCGAGGCGAGCGACGGGGCTCAGCGACGCAGCACCGAGAAGATCGAGTCCTGTGCGTAGTGCAGGATCTCGTCTCGCTGCGGGCGAATGGCTTCGTCGCCGTAGCGCTCCGTCAGGTCGCGGAGGAGCGCGTCGTCGTCGTGCCCTTCAACCAGCGCGTGGGCGATGCTCGCGCTGGCCTCCTCGTCGGCGTCGAACAGGCCTGCATGGTCGATGAACGCGTGCAGCCGCGCACGAGCGTCCTTGTCGGCGTCCCCCAGCACGTGCTCCACGTGGTGACGCCCCTGCGCGTAGGCGAGTGCCGTCGCGCAAAGCCGGTGGTCGGGGTCTGTGAGTCCGTGGCGGATGGCCGTGGCCTCCTCAAGCCGCCGAGCGCGGGAGAGCGCCGCCTCGATGGCTTCGCACCGGTCCCCGTGAAGCTCCGCAGCGGCACCCCAAAGCGCGTCTCGAACCGCTGCATCTGCGCGCGGCCAGGTGGTGGATAGAAGATGCACCGCGGTCTCGAAGTCGGCCGAGCGCAGCGCCCCGCACACGCGTTCGATGGCGCCTGGCTGTTCGATGTGCACGAGGGTCTCGAGCAGCGCGACCCGGCGCGCGGCGGGCTCGGGCAGCGTCTCCATGGGCAGCGCAATCGAGGGCGGAAGATAGCGGAGGTAGCCTTCGGTTCGAACGGTGCGTGCGACCATCGAGACCGTGGGGATCGGTATGTGAATGAGCGCGTGAATCAGGGGGTATCGGCGCAGGGAGAACTTGTGCACCTCACCGGTCTGGACTCGCTCCAGGGCCTGGAGATGAACGTCGAGAAGCTGCCCGCGACCCCCCGCCCGGGCTGGCCGGGAGGTCGTGTACCGGGCTTGCACGCTGTGCCCATGCAGCACCGTGAACGCGCCGCAGAACGGGTGGTCGTGAATCGCCGACAGTGAGTTTGCCCAGACGTAGACCTCGAGGACGAACCCCTCCCCATGGAAGGCCGTGAAGCCCGGCTGTCCAAAGGCCCCGGTGGGCGCGAGGTGTTGTCGGCCCGGCTTGCTGGGGTCGAGCACCGCGTCGAAGAATGCGTCGAGCTCGAATCGCTCCGCCAGGCCTTGCAGGGCGACGGCCGCGAGGTCGGCGAAGCGTTCCTCATCCCGGTCCGCGCCCGACCAGGCGCGCTCCAGCGAAGCTCCGACGGCGTCGAAATCGATCACGTGCTCAACCCCACGGTGCGTTGGGATCGTCGTTGAGGTCGTTGTTGCAGACCGAACGCGGCAGGCCGCACATGCCTCGACCTTCCGCGATGGTCTCTTGAATACACAGCCCGCACAGGTGCGGATTCTCGACGCAGACTTGGTGGCAGTCGTCGTTGGCGCAGAACACCAGCGAGCCATACAGCCGCACCGTGGAGGCCGTGGTCCGGGAGAAACACTGGTCCTCGCACGCCCCCGAAGCGCCGCATCCGGCGAGACACGATTCGAGCTCGGTGCACGACAGCTGCTTGTTGAGGCCCGGTTCGACGCAGTAGCAGGCGTGCTGTGCCGAGCCGGTCGTGACGCAGCTCAGGTTCACGTACTCGCCGCACAGCAGATGGCAGTCAAAACTCTCGTAGGTCAGCGTCTCCGGGTGGCACTGCTCGATCCAGTCCTGACTTCCGCAGCGGTCGTCGGCCGGAAACTCGCACCCTCCAGCGAGGAGGGCGTCGGTGTCGCCATCGGTGTCACCGTCGGTGTCTTGGCCGTCGGTGTCCTCTTCGGCCGAGTCGGCCGATTCGAGCTCCTCAAAGAAGCCGACGCCACACCCAGCGACGCACAGCGCCACGAACGCTGCCAGTGCACGCACCTTCACCCCTGGAGTAGACCGGTCAAACAGGCTCCACGCCAAATTTCCGGCGAGAGCGCTACCATTCGCCGGATGGCGCAGTCTGAGCTTTCGTTCCAGAGGCCAGGATCCGGCCCCGGACAGGGCCCTGAAAATGGGGGCAAGCCGCCGGTTCTGAGCGTAAGCCAGCTGGTGCGCGGCGCGAACCGTTTCTTGGAGCTGCGCTTCCCTCGGCTGTGTGTGGAGGGCGAGGTCTCCAACCTGAGGATCGTGGCCTCGGGTCACGCCTACTTCACGCTCAAGGACGACTTCGCCAACCTCCCGGTCACGATGTGGCGCAGCAACGTCGAGCGCCTGAACTTCAAGATGCAGGACGGCCAGATGCTGCGGGTGCACGGAAGCCTGGGCATCTTCGTGAAGTCTGGTCGGTTTCAGATGTACGCGGAGCGCAGCGAGCCGGCGGGGCTGGGCGCACGCATGCAGGAGCTAGACGCGCTCAAGAAGGCGCTGCAGGCCGAGGGCTTGTTCGACCCGGACCGCAAGCGCCCGCTCCCACGTTGGCCTCGACGGATCGGCGTGGTCACTTCGGCCCACGGCGCGGCCATTCACGACATCCTCAAGGTCGCCCGTCGTCGGTGCCCATCGCGGATCTTGTTGGCCTCTGCGGTGGTGCAGGGGCCCGACGCGCCCCGAACGATCGTGCGGGGCATCCAACGTTTGTGCGCCTTCGACGACGTCGATGTCATCATTATCGGGCGCGGTGGCGGGTCGGTCGAGGACCTGTGGGCGTTCAACGATGAACGACTGGCGCGTGCGATCGCGGCGTGCCCGGTGCCGATCGTCAGCGCCGTCGGTCACGAGGTCGACGTCTCGGTCAGTGACATGGTTGCCGATGTTCGAGCCGCGACCCCTTCGCACGCGGCCGAGCTCGTTGTGCCCGATCGGGCGTCGTTTCAGCAGCGACTTGAGACGATGCAGCGCCGAATGGCGCGCGCGGTCGAGCGGGCCGCGCTCGACGTACGCTCGCGCCTGGATGGGGATAAGGGGCGGCTTCTGGCGCACGGGCAGCGCTTGGTCACCCCGGCGCGGAACCGTCTCAGAGGCCTGGAGCGGCGCTTGTCCAACGTTCATCCGCGGGCCAAGGTTGCCGCCGACACGCAGCGGCTCGCGGCGCTGCGCAACCGTCTGGAGCGGGCGGGGAACGGGCTGTCCAAGGCTGCCCGGAGCCGATTCGAGGCCGCGCGTGCCCAACTTCAGGCCAGCGGCGCCCGGCTGGGCAGCGAGGAGCGGGTCCGTCTCGACGCGGCGCGGGTCCGACTCCAACGAGGTGGGCGTGGGATCGGTGAGCGCGGTCGGCTCCGGCTGGCACGATCCGCCGCGTCTCTGCACGCACTCTCGCCGTTGTCGGTCCTCGCCCGCGGCTACGCGGTGGTGGTGACCGCCGAAGGCGCCGCGCTGAGCTCCGCTTCGGCGGTCGGGGTTGGCGACACCCTCGCCATTCGGCTGTCCAGTGGACGGCTGAGCGCAAAGGTCACCGCGGTCGAGCCCGGAGACGAAGCATGAGTCTGGCACGCTGCTTTGGGGTGCTCGGACATCCGATCGGCCACTCAAGATCGCCCGCGATGCACAGCGCTGCGTTCGAGGTGTTGGGTCTTCCGCATCGCTACCTCGCCTTTGACGTCGGTCCGGACGCGCTGGCGGAAGCGCTGGCGGGTGCGGCAGCGTTGGGCTTTGGAGGCCTGAACCTTACCGTTCCCCTCAAGACCCATGCACTGCCCCTGATGGACATGCTCTCGCCCGAGGCCGAAGCGATTGGGGCCGTCAACACGGTGTGTTTCACCGAAGCCGGGACCCTCGGGCACAACACGGACGGCGCGGGTTTTCTCGAGGGCCTCGGTCCATGGAGCGACCCGAAACCGCGCAGGGCTGTGCTGCTCGGCGGGGGCGGGGCATCGCGGGCGGTCGCTCATGCGTTGCTCGAAGCCGGCGTTCGTGTGGACTGGGTCTCGCGGCGTCCCGACGCCCTGCCACCCTGGCCGGGAGTCCACGCGCTCGGATACGAGGGGCTCGCGGCTGTGCTGCAGGACGCGTGTTTACTCGTCAATGGCACGACCGTCGGGATGCACGGCGGCGCCTTGCGTTTTCCGGTGGCGGTCGAGGTCATGCGACTGCCCGCTCGCGCCGTGGTCGCAGACCTGGTCTATCCGGCGTCCCAAGGCGGTCTGGTCGATCAGGCGCGGGCTCGGGGCCTTCGGGCAATGGATGGTTTGCCCATGCTCTGGGGGCAGGGCGTACTGGCGCTGCAGCACTGGCTGGGTTTGTCCCTGGACGAGCAGACGCGCACCGCGATGCGCCGAGCGCTGGGTCTGCCCTCAGGAAGTGCTGTTCAATTGAGCATGTAATCTGTTTCATTACAGCTAAGCGTTCGGAATTAGCCACTTTTTTGGGGCAACGGATCTGCTGCCTGTATGGGTCCACAGTGCCTCGCGCCGTGACGTGCGCGACACCTGCACTCAACACCTGACCACGGACCACGACATGGCGCATTTCGAACTCGAGGACGCATATCCGGACCAAGCCCGCATCAAGGTGATCGGCGTCGGCGGTGCCGGCGGCAACGCGGTCAACACCATGATCGCGCACAACGTCGAGGGCGTGGAGTTCTTGACCGCCAACACGGATGTTCAGGCGCTCGAGAAGAACCTCGCGCCCACACGCATTCAGCTCGGGAGCGCGATCACACGTGGCCTCGGAGCCGGAGCCAACCCTGAGCGAGGCCGGGAGGCCGCGCTCGAGAGCATCAAAGAGCTCACGGCAGCGCTTCAGGGCGCGGACATGGTCTTCGTGACTGCGGGCATGGGCGGCGGCACTGGAACCGGCGCAGCGCCCATCGTCGCCCAGATCGCTCGAGAGTGCGGAGCGCTGTGCGTGGGTGTTGTCACCAAGCCGTTCCGATTCGAGGGTCGTCGCCGTGGACGCATCGCCGGCCTCGGGATCGAGACCCTTGAGGCGGCGGTCGACACCCTCATCACCATCCCCAACGATCGTCTGCTCGACGTCACCAGTACGTCGACCAGCTTGCTCGATAGCTTCAGGCTCGCCGACGAGGTGCTTCAGCACGCGACGCAAGGTGTCTCCGACCTCATCACGATCCCCGGCATCATCAACGTCGACTTTGCCGACGTGCGAACGATCATGTCCGACCAGGGCCGCGCGCTCATGGGCATGGGAATCGCGAGCGAAGAAGGACGGGCCGTCGTCGCCGCGCAGCAGGCGATCAACAGCCCGCTGCTCGAGGACGTCACGATCGAGGGTGCGCAGGGCATCCTGATCAACATCACCGCCGGGCCTGACCTCAAGCTGCACGAGGTGGAAGAAGCAGCCTCACTGGTGCAGGAGGCTGCCCACGAGGACTGCAACATCATCTTCGGTGCCGTCATCGACGAGTCGATGGGCGACACGCTTCGCATCACCGTCATCGCGACTGGCTTTGACCAGCATCAGCCCGCCGAGGATGTCCTCGAGCACGCGATCCAGAACCACGGTCATCGCCGGCAGAGCTCGATCGTTGCCGCGGGGACGATGGGCCCTCGCGGTCGCCAGATCGTCACGCCCGGTCCCGCGATGCGCAAACCCCAGGGCAGCAACGTGTTCATGGGCCCCGGTCCGCAGCAGCAGTCCGCGCCGTCGTTGACCCGTGGCACCGTGCCTCGCGCTCAACAGCCACAGTCGCAGCCCGAGCCGCGCAATACGTCCTCAAACTCGAGCGGTGGCTGGCCGGCACCCGAAGTCCCCTCCGGGGATCCGCAGGACATCCCCGCGTTCCTGCGCCGCCGGCCGGACAACGGCGACGGCTTCATGCGGTAGCCTCGCTCGGCCAACGCCGCCAACCTACGAAAACCAACGACATAAGGCGTCCCGGACTCGATCCGGAACGCCTTATGTCGTTCGTGCTCGTCGCAAAGAACGACAAGCACCGAGGGTTGCGACCTAGAGGTCGTAGGGTCGAACGGTGCCGCGCTTGTTGTCTTGGGCGCGCTGGATGGCTGCCTCAAGCAGGTCGTGGACCTTCTCGGACACTGCCTGAACCAGCTCACCGTCGCTCCGCAGGCCGGCGTTGCGGATAACGTCCTTGACCTTGGAGCCGACGACGACCACTTCGCGGGGTTTCTTCTTGGATGCTTTCTTTGCCTTCGCCATTGTCTTCTCGCCTGTCTTTGGTGGGCACGTGCTGCAATGCGCAGCTCGTTGCGATTGGATTGTAGGCAGGTCGGATCACCTGACAACCCCAAAAAGCCCCCAATTGGCCGAATTCCGCAGCGTACCGGCGGCGAGGCAATTTCGCGGTTGTCGACGTCGTGCCGTGGACTCGGGTCCGGCGGATCGTGACGGTGGACCGAGCGAGTTCGCAGCGGCGACCCGCGGCACGCGACTGTTTTTTGCCTTGAAGCCCGCGTCCCTGTATTGCCGAGATAAGGCCTCCTAGCTGGCCGAATTTGGCAACTTTCCGACGATGTCGATGCGCACGCAGACCAAAGGTCGTCCTGGACGGCGACGGGCCAAGAAGGTCACATCGGCGCGCACGAGCAATCAACGACGCGTGCCCCGAGCGGACACCGACGCGGCCGCACAGGCCCGTAACGATGCATTCTTGCGCACTCGTGGTGGAGAGAAGATCCCCCCTGGAGCCTTCGGACGGCTGCCCAAATGGGCTCGAACACCCCTTCGTTGGGCGTTGCGCGTCGGCGTCGCCGGCGGTCTCTCCTACGGCGCTCTTTTGGGGGTGCAGGAAGCCTACGACTACGCGACGACGTCCCCCCGCTTTGAGGCTCGTGCCTTGTTGTTTGAGGCGACGCCGCACGTAAGCGACGCGGAACTTCGGGCGCTGATGGGGATCACGCCCGGAACGAACATCCTCTCGCTGGAAGTGGACGGTCTCGCTGCGGCGATCTCCGAGCATCCTTGGGTCCGTCGGGCGAGCGTCACCCGAGAGCTGCCCGACACGCTCATCGTCGAGGTGCAGGAGCACAACCCGCGCGCAGTCCTCTTGGCGGGCGACTTCTTCCTCGTGGGCGAAGACGGCATCCCGTTCAAGCCGCTTGAGTCCGGGGAGCGAGGCACGCTTCCAATCGTCACCGGTGTGGAGCCATCGCTCGTGTTCACCGAGCCGGAGCGAGCCCAAAAGGTCGTGGCACAAGCCCTGTCGATCCTCGACGCGTACGCGATGAAGCAGCGGCCACGCCTGAGCGAGATCAACATCGACGAGACCGGCGCGGCGACGCTCTATACAGCAGACCTGGGCAGCCAACTCCGGCTGGGCCGCACCAACGTCGAGGCCGCCCTCACCCGGTACGACGCCCTGCGAGCGGCGCTTGGGGAAGAGTCGGACAAGCTCGCCGTGGCGCACTTGGATGCGACCTCGGCCCTGGAGGGGAACGACCGCATCGTCGCGAGCTTTTTCCCCACCAAAGATGTTCCGGAGTTCGTCGAGGACGCGACGGAACAAGCACAACAACGGGCGCTCGAGCACCGGCTAAAGCTGGACGCTGAGAAAGACGCGAAGAAAAACAAAAAGAATGGCTCTAAAGGGGCCCGCGGCGACGACAGTCGTCTGCCGCGCTACGAGTAAACGGAGGAGTCATGGCCGAGGTTGGAGAAATCATCTGCGGATTGGACGTTGGGACCACCAAGGTGGCGGCGATCATCGGTGAAGTGACCGAACACGGGATCGAAGTGCTCGGCGTGGGGACAAGCCCGTCCGAGGGGCTCCGGCAAGGTGTCGTGGTCAACATCGAGGCGACCACGGGCAGCATCGCGGCAGCGGTCGCCGAAGCGGAGCAAATGGCGGCGGCGGATGTACAGTCCGTCTACGTCGGCATCGCCGGCGGCCACGTTCAGGGCTTCAACAGCTTTGGCCAGGTCAGCATGCGCTCCCGCGAAGTCGAGGAGATCGACGTCGCGCGGGTCATCGAGCAGGCCAAAGCGGTCAACATTCCGCTCGATCGAAAGATCCTGCACACCATCCCGCTTGAGTACATCATCGATGGGCAGGGGCAGATCCGCGACCCCATCGGCATGAACGGCGTGCGTATGGAAGTGAAGGCGCACGTGCTGACCGCCTCGCTGACCTCGGTGCAAAACATTGTGAAGTGTTGCAACCGCGCCGGTCTCGAAGTGATCGAGGTCGTGCTCGAGCCGCTGGCCAGCTCACGCGCGGTGCTGCACCAGGACGAGCGGGACCTCGGCGTCGCGATCATGGATATCGGTGGCGGCACGACCGACCTCTCGGTGTGCTCCGAGGGCAGCAACGTCTTCACGTCTGTGATTGTGATGGGCGGGCACCGCATTACGCAGGACGTCGCGCATGGGTTGCGGACCAGCGTGGCCGAGGCCGAGGCGATCAAGCGCAAGCATGGATGTGCGTTGATCAGCATGGTCGAAGGCGACGACCTCATCGAGGTCCCCGGTGTGGGCCCCCGTCCTCCCCGCGAGTTCAAGCGTCGATTCCTGGCCGAGATCATCGAGCCTCGCGTGGAAGAGATCCTGTTGATGGCGCAACAAGAGCTGCTCGCCAGCGGTAGCGCGGAGCTTGCGGCGAGTGGTCTCGTGCTCACCGGCGGGGCATCTCAGATGCCCGGCATGATCGAAATCGCAGAGGACATCTTCCAGATGCCCGTGCGCCAGGGCGTGCCGACGTCGATCCCCGGCGGAGAACGACACGGCGTGGTCTCCCTGGCCGAGGGTGGATTCGCCTCGATGGTCTCCGACCCGAAGTTCGCTACGGGCGTCGGTTTGGTGCTCTACGGCGCAACCCATGAGCCCGTCGCGGACTCGGCCGAACTTGCCCCGCGCAAACGCTCCGGTCGAGATCAGGGCCCCGGGACCATCCGTCGCATCACCGACTGGGTTCGCGATATCTTCTAGTACGCGGCCGCCCGGGCGGCGCCCCCGTCCCATGAAGCACGAGCGACGCGAGATCGAGACACCCGACGGCATCACGCTGCGGGCCGAGTCCTGGACACCCACCGAGATCCGGTGCGTCGTCGTCATCAGTCACGGCGCCGGAGAGCACATCGGTCGGTACGCCGACGTCGCTGACGACCTGGAGTCGATCGGGGCCTGGGTCATCGGCCATGACCATCGGGGACAGGGCGAATCCGGCGGCGCTCCAGGGCACATCGAGAGCTTTGAGCAGTATGGGCACGACCTCGCGACCGTCATGGATGCCTACGCGCAGGAGCGTCCCGACGCCAAGCCGGGCTCGGTTCCCTGGTTTGTGTTCGGCCACAGCATGGGTGGCCTCGTCGTCCTCAACGCGCTGGTGGCGGGCATCCTCCCCGAGCACGTCCGTGGGGTGGTGCTCTCTGCCCCGCTGCTTCGGCTTGCCCACCAGCCCCCGCTGTTCAAGGTCTGGCTCGGGAAGTTCGCGGCGTTCGTCTCACCCGGGATGACGCTCCCCGCCGGCCTCGATCCGGCGGATATCAGCCGGGATGAGGCTCAAGTCGCCCGCTACGCCGAAGACTCGCGGCGCGTCGCGGTTGTGTCCGCGCGCTGGTTCCAACGCATGAACGACGCGCGCGCCCGCGTGATGGAAGGTGTCCACGGGGTCCAGGTTCCGCTGTACTGGTACGTGGGCACCGGCGACAAGATCTGTGACCACACCGCGAGCGTGGAGGCGTTCGCGTCGTTGGCCGCGCCGGAGGATCACGACCAGAGTCTGCGGTCGTTCGAGGGCTACTATCACGAGCTCCACAACGAGCCTCCCGCGCTTCGAGAGCCGGTCATCGAGGCGATTCGAAGCTGGATCTCGGCCCGCATCGACTGACGCAGGCCGCCGCGGACCGGCCTACGGTGTGCGCGTGCTGAGCGAGTCGACGGCGTGCACCGGGGCGCCGTCGCCTTTCATCAGGTGCGCAATGGAGCTGAGCACGAGTCGCTGCGCCTGGACCCGGTTTTTCCCCTCGAACGCCTCCGAGGTGACGTCGAGCGTGTAGTGCCCGCCTCCGCCGCCAACCTGGACGGTGGCTCCGGGAATCGCTTCCTCGATGGAGGAACGGAGTTGGTCGAGGATCGAAGCTGTCATCCGCCGCAGGCTACTGCGCTTCGAGCTGCTGGACGAGTCTGGGACCAATTCGGGTGATCGAGCCCGCGCCAAGCGTGAGGACGAGGTCCCCGGGACGACACATGGACGCCAGATCGCCAGGCAGGGCCTCGAAATCGGCGCTGTGGTGCACGGCGCGATCCGGGGTCCGCGCGCGAATCGCGTTGGCCAGTGCCTCAGCGTCGATGCCGGGGATCGGGGGCTCGCCGGCGGGGTAGACCTGCGTGATCACGACGGTGTCGGCGCTGTCGAGGCAGGTCACGAACCCCTCGAAGTTGTCGCGAAGCCGGGTGAAGCGGTGCGGCTGGACGACCGCGACGATCCGCTTGTCCTCGAAGCTGGTCCGGGCACCGTCGATGGTCGCCCGAATCTCCGTGGGGTGGTGCGCGTAGTCGTCGACGACCATCACCCCCTTGGACTCGCCCAGCATCGTGAACCGGCGCTGCACGCCGGCAAACTCGGCGAGCCCGGCTCGAATGGTCTCGCTGGGGATCTCGAAGAGGTCCGCGACGGCGATCGCTGCCAGGGCGTTGGCCACGTTGTGAATGCCCGGCATCCCCAGGGTGAAGGTGCCGCGATCGCTGCCCCGACAGAGCACACGAAACGAGGTCCTCTGGCCCTGATAGCGAACCTCGGCAGCGACGTAGTCGGCGTCCGTACGCCCGATCGCGTAGGTGGTGATCGACTTGTGAAGCTGCGGCAGCAGGCTCGCCACGTTGGGGTCGTCCAGGCACACCACGGCGCCGCCGTAGAACGGGACGCGGTTGGCAAACCCAACGAACGCTTCCAGGACGTGCTCGAGGCTGCCGTAGTGGTCGAGGTGCTCGTTGTCGATGTTGGTGATGACCGCGAAGGTTGGGGTCAGATACAGGAACGAGCCGTCGCTCTCGTCGGCTTCGGCCACCAGCAGATCGCTCTGTCCCAGGCGCGCGTTGCTGCCGAACTGATTGACCTTGCCGCCGATGACCACCGTCGGGTCGAGGTTGGCGGCCGCGAGGATCGAGGCGATCAGCGAGGTGGTCGTGGTCTTCCCGTGAGACCCGGCCACCGCGATCCCCTCTTTGAGGCGCATGAGTTCGGCGAGCATCTCCGCCCGTGGGATGACCGGGATCTTGCGCTGCCGAGCCGCGACGATCTCTGAGTTGTCCCGGGTGACCGCGCTGGAGGTGACCACGACGTCGGCATCGCCCAAGTGCTCGGGGCTGTGCCCGAGATAAACCGTCGCCCCCAGCTCGGTGAGGCGGCGCGTCGTGTCGCTCTCGCTGATGTCTGTTCCGGTCACTTGGTAGCCAAGGTTGACCAACACTTCGGCGATGCCGCTCATGCCGATGCCGCCGATTCCGACGAAGTGGATGTGGGTGTCGCGCTTGCGGAACATGCCGGTCCTCAACCCGACGTCTTAGCCGACTCCCCCGCCGCTCGCCAAGTCGCGGTGGCCATGCCAGGCTCTGGCGCGTGACGGATGCTCCCGATTCGCCGCTTGCGACCGCGCTCGCGACCGATCTAACGCCGTGGTTTGAAGCGTCGCACCGGGATCTCAGCTGGCGTCGGACTCGGGATCCCTACGCGATCTGGGTGTCGGAGATCATGCTGCAGCAAACCCGCGTGGAGACGGTCGAGCGCTACTACGCCAACTTCCTTGCGCGTTTTCCGACCGTATTCGCGCTGGCGGACGCCGAGGAGTCCTCGGTGCTCGAGGCGTGGAGTGGACTGGGCTACTACCGGCGGGCCCGGCTGCTGCATCAAGGCGCACGACACGTCCGAGACGAGCACGCCGGCGTTGTCCCCGAGGGCGGCAAGGCATTGCGAGCGGTCCCGGGCGTTGGTCGGTACACCTGCGGCGCCATCGCATCGATCGCCTTCGATCGCCCCGAGGCGCTGGTCGACGGGAACGTGGCCCGGGTGTTGTCCCGCGTCTGCGGCATCGAGGATCCGAAGCAACAGGATGCGGGCGCGGCCGGGCACTGGACGCTCACCGAGGCGATTTTACGCCAGGGCCGTCCTCGGGTGCTCGCGCAGGCCCTGATGGAGCTGGGCGCCACGCTGTGTGTGCCCCGAAATCCACGCTGCGAAACCTGCCCGATCCGGCCGCACTGCAACGCCCACGCGACGGGGCGGACCGGGGTCATTCCAGCGCCCAAGAAGCGGGTTGCGCAGCCTGTCGAGAGGCTCTGCGGACTCGCGGTGGTCTCTCGCAAGCGGTTGCTGTTGGTGAAGCGCCCCGAGACAGGACTGTTGGCGGGCATGTGGTGCCTGCCGCTGGTGACCGACGAAGATGGACCGACCGAACTCGGCGCGATCTTCACGGCACCGGGGGCCTTGGATGCGTGGCGATCCGTGGGCATGGTTCGCCACGTTTTCACCCACCGCATCTGGGAGTTGGACGTGATGTCCGCGACGCTGTGTCGTCGGCCGTCGCTGTTGCCGGGCATCGAGACCGCCTGGATCGCGCCCGGCGAGCGGCCAGCAGGCGGAATGCCCGGCGTGACGACCAAGCTCCTGGCGGTCGCGGGGTTCGGCTAGAAGTAGTACCGAACCTTCACCGAGATGTCCCCGTGCGCCGCGCTGAAGCACGCGTTGCGCCCGCCACTGCAGGGCCCGTAGATCATGTAGGGCGACCACGTGCCCTCGAGTGCGGTGTCGAGCGGCACATCTTTCCAGTGAATGGCCAGCCCCAGGGGCGGCTTCACGATGAGACCGGCCTGGTTGCTGTCGAAGCCGATCGCGACACCCAAGCCGAAGTACGGCATGAAGTCGAGCGTGCTGTTGGAAACGAACACGCCCGGCGTCCACAGGTAGTCGACCCCCACGCCACCATCCCCGTTGTGCAGCGGGAGCCAGGCGAGGTGGAACTGCAGCGCGTGCGCCGGGTGAAAAAAGTGCTTCACCGACAGCCCCATCGGATCGCCAAGACTCAGGCCCACACCCGTGTTGCCGCCGCGGCCCGCGATCCGATTGCCCGGAGAGGGCGCAGCGTGAGCTTCGGCGGCGTCGCCCGCAAACGCGATGACGCCGGCCAGCGCTGCGACGAAGAGGGAGGCGGTCGTGGTCGTGGCTCGGTGTTTCATCGCGCGAGATCCGTTAAACCGTTTTGAACCGCCGCTCGGATTGCGCAACCCGCGAGCGAGCGTGCGAGCAGCGAAAAAGGCGAGTGAGACGTCGTGTCGGGTTTCACCAGAGGACACTAGCTGCACGTCGTGTAGTGGGTCCCGCGTCCCATGCCGTGGCGCTCGAGGTGTCCATGTCGGACGAGCTGCCCGATGTGAAACCTCAGTTTGCGCCGGCCGATCCCGGTGAACTCTTCGAGCTGCTGCATCGTGGCGGTCTTCATGTTGCCGACGATCGGAATCAGCGCTTCGGCTGCCTCTTCGAGACTCATCGGCTCGTCGGCGTCCAGCTTGGACTTCAGACCTTCGAGCGCCGCGCTGGCGCTGGTCTTGTTGGGCTTGTTGGGCTTGCTGGGCTTGCTGGGCGTGGTCTTGCTCGCGGCTGGCAGCTTTCGCGTCCCCGTGGAGGCCTTCGCGGCCCGCGTGTTCGGCGTTGTCGCAGTGGGCTGGGGCGCGGGTTCACTGGGGGCGGGGGCGGTCTGGTCGAGCTCCGCCTCCTGGCCCAGCAGGGCGTCGGCAAAGTCCTGCAGCGTTAGCGTGCCCATCGGGTCGCTCCAGCCGAGCGAGCGCGCTGCATCCACGAGGTCACCAAGCGTCGCATCCTGGGGGACGCGGGCCGAGAGGGCCTGCAGCACGGCACGGCGCTGCTCCGGGAGAAGGTGGCGCTCGAACGAAGACTGGAACTGAGGTTCCACGGCGGCGGAACCTAGCAGCCCCAGGGGGTTGGGGCCAGAGCATGCGCGCGGCGTTTCACACACCGCGCGAGGTTCGTGGGTTTGCGTTTGTTAGAAGAACGGCGTGAGCGCGTCTTCGACGGCCTCGCCAGCCGCTTCCATCGCCGCCTCGGCCTGCTGCACTTTCTCTTCTTCGGTCAGGGGTCGTTCGAGATAGCCCTCCAGGGGCGACGACCGATTGCCGCGGATTCGGCCGGATGTGACCTCCAGGGGAATCGGTTCCACCAGCTCGTATTTGTAGCCGCGGGTGCCGATCCTCATTTGATAGCTGCGGCCGTCTGCCTCGAGGTTGCGGCCGACGCCGACCGCGACCTGCCCCATGCGCGTGTAGTCGCGGTGCTGCAACACGAACGCGAACAGTCGCACCGCGTCCATGTTGTACAGGCGGTGACATCCGTGGGAGTAGCGGCGCAGGATCGACATGTAGTCCACGCTGCCGTGGGTCCGAATCGAGTTGTCGAACTCGGAGACCACGTTGCCCTCGGCGTCCTTGGATTGCTTGATGTGGTACGCGGCGACCAATCCGTACGCGGAGCGATAGCCCGGGCCGATCTCGTCGTAGTTCACGCCCCGGCGGAACTTGCCGTTCTTCCACTTGCCCTTGATGAGCTCGGCCGGCGGCGTGCTCGCGGGTGGGATCCACACCGGCGCGGCGACGATGTCTTTCCAGACCCGAGCCCCCACGTCGGAGTTCTTGTACTTGAGCATGATCTCGCCGTCTTTGTACTCGTTGCGCCACGCTCCGATCGTGGTGCGCCAGTGCACCAGAGGGATCTTCTGGTCCGCGTAGTGCACGTAGACGGTGATGTGGGGGTACCGCGAGCGCGGCTGGGACTTCTTGTGGCCGTCGTCGGTGTACGGAAACTCGTACCAAACGTCCCCGCGGTCGATGAGGGCGGAGAACTTCATGTTGTCGCTGTAGTACGCCGGCTTGGGCGGCATCTTGATCGCGACAAGCAGGTTTTCGAAGCCGCCTTCGCCCAGGTCGGACAGCGCTGCGAGCGAGGCCTTCGCGGATTCGGGGGTCTGCAGTCCCAGGGCCTCCACCGCCGCAGCGCTGTACTCGGTGACGACATCGCGCAGTGGCTGCTCCTTGCCGTCGGTGTCTTTGTATCGATAGTCGGCCCGCTTCCACTGGGCGGCGGACCCGTCTTCGATGATGCCCGCGGAGGTCACCACCCGCTCGGTCAGCACCCGCAGCAGCCGCTCGTGACTGGCCTCATCGGGCATCAGCGCGAGCATGTCGAGGTTGTCCCGCTTGAAGTGGCCCCAGCCCATGAGGTCGTGTTTGCGCTCGAACTCGGCGAGCGCGTGGGTGGTGGGGGAGTCGTAGATGCCAGCCTCGAACTTTCCGCGACCTCCAGTGCCGTTGCTGAACAGTCGCTCGCATCGGAACCGGCGCTGGGCGTTCGTGATGACGTCGACCTCGTCCTGCACTTCGCGCCAGCTCTGGTAGGCGCTCTGGGTGCGTGGGTCGGTCTTGGCGGCCTCAAGGTCCTCGGCCACCGTGAACTTGAGCTTGGCCTTGCGCATGGCGGTCTGCAGCCGCGCTTTGCGGGCGCGCGCGGTCTTGTTCCGCTTGCTCTGGCCGGAGTTTTTGTAGACGATCTTCTCGTCGTAACGTTTGAACGCCTCGGGATCGAAACCTGCCTCTTCAAGACAGGGCCCGACTTCGGCTTCGTGCTCGTCCCACTCGGCCTTCACCACCGCCAGCGAGGGGGGGATGCCGTACAGCTCCAGATAGTTGTGCCCATGCTCGGGAAGCGCGTCACCGTCGGAATCGATGCGATCGTTGGCGAGGCCGATGTACATCGCCCGGTAGTCGTTGGGCGTGCTGTCCTCGGTGCCTGGTGTCTTCTCGCTGAAGATGTACGGCGTCCAGGTGTTGGACAGGTCGACGATCGTGTAGCCACGGGCCTCGGCCTGACCGATGTCCATTTTCACGGGGTCCTCGCCGGCTGCCATGACCCAGGCCGTGCCCGCGGGGTGCTCGCGAAAGCTGATCTTGGTGATCTTGCCCAGCGGCAAGACAGCGTCGGGGTCGGCGTCCTGTGCGGCAGCCTCGCTCGCCGGATCCGTGTCATCCGCTCTGCCGAACGCCGTGGTGCGTCCGAGCTCGGAATCGGCGGGCTTTCCTTCTTTGCTTGCGCCGGAGCAGCCCAGCGCCAAACACAGCGCCCACACGATCCCTTGTGCAAAGCGCGGGGTGCCCCCGAATTTTGGCCTTTTTGGCGCGTGGTGCCCTCGTAGCGCATCGATCTGATCCTAGCCTCCACCCCCTCGACGCGCCAAAGCACCGGCAGATTTCAAGGTTCGGCAAAAGAAGCTGTAGCAGGCGCGGTTTCCAGGCCTTCCCGGCTCGTCTGGGGAGCCCCGTGCGCGGCGCTAGGGCAGTGCCGCGGGGAACTTTACATCGACGCCCGGCCGTGCAACCTTCGGCTCGGATCCATGCGGTCAATGCGAGTCCTTCGTTTTCTTGTTCTCAACGGCCTCGCTGTAGGCCTGGGTGCCGTCGTCGCGACTTCGTGCATCGACGTCAACTATCCAACCGTCGCGTTTCGCTGCAATCCGCGCCAGTCGGACAACTGCCCCGATACGCACTTTTGCTGCTCCGACGATCCGGCAGCAGTGGGGGGTGGCATCCCGATTTACGCGAACATCCCCACGACGGAGGGAGGTGGCAAGCCTTACTTCTCCGGCGACAACAACGGCCTGGGGACCATGGGCATGTGCGTACGGACGGGCGACCTCCCCTCCGGTGCGGGTTTGTTCGACGCTGCGGCCGCGAACTGCCCAGTGCCGTGCAACCCCACCTGGAACGATGCCGATACGCAAGCGGTCTGCGGCGAAACACGCGTCTGCTGCCAGACGGTCGCGCTTGAGGCCAAAGACTGCATTCAGGACGATCCCGAGGACCCGCAGTCTTGGCGACCCGCGGTCGGGACCGACATCCGCCTGGGGCGGACCGATTGGAAGCCTGCGCGTCATGAGACGCACCAGGACCCGAACGGCCAGGGCTGCGGGTTGTTCGCGGGCGCGACCAACTTCGACGACCCGGACTCCGACTTCTCCAAGTGCCTCGACGAGCTGAGCACCGCCGACCAGCGCGGCTTCTGCAGGGGCCTGAACCCGGGTGAGGCGTGCCCGGTCGACGCTGACACCTACTTCAACGCTTGCGAGCTGATCAACATGGGTCAGCTCGCGCCTCCGGTCGCTGGCGTCTAACCCGTCGTTCGAGCCGCGCCAAAGACGCTGCGGTGGGCGACAAACGCGCCTTCCCGCGGCGTTTCTCGTTCACAAGACCCTGCCCAGGCCGCCGCGGCGAGGGTGACAACGTAGGCTGGAACCGTCGGTAACCCGGACCCACCGGCCTTCGTCGGACCCCGTTGTGCGTTTTTTTGTCTGAAATGCGCCGCTTGCGCGTTGGCGTTGCCGAACAAAGCGAATACATTCGCGTCCCACCGGCCCCTGAAAAGCGGCCTTTGCGCTTCTCGCGCTTGAAGTACCCCCCCGATGGCCACCGCCAAGAAGAGCCCCTCCGCGTCCAAATCCTCCAAAAAGGCAGGCAGCGCGAAGAAGGTGACCAAGAAGAAGGTCGCCAAGAAGAGCACCGCCAAGAAGAAGGTCGCCAAGACGGTCGCGAAGAAGGAGACCAAGAAGAAGGTCGCCAAGACCGCGGGCGCGAAGAAGACCGCCGCGAAGAAGGTCACCAAGAAGAAGAGCAGCGCCAAGAAGCCGAAGGTTGGCGGCAACGCTTCGGGCCGACAGCTGGTGATCGTCGAGTCTCCTGCGAAGGCAAAGACGATCAACAAATACCTCGGCGACGATTTCGTCGTTCATGCGTCGGTGGGCCACATTCGCGACCTGCCGGCCAAAGCGCCCAAAGGCGTGAAGATGCCGGTCCCGGGCGTGGACCTCGACAACAACTTCTCGCCCACCTACGAGGTGCTGCCCGGCAAGGCCAAGACGGTCAACGAGCTCAAGCGCCTCGCCAAGGATGCCAGCGAAATCTGGTTCGCGACTGACCTTGACCGCGAAGGAGAGGCCATCGCGTGGCACCTCGCGCAAGAGCTCGGGGTCGAGCCGCGCGACGCGAAGCGGGTGGTGTTCAACGCGATCACCAAGACCGAGGTCCAGCGTGCCTTCTCCGAACCGCACGAGATCGACGTGGCCAAGGTGAACGCGCAGCAGGCCCGCCGGATCCTCGATCGGATCGTCGGCTATCAGGCCTCGCCGCTGCTGTGGAAGAAGGTCGCCCGAGGCCTGTCCGCAGGCCGGGTGCAGTCGGTTGCGGTGCGCATCGTCGTCGAGCGAGAGCGCGAGATCGAGGCGTTCGTGCCCGACGAGTATTGGAAGGTCACAGCCCACCTGGCGCTGCAGGCCGGCGACGCGCCAAAGCTGACCAAGACCTGGGCGCAGCTGCTGGAGCAGCGCGACGAGAAGAACAAGCCGCCCACGCTCAAGGTTCGCAACGCCTGGCTGGCCGAGCACAAGGGGCTCAAGACCGAGCTTGTGTCCATTGGCGGCGAGAAGTTCGACGTGGGCTGCAAGGCCGACGACCCCCAAGACCTCTCCAAGCAGATCACGGCCGTCGCCACTGCCGTGGGTCTGATCGACGTGACGGTCGAGAACACCGACGACCCCGAGGGCAAGGGGCCGGCCACGGTGAAGCGGGTCGTCGTGGGCACGCTCGACCCCAAGACGCGCTACGCGATCACCTCGATCGAGACCCGGCGAACCACGTCGCGTCCGCCGGGTCCGTTCATCACCTCGAGCCTGCAGATCGCAGCCGCCAACCAGCTCGGCTTCACCGCCCAGCGAACGATGCGGGCCGCGCAGCAGCTGTACGAAGGTATCGAGGTGCCCGGCGACGAGGGCCAGGTCGGTCTCATCACCTACATGCGTACCGACTCCACCAACCTGTCCCCCGAGGCGGTGGCCGAGGCGCGCAAGTTCGTGGCCGAGTTCGGTGACGAGTACCTGCCCGAAAAGCCCAATACGTGGTCCTCGTCCAACAAGGACGCGCAAGAGGCTCACGAGGCGATTCGGCCCACGGCGGCCACCCGCCGCCCCGCCGACCTCGAGGGCTCGCTCACCCCCGACCAGTTCCGGCTCTACGATCTGATCTGGCGTCGCTTCGTGGCCGGGCAGATGGTGCCCGCCAAGTGGGATGCCACCGCGGTGCTCTTCGAGCGCTCCGACACCAAGTCCGGCGCTACGCTCAAGGCCACCGGCCGCGTGCTCGCGTTCGATGGCTTCTACAAAGTTGCGGGCGTGCCGACCGCCAGCGACGAGCAGACGTTGCCCGACCTCGCCGAGGGTGATGAGGCCGCGCCGTTCGCCATCAACCCCGACCAGAAGTTCACCTCACCTCCGCCGCGCTACTCCGAGGCATCGCTGGTCAAGACGCTGGAGGCCGAGGGCATCGGTCGTCCGTCGACCTACGCGTCGATCATCAGCGTCATCCAAGACCGGCGCTACGTCGAACAGCTCGAGCGCCGCTTCTACGCCACCGACCTGGGCGAGGTGGTCACCGACAAGCTCGTCGAGGCGTTCCCCAGCCTGATGTCGGTGGGCTACACGCGCTCGATGGAGGACGAGCTCGACCGCATCGAGGACGACCAAGGCGACTGGCAAGACATGCTGACTCGCTTTCACGGGCCGTTCACCGAGGCGCTCGAGGTTGCGCACGAGAGCATGACGCACGCCAAGGCTGAGACGCAGCCCGCGCTGTACAAGTGCCCGAAGTGCGGATCCCAGACCCTGTACCGCTTCGGACGCAACGGTCGTTTCCTGTCGTGCTCGACCTATCCCGACTGCGACTACTCCGCGCCCATCGACCGGGCAGGGCGGCCGCTGCTGCCCGAGCGCGTCGATGTGGCTGCGCCCGAAGATCGCTCGCAGATGGAGCTCCGCAACGGCCGCTTCGGTCCGTTCCTGGCGTCGATCAACTACCCGGCCACCACGTTCGTGCTCAACCTCGACAAGAAGGGGGGCATCAAATACCCGTCCATTCCGCCGATCGAGACCGAGCTTCAGTGCACCAAGTGTGACGCGCCGATGAACCTGCGGCGGGGCAAGCGAGGCCCGTGGCTGGGCTGTTCGCGGTTCCCTAAGTGTCGCGGACGCATGGGCTGGAACACGCTCGAGGACGAGACCAAAGAGGCGCTCGAGAAGCAGCTGGAGCAGCACGAGAAGGCCAACCCGCAGCCCAAGATCACCCGCTTCAGCAACGGCGAAGAGATCCCCGAGGGGCATCCCGTGGCCGAGCTGGTGGTGGAGGGCGGCGTCGCCGAGCTCGAGGTGCACCCGGATGTGAACGCCGACAGCGATGTGGGCATCAAGGCGGCGAAGCGACCGCTGCCGCCTCGGCCCGAGCCCGCCGCGACCGCGTAGCGCGGGGCGACGCAGGCACGAAAGACGCAGGCACGAAAGAGGGCGAGCCGGCAGTTGCCGCGCTCGCCCGTTGTTCGTTTGGCGACCTGGTGGCGCCGCCCCTGGGCGCTACCCCGGCGGCGTGAACGTTGCGCCGTCGGGCGCCCCTTGCTCGAACCAGGCTTCGAACAGCGCGAAGTCGGCGGCGGTCATCGTCGTGCCCTCTTCGGTCTCGCAGACGCTCACCGTCGGCATCGTGCCTTGGGTGATGACCCGGTCTTGGACCGCCATCCATGCCGGCATGCCCATATACGTCGAGTTGCCGCCGGCGTAGGGCCCCGTGAAGTTCGCCAGCGTCTGCAGCTGGGTGCCTCCGCTGTAGGGGAAGTAGGTCGTCGGGTCCGAGACCGAGTCGGTGTAGTGGCAGCCGCAGTTTTCCTCGAGCGCCGTGCCGACGGACGACGGGATCACGCCGGCCCCGTCCCCGGAGACGACCGGACTCTGGGTGTCGGGATCGACCACCGACAGCGCGCAGGAGGTCGGGCCGCCGTCCGAGCCGGTGCTCTCGCCCGCGGTTGTTTGGCCTTCGGTCTCGCCCCCGGTCTCGCCGGTGGTCGCCGGTCCCGTCTCGGACGGAAACTCGACGCCAGCAACCCACCCGACGATGACCGCGAGGTCTTCGGGCGCGAGTTCCGGCTGCCCTGGGGGCGGCATGATCGTGCCTGCGATCCCCGGAGAACCGAGCATCTTCTGGACGAGGTAGCTGTTGTCGAGGTCTCCGAAGGAGACGTAGGGGCCACCGCCACCGGACTGCGTGAGCCAAGCACTGCCTCCGGAGAGGTCGGGGGAGAGGCCCCCGCTGGCGTGGCAGCTTGTCGAGGTCGCACAACTGGCCGTGAGTCGTTCCTGAACCGGTCCGGGAACCCCCTCGCCGCCGCCGGTTTCACTTCCTTCGTCGATCTTCTTGACCTGGTCACAGCCGCCAAGCGCCAGCGCGCCTGCGGCCAACATGAGTGTGATGCTGCGTTTCATTTCGACGCCTCCGTGCTCGATCCGCTCTTCTTGGCTTCGCGTTGTTTCTTCCAGCGCGCTGCGTTCTTGCCGAGGGTGAACTGCCGGATGAGGTTGAAGCCCAGGTAGAAGTTGAACTCGTTGAACGGGTTGCTGTCGTCGACCCCGTCATCGGTCTTGAAGGGGTTGCCCGACTGCCCGCCGGGGGCGGCGAGGTTGGGGTGGATCTCTCGGTTGTTGGTGAAGAACAGCTGGAAGAAGTGCTTGCCGGTGTAGTAGCCGGCGCCCAGGCCCCACGAGCCGATCTTCGAGCCGTCGAGGTCGGCATCGCCGCCGCGTACGTAGAAGAGGTTGGGGGTGCCGACGTCGGGCACGGGCAGGAAGTACTCCGCATCGATCGACCACTTCTTGCGCTTGCCCAGCCACACTTGCGAGGCCAGGCCTGCCACGAGGGTGCCGCGGGTGTCCTGCACTGGGACCGGGCCTTCGCCGTCGTCGAAGTCGATGAGCACGCGCGAGCTCTTGTTGGTTCCGGTGTGATAGCTGAGCACAAACTGCGTGGACCAGCGCTCGAACCACAGCCGACTGAGCAGCAGCATGAAGTTGCCCGAGATGGCGTTCTCCACGTCAAAGTCGCGCAACAGGTCCATGGAGACGTAGCCGCCCAGCGAGACCGGCATGTCGTCTTCTTGGCGCAGCCCGATGTACTTCGCGCTGATCTCCCACGCTTTGCGAGAGTTGGTCCGCGACAGGCCCACGTCGAGGCCATCGATGATTCCGTACGCGACGCCCATGTTCATCACGACGCCCGCGTCCATGCCGAATGCGCCGCGCTCGGTCCCGATGCGGCCGAAGCGGTGGTCGATCCGGTACTGGAAGGTCTTCTTTCCCAGCGAAGTCGTCGTGGGGAGCACGATGTGCTTGTCGCCGTGGAAGGGCTTGTAGTTCTTCTTCGGCGGGACAATGTCATCGCCTCCGCCCGTGGGAGTCGCACCGCCGCCGGCCGCGGGCATGCTCGCGATCCACTCGCGGATCACCTGCACCTGCGCAGGCGGCAACGCGTCCCCGCCCAGCGGCATGAGGTCTTGTTGCATCGCTGGCGTTCCGAGGACCTTGTCCATCAGGTAGCTGCCCTCGGGATCTCCGGGCGCGATGAGGAGCTTTTCGGATTCGCTGGCCTTGCGTCCGATCAGCACCGAGAGGTTGCCCTCCAGGGGAAACTCGCTGGGGTCGTTGAGGTCTCCTCCGTCGGCGTGACAGGCCGTGCAGTGCTCGTCAAAGATCTCGGCCACCTTGGCCTCCAAGGCCGGGTCGCTCGCCTCGGCCGGGGTGGCGACGGAGGTCGCCGCAGGGCCTGCAGCGGCTCCCGCCTCGGCGGGGATGCTTGTGATCCAGTCGCTGAGCACCTTGAGCTTGTCGGCGGGCAGCGGGTCGTCGCCCAGCGGCATCAGCTCTTCCTTCATCGCATGCGTCCCAAGGACCTTGTCCATGAGGTAGCTGTCTCCGGGCTTGCCCGGCGCGATGAGGAGCTTGTCGGATTCGTTGGCCTTGAGCCCGACGAGCATCCCGAGGTCCCCCTCGAGGGGAAACTCGCTGGGGTCGCTAAGGTCTCCGCCCTCGGCGTGGCAGGCGGTGCAGTACTCGTCGAAGACTTCGGCGGCTTTGGCTTGCAGGGCCGGGTCCCCGGCGGGTGCGCTGGCCAGAGCGAGCATGAACAAAACAGAAACCATGGGTAGCGCGAGCATACGGAACACCTCCTCGATTCGGGGAATTCGGAGCGTTTCCCGCAGCAGATTCAGCCCCGCTTTTTGGCACTGCGCGAGCGGGTCGATCACCTGCTAGCATCCGGCCATGCTCGAAAGCAGTGCGCGCCGTGCGTCGATGGTGGTTGTGGCTCTGGCCTCGACGCTCGCTTTGACCGCGTGCGGCGGGGGGGATGCGAAGCCCACGCCGACGGGTGTTTCCAAGCCCTCGGAAGCCAAGGTTCCGCTCGACGAGGCGAAAGAACCGACCCAGCCCGATCCCCAGCTCGACCCCCAAGACGAGGCCCCTGACAAGGAGTCGGCCGGGGAGGAAGGAGAGCCTCCGGACAGCGCGGAGCCGGCGGAGAATGCCGACGCGGCGGGTGCTGAGGGCGCCGACGCCGAGAGCGGCGCCGGTGCGGAGGGCGGCGATGCTGAAGATGGCGACGCCGGGGACGAGGCAGAGGAGATCCCCGCGGCGGAGGGGGGAGAGGACCCACAAGCCGAGGGCGGCGCCGACGCGGCAGCCGGCGGAGGCAAGGACACCGCGTCGCTGATCAAGGAGGCTCGCACCACCAAGACCACCGATGAGCGCGCCGTTGAAGCCCTGGCCGAGGCGGAGGCCGCCGGCGCCACGGTCAAAGAGCTCGCCCGGGCCGCCAAGGCGCGCGGCGACTACCTCTACAAGTCACCGGACCGCGCCCAGGTGTTCTACGAGTGGTCCGCAGCGAAGGACGAGGAATACCCCGACCCGGTGTTTGCGCTCGCCAAACAGAAGGCCGTGACCGGAGAGGTGGAGGAGGTCGTCAAACTGCTCAAGCAAGTCGCCGAGCGCAAGGGCGGTAAAAAGCTGTTGGAGCAGATCGACTTCGATCCCACCTGGGACATCGTCAAAGAAGACCCCGACGTTCGAGCCCTGCTCTAAGCGATGACTGCTGCGCGCATCGGTGTGTTGTTCGTGTGTCACGCGAACATGTGTCGCTCCCCGCTGGCGCACGGCTTGTTCTTGCGTCGAGCCCAGGAGCGCGGCGTCCTGGAACAGCTCGACATCGACAGCGCCGGCACGTGGGCTGTGCCGGGCATCCCCCCGCACGCCGGCAGTGTCCAGGTCGCATCGGAGTACGGCCTCCTGCTCGACTCCACAGGTGTGTCGCGGGGTCTGGGTCCCGAGGACCTTCACCGCTTCGCAGAGATCATCGTGATGGACCGCGCGAACCTGGCCGACGTTGAGCGCTTCCAGAGCCTGTCTGAATTCGGTGCCGCGCAGCGCGGACGGGCGAGGGTTCGGTTGTTGCGCGCGATCGAAAATCCGCACGCCCGCGGTTTCGACCTCGACGTGCCCGACCCGGTGCGCGGCGGCGAGGCCGAGTTCCGCCATGTCTATGCCTTGGTCGATCGCGGCTGCCAGGTGCTGTTGGACCAGCTGATCCCTCGCTAAGGGCCCTGGTCGGAACTATCTTGCCGCCAGGCACCGCACTGCACCACGAGGGCCGCGTTGCTCATCGGTTGCGTACGCCCGGTACACGCCCTCTTCGCGCCTTGCCCGCGCAGCGCAGCTCTGCACCTGGCGGCAAGATAATTCCGACCAGCGCCCTGAGCAGCGCAAGCACGTGAAATCGGCCGTGCTTTCGCGAGCCCCGAGGCGAGCCGTTGTTTGCTCGGTCGCTCGCGTGACCCGCGGGCGAGTTGGCGCCTATACTCCGCCCGCGTCGATGCAGCGGTTCCTACGCTACCTAGCGCCGAACTTGGTGACCTCGACCGGGTTGTTGTTCGGCCTCCTCTCCCTGGTCGCCACGTCGGAGGCTCGCTTCGTCGACGCCAGCTGGCTGATTATCTGGGCCGTCATGCTGGATCGGATGGACGGGCTGGTCGCGCGACTGCTGCGGGCGAGCAGTGCGTTCGGCGTGCAGATGGACTCCTTTGCCGACGCGATCAACTTCGGCGTTGCACCGTCGTTCCTGGTCTACACGATGCTGTCGAGCGTCCCGGCGCTGGGGTTCAGTGCGGGGACCGGCCGCGTCTTGTTGATGAGCGCCTGCGCCCTTTGGGTCTTGGCTGCGGTCTTTCGGCTCGCGAAGTTCAACGTCGTTGCCGAGAGTGACTCCCCACCCGATGTGTTTTTGGGTGTGCCCACGACGTTGGCTGCGGGCCTGCTCGTTGTCTGGATGCTGGTGTTGTTCAAGTACACACCGGCCGATGTGGTGCTCGGCGCTCCCTCGGCGTTCTCAGGACCACGGCTGTTCGGCGGACTGGAGTTCTCCTTTCGCGCCTGGAGCTACATCCCGGCCGCGATGCTGCTGGGGGCATTCTTGATGGCGTCCAACTTGCCGCAGCCCAAGCTCGGCCCGATGAAGAACAAGGCGCTTTCTTTGTTCGTCATCGTGGCCTCCGCCTCGGCGTTCTTGTCGGCGTTCCTGTGCTTCATGCCGGACTACTTGGCGCTGCTTCCGACGTCGTGGGTTGCGGGCGCGCTGGTGTGGAGCGTTGCCTCGCCCCGGGCTCGCCAGATCCCACCGCCGGCGTTCCTTCCCGAGTGAAGCGCTCAGTCGAGCGCCAACCACCCGCGCAGCACCGGCCCCGGTTCCTTCGGCAGCTCGAGCGCGACGATGCGGTGCGGATTGTCGCGCAGCTCCACCTCGAGCTCGACCAGACGTGAGCCGCGAAAGACCGTGAGCGCGGCGCGGCCGCCGGGACCCACGCGGCCGAGCGCGGCACGAACGGCCGCCTCGGACTGCACCCGCCGCCCTTGGACCGCGATGATCTCGTCCGCCCGCATCACCGCGCCGGCTTCCGCCGGGCTCCCGGGCACCACGTTGCGAACCTGGCTGCCCTCGAGGTCCAGCCCCGCCCATGCCCGCTTGCTGGCCGCGTCGGCGAGATCTTCGCCCTCGGCGTCGGACCAGGTGGGCCGCGACGTGACGATGATGCCGGCCTCCTTGAGCAGGGACAGCACCGGGATCGGCTCGACACCCTCGACGTGGCGGGCGAAGAACTCCGACAGCTCGACGCCGGCCTCGTCGGACGCGGCCTGCACGATGTCCGCCGCGGTGATGCCGGTCCCGGTCGACCCAAAGCGCGTCATCAAGCGGCGGAACACGCCGGCAAGCGAGCCCTTGCCGCTGCTCGCGAGTCGAATCTTGAGGTCGAGCGCGACGCCGAGCACGTTGCCCTTGTCGTAGTAGCTGACCGTCTCGTTGCGATGGTTGTCCTCGGGTTGGTACGCGTGGGTCCAGGCCCGAAAGCTGACCTCCGAAAGCGGCATCGCGTTGCGGCCGGGCTTGCTTTGAAAGCCGGTGACGCTGCTGGCGACGTGGTCGAGATACTCCTTGGCGGTCCAAAGTCCGCTGCGGCGCATCGCAAGACCCTCCATCGTTTCGGTGAAGCCTTCGTGAAACCACAGCAGCCGCGAGTAGTTCTCGCGCTGGTAGTCAAACGGTCCCAGCGCGGCGTCATGGATGCGCTTGACGTTCCACAGGTGGAAGAATTCGTGGGCGGTGAGGCTGGCGGCCCGCTCGTAGCCAGCGTCCTGGTCGAACGCGGTCCGTTGCATCATCATCATCGTGCTGTCCGCGTGTTCGAGACCGCCGCCGCCAACATCGCCCACGTTCATCAGGAACACGTACCGCTGCATGGGGAAGCCGCCCATCATCTCTGCGAAGGCACCGCTGAGTGCCTTGGCTTCCTCGACCAGGCGGGCGCGGTCGAGCTGCAGGTCGTCGGGGCTGGTCAGCACGTACTCAAACGCGGTCCCGGAGAGTTCGAAGGTGTCGACCCAGGGGGTCCCGACTTCGATGGGGCTGTCGACGAGCGTGTCGTAGTCACGCGCGAGCAGGGCTCCGTCTCGCATCGGAAGCGCCGTATGGGTCGTCCACCCATCCGGGGCGAGGACTTCGACCCGGTGTGCTCGCGCAAGCTTGCCGGGTTCGAAGACGAACATGCTGGCCCCGTTGATCGAGGCGTGGGTGTCATCGAGCATGCTGGTGCGAACGCTGGGCGTCGCCGCGTAGACCCGGTAGCGGGCCACGAACGGCTTGCCTGCGTTTCGAACCTCCCAGGTTTGCTTGTCGAGGGCTTCGACCCTCAGCGGTGTGCCATCGGGCGACTCGGCGGAGAACCCGAACACGTGCTTGCCGAAGTCGCGGATTCGGTACGAGCCGGGCGTCCAAGCGGGCAGGGCGAGCTGGGTGCGGGCTGAGCGGCTCGGGATGCGCGCCTCGACGTGCACGTACTGGGACGCGGGGGCGCGCAGATCGACGCGGTAGTGGACAGGTGCAGCCGCCTGGGCGGATGCGGGGCGCGCCGTGGCACAGGCACAGAGCACCAGCGGTGCGAGCCAGAGGGGCAGTCGCATGGCCGGCAGTCTACAGCTCGACACGCAAAAACGGGCCTCCCAAGCGCCGGCCAAGCTCTGGCCAAGCGCGGGGGAGACCCGCGGTGGTCGATCCGCTGGGTCGCCCGCGTTGGCTGGGTCGCCCGCGTTGAGCGTCCCGCAGCGAGGCTCAGGCGCCGCGCAGCATTCGCAACATCGGGCGGGCGAAGAACAGCGGGACGATGAGCAGGCCCGCTGCGAGCAGGTTGACCACCGTTCCGCTGACCATCGGATAGCCGAAGGGCGAGAGGATCAGGTATCCGGCGGTCGGAACGCCCAGGAAGAACTCGCAGGCTGCGATTGCGCCGGCGGATCCGAGGGCGAGAACACCCCAGGTGCGTCCGCGCAGCAGCCCGACAAGCCCTGCCGCACCCAGACCCAGCGCGGCCCAGTGCATGAACTCGGGGCTGGGACCGAGGGTGTAGAGGATGAGGATGGGGATGGTGCTGCCGGCAGACTTGACCGCCCGGCGCATCAGCGTGAGCGACTCTTCCTGGAGGTTCCAACGCTCGGCAGCGGTCTCCGAGTACTCGTAGCGTGCCGCCATGCCCTCGCCCGAGAGGAACACCGAGATGGCGAGGTGGGTGAAGGCGAAGAACGCGATGATCGGTTCCATGCCGACCTGGAGCAGCACCAAGATCAGCAGCGAGCCGAAGTTGCCCACCCCGATCGCAAACCAGCGAGCCCAGAACCACTCGGCTGCGACGCCAACAAAGGCCAGCGTGTAGCAAAGAGCGAGGCCAAGGTAGGCCGCGTAGAGCTCGTCCGGCCCCAGAAACGCCGTCATGGCGAACTGGGTCACATAGAACCCGAGCAGAAGAAGTGCGAACGCGCGTCGAATTCCAACCATGCCGTTTCTCGGTTCCAAGGGTACGCCGCAGCCCGAGGCCATGCAATGCGCTTGCGGGCGGGGTGTTAGCGCGCGGTCGCGTGGGCGTTGAGGTGCGGAAGGCTCGCGCCGGAGCCTGAACCTTGGCACGGTGCAGGGGCTGCCGGCTTGTACGAGGACCTATGAATCGTTGGCGAACTGCACTACCGCGTACCGGGATCCTCGCGGCGCTGGCGTTGGCGGGGTGTGGCCCCGTGCCGATGCCCGCTGCGAACCCGCCGATTCACAGTCTGGGAGGGGTCACGATCGTCACGCCCAGGTGTGCTGAGGTGCGCTCCTGCCTGCTCGGCCAGGTGGTCGCAGCCGAGACGTCTGCACCGCTGGCGCGCGCGGCGGTGTTCCTGGTGCGCGAGCCCGAGGGGACCCCCGGCGAGCCGCCCCTGCAGATCGTCCGCACGACGGACGAGCAGGGCGTGTTCACCGTGGCCGACGCGCCGACGGGGCGCTACTCGCTCTCGGTCTACAAAGGCGCGCGGCGGGTCTACGCATCCGGGCTCGAGCTCGGCGGTCTGGGGACCTCGATGGTTCCGGTTCGCCTGCCGCCGCCATCGTAGTCACGCCGCGGCTACCAGGTGTAGAAACCCTGGCCGGATTTCTTGCCCAAGTTCCCGGCCTCGACCATCTCGCGCAGCAACGCCGGCGGCGTGAAGTGCGCCCCGTCTGCGAGCTTCTCGCTGAGGTACTCCGCGATGTGCAACCGGACGTCCAGACCGACGAGATCCGTCAGGCGCAGCGGTCCCATCGGGAATCCGTAGCCGAGGGTCATCGCCTTGTCGATGTCCTCGGGGCTCCCCACGCCCTGCTCGACCATGCGGATCGCCTCGAGGCCGATCACCAGACCCAGCCGGCTCGTCGCGAAACCGGGGAAGTCGGAGATCTTGATCGTTTGCTTGCCGATGCGGGCGCCGAAGGCTGCCGCCGCGGTGTAGACGTCGGGATCCGTCTGCGGCCCGACGATGATCTCGAGCAGCTTCATGATGTGCACCGGGTTGAAGAAGTGCAGTCCGATGACCCGGCTCGGGTCGGGCAAGGCGCTCGCGATCGATTCGATCGACAGTGAGCTCGTGTTGGTCCCAAGGATCGCCCCTGCCGCCGCTGCCTTCGCAGCGCGGGTAAGCACCTCGTGCTTGAGCGGGAGCTTCTCGGGCACGGCCTCGATGACCAGGTCGGCACCGTCCACCGCGGCCTCGAAATCCGGCTCCCCGCGTAGATTCGCCAGCACCTGTGCTTTGTCGTCTTCGGTGACCTTGCCGCGCGCGATGCCCTTGTCGAGGTTCGCGGTGACCTTGCGGAGCCCGTCCTGCACGGCGGCCGCCGAGACATCGAACAAGGCGGTGGTGTAGCCGGCGGCTGCACAGACGTGCGCAATCCCATGACCCATCGTTCCTGCTCCTAGGATGGCGACCCGCTGCAGATTCTCGCTCATGCGTTGGTTATGCCACTTTCGCGGCAGCGTTGGGGCCGCTCCGGCCGCGTAGCCGCTGCGGGAATTCTCGTATGCCCGCGGGTCACTCGGGCATACTCCGGGGCAGGCGGCCTGCGGGTCGCGGAGCTTCACGACGTGCGAGACGACGCCCAATCCGACGTACCGCTGCTGTTGATGTGCGCGGAGGACAACGAGGTCTCCCTCGTGCATCTCGTCGACGCGCTCAACCGCAGCGGGCGGGCGCCGGAGGTCATCGCAGGCATCGAACACGACCCGGCGCTGCTCTCCTCGGCCACCGACCGAACCCGCGGTGCCGCGCTGTTCGTGCTGTGTCGCTGCGCCGAACTCGACAACAGCCAGGTACTTCGGCTCTCGGGTCTCTTCTCCGCCCGCAGGGGACCGCAGCACGAGTTGCTCGTCGTCGACGTGGACGGCTCGTCCTCTCTGGATGTGCTGCCCCTGATCGAAGCCGCGATCGAGTCCATCTCGAGGGGGTCGCTGGCGTCTGCGGAGGTGGCCGCAGCCCGGGCCGCGCGGGTGCCCAAGCGCGATGTCGTGCTGATGCCCGGAGACTCCGCCGCGTCGGGCGGGATCCCGAACTTCGACGACCAGGACCCCGGCGAGCGGCAGCTTCGACTTGATGCCGAGCGACCCCAATCGCACACCGCCGCTCGTCTAGAAACTGGGACGCAAGAGGCCATCGACCCCGGCGCGGCCGCGCGAGAAGTCGCCGCGCGTGTGCAGCGTGAGGCCGAAGAACGCGAGGCTCAAGCGGCGGCGCAGCGAGCCGCGCTTGAGAAGGCGCAGCGCGAAGCGGAGGCACGCGAAGCTCGGGAACGGGCCGAGCAAGACGCTCGTGAGGCTGAAGCCCGAGAGGCTCGCGAAGCCGCCGACCGAAAAGCTCGTGAGGACCAGGAGGCGCTCGCACGGGCCTTCCACGACGAGATGCTCGCGACCGAGGCCGTGCTGGATTGGCATTCGTCCCGGCGAACCCCCGCGGAGACCGAGCCGGCCGCTGCCAGCCCCGCGCGCGGCGTTTGGGGAGATGGCGTTCCCGTTCTCCTTGAGCCGGGCGACGCGGAGACGCGACCGCTGCGGATCGACGAGCCGAGCCCCCTCGACGCGCAGGTGCCCGATGCGGTTGCTTCGCACGAGGCCGAGGCCGTCGCTCCGCCCGAGCCCGAGCCCGAGCCCGAGCCCGAGCCCGACCCGATGGAGGAACGCGGCCTGTTGTCGACGAGTCTCTCGGGCGTTCGGGTCGCCGACCCTCTGGCTTCGGTTCCGATTCCTGACACGATCCTTACCGAGCTGACGCCGACCGACACCCGGCGACGCCGGCGGGAGCCCGAGCAGACCGACACCCACGAAGCCGCTCGGACGCACGAGGCCCAGGAATCCCGCGGGGGATGGTTGCTGGCGATCGCCGGCGCTGCGGCGCTGGGGGGACTCGCGTTGTTCGTGATGCGTGCGGGGGGCAGCCAAGAGGGAGGACAGCGTTCGGCGTCGGTGGCCGTGGCCCCTGCCGGTGCGACCAAGGCGGGCGCGCCGGCTGACGGTGACCCGCCCGCGCCGACCGAGGCCAAGCTCCCCGCAGAGACGAAGCCTGCGCCCGAGCCTGCGGCTGCACCCGAACCTGCGGTTGCACCCGAGCCCGAGCCCGAGCCTGAGCCTGCGGTTGCACCCGAGCCCCAGCCCGAGCCTGCGGTTGCACCTGAGCCTGAGCCTGAGCCTGAGCCTGAGCCCGAGCCTGCGGTTGCGCCTGAGCCCGAGCCTGAGCCCGAGGTCACGTCGAACGCCCAGGCCGCCGTCTCCGCGATCCCGCCGGCACCCTCGGACTCTGAGGCACTTCGCGTGGACGAGGCGGTTCGCAGCGGCAAGGTCCGCACACTCGACTCCCTACTCGTCGCCGCCGCGAGCAACGACGAGCTCGACTGGGCGCAGGCGAAGGCGGCTTGCCGTCGCAAACGCGTGGGGGGCCTGCCCGGCTGGCACCTCCCCTCGCGCGCTGAACTCAACCGGTTGCGGCGCGCGCGACTCCTCGCGTCGGGGACGTACTGGTCCCGCGACCGTGGCCCGCACGACGATGACGCGTTTGCCGTCGACGTGGACTCGGGCGCGGCGCACTTGTATCTGGCCGTAGAGCCGGCGGCGCTTGCTCAATGCGTCCGCCACCGCTGAGTCACCACAGCTTCACGACGTGGCAGCCGGTGTAGTAGTGCGATAGGATGTCTGCCACGTTCTTGCCTGCGCGTGCCATGCCCATGGCGCCATGCTGACACAGCCCGACGCCGTGGCCGTGACCGCCGCCTTCGAGGACGAAGCGGCCAAACTTGTCGCGCTGCTCGCCGACGATAAACATCGAGCTCTTCAGGCCACCCAGGGCTCGGCGAATGCGGAGTTCACCGTGGATGGTGACCGAGCGCTTGCTTCCCTCCAGTTCCAGGATGGTCGCGCGCCCACTTCGGCCGCGGTCGGAGACGCGCATGGCGGTGATGACTCCGATGTCCTTGGGGACGCCGGTGTTTCCAGAAACCGAGCTGGGGTCGATCGTCTCTGTCCACCGATAGGGAGTCTGTGAGGTGTCGGCCGGCGGCTGGCTGTACGAGGTCGGCGGCTTGCGAAGAAAGTCCACGATGTTGTCCTCGTCGATGCCCTCGCTGAAGCGTTGGCTCAGCTTGGGATCCGGACGACCTCGAAGCTGGGCATCGGCGGCACCGGGCCAGACCACGTCGTTGTGCTCGGTGTGCCCGCCGCTGTTGGCGGAGTAGACGGTGTCAACCAGCTGGGTCTCGGAGGGCCGCATCGCGACGATGCCGATCGTCTGCTCGACAGCCTTGGTGGTGCGGGGGTGCTCATGTCCCCGTCCTTTGTAGACCTGACAGTGCTGCTCGGAGCACACGAGAAACGGGTCGCCCAGGTGCCGGGTTCCGACCTTGGTGACCAGCTGTCCCCGTGCGGCGACGGCCTGGGCCTTGAGCGCCTCCATGGGGGCGCTGGCGAAGATCTCGGCGGGCACGAGCCCCGCGAGGAGGTCCGATTCCGAGACGAGGTTGACCACACACAGCGCTCCGGTCGCGTCGATGGCGACGTAGATGCTGCCCAGGTACTGGCGATCCGAGCGCGTGCCGGTGCCCATCGTTGTGCCGGACAACACGTCATGGACCGTGATCGCACCGCCGCCCCGGGGGGTGAACCACAGGACGCCGTCGGCCGTGACGTCGACATCATGCTCGAGGTCCCGCGCGACCATGCGGCCCGCGGATCGGTGGTGAACGAGGGGGTGCAGCTTTCCGACCGCGCCGTGCTCCTTCTTCGCTTGGAACGCGTGCTCAAGCGCGACCCGCTCGGAGGTGAAGCGGCCCGAGGTGACGAGCATCTGGCGATTGTCGAGCACGCGGCCCTCGACGCCGAAGACGGTGCCGACCTCCTGATCCGAGGGCGTGAAGCCCTTCTTTTTCCAGCGCGCCATCGCGGCATCGGGCCGGAGCGCGTCTTTGCCGGCCAGCTCCTCCAGCACCAGGGTGTAGGTCTGCTTGGCCGGGGTGGACTTGCCCAACTCGATGCTGAGGCGCTTTCCCGCGCGGATGCGGGTACCCCCGTCACCCGAGGGAAGGATGTCGAACCCGTCCGGTGCCGAGAGCTCCACCCTGCGCTGGCCGGTCATCAGCCCGACGGTGATCTGCGGCTCTCCGCGCGCATTGAAGTTGAACTGGTTGCTGTACAGCAGGTCGATACGGTCCGAGAGCGCCAGGTCGGAGGCCCGGGCAACTCCGGTCCATCCCAGGCTGGTGACGGACGCGGTGGCCAGGCCCGTCCCAAGGGTTCGAAGCACGCTGCGTCGAGAGAGCACCATGGCGCCACTATGGCCATGGCACCCCCAAGCGATGAAAATAGCCGCGAAAAGACCCGCCCCTGACCGTTTAGGCGCGGGGCGGCTGGACCCGCGCCACATGGACTCGAGGCCGATTCCGGGTGATGTAGGCCATGTTCAGCAGGTTGATCGTGAAGTGGGCAGCGATCGCGGCGCCGAGGTTGCCGGTCAGCTCCGTCATCACGCCCAGTGCCAGCCCCAAGACGAACGAGCTCATCGTCCAGGGCCATAGGGCCCGCCGCTGCGGAATGTGCAGCAGGGCGAACACCGCCGAGCTCACCCACAGACCCCAGGCGTCCATCATCGCGCCGCGGAAGAGGATCTCCTCACCCACCGCGCTGGCGGCCGCGAGCAGGAACAGCTCGCGTGGATGTGGCCGGCCGAACATCCCCTGGAACTCGCCGTGGAGTTCACTGAGCCACCGCATCCGAAGCTCGAGCGCACGGAACACTTGCACCGTGATGAGGCCGAAGCCCACGCCCCACAGCGGGGTGAGCAACAGGGCAACCCAGCCTTGGTTTGGGTCCAGCCGCCAGATGTCGTTGCTGTCCTGGGAGACGGCGTGCCAGAAAAAGCCTCCGAGCAGCAACGCGGTGTAGAACCCAACGACGGTCGCCGCGCGTGCCGGGGCCTCACGAGGCGTGGTCGGCTGGCGCACTCCCATCACGGTGAGAGTAGCCGAAAATCAGCCGCTGCCTGCGTCCGACCCCGGGACACGGCCAAAAGACACGAAAAAACCCGCGAGGCGGATGCCTGCGGGCTTCTTCGTTGTCGACCGAACTTGATTGTGCGAAGGGAGGGACTCGAACCCTCACAGGAGTTATCCCACCAGATCCTTAGTCTGGCGCGTCTACCAATTCCGCCACCCTCGCGGGGGGAGCGGTTGATAGCACCCCGGGCTCGCAGTAGCAACACCCTTTTGTTCGCGGGGGCGGATTGCCGTCCTGGAGCTGGATTCGCGCGGCTAAAGGTCCTCGGGCATGTCCTCGTGTTTGGGGTCGAGGGCGCTGCCAACCTCGTGGAGCTTGAGCAGGTTGACCGAGCGGCGCATCAAGATCGGGTGCGCAAACGTCACGATGATGCGGGCGCCCGGGGCAAACAGCTCCCGGCGCAAGATCGTCTGATCCATGTCGATGAGCATCGACTCCACGTCATCGCTGCTGTGACTGAAGAGCAGCGGGGTCACGCCCCAGTACAGCGCGAGGGCCTGAAACGTGTCGGCGTTGGGGGTGAACGCGAGGATCGGCAGGCGCGGGCGGTACTCCGAGACGAGTCGCGCCATCCCGCCAGACTTGGTGACGCAGCAGATCCCTTCGGTCTCGGGCCAGCTCTCGGCTGAGGTCACCGCGGCGAGGGCGATCGCGTTGGTCGTGTGCCCCAGCTTGAGGTCGACCCGGGGCCGGCTCCAGTTGCGGGGCGCGCTCTCGGTGCTGCGGATGATCTTGTCCATCGTGCGGACGACGAGGACCGGGTGCAGGCCGGTTGCCGTCTCGCCGCTGAGCATCACCGAGTCGGTGCCATCGAGCACGGCGTTCGCCACGTCGGACGCTTCGGCCCGGGTCGGCCGCGGCTTGGTGATCATCGAGTCGAGCATCTGCGTCGCGGTGATCACGAGCTTGCCGGCGCGGTTGCACAGCTCGATGGCGCGCTTCTGAATGATCGGGACCAGCTCCGGACCCATCTCTACGCCGAGGTCTCCGCGCGCAACCATGACGCCGTCGGCGGCCTGGATGATCTCCTCGAGCCGCTCGACGGCCTCGGGCTTTTCAACCTTGGCGATGAGCGGCACGATGCGGCCCTTCGCGCGCATCACCTCTCGGGCCATCTCAAGGTCTTCGGGGTTGCGCACGAACGAAAGCGCCACGAGGTCGACGCCGAGATCGAGCGCGAACTCGAGATCGGCACGGTCTCGTTCGGTCAGCGCCGGCACGGCCAGCTTGCGACCCGGGATGTTGATGCCCTTGTTCGACGAGAGCAGGCCGCCTTGCACGACCGTGGTCAACAGGACATCGCCCTCGGAGCTGGCGACGCTCAGCTCGATGTTGCCATCGTCGAGCAGGATTCGATCGCCGGTGTCGCAGTCGGAGGTCAGGTTGGCGTAGGTCGTGGTCACCGATGCGTGGTCACCGGTTTGCTCAACCGGGCCGTCGGGGTTGGTGCTGATGGCCAGCTTGTGGCCCTGCTCCAACATGAACCCTTCACCGGGAATTTTTCCGACGCGGATCTTGGGTCCCTGCAGGTCGGCGAGAATTGCGACCGGGACGTTTCGACGACTCGCCTCGCGGCGGACGGTCTTGAACGTCTTGGCGTGCACGTCGTGGCTGCCGTGGGAGAAGTTCAGCCGAGCGGCGTTCATGCCGGCGTCGATGAGCGCTCCGACCACCTCGGGCGACTGGCTTGAGGGACCGAGGGTGCAGAGGATTTTGCAGTGCCGGCCAGGTCGTTGCATGTCGGAAGAATGGCTCAGTTGACGCGGAAAACCTACGTTTGTGCGGCCACGGGAACCGCGCCATTTCTTCGCACATGAAGGATCCGCTCGTGTTGACCCATAAAGGGGCGCCGCGGCCTCGGTTTGACAGCGAGGCCGCGTTTCACGGAGTCTTGCATGATGACGAAAACGGGTCTGGTTGGGGTTCTTGCGCTCGCGGGGGTGATCGCGTGCGACACCGCGCAGGAGGACGGCCCCGCCGATTCCGGGCTCACGACGTCGCCGGGGCCGACAGGATCGGGGACCGGGACCGATGGGTCCGAGACCGGCGACTCGCAGGGTTCAACGACCAGCGGGCCGGACTCCCAGGGCGAGGCCGGAACGACCGAGTCCCCGGTCGAGCCGCCCGTGGTCTTCGACCTGGGCGTCTTTCCCGACGTTGGTGTCTTCTGCGGGGCGCCCAATCCGGTCTCCTGCGACGACGAGGATGACGATCCTTGGCACGCGATGGGGCTCAACTGCGCGGGAGGCCCTCAGGTCGACGGTTCGTTCTTTGGCGACGAACGCCAGATGTACGTGCACGAGGGCAACTTTGGGACCTCGGACGCCTTCCCCCCTCGCGAGGGCGACAAGGTTGTCCTGCTCTCCAGTGGCGTCGCGCAGGAGTGGATCACCCAGGTCGGCGTGACGATCGGCACCTCCATGAACGGGGGCGGCCTGCTCGACCTCCCCGACCCGATGACCCGCGTCCCGGTCTCGGTCCCCGGTGGGCAAGACTGCGCGGAGAACCCGGCCCTGGTCGGCACCGGGGACTGCTCGAACACGATCGAGGCCCAGTACGCGCAGGGCGGTGATGCGAACGACCTGGCCTTCATGTCGTTGTCCGCGGTTGTCCCGGAGAACACGTTCGGGTTCACCTACGACTTCGCGTTCTTCTCGGTCGAGTATCCCGGCTTCTACCAGACGCAATACAACGACATGTACGTCGCCTGGCTCGAGTCCGAGGGCTGGACGGGCAACATCTCGTTCGACGAGCTCGGCGCGCCGATCTCCCTCAACGCGGGCTTCCTCGACTACAAGGACGCGCCCAACCCGTTCGACTGCCCCGCCCCCTGCGAGGCACCCGAGTTGGCGGGCACCGCCGCCCAGAACCACGCCGGAACGCGCTGGCTGACGAGCAACGCCCCGGTCGTGCCGGGCGAGACCATCGAGGTCTACTTCGCCATCTTCGACCTCGCCGACACCGCCCTCGACTCGGCGGTGATGCTCGACAACTGGCTGTGGACCTGCGAAGGCGGACCCCCGGTCACGATCCCAGGGTGATTTCCGGGTTGATCCGGCGAGGGCCGGGTTTTCCCGAATCCCTAGTCGTCGCAGCCGATGCGCTGCTCGTCGATCGCGAAGTCGTCGTACCAGGCGGTGAAGCCCGGAGGCGCGCTCTGGTAGTTGGTCCAGCCGAGCGTGATGGTGGAGTAGCTGTCGGGGATCTCCGACTCGGTGAAGTTGCCCGGGCCGTTGGTGAAGGAGAACAGCTCCTCGCCGTCGTAGTAGAAGGCGTAGCTCTGGTCGGCGGCGTCGACGTGCCACTCAGCGCAGTGCCAGACGTCCTCGTAGTAGCGCTCGATCCAGCCGGTGCCGCGCGCGAACTCGGGACCGGAGGGCTGCACGTTGAAGATGAACTGCAGCCGGTTCTCGATGCCCTGGCCGGTCGAGCTGGCCTTGATCGAATCGAAGTATCGGTACTCGGCTTCGCCGATGTTGGGACCCACGCCGACCAGGCTGACGTGGGTTGAATGCACGAGGCCGGCGTCGGGGATGGGCTGCGCCACGCGGTAGAAGACCCGGCCCCAGTGGGAGGGACCGATCATGGACGCGTCGTGCTCGATGCGTCGCCGCCACTCCGGCTGGGCGTCGGTGCGAAGGGACTGGGTGCCCAGGTGGGCGAAGTCGTCCTGCACGCTGATGAGGTCACCGTTGCGGGTCCAGTCGGCCGGGATGCCTCCGACCTCGTCGTCTTCGAAGTCGAGACACAGAATGTAGTCGTGCCCATCGCAGCTGCGCGCCGGGTCGGTGCCACCGGTGGTTTCGGTGGAGGTGTCGGTGGAGGTGTCGGCGGTGGTGGTGGTGGTGGTGCCGGGGTCCGGGGCGGTGGTGCTGGCGTCTGTGGTCTCAGCGGCGTCGCTGGTCGCCGGCCCCCCGGTCGTCGTTTCTGCGGCGGAGTTCCCCGACGTGCTGCCCCCTTCCGCGGACGTGGTGCCGGTGGATGAACCCCCGAGCGCCTCGCCATCGTCCCCGCACGCCGCGACGAGCAGAACTAGGCTCACAAGATGTCTCGAGTTCACGACCACGGGACGAGCAGACCACGTCGCGGGCGCATGCACCAAGGTGAAGCGGGTTCAGCGAGAACCTTCAGCGTGTAGTGACGACGCTGGCGGACCAGTACAGCGACTTGCTGTTATCGGCACAGCGCTCTCCGGTGAGCCGATACCACCGGCTACCAGTGCCCTCTACGCCTCGAGGAAGGCGAGATCGCGGAGTCAGGCGGTTCTGGTCACTCGCGCTGTGCAAGGATAGGGAGTCGTGCTCGTTCTCCAGCGCATGCCACCTCGCCGCTTCCTTGGCATGTACGTAGTCGTCGTGTCATGCGCGAGCGCCGAGCCCAGTCCGTCCCCGGCGGCGCCACCTTCGGCGGAGCTGACCATCCGGGAACCTCCTCGGCCGATGCCGACGGGTCCCTGCGCAGGGCTGACAGAGTCAGCGTGCGAGGCGAAAGAGGACTGCTTTCCTGTTCGAGGGGTGACGCTGCAAGACGAGGGAGAGGGGCAATGCTGGAGCGCCGTGGCGTACGTAGGTTGCAGCGTTCAGGGACTCTGTGGCGCGGCGATGACGCTCGCGTGCAACGCCGAGAAGGACCCGTTTCGGCTGCCCAGCACATGTATGCCCGACGAGTTCTATCAGTGCTGGGACTACCAGTCTTCACTCGTGTTTCCGGTGTGCGAGTCCGCAGCACCCCCGCCGCAGGGGACGGAGCAGCCGGTCGAGACCGACTGTGAACGCCGATGCAAACACGACGTTTTGAGGCGGACCGAGCATCCTGTCGAGATCAAGCGACTGCTGTCCGAGTGCTGGGCGGACTGCGAGTCGGCCGGCTGATGCATATTGCGCAACTTGGTCGAACGAAGCTCAGTGACAGGCGGTCGACACTGGGGAGGCTGCCGTCGCGAGGTTGTCCCCGTCGGAGAGCCACGGTCCGGTCGTGCCGTCGGTGCGCTTGCGTCAGCTGTTGACGTTCAAGCTCGATGATCCCGATACGCTCACGCTGGATAACCTCGAAGGTCAGGCGGACGACCGCGAGCGACGTTTGCGGGGAGGCGCCGGTCGGTGCGTTGTGCGGGTGAGGGAGCCGGATGGAGCTGGGTGCTGGCGGAGTTTGAGTGATCTCGTAGACTTGCGGTCCTCGACGGGCGAACTTGGTGGGCTCTGCGAAGGCGTAGGAACACGGCGCGATCCGGATCACGCAGCGCGGCCGCGCCTCGGTGGGCGCAGGTGACAAGGCCAAGGCCCGTGCCCGCGACGTCGATCGCGCGCTCGAGGTGGTGGATCGCTCTTCGTGGCGCTGTGTCGCTATCTGCTCAGCCCGCCGTCCGCCCAGGACGCCGTCCCGCGCACCCGCGACGGCCAGGTCCGCGTGCACTTCGAGAAACCCACCCGCCTCGGTGCCAACTGCGCCCAGATGTCCCCGGACCGTGCCGGCGAGGCCGTAGCCGTTGGCGGCCCGCTTGCTGATGTCGCGATCAACGATCGGATACTCGGGTGTTTTGCGGGCCGTCCCAGGCGGCCTCTAGCAGGGCCCACGTCTTCCAGCGCGCGGGCGCGGAGAGCCAGGCGCGAACCCACTCGCCTCGAGATGCGTGACCGAGTAGCCGACGGGACACCGTGTGCAGCACTCGACCCGCGGCGGAGAGCGCCAGCGCATTCTCCGAGCGGGTGGCGACCTCGGCCCAGCGGCCCCGGTCGGCGGCGTCTTCGGGTCTCAATCCTCTGGCAGCGCAAGCTTCACGAGCACCGGAACCTCAGAACCCGCATCGACACCGCCGAGCAGGATTGCCCCGGTGCTATCCGTCGCCAGGACGGGGTCCTGGGGCGTGTACGGCGAGTAGGTCTCCGCGTCGTAGAGCCACGCGGTCTCCCCACCTGGAACCTGGGCGCGAATCACTCCGTACTCTATCCCGAGCCAGTGCCCGCGTGAATCCACCGCGAACCCGTCGAGTGTTCGCGGCCCTGCGAGCAGTTGCGGATCGGATTCGCAGCCATCCGAGTCACACGGCAACACCCAGGTGTCCTCCTCGAACGACACATCGGACTGGCCCGCGACGAGCATGTTCTCGCCGTCCGGAGACGGCAACAAGAACGATGCCCAGGTGTCTCCTTCCCCCGTCGTTGCACTCCACTGCAGGTCTCCGGCCAACCCGAACGCTGCGACCCATCCGACGTCGTCGAACTCCTCGCGTGCGAATCCAGCGGCGAACAGCTGGTCTCCCCACCGGCGGACTGCGTGCACCTCTCGGACGAATCCATCACCATCGGCGAACCCCCAATCCTGGGTGCCATCAGGGCTGTAGTGCGCCAGAGTCCCTGCCGCCCCCGTCCAACCCGCCACGTGCACGCCCTGCTCATCCGCAAATGCACCCATGAAGCCTCCGCCCGAAGTGATCCCGAGCCGCTGGGACCAAAGCTCTTGTCCCGTTTCAGGGTCGAAGCGCACCAGCAAAGGATCGGGGACAAAGAACTCCTCTCCCACGTGCCCGACCGCGTACACACTTCCGTCCGCGCCGCACGCAACCTCATAGAAATAGACCGGCTCCGCGTCTCCATATTGAACGTCCCAGAGCAATGTGCCGTCGCTCGAGACGCGTTCCATGAAGCCCGGGCCACCGGTGAAAGGATCGGCGTCGCTGCTCACAACCATGATGTCGTCGTTGCTGTGAACACAGATCGCATGGACGCGCGCTCCCGCGAGTGCGACCCGCCATGTCTCCTGCGGCGGCTCGAACGACTCTGTGTTCCCACTGGATCCGTCGGTGTCTGTGCTGGAGGGGGAACCCGTGCCGTCACCGTTGTCTCCGTCGCCGGTCATTGTGCCCAACCCTGAACTCCCCGGCGCCGAGCCCGAGGCCGAGCCGGAGCTGGTGCCTGTGGATTCCGCGCCTCCCGTTTCTTCGGCACCCCCCGACGCGTCGTCCCCGCAGGCGGCGGCGAGTGTCGCGAGGGCGAGGGGGACAAGGAGCCGCTCGGCGAACGACCGAGGAGAGGGCGTGTTTTCGTCGTAGTTGGTCATCGAAGCCGTATCCGGACGCCACGAGGGCAGCCAGACCCGGTAGACGCCAGCCCACGCGAAACGATCAGATCTGTCTCGCACCCAACCTCGAGCACCTGATCTGGCGGATGGCCTGCCGCTCACACCAGCTCGCCACGGTGCGCATCCTACGACGCGCTGCTGCGGAAGATCGCCACCACGTCAAGCGGGAATGACGTGTACCTGCTGTTGGAGAACGTCTCGACCCTGCACACCCCGCAGACCAAGGCCATCCTCGAGCGCTACCAAAACGAGAAGCGACGCACCGACGCCCCCGACGGCCCCGGAGCGCCGGTCGGGGTCCTGGTTCAGCACAAGCTCGACGGCTAGTGCCGACCCCCTGATCGACCATCTCGCCATCGACGTCAGCGACCTCGAGCGCAGCGGGCAGTTCTACGACCGCGCTTGGGAGCCGCTGGGGTACGAGAGGCTGTCGAAGGAGCCGCAGGAACTCGGGGGGCGGCGACCGGCGGTGCGAGCCTCGGCTCCGCCTTCGTTCGTCACTTCGTTCTGGACGCCGCGCGCACGGCTGCTAGGCGGCTTCGCCTTGGGCGCGCAGGTTCGCGAAGAACGAGTCGAACTTTTGGTGCACGAGATCCATGGTCTCCTCGCCCAGGGCGACCACGCTGTCGTCGACGCCAAGCCCCTCGAGCATCTTGCGCGCCTCCCCGTAGCCTTCGTCCACCGCATCGTGCAGGGTCGTCTCGAACGCGGAGATCAACTCCGCACCTTCGAGTTCCTGGTTTTGCTGGGCGAACGTGGCCAACATCGCGGTGCTCGCGTCAACGATGCGGTCCGACGTCGCGTCGGCAGACTGGTCGATGCCCACGGCTTCGGACAGGTCGATGCCCAGTTCCTCGAACATCGCGGCAATTGCCTGCCCACTCTCCGAGGCCAGCTGCTCGAGCGAGGCCGTCACAAGCGTGTTCACGCTGTTGTCGGTGCCGACTTTGGCTTGCGCGAGGGCGAACTGACTCAGAATCTCGCGATTGGCTTCGTGACGGACGGAGGCGACGAGGGCCTGGCCACTGAGCTGGACGCGGTCGCCACGATGCGGAGCGACCCGCACATCAGCCGCCTCTTCTCCCGCCGGTCTCGTCCCGTCTTGGGCCCGGTACCTGGCCGCAACCTGGTGGACCCCGCGGGTAAGTTGTCCGATCGTCGAAGACATGGGCTCCGGCATCCTATCGGCCGTTTGCGGGGCGGCTTGAGGGGAGTTCGGAGACTCAGAGCCGGCACCCAAGAACCCGGCGTCGGGCATCGGGGGGCGAGTCCGCCTCAGTCCACCAGCGAACGCGCTTCCTTGGCCGTGTACCGCTTGCCGTCGATCAAATACGTCGGCGTGTCGATCACCCGAGCCTTCCTCGCGGCATCCGCTTCCGCAGCGGCCCACGCCCAGGTCGCGTCGCTGTCGATGCACGCATCGAACGCTTCGAGGTCCATGCCCAACGCTTCTGCCGCAGGCCGAGCCGAGACGTAGCCCTTGCCCGCGACGTGGGCGAAGAGCCAGCTGTCCATCTCCCAAAACTTGCCTTGCTGCCCCGCGCAGTGGGCCGCACGCATGCTGGAGCAGATCTCGGGCTTGTGCAGGGTGCACTTGTTGCGAGGCTGGTGCCTGCGGACGATCTGGACCGAGGCGCCGTCGACCAACTTCATCTTCATCAGGTTGGAGCTGATCGCACAGTGCGGGCAGTGGTAGTCGACGAACTCGTGCAGGACCAGCTCGGGCTGCTCCTCACCGATCCACGGGTGGCCATCCGTGTCGACGCCGGTTGGTTCGGGCGGGCCGTCGTTCCACAGGGCGAAGACCCAGTACGACGGGATGAAGAGCGCGGCGAGCACCAAGGCGGCGGCGGGAATGCCCAGCGTTCCGATCAGCGCTGCACGCCGCGGCTTGCCCACCAGCGGTGGCGGCTCGGGCATGCGCCACGCGACGATAGCCAGCGCGATGGCGACCCCGTGGACGGCCTCGCAGAACATGCACAGCGAGCCGACGTGCAGCCACGACTCGAAGAAGAGCGCGACGGAGGCGACGGCTGCGACGGCTGCGAGCGGAAACAGCAGCCGCGAGCGCTTCACCGCGGCGATGAGCATCGCGAGGAACCCGAAGAAGCCCCAGACGGGGAGCGGGATGCCGAGGAAGACCGAGAACCGCGAAAGCGCCACCTGACCGCAGTCCAGGGAGGCGCCGACCGTACAAAAGCTCTCGGCTGTCACATCGAGGTACGTCTTGACGTGGACGTACTCGAGGACAGCCGAAAGAAGAAGACCGGTCGCGGCCAGCGCGATGGCGATGGTACGACCGGTCTTGGGACTCATGCGATGAGTCTAACGGACGGATCAGCCGCCGATGCTGAGGATCTCGGCGCTGAACGCAGCCTGTGCCGAGATGGTGCCCGCTGCTTCGCCGCCGAGGCCGGCGAGAATCTCGACCGACTCCTGCATCGCAGGGATGACGCAGTTGATGCGACCGACCGGGATGTCCGCGAAGAGGTCACCGCTGGCGCCGCCTTCGATGATGCCGTTGAGCTGGGCACGGATGTTGACCAGGGGAGCGGCGAACTGGAAGTTGCCGTTGGCGTCGGCTTCACCGATCACGCCACGAAGCTGAGCGAATCCTTGAAGGATCGCTGCGCCACGGACCTGAAGCTCGCTGATGCGGGCTCGGAAGGCTGCTTGGGCGTTGATGTCTCCGGCGAGTTGCGCGTTGAAGTTGAACGCAAGCTCGAGGGAGGGGGGGCTGCAGCTGAGGTTGGCGCTGCCTTGGGCCGAAGCGGACGCTTGGCAATCCGCGGAAGCGTCGCAGTCCGCCGAAGCCCTGGGCGGTGTTGCGGTGCCTTCGCAGGAACCCGAGCACTCGCCCATGCAGGTACCGCGGCATTCGACCTCGACGTCGCAAGACGCCTCGACCATGACGGGGTCGCCAACACAGCTGCCCTGGCAGGTGCCGGAGCACTCGCCGCCAGCCGCCATCTCGCAGGTGCCTTCGCACATGCCGTCGCATTCGCCTTCGAAGCCCTCTTGGGTTCCGGCGGAACCTTCGCAGGTGCCTTTGCAGGTTCCGTCGCAGGCAGCGCCGACTTCAAGCGCACAGGAGCCCTCGCAGCTGGCCTGGCACTGGATCCCGCCCGAGGCGGAAGCATTGCAAGCGACGTCGCCCATGCACTCGGCCGAGCAACCGCCGCTGCACTGACCTTCGCAGGCAACCGAGACCTCGCCGGGGTCGACGTCGACGTCGCAGCCGGCCTGGGCTTCGCAGCTTGCCTGGGCATCCACCGAGAGGCTGATGTCCGCGGAGCACTTGGGGGGGACGTAGTTGAGGCTGATGCCTCCGTCGATGGAGTCGCGGATGTCGAGTTTGATCTGCGCCATCAACTGGCCGACGAGCTCGCCGTCGATCACTGCGTCGGCAGCAATCTCGAAGTCCCATGCCGCGGCAAGGCCACGGATGTTGGCGTCGAAGTCGGCGCTGACGGAGACGAAGGCTCCGTCGAGGTCGGCAACGGCAGAGAAGAAGCCGTCGAGTTGGGCGCTGCCCGAGATTGAAACTGCACCCTCGGCGACGATGCCACAGGGTCCGCAGGGGCCGTCTTCGCCGCAACCGGTAAGGGCGGTGGATGCGAAAAGAGCGACGGCTCCGAGCGAGATGCTCTTGTTCTTGAAAGTAGTCATGATTGTCCGATTCTCCTGATTCAATCGACCGACGAAAGTCGGTGGCACCTTGACGACCTGTTGCGGCGGTTTTGGCCGGGAGGAGGGGGCGGCGTCCGAAGGCGCCGGGATACTCCCATAGGCCGATCTTAGAGGCAACAGAGTGGCCAGTTCGTTTGCGCGAGTTGGGTGGCCGGTGTGACCTTCATCCGCCGGTCGAAAAGCTGCGGGGTGAAGGTTGGGTGTTGGACCCTGCGGAAGGGCGGTTGTTCAAAAGTCGGGCCGTTTTTCGAGGGACCCTGTTCGCCGGGTTTGGGCCTGCCACGAAGGCCCTGGCTCGGCGAGGCAGAGTCTGGCGTCGGTAGTCGATCGCGGGGCCTCTTCGGATCCACCAACCCCGGTTTTTGCTAAAGGATCGCGGTCTAGGGCGGGTTTTGGTGGATTTTGGAACCGCCTTTAACCTGAGATATCGATGATCAACGGGCAGTGATCGCTCACACGTTCGTAGTCGAGGTCGGGGTAGGCAGGGGTGGAGGTGAGCGGCGCGCAGTCGGCCCGGGCGCACTGCAGGCCTGGGGCGACCTGCACCGCTGGGGCAGTGCGGGCCGCCCGTTCGGTGAAGACGTGATCGAGGACCGACGGCTCGGCGAACCGGTCGAATCGTCCGCCTTCCCAGTAGGCGGTGCAGGGCAGGCTGGGGTGAACGCGTTGTAAATCGGCGACCGAGAGGTCGGTGCTCAGAGAGGTGATCTCGGCGGCCGGTGAACCTCCCCGCGGTCCGGTGGTGTTGAAGTCCCCCACCACCAGTCGCGGGCGCGGCAGGCGGTCCAGCATTCGAAGCAGGGGCTCCCGCTGCGCCTGCCGGATTGCGTGACCGGCCGGCGTCGCCTTGAGATGGACGACGACGACGCTCCAGCATCGGCCCGCGAGCCACAACGGCTGGACCAGCGTGGGTCTCAACCCCGGATTCAGGACGGTGCAGGGGTCGGTTGAGGAGGGCTGCGCCGGGATGCTGGCGCGCCGTGCGATCACGAGGTGCTGACCATGGGCACCGCCGGTGCTGGATGCTTCGAGCCTGTAGCCGGGCAATAGGGCACCGAGCTGGGGCGGCTCGAGGACCTCTTGAAAGCAGAACACGTCGGCGTCGAAGCGCTGAAGATGGTCGGCCAACCGAGCGAGGTCATGGCCCGGCGCGTGCTTCGAGGTCGGTGTGGTCGAGCCGCTGAAGTTCCGCAGATTCCAGCTGACGACCCGCACCGTGCCTCGGTCTGCGGAGCGCCGACGCCACAGGGTGTGTCCGCCGACCGCGGCCGAGGTTCCCAGTCCGAGCAGCAGCGAGCGCCGGGAGATGGCCATCGCCCACGGGGTCGGCCGCGGCCGCGCACCGTTGCATCAGCTCGGTTCGAACTCGAAGCGCGTGGCGTCGATCCGAACCTCGCGGGTGGCGGAGTCGAGCGCCTCTCCACCGTCGAGCCGGACGGCGTAGGTTCCCGAGAGCTTCTCGACCCCGGCCGCCGAGGTGACCAATCCGGACGCCACCACGATGCTGCGGCCTCCACCGGGAAGGGGCTTGCCGCGCCCGCTCTGGCCCAGGACGCTCAGGCCGAGCGCGTCGTCGAAGGGGGCTTCGACGATGACGTCCGCCAGGGAGACCGACGCGGGCGACTGCTCCAGCTCCAGCTCCAGGCGGACACCCCAGCGGCGGCGCTGAGCCCGGCTGGTGATGGTGTCGAAGAGCGCGGCGGCGTCGAACTCGTAGATGCCGTCGGGGTCGAGACCCCCGAGGCTGAACACCGGGATCGAGAGATGGTAGGTGAGCTTAAAAGACTGCGGCGTGGGAGCGGAGTCCGCTTTTCCCACGCCGAATGCGAGTCTGATGGCGACGACCGTTGGCGCATCGACCGTCTGGGGCCCCGAAGCAGAATCGATTGCCGCGGTGCTGTCGGGGAGACGGGGAACGACGACTCGAGCCATGGCCCGGAGAATACCCAAACCCGGGGCGAGCGTCGCCCAATGAGCCGTCCTCGCGCGGCTTGCCGGGCTTGCCGGGCTTACCGCTCGTAGAGCTTCTTACGCTCGCGACGCTTGCGGCGGCGCTCGGCCTCGCGAAGCTTTCGCTTGCTGGCGACGCTCGGCTTCTCGTAGTGGCGACGACGCTTGATCTCCCGAAGCACGCCTTCGCTCGCGAGCATGCGGCGAAGCTTGCGGATGGCACGCTCGACACCACGGTCGTCGACCTTCACTTCGAGGGGGCGACCCTGTACGGGCTCGTACTGGGCTAGAATGTCCGTGCCGACCTCGGTCTCGGCAGCTTCGGCGGGTTGCTCTTGCGGCGTCGTCATGATGAGAGGCCGGCACATATAGAAGGGGAGGGGGCGGCGGTCAAGGCCCGACCTGCCGCTTTGGCCCGCGTTCTGGCCAGGCTCAGGCGTGCGCTCCGCCCAGGGCGGCTGTCGATCCGCCGTCGACCACCAGCGTATGGCCGTTGACGTGGGACGCTCGCGCGAGAAAACACACCGCCTGTGCGACATCCTCGGGGCTGCCGATCTGCCCCCGAGGGATTCGGGAGACGATGCGCGCGCGGGCTTCGGAGCCGGGGGGCGCTCGGTTGTCGGCCGGCCAGGCCACGGTTCCGGGGGCCACTGCGTTCACGCGCAGTGGCGCAAGTTCGGCGGCAAGCCCGCGAGTGGCGGTCTCGAGGGCAGACTTTGCGATGCTGTGGTCCAGCAGCCCACGCCAGGGGTTGCGGGCGCCGAGGTCGAGAATGTTGACCACCGAGGCGGCGGGCGCGTTGCGAAGCGCCGGCATGCAGGACCGCAGCAGCGACAGGGGCGCGACGAGGTTGAGCTCCAAGACCCGGCGGAGGTCGTCGTCGGTGCGCTCGAGGAAGGCGCCGCGCTCGAAGGAGGCCGCGCTGTTGACCAGAAGGTCGAGGCGCGGGCCGAGCACCGAGGCGAGTTGTTCCCGGGCGGCGGGTTCGAGGAGATTGGCCACGTGGACCCCCGCCACACCGTCCGGGTGCTGAGCGGCGAGCGCCCGGGCCTCGTCCTGAGAGTGATGACAGTGCACCCACACGCGGTACCCGGAGTCGATCAGCGCCAGCACGATGCTGCGGCCCACTCGAACGGCGCCGCCCGTGACCAGCGCGAGGGGTCTGTGAGGCATTGCCGCATGATACGGGCGCACCGCTCGATTGACACCACCGCGCGGGTGCGCCAGCGTCGATAAGACTTGTCGGACCCCAAACACAGACTGTCGCTCGGCGACATGACCGACGGTGCCGGTTGTACGCCTCGGACGGTCCGCTACTACGAACGACAGGGCCTGCTCCGCGCGGAGCGAACCGCGGGCGGACACCGACAGTTCTCCCCCGCGGAGCTGGAACGCCTGGAGTTCGTCATCGTCCTGCGCGAGGCGGGCTGGTCGCTTGAGGACGTGACCGCGCTGCTGCAGATGCGGGACCGGGCGGCGAGCGACGCCGACGCGACGGCGTCGCTGCGAACCCTGCTCGACCAACAGATCGAAGCGCTGCAGCGCAAGCTCGAGCTTCTGCAACGGCTGCGCGACGAGTTTGGCGAGACCGCGGAGCTGCTCTCGATCTGCGAGACGTGCACGGCCGTGCAAGTTCGCGTCTCTTGCGAGGGCTGCGAGCGCCTCCCCGAGCTCGGAGCGCTGCCTCGGCCCTTTCGTCAGATCTGGCGCACGCGCGAGCTCGGGCGGGGTGCGCTGCCGTTTGAAGACAGTCTCGCCGACGAATAGCCACGCCGGGCCGCGTGGTATGAGCTGTGAATGGTCGAGGACGTCGATGCCGCCCTGCAGCGAGCCGTGCGCGCGCTGATCGATGCGTGTGCGCTGGGGAACGCCAAGGACCTCGAGGGTACGCCGGCCCGGGTCTCGAAGCTGTGGCAGTCCGCGTTCCTGCGCGGCTACGCGATGGACCCCGCGGAGATCCTCGGCGACCTCGTGTTGGGGGAGGCACCGACCGAGCTGGTGGTCGTCCGCGACATTCCGTTTCATGGCATGTGCCCGCATCACCTGCTGCCCTACGTCGGGACCGCGAGCGTCGCGTACCTTCCCGGGGATGGGTTGCTCGGGTTCGGGCGCCTGGCGGATCTGGTCCGCTGCTTCACCGCACGGCTCACGCTTCAGGAGCGTGCGGGCAACGACATCGTCGATGCGTTGATGAAACACGTCGGTGCCCGCGGGGCCGGGTGCGTGATGAAGGGCGAGCACATGTGCTTGCGCATCCCCGAGCACCGTCACAGCACATCGGTCGTGACGGCGTCGTTCCGGGGCGAGCTGCAGCAACGAACCGCGCTGCAGGACGGGATGTTCGCGTGACCGCCAAAGCGCTGTACGTGCTGCGCCACGGCGAGCCCGAAGATCGAACCCTCTTTTATGGGCAGCTCGACGTCGGCCTGTGCGAGCGTGGCCGCGGGCATGTGCAGGCGCAGGCCGAGTTTTTTTCGACGCGGCCGCTGGGGACGATCGTCAGCAGCGACCTGTCTCGGTGCACGATCGGCGCCGAGGCGATCGCGGCCCGCCAAGGGGTGTCGGTTCGGACCGACGCCGCGCTTCGCGAGATGCACCTGGGCGTCCTGGAGGGGGTTCCGATGTCTGAGGCGCTGGAGCGGATGCCGGAGCTGGCGGGTCGCTCGTACCGCGACATGCTGGACTTCGCTTTCCCGCAGGGGGGAGAGAGTGTTCGAGAGGTGGCGAGCAGGGCGCTCCCCGCCGTGGAGGCGGTCGTGCGCGAGGGCTTCTCCCGGGAGGGCGACATCGTGCTCTATGTTCACAACACGGTGGCGCGTCTGGTGCTCGCTGCCGCCGCCGGACTCGGGCCCGAGGCCTACGTTCGGTTCGAGCAGCGCTACGGCGCCGTCAACCGGTTGCGCATCGAGCCCGGCGGCGAATCGCCATGGGCGCGCAGCGCCATCGTGTACAGCAACCGGGCGGTGTGACCCCGCTGGGTGGTCACAGGATGATGTTCTACCAGTGAGGGCTCGCATGCGGCCCGATTCGATCTAGGCTGTGCATCGGATGTTGGATGATGACGAAGGCCTTGGGGCCGAGCTGCTGCATGCAGTGCCGATCTTCCCGCTTCCCAACGCGGTGCTGCTGCCGGGCATGGTGCTCCCGCTCAATGTCTTTGAGCCGCGCTACCTCGAACTCGTCGACCATGCCCTGGCTGGGAGCCAGTACATCGGGGTGCCACTGCTCCGGCCCGGCTACGAAAACGACTACGAGGCCCGCCCCGACATCGAGAACGTGTTTGGCGTCGGTCGGTTGACCTCGCACCAGCGGCTGCCCGACGGCCGCAGGTTCATTCGGCTCGAGGGGGCTCGGCGCCTCAGGATGATTCGCGAACTTCCACCCGAGCAGAGCTTTCGCTTGGTGGAGTGCGAGCTGCTCAGCGAGGGCATGCCGGGCAAGGGGCCCGGGCTCGACGTCCTCAAGGCCCAGCTAGAGAGGATCTCCGCCACGCTCCGGCCCGACGACGCCCAGCTGGTCGACTCCGTCCTGCGCATTCCGGACGCGCGCGTGCTTTGTTACGCGGTTGCGGCCATCCTGCCGACCCTTGGACTCACGTCCGCGAGCGCATCGAGTCGGCACTCCAGCATGCTGACGATGCAGCAGGCGACGCTCGACTCCGCCGATGCCGACGCCCGGGTCGAGGTGCTCAGCGACTTTGCGGCCGAGCTGTGCGCGCGGTTGCTCGGGGACGGCCGCATTCCCCAAGCCCTGCTGAACTAGTGGCCTGATAAACTCACTCCTCGGGTCTCAGCTTGGCCGCCGCTAACGGCGTTCTTTTCGGCACGAACTCCGGACTCAGACACGCGCCCTCGTGGTGAAACCCGGCCGCGGCGAATCGCGTTGGTTCCGGCCGCGACGGTGTGCGACCGTTTGGGCATGGCTTTTTTGTACAGGCACCCCCTCATCGTGGTTTCGCTCGCCGGCGTGCTGGTCCTCGCCTGTGGTGACGACGGCGCGCGCGCAGATCTCGAGACCGACACCGACCTGGGCTCGAGCACGGGGGTCGATCCGACGATGCCGACCACCCAGGCCGAGTCTTCGACGACCGGCGAGCCGATGAGCGTGACGGGCGCTTCGAGCTCGAGCTCGACGGGGTCCCAGGACACGAGCACCGGCGCCCCTGTGGATGAGCTTCCCGTGGTCACGCTGAGCGTGGCCGGGGAGGCCAATCCCGGCACGCTCAGTGGCGCCGACCTCGTTCCTCTGGAGGCGGAGGCGAGCGACGACGGCTCGATCGACCGCGTCGAGTTCTTCCGGGACGGTGAGCTCATCGCGACCGACGAGCAGGCGCCCTACTCCGCGGAGGTGTTGTTGACCAGCCTCGACAACGCGTCCATCGCGTTTCATGCCGTCGCCTACGATGACGCCGAGCAGTCCGCCGACAGCGAGACGGTCTCGCTCGAGGTCGACGTCGACGGCGCGACCATCGTGCACGTCGCGACCGACGTTCTTGAGGCGGGCGGGCTGGCCTATGCGCCCGGGGGCGGCGTGCAGATCGGGGCGGACGGGACCATTTATGTCGCCACGTCCACGCTCGACCAGAGCGAGAGCGCGTTCGGTCTTCGAGCGGCCCGAGTGTCGGCCGACCTCTCGACGGTGGATTGGCAGGTCCGAATCCCGGAGGTCATCACGCCCGAGAGTGACGACATCCTCGTCACCGGGGAGCCGCTGCTGGTCGAGACCGCGGACCGTCTGCTGATCGCAGGCACCAGTCTCACCACGGGCGGCGGCTTCTACGAGGCGACCGTGGTGAGCGTGTCGCTCGATGGCAGCACCGCTTCGGTACCGTACAGCGAAGTTGGCGAGGACACGTCCTCGTTCAACATCCCAGGGCTCGTCGCAGGACCCCCCAACGACATCATCCTCCACGGGCCGGGGGACACGCTCAGCCGCATCTCCGCGGGCGTCCCCGTTTGGCAGGTCCCCACGGTTGCGTGGAACATCTCAACGTTGGGCGCGACGCACATGTCTTCGGACGCCAGCGGAGACGTCGTGCTCGACGCCCTCACGTGCACCGGCGACGGTTGCTCGTGGACCCTGCGCAAGATCGCTGCGGCCGATGGGGCGCTGGCGTGGCAGGACACCCTGGATGTCGACGTCGAAACCTCCGACTACCACGTGGGTGCGTCGGTCACTGCGCCCAACGGGGACGTTGTCCTGGCGTACGGTCAGTCGGCCGATGCGGGCGGAGATATCCAGCTCGTGCGCTGGGACGCGGTCGGCAACCCTGTGAGCACCGTCAGTCTCGACTCCGGTGTCGACGCGCTGACCGTGTCCGATATCGAGTTCGACGCCCAAGGCCAGATGGTGATCCTCGGCTCACGCATCGAGGAGGACGGCGCCGACGCCAACCTACTGCGGGTGTCCCCAGAGGGCACGGTGCTGTGGTCACGCTCGTTCGGTTTCGGCACCGAGCGCGACCTCAGCCTGGCGTTTGCGCTCGATGCCCGAGGCCGGGTCGTCATCTCTGGGCTGGCCGATCCGCAGACCGGCTTCTTGGTCTTCTCCGCGTCGCTGTGGCTCGCGGTCGTCGACCTCTAGCGCGGCGCGCTTAGGCTTAGGCTTCCGCTTCGGCCTCTGCCGAGGCGTGAAACCGCTTCATCTTGCGCTTGATCATCTCTTTTTTGACCATGCCCACCATGTCGATCAGCAGCTGGCCGGTGAGGTGATCAAACTCGTGCTGCAGCGCGCGGCCGAGCAGCCCCTCGCCCTCGATGGTGAACCGCTCGCCGTCGAGGTTCGTGGCTTCGACCTTGGCCCACCGCGGCCGCTTTACGTCGACGAAGACGTTGGGGAAACTCAGGCAGCCCTCCTCGGAGACGGCGAGGCCCTTGCCACTCTCCACGATCTTCGGATTGATGCAGACCACCGGCGGGCTGTCGTCGTCGCCACCACCGACGCGGCCGTCGATGAGGAAGATGCGCTCCAGACGTCCCACCTGAATCGCCGCGATTCCGGCGCCATTGAGCGCGTACATGGTGTCGGTCATGTCGCGAACGAGTTCTTGGATGCCCTCATCGACCGACTCCACTTCGAAGGTGGGCTCGCGGAGACGGGGATCGGGATATTTGACGACGTCGAGTACGGCCATGAGCTACGCGTCCGGTGCGTTTCAGGGGCAAACCTGACGTAAAGGTAGCTTGGCGGTCAAGCGGGTGCTAGACGCGACTCTCCCATGACCGCTATCGACGCCGAGAAGATCCGCGCTGCCCTCGCCTCGATCAAAGACCCCGCGACGGGACACGGGATCGTCGCGACGGGCCAGTTGTCCGATGTGAACGTGTCGGCCGACGCCTCCGTGTCGCTGCGCGTGGACCTCATCTCGCCGGGATTCCCGCTGCGAGACGGTCTCGAGGCCTCCATTCGAGACGCGCTTGCACCGCTGGAGTTGCCCAGCCTGACGTTGTCCTGGGGCCTCAAGGTCCCGCACAAGCCGGCCCGTGCCGACCTCAACCGTCTGCCCACGGTCAAGAACGTGATCGCGGTCGCGGCCGGAAAAGGCGGCGTGGGGAAGAGCACGCTCAGCGTGAACACGGCGATGGCACTGCGCTCGATGGGCGCGAAGGTCGGTGTGCTCGACGCCGATATCTACGGACCGTCTGTGCCGAAGATGCTGGGCGCCGCCGATCGGGAGGCGGGGACCGCCGAAGGTGGCGGCGGCATCTCCCCAGCGCTGTACCGCGGGATGCCCGTGATGAGCGTCGATTACTTCGTCGAGCCCGGCAAGGCGGTCATCTGGCGGGGGCCGATGATTCACAAGCTGCTCACGCAGTTCCTCGAGGACGTGCAGTGGGGTGAGCTGGACTACCTCATCGTCGATCTGCCGCCGGGCACCGGAGACGCGCAGCTGTCCCTGGCGCAGCTCGTGCCGATCACCGCATCGCTGATCGTCACGACCCCTCAAGAGGTCGCGCTGATCGATGTGCGCAAGGCGGTCAACATGTTCAAGAAGCTCGAGGTCCCGGTCATCGGGGTCGTCGAGAACATGTCGTTTTACCGCTGCCCTTCCTGTGGGCATCACGATGAGATCTTCGGGGTCGGCGGCGGCAACCGCTTGGCCGAAGAGTTCGATGTCCAGGTGTTGGGCAAGCTGCCGATCAACCCCGCGGTGGCCTTCGGTGGGGAGTCGGGCAAGCCCGTCGTCGAGACCGCACCCGAGGGCGATCTGGCCACGGCGTTTAAGGCCATCGCTGCACGGGCGGCGATGGAAACCAGCAAGCTCTCCGCCACTGGTCCCAAGCGCTCAAGTCTGCTGCGTACCGTCGACTAGTCCCTCCTGTCTGGCTCAGATCTGAGGCCGTCGCGGGGAGGTCTACGGGCCGGGCTCGGGCGAGCCATCCGCGGGCTGGGCTCGGGACCGACGCCGGCGCACCCCGAAGAACACGCCGAAGCCCACGGTGCTCAGCAAGGCGGCCCCGATGACGAGCCTGGAGCGGTCGCGCGGTGCCCGGACGGCGTCCTGGGCGGGCGCGCGACCGCCGCGGAAAGGCACGAGTGCGCCGTCGCCGAGGACGACCGCGCCAGCCCACGCGGTACTCGGAGCTCCTTCGGCGGCGAGCGTGCTCTGGGCGCGGGCGAGTGCGGCAGACACCGTGCGACCCGCGTCGAGCTCCGCGTAGAAGTGCTCGAAGAGTCGCATCGCCTCGTCGTCGGGGATGGGCCACAGCGTACCGACGACGGTCGCAGCCTCGGCGGAGAAGAGGGCATGGGAAAGCCCAAGCACCCCTTCACCGCTGAGGACTTGGCCGCCCGCGCTCCGGCACGCCGAGAGCACCACCAGTTTGCCTGAGAGCCCGAGTTGGGCGATGTCGCGAGGCTGCAGCAGTCCGTCGGCGTCACCGGGAGCCAACACGATGGCCGAGCGCTGCGCCGTCGCACCGTCGACGATGGCGTGGGTCGCAAAGTGGAGCACGCCGTAACGCTCGAGGTCCGCCGCGAGCAACGCGGTCTCGCTCGCCTCATCCCCAAACCACGCCGTGTCACCAGGCGCGTAGGCGGCCCGCCGGGCTTCTTCTCGCGCATGGGGCAGCGGTTCGAGGGGCGAGGTGCCCTCAAGCAAGAGTGCACGTGCCGGCACCCTCGAGGGGTCGGCGATGCCGGGGTCGGCGAGCGCAAGCACGGACCGCGCCCGGCCTTCCTGCGGAGGCTCGGTCGCGCGGAGGTCTCGCAAGATGCTCGCCGACGGAGCGATCGCTATCGCGTAGCGCTCGACGAGCAGTCGCCCATCGGCGTTCCGCAACGCAGCAAACGGGATCTGATGCAGCTGCTCGTCGAGCAGAAGCGTCAGCTGTTTCGGTGGACGCCGGAGGGCGGCGAGCGGGTCCTCGATGAGTTGCCGACCGAGCGTCTGTGCCGCCACCCGCACACTCGCGTCGAGGCCCTGCTCCACCGCGGGCCCAAACATCTCGAGCGCGGGGCGCAGCGCGGGGCCCGGTGGCAGGCGCGTGGCATGAATCTGCTCGCGGGTGACCACCAAGACCCACGAGCCGCGTGTCTGGTCCCGGGCGAAGTCCAGACGCCCCGCGAGTTGGTAGGAGAGCAGCGCTTCGTCGGGGCCGAGCGCAGCGGCGAGGTCGGACAACGCGATGAGCCCCTCTTGGGCCAGGGGTGCGGTCCGCATCGCGAGGTCTTCAAGTTCCTGGCGCTCGAGGAGCTCAAGCTCAGCGCGCGCTGAAACCCGCTGGTCGTGCGTGAGGGTTGTGTCGCCCAGCACTCGCTGGACCCGGTTGATCGCGTCGCGGGTCTGGACGCTGGACGGCTGCGGTCCCGCGGAGGCGCGGGTCTCCCGAAGCGCCCTGGCGCGGTACCGTTCGCTGACCCCGAAGGCGGCGCCCAGCATGGCGACATCCTCGGGGCTCTCCGGCGCGTAGGTGGAGCCGTCGGCCCGCTCGAGCAGGTGCGCGACGTAGCTCTTGAACACTTCGCCCTGACGCGAGAGGAGCTCGGCCCGCCCTTGGAGGTTGGCCTGAACGGCGCGGACGCCCTCGAACGATCGGAGGCTAGCCTCATGCGCCTGGATCGCCGCATTGAGGTTGCCCGCGCGCCAGGCAACCTCGGCCTCCAACAAAGACACGACGGTGAGAAGGTCCGGCTGCTCGCTGGACGTGGCCAGTGCCCGGGCGCGGTCGACCAGGGTCGCCAACTCTGCCCGCGCGGCGTCCGCGAGCGTGCCGGCGCGTCGCAGCAGGGTGCGGGCAAGGGCGAAACACGCGCCGACCTCCAGCCGTGGATCGGCGAAGACAGCCGCGTCTGCGAGGCTCATCCGCGCGATGCGCTCCGCCTCTTCGAGCGATCCGAGGTCGACGAGGGCGTCCGCGAGGAGTTGCTGCAGGCTCAACCGGGCGCTGGTGTTCTGGGCGGTGCTGGCCAGCTCGAGCGCGTCGCGGACATCTTGGACGAAGGCTGGGCTCTCGCTGCCCCCTGCCTCGAACCTCAGGTTGCGGCGCTGCAGGAGGACGTTGTACAGGCCCGCGGCTTGCACATACGTGTCGCCTTCCGCGGCGGCGAGCGCCACCAATCGCTCTGCGAGGGTGTGCGCCGCCTGGAGCTTGCCGAGGTGTTGCGCGACCGCAGTCGCGGCGTTGAGCCAGGTCAGCTTGGCTTGAACACTTCCATCGGGGAACAACAGGGGCTCCACCTCGGCGAGTCTGCGTTCCGCTCGCCCGAGGTCGCCTTGGGTGCGCAGGTCGTGGCGGACCGACTCCACCGCGACGCTCGCCACCCACTGGGGGTCTCCGAGGGCCTCGGCCGCCAGCGTTGCGACCGCGAGCGCCTCGGCTCCACGCTGAGGGGATCCCGTGCTCCGGAAACGGTGCGCCATGTTGAGCAGCGTCAGGATCCGGGCGAGGTGGTCTTCCCCGGCGGTCAGCGATTCGAGCGCCTCCGCGTACAGCTCAAGCCCTGCTTCGGGGTCGTGCTCGGCGACGATGTTCGCCAGGGTCAGCAGCGCATAGCCGCGCGGGTTGGGCTCGGCCAGCGCGACGGCGTTGTCGAGCATGCTGGCGCGCAGCGTCGCCTCGGCCGTCGACCAGTCGGCGCCCGAGCGGGCGGCCCGGTAGAAACATCCCCAGGATTCGCGGGTTCGGGGCTCGTCGTCCACGGTCCGCCGGCATCGCGCCAGGCTGGAGGCGGCGGAGACTTCGGCAGGGACGAACGCCAAGGTAAGCCCCAACGCAACGCAGACCCCAAGGCATCGCGTCACTCGACGGCGATCTCCCAGACGGGAGAAGGATGCCGTCGGCCGTTGGGCTCGACAGCCTCGACCCGCCACAGCAGGACCGTCCCCGCCGGTACCGCTGCGAGCGTCTCCACGGGGACCACGACCTCCGTTGTGCTCAGCGCGTGCTGCTCGAAGACGGGGGTGAGTTCCTGGGTGGTCACCCGAAGCGCAAACGAGGTGGCGTTTTGAACCTGAGAGGACCAGCGCAGGCGAAAGTCGTCGCGGGGCAGGGGGTGCGCAACGCCGAGCTCCGTGTGCAGGCGCAGCGCTGAATCGGGGGCACGCCACGCCGGTTCTTCATCCAGTGGGTCGTCACCGCCCGATGGTTCTGCGCCGGAAATCCAGACCCCGAGTGCAGCGGCGGCAGCGACCGCGATGCCCAGGATGAGTTGAAGTGTGCCTTGGCGTCGTGGCGCAGCCGGGGCCGCATGCGCAGGCGGAGCGCCTTCGTGTTCCGCCTGCACGGGGCCCATCGCTGCCGCGAGCCGCCACTCGAGTGCGAGCTGAGGATCATGGGGGAGCCGGTCGATGAGCTCGAGCCGACTCGCCTCATCTCCAGACTTGGGCGGGCCATGCACGGCCTCCCAGATTCGCTCGGGATCCGTTCCCACCGACTCGCCGGTCGATCCCGCATCGGGAACGTGGGCGAACGCCGAGCGGAGCACAGCGAGCGTCGCTGGACTCGGCGGCTCCGGGATTTTCAACGTGGGACTCATGGCGAGAAGCCCTTTCGACCCAAGCAGATCCGAAGATCGGCGAGGCCACGAAACACCAGGTTTTCGGTCTTTTTCCGGGTCCAGCCGAGCAGGGATCCCGTCTCGGGTACGGGGTGTCCTTGGAGGTACAAGCTCACCGCGCGTCGGCGGTTCTCGGCCAGGCCGCAGAGACAGGCGCGGATCGCCGTGCCGAGCTGCTGTGCTTCTGCCGAAGAGTCGGGCGCAAGGACGCGCTGAGGTTGCGCGACCTGAGCTGCCGCCGCTCCGTCGACGGCCTTTTGCCGACTCTGTGCCTTGCGTAACTCGTCGACCGTGGTCGTGTAGGCCACACGCCACAGGTACGACGGCGGCAGGCTTGGGCCGTCGGAGCTCTGGCTGCGCATCGCCTTGGCGACCCGGAGCATGGCCAGCTGGACGATGTCTTCACGCTGAGACGCCAGCGCAGCCGGGCACACAGAGTTGATCGCGTGGCTCAGTCGCTGGCGAATTCCTCGCAGGGTGAGGTCGTCGTGGGCCGAGGACTCGGCCCTGCTTGCGACCAGCCGAACGGGGGGCCCCGCGTATGCTTGTTGGGCGCTCAGGACTGTCATGCTGCCATCGGAGCGAACGTCGCGCCACGCACTCGAAACATCGTCCGAGGCGGGCCGACGCGGCACCGGGTACAGATCCGCGCCTGCTGCGGGCCGTTGCGCGCTGCGCGAAGGTTGCCTCCAGCGGCGCTGTCTTCCCGCAGGATGGTGGACGAAACGCTCTCGGGCGCCGCCGCGTGCGATGCTCGTCCACCTGCGTGGCGCGCTCATGACCTCTGCATCGTATTCTCGAGCGTTCGGCTGGCTCCTCCTGCTGGCGAGCGGCCCGTGGGTCGGTGCGTTGGGCTGCGGAGAAGACAGCCGGCCTCCGCGACTCGCGGCCATTGACGATCAAGTGGCCGCGGTGGGGACCGAGCTGGTCCTCACGCTTCAGGCGACCGATCCCGATGGGGACGACATTCGCTACGATTTTGCGGCGGACCTCGACGAGCTCGACACGCGGGCCCGGATCTCGCAGCGGCCCGATGGAACCGCGGTGTTTCGTTTCACCCCGCAGGGCGCGGATGTCGGGCTCTGGCCGTTCGATTTCACCGCCAGCGACGGCACGCATTCCGACACCGTCACCGCGACCATCGACATTCGCACGGCGCTCGAAGGCACGGCGCCGCTGTTTCGTGAGCCGCTCGGCTCGGGGACCACGCTCGACCTGGGGACCGCCGACTGCCTTGCGCTGGACATCGTGGTCGAGGATCAGGACGACGCGGCCGTCACCATCGGCCAGGCCGAGCCGATCATCACCGACGCGGTGCTTCAACAGAACACGGGCCTGACCGCGAGCTGGCAGTGGTGCCCCAGCAAAGAACAGCTCGCCGAGGACCGGTTTCCCCTGACGTTGTTTGCCGACGATGGGGAGCACGAGGCGGTGCTGAAGAACTACCTCATCGTGCTGCGGCCCGGAGACAACGCGCAGTGCCCGGGCAAGGGTCCGGCGATCGAGCATGAGCCGGCCGACCTCTCGAGTGTTCTCGACCTGAAGATCAGTGCGGAGGTCAGCGACGACCTCGGACTCAAGGGTCCGCCGCTGCTCTACTACAGCCTTGAGGAGCCCCAGGAACCCATCGACTTCAGCGAGCTCTCACTGGTGGAGATGGAGCTGCAAAGTGGGGACCTGCAGCTGGGGATCTGGACGGCCACGGTCCCCAATCCCGTCGCGAACGAGGCCGAAGGCGCGACCGCAAACCTCTACTACCTGCTGTCCGCCGTCGATGACGACGATGCGCAGGGAGAGTGCGATCACCTCACCGATCTTCCGGACGTCGGCACGTTTGCCATTGAGGTCCGCAACCCCGGCGGGAACGGTGGCGCCGGGGTCTGCGAGCCCTGCAGCGCCGACGTGCAGTGCGGCGGCGACTCCGACCTGTGTGCTGTCGTCGGCGATCGCGGCGCGACGCACTGCGTCCGGGCGTGCGGCGGTGGCTGTGCCGATGGATTCTCGTGTGTGCAGGTCACCTCTGTCGACGGCACGCTCGCGGAGCAGTGTGTGCCGCCTGCGTGCGGTGACGAGCCCCCGCCTGCGTGCACCGACGACGGCGCCGAACCGAACGACACCCGCGCCCAGGCTGCGTCGCAACCCGCGCTGCAGGTCGAGGCCGCGGGGGACTACACGTACTGCGAAGGCGACGAGGACTGGTACCGGATGACCGTCGGCGAGGACGGCACGCTGGGGCTGCTGATCGAGGGCGCGGCGGGCCAAGCCAACCTCGATCTGGGTCTGTATGACGTCAGCGGGGGCGAGGTGCAGACGGCCGCCTCGGGCAGCAGCGACGAAGTGCTTGAGGCTTGCCTCTCGCCAGGCTCGTACTACGCGCGGGTGTACTCCGCGGGTGGCGGCAACCGAGACTACCAGCTGCTCTACACGTTCGACGCCGAGAACTGCGCGGGGATCTGCCAGGACGATGGGTTCGAGGACGATGACAGCCCCGGCAGTGCCACCACCGTCTCCACGCCCTTCGGCTCCAATGATCGTGAGATCTGCGCGGGCGATGCCGACTACCATGCGGTGAATCTGTCCACGGGGGACACGTTGGTCGCGGATCTCACGTTTGTGCACGCGCAGGGCGACCTCGACTTCCACTTTCACGGCACCGACGGCGCAGACCTGACCCCGTGCACGCCGGATGCCCCGGAGCTTTGCAGCAGCGCCAACGGGCAAAGCGCCACATCGAACGAGCACATCGAGCGTCTGGTCACTGCGCAGGGGTGTGCGCCGTGCACCTTCTACTTGTCGGTGCAGGGCTACGCGGGCGCGTCCAACGTCTACGACCTCTCGATCGACATCGAGTAGTTCAGGATTCCGGCATCGTGCAGCGGTGCGGCGCCGCTGGTAGAATCAGCGCGATGCTTCGGGCCTCACTTCATGTCGGCTGTGGCGCGTCACTGCTGCTGATCGGTTGCTTTTCCACGCCACGTTCGATGAGCGAGGCCGAAGGCGAAAGTGGAAGCTCCACCACGTCCGCGAGCACGTCGTCCCCAACCAGCGCATCCGGGACCTCCGGCATCACGCTCACGAGCGACGCGACGACGAACGCGACCTCGGGCCCGGACACCGACACTGGATCGTCCTCATCCATTTCCTCGAGTGGAGCCAGCAGCGGCGGTGTCGAGACCTCGGCGGACGACACCACCGGCGAGTCCACAGGGGTCCCCGGCTGCCAGGGCGAGCGTGTCGAGGTCGGTCGCAAGTGCCTGACCCCGCTGAGCATCGCCAGCAGCCACACTGTCGCGGGTGAGGATGGCGGGACGTTCGACGCGCTGATGCCGTGCTTGGCTGCGTCTTGTGGCGCGGACCTTCCACTCGGCGGTGGCTTCGACAACACGAACATCGCTCTGCACTCGAATGAGGCGGACTTCGACCTGGGCTCCTGGGGCATTTGCGGCGCAGCGCTCGAAGGCGAGACCCCCAATCTTTGGGGCGCGTTGGCGCGCTGTGCGGTTGCCGACGGCGACGTCTTCACCGTCACCGAGCTGTTCTCACTCGCCAACGATGAACTCGGTTGCTTCCGGGCCGAATGCCCGGAGGACACAACCCTGGTCGGTGGCGGCGGGGTGTGGTCCTCGCAGTTCAGGATCACGGGGTCGCAGCCGACCGTCGATGGCCGATGGGAGGTCTGCGGCGGTGCCTCCGCCGGTGCCTCCGCCGGTGGCCAGCAGGTCGAGGTTCACGGGTACTGTGCGGTGTTGGCACAAGGCGCCAGCATCACGATGTCCGAGGACACCCAGCCCTTGGCCCCCATCTCCGTCGGGTGTGCACAGGCTGTGTGCTCGACCGGCACCGCAATCTCCGGCGGTGGCGATGGCGGTCCCCTGACGGCAGAGTTCAGCGTCTCTGCTCCCGGCGAGGTCGACGACGCCTGGACGGCCTGCGGTCGCGCGGGGTCGCTGGGCGGTCAGATTCGCAGCCGCGTGCTCTGTTACCAGCCGTAGTCGCGGGACACCGGCCGACGAAAAGAAAAAGCCGCCGGAGCGCATGGCTCGGGCGGCTTTTCTTGGGGCGCGTCGCTGCGCGCGGCGTTGGAGTCTAGACGTGGCGGCTGAGCAGGTCGGCGATCTTGGACTTGCTGCCGGGGTTGCCCACGAGCTGGTCGACGACCTCGCCACCCTTGAACACGAGCAGGGTGGGGATGCTGCGGATGCCGTACTTGGCGGGGGTCTGCGGATTGGAGTCGATGTCCATCTTCACAACCTTCGCCTTGCCGGAGAGCTCTTCGGCCACGGCTTCGACGTGTGGAGCAATCGCTTTGCAGGGCCCGCACCAGGTGGCCCAGAAGTCCACAAGCACGGGCGTGTCGGACTCCAACACGTCGGAAGAAAAGCTGCCGTCGGTGGTGTTGGTCACGTTGTCGCTGGCCATCGTTGCGCAACGTATCCCACCGCAAACGAAAGCTGACAAGCCCTGCGGAGCGCGGGCGCGCAAACCCCGGATCAGCGTTCCTCGAAACAATCCCGGGACGGTTGGCACGACTCGGGAACGCACGGGGATTGGTCCGGACCCACGATAAACTGAGTCCGCAGGCAGTGATAGCTGCTGGAGTGCGACGTGAGATAGGCGTCGGGGGTGTCCTGGCCGTAGACGTGGAGCGCCTTGGTGCGCAGATGCCGGCACACGGGCGCGTCTGATTGGGACATCTGGCGGGAGAGATCGTCGAAGTTGGGCATGGCGTCCTCCTTAGGCGGGCAGGGGGGTGGATGTGGCGAAGTGAAGGGCGTAGCGCAGAACGCCTTGGGCCAGCGGGATCTTGTACGCGTTGCCCTCGAGGGGCTTGGCGACCGACAGCGCCGCGGCCGCGGCCTTGGCGAAAGCGTCGGCGGACGGCGCGACGCCTTCGAGCACGTCCTCGGCCTCTTTGCTGCGCCACGGAATCGGAGCGACGTGACCCAAGGCCACCCGGACCTCGCGCATGACGCCAGCCTCCACGGTGCAGCGAACGCTCGCTTCGGCCAAGGGCCAGTCATGCGACTGCTTCTCTTTGGCGAAGTGGTACGCCGATCGCTGTCCCGCAAGGGCAGGCGGCAGCTCGATGCTCACCAGAACTTCACCGTCTGCCAGCGTGTGTTCTTTGGTCGGGTCGACGGTCGGGAGCGCGAACAGGTCCTCGATCGGCATCGTGCGGAGCCCTTTGGCGCCGGCCGTCGTCACCGATGCGCCCAAGGCCACCAGCGGGGAGCCGAGGCTTGAGGGGTGGACGATGAAGCTGGGCCCACCGCCGAGGATCGCGTTGAAGCGGTTGTCGCCGCTGACCGCGAGGCATTCGTAGCCGCCCTTCTTCAAGCACAGCAGATCGGAGTGGCGGAAGTACCAGCAGCGGGGTCGCTGCAGCAGGTTACCGCCCGCGGTCGCGCCGTTGCGGATGCTGGGGGTTGCCGCGTTGCCGGCCGCGTCCCGAAGCGCGCCGAAGGCTGAAGGCAGGTCATCGAAGCCTGCGAGCTGCGCGAGCGTCACCAGGGAGCCGATGCGCCAGCCGCCGTCTTCGGTGGAGGCAATGCCGCGCATGCGGGCGCCATGCTCGCCCGCAATGGCGCGCAGCTCGACCAGCTGGTCAGGGGCATTGAGGCCCTCCTTCATACGATCGAGCAGGTCGATGCCACCGGCGCGATAGAGGCGTTGGCCTGGCTCGGCCGCCACGTGGTCGTGGGCGGATTCAAGGGTGGGGAGACGAACGAGGGTGAACGGGTTCATCCGAGGCCTTTCGTGAGTCCCATGGCGGCGAGCACCCGGGACGGGGTCATGGGGAGGCGGCGGACCGGCTCACCGAGCGCATCGAAGACGGCGCACGCCAGCGCGGCCGCCGTTGGAATGGTGGATGGCTCGCCGATGCCGGCGGCGCCCGTGTTGTTGGCACCGGTGTAGACGTCGGTCAGCTCGACCTCGATCCTCGGCGTGTCGGCCGACCCGCAGATCTTGTACGACTCAAGGTTGGGGTTGAGCATGCGGCCCATGTCGTGGTCCATCACCCGCTGCTCCATCAGCGCGTAGCTGGTGCCGAGGATGACGCCGCCGTTGATCTGGCTGGTGCAGGTCAAACGGTTCATCACCCGCCCGCAGTCGTGCATCGCGAGCACGTGTTTGGCGCGGACGACCCCGGTCCAGGTGTCGAGCTCCACCTCGGCGAACTGCACCCCGGCGATTTGAGGCATCGAAGCTCCAAGGAACGACACGGGATGAGCACCGTAGGTCTCGGGCCGGGTTGCGGTGGCCGTGAGAGACTCGCCGGCGATCTTCCGGCAGACCTGGGCGAAGCTGAGCGTCTTCTCTCCGGCGGAAAACGTGCCGTCCTTGGACCACGCAACGTCGGCTGGCTTGGCCTTGAGGACCTCCGCGGCGTGGGCGAGGAGCTTGCCCTTGGCGTCTTCGCAGGCGTTGCGCACGGCAGGCGTCACGCTCGAGGTTGTTTGCGAGCCGCCACTGCCGACGGAGCTTCCGAACTCGCTGTCGCCGTAGCGAACGACGATGGTGTCGAGCGGGCGGCCAAACACTTCGGAGCCGATCTGAGCCAGCACGGTGGAGATGCCGGTGCCGATGTCTTGCACACCGTTGCGGATCTCGATCGAGCCGTCGCGCATCACCGAACAGGTGACGACGGCAGCCTTGGCGCGGCCGAAGTCGCCCCAAATCGATGCGGCAACGCCATAACCGCGGCGGATCCGGGCGTTGCCTTCCCTGAGCTTCTTGGACTCGGCCCGCTTGGCGTCCCAGTCGAAGCGCTTGGCTCCGTCCTCGAACTGCCACAGGCGTACCGGGTGTTCGTCGTTGGCCAGGCGGAGCTTGACCGGGTCGACGCCAAGCTTAACGGCGAGCTCATCAAGGGCGAGCTCGAAGGCGAACGCACCCTGCGGATGGCCCGGAGCACGCATCGCAGTGCCCGGTCCCGCGTTGGTGAACACGTCGCTGCTGTCGACGAGGATGTTGGGGCACTTGGTGTAGACGGCGAAGGCGTTGCGTCCGACCCCTGCGCCCGTGCCGATGCCCGCGGTACCGAGCGACTTCACATGGATCGCGGTGAGTGACCCGTCCTTCTTGCCCGCGACCTTCACGGTCTGAATCGAGTCGGGCCGGTTGCCGGTGCAGACCTGCTCTTCGTGGCGGTCACACATCAACTTGACCGGCGCGCCCGCCTTCTTGGCCAGCTTGGCGGCGATCGTGCCCAACCGGGTGCCCGGTGCGGAGGCGCCGAACTTGGCCCCAAACCCGCCGCCGATGTGGTCGGCGTGCACGCGAACGTTGGCGGGTTTGAGGCCCAGAACCTCGGCGAGCTCGTCGCGAACGCTGAAGATGCTCTGCGTCGACGCCCAGACCGTGAGGTGCTCGTCGTCGTCCCAACGCACGACGATGCCGTGGGTCTCCAGCGCGCTGTGGGTCTGGACCTGGGTCTCGTACACCGCCTCGTGCACGGTGGCGCCCTTGAGGCCCTTGGCGAGGTCCCCCTTCTCCATCGGACGCAGCGGCCGGACGTTGCCCCTCGCTTCGCCACCACCCCCGGCGCTCACGTGGCCTTCGGTCTGTCGTTCTTCGACGGCCTCTCGATGGACCAAAGGCGCGTCGGGTGTGGCTGCAAAGGCGAGCCGGGTCACGAACTTGCGCTGCTCGTACTCCACCTTGACCAGCTTGGCGGCCTGCCAAGCCTGCTCGGGTCGGTCCGCGACGACCGCTGCGACGTCTTGCCCTGCGAAGAGAATGGAGTCACCCGGCTCGGCGACCTTGAGGACCGCCTTCACGCCCGGAAGCTTCTCGGCCGCGCTGGTGTCGATCGAGACCACGGTCGCCGCCGGCAGGGGAGAGCGAACCACGGCCGCGTGCAGCATGCCGGGCAGGCTGATGTCGTAGGTGTACTTGGCTCGACCGCTGACCTTGAGCGAGCCGTCGCGACGCGGCAGCGGCTTTCCCACGACGTCGAGTTTTGCGTTCGCGTCCCAGGGCGTGGCTTCGCCTTGGGGAAGCTCGACCTGTGCGGATTTCACCTGGTCGAGAAAGCCGACGCTGATGGTCGTTTTCGCCATTTATGCGCGCTCCTTGCTGGCCGCGACGACGGCAGCGATGACGTGGGGGTAGGTGCCGCAGCGGCATAGGTTGCCCTTGATGGCTTCGTTGGCCTCTTCGGGCGTGACCGCGGAGCTACGTCCGGAGGTCCGCTGGAGCAGGGCGACGCAGCTCATGAGCATACCGGACGTGCAGAATCCGCACTGCAGCGCGTCGTGTTCGACGAACTTCTTCTGCAGCACGGTGAGGTGACCGTCCTTGGCGAGTCCTTCGACGGTGGTGACCCGTCGGCCTTCTACGTCGTGCGCGAGCATCATGCAGCTGTTGCGCTGCACGCCGTCGACGAACACCGTGCACGCGCTGCAGGCTCCGCGGTCGCAGACCTTCTTAGGTCCGGTGGTGTCCAAGTCGATACGAAGCGCATCGAGCAACGTGGTTCGAGGTTCGAGCTCCACCGTGACCGGCGTGCCGTTGAGCTCGAAGCGCAGCGGCGAGGCGGAGGGTCCGATCTCTCCGGCGGTGAGCGCTGCATCGACGGGCGGGGTTTGGGTCGAGGTTCCCGGAGTCGTTCGGGTGCAGCTCGCCACCAACGTGGCGGAGCCGACACCACGGAACAATCCGCGTCGGGTGAGCGGGGTGCGGTCCGCCATGGCTGCCGGAGTGTATCGGCGGCCGCCCGCGCCGTCACCCAGCGTGATTGCGCTCGGCGATGATGGCGGCGATGCGGCGCTCGAGCTCGGCCCGGCCTTCCGCGGACCCGCAGGTTGCGAAGTTGCTGCGCGCGATGTCGGCGGAGAGCTCGGAGTCCGTTTGCACGCTGCGCTGCAGCAATGCACGCAGCAGCGGGTCGTGACCGTGCGCGTCCATCAGCTTGCGGAACGCGGCCTGCTGGGCGTTGGCACGGGCCCGCTCAAGCACCTGGGCGTTCACACACTGGATGACCGGGTCCGGGGTCCGGCGCAGGAGTGGCACAAGGGAGTCCTTGGTGACCGGGCGGGTGAGGTCGATGGTTTCGTCGAGCCGGGGGTGAAACGCGACCATGAAGTACAGCGGGGCCTCGAGGGCGGCGTAGGCGGCCTTGACCGCGGTCACAAACACCTCGAACGCGCTCGGTGCGGCGAAACGGCCGAGCGGGTCGACGAAGGTGGCGAGCAGAATCTCCGCATCGTCGTGACCGCGAGTGATGTCCGCGATGCCCGTGGCGACTTCGTCTGCACCGGGCGTGTCCTCCTGCACGCGGAACACCGGGCGATGCACGCGTCCCTGCTCCCGACTGCGCCGGGCGAACGGGCACAGCCCGAGACCCTCGACCACCTCTTCGAGGTAGCGGGCATGGATGCGGTGCACCTCGGCATCGTCGATCGGCACGGCGGCAGTGTACTGCTATCGTCACGAGCTTGGACGCATCACGCGAGCGACTGAGCCCGCTGCTGACCACGGCGCTGGTGGGGCTCGGCTTGCTGCGCGTCCTTTATCACTCGAGCTTCCTCGCCGAGGTCCCCTTCGCGCTTGCGACGTTCTCGGACGGAGCCCAGTACGAACTCGCCGCCCGGGACATTCTGGAGCACCCGCCCTGGGGCACCCAACCGTTCTACCTGCAGGGTCTGTACGCGTACCAGATGGCCCTGCCGATGGCGATTCGCGCTTGGGTCTCGCTTGCCCTGCTCCTGCAGCTGGTCATCGCGGGGCTCACCCACGTGTGGTTTTTCCGGGCGCTCTCGCGGTGGAGGGGCCGAACGGAGGCGGGCTGGGCGAGTGTGGTGCTGCTGTCGTTTCCGATGCTCGCGTTCTACGAGAACAAGTTTCTCACCGGCAGCCTGGCGGTCACCGTGAGCGTCGCGGTGCTGGCCGCCGCGGTGCGCGTACGCGAGAGGCCTTCGCCGAGGTGGTGGCTTGTGCTCGGAGTCGCGGTTGGGGTCGCGGTGTTGGCTCGGCCCAACTTCGCCTTGCTGGTGCCGGTGCTCGGGCTCGCAGCGTGGCGTGCCGCTGATCACCGCGCGAAACAGCTGGGGGCGTTCGTCGCGGGCGTCGTGCTGGCGCTGCTCCCGATGGCAGCGCGCAATGCCGTGGTGACCGGGCAGCCCACCGTTCTCCCCGCGCACGGCGGCGGCACTTCCTTTTATATCGGCAACAACAAGCACGCGCGCGGGGTGTGGAACGATGCGGGCGGGCTGCTCTCTGGAGACGTCTCGCGGGAGCGCGAAGAACTCCGAGAGACGTTGGACGTGCCCCAGGGCAGCGATGCCGAGGAGATCGCCGCGATCGGTGGTGCGCTGTATCGCCGCGGCCTCGCCGAGATCGCCCAAAGTCCCGGGCACTGGCTTTGGCTGGAGGTTCGCAAGCTCTGGCTGATGATCGGCAACGATGAACTCACCCAGGACTACGACCACTTCGGAGAGCGCGAGATGTTGTGGTGCTCGCCATCGGTCGGCATTCCCTTCGGGGTCGCCGTCGCGTTCGCGGTGTTTGGCGTGGGGCGGTTGCGCGGCACGGGCGTCGTCGGGTGGGCGCTGCTGGGGCTGGCGCTCAGTACCGTGTGCGCCAACGTCTTGTACTTCACCTCGGCGCAGCACCGGCTTCCTCTGGTGGTGCCCCTGGCGGTGGCGCTCCCCGGCGGGGTCCGGGCGCTCCGAGACGCGGCCCGCTCGCGCCGCCATCTCGTCCTGGTCGGTTTCGCCATCCTTGTCGCGGCGTCGTTTTGGCCCCGCAGCAAAAAGACCGACCCCTCGGCGGTGCACTACTACAACCTCGCGCTCGCGTGGCGGTACGTCGGTCAGCCCGACCAGGCCATCTCGGCCATGAATCGCGCCCTTGAGCTGCGCCCCACCCACCCGGTGATCCGCATCGAGCGGGCCAAAGCTCTGCGAGAGCGAGGAGCCTTCGCCCTCGCCAGCGCCGATCTCGACCTCCTCGAGCAGCAGGACGGCCTCCCGGGCTGGGTGAAGGACCAGATCCTCGACGAGCGTCGACGGTTGCGAAGCATGGGCTTCTGAAGAAGGACACTTGTGTGACCCGCTCAGTTCCGCGAAGCTCTGCCAACGGTGCGAGGTGGCGTTTCGATCGAAGAGGGCACAGCGGTCCTGGGTGACTTCGGGTTTGAGCCCGGCGCGCAGGTCGAGCCGCTGGGCTCGGGGCTGATCAACGACACGTTTGCGGTTCGCGAGGGGGAGCGCGACTGGGTGCTGCAGCGCGTGCACACGGTGTTCTCACCCGAGATTCACCACAACATCGCCGCGGTCACCGAACACCTGGCGTCCAAGGGCATCGCGACGCCGCGACTGCGGCCGACGCGGGACGGCGCGCTGTGGTCCGAGCGGTCGGGCCGGGTGTGGCGTGTGATGACCCGGATGCCGGGCGTCACCTTCGATCGGATGCGCGGTGCTGGGCAGGCACGAGCCGCGGCGGCTGCGTTGGGGCGGTTCCATCGCGGGCTCGAGGATCTCGACCACGTCTTCGTGGGTCTGCGTTCGGGCGTGCACGACACGCCCGCGCACCTTCAACGTCTACGCGAGGCGGTCGCCGAGCACACCCAGCATCGGCTCTATGAGGACGTCGCACCGCTGGCGGAGGTGCTGCTGCGCGCGGCCCCGTCGCTTCCAGCGCTCCATGATTTGCCCAGCCGGGTGGTGCACGGGGACCCCAAGCTCAACAACGTGATGTTCGCAGGCAGCCAGGGCGATGCTGCCCTGGAGGCGCTGGGGTTGATCGATCTCGACACGGTCGCCCCCATGCCGCTGCACCTTGAGCTCGGCGACGCCTGGCGTTCGTGGTGCAACCCCAAGGGCGAGGACGAGGCGCAGGCGTTGTTCGACCTCGACGTCTTCGAGGCGTCGGTGCACGGCTACGCGCAGACCGGTCCCTCGCTTCTCCCCGCCGAGCGCGTCGCACTGACCTACGGCGTCGAGGTCATCTCCTTGGAACTCGCCGCCCGGTTCCTGGCCGACGCGCTCAACGAGTCCTACTTCGGGTGGAACCGTGATGCCTACCCGAGCGCGGGGGAGCACAACCTCGTGCGCGCGCGGGGTCAGTGGTCGCTGCATGAGGCCGCCCTCCGAACCCGAGCCGAGCGCGCGCGGATCTTGGTCGCCGCTCTCGCACCCTGCTAGCCTCACCCTGGCGTGTCGGCTTTGGCAGGGCCCGTCGGCTTCGACTCGGTGGCCGGAGCCGGCTGCGGCGCGCGGGCCGTCGCTTGTTCGCGAAGCATGCGGATCCGTTGCTCGAGCGCCAGCTTGGTCTTCTCGTCTGGCCTGGCCTGCTCGACGTAGGTCTGGAACAGGTCGGCGGCCCTTGCGTGGTCTCCGCTCTGTCCTAGAAGGGTCGCGCGCTTGCGGAGCAGCTCGTGGCGGCTCGGGTCGAGGACATAGGCCCGAGCGTACGCATCGGCGGCTTCGTCCGCGTGGCCAAGCTCAGCCTGAAGCGCAAGCGCGAACTGCTCGAGGTCGTCGGCGGTGGCGACATCCCGGGCGAGGAGCACCCCGTACGCCGCGCGAGCCGCCGGATACTGAGACCTCGCGATGGCTGTCGCACCGATGCGTCGCAGCAGCGCGTCATCGTCGGAGGCCGGTTGCGCGCTGGCAGCCTCGAGCAAGAAGTGCTTGGCGTGGGCGAGGTGCTGCTTCGCCTCGAACATGGTGATCGCGAGCTCCGCTTCACACGCCACGCTCTGCGGGATCTTGTTCGCGCACTTGCGCAGCGCCTGAATCGCGACGGTCGCGCGCCCTTCGGCCATCAGCGCCTTGCCCTGAGCAATCGCCGCCTCGAGCTCGGATCCGGGGAGCTGTTCACCCGAGCGGGCTTCGGGCGCATCGGTATTGGGGTTTCGGAACGGCCCCTCCCGTTTCGGGCGAACCCTCGGCTGCACGACCGGCTCGATCTCGGCGACCTTCTTGGGCTCGGGAGCCTTCCCACCGCCACACGCGACGAACAAGCAGCCAACGAACAGAGCCATTTCGGCACGAGCCATGGGGCGCAGTATACTCCGGACGTGCGCGACCGATCGCCCGCCGTCCGCCGTACCGCGGTCTATCCTGGGTCCTTCGACCCGATGACCGTGGGCCACATGGACATCATGGAGCGAGCGGTCAAGCTCTTTGACCGCGTGACCGTTGGCATCGGCCAGCATCCAACCAAACGAGGATGGTTCACGCCCGAGCAACGCTGTGAGCTCATCGCCGAGAGCATCGAGCATCTCCCAACGGTCGATGTCGCGGTGTTCTCCAGCCTCGTGATCGATTTTTGCAAAGAGGTCGGCGCCGGTTTCATCGTGCGTGGACTTCGTGCGCACGGCGACTTCGAATCCGAGTTTCAGATGGCGTTGGCCAACCGCGATCTCGAGCCCACGGTCGAGACCGTCTTCATCGTGCCCCGCCCCAATCGCATGATCGTCTCCAGCTCGCTGGTCCGAGAGGTCGCGACCCACGGTGGGGACTACGCGCGATACGTCTCTGCTCCGGTTGCGCGCGCGATCAAGGCTCGCTTGGACGCGCAATGAGCTCGGCCAAACAGGGCCCGCAGGGCTCCAAAGCCCTCGCGCGCAAGGCGAGCGCGCCGCTCGAGACCTGGAGTGGTGACGAGCATCAGATTCGCAAGTCGGCGGCAAAGGAGGCAGGGCTCGACGCAACGTCGGTCGAGGCGGACTTCTTCATCGATGGCTTCAAGGCCGGCATCGTGATGCAGGACCCGCTTGATGGAGCGATCGTCGTCCGCGGCCGAACCGTGCTCAAGGCGTCGGAGCTGTTCTCTTCGTTGCGGCCGGCCCTGCAGTACCTCGGCGTGCGCAAGGATGACTACAAGGTGAAGGTCACCGCGGGGCGCTTCGAGCTGCGCGTGTCCAAACAGGTCGCCGAGCAGAGCACGCCCGTGCTGGAATCGGCCAAGCTCGCGCTGCAGATCTTCTTCGGTTTCGGAATCCTCGGATTTGCGGCGTATCAGTGGATGCCGCAGTGGGTCGCCGGGATCATCTGGGGCTTCGCGTTGATGGCCGGTGGCTGGCAGCTGCGCCAGGGGTTGGTCAGCGGGCGGGCGCTCCTGGGCGCTCGGCTTACGGTGGCGCTGGGCCTTTTGGCCCAAGAAGAGCAGCTCATCCTGCCGCCCGCGACGGAGGACCTGGAGGCGCCCACGTGAGCGCCGGCCTGTGTGAGACGTGCGAACACGCGCGCAAGATCACCAGCGCGAAGGGGTCAACGTTCTGGCGCTGCGGCATGAGCGATAAGGCGCCGGGATGGCCCAAGTACCCTCCGCTCCCGGTCCGGCGATGCCCGCACCATCGCCCCGGCGAGCCCGGCTGAGCGTCCGCCAGCGCGATGCAGGCGGCGCGAGACAAGCCCGCGTTTGCGCGCTAGGGTCCGGCCGCTGTGACGCCCGATGCGGACATCCCGAGCTTGATCTGCGAGCTCTGCCGTCAGTTCTACGACCTGGGCTGGGTCTCGGGAACCGGGGGTGGGATCTCGATCAAGGGCGAAACAGGCATCTTCATGGCGCCTTCGGGGGTCCAGAAGGAACGCATCGCGCCCGCCGACGTCTTCGTCCTGGCTGCCGACGACCTCTCGACCTGCTCGGTGGTGACCGCCCCCGCCGACCCTGCACTCAAGATCTCCGAGTGCCAGCCCCTGTTCTTCAACGCATTTCGAACCCGGGGCGCCGGAGCCGTACTGCACAGCCACTCGGTGTGGGCCGTCCTGGCCGCGCGTCTGTTCTCGCCCAGGGGGGAGCCCTCCGAGTTCGTCACGCACGGTCTTGAGATGCAGAAGGGCCTGCGCGGCAAGGGATGCTTCGACACCGTCCGCATCCCGATCATCGCCAACACAGCGCGCGAGGCTCAGCTCACGGAGTCGATGGCGCAGGCGATGGACGCCCACCCCGACGTCGACGCGGTGCTGGTCGCCGGCCACGGGGTCTATGTGTGGGGAGACACGTGGGCGAAAGCGAAGACGCAGGCCGAGTGCTTGGATTATCTTTTCCGCGCCACGGTTGAGCTGCATCGGCTCGGCCTGGCTGGAGACCCGTTATGAAACTGCAGTGGCTCGAGCCCGACGACTCTCACGAGTCGCTCTCCTCCGCCGACCTCGAGGCGGTTGGCGTGCTGGCCGAGCGGCTTGCGCTTCACTCCGACGCGTTTCAGCCGACGCTCGACCGGCTCAAGGCCGAGCGTGGTCATGTCGAGCAAGACATCATCGAACTCCAGCCCGACACGCCCAACCTCGACGCGCTGTGCGCCAAGTTTGTCGGGGAGCATCTGCACACCGACGACGAGGTGCGATACGTCCTCGAAGGCGAGGGCATCTTCGACCTTCGCTCACAAGACGACCGCTGGATGCGCGTCACAGTCGAGCCTGGGGACCTGCTCGTGGTCCCCGCCAAGCTTCATCACCGATTTCTACTGACCGAGCGCAAGCACATCCGCTGCGTGAGGTTGTTCAAGGACAGTTCGGGGTGGGTGCCGCAGTATCGGCATGCCTCCGCGGCCAACGGCTAGGACCCCTGCGCGGGTCGAGGAACAAGACAATGGACACCAGCTCAAAATCCCAAGGAGACTTCAAAGTAGCCGACCTCTCGCTCGCCGATTGGGGCCGCCGAGAAATCGAAATCGCCGAGAAGGAAATGCCGGGCCTGATGGCGCTGCGCGAGCAGCATGGCGCGAGCAAGCCCCTCAAAGGCGCCAAGATCGCGGGCTGCCTGCACATGACGATTCAGACCGCGGTGCTGATGGAGACGCTCACCGCTCTGGGTGCCGAGGTTCGTTGGTCCTCGTGCAACATCTTCTCGACGCAGGACCACGCGGCCGCTGCCATGGCCGTCGCGGGGATCCCTGTGTTCGCCTGGAAAGGCGAGACCGAGGAAGAGTACGACTGGTGCGTCAAGCAGACGATGACGTGGCCCGACGGCTCGATCCCCAACCTGCTGCTCGACGACGGTGGTGACCTCACCGTCATGATGCACCGCGACCACAAGGACGAACTCGCGAAGGTCTGCAAAGGCGTCAGCGAAGAGACCACCACCGGCGTGCATCGTCTCTATCAGATGGCCGAGAAGGGGGAGCTCGTGCTCCCCGCCATCAACGTCAACGACTCCGTCACCAAGAGCAAGTTCGACAACCTCTACGGTTGCCGGGAGAGCCTGGCCGACGGCATCAAGCGTGCGACCGACGTCATGGTCGCCGGCAAGGTTGCCGTCGTGGCCGGCTACGGCGACGTGGGCAAAGGCTGTGCGGCATCGATGCGTGGCTTCGGCGCTCGCGTCATCGTCACCGAGGTCGACCCCATCTGCGCGCTCCAGGCCGCGATGGAAGGCTTCGAGGTGGTCACCATGGACGAAGCCGCCACCAAAGGCGACATCTTCATCACGGCGACCGGCTGCATGGGCGTGATCACCAAGGAGCACATGGCGGTGATGAAGGACGAGTCGATCGTCTGCAACATCGGCCACTTCGACTCCGAGATTCAGCTCCAGGCACTCGTCGACGACCCGGCGATCAAAGAGGTCGAGGTCAAGCCGCAGGTCGATCGCTTCATCTTCCCCGACGGACATGCGGTGATCATGCTCGCCCGGGGTCGCCTGGTGAACCTGGGCTGCGCGACTGGCCACCCCTCGTTCGTGATGAGCAGCAGCTTCACCAACCAAGTGCTCGCTCAGCTCGCGCTGTGGCAAGAGCCTGGCAAGTACGAGGCCGGCAAGGTCTACGTGCTTCCCAAGCACCTCGACGAAGAGGTCGCGCGTCTGCACCTGGGCAAACTCGGCGCCAAGCTGTCGACGCTCACCAAAGAGCAGGCCGAGTACCTCGGCGTTCCGCGCAAAGGGCCGTTCAAGCCCGAGCACTACCGCTACTAGTCGGCGGCTGTTCGAACGAAACGCCACCCCCGGCTTGCCGGGCGGTGGCGTTTTTTCGTGGTGTTAGAGCGACGACCCAAGCAGTTCGAGGGAGATATCGTCGAAGTCCACGGTGCAGCCAGCGTCGGACGCGGAGATGAAAGCGAAGGGGCCAGGGATCACCGCCAAAGCCACCGGCATGCCAGTGTCGAAGGGGACGCCGTCCCCCGACGCTGTGTCAACGCCCACGCGCACGTGCAGGTCATGTGCTCCGTTATTTTGCACGGCGCCGAACGCCATCTCGAAGCGAGTCCACATCCCTTCTTGGGGGGGGTCGATGTCTGTCGTGCTGAAAATGCTGCCGTTGGCGAGCCTTTGGACGACCTGCATGACACCGCTGTGGAGTTCGAGGTCCGTCGTATGCGCTAGCTGAAGGGGTTCCTTCCATCCCACGGTCGAATCGGGCCGAAAGCAACCGGTGCACGGTGTCTTCCGCGCAACCCGGCTCGATGCGCATCAACCCACGCACTCGGAGGCCATCTGGGTTTCCTCCGAGGACGTCGTACATTTGCCGGGTGATGACCGTGAACGGTTGGTTCGGTCCAATCGCTCCGCGGAACGCTTGCCCACACAGTCCGCGAACTTGTTCGGCTGGCTCGCCGCCGGGGTTGTTCCATCCCTTGAATCCGTCCTCGCTGAAATCTTCGAATCGCTCGCAGAACTCGAACGGATCCTCGGGGCAACCGCACAGCGGCGGAGGATCCCCGGTGGAGGATTCATCGTCGGTGGTGGAAGATCCGCTTGTCGTGCCAGTCAAGCCCGTGCTCGACGTGTCCGTGGAGGACGTCGTTTCGGTGCCCGTCGTCGTCGGAACGCTCGGGTCGGTGGGCGCGGTCGTGCTGCCGCCCGTCGAGGTTGCCTCTCCTGTGCTGGCGCTACTGTCCGAACCGGCTCCGGGAGGTTCGCTGAAGCAGCCACCGAGGTACAACGCCAGGAACGGAGTGCAGAGGATCGGGCGCAACATAAGGATGACTAAGGGTACGGCATCCGGTCGTGCCGTCAAAGCTCGAGGGGCGCCGTGCGTGGGCACGGGTGCGGTTAGACTGCCAGCATGACGCGTGGCGCCTACGTTTCATTCGGCCTTTCGCTCCTGATGCTCGGAGCGTGCCGCCCATCAAAGTCCGAGTCGAGCTCCTTGGAGTCGCGGCTGACCGCGATGGAGCAGCAGAGCCAGGCGCTGCAGGCCCAGCTCGAACGCGTGGAGGCTGACCAGCGCGCGATGCAGGCCGACGCAGACACGGCCGCCGTCGAACGGCGGCGCGCGCGAGGTGTGAGTGACGAGCTCTCGACCCGCGTCACGGAGCTGGAGGTTGCCGATGCACCCACGCCGGAACAGAAGGCTCAGGCGGGACGTCCTGACCCCGAGGCCCGATACGCGGCGACGGTCGACGATGCGCAGACACGAGGACCGGCCGACGCTCTGGTGACCATCGTGATGTTCGAGGACTTTCAGTGTCCGTTCTGCTCGCGCGCGGCTGCGACGATGGACCGCGTCGCCAAGGAGTACGGGCAGGACGTCCGCCTGGTGTTCAAGCACAACCCGCTCGCGTTTCACCAAGCGGCGATGCCCGCTGCGATGGCGAGTGAGGCCGCGGGGCGGCAAGGAAAGTTTTGGAAGATGCACGATCTGCTCTTCGAAAACCAAAAGGAACTGGAGCAGGAGGACCTGCTTCGTTACGCGAAGAAGCTGCGGCTCAATCGCCAACGCTTCAAGCGTGATCTTCGGGACCAGGCCCTTGAGCAGAAGATCAAAGACCAGCAGGAGCAGGCCGAAAGACTGGGTGCTCGTGGGACGCCCGCGTTCTTCATCAACGGACGTTTCCTCTCCGGCGCGCAGCCCTTCGAGAGCTTCGCAGAGCTCATCGACGAAGAGCTCGCGCACGCTCGAACGATGCTCGAACAGGGAACCGCACGCTCCGAGGTGTACGACGCGCTGATGCGGACGGCGCGGCCTGGGGTCTGAGCCAGGTCATATGCGAGCGCGGGGTTCAACCCGCGGGCAGCTCGCCAAACGAGATGTGTGAGGCATGCTCGGCATCTCGCCACACCGTGTGCGTGGCGGAGATAAAGTCGGATTCCTCGGCGTCAAAAATGTTTGCGACCCAGGACTGGGGGTTGCGGTCGACCAGCGGGAACCAGGTGCTCTGGACCTGGACCATCACGCGATGCCCCGGCTCGAACGTATGCAAGACGTCCTGCAGCGGCACCGCCACGACCTCGACCTGTCCCGGCGTCATCGGCTTGGGCGCGGCATAGTCCTCGCGGAAGCGCGCGCGGAAGACCTCAGAGCGGACCATCATCTGGTAGCCGGACAGCGGGATGATGGTGCCGTCCTCGTCCGGCATGGGCGCGTCGTTGGGGAAGACGTCGATGAGCTTCACGATGAAGTCGGCGTCATGGCCGGTGCTTGAGACATGCAGCGTTGCCGTCAACGGCCCCGCGATCGTTACGGGCTGCGTGAGTGCGTCACTCTGGTAGGTGAGCACATCGGGGCGCCGCGCCGCAAAGCGCTGGTCGTCCGTCATGTACTCGCGGGTCATCTGCTCGGCGATGTCTTCGGTGAACGGAACCGGGTGCCTGGGGTCGCTGACGTACGCGTCCGAGGCTGACGTCGCGGTTGGCTTGGCGTCCTGCAAGGTCCCGTCGCCGAAGAAGAGGCTGCGGGCGCGGGTCGTGGTGGGGGGCCAGGCGTCGAACTGCCGCCACCGGTTGCGGCCGGTTTCGAACACGTAGGCCTCGGGCAGGTTGGGGTCGGCGGCATCGGTCAGGTGATGCTCGAAGAACCGAGCCTCGATCTGTGCCTGATAGAACGCCGAGGTCTCCGCACCGAAGTCGATGTTGCCCAACCGGCGGCCGGTCGTGCGCGCCCAACCTCCGTGAGGCCAGGGCCCCATCACGAGCATGTTGGAGGCCTCGGGGTTCTTGGCTTCGATCGCCTGATAGATGTGCAGCGGCCCGTATAGGTCTTCGGCGTCGAACCATCCGCCCACGGTCATCACCGCTGGGGCAACGTCGTGCAGGTGCGGGAGCAGGTTGCGGGACTGCCAGAACTCATCGTAGTTGGGGTGCTCGGTGAGTGCGTTCCAAAACGCGATCTCGCCGTGCAGATAGCGAGCGTTGGCGTTCTTGAGCGGTCCCAAGGCTTCGAAGAACGCGTAGCCGTCGGTCGTTCCGTGCTGAAACCGCGGCGGCCACTGTGTCGTAGCCCCGCGTCGTTTCTGTCCAAACACCGCCAAAAAGTTGAACGCATGCGGCAGAAAAAAAGCGCCGTGGTGGTGGAAGTCGTCGAAGAACCAGTCGGCGATCGGGGCTTGGGGAGAGACGGCGCGTAGGGCAGGGTGCGCGTTGATCATGCCAGCAGCGGCGTAGAAGCCCGGGTAGGAGATTCCCCATTGGCCCACGCGGCCGTTGTGTCCCTCGACGTTGTCCAGCAGCCACTGGATGGTGTCGTAGGTGTCGGTGCTTTCGTCGACCGCCTTCGGGTCCGCGTCCGAGCGGTGCGGTGTCATGTTGACGAAGCGGCCTTCGGACATGAAGCGGCCGCGCACGTCTTGGTAGACGAAGATCCAGCCCTTGCGAGCGATCGCCTCGCTGGGGCCCAGGCTTGTGGGCATCTGCGCGTCGCCGTACGGGGACACCGAGTAGGGCGTCCGCTTGAGCATGACCGGGACCGGGCCCGTGCTTTCCTTCGGCGTGTAGACCGTGGTGAACAGTTTCACCCCGTCCCGCATCGCGACCTCGGCCTCGCGTTTGTCGTAGTGGGCGGCGATGTACTCCGCAAGCGCAGCCGCGTCGTCGTCCTCAGATGCAGTCGCGATCTCGTCCGGCGCGTCGTCAGGGCAGTGCGGGGCCGCCGGCTGGGCTGGCTGGGCGTGGGGTTTGCAACTCACCATCGCCACCGCGAGCAGTCCGGCAGACAAGCCCTCCCTACAAACCCTGGCACGCTCCATGCCGCGCACCCTGCCTGTGAACAAACCGGAGCGCCAGCAGGCGGAGCCAGAGGCAGACCTACTGTCCGCGGAGCTCGGCGAGCTTCTTCTCGATCGTCGCAACCTTGGCTTCTGCCTTCGCCAGGTTTTCCTCGACGATCTTCTTGCTCTTCTCGTAGCGAGCCAGGGCTGGGCCGGGATCGGCGCTGCCCTCCGCGGTCTGTTTGATCTTGGCCAGGCGCTCGGTGTTCTTGCGCCGCGACTCCAGCTGCGTGGTCGCGGTGTCGAGCCTGCCCTCGTACCAGGTGATCTCGTCCTGCACGTTGTTGAACTTCGGCGGTGGCTCGTCTTCGGGAATACCCGGCGCCATGCCGACCGACTTGGGAAGCAACCGAGGATTGACCCGGCCGGCGGCAGAGTTGCCCGGCGTCGCGTCGTCGACGGAGCGCGCCGCCACGCCGCCGCCGCCGCGTGCGTCGAGGCCGTTCGCCGCTGCCCTCGAGCGAGCGCGGGTTCCGTCAGCCTCGGCAACCTTCCCGTCTTTGGTCATCGAGTCCTTGTCGTCGCCGTCGCCCGACGGCCAGAAGACCAGCAAACCGACCACCGCAAGAATGCCCGCACCCGCTAGAATCGCCGGGACGAGGCCGCCTTCGCTGCTGTCATCCCCGGCGCCGGAAGCGTTGGATTTGTTGTCTTTGCCGGCTTTGGTGCTCATGGAGCCTACACTATACCCCAAACCGCCCCTGGAGGCTGCGGACCCGGATTGGATCGAGATTCGGTTCGTGGTCGAGGAAGGTTTGAACGGATATCGCGTCGATCGGTTCCTCCAGGTTCGCATTGGCCGCCTTTCGCGCACTCGGATCCAGGCGATCATTGGGCTCGGACAGCTTCGGCTCGAGCGCGGAGCGGTGATCACGCGGGGGTCGCATCGGGTGCGCACGGCGGACACCCTCATTCTGCGGCGCCCGGCCCCCGACGAGCCGCCGGTGCCGCTGCACTACGAGGAACTCTACCGGGACGCTTGGATGATGATCATCAACAAGCCGTCCGGCTTACCGGTGCACCCGACGGCTCGGTACCACCGCCACACGCTCACGGCCGTGATGCGCAGCCGGCTCGGTGCCGACCATCCTTGGCAGATGGCCCACCGCATCGACCGCGAGACCTCGGGAGTGCTCGCGCTCGGGCGCGGGGGCGGCGAGCGCTCGCGCCGGGATCCGCCCTCCCCAGCCGGAGTCCTCAAGCGCTCGTTCGCCCGGCGAGAGGTTCACAAGGAGTACCTGGCGATCGCGCGCGGAAGCATCGAGTCCCGGGTACGCATCGACATCCCCCTGGCGTTCGATCCGACCTCCACGATCAACATCAAGATGGGTGCAGTTGCGATCGAAGACGGCGGTGCCCCGGCACAGACCGACGTGACGCCGCTGGTCCACGCTTCGTTTCGCGGCGAGCCGGTCACGCTCTTGCGCTGCGTTCCGCTCACCGGCCGTCAACATCAGATTCGGGTGCATCTCGCCCTGCATGGCGCGCCGCTGCTCGGCGACAAGATGTACGGCGTCGATGAGCATCTTTTTCGAGAGATGGCCGATGGGCTGCTGAGTATGGACGAGGTCTCCGAAGCGGTCGGGTTGCCCCGACAAGCGCTGCACGCCCACGTGCTGGAGATACCGCACCCCGACTCCGGCGAGCGTATGCGGTTCTCCGCGCCGTGGCCGGAGATGCTCGCGGACATCGTTGCGCTGCCGGACGAGGAGGTCTGAGATTCAGCCGTCGGTGCGCGTCACGTCGACGCGTCCGGTGAGGACACGCAGCTTCACCGTGCGTCCGTCTTCGACGCGCACGCTCAGCTGCGCGCTCTCGTAGCCCTCCGCGAGCCTGATCTCGCGGTCCGGAAGCACGATCAGATTCACGCCAGGCGATTCTCGGGCGAGCCCGAGCCGCGCAGCTCCGCTGTCCCAGTGCATGATCCGGTCCTGCGCGGTCACGTCCGTGCGGGGGTTTTCGTACTGAGGTGTGATGCCGCGCCGGGCTTGGTCGCGAACGTAGTCCGCGTACCAAAATCCGCCCCACACCGCACCGACGACACCCAGGGCCATGGAGCATCCGATAAACCACCGGACCCGGCTCGAGCCGGAGTAGCCCGCAAACGCACCGTCGGCGGGGTCCCACTCGGGGAGCTCGTCGAGCAACTCGTCCGCGCCGCCCATCGTCGGCGCGCTCCGGCTGTGCTCGGTGTCGACCCCGGCCATCGCGGGCTTAGATCCCTTCGCCGCGATTGGCTTCGTCGATCAACCGCGCCCCCTCCATGAGGAGGTGGGTGGTAGAGGAGTTGATGGTGTCCTCCATGTCGACTTCCATCGCGTTGAAGCTGAATGTGCCGGCCGTCCAGCTGAGCATGTCGTAGACACACTCCTTGCCGGTATCGGTCTCGCCCAGCTTGGCGCAGATGACCTGGCCGCGCCGAAGGAAGATCCGCCCGATCACTCCCGTTCGACTGTCTTTGAGGGACAGCAGCCCCGCCTTGCGCTCCATCTCCATCATCACGAGCAGGCTCGAGAGCTGCAGCTGCTCAAGTCGACCATTGAGCGCCGTCGTCCTGCGATTGCGCATGGGATCGTTGCTCGCTGCAGCAGCGCGAATCTCCGCCGTCTTGGGCGGTGCGCGAAGCGGTTCCTCGGGCGCGGGATGACGTGCCGGGAAGTCCGGAGCAAACCCCGTCACGGGCGGCTCGGCTCCGGCTGCGGGGGTCCGGCTCGGAGCCCCGGCCTGGGTCGCAGCGGCACCGTAGGCGCCAGGGGAGGTGTATGCCTGATGCTGCTGTGCCGGCGCCGGTTGACCGCCGTAGGTCCCGGGGACAGCGCCGTAGGGATCGGCATGCGGGTGGGCGGGCATCCCTGGGTTCGAGTACGGTTGGGCGGGGGCCGCGGCCGGTTTTGCGAGCGCAGCCGCGACGCGTTTCTCCAGTGCATCGAAGCGAAATGGCTTCGCGAGAAAGTCGTCGGGGCTGAGGCCAAGCTCTGCGATCCGCGCCTCGTCTTTTCCGAGCGCGGTGAGGAAGATGACCGGGATCATCGAAAGCCGCGGGTCCCGTCGGAGCTGTTCGACGAACGTCCATCCGTCCATGACCGGCATCATCACGTCCGAGATGATCACATCCGGCGGGTTCGCGCTCGCGCGCTGCAGCGCTTGCCGACCTTCCCGCGCAGTGTCCACCACGTAGTCACGCTTTTGAAGCGTCGCGGTGACCATGCGGAGAATCCAAGGGTCGTCGTCGACGACCAGAACCCGCGCTCCCATTGTATTCAGCCTATGGCCCGGCGAAAAGCTTTGTCAATCCAAGACGCTACGCGGCCGTCATCGGGCCGTGTGTGGCATCCAGCTGGGGCGAACTTGTGCCCACATGACTGCGGCAACAAGCCCCAGTTTGTCTCTTGCGAGCGATGCTGCGCCGCGCGCTCGGCGGACCCGGTCTGCGACGGGGTATCGGCGGGCGTGCTGAGGGACCAGGCTGGAGCTGAGCGCATGTCGAGCGGTCTTGAAATACTCGGTCAAGAACACCGAGGGGCGGCCCTCGCTGCAGGACAGCAGCGACATGGAGCGGCTTCGAGCCGACGCTCCGCTGCCCCAGTATTCGAACAACGCGCGGCGGATCGCTCGGGATCCTTCTCGCTCGCCGCGGAAGGCTTCGTAGATGGCATCCGCAAGGGCCTGGCGCGTGGGCACGTAGCGATCGTGCTGCGCGCGGTACCGGCGGAGTGCGGCCGTATCGAGCCAGACCTCATCGGTGGGTACGGTTGCGCGGCGGGCCGCCTCTTCGGCCAGGGCCTCGGCGTCTCGCAGTCCCATCGTCATTCCACTGGCGGTGATGGGGTGCGAACAGCCGCCCGCGTCGCCGACCAGGGCCAGGCCGGGCTGCACGGCAGAGGGCGCCGGAAGGTTGACCGTGGGCGCCATGTAGAGGTTGCCCGGGTGTTTGCGAATGGCCTCGGCCACCTGCGCGGAGAGCGGCGCCGGCAGGAACGGGATGTAGGCCTCAAGCAGGTGATCCTTGAGCGCCGCGCCCTTGGCCGGAAGGTCCTTGGGCAGATCGATCGTGATCCGCGTGGTGACGGTGCCGTCCGCTTCGTTCTGAATCGGATAGGCGAGAACCGGACCCCAGGCTCCGAGCATCACGTGCGCGTACGTGTCTCGGGTCAGGGTGGCGTTGGTGACCGACACACCTGCGGTGAAGCCGATCGTCTCGCGGCCCTCGTCGCTGATGCCGGCCAGCTTTCGAACCGAGCTGTTCTTCCCATCCGCCGCGACCACGAGATCGCAGCTCAGGGTGTGGCGGTTCTTCTCAGGGTCGAGCAGGGCGACCCCGCAGATGCGGCCGGACTCGTCTCGAACGAGGTCGATGAGCGACCAACCCTCGCGCATGTCGATGCCGCCGGTTTCTCGCAGTTGGCCGCGAATGGTCCGCACCAGCGTTTTGTGGTGGACGGCCAGTCCGCGGGCTCGCCGGTTGGGGACGTCGGCGTAGTCGAGCTCGACGGGCTGCGCGTCGGCGTGCTCGAAGGCGAGGAAACCATCGACATCGACCGCGCCTGCAGCGACCAGCGGTTTGTAGAAGCCCAGGGTGTCGAGGATCTCGGCGCCCCGGGGGTGGATGAACTCACCGGAGAACTGAGGGTGAACGTCAGTGCACTTATCGACCAGTGCGATGCGCCGCTTTCCGGTGGGGTCGGCGGCTCGAAGCGCCCGCGCCGTGGCGCAGCCCGCAAGGCCGGCACCGATGATCACGACGTCGAAATGGTTCGTCTGAGCGGTCATGTCTACCTGTTGCGCGAACGTCTGTCCGTCCGCTGGCCGGATTGAGCGCCACTGGTCTGATGGACGAAGGTGCGCAGCGCAAGCGTCACCTCTCGTGCGGTTGCCGACGGGTCTTGGAGCTGGGCGCTCAGGCCCAATCCCTGGCACGACGCGTCGCTCGCGAGGTCCAGGTCGGCACCGTGTTGAGCGACGGCTTCGCTCAGGTGCCGGGCGGCGCGGTGGCACTGCACGCACGGACCCGAGAGCCCGAGCAGCGCGACCAGGGCATGGGAGGTGGAGACGAGGTCACCAAAGCTCCCATCCTCCTGCTGCTGAGCGCGCAGGCGGTGCTCCGTCTCCGCTCGCATCGGATGAGAGGGCGGGCAGGTGGCCACCGCTGCTCCCGCGAGCCCTGAGAGCGTTGCGATCGAGCGGGTGTCGTAGGCGTCGGAGGTGGCGCCACGCAGCCAGTCGACTCCCCGGGCGATGCGATCGTCGTCGATGCGGAAGCCCGTACGGCCCAGGTGCGCAAGAGCATGCGCCGCGAGGCGAACCCGGTCCGGATCGCCGGGGTTCCCCATGGCCAACAGGTCGCCGTCGGCCCACGGAAACCGCCGCAGAAACACGGTGGCTTCTCCGCGCTCAAACCGGGCAAAGCTTCCGGGTCCCTCTTGCATCGCGAGGAGGATTTCGGTCGCGCGCCGGCGTGCAGCCCAGGCGGGCGTGCGCAACGGGCTGTCTTTGTCGATGCCGCCGAGGACCGAGAGGACGTTGCAGGTCGCCTCCAGGTCGAGGTGGTGTTCGGCCCCGGGCTCGTGTGGCCACCCTCCGGCAAGCGCGTTGGCGCGGTCTTGCCAGGGTCCCGAAGCGCTCAGCTCCATCCGCAGCAGCCTGGACACGTCACCGGAGGTGCCCGCGGCGAGCACCAGACGAGCTGCGGTGGACACGTGCGTACCGCCGAGTCCCTGGGCCAGGGCGGTCTCCCCTTTGCCGACCCCGCGGCGTACGAGCGCTTGGCCACGGGACGCGCGAAGATGGGCGAGGCCGGAGACGACGCGCGGGTCGTCTTCGGTGGCGCCCTGAACTCGCAGCGCCAGGAGCGACAAAAGGGTGGGGCGGGTCGAGAACCAGCCCCCGTGACGCTGCTTGGTCGCCTCGATCGTTGCGACCGCACGAGCGACCGCGCGGCGCCGCAGCGGACCGCGTGGGAGCTTCTGCGAGAGCTTGACCGTGCGATCGAAGGCCTGCAGCAGGTCTCCGGCCAGGCCCGGGCGCGTCAGCCTTGGGCACACCATCGACGCGTCCGGGTCTCGGCGCAACATCAGGGGCGAAGGGTCGGGCAGCCGCAGGCGCGCGCCCGCTCGAGCCAGGACGTAGTAGGCCGTGAGCACGCCGCGAGCCCACGGGGCGACCCGGTTGGGCGAGATCCACACCGAGCGCGGCAGCAGGAACAACTCGCCGGGGATGGCAGGCAAGAAATCCCAGGGCACCGCACCGCACAGCGCGAGCCACAGACGGACCTCGAAGTTTGTGCGTTGCGCACCCCCGAGGGCATGGGCCACGCGCTGCGCCCGAACCATAGACGGGTCGGCTGGGTCATCGCCACCGCAGCGCCGCGCCCACCAGCCCAGCACCGTCAGCGAAAGGTCAGGACTGCCGTCTGTGCTGAGCCACGCGCCCGAGGCGTCCTGCGTCGCCCGGATCCAACGCAGCAGGTCGGCTTTCTCGGTGGCGCCGAGGTCGTGCAGGAGGGTGTCGGCGAGGATGACCTCGCAGCTCGGCCCAACGTCGGGCACTGCGGCAAGCCACCGCACGCGGGGCTCCCCTTCGTCCATGGATTCGACGACGCGCGTGCGCCATGACGCCGCCATGGGCAGGACGGCTTCGAGGCTTTGCTCGATCGGGCTTCCCGCGATGACGACGGGAGCGACGGTCGCGGGCGACGCGGGAGGGGGCGGCGAGTCGAGCATGGCCAGATGGGCAGGACGGCAGGAGAAGCGAGGTGGAGCCAACGTGTGCAAAGTGCGCGTAAACCGCTGACGCCGGACCTTAACACGCTCCTGGAGTCGGTTTGTGGCGCAGCGGAGTCGTTGTGATCGGCGTCACCTCACCAGCCGCGCCCCGGAGTGACTTGGCCGTGGCCCACGGGCGGTTCAGGGAAGCCTCAAGCCTCGCGCGGTTTCACCACAGGCGGCTCGCGGGGTGCGATATGCTCCCGCCGATGAGGATCGCCTGCGCAGCAGCTTTCGTCCTGGCCCCGATGTTTGTTCTGACCGGCTGCGGAGACCCCCCGGTCGAAGACACCCACGGATTCGTCAAGATCCAGTTCGCGCGGGCGCAGTCCGAGTCCCAGAGTCCCTACGACGGCACCAGCCAGGTGGACATCCAGATGAGCTACGAGGACTGCTACCAGCAGTTCTACGCTGCCAATCCTAACTGGGCCCTCGAGGGCGAAGACGGGGCGCTCGTGTTCGGCACGCTCGAGGAGGGCGGCGAAGGTTGGAGCGACCGCCTTTGCGAGGAAGAGGTTGGTGGACGTGCGGAGTGCGAGGTGACCGACTTTCAGCAGTTGCTCGACGACACCAGCCGCCTCACGGTCAGCTACAACATCAACGGGCCGCTTGAGGGTCGTGTCTTGCTGTTTGGCCCCTTGCCCGACAAGGAGCTGGCGGCGTGCGACGGTGGGTTGGCGCCGCGCGTGCGGCTTGAAGTTGGCGGCACCCGTGGTCTGGATGCTGGGGGCGACGTGGTCTGGTCGGTCAGCACCGTTTCCGACTCCGGCGTTGCCGCGCCCGGTGACGGCGGCGCGCTGACGGTCAACGCTGCCCGCTGATGCCTCGCGCGCTGGCCCTGGTCGCGCTGGCCCTGGTCGCGCTGGCGTTGAACGCCGGCTGCGGCACCGGCGGTGGTGGATCCCCCGGCACACCGGAGGCCGAGGCCCCCGAGGACCCGGACCAGGTTCAGCCTTCGCTGTGCGCCGAGGTCGAGTCAGGCGGCGCACTCACGACCTTCTCGGGGTCGGTCTGCGGATGGACCCTTCTCCCGGTGGGCGAGGGCAGCGTCGAGCTCATTCACTTCATGAACACGCAGACCCGAAGCATCGGGCAGATGCCTTCGCCGTGCGCGACGCTGCCCTGCTCGGTGCGTGGTGTCGAGACTCCCGCTGGCCCCTTGCTGGTCGTTGAGCAGGCGGGCCCCGAATCCGAGGTGCCCGTCGGCGTCTGGCTGGGCGTCGTGCTGGGTGAGCAGCTTCGTTTCATCGACCTGTGGGAGGAGGCGGGTGATCTCGTGGTCGAGGACGGCATCAGCTTGGGTCCGGCGCACGCGCTGGCGCCCTTCGACTGCGAAGGCGTCGTTGCGGTCTTCGCCGAACCTCGCCTCCCGGGTGCGGCGGCCGTACCCACGCCTGTTTCTCTGCAGAGCCGTGAAGGGGCGGTGGCACAGGACAACCCGGCCCTCACCCGGGCTCGCTGCGAGCGGTTGTCGGTCGAGCTGCCCTGATGCGGTTCGGGTGCCGCTGGGCCGCCTCGCGCGACCGCTGAGCGAGTCCGTTCTTCCTCTCGCCGATCGCGGGCTTGGCCGGGCTCGCGGGGGGCGCTACCCCGTGGGCGTGGTGCCGAGTTCGCAGTCCGATCCCCCAACAACCTCCCCATCCCTGCATGCCCCGACGGCTGATCTGCCCTTGCGCGGCAAAGGGGGGCCGGTCGGACCCGGGTTCGCTGGCATCGTCGCCGCGCTGGTCCAGACGCCCGCCGACCTGCTGGCCGAGGCCAACCGTCCCGGCGGACGACCCTTGCTTCGACTGGCCGCGCTCACGATGGGCACGATGCTCATCGTCGGGTTGGTCGTCGCTTCGTTCTCCGGCGGGATCCAGATGTTCATCGTGCCGCTGAAGCTCTGCCTGGGCCTGACGCTGTGTGCGTTGCTCTGCTTTCCCAGCCTGTACGTGTTCTCGTCGGTCGCAGGTGCTGCCCAGTCGGTGCGTGAGACCGCGCTCGCGCTGGCGATGGGGGTCTCGCTCATCGGGGTGCTGCTGGTCGCGCTCGCCCCGGTGACGTGGCTGTTCTCCCAGAGCACCGATGCATCGGCGGTGATCGGTGCGCTCAATGTCGTTGCGCTCGTGGTGTCGGCGAGCGTGGGTGTTCGGCTGATGTCCAAGGTGTTGCGTGCACTCAACGGACGCAGCATCGCGGGCGTCCGCGCGTGGGGGCTGATGTTCGTCGTGGTGATGTTGCAGATGACCACGACGCTGCGACCGCTCGTCGGGGAGTTTGACGGGCTGTGGCACACCGAGCGCGTGTTCTTTCTCGAGCACTGGGCGGGGACGTCCACCCCGGTCTCGCGTCGATGAGCCGCTCCTTGTTGCGGAGCGTGCTCGCCCTGGATGCCAGCATGCTCGAGCGCGTGGCGAGTGGACGAAGCCTCACCTCGGTGTTGTTCGCCTCGCTCGCCGTCCTCGTGCTCGGCTGCAGCGCGTATGGGTTTGCGATGGGTTTGTGGCGGAGTCCTGCGCAGGCCATCAGCGGCGCCATCAAGCTGCCGCTGATGTTCTTGGCGACGGCAGCGTTGACCGCTGCGCTGGACGTCGTGCTGTCCGGGCTGCTCCGGGCCCGAATCGCGCCGGCGCAAGCCTTGGGCGCGTCCGTGCTCGCCATGGCGATCCTCGGCTCGATCCTCGGGAGCTTGGCCCCCATCGCGGCGTTCGTCTCCATCCAGATGACGCCGCCGCAGGGCCCCGCCTCGGTGCCAACTTCTCACTGGCTGCTGACCGGTCACGTGCTGGTGCTCGGGGCCGCAGGGATCGTCGCGGTTGCTCGGCTGCGTGGACTCCTGGACGCGCTCATTTCTGATGCGGCGGTTTCACGCCGGGTGTTGTGGTCCTGGATGCTGACGCACGGCATCGTCGGCGCGCAGCTGTCGTGGGTCCTGCGCCCGTTCGTCGGCAACCCGACGCTGCCGGTCGGCGTGTTTCGGGAGCGCGCGTGGGAGGGAAGCTTCTTTGCGTCGGTCTACGACATGACCGTCGCGCTCATGGGCCCGGGCGGACCGGTCAGCGTGTCGTTGGTCCTGCTGGGTGTCGTGGTCGTGGTGATGATGCACCTCGACCCGCCGGTCGAGCACTTCGAGGTTCGCGGCGATGTGCTTGCCCTGCGACGCAAGGGGGCTCGCGTCGACTTCCTCATCCCGCTGTCGGCGATCTGCGCCGTGTCGGTGCGGTTCGGACGCGTGCGCATCGATTGGCAGCAGCCGGGCGACCTCGAGCGTTCGCACGTCGAGCTTCCCCGCACCGATCGCACGCAGGCGCAGGCGGTGCTCGAGCAAGTCGCATGGGCGGCTCGGCGTTGTGGAGGCTACCGAGCCCCCGGCCCCTCCGACCCCGGCCTTGAGGGTCGATGACGGCCCCTCAAGCCGGGACGAAGCAGGCACCGATCGACTCGAACCCCGGGGCGGGGCCTTCGAGCGCGGGGGTGCAGGTGGCGGGGGCGTTGCACGCGGACACGCTGTCCAGGTCGCACAGCGGCGTGCAGCATCCGGCGGTGGCGCAGCCTGGCACCAACGCTCCGGTGACGCACATGAGTCCTTGGCCGCAGCCCGCATCGCCTTGCAACGAGCAGGACTCACCGGAGCCGCCCACGTCGCCGGGCAGTGCGTCGACGCAGGAGAAGCGGTCGCTCTGGCGACGGCACTGAAGAAGGTTCGAGCAGTTGGGCTCGAAAGGAATGCAGTCAGGCGCGCAGTGAGGGACGCCATGAAGGGGGTCCTCGAGGCACAGCGCGCTGGTGCAGTCGACCGGGCTGTCGCACAGCGGCCGGCAGGTCCCCGCGTCCTCGCCGAGGCACACGCTTCCGGCAGTGCAGCCATCCAATCCGTCCTCAAGGCTGACCGTGCAGTCATCCCCCACGGAACGCGAGCCGGTTTCGCCGACGCAGGTGAAGGTGGGCTCGGAGTCTTGAAGGACGACGGTGCACTTCTCACCGTCGCCGCACTCGATGCTCGTGACCGGGTTGCACGAGAACTCGGGTTCGTTGTCGGCGTCGTTGCTGTCGTCGAAGAACGTCCCACTCTCAAGCAGTGAGTCTCCGGACGCCCCGTTGTCGCTGAAGTCGGTCTCGAACGGCGTGTTGCTGCTGTCGTTCGCGTCGCCGTCGTCGATGCGCTGGCAGCCGAGGGTCGTCACACCGACAAGACACAGCCCTACCCACCTCGACCGAACCGAATTGAAGCCGCGCATGCGGATCACGATATCCGTCGGGAAGGCGTTCGTCGCCCCGTCTCGCGCACGCTTGCCCATCGATGGGCAAACAACACCGCCGCGGGCGCGGGCTTACAGGGTGTCGGTGGCAGCCCCGGTGTCGGTGGCCTCGCCGCTGGTGGCGCCCGTCTCACTCGTCGCGGAGCTGCTCGAGCTGCTCGAGCTGCTCGAGCTGCTCGAGATGTCGCCTGTCGAAGGGCCCTCGTTGTCGCCGCTGGATGAGGAACTCTCCGCCGGCATCGTGGTGGATCCCGTTTCGGAGTCGCTGCTTGCGGTCGTCATCGGCAGCGAGCCGCTGGTCGCCCAGTCCCCGGCGTCCAGCTTGGGCGGGGGGGTGAGCGCGTCATCGTCGAAATCGACGTTGCCGGCATCAACGCAGACCCCGGACTCGAGGTCGTTGCTCACCGAGCCCACACACTGGTCGCCTCGAAGCACCGCTCCGTCGGCGGCACAGACCAGGCCGCCGGCGCACTCACCGGCACAAATGCATCGCTCTCCCTCGGAGGGGCGGCAAGCGGTGGCGGTCAGCAGCGCAATCGCTGCGATTCCAAGGACGCGAATGCTGCTCACTTCAGGGCCTTGTACTCGATCGAAACGATCTCGAGCTCGCGGTCGCCGCGGGGAAGCTTGAGCACGGCGGTGTCGCCTTCCTCTTTGCCGATGAGGGCGCGGGCAATGGGCGACTTGAACGAGATGCGGCCCCGGTCGACGTCGAACTCGTGCTCGCCGACGATGCTGTAGGTTTCCTCTTTGTCGGTGTCGACGTCGAGGACCTTGACCGTCGCGCCAAAGGCCACCTTCTCCGACTGCATCTTGCCGGGGTCGATGACCTTGGAGCGGCTGATCCGGTACTCGGCGAAGCGCATCCGCGCGTCGAGCTCGGCCTGGCGATCTTTGGCAGCGTGATACTCGGCGTTCTCCCGGAGGTCGCCGTGCTCAAGCGCTTCTTCGATCTCCTGTACGTTGTGGGGCCGGTCGATCTCTCTGATCTGCTTCAGCTCGGCCTTGAGGGTGCGCAGGCCCTGGGGGGTCATCGGATAGGATTCGTCGGCCATAAAATGCCTTGGGGCGCGTTGTTGCGCCCGGAGTCGCTAACGATACCCGACCCGTGAGGTGGGTGCATCCGACGGGGACGGACTACCGCCGGGCGCGTGATAGTCCTGCAGGGCCCGGGCCGTGGGCTTGCCGCCTTTGGCTTGCGCATAGGCGATGGCGTGCGCGGCCGCGAGCGCGCCGGACACGGTCGTGAAGTAGGGGATCCGCTGCAGGAGCGAGGTCCGGCGCAGGGAGAAGCTCTCCTGGCGATCCGACAGCCCGCTGGTGTTGATCACCAGCTGGACGTCGCCGTTCTTGAGCGCATCGACGGTGTGCGGACGACCTTGCCAGACCTTGAGGACGTCCGTGCAGGGGAGTCCGGCTCTACGAAGGGCTTCGGCGGTTCCTCCCGTCGCCAGGAGGCTGAATCCGGCTTCGTGAAGGGTGGTCGCGGCCGGGAGGATCGCGTCCTTGTCCTCGTCCATCACACTCAGCAGCGCGGCGCCTTTGCTGGGGAGTGGCTCCCCCGCGCCCATGCCTGCATGCATGTAGGCGCTCCCGAAGTCGGCACCGATCCCCATGACCTCACCGGTGCTTCGCATCTCGGGCCCCAGCACCGTGTCCACGCCGGGGAACTTGCGGAACGGGAACACCGGGAACTTCACGGACACGTGTTTGGGCACCTGCTCGGTGATGCCGAGCTCGCTGAGCGACCTGCCCGAAGCGACGAGGGCCGCGAGCTTGGCGTAGGGGACCCCGAGGGCTTTGGAGACGAACGGGACCGTGCGAGAGCCTCGCGGGTTGACCTCGATGACATAGAGGCGGTGCCCGCGGAGCGCGAACTGGATGTTCATCAACCCGATGACGCCCAGCTCCCGCGCGAGCGTGCGGGTCGTCTCGCGAATCTGCTCGAGGACCGACTCGGGCACGTTGACCGGAGGCAGAGAGCAGCTGCTGTCGCCAGAGTGAACGCCAGCTTCTTCGATGTGTTCCATGATCCCGGCGATCACGGCGTCGGCTCCGTCGGACACGGCATCGACGTCGAACTCGGTGGCGTGGGGGAGGAACTCGTCGATGAGCACCGGGTGGTCCGGCGAGGCTTTCACCGCTTCGCGCATGTAGCGGTCGAGTTGATCGTCGCTGTGGACGATCTCCATGGCCCGCCCGCCCAGCACGTAGGAGGGCCGCACCAGCACGGGGTAGCCGATGTCATGGGCGATGGTGAACGCCTCCTCGGCGGAGCGCGCGACACCCCAGCGAGGGCAGTCGATGCGCAGGCGCGAGAGCAGCTCTCCGAAGCGTTCCCGGTCCTCGGCGAGGTCGATCGCCTCGGCGGGCGTGCCGAGCAGGGGATAGCCCGCGGCTTCAATCGCCTTGGCCAGCTTGAGCGGGGTCTGCCCACCGAACTGCACGAGTACGCCGTGAATCGTGCCCTTGCGAGCCTCGGCGTCGAGAATCTCGAGCACGTGCTCCTGCGTCAGCGGCTCGAAGTAGAGGCGGTCGCTGGTGTCGTAGTCGGTGCTGACCGTCTCGGGGTTGCAGTTGACCATGATGGTCTCAAACCCGGCTTCGCGCAGCGCGAACGAAGCGTGGACGCAGCAGTAGTCGAACTCGATTCCTTGGCCGATCCGGTTGGGACCGCCCCCGAGGATGACCACCTTCTTTCGATCGCTGACCTCGGCCTCACACTCCTCTTCGTAGGTGCTGTACAGGTACGGGGTGAACGCCTCGAACTCCGCGGCGCAGGTGTCGATGCGTTTGTAGACCGGCCGAATCCCCGCTTGGAGTCGACGCGCCCGGACGGCTTCCTCGCTGACACCGCACAGCTTCGCAATACGAGCGTCGCTGAGCCCGGTTCGTTTTGCCTGCAGAAGGAGGGCGGCTTCGGGCACGGTGCCTCGCCGACCTTCGCCGACCCGGTTCTCGCATTCGATGATCGTGGCGATGTGGTGAAGGAACCACGGGTCGATCTTGCTCCGGGCGTGGACCTCGTCGAGGTCGACACCGAGCCGAATGGCCTCGCCGACCTGCCACAGGCGGGCGGGGGAGGGGCGTCCGAGCATCGCCGCAACGTCTTGTGGGCTGAGGTCGGGCTCCCAGTCGAAGCCGTTGCTGTCGACCTCAAGGGCGCACATCGCCTTGCCGAGCGACTCGCGGAACGTGCGGCCGATGGCCATCACCTCGCCGACCGACTTCATCTGGATGGTGAGCGTGTCGTCGGCGCCGCGAAACTTCTCGAACGCGAAGCGGGGCACCTTGGTGACCACGTAGTCGATGCTGGGCTCGAAGCTGGCGGGGGTGACCCTGGTGATGTCGTTGACGAGCTCGTCGAGCGTGTAGCCCACCGCGAGCTTGGCTGCGAACTTGGCGATCGGAAACCCGGTGGCCTTGGAGGCCAGAGCCGAGCTTCGAGAGACCCGAGGGTTCATCTCGATCACGATCATGCGACCGTTGAGCGGGTTGATCGCGAACTGGATGTTGCAGCCTCCGGTGGTGACCCCGATCTTGCGGACCACGGCTTTGGCCTGATCGCGCATCCGCTGGTACTCTTTGTCGGTCAGCGTCTGCGCGGGTGCGACGGTGATCGAGTCCCCGGTGTGCACGCCCATCGGGTCGAGGTTTTCGATCGAGCAAATGACGACGAAGTTGTCCTTGCCGTCGCGCATGACCTCCAGCTCGTACTCCTTCCAGCCGAGCACAGACTCTTCGAGCAGCACCTCGGAGTTGAGGCTCTCGTCGAGCGCGAGGGTGACCTTCTCCTCGTACTCCTCGCGGTTGTACGCGATCGCGGCCCCCGAACCGCCCATCGTGAACGAGGGGCGGATGATGATCGGGAAGCCATAGGCCTCGACCGCAGCCGAAGCGTCGCCGTCGCGCCGGAGGTACATCGAGCGCGGGACATCGAAGCCGAGCTCGATCATCGCCGCCTTGAACTTCTCGCGGTCCTCGGCGCGCTCGATGACCTCGACGTCAGCCCCGAGCATCTCCACGCCGTACTTCTTGAACAAGCCGATCCGATCGCACTCGATCGCGAGGTTGAGCGCGGTCTGACCGCCGACCGTTGGCAGGACCGCGTCGATGTTCTCCTGCTCGAGAATGCTCTCCACGAACTCCGGCCGCAGCGGCTCTACGTAGGTCCGGTCTGCGATCTCGGGATCGGTCATGATCGTGGCCGGGTTGGAGTTGACCAGCACGACCTCGTACCCCTCCTGCTTCAGCGCCTTGACGGCCTGGGTTCCGGAGTAGTCGAACTCGCAGGCCTGCCCGATCACGATCGGGCCCGATCCCAGCACGAGAATCCGTTTGATGTCCTCGCGACGTGGCATTGCCCGGTCCTTACCTTCTGACGATCTTGCCGCCCTGCAGGGCGTGTTCTTGTCCAATGACCTTGGCGATGGCGTCCGTATGTTCCGAGACGTCCCATCCAAGTTCTGCGAGGCCCTCGAGGATTCGCGTGCGAAGACGAAGCGAATCCTCCTCGGGATTCAACAGCCGAGCGAGCATGGCCGGCTTGACCGACTCGTCGGCGATGTCGACGAGCTGCTCGATGCTGAAGAACCGGACCCCCTCGTCGTGGTCTTCGATATAGCCGGCGAGGAGCTCCGCGACCTTGGGGTCGTCGATCTCGGCCAGGTGGGTGAGAATCTGCTGCTTCTTCGCCGCGTCCCGCTCGTAGCCGGGGGGATGGTTCTTGAGCAGCTCGTCGAGGATCTCCCACTCTTGGGTCTCGTCCGCGACGTCCTCGATGATTCGCAGCGCCCAGGCGACGCTCTCCGCTTCGATACAGAAACGCTTGGCCGCGGGAAGGACCTTGGCGCCAAGTCCGGAGAGTTCCCGGTACGCCCAGCTCTTTTCCTCCTCGTCCTCGATGCTCTTGGTCGAGACGACGGTGAATCGCTTGAACACGCAGAAGTACGCCTCGTCGGAGCCGTCCTTGATCAAGCTCTGCATCGCCGCATATCGCTCCGCCGACTGCGTGTACGGGCTCGTTGCCGTCTTGGTCCACTTGTCGAGTCGCGACTTGGCGCGTCCCGAACTACTGAATAGATCCTTGAGGCCCACGATGCGCGGCTTCTTTAGCGCACCGCGCATCGTCGCGGCAAGGCCGCAAAGGGCGCGAGCCCAGCTGCCCCTTCACGCAGGGTAGGAGGCCCCGCGGCGGGGCTGCTAGGGGAGCGAACGCCCCGACGTCGCGCCCCCGCTCGACGATTCAGGCGGGTCGGTCTCTGCAGCGGTGCTCGAACTGGTGCCGGTATCGGTGCCGGTATCGGTATCGGTATCGGTGCCGGTATCGGTGCCGGTATCCGTATCGGTGTCTGCGCCCGTGCTGGGATCGGTGTCCGTTCCCGAAGCGTTGGGATCAAAGCCCGAAGTGCCGCCCGAGTTGCACGCGCCCGCAGACGCTTCCACGTCGGAGCCGTCCCGGTGACAGCATCCGTCGGGTTGACAGGTGTACTCCGGGGGGCATGCGGGCGCGTCCTCGGGGTCGCACGCGAACAATACGTCGGCCGAGGGGGCGCTGAAGCAGCCCCACAACGCTGCCAGGACCGCCACCGCGGCCACACGAAGCGAGGACCCCATTAGAAGGAGACCTCCAGGGATCCGGGCCCGAGCCTGGTTCGTCGAGCCGTCGCCGAGGGCGCTCGACGCTTGGCATCAAGGGCGAACAGCGTGATGGCCGCTATCGCCGTGGCTCCGGCGAGCGCGCCCATGACGATCGCGCTGGTCTCCAGCGCTTGACCGCGGTCGAGGGTGCGCTCGTAGGCCTGCTGGCGGTCGGCGTAGAGCACCGAGCCGCCGGTCTCAAGGTTGTATCCAGAGGCGATCCGGGTGGCCTTGTCCTCCTGTCGCTCGGCGAGACCCGCGAGCAGGCCCGCGGTCGTGCCGAGGGTGAAGGCCCCAATGACGTGGTACCAGCCGATGCGTTGGAGCCGCGGGAGGCGGTCGGGCAGGGGCGAGCCCGGGGGGGCGTCGTCGGCGTCGTCGGCGTCGGACTCGTCGGACTCGGACTCGGCGTCGTCGGACTGGGCGGGCTCGGACTGGGCGGGCTCGGACTGGGCGGGCTCGGACTGGGCGGGTTCGGACTCGGGGGGCTCGGACTGGGCGGGCTCGGACGCTGGCGCCGCGCCGCGGTCGGTTTGCGCCGGGTCGGCAGCAGCGTCTGGCTCGACCTCCGCCGAATCCGGAGCTTCGGCCCCTGGAGCTTCGGGCACCGCAGTTTCGCTCGATGCGTCGACCGCGGCGTCGTCCAAGACCGGCTCGGCGGTAGCCACGCCGGGTACGACGAGGCTGAGCACGACCAACAAGCAGCCGGGCGCGTGAGGGCGACGGGGCATGGGCGGCCGGAGTGTAGACGGTGCAGCGGCAGGGCGAAAGCGTCCGGGGAAACGCGACGTCGTTTTCGTCACGTTCACGGGCTCGGGCCGTATCGATCGCAGCGCATCACCGTCTCTTTGTGTATCGTGCGCCCCGCTTTGGCACTCCGCGAAGGACGACGACGCTTCGGACAGCGTCTGCTTGGGCTCATCGCATCCTGCATCGTTGTGGGAGGGTGCGACCTCGCAAACTCCGAGCCGCCGTACCCGCCTCCCGAGGCGTATGAGACCCCGAGCGATTTCGGCGGCGCCTGGCGAGGCGAAGTGGATGGAATCGCCGGACAGCTTCGTATCGACCGCCTGGGGCAGGGCCGCTACTACGCCAACTTTCGCGGCGAGACGCGTCCGGAGCGCTACATCCTGTCGCTGACCCAGGCGCAGGCCGAAATCGGCGAGGGGGACACCGCGCCTTCCAACGTGTGCTCATTCACGTGGCAGGACGGGCGGGGTGCGGTGGGCAGCGGCTGGCTCTTGATCAACCGCGAGAACACCACGATCACCGGGACGTTTGGGCGCGGAGGCTCGATGTCCGGGATGGGCGTGTGGACGTTCGTCCGCGCCGACGTCGGGCGGTAGCGCCGAGCACGAGCATTGCGAGCGACGCCACGCCGCCCCAGCCGCCACCTTCGCGCGCGCTGCGGCAATCGCATCCGGTGCCGCCCACGCCAAACGCGGCGGGGTTGACCGGGTCGGTCGGGTCGATCGCGCCTCCACTCCCGTCCTCGCTGCCGCTCTCGGCGCCTCCGGTCGCGGTGGCTCCGCTGGGATCGACCGTCGGGTCACCCGAGGTCGAAGGCTCGGTGGGGTCCGTCGGGTCACCGGTCGGATCGCCGCCGGTCGTGTCGTCGCCGCCGGTGGTGTCGTCGCCTCCGGTCGCAGCCCCCTCGACGGTCACGGTCAGCGGGGCCGTGACCAGGTTGCCGTCGGCGTCGATGGCGTTGACCTCAAAGGTCCAGGTGCCGGGGGGCACCCCGTTGAGGGGCCATCGGTAGGGCGGCTCGACAGCCGCCTCGGAGATCTGCGTGCCGTCGATGATGCCGGTCAGCGTCACGTCGAGTCCGCCGAACGCGTCGAGCACGTCCGCGGTGATGACGAACGAGGGGTCCACGGTCGCGCCATCGACAGGCTGGGTGATCGTGACCACGGGCGGACCGTCGTCGACGCGCGCGCTGACGATGATGTTGAGGTCCTCGGTGGCGTTTTGTTGGCCGTCCGGGCACCCCGGGTGTGCTCCGCAGGTTCCGCCCACGATGTTGGCGCACTCATCTCCAAACCGAAGGCCAAACACGCTGTAGCTGCCCATGATCTGGCCCACGGTCGACTCGTTCTCGAGCCCCCATCCGAACCCCAGCCCGGTGAGCGAGAAGTACGCCATGCGCCGCATATCGGTCTGCTGCGCAGCGGGTAGGCAGCCTTGAAAGACGAACGAGATGTTCTGCGCGTTGCCATCTCCGCAGTCGGCCAATCCGATGGCGGGCGGGCAGTCGCTGTCAGCGAAGCGACCGTCGGCGTCTGCCTCGGTGCCAAACACCACCATGTCGTAGCCCGGAGCGGCGGGGCGTTCGAACACGTACTCGATGTCGAAGGGGAAGGTGGCTTCTTTGAGATAGAAGTGGAACAGCGCGCGTTGTTCATCGCTCAGGGCCATCCCCGAAACGGCGCCGGGCGTGAAGCCGTTGCTCGCGTACGAATCGAGGGACGGGTCTTGCCCACCATCGCTGTTGAGCGTCACCGCGCCGAGGTTGATAAACACCACGCGTTCGGCCGCAGCATCCGCCGCCACGAGAAATGTGAGCACGGCTGCGCTCAGCGGCGCGGTGCGCATCAGGGGCCCGACCCAATCCATGGGAGACATCGTACCGGGGGCGTGCCCCGATCCGCCAGCAATCGAGGCGAGTACCTCAGTTCTGAAGTCCGTTCTCGGCTTGCGCCCACCCGAGCGGTCCGTAGCAAGAGAGCGGAGCGTCCCGCAGGGATGCGCAGCGGAAAAGACGGAAGGTCCCGAGTGTAGTGCCCATCGCCCGAAGGGTTTCGGAAGGACCCCACACCCCCAGGGGGTCCTGCACTAGCCGCGCGCAATGACGACGCGCGCGTTGCCCGTCGGGTCGATTTGTCCGCGGATGTCGGCCTGAACATTGAGCGTGTGCGCGCAGCTGGTCGAACTCGGCTTGCAGTCGAGCGGAATCGAGAACTCGATGTCGACGCAACTCGCGCTGGACGGCTCGATGTCGGTATCGAGGGGCAGGCGGGTCTCCGCGACCGCGCGCCGATCCCACCCGGCCGTGAGGTGGTCGCGATGTTCGAGGGTCGCGGTTTCGGCCTCCTCGAGTCGGCCGCCGTCCTCGGCGGTCCAGTGCCGGTCGGCCTCGATCAGGCAGAGCACGAGGGCCTCGATGTGCGCGGGGGTGGTCCCGCCCTCGAGATCCACCCGTGCCGTCAGCGTCGCTCCTGGAGTCAGCGGGTCGGTCGACGGTGTAACCCGCAGCCGCACACCTGTCGCACCCAGACTCTCGCGCATTTTCTCCGAGAAACTCATGACCTGGGCACGACGGTACCCCGACCCGCCCAGCTCTCACAAGCCAGGGGCCGCTATCGGGTGTCCGGGCCCTGCCGGGCCACCGCTGGTTTGTCCTGGAACACCGACGTGCTGCGGTGGGTATGCTCCGCCTCATGCGATCTTGGAGACCGCCCTACCGCCCGACCCTGGCCATTCCGCTCGCTGTCGCGTTCCTCTGGACTTCCGCCACGCTGGGAGGCTGCGACAAGGCCGAGGAGCTCGCCGCAAAGGTCGGCGGCGAGGAGGACAAGGACGCCGCCAAAGCTGACGACAAGGGCAAGGACGACGCAGCCGAGAAGGAGGCCGAAGCGAAGCCCGAGGAGCCGCCGGAGCCGGAGCCGATTCCCGTCGAGCCGATGCACACCGGCCTCGACTTGATGCTTTCGTTCGTCCCCGATGGGCAGACCGAGTTCGCGATCATTCGCGATGCGTCGGTCCTTGCGGACTACTTCGAAGAGAGCATGCGTTTTGCCGACGCGCCGCTCAAGAAGTTGGCGTCCTCCCCTGCGACCTCCAAGGACGTTCGAGAGATGAACGAGGCCTACGGGAAGATGGACACCCAAGGCAAGGCGATCATCGCAGCGCTGGGCGCCTCGGGGCTTCGTCTCAAGGACGGCGCCGCCATCATCGGCATCGAGAAGGACCCGGTGCTGGTCTTTGCGGCGGACGACCCCAACGCGATCGCGAACCTCGCGAAGGCGATGGGAGAGGATGAGGCCGACGACATGGTCTGCAGTCTGCTCGCCGGTCACGAAGGCTGGAGCGTCTGTGCGGACAAGCAGAGCACGCTCGACGCATACAAGCCGGCCGCGGATCCCGGCGTGGTGCGCAAGGCTTTCCAGGACAAGTTGGCCGGGGTCGAGCTCGACGACGCCAACATCCTGCTCAACATGCCGAGCGAAAAAGCGGTCCTGGCCGTGACCACGCTGCCCGGCCTCGTGCACATCGCGGGCACCCTCCCGGTCGAGAAGGACATGGAGCAGGGGCTCGCGGCGCTGGAGGGTGGGGAGACCCACACGTTGGCCAACGTGCAGCCCGGAGCTGGTTTCGCGTGGGGCCGGGCCAACTCCGCTTTGGTGGGGTTGGGCTTGGCTTCGGCGGCCTCCGACGCGCCCCCGGAGATGTCGAAGATCTTCGAGACGATGACCGGAGAGTTCATGATCGCCGGTTCCGTGGACCCCGGTGGCCTGGTGTTTCAGGCCGGTGTCCGAGACGTCGCACCGTTCTCCAAAGCGTGGGAGCTGGCGTTGGAGGCCTCAAAAGCTGCACCCAAGGAGATCCCCGAGCTCAAGGGGAGCGAGCTGACGGTTGAAAAGGTGCCGGTCAACCACGGCACCGCCCTGGCCGATGCGCTGCACGTGCAGCTGCGCGGAATCCCCGAGGCCGACATCGTCAAGGCGTTTGCAGGCTTGCACTTCGACGCCTGGGCGTTCGCGGCCAACAACACGCTGACCATCGCGGTCGGGCCCGACACCGCCAACGTTGGCAAGCTGCTCGACGGCTCCGGCGACGGCATCAGCGCTGACACCCTCGCCTCGCTGCCCGCACCGCTGGCGGAGGGCTTCAAGCGCCAGGAGGTCGCGTTCGCGATGCACCTCCCCGCTGACTTCATGCAAGGAGAGCACCTGCACAAGCTCCTTCGCGCTGCGCTCAAGAACGTGCCGGATGCTGACGCCGAGACGGTGATCGCAGGGTTGGCACTCGCCGCCCCCGTGTCCAGCAGCTCGTTCTGGATCGAGAAGCCCGCCGGGAGCGCTGCGCCCGTGATGCACATGGCGGTCCAAGGGATCGGCAACCGCGTGACGGATGAAGGCCGGGCGGCACTCGACGCCGCCTACCGGGTCACTCAGGGAACGGCACCCGCCGAGGCGTTTGCGCCCCTGGCCGCCCAATACGAGAGCTCCGCGATGGCGTTCGCCTACCACACGCGGGCGGGCAGCGAAGGACCCGGGAGCCTCGTCGGCAGCGGTTTGGGCGCGGTGGCCGTCGCGGGCGCGATCGGTTACGCGTCCGTGTCTGGGCTCGCCAACGAGACCCTCGCACAGGATCTTGGGGTCAAGCCCACCGACCCGGAGCCGGAGATCATCCCCGAGCACAAGCCGGTCGTCCCCGAGCACAAGCCGGTCGTACCCAACGACGACAAGAAGGCTGACGACAAGAAGGCTGACGGCAAGAAGGCCGACGACAAGAAGGCCGACGACAAGAAGGCTGACGACAAGAAGGCCGACGACAAGAAGGCCGACGACAAGAAAGCTGACGACAAGAAAGCTGACGACAAGAAGGGCGACGATCCTGTGGTCGAGCCCACGAAGCCGCCCGTGCCCAAGCCGTCCGTCGACGATGACGCCGCCGGCAAGAAGGGCAAGAAGAAGAAGGGCAAGAAGAAGAAGGGCAAGAAAAAGAAGAAGGGCTGAGGCTCAGGCGGTAGTGGCGGCGCGCGCACGGCCGCTCTACGATCGTCCCCATGACCGGAAGACCCTCGACGGGTGACGATGCGCTGGGCGTGTCACGAGACGCGCTCCGTACGATCATCGGTGGCCGGTCCGTCCTCGACAGCGCGCGATTGAACCTGGTGTCCCTCGAGGACGCGGCGGCGTTCCTCGGATCCTACGGCTTCGACCTCGAGGACACCGAGCAGCGAAAAGAGCTCCAGGCGATTCGAACTCGGGCGCTCGCGTTCTTGGAAAGCGACCTCGTACTGCCGGGGATGGTCGTCGACGACGAGGTGCGACGGATGAGGGACGTGCGCAGGTTGCTGGTGTGGGCCAGCCACACCGACGCGTCGTCTCGGCAGCGGTGGGCGTGCGCATTGCTTCGAGTGATGCACACGTGTGCGCACGCCCAGTCGTTCACCGATGTCGCGTTCGGGAGCCAGGTGCGGGCCGCGGTCCAGCGTCGCCTCGCGCCTCACTTGCACGTGGAGCCGACCCGCACCGTGCTGGGCACAGGTGAGCACGCGATTGCGCTGGAGCGGGTGGAGTTCCGGGAAGCCAAGTCGTTCGCTTCGGTCATGGTCAAGCTGCTCGGCGCCGCGCAGAGTGTTGCGACAGAGATCTATGACCGCCAGGGCGTGCGGTTCACGACCCGTGACCGGCTCGACGCCTTCCTGGTCGTTCACTACCTGCGCGTGAATCACATCGTGATGCTCGCCAACGTGATGCCCTCGCGTTGTCGAAACACGCTCTTGGACCCCGATTGGTATGACGCTCAGATGCAGCGGATCGGCCAGGCCGCGGACTCGCTCACGCGAAGCGAGCTCTTGAGTTGGCTGCGCCGCTTGGCCGAGGAGCAGTCGCACGACCGGTCCGCCCGCGAGCACAACCGCTTCAGCGGGGAGGGCTTTCACTCGATTCAGTTCACGTGCCGGGAGATGCTGCGCCTGCCGGACCGAGACGGTTTGCCCGGAGGGCGGTTCTTCTTTCCGTTCGAGGTTCAGATTCTCGACGCGAAAAGCGACGACGCGACCCGAAGCGGCGAGGCGTCCCATGCGGCGTACCGAGCCCGCCAGCTGGCAGCGGCCCGGAAGCGCGTGTTTGGCGCGCTGTGTGATCCCTGACTTGGCCGGTCTAGCCTAACCTTCACGTAAAGGTTAAGGTGTGAGCAGGTGTGGAGGTTGACAGGGCCTAGGTCCACCTCCAGACTCCCGCCGCAACCCCAGCCCCTACCCGTACGTAAGGGTTAGAGTCTATGACTACCTCCTCGCACATCTCGCACCGCATGAAAGTCGGTGAGCTTGCCCGGATGACCGGCAAGACCGTCCGCGCCCTGCGGCTGTACGAAGAGATGGGGCTGCTTCAGCCCGCCGAGCGCTCCGAGGGAAACTATCGGCTCTACGGCGCCGATGAGGTCGCGCGCGTCTACTGGATCGCCAAGCTGCAGGCGCTCGGCTTCTCGCTGCCTCAGATCCAGGGGCTGCTCGAGACGGTCGAGAGCTCCTCGTCCGGTCCCGACGCGATGCAGAGCCTGCGGGAGATGTTCCGCGGCCGGCTCGCGGACACGCGCACCCAGGTTGAGAAGCTCCTGCAACTCGAGCGCGATCTCTCCGAGAGCCTCGCGTATCTCGAGGGCTGCCGCGCGTGCAGCCACGACCACCTCGTCGATGGTCGCGGCTCCTGCGACGGCGTCCATGCCGACACCCAGGCCCCGTCACTCGTCGCGGGCATCCACTCTCCAACGCATGGCCGGGGCACGTCCGACGTCGTGCAGATCCGGTCCTTTCAAGATCCCAGCACCCCGTAAGCGCACCATGAGCGTCCAGACCCCCGTCTACTTCGACTACGCCGCCACCTGTCCCGTCGACCAGCGCGTGCTCGACAAGATGTTGCCGTACTTTACGAAGGCGTACGGCAACTCCGCGAGCCGTACCCATGCTTTTGGTTGGGAGGCGGAAGAGGCCGTCGAGAACGCCCGCGAAGAGATCGCGAAGACGATCGGTGCCGACCCCAAGGAGATCACCTGGACCAGCGGGGCCACCGAGTCCAACAACCTCGCCATCAAGGGCGTGGCGGAGTACTTGGCGGAGAAGGGCGACCACATCATCACGGTGAACACCGAGCACAAGGCCGTGCTCGACACGTGCAAGTTCCTCGAGCGCCGCGGCGTGGATGTCACCTATCTTGAGGTTGATAAAGGTGGGCTCGTGACCGCACAGCAGGTCGCCGACGCCATCACTGAGAAGACCGTGCTGGTCTCGGTGATGCACGGCAACAACGAGACCGGTGTGGTCATGCCCGTGGCCGAGATCGGCAAGGTCTGTCGCGAGCACAAGGTGCTGTTTCATACCGACGCCACCCAGACGTTCGGCAAGCTGCCGATCGACGTGGAGGCGATGCACATCGACCTGTTGTCGATGTCCGCCCACAAGATCTACGGTCCCAAGGGCATCGGTGCCCTGTACGTCCGGCGTCGCAAGCCTCGGGTCCGACTGGCCGCACAGATTCACGGTGGTGGTCACGAGCGCGGCAACCGTTCGGGCACGCTGGCCGTGCCGAACATCGCCGGGTTTGGCGAAGCCGCCCGGGTGGCTCGCGAGGACATGGCGCAGGACATGAAGCGCATCGGCGAGCTTCGGGACTACATGAAGTCCGAGCTCACCAGCACGATCGAGCACGTCATCCTCAACGGCCACCCCGAGCACATGTTGCCCGGTCATCTCAACCTCAGCTTCGCCTACATCGAAGGCGAGTCGCTGCTGATGGCGCTCAAAGACGTGGCGTTGTCGTCGGGCTCGGCATGCACCTCGGCAAGCCTCGAGCCCAGCTACGTCCTGCGGGCCATGGGGCTCAACGACGAGTTGGCGCACTCCAGCCTCCGCATGACGATTGGGCGCACGACCACCAAAGACGAGATCGACTTCGTCGTGGCGCTGCTTCGCACCCACGTGGCCCGCCTTCGCGAGATGTCTCCCTTGTGGGAGATGGTTCAGGAAGGCATCGACCTCGACTCCATTCAGTGGGCACACCACTAACCTCCGTCGGACCCCCGACACGACAAAGCTCCTCGAACCTCAAGGATTCAACACCATGGCGTACAGCGAAAAGGTCATTGAACACTACGACAACCCCCGCAACGTGGGCAGCCTCGACAAGGCAGACGACGGCGTCGGCACGGGCATCGTGGGCGCTCCGGCCTGCGGCGACGTGATGAAGCTACAGATCAAGGTCGAGAACGGCGTCATCAAGGACGCGAAGTTCAAGACCTATGGCTGCGGTTCGGCCATCGCGAGCAGTTCGCTGGTGACCGAGTGGGTCAAGGGCATGAGCCTCGAAGAGGCAGGCTCGATCAAGAATAGTCAGATCGCCGAGGAGCTCGCGCTGCCTCCGGTCAAGATTCACTGCTCGGTGCTCGCCGAGGATGCGATCAAGGCTGCGATCAAGGATTACCAAGAGAAGAATCGTCAGAAGGACGGCCAGGTGCAGTGAACGCGGAAGCTGCTTCACCGGCCTCGGCGAGCGAGGCCCCGGCGCCCGTGACCAATACGGTCACGGTCACGGCCCGCGCTGCGAAGGTCATGCGGGGTCAGCTCGACAAGCGCGGCACGCCCGACGCCGCGATTCGCTTCGGCATTCGCGGGGGCGGCTGCACCGGCTACTCGTACATGTTCCAGTTCGAGGACGGCGACCCGCGGTCCAGCGACCACGTGGTGGAGGCGTTCGGTGTGCGTGTCTACGTCGACCCCAAAAGCATGGTGCTGGTCAAAGGCACTCGCCTCGACTTCGAGACAGGAATCCGTGGTCACGGATTCCGCTTCGAGAACCCGAACGTCGACGACTCCTGCGGCTGCGGCGAGTCGATCTCGTTCTAGGCCGACTCCGGCTGGGATCGCGACGACTGCCTTTTCAAACGCGAGCGGCACACCATGGATCATTTCGAACGGCTGGGGCAGCCGCGTCAGCATGCGCTGGATCGCGACGCCCTTGAGACCGCCTACCTTGAGAGGGCTGCGGCGGCGCACCCGGACAAGGTCGACCAAGACGACGTGGCGGCGAAGCGTGCTGCGATGGAGACCAGCGCGGCGATCAACGAGGCGTACCGAACCCTGCGCGACGCCGGGAAGCGTGCCGAGTACCTGGTCAAGCTCGGCGGACGCGATCTGGACTCTTCGGACCCCGAGCTGGGCGCGCCGAAGATGCCTCAGGCGTTCCTGCTCGAGATGATCGAGCATCGTGAGCGCGTGGCTGATGCGAGTTCGGCCGGTGCCGATGCGCTCGACGACTTGCGCGACGACATCGAGGGCCAGCACGCTGCGTCCCTGGCTGAGGCGGTCGCGGCGATCGACGGCGGAGACGTCGAAGCGGCATCCCGCCACCTGGTGGTCCGCCGCTACTTGCAGCGCCTCATCAACGAGATCGACGAGATCGATGAGATCGATGAGATCGACGAGATCGATGAGATCGATGAGATCACAGACGAAGGCTGAATCATGAGTGACGACTTCGACCCCGGGGCCCTGTTTCAAATCGAGGAGCCGTCGGCGCCGCTCGCATCCAAGCGAGCGCCGGGCCGCGGGATCGGCATCGACCTCGGTACGACGCACAGCCTCGTTGCACTCGCACCCCACGGCGAGATGCCGCGCGGGGTCAAGGACGCGGACGGACACGACATCCTGCCTTCGGTCGTGTCGTACGTCGGCGCGGAGGTGGTGGTGGGTGCCCCAGCACGGGCGGCTCAGCTCGCCAACCCGACCCGCGTCATCAGCTCCGTCAAGCGCTTCATGGGGCGCGGGCGCGACGATGTTGGCGCGCACCCGTACCCCATGGTCCAGCCCAAAGACGAGGCGGATCAGGTGGTCCGGTTCGAGATGGGATCCGCTCGCGAGGTCACCCCGATGGAGGTCTCGGCGGAGATCCTGCGGGTGCTCAAGGCCCGGGCCGAAGCCGAGCTGGGGGAGCCCATCGACGGGGCCGTGATCACCGTGCCCGCGTACTTCGACGATGCGCAGCGTCAGGCCACCAAGGACGCGGGACGCATCGCGGGCCTGAGGGTCTACCGCCTGCTGGCCGAGCCCACCGCGGCCGCTCTGGCGTACGGACTCGACCAGACGCAAGGCGGCAAGCAGGGCCTGTTCGCGATCTACGATCTCGGAGGCGGCACCTTCGACATCAGCATCCTTCGCCTCCGCGAGGGCGTGTTCCAGGTGCTCGCGACCGGCGGTGACTCGGCGCTCGGCGGCGACGATTTCGACCACGCCCTCGCGACCCACCTGCTGGCCGCCGCGTCGGTTGCCACGCCCACGCCCCAGCAGCGGGAGGAGGCGTTGGCCGTCGCTCGTACCGCCAAGGAACGCCTCAGCGACGCGGACGAGGTTTTGCTCGATCTGCCCGCATGTGGTCTGCGCGGCTTCTGCGTGACCCGCGAGGCGTTCGAGTCTCTCATCGACCCGATTGTTCGCCGCACCGTCAAGGCCTGTCGCCAGACGCTCAAGGACGCCGACGTGGGCCCCGACGAGCTGCATGGGGTGGTGTTGGTGGGCGGCTCAACGCGGGTGCCCAAGGTGCGGGCGGTGGTCGAGAAGACCTTCAAGCGTCCGCCGCTGTGCGACCTGGATCCCGACCGTGTCGTGGCCTATGGCGCGGCGATTCAGGCCGACATCCTCTCTGGGAGCGCGCGCGAGGGCGTCACCTTGCTCGACGTCGTTCCGCTGAGCCTCGGCCTCGAGACCATGGGCGGCATCGTCGAGCAGCTCATCCCGCGCAACGCCACCATTCCAATCGGGGCTCGGCAGGTCTTCACCAACTACTCCGAGCAGCAGACCGCCATGGTGTTTCATGTCGTCCAGGGCGAACGTGAACTGGCCGCGGACTGTCGCTCGCTGGCGAGGTTCGAGCTGCGAGGCATTCCTCAGCTGCCGCCCTCCATGGCGCGGATCGAGGTGTCGTTTCAGCTCGACGCAGACGCGCTGCTCACGGTCACGGCCAAGGAGCTGATGACCGGGGTCAAGCAGACCATCGAGGTCCGGCCGACCTATGGCCTCGATGAGGCCGCGGTCGATGTGTTGGTGATGGAGAGCTTGGACAACGCCGAGGCAGACTTCGAGGCGCGAAACCTCGCCGAGGGGCGGATCGAGGCCGGTCGGGTCTCCCTCGCCGTACGGACCGCGCTGGAAGAGGTCGGCCACCTCGAGGCGCTGCTGCCCGCTCAGGAGCGGGAGGCCATCGTCGCCGCGCTTCAAGCCACCGACGAAGCCATGGCCAAACAAGGCGGGACACCCCGCGAGCTCAAGCAGGCGCGTGAGCACCTCGAGCACGTCAGCGAGGGTTTTGCTCGCCGCCGGATGGAGCGCGCGCTGATGTCCGGCATGCAGGGCAAGTCCCTCGGCGAGATCGAGTCCACGCTGGCGGCCGAAGAGGCGCTCGAAGAGCGACGCGGCAGCCACACCCCTCAGCAAACCTGATTCGCGAGATTTACGATGCCCAAGATCACGTTCGTAGACCCTGAAGGCGCCACCTCCGAAGTCGAGGTCAAGGCCGGTTCTCACAACCTCCTCGAGATCGCTGAAGAGCACGGGGTCAAGCTTGGCTCCGCCTGCGGGGGCGTCTGCGCCTGCTCGTCGTGCCACGTCTACGTCAAGGAAGGCCTGGACTCCCTCGAAGACATGGAAGAGGCCGAGGAGGACCGCCTCGACATGGGCTTCGACGTGCGACCGAACTCGCGCTTGGGCTGCCAGTGCGTGGTGCAAGCGGCTGACCTCCGGGTGGAGATCAGCCATGAGTCGCTGCAGACTTGGTACAACGAGCACCCGGATCGTCGGGACGAGCAGGTCAAGTAGGGTCGCGGCATGGCCGTCTATCACCACCGGCTGCAGGTCTACTGGGGACACTGCGACCCGGCGGGCATCGTGTACTTCCCGCGCTTCTTTGACATGTTTCACGAGGCCATGGAGTCGTGGTTCTCCGCATGTCTGCAGGCGCCCTACGACGATGTGATCGTGCGTCGCAAGCTGGGCTTTCCCTCGGTGCATACCGAGGCGGACTTTCAGAAGCCGACCGCGTTTGGGGACTCGATCGTGGTCGAGCTTCGGCTGGAACAGCTAGGACGCAGCTCGATGCGGCTGGGCTACCGGATCTGTGGTGCCGACGATCGGGACGACGTCCGCGGCACCGGAGCCACGGTGTGTGCGGTGATGGACCTCGACCCGGATTCGGCGCGGTTCCGCCGCTCGATGCCGCTGCCCGATGATCTTCGCGCCGCGATGCAGGCGTTCATGGACGCGGGGTAGGCTCGTCGGCGCCGTAGATCCGGCGCAGCTCGGCCTTCATCGCCCGCTCCAGGGCGCGAAGCTCGAGCAGGCCCGGCTCGTCGTCGGCCTCGAGTTCGTCCTCGACACGTTCGGCGGCAGAGTGCCCCCGCATGTACACGTCGCGGGCAAGCGTCGGCTGTGACGCATCGAGCCGGCGAAGCTCCGACAGCGCATCGTCGAGGATCGCCTGGGCCTTGGCCCGCGCGTCGGGACCGCTGCGTGTGCCGAGCGTGAAGCCTGGGGGCGGAGCGAGGGCTGCCTTGGGCTGCACGGCGCGCGGCGTGGGTCGGGGCTGTGGGGCGAGCGCCGCGGACGTTTCATCGTCCGCCACCGCCGAGACCGCGTGGAGTTCGTTGGCGGGTGTCGGAGCCTGATGGGTCGTCACAAGGACGAGGCTGCCCGCGAAGACGGCAAGGGCTGCAAGGCCAAGCGCGATCAAGGCTCGCCGCATTGGGCAACAAAGTAGCAGCGCCTCGGGGCGCGCGCGAGGGCGGCCGCGGAATCTCCGACGGCTCGATTGCTCGCGGCTGCCGCCCGCGGGAGTATGCAGCCGTGGTTTTGGAGGGCTTCAAGCGGCCGTTCGGGCACAGGTCCCTCGGGCGCGGGTCCGGAGCTTCGTGAGGTCGATGGCTCCGCTTGTTCGATTGGGCATGGTGGCGAGGCGGGGGTTTGGGCGCGTCGTACCCGAGCCGTTCGTGATCGCGGTTGTGCTCACGGCGATCGTCCTGTTCACCGCGCTCGCCGTTGGCACTCCGCCCGCTGAGGTGCTTCGGGCGTGGAGCGGCGGCACAGGTCTGTGGGCGCTGCTGACGTTCACGATGCAGATGTGCGTGATGCTGGTGCTGGGCACTGCGCTTGCGACCGCGCCCCTGGTCCAGCGGGGTATCGCGGCATCGATCGGGTGGGTGAAAACGCCGCGCCAGCTCGTGGGCGCGACCGCCTTCATCGCGATCGCTTTGGCGCTCCTCAACTGGAGCTTGGGGCTGATCGGTGGCGCCATCGTGGCTCGGGAGGCGGGCCGTCTTGCCCGGGCCCGCGGGTACGCGCTGCACTACCCGCTGGTGTGCGCCGCCGGGTACAGCGGCCTGATGACTTGGCACGGTGGGTTCAGCGGAAGCGCGCCCTTGAAGGTCACGACGCTGCAGGATCTCACCGAGGTCTTGGGTCCCACGCTCGCGGCGCAGGTTGGGACGTTGAGCCTGCGCTCGACGATCCTCAGCCCGCTCAATCTGGTCGTCTCGGGAGGCCTGCTCCTGCTGGGTCCGCTGGTGTTCATGGGGATGACGCCCGGCTCCGACCCAGACGGCGAGCCGGCCCCGAGGTGTGCCGTGCCCAGCCCGGACGAGGCGCCGGCGTCCGGGGGGTGGATCGACCGACTGGAGCGATCTCGGGTGTTCACCCTGCTGCTGGCACTGCCGTTGGGCGCGGCGCTGGTGATGGAGCTCGCGGAAGGCGGGCTGCTTCGTCTGTCGTTCAACACCGTAAACCTCGCGCTGTTCTCGTTCGCTTTGCTGCTGCACGGGCGGCCACACCGTTTTCTCCGCGCTTGCGACGAGGGCGCGAGGAGTTGCGGCGGGGTCATCGTCCAGTTTCCCCTCTACGCTGGCGTGATGGGGGTCATGCAAGCCGCGGGACTTTCAGCGGCGCTGGCTGGGGTGTTCTCGCAGGTCGGACCCGGGGCGTTTGAAGCCCTCGCCTTCATCTCCGCGGGCCTGCTGAACCTGTTTGTGCCCTCCGGCGGCGGGCAGTGGGCGGTGCAGGGGCCCGTGCTCATGCGAGGCGCCCTCGCGACCGGCATCGAGCCCGGCCGGGTGGTCATGGCGATGGCCTACGGCGACCAGTGGACCAACATGCTGCAGCCGTTCTGGGCGCTCCCGCTGCTGGCGATTACGAACGTGCGTGCGCGCGACATCATCGGCTACGCCGCGGTGTGGATGGCGTTGGGCGGGGTGTGGATCGTCGCCAATCTTGCGACCGGGTAGCCGAGGAGACGGGGCTGAAGTAGCCTCCGGCCGTGGCTCGATCTGCGCGTTTCCTGGCGTCCTGCTGCTTGCTCGTGGTCGGCTGTGACCAGCAGCCCTCGCCCCCGCCCAAGCCACCCGAGGCCGCCCCGCGACAATCTCCCGAGGCCATCTCTGCGGCTGTGCTGGCGAAGCATGTCGACTTTCTGGCCGCCGACGCACAGGGCGGACGCGCTCCGGGAAGCGCTGGCGACGAGGCGAGCCAGGACTACATCGAACGCACGATGCGAGCCGCCGGACTCGAGCCGGGCTTTGGCCTCACGTTTCGGCAGTCCTTCGAGGTTCAAGATGGTGTCCGCTTGGTCGAGGAGGGGCACTCCAGCCTGCTGGTGGCCGGGCAGCCCGTCGCACACAGTTTGCTCCCGTTTGCAGAGGGCACCACCACCCAGGGAGCGGCGGAGGCTCCGTTGGTGTTCGTGGGGTACGGGATCACCGAACAGGGTGGGGGCGCAGGCGACTACAAGGGCATCGAGTCCGCGGTCCAAGGCAGCATCGTCGTTGCGCTGGCCGGCGGCCCCTCCGACAACCCTCACCTTCCTCCCGGCGCCACCCGTCCGCAAAACAAGATGATCGCGGCCCGGGACCGGGGCGCCGTGGGCTTTGTGTTGTGGGACCCCACCTCCGCGGCGGCGTTCCCAAACCACGGTCGGTCCGACGCGCTGGGACTGCCCGGGTTGGCGGTCGGATCGCAGGCCAACCTCGCGCTCCTGGCCGCCTTCGGTCTGCGCAAGGCGGGTCCGACGGTCAACCCGGACAAGACCGGAATTGTGCTCGGCACGAAGACCAAGGATCCGGCGATGCTGCGCAGCGACATCGAGCGTGTGACGCTCGAAACCTCCAACGTGGCGGGGCTGATCGTCGGCAACGGGACGTCCTCGAAGATGGTCGTGGTCGGGGCGCACCACGACCACCTGGGCATGGGGACGTCGAGCTCGTTGGCCCCGGGTGTTGAGGCCGTTCACAACGGTGCCGACGACAACGCCTCGGGCGTGGCCGGGGTTCTGGAGCTGTGCGGTGCGCTCGCGGCCCTTCCCGACGCGCAGCGGCCCTACGACGTCCTGTGCATCACCTTCGGCGCCGAGGAGATGGGCCTGCTGGGTTCGCGCTACTTCGTGAAGAATCTCGACGACGTGCGTCGCAAGAGCATCGTCGCGATGGTGAACTTCGACATGATCGGCCGGCTCGAAAACAACGAGGTCGTGGTCGCGGGCCTCGGCACGGCGCCGCAGTGGAAGCCGCTGCTGGAGGCCCAGGACACCTCGCTGAGCGTTGCGACCAAAGCCGACGGGCAAGGGCCCTCGGACCACGCGGCGTTCTACGACGACGGCATCGCGGTGCTGCACTTCTTCACCGGGGCGCATGCGGACTATCACAAGCCCTCGGACGACGTCGACAAGCTCGACTTCGATGGCATGGCCAAGATCGCCAGCCTCGCGCTCGCCGTGGTCGATGACATCGTGCACGAGCAGGTCGAGTTCGAGTTTCACAAGACCAAGACCGCGGCGCCGGCTGGGCGGCGCGCGTTCAAGGTCTCGCTGGGAACGATTCCCGACTACGCGGCAGAGGTGGACGGACTCAAGCTCTCGGGGGTTCGTGAAGGGGGCCCGGCCGCGGAGGCTGGGCTGCAAAAAGGCGACATCATCCAGAAGATGGGCGCGCGCGAGATTCACAGCATCGACGACTACATGACGGCCTTTGGGGAGCTGGTCCCCGGCGAGAGCATCCCGGTGGTGATCGACCGGGCGGGTGAAGCCATGGAGCTTCAGCTCACGCCCGGTGCACCCTCCAAACACTGACGACACGCGGCGTATTTTCCGAGCACCGAGGCCGTGCTAAGGATGCAAACCATGCGAACCCTCGTGCTTCTTTGCTCCCTCGCGGCGCTGAGCGCTTGCAACAAGGACACACCGACCACGACGCCTGCGGACGCGGAACCGGCCACCGTGGCGCCCGAGCCGGTGGAGACCGCCGAACCGGAGGAACCCGAAGTGCCGGTCGACCCTCGCGCCAACCACACCCGCGCGTGCGAAGAGGAGAACAAGGCCGAAGTCTGCACGGCGCTCGCGGTCATGTGGGAGCACGGTCGCGAAGGCGAGCAGGACGAATCCAAGGCGCGGGGTTACTACGACACGGCGTGCGAAGGTGGCCACGCGCTGGGCTGCTACAACCTCGCGGTGTTGCTGCAGACCGAGCGCGGCGGTGCGCCCGAGCCAGAGAAAGCGCGCACGCTGTTCGAGCAGACGTGCGAGGCCAAGCTGGACGGTGCGTGCTTCAACGCGGCGATCATGTTCGAGCAGGGGCAGGGTGGAGAGCCCGACGGCACCAAGGCCCGGGCGCACTACGGCGCGGCCTGTGACGCAGGCGAGATGCCAGGGTGCAGCAACCTCGCGCGGATGATGATCCTCGGTGAGGGCGGGGAGAAGGACCCGACGCAGGCACGCGTGAAGTATCAGCAGGCCTGCGACGGCGGTGACATGGGAGGCTGCTACGGCCTCGCGCTGGCCTGGGAGAAAGGCCTCGGCGGCAAGAAGTCCAAGAAAGAGGCCGCAACGCTCCGCCAGCAGGCGTGCGATGGCGGCATGAGCTCCGCCTGCAAGTAGCGGCTACTCGAACGAGACTTCGTAGCCCGCGGCCCGAAGGTAGGCTTGCTCGTTCGCAAGGTCCGCCCGGGTCAGCGGGCGCTTGTCGAGCCAGCCCGGGCTGAACTTCAGCTCGAGCGCTTGCCCTGCGGCGACGATCCGAAACGGCGGGAGCGGCTGCGGATTCCGGCTGCGATTGAGCGTGACGGCGAGTCGGAGCAGCGCGGCAAGACGTGCGCCGGCTTCTCCATCGCTCAGGTCTCGGAGACGATCGAGAATCGCGGGTTTGATCCGCCGGCGGTGGCACTCGATCAGCGCCGCGAGCTGATGCTGAGCGCCCTCGGAGAACCCGGCCATGTCCGAGTTGGCGACGATGTATCCGCCGTGCTTGTGGTAGCCGCTGTACGAGAGACTCAGCCCAATCTCGTGCAGTCGACAGGCCCACGAGAGCATCCAGCGGTGGTCGGGGTGGTGCAACTCCCACGCGATGGCGACTTGGTCTAGGCAGCGCAGCGCCGTCGACTCGACGCAGCTTGCGTGTCGTTGGTCGACCGCGTACCGCTCGACCAGCGACTCGATCGTCCGCACCCGGACGTCCTCGTGGTCGTTGCGGCCGATCGTGTCGTACAGCAGGCCTTCGCGCATGGCGCCCGTGGAGACGGACATCCGGTCGATCTTCAGGCTCTTGAACGCGCCTTGCAGGATCGACAGCCCGGCCGCGAGCACGTTCGTTCGCTCGGGGGAGAGACCCGGGAGGCTCAGCTTGGAGACCCGCCCGGCAGCGATGAGGTGTTCTCGAAGCTGGCGCAGGCCCGCCCGGGTGATGCCGTCGGCGCCCCAGCCATTGGCGCGCAGCAGCTCGTCGATCGCCGTGACCGTGCCGGAGCTGCCCACCGCGCTGACCCACCCGGTCCGACGGAATTCGCGTTCGAACGTCTCGAACTCGACCCGAGCCGCCGTCGTGGCTTCGCGGAAGGCCTCCCGGCGGAGCTTGCCGTCGGGGAAGAAACGAAGAGTGTGGCTGACACAACCGATGTGCACGGACTGCACACGCCGAGGCTCGAAGCGCTCTCCGATGATAAACTCGGTGCTTCCGCCACCGATGTCGATGACCAGTCGGCGTCCCGTGTCGTCCGCGAGCGAGTGGGCGACGCCGAGGTAGACGATGCGAGCCTCCTCGTGGCCCGAGATGACGTCGATGGGGTGCCCGAGCGCCGCCTCCGCCCGGTCGAGGAAGGCGCCGGCGTTCTTAGCCTTGCGCAGGGTGTTGGTACCGACGGCCCGGACGTCGACGCTGTCAAGGTCGCGGAGTCGCTGACCAAAGCGCTCGAGGCACTGCAACCCACGCGTCATCGCCTCCTCGGTGAGGTTGTTTTCCTTGTCGAAGCCGGCCGCCATCTGGACGCGCTCCTTGAGGCGATCGATGACCTCGAGCTGGCCGCTGCGGACCCGTGCGATCATCATGTGAAAGCTGTTGGAGCCGAGGTCGACCGCCGCGAGCTGCTTGGCGCGTGCCGGCATTGCGTGCAGGTGTACTCCCCGCGACGCGCTCCCGCCAAGGGGTGAAATCAACGCTGAAGCGGCGCTTGGGGCTGTTAGACTTTTGCGGTGGTGTGTCCTGACGAAGGCTGGAGGCGGCGCGCGGTAGCGCGTCGGGTCCGGCTTTCTTGCTGGACGATTCCAGGGGGTGAGAGTCCCCTCCCGGTAGGCGTCGGAGCGCCGGGTAGCAGGTCCCAGGCGCCAGGAGAGATCCTGGTGTCCCACGCGGGATGTCAAAAGCCCAGACGTCGGCAAAGCCGGCGCGATGGGGAGCAAGCACGCGGGCCGCAACATGAAGTGAAGCCTGCAGCCTCGACAGAGAAACAATCCGGAAGCCGAGCCGATCACTTCGCGGTGAAGGCCATGTTCAGCGCACGAGTTCCGAAGCGTGTGTTGAGTTCCGGCGGGGTATGGGGCGTGGCACGCGTGCAAGGAGTCGTTGGGAACAGGAGAGGCCCGTCTGGTCTGCCGTCGTCGCGGCAAGGCGGTTCGTATAAGCCGAAGGCGAAAGCGAACGCTGACCAGCGGGAGTCCGAGGGGGTCGTAGTACCGGTATGAACGGCGCGCAACACAACGCGTCGTCAGGGAAGGACCCCTGCGAGAGGAGTGTCGGAAGCGAAGGCACGTTCAAGGGCATGACCGGAGAAAACCGGTCCAACAACCCCCGGGGTCAACGGACACCGGACGACCCTTTTGGTCGGGGACGCCACCTTCAACGCCGACTGTGGACCGCAGCCAAGCGGTCTCCGGAGCGCCGTTTTCACGCCTTGTACGACCGTATCCACAGGAGTGACGTCCTGTTGGAAGCGTGGAAACGAGTGCGGCGCAACAAGGGCGCGGCGGGTGTCGATGGTCAGACACTCGTCGCGATCGAGCAGCAAGGGGTGGAGGCATTTCTGGAGAGCCTTCAGTCGGCGCTGCGAGACGGGACGTACAAGCCGGCGGCGGTGAAGCGGCAGTACATTCCAAAGGCCGATGGAAAGCAGCGACCGTTGGGGATTCCGACGGTCCGAGACCGAGTGGTTCAGATGGCGACGAAGCTGGTGATGGAGCCGATCTTCGAGGCGGACTTTCGTCCGTGTTCGTTCGGGTTCAGGCCGCGGAAGAGCGCGACCGAGGCGTTGGAAACGCTGAGGAAGCAGGCGGCGAAGGGCGAGAACTTCGTCTTTGACGCCGACATCTCGGACTTTTTCGGAAGCATCGACCACGAGCGACTGATGAAGCTCGTGGCCCGGCGCATCTCGGATCGTAGGGTGCTCAAGCTGCTGCGGCAGTGGCTGAAAGTTGGCGTGTGGGAAGATGGAATCGTGCGCAGCACGGTGGCGGGAACTCCTCAGGGAGGAGTCATCTCGCCGCTGCTCGCGAACATCTACCTGCACGTGCTCGACGAGACGTGGTCGCGCAAGTACGCCCACTTGGGCACGCTGGTGCGGTACGCGGACGACTTTGTGATCCTGTGCCGATCACGAAGAGCACGAGACGAGGCCGAGAAGGTCGTTGCTCGCGTGTTCGATTTCTTGAAGCTGCAGCTGCACCCGGACAAGACGAAGCGGGTCGACCTCAGCTGGGGTCGAGACGGATTCGACTTCTTGGGCTGTCATCTGCGCAAGCGGATGTCGGGGCCAGTGTGGGAGAAGAAGCGCAAGCGCGTGTACTTCTTGCATCGGTGGCCTTCGCAACGCGCGATGAAGGCGGTGCGGACCAAGGTTCGGGAGCTGACCTCGACGAAGTGGAACTGGGTGAAGGACGTCCGCGTGCTGATCCGGAAGCTCAACCCGATTCTTCGGGGCTGGGCGAACTACTTTCGAACGGGGAACGCCGCGGAGAAGTTCAACGAACTCGACAGCTACGTCTGGCGGCGGTTGACGAACTTTCTGTGCAAGCGGAAGGGACGCCATCTGAGGCCAGGCGAGTGGAAGAGTTGGACGCGGGACTACTTCGTCGAACATCACGGCCTGTTTCGCCTACGAGGCACAGTGCGCTACCCGGAGGCAGCGTAATGCGGCGGCTCGAGATCCTCCTGGTAAGCCGTGTGGGGGAAAACCGCACGCACGGTTTGAACGGGGGCCCTACCGGAATTCTCTTCCAGGGAGAAGGAAGGTAGGGTCTACCAATGTGGGTCCACCTGCTGCGTCACGGCATTGCGTTTGATCGCGAGGATCCGCGCTGCCCCCCGATTCTCAGCGTCCGCTCACCGACAAAGGTGTCGCGCGCACGCGTGCGGCTGCGATCGGCCTACGGCGAATCGGGCTGGAGATCGACGCGATTCTGACCAGTCCCTACCTGCGAGCGCGCCAGACCGCCGACATCGTCCACGACGCACTTGCGCCGGAGGTCCCGCTCAAGCAGGTGTCCTCGCTGGTTCCCGATGGCGAGCCTGCGGCGATGCTCAAGGCGATCGCAGGCAAGCGGTTCAACGCGCCGCTGTGTGTCGGGCATGCGCCCAGTCTGGACGCCCTGGTTGCGTACGTCGTCGGCAGCAGCGGTCCGGTCCTCAAGCTGAAGAAGGCCGGGTGGTGTTCGTTGTTCATCGAACGCCCGGTGCGTGGTGGTGGGCGGCTCTACGCCGCGCTGCCCCCGAGCATGCTGCGCGGTCTCGGCCGATAAGCGGCCTTCGGGCTGGCGAATGGGCGAGGCTACGGCTCGGGGGCCCGGGCTCCAGGTCACGAGCGCGGCTACGAAAAACGCTCTAGGATCCCGCTGGTGGCCGATCTTTCGGTTTTCGTGATCCTTTGGCCGTCGAACCGGGCTCCCCCAAGATGGCGGACGTGGGGAGCAGCGGACGGGGAGCGGGCGTGACGACGACGGACGACTCAGATTTCCTCGACCTCGGGGGACGCGAGGATGACTCGCGGCTCGGCGAACGAGCGGTCGTCGCCGCGGCGCTGTTCGGACGCGCCGCGAAGCCGGATACGATTGGGCGCTACCGGGTCGATGACACGCTCGGTCGGGGCGCCATGGGCGTTGTCTATGAAGCGTGGGATGACGACCTGCAGCGAACCGTAGCGGTCAAGCTGATCTCGCGGGACATCGAAGTCGGGGAAACCGAGCACAGGTTCCGACGGGAGGCGCTGGCGCTGGCCAAGCTTGCCCACCCCAATGTGGTCACCGTGCACGAGGTTGGGCTTCACGACGGGCGCCTGTTCATCGCGATGGAACTCGTCCGCGGTGCGACGCTGGACGTGTGGCTCCGTGCTGAGCCGCGCACGTGGCAAGCCACATTGGACGTGTTCATTCAGGCGGGAAGGGGTCTCGAGGCCGCGCACACGGCGGGACTGGTGCACCGAGACTTCAAGCCATCCAACTGCATCGTTGGCGACTCTGGCCGGGTCCGCGTGCTGGACTTTGGCCTGGCGCGAGGGATCGCCGACCTCCTCGAGCCGGACGTTGCGTCGACGTTTCCGGCCGCGAGTTCCCTCGACGTCTCGGTGACCCGAACCGGAGCGACCGTGGGCACGCCCGCATACATGGCGCCCGAGCAGCTGCGCGGCGGTGACGTCTGCGCGTCGAGCGATCAGTTCTCGTTCTGTGTTGCCCTGTACGAGGCGCTCGAAGGGGTGCGTCCGTTTGCAGGCACCTGCATCGTCGACATCCACGGCAACATCGAGGCGGGGAAACTCCAGCCTGGCACCGGGCGAACACCCTCGGAGGTCCTGCGCATCCTTGAGCGCGGACTCTCGGTCGCCCCGGCCGAACGATGGCCAGCGCTCGGCAGCTTGGTCGACGCGCTGGAGGCCGTGCCCAACCGCCGGGCGCGACGGCGCCGGGTCTGGTGGGCCGCCGGTGCGGGGGCGCTCGCGCTGGCGGGCGTAGGCTTCGCCCTGGTCCCGGAGCAACCATGCGCGCAGCCCCCTGAGACCCACGTCTGGTCGCAGGAGCGACGCGCGTCACTCGAATCTGCGATGGGCACGAACGCGGCGTGGGGTACGTTGGATGCGGCGCTGTCGCAGTGGAGTCGTGACTGGTCGAGCACGTATGCGATGTCCTGCACGGCGGCGCGGGTGGACGGACGCACGAGCGAGTTGGTCCTCGCCCTGCAGCGCGTGTGCTTGGAGCACACGGAGCACACCGTGGATGTCCTGCTGGACGCGCTCGCGGACACGGACGCTCCGGGTCGTCACGCGGGGGACGTCGTCCGACGTCTGCCCTCGTTGGACGACTGTCGCTCGGCGGAGGCGGTGTTGGGCCACGAAGCGCCGCCTCCCGCGTCGCAGGCCGACGTCGCGGCCGCGCGAAACATCCTCGACGAGAGTCTGGCGTCGCTGACCCTCGGGGATATCGACCGAGCAGACGCGCTGGCCCAAACGGCACAGCGGCTGGCGGTGAAGGTGGCGTATGCGCCGTTGCTCGCCGACATTGGGCTTCGGCGCGGTGAAATCGGCCGCCAGCGCGATGCCGACGGCGGGGCAGGGGCCCTTCGGGAGGCGTTCAAGCTCGCGGAATCCAGCGCCTACGATGCGGCGGCCGCCGACGCGGCACTCCAGCTCGTGTTTCTGTCGCTGGATCGAAGTGATCTGGATGCTGCCGGCCGCTGGCGCGACGTTGCAGAGGCGAAGCTCGAACGGACCGATGCCGGCCCCAAGCGACGCACCCAGCTCGCGTTGGCGAACGCGGAACTCGCGGTGTTGATGGGCGACCTCGAGGCGGCCGAGGCGGCGAGCAAGGAGGCGTTGCGTGCTTGCGCCGAGGCGGCTGGAGAGCAGAGTCTGCTGTGCGCCGACGCTCTGGAGGCTCGCGCTCGGGTCGTCGAGTGGACGGGGACGGCCGATGAGTCGGAGGTCGTGCATGGCCGCGCCCTCCAGGCGTTTCGGCGTTTGCTCGGTGAGAACCATCCCTCGGTCGGTACGGCGCTGTTGAATCGCGGGCTGTTTCGGATGGAGGTGGGGCATCTCGATGCGGCCTCCGCAGACTTCGATGCGTCGCTTTCCATCCTCGAAGCAGGGACGTTGCCGCGAGTTCAGGCGCAGCTGCTCATGGCTCGGGCTCAGCTCGATTCGATGCGAGGGCAGCTCGAGCTTGAATCCTTGCAGCGCGTTGAGACGTTGCTCGACTCGTATCCGGCCGGCGATGCGCAGCGCACCGACTACGAGAGTGTGCTCGCCGCCTTCTACCTGCGCTTGAAACAACCGCACAAGGCGCTTGAGGTCTACGAACGTGTGCTGGTCGCACACCAAAGCCTCGCCGAGCGTGTCCCGGGCCTCGTGGCGATGGACCACTCCAACCTGGGCGAAACACTGATCGCGCTGGAGCGCCTCGGAGAAGCACAGGTTCGCTTTGAGGCCGCGTTGAAACGTCTGGAGGGCGAAGTCCCGACCCAAGACCCGCGCCTGTCGTACCCCTTGACTGGCCTGGGGCGCGTCCTCGTGCTGCAGGGCAACCTCGAGGGCGCGAAGCCGGTGTTGGAACGTTCTCTGGCCATCGCGACCGCGCATCCGGGGGATGGACTCCTGCTTGCGCAGACCCAGTGGGCGCTGGCACGGGTGCTCGGCGTGGATTCTGTGCGCGGGCGCGCTCTGGCGGAGGCGAGCCGGGACGGGTTCCTTGCGGCCTCTGATGATGACTCCGCGCGCGATGTACTGAACTCCCTTGATGAATGAGATAAGGAAACAAGACCGTGGCGATTGATACTGACAACTCTTCCTCCTCCAAAATGCTCCAACTTCGCGTGGTCTCCGATCGCACCGGGGTCTATCCCCAGCTGTTTCACGGCGGGACGGTCGTCAGCAGCACGACGGCCGTGGTGCTCGAGTCCGAACTCGACCGCGGATCCGAGATGCACGGCAGCGTGACCCTCACGTGGGACGACGCGATCAACTCGGTCTTGATCGAGGGATGGACCGTGGACGAGAAGGAGCGGTTCGCGAAGAAGGATTTTTCCGCGTCGAAAGACATCATGCAGAATGACTCTGCGTTCACCATCAACTGCGTTCTGGCGGGCACGGGCGTCCCGGCGTCCGATGCTCCGTCGGGATGGACGGGCCCATCCGCCAAAGGTGTCTGGACGCTGGATCCCTACGTCCGCTTGCGGCGAAAGACCTACACGTTGACGCAGACTACGTAGGGCGGCATGCGTCCCGCAGGCCGTTCGCCGCGCTATCCTGCGCTTGGTGGCAGACTCCGACGCGGAGCTCCTTCGACGCTGGAAGGCCGGTGATGTCCGTGGAGGCGAGATCCTCTTCGGCCGCTACTACGACGCGGTCGCGCGTTTCTTTGGCAACAAGGTGACGCACGGCCGCGCCGACCTGGTCCAGACCACCTTCTCGAAGTGTCTGGAAAAGGTCGGCGAGCTGCAGAGCGCGGCAAGCTTTCGCTCCTTCCTGTTCAGCATCGCGAGGTTCGAGCTGCTCCATCACTACCGTCGCAAGAGTCGGCGAGAGACGGAGTTCGATCCCGAGACGGTGTCCGTCCACGATATGGATGCGACGCCCAGCCTTGTCATCGCCAAGCATCGGGAGCAACGCCTGCTGCTCGAGGCGTTGCGGCATATCCCGCTCGACCTGCAGCTCGTGCTTGAGCTGACCTACTGGGAGAAGCTCACCAGCGCCGAGATGGCCGACTTGTTGTCGATCCCCGAGGGCACGGTCAAGAGCCGTGTTCGACGTGCGCGACACAAGCTGGATGCGCAGCTCACCCGGCTCGCGAACTCTGCGTCGCTCTTGGAGACGACGACAAGTGACCTCGATGGCTGGGCGTTGCAGCTGCGGGACCAGCTGTCCGAGTCCGCGGAGTGAACCGACTGGCTATCCCATCGAGCCCAACGGCTCCGCCACCTCGAACGCGCAGCCGGTCTTCTCGCGCACCTCCTCCACGCTCACACCCGGCGCAAGCTCGGTCAGCTTCAGCCCCCCTTCGGGCAACACGACGAAGTAGGCCAAGTCGGTCGCAATCTCGTGCACCACCCGCTTGCCAGTGAGGGGCAGGGTGCAGTTCTCCAGGATCTTCGGAGCGCCGGACTTGTTGACGTGCTCCATCATCACGATCACCCGCCGGGCCCCCGCGACCAGATCCATGGCGCCGCCCATGCCCTTGACCTTCTTGCCAGGAATCATCCAGTTGGCCAGGTCGCCGTTTTGGCTGACCTCCATCGCTCCGAGCACGCACAGGTCGAGGTGACCGCCGCGGATCATCGCGAAGCTGTCGTGGCTGCCGAAGAACGAGGCGCCGGGGATGGCGGTGACGGTCTGCTTGCCGGCGTTGATGAGGTCGGGGTCGACGTCGGCGTCTTTGGGAAACGCGCCCATGCCCAGCAAGCCGTTCTCGCTGTGCAAGATGACCTCGACGCCCGCAGGGACGTTGTTGGCCACGAGCGTGGGCATGCCGATGCCGAGGTTGACGTAGTTGCCGTCACGGAGCTCCTGGGCCACGCGGGCTGCAATCTGTTCACGATTCAGTGCCATGTCGCGTGTTCCTCTACTTGGGTTGGGGGTCCGAGGTGGTCCGAAACTCGATCGGCTTGTCGTAGTGCGAGCCCTGGACGATGCGCTGCACGAAGATGCCGGGGGTGTGGACGTGGTTCGGATCGAGCTCGCCCGCGGGGACGAGCTCCTCGACCTCGGCGATGGTGATCTTGGCGCCCATCGCCATGGCCTGGTTGAAGTTGTTGGCGGTCTTGCCGAACACCAGGTTGCCGTGGGTGTCGCCCTTCCACGCCTTGATGATCGCGAAGTCGGCCCGCAGCGGCAGCTCCAGCACGCACATGCGCCCATCGATTTCGCGGACCTCCTTGCCCTGCGCGACCGGGGTTCCGTAGCCGGTCGGCGTGTAGAAGCCTCCGATGCCCGCGCCCGCGGCCCGAATGCGCTCGGCCAAGGTGCCCTGCGGGACCAGCTCGACCTCGAGCTTGCCCGAGAGGTACTGCTCGGCGAACGCCTTGTTCTCGCCGACGTACGACGAGGTCATTTTCTTGATCTGCCCTTGGGCGAGCAGGATGCCCAGGCCGACGTCGTCGATGCCGCAGTTGTTGGAGATGACGTCCAGGCCCTTGATGCCCTTCGCGGCGATGGCGTCGATGAGACGCTCAGGGTTGCCGCAAAGGCCGAAGCCACCCGACATCAGCGTGATGCCGTCCGTCATGTCCGCGACCGCAGCCTCGGGGGAGGGATAGGTCTTGTCCACGGCCGGAGTATCCCCCCGGCCGGGCATGCTTCACAACCTCACGTGCCCCCAGGCGGGGTGGCCGAACCCGGCGGGCTCGAGGCCACGGGCCGCATCCAGCGTCTGCGTGGCTCCTCGCGGCTCTGCTGCTAGCGATTGGACACCAGCCCGCCGCCCTCGACCCGCACCAGATGCGGGGCCCGCTGGATGAGGGCATCGAAGAACCCCTCGCGGTCGGCGGGGGAGATGTTGATGCCTCGGTGGACCTTGCTGGTGACGAGCACCCGATCGAGCGAAAGCGCCGGCGCGGACAGCAGGTTGCGGTTGGGCACCAAGGACGTGATCTCCGCGTACGGCAGGCGGTATCGGAGCAAGCCGGAACGCACGAGCATCGCATCACCGTGAAGCTCGTAACGCATCGGAAAGACGGCGGTGGCGAGGACCGCGAACACGGCGGCGACCGGCAGCCATTGACCCGTCGTCATTGCGGTCCACAGGGTCGAGCCCGCAGCCAGGACCAGGGCGGCGCCCAGCCAGGTGTCGATCTTGGAGTGGAACGTCTCGGGTCTCATGCCCTGTCAGTACCGCCCGGCGGCGCATCGATTCCAAGAATCGACGCCTCAGCCTACCGCTGTCGAACCTCGAAGCAGACATCGCGGGCGGCCAGGCGCCGCGCGGGCCCGCCGCAAGGCGCTTGGCAGGGCCGTGACGCCGTCCTACCGTGATGGTGATGATGAGTCCCGAATGGCTGGGTGCCCTCGCCCGGTACAACCGCTGGATGAACGACAAGCTGTACCGGCTCGCCGCTACCTTGAGCGACGAGGACCGCAAGCGGGACGGCGGTGCGTTCTTCAAGTCGCTCCACGGCACGTTCAATCACATCTTGCTCGCCGACCGAGTCTGGCTCGGCCGCTTCATGGGCGTGACCTTGCCGGAGGGCTTGATGGGCCCCGGCGGCATCCGCACGCTCGACCAAGAGCTGTACGCCGACTTCGAGGAGCTCCGCCGCGAGCGCGTGCGGACGGACGACGAGCTGTCGGCCTGGGTCGCCGGGCTCACTCCCGAACACCTCGCGGCACCGCTGGTCATCACGCGCCGCGGCCAACGCCAGGAGTCTCCCCTGTGGTGGTCGGTCGCCCACGTCTTCAACCATCAAACCCACCACCGCGGCCAGATCACCGCCCTGCTCACCCAGCAGGGCTGCGACCCCGGCGTCACGGATATGATCGCGATGCTCCGCGAAGAAGCCACCCGGCCCACGTTGAGCGCTTCGGTGAATCAGGCGCCCGTCAGTCCACGAGGATCGCCCCGCACGTAGCACGCCAGATCGTGTCCACCGTCGCGCGTTGACTCCAACCGCAGTCCTTCACCAGATGCTCCCACGCCGAGACCGACGCGATCGCCCGGACAGCGGCGACGGCGCGGTCGGGCCTGGACCCGAGCCGCCCCTGCACGTGCAAGCGATCGATCGGCTCTCGATACAGCGACTCGAGCGCACGCATCCGGTCCGACCAGGCTGCGAATGCAGGAGGATCGTGGCGAGCACGCGCGAGATAGAGCGGGACCGGGTCGAGTTCGGGTAGGTAGTCGAGCCACACCCTCACGCAGCCTTCGAGAGCATGCAGTGCGTCGTCTCGGCTGCGTACGCGCTCGATGCGGTCGAAGAAGTCGGAGCGCTCGTCTCGCCAGCGAACGAGCGCGAGCAAGAGCCCCGCGCGCGACTCGAAGTGCAGGTAGACCGCCTGTCGGCTGACGTGGGCGGCCTTCGCGATCGAGGCCATGGTGGCATTCGCCGCGTCCTCCCTCATCAGGCGCCAGGCGGCGTCGAGGATCCCGTCCCGCGTTTCGGAGGTTGACACGTGTAAAGTTATCGCTAGTTTTACACGTGTAAAGCAAGGACGGACTCATGAACGACACCAACAACACCCCCGGACGCGCGATGCAGGCAGTCACAAACAAAGACAAGGCCGCGTGGCTAGCGTGCTTCGCCCCCGACGCATGGGTTCGCGACCCCGTCGGCGGCTCGCCCCTCGACCCTCGCGGCGAGGGATTCCGCGGTCGTGCGGCCATCGCGAAGCTCTGGGACGGGCTCATCGCGCCCCTGCAGTCCGTCCGTTTTCAGGTTCGGGAGGAGCACCCCTCGGGAAACGCGATCGCCCGTGTCGCGACGGTGCAGCTGACGCTTCCGACCGGCGCCACCGTGGAGTACCCCGGCGTCTTCGTCTACGACCTCGACGAGCAGCAGCGGATCTCGGAGCTGCGGGGCTACTTCGAGCTACCCGAAATGGGGTAGCGCCGTCCCCTGCTCAAGCCAGCCATGCTCGTCGGCCTCAGCCGGCCGCGGCGCGGCGGATGGCGTCAATCGCCCCCGCGTAGTCGCCCGGGTGCCGAGGATTGCGGAACACCGCGCTGCCGGCCACGAAGCAGTCGGCGCCGTCGGCTGCGATTTCACCGACGTTGAGCTCGCTGACGCCACCGTCCACCTGGATGCTCGTGCTCAATCCCTGGGCGTCGATCGCAGCACGCAGCGCCCGAATCTTGGGGCGGACCTCCGGGATGAACGACTGCCCACCGAAGCCTGGGTTCACGCTCATGATGAGCACGAGGTCGCACAAGGGGAGCACGTGGATCATGGACTCCACCGGGGTGTGCGGATTGAGGCTGACCCCGGCGAGCACCCGCTTTCCCGCGTGGTGGGGCAGGTCGCGGATCTGCTGAAGGTTGCGGTGCAAGTGCGGGCAGGCCTCGACGTGCACGGTGATGATGTCGGCGCCTGCGGAGGCGAAGTCGGCCACGTACTTCTCGGGCTCGACGATCATCAGGTGGCAATCCATCGTCTTGGCGGTGTGGGGTCGCAGTGCTTTGACGATGCCGGGCCCGATCGTCAGGTTGGGCACGAAGCGACCGTCCATGACGTCGACGTGGATCCAATCGGCCCCGGCCTGGTCGATGGCTCGGACTTCTTCGCCGAGTCGGGCGAAATCGGCGCTGAGGATCGAGGGCGCGATGCGTGGCGGGTGGGCCATGCCGCGGAAGCTACCCGATGTAGCTCAGCCAGACGAATCCGGCGAACCCGCACAGCAACAGGACGCCTTCCCAGCGCACCAACTCGCGTCCCGTGAAGGCGAGCAGGCCTGCGAGCAAGGCGCATCCGACCATGACCAGGCTTGCGAGGCGGAAGCTGGGGTCGACCGGGCCCGGGCCCAACGTTCCGGCGACACCGGCGACGGCAAGCGCGTTGAACAGGTTGGAGCCGACCACGTTGCCGATCACCATCTCGTGTTCGCCGCGGCGTACACCCGCGATCGAGGTGGCAAGCTCAGGCAGGGAGGTGCCGACGGCCACGAGCGTGAGGCCGACAAACGCCGAATCGACGCCCAACTGGGAGGCCAAATCCGTACCCCCGTGGACCAAAAGCTCTGCGCCGAGCAGCGTCAGCGCCAGGGCCAGCAGGCCCATCCCGACCTCCTTGCCCTTGCTGATCTCGCTGAGCTCGGCGTCGTCCGGCTCCGGGATGGCGAGCCCGGCCCGCTGATCGGCCTGGGCCCAGCGAACGACCAGGTAGGCCGCCAAGACCATCGAGGACAGCAGCCCGATGCCCTCGACCCGCTCGAACTCCAGGTCGTACAGCGCACCCGCAAACGCGCACACGGCGATGAACATCAAGATGCCCTCGCGCCGAAGCACCCGAAGGCTGCCCGAGAGCGGGACGAGCACCGCGGTCGCGCCCAAGACGAGAGTGACGTTGGCGACGTTGGAGCCGACGGCATTGCCCACCGCGAGGTCGACCTCGCCGGCGAGGGCCGCGAGCACCGACACGAGCAGCTCGGGGGCGGAGGTGCCCATGCCCACGACCAGGGCACCGATGAGGATCGGGGACACGCCCCAAACCTTGGAGAGGCGTGCGGCCGAGAGCACAAACCGATCCGCCGCGCTCGCCAACAGCACCAGGCCGCCGAGCAGCATGACCGCGGGGAGCAACCACACGCCCATCAGCGCGAACCCTCCTGAAATGACCGCGCCATGCGAGGGCGAACAGTACCCCGAAGCACCGTGCGGGGGAACGGCTCAGGGGCGTCGCAAGCGAGCAATGTAGAACCCCTCGCTCTGATCCCCTTCGGGTGTCCAGGTGCGGGCAGACTCCAGCGTGGCCAGGGCGTCGTCGACGACACCCTGCACGATGCTCGGCCCTTCCTCGGGCGCGAAGCTGCAGACCGCATACACCATCGCGCCGCCGGAACGGACGCGGGCCAGGTTGCGACGCAGCAGCTGCGCCTGCAGGGTGGCGCGGGCTCCGATGTCTTCATAACAACGGTTCCAGCGGATCTCGGGGTGCCGAGCGAGGTTGCCCAGACCCGTGCACGGCACATCGAGCAGCACGGCGTCGAACGGGGCGTCGTCCAGCTGGGCATGATCGCCTGCAAGGTCCGCTTCGACGTGGACGAGCGTGAGCTCTTGGCTTGCGAGCCGCCCGCGCCCGGCCTGCGCCCGCGATTCCTCGATCTGCCGGGGGTCGGAGTCGGCAGCGACGATCGTCCCGCGACCCTCCATCACCTCCGCGAGCTGCAGCGTCTTGACCCCGAGGCCGGCGCACGCGTCCAGGACTCGCATGCCGGGCTTGGGGTCGAGCACCCGGACCGCCTGCTGGGCGGCGAGGCCTTGCACGGAGATGAGACCTTCGCCATGCATCGGGCCGAAGAAGAGGTCGCCGCCCCCACGGGTGCGCAGCGCTTGCGGTTGGTTCGGGACGCGGCGTACCTCAATCCCTGGATGCTCGGCCTCGAGTCGGGCGACCGCATCGTCGGCGCTGATCCTCCCGAGGTCGAGGCGAAGGTCGACCGGGGGCGGCTCGGCCAGGGCGGCGGCCCGCTCCAGCGCAACCTCGGCGCCCAGGGTCTTGAGCCAGCGCCCGCCCAGCCACCGCGGAATCGACCAGCGACGCTCGAGCACCTCCAGAGGTTTTCCGGCGGCCCAGCGCTCGTCGAGTGCGGACCCGTCGCGACCGATGGCTCCCAGAATGGCCTGCGCGGCGCCCTTGAGCGGACCGGCTTTTTGCAGCGAGCGCATGGCCTCACTGATCGCGATGGCCGGCGCGCGCTCGAGGTCCAGCATCTCGTACGTCGCGATCCGCAGGACCTGGCGCGTCTCACCCTTGAGACCTCTGGGGCGCTTGGCGTGCGCGTCGATGTGCGCGTCGAGCCGCCCTCGATGTCGAAGGACCCCGTAAACCAACGCGGTGATGAGACCGCGGTCGCGGGGGTCCAGGCCGGGATTGCGCTCGAGCTGCCGGGACAGGGCGCGGTTGCTGAATCCGGTGCCGCGCTCGACATCTTGGAGGACACGAACCGCAAGCCGGCGCGCGGAGGGACCCTTGGCCATGGGCCCGTCTACCACGTACGCTGCACGGCGTGCGGCTGCTCGTCTCCGCGTGCCTGTGCGGTGCGTTCTTGCTCGGATGTCTGGCGGAGTCACCCGACCCGGTTGCGCTTGGGGATGACGATGCGCTGGCGGTCCTGGCCGCGGTCGAAGCGGACGGATACCGGGACTGGGATCCGCCCCCGACCTCAGCCGATCTGCCGCGTCGACGAGAGGCTTCCGGGGCGCACGGGCCGTGGGTCGAGGTCTACCTGCACCCGTCCTTGCTCAGCGCCTTCTTCAGCGAAGCCGCGCTGGATGCGTGGCCCGAGGGCGTCGCCGCCGTGTGCGAGAGCTACGCGAGCGAGGGCGCGCCGGACCCCTTTCTGATCCAGGTGATGCGCAAGACCCAGGCTGGCTGGTCGTGGGCCCAAGTGAACGAGCGCCGCGAGCCGCTCACGTTCGAGCGCCCCGATGACTGCATCGGCTGCCATGGCGGCGGTGAGGACTTCGTGTTCTCGGTGTTCCTGCCCGGGGGGTGAGGGCGGTGCACCTCGAGCGTTCTTGGCCCTCGGATGCAACCTGGCCCCGTCGCACACGTCTCGGGTTCATCGTGCGTCCTGTAGCCTCCGCGATCTCGATGTGCCTGGTCCTTGTCGCGTGCGGCGAAGACCGGGACGATGGCGCCGCGTTCGGCAGCGCAAGTGGCGGACCTGGGATGAGCGCGGGTGAATCGAGCGCGGCGGGTCCCCCCAGCGCAGGGGAGACCGCACCCAGCTCCGGTGACGGCACCGGCGGCTCCACGGGCCCGACCGGGGACACGAGCGAGGACTCCCTGGGATCGACCGGGACCGCGGCGAGCCTGAGCGCGACCGAAGGGGAAACCGAAGACGCACCCTCGAGTACCGGGAGCGAGCCGGAGACCGACACGACCGGCGCTGAGAGCACGGGCGGCGAGCCGCTCTCGGACGATCCCTTCGAGCCGGCCGCGTGCAGCGGCGTCGCGTGGACCGGCGCCGAGGCGCTCGCGCAGCTGGGCGGTCTGCCGCGCACCGTCCTGGCAAGCGCCACGATTCAGGTCCGCACCCGAAGCTGCGCTGGAGAGGACTGCGGCGCGTGGGGACTCGGTGAGGACTGGATCATCTCCTATCTGACCTGGTCCGGCGGGGTGGTTACGGCGTACACGGATCTCGAAACTGCGATGAATCTGGTGTTGTTCGATGACGATGGCGTGGCCCGTCTCTCGATGCAGCACGAGACGTTTGGCGCCGGCGGCTATCCCGACCAGGACGGGGTGCTCTACGGGTTTCCGCCCCAGGTGGTGAGCTACCCGCACCTGCGCGCCTACAACCAGTTCCCGGAGTCCGAGTACTACTACATCGATCTGGACTACCAGGTCGCACAGGGGGAGCTGGTCTTGGGAGAGGGCTGCGCCGTGTGGACCGCCAACCCGTTCGGCACAGGCCAGCCCTACACCGCACAGTACGGCGTGGTGTTTCACTGGTGACGCGGGAGGCTCGAATCGAGCCTCCCGGGCCTGGCTCAAGCGCCGGGCGCTTCGATCCCGATGGTGCCCCGGTGCACGTCGCGTCCGCGTCGGCAGGCCACGTCCAACTCTGTGGTCTCCGCGGACGGGATGGGCACCGCGATCTCGTCGCACGCCAGACCGCCGAGCAGCATCACCTTCGGTGTTTCGCCACCGCTGAGGATGGCAGCCACCGGGGTCTGAGTGCCCTGCGGGATGAGGTACAGCGGCAGGCCGGCCAACACCGTGCTGGTGACCGGTGCCGTGATGTCGCCGATCTCGCTCAGGCCGCTCATGTTCGGGGTGACATCTTCGGAGCCGCCGCCGGGCTGGTCGTCAAACTGGCGCAGGAACACGCGGGGCGTTTCGCCTCCGAGGGGGACGAAGACATGCCGCGAGTCGAGAGCGCCGAGGATGGTGTGCGCGGGCCCGATGGCGTCCACCAAGGTGCTGAAGCGGTCGCTCGCGCCAGTCGGCCGCTCGGAGAGGGTGCCGGTTCCGGAGTCGACCTCGTACACGACGGTGCGAATGCCTGCGACGCGGGCGCTGAAGCCAGGGACTCCGCCTTGCGCGTGGGTGAGCTGGTCCCGGACCGGCTCGATGCGGTCGATGTCGCGGCCTTCCCCCACCGCGCTGAGCCTCGGGGTGCCGTACCGTCCGGTTTCCGGATCGACGTAGCTGGTGAGGAGGGTGCGAGACCCCGGCGCGGGCAGCTCGACGTCTCGGGCGAGCAGCGCTTCGACGATGAGGGTGTCTCCCAGGAGCAGGGGGCGACCCAACCGCGAGTACTCGAACCCGTCGAACGCCTCGGCCAAGTCGACGACCGCTTGGGTATGCACGGTCGCGGCAGGCCACAGGACGTCGGTTGCCAGCAGGGCCCGACCTTCCTCGCCCGTGCGCCACGCGATTCGAAGCCGGCGGGTCTCGTCGCGCTCTCGAAGTCTCGCGGTCGCGGTGAAGCGGGGTTCGTCCGTGCGGTCGAAGCCGGCCAGCGGAACGCTCACGCGGTTTCGAATGTCCCACCCGGCGTCTTGTGCGGCCGCGAGGGTGAGGGAGACCGGATCCGTCTGCAGGTCGTAGCCCATCAAGACGCCGTCAGCTCCGTGCCCCTGGGCGTCGATGACGTCGGCTTCGAACGCGACCGCTTCGTTCATCGATGCCGTGAGGCCTGCCGGCTGCGCATCGACGATCAGCAGCGAGACCACCTCGCTTTGTAGGGTCTCCTCCGGGGTGAGCGTGTGCAGCTGCAGCGTGTGCTCGCCGAGCACCAGGGCTCCGGCAAGGTGCAGCGTGAGCGTGTCCGGGGTGAGCGATACGGGGCCCGCGTCGTCGAGTCCGGTGCCGACGCTTTGCTCGTCGATGAACACCCGCGTGAAACCGGGGCGAATCCCGCGGACCGAGAGCGCGAGGTCATCGTGGCGGTCGGCCGGGATCGTGGCTTCACCGTTCGGCGGATCGACGAAGCTCGGAACCTCGAAGGCCTCCTCCCCTTCGGTGTCCGCGGCCGAGGGCCCCGGGCCCTGCATGTCGTCCTCGGCGCAGGCGAGCACCGCCACGAGTCCGAGCATGGCGGCCTGCCGCATGCTTCCAGCTTGCCCGATTCGTGTGCCCCATCCAAGGGGCCTGCCTCACCCGCCGCCGCTGACGGTCCACAGCAAGAGGCCGAGGCTGCCGTGGATCGTGCCCAAGACGATCGCGGCCCACCGCAGCTGGCGCGCGGTGGAAAACACGACCACAGCCCAGCATAGGCCGAGCCCGACGGCGAATCGGGTGAGCGTGTCTTCCACGCCCAGCGGGAGCCGCACGTCGAGCAGGGTGCTGGCCGTTTCGATGGCCAGCCACAGCGAGGCCCACCATGCCAGGCGCAGCAAGGCGGCGCCGAGTTGGCTGCGATACGTCCATGCGCCGCGCAAGGTCCACGCCAGCGCGCGCGCGAGCAGACGAGCCCCTGCGCCGAGGAGGCGCAGGGTGGTGCGGGCTGCGGGCGCAACGTCCATGCCCTACGAGTGATTCGAACCGGGGGCCGAGGTCAAGTTTTCGGCGAATCCACGGTGCTATGCTCAGCCAGTGCTCGGCGCCCTGACTGTTGCGGTGATCGCTGCCCTCGCGGGGCCGGCGGAAGGGAAGGGGTCGTGGAAGCCCGCGTCCGCGCCGCCTCCGACGGCGTGGGCCCGGGCTGGAGCCAGGCCGTGGCGAACTTGCGATGCCGCGGGGCGTCAAGCGCTGGGGATTCGGCTCGGCACGCAAGGGCGGGGCAAGTTCGAACGGGTGTGGCGGGCGCGGGCTCGGCAGTGCCCTCACGAGCCGGACGTGCTGGTGCTCGCCGCCCAGCAGGCGGTGCTCGAGGCCGTCCCGACCGGCTGGATGCCGGAGGCCGATCCCAACCTCGACGACACCATCGACGCCCAGCGAAGCGCGGCGCTCGAAGCGATCGCGTACCTCGACGCTGCGGTCGACGAAAGCCACCTGCGCGGTGAACGAGCGCCCTACGAGGCCTACTACTTTCGGGCGTACGCACACAGCGTGCTCGGAGATGCGCCCGCGGTTCGCGAGAGCTTGGCGCTTGCCGATGCGGCCGGCGACGCTGCGCGCTACCGCATCGAGCGGATGGAGGCCATCGCCGCGCTGCACGAGGGCAAGCTCGATGACGCCGTCACCCTGGCCCGTAGGGCGCTCGACGATGCGCCGCTCGACGCCGATGAGCGCTCGATCTCCCGCTACGTTTGGGCCCTCGTGCTCGACCGCGCGGGCGACTCGGAGTCGGCGCGCGAAGTGTTCCGCCAGCTTCGGCGCGAGCCGGGCTCGCTCCGGGCCCGTCCCGCGGTCGAGACGATGTTGCCCGCGCACGAGCGCATGTTCCTGCGGGCGCTTGAGCACCAAGCCCACGGTGAGTCGACCAACGCATCTCGCCTTTGGGACGCGTACCTCGCTCGACCCGAGCCCGACGAGGCGGATCGGGTGCTGGCAACGCGGCACCGCGACGAGCTTCGCTGACCCTTTCTTCCCATGAAGATCCTCCGCACCATTCCCGAGTTGTGGGGTTGGCGAGCCTGCGTGCCGTCCTCCGAACGCGTCGCCCTGGTCCCCACGATGGGCTTCCTGCACGCCGGACACCTCAGCCTGCTGCACGACGCTCGCCGCCGCGTCCCCTCGAGCTGCGGCCCGCTCGTGCTTTCGATCTTCGTCAACCCGACGCAGTTCGGGCCCGGTGAAGACCTGGACGCCTACCCGCGCAGTGAGGCCCGAGATCTGGAGCTCGCCGAGTCGGCGGGGGTGGACGTCGTGTTCACGCCGGGCGACCCGGGGGAGATGTACCCCTCCAAGCAGACGTGGGTGAACGTCGAGGGACTGTCTTCCACGCTGTGCGGCGAGTCGCGGCCGGGTCACTTCCGGGGCGTGTGCACGGTTGTCACCAAGCTGTGGATGCTGGTCCGCCCTGATGTCGCGGTGTTCGGCGAAAAAGACTACCAGCAGCTGGCCATCATCCGCCGAATGCACGCCGACCTGTTCCTGGGCGGAGAGGTGGTCTCGATGCCGATCGTTCGGGAGGAAGACGGCCTGGCGATGTCCAGCCGCAACGCAAACCTCGACCCCTCCGCCCGCATCGACGCGCTCCGACTTCCGGGATTTCGCAGCGAGGTGGTCCGGCGATTCGAGGCCGGAGAGCGGCATGTCCACGCGTTGCTCGCGGGGGCCGAGGATGCGCTCGCCCCGGGCACCATCGACTACGTCAAGGCGGTCGACGCCGCCTCGCTGCAGCCCATCGACCGGCTGGCAACCCCGACGCTGGTCGCGTTTGCCGTTCGCTATGGCGGCGTCCGGCTGATCGACAACGTGGTGCTTTCCCCGTGAGCGCTGACCCTTCGTTGGGCATCGGGTTGACCGTCGGTTCGGCACTTTGCTGGTCGGGCCTGGACGCGTCGCGAAAGGTTTTGGTTCAGCGGTTGTCGCCGGTGGCTCTGCTCGTGCTGCTGACCTTCGGCCAGATGCCGCTGTTCGGGATCTGGGCCTTGGTCTCGGGCGACACCATCACCAGCTGGGACTACGCGCTGCCGGCTCTCGCCTCGCTGGGCCTCAACGTCGTCGCCAACCTCTGCTTCTTTCGCGCCGTCACGGTGTCTGCGCTGAGCCTCACCGTCCCACTGCTCGCGTTCGTGCCGGTCTTCACCACGATCGCGGCCAACCCCATCTTGGGAGAGATCCCCGGGCCCCAGCAGATCGGGGGCATCGGTGTGGTGGTGCTCGGAGCCCTCGTGCTCAACGCCGGGGCTGCGAAGGACCGCCATCCGCTCGCGTTCGCCCGGGCCTTGATGCGAGAGCCCGGAAGTCTCCCGATGCTCGTCACCGCGCTGTGTTGGTCGCTGACCATCGTGGTCGACAAGCTCGCGACCGCGCACGCCGGATTTGGGATCCACGGCGCCGTGCTCAATGCTGGCCTGGGGGTTGTGGGTCTGTCCCTTTTGGCATCCCGCGGTCAGCTGCGTGAGCTCGGGGCGGTGCGCAAGGCGTGGAAGCCGCTGCTGTTTGCGGTCTGCGTCGGCGCGCTGGGCTTGGGCGGCCAACTCGTTGCGGTTCAGCACCTGTTCGCCGCGTTGGTCGAGGCGGGAAAGCGAGCCATCGGGGTGACGATGTCAGTCGTCGTGGGCCGGCTCGTCTTCAAAGAGCCCGTCACCCGGTTTAAGGTGGCCGCGGTTGTGCTGATGAGCTGCGGTGCCGGCCTGATCGTTTGGAAGTGATCGTCGCGCCGGCGGGCGGCGAGAACATCTTGTTCGTGATCGAGGACGGCGACGCACCAGTTCAGGCTCACGCCGCGCATCTCAATCCGGTCGTGCCCAAGCGTGTACACTGAGCCCGTGGACGCACACTGGGTCGACACAGACGAGGCGTTGCAGACGTGGTGTGAGCGCCTCTCGAAAGAGCCACGCATTGCGGTCGACACCGAAGCGAACTCGATGTTTGCGTACCACGAGCGCATCTGCCTGATACAGGTCAGCATTCCGGACACCGATCTGCTCATCGACCCGCTCGCGGTCGATCTGGCCCCGTTGGCCACGGTGCTCGAAGCGCCTGGCATTCAGAAGGTGATGCACGGCGCGGACTACGACGTGCTGATCTTTCGGCGTACGCAGAACATCGGCATCGAGAACCTGTTCGACACGATGCTCGCCGCTCGGGTGTTGGGATGGCCCAAGTGCGGGTTGGCATCGCTGCTCAACGATCATTTCGAGTTCAAAGCGAACAAGGCGTTTCAGCGCTACGACTGGGGACAGCGCCCGCTCTCGGATGCCGCGCTCGCCTACGCTCGTTTCGATACCCACTACCTGCTGCGCTTGGCCGACCTGCAAGCAGAGGCGCTCGACGCAGGGCCGCACCGAGAGATGTTCGACCGTGCGTGCGTTCGCCAGAGCGCGGTCTTGCCTCGCGAGCGACCGTTCGACCCGCAGGGCTACTGGAAGTTCAAGGGCGCGCGCGAGCTGGACGAAGCTGGGCGGTCGGTGCTCAAGGCCGTGTTCGCGTGGCGCGAGCAAACCGCAGAGGCCCACAATCGTCCACCGTTTCGGGTGTTGCCGGAGCTGGCGATGTTGGGCCTGGCCCGTGAATGTCCGAGCACGCAGGCCGACCTGACCGCGATCAAGGGCATGCCCAAGCCCGTGGCGCGTCGCGACGGGCCCGCGCTGCTCGCGTTGGTGTCCGAGGCGATCGATACGCCGTGTCCACCGCCTGAGCGCGCCAAGCCAGACCGAGCCCACACCGAGCGTGTCGACGCCGTGAAGGGCTGGCGAAAAGCCGAGGCCGCGCGCTTGGGCCTCGATCCGGAGATCGTCATCGATCGTGCGGGGCTGATGGCCGTCGTCGAGGGCGGCGTGTCTGCGCTCGATGACTGGGAACGTGAGCGCTACGGCGCGGGTGTCGAAGAGGCCCTCGCAAAGCTCGACGGCTGATGCGGCTGATGCGGAATCCGAGGTCGCGTTCGCAGGAGGTCGCGCGCGCAGGAGGTCAAAACGGTGGAGCCGCGGCGAGGAGCGTCAGCTCGAACTCCTCGACGAGCGTGCCGGAATCGATCGGGCTCAGCTCGACCCGAAGCGTCGCCGTTTTGCCATCGAGGGTCTGGACGTCGAGGCCGTCGGGCATGATCACCCGGACGTACATGAACTCGTACGTTCCGTCGCTGAGCGTGTCGAACGACATCGGGTAGTTCGACACGCACTTGAAGTGGCCGCAGTACCCGGGGTCTTCGCCTTCGACGTCGAGCGTCACGTCGAGCAGGGGTGCGCGCTCGTCGGTGTAGTCGCGCGGGTCGTCCGGCACGGTGATGCCGCCGGCGCGAATGGGCAGGGGGATCATCGCCGAGCCCTGCGCGCCCCACACGACCTCGAGCGCGCCGCCGTCTTCGATCGGCGTGAACTCGGTCTCGCCAAAGCCAACCTCAAGGAAACCGACAACCGCCTCACCGGACTCGCCGCTGTCGTCCTCGCTGGTGGACGCTTCCGTGTCCTGGCCTTCGGGCGACGGGTCACCGCAGCCGGTCAGGAGTGTGCACCCGAAGACGAGGCCCACGGCGGCTTGGAGCCGGGGTCGAAGCGAACGAGAGGTGGAGGTCAGCATGGCGAGTCAGTCCAAGTCGCGGGCCAAACGGCGTCGCGTTCACAACCATGGCGGTGAGCTGTGAACGCCGCAAATACGGCGCCCAACCGGCTGTGAGTGCTTCTTGGACCGCCTGCAGCGAGGTGTGACGCAGGTGTCAGGCCTCGCTGCGTAGTCAGCGCAACCCTGCTGAGGACTGATCTCTTCGGGCTCGAGCTTGCAATCGCCGCGGGGTCGACTACGCCGCCGTTCGCCATGGCTAAAAAACCCGCCCCCACCACCAACGACGTCGGCATCCCCGTCCCCAGTGATGAGCACTCGCTGAGCGTGGGCCCCGACGGCCCCATCGTGCTTCACGACCACTACTTGATGGAGCAGATGGCGAACTTCAACCGGGAGATGATCCCGGACCGCCAGCCCCATGCGAAGGGAGGCGGCGGATACGGCCACTTCGAGGTGACCCAGGACGTCACGAAGTACACCAAGGCCGCGTTGTTCCAGCCCGGGACCCAGACCGAGGTGCTCGCGAGGTTCTCGACCGTCGCGGGGGAGAGCGGCAGCCCGGACACATGGCGGGACCCACGGGGCTTCGCCCTGAAATTCTACACCAGCGAGGGCAACTACGACATGGTCGGCAACAACACCCCGGTGTTCTTTGTCCGCGATCCGCTCAAGTTCCAGCACTTCATCCACTCGCAGAAGCGTCGCGCCGACAACGGCCTGCGAGACCACGACATGCAGTGGGACTTTTGGACCCTGTCTCCCGAGACGGCGCACCAGGTCGCGTGGCTCATGGGGGACCGCGGAATCCCCAAGACGTGGCGAAACATGAACGGCTACTCCAGCCATACCTATATGTGGACCAACGCGGACGGAGAGCGGTTCTGGGTCAAGTACCACTTCAAGACCGACCAGGGTGTCGACCACCTGACCCAGGACGAAGCCGATCGACTCGCGGGACAAGATGCCGACCACCATCGCCGGGACCTGTTCAACGCGCTCGGCAACGGGGACTGCCCCAGCTGGACCCTCAAGGTGCAGATCATGCCGTTCAAAGATGCGGAGACGTATCGCCTCAACCCGTTCGACCTCACCAAGGTGTGGCCGCACGCCGACTACCCGCTGCAGGAGGTTGGAAAGCTCCAGCTCAACCGCAACGTCACCGACTTTCACGCCGAACTCGAGCAGGTCGCCTACTCTCCGAACAACCTCGTGCAAGGGATCGGACCCAGTCCGGACAAGATGTTGCTCGCGCGTCTGATCTCCTACGCGGACGCGCACCGAGCCCGGCTCGGGGTGAACCACAACCAGCTGCCGGTCAACCGCCCGAAGTGTCCCGTGCACTCGTACAGCAAAGGCGGCGCCATGCGGTTCGACAACGCGAGCGATCCGGTCTACGCGCCCAACTCCTACGGCGGACCCCAAGCCGACCCCGCACGCTATCCGTTCGACACCGGCTGGAGCTCGGCCGGTGCGATGGTGCGAGCCGCATACACCAAGCGGGCAGACGACGACGATTGGAGCCAGCCCGGAGCCCTGGTGCGTGAGGTTATGGATGAGGCCGCCCGCAAGCGGCTCGTGAGCAACGCGGCGGGCCATCTCTCGGACGGCGTGTCCAAACCCGTGCAGAAGCGCGCCGTCGAGTACTGGAAGAACATCGACGGCGACGTGGGCTCGGCGATCGAGAAGGCGCTGAGCTAGGCGTTGAGGCTGAGCTAGGCGTTGCGTGAGAGGGTGCCGCGCGCCCGATCCCTCGTTCGGAGGAATCGGGTCGTTGGCACCCCCGGGCGTGTCGCTCAGGCAAGCTCTTCGAGCGCGGCCGCGCGGCGCTTCGAGGCGGGTATGAGGGTTTCGACGAGCTCGGTGCGGGCCATCTCCATGAGCTCTCCCTCGGCGATGTCGGTCATGAATCCGCCCAGCGCGACCTCGGCCAGCTGGAGGGACCGTGCGGTGGCGGACTCGCCGAACAGTCCGGCGACCTTCAACATCCCGCTTGCGACCTTGGCCATGGCGTCTCCCGAGCTCACGTCATGCTGGTCGTTGAGGCGCGCGAGCAGGTTGCGGACCGCGTCGGTGTCTCGCGCCAAGCCGGTCTTCAGCTCGACAAGGCGCGGGGCAGTTGGCCGGTCGCCAACGGCCGTGATCGCCGCGGCATACGCCTTGTCGGCGACCATCTGCAGCTTCACCAGGTCTTCGAGGGTTGATTTGGTCTCCGCGATTTGGCCCATCGGCTTGTCGTCCTTCATGCGAGCGGTCTATGCCCACACGGGAGGACGTCAACCGCGGATCGCTCCCGCACCGGCTCAAGAACACGTTAATCCGATCGGTGCGCACGGGACTCTTCTTTGGTGAGCCCATGACCCACCAAACCCCGTCCGCTTCTCCGCTTCTGCCCTCCACCCGACGAGCCCGAACCGCGGTGGCCGCGGGTCTGCTCGGCCTGTTGTTTGGCACACCGGCCGCTGCAGCCCCTGCACCTGCGCCGGGCGATGGCACGATCCTCGCCCCCGTCGGTGACGTCACAGCGACCAACGTCAGCGGCAAGGGAGGCTATTTCAGGCTGGCGAAGGGGGCTGCGCCCAGCTTTCTCACGGCGCTCTACAGCCGAGAGCGAGGAGACGTGCCGTGTGCCAACTCCGGCAAAGTTTGGTTCGAGAAAGCCCTGTCGCCGAGGAACCCAGAGCGCGAGACGGTCTCGACATTCGTCCATGCGTCGAAATGCTCCGGCACCTCCAGGAGCGCCAGGGCAGCGCACGTTCCGTCCGGGTCTCTGCGACAGCTCGATGGAAGCGTCAACTCGGCGGCCGGTGTCCAGGTGTGCATGAACTCCGCGCGCACCCGCGTGAAGGGGGTCCGGCTGTTTGGCGCCAACATCTCGGCGACCGGGCAGGTCACGCACAGCTCCGCGTACGACGGGGAGTTCGAGCGCCCGAACTGCAGCGGCACCTGGGAGACGGCGCGACGTTGTCCGAGCGATCAGGTCGCAACCGCGGCCCGCTTTCACTACAGCGGGGGGGCGCTGACCGGCATCGCGCTCGAGTGCCAGCGGGTCGAGGTCCGCACCCTCGCGACGCGGCCCTAGTCCGATCCGCCCGCCTGCCGACGCGCACCGTTTGGACCTCCGGCTTGGCGATACCCAGGCCACACCGGAGGCCCTCGCAGACTAAGCCAGCGCCTTCGAGGTCAGCTCGGCGACGTCTCGACTGAGCCCGTCGGTCCCGCGGATCCTCTCGAGCGCGGACCTCATCAGGGCCTGGCGATCATCGTCGAAGCGCCGCCAGGACATGAAGGCGCTGCTTAGCCGGGCTGCAACCTGCGGGTTGAGTCGGTCCAGCTCGAGGATGGTGTTGGCGAGCAGGGTGTACCCGCGACCGTCGGCAGCGTGAAAGCGGACCTGGTTGCGCACCGCGAAGGTGCCGATCAGGCTGCGAATCCGGTTGGGGTTGCTCAGGGTCATGTCCGGGTGCGCGCGCAGAGCCTCGACCCGCTCGACGGTGCTCGGCTGCTCGCCCATCGCCTGCACCGCGAACCACTTGTCGAGCACCAGGGGCTGCTTCTTCCACCGCGCATAGAAGGCCGCGAGCGCCTCCTCGCGTGCGGGGTGGTCCAGATCGACGAGCAGCGACAGCGCTGCTTGAGCGTCGGTCATGTTGTCGGCCTGATCGAACTGGGCCCGGACCGCCTCGATGGCGCCGGGGTCCGCGGTGCTGACCAAGTAGCCGAGCGCCACGTTCTTGAGCCTGCGCCACCCGTTGGCGTCCTTGCTGTTGGCGTAGGGCGTGGTGCGTGCCGCCAGGTCGCGGTAGATCTCCCACAGCCTGGGCGCGTGGGCCTGGGCCAGGGCACCGCGCAGGAAGGTTCGGGCCGCGTGAAGCCCGTCCACGTGGACCACGTCCTGGCGCTGTCCCAGCACCCGCTCGTCGGGGAGGATGAGCGAGAGCGCCGCGAGCGAGGGGTCGAGCTTCGGGTCTTGAAGCAGGGCTCCAAACGCGGCGATGAAGCGTGGGTCCGCGACCATCTGCGCGCCGGTTGTGTGCGCTTCGCACAGCGCGAGCAGCCGGTCCGACGCGAAGCTCTGCGCCGCATCCCATCGGTTAAAGCTGTCGGAGTCATGCGCCATCGACCGCGCGAGCTCTTCGGCCGTTCGCTCCTGCTCAAGCTTGACCGGGGCCGAGAAGCCGCGCAGCACCGAGGGCTGCGGCGGCGCGGCGACCCCTTCGAACGTGAACGTTTGCTTCTGGGCACGAAGCTCCAAGATCGCGGTGGTGCCCCGGAGCTTCACGCTGGGGTCGGAGGGACGCAGCTGCAGGTCGGCGCCGCCGGGTCCCAGGAGTCCCGTCGCGACCGGCAGGTGCATCGGTGCGTAGGTCGGTGGCCCGCCTGCGGTCGGGGCGAGCTGCTCAAGCGTAAGGCTGTAGGTCTGCGCCGCTGCGTCGTGCTCCCCGCTCACCCGCAGGCGCGGCGTGCCCGACTGGCTGTACCAGAGCCCAAACTGCTCCAGGTCGACGCCGCTGGCGTCCGCCATCGCGGCCCGGAAGTCGTCGCAGGTCACGGCTTGGCCGTCGTGCCGCTCAAAGTACAGGTCCATGCCCTTGCGGAACGCCTCGGGCCCGAGCAGCGTGTGCATCATCCGGATGACCTCCGCGCCCTTGTTGTACACGGTGGCCGTGTAGAAGTTGTTCATCTCGATGTACGCGTCGGGGCGGATCGGATGGGCGGTGGGCGAGGCGTCCTCGGCAAACTGGGCGGCCCGAAGGATGCGCACATCCTGGATGCGTTTGACCGCCGGCGAGGTCATGTCGGCCGTGAACTGCTCATCGCGGAACACGGTGAGTCCCTCCTTGAGCGTCAACTGAAACCAGTCCCGGCAGGTCACGCGGTTGCCGGTCCAGTTGTGGAAGTACTCGTGTCCGATCACCGCCTCGACGCCTTCGAAGTCGTCATCGGTGGCGGTCTCGGGCCGGGCCAGCACGTACTTGGAGTTGAAGACGTTGAGTCCCTTGTTCTCCATCGCGCCCATGTTGAAATCGGACACGGCGACGATCATGTAGATGTCGAGGTCGTACTCGAGACCGAACACCTCCTCGTCCCATTGCATCGACTTCTGCAGCGAGAGCAGCGCGTGGTCGCACGCGCCGATGTTCTGGTGTTCGACCCAGATCTCCAGCTTGACCTCGCGACCGCTGCGGGTCGTGAACGTGCCTTCTTTGCAGCTGAGGTCGGCCGCGACGAGGGCGAACAGATAGCTGGGCTTGGGGAAGGGGTCCTCCCAGGTGACCGTGTGCCGGCCACCGTCCAGGTCGGCGCGCTCGACCGGGTTGCCGTTGGACAGCAGCACCGGGTAGGCGGTCTTGTCGGCGACGATGGTGGTGCGGTAGCGCGCCATCACGTCGGGACGGTCGAGGAAGTAGGTGATGCGCCGGAAGCCCTCGGCCTCACACTGGGTGCAGTAGTTGCCGCTGGACTTGTACAGCCCGCAAAGCTCGGTGTTCTCGTGAGGCTTGATGCGAACCTCCGTGCGGAGCTCGAACGCGTCGGGGACCTCGCGCAGGCTGAGGCTCTCCGGGGTGACGCTGTACGAGCTTGCGTCGCGGGTGATCCCGTCAACGGCCACCGAGATCAGCTCAAGACGCTCTCCGAGCAGCACGAGCTCGTTGCGATGCGAGCCATTGCGCCGGACCGTCATCGTTGCGCGGACGGTGGTGAAGGACTCCTGCAGGTCGAAATGCAGCTCGACCGTGTCGATGACGAACGCAGGAGGCTGGTAGTCCTTGCGATGGATCGGCTGAGGTGCGGGGTCCTTCATCCGCCGCAGGATAGACGCCGCAGCGGTGTTGTGCTCGGGCGTTTCGCGCAGGAGGGTCTGGCTTCCCTCAGTTCTGCGGAGCGCCCGCGTCGATCCATTCGCGGATCGTCGCGACCTGAGCGGCGCTCAGGGGCATGCTTGGCGCTGGGGGCATAAAGCCGCCTGTGCCCTCGATTCGGTCCACGATATAGCTGTTGTCCGCGTCCCCTGCGTCGATCCACAGCAGCCCACCGCCGGCCGACACGTTGACGATGGCAGCGTAGGCTGCGGCGGCGTTGGGGTTGCCAGCCCACGGTGCGAAGCCCGAGCCGTGACAGCCGCAGTTGGCGGTGAAGATCGGGTGCACCTCCCCCGACCAGCTGGGGATGCTGATGCAGTTGCTCGTATTGAAGCTGAGGCAGTTTCCGGCGCACGAGAGCGTTCCCCCGTCGAAGCCTTGGCTCGCACAGGACTGCCCGCCGAGGTTGCCACCGTCGCAGTCCTCGGCGGGATCGATCGACCCATCACCGCAGTCGCCGCAGTTGGCGGTGCTGATCGTGCCGCACTCGTTGGTGCACGACAGGCCGCCGTTGTCGAAGCCCATCGTGGTGCAGGTGGCACCGCCGAACTGGTTGTTGTCGCAGACCTCGCCGTCCTCGAGGTTGTTGTTGCCGCACAGCGAACACTGTGCGCCGCAGTCGTCGACCGCTTCTTGGACACACTGCCCGTCCCAGGTGACGTTGCAGCAATAGCTATCGAGCGCGCACACGCACGCCTGTACGGCCCCTTCCTCGCAGCCGGGGGAGCCATTGGCGAAGCAGCAGTTGGTGTTGTCAAAGCACCCACTGTCATCGAACCCGCAGCCGTCATCACAACCGAGGCTGCCCGCGTCGTAGCCCAGGGAGCTGCAGTTCTCACCATCGAGGTTGGCACCGTCGCACGACTCGGTACCCGCGACGTTTCCGTCACCACAGGTGGTGCAGCCAGAGGTGTCGTAGGCCTGGCAGTCCGCGCCGCAGCCGAGGACGCCGCCATCGAAGCCCAGAGTCAGGCACGTTTCGCCGCCAAGTGCCGCGGAGTCGCAGGTCTCGGCCTGGTCCACGGTGCCGTCGCCGCAGGTGCCGCAACCCGCTGTGTTGAAGCCGAAGCAGTCGTCGTCGCAGGCGAGCGCGCCGTTGTCGAACCCGAGCGTCGCGCAGGTCTGCTCGGCCAGGTTGTCGCCATCGCAGATCTCCTCGCGTTCCACCTCGCCATCACCGCACGAGAACGCCTGGCATCCATCGAACTCGAGCTGGCAGATGTTGTTGCAGTGGAGCGTCCCCTCCATGAAGCCGAACTGCCCGCATTCCCAGTCGCGAAGGTCGTCGCCGTCGCACTCTTCGTTGCCTTCGGCGATCGCGTTTCCGCAGTCCATCGCGGGCCCGGCCGTGTCGCTGGGGTCGCTGGTCGCGGCGTCGGTGGGGTCGAGCGTGGTGCTGTCGGTTTCCGAGCCGGAGGTCGCGCTGGGGTCGGTCGGTTGGGTCGCCGATGGATCAGTGGGCTCGGTGACGCCGGTCGTGGCGGTGGTCGCGGCGTCAGTCCCGCCGGTGCCGCTGCTGCCCTCGGCCTCTCCTGCCGATGCGGGGTTGGTGTCGCAGCCGAGCGTGAGGAGGCCGAGGAGCAACGCGGTCGGGCCGAACCGGGGCGGGGACATGGGAGGATGATACCGGAGTGGGGTTCGAGCGGGATCTGCGCTCGCTCAAAGCGGCTCGGACGCCACCGTGAGAGTTTTGCCGAATTGAAGGTATGCTGGTATGACCAGTTGAAGGTCCGGTGATTGGGTCCCATGCTGGGAGGGATGGGTCTTCAGAAAATCGACCGCCGCACCATCTCCGATCAGGTGTTCGAGCAGCTCTCGCGCGAGATCGTCGATGGGCGGATGGAGCCCGGGGTGCTGCTCCCTTCGGAGCGCGAGCTGGTGCAGGTGCTCGGCGTCAATCGGGGCGCGGTCCGGGAGGCGCTCAAGCGGTTGGACCAGAGCGGCCTGGTGCAGATCCAGCAGGGCGGCGGTACCCGGGTGCTCGACTACCGAACGACGGCCGGGCTCGACCTGCTGGGGTCGTTGATGATCCGGGCCGACGGCGAGATCGATGTACGCGTGGCGCGGGCGGTGATGGAGATGCGCTCCGCGCTGGCCCCCGATGTTGCGCGGCTGGCCGCCAAGCGCAGGGATGCGGGCATGGTTGAGCAGCTCAGCGGCTTGGTCGCCGCGATGGGGGACACCGAGGATCTCGGGGTGCTGCAGGAGCACTCCCTTGAGTTCTGGAATGTCCTGGTCCACGCCGCGGACAACGTCGCGTACCGGCTCTCGTTCAACACCCTGCGGGACACCTACGAGCTCATTCGCGGCGCGCTGGTCGTCATCATGGCCGATGAGGTCTCCGATGTGAGCGGCCACCGAGCGGTCCTTGAAGCGGTGCGCGAGCAGGACGGCGAGGCGGCCCGGCGCGCTGCCGAGGCGCTGGTGCAGCGAGGCACGGCGCGCGTGTTCGATCTCCTCGAGGCCCTGGCAGCCGAGCAAGAACCGCCCCATAGCAATTCTACGAACCCCAGCGAAGGAACCCCGTCATGAACCCCACCGCAGCGACGCATCCGCGCGAACCAGGCCTGTGCCTGTCCGACGCGGCCCGGCTCTTCTTCCGGCACCCCTCGCCGCGAATCTTGGTGGGGTTTGGCGTGTATGCCCTGGCGTACAGGTTTTGGGTGGGCGGCTTCACGATCTGGGACGTCGTGCTCGTCTCGCTTCAGGTGGCGCTGCAGCCGATGACCGAGTGGCTTGTCCACGTCATGGTGTTGCACGCTCGGCCCCGAAAACTCGGACCGCTGACGTTCGACACGCGTCTGGCGCACGATCATCGGGCTCACCACAGCGATCCCCACGCGCCTCGCTGGTGGTTCATCCCGGTGCTCAGCGGCATCTTGGTCTTCGCCGGCTTGGCCGTGGTGTCGCACCTGGTGTTTCCTCCGGGATTGGCCGCGACGTTCACCGCCACCGCGATCCTCATCGCGCTGGTTTACGAGTGGACGCACTACCTGTGCCACTGCACCTACAAGCCGCGCTCACGCTACCTGAAGTTCCTCGTGCGCCATCACCGGCTGCACCACTTCAAGAACGAGCGCTACTGGATGGGAGTGACGGTCGTGGGCGGAGATCGGCTGCTCGGCACCCTCAAGAGCCCTCGCGACGTCGAGACCTCCGCGACCTGCAAGGACGTGCTGGCGGCGTACAAGGCTGCCAGCAAGTCGCCTCGGTAGGCCCTGCCCAAGCCCTGGCCAGAGTCCCACGGGGTGGTGCATGGCTCTGGGACCGCGGTCCGTGCTAACAGGCGGTGCATGCGATCGCGGTGGTCCGATGCCGAGGCGGCAGCAGCTGTGCAACGTTGGGCGCATGCGCCCGGCAGCAATGAAGACGTGGCGCTTCGCGTCTACACCTCGCGTCTGATCGGGGCCGAGCCCGCGCTCGTGTTGCACGGGGGTGGCAACACCTCGGTGAAGACGCAGCTCCACGACGACCTGGGCGACTGCGTGCCGGTGCTGTGCGTCAAGGGGAGCGGCTGGGATCTCGGCGACCTCGAGCCCGCCGGCTTGCCCGCAGTGCGGCTCGACACGCTCGCTCGTCTGCGGGGTTTGCCAAGTCTGTCCGACGAGGACATGGTCAACGCGGCCCGGACTCGGTTGCTCGTCGCGAGCGCGCCGACCCCCTCGGTCGAGACCCTGCTGCACGCGTTCTTGCCCCACCGATTCATCGACCACTCCCACGCCGACGCGATTCTTTGCTTGGCCGACCAAGAGGAGGCCGGCGCGCTGGCCAAGGAGGTGTTCGGGGCGCGGCTGGCGGTGGTCCCGTACGTGATGCCGGGCTTCGCGTTGGCGAAGCTTGCGGCCGAGGTCTACGAGGCGAACCCCGACTGCGAGGGCTTGTTCTTGGTCCAGCACGGGCTGTTCACCTTTGGGGACACTGCCAAGCAGGCCTACGAGCGTCACATCCAAGCTGTGTGTCAAGCCGAGGCATTCGTGGATCGCCAGCGGGTCTCGCTCGCGGTGCCGGCTGCCCGGGCGGACTACGCGGCGTTGGCCCCCGCGCTGCGAGGGTGTTTGGGCGGCGTCGTGCTCGAGCGACGCGCAACCCCGGCCGCGCTCGCCTTTGCCTCCGACCCCGAGGTGGGGTCGCTGTCGCAGCGCGGAACGGCGACCCCCGACCACGTCATTCGCACCAAAGCCGTCCCGCTGTTGCTCGACCCCCAGGAGGCGGGCGCGGATTGGCCGGGCTACGTCTCGGCGAAGGTCCAGGCGTTTCGCGACCGCTACGACGCGGACTTCCAAGCCCAAGTCGCGGCCAAGGGCGTCATGCGGACCCAGCTGTCCTCCGACCCCGTCGTAGCGCTGATCGCAGGGGTTGGCATCGTTGCGGCGGGCTCGACCCGAGATGCGGCACGTGTCGCCGCGGACCTCTACGAGCACACCATCGAGGTGATTCGTGGTGCCGAGGCTGTGGGCCGCTACCGCGCGCTGCCCAGCGGCGACCTGTTCGACATGGAGTACTGGTCTCTCGAGCAAGCCAAGCTCGGACGGCGCAAAGCCGCGCCGCAGCAGGGGCGGGTTGTTTTGGTCACCGGCGCTGCATCGGGGATCGGTGAGGCCACCGCACACGCGTTTCGACGACTGGGCGCCGCGCTGTTTTTGGTCGACCGAGACCCGGGCGTGGCCGAGGTGGCCCGGGTGCTCGAAGCGGAGTTCGCGGTGGCCGACCTGACGGACGCCGCCGCGGTCCAGGCCGCCGTGCGCGGGTGCGTGGAGGCCTACGGGGGAATCGACCACGTGATCTCCAACGCCGGGACCGCTGCGCAGGCACCCATCCACGAGTGTCCTCCCGACGTGTTCGAGGCGAGTCTGGCGATCAATCTTCGGTCTCACCAAAGCCTGGCCAGCGCAGCGACGGCCGTCTTGCGGGCGCAAGGGCAGGGCGGAAGCCTGTTGTTCAACGTGTCGAAGGCGGCGTTCAACCCCGGCAAGGGCTTCGGTCCTTATGCTGTCGCCAAGGCGGGCCTGTACGCGTTGATGAAGCAGTACGCGATCGAGGGCGCAGACGCGGGCATTCGCTCGAACGCCGTCAATGCCGACCGCATTCGCACCAAGCTGCTCGGAGAGGCCGACGTCCAACAGCGAGCCGAGGCGCGCGGCCTCGACGTCGACGCCTACTACCGCTCCAACCTGTTGCAGCGCACGGTCTGCGCCGATGATGTCGCGGAGGCGTTCGTGTACTTGGCCAGCGCGCAGAGCACGACCGGGTGCGTGATTACGGTCGATGGCGGCAACATTGCCGCAAGCCCACGGTGAGACGATGCCCCGTACCCTCCTGCGCTGCTTCGTGCTTGTCGCATTCGTCCTCGGCGGGTGTGGCTCCGACGCGTCGAGCCGGGTCCCGCTCGCGATCTTCGCGGCATCGTCGCTGACCGAGGCCTTCACCGCGCACGAGGCCGCGTTCGAGCGCGAGAATCCGGGCGTCGACGTTCAGCTGACGTTCGCGGGGAGTCAGGTACTCCGCCTGCAGATCGAGCAGGGGGCTGCGGCGGACGTGTTCGCCTCGGCCAACCCCGAGCACCTCGCGGCCCTGCAAGACGCGGGTCAGGTGGTCTCGAGCGTGGTGTTTGCGCGAAACGAACTCGTGGTGATCGTGCCCGCCGACAACCCTGCGGGCATCGAACGCTTCGAGGACCTGACGAAAGCGTCGCGCATCGTGCTGGGCTCGCCTGCGGTTCCAGCCGGTCGCTACGCCGACGCGGTCTTGGACCGCAGCGGCGAAGCGTTTGCGGCAGCGGTGCGTGAACAGGTCGTCTCGCGGGAAACCAACGTTCGCCTGGTGCGGGCCAAGGTCGAGTTGGGCGAGGCCGACGCTGCGATGGTGTATCGGACCGATGCCCTCGATGTGCCGCGAATCCGCTCGATCTCGATTCCAAGCCGCGCTGCGGTCCCGATCGAGGTGCCCATCGGGGTGCTCACCCACGCCGCGCACCCCGAGGCCGCCCGTCGGTTCGTTGAGCACGTGCTGTCCGCCTCGGGCCAGTCGATCCTCGCCGCACACGGGTTCCAGAAGGTGGGCCCGTGAGCGCGTCCGGACGTGTCTGGTTGGGGCGCGTGTTGCCGGTCGCCGGAGGGCTCTTGGGTGCGGCGCTGGTCGGACTGCTGGTCCTTCCTTTGTTCGCGCTCGTGGTCTCCTCGACACCCGACGAGTTCATGTCGGGGCTGCGTCACCCACTGTTCGCTCGGGCGCTGCGATTGAGTCTGGGGACCACCGTGCTCAGTCTCGCGATCACAGTCGTGCTCGGGACGCCGCTGGCGTGGTGGCTGGCCTCGTCTCGCTCGACGGGCGCGCGCATCGTGTCTTTGCTGGTCGCGGTGCCCATCGTGATCCCCCCTGCGGTGGTCGGAGTGGCCCTGCTGCAGACGTTGGGAGCACAGGGCGTGCTGGGGCCGGCGTTGCACGGTCTTGGGCTTCGCATCCCCTTCACGCGGGCCGCGGTGGTGTTGGCGCAGGTGGTGGTCTCTGCCCCATTCTTCGTGCAAGCAGCCACCTCCGCATTTCGAGAGATCGACCGCGACACGATCGCGGTCGCGCGCACCCTCGGCGCGACCCCTGCGGGAGCGTTCGTCCGCGTCGCCCTGCCGATCTCCACGCCCGGGTTGTTGGCCGGGGCTTCGTTGGCATGGGCACGCTCGCTCGGTGAGTTCGGTGCGACGCTGCTGTTCGCGGGAAACATGCCCGGCACCACGCAGACGCTGCCGCTCGCGATCTTCACCGCGCTGGAGTCTGATGTCCGGCTCGCGGTGGTCTTCTCGGTGTTCCTCGCAGGCATGGGCCTGGTGTTGCTCGCGGGCCTGCGGTTGTTGTCCACCCGGCGCGGCACCAAGGATCCTCGATGACGTCGTGGACCGCGGCCATCGCAGCGTCGCTGGGCGGATTCGAACTCGACGTCGAGATCTCGGGAGGAGATGGCGTCCTGGCGCTCATCGGCCCCAACGGCAGCGGCAAGACCAGCTTCCTGCGGCTGCTCGCGGGCGTGGGCAGACCCTCGGCGGTGGAGATCGTGGTGTCCGGGAAAACGCTGGCAAGCTCGACCCGGGGGATCGATGTCCCGGCCGAGCAGCGTCGCATCGGGTATCTACCGCAGGGGTACGGGCTCTTTCCTCACTTGAACGTGCTCGACAACGTCGCGTTCGGGCTCGCATCAGGACCTGCGCGCATGCCTCGGCCGCAGCGACATCGAAAAGCCCAGGCTTTGCTCGAGCAGCTCGGGTGCGCTTCGTTGAGTGGTCGCCGCGTGCAAGCTCTTTCCGGCGGAGAGCAACAGCGGGTGGCGCTGGCCCGGGCGCTGGTGCTCGAGCCCAGCGTGCTGCTGCTCGACGAACCCCTGGCCGCGCTCGATGCTTCCGCGCGGCGCTCGGTCCGGGGCTTTCTCGCGCAGCGGCTCAAGGCCTTCGCGCGACCCGCCATTGTCGTGACCCACGACGTGCGGGACGTGCAAGCCCTGGACGCACGCGTTGCCGTTCTCGAGCGCGGAAAACTCGTGCAGGTCGGCGACCTCGATGCTCTGCGTGCGCAGCCTGGGTCCGACTTCGTCTCCGAGTTTTTGGGGTTGTAAAGACCTGGTACAACCAGCGCCCGCGCATGTCCGACGACCCGTCTGCTCAGGAGCCCATGGGGCGCTTCACGCCCGATCGAATCGCGCTCGCGACCCTGCTCGTTGCGACCGTGGTCCTGTACGGGCTGACCTTGTGCCCGACGGTGTACTGGTACGACAGCGCGGAGTTTTCGGCCCATGCGGTGACGCTCGGCGTGCCGCACCCGCCCGGCTATCCGCTCTACACGATGATCGCCCACTGCTTCACGTGGCTGCCGGGCGAACCGGCGGTGGGTGTGAACCGGATGAGTCTCGTTTTCGGCGTTGGCGCAGTGGCCCTCCTGTACGCGCTCGTGCGCCGGCTCGGCGGAAGCACGGGTGCGGCCGTCGTGGGTGCGGCGACGCTCGCGACGACGCGGACGTTTTGGGCCAACGCGGTCGTCGCCGAGGTCTACACACCGGGGCTGGTGATGACGCTGGGCGCGTTGTTGCTGCTCGTCCGAGCGCACCAGGAACACTGGCGACGGGGTGTGGTCCTGGCCGGCCTCGTGGGGGGGCTCGGCGTTGGCATGCACATGTCGATCACCACGTTTGGCATCGGCTACGCGTGGATGGTGTGGACCTTCGATCTTCCCGAGCGAGTCCGTCCTCGCATGCTCATGGAGCGGCTGGGGGCTCGAGTCTTGCTCGCGCTGCACAGCGGGCTCGCGGCGGCCGGCGGCCTGCTGGTGTTTCTGTACATCCCGTTGCGAAAGTTCGAAAACTGGGACGCCCACGAGTGGACGGTCTTTCAGAAGAACTCCACCGGGGGGGCATTCAAGCGCAAGTTTCTTCGGGACTACGACTTCGGCGAGCGCCTCGAGCTCGTGTGGGACATTGGGCTTGAGAACTTCCTGGCCGTCGGTGTCGTGCTTGCGGTTCTCGGCTTGGTTGTCCTGGTCACGCACAAGCCCAAGAGCGGCGTAGGAGTCGTCTTGGCCGCGGCGGGAAACCTGTGGTGGTTCTTCAACTACAAGGTGCCCGACCTCGACGTGTTCTTCCTGCCCGCGATCGCGATCGGATGCGTCGGGGTTGGGCTGGCAGCCGAGGCTCTCGGAGGACGGCTCCGGCGTCTGCATCCGCACTTGCAGCACGCGCGTTGGCTGCTGCTTGCGCTGCCCCTCACGCTCATGGCGAAGAACTACGCCACCGTCGACCTCAGCAACGTGCATGACGCGTCCGTGTACGGGAATGCGGCGTGTGACGTGGTGAGCGGGGACGCGAAGGTGATCAACTACAGCTCCCCGACCGAGTGGCGCTACTACTCGGTGTTCATCTACATGCAGGCCACGGCCCCGCGGTGTGCGGAGGCGAGCGTCTGGAAGAAACCGCGCTCGGTCGCGATCGATCGCGTGTTGCGCTCGGGCGGCAGCGTCTACGCGTTCCGTCCCGTCCCCGCGCTGCGCGGGCGCTTCAAGTTGACCGAGGTTGGACCGCTGTGGCGGGTCGAGCTCCACGGCATCAGACCCGGAGCCAGAGCGACCCGCTCAGCCCCGGTTCACCCTTAGCCCTGGCAGGCAGTGGTTGCGAGGCCAGGCGCGGTGCGCCGCCGCTACGCTGCCAGCGCGCGCTTTCCATCCATGTCGCGACTCCAAAACGCTCGCAGCGTTGCGCGAAGCTCACAGAGCCGCTGGTTGCGAACGGACTCGCGGAGTGCGTGCGTGAAGCGCAGCGCGATGCGGTTGGCGGCGAGGTAGCGTTGTTGCAGTGCATGCGGGCCCGGCACGAGCTCGAAGCGAACGTACAGGCGCTCGACGAGCTGCTCGAAGCTGGCGGCGCTGTTGGGCCATCGGTGCAGAAGGACCACGGCAAGCTTGTCGACCTCAGCTTGGGTCTCCAGCTCGAGTCCACTGACCGGGCGCTCGCAGCGAGCGGCTTCAGCCACGTAAACCAGGTGACTGAGACCTTCGAGCACCGGGAGAGCCTCGCCCAGTCCGGCATCGCTGAGGGACTCGTCGAGCGAGCGCCGCTCCAGCAGGCGCAGGGTCTCCTCTCCGAACACCAGCGCCACGCGAAGCGCGTCCTGGTCTTCGCGCAGGAGGAGGGTCTCGCGCGGCCCGTCGGCGACGCGCTGAATCACCTCGGCGGGGTCCAGCCCCGAGCGGGTCTGATACAGGGCCTCCATCCCGTCGAACAGGGCCCGGAGCTTTCGCTCCGCCGGGGCACCGCAGCTCACTGCAGCACGTCCGACCGATCGGGATCGATGAGGACGCCGGCGGCGACCAACCGCCGGAGATCTGCAGGACAGCCTTCGCGGCGCCAGCGCTCGTAGATCTCCAACAGCCCGCCGTCGTTCGCGGCCGCGGTGCCGGCCCGGTTGGCGACATCCCCGATGACCTCGGCCACCTCGTCGAAGTTGGCGGCGATGTGGCGCAGGACGTCCAGGCGACCGCCGGTGGGTCCATCGGTGACCGCGCGATAGGCCGCCGTCCCGATGCCCTTGACGTATCCAACGCCCACGGGGCTGCGACTCATGCTCAGCGGCACGACGCCCGAGATGTACAGCGCGCGATCGCCGACGCGGCGTAGGGCCTTGGCACGGCCGCTTCCCTGCTGGTCGCGGGCCTCCAGGTAGTCCAAGGCCAACGCCCGTGAAGTCCGGCCAGCGGCATGGGTCCGCGTGGCGTAACGGGCCAGGAGGCCGACGACGTAGGCCTCCACATCGGTGGACAGCCGGCGCGGGCGCTCGGACTGTGCTCGCTCCATTTCCTCAAAGAAGAAGGACTCCAACGTGGTGTGCTGGCTGGCAAGCTCGTGGTTCATCGGGGCGGCCTCTCAGTCGGTGCTCCTTTTAACTGTGGGAGTGCTCACGGTCTGCGACCAGTCCCAGGCCCCACTTTTTTCATTTCGGGCGGTTGACCAGCCGAGGGCTCGGCTTATGCTCCCGGCCGCTAGCACTCGACCAGCTCGACTGCTAGTCGCCTGAGATTCTTGAGTCATTTCGGCGGTGCAAGCGCTACGCACATGTGCGTGAACGCATGCACTCGGGCCGAGAGACTCCCTCACGAACCCCCAAAACTTCTAGAGCGAAATCCGATGAAAATCCGTCCCCTTCACGATCGTCTCGTCATCAAGCGCGTCGCCGAGGAAACCAAGACCTCCGGTGGCCTGTTCATCCCCGACTCCGCCAAAGAGAAACCCGCGCGCGGCAAGGTCATCGCCGTTGGCGAAGGTAAGCGCGACAAAGACGGCAATCGCATCGCCCCCGACGTGAAAAAGGGCGACGAGATCCTGTTCGGCAAGTACGCCGGCACCGAGCTGAAGCTCGAAGGCGAAGAGCACATCGTTCTTCGCGAAGAAGAGGTCCTCGCCGTTCTCGAGTAGTTCTCGAGTAGACCCCGCTTCGACGTCACCCCCGACTCTCCAGAAAGACAACAATTATGGCAGCCAAAGAAGTCCGTTTCGATGAAGCCGCGCGCAAGGCAATCCTTCGCGGCGTGAACACCCTTGCCGACGCAGTGAAGGTCACCCTGGGCCCCCGCGGTCGCAACGTGGTGATCGACAAGTCCTGGGGCTCCCCCACGATCACCAAGGACGGCGTCACCGTCGCCAAAGAGATCGAGCTCGAAGACAAGTTCGAGAACATGGGCGCACAGATGGTCAAAGAGGTCGCATCGAAGACCTCCGACATCGCCGGCGACGGCACCACCACCGCGACCGTGCTCGCCCAGGCGCTGTACCGCGAAGGCCTCAAGATGGTCACCGCGGGTCACGACCCGATGGAGATCAAGCGTGGCATCGACCAGGCGGTCGCCGTCGTCGTCGAAGCCATCAACAAGCTCTCCAAGAGCACCAAGGGCGAGGAAGAAATCGCTCAGGTTGGCACCATCTCCGCCAACGGCGACTCCGAGATCGGCGGCCTTATCGCTGAGGCGATGAGCAAGGTCGGCAAAGAGGGCGTCATCACGGTCGAAGAGAACAAGTCCGCTGTCACCGAACTCGACGTCGTCGAGGGCATGCAGTTCGACCGGGGCTACCTGAGCCCCTACTTCGTCACCGATCAAGAGCGCATGGAAGTCTCCATGCAGGAGCCCTTCATTCTCCTTCACGAGAAGAAGATCTCCAACATGAAGGACCTCCTGCCCATCCTCGAGCAGGTCGCCAAGCAGGGCCGTCCCCTGGTCATCATCGCCGAAGACGTCGACGGCGAAGCGCTGGCCACCCTGGTCGTGAACAAGCTGCGCGGCACCCTCCAGGTCGCCGCCGTCAAAGCTCCGGGCTTTGGCGATCGTCGCAAGGAGATGCTCAAGGACATCGCGACCCTCACCGGTGGCAAGGCGATGACCGAGGACCTCGGCGAGAAGCTTGAGAACTTCACCATCGCCGACCTCGGTACCGCCAAGCAGGTCACGATCGACAAGGACAACACCATCATCGTCGACGGTGGCGGCAAGAAGGCCGACATCACCGGCCGCGTGAAGCAGATTCGCGGACAGATCGAGGAGACCTCCTCGGACTACGACCGCGAGAAGCTTCAAGAGCGCCTCGCCAAGCTGGTCGGCGGCGTCGCAGTCATCAAGGTCGGTGCTGCCACCGAAGTCGAGATGAAGGAGAAGAAGGCTCGCGTCGAGGACGCCCTTCACGCCACCCGTGCTGCCGTCGAAGAAGGCATCGTCCCCGGCGGCGGTGTGGCGCTCGTCCGGGCTCAGAAGGCGCTCGAGAAGTTCGAAGCCGAGACCGAAGAGCAGCAGTTCGGCGTTCGTCTGGTCGCTCGCGCGCTCGAAGAGCCGCTTCGCCAGATCGTCCGCAACGCCGGCGGCGAGCCGAGCGTGGTCGTCAACGAGGTCCGCAAAGGCAAGCAGACCTTCGGCTACAACGCACGCACCGGGCAGTTCGTGGACATGGTCGCCGACGGCGTCATCGACCCCACCAAGGTCGTCCGCATCGCGCTTGAGCACGCGGCCTCCATCTCGGGCATGATGCTCACCACCGAGGCGATGATCGCCGAGGCTCCCAAGAAGGACTCTGCCTCCGGTGGCGGTGCTCCCGACATGGGCGGCATGGGCGGTATGGGCATGTAAGCCCTGCTCGGTCCGTGTGGACCGAGACCGACACCAAGCCCTCTCTCGCTCGCGCGGGGGAGGGCTTTTGCGTGGGCGAGTTCCGCGATGCGATCGTCCCGCATGAGAAAACTGCGTTGCTTTCCTTGCTGAACTTGCAGTCGAACGAAGCCCGGCTGCTCGAAGCGTCACTTCGCCCACAAAGAGTCCAATTGTCGCGTGTTCTCGCGTCTGAGACCCTCGCTGCGGGGATTTGATGAGGATGCGTTGGATCATTGGGGCGGGAAGCGTTGCGCTGGCAGGTTGCTACACGGGTTCCGCCGTGGACGCGGCCTCGAGTGGGGCCGGTGCGAACGCTGAATCGGGGCCGGACTCCGGGGATGATGGCTCGGGCACCGACGGTGACGTCCCCGGGGAGGATGCGGAGGCAGACCCCGGTCGCGTGACGCTGCACCGACTCAACCGAGCCGAGTACAACAACACGATTCGGGACCTCTTCTACGGGCTCGACGTCTCCCCGGCCGACGTCTTTCCGGCCGACGACCACGCGTTTGGCTTCGACAACATCGCGGACGCGCTGAACACCTCCCCGCTTCTGATCGAGCTCTATGAGCGAGCGGCCGAACAGGTGCTGGAGGCCGCCTTTGCGTCGCCCACCGGCGAGGCCGCGCGGATCGAAGCCGAGGACCTCGGCAGCGACGTGGGTGCCGCGTGCTGCGACGGTTTCTGGAACCTGACCAGCAACGGGACCGTCGATGTCCCGGTCGACGCTGCGGCCGACGGAGCGTACACACTCGTCGTCCGCGCGGCGGGTCAGTCAGGGCCGGGGCCGTCGCCAAACATGGTGATCAGCGTCGATGGTGTCGAGCAGGCTGCGTTCGACGTCACCGGAACGGCGGAGGCCGCGGCGGACCACGAAGTCGAGGTCACGCTCGAGGCGGGCGCCCACCTCGTGAGCGTCGAGTTTACCAACGACACGTTCGACCCCGAGATGGGGATCGATACGAACCTGCTGATCGACTATGTCGACGTGCTGCCTCCGGCGGGGGAGGGCGGCGTCGTGGACCGACTGGTGCAGTGTGCCGAGGGCGAAGAGGGCTGCACGGACGCCACCCTTCGTCGCTTTGGCGAGCGCGCCTGGCGACGCCCGATGACCGAGGACGAACTCGTCTCGCTGGTGACGTTCGTCGACGACGCTCAGGATGATGGCGAAAGCTGGGAAGACGGCCTGAGGCTCGCCATGAAGGCGGTGCTCCTGTCCCCGCACTTTACCTTTCGCGTCGAACTCGACCCGCAGCCGGAATCCCTTGAGCCGCACTTGTTGGGGGACTACGAGCTCGCGTCGCGGCTGAGCTACTTCCTGTGGAGCAGCATGCCCGACGACGCGCTGTTCGCTGCAGCCTCGGAGGGCACGCTGAACGACCCTGAGGCGATCGAGTCTCAGGTTGAGCGCATGCTGGCAGACCCGAAGTCCCGGGCCCTCGCGGAGAACTTCGCCGGACAGTGGCTCTACACCCGGGCACTCAACGAAGAACTCGTGAAGGACCCGGACACCTATCCCGACTTCACGACCGTGCTTCGCGAAGACATGCGCACGGAGATGGAGCTGCTCATCGCCGCGGTCATCGAGGAGGGTCGAGGCCTCGATGAGTTGTTTACGAGCAAGGAGACCTTCGTCAACGACCGCCTCGCGGCCTACTACGGCCTGCCACCGGTCGGGACCGACGAGTTTGTCCGTGTGAGCCTCGAAGGCACGCCGCGTCGGGGACTGCTCACCACGGGCGGTTTGATGTCCGTGCTCGCCCACCCCAACGTCACCTCGCCCGTGAAGCGAGGACACTGGGTTGTAGGGCAGCTGCTGTGCATTGAGGCACCGCCGCCACCCCCCGACGCCGAAACGACCGTCGACCCTTCGTTCGACGAGGGCCCGATGCGGGAGCGTCTCGCCAAGCACCGAGAGGATCCCTCGTGCGCCTCGTGCCACCAGCTCATGGACCCGGTCGGGCTTGCCTTCGAAAACTACGACGGGATGGGCGCCTGGCGCGAAACCGAGGGGCCCTACGACATTGACCCGAGCGGGAACCTCCCGATCGGCGGGGACTTTGGCGACGCGCTGCAGATGGTCGAGCTCATCGCGAAGAGCGACGAGTTCTCGCACTGCGTGGCCGAGAAGGTGATGCTCTACGGGCTTGGACGCGGCGTCGAAGGCTACGATGAGGACACGATTGGCGAGGCCGCCGACGCATTCGCGGCTTCGGGCTATCAGCTTCAGACCCTGCTGGTGGGGCTCGCGACCAGTGACAACTTCCGCATGCGCCGAGGCGAGGCGCAGTAGCGACGCAGAAACGGAGACGAGACCATGACCAAGCGCTCATCCATCCTTTCTCGCCGTACCTTCCTCGGGGGCGGCACCGCCATCGCCATCGCGTTGCCGATGCTGGAGGCGATGTTGCCCACTCGCCGGGCTCAGGCCCACGGTCCGATGGACCCTCAGCGGCTGCTGACGTTCTACGTGCCTTGCGGCATCAACATGTCGGACTGGACACCGGCCCAGACCGGCTCGGGCTGGGCTGCCACCCCAATCCTCGCGCCGCTGGCGGATGCGGACCTGCTTGGCGACGTCACCGTCCTCAGCGGCCTCAACAACGCGCCCGGCCAATCCGACGGCGCGGGAGATCATGCGGCGGGCACCGGAGCGTTCGCGACCGCGTTTCACGTCAACAAGTCCGAGAGCGTGATCACCAACGACACCTCAGTCGATCAGGTCTACGCGGAGTTTATCGGCGGCGCGACGTCGGTGCGATCGATGCAGCTGGGCATGGACGGCGGCGGCAACGTCGGCAACTGCGACAGCGGCTATGGCTGCGCGTACATCCGCAACATCTCGTGGCAGGGCAACACCCCGCTGCCCAAGCTCACCGAGCCGCAGACCGCATTCGATCTGCTGTTCTCGGGCTTCGACCCTGGCGCCTCCGCGGTCGAGTTGCAGCGCATCAAGGCCAAGCGGCTCAGCGTGCTCGACTACGCGCTCGACGACGCGACCTCGCTTCAGTCCAAGCTCGGACCCACCGATCGGGTCAAGCTTGAGCAGTACCTCGACTCGGTGCGGGAGCTTGAGCTTCGGGTCCAAGCCGAGCCCGAAGCGCCCGCGTGCGAGCTCGAGCCCGGGTTCCCCGGTGAGGTCGCCGGAGACATCGATGCTCGGGTGAAGGTGATGCTCGACATCATCATCAAGTCGTTCCAGTGCGATCGCACCCGCGTGGTGTCGTTCATGCTGGCCAACGGCGCGTCGGGCCGAGACTACGGGTTCATCGGTGCGCCCGGCGGACACCACAACCTCTCCCATCATGGCGGGTCCCAAGCGACCCAAGACATGCTCACGATCATCGACCGCTGGGAGGTCGAGAAGTTCGCCTACCTGCTGCAGGGGCTCAAGGACTCGCCGGAGGGGGAGGGGAGCAACGTGCTGGAGAACAGCATGGTGTTCTTCTCGTCCGAGATCGAGGACGGCAACAGCCACAGCCACAACAACATGCCGGTCCTCGTCGGTGGGCACGGCGGCGGCACGATGCCGGTGGGGCAGCATCTGCAGTTCGACGGCGATCCGCTCGGAAACCTGTTTGTCGACATGTTGCAGAAGCTCGGCGTGGACACCAACACGTTCGGCGACGACGGCAGCGGACCGCTGGGGATCTGAAGCTCACGGTGCGGCGTCGCTCCGATGCCCCGCCCACTTCAGCCCGGTTGGGGTGAACTCGGGCGGGCGTGGCGCGGTAGGCCGAGGATCGGCTTTCGTGTCATGCTCCCGGCGATGTGTCGAATCGGCTCGGCTGCCTTTGTCTCCGCCTGGATGGTCACGGGTTGCCTGAGTTCGGATGTGTCGATCTTGGATGACGACACCGGAGGCACCAGTACCGCCGACAGCTCTGGGGAGGACGTGTCCTCGGGCTCCGACGGTTCGACTTCGACGACAGCCTCGGACACGGTGGGTGGCGTCACGACCACCGTCGACCCGACCCTCGGCGAGGAAAGCGACTGCGACGCAACACCGCTTCGTGTCGCGACGTTCAACATCGAGGCCGTCTCCAGTCCTGGGAGTGATCCGTTCATCGGCTTGGCGGCCTCGCTCGCGCGCATCGGGGCCGACGTGGTCTGCATGCAGGAGGTGAACGAGGGCGAGGAGGCCTGGGTCTCGGAGTTGGCCGATGCCGCCGGCTACACGGGGGTCATCCTCGCCGACTGGTCCCCGGCGATTGGGGGCGACATCTTCAACGCCTGCATGTCCCGGGTCCCGATGGAACTCATCGCCAGCTACGGCGGCAGCGCGCTGAGCAGCGACCCCAACGCCAACGACGTGGGCCGCGACATTCTCGCGGTGCGGGTGCAGCCCGAGCCGGGATGTTATGCGGCCCTGTTCACGGTGCACCTCAAGTCTGGGGGGGAGTACGAGGACCTGTTTCGTCGCCAGGTCGAAGCCGAGCGATTGGCGCGAGGGGTTCGTCTGTACCGAGAGAACCGGCCGGCAGATGCTCTGATCGTGCTCGGAGACTTCAACGAGCAGCTCGACGACCTCGATCTGGGCACCTCGCTCGAAGAGGTTCCACCGCTGCCAGCGTCGTATCAGCTGGGCAACGACATCGACGTCCCGCTTCGCTACCACCCGTTCGATGTGCTCACGACGCAGGGCTTTCAGATCGCCCCAGCGTTCCAAGAGGACTCGGCCAACGACGGCACCTTCATCGGGGGCAACTTCAACTCGCGGATCGACTACGTGATCTACGGACAGGCGCTGCTCGAAGGGGCCGAGGTCTACAACGCCTGCTTCGACAATGGTGACGACGATGATCCTCCCGGCGGTTGGCTCCCCAAAGAGGGGCAACCGCTCGCGTGTTACTCCACGCAGATTGCGTCCGACCACCTCTCGGTGTTCGCCGACTTTGTCCTGCCGTAACGGGTCGCCGACTCACGAGCCGATTCCGACGGTCTCGCCCCTGCCAGGGACGAGCCGCACCGCGGTCGCTGTCAGTGCGCCGCCTGTACACACCGCAGGCCCGGACTGGGTGGACGACATGGTGCTGCTGCGGCTCAACGCGCCGGTCTCCGCCAGCGTTGCGGTGCCCCGGCCCGTCTACCTCGATCGGCCGGCTCCTTTGGAGCGCTACTCCACGATGCTACCCGAGACGATCTTTCAGGTCGGATATGGGGGCGGCCGGAATCGACGCATGATGACCGGCGGAGACTACCTCGATTGGGAGTCGGTCCCGGGGCGTCAGCACACCGCGTTCTCGTACGATGCGGACGAGGCGGGCCCGGGTATCGGCGACCGGGGAACGAACATCGAGGGCGGCGATTCGGGAGGCCCGATGCTTCTCAACGCAGAGCAGGGGTTCGTGTTTGGCGTGCTGAGCCACTGGGCCCCGACCGGCATCGCGACCTTCGCCGCGGGAGGCGGAGGGCCCCGATTCGGGCGTGGCTGACCGGGAAGCTTCCGACGCAGAAGTCGGACTTTCGTGTCGTGAGCATCGCGCCCGGTGGCTGCACCGGAGCGGGTGGCAACCCGATGGTGGCAGTGACGGTGGAGAACGCGGGCGTCGTCACGCGGTGGGCGTGGCTCGACCTCTTCACCGGGCTGGCCTCCGCACCCTCGGTGGGCCAACTCTCGAGCATCTTCGTGAGCACAGGAACCATGGCGCCGCAGCAGGTCAAGACGATCAGCGTGGAGATCGACAACGGCTTCAGCGCTGGCTGGGTCGACGTCATCTTGGACACGGTTCAGTCCGTGGACGAACTCAACGAGAGCAACAACGTCGGGTGGCGAAACCTGACCCTCCCGGACTGCACCGCGGGCTGAGCCCAGGGGACACTCGGTGTCCTGCATCCGTGGTTCGCACCGAAAATCAAACCGCTCCCGACGCCCGCCCTTTCGGCTCTCATCGGTCGCTTATGCTAGCCGCGCCTGGCCTCACCGATGGCTTCCGCCAGCGCGGCTGCGACCACGTCCACCTCATCCAGCGCGTTGGGCCAGTGCGGGGCGAAGCGCAGCCGACCGTCGGGAATGGAGGCCGACACGCCTCGGGCCGCGAGTCGTTCGGGGAGCGCGGTGGGCTCGAACGCCTCGGGGACGTCGAACGCGAGCACGCCGGAGCGTTCGCCGGGGGAGGGTGAACGCAGCGAGGCGAGACCGAGCGCGGTGAGCTTCGGCTCAAGCGCGTCGTGGTAGCGCTGCACGTGCGTGAAGATGTCCTCGACGCCGATGCTCTGGATGAGGCCGAGCGCGGTGTGCATCGCGACGAAGCCGAGGGCGTTGTACGCCCCGCCCTCGACCATGCTCGCGTCGGTCTTGATCGGGCGGTCGTAGCGGAGGTGCCCCGGCCCGTCGAACAGGAAGCCGAGCCCGTCCTGGTGACTGAGCCAGGCACCGAGTCGAGGCACAAGCCGCGGTCCCAAGGCCTCGCGCACGTAGATGAACCCGGTGCCCTCCAGGCCCATCATCCACTTGTGGCCACCGCAGCTGGCCATATCAACGCCGAGTTTCTCGAAGTCGAGGGGGACGACGCCGCAGGCTTGGATTGCGTCGACGAACACCGACGCCCCGTGGCGGTGCGCGAGCGCGGAGATGGCCATGATGGGCATGCGCAGTCCGGACTGAAACTGCACGGCCGAGACGGCGATGACCTTGGCGCCCTTGCGCAGCGCCACGTCGAGTTGGGCGAGGCCCAGGCCGGGGTCGGGGCTGCCGAAGTCCGAGGCCTTGATGCGATGGATCTCCAGGTCGTACAGCGACGCGGCTTGCTGCCACGGGGTGATGTTGGTCGGAAACTCGCCGTCCAGAAGCACCACGCCATCACCGGCCTCCCAGGGGTAGCTCATCGCCGCGAACACGACGCCCGAGGAGGTGTTGGGGACGAACCCGATCTCGCTGGCCTGCACGTTGACCAGACTCGCCAGCGACGCACGCAGCGCTTCGCGTTGCTCAAGGTAGGTCGTGAACGCGCCCATGCCCTGCTGGCCGTAGTGCTGCAGGCACTGGGCGACCGCTGCCTGAACCGGAGCGGAGGGCGGAGAGATCGCGGCGTGATTGAGGTATGCCTTGGGTGAAAGGTCTGGAAACAGGCTGCGGTCGCCGAGGGTCGCGGTGGGGTCCATGGCGCCTCGATGGTACCTGGGGTGGGTGGCTGCGACCGTGCGCTCGCTTGCAAACCGCGGGGGTGGCGGTTAAGTGCTTCCCATGAAGGCGGACGTTGCGATCGTGGGTGCGGGGTTGGCGGGCATCGTGTGCGCGCGGCGGCTGGTCGAGACCGGGCGCTCGGTCGTGCTGTTCGACAAGGGGCGCAAAGCCGGGGGCCGCCTGTCGACACGCCGCGCCGAGCCCACACGGTTTGATCACGGGGCGCCGCTGTTCACCGCGCAGGCTCCGGGGTTTCAGGCCGAGGTCGCGGCATGGGCCGCGGCAGGGCTCGTGGCGCGTTGGGAGGGGCGGTTCTCCAAGCTCGCCGCCGATTCGACGCGGACGCCGTGGCTGTCTTCGGCTTGGGTTGGCACGCCTTCGATGAGTGCGGTCCCCGCTGGCTTGGCGCAGGAGCTGAATGTGCAAGTCCAGGTGCGGGTCGGAACCATTGCGCGCGTGGGCGATGGATGGGCGCTGGAAGACGAGCACGGCGCTGCGCTGGGAGTGTTCGGTACGGTCATCGTCAACACGCCCTCGGGACAGGCCGCCGCGCTGCTGGAGGCGGTCCCGTCGCTTCAGGAGGCCGCCGAGGCGGTCCCGATGGAGCCTTGTTGGGCGGTCATGCTCGTGCCCGAGCGACGCTGGGATCCGGGGTTTGATGCGGCTTGGTTCGAGGACGGCCCGCTTTCGCACGCGTTCTCCCAAGCGAGCAAGCCGGGCCGAGACGACACGCCTGGCTGGGTGTTGCATGCGCAAGGGGGATGGACGCAGGCGCACTGGGAGTCGCCGCCCGAAGCGGTGATCGAGACCTTGGTGCGTGCGCTGGAGGCGTGCACGGGCGCTGAGCTCGGGCCGTTGCTGCACGCGAGCGCGCACCGCTGGCGATATGCAGGGGTCGCCACCGGTCTCCCCGAGCGGTGCTTGTGGGATGCCCAGGCTCGGCTTGGGGCCTGCGGAGACTGGTGCGGCGGGCCCGGTCTTGAAGGGGCCTGGACCAGCGCACACGCGCTCGCCGATCGCATTGGATAAGAAGCGTTGCGGGGCTCAGAGCCCGTGCCCGATAAGAAGCGACCGGTCGTTCGGGCATAGGCTCGGTAGGCCTTGGGATGAGTCCTCAGCAGGTGTGGCTCTTCGACGACCCGCACCTGCAGCTCGAGCGCCAACAGCATCAGCGACCAGGGGACGAGCAGCCACGGGACCCAGAGGGGCAGGCCTGCGACGGTCGCCAGCATGCCCGAGAAGACAGGGTTACGGCACCAACGAAACGCGCCATCGGTTTTTAGCTCGGTGTGCTCTCCCTCCCGCACGCCGATCCTCCATGCGCGCCCCATGTCGAGCTGAGCGTGCAGCGTGAACACGAAGCCGAGCGTGAACCCCAGTCCACCCACGATGACGCGCCACGGCGCGAGCGTGGGTTCGGCGGGGGCAAAGGCTGGGGCGAGGCCGAGGCCGAGCACCGAGACCGCAAGCAAGACCCCAGCCCACCAGGCGGTGCTGCCAGGGCGGCCGGAGATGCCGCGCCAGCCCGAGTCGTCTTCGCGAATGCGTTGAAGCGCGGTCCGACCGAACAGGACCACGAGGCCGTACAGGGTGAGGAGTCCGAGTGCTACGGTAGGGAGCGTGTCGCCGCGCATGCCCTCAAGGTGAGGCTCGAAGCACCCCCGCGCGACTCGGATTCTCCACTCGCATGTCCGACCCCTCAAAGTCCAACGGGCGCCACCGAAAGCCGGTGCAAGACCGCTCTCGGCACACGGTAGACAGCATCTTGGAGGCGGCAACTCGGCTTTTCGATCGCGGGTCGACGACGACCAACGGCATCGCGAGGCTGGCCGGGGTCTCGATCGGCTCGCTCTACGAGTACTTCCCCAACAAAGACGCGATCCTGAACCGGCTGTTCGAGGCACACGTCGACGAGGCGGTCGACACCCTCGCGGCAGGACTGGACGCGCTGCCGCCCGAGAGCACGCCGCTGCGCGTGGGGGTCCGGCATGTCGTGCAGCAGCTGCTCGGGCTGCATGAAGGCCAGCCAGGGCTTCAGCGGGCGTTCCTCGAGCGGCTCGCGATGTTGCCGGTTGTCCGCGACCGGGTAGCCCAGGCGCAGCGCAGACTCCGGGGGGTCCTGGAGGCCTGGCTCGCGCTGCACCCCGAGGTGGCCGTGCCCGACGTCGAGCTCGCAGCGCGGATCGTGGTGGAGTGCAGCGATGTGCTCGTGCACGGTTTCGTGGCGCGAGATGAGGGCGTCTCGCCGGAGCTGTTCACCGACGAGGTCGCGCGGCTTTGGACGGGGTACCTGCGCGGCGCTTCGGATGACTGACCCCGGTGCTCACAGCCCGAGCTGGCGGGCGGCGAGCTCCTTCATGATCTCCTCCGCACCGCCGCCGATGCTGAGCACCTTCGTCTCCCGATAGATCCGCTCGACCTTGATGCCGCGGATGTAGCCGGCGCCCCCGAGGATCTGCACCGCCTCCTTGGCGCAGAACTCCATGCACTGCGTCGCGGTGTTCTTCAACATACACACCTCGGCGATGGGCCACTGGCCTTGGTCGACGCGCCAGGTCAGCAGCTCCAGCGTGGCCCGGGCAGCCCCGATGCGCTGGGCCATGTCCACGAGCTTGTGGCGGATCACCTGCCGCTTGACCAGCGGGCGGCCGAACGTGTCGCGCTCGCGGGCGTAGGCGAGGGCTTCATCCCAACACACCTGGGCCGCGGCGATTGCCATCCCCGCGATCATGAGCCGCTCGTTGTTGAAGTTCTGCATGATGCCGCGAAAGCCCTCGTTCTCATGGCCCACGAGGTTCTCCACCGGGACGCGGCACGCGTCGAAGTACAGCGTCGCGGTGTCGCTGCACCACCAGCCCATCTTTTTGAGCGGGGTGCGGGTGAGGCCTGGCGTGTTGCCATCGATGACAAGCATCGAGATGCCCGCCATGCCCGGTTCGCCGGTTCGAACCGCGGTCGTGATGACGTCGGCCCGCATGCCCGAGGTGATGAAGGTCTTCGAGCCGTCGACGATATAGTGCGCGCCTTCGCGGCGGGCCGTCGTTCGCAGGTTGGCCACGTCGGAGCCACCCGACGGCTCGGTGACTGCGAGCGCGCAGATGCTCTCGCCGCGCAGAATCGCAGGCACGTAGCGCTCCTTGAGCGCTTCGCTGCCCATGTTGGTGATCGGAGGCAAGCCGATCCCGTGCGACATCAGCCCTGCGATGATTCCTCCCGAGCCCGGGCGGGAGAGCTCCTCGGTGAGGATGAGTCTGTGAAATCCGTCGGCCTCGGTGCCGCCGTAGGCCGACGGGAACCCCAGCCCCAACAGGCCCAGCTCACCCGCGGCGCGGTACAGGCTGCGAGGAAACTCGGCCGCCTCTTCCCACGCTTCGATGTGGGGGCTGATCTCTCGCTGGACGAACTTGCGAACCTCAGCGCGAAAGGCGTCGTGCTCGTCGGTGTAGAACAATCGCGTGGCCACGACCCAGGCGTACCAGCAGGTGCGGGCACGAGACCAGGGGGACGTCCGCGCGGCGCGTGTTGGCGTTGCTTCTTGGCGGTGTTAGGCCAAGAACGCCGAGCAGGGCGTGCTTGAGACCCCAACACCCCCGCCGGCTTCGGTGGCCGCCGGGTCGATGGTCTGCAAACACGACAGCAGGATGTCCGAGGTGTTCTCGCCTGTGGCCGAGCGATAGTGCACCCCGGGGTGGGTGAGCATGCCGCCACCACCCCCGGCCACGATGCACGGCTGGTCGAACACCGAGTGGGTGAGGCCGGCTGCCGCGTCGCTACCCAGCAGAATGCAGCTGTTGTCGAGCACGTTGCCATCGCCCTCAGGCATGTCGCGCAGGGCCTGCAGCAGGACCCCGAACTGATCCATCGTGAAGATGGTCGCTTGGTCGACGGCTTCGTTCTCGGCCGCGTCGTGGGTGAGGTCGTGATGGCCTCGGTCCAGACCCAGGTTGTTGAACACGGTGTAGCCGACCGAGCCGGTGAACTGGATGCTGCCGACCCGCGTGATGTCGCAGGCGAAGGCGATGGCCAGCAACTCGCTCATCACCGCGTTGACCGCCTCAAGCTGCTCTTGGCCCTCGACGTCGTCGTTGCTTTGCGGTGTTGCGGGCGGCAAGGTGCAGACCGGCGCGAGCGCGTCGATCTGGCCGCGAAGCTGGGCGACGGCGTCGAGGTGAGACTCAAGGCGCATCCGGTCGTTGGCCCCCACGCGCATCTGCAGGCGCTGGACGTCCTCGCGCACGGCATCGAGGGCGGAGAGCCGCGCGGGCTTGGCCGGGTCGTCGGGGACGGTGAAGGTTCCAAACAGCTTGTCCCAGGCTTCCCGCGGGTCGAAGTAAGGGGCCAGAGGTTGGTCTGGACCTTGGTGCGAGAGGTACTGCAGCGTCGGACCCTCGCCGCCCACGATGCGCTTGGAGATGGCCATCTGCACCGAGGGGATCACGGTTTGGCCCGCCAGGCGCGCAGCGGCGACCTGGTCGATCGACGGTCCGCCGAACTTGGAGGCGTAGTTGGCCCCGTTGGGCGGCAGCTCCACGAAGGGATACCCCGAGAAGAAGCCCGCGACGCCATCGTGGTGGCCGCGCCGGTGGTCGGCCGCGGCGGCGATGTCGAAGCCGCTGAGCACCGAGCAGTACTCAAGCACACCGCGGTCGGCCAGCGGTTGCAGCTGGGGCGTGGGCGTAAATCCCGGTCCCGTCTCGCCGGGCGCAAATCGAATGCCCGCGCCGGAGTTGTTCACGTCGGCGACGGCGCATCCGTTGCCGAAGAACCAGGTGACCAGGCGACACGGCAGGTCGGTGCCGTCTGCGTAGGCGTTGCCGTTGCCGTTGAGCATCGCCTCGAGGACCGGGAGTCCCAGGGCGACCGCGGAACCTCCGAGAGCGCCTCGGAGCATGGTGCGTCGATGAAGTCGAAACGGTTTCATCAGTCGTTCTCCTAACGGTGTGCCCGCGACGGGCTACAGAGGTTCTCCGACGACGCGGAAGGCTGGGCTGCCGACGATCTCCACCAGGGCGGTGTGGAGATCGTAGCCGCTGTCGATGTACGCGGTGGTGACGGTTTCTAGCGCGTCGCGCTCGCTGTCGTTCTCGATGTGTCCGGTCCCGTGGCGGTAGAGATTTCGGATGAGACAGGCGTGCGCGCTTTCGTTGGCCCGAAGTGCAGCGCCGACTTGGGCGGCGCCAGCGACAGGGACCCCATCGATCGCGCTTGAGTCATCGATGGGCTTGTTGTTGTCGAGTGTCCGGTAGGCGCCGACGCCGTCGTAGCTCTCGAGCGCGAAGCCGATCGGGTCCATGAGCACGTGGCAACCAGCGCACGAGTTGTCGGTCATGTGGATCTCGAGGCGCTCGCGGAGGGTCTCGGTGCCGTCGCCGACCGGAAGGTCCGTCGAGACGCCCGGAGGCGGCGCGGGGATGGTGGTGCACAGCAGCGTCTCGCGGACGAACTTTCCGCGGTGCGTCGGTGAGCTGCTCGAGACGTGCGCGAGCACCGAGAGCACGCTGGCGTGCCCGAGGATGCCGCCGCGCTTTTGCTCGGGCGGAAGCGTGACTTGGACGAACGCCTCGCCGAACTCGCCGGGGATGCCGTAGTGGGCGGCGAGCACGTCGTTGACGAACGTGTAGTCGGCGTCGAAAATCTCGGAGAAGTCACCGCCCTCGAATGCGACGTGCTCGATGAACAGCCGCGTCTCCTCGTGCATCGCCTCGGCAAGCTCGGAGTCGTAGGTGGGGAATGCGACGGCGTCTTTGGGCAGACCGTCGAGCTCGTGGAGCTTGAACAGCTCGTCGGAGAAGGTGCCCAGTGCCCCGCGGGCCTCGTCGCGTTCCAGCAGGGCGAAGGCGGACTCGCGCAAGCCGTCACTGTCGTCGAGACCTCCGGCTTCTGCGGCGTCGAGCAGGGCGGCATCGGGGGTGGTGCCGGTCAGGAAGAAGGAGACGCGCGTGGCCAGCTCGGTCCCGCGGAGCCGTCGTTGACCGTCTGCACTCGTTTCACCGGTCTCGACTTGGTACAGGAACAGCGGGCTCTGCAGCAGCGCGGCAAGGGTCGACTCGACCCCGGCGTAGAAGTCGTCAAAGTCTCCGGCGGTGGTGAGTCCGACGGCCGTGTACCGGTCGAGCTCGTCTGCCTCCAGGGAGCGACGAAACGCGAGCCGGCCAAAACGCTGCACAAACTCCCGCATGCAGGCGTCGTCGGTGGGGGCGCTCGGCAAGCAGTCGAGGTAGCCCAGGTGCGCGCCGTCGGAGATCGCAGCTGCGGCGATGTCCCGCGCAGAAGCCTCGTAGCGATCGACCTCGGCGCTTCCCAGCGCCAACTGAGCCGCCCCGACCGCGGTGAAGCCATTGAGCGCCGGATCGGCGGGAGGGTTCGCGGCCTCGGCGGCCGCATCACCCAGGAGCAGCCGGACCGAGGCCTCGTACTGCGATCCCACCAGGCGGCGAAGCGCCACCGGGGACGGGTCGTAGCCGTCGGGGACGGCCCCGTCGCTGTCGCTTCCGTCATCGTCGGTTCCGCCGTCGCCAGCGGTGGTCAGGCTGTCGGACCCCGCCGACAACGCCCCGGTCGCCGACACCTCGGCCCCGGTGTAACAGCCGCCTGCGAGCAACGCGGCGGCGGTCAGAGCCAGCGTTTGAATCTTCATCCTCATTCCATCCCCCGATCTATCGTGCCATGCCGGGGGCGCGGTCGGGGCCCAAGTCCCCAGCGATTCGGGCAAGGGTGGATCGTGTGCCGGCGCCTACGATCCGGGCGCCGCACGCTCGCGTTCACGGCAGCTGTGGGGACGGCACGCACACTCGCTCGCGCAGCCGGGGGAGGCCCGGCTGCGCGGCGCTGGACGCTACTCTCCGCCGCTTGCCCAGTTGTCGCGCAGCGTGATGGTCCGGTTGATCTGCAGGGCGCCGGGCTTCGAGTCGTCGTCGATGCAGTAGTAGCCCAGCCGCTCGAACTGGACCCGGGTCCCCGCGACGGCCTCGGCAAGCGCGGGTTCGACCCGGGCGCCGTCGAGGATCTCCAGCGAGTCGGGGTTGATCTGCTCGAGGAAGTTGCTGTCGCCCGACCCTGGAGACTCGACCGTGAACAAGCGGTCGTAGTTTCGGACGGTGGCGGGGATTCCGTGCTCGGCGCTGACCCAGTGCAAGGTGCCTTTGACCTTGCGGCCGTCGGCGGGGTCGCCTCCTTTGGCCTCGGGATCCCAGGTGCAGATCAGGCGGACCACCTCGCCCGCCTCGTTCTTCACGACCTCCTTGCACGTGATGAGGGCCGCGTAGCGAAGGCGGACCTCCATGCCCGGCGCGAGCCGCCGCCACTTCTTCACGGGCACCTCCAAGAAGTCTTCTTGCTCGACCAGGACGGTCTTGGTCAGGGGGATCCGCCGCACGCCGCCGCCGTCCTCACGACCCGGAAACTGGGGCGCTTCGAACCACTCGGTGTGGCCCTCGGGAAAGTTCTCCAGCACGACCTCCAGCGGTCGCATCACGCCCATGTATCGCGGCGAGTGCTCGTTGAGGTCGTCGCGCACCGCATGCTCAAGGAGGCTGATGTCGATGAAGCTGTTGCGTTTGGAAACACCAACGCGCTCACACAGGTTGCGCAGCGCCGCCGGAGAGAACCCGCGTCGACGCATGCCCGAGAGCGTGGGCAGTCGAGGGTCGTCCCAACCCTGCACGTGGCCGTCTTCGACCAGCAGCCTCAGCTTGCGCTTGCTCATGACCATGAACGTGAAGCCCAGACGGGCGAACTCGATCTGGCGTGGGGTGGAGGGCACCTCCAGATCGCCCAAAAACCACTCGTACAGCGGGCGGTGGGCTTCGAACTCGAGCGTGCACAACGAGTGGGTGATGTGCTCGATCGCGTCGGACTGCCCGTGGGCATAGTCGTATGTGGGGTAGATGCACCACGCGTCGCCGGTCCGGTGATGAGGAGCGTTGAGGATCCTGTACAGCGACGGGTCGCGCAGGTTCATGTTCGGGCTGGCCATGTCGATCTTGGCCCGCAGCACGTGCGCCCCTCTCTCGAACTCGCCCGCCTTCATCCGGCGAAACAGGTCGAGGTTTTCTTCGACGGATCGGTCGCGGTAGGGGCTGTTGGTCCCGGGCGTTCCGAAGTCGCCTCTTGTCGCCTTCACCGCCTCGGGGCTCTGGCTGTCGACATACGCCTTGCCGGCCGAGATCAGGTCTTCGGCCCACGCGTAGAGCTGCTCGAAGTAGTCGGACGTGAAGTGGATCTCGTCCCACTTGAATCCCAGCCACTCGATGTCGCGCTTGATCGACTCTACGAACTCGGTCTCTTCTTTGTCGGGGTTGGTGTCGTCGAAGCGCAGGTTGCAGCGTCCGCCGAACTCCTTGGCCAAGCCGAAGTCGACGCAGATGGCCTTCGCGTGCCCGACGTGCAGGTAGCCGTTGGGCTCGGGTGGGAAGCGGGTGACGATTTGCTGGTGTTTCCCCGACCGCAGGTCGTCGGCGATGATGTCTCGCACGAAGTTCGGGGCAGCGGATTCGTCCTTGGGCTCGCTCATGAGGCGGGCAGTATAGGAGCGCTTGCCGCTGTGGGCACCTGGCATTTGAAGGTTCGCAGTCCTGCGGTCCTCACTGCGGCTCAAAGCCTGCGGCACGAACGAGCTGGGCGAGCGCCTCTGCGTCGAGGCTGCCTTCTACGGTGGCGGACCCAGGCGCGAGCTCGACGGAGACCGAACGCACGCGTTCGTCCTCGCTCAGCACTCGGGTCAGCGTTCGGACACAGCCTTGGCAGGTCATGCCCTCGACGCCTACGCGCACCGAGGCCGAGCTGGGCTGGGCCGCGGTTCGGCGGCCCAGCCACGCGCGCACGTCTTGGGATGCGAACCAGAGCATCATGACCACCAAGAGCGCGGCGGTGAGTTGCGCCAGAATCGAAGCCTCGTGGACGTGCTGGTGCGGCGCGGTGATCGACAACGGGAACAGGGCGTCGAAGGCGTACGCGAGGACCACGGAGCCGATCACGATCGTGCCGAGGTAGACGCTCAGCGCTTTGCGACCCAGGGCGCGGTAGACGGCGCCCAACGTCGCGAGGTTGGTGGCGGGTCCGGCCATGAGGAAGACCAAGGCTGCGCCCGCGGGGAGCCCTCCGGCCACGAGCGCGGCGGCGATCGGGACAGAGGCGGTGGCGCACACGTACAGCGGAATGGAGATCAGCAACGCCATCCCGAGCGCGACCAGGTGATTGTCCCCCCCGAGGCTCGCCAGCCATGACGGGGGCAGCACGGTGGTGATGAACGCCGAGAGCAGGACGCCGAACAGCAGCCATTTCCAGATCGATCGCAGGACCTCGATGGCGTGGGCCCACGCGGCTTGCACCGTTCGCGGTTTGGCCTGCGGGGTCCCTTCAGCCGCGACAGGCGGTGGGGGTGGGGCGTCGGTGATGGCGTCGGTGATCCAGCCACCGATGAGTCCGGTGAGACCGGCCGCGAGGAGCTTGAAGATCGCGAAGGGCCAGCCCAAGAAGCTGGCGGAGACCAGGACGGAATCGACCCCGGTCTGCGGGGTGCTGATGAGGAAGCCGACCGCGGCGCCATCACTCGCACCGTCCTTCTTCAGGCCCAGGCCGGCCGGGATGACGCCGCACGAGCACAGCGGAAGCGGCACGCCCAACGCCACCGCGGTGAGAACCCCTCGCCGGCCCACGAAGGCTCGTTGGACGAAGCCCGGAGGCAGGGCGACGTGCAGGACCCCGGCGAGGACGGCTCCGAGCAAGAGCCACGGCGCAAGCTCGAGGGTGATGGCCCACGTCGACTGCAGAAACGCGGTCATCGTCCCAGGCCTCCGTAGCGACCGAACACCTCCATCAACTCGTCGACCTTCTCGTCGCGGTCGACCTCGTCGCCGCTGGCAAACGCATCGGCGACGCAGGTGCGGATGTGCTCGGCCAGCAGCACCTGGCCGGCTTTGCCCAGGGCGCCTTGCGCGGCGCTGATCTGCAGCAGAACGTCGACGCAGTAGGCGTCCTCGTCGAGCATGCGCCGCAGGGCAGCGATCTGCCCCTCTGCACGCTTGAGCCGGGCCATGAGCTTTCGTTTGGTGGTGGGGTCGAACATGACGCAATACCCTGTGGGGGTATCGGGAGCATAAACCCCCCGGGGGTATCTGCAAGCTGCTACGGTTGCCACGATGCTCAGCGTTGGGTCACGAAGCAGAGAGTCGTTCGGGTCGCTGGTGGGGGTGGCCGGGTTGGTGTCTACGCTCGCGTTGGTCGCTGTGTTGCTCTCGCCTCCCGAAGGTGTGCTCGACCCCTGCGGACCTCGTGCGGCGGTTCGGGTGCACGTGCGCAGCGAGGCTGCGCGAGCGACGGTGCGGGCGGTCCTGTTGGACCTGTGGAGCGATGCCGACACGGGCGCATCGCTCGACGTCGTCGTGGGACCCGAAGGGGCGCAGACGCTGCGAGAGCACGGGATCGCGTTCGAGATCCTGGTGCCGGACATCGACGCGGTGGCTGCCGAGGAGAAGGTCCGGATCGAGGCGGCGCAGGTGGCCCGCCCCAGCAACTGGTTCGCCGAGTATCGCGACTATGAGACCGTGGATGCGTACCTCGACGTCGTCGCAGCGCGTCGACCTGACCTCGCCCGGGTCGAGCAGCTTGGGGTCTCGACCCAGGGGCGTCGCATCCGGGCGCTGCGGCTGTCCGCGGCCCCCGCAGAGGCCAAGGCGTTCGTGCTCAACGGTGGGCAGCACGCTCGCGAGTGGATCTCGGTGATGGTGTCCACCTGCGTTGCCGACCGCTTGGTGACCGAATACGACACCGACCCGACGATCCGCGCCGTACTCGACGACACGGTGGTGTGGGTGGCCCCGGTGATCAACCCCGACGGCTACGTGCACTCCTGGGAGTCGGACCGCTACTGGCGGAAGAACCGGGCCGAACCGTACGGGGTGGACCTCAACCGCAACTGGTCGGTGGGGTTTGGTGGCCGGGGGTCCAGCTCCAACCGTCGCTCCCAGATCTACCGCGGGCCGCACGCGTTCTCGGAGCCCGAGTCGAGGGCTTTGCGGGATCTGATCATCCGCGAAGCCCCGGTCGCGCACGTCGACTTTCACAGCTTCGGCCAGATGATCCTCTACCCGTGGGGACACTCGAAGAAGCCGGCGCCGGACCGCGACCGTTTCGCCGCCCTCGGGGACGCGATGGCGAGTGCGATCGCGGCGACCCACGGCGAGCGCTACAAACTCATGTCCGCGGCCGAGCTCTACGCCGCCGGCGGCACGGCGCTGGATTGGTCGTACGACGAGGCTGGGGCCTACGGGTTCACCATCGAGCTGCGACCCTCCGGGGGCAGCGGGTTCGTGCTCCCGCCCGAGCAGATCCTGCCCACGTGCGACGAAGGTTTGGCCGCGGTGCTTGCGTTGGCGCAGCGCCTCGAATGACGGCGTAGCCTCTACGCCTCATCCTCGGGAACGTTGCGCAGAAAGTTCGCCACGTGGGCGAAGCGTTCATCGAGGAACGCGCGGACTTCTCCGGCGACCTCGCCTTCGTCCAGGGCCGTGGCCATCGCGCGCAACCACGCGTCGCGCATCGCAATCGTGATCGGGACGGCGCGGTGGCGCATCCGCAGGCGCGGGTGCCCGAAGCGCTCCATGTACTCCTGCTCCCCGCCGAGCCAACCCACGAGAAACAACCCGAACCGGTCGCGGGTTGCGTCGGACACCTTGCCGGGGGCCTTGCAATCGTGCACGGCCGTGAGTTCGGGTTCGCCTCTCTCCATCGCATCGTAGAAGCGGTGGGCGAGCGCCAGGACGGCGTCGCGACCGCCGAGCAGGTCGTGGGGGGCGAGAGTCATGCGGAGGCGAACCCGACCGTCTACTCGAGGATCGTGATCTTGACCATCTGCACGGGCTCGACCGGGCGGTCCCGCCCGTCGGTCGGCGTGGTCTCGATGGCGGTGATGACGTCCATGCCTTCGACGACCTTTGCAAACACCGGGTGCTTGGACTGGCCGGGGGTAAACCAGTCGAGAAACGCGTTGTGCTTGGTGTTGATGAAGAACTGGCAGCTGCCGCTGTTGGGTGCGCCGGTGTTTGCCATCGACAAGGTGCCAGGCTCGTTGGAGTACTTGGACGTGTGCTCGTCTGCGATGTTTCCTTCAGGACCTTTGCCGGTACCCGCGTTGCCGCTCTTGGGGTCGCGGCTGTTGGGGCATCCGAACTGACACATGAAGCCCTCGATGACGCGGTGGAAGTGCAGGCCGTCGTAGAAACCGCTCTTGGCGAGCTTGATGAAGTTGCCGGCGGTGATCGGGTTTTCGTCCGTGAAGAGCTCGATCTTAACGTCGCCCTTGGAGGTCTGCAGCAGCGCTTGCGTGTTGGCCATGCGCGCGTTCTACCATGAGGTTGGGCGCGTGGCTTTAAGGGCTTGGGGCGGCGTTGGTGAGCGCGTAGCGGACATCTGCGGCTGATTTCGCGGCCCGCAGGTCCTCGAGCAGGCTGGTCTCCAGCAGCCGCTGAGCGATGACCGACAGCAGCCGAAGGTGGGCCTGCCGATCGCCTGGAGGACCCACGAGCGAGAGCACCACGTCGACCTGGGTTCCGCGGCCGTCGTAGTCCAGTGGCTCGCGCAGGACCAAGACCGCGAGTTTGGTCCGCAGCAGGCCGGGGACCGTCGCATGCGGGATGGCTACACCATGACCCACCGCGGTGTTCTGCGTCCGTTCGCGTTCCCACAGCAGGGGCTCGAGCTTGTCGGCCACGATGCGCGGGGAGAGGCCGTCGAACAAGCGTGCGAGCTCGGAGAAGAGGGCTTCTTTGGTGCGGACGCCGACCCCGACTGCCGCGACGTCGGGCTCGGGGAGTTCAAGCGGCGCGCTGGGGTCTGAGGCGACGATGGAACCATGGGAGGCACCCTCCGGAGCGAGGAGCTGCAGCACCGCGCAGTGGGCCTGCTCGGTGAGTCTCTCCTCGGGCGTCGCGTGCAGCAGCGAGCGCAAGGAAGGGCGGGTCTGTGCGCCCGTGAGCGCGAGGTCGAAGCGTGCGGTGGCGCGGACCAGCGCTTCGATCGCGTCACCATCGTCGAGGATCACCTCGGAGCTCGTCGGCCGCGTGCACAGCCGACCCAGCTGGTGATGGTATTCCCTGAGCTCTTCGAGTTGGGCTTCGCTGGTGTGGGTGGGCACCACGTTGACGAAGGTGACCTCCGCACCGTGAAGCGCCGCCAGGGAGTCGGCGGTGGTGGCGATGAGCCCGTCGTGCGGACCCGGCTTCGCGTGGGCCATGATCCGGTGGATCGTACGAATGCCCGCATCGCGAAACACCGCGACGTTGCACGGCAGATGGGTGGTGAGCCACTGCAGGGGGTCGCGCACGATGAGCCCTCGCTCGGAGCGGTCGCGCCACCCCATGACCACCCAGCGGGTGTGCTCGAGCGCGGCGTGGTCGTACAGGGTGCCGCGAAGGTCGCGGGTGTAGACGACATTGAAGTGCACGCGGACCTGGTGCGCCTCGGCCACGTGCATCATCCTTCGCTCGACGGACGCGACGCGGTCGTCCGTCCCGTGGGCGAGCGCCGCGAGGTCGGTCTGCTCGGGCACCTCCTCAAGGTGGAGCACCGAGAGATCTTCGCCTGGGTTGAGACTCAGGCCCAGCGTCAACAGGGCCTCGGACGAGTGCTCGGCTCCCAGCAGCGCGACGGTCGTCTGCGCACTGTGGCCTCCAACGGTGACGCCTTGCTCCCGGCTGTCCGCGAGCAGGTCGTCTCGGTTGGACATCTGTCGCAGCAGGCCGAGGCGGTCGACGCGACGATTGCCGAAGCCGAAGTATTGGGCCGCTCCCGCAGCGAAGGCGATGGCGATGCCGAGCAGCGGGAACGTTCCCAGACTCACCAAAATCCCGCCGCCCGCGAGCACCCCGAACACCTGCAGGAAGGGGTACAGGGGTGCGCGAAACGTCGGCTTGTACCACTTGGCGCCGCTCTCTCGGAACACCAGCACCGAGACGTTGACCGCCATAAAGGCGGCGATCATGAACGCGCTCGCGAGCTTGGCGATCTTGACCACGTCCAGCGTCACGAAGAACGTGGCCATGGTCAGCACCGACACGATGATCGCGGTGACCGGGGTCAGGTAGCGGCGGTGGATTTTGGCCAGGGCGGCGGGCGCGAGCTTGTCTCGGGCCATCGCGAACGGAAAGCGAGAGGCGGCCAAGAGTCCTGCGTTGGTCATGCCCAGCAGGGCAAACACGGCGGTGATGGCCAGCGCCGTGACACCCCACGACCCCGCGACGGCACCGGCGAGGGTCGCGATCGGGGTCTGGTCGCCGATGAGTTCGTCCGGAGAGAAACCGCGGGAGAGCACCCAGCCCAGCCCGGTGTACAGCAGCGCGATCGTGATCAAAGAGATCAGCATCCCGGCGGGGATGGTTCGCGAGACGTCGCGGACCTCCTCCGCGATCGCGGCGATCTTGGTGACCCCGGCGTAGGAGATGAACACCAGCCCGACCGCCGACGAAAATCCGAGGGGTCCGTGAGCGAAGAACGCGATGTCGTCCGTGCGTGGCGGGAGGCGAACCGCGCCGCCGATGAGCAGCGCCGTGAGGGCCAAGATGCACGCGGCCACGACGTAGGTCTGCAGGGCGCTGACCCGGCGCACGCCCACCACGTTGAGGCCGGCCACGAACACGAGCAGGATCAGTCCCACCGCGACCGTGGATACGTCGGCGACCAAGGCGAGATAGCTGCCAAGCACGGCGAGTGCGAACGTGCTCTTGAGCAGCAGCGACAGCCACAGCCCGATGCCTGCGACGGTGCCGGCGAGCGGACCCATCGCGCGCTCGATGTAGATGTACGCACCCCCGGAGTCGGGCATCGCGGTGGCGAGCTCCGCCTTGCTCAGCGCAGCGGGCAGGACCAGCAGCGCTGCAACCAGGTAGGCCAACCACAGCGACGGACCGGTGAGCTGGGCGGCGACCGCCGGGAGCACGAAGATCGCACCGCCCAACATCGCGCCGACCGAGATCGCGACGACGCCGAAGAGACCGAGGCTGCGTTCCAAAGACGCCATCGCGAGAGGCTAGCGCACAACGGTGCTCCGGCCGGTATCCCGGGCGCCGCGGGACCTCGTCGGCGTAGAGCTTGGCGGGGCGTGCGGTGAAGGGGACGCCACCGACCGCTCTTGCCGCTCTTGACAGGACCCCTGCGACACCCTCCGGGAACCCCGGTCTTCCCCGCCGCCCACAAACGGTGCGGAGCATACCACGGTGCCGTCGAGACGGGTGACTTTGAGTCGCAGCGCAGACCCCCGCAGGGAGAGGGGTGCGAAGGGCTCGAGCCAGGTCGCGGCGTAGGTCCATCGTCCGCGTCCGGCTTGGGTGAGGTACACGACCATCGCGTCGCCTTCGTCGTCGTCGAGCGTGATCCAACCGGCGCCGGTTTGAACCTCGACCTGCACCCGCGGCGTGGCTGAGGCCTTGGCGTCTGAGGGCCAATGTGCGGGCTGGTCCTCGAAGCGCAGCGTGACCGATGCGCTGAACTCGAGGGTTTCGGCCACGACGCTCGCGGCTTCTTTTGCGGGGCGCCGGAGCTTTGTGCGCAACGCGGACACCGAGGTCTTGCCGCGTCCCCGGTAGTCGTACGGGCCGACCCCATCGACCCGCGGCTGCGCGGCGAGGGTTCCCGCGACCTCCGCCAACACCTCCCCCGACAGCCGCCCGTACATCATCGAGGCGCCTTCGTAGTGCTGCAGGTCGAACTCCTCGGGGGTGGTGAAGTACGAGAGGTACTCGCCCGCCAAGCCGATGCTGACCGTGGGCCCGGGCGAGGCTCGGGCTGCGTCGACGCGCTGCTCGATGCGCTGGCCCATGATCGTGGTGACCTCGCCGGGCAAGGTCACCAGGGACAGCGGCCCCAGCTGCACCAGCCCCACGGGAACGACCGAGGGCAGGTGACGCTGGGGATGCACCAACGAGACGAGCGCGGGCGGCAGGGCGGGGCGCTTGGCTCCTTGTCCTTTGCGGCGGGGTCGGCGGGAGGTACGGCCTTCATCGAACCCGCGAGCGCTCAGGCGCGTGCGTCCGTCCTCCGCACCGCCAAACTGCGAGCGACCGGGCATCGCCGTGCGGGCGGTTTTCCCCGCTGCGACCGTGGTGGGTGTGACCGCGACCTTGGAGATCGGCGCGAGCGCGAGCCCGTAGCCCACCGTGCCGCGCAAGGAGAGTCCCTCGGTGTCGAGCGAGGCTACGACGGCTTCACCCAAGCCTTGGCCCAGCGCCACTGTGGCGCCTCGACCCTGGACTCGCCAGTTCGGCGAGATGTCGCCTTCGGGTCCGTTGAACACCGCGACGACCGCGTGCTCGTAGCCTTGTTCTTGGAGTTCGTCCTGGGCGTGGCGGCTGGCGATCCCGAACAGGTCGCCGTGATAGACGGGCGTCCGGTTTGCCATCGCCGTGGCGTGCACGCCGAACACAGCGGCCACGGCGATGACCGCACCCGAGTGGAGGTCACGGGCGACCAGCGTGTCGAGCTTGGGGTCCACAGCGTGACACGGGTCGACGCTGAACTGGGTGTCGACCCACGTGGCGTTCGCAGGGTGCTCGCATCCGGGCAGGCCCGCGTTGGACTGCACCAACGCCTGCGCCTCGGGGTTCTCGAGCATCGGGGCCAGGCTCCGGTTGCGTGCGATCGACGGCACCGCCACGGCATGGTGCTCGAGCGTGGCGGGGGCGCGCTGGGCGTATGCGGTCGCGGCGGCGGATGCCAGGCGCGCCGTGAGCCACTCGAACAGCTGGGGGTCGAAGCCCGACTCCGAGCCCGCGTGGTCGGCGTAGCCGGGGGCGGTGTGAAAGTGCCCCGGTCCGTGATGGGTGTGTGTTGCGGCAACCACGACCTGCGCCCGGCCCAGGCTGTGCATCCCGTGCTCACGCTGAAGCCGTGCTGTGATCGCGTCGGGAAGACCTGCGGGGATCGCCCAGAGGTCGGCGGAGATGAGCACAACGGGAACGCCGTCGCGGTCTTCGATGGCGATGGCTTGCGCGCGCAGCCGGGTCCACACACCCAGACTCGTGCGCGCTTCGATCGCGTGCCCGGCCATGCCGTACCCCACCGGAGGCGTGATATCGACGACCGACGCGCCGACATGCCAGGGCGCGCCGCTGGCAGGCTGGGTCGGCGACGCGGCCGGCGCGATCGTGCCTTCGACCTGAACGCAGCCGACGCCCGCGAGCGCGATGCAAACCAGCCAGGGCCCAAGACGCTTCATCTCAAGATCACCATGAACAGGCCAACCCCGGCAGACACGAAGAAGACGGCGGTGAGCACCGGGATGCCGAACAGTCCCCAGATCGGCAGCCCCAGCCCCATCGTGTACGTGCCACAGATGAGGCAGGTGACGGTCAACGCGGTGCGGATCGCACGGGTCGTGCGCGCATTCGCTGCACGCTCCTGACGCTCCAGGGTGTCCGCGTTGGTGCGGAACGTCAGCTTGCCCGCTCGAAGGTCTTCGATCACCGCCGGGATCGAATGCGGCATGGACCGCGCCAGTCTCGAGAACATGGAGAAGTCCCGGATCGCCATCTGCTTGATCCGCTCCGGGCTGTACCGGTCCGCGACCATCTGCATGATGTACGGCCGGGCCAGCTCGATCGGGTCGGTTTGCGGCGCGATCATCTTCGCCATGCCCTCGGTCGTGATGATGGCTTTGAACATCATCGTGAAGTCGGTGGGCATGCGGACGTTGTGCCGCGAAGCCCCCGCGACGATCTCCGAGAACAACATCCCGATCTGCACCTCGGACATCGGCAGGCCGGACAGATAGCGCTCCCCCAAGTCGATGACGTCGGCCTCGAAGCGGGGGTAGTCGACCAGATCGGTGCGAATCGAGAGATCGTAGAACGTGCGGGCGACGCCCTCGAGGTCCTCGTTGAGCACCGCGTGAAGGATGTCGATGACCTTGTCCTTCATGGCCGGCGAGAGGCGTCCGACCATCCCGCAGTCGAGGATCCCGAGCCGATGTTCGTCCATCACCAGCACGTTGCCCGGGTGCAGATCGCCGTGGAAGAAACCGTCGATGAACAGCATCTTGTAGGCGACCTGGAAGTACGTCTCTGCCACGGCGCTCACGTCTTCGCCCTGCTCGATTGCGAGGGCAAAGTTCCGGCCGTCGAGGAACTCCATGCACAGGACCTCCTCGGTGCTGAGCTCGTTGAACACGGTCGGAAACACCACCCTCGAGTTGTCCTCGTGGGTGCTGCGGAATCGGTCGAGGTTGCGGGCCTCGATGCGGAAGTCGAGCTCTTGCAGGATGGACTTGGTGAAGCTGGTGATGATGCCGCGGAGGTCCATCGCCGCCGCTTCGGGGATGGCTTCCTCGAGCCAACCCGCCAGCGCGTGAAGGACCCCCAGATCGCCGGTGATCTTGGGCTTCACACCCGGCCGCTGCACCTTCAGCACGACCTTGCGCCCGTCCTTGAGTGTCGCGCGGTGGACCTGCGCGATCGAAGCCGACGCGAGCGGTTCTTCGTCAAACTCCTCGAACTTGCTCCGCCACTGGGTTCCGAGTTCTTTGACCAGCTGCGACTCGATGTCGACGAAGGGGACTCGGGTCACGTTTTCTTGCAGCGTCGCCAGCTCGGAGGTGATGCTGTCGGGGAGCAGGTCGGTGCGGGTGCTGAGGATCTGTCCCAGCTTGACGAACGTCGGGCCCAGCTCGTTGAACGCGGCGACCAGGCGCTTGCCGGTATCCGGCGAGGCCAACGTGGCTTGCGTCAGCTCGCGCCCCTCGAACTCGACCTCCAGCTCGCGCCGCAGCCGGAGCTGCCCGTAGGCCCAACCGAAGCCGTGACGGATGAAAACGCGGGCGATCTCCTGAAATCGCGCCACCTCGCGGGCGCCCGTGATCAGGGCTCGCGACGAGCTCACCAGGGTACGGAGCAGCGACACTGCGCCGGAGGATAGCGCGCACCGGGGTGTCGGCGGTATGTTCGGCGTGTTGAACCGCTCGCTCCCCCTCGCGCTTGCCGCTGGACTGCTCGGATTGGGCTGGTCCTCGCAAACCTATGCGTCGGGCTTGGACGCCCCGCAGGTCGGCAACGGGGGCAGCAGCCCCGTCACGGCGGATGCGGCCGCAGTGCACTGGAACCCCGGCCAGCTGGGGTTCCTCGAGCGCGGCTCGCTGGATTTTGGCGCGGGGCTCATCGTGGGCCGCATCGGCTACGAGCGCGACCGACGGGGCCAATACCAGTACTCGGACAACTTCGACTTCTCCGAACCCATCGATCCGGCGGACATCGATCCCAGCCGAACGGGGCCCACGCAGGCGGTCGGGACCACCCCGGTCGGGCCTCTGGTCGACGTGTTCGTGGCTGCACCCGTGATTCCCGACCGCTTGGTCCTCGGCGGCGGCATGTACATCCCCTACGCGGCGACCCTCGACTTTCCCGAGAACGGTCCGCAGCGTTTTGCGCTGCAGTCGATCTTCTTGGTGTCGCTGCACACCACGTTCTCCGCCGCGGTCAAGGTGCACGATCGGGTCTCGATCGGCGCGGGAGCCACGTATGTGTTCTCGTTTCTCGAGCTGTCGAAGATCCAGGACTTCGGCTCCATCGGTCTGCTCAGCGACGCGCTGGCCGAAGATCCGATCGGCCAGGAGAACGACTTCGGCGTGAACGCGCCCTCGACCGTCCGAGAGCTGGACGTCATGGCTCGACCCATCTCCATCGAGCGGGCGGTGTCGCACTCGCCGAGTTTCAACGTGGGGCTCGCCGTGCAGGCCACCGACCGCGTCAACCTGGGGCTGGTCTATCAGCACGGCTCGACGCTGCGGTTTCGCGGCGACTTCCAGCTGGATCTCGACGACGATTTTTTCACGCAGGATCTCGCCTCCCAGGGGCTGCAGTATCCGGCCTTGCTTCGCGGTGAGGCCCAGGTGGAGATGCGGCTGCCCAAACGCATCACGCTGGGGGCGGGCATCGATGCCACCGACCGTGTGCGGATCGACGCGTGGGCGAGCTACGCCACGTACCAAGACTTCGACGTCATCGATATCCAGCTGAGCTCCCCGGATCTCGCGCAGCCGGCGTTGGGGGTGGGCCCGGTGGCCAACCAACCGCTCGCCCGCGACTGGCGGGGGACCGTTCACCTTGAGGCCGCGCCCCGCATTCAGCTCACCGAGCGTCTGCGGCTGAACACGCTGCTCGGGTATCACTCGCCGGCCTCGCCCGACTCCACGCTCGACGTCGCCTCGCCCGATGGACATCGGCTGGTGTTCGGTGGCGGGGTCGACGTCGGAATCAACGACCGCTGGTCGCTGCTGGCAGACCTGGAGGGACAGGCGATCATCCCGCGGACGGTCACCACGTCGACCTACGATCTCGGCAACGGGCGATACTCGCTGTTTCTCGGACAGCTGGGGTTGCACGCCAGGATGCGTTTTGGCGGCCAGCCCACGGCGCAAAAACCGAAATAGCCCTCGCGCGTGGGGCCGTCTTGTACGACCATCAAGGGGATGTGTTGGGTGGGTCTCGGAAGGTCGTCGTGCATTGCGGCTGCAGCGTTGCTGGTCGCGTGCGGCGCCGACGGGCAGGGACTTGAGACCGACGGTGGCGCGCAGACCACGGCGAGCACCGACGACAGCGAGGATGAGAGCTCCGGGAACACGAGCGGCGTTGCGCCGTCGGACTGGGGGCGCGAGCAGGAGTTCGAGCTGCGCTTGGGTGAGGATGACGTCCCGGCGCTGACCCTTTCGATGTCCCAGGCCGAGGTGGCCGAGCTGTTTGGTGAGCGCGCGGATGAGGTCCTGCTGCTCGAACTCGACTCGACCGAGCTCCTGAAGAACACCCTCGACACCATCAAGCTCGCCTGCGGCATCGCCTGGCGGCTCGACAACGAGGATGCCAACCACGATTGCTCTGTGACCGCCCTCGGGCAGTCGTTCGAGGGTCCCGATGGCACCTGGAGGACCTCGCCCGAGTACGCGATGATCCGCATCCTGACGATGACGCCGGCCAACGTCGATGTCTCGGGGACCAGCAGCGCTTCGCTCGCCGGCCTCGCCGATGCGCTGGGGGTCGGTGGCGGTTACTCGGAGATCCTCGCCGACGCGTTGGGCATTCCGCGGACCCAGGAGATCGTCAGCACGGACTCGCTGGTGTTTGCGTTCCAACAGGCGTTCGTGGGCAGCCACCCGAACATCTCCGAGAACGGCACGATCGCCATCTATCTCAGCGACGCGCTGGCCAACCTCTCGACCATGACCAAGGTCTTGGGCCCGGCCGCTCCGCACCCGGGGCTGGTCGATCCTCGCTTCGTCGTCTCCGGGGAGGTCTTCGGCCCCAACTTTGCGATGAACGCGGTGGCCGAGTCGAACCTGCGCCTGGCCGATGGCATCGACGCCGACATCGGCAAGGGGTTCGTGACGGTGGTCGAGGACGAGGTGGGCCCGAGCTACGACGACGAGCTGGAGTTCGACTTCGCCGACCCTGATCGCTTCTCGCTGGTGGGGATCGTTCCCAACCTCGCGGTCGACATGCGGTTTGCGATCGCCGAGTACGACGAGTACGTCGACTCCTGCCTGGGCGTCCCGTGCAACTCGAACTTCCCCGACAACCCCGTGGGTGCGGGCAGCGTGTGGCACCTCGACCCGTGGACGCTCGAGTACAACGTCGCGCTGGGTGCCTACGAAGAATACAAGGACCGCGAGTTCTCCGAGTCGTATCTGTTCGGCACCGCGAGCGTAGAGCTGGGACAAAACGGTAACCCTCCGGGCTGGACGGAGTATTCGGTCCCGCTGGGGATCGGCAGCCCACCCGAGGACCAGTTTGTGTGGGAGACCATCCTCGAGGTCGCGCAGGTCTCTTTGCACAACGCTCCCTTCACCACGTTTCTCGAAGGGCAGGCCGACATCGCGTTCACGGTCGAGAACATCCCGATCGGGCTCACGGGGGCCGAGGCCGCCGAGGCTGTGCGCCCGTTCCTGCAAGAGCAGGCCGCTGCGCTCTCAGACTTCATCCTGGGCGACTACCGGGAGTCCAACGACCGCGTCGACTTCTACTGGCGCCGGGCGGAGAACGGCACGGCGTACTTGTTCTTCTCCGAGCCTGAGGACCTGGCGAGCACGGCGGACTACGCGAACGACAATCCCGGTTTCTTCGCCGCCGCGACGCTCTCCCCGGGCAGCAAGCTGAGCAGCACGCAGGTCAGCGGCCTCTCGGACACCGCGCACGAGAAGTACGCCCCGCCGGTCGGAGAGAGCACGGTCTACTTCGCCGACGACCTCGGGACGGTCTATCGCCTCCGCATCGTTCGCGAGGACGAGACGCTGCAGGTGTTTGTCGCGGAGGGTCTGGAATGAGGCGGCTCCTTTGCGGGCTTTGTCTGCTCTCGCCCCTGCCGCTTGGCGGCGTTGCCGGCTGTGCCGAGCCCGAAGCGTTGGTGACCGAGACCTCGTCGTCGGTCGAGCTGGCCGTCGGCGAGACCCGCACGGTCCAGCTGCGACACACCCGCTTCGACGTCAAAGGCTTCGTCAAGGAAAACACCCTCGAGGATCTCCGGCGGATGCCTCGCCGCGTGCTCGAGGACATCTGGCTGCTCGACCTCGACATCACGCCGCTGACGGTCAACGCGCTGGAACAGCTTCGAGAGCTGAGCTCCGAGCAAGCCGCCATGCAGCCGCAGGCCGTGCAGAACATGCGCACGCTGCTCACGCTGACCCCCGACAACGTCGAGCTTGAGGGCACCAACTTCGAAGAACTCTCCGGCCTCTCGGCTGCGGTGGGCATTCCGACGGCGCGCGCGTTCGGAAACCTGCTGGAGGTCGATGTCACCGACGAGTTCGTGCCGCCCGACATCGTCTCCGCCGTCATCGCCGACAACATCATCGGCACCCACCCCAACGCGCAGACCCGGCGCGGGCCGGTGACCCAAGAGCACCCCGACGGGCTGTACCCGGTCGCGCCCAACTCGATCCCGCTGACGATGGCGGACGTGGTCACCAACTTTGAGGGCCTCTCCGAGCGGTTTGGCCCGGTGGGCGAGCACCCAGGCTTCATCACCCAGGCCCGCGGGGTCTCGGTCATCGAGGAAGACTTCAAGATGCGCTCGCGCGTCAACGTCAACGCGCTGCCCTACAAGGGCATCGATCTCGGCGATGTTAGCGAAGCCTCGGTGGCCTCGATCGGCGATGAGATCGAGACGCTGCACGACTACGCCAGCGACGATTGGATCGAGCTTGAGGGGTTGGTCGACGACCCCCGCGTGGAGACGCTCACCATTCGGGTGGACGAGAATCCCGGCTTTATCTCCGGCGGCACCACGCGCGCGCCGGAGGGCCGGGGCAACAGCCCGGTCTGGGACAACCCCGTCTGGGAGTTCGAGTCGGTGCTGGCCGAGATGACGCGCCGCACGGTCGAGCGCATTTCGGACCACTGTCACGAGTACGACTTGGCGACCGGCGCGGTCGCGTTCTCGGCCTGTATCGACGGCGCGGGCTGGGTCACCCTCAACACGTTCAACAACATCGGGACGCCCCCGGACCCCGCGTATCTCTGGGACCTCAACCTTGAGATCGGGCAGGCGCGGATGCACGACGGCGGGTTGGCGGAGGGGGAGGCCAACGTGCAGTTCACGGTCGAGAACGTCTCGGTCGGCATCGCCCCGGAGGCGCTGGTCAAGCAGCTGCGCGAGAACATCCGCGCCAACCCCGAAGCGCTGCGAGAGTTCGCCACGCTGCTGCTCGACAACGCCAAGGGGGACGCGGACTTCTTCTACCGCCGAGACGCGGACGCAGATCGACTGGTGTTTGTCGCGCCCGAGGACATCAGGCTCGACGACCAGGGCGCGCCGGTTCGCGAGTACGCCTACGCGGCCGCGGGGTTCTTCTCCGACGAGGGGCTCACCGACGCGCTCTCCAGCGAGGACGAGGACGGGCGAGCGTCGGTCGAGATCGAGCCCGGCGATGTGCTCTACGTCGGGGACGACGAAGGCGGGGTCTATCGTCTCGATGTTCGCGAGAAACCCGGGCGGGCCCGCATCGAGCTCGACGTCACCCGCGTTCGGTAGCCCGGGTGCCGGACTTGAACCTGGAAGCCTTGCAAGGCGTCAGCGCACGTGGCGTGCTGCCGTGTGTGGTGTTGGTGCGCCCGACGGGGCCTCTGAACGTGGGCCTCGTCGCTCGGGCCTGCGCGAACTTCGAGGCGTCGCTGCGGCTGGTGCAGTGCTCCGCCGACCTCAGTAGCGTGGAGTTTCGAATGACCTGCGTGCACGCCGAACACGTGGTCTCGCGGATCGAGCATTTCGACACCCTCGCCGACGCGGTCCGTGACCTCGACTGGGTGGTCGGGACCTGCGGGCTGGCCCGGGACAAGAGGCTGTCCCTGTTCGCTCCCGCCGAGCTGGGTCGTGCGGCGTCGGAGCGCTCCGTGCGGCGGCTCGGGCTGGTGTTTGGCAATGAGGCGGACGGTCTGGCGAACGATGAACTCGCCGACTGTGATGCGTATGTCTGCATCCCCGCGTCGCAGCGGCAGCCGAGCTTGAACCTGAGTCACGCGGTCGCGGTGCTGCTCGCAAGGCTGTATGGCGAGGGCCTGGAGCAGGCCACGGCGGGCGCTGCGACGCACGCAGCATCCCGGCAGGAGCTCGAGACGCTTCGCGGGACGTGGGTCGAGTTGATGCGCGAGCGAGGGTACTTTTCGCGCGCGAGCGAGGCCCGTCTGCCCGCGAGCCTCGACCGGATGTTTCGGCGCTGGGGGATGCTGCGCGGCGACGTCCGCACCATGATGGGCATGCTTCGCCACCTCTCGCAGGACGAGTAGCAAGTCAGCTCGGTCCGGTCAGTCCGATGATTTTTTGCCGCTCTTGGTTTCCTCGAGCGCTGCCAGGGCCTCGTGAAACAGGTTTCGGAGCTCGCGCGCGGAGGTCCGAGGGATGTGCAGGGGTGGTGCCTTCGGCTCCTGGCTGGGCCTGGGTGCGGGCTTGGGCACGGCTTTGGGCACGGCTTTGGGCGTCGTCGTCGGCGGCGCGGGTGCGGCTCTCGTCGCGGCGACCGGAGCCGCCTTGGGCAGTTCACGCGTCGTGGCCTTGCTCGCTTGGGGTGCGGCGACGGTCGCCGAGGGCGTCGGGCGTTTCGGTGCGGCGCGCACGGTCGGTCTCGGGGCGGGCCGGGGCTCGTCCATGTGCTTGGTGATGCAGGCGGCGATTCGTCGCAGCGTGCCTGGGGGAAGCTGGAAGAACGACAGGCCCAAGCGGATCCGCCCCGAGCCCGTCATCGTCTGGACCCGTGCCACCAAGGCGTCGGGATCCACCCACGCGGACGGGTCGTCGTCGGGCGCGAGCGGAAGCAAGACGCGGACGAAATCACTCGCCCGAAGCTCACCCATGATCTCGACGCCGAGGCCGCCTGCGCTGAGATCGACCACCTCCGCCGCAACCTCCCCGAGACGGGTTGAGAGGATGGCACGGACGCGATGCGGCACACGAGCGGATGCCCGTCGCTCGAAAGGCGGCTGAGATTGGGGTGCCATGGGCGCGCGGGGTTGTCTCGCGTGGGGGCTTGCCACAACCACGTTGCCCGACTCCATGGTTCGTCCCCGACAACCGACCGCGGGGCACCGCCGGCGAGGTGCATTACATCGTTTGCTGCGCTTGGCAGACCGTGCTGAGGCAACGCGCCCCATGCAGCACGAACCGCTCAGCTCGGCCAGGCGTGGCGGAGCATTTCCCCGAGGACCGACGCATCTTTCGGTCGCTCGCTGGGAGACTTCGCCAGGCACTGATCGACGACGGCGCACAGCGCGTCGGAAACGTCCTCTTCGCCGACGCGCGACCGCAGCGGAATCACCGTGTCTTGGGCATGCGCTCGGAGCCACTGCAGCGGGCTGTTGAACCACATCTCCACGACCTCGCCGACGATCTTGTCCGGGACGAAGGGGGTGAACCCTGAGAGCAACTCGTACAACACCATGCCGAGGCTGTAGACGTCGGCAGCGGGCGTGAGCGTGTTGGTCTCGAGCTGTTCGGGCTGCGCGTAGTGGGGCGTGCCGACGAGCATGTTGCCGACGGTTGCGCTGCGACCGACCACCGACGACTCGTCCCATGAGCGGGCCAGACCGAAGTCGAGGACCTTGGTGTGTCCGGCCTTGTCGATGAACAGGTTGGAGGGTTTGAGGTCGCGGTGCACGACGCCGCGGGCATGCGCCCCACGCAGGCCCAGGCACGCTTGATAGACGATATGGCACGACCACTTGGGGTCGAGCCGGTTGTTGAAGTCGTGAAACTCGTCGAGCGGCTTGCCCTCAAGCAGCTCCATCAACACGAAAATGTGGCCATCGCGGTTGAGACCGGCGTCGAGCACGGCGACCACGTAGGGGCTGGTCATCTCTCGCAGGACGGTGACTTCACGCAAGGCCCGAGCGGCATCGTCGTCCTTGACCGGGTCTCGCGAGAGCTTGAGTGCCAACGGCTCCGCGTAGCGACGGTCCTTGACCTTCCAGACCGTGCCGAAGCCCCCCTGACCCAGCCGGTCCAGGATCTCGTACTGCTCGTATTGGTCGCCGGGCTGAAGGTCGTCCACGGATCAAGAGCATACGCCAACGAAGGCGCGAGACCACGATCCGAATCCGCGAGGCTCAGCCCAGTGCTGCGTACAGCACAGGTAGGGACACGTCGAGTCGGTAGTCGATCGAAGAGTGGTTGTCGGGGAACTCCTCGTACCGATGCTCGATGCCCGCGGCTGCCAGGGTTTGCGCGAAGCGTCGGGCGCCGTAGTGCAGGTGGTACTGGTCCTGACTTCCGCAGTCGAGGAACAGGGTCTTGAGCGAGCGGAGCTGAGCCTGGGCATCCGGGTCCCGGACGATCTGCAGCGGGTCGTGGGCGAGCCAGCGCTGCCACTGTGCCTCATCGACCTGGGCGGTGTGCAGATCAACCGGGACGCTGATGCCCAGCGGTGCGTCGGGGTCGGGCGCGTAGCTGGCGGCCATGGCCAGGAGCATGAGCACGTGAAAATCGGAGCCTCGGACCTTGGGCGCCGCCTCGAAACGCTCGAAGAACGTCACCGGATTGCCCTGTACCCGGGCGAGCGCGTCGCACAGCGCGACGAACTCGCGCCGATACACAAGGTCAAACCCGATGTCGCCGCTGTGGCATGCGACCGCCGCCCACTGGTCCGCGTGGCGCATCCCCTGAATCAGCGCCCCATACCCGCCGCTGCTCTTGCCGTAGATCGCTCGGTGCGCACGCCCCTTGCGAATACGAAAGCGCGCCTCCAACTGGGGCACCAGGTCGCGGGCCACAAATGTCTCCCAGCCGCCCAACGCGACCGAGTCCACGTATTGGTTGCCGCCCAACCGGGTGAACGCGTCGGGAAACGCGAAGATCGCCGGCCCCATCTGGCCCTGCGCAACGAGTCGGTCGACGCGCTCGGGCACGGCCTCGCCGTAGGCGGTCCACGCCGGCCGCTTGAGGCCCGAGGAGGTGTACGCGGCCAGGTCGACGAACAACGGATACTCCGCATCGCTGCCCGCGTAGCCCTCCGGCAGATAGACCGAGACGGTGCGCTGCCACGGGTCTCCGAGCAGGTTGTCCTTCACGCTCGGTGCATCAACCTCAATCTCGACCAGGGTGCCCTTGGGCCGTGCGTAGCTGTGCCGCGGCATGGCTCAGTCTTTCCATTCGGCGACGAAGACGTTGGTGTCGCCCATGCTCGCGTTGTTGCGGTTCGACGCAAACACGAGGGTCTTGGCGTCCTTCGAGAACATCGCGAATCCGTCGAACGAGTCGTTGTAGGTGACCCGCTCCAGGCCTTCGCCATCGATGCCGACAAGGTACAGCTCGAACGTCCGGCCCATCGCAGAGTCCATGTTGGAGGAGAAGATGATCTTCTCGCCGCTGGGATGGAAGTAGGGGCCGAAGTTTGCCTTACCGTTGCTCGTGATCTGCTTCTGATCCGAGCCGTCGGCGTTCATCACGAACAGCTCGAGACGGGTGGGGCGGACGTACCCCTTCTCGATGATCTCGGTGTACTTCGCGAGTTCATCCTCGCCTTCGGGGTGGTTGGCTCGGTAGACGATCTTGCTGCCGTCGGGCGAGAAAAACGGCCCGCCGTCGTAGCCCTTGGCGTCGGTGAGCTGCTTGATGTTGGTGCCGTCGATGTCGGAGACGAAAATCTCCGGATCGCCGGTCCGGGTGGAGGTGAAGACGATCTTGTCGCCTTGGGGAGACACGGTGGCTTCGGCGTCGTAGCCCTTGCCGCCGATCAGGACCTCGGGGTCGCTGCCATCCGCGCCGGACACGTAGATGTCGTACTCCTCGTACAGCTTCCACACGTAGCCGAGGCTGCGGTCGGGCGGTGGCAAGCAGCCTGGGGCGGCCGCGTGGGTCGAGGCGTAGAGGATCTTCTCGTCGCCCGGGAGAAAGTAGGCGCACGTGGTGCGGCCCTCTCCGCTGCTGACCCGCTTCACGTCGGTGCCGCCCAGCGTCATCGTGAAGATCTGGTCGCACTCCATCTCGCCGGTCGTGGCTTGGAACACCAGCTGCGTCTCGTCGAAGCTCAGGTATGCCTCCGCGTTCTCGCCGCCGTTGGTCAGCTGTTTGAGGCTGGCAAAGTGCTTTTCCTCCGCGTTGGGGGCGAGCGGCTGCCCGGGCTTGAACGCGGCCGCCTTGGTGTCGTCCTGCGGCGCGGGGTCGGCAGCCTTGGGTTCCGCATCGGCCTTGGCATCGGCCTTGGCATCGACCTTGGCATCGACCTTGGCGTCTTTCGCCGCGGTGTCCTTCGCCTTGGGGTCGTCGGACCCTCCATCACAAGCGAGGGTCGCGAGCAGGGGCACAATCCACAGAGGTCGCATCGGCCGGAGCGTACCGCGGCGGCGAGGCTGGTAAAACCAGGGCATGAAGCCACGTCCCTGGACCGTCGAACGCACTGAACCCAAAGGCGACTATCGGGTGTTCACGGTCGACGCGCTGCACAGCCGGCGGGAGGGGGACCAAGGCCCCCACGTCTTCTTCCGGATCAACTCCTCCTCGTGGGTCAACGTCGTGTCTCGCACGCCCCAGGGCGACTTCATCATGGTCCACCAATTCCGACAGGGGTCAGCCTCGGTCACCCTCGAGATCCCCGGTGGGTTGGTCGACCCCGGAGAGGACCCTGCCGAAGCTGCCGCCCGCGAGTTGGAAGAGGAGACCGGCTACCGTCCTGCGTCCGTGCGCAAGATCGGCGAGGTCAACCCGAACCCCGCGTTGTTTGCCAACCGCGTTCACACCTACCTCGCCGAGGGCTGCGTGAAGGTGGCGGAGATCCACAACGACAGCGCCGAAGAGACCATCGTGGAGATCGTGCCCAAGGCCGACATCCATCGCCGCGCGCTGGCAGGCGACATCAACCACGCGCTGGTGCTCGCGGCCTTGTACTGGCTGGCTTTGGACGAGGCCAAGGGCGGCTGAGGACGGCTCGTCGGCGCCCGACGCTCAGACGCGCAGCTGCGACTCAGAACCGGCCACCCACGCGCACTCCTGCGCCTTGCAGCGAAAGCGTGGGACCGATCGAGAGCGCGCGGTCGCGGGTGTAGTCGTTGTGCCGCCGTCGATAGGTCTCCGCGAACCCCAACAGGCCCGCGCCGCTGGCCACCATCGCTGCAGACACGTCACGGGTGATGAAGCCCATCAAGCGACCTCGGTTCACGCAGCGGGCGTCGCCGCAGTTGCCCACGACCCCCCACGCCGCGGCTCCGGTCGTCAGCCAGGACACGACGCCTGCACCGATCAGGCTGATGCCTGCGATCCGTAGACCCGCCACGGTCCGCCTGCGCCCTGGTGGGTCGAAGACGTCGGCGTAGGCGTCTGCGTTTCCGCGGGTCATGCCGCCCGCGGTCGCGAGCCCGACGGCCGCGAGCAGCCCGATGTCGGAGTGCACACGCAGCGCCAGCGCGGGCAGGACCCCGGGGGCACACGTCTGAAACACCTCGCCCACGTCATCGGCCGTATCGATCTCGCCCCGACCGATCGGGTCGATGCAGCGGGTCTTGACCAGTCGGTGCGCAATGATCTGTTCGGTCAGCGCAACGGTGAAGGCGATGCCCGCTCCGATGAACAAACCAGTGCCGCGATAGGGAGGGCGGACCGGCGGAGGCAGCTGGGCGTACGCGGACGCCGGCGGGTCCTCGGCGCTCGGGAGCGCTCCGATCCGGGGGGCCGCGGTCGGGCCTTCGTCTTGGGGCGGGTCGGGCTGGGCCCGCGGGTTCTCGGCGGGGGCGGGTGCCGGCGGGGGCCCGAGCGTGGTCGGCTGCGGTGGCGGCTCGGTCGTGGGAATCGAGAACGTGCCCTCGGGAGGCGGGGTCGGCTCCGGAACGTCCTGCGCTGGGGCAGGCGTCGCCGCGGGCTTGTCGGCTGCGCGGGTCGGTTTGCTCGGCTGGGGAGCATCCGGTTCGGGTTGGGAAGCGCCGGGCGCAGTTTCTCCGGGCAGGGGCGGCAGAGAAGGCGGCCCCGCCATGGAGATCAGCACGGCCCAGGCCCACATCTTGTCACGGTAGGCCGCGGCCCCGTGGAGGGTCAATCGGCGCGCGAGCGATCGGTCACAGCGGCGTGCTGCCGGGATGCAGGGAGGCGGTCAGTGCGTTCAGTGCACAGGGTCGACTCCACGTGGCGCTGATCCCGAGCGGTTCAGCGCCGGTCGTGGAGGACCGGGAACTTCTCGCGGGCCTGTGCGACCGCCTGTGGGTCGACGTCGGCCAGGAGCATCGTCTCGGCCATCGCAGCGGCGGCCACGGGTTCACCCCACGGGTCGAAGATTCGGCTGTCGCCGCTGTACTCCATGGCCCCGCCCACGCCGACCCGGTTGATGCCGACGACGTACGCCTGGTTTTCGATCGCGCGGGCCCGCAGCAGCGTGGTCCAGTGTTCGCGGCGTTTCTTCGGCCAGTTCGCCACCACGATGTAGCAGTCGGTGTCGTGCGCGTTGGACCAAAACTCGTCGGCAAAGCGCAGGTCGTAGCAGACGAACAACGTCACGCGCAGGTCCCCCACCTTCGCCCGGACGTGCGTGGTGCCGGCGTCGTAGTGCTCGTGCTCGCCCGCAAAGGTGAACGGGTGCATCTTGGCGTAGTCCACCTGCTGGCCGTCCGGACCGACCAGAACCATGACGTTGCGTGGACGCCCCTGTGCCTGCCGCACGGGGATGCTCCCGGTGATCCACACCCCGTGGGTCTGGGCCATCTCCCGAAGGAAGGAGGTGCTGGGCCCCTGGGCATCCTCGGCGATGCCCTCGGCGTTCATCGAGAAACCGCACGCGAACATCTCGGGCAGCACCACCAACCCGGCGCCGGAAGCCTTCGCCGCAGCCACCCACGTCCGCAGCTTGGCGAAGTTGGCAGCAGGATCTTCCCATACGATGTCAGACTGAATGCCCGCGACCCTCATGCCGACGCCTTGAGGTTGCCGATGTTGCTGCGCAGGCGTGCGATGCCCTCATCGAGCACTGCGTCCGTCTTGCAGAACGCGAACCGCACCAGATGCTTGCCCCGCCGCGGGTCCATGTAAAACGCCGAGTTGGGAATCGCCGCCACGCCCACCTTCTCAGGCAGAAGCCGGCACAGCGTCTGGTCGTCGTCAAAGCCCAAGGCGCGAATGTCGACGCAGGCAAAGTAGGTACCGGCCGGATCGAGCACCGTGAATCCGACGTCGCGCAGCCCGCTGCAGAGCTTGTCGCGTCGCACCTGATACTCGCTGCGGAAGGTCTCGAAGAAGCTCTCGCCCATGCGCAGCGCGTGGGCGATGCCGTGCTGAAACGGCGTGCCGTTGCAGAAGGTGACAAACTGGTGGCTGGTGCGAATGGCCGCGGTCACGTCCTTGCCCGCGCAGGCCCAGCCGATCTTCCAGCCGGTGAACGAGAACGTCTTGCCCGCCGAGGAGATCGTGACCGTGCGGTCTTTCATGCCCGGCAGCGTCGCGATCGGAATGTGCTGGACGCCGAAGGTGAGGTGCTCGTAGACCTCGTCGCTGAGCACCAGGATGTCGTGTTTGATGCACAGCGACGCGATGTGCTCCAGCTCGGCCCGGGTGAACACCTTGCCGGTGGGGTTGTGCGGACTGTTGAGCACCAGGACGCGGGTCTTGGGCCCGATGCAGAGCTCGAGCAACTCGGGGTCGTAGCCGAAGTCGGGGTCGCGCAGCGGGATCACCCGCGGGGATGCGCCGGCCATGGCGACCGCGGCTCGATAGCTGTCGTAGAACGGCTCAAACAGCACCACCTCGTCGCCCGCCTCGCACAGGGCGAGCAGGCTGCTGGCGATCGCTTCGGTCGCCCCGGTGAACACCGTGACCTCGGCGCCCGGGTCGTAGTCCAGGTCGTAGAAGCGCTTCTGGTGCTCGGCGATCGCCTCGCGCAGCGCAGGGATGCCGTGGCCGGGGCAGTACTGGTTGTGCCCCGAGTTCATCGCCTTGATGACGGCGTCCTTGATCTCCGCGGGCCCTTCGAAGTCAGGGAAGCCTTGGCCCAGGTTGACCGCCTTGTGCTCGTTGGCGAGCGCGGTCATCTCGGAGAAGATCGTGGTTCCGAAGCCCTGCAGCCGGGTGGTCAAATACGGCAGACGCGACACGCCCGGAGCGTATCGCAGTTTTCCGAAGGCTCGAATCGTGGAAGTCGCGGACCCAGGCCCGCAAGCGTCAGCCGAACGGGCTTTGGCCGGGTGCCGGCGGTGGGGCTCCGACCACCTGAGCCTCAGCGCGATAGGCCTCGAACGCCTCGAGGGCGACGGGCTTGATCCTCAAGTAGATGTAGTCCCCCGCCATCTTCCGGAGCTGGTACGGGCGGTGGAGGACGGCGGCCAGGATGATCCCGACGAACATCGCGATGCCGCCCAGCAGCGCCGCCCCGACCCCTGCATCGTTTTCCAACGCGATCCCTACGACCATCAACAACATCCCGACCCCGGCGACACCGAACCCGATCATCAGCGCCTGCTTTCGCTTGGCCTCGGCCTGTTCGCTCAGCGCGAAGCTCAGGTGCGCGGTCTTGCGAGCGACCAGCATGCAGATGATGCCAATGATGCGGATCAGCACGAACACGACGATGGTCCACGGAGGAATCCAGGACAGCTTCTTGGTCCGCATGCGGCCCCCGGTCGGCTCGCCCGTCCGCAGGCAGATGTCCGGAAGACTCGACTCCTTGCGAACCACCAGATCGTCGCCCTCACGATAGAAGTCGAGCGTTGCCGAGAACCTGGGTTGCCCCTCCGCCGTCGGGGGGGCGTAGGGGTTCACGGATCCGAGTGTCACCTGGTTCATGTGGTCGAGGACGCCATCGTAGCGGCCTCGTTGCAAGCGAATCCAACTGCGGGCTCACACCGCGTCGAGTTCGAGCACATCGAACATGTCGTAGAGCCCAGGCTCCTTGCCGACCACCCACCGAGCGGCTCTCAGGGCCCCGCGACTGAAGATCGCGCGGTCGTTGGCCCGATGTGTCAGCTCGATGCGCTCGGATTCGCCGAGGAACATCAGGGTGTGCTCTCCCACCACGTTGCCCCCACGCAGCGCCATGATGCCGATCTCGTCGCGGCCTCGCGGACCGACCTGCTCGCGGCTGGTCTTGATCGCTTGGCTCAGCTTGCGACCGGTGGCTTCGGCGACGGCTTGTCCGACGCGCAGCGCGGTGCCGCTGGGTGCATCCCGCTTGTTGCGGTGGTGGATCTCAAACATCTCGGCGTCCCAGTCGTCGCCCAGCGCTCTCGCGGTGGCACCCGCGATGTGGATCATGACGGTGACCCCGACGGAGAAGTTGGCCGCAGCGACGATCGGAATCTCCCGGGACGCTTCGATCAACTTCACCTGGGTCTGCTCGGTGAGTCCGGTGGTGCCCAGCACCAGTGGCACCCGCCGCTCGACACACTCCGCGAGGTAACCTTCGGTGGCTTCGGGCAGGGAGAAGTCGACCACGACGTCGTTGCGTCCCGGGGTAAGCTCGTCGCTGAGCGGGACCCCCACGCTGCGTTTGCCGATCATGTGGCCCACGTCGTCCCGGAGTCCGGGGGCTCCGGGGCGCGCAACGGCGCCGGCGAGGGTCATGGAGTCGGAGGCGATCACTTCTCTCATGAGGCTCTGCCCCATGCGTCCGCGGGCGCCCACGATGACAACGGAGGTCAAGCGGTCGTTCATCACAGGAGATCCAGTCCGCGCAACGCGGTCATCACTTGGGCGTGGGCGGGGCCATCGTTGACCGCAAGCAGGGGCGAGCGGACCTCGTCGGTCATGATGCCAAGCTTGGCCAGAGCCGCTTTGAGCGGTCCAGGGTTGCTGGCGCAGAACATGGAGCGGTTGAGCGGCTGAAGTTTGTACTGCAGCGCCCGCGCCTCGTCGTATCGCCCCGCAGCGGCGGCTTTGCACAGCTGTGCGAACAGGCCGGGCACGATGTTGCTGCCGACCGAGATGACGCCGTTGCCACCGACGCTCAGGAACGGAAGCAGCGTGAAGTCGTCGCCGCTGAGCAGCGCGAAGTCGGGGCCGCACTGTTCGCGAATCTCGATCGCGCGGGTCATGTCACCGGTCGCTTCTTTGATGCCCACGACCAGCTCGTGCTTGGCAAGCTCGGCCACGGTCTCGGGCTGAAGGTCGACAACGGTTCGCGACGGGACGTTGTACAGGACCGCTGGCGCGCCCGAAGCTTCGACGATCCGCACAATGTGGTCCCGCATGCCCTGCTGAGACGGCTTGTTGTAGTAGGGCATCACCTGCAGCGTGGCGTCGACGCCGAGCTTCTTGCAGGCCGTCGCCATCTCGATGGCTTCGGTGGTGTTGTTGGAGCCGGCGCCCGCGATGACCGGCACGCGGCCGGCCGCGGCCTCGACCACGATCGCAACCACTTCGATATGCTCGGCGTGGGAGAGCGTCGGGGATTCGCCCGTGGTGCCGCAGGGGACGAGTCCGTCGATACCGCCGTCGATCTGAGTCTCGACGAGCGTCTTGAGCGCCTCCTTGTCGAGGGCGCCGCCTCGAAACGGGGTCGCCAGGGCGGTGAATGCTCCGGTCAACATGATCGACGCGGACCCTAGCAGTCCGCAGTGAAACCCGACACGTCGTTTCACGCCGCGACGTCGGACCGGACCGGCGCCCGGCTCAGGCTCCGGAATGTGGGGCCTGGGACGACCACACCAGCGGACTGGTGACCGCTTCGGCCACAAAGCCGCCCGGGCTCATGAAACCCAGGCACACCGCGGCGCTTCCCGGCTCGACGGGCCGGGCGAAGGTGCATTCCCCCGCTGTGTCTTTGCACGCGATCGACGTGACCTGAATCCGAGGCAGGGTGGCGTCGCCGAGATAAGATACGACGACCACGTGCCGAGGCGGCGTGTCGCGAACGCCCTCCCATGTGACCTCAAGGTGGGTCCGGTCGACGGCGGCGGTGAGCGTCGGCATCTCGGTGCGATCGAGGCGCTCGCGCAGGTGCAGCGCCGAGCCATCGGTGGGGTTGCGGCTGATCAACGCCTCAAGCATCCGCGCCGCTTTGCGGCGGTGCCCCTGGGCCAGGTACAGCCGGGCGATCGTGGTGCTGGCGATCGGGTCGCGGGAGCGGGTCATGAGCGGACCTCTTTGGTGCTGGGCTTGGGCAGGGACGAGGGCGGCGGGCGGAGGGTGTGGGCCAGGGCATCTGGCGTGAGGGTCGAGCGAGCCGCGTCCGCGTCGCGGTGCATCTGGGCGACCAGGGCGTCCGCCCCTGCGAACTTCTGCTCGTCGCGCAGGCGTTTCACAAACGACACCTCCACCTCAAGCCCATAGAGGCGCTCGCCGAGGTCTTGATCGAGCACGTGCGTTTCGACCCGCAGGGGCGCGCCCGCTTCCGTGAACGTGGGGTTGTGGCCCACGCTGGTGACCGCGGGCCAAACCGCACCATAGTCGTCGGAGTCGTCGGAGTCGTCGGAGTCAGGGCTCCACACCGTGAGCACGGACGCATAGATGCCTTGGGGCGGAACCAGACCGCCGCAGGGCGCCAGGTTGGCGGTCGGAAACCCGAGTGTTCGGCCGCGTTTGGCCCCGTGCTCGACGGTGCCGGCCACCGCGTGCCATCGGCCGAGCCACTCGCCTGCGGCGGCCACGTTGCCATTGTCCAGCGCACGCCGGATGTCACTGCTGCTGACCTTCTTTCCCGCGGCGGCGGGGATCAACGGGGCGATGTCGGTGGTGATGCCCGCGGAGGCGAGCTGGTCCTGGAGGCTGGACGCGGTGCCGGCTCGGCGCGCCCCGAAGCGGAAGTCTGCCCCGACCACGATGGCCCTCGGAGCCAAGCCCTCGATGAAGAACTCCCGAACGAACTCTTCAGGGGCCATGCGAGACATCTCGAGATCGAAGGGCAGCAGCACGAGCGTCTCCACGCCCAGCGCCGCCGCGACCCGCTCTCGCTGCACCGAAGCGTGCAGCATCGGTGGCATGCGCTCGGGTGCGAGGACCGCGGTGGGGTGGGGGTCGAACGTGACCAGTGCGACCCGCTGCCCGAGGGTCCGGGCCCGCTCGATCAATGCCTGGTGCCCGCGATGCAGTCCGTCGAACGCGCCCATGCACACGGCGGTCCCCGGCGGGAGCGCGGCGGCATCGCGCTGGACGTGGAGCGGCACGGGCGGAAGCTATCACGGCTTGCACCGCTTGCTCAGGAGACTGCGGTGCTCGACAATCCGCGGATGCGGCTCGCTCTTGCGGTCGGCTGGATCACATTCGTGGTGTTCCTCGCGTTCGCCTCCCCCGCGCACTTCTGGCTCGACTCGGGCGAGATCGGCGCGTCGGGCTTCGAGCTCGGCGTCATGCACCCACCTGGCGCCCCGGGCTACGCGCTCTTGCTGCGAGCGGCAACCACGGTGCCGCTGGGGTCCATCGGATTTCGCATGGCGGTGCTGTCATCGTTGCTCGCTGGCGTGTGCGTCGGCGGGCTCGTCGGACTCCTGCGAGAGCGCGGCGTGCATCCGTGGATCGCGGTCGGAGCTGCGGTCTGGCTGGCCGCGAGCTGGACGTTCTCTCGGCAGGCGCGGGTCGTCGAGATCTACGCGTTGCAGGGGGCGCTGATGGTCGTGGTGCTCTGGGGCTTCGCCCCGCTGCCCGCAGGCGAGGAGGGGACACGCCGCCGACTGATCGGGACGCTGGCTGCCGTTTGGTCGGTCTGGTGTTTCGGCGACGCTCGTTTGGCGCTGGCCATCCCCGTGATGATGGGCTGGGCGGTCGCGCTGCGTCGGCGTCGTCCCTGGGCGCGTTGGGCCCCGCTGGCTGTGGTGGCCGCCAGCGCCGTTGTGCTCGCCGTTCCGCTCGCATCGGTCCGCGCGCCGATGGCCGACTGGGGGGACCCGGACACGCTCGGCGCGTTGTGGGACCACCTGATGGCCAGCTCGATTCGCAACGCGTACGCGGATCAGATCTGGCCGTCGAGCTGGGCGATGTGGCAGCTCAACATCGATGCGGTCCTCACCGGCCTGTCCGAAGACCTCGGACCGCTGGGCCCGACGCTTGGGTTGTGCGCCGTGGTCGGGCTGGCATGGCGACCCGAGCCCGCCGCCGGTGACACCCGTGTCGCCGCGGGCTTGGCCGGGTTGGTCGGCATCGAGCTGCTGTACGCCGTCGCCATCAATCCGATGGGCGTGGCGCAGCGACAAACGGGGCTCGTGACCGGGCTGCTGCTCACGGTCGCGGTCGCCGAGCTCGTGCGCCGTCACGTGCAGCCCAAAGGGCGTGCGGTGTGGGCGGTGGTGCCGGTGTTGTTCGTCGTGCTCACGCTTCCGGCGGCGCTGACCACCAGCGAGGATCTCGGCAACACACGCTCTTGGGGTCCTGCTGCGTGGACGCGCGGCACGCTTGAGCAGCTTCCTCCGGGCGCGATGGTGCTGAGCCAGTCGGACGATCTGGCCGCCGGGCTCTTGTTTGCGCAGGTCGTCGAAGGCGCTCGACCCGACGTCATCGCTGTGCCGTCACAACACCTCTATAAGCCCGTCCCCGACGCGCTGCTCCCCGGCTCGCCCGGTCACGCCGTTTGGTCCGCCGCGCAGTCCCAGTCGACCGAAGCCGAACGCATCGTCGCCGCGATCGCGGTGCACCGGAGCGCCGTCGCAGTCGAGGCGCCGACGGTGGCCATCTTTACAGACGTTCCATGGTGGTCCGATCGGGGGGTGCTCCCGGTTCGCGTCGCCGGTCGTTCCCCCGCGCTCCAGGCCGTGTTGCCCGAGGCGCTCTCGATCGAAGGGCTGCTCGAGCGATGGGATGCCCGCCTCCCGATGCCTGAGGATCGAGTGCGGCTGGCGTGGGCGATGGCCAACGAAGCGCGGGCGCGGGTGCGGGTCTACCAGGACACCAAGGGGGCGCTGAAGATCCTGCAGGCCAGCACCGAGCGCGTCAGCGCGCATGTGCCCGGACCCTGGGTCGCGTTGGGCGCGCTTCAAGACCGCTTTGGAGACAGACTCGCGGCGATCGAATCCACCCGCCGTGCCCTCGCGCTTGCCCCGGGTCGGGCCAGCGCGCTGGAGAACCTCGCGCTGTACCTCGCCCGCGATCGGGCGACGCTGGAGGAGGCCGAGGCGGTGGCCCGTCAGGCGGTTGCGCTGCGACCCGAACGCGCCAAGGGCTGGCTTCGCCTGGCAGCGGTCCTCGATGCCAACCAGGACGCCGAAGGCTCCGCGGCCGCCCGGCGTCGCGCAGACGAGCTGCTACAGTAGAGGCATGTCGCGCCTGTTGATCGCCGCCGTTGTCCTCGGGTCGCTCGCAGGCTGCGGCGAGAGCACGTACGACATCTACATGCGGGGCCTTGAGATCGAAGGGGACGCCGAGCGTGGCCCCTGCAAGCTGCACTACGCACAGGGCGAGCACGCGGCCCGGCTCGATCGCAGCCAGCTCACCACGTGTCTGGTCGAGACGCAGCGAGCGATCGCCGAGTACGAGAAGGCGAAGGGGTTGGGCTACGCCGAGGGCGACTTCACCAAGGTCTACGAGCGGGCCCACGCGCGAGAGGCTCGGCTCCAGCAGATGATCGAGATGGTGGGTGAGATGGAGCGCGACGCCATCACGGCCAAGCTGCCGGGTGGTCGGTGACCCCGCCCGAGCTCCAAGGCGTCTACCGCTCGGCCCCGTCTTCGATCCACCGCGCCAGCATCACGTAGTCGCCGTAGGGCAGAGGGGTGTCCCCCGGAGGCATGGCTTCGCCATAGACGCCCGGGATCGGGCCGTCATCCTCGCGCAGGACCTTGTGGAGCAGGAAACTCTCTGAGGGCCGGCGTGGCGAGACCATCGGGTAGCCGGTGTCCCGCAGTCGGCTGTCGAACAGTAGATCTTCAAAAGCCGCATCGGGCGAGCTCAAGTCCAGGTGCAGGCTCGCCTCGTCCTCGGGGTCCCGATGGCAGCTGCACATCTCTCGTTGCGGATCGAACACCGCGCCGCCCGCAAACAGCGACGTGAGCGTGACGAGTTCGGGTGGTTCTACGGGGAGCCGGGGGAGGCCGCCTCCGGGGACGACGTCAAACTCCAGGAAAAAGTTGAACGCGTCACTGCCTTCGGTCGAGAGCCAACCGGGCGTCTCGAGGTTGGGCCTCTGTCCCTCCCAGCCCACGGCGGCGTCGGCCAATCGCATTCGGTACCGAACGCCGGCGGTGAGCGGCTCCTTGGGCGTGATGGTCACGACCGAGCCGTCGCACCATGGCTGCGTCGCGTCGTTGCCGAGCAGCTCGCCGTCGGCGGACTTCCACGCCCGAAGCTCAAGCCCCATGCGGACGTCGGTGACAAGGGTCCCCGAGCCCACGATGGCGTCTACGTCGGACAGGGACTGGGGGTCGATCAGGTCCGACCAACACAGCCGAACCGACATGTCCGGGAACGCGGATCCCCCGGCCTCGGGAACGCTCGCGGCGATCTCCACGGTCTCGGGGTTCGGCTCGAATCGCTGCGTGTCGGACACGCGCGTGCACCCGGCCATCATCATAGGGGCCATCAGGACGCTGATTCGAAGCCACGCCCGATCCACGGCCAGCAGGGTAGCAGGCTGCGCGAGGTGGCACGGCGGTCGGACTGGACACCCGCACACCTTGGACCCGCGAGCGCCGGTTGACCCTGTGTCCAGCCCATTGCTATCGTCCGCGAGCGCGAAAAACGCCAGCGATGCTCGGGATCTAGCGCCGGCTGTCCGCCCTGAGCTTTCCATCGCCCCCTTGGACTTTCGGCCTCTGTACCTGTGCGTACTCGATCTTTCCGATCCACCTTGCTCCTCGTCGCCGCCTCTGCCGCATTGCTCGGTGGGTGCGGACCCTTCGGCTATCTCGGCAAAGTCTCCCGCGACGCATCCAAAGCCGTCGCGGATGCCAAGCAGGCGGGCGCGGAGCAGTACGCGCCGTACGAATACTGGGGCGCGGTGACCTATCTTGAGCAGGCCAAGGTGTTGATGGCCTACAGCGAGTACGAGCGCTCGTTCGACTACGGCGAGCGCGCCCGGCAGCTTGCGCAAGAGGCAAAAGCAAAAGCCGACAAGCGTGAGGCGGGCAAGATGAAAGAAACCCTCGACGAGGACGACGCCGAGCCGAACGCCGCGAGTGTGGATGGCGACGCTGAAGCGGGCGAGGTCTCAGGCTCGGTCTCGATCGGGGGTGGCAAATGAGCGCTCCGCGTTCGTCCGTGCTGCTCGCGATGCTGGTGCTGGGCCCTGCAGCCTGTGTCGGGCCGAAGCTCCTCGGCGAGGTCGAAGGCACGCAGACCAAGCTGCAGCGGGCCATTCGGGACGGCTCAAAGTCGATCAACTGCGCCCCCAAAGAGACCGCGATCGCCGAAGCGAACATCAAGTTCGCTGAGGATGCGCTGGCGATGGGGGAGTACTACCGGGGCAAACAAGCCGCCGAATCGGCCGCCTACTACACAGATACGGCTCAAAAGCTCACCGACCCGGAACGCTGCCGCGACAAGCCTGTGGCTCGCGTCGGCGATCGTGACGGGGATGGCTACGACGACGCCGCGGACAAGTGTCCCGACGATCCCGAGGACTTCGACTCCTTCGAGGATGACGACGGCTGCCCGGACAAGGACAACGACGGGGACGGGGTCCTCGACGCGTCCGAGTTCAAGGACGGCGAGTGGGTCAACCTCGATCAGAAAGACGGCAAGGACTGTCGCAACGAGAAAGAGGATGTCGACAACTTCGAGGACGAGGACGGCTGTCCCGATCCCGACAACGACAACGACGGCATCCTCGACAAGCCGGATCAGTGTCCGGTCGATCCCGAGGACATCGACAACTTCGAGGACGAGGACGGCTGTCCCGACCCCGACAACGACGCCGACAAGATCTGCGACCCCTGGGTCACGGGCTCGCCCAACGCCGCCAAATACGCCGACACGTGCAAGGGCAAGGATCAGTGTCCCGACAAGCCGGAGGACTACGACGGCGATCGTGACGATGATGGCTGCCCCGACCTCAAGGCTGAGTTCGACGGCTGTTCGGTCAAGATCAGCGAGAAGGTCTTCTTCAAGTTCAACAAGTCGGAGATCGATCCGAAGAGCTTCGAGCTTCTCAACGACGTCGCGACCGTCATCCTGTCCGTGCCCAAGGAGCTCAACTTCCGAGTCGAGGGCCACACGGACTCCAAGGGTGGGAACACGTACAACAAGAAGCTCTCCCAGCGTCGTTCGGACGCGGTGGCTGCGTACCTGAGCACACGTGGGGTCCCGGTCAGTCGCCTCGTCCCCACCGGCTTCGGTGAGGAACGTCCCATCGACAGCAACCGCTCCGCGGACGGGCGCGCCCGCAACCGCCGGGTGGAGTTCAACGTCTCCAACGCCGACTGCGAGAAGTAGGCGGGAGCACGTGCCGCGGGGATGCGCTGGAGCAGGGCTTCGGGCGCATCCCCGATGCGCGGCGGGGCGCCCCTGCACGGCCGCCGGGTTGCAGCTGGCGCCAATTGGGATCCGGGCGGGCGAAACCCCGCTGCGGTTCGCCTTTTGGCTTGGAGCCGTAGTAGAACCGACGGCGGTGAACGGTCTTCGACAACGCTGCAGCTCCTTTGCACGCCGCGCCCGGGGCTCGGTTCTGGTCGGCGCGCTCGCGGCCGCAACCTTGATGGTGCCCGCGCTGGCGGAGGCGTCTCCGCGGGACGACGTCGCCGACGCGTACATCACCGCCGCCGAGCAGCTCAACAACTTCGACATCGAGGGGGCTCTGGCCACGCTCGACAGCGCGATCGCAAACGCCCTGTCCGCCGGCCTCTCGGGCGACCCGTCCCTCGCGAAGATGTATGCGATGCGGGCGGGCATCGTGTTCAACGTCTCCCAAGGCGACCGCGCGCTCGCGATGGAGTCGTGCATCGACGCGATCCAACTCGACTACAACGTCCGGGTCCCGATCGAGCTCGCAAGCGAGGAGCTTGTCGCGGTCTGCGAAGAGGCTCGGGCGGGAATTCAGCCCCCGTCCAACGACGTCATTCACACGCCGCCACTGGGGACTCCCAATGCCGACATCGAGTTTGTTGCGGTGGCAAACACCACAATGCCGCTCGGGAGCACGTTGGTGATGTATTGGCGTCCGGTGGGCTCCGACGCCGAGTTCGCGGGCGAGACCATGGTGGGTGAAGACAACTGGGGCGCTTGGACGATCCCGGCCGCCAGCCATGGAGGCAAGGACATCGAGTACTTCTTCTACGCGTTCGACCCGAGCAACCAACCGCTCGTCAGCCGCGGCGACAAGCTCAACCCGCTGGTCCTGAAGATGGATGAGAATGCGGCGGTGGTCGCGGCGGGTACCGGGGAGGGCGGCGACGAAGGCGGAGACAGCGGCGGAGGCGAAGGCGCCGAGGACGGCACAAAGAACAAGCGCAAGCCCAAGGGCAAGTCCGGGCTTCCGCGGGTCTTTATCAACCTTGGCATCGGCACCGGCCTCGGCATTGCTCGCGGCACGGCTGAGCAAACCTACGAGCAGTACACGCCAGGCATTCCCGGTGCGGTCTACGGCACCCGCGAGCAAGCCTGCGCGGTCGAGCGTTGGTACGCGGGGCAGCAGCCACTCGCCGGCGACGCCTTCTCGTTCCAGCAGCATCTGATCGAGGTCGAGCCGTTTGGTGCCGCGCCGTACGCCGCGGGGGACGAGGCGGCCCGAGCTGCGTTCGCGTCCGCCTACGACCCGGGGTACTGCTCAGCGCGGCATCCGGTGAGCACCGGGTTCGCGCTGGCGCCGTTCCATATCGCGCCCGAGATCGGCATTCGTGTCAGTCGAGCGATCGTCGTGTCGGTCTACAGCCGGCTCCAGTTGGTCACCGGATCCAAGGTCTTCACCGACGACACCAACCTTGAGCGCTCGGTCAGCTTCAACAGCAACGTTCGCGGCATCGCGCCTCCGGGCTTTCAGCAGAAGCCAGGCTTCACGTGGGCGATCGGCGCCAAAGTGAAGTACTTCTTTGGCAAGGACGACCGGAAGTTCCGCGTGTTCGCGGGAGGCTTCGCGGGCTACGGGCAGGCGCGTCTCCGGGTGCCGATGAACTTCGCGAACGACCGCAACGGAAACAGCGTGCCCGACCTCGGCGAGGTCGCGCTCAGCGGCCCGCTCAACTCGCAGGGCGAGGTCGAGCCCGCCACCTGTGTTGCCGTCTGGCCCTACACCCAAGGCTGTGCGCCGAACCCCGAGGGCAAGCCTGATCGTGACCTCGCGCTCGGACTGCGTGGCTCGACGGCTGCGGACGACGAACGCATCGACACTGTGGTGATAGGTCCCGCGATGTTCGGTGCGCTGTTTGGTTTCAACTATCAGCTGCACAAGAACTTCTCGTTGTTCGCGGAGCTCAACGTCGGCGGCTGGATGCCAACGACGACGAGCGTGCTGTTCGACCTCAACGTCGGCCCTGCGATCACGTTCTGAACGAGTCGGACATCTCAAGGATGCCGGACTCGTCCGGCTGGTTTTGCGGGGTGTAGGGCGGGAAGCGCAGCGTGAAGCGAGTGCCTTGCTCGGACGACTCGCAGTCGATGCTTCCGCCGTTCTCCTCGACCATGCGGTGCACGATCGCCAGGCCAAAGCCGGTGCCCGTGTCCTTGGTCGTGAAGAACGGGTCGAAGACGCGCTCAAGGTGCTCCGGCTCGATGCCTGGTCCGTCGTCGATCACCTCGATGCGCACGGCGTCGTCGTCGGCCGCGACCGCGATCGAGATTCGGCCTTCCCCGGCGAGCGCCTGTCCTGCGTTCCGCAGCAGGTTCCAGAGGATCTGCGCGAGCTGAGCGGGGTCGACGTAGGCGTCGGTCTCCGGACCGTCGTCTCCCTGGGAGTCGAGCGTGATCCCCTGACTGGAAGGATCCGTACGAAACGCCTCAACGGCTTCGCGGGCCGTCTGTGGCGCCCGTGTTCGTCGACGCTGTGGGGGCCGGGGCCGGGTGAAGGAGAGCAGGTCGGTGATCAAGTCTGAGAGCCGACCGGACTCGCGCCGGATGATGCCCAGCAGTTTCTTGTCTTCTTCCGCGAGCTCGGCGGTGCCCAGGAGCTCGGCCGAACCACTGATCGCGGCGAGCGGGTTTCGAATCTCGTGGGCAATGGAGGCGGCGAGGCCTCCGACGGCGGCGAGCGAGTCGTTGCGTCGGACCTGCACCGAGAGCTCGTGCAGCCGCGTCAGATCTTGGAAGTTGACGACGTGCCCGAGTCTTCGCTCGGATGCGTCCGTCAGCGGCGCCAGGCTGAGTCCGACGCGGACGTGGCGGCTCTCTCGGGTGAGCACCACCAACTCCTGACGGGCGTCGACGCCCGCCGGAGACTCCAACATACAGCCGGGGAGCAAGCTGTCCAGAGACCTGCCGATGTCCTCATCCTCGAGGTCGAGGATGCGTCGGGCCATGGGGTTGAAGTACAGGACGTGGCCGCGCATATCGACCGTGAGCAGCCCCGAGCTGATCGACCGCACGATGTTCTCGTTGAGCAGCCGAAGCGTCCCCAACGCCGAGACCGACGAGGTGAGCTGCCGGTTGAGGTACGAGGAGAGCACCGTGACGCCGACGATGCCTCCGACGGTACGCAGCACGTTGAATCCCAGGACACGGGGGCTCAGCGGGACGTAGCTGCCGATGGCCATGGGGACCAACAAGCCTGTGGCTTCGAGGATCGCGCTGGCGGTGTACAGGGCGGTCGCCACCGCGGCGGCTGCCCAGGTCAGGCGAGGGCCACCCATGACGGCTGCGCCCAGCACGGAGATCAGGTACAGCGTCGCGAGGCCCGAATCGACGCCCCCGGACAGATAGACCGCGACGGCCGAGAGCAGCAAGTCGCAGGCCGTCTGCGCGCTCGCGAAGCGTCCCAGGTCCCGAGCCCGCGGGAGCTGGCGGGCGAAGACGATCGTCAGTGCGAAGCCCACAGCGACGGCGCTCCACAGCAGCGTGACGTGCAGCGCGAGAACGTCGTCTCCGCCGGTGTAGGTGACCAGGCTGGCCAGCGCGGTCAGTCCCGTGAGGATGACCAAGCGGACGAGCATGAAGTACGAGATGCGCCGGGCGTGCTCCGACAGCGGCGTGCTCAAGCCGGCCGGCGGCTGCTCGGAGACCTCCACCTATTTGATGTTACCGGCGACCTCGAAGATCGGCAGGTACATGGCGATGAGCATCGTACCGACGGCCCCGCCGAGCCCCACGACCATCAGCGGACCCAGGAGCGCGGTCATGGCACCCACGGCCACGTCGACCTCCTCCTCGTAGAAGTCCGCGATCTTCTGGAGCATCTCGTCCATCGCCCCGGACTGCTCGCCCACGCCGATCATCTGCACCACCATCGGCGGAAAGATTCCCGTCTCAAGCAGTGGGGAGGCGATGTCTGAGCCTTCTTCGATCTTGCCGCGCGAGTACATGATGGCGCGCCCGACGACCAGGTTGCCCGAGGTCTTCGCCACGATCTCCAGGGCGTCGAGAATGGGAACGCCGGAGTTGAGCAGCGTGCCCAACGTTCGCGTGAAGCGAGCGACCGCGATCTTGCGGATGACGGGGCCGATAATGGGCATCTTGAGCGTGATCGTGTCGATCACATAGCGGCCTCTTTCCGTCCGTCCCGCGGCGATGAAGCCGACCACGAACAGCAGGAGTCCGCCGATGACGACGATGATGTTCTCGGCGATGCCGTGCGAGAGCGCGAGCACGAGGCGGGTCAAGGCCGGCAAGCTGCCCGCGCCCAGGTCTTTGAACATCTTCTCGAAGACCGGGAGGACCTTCGTCATCATCACGATCATCACCACGATACCGACGGTGAGAATCGCGGTCGGGTAGATCAGCGCCCGCATCACCTGGCGGCGCAGCGACGCGGCCTTCTCCATATAGGTGGCCAAGCGCCGGAAGATGATGTCCAAGATACCGCCAGCCTCGCCCGCCGAGACGAGGGCGCAGAACAGCTGGTCGAACACGCGGGGGTGCGCAGCCATCGATTCGCTGAGCGACTTGCCGGTTTCAACGTCGGTCTTGACGCTGGCCAGGACGCGGCGGAAATGCAGACTCTCAGACTGGGTCGCCAGCATGTCGATCGACTGAACGATCGGCAGGCCTGCGTCGATCATGGTGGAGAAGGTCCGCGTGAAGACCACCTTGTCGCGGAGGCTGACGCCGGTGCCGATCGAGGGCATGTGCAGCTCGATCGGCTTGCGCTTGAGCTTGGTGACATTGAGGCCCTGACTGCGCAGACGGTCTTGAACCACGCCTTCGTTGTCGGCTTGAACGGTACCGCTACGAAACTCTCCCGCGCGCGTTGTGGCTTCCCAAATATAGGCTGGCATGGCGTGTGTCCTCCGGCGGGCTCGTCAGCGGCGGCTTAGTACCGGCGCTTGACCTGCTGTAGGCCCTTCCCGGCCTCGATCATGTTCTTCAGCTCGTCGGGGTCGCTGGAGCGCGCCATCGCGACATCCATGGAGAGGATGCTTCGTTGCACGAGGTCCGAGAGCGACTGGTTGAAGGTCTGCATGTTGTGCTTTCCCTGCCCCAGCTGCATCTGCGAGTAGATCTGGTGCAGTTTGGCGTCTCGGATGAGAGCCCGAATCGCGTCGTTGGGCACCATGACTTCGACCGCGAGGCACCGGCCCCCACCCATCTTGGGCAGCAGGGCTTGGGTGAGCACGCCCTCGAGGACGAAGCTCAGCTGGGTTCGGACCTGGTTTTGGCGGTGCGACTCGAACATGTCGACGACCCGGTTGATCGTCTGCACGGCCGAGTTGGTGTGCATCGTTCCGAACGTCAGGTGACCCGTCTCGGCCAGGGTGAGGGCGGCCTCCATGGTCTCCGTGTCCCGAATCTCGCCGACCAGGACAATGTCGGGGTCTTGACGGAGCACGTACTTGAGCGCCTTCTTGAAGCTCTCGGTGTCCGCGCCCACTTCTCGCTGGTTGACCAGGCAACCTTTGTGCTGGTGCAGGAACTCGATCGGGTCCTCGATCGTCATGATGTGCCCCCGACGCTCTTCGTTGATCAGATCGATCATAGAAGCGAGCGAGGTGGACTTGCCCGAGCCGGTGGGTCCGGTCACCAACACCAGACCGCGCGGCTTCTTGGTCAGCTCGGCAACGACCGGTGGAAGCCCCAGGGTCTCGAGGGGTGGCATCTCGTACGGGATGAGTCGAAATGCGCCACCGGTTGCGCCGCGCTGCACGAAGAGGTTGCAGCGAAATCGTGCGAGCCCCTTCACACCGAAGGAGAGGTCGAGTTCCTGGGTCTCCTCGAACTTCTGCTTCTGCTTGTCCGAGAGGATCGAGTAGCAGAGGTTCTTGCACTCCACCGGCCCCATCTTCGGGGCCTTGAGCGGAACCAAGTCCCCATCGATCCGCAGCATCGGTGCCGCACCGGTGGTGATATGCAGGTCGGTCGCGTTCGAATCGACCATCGCCCGAAGCAGCTGATGCAGCGTGACGCTCACTGCCGCTAGGGTATCGAAGAACCCACGCGCAACGCGAATACGGCGCACACACGCCCTCCGATGTACGACGCAGCGCCCCCCGACAGGGGACACCGGACCCCACCCCGGGCGGCCCCGAACCACGGCCGCCCCAACCGCGACCGCTCAAGCACCGAGCGAAGGTCCAGGATTGGGCTGCGCAGCGACGCCGCGGCCGCCGGCTCAGGTTCGGCCGCGACGGGGCCCGGCGCCTCAGGAGTCCGACGCCGTGACGCGCAGAATCTCTTCGAGGGTGGTTACGCCCTCGTTCACTTTGTTCAGCCCTGAACGGCGCAGCGTCGCCATCCCCAGGCGGATCGCCTCGGACTTCAGCTCGGAGGTCGAGGCGCCTTGAAGGATCAGATCCTTGAGCCCGTCGTTCATCACCATGACCTCATAGAGCGCGACGCGCCCCTTGTAGCCGGTGTTGCCGCAGGTCTTGCACCCCTTGCCGCGCTTGGGCTGGCTCTTCTTGGCCTCGTCCGCCTTCATTCCGGCCTCGACCAGTGCGGCTTCAACAACACCGTCGTCCGAGCCGACGCAGTCTTTGCAGATCCGACGTGCAAGACGTTGCGCCAGGATCATGTTGACCGAGGCGGTCACGAGGAACGGCTCGATCCCCATGTTGAGGAGGCGGTTGATCGTGGAGGGGGCGTCGTTGGTGTGGAGCGTCGAGAGGACCATGTGTCCGGTGAGCGCGGCCTTCACCGCGATCTCGGCCGTCTCGAAGTCGCGAATCTCGCCGACCATGATGATGTCGGGATCCTGTCGCAGGAACGATCGCAGCGAAGCGGCGAAGTTCAGCCCGATGTCCTCATGCATCTGCACCTGGTTGATGCCCGCGAGGTTGTACTCGACCGGATCCTCGGCGGTGGAGAGGTTGACATCCTCCTGGTTGAGCTCGGACAGGGCGGAGTAGAGCGTTGTGGTCTTGCCCGAGCCGGTCGGCCCGGTCACCAAGCACATGCCGAACGGGCGGTGGATGCAGGCCTGGAAGTCGTCGAGTGGCTTCTGCTCGAAGCCCAGCTTTTTCATGTCGAGCTGCAGGTTCTCCTTGTCGAGGAGACGAAGCACGATCTTCTCGCCAAACAGCGTGGGCAGCGTGGACACGCGGAAGTCCATCTCGCGGTTTTTACCGATGCGCAGCTTGATTCGGCCGTCCTGCGGCAATCGGCGCTCTGCGATGTCCAGCATCGCCATGATCTTCATGCGGCTGGTGATGGCGTTCTTGAGCTTGACCGGCGGGGCCATCTCCTTGTGCAGCACACCATCGACCCGGTACCGAACCCGGTACGACTTCTCGTAGGGCTCGATGTGGATGTCCGACGCGCCCTTTTGGATCGCGTTGAGCAGGATGAGGTTGCACAGCTTGACGACCGGGGCCTGCTCGGCCTCGGCTTGCGAGTCCAGGACGTTGAAGTCCTCATCGCCGTCGTCCCCGAAGTCGATGTCCTCAAAGTCCAGGTCATTGATGACCTCGTCGTACGTGTCGAGCTGCTTGCCCGCCTCGTAGTACCGGGTGATCGCCTCCTCGATCGCGGCGTCGGTCGTGACCACGGGCTCGATGTTGAGCCCGGTGAGGAACTTGAGATCGTCGATCGCGTAGATGTTGCTCGGGTCGCTCATCGCGACGATGAGCGTCGAGCCGGCCCGCTGCACCGGCAGCACGGTGTGCTTGCTCGCGACCTCCTTGGGGATGAGGTCGATCACCTCGGGATCGATCTCGAACTCGGAGAGGCTGATCGAGGGAACGCCGTACTGTCTGGCGAGGAAATCGGTGAGCTCCTTTTCACCGAGGATCCCGAGTTTGGCGAGGCTGTACGCCAAACGCTTGCCGGAGCCGCGCTGGTCTTCTTGCGCGTCCCGAAGCTGCCGGGTGGAGATGATCGATTCCCGAACGAGGATTTCGCCGATGCGGTCGCTGCTCATTGATCTAGCTCTTGCGCTGGGGGTCCGCGGGGCCAGCGCGACCCCACGTCGGCAAGGTTAGCCCCCGCCGATGCTTTTCCGCTATGTTCCCGCGACTCCATGGCCTCGTCTCCCCTCGGCAACAAAAGTGGCGCGCGCGGCAGCAAGCGTGACAGCGGCCCACAAAAACCTACCGTTCGTCGGCCGGGCAAAGATCGTGCACTCAAGCTCGCGCTGCCCGCCGTACGAGGCGTCGAATCTGGCCATCCGTGGGTCTTTCGCGACAGCTTGCGCCGTTCGCTCGACGGCGTGGCCTCCGGCACGCCGGTCCCGGTCAGCGACGAAGATGGTCGCTCGTTGGGCTGGGGCCTGTATGAGCCCGAAGGTGCGGTGGCCGTGCGAATGGTCAGCGAAAAAGCTGACTTCACCTGGGGCCCCGAAGTGCTGGAGGAGCGGATCGTCGCTGCGCTCGCGCACCGGGAGGCCTCGCTCGAAGACAGCATCCGAGGCGCCTGTCGCCTGGTGCACGCCGAGGGTGATGGCATCCCCGGCGTCGCGGTCGACCAGCTCGGCGAGTTCGTCCTCGTCTACAAGTACGCCCGCTGCGTCGACGCGTACTTGGATCCGCTGATCGAGATCCTCGACTCGAAGCTCTCTCCGGCCGGGATCTACCTTCAAGATCGGGTCAAGCCCGTCACCGCCGAGGAGCGACGCCCCGGCGCGGCACACATGAAAGGCAAGAACGCGCCGCCGGACCTGGTCATCGAGGAGGATGGGCTGAAGTACCTCGTCGATCCCAGCGCGCCGGTCTCGCCTGGTTTGTTCCTCGACCTTCGTGAGGGGCGTCGATGGGTGCAGCAGCTCGCCAAAGGGCGCCGGGTACTCAACCTGTTCTCGTTCACGGGCTCGCTCGGCATGCGCGCGGTGCAAGGTGGGGCGGAAGCCGTCGTCAACGTGGACGCCGCATCGCGGTCGCACACCCGCTGTCGGCAGAACCTCGAGGCTTCGGGATTCGACGGGCAGGCTTGCAAACCCCTGACCGGCGACGTGTTCAAGCACCTTGAGAAGCTCCGTCAGCGAGAGGAAAGGTTCGATCTCGTCGTGGTCGACCCCCCGCCCTTCTCGCGGGTCAAGGGCAAGGTCTTCTCGGCGCTCAAGGACTGGCGATCCCTCATGGAGGCGATCGTTGGCGTGTGCGCACCCGGTGCCGACGTGCTCGCGATCTCCAACGCGTCGCGGCTTCCCGACGACGAGTTCATGTCTGCGATGGGCGGTGGATCTCTGGCGGGGGGGCGTACCGCTCGGCTGCTCGGCGAGTGCGGGTTGCCCCCGGACTTCCCGGTGCCCCCGGCCTTTGCCGAAGGGCGCTACCTCAAGGTCAAGCGACTCGGCATCGTGTAGGGCGCCCTACCCACGGTCGCCCAAGGGGCCCGAGGCGTGGGCTTTGAGCGATTTCGCGGAGATGCGCGACATCAGCCTGGAGCGTGCGAAGCGTGCGCTGATGCCCACGAGGCCGTCGTGCTCCGCGATGACGCCGAGGATCGAGAGCGCCTCGGCGGTGCTGTACTCCACCGCGAGGCACCCGAGTTCTCGCGCAGCGCTGGTGATCGCGAGCTCGGCCCGTTCTTCGCCGAGTGCCCCCTGGAGCACTCCCCGAAGTTCAGCATGGCCAAACACCATGTCCATGGTCACTCGCCCACAGCCAGGACAACGGTCGTGCTGTTGTGGAACCCAGAGAGATCCGAGACATCTAAAGCGATCTCCCCATAGGTTTCGAAGCCCGCAACCGGGGCTCCGCCCAGGGTTTCGGAGATCGCCGTGATGGCCTCGCCGAACGACTCTTGGAGGATGAGCTTTCGACAGATGCAGTCGAAGACGAGCGCCCCCGCGGGCTTGCGGCCGCCCAGCTGTACCCTCGCTTGCTCGGCGGCCGCGCGCGCGCTTGCAAGCTGTTGGGTGACGTCGCTGTTGGTCAAGCGGATCACCGCGCCCTCGGGCAGCCCACAGGCGAAGGCGAGGGAGCCATCTTCGGTCCGCTGCAGCGGTGAGCGAACCTTGATCTCGCTGCCCGAGGTGAGCGCGGCGGCGTGCGTGAAAAAGTAGGCGGTCAGCTCGTTTCGGGTGAGCGGCTCGAAGTCCACGCCAGGGTTGAGGAGCTTCATTTCCTCCCGCCACACATCCCACGCTGGGAACCCGTCGAGTTCGTGGACCACATTGCCCGTCGCGCGCGTCACCGTGAGCGGGCGAGACTTCGCGCGGTGTCCATGCTGCACACCGATGCCGAAAGGGTGACGGCCATGCAAGAAGGCCAGAACAACGGCGTCTTCGCGCGCGACTTCCCCGATCCCAACCCAGGTGTGCTCCATCGCGAGGTCGTCGCCGGCGGCTCCGCCCACCAACCGAACCGGCTCGTCTCCTCCGAGCAGGGTGGCGGCCAACAGCGTCGCTTCTTCGCCGCGGCCGGACATCGCGTCGAGCAGCAGAATGCCGACCCGATGCGGATACTCGGGGAACTGTTTGTTCAGCTTCCCGCCGAGATGCATCACCGCATCCTCCGGCGCCGCCTTGAGATCGGTCGCCATGGCAGCCTGCGCCTGAAAATCTCCCCACACCGCCCAGGCCGAGATCGCCTGGCCCGTCTCCGCGGTTTCGGTGAATTCCCCGGCAGACGAGGCTCCGATGATGGTCGCGGTCGGCCACTGCTGTTGCAGTGTTTGCAGCGCCTCCTGCAGCGAAAAGGCTGCGGAAGCGAAGACACAGACCAACACCGGCAATTGCGCATTGTCCGCCGCGTGGAGTTCGGTGCGTACATCGTCGATGGCGGAGGGCCCCCGGCCAAGCGCAGTGCGAATGAAAGTCCGTGGAGGCACGGCGCAACCATCGGGTGTTGCGGCTCGGGACTTGAGCCCGCCTGGGCGAACGATCGCGCAGACCGGCCTTTGTCAGCGCAAACGGACCCGATCTTCGCTACGTTAGCGGCATGAACGAGATCTTTGACCGGGTCCTTCAGGCTGCGCGAAAGCTCGGCGCGTCGGACGTTCACCTCAAGGTCGGTCTCCCTCCCGTCTTCAGGATCCGCGGGTCGTTGCGCACGCTCAAGGACGTGCCGCCGATGACCAGCGACGTGATCAACACGTTCGCGGTCAACATCATGACCGAGAAAACGCATACGAAGTTTGTGGACACGTGCGACGTCGACCTGGCCTACGCGACGCCGGACGGACTTCGGTATCGGGTCAACGTCTTCAAGCAGCGCGGCGAAACGGGGATGGTCATGCGCGTGATCGCCGCCGACATCCCGGCATTCGAGCGGCTCAACCTCCCCGGGCGCGTGCGCGACCTGGCCAAGGAGCATCGCGGCATGGTGCTGGTCACCGGCATCACCGGCTCGGGCAAGTCCACGACGCTCGCTTCGCTGATCAACCTGATCAACACCGAGCGTGCCGCTCACATCATCACGATCGAAGACCCGATCGAGTACGTGTTCCGCGACCACCGCTCGGTCGTCAACCAGCGCGAGCTGAGCTTCGACACCCACAGCTTCAAGGCCGCCCTCACCGCGGCGCTCCGGCAGGACCCCGACGTGGTGCTGGTGGGGGAGATGCGAAACCTGGAGACCATCTCCACCGGCATGCTGGCTGCCGAGACCGGCCACCTTGTGTTCTCGACGCTGCACACCCTCGACGCGCAAGAGACCATCGCGCGCATTGTGCAGATGCACCCACCACACCAGCAGAACGCCACCCGGCTGCAGCTGGCGTCGATCTTGACCGCGATCGTGTCGCAGCGCCTGCTTCCGCGGGCCGACGGTCGCGGCATGATCCCCGCGGTCGAGGTGCTTGTGAACACGCCTCGAATTCGGGACCTCATCGCCGATGAAACCCGCACCCACGAGATCGTGGACGCGATCAAAGACGGCGCCCACCCCTACGGGATGATCTCGTTCGACCAGTCGCTCACCGAGTTGGTCAAGCGCAACCTCATCACGTATGAGGTCGCCCTCGCAGCCGCGACCAACCCCGATGACTTCGCGCTGCACTTCCGCGGCGTTGGGTCCGGTGCGGATACCGGCGGCTTCGAACAGGGGTACTGATCACCCCCCGCCCGGCGACGGGGCTCGGATTCCCCGGCCCCGCCAACGAGTCTCCAACCTGCTACGAGTGTTCTTCTCATGAGTCCTTCCGCCCCTGAAGTCCGGCAGCTCTTCGTCGACTTCTTCGCCGAACGCGGTCACACGCACGTCCCCAGCAGCTCGCTGGTCCCGCACAACGACAAGTCCCTGCTGTTCGTCAACGCAGGGATGAACCAGTTCAAGGATGTGTTCACCGGTCGTGAGACCCGGCCGTACGACCGTGCGGTCACCGTGCAGCGCTGCCTTCGTGCCGGCGGCAAGCACAACGACCTCGACAACGTCGGCTTCACGCCGCGCCACCACACGTTGTTCGAGATGCTCGGCAACTTCTCGTTTGGCGACTACTTCAAGGCCGACGCGATCGAGTTCGGGTGGCAGTTCCTCACCCAGACCCTGTCCATCGACCCCGCGCGGCTGGTGGTCACCGTCTACAGCGGCGAGGGTGAGAGCGCCCCCGAGGACGCCGAGGCCTACAAGCTGTGGACGCGGTTCCTGCCCAAGGACCGCATCTACAAGGCCGCGGCCGGGGACAACTTCTGGTCGATGGGCGACACCGGGCCATGCGGTCCGTGCTCCGAGATTCACATCTACGCTGACGGCGCGGCACCGGGCCTAGCCGGCACGCCGGGCAAGGGTCCCGAGTTTGAAGACGGCATCTATCTCGAGCTGTGGAACCTCGTGTTCATGCAGTACGAGAAGCACCAGGGCGCGCCGATGAGCGAGCTGCCCAAGCCCAGCATCGACACCGGCTCCGGTCTTGAGCGCGTCGCGGCCATCGTGGGTGGGTACGACAGCAACTACGGCTCCGAGCTGCTGGCTCCCCTGGTCGAGCTCGGCAAGGAGCTGGCCCACGGCAACGACAGCAAGGGCGAGGCGCCCTACCGGGTCATCGCCGACCACGCTCGGGCCAGCGCGTTCTTGATCGCGGATGGTGTCTTCCCCGACAAGAAAGAACGCGAGTACGTGCTGCGTCGGATCATGCGGCGCGCCATTCGGCACGGGGCCGACCTCGGTCTCGACGAGCCGTTCTTTCACGAGGTCACGGCGAAGGTCGTCGAGATGTTCGGCGAGCAGAACCCCGCGCTCGTGGCTCGGGCGGCGACCATCGAAGAGGTGGTGAAGGCTGAGGAGGAGTCGTTCCGGCGTACCCTCGAACGGGGGACCCGGTTGCTCGCTGGCCGCGTCGCGCACCTGCAGCCCGGGGAGGCGCTCGACCCCGACACCGCGGCCGACCTCTACGACACGTTCGGTTTTCCCATCGACCTCACCGGCATCATGGTCGCCGAGCAAGGGTTCACGCTCGACGAGGACGCAGCGGACGCAGCGGTCAAGACGCGGCAGTCCGGCGGCAAAGCCTCGCAGGGCGGGGTGCACAGCACCGTTGCCGACGTCTACTTCTCCTTGCACGAGGCGCACGGCGACTCGAGCTTCGGCGGGTACGAAGCCACCGATGGCGTGGGCACGGTCGTGGCGTTGATCATCGACGGCGTCTCGTCCGAGTCCGCGGCCGCCGGCGATGCGGTCGAGGTCATCCTTGGCGAGACGCCGATGTATGCCGAGAGCGGCGGGCAGGTGGGTGACGTCGGGACCTTGTCGGCGGCAGGCGTGCGCGTCGAGGTCACCAACGTCCTCAAGAAGGTTGGCGGCATGCACGTGCATGTCGGCGTTGTGGCGCAGGGGACCGTGAAGGTTGGCCAGCGCCTCGAGGTTCAGGTCGATGTGGAGCGGCGCAACTCCATTCGCCGCAACCACAGCGCGACCCACCTGCTTCATCTCGCTCTGCGCGAGGTCTTGGGAGACCACGTCGTCCAGAAGGGGTCGCTGGTCGACCCCGACAAGCTGCGCTTCGACTTCAGTCATCGCGCTCCGCTGACCGCTGAGGAAATGGCGCAGGTTGAGCTGCGGGTCAACGCGCTGGTGCTGGGCAACGCCGACTCGGTCACGCAGGTCATGACGCCAGCGCAGGCCGGCGAGGCCGGGGCGATCGGGTTGTTTGGCGACAAGTACGGCGATCAGGTCCGTGTCGTCCGCATTGGCGCCGACAGCCTCGAGCTGTGTGGCGGCACCCATGTGCACCGCGCGGGCGATATCGGGTTGTTCTCAATCACGTCTGAAGGGGGCATCGCGCAGGGCGTTCGCCGGCTTGAGGCCGTCACAGGCATGAACGCGGTCCAACACGTGCAATCGATGCGCGAGGTTCTGCAGACCGCGATGGGGCACGTACACGCCGGCGCGGCCGCAGAGCTGCCAGATCGGATCGAGAAGCTGCAGGGGGAACTCAAGTCCCGCGACCGGACGATTGAGCAGCTGAACCAAAAGCTTGCGACCGGTGGTGGCGGTGACGAAGGCGAGGTGTCCGAGGTGGCTGGGGTCAAGCTGATGGCCCGCAAGGTCGCGATCGCGGACGCTAAGGCCCTTCGAGCCGCCGCGGACACGCTGCGTGATCGACTGGGCAGCGGCGTCGTTGTGCTCGCCGCGGATACGGGCGGCAAGGCGACCATTCTCGTCGCCGTGACCAAGGACCTGACCGGTCGCGTTCACGCCGGAAAACTCGTGGGCGCGCTCGCGCAACACGTCGACGGGCGCGGTGGCGGGCGCCCCGATTTTGCACAGGCGGGTGGGTCGAACGTGGCCGGACTGGATGCGGCCCTCGGCGCTGCAACCGAAGCGCTAGGAGCGATGCTGCGATGAGCCAAGAACTCGAAGACCTCCTCGCCCGCGAGGGCCACGATGACCTCGAAGCGCTCATGCAGTGGGCTCGAGCTCGCGCCGCAAACCTGGCGTCGCAGCTTGAGGGCGACGACGAGCTGGGCCCGTTGTTGGCTGCGGGCGGCGTGTCCGCAGCTGCATCCGCGCGGTCCAAGGCGCAGGAGCAGCGGCTTGAGCAGCTTGCACAGTCCGCGCGTAGAGAGGCCTCCAACGCGGCCCCGCTGCCTCCGATCCCGGTGTCGACGCCGGCAGTCCACACCGATGAAATCGATGTGGACGAGATCGAAGAGCTCGACATGGAAGAACTCGAGCTGGTCGACGCCGAGGAGGATGACTCCACCGCGAACGGTCCAGCGTCAGATCCTCCGGCTCCTCCGGCGGTCCACGCCGCGGGCTCTGACTCCCTGGCTGGAACCGAAGGGCAGCGTGAGACGGTTTCGTTTGGCCCGCCCGACGGCACGGAGAACGTACCCGAATGGAAAGCTGCACTGCTGAGCACCCAGACCGACAGCGACCAAGAGGCTGCCGAGCGGGTGAAAGAGGTCTCGAGCGCCGAACCGCTGCCGACGATGGCGTTCCCCGAGGACGGCGACTCGCACGGTGCGGGACGGCTTCAAGCCGAGGATGACGAGATTTCGCAGCACTCGGTCGACCTCTCCGATCTCGACCCGGACGCCGAGCAAGAGCAAGAGCAAGAGCAAGAGCAAGAGCAAGAGTAGGCTCAGCGCCAACGAAAAGGCCGGGTTCCCGCAGGGGGTCCCGGCCTTTCTTCGTCGATGTCGCGAGCGAGGCGAGGAGGTGGGCTCTACGCTGGCGGCGCGATGCCGTCGGCGGTCTGGTCACCGATCACCTCGAGCGCTCCAGGGCAGGCGGTGGCGCCCAGGAACGCGGCGATGTCCTTGACCTCCTCGTCGCTCAGGTTGCGATCCAGGAGCAGCGGGTCGGGCGTGAGGCCGTCCTGTGGATTTCCGCCGCCGGCCATCAGCTTGACCGCGTCCTCAAGCGTTTGCGCGCTGCCGTCGTGGAAGTAGGGGCCGGTGTTGGACACGTTGCGCAGCGTTGGGGTCTTGAACGCGTGTTTTTGGGCCGCGTCTTGCGAGACCGTGAACCGACCGAGGTCGGCGTTCTCGTCGCTGGCGTCGATGCCAATCCCGGTGACGTGATAGATGCCGTCGCTGAGGTTGGGCCCGTTGTGGCAGGTGATGCAGGCTGCCTTGCCCATAAAGAGGGTCTGACCGCGTTTCTGCGCCTCGGACAGTTCCTGCTTGTCGTAGCCGGTGTCGCCGCACAGCAACGTTCGCTCGTAGGCCGAGAGGGCCTTGGCGACGTGGTCCGGTTCGATCTTCGCGTCTGCGGCCAGGGCGAAGACCTTGGCAAAAGCATCCTTGTACTCGGGAAGCGCACCGAGCTCGGCGGCCTTGTCGGCGAGCGTCTCGCCCAGGCCCATGTTGCCGCCCTTGAGCGCGCCGATGGCCTGCGCTTCCAGGGACGGCGCGCGGCCATCCCAGTACAACTCCTTGTGCAGGGCCACGTTCCAGATCGTGGGGGAGTTGCGGGAGAGCTCTTTGCCGGCGGCTCCCAGCGCAGTCTTGCGGCCGTCGGCTGCGCCGTGCTGGTTCTGGTGGCAGCTGTAGCAGCTGCGCGATCCATCGACGCTCAGACGCTTGTCCATGAACAGCTGGTGACCCAAGGCGACCTTTTCCTGCGTCATCGGGTTGTCGGTGGGGACGCTCGGGGCCTCGGCGATGCCCGCAGGAAGCTTCCATGCCCATGCCGGGGACTCCTCGCCGCCGGCCTTCTTTGGGGCGGCGTTTGCGTCGGGCTTGGCGCTCGCGTCGGGCTTGGCGTTTGCGGCGGGTTTGGCCGGGGCCTTGGTGGCCTTTCCGTCCTTCGGCGTGCCGGAGTTTCCGTCGTCACAAGCTCCGGCGAAGTTGAGTGTGCCGAGCATCGCGACCAAGACCGTGCGTTTCATGGCTGCACTATGCCTGCTGAGCGCACGCCTGCAAGTGCCGCCATCCAAGGGCGCGGGCTCAGGGCGCGACCCGGGCGGGTCCGTCAAAGTCCGCCATCAACGCGTCGCTGAGCACCCGTCCGAAGTACGTGTAGCCCAGCGGCGTCAGGTGCAGATGGTCCTCTTTGGCCAGCTGGGGATCCGCGGCGACCCACGCGGGCATGGAACCGAGTCCGCCGGTCAGCTTCGATGTATCGAAGAACCCGCACCCCCGCTGTGCCGCGATCTCGCGCTGCGCGGTGAGAATTTCCCGCAGCCGCGGCCGCACTCCCCAGGTCTGGGTCTCTTCGTCCGGGAGCGGGTAGTCGACGGGACCGACCAAAACACAGCTTGCGTCGGGCACAGCGGCGGCGAAACGGTCGAGCACGGCTTCGAGGTTCGCTCGATACACCTCGATCGGTTCGTCCTCGTCGACGGACTCATTGGCCCCGTACGCGAGCACGTACAAGGACGGCGCCCGGGCGCGAAGCGCCGCTGACCACGTCGGCACATCCCAGTTGACCATGTTGGCCGAACGCGTCCCACCGATCCCCAGCGCGTCGACCACCACGCCGGCCTGTTCGCGCTCGAAGATGCCGCCCATGATGCGAACTTCGGCATTCGTGGTTGCCGCGAGCGTGATGGGCGTGAACGTGTCGGGCAGGACAACCTCGACCGTCTTGAGGGCGAACCCCTCGGCCGCCGTCGAGAAGGACACGGAGGTCGCGGTCTTGCCGGTCCCCAGCTTGACCGAGAACGACCCGCCGCCGGGTTGCTCGAGGAACTGGATGGAGAACGTGTCGCTGTCCTCAATGCGCGAGACCGCGGAGCTCTTGGCGTTCAGGGTCGTCCGGGCCCGTTTGTGGGTGCTGTGCGAAGAGGCTCCGAGAAGCCCGTAGTAGCCGTCGAGCTTTCCCTGCGTGCGCTGACCGTGCTCGATCTTCCAGTGCTTGTTGGCGTCGAGCGAGACCGCGTCGTGCCGATGCCAGCGCCACAGGGGGACCAGGGTGACGAACCCGACGCCGCCGTCGCCGAAGCGCTGTTGCAGGTAGCCGCGCAGGTAGCCTGTGTAGCGGTCGGCCGCGACGCTGCTGGCGCCATAAAACGCGACCCGAACCTTCTTCCCCTGCGTGGGGTGGTCCTCGAGGTCGCGAAGCGCGGCGTGAAATGCATGCAGCGCACGGCCCGACGGATCCTCGATCGCCGTGAAGTGCACGTTGTGGTGCTCGGGAAGCGCCTCGCCGTGAACGATGGCCTGCACGGCGCTGTGGGCATCGGTTGCAGCAGCGACCACGCGCGGGGCCGAGGGCTCCGGGCCGACCGTGGGCCCGGTGGGTCCCGGCGCGGGCGTCTGCGAGTCTGCAGCCGCCGGTGCTGGCTCCTCGGGCGAGGCAGGGCTCGACGCCGAGTTCTCCGCTGGGGAGCACCCCACAATCCACAGGGCTGCCAAGAGTCGCGTGCGCGTCACGGTTCAACCGTAGCAGCCCCGGAAGCCGGCTCCCAACGACGGATGGTGGCGGGTTCTTGGCGGCGCTGTTGTCCGCTATTGCGCGGCGTCGATCGGCCAGCCCGACTGCATCAGCGATCTGCAGGTCGTTGTGGCCTCGACCGCCGCGTAGGCGAATGGGCCGCTGACGACCTCGTGGGTGTCGCTTGCGACGACGGAGAGGCAAGCCCCCTTCGCGCCGAGGATCTCCTGGTCGACCGTCACGCGAGCGGTGCCTCGCAGCGTGTCGCCGCTGAGCTCGGCCCGAGCGCGGGTGCTGGACCGGTTGGCCACGTAGAGGTCGCCACTGCAAACCGAGGAATCGACATGCACCGTCATTCCCGGGTATCCGTCGCCATCGACGTCCTCGTGCTGCCAAGAGACCTCGGAGGCCCCTTTGAGATCCACGCCGTTGGACGAGAATCCGAACTCATTGGCGGGGAGTGCCCGCGCGTCGACCCGCACCTTCACGCCTGCGACGGGCTTGAACACCACCATGCACGCCTCTTGCGACAGGGTGAGCTTGCTGCCCACCTGGGTGACGCGAGCGAGGGTCCACGTGTCGGTCCGCGTTCGCACCTCCCCCTTGAAGGGGACGTGCCGTTTTCCGAAGCTGACTTGATGCCCCGCCCAAACCTGACCGTCGACCGACTGCGCGGCCATGGCGGCCAGCGGATCAGCAAACAAGGGGAGGGCGGAGATCGTAGCGAGAGTTAGCAGGCTCACGATTGCGGTCCTTTCTGCGTGGGATCCAGAGGACCCGGTGAAGTTGTCGCCTAGTGGGTCTTGGGTTCGCGTCGGCGTCGGGCGATCAACGTCTCGATGCTTCGGATCGCCTGCCGGATGTCGTCGTGCGGAACCACGAGTCCGCCCCGGTCGTGGACGTGCGCGGAGAGGGGCTCGGCGCCTTGCCCACCCACGACCCACGGGGTGTTGCCGCATGCGTCCGCGTAGGCGTCGACGAGTTCGCGCGCGCGATGGGGCGGCGGCGAAACCGTGACGGACAGTCCAACACAGACGGGCTGGAGGTGTTGGACCGACTGCGAGATGGCAACCGGTGGGGTCCGAGCCCCCAACATCAGCGTGCGGAACGAAGCTTGGGCCAGGTGCAACGCGATGCCGTACAGCGGCAGGGTGTGCTCATCCTCTGCAAAACACGCCAGGAGTACTCGGCGCGTGCCGGGGGCAGGCTGGAGGAGTCCGATGAGCTTGCGCGCGGTCGTTTCGAGCAGCTGGGTGGCGAGGTGTTCTTGGGCGATTGTGATTTCGCCCGCCCGCCAAAACTGCCCGATCGTGAACATCACCGGGACGATCACCCGCTGACAGATGACCGACGCTGAGCCGAGGGTGAGCGCGCGGTTGATCGCCATCTCAATCCCGTCGGGGTCGAACATCTTGACCGCGTGAAGGATCTGCGCTCGGATCTCCTCGTAGGGGTCACCGACGGCGGCGTGTACGAGCGGTTGCGCCGCCTCCGAGAGCACGACCTTGGCGGCTTCGCTGGGCGACATGCCGTCATTGCACAGAGCTCGCACTCGCTCGATGAGCGCGATGTCATCGTCGCTGTAGACGCGGTACGACGAATCGGTGCGGCGGGGTACGGGGATGCCGTACCGACGCTCCCACGCCCGCAGCGTCGCGGCCGAGATACCGGTCTTCTGCGCGACGACATTGATCCGGTATTTTCCTTCGTCTTCAGGCACGGCGGTCTTTCCGAGGTCGTCTGAGTCTGATTTGTACAAGGTTCATTGTCAAACCTTTGCTCAAAGTTATACTGCTCGTCGATGAACGCCCCACCCGCCTCCTCCTCCCCCCAGTCTGACCGGCCACACGCGCTCGTCATCGGTAGCGGCTTCGGGGGCTTGGCCGCTGCGGTTCGGCTGGGCGCGCGTGGATGGCGCGTCACGGTCCTGGAACGCCGAGATCAGCCTGGAGGTCGAGCCTATGTCTACCGTCAGGACGGGTTCACGTTCGACGGCGGACCGACGGTGATCACCGCGCCGTTCCTGTTCGAGGAGCTCTGGGAGCTGTGCGGGAAAAAGCTTAGCGACGACGTGGACCTCCGTCCGGTCGCGCCGTTTTACCGGATCCGCTTCGATGATGGGCAAACCTTCGACTACACCGGCGACGCCGACGCGATGCGCGAGCAGGTCGCCAAGTTCAATCCCGACGACGTAGATGGCTACGACCGCTTCTACGAGATGAGCCGGAAGATCTTCGAGGTCGGTTTCGAGCGGTTGTCGTTCGAGCCGTTCTCCAGCTGGTGGGACATGGCGAAGATCACCCCGGATATGGTGAAGCTCAAAAGCTACCGAACGGTGTGGGGACTGGTGGCGTCGTACGTCAAGAGCCACGAGGTCCGGCAGGTGCTCAGCTTCCACCCCCTCCTGGTCGGCGGGAACCCCTTCGAGACGACATCGATCTACTCCCTCATCTGTCACCTCGAGCGGAAGTGGGGGGTGTGGTTCCCCATGGGCGGGACCGGGTCGCTCGTGAAAGGCCTCGTCGGCCTCATCGAAGGTCAGGGCAACGAGGTCCTCACCGGTCAAACCGTGGAGGAGATTCGGGTCGAGGACGGCAAGGCTGTCGGGGTCACGATGGAAGATGGACGTCAGATCGATGCGGACCTCGTCGTCTCCAACGCCGACTCCGCTTGGACCTACAAGAAGCTGATCCGCTCCGAGCACCGCAAGCGGTGGACGGACGAGAAGGTCGACAAGGCTCGGTTCTCGATGGGTCTGTTCGTCTGGTACTTCGGGACGAATCGGAAGTACGACAACGTCGCGCACCACACAATCATGCTCGGGCCGCGCTACAAGCCGCTGCTTACGGACATCTTCAAAAACAAGAAGTTGTGCGAGGATTTCAGTCTGTACCTGCACCGTCCGACCGCGACCGATCCCTCCCTCGCACCCGAGGGCTGTGATGGATTCTACGTGTTGTCCCCCGTCCCGCACCTCGACGCGGATGTTGACTGGGAGGTGGAAACCGAGCGGTACCGCAAGAAGATCGAAGCTCATCTCGAGGCCACGATTATGCCGGGACTGAGCGAGGCGGTCGTGACGTCGCGCTGTCTCACCCCGCAGGGCTTCCGTGACGATTTGCTGTCGGTCAAGGGGGCGGCGTTCGGCATGGAGCCCGTACTGCTTCAGAGCGCGTACTTCCGGCCGCACAACGTCAGCGAGGACATCGAAAACCTGTTCCTCGTCGGTGCTGGGACGCACCCCGGTGCAGGCGTGCCCGGCGTGCTCTCCTCGGCAAAGGTGCTCGAGCGGGTGCTCCCCGATCTTCCGTTGGCTCGAGACTCCGGCAAGAAACACGATGCCGCCTGAATCCACCGCGCTCGTGGTCGCGGCCGATGCGGCGTCTGACTTGGCCGTGTGCAAGACCTTGCTCGCCAAGGGGAGCAAGAGCTTCTCCGCCGCATCGTGGCTGCTGCCCCGCCGCATGCGTGACGATGCGGCTACGTTCTATGCGTTCTGCCGGGTTGCGGACGATGCCGTCGACGACAGTGGGGATCCCTCGCGCGCCGTCGAACGCCTTCACATCCGGCTCGACCGCATCTTCGCCAACCAGCCTGAGGCAGACCCGGTGGACCGGGCCCTGGCTCGCGTCGTGGATCGCCACGACCTGCCCAAGGCCCCATTCAGTGCGCTGCTTGAGGGGTTCGAGTGGGATGCACAGCAGCGCCGCTACCGAACGCTCTCGGATGTGCTCGCGTACGCTGCCCGCGTCGCGTCCGCAGTCGGTGTGGTGATGACCTATCTGATGGGCGTCCGCGACCACAACACGCTCGCCCGCGCCTGCGAGCTGGGAGCCGCGATGCAGCTGACCAACATCTGCCGCGACGTCGGTGAGGACGCTCGGCGCGGGCGGATCTACCTGCCCGAGGCTTGGCTGGAGGACGGTGGCCTCGATCCACAGACATGGCTGCGTGCGCCTGCGTTTGGCCCTGCGGTGGCTGCCGCGACCGAGCGCCTGCTCGCCGAGGCGTCCCGGCTCTACGCGCGCTCCCAGCCGGGAGTCGGCGCGTTGCCCTCGGACTGTCGCCCCGCGATTCGTGCCGCTGGGCAGATCTACGCGGACATCGGCCGCGTCGTCCGCGAACGCGAGTTCGATTCGATCTCCGGCCGGGCGCGGGTCGGACTTTCTCGAAAGCTCTGGTTGCTCGCGCGGGCGTGGTGGCAAGTCCACGACCCGGAGACCGGGCTGGATGCGCCTGCGCTTCCCGAGGTGGAGTTCCTGCTCCCGTGATTGAGGCGGTCCGCTGGCGACCGTTCGAACGCTGGTTTCGAAGCCACGCGACGGGACGGATTCGCTCGAGCTTCGCCGCCGTTCACATCCTCGGGCTGGACTCGCTGCGTGACGCTGCGGGTGCTGGACCGGTCATGGTGATCGCCAACCATAGCTCGTGGTGGGACCCCTTGATGGCGCTGTGGCTCACGCAGTGCGAGCTTCCGAAGTCTGAGGCGTACGGGATGATGGACGCGTCCAACCTGGCCCGCCTGCGGTTCTTTCGTTGGGTTGGCTGCTTCGGCGTGGACCTTTCATCGCGTCGCGATGGTGCTCTTGCGACGCGGTACGCGCTCGAACTGCTGAAGCTTGGAAACACCGCGCTGTGGGTGTTCCCCCAAGGCGCCGAGCAGCCACCGCACCTGCCGCTGCGCTTCATGCCCGGAGCGGCAGGGATCGCGAAGCGGGCCGACACGGTTCGGGTCATTCCCGTCGCATTCGCCTACGTGTTTCAAGGGGAGCCGTTGCCCCACGCTTATGTCTCGGTGGGCGCTCCGATGTCCTTGGAAGGCAGGGCGGACCGAGCGCAGCAGGAGCACGCGGTGGAGGCTGAGCGGCGTCGAATCAACCGTCACCTCGAAGCAGGGGACCAGGGGTTTTCGGTGATCTTCGAGCGGTCGCCCAGTGTCCTCTCGCGCTGGGCCACCCGGTGTCTCGATCGCGTGGCCGGGTGGCTTGCTCCGCGCCAAGCCAAGCGTCGGACCGCGCTACCGCCCGTCGTCGATCGCTCGCAAGCGGCCCTCCGGTCCAAGCCGTAGGGGTCGGTTGCGCCAGAGCACCTGCGCGCTGCCCAGGGCGCGGGTGAACGCCAACAAGAGCACCACGTCTGCGAGCAGCCATTCGTACCCGGCCGCAGCCGCTTTGCGACCACGAGGGCCGGCGGCACCCAGCGCCACGGCGATCCGCGTCGCGAGCACGACGGCGCTCAGTCCGAGCGCCCAAAGGGGTGCGGCTGTGGCCAGCAGCGCCAGCAGGCCGAGCAGGAGCGGGGCCGCGGCGAGCAGCAGCGGATAGCTCAGCAGCAGCGAGGGGCGCTGCGCCCGGATGACCCAAAGCCAGCGGGTGTAGCGAGCCAAAATATCGGACACCGATCGCGCGCTTCCGATCGCCCGGACGGGAGCGCGATGCATCGTCGTGGGCCGTCCACGGTCCCGCAGGCGGCGAGCCAGCTCCATGTCTTCACCGAGGAACTCGGCCAGCCCATCAAAGCCGCCGACCTCACGCAGAGCATCCGCTCGGACCGCGAACGTCTTTCCGACGAGTCCGCCGCGGTCGAGCTCGCCAAGGAGATTAAACGCTTGCAGGGACGCGCCGAGCACCGCCGCAGACGCTCGGTCTCCGAGTCCCTGGATTTCTCCCACTTCGACAGGAGGCGCCCAAATCGCGCCAGCCGCCGGCTCGGACAGCGGGGCGACGAAGGCATCCAGAGCGAACCCGCTCAGGTCGACATCGGCATCCACGCACATCACCACGTCCTGCTTGGCTTCGCGGCTCAGCTCCGCCAGCTGCCCCACCTTGCGGTTGTAGGCGTGCGTTTCGGCCACGCTGGCGTGGGCGTCGTGGCCCTGTTTGCGAAGCCAGTGGGCCACGCGTAGCACGTGCGGCCACGCAGGGTCGACTCGGCTTTCGACCGTGAGACGGATGCAGACCTCGCCGCTGTACTGCAGCTTTCCGGTCGAGCGCAGAGCGGCGTCGAGGGTGGCGTCGTCGCCGGTGCAGGGCCGAATCAGCAGCACCGACGGCACCGGGCCGGTCGTGCTCGTTCGAGGCGCTGGCGAACGGCCCGCCCGCAGGAGCGCGACGCCGCAGATGCTGGTGTACACAGCAACCCACGCGGTCAGACCCGCCGTCGCAACTTGAACCGCTGGGCTCACGCTCGAGAGCCTCGGCGGATGCGAAACGGGAGGAGAAACTGGACCCACGGCTTGGTGAACCTCGTCATCGAGAGGCTCTCGTGCATGGCGATGACCTCCTGGCCATCGAAGGAGGTCTGCATCAGGGAGCGCGTGTAGAAGGGGGTGTCCTCAAGGGTGCGGACGATGCGAGCGCCGCTGTGCGATCGCATGGAGCGCTCGACGCCCCAGAATCCACGGGGCAGGGGGGTGAGCACGTCGGCCCGCAGTGCCGCGGCGCCGCGTGGCCCCAGACGAACGCTCAGCGGCGCGCCTGCGCCATCGCGCTCGCGAACGTCGTACACGACGCAGACGTCATCGCCCACGTCCGCTCTCGACCAGTTCCACGAGTCGAATGTGTCCTCAAGGGGCACACGTCCGAAGTTGCAGTCGTGGTAGGCGCTTCCCCGAAAGCGCAGCGATGGCGCGTCGAGTTCGACCTCCGCGGTGGCTCGGGCTCCGATGGGCCACCAATGGTGCTCGCCCGCTCGATCGAGCTGGTACGGGGCTAAGGCGCCGTACTCAAGGTCGATACGCACGCGACCCTTGAGCGGTCGTCCCCAGGGAGCGGTGCGCTCGTCGAGGTGCACGAGCATGGTGTCTCCGTGACGCTCCATCCGAGATCCGGAGAGCGCGAACGTGTTGGGGCTGCGCTCGATCGACGCTTGCCTGGCCTCGGTGAGCGCCCACGTGCTGCCGCGTCTTCGATACACGACTGCGTTGACCGCACACACCGACTCGGCTGCGGTCTGTGCCTGGCGCTGTCTCGCCTTGAAGTAGGTGGGGGAGAAGACCGAGCCGACGAAGAAGATCAGCGTCAGCGCGAACTGGCCGTCTTCGCTGACGGCGTCGACGTACCACCACGCGTACCCGTTGGCCGGGACGGTCGCGTCAAACCCAAGTGGTCGAAGACCCGGTCCGCCGCGATGCGTCCACCCAGTGTCACCATCGGCACGCCTGCCCCGGGGTGGACATCCCCACCGACCAAGAAGAGCCCCGGGATCTTGGTGTTCGCGCCCGGTCGGGCAAAGGCCGCCGCCGCGCCGTGGGTCGCGGGCCCGTACAGCGCCCCCCTGGTCTGCGGGAACATCGAGGCGAACTGGGTCGGAGTGGTCACGACGCTGTCCTGCAGGCTCAGATCCAGGCCGCAGCGTGAGAGCAGCTGCATCATGTGCGTCTTGCATGTCTCGATCTCCTTGTCGAAGTCGTGTTCGTCCCCGCGGGCTGGTGCGTTGATCAGGCAAAACAGCCGCTCCTGTTCTTGGGCTTCGTGCAGGTCGCCCCGATCTTGGGCACAGATGTACGTGGTGGGGCAGGTCGGGATCCGCCCGTCGCGGAAGATCGCGTCGAACTCGGCCTCGTAGTCGTCGCTGAAGAAGACGTTGTGCCACTGCAGGTCAAACCCGCTCGCGTGGCCAACGCCGCAAAACGTCATCGCGGAGAGCGAAGGCTCGGGGCGTTTGCCTGAGACGGCGCGCTGGGCTCCGCCTCCGACGAGCCCCGATGACAGGGCGGCGGGCGATCCGTTGAACACCACCGTCTTGCACTTGAAGCGCCGCCCATCGGTGCATCGCACGCCGATGACGCCGCTTGAGTCGGTTTCGATCTCGGCGACTTCGGCGTTGCAGTAGACGCTGCCACCGAGTCTTCCGATCGCAGCGACCGTCGCGCGCGCGAGCTCGATCATTCCGCCTTGCACCCTCCAGACGCCCGCCTGCTCTACGGCCGCGATGAGGGAGAGGGTGCCCGGGGCCGAGAACGGACTCGATCCGTAGTACGTGGCGTAGCGGGCGAAGAGCTGTCGCAGTCGAGCATCCTTGAAGTAGCTGCCCAACGTTCGCCAAAGTGAACGGTGCCAGTCGATCTTCATCAGCTGCCACAGCCCGCGCGGGCCGGTGGCGGAGAGGCCAGCCATGATGCCAGGCGTGTCGGCCTCGATGAAGGGCGCGCGAACGGTCTCGTAGATCGACTTCGCGTTGCGGTGGAAGCCTTGAAACGCGTCCGCTTCCCGCCGGCCCGCGAATGCCGCGATCGCATCCGCGGATCGCTGTGGATCTGCGAACAGGTCCAGCGTCGAGCCGTCGGTCCAAGCATGCCGAGCCAGCACCTCGAGCGGCTGGGTCGGAACCGCGAGGGCGAAATCGAGACCGGCCTCCGCCCAGAGGGACTCCAAGACCGGGCGCATCGTGAGCACGGTAGGCCCGGCGTCGATCTCGTGACCCCCGGCCAGGACCGTGCGCATTTTCCCGCCCGCTTCGGAAGCGCGCTCAAGCACGGCAACCCGCGCCCCGCCGCCCGCGAGCCGCAGCGCCGCGGAGAGCCCGCCGATCCCACCGCCGACGACCACCGTGTCTAAGGTTTCCGAGCCGGCGTTGTCTTCGGTCGCTAACATCGCTTCAGCAGCAAGCGTAGGCCAAGATCTAGTCTTCGTCTATGCTTTGTCCAACTGTTGACAAGCCTGCGTTTTTCGCCAAACTCTTGTTCATGGCTCGTGACCCGGAGGCCGAAAATTCCCTAGAACGCGCATTTGCGTGGATTACGGGGCCCACGACCCCGCCGCGGCTTGAGGCCGCAATGCGACAGGCCGTGTTCGGAGGCGGGGGACGCGTCCGTCCGCAGCTGGTGATGGCGGTGGCCAAAGCTTGCGGTCGCGGGAGCCTGGATGTCGCGTCCGCCGCGGCCGCTTCGATCGAGCTCTTGCACTGCGCCTCGTTGGTTCACGACGACCTGCCGTGCTTTGACGACGCCCCGCTGCGTCGCGGGCAACCGACGGTTCACGTTTCGCACGGCGAAGCGCTGGCCGTGCTGGTCGGCGACGCCCTGATCGCAGGCGCCTTTGAGGTCATCGGGCGCGGCTGCGAGAACCATCCCATGCTGCTCGGGCCGCTGCTCGCGACCGTTGCACGCTCCGTGGGTGCTGTTCGCGGGATTGTGGCGGGCCAGGCTTGGGAGTCCGAGCCCTCTCCCAACCTTCGCCTGTACCATCGGGCGAAGACCGGGGCGCTGTTTGAAGCGGCGGTGTGTGTGGGCGCGATCTCCGGGGGTGGAGACCCAGGCGCATGGCTCCCGGTCGGCTCCCGGCTCGGGGAAGCCTACCAAGTCGCCGACGACATCCTCGACTTCGCGGGCTCGGCTGCGACCTTGGGCAAACCCATCGGCCAGGATGCGCGGAACGGGCGGCCTTCCGCTGTGCACGAGCTCGGCTACGAACGTGCCTGTGCCCGGCTTCAGACGCTTTGCGACTCGATGTTCACGTGCGTCCCAGCGGCGCCGGGGCGTCAAGAGTTTGTTCGCTGGGCCATGAGGATGTGCACAAGGCTGTTCCCCCCGGCGGGACACAGAGGCTCAACCCTCGAAAACGCGGCGTTTCTGACCGCTTGAGCGCGAATTGGGGAATCGCAGGTTTGTTCATGCTTTCCGAATAGCATTTGCAAACATTGAACAGAGGGCTATACCTTTCTCGGAGATTCGACATGCACGCCGCGACACCCACCACCCCGCGAACAGCTGCACAACGTTTGGTTCCCGCGGATCGGGCTTCCGAGGCGGGGGCGCTCGACGTCTATTTCCGGACGCTTGAGCGCGAGTCCCTGATGAAGCCCAGCGAAGAGCTTGAAGCCGCGCAGCGGATCTTGAGCCTTCGGCAGCGCTACTGGGGGGTGATGCTCTCGTACGTGCCGCTGCACGGGGGCATCCACGAGCTCATCGTGTCCGCGATGTCGGCCAACAAGCAGAAGGAGCTCGACCTGCCCGCTGCGAAGCGCGACGTGTTTGGAAAGCGCGGTCTGAGCGTAGAGTCTCCCGAGCGGATCGCGTTGGCGGAGCAACTCGCCGATGCAGACCCCTCGTGCGATGTGGCTGACCGCGTCGCCGCAGAGATCCAAGCGCTGCTGCGCGGGCGCAACGACGGCGGACACCTCAAGCTCCGGGCCGCACAGCGGAACTCGGATCGATTCGGGTCCTATGCGCTCCTGGTCGAGCGCACGCGGATGCACCTGCACACGGCACGCTCAGAATTCGCGAGGGCCAACCTCCGGCTGGTCGTATCGATGGCGCACCGCTATCTGCGCAGCGGACGCATGAGCCTCGAAGACCTCATCCAGGAGGGCAACGTGGGCTTGTTGACCGCGGTCGACCGGTTCGACCCGCGTCGCGGCTTCCGCTTCTCGACGTATGGAAGCTGGTGGATTCGTCACGCGATCAGCCGCGCGCTCTCCGACCGGGGTCGCGCGGTCCGCCTGCCGGTTCACGTGATTGAGCTGCAGGCCAAGCTGGGCAAAATCCGTCGCGAGTTCGAGCACAAACGGGGCCGCCAGCCCGACACGCAGGAGCTGGCCGCGCTCGCTGAGGTACCGTTCGAAAAGGTCGAGCGTCTAGGCCGGGTGCTGCTGGAGAGAGATGTGCCGCGCGAGAACGCCGAGGAAGGCGTCCGCCCGCGGGGTATCGATGCGCTCGCCGACGAGGAGCCCAGCGTGGACACGCGCCTGGAGTCCTTTGAGCTCGATGGGGCCCTGCGCGAGGCGCTGGAGAGCCTGCGGCCCATGGAGGCGGAGATCCTGCGACTTCGTTTCGGCCTCGATGGCGAAGAAGGGCTGACCCTCCGCGAGATCGGGGATATCTACTCGCTCTCTCGAGAGCGTATCCGTCAGATTCAACAGCGCGCGCTCGACAAGCTCCGGGATGCGCTCCTCGACGATGGCCATGGCGCCGCGCCGGCGGAGTTTGCCGCGGTGCTCCGAGCCTGCTGACGCTCCCATCCGCCCGAACGGGCCACCGAAACATGCGCGCCGAGTACCTGCTCTTCGACCTCCTCATCCTCGCAGGGCCCTTGGTGCTGAGCTTGATGCCGCGCTACGAGTTCCGGTCGCGAGCACGCAGCATCGGCATCGCGACCCTCGCTGTCGCGGTGCCGTTTATCCTGTGGGACGCGGCCGTAGCCGGTTCTCATTGGTGGTTCGACCCGCGGTACACGCTCGGCATCGAGCTGTTCGGGCTCCCGATCGAAGAGGTTCTCTTCTTCATCTCCGTTCCGTACGCCTGTGTCTTCAGCTGGGAGACACTCGTCGGCGCGCCCAAGGCTCGCGCCACGCTCTCGCCGTGGACCTACGCTCTCCCCGGAGTCCTGCTCGTGGCCGGCACGGCCGTGCTCCTCACTGGCGGGCCCGGCTACACGGGGCTGACGTTGCTGGCGCTGGGGTTGGCCGGTGCGCTCGACCATATGCTTGGCACGGGACTGCTGCGGATGCCTCGGTATTGGGCGTTTGCGGGGCTGGTCGCCCTCTTCACGGGCGTGTTCAACACCTACCTCACCTGGCGCCCGGTCGTGCACTACGGCGAGGCCCACCAGCTCGGCGTTCGGGTGGGCACGATCCCGGTCGAGGACTTCGGCTACGGACTCGCCCTGTGCACCGCGAGCGTGGTGCTGTACCAGTGGCACCAGGTTCGCCTCGCACAGCCTTCGTGGGCCGGCCGGCTGATCGAGCGAGGTTTTGGCGGCTACCGTCACCTGCTCAAGCCCGTCGATCTCTCCAGACCCGTGGCCCTGGACGAGCCGCGCTCGGTCGCGGTGATCGGCGGAGGCCTCGCGGGTCTGTCGGCGGCCAGCATGCTTGCCCAGCGTGGGTTCGAGGTCACCGTCCTCGAGAAGAATGCATATCTGGGCGGCAAGGTGGCCGGTTGGCGGGAGCGGCTCGACGACGGCTTCGACGCGTCCATCGAGCACGGCTTTCACGCCTTCTTCCGCCACTACTACAACCTTGACGATTGGCTCGATGGCATCGGCGTTCGCCGGTCCATGCGAGCGGTCGGCAACTACACGATCCTCGCCGAGGACCATCGCCGCTTGTCGTTCCCCGACCAGCGCGAAGCCCCCATCCTCAACCTCTTGAACCTCGCCCGTCGCGGTCTGTATGCGCTGGGTCCGGTCGCGCGAGGCCCCGCAGGTCGGGAGATGGAGGCGTTCCTGCGCTACGACGCGGACAAGACGTTCGAGGAGTTCGACGCGCTCCCGTTCTCAAGCTTTGCGCATCGCGCCCAGCTTCCAAATAACCTTCGCACCGTGTTCAACGCGTTCTCGCGCGCGTTCTTCTCGGACGACGATCGGCTCTCCACCGCCGAGCTCATCAAGAGCTTTCATTTCTACTACCTCAGTCACGACCTCGGGCTGGGTTATGACTTCGTCGATGGCAACTACGCCTCCGGGTTCATCGACCCGATCGTCGCGCACTGCGAGGCCCACGACGTGGTCTTTCGTATGCAGACCCCGGTCGAAGCGCTGGAGCGCGACGGGAGCTGTTGGCGGGTCAACGGGGAGAGTTTCGACGAGGTGATCCTGGCGGCAGACGTGGGCGCGGCCGGTGCGATTCTTCGCGCGAGTGCGTCCATCTGCGCGGACGCCCCGTCGTTGGTCGAGCGTTTCGAGCACGTTCTTCCCGGTCAGCGTTATGCCGTGCTGCGCTTGTGGGTCGACCGTCCGTCTCCCGATGACCTTCCGGTGTTCGTTTCGACCGAGCGCCGTGGCGCGATCGATGCCGCAGCGTTCATCGATCGTATCGACCCCGAGGCGGCTGCGTGGTCGCGCGAACACGGCGGCAGCGTCGTGGAGTTGCACTGCTACTCGGTGCCGGACGACATGGCGGACGCCGCGGTTCGTGACTCGCTCATCGCCGGCTTGCGCCACTTCTTTCCCGGCTATGCGGACGCCAGCGTGGTGCACGAACACATGCAACTTCGGCGCGACTTCACGGCCTTTCATGTCGGCATGGGCGCGCATCGGCCGGGCGTGGAGACCGAGCTGCGCGGGCTCACGCTCGCGGGTGACTGGGTGAAGCTTCCGTGTCCCGCGATGCTGATGGAGGCCGCGCACACCTCCGGGCGCCTGGCAGCCAACGCGATCGCTCACGCGGCGGGGCTGCGAGAAACGCCCGTGTACACGGTCCCACTCAAAGGCCTGCTCACGAAACTTCCTGCCCGGCCCCACACGACCAAGGGCACCGCGCCCAAAGCCTCGCCGGCCCGGCGCTAGGGCTCGATGCCCGCGAAGCGCCAGGCCGCCGCGATTGCGGTTCGGGCCGCCGCGTCCGTGCCCAACTTGTCGACACCGAGCGTGCGCAAGGTGTCTTCGCCCGGCGAGATGCCTTCCTCGACCAAGGGCGCGAGCGGGTCTAGGAATCGCGACTCTCGGCGCCCCTTGGAGTCGAGCACGCCAAAACCCTCCAGGGCTTCGTAGGACAGCTTCAACACGTGTTTGGCCAGCTCATGAACCCGGGGGGACTTCATGCCCACGTTGGCAGCCTCGTGCCACAGCGTCACGCGTTCGTCGAACGCGAGTCCATCCAGAGGCGCCATGGCCTCGTCTCCCGCGGCGTCGTCGTAGAGCAGGCCCTTGAGCAGGGCAGGGAGCGCGCAGACGAAGCGGCTGCCCACGGCGTCGGCTGAGCGGAACTCGAGGTGGGGCTTGAGGCGAACCTCGGGGAAGACGGTGCTCAGCTGCAACAGCCAATCATCATAGGTCGCGTGGGTGTGCGAGCCGTCGGGGCACGGCGCGCCGTGCTCGAGGAAGTGCCGGAAGGTCTGGTGGTAGGCGATGTACTTGTCGTTGCGCTTGAAGAAGAACATCGGCACGTCGAGAACCCAGTCGACGTACTGCTCGAAGGAGAACCCGCTATCGAAGAAGAACGGCCGGATCCCGCATCGCGCGTTGTCCACGTCGGTCCAGACCCAGCTCCTCGAAGACACGCGCCCGCTGGGCTTGCCTTCGACCAAGGGCGAGTTTGCGAACATCGCCATGATGATCGGAGCCAGCGCCGAGACTCGCCGGAGTCGCTGGCCGCACTGCTGCTCGGAGGTGTAGTCGAAGTTCGCCTGCACGGTGCAGGTCCGCGACATCATGTCCATCGCCATGCTGCCCTTGGTGGGCAGGTAGTTGCGCATCACCTCGTACCGACCCTTGGGCATCCAGTTGATCTGCTCGCGGGTCGCGAACGGGTGGTGCCCAACCGCGAGCCAAGTCAGGCCCAGAGGACGAGAGATCGCGTCGAGCTCGGCATAGTGTTCGGAGAACTCGTCGCACGTCTCGTGGACGTTGCGCAGCGGAGCCCCCGAGAGCTCGAACTGCCCGCCGGGCTCAAGGGTGATCGACGCGCCGTTGCGACGCAGCTCCACCACCTCGCCGTGGGTCCCGTGGTCCGGACCGACCTCCCACCCGTAGTCGCGCACGAACCCTTCGAGGACCGCCTTGATGTGGGGGTCGTAGCGTACGGGCATGTAGGCCCCCGCCTCTTCGTCCCGGGCGAGGCCAAAGCGCTCAAGCTCGGTCCCGATCAGGTGGGTAGAGGGATCGGATCGGAGGGCACCGTCAAAATAGGTGACGAGTTGGTCTCGGCGAAGGGCCGCGGCCTCTGGCTTGGGCTGGGTCACGGGATTCGATCCTCTAAAGGCGGCTCATACCACCGGCCCGCATCGAGCGTCGAGGGGCCGGCCACGGGGGGTTGCGACCCCGTGTGCCCGTTGATCGGCGCGGCACAGGGCGGGGTTACGGGGTGGGGCGGTGCGGGGACGAGGATCGTCCGGGCGACCCTTGCGTCCGCTCGCCCGGCGCTGCTACGGTCCGCTCCCGCTTCAGGGCGGGAAAAAGACTCGCAAGATGGCCAACACCAACTCCCGCGGCACCACCCCCTCATCGACCGTCTGCGTGATCGGCCCGCAGACCGCTGTCCGTGGAGCGCTCAGCGGGCAAGAAGACCTCATCATCGAAGGTCGGGTCGAAGGATCCGTGTCGCTGGCGGGCCACCTCGTCGTCGCCCAATCCGGCGAGGTGGAGGCCGACCTCGACATCGAGAGCATCGCGGTTCTCGGTCAGGTTCGGGGCGATATCGTGGCCTCGCGTTCGATCACCATCGAGCGTGGTGCCCAGGTCTCCGGGAACGTCCGCGCGCCCCGGGTCATTATCCACGACGGCGCGCACTTCGATGGTGCCGTCGAGATGGAAGTCGAGCTCCCTGACGAGCTCCGCAAGGCTGCGCGCTAGCCCACCCCTCCGATCTCTCTTCTCTCTCGAGCTCGAACGACCAAGAAAGCACGCTGTTTCATGGCTAATACCGTCATAGGAAGCACCATCGTCATCGACGGCGAAATCACCGGCGACGAGGACCTCGTCGTCCAAGGCACCGTCAAAGGACGCGTCGCCTTGCGGCAGAACATCTTCGTCGAGGAAAGCGGGGTTCTCGAGGCCAACGTCGAGACCGCCACCATCACCATCCTCGGGACGGTGACCGGAGACGTCGTCGCCAGCGAGCGCGCCGAACTCAAGAGCAACTGCCGCGTGGTTGGAGACATCCACGCGCCGCGCATCCTGATCGCCGACGGAGCCTCGTTTAAGGGCAACGTCGACATGGATGGCTAAGTGATGGCGCGCCAGTCTCAAAGCACAGCCGCCGAAGCGGCGACGTTGATCGGCCCCGGCATCTTTGTCCGCGGCCGGGTCAGCGGTGAAGAAGATCTCCATATCGAGGGTCGTCTTGAGGGCAGCGTTGTTCTCACAGAGACCGTCTTCGTCGCCCCTGGCGGCATCGTCGTCGCCACGGTTCAGGCCCGCGACATCGTCGTCAGCGGCATCGTCGTCGGCAACGTCACGGCCGAGGATTCCGTCACGCTCAACGCCGGCGCCAAACTCGTCGGGGACATCACCGCTCCGCGCGTGATCGTGGCGGACGGCGCAACGTTCGCGGGCAACGTGGCGATGGGCGGCGAGCCTCCACCGCCCCGCAAAGGGCGTCAGGCCGTCCGTCGAGCCGCTCCGGTGACGACCAAGCCGACCGCACAGTCGGTGCTTGCCAAGACCCCGCCGGGTGTGAAGACACCGCCCAAGAAGGTTTCACCGAAGAAGGTCCCGGCCAAGCCGCCCAAGAAGGTCGCGAAGGCGCCGACCCGGGTTCCGGCCATCCCGACGCCACGGCCGGCGGCTGCGGCGCGTCGTGAAGACGACGACACGATCGTGGTGAAGCACGCCGAGCTTGAGGGTTCGAGGCGCGGGGCCACGACGACCAAGCCGACCAGCACCAAGAAGAGCTCAAAGAAGACGACCCCACGCGCTCGTGTGCCCAAGCCGGGCAAGCGACGCGTCGGACGTCGGTAGGCCGACTCGGTCTGCCTGGTGAGCACGGGTCGTGTGTTCTCCTTCCTCCCCCTGATGCCGTCGGCTTTGGCGGTCACACGAGGACGGAGACCCCACGGCGCTTTGTTCGTACTTGGCGCAAGTTGCGCCTAGGCGTAGGATGTTCCCCCGGCCTGGCCGCGGAGCCCCTACCGCTGTGCCCGACGAGGAGGAACTCCCATGCGCAAGATCATCGTATCCACGCTCTTCTCCGCGCTCGTTCTCACGAGTGCCTGCAAGAAGCCCGATCCCAACAAGTTCGAGACACACGTCGAGCTCATCAAGAACGCGGACTCCCGTTCGCAGGGCTTCAGTGGTCTTGAGAAGCTCACCACAACCGTCCTGGATGCTCAGCAGAACGAAGACCTGATCGACGAGTTTGCGGTCAAGGTCATCCCCGCGTTCGAGGAGATCTGGGCTGACGCCGAAGAGCAGCAAGAGACGATGCTCGACCTGCTTCGCAAGGTGGGACGTCCCGAGGCTGCGCCGGTTTGGAATATGGCGCTGCAGCTCGACGGCAGCGCGGGCGCACGGAAGAACGTGATGAACGCCCTGGACGGTATCAAGAAGGCGAAGGCCGACGGCTCCGTGGAGAAGATCATCGAGCTGTTTGCAGAGATCATCGAGAAGCCTTCGCTCGATGAATCGGAGACGGACGCGGGCAAGGTCCGGCTGATGATGGCCGAGACCTTGGGTGCCCTCGGCGACGCGCGAGCGGTACCTGTGCTCATCAAAGCGATGGAGCAGACGACGGAGAAGCAGCCGGTCTCGGTGCACCGCGCCGCGGCAAAAGCCTTGGGGCGCATCGGAGATCCGTCGGCAGTCGACGCGCTTCTGACCGTGACGTTCCGAGTCGCAGACGCACCGACGAGCACCAACATCGGGATCCGCTCGAAGCAGGCTTTGGCGGCCATCGGGGAGCCTGCTGTGCCCCAGGTGCTCAAGATGCTCCGCGGAGACCACGTGCAGGTGCAGGAACTCGCCGCGGAAAACGGCGTGCCGCAGCCGGTCATCCAACAGACCGCCGCGGGAATCCTGGGCGCCATGGGTGCGGTCTCTGCGGTGGACGATCTCGTGGGCTTCATGCCGACCGCGGACTGCAAGCCCGGAGAGAAGAAGGAAGCAGAGAAGGCCGACGGCGACGACGACGAGGACGCCGACGACGAGGCTGCAAACGCTGCCGGACTCCGAGCGGTCATCGCGAACGCGCTCGGCTTCATCGGCGACGAGAAGGCCTCGGAGTCACTGTGCGGCTGCGTTCTGTCGACCGACAACCCCGGCGACATGTTCCCCATCATGGAGTCGCTCGGCCGCATCGGCGGCGAGAAGGCTGTGACGTGCCTCAACGAGGTCATCAAGTCCGGCGAGTACGACACCGAGATCGTGCTCTCCGATTTCAAGTACACGCCTCGCTGGGACGCGGGTCGGTTCGCCATTCTCGCCGCGGGGCCCGAGCAGATCGCGTCGATCAAAGCAGCGATGGCGACCAACAAGGACGCCAAAGTCAAAGAGGAGCTGAGCAAGTGGGACGCTGGGATCGCGTTGGTCGAGACCTGCAAGACCGACGCGGCTTGTTACGAGAAGACGCTGGAGGACGTGGACGCCGACTGGTTCGCGCGGGAGAAGGCGGCGTTCGAAGTGGCACGCCTGAAGAAGGGGGACGTCGCGGCCGCAGAGGCGATCTCCAGGGCGTTCAAGGTGCGGAACCCCGATGCTCGGATCAGCATGGCGTGGCTCCCGATGCGCATGCTTGAGCGCGGCACCGAGTGCGGCGGGTGCGTGGACGCACTGCAAGGGGTGCTCGACTCCGAAAAAGGGTCCATGGACGCAACGTTCCAGGCGTCGGTCCTGCGGGCCCGGGAGACGATGGCCGGTTTGCGGCCTGCCGGCAGCGACAACGAGAACGAGGAGTAGACCGGCTGCGGTTTGCGCATCCGATAGAGGCCACGGCCCAGTCGGATGCGCAGCTCGCTCCTGCATGCCGTCAGGATGCTTTGGGGCGAACCTACACATCCCGCTATTGACAGCCTGCAGCCGCGGAGATATACACCGCGCCCACCTGGCAAGTCGCCAGGCTCGAAGGAGTCCCGAGAAGAACACGGCGGCAATCTTGCTGGTGTAGCTCAACGGTAGAGCACCTGATTTGTAATCAGGGGGTTGCGGGTTCAAATCCCATCTCCAGCTCTCAGAGAAACGCCCGCTGCCGGTTCTTCAACGAACCTCACGCACACGGATGGATGCCCGAGTGGCTAAAGGGAGCGGACTGTAAATCCGCCGCGTCAACGCTACGTAGGTTCGAATCCTACTCCATCCACTCACCTTGACTTGAACTTAAAGAAACCGCCTCACGGTGAGGCCTCGCGGGAGTAGCTCAGTTGGTAGAGCGTCAGCCTTCCAAGCTGAATGTCGCGAGTTCGACCCTCGTCTCCCGCTCTTTTTATCTTTCGCTTCCGCCTTCGTAGCTCAGTCGGTAGAGCGCATCCTTGGTAAGGATGAGGTCTCCGGTTCGAATCCGGTCGAAGGCTCTCGCCACCCCGAAACACGGGGTGGCTTTTTTTTGCCTGACGCGCACCCCGCAAAGCACGGGGTGAGCGAAGTCGTGCTGCACTCCGGCGCGTAGCCCTTCCATTGAGGGCTGGACGGGGGTACAACTCCCGCCGAATTCCCGACGAAAAGGTCGCCTGAAGATGTCCAAAGAGAAGTTCGTTCGCGATAAGCCGCACGTCAACATCGGAACCATCGGTCACGTCGACCACGGTAAGACCACGCTGACCGCTGCCATCACCAAGGTGCTTGGTCTGCGTGGTTGGGCGGAAAAGGTCGACTTCGAGAACATCGACAAGGCTCCCGAGGAGCGCGAGCGCGGCATCACGATTTCGACCGCGCACGTCGAGTACAACTCGGAGAAGCGTCACTACGCGCACGTCGACTGTCCCGGACACGCCGACTACATCAAGAACATGATCACGGGTGCGGCGCAGATGGACGGCGCGATCCTGGTCGTGTCGGCTCCGGACGGTCCGATGCCGCAGACGCGCGAGCACATCTTGCTCGGTGGCCAGGTCGGCATTCCGGTGATGGTGGTGTTCCTGAACAAGGTCGACCAACTCGCGGCGGAAGACGAAGAGATGATCGAGCTGGTCGAAGAGGAGCTCCGCGAGCTTCTGACGAGCTACGACTTCGACGGTGAGAACACGCCGATCGTGCGTGGCTCGGCGCTGAAGGCACTCAACTCGGAGAGCTGGGAAGCCGAGGAGTGCAAGTGCATCTTCGAGCTGATGGACGCTTGCGACAGCTTCATCCCGGAGCCGGCACGCGAGCTGGACAAGGCGTTCCTGATGCCCGTGGAGGACGTGTTCACGATCTCCGGTCGCGGCACGGTCGTGACGGGTCGAATCGAGCGCGGCATCGTGAAGGTTGGCGACGAGGTTGAGATCGTCGGCATCAAGGACACGGCGAAGACGACCGTGACCGGGGTGGAGATGTTCCGGAAGCTTCTGGACCAGGGCCAGGCAGGGGACAACTGCGGGGTGCTGATTCGTGGCATCAAGCGGGAAGAGGTCGAGCGCGGCCAGGTGCTTTGCAAGCCCGGCTCGATCAACCCGCACACGAACTTCACGGCCGAGGTGTACGTGCTGAAGAAGGAAGAGGGAGGGCGTCACACGCCGTTCTTCAAGGGCTACCGCCCGCAGTTCTACTTCCGTACGACGGACGTGACCGGCGACATCATCCTGCCCGAAGGCGTGGAGATGGTGATGCCCGGCGACAACGTGACCATCGAAGTGAAGCTCATCAGCACGATCGCGTGCGAAAAGGGCCTCAAGTTCGCGATTCGCGAAGGTGGCCGCACCGTCGGCGCCGGAATCGTGACCGACATCATCGCGTAACCGCTCTACGTTCAGCAAAAACGGGCCCCAGCATTCCTGCTGGGGCCCGTTTTTGTTTCAGGACGGGGATCCATCCGCTCGACCGCGGGCTGAACCGCGGTAGGATCAAGGGGTTCATGCCCGGGCTCGAGACACGGCGGACGCTCGCGGAACAAGGGGACGCGGACGAAGCCGGAGTCCCCTGGGTTGTCGACGCTGCGGACACGGACACCGTGTTCCTCGATGGTGATGATGGGGAGTCCGAGGAGGCCACCGCGGCGTTGCACAGCGCGCGGACGCCCGGCCGGCCAGTCTCGCTCCGTCCAGGGGAGCTCATCCCGGGCACCCGGTATCGCTTGGTCCGGTGGCTGGGTGATGGCGGGATGGGGAGGGTCTTCGAAGCCGTGCAAGAGGACCTCGATCGCCGGGTCGCGCTCAAGGTCTTGCGCAGCACGCTGAGTCCGGTGGCGACCGAACTGTTCCGGGCCGAGGCCAAGGTTCTCGGGCGCCTCGAGTCGCGGTTCGTCGTCGACGTGTACGACCTCGTTGAACTCTCCGACGGGCGTCTGATGATCTCGATGGAGTTGCTGCAGGGGGAGACGCTGCGCCAGGCGATCAAAGACGCGGGCACGTTCGCAGTGGAGCGACTCGTCGTGGTCGCCCGCCAGATCTGCAAAGGGCTGGGGGCTGCCCATCGCGTCGGGATCACGCACCGTGATGTGAAGCCGGAGAACATCTCTCTGGCGTTGGCCGAGGGGCGCGCCGACACGGTCAAGTTGCTCGACTTTGGCATTGCGCAAGTTGGTGCCCCCGAAGGCACCGAGGCGTCGAGGGCCGGGACGCCACGCTACCTCGCGCCAGAGGTCATCTCGGGACTCGGCGGGGATGCACGCAGCGATGTCTATGCGCTGGGCTGTGTGCTCTACGAGTGTGTGACGGGGCGCTGCCCGTTCGAAAACTCGGACCCGTCCAAGATCTTGCTCGCCCAGCTCAGCGAGGACCCCATTCCACCCCACACGTTGGCTTCCTGCCCCGAGCCCCTCGAGCGCGTGATCCTTCGCTGCCTGGAGAAGGAGCCCCACGATCGATACCCCGACGCGGCGACGGTCGAGGTGGCGCTCTGCGAGGTCCAGATCGCGCTGTCGTTCACGACCGAGTGGGACGACCTTCCGCTGCCTGCGGTGGATCCCGAGGTTCAGGAACGGCTGCGTCGCAGGATGCCCATGCCTCGGCGGATCCCGAAGCGCCGATGGTTGCCCTGGGTCATCTCCGGCGCCGTGGCCCTCGCCGCAGGTGGTGTCGGGGTCGGATACGCGCTGCGATCAGAAACCGAGGACCCATCCCTCGCTTCGGCCGAAGTGGACCGCTTGGCCGGGGCCGCACGGGCTGCCGCGGCACGAGCGTTCTTCGTCTATGCGCCGCCCGAGGAGCCAACGCTGATCACGGCGTTGGGCTTCGTCCTCGAGCTTGAAGCGCTCGAACAGGGGGAGGACCGAGCGGGGCGCGAGCGGGCGGGGGAGCTTCGGGCCGAGTTCGCAGACACGCTGGAGCGGCTGGGGGATGAGTACTGGGACGAAGACGGGGGAAAGCCGTTTGCGCTCGACTACTACGCCGAGGCCCTCCTCTTCGATCCCGAACGCCCCCGGGTTCGGCTTCGGGCTGCGATGACCCCCGGGGAGTTCCGGTTGCTCCGGAGCAAGGCGGAGACCCGCACCTTCACGCCCGATGAACTGAAGTTGGTCGAGCCGCTGCTGGTGTTGTCGGACATCTCGGAGGCGGAGCGGACGGCTCGACTGGAGTCCATCGATCGAGCTTCGCCCGCCGCATCCGAACGCCGCCATCAGCTTCGCAGGCTGGCTCAGTCTCGACGCGCAGCGCCGAGCTCCGCGGCCGCGCAACCGCCCGAACCCACGCCGGAGACCGACCGCGGGGTGGTCGCGGACCCGGCCCCCATGCTGTTGGACGCTGGCGCTTCGCCCGAAGATGCCGAGGCGTTCGACGATGCCCAGGCGCCAGACCTTGAGCAAGCGCGGGCGCTCACGAAGTCCGCCGACCGAGCGCACGCGCGAGGCGAGTCGGGGCGGGCCGAGGGGTTGTACGCGGACGCGCTGGCGGCCGACCGAGGGTATGCGGCTGCCCATCGTGGCCTGGGTCGCGTCGCCTTCGATCGCGGCAGCTATGCACTGGCTGCACGGAGACTGAAAGCGGCCGTACGCTTGGCACCGCGGACCGCCGAGTACCGCATCGCGCTCGGGGATGCGCTGTACAAGAGCTTCGACTACGAGGGCGCCCACGCTGCGTATTCGAGGGCTGATGAGCTTGGGTCCGGCCTGGCCGCCGGACGGCTGGCCAAGGTTGCCAACAAGCGAAAGTAGGGGACCCAGGACCCTAGAATCGGCCGTGCACAAGCAGCCCTGCAGCCGTCGGGGACAGTGCGACCGCGCGTTGCCGACCTCGATGCCGCCCGATGCCCAGAAGGACCGCGCCGCCGACCAGCGCTGCGGCTCCGGCCGAGAGGCCAAGGATGCCTCCGGTCCGCGTATCGTGGAGGAAGTGGCAGTTGCCGCTCGGGTCCATGTTGTCCCCGCTGCAGTCGGACCTGATCTCGCGGCCGTGCAGCACGATCAGCGTGACCCCGGTCGCCGCCGACAGGAAGCCGCCGCCGAGCAGCGCAGCGCCAGCCACGACGGTTCCGCGACGTCGTGTGGGCACCGGAGGTTCCTCGGCGGGGGCCGGGTCCGTCTGCAAACTCGACGAGAGCCGAAGCCGAAGGCTCTGCGTGGTCCCGCGATCGATCTCGACCGCCTGCGAAAACGGATCGTATCCGGCGGCGGAGAGCTCCACCGTATGCGGCCCCGGTGAGACCTCGATTTGCGTTGGCGTTGAACCGACGTCTCGTCCGTCGAGGATCACGCGCGCGCCGGCGGGAACACTATCGACCAGGATCGCGGTGGTGACCGCGGCGTGGGACTGGAGCTTCCGCAGCGCCGTTGCGCAAAGGTCTCCGGTCGCATCGAGGAGCTCGTCGCGTCCGCACAGCTCGCAGCTGCGCTCGAGCTCCACCACGGAGCTCCCGTCGGAGACCTCAATGATGGACATCACCAGGCGTTGATCGGCCTCGACCGCCTCGACCGAGACGGAGGCCAGGTATCGGCTTCCGCTCTGGTCCGCGTACGACTGCCAGCATGCGGTTGTCGTGCATCTCGACGGCTCCGCGGGTACGACCGACGCAAACTCGGTTCGGGAAAACGCGTCGTCGACCCGGCCCTGTAGCGCTTCGAGCTCAGCGTTCGAAAACTCGCCCGCGGCGGCGACCGGAGGGCGGAAGACCGACGTCGGCGCCGCCTGGGGGCTTGCCAGCAGGTGACTGGCCAGCACGAGGGCGACCGGGTTCACGCGCACGCCCCCATTTCACAGTCGAGGTTGCCGCAGTTGTGGTTGCACTCGCCGCAGTGCTTCTTGTCGCTTTGGGTGTCGACGCACTTGTTGCCGCACTGCGTCAGGCCGTCCTCGCAGCTCTCGCACGAGCCGTCGACGCACTCACGGCCGCCGCCGCACTTGTTGTCGCACTCGCCGCAGTGTTGCGAGTTGGTCTGGGTGTCGATGCACTGCACCCCGCAGGCCGTGTCTCCTCCGAGGCACCCGCAGGTTCCCTCGCTACACTGCTGCTGGCCCGGACATGCTTGGTCGCAGTCGCCACAGTGTTTCCGAGACGAGCGGGGATCGATGCACGCGGTCCCACAGGCGAGCAGCGGGGCGTCGCAGTCGTTCACGCAGACCGCATCGCCGCAGAACTGCCTCGACCCGCACGCGTTGCCGCACTGGCCGCAGTTGTCGGCATCCAGGCTCCGGTCGGTGCAGACCGTCCCACAAAGCTCGAGGTCGCTCGCGCACCCGGGCTCGCACTGCCCCGACGCACACACCTCGGCAGCGCCGCACGTGTTTGGGCACGCGCCGCAGTGCTCGACATCGGTCTGCAGGTCGAAGCACCCGCCGTCGCACGCGTCCGGCAGGCTTTCCGGGCACTCGGGCACACAGACGCCAGCCGCGCAGAAGTCCTCGGCGGCGCACGTATTGCCACACCCTCCGCAGTTCCGCGGGTCCTCGTCGGTCGCGACGCACGTCCCATCGCAGACCGTCTCTGTGGCCTTGCAGTCGGCGACGCACTGCGCGTCGAGACACACGGAGGTCATGGGGCACTGCTGGAAGCACCCGCCGCAGTGCAGCAGGTTCAGCGAGGTGAGCACGCACTGCTCGTCACAACGCGCTTGGCCTTCTTCGCAAAGCGCTCCGGAGCCACCGGAGCCATCGGAGCCGCCGGAGCTCTCCAGCTCGTCGCCGGTGCCAAGCGCTGTGGATGCACTCGCCCCGGATCCGGACGAACCCGAGCCTTCGGCCTCGAACGCCGGGTTCACCATCCGGCAGGCCGGAAGGTATAGAACCAACATCATCGCGCTCAGCGTTGCTCGGCAGCGGTGGTACGGCTCGTTCGTCACGGACTCTCGACCTATAGAAGTACCGGGGTTTCGGCGCCAGCGCTGAGGCCCTGTCTCACGGTCGCGTCCCGTCGGCGGGCAGCGTGAACTGCGCCGATGCGAAATCCGGCCGCAAGCGGTTCGATCTCCGGTCGAGCGGCGCATGCGCCGGTTCTCGGACGACGAGACAACGACACGAACGCCCTGATCTCGGCGCGGAACCGAAGTGCTCCGTGCAGCATAACCCCCGTTAGGCGCGGCTTGGGGGTGATGCGCGATGTTCGCCGGAGGACGAGGCTGGGTCCGCCAGAAGTTGGGCGCGGCGGTTGCAACCCGGAACGGCTCTTGCTATAGCCGGCGTCCTTCTTCCGCCCCAGGTTTACCATGGCCGCCGGACATCGCATCACAGTTTCCCTTGAGTGCACCGAGTGCAAGCGTCGCAACTATTCCACCCGGAAGAACCGACGTAATACGCCTGAGAAAATCAACCTCAAGAAGTATTGCGCTTCCTGTCAGGGCCACAAGCCCCACAAGGAAACCAAGTAGTCCGCGGTCGACCTGACTCGGGGCCCAGCCAGCCTCGGCCAACCCGAGGTGGGCCGTAACCTTCCAGAGTCATTCGCCAGGCGAATCACGGGCCAGACACACGAGCACACCGGCAGGACCTCAGCCTGCCAAAGTTTTCATCCGACGTTCTAGGGGATTAGCGCAGTTGGTAGCGCAACGGACTCCAAATCCGTAGGCCGTGGGTTCGAGTCCCTCATCCCCTGCAGCGAGCCCCGGCGGTCAGAAACGGCCGCCGGGGCCCCATTCTTCGGGTCCGGGTCAGAACCCACCCACGTTCGTCTCTGTCCCGCCCGCTGGAGCCTCCTATGTCCGATTCGTCCGATAGCCGCCGCAAGAAGCGCCGTGCCCCGATCAAGCGAGACTTCGATCCCGCTCGCTGGGCACATGTGATCTTCTTTGTCCTGGGTGCCGCTGGTGCCTGGGTCCTCGTCAACGCCACGGACGACATCTGGGCGATTCTGTTCGACTACTACCCGCAGGTCGGTCGCCCCAGCGAGCTTGGTGCCAGCACCATCGGCATGGGGATCGCGCTCGTCGGCACGATCTACGCCTGGCGCCGAAAAGACTACTTCAAGTTCTGCACCGAAGTCGTCACCGAGATTTCCCAGGTCACCTGGCCCACCAAGGCTGAGATCCGAGCCAACACCGGCATCGTGATCATGGTGACCATCATCTGCTCAGTCATCCTCTTCGCGATGGACCAAATCTGGTCCTCCGCGACAAACCTGCTCTACGGGATCTGATCCCGTCGAAGCGCACCGCAAGGACCCAAGGACTTCGATGGATTGGTATGTCGTGCAGACGTTCTCCGGCTACGAGAACACAGTCAAACGCAACCTCGAAGAGCGCATCAAAGGGCAGCCATTCGAGGCTGACTTTGAAGAGATCTTGGTGCCTTCCGAGCAGGTGACGGAGCGTCGCGGCAAGAAGAACATCAAGACCAACAAGAAGTTCTTCCCCGGCTACATCTTCGTCAACATCGAGCTGACCGAGGCGGCGTGGCACGTGATCGTGAACACGCCCAAGGTCACTGGTTTCCTGGGTGGCAAGACGCCCAAGCCGGTTCCAGCCCCGCAGATGGCCAAGACCCTCCGCGCGACGACCGGCGAGACCGCTCCGGGCGAGGACCAAGCCGAGCAGGCTGCCCCCGATATCTCCTTTGCCGTGGGCGACAACGTTCGCGTCAAATCCGGACCCTTTGCGAACTTCACCGGTGCGGTGGAGGGCGTCGACTTCGACAAGCGCAAAGTCAAAATGTCCGTCTCAATCTTCGGCCGACCCACTCCGGTTCAGGTCGACTTCTCGGAGGTGGAGACCGTTGCCCGGCCGTAAGGGTCGAGGTCGCTGTCTTGCCGCTCGCACGAGGAACACCCAATGAAAAAACTCGAAGCCATCATCAAGTTGCAGTGCAAGGGCGGCGAAGCCTCTCCAGCACCGCCTATCGGACCGGCCCTCGGCTCCAAAGGCGTGAACATCATGGAGTTCTGCAAGCAGTTCAACGCGCGCACGACGAAGGACAAGGGGACGATCATCCCCGTTGAGATCTCGGTCTTCTCGGACCGGTCGTTCTCGTTCGTCACCAAGACGCCTCCTGCTGCCGTCATGTTGCTCAAGGCCGCAGGTCTCAAGAGCGGCTCCGGCGAGCCCAACAAGAAAAAGGTCGGCACGGTCTCGATGGCGCAGATCCGCGAGATCGCTGCATACAAGCTTGAGGACATGAACGCGTTCGACATCGACGGTGCATCCAAGAGCATCGCCGGGACCGCGCGTTCGATGGGCCTCGAAGTGGAAGGCTGAAAGGTCGCTCGTCATGGGTAAAAAATTCGAAGCTGCATCGAAGAAGATCGACGCTGACAAGCGATTCACGATCCTCGAAGCCTGTTCCACCGTCACCGAGCTCGCGTTCGTGAAGTTCGACGAGTCTGTCGACTGCGCCGCACGGCTGGGCGTCAACCCCAAGCACGCAGATCAGATGCTCCGCGCATCCGTCTCGCTGCCGCACGGCACGGGCAAAACCGTCCGCGTCGTCGTGTTCGCCAAAGGTGAGCGCGCTGTCGAAGCCAAGGCCGCCGGCGCCGACGAAGTGGGCGCCGAGGACTTGGTCGAGAAGATCCAAGGCGGATGGATGGACTTCGACTCCGCCATCGCAACCCCGGACATGATGGGCCTGGTCGGTCGCCTCGGTCGTGTGCTCGGCCCGCGTGGCCTCATGCCAAACCCGAAGGTCGGCACGGTCACGATGAACGTCGCCAACGCGGTCACCGAGCTCAAGGCCGGTCGTATCGAGTTTCGCACCGACAAAACGGGGATCGTTCACGCGCCCATCGGCAAGGTCTCGTTTGGCCCGGAGAAGCTCCAGGAGAACCTCGTGGCGCTGCTCGAGACGCTGCATCGCCTCAAGCCCAGCACGGCCAAAGGCACGTACTGGAAGAGCGTCACCATTTCGTCGTCGATGGGTCCGGGCGTGCGCCTGGACACCAGCAACGTCCTGGCCGCCGTCGACAAGTAGTCGACCTGTCGGCCTCCATCGCTTTCTAGGAGAGACGCGAGAGAGAAGTCACTGCATTTCAACCGCTTGTAGACCGCAGGTGGGGAGCCGTCAGCTCCCCCTAATCGTTCGGACGCGCCGAACTGCCCGCATAGAGTGGATGCACCGAGAACGAACCTCCGCCCGGAGGTCACGGGGCTCCACAGTTACCAACCCGTGACCTTCGCCCTGTGTGTCTCGCTGAGACCCGGGTCGAACGGCACAAAGAACCAAGGACCGACATGCTCACCAAACAGCAAAAATCCGAAGAGCTGCGCGCGCAGATTGAAGACTGCTCCGCTCTCGTCCTGGTTGGGTACGACAAACTCACGGTGGCTTCGGCCAACGAGCTGCGTGGCAAGTTCCGCGACGCTGGTTGCACCTACCGTGTGTTCAAAAACTCGACCATCCGGTTCGCCGTTGAGGGCACCAAGCACGAGCCGCTTACCGGTCTCCTCAAAGGCGTTAGCGCACTCGCGTACAACGAAGAGGACCCCGGAGCGCCCGCTCGTGTCGCGCGGGACTTCGCCAAGGACAATCAGAACTTCGCCGTCAAAGGCGGGGTGTCCGACGGAGACCTGCTCGACATCAAGGGCGTGACCATTCTTGCCGACCTTCCCGGTCCGCAGGAACTCAAGGCTATGTTGCTTCGGCTGTTCAATACGCCGGCAACGAACATGGTTCGGGTGCTCAACGCAGCCGCAACCGACCTGCTCAACGTTCTCAACGCACGCAAAGACGCCATCGCCTCCTAAGGCGCGTCTGGCCCCAACGTGGGGCCGTTGCTTCTCCCCGTTTTTCAACACCGCTCGATTTTTCGAGAAACCTCCAGATCAAGGAACACCATCATGTCCGATGTCACCAAAGACCAAGTCGTCGAGTACCTCTCCAACCTCCCCGTCATGGAGATCGCTGCACTCGTCAAAGACCTCGAAGAGAAGTGGGGCGTTTCCGCCGCCGCTCCCGTCGCGATGATGGCCGGCCCGGCCGGCGAAACCGCGAGCGCCGAAGCTCAGACCGAGTTCGACGTCGTGATGACCAGCTTCGGCGAGAAGAAGATCAACGTGATCAAGGCCGTCCGCACCATCGTCCCGGGACTGGGTCTCAAGGACGCCAAAGCGCTCGTCGAGGGAATCCCCGCGACGATCAAAGAGGGCGTGTCCAAGGAAGAGGCTGACGCCGCAGCGAAGGAACTCAAAGAAGCCGGCGCTGACGTCGAGATCAAGTAGATCTCGAGCCCCGAGTTGCCGCCGCTGTGGACGGCCGCTCGGTTCCTTTTTGTCGCTCGCCAAGCTCGTTTTCACCCAAATGTGGGTGAAAACGGGCGCGGCGGGCGACGCCGCAGACGGGCCCCGGCCCCGGGGGGTTACACCCCATGCTCGGACGACTATCGCCGCTCTCAACCTTGCCGTCCTCCGGCACCCCAAAACCTTCGGCCACATGAGCTCCCCTGCCTATCCAGGCACACCGGGACAGACGATGGGCCGACCACGGGGATGATTCGGACAACACGGCAGACAATTAAGGAAGCCCGATGCCGCAGGTCATTCAGAACAACTTCAGGGTCCGCAAACACTTCGGAAAGCTGAAGAAGATCATCGAGGTTCCGAACCTCATCGACATTCAGAAACGGTCGTACGACAAGTTTCTACAGCGTGAAGTCCCGGTGGATGAGCGCGAAGACATCGGCCTTCAGGCTGTCTTCAAGAGTGTCTTCCCGATCAAAGACTTCGGAGAGACCAGCTCGCTTGAGTTCGTCAGCTACGCGCTCGATCGGCCGAAATACGACGAGGACGAATGTCGCGCTCGCGGCATGACCTTCGCGGCTCCGATCAAGGTCGTTGTCCGGCTCGTCGTCTGGGATGTGGACGATGAGACTGGCACGCAGTCCATCCGTGACGTCAAGGAGCAGGAGGTCTACTTCGGTGAGATCCCGCTGATGACGCAGCACGGGACGTTCATCATCAACGGGACCGAGCGGGTCGTCGTCTCGCAGCTCCATCGCAGCCCGGGCGTGTTCTTCGACCACGACCGCGGAAAGACGCACAGCTCGGGCAAGAAGCTGTTCAGCGCGCGCGTGATCCCGTATCGCGGCAGCTGGCTCGACTTCGAGTTCGACCACAAAGACTTCATCTACGTCCGAATCGACCGGCGCCGGAAGCTCTACGCGACCGTGCTGCTGCGGGCGCTTGGCTACTCCACCTCCGAGCTCCTCGACTACTTCTACTCCAAGGAGACGGTTGAGCTTGAGTCGGTCGGCGGCGAGGTCGCGGCGTTCCGCGTCGTCGACTACGACCTCATCGTTGGCCAGCGGGCCCCCCACGACATCAAGGACCCCAGCTCGGGCAACACGCTCGTCAAGAAGGGCCGCAAGATCTCGCGCGCGCACATCAAGAAGATGCGCAACTCCGAGATTCGGCGGCTTCCCCTCGATCTCGAAGAACTCGTGGGCAAGGTCGCCGGCGAGGACGTCATCGACGAGAACACCGGGGAGGTCCTCCTCAACTGCAACGACGACATCACCGAGGAGCACGTCATTCGGCTGCACGAAGCCGAGGTGAAGACGTTCCGTACGCTGTTCATCGACGACTTCAACGTAGGTCCGTTCCTGCGCCAGACGCTGCTGCAGGACAAGCTCACCAGCACCGAGGAAGCGATCCTCGAGATCTACCGACGCTTGCGTCCGGGCGATCCTCCAACGATCGACACCGCGAAGAACCTCTTCGAGTCCCTGTTCTTCCGTCCGGACCGCTACGACTTGTCCACGGTCGGTCGTTTGAAGCTGAACCACAAGTTCAACATCGACGAAGACCTCTCCACCCAGGTCCTGACCACGCGAGACATCCTCGACACGGTCAAGTACCTGGTCGAGCTCCGCAACGGTCGCGGCCAGACTGACGACATCGACCACCTCGGCAACCGCCGCGTCCGCGCGGTCGGTGAGCTGATGGAGAACCAGTACCGGATCGGTCTGGTTCGGATGGAACGCGCCATCAAGGAGCGCATGAGCATGTCCCAAGAGATGGACGCGCTCATGCCCGCCGACCTGATCAACGCCAAGCCGGTCTCGGCGGTGGTCAAAGAGTACTTCGCGAGCAGCCAGCTCTCGCAGTTCATGGACCAGACCAACCCCTTGTCCGAGGTCACGCACAAGCGTCGTCTCTCGGCGCTGGGACCCGGTGGTCTCACCCGTGAGCGAGCCGGCTTCGAGGTCCGCGACGTTCACTCCACGCACTACGGCCGGATCTGCCCGATCGAGACGCCGGAGGGGCCAAACATCGGTCTCATCGCGTCGTTGTCCACCTACGCGCGTATCAACGAGTTCGGCTTCATCGAGACGCCGTACCGCTCGGTGGATGGCGGAACCGTCGGTGGCGAGGTTGCCTACTACTCGGCCCTCGAGGAGATGGGGCACTACATCGCGCAGGCGAACGCCACGGTCAACGAGAAGGGCAACCTCTCCGAAGAGCAGATCCAGTGCCGCCAGAACGAGGAGTTCGTGTCGGTCGGTCCGCAGGAAGTGACCCTGATGGACGTGTCGCCCAACCAGCTGGTTTCGGTCGCCGCCTCCCTCATCCCATTCCTGGAGCACGATGATGCCAACCGGGCCCTGATGGGTTCGAACATGCAGCGACAGGCCGTTCCGTGTCTTCGCCCCGACGCGCCGCTGGTGGGCACGGGCATGGAGGCACACGTTGCCCGCGACTCCGGCACCACGGTCGTGGCGGGACGTGACGGCATCGTCGACCAGGTCGACGGTGGACGGATCGTGGTCAAGCCCGTGGCCGGGCGCGAAGAGACGCGTTCGATCCTCGGGGCCAAGCCCGACATCTACAACCTGGTCAAGTTCCAGCGCTCCAACCAGAGCACGGCGCTCAACCAGAAGCCGATCGTCCGCGTGGGCGACCGGGTGAAGAAGGGGGACGTCATCGCCGACGGTTCCTCGACGGAGCGCGGTGAGCTGGCGCTCGGCCAGAACGTGCTCGTCGCGTTCATGCCGTGGCAGGGCTACAACTTCGAGGACTCCATCCTGGTCAGCGAGCGCCTCGTCCGCGAGGACGTCTACACCTCGATGCACATCGAGGAGTGGGAGTGTGTCGCTCGCGACACCAAGCTGGGCAAAGAGGAAATCACCCGGGACATCCCGAACGTCGGCGAGGAAGCCCTGCGCAACCTCGACGAGGCCGGCATCGTCCGCGTCGGTGCAGAGGTGGGTCCCAGCGACATTCTGGTCGGGAAGATCACGCCCAAGGGCGAGACCCAGCTGTCGCCAGAAGAGAAGCTGCTTCGCGCCATCTTCGGCGAAAAAGCGGGCGATGTCCGCGATACGTCGCTGCGCTTGCCTCCTGGCGTCAGCGGTATCGTCATCGATGCGCGGGTCTTCGCTCGCAAGGGTGTCGAGCGCGACAGCCGGGCGCAGCAGATCGAGGACTCCGAGCGCGAGAAGCTGATCAAGGATCACCGGGACAACGTCAGCATCGTCTCCGACGGCTACTACAGCCGAATTCGCGAGATCCTCAGCGGCAAAGAGACCGCCGCCAAGCTCGTCGACGACGAGGGCGTCGTGCTTTGCGAGTCGGGCATCAAGCTCGACCGCGAGAAGCTCTCCACAATCCCGCGCAAGCACTGGGAGAAGTTCTCGCTCACGACGGCCGAGGACACGGAGCTGGTCGAGGCCCTTGCGCGTCGCCTGGAGAAGGACCTCGATGAAATCGAGACCATCTACCGCGAGAAGATCGCCAAGCTGACCAAGGGTGATGAGCTGCCTCCAGGCGTCATCAAGATGGTCAAGGTCTACGTCTGCATCAAGCGCAAGCTGCAGGTCGGAGACAAGATGGCCGGCCGCCACGGAAACAAGGGCGTCATCAGCCGGATCCTGCCCACCGAGGACCTCCCGTACCTCGAAGACGGCACCCCGGTCGACATCGTCCTCAACCCGCTGGGCGTGCCTTCGCGGATGAACGTGGGCCAGATCCTCGAGACACACCTCGGGTGGGCCGCGCGCGAGCTGGGCAACCAGATCGACCGCTACATGCAGACCAACTTCAGCCCGGATGTCCTTCGAGGACAGCTGAAGAAGATCTTCGAGACCGAGGAAGCGCTCAAGTTTGTCGACACCCTGGGTGACGACGACGTCGTCCGCTTTGCCGACAAGCTCCGTCGCGGTGTCCACATGGCGACGCCGGTGTTCGACGGTGCGTTCGAGCACGAGGTCAAGGCGACGCTCGGCAAGGCAGGCCTTCCTGGCCACGGTCAGGCCATCCTGTTCGACGGCCGCAGCGGTGAGGCGTTCGAGGAGAACGTGACCGTCGGCATCATGTACATGCTGAAGCTCCACCACCTGGTGGACGACAAGATCCACGCACGGTCCATTGGGCCGTACTCGTTGGTCACCCAGCAGCCGCTCGGCGGTAAGGCCCAGTTTGGTGGGCAGCGTCTGGGAGAGATGGAAGTTTGGGCACTTGAGGCCTACGGGGCCGCGTACGCGCTCCAAGAGCTTCTCACCGTCAAGTCCGACGACGTTGTCGGTCGGATGCGGATGTACGAATCCATCGTCAAAGGCCAGCCGACCATGCAGGCGGGTGTGCCAGAGTCATTCAACGTGCTTCTCAAAGAGCTGCAGGCGCTGTGCCTGAGCGTCGAGATGCTCGAAGTGGACCTTGAGACCGGAGAAGTTCCGGGGCGTCACGACGCCATCGTGGCTGAATAGGAAGAGGGGATCAGATGAGGGATATTTTCAGTTTCTTCGAGAAGCCCAAAGAAGCAGCCGTTTTCAACGCGCTGCGCATCAGCATCGCCTCTCCCAAGATCATCCGGGATTGGTCGTTTGGCGAGGTCAAGAACCCCGAAACCATCAACTATCGGACCTTCAAGCCCGAGCGTGATGGACTCTTCTGCGCGAAGATCTTCGGGCCCATCAAGGACTACGAGTGCTTGTGCGGCAAGTACAAGCGGATGAAGCACCGCGGCGTCGTGTGCGAGAAGTGCGGGGTCGAGGTCATCCACTCCAAGGTCCGTCGCGAGCGGGCAGGGCACATCGATCTCGCCACTCCGGTCGCGCACATCTGGTTCCTCAAGAGCCTCCCATCGCGGATCGGCAACGTGCTCGACATCGCGTTGTCGAAGCTCGAGAAGGTGTTGTACTGCGAGTCCTACATCGTCATCGACCCCAAGGAGTCGGGCCTCGAGGAGCGCGAGCTGCTCAGTGAGGACCGCTACGAGGAGTTGATCGAAGAGCTGGGGCTCGACGCGTTCACCGCCGGTATGGGTGCTGAGTCGATCAAGGAGCTGCTCAACCGCATCGACCCCGTGGTCGAGGCGCGAAAGCTTCGCACCGAGATCGCCACCGCCACCTCCGAGGCGAAGCGCAAGAAGGCCGCCAAGCGTCTGCGGGTCATCGAGGCGTTCCGCAACAGCGGAAACAAGCCCGAGTGGATGATGCTCGACACCATCCCCGTGCTGCCTCCGGACCTGCGTCCGCTGGTTCCGCTGGACGGTGGTCGTTTCGCGAGCTCTGACCTCAACGATCTGTATCGACGGGTCATCAACCGGAACAACCGTCTCAAGCGCCTTCAGGAGCTTGCGGCGCCGGAGATCATCATCCGCAACGAGAAGCGCATGCTTCAAGAGGCCGTCGACGCGCTGTTCGACAACGGTCGCCGCGGCAAGACGATCACCGGCCCCAACAAGCGTCCGCTCAAGTCGCTCTCCGACATGCTTCGCGGCAAGTCGGGCCGCTTCCGTCAGAACCTGCTCGGAAAACGCGTCGACTACTCCGGTCGTTCGGTCATCGTCGTCGGGCCCGAGCTGCGCCTGCACGAGGTCGGTCTTCCCAAGAAGATGGCCCTCGAGCTGTTCAAGCCGTTCATCTACAACAAGCTTGAGACCCGCGGTCTGGTGACCACGATCAAGAGCGCGAAGCGGATGGTCGAGCGCGAGGCCGAAGAGGTCTGGGACATCCTGGACGAGGTCATCAAGGAGCACCCGGTCATGCTCAACCGGGCGCCGACGCTTCACCGCCTCGGCATCCAGGCGTTCGAGCCGGTGCTCATCGAGGGCAAAGCCATTCAGCTTCACCCGCTGGTCTGCACCGCCTACAACGCCGACTTCGACGGCGACCAGATGGCCGTGCACGTTCCTCTGTGCATCGAAGCGCAGATGGAAGCCCGCGTGCTGATGATGTCGACCAACAACATCCTCAGCCCGGCGCACGGCAAGCCGATCATCGTGCCCACGCAGGACATTGTCCTGGGCCTCTACTACATGACCCGTGAGCGGGCGCTCGCCTTCGGCAGCGCCAACGACCCCAAGAAGGACAACTTCATGGTCGGTCACTACGGGTCTCCCAAAGAGGTCCGCATGGCGTACGACCACGGTGCCGTGCACCTGCAGGCACGCATCATGTGTCGCATCAAGGCCGGCGAGGAGATGGTCGAGACGACCGTGGGTCGCGTCCTGCTCTTCGAAGGAGGCGTCCCCGAGTCGCTCCCGTTCGACCTGTTCAACCGCGCGCTCGGCAAGAAGCCGCTCAACGAGATCATCGACGTCTGCTATCGGACGTGCGGCCAGAAGGCCACGGTGCTCATGGCCGACTACTTGCGGAGCACCGGGTACACCGAGGCGACCAAGGCGGGCATCTCGATCTGCATGGATGACATGATCATCCCCGAGCAGAAGCACACACTGCTCGGCGGCGCTTTCGAGGAGGTCAAGCGGATCTCCAACCAGTACGCCGACGGACTGATCACCTCGGGCGAGCGCTACAACAAGGTCATCGACATCTGGGCCACGGTCTCCGAGCAGATCGCCAATGCCATGATGGATGACATCTCGTTCGCCGAGTTCGAGAACAGCGAGGGCGAGAAGGTTCGAACGCCGTCGTTCAACTCGATCTTCATCATGGCCGACTCTGGTGCTCGTGGTTCACGGCAGCAGATGCGTCAGCTCTCCGGAATGCGCGGCCTCATGGCCAAGCCCTCCGGTGAGATCATCGACCAGCCGATCACCACGAACTTCCGTGAGGGGCTGACGGTGCTCCAGTACTTCATCTCCACGCACGGTGCGCGGAAGGGACTGGCCGACACGGCGCTCAAGACCGCCAACTCTGGGTACCTCACCCGTCGTCTCGTCGATGTCGCCCAAGAGGCCGTCATCACCGAGTTTGACTGCGGGACCATCCAGGGCCTGGAGATCGAATCGCTGGTCGAAGCCGGCGAGGTGATCGAGCGTCTTGGCGACCGAATCCTCGGCCGTACGGCGCTCGAGCCGGTCTACGTTCCGGGGTCGGACGATATCATCTGCGACGAAGGTGAGCTCTTCGATGAGGCCCGAGTCATCGCGGTCGAAGAGGCTGGCATTCAGCGTCTCCGCATCCGCTCGGTGCTCACCTGCGAAGCGCTGCGCGGCGCTTGTGCTCGCTGCTACGGCCGCGACCTGGCCCGTGGTCACCTCGTCGACGTCGGCGAGGCGGCGGGCATCATTGCGGCGCAGTCGATCGGCGAGCCGGGCACCCAGCTCACCATGCGGACGTTCCACATCGGGGGTGTTGCCTCCGGTATGCAGTCCTTGCAGACCTCGCTCGAGGCACGCTTCGGAGGCAAGATCACGTTCCAGGATCTCTCTGCCGTGGAACGCGACGAGCACCGCGTCGTCATGAACCGCCACGCGCGGGTCATCATTCTCGACGATCGGGATCGTCCTCGCGAGGAGTACGACCTCAACTACGGCGCCAAGCTGCTGTGCAAAGAGGGCGAGATCGTCGCACCCGGAGCGACCATCTCCGAGTGGGACCCCTACTCCATTCCGATCGTGTCCGAGGTGAAGGGCACCGTCGAGTACGGTGACATCATCGAGGGCGTGACCATGCAGGTCCGGGTCGATGAGCAGACCGGCCACAGTGCGATGGTCATCCAAGAGAGCCGAGACGCTGACGCTCGTCCGCGCCTGGTGCTCAAGGACGCCAACGGCGAAGTGGCCATCTACGACGGTCGAGAGGCTCGTTACTTCCTCCCGGTCGGCTGTTCGTTCAGCGTGAACGAGGGGCAGTCCATCGAAGCCGGCGAAGTGCTGGCCAAGATGCCTCGCGAGACCACGAAGACCAAGGACATCACCGGTGGTCTTCCTCGCGTCGTCGAGCTGTTCGAGGCGCGCACGCCGAAGGACCACTCGATCGTGGCGGAGACCGACGGCGTCGTGTCGTTCGGCAAGGACAAGGGCGGCAAGCGGCGGATCATCGTCACTCCCGACGGTGGCGAGCCTCGCGAGTACCTGGTGCCCAAGGGCCGTCACCTGCAGATCCGCGAGGGCGACCGCGTCCGCGCTGGCGAAGCACTCATGGACGGCCCGTCCAACCCGCACGACATTCTCGCGGTTCTCGGCGACAAGGCGCTCGCGCGTTACCTTCTCGACGAGGTGCAGCAGGTCTATCGACTGCAGGGCGTGAAGATCAACGACAAGCACATCGAGGTGATCATTCGCCAGATGATGCGTCGCGTGAAGGTTCGGGATCCAGGAGACACCAACTTCCTGGCCGACGACCACGTCGAACGTCAGATCTTCCAGCAGGAGAACAACCGAGTCACCTCGCTCGGCGGTCAGCCGGCGACTGGCCAGGCTCTGCTGCTCGGCATCACGAAGGCGTCGTTGTCCACCGAGTCGTTCATCTCGGCGTCCTCGTTCCAGGAGACGACCAAGGTCCTCACCGAGGCCGCACTGCAGGGCAAGATCGACTACCTGCGCGGGCTCAAGGAGAACGTCATCATGGGCCGACTCATCCCGGCCGGTACGGGGCTTTCGGTCTACGACCGGCTCACGATCGAGAGCGACGACCTCACCGCCGAGGAACTCGCGGCCGAACCCACCGCGCGCCGTCAGACGGAGCGCGACCTGATGAACATCCCGGACTGATCGGGAGCGTTCAACGATCTCAAGGAGGGGAGTCGCTGGTGCGGCTCCCCTTTTTCGTGGTTCCTCTGGTGCCGTCGAGGCGGCGAGGTTCGGTGCTCATGCGCGAGTGAAGTACCCGAGCCCGGTCAGCATCGAGAGCACGCCTGTGATGTCCTCACGCGCGAGGTGTTTGTCGCCGAAGGTTCGCGACAGCGTGTCGGCCGTGGTGCTTTCGCAGGTTTGCAGCGCGACGAGCAGTCGGGTCGCGCTCGTGTGGCTGCCGCGGTCGGGCCAGTCGAACGTGCGGCCGCAGACGCCGACGATCAGATCGTCGTCATGGCATTCGAACGCCAGCTGCGCGTGGGGACGACGGGTGAGGGTTTCGCCGGGCGGGACGTCGATGCTGTCATCAACCGTGGGAAGGCCGCTGCGCCCCCCGAGCGTGGCGACCTCGAGCCCCGCGACGACGTCGGCGCGAGGCCGGGGCGCCGTGCGGTCGATAACCAGGCTCAGACCCATGGAGGGCCCGTCGGCTTCAAACCCGTGGACGTGCGTGCCGGGCCAGAAGACGACGTCGCCCGGGCAGACATCGACGGACAGCTCCGCGCGACGCGGCGGGGGTGCGTGCAGGTTGGGGTCCTCGATCCAGCGGGCGTCTTCGCGGGTCAAGGTCAGACCCTCCCAAAAGGAGCCGCGGCGCTTGCCCTCCAGGACGAACTGAAACACGCACTCTTGGTGGGGGTCGAGATGAAAGCCGAACGGGGTTCGTCGGTAGTCCCCGAAGAAGGCGTTGTATCGGTAGCTGCGGGGCCCTGTGCGCCCGAGGGTGGGTCCCAGCATGGCCTGGAGCCGGTCCAGAGCGCTCCACGAGGCGCACTCAAGATGCGGCGCCATGACGCCGAAGTCATCGCCCAACTCGGGGCGCATCGCTTCGATCCACGCTTCGAAGGTGGGGTGCGCGTCGGTCGGGACGAAGGGCGAGGGGTCCAGGAGGACACCACCGTCGCGATACAATTCGATCGGTCGCTCGGGTGCTGGCGAGGGCAACGCAGGAGTGAGATCGGGCGAAAGCCCCCAGCTCCGTTTGACGGCGTCGATCTTGCTCGCGGCCGGGCTGCAGCTGCTGGGTGGGTGAACGCTCCGCACCCATTCGAAGACCTCTTGGGTCGAGAACGGCATGTCGACTTGGCGAAGAACCGCGGGCACGCCGTCCTCGAACAACTCGAGCAGCCGGGTGGCGAGGGTGGCGAACACGTCGCTCGAGGGTGTTGTCGGCGCGTTCATCCTGGGACCCATACCCGAGGCAGGCCGGGAGCGCGACCCTGGCAACCCGAGCCACCCGAGGCAGGGGCTCGGAGGTCCGCAAAGTCCCAAAGCCCAGCGCTCCCGGGCCGAAGAGAAGTGCTTTAGACTGGGCCGGTTGGCGTTTTCGTTGGTTGGGCTTCTGGTCGGGGGAGGGCTGTCTGTTACGGCTCTCGCGCCCGGTTCTGCGGACACCGGGGGTGCGGCGGTCGAGCTGGAGTGGACGGCCCCGCCTGGATGTCCGACGGGCGCCGAGGTACTGGAGCGGGTGGGGTCTGGGTCCGACGCGCACCCCGTCCACGCGGAGGGAATCGTCCATGAAGATGCTGGGACTTGGTCTCTCGCACTGCGCGTGGAGGGCTACGGCGGCGCCGACGATCGGACGCTCGATGGGGGAGTCTTGCGAAGCGCTCGCCGACGCGGCCGCGCTCCTCATCCGGGTCGCGACGGGGCCAGACGCAGCGCATGTGGCTGAAGCGGAGGGGCCCGGGCCACAGCCGCAGGCAGAGCAGTCTGAGGAGGATGCACCGGGAGCGAACCTCGTCGATCCAGCGTCACCACCGAGCGCCCCCGAACCGAACCCCGAACCGAACCCCGAACCGAAGCCCGCGCCGCTCGTGCTGCCGCAGCGACAAGGGCCGCCGCTCGAAGTGCACGCGCGGGCGGCTGGGATGCTGCAGCTGGGCGCCCTCTTGCCAGGCACGGTTGCGGGGGGTGCTGCGCTGGCGGCGGGCGTGAGCGTTCCCTGGTTCCGAGCTGAGGCTCGGGGGCTGTACCTCGCACCACGAGCGCAAACGGACGCGGCCAACCCGGGAGTGGGCATCGATGTCGACGGGTGGGGTGTGGGCCCTTCGGGCTGCGGCGTTTGGGACGCTGGCCGGGTGTTCGTGCCGGCGTGTTTGGGCACGCAGATCGGTCGCACCCGGGCGCGCGCATTCGGGCTCGAGCAGCCGGGTGTGGGCCGCGGGCTGTGGGCACACGCGGTCGCCGACCTGACCCTGGGCGTGCGTGTGAGCCCCACGGTGGCGCTGACCGCGGGCGCGGAGGCGGCCGTCTCGCTTCTCCGACCTTCGTTCCACGTTCGAGGCTTTCCAACGCTGTTTCGGACCGGGGTCGCCGCCGCTCGGGGTGTCGTGGGGGTGGAGGTCCTGCTCCGGCGTGCACCCACGCGCGAGCTCCGCTGAGGGCTGCGTGGTTTTCTCGTGACAGATTCCGCGACACCCGGAGACTTGGAGCAGAGCCGGTGAGCGCCCTGCACATCTCAACCTCGGACGGGACGATGCCGCGGGGGCCCTTGCCCTCGGGGTCGCTGGGGTTCGACGCGATCTACCAGGAGCACTTTCGCTTCGTGTGGTCCACGCTGCTTCGGCTCGGTGTGCCGCGCCACGCGGTGGAGGACGCCTCGCAGGAGACGTTCTTGGTGGTGCATCGCCGGCTGTGCGACTTCGAAGGGCGTGGCAGCCCCCGCGCCTGGTTGTTCGGCATCGCACGCCGTGTCGCGTTTCGAGTGCGGCGATCTCAAGACCGGCGGCTGCGAAAGGTCTCGGCCCTTCGCACGGAGCGGCGCTCCGCGGTTCCGCTGGACGATGCCGTCGCACAGCGAGAGCTCAGCACGTTGCTGCTCGAAGCGCTTGATGAACTCGACGATGACAAACGCGCCGCACTCACGCTGCACGTGTTCGAGGAGATGAGCGGGCCCGAGGTGGCCGAGGTTTTGGGCCTCAACCTCGACACCGCCTACTCTCGAATCAAGGCGGGGCGCAAGGCACTCAAGCGTGTCCTTGGGGAGCGCGGCGTCGAGACCGACCTTGCCATGCTCGTGGGGGCCACGCGCCAGCACACGCGTCCGGGGGTTCACGCGCAGGGCCGCGTTGCTGCGCTGCTCGCCGTCCCGCTCTCGACCCTGTTCGTCCCCGCCGCCGCGGGCCTGTCCTGGAAGGTCATGGTGTTCGCGGCGGCGGTCGGGATCGTGTCGGTCGCTGGCATCGCAGTGCTTCGAGCCTCGGCCGAGCCACCTGCGGTTGAGCCAGGGTCGGCGGTACGGGCAGCCACCGATGAGGACCCTACGACGCTGAGGGTCGCGTCGCACACGGGTGGACCGCGCTCGGCTGCGAGCGTTCCTCTGCTTCGACGAGCGGATCCCCTCGTTCCCACGCATCAGCCCGCGCGCCTCGTGAAACCGTCGCTCGCACCCGATGCCGCTGCGCCTGGCGAGGCGGTCCCGGTCGGGTTGCAGGCCGAGGTTGAGCTCATCGACCGAGCGACCGCGGCGCTTCGCTCCGGGGATGCTTCGGGCGCGCTTGCGATTCTCGTCGAACACGCGAAGCGGTTTCCCTCTGGACAGCTGGCGGACGAGCGCCGTGCCTACCGTGCGGTCGCGTTGTGCTCGGCGGGGAAGATTCCACAGGGGCGGGCTGAGGCCGGTCTTGCCCGTGAGGCGAGGCCGTCGAAGGCCCTGGTGGCGCTGCTCGACGCCGCTTGTGGGCCCCCGAGGCCACCCTGATCCCGATGACCGGATGGCCCCAGACCGGCTTTTTTTGCGCATTCGTGACAGGCTCGGGCCGAGCCGGAGAACTCGTAGGTTATGACCATGCTTCGTTTGCCCTTCCTCACCGCGCTTTGCCTCTGCCTTCCTCTTACCGGCTGCGATTCAGACAACGAGGAGGTGACCGCGACCGCATCTGAGTCGGGCGAGAGCTCCGGCATGACGGGCACAGGCTCCGCCTCGGGTGGGTCCTCCGACGGCAGTGCGAGCACGAGCGGAAACACCGATGACGCTTCGAGCACGGGAGGCGTGACGGGTACGACCGAGGACACCGCCGGGTCCTCCGAGACCGGCGCACTCAGTGCGTGTGGCGGCGCCTTCAGCGAGTCGGACTGTCAGGACACCGAGTCGACGCAGTGTGCGTGGTTTCCCACCTCGCTCGTCGTCCTCGACGCACAGATGGTCTGCCAGGATGTGGATCAGACGCGGCTCAACGAGGGCTACTGCCTCGAAGTCGACCCGAACGACCCCGAGTGTGGCTTCAACTTCGCCGGGGCCCCCTGCAACGGTGGCACGGTGCTCTACGCTCAAGTCGGCTTGGAGATCGGTGCGGTCGAGGTCTTCGTCTTCGACGAGGATGCGTCCTTGTGCGAGATCCCGTCGGGCTTTGACGCCTGTCTTGGGTCGACCGAACCCGGTTCTACAGAGCTCACGTACTTTCCCCTCGAGTGCGGGTGTATCTGTGAGAACTGAGCGCCCCGGCGAAGGTCACAAGACCACCCCTGCCAGGGCGCGCTGCCGCTACATGTTGCGGCGGTACTGACCGCCGACCTTGTACAGCGCGTCCGAGAGCTGCCCAAGCGTGCACACCTTGCATGCCTCCATCAGGCTCTCGAAGGTGTTGCCATGCTCGACAGCCACGCGCTGCAGCTGCGCGAGGGCGGCCCCGGCCGTCCCCTCGTTGCGTTGTTTGAAGGCATCGCGGCTGGTGATCGCGTACTCCTTCTCTTGCGTCGTGGAGCGGATCACCTCATCGGGAATGATCGTCGGTGAACCCTTTGGGGTCGAGGAATGTGTTCACACCGATGACCGGAAGCTCTCCGTTGTGCTTGCGGGTCTCGTAGTAGAGCGACTCTTCCTGAATCTTGGTGCGTTGGTACATCCGCTCCATCGCACCGAGCACGCCGCCGCGCTCCGAGATGCGCCGAAACTCCTCCAGGACGGCCTGCTCGACCAGGTCGGTGAGCTCCTCGACGATGAACGAGCCCTGCAGAGGGTTCTCGTTGTTGGAGAGCCCCAGCTCTTTGTTGATGATGAGCTGAATCGCCATCGCTCGGCGCACGCTCTCTTCGGTGGGCGTGGTGATGGCTTCGTCGTATGCGTTGGTGTGCAACGAGTTGCAGTTGTCCTGAATGGCGATGAGCGCCTGCAGGGTGGTGCGAATGTCGTTGAACCCGATCTCCTGCGCGTGCAGCGAACGGCCTGAGGTCTGAATGTGGTACTTCAGCTTCTGCGAGCGCGCGTTGCCGCCGTACTTGTGCTTCATCGCCTTCGCCCAGATCCTTCGGGCGACCCGGCCAATCACCGTGTACTCGGGGTCGAGGCCGTTGGAGAAGAAGAACGACAGGTTGGGCGCAAAGTCGTCGATGCTCATCCCCCGCGAGAGGTAGTACTCGACGAAGGTGAACCCGTTGGCGAGTGTGAACGCGAGCTGACTGACCGGGTTCGCTCCGGCTTCGGCGATGTGATAGCCGGAGATGGACACCGAGTAGAAGTTGCGGACCCCGTGCTCGATGAACGACGCCTGAATGTCGCCCATCATGCGCAGCGCGAACTCGGTGGAGAAGATGCACGTGTTCTGGGCTTGGTCTTCTTTGAGGATGTCGGCCTGCACGGTCCCGCGGACGCGTTTCATGGCGTCGGCTTTGATCTTGGCGTAGGTGTCTGCGGGAAGCACCTGGTCCCCGGTGACGCCCAGCAGCATCAGTCCCAGGCCGTCGTTGCCGCTGGGTAGCTCGCCCTGGTAGCGCGGACGCGGCACACCCTTGGCGGCATAGATGCGCCCGATCTCAGCGTCGACCTCACTGCGGATGCCTTGCTCGAGGATCCACTTTTCGCAGAGCTGGTCGATCGCGGCGTTCATGAAGAAGCCGAGCAGCATGGGCGCCGGTCCGTTGATCGTCATCGAGACCGAGGTGCGGGGGTCGGTCAGGTCGAAGCCGCTGTAGAGCTTCTTGGCGTCGTCGAGGTTGGCCACGCTCACGCCTGAGTTTCCGACCTTGCCGTAGATGTCCGGTCGGTGGTCGGGGTCCTCGCCGTAGAGCGTGACCGAGTCAAAGGCCGTGGACAGGCGTTTGGCGGGGAGTCCGGCGGAGACGTAATGAAAGCGTCGGTTGGTGCGTTCGGGTCCGCCCTCTCCGGCAAACATGCGGGTGGGGTCTTCGCCCTCGCGCTTGAGCGGGAACACACCGGCGGCGTAGGGGAACTCGCCGGGGACATTCTCGGTGAGGACCCAGCGCAAGATGTCACCCCAATCCTCGTACTTGGGGAGCACGACCTTGGGGATCATCAGGTGCGAGAGCGACTCTGTATAAAGTTCCTGCTCGATGATGCGGTCGCGCACCTTGAACTGATACTTGGGCGCGGCGTAGCGCTCGACCAAGGCGCTCCAGCCGTCGAGAGCCTGCCTGGAGTCGTGGTGCAGCTTGCTCCACAGCTCGTCGTAGCGTGCGAGCAGGTCCTTCGCGTAGTCGGGCTCGTCCCCTTGGCGGAGCAGCTCGAGGGTGCCGCGTAGTTGGTAGGCCTGACGGGCCAGCGCACACTGTTCATCGACGAAACGCGCGTAGCCGTCACTCTGCTCGGCGATCTCGGCCAGGTAGCGAACGCGCTCGGGCGGAATGATGAATCGCTTTTCACTCAGGGCTCCGGTGACCTCCATGGAGGACTCCAGGGCTGCCGAGGTCTTCGTGTTGAGCACGTCGACGAGCTTGCGATACAGGTTGCTGGTCCCCGGGTCGCCAAACTGGGAGGCGATGGTGCCGAAGATCGGAAGGCTGGCGTCATCCGCCTCAAACAGCTGATGGTTGCGTTTGTACTGCTTGCGAACGTCGCGAAGGGCGTCGAGGGAGCCTCGCTTGTCGAACTTGTTGATCGCGATGACGTCTGCAAAGTCGAGCATGTCGATCTTCTCCAGCTGCGTGGCCGCGCCGTACTCAGCGGTCATCACGTACAGCGACGCGTCGGAGTGATCGGTGATCTCGGTGTCGCTCTGCCCGATACCCGAGGTCTCGACGATGATCAGGTCGAAGCCGGCCGCCTTGCAGACCTCCAGCGCCGAACGGACGTGTTTGGACAGGGCAAGGTTGCTCTGACGCGTGGCGAGCGAACGCATGTAGACGCGGTCGTTGTCGATGCTGTTCATCCGGATGCGGTCGCCAAGCAAGGCGCCGCCGGTTCGCCGTTTGGACGGGTCGACCGAGATGATGGCGATGCGCTTGTCGGTGAAGTCGGCCAGAAAACGACGGACCAGCTCGTCGACCATCGAGGACTTTCCGGCGCCTCCGGTTCCCGTGATGCCCAGCACCGGGCTCACCCGCGCATCGCCCAGCGTTGCGAACTCGCGGGAGAGCGTCTCGTAGCCGGCCGGGTCGTTCTCGGCGATCGAGATCAGGCGGCCCAGAACCTTGGGGCTTTTCTGGCTCAGATCGGCCAGCGCCGCGGCGGGCGGAGGCTCGCAGACCGCGAAGTCGCAGCGCTGCAGCAGGTCGTTGATCATTCCCTGCAGCCCCATCGCGCGGCCGTCATCGGGGGAGTAGATGCGCTCGATACCGTAGGCGTGCAGCTCTTCGATTTCTGAGGGGAGGATGGTGCCGCCGCCGCCCGCGAAGATCTTGATCGACGTGTCGGCCTCCTTGAGCAGGTCGAACATGTACTTGAGATACTCGACGTGTCCGCCCTGGTAGGACGTGATCGCGATGCCCTGGGCGTCCTCTTGAATCGCGCAGTCGACGATCTCCTGGACCGAACGGTTGTGTCCGAGGTGGACCACTTCGGCTCCGGAGCTCTGCAGGATCCGACGCATCACATTGATCGCCGCGTCGTGCCCATCGAACAGCGACGCCGCGGTCACCAGCCGAACGTGGTTCGTCGGCCGGTAAGGCTCGGCGCTCTGGGCGTGCACGGGGGCGGGAGACTTCGGCTCTGCGGTGCTCACGACACCTCTGAGGTACCGCAATCCGGGGCCACGTGGCGATGAAGGGGCTCACGCAGCGCGGCGCGGAACGGAGCCGAATGGGGTTGCGCACGCGCTCGTTCGCGGGCGCAGATCGCCGTCAGCACGCTCAGCCTACTCGGCGAGCGCGGCCTCAAGCTCGCGGCGGTGTTTGCCGGAGTCGATCAAGGCCTGGCTGCTGCCGACCTCGTGCAGCTCGCGGATCCCGGACTTGTCGAGCACGACGCGAAAGCGCTCGTAGCTCGGCGACCCGGACACGGCCCGCAGCACCATCACCACGTTGACGTGATAGGACTTTGGGCAGGTCACCTGCCGGATGGCTCCGGTGGCGGCGTCGAAGGTCTCGACGGTGCGAATCGGGTTGTCCATGCGGGCCAGAAGGCTCGACACGTTGAACCGGATAATGTCGTTCACGTCGAGCAGCCGACCGTGGTTGGCAGCGATTCTGCGGCCGCGCAGCGTGATCTCTTTGACGTACTTGACGATGATTTCTTGTTTGCTCTGGGGCTCGAGCACGCCGGTCGCGTCGCCATGCCGGGCGTCGTACACGGGGCGAGGCACCCTCTCGGGGTCGGTGAAGCTGAACATCTCGCGGCATCGGCCAACCTCGGCGTCGTTGGCGGGGTCGCGGATCGTGACGCTGTAGTCCCACAAGAACCGAGAGAACTGCCGGTTGAAGTAGGTGCGCAGCCACTCCTTGATGCGGTCCTTGAAAACGTAGGACACGACCAGCGCGACCACGAACGGGTAGCTGTTGATCCCGTAGCGGTTCTGACTCCAGATCGCAGCCACGGTGGAGAACAACATCGCCACCGCCGCCGCGATGCCGGCGCCAATGTGGGCGACGCGGCGACCGACGCTCTGCTTGGTCATGTCCAAGAACAAGACCGAGCTCATGAACTTCTTCAGGGCGCTGTTGCGATGCACGTAGCGCGCACTGCCGCGGACGCCGTCGATGATGCTGTCGTACCCCGCGCCTCTGCGGTGGGCCTGTTCGGCGAGGATGCGCTCGACGATCTTGGCGCGACTGGCCTCGCACGCATCTCGGACCGCAGGGGCCTCCTCAAGCGCGGCGACGAAGCGGGTGAAGTAACGCTCGACGCTGAGACTGATGAACTCGTCAGCGTACGCGAAGAGCTCTTGAATCCAGGTCGCACGGCGAGGCCGGACGAACTCGGCGCGGTAGCCTCGGAAGCGCTCGAGGACCGCGGAGACGTCGTTGGCCAGTCGCAGCGCAAGACGGTCGATGTCCTCGACCAAGACGCTGCGTTGCTGTGCTTGTCCCGCGAGGGCCGCGACTCTGTCCCGGAGAACGCCGACCTGGTCACGGATGCCGACCTTGACCAGGCATCCGAACAGCCGGACCTCGTGGCCGAGTGCACCGTCGAGATCGGGGGTGCCATCTCGACCGATCTCCGGCATCTGATCGAGCATCTGGTTGAGCGGCGAGCGCTCGGTGCCTTCGTCGGCAAGCGCTCGCAGACTGATCGTCGGGGTCTTGAACCGGATGTAGGCTTGAACGTCGCTGTAGAACTGCTCGCGAGGGTAGGAGTGCGGGTCCACGCCCAGGCTCCGTGGCAAGAAGAGATAGGTCTCCACCACGTAGCGACTGCGGCGGCCGTTGGGGTCGATCGCGTAGTCGAGCTTGACTTCGAACTGGTTGTCGTCGTGGACGCCAATTCGAGAGTCGATCAGTTCTTCAGGGTCAAGCAAAGCGGAAACCGTCGTTCCCCATTGTTACAGGAATGTCACAAGATGCAAGTCCCCAAATTCACGGAGAGAATTCGGTCGAGGTTCGGTCCGGCTACGGGAGCGGTGCGCGAAGTCGAGGCCGGACCGCATCGCACAGCGCCCGAACCCGGTCCGGGTCGACGGGGGCGCGCACCTGGCCGTCGCGTTTGAACGCGGTGCCGACGATGGCCCCGTCGCACAGCGGAGCGAGCCGGGGTGCGTTGTCGACGGTCAGCCCGCTGCCGATATAGACCGGCGCCGCACCAGCAGCACGGCCGACCGCCTCGAGAAGTGCGGCGTCCACCGGAGCCCCCGTCGCACGCCCCGTGACGATCACCCCATCGGCGAGGCCGCGCTTGAGGGTGTCCTGGGTTGCGTCTTCAGGGGACAAGGGGGCCAGGGGCGTCGCGTGTTTGACCAGGACGTCCGCCAGGATCGCAACCTGCGCGCCGAGCTGGGCTCGGCTTCGAAGGGTGCCGTGGGCGTCCCCTTCGATGAGGCCCTGGTCGGTGACGTATGCGCCCACATGCACGTTGACGCGGATGAAGTTGGCCCCGGTCGCGGCGGCGATACCCATCGCAGACCGTGCATCGTTGCGCAGACAGTTGACGCCGATCGGACCGCCGAAATGCTGCCGAGTCTCGAGCACCACCCGGGTGATCGCGGCGACTTGATGCGGCGGCAGGGGGCTGCTCGCATCTCCCTTGGCAAAGGGAATCGAGCCGAAGTTCTCGACCACGATGCCATCGACGCCGCCCGCTTGGAGTGCCTGTGCGTCGGCGAGCGCGTGTTTGAGGACCGCGTCGAAGTCGCCTTCCGCCCCGGGGTCACCGGGCATCGCGGGCAGATGAATGACGCCGAGGATGCCGCAGGGAGCGTTGAGCATGCTCTGCTCGTACCATGTCCGCGGAGGCGTCGGCGCTCGCTCGTCGGGGAGGCATGGGGGCCCACGCCAGACCGAGGAAGATCCACAGGTGCCGCCAATGGACGGTGTCGATGACCGCGGACTCCACGAGCGCGCCGACGAGCACGCCCGTGATGACGGCGAATCGGACGCGGTCCTGGAGGGTTCGAGAGAAGACGGCGATCCAGGCCGACCGGGCGAGCGTCAAGAGCAGGAACGAGAACAAGGAGGCGGCGCCAAGCAGACCGTTCTCGACCAGCGTCCGCACGTAGAGGCTGTGCGCCGATCTGCTGAACGCTCCTTCGGTGGAACCCGGCCCAAAACCAAGGGGCGAATGCAGCGAAGCCCGAACCGCCTCGATCTGGATGGCGAAACGCACGTCGTCGTACTGCTGGTACCCGAAGCGCATCTTGAACATCTCGCCGATCGCATCGATCGAGACCAGCTGGTACGCGAACCCGGCGAGGAACAGGATTGCGACGGGAAGCAGCACGACCGTCCTCCACCAGTCCTTGCCCAGGCCATCGGCGAACGTGAACAGCAAGAAGAAGGTGCCGACGCCGACGGTCACGTTGATCCAGGCGCCACGGGAGAAGCTGAGGAAGGTCGCGCCGCCGCACAGACCCAACACGACGAGCCAACGAGCACGCGCCATGCCCTGCGCACGGATCACCTGTGCAAAGGCAAACACCGCCGCGGGGGCCATGTAGGCGCCGTAGACGTTGGGGTCCTTGAACAGGCCGACCAGGCGGCGCCCGGGAACCAGGAGGGGCCCGAGCACGGGGGCGCCGAGGTAGGCCGCGATCCCCGTCGCCGATGCGATCGCCGCGCCCACGGTGTAGCCGAGCAGGATCGCGTGGGTCGTCTGCGCCGGACGCTTTCCGACGGCGGTCACCACGAAGCCCCACAACGCCACGAGGTACAGCGTGACGGCCAAGAAGATGTACGCGCGAGTCATGTTCTTCGCGAACACCAGCGAGGCCAGGTTGGCGGCCACGAACAGCGCCAGCAGGACGTATGCCGCCCCCGTGGTGCGCGGGAGCCGAAGCTGGCGGGTGATGAGGAAGAGGCCGGCAAGCGCGACCGCTCCAACATCAAACGGCGCCGGCTCGATCGCGACGAACACACCGGAGGCCATGAGCACGGCCAGCAGGCGATCGCGTCCGTGCATCGGCGAGCGAGCGCTCATGGGGTCCTCGCGCGCGCCCGCGTCAGCATCGCGACGGCGATGATGTAGATCAGGAGGCGCCAGGATTGTGCGCCGCCAAGGGTGAGCAGGGCGCCCGTCAGTCCCCATCGGGGGATGAGCAGGGCGGCCAGGAGCAGGGCGAGGACGAGTCCGCTGAGGCTGATCGCGAACTGGAGGCGGAAGGATCGGGTGGCGACCACGGTCTGCGAGAGCAAGTTGGCCACCCCCGCAGCAACAGCGATCGCGCCAGCCACGATGAGCTCGATGTGAAGATGCGCCATGGATGCCCCATAGGCGACGCGCAAGTAGACGTCTCCGAGGATGACGCATCCGAGCAGGACGCATCCGTTGAGCGCAGCGACGACAACGACGACGCGGATCAAGAAGCGGGAGAAGGCTTTCGCCGAGTGCTCGAAGTGGCGAGCGAGCCGAGGCATCGCCGCAGAGCCGACGGCCATGTTCAGCACACCGCTGACGAAGAGGATGGAGACCGCTGCGGTGTATCGGCCCAGCGTCGCCATGCCTTCCACGTCCTCAAGCACGTAGGCGGGCATGTTGTGTGTGAGGCCCAGGAGCGCCCCGGCCAGGCCCACCGGCGCGGCGAGCCAGGCGAGCTTCTGCAGCGGCACCCGCTCGAAACGTGGCGTCGTAGGCTCGAAGCGTCGCGCGACGGGCAGGTCGTAGAGCATCGTCACGAGCATCCCCGCGGCTGCGCCTGCGGCCAGCGCCGTGACCGGGTCGGCGCCCATCGCAAACGCCGCTGCGACGCTGCCGGCCAAGCTCACGCCTCGCAGGGCCCGCGAAATGCCGACGTAGCGCAGCTGGTCGGCGCGGGCTGGGGCCGCGTGCAAGATGTCTGAGATCAGCTCGCTGAAACGCACGAGCGCCACCATGAGCACCATCGTCCGGGTCGCGGGGTCGTGCGCGGCGAGCCCGGTCCACGCGGCGACCGCGAGCAGCGTGATGGGTGTGCCGATGAGCCGCAGCGCGAGGTAGTGGCCAAATCCGAACTCAGTCCGCGCCGACACGATAAACGCCGGCCGCAGGTGGAAGCTGGTGAGCACGTACAGCGGAGTCGCGATGGCGATCCCGAGGGCGTACTGGCCCAGGACGGTCTCCGAGCCGAGCCGGGCCATGATGACCAGCATTGCGAACTGGCCGCCGGCGAAGAGGACCTCGCCGACGAGGGTCCAGCTGAGGCTGAACGCGAACGGGCGCGGGCTGGCCGGTGCACCCATAGTCAGGGGGCACGCGCAGCGACGAGGACGCGATTGCCCAACCCGGTCACCCGCTGTGCCAAACCAAAGCCGACCGTGCCGGCCGCAAACACGAGGCCCTGTGCTTTGGTCTTGGCCAACAGCTCGCGCAGCGGCGTGGACTTGGCTTGGACTTCGAGCACCTCAAACGAGCGTCGACGAAGAACGTTGCGCCACGCTCGACGGCCGAACTTGAAAATGTGCGTACCCGGGTGCATGCCGACCTCCATCGGACCTCGGCCCGAGAGGAGCTTGGCCCGCGTGAACAACACGTGGTGGTACAGGCTTTCTTGCGACGGGGTCTCGGCCACGAAGATTCCGCCAGGGCGCAGAACCCGCGCGACGTGGTCGAGAAACTCCCCGGGGTCGTCCATGTGCTCGACGACATTGAAGCCGGCCACGATGTCGAGGGACTGATCGGGCTGGCTGCCGTCGAGGGTGCCAAAGTCGACGAGTCCTGGGTGGTGTTGGGCGGCCCAGTCGACGGCCCGGCGCGAGATGTCCAGGCCGTGCGCGTCGTAGCCGGCCTGCTGCGCCTGGACGACGAACCCTCCGTGCATGCAGCCGATCTCGAGGAGACGAGGGTGGCTGCTCGGTGGCGCGAGGTCCCGAATGAGCGCGAGGCGAGCCGTATTCTCCCGCTGGATCGTGTCATCGACGGACAGGTATGTGTCTTCGATGGCTTGCCCCTGCGCAGCCTCCGTCTCGCTGTGCCCGGCGTTGTCTTCGTCCTCGGGAAGGCGCAGCGGATCGCACCAGAGCGTGGTGCACGAGCCACAACGGCGGACGCGAAATCGGTCGCACTCGAGGACCGGCGGGCAGTCCAGGGTCCCGCACAAGCGACAGTTGGATTCGGCAAACGCGGGGGCCTGCATCGGCCGAGACGATAACATGGCGACCCTCGCGCTTCGTGGGACCGGTGTTATGATCGGGCCGTGACGCTCGGTGTGGGCTCGTTCGTGGTCTCCCTGGACTTCGAGCTTTATTGGGGGATGCGGGACGTCGTCTCGCTGGAGGACTACCGCTCCCACCTCGAGGGCGTGCACGAGGCAGTGCCGCGGATGCTCGATGTGTTCGAGCGATTCGGGGTGCACGCCACCTGGGCCACCGTGGGCTTGGTGTTTGCGAAGAACCAGGAGGAGGCCCGGGCCTTCGCGCCCCAGCTTCGGCCCAGCTACGACGACGGCCGGCTCTCTCCCTACGACGACCTGGACCGCGCAGGGCTCGACCGGGATGCCGCCTGCTATTTCGCCCCACACCTGGTGCGGCGCATCGCGCAGACGCCTCATCAAGAACTCGCCACCCACACCTTCTCCCATTTTTACTGCGACGAACCGGGCCAACACGAGGACCAGTTCGAGGCCGACCTCGACGCGGCGGTCTGCATCGCGCAGGCCCACGATGTACGGCTCCAAAGCCTGGTGTTCCCGCGCAACCAGGTCAATCGCGAGTACCTTCGAGTCCTGCCCCGCAAGGGCATCACCGCCTACCGGGGCGTGCCAGCCCGCTGGTCGCTGCAGCGGGGGCGCAGCCGGGTGGACACGCTCGCGCGCAGAGGTGTGCGGCTCGTCGACAACTACCTGCGGATCGCCGGTTCCAACCCCGAGCCCGTCCGCGCCGCCCGCGGTGCGCCAGCACCCATCGATGTGCCCGGGACTCGATTCCTACGCCCCGTCTCGGCCCGGCTGCGAAAGCTCGAGCCTTCGAAAGAGGCCCGCATCAAGGGTGAAATGACCCAGGCTGCGCTCGGCCGGCACAGCTATCACCTGTGGTGGCATCCCCATAACTTTGGTCGATCGCCTGCAGAAAATCTGGCGATGCTGGAGCGCCTGCTCGAGCACGCGCGACGGCTGACCCACAGCCACGGCTGGCAAAGCCGGACCATGGCCGAGCTCGCCAAGCATGTCTGCGGCTGAGTCGAACCGCCGCATCGCGTTCCGGCAAGCCCGCGAGGAGGACCTCCGCGAGTCCGCCGCTGTCTTCGCGCGAACCTTCGATGCTTCGGTGTGGGCGCGCATGGGTGCCGCGTCTTCGCAGGCGTACCTGCGCGCGTGGTTGCGAGACCCGCGGGAGTTCATGGTTGTGGCCGAGGACCCCGCGGCGGGGATCGTGGGCGGCCTGCTCGGGACGATGCGCAAGGACGCCCACCGTGCACCGGTGCTCCGCGGCGGCGCGCTGCGCTTCGGGCCGGCGTTTGTCCGGGACCTGGCGGCTCGCCCGGCCACGGCGCTGGCGTTGGGACGTCGCCTGGTCTCGGGGGTCGTCTCGGCGGTCAGGCGCGGTCCGCCAGCGGCCGAAGCGTCCGTGCAGACGTTCGAGCCTTCGTGGCCCCAAGACGTCGCCGAGCCCGGATATGTCGCTGCCTACTGGGTCGCGCCGGAGGCTCGCGGGCAACGGCTCGCCACCGGGATGTGCGCCCGGGCGCAGGAGCTCTTCGTGGAGCAGGGCCTGTCGTGGTGCGACGTCGCGACGTACACCGACAACATCGCCTCGCAGACCGCGGCCCTGCGCGCCGGCTTTCGCCTGGTCAAGCAGGTGGGCGATCATCTGCAGTACCGAACGTTCCTCGGCGAAGGCGCCCCGGGCGAGCTGCGCGTCCGCTTCGATCGGATTCCGCTCGACGACCCGGGGCTGCCCAGGCGCTGGGCGTCGCTGCTGGAGAAGACGCCCGAGGGCTCGGGGTTCCACACCTGGGCGTGGCGTCGAGCGCTGCTCACCGAGTCTCCCCACGCGCTCGTCGCCACCGTCATGCTGGGGGACACGCCCGTCGCGTTGTTTCCCTTCGACTTCGATCCGCAGGTGGGGGCGCTCGGCTTCTGGGGCACGCGGCGGAGCAATTACAGCGGGCCGCTCTACGACCCGCGCCACATGCACTCGGTGCTCGCGGGGCTGCGAGCGTGCGTGCGGGAGCTGCAGCCGCGTTCGGTGGACCTGTTGGGACTGCGCGAGTGCTCGCCGTTTCGCCGCGCTGCGCTGGGCCTCGTGCTGGGCGGGTGGGGTACGCCCCACGCTGCGCGCACGATCTCTTGCTCGGAGATCGACCTCTCGCCGGGGTGGGATGCGGTGTGGCGTCGCCGAAAAAGCAAGCATCGCAACAACTGGCGCCGGGCGCTGCGAAAGCTGGAGGGCCTTGGCCACGTCGAGTTCGAGGAGCTGAGCACCGATGCTTCGATTCAGCAGGTGATGGACGACGCGGTTGGGCTGTACGAAACGAGGTGGGGCGAGCTCAACGTCGATCGAGCGTTCGGCAAGGAACGCGAGACGTTCCAGCGGGCGGCGGCGAAGGCCCTCGCCGACGCGGGGCAAGCGGTCATGAGCATCCTTCGGCTGGAAGGGGAGGTCATCGCGTTCAGCTACGCGCTGCGCTATGGCGGCGTCTCCAACAGCTACACGCTCGCCCACGACGAACGCTACGCGCCGTACTCTCCCGGGCTCCTGCTGCTGATCCACGGGCTCGAGCAGGCGGCCAAGCGGGGCGATCCGTCGTTCGACTTCTCGGTGGGTGATGAAATCTACAAAGAGGTCTGGGCGACCTCACGCATCGGGGTCCACCGGCTGGCGTGGGGGGCCGGCGCTTCGCGACGCACCGCCAAAGACCGGGTGCTCGCCACGGCGCGGGAGAACACAACGCTGCGCACGCTCAAGCAGGAGGGGCTGCGCTCGGTGCTTGCGGTCCCACCGACTCCGCAAAAAGACTGGGCCGTGCACCGGGTGGCGGCCGTGGACACCGGGCTGCGGATGGACGAACTCGACCTCGCCGGGCTGCGGTCGCACGTGCCCGCCGCTGTCTTCGCGTTGGCGATCGATCGCGCGTTTCGTGGCGACGCCGCGTGCCTGGTGCGACGCGAAGACACCCCGGTCGCGCTGGTGTGGCGAGCGTCTCCCTCGCGCCGGGATGGCCTGTGCCGCGGGCCGGCCGACGCGGAGGTTTTCTACGACCTTCGCCTGCTCGAGCCGGTCGATGCGGCCTCGGTTGCCAGCACCCTTGGGCCCTGCCTGCTGGTCTCGGACCCCATCCTCGGTCTGCCCACGGAGCGCACATTCGTCGCGGCGCTCGACCTGGCGCAGGCGCGGAGCTGATACCGTCCTCGCATGGATGTGACGATCCACGTCGGTCTCTCCAAGGCCGCCTCGACGTTTCTCCAGGAGACGTATCTCCCCGGCGTGCCGGATGCACTGTTCGTGCACGCGCCTTACCGTCCTCAAGCCCCGGCCAATCCCGTGCAGCAGTTCGTGTACGAGCTGCTGTTCCGCAACCCCGTTCGGCTCGACCGCGCCCGATTCAAGCGGGAGGTCGCCGACTTCCTCGCCGCGAGCGGCAAGACCCGCGCAATCATCAGTTCCGAGGCCTTGTTCGGGACGCCGTTTCAGAATCACTCCGACTTCTGCACCCATACGCAGGCCGTGGCCGACGTGTTCGGCCGTCCGAAGATCTGGCTGGTTCTGCGTCGCCAGGATCGGTGGCTCGAGTCCACGTACAGCCAGTTCCTCAAGATGGGGCTCTCGACCACCCCCGAGCGCTTCACCAACTTTCGAGACGGCCAGTTCTCCGAGTACCGCTGGATCTACGGCGGCCCCAACCTCGACGTCCGCGACCTCGACTGGGTGCCGTTCGTCGATCAGTACCGGGCGGTGTTCGGGGCGGAGCGGGTGCTCGTGCAGACCTACGAGAGCTTCGTGCGCGATCCCGAGGCCTTCCTTTCCCGGTTCTGCGCGTTCGCGGGCGTTGCCACCCACGTTGCCGCCGATACGCGGCGCAAGAACGTCTCATTGTCTCCGGTCTCGGCCTTCGTCGCTCGGGCGGCCAACGCTCTGCCCATGGATCTCAAGCTCGGGCTCAAGCGCTACATCCCCAGCGAGCTGCACCCCGCGCTGATCCTCAACCGCACCCTCGACCCACTCATGGGTCGACGCCGAATCTTCCCCGAGTCGCTGGCCGACGCCGCGCTCGCGTACCACCGCGACAACAATCGCCGCCTTGCGGACCTCCTCGGAGAGGACCTGGCGGCCGACGGATACTTCTAGCGACTTCCGATCCGGGCCAGCATCACGAAGAAGGTGCGGAGCATGATGTCGAGGTCGAGCGCGAGCGTGTGGTGGCGGACGTAGTAGAGGTCGTACGAAAGCTTGGTGCGAGATTCGTCGACCGAAGCCGCGTAGCCGTGATTGATCTGCGCCCAGCCCGTGATGCCGGGCTTCACGAGGTGGCGATAGCTGAAGTAGTTGACCGTGCGTTCCAGCTCGGCCGCGATCTTGGGCTGCTCGGGGCGAGGTCCGACGATCGCCATGTCTCCCTGCAGGACGTTCCAAAACTGCGGCATCTCGTCGATCCGCGAGCGTCGCAAAAACCGCCCCAGCCGGGTCATGCGGTCGTCTCCGGACTTCGCCCATTGCTCATCGGCGTCGCGGGGGGCCACCTTCATGGTGCGGACCTTGTAGATTCGGAACTCGCGGTTGCCGAGGCCAACGCGCGCTTGGGAGTAGAAGAACGGCCCGGGAGAGTCCAGGCGGACCAGGACGTACAGAAAAGGGAACAGCAGCCCGAAGAAGGCCAACCCGGCCGCGGAGACGCAGACGTCGAGCATGCGTTTGACGCGGTCGCGAGTCTGGTCGAGCTGTTCGAAGAGATTGAGCAGCCAGCGTTCGTCGATCATCTCCACGGGGACCCGCTGCTCAAGCGCCATGAACATCGCTTCGGCCGTCCGCAGCTCGAAACCGTGCACGCGGAGCTCGGCGAGCGCCAGATGGTGCTCGGGGCCCATCGGTGAGCTGCCCACGACGGTGACGACGTTGATCCGGTGGCGAACGCAGGCCTCGACCGCATCGCGGATCTCGCCGAGCGTCTGCAGTTCCGGGTCGGTGGAGTGCCCGAGCAAGCCGACCATCTCATACTGGGGATGGTGGTCCGGCAGCATGGTCGTGAGCAGCCCGCGCTGGAGCGGACCGTCGCCGAGGACGGCCACCCGGACCCGGGGACCCCGCTCAAGGTAACGCCGGTACACGATGCGCCAAGTGAACACCGAGAGGGCCGACATCGCGCCGACCATCAGCAGCATCGTGCGTCCAACGGCCTGGTACCAGACGAAGTGACTGGCCAGCAGCACGCCGAGCGAGGTTGCCATCCCCACCAGCAGCGAGCGCAGCGCGACCTCCTTGCGGTGGAGCACGAGGCTGCTCCGGTTGAGGCCGGTGAGGTAGGACGTCGCGACACCCCCGAGCAGACCGGCGGTCGCCGAAACCGATACGCCGCGAAAGCCGACGTCGGCTCCAGGGTAGAGGAACGTCCCGAGGATCCACGCGGTCACTTCGACCGCGAGCGCGATGAACGAGGCATCGAGCAGGAGCAGCAGCGCGGGGGGCATATCACTGCAGGAGGGGCACGTCGCCGGCGGACGCGGGCGTCTCGTTGTCGCCGACGTTGTTGGTGTTGCCGTAGCCGAGTCGGCCGTCTCCGCCAGCACCCCAGCAGCGCAGCGCGCCGTTCTCCGCCATGATCGCGCAGGTGTGGGTGCCGTCGGCCGCAATCGCAACCGCAGGGCCGCCCAGCGGCACGTCCCCACCGGAACCCGCCGGCTCGTTGTCGCCGACGCTGGTCGTGTCGCCATATCCCAGCTGGCCGCTGGTGTTGGCCCCCCAACAGCGCACGGATCCGTTGTCGAACAGCGCGCACGTGTGAGCCAGTCCCGCCTCGATCTCGACGGGGACCGCAGCGGTCATGAGGTTGATAGCCCCGACGTCTGCGGCGGTCTGCGAGATCCCGATTGAGATCGTGGAACCGTAGCCGAGTCGGCCGGCGGCGCCTCGACCCCAACACCGAACGTCACCGAGGTCCGTGATGACGCAGGTGTGAAACCATCCCGCGGTGAGTCGAACGACGCCTGCACCGACAGGAACGTCGTTGGCCGCGGCGGGGTTCTCGTCGTCACCGATCGATGCGCTGTTGCCATAGCCCAGGGCCCCGTCCGAGCCGGTGCCCCAGCATCGCACCACACCCGTGTCGAGCAGCACGCAGCTGTGGTGGTTGCCCAGCGCGATATCCTCCACGGCGCCGGGTCCGAGAACGACGGGGAGGGCGGCGGCGGCGGTCTCGTCGTCTCCGATGTTCTGCGTCAAGCCGGGGATGCCGAGCTGGAAGAACTCTTGTTGGCCCCAACAGCGGATCGATCCGTCGACGTCGGACCGGGCGCAGGTATGGAACGACCCGCCTCGGCTGTCGAAGAGCGTGGTGGGATCGGCAAGGGCGAGCAGGGGGAGCGAGCCCGGCAGCTCGTCGTCGCCAAGGTCGTCCACGTTGCCGTAGCCCAGCTGGCCCTCTGCACCGCGGCCGAAGCATCGCAGGCGGCCGCTCGCATCGGAGTAGCAGCTGTGGCCGATCCCCGAGACGATGTCTTGGACCGGGCCGCCGGTGGTGAGAAAGCCCGCGGCTGACGCCGGCTCGTTGTCGCCGTAGTTCTCTTCGTCGCCGTGGCCCGTGCGGCCATTGTTGCCGTTGCCCCAGCACTGCACGAGCTGCGAGTCGAACAACGCGCAGGTGTGGTTTCCGCCCAACGCGGCCTTCGTGACCCGGTGAAACGAACAGTCGTTGCGGCAGCCGTCGAAGTCGTCGAAGTCGGCGTCGTCGCACTCCTCGACCCCGGCGAAGACGAAGCCATCACCGCACGTCGGGAGGTTGCAGTTCACGCAGCCGTCGGTCTCGTCGTCGTTGCCGTCGTCGCACGCCTCGCCGATCCACGGGTCTCCATCTCCGCACAGGTTGAGGATGCAGCCGCTACGGCACTCCTGCCCGGGACCGATCTCGTCTTCGCCCGGGTCGCACTGCTCGTCGAAGCGCTGAAAACCGTCACCACAGACGTTGAGGGTGCACAGGGGCGTGCACACGCCAAACGCGGTGTTGTCCTCTCCATCGTCGCACTCCTCGATGCCGGAGCGAACGAAGCCGTCGCCGCAGCTGGGCAGCGTGCAGTCGGACAAGCAGCCGTCGGTGTCGTCGAAGTTGCCGTCGTCGCACTCCTCGCCCGGGTCGGGAGATCCGTCGTTGCACGTGCCGAGCACGCAGTCGTTGCGGCAGCCGTCGTCGTCGTTTGCGTTGCCGTCATCGCACTGCTCCTCGGGGCCCTGATCGCCGTCGCCACACACGTTGGCGATGCACCCATCCAGGCATGCTTGCCCGGGACCGATCAGCCCGGAGTCGGGGTCGCACTCCTCGCCGGGGTCGAGGATGCCGTTGCCGCACAGAGGGTCCCCGGTCGTGGTCTCCAAGAACGTCGTCTCGGTGCCGAAGGTCTCCGAGCTGGAGCTGTCGGTGCCCAAGGTCTCCGTCGCGCTGGAAGTGGGTCCGTCGGTCTCGCTCGTCGTGTCAGAACCGGAGGCGCCTGCAATCGCGTCGGAGCGACCACAGCCGCTCAGGAGCAGGAACAGAAGAAGCGGCGCAATGAGCGCACTTTCAACCCAGCGGCGGTTCACGGCTTCGACGATAGCGCGCTTTCGCTTAGTCTCGGGAGTTCCAAGGGTTTTGCCAATTTGGCGCTGTTCCCGCAGCTCGCATTCGTCGGCCGCGGACGCTGGGCGTGCGAGACTTCGGGGGTGGGCCTTTGGCCATGGGCGCTCGCGGCGTGGGGCCTCGTCGCGCCGATCCCCGCTGATCCGGGCCGTACGACCGCGGTGACCCGGGGGGACGTCGTCCTCGCTCGCCATCATCCGCTGGATGATGTCGACCCCGCTGCGGCCCCCGACGTGTGGAGCGAGACGACGCCTCTGACCATCGTTGCAGCGTCGGGCGAGCAGGAGCGGGTCGCGTTTGTCGTGTTCACCGGAAGCCACCGCGGCATGCTCGACGTCCAGCGACCCGAGCTCGGCTCGCTCGGCGATACCCTGCCTGCAACGGTGGCCGGTCTGCGCCGCGTGCGTCGGGTCCCGGTGCGGACTCGGTTCCTCGGCAAGGACACGGTCCTCATCGGTCGATTCGCGCCGCGCTTCGTGCCCCACATGGTCGAGCCAGCGCACTTCGAGGAGATCTGGTTGGAGGTGGATGTCCCCGCCGATACACCGCCTGGGGTCTACGCGGGGACACTGGAGGTCCGGGTCGGCAAGGTGCTGCTGCGACGGTCTGTGCGTCTTCGGGTTCGCGACATATCCCTGGGGGGTACGGGCGGAAAACACCTCGGCATGTACTACGCCGCGTATGCTCGGCTCGGGGATCCGGGGCGCGTGCGCCGGGAGTTGGCGGACATGCGAGCCCATGGCGTGGACAGCCTGGTCCTCGATGTGCGTCCGCGGTTTGGCTGGGGCCCTGGGCACGTTCTCGCAGTGGACACCGCGCCGATTCGAGATACGCTCGAGCTGGCCCGCGAAAGTGGCTTTCGGGGGACGGTCGTCGTCGATGCGGGCTTGGTTCCGCTCGCAAGAATGCTCGGCCACCTCGACGTCGCCTACGCCGGCGCCGATGGGAGCTCGTTGGACGGCGATGCCGTGTTCATCGAGGCAGCCGCTTCGGTGCTGAAGGAGTTGGTCTCCCTTCGGGACGCGTTTCCCGAGATTGAGCTCGTGGTGACGCACGTGGATGAGATTTTTGAGCGGGGTCGGCTGCCGCTGTTCGAGCGCCTGGCGACCCACGCCCGCGACGCGGGGCTGCAGACGTACGCCACGCTGTCGACCGTAGACGCGGCCGCCGATGTTCAGCGCAAACGACTCGACCCCTTGATCGATGTTCGCAGCCACCATGGCTACTCGTTTGAGTGGTGGCTGCTGCGGGGCGGGACCGTCGCGGAGTATCGGCAGGAACTCGCGGCCAGCGGCGACAAGGCCTGGTTCTATCACAACGAACGCGGGTCCTATTTCACGGGACGTTGGGCCCGGCTGGCCAACGGTCTGTACCTTTGGGCGAGTCCGTTCTCGGCTCACATCACCTGGGCGTACCAGTCCTTCCACGGCGACCCGCTCGATGACCGCGATGGCGAGAGCCACGACTTTGGCATGGCCTTTCCGGACCCCGAGGATCCGGATGCCCTCACGCCCACGCGGATCTGGACCGCCCTCTCCGAGGGACACGACGACCTACGCTATCTGGCTGCGCTGCAGGGGGCGATCGCACGCCTGGGGCCTCGCGCGCCCGAGGCCGCCGCCCGAGCGCAGTCCTATCTCGACGAGCTTCGTCGAGACGTGATGCGCACGCCCGGCGGGGTCGATGTCGATCGGCTCTTGGCCAAGATTGGGACGTCTGCCGAGGCTCCGATCATGGATGCGTTGGCGGGTCGCTATGATGACGCCGCGCTGGCCTTGATGCGTTCGCGCGTGGAGGAACACCTTCATGCGCTGGAAGTCGCCTCGATGGGCACACACTGAGCGATGCTGCTACCGTCTGCGCCGTTGATTCTCGCGCCCCCCGAACTCGATCCCGCCGCGGACCCTCCCACACGGGTCGCGTTCGTCATCACGCGAAGTGACGCGGTCGGCGGGTCTCAGGTCCATGTCCAGCTGCTCGCCAAGGCGCTGATCGACGCGGGACATCAGGCGCATGTGTTCGTGGGTGAGGATGGCCCGTGGTGCCGGATGCTCGAGGCCGATGGCGTTCCGTTCACGAGTCTGCGGTTCCTGCGCCGCGCCATTCGTCCAGGGATCGACGCGCTGGGCCTGCTGGAGTTGACCCGCGTGCTGCGGTCCTACGCGCCCGATTTGGTCTCGACGCATGCCACCAAGGCGGGATGGCTGGGGCGAGTCGTCGCTCAGCGCCTGGGCATCCCCTCGGTGTTCACGGTGCACGGCTGGCCATTGTCGCCCGGACGGCTCGCGCCTGCGCGGCACGCGATCCGTCTTGCGGAGCAGGCCTGCGCGCGGGCGGGAGGCGCGATGATCTTTGTCTCCGCCTACGACCGCCGCGTCGCACAGGAGCACAGCATTGGCCTGCCGCACCAAAGGGTGGTCGTCCACAACGCGCTCCCGGATGTTCCGCAGGCCCTGCGCTGCAAACCCACCGATGGACCGCCTGAAGTGTTGATGGTGGCCCGGCTCGAGCGGCCCAAGGATCCGCTGTTGGCGATAGATGCGCTGGCCCGCCTTCGGGAGCACCCGTGGCACTTCACGCTCGTCGGGGACGGGCCGCTGCGGGCGCAGGTGCAGGCGCGCCTGACCCAACACGGCCTTGTCGAGCGCGTCACGTTGGCCGGGACGGTGAGCGATGTGCCGCAGCGGCTGGCGAGCAGCCACGTGTTCTTGCTCGCGAGTCGTCGCGAAGGTCTGCCGCTGTCGGTCCTCGAGGCGATGCGGGCTGAGCTCCCGGTCGTCTCGACCGACGCCGGTGGCGTGCGAGAAGCCGTGGCCGATGGCGACACCGGATTCGTCGTCGCGCGTGATGACACCGGGTCGTTGGCCGACGCCCTGCGTTCGCTCATCGTCGACCCCGCCCTTCGCATCCGCATGGGTGCGGCCGGTCGAGCCCGCTACCAGGCCGAGTTCTCGTTCGATGTGCACCTTCGCCGAATTTGGGCGGTCTATCGGCGGGCGATGCGGGAAGGCTCCGCTCGATGAGTGGAAAGCTCGAGCGTCTTGAGCAACTGCGGGGCGCGGCGAGTTTCTATGTCTTCGTGCACCACTACGTGCGCCACAACCTCCCCGAGGCACCCGGCGTGGCGCGCTTCTTCGTGTTCGGCCAGGTCGCGGTGCTGCTGTTCTTTGTGCTGTCGGGCTTCGTGATTCACGTCTCCGCGCTGCGCCGCGGCAGCCTCTCGGCGCGCGACTATTTCGTTCGACGGTTCCGCAGAATCTACCCGGTGTTCGTCTTGGCGCTGGGGCTCTCCTACCTCGCGGCCAGCATCCAGGCCGGCTCGTGGGTACCGCCGGAGCTCCAACAGCTGGGCCTCAACCTCCTGCAGCTCCAGGGACTCGACCGCAGCCCAGGACAGTGGGCCCGGTGCTACATGGGCAACGAGCCGCTGTGGTCGCTGTCGTACGAGTGGTGGTTCTACGTGCTGTTCTTCGGGGTGTTCGTCGGGTCGCGCGGCAAGGTGCGCTGGTGGTCGGCGATGCTGATCTCCCTGGTCGGCCTGGTCACCGACGTCATCGTGCCCAACCAACTGTCGTTGGTGGCCAGCTACTTCGTGCTGTGGTGGACAGGTGCTGCGCTGGCGTCGGAATGGGTCGAGGCGGGTCGGGTCACGATTCGGCGCCAGGCGCCCGCGGTCGCCGGAGCGCTCGTGATCACGCTCGGCTGGACCGCCGTCGCCGCACTGCAGGCGCGGCAGACCGGAACCTTCGACCTGTATCACCACCCCGGTCTCACGGCGCGCCACTTCATCACCACCTTGCTCGTCGTAGGCGTGGGTTGGGCGTGGGTCCGGATGGGCGGCTTCGGGATCGAGCGCTTGCTGCGACCGTTCGGCCGCGTCGCGCCGTTCTCCTACGCGCTGTACGTGATGCACTTGCCGTTCATCTTCATCGCCAAGACGATCTCGACAGGCTCCGGCGTGCTCGACTTCCTGTGGATCACGCCGCTGCTGTTTGGGCTGTGCTGGGTCATCGAGCAGCCACTGCAAACGCGGATCAACCGCTTCATCCGCTAGTGTCCTGAGTCCTAGAGCGGCGACCAGTTTGATTCCACGCGCTGGTGCACGCCTGGGGCCGCACCTGACGGTGTCGCGCGGCGCTCGTGGTGTGCCCGACACAACTTCGGCCACGCTCCTACCCAGGAACGGCCCCAGACGCACCTCAGCACCCGGAATCAAACTGGTCGCCGCTCTAGCAGCCCGTGGTGAAACCCGGCGCGGCGTATCGCGAGACGCGTGAGACGACGTGTGGGGTTTCACCACGGGCTGCTAGGCCTGGCGCGCAGGCTCCACAGCTTTCGACCAAGCGCCTTGAGCACAAACGCGTGCGAGGGGAAGTCGACCAGAAAGCTTGGTGAGACCCGAATGCCCACGTTGTTGAGTTGGTCCACCCCAAACGTGGTTAGCAAGCGCTTCACGCCGCCAGCGTCGGCTCGGAAGCGGGCGTTGACCGTGAGCGTGTCGGTGCCCCACGCGTGCGAGAACATGAAACCCAGGCTGTCCGAGCCCATGCGCAGGTCGTAGTCTTGGGTGCGGGTGTCGATGCGCTCGAGGCCGCGCTCGAACGAAAAACGCACGTCGCAATCGAGGTCCCATAGGTGCAGCTCGATCGGGCGCAGCGCGGGCAGAATCGGGTTGAGACGCAACAGCTTGAGGATGCGCCGATCGTTCGCCTCGGCGATGCGGGCTCGGTATCGGTCTGCGGCCTCCGAGAGCTCTTCCCAGGTGCGCTTCGGAGCGCTCGCCAACGGTCGGTCGGGCAGGGCAGCCCGGACCTCGGCCCATCGAGCGAGCGCCGACCGGTTGTCGTGCTCATCCCCCGGTGACCACGTGTCCCCGGGGAACATCACCAGGGGCTGAGACCCCGCGCGCTCGATGACCCGGGCGGCTTGCGCGACATCACCCAAGCCCTCGTTCATGTAGCTGTTCTCCTCGTGCGCGTAGAAGGCGAAGCTCGCGAAGGGGATCGTGAACTTCGGACGCAAGTGCTCGATCTGGCGCTGCATCATCGCCAGCTTCTTCTCGGCGTCCGAGCGCCGAAGCGCTTGAGCGTCCTCGTTTCCGCGCCAACCTGCGTAGCCGAACTGGGTGAGCAGCACGTCGATGGGGCCGCGATCGCGCAGCAGCTGGTCGAGCTTCCGGGGGCTGTGGACCGGCGCATCATTGAGGTTGAGCACCCGTACGCCGCCGATGTCGAGCAGCAGCCAGGAGTCGTAGATCGGTACCCCAGCACAGGTTGCGATGAGTCCGCCCCGCAACGGTGTGGCCGCCGCGCGGGGAAGTTCACGGGTCGCAAACCCCTTCGCTCTACAGAACGACAGCACCTTGCCGTCGCGGGTTTGCTGGTAGAGCACCTCGACACCGGGACGGTCCGGTTTGGGAATGGAGCCGAACACCCGGGGACTGAAGTGGTCTGGATGCTCGTGCGAGAGCCAGATGTAGTCGACGTTGGACAGCGCCTCGACGGGCAGGGGGGTCTCGCACAGCAGCTGCCAGCCGGCGTTGAACGCATCGCCAAACCACCATGGGTCCGTCAGCAGGCTCGTGCCCGCGTGCTCAAGCAGGACCGAGGCGTGGTCGACGAACGTGAGCTTCACCGGCCCCAGGCTAGCAGCCTGTGACGTGGGGCCAAACTCAGCCGAGCAGGTTCAGGTCGTGCTCGACGCTGATGTGGAACGCCTCGTCGACATCGCTGCCCTCGATCCCGAGCAGGCGACGAACGTTCACGTGAACGTGGTCGGGGCTGATCTTGGTCGTCACCGCGGCATCCTCGCCCGCGACCTCGAGGGTGTCGGGGTTCAGCGCGAGCGCGTTGTGTCCCTCGTCCGTCGAGCCGATCACTCGGTTGCCTTCGACGCCGGCACCCATGACCATCATCGAGCTGATCGACCAGTGGTCCTTGCCGTTGTCGGCGTTGTAGTTCGGCGTCCGGCCGAAGTCCGATCCGACCACCACGATGAGGCTGTCCGCGACGCCCTGACGTTCGACTTCCTCCCACAGGAAGTTGAGCATCCCGTAGACCTCGGTCAGGCGAGGGATGTGCCGGTTGTCGTGGTCGTCGTGGGTATCGAACCCACCGCGCGAGAGGTTGCCCGCGACGCAGATCCCGGCCTTGTACGCCGCGACCAGCAGCTCGATCCGGCGGAAGTCGGCGTTGGCGTTGGGCGTCGGGAGGACCTCTTCGAGGAGCTGCAGCTGATCGGCGCCCATTCGCGCGGTCATCATGCTGTCCATGCTGGAGTCGTACCGAGGCAGTCGCTGCTTGGCGAGCTGAGCTTCGGAGCGATTCTGCCGCGCCTGGCGGATGACGGCCTGCACCGCATCCGCGTGATAGGTCTCGCTGTTTTCGTTCGCGCCGTTGGTGCGATCGGGGTGGGCGAGCTCGGCGAGGCGGTTGGCGTCCAGGTTGCGGGTGGGGGCGACCAAGCCTGCGGTGCGATCGTAGCCACCGAAGCTGAGGTACGACATAGGCAGCTCGGGCGCCGCAAAGCCCGAAGCCACGGCCGAGATGCTCGGGTACCCCTCGCCCAGCCGGCCGCTGGCCATGAATCGCTGCCCTGCGTCATGGCTGTTGGTCTTCATGTCGACGCCGTTGAGCACGAGCGTCTTTTGGTAGTGCGTGTCCCAGAACGCGGTCGCTCCGGGGATCGGCGCGTACTTGATGTTGCCCGCGGTGAGGATGTCCCCTTCGCCGAACGCTTGGTTGAGCGCGTTGCCCTTCGGGTCACAGACCAGGGTGGGGTCCCAGCCACCGGAGGCGATCACCTGGACGACGAGCGGCCCGTTTGCGTTGCCACCGGCCTGCGGACGCTGCGGCGCACGCACGCCACCGTCGGCGAAGGCTTGGCTGAGCCACGGTGTCACCGCGACACCCATGCCCATGCCACCGGCCAGCTTCATGAATCCTCGTCGGTCGAATCTCTTGGTTCCCATCATCCGCCTCCCTCTCGTTTCCGTTTCGTTCTTGATGCTTACAGGCCCTGACTTTCCCTATTCGTAGAGGAAGCCAAAGTCTCCAAGGAGGTAGCTGACCACCGCCATCCAAGCGCGGACGGTGTAGTCGGGGTCATCGGTGAGGGCCGCTTCGCCCAGCTCGAGGCCGGTGATGCGGTCGGTGGACGCTCGGCAGGGCGAAGGGAGCGCGACCGAGTAGTTCGAAGATTCGTTGAGGAGGTCGGTGTGTCCGTGTTCGTAGACGGCGTTGAACAGCTGCACGGTGCGCTCGATCTCCGCGTCGTCGGGGCCGAGCGTCTCGCCCAGCAGGTGTTGGTGCAGATAGACGATGTTGTCTCGGATCGCAGCGTCGCCGCCCTCACCAGGAAGATCGGTGATCTCCACGGCGGGGAAGAGCATGCGCTCGTCCGCGGGCCGGGTGAAGTCGAACGCAGTCGCGTTGCAGCTCACCTCGTTGGCCATGCGCTCGGCGATGTTGGCCATCACCCCGTTCATGTCGGTGAGTCGGGCGGTCGTCTGAATCGAGTCGATGCCGCCGTAGAAGAACCGATACGTGTTCAGCAGGACGTTGGTGTCGCCGCGCTGCCAGGCGAAGCCGACCGAAGCCGTGATCCGGCTGTCGAGCGCCTCGGGGGACAGCAGCCGGGCTGTGCCCATCGGGGCAAGCTTCTTGTAGCGGCCGTTGCCGGGCTCTTCTTGGAGCGAGACGGCGCGGAACCAGGGCGACTTGACCAGACCCTTAATCGCGACGCGCAGCTCAAATCCGCTGTCGGAAAACTCGCGGGCAACCTGCTTGAAGGTGTAGTCCTGCGCTTCGAAGGCCGCGATCTGGTGCACGTAGTCCGGGTGGCTGGCATCCAGAGGCTCAAGCAGCGCCTTTTGACCCGTGAGGCCGCTGTACAGGGTGTAGACGGCGGCAAGCGCGAACTTGTCGTCCGCAACCAGCCGCTCGGTGAGCCACTGCAGGGCGCGACCACTTTCCTCGTAGGGAATCTCTGTGTCGGCGAATCCCGGCGGGGCCATGTCGGGATACCAGCCCTCCGCGGGTGGGTCGTAGTGCCCAAGGTCGTTCCAGTTTTGGAACGCGCCCGCGAGCGGGTCCATGTTCTCGTGGCAGACCGTGCACTGCGCGTTGTTGAGCGTCGGGTTGTGCGCTGCGATGGAGCTGGCGTCGATGGGACGCGCGGCCAGTCGCATGAGGTCGGTGGCGAAGAAGAAGTCGTAGACGACCTTCGAGCGGTGACGGTTGCGGTTGGTCGGCGTCGAGGGGTACCGCGCGAGGAATGAAGGCGTGCTCAACACGCCAGCCTGCGGGATGTCCTCAAAGCTGTACTCGACCCACTCGTCGGCATCGTTTTGGTCGGCGAAGATGTCGAGCGGGATGTCGTAGCTGCGGGCGGAGTACGGGTTGACGATCGTCCAGTCCCCGGTGATCACCTCGGTGAACGGACGGCCCTCACGAAGCACGTGCTCGATGATGTGCAGCGGCTCCTTGCCGACGGCATCGTTGGCGCGGTCGCGGTTGAGCGTGATCTCCTCTTCGGGGAGGAGGTCGTACCAGCGCTTGTTGGGGAAGCGGCCTGCGTCGAGGGCGTCGATGGCTGTGTCGCCATCGAGCATCGCGTCGGTGTGCATCAGATCGTTGTAGATCTCCTGGATGCGGACGTAGAAGGCCTCCTCGACGAGGACCTCGTCGAGCACCGCATCCAAGGCGTCGATGCCCTCGCCGCGCACGGCGTCGTACTCCTCGGCGGTCGGGTAGCGCGATGCGAGCAAGAACGTGGCTTTGCGAAGCGTCTCGACTTCGTCGAGTTCGATGATGCCTTGGAAGTAGGCCTCAATGTCCTTGTCGTCGACGCAGTGAATCGGCGCATCGAAGCGCGCGATCATCTCTTCCATCGTTGCGTACAGATCGGAGTCGACCTGGAAGCGCGGGCCTCCGGTGTGCTCGACCTGTGCCGAGGGCTTGAGCAGCAGCAAGCTGGTGCCGTCGATCTCAAGACGAGCGACGTTTTGCACGGTGTTGTAGTTGGCCTCGAGGTAGCCGGGGTAGTCGTTGCCCTGGAGCACCAAGTCGGTGTCTTTGGCTTCCCCCTCGGGGTTGTGGCAGCCGAAGCAGTCGGCTTGGAGAACGGGGCGCCAGATCTCTTCCTCGAAGTAGTTGCGTGTATCCACGCACTCTTCTTCGGGCTGCAGGGGGTCTGGTCCGCCGCCGGTGTCGTCCTGAGGATCGCCGTCGCTGTCGGACTCACCCTCGGATTCGGCCCCGGGGCCGTCCTCGTCGTCCTGCCCACCAGTCCCGATTCCTGCGTAACAGCCCGAGATCAGGCTCGCCCCGATGACAAGAATTCCAACGTCTCCCCACGTCTTCATCGCACCACTCCCCATGGCGTACGGATGCGTTCCAAACCCAGAACGCGTCGCAACACCCTTCCGAAAATTACCCTGCCACAAGCCGACAACGGTCGGCAATTGGTCTCTTTGGCCACCAGATTACGGTTTTGGCAAAACTCGGGGCAGGAGGCAGGGAGCCGGAGGATTCCCTCGCCCGGCTCAACTGTCAGAAGCAGGAATGTGGGCAGACAAGGTGCGATTCCTGAGCCCGAGGGAGAAAACCGGAGATCCGATCGACGCGCTGCCAGCGGCGCCCGGGACAAGTACCCTCCCGCCCCATGCAACCGACTCGCGCTTTGTTCGGCCTCGCCCTGTTGACGATGACCGCCGCGGTGGCCTGCGACAAGCAGTCTCCCGATACGTCCTCGCCGGCCACGCCCGAAACCTCGGCTCCCGCTACGACCGACGTGGCGCAGGAGACCGCGCCCGCTGTGGATGTCTGGGCCGTCGCACTCGAAGGTCCGCACCGCTCGGACGAGAACAAGGCGCGCGATGTGTCCCGCCATCCGAAAGAGACGCTGCAGTTCTTCGGGGTCACGCCGAACTCCAAGGTCGTCGAGCTCGCACCTGGCGGCGGCTGGTACACCGAAATCCTCGGACCGCTGCTCAATGCGGACGGCCAGCTCACCGTGTCGATCGACGACCCCGCGGGCCCGGAGGCGTACTACGGCACCCGGAACGCCAACGCGATGCTCGAGCGGCAAAAGGCCGAGGCGGAGCTGTTCGGCAATATGGTCGCGCTCTACGTCGACAACTCGATCGAGCTCGATGACGAGGGCAAGGTCAAGGACATCAAGATCAACGGCATGGATCTGGGACCGGCCGGATCGGCCGACGTTGTGCTCACGTTCCGCAGCAGCCACGGCCTGTACAACCGCGAGGCGATCGACCTGGTCGACAAGGCTGCGTTCGACGTGCTGCGTCCCGGTGGTGTGTTCGGCGTGGTGCAGCATCGCGCCGCCGAAGGTGCCGACCCGAGCGTCAGCGCCAAGATGGGATACCTGCCCGAGGCGACCGTCATCGACGCTGCCAAGAAGGCCGGCTTCGAGCTCGCGGAGAAGTCTGAGATCAACGCCAACCCCAAGGACACCAAAGACTACCCCAAGGGTGTTTGGACCCTGCCGCCCTCGCTGACCGAGAAGGACAAGGATCGCGAGAAGTACATCGAGATCGGCGAGAGCGATCGAATGACGCTGAAGTTCGTCAAGCCCGGCGCCTGAGCGTCGCGCATCCTCATCGAGAGGCGGCAGCCCGTGCTCACCTCCGCTCGCGGCGGGTGAGGCGGGCTGTTCCTGTGGCCGGCACCAACATGCCCTGGTCGTGGCGCGAGAGCTCGGCGGCGTTGGCCTCGTCGGTGTCGACGTGCATCTCCAGCGCGTACTTGGGCGAGACGCGGATCAACACGTCGCCGAACACGAGGTCGCGGCCCTGCGAGTTGATTCGGACCTCGACGATGTCCCCGTGCTCGACCCCAAACGCCGCCGCGTCTGGTGGGGTCATATGGATGTGGCGCGCGGCGCAGATCAAGCCCTCGGTCAGGGTGAGGCTGCCGGCGGGACCTTGAAGCGTGACGCCCGGAGAGTTGGCGACGTCGCCGGAGCGGCGCACGGGGGCGTCGACGCCGAGCCAGAACTCGTCCGTCCGGGAGATCTCGATCTGGTTCTTGGAGCGCGTGGGTCCGAGCACGCGGACGTGCTCCAGGGAGCGCTTCGGACCCAGCACGGTGAGCGTCTCCTCGCACGCAAACTGCCCGGGCTGGGACAGGTCGTTGCGCGGGGTGAGGTGGTGTCCGGGGCCGAAGAGCGCCTCAACGGCGTCTTGGGTGAGGTGGATGTGCCGGGCCGAGACGGCGATGGGGATGGTCTTGGTCTTGGCGACCGCGTGGGCGCCCGCGACGAGTGCTGCGGCATGTTCTGCGATCGCCCGCGCCTCGTCGGTCGCCACGACGAGCAGCTTGACCCTCGATGCGGGGTCGGAGATGTCGAACACGGGTGTTTCGCTGCCGACCTTGGCGTCGCGGTTGAGGTCCTCGTCGAGTCGTGCCCCGAGGAAGCCCAGACGTTGCGCCGCTCGGTGGCGGATCTCTGGGCTGTTCTCTCCGATTCCGGCGGTAAAGACGATCGCATCCACGCCGCCCATGGTGGCCGCGTAGGCCCCGATGTACTTGCGCAGGCGGTGTGTGAACAGCTTGAGCGCAAGCCGGCACCGCTCGTCCCCTTGCGCCGCCCCGTCCTCGATGTCCCGCATATCCCCGGAGGTCCCGGAGACCCCCGCGAGTCCACTTTGGCGATTGAGCAGCGCGTCGACCGTATCGACGTCTCGACCTTCGCGGATCAACTGCAGCACCAGCCCCGGATCGAGGTCGCCGCTGCGGGTGCCCATCACCAGGCCTTCCAGCGGCGTCATCCCCATGCTGGTCTCGACGCTGCGCCCGTTCTCGACCGCACAAACGCTCGCGCCGTTGCCCAGATGGCAGGTGATGATCCGCAGGTCTTCAAGCGGGTTCCCCAGGGCGTTGGCGGCCGCTCGGGCGACATAGCCGTGGCTCGTGCCGTGGAATCCGTAGCGCCGCGCGTCGGGCAGCAGGGTGGGGTCGATGGCGTAGTGCCGGGCGCGGGCGGGCAGGGTGGTGTGAAATGCGGTGTCGAAGACCGCGACGTGGGGAACATCGGGCAGGATGCGGCGCGCCGCGAGGATGCCGGCATGGTTGGCGGGGTTGTGCAGGGGAGCCAGCGGCGTGAGTTCGTCGATCGCTTGGGCCACGGCATCGTCGATGAGCGTGGGTCCGACGAAGCGCTCGCCGCCGTGCACGACGCGGTGGCCTACAGCATCGAGCGCCCCAGCGCGCTGGAACAGTGCTGGGAGCAGGTCCGCAAGCACGGCCTCCAGCGGGCGGCTCCCCAACGGCTGCGGGGCATCATCATTCCAGCGCACCGAAGCTTCACGGTGTCCGACTCGCTCGACCCGCAGCCGCAGGAACCGCTCGCCCGTGGCGCTGTCGAGGACGTCGGCCTTGAGGGAGGCGCTGCCGCAGTTGATCGTCGCAATCCGCATGCGCCGAGGGTAACGGCAGTGCCGAGGTCAGTGCGAGGCTTTGGGGCGCAGGTAGAGCAGGACGCGGGCCATGGCCGAAGCGACCAGCTCGCCATCTTCTTCGATGGCTCGGTGCAGATCTCGGACGCCTTCGTCGGAGTCGAGCGCCGTCGCGCCCAACTCGGCCAACGCACGGGTGCGGATGCTGGCGTTGTCGGCGGTGTCCAGGGCGGTGCGCCAAGCGTCGCGCGCCTCCTCGTGCTCGTCGACCGACCAAAATGCCCTGCCCAACGCGAAGTGGAGCCGCGCGAGCTTGGGAAAGCGCTCGAGCCCTCCGTGGGCCACCGCGATCTTGGATCGGGGTGTGCGGGGGCCGTCTTCGATCTCTCGCACGATGTTGAGGATATCGGGATCGAGCGTGCCGTTCGCGATGGCCGAGACCAAGGCCCGGTCTTCTTCCACGCGGTGCCAGCCCGGGGCCAGCGCATGCACGCGCTCGTAGGCGGCCAGCGCTTGGTCGAACTCTCCGAGCTCAGCCAACGCCAGACCTCGCAGGTAGGGGGCGTCGGGTGCCCACGGGTCGAGCTTCGCGGCCTCCTCGAACGCGGTGACGGCCTCGGCGAGCCGGCCGTGCGTTGCGAACTCGCGTCCGGTTTCGAGTCGGTCGCCGCAGCCACCGAGCGTGACCCGGTTGCGCTCGAACGCGAACCGCAGCCCGCCCAGCAAGGAGTCGCTTTCACCATCCAGGGGCGCGAGCAGGTGGAGTTCGTCGAGCTCGACCAATCCGGCCCCGTCTGGCGGCAACACGACGACACGAAGGGGTGGCTCGCCATTCTCGATGATGCGGGCGCGGGTCCGCATCCTTCGCGCGCGCGGTGGATCGGTGACTTCGATGCGATCCGCGAGGGCTCGCGCCAGGGTTGCGGCGTCCTCGGACTCGCCGAGGTAGCGCCGAATCTCGTGGAGGTTGGTCAAGTAGGCGACGGTGCCGTCCTCGTCACCAACCTCGCGGCACATGCCGAGCGCCTTGGAGGTGGGCTCGGAGGCACGCTCGACCAGACCGGCGTTGAAGTAGGCGCCGCCAAGCATGCCGAGCGTCACGGGCAGATACTCGTCCACCCAACTTCCCCGCACGCCGTCGGTCTCGTCCACGATGCTCTGCAGCATGGCGGCCGCTTCGCGGTGTTTTCCCGTATCCAGCAGGGCCTGCGCGGACTCTAGGCCGTCGTGCCAGCGCTCCAGCGGGCTCGCCTCGCCCTCGGTCCGGTCGCGGCCCATGAGGTGCTCCAGCAGGTCGGGCCGCCCGAGCGTGTCGGCGAAGACGCGAGCGATCCCCAGCAGGCCCGCGACATAGGCGTCGAGCGTGCTGCGATCCTCTCGCCAAGCGGGGGGCACGGTCTTCCACGTTCTGAACTCACGCTCGATGTGCCCGCGTTGTTCGAGGCAGAGCTGTGCAAGACCGTCGTCGTCCCCTTGCGCAACGAGGGTGATCAGGCGGTTGAGCAGGTCTTGGCTAGGCGAGGAAGGATCCGTCACGGAGTGCATCCCAGTGGCTCGTAGACATACCACTCGAACACTAGGGAGTTGTTTCCGCTCGACGGCGTGACCGCGTCGTAGATCCTGACTCTGCTCGTGGTGATCGGTGGATTGAAGCTGAACTCCAGGTCGCCGGTCTCTCCTGCAAACGTGGACGCCGTGATCCAACTTGCGCCCGACCAGTATTGGACGGTGCCTCCGGCTAGGGCTCTCGTTGCCGCCTGGCATCCGCCCGCTGCGAGCCCGTCGATGAACATCGAGCCAATCAGCTGGGGGCTCGCCCAGTCGAGCTGAAGGAACGCGCCGCTGGGGGAAGCGCTGTTGGTGATCCACCCGAAACACCCGCCATCGCAGCCCGCGGCGCAGGACGCCTCCCCGCTGCCGTCGTTCCACGTGGACGGGCCGTAGGCCCCGAATCCTCCGCCCGAGCTGCTCGCGGTTGCGCTCGTTGCCAGGTTGGTGCACGTGCAGTCGCTGTCTGCGACGGAGCAGCCCACCGGACAGCAGCCGTCGCCACTGCTGCACGCATCAATGACCTCGGCGGAGCAGGTGCCGGTCGCGGGTTCGCAGCTGTCGAGCGTGCAGGCTTGCCCGTCGTTGCAGGTGACGGACTCACCCGCAAAGCAGTCCAGCAGTGGGTCACACTGCTCACTTCCGTTGCACAGGTTGGCGTCGTCGCAGGCCGCGTCGCTCGGCGTGTTGGAGCACGTACCCGTGGCGGCATCGCACGCATCCATCGTGCAGCCGACGCCGTCATCGCAATCGAGGGGGGTGTTTGAGCACTCGCTGTTGATGCAGTTGTCCTCGGTGCAAGGGTCGGCGTCGTCGCAGTCCGCTGCCAACCCGCACACAACCGAGGGGCCCGTGGTCTCTGCGCTGGTGGGGTCGCTTGTGTCGGTCGGGTCGGACGCCCCCGTAGGCAGCGTCGGATCCACGGTGGGCGAGCCCGTGGTGTTCTCCGCCGATCCGGCCGTCGTCTCCGAGCCGCCCCCTCCAGAGGTCCCCCCGTCGGACGTCTCCATCGCCGAGGGCCCGTTGGTGAGATTGATCGCACCCACCGACTCGCTCTCCCCCCCGGCGCACCCGATGAGCAGGATCCCTCCAAAAACCGCCCCAACCGTCGCCTTTCGACGCCAATTCCTGTGCTGCTTCAAAGCCCGTCGAGCGTACTATAGAGGTAGACACATCGCCCCGCCAAGCGCGCGAAGGGGACAGGAACGGCAAGGGAGGGGCGTATCTTCCCGTTTTTGTGACGCTTTTTTTGCCTCGTGTTCCGTCCCGAAGGCTGAGGGGGCAGGGGCGCAGCTGCGCGGTCCCGTCTCCAGGTGGCTCCCCTGGGCGCGTGAGGCTGAACCAGACCCCGTCTTCGAACAGCGCTTGATCCCGGAGCCTTTCTGTCTATACTCGGCCGCCCCGCGCTCATGTGCGGGGCCTTCGCATTTTGGCGCTCCCGGCTGCCCGCAGTCGGAGTCGCCTTCGAGAACGAACTAAGGACTCGGCATCCATGCCCACCATTCAGCAACTCGTCCGCAAGGGACGCGAGCGTCAGGTCGCCAAGAAGACCGCTCCCGCCCTCAAGGCATGCCCACAAAAACGCGGCGTCTGTGTCCGCGTCTACACCAGCACACCTAAGAAGCCGAACTCGGCTCTCCGGAAGGTCGCTCGTGTTCGCCTCACCAACGGGATGGAAGTGACCAGCTACATCCCCGGTGAAGGTCACAACCTGCAGGAGCACTCCATGGTGCTCATTCGCGGCGGTCGTGTGAAAGACCTTCCCGGTGTTCGCTACCACGTGATCCGTGGAACGCTCGACACCACCGGGGTGTCTGGTCGACGCCAGCGTCGCTCCAAGTACGGGACCAAGCGTCCTAAGTAGGCCCCTGCCTACGCTCAGGCCTACTTTCAGGAAGACTACGAATGTCCCGCAAAACGGTCAATCGCAAGCCTCGCCCCCTCCTGGAGATCCGGTACACGGATCACCCGGCGGATGTGAACCGGCAGATCAACAGCTTCATCAACGGCATCATGCTCGACGGCAAGAAGAGCACCGCCGAGCGAATCGTCTTTGGCGCCTTCGAGATCATCTCGGAAAAAACCAAAGACGATCCGGTCAAGGTCTTCGAGAAAGCTGTGGCGAACACTCGCCCGCGCCTCGAAGTTCGCGCGCGTCGTGTCGGCGGTTCGAACTATCAAGTGCCCGTCGAGGTTCGCCCTGAGCGAAGCCAGACGCTCGCATACCGCTGGCTCATCAACGCCTCGCGGTCCCGGCCCGAGAAAACGATGAGCGAGAAGCTCGCCAACGAGATGCTCGACGCTGCCCAGAGCCGCGGGACCGCGGTCAAGAAGCGCGAAGACATCCACAAGATGGCGGAATCGAACAAGGCCTTCGCGCACTACCGCTGGTAACTGCGCGCTCGTTCTCGAATCCATCGAACTTGCGAAGGAAAGCGGCGACCCCCTGGTGGGGCCGCCGCTTTTTTCATGCCCGCTTTGAGGGGTCCGAGTGCGACCTTCGCGCGTTCTCGGAAGCGTGAGATCCGAAGCTGCTCGGCCGGTCGAGCGCATCTGCGGCGTCTCCGCATTTCTCGGGAATCGAGCCTACAAGCCCTTACGGCCGCGTGCGGGCGCAGATCGACGGGGCAGGGGACCTGCACGAAAACACTGTTGCTGTTGGCACTGAACTGTCTATACTCGCGGCCCCTGCACCAGTGTAGGTGCGGGATCTACCTCCGGGACGACACGTTGCTCTAACGCCGCTTCCAAACATTCTTGCCAACGCCCTGCACGGGGCTGCCGACTTCAGCTTCGGCGACCACCCCACCGTGCTCCGGCCGCGGCCGCGACAGACCCTCGTCTGTCCACCCGGGCCCTCGAACGCCACACCCACTCCGCCGCACGGTAGGAACTGGATGGCTGACCGAAGCGGCCCCCTCGGCGCATCCGCTCCCAGCTCTTCGCTCTCGTCTTCTCCTCAATCCATCCCTTCCTGTCCCCTCCTGTCATGGTCGACAACAACAGCATCGCAGCAACGCGCGACATCGGCATCATGGCCCATGTCGACGCGGGCAAGACGACCACGACGGAGCGCATCCTGTTTTACACGGGTCGCTCCCATCGTATCGGCGAAGTGGATGACGGGGCGGCGACCATGGACTACATGGTCCAGGAGCAGGAGCGAGGGATCACCATCCAGTCGGCGGCGACCACGTGCCACTGGAAGGACCACCGCATCAACATCATCGACACCCCCGGGCACGTCGATTTCACGGTCGAGGTGGAGCGAGCCCTTCGGGTGCTCGACGGTGCTGTTGCCGTGTTCGATGCTGCTGCGGGCGTCGAGTCGCAGTCCGAAACGGTGTGGCGCCAGGCCAGCCGCTACGGTGTTCCCCGCATCGTCTTCGTCAACAAGTTCGACAAGGTCGGCGCGAAGCTCTCGATCACCATCGACAGCCTCAAGGAACGCCTCGATGCGCACGCCCTGATCATTCAGCTTCCGATCGGGTCCGAGAACGACTTTGTCGGTGTGGTCGACCTGCTTGAAATGCAGGTCCTGGCATTCACAGGCGACTCTGGCGAGACCGTCCAGCGCACGCCGCTCACCGAATCCAGCGACCCGGACCTGTTCGCCCAGGCGACCGAGGCTCGCGCAGCACTCGTCGAAGCGCTGGGTGAAGTCGACGAGACGATCATGGAGATGTACCTCGAGGACGAGGACGCCATCATCCCCGCCGCCGACCTCAAGGCCGCCCTGCGCCGGGCGACGCTGACGCTCAAGGGCTTTCCGGTCCTGTGCGGCTCGTCGCTCCGCAACAAGGGGGTCCAGCCGGTTCTCGACGCCATCCTCGACTTCCTTCCCTCGCCTCTGGACCTTCCCCCGGTCCAGGCCAAGGTCGCGGGCTCCGAGCTCGAAGTCCCCGAGGACGCGCCCTTGGTGCAGCGCCGTCCTTCGCCGACCGAGCCGTTCCTCGCGCTGGCGTTCAAAGTCATCCACGACTCGCACCGCGGTGCGCTGGTGTTCTTCCGGGTCTACTCTGGGACGCTCAAGGCCCGCGAGGCGATCACCAACGCCACGCGCATGCGCAAGGAGAAGGTGCAACGCCTCCTGCTCATCCATGCGAGCAAGACGACCGAGTGTGACGAGGTCTCCGTCGGCGACATCGTGGCTGCCGTGGGCTTCAAGTTCACCGGCACCGGCGACACGCTGATCGCTGCCTCCGACAATGAGCGGGTGGTCCTCGCCGGGATGGAAATCCCCGAGCCGGTCATCTTCCGCTCGATCGAGCCGAAGACCGCCGCGGACCAGAAGAACCTCGAGGAGGCCCTGACCCGGTTTCAGCGCGAGGATCCCAGCTTCAAGCTGCGGGAAGACCTGGACTCAGGCCAAACCCTGGTGTGTGGCCAGGGCGAGCTCCACCTTGAGGTCCTCATCGACCGCCTTCTGCGTGAATACCGCTTGGATGTCCGGGTGGGGAAGCCGCAGGTCGCATACCGGGAGACCATCGGGACCCGCCTGCGCAAGCAGCTCGAGTACGACCGCGAGATCGGCGGAAAACGTCAGTACGCCAAGGTCGTGATTGTTCTCGCCCCGCGGGAACGAGGCTCCGGCAATCTTTTCGAGAGCGAGATCGGCGTCGATGCCGACGGCAAGCCGCTCCTCCCGGCCAACTTCGTCGCCGCCGTCGAGGACGCGATCGTGGACAGCTTTACCCGCGGCCCGCTGCTTGGCTTCCCGGTCGAGGACGTCTCTGTGACGCTCGTCGACGCTGCCTTCCACGACACCGATACAAGCGAGGGGAGCTTCAAGGCAGCCGCCTCCATGGCTTTCAGCGAGGGCCTGAACGAAGCCTCCCCCCGACTCTTGGAGCCGGTGATGTCGGTCGACGTCGCGACCCCCAACGACTTCACCGGGGCCGTGAACTCCGACCTCAGCGGCCGGCGTGGACGGGTGATCGGCATGGATCCCATCCCCGGCAGCGCGAACGCACAGACCGTGCGCGCCGAAGTGCCCTTGGCACAGCTAGTTGGATATGCTACTGCGCTCCGCTCGGCAACCCAGGGGCGTGCGAGCTACTCGATGCGCTTCAGTCATAACTCCGATGTCTCCGCATCGGTCCAAGACGAGGTCGTCACCCGCATCCGAGGCTACTGAACGCCTCACCTCTCTCCGCTCTCGTCCCGACCGTCGGTCGAGGACCCCGTTTCTCTCCGCCGAGGCCCCGCGCCCAGGCACCAGACGCCGCATTCCGGCACCGCTCCCGGCCTCCGGCCAAACCTAGATAGGATTCAAGATGTCCAAAGAGAAGTTCGTTCGCGACAAGCCGCACGTCAACATCGGAACCATCGGTCACGTCGACCACGGTAAGACCACGCTGACCGCTGCCATCACCAAGGTGCTTGGTCTGCGTGGTTGGGCGGAAAAGGTCGACTTCGAGAACATCGACAAGGCTCCCGAGGAGCGCGAGCGCGGCATCACGATCTCGACCGCGCACGTCGAGTACAACTCGGAGAAGCGTCACTACGCGCACGTCGACTGTCCCGGACACGCCGACTACATCAAGAACATGATCACGGGTGCGGCGCAGATGGACGGCGCGATCCTGGTCGTGTCGGCTCCGGACGGTCCGATGCCGCAGACGCGCGAGCACATCTTGCTCGGTGGCCAGGTCGGCATTCCGGTGATGGTGGTGTTCCTGAACAAGGTCGACCAACTCGCGGCGGAAGACGAAGAGATGATCGAGCTGGTCGAAGAGGAGCTCCGCGAGCTTCTGACGAGCTACGACTTCGACGGCGAGAACACGCCGATCGTGCGTGGCTCGGCGCTGAAGGCACTCAACTCGGAGAGCTGGGAAGCCGAGGAGTGCAAGTGCATCTTCGAGCTGATGGACGCTTGCGACAGCTTCATCCCGGAGCCGGCACGCGAGCTGGACAAGGCGTTCCTGATGCCCGTGGAGGACGTGTTCACGATCTCCGGTCGCGGCACGGTCGTGACGGGTCGAATCGAGCGCGGCATCGTGAAGGTTGGCGACGAGGTTGAGATCGTCGGCATCAAGGACACGGCGAAGACGACCGTGACCGGGGTGGAGATGTTCCGGAAGCTTCTGGACCAGGGCCAGGCAGGGGACAACTGCGGGGTGCTGATTCGTGGCATCAAGCGGGAAGAGGTCGAGCGGGGCCAGGTGCTTTGCAAGCCCGGCTCGATCAACCCGCACACGAACTTCACGGCCGAGGTGTACGTGCTGAAGAAGGAAGAGGGAGGGCGTCACACGCCGTTCTTCAAGGGCTACCGCCCGCAGTTCTACTTCCGTACGACGGACGTGACCGGCGACATCATCCTGCCCGAAGGCGTGGAGATGGTGATGCCCGGCGACAACGTGACCATCGAAGTGAAGCTCATCAGCACGATCGCGTGCGAAAAGGGCCTCAAGTTCGCGATTCGCGAAGGTGGCCGCACCGTCGGCGCCGGAATCGTGACCGACATCATCGCGTAGGCTCTGCCTACACCGCTACCTGAAAAGAAGACGAAAGGACCAACACCGTGCAGGACCTGAAAATCCGCATTCGGCTAAAAGCCTACGACCACAAGCTGCTTGACCAGTCGGCACGCGAAATCGCTGAGACAGCGCGCCGCACCGGAGCCCAAGTCGCAGGCCCGATCCCGTTGCCGACCAAGATTAACAAGTACACGGTCCTCCGAGGTCCTTTCGTCGACAAGAAGTCGCGCGAGCAGTTCGAGATTCGAACGCACAAGCGTCTTCTCGATATCCTCGAGCCGAACAAGCAGACTCTCGACGCGTTGATGAAGCTCGACCTTTCGGCCGGCGTCGACGTCGAGATCAAAACCTGAGTCGACGAGGAACGAGGACCAACATGGCCAAACTCAACGTCATCGATCTCAGCGGAGCAGCTGCTGGCGAACTCGAAGTCGCCGACGAAGTGTTCGCGACCGAGGTCAACGAGCATCTCCTCTGGGAGGTCGTCCGTTCGCAGCGCGCAGCCAAGCGCACGAACACCGCTCACACCAAGACCCGCGCCGAGGTGTCGTACACCAAGGCGAAGATCTACCGCCAGAAGGGCACCGGAAACGCTCGGCACGGCTCCCGCCGCGCCAACATCTTCAAAGGTGGCGGCGTGGTGCACGGTCCCCGGAACGTGGTGAACCACACCATCCGGGTCAACCGGAAGGCGATCGCCGGCGCCCTCAAGTCGGTGCTCTCACTTCGTGTCGCGGCCGGAAACCTGGTCGTCATCAAGGAGTTCAAGAGCGCCGACACGGACGCCGCCAAGAACGCCAACACCAAAGAGCTGAACACCGCACTCGGCAAGCTCGAGGCTGGTAAGGCGCTCCTTGTGGACGATGCTGGCAACGAATGGCTGAAGCTCAGCGCGCGCAACCTTGCGGGCGCCGACTTCCTCGCCGACGCGGGCCTCAACGTCTACGACATCCTCAACCACCCCAAGCTGCTCATCAGCGAGACGAGCCTTCGCAAAGTCGAAGCTCGCCTCACCGGCAAGGCAGCCGACGACCAGGCCGGCCGGCCTGCAGCAGAGTAGGAGTCGCACCGATGACCCCGCATCAGATTCTCGTCCGTCCCGTCGTGACTGAAAAGTCGACCGACCTGATGACCGAGCAGAACCAATACGTCTTCCAGGTCGCCAAACAGGCCAACAAGATCGAGGTCCGCAAGGCCGTCGAGATGGTCTTCGGCGTCCGCGTCTCCGACGTGCGCACCCAGGTTGTCCGTGGCGACATGCGCCGCGTCGGCCAGAACACCGGTCGCAAGCCGTCCTGGAAGAAAGCCATCGTCACCTTGCACCCCGAGGACACCATCGATCTCTACGGAGAGGAATAAGCGGCCATGGGCATCAAGAAGTACAAGCCGACCAGCCCCGGTCGCCGAAACATGTCGGTGAACGACAAAGAAGTCGTCACCGCGGACAAGCCGCACAAGAGCCTTGTTGGGTTCCGGCACCGCAGCCAGGGCCGCAACAACAACGGCCGCATCACCTCCCGCTTCCGGGGCGGTGGTCACAAGCGCCTCTACCGAACGATCGACTTCAAGCGCGATAAGTTCGGTGTCCCGGCGAAGATCGCCACCATCGAGTACGATCCCAACCGGACCACGTACATCGCTCTGCTGCACTACGCCGACGGCGAGAAGCGGTACATCCTGGCGCCGCACGGCCTCAAGGTCGGCGATCCGGTCATCTCTTCGGCCAAGGCCGACATCATCGCGGGCAACTCGTTGCCGCTGCGTGCGATGCCACCGGGTACGGTCATCCACAACGTCGAGCTCAAGATCGGACGCGGCGGGCAGCTCGTCCGCACAGCCGGCGGCTCGGCCCAGCTGATGGCTCGAGAGGGCAACTGGGCGACGATCCGCCTTCCGTCTGGCGAGATGCGAAAGGTCCACGCGGACTGTCGCGCCACGGTCGGGACGCTGTCGAACCCCGAGCATGGAAACATGCGCATCGGTAAGGCTGGACGCAAGCGGTGGCTCGGTCGCCGCCCCCACCAGCGCGGTACCGTCATGAACCCGGTCGACCACCCCATGGGTGGTGGCGAAGGTCGCAACGCGGGTGGTGGTCACCCCCGTTCGCCGTGGGGCTGGATCACCAAAGGTGGTCGGACCCGCACCAACAAGCGAACCGACGTCTTCATCGTCACTCGGCGCAAGCGAAAGTAGGAGGAAGCAGAGATGCCACGTTCCGTCAAAAAAGGTCCGTTCATCGACGACCACCTCGCTGTCAAGGTCGAGGCGGCTGCCGAAGAAACTGGGCGACGCGCCATCAAGACTTGGTCGCGCCGTTCGGTCATCATCCCCGACTTCGTCGGTGCCAACATCATGGTGCACAACGGGAACAAGTTCATTCCCGTGTACATCACGGAGAACATGGTCGGTCACAAGCTGGGCGAGTTCTCCCCGACCCGAACCTTCCGTGGTCACGCTGCTGACCGCAAAGGCAAGAAAGGTTGAGCTTGATGTCTGACACCGCCGCCGCCACCGCAAAACTTACCTACGTGCGCATTGCACCGCGTAAGCTTCGCGTCATCGCCAACATGGTCCGAGGGCAACCTGTCGCTCAGGCCATCAACCACCTTCGGTTTCTCAACCGTTCCGGCTCGCGCGAGTTCTTCAAGCTTCTTGTGTCCGCCGTCGCCAACGCTGAGGACAAGGGCGACATCGATGTCGACGCCCTCATCGTCCGCACCGTCATGGTCGACCAAGGTCCTGCTCTTCGTCGCTGGCGCCCCCGGGCCCACGGCCGAGCTACGCAGGTCAAGAAGTTCACCAGCCACGTGTTCGTGGAAATCGCCCCCGCCCCCGTGGCCAACTAGGCCCACGGAACCCCACGAAACACAGACACGCAGGACAGTTATGGGCCAAAAAACGCATCCAGTCGGCTTCCGACTCAAGATCGTCAAGACTTGGAACTCGAAGTGGTTCGAGAGCACGCGCTACCGCGAGTGGCTCCACCAAGACCTTCGTCTCAGGCGCTTCCTCAAGAAGAAGCTCTACGGCGCGAGCATCTCGGAGATCACGATCGAGCGAGCCGCCAACAAGGTGAAGGTCAACATCTTCTCCGCTCGCCCGGGAATCATCATCGGGAAGCGTGGCGCCGGCGTCGAGGCCCTCAAAAAAGAGGTCCAGAAGATGACGGACTCCGATGTCTACCTCAACATCCAAGAGGTTCGGAAAGCCGAAGTCAACGCGCAGCTGGTGGCTGAGAACATCGCCCAGCAGCTTGAGCGTCGAATCGCCTTCCGGCGCGCCCTGAAGCGGGCGGTGCAGACGGCGGTCAAGTTCGGAGCCAAAGGCATTCGCGTCAACGCAGCTGGCCGGTTGGGCAACTCCGAGATGGGCCGCCGCGAGTGGTACCTTGAGGGCCGAATCCCCCTGCATACACTTCGGGCCGACATCGACTACGGCTTCGCAATCGCGAAGACCTCGGGCGGCACCTCCGGCGTCAAAGCTTGGATCTTCAAGGGCGAGGTCTTCGACCACCGCGAGAAGGGCCAGCAAGACGCTCGTTTCCCAACTCCGCAACAGCGAGGCGGCTGAACCATGCTTTCTCCTTCTAGGGTCAAGTTTCGTAAGGTCCAAAAGGGCCGGATGAGGGGCAACGCCAAAGGCGGCGACAAAGTCAGCTTCGGCGACTTTGGCCTCCAGGCGACCACCTGCGGGTGGTTGACGTCGCGGCAGATCGAAGCCGCACGTATCGCCATCAACCGGACGGTCAAGCGCGGTGGCAAGTTGTTCATCCGCGTCTTCCCCGACAAGCCCATCTCCAAGAAGCCCGCCGAGACTCGGATGGGTAAGGGTAAGGGCGGAGCTGAGTACTGGGTCGCCGTGGTCAAGCCTGGCCGGGTCCTGTACGAAATCTCCGGTATCCCCGAACAACTCGCGCGCACGGCTTTCCTTCGCGCTCACCACAAACTGCCAGTCGGAACGAAGTTCCTGGCCCGGGAGTCGGACCTGTGAAAACGTCTGAAATGCGCGACAAGAACCCCGAGGAACTGCTTCAGCTGGAGACCGACCTTCGGGACAAGCTGCTGAAGCTGTCCGTGGCGAAGGCGACCCAGCGGGTCACCAACACCTCGCAGTTCCAACGGATCACCAAAGACATCGCCCGCGTCCTCACCATTCAGCGTGAACGCGAAATGGGCCTGGACGCCGCAGCGCAAACCGCAGCCCATGGAAAGGCGGAGTAACGAGCCATGTCCGAGCAAACTGAAACGACCCAAGCTGGGGAAGCGTCCGGCGGCGGCCACCTCGAGCGCCACCGTCGCGCCATGTCGGGGACCGTCGTGTCCGACAAGATGGACAAGACCATCGTGGTCCAGGTCACCCGCCGTTACCGCCACCCCAAGTACAAGAAGTACGTGAACGAGCGCGTCCGTTACAAGGCGCACGATGAGACCAACGACGCCAAGATCGGCGACAAGGTTCGGATCATCGAGTCTCGTCCTATCTCCCGCGACAAGCGCTGGCGTCTGACGTCCGTCTTGGAAAGGGCGCCCTCGCTGTGATCCAGACCCAATCCGTCATCGACGTCGCCGACAACTCCGGCGCGCGCAAACTCTTCTGCATCAAGGTGCTCGGCGGTTCGAAGCGCCGCTACGCCTCGGTTGGCGACATCATTGTCGTCTCCGTTCGCGACGCCCTCCCGAACTCGAAGGTCAAGAAGGGCTCGGTCATGAAGGCCGTCGTCGTGCGCACCCGTCAGGGACTGCGCCGCTCCGACGGCAGCCTCATCCGCTTCGACAACAACAGCGCCGTGCTGGTGGACGCTCAGAAGCAGCCCATCGGAACTCGCATCTTCGGGCCCGTGGCTCGTGAGCTCCGGGCGAAGCAGTTCCTGAAGATCATCAGCCTTGCGCCGGAGGTCCTCTAAAATGGAACGCATCAAGAAGGGCGACAAGGTCGTCATCACCGCGGGCAAGAACAAAGGGAGCAAGGGCGAAGTGCTCGCCGTCTACCCTGCCGCGGACAAAGTGCTGGTCGCTGGGGTGAACATCATCACCAAGCACATCAAGCCCAGCCAAACCAACCCCCAGGGCGGCCGCGTGCGTAAAGAGGCCCCCATTCACGTCTCCAACGTCATGATGGCTGATCCCCAGACGGGCGGTCCCACTCGGGTCCGCATCAACACGCTCGCCGACGGCAAGCGGGTTCGGGTCGCCGTCAAGTCGGGTGAGCAGATCGACACCTAAGAGGGCTCCCCAATGTCCGACCCTACCCAAAAGAAGAAAGCGGAGCGCGGTTTTCCGTACAAGTTCCGCGCGGTCATGGACGAGCCGACCGCTCGCCCCGACGGCTACAAGTCCGACCTCCAGCAGAAGTACGAGAGCACCGTCCGCGCTGCGCTGGTCGAGGAGTTCTCCTACAAGAACCCGCTGCAGGTCCCTGGAGTCACGAAGGTGACGCTCAACATCGGCCTGGGCGAGTCGCTCAAGACGCCTAAGCTCCTCGAGCAGGCGTTCGAAAGCCTCGGCCTCATCGCCGGTCAGCGGCCTGTGGTCACCCGTGCCAAGAAATCCATCGCCAGCTTCAAGCTGCGCGAAGGCATGAAGATCGGCTGCATGCTGACGCTTCGTCGCCACAACATGTGGGAGTTCCTCGGGCGTCTCTTGACGGTCGCGCTCCCTCGAACCCGCGACTTTCGTGGTGTCAGCCGTCGCGCCTTTGATGGCCGCGGCAACTACACCTTGGGTGTTCGCGAACTGCTCATCTTCACTGAGGTCGACATCGAGCGTCTCGACAAGGTTCCTGGGATGAACATCTGCATCCATACTTCCGCCAAGACCGACGACGAAGGTCGTGCGCTGCTGGCTCACCTCGGGATGCCCTTCCGGGCGAACTGATCCGCGCCACGAAAGACGAAAGGAACCGCTCATGTCCATGACCGATCCCATCGCCGACCTCCTGACCCGTATTCGCAATGCGATTTCGGCGGGGCACAAAGAGCTCGAGCTTCCCGCGTCCAAGGCTAAGCACCGCATCGCCGAGATTCTCGTGCGTGAGGGCTTCATCGCCAGCTGTGATTTCCGTGAAGAGGGCCCCCAGGGCAAGATTCACATCGATCTCAAGTGGTCCGGTGAACAAGCCGCAATCGAAGGTCTCAAGCGCGTCAGCCGTCCCGGCCAGCGTCGCTACGCAAAGAGCACCGACATCCCCAAGGTCCGCAACGGCCTGGGCATCATGATTATCAGCACCTCGCAAGGGATGATGACCGACCGAGCCGCCCGCAAGGCCGGCGTCGGTGGCGAACTCATCTGTAGCGTCTGGTAGCGCCCACCCAGGGAGTACGAACCATGTCCCGTATTGGAAACGCACCTATCGCCATCCCCGCCGGCGTGACGATCAAGACCGCCGGTCAGGTCATCTCGGCCAAGGGCCCCAAGGGCGAACTCAGCTTCGAGGTGCACCATCGCATTTCGTTCAAGGTTGAGGGCGACACACTCACGTTTGAGCGACCCACCAACAACCGGATGGACCGGTCGCTGCACGGCACCTCCCGAGCCCGCACGGCGAACATCGTCCACGGCGTCCACGAGGGCTGGTCGAAAACGCTCGAGATCACCGGCGTCGGTTATCGCGCAGCGGCCAAGGGCAGCAGCCTCGACCTCACGCTCGGATTTTCGCACCCGATCAGCTACGAGCTGCCCGAAGGTGTCTCGGCGGAAGTCGCCAAAGACGGCAAGGTCACAGTCTCGGGCGCCGACAAGATGGCCGTGGGCAAGGCAGCTGCCGATATCCGCAGCTACCGTCCGCCAGAGCCCTACAAGGGCAAAGGGGTCAAATATCTGGGCGAGCATATCATCCGTAAAGAGGGTAAGCGCGGTAAGAAGTAGCGCTCCCGCTCCTTGAGCAGCCGGTACCAACGCCCGGCCGCACGCTCCACTTGGTGGAGGAAGAGTCCGAACATGGCCAATCAACTTCAAAAAACCCGCCGTCGTCGCAAGTTGCGAATTCGCAAGAAGGTGACCGGTACCGCCGAGCGTCCTCGCTTGACGATTTTCCGCAGCAACAAGCACATCTATGCCCAGGTGATCGACGACGCGACCGCGTCTTCGCTCGCCGCAGCCTCCGACCTCAAGGTCGCGGGCAGCGACCTGGACAAGACCGGTCGAGCAAAGACTGTGGGCGCAGCGATCGCCTCGGCTTGCCTCGACAAGGGCATCAAACAGGTCGTGTTCGACCGTAACGGTTACGCCTATCACGGCCGGGTCAGCGCGCTTGCGGCTGCTGCCCGTGAAGCCGGGCTCGAGTTCTAAGAAGGGTTCCACTCATGGCAGTCGATATTGATTCCCTTGGCGATCTCGTTGACCGAGTCGTCTTCATCAACCGCGTGGCCAAGGTGGTCAAAGGCGGCCGTAACTTCTCGTTCACCGCCGTTGTCGTCGTCGGCAACGAGCATGGCTGGGTCGGCATGGGCCACGGCAAGGCTCGTGAAGTGCCGGAGGCCATTCGGAAGGCCAACGAGTACGCTCGGCACAACCTGTTCGAGGTTCCGCTTTCGGGCACGACCATTCCGCACGAAGCGATCGGCCATCATGGTGCCGGACGCGTCCTGCTCCGCCCCGCCAGCGCGGGTACGGGCGTCATCGCAGGTGGCCCGGTTCGCGCGGTCGTCGAGTGCGCAGGCATTCACGACGTGTTGAGCAAGTGCATCGGCACCAACAACCACCTCAACGTCATTCACGCCACGATGGACGCGCTCAAGCAACTCCGCAGCCCGGAAATGGTTGCACGTCGTCGCGGGCTCACCGTTGACCAGATCATGACCGCCTAAGGGCGGCGAGGGGACTTCGTCATGGCTCACAAGCTCAAGGTCAAGCTGGTTCGCAGCACGATCGACCGCAATCACAAGCAAAAAGAGACCGTTCGCGGGTTGGGCCTTCGTCGGCTCCACCACAGCGTCGAGCTCGAAGACACCCACGCCGTTCGCGGCATGATTCGCAAGGTTCAGCACCTCCTCGAGGTCGAGCCTGTGCAGGAAGGCTAGTCGCAACATGGGTACCGAACTTCACGATCTTCAGCCCGCTCCGGGCGCTCGTCAGCGCAAGCAACGGGTCGGCCGCGGGATTGGCTCTCGTCGAGGCAAGACTTCAACCCGCGGAAGCAAGGGCCAGCTGGCCCGCCGCACGTCGATGAAGGCAAGCTTCGAGGGCGGTCAGCTCCCGATTCACCGTCGCGTGCCAAAACGCGGGTTCATCAACATCCATCGCGTCGAGTACTACGGGCTCAACGTCGAGGTGCTTGAGAACAACTTCGACAAGGGTGCCGAAGTGACGTTGGATCTCCTTCACGAGAAGGGTCTGATCCCGAAGAAGACCACGCACATCAAGCTGCTCGGCAACGGGGAGCTCAAGACCTCGGTGAAGGTGCATGTGCACCGCGCCAGCAAGTCCGCGATCACCAAGATCGAGGACGCTGGAGGCACGATCGAGTACGTCTCGACCAAGCCCGTCAAGGCTGAAGCTGCCAGCGAGGCGTAGTCGCGCGCCACCGCATTTCAAGAGGCCGTCCCGTCGGGGCGGCCTTTTTTTCGTGGTTTCGCCGGATTCCAGATCCCGGATGATCCGTGGGAGGAGCTGGGAGCCGGTCGTCGACTCAAGGTTTGGATACAGAGCCCGAGGCCCAGAGGAAGAAGTCCGCAGTCTGCGTGGCGGAGTGGGGCGCTGTCGGAGGGGCTACGCGGTCTGCGAGGCGGAGTCGGGCGCTGTCGGAAGGGTTCACGGGGCGGGGTCGGTCTCTTCGCCAAACCAGAGCACCGCATACCCGCCTGAGATCCCCACGCCCACGGCGTTCCAGGTGAGGTTCGCCCACGTGCCCTCGTTGAGCATCACGGCGTTGTGCCCCGGACTTCCCTTCCACAGCTCCAGCGCCTGGGCTGGGTCCAGGGACCCGCCACCTCCGGCCGCGTTTTCGTAGCCATTTCCCGGGTAGTCGGTGAGCTCGCGTGGCTTGTCCCACATGCACTGCGCGGCGGCGTGGTCGGGGGTGTAGCAGCAGGCCGACCACGCGCCGGCATCGGACCAACTATGCAGGTTGCAGTTCCCGACCGCGTGCGGTGCCTCCGTCTGGAGGTCCTCAACGTGGAGATCTCCGACGACGCACAACGAGCTGCTGGCCGGGATCGCCCCGAGTCCGTTCTCGGCACGGTAGTCGTTGAGCAGGTCGATGAGCGTCAGGGCATCCGCGGAGCAGGCGGCCGGGGAGGGGCCCTCGCCGCTCTCGCTACCCGAACCGGCGGAGCTTGTGGACAGGCCGGGCCCGGTCGAATCGGGATCGCTCGACGTGGGATCGCTCGTCGGACTTTCGGCGGCTCCACCCTCGCTCGTGCCGGCCTCGGTCGAGGAGGCACCCGTCGTCGCGGTCGCAGACGCCGCGCTGGTCGAGCCGTCCGTTTCGGGCATCCAGGCGCCAGTGCCCGTATTTGTGCCGTTATCCGGGTCGCAGGCAAACAGCCCCAGGAGCAGTGCCCAACAGCTGTTTCTCCGCATGTGGCGTAGCTTACCAAAGCATTGCGGCCGAAGAGGTCGGGGATGCTGCGAGTGCCCATCGGCGGAAATCCCGCCGTGTGGGTTCACGCGCGTTCTGTCAGATGCAGACCGGCGGTCCTTAGGATAGGTTCGTCGCCCGCTACGGCCTCGGCCGCAGTTGGTCTACTTGTTCCACGCCGGTTTCGGCGCTTCGCCTCGGCGGTCTCGAGGCCCGGATGACCCGCACGGACGCTCCATGAACGTTCTCATCAACATCTTCAAGCTGCCAGAGCTCCGCAAGCGGGTGCTCTTCACTCTGGGCATGCTCGCCGTCTACCGGCTTGGTGTCTTCATCGCGGTCCCCGGTGTCGACCGGACCGTGATGTCCGAGCTGGTGAACTCCGGTTCCGGTGGCTTCCTAGGCTACTTCAACATGTTCACCGGTGGTGCGCTGGAGCAGGTCTCCGTGTTCGCCCTGGGGATCATGCCGTACATCAGCGCGTCCATCATCATGCAGTTGATGACGGTCGTGATTCCGCGGCTCGAGCAGTTGAGCAAGGAAGGCGAGACCGGCAGACGTAAGATCAACCAGTACAGCCGCTACGGCACGGTGGGTCTGGCGTTCGTTCAGGGCTACTTCATCGCGAACTGGCTCGAATCGCAGAACTCCGCGGGGTCGCAGTTGGTGCTCGAGCCCGACGGGATTGGGTTTGAGTTCATGACCGTGCTGACGCTGACCGGCGGCACCGTGTTCTTGATGTGGCTCGGTGAGCAGATCACCGAGCGCGGCATCGGCAACGGCATCTCGCTCATCATCTTCGGAGGCATCATCGCCAACTTCCCCTCGGCGATGTACCAGCTCTTCCAAAAGATGCAGGACGACCCCGAGAACTTCGGCCCGATGACGATCGCGGTGCTGGGTCTGGGTGCTGTTCTTGTCATCGCGTTCATCGTCATGATGGAGCGAGGGCAGCGACGCATCACCGTCCAATACGCCAAGCGCGTGGTGGGGCAGCGGATGTTCGGCGGCAACGCCAACTACCTCCCGCTGCGGATCAACAGCGCCGGCGTCATCCCGCCGATCTTCGCATCATCCATTCTCATGTTCCCCAGCCAGATCGCTGCGTGGAGTCAGAACGAATGGCTGCAGAAGCTCTCTGAGGCGCTGCGCTACGACGGTTGGCTGTACATCGCCGTCTACGTCGCGATGTGCGTGTTCTTCACGTACTTCTACACGGCGATTCAGTTCAACCCGACCGATGTTGCGGACAACCTCAAGAAGCAGAACGCTTCGGTTCCCGGCATCCGTCCCGGTAAGCGCACGGCCGAGTACATCGACTACGTCCTCAACCGGCTGACCTTTGTGGGCGCTTGGTACATCTCGGCGGTCTGCGTGTTGCCGACGTTCCTGCAGACCAAGTTCAACGTTCCCTTCTACTACGGCGGAACTTCGCTTCTCATCGTGGTCGGTGTTGCGCTCGACACGGCGCAGCAGATCGAGAGCCACCTCGTGACGCGTTCGTACGAAGGCTTCGCGGGTCCGCGCGGGGGCGGTCGGACCAAGCGCAAGTAGCTTCGGCCATCCGCTTGAGACGACGACGGCTCCGGTGCTTCTTGCCCCGGGGCCGTCCGTTTTTGCGGACCGACGGCGCCGCTGACTCTGATAAAGTCTCGCCCGCATGGCAGAGTCGAGCCGCACCGGCATCATGTTGATCGGAGCCCCCGGGTCGGGGAAGGGCACCCAGGCGAAGAAGCTCAAAGAGTCGCTGGGCTACGCACACGTGAGCACTGGCGATCTACTGCGAGCTGCGGTCAAGGAGGGGACCGAGCTCGGCAAGCAAGCCAAGAGCTTCATGGATGCGGGCGGCCTGGTGCCCGACGCGTTGGTGATCGGCTTGCTCGAGGAAGCACTCACCAAGCCCGACACGCAGGCGGGCTTCATCCTCGATGGGTTCCCACGGACGGCGGTGCAGGCCGAAGCGCTCGACGCCAAGGTCACGCTCGACCGAGTGATCTACATGAGGGTGCCGTTCGAGCTGATCGAAGAGAGGATCACCGGTCGGCGTATGTCCAAGTCCGGGCACGTCTATCACGTGAAGTACAACCCGCCGAAGGTCGATGGGGTTTGCGACGTGACCGGCGAAGAACTCTACCAGCGCTCCGACGACACCGCGGAGAAGGTCAAGGAGCGGCTCGACAAGTTCGTCGCCGAGACCCAGCCGGTGGTGCCGCGCTATCAGGCAAAAGGCATCGTGGTAGAGGTCGACGGCGTCGGCACGCCCGACGAGGTCTTCACGCGGATCAACGCGGTCCTCTGATTCCCGAGCGCCCCTCCTTTCGAGGGGCGCCACCTTTCGAGGGCGCCACCTTTCGAGGGCGCCACCTTTCGAGGGCGCCACTGCGGCAGCCAAGCCGCCGCTCCCCGTTCGCACGGCTTGCCCGAATGGGCTCCCGCTCCCGTCGTTCGCTGATGGAAACCCGCATCTTCAAGATCTACTCGGCACCCCAGTGGGAGCAGCGTGTCCCCTTGGGACATCTCGCATGGGCGCCGGTCGATGAGGCCGACGGCTTCGTGCATCTCAGCGCGCTGCATCAGGTTGTCGCGACCGCGAACAAACACTTCGCCGGGCAACAAGACCTCGTGCTGGTGGAGATCGATCCTCATGCGCTGCCGGCCCAAAGCTTGCGGTGGGAGGTCAGCAGGGGCGGGGATCGCTTCCCGCACGTGTATGCTTCCATTCCGCTCGCGGCCGCGCTGCAGCACTGGGATCTTCCTGCCCTACCGACAGGATTCGCGCTGCCGGCGGCGATTCTCAGCCCCGATCCGCAATAGGTGAACGTCTGCACCGGATGCTCTAGATGGCCCTGCAGGCCTATCTAGCACCCGTTCTTGGGTCTTTTGCCGCGGTTGCGCCTTCCTCGCGCGGTGCGCAGATCGCGAGTGCGGGGGGTCTCACGCCAGGGCCGAAAAGCTCCGGTCTCGGGGGGTGGACTTCCCTACAAGGTGCCTCTATATTCCGGCGCTCCGTGGCCTGGGTCAGCATCCAGGCCGCTCATTCTGTCCGACACCAAGTTCTCTACCCGAGACCTTTCTTTGATGAACCCCGACGTTGCGGTCGTGAACGCCACCATCCTGGCCGACCTTCCTCAACGTCTCTATCGCCTCAAAACGGAGGGCGGCTCTCAGCTCGTCGCCGGTCTGTCACCTCAAGTCCAACGCCTCGGCACAACTTTCAAGCCTGGAGATAGAGTGCGGGTTCGCCCCGCTGCCAGCGACCTCGGTCGCGGGACCATCCTCGGGCTCGTCGTCGAACCGCCACAGTCCTCACCGCCTTCCCCCATTTCCGGGGAAGGAACCGGACACTCCACGTAGCTGGATCTTCGACTCCGCCGAAACGACCGACTAAAGACAGGCCATGACCTCACGAAGCCACCTCCACACGATGCGAAATCGACCAGCGAGCCCCTGCCGATGAAAGTTCGAGCCAGCGTCAAGAAGATCTGCGAGAAGTGCAAGGTGATCCGCCGCCGCGGTGTTGTGCGGATCATTTGCGAAAACCCCAAGCACAAGCAGAGGCAGGGCTAGTCATGGCTCGTATCTCTGGCGTCGACCTGCCGAAGGGCAAGCGCATCGCGATCGCGCTTACCTATATCTACGGCGTTGGCACAAACACTGCGACGCGCATCCTCAAGGAGTCGGGCGTAGGCCCGTCGGTTCGTACCGACGACCTCACCGACGAGCAGGTGAGCGCGATTCGTCAGACCATCGAGGGTGGCTTCAAGGTCGAAGGTGACCTCCGCCGCGAAGTTCAAGGCAGCATCAAGCGCCTCATGGACCTCGGCTGCTACCGCGGACTCCGCCATCGCCGGGGCCTTCCCTGCCGTGGGCAACGGACGCACACGAACGCGCGGACGCGTAAGGGCCCCAAGCGAGCCACCGTGTCCGGCAAGAAGAAGTAAGGCCCAAAGGTAAAGGCAGCAAATGGCTCAAGCACGAGGAAAGAAGCGCGTTCGCAAGAACATCTCGACCGGGGTGGTGCACATCCAGTCGACGTTCAACAACACGCTTGTCAGCATCACCGACGTCAACGGCAACGTCATCGCATGGGCCTCGGCCGGTGTGCGTGGCTTCAAGGGCTCTCGGAAGTCCACGCCGTTCGCAGCACAACTCGCCGCGGACGAGGCGTCGAAGCGCGCTCAGGAGCACGGCCTTCAGACCGTCTCCATCCGGATCACGGGACCCGGAGCAGGACGCGAGTCCGCACTTCGCGGTGTGCAGTCGTCCGGCCTTCGGGTCACCTCCATCAAGGACGTGACCCCCATCCCGCACAACGGCTGCCGGCCTCCCAAGCGCCGCCGCGTGTAGCCATACCTCTGACTTTTGTAAGGACTGTTCAAGATGGCTCGCTACATCGGACCCACCTGTCGCCTTTGCCGCCGCGAAGATGCACAGCTCTATCTCAAAGGCGACCGCTGCTTCTCCCAGAAGTGCGGCTACGAGCGTCGCCCATACCCCCCCGGTCAGCACGGCCAGGGGCGCAAGCGTCGTCCCAGTGACTACGGCCAGCAGCTTCGCGAGAAGCAGAAGGTCAAGCGCATGTACGGACTGCTGGAGAAGCAGTTCCGCGGCTACTACTACCGCGCGACCCGCATGAAGGGCGTCACCGGCGAGAACCTTCTCAGCCTGCTCGAGCGTCGCCTCGACAACGTGACCCTGCGGCTTGGGTTCGGGTCCAGCCACGCCGAGTGCCGGCAGCTCACGACCCACGGGCACTTCCGGGTCAACGGCAAGAAGGTCGACATCCCCAGCTACCTCGTCAAGCAAGGCGATGTGATCGAAGTCTGCGTGCCGAGCCGCAAGGTTCAAAAGGTCGTGGACGCGATGGCGAAGGTCGACCGCACCCCGTCCCCTGGCTGGCTTGAGCTGGACAAGGACGCATTCAAGGGCAAAGTCACCTCGCTTCCCGCCCGCAGTGACATTGCCGCTGAGATCGACGAACAGCTCATCGTCGAGCTCTACTCCAAGTAACCCTCGGGATCAGCCGAGTACGCCGAGTTAGCCCCCAAGCGCAGGACAGCCGATGCAAGACACGAACACCATCGCGAGAAACTGGCGAGACCTCATCCGGCCCAAGAAGCTGGACGCGGACCACACCTCGCTCAGCCACGCCTACGGAAAGTTCACCTGCGAGCCGCTTGAGCGCGGCTATGGGATCACGCTCGGCAACAGCCTTCGTCGCGTGCTGCTCAGCTCGCTGCAGGGCGCTGCGGTCACCTCTGTGCGCATCGAAGGTGCGCTGCATGAGTTCACGACCATCGAGGGCGTCGTTCAGGACGTCACCGACATCATCCTCAACATCAAGTCGCTCCGTCTTCAGATGGACGACGCCACGCCCCGCACGATCCGGATCGACAAGCAGGGCGAGGGCGATGTCAAAGCCTCGGACATCATCGCGCCGACCGGGCTGCACGTGCTCGAGCCCGAGCAGGTCCTCGCGACGCTGTCCAACGGCGGGCATCTCAAGATGGAGATGACCGTTGAGATGGGCCGCGGCTATCAGACCGCGGATCAGAACAAGAAGGAGGGGCAGGCGATCGGGGTCATCCCGATCGACAGCCTCTTCTCGCCCATCCACAAGGTCAACTACCGGGTCACCAACGCTCGGGTCGGACAGCGAACCGACTACGATCGTCTGGTCCTTGAGATCTGGACCGACGGTTCGGTTCGGCCTGACGATGCGGTTGCGTTCGCGGCCAAGATCCTCAAAGAGCAGCTCTCGATCTTCATCAACCGAGAAGAGATCGAAGAAGCAACCGCAGCCGAGCCGTCCGAAGAGGACAAGCTCAACGAGTACCTGTGGCGCTCGGTCGACGAGCTGGAGCTCAGTGTCCGTTCGGCGAACTGCCTGCAGAACGCGAACATCCACTACATCGGCGACCTGGTCCAGAAGACCGAAGCCGAGATGCTCAAGACCAAGAACTTTGGTCGCAAGTCTCTCAAAGAGATCAAAGAGATTCTCGCGCAGATGGGTCTCTCGCTCGGGATGAAGATCCCGAACTGGCAGGGACCGCCACCCGCGCACGACTAGTCGCGGTTTTACTCGAATCACTTCGAACGCAAGAGCCAGTACGATGCGACATCGCAAAGCAGGACGACAACTCGGACGCAACTCGGCCCACCGCAAGGCGATGTGGCGCAACATGGTCACTTCGCTCATCGAGCATGGCCGTATTCGCACCACCGAAGCCAAGGCGAAGGAGCTGCGAGGGTTCGCTGAGAAGACGATCACCAAGGCAATCCGCGTCGCGGACATCATCGCCAAGGACGAGGACGCCCGGAGCGCCGAAGAGAAGACTCGGTTGGTGCACGCCGTGCGTGTCGCGGGTCGGATGGTCCGCGGACGCGACCAGCTCCACCGGCTGTTCCACGACGTGGCTCCCCAGCTGACCAACCGCCCCGGTGGCTACACCCGCATCACGAAGGTCGGTCCTCGGCCCGGCGACGCGGCCCCGATGGCGTACGTCGAGCTTCTGCTCGGCAACTGATCGACCGCTACGGCGTGATTCGAAGAACCTCACTGCCATCGGCGGTGAGGTTTTTTCGTGGTTTCTGGGCGGGTCTGGAGCCCTGCCCGGAGACGCAACCGCAGGTTATTTCGCGTGTACCGAGGATGCACCTACATTCTCGCACATGGGCAGTTCTGCGCTCGGCTCTCTGGTTCCGGTCACATTGGTGCTTTGTGTGCTCCTGTTTGCCGCGGTCTGGATGCGCCGACGTCTTGAGCAGGGGGGCGGGAGCGGACAGAGTGTTCGGCTGACCGGCGAGCACGCCGTGCATGTGGTGACCGTGGAGGGGCGCCGCTGGATGCTCGGCACGGGCCCCGCGGGTCCCCCAACGCTGCTGGCAGAACTCGCCGCGACTCCAGCGGAGACCTCCGGTGGCTGAAGTGTCTCCGACGATCTGGGTCTGGGTTGGGTTGGCTGCGCTGCCGCTGATCTTGGCGTTGTGCACCGCGTTCACCAAGTCGATCGTGGTGGTGGGCGCGCTGCGGACCGGACTTGGCGCTGAGGCCTTTCTTCCGTGGCTGATCGTGCTGGCGGTCGCCGCGGTGATCACCGGTGTTGTGATGCTGCCGGTCGCCGGTGCGCTGGCGCTGGGGTTGGAGTCTGTAGGCGGCCTGGACGCTGTGGCGGCGGCACCCGCCGAGCACGGTGCGGCGCTGCTCGAACCGCTCCTGGACTTCACCCAACGCCACGCAGATCCGGCCGAGTTGGACTTCTTCGCGGAGCTTCAGGGTCGTCCGAGGGCGCAGGCGTGGGTGATCGTGCCCGCGTTTCTCACCACGGAGTTGACCGAGGCGCTGGCCATCGCGGTGGTGATCCTGGTGCCGTTTGTGATGGCCGATCTCGTCGTAAGCCAAGCGCTCACCTTGGGCGGTCTGGGCTCAGTCCCACAGCCGCTGGTGAGCGTCCCCGTGAAGCTCTTGTTGTTTCTGGCCGTGGGCGGGTGGGACATCGTCATCGGCGGATTGGTGAAAGGGTACGCATGAACGAGGTGTTCGACATCGTTCGAGAGATGTTGCTGCTGGCGGTGACGGTGTTGCTGCCCCTGGTCCTTGCCGGTGTGGCCGGCGCGGTCATCGGTGGCCTCGTCGTGGTGTGGTTGGGCCTTCAGGACCCAGGCCTCGCAGCCATGATTCGTGGGCTCAGTGTGCTCGGCGCGTTGGCCTTCACGGGTGCGGCCGCCTTCGAAGGCGCGGTGGATCAGACGGCCGCGGCGTGGGGGCACGTTGAGGGGATCGGTCGGGACGGCGTCGCGACAAACGCCGATGGATCTTGACCCGGAACTCGTTGGGGCCTCGCTGCTGGCGCTGCGATGGTTCGTCGCGCTGCGGCTGCAGCCCCACTGGGCGCTCGCGGTTGGGCCGCTGTGGTGGCCGGCCGCGGTCGCGATCGCGATCGCGACCGCAGCCAGCGTGGGTACGACGCCCGTGGTCCTGGACTCCGCGGCGGCTTGGGCATTCGCGCTTGGGACGGAGCTGGCCCTCGGCGCAGGACTGGGGGTGATCGCGAGCCTGCCGGCCTACGGCTTGCTCGGCGGCGCAGCGGCGTCGGCGGTTGCGCTGAGAACGGTCCCGACCCCGCTGGTTCGAATGAGTGTCAGCGGTGCTCTGGTGGCGGCGCTTGGCCTGCGTCTGCATCACGGCGCATTGGTGGTCCTGCGGGACCAAGCCCAGCTCCTGCCGCCAGCGCGGCCGGAGCTTTGGCTGCCCTCGCTGGCCGAGCTTCCCAGCGTGCTTGCGGTGCATCTCGATGGAACACTGATGCTCGCGTTGACGTTGGCAACGCCGGTCCTGCTCACGGTCGTGATCCTTCAGGCGGCTGCCGCGATCGTGGGTTCGGGGCCCGAGATTTCGCGGCCGATCTCCGAAACCCTGGGACCAGCGCTCGCGACCCTGGGAGCCCTGTGCGCGTTTGCTGCCTCGTGGGCCGTCTATCCGGCCGGGTGGGCACGCGGCGCGGTGTCTTTCGCGGCGGGATGATGACCAGCACCCGGTCGTTTGCCGGCGTTGCTACACTGCCCGCGCAATGGTTCGGGCGACGCTCGTTGCCGCGTTGGTGGCGCTGGGAAGCTGCAGTGGGGGCGTCGAGCCTTCGCCTGCGCTCGATTCCCTGCGGCAACCCAGTGGCCTGGCGCTCTCCCCGAACGCGCAGTGGCTGTTCGTGGCCAGCGGCAACTGGGATCGCGCGCAAGCGGGGGGAACCGTGGCCGCTGTGGATCTCGTCGGACTCCATGCGGCGCTTGAGGCCGACATCGCGTCCGCCGGGACGAGCCTCTCGGCCAGCCGCCCGTGCCGCCGCGTGGCGGATGGCGATGAGACGATCGAATGCTTGCCGCGGGCATTCATCGACGCCGAGCACACCGTGATCTTCGGCGACGGCCTTGGCAACATCGCGGTCGACACGCGGGGCGCATTGGCACCGGGTGGACCGTACCGACTGTTGCTGCCGCAGCGTGCTCCGGCAGCCCTGGTCTGGGTGGATGTCGTGCCCAGCGCAGAGGGCGTCACGCTCGATTGCGGCCAGGATGACTTTGGCACCTGCGACGACGCCCATCAGGTCCGGCGCTCGTTCGAGGACGCCGGGGCGCTCGGTCCCGACCCTTCCCGGGTTACCCTGGACGATCAGGGATTCCGCTTTGCGTACCTCCCCCACTTGCTCGAAGGTGGGCTGACCCTCATCGATCTTGATGGTGAGCGGGGCCCGGAGATCACAGCGCGCTCAGACAGCGACTTCTACCGTGAGGACCCGTTCGATGCGTTCGACGCCGCCGGTGGGTTTTCGGTCGCGGCCCGAGCCTGCGACCCCCTGGCCGCGGCCGAGGTGACCCGCGGCTGCGAGCGGCCACTGCTCTACACGACCCACCGCTACTGGCCCGGCATCAAGACGTTCACCGTCGCGGCTGGCCTTGAGGTCATCCTCTCCGGCAACGACACGCGGATCTCGGGGATCGGAGCAGACGCGGTGGTCGACCGGCCGATCATGGGCGACCTCGCGTTCGAGGACCCCGCGGTCGGGGACCGGCTCCTGTTGGTTCAGACCACGCCCGGCGCCCTCGCCCGGGTTGATACTTCGATCGACCCCGAGACGGAATCGCCGCGCAACAGCCCGCAGGGCTCGGTCGCGCTGTGCAGCAACCCCAACGTGCTGGCGGTCCATCGTCCTCCGGAGGGAGACTCACTGGCCCTGGTGAGCTGCTTCAGCGACGGTGTTGTAGCCGTCGTCGGTCTGGCCACGTTCACCGTGGTGCAGCAGATCGTGGTGGGAGAGGGGCCCAACGAGATGGTGATCGACGCCGCGAGAGAGCAGCTCTACGTCGCCAACACGCGCGAAGACACCGTGTCGGTCGTCAGCCTCGACCGACAGAGCCCGCTGTACCTTCGGGAGTGGGCGCGGGTCGGGGTGGGCGCGGGCTCTCGCGACGAAGGCTGAGCGCCCCAGCCACGGGCTCACTCGGACCGGCAAGGGACGTCGCGGCGCGCGAGTGTCCCGGCCTTGGCGTGTCCTCAACTCCGGGTCGGTCGGGGACGAAGAGGTGCTTGTGCGCCTCCTCGCTCTCATCGTCGTGTGGGTCGCCGGCTGCCACGCCGTGCCCGCCGGGTCCGCCGGCGCGTACGGCCAACAGCGCTGGGTCGCGGCCGACGGCAGCTTTGAACTCGAGTTTTTGTCTCCGCCGTGGGCCGTGGCGGTCGAGGACGACCGGCGGCTGGACCTCGAAATCCCGGCCGAGATCCTTGGCGTCTCGATCGATGGCACATCCCCCTCACACGTGTTTCAAGCGGGCCACGTGGACGCGCTTGAGGGCCTCGAAGACTTTGCAGCGGACTACGACAACGGTGGCGACGGCGACACAGACGGCGATACAGACGGCGACCTGGACACCGACACGCAGGGGCAGCCACCAGATCCGGGGGGGGAGCTCGGGGAACTTCCCGCGTCGTTGGTGGGGCTGGACCTGCGGGATCCGTACGCGGTCGCTCGCGCGGAACTCGACGTGTTGATCGCAGAGCATGATGCCCAGCTCGACTACGGCGTCTCGGAGTTCGTCATGCCCACCGGGGTGCGCGCGGTCGAGTTCCAGGTGCAGATGAGCCCCGGCTTCTTCGTCCGGGCGTTCTACGTCGACGCGCGGCCGACCCTCATTCGCGCGACGTTTGTCTCGATGTTCGATCTGGACACGCAGGACGTTTCCACGATGGCGCGCTCGCTTAACACCGTCGCTGCGGAGGCCTCATGATCGCGATGTTGCTCGCCGCCGGACTCTGGCTGGGTCCTCCGGTGCTGCCCGACTTGCCTGCGGAGCGGGCCGCGAAGGAGCGCGCGAGTGAACAAGCGCGACAGGAAGCCGAGGCGCAGGCCAAGGCGAGCGCGGCTGCCCGGGAGCAAGACAGGCGCAGCCCGGCGGCAACCCAACCCAAGCCCGCCGCATCGTCACCGGTTCCCCGCGAAGCGCCGGCGGCGGCGGCGAAGGCCCCGGTTCAGCCTCGCGCGCAGCCGGTCACCGCGGACCAGCTTCGTGCCGCAGCCCCGGCAGCACAACTTGAGTCCGCGTCTGCGACCGATCTCGCGGCCTGGTCCGAAGATGACGCGTTGTACGGCGCGCCCGGGCAGCCCGACGGCGCCCTTCGTCGGCCGCAGTCAGAGCCTCCAGGGCATCACGCTCCGACGCGGACCGCAGCGCGGCTTCGGGCGAGCACGCCGCTCGAACAACCATCGCGGCCGCCGCCACCGAAGCACTCGGCCGCGTTCGTTTTCGGCTACCGGATCTTTCAAACCTCCGACGCGTTTGCCCGCGCGCAGTCGTGGCACGTCGGCTCGCTCGAGGTCACCCCCGTGCGCCGCTGGGTTCGGCTCAACCTCATCACCGAGGTCGGGGCCGAAGGGGGGGCCGCGGCCCGAGACGGGGATCGAGCCGACCTCTTCATGATGCAGAAGGCCGGGCTCGGCGGTCAGATGCCCGGCTGGATCACACCGTTCGTCGAGTTTCAGGGGGGGGCGGGCGTGGCCCGAGTCGAGCTGTTCGATAGCAACGACCTGCTGCTGTTGTGGACGGTCGGCGTCGACGCCGGCGCCCAGTGGGCCGTGACGCGTTGGATGCGGATTCACGCCTCCGTCGGCTGGATCCGTCCGACGTTTCAACGCCCCGAGCGGGCGGTGTTTCACAACAGCTTCACCTTCAAGCTCGGGCTTGGGTTCTAGCAGCCTGTTGAGAAAGTCGGCGCGGCGGATCGGGAAGCATTTTTCGCTCCTGGGTAGGAGCCGAAACGCCGCTGTACCGGGTGTACAGCAAGTTTTGGCGACGCCGCCAGGAGCGAAAAGGGCGAGCGAGACGTCGTGTCGACTTTCTCAACAGGCTGCTAGGCGCCCGCGCCCGGGCCTCAAATGCCCGTGACGCGAACCGGGGCCGCGATGAAGTTTGTCAGCCCCTGTCCATGTTGCCCGTACGTGTTGTCCCCGAGGCACTGCACCTGGCCGTTCGCCCGCAGCGCGCAGGTGTGTTCTCCGCCCGCGGCGATGGTGCGGAAGTCTCCACGAAAGTTGGTGCGGACCGGGGTCCGGCTGACGCCGCCTTCTCGGCCCATGCGTCCCTGACTGTTGTCGCCCCAGCAGTACACCGCGCCATCCCGCAGCACGACGCAGGTGTGCTCGGGTCCCGATGAGATGGACACGGCGTTGGAGATGCCCTTGACGGGGACCCGGGTGGTCCAGGTGGTCTGGGTGCCCGAGCCGAGCTGGCCCTTGTCGTTGCCACCCCAACACGCGACCTCGCCGGTGCGTCGACGGGCACACGTGTGTGTCGCGCCCAGAGCGACCTCGGCCGCGTCGGTGAGCTTCGCGACGCTCACCGGGGCAGCCTTCGCACTGCCCAGGTCGGCCGCGCCGGCGCCGTTTCCGAGCTGCCCGGATTGGTTGCTGCCCCAGCACTCCACGCCGCCGAGTTTGCGAACCGCGCACGAGTGCTGCACCCCGAGCCGGATGCCCGCAGCGTCACGCACGCCCTGCACGACCACCTTTCGCCCGTCGGCCCCGCCCGCCGGAGCGCCGGTCTGCGAGAACTCGCTGTCGCCCCAGCAGGTGATCTGCCCAGAGCGTCGACGCACACACGTATGCGCTGTCCCGGCCGAGACCTCGACGGCGTCGGCGATCTGCGGGACGACGGTGGGACGCGTCTCGCCGCGTTTCTTCCCGGACCCGAGCTGCCCGCCGCTGTTGCTTCCCCAGCACCAGACCCCGCCGGACTTTGACACCGCGCAGGCGTGCTCGGGTCCGGCCCCGATGGAGACCGCGTCGGTGACCCCGGTCGCAAGCACCGGCGCGTCCGCGTCTGCCTTGCTTCCATTGCCCAGTTGGCCGTGGTTGTTGCGTCCCCAGCAGCTCACCGAGCCGTCCCGCCGTCGCGCGCACGAGAAGCGCTCACCCGAGGTGACCTCGACCGCATCGTCGAGCGCGGACACCCGCGGCGCGTCGTCGGCGGACGATTTTCCAGCGGCGCCGTTGCCCAGCGCACCGCCGTCGTTGCTGCCCCAGCAGTAGACCTCTCGCCCCGGCTTGATCGCACACGCATGCGCAGCGCCGACCGAAACACTCACCGCGCCGGCGATGTCTTTGACCAGCGCAGGTTCGCGGACGGCGGCGGTCGATCCGTTCCCCAGCCGGCCATCCGCCGCGGCGCCCCAGCAGCGAAGGGTGCCGTTTTCGAGGCGCGCGCAGGTGCTGGCGTCTCCAGCATCCACGCTCGAGACCCCCGAGATGGCGACGGTCGTGGGGGTGAGGGCCGCGGCCCCGGAGACGCCGGTGGCCTGTCCGGCCCCGTTGGCACCCCAGCATGCCACCCGCCCGGCTGCGCTGCGAATACAGGTGTGGAACTTGCCCGCGGAGATCTGGGTGGCGCCCTCGGTCCCGCGGACGAGGTGAGGCCGTGATCCGCCGGCGCGGCCGCCATCTCCCATTTGCCCCTGGTCGCCTTGGCCAAAGCAGACCGCGGCCGCCCCGCGTCGGATCGCGCAGGTGTGGCCCGCCCCGGCGGCTACGCCGGTGAGTTGACCGAGTCCGGGGACGTCGGTCGCGGCGAGGGTGTTCGGCCGGCCGTCGGTGCCCTGCTGGCGCCATCGATTCTCCCCCCAACAGGCCAACGTCCCGGCTCGGCGGATCACGCAGGTGTGATCGTCACCCGCCGCGATGGCGACCGCGTCCTCGACGTTGCGCACGGTGACCGGGAGGGTGGAGCGCTTGCCGGCGCCGCCCCGGCCGTCCCCAAGCTGCCCGCGGTCATTGGTCCCCCAACACGCGACCGTGCCGTCGGTCTTGAGCGCGCACGCGTGGGCGCGCCCGAGGGCGAGGTCGGTCGCGTCGTCGAGCCGCTCAACCAGAGGCCCGGCGGTGTTTCTGTCGAGCGTCGTGCCGTCGCCGAGCTGTCCTTGGGTGCCGGCGCCCCAGCACTGCGCGCGTCCGGATCGCAGACGGCTGCAGGTGAACCCACCTCCAGCCTCGACCTCGACGATCGGGTCCTTGGCGAGCGATGGGTTCGCACCGCTGGATCCGGGCGTCGTCGTGTTGGACGACGGTGCGGGGGTCGGGGTGCATGCAGCTGCGACGAACAGCAGGACGACGGTCGGGAGCGCAGCAGCTCGCATCGCGCCGGATGATAGCGTCCTGGGTGTCGCTACAGGTTTGGTGATCCGCCTGGATTGGGCTAAGAGGTGCGAGCGTGCCCGGCGAACGCAGCATCATGCCTTCCGCTGGCCGGCTGCGGCGCGGCTGGAGGGCGGGGCTGCGAGCGCAGTCTCGTTGGCTCGACGCGGCGGCGGGCCTCGCCGCGGTTGGCCTGGTGCTCGGCGCGATCCCCTGGAGCACGGCGTCAGGTTGGGGGAGCCGCTGGCAGGCCGCGATCGCAAGACCGCAGGGGATGGGGCCCCTGCTCGTCGAGGCCGGCTGGGCCGCGGTGCTGATCGGGCTGGCGCTGTGCCTCGCGTTTGGTGCTGCGCGAGTCCTGTGCGCGGCGTTTTCCGGTCGCGTTGGACCGGTCGACCGCACGCTCCGCGCGCAGCTTGGTGCAGGGGCCGCGGGGTCAGGGTCGGTCGCGCTGGCGTTGCTCTCCTTGATCGCGCTGGTCGCGATGGGCCTTTGCGTGCGCGGCGTCCTGGCCGGCGCGGCGCGGTCGGTCGACGCCAGTGCGCGCGGGGCCTCGCAGCTGTGGACCCTGTGGCCGCAACGCGCGTGGGCAGCCGCGCTCGTCGTGCTGAGCATTGTTGGCTGGGTCGAGCTCCTGCTGCGCCGTCGGGCCATCGCCGGGCAGCTGGCTCAAACGCGGGAGCAGGCGCGAGATGATCTCAAGGCGCGCGCCGGAGGCCATCGGTGAAGGCCGCTCGGGGCACGATGATCTCGGTCGCGGTGCCCGTCAGTCTCGACCGAGCGTTCACGTACCGACTCCCGCGCAGCCTTGGCGCGTCGCTGGCCCCGGGCACGCGGGTCTTGGTTCCGCTGGGTCCGCGGGCGCTCATCGGTGTGGTGCGCCCGGAGGAAAACCCGGTGGCGCCCGAGCCCTCGAAGGTCAAAGACGTGTACGGGGTGCTCGACCTGGACGGCCCGAGCCTCCCGCCCGACGTCGTCGCGCTGTGCGAGTGGATGTCTGGCTACTACGTGGCGCCCATCGGGGAGGTGTATCGCCTGGCCCTGCCGGGCATGCTCACCTCTGCCGATGCTCGCCGGGCTGTGGTGACCGCGTCCGGAGTTGAGGCGTGGCGGGGTGTGGAAGCGCCGCTGCTCGGCACGCCGCCTCCGGCGATGAGCGACGCGGCGATCCGGCTGCTTGAAGCGCTCGTGCACGCCGGTGGTGAAGGCCTACCCGTGGCGAAGTTGCCGGCGATCCGGCCGCGCATCGCCGGCAGCCTGCTGAGGCTCACGGAGCTTGAGGCGCAGGGGTTGGTGGAGACGCTGTGGCCCGAGGCCGGGGTTCAAAGCCGCACCGAGCTGCATCTGCGCCGGACCGACTACCTGCGCGGGAGCGGTGCGAATGAGCCGGCCGTACAGAAAATCGTGGGGCGCAGCAAGCAGCGTCGGGCGCTGTTGGACTACCTCGAGGCTGTACCCGAGGAGGATGCTTGGGTTCCCATCGGTGAGCTGCGCGGGCCGTTTCCGCGGGTTCGGCAGCTCGTGCTGCCGTTGGTCGATCACCGACTCGTCGCGACGCAAGAGCGCTCGCGTTCCCTCGACCCCTTCGATGCGCAGGAGTCGGCTCCCACGACCCCTCAGGCCCCGACCGCAGACCAAGAGTCGGCGCTGAAGAAACTCGCCGAGATCACCGACGCACGGACCTACGCGTCGGTCCTGCTGCACGGGATCACGGGGAGCGGCAAGACCGAGGTCTACCTGCAGCACATCGCGAGGCTTCGGGATGCGGGGCGGGGCGCGATCGTCCTCGTTCCCGAGATCGCGCTGACGCCACAGCTCTCGGATCGCTTCCGTGCGCGCTTCGGGGATGAGATCGCGGTGCTCCACAGCGGGCTCACGCCAAGGCAGCGTCTGGATGCTTGGGAGCAGATCCGCAAGGGGGAGCGTCCGATCGTCATTGGCGCGCGCTCGGCCGTGTTCGCACCGGTTCCCGATCTGGGGACGATCGTGGTCGACGAGGAGCACGATGGCTCGTTCAAGCAGGAGGAGGGCATTCGGTATCACGCCCGCGATGTGGCGCTGGTGCGTGCCCGGACCCTGGGGGCGTCGGTGGTGTTGGGGTCGGCCACGCCCTCGCTCGAGTCTTACGACAACGCGCGCAACGGTCGATACGTCTATCTGGAGCTGCGCACCCGCCCCACGCCGCGGCCGCTGCCCAAGGTGGAGATCGTGCCGCTGTCCGTGCATCGCCCCGACGGCGACTCGATGATGTCCGCGCTGTTGCGGGACGCGATCCGGGAGACGGTCGACGCCGGCGAGCAGGCGATCGTGTTTCTCAACCGGCGTGGGTATACGACCACGCTGTGCTGCGAGGACTGCGGGAGCTTTCAGCAGTGTCCGGACTGCAGCGCCCCGTCGATGACCTACCATCTCGGGCGCAACCGCTTGATGTGCCACCTTTGCGGCTACATCGAGGCCACGCCGGAGCAGTGCCGGGAGTGCGGAAGCACCAAGCTCGCGCACGGAGGGGCCGGGACCGAGAAGGTCGAGGTCGCGCTCTCTCGGGCGCTTGAGGGGATCCGAGTGCTGCGGCTCGATCGCGACGCCTCTCGGGGCAAGCGTCTGCTCGACACCCTCTCCGCCTTTCGGCGCCACGAAGCCGACGTGTTGGTGGGCACCCAGATGCTGTCCAAAGGGCACGACTTTCCCGGGGTGACGCTGGTCGGCATCCTCCAGGCGGACCACGGTCTGGGGCTGCCTGATCTTCGCGCGAGCGAGCGGACGTTTCAGCTGCTCACGCAGGTCTCGGGCCGCGCGGGTCGGGGAGAGCGGCCTGGCCGCGTGCTGGTGCAGGCGTACGCGATCGAGCACCCCGCGATCCGACATGCGGCGACCCACGACTTCGAGGGCTTTGCCGCGCAGGAGCTCGCGGACCGGGAGCGGATGGGCAATCCGCCCTACGGTCATCTGGTGCTCATTCGCGTCCAGGGGCTGAACGAGAGCCGTGTCCAGGCGCGGGCCGAGACGCTGGCTCGATTCCTCCGTGCAGGCGTGCAGAAGCTGCGCGCGCGGCAGACCGATCCCCTCGCGGTTCCCGTGGCCACCTTGTTGGGGCCGGTCCCCTCTCCGATCAAGAAAATCAACCGGAAGGTCCGGTTCCAGATGTTGCTGCGAGCCCAGCAGCGCGGTGCCCTGCGGTGGCTGCTCACCCATCTGCGTCCCCACCTGGGCAGCGATGGCAGCGGCGCGGCTCAGACCCTCGCGATCGCCGATGTCGATCCGCAGTCTCTGCTTTGAGGCGCAGCAAAGTCCGCCGAGATGCCTGGCGGGCTGATACGCTCGCGCTCCGTGGTCAGCGGTCCGATCCTCATCGTCGGTGAGGCGCAGCGGTGCATTCCGCTAGTCCGTCGTGTGGTCGAGCTGGGGTATCCGGTCGAGGCCTGCGGGCTCACCGAGTTGACCACGCGCGTTCGTGAGGGCACGGGGCCCGCCGCGGTCATGCTGTGCGCCGAAGGTCCGGCTGCCGCCGCGGTGATGCAAGAGCTTCGAAGCATGCGCCGCGGGGTGTCGATCCCCGTCACGCTTTGTGGCCGACTCGGTGGAGCCATTCGCGATCTCGCCGATGTTCTGGACCTTGGCGCCGACCAGTTTCTTGAGGAGCCGTTCAAAGACGAGGCGCTCGCGAGCACGCTCACCGCGTTGGCCGGCTCTCCCCCCGCACCCCCACCGGAGGCGGACTCGGCCTCGACCGCGGTCTCCCTCGAGGAGCCCTTGCGCACCGAGGTGCTGGGCGAGAGCCCCCCGAGCGACTCGCCGCGCCACGTCGACGGCCAGAGCAGCGGGTCCTTCGACCCGAGTATCGGACGGCTGGGCCGAACGCTCGACCTGCTGGAGGAGCGCCTGCGGGCTCGCTCCGACGACCTCTCCGCGGAGAGTTCCGACGAACTCGAGCGTTCTCTGCTCGGGCTGGAGCCTGCGCCGCCGGTCGACGAGGACCCGGGGTCCAGCGGGACGTTTGTTGCGGAGCTTTTGACCGGAGTCGCCATGGCCTCCGCAGCCCAGGGCGGCGGTCAACGCTCGTTGCGGCAGCGGGACCTCAGCTCCATCGAGTCGACGATGCGCCTCGAGGGCCAGGGGTCCACCCACGCGCTGCAGGGGGAGGGCATCGTGTCCGGGCGTGGCCCGAACGAAGGGACCGGCGTAGAACGCAGCACGGGGAGTCGCCGCCGCGTGGCGCTGTCCGTCGAGCGCGAGGGTGAACTCAGCGATCTAGAGCTGCCGCGGATGCTGTGGTCCCTGCACCGCTCGCGATACACCGGACGGGTCGACCTGCATCAGGGCAGGGTGCACAAGCAGCTGTGGCTCGAGCAGGGCGAGCTCGTGTTCGCCCGCAGTTCGGAGCCCGAGGACCGCCTCGTGGATGCGTTGGTCCGCCGCGGCCTGCTCACCCGCACGCAATACGACGCCGCCCGTAGTCTCGCCGCTAAAGACCCGCGGCGCGTCGGCCGGCTGCTGGTCGAAGCCGGCTTCCTCAAAGCCGACGCGCTGCCAGAGGCGATCCGGACCCAGGTCTTGGGCATCGTCACGTCGGCGTTTGTGTGGCGGCGCGGCCGGTGGTCGCTCGAAGAAGGCGATGCTTGCGATGAGTCGGTGCAGCTCGAGGAGTCGCTGGCACGAATTCTGATCACCGGAGTGCTCGATCGACTCGATGCCCCGCAACTCGAGGCCTTGGTCGGGGGCTTGGGCGGGTACATCCGGCTCTCATCTTCGGCACGACCCGAGACCCTCGCGCTCGACCTGGGCCTGGATGCCTCCGCGCGAGGTCTGCTCATGATGCTGGATGGGCGCCACGATCTCTCCTCGGTGTGCGGCGGCGCGGGTATGCCCGACCGGGTCGTCCTGGCCACGGTGTACGGGTTGCTGGTTGTGGGCGCGGCCGAACGCGCCGGCGAGCCGTTGCCACCGGTGGGGACCTCCGACCCACAAGCCTTGGACCACGCGCGGCTCGAAGAGCGGCTGCGGCTGGTTCGGGAAGCCGACTACTTCGAGCTTCTCGGGCTGACCCGCGACGCCAACGCGGCGGATGTTCGCCGCGCGCAGCGGGAGCTCCTGGCGGCCTTCTGCGACGATGCGATCGAGGTCGCGGTTCGAGACGAACGTGCCCAAGACCTCACCGAGATCCGCGAGGCGCTTGAGGATGCTGGGGCGCTGCTGGGCGAAGACGATCTGCGGCTCGCCTATCTCGCCCACCTGGATGTACCTTGAGCCGGCTTTGACCCTGCGCGCAGCCTTCATGGGATCGCCGGAATTCGCGGTCTCCAGTCTTCACGCCGTGGCCGCAGTCTGCGATCTGCGTGCGGTCGTCTGCCAACCCGATCGCCCCGCGGGGCGCGGTCGCATGCTCCGCCCGCCCGCGGTGAAGCTCGCCGCAGCGCCGCTGGGAGTCCCCATCATTCAGCCCTCGAAGATGAAGGACGGAACGCTTCGCGACGCCCTGTCTGCGTACGATCTCGACCTCATCGTGGTCACGGCGTTCGGCCGGATTCTGCCCAAGGACATCCTCGACCTGCCGCGGTTGGGCTGCATCAACGTGCACGCTTCGCTCCTGCCACGCTGGCGCGGTGCCGCGCCGATTCAGCGCGCCGTCTTGGCGGGGGACCCGAGCTCAGGGGTGGCGATCATGCGCATGGAAGAGGGGCTGGACACGGGTCCGGTGTACCGGATGGTGCAGACGCCGATCGAGCCCCACGAGACCTCCGGCATGCTCTTCGATCGGCTTGCGACGCTGGGCGGAGAGGTGCTCCGCGAGACGCTTGAGACGTTCGAATCGGTCGGCGCGCCGACCGTGCAGGATGAGGCGCTGGCGACCCACGCGGCCATGCTCTCCAAGGCCGAAGGGGAGGTGGACTGGTCGCAGCCGGCCCAGCGCGTGGTCGATCACGTGCGCGGGATGGACCCGTGGCCGTGCGCGTTCTCGGCTCGGGGGGACAGCGTGATCAAGCTGTATGGAGCTTCCTTGTCGGACTTGCAGACCGCTGAGCCCGGCACGGTTCTGGGCGTCGACGAACGTGGACTGCACGTCGCCTGCGGGACGGGCGCGATCTGCCTCGCCGAGCTGCAGCCCGCCGGGAAGAAGCGCATGAGCGCCCAGGCCTACGCGGCCGGGCGCGCGTTCGCGGATGGCGAACGTCTCGGCGGCTAAAAAACGTGCATCCGGACGCTGGGATGTCTTGCGCTGTGGCAACCTGCCGCGCGTAGCAGCGTCTACGGGGGCGGCATGGTCGAGATCCTCAGGAAAATCTCCAACGCGAGCTGGTTCACCCAGTTCATCACCGGTGTGATCCTGGTCGCCGGTGTGTTCGTAGGCCTTGAGACCTACCCGAGCGTGGTCGAGCGGTGGGGGAGCGCGCTTCACATCGTGGACCGGCTGATCCTCATCATCTTCACGCTTGAGGTCGTGGTGAAGATGGGCGCGGAGGGAGGCAAACCGTGGCGCTACTTCCGCGACCCTTGGAACGTCTTCGACTTCTTGATCGTGGCCGCGGCGTACATGCCGATCGATGCGCAGTTCATCACGGTGCTGCGCTTGGCCCGGGTCCTGCGGGTGCTGAAGCTGGTCCGGGCGCTGCCCAAGCTGCAGATCATCGTCTCGGCGCTGCTCAAGAGCATCCCGTCGATGGGGTACGTGTCGCTGCTGCTGTTGCTGCTGTTCTATTTGTTCGCAGTCACCGGCACGTTCCTGTTCAGCGAGAACGACCCGGTGCACTTCCGCAACCTGCAGCTCTCCATGCTGACGCTGTTCCGCGTGGTCACGCTCGAGGACTGGACCGACGTGATGTACATCCAGATGTACGGCTGCGGTGGTTACGGCTATGGCGGTATGGAGCATCTGTGCACCGCCTCGGCGGCGCATCCGGTGTTCGGTGCTGCGTTCTTCGTCACGTTCGTGCTCATCGGCACGATGATTGTCCTCAACCTCTTTGTGGGCGTGATCATGACCGGCATGGAGGAGGCACAGCGCGAGCAGGAGCTGCTGCGCGAGCTCGAAGACCGGCCGTCCTCGGTGAGCTCCGACGTTCGCGATCTGCTCAAACAAACGGTCGCGCTCCAGGCCAGCCTTGAGCGGCTCCAAGCCCAGATCAAGATTCAAGAGGACGGAAGACTATGACCGACTGGTTCGCACAACCGCACTTTTGGGAGCGCGTTTATCCGCTCATGTTCTCGGCCGAGCGCGACGAGCGTGCCCACGAGGAGGTGGCGAACCTGTTGGAACTTGTGGGCATGACCCAAGGCCGAGCGCTCGATCTTTGCTGTGGTCCAGGGCGGCACTCCGTCCCGCTGGCCAAGGCCGGGTTTGACGTCACCGGGCTCGACATCAGCGACTTCCTGCTCGACAAGGCCCGCGCCCGGGCGAAGGCCGCCAAGGTGGACATCGACTGGGTGCACAAGGACATGCGCAACTACGCCATGCCCGAGGGCTTCGACCTGGTGATCAACCTGTACACCTCGTTCGGATACTTCGCGCAGCAGAGCGACGACCTCAAGGTGCTGCGAAACATCGTCGCCAGTCTGACCGAGGGCGGGGCGGTGGTCCTGGACGTTGCGGGCAAGGAGGCGCTGGCCGGGCAACTTCCACTGGACCGACAGCCCACCGTCGAGCACGACGGATCGCTGCTGATCGAACGCATCGAGGTGGTCGACGATTGGGGCCGCGCGAAGGTCCAGTGGATGTTCATTCGCGGCGACAGCGTCGAGCGCTTCGAGTTCGAGCACACCCTGTACAGCGGCCGTGAACTCAGGGAACTCATGAACTGGGCAGGCTTGTCCGACGTGTCCCTGTACGGCGGACTCGATGGTCGGCCCTACGGTCCGGGTGCGCAGCGACTCGTCGCCGTCGGTCGGCGCTGAACCCCCGCAGACGCGCTTGTGCAGGGAGACAAGGCCCCTGCGCGCGCGGTACTTTTGCATTGATGACGATCTTTCGCACGATGCCTGCTTTGTTTCTCGCCGGTTCGTTGGTCCTCGCGTCCGCCTGCGATGACGGTCGAAGCGACGAAGACACCGGTGGTGAGTCGGGCGGCCAGGACCGCGCCGCAACCATCTTGGGTCTCACGGGAGATGCTGCCGCCGGACAGGCCATCTTCAGCGCACGAGATTGTTCGAGCGCGGGATGCCACGGGACGGACGGACTCTCCGGCAGCGCCACGCCTTCGCTCGACGTCAGCGTGCCCGCCTCAACCGACCCTCAGATCGTGAACACCTTTCTCAACGGCAAGGGTGGGATGCCGGCGCAAGCAAGCTTGAGTGACCAGGAGCTCGCCGACCTGCTGGCCTACGTGAGCGACACGTTCGGCTAGTCTCGAACGCTTGCGCCCCAGGCCTCGCGCACCTCGGCCTCCACAGCGATCGGCACCGAGGTGACGATCGAGGCCATCGCGGAGGCCATCACCGCTTCGACGGTGTCGCGCGCCTGGGTGGCGACACCGACCGGAACCTCGGCGATGTACTCGTCGTGCACGACCATGACGCCGCGCCCCCCAAGGGCCTCGAGCGCCGGCTGCAGCGCGATCATGGCGCGTTTGAAGCCCTCGGCCGCCGTGCCCTGCACCGGGATGTTGAGTGCCGAGTTGAACGACACCTTCCCCGGGGCGAAGCGTTTGCGTCGACCCAGCGCCGTGCGGACCGTGACCGGACCGGCTTGCCGAGACAGGCCACCCACGTGTTTGTGCCACTGGGCGATGCCCGGGAACGTTCGCATGAACGCCGCCCGGGCGTCGGCGGCTTCGCGGTCGGTGAGCTCGACGCCATAACCGTCGGCTGCGTAGCTGCGGAAGCGGGAGGCGCCCATCCCAAACAGGAACCCAAAGTTCACGGCCTTGGCCAGCTTGCGCTCGTGGTCCGTGATCATGTCCTCGGGTTTGCCCGTGATCGTGGCCGCCGTGGCACGGTGCGGATCTCGACCGTCGAGAAAGACATGCCGCAGCGCATCACAAGGGGCGAGGTGTGCCGCGACCCGAAGCTCGATCTGCGCGTAGTCGGCGACGATCAACACCTTGCTCGGGTCTGGCCGAAAACACGCTCGCAGACCGGGGGCGGTGTGATCGCTGGGGACTTGCTGAAGGTTGGGGTCGGTACAGCTGAAGCGCCCGCTGTCGGTTGCAAGGGGGTGCAGGCGACACCGAATGCGGCCGCCGCGGACGTGCTCCTGTCCCCAATAGGCATACGTGGAGATCAGCTTGTCGAGTCGGGCGATGCGCTCGGGGGCATCGGTGTCGCGACGCTCGATGTGCCACTGCGAGGCGATGCGTTCGAAGGCGGCGGCATCCACCGCGACACCGGCTCGCTCCATCGCGATCACGGACGCGAGCACGTCGCACTCCAGTGCAAACACGCGGGTCAGCTCGCGCTTGCGCAGCATCGGCGTGAGCGCCTTCATCAACGGCAGCAGCGCTTGTGCGGCGCGGGCCGTTGCGGGGATGATATCGGCGGTGAGCCGCTCCGGTGCCTGCCAGGGCGTGCCGAGCAGTTTTTCCGTGCACTCGGTCAGCGTCGGTAGGTTGCGTCCGCGGCGGGTTCCTTCGGCGAGCAGCGCCGCGGCGGTCTGGGTGCATCCGAAGCGACGGGTCAACGCCGCGACGGACGATCCGCTGGCAGCCGCGAGCCGAAGCAGTGCGTCTTGGGCTCCGTGGAATACGACGTAGGTCTGCGCAAGCTCGCCGAGCCAGGAGTGCACGAGCGCGGCGGTCTGCGCCGTCGCCGTGGACACCACGGTTTGCGTGGCGGTCGAGATGCCGACGGCCGCGATGCTGCCCGCGCGGGGGTCGTGCTGGACGTGCAGCGGCGCGCCCGGATCGGGGGCGAGCCAAACCCCCACGGCCGCGGGCCGCTCGCGCTTCAGGGCGCCGAGACGCTCCTGAAGTGCGGCATCACCCGCAACGACGTCGACCGGGGAGGACACGAGGACACTAGGCCGGGCAGCCGCAGAGCTGGCCCGGTTCGACGTTGCAGGAGGGATCGCTGAGGGTCGTACACTCGGAGACCAGGTTGCCGGCTTCGTCGGTGCAGGCCCGCCGCGCACACGCCGTGCATGCGACTTGCTGCTGGTCGTCCGAGATCACGTAGACCTGCGGGAAGAAGTCGGTGTTGTTCGCGGGCTCGGGGCAGCAGTAGGTCAAGGACCCGACGTCGACTTGCACCGTGTTTCCCCCCGTGCACCCCGCGCCCGGAGGCATGCGGCACCCGGACTGCAGTCCGCCCGCGCACGTCTCGTCGGAGCGACAAAGACCCGGCTCCACACCTTGCTCGACCGGCAGCGGTTCCTGAGGCTCCGCCGCCTGCTCCAGCGTCCGAACGCACTGGGCAGTGCCGCAGTCCTCGTCCCCGTCGCACGGCGTGTCGATGATCGCTTCATCGGTGGTCCGGCAGCCGCAGGGCGCGTCGTTCTCAACCTCGCACCGTGCCTCATCTGCCGCGCAAGGCTCCATGCCGCTCATGAACTCACACGAAGGGCAGTCGAAGCAGTCGGCCGTGCCGTCGGCTTCGGACACCTGGGTGACTGTGGGATTCGGTCCGCTCTTGCAGCAGTAGGCCCCACCGTCGGCGGAGGCCGTGACGCTCAGCCCGGCTTCGCACGAGCCGTCGGAGGCCGCAGCGCAGCCCTCCTGCTGCCCGGGCACGCACGCCCCATCCTCGCTGCACACTCCGGGCGCGTTGCTGTTCTCCTGGGCCAGCGTGCGGACGCAGGTGAGGTTGGGGCAGTCGGCGTTGTCGGCACACGGCGAGCCGATGAGGAGCTCGTCGACGCCGCAGGCTCCGGCGACACACAGCGCGCCGAAGATCACGCAGGACAGGGGGCTTCGAATCCAGGCACGCATGATCAGAACCTTCCTTGCAAGAGCACGCCCGCGCCATCGTGTCCCGCCGAAGGCATCGCGCTGAGTCGCACTTTGCGTTGCAGGGTCTTGTAGCGGGAGTTTCCAAACACGCCGAGTCCGCCACCGACCAGCGCCACAGCCAGGCCGCCCCAGCCCAGGCCCGCACCGACCCGTGCCCGGCTGTTCCACTGGGCGCGGTCCTCGGAGATCTCCGAGCCGGACGCTTCGGACTCCAGGCGTCCCTTGTTGCGGGCGTAGGTGACGTAGCCGATGGTCGCCATCGACGCGCCGACGAGGAATCCGGCGTACCCGCCGACCGTCAGCGCGCGGGCGGTCTTGAGCTGCTGGGTCAGCTTCGGATCGGTGGTGGGTGTGATGTCCGTCGTGCCCGTGCCAGAGGCGCTGCTCGACGGGCTGACGAACACCCGGTCGATGGGCACGACCTCCACGCGCAGCAGCGCGCCGCAGCCTTCGGGGGGCTGCTGGTCGATGGTGGTGGACGAGCGGCACGCCGCGACGTCGCCGTCGGTTTTGAGCACTTGTTGGTCGGTCGTCGACGACGCTCCGCCGCCGACGTTGCCGACGTTCGCTCCGGCTCCTACCTCGGCGCTCTTGCCCGTGTAGAAGGAGAAGGAGCCGATGGTGAGCCCCGTGACGACGTGGGTGGCATCGTCGCAGCGTCCCTCAAGGTCGCGCTCGGTGAAGCTGGACTGGGTCGCGTCGCGACGTCCGACGATGGTCATGTCGACGTTGAGTTGGCCCGCGCGCTCAAGCTTGGCCTCGAGCCCGGCGGCACCGATCGGCAGCTTGGCGTAGAGCTGGTCGGTGTTGGTGATTCGGACACCCTCGGTCTTCTGGGTGAGGCCGAGGTACTCGTACTCTCCGGAGGCCGAGCAGGTGTTGAGCACCTCCATCTCGCAGCCCGAGTAGCGGACAGCGACCAGGCCCCGCGTCGCCCGAGCCTCGAGGGCGGCCCGCTCGGCTGCCGGCCACTCGATCACCAGCGGCTTGTCGCTGCTCTTCTTGACGCCACACTTGGGCTCGCCGGCGAAGTCCTCCAGCGAGGGCGCGGCCGCAACGGCCTGCGCCGATTGGCCGGTCTTCTTGCACCCGGCCAACAGGAGGGCGCCGGCGCAAAGGACAATGCCTCCAGCGCGCGCGAGGGCGCGGCAGCCCGTGATGGGCGGATGGGGTCGGCGCACGCAGGCGAGCATAGTCGAACCTCAGACGGGGGCCCAGCCGCGTCGTTGCGGGAAAACGACCGTGGGAGCGGCTTTCAGCGCGATCGGACCGAGACGATGGCGAGTTCCAGGGCGTTTTCCTCCTGTTCGGGCCCTCCGACCCAAGCCACGTTGCCCGCAGCGTCGATCACGAAGGTGATCGGGAGCTGGGAGACTCGAAACCGCCCGGACAACACGTTGTCGCGATCGAGGATGACGGGGAACGACAGTCCATACGCACGGACCAGTCCCGCAGCATCCTCCTGCCGCTCGTCCTCGGACACGCCGATGAACGAAACGTCGCGATACTTTTCGTGCAGGCGCTGGGTCTCGGGAAGCGTGCGCTTGCACGGCTCGCAATACTCCGCGAAGAACTTCACAACCCACACCCTGCCGGCCAGCGCCTCGGTGTCGACCCTCCCGCCGGCGAGGGTGTCTCGGCGAAACGTTGGGGCCGCGGATCCCGACAGCGGGCTCGGCGAAGACGGCGGCGGGGGGCCCTTGGCCGCGCACGCGCACAGCGACAGCAGCACGGCCACAGCGAGCCTTCGCATCACCATACGGTGACCGTACCAATCTTGGCGAACTCTCGCTTGCGGCCGCGCACCTCGACGCCGAACGCTCCACGCTCGCCCTCTGGAATTCGGATCGAGTAGTTCACGGTCTCGCTGCGCCGCAGACCGAGCAGGAGGTCGTACTCCCCGGGCAGGACCTCCAGCGGCGGCGTCTGAAACCGCCACCGATGCCAGATGATGTCGCCCTTGCGCCACAGGTTGCTCGGGTAGAGTCCGTCGGTGAGCTCGTGCGGCTCGCCGCCGATCCGCGACAGCCGTCCTTTGAGCATGCGGGCGTAGAGCTTGCTGCCGGCGGGCAGGGGACGCAGCACCCGGATCGCGAGCTGGAGCGTATGCTCCTTGCCGCGCCGGAGCGGGCCGTCGAGCTCCCACCCGATCACCTCGATGTAGTCGTCGAAGTTGAGCAGCGTTTCGTGGGCGAGTGCGGGCGGCGCGTCGAGCACGATGTCGGCGAGCGGGTCTACGTTCTCCGCGTCCTCAGGGAGCCGGTTGGCGACCAGTCTCAGGCGCGCATGGGAGTCATCCAGGACATAAAGGGGGCGCTGCTCTTGGCGAGACGCTTGAAACAACGCCGGATAGTCGCCGACCCGGACCATCGCCGCCGCGGGCTCGTCGGTTTCGAACCACTGCAGGAGGTCTCGGCGTCCGGGCAGGGCTGTGACGGCATCGGGTCCGTACAGCGCCAGGCCCCGGTCGCGCACGCGGTGAGCCCCGAGCTCTGGGGGCAAGCTCCCGGCCTCGACCCAGCCGGCGAGGCGATCGAGCGGCTGTTTCGGGCTCATCAGCGCACCGGCTCGGGAGAGGAGGACGTGCCCGTGGGTCCACGCATTGCTGCAGGCGGCGAAGCCGAACGCCCCGATGATGAGGGCATCCCGTGCGGGATCCGGGATGCGGGACACGATGCGTTCGAGCCCGCCCGGCTCGCGCCTTCGGGCCAGCGACCCGGCGAGGACCAGCGCATAGAACACGCGCTTCCCCATGCCGCCCAACTCGACCTCGGCGCCGAGCGCTTCGTCGGGGAAGGTGTGTTCGTTCTCGCGTAGCTCGGTGGGGGCAACGAGTCGACTGGGCAACAGCCCACCGTCTTTCGAGACCACCAACGCTCCGGCCGCGGCCACGAACAACGCGACGCGGCGCTGTGATCCCGCGGCGTCCGGGTGCAAGATGGCTGCAATCGCTGCGACCACGCAGGCCGCCGCCGGCACGCTCAACGAGGCAGGCGTGGGCCCGTAGAGCATCGACCAGCCGGCGCTGAAACACAGGGCGACCGTGAGCCAGGTGGCGGCGAGGCGGACCTGTGCGCCCCCTGTTGCGGCGCCGACCATGGCCAGTCCAGCCCACGGAAAGATCTGGTAGCCGAAGTCCTCAAGACCCTGTGCAAACCGCCTCGCTTCGGGCTTGTCGAGCAGCTCGAGGTCCTGGGCCGCGCCCAACAGCGGGATGAAGCCATCCCCTTGGTCTAGCACCAGCCGGATCGCGACGGCTACGCTCACTCCTGAAGCCAGGGCCAGCGCCGCGCGGACGCGAGGGGTGGCTCCGGGGGACAGGGCCGCGACCGCGAGCGGGAGGCCCGCGCCGAGCAGCAGGCCGCAGGACGCGACGCCTCCACCGAGGGCGGCGAGGGCGAAGACGACCCCGACCGACCGCGTCCGAACCGAGCTCTCGCGTTTGGTTGCAGACCACAGGCTCAAGACCGCGATCACGCTCATGAGCTCCGCGATCGGGTTGCCCAGCGCCGTCCTTCCGCTGAGCGACAGCATCGGCAGCGAGAGCGCGACGGCACCGCCTATCAGACTCAGGCCCACCGGACGGTGCAGGGCCCGGAGCCAGCCCACCGCGATGCCGACGATGCTGGCGGCTGCGAGTGCGTGCGGGAGCCGCAGCCCGAGCGCCCCGCCGAGGATCGCAACGCCGCGGGTGCGGAGCAGGTCGGGGAGGGCGGGGCTGCGCTCAAGGCCGCTGATCGCTTCGCCCAAAGCCGCGCGGGCACGATCGAAGACCGGAAGCTCCGCGTCGCTCCACAGCCCGGCATCGCCCAGGCCCCACATCCAAAAGACGCACGCCAGGACAAAGCCGACGAGGCCGAGCGGAACCGGGCCGAGCGCGCGCCAACGCATGGCCCGGAGGGTACCCCAAGCGGCGCGCTGCGATGTGGCCCGCGCGAGGTCTCAACCCCTTGCGCCGCAGCTCAGAACGCGCACTGATTCGTGGCCATATTGCAGGTCGACCCTGGGGCGACGAAGGGACACACGTCGCCGAAGAACGACGTGCAGGGGATACCGCAGGCGTTCGCCGTGTCGTCGTAGCAGATCTGTCCGTCGCCACACTCGCTGTCGTTGTTGCAGCGACAGTTGAAGTCGTCCGGGATGCCGTTGCCGTTTTGGTCGGTGCCGTTGCAGCACTCGGTCACGTAGAAGTCGCTGGCGGAGCAGTCGTCATCGGCGCAGTCGGAGACGCCGTCGCAGTCGTTGTCCTGTCCGTCGGTGCAGGCCGCGACGCCGAACTCGGCGGTCGGGTTGGCGCCGCCGTTGCAGCCTGCGCACGGCGGGACGTTGGCGCAGTCGGGATCGCCGCAGTCGGCGTAGATATCGCCGTCGTTGTCGATTCCATCGTCGCAAACCTCGGGAGGGTTGGGGATGATCTCGACGTTGAGGACGTAGTTGCCCTCGTTCGGGCCGCCGAAGGGGTCGATCGTGAAGCCGTCGAGGAAGACGAAGTAGGTCCCTGGGTAGAGCAGGGTGAAGTCCAAACGAGCGGAGAAGAAGGAGCCGCCCGAGTCGTCGTCACACCCGACCTGGGCGCCCGCGGTGCACGAGCCCGCCCGCACGTAGAGCACGGTGTCGAAGTCGCTGCCGATCGAGTCGAGGATGACGCGCGAGGGGGCGTTGAGGACGAACGAGAAGATCGCCTCTCCCGCCCCGCCGCCGCACGTGCCCTCGTGGTCGTTGGTGTTGCCGAAGGTCTCGCCGGTGTACGTGCCGGTCCCGGGGATGAGCTGCGCGGTGCCGCAGGTGTTTTGGGTCTGCTGGCACAGCGGGACGTTCGCGCATTGGGGGTCGTCGCAGTCGACCAACCCGTCGTTGTCATCGTCGAGACTGTTGTTGCAGATCTCCGGCTGGGCCTCGCATCCGGGCGCGAAGGCGCAAGCCGGGTCGGCGCAGTCGATGATGTCGTTGCAGTTGTTGTCGATCCCGTCGTCGCAGATCTCCGGCTCGCAGTCGTCGCACTCGGGGGCGACGAAACAGGCGGGATCTGCACAATCGATGAGCGCGTTGCAGTCGTTGTCGAGACCGTCGTTGCAGAACTCGGGCGTCGGGGCGCCGGTGCAAGCGCAGGGGAAGATCCCTTCGCAGTCGGGATCGGCACAGTCGATGAGCAGGTCGCAGTCGTCATCGTTATCGTTGCCGCACTCTTCGACGGTGTTTTGGCAGATGCAGGTCTGTGCGCCTGTGCACTCGGAGTCGTCGCAGTCGATGAGATCGTCGCAGTCGTCGTCGAAGCCGTTGTCGCAAAGGCCCGCTTCGGACCCCGCACAGCCGCACGCAGGCGTTCCGATGCAGTTGGTGTCGAGGCAGTCGACGGTGGTGTCGCAGTCGTCGTCGACGCCGTTGGTGCAGACCTCCCCGCCTGGAGCGGGCTCGCACCCGCAGTTGGGCACGCCGTCACAGACGGGGTCCACGCAGTCGGCGACCCCGTTGCAGTCGTTGTCGTCCCCATCAAAACAGTCTTCTGGGGTGCCCGGGTTGGTGTTGGGGTTGAGGTCGTTGCAGTCGTCACCGCCACACTCAAACGGCGGGAAGCCATCGCCGTCGGCGTCGAGCAACTCGTAGAAGCACAGGCCCGCGATGCAGGCGGGGGCCTGGCAGGGGTCGAGCATCGGACACTGGGCCGCGATCTCGCAATCCTGGGGAATCCCCGTGTCGTCCTGCGTCTCGGTCTCGGTCGTGGTGTCGGGGTCGGTCAGGGTGGCGGAGACGGTCACCGTCGGCGTCGTTGGGGTGTCCGTACCTCCCGTGGTCGAGCCGGAGGGATTCGTGTCGTCGCCGGACGGGCTGCTGTCGCTCGCTGAAGCGCTGAAGCGCGCGAGGTCGATATCGGTTCGACCGCACCCGCTCAGCACGACGACAGCCAGTATCGAACCCCAACGCTTCAAGAAACCTCGCATTCCTAATGGCACTGTACCGAAGCCGCGCCCGGAGATCGAGAAGATCCATCCCCGGCCCAGAGTCCGGCGACCCAGAACCAAGCGAAACGCCCCGACTGTGAACAGTCGAGGCGCTGAAGCTTCCAAGAAGGAAGTCGGAGACGCAGGCTATCGCTTCGAGAACTGGAAGCGTGCGCGGGCGCCTTTGCGTCCGTACTTCTTCCGCTCTTTCTTCCGAGCGTCCCGGGTCAGGTAGCCCGCGGTCTTGAGCGGCTCGCGATGCTCTTCGCTGACGCGAAGGAGTGCGCGGGAGATCCCCAGGCGAATCGCTGCTGCTTGACCCGAGAGGCCGCCGCCCTTGGTGGTGGCCCACACGTCGTAGTCCTCGCGGGCATTCGCGAGCTGGAGGGGCTGTTCGACCACCTTGAAGACCGTGGAGCGACAGAGGTAGGCCTCGCCGTCACGCCGGTTGATGGTGATCTTGCCCTCGCCGTTCATGAGCCAGACGCGTGCAATTGCATTCTTGCGTCGACCCGTGGCGTAAAACCTCATGTTGTCCGTCATCGTCAGAACCTTTGCGGAGAAGCTGATTAAGCTTCGACCTGGAGCGCCTTGAGGGGCTGCGCGGAGTGGGGATGCTCGCTACCGGAGTAGACCTTCAACTTCTTGTAGGTCTGTCGGCCGAGCGCGTTGCGGGGCAGCATGCGACGAACGGCGAGCTTGATGACCTCTTCGGGCTTGCGCTCGAGGAGTTCACGGGCCGTCTCGTGCTTCATGTTGCCGATGTACCCCGTAAACCGGTGGTACTCTTTTTGGTCGAGCTTACGGCCGGTGAACTTCACTTTCTCCGCATTGATGCAGACGACAAAGTCGCCCGTATCCACATGCGGGGTGAAGATCGGCTTGTGCTTGCCACGCAGAACCGTTGCGATCTGAGAAGCTGCACGGCCCACCGTGAGCCCGGCCAGATCGACGATCCACCAGTCGCGCTGGACTTCTTCGGGTTTTGGGTACACCGTCGCCATCGAGAGCGGGAGGCTTACGCGAGCCGCCAATAGGTGTCAAGCCGGATCAGACGGCATCCACGCGACTATTCGTGAGCCAACCTGGCGGCCGTGTCGGCGCTCCTCGACTGAAGGAGAAGAGCCAGGAACCGGGCCGTGGTGGGACACGCCGAGCCTCAAAAACCCTGTATTATAGGGCTGGGTGCAGCCACCTCCCCCCACTCGCGGAGCTAAGGTTCTGGTCGCCGATGACTCGGAAGCCGAGCGATACGCCGCGCGGACTACGCTTTCCGCCGCCGGATACGTGGTCGTGGAGGCGTTCGACGGCCAACACGCGCTGGAGGTCTTCGCCAGAGAACGCCCCGACGTGGTTCTGCTCGACGTCGTGATGCCGCGACTGACGGGGTTGGAGACCTGTCGGATCCTCAAGGCGAAGACGCAGTCGAGCTACCTCCCGGTGATCATGCTTTCGACCCGCAACTCGGTGAACGCGCGGGTCGAGGGGCTGCGCTCCGGCGCGGACGATTACCTCGGCAAGCCGTACGACGGCGATGAGCTGGTCGCGCGCGTCGAGGCGCTGTTGCGGGCCAGGAAGGTACTGGGGGACTCCGGCGACTCCGGCGACAGGCGTGAGGCGGACGGCTCCGAAGCTCAACCCGCACGGGAGTCCGCGCTGCAGTCGCTGGCGGTCGCGGACGGGTACCGGCGACGGATGGAAGAGGAGTTCGACCGGGCCGAACGCTACAGCGATCCGCTGGCATGTTTGCGGGTCGCCTCGGATCCTGGGGCGGCTCAGACCGCGCTTCGAGCCGTCATCGAGTCTTGCATCCGCAAGATCGACATCGTGTTCGAGTCGGGCGAGGACGGCTTCATGCTGCTCCTTCCCAACACGCACTTCCCCGGCGCGCTCTCGGTTGCCGAGCGGATCTGGAAGGATGCTCGCTCGACATCGGTCGCGGGTAAGCAGTCTTCGGTCAGCGTCGGCGTGGCCTTCTATCCCAACCGCGACACCCATTCGCTGCAGGATCTGGTGGACCTGGTCGACGCCGCGCTCAAGAAAGCTCGCGAAGTCGGCGGGGGCAAGATCTGTCTCTACCAACACCAGGGCTACCTGTACGCTCCCGAGACGTGATGTCTTCGGTCGTCTCCATCGGTCCGGTCCGCTCAGCAGCGCTGTGCCCCAGCGAGGACCCACGCGCCATCGATGCTGCATCGGTTGCCTCGAAGTGGCTGCGGAAACGCGGCGTGCGCACGTTCGCGCCGCAGGACGCGATCGAGGCCCATCCCTACGCCTTCGAAGGATGCGAGCCGATCGGCAAGACGCCGCGGTGCGACCTCGCCATCGCGTTGGGAGGAGACGGGACCTTGTTGCGCACGGCCCGGTGGGTCGCCGACGACGAGATTCCCGTACTCGGGGTCAACCTCGGGACGCTCGGGTTCCTGGCGGCCTATGCAGCACCAGAGCTGATCGACGCGCTGCAAGCCGCCTACGACGGTGAGCTGGGCTGGGAGCCGCGACTTCGGGTCAAGGTCGAGGTCGAACGCAGCGGCACGATCGTGCAGTCGCAGATCGCGTGCAACGACTGCTACGTGAAACACGGCGTGTCCCCTCGCATGCTGCAGCTGGTCTGCGAGGTGGGTGGGTCGAAGATGGCGGAGTACCGGGCGGATGGGCTCATCATCTCAACGCCCATGGGATCGACGGCGTACAACTTGGCGGCCGGGGGACCCATCGTCGATGCTGGGACGCGGACCTTGGTGATCACACCGATCTGCCCACACAGCCCCACGCACCGCCCGGTGGTCATTGCGGCCGACCGCGAGATCCGCGTCGTCTTTTGCGGTCCCACGGGGGACGGCGCCGCCACGCTGTCCGTCGATGGCCAGTGGGGCATCCCGCTGGAGGTCAACGACACGGTGAGCGTGACGCAGGCACAGACGCCGCTTCGGTTGGTGCCCCCGCGGTCCACCGTGTTCGAGGTCTTGCGCGCCAAGCTCGGCTGGTCCGGCGCCTCGGTCTGAGCGTCCGCCCGGGGCTGTGGACCTGTCCGCCACGGCCGGCTGGCGGCTGGGAACGCGTTGGGTTCGCGGGACGACGGGCAGCTGCTATGAGGTCGCCATGCTCTCGTACCTGCGTGTTCGTGGACTGGCGCTTCTCGACGACGTTGCGCTCACGTTCGAGCCCGGGATGAACGTGCTCACCGGGGAGACGGGCGCGGGCAAGTCGATCATTGTCGGCGCGCTGGCGTTGCTCCGCGGTGCCCGTGGGCGCGCCGAACTGGTGCGAGAAGGGGACGGATCCGCGACGGTCGACGCGCAGTTCGAGCCCCGCGCGGGCTCGCGCGATCGGTTGTTGGCGATGCTCGCCGACCATGGGCTGCCCAGCGATGACGCTGATGCGCTGGTCCTTCAGCGGGTCGTGGCGAAGGCGGGTCGAGGCCGCAGCTTCGTCCAAGGCGAACTCACGACCCAATCGGTGCTCGGGGGCCTTGGCGAAGAGTTGATCGACATCTGCAGCCAGCACGAGCATCACTTCTTGACCCACGCGAGCCGGCACCTCGAAGTGCTCGACGCCTACGCGGGCAACGACGAGGCGCGTGCGGCCTACTCCGAGCACTACAGCGGTTGGAAGCAGGCCGAAGAAGACCTGGCCACGCTGCGCGCCCGAATGGCCGACGGGGCCACCCGAGCCGACTACCTGCGTTATCAGCTCGACGAGATCGACCGCGTCGCGCCGGAGGTCGGGGAAGTCGATTCGCTTCGGCGTCGGGTCAACGTGCTTCGCGGCGCCCGCGATTGGGTGAACTTTGCGCACGAGGCACAGCACGTCTTGTACGAGTCCGATGGTGCGATCGCCTCGACGCTGGGCGCGTTGGCCGACCGTGCTCGCGAAGGGGCTGAGGACTCCAGCACCATCGCCGACTTGGCCGAGCAGCTCACCACCGCTTCGATGGCGGCCGAAGAGGCCGCCTCGTTGGCGGGGCGGCTGCTCGCAGAACTCGACTTGGATCCGGTCGAGCTTGAGGCCGCCGAAGATCGCTTGCACGAGCTTGAGACGCTGCGCCGCAAACACGGCGTCGAGCTTGATCTCCTGATCGACCGGGTCAACGAGATGCGGACCGAGCTGGCCGCGATGGAGAACGCCGACGACCACCTCCTGGCGCTCCAAGCTCGCACCGACGAGCTCTCTCGCAGTGCCAGCATCGCGGCACGGGCCTTGGGCGAGCGCCGTCGCCGTGCCGCTGCCGGCTTGGCCCGCGCCGTGGAGACGGAGCTGGCCGCGCTCAGCATCAAGAGCGCCAAGCTCGAGGTGCAGATCGAGCCCGCCGAGCTGTCCGCGACGGGCGGCGACGCGGTCGAGCTGCTGTTCTCGGCGAACGCAGGCGAGCCGGTCGCACCCTTGCGCAAGGTCGCCTCGGGCGGCGAGTTGTCCCGGGTGCTGCTTGCGATCAAGGGCGTCCTTGCGGAAGGGGACCGTGTCGCGACGTACGTCTTCGATGAGGTCGATGCGGGCGTTGGCGGCGCGGTGGCGGAGGCCATCGGTCGACGCCTCAAGCGCGCGGCTGAGGAACACCAGGTCCTGTGCGTCACCCACCTGCCTCAGATCGCGGCGTTTGCGGATGCCCACTTCCGCGTCGAGAAGAAGACGTCCAAGGGGCGGACGACCACGCGAGTCGTGTGTCTCGATGAGGGACAGCGGGTCGAAGAGTTGGCGCGGATGCTGGGCGGGAAGCAGGTGACCCAGTCGGCGCGCGACCACGCGGAGGCGTTGATCCGTGCTGCGAGGGGGGCAAAAACCGGTCAAGCAGCACCCCGGAAGGCCTCCCGCGCGTAGTCCTCGAAAATCCCGAGGCCCGCGAGGCACAAGAGGGGGCTGTGGGCCCCATTGACTCGCATGGAGACAGGTATGCGACCCGAATTGATGCGTTTTCCTGGGGTGCACAGACCCCCGAAAGCCGTTGACACCTGACCCCGTCGCACCTACAGTCCTCACAGAATAGGCCAGCGAAGGGGGGGACGATGTCGGATGTTCAACGACACAGGTCACTTCGTTGCCCTACGGTTTTGTAAGGGTAACGACATGAAAAACATCAAGCGATTCGCAACTCTCTCCCTCGCTGCGTTCATCCTGGCGCCCGGCTGTGACGATGGGGCCGACAACGAGCCCAACGACGCCGAAGCCCAAGCGGTGGAAGCGTCGGTCGAAGGCTCCACCAAGCTCTCCGGCCAGCTGCTGGACACCGATGGCAGCCCGATCGCGCACGCCGAGGTCTCTGTGGCCGTCGGCTCCGTCGAAGTCACCGCCCGGACGATGACCACCGCCGAAGGTCTCTACGCCATCGACGTCCCCCTCGACATCGTGGACGAGGCCGTCGCCAACAGCCAGGAGGTCGCTGTCCTGTTCCACCTGCCCACCGGCGATCTCGAGCCGTACGGAACGGTCGAGGGTGACTACGTTCACTTGCTCCCCGCTTCGCTGGACGAGTTCATCAACATGGACGAGTTGGGTGCCGACGAACTGGAGATGCGCATCGCCTACGTGCCCCGTCAGGGCAAGGGGTTCGCGATCACCGACGAGCTGATGGAAAAGGGCGGGGTCCTGACCTGGGCTCCCGAGGGCACCCAGTACGGAGAGGACTTCAGCATCAGCCTCGTGATCGAGCCCGGCTCGCTGCACAAGGGAGAGGATCGCCAGGACGAGATCACGCTCACCGTGATTGAGCAGGCGCTGGCTCCAATGCAGATCCCCGCCGACGGCTTCGGCCCGCTGTGGACCATCCAGCCGCGCGACATCACCTTCGATCCCCCGGCACGCATTCGCATCCAGGGCAACCGTCTCCCGGTCCTGGGCCCCAGCGACATGGAGGTCGGCCAAGAGACCGACCTCTACGGCGCGTCGCTCGAGACCGGCTGGAAGTACTTCGGCGGCATCGAGATGGTCGAGGACAACGACGGCATCATTACGCTCGAGTCCTCCGAGGGCATCATCTCCCACGGTGCATGGGGCCACGTGTTCGGAGCCTCGGGTTCCAACTGGGGCTTCCTGGCGGAGTGTTTCTCGTACCCCAAGCCCGGCGAAGCACCGTTCACGAAGCGGACCGCGTGCGCCATCGTCGACGACAACCGCAACTCCTGCAGCGATCCCACGACCCACACCGGGGTGCTCAAGTGCGAGCAGATCGACTACAACGGCGCGCACCACAACGTGTACTCCACGGTCACCGAGCCCCGGTGCAACGGTTGTGGAGGCGCGAACGCTCCTTACGTGCTCGCGATGGGAGCCGATGACATTGGCGCTGGCAACCTCGACGCGGTCAACCTGGTCGTGAAGGCTGTCGGCCTGTGTCCCGAAGAGAAGGCCATCACCGATATGGCCGTGCTGTACGACTCCATCCGAGCTCGCTCGGGACTGGGCGCCAGCAGCCTGACGACTCTGTATGATGTCACCGACGACTCGATCGATGCTGACCTCAACTGGCGCAACTTCTCCAAGCAGACGCGGATCCAGGTCCGCCCGCCGGTCGGCTGCGCAGAGTAAGCCCATGCGACCCGGGACCGTTCGTGTCCCGCACCGCTCAAGGGTCGTCGCTTTCGCGGCGGCCCTTCTTGCGTTGCTGGGATTGGGCTGTGAGGACAACGCGCGGGAGTCGGCCGGCGCAGGCACCACGGGCGTGGACATGCCGACGCCGGTGGACGATGGCGTGCTGGAGCTCGGTTCGTTCTCCGAGGGGCGAGCGTTTGTCCCGTACGAGGTGGGGGACGAGGAGGTCGTGGCGATGGGCCTGCAAGGCGGCTTTCACATCTTCGTCGATGGCCGACTTCGACCCGACACCGACCTGAGCGAGGTGGTCGTGGAGCTGGTGCTCACGCTTTCGGCCGATGGGTCCGAAGTGACCCGGATTCGGCACCAGCGCACGCCCGATATCCCCGACGCAGACGGCTGGCCGACGCTGCCGGAGATGATCATCTTCATCCCGGACCCGGCGGTGGTCTACGGCCAGGACGTGAAGCTCGACGTGTTCGTCGAGGCCGTCGACGGCACGCTCCTGGACATTCTCGACGCCCAGCTCTTCCTCTCGGGGGAAGGCTGAGCCTTCAGTCTCGGCGCCGACGAACCCACTGGACCCCCGGCAGGCGCTCGAGCTTGCCCAGGACCCGGAGCAGCTGGGTGTTGTCGCGAACCTGCAACGTGAGCTCGAACCGGGCCGCGCCCATGTCGTCGCTGCGCACCGAAGTGTTCGTCAGGTTGACGCCCTCGTTGGAGACGCCCTCTGCGACGTCGCGCAGCAGGCCCTTGCGGTCCTGCGCAACGAGTTCGACCCGAACCGGGAAGCGCCCACCACGTTCGCCGCCCCACGACAGCTCCATCCAGCGATCGGGCTCCGCCGAGCCGCGGACGTTGGGGCAGTCGCTGCGGTGGATGACGATGCCGCGTCCTCGGCTGATGTAGCCGATCACGGCATCGCCGGGGACAGGCCTGCAGCAGTTGGCCGGACGGCTCAGGACGTCGTCGACCCCCGCCACGTTGACCGATGTGGACACCGGATCCGGCGCGCGGTTGGACGTCGGAAGCTCGATCTCCTCGGATTTGGGCTCGAGCTCAAGCACTCGCTGGCCGACGCTGCGGGCGTTGATGTCTCCGAAGCCCAGCTTGGCCAGGAAGTCTTCCGTCGGCAGATCGTACAGCGCCGCCACGTCGTCCACCTTGCGGCCCTCGACGCCGAGCCGCCCAAGCTCCCGCTCGACGATCTCCCGGCCCGAGGCGATCGATTCGTCGCGCTGCTGAGCGCGGAAGTGTTGCCGGATCTTTTGGCGGGCGCTGGCGGTGTGCACCAAGCCCTCGTGCGGGCTGAGCCAGTCGCGGCTGGGACCACCGGACTTGGCCGTAATGATCTCGACCTTGTCGCCGGTGCGCAGCGTGTAGTCCAACGCGACAATCTGCCCCCCGACTTTGGCGCCGCGACAGCGATGGCCGACCTGCGTGTGCACGCGGTAGGCGAAGTCGATGGGGGTCGCGCCGACGGGCAGGTCCACCACGGCCCCCGCGGGGGTGAACACGTAGATCTGGTCGGCAAAGATGTCGGTCTTGAGCGAGTGCGCGACGTCGTGAGGGTCGGTGACCCCCTTTTGCCACTCCATCAGCTGACGGACCCAGTTGATCTTCTCGTCGAACCGGCGGTCGGCCTTCTTGGCCTCCTTGTAGCGCCAGTGCGCCGCAACGCCGGATTCGTTGTAGTCGTGCATCTCTTGGGTCCGAATCTGGACCTCAAGCGGGCGCTGGTCGGGACCGAACACAGCGGTGTGCAGGGAGCGGTAGAAGTTCTCCTTGGGCTTGGCGATGTAGTCGTCGAACTCGCCGTTGATTGGGGTCCACTGGGAGTGGACCATGCCGAGCACCGCGTAGCACTGCGCGACCTCGGAGACGATCACGCGCACAGCGGACACGTCGTAGATCTCTTCGAAGCCGACCTTCTTGCGGCGCATCTTTTTGAAGATGCTGTAGATGTGCTTCGGGCGGCCCGAGACGCTGGCCTCGATGCCGGCCTCCGCCACGTTGCGCTTGAGCAGCGCGATCACTTGGGCGATGCCCTCGGTCCGTTCCTTGCGCTTGCTGGCCAGCAGCGCCTTGATCTCGCGAAACGTCTTGGGCTCGAGTGACTTGAACGCGAGGTCTTCGAGTTCCCACTTGAGCTGCCAGATCCCCAGACGGTTCGCGAGGGGGGCGTAGACCTCCATCGCTTCGGACGCGATCGTACGCTGGGCTTCGGAGGGCTCGCCTTTGATCCGCCGGAGTTGGTGCACGCGTCCGGCCAGGGCGAGCAGCACCACCCGCAGGTCCGAGGCCATCGAGAGGAACATCTTGCGCAGGCTCTCGGCGGCCTCGTCTTCGATCCGGCTCCACTTGACGTGACCCAGTCGCTCGACGCCTTTGACGAGCCCGAGGATCTCCGGGGACAGCTCCGGCGGAAAGCGGTCACGCGGTCCGCCGCACAGCATGGCGGCGGCCAGCGCAGACGCATCGAGTCGCAAGCCGAGCAGGACCTCCAGGGTGTCGACGGCTCGGACTCCGTGTTCGGGATCGTCCAGGTCGCGAAGCCACTGCGCGTGCGTCTGCAGCCGCTGCACCCCTTCGGGGTCACGGTCCGCGGAGGCGGTTTTGATCGCCGTATCGAGTCGTTGTTGCCAAGGCGCTTCGAGCATGATCAGCCTCCAGATGCGAGCGCCGCCGCGTCTTCGCCCGGCGGTGTGGGGTCTTCGAGGTCGTCGAGAAAACCGTCGGGCAGCGCGACCTTTTGGGTGCCTGCCGTCTTGCCGCGAGGCACCCGCATCGAGCGAGGCGGGAACGGTTCGTCCTTGGGCAGCGCTTCGAGTACCGCGCGGAGCTCGGTCAGCGTGGAGGCCTGCATGACGGCCTGACGGGCTCGAGAGCTGCCGCGAAAACCCTTCGTGTACCAGGTCGCGTGTTTGCGGAACATGCGGACGCCCGCGCTCTCGTCGAACCAGTCGACGAGTCGCTGGGCGTGTTCGAGCATCACCTCCACGATCTCTCCGAGCAGGGGAGGGTTGGGCGGGGGGCGGCCGTCGAAGACCTCCGCCAGATCGCGGAAGAGCCAGGGGCGCCCCAAGCAGCCGCGTCCGACGACGACCCCGTCGCACCCCGTGGTCCGCATCATTCGCAACGCATCTTCCGCTTCCCAGATGTCGCCGTTGCCCAGCACCGGGATCGTGGTGACCGCTTGTTTGAGCTCGGCGATCGCCTCCCAGCGTGCGTCGCCGTCGTAGAGCTGGGCGGCCGTGCGCGCGTGCAGTGCCACCGCAGCGCAGCCCTCGCCCTCCCCGATCCGACCGGCGTCGAGATAGCTGAGATACTCGTCGTTGATGCCCATCCGGAACTTGATGGTCACCGGGATGTGCTCGCTGGCCCCGACCGCGGCCCGCACGATGCTGCGCAGGAGGTTGGGCTTGATGGGAATCGCGGCGCCTCCCCCCTTGCTGGTGACCTTGCGAACCGGACAGCCGAAGTTCATGTCGATGTGCTCGACCCGTCCCTCACCGACCAGGCGCTTGACGGCCTCGGCCACATAGTAGGGGTCGACCCCATAGACCTGCAGGCTTCGAGGGCACTCATCGGGTCCAAAGTCCGCCAGCTTGAGCGTCTTGCGGTTGCCCATGACCAGCGGCCGGGCCGTGATCATTTCGCTGACGTACAGGCCGCGGACGGCTCCCGCGTCGACCCCGCCCAGAAACCGGCGGCAGATCGCACGAAACGGGTAGTTGGTGACCCCAGCCATCGGGGCCAGGACGACGGGCGGCCAGACCCGCAGCGGACCGAGCTGGAGCGGCTCGAACTCGGCTTCGGACGCTGGAGGGACATCCGCGTTGATGGGGCTGCGGTACGCCGCGTCCATGGGGCCTCGGGATACCACGACCCAGCCCCCGGGTCCCGCGGCACACGTGCCGGATTTTTCGGCCTGCACAGGGTTTCTGATATGGGCGATGGCAGTGCCCCGAAAGCGGACCCAGCGAAGCTCGACCCCGCCAAAGCGGCGGCCTCGGGCTGCTCGCGCCGCGGGAGGCAACCGCAAGAGCTCGGGGAGCAAGCGCGGGGCGAAGGCCAGGCGCGTTTTGGAACCAGAGCAGCGACGAGCGCGCAACCGGACCATCCTGGCGATCGTCCTCCTCGCGCTGGTCAACGCGTACGTATTCGTCTGGAATGAAGACGGCTTGTTCGGAGGCATGGGCTCGCTGCAGGCGGCGTCCATCGATGGGCACGAGGGGCCCTTGCCCCCTCGGGCGTCGGCGATCGAAAAGGCATGCGGCGGCGACCCTGTCCGCATCTTCGAGGGACTCGAAGACCTCATCCGGCTCGACACCTCGCTGCGCGGTGGCGCGACGCTTCGGCTGGCGCTGCTCTCCCTGGGCACGCCCAACGAGCATATCGATGCGCTTGAGGCGGCCGTGCGCACCAACGTCGACTTGGGCCTGTTGGGCGGCAGTGGAGCTCCACTTCGGATCGCCGCGGACCGGTTCGGAGGCGTGCATGCACTGGAGATCGAGCTGGCCGAGGGCCGCGTGTTGCAGGCTTGTCGCGACGGGGATGGATTTGAGGTGCGCAACCTTCAGCACCCTCATCGCGCAGATGTGGAGGTGCTCTCGTTCGAGCTCGGCGACGACGCCGATCTTGCGAGCACGGTGGTCGAGTCCGGAGAGAAGGCCGAGCTGGCCACGCTCCTGGGCGAGACGCTGGCCGGTGACGTCGACCTGCTCACCGAGGTCCGGCCGCACGACAAGATCGAGGTCATGGTGGAGAAGCGCTACCTGGGCCGCCACTTTCACCGCTACGGGGCGGTGCTTGCGGTCTCGTTCCGCGGCGCGGTCCGCCGTATCGCCCACTACCGCTACAAGCCGCCCGGTCAGGATTCGGCGTTCTTCGACGCGGACGGCCAGCCTGTGCAGCGCACGATGCTTCGCAGTCCGGTCTCGTATTTCCCCGTCGACCGGGGCTCTCGCGGACTCTTGCCCCCTTCGGTCGAGATCATCGAGGGACGGCTAGGCTCCGTGTATCGTCTGCCCGAAGGCACCCCACTGGTCGCGATCGGGGACGGGACGGTGGTCGATGCCGGGGAGACCCGCAAAGAAGGTCGGTTCTTCGACCTCCAGCTCCTGGACGGAACGATCGCGCGCTACTGCCACATGGGGCGCTTCATCGGCAACATTGAAGAGGGCACGCAGCTCTCGACCGGTGCGGTCGTCGGGCTCTCCGGACACTCCGGCCGTACGCCCAACGACAGGCTCCGGCTTGAGCTGTGGGTCGAGCGCGACGGGGTCCTGAGCACGATCGACCCGCTTCGCCTGACCGGCGAGGGGCAAGCTCGCGCGCCAAGGGTGGGTATGCCCATCGCGGCCGAGGATCGCGCGCGTTTCGACGAGGACATCGCGCCCCAGCGCCGCGCCCTCAAGGCTGCTCGGCGCTAACAGCCTGAGCGACGCAGGAACGCAAGCGTCAGTCGGACTCGCACAGGGTGCCGCCGTGGTCGCACACCGTGCCGGGCCAGTCGGCGCAATCTTTGTCGTTGTTGTCGCAGGGGAACAGGCAGTAGCCGTGCTCGCACCCCATATCGACCAGGGGGCAATCCGAGACCTCGCTGCAGGGAACCATGCACAGTCCTGAGCACTCGTTCGCGGTGCAGCATTCCTGGCCGTCGTCTTCGGCGCAGTCGCCGTCCCCCGCGCAGGTCATCCCCAAGGGGTCGATGGGGTCCCCGGTGGAGCTCGAGCTGCTGGGGGCACCCGTGTTGGAATCGGAGCTCGTCGTCGCGCTTGACGCGTCGGCGCCCGTTGCCGATACCGTTGCCGTGTCGGGTCCGGTCGTGGTCTCGTCTCGCGTCGTTGAGGTCGAGGCGCTGTCGCGGGTGGGGTCCCCGGTCGGCGCGGCGGTGCTCGACGCCGAGGTCGACGAAGATGAGGAGGCTGTCGTGGATGCGGACCCCGCTGTAGGGTTGGTGGTCTCGCTGCCTGCGGTCGACCCCCCAGCCGCGTCGCTGACGCTCTCGCCCTGCCCAGCCGTACCTTCGTCCGCACCCACGAAGCTCGTGCATCCGGAGGCCAAGCAATTCAGCACCGCACCGAAGATCAGGAGGGGGCGCTCCTGCGAGGCCATGTCCAAGAGTTTAGGGGGCCGGGCACGTCTCGAGCAATGCGCGACGCGGCGTTGCTCGCCAAGGGATAGCTGGGGCGTCCATGGGAGCCGCGGGGATGCGTCCCGATTCGCCGCAGGGGATGCGCGCCTACATCCGCCCGTCCGGGATTCCATCCTGCGGACTCAGGGCACTAGCACTAGCTCAACCGACACTTGTAGTCCTCGTAGCCGAATCGCCGATGCACGGTGATCGCCCCGGTCCGCGGATCCGCGGTCGCAATCGAGGGGAGCCGCACGCCGTTGAAGGTCGTGGTCTTCACCATCGTGTAATGGATCATGTCTTCGAAGACGATCTTGTCCCCGACCTGCAGCGGCTGCTCGAAGCTCCACTCGCCGATCATGTCGCCCGCCAGGCAGCTGAGCCCACCCAAGCGGTAACGATGGGGATACGCCTCGGGGTCGTGCCCGCCCACGATCTGCGGCCGGTAGGGCATCTCCAGCACGTCGGGCATGTGGGCCGTGGCGGAGGTGTCGAGGATCGCGGTGAGGCCGTCGTTTTCGACGATGTCGAGCACGGAGGCGACCAGGACGCCGGTGCCCAGACCGATCGCTTCGCCGGGCTCCAGGTAGACCTGAACCCCGTGGCGCTGGGCGAAGTCGCGGCACAACGAGACGAGCAGCTGGGTGTCGTAGTCCGGCCGGGTGATGTGATGTCCGCCGCCAAAGTTGACCCACTGCATCGTGGACAGCAGGTGCCCGAACTTGGACTCGAACGCGACGAGCGTGCGCTGCAAGGCGTCGGATCCGAGCTCGCACAGCGAATGGAAGTGCAGCCCGCTGACGCCGCGAAGATCGACACCTTCGAGCGCGGCTGCGGTGGCCCCCAAGCGGGAGCCAGGCGCGGCGGGATCGTACAGGGCGACCTCCACCTCGCGGTGCTCATGGTCGACCCGCAGGCCCAGCTCGACGCGGATGCCGGTCGTGGCTTCATGCGCGTCGCGTCGGGGCATGAGGCGTTGCAGTTGGCTGGGCGAGTTGAGCACGATGTGCTCGCACAGCCCGAGCAGCTCGTCGAAGTCGGCGTCGCTGTAGGCGGGCGCGGTCGCGTGGACCTCTCCGCCAAATTCCTCTCGCCCCAACCGGGCCTCGTGGGTGGAGCTGGAGGTGACGCCGGGCAGGCTTTGTTTGACCCGCTCGAAGGTGCTCCACATCGCAAACCCCTTGAGCGCCAGCAGGATCTTGCAGCCGGACTCGGCCTGCACCCGCTCCAGGATCTTCAGGTTGCGGTCGAGCGCGCCCAGATCGCAGACGAACGCGGGCGTCTCCAACCCGGTGATGTCGTAGTCGAAGACGCCCATCGGGCTATCCTTGGTCTTCCATCTCGCGGACGTGCCAGGGCAGGCCCGCCTGGGCCAGCCGCTTGAGGAAGGGCGCGGAGTCGAACTGCTCCATGTGCCAGACGCCCGGCTTCATCCACTGACCGGTCAACATCATCTCCGCACCGACCGAGGCCGGAACGCCGGTCGTATAAGAAACGGCCTGCGCGCGGACCTCCTTGTAGGTCTGCGCGTGGTCGCAGGTGTTGTAGATGAACACGGTCTTGTCCGCGCCGTCCTTCTTGCCCTTGATCAGACAGCCGATGGAGGTCTTGCCGGTGTAGTTCTCGGCCAGGCTGGCGGGGTCGGGCAGCAACGCCTTGAGGAACTCGATCGGGATGATCTCGCGACCCTGGAACTGGATCGGCTCGATGCTGGTCATGCCGACGTTCTGCAGCACCTCGAGGTGCTTGATGTACGCGTCGCCAAACGTCATCCAGAATCGGATCCGCTGCAGGCCCGGGATGTGCTGGACCAGCGACTCAAGCTCCTCGTGATACAGCAGGTACGCCTTGCGCACGCCCACCTCGGGGAAGTCGAAATCCATGCTCTGGGACATGGGCTCGATCTCCTTCCACTCGCCACCTTCCCAATACTTCCCCTTCTGCGTGATCTCCCGGATGTTGATCTCAGGGTTGAAGTTGGTGGCGAACGCGTGCCCGTGGTCTCCGCCGTTGCAGTCGAGGATGTCGATGGTCTCGATGCTGTCGAGCAGGTTGTCACGCGCGTGGGCGCAGAAAACGTTGGTCACGCCCGGGTCGAATCCCGAGCCCATCAGCGCCATCAAGCCGGCTTTTTCGAAGCGCTCGCGGTAGGCCCACTGCCACTTGTATTCGAACTTGGCTTCGTCGCGTGGCTCGTAGTTCGCCGTGTCGAGGTAGTGCACGCCGGTCTCGAGGCAGGCATCCATGATCGTGAGATCTTGGTAGGGCAGGGCCACGTTGATGACCAGCTCGGGCCCGAACGCCTTGATCAGCGCGACGGTCTGCGGGACGTCGTCGGCGTCCACGGCCGCGGTCGCAATGTCGCGGCCGGTCAGCTCTTTGACCGAGGCTGCGATCGCGTCACAGCGGCTCTTGGTACGGCTTGCGAGAAGAATCTCGCCGAACACGTCCGGGTTCTTGGCACATTTGTGGACGACGACCCCGCCGACGCCACCCGCTCCGATGATGAGGACTTTGTGCATGGGGAAAGCGCGGCAGGTTAACACTCTTTGCGCGGGGGCAAATCCTGCGCAGGTACCGCGGCAGGAGCGTATGATGCCGCGGTGAGCGTCCTGCTTCGCGTCGCGTATGACGGCACGGACTTCCATGGGTATGCGGCACAAAAGGCGCGCCCCGATGGCAGCGAGATCCGAACCGTGCAGGTGGAGATCGAGAAAGCGCTCGCCTCGATGTACAAGACGCCGCTGCGAGCCCGAGCCGCGTCGCGGACCGACGCGGGCGTGCACGCGCTGGGTCAGCTGGTCGCCTTCGATCCTCCGACGACCCACATTCCGATGCCCGGCCTTGTGCGGGGCCTCAACTCGCACATCCCGGATGATGTCGTCGTCGTGGCGGCATGGGAGGAACCTGGCCGCATCGACGTCCGTCATGGCAGTGAGGGCAAGTACTACCGCTACCGGATCCGTTGTACCGAGGTGCGAGATCCGCTTCAGCGCCGACACGAGTGGAATCTGGGGCGGCGCCTCGATCCCCGGATGATGGTGACCGCCGCGGCGCTGTTCCCCGGAAAACACGACTACGCCAGTTTTCGAGCCTCTGGATGCCAATCCAAGACCACGCAGCGCGTCGTCGAACAGGTTGAGATCACCTACGGGGCGACCGCGTTGGGGCCGATGGGCGACCGGGGACGGCTCGACGCGCGGGTGCGCAGCGGGGAGCCTGAGCCGGGGCCTTCATCCTCCTGGGGTCCCGACTGGATCGAGGTCCACGTCTGGGGGCAAGCGTTCTTGATGAACATGGTCCGCATCATGGTCGGCACGCTCGTTGAGGTCGGGTTGGGCCGACGCACGCCGGCATCCATCGAGCAGCTGTTTGCGGCGCCCGACCGAACCCAGGCCGGCGTCACAGCTCCGGCGTGTGGACTCACGCTCATCGAGGTTCGCTGGCCCGCGGAGCACGAGCGGATCCGCGACCGCGGTTGACACGCGTCGCGCGGGAGTCGAGGCTTGCGCGCGAGATGGAGGCGGAACCCAAGTCCCGGCGCGAGCAGAAGAAGGCGGAGGTGCGCGAAGCACTTGTGCAGGCCGCGGACACGCTGTTCGTCGAGCAGGGCTATGAGGGCACGACGGTCGATCAGATCGCCGAGCGGGCCGGGGTCTCGCGGCGCACGTTTTTCCGCTACTTCCCCAGCAAAGAAGCGATCGCATTTCCGCGAGCCGACGACCGTCGAGACGCGTTTCGCGCGTTGCTCGTGGAGCGTTTCGCCGAACAAGACACCCTCCCCGCGGTTCGTGCCGCCTGTCTGGAGATCGGGAAGATGATGGTCGCGGGGGCGGAGGAGGAGCTGCGCCGCCAGAACGTCATCGACGCGTCGCCGACCCTGCTCGCGGCGGACCTCGAGATCTATCGGGCTTGGGAGCAGCTCATCGCGGAGGCGGTGACGCGCAGCGCTGACCCCCAGCAGACTCGGGTCGGCAAGCTGTTCGCTGCGGCTACGATCGGCATCGTGCGCTCGGTGCTGCGGGCCTGGTACGACACCGGCTGTCAAAGCGACGTGATCGAGATGGCCGAAGAGGCCTTGGGTCTGCTCGAGACCGGCTTCGGCGGCCGCCTGTGACGCGCGGCGAACTCCGCATCCGGGCTGCGTGGTGGGCGGGTGCCGGGTCCGCCGAAAGTTTCGCGATCTTCGGCGCGTAGGGGATCACATGCCCATGGCGAATTCCGGTGAGCGCGACTTGAGGGCCTCGGGCCGTGTCAGTGTCGCGATCTTCGGATCCCGGCTGCTCGGACTCGGCCGGGAGATGGTGTTTGCCGCGCTGTTTGGCGCAGGGGCGGTCGCCGACGCGTTCCTGGTCGCGTTTCGAATCCCCAATCTGCTGCGAGACCTGCTGGCCGAGGGCGCGCTCAGTGCCGCGTTCATCCCGACGTTTACCGCGACGCTCAAGCAAGATGGCGAGGCGGCGGCGGCTCGGCTGGGCGATCTGATCTTCGGGGGCATGCTGGTGCTCACCGGACTGCTCACCGGGCTGGCCCTGGCGTTCACCGAGCCCTTGGTGGCCGTGATCTCCGGCTTCCCCGACCCGAGCAAGGTCGAGCTGGCCGCCACGCTCACCCGCATCATGCTGCCGCTGGTGTGCACGGTGTCGCTGGCCGCGGTCTGGATGGGCATGCTCAACGCCCAGCGCCGGTTCGTGGTGCCTGCGCTTGCGCCGGCCATGTTCAACCTCGTCTCCCTGAGCGCGGGCGTGGTCGTGTGGCTGCTCGGGGATGAGGTTCGCCTCGGCGTGATGGTGTGGTCGGGCGGGACGATGCTGGCGGGCCTGACCCAAGCGGGCATGCAGCTGGTCGCGCTGTGGCGCCTGGGACAGCGTCCCACCCCGGCGCTGCGCGGCATCACCTCGAACCCCGGGGTTCGACGCGTCCTTCGGCTGATGGGACCGGCTGTGATCGGTGTGGCCGCCGTTCAGCTCAACGTCATCATCAACACCCGGTTCAGCGGGTTGCTTGGCGATGGCCCGGTCTCTGAGCTCTCGTATGCGTTCCGGTTGTTCTTCCTCCCGCTGGGGGTCTTCGGTGTGGCGCTCGCGACCGTCACGACCACCTCGGTGTCCGAAGCCGCCGCCGACGGGGAGAGCTCCGAGATCGCGCGGCGGGCAGGGGACAGCACCGCTGCGGTTTGGATGCTCGCGGGTGCGAGCGCGGTGGGCCTGTGGGTCCTCGCCGATCCGGTCTGCTCGCTGGTCTATCAAATGGGTCAGACCGGAGCTGCCGAGGTCGCAGCGATTGCGCTGTGCCTCCAGGCGTACGTGATCGGGCTCGCCCCCTACAGCCTGGTCAAGGTGCTCGCGCCGTCCTTCTACGCGGTCGACAAACCACGCGTGCCGCTGGTGGCCTCGGCCGTGGGCGTGTTGGTCAACGTCGTGTTCAACGCGCTGACGTTTCGTGAACTCGGAGCACCCGGCATCGCGTTGGGCACCGCGTTGGGTGCCACGAGCAACGTCATCATCCTCCGCATCGCGTTCCACCGCAGGTTCGGCCCCATGTTCATCGGAGGCGCCGGGCGACGACTCGCAAGCCTGCTCGTGGGCCTGTGCGTGCTGGGGGCCGCATCGTGGGCCGGCCGCTGGGCGCTGTTCGAGCTTCAGACGTGGGTGCCGTGGTCAGGCCTGCTCGGCAAGGCTGTGCTGGGCAGTGCGCTGCTGTTGGTGATCGGGGCGGCGTTCGTGGTGTACACGGCCGTGCTGCGCGGGTTGGGGTATCCCGGAGCCGAGCTGCTCTGGCGAATGCCGGCGGGGTTGTGGCGGCGAGGTCGGCGAGCTCGGGGCTCGCAGCCACGCTGAGGCCCGCACCCGGTCGCGTCGGTCCGCAGCACGCTCCGGTATCCTGGGGCACGATGAGGCGACTGCAGATCTTGCTCCTGACCCACGAGCGCGAGCTGATCAAGTCGACCAGCACCGGTGGGGTGGTCCTCCAGGCGCTCGGGGACGCGGCGGTGCGGATCCTTTGGCGCCGCGCCGAGCCTGACCCGAAGCTGCTGCGCGCGATCGATGCGGGCGGAGTGGGGCTGGTCTGGCCGCTGTCTCCAACGGAGGTTGTCGCGCCGGTTCGCGAGCTGCACACCTATGTCGTCATTGACGGCACCTGGCAGCAGGCGCGAAAGATCTACAACCGCAGCCCGTACCTGCACGCGCTGCCGACGATTGCGCTGCAACCGAGCGAACCGTCGGTCTACACGCTGCGCCGCAATCAGATCGATGGAGGGTTGTGCACGGCAGAAGCGGTGGCGTGCCTGCTGCGTCAGCCGGGTCTCAAGCGGCACCGGGGCCCGGCGCTCGCGCATGCGATCCTCACGGGTCTGCAGGCGTTTCTTGGGCCAGGCGCCGGCTCCAATGGCCTTGATGCGTGTGCGGTTGACGATTTCCCAGGTTGGGACTGCACGGGCCGGTGATTTCTCAACCGACACGCTTATGGAGAGAATCGTGAACTTCCAACCCCGAATTCTGCTCCCACTGATCTGCGTCGCCGCGACGACGCTCATCGCGTGCAACGAAGCTCCGAACACCGAACCAGGGAGTCTTCGCATGGGCGTCGCCGGCCAGGACGCCGACGGAAACTACTATCGGCTTCGCTCTGGGTACTTCGACGTCAACGGTCCCATCTTCGTCTCGTTCGACACCGAGATGGAGCCCAACACGACCGAATACCTGGCCATGGATGTGCCAACCGGGGACTACAGCTTGGAGCTTCAGCCCGGCTGGTGGGTCGAGCAGTGGGACCCGTTCTCCGCCCAGAGCTTCCCTGTCGACGCTCGCCTCATCTCGGACAACCCCGCCAGCGCAACCGTCTCCGAGCTGTCGACGACCATCGTGACCTACACGTTCTACGTCGACGGCGTGGGCGCCATCAGCATGGGCGAAGGAGATCTGGCCGTGGACGTCGCCTTCGACACCGAGCCGCCGATCTGCGACCCCAGCACGCAGGACTGCGCCAACGGTCTCACGTGCGCCCTGACCGAACTCTGGACGGCGCAGTTCGAGTGCGGCCCCGAGGGCTTCAACATGCCCTACCAAGACTGCTACGACGCGTTCGACTGCGAGATGGACCACGCATGTGTCCCCAGCGGTGAGAACGCCAACTGCATGTTTGGCTACGACTGCTGCGTGCCCACGTGCGAGCTGGCCGCCCCGGCGTGTCCCAACGGCGAGACCTGCTTGCCCGTGGACGCGAGCACCGGCATCTGCTCGACCAACTAACGCCGCCCCGGCCGTTGCTGCGGGCCCTCCGGGTCCTGCGCACGGCTTCGCATCCGTAGAACCTACCATTGCAGGGCGCCAGCGACGTATCATCGGGATCTTGTGGCGGGCGCGTTCGACAAGCAGGTGGGCTGGTACACGGCCGAGATCGACTTCGCCGGCTCGGTGTTCGTCGACGGTGGCGCAAACGAGGGGGCGCTGTTGCGTGCCCTGTGGGACGCGGTCGCGGGCGGCTTCGAGGTCCACGCGGTCGAGCCGCTGAGCGAGAACATCACCAAGATCCGGGAGCGCATGCCGCCGGGTGCGGGATGGAATCTGCATCCGGTGGTGCTCACCGACCGCGATGAGCCGCGCAGCGTGAGAGTCGAGCACGATGGCCTCAGCGGACACAACTGTGTTGTCCGCAGCCGGGGCGGTGATCGGGAGGTCCCGGGGCGGCGGTTGTCGACGCTCGTGCCCCACGCCACCGTGGTCAAGCTCGATGTCGAGGGCCACGAGTACACGATTCTCGATGAGGCACTGGATGCGATGCCCGATGTGCAGGCGTGGGCGATCGAGTTCCATCGTTCGCAGGGGCGGCCGCTGCAGGCTGCGCTGGGCGCCCTCGCTCGCCGAGGGTATGGGCTGCGTGCAGCCGGGAGGCGGCCAGAGGATCCCGACGGACCCTGGATCGGCGGTGAGGTCCCTGCTTCGCTGCACTGGGGACAGATTCCGGTCGCCCGCCGCAATCCGGACGGATCCGTCTTCAAAATGGTCCACATCATCGCGCGGCGCACAGCGGGGTCGGTCGGGTAAGCTTCGGGCGTGAAGCGCGAGAGCGTCGGGTTGCTTGTGAGTGTGTGGGTCCTGGGTGGATGCGCGCAGTCTTACTTCGCCAGCAGCGGCACCGAGGGAGAGACGGACACCGACTCGGCGTCGGACACCACCGAGGGTGGCGACACGGGTGGGGAGCGCTCGGGAACCACCGGAAGCTCGGGCGAGGAAGGCCCCGACACCAACTGGCAAAGCGGCGGCTCAGGGACGATCGGAGATTCGGGCACTTCGGGCGACACGCTCGAGCCTGTGTGTGGCGAGGGCGTCGACATCTACGAGGACGACTCGATGGCGATCTGCCGGCCCGCAAGATCGACCACCGAGCGGATCGTGGAGTGCCTGTGCGCCTACGATCCCCCGCTGCTCGAAGCTTCCGCGCGTCCCCAGGACGCCACCGACCTGCTCTACTACGCCAACCGCTGGTACTCGATCGATCCGTGCTTTCCCTTCACGCCGCCCTCGAGCTTGCTGGCCGACGTGCGGGAGAACTACATCAACGCGGTCGACGACCTCGAGCCGGAGATGCTGCAGCAGTGCGGCGACTACGACATCGAGATGATTCAGATCCCGCCTGCGTTCACCAACGACAGTGACCAGCTGCTCTCGTATGCGTGGTCGAGTCCTGTGCCGGAGGACTATCCCGAGACGTTGGACGGTGACCCGGTCGGGCTCGCGGGGCAGATCGGGTTCGCGCCGATGTTCGCCGCCGCGGCGGAGCAGGGCATCGGGTTGTTTGTGCAAAGTGGCTTCCGATCGATGCAGACCCAAGCCGACTTGTTCGAGTACTACGCGGGCGTCGAGGGCGATGCCTCGCTGGCTGCCGTGTACTCGGCGTGGCCGGCCCACTCCGAGCATCAGCTTGGGACGACGGCCGACGTCGGCTACATGGTGGGTGGCCAGATGGTGAGTCCCTTCGATCCGCTGGAGGCCGACCTGCACGCCTCCGAGGCCTTCCAGTGGATCCGCGCCAACGCCCACCGCTTTGGGATCGTGACGACCTACCAACCGCGGCGGGTGCACGTGCACCAGTACAAGCCCGAGCCCTGGCACCTGCGATTTGTCGGCGTGGAGGCGGCCGACGTGATGACGACCTGCGGCCTGTCCACTGAAGAGCTTCTGGCCTACCGCTACCGCATCGAGCCGCTCCCGGAGTTCATGCACATGGACCTGGTGTACGACGCGGTGCTTGAGGGCGGCTGGGAACCCGGCAGCTGCATGGACTGACCGTGTGCTGGCTCGCGCGAGCGTCCGCGAGGAACCGAGTTTCGATCCGGCATGTTGTGTCAGACGCAGCATGCCGCGCTGCTACGCTCCGACCCGGATGAAGCGGGCGCTGGTTCTTTTCTTCGCTGTCGCGGTCAGCTGCGAGAGCGGCTCGGCCCAGCCCTCGGGACCCGCGAGCACGGATTGCGAGCTGCCCGGCGGCGTCGCGGCCCTGTGCACAACGATCGACGTGCCCGAGAACCCCGACGCGCCTGAGGTTCGGACGCTGTCGCTCTCGGTTGCGGTCGTGCCTGCGCACGATCCCCAAGGGCGTCCTCCCGTGGTGCTGCTCGCCGGCGGTCCTGGCCAAGGTTCGCAGTCGTCCTACGGCGCGGCACTCCAGGGGCTCGATGCGATTCGACAACACCACGACCTCGTGCTGCTCGACCAACGCGGAACCGGCTCGTCCCACCCCCTGAACTGCCCGGAGACCCAAGTCCTCGACCTGAAGAAGGCCGTCTCGCTGGAGATCGACGGCCCAAGGCTTCAGGCCTGCCGGGACGCGCAGGACGCCGACCTCACCCAGTACACGACGCTCCGCGCCATCGACGACCTTGCCCACGTCCTGAAGACCCTGGGATATTCGAAGAGCCACCTGGTCGGTGGAAGCTACGGCACTCGGGTTGCGCTGGCGTTCGCTCGTGCGTACCCGGAGCAGACCGCATCCATCGTCATCGACGGCGTCGCCGCGACAGACTTCGCGCTACCCGTCTCGTTCGCCAAAGACGCCGAGGCGGCGATGGACAAGATGGTCCGCGACTGTGCCGCGGACGCTGGCTGCAACGCTTCGTTCCCAACGCTGCGCGCCGACCTGCGGGCGTTGGCGACCCGGCCCGCCTCGGAGGTCACGCTCGTGCACCCGCGGACCGGCGTGCCGCAAACCCTCGAAGTCAGCGGCAGGACGCTCGCGGGCGGGATGCGCAGCATGCTCTACGCGCCGGAGCTCTCGTCGTTGTTGCCGCTGTCGGTAGCCTCGGCCGCGCGCGGAGACTTTGGGCCGATGGTTGCCCAAGCGGCGCTGCTGGGCGAGGGCGTGGGCACAGGCTTGGCGCAGGGCATGTTCCTGAGCGTGATCTGCAGCGAGGACGTCCCCTACATCACCGCGGAGCACGCGGCGCGGGAGACGGCGGGAACGTTGATGGGCACGATGTTCATCGAGCACCTGCGCGCGACCTGTGAGCACTGGGTTCGCGCTCCCGTTCCACCGGGGTTTCGCGATCCGGTGGTGAGCGACGCTCCCGCGCTGGTGCTCTCGGGTGAACTCGATCCCGTCACGCCGCCGCGCTGGGGAGAGCACGCCTTGGAGACGCTCTCGAACGGGCGCCACATCGTCGTGCCCGGAGCCGGCCACGGCATCGTGTTGCTTCCGTGTGCGGACGAGGTTCTCGCGGAGTTCTTCGAGCACGGTGACGCCAAGGCGGTGGACGCCAGCTGTCTCGAGTCTCGGCATCGCCCGCCCTTCTTCATCGACTTTGCAGGACCGCAGGTGAACCCATGATCGAAGCACAAGACCTTCGCAAGACCTTCGGCGAGGTCGTTGCCGTGGACTCCGTGTCGCTCTCCGCTCAGGACGGGCAGATTACGGGCATCTTAGGACCCAACGGCGCGGGCAAGACGACGACGATGCGGATGATCTCCACGCTGGTTCGACCCGACAGCGGCCGGGTTCGTGTCGACGGTCGGGACGCCGCGTCGGAACCGGCGCAGGTGCGACGCCAACTGGGTGTGTTGCCCGATGCCCGGGGTCTGTACCCCCGGCTGACAGCGCGGGAGAACATCGAGTACTTCGGTCGTCTCCAGGGCCTCGACGAAGCCACCCTGCGTCAACGCGTGGATCGGCTGCTCGAGCGGCTGGAGCTGGGGGCGGTCGCGCAGCGCCGCGTCCACGGCTTCTCGCAGGGGGAGCGGGCCAAGGTCGCCATCGCCCGCGCGCTGGTGCACGAGCCCCAAAACGTCCTGCTCGACGAGCCGACCAACGGCCTGGATGTGATGAGCACACGAGCCATGCGGGAGCTCATCCGAGGCCTGCGGGATGAGGGCAAGGCCGTCGTGTTTTGCAGTCATGTGATGCAGGAGGTCTCCGCGCTGTGCGACACGATCGTCGTCGTGGCCCGCGGGACCGTCGTGGCACGCGGAACCTCCGACGAGCTGCTCGCCCAGGCGGGCACGGACTCGCTCGAAGACGCCTTTGTCTCGGTGATCGGAACCGAGGAAGGGTTGGTCGCGTGAGCCTTTGGAAGACCATCCGCGTCGTGGGCCGCAAGGAGCTGCTCGACGGCATGCGGGACCGTCGATCGCTGCTGTCCGCGCTGTTGCTGCCTTTGTTCGGCCCCATCCTCATCGCGGTGATGTTTAGCATCATCCTCACCGAGGAGGCGGACGAGGGCCCTGTGGCACTCCCGGTCGTGGGCCCCGAGCACGCGGTGGCGCTGATCGAGCATCTCAAGTCCAACAACATCGAGATCGTCGCGCCTCCGGAGGATCCCCGCGCAGCGGTGGCGGCCGGCGATGAAAACGTCGTGCTCGAAATCCACCCCGAGTTCGAGGCGGAGTTTCGCTCGGGCCGGCCCGCATCCATCTCGCTGTACGTCGACACCTCCAGGCGCGAGGGCAGGGTGCCGGTCCGAAAGGTGCGCTCTGCCATCGAGACGTACTCGGGGAAGATCGGGACCCTGCGACTGCTCGCCCGCGGCATCGACCCCCAGCTCGCCCGGCCGGTGGCCGTTGCCGAGGTCGACACCGCGACACCGCAGCAAAAGGCGGCCAACTTGCTGGCCATGGTGCCGATGTTCGTGATGCTCGCCGTCTTCGTCGGCGGCATGTTCATGGCGACCGACGCCACGGCGGGCGAGCGTGAGCGCAAGTCCCTCGAGCCCCTGTTGCTGACCCCGACCGGCCGCGGCGCGCTGGTGCTCGGCAAGTGGGCGGCGACGACGGTGTTCTCCTGCACCGGGCTGGTGATCACGTTGATCGGCAGCACGGTGGCGATGGCTCAGATCCCGCTCGAAGAGGTCGGCCTCAACGTCGCGCTGGTTCCGACCGACGCGCTGTGGGTCCTGGGCCTGCTGCTGCCGCTGGCCCCGATGGCCTCGGCGATGCAGATGCTCGTCGCCAGCTTCGCGAAGAGCTTCCGCGAAGCGCAGACCTACCTGTCGATGCTGACCTTGCTGCCCACGCTCCCCGGCGTCTTCCTGACGCTCGAGCCGCTGCCGCCGGACGGCTGGGCGTCCGCGGTGCCGGTGTTGGGCCAGCAGGTCCTGCTGCTCGGGGTCCTGCGCGGCGACGTGGTCCCGCTGTGGGGCGCCCTGGTCTCCACCGCGGTCGTGCTGTTGCTGACGGCGGGTTGCCTGTTTGCGACCACGCGCTTGTTCGGCAGCGAACGCACGATCTTCGGCGACTGAGACCGGCGACTGGATAGGCTTCGCCCTACGGGGCGTTGCCGCCGTACTTGGCCACCCAGATGTCGCCGTTGGTGTTGGCCTTCGAGCGGATCTCACCGATGACCGCGATGTCGTCATTGTCGTCCACGGCAACCCCGTGGGCGGTGTCGTCGTTGAGGCCCGCGCCGGCGACGTTCTGGGTCCAGATTACGTTGCCACCGGCGTCCCACTTGCGCATCCAGATGTCGGTGTCGGTGCTGGTCACGGCCTTGAAGCCCACCACGATGAACGCGCCCTCGCTGTCGGCCGCCAGCGCGAGGCCGGCGTCATCGAGGACCGCAGGGCTGCCGAAGCGCTTCTGCTGCACGATCTCCCCGCTCTCGCCATCGAACTTGGCGAAGAACACGTCGGTGTCGTTGACCGTCGAGGGGGTGGTGCCCGCGATCGCAACCGCACCGTCGGGGGCGATCGCCAGACCCATGGCTCGCTGCGTGGTCGGAGGCGTGGTGTCGTAGACCTGCGTCCAGCGCTCATCGCCGCTGGTCTCATAACTTCGAACCCAGATGTCCGCGTTGAAGTCGAGGTTCGAGATGTACCCGGCGACGACGGGGAGCCCGTCGGGGCTCCAGGCAACGCCCTGGGCGCGGTCGTCGAGGCCGTCGGGTCCATCGACGAGTTCGGTCCACAGCTCGGTCCCATCGACCCCGGACACGAGCGTGGCCCAGAGGTCATTGTCGCCGTTGCCTTCGCGCAAGAATCCGCCGACGAGGACCGAACCGTCGGGACCGACGGCGATCGCGTTGGCCTGGTCGGAGCCCTCGGAGCTCCCGGTCACCACGCGGGACCAAAGCGGTGCGCCGTCCGGGGCGAGCTTGGCAAACCAAGCGTCGGTTGCGGCACGTCCGGCGAGGTAGAGGTTGCCGTCGTCATCGACATCGATGCCGAATCCGCGGTCCTCTCCGCCCGCCGAAGGGTCGAGGCTCAGTTCGAGACCCGGGGTTCCATCCGGGGCATACGACTGCACCCAGATGTTGCCGTCCGCGACCGTGTCGACCTCAAAGCCGATCGCCCACACGTTGCCCGCGGCATCGAACGCCACGCCGTGACCCGTCTCCGCGACGTCCGCGTCGCCTGCGTGGGTCTGGGACCACTGCTGCGTGTCCACGCTGATTGTGCAGTCGGGCTCGCAGCCATCGCCGGGGTCGAGGTTGCCGTCGTCGCACTCCTCGGGCGGCTCCAGCATCCCGTCTCCGCACTCGGGCAGGACCACCCCGGTGTCGTCCGCGGTGGGGTCCGTGCTCGGGTCGGGGTTGGTGGGATTGGCGTCGGTGCTCGAGGATGCAGGACCGCTGTGGGTGTCAGGCTCGGTCTGGGCGGTCGTGGATCCGGCCCCGTCGGTGTCCGTGTCGGTGGCCAGACCGGCGTCCGAGGGTCCGCCACACGCGGGGAGGAGCAAGGCCAAGCAGACAGCTCTCGAGCGGCAAACCAGCATGAAGGCAGGATATCAGCCGCACCCGTTTATGCTCCCTGCCGTGGACGACGAGCTTCCGCGCGACGAACAGGGCCGGCTGTGGATCTTCGGCTACGGCTCGCTGGTGTGGCGCCCCGCCTTTGCCCACGTCGCAGCGCGGCCGGCGGGGGTGTTGGGGTGGACGCGGCGATTCTGGCAGTGGTCCACGGACCACCGCGGCACCGTGGAGGCACCGGGTCGGGTCGCGACGGTGCTCGAAGCCGCAGGCGAGGTCTGTTGGGGACGGGCGTACGCGGTCGAGCGCGGGGATCAAGACGCGGTGCTCGGGGCGCTCGACCACCGCGAGAAGCAGGGATACGACCGCCGGGTGGTGTCGTTGGCGTTCGAAGACGCGCCGGGTCCTGAGGCCTTGATGTATGTGGCCACCCCGGACAACCCGAGCTTTGCAGGAGACACGCCGCTTCCCGAGCTGGCCAGCATCATCGCGTCCCGTCACGGACCCAGCGGGACCAATCTGGAGTATCTGCTGCAGCTGGCCGACGCGTTGCGTGCGATGGGGGTGCAGGATCCCCATGTGTTTGCGCTGGAAGCTCGCTGCCGACGCGCGTGACGTGAGCAGGCCGCGGCGCTATGGTCCGCGGCGCGATGATGATCGAGAAGCGGTCCTGGTTCAGGTCCCTCGCGGCGGTCCGAGGCACGTCGCTGCAGCGCACTCGCCTGCGCCTGTTCGTGACCGTTGTGTTCGCCACCGCGGTGACGGTGCTCTATGAGTCCGGGCAGGTCGGCGCGACGCTCTCGACGCTTCCATTCTCGTTGGTGGGCGTGGCGCTCGGCATCTTCCTCGGTTTCCGAAACAACACCTCCTACGACCGGTTCTGGGAGGGGCGCAAGCTCTGGGGACAGCTGGTCAACGTTTCGCGCAGCCTGACGCGGCAGATTCAAATGATGGTGGGCCCCCTGCCGGGCGAGGCGCTCGATGCTACGCAACGCACGGCCGTCCACCGCGAGTTGGTGCACCGGATCGTGGGCTTCGTGCACGTCTTGCGTCACCATCTCCGGGACGAGCCTGATCTCGAGGATGTGCGGGGACTCCTCGGCGACGACGAGATCGAGGCACTCGCCAGCGAGAGCAACCGTCCCGCGGCGGTCTCGGCTCGCACCGGTGCGCGTCTGCGGGAGTTGTGGGACCGCGGCTGGATCCATCCGATGCATCTTCCTGTGCTGGAGGCGAGCCTCACGGAGATGACCGGAATCCAAGGCGGGTGTGAACGCATCAAGGCCACCCCGATCCCGGCCTCGTACACGATCCTCATCCACCGAATCGTCGCGACCTACGCCTTCGCGCTGCCCTTCGGCATCGTCGACACCGTGCATGGGTGGACGCCGGTGGTCGTGCTGTTGATCACCTACGCGTTCTACGGTCTGGACGCGATCGGCGATGAGATCGAGGACCCGTTCGGGTACGACGACAACGACCTTCCGCTCTCGACCCTGAGCCGCATGATCGAGGTCAACCTGCGCCAAAGGCTGGGAGAGACGAAGCTGCCGCCGATGCTTGGGCCCGAGGACGGAATCCTGCGCTGAGAGCGGCGTGGCTTCGCGCGGCTGCTCGTGTTAGATCCGCGGTCGGAAGATCGTGGTGGCCGAGGAGATAGAGATGATCGCGGCGTCGGACGGCTCTTGCCGGTACGCGGCGTCGAGGAAAGTCCGGGCTCCACAGAGCAGGGTGCTGGCGAAGGTCAGTCGGGGCGACTCGAAGGAAAGTGCCACAGAAAGCAAACCGCCCGCGTTCGCGCGGGTAAGGGTGAAAGGGTGCGGTAAGAGCGCACCGGGCCGCTGGTGACAGGGGCCGCACGGTAAACCCCACCCGGTGCAAGGCCGAACGGAGACGTGAGGGAGGGAAACCAAACTCGCCAGGGCTGCTCGTCCTGCTGTCTCGGGTAGTGCCGCGTAGAAGAATGGTCATCACCCGGGGAGAGCAATCGACCCGGGGACAAAACCCGGCTTACAACCTCTCTCGACCACCTCGATCTTCCGCTTTCGTCTGTTGATGCACAGGGCGCGCGTGCCCAGTCCCGGCTCGCGACCGGGTCGTGAACTGCGAGGGCGGCGTCCGCACCTCGTCACACCGACGGATCGGCGTCGCAGCTCCTTGTACGCGCTCCCCTGGGCCTCGCAGCCCAGGTCAGTTGTTGTCTTCGAAGTACAGAAAATCGATCAAGAACGTCGCCGCCAGAATCAACGCCCGATGATTCGCAGGCATCGCCGGCCCGAACTGCACCCCGAACGTGTCCGCGTCGGTGAACGCCTCCTTGAGGAAGCCGCTCCACTTCTTCGAGATCTGACCAACCTCGTGTCCGCCGGCGATCACCTTGAACGTCCACGGCCGGAACATCGGCCCTTGAATCTGCGCGACGACCTGTCCTGTAAGGTCAGTGACCTCAAACAGGCGGCCGAAGAACTTGAACTTTTGATGCAGCGAGCCGACGGCCTGGCCTTGGGCGTCGGTCACATGCATCTCCGAGAAGAACCACGTCCAGGGGCGGCGGAGCATCAGGTTGACCTGCCCGTGCAGGTCGAGCAGTTGCATCGTGAACGGACGCGAGTTTTTGAGGAACGACCGCAGGAAGAACGCGCCGGCGCCTTGTCCTGTCTCGGCTGCGTAGAAGGCCGGCCGACCGTCGGGCAGCTGCACGAGGTAGCGGTTCTTGGTCTCGAAGCTGGTGAAGACCTCGAGCATCTCTTTTTGCTGTTTGACGACGAGGCTGGGTGTCTGGGCCAAGACGGGCAGGTTCGACATCGGCTCCACGTTATCAGCCGTTGTCAGCCGCGTGCACAGGCGGCCCAGTGCTCGCTGGTCCGGCAGACGGGGCGTCGGTCGAAGCCGCCAAAGACCTCCACCCTAGGGAGCCCAGCATCCGCGAGGTGACGCACGAGTTGGTGCTGCAGCAGGTACCGCTGCTCGATGACGCCGTCGACCGGAGCGCTGCGCTCGCTCAGCGGCACGTGCCGATACGTGACATCGATGCGCTGGGTGTCGGGGTTCCAGCGGCTGCGTTCAAACACCGTGTACGGCTTGCCTTCCACCTCCAGCACCGTCAGCTCCGACCAGTCCTCCTCGCCCACGTCGTCGGGTTCGCAGTCGGCGTGAAATCCGTCGGCTCGGTAGGCGTCGAGGATGAACACACCGCCGGGCTCGAGGTGGGCGCGGACCTGACCGAAGCAGGCCGCGAGGTCGTCGTCGTCGAGCATGCAATACACGCCAGAGAACGGGAGTACGATTCTCTCGAAGCGCCGGTCCAACGCGAAGCTTCGCATGTCCTGCGGGTACAGATCGACCCCCGGGCCCAGCCGCGCTCGTGCGGCTTTCAACAGGCCTTCGTGCAGGTCGAGTCCGGCGCGATACGGGACCTCGTCCAGCGCCGCCAACACCCGGCCTTCACCGCAGCCGAGCTCCAGGACGGACGACGCGCCCGCGCACGCATCCGCATAGAATGCCAGGTCGCCGTCGGTTCCGGTGTGGAGCGCGGCGTAGAACGATGCGGGGTAGAGAGGGAGCGAGGTCACTGACAGACCAAGAGTGCGCAGATCCCAAGCACGTTGCCGCCGACGCCGGCCGGGCAACAGGAGCCCTGCGGGTCGCTCTCGTCGAACAGGCAGAAGTCGCCCTGGCTGCCGCAGTTGAGGAACTCGCACTGGGAGGTGTTGTGCGTGCAGCTGGCCGCGCACGAGAGCTGCCCGATGTCGAAGCCGACCGACGCGCAGCTGGCACCACCAAGATCGTTGCCGTCGCACGCTTCGCCGCCGTTGCGAACGCCGTCGCCGCACGTGGGCAACGGGGTGCAGACGCTGGTGTCGTAGCCGGCACACGCGGCATCGCACAGCAGCGTGCCGCCGCCGAAGCCCTGTGACTGGCAGGTCTCCCCGCCCAGACTCGTGCCGTCGCACAACTCGCTGGCGGCCAGCATTCCGTCTCCGCAGCTGCGGCAGCCGTCGGTGATGACGTTGCACTGGGCGTCGCAGACAAGCGTGCCCTGGGCGAAGCCGAAGTCGGCGCACGACATGACGCCCAGGTCCTTTCCATCGCAGCGCTCGTCGCCTTCCAGCACGCCGTCGCCGCACGTTGCCGGGGGCTGCGACGTCTCCTCGCTCGTGCTCGTGCTCGTGCTCGTGACGTTGCCCGAGCCACTTGCGCTCTGGCCTCCCGAGGTCTCGAGCGGATCGGTCTCGTCGATCCCCGTGTCGTCCGCGCTAGGCGTGGGCGTGGCGCCCGTGGGCCCCCCGCCAAAAGAGGAGCCTCCGGGAGAGGACGGTTCTCCACCCGCGCAGCCGCTGAGCAGCAGCACGAGGGCGGTGCTGGCACACGTGTACAACCCCTTCACGACCCCCAACGGTAGCACGTGGCAAACCGGGTGCTGGCGTCGAACCGGCGAGGGCAGGTACCCTTGGGTTCGTGGGGGGTCGAGGGCACACGGGGTGGGGCGGGTGGCTCTGCGCGCTTGCGCTCGCCGGCTGTGCAGGCGGTGACCCCTTGGACAGCGGCGTCACGGCGGGGCTCGGCCTCGGCGATGGCGACGGGACCGCCGGGCCCTGGTGGACCGACGGCCCGCCGCCCTCCGAAAGCACCACCAGCGGGGGACTCGGCGACAGCACGCTGGGCGAGGGGGAAGGGGACGAAGACCCCGCCTTGCCGCCCGACCTCGGAACCTGCTCGGGACCCGCAGACTGCGTGATCGAGAACACGACGTGTTTCCTCGAGCAGGGCGCGTGCGTGGGCGGGATGTGTCAGTTCGACGCCAAGGCGGCCGGAAGTGGATGCAATGACTCCGACCCCTGCACGCAGGGCGACGTGTGCGACGGCTTCGGGCTGTGTGCGGGGACCCCCAAGCAATGCGTCGGGGGCGAGTGCGTCATGGGCCAGTGCACGGTCAGTGAATGCGAGAGCGGCACCGCCGACTGCAATGGTGATCCGGCGGACGGCTGCGAGGTCTCGCTGGGCAGCGACACGCACTGCAACAGCTGCGGGGACGCGTGCAACGCCGGGCCCAACGCATCCGGCTCCTGCGTCGCGCAAAGCTGCGAGTTCGACTGCAGCCCCGGTTTTGGAAACTGCGACGGAAACTGGGCCAACGGATGCGAGATTCCTCTGGGAGCCAACCAGTGCGACGCCACGGGCCTCAATCCCAATGGCTGTTGGACCTCCCACTGCGGCAACTCCGGCAACCCCGACGCGCTCAACTTTGGGACGTGGTTTTGCTTCGAATGCACCACGTGCGATGTCCCGACCGCCGGACAGTGCCGGTGGTGCAGCCACGACACCGGGACCTGGTTTGCCGCCGATAGCTGCGCATGCGGAAGCTTCGAAGGCCTGGCCTGCGCGCCCTAGAAGCCCTCCAGCAAACCGTCCCTCCCAAGGCCTCAACCCGTGAGGCGGTCGATGCTCTCAAGGTAGTCTCGGGCGAGCTGGTCGTTGTTCATCTGGTCGGGATGGAACCCCGGACGCAGATAGGACGCCAGCGCGCTGAGCACGAACCGCTTGTTCTGCCCCCGGTGTCGGGCGGCCTTTCGCTCTTCGGCGATCTGCGCCTTTGAGATGTCCTCTTGGGCCAGGAGCATCGCGGTGGCACTGCGCCAGAAGCTCAGCAACAGGCCGACGGCGGCGGCCAGGCCCACTACCCGGATGACATAGCGACCGTCGACCGCCTGCAGGACGTCGTAGGCGACCGACTTGTGCTCGATCTCTTCGGCCGCGTGCCACCGCAGCAGGTCCCGCATGACCGGGTCGGCGTGATCGAGGAACTCGGTGCCCAACGCCTGCTCGGCGAGGGTTGCGGTGAAATGTTCAAGCGCGGCGGTGATCGACAGCCGCAGCACCGGTGGGAGCTTCGGCTCGAGCAGCTCGAACGCGATGCGGTCGTAGCGACGCAGCCAGGTTTGAATGTCGTACCCTTGGGCCTCCAGCATCTCGAACGCGCGCTCGTGCTCGTGGCCGTGGCTGGACTCTTGCCCCGCGAACGCCCGGACGCGAGCCCGCAGCCCGGGGTCGTCGATCTGCTTTAGATAGTGCCGGACAGAGCGCACAAAGAACCGCTCGCCCTGCGGAAACACAAGGTGCAGTCCGTTGGCGATGTGGCTGACCACGACCGAGTCGTAGAACCACTTCTTGGGTACATTGCTGAAATCAAAGCCCATTTTCCGAACTGGAATCGGGCGGGCCGAGGAAGCGCGATCGTAGGGCATCGGACTGAATCCTATTCAACAAAGGCTTAGCACCGCATTGAATCACGGTCAACAATGGTTGAGGCTGTCGCGTGGCTGATCCTCGACGCACGCGTCTGCAGACCGATGAGCGTCGCGCCCAGCTGCTGGAGCTTGGGCTGCGGCTGTTCTCGACCCGGGCGTACGATGAGGTCTCGATCGACGCGATCGCCGAGCAGGCTGGCGTCTCGAAGGGCCTGCTGTATCACTACTTCGGCGGCAAAAGAGCGTATTACCTGGCCAGCATCGAGCACGCGGCCGGCGGTCTGCTCGCCTCGCTCGATGCGGTCCCACCGACGTTGGTCGGCCCGGCGCGAGCGCTCGCGATGATCACCGCCTACGTGGAGTTTGTGGAGCACCACGGCCATGCGTACGGAACGTTGCTCAGCGGCGGTGTGGGGTCCGACCCTGAGGTGGCGCACCTGCTGGAGCGCTCTCGTCAGGCGGTGGCGATGCGGATCCTCAAAGGCGTCGGGCTGGAGGCGCCGCGGCCGGTGTTCGAGCTCGCGGTGCGGCATTACATTGGCGGGGTCGAGGCCGTGGTGCTCGATTGGAATGCTCGACGCCAATTGCCTCGCGCCACGCTGCTTGCGTTCATGGTGCAGCAGGTTCGCGCAACGCTCGAGGTGGCGGTGGGGCTCGATCCGGAATCCGCCGTCCAGCTCGACGCGCCCTGAGCACCCGGCGCCAAGGTTCCGCTTGGGTTGCGCGCTCGAAGGCGGTACATGGGCGAGCGGCCCGCGCTGGCCCCACCCGGCGTTCCGACTTTGTCCCGAGACTTCCGATGACTGAGCCCACAAACATGGTGAACCTGATCGAGCACCCGCTGATCCTGCACAAGCTGTCGCTCATGCGGGCCAAGGAGACCTCCACCCAAGGGTTCCGCCAGCTGCTCGAGGAGATTTCGATGCTCTTGGGCTACGAGATCACCCGCGACCTCCCGGTCGAGATGCAGGAGATCGAGACGCCGTTGGCCAAGATGAGCGCCCCGATGCTGCACGGCAAGAAGATCGTCATCATCTCGGTGCTTCGCGCCGGGACCGGCATGCTCGACGGATTCCTCAAGGTGCTGCCGGCCGCGCGGGTCGGACACATTGGTTTGTACCGCGACCCGGAGACGCTCAGCCCGGTCGAGTACTACTTCAAGGTCCCGCGAGAGATGGAGGACCGCCAGGCCATCGTCGTCGACCCGATGCTGGCGACCGGAAACTCGGCCATCGCCGCTGTGGATCGGGTCAAGCGCACCGGCCCCAAGTCGGTCAAGTTCCTGTGCCTGCTCGCCGCGCCCGAGGGCATCGCGAACTTCCACAAGCACCACCCCGACGTGCCGATCTACACGCCCGCGGTCGACGAGCGGCTCGACGACAAGGGCTACATCATCCCCGGGCTTGGCGACGCGGGCGACCGCATGTTCGGCACCAAATAGTCCATGGAGTTCGATCAGCTGCGCACGCTGTTGGCCGTCCTCGAGCACGCGGGATTTACCCGGGCTGCGGAGGCGCTTGGGCTCAGCCAGTCCACGGTCAGCTTTCACATCAAGAGCCTGGAGAAGTCGTTGGGCACCCGGCTGCTGGATCGCGGCAGGGACGGTGTGCGGGCGACGGTTCACGGCACGATCCTCGCTCGGTACGCCGCTCGGATGCTTGAGCTGCGCGTGCAGGCGGCCTCCAGTCTGGGCGCGCTGGATACCGGCGTGGTCGGTCGCATTGACGTCGCGGCCTCGACCATTCCTGCCGAGTATTTGCTGCCCGAGATTTTGGCTCGGTTGCGGCGGACGCACCCGGGGGTGTCGGTGTCCGTGCACGTGGGGGACACGAGCCGTGCCGTCGGAGCGCTGCGCGAGGGCATCGTCGAGCTGGCGATCACAGGCTCTCCCAGCGGCGACCGGAAGATCGAGGAGACCCCGTTCGCGCAGGACACCGTGGTTCTGGTGGGTCCCGAGCCACCGCCGCCGGGGTTTGATGGGCTCATCGGCGTCCCGCTGGTCCTGCGGCGCGAGGGGTCCGGGACACGAGCAGCCGTGGCCGATGTGCTGGCCCGCGCGCTCGATGGTGGTGCGCCGGGGCCGACCGTGGAGGTCGGCTCGACCGAAGCGGCCAAGCGTTGCGCGCAGGCAGGACTGGGCCTTGCGTTCGTCTCGCGGCGGGCCGTCGAGGCCGAACTCGCCGCCGGTACGCTCCTGGTTCACTCGCTGCCGGGCCTGCCTGCGCCGCGCACCTTCCATGTGGCGAGCGTGCGCGGGGTGACGCTCTCGCCCGCCGCCGCGGCCCTTCGCGAACTCCTCGTCCGCGGGTGAGCCCGTCCGCGCGTGAGCCCGTCCGCGCGTGAGCCCGGCCGCGCGTGATAGGGTCCGCCGCGATGGCGTTCCGCTTGAGGGTCCTCGCAGGCATCGTGGTCGTGGCCGGGTGCTCCTCACCGCCTGCACCGCCACCTCCGAAGACCACGCCGGTCGCGGCCGCCGCCACACCCGAACCAACGCCCGCACCAGCTTCGACGCCGCCGCAGGTCGAGGCCGAGGCCGAGGCCGAGGCTACGGACAGCTGGCCCATCCCCAAACCCGAGGTCTCTCGAGTTCCGGTGGCGCCCGAGCGCGTCACGCTCGACACGCCCGGCGCCGAGCCCCGCAGCGTGCTTCGCTTCTCCCCGCAGACAGGTGCTTCGAGGACCGTCGAGCTGGGGATGTCGATGCAGGTCGCGATGACCGTGGGCAGCAAGACGATCGATCCCTCGGTGCTCCCGGAGGTGACCGTGCAGATGAACGTCACCGCGACGCCCGCGAAGGACGATGGCGCAACGCTCTATGCGTACACCGTGACCTCAGCCACGCGTGAGCCGCTGGAGGGCGCGAGCGAGCGGCTGAAGAAAGCGATGGACACCGCTGTGGAGGGGATGAAGGACACCCGCGGCAGCTTGACCGTCGACGCCCGCGGCCGGCGGCTGGCGGCGCAGTATTCTCTGCCCGAGCTCCCCACGCCCGACCTGCGTCCGAGCCTGGCTGGGTTCCAGCAGTCGTTCAGCCAGCTGTTTGTGGTGTTGCCACAGGAGGCGGTCGGGGTCGGCGGGAGCTGGTCGAGCACGTCCCACTTCGAGCTCAGCGGCATCCCCATCGAGCAGCGGTCCACGTACACGATGACGTCCAAGGATGGCGACACGCTGACGCTTTCGGTTGTGTTCGAGCAGTCGGCGACCGGTCCCGCGCAGGCGCCCGCCGGGGTCGCGCTTGAAGACACCCAGTTTGGTGGGCGCGGTTCGGGCACGCTGCGCGTCAAGCTCGACTCGCTGTTCCCCCTGGACGCCCAGGCACAATCGCGGTCGCGGGTGCAGTCCAGCGTCGCGATGGGCGGTGCGCCGCAGCCCGTGGAGATGGACCTTCTGTCCTCCCTGGCGATAACCGCGCCGGAAGGCTGAACCTGTCTCGGCCGAAAGGTTCCCGGGTGTACAGAGGTGGGACCGTGTGTCCCCGAGCGGGCGAAACTGTACCCTAGCGCCCCGAATCCGCAGCGCAGAGCGGCTTTTGGCCCGGTGACACGGGATCCGAGGTCCGCTAGTGTGACGGCGCCATGCAACGTCCGCGTGCAATCTCCGTCGTCCTTTCTGGCCTCTGCGCCGTGGGGGCGCTCGTGTTCGGCGGCGGTTGGCTGACCCAGACGGAGGCGCGCCCGAAGATCCTGCGCCCGACGACCATCGAGTTGTCCGAGGTCTCGGTGCTCGAGGCCCCGGTTCAGGCTCCAGACACCTACCGGGATCAGGAGACGACCAAGACGGCCGTCGTCAAGCCCCTGGTCTCCTATCCCGAGCGTGACTTCGATCTCTCCGAGGTTCACTGGACCGTCCCCAAAACCATGCCGGTCGAAGACCTCGCGTCGCAGTGGGGGTTGTCGGCCAAGCTGTTGCGCACCCTGAACCCGGGCCTGCGCGGTCGCAAGCGGGTTCGCGAGGGCGACGCCCTGCGGGTCTACGATGCCGAGCTTGCGGCGCCCACCCGGAGCCTTGGCGCGCCCAACCGCGGCAAGCTCGAGGGGGCGGTCCCCCTGCCTGAGGGCGAGTCTTGGCGATTGCGTCAGCACCGGGCCCGGGTCTACGGAAACCACGTGATGGTGGAGAGCCTGGTGCAGGCGTTCGAGGCGTACGGCGCGGCATACTCGGATCCTCCCCAGGTCCGTTTGGGTGATCTCTCCGACCGCAACGGCGGGCGGCTGGCGCCGCACAAGTCGCACCGCAGCGGTCGCGACGTCGACATCGGCTACGTCCTGCGCCCGGGCTTCCGCGGCGAACGCTACTGGCAGCGCGCCGACGAGGAGAGCTTCGATGCCGAGAAGAACTGGTTCCTGGTCAAGGCGTTGATCGAGACCGGCAACGTCCAGCAGATCTTCATGAGCGTTCGGCTGCAGAAGCTCATCCTGCCGCTGGCGGAACGAGAGCTCTCCCCCGAGCAGATGGCGCGCTACTTCCGTCGCGCCAACCCCGACCCGCGCAGCCCCTCCATCATCAAGCACTGGAAGGGCCACCTCGACCATATGCACGTCCGCTTCCGCTGCGCAGACGGCAACGCGCGCTGCGTCTCGCAGTCCCGATAACCGGTCAGCCGCCGGTCAGCCGCCGGTCAGCCGCCGGTCAGTAGTCCGCGGGGATGCTCCCGTGCAGGAAGCTGATCGTGTTGGGGTGCCAGAGTCTGGACCAGTAGGCGTCGGTGGGGGACTGCGGGCTGCCTTGCTTGAGTCCCTCGTTCACCGACCAGTGCGGGGTTTGACCCGGCATCAGCGTGTGCAGGCCGCTCTGCCAGTGGCCGATGATGAAGGTGTGGCCCGCGACCCGGCATCCCATGCGCTCGGAGAAGCGCTGCGCAAACTCCTGTCCGGGAACACAGCCCAGCGTTTCACAGGTGCGAAACCAGATCTGGCTGCGAGCCTCGGGGAGCAGTCGGTCTGCGATGCGGTCCAGGGCAGGCGCCCAACGATGGCCCGCCTGCAGCGAATCTGCGTCGAATCGCTGGCTGTCCACGCGGGCCAGGCCCCACTTTCCGTGCCCCCAATACTGAATCTCGGCGATCGGGGTGTCACCGCCGACCGTCCCGAGCCAGCGAAGCGCGTCGTCCCAGCTGCTGACGCCGATCGCGTGGTCGATCCGTCGCAGGGCGCGGTACAGCAGCTGGCCCGAAGCCCAGGCATGAGACAGCCCGGGACGATGGCGTCTGCCCGTGCAGGTGCGGTCGTAGACCATGAGCCGAAGCCCGTCTCGTGCGTCAACCAGCGACCGACCCCCCTCTCACGCACAGGACGAGGTTGTCCTGGTCGCGGGTGACGATCCGGTTGCGTTTGGCGTACCAAACCAGCGGGGTGTCGCCGAAGGTATCGGCGGGGGTTGAAGACCAGTAGTAGCCGCGCTCGGTCATCTGCGCCTGCGTGAGCGACATCAGCTCTCCGACTGCGGGAAGGCGCCACGTGCTCAAGCCAGCCTGCTCCAGACCTCCGCAGTGTTCCTTGGCGGCCTCCCACGACAGCGGGCCCTCGGTGCTGGAGACCAACAACACGTCCAACGCCCGCACGGCCCGGGTTCGCAGCGCGTGGCCGATCCGTGTCCCCCCCTCGCCCTCCGCCGCGGCGGGTCGGTCGGCTGCGGGTGGCGCGTCGAAATCTTCGCGGACAGACGCGGCGTTCTTCCCCGCGCGTTGGTCCTCGCGCTGGGGGGAGGCCGCGCCTTCGCTTGAGTCCTGTGCCTGGGCGAGCACGGTGTCGTCGGTCTCGTCGGTCTTGTCCTCGCCGCCGCGGATCGCGAACGCAATGAGCCCCACGAACAACAGGGCGGCTGCACCCGCGCCGATCCAAACCCACGGCGGCTTGCGTGAATCACCGTCGTCCTCGGGCAGGACGGTCGCGACGCTGCGAACCGTGCCGCCTGCGAGCGCTGAGGGGGTCGCGCGCAGGGTCTGTCCGGCGGGAGGGGCAGGGGGGGCCTCGGGGCTCGGGAGCCCGGCGGCGATCAGCGCCTCACGGCTCACGATTGCGGTGTCGCCGGTGCGAATCGCGTCGAGCGTCGAGCGAGGGATGACCGGAGAGACGGTTGTGCTCCCCGTGCGGACCGGAACGGGGAGGCCGGTGGGGGAGGGTGCGCCCAGTTCCGCCGACAGCGCCTCGTCGAGGTCGAGCTCGAGGTCGGCGAGCTCGTCGTCGAGGTCGGACAGCTCGTCGGCGTTGATCAGCGCTTCAACGGACGCCTCTCTCGCAGGAACCTCGGGCTCCTCCTCGACCGCAGGCGTCAGGTTTGCGGGAGCCTCAGCCTCGAAGGGGTCTTCTGCGGCGGCATCAAGGGGAGCTCGCGCCGGCACGGGGTCCGTCGCCGCTGCGACACTCGGCGTCCGCGGTGGAGCGGTGGCGGGCACCGGCGGCGCGGATCGCAGGGACGGCGGACCTCCTGGCGAAGGGGTGCTCCGCTGCGCCGCCGGGAGCCCGAGCCGCGTGGAGCGGGAGACCTTGGGCGGCTCGGGCGGGGAAGCAGCGGCGACCGGGGCGGGCGGCGGGGGGCTGACGCCCAGTCGGGTCGTTCGCGCGGGGGGACCGTCGGGGGAGAGCGTGGACATGCGGCGGGCTTTGCCCGTTGCCAGCCGGCGAAGGCTGGCCCCGATCCGCTCTCGCAGTTCCCGTGGGCGGGTCGAGGCCACGGTGAGCGTGCGGCCAAAGGGGACGTGATGGGCGAGCAAGATGTCTCGCAGCTCGTCCACCGCGGCGCGACCCAGCGCCTTCGAGCGGCACAGCACGTAGAGCCCTTCGCCGTGGAGACGCTCGACCGCCGGACTCAGCGAGGCGGGGGAGCGCTCCACGCCCTCGAGCAGCGTGACGGCGTGACCTTGAGCCTCCAGGTCCTCGACGAGCGGCCGGATCGTGTCGCCATCGGCCGCAGCGCAACAGATCACCACCGGTCCGGCCGTCGTTGGAGCGTCGCGCTGCGCCATCGCAATCCAATTTAGCACGCCGATGCGCGTCGCCTCACATCTGAACGCGCCACCGGGAGGGTGGGGCTGCGCGCGTGCCCAGGATGGCGGCCGGGCAGGTCTGGATGAAGCGAGGCGCGGCCGCCTGAGGGCCCCTTGGAGCGCCGAGAACCGAGAGCAAGAACACGAGCCGCTCGACGGTCATTGTGGTAAGTCCGCCTCAGCACAGCGCGGTGATTTCGCGCCTCCAGGACAGATCCAGGACAACCCTCAGGACGACCATGGCTGCTTCCAAAAGTTCTTCGCGGGGGCCCCTTTGGTCTTCGACCATCGGCCTCAAGGTCGTCATGGCCCTCACCGGACTCGCAATGGTCGGGTTCCTGCTTGGGCACATGGCCGGACACCTCCAAGTGTTCGCCGGACGGGACGCGTACAACGCGTACGCCAAGTTCCTGCAGGGCCTCGGGGGTCTGCTTTGGGTCGCCCGCATCGGACTGCTGGGCGCCATCGCGCTGCACGTCTTCGCGGCGCTGAAGCTCAACGCACGCAACCAGGATGCGCGGCCCCAGGCGTACGCGGTCAAGACGAACCGGGCGACCACGCCCTACGCGCTGTCGATGCTCTACTCGGGCTACACGATCCTCGCGTTCGTCGGCTACCACATCGCCCACTTCACGCTGGGTGTGTTGCACGCGCCGATCGTGACCTACGGTCCCGCCGCCGATCCCATTCACGACGTCTTCGCCAAGTACGTCACCGACTTCCAGAACCCGGTCATCTTCTTGCTGTACGCGGCCGCGATGGTCGGCATCGCGATGCACCTGGCACACGCGGTCAGCAGCACCTTCCGCACGCTGGGCGTCATGCGCGGCAAGTACCGCGAGCCCCTCTCCAAAGTGGGCCCCGTGGTGGGCTACGTCACCGCCATTGGCTTTCTCATCCCTCCTGCTGCATGCCTGTTGGGCATCGTGACGGTCTGAGCCAGAGCCGTACGGCCACGAAAAGGAGCGACGCATGAAACTCGACTCGAAAGTCCCCTCCGGTCCCATTGAGAAGCGCTGGGAGAAACACCGCTTCGACATGAAGTTGGTCAACCCGGCCAACAAGCGGAAGTTCAAGATCCTGGTGGTCGGCAGCGGCCTCGCCGGCGGTTCGGCCGCGACGACGCTGGCGGAGCTTGGCTACGACGTGCACTGCTTCTGCGTGCAAGACAGCCCGAGGCGTGCGCACTCCATCGCCGCGCAGGGGGGAATCAACGCCGCCAAGAACTACCAAAACGACGGCGACAGCGTGTACCGGCTGTTCTACGACACGGTCAAAGGCGGAGACTTCCGCTCGCGCGAGTCGAACGTCTACCGGCTCGCCCAAGTGTCGGTGAACATCATCGACCAGTGCGTCGCGCAGGGCGTACCGTTCGCGCGCGAGTACGGCGGCTTGCTCGCCAACCGCTCGTTCGGCGGTGCTCAAGTCTCGCGGACCTTCTACGCCCGCGGTCAAACCGGCCAGCAGCTCCTGCTGGGTGCCTACTCGGGCCTCAACCGGATGATCGACGAGGGCAAGGTCAAGATGCACACGCGCACCGAGATGCTCGACCTGGTGTTGGTCGATGGTCACGCGCGCGGCATCATCACCCGCGACCTGGTCTCCGGGGAGATCAAACGATGGGCCGCCGACGCGGTGGTCCTCGCCACCGGCGGCTACGGCAACGTCTTCTATCTGTCGACGAACGCCAAGAACTCCAACGTCACCGCTGCCTTCCGGGCCTACAAGCGCGGCGCTGGGTTCGCCAACCCTTGCTTTACGCAGATCCACCCCACCTGCATCCCGGTCAGCGGTGGGTTCCAATCCAAGCTCACCCTGATGTCCGAGTCGTTGCGCAACGACGGCCGGGTTTGGGTGCCTCGCGACAAGGCCCGGGTCACCGACGCCCCCAAGGACATCCCCGAGGAGGAGCGCAACTACTACCTCGAGGAGCGCTACCCCAGCTTCGGCAACCTGGTCCCCCGCGACGTCGCGTCCCGGGCCGCCAAGAAGGTTTGTGATGACGGGTACGGCGTCGCGCAGCAGGAGGTCGACGGCCAGCGAAACGCGGTCTATCTGGACTTCGCCGACGCGATCAAACGCGACGGGCGCGATGCCATCGCCGACCGCTACGGCAACTTGTTCGAGATGTACGAGCGCATCACCGGCGAGTCTCCCTACGAGACCCCGATGCGCATCTACCCTGCGGTCCACTACACGATGGGCGGTCTGTGGGTGGACTACAACCTGATGAGCAACCTGCCGGGTCTGCACGTGTTGGGCGAAGCGAACTTCTCCGACCACGGCGCCAACCGGCTCGGCGCCAGCGCGCTGATGCAGGGGCTGGCCGACGGCTACTTCGTCATCCCCTACACGATCGGCAACTACCTCGCGACGGAGCACGCAGGCCCCGTCACCGAGAGCCACCCTGCCTTCGAGGCCGCGGAGTCCGAGGTTCGGACCAAGACCCAGAAGCTGCTGGCCTTGTCGGGAACAACTCCGGTGGTCCAGTTCCACCGCGAGCTGGGCAAGATCATGTGGGACTACTGCGGGATGGCGCGCACGGCCGAAGGGCTCGACCATGCGCTTGAGCTCATCCCTGCGCTTCGGGAGCGCTTCTGGAAAGAAGCGACCGTCCCTGGAGACGCCGACCAGCTCAACCCGTGGCTCGAGTACGCCGGCCGTGTCGCGGACTTCATGGAGTACGCCGAGATGATGGTGCGCGACGCCCTGGATCGCGACGAATCCTGCGGTGGACACTTCCGCGAAGAGCACCAGAGTGCGGAAGGCGAGGCGGTTCGACACGACGACGACTACGCCCATGCCTCGGTCTGGGAATATCAAGGCGAGGGCGAGAAGCCTAAGCTGCACAAAGAACCGCTGAAGTTCGAGTACGTCAAGCTGAGCACGCGCAGCTACAAGTGACGCCGCCTTCAACCGACAAGGACCTCCCCCAATGCAGATCAAACTCAACGTCTGGCGACAAAACGGCCCCAAAGATGCGGGCGGTCTCAAGTCGTATGAGATCGAGGTGACCGAGCACATGTCGTTCCTCGAGATGTTCGACGTGCTCAACGAAAAGATCCTCAAGAACCCCAGCAAGTACCCAGAGGGTCCGGTCGCGTTCGACCACGACTGTCGTGAGGGCATCTGCGGGATGTGTTCGATGGTGATCGACGGCTCGCCGCACGGTCCCAACAAGGCCACCACGACCTGTCAGCTGCACATGCGCAGCTACAAGGACGGAGACGAGATCACGGTCGAGCCGTTCCGCGCGAAGGCGTTCCCGGTCCTACGCGACTTGGTCGTCGACCGCGGCTCGTTCGACCGGATCCAGCAGGCTGGCGGCTACATCAGCGTGAGCACGGGCGCGGCACCCGACGCCAACGCGATCGCGATCGGCAAGGCGGACGCGGACGATGCCTTCGACTACGCGGCCTGCATCGGTTGCGGAGCGTGCGTTGCTGCGTGCCCCAACGCGTCCGCGATGCTGTTCGTCGGCGCCAAAATCTCGCACCTCTCCAAGGTCCCGCAGGGACAGGTCGAGCGTACCGATCGTGTGCTGCGCATGGTCGACACGATGGATGCCGAGGGGTTCGGCGGCTGTACCAACCACGGGGAATGCGAAGCGTCGTGCCCCAAGTCGATCAGTCTCGACGCCATCGCGGTGCTCAACTCCGAGCTCGCACGCGCCGCGGTTGTGTCGAGCAAGTAGCGGCGCGCACCGGCCTTCGTCTCGCACCGCGCCGAGACGGGCCCATCTCCGGGCGAGTCTGCTTGCAGGCTCGCCCGTTGTCGTGCGCATCATGGCCCCGTGGCGCACGGCGACGAATCCTCTCGGTGGGTGCCCCTCGCCGGTTTCGCCGTCCTGGTCCTGTACGTCCTCGTTCGAGAGCTGGGGAACTCGGCGTATGACGACAGCTACTTCTTCAAGCGCTTCGCGCTGCATGCGGTCGAGAATGGTGTCTACGCGTGGAACCTTGAGGATGGTGCGGTTCACGGCAGCACGAGCCAGCTGTTCCAGGCACTGAGCACGGCGCTCGTGTGCTTCACCAAGACGCACTTCGTCGCCGCCGTTCGGGTCCTCGACGGCGCGCTCCTCGTCCTGACGGCAGGGCTTTTGTTGCGGGTCGCACGGGGTCCGTTGGTGCTGCTGACGCTCGGCTGCGCGCCGGTGACGACGGTGCTTCGCTCCAACATGGAGACCGCGCTGGCGTTGGCGGTTCTCGCCGCCGCGTTGGTGCTCGAGCTTCGCAACCCTCGGGAGTCCAAGCCCAGCGCCGATGCTTGGTCGGCCGCAGCGACCGTGCTTGTCTACCTTGCGCGGCCCGACGCGGCGGTCATCGTCGCTGTGTTCGCGCTGCTGCAGCGTCGTTGGAGTCGGCCAAGTCTGGTGCGATACGCGGGGATGCTCGCTGTCTGCATGGCGCTGCTTTGGACAGGCCTGTGGGCGCTGTACGGTACGGCGCTTCCGCTGTCGTTCCACATGAAGACGATGGCACTGCACACCTACGGCCCCTCCATCGCGAGTCAGCGATGGGAGAACAAGGTGCCGCACCTGCTCTTGTTCGCCTTCACGGTCGCGCCGATGATCTGGATCCTCGTCACGGCGCGTGTCTGGAGGCGCTGGGATGCCACCCTCGCGCTGACGATCAGCGCGTTGGTGTTCGTGGCGTATCACGCGCTGAGCACCCACGAGATCATGGGTTATCGCGCCCGCTTCTACGTTCCGGCGCTGGTGCCCTTGTGTTTGGCGACGGCGCGCGCGTGGCCCACCGGGCGCGTCGACCGTGGTCGATGGGGCCTGTTCGTGCTCGCTTGGGCAGGTGCCGCAGGAGTCGCCTACGTGCGGGGCTGGGCACCGAACGCCGCGGGGGAGGTTCTCACCCGGATGCCGTGGCCCGCCTACGCCATGCTCGTCGCGGGGTGGTCGATCGCACTTCTTTGGCGGCGAGCGTCGCTGGGCGTCGCCGTGTGTCTGCTGGGTGGAAGCATCGCCTGGATCCCTCTGGACAAGCCCGGGCTCCGCTCGGACGCGGACATCATGCATCGCCACGGCCGCGAGGTGACCACGACCCGCGGGGTGTTCGATGTGGCTGGGTGTCTACCTGCCGGAAGCACCGTCTATCACTCCGAGATGGGGGTCCCCGGGCTGGTGCTGTACCGCATGCGCCTCGTCGACCAAGCGGGTCTGCTCTCCGCCGATGTTGCGCTGGGCGGGCGCTCCTTTCAGACCCGCTGCGACTCGGAGCGACCCGAAGCCATCTTTCTGCCGCACAAGAACTACCAGGCGCTCAACGCTGAGATCGCCGAATCGGCGTGCTTTGGTCACTACGTTCGCATTGTGAACCGCTCCTCGTCGGCGCTGCATGTTCGCGCCGATCTGGCGCAGGACTTTCTGCGCTGCGGGACCGAGTATCGCCAGTGGCAGTAACAAGCGTGGGTTGGGCTCGACGCGTGTCTCGTCGTTGTGACGACCGCTCAGTGGCGCCGAGGTCCCCCGTGTTATACGGGGTGTCCGATGAGCATCCGCGCGACGTCGCTTGATCGAGCCCGCCGAGGCTCTTTGTCGCTCTTTCTCACCGCCACCCTCTGCTGCGGGTGCTCTGGGGACGACGCGGCCGACGACAGGGCCTCCTCGGCAGAGGGGTCGAGCTCCGCTGCAGACACGACCTCGACCGGTGCCGACACGTCGAGCACCTCATCGGGAACGAGCGAAACCATATCGAGCACCACCGCCGATCCCACGACGGGCGGTCCAGACTCGACGGGGTCCGAGACCACGGGCCCGACGCTCGGGTGTACGCCCGGAGATCCGTGCTGCAACGACGCGGGCGAGTACGAGGAGTGTTTCATCGACGACGCGACGGGGCTGGCCTGGGAGCTGGTTCCGCAGGGCGGAAACCCCAACGTCGCCGAGGCCATCGCGTATTGCGACGCGCTCACCCTCCTGGGATCCGGCGGCTGGCGCCTGCCGAGCGTCGACGAGCTCCGCTCACTCATCGGCGGCTGTCCCGACACCGGGAGCCGTGGTGCGTGCGGGCTGACCGACGACTGCGCAAGCACGGACTGTCGCGACGATGCCTGTGACGGCTGCATCGACGCCCCCGGCGAAGGTCCGGCCGCGTTCGGATGCTACTGGAACCCGAACCTGCGGGGCGATTGCGGCGGCTACTGGTCGATCACGACCCCCGGCGGTGGCCTGAGCTGGCTGGTGGACTTCGACGACGCCACCATCCGCCAGCGCGACGCCAGCCTCCCTGCCGGTCTCGTGCGCTGCGTGGCGAGCGTGCAGTAGCTCCAGGGCGAGGAACCCTGTCCTGCATGACTCATTGCGCGACGAGCTTCTACCCCTGCGCGGCCACCCGTCGGTAGTGCAGCGCCCCACCACCGCGCTCCAACACCAGCATGCTCGAGTCGGCAGTTGTGGTGATGTACGCGGTGGACTGCGGACGGTCCTTGAAGAAAAACTTGCGCGGCGCGCTGGGGTGCATGCGCTTGTCGGGACGGCCCTCGATGTGCAGCCGCAAGCCTTCCCCCTCGACGAAACGTGTCTCGATCGTGCGCAACGCCTCCAGCGTGTCGGCGTCGGCGTCGACGGCAACCTGCTCAAGGTCGGTGGCGGTCATCGCCCAGTGTCCGGCGAGCGCGGCGAAGGGCTCTGGTTCCAGGGGCACCGGGCGGGTTTCTTCGCGGGCGGGGACGGGGAGCTCGTAGGCCATCTGAGCGACCGCCTCGGCGATCTCGGAGCCCGGTGCCACCTCGGAGTTGGCCAGGTGAATCACGACGACCCCGTCCGAGGGGATCAGCAAGACGGCGTGCTCGTGGCCGTCGAAGAGGCCGACCCAGCCGTACGCGTCGCGTCCGGCGATGGTCGTGGGCGCGAACCCGTATGGCCGACCCACGGCGTTGTCCCCCAGCATCCGCCGGCTCAGCTCGGAGCCGGAGGTCTCGGCAAGAATGGCCGAGTACAGCGCGCCCAAGTCGGCCGCGGTCGAGGTCCAGCCTCCCGCCGCGCCCAGCGAGGCCGGGTCCGCTTCGACGACGGGGTCGAGGTACTCGTCCTCGTGAAACGAGAGGCCGACGGATGCTCCGGGTTGTCGTCCGAATCGCGTGTGTTTCATGCCGAGCGGATCGAGCACGCGGGCCTGGACCACGTCGGCGTAGGGCTGCGCGGTGATCCTCTCGAGCATCAAGCCGAGCACCACCGCGTTGGACAGGCTCGGTGCGAAGTCGGTGCCGGGCTCGAACTCCAGTGGCTGCCCCGCAAACGAGGCGACCAACGCTTCATGGCTCGCCGCCCGCCGCTTGTAGACCCGTTCGAACATCAGGGTCTCGGTGAAGTTGGGCAGACCGCTGGTCATGCTCAGCAGGTGTTCCACGGTGATCGACGGCTGCAGCTGCAGGTCGGGGATGTGTGTGGCCACGGAGTCCTCCAGCCCAAGCTCCCCGCTGCGCACCAGGTCGAGCACAGCCATGTGGGTGAGGTGCAGCGACAGCGTGCCGAGCTCGAACGCATCGTCGTGCGCGTGCGGGCTCCCTTCGGCCAGGTCGCGCAGACCCCAGGCCTGTTGATGCAGGGCCTCGCCGTGGGCGAAGATCGCGGTGGTGCCATGAACCCGAAACGTCGGCCACTGCTGGCCCCAGCCCTCGACGTAGGTCGACAACGACTGCGCGAAGTCGTCGGGCAGGGCGAAGTCTTCGGGGCCGTCTTCTTGTGGGGCGGGCCGGGACGCCGCGGGCTCGGATGCGCACGCGGCGGCCGCGGCGAGAAGCAGGAGGAGGGCACGGGCGGACATCGGCATCGGGATCGCACCGGAGACGCATCCCCAGGTCCTGCATCGACACGGCCCGAGCCCCGAAGGTTCGACGCAGTCGACGATGCGGCGCGCCATCCCGGCGTGGAGGCTTGGGCCCGCGTTGTTCGGGTACCCTCGGGACGCGAACGTCCCCACGCAGCCGGCTGAGATCATGTCCAAAACCCCACGTCTCCTGGTTTCCTGCGCTGCCGCGGCTTTGGCCTTGGGCTGTGCGTCCACGCCCCCGCCTCGCGCAAACGCCCCCGAATCCTCGCCGGTCTCGCCTCGGGCCGAGGCTCCGCCGCCGGGGGATCCCGACGCCCCTCGGTACAAGCCCAGCTCGTCCAGCGCAGCCGCGATGGACATCACGACCAACGAATACGGGGCCTACCCCGCGGCTTCGCGGGCCCCTGAGATCGGCGACACCGCCAAAGACTTCACCCTACCCCTGGCCGATGGAGGAACCTTTGACCTCGCTCGGGCGCGCGCCGCCGGCCCGGTGTTGGTCATGTTCTACCGCGGCCACTGGTGACCCGCCTGCAACACGCAGCTCGGCGAGCTGCAACGCGCCCTCCCCGAATTCGACGCCCGAGGCGTCACCATCGTCGCGCTGAGCGTCGATCCCCCCGAGGTTTCGCTCCCGTGGGTCCAAAAGAAGGGATTCACCTTCCCCGTCGTTTGCGATCCCGAGCTGGAGGTCATCCGAGACTGGGGCCTGGAGAACACCGACGTGGGCGACCTGGCCCTGCACGCGGTCTACCTGCTCGACCCGGATGGAACGATTTTCTATCGCAAGATCGCACGCCGCCGAGCCTACCCACCCGAGTTCCTCGACGCGATCGACTACCGCGCGAAAAAACTCGAAGCCGCTGGATAGCGGAGCGGTGCCTCGCTCGTCTGGCGCGGGAACCGGACGCGTGGACACCAGCGCGGTGCCGGTGGTAGGGGCTCTGCGTGTCCTCTAAGGGCCCCCCTGCCTGGTTGTACCTGGTGCTGGCGACCGCCGCGGTAATCGGGGCGTGGATTCTTGTGTGGGACGGGCCGACCTCGCAGAAGCAGCCGAGGGAGGCGACACCGCCTCAGACCAAGACCAAGACCGCGCCGGTGCAGCCCAAACGTCCGGCCGGTTGGGCGCCGCGAACCTTGCCGGACGGTCGGGCTCCGGTTGAGCCGGGATGCACGCCTCAGGACGACACCCTCTGTGTTCGGGGAGACGCGTGGTGGATCGATAGCTGCGGCAACCCCCATGAGAAAGCGCAGGAGTGCGGGGTGACGCTGTGCGAAGAGGGGGCGTGCGTGGCCCCGGACGTGGCGTGTCTCTCGATCGGGCCTGGTCGCTGCGAGGACGGCGTGGCGGTGGGCTGCGCGGCTGGGCGGGTTTACCGGCGGGACTGCACCGAAGCGGGGCGGCAGTGTGTGCTGACCGAGGAGGGGGCCGCCTGCCGTTCGCTGGAGGGCACGCCGTGCGTGCTCGGTGTGCCCCCGCGCTGTGACGGTGGCACGTTGGTGTCTTGTGCCGATGGTCTACAGCAGCGGCTGGACTGCGCATCGGTCGGCGCGACTTGCCTTCCCATGCGAGGGGGCTGGGCCGACGCATGTGTACGCCCCAGCGGACCTCCGCAGCGCCCGGGATGTGCCGCCTGCGGGTGCGAACCTGACTCGGATGCGGAGGAGGCCTGCAACGGCCGCGACGATGACGGCGATGGGTTCGTCGACGAGGGGGCCGTGTGCGGTGAGGTCGATCTGGTCGCCGTGGTGGTCGCCGACCCTGCGGGCAACACCGACTACACCGACGACGATCTCGCGACGGAGCTCACCCGCATCAACGCGTTCTTCGCCCGCGAAGACGACCTCGGACTCACGTTTCGCTGGGTGGACACCGTCTACCTCGACGCCGAAGCGTGGCTCGAGATCGACGACAGCGAGCTTCACGACGTGCTCACCGGCAGCGGTCATCTCCGGCAGCGTGAGCGCTTCTACATTCCGGTCGTGTTCACGCGATCGCTGCTTGTGGACGACGTCCCGCGTCCGGGATTGGCGACGCCGCCCAACGGGATCTGCGGGGGCGTGCGCCGAGTTCAAGGGCGGCAGCCGCTGGTCGGCGGGGTGATCATCGCCAAGCAGCGCTGGGAAAGCACCGTCGCCCACGAAATCGGGCACTACCTCGGCCTGTGTCACACCCATGCGCCGACGACCGACGTCGTATCCGAGCTCGACGAAGCTGGGCAGCCGTGTGCCGAACCCTGTGCGCTGGAGGGGGACGGGGTCTGCGACACGCCGACGGATCCGGGCCCCGCGTCCTGCCAAGTCCAAGACGACTGCGGGCTGTCCTGCAAAGCCGGGGAGGCCGCCGACGCGACCAACGTGATGGGGTACTACCCTTCGTGCCGGACGCAGTTCACCGCCGAGCAGGCGGCGACGGTTCGAGAAGGGCTCTCTTGGCGCCGAGGGTGGTACGCGTGCGTGTTCGAGCCGTGTTCGTGCCGCCCTTCGCAGGGCGACTGCCCCGAGGGCATGACGTGCTCGCCGTATGAGGCCGAGCCCGAGTCCGACGGGCAGAACTGGCAGTGTCGGCTGGATGGGCCGGCGCCGCCGGGGGCTCCGTGCGAGACCGCCGACGCCTGCGACGGGGCCCTGTGCGTCGGGCAGACCAGTGGCGGCTCGAAGTGCGCTCGGGTGTGCAACGCCGGGACGCCAGCATGCGAGTGCGCACCGCTGGCGGGTATCGATGTGCCGCTGTGCATCGACGACCTTGGCTGAGGACTCGCTCGCCTGCGGGAGTGCTACTGCGAAAGCAGGACGTTGGCCGCGTAGGCTTCGACACCCTGGGCCGAGATCGTCACGATGTCGAGGGCGCCGTTGCCATCGAGGTCGGTGATCTGGGTCTGCCATGTGGGAATCGCCTGGCCCTGAATCCCGGTGGCCTCCGCGGTGATCTCGTACGACACGCCGCCGGTGAAGCTGGGGCCCAGTCCGACGTTCACGATCGCGAGGTCGGTCCGCCGCAGACCGATGTCGGGCGTGCCGTCTGCGTCGAAGTCGGCGATCGCGTAGCCGGTGATTCGTTCACCAGCCTCGATCACGGGTCCATCTTGCAGGCCCCCACGTCCGTCCTGGTTGAACACATGCAGCGTTGCCCCGTAGCTGTTGGACATCGGGTCGCCGGTGCTGGTCAGCACCAGATCTCCGCGCCCATCCGCATCGACGTCCTCGATGCGTCCCGAGGACGGAGCGAGGCCCGGTCCGAGTTGGAGGGTTGAACTGGACGCAAAGCCAGAGCCCTCGTTGGTGAATACGATGACCTCGAGGCCACTGTCGCCTTCACGAACGACGAGGAGTTCGTCCAGTCCGTCACCGGTGGTGTCGGTGCCCAGGATGGTCCACGGGCCGGATGGGGCTCCCGTGACCGCGGCGTTTTGAGGCCCGCCGCAGTCCTGTCCGTTGCAGACATGAAGAGCGAGGGTGTCCAAGGTCGAGGCGTTGGGGGCGAACGCGAGGTCCACCGATCCATCGCCGTCGAAATCGCCGAACCAGGGACCGGCTGGCGGGGATCCGGTGGGTTCATAGAACCGACGCAGCTGGGAGCCTTGAACCCACCAAACGTCGACCTGAACATCGCCCAGAGCGCCGTAGGTCCCCTGCATGAACGCGCTGCGGACCTCGCTCGGTCGTGAACCCGCCGGACGCGGTCGGGACAGCGCGACGGGGAGGTCGTTGGCAGCGGGCGCGCTCCCAAAGCTGAGCGCAACGCCGCCATCGAAGACGCCGGCATTGTTGGTGAACAACATCGCCTCATCGGCATTGTCGGCTCCGGTTTCCTCGCTGCGGGCCAGCATGTCCACGTCGCCGTCACCGTCGAAGTCACCGAACGTGACCTCCGGCGATGGGACAGAGACGACGGTTTCGACCATGCAGGATCCCTCGCCCTGCTGGACGACACAGTCTCCGGAGGGCGTCGGCGTGGTGGGGTCGTCCGTGGACCCGCCTGGTCCCGTATCCGCGCTGCCCTCGGTGGCGTCCGAGTCCCCGTCCTGCGTGGACGAGTCACCCTGGGGACCGCTGCCCCCCTGCGTGTCGTCGCTGCATCCGACGGCGAGCCAAGGGCACAACAGCGCAGCGCGAGCGAGCGGTCGGAGCATCGCCCAGACTGTAACAGTCCGGCCTTAGAACCAGACCGAGAAGCCGGCCTGGGCCGCGAGATTGATGAAGTCTCCGGCCTTTTCGTAGTCCGACTCGGTCCTCGTGTCTCCGATCTCGGTCCGGGATTTGGCGTGCGGGGCCGCGTAGTCGAAGCTCAGGGCCAGGTCGATGGAGAATGCATCGATGAGGAAGATGTGCGCGCCGCCGCTGATGCCGACGATGGGGTGGATCTCGCTGAAGCTGGTGCGGAACTCAGGGTTGGACTCGATGGTCGTGGAGCCTGAGCTTCCGCCGAACCCAAACCGCCCTTCGAGGAAGGGGCGGGCTCGCGACCCGGGCATGAAGAGGTAGCGAAAGTAGGGGACCAGTTGCCCCCCGACGGCCGTCCTGCGCGCCGGGAATGGCTCTCCCATCTCGTCGGCTTCATCGCCCGTGGTCTCGAGGTTGAACGCAAACTTGCCGCCCACGATGGCGTTGCCGTCGAGAAACACATAGCCGAATCCGAGGGACCACGATGGCGGGGAGAGAAGACCGTCGATGCCCGTGGTGCGGCCGAAGCCCAAGCCGAGGATGTTGGTGTTTTCTCCCCCGCCGTCGGGGTTGAAGTGCGAGAACGAGAGCACGTCCAGCTCTCCGTGAAAGCGAAACCGCTTCCCGGCATTGCTCGGCCCGGCTGCGGACGCATCGCCACTGGCGAAGGCAACACTCGCAGCGGCGAGCGCGGGAAGGGCCAGGGCACGAAGCGTTCGAGAAAACATGCCGGGACACTACACCTGTTGCGCAGAACCGGCGGGGGGTGGCGCTGTGCTCCGAGCCACAGGGAGCGCCCCGATTGCGGGCCGCGTAGCCTCCGTCGCTGGCTTTACAACCAGATGGCCGCGGCCGAGACTTGGCGTGGCTCCGCGGTGGCGGAGCCAGAGATCGCCATGAGCAAGTTGCGGAACTTCGAAGCGATGTGGGATGCGTACCCCAACCCCGGCGGGACGGCGGCCGCGGCGAAGGCGGCCATCGGGGGAGGGGCCGACCGAGACTGGATTCGCAACACGTGTGTGATCCGAATCAGCCGCGCACTCCATGCGTCGGGCAACCCGATCCCGGATCGACGTGACGATGGGTTGGCCACGGTGGTGGGCGCCGATGGGCTGCACTACGCGCTGCGGGTGCACGAGTTTCGCCGCTACCTCGAGCGGACCTACGGCGCCCCCGACCTGACGCATACCTACCCGGACGGTGAAGGGGGACCTGTGCCCAACGAGTTCTTCGGGACGCGTGGGATCGTGGTGTTCGACGTCGAGATCTGGAGCGACGCGAACGGCCACATCGACCTTTGGAACCGGGACCGCTGCCGTCACGCGGCCTACTACGAGGTCGCGTCCAAGGTGATGCTGTGGAAGGTCGACGAGGTCCGCGGCGGCCCGCAGCTGCAGGCCTCGGTGGGAGAACGATCTGAAAACCGCCGTGAGGACGTCTTGCTGGTGCAGACGCTGTTGGTGGAGCAGGGCGTCGACCCGGGGGCGCCAGATGGACTCATCGGACGCAAAACCATCGCCGCGATTCGAGGGTTTCAGGGGCGGTTTATGCGGCGTCCCGATGGACGCGTCGACCCGAACGGCCGCACGTTTCGCGAGCTACTCGGACTCTGAGGCCGAAGCGTGGGACGCCTGCACGTCGAGTTCGGGGACGACATTCATCACCGTCCCTGAGCCTCCGTGACGCTCGGCGATCAGTTCGGCCACCACGCTCACAGCGATCTCCGCGGGCGTGCGTCCGCCCAGGGCGAGCCCGATCGGTGCGCGGAGGCGAGTGAGGTCGGGACGCGGGCGCCCGCGCTGCTGCTCGCGCGACAACACGCGCCGCAAGACCGCGTGGACCTTTCGCCGGGACCCGATCATGCCCAGGTACCGATAGGGCCGTCGCAACAGATGCGCGAGAGCCCGCTCATCGCGGGCGTGATCATGCGTCATGATCAGGACGTAGTCGCGCTCGTCGAGGTCGGGCAGCGCCACCTCGAGCTCGTCGACGTCATACGCCCCGGTCTGCATGCCCACGAACGCCGGGTGCTCGAGCAGCTCCTCGCGCTCGTCGAGCACGGTGAGGCGGAAGTCTGCCGACATAGCCAGGGGCGCCAGCGATTGGGCGACGTGCCCAGCTCCGATGACCACCAGACGGGGTTGCGGTTGCAAGTACTCCACAAAGACCTCCATCGAGCCGCCGCAACACATCGCCAGATCCCGCACGAGGTGCGCCTGAACTTGGCTGGAGCGTCCCTCTCGAATCGCGGCCTCGCAGGCGGCGACAACTTGGGCCTCGATCGCACCCCCGCCCACGGTCCCGACGAGAGTGCCGTCCTCGTGCAGCAGCAGCTTTGCGCCCACGCGCTGGGGTGCGGACCCGCTGCGCCCCGTCACCGTCGCTAAGGCGGCGCGTTGCCGATTACCCTCAAGCACGTCAAGCACCTCACGGGCCAGCAGGGCCGCCGAGATGTTGCCGCGAAGGGGACTGCGGGGGCTCACGAGCGGAGTCTACCCCGTGCGCTCGCCGCTGGTATCGTGCGGGTATGCGCCCGCTGCTTGCCGCGCTCCTCCTCGTGGGCTGCACGCCCCCCGAAGATGCGGGGCTGTGCGAGGGCGTGCCCAGCACCGCGTTGGACCTTTCGGTCTCGTATCGCTTCGAGGACGTCGCCTTGGCGGACGGGGATGTTGTGCCCGTGTTTGTCCCGCCCCAAGGCGGCATCGCGACCGAGCTCGACGTCAGCCTGGTGGGCGTCGGTCTGGACACGGTGCAGGAGCTCCGGGTGGAGGTGACACGCACCGGCGGAGCGTCCGTCGCTGCGGTGACCTACTCTGGGGGAGGGTTGCCGCTTGAGTGCGTCCAGGACGGGGAGCTGCGGGTGCGAGCGGTGCCGGTGCCGTTCGCCGACGGGCTGACGCTCGAGGTGCTTGAGGGAGCCGAGGTTCAGGTGGTGGCGACGCTGGTCCGCACCGATGGCGCGCAGGCGGCGTTCGAATCGAGCGTGCGGCTGGAGTCGGTGACGTACTGAGCGAGCGTTCGCGGGGCTTGCCACGGTTGTGGTCGCGGGGCGTCCCCGGCGAGCGCTTGGCGGAGCGCCGCCGCCACGGCGCACGGGGTGGAGTCCTCGATGTGCAGCAGGCTGTCGGGCGCGAGGACCCCGGTCGAGCAGGTCGTCCCGACCACGGGAACGCCTGCATCGAGCGCTCGCGTCACCGAGGTGGGGTGAGACTCCAGGGGACTGAGGCTGAGCACGGCCCCGATGCCATGCAGAGCCTCGCCCCGGTGGATCCGGATCCGAGGATGGTTGTCCAAGGCGGGGGGCTCGCTGCGGGGGCCGGGCAACACGCGAATCGTGACGCCGGGGAGTTCGGCGAGCAGTTGGGGGAGCTGGGTCGAGCCGCAGCGAGCCAGGGCCGGGCCGGCGAAGAGGACATCGCCCCCGCGCGCAGGAGCGGCGACCAACGGCGTGCGGGGGAGCTGTACGCGGACCTTGCCCGCACCGATGCGATGCCACGCGACCCGTCCACGCACACCGATGGCGTCCGCCTGCCAGCGCTCGGCCCGTTGTCGGGCGTGGGCGTGCGGGCTGGGCCGATGGTTGCGCAGAAACAACGCCTGCGGGTGGGCCAGCGCGAGGGCGTCCAACCCGTCCACCAAGCTGTCGAAGTCGGGCAGGTCCTCGATCAGCAGACACGCGCTCCCCATCCGGCGTCCTTGCGCAAAGCTGCGCCGGGCGGACAGGCTCGGTGCGACGATCAGGCTCGGCGCGGGACCTCGGGCGATGTGATGCGCGGCGGCGCGGTCGACGAGCGCCCGCAGGCGAACCCCGTTGCGCAAGTTCGCGGCGGTCTTGCCCAGGCAGACGCACCGCGTGATGAGCTCGGCGGCGGTGAACCATCCGCGGCCCCGGCCCCGGCCCCGGCCCCGGGCGGTCGGAAGCTCGCGGCCATCTCTGCGTCGGATAAACCCCACGCGGCGTCCCAGCGGAGCCAGGACGCGCGGGAGCACCCAGGGGGCAAACACCTCGACCGGACCTGATTGCTGCAGAATCTCGAGGACGGGCCGAAGCCAGTCGGTGGGTTCGGGGACAACGACAATGGCGCGCGCGTCAGGAAGTCGGGCGTCGTCGGGCACACGAGTCCTCCTGGCAGGTGTCGCAGTTGCGGGTGGGGTTGAGGATGACGCGCTTGCGGTCGTGCCCGATCGTGACGAGTCCCGGAGCGTGGGCGGGCCCGCGTCGCACGATGGTGGTGTGGGCGTAGCGTTGGCCGGCCTCGTGGGTGATCCGTGGCTCCGAGACCTCGACCGACGCCGTCTCGACGACCTCCGAGCTTTGCAGCGAGAGCTCCAGACCCTCGCTGTTCATCTTGGTTTCGAGTCTCAGCACGCCCTGCTTCGGTGCGAAACGCAGATCGACGTAGGGCCACTTCACCGTGGCGTCCGGCCTGCGCCGGGGTGGGCCGTCCGGGCCGCGGTCGAGCACCAGCGTGTGGCCGTGTCGCTCAAGGATGGTGCATCTCGAGCGCAGTGCGAGCTCGAACAGCGCGTCGCTCAGCGAACAGATACCGCCCCCGATGGCCGGTACGATGCACCCGCCTTCGAAATGCGCGCCCAGGGCGTAGCCGCGAGCCTCGGTCAGGCGCCCGACGGTCCGCCAGAACGAAAACGGATGCTCGGCACAGATGCCCACCCCAGCCAAAGCGGTCGCGGCGAGGCCGAGGTTGTGCCAGCGGCCTTCTTCCAGCGTCTGTCCGAACGATGAAGCGCGTCGGGGAATGGTGCGCGACAAAACCCGGTGGGGCGTTTGTTCGGCCCCAACCCGCATCGGGCCTGGGTAGCGCCCCGGCTGCAAGACCCACCGTGCCAGTCGGGCTGCCGCCAAGCCAGCGACGCGCAGCGCGAAGTCGGTCCGCTCAAGCGTGGACCACGGACCGGACGACGAAGGCGAGCGACGCATGGATGGCTATAGACGGACGAGGGGGCGGCGGGATTCCAACCGGAGCATCGTAGTCTCCTCCACCGCCCGCCGGGTCTTCAAAGCTGGGGTTGATGTGTTTTTTGCTGCAGCGCTCACCGTGTTGAGTCGGGTGCAACCACGAAGGACGGGGCGGGCGATCGAGCGCCTCGCCCCGTTGGGGTCCGCCGCGAGGGGGCGCTACTTCTTGAATTGCGCCGATTCGGTGGAGTGCTCCATCGCCAGGGTGGAGCTCCTCCCGCCCGAAAGTGTCGTGGACACGGTGTCGAAGTATCCGGTGCCGACCTCGCGCTGGTGGCGGGTTGCGGTGTAGCCGTCGACCTCGGAGGCAAACTCGGCGTCCTGAAGCTTGGCGTAGGCCGACATCCCGCTCTTGGTGTACTCGTGAGCGAGTTCGAACATGCCGTAGTTGAGCTGGTGGAATCCGGCCAGCGTGACGAACTGGAACTTGTAGCCCATCGCGCCCAGCTCGCGCTGGAACTTCGCGATGGTGGCGTCGTCGAGGTTCTTCCGCCAGTTGAACGACGGCGAGCAGTTGTACGCGAGCATCTTGCCCGGGTGCTCGGACTGGATCGCCTCGGCGAACTTCTGGGCATCCGCGAGGTCCGGGGTGGAGGTCTCGCACCAGATCAGGTCCGCGTACCTGGCGTAGACCTTGCCCCGGGAGATGGCTTGGTCCAGGCCGCCCTTGATGCGGTGGAAGCCTTCGGGCGTGCGCTCTCCGGTGAGGAACTCGTGGTCGCGCTCATCGACGTCCGAGGTGAGCAGACGGGCGCTGTCTGCATCTGTTCGCGCGATGATGAGCGAGGGAACGCCCTCGACGTCGGCGGCCAAACGGGCAGCGTTGAGGGTCTTGACGAACTGCTGGACCGGGACGAGGACCTTGCCGCCCAGGTGGCCGCACTTTTTCTCGGAGCTGAGCTGGTCCTCAAAGTGCACGCCCGCCGCGCCCGCCTCGATCATCCATTTCATCAGCTCGAAGGCGTTGAGCGGCCCACCGAAGCCGGCCTCCGCGTCGGCGACGATCGGTGCGAACCAGTTGCGGGTGGTCTTGCCTTCCGCGGACTCGATCTGGTCGGCGCGGGTGAGGGCCTTGTTCACGCGGCGAACCAGCTCGGGGACCGAGTGGGAGGGGTACAGACTCTGGTCGGGATAGGTCTGCCCGGCTTGGTTGGCGTCGGCGGCGACCTGCCAGCCGCTCATGTAGATCGCCTGAAGCCCTGCGCGGACCTGCTGAACCGCTTGTCCTCCAGAGAGTGCGCCCAGGCTGTTGACGTAGTCTTCCGTGTGCAGGAGCTCCCACAGTCGCTCGGCGCCGAGGCGAGCGAGCGTGTGCTCCACGGTGACGCTGCCGCGCAGTCGCTGGACGTCCTCCACGGAGTAGGGCCGCTCGATGCCGTTCCAGCGCTCGTCGTTGAAGTTGATGGCGGAGGTGGTCTTGGGAGTGATGGACATCGTTGTCATTCCTTTGAAAGTGCGAGGGGCGGAGATCAGGCCTGCGTGATGAGGTGCTCGTACGCGGGCAGGGTGAGGAAGTCTTCGAGGGTGTCGGCGGTGGAGATGGACTCAAACAGCTGGCGCGCGAGGGGGAACTTGCCGCCCTGGAAGCGCGCTTCACCGACCTCGGCCGCGATGGTCTTCATCTCGTCGTCGATGACCGCCGCGAGCCGGGTTGCGGTGAGCGCAGAGCCCCCGACGTCGGCGCCGTGTTGGATCCACTGCCAGACCTGCGCCCGCGAGATCTCGGCAGTCGCGGCGTCCTCCATGAGGTTGTACAGCGGGACGCAGCCGTTTCCGCCCAGCCATGCTTCGAGGTACTGGATGCCGACCCGGACGTTGAGGCGAAGCCCTGCCTCGGTGCGGGCGCCCTTGGGCGCTGCCAGAAGCGCCGCAGCATCGGCCTGCACGTCGTCGCGGGCCTTGTCGATCTGGTTGTCGCCCTGCATGTGCTCGTCGAACACCGACCGGGCGATGGGGATCAGAGCAGGGTGGGCAACCCAGGTGCCGTCGTGGCCGTTGCGAACCTCGCGGAGCTTGTCGGCGGTCACCTTGGCGAGCGCCGCATCGTTGGCGGCGGTGTCCCCTTTGATCGGGATCTGAGCCGCCATGCCGCCCATCGCGTGAATGCCCCTGCGATGGCAGGTCTTGATCACCAGGTTGGAGTAGGCGGCCATGAACGGCTGCGTCATGCCGACCTCGCCCCGATCAGGAAGCACGTACTGCGGGTGGTTTCGCAGCGTCTTGATGTACGAGAAAATGTAGTCCCAGCGACCGCAGTTGAGGCCGGCGGAGTGGTCCCGAAGCTCGTAGATGATCTCGTCCATCTCGAACGCTGCAGGCAGCGTCTCGATCAATACGGTTGCGCGAACGCTGCCCTGCGGCACGCCCAAAGCGTCCTGGGCGTACACGAACACGTCGTTCCACAGCCGCGCCTCGAGGTGGCTTTGCAGCTTGGGCAGGTAGAAGTACGGACCGCTGCCCCGGGCGAGGAGCTCTTTGGCGTTGTGAAAGAAGAACAGGCCGAAGTCGACGAGGCCGGCCGTGGCGGGGAGGCCGTCGACGAGCACGTGTCGCTCGGGCAGATGCCATCCGCGAGGGCGGACCAGGAGCGTGGCGAGGCCGTGCGCGCGCAGGGTGTAGGACTTGCCGCGCGATGTGTCCTCGAAGCTCAGCGTGCGGCGGACCGCCTCGAAGAGCGCGGTTTGTCCGAGCATGAGGTTGGTCCACGTCGGCGCATTCGAATCTTCGAAGTCGGCCATGAACATGTTCGCGCCCGAGTTGAGCGCGTTGATGATCATCTTGGGATCCACCGGCCCGGTGATCTCGACCCGGCGGTCCGCGAGATCCTCGGGGATCGGTGCGACGGTCCAGTCCCCGCTGCGGACGGACTGGGTCTCGGGCAGGAACCTCGGCAGCGCGCCCGCATCGTACTGAGCCTGGGTCTGCTGGCGCCGCTCCAGCAACGCGGTCACCTGGGGTCGAAACGTGCGAACGAGCGTCTCGACGAACGCGAGCGCGTCCGGGGTGAGGATGGATGCGTAGTCCGCGCTCGGTGCGGCGATCGTCAATCCTTCGGCGTGCGTCATGGGGTTCTTCCCGACCGGCGTACTGGGCGCTGCGCCCCATCCCTGTCGTCGGTGTATCTTTTTACAAGAACGGCTCCGGGTCAAGGCGAATATTGTGCCGAATACGCGATGATATCGCGGTGAAACGTGTTTGCCGTGGAGCCTGTAAAGCGTGTAAAAGATGAGGTCCATGGCCGTCGAGGAGAGCAAGCTGGGGGCGAGGGTCCGAGAGATGCGCAAAGCGCGAGGCCTGACGCAGGTCGAGCTCGCGCGTCGTCTGGGCATCTCGGGCAGCTATCTCAACCTCATCGAACATCAGCAGCGCGCGCTGACAGCGTCCCTGCTTCTTCGCTTGGCGAAGGAGTTCGAGGTCGAGGTCGAGGCGTTCGATGCGGATGACACCCTGCTCCCGGACCTATGCGAGGTGCTCGCCGATCCGGTGTTCGGTGAGGGCCCGGCAAGCCAGCCCGAGCTGCAGGGTTTTGTCGACGCGTCGCCGGAGCTGGCGCGCCGCTTGGTCAGGCTCTTTCGCGCCTACCAAGAGGCCAGTCGTTCCGCCGACTCACTGGCCGCCCGGATCTACGACGGCCACCAAGAGGTGGGTCCGGTCCGGACCGTGCTCGCCTCGGAGGAGGTGAGTGACTTCATTCAGCGCGAGGGCAACTACTTCGATGTTCTCGAGCAGCAGGCCGACGCGTTGCGGCGGTCGCTGGACCTTCCGGTCGACGACGACACGGCCGTGACGCGATCCCGCCGGTCGCTGGAGCCGCGATTGGTCGAGCACCTGCGAGAGCAGCTCGGGGTCGAAGTCGAGCTTCAAGGTGCAGGCAAGCGCCCGCTGGCGTTGCGTCGCTATGACCCGGCCACGAAGCGGCTGGTGCTGGCAGAGGTCCTTCCAGACGCCAGCCGCGTGTTCCAACTCTTGGCTCAGTACGCGCTCATTCAACACGACGGGTTGCTCGCCGAACTCGCGCGACACTCCCTGCTCTCCACCGAAGGCAGCGTGCGGCTCGCCCGGGTCGTGCTCGCCAACTACTTCGCCTCGGCGGTCCAGATGCCCTACGTCGCCATGCGCAAGGCGGTTGTTCGGGAGCGCTACGACATCGAGTTGCTGGGGCAGCGCTTCGGGACCAGCTTCGAACAGGTGTGTCATCGCATCACCTCGCTGCGTCGCCCATCGGATGAAGGGGTGCCGTTTCATATGATCCGGGTCGACCTCGCCGGGAACATCTCCAAGCGGTACTCGGCGTCGGGGATTCGGTTCGCGCGCTTTGCCGGGGCGTGCCCTCGGTGGAACGTCTTCCGTTCATTCCTGTCCCCAGGGGCCATACGAGTGCAGACCTCGGCGATGCCGGACGGGCAGGTGTTCTTCTGCATCGCGCGGACCGTGCTGCGGGCGCACGGCGACCACCACGTGCCGCGAACGATCCAGGCGATCGGCTTGGGCTGCCGAGTCGAGCACGCGCGGGAGCTTATCTACTCGGACGGGGTGGACGTGGACACGCTGCAAAGCGCGCTCCCGATCGGCGTCACCTGCCGGCTTTGCGAGCGCATGGACTGTGAGCAGCGCGCGTTTCCGTCCATCCGCAGGGGTGCACCGATCGACGAGCACTACCGCGGCCCGTCCCCCTATGCGCTTCCCGACGACGAATCGCGGTGACTGCGCGTTGGTCGCCTGTTGCCCGCTCGGGCCGTAAGAACCGCTCCAAACCCGCCGGGACGCGGGTAGACTCGACATCGAACCCCGAGCCGGACACGCTTGTGGCTCCGCTCTCCTACATCGGTCTACATCCTATGTCAGCGCTCCGAATCTCCGCCGCGATCCTTTTTGGCCTCTGCTTGACCGCCTGCGACGATGAGCCTCAGGGCAGAGCGGCGCCGGCTGGTGGTGATGTGGGGGGCAAGGCGGACGACGTCGATGGGGCTGATCTCGATCCTGAGATTCAGATGGAGCACCTCCGGGCCGTCGGCGCCTGCGAGAGCGCGGCGAATCGCGACCGGGAGAGCACCAGCGCGCTGCGTTTCTCCGCGCGCACGGAGATCGAGCAAGATCGGATCGCGTGTGTCTCGGCCGCCAACGATGCGGTGCGCTCTGCGCTCGCGCTGACGCTCCAGCAGACCGCGCCCGAGCTCGCCGATGACGTCGGCGCCGCCTTCAACGCTTGGCGCTCGGAGCACAGCAAGCTGTGCGCAACCTTCCTCGACGCGCACGAGGATGCGCTCGAGAAGTCGATCTCTGTGGTGGATGCCGGCTGCGCTGCACAAGCCGAGCTTTCCCTCGCCGAGGCGGTCGAGGCGTTCGCCGACCTTGGAGGTGGACGTGCAGCCGCACCCGACGCCGAGGCGCTGTACGCCGAGTGCTACGAGTTCTACGAGCTGGCGCTCGAGGACGTGGGCGCGGACGCGAGCTCGGAGATCCCCGAGGTTGTCTCCGAAGCGCTGGCGCAAGCGCAGGTCGACGGGACCGAGCTGCTCGCCGACTGCATCGAGGAGGAGCTGACCGCGTTGATTCCGTCCCTGGCCGAGCGCGTGCTCGAGAGCTACCCGGGCCGTGACGGCAACCAGGTCGACCAGGCGCTCCTGGGTGCGTTCCAGGGCGGCTCCGAGGGCATCGCTCAGGTGTGCTTGGTGCTCGGCTATTCCGCGGCAGATGGTGGTGCGCTGGGCGTCCAGCAGTGTCGTGCGGCGGCGGCCATGTGGCGCCACGAGCTGGTGGGATACGTCGTGCCCGAGCTTGCTCCGGCGCCCGCATCCGGCGAGCCCGACGGCGAGTAGGCGTCAAGCCGAGCACGACAAAGGCGCCGAGGCCAATGGCCGGGGCGCCTTTTTTCGTCGCGCGAGGTGGCCCTTGCTGGCGACCTCGTTTAGACACCGAGACTCAGGCAAGCTCGAGCGTCTCCTTGAGTTCGTCGAACGCCCGGTCCTTGTCCGAGACCTTGGTCTTGCGGATGGCGGAACGAATGACGGACTCCCACTTGTTCTCCGGGAGGTCCTCCTTCATCGACATCAGGATCTCGAGGATGTCGTCGTCGCCATTCGCGTTGTAGATGGTGGTCTTGTCGTAGTGGAGCGTGTCGAGCAGGGCTTGAATGTAGCCTCCTGGAGTTGCATCCATGTCCTCGCGGTTGCCGACGCGGCGAGTTTCGACCGCCGATTTCTTCTCCCGGCGTTTGAGCTCTCGTTCGATACGTTCTTGGTCAGTACGTTTCATGACAATCCTCCTCGCCAACACGGCGCCTGCATAGCTCGAGCGGAATTTCGCCCAAACCACCAAGGTCGGGGCGGCGTGGTAGCACACCCGGGCTCCGTATTCATCCGGTGCTCGGTGAGGCACGCTAATCCGCTGCAGCGTGCGAGATTCTTGGAGTGGCGTTGGGAAGCGCCTGAGGCGCTGAGGGCTGATAGGGCTGCGTGAGCGGTGTTTCGGGAGCGGGGTGAGGTCGCTCGCGCCGGCCCACACTTCCCTCTAAAGCAACGCGCGCCCTGGCGCCAGGGGCAGGCCGGGACGGGTGGTGAGCGGAGAACGGCGGCGCTCGATCTCGCGCTACTCGTCGGCGGGCTGCTCGCCGGCGGGCTACTCGTCGGCGGGCTTCTCGAAGATCTCGAAGTCCAGGTGGGTGTTGATGGCGGCTTCATCGATCACAACGTCCTGGGTCGTGAAGATGACTCGGCTGCCCTCGACGTCCAGCTCTTCAAAGTTCAGCGTCTCCGCGAGTTGCTCGGTGAGCGCAGCGCGGAAGGTTGCGACGACATCCTGGTCGTCCTCGACCAGGGACTTCTCTTGCTCGGCAGCCACACCGACGCCCTCGTTGTCGCCCGGGATGAGGACGGCCGCACCCGCGGTGACCTCCACCTTCTTCATGTTTTGCGACAGCGAGACCTCGACCGGCATCGAGACGTTGGCAAAGCCGCAGTAGCCCTCGCCGGTTCGCCAGACGCGGAACTCGGTGTTGAGGTTGCTGCCGGTGGCGCCGGATTCGATCTCGTTGATGGAGACCGCGTAGATCCCTTCAGGGTCCTCCTCCCCGTCCTCGTCGTAGCGGGTTGGGATCTCGCCCTCTTCCATCATGCGCCGCGCCATGGTGTCGAGCAGGACCGGATCCATCGCGACACGGATGGCGACATCGCCCGGCAGCGGGGCTTCGACGTCGAGACCCGCGCCGTCGGGGAGCGGGAGGTTGGTGGCCAGTCCGAGCACGAGGCGCTCCTGGTCGCCCTGGACGAAGATCTTGCGTGCCGCCAGCTTCACGTCCCCTCGGCCGATGGTCCACGAGCCGATGGAGAACAGCGCGAGCGGCTCAAAGCCCGCCTGGATCTGCTCGGTCATCAGCAGCTTGAGGGCGCCGGCGAGGATCTCGTTCTTGTCGGAGTCGAAGCCGTAAACCGAGAGATACCAGTCGTCGATGAACGCCTCGGAGTAGTCCGCCAGGATGGTGGTGGTGCCGTCACCCGCTTGCAGCGCGAGCGGCACGGCGATGTCGGCGAACCCGGAGCCCGACGACAGCGGATCGCCTTCTTGGTCCAGTCGAACGCCGAAACTCACGCGGAGCACAACACAGCGACCGCAGCCTTCTACGTCGCGGATGATGATCTCCGGGACGTCGGTGGCTTGAAACTCCGCCTCGCCTGGACCCTCGGGAAGCACCCCAAAGGGCACGGTGCCTGCAAAGGGCACGTCGTCATCGATGATGCCGGCGACGAGCCGGTTGAGGGAATCCTCGGTCAGCGTCATCGTGACCGGGTAGGGGCCGCGCTCCGGGATGTCGCGCAACTCCCGGTCTTCGGCGTCGACCGTGCGCAGGAAGTTCATCGCCTGGTTCTCGCAGTCGAAGGTGACGTCTTCGCCGCGGCATCCCACGAGGGTGACCATCCCCGCGAGTGCGAGGCCTGCGAGCAGTCGAGGCGCCGACGACGGCGAGCGCTTGGAGATTGGTGCAACGATAGACATGCCTTTAAGGAGCCTCCGCCTAGGACGGCGCTTCCATCATAGTGGTCTCGATCGGTGGGCGGGGGCAACCCACGCGCGTCGGTTGCCCGCCGCGGGGAAAATCGCCTCAGTCGTCTTCTTACCCGATCCCTGCTAGTGTCCGCGCGTGGTGGCCGCTTCCACAGCACATCGTGTCGGCTCGTTCGTGGCCCTCCTGGCGCTCGCGACGACGGGCGCTTGTTTCGACTCCGACCAGAAGTTCGAGCCTCGCTCGGGGACCACGGGCGATCCCGATCCGACCACGGGCTCGCAGGAGAGTTCCTCGTCTTCGGGCGGCCTCGACTCGACCACGGGGGAGCCGGAGTTCACGTGCCGAGACGCGGTGGTTTGCATCCAGCAGTGCGCGTTCGACCTGCTGATCAACCCCAGCGTCGAGCCTGACCTGGGTTGTCTGCTCCGCTGCGTGGAGGAGAACCTGACGGTCCGGGAGACGTATCACCTGCTGCAGCTGAGCAACTGCGCGGCGGATGAGTGCGAAAAAACCGACAAGTGCATGCCCGAGAGCGAGGGGACCGACACCGACACCGACGGCTCGACCGGTGGCGGCGGTGGCGACGGTGGCGGGGTCATCGACCCTTGCCTCACCTGCATCTTCGGCGAGATGAGCAACCCGGAACCGACCGTCTGCGTCGAGTTCCACGAGCTGTGCAACGAGATGCCGGAGTAGGCCGGGTGGGTCCGCTCGCGCAGGACCCCAGAGCCGACGCCCGGCAGCTCGCCGACTTGCCCTACTCGCCTTACTCGCCTTACTCGCAGTCGGATCGGAAACTGGGTGATGTTAGCCGCCGCGCGCGAACCAGTGCGGGTGACGGACCGTGCACGAGACCGCGCCAGAGTCTGGGCCATCTCCGTATCCTGGGGCGATGAGCCCCACGATTGACGGGCGAGTGCAAACCGAGCGCATTGAAGTTCTCTTGTCGATCTCTCGGGTTGCGAGCGTCGCAGGGCTTCGCCAGGGGCTACCGCCTGAGGCGCCGGTGCGATAGAAACGCATCAAGATGATGCGTGCCTCCGTCACCGTCGGCATCTGTTTGGGCCTGAGCTTGCTCGCTTCCGAGGCGGGTGCTGCAGAGCCCGCTGCGGAGGGAAGCGCCTCGGCCAGCATCGGCGGGCCGAAGGGCAAGGCCAACTTCGAGGCGTCGCAGAAGACCGAACGCGAGGAGCTGGAGGAGACTCGCTACAAGCGGACGGACCAGCCGTGGATCAAGCGCTGGCGTCCGGAGCGGCACATGGTCGAGCTGGGGGTCTACGGCGGGGTGTTGCTCGCCAACCCGGACCACGACTTCTACGATCCGGCGACCCAGCCACAAGAACCGCTGTGGGCCGTGTCTCCCGACGTCGGTCTGCGCTTGGGCTACTTCCCGCTGCGCGTGCTCGGGGTCGAGGGCGAGTTTTCGGCCAACCCCACCCGGGTTCGAAGCATCACCAACGACTTCGCGTTTGTGTACGGCTTCCGCGGCCACGCAATCGCGCAGCTGCCGTTCCACTCCGTAACCCCGTTTTTCTTGGCTGGGTACGGGGCGATGGGGGTTCGGTCCAACATCATCGTCCTTGGCAATGACATCGACCCCGCCTTCCACTACGGCGGCGGCGTCAAGGTCTACTTCAACCGTTGGCTTGGCGCGCGCGTGGAGATGCGCAACATCGTCAGCGCCGCCGAGAACCGCCAGGACTCCGGCGTGGCCCACCTGCAGATCCTCGCGGGTCTCACGGTCACGTTCAACCGCGGCAAACCGCAGCCCCTGCCGCCCGCGGCCGCCTACGTCGATCCGGACCGGGACCGCGACGGCTTCATCAACGAGAAGGACGCCTGCCCGGATGCCGCGGGTGTCGAGCCCGATGGTCGCCCCGACACCGACGGCGATGGCTTCAAGGATTCGCTCGACGCCTGCCCCGAGGTTCCCGGCGTTGCGCCCGAGGGCTGTCCGGACAAAGACACGGACGGCGACCGCATCATGGACTCGGTCGACAAGTGCATCGACGAGCCCGAGGTCTACAACGGCCTCGACGACTCCGATGGCTGTCCCGACGAGCTGCCGCCGGAGATCAAGGAGTTCGAGGGCGCCCTCGAGGGCATCACCTTCGACTTCGGCAAGGCGACCATCCGGTCCACGTCCAAGCCTGACCTCGACCGGGCCGTCGCGGTCATGACCGAGTACGAGGATGTCCGCGTGAAGATCACCGGCCACACCGACAACGTCGGCGACCCGGCGGCCAACCTGACGCTCTCCGCCGAGCGGGCCGAAGCGGTGAAGAAGTACCTCACCGACGCGGGCATCGACGGCGGTCGCATCGAGACGGTGGGCAAGGGCGACACGGTCCCCCGCGACACCAACGACACCGAGGACGGTCGCGCGAAGAACCGCCGCATCGAGTTCGTCGTCCTGGTTCGAGGGCCCAACGACGACCCCTCCGGCGAGCCCGAGCCGGTCCCCGAGCCCGAGCCCGCTGCTGAAGCCGAACCGGCGGACGACGCCGCGTCCGAGTAGTCGCGAAGTTCACGCGAAAACCCGTCCCTGGCGCACGCTCGCGCCTGGGATTGAAGGGTATGGTCAGGCCGCGCCATTGAAGGCGAAAGGTCTGAACTCCAATGCTTCGTACTCGTCCCGCCCGCTGGTTCTCTGGTCTGTTCATCCTCACCGCACTGACGGCGAGCGGCGATGCCGAGGCAGGGGGGTCGCTGTTCGACGAGCAATCCGGAGCATTGGATGTTCAAGCCTGCGAGGGGTCCGGTTGCTGGACGAACCACATGCTCCTCGCAGATCTCGACGGTGATGCAGATCTGGACATCGTCTTTACCAACTACTCGGGGTTCTTCGATGTGGGAGCCGCCCAACTCCTGGCGATCTACGAGAACGACGGGGCGGGGAATTTTTCGCTGGTCTCGGAGACCGCACTGGGCGGTCATGCCGGGAAACATCGGCAGGTCGCAGTGGGAGACATTGACGCCGACGGCGACCTCGACATCTTCGCTCCCGCGGCGCGAGATGGTGGCTCAGCGCTCTTCGTGAACGCCGGGGAGATGGTGTTTGCGGACGAGTATTCAGAACGGATGCCAGCCGAAGAGCCCAACGTCGGCGCGACCCGGATGGGCGACTTCGACAATGACGGCGACCTGGATATCTTCAGTGCCGACGGGTACACGTCGAGCCCCGGCGTGTTTGGCCACATCTACATCAACGACGGTCTGGGCTCGTTCGAGGAGTTGGATGGCGCTATCCCTCCGACCTTCACCGGGGAGGATCCCGACGACGTAGACCTGCTGGACGCCAACGGCGACTTCGTCTTAGATATCATGCTCAACGCTCACTCAGGCAGCAACGCGCTGTGGCTGGGCAATGGCGACGGGACGTTCTCCGACGCGTCCGACGACCTCGTCGATCAGCCCGGGGGCTACCACTACAACCCTGCGGCTTGTGACGTCGATGGGGATGGCGACCTCGACATTTGGATCGACAACATGGGGCCTGGCTACTCGGAGCAGCTCTTGATCAACGCTGGAGACGGCACGTTTACGGACGAGACGAACTCGCGTGTCTCGGGGAATGGCGACGACGATGACAACGGCGTTGTGTGTGCGGACATCGACAACGACGGTGACATGGATGCGGTCGTGCTCAACGTGTTCGGGGCCGTAGAGCGGCTTTTTGAGAACGACGGCGACGGCGGCTTTGAGTTCAGGGCGGGCACGTTCCCGACGAACGGAAACGGCCCAGGATCGCTGTGGGGCGAGTTCGGGGACCTCAACGGCGACGGCCGTCTCGACCTCGTCACAGGCAACGGCGAACCCTCGGACCGCGAGAACGAGGTGTTCTTCGCAAACGGTGGCGTGCCGGTCGACGACTTGGCTCCCGCATTCCGTGGGCTCGAGGACGTGGGTGAGGTTGGCGCCACCTTCTCCGTTCGCTTCGCGGTCGTCGATGGGTCTGTCACGGATACTGGCCCGCGGCTGCAGTCCGTTGGCGGTACGCTGACCGGAGATGGTGTGGAGGAGTCGGTCGACGCCACGTTCTCGGGCGGTGACCTGTACCGTGTCGCCTTCGAGGGCATCGCTGCCGGAAGCTACACTGTAGAAGTCTGCGCGACGGACGTCGCGGGGAACGAAGCCTGCGAGTCGTCACAGCTTGAAGTGACCGACGGTGGCGGTGGCGAGACCGGCAGTAGCGAGACCGGCGCGGCGGATGAGACCGGCGCCGCGTCGGCGTCCGAGTCGGATACGGCCTCGGCGTCTGACTCCGCCTCGGCGAGTGCTTCGGCCAGTGACAGCAACGCATCGGAATCCGCCAGCGCGAGTGCCTCGGCGGGTGCGACCGCAAGCGAAACCGACGGGGACACGGACGGAGACTCCGCCGGTGGCAATAGCGGCGGTGGCGGATGTTCCACAGGAGGGCCCGCTCCGCTGAGTTTGTTGCTGCTCGGTCCCGTGTTGCTAGGCCTGCGTCGTCGTCGCGGCTAGCTGCGTGCTTGCGCGCATCAAGGAATGGACCCCCGGAAATGCTTGGTGGTCCATTCCTTCACTGAGCGGTGCTAAGGCTCGTCGACTCCCGGGTAGCCAGGTGCTTTCTGAGGCCGAGGGTCCCCTTCGATATCGACGAGTGGGTCTCCTTCGTCCCAGTCCGCGATCCCGTCGAACACCCTTTCTCCGGAGGGGCTCAGGAAGAAGCGACTTCCGTCGGAGACGACGAACCAGCTTGGGTCGTATGAGGGCACCATTGCGCCGCCTAAGTCGAATTCGTCACTCGCGTTGTCGATGTAGTCCAGTCCGCATGCGAAGTCCACCGAGTCACCCTCGCTTACGATGATGCTGTTGCGGATGACTCCGGAGGAGACCGTGCCGCATTCAACAGCCGTTTGGTTGCCGGCGATCGTGGAGTATCGAATGTCGATTTCTGCTTCGAACAGCTCAAACATCGGGTTTCCAGCCGGTCCGAAGTCCGTGTTTACGGCGTTGAAAGTCCCGCCGAGCTGAAGGGTCGCGCCGAGATCCTGCCCACCCGGGTCGCCTCGAAACTGAGAGCGCCGAACGAACACATCACACGATGATTGGAGCGCCACCGGATAGTCCGAAACTGACGTGTCGTCGAGCCACAGCTCCTCACCTACGCTGCAGGTGATGGCGCGGCTTGGCCCGTCCTCGATGTCTACGTTGGAGATGTAGAACAGATCGGGGATGTTGAAGAACAGCGACGTCGCTCCGCCCTGCAACGTCGAACCATCGCCGATGATCGCGACCTCTGCCAGAGGACTAGAGAGTGAGCCTCCTATTGCGATGGTTCCGGGAGTAAGCAGGATGACAAGTTGCCCCCCGGGGTTTCCTTGCGTAAACGCATCCTCAAATTCGCTCGTATCGGAGACCTCCACGACATCCGCCGTGTCGAAGCACGACCCCTCGTCAGGGCCCGCAAGGTGACACGCCGACTCCGGGCACTGCCTGTGCTCGTCGCACGCGACGCAGCCGACGTCTGGTTTGCAGGCCGGAGTCGAGCCGTCGCAACTGCTCGCCGTGCACGCGACGCAACTCAAGCCGTCTTTGCGACACAAAGGAGTTGCGGGGTTGGACTCTGCGCAGGCGGCATCTGGCTGTGGGGCATCCCCGCAAGGAACGCATTCCGACTCGACGCAGACACCACTTGCGCAGTCTTCGGGACCGGAACATGACCCTCCAATGCCGGTCTCTCCGGCTGTCCCCGATGCGGTGGGATCGACGGTCGTACTTGAGCTGCTGGTCGGAGCGTCGGTGGAGTTGGTTGCAGGGGGCGGACCCGAGGTGGGGGCAGTCGCGTCCGGGCCCTCGGTCGCATCGCCGACACTCGTCGGCACCGTGTCCGCAGTGCCGCTCCCATCCGTGTCGAGTTCGGGCGCCGCATTCGGGCTGAAACAGCCGGCCCCGAGGCTGAGTCCCAGTCCGAGAATCCAAGTCCTTTGCATCCTTGAACGATGGACGCCGTGCTTGCGATTCGCAAGCGGGAACCCCATGCCGGGGACAGGTCCCTCCGCCGCTAACCGTCGCGCTGCGCGGAGTCCAGCACCGGTCGCAGCAGCGCTTCGAGTCGCTGCGCATCGTCCTCGTAGATGCCGGCGAGCGTCACCATGAAGGCGACCTTGCCCTTGCGGGCGATGATGACGTGTCCGCTGGGTTCACCCTCGACGAGGATGACCTTTGAGCTGGAGTTGTCGCCCCAGGAGAAGAGGTCGTCTCGCTCCTGCAGCTCGATGTCGGCCATGGTCTCCATCAGCGGCCCGGTCACCCGGAGGCCGCCGTAGACGCTGATCGCATCCGAGGCGCGACGTTCGACCGAGTACAGCGACGAGGTGATGACAAACTCGTCGAGGTCGTAGTCGACGCTGACGTCGTAGGAGCCATCCAGGTAGCGCGTCCGCACGAGTTCGAGCGTGCCGCCGTCGAGCTCGGGCTCGTCATAGAACTCGGCCAGGTGCGCTCCAGTGAGGCCGCGCTGGGCGTCGCTGGCCTCCGTGTCGACGACCCAGCCGATGAACATGCCCCACCCGAGCGCTCCGGCCAACGCAACGCCGAGCAAGCTCGCCACGACGATCAGCAGGGTCTTCTTTTTTCCGGGTTGCCCGTCGCTCATGAGAACAGCTTACCTTCCCGGTGTTCGTTTCTCCTCCGGCCGCTGGTCCGGCCGCTGGTCCGGCCACTGGTCCGGGCGCTGGGCCTACTTCTTGGCCGCTTCGTCGGGCTTCTTGCCGCTCTTACCCGCCCCGCACCCGCCACATTCGTTGTGGTCGTGAGGGTTCAGGTTGCCGCAGTACGAACACTTCCAGTCCGCGACGGCTTCTTTGGCGTCCTCGGCATCCTGGTTGGCGGCGTCCTTGTCGGCCTTGGCCTTGCTGTCCTTGTCGGACTGCACGCCGCTGACCTTGTCGATGGCACTTTGGGCGGTCTCAAGGTCCGCGAGCACCTTCTTGACGATGGCGTCCGCCTCGTTGGGATTCTTCGCGCCCGTCTTGAGGGCTGCCTCCGCGCGGGACAGCGCCTTCTCGGCGTCGTCGGCGGCAACCTTCGCGCCCGCGCGAATCGATGGATCCGAGGCTTTCGCGGTGGCTTCGACCCGGGCTTCGCGAAGCTTCTTGCTCACCGTTTCGATCTTGTCGAGCTCGCGGACGAAGCCCTTCATCAGCGCGCCGTTGGCCGCGGACAGTTTCTCGATCGCAGCGTCACCCTCAAGCGATCCGGCAGCCTCGTGCATCGGGGTGGCTTCGTCGATGCGGGCCTGCAGGGCGGGCTTGAATCCTGGGTACTTGGCCTGCAGCGCCTCCACCGTCTTGACGTTGCTCTTCCACGCCGCGGTTTGGTTTTCCACCGTCTGTTTGCACCCGCCGAAGACGGTGAACAGGGTGAGCAACAAGAACGGGATGAGGACGGTCCGGACTGCGGTCACGCTGCGAGCATACTGCGCCGGGAGGCCTGGCGTCATCCGGCCCTTCCCCCGGACGCACAGGTGTGCGACCAACACTGCGGATGGTGCACGCGGTCGCGAGACGCTTTGCTTGTGAGGAGCTCGTTCGGCTCCGCCGGGCCGACGAGCAGCGCCGCTATCTGGCCTCGCAGCGGAGCGCCCGGATTGACCCGAACCCACATCAGATCGAGGCGGTGATCTTCGCGCTCCAGCGGATCCCCAAAGGTGGCTGCATCCTCGCGGACGAGGTCGGGCTGGGCAAGACCATCGAGGCCGGCCTGACCCTATCCCAGCTGCTGGCCGAGGGCGCCTCGCGCATCCTGCTGCTGACGCCCAAGCCTCTGCTCGGCCAGTGGCGCGATGAGCTGCTCGCGCTGTTTGGCATCACGGCCCGGGAAGGTGCCGCCGAAGAGACCGGTTTCGAGGGTCCCGGGGTGTTCATCGCGGGCCGCGAGTACGCCGGCTCCGAGGCTGGGGCGGCCGCAATCGCGGGAAGCGGCCGGTTCGATCTGTGTGTGATCGACGAGGCCCACGAGATGTTCGCGGGCATCTATCGCCGCTACGATCGGCAGGGCGGCCTGCGCGATGGGTCGCGATATGCCCGCACCGCGGCGCGGGTCAAGCAGGCGCTGGTGGACACGCCGATGCTCCTGCTCACGGCGACGCCCATCCAAAACACGCTCACCGAAATGTGGGGGTTGGTCCAGTACGTCGAGCCCACCGGCACGCTGCTGGGAGACCTGGGGACGTTCCGGTCGGTGTTCTGCGATGGGGACGACCGCAGGATTCGTCCGGGCCAAGACGACGAGCTCAAGCGACGGCTCGCGACCGTTTGCCAGCGGACGCTGCGGCGGCAAGCGCAGACGTTCATGGCGAAAGCGTTCACCCAACGCACGGCGCGGCTGTTCGAGTACTCGATGTCGCCCGACGAGGCGCAGCTGTACGACGAGGTCACCGAGTATTTGCTCGATCCCAAGACGCTCGCGTTCCGGGGGACGCATCGGCGGTTGCTGCTGATCGGGTTTCACCGGCGCATGGGGAGTTCGGTGGTGGCGCTGGCCGACTCCCTGCAAGCGGTCGCGGACCGTCTGCGGCGCAAGCTCGAAGGCAGCGCGGACACGCTGCGGTTGTTCGACGCCGATCTCGACGACGACGACGACGACGACGACGACGACGCACAGCCGAGACCCGCAGACGAGGACGAGGAGGCCCCCGAGCACCCCGAGCCCGAGCTGGTGGCCGAGATGAAGCGGGTCCAGGCCTTGGCCGACCGTGCGCGCGCGCTGCCGGTCGACAGCAAGGCGGAGCAGCTCCAGGTGGCGGTGGCACGCGCGCTGTCCCGGCCCGACGGGAGCGGCAAGGTGGTCATCTTCACCGAGGCCCTCTCGACGCAGACGTACATCAAACAGGTCCTGGTCGACGCCGGCGTTCTCGACCCCGACGCCGTCACCATCTTTCGCGGACAGAACACGGGTCCACAGGTCGCCGCGGCGCTGCAGCGCTGGGAGGCGGAGGTTGGTGCGCGGATGCCCAAGGACGCACAGCCTTCGCGCTCGGTGGCGGTTCGGCTCGCGCTCGTGCACGAGTTCGCCACGAAGACCGCCGTGTTCATCGCCACCGAGGCGGGAGCCAAGGGACTCAACCTGCAGTTCTGCGACACCGTCATCAACTACGACCTCCCTTGGAACCCGCAACGCATCGAGCAGCGCATCGGGCGGTGTCATCGCTACGGTCAGACGCGGGACGTCACGGTGATCAACTTCATCAACCGCGACAACGAAGCCCAGCGGCTCACGTTCGACATCCTCTCTCGCAAGCTTGAGCTGTTTGGCACCGTGCTCGATGCCTCGGATGCGGTGCTGCACGAGGCGGTCGCGCCCACGTCAAGCTCGCTGGTCGGCGCGCTGGCCAGCGACTTCGAGGCTGCGCTCGCCGATGTCTACGACAAGGCGCGCTCGCCCGCGGAGATCGCCGCAGGGATGGCTGCGCTTGAGGCCCGCGTGGGCGATGCCAAGGACGACTACGAGCAGACCCATGCACGGACCGCGGGGCTGATCGAGACACGCTTCGACGCGACCGTGCGCGCCGCGTTCAAGGACATCGAGCAGGAGCTTCCCGCGGCGCTTGCCGCCCTGGACGCCGAGCTCGAGGGGGTGCTGATCCGGTATCTCGACGCCGCTGGGATCCCGTACTCGACCGTGCGCGACGACGAGGGCTTGTCGGTCGAGATCGGCGCGGACCCGCGGCTGCCGCCCGCGCATCGCGGCGGTGTCCAGATCCGGGTGGGCGATGGTGTGCCCGAGCAGGGGGAGCCGCTGCATGTCGGCCACGCCTTGGTGCGTGCAGCGCTCGAAGAGGCTCGAGGCGCGACGGTGGGTCGTCAGCGGGTGTCGGTCTGCGCGGCCAGTCTCGCAGACGACGAAGCTGCGAGCGTCGGCGCGACCGGGCGTATTGCGGTCGTGCGGATGCAGGCGCTGGGCTTCGAGCCGGTGACCGAGCTGCTGCCGGTGGTGGTGCTCGACCAACGGTCGGCGCCCCTGTTCGGCGCGCGTGCCCGAACGTGGGTGCTCGCCGCGGTCGCGGATGCCGACCCGGACGTTCGCGGTCCGATGGACGCGCTTGAAGATGCGGCGCAGGAGGCGATCTTTGTCGCTGGGGGAGATCTCGAAGCCCGGGAGCACCTGCGCTTCGAGGAGACGTTGGCGCAGATCGAGCGCTCGGTTGACGATCGTGTCCTGGCGCTGCGCCGGATCCGTCAGGGGGTGCAGACGCGCCAGGCCGAGGCCGTGGCGCGGCGTGATGCCGCAGTGGGGCCCGGGCCACGCACGCGCGCTGAGCACGAGCTGGCGGCGATCGAGACCGAGCTCGACGGGCTCAACGCGCAGGCGGATCGGCTGCTGGGTCGAGACGACAGCGAGTACAAAACGTGGCGCTCGCGCGCGTACGTGCGGCGCTACACTCCGCCCTCCTACGAACGCATCCTCGATGTGGAGTTCGTGCTCGTATGAGCCAAGGTGAACCCGACGTGGCGCTCAAGCTCCTGCACACCGCCGACTGGCACCTCGGGATGCGTTTCCCCAGCTTCTCCGAAGAGCACCAGCGCACGCTGATGCGGGCCCGGATGGATGTGCTGGACAGCGTGTTTGGGGCCGCGGCGTCGGCGGGCGTGGATGCGGTGCTGTGTGCAGGGGATCTGTTCGACGACCCGCTTCCGGCCGACCCTTGGTGGCAAGGCCTGCTCGAACGGCTCACGGCGCGGGACTGGTCGCAGCGTCCGGTGTTCTTGCTGCCGGGAAACCACGATCCGTTCACCAACAAGAGCGTGTGGTCCGAGGACCACCCGTTTCGGCGCGGGCTGCCGCCGGGGGTGCACGTGGTGGATCGCGATGACTTCGAGGCGCCGCTGTCCGACTGCGGGGTGCTGCTCGCGGCGCCGTGTCGCACGCGGGCCGGCCAAACCGGGCTGTGGAAGAACCTGCCGCGCCGCGAACCCGGTGACGAACGCATCCGTGTCGGCATGATTCACGGTCAGACCACCGACATCGAGGGCTTTCAAAACACGTTCCCCATCCCCGCCGAAGCGGCCGAAGATCGGGGCCTGGACTACCTGGCCATTGGAGACACGCATGCGTTTCGAGAGGTGCCTCCGGGGGCGGCGGTTCCCACCGTCTATCCGAGCGCGCCGGAGCCGACGAAGTTCGGGGAGCAGGATGCGGGCTACGTTGCGCTGGTGTTCTTTCCGCGAGACGGACGGCGGGCGCTGCTTCGCAAGGAGCGGGTGGGGCGCTGGCGTTGGGTCGAACGCACGGTGCGCTCGGTCGCGGACTTGCGGGCGCTTGCAGCCGAAGGCGATCTGGCGACCAAGGTGATCCGACTGCACGTGCAGCTGGATGCGACGCCGCCCGAGTACGAGGCCGTCGAGGCGTTGCTGCGCACGCTGGGCGGAACCGACGCGACGCATGGGCGGGTCGGGGTGCTGCAGGTGGATCGCTCGGGGTTTCGGTTGCGGACCGACGACCTCGAGGCGGCGTTCGACGGACTCCCGGACGAACTCGGGCTGGTCGTGACGAGGCTTCAGGCTCAGGCCGAGTCCGGGGGCGAGGACGCCGAGGCGGCGAAGCGGGCGCTGTATCACCTGTATCGCTCGGTCCGGGGGAACGACTAGTGCGCCTGCGCTCGGTGGAGGTTGCGGACTTTGGTGCGGTGGAACGAGCCAAGGTGTCCTTTGAGGACGGGCTCAACGTGCTGCACGGGCCCAACGATCTGGGCAAGTCCACGCTCGCGGCGGCCATCCGTGCGGCGCTGTTGCTGCAGCACGGCTCGAGCGCGGCGCGTCCGTACATCCCGTGGGGAACCACGCGCAAGCCCACGGTCACGCTGGTCCTGGAGATCAAGGGCCGATGGTGGCGGGTGCACAAGGCGTTTGGCACGAGCGCGGGCGGCAAGTCGGTGTTGGAGTGGTCGAATGACGGGGTGACCTACAGCCTCGAGGAAGAGGGGCGCGGCGTCGACGGTCGGCTGCGGGAGCTGCTGGAGTGGGGACTGGCGGCGCCGGGGGGACGGGGTGGCTCGCACGGGTTCCCCTCGTCGTTCCTTGCGACCGTGCTGTTGGGGGAGCAGGCGATGCCCTATCGGTTGCTGGAGCAGAGCCTGGACGGGGACGCCGAAGACTCGGGCAAGGCGCGGCTTGTCGAAGCGCTGCAGGCGATGGCCACCGACCCGCTGTATCAGCAGGTGCTTGAGCAGGCGCAGATGCGGGTGGACGAAGCGTTCACGGCCAAAGGCAAACGAAGCACGCGCAAAGGCAGTCCGTTCGAGCGGGTGGGAGCGGAGATCAAGCAGCGCCGGGAGGCGAGCGAGCAGCTGATCGCCGCGGTGGCCGAGAGCGATGCCGTGGTGTCGCGGTTGGGCGAGCTGTCGGTGCGTCGCGATGGGGCGTTGACCGAGCGCGCTGCGGCGGCGCAAACGGTCGAGCACATCGAGGCGGCGCTGGAGGAGCTTCGGGTCCGGGTGGGTCTGCAGGCCGAGGTGGATGCCGCTCGCGGGGCGCTGGCGGAGATCGAGCGCAACGGGCAGGAGATCGCGCGTTTGCACGCCGAGCTGGTGTCGGCGAAGGCTGCGGTGCCCGAAGTCGAGGCGGCGTTGGAGGTCCAGCGGGGTGCGGTGCGAAGCGCCGAGTTGGAGTGCGAACGGGCGCGGGCGGCCGCGGAGGCGCTGCGCTCGGGCGAGGATCCGCAGCTGCGCGCCCAGGCCCAGGCGCGGACGGAGGCGCTGCGGGAGCTGGAGGCCCAGAGCGTGCGCCTGCAGGCTCGGCAGGTACAGCTGCGTGCTTGGCGGGCGGCGTGTGAGCAGCGGGATGAGGCGACGGCGCAGCGAAGCCAGGCGGCGGCGTGCCACACCGCTGCGCTCGAGGCCAAAACGAGGGCCGACACCGCCGCGGCGCAGGCCTCCGGGGTCCACTCAACGCGCGCGGATGCCCTGCTGTGGGTGCGGGCCGAAGGCTTGCGGGCCCGCGTTGCGTCGCTGCGCGAGCGCGATGCGGCCGCAGCTGCGGCGCGCGAGGAGGCCGAAGCGAAGCGGGCGGAGGCGGCGGTCCTGGATGCGGAGCTGGGAACGGGCTTTCCCGACCCCAAAACGCAGCAGGCGATGGAGGCTTCGTGGCGGGCCCTGCAGATCCGGGAAGCTGCGCTCCGCGGGGGCGTGCGGGTGGGCTTGGCGCTGTCGCAGGGCGTGCGCGCGACGACCGACGGTGTGGGCCCGACCTCCGTTGCGGGCGATGCCACCATCGACGCGGAGCGGGAGGTGGTGCTCGATCTCGGCGGGCTCGGGCAGGTGACGGTGCGCCCCGGCGACCCCACCGCCCACGCGGCGCTGCAGGACGCAAGGGCTGCCTGGGCGGTGCACGCGGCGACCCTGGAGCGCCTCGGCATCGCGTCGGTCGAGGCGCTGCGGGAGGCCGCCACCGCACGGGCGGAGGTTCAGCGGGAGCGTGACGCCCGGGTTCAAGAAGCGCAGATGCTGGAGGCGCGGGCGAGCCCGGCCGAGCCCGACGTGCTGCAGTCCGCGCAGCGCGAACTCGAGGCCGCGCAGCGAGGCCTCGAGGGGGTGGACTCGGCGGCATGCAGGGCGCAGGCGCAGGAGCACGGCGACGCACTCGACGCTGCAACGCGCGAGGCGCAGGCGGAGTCGGAGCGTGGGTCTCGGCAGGTCGCCAGCGCGGCGGCGACGGTGTCCGAGGCCCAGACGGAGCTTCGATTGGCCGATCAGCGCGCGGAGGCGGCCGGCAAGCAGGAGGAGGCTGCGCGTCTGGAGGGCGAGGAGGATCCGGTCGCGGCCGCGCAGGTGCTTCGGACCGCGCTCGACGACATCGAGCAGCGTCGGTCGGAACTGGGCGCCCAGGCGAAGGCCGAGGAGGATGGCATCCAGGGACGCACCACCGCGGCCAAGCAGGCGGTGCTGGACGCAGAGTCCGCTCGCGCAGCCGCGACGCAGCGCGAAGCGAGCCTGCGAGAGGCGCTCGATCAGGCGCGGGCCACCCAGACGGCAGCCCAGGCCGCGCTCAGCGTGCGGCAGGAGCAGGCACAGCACCACGACGCCTTTGCTGCGGCCGAACGGGTCGCGCAGGCGCAGGACGCTCTGGACGCCGCGCCGGTGCCGACGCGGGACGTCTCGGAGGCGAGCGTGGACGCAGCGCGGGCCGCGTTGGTGACGGCCGAGGAGACGCTCGAAGACGCGGAGCGGGCGGTGCGACAGCAGGAGGGCGCGCTTCAACAAGTGGGCGGGCAGGTCGTTCGCGAACGGTCGCAGATGGCCCGCGAGGCGCTAGAAGACGCGTGTCGCGAGGAGGCCGAGATCGAGCTCGACTACGACGGGTGGCGGTTGTTGCTCGCGACCCTGCGCGAGGTCGAGAACGAGACGGGCGCGCACCTGGGACGCTCGCTGGGCACCGAGGTCGCCACCCGTATGCAGTCGCTCTCGGGGGGTCGGTATCGCGGTGCGTCGCTGGGGGCTGACCTCGAGACCGAAGGGGTGATGACCGCGCAGGGCGTACAGGCGTTGGAGAGGTTCTCCGAGGGGGTCAAGGAGCAGGTTGCGACGCTGCTGCGGGTGAGTGTGGCCGAGCACCTGGGGACCGCGTTGGTGCTCGACGATCATCTCGCGCAGACGGATCCCGAGCGTTCCGAGTGGTTTCGTCAGCTGCTGCAGCAGAGCGCGAAGTCGATCCAGGTGGTGGTGTTGACGTGCCGACCCAAGGACTACGCGGGGGATGGGGCGGCGCATGTGGTGGATTTGGCGTCGGCGGTCGTGCGGCGCTAGAGCGTGGCCGCTGCGGCGCTCGCTGAGTGTCCCGCGGTCGGTGGGCAGCCCCCCGATGCGTCCTGCCTATGCCAACGATGTCCTGAGCCTATCCCGGGCGTGCGGATCTGTGTCCAAGGGCGCGCCGGCCTCCTCTATACTCGGGCCTCGCCATGCACGAGAGCATCACCTCACCCGAGTCTGGCACCCACGCCACGGCGAGCGCGGATCGACATCCGGCGTTCGGGTCCGTCGTCGCGGGCGGCGGCCTGATCCTGTTCCTGCTCGCCGGTGGCACCTACGTGGGCGCGACGATGCTCGGCCTGCAGGACCTGCTGCTCCCTGCGATGATCGGGATGGGAATCGGCGTGGCCTGGTTCGTGGTCTCCCGGCTGGCCCGGGTCGGACACCACCTGTAGCCACGCATTCGGCGAGCGAGAGGACCCTGCGCGGCTTGGACGACGCGCGGACGACTCGCGGACGACTCGCGGACGACTCGCGGACGACTCGCGATAGGGCCGCTCAAGACCCTGAGGTGAGCTCCGCGACACACAGCGCCCGGGCGACGCGACGCTCGGCGTTCACGCCTTTTTTCATCACGCCGCCGGGCAGCGCAAACGTGGTGACGTTGCCGCGCCAGCGAGCGCTGGTCCAGTAGGTGCCACGGGGAGCGTTGCCGCTTTGCGCGATCCGTTTGATGGCGCCCGGGAAGACCAGCTTCCACCCGGTGAAGCCCAGGTGTCCGGTCCGTGCGAGCGCGTCGCAGAACTTCCGCGCATCGCTGTGGTCGCTTCGTTTTCCACGCCGCTCGGCCAGGACGTACCCATTGCCCAGGTCGAACGCGCCCGCGGGAAGTCCGTTCGGATACGTGGGGGCCGTTGTTTTCGGTGCGCTGGGGTCCTCGAAGGCGTCGGGGTCGGGGGCCGGCGGAACGTCCTGGGAGGGGGTCGCCTCGACCGTGCCCAGATCGGGCGCCGGCTCGTCTTCGAGGATCACCACCACGGGCTCCGCAGGCTCCGCGGGCTCCGCCGGCTCCACCGGCTCTGCTGGGGTTCCGGCATCGAGGCGTGGGGCGGCGGGTGGCACGTTGGCGGTCGGCGTCGCCGCCTTGGTGGCGGCGGGGGTCGGAGACGGCGGCGCGTCATCGGGCCACAGCATGACGCCAGCTGCCACGGCCAACAGCGCGAGGCCCCCGGCGATCCACAACCCACGCGCAGGAGCGTGCGAGTCCGCGGCTTGAAACGTCTCGGTGGGTCGTCGCTCGAGTGTGCTGTCGTTTGGCGCCAGCTCGGGCGAGTCTGGGGCTGCTGCACGCACAGCGAGCTCAGGAAGCGCTGGCCCGAGTTTGGGCAGGCTCGGGGCTGTCGGCCCTTCATCGTCGAGGTCGAGCTCGGGCTCAAGCTCGGTCAGCGCCGCCCGCAGCTGCGTTGCATTGGCGTAACGACCGGCGATGTCTTTCGAAAGGCATCGGGTCACCACGTCCACCAGCGCCTGGGGGATCTCGGGCTTGATCGTTCGAATCGGAACCGGCTCTTCGTGACTGACCAACAGCAGCGTCGCGGCGACCGTCGGCCCCTTGAACGCGTGTTTTCCGGTCAGTGCCCGGAAGATGATGGCGCCCACGGCCCAGAGATCGGTCCGGACCTCGGCCTGGTCCGCACCCTTGAACTGCTCCGGCGCCATGTACTCCGGCGTGCCGAGCAGCGCACCGTGCTCGGTGGTGATCTCGGCGCTTCCGTCGGTGAACTTCGCGACCCCGAAGTCCATCAGCTTGATCACTGGCGGACCCACCTTGGGCTCGTGCAAGTAGACGTTCTCGGGCTTGAGGTCGCGGTGCACGATGCCTTGGGCATGTGCCGCTTCGAGCCCGAGCAGCGCCTGCTGCACGATGTCGACGGTCTCTTGCGGCGACAGGGTTCCACGCTCGTGAATGAGCTGAGCGAGGTTCTTCCCCTGCAGCCGCTCCATGACGATGTAGGGTCCGATCGGTCCGACGCCGAAGTCGAGGATCTCGCAGACGTGGGGGTGCTCGATGCGGCCTGCCGCCTTGGCTTCGCTGCGAAACCGCGCGACGAGGTCATCGTTCTTGAGCACCTCGGGACGAATGACCTTGATGGCCACCTCGCGATCGACCGCGGTGTTGATCGCGAGCCACACCGAGGCCATGCCGCCTTTGCCAAGCTTGCGGACGAAGCGGAACTTGCCCGACAACACGCGGCCCCGCAGGGGCAGCGCCATATCGGTCTCCGGGCACTTGAGGCGATCGGGCGGATGCGACCGGGCGCAGTACGGGCACGCTGGAAGGTCGTCGGATTCCGCCGCGGGTGGGGCGCTGTCGTCCAACACGCGCACGATACACCGCGACCAGAACGCAGGTCCTGAACCAAACCCCGCTGAAGTTTCATGCCGGGTGGCCGATGGGGAGACCATGGCGAACGCGATTCGACCCTGGTCGGCCCTGGTGGTGGGCATGGCGCTGACGCTGGGCTGCGCGCCGCGCATCGAGACCGCCACCGCGGATGCGGCGCAGATTCGCGCCGCGGCGGTGCAGTCCGAGCTCGAAGACGCCGTACTCGCCTATCACGACGCTGGAGATCTCGAGGCGTTGAGGTCGTGGGTGGACACACACACCGACCATCCCGAGCTGGACACCTGGCGCGAGGTCGTCGCGTTGCGGGAGTACGAGTCGCTCGTGATCGGGGATCCGTGGGCGATCGACGAGCCCGAGGAGGGAGACGATGTGGCGGTCGCAGCGTTGCCCGAGCCCACGACCGCGGGCCTGCTCGCGCTGGTCGACCGCTACCCCGGCACCCTCGGCGCTCAAACGGCGCAGGCATTGCTCGAGACCCACGGCTTGCGTCGGCTCAGCGTTCCCGCGTTCAACGATGCGCTCGTCGCGTTTCTCGAGGGACGGGATGATTGGGTCCAAGATGAGCACGGGCGAAACCTGATGCCCAACGTCGACCTCGACGCGTTTCGTAGGCGCCACGAGTCGAAGCTGCGCACCCGCTTGGCACAGCGGCTCTCCGAGGATGCTTGCGTGCAGTCGATGGGGTACTGCACCTGGTACGTCAACGCGTATCCCCAGGACCCGCGGGTCTCGGACCTTCAGGTGGCGATGAAGCAGGAGTGGTACCGACGGGGACACCCGCGCTGGAGGGGGTCCAGGTTCGCGAACTGCTCCTATCGCTGCGCCAAGGACTGCCGGACCGACGCCGAACCACTCGACGACGCCTGTTATGCGCCGTGTTTTGCGGGCTGTGAAGCGGCAGCCGGCTGAGGTTTCGCGGCTTCCTTCTTCTTGGCCTTGCGGTCTGCGAGCAGCTCGCGGAATCGGAGGTCGATGCCGATGGTGAGCATGTCGTAGCCGGTCTCGAACACGCCGGCGTTGCCGACCACGCCGCTGAGCCCGTCGCAGTTGTCGGGGCAGGGCCGCAGGGGTCGTTGACCCAGCACCTTGCCGAACTCTTCGGTGACCGTGCGGTCTTCTTGGAAGACGTGCATGTAGCCAACGGTCGCGTAGACGCCCTTGGCGCCGGCGGTGAAGCCACCGCCGACTCCGAACCGTCGGAAGCTGGGGAAGTCGAGGCTGGAGAAGTTCTTCGGCGCCGCCGCGGTCTCGAAGAACGCACCCGTGCGAAGCGTGAGGTACGGCGGCAGAGGGTGCACGTCGCCGCCGAGCCGCACGGACACCGTGTCCTTCCAGTTCTTCGCGAGGCTGAGCTCTTGCAGGTTCTGACCGTTGAGCTGGCCGTCCACATCGAGGTCGAAGGTCTTGAGCATCGACCACGACTCGTAGACCGCGTCGAGTTCGATGTCGAACCACTCCCGCGTGCCCGTGTCGTGAATGTAGCGCAGCCCGCCGCGAACGATGACCGGCAGGGTCAGGTCCATTTCGACGTTGATCGCCTCGGTCACGAGGGTCTCCTTGTCGACGGACACGCCGCCTTTGGGCTTGAAGTACACGGGCACGAAGCGGGTCGAGAGACCGAGTTCGAGTCGCTGGTGGGGCCGGTACCACGCGCCGAGCTGCGCGGTGGCGGCGGTGCGGTCCTTGAGCTCGATCGTGGTCACCAGCTGGGTGCTCTGCGAGTCGGGCACCGGGCTCAGCGTCGAGGTCACCGCGGAGTCCGAGAGCACGCCGTAGTTGAGCTTGATGAGGTCGGCGTACTGCACCACCGCGCCGATCCCGAACACGTCGTTCCACTTCCAGGCCGCGCCCACGGTGTAGTAGGCGAGCAGGACGTCCAGCTCGGTCATCATGAAGGCCTGCGGCCCGTAGCTGGGAAAGCTCTGCTTGCCGAAGCCGTTGGGGCCATAGACGCCCGCGGCGAAGGTCCAGTTGTCGAGCCCGAAGTCGCTGGTCACCACCAACGTGCCGAGGATCGGGAACAGGTTGTTGTCGGCGCTGACCGGTTCGAAGGAGGTGCCCGCATCGTTCCCCCAGGCCTCGCTGAGCGTGGCTCGCGAGAACTGGTTGTGCTGCCAGACCAACCCGTGGTTGTACATGACCGTGGTCCCGCGCATCTTGGCGAGCGAGCCGGGGTTGTAGTGGATGGCGGTGCCGTCCTGCACGCCGACCACGTTGGCCGTGCCGCGACCCAGCGCCCGCGCGCCCATGTCGGGGATTTCGAACCCGCCGGCGCGCGCATCTTGGGCGAGGCCGAGCGCGGCAACACAGGCAAGGACCCACGGGGCGAGCCATCGGCGCAACATCGTCGAGCAACCTACCACGACCCCCCCGCGTGGTAGATTCCCACCACGATGATCGACCGAGTCTTCTTGGTGGGCATGACCGTGGCCTGGATCTTCGGCGCCGCCGCGTGCACGAATGGCGAGGGCGACGAGCCCAATATCCTGCCCGACGCTCCGGGGGGAAGCTCGAGCACCACTGCGGCGACCATCGACCCCCCAACGACGCAGAACCCGGTCACCGGATCCGGAACGACCAGCGCGGGAGGGGGCGATCCCACCCCGGTGACCTACCGATTCGACTGTGTCGACATCCAGATGGTGGGCGACGCCGACGGCACCGTGCTCCAAGCCCAGCTGTTGGAGAACACCTGGCGGGCGGACATCGACAAGCTCAAGCTCAACATCCTGCTGGAGGCCGCGTCCCGCGACGCCGAGGCCGGGGAAGCGATGCTCGGCATTCGTTCGGGCGTGGGCCCCGAACCCTCAGCGCTGTGCGCCCAGACCGACACGATCAGCGACCTGATCCCCGTGACGTTTATCGAAGGGGAGACCCGCTGGGGACCCTCGTCCGAGGTCGGAGAGTGCAGCATCGCGGCGTCCGGCTCGGATGGAAACTCGTACGACATGCAGCTCCCGCCCGAGCAGGTGGTCTACATCTACGCCGAAGACGACGACACCACGACGTTCAACTGCACGCCCGATGCGGGCACTCCCGATGCCGTCCCGATCCGCGCCGTCACGGCAGAGGTCTCGACGAACGCGAGCGAAGCGGCCATTTGGGGCACCCTCAATGGGTGCCTCTTGCAGTCCGAGGCCCAGGCGCTGTGCTCGTGTCTCGGCGTCTGCAGTGGCAGCACGGGGCCGGACGACGTCCAGACCGAGGGCGAGTGCGCCGGTTGTCCCGTGGGCGGGGTTCCGCTGGCGGTGCTGCTGGGCGGCGTGAGCCCGTCCGAGAACTGCTCCTCGCTCATGGGCGAGCCGGCCTTCGATCTCCGCATTGGCTTCAGCGGCGCTGCCTTGCCCCACGTGCCAGCCTCGTGCGGCTGACCTGCGGAGCATCCTGACGATGACGCGCAGGTCTCGGACGCGGCGAATCCTGGCGCTGGCGTTGCTCGCGCCCGCGTTGTTGTTCCTCCTGGCGGGCGCCTACGTCCTCGCGATGGGGCAGTTTGAGGGCGAGACGCGCTCGATGTCCGACGCGGTTCAGTGGGCCGCCGAGACGATCACCACGACTGGATACGGCCGCGACAACCACTGGACCCACCCGCTGATGATCGCGTTTGTCGTGGTCACCCAGTTCGTCGGGTTGGCGCTGACGTTCGTCGTGTTCTCGCTGGTGGTCGTGCCGTTCTTCGAAGAACGCTTCGAGGCGCGACTCCCCCGAACGGTGCCCAAGAAGCGCGACTACGTCTTGGTCTTTCGCTACGGCCCTGCGGTACTTCCGCTGCTGGAAGAACTCCAACGGGCGTCCGTGCCGACGGTCGTGCTCGAGCGCGACGAGGCCGTCGCGCGGCGCCTCTTCGATCGCGGGCAGGAGATCGTCTACGCGCCGGACGAGGAGGAGGAGCTGGACATCGCCCTGTTCGAACGCGCGCGCGCGGTCGTGCTCGCGGGCTCGGACCAGGAGAACGCCGAGCTGCTGCTCAGCGCTCGGCAGCTTGGCTATGCGGGCGAGTTGCTCGCGCTGGCCGACCATCCGCTCCACCGCCGGCCGATGATGCTGGCCGGAGCCGACGCGGTCTACACCCCACTGCATATCCTGGCCGCCGCGATGGCCTCGCTCGCCCGCGACCGGGTCCGCCCGCGGATGCAGGGCCTGGGCGGGGTGGGGGCGCTGCTGCGAACGATTGAGGTTCGCGTCGCGGAGGGCAGCTCGCTCGCAGGCTCGACGCTCGCCGACTCTGCGGTGCGGACCAAGACCGGTGCGACCATTGTCGGACGCTGGGTCGATGGAACGTTTCGACCGTTTGCGCGACCCACCGAGCCGATTCGGCCCGGCACGATCCTCATGGCGGTCGGCAGCGCCGAGGCGGTTGAAGCCTTGGGCAAGCTGGCGACGCCGCTGGGACGCCGCGGGCCGTTTCTGATCGCGGGCGCCGGCGACGTGGGGCGCAAGGTTGGCGAGCTGCTGACGGACGCCGGGGAGTCGGTGGTCCTGTTCGACAAGCGGAGCAAAGACGGGAGCGAGCATGTTGGAGACGTGCTCGATCGCGATGCCCTCATGCAGCTCCACGTTCGCGATGCCGCCTGCGTCATCTTGGCGCTCAGCGACGACAGCACGACGCTGTTTGCGGCATCGGTTGTTCGAGACTGCGCCCCGGACGTCCCGATCGTCGCTCGGGTCCAGCGCAGCAACAGCGTCGCGCGAATCCACCGCGCAGGGGCCGACTTCGCGCTGTCGTTGGGGCAGGTGGCCGCCGAGTTGCTGGCGCAGAAGATGCTTGGGGACGCGTGGATCAGCCTCGATGCGCGGGTCAAACTCCACGAGGTCGGAAGCACCGGACTCGTGGGGCGCAGCCCGATGCAGGCCCAGGTTGGCGCGTCGACGGGCTGTTCGATCGTCGCCGTCCGGCGCAACGACGACGTCACCGTGTCCTTTTCGGAGGACTTTCGTATCGAGAAGGGCGACCGCCTGTTTCTCGCGGCGCCGCAAGAGGGACTCACCCGTTTCCGGGAGCAGTTCCCTGCGGCGTAGGCCTGCACAGGCTAGCTGCTGCCCAGAAGCGACTTCACGATCTCGGCCGACAGCCCGGAGCTGACACCCAGCTCCGTCAAGCGTCGCTGAGCATCCTCGCGCTGCGGACACTTGCCGGGGACGCTCGCCAAGGTCTTGAGGACCCACTTTCGGCGCCGCTTGGGAATGCCCCGGAGCCTCCGCCCGACGTCTTCGGCGTCCTTGGGAATGGCGGTCGCGCCGACGAGCTCCTCGCGGTGGGCATCGGTGGTGGGCACCGCGCGGCTGAGCTCAAGAATGACCGTGCGTGCATCCGAGTCCAGCGGCGCTTCGCCGGCCAACACGACACACGCCGCGTCGGTCACCAGCTCCGCGAGCGCGGACTGCCCTTGGGTCCACGCCTCGCGCCAGAACTCGAGCTGCACGCCCTCGACTCCGAGACGTGTCGCAATGCGTCCGAGGGCTTCTTGCTCTGCTTGGGTCCGCTCACCGTCCGCAACCGCGACGCTCCAGGCGGTCTCAAGGATATCGCGGTGCACCGAGTCGGGCGGCGTCGGAAGCTGGGACAGCATCTCTTCGAGGCGGGCGGCGTCCGAGATCGTGCTCAACCACGTGCTGTACTCGTCCGCGTCGGCCTCGCCTTCGACCATCGCAAGTAGGAGGTCGCACTCCTCGCCATCGAGTACACCGTCGGCGTGCGCCATGATGCCGCACGCGACAATCGTCCACTGACTCTCGAGGCTCAGTGCCATGGGGGTATGGTATCGCGGACGGCGGCCGTGGGAAGCTACCGCCGATGGTTGAGCCGCGGATGTGGCTGGGCTGCCCGATCTGGGGCCGCAAGGACTGGGTCGGCGAGCTGCTGGCCCCGGGGACGAAGTCCGTTGACTTTCTGCGTCGCTACGCGGAGGTCTTCGATGCGGTTGAAGGCAACACGACCTTCTACGCGACGCCCCCCGAGGACATCGTGCGGCGCTGGGCCGACGCTACGCCCGAGTCCTTCCGCTTCTGTTTCAAGCTTCCGAAGACCGTGACGCACGAACGCGGTTTGATCGCGGCTGCGGGCCAGACGAACCGCTTCCTCGATCGGATGCGGCCGCTGGGTCCACGCCTGGGTCCGATCATGATCCAGCTTCCGCCGAGTTTCGGTCCGCCGCGGCTCCCCGTGTTGCGAGCCTTCTTGCGGGGTCTCCCCCGGGACCTTCGATTCGCGCTTGAGGTCCGACACCTCGGCTTCTTCGCGGAGACCCCGGCTGAGACGCGACTGACCGCGCTCTTGATCGAGCACGACGTCGAGCGGGTGGTCCTGGATACCCACGGGATCTACGCGCAGATGCCGGTGGACGAAGACCTTCGAATCGCGCGCGAGAAGAAGCCGCGGCTGCCCATTCCCACCGTCGTCGAGGGGAAGAGCCCGGTGCTGCGACTCATCGTCCCGCCCACCTCGCAGGTGGCGCTTCCCCGGATCGATGCGTGGGTCTCCCGCGTCGCCGCTTGGCTGGCTCAGGGGCGCTCACCCCACGTGTTCCTGCACTGCCCCGACGACTTTCATGCGCCTCGGCTCGCACGAGAATTTCACGATCGCCTCGCGGCACGGCTGGGCACGGATCCGATGCCCGCGTGGCCTGCGCAACGCGCGTCTCCCCCAGCCCAGACGAGCCTGTTCTAAGCGGGGGCCGGCGGGCTCTCCTCAGCGCTGCGCTCTGCCGGTCATCTCCGAGGTGCCCCAGCCCCAGAACCGTTTGATCTTGGGACTCGCGCGGCGGAGCTCTTCGACGCGCCGAAAACCGTCACCGTAGCCGGGGAAAATGTCGATCAGCGCCACGTCCGCGGCCAGCTTGGGGATGATCTCGTACGCGTCGCCGATGATGACATCGAGCTTCTTGCGAACGTGAGGCGCGATGACCGGCATGATCCAGTCGGCGAGTTCGCGGTTGAGCTCGACGACGGTCACCCGCTTGACCGGCAACCGCTTGGCGACCTCGATGAGTTGGTGTCCCAAACCGAGGCCGGCGATGACCGTGTGCCCCTTGGCCAAGCGTGTCCCGGGACGAAGCGTCATGAGCTCGGCCGGGGTCAGCGACATCCACGGCGCTTCTTTCCACGGACGCTCCTCCTGCGGGTCCTCGGGCGCCTCATACAGCGCGGGGATGATGACGTCGCCGTCGAAGAGAACGGTGCCGACCTGATCTCCCCACCAGGTCAGCAACGGCTTTCCGCGCCGTTGCAAACGCACGCAGTATCGGAACCGGCCGCCCGGGGAGTCGACGAACGCGCCGGGCTCAAGCTGGTCCACGGGGGCATCGGAGGCCACAACCCCCGGCCACAGCTCGCGGACCTTGTACGTGGACGCCTGAAGGTTCAGCTCCGGCGTCCATGGCATCGCCGAGCTCCACGGGACACACGTTCGGAGGCGGTGGGCGTAGTTCGCACTGAGGGTACGCGCTTGCTCCGGGGTCATGGGCACGCCGGCCATGGCTGCGATGGTACACGGGGCCGCGGCGTTCCTGCCGCTTGCCGCGGCAGTGCCGCATCGTAGGATCCCTGTGTGGAGCGCCCACTCGCGTTCGACGCCAACTATTGCGAGGACCTCACGCTGTCGTCGGGCCTGCGGGTCCGGCTCAAGCTCATTCAGCCCGCGGACAAGCGGCGTCTGCAGGAGGGGCTTGCGCGCATGTCGTCCGAGTCCCGCTACCTGCGCTTCTTCACCGACAAGCCCACGCTGTCGAAGGCCGAGCTCGCCTACCTTACCGAGCTCGACCAGCACTCGCACTTTGCGATCGGCGCGGTCGAGCTCGATGCCTCGGGTACCGAAGGCGAAGGCCTCGGTGTCGCGCGGTTCATCCGACTTCCCGAGGACGACCGATTGGCCGAGCCCGCGATCGCGGTGGTCGACCGTGCGCAGGGGCAGGGGCTCGGCGGCCTGCTGATGAATCGGTTGTCGCAGGCGGCTCGCGAGCGGGATGTGCAGGCGTTTCGGACCGAGTTCTTGGCCTGGAATGACGGTGCGCGCGAGCTGTTCAAGTCGATGAGCGACGTGGTCAGCTTCTCCGCCGACGGCACGGTGGCGGTGGCGGAGCTTCCACTCACGCGGCAACTTCCAGCGCGGGTCGAGGGCGGGAAGGCCGTGCCGCAGACTCGTGACCGGATGGAGGAGTTGTTCCGCCTCGCCGCATCTCGCATGCTCCGCGTGCGCCGACGATTCGCGACACTCCTGCAGGGCGAGGACGTCTGGGGCACGCTCAAGAAACTCGCCGAGGACATCTCCGGTCGGTCCGTCGATTGATCAGTCCCGGTAGGCAGAGCACGCCCAACCAGGCCCACGGCGCCGGCCCGTGCTGCGAGCAGCCGCAGCCCCCGGCATCGTCCGCAGCCTGAGCTGCGCTTGCGCTGCTGCTGGTGGCGGCGTCGGTGGTCGGATCCGAGGGCCCCATGCCGGTGGATGTCTCCCCGCCACCGGACCCACCGGACCCACCGGTGCTCGTTCCTTCCGGGTCCGGCTGCGGCGCAAACTCGACCCACAGGTGGCTGGTCACGGTCCGCAGGGATCCATCGACGAGCACCTCCACCCGGTACCGCTGCTGCCCCGTTGCCGGCGCGTCGATGGTCCATGTCTGCTCGAACGGGTCGCCTTGCACAGGAAACGTCGCCTTCGCTGCGCCGTCGACCACGAGCCGGGCGGTCTGGCCGCGCGCGCCGGTGATCACGGCGCGCAGCTCGATGCGCTCGCCTCGAACGGTGTCCCCTTGTCGCCCGTCGGCGTCGAAGTCGACCATCGGGTCGCCCGGGCCCTGCAGCTTGACCACGGTTCGCCCCTGACGAATGCCTTCGACGATCGCCGCACCCGAGAGCGACTCGGCCCACACCATCGTCGTGCCGTCGCCAATGGGGCTTTGGAACATGTTGAGATCGACGCCAGCCTTGTGGTCGTCGCTGCCTCCGATGGGGGCGACGTGAAAACCTTGGTCGCACAGGCCATCCCAGTAGGCCATCGCCTCGTCGATCAACGTCCACCCGAACGGCTGCAGACCGCCGCCGTTGGTCAGCTCGACCGCATCGATCATGCTGGGGTCGAGGTCGTGCTCCCATGCGCAGCCGATGCACAGCGGCCCGAGTTGGAGCACCGGATGGTCGACCGCGAACAGGGCCTGCTGCGCGTGGAACGACGCTGCAGCGGCCTGGATGCTCGTCGTATCACCGACCCGAAAATCGACCCACGACGTCGCACCGATGCCGTTGCCGTGCCCGGCGTAGGTGGTGAACTCGACGCCGGGAACGAAGAGAAGCTCGGGGTGCTGCGCCTGGGCTGCCCCGAAAAAGTCGAGCGCGGTGTGAACGTTGTGGTCGCTGACCACGACGAAATCGAGGCCCCGATCCCGCGCGAAGGTTCCGATCTCGGTCAGCGCCGGCCGTGCGTCGCCGCTCTCATCGGAGTGCACGTGCATGTCGCCCGCAAACCACCCCGGGTCTGGGGACAGTGTCGTGTCCGAGTAGTTGCTCCGCGCCTGCGTTGTGCCGGTCACCTCATCACGCAGCGTCACCTCGAGGGCGAAGCTGGCGGGCAGGTCGTCGATGCGGGCCTTCCCCACCAGGACCTGCCACTGCCCCGGGGCGATGGGCCCGGGGGCGTAGCTGCGTGAGGCGTACGTTTCTCCGACCAGGACGTCCTCCTCGTTGCCGCCACCCCAGCCGACGAACCCCTCGGGCGAGAGCAGTCCCCAGTCCAGGATGTTGTCGTCGGAGAGATCGCTGTGGCGGATCTCGATCTCGAGCGTTCCAGCGGGCACCTCGAAGGGAACCGTGAAGTACAGCCCGTCCTTGGGGACGACGCCGTCGAGGACGACGGTGGTCTCGGCCGCCCCGGCTTCTACCGGTGGCAATCCGACCGCCGCGAGCATCAGGCCAATCCACGTCCACCGCATCTGCATGCGCCAAGAGTACGCAGCTGCCGGACTCCCCGAAAGCGCCCTTTGGCGTCGTGGCTTCGTGTCAGGCGCCGATGCGGCGGCGTCGTGTCGTTCGAGCGTACACTGGTCGCGATGGCAGAAACTCGGGTCGCACTCGACGTCATGGGAGGTGACCACGGATCGGTGGTGACGATGGAGGCCGCCGCTGCCGTCTCCAAAGAGACGTCGATCGACCTGCTCTTGGTGGGCGACCCCGATGCGATCGCCCGGGGCCTCGACCGCCACGAGCACAATCCAAAGCGCATCGAGGTTCTCCCTGCGCTGGAGGTGATCGGGCAGAACGAGAAGCCTCGCTTGGGTCTCGACACCAAGCCCGATGCGTCGCTCTCGCGAGCGATGCAGGCGGCGGCCGGCGGAGACGCGTCGGCGTTTGTGTCGGCCGGCTCGACGGGGGCTATCGTGCTCGCCGCGGCCCGATGGGTGCCGAAAATCGACGGCGTCAAACGATCCGCGCTTGCGGCGGTCTACCCAACGAAAGAGCGGCGCGGCAACCCGGACCGCTTCGCGCTGATGCTGGATGTCGGCGCGACGGTGCGATGCACAGCCACCGACCTGCTGTTCTTCGCCTACATGGGCAACGCCTACGCGGGGCGGATCAGCAAGGTCTCCTCGCCTTCGATCGGGCTGCTCAACATGGGGCGCGAGGAGACCAAGGGCGGCGAGGTGCTCGCCACAGCCAACCGACTGATGCGGGAGGACGCCGCGCTGAACTTCATTGGAAACATCGAGGGTAACGATATTCCGATGGGGGTCTGCGACGTCGTGGTCTGTGAAGGGCTCGTCGGCAACGTGGCCCTCAAGATGGGGGAGGGCGTGGGCGAGGTGCTCAAGAGCGTCAGCAAGTGGGCGTTCAAACAAAACCTCATGTGGAAGCTCGGACTCACCTTGCTGGCGCGGGGCCTTCGTCAGCTCAAGGACATCACCGACTACTCCGAGTATGGCGGCGCACCGCTGCTCGGTTTCAGCCGTCCGGTCCTCAAGGCACACGGCCGCAGCGAAGCGAGGGCGATCGCCAACGCGATCAAGGTGGCCGCCAAGGCGCATCGTGACGACGTCTGCGGTGAGATCGGGCGCGCGGTGGCGGACTTTCAGGCCCGCACTGGAGCCGATGGCACCCCGTGAGCCCGAACCGCTCGCCGCACTGACCGATCCGCAACTGGGGGTGTTCTCTGGGGTCGTGGGACGGGGGCGGGGCGGGCTGGCGGTGGTCGAGGGCGCAATCCCAACCCTTCGTGCATGCGCCTCGGGCATGCGCGTCGATACGGTCCTGTGCACGCGCAGTCACGTGGACCGGCTTCGTGGCCACGTTCCCGCGTCGGCCAGCTGGTGGTGCGCCAGCAAGGCGCTGCTGTCCTCGCTGCTGGGGTATTCGTTTCACCGCGGTGTGGTGGCGTCGGTCGAAGTGCCGGGCCCCGCCATCTTCGATGGGTCGGAGCTGCGCGAGCGCGAGGCCCCTTTGGTGGCGGTGGCCGTGGGGTTCACCGACCCTGCGAACGTGGGCGCGCTGATCCGTGCTGCGCGAGCGCTGGGCGTGGACCACGTTCTGCTCGATGCCAGCGCCGCAGACCCGTTCGCGCGCAAGGCCATTCGCGCGTCCGCGGGGCACGTCTTCAGTGTTTCGTTGACGATCTGCGAGGGACTGCTGGCGCAGACGCTCGCGCTGCGCGAGGCCTTAGACGCCGAGTTGCTCGCGCTGACCCCCGCCGGCGAGCGCTCGCTTCGGGCGGTCCGGGGTCGGCGTGCCCGGATCGTGGCGTTCGGGTCCGAAGGCCCAGGCCTGCCCGACGCGTGGCTGCAGGCTTCGACCGCGCGGGTACGGATCCCCCTCGCGCACGCGGTCGATTCGCTCAACGTGGCCAGCGCCGCCGCGGTCACGTTCTATGCGTTGGATGGGGCGCGGACGGGCTGAGCATCCGCCCCCAGGTCTGCTCCCAATCCGCTTCGGAGGCGGGTTCAAGCAGGGTCGGGAGCTCGTTGCCGCGCCACGTGTTCCACATATCGAGGAGTCGTCCGCTGATGACCAGCGGCGCAAGAAACGGCAGAAAAAGCAGGAGCTCCACGTCCCGCAAGTCTATCGCGGGTCCCGGGCCGCGCCAGCGCTACGGCCAGGCCTGCAGCTCGATGAACTCGTAGACGTACGCGCCGGTCCCGGACGCGTCGCTGACCTCGGTGATGAACACACCAGCGGATCCGGAAAACTCGTGCCCAACCCCGGGGGTGGCGGTGCCCTCGCCGGCCGACGTCCACGAGCCCGCGGCGGACACGTCGGTGCGCGTCATGGCGTCGCCGCTTGCCATTGCCGGGGTCGGGCCGTCGATCAGCGTGTCGGCTGGATCGAGGAGCGAGAAGGTCTCGTCGCCGTTGATCGCCGGGAACCTGTCTTCGGTGTCCACGTACAGGGCGTCCTCGGCCAGCGCGCCCCAGTGTTGCTCGAACGCGCCGCGACTGGAATCGCGGCCGAGCACGAGCACGGCGCCAGCGGGCAGCACCGTGCCCGCGGGCAAGGTGAAGGTTCGCTCGGAGCTGGTCTGCACGACGCGCCAGCCCGAGAGGTCGAGGGCATCTGCCGGCGGCTCGACCGCGGTGGTGCTGGACCCGCTCTCCCCATCGGAGCCGTCGGTGCCCTCGGTGTCCTCCAAACCCCCGCCTCCCGAAGTCGAGCTCGCGCCGTCCTGCGACGTGCCGCTGTCGTCTCCGGCGGCGTCGGCGTCTGGCGCCGGCTGGGAGGTCGTCGTGCCTCCGCTGCTCTGCGTTCCGCCAGCGCTGATCCCGGTCAGGCCCGTGGTCACCGGCTCGGAGCCGCCGGTGCCGGTGCCGGCGTCTTCATCGGCCAGGGAGCTCCCCTCGCCGTCGGCACGCATCAGATCTCCACCCGCGCAGCCGGCGGTGAGGAGCAGGAGAAGTGTGGCGAGCCGAGAAGACATGGGTTCGTCCAGCCTGACGGCCCACATCGACGCCAGTTGCACACCCCGGTGACATTTGTGCGATACGAACGGGATGCGGCTCGCCGCGCTCTCCGATCTGCACATCGGCCTGGACGGGCGTACCGACGCGTTCGGTCACGAGACCGCGGCGTTCGGGTCCTTTCTGGACGACCTGCTCGCCACGCACGACCGGCTTGTTCTGCTCGGCGATGTGTTCACCGCAGATCACGCGGCGGTGTGGGGTGCCTCATTCGCGCGCGCGCAGCTCCTGCGGATTCTCGCACGCGTTCCCTGGCTGGCCGATCGTCTGGCTGACCCGCGTGTGCACTACGTGCACGGCAACCACGACGTCGTGGCGCGCGATGTTCTCGGCGCCGCGGAGCGAGTCGAGCTGCAGGGTGCTCGCTTCCGCGTCCTCTTCGTGCACGGGCATCAGTTCGATCCCGTGGCCCGACGGGCGCTGCGTCTGGCGCAGGCGGGGACGTGGGCGACCGGGCGTCTGCGTGCGGCGCGAGCCCCCGCGCTTGCGCAGTGGCTGGAGGACCGGGACGTCGCGATCAAGGACGCCCGCTTTCGAGGCGCCCAGGGCCCGTATGCTCGGGCCGCCGATGCGTTGTGTTCCGAGACCGGCGTGGCCGCGGTCGTCATGGGCCACACGCACGCCGCTCGGGTTGATGTGGTGCAGCACGGGCTGTCGCTCAACACCGGGACCTGCTCCGGCGGCCGACGTGAGATGATCAGCCTCGACCTCGACTCCGGTGTTGGCACGCTCACCCGCGGGTTCGAGCGCGTCCCCATCTCGCTCTTGAAATAGTGGTTCTGTGACCCTATATTCGAAGCGTGCAGCCCTGGCAGTCCCCCTCGTCGCTCGCCACCGATGCTTACAAGTACTCGATGGCGCAGGCGGGCTTTCCTCTGCGGCGAGAGACCTTCTACTTCTCGTTTCGCCGCGGCGGCCCGCAGTTTGTGCCGTTTGACCTCGCGGCGATCGTGCGGGAGATGCTCGCAGAGATCGCCCCCACGGCCGAGGACATGGAGTTCGCGCGGGCCAGCGGATACGCCATGTCGGACGCGATGGAACACGCGCTGCGGGCCGGCGCAGCCGGGGTCGAGATCTGCGCGGTCCCTCGAGGCGTTTGGGTGCTGGAGCGCGAACCCATCCTCAGCGTGACCGGCCCCAGCTTTCTTGTCTCGTGGCTGGAGCCGATGCTCCTGTGGCTCAACTTTCCGATCCAGCTCGCCACCGCGTTCAAGCTGGGCGAGGTCGACGATGCCATGCGCACCGCGACGTGTGCCGAGCACGAGCTGATCATTCGCGCGGTGGCCGAGGCGGTCCACTGCAACCCCGGCGCGGTCACGCGTGAAGACGACGCCTACCGAACGCGGGTCAAGGACGGCGTCACGGCGCTGGTGGATGCGGTGGGCAGCCCGGACCGGGTGTTCGAGGTTGGCATGCGCTCGGCGGTCTGCATGCAGCAGCACGAGCTTGCGTTGTCGGCCTGTGCCGAGGCGGGCGTGATGCGGACCAGCAACATGCACCTCGCGCGTTCGTTGGGGATGACCGCGGTCGGCACGATGGGTCACGAGCACGTGCAGCGCTGGGGCGATGACCTCGCGGCGTTCGAGTCGATGCGAGACATGCGCTCGTCCCCTCCGAGCTACCTCCTCGACACGTTCGACACCATGGGCTCGGGCATCGTCGCCGCCGTCGCAGTGATGCGCTCACGCGAGCACAGCTGCTCGATCCGCTACGACTCCGGCAACAAGTTTGTGCAATACCTGCACGCGTGTGAGCTTCTCTCGGCCGCTGGCCTCGAGCCATCGCACGTGCTCGAGGACAGCCTCGACCTCGCGGCCACGGTCCATTTCGAGCAGCTTCGCGAGTTCACGCAGTGGCCGCGGGAGAAGCAGCTGTACGGCTACGGGGGCAGCATCGTCGCGAAGCCGGCCTCCAACCCTCTGACTCGCGACCGCGTGAGTGCGGTCTTCAAGCTCACGCAGACCGGCGACCAGCCCCGCATGAAGTTTGGCAACGAGCGCGGCCTGGGCAAGCAGTCGGTCCCGGGCGTTCCGGTGGTGTGGCGACGGCTGCGCGGCGACGGACCCTTGGGGGTCATCGCGCAGGCCGGAGAGACTCCGCCCGACGACTACGAAGTGCTCAGTGGCAACGAAGACTTGGTCGAGACGCTGCGTCTGTGCAACGCCCACGACCTGCCCCGGATGCTCACCGCGGAGGGGTTGAGCGCAACCTCCTCTCCGAGCCCTGAAACCGAGGCGCTCACGCAGCAGGTGTCCGCTGCCCGGCTCGGGGTCTCACGATGAGCGCGCGTCGACGCATCCTGGTCGATGTCGATACCCAGCACGACTTCGTCCGGCCTTCAGGGGCTCTGCACGTACCCTCGCAGGAGGGGGTCGAGGACGCGATCGAGATGCTGCTGCGAGAGGCCGAGGTCGACGGCGACCCGATCTTGGGCTCGGTCGACTCGCACGCCTACGACGCGTGGGAGTTCGAGGCCAACGGCGGCCCATTCCCGGCCCATTGCGTGAAGGGCACGCCCGGCTGGCTTCGGGTGCACCCTGGGCTTCCCGCGCGGACCCGCTTCGTGCCCATGCAGGTGCTCGCACCCGGGGTCCGAAACCTGGTTGGAGAGGCGGTGCAAGGTGAAGGTGCAAGGGAACAGGACGCGGCCACGCTCGCCGGTGAAGCGCTCGCCGGTGTGGGTCTGTACTTCGAGAAAGAGGTCTACTCCCTGTTCGACAACCCGGCTGCGGCGTCGGTCGTGGCCGCATTGGTCGAAGCGATGGGAGGACCCGGTGCCGTGCTCTTCGACGTGATCGGCTACTGCACGGGCGGGTTCTGTGTGGATGCCGCTGCGCTCGGGCTTGCGCAGCGGGGCTACACCGTGCGGGTCTTGTCGGCAGCGACGGCTCCCATCGGGGGGCACAAAGGCGCGGAGTCATCTCGCGCGGCGCTGAGTGCAGCGGGGGTCTTGTGGGTGTGAGCGGGGCACGGGGGAAGGACAAGACCGCGGCCCGCAAAGCCGGCTTTCGCTACGACTACGCACGTCCATCGGTGACGGTGGACATGGTGGTGTTCACGGTCGTCGACCTCGACCTCAAGGTGCTGCTGATCGAGCGCGGCGTCTCGCCCTTCGAAGGGCAGTGGGCGCTTCCGGGCGGCTTCGTTCGGGTGGGCGACGGTGCGGCGGACCAGGGCGAGAATCTCGACGACGCAGCCGTGCGCGAGCTCCAAGAAGAGACCGGTTTGAGCCCCCAGGACGTGTTCCTCGAGCAGCTCTACACGTTTGGCGTCGCCGGTCGCGATCCCCGGGGTCGGGTGATCTCCGTGGCCTACTACGCGCTCGTTCCCGCCGATCGGGTCCCGCGGGTGAAGGCCGGAGATGACGCGGTCGATGTCACGTGGGTGTCCGTCTCTCGGCTCGACCGGGTCAAGCTGGCCTTCGATCACAGCGAGATCATCGAGCTCGCCGTGCAGCGGATCGCGGGCAAGATCGAGTATGACCTCCGGCTGGCGATGAGCCTCGTCCCCCGCTCGTTCACCAAGGCCGAGCTGCGGCGGGTGTTTGAGGTCGTCACCGGCAACGAATACGACAAGAGCAACTTCAACAAGCGTTTCAACCGGATGAGCGAGGACGGCGTCATCATCGACGCTCCGGGCAAACGCGCTGCAGCCGGCCCAGGTCGGCCAGCGCACCTCTATGCGTTCGCCGAAGCGCGCCTCGCGGGGCTGTAGCTGCGGGTGCGTCAGTTGCCGTCGAAGTCGAGCCGGTACCCGACGCCCCGGACCGCCCGAAACGTGAACTTGCGATCTTGGGTCCAGCCGAGCTTCTTCTTGAGGTTGGAGACGAAGTTGTCGACGGTCCTGGGGTCGACCCGGACGTTTCCCCAGACCTTGTCGAGGATGACCTCCCGCGCCATGGCCTCACCGCGGTGCGCGACCATGAAGACCAGCAGATCAAACTCGGTGCGGGTCAGATCGACGGGCTGGCCTTCCGTGTCGATGACGGTTCGCGCGCTTCGATCGATCTGGACGCCGTCGAGGTCGAAGGTTGTCTCCGAGGACTTGATGGGTGCCTCGGGCGAGCTCCCCCCGCTGCGGCGCCGAAGCAGCGCTCGGACCCTCGCGAGGAGTTCCCGGAGGCGATAAGGCTTGGTGAGGTAGTCGTCTGCACCTGCGTCGAAGCCCGTGACCACGTCATCCTCCAGGCTTCGCGCGGTGAGCATCAGGATGCCGGCGCGCGAACCTTGGGCCCGCAGCGCCTTGCAGACCTCGTAGCCGCTGATCCCCGGCAGCATGATGTCGAGCACGATCACATCGAAGACGTGGGTGCGCGCGAGTTCGATCGCGATCTCACCGGTCGAGGCGGGTGAGACCTCGAAGCCCTCGTCCTCAAGGTTGTCGACCAGAGGAAGCCGGAGGTTCTCGTCGTCTTCGACGACCAGGATGCGTTCGATCATGAAGGCTCCGACTGCAGGATAGTCGCTGGAAACCGAAGCCGGAAGGTCGTGCCGTTGTCGTCGGAGTGGGCGACTTCGAGATCCCCGCCGTGAGCCTGCATGATCTGCCGACAGATCGACAGCCCCAGCCCGCTGCCACGAGCCCGGGTTCCTCGGCCTCGATAGAAGTCGGTGAACACCTTGTTGCGCTCGGCCGGGGGAATGCCGACGCCGTTATCCTTGAAGGTCATGACCCATCCGTCCCCCGCAAGCTCCGCCCGCACGACAAGCTTGATCGGATCGCGCTCGCAGTAGTTGCAGGCGTTTTTGGCGAGGTTTCGCAGCAGCAAGCGGAGGAGCTCGGGATCGGCCCACAGGCGGACTTCGGTGAGCCCTTCACTTCGGAACTCGACCGGCCGCGATGCCAGGGTCACGAGGTCGTCACCGAGCTGGGCAACCAGGTCCCGGCCATCGACCTCCTCGCAACGCGGCTTCCATCGGCCCTTCTCAAGGCGGTTGAACGACAGCAGGTTGTCGACGAGGAACGCCAGATCGTCGCTCTCTCGGACGATCCGAGAGGGATAGTCGCGCGCGCCGGGCAGGCCCTTCGTTCGCCGCTCGAGGGTCTCGGCCATAAGGCGGATGGAGGCCAGCGGGGTGCGAAGCTCGTGGCTGACGGCGGCCACGAAGTTGCTCTTGAGCTCGACGAATCGCAGGCGCCGCGACTGCAGCACCCCCGCGAGCGCGACCAGGACCGACGCCAGCACGGCGCACAGCACCACGAAGGACGTCTTGAGCCAGAAACGCTGGTCGGCCTGTTCCGCGGCGCGTTTGAGGCGCGGGGCGACGACCGGGATTCGCAGACTCGACAGCTCAAGGCTCTCGGTGGTGACCGTAGGGGACACCAACCCGTCTTCGGGCTCGAGCAGACCCTTGGCCCGCATTTCTTCTTCGACGCCCAGCACGGCCTCGTCCAGGTCGACCTCGGTGCCGAGCAGGACTTCGGCGGTTCGCGGGCGAACGAAGACACCGCCGTAGTCGAGCAGCATGGGACCGCTGGCCCGTGCGGGCACGAACATGTCGCGAGGGCGCTCGGCTCGGCGCATGACGAAGTCATCGACGCGGACCCCGGACTGCCGACTCAGGGCGATCACGCGGTCCGAAAGGAACGTGAAGTCCGGCGCCGAAAACCTGGAGCGACGTTCAAGCAAGGCCCGCTGCAGTCCCTGGATCACCAGCGCTCCGCGGCCATCTCGAAGACCGCGGCGAAGGGCATCTTCCATCAATGCGGGATCGGGCCGGCTTCGCTCGGTGAGAAGGTCGAGCGCGGCGACCCGCGCGACGAGGTCGAGCCGGGAGTCGATGACGTGCAGCGTTCGGTGACGGAGGATCTCTCGAAACGATCGTTCGATCGGGTTGGCGTCCCCTTCCTCGATCGCGTCGCGAAAGTCGGTGAAGAGCACCAGGCGGTCGGCCCACGGGGTTTGTGGCTCCGCCTCGATCGGCGCACCACTACGCAGGGCCTGATACAGCTCCTGCGCGGGGCTGTCTGTGCCCTCGCGGGGTCCGGGCCGGGGCAGGCCCAACGTGCCGCGCTCGACGAAGACCAAGCCAGCGTCGGGCAACAGGGGATCGCGCCGCGCAGCCTCAAGCTGCGGACCCGCCTCCCGCAGAACCTCCTCCAGCTGGAGCTGGAGCGCGCGCAGGGCAAACTCTTCGAGCGCCGAGGTCTGGTCGTCGATGCGGGCTCGAGCGTCGCGGCGCTCGGTGATCATCATGCCTTGCAGCGTTGCGAGGCCCCACAACAGCGCCGCGAGGCCCAGGCCCAGCGCGATCAGCCACGGACGGAGACGCGAGAGCATTTCGGACTCAGCGAACGACAGGCATGCGCTCGAAAGGCTGCGATGCGTCGGAGTTTTCGGAATCGTTGGGCGTGGTCCGCAGCGCAGCGGCGTCGTCGATCATCGCGCCAAGCCGGGCCGCGTCGGGGTCCTGGCGCAGATCTTCGGGGAGGGCCGTGAATCGGTCCTGGAGTTCGGCCCACGTGATGCGCCGGGCCCAGTAGGAGGCACGAAGCTTCTCGGCGACGGCGGCCGCGAGGGTTACGAGCTGGGTTCGTCCCGAAGCGTCGGACATCGCGACCCCGGCTTGCAACCCGTCCATCGGTTGGCGGATCGAAAGGGTCTTGCCCGTGTCGGAGTCGGTGTAGCGAAGGCTGACTTGACCCCAGCGCGTCGGAGCTTGGTCGCGGAGCTTGACCTCGTAGAGCGCGGTCACGGCATCCCCGGCTCGAAGCGCGCCTCCGCTGGGCTGCTCCCGGCCACCGGGCGCCGGCTCGATGCGCCCCTCGAAGCCGATTAAGCGGTAGCGGGTGACGGCGTCGGGATCGAACTCCACCTCCAACACCGGGTCGCGGGCGGCCACCGGGCGCCGCATCACCTGCGCCAAGCGGCGGGCTGTGTCGGAGGGCTCGTGGGCAAAGAGGTACGCGCCGTGGCCAGCGCTGGCGAGGCCGCCCAGCAGGACATCGTCGTAGGTGTCCCGGCCAACGCCGACGGCGTAGGTTGCGACGCCGTGCCGTGCTGCTTTTTGTGCCGTGGCCCAGACGCGTCGCCGCGCCTCGTTGCGCGAGCTTTGGGTGGACTCGGGAAGGGAGCCGGGGCCCAGCACGACCACGACCCGGTCTCGGCCGGCCTTCTTGCGGTCCAGCGCATCGAAGGCGGCCGCGAGCGTCGTTTCGGACATGGGGGGCGCTTCGGCGGGTCCCAGCCGCTTGGCCTCGGCTTCGAGATCGCTGATCGAGGGTGGGGGCCCGAGCGGAAACAGAACCTCGGGCGGGGAGTTGAGTTCGACAAGCGCGATGCGGTCATCGCGAGACAGCGCCGCTCCGAGCGTTTGCACGAGTTCCCGGACACCGTCGAGGTCGGGCGGTGTGGCCATCGCGGGCGAAACGTCGACCGCGACCACCACGTCGACGGGACGCTGCGGCTGTCGGGCGGCGTAGGCGGTCACGCGAATGACCTGATAGCCGCGACGATGCGAGGAGGCGACGGCATCGACTTCGATCGCCAGTCGTGCCTTTGGGTCCGCGACGATCTCCGGTGGCACGGAGAACACCTTGACGAACTCCTCGACCCGAACCTCCGCGGGCTGTGGGGCTTCGCCCCGGGCCAACGCTGCGCGGGCGAGGTCGAAGCTGGCGGTGTCGTAGTCGAGCGTGAACGCGCCGCGGGGTCGCTCGGCGGTGTCGATGGTGGGGCCAACGCCATGGTCCCGAAACGTCCGCGACGGGCGGTCGGCGGCCTTGTGCTGCTCGGGGTCGGCGAGAATCGGGCGGTCCCACGCAGGCGAACTCGCATCGGTCGTCCGGGCCAACGCGGGGGCTGCGGCCGCGGCGATGCCAGGAGCGAGCGCCAGTAGCGCGAGGGTGGGAAGTGCGTGACGGACCATACCGACCCCGCAACGATGCCTCAGCGCGGCGCCAAACGCCCGCATCTTCCCAAACTCGGCCCGTCTTTCGTCGATGCGCTCCCGATTCGAGCCGGCCCCGCAGCCTCGATTCGCCCGGTGCAAGCGATTGCAGCGGGCGTGCGTTCGGGGTGCATGAACGCGCTGGCGCTCGCACTCGTCTCCGTATTTTTGGCTCCATCCCCGGCCAAGGACCCAGAATCCGTGCGGATCTTGTCCATCGAGCTGTCGGCCGACGGCACGGGTGGGGCGATCCGGACCGAGGCGGTGCGCCTCGCGGGCCAAGACACCAACCTGCGGTTCGGCGAAGGCGCCTGCCGAAAACACACGCTGGGCGATCGTGTCCTCGAGCAGCTGTTCGACGCCATGGAGCGTCAGCGAGAGGTTGTGTTTGAGACCGAGCGGGTCGGCGAGAGTGACTGCGTGCGACGCGTGCGGTTCGCGGGGCCGTGGACCTAGTGTCCTGAGTCTCGGTACGCCTTCATCGTCGCATCTTCGCTGAACTCGGGCTTGAAGCCAGTCGCGGCGTTGAACTCGCTGGCATCGATCACGACCGGATACTTCACGTGCTCCAGCGCGCCTGGTGGGAGCAGGGGCAGCCCGAAGCGGCCGAGCGCGGCACGAAACAGCAGCTCGGGGATCGGTAGGTTGCGCAGCCCCGCCTCTCGAATGACGACCGACAGCGGGACCGGAGGCGGACCGGCCACGTTGTAGACCCCGCGGAGTTTCTTGGTCAGCGCGAGGACGATCGCTCGCGCCGCGTCGTGCTCATGCACGAACTGAAACAGCGGGTCAAAACCCAAAACGGTCGGCACGCGGGGGCCCTTGAGGAACGCCGCGAGCGTGCCCTGCTTGAGCGGACCGAGCGTGTAGCAGCACCGAAGCACCGCGGTCTCGATCTCCGGGTGTCGCCACAACATGGCCCCTGCGTACAGGTCGGCCGCGACGAGGTCCGAGAGCTCTGGGAACGTATGCACGGCCATCGGGGGCTCGGCCTCGGTGTGGTACAGCGGCGAGTCTGGAGCCGCGCCGTAGTACGTGTGCCGGCCAACGAAGATCGCGTGTTTGACCCCATAGCGGTGGCAGTTTTCGAAGAACGACTGCGTCCCCTTGAGGTTGATGCGGTAGCGGTCTTCGCTGCGATGCGTGAGGTGGGTGACCGTGGCCATGTGAATCACGGCGTCGGGTCGCAGGGTCCGAAACAGGTCTTCGGTGGGGCGTTTGCGGATGTCGGCCTGGTAGACGCGAATCCCCTCGGGGGGGTGGTACCAGGCGCGACGGTCGACCCCGATGACCTCGTGGTCTTGCGCGTGCAGCAGATGCGCGACCAGGCGCCCCATATGTCCGGCGACGCCGGTGACCATGACCTTCATGAAAGCTTGACCTGCGCGGCGGTGAGCTTGCCTTCCCGCAGCGCGCGACCCTGCGAGATGAGTGCGGCGATCTTGCCCTTGATGTGGGCGACGTTGCGGGCGATGATCTCGTCGGTATCCCGCGCGTCGCCATCGAGCATCACCGGTTCGCCATAGAGGATCTTCAGCCGCACGGGCAGCGGAATTGCAACGCCGTACGGGGTGACCGGGATGTAGGGAATGCCGAAGCGTTTGCCCAGGCTGTAGAGATTGGCGACGGTCGGGATGGCCTCTCCCCCGCCCACGAACGCGACAGGGACGATCGGGGTCCCGGTCTCAAGGGCCAAGCGAACGAACCCGGTGCCGAACGAGACCAGCGAGTCTCGCTCTCGAAACAGCTTCGCGGTGCCGCGGGCCCCCTCGGGAAACACCATCAGCAATCGGTCGTCGTTGAGCAGCCGAATGCAGTGCTCGGGCAGCCCGGCGAATTGTCCGAGTCGGTTCGAAAAGTTCGCCACGAAGGGCATCTTCTGCAGGAACTTCTCGGCCATGCCTTGCGCGAGTCGGGGCGTCTGCATCTCCAGAAACGCGGAGGCGATGACCATCAGGGCGTCGATGGCCCAGCCTCCAGAGTGGTTACCCACGAGCATCGCGCGACCACGCGGCGGGATGTTGTGGATGCCGACGCATTCGATGTCGAAGTAGCGCTGATACAGGAAGCGCAGGAGGGTGAAGAACTTGGCCAGCTCCTTCTTGTCGATGCCGTACGGGTCAACCCCATGGCGTGAGAAGGGGAGCTCCAGCGCATCGACGCGCTGCGCGACGTCGGTGGCGGTCGGCAGCGGGATCAGGCTCGGTGGAATCATGGGGGAGGCCCCGCGAGGTTCTCAGGGATCCGTGCCTGTGCAAAGCCGACCCGTGGTAACAACGAGGGGTATGCGTCGCGCATTGCTGCTCCTGGGTCTTGTCGGTGCTCCTCTCGCGCTGGGCTGCGGCGCGCTGCGGCAGAACCTCCGCAACCAGTTTCTCTCCTACCGCGGCGCGTGGCAGTGCAGCGGAGGCGACTGCAAAGTCGCCGACATGGAGCGCTCGATCAAGCAACACCGCGAGGGGGAAACCAACATCACGCACGTCACGATGCACAATCAGGTCGCGATGGTGTTCAACGCGGGCGCGGTGCCCGACACCTTCAGCGCGCGAGTCTCGTGTGGAGGGGACGCGGCCGATGTGCCCGCCGACCGCATCAAGGCGCCCGGCGATCACGGCATCGCGGCACAGAAGGACTCGTACGTGGTGCTCGTCCGCCCGGCCGACTATCCGTTCTCCGCGGGCTGCAAGACCTACCGGGTCCGCGCCCATGCGACGTGGGAAGGTGGCAAGAAGAGCTACGACGCGGATGCAGGGCTCGAGCCGCAGTAGCCTGCTGCGTCGAGGTTCGCGGGTCCGAAGAACGGAGCGATGAGGGAGGCGCCGATGTCCAGGAGGCTGGCCTTTCTCTTTGCGCTTTACGTCTGCCAGGGGCTGCCCGGTGGGTTTCTCGCGGTGGTCCTCCCCGTGGTGCTGCGGGAGCAGGGGCTCGATCTCAAGACGATAGGTCTCGCTTCATTTCTCTCCGCCCCGTGGATTTTAAAGTTCCTGTGGGCGCCGCTGGTCGATCGGTTCGGAAGCTCGCGGCTGGGCCGATATCGGAGCTGGCTCATCCCAGCTCAGATCGGGATGCTCGCGGTCACGCTCGCGCTCTCCGCCGTGCGCCCGCAGGACGACCTGACGCTGGTCGTCCTGTTGTTCCTGCTGCTCAACGTGTTCGCGGCCACGCAAGACATCGCGGTCGACGGCTGGGCCGTTCGCATCCTCAAGGGTGAGGAACTCGGGCCGGCCAACAGCGCGCAGGTCGGCGGGTTTAAGGTGGGCAACCTCCTGGGCGGCGGGGTGCTGGTCGGCCTGCTCGGCACCATCGGCTGGGCTGGCGATTTTTGGTTGATGTCCGCGCTCATCGGCTGCGTTCTCATGTTCGTCCTGCTCACGCCGGAGCCGCCGGGCGCCGCGCTGCCGCCGCGCAGGGTGCTGCCCCTGCTTTGGACCTCGTTGCGCCGCCAGGGCCTGGGGTTTTGGGCCTTCATCGTGTTCGCCAAGTTTGGGGAGACCTTCGGGGGCGCGCTGACCAAGCCCATGTTGGTCGATCATGGCTACACGAAGGAGATGATCGCGTGGCTGGACGGGCTGCTGGGCGGAGGGGCCGTGATCGCAGGCGCTGTGCTTGCCGGTGCATGGGTGCGACGCCGCGGGTGGGCCTGGACCCTGGCCCGATGCAGCGTCGTCCAGGGACTCGCCCTGATCGCCGTGGGGTTGCTGAGCCCAGGCAGCCTTCCGGTTGCCGTGTTTGCGCCGATCAACATGCTTGAAGCGGCTTCGGGTGGCGGGGTCGCGGTCTGCATCTTTGCGCTGGCGATGAGCCGGGCCGACGCGTCGATCGGGGCGACGGACTTCACCGCGATGCAGGTGATGTACATGGCGGGGGCTTTTCTCGCCGCACCGCTGGGCGGGGCGATGGGCGACGCGACGGGCTACCTCCCGGTCTTGTGTTTGTCGGGTGCGATGGCGGTGACGCTGGGTTGGATGGCTCCAACCGTCGGACGTCGGTTCGAGGCTCGAAACGATACACTCGCGTCGTGACACACCCGATGGAGCCCGTCCGCTTCGACCAACCGGATCCGCGCGCTCGTGGCCAGGCCCACGGTGAGATGTGGAGAGACTCGATTGGCGCCTTGGCTGAGCTTCGCCTCGGGCTGACGCTTCGTCGCAGCCGGTTCGTCTCGGTCCAGGACGTTCGCATCGCCGCTGGGGCCCATCTTCCGGTGCTGCAGAAGCATCTTCCGGAGCTGCACGAGGAACTGCTCGGGATCGCGGAGGGTTCTGGTATGGCCCCTGAGGACATCGTCGTGCTCAACCAGTATACCGACTTGCGCGATGTGCCGCCCGAGTGTGTCGGACGGCCCTCGATGGAGGCCGAAGTGGGGGATCCTGGCGGTTGCACCGCGATCTACTTCACCGGCGCGCAGGGCCCGGTGCTGGGCCAGACCTGGGACATGCATGCCTCGGCCGAGCCTTTCGTCCGCATGATCTCGATCGAGCCCAAGGGCACCGAACAGCAGATCGTGTGCTTCACGCTCACGGGCTGCTTAGGCATGGCGGGGTTGGGGCAGGACGGCGTGGCGGTGACGATCAACAACCTGTCCAGCACAGACGGCGGCGTGGGTGTGTTGTGGCCTGCGGTTGTTCGCGCCCTGCTGGCGCAGACCTCTGCGCGCGCAGCTCAGGAGCGCTTGCTGGGCCTACCCTTGAGCAGCGGGCACTACTACACGCTGGCCGACGGGCGAGACTTCTTCGGCTACGAGACCAGCGGCCAGCTCAAGGTCCTCACGCAGACCGGAGCTCGCGCAGCGCACCTGCACACCAACCATTGCTTCGATCCTGTCCTGAGACAGCGCGAGGCGGTCCCGCGGGGAAGCACGTCGTTTGGGCGGCTCAACATGGCCACCACCCTGTACGCGCAGCATCGGCCCTCGACGCTCGACGAGTTGTGGTCGCTGCTGGGAAGCCACGAGGGCACGGCGGGGACCCAGCTTTGCACGCACCAAGATGAAGTGCACGAGGACGACTCGTACTCAAGGACGTGCGGGCGGATCGCGATGCGGCTTCGGACGGGCGAGGTTCGGGCCGCGCGCGGCTGTTCGAAGCGCGACGCAGGTCTCGACCTCCGGCTGGATCGCTACAACGCGCCGCCCGAGCTGCCGGCCGGCAACATGTCTCGCTTTGCCACCATCAAGGGCTGAGCATCGGGTCGCGGCCGAGCCTCAGCCCACCGCAATGGCGAGGCTACCCATCAGGACCAAGTAGACGACGAAGCCCAGCATGCGGCCCTTGCCCACCAAGTAGAGCAGGCCGCGCAGGGACAGCAGCCCGACCACGAGGCTGGCGACGAAGCCGGCCGCAAATGGGAGGAGGGCGGTCGACTCCCCGGACGCGCGCTCGCCCACGATGTCGAGCAGCTCCTTGGCCGTCGCGCCGCCCACCGCGATCAGGCTGATGAGGAAAGAGAACCGAGCCGCGCGCGGTCGATCGAGACCCACAGCAAGGCCTGCCGCGATGGTGCTGCCGCTGCGTGAAATGCCCGGCAGGACCGCGAAGACCTGGGCGATGCCGATCAGGATCGCCTGCTTTGCCGTCGGGGGTTCGTCGGTCGTCTCGCCCTCGCCGCGCCCGGGTCGGAACGCCGCAAACAAGATGGCGGCGGTGACCAACAGGGCAACGCCGACCCATCGAACCTGGCTCTCCATGGTGACGACGAGGTCCTCGACCGCGGGGATCAGCGCGATGCCCAGGGGCAACGAGGCCAGGAGCATTCGGAGCAGACGCCTGCGGTCCGGTGTGTCCTGCGTGGGCCGCACGAGGACCCCGAACAGTTTCCGGACATCCTCGCGATACACCCAGAGCACCGCGATGAGCGTCCCGGCATGCAGCACGATGTTGAAGCGGTGGCCCGCGGACTGCGGGTCGATGCCGAGCCAGGCTTGGCCGAGCGAGAGGTGGCCGGACGAACTGACGGGGAGGAACTCTGTGGCGCCTTGGATTGCCCCGAGCAGGATCGCGAACAACACCGTGAGCTCGGTGCCGCCCGAGCCGGCCGGTGCCGCCCATGCAGACGTGCAGAGCAACCCGAGCCCCACCAGCAGCGCGAGCGCGATACCCTGGCCTCGATGAGCGTGGCGGGGATTCTCGGAGCCGTCTTGGGTGCGGTTGCGACCGTGCAAGGTGCCGCGTGGCTCGGTGGCACGCGCGTCGGCGTTCGGCGACGCCGACAGGGAACTCTGCTCGCGCCCGGCGGGCTCGCGTTGGTGCTGGTGTCCCTGCTTCACGTGCTTGTCCCGGGTTTTTTGGGGTGGTGACCCCAAAGCGTTCTACGCGTCGTCGTCGGGCCCGTGCAAGGGCACAACTTCGGCCAGCTCGCCTTCGATCCGATCGCTGGGCGGGTCTGGCGTCCGGCCGCGGGCCCACAGATGATGCTCGATCGCGCCAAGCAGCTCTCGGGTCGTGGGCCGCTGCAGCGCGCTGATGAAGAACGCACGCGTGACCTCCAAGCGAACGCCGCGGCGGCGTCGCTCAAGGATCTCGATGTCCTCGGGCAGCACACCATCGCACTTGTTGTAGACGATAAACCTCGGAATGGAGCCGGCATCGAGCTCGCCAAGAATGGCCTCGACGGTTTCGATCTGCTGTTCCTTGTCGGCATCGGTCGCATCGACGACGTGCAGCAGCAGGTCGGCGCTGGCCACCTCCTCCAGCGTGGCCGAGAACGCCTGCATCAGCGCCGGCGGAAGATCGCGAATGAACCCGACGGTGTCGAGCATCACGATCTCGCGCTCGTTGGGGAAACGAATGCGACGGACGGTGGGGTCGAGCGTGGCGAAGAGCTTGTCCTCGGCGTTGACGTCGCTTTGGGTCACCGTGTTGAGCAGCGTGCTCTTGCCGGCGTTGGTGTAGCCGACGATCGCGACCACCGGCACGTTGTTGCGCTGTCGACGGGCACGCTTCTGATCGCGCTGGGTCTGCAATCGCTTGAGGCGGCGCTCAAGGTCGCTGATGCGGTCGTTGGCCCGCCGCCGGTCGATCTCAAGCTTGCTCTCCCCGGGCCCCTGGCCTCCGATGCCGCCGGCAAGGCGTGACATCATCGTGCCCTTGCCCATCATCTTGGGCAGGTTGTAGCGCAGCTGCGCCAGCTCGACCTGCAGCTTGCCGTCCGCACTGGTGGCGTGTTTGGCGAAGATGTCGAGGATGAGCATCGTGCGATCGATGACCTTGAGGTCGGTCAGGTCGGCGATGTTGCGAGCCTGCGACGCGCTGAGTTCAGGGTCGCAGATCAGCACCTCGACGTCCTGTTCGAGCGCGTGCACGAGCACCTCGCGAAGTTTGCCCGAGCCCAAGAAGGTTCGAGGGTCGGGGTGCGGTTTTCGCTGCTGAACCAGGTCGATCAGGGCGACGCCGGCCGTCTGGCATAACTCCCGGAGCTCGTTGATGCGGGCGTCGAGGTGCGGTCCGCCGGAGTGGACGAGCATGGCCATGGCGCGGGTGCCGTCGGTCTCGGCTCGCGCCCGCGCGGTGGCGGCGACGAGCTCGGCCTCCCGTTCGCGCAAGAACGCATCGAAGGGGACGGGGAGCTCCCCGCTGGAGGGCGGCCCGTTGTCGGGGTCGAGCAGGGCCAGCGGCACCCGCGGAAGCACCGAGATGGTGAAGGCTTCTTTGGAGTCCGGAGCCGGGGGGGCCAGCATCGCAACATCCGCCATGATGCCGGCCGGACCGCGGTGCAGGGACGCGACCAGATCGAGTCGGAGCTTCGCGAGGTCGGCGAGCTCTTCGCGGTCGAGCCCTTGGGCCACGAGGTGGCTTGCGACGAGACGGATCCCGCGGAGGCGGCCGGCGACGCCCCGGACCCGTTCGAACTCGGGCAGCTGCATGCTGTGTGCATCGCCGAGGATCACGGAGGTGACCCGCCCGCGTCGGTCGAGGAACAGCCCGACGCGCCGGTTGAGTTCGAGCGCAACCTCAAGCAAGTCTCGGGCGAGCGCCGGTCCGATGACGCGATCGGGCAGGACCGTACGCTCACCCAGTCGCTGAAGCAGCGAGACGTGGCTGGGCTTCAAACTGGACGTATCACCGTGGAGCTTGGTCAAGGCGTAGGGTTCCCGTCTTGTGAGCCCCAGGCCTAGCACAGCCCACTGGCCGGCGGTACTGGCCGACGCAGCGGGGGCGAGGGCGTCCGCTTAGCCCTGGTCGTCCAGGACCTTGAGCGCGACAGCGAGAGCCTGAGACGCGCGTCGTTCCGCGTCACGACGTGCCGACAGCGTCGATGTGGCCGCTTCGAGTTTGGCGCGGACCTGCTCGGACTTGGCGCTGATCGATTCCAGCTCGGCCTGCTGCTCGTCGAGTTTGGCCTGCATGCCACCGATCACTTCGGCGCCGTTGTTCTTCTCTGACTCCAGCTCCTTCTTGAGCGCGTCGCGTTCGGTTTGCGCGGACTCTTCGGCCGCGGTCAGCTCCGCACGCAGCTTCTCGACCTCGGCTCGAGCGGTGCGCTGCGTCTGCTCAGCATCTGCCTTGACCTTCTCCAACGCTGCGCGGTGCTGCGCCTCGGCGAACTCGATCTCGGCTTGATGCTCGGTGACCTGCGACGCGATGGACTTGGCCACCTGCTCGTTGGTCGACTGCCTCGCTTCTTCCTCTTTGGCCGCGATGTCGGCTTCGGCTTGGGCCTTCACGGACTCGACGTCGGCTTTGGCCGTCTCGAGCTCAAGCTTCACGCGCGTGAGTTCCTCGCGAGCCTTGTCCGCGTTCTCCCGGGCTTCACGAAGCTCAGCATCCAACCCCGAGGCGCGGCCACGAAGCCCTTCGATCTGCTCGCCGAGCTGGGTTGTGGTGTCTTCGGCCGAGGCGAGCTCGTTGCGAACCGCATCGAGCCGTTGGGTGGCCGAGGCTGCGTTGCTCGTCGCTTCGTCTCGAGCCGCGACGGCATCGGCGAGTTGTTCCTCAACCTCCTTGAGCTTCTTGTTCGCGTGGTCGAATCGCGTCTTGAGCCCCTCCTCGCGCTTGAGGATTGTGTTCTTGTCGCGGATCGCTGCCTTGGACTGTTCCTGCGAAGTCAGCTGGCTGTCTTCGAGCGACAGCAGCTTTTCCTCAAGGTCACCGATCTGCGAGAGCAGCTCTCGGTTCTTGTGTTTCGCGTCGAGGATTCCGCGCTCCTGAGACTCGAGCTCGTCCTTGAGCGCGAGGATCTCGCGGTTCTTGGCGTTGACCTGGGACTTGAGCGAGATGACCTCGCGCTGGGCCTTGAACTCGGTGGCCGTGTCGGTGAGATCCTCGGCCATGCCGACCGGCTCGGCTTCGACGGCCTCGACGACTTCGACGGGCGGCTCCTGCGCGAGCTTGGCGGCGTGTGCGGGTTTGTGAGGCTCGGCCGAGGTCGCGGGCTCCGGCGTCGCGGGGTCGTCGCCGCCCATGAGTGCATCGAAAGCGGCGTCGGTTTCTTCGCCCAGTTCCTCGTCCATCTCTGCAAACTCCTCGTCAAATTCCGGCATCTCGAGTCCAGTGCTGGAGGCGGTGGCCTCCTCTAGGTTTTCGTCCAAGTCTTCGAGGTCGACATCGAGTCCACCTTCGATCGCTTCATCGTCCGCATCGTCCGCATCGTCCGCATCGTCCGCATCGTCCGCATCGTCCGCATCGTCCGCATCGTCCGCCTCGTCCGCCTCGTCCGCATCGTCCGCCACGTCCGCCACGTCCGCCTCGTCCGCGGCGTCGGGCTGGCCGAGAGCGACGTGCTCACGCACCGCGTCGACGAGCGTGTCGCCGGCGAACGGAAACTTCAGGTACGCATCGGCGTGGGTCTTCAGCGTCCGATGCTGGTTGAACACATCGTCCGATACGCCCGAGGCGTACATCACCAGCGGGATGTGCTTGATGTCTTTGGAGCGTCGCAGCTTGTTGCAAACCGAGAAGCCCGAGGCGTTGGGAAGCTCGACCCGCAGGAAGATGATGGCGGGGCTCGCATCACGCGCGATGGACATCGCCTCTTCCTTGTCCTGCGTCGAGGTGATCTCGAAGCCGTAAGGCTTCAGCGTCGTCTCGATGTTTGTGGTGGCATCCTGATCGGCGTCGATGATCAGCGCTGAAGGCACGGGCGGCAGCCTATCCCGCTGTCTGCGCCGGGCCAACCAAAAACACGCCACGAACCCCATCGAAGCAGGGGTTGGGCGCGCGTTCAGGGTGTAGATCGGGACGCTTATCGGCCAGCGACGGCACGCGCTGGTGGCTCGCTGCCCAACTGATACGCCATGTCGAGGAGCACGGAGAAGTCCGGGGAGTCGACTTTGACCGCGCCGGACCGGGCTACGCTGCCCTCGAGCGTCAGCTGGTGGGACACGCCACCGTGCTCAAAGTGCAGCGTAGGCGCCCCCGCGTCGTGGCTCACGGTGTAGGGCTGGCCCCGGAACACCACTGTGGTGCCGCTGGGCTGGGGCCCACCGATCGGCCGCTGTCGGTCGATGATGTGCTGGATTTGCTGCGCGTCGGAGATCCGGTACCGAAGGCTCGCACCCAAGTCTGCCGCCCCCGCGCGAGGGTCCAACCGCGCGCCGACGAGTTGAACCCGCTCCTCCGGCCTTGAGGGCGCCACCTGCAGGGGAAACGCCAGCTGAGGCCGGATCTCGTCGAGCTCGCTCAGGGCCGGCCGCTGCGGGTCGGCGTCCGAAGGATCGCTGCCGCGCGCGGTCGTCGGATCGGCGACAGGCGCGCGGCCCATCGCCGCGGAGAGCCCAGGGCCGGGGAGCTGCTCAACGGGCTCCAGCCCGCCTTGCGCGACGAAGAAAAGACCTGCGGCGACCGCGGCGGCGGGGATCATCACCATGCCCCCGCGCATCAGGTCCCGAAGTCGGCCACGGCGGCGAGACTCCAAGGAGACCACCTCGCCCTTACCCTCCGTGGCGCCAGCGCTCGCAGTCGCGACCGCGCTGGGTGTCGGCCCAGGCGGCGCAGCGGATTCGTCCCGCTCGGCCAGCTCGGCCAGCTCGGTCTGGGCTGCGTCCAGGGCAGCGAGAACGTTGGCTCGCAGTCCGCTCGGCGCGGTCTCTTTGTCGATGGAGCGCAGCGTCGCGCGCACCCACATCTGCTCCGAGACGGCGGTCCTGCAGGCGGAGCAAGTCTCTAAGTGGTCGGAAACCCGGTGCTGCTCCTGGTCGCCGAGTTCGCCGTCGACATGGGGTTGGAGCAGGGCAGCGAACTCGCTGCATTCGGAACGGATATTTTCAAGGCTCATGCGTTGCCTCGCTTGCGGTAGGCGGACATCGAGACGGTCTTGCCGTCGGTTGGTTTCGCGAGTTCCTCGGGCCCGGTCGGATGGGAGGCGACCGCGTCCGTGGTGCCGCGGGGTGTGTCGGGCTCGACGAGTCCGAGTTCGCTCGCGTGGTCCCGCAGCAGCGTGTGAAGCAGGCGCCGGCCTCGGTAAATCCGCGACATCACGGTGCCGATGGGGCAGTCCATGACCTCGGCGATCTCCTTATATGCGAGCCCTTCCAGGTCTGCCAGCATCACCGCTGTACGATAGTCCTCGGGGATCGTGTCGAGCGCGGCCATGATGCGCTCGCGGGTGAAGCGCTGGGCCGTCGCAGCTTCGGGCCCGGGCACCTTCGCGGTGGGGTGGCCGACAGCGGCTTCGGATCCCAGGGACCCCAGCTGTGCCTCGAGCTCGTGCTGGGCGCTGCGGCGGCGGTTGCTTCGGTGGTAGCGATTGATGAACGTGTTCCGCAGGATGGTGAACATCCACGCTTTGATGCTCGTGCCGGTTTTGAACGTATGCCAAAACCGGTAGGCGCGAACGTAGGCGTCCTGGACCAGATCCTCGGCCTCCGCGGGATTGCGAGTCAAACGGAGCGCAGCGCCGTACATGGCGTCGAGCTGGGGAAGCGCTGTCTTTTCGAAATCCTGCCGTGCGGTTCGGTTCATTAGGTGCTCGCGGGTACCGGCACCCCTGCAGGGGTATTCCCGGGCCTGCGGAAAACTGACCCGCGGTGTTCGCGCGGCGCCCGACCGTTATTCTGCGCGCCCTGATGAGCGCCTCTGAAGACTACCGTAGCCCGCTCGGGACTCGATACGCCACCTCCGCGATGGTCGGCAACTTCGGCGACCGGCGCCGGGTTCGACTGTGGCGAGAACTTTGGATCGCGCTGGCGCAGGCGGAGCGGGAGCTCGGACTGCCGATCCCTGAAGAAGCCGTGGCGGCCATGCGGGCCCATATCGACGAGGTTGACTTCGATCGCGTCGCCGAGCTCGAGGCGAAGTTTCGCCACGACGTGATGGCGCACGTCCACCACTTCGGCGAGAAGGCCGGCGACGCGGCCGAAAAGGTGATCCACTTGGGCGCGACGAGTTGTTTCGTGGCGGACAACGCAGAGCTGGTGATGATCCGGGACGGCATCGCGTTGCTGCTCGATCGTCTGCACTGCGTGATGACCCAGCTCAGGGCGTTTGCGATCGAGCACCGCGGACTGGCCACGCTCGCGTACACGCACTTTCAACCCGCGCAACTCACCACGGTGGGCAAGCGAGCGACGCTGTGGATGCAGGACCTCGCCTACGACATGGAGTCGCTGCAGGCTCTCTCCCGCCGTCTCCCGATGCGGGGCGTGAAGGGGACCACCGGGACCCAGGCCTCATTCTTGGCGTTGTTCGAGGGCGACCACGACAAGGTGCGGATGCTCGACGACAAGGTCGCCGCCGCGATGGGGTTCTCCAAGACGGTGCCCGTCAGCGGCCAGACCTACCCGCGCAAGTTCGACACGTGGGTGGTCACCGCGCTCGCCGACCTCGCGGGGTCGGCCGCCAAGTTCGGGTCCGACTTGCGCCTGCTGTGCCACAAGCGCGAGGTGGAGGAGCCGTTTGGAAGGGATCAGATCGGCAGCAGCGCGATGGCCTACAAGCGCAACCCGATGAAGAGCGAGAGGATCTGCTCGCTCGCGCGGTTTGTGCAGTCGCTCGCCGCCAACCCGATGGGGACCCACGCCAACCAGTGGTTCGAGCGCACCCTGGACGACAGCGCAAACCGTCGTTTGGTGATCACCGAGGCGTTCCTCGCGACCGACGGCATCCTGAACCTGCTCGCCGATGTCACCGAGGCCATGGTCGTCTACCCCGCGGTGATCGACGCCAACCTCAAGGAGGAGCTGCCGTTCATGGCGACCGAGAACGTGATCATGCGGGGTGCGAAGGCCGGGCTGAGTCGACAAGACCTCCACGAGCGGGTGCGCGTGCACTCGCATGCCGCCGCGAAGGTGATGAAAGAGCAGGGGCGCCCCAACGATCTGCTGGAGCGCATGCGCAGCGACGATGCGCTTGGGCCTCATGTCACCGATGCACTCATCGACCCGGCGGGGTATGTGGGCCGCGCGCCGGAGCAGGTCGATGAGTTCATGGCCGGGGTTGTCGATCCCCTGTTGGCGGAGTTCGCGGCGCATGCCGGCCGGTTCTCGCCGCGGGTTCGGGTCTGAGCCCCAAGCGGCCCGCAATGGGATCGGGGACCGCCGAAAGGTCCGGGGTCGCGGTGCCGATGGGCACGTATGCCGTTTGCCTGTCGGGTTTGTTTGGCCTCTGCGTTGGCGTTGCTGGCCGCGGGGTGCATCCCAGCGCCGAGCTTCGAGCTGCCGAGCGTCACCACCGTCGATCCGTTTGAGACCGACGGTCCGTACGACCCCACCGTTGTTCCTCCGGGCGAGGGAGACGCAGGGACGGGCGGGTCCACCGATGGTCCCGCCACGACCGCCACCACGGGCAGCAGCGGCGGTGGAGGCCCCACCGGACCCGGCGGTTCTGAGACCAGCGGCGGGGGCGAGACCGAGGGCGGGAGTGAGGAGAGCGGCGGCGAGACGGGAGGGCCTGGGAGCACGGGCGGCTCGCAGGCTGCATTTCCGCCCCCGGAGATCTTCGGCGACGATGCGACGGAGGTGGCCCTGGTCGGAACGTGGACCGTGGACTGGAACCCCGACGGCACACCCCATTGGTCGCTGGAGATCGCCGGGGACGGCGGGTTCACGTGGACGGAAGCCGCGGCGGCCTGCAACGACCAAGCGATGGCGACCGGCGTGCTGTGGGCCGAGGGGGACACGTTGGTGATGCACGTCGAGACCTGGGACAAGCGCGAGCCATGGCCGGTCCAGTCCGTGGTCGGCGAGCCGCTCGCGCTGCCGTTTCGGCTCCACCTTGGCTACGCGATGGTGCCGGGGATCCTGAGCGTGAGCGGGCCGTGGGAGCTGACCTCGATGTTGGGGTGGGAGGGTCGGGTCTACCGACGGGAGTCGGCGGTCGGGCCCGCGGGGGTGTGGACTGGGAGCGCGGCGCTCGAGGCGATTCTCGCCGGTGCGAGCGAGCCGAGCATGCTCGTGCGCGACACCTACACGATGCAGACCCGCGGGGGCGCACAGTCGACGCGCTCGACCCAGCGCACGTGGTTGCACGGCGAGACGCCCCTCGAGCAACCCGCGGTGGTGGAGACGGGGCCTTGGTACGACCAGACCCCCGGGCAGCCACAGGGGATGATCTCGGTGGCCGGCGTGACCCACCTCTACGACGCGGTTCGGCTGGTGGCCTTCGAGGAGTCTCGGGTCTTCTACGAAGAGGCGCCTGCGTCGTGTGATTGACGCTGGCTAGCGGAGAGCGGCGGTGAGCGCAGCGTCGAGCTCGGGATATCTGAACTCGAACCCGGCCTGCAGCAGGCGCTTGGGGACGACCCGCTGCCCGGTGAGCAGGAGGTGATCGGCCATCTCGCCAAACGCGAGGCGCAGCGCAAACTTGGGCACCGGGAGAATCGTGGGGCGATGCAGGGCTCTGCCGAGCGCGGCCGTGAACGCCTCGTTGGTGGCTGGCTGCGGCGCGGTGAGGTTAAACGGGCCTGCGCAGTCTTCGTCGGTCAGCACGTGAAGGATGGCGGCGGCGACGTCGTCGAGATGAACCCACGACATGTACTGGTCGCCCTCTCCGAGACGACCGCCAACGCCCAGCTTGAACGCGGGCAGCATCTTCGCGAGCGCGCCGCCGTCTCCCAAGACCGTGCCAAGGCGCAAGCGGGCGACACGGAGGCCTTCGAGGGACTCGGCGGCTTCGGCCTCGGCTTCCCAGGCCTGGCATACGTCGGCCAGGAATCCTTGTCCTGGGCCGGAGTCCTCGTCGAGCAGCGACGAGCCACGCGCTCCGTAGTAGCCGACCGCGGACATCGAGATGAACACGCTGGGCCGGGGGGACGCGACGCGCAGCGCTTCCACCACGCGGCGGGTGCCTTCAACCCGCGACGCGCGAATGCTCTCTTTGCGGGCGTCGTTCCACCGGCCTCCCGCGATGTTCTCACCGGCGAGGTGCACCACCGCGTCGTAGCCCGAGAGTGCGTCGGGAGGCTCGAACCCGGCGGTGCTCGACCAGCGAAGCTCGCCCTTGGCATCCCGGCGAACCGCCACGGGAGTGTGGCCGCCCTGCTTGAGCGCATGGGACAACGCCTGCCCGACAAACCCACTGGCACCGGTGATCGCGACGCGCATGCGAGAGTCTTAGCATCCAGGGCTGCCCCCGCCCGCGATTGCTTCGTGCGGGGCGATTCACCGCGGCGTCGGGGGGAACTCAAGTCGCAGCGGGCCGCCTGGCTGACGCGAGAAGCGGACGCCGAACACCTTGAGGAGCCGCGCCGGATCGAGAACCTCTTCACGCGCGCCGACCTGGGCCGTCCCGTTCCCGCTCAGACAAACGATGCGGTCCGCATACGCGTCGGCGAGCGTGAGATCGTGCAGCGCCAGCAGTACGGTCCGCCCCTGCGAGGCCAACGTCCGCAGGGCGCTGAGCAAGTGCAGGGCGTGCCCGATGTCGAGCGCCGCCGTCGGTTCGTCGAGCACCATGATGTTGGCCTCGGTCGCCAGCATGCGGGCCAGCATGACCCTCTGACGCTCGCCCCCGCTCAGGGTCTGGACGCGGCGTTCTAAGAAGGTCTGCATGTCGACCTGCGCAAGGCTCTCCAGCGTGCGCGCGCGGTCCGCAGACGATGGACCGGCGAGCCGGGTGCGGTGGGGCAGGCGACCGAGCATCACGACGTCCCGCACGGTCATCCCGGGCGCCGCCAAAGCCTGCTGGGGCAGATAGGCGATCGCGCGGGCGCGGGCGCGGGGCTCGAGCTCGTGCAGCGCGGTGCCGCCGTGGGTCACAGACCCATCGAGCGGGCCCAGGCCACACAGTCCCCGGATGAGGGTGCTCTTGCCCGAGCCATTGGGGCCCACGACGGCCGTGATGGATCCGGGGGAGACCTCGAGGTCGAGCCCGGAGAAGAGAACCCGGCCGCCGATGGTGGCGCCCAGGCCGTGACCGTGCAGCTTCACGCGAGCTCCGTGCGCATGCGGGACAGGACGACCAAGAAGACGGGCGTTCCGAGCAGGATGGTAATGACCCCGGGGGGCAGGGCGACGGACGAGATGCTGCGGGTCAGGAGGTCGACGAGCAGCATCAAGGTTGCGCCGAGCAGGGCGCTGGCTGGCAGCAGACGGCTGTGTCCGGTCCCGACCAGCCCGCGGGCGATGTGGGGGACCACCAGGCCGACGAAGCCGATCACGCCCGTCAACGCGGTGCAGATCCCCGCGAGCAAGCCGACGGTGGTGATCCCATACCGCCACGTCCGCCGCAGGTCGACGCCCAGCGAAGATGCCGTTGCGGGGCCGAGCTGCAGGGCGTCGAGGTCCTGACGGAGCCACGCGGACAACGCGGTGCCGAGGCACAGGGCGCTGACGCCCACGCCCAGATGCGCCCACGACCGGCCGTCGAAGCTTCCCATCAACCAGCGCACGACCTTCATCCCGACCTCCCAGCGCTCGATGCCGATCGAGAGAACCAGCGTTGTCACCGCGCCGCAGACCGAGGCCAGCGCGACGCCGCACAGGATGAGGGTGGAGATTCGAGCATCGGCCCGAGCCCAGAGCATCAGCACCAGCAACACTGCCACGGCGCCCAGGCAGGCGAGCCCCGCGATGACCCAAGGGCCACCAGCGTCAAGTCCGGCAGCGAGACCCAGCGCGCCTGCCATCGCCGCTCCGGAGGACACGCCCAGCACGCCCGGCTCGGCCAGCGGGTTGCGAAACAGTCCTTGGGTGACCGCGCCGGCGAGACCCAAAGAGGCGCCAACGGTGACGGCCAGCAGGGACCGGGGCAGTCGCAGGTCCCACACAAGGGCGCGGGCCAACGGTGTGACGTCTTGGCCCAACAACACCGCCGCGACCTCTCCGTGTTGAACGCCTCCGGGCCCCAGGACGAGTGAGCACCACAACGAAACTCCGAGCACCACGGCCACGGCCAGCAGGATGCTCGGACGACTCACGGCGAGGACTCCTCGATACGGGTTGCCAGCGCGCGGGTGACCTCGACCATGCGCGGTCCGGTGGCGAACAGCAGCGGGCCTTCGATTGCGATGATGCGGCCTTGTCTCGCGGCGGGGGTCGCTTGCACGCCGGGTTGTTGGGCGAAGGTGGCCTCGGTTTGGCCGCAGTCGCCCTCGCAGGGGATCACAATCGCGGCGGGTTGCCACGCGACCAGCTGTTCAAGGCTGACGCTGGGGTGTCCCTCCAGTCCTTCGCGCGACGGAAGGTTGACGAAGCCGGCTGCCGCGGCTTCGTCGGCGAAGGTTGTGCCCGCGGCCGCGACGTTCCCGCTGGCGTACGACACGATGGTGAGCCCTGCGCCTGCGCTGGAGCGCGCGGCCTGCAGCGAAGCATCGAACGCTTCGACGAGCGCATCGCCACGGGGGACCGCATCGACTGCCTTGGCGATCGTTCGCACCCGCGCGCGGTAGTCCTCGAAGCCGCCGTAGCCAGAGAGCACCACGACCTCGATGTTGGATTGCTCAAGCAGGGCGCGGCCGGCGGGGTCGCTCCATTCGGCGAGGAAGGCCACCGATGGCTGGAGTGCGAGCAGGGACTCGGACGTCCCCTTCACGCGCGGGACACTGGCCGGCCAGGTGTTTGGGATCGGGCTGTAGCGGACGTCGTCCACCAGGGCACTGACCGCGATGACCTCGCCGCGGACCTGCTCTCCGAGCGCCCACAGGGTCGCGTCGCTGTCGATGGTGACCGAGGCGATGCGAACGGTGCTCGGGGTTTCGGCGTTGGGACGCGCGCAACCGGCGAGGCCCAGCAGGCCGACGAACAGCGCCAGCGTCCTCATCCCGGGACCGCCTCCACCGCGTCGAGGTCGAATCCGCCGGCCGTGCCGGAGCACCAAAGCTCGTCGCCGTAGAACGCCGACGACACGTCGACGAGCCGGACGTAGCGCGCATGCGCGAGCCCCACATCGGCGAGGTCGAACGCATCCCCGCCCTCGACCGCCGCGCCGGCGAGCGTGACCGGGGTGACGCCGGCGCAGCCCTGCGGCGGCCAGTCTCCGACGCCGGTCAACGCGCAGGCGAACGGGCGCCAGTCCTCGCCGTCCTCGCTGACCAGCACTCGCGCGGGCTCGGCAAAGGTCGAGTCTCCGGTGACGAAGGGGTTCTCGTAGATGATGAGGTCGTCCCCGGGTCCGTCCACAATGCCCGGAGGATCGAAGGCGAGGGTGATCGAGCCGCCACACCCGAGGCTTGCGACGTCCAGCGAGCCTCCACCGCCCAGCGGCATCGGGGGGCCCAAGACGATCCCGGGCAGGGCGTCGTGGCCAAACGCTGCCTCGGGGCCGGGCTCGAACGACTCGACGCAATCAGCCCAGGGATCGTCTTGCCCGCCTTCCGGGCAGACGCCTTGAGTCGGAGTGTCGAGCACGCCGGCGGTGTCCACGGGGTCCGGAGCAGCCTGGGGCTCGTCGGCCTGGGCTGGATCACAGGCGGCGATCGTTGCGAGCGTGAGGAGCAGGTGGATGGCGCGTGCGGTGGTCATGGCTGCAGGCCGATCAGGCTGTAGGGGGGCAAGCCCGTGGAGAACGGGCCGCCGGTGAGCGCGGGCGGGTGGGTCGTGAGGTCGTAGGTGTACAGGCCCGCCGCCCCGAGCTCGCGGGAGCCTATCCAGAGCGTGTCCCCGATGCGCTGGACGGTGCGGTCCACGGCTTGAAACGGCGCACCAAAGGGGACGAGGACCGGCACGTCGGCCTCCAGATCGACTTCGAAGAGCCGAGCGTGGTCGAAACAAGGCTGCCAGTTGCTGGCGCAGTCCGAAGCGGTTCCTTCGGCGGGCAAATACACCGCGACCCAGGCCCAGCGTCCGGACGCATCAACATCGAAGGCCAACGGCTGGAAACGATGAGGAGCACCCACGGCCGCGAAGGCCTCGGGGGGCACAGCCCACGTGCTCTCGAAGCTCGACAGGTCGATGCGCTCAATGCCCGAGGTCAGGCCGTAAAGAGAGTTCGCATCCGCGCCGTTTCGACGCAGCTGCCGCAGCCAGATGCCCTGCAGCGGGATTCCCTGCCCGCCGGGCGCGTCGGGCTCGAAGTCCCAGGGGATTCGTGTGGGCAGGTCGATGGCGACGAGCATGTCCACGTCGACGGGGGAACTGTCGCTGGAGACATCCAGTCGCTGCACGCCGACCCAGAGGGTCTCGCCGCAGCGCACGGCGGTGCTGGCTTCGGGCCGGCCGTCGTCGTCTGCGAACGGCGACAGATCGATGGTGTCCAGGACGCTCTCGCCGGGGACCGCGGCCGGGTCGAACACGAGCAGGTCCGAGCTTCCGAACAGGGTGACGTAGCCCAGCCCATCCTCATCAAACACAATCGCGTGGGGGTTGGGGGAAAGCGCGTCGGCGGCTTGCAGCGCGTGTTGACCCCGAGAGCGCCAGGTGCCCGGCTCAAGCATGTCGATGAAGTCCTGTTGATGCCGATGCACGATCGCGGCGCCGCGCGGGGCGGGGTAGGGGACCGCATCCGGGGAGCCCACCGCGACATCGGTTTGGACCGTGCCGTCGGCGTCGACGATCGTGACGGATCCGGTCCCGAAGTCCGTGGTCGTCACGACAAGCGTGCTGGGGTTCACGGGCCCGAAGTCGCATGCGCCCACCTCGGGCCATCCAGGCTGCAGCGGGGCCGGGGGCTTGGATTCGCCGGTGTCTTCAGGGGCCAGGAGCGGATCGGCGCATGCACACAGGAGCGTGACGAGGAGGAGATGGGACTTCATGAAGATGGGCCTCCGAACTCGAGGGACAGGGTGGTCCACAGCGATCGACCGGGCAGGGGGTAGCCGAGGTAGTCGCCGATGGGCGCGGGATAGGGACGTTGGTCACCGACCGGGAGCGTGACCGGGCCGGTGCGTTGGTCGAGCAGGTTGCGAACCTCAAGGGCCCAGCGAACCCGGCGAGCCGCGTGCAACTCGACGCCGAGGCTCTGGAGGACCCGCGTGGGGACGATGTATCGGCCGGCGGTGTCGAGCCGCGTACCGCTGAGCACTTCGACCCCGCTGCGGATGCGCGGGATCAGTTCGACGCCGCCAGCGATGAAGCGGCGACCGAGGCTCGCGTGGGTGGCCGCGTCGTGCCGCGGCCTGCCGGGGAGGGGTTGGTTTCGGGTCGTTGGGTCCGGGCCGCGGTCGGCGGTGTCGGTGAACGTGTAGCTCGCATCGATCTCGAGCCGCTCGTCCAGCGCGAGGATGCGTCCAAAGACCTCTGCGCCTCGAATGCGCGCTGCCGCCAAGTTGACCGCCCGAGAGACGCGTCCGGCCGAGACCCACGTGATGAGGTCTTCGCTCCAGGTGCCGAACCCGGCGAGTTGTCCGTGGAGCTGCAGCGCGTCCCCGGCGTGCTCAAGCATGAACCCACCGTCGACCGAGGTCCCGCGTTCGGGAGACAGGCCCTCGTTGCCGACCGCATAGCCGCGGTCGCCGAAGAGCTCGAGCAGCGTGGGCGCACGGAAGTACCGTCCGGCAGAACCACGGGCTTCCAGTGGCCCGAACAAGCGGATCCGGGCGCCGATTCGCGGCGACGCGCCGAACTGCGATGCGTTGGTGCCCTGGTCGGTCAGCTCGCCCTGGCCGTCTTCAACCGCGAATCGATTCGACAACGCGTCAACACGAACGGCGGGGACGATGCGGATGCGCCGCTGGGCGAGGAACTGCTCGGCCTGCATGCCGACGCCCACCCCCAGCCGGGAGCGGGTCGCATCGCCCGACACCCCGCCAACCGCGGCCGACTCGTCGACGGTCACCCATTGCGGTCGAACGTCGGCGGTGATCTCGGCGAAGGCCATCCTCCATAGGGGGGTTCTCCACGCAGGACCCGCGTAGAGGTCCACGCTGCGGACCCGTTGGTCGTTGATGCCAGGGCCCAGTTCGGCCGCGGGGTCGACGAAACGCTGCTGGCGCAGACCCAAGCCCAGCTGCGCCCCGAGTCGGCCCCCGGGTCGACCGAAGGCGGTGTGCTCGATGCCCGCGATCGTCTGCAGCCCCAGCGTTCCGAGACGGGCGGACTCGGCGGGGGCGCCCGCGGGTCCGGCGATTCCGGTTTTGCGCCCGACGAACCACTGCTGGACGTGGCCGCGCAGGTCCCCGCGCTCGACGTCGAGGCGCAGTCGGGCGAGCGCGCGGTCGTAGTCGTTGTTGGTCCGGCGTAGGGTTTGGTCGTCCCCGGTGAACGTCGGGGTGGACGCGTCATCGTAGTAGCGGAAGTCTCCCTGGGCGCCCGCGTAGCTCGCATGGGTGGAGAGGGTGAGCCCGGTCGAGAGCGGAAGCGCGGCGTCGAGGGCGAGCTGACGTCCACCGAAGCTGCCGATGCCGGTCGCGAGGCGGACCACCGGCTCCCGGACATGCGGGGCGCCGTGGACGTCGAGCGCCCCGCCCAGCGTTGCGCCCCCGTAGCGAACGGGAACGAAGCCTCGATAGATGTCGACCCGGCTCATCCCGCGTAGGGGCAGCTCGGAGAGGTCGAACAGACCCCCGAACGCGTCGCCCAGCGGGACCCCGTCGACGAAGATGCCGACCTGTTGAGCGGAGCTGCCGCGCAGGGAGATCGCCGAGAACTGACCGAGGCCGCCGACCGAGCGGACGTGCGCGCCGGGTGTTCGCGCCAGGACTTCCGCCAGCCCGTCGTCGGGTGTGGCGCCCCCGGGTTCGTCGAGATCGACCGCGGTCCCGAAGCCGGGTGTGTCGCGCCCCAGGGCGCGCTGATCGTCGAGCGCATCGCGGTCATCGGCGGGCCCGGTCTCGACGACCGTCCGAAATGGCGCGGCCTCGGACGGATCTCCAGAGGGATCTGTCGTAGCGAGGGCGACGTCGGCAGTCGCTGCAATTGTTGCGGCGCAGAACATGGCGAGTGAACTCCCGTCTCACCACGAGGAAAGCAGGCCCGAGCAAAGTCGGGTGCGCGCGCGTGCTGGTGTCCTGACTTTCGGGTCATCCTCGGGCGGAGTCCTTCCCAGGCCGGAGCCCAGTGGAGAAGGCAGTGCCTTCCCGCGCTTGCGCGCGTCTACGCCGTCGTCGCCGATTACAGTGGCGGGAGCCGCGTCGGATTTTCACCGACTTCCCTCGCACGACCGGGCCAGCTGGCCGGGGGTCGTGCGGGCTTGGAGGCCTCCACGAGCGAGCTTGCTTGTCAGGGAACGCTCGGTGAATGCCGTGACCGCGACCTCCGTGTCAACCGCATCCGCGTGCACCCGCGGGAAGCTCTAGCGCTTCCCTCCCGGGGGCACATTGCGTTAGGCTGCGAAGCAGAGGACCCGCACATGCTCGATTTCCCCATCGGAGAGCTCATCACCCCGGAAGAGCAGGTCGCCGTCGCACGCGCAGTCGCAGTGATGGCGTCGCGAGACGACGACGTGTCGGACAGCGAGCGTCACTTTGTCGAAGAGCTGATGGGACAGATGATGCTCCTCCCCGAGGAGCGCGATCTCGTCCGCAAAGAGTTCTCATCGCCCGGTGACCTGCTGCAGATCGCGAAGGCCGTGAGGCATCGCGAGGCGCGGATCTTCCTCTACTACCAAGCTGTGTGCGCTGCGATGGCGGACAACGTGCTGGTCGACGGTGAGCGAGACGCGCTGCGCACCCTCGCCACGGCCTTCGAGTTCGACTCCGAAGTTGCCGAGCGTTTCGTGAAGTGGGTCCAGGACAGCCTGGAGCTCCGCGAGCGCGGTCAACAAATCCTCGTCGAGATGTAGAAGACACTCCGGGCGAGGGGACGCGACCATCGCGCTCCGCTGAAGGAACCCTCATGAGGGACGCGGTCCGCTCCTGGGCCCGGCCGGATCCTAACCCCTTGCCAGGGGCGGGCCACTCACCCATACTCCGCGGCCGATGGCTCGGGTCACCGTTGAAGATTGTCTCGCACGCGTTCCCAACCGGTTCGCGCTCACGGTCCTTGGTTCTCGTCGCGCTCGCGCGATCAGTGAGGGCCGCGGTCGCCCTCTCGTTGAGTGCGAGAACAAAGAGGGTGTCACGGCGCTTCGCGAAATTAGCGCTGACCGCGTTCGCTACAAAGAAGTCGTCGCCGACACGCTGACCGAGTTCATCGAGCAGCAGCGCCGGCAGCTGCGAGTGACCACCGGCGAACACACGTTCCTCGAAGCCGCATCGCTTCGTGCGCTGGAGGACGACGACGATGATGAGGATGGCGCCGACGAGCCGGACGTCGAGGAGCTGCAGACCGACCCCGAGAAGCTGAACAAGCAGGCTCAGGGCGACAGCACCAAGGACGACGACGACGACGACGACGACGACGCGGACGACGACGACGATTCGGACGACGACGACGATGACGCGCCGGTCGCAGATCCCGACGATCTCGACACGGACGGCCTCGACGACGACGATAGCGATGATGACGACGACGACGACGACGACGACGACGATGACGATGACGACGACGACGACGACGACGCCGCCGACAAGAAAAAGAAGAAGGCCTGAGGCTTTTCTACGATTGGCTGTTGGGGCCGCGGTTGCGCAAGCGATCGCGGCTTCTGCGTGTGCGGATCCTTCTCCGCCGCCAGCCTGGCCAGACCCACCTCCGCCGGTGCTGGCCGAGCCGTTGCCGGAGCCCGAGCCCGAGCCCGAGCCGTTGCCCGAGCCCGTGCCGTTGCCCGAGCCCGAGCCTGACGCTGCGCCCGAGCCGGTCGAAGCATCAAAGGACGGGCCGGGGCTGACGCCGTCGGATCTTCCGAAGTAGGCTGCGGGCCATGACGATCCGGAAGGTGCTGGTCGCCAACCGCGGGGAGATTGCCCGGCGTGTGTTTCGAACCTGCCGTGAGCACGGCATTGCCACGGTCGCGCTGTTCAGCGACGCGGACATCGATGCCGTCCACGTCGCGGAGGCGGACGAGGCCGTGCACATCGGTGGGTCCGCCGCGGCGCAGAGCTATCTGCGCATGGAGGTGGTGTTGGAGGCCGCGAAGCGGACCGGCGCCGACGCGATCCACCCCGGCTACGGGTTCCTCAGCGAGCGTGCCGAGTTTGCGCAAGCCTGCGAGGCCGCGGGGATCATCTTCATCGGCCCTCCGGGCTCGGCGATGATCGAGATGGGGGACAAGGAGCGGGCGCGGGCCAAGATGGTCGCGGCTGGGGTCCCGGTCGTGCCCGGGCGCGACGGGATCCGCAACACCGCCGAGGCTCTCGAAGCGGCCAAGGCCATCGGGTTCCCCGTGATGGTCAAGGCCTCTGCGGGTGGCGGCGGCAAAGGCATGCGCATCGTCCATGAACTGGGTCGTGTCGCGGCGGCGTTCGAAGGCGCTCAGAGGGAGGCGAAGGCCTCGTTCGGCGACGATCGAATCTTCCTCGAGCGTGCGGTCTTGGGCGCACGCCACGTGGAGATCCAGGTGCTCGCCGATGCGCACGGCAACGTCGTCCATCTCGGCGAGCGCGATTGCTCGGTCCAGCGTCGGCACCAGAAGGTGATCGAAGAAGCGCCGTCGCCCAGCCCCCAGATGACCCCTGCCGTCCGCGCCGCCATGGGGGAGGTCGCGGTGAAGGCAGCACGAGCGGTGGGCTATCGCAGCGCCGGCACGGTCGAGTTTCTGTTTGAGGAGACACCCCAGGGGCCCAACTTCTTCTTCCTCGAGATGAACACCCGGCTGCAGGTGGAGCACCCGGTCACCGAGCTCATCACCGGGCGCGACTTGGTGTGGGACCAGATTCGGATCGCCGACGGGGAGGCTCTGGGGTTTGAGCAGTCGGACGTCGAGTTTCGCGGGCATGCGCTGGAGTGCCGGGTGTACGCCGAAGATCCGGTCTCGTTCCTGCCGCGGCCGGGTCGGCTCTCCAGGGTCGAGTGGCCGCAAGGTGGAGGTGTTCGCATCGATGGTGCAGTGGCCACCGGCTCGGAGGTGTCCAGCTTCTACGATCCGATGATCGCCAAAGTGGTCACCTACGGGGCAGATCGGGCGGAAGCGGTCGCAAAGATGGAGCGCGTGTTGAGCGAGACGGTGTTGCTCGGCATCGAAACCAATGTGCCGCTGCACCTTCGTGTGCTCGCCGAGCCGGTTTTTCGCGACGGGACAGCGGTGACCACGCGCTACCTTGAGGAGCACCCGGAGGTGCTCACGCCGGTCGAGATCCCCGCGACCCGCATCGCCGCAATTGCAGCGGCGGCCGCCTGCGCGGCTCGCGAGCAGCAAGCGACCGGCGTCCGTGCGGCCTCCGACGAGACGAGCTCGGCGGGCTCCTCGTGGCGGCACGCGGTTCGCTGGCGGCAGTAGTCGCGTCCCCCGGGGTCATTTCGGTGACGGAGCACGGATCCGTCTCGGGCGGGTCGTGACTACGAACACGGCCAGGTGCCTCGTCCACGATTGCTCCCGGAGGCACCCCCGGTTTACGACCAGCCTCGATGGCGGCCGCGCGCAAGCGAACCAAGTACATCTTCGTCACCGGAGGTGTCGCGTCCTCGCTCGGCAAGGGCCTGTGCGCCGCTTCGCTGGGCGCGCTGCTTGAGGCGCGAGGCCTCAACATCGGAATGCAGAAGCTCGACCCGTATCTCAACGTGGATCCGGGCACGATGAACCCGACCCAGCACGGGGAGGTGTTCGTCACCGAGGACGGCGCGGAGACGGACCTCGACCTGGGCCACTACGAGCGGTTCGTGTCGTCGCGAATGTCGCGGCACTCGAACTTCACGTCCGGGCAGATCTACGAAGAAGTGATCAAGCGGGAGCGCCGGGGCGAGTACCTGGGGCAGACGGTGCAGGTCATCCCGCATGTCACCAACCACATCAAGGAGTGCATCGAGCTGGCGGCGGAGGGACTCGACCTGCTGATCGTGGAGATCGGTGGGACGGTCGGCGACATCGAGTCGCTGCCGTTCCTGGAAGCGATCCGGCAGCTGCGGCTGGAGGTCGGCCGGGAGAACGCGGTGTTCATGCACCTGACGCTGCTGCCGTACCTGCCGACGGCAGGCGAGGTCAAGACCAAGCCCACGCAGCATTCGGTGATGAAGATGCGGGAGATCGGCATCCAGCCGGACATCCTGGTTTGCCGCTGCGACCGCCCGATCACCCGGGAGGTCCGCGAGAAGATCGCGATGTTCACCAACGTCGAGTTTGACGCCGTCATCCCGGCTGAGGACGCGGACACGATCTACAAGGTGCCGCTGGCGCTTCATGAAGCGCGCCTGGACGACGAGGTCTGCGAGCTGCTCAACATCTGGTCGCGCGAGCCCAACCTTGAGGAATGGGAGCGCATCGTGAAGGTGCTTGAAGAACCCCAGCAACGGATCAAGGTTGCGATGGTCGGCAAGTACGTCGACCTGGCGGAGAGCTACAAAAGCCTGACGGAGGCCCTCACGCACGGTGGGCTGCCTCATCGGGCTGCAGTCGACATCGAGTACGTCGACGCTGAGGAGATCGGGGTTCGCGGCGCGCAGACGCTGCTGTCTGGTTTTGCGGCCATCCTCGTCCCGGGCGGCTTCGGTTCTCGGGGCAGCGAAGGGAAGATCGAGGCCATTCGCTACGCGCGAGAGAACAACGTCCCGTTCCTCGGCATTTGCCTCGGCATGCAGATGGCGGTCGTCGAGTACGCGCGGAACGTCGCGGGCATCAAGGATGCGGTCAGCGGCGAGTTCGACAGCGCAGGCGCCAACAAGGTCATCGACCTGATGCTCGACCAGCAAGACGTGGTCGACCTCGGGGGCACGATGCGGTTGGGGGCCTACGAGTGCAAGCTGCTGCCGGAGACCCTCGCCTCGAAGATCTACGGCGCCTCCGTCATCTCCGAGCGCCACCGCCACCGGTACGAGTTCAACAACGCCTACCGCGAGACGCTGACCGACGCAGGGCTGATGTTTGGGGGACTCTCGCCGGATGGTCGCTTGGTCGAGATGATCGAGCTTCCGCGGGAGCAGCATCCGTTCTTCATCGCGTGTCAGTTCCACCCGGAGTTCCGCAGTCGGCCTACGCGTCCGCATCCGCTGTTCTCGGCATTCTTGGGTGCCGCGGTCGATCGCATCCGGGCTACGGCCTGAGCGAGCGGGAATCGGCGTCGGGGATTCGCGGCTGCGCCCAGCGTCGCGCGCGAGCCGTACCGGCTTGTCGTGGGCGGGGGCATCCACATCCGCCGCCCGGTGTCCAGGTCGCAGTCGCCTAAGAGACCGGAATCCCTGCGTAGGCTCGGCACCTACTGCCCAACCTGGAACGGGCACGTTCCCTGCAAAGCTGCTAAGGTGCAATCGCTCGGACGACGGGCGAAGGAGACGAATGACCCCCTCATGGCGCTGAACATGCGGCAAGAACTGCGGATGAGTCAGCAGCTGGTGATGACACCCCAGCTGCAGCAGGCCATCAAACTCCTGCAGTTGTCGCGTGTCGAGCTCACGGACCTGGTTCGCTCCGAGCTCCTCGAGAACCCGCTCCTCGACGAAGCGCAGGAGATGGGCTCCTCCAACGAGGATCCCGTCACCTCCGTCGAGATGCAGGACGGCATCGAGAACCAGGCCGACGCGGGGGAGCGGTCCAAGAGCGAGTCTGCGGAGAGGGAGGTCAAGGCCGACGACGCGCCGAGCGACAACTTCGACTGGGAGGCCTATCTCGAGAACAGCTCGTACGCGCCGACCACCGGCTCGGGCGTGACCGTTCAAAACGAGGACATGCCCTCGTTGGAGGCCACGGCCTCAAGGCCTGAGACCCTCGTCGACCACTTGATGTGGCAGATCCGTCTGGCCAGTTTCTCCGACGATGAGGAGGAGATCGCCGAGTACATCGTCCGCAGCATGAACGGGGCCGGCTACCTGCGGGACACCTCGGTTGCCCAGCTCGCCCGGCGAAGCGACTACTCGGTGCTTCGCGTCGAGCAAGTCCTGCGAAGGATCCAACAGCTCGACCCTTTCTCGATCGGGGCACGAAACCTGGCCGAGTGCCTCTGGATTCAGGTCAACCACCCCGACGAGCCGATCGAGGACACGCTGGTGCGGGGCATGATCGCCAAGCACCTGGGCAACCTGGAGAAGCGGGCCTACCCGGTGATCGCCCGGGACATGGGCGAGACCGTCGAGGAGGTCTACGAGGGCGCGAAGATGATCATGGCGCTGGAGCCACGTCCGGCCCGAGCCTACTCGTCCGAAGAGTCCAGCTACATCGTCCCCGACGTCTACATCCAGAAGATTGGCGACGAGTACGTCGTCTCGCTCAACGACGACGGCCTGCCCAAGCTCAAGATCAGCGGCTTTTATCGCGGCGCCATGGGGACCAACCGTGAGGCGAAGGAGTACATCAGCGAGCGGCTTCGCTCGGCGCAGTGGCTGATCCGCTCCATTCAACAGCGTCAGCGGACCATCACCAAGGTCGCCAAGAGCATCCTGAAGTTCCAGGGCCCGTTTTTCGAGAAGGGCGTCGAGCATCTCAAGCCGCTGATCCTCAAAGACGTGGCCGAGGACATCGAGATGCACGAATCGACCGTCAGCCGGGTGACGACGAACAAGTACGTGCACACGCCGCAGGGCATCTTCGAGTTGAAGTTCTTCTTCAACGCCGGGATCAGCCGCGGCAACGGCGAGGAACTCGCGTCGGAGGCCGTGAAGACGAAGATCCGCGTCCTCATCTCGCAGGAGGATCCGAAGCGACCCTTCAGCGATCAGAAGCTCGTCGAGCTTCTCAAGGAGGACAGCATCGACATCGCTCGGCGTACGGTCGCGAAGTATCGCGAGCAGCTCGGCGTGCTCAGCAGCAGCAAACGTCGTCGACTGTTTTGACGCTTCGGTGTCGACCACGCGGGGGGACGCGGGGGAAGAGATGGCCTATGCTCCCGGGGGGCCTTCATCCATGCGCAAGGAGAACGCGGTCGAGCTTTCGCAGCTACTCGACGACGAGGACACCTCGCCGCTGGGGCTGCGCCCGTTGTCCACCTGGGGCGGGTTGAATCGGCGGACGAAGCGCCCGCGAATCCAGAAGCCGGGCCTCGCCTTGGCGGGATTCACCAAGCACGTCTATCCGGACCGGGTGCAGGTGCTGGGGTTGTCGGAGATCGACTTCATCCACTGCTCTGACCCGGCGGAAATCGAGGCGGGTCTCAAGGTCTTCCTCGACAAAGATCCGTGCGCGCTCGTCGTCACGCGGGGACTTGAGCCGCCCGAGCTGCTGATGCGCGAGGCACAGGCGCGCGGAATCCCGGTGCTCGGGACCTCGGTGATGACCTCGACGTTCATCACCCGATTGACCCGGCGCCTCGAAGAACTCCTGTCCCCGACGGCCAGCATTCACGGTGTGCTGGTGGATGTCCTGGGCGTGGGCGTCTTGTTGATCGGGCGAAGCGGGGTGGGAAAGAGCGAGGCTGCCCTGGACCTGGTGCTCAAGGGCCACCGCCTGGTGGCCGACGATGTTGTCGAGGTGACCGTGCGACCTCCGGACACCGTTTGGGGTGCGGCGACCGAACTCCATCAGCACCACATGGAGATCCGCGGCATGGGCATCCTCAACATCACCCAGCTCTTCGGAGGTGCGGCGGTGAGGGACAACAAGAAAATCGAGGTCGTCGTCGAGCTCAGCGAGGTGGACGCAGGCGACTACGATCGACTCGGTACCGAGTCTCAAGTATGGCCGATCCTTCAGGTCGAGGTTCCGCTGGTCCGCATCCCGCTTCGTCCGGGGCGAAACATCGCGTCGCTCATCGAGGTTGTCGCGCGCAACCAGATCCTGAAGTATCGCGGGCACGACTCGGCCCGAGAATTCCAAGAGAAGGTCAACGCCCGCATCCGCGAGAGCATGCGTGCCCAAGATGATGGCGACACGGAGCCGGTGGCGAAGTCCAACAGCAACATGATTCGGGTTACAGAGGTGGAGTAGCGTGGACCTTCTCGTCATTTCGGGACTCAGTGGCGGTGGAAAATCCACCGCCTTGCATGCGCTGGAGGACCTTGGGGTCTACTGCGTGGACAACGTGCCCTTGGTGCTGCTCCCGCAGCTCATGCAGAGCGTGCGCAGGACCGAGGACGACCGCCCGGTCGCCGTCGTCGTCGATGCGCGGGACACTGCGTACCTCGAGCGCTTCGGCGAGATTCACCAGCAGCTGTGCGAGGTCGGCCATAGCGTCGAGGTGCTCTTCTTCGAGGCCGCGAGCGACGTGCTCGTGCGTCGCTACTCCGAGACGCGTCGGCGCCATCCGATGGGCGACCTGCCGGAGGCGATCGAGCGGGAGCGGGAATTGCTGGGTCCGATCCGGGAGAAGTCCGAGCGGCCCATCGACACTTCGACCCTCACGGGGCGGCAGCTGCGTCAGCTCATGCGGGACCGGTTCGGCAGCAGCGGCACGCTTCGGCTGGTGCTCACCTCTTTTGGGTTTCGCAACGGTGTCCCAAGCGAGTCGGACATCGTGCTCGACGCACGATTCCTCGACAACCCATTCGAGCGCGAAGACCTGCGGCCACTGTCTGGTCTGCACGCTCCGGTCGCCGAGTACGTCCTCGGGCAGGCCGATGCACAGACGCTGCTAGGGCACATCGAAGCGCTCGTCCGGTTCGTGGCGCCGCGGTCCGCAGCCGAGGGCCGCTCGTACCTCACCGTCGCGGTCGGGTGCACCGGGGGGCAGCACCGCTCGGTCGCGCTGGTCGAGGCGCTCAAGAAGATGCTGTCCACGGGTGAGGCGTTCATGCAGCCTGCGCCGCGTGTCGTCGTGCGCCATCGTGATGTTGGAGGGGCGCCGCGATGAATTCCGCGGCTGTCGGTGTGGGTGTGGTCGTGGTGGGGCACGGCGAGACCGCCAGCCGGATGCTCGAGGCCGCGAAAGGCATCGCGGCGGCGGGATCCCTCGACGGGCTTGTTGCGCTCGACGCCGGGGTGGGCGACAGCGACGCGTTTACGGCGTCGATGTGCACGGCGCTCGATGACGTCGACCAGGGCCGCGGGGTGCTGATGCTCATCGATTTGCTCGGCGCGAGCCCCTGCCAGTGCGGTCTGCGAGAAGGCCAGTCGCACCACGTTGTGGTGCTCTCGGGCCTCAACCTCGCCATGTTGCTCAAGCTTTCAAGCCTCGACCGGAGCTCGGCAACCGCCGAGGAACTCGCGCAGGCTTGCGCGGCCAGTGGGCAGCGCTCTGTCTGCGTCCGACCGGCACCCACCGTTCCGCCAACGCAGGCGGGGACCTGAGAAAACCTCGATGTCAGCTCGCGGAGACCACACCATCGTCAACGACCTCGGCCTGCACGCGCGTCCCGCGAGCAAGCTCGTCGCGCTTGCCAACAAGTTCGGGGCTGACGTGTTCATCGGCAGTCAAGGCCGAGAGGTCAACGGGAAGAGCATTCTCGGCGTGCTGATGCTCGCGGCTGCCAAAGGCACGACCCTCACCGTTCGCTGCGAGGGGCAGCAAGCAGACGAGGCCTGCGCTGCGCTGGGCAAGTTGGTCGACGACGGTTTCGGAGAGCTGTGAACCGAAGCGACAAGCGCCAACGGCAGGGGCGGACGCTGCGGGGCATCGCGGTAAGCTCAGGCATCGCCATCGGGCCGGCGTACGTCGTCGATCGACGCAAACAACACATCGAGACCCGCGACATCGAGCGCGCGCAGACCGATGAGGAACTCGCGCGTTTCGAGGCGGCCCTCGCCGAGACGCAGTCGCAGCTGCGGGTGATCGAGGGGCGGCTTCCCCATGGCGAGCATCGCCAGATCCTTCGCGCCCAGCAGCTCATGCTCGAAGACCCGGACCTCGCCGGGCGGGTCTCCGAGATCGTGTTGGAGGAACTCGTCGGAGCCGAGTGCGCGTTGGCTCGTGTGGCCGATGAGATCCGGGAGATGCTCGAACAGGCCGACGCAGCGCACTTTCGCGAACGCAGCACCGACATCACGCTCTTGGCGGAGCGGGTGCTCGTCAATCTGCTCGGGCATGAGCCCCAAGCGCTGCGCCCGCCAGCGGGCGCGATCGTGATCGCGCATGACCTGTCTCCAGCAGACACGGCAGAGATGGTGCGCAGTGACATCGTCGGCATCGTCACCGCGGTCGGTGGCCTCACCGGACACAGCGCCATCATCGCGCGATCGATGGAGCTTCCCGCGGTCGTTGGCGTGAGCGACGTGGACCTCGTGGTCGAGCGCGGAGACATCGTGGTGCTGGACGCGATTCACGGTGTCGTGCTGCTGCGTCCCTCCGAGGCGGTGCTGGATGAGTGGAATGACGCCCGTCGTCGATATGACGAGTTTGAGGATGAGGTCCAGCGCGAGCACGGACTCCCCGCGATGACTCGTTGTGGTCAGCGGGTCACGTTGCGAGCGAACGTGGCCTTGACCGAAGAGGTCGCATCGTCGCGTTTTCACGGCGCTGAAGGTGTTGGCCTGTATCGCACGGAGTTCCTCTACATGGGGCGCGATACGATACCGAGCGAGGAGGAGCACTATCGACACGCAAAGAAGGTGCTGCGGCAGATGGCGCCGTACCCGGTGGTGTTTCGGACGTTCGACTTGGGCTCCGACAAGCAGACGGCGCTGCTCCCCTTCAGCGCTGGGGCGGAGGCCAACCCCGCGATGGGGGTTCGAGGGTTGAGGCTCGCGCTGACCCATCGCGAGTGGCTTCTGGCTCAGATCCGCGGGCTGCTCCGGGCGGCTCTTCACGGTCCATTGCGCATCATGCTGCCGATGGTCACGAGCCTTCCCGAGCTCAAACTCGCGCTCGAAATTGTCGCTCTCGCACGCCAACAGCTCGAGGACGATCGCCTCGCCTACGCCCAGGATGTTCCGGTCGGCATCATGGTCGAGGTGCCGTCCGCAGCGCTCGAGGCGAAGCGGCTCGCCCGCTACGTCGATTTCATGAGTATCGGCACCAACGATCTCATTCAGTACACCCTCGCCATCGACCGCGAGAACGACCACGTCGCGTACCTCTACCGCCCGCTCCAATCCGCGATTCTCCAGCTGATTGCGCGGGTGAGCGAAGCGGGGAGGGCGGCGGGCATTCCGGTCAGCCTTTGCGGCGAGCTCGCAGCCGACCCGCGCTACACGTGGGTGCTTCTTGGTCTAGGCGTCACCGAACTCAGCATGCATCCTTCGGCCATCCCGGTCATCAAGAACATCATTCGCAGCTCCGACTACGATGACATGGTGAGCTTGGTGCAGGAGGTACTCGAACTCGAAGACGTCGACGACGCGGAGCGGTTGGTCCTCGGGAGGATGCGAGCCCGCTTCCCCGAGCATCTCGACCACGGTGGGGGCCAGCGCTTGGCCACCGAAGAGGTCCCCGTGGACGAGGCCCAAGGGTGAGCGCGCTTGGACTCAAGCCAGGTGCGCCCTGGCTCCCGACCGAAATTGCCGATGACACTGCGTTGCTGTCGCTTTCGTTTGGTCGGGTGTTCGTGTGCGATGTGTCCCCGCCGGCCTCGGCGATTCGCAAGCCGCCGTTGGTGCTGTTGCATGGCCTGTTCCTCACGCATCACGCGTTCTCCCGGATCATCCCTCGGCTTGCCGCGGACCGACGCGTGATCGCGCTGGATCTGCCCGGAGCCGGAGACAGTGATCGCCCCAATGCCATTGAAGTCGACGACTACTCGTTTGAGTGGCTGGCCGATGCCGTCGCCGAGACGCTGGATGTGCTGGGCGTGTCCACCTGCACGCTGCTTGGCCACGACTTTGGCGGGACGCTCGCGCTGGTCGTGGCCGCCAAACAGCCCGAGCGCGTCCGCGAGCTCTTTGTGCTCAGCCCACTTGCGCTCGCCGTCAGCCTCCCGTTGCAAGGCGCGCTGGCGATCGCGCCGTCGCTTGGGCTCGAGGTGTTCCGCCGGGCGCTCCGCCGCGCGGACTTCATTCGGTTTCTCGAGCAGGGCCTCTCCACCCCGGAGCTGCTCGACGAAGGCGACGCCCATGTCTTTTGGGATCGTTTGACTCGCTGGGGCGGGCGGGAGGCCGCATACGCGATGCTCGGTCAGATGCCCAGCGTGGTGCGGCTCCGGGATCGCTTTGCGTCCGTTGCGGTGCGGACGACGCTTATTTGGGGCGATCGAGACGAGATTGTCCCTCCCGAGCATGCCACGCGGCTCGTGGAACTCCTCCCCAACGCCACCGAGGCGATCATCGATGGGTGCGGGCACAACCCCGCGTATGAGCGACCCACACAAGTCGCCCAGTTGCTCGGCGCGCCAGCGTAGGCGGGGGTGGGAGTGCGTTACACTCCCGTTCATGCTTTCGACGTGCCTGCGGCCGTTCCCGACGCCCTGTGCGTCGGGCTGGGCCCGGGCCGTTGCGTTGTGGCTCGGCATGTTCCTTGTCGCGTTTCTCGGGCTCGCGCCGGGGAAGGCGCACGCGAGCAACCCGGACGTGAAGTGGAAGACGCTTGAGACCGAGCACTTCTACATTCACTACTGGGCCGGGCAGGAGGACGCAGCCGAACGCACCGCGATGATCTCTGAGAAGGCATACGCCGAGCTCACGGGGGCGTGGGGGCACGACGTCTATCTCAAGACCCACCTCACCCTCTCGGACACCCAGGACTCCGCCAACGGGCGGGCGACGGCCAACCCGTATCCGCAGGTGGTCGCCTACGTCACCGCACCCGAATCGTTGTCGGTCCTGGAGACCTACGACGACTGGCTCGACATCCTGATCACCCACGAGCTTGTGCACGTCGTGCACCTCGACACCGTGCACGGCCTCGCACGGGCCGTGAACGCGGTCTTCGGATTGGGCGTGCTGGGGAAGATCACCACGCCCAACATCGTGCAGCCGCGCTGGGTCATCGAGGGGGTCGCGACGATGCACGAGTCGAAGTACTCGTCGATGGGACGGCTGCGTTCGGCTCAGTTCGATGCGTTGTTGCGGATGGCGGTGCTCGATGGAAGCTTCCAGACGATCGATCAGGTCAGCAGCGGCGCCCGCGTCTTTCCGCATGGAACCTCCGTGTACCTGTACGGAGGCCACTTCATGCACTACATCCTCGCGCGCTACGGCGAGGACAAGCTGCGCGACCTCAGCCACGTCTACGCCACGCAGGTCATCCCCTACGGCATCAACAAGGCGATCGAGAAGGTCCTGGGTGTCACGTTCTACCAGCTGTGGAAGGAGTTCAAAGCCGACACCACGCGGCGCTTTCAAGCGCAGGCGCGTCGCATTCGCGCGCGAGGCCTTCGGCAGGGGCGGCGGCTCACCTTTGGCGGAGAGACCACGCGCTACCCATTCTGGTCCCGCGACGACGGCTACATCTACTTCTACAAGGGCGACGGTCACCGCGATGAGGGGGTCAAGCGCATCCGCTCCGGCGGAGGCCGGATTCGCGAGGGCGTGGGAATCGGTCGCCAAGGTGCCGACGTCGATATTGCACAGGTGTTCGACATGGAGGACCCCGGGGCCGCCAGCTTCGTGGGCGCGACCGACGACATCGTGTTCGGCCAGACGGGAACCTACGACTTCCGCTATCGCTACAGCGATCTGTGGCGCTGGAATGGCGGCGACCCACGGGGGTCCGAGCAGCTGACCTTTGGTCTGCGCGCGAGCGAGCCCGACGTGTCCCCGGACGGCCGTAGCGTCGTGTTCCGGCGCAACGATGTCGCGCAGTCTCGGCTCGGCTTTCTCGAGCTCGACACGGGTGATGTCCGAGAGCTTCCACCCATCGACCGCCTCTCTCAGGTGTACACACCGCGCTGGAGCCCCAGCGGCGAAAAGGTGGCCTTCTCCGGGTTCGTCGAGGGCGGCTACCGCGACATTTACATCTACGACCTTGCCGCGGAGACGACGCAGCGGGTCACCGCCGACCGTCACCTGGACATGTCTCCTTCGTGGTCGCCCGATGGTCGCTACGTCGTGTTCGGGAGCGATCGAGACGACGTCTACAACGTGTATGCGTGGGACACCGAAGCCGAAGCGCTTCACCAGGTCAGCAACGTCCTTGGCGGCGCGTTCGAACCCCGGATCAGCCACGACGGTGAGCGGCTCGCCTATATCGGGTACGGCAGGAACGGCTACGACCTGTGGGTGATGCCGTTTGATCCGGAGCAGTGGTTGCCGGTGCTGCCGACGATCACCGACCTCCCGCCGGTTCAGGATCCCAAGCCTCAACTCGCCGGACAGAACGGCCGTCCCCTGTCGCTGCAGTCGCATCGTTACCGAGCGATCGACACCTTCTACCCGCGGCTGTTCTTCCCCACCGCGTTCGACTTCCAGTCGAGCGCCTTCGGGACGGCCCTGGGCTTTGAGACCGGGATCACCGACGTGCTGGGCTACCACTCGGCCCTGATGTTCTTCAACTACAACCCCGAGGAGCGCATCGCTTCGGGCGCTGCATCGTATCGCTTCGACCGCCTTTGGCCCGCGTTCACCTTCACCGCGAGTCGTGGGATGTCGAACCAGTCGTCTGGTTTTACGCGCTTCGACTACGACCGACCGCCGGGTGGGTCCGAGGATACCTACGTTCTCAACGGGTACCGCGAGCGGGTGAGCACGCTGTCGGTCGGCACCAGCCTGCCGATCGTCCGCCACGCGCAGCACTCCGCCTCTTTCGGCGCTGAGTACGTCTGGCGTCGTTGGGAGAACCTTGACGCCGACCGCCTGTCGATCGATCCCAATGCCCCGATCACCCGGCTCCCCGAGGTGGGCGACGCGGCCGAGATCGCGCTCTCGACCTCGTACTCCAATGAGGCGGACGGGGGCGGAGTCTTCAGCTACGGGGTGGAGCAGGGGCGGTCGGCCTCCGTCCGCGTCGGTGTGGTCGACCGCCGGTTGGGCGGGGACTTCGGCGACATCAACACCAGCCTCTCGTACGACGAGACCATCCCGATGCCGTGGCGTGGACATCAATCGCTGGCGCTTCGTTGGCGAGGGGGCGCCTCGGCCGGCGGGTTTCGCAACCGAGGGGCGTTCTGCGTCGGTGACTACATCTCCGGCGGCGACGCCATTCGAGCCCTGCTCGGGCGGACCGGCTTTGGAACCTCGGGCTGCAGCTTGCTGCGCGGCTATGGCGTGGGGGCGGCCCGTGGGCGGTACTTCGCCCGCGCGTCGGCCGAATACCGCATTCCGCTGGCGGACGTCGATCGCGGCATTGGAAGCCTACCGTTCTTTATGTCCAGGGTCGGGCTGATTCCCTTCGTCGACGTCGGCAACGCGTGGACGGACCCGACCGACGTGCGGGCTATGCTCGCCGGCACCGGTGCGGCCCTCGTGTTCTCGTTCCGCCTCGGATACGCAGAGGGCATCAACGTGTTTCTCAAGTACGCGCACGGCTTTATGCGCTCGTTGGGCGGTACCGATACGTTTCGATTGGTCGTCTCGACGAGCTTCTGAGGCCCGCGTAGGCTTGCCCTGCGTGGCCGATACGTCCAGCAGTACGTCCAACCCTGCTTCGTTCGCGCAGCGCTGGGCCCGGTTGGTGTCCTGGCTGTTTTCGTCCGAGTCTGCCGCAGGCCTGGCGATCTATCGGATGCTCTGGGGCGGGCTGATGGCGTGGGAGTCGTGGCGCTACTACACGCACGGCTGGACCTATCGCTACTACGTTCAGCCGACGTTTCTCTTCAAGTACCCGGGCTTCGAGTGGGTGGAGGCGCTGTCCGGTCCCGGGATTGGGATGGTCTGGATCTCGATGATCGTCTCCGGCGTCTTGATCTCGCTGGGGCTGCTCTACCGGCTCGCTTCGGTGGTGTTCTTTGTCACCCACACCTACGCGTTTCTGCTCGGCGCCGCGAACTATCTCAACCATGCCTACCTGATCTGTTTGTTGGCTGGGTTGATGATCCTCATGCCCGCCCACCGCACGCTCTCCATCGACGCGCTGCTCCGGCCCAAGCACGCCTCGGAGTTCGTCGCGAAGTGGCCGCGCGCGCTCATCCTGATCCAGCTGGGCATCGTCTACGTCTACGGTGCGCTCGCCAAGTTCAACCTCGATTGGATGCTCTACCACCAGCCGATCCGGCGTTGGATGGGGGCTTCGGCGAACCGGGTCGCGAAGACCCCTTGGTTGCGTCAGATGGACTCGCTGCAGCATTCGGTCTTTCCCGATGCGGTCCCGTGGACCGAGCGTTTGCACGACCTGGTCGCCTCGGAAGGGTTCACCGTCTTCATCGCGTACGGCGGCGTCTGCTTCGATCTGCTTATCGCGCCCGCGCTGGCGTGGCGCAAGACCCGGCGGTTCGCGGTGGTCGCCGCGGTGGGCTTTCACCTCTCGAACATGCACCTGTTTTCGATTGGGGTCTTTCCCTGGCTGATGATCGCGGCAACCAGCTTGTTTCTGCGGCCGGACTGGGCGCTGCGGCTGCCCAGACTCGGGGCGGTCCTGCAACGCGTGGTTTCATGGATGTCCTCACGGGGTCCTGGGTCTCCAGCCATCCCCGCCCGCGCGCAGCTCTGGGCGTGTCTATGGGTGGCCTACCTTGTGGTGCAGCTGCTCGTGCCGCTGCAGACATCACCTCTACCCCGGCGATGTCGCGTGGACCGAGGAGGGGCACGTTTGTTCGTGGCGGATGAAGCTGCGCGCAAAGACGGGTACGGTCCATTTCCGCGTGGTGGACGTGGTCACCAAGGAGACGTGGCGCGTGGACCCCTCGGTCGAGCTCACGAAGCGGCAGGCCCGGAAGATCCACGGCAAGCCCGAGCTGATTCGGCAGTACGCCAACCACCTGGTCAAGCGTTACCGCCAAGACGAAGGCAGGATTGTGAACGTGTACGTGGACGCGATGGCCTCACTCAACTACCGCGAGCCACAACGGTTCATCGACCCGGACGTGGAGCTGGGGCACGAGCCGGCGTCGTTGGCTCCCTACACCTGGGTGTTGCCGATGACGTGGTCCGAACCCCCGCATCCCGGGGCGGTGAGGCCGTGACCGGTACGCTCAGCGTGGCTCTTGTCCACCATCCGGTGCTCAATCGTCACGGCGAAGAGATCGCCTCGGTCGTCGATGAGTTCGATGTCTTCGACGGTGGTCGACTCGCGCTGACCTACGGCATCCCGAAGCTGTACGTGGTGAATCCGGTGCCCGCGCAGCGAGAGAAGACAGAGCGGATCATCGCCCACGCCAAGAGCGACGCTCGCGATCCGGCGCGCGGTCGCATGGACGCGCTGCTTTGGTGTGCGAGCTTGCAGGACGCCATTGAGGATGCATCCCGGCCCGAAGCTCCATGGGTTGTCGCCACAAGCGCGGTGGCCCGCGAACCCTCGACGTGTGTCGAAGACGTGCGGGAGGCGATGCTCGGCGGCCGCAGCGTCCTGCTGGTGATCGGCAAGGCGTGGGGACTGGCACCCCAGGTCTTCGATCGATGTGACCACCAGCTGTTGCCGATCGACGCCGGCACCGGCTTCAATCATCTCTCGGTCCGCAGCGCGATGGCGATCCTCCTAGACCGCCTCTGCGCGCCGGGACGAGGCCCCAGATGAGGCCGAGGACGTACCCACTCAGCTGAGGCCATCGAGGGCCGCCCACAGGCCGGCCGCGCGCGCCGTCGCAGCGTGGGCAGAGAGTTCGCGGCGGAACACGTAGTCCCGCCGCAGGGCTTCGAACGCGGCGGGTCGCAGGGGCTCGGGCTGCTCGGGCAGCGCACGCGTTGCGGTGTCGATGGATCGCAGCGGATGCACCGCGCGAAGGACCTCGGCAGCGTCAGCATCCGCAGGCAACGGCGCCGCGTCCGACAGCACGCTGTGCGGGTCGAACGAGGCGACGAGTCCGAAGTGCTCGCAGAAGGCGGCGTGGAGCATCGCGGTTCCTCGAGCCTTTCCCTCCGCAGTGTAGCCGGCGATGTGAGGGGTCGCGTAACGAACCCGCGGGTGGGACAGCAAGGGCCATCGAAGGTTCGGTTCTCCCTCCCAGACATCGAGCACCGCCTCCCCGCGGCCTGCGTCGAGCCACGCATGCAGGGCCGCGTTGTCCAGGACGTCTCCGCGGCTGGTGTTGATCACCAGCGCGCCGTTTTGGAGTCGCTGCAAGCCCTTGGCATCCAGCAGCCGCGCTGTCGCATGCACGCCGCTGCGGACGCGTGGCACATGAAGCGACACCGTCTTGCAGCGCTCCAGCAGCGCCGGGAGCGAGAGGAAATCCTCTGCGGTGTCGCCGGACTCCGCGCGCGGTGGATCGCAGACCCACACCTCGAATCCAAGCCGACGCAGCGCAGTCGTGAGTCGGCGGCCGATCTGTCCAAACCCCACCACGCCGACCGGGCCCCGCAGGTCCGCGTGGCCCAGCGTCGCCGCCAACACGTACTCGACCACCGCACGCGCGTTGCAGCCCGGCGCGTGCGCGAAGGTGATGCCGGCCCGGGTGAGCGCATCGACATCGACGTGATCGAACCCAGCGGTCGCGCTCCCGACAAACCGGACGTGGGTGCCGGCGAGCAAGGCCGCATCCACGCGGGTTACGCTGCGGACCAACAGGGCGTCCGCGTGGACGAGGTGTTCGTTCGTGATCTCGGGCCCGCGGACGGACGTGACCAAACCGAAGGCCTCGCGCAGGTGGGGGATCGCGTCATCGGCGAGAATCGTTCGCCTCACGAGGGACCGATGGCGCGGACCTCGACCGAGAGGATGTCCGGGTGCGCCCGAAGTTTGGTCAACAGGCCGTCGGTCGGTTCGCGCTGCACAACGATCGTGGCGCTGGCCGCTTCGTTGCCGCGGAAGATGACGTTCTGCATCTCCTGCACGTTGCTGTCCTCCTCGCGCAGCGCCTGCAGCACGGAGGCGAGGACCCCGACGCGGTCGCCGTGACGGACGACGATACTCCATCCCGTCTCGCGCCGCGGCAGGACGTTGACCACGTTGGCGACCACGCCACTGTCGATGTAGCCGCCGATGATGCGCACGACCTCATCCGCGGTGGCGAGCTGGGCTTGCTCGGTCGAGGCCCCGATATGGGGTGTGCCGTAGATCCCCTCGACGTTTTGCAGCGGGGTCTCGAACGGATCGTCACCACCGGCGGGCTCCTCCTCGAACACATCGAGGCCGGCACGGATCTTCCCGCTGCAAACCGCCTCGCGCAGCGCCGCGTCGTCGACCACCCCGCCGCGTGCGGTGTGCAGGAGCATGGCGCCGTCCTTCATTTGGGCGAGCTGCGGCGCGCCGATGATGTGTTTGGTCGCCTCGCTGTACGGCACGTGCACGCTGACCGCATCGCACTCGGCCAGCAGGTCATCGAGCTGGTCGTAGGCTTTGATCCCGAACGCGTTGGCCCGGGCCTGGGTGAGGCTACGGCTGTAGGCACCCACCTCCATGCCAAACGCCTGGGCCCGTGCGGCGACAGCTTGGGCGATGGCACCAAACCCGACCAACCCCAGTCGCCGACCAAGCAGACCGGCGGCCTTGCCGTAGTGCTTCTTGCGCCACTTTCCCGCCCGCAGGTCCGCGACGGCATCGGGGATTCGTCGGTCCATCGCCAGCAGCAGCCCCATCGTCAGCTCGGCCACCGCGATGGCGTTTCGACCCGGACAGTTGGCGACGAAGACCCCGTTGCGGCTGGCGGCGCCGAGATCGATGTTGTTGACGCCGGCACCCGCGCGCACCACCAGGCCCAGGCCGTTGGCGGCCTCGAATGCGGCCGCGGTCACCTCGGTCGAGCGGACGACGAGCGCGCCGGCCCGGGTCTCGCGCAGGGCCTCGGGCAGGGTCTCTGCACTGAGATCGGGGCGGGAATCGACCGTCAAACCGAGAGCACGGAGGTCTGCCAGGCCAGCGGCGGGCAACTTGTCAGCGATGAGCACCAGCACAGCACCTCGTTTATCACAGGGGTGGCGTACCTCCGCGGGCCGCGTTATCCCAACGATGCGTGAGCTTGCGACGACGAGCAATGGCCTGGTCCGCGGCCGCGATGGTTCTCTTTGGATGCGACCCCGAGCCGGTCGTTGAGCCGCAGGACCCCGCGGTGCCGGTCGCGTCCGCGGACGCGCGAGCCGAGCCCACCGAGTCACCGCCTGCCGCCGCAGACCCGCCGGTCGCCGTCCTTGCGGCACCTGAGCCCGTGGTCTTGCCCCCACCGGCCGATGCGGGGAGCTGCCCCGAGGATGACGATCCGTCGGTTGGCATCCTGCTCAACCCGCAGCAGCCTGTGCGCGGCGAGCCGGTGACCGTGCTCGCGGCGACCCTGAAGACCGAGGCTCCGCTGGCGCTGCGGCTGGAGGTGAAAGGGGAAGCTCCGACGCTTGAGGTCACGCACCGGTACGGCGTCCCGTCCGCGGTGATCGGCCGATTCACCGCGACCCAAGAAGTGCGGGTTGTGGTCGGCCAAGGGGGGCAGGGACTCGCGTGTTTGACCGTCCGCCCGGCGAACGCGTCGCCCTCCCGGCCGCGCCGAACGAGCGAGGATGGCGTCTGGCCGGTGACGCGGGGGTGGGATGCGGGCGAGGAGGCGCTGTTCTCGGCGTGGGTTCGAGAGCTGTTCTCCGCCCCGCGTGGGGAAGAACTCGCGTGGGAACGCTTCGATTTGGTGAGCGCGGACGCCTCCCGCAACCTTCTGCACGACCACAACAACTGGTCCGAGGATGCAGCCCAAGACGCAGGGGGTCTGCGACTCAAGCCGGACTGCGCCGACCTCCCGTACTTCCTACGCGCGTACTTCTCTTGGAAGCGGCAGCTCCCGTTTGGGTTCCGACGGTGCTCACGCGGCAAGGGAAAAGCCCCCACGTGCGGGACGCTTCGCGGCAACCTCGGGCCGCCCGAGAGTCCGTCGGACGGGCGCAAGCCCGGTGAGCTGGGCGCGGTGCAGAAGTTCTTTCAGCGCACGCTCGCGTGGGGGGTGCACTCGGGCAACGGACGGACCGCCCTGGATGCGGACGAGACCGACCTCTACCCGGTTGCGCTCCGGCGCGATGCTCTGCGTCCAGGAACCACCTACGCTGACCCCTACGGACACCTCTTCGTGCTGGTCGAGTGGGTGCCGCCAGGGCCGGGTGAGCCAGGAATCCTCTACGCGGTCGACGGCCAGCCCGATGGCAGCATCACGCGCAAGCGGTTTTGGGAGGGCAACTTCTTGTGGAACCCGGACCCGACCCTCGGCGGGAGCGGCTTCAAGGCGTTCCGTCCGCTGCGGACCGAGGGGGCGGCGGACGCTCGGAGCCTCGCGGTGCCCACGAACGCGCAGCTCGTGTCCATGCCCGGCTACGATGACTTTAGCCTTGAGCAAGGCTCGCTCACCCCCGAGGCGTTCTACGATCAGATGGATGCACTCATCACGCCTGGGCAGCGGGATGCGATCGCCGACCAGCGCGCGGCCATGGCGGCGCTGCTCGAAGCCGCCAAGGTTCGCGTCACCTCGGTCAAGAACGGAGACGAGCACGTGGCGGCCGGCGGGAGCGTCGATATGCCCAGCGGCCACGAGATCTTCGAGACCACCGGCGCGTGGGAGAACTTCTCCACCCCGGCCCGCGATCTCCGGCTGCTGATCGCGATCGATCTGGTTCGCGGGTTCGAAGACAAGGTCGCGCGAAATGCCGATGTCTATCTTCGAGGCGAGCAGTCGATGGATGCGCTCCGGGCCGAGCTGAAGACCGCCCGGGACGCGTTGCTGGCAGATCCCAAGGCCTCGTTCTCCTACACGCGCAGCGATGGAACGCCCTGGACCCTGACCGTGGCCGATTTGGTCGCGCGGGCCGAAGCCTTCGAGCAGGGCTACAACCCGAACGACTGTCCCGAGGTCCGATGGGGCGCGCCGGAGGGCAGCGAGGAGCGCAAGCCGTGCCGCCGCCGCGCACCCGATCTACAGCGCAGGAAGATGGCGGCCTATCGGTCTTGGTTCGCCAAGCGGCAGCGTCCCGCCCGCGGGGACCCCGGCCCGGCCGTGGAGTGAGACCCCGGCCGGCGGAATGCGTTAGGCTGGTGGAAGACGGCATGGCGTTCGAAGACAAGCGACGGACCAAGCGATTCGACGTGCAGCTCGCGGTGCGGGTTCGCCGGGTCGACGAGGAGGTCACCGGGATCACCCAGAACCTCAGCCTTGGAGGCATGCTCGTGCAGGTGGGCTTCGAGCCTGCGCTTGAGCTCGGCGACCGGGTTCAGGCGAGCTTCTCGGTGCCCCAGCTCGGGGAGTCCATCGAAATCGAGGCCGAGGTCCGTTGGACTGCGGGCGCGGTGGTCGGGCTTCAGTTCTCCACGGGTCTGCGCGCGAAACAAACCTGGGCCCTGGGCAAGTTCCTCGAGTCGCTGGTGAACCCGTCGTGATGCGGCTGCTCGCCTCGCTCTTGTCCGGAAGCTTGCTCGCGGCGTCGGGACCCGCTGCGAGCGAGCCGTCCAATCGGTCCGTCGAAGGCCCGATTTCCGTGGCATGGCCGTCAGGGACACCTGAGCCTGAACTCGCGCCTGAGCCTGAACCCGCGCCTGAGCCCGAGCCCGAGCCCGAGCCTGAAGCGACGCGTCCGCCCCCGCCGCAGGCAGCACGTCCGGACAACCGCACCGTCCGGGTCGCGGTCGGTCTCGATCCCTCGGCGCCCGGAACCAAGACCGAACGCGCTCATGTGGTGACGCTGTTTGAGGGCGTGAAGTCCTCGCAGAGCATCGGCGTGAAGGCCCGTCGACTTCGCGTGGGTGCTCCCTCGGCGCGAGAGCTCTGCCGCGAGGGTCGTGACGACCTCGTGATCCTCGTTGGCTACATTGGCGAGAGGGCCGAGCCGGTGCTGCTTCCCTACGATTGCGTCCTGGACATCGTGCTCGGGGTTCGGGGAATCGCGGCTGCGGACGAGGCCGGTCTGGTGGCGGCGCTGTGGACCGAACACGATGCGCTGCTGCGGGATGGTGTCGAAGAACGCCGCCGCGGGCGCCGTCTGGGCCCGAAGGCGCGGGCCGGCATCGTCGCGGGTGTCGTGGTCGTCGTGATCGGGGCCGCCGTCGCACTACTTGTCGTCAGCGCCTTGCGCGAGGAGAAGGTCGTGCTCAAGGTGGGTCCATGACGGCGCGCAGACGAACTCCAACGCAACTCCTCCGGCGCTGGGCCAGTGCGTTTGTCATGGTCGTGGCCCTGTTCGGGCTGTGGGGGACCCCCCAGGTGGCGAGGGCCGACGTGGGGGAGCCCTCCGGTTGGACGACCTCGTTGGCCAACCACCGCATCGTGGTCGGGCGCGCGGTCCTGCACTACGAGCCCAACCTTGAGGATGAGGCGCGCGGTCTCGCGCACGAGATCCCACAGTGGTGGAGCACGGTCGAGCAGCGCCTCGCCACCGACCTCGACGACACGCTCGACATCTACTTCATGGACCACGCCGGACAAGTCGCCGAGGCGTCGGGCATGCCCCGCTGGGTTGCCGGTGTCGCCCACTCCGAGTCGGGCGAAATCATGATCGCCAGGCACGGCCCCGACGGCTCCCCCACCAACCTCGAGCAGCTGCTCAAGCACGAGATGGCCCACGTGGCGCTGCATCGGGCGACCGGTGGCGCGCAGGTCCCTCGGTGGTTTCACGAGGGCGTGGCCGAAGCGACCGAGGGTGGGATCAGCCTCGGACGTTCGCAGTCGCTCGCGGGGCTGATCTTCGGCGCCGGGGTCCCCGACTTCGACGCGCTGGAGAAGCTGTTCTACGGCACACCGCAGCAGGTCTCCGGCGCCTACGCAGCCTCGCGTGACTTCGTAAACTTCCTGCAGGAGTACCGACGCGCCGACCAGCTTGGGGACGAGGTCGACAACCTCAAGCAGTTGCTCACCGAGATGAAGGCCGGCCACACGTTCGAGGCCTCGTTCATTCGCACCTACAAAGTCGGCTTGGCCGAGCTCGGCATCCAGTGGCGTCAGGGGCTGCCAGGGCGGTTCGTCTGGTACCCGCTGCTGGCCGGGGGCACGCTGCCGTTCACGCTGGTGTTCCCGCTGGTGATCATCGCCTGGTTTCGTCGCCGACGACACTACCGGGCCGGCATTGCCCGGCTCGGGGCCGAGGAAGACGCGATTCGTGAGCGACTGCAGTCCGACTTCACGGCCACCGACAGCTCGTGGTAGGCCTGCGCAATGCAGCGCGTCGAGTCGGGCACCCTTGGCGGGCGCCATCTGCTTCGGATCCCCAACGGTGTGCCGGGGCTTCGACCCACCTCCGCCCGGGTTCGCGGAGCCGTCTTCGACCGGCTGCGGGCTGAAGTTCCCGGAGCGCGTGTGCTCGACCTCTTCGCCGGTTCCGGCGCGATGAGCGTCGAGGCGATCTCTCGCGGTGCCCAGCAAGCCACGGTGGTCGAGCTCAGCGGCAAGGTGGCTCGGCACCTGCAAGTTCAGGCGGACGCGCTGGGGATCTCGACGCAGGTTCGCGTGGTCAAGGCCGACGCGGTGAAGTTCCTACAGCACGGCGCAACGCCGTACGATCTGGTGATCATCGATCCTCCGTTCGCCAAGCCCGAGGTGGTCGATGCGATCGCCGAGGCGCTGCCGCTGGGTTGGCTGGCTGCTGGGGCCGTCGTCGTCTGTGAGCTCGAGCTCGTTCGCGGTAAAAGTCGTGACGTGCCGTGGCCCGACACACTTGCGCTTGAGGCCACCAAACACTACGGCCAAGCGGTGGTCGAGTTTCGCCGCTTTAATCTCGTAACAAGCCCAAGTCCATGACCTCCGACTTCGCCATCTCCCGACGCGCCGCTGCCCTCAAGCCCTCCGCAACCCTCGCCGTTTCGGCCAAGGCCGCAGAACTGCGCGCGGCGGGGAAGCAAGTGCTGAGCTTTGCGGCGGGCGAGCCCGACTTCATGCCGCCCACGGCGGTTCGAGAAGCCGTCTCGCAGATGTCGCTGACCAAGCCTATCCTCTACGCGCCCGTGCCCGGAACGCCCGCGCTTCGAGATGCCGTGGCGGCCGAGCTGGGAGCGTTTCACCAGCGCACCTTCGCGCGTGACGAAATCCTGGTCTCCTGCGGGGCCAAACACAGCCTGGCCAACCTGTTCCTGGCCTCACTCGATCCGGGGGATGCGGTCGTTGTGGGGGCGCCGTATTGGGTCAGCTATCCCGACATGGTGGCGCTCGCCGGTGGGGTGCCGATCACCGTCAGCACCCGGCGCGCGGACGGGTGGAAGCTGTCTCCGGAGACGCTCGAGCCGGTGCTGGGCGCGAAGACCCGGTTCGTGATCCTCAACAGCCCGTCCAATCCGACGGGGGCCGGATACAGCCGCGACGAACTGCGGGCGCTGGGCGAGGTCATCACGGCCCGAGCGCCCAAGGCATGGATCGTCACCGACGACATCTATCGCAGCCTGGTCTACGACGGGTTCGAGGCCACCAGCGCATTCGTTGCCATGAAGGGCATCACCGATCGCATCGTCGCCGTCGATGGGGTGTCGAAGACCTACGCCATGACGGGGCACCGGGTGGGCTACATGGCGGGACCGCCGGCCTTGATCTCGGCTGCGTCCGGCATTCAGTCGCAGATGACCTCGGGGGCCGCAACGCTCTCCCAGTGTGCGGCCTTGGCCGCGCTAACCGACCCATCGGTTCCGGCCGAGGTGGCGGCCATGCAAGACGCGTTTACGCGTCGCCGCTCGCTCATCCTTGGTGGTCTGGCCGAGGTCTCGGGCGTTGAGGTTCAGCCTCCCGATGGTGCGTTCTACGTGTTCGCCGACGTCTCTGCGCATGTCGGCGAGGGAGCCAAGCACGCCAACGACGTCGAGCTGGCGACGTGGCTGCTTCAGGAGAGTCTCGTGGCGACCGTGCCGGGCACACCCTTCGGGGCGCCAGGCCACTTGCGCCTCAGCTATGCGACCGACGACGCGAGTATCGAAGACGGCTGTCATCGGATCGCGAGCGCCTTCGCGACTCTTCCGACGGCCTGAGTCCGGTCTCAAGGTCTCCTCGGCTGGGGCCGATGGGACGGGGTGCATCGCGTATTGCTCTGCGTGACCCCGCAGTACGCCGACGCCTTGGGGCGGCAGATCGAGACGGAGCTCGGATGTGGGCCGGTCCAGTGCGTGACGGACGGATTTGATGCGGTCGAGGCGTTTGAATCCTGCAAACCCAGCCATGTCGTCATCGATGGTGAACTCGATGCTCGTGGCGGGGTTCGAATCGCGGCCGCGCTCGCCAGCCGGCGCCAGGTTCCAACGGTATTGGTGGTGCATCCTGAGCTTCAGGAGGAGGTCGGTCTGCTGGTGCAGCGGCGGCGTTTGGACGAGGTCCGTGTCGTTTGTTGGGACCACACCAAGGTGAGTTCGCTGTTTCTCAAGGAGGGCACATCCTCGGACACGCAGAGGGCGGAGGTCTCCGCCGTGGCCGCGCGGACCTACGACGCCGTCGTGTTGTTGGGCTCGGCGGGCACGCCCCATCTGTTGCCGGCGCTGCTGCCCAACCTCGACCACGCGCGGGTTCCGTTGGTCGTGGCGGTGCACCACAATCCGCGGTTGTCCCAGTCGTTCTCCGAGTGGGTCGGGGAGCTTGCGAAGATGGACCCACAGCAGCTCGTGGCGGGTGAGCGCCTGGCTGCACTGACCGTGGTCCGCACCCACAGCGGTGTCGACGCGCTTCAGCCGGACCTCGATACGGTGCTCACCCAGGTGCACGCGGGCGGTCGGCGTTTGCTGGTCATCGTGGCGTCCGGCATGGGATTTGAGCGGGTGGATGCGCTTCGCACCGCGCTCCGAGACGCTGCCGTGCTCGTGGCTCTGCGTCCCGAATCGTGCTCTCAGCCCGCGATGGTGGACCGAATCCTGCTGGCGGGCCTCAACCCGGTGCTGTGCAGCCAGGAAGAGATCGCGTGGCTGATTCGCGCCGCGACCGGGGCCGGCCGAACGACGCTTCGCCACGCGGGCTGAGGGGTCTGCTACGTTTCGGACGTGCAGCGAAACTGCCCGACCTGCGGTGTCTCCTTTGATTTCGATCCCACGTCAAAGTGGCGGCCGTTTTGCACGCGGCGCTGCAAGTTGGTCGACCTTGGGAACTGGATGGATGGGGTCTACCGAATCTCCCGGCCCTTGGCAGCCGACGACCTGCAAGACGACGAGGCGCTGCTGAGCCAGCTGACCGCGGCCGCGGCAGCGGAGCGAGAGACGCACTGACGCAGCGCAGCCGGGGGCTCGCGATGCCGCGAACCGACGGGGCTACTTCTTCCGGTTCTTCTTCCGCGCAGCCTTCTGCTTCTTGCGGCTGGCCTTGGAGGCAGACTTCCCACCGCCCCCGGGGGCGCCGGGCATCAGAGCAGCCATGCCACCAGGAGGCATGCCTGGCATTCCACCCATGCCCGGCATCCCACCGCCGAGCATGTTCTGCATCATCTCGGGGTTCTTGGCCATCTTGCGCATGGCACCGAGCTGCTTGAGCTGCTTCATCCCCGGGATCTTCGACATCAGGCCGCCGCCTCCGCCCATCATGTCGCCGAGCATGCCGAACATGTCCCGCATGGCCAGGAAGCGGCCGACGAGGGCGCGAACGTCTTCAGCGTCACGACCGGAGCCAGTCGCGACCCGGCTCACCCGGCTGTCGAGGTATGCGTCGGCGGGAAGCTCAGCCATCTTGGTCGGGTCGCGACGCTTGGGCTTCTTCTTGCCCTGAAGCTTGGCGGCCGCGCTGCTTCCAAGCGCACTGTCCTCAAGGAACAGGTCTGGGTTGGCTCGCTCCTTGCGAGTCATCGACTGGATCATCGCCTCGATCTTGACCAGCTCGTTGTCGTCCATCGCTTGGTCGAGCTGCTCTTGGGGAATGTCGCCGCCGAGCAGGTTGCCCAGCGGCATCTTGCCCATCAGGTCCTTGAGGCTGCCCATCTTCTGGATGGACTTAATCTGGCCCAGGAAGTCATCCATGGTGAACTTCCCGCCGAGCATCTTCTCGGCGTCTTGGGCGGCCTGTTCCTCGTCGACGACGCCTTGGAAGTCCTGCATGAGACCGACCAGGTCGCCCATGCCCAAAATGCGGCCCGCGAGGCCCTCGGGTCGAAACTCCTCGAGCTTCTCGAGGGTTTCGCCCATCCCGAGGAACTTGATCGGCTTCCCCGTCGCGGCCTTGATCGACAGCGCCGAGCCACCTCGGGCGTCACCGTCGAGCTTGGTCAGGACGACGCCGCTGATGTCGAGGCGCTCGTCGAACGCCTTTGCGGTGTTGACCGCGTCCTGACCGATCATCGCGTCGATGACCAGGAAGATGTTCGCTGGGTTGACGCCCGACTTGATGTTGTCGAGCTCGGCCATCAACGAGTCGTCGATGGTGAGCCGCCCGGCGGTGTCGAAGAGAACGTAGTCGAACCCTCCCGCGGCGGCTTCGGCGTTGGCCTCGCGTGCGATGTCGACCGGGTTCGCGCCTTCTTTTGCGAACACCGGAACGCCTATCTGCTCGCCGATGACCTGGAGCTGTTTGACGGCGGCAGGACGGTACACGTCACACGCCACGAGCAAGACTTTCTTGCCGTCCTTTTGAAGCTTGCGCGCGAGCTTGCCGGTGCTGGTCGTCTTTCCCGAGCCCTGAAGGCCGACCATCATGATCCCCGTGACGCCCTTGGCGGCTTCGGCGATCGCGGTGTCGACCGGGCCCATGAGCGCGGCCAACTCGTCGTGACAGATCCGGACGAAGTGGTCTTCGGCCCGGACCCGCATCGTCTCGCCAGACTTGCTCTTGGCGACGAGCTTGACCTGCTCGCCCATCGCCTTCTCCTTGACGTTGCGCAGGAAGGTCTTGACGACGCGGAACTCGACATCGGCCTCGAGGAGGCTCATGCGGACGTCTTTGAGCGCTTCGTCGATGACGTCTTCGCTGAGCTCGCCCTTGCCGGTAATGCGCTCTTTGGCGGACCGGAAGCCCTTGGAGATGGTCTCGAACATGGGTCTGGGTACATAACACGACGCCGCCGGCTCGTTGACGCAGGAGGGCCGGCGCCGCGAAAAGAATTGCCGGCCGTTTCGGCGGGGCTTGACGGCGCCGCCGGCCGTCGCGAAAAGAGCGCGTGGGGGAGGGCACACGCGTTCTCGGGGCGCTTGGATTGGGGGTCGCGGCCGTGTCGAGCGCCGCGACGGTCATTCTGCTGGCGGCCCCGATGCCTCCGCTGCACATCGCCGGTGGGCGAGTTACGGTGACCGCGCTCGTCCTGCTGTTGCTCGGCCGACGTGAGGTGCGGAGGTGCTTGGACGCGATGCGGTCACGTCCAGATCTGGCCTGGCGAACGCTGGCCGCAGGCGCCCTGTTGGCCGTCCACTTCGGGGCATGGATCGCCTCTTTGGGGCTGACCAGCGTGCTTCGCTCGACCGCGCTCGTCGCACTGCAGCCGGTGTTCGCCGGACTGCTCGGGCGGGCGCTGGGCGACCGCGTTTCTCCATGGCTGTATGTCGGGGCAGCGGTGTCGGTCGGCGGAAGCTTCGTCCTGGTCGGAGGTACGGCCGCTGTGGAGGGCGGCACGCTGGGCGGCGACGCGCTGGCGCTGCTCGGTGCCGCGGCGGCCGCCGCCTACCTCGCGGTCGGGCGCAGCGTTCGGTCGGCGGTTCCGTTGCGTGCGTACCTGGGGGGTGTGCACGCGGTCGCGGCGCTGCTGCTTGTGCCCATCGCGTGGCTCCTCCAGCCGGTCGGCGCGGACCTGGGGGAGGGTCCCTGGATCGCTGTGGTGTATCTCGGGTTGGTGCCCGGCGTGGTCGGCCACGGCCTGTTCAACTGGGTGGTTCGGCAGGTGCCGGTCGATCGCGTGGCCTTGGCGATCCTTCTCGAACCGATCGGCGCGACGGTGCTCGCCGCTGTGGTGCTGGACCGCTCGGTCGCCGGAGTCGAGCTGCTCGGTGCCGCGATCGTGTTGGTGGGGGTGGGCGTCGGCTCGCTCGCATCCGTTCGCGCGCAGTGATCCAGAGCAAGGCCTGCCGCAGTCTTGGCGACGAAGGCTTGGCGGCGTGCTCGCGCTCCTCCCTCAGACGCGGGGGCGGGCACTCATCCGGGTTTGCAGCCGGGCTTGGCCGTGCCGCTGCCACCACTCAACCCACGCCTGATAGGCGACTTCGCGGGAACTCCGGTCACCCAGCGGCGAGAACGGGACTCGGTGGCCTGTGACGCGCACGAGTTCGTCGTGCGCCCAGCGACGGACCGGGAGGTCGCGGTGGCGGAGGCTCTCGATGATCCACTCCACGCGGTGGTGCGCACCGTGGTCCTGGTACCACGACGTCCAGCGGTGCGGCTTGAGCCCGTGCTGCTGTCCGGTGATCGAGCACAGGGACTCCAGCGCGGCCTCCTGGATGAATCGATCTCGGTTCGAGAGCAGACCGATGAGTCTTGGGATCGCTTGCACGTCGCGGAGCGTGCCGACGGCCCGCGCGGCGTAGAGCTGGTGGGTGCGGTGAGCGCTGTCGAGTTCGCGCCGGACAACGAACGTGGCTTCCTCAAAACCGTCGTAGCGGCTGTACGTCTCAAGGACTCGCATCGCGATCACTCGAACATCGGTGCTTGCGTCGAAGGCGAGGTGAGACAAGGCTTCCATGGAACGCGGGTCGCGAAGCTCTTGAAACAAGAACGCGGCGTAGAAGCGAACGTCCGAATCGGTGTTCTCAAACTGCTCGAGCACGTACGGAACGAACGGGCCGCCTAAGCGAATCGCAGCCCGAACGAGCGGGCCGTGGGCGGAGGGCGCAGGCAGTGCCCGAAGGTCTCTGCGCAGAACCTCCAGAGGACCCGGTAGACGGGAGGCGAGGGTCTGAAACGCTGCCGGTCCAAGGGCACGAAGATCGTCGAGATTCCCTTCCTCGCGGGACAGGGCGCGCAGGACCTTCTCGATCTCACGGTTTGGTTCTGGCGTGGCGGGGCGCGCGGAGGCGTCGTCGAAGTCGTCGTCGTCGTCGTCGATGACGATGCGGCCGCGCACCGTGGGCTGCTCGATCGGAGAGGAGAGCGGGATGATGCCGTCGTCATCCGTGCCGTCGAGGACCGGAGGGACGAAGCGAGGCGCAGACGCCTGCGCGGCTTGCACGGGCATCGGCGGCAGGAAATGGGTCGCAGGGGAGCCATCGACCTGCGTGGTGCGCTGCATCGAAGCGGCCGGCCTGTCGGGGACCTCGTCGGGGACCGCCTCCTCGGGCGGGGACCAGCCCGGCGGCTGCGTGACGCCGTAGGCCGGGGGGGGCAGCAGCCCTTGGTCCTCGGGCGGCCGCGCTGGGTCCTGCGAGGTCCGCTCGCGTGTCGTGTCCGGCAGCGGGTCGGTGTCGGCCTCGTCCGCGTTGGTCTCGTCGGTGTCGGCCTCGTCCGCGTCGGTCTCGTCCTCGTCGGTCTCGTCCTCGAAGTCCGGCTCTGGAATGGGGTCCGGTTCGGGCTCGGTCGGCTCCGTCCCCGAAGGCACGGTGTTCGGTGCGACCGAGTGCAGCGGTGGCGGCGAGAACAACAACGGTCCAGATTCTTCCGCGACGGGCTTGATGGCCGCGGCGGGGTGGGCCACGTTGGGCGTCTGGGTGCGGACCGTGGGGTGGGGGGCGCTGCGATGCTGGCGAACGATGGACTCCAGCGCCGCCGCCGTGGCTTCACACAACTCGTCAAGCAGGTTGGCCTCGGTCGGCAGGAACTCGCGGCCTTCGTGGTCGACGTACAACGCGAGCACCGGGCGTCCCGCAACGTCGACACGGTGCAAGCTACAGGGGGTCTGGGCGCTTCCAATTGCGTCTGCGAGCGGACCCGTGCCTGTGGTACCGACCCATCGTCGATGGTGCAGCAGTTGGGCCGAAGTGTCCTCAAGGGGCACCGTCGAACCGCGTACGCCCGCGAGCGCTGGATGCGGGGTTGTGAGCCCGTGCAGGGTGTCACCGCGGAGGCGAAACACCGCGACGCGGTCGGAAAGTACGAGCGCCCCGGAGACCAGCGCATCGACAGCTTCGTCCCGCGTGACCGCCTCGGCCAGCTTGGAGAGCGCCGTGTCGAGCCCCCGGCGAGCTTGCGCGGGGTCGAAGGCCTGGTGCAGGGGGTCCCCTGTCGCGATCATGGTCCCGCGCGCCGTGAAACGGACCGGGGGGGCCTTGGGCTGGGGACTGCGAGGCTTCGCGGAGTCGTCGCGAGGAGGTCCGAAGGAGGGGGGCCGCGTAACCTTGGGACTTCGGCGCTCGGGCACGACGGCTCGGGCATCGTCCGCGTCGTCCGCGTCGTCCGCGTCGTCCGCGTCGTCCGCGTCGTCCGCGTCGTCCGTCGCCGTTACGGGGAGTTCGCGTTGTCCTGCACCCCCGCGGAGATCGCCGTCGGTGTACGGCAACGTCACGCGCTCGGGATCGGGACCTTGGTCGAACGGGTCTGGTGGGGGCTCGGCCGGAGGGGCCAACACAGGCTTGCCCACCGCAGTATCCTCGGTCGGGGCCCGCTCGATCGGGACGATCGGGACGATCGGGACGATCGGGAAGCCGACGTCCGACACCGATGGGCGCAGGCGAAGCGCGGCCATGAACGACGCAAACAACACCGCGTACCGCTGGGGAACGACCGAACCGGCCCGTTCCGCGTTCACTTTTTCCAGGGCGCACTCGGGCGCGACCAACGGGACCACCCGGGGCACGGCCCGGTAGAGCTCTCCGAGGCGTTCGTTGGGGAGGTCGGGGTGGACCGCGACCAGCACGGTGCCATCGACGGACAACCCCAGCGGGACCGCCCAGCCGATGTCTTGAAGCGACGCGGGCACCACATCCCAGGGGCGCGGTTGGTCTTCGAGGAGCTCGGGTGCGATGACGCCGAGTCCGCAGGCCTGCCCGAGCAGCTCGCACAGCGTCTGCGGGTCACAGACCGCAAGCTCGAGCAGGACGGTGTCGAGGCTGCCCCCATAGATCTGTTGGCGTCGAAGCGCGGCCTCGAGCCGGTCGGGCGCGAACGCTGCGGTCTGTTCGAGGTAGCGCCGAAGGTGGCTCACGCGTCCCTCACCACGTAGGTCCGGCCGATGTGGTCATGCCAGCCGCGCTTCTCGGAATCGAGGGCGGTCCAGATCCACCCGAGACATCCCAGGCCGAGACCCAACAGATGAGACACCGCCCGAAGGAACGCCCAGGGTGCGCGCGGTGGCAGGCCGCCCGGTCCGACGACGCGCAAACCGAGAACGCGGCCGCCGGGCGTTCGCCCGGTGATCGTCCAAAACAGGGTCAAGTAAAACACCGACATCACCCAGAACGGGGCGATGTATTGAAGCACCTGCCCGAGCTCCAGGTCGAGGACTGCGAACAGCGTCGCGAGGCCGCGTGCCCCACCGAGCAGCGGCTCGGCATCGACCAAGGCCAGCAGCCCGGCGTTGAGCAGACCGGCGGTGAGAAGCAGGACGGCGAGATCGATCGCGCCTGCGAGGGTGCGCCGCAGGAACCCGGAGACGCGGGCGGGGAGCAGCGCGGCGTCGCAGTGAGGACAGATCGGCGCGTCGTCGCCCGCGAGCGCGGGGTCCAGCAGGCCGTCACAGTCCGGGCAATACGTCTTTCGAGCGCGCTTACGCGCCATCGGGAGGAGAGTATCGCGACGCGGCCCGGGCGAACATCCCTCGCTTCAAACGGCCGTGATCACGCCCGCGACGGCGATCGCGGCCACAACCGCGACCTCGGTCCGAAGCACGAACGGTGCGAGGGAGAGCGGCACGAGTCCCGCGGCGCGCCCCAGCGCTTCCTCGTCGGCCGTGAGGCCACCCTCGGGGCCGATCAGCACGGCGATCTCTCCGCTGGGTGGGCTCGTGCCCGCATCCGGGGCCAAGGACGCGATGAACCCCTGGCGGGGGGTCGCCAGCCACTGGGTCAGGGGGATCGGGCCGTGCACGGGGAGGGGGTCCAGCCGCCCGCACTGGCGGCGCGCGGCGGCGATGACTCGCTCGGTTCGCTCGGGGCTGAGCCGGCCGGGTTGGCTGCGGGTGGTCTCGAGGAATGTGAGGCTGCGCGCACCGCATTCGACGGCACGCGAGACGACGTCTTGCGCGGCCTTGGCATCGGGCTGCGCCACCGCCAGGTCGACGGGCCACGGGGGGCGGGCGGGGAGGCGTTCCAGCACGCGGAGCCGGGCGTGTTTCGTGTCGGTGCCCTCAACCTCGGCGCGCCAACCACCCGCCTCGGGATGCAGCACCTCCACCGGCGAACCCACGCGCGCCCGACGAACCCGCACGAGGTAGTGCGATTCTGCCGCACACAGCGTGAGTGAACCCAGCTCGGTGACCGCTGCGAAGACTCGAACGCTCATGGGAGCACGACATCGAGCGCGCTCCAGCCGTCGAGATCGCGGCGGCCACCTCCGGCGCGCGTGTCGAGAACGAAGCCAGCGGTTTCATACGCTCGCCACACGTTGTCGAGCTCTTCGCCAAGGATTCCACTGAGGGTGAGCGTGGCTCCGGGTGCGAGCCACTCCCGAAGCAGCGGGGCGGCGGGGATGAGCACGACCGGGCGAATGTTCGCGACCACCAGGTCGAAGTGTTCGGCTGCCAGCGCTTCGAGCGTGCCGGTCTGAACTTCGATGCGACCGGAGAGGCCCGCGTCCTCAAGGTTCTCGGACGTGGTGTCCGTCGCTTCGGGATCGTTGTCGACCGCGAGCATCCGCTCGGCGCTTTCGAACAGCCGCGCGGCTGCCATCGACAGCACGCCGGAGCCACAGCCGAGGTCGAAGACCGAGGCCGGCGTCAGGCCGTGCCGGGCCAGCGCGCACAGGCGGTGAAGGCACAGCTGCGTGGTCTGGTGCAGCCCGGTTCCAAACGCCCGCCCCGGATCGAGGACGACCTCAAGCTTGGGGTCCCCGGGCTGTCGCTCGATCCAGCTGGGACGCAGCAGCAGCTGGTGCTCGCCGAACGTCAGCGGCTTGTAGAACGCCTTCCAAGCATCTTTCCACTCTTCGTCGTCGCGAACCTCGGCCCGCGTGCTGCCGGTGAGGCCGAAGCTATCGAGCAACCCCGAGACGACGCCATGCAAGGGCTCGATCCCGTCAGGGCGCGTGTACACGCAAAGTCGCGGCCGCTGCGTCGGGCTCTCGGCGGCGGTGAAGCTCTGCACGCCGCTGACCTCCTCACGCATCGCAAGGATGGCCCCCACCTCGTCGAGCGACGCCGCCGCTTCTCGGAGAGCGTCGAGTTCGATGGGCCCTTGGGCGAGCTCGATCCACACGATGGCCCACTGATCTGTCCCGGACATGGCGAGGACATTCGCACAGATCCCGGGAGGGTGAGTCTGTGTCACACGGCCTTAATGAGGGGACCGGGAGCACGAAAAAACCCCGCCGTCCGAAAGGACGAGCGGGGCTTGTGCGCGGCGAGATGCCGTCTCAGCTACCGGCGCGGACCTGGGCATCGGCCCATGCCCAGCGGTCGTGCAGGACCCGGTACTCAGGCGCGTCCACCGAAGCCTTGTACGCATCGAGTTCCTTGCGCGCTTCGTCGCGCTCCAGCGTGGCCGCGGCGACGTCGACCTTGTCAGATTCGATGGCGCGCTCGACGAGCACGACCACGCGGCCGGCCTCCTTCACTTCGAGAAAGCCCGAACCCACCGCGATGCGCACGGAGTTGTTGCCTTCCTTGAAGCGGATCACACCGGCGGTGACGGCGGTGACAAGGGCCTCGTGGTGCGGAAGCAGCCCGAGCTCGCCTTGGATGCCGGGCACTTCCACGCCCGCGACTTCGATGCCTTCGCGCACCGGGCCCAGAGGGGTGAGGATGTCGAGTTTGACGTCAGCCATCGTGCTCTAGCTCCGTGAGGTGCAGCGAGGACTACGCGTCCTCGAGCAGCTTCTTGCCTTTTTCGACCGCTTCGGAGATGCCGCCAACGAAGCGGAAGGACTCCTCGGGGAGGGCGTCATGCTTGCCGTCGAGGATCTCTTGGAACGACTGAATCGTGTCCGCGAGTTCGACGAACTTGCCGGGCATACCGGTGAACTGCTCGGCGACGTGGAACGGCTGGCTGAGGAAGATCTGCATCTTCCGGGCCCGCGCCACGACGAGCTTGTCCTCCTCCGACAGCTCTTCCATGCCGAGGATCTTGATGATGTCCTGAAGCTCTTTGTACTTCTGGAGCGTCTGCTGGACCTGGCGAGCGATCTTGTAGTGTTCGTCACCCACGACCTCGGGGGTGAGGATCGTGCTGGTGGAGTCCAGCGGGTCGACGGCGGGGTAGATGCCGATCTCGGTGAGGCCGCGGTTGAGCACCGTGGTCGCATCGAGGTGGGCAAACGCCGTGGCAGGAGCCGGATCGGTAAGGTCGTCGGCAGGGACGTAGATGGCCTGCACGGAGGTGACCGAGCCCTTGTTGGTCGTCGTGATGCGCTCCTGAAGGACGCCCATCTCGGTGGCCAGGGTGGGCTGGTAGCCGACGGCGGAAGGAATCCGACCCAAGAGTGCCGAGACCTCGGAGCCCGCTTGCGTGAAGCGGAAGATGTTGTCGATGAACAGCATCACGTCCTGGCCCATCTCATCGCGGAAGTACTCTGCGATGGTCAGCGCGGACAGGGCCACCCGCGCGCGGGCACCCGGGGGCTCGTTCATCTGGCCGTACACCAGGGCGACCTTCGACTTCTCGGGATCGACCGAGTGCACGACGCGGGTCTCTTCGTCCCAGTCGGCGCCGATGACCTCGGACTCGATCATCTCGAAGTAGAGGTCGTTGCCCTCGCGGGTTCGCTCGCCGACGCCCCCGAACACGGAGTATCCACCGTGTTTCTTGCCGACGTTGTTGATGAGCTCCATTAGGAGCACGGTCTTGCCGACGCCGGCGCCGCCGAACAGGCCGATCTTTCCACCGCGCCGGTAGGGAGCGAGCAGGTCGATGACCTTGATGCCGGTCGCAAATGCCTCGACCTTGGTGCTCTGGTCGACGAAGGCCGGCGCCTTGCGGTGGATGGGCCAGCGCAGCTCGGTCTTGACGGGGCCCTGCTCGTCGACGGGGTCTCCGACGACGTTCATGATGCGGCCCAGCGTTCCCTTGCCGACCGGCACGGAGATCGGCGCTCCGGTGTCCCGAACAGACATCCCACGGACGAGGCCGTCGGTTCCATCCATCGCGATGGTTCGCACGGTGCGCTCACCAAGGTGCAGCGCAACCTCAAGGATCAGGTTGTCCTCTTTGTCCCCCAACCCGGGGTTGGTGACCGCAAGCGCAATGTTGACCTCGGGCAGGGTGTCGTCGAACTCGACGTCGACGACCGGGCCAATCACCTGCAGGACGCGGCCGACGCGGACCGCGGAGGTCGCTTTGGCGCCGACGTTCTGGCCCGAAGCGGGCGTGCTCTTGATGCCGAGGTTCAGGCTCGGCGCGGGCTTGCCAACCGTGGGGGGGCTGGGCTTCTTGGACTCGGGGGTCTCGGGGGTCTCGGATTCAGACATTTCGTTTCGCTCCCGCACCGACTAGCCCTTGAGGGCTTCGGCGCCGCCGATGATTTCCATCAGTTCGCTGGTGATGGCGGCCTGTCGTTCTCGGTTGTACTCGAGGGTGAGGTCCGCGATGAGTTCGGATGCGTTGTCGGTGGCGGCATCCATCGCCACCCGCCGAGCCGCGACCTCAGCGGCCACGGAGTTGAACATTGCCTGCTGAAGTATCGATTCGATTGCCACAGGCACCAGGTGCTCGAGAATCTCGCTGCGACTGGGCTCAAAGACGGGCTCGCGTTGGAACGCGCTGCCGCCCTCGGGGTCCTCTGCGGCGATCGCCGGTTGCAGCGGACACAGCTGTTTGAGCGTGACCTCTTGGGTGAGCACGCTGACGAAGTGGTTGTAGAACAGCACCACCCTGTCGGGACGCTCGTCCTGCGTCATGCCATCCGCTGTGCCGAGGAAGCGACCGGTGGCTTCAGCAGCCACAGTCTTGCTCAGCTCCACGATGCTCGCCAAGCTGGGCGCCGGGTGGGACCCGAGCTTGCCTTCGTCGCTCGCGAAGAAGCTCGCCGCCTTCTTGCCGATGGTGACAAGCGACGCCTTGTTGCCCGCTTCTCGCTCCGCGCGAAGGGTCGCGAGCACCTTGCGGTGGATGTTCCCGTTGAACCCGCCACACAGACCCTTGTCTGCGGTCATGGCGATGTACAGCGTGTGTCGACGACCCTCGACGGAGGGCCGCTCTTCGAGCAAAGGGTGCGCGGAGGAACGCTCGGCGGGATCGATGCCGCCGATGAGGTGGGCGACCACCTCCTGCAGACGCTCGCCATAGGGGCGGGCGGCCATCGCAGTGTTCTGCGCTCTGCGCAGCCGCGCGGTCGCGATCTGAGACATCGCGGAGGTGATCTTCCGCGTGTTCTTGACCGAGCCGATGCGCAGCCGCAGCTCTTTGAGGTTGGCCATAGGTACGAACTTTCAGCCCTTGAAGATGGACTTGAACTTGTCCAGGGCCTCGATGAGCTCGGTCTCGAGCGCCTTGAGCTCGGGCTTCTTCTTCGCGGTGCGAATCTTCTCCAGCAGGTCGGCGCGGTCCTCTTGCATCCAGGCGTGCATCTCGGACTCGTAGGTGCCCACTTGGGAGATCTCGATGTCGTCGAGATAGCCCTTCGTGCCGGCGAAGATCGACGCGACCTGAAGGGCCACGTTCAGCGGCGCGTACTGGCCTTGCTTGAGCAGCTCGACCAGACGCGCGCCTCGGTTCAACTTGGCGCGCGTCGCTTTGTCGAGGTCGGAGGCGAACTGCGAGAACGCTTCGAGTTCGCGGTAGGCGGCGAGCTCCAGGCGGAGCGTACCTGCGTACTTCTTCATCGACGGGATCTGCGCGGAGCCACCGACGCGGGACACCGAGAGACCGACGTTGACCGCCGGCCGGATGCCGCGGTGGAACAGCTGGGACTCCAGATAGATCTGGCCGTCGGTGATCGAGATGACGTTGGTCGGGATGTACGCCGAAACGTCGCCCGCTTGGGTCTCGATGATGGGGAGGGCGGTCAGGGAACCTGCGCCTTCTTTGTCGGAGAGCTTGCACGCGCGCTCCAGCAGCCGGCTGTGCACGAAGAACACATCGCCCGGGTACGCCTCGCGGCCCGGCGGGCGACGAAGGAGCAGCGAGAGCTGGCGGTAGGCGACGGCCTGCTTCGACAGGTCGTCGTACACCAGCAGCGCGTGGCCGCCGTTGTCGCGGAAGAACTCGCCGATGGTCACGCCGGTGTACGGAGCGAGGTACTGCAGCGGGGCGGGCTCGGAGCTGGTCGAGGCAACGACGATGGAGTACTCCATCGCGCCCGCTTTCTCGAGGCGGTCCACCACGCTCGCCACCGTCGACTGCTTCTGGCCGATGGCGACGTAGACGCAGATCATGTTCTGCCCCTTCTGGTTGAGGATCGTGTCGATCGCGATCGCGGTCTTGCCGGTCTGGCGGTCGCCGATGATCAGCTCTCGCTGGCCGCGCCCGATGGGGATCATCGAGTCGATGGCCTTCATGCCGGTCTGCATCGGCTCGTGAACGGACTTCCGCTCGATGATGCCGGGCGCCTTCAGCTCGATGACGCTGGTCTTGTCGGTCTCGATCGGACCCTTGCCGTCGATGGGCTGGCCCAGGGCGTTGACCACGCGACCGATCATCGCCTCGCCCACAGGGACGGACATGATCTTTCCGGTGCGCTTGGCTTCGTCGCCCTCGCGGATGAGGTGGCCGTCGCCCAGGAGCGCAACGCCTACGTTGCCTTCCTCGAGGTTGAGCACGAGTCCCTGCACGTTGTGCGGGAAGTCGAGGAGCTCGCCGGCCATCGCGTTGGCGAGGCCATCGACTCGGGCGATACCGTCGCCCACCGTGAGCACGGTGCCCGTTTCTTGAACCGAGAGGCTCGCGTCGTAGCCCTCGACCTGCTCGCGGATGATGCGGCTGATTTCGTCGGCGCGGATTTCCATGGTCTGTCCGTCTGTGGGGTCCGTTGGTTGGGTCGGTTAGGCCCGGAGCTCTTCGCGGAGCTGGGCAAGAGTGGCGCGGACGCTTCCGTCGAGGACGAAGCTTCCGACTTTGACAGCGACGCCACCGATGAGCTCGGGGTCGACGCTTTGAGTCGTGACGACCTGCTTACCGGTCGCCGCACAGAGTGCAGTCGTGATTTTGGCCACCGCATCGCTCGGGAGCGGGGACGCGGAGGTGATGTGCGCCTGCACGCGGCCTGCGACATCGTCGGCCATGCGCTGATAGGCGCTGGCGATCTGGGCGATTCCGTCGATGCGTCCGTTGTGCAGCACAACGTCGACAAACTTTGTGACGGTGGGATCCGCCGCGACACGACGGGCGAAGGTGCCGGCGAGCTTCTGCCGCTGCTGGAGCGGAAAGCGATCGGCGCTGAGCACCGAGAGGATGCTGGCGCCGTCCGAGTCGCGCTGCTTGAGGACGTCCGAGAGACTCAGGAGGTCCTTGGCGAACTTGTCGCGTTGGGCAGGGCTCTTCGCGAGTCCGATGAGGGCTCGAGCGTAGCGTCGTGCGAGTGCGCCTGAGATCATGCTGCACCTCCGGAGGTGGTCTGGGCTGAAGTTGTCGTCGACTGGCCAGGGGAGCCGAGCTTCAAGCCCGAGAGCCCTTGGGCGTACTCGTCCACCATGCGTCGCTGGTCAGCGGCGCCGATGGTCTTGCGAATGGCGGCTTCGGCTCGCTCGAGCGCGCGGTCGAGGATCTCGTTCTCGAGTTCCTTGCGGCGGCCCTCGGCATCACGCTCGGCGGCTGCCGTGGCGGACTCCTTGATTCGCTGCGCCTCGGCTTCGGCGTCCGCGATGATGCTCTTGCGGTCGCTCTCCGCCCGCGCCTTTGCGTTGGCCTTGAGCTCGGCGATCTCGTCGTCGAGCTTCTCCATGCGCCCGCGGTACTCCGCGATGATGCTTTGCGCCTCCTTGTGCGCGGCGGTGGCCTTCTCAAGCGACGCCTTGATGTCGTCGTGCTTGGCGGCGGTCTTCCGCCGAAGGGGAATGAAGAGCAGCTTGTTGAGGATGAACATCAACGCGGCAAAGTTGATGAGCAGCCAAATGATGCCGGTCTTCTCTTCGCCCGCGAACGGGTTGTTGAAGAAGACGATGCCGCTGTCGTGGGCTTCGGCGGCGTGCTCCGGGGCGGCCGCGAAGGCGATGGCTGGAAGCACGAACGAGGCGGCAACCGCGGTCGCTTGCGCGAGGATCCGGTGGATGGGGTGGATGCGGTTCACGACGCCCTCCCAAGGACTTTTTCGGTGATCTGGTTCGCCAGCGCGTCCACGTTGCCCGCGAGCGAGGCGCGAGCTGTCTCCGTCTGCGCCGCGATGCGAACTCGGTTGGCGGCGAGTTCTTCGCCAGCCAAGGTCCGCGCGGTGGCCAGCGCCTTGGCTTGCGCGGCCTCTTCCTCGCGCCGCATGTGCGAGCGCATCGTGAGGGCCTCGTCGCGGGCCTGGGCCAGCTTCGCGTCGTAGTCCGAGGAGAGCGCGTCGGCCTCGATGCGAAGCGACTTCGCCTTGTCGAAGGCGCCGTCGATCGAGGCGACCCGTTTCGCCTGCGCTTCGAGCCACGGCGTGAAGAGCACCGGCTTGAGCACCAGGACCAGGGCGAGGAAGATTCCCGCTTGGACGAAAATCGTCGCGTCGATGTCGACCACCGGGAAGGCGGCGAGCAGCGCGGGAGCGGAGGTGAGGAACGTAAGAGGCGACATGGCGTCGGGCTTGCGCGGCCGGGCTAGCCCCGAAACGGATCGGGGACGGATGGTCGACGAGTCGTCGAGCGAAGGCGGCGCGGGAAATGCCCCAAAAAGCCGCCTCAGGCCTATGTAGGCGCGCGGTAGCTACCACGGGTGTTTGGCACCGTCAACGGCGTCAGGACCCCGGCGAGGACCGCTCAAAGGGGGCTTGCGCACGTATTCACACGCTCCGAGGCGGGATCGCGCGCCGCCGCGGGAGGCGATCAATCCTCGGCGTCGGCCTCGGCGTCGGCCTCGGCGTCGGGCTCAGGGTCCGGGTCGCTGACGGTGGGTTCGGGCGGATTTTCGGCGACCGGGGCTTCGTCGGCCATCACGCAGTTCCCATCAAATCGGGCGCCTTTTTCGATTTCGAGGCTGGGGCTCGCAATGTTGCCGCGGACGCGAGCGGGGCTGCGGAGCTCCACGGACTCGTGGGCCCGGATGTCTCCCTGCACCGCTCCGTGCACGACGACATGCGCGCCCTCGATCTCGGCCTGCACGTCTGCCGTCTCACCCACGATCAGGGTTCCTCGGGTGCGGATCTCTCCCTTGAAGGCGCCATCAATCCGCACTGCACCTTCGAAAGTGAGCTTTCCTTCAAACGAACTGCCCTGGCCGAGAATGGTCGTGATCTCTGGGGTACTCATGTGCGTCCCAAATGTGGACGAAGGGGGCCCACCCTTGTGCTGCCGCAGTGTGGAGGAGAACCGCGGCGACGCCAACCCGGGCAGGTGCACAGCCTGAATGGCTGCCGCGAGGTGCCACGCCGTCCGGCTCGGGCCCCCGGGTTTCATTCTGTCCCGTGGCTCCGTTTTCCGTGGCGCATCCGCTCCAGTTCCCATACGCTGCCCATCGGTGGGGCTCAAGCCCGAAGACAGCGCCGAACAGGCGGCCGTCGATGACGACGGCGCGCAACCGGCGCACGACGGGAACAATCCCACGGCGTTGCTCGCGGGGTGCTTCGAGCGCGCGCGCCCGGTGTTGCGCGCCCTCGTCGCCGGCGTCGAAGCCGGTGACTCGCTCGTCGTCGCCACCGATCGGAAGGGATTTCCCGTCGCGCAGCGAGTGCTTCGTCAGCCCCGAGACCTGCCCCGCGCCTTGGTCATCGGCCGTCACAATCGCTGCGCCCTGTCGATTCCCAACGACAACCGCGTCAGCCTTCGCCATGTGCTGCTGACCGCCTGGCCCGCCGGCGGAGATGGCTCTCCGACCCGCTTTCGGGGCTACGATCTCGGAGGCCGTGCGGGCGTCCTCTTGGCCGACGGTAAGCGGGTCCCGGGCTTCTCCTTCCAGGGGCACGGCCTGATCAGCCTCGGCCGCACCGTGGTGTTCGTGGTGCCCGGGAGCGAGGTGGGCGTCTCGCTGCTCGAGGGGACCGACGTGCAGGCGTTCGAGAACCTCACCGGACTCGATCCCAGCGGCAAGGGGGTTCGCCAGGCCGCAGGGGCCGCGGCGGAGCCCGGAGTCGCGCACATCGGTGGCGACGAACCTCGGGAGTTTGGTGGATACCGCGGGCTCGACATGGATGCCCGGCCTCAGCCCCGCGGCGTCCTGAGACTGCGCTCGACCAAGCCCGCTGGGCGGGGTGAGGAGGTGCGAGAGCTCGACCTGGATTCTCGCCAGCTCCAGCGAGGGCTGCTCATCGGGCGCTACAGCGATCGCTGCTCGCTCGCCGGCCACGGTCGCAACCTCTCCCGCGTTCACGCGCTGGTCTCCGAGGAGTCGGCGCGTTCGCTGCTCGTATACGATCTGGCCAGCACCAACGGCGTTCGCCCGGCGGGAATGACCGAGGGTCCGAGCCATGCCGTCGTGCGGCTGACCGAAGACAGCCCCGTGATGCTGGGCCACTTCGAGCTGGCCTGGGTTCCGAACCGCGGCGTCAAGCTGCATTGATCTGGTTGGAGGGGCCCTCGCGGCCCCTCCCCCAAGCCTTTGGCTTGGGACCCCCTCCCCAGCGGTCGCCCTTTGGGCTCCTGGTTCGGGTTGAGCACGGTCGGGCAGAAGCCTTTGGCTTGGGACCCCCTCGTCAGCGGTCGCGCTTTGGGCTCCTGGTTCGGGTTGAGCATGGTCGGCCTGAAGCCATCGGCTTGGGACCGCCTCCCCAGTGGTCGCGCTTGGGGCTCCTGGTTCGGTGGTCCGGGGAAGGCTGGTACGCTGACCCATGGTCTTCGTCGGTCGATCGCGTCTGGGTTTGCTCGCCATTGCCGGTCTTGTGGCCTGCGCGTCGGAGTCCCGAGACTCGGACGATGCGCCCACGCAGTTGACGACGCTTTCGGCGACCTCCGGAGACGTCACGTCCGCGGGCGAGACCTCGGGCGGGCTCGATGTGGGCAACGGGACCGGCGGCGTTTCGGGGGCGGGCGATGAGGGCGGTGGGTGCGATGCCGAGGACATCCTCGATCCCAACGCCACGTTGGAGGGCACGGTCTTCGCCCCCAACCTCGAGATTCCGATCAGCGGTGCGGTCGTCTACATCACCGACCGACCCGTCCCCGACATCCCCGATGGGTCGTATTGCGCGGAGTGTGTCGAGCTTGAGTGTGATGTGAACTTCGTGTTCACGGAGGCGGACGGTTCGTTCTCGCTTCCGGCCGTGGCCGCTCCGGGACAACAGCTCGTGGTCCAGAAGGGCGAGTTTCGCCGCGTGGTCGACTTCGATGTGCTCGAAGGCCTGAACATGGTCGCGCCGATGGACAGCGCGCTTCCGGGCCGATGGGACCCGGCCAACGGAATGTGGATCCCGCGGATCGCCGTCTATAATGCGGATCCCGATCGGGTCTACAACGTGTTGGCCAAGTTCGGGCTGGGCGAGGTCTCGGCCAGTGGCAACCTCGTCCTGGGCACCGAGCAGTTCGATCTGATCAGCAGCGCCAACGGGTCGTGGATGGACGACCTCAACAACATGCGGCCGTATCACATCGTTTTCGTGCCCTGCGCCACGACGAGTGCCTGGATCGGCGCACCCTCGGTGCCCGGCCTGAGGGCGCAGAACATTCGGGACTACGTGGCGGGCGGCGGCAAGTGGTACGCGACCGATCACGCCAACGAGTACATCTCGGTCCCCTTCGATCCTTACGTCGACTTTCACAACGAGGCGATGCCGGACCTCCAGCCGGCGTTCGATGTCGTCGGGCAGGTGCTCGACGCAGACATGTTGGCGTGGCTGCAGGCCCTGCCCGCCGCGCTCAAGGACATCGGCGGGGGATATCCCACGCTCAACCAGCTGCCCAACGTTGAGTTGCAGCTCAACTACTCGGGGATCGATGCTGTGCACGAGGTCATGGTGGAGAATGACGAAGGCGAGCTGGTCAACGTGGGCCCGCAGACCTACGTCGAGGGTCCGTGCACGAGCTGTAGCGACCCCGGGAGCAGCCGTCCGATGGCCTTCGTCGGCCAGTTCGGGTGCGGGCGGATGATGTACAGCACGTTCGAGACCTCGTCGGTCGCCCACGCGGGGCTGAGTCCGCAAGAGCTGGCGCTGCTGTACATGATCCTCGAGATCGGGGTCTGTCATGACACGCCGCCTCCACAGCCGCCTCCGGTCGGCTAGTGTCCTGAGTCCGTAGTTCGCACCGAAAATAACACCGCTCCCGACGCCCGCCCTTTCGGCTCTCATCGGTCACTTATGCCCGATAAACTCCCTCTTCGAGTCTCAGCTCGGCCGCCGCTAACGGCGTTCTTTTCGGCACGAACTACGGACTCAGGACACTAGCAGCCCGCGACACCTGCGCCAGTGCTGGCGCATCGACACCGCGTCGCGCGGTCCGTCCCCCGTGGGGCCCGTAGATCCCCCTGGGCTCGCGCTGAGGGCGGTTTTGCGGCTACTCTGCGCCCACTCGGCATGCCTGTTCCGTACACGATGCGACCCGTCGCCACCTCGCTTGCACTCGGCCTCTGGGTGGGGGCGGCTGCATGCGGGGCGCCTGCAAAGTCCGATGCCGAAACCGATGCCGATGCCAAGGCAGCGGCCAAGGCGAAGGCCAAGCCCGAGGCACAGCCTGAACCGGTCGCTGCGCCGGAGCCGGAGCCCGAGGCGAAGGTGCTGCCCAAGGTCCTCGGTTCGCTCGACGAGGTGATCGCGGCGGCGACGGAGATTCACAGCGAGTACCGCCGCACCATTTATTGCGACTGTGCCTACACCCCGCAGCTTCGCATCGCCCGCGGCACGTGCGGGTACAAGACCCGCGCCGACGAGAGCCTCTCGAAGCGCGTGTCGTGGGACCGCGTCGTGCCCAACCGCGCGTTCGGGCAGCACCGTGCGTGTTGGACGGAGCCGGTCTGCCAGGATGAAGCAGGGGCGGCGTTCTCGGGGGTCCGCTGCTGCCGTGAGGTGGACGCGGAGTTCCGCGCCATGGAACTCGACCTTCACAACCTGGTGCCGGCCGTGGGCGAGCTTCAGGCCGACCGCTCCGACTTTGATTTCGGTGAGCTCGAGGGGGAGGCGCGCATGTACGGGGCGTGTGACTTCGAGGTCGACCGGTCGTTGCGGCGGGCGGAGCCGGCCGAGAACACGCGGGGGGAGATCGCGCGTGCGTACCTGTACATGCAAGAGACGTACGGCGATGGCCTTCCGCTCAGCCCCACCCAGAGGGCTCAGTTCGAGGCCTGGCACCAGGAGGATCCGCCCTCGGCGTGGGAGGTTCAGCGCAACCGACGGGTGGCCGCGGTCCAGGGGATCTCCAACAGCTTCGTGCCGATGATCGCACCCGCGGCCGGCGGTCCTGCCGACGCGGAGCGCGAGGCCGATGCCGCGCCGGCCGAGCCGGGGACACCTGCCAAGCGCAAGCCCGCCCCCGCGGCGCAGGACTCTGCAGCCGACGAGAACGAACCCGAAGCGCCCGACGCCCCCGACCCCAGTGGGGGGATCCGGCGTCCGTCGATGCCGCGCCGGCGAGCGATGACCCCGCGCCTGCGCCGACGGCCGAGGAGTGAGCGACGAGTGATCGGCGGGGGTTCCTTAGAACCGCATGCTGAACGCCGCGCCGCCGCCCTGGCGGTCAAAGTAGGGGGCGACAGAGTACTGACCCTGCTCGATCGCCTTCTTCTCTTTGTAGCCTTTGCCCAGCAAGATGCCGCCGGTCACGAGCATGGCGGTGCCGAAGACCAGCACGCCGATGCTTGCACCGAGACCGTCGCGGTCCTCGGTCTGAGAGGTCGCGGCTGTCGCACCTGCGCCGCTCAAGAAGACGATGGCGCCGATGCCCCCGACGGTCCATCCGATCGCGATCTTGCCCTCGGACCGGTTGTTGGCTGCGGCTTTCTTCTTCTCGCGCATGACCTCCGGCGGAGGTGTGTAGCCCGTGTCGAACTCGATGCTCGCGCCGGGTTCTGCGTCGCCTGCCGGCGGAGCTTCGGTCGTTGTCTCCTCGCCGGATTCGATGCGCTTGATTCGGGCCGTGAGCTCGGCGATTCGAGTCTGAGCCTTGCCCACTTCGGCCTCGGTCTCGGGCGTCTTCTTGAACATTGCCTTGTAGCTCCCGACCCACTGCTCAAGCAGGAGCACGGCCTGCCGCAGGTGTGCGACGTCCTTGTCGACGTCGAACGCTTTTTCTTGGGCGAGCGCGATGTTGTAGACCATCGCGTTGCGAACACCGGCCTGGCTCTCGGGGACCTTGGCATATGCCTGCTGCCAGACATCGATCGCGCCCTCGTAGTCGAACGTGTCGTACTTCGAGCGGCCGCGTTCGAACATCTCGCGCGCTTCGGCGAGTTGCGCGTCTTCGTCGGTGGCAGGGGCCACAGTCGCCGCGCTCGCGGTTGCGGGCGCAAACGAAAGGCCGACGCCCGCCGGGCAGGCTAAGGCCACGGCGAGGGTCGGGCTGATCAGGCGCTTCACGAACGGGCGTGCAGACACGGCGTAAGCATAACGCCGCCGGGCAACCGCGGGGATCGAACTGACAGGTCGGTGTGATTCAGGCCCCGTAGTCCGAGAGCGTCTTGTCCAGGCGCGGCAGGAGGAAGCGGATGAACAGCGCCGAAGCGCCCGCCAACCCGGCCAGAACGAGGAAGAACGAAACCGGCGAGAGCGAGCCCTGGATGCCGCCAAAGAACCCCGAGAGGTTGTTGCCGAAGGCTGTGGCCATGAACCATCCGCCCATCGCCAAACCGACCAGACGCGCCGGCGTGAGTTTGGTGACCAAGGACAGACCCATCGGAGACAGGAGCAACTCTCCCAGCGTCACCACGCCATAAAAGCCGACCAGCCACATGCCGGAGACCTTCAGCGAGCCGCCGTCGCTCATCAAGCCGGCCGCGGCCATCAAGACCATGCTGGCGGTGGTGAGCAGCAGGCCCCAGAACACCTTTCGCGCGGTCGAGATCTTGATGCCTCGGGCGGTGAGCCATCCAAACAAGATCACGATGAGCGGGGTGAACGCGACCACGAACAGCGCGTTGAACGACTGGTACAGCTCCGGCGAGACGATGGTGACGAACGCTCCGGGCTCCAGCAGCTGGGGCTCCTTGCCAAACCGCGTCTGGTACCCGTCGTAGATCTCCGCGTACAGCGAGCGCTCGACGACGTAGACCGCGAGCGGCTTGCCATCCACCTGTCGGACGAAGGCCACCCGCTTGGACGGCTTGGCCCCATCGGGGACCTTGGCTTTGGTCACCGCGCCACCGTGTCCATCATCCGAGGTCTCGATCTCCACATCTGCATAGACCGCGGCTGCGCGGGCCGACAGCGGTCCCTCGTCATCGAGCGCGAGCTCCTGAACCTCGATGTCGCCCGCCGCTGCGATCGCGGCAACGGCGTCTTCATTGAGTTTCTGCTGCCCGTACATCGCGGCGGCTGAGGCATCGTCGACCGCCAAGAGCGTGCGTGGATCCGGCCGGGGTGTTTCTGCGTTCGCGTTGGGGTAGTAGCTGGGGAACCCCTCCTGCGTGAACTTCACCTCGGTGAAGAACACGGTGGAGAAGACCGAACCTGCGGCTTCGGCCGCTGCCACGCCTCCGGTGCGGTCGGTGTTGTCCCGGGCCCACTGCGTCATGGCCGAACCGTTGAGGTGCAGGATCATGAAGAACGTACCGCCGGCGACGTAGATGGGCAGCAGCGCCAACAATCCGGCCTTCTCCTTCAGCGGGGCGGTGGTGCCCATGCGGACGAAGAAGATGACGACCGGGATCATGCCGACGAGAAAGCCGAGCACCGCAGGGCGCACCGGACCGTCGGGCATCACGTTTTGGCCGATGAGGAATCCGACCATGCCCGCGCCCAGGGCGGGGAGCAGGATCTTGACGAACACGGCGCCAAAGCTGGCTGCGTTGGGGTCCTGTTCTGGCGGCCGATCCGCTTTCTCCAGCATCTTCCAGCTCAGGATCAGGACCACCGCTGCCACGAGCAGGCCGATGCCCGCCACGCGAAAGGTCCACAGCCAACCCGCGCTGTTGCGCACCGCCGAGCTCAGGAACGACGCCACGAACGCGCCGATGTTGATGCCCATGTAGAAGATGTTGAAGCCGGCGTCCCGCTTGGGGTCCCCCGCTTCGTAGAGGTTGCCCACCATCACCGAGATGTTGGGCTTGAAGAACCCGTTGCCGATGATCAGTCCGACCAGTCCCGTGATGAAGTACGTGGACCCCGGAATGCTCATGAGGAACAGTCCGCCGGACATGAAGGCCGCGCCGATGAGGACTGCTTTGCGGTAGCCCAGATATCGGTCCGCCAGCATCCCGCCGGGGAAGGGCGTGAAGTAGACGAAGGCCAGATACAGCCCGTAGATTTCGTTGCCCTCGGCCGAGGTCAGACCCAGGCCACCCCGCTCGCTGTCCGTCGTGTAGAGCAGCAGGATGTTCAGCATTGTGTAGAACGCCAGGCGTTCCCACATCTCGGTGAAGAACAGCCGATACAGGCCGGCCGGGTGTTTCTGCGCCACGAACGCGAACTAGCACCGACGCGGAATCCGCGTCAAACGTGGCGGGATCGGCCGCGGACAGCGCGCGCGATTGTCTTTCCGGGCCGGGTGCGCTACGTGCAAAGCCGTGGATTCTCCGCAATCGGCCCTTTTGCAGCGCCGTTTTGTCCTGATGACCGGCAAGGGCGGCGTCGGCAAGACCACGCTTGTGGCCGCGCTCGCGGTGCACGCAGCATCGCTGGGCATGCGGCCTTTGGTGGTCGAACTCGGCCACCGAGAGTCCATGCGAAGCATTTTCGGGGTCGACGACATCGGCTTCACGCCGCGAGACGTGGGCCTGGGTGTGCACGCGATGAGCGTCGATGTGGACGGGGCGGTGCTCGACTACATGATCGAGCACATTCCCTCGAAGCGCGTCGCGAGGTCGATCGTCCAAAACAAGGTGCTCGAGCGACTGTTTGCGGCGATGCCCGCGGTGGGGGAGATCGCCACGCTCAACAAGCTTCGCCAGCTCGAGGCCGAAACGCTCAGCTCGGGCGAGCGGCGGTGGGGCCCCATCTTCGTCGACCTCGACGCGACCGGACATGCGCTGATGTTCCTCGAGCTTCACAGCGTCATCGACGGCATCATGGGCGCCGGCCCCATGAAGCGCCTGGTCGAGGAGACCGCGCTGATGCTCGCCGACCCGGAGCTCACGCGGCTGTGCCTCACGGCCACCCCCGCCGAGCTTCCCGTGACCGAGACGATCGAGCTCTACGAAAAACTCCAGGGGCGGGGACTGGTCACCTTCGGTTTCTTGTTCGCCAACCGCATGCCGACCTCCGGTCTCTCGGCGCAGGAGGTTGCCTCGTTGGACAGCGTCGAGTCGGCCGCTCGCATCGCCGGGCAGCAGGATGTGCTCGCCGATGTCGCATGGGCCCGCCTGCTGCAGGAGCAGGCGGCCGCAGCACGGGTGCAGATCGGCCGCCTACGCGCCCACGTCCCGCTGCCTGTCGTTGAGCTTCCACAACTTCCCGCGGCTCGCATGGACGGCGCGGTGCTCAGCCGACTCGGTGCGCTCGCGGCAGGAGGTGCAGCATGAGCCTCGACAAGCTCGTCCGCGAACAGTCGCTCATCGTCTGTGTGGGTCCCGGAGGCGTGGGCAAGACCACGGTCTCGGCTGCCGTTGGCTTGGCGGGTGCACGGGCGGGTCGCAAGACCGTGGTGCTCACCATCGATCCCGCCCGGCGTCTGGCCGATGCGCTTGGCCTTCCCGGGCTCGACGACGAGATTCGACCGGTGCCGGTCGACTCCTTGCCCGGGCTTGCCGATGGACGGGCCACGGCCCCGCTTCACGCCGCGATGGTGGACACCGCGGCCAGCTACGCCTCGCTCATCCGCCGGGTCTCCCCGGACGCATCGACGCACCAGCGCATCCTCGACAACCGGGTGTTTCACGCCGTCTCGCGATCGCTGGCGCGCTCTCACGCCTACGTGGCGATGGAGCGGCTGTACGACGCGATGCAGAACCACGACTACGACCTGGTCGTGCTCGACACGCCTCCGGCTCGCAACGCGCTCGACATCCTCGACGCGCCGATGTCTCTGGCCAACTTCTTGGATTCTCGGTTCGTCGACTGGTTCCTGCCCGGGGAGAGCCCCAAGGGCATTCGCGATCGACTCATCGCCAGTGGCGGGGCGGTGGCCAAGCGCATGCTGGGTCTGATCACCGGACGCAAGCTGCTGGACGAGATCGTCGCGTTCCTTGAGGCCTTTGCCACATTGCGCGAGGGGTTTGCATCCCGTGCGACGCTGGTCGATGCCAGCCTGCGGGATCCCACCACCAGCTTCGTGCTGGTCAGCTCCGCGAACCCCTCCAGCGCGGATGATGCCGCGTGGCTGCGGCACGATCTGGAGCGGCGCAAAGTCCCGGTTGCTGGGGTCGTCTTCAACCAGAGCTACCTGCAGCTTGAGCCCTCGGACCCCCTGGCGCGGGTGTCGACGCTGCGCGAAGGGGACCTCGACGCACGCGCGGCCGCGTTGGGTCCGCATCTGTCGGGCGTCTCCGATCCTACGGGCCTGCTGCGAAAACTGCGGGCCTTGCGAATGGAAGGCGCGGCTGAGAACGCGCGGTTTGACGGCATCGTGGCCGGGCTGGCGGCCGAGCTTGACTCCGGCTGCGCCCAGGTTCGCGCGCCGCGATTCGACCACGAAATCCGGGACCTCGAGGGCCTGCTGCGGCTCGTTGGCGTCCTGGTTGGAGACTCATGACCCGCGCTCGCCACACCCGGTCCATTCGTGCCTTCGCCCTGCTGAGCGTGGGTGTTGGACTCTGCCTGTCCAATGGAGTGCACGCGGGCGAGCCCGACACGTGGTCGATGTCTCGGGCACAGCTGCGCGCGCTTGGGCTCGGGCAGTCACGCGGAGCTCCGGTCCCGGTCCCCGAGGACGCACCCCGGCTCCGCAGCTCGACCCAGCCTCAGGCGCATGCGAGCCCCGGCACAATCTTCGTGAACTTCGAGGGGGCCGTGCTCTCCTCGGGGTTCGACGACGCCCAGAACAACGTCACCCAGATCTCCAACCTCGCCGGCAACTTCGCGGCCTACGGCGTGGGTTCCAAGCGCGAGGCGGTGATGCAGGCGCTGCAAACCGACTGGGCCGCGTACGACATCGCCCTCACCGACACGCGTCCGGGCACGGGCGAGTACACGATGAACATGATCGGCCCCACGAACCCGTTTGGGGGTGGGGTGCTGGGCATTGCGCCGCTGGACTGCTTCGACTCGCAGACCCACAGCAACATCACGTTCGCGTTTCACAGCGCGAATGACTCGTTCTCCGCCGCGGTTCAGGCGACGACGGTGAGCCAGGAGGTTGCACACTCCTACGGCCTTGAGCACGTCGACGCGCCGGGCGACATCATGAACCCGTTCAACGCCGGCGGTGATGCGTCGTTCCTCGACACGTGCATCCCCATCGTCAGCAATGGCCAGCCGATCGCCTGCGGACCGCAGCACGCCGAGCACTGCTCCGGAGGCACCTCCCAGAACGCGCACCTTGAGCTGCTCGATCTTTTTGGGACCGCGGTTCCCGATACCGCCGCACCCACCGTGGCGATCTCGTTCCCTGGCGACGGCGACGTCTTCGAGCCCGGCTCCGCGTTCACGATCATGGTCGAGGCGTCCGATGACATCGGCGTTACGACCGTCCAGCTGTTCAACAACGGCACGCCGCTTCAGTCCGATTCCAGCGAACCCTTTGGCTGGGACGTGGACAACATTCCCGCAGGGGAATACGAGCTGTACGTCGTGGCCGCGGACGCGGTTGGCAACGAGACCACCAGCGAGACGATCACGATCTACGTGGGCGATCCGCCCGCATCGGGGAGCACCGGGGAGAGCGGCAGCGGCAGCGGCGGTGGGGACGACGAGGACATCGGCGACACCGAGGGGGGCGACACGCCGGGGCAGGATGGGGATGCGCCCGATGCTGGTTGTGGATGCTCGCAGTCGGCGCCGGAGGGCTCGCTGTTGCTCTTGCTGGGTGTCTTCGGGTTCTTGCGACGCCGCTGCACACCCGTTCGGCAGCCATGGCCGCCGCTGGGCCGAACCGGATTGCGCCCCCGGCCACTGGCGTCCCACACTGCCCGGTGATGGATCGGATGACCCGCGCGAAGGTGGACTCCCTCGTTCACCTGCTGCGCACTTGGCCCGAGGGCGAGTCCGTGTCGGTCGAAGATCTGGCGCGAAAACTCCAGCTCGACCCGATGATTGTGCGGCGGATCGCGGAGGAGCAGGGCCTGAGGGTGCAGGAGGGCGCAGGCGCTTCAACCGGGGAGACCGACTCCAACCAGAGGACCCAGGTGATGTCGCTCGATGAGGTCCTCGGCGAGCGATGAACGCACGCTCGCGCACGCGGGCGAGTCTTCGGGCCGCCGGGCCCGAAAAATGCGGGGATGGCACCCCGTCCGGGGGCCGGTGTATCGTGACGCCTGATGTTGAGCCTGACTTGGTCGATGATGTTGGTGTGCGGGCTGGCTCCGGCAGATATCGAGCCTCCATCGGAGCCGACCCAGGCGTTGGACGCGGCCGAGCCCGGCGGCGCGGCCGAGCCCGACGGCGCGGCGGACCAGGACACCACCACGCCGACACAGGACTCACCCGCGGCCGAGCCTGAACCCGAACCCGAGCCCGAGCCCGAGCCCGAGCCTGAGCCCGAGCCTGAGCCCGAGCCTGAGCCTCTGAGCCTCTCGAGCCTCAGCTCGAGCCTGAGCCCACGATGTCCTCCGCGATGGACGCGCTCGAGCCCGCCCCGCTGTCGCTGCTCGCGCCCAAACACCGGCTCGTCTACAAGAACCTGTTCGCGGTTCGCTACAACCCGCTGGGCCTGGTCAACGAGAACGCGATGGGTTGGGCCATGCGGCTGTACGACAAGCGCGGCGCGCTGTTCGAGCCCGCCTACTTCGGCGTTAAGCTGCACACGTTCGTGTCCCCGGCGTACACCCGCTTTGGACCGCAGGTCGAGTTTTCACCGCTGGCGATCCTCAACTTGTCAGCCACGTACGACTTCGTGGGCTACTTCGGCACGTTCAACCAGATGGCGTCGTTCGATACGCCTGCGGCGAACTACTCCGACTCTCAACTCGAGGCGAACGACGAAGACGGGGCCTCGTACCCGACCTACGGCAGCTTGGTCACGCTCTCGGCGTTGCTGCAGGCCAAGGCCGGTCCGATCGCGATTCGGGACAACCTCAAGGGGTACTACACCGACTTCAAACTCCGAGACGGAGGCCGCGTCTTTTACGATCAGACGTTGGATATCATGGTGCCCGACGATGGCTGGTCGCTGACCAACGACCTGGATGTCCTGTACCTGTTTAAGCACGGGCTCAAGGTGGGCGGCCGATACACCGTCACCCAGGCGTTCTACAAAGACCGCCACTTCCAGGACGGCGAGCCCAACACCCAGCCCAACGGACCTACGCATCGGATCGGGCCCGCGCTTCTGTATACGATCTACGACAAGCCCGAGCGTCGTTTCAACAAGCCGACGCTCATCTTGTTGACGCAGTGGTGGGCACGTCATCGCTACCGGACTGGTGCCGACGTGAGCGGCGCGGTGCCGGCCATCGTGCTCGGTTTCCTGTTCGAGGGCGACCTGCTCCCGCACCCGAAGAAGACCTACGGCAAGAAGAAGTAGTCGAACGATGGCGACCTGGAAGCGCTGCTCAACATGTAAGGGAGACATCGCCTTCGAGGCGACCTACTATCTTTGCAACGTGTCGACGTGCCGTCGCAAGCGCACCGGCATGTTCTTCTGCACGGTGGACTGCTGGGAGGCCCATCTACCGCTGATGCGACATCGGGAGGCGTGGGCCGAAGAAGAACAAGCGCCCACGCAGGCACAGTGGAACGCGGAGCAGGAAGGGGATGACAAGCCGACCCGCCCGGTGATCGCGAGCCCCGCTGGCAGCGCGACTCCGCCGGCGCACGACGCCGCGCCGCGCCGCCGCGTGGTGGGGGCAAAGCCCGCGCCCATGCCCGAGGGTCCTCGCGACGTCCTCATCGTGGCCAGTCGCCTCAAGCAGTTCATTCGCGAGACGTGGGGGTTCAACACGTCCGAAGGGGTCCTCGAGCCGCTGTCGGATGCGGTGCGGCGGCTGTGTGTGAGCGCGGTCGAGCGCGCCAAAGAGGACGGGCGAAAGACCGTGCTCGATCGAGACTTCGAGAGCTGATCCGCCGTCTCGCTGCGGGTCGAGGTCCCGTTGCGCAACCGTTTCCCGAGTTGCGCAAGACCGGTTGCTCAACTCGGGTCATCGTTGGGACGGTGGGTGCTCGGCCGCTCCATGATCCTGTGGGTCTTGAGGTGGCTCGGCGTTTGCACAAGGGCTCGTCGCTTGAACGCCGTTCCCGTCGGGACAGCGGCGGGCGAACGTCACTTCAGCTTGGACGTACCGATCCCATGGACCCTCTCGAACAAAAGCGAAACGGATACTCACTGCGCGACTGCGCGGACGTCATGAACCAGATGAGCGTGCTCAAGACCGAGCTCGGCGAACCCGGCTACGTCGCTCCATTTCAGCAGTTTCTGCGCTCCAAAGGCCTTACGGAGAACACCTGGGCGCAGGTCTACAACGACTGGCACCAGGTCATGGAAAACGACCCCACGCTTGGGGCGCAGTTTCACACGTACTTGGCGCAGGTCCGGCAGCGCCAGATGATGGCGAAGCAGCCCAACGTCGCGGGCGAGTCGATGGAGGGCTTGTCCCTCGAGTCCTACGCGAAGATCAGCGCCCAGAGCCAGACCGGCGCAGCCGTCGAAGGACTCGTGGCGGGCGAAGGCATCAGCATGGAACAGTGGCAGCGCGCCCAAGCGGCGTGGGGGCAGCGGATGGGCAGCTGCAGCCCGACCGACCCGGTCATGATCCAGTTTGGCCAGCTGTATCAGAAATGGTCTCCGAATCATCAGGCCGCGATGGAAGCGGCGACCGCGGTTCATCTCGCGGATGCGGCTGCGAGCCAAGGACGTGGCGGCGGCATGTCCAAAGAGTTGACCCTCGACAACGCGGACGAGTTCTTCGATCACGCCGACGTGCGTGTGCGGGCCCGCGGGGTTCGGGAGATGATCCGAATCTGGGACCTCAACAGCAACGACCGGGGCGATGCGCGGATGCTTGCGCTGACGCAGCGGGCCTACGATGAGGCGTTTCGTATCTTGAGCCACGGTGCCGGCGAGGACCGTCCGGGCATGATGGCGCTGCAGGGGTCGCCCGACGCGATGGACATTCACGCCTGGTCCAAGCTCGCCGACGACGAAGAAGCGCACCAAGGCACGACCGACCTCGTCTATGGACCGATGAAGGACTTGGCCTGCGAGAAGTACATGACCCCGGAGCAGAACGAGGCCGCGAAGCAGGTGGTACGCCATGCCATCGAACGGCTGCGGCCACGGGCCGAACGGGTGAACCAGCTCTTCCCGCAAGCGAGCGACGAACTCAAGAAGGTTCAGTTGCGACAGCTGGTCGACGACTACCGGGAGACGCTGAGCGACCTGCAGGAAGCCCTAGACGACTGGGAATACAACGGGCCGGAGTCGGCGGTCGTGGCAGCTGTAGCCGCGAGCAGCCCGGTCTCGATGCCCGCGGTCGCAGTGCGGGCACCTTCCACGGGGATCATGGGAATCCTCAAGTCGCTTCCGATCATCGGACCCCTGCTGCGCATGCTCGGTCTGTGAGGCCCCTGCGGGTCGCTCGGCACCCTCACCGCCGAGTCGATCACGACGCGGGTCGGGGTCTGCTACGGCGTGACGTCGGCGTGGAACCACCACCAGTCCACGCCGTTGCGTCCGTCTCGCAGCACGTAGAACAACGTGGCCCGCTCGCCCGGCGGGAGGTCTCCCTCCTCGTCCTGCTCGCCGGGTTTGAGCGTCCACGAGTTCAGTGACAACGGGTCGTCGCTGCTGCCGCTGAGCAGCGTGCCCCACGTGGTGTACCAAAGCCCCTCGTAGGTCTCCTCGCCGTTGACGAAGCCATCCTCGGTGGGGATGGGGTAGGTCTGCAGGTCTTCCTGCGGGGCCTGGGTCTCCATATCGAGCTGGTGGCCGGTCGCGACCGTGATCACGCTTCCGCGCTCGACCTGGAATGCCGCCACCTCGTTGCCATCTTCGTCGAGCTCGCGCACCACGAAGTTCTGGATGCGCGGATGGGTGTCGGCATCGGGAAGGGGGTCGGGGAGCTCGCCAAGTCCTTCGATCTCGGGGAGGCCGAACTGCGCGGCGAGGTCGATGAGGACGGAGTCGGGGCCGACGGGCACCCGCGACGCGATGTACAGGCACGCGGGGTCGGCGTTGGTGCCGCCCGCGAGCAGTTGCTCGAAGCACCGGTCGGTATCTCCCTCACCGGGGAGGTGACCCACCATCGTGACCTCGATGTCGCCGCCGAAAAGATACGCGGAATCGAAGGGGATCGTGAACTCCGGCTGGGACGGGGTGCCGGTTGTGATCTCGCAGGGGCTTGGGAACGTGGGCAGCGCATCCGCGTTGGGATCGACCGCGCTCAGGTCCACCGGCGGGCACACGGGGACCTCCGAGGGGCTCAGCGGCGCGGTGTTGGCGAGGCAGCTCCCGAGGCCCTCGATAGGGGCGAGGTTGCACGCCAACCACCGAGGCTGAAGCTCGTCCTGGATCCGCGGCAGCTCGAACGGCCCGTCGATGTCGGCGATGAACGGATACATCCGAACGGTGTCGAACGGCAGGCCTTCGGCGCGAACGGGGTCGGTGTCCGAGGCGCCAGGGTCCGCAACCTCAACTCGCACCGCGAGGGGCCGAACGCCGGCGATACGCTCCTCGAGCGGAAGCCCCGATCCACATCCAGCGGTGATCAGGGCGGTTGCCAACGCTGCGACCGCGCGAGGATTCGTGCCCAGAGGCGTACGGTGGCGAGACATCAGAACTCGATCTTGGTGCCGATCGACGGAATGATCGGCAGGCTGGCGATCTGCGACCGCTGGTTGAAGTCGAACGAGTAGTTCCAAAACTCGGTGTTCTGGGCGTTGTAGACGTTTTGAACGTCGAGATAGAGGGTGAGGCTCGCGAGCTTCCAGATCCACGCTTTGTCGACGCGGATGTCGGCCTGGTGAAAAACGGGGAAGCGCTCGCTGTTGGTCTCGCCGTTGATCGGGATGTAGAAGCCGCCGGTCGCGTCGTACTGGCTGCCGACCACCGGGGTGTTGGGGTTGCCCGAGACGACGCGGAAGCGGGCGCCGACCGTCCAGTTTTTTGGGAGCTTGTAGGAGCCGATCAGCGTCAGGATGTGGGTCTGGTCGAAGTCGAACACCGCGTAGGGGTCCGAGGAGGAGTCGCGTCGCTCGCTGCGGCTGAGCGTGTAGGCGATCCAGCCGAACACGTTGCCCGTGAGCTGCTTGCGGGCGAGCAGCTCCAGGCCGAACACGCGGCCAACCTGCGCGTTGGCGAAGTTCTCGGGGCCGACCGTGCCGTCGGGTCTCTGCACGGTGTCGGGTGAGCCCGCGACGTTGTCCCAGAGATAGTTGTAGAACGCGGTGGCGTCGAGCTCGATGCCATAGTCGAACTCCTGCGTGACGCCCAGGCTGTTCTGGATGGCGCGCTCGGGTCCCAGGCGGGGGTTGCCGAAGGCTGCGCTCGACTCGACCGGCTGGGGCGCCTGGGAGTAGATGCCTGTCCCGCCCTTGAGCGTTGTGCGGTCGGCGACCTGCCACCCGAAACGAAGGCGCGGGTCGAAGGTCGAGGTGTAGTAGGGCGAGGCGTAGTACGCGACCCGAACACCCGGGTAGAATGTGAAGTCGTCCGAGATGCCGATCTCGCCGGTCGTGTAGATCGCCGGGATGGCCGTGTAGTCCCGGATATTGACGTCGAACTCGGCCGTCGTCGATCCGCCGTTGCTGTCGGGCAGGGGTGGTGCCTTGACGTTGACGTCGAAGAGGAACGACTGGAACTCGGTGCCGAAGGTGATCGCGTGGCGCTTCGAGAGCTGGGCCCGAGCTTCCGCGCGCCCGTTGAAGTTGTGCACGCTCAGCCCAAACGACAGAAGGTCGCCGATGCCCAGGTCGAAGAAGTCGTAGCGATAGCTGGGCGTGATCAGGAAGGACCACGGGCCTTGCTTCTTCGTATAGGCGATGTCGGCCCGATGAAAATACTGGGTCGTCTCGAACTGGTTGCGTTCGTCCGGCTCGACATCGTTGGGGTTGGCGGCGACGATCTTGGTGCGGTCGTCGGAGCCAAAGCCTCGGACGCTGAGGTTGCCGCCCGCGACCGGGTAGTCGAACAAGACCTGGTAGTCGTAGTACCGAGGCGCGACGGTGAGGTCGAGGCCAGCGTCGTCGGGGAGGAAGACCGGGAGCAGCAGATCGATGTAGCTGCGGCGTCCCGACACGGCGAACGAGCCTTTGCCGACGGGACCCTCGAACAGGATGCCGGTGTCGAAGACATCCGAGTCGATGTAGCCGTGGTACCCGTCTCGACGACCGCGGCGGGGTGTCACATCGACGATGCCCCCGATGGCGTCGCCGTAGCGCGAGTCGTAGTTGCCGGGGATGAAGTCGATCTGCTCGATGATGTCGGAGTTGAAGACCGAGGTGAGACCGCCGAAGTGAAACAGCGTTGGGATCTCGTGGTAGCCCAGATAGACCGCGGAGTCGTTGGGACCGGTGCCGCGAATCGCCAGGAGGCCGGCACCGAAGGGTGCTCGGGCCACGCCGGGGAAGTTCTGAATTGCCTTGAGCGCGTCGCCTTGCGTGCCGGGAAGGACGTTGATCTCCGCCGCGGTGATCGTGCGGCGGGCGACCTCCTCGCGGCGATTCTTCACTTCGATGACGGTGCGGAACGGGTTCGTCGAGGCGCGAGAGACGTAGTACTTGACCTCGATCTGCATGCCCTCGTAGACGGCCTCCACGAACTCGATGCGTTCGTATCCGGGCGCGAGCACGATGAGCTTGACCTTCCCGTCCTGGACGCCCCGGATCTCAAACGCACCGCTGTCGTCGCTGACGCCTTGCGTTTGCCACGCAGGCTCCTGCATGGCGGCGTAGTCCTTCTTTTCGATCTCTCCTAGCTTCGCGTCGGCGTCGGCGGGAATGACGACAACACTCGCGCCGACGACCGGGGTGCGTTGGCCCGCTTCGAGCACGACGCCGCGGATACGCACCGGGCCCGTAGCATCCGGCGTCTCGGGCTCGGGCGCTGGGTCGACACCGGGCTCGGGGACCGGGTCGACTGCGGGTTCGGGGACCGGGTCGACTGCGGGTTCGGGTTCGGGTTCGGGGGCAGCGGGTGGTGGGGGGGCAAAGTCGATACCCAGGCGCGTGACGATCTCGACGGGCTTGCCCTCGAGTGTCGCGGCATTCCAGCGGAGCTTCTCCACCGCGCTGACCGCCAGCGCGTCGAGGGTCGGGTGCACACCGGACTCGACCTCGACGTTTTTTGGAACGCCGTCGGTCCCGATGGTCAGCTTGACGACGACCTGGCCCGCTGGCGGCTCGGGTTCGTTGGCGAGTGCTTCGGGGTATTCGACGGTCGCGCTGTTGATCAGCTCGGGCGGGACAAGCCCCTCGGGCTGCGCGAGCACGGCGGCGAGAAGTCCGGGATGCTCGGCCTGGGCCAGGCTGGGGGTGAGGCTCGAAGTCGCGCCGACGAGCGCGGCGACGAAGAGAGCCCTGCGGTGATGGCGGTGTCGCATCGAAGCGCGGGGCGACTATGAAGCAACGACGGCAATCTGTCGATTGGACCCGTTGTTTCGGGTGTTTGGGCGCACATGCTCCATGCGGATCTGGCGCTACTTGTCGTCGGTGAGAGCCCGGCGTACATAGCCGCTCATGGCTCGGTTCACTCGCTTGTCCTTCCTTCTTGCACTGCCGGTCCTCGCGCTTGGCTGCCCCCTCGACAACGAGGAAGACTCCGATACGGGCACGCCGACCTCCGCGGGTACGGAGGCGTCCAGCACCGACGACAGCGGCTCGGCTGGCACCGACGCGCCGACCACCAACACCCCCACCACCACGGATCCGACGACGACCGATCCCTCCGACACCGACGGCACCGCGGAGAACACCAACGCGCTGTGCTCGGACAAGATCGACAACGACGGCAACGGCTTCACGGACTGTGACGACTTCGAATGCTCCGTCCAAAACGGCGTGAGCATCTGTTCGGCCGGCGGCGGTGAGAACACCGACGAGCTGTGCGCCGACGGCATGGACAACGACGGCGACAACTTCATCGACTGCGAAGACTTCGACTGCACCAACTTCGACAGCGGCGTCACGGTTTGCCTCGACCTGTGTCCCGAGCAGGGCCCTGAGGACAACCCTGCCGCCTGCAGCGACGGCTGTGACAACGACGCCGACGGCTTCTCCGACTGCGACGACTTCGACTGCGACGGTCAGGGCGAGTGCGGCGAGAACACCGCTGAGGAGTGTTCCGACGGCATCGACAACGATGGCAACACGTTCACCGACTGCGAAGACTTCGGCTGCGCAGACCAGCCCAACTGCGAGAACGGCGACGAGCAGTGCAGCGACGGGTTGGACAACGACGGCGACACCTTCTTCGACTGCAACGACAGTGGCTGTGCGACCGCTGCCACCTGCGAGACGGGCGATGAGCAGTGCAGCGACAAGCTGGACAACGACAACGACGGCTTCACCGACTGCGAAGACTTCGGCTGCCAAGGCGACGACATCACCGTCTGCGACTAGCCGTCCTCGGCGAACCCGGCACGGCTTGCCCGGGCCGGCCTTGGGGTCTGCTCGTGCCCCGTCCGCGTTCTTCGTGGTTCTCGGGCGTCCAGCTCAACCGCTGCGCTCGAGGTTCTCAAGCGCTTTGGACGATGCCTTGAGTCTCGCCGCTGCGGTGTCGACCCGCGCCTGAGCGCGTGCGCGCGTCTGATCGGCCTCCTCGACCGTACGCTGCGCGCGGGCCAGAGCGGCGGCGGCGTCCTCCATCGCGGCCTCAGCGGCCCGGAGCACGGACGCCGCAGCGCCCACCTCGGCAGCCGCCCGATCGCGGTCCAGCTGCGCCGACGCCCGCCGAGCCTCCCGTGCGCTGAGCCTGGCGGAGGCGGGCGCGGCAAACTGCTGGACCTGGCCGAAGCCGGGCGGGTCGAGGTCGTCGTGGAGGCGCCCGAGCGTCGCACGGGGGCCGAAGCTTCCACCCGCGGCGCTGGCCTCCAGGCTCTGCGTGATGCGCCGCATCATCGCGCTGGAGGTGGCGTGGCCGGAGCCGCGCAAGATCTGCTCAGCCAGCGCCCGAAGCGTGAGGATCGCGGCCCGTCGGGCCTCGTTCGCGGGCTGGCCTGCCACCGACACGGCCTGCCGTTGTCGCTGTGCAAGCTCGGCTCCGGCGGCGTGGAGGGCATCGTAGGCCTCGCGGTGTTTCCACCACAGCTCGTTGACGACCCAGGCTGAGACGCTGGGTTTCGCGAGCGCTCGAACGCTCGCCGCCAAGGCCCCGTGGCCCTCACCGAGCAGTCGTTGAGCCAGGGCGTTTCGTCGCTCGACGAAGCCTTCGCGGGGCCCGCGGTACAGGTCGTCGATGGCGTCGTCGATGCGCGGATCGGAAGTCAGGGGCTTCGCCTCTCGAAGCGTCCAGCATACGTTGCGAGGGCTGCTATGGTCACCGGGTCGTGAAAGCGCCCGCCGCCGAAGACGTTGGGTTGTCCGCACCATGAGCACGTCCTCTCCCTCTGAACCGTCGCTCTGGCGCGCACTGCTGCTCGGCGGTGCGGCGGCCGCAGGTGTGGGCGTCATCCTCGTCTGGCTGATGACCGATGAGCCCGCGGCCACGCCGACCCCCGAGGGGATGGTCGCCGACGAGGATGGAAACCTCGTCGATCAGCGGGTGTGGTTCGAGGCCGACCGGGAGTCCCGCCGGCAGGCAGCGCTGCCCAAGACCGGCGCCTCGCTCATCCTGAGCACGTTCGAGGGCGCCGGGCCCGGGGTGGCTCCCCTCTCGGACCTTCAAGCCGCGCGGGATGGGTTCGAGCTGGTGATCTCCGAGATCGAGCTGAAGGCGGAGAGCCCCCGTGCGCTCAAGCAGCGGGAGTGGCGCGAGTACTATCGCGCGGCGAATGATTCGTTCTCGGCGCTGTCAGCCCAGCTCAACGGCAAGGATCCGCAGCAGGCCAAGGAGCTCGAAGAGGCACACGCCAAGCTGGTCACCGCCTTGTCGATCGTCCGGGTGCGCGGCGGCAAGTTCCGTATCCACTGAGCATTGCCCGACCCCGACGGCGAGCCGGGGTATCTTCTGCCGGTGCGTCGTCGTGACACGATCGTGGGTCTGGGTGCAGCGTTGTTGTTGCCTGGGTGCGCTTCGAACTCGAACAACGACCCGGACGAGTTCGTCGGAATCGGCCAGGTCGGGAACTCGTCGGAGCCTCCGCCGGGCGTGCTTTGGCCGCTGGTGGAGGGCGACCTCGCGGGCGTGCAAGAGCGAGGCACAATGCTGTTCAACCTCCAGCGCGCGCTGCGTCTGGGGTACGAGCAGGGGGCGCAGGCCGTCGGTACGGCGGAAGGCGACATCATCTTGCCGCTGGTCGATGTCGATCCCGGCGGTCGATCGGCGCAGGTCCTGTTCGTCCGATGGAGCCCAGACCGGGTTGGTGTCGATGGCAACTTGCATCCCAAGTACGCCAAGCGGTGGTTGCTCGTGTCGCTGATGCTCGAGCCGGAGCGGGTACTCGACCGCGAACTGCTCGCAGGGGACGTCGGAGAGGACACGGTGGAGTTCCACCGCGTGGCGGCGATGCTGGCCGCTGCGAAGTCGCTGCAGTCTCGTGCGCCGGGCACATCGTTTCACTTGTTCACCGTGGCTGAGCTGGCGCCCGCCAAGAGCCGCCGCCGTTCCTCGATGATCGCGACCCGGGTGTACGCGATGGGGGTGGCGCAGGACGGACCGGACTACGAGGTCCTCGTCGATGAGGCCAAGAAGTCGAAGATCCCCGATGTTCTCGAAGTCTCCGAGGTGCACGCGCTGGGCGCAATCGATGGCGAGCGGATCCGGGTCCTGGGTCCGCAGCCTGCGCCTGCATCCGTCGCGCGAATCATGGGCCGCGGGGTGTCGGGCTCAGCCGAGGTCGAGTCTGCCTCCGGTGTGTGGCTCGTCGATGGACGCACCGGCCTCATTTCACGGCCCTGACGCTGGCCGCCCGGAGCCCTGCGTCCTGAAGTGGGGCACGGCGCGGGCGGTCGCTCCGATCCAGCATCGTGTCTGCGGGTGACGGGCCGGGCCCTCGTGGGCTACGATCGACGCTCTGGCACAGGACGAACCACGCCTCGTTGGCCCGGAATCGACGGCAGACCTGCCCGCGGGCACCGACATCACGTTCGGCAAGACCTTCCGTGTTCTCGAGCCGCTGGGCGAAGGGGGCATGGGCAAGGTCTTCAAGGCCTTCGATCCGTTCATGAACCGGTACGTTGCCCTCAAGGTCATGAAACAAGATGTGCCGGAGGGAGAGCAACGTCGCTTCCGGCTCGAGGCGCGCCTGCTTGGGAGCTTCACGCACCCCAACCTGGTCAGCGTGCTCGACGTCGGCACGATGAAGGAACGCGGCCTGTACTGGTTCGCGATGGAGTTTCTCGACGGCACCGACATCCGCGGCGCGATGGACCGCGGCCGCAGCGTCCCGCTGCATGTGCTCTGCGAGATCTTCCGTCAAACGCTCGACGCGCTGCACTACATCCATCTGCGTCGAATCGCGCACCGCGACATCAAGCCGGCCAACATCTACGTCTGTCGCGATCCCCACGACCCGCAGCTTCGTCCGGTCAAGGTTCTCGACTTCGGTGTCGCGCGTGATCTCAAGGACGAAGCGCCCGAGGAGGGAGGGTGGATCCTCGGCGACCCGCTGTACATGCCGCCGGAGCAGACCAAGCCCAACCTCGACCTCGACCACCGTGCCGACCTGTACGCGCTGGGCATGACATTTTACGAGGCGATCACCGGACACCACCCGTTTGAGGACTTGGTCGGCCAGCACCCCAAGCTGATGCTGCAGGCGCAGCGGGAGCGGGAGCCGTTGCCGCCGAGCACGTGGTTGGGCTCCGACACGCCCCAGCAGACCGCCGACATCATCGATGCCTTCTTCGCGCAGGCAAGCGCGAAGCACAAAGAGCACCGCTTTCACGACGCTCGTGCGATGCAGCATGCGATGACCGTGCTGCTGCAGTACGCCTGAACGCGGCCGCGCGCGCGGGGCCGGGCTACTCCAGCCAGTCGCTGGGGATGCTCATCCCCGACATGCTCTCGCCGGGTCCCCCGCTGCGAAACGCGTCGCCACCCACGCGTCGGTTGGCCACGCCAGCGAAGGTCTGCAGGCTGGCCGGGCTGCGCGGAAGATGATGCCGGTCGAGCAGGCTCGACATGTTGGCCCCCATCATCCAAGCGGCGTCGGAGTGCGCCAGGGTGCGCACGACCAGCTGCTGGGTGACGTTGAGCTCCTCGAACTCCGCGCAGGTGGGCTGACCGGGATCGAACGCGAGACCCACGATGGTCTCGGCGATCGCCAGCGCGGTGCTGGGGTCGGACCCCGCGAGCAGCTGGGTCAGCGCGGGGACGGTGTGCGAGGCCTTGGCGGGTCCGATGGCCAGCAGCGCGCGGGCTGTGGCGGCCGGTGTGTTCTCATCGGCCCAAGGCGATTCAGCGTGCAAAGGCTCGATCGCCGAGGGGTCCTTGAGCGCGAACATCAAGGATTCGACGACCGCATCGTCGGCATCGACGGTGGCCAGGAAGGCCAGCGAGCGCGCCGCGGCCCACCGAACGTACGGAGCGTTGTCGTGCTCGACGAGGTCGAACAGGCGCAGGCGGGTGAGCGGTTCGTCGCCCAGGCTGCCCAATGCCTCCGCGATGCTGGCTCGGACGACCGGGACCGACTCGCTGGAGAGCCGACCGCTGAGCACCGCGATCGTGGTCGGGGCATCGTCGCGAAGACCACCGAGCAGGAACGCGGCGGAGGCTCGTGTACCCGGGTCATCGTGGGAGAGCAGCTGCTGATAGGTCTGCAGCCCGCGGCGGACGGCGGACGTCGCGTCGGAGACCCACGACTGCTCTTGAGCGATCTTCGCCGCAAACTCGGGCGTGTTCCGCTCGCCTTCGTAGATCCCGTGGAGCTGATGAACCTCGTGGTGGGAGCCGCCGTTGGCGAGGGCGCTCAGATAGATGAGCAACCACGGGCGGTCGACATGTTCGGCGTGTTCGAGCAACGCGACGAGGAACGGGATCGCCGGGGGGGCGGCCTCGCATACCGTGCCGTGGGACCACAGCGTTCCGTACAGGTCGTACTGCGCCCGGGCCCGTGGTTCGATCCTCGTCCGAGGCGAGGTCTCGGATCAGGTCGGGGACGTCGTCTGCTGGACCCTGGGCATGGCGCAACTTTGCCCACGGGACGTCTTCGAGGCCTTCGAGCATCGCCCAACACCTTATTCCAAGCAGGGGCCGTCGCGGCGGTTTCGTCGGGGCATGCCGCCCATGATCGAAGTCACGGCCGCGAAGCGCGGTTCGGGCCCGTGGCGCGTCGATCGAGGACGGGGCCTGCGCAGCGGGCGCGCCGATCGAAGCAAGCCTTCCCACGGTCACTGACGGGGCCCCCAGGCTTGCGCAAAAAAAAACCGAGGCCGGCTCGTGAAAGCCGACCTCGGTCATGGAGGAGAGGGGGTTCGAACCCCTGACCTACGCGCTGCCAGCGCGTCGCTCTCCCAACTGAGCTACACCCCCATGGAGAACTGTCCCGCACTTCGACGGGGCGCATGAACTACACCGGGCTGCGCGAGGCGTCAACCGAAAATCACCGGGTTTCAGAAAAACGAGCCCGAGCCTCGTTCGGTCCCAGGAAAGAGATCGGGTACGCGGGCGTTCTTGCTCCACGCGTGGACCCCGGGCCATGATCCGCCCGCGCTCATCGGTCGCTCCGGTTGACCCACTGCGCGCCGCAAGCATCATGGATTTCGCCGAACTCTTCGCGCAGGGCGGAGCCCTCATGTGGGCCATTCTCGCCGCGTCCGTCGTGGGCACCGCTGTCTTCATCGAGCGGCTTTGGTCGCTACAGCGCTCGCGGGTGCTGCCGCGCGACTTTGTCGATCGCGTGCGCGGACTGGTCGGGCGCCGCAAGACCTCCGAGGCGCAGGTGTTGTGTGAGGAGAACCGCTCCAGCATCGCAGCGATCATGGCGGCGGCGATTCGGACCCACGAGCATGGAAAGACACGCGCCGAGATCAAGGAGGCGGTCGAGGAGGTGGGCAACCGCGAGGTCGCCCACCTGGACCGCAATGTCGAGATCATCGGAACCGTCGCGCAGACCTCTCCGCTGATGGGGCTGCTCGGCACGGTCATCGGCATGATCTTCGTGTTCCAAGACTTCGTGCAGTCCTACAAGGACGGCACCGTCGGCCCCGATTCCTTCGCCCAGGGGATCTGGCAGGCGCTGATCACCACGGCGTTCGGCTTGACCGTCGCCATCCCGATGCTCGTCGCCTACAAGTACTTGCAGGGCCGCAACGACCGCCTCGTCGTCGACATGGAAGAAGACGCGATGGGCTTGGTCGACCTGCTTGAGGACGGGAACCGACGCGAGCCGAGCCGGGCGCGGGGCAAGGACAGCGACCGTGAGGATGAGGACGCGCCGGAGGATGGTTCATGAGCTTCAGGGCTCGGGGCCTGGGCGGTCGAAATCATCGGCGGCGGCGGGAGACCTTGGTCGATCTCACTCCGCTGATCGACATCGTGTTTCAGCTGCTGATCTTCTTCCTGCTGACCGCGACCTTTCAAGAGACGCCGTCGTTCAAGGTCAAGCTGCCCAAGGCGAAGAACACCGACGTCAGCAAGGAGCCGAAGGCGGTGGTCGTGACGCTGGGGTCCGATGGCGTCTACGGAATCGACGGCAAGACCGTGGACACGGCGGAGCTTGAGCTGCGCCTGTGCGCGGCTGCGCAGGGAGAGAGCACCGGGGTCAGCATCAAGGCCGATGCTGCCACGCCGCACCGCTACGTGGTCGAGGTCATGGGCCTGGCCAAGTCGTGCGGCCTCGACAAGCTGAACATCCTCCATGCTCGGTAGATCCCCCAGGTTTGATTTTTTCCCCGGCCGGTAGACCCGTAGGCTTCAGTACGTTGTCATCTTCGTTTAGTCTTGAGGCCGAAGGTCTTGGGAGTCGGGAGCGAAATTGCGCGGATGAAGAGTCTCGTCATTGCCAGCCAAAAAGGAGGTGTCGGCAAGACGACCGTCTCCCTCAACCTTGCGTATGCGTTTGCTCGGTCCGGATACCGAACCGTCCTCATCGACAGCGATCCGCAAGGAGCGATCGGGCTGTCGCTGTCGAAGTCGCTGACCAGCCGGCTGGGTCTCGCCGACTTCGTCGCTGCAGAGAGCACCGTCGACCAAGCCCTGGTCAACACGAAGATCGAGGGCTTTTCCATCATCCCGGTGGGAACCGTCGCGCCGCTGGAAACCCAGAGCTTTGGCGCTGCCATGGCGGACGGCACCCGCCTGCGTGGGCTGTTCGACGCGCTCGGCACCCGGTTTGACCTGGCCCTCGTGGACACCCCGTGCGGCTTCGGTGGGATCACGGCCGGGGCACTTCGGGCCTGTTCGCATGTGGTCTCCCCGATTCAAGCCGAACCGATCTCTCTGCGGTCGGTGACGCAGCTGCTCGAGATGGTCAAGGCTTTGGGTGCGGAGGGGGAGGTCGCTGGGGTCACGGGCTTCTTGCTGAGCATGCTTCAGACCGGGAACCCGGCGTCGCTTCAGGTCGCACGCGACGTGTGGGAGATGTTCCCGCGAGAGTTGTTGTTCGACGTCAGCGTTCCTCGTGATGCTGTGTTCTTAGAAGCGACGGCGGCCGGGGTTCCGGTTGGCCTTCTGCGGCGGCCCGCTCCGCCGGTCACCCACGTATTCGACGTGGTCGCGTCCGAACTGGCGCGACGCATGGAGCTGGACTGCGCGAGGATGTTCGATGGCCCACAGTCACTCTTGGATTGATCTCGAGGCGCTTCAGTCGCTGGTCAAGGCCACCGCGTATCGTCGCGCGGGCCTGCAGGACACGACCACGGTGTCGCCAGCGACGTCCCCTGTGATCGATGCGGATCCCGGCGCGTCTGCGCCAGAGCACGTCGGACCCTCGACCGAGCCCGTCGTCGCGGTGCCATCGATACCCTCGCGGTCGGCAGGCTCGGTCCGGCGCGCGACTCGTCCATCGTTGCCCAACCCCGACGTGGGTCTTGGGTCTCCGCCCCCGGTGCGCGCCTCGGTCGTCGAGCCGTTCCTGCCCGCGGCGGGCGGCCTGGAGTCTCGGTTGGAGCAGCTGATGGTTTGGGCGTGCAAGGTCACCGGTTTGGCGCGCGCCTACGTGGCGGACTCCGAAGGGCTCCTCGTCGCATCGCTCAACGCCGGGGCCACCGCGGCGGACGATGCTGCTGCAGCGGTCGAGTTGTGCTCACGCTCGGTGCCCGGGGACGTGGGACGGGCGGATGCCGGCTCCGTCACGATGGTGGCCTCCGAGCGAACCTACGTCATCGCGTGGGAGATCACGCGTCACGGCAGGACCTACCTCTCGCTCTCGGGGACGGTCGAGCCGACTCCCGAAGCCCTCTCGACCCTCTCCCGCGCCCTCCGGGACGCGCTGCGTTGAACGTGACTTCACCATGACGAATCCTGAGTTCGCGGCGCTGGTTCGCAGCATCAAGCCTTTGCGCGCGTGTTTCATCATCGAAGCCAGCAGCGGTGCCCTGCATCGCGAGTTCCAACGGGGTGCGCTGTCCGTCGAACCCGACGTCGTTGCGCGTGCGGTGGCGGGCTTGGCCCGAGCGCAGACGGACCTCGTCGGGTTCGCCGAGGCCGCCACACTCACGACGCTGGAGTGGCCCGGCGTCACGGTGATCGTGCGGTCGGTGTCTGTGTCCGCGCTGGTCGTGTTTTTCTTCGAGCCCGAGATCGCCCTAGGATTGGCGCGCATGCACATCACCAACGTCGTCGACCGCCTCGACGCGTTTCTTCCGGTGCCGCGCTCGGCGACGGTCCTCGCGATTCCTGCGGTGGCTCCCGCGGCTTCCGTCCCGGCGCCCGCAACACCCCCGCCGACCGCTGCACCGCCCAACGAAGCGACGTCGACCCGGAGCAAGGCCGAGTCGCCCGCACCTGGAGCCGCCCGGGCCGAGAAACTCCTGGAGTACCTGGATCAGAATGCACCAGACACCCACGCGGCTCTTCTACGGGTTTCCCTGCAGACCGGGCTGCCTCTCTCCCTGCTCAAGACACCCGGACGGCTCTCTGGTGAGGAGTTCGATCAGGTGACCGCATCCGTACGCCGAATCCTTGGCGTCGAACAACTCCCCCTTTGAAGAGCGGCTGACCGATGAAAAATGAGATCGACTCGGCTCGGCGGCATCTTCCCGAGCACCAGTTCGACTTCCTCTCAGGGAGTCCCGTGGTGGTGCACTGCCACCACTTCAACCTCTTCTGGGACCAGACGATGGACGACGCTCTGGGCGCCGAGATCGGTCGACGTGTCCGGATCCATGCCGCGCACAAGGCCAGCTACCGGCTCTTGCGCGGGCTGGTCGATGACGTCGGGGCCACCTCGCCCGTGGAGCGCCTGCGACTGGCGGCCACCGTTTTTTCCGCGATGGGGCACGGCAAGCTGCACCTCGCGGTCGGTCGCAGCGGGGGGCTCGTCCGCGGCGAGCAACTCCACTACGGCTTCGGGTGGTGCGAAAAGTACGGCGGGAGTCTCTCCCGCAGCGATCCTGCGGATGCGTTCGCCACCGGCTTCAGTGCTGCCGCGACCGAGGTGGCCTACAACCTCGATCCGGGAGCGCGCCGGGCAACCGAGGAGCGCTGCATCGTCGACGGGAGTGCTGGGTGCAGCATTCGAGTCTCGGCCGCCGACGCCGAGCCGCTCCTTCCGCTGGGAGTCGACCCAGACTCGGCCACAGATGTGCTGCCGACCCCGTTCGAGGGTCTGCACGAAGCGCAGATCGTTCCCCTCGTATCGGGTCTGCGAGAGTTCCTCTCCGGGGTTGCCGGCGACGACAGGGGGGTGATCGAAGCCTTCGGTGTGCTGGTGACGTCGCACCTCGCCGACTACTACAACCACGCCGCGAACGATGTCCTTGAGGTGATCGCGAAGGAGAAGCCGGCCGGGGTCCAAGCGTTTCGAGCATTGTTGTTGGAGGCCGGGACCGCGTGTGCATTTCACACGTTCGGGGGCGTGCTCGCTTCACCCGAATGGGAAGGCCTTGCAGGGGCGCCCTCCGGCGATCCGCTTGAGGTTGTCATCGGGTGCGCTGCGCTCGCCCGCGCGCTGGGGTTTGGTCGTTGGGCGATCGAGGAGTTCGAGCCGGACACCCGGCTGGTGATGACCAGCCCGGGGACGTACGAGTCGGTGTTCTCCCGGCTGATCTCCTCGAACGCGGCGGATGGCCCCGGGGGGATCTTCGTGGGGGCGGGGATCGGGATTATGCAGCTCGCACACGGGGTGAACTGGCAGCCCCGGGCCAACATCGACAACACGCTGTATCTTGAGCTTGCCCGCTCGAGTCCGTGGACCGTGACGCAGGAGAGCTCGTTCGCGGCTGGGGATGTCCTCGATCGGATCGTGGTGACCCGGCGATGAGTCTTGCCCAGGGGCTTGCACGCGACGTCGGGTGTCGTGCCGACTTGCTGTGGCGATGCGATCTGCTGCAGGCAACGCAATCCTCCACGTGGGTCGAGTCTGCCGTCGCGGCCGGGTTCATGGCGGTCCCCGGTGGGTCCCGTCTGGGTGTCGCCGTGCTCGAGGACCCCGCGTCCGGGAACCGCGTGGTGGTCGTCTTGCGGACCGGCCGGGTCCAGATCCGACTCGATTCCCTGGTCCCCAAGTCCGCGCGAGTGCAGCAAGCTCAAGGCCTGTTTGACCGGCTTGCGCAGCTCGGGTCCCGGTCTGCGCCTGCGCCTGTGTCTGCGCCTGCGGAGGTTGGATGAGCATCAAGGTCCTCCTGGTCGACGCTGACCTCGCGCTGCTCAGGACGATGCGAAGCGCCGCCGCCTCCGAAGGAGGTGGGATCGAGCTGCTGACCGCGCAGACGTGGGATGAAGCGCACGAGCTGCTCACGATCGTTGAGCCTGCGCTGGTCGTCGGTGGCATCGCGCAAAGCGACGCGCCGGAGTTGGCCTCCTTGGTTCAGCTTCTGCGGCGCGGCATGGCCGTGGCAGCGCTGGGGCCCGACGTCCCGGAGCTGGTTCGGGTGGCCGCCGCGGCTGGCGTGGCGGAGTACATCTGCACGCCGGTCAGCAGCGTCGCCTTCTTCGTTCGGTTGCAACGACTCACGCGGGCGAGTCCGGTCCGCCGTAGCCCAAGCCTGACGGGGTTTGCCCTCGCGGACCTGCTTCAGCTGGTGTCGATGTCGCGCCTGGACATGACGTTGCGCGTCCGCAGCGGCGATAAGTCAGGGCAGATCGTCGTCGCCGCCGGCCGCTTGGTCCACGCCGAGGCTGGAGGGGAACTGGGGATGAAGGCGGCGGTCTCGGTCCTGGATTGGCCCAACAGCGAGGTGTCCTCGTCTCGCGAGCTCCCGGCGAAGGCGCTGTGGACCACTGACGTGCCCTTGATGGAGCTGCTCGTCGACGCCGCGCGCCAGCGTGACGAGCGACAACGCGACGAGGCGGACCGCCGCTTGCAGCAGGTCGTGTCCGACGCGCTCGGGTTTCCCGGCGTTGTCGCGGCAGCGCTCCTTCACGCGGCCTCCCGAACCGAGATTCACGGCGCCGGGACGGCAGCCAAGGGCCGAACACTCGCGCGCGACTGGGTGCTCGACGCGTTGGCCCTCGCACAGGAGCGGGCGCAGGACGAGCGGCCGCTGGAGATTCAGATCTCGCTGGACTCGTGCGACGTCCTGGCATGCGAGATGGGGGCGACGGGCATTGTGATGCTCGTCTGGTGCGACCCGGGCGAGCTCCGGTCGGGCACGCAGCTCGGGTTGCGAAGCGCGCGCGAGCGAGACGCCGAGCTGATCGCGCGTGCGTTTTCCAGCGTGGGGCTCAACCTCGTCGATCGAGGCAGCTCCGAAGATGACATCCGGTTCGAATAGGGGCTCAGGACCGCCCCATGCCTCTGTACGGCCGCTCGCGACGGTGGCGGTAGGGACTGCGCAAATGCGGCCCCTGCCAGAGCGTGCGCGCCAGGTCCAGTTTTTTGGTGGGTACGGGCCGGATGCGTAGCTTACCCGCGGGGAGCCTCCGCCCGGGCTCCCCTCGGTCCCATGCATTGGCTCAATCGCATCCTGCTCGCCCTGCTGGTCGCCGGCGTCGTGGCTCTCGCTCCCCGGCAGTTTAAGGCCGCTTCCGACAACGACGACCTGACCCGGGTCTCCCTGGAGAAGGCGGAGCTGCTGGAGACCAACGCAGCCCTGGCTGGGGACATCGACCTGCTGCGTGCGGAGATCTCGGCGCTCAAGGGCGACAAGGCCGAGGTCGCTCGCATTGCGCGAGAGGACTTGAATCTGGTGCTCCCTGGCGAGGTGGTGTTCGAGGTCGACTACGGGCACGCGGAGGACTCCAAATGAGCGCCCTTGCCCGCAGCCTCTATGGCCTACGACGTCAGGTGAGCGGACGCTGGCCGGTGCTGGTGCTGTTGCTCGTGTGGCCCATGCTGTGGACCGGTGCCCTCGATGGCGCCGCACTCTGGCAGGCCCGTCTTCCCCAGGTCTCTGTGGTCGCGCTGCTGACCGTTGCCCTGGTTTGGTCCGTGCTGCGAGAGGTCTCGGGTCCTCGCGGGAGCGCCGAGCGCTCCGCCGCGGCCGAGCTTGAGCTGGGGATGCTGCTGGTGACCGGTGTCTTCGTCTTGCTCGCCGCGACCGGTGGCGCGCGCTCCTTCCTGTACCCGCTGGCGTATGCGGTCGTCTCGTTCCTGCTGGTGGTCCACCGGCACCGCATCGTGGCGGTGGGGTTGCTGTGCTCGACGGTGGTGCTGGAGCTCGCGCTTGGCCTCAATGCCGGGTTCGAGGGCGCGATGACCCTCACCGCGTACCACCTAACCTTCCTCGGGTTCTTTGCCGCCGGCAACATGTTGGTGCTCTCCACGCTCGTGCGTCGGCTGCGAAAGACGCATGTGAACGAGGTCGAGGCATCGCTCGCGCAGATGCGGCAGGAGGCGCGTGACTTTCGGCTGATCGGCTCCTCGCTGCCGCCCGAGAGCCGTGCTCGCACGCGAGGGGAAGAAGAGCTCCGCATGGCCCACGCGGCCGTCGAGGGCATCCACGAGCAGCTGTTTCACACGCTTGAGTTGCTGCGGACCTCGATGCGGCTGCGCTCGTGTGTCCTGCTGTGGTGCGAGCACAATGGGAGCGCGAAGATCAGCGCTCGCAACCCACCCACGCTGGTCGTCAAAGAGATCGCGACGCAGAGCGAGTACGCAGTCGAGGAGCGCGTCCTGCCCGGACCCGGCCTGCTGACCTCGCTGATCGCCGACCCCAAAGAGGTGCGGCTGCACACCCTCAAGGGCAAGCGGCTGCCGCCCTACTACCAGGGGCCGGAGCCGGTGACGGACCTGTGTGCGGTGCCGCTGCTCGACGGTGCGAGTCTGCGTGGGATCTTGTGTGCAGATCGAATCGACGACCAACCGTTCTCCGACGAGGACCTTGCGGTCCTCAACCGCGCCGCGAGCCACATCCGCCGGGTGATCGAGCACGAGCGTGTGTTCTCGGCCGTCGAACGCAGCAAGTACGAGCAAGAGCAGTTCTATCGGGCCTCGGAGATGCTCTCCGAAGCGCTCACGCTGGAGCAGGTGTACGAGAAGACGTTCTGCGCGATCCGGGCGATCGCGGGCTACGACCTCGCCGTGATCAGCGTGGTCGAGCCCGGTGGTGAACACGATGCGCTCGCGGTCGACGCCCGAGAAGCACAGGGCGAGTGGGCCGCACTCGCCGCGACGCTGAAAGGGCACCGCTGGGGGGGCGCACGCTCTTTGGTCTCGATGGCGGTCAAGAACCGTCACGTCATGCCCGCAACCGGAGAGCTCGCGGACCCAGACGCGCCGGTGTTTGGTGAGGGCCTGCGCCTGCCCAAGGCCAAGAGCATCATCGTGCTGCCGCTGCTTCGCGGGGAGCAAGTGCTCGGTGCGATCACGCTCGTGGCCAAACACAGCGCGGTGTTCCCCACGGCGACCCGCGAGATGCTGCGTGTCATCGGCCATCACGTGGCCGTAAGTCTGCAGAACGCCCGCATGTATCAGTCGATGGAGATGCGCGCGACCACGGACGGCCTCACCGGCCTGACCAACCACCGCTCGTTCCAGGAGCGGCTCGCGCAGCTTCACGACCTCGCGGAGCGTACGGGGCAGAAGTACTCCGTGGTGCTCACCGACATCGATCACTTCAAGAGCATCAACGACACGTACGGACACCCGGTCGGCGATCAGGTGCTCAAGCGAGTCGCGTCGATCTTCACCGGGCGGGCCCGCAAGGTCGACACTGTGGCCCGCTACGGCGGGGAGGAGTTTGTACTGGTGCTCCCCGACACCGACGGGCAAAGCGCTGAGTTGCTCGCCAACCAGCTGCGCGAAGAGATCGGCGACCAGGTGATGACCAGCGAGCACGGCACCTTCAAGATCACGATCTCGATGGGCGTCGCCGAGTTCCCGCTCGACGGCAAGGAGCGCCTTGGCCTGGTCGAGAAGGCAGATCAGGCCCTGTACTACTGCAAAGAGCACGGTCGGAACTGCGTGCGACGCTGGGCCGACGGGGCCTGATACGATCGCAGCGTGTCTCCGCTCGCAGGCGCAGCTGGGCTGGCGCTGGCCGTCGTGGCTGCCCGTCCCAATCCGGCCCCGTCGGGGAACGTACAGGCCTCGGTCCTTCCGACGATCGGACCTGACGAGGCCGGGGAGCTGTCCGCGACCATCCTCGAGACGCCGCAGGCCGGCGTACCGATCGAGCTGCGGCTTCGAACCGGGGCTGTCCGTGTGGTCGAGAATCGTCTGGGGTGGTCCAGCGTTGTGGACCCTCAGGCGCAACGTCCTCGCTTGAGAACCCGGTTCGTCGCTCCGAGCGAGCCGGGCACGTACAGCATCGAAGGCGTGCTGCGCTATGTGACCTGCGACGACGACGGTCCGTGTCTGCCCCACGCCGCGGTGGTTCAATGGACGCTGGTGGTGGCTGCGCCGGTCGAGCCTCCGGACGAGCGCTGAGCGGTGGGGGCCCGGCTTCGTCCTCGGGGACCGAGCATGAACCCTGCGTTCAGCTCTCGCGCTTGGGTTCGCGCAGCAGACGCTCGCGCACCCGCTGGTACTGCCGACGCTTGTAGTTTCCGTGCGAACTCTCGCCCTCTTCGTTCGCATCGCGTCGGGCGAGGTCGACGACCTGAAACTCCGCGAGCACGAACACCACGTTGCCTTTGCCCTCGGGGAGCTCGTCGTACAGGTCGTCCATACGGACCGGAAGGTCGGCCACGAAGTTGAGGATCTGGTAGCCGCGTCCGGAGAACTCGTTGGCCAGGCCCGCCAAGCTGACGGTGGGCAGCGCGGAGAAGTCTCGGGCACGTCCGAGCTTGCGCTCGATGGAGACCAGGTCGACGAGGGTGTTGACCGTCTGCGCAGGGACCACGAAGTTGAACGGGATGAACCGCTGCAGCATCACGTGCAGCGTGGGGATGATGTCGCGGGGGCGATCGACGACGACCCGGAACCGAAGGCGGTCGAAGATCTGTGCCGCGTTGGACTCACGCTTGACCAGCAGTTTGGTGATCAGCGAGTCCTGTGTTTTGCGGGACCACGCGAACTCCTTGACCGGAACGCCTGCCGACACCAACTCATCGAACAGCGTCACGACGCTCTGCTCGACGTGGGCGTACAGCGCGTTGTCGGCGATGGGCAGCAGGAGCCGAAGCTCGCGCGCATCGAGGTGATAGATGATGTGCATCACCTTCAGCAGCGTGCAGGCGTCTCGGCCGTGCTTGCCGCGGGTCGAGGTCATCAGGAACACCTCCTCGAGCGTGGCTTCGACCCCGACCGCCTCGCTCAGCCGCAGCCCGAGAATCTCGCGAATGTAGGTGACCGAGCGCGCGCGAACATCCTCCGCCCGCTCGCGGTCGGCAGGCACGGAGGGGTCGATGCCGTTGACCTTCAAGAGGCGGATGACATCGTCTTCATCCTCGAGCCCGAGCCGGTGCCAGTCGATCACCGAGTCGCCGCGCAACAGCAGCCGAATCTCGTGGACCTCCTGCAGCGAGAGGCGGGCCAGGGCGGAGGCGAACGGCTGCGTGTGTCCGGGGAGGAACACGCGCGGTTCGGCCGCGGGTCGGGGACGCTCTGCCATCAGGGCCGCGAACCCTTACCACGGATACTCCCGAACCCTCGTGGGGTGCTTGGGTGCTTGGGTGCTTGGGTGCCCGCGGAGCACGCGGAGCACGCGGAGCACGCGGAGCACGCGGAGCATGGCCGCCGGGGGCGAGATTTATCTCCCGGACTCGGTGAGGCCCCGCGTGAAGCGGAGTGTGCCGACGAGGAGTCCGACGGTGATGAGCGCGGCGCAGAGGTTTCCGAGGTAGATGGCGGTCATGGGCTCTTGGGCGGGTAGAGGTGAAGGGCAGCGAAGCGAAGATGTAGGTGCTGCTCAGACAGAAGACTACCTGTCGGGTGAGGTGATTCACCAAAAACCCGCGAGGCTGGGAGGCATCCCAAAGACGCGAGCGGTTGCCTACCACATTCCCAAAGCTGTGGGAAAGCCTGTGCGTGGTATGCGCGGAGAGGGCGGCGCTGAGAAAACCCCACCGGCCCGGCCCCGCGCGGACTACCGTTGACGCAGCTCATGAATGACGACGAAGAGCCTGAAGATCGCAACCGCTTCAAACGGTTCGGAGATCAGCTGTCCGGGTTGCTCGACCCCGAGTCCGCCATCCGGCGGGGTCAGGGCTTGGTCAGCGGTGTCACCTCCACCACCAAAAACGAGATCACGCGCATCGTCGGCGCCGAGGTTCGCAACTTCCTCGACAAGATGGACATCGCGGATCTGGCCCAGCAGATCATCGCCGGCCTTCAGGTCGACGTGCAGATGACCGTGAAGTTCTCCCGGGATGAGAACGGCCGCACGCAACCGGAGATCACCAAGAGCAAGGCTGACGTGAAGACGGTGGGGGATTCGGGCTCCCCCAAAAAGGGGGCAGCAGCGGCCGGGACGGCGGCCGACCGAGACTAGCAGCCTGTTGAGAAAGTCGACACGACGTCTCGCTCGCCCTTTTCGCTCCTGGCGGTGTCGCCAAAACTTGCAGTACACCCGGTACAGCGGCGTTTCGGCTCCTACCCAGGAGCGAAAAATGCTTCCCGATCCGCCGCGCCGACTTTCTCAACAGGCTGCTAGCCGTCAGGCCTCGCCCTGGGCGTCCTCCCCCTCGTCGGGGTCGGGGCCCTCCTCCAGGCCGGTGGGGTAGCCGCTGTCCGCTTCAGCGGCCTTCTTCTCGTCCGGGTTCTTCGCCAACCCGACCTTCTCGGCGATGAAGCGGCCGAGCTCGGCCCCGATTTTGTAGCCGAAGCCGGTAACGATGGCGCGTAGCAAGAGGGCAGGCATGAGCCCTCAACTTTGACACGGATGGCGACCGCATCGAGTGCGTTCCGAGGCTGACGGGATGAGCACGGGACACACGCACACACTTTATGCGTGTTTCTTGGACAAATCGTCAGTCTAGGAGATCTCATCAGCGGGGCCGGGATCTCGGCGCCAATCCCCCAATCGTCACGAGATCACTCGCAACGCTTGACGTTGGTCTCGATTTCCAGTACACACGTTCAGTAGAAAGGCGCAGAATGCGCGGCTCCATTTTGTCCAGCACCTCGACCCCGTCCCTCAACTCTGGAGATCGCGCAGTGCGGCCCATGCTCACCGACCGTCAGCGCCAAGCGCTCGACTACATCGCGGAATGCCTCGATGTTCGGGGATACCCGCCCACCCTTCGCGAGATCGGCGAGCACATGGGTATTCGCTCGACCAACGGTGTCAACGATCACCTCAAGGCACTCGAGCGCAAGGGTTACCTTCTGCGTGAGGAACTCAAGAGCCGCGCGCTGCGCCCCATCGACTACGGCGGCGACACGGCCAAGGAGAAGCGAGACGACTCGCTTGAGATCAACATCATCGGCCGCGTTGCGGCGGGTGAGCCGATTCTTGCGGACGAGAACGTCATCGACAAGGTCGTCGTCGATCGCCACTTCTTGGGCGCTGTCACCCAGCGTGAGGTCTTCGGGCTCGTCGTCCGCGGCGACTCCATGATCGAAGACGGCATCTTTGACGGTGATTACATCTTCGTGCGCAAGCAGAGCACCGCCGAGACCGGCGAAATCGTGGTCGTGATGATCGACGGTGAAGCCACCTGCAAGCGGTTCTACCCCGAGGGTGACCGCGTCCGGCTGCAGCCCGCCAACGAGACGATGTCACCGATCTACGTCGATCGCGCCGAGTTCCGGGCCATCGATATCCTGGGCAAGGTCTGCGGCGTCTACCGCCGCGTGCACTAGCGTCGTCTCAAATGGGTCCTTTCGAGGGCCCCTCTGGGACCCCAGCGCTCAGGGCCTGCCGCCAGCGCGGCGCCCGCTGTCTCCAGAGAGTTTGCTGAGTTCGCCACGTTGCCGTGAGGTCCAACCCTCTTTTCGGCCGTGGCGATTTGCGTTGTGCGGGTAGGGGCCAGGTGGGCCCGCTTGAGCCTTGCCCCGCGGGCGGGCAGCAAGCACATCCGGTACATTGGAGCGGTGCGTCGGCGCAAAAGTTCGCTGCTCGTGCTTGCAGCGTGTTTTTTGCTGTCGGTCGGGCTCAACGCGTCCGCGCTCTGGGGCGTCGGGCTGTGGTGGAGCGAGCGGCCGCGCCCAGAGAAAGAAGAGAAGCCGTCGACGCCAGAGCCGATCGTGATCGCGCTCGAGGACGTTGAGCTCCCGCCGGAGGAGACGGAAGACAGGAAGAAGAAGGACGAGGAGCCGCCGACGAAGGACGAGAAGAAACTCGATCCTCCCAAGCCGGAGAAGCTGAAGCCGGAGAAGGAGAAGCCCGAGCCGGAGATCGAGCTTGAGGAGCTTCCTGAACCTGAACCTGAACCTGAACCCGAGCCCGAGCCCGAAGAGGAAGAACCAGAGGAGGAGCAGGAGAAGCCGGACTTTGAGCTCTCGAACCTGAAGATGGTCGAGCAGCCCGACGAGAAGGACGAGAAGGACGAGCCGCAGGACGCCGACTTCCTCTCCAACATCAACAACAACACCTCCGAGAACACGCAGGCCAAGGTCACCAACCTTGAGCGTGACGCCGTCACCCCCGAGGCCGCCCAGCTTGAACCCAGCCCGGAGAAGGAGCAGGGGACCGCCAGCGAACAAGTCATCGCGCAGGACAAGGCGCAGGAGAGCCAGCTGGACAAGCAGGCCCCGCGCGAAAAGGTCTCACCCCAAGAGCAGCGCCCCGAGCAGACCGACCCGCAGCCCAAGAGCCTGCTGGCGATGCGGGAGCTTGAGCACCGCGACCACGTGATGGCGCAGGAGGAGCACGAGGCGCTCGTCGATGAAGCCGAGAGCGGCGTGATGGCGCGCAACCAAGACAAGGCGTCGAGCGTGGCGCCGCAGGACAAACAGGCGCGCACGGATCGCAAGGATCAGGCCTACAAGTTCAAGCTCAGCCAAAACCAGCTTGAGGCCTTGTACGGCAAGGACAAAACCGCTCGGCGCGACACCGAGTCGCTCAAGGAGTCGAAAGAGGTCGGCATTTGGGAGAAGCAGCGCGAGCGCTACCAGTCTCCACTGCAGAACTTTGTGCCCGAGGTGCAGCCGGGCAACCAGACGGCGCTCCGCAGCCGCAAGCATCCGTTCGCGCAGTACATCGCCCAGATTCACCGGAAGATTCACGAGGCCTATGCCTGGGGATTTCTCGAGCAGCTCGATGGGCGAGGGGCCAACCACCCGCTCAACGACCGCGAGCTCTGGACCCGGGTTGAGATCGTGCTCAACAGTGACGGGACCCTGGATAAGGTCACCACCATCCGGCACTCGGGCAAGACCGCCTTCGATGCGGCGGCGCGAGAGATCGTGTTTGCGGCCGGGCCGTTCGCCGACCCGCCGGCCTCGATCCGCAGCCCCAACGGCAAGATCTACATCCACTGGGCGTTTCACCGGGACAACCGAGCGTGCGGCACGTTTGGTGCGGACCCGTTCATTCTCGATGGGAGCGGGAGCGGCGGCGATCGTCCGGACGCACACCGGGAGGTTCAAGCCGGGGCGGAGAACATGCGTCGGCTCAAGCGCAAGCCCAAGGCCAGCGGGTCCGAGGGTCCTGCGCGTCCCTCGGGATCGACTTCGGGCGGTGGCTCCGGCGAGGGGCACGAGCATGACCACGACGCGCACGCGGAGGCCTCGCCTGCTCCGGCTCCGACGCCCAGCCTCTCGAGCGACCCCGAGACGATGGCCGGGGACGCCGAGGCCCAAAAACACGCGAACGCGTGGCTTGCCTACTTCCACAAGAAGGACATCGCTCGGGTGGTCGCGAAGTCCTCGTTGCCGTTCCGCTCCGGGGACCAGGTCGTCGCGCGCACCCGCGAAGAGTTGACCGAGCTCGTGCGGACGATGATCGAGGAAGCGGGGGGCAACAAGCCGAAGAAGCCGAAGCTCTTCACCGCATCGGGGTTGCGCAAGGTGTTCGGCTCCGTTCCCGCGGGGGTCAGCGAGGGCGAAGCGCGGGTGTATGGGTTGACGAAGGTGGGCGGTGACTTCCTGATCCTCATCCTCGAGAAGAAGTTCGGGGCCTACAAGGTCGTCGGCATCACCCGGTGAGCGACTTGCGCGTGACGCTGACCGACTCGAGCTTGATCGGATCGTAGGGCCGGCTGTTCCGGGCCTCGTTCACCTTCACTTCGCTGATCTTCTCAACGACGGCCGGGTCGCAGCGGCCGAACACCGCGTGTTTGCCATCGAGGTGGGGCGTCGGCTTCACGGTCACGAAGAACTGGGAGGTACCGGTGTTGGGCTTCTCGCTGTTGGCCATCGACAGCGAGCCCTTCCACTTGTGGCGAAGCTTCTTGGTGTTGATCTCGTCGAGGATGACGTAGCCGGCCCCGCCGGATCCGGAGCCGGACCTGTCGCCGGTCTGGGCCATGAAGCCCGCCATCACCCGATGCCAGACCATGTCGGCGTAGTAGGGCTCGCCCTCTTTCCAGCTGTCGGACTTCTTGTCGTACCAGGGGCGGGTACCCCGGGCGAGGCCGACGAAGTTCGCGACGGTGACCGGGACCTCGTCCTCGAACAGCTCGCAGTCGAACGCGCCCATCGAGGTGGTGATGGTCGCGGTGAGCTTGCCCTTGCTGGGGTCGGCAAGGGTCTCGTCGCCGGCGAACGCGTCCTCGAGGCTGAACACGCCCTTCTTGGGATCGCCTTGCGCCTCGGCGTACTCCTGCACCTCTTCGGGGGTCATGCCGCCGGGCGCGACCTGGCCCTTGCGGTACTTGAGCGTCCTGGCGGGCTGCGCCTCCACGACCGGCGGCGGCTCGGCCACAGCGACGGCGTCGTCCTCGGCCTTCGCCTCGGCCTTGGGCTGCTGCTCCTGCTTCTTCGGCTCACCGTCGCAAGCAGCCAGCAGGCACACGGAGACGACGAAGGTGCGGGTCGGCTTCATGCAACGCGAATACCCAGCCGCGGCAGCAGGCGTCAACCTCGGGTCACCTCGACGTGGTCCAAGGTGGCCGGCTCGCCGCGGAGCACCGCCTGTTCGAGCTTGCGCAGCGTGGCCGGGCCATCGCAAGCGCCGAGGATGGTGTGCGATCCGACGAGGTGTTTGGCGGGACCGGTGGTGATGAAGAACTGCACCGAGCTGGTGTCGAGCTCTCCGACGCCGGCCATCGCCATCACGCCCGCACGGCCGAAGTCGTCGCCCACGCCGATCTCGTCTTGCAGCAGAAAGCCTCCGTCGGCGAGCTTGCCCCGGCGTCCGGTCTGCACGAACTGTCCTTCGACGGCGCGGTGCCACGGCACGCCGTCGTAGTACGGGGCTTGGGTCCACGTGCCGCCTTCGTCGCGAAAGGGCCGCAGTCCCCGGGCCAGTCCGACGAAGTTGGCGACGGCCAGCGGCGCGTGCTCGGGCTCAAGGGTGCAGGTCACCGCGCCGGCGCTCGTTTGAAGCGTGGCTCGCAGCGCCCCTGTGGCGGACAGACCCTCGACGGCTTTGGCATACGGAAATCGGCCGCCCCAGGGGTCCCCGAGCGCCTCGTTGGCGTTCTTGAGGTCCTCGTCGACGATCGGCATGGTGCCGGGTTCACCCGGAGCACGGGCGCATGCCAGGACGAGCAAGCACGGCAGCCAAGGGGCGCGAGCAATCACCACGGCACGCTACCCCAGCTTGGCCGCACGCCGAGCGACGCCGTACGTCCCCCGATCGAGGCTGAGGTGATGGCGCGACTGGGCCGGGGCGGATCGGGCTGCTACCGTTGGGCCGATGCGTTCAGGACGCCTCCGTCTCGCCTCCCGATGGATCGCCGTCGCCACCGTTGTGGCGGGGCTGAGCGTGTGCGCGTGCAAGGACCGCAACGCCACCGGCGAACTCTCCTCGCCCGAGGATGCCACCGCCTTCGAAGGCAAGCATCGCAAGGCCTTCGACGACGACTACACGCCGCAAAACGTCGAGCTCATGGGCAGGGCGCCCAACGACGTCCTGGACCAGCAGCTGTTCGCCGAGCGCCTCGGGTTCGCGGACGTCGTGTTGCAGGTCCGCGTGCGGCAGGTGTTCGGCAAGGGGCGCTACGAAGGTCGCAAGGAGCAATACGTCGCCGTCGCCATCGAGGAGGTCATCCTCGGCGGGCTCCCCGACCAGACCGACGAGGAGCACCTCTTGGTCATCCGCGGCGAGGACGAGCTGCCTGGAGATCTCAGCGACGCGCCGCTGCTTCTGTTTGTGAAGTGGGCGCCGGGCGAGGTGCCCTCGTATCACCACCACCTGATGCCAGCCGACGACGCGCTGCTCGAGATGATCGGCGCGATGGTGAAACACGCGCAGAGCGAGGGCATCCTCAACGCCAATGGTGAGATCTCCACCGGTCGGCGCAGCCGCAAGGCCCGGAAGCAGGAGAAGGCGGAGAAGAAGCGCGACGCCAACCTCGAGGGAGACGGCCCGGCGATCTGAGGGCGCGTCTCTTGCGCCAAGGCATCGGGGGCGCCGCTGAAGCGGCCAATCTCGGCCCGTCACGAAATCTTCGCGCCGAAGTCTTGACGTTCGCCTTCGCCCCGAGTACAAAGCGCGTCCGCTCGGGCGTGTAGCTCAGCTGGTTAGAGCGCCGCCCTGATAAGGCGGAGGTCGGAGGTTCAAGTCCTCCCACGCCCACCAATACCGAGCCCCAACCCATTGTCCATCTGGGCAAAAACCGTTAAAGGATTGGGGGGCGGCACAGATTCCCGGGGGATTAGCTCAGCTGGGAGAGCATCGGCTTTGCAAGCCGAGGGTCATCGGTTCGATCCCGATATCCTCCACATCCAAGGGCCTCGTAGAGAAATCTACGAGGCCCCTTTTTTTCGCAGGGGGCGTTCGGGGGGCGTAAGCGGGTAGGGGATAGTAGCTAGGCGTCGTCGGGGGTCGCCGAGGCCGGCTCCGCGGACCCGCCCGCCGGGCACGCGCAACACCCGCTGGCCGGAGTTTCGTCCGGCTTTTCCTGCGCCTTCTGGACTACTAGAGCGACAAGACGCGCGCATCGCCAGACCGATCCGATCGCCGCGCCAGCCAAGGGTACGTTGACCGCCAACATCATGTCGCCTGGTACGGAGGGAAGCAGGGCGACCAGCGCAACGGTGGCAGAGACGCCAAGGACGATCTGGGAGGTTGTGAAGGAACTCCAGAGCTGCCCGTTTAGTTTGGCATCCTCATGCAAGCCGAGGGTCATCGGTTCGATCCCGATATCCTCCACATCCAAGGGCCTCGTAGAGAAATCTACGAGGCCTTTTTTTTCGTTCTGGCCTCAGGACGGTGAGCGGCTACGTTCCGGCCCGGTCGCGCTAGGCTTGGCGTGATGCGAGTCATCACCGCGCTCCTGCTCCCGATCGTGCTGGGTACCGGCTGCGTCGAGCGGCTGATCACGGGGACCGACATCGACGGCGGGCAGTCCGGCTCGCAAGAGGGTGGTGAGGACCCGGGCTCCTCGTCCGGCGAGGATGCGTCGAGCTCGGGGGACGCGGTGCTTCCCCCTCGGCCGCCTCCGGTCGCGCGCGAGAGCATCTACGTCAACAGCAGCGACACGTTGTTCGCGTTCGACCCGGTCTCGCGCACGCTTGCGCAGCTGGGGCGCTTCACGTTCGAGGATGGAGGGGCGGCCTCGGTGACCGACATCGCGATCGATCGCGACGGGCTGCTGTACGCACTGTCGGCGGGCATGCTGTATGTGTGCGATCCGATCAGCGTCGTGTGCTCTGCGCAGGGGCCCAGCAGCGCCAACTCGGCGGGCTTTGCTGAGTTCGGAGCGCTCGATCCGGACAGCGACGTGCTGGTGCTCGTGGAGGACAGCGACGTCGTGCACGTGCGCGTGCTCCTCGACGGGGGCACGGAGGTCACGGTGGTCGGCACGCTGCAGGGCTACAGCAGCAGCGGCGACGTGATGCCCCTGGGCGGCTCGACGATGCTGCTGAGCAGTCCGGGCAGCGGCGGCGGCGATGTGTTGGTGGCGTTCGATGCCGCGACGGCGCAGGTGCTGGGGCCGATCGCGACCTTGCCCGCGTTGAGCTACGGCCTGGCTGGGTTCGGCGGTGAGGTCTGGGTGTTCACGGACCTGGGTGAGATTCTGCGCGTCGACGACGACGGGATCGCCCAGTCGGTGCTCCGGGTGGACCTGCGGCTGTGGGGCGCGGCGACGCACCCGGACAGTCGCTGAGTCTCAGCGGGCCTGCGGGTACAGCGAGAACGGGAAGTTGCGATCGCCGTCGTTACACCGCGCGCCGATGAGGACCTGCATCTGCAGGTTGGGCTAGACCGCGTCGGTCACCGGCTTGCTGCTCAGCAGGATGAGTCCGACGAAGGCACACACCAAGCCCGCGACCTTTCGCGCGTCCATGCCCTCGTGAAACGCGAGGACGCCGACGGGGAGCAGCAGCAGCGCGACGGCAGCGTTGCTGTACAGGGCGGCGACCGAGAGGTCCCAGCCGGCGCGGTAGGCCAGCAGGAAGCCGAGCTCCAGGGCGATGATCGCCAGGCCCAGGGCCACACTGGGCCACCCGAGCTTGGCGAACTGCTGCCCCAGCGGCTGCTCACCGCGGAACACGGGCAGCGCGATCAGGCAGACCAGCAGCGCCGTGCCGTAGGTCGCGATCAGCGAGACCAGCGGGCTGAGGTCAGGCCGAATGCTGCGCTGCACCAGGTGGTAGCCGAGGTTGGCGAGGATCGTCAGGGCGATGGCGGCGACGTAGAGGTTCATGGGGTCTCGAGGTGAAGGGCGACCTCATCGGCGAGGGCGAGGGCGCTGGTGAGGCCGGGGGACTCGATCCCGAACAGCAGCACCAGGCCGTGCAGGCCGTGGGTGGAAGGGCCGAGCACGCAGAAGTCGGCCATCGGCGCTCCGGGGGCCTGGGTCTTCACCCGGATGCCCGCGTAGTCTGGCATCAGGGCGTCGTCGGGAAGGCCGGGCCAGTAGCGGCGCACGGCAGGCACGAACGCGGCGAGTCGGGCGGGATCGACCGCGACGTCTGGGGTTTGCACCCATTCCTGGTCGGGCCCAAAGCGGGCGGCGCCACCCAGGTCGAGGGTCAGGTGGATGCCCAGCGACGCCGAGTCGGGCACGGGATACACGAGCGTCTTGCAGGGGCTGGGGCCGCGCAGCTTGGCGTAGGTCCCTTTGGCCAGGTAGCGCGGCGGGATGCACGTGCCATCCAAGTCCTCGAGGGCGGTGGCCAACGCGTGCGCCCCGGCCCCGGCGGAGACGATGACGTGCTCGGCGAGGAGGGAGCCTTGGTTCGTCTGCAGCATGAAGCCGTGCGCCGACCGACGAAGGCTCCGTGCTGTGGTCTTCAAGGACAGCATCGCCCCGTGTGCCTCGGCGTCGCGCAGCAGCTCGCGCATCAGCCCGTGGCTGTCGAGGACTGCCGTCTCGGGGGACCACAGCGCGCCGCAGGTTCGCAGCGCTGGCTCTGCGCGTCGAACCTGTGCGGCATCCAGCCATTGCAGCGCCCCTGCGCCGCAGGCCTCCGCGTTGGTGGCGATGCGCTCAAGGATCTCCAGATGAGCGTCTTCGGTGGCGACGATGAGCTTGCCCAGTCGGCGATGCTGCACGTCATGCGCGCGACAAAACCCGATGAGCTGGTGGCGGCCCGCGCTGCACAGCCGGGCCTTGAGCGTGCCAGGGGGGGCGTACAGCCCCGCGTGGATGACCTCGGAGTTTCGGCTGCTCGCGTGCTGGCCGTAGTCCGCTTCGGCCTCAAGGATGACGACCTCGAGGCCCCGGCGCGCCAAGACGCGGGCGATCGCCAGACCGACCACGCCCGCGCCCACAACCACGCATTGTGCCCGGATCTGCACCGGGTTGGATGGTGCCACGCCCGGCTCGGTCCAGGGCCCAGGCGGGCTGCCTCAAGGTGCGAGCACTTGGCCCCACGTCGAGAATTCGGGGCTTTGGCCGCGGGACCAGGTGACGAGCCATCCGCCGTCGGTCCAGGTCAGGGAGGGCGGGTAGGGCGGGGACTGGGTGTCCAGCTCGATCGGGTCGCCGTGTGCGACGACGGCGTCGTCTTCGATCGCGAGTCGCTGGAACACCACGGCGTTGTTCAGCCCGCCGAGGTTGCGGTGGAACACGACCGCGAGCGCACCCTGGGGGTTCATCGCGACCGTCGGGTTGTACTCGATGCTGCCCGCGTCGCCGAGCAGCAGGGGGGCGCCGGTTCCCAGCGCGATGCCGACATCGAGGGCCGACTGCGTACCGACCGCGGCGGCGACGATGGGAGACAGCGGAGCCTCTGGCCGCGCCAAGATTTGTCCACCTGTCGCAGGCGCGCCTTCGAACGCGGCCGCAGCGACCGCCTTGGGGCTCACCAGCCAGACTTGGTCGCCGTCGTCGTCGCTGCGCTGGTAGCTGAGCCACGTCTGCGAACTCGACGCGAGCAGGTGACTGACGCCGGGCTCAGTGGGCGGCCCGGATGCCTCGCCCAGGAGCGCGCCGTCGCCATCCATGGGCTGGCGGAAGGCGACGAAGGCCGGGCTGTCCGGGTGCGCGCGCAGGCCCGCGACGCTGAACCCCTCATCGGTCGGCGTGACGATGGCGAACGTGTGGTTTCCGGTGATGGGGGTGCCTTCGACGCTGGTGGTCACTCGAAACTGGCTGTCCTCCAGGGGCACGCCGTCGCGATCGAGCACGCGGCCGTGAATCTGTAGGTTGCTCGAACCGCCGCTGCCATCGTCGGTGTTCCAGACGACGAGCACGCGGTCGCCGGAGACGGCCACCGAGGCGTCGATGTCGTTGCCCGCTGCCGTCGTCACGACTTGTCGCGGGACGTCGACCACGCCTGCACAGCGCAGATGCAGGAGCGCCACGTCGAACAGGCTTCCGGCCGGCTCCGGCTCGACGAAGCTGAACCACGCGCCCTCCCCATCCCCGGCGGCGTACGGGTGGATCCGGGTGCTCGATGCGTTGGCGGCGATCTCGAACGCATCGCCGGGAACGAAGCCCTCGCAGTCCTCGGGGCCCGTGCTTGAGCTTTCTTCTCCCGACGAATCGCCGGTTCCGGCCTCGGCGGTGCTGCCGGGGTCGGTTGTCGAGCCGGCCGTCGTCCCGCTCTCGCTGGTCGCGGCGTCGGTGGTGCTCGAGGTGCCCGTGGACGCGGCGCCAGTCGAGCCTTCGTCGTTGTTGCCGCCCGGTTCGGGGTCGCAGGCCCCAAGCACCAGCAGGATCGCGAGACTGCACCGTGGATGCACCATCGGGTCTGCATAGCGCGACACCTGGTGCCAGGTCTGCGACCTAGCTCTCAGGCAGCGCGTGGTCGTCCGCGGCGACGGCTCGGGCCGCAAACATCCTCATGGCGAGTACGGAGCCGAGGATGACGAGCAGCGGGGGTGTGTAGGCGAAGACCGGGATGCCCCAGATCCCCAGTGCCAAGGCTGTGTGGCCGCCCGCGATCGCGATCGGGATGGCGAACAGCGAGGCGTCGTACAGGCCGTGCAATGCGACCGCCAAAAGGTAGCCTCCGAGCATGCCTGGCCCCCGTCCATCGAAGCGGCGACGCGCGGCGAAGTAGCCCAGGATCGCGCCCCATGCTGCGTGTCCGGGCACCGCCAACAAGGCGCGGGCGACGAACAGGGACACAAACTCCCCGAGCGAGTCCGGGATGATCAGCAGGTAGACGACATTTTCGACGAGGGCAAAGCCGAGTCCTGCGCGGGCGCCGTAGACGATGCCGTCCATGCGTTCATCAAACTCTGGCCGACGCCACGCCACGATGAGCACGCAGGCGAGCTTGGCGGCCTCTTCGGGGCCCGCGGCGACGACGAAAGCATCGTAGAGCGCCGCAGCGTAGGTTCCGACCTCGGGCCCCAGGGGCCGAAGCAGAGCTCCGACGGCGACGACGAGGAAGCCGGAGAGCGCCCCGGCAAACGCCACGAGCCGCAGTGTTCTCTGCGGCTCGGGGCGCTTGGCATCGAGGCGGTCCACGTAGGCCATCGCGAGGATGGCCGGGAGCGCGCCGAACAGCGCCAGCTGGAGCTGGGCCGGCACGAAGTGGGGCTACGCGGTGCGATGAATGATGTGGTAGCCGAACGGGGTCTCGACGACGCCACTGGTGTCCCCAACGGACATGCCAAACGCGGACTCCTCGAACGCGCCGACCATCTGGCCGCGACCGAACTTGCCCAAGTCGCCGCCTTGGGCGCTGGACGGGCAGTCGGAGTGGGCCTTTGCAAGGTCCGCGAACGCTTCGCCCGCCTTGAGCTTGGACTCGATCTCGGCGATCAGGGTCTTGGCTTCGTCTTGGCTGCGGCTGGCGGAGCTGCGCATCGAGCCGGCGTACATGAGCAGGATGTGGGAGGCTTGAACTTGATCAGCCATCGGTGGCCGCAAGTGTAGGCCATCACGGTGCCGGGTGCCTCGCGCTATCGTGAGGAAGGGTCTTGGGGCGGCGCGAATCCAAGCTGTTTCGCCAGCTTGGGGTTGTCGGGGCCGGCCCGCCAGATGAAGCGATCGAGCGCATAGTGGGTGGCTTGCGGCACCGTCAGCGCGGAGACCACCAAGGCGGTCGCAAACGTAGAGAACTCGGCCCCGCCGGCGCCGAAAAGCTCCGGCCGCTCGTGCCACACCCAACGATCCCAAAGGGCCTCCTCGGTGACCGCAAGGACAACGAGGAGGCCGTAGAAGGCCAGGGCGAGCAGCGCCGGGCTGGCGTCCTTCAAGCGCGAGGCGAGGGTGTCGCGACCTCCGGCGACCCAGATGAGCGCGAGATAGGGGATGCCGTGAAAGAACACGTTGGTGATCGTGAACACGCGGTCGTCGTTGAACACGACCATGCCCAGGTGCCAGTTGGCAGCGGGGAGGACCACAAGGGCGAGCAGGACCGGATTGGCCTGCCCTTGTCGCAGCTTCTGGACCCGCCGAGCAAGGAACAGTGCCCAGATCGGAACCTGTCCCCAAAGGGCAACGGATCCGAGCCACGCGGGAGCGCCTGCGACGAGGTCACCGGGGACAAACCAGGTGAAGCGCGTGGGCAGGTGCGCGTGCCAGTACAGCACCGGGCCGAGGGTGCCAGCCCAGACCGCGGCGGTGACGAGCCTGCGGTCGAGCGAGCCTTCGTGGCCCGCCCGGACGTAGAGCAGGGCGAACCCGAGGTGCTGTTTGATGAAATGGAAAATCGCCACGTAGGCGAGCACGCTCCAAAACAGCAGGGGCGACTCAAGGTGCAGGAAAAACCCAAACCACAGACACAGCGCCGGGACCCACCACAGGCGCTTTCGGTGCAGGGCGCGGGCTTCGGGGTCGAGGTAGGTGCGGTACAGCGAGGCGTAGACGTGCGCGACGTCGACCAGGAGGACGCCGAGAATCCACAGGCCTAGGCCGCCGCCTTCACGGGTCTCGCTGGTGGCCGGCAGCAGGCCGACGGCGAGGCCGGCGAGGGCCGCCACGACGCCAGGGAGCACGAACCACGTCAGGTCGTGTCTCAGGGACACGAGCGTGGGGGTGCTGCGCGGCATCGGTCGGCCAGCGTACCCCGCCTGTCCTCCATGGAGCACGCGACTACTCCGTGATGCGCCAGTCTTGGATGGCCAGCGGGTCCGTGATGAATGCCGCGGTGAGCTCGCGGACGGCTTCTGCATCCAACACGCCTTCTGGGCCGATGGTGATGAGCTTCGCGTAGACGATGGCGTGGACCCGGTCGTCCACGCGCAGGACAGAGTCGACTTGGAACAGACGCCCCTCGAAGCCGGTCGCGCGGGTGTCGATGCAGTAGCGCTGTCCGGGCTTGAGCTCTCGGCGGTAGACCAGGCGCTGCTCGGCCACGACCGGTTTGCAGCGCGAGCCCCACAAACGTGGGAACAAGCCCGAGCGCAGCGCCCAGTCCATGCGTCCGAGCTCGGCGAGCTTGGGGTAGGACGCCTGGTTCATGTGCAAGTTGACGTCGCATTCACGCAGACGGACACGCCGGTGCAGGCGCGACACCAGCGTGTGGTCCCGGCGCAGGCTCGCGCGGACGACCCGGCGCAGGCTCGCGCGGACGAACAGAGGCAGCAGCCGAGCCGAGTTCCGGAGCATGGGCAGGTCTTAGCCGGATCCAATGCCGCCGACCAGGGTCGCGGTCGCGGATGCAATCTCCCGAAGAACGTCCGCGCCCCGGGATCGCAACGTCGGGCTCGACCGAGCACAGACGGAGCACCGACGGGCCCGCGCCGAACGAAATTCAGCCTTGAGCGCTGATTCTCTCGACAAACACCAGGGGTTGTATAGGGTTTGTTCATGGATTTCGTCTCCATTGCGATCGCCGCCGGGTTGACCGTTGCCCCCACCGAACCCAACCCCGCTTCGACGCCTGCCTCGGCTGCCGTGAGCGAGCCCGAGCCCGACGATGTACCGATCGGGGTGCGCTGGAAGCTTGTCGGCGAGCTGGGGACCTTTGGCGTGGTCAGCCACCGGCTGCAGCAGTCTCGCGATGGGACCAACTTCGACCTGCGGCGTGACGGCAACCAGGACACGATGTTCTTCTTCGGGCGCATCTCGACCGAGCTCGAACTCGACGACCACCACGAGATCGTCCTTCTCTACCAGCCGCTTCGGCTGCAGACCGAGACGGTGCTCAACGAGGACCTCACCGCCGACGGCACGACGTTCGCGGCGGGCACCGGTGTCGACGTCTTCTACGGCTTCGACTTCTACCGCGCGAGCTACCTGTACGACATCCTGGAGGACCCGGACGACGAGGTCGCATTTGGCGGAGGCCTGCAGTTTCGCAACGCGCGGTCGAGCTACATCTCCAAAGACGGCACCCAGTCCGTGGTGAACACCAACTTCGGTCCGGTGCCGACGCTGAAGTTCCGCGGCCGGCACACGCTCGAGCGCGCCAACTTTTGGTACGGCGCCGAGGTCGACGGTTTTTACGCGAACCTGCCGTTTCTCAACGGCGGGAAAGACCCCGTTGAGGGCCTCATCGTGGACGCGAGTCTGCGCGCCGGCTTCACGGTGCTCGAGCGCGTGAAACCCTTCGTCAACTTCCGCTACCTGGGCGGCGGAGCGGTGGGCGGAAGCGACTCCGAGGGCCCCGGTGATGGCTTCAACCGCAACTGGCTGCACACGATGGCAGGTACGCTCGGCGCTGAGGTGACGTTTGGCGTGGTGGCCAGCGACCGTGAAGCCCGGAATCGGGAGATCGCGGCCCGCAAGGCTCGACGTCGCGCTCGGCGTGGTCGGTGATTGGGCCTGCAAGGAGGGCGGTCGGGCTGCTACCGTTTGCGGATGCGTGCATTGTTCGTGGCGGCGGCGGCTTCGGCTCAGCCCGGCGGGGTGGTCACGCTCTTGAGCTGGCCGCCGGTCATGTCGCTGTAGACGTAGTGGTCTCCGCTGATCGCGACCTGCTGCATCGCCGGGACGTTGTTGGGGTCGATCTTCCAGGCCCAACCGGCTTGGTCGACCAACCACACGTAGCCGTCCACGTCGACGCTCACACCGATCGGGGTCGAGCATTGGGCGAGGGCGTGGCGGGCGATCAGGGTCCGGGTCGCGCCGTCGATTTCGATGAGCTCGCAGGGGCTGTTGGAGGCGACCCAAACGTGGAAGTCTTGGTCGACGGCCATACCTCGGTAGCACGCGGCCGTGTCTGGAATGGACACCCAGCTCGCGGTTGCAACGTCGTAGGTCGAGACCGGTCCCGAGCAGCCGGCCATCCAGGGATCGCCGTTGGGGTCGACGGTCATCCCGTAGGACTGGATGTTGCCCGGCTGTGTGATCCGGGTGACGTCGATGGGGCTGTTCTCGGTGTTGACCCGGACGAGCTCGCCTCGCAGACCCGTGAACCACGGCCGGTCGTCGGGGTCGAGAGCTCCGCCGTAGGGGGCGTATCCGCTGCCATCCCAGCCCGGAACGACGATGTCCTCCTCCAGCGCGCCTGTGGTGCCATCGAGGCGGACGAGGTGGGCGCTGCCGCCCGCGGCGAGGTAGCCGAGCCAGACCTTTTGGTCGATGAAGGAACACGACGCCTCGTCCCAGTCGCCGATGGTCCAGGTGATGCCGCGGGGGCCGGAGGTCGCGACCCCGCCCCAGTCGGCGTGCACGGTGGTCCACACGACGCACTCGTCGGTATCCCAGGCCAGAATGTCGGTCGCGTTTTGCGACGTGGTGATCATGCCGTCGGCGTTCTTGTCGATGCAGTCCGCGATGTTGGCCGCGACGGCGGTCGAGCGCCCTGTTCCGCGCGAGTTCACCACCACGAATCGCCCATCGCCGGACACCGCCGTTCGAGACGCGCTCTCGGTCCCGCCGGCGGGGCCGATGGTGTAGCGGGCGACCTCGATCATCGTGCGGGTGTCGATCTTGGCCACGGTGCCGTCGCTGGTGCCGGGCACCCAGATGAAACTCTCGTCGACCTCGACCCCTCCACCGCCAGCGCTGCAGCCGGTGGGCACGTCGGGCGCACCGCCGAGGTCGAACTTGGGCGCGTCGTGGGTGGTCGAGTTGGCGGAGTCCGACGCATCGGAGCCGGTACCCTCCGCGTTGGAATCGGAGGCGTTGGAATCGGAGGCGTTCGAATCCGTACCACCCATCGTTCCCGAGTCGGAGAGGGTCACGAGCGTGAGACCCCCGCCCTCGGACGCCGTGTCGCTCGGCGCGGCGCCGCCACAACTCGCGAGCGCGACGACGGCGAGCAGCATGGACGCTGAGAAGGGCACGCGACAGGTGGTGGGCATTCGCATGAGCAGGGCCAATTTCACCTGTCTCAGCCGTTTCGCGCAAGGGGGGTGCCTGCGCCTCCCGTGGTCTGATGTGCGACAGCGAGGCAGATGAAGCATCGCGAATCCCACGGGCGCGGCGGCGGGGGCCCACCGCGGTCGGAGCTCACTGACACTCGGAGCCGCCGCACTCGCCCACCCGAATCTCTGCACTGCCCGCCCCGATCGAGCACCACTGTGGGTACGAGTCGGGCAGGTCGCCGGGGAGCGACTGGTACGGCGACGCACCATCCTCAAGCCAATAGGGATGATCGAGAAAGAACTCCCACGCCGGGGCGAACGTGGGCAGCCCGGGTTCGCTGGGCTCGAAGGGCGGGGTGGCGTGCGAGCAGTTGTGGATGCACTCCATCACGAAGTGACCGTTCGCCTCGAGGTCCTGCTCGAGCTGCAGCGAGGCCACCTCGAAGTCGATCGCGATGCAGAAGTCCTGTCGACCGCCCCACAGCACCATCGCCGGCATGACGTGCTCGGCAGCCTGCCAGGGCTTGATGAGCCCGCCGCCCACGCCGCCCGACAGCGAGATCAGGCTGGCAACGCGCGCGCCGTGGCGAGAGGCGATCATGCTCGAGAACATCGCGCCTGCGCTCACGCCCATGACCGATACGCACTCCTTGTCGATCCCGAACTGCTCGTGGGCGCACGCGAGCATGTCGTCGAGAAACTGGAAGTCCTGGTCCATCAGGAAATCGAGATCCGTGACGGCGAAGGGCCAGCGGAACGGGACCAAGTCCTCAAGCTCGCGGCCCTCGGGGATCAGCGCGATGAAGCGGTAGTGGTCCGCGGCGGCCTGGGCCTCCGCCCGGTTGTAGAAGCCCTGCGCTGAGGCGCCCAGCCAGTGATAGAGCACGATGACCGGGAGCTGCTCGCCTTGCTCCCAGTCGCTGGGGACGACCACGATGAACTCCCGGTCGCCGCCGCCGGTGCTCATCACGTTGAGCGAGCCGTCGGTCTCGAGCACCGGGCACATCCCGCCGCCGCCGAACGAGGGGAGCTCGGGGGCCAGGGTTGCACCGGGTGGTGGCGCGGTGCCGCACAGCGGCAGCCTAGGAGGCTGGGGAGGGGCACCGGTGCTGGTATCCTCGCCCGTGTCGGTCGCCGGGGTGGTCCCTGCGGTACTGCTGGTCACGCCGGTGGTGGTGGTACCGCGGGTGTCGCGGGTGTCGCTGTTTCCGGTGGAATCCGCTGCGGTCGTGGCCGGGGGCTCGTCGCTCGTACCGCCCGGGCCTGAGTCCGATGAAACACCGCCGCTCGATTCGGACGCTGCGGGCGGTTGATCGGTGCATCCGAGCGCGACGAGCAGGCCCGTCAGCAACAGGGGGAGCAGGGGACGATGACCCTGGAGGGGAGTCAGCACGCGCCCATCGTACCGCGGACGCAGGGCACTGAGTGCCGAACCTCTGCGACCCGTCCGACGCAGCCCAGCGCCGCCCGAAGCTTCGCTGCGGCACGGCGGTGTACGCCCTGCGAACCTCAAGCTGCTGCTTGGCGAGGTCGATGCCGCGCGGGCGCGGATGAGATCCCGCGATGAGCCGCGCTACGAAAAAAGCAGCGCCACGGACCCCGACTGCGATGGGGGCTCGCTTATCCTTCAGGCATGCATCGCCGCCAGATCTTGAGCGTTCTCGCAGGTGTCGCGGCTGCGTTGGTGCCGATCTCCGCCTCGGCGGAACCGCCGCTGCAGCTGCCGTGGGCGTGTGGCGACAGCTACCCCGTGACCAACGGCCACAACACGAACACCCACACCGGGATGGACCACTGGGCGTGGGACTTTGGGCTCCCCGCAGGCACCGAAGTCGTCGCGCCTGCGGACGGTGTGGTCCGCCTGATCAAGATGAACTCGACCCAAGGTGGCTGCAACTCCGCCTACGCGAACGACGCCAACTATGTGGTGATCGAGTTCGGAGACGGTACCGAGGCGCTCCTGATGCACCTGCAGGCCAACAGCTCCGATCTCAGCGTCGGCCAGCCGGTTCAGCAAGGTGATGTGGTGGGACGCGTGGGCCTCACCGGGTGGGTCTGCGGGGCGCACCTGCACTTTCAGATCCAACAGACGTGCAGCTCGTGGTGGTGTCAGAGCCAGGCGGCGAGCTTCGAGGGGATCGGCAATCCGGGGGAGGGGGCTCCGCTGCCCAGCGACAACTGCCCGTCGGCGGAGCCCTGCGCGCTGTCCCTGGATGGAACGAGCACCATGATCGACGACGCGGATCCGGCCTGCTTCCAGCGCATCACCAGCTGGTTTTGGCCCGCGGCGACGGGGATTCAGGACGCTCACGTGTACACCTGGGCCAACGATGCCGCAGAACCGGACACGATCGGGGTGTGGAGCTTCGGCGTCGAGACGCCCGGTGACTATCGCGTCGAGGTGTTCGTCCCCGAAGCGGACGCGAGCGCCGAACTCGCCCGCTATGAAGTCCAGACCGGAGCCGACCTCGTCGAGCTCGGCCCGCTTGATCAATCCGCCAGCAAGGGCTGGGTGGACCTCGGTGTGGTCGCGTTCGCAGCGGGCGAAGAGCACTGGGTGCGGCTGGCCGACAACACCGGGGAGGACCGCGCGCTCGATCGCAAGCTGGCGTTCGATGCGATCCGACTGACGTTTGAGCCGGCCGGGGCCTCGACGAGCGAGGGCAGCAGCAGCGGCGGCGACGGCAGCGATGGTGACGACTCCGGCGCCAGCGAAGACTCCGGGACCCCGGGGAGCACATCCGAGGATGGGCAGGCCGCGACCACCGACGATGGTGCTGCGAGCAGCACGGGAGGCGACGCGCTGCCCTCGGCGGCAACGGACGACTCGGGTGGCTGCCGCGTCGCGAGTCCTGGAAGCGGACACGGTCGTTTCGGTGCGGCTTGGTGGTCGTTCGTGGCGGGATTCGGAGGCCTCGCGCTCCGGCGTCGCCCGCTGCGTCGCGGCCGCGGCGTCTAAGCCTCGCTTCGGGTTGCCTTCTCCGAGCCCGGGCTGACGGGCACGTCGGTGTGGTTCTCGGTCGCCGGCGATCGCATCACGGTCTTCACCTCGGCTCCGCGGACCCCGTTGGGGCCGAACAAAATCCCACAGATCTGCCGACGGTTCCGCATCAATCCCCGTGACGGTCTGGCGCGGTTGGGGGTTCGAGGTGGTGGTCTGCGCTCTGGTCAGCGGATGTGTGGCCGAGCAACTCGAGCAGGACGGGGTACCGGGCGTCGCACACATCAACGGCGGTGACGAGGCCGCACCCTGCCAGTGGCCAACCGTCGTCGCGCTGCTCGATGCGCAGGGGCATCCAGGGTGCTCGGGCACGCTCATTGACCCGCAGTTCGTTCTGACCGCAGCGCACTGCGTCGCCGATGCAGACCCCGCGCTCGTGGTGTTCGGCGAGGACGTGACGGCCCCAGCCACCACGCGATCGGTCCGGTGGTGTAAACAGCACCCCGCGTACGCGTCAGACACTGGGCCCTGGATCGATCTTGCGGTGTGCGCGCTGGATACTCCTGTCCCCGGCGTCCAGCTCATCCCACCCCTGCAAGGTTGCGAGCGCGACGCGCTGCGTTCGGGGGCTGCGACGACGATCGTGGGCTTTGGCAACACCCAGAGCTGGGTCGTGGACGGCGAGTATGTCTCGGGCGAGGGCGCGGGTCTCAAGCGGTTCATCCCGCAGTCCGTGTTCGAGATTCGAGCCTCGGCGGAAGAAGCCGACCTGATCGCGATCGGGGTCCCCGGCGGGGGTTGTCACGGTGACTCCGGCGGGGGCGCCTTCATCCAGCTCGCCGACGGTACATGGCGATTGTTCGGGGTGGCTCAGTCGTTCTTCGACCCCGAGTTCGTTCGCAGCGACCAGTCCGGTGCGTGCGGAATCGGCACGACCTATTCGCTGGTGTCCGACCGCCTCGCCTGGATCGAACACATCACGCAGACCGACGTGACGCCGTGCTTCACCAGCAATGCCGAGTGGGACCCCACCGAGCAGTGTGGTTCCTTCCGCTTGCAGCCCGGCTACGGCGACGGAGTCTGGGCGAGCCGTTGCCAAGGTCCCGTGGGGGGCGAGCTGCTGTGTGAGCCTGCACCGCCCGAGCCCGAGCCCGGCAGTTCGAGCACGGGCGGTGATCCCGATCCCGATCCCGATCCCGATCCCGATCCCGATCCCGATCCCGATCCCGATCCCGATCCCGAGGACGCGAGCACGGGCATCGGCTCGACCGGCCTCGAGGATGAATCGAGCTCAACCGGCAACCCTCCCGAGGAGGTTCCTGCGGACTCACAGGACGTCATCCAAGGCACGTGCACCCTGGGCGGCGGAAATCGTCCCGCCTGGTTGCTGGGGCTCTTGTTGTTTGCCCGCCGGCGCCGGCTGCTGTGAAGAGGGGAGCCGGAGGGCCTCATGCGCTCCGACCCGCGGCGTGTAGGTCTATTTCGATCTCGATCTCTTCGCGCGCCGCTTCGCTCGTTCGCGACGACGTCTCGCCCGCTGCGCGGCCGGGCTCAGCTTCGCCGGCTTTTCGAAGGTGAGGTACGCGAAGCTCTCTTCTTCGAGGTCGAGCAGATGGACAACCCCGGGTTCGACGTCGACGACCCAAACGCCCGGGAGCACACCTGGCGCCAACACGCTCCCTTCACGGTAGCTGGCGACGACGCCTGTGCCCTGATCTTCGATGATCGCGAACGGCTCGCGCCCCGCGGGGTCGACGATCGCGTTGAGCCGCAGCCCGAGCTTGGTCGCCTCTTCGTCAGGATAGCGCTGAGCGCCGACGGCTCGCCCGAACTCGTCCGAGATCGGCATGCCGCGCTGCCCCAGCGCGGCTCGCTCGGTCCGCGTCTCCGCCACGGCTCGGGCGTTCTCGAACCGCGCGGTCCGCCGTTGTTCCAGCCTGTCGGCATACCCCGACCACGCCTGTCGACCCGCGCCGCGTGGCGGTGGGCTCGGCGCGCGCGTGAGCATGGGTTTGGGCTCGGGCGTCGGCTCGGGCTTGGGCGTCGGCTCGACCACGGCAACCTTCTTCGTCACCACGGCGACTTTCTTCTTCGTCGCCACGTTGAGCGGCGGCAGCGGTGCGGCCGGTGCAGCGCTTGGGATCGGCTTGTGCAGCGTCTGAGGCGTCCCCGCGGGGGGGAGGGTCCCCGCGGGGGGGAGGGCAGACAGGGAGGGCTGGAGCGTGTTGGCCCAATCCTCGTCCCGCATCGCGGCCGTCGCCGCAAGCGCACCCAAGGCGAGCACCCCGAACACGCCCGCGAGTCGGATGATGACGGAGCGTGCGAGGGGCGAGCGACCCGAGTGGGCAGCGGGTGGTGGGTTGGCAGGGGTCGAGAGTGAATGCGCGAGCGTTGGCGGGGGCGGCATGCGTCGTGCACCCCTCCGCTGCCCGTCGGATCCGACCCCATCCGAGGATGAAGTGTCGTCAGGCATTGCCACCGTCGTACACCGCTGGGGCGGTGATGCAACCGAATACCCAGGAAGATGTGGGTTGCTTGCGGTGCCGGGCGATGGCGGACCTGCGACCGACGTGGGGTGCGTACGCTACAGGTCGACCGTGGCCACCCACAGCTGACCGCCGTACAGGCCGAAGCCGCTGCCCCCATCGGAGAACCCGACGACGACGACCTGCCCGTCGCCATCGGGCGTCATCGAGATGACGGCGTCGGCATTCTCCCCGAAGCTCAGCGGTGCATCCCAGACCGGCTCCCCGTCGAGTCCGAATCGTCCGATCCACCCAACGGAGCCTCCTTTGTCGAGGCGAATCCCCGCGGCCAAGACCTCGCCGGAGGGCTCGCCGCGCACATCCGCGATTCGGTAGGAATCGCCGGCGAGCACGTCGATGTTGATCTGCTCGGCACCGTCGGCGTCACGTCGGACGAAGCGGACACCCGAGTCTCCGCTGGCCGTGAGCGCGAAGATGGAGACGACGTCGTCGTCCGCGACGACGCCCGAACCTCCGAGCGCGTAGCCGAAGCCCGAGCTTGGTACGACGATCGCCTCAGTGAACTGGTTGATGCCATCGATCGCGCGGAGCTTCCGGAGGGTCGCTGTGCACTCCCCGTCGGCGCAGCTGAGAGTCTCAGTGATGACGGCACCGGCGCTGTCGGTCATGATTCTGTAGACGCCAGAGCTCTGGGACGGTGAGTACGCAGGACCCCCGGCCTCTGCCCACGTCGGAGCCCCGTTGTTCGGAGAGAAGCGGCTGACGTCGCTGTCGGGACCCGGCAGGTAGACATGACCCGACGGGGCCACGGCGAGTCCGGCGTGTCCATAGGCGTTGCTGCCGGCGGAGTGGCTGACCTCCGTGTACGGCAGCGGCCCCGAGCCGTCGACTGCGTAGCGCAGCATCACCGAGTTCTCCCCTCCGAACGGGATGCCCGCGTCGTCGGCCGTTCCCCCGATCACAACCTCGTCCTGAGCTTCGTTGAGGTATGGACGACCCATGGGCATGCGGAAGGGCTCGCCTTCGGCCAACGTCGTTGGGTCCGTGAGCTGCCAGTTGACGCTCCTGAGATCCGGGGAATAGCTGATTGCGGCCGTTGCGATGTACTCGAAGGTGTTGCTGATGACCGGCACGACGACGATGACACTGCCCTCGGGACCGATCACAGCACCACCTCCAGGATGGAACAGGGGCCCGCCAACAAGGACGACCTCGGTCTGGCTGACCTCTACGGTTCCGCCAACGATGTTCACGGCCAGCTCGAGCTCGTCGATCGCCTCCTGGCCGCCCTCGTCGAAGGCCCTGGCTTGCAGGGTGTGTTCGCCCGACTCCTGGCTCGTCAGGACCAGCTCGGTCGAGTATGGCGGCTCCGAATCGGTGGCGAGCAAGGCCCCACCATCGTAGAACTCGACGCGCTCGATCGCCCCGTCCGCGACCGCGTCGGCATTGAGCACCAGCCGGCGCCCGTGCTCGACGGTGACGGGGCCTGCGTCCCCGTCGGCGGTCAGCTCCACGGAAGGTGCTCCGGGGGTGCCCGAGGTGGTGTCGAGCGAGTCCGAGTCGACGGTCGTGGACGAGGTTCCGCTCGACGAGCCGTCCGTAGCTGGGGAGGTCGTCGGTCCCGTCCCCAGTGTCGTGCCAGAGGACGCTTCCGTCTCCGTAGCCCCGCCCGACGAGTCGGTGGCCGTCGGATTGAGCGGCGAATCCGACGGGTTGAAACAGCCTGGAACTGCGAACACGGCCACACTCGACAAGACTAGGCGAAGCTTCATCGCAGGAGAGTCGCTCGGATGCCCGCCTCTCACAAGACCTCGACGAAGACGTCGGCCGGGCCGGAGTCCCGACGCCGCCGGCGACCCACGGCTCGGAGCTCATCGAGGGCATTCCCGTCGCGATTGATTCTTGCGACCAACCCGTCCGTGCCTCCTGCGCCCTCCACGAACCCATCACGTCCAGAAGATTCCCGTCTTGTTCGAGTCGTGGGAGTCGCAAACCAGGTCAGACGAATCTTCTGCGTACCTCCCGAGCCGTCCCATGGAGCCCGCTCCCGGGCTCGCTGCGTGTTATGAGAACCGCGTGATACGGCACCTTGCTTTGCTTTCAGTTCTGATGTGCGGAACGTGGCTCGCACCGGGGATCGCGGAGGCCGGCTCGCTGAACTCGCAGCGCGAACCAAGCGCGATCCTTGGCGGCGATGTCGTCGGTCCTTGCGCTTGGCCGACTGCCGTCAGCATGGGGGGGTCGTGCACCGGAAGCTTCGTGCATCCCCGCGTGGTCATCTATGCCGCCCACTGTGGCGACAATGTTCCGTATATCCGCTTCGGGGATACGATCGACGAAACAGCGCGGGAAGTGATCCCTGAGCGCTGTGTCGTGCATCCCACCGGGGCCTGGGGTGTCGGGACCGATTTCGCCTACTGCCTGCTACCCGATCCCATCGAGGACATCCCGACCGTGCCGCCCTTGATGGGATGCGAGGTCGACGAGTACCTGCAGGAGGGCCGCGATGTGACCCTCGTCGGATTCGGTATCAACGACGACCCCGAAGAGAACTATGGGATCAAGCGCTGGGTGCAGACGCAGATCACGGCGTTCTCGTGGGACGAGGTCTTCATCGGAGACGAGACCGCCGGTGCATGCAACGGAGACTCCGGTGGGCCGGCGTTGGTGCAGCTGGAGGACGGCTCGTGGCGCGTCTTCGGCATCGCCTCTTGGGGCCAGGGAGGCTGCGGGATCGGGACCTACTACTCCATGATCCACAATGGGCTCGCGTGGATCGAAAGCGACAGCAACATCGACATCACCCCTTGTCACGACGGAGACGGTCGCTGGAACCCTGGTCCAGAGTGCGCCGGACTCCCCGGCGACCCTGCCGACGCCTCGGGCTCCTGGGCGCAGGGGTGTTCGTTCGGGCCGTCGGTGGACGAGATCGCGAGCTGCGGCGACCCCTTCGACCCTGAGCTCATCGACACCACCGCTCCGCTGCTCGAGGTGGTGAGCCCCTCGGATGGCGAGCGGTTCAACCTGAACTTCGGAGAGACGACCCTCAAAGTCCCGGTTCGGGTGGAGGTGGACGATGACGGGGGCTGGGGGGTGTCCACGCTGACGTTGCAGATCCTCTCTGGCGACGAGGTCGTCTTCGAGACGACCGATCACGCGGCACCGTTCGCGTTCGACAACCTCACGTTTGCTGAGGGTGTGTACATCGTGCGGGCTGCGGGCGTGGACCGGGCCGGGAACGAAGCGCAGCCGCAGGAGGCGATCTTCGGGGTCAATGTCGACCCGCCACAGCGCCCCGAGGATGCGACGTCCTCCACCTCACAGGGCGCAGATGGGGATAGCACCGGCGACGACGAAGGGTCGAGCAGCGGCAGTGAGCCTGATCCGGGGAGCTCCTCGGGCGCCTCTGCGAGCGCGACCGATGGCGCCTCTGCCAACGTGGACTCCGACTCCGGGTGCGGTTGCGTGGTGGACGGCTCGTCCCCGTGGAACTCCTGGTGGCTGGTGCTCCCCCTGTGGGGCTTCTTGCGTCGCCGTCGTGTCTGCGCCGCGGCCGCGATCGTTGCAGCGTCGACCACGGTGGGGTGCGGCTCCGAGCCCACCTCGATGCCAGGCGATGGCAGCGAAACCTCCTCCACCTCGAGCACCACGGGATCCTCATCCCAAGATGCCTCCTCGACGCTCGAAGACGACGCCGCGAGTTCGGGCGGATCGACGAGCGACCCAGGCGGCTCGACGTCGACGGGGGAGGATGTCGAGCCCGGCTGTGGGGACGCTGTCTTGCAGGAGGGGGAGGTGTGCGACGACGGCAATGGCATCGAGGGAGACGGCTGCAATCCAGACTGCACGTTGTCGGGTGAACCGGTCTGGGAGCTCGTGCGAGAGTCCGAGCTGCAGATCGCCGACCTCGCCTTCAGCGCTCGCGGGACCGTGATCGCGGTCGGGTGGTACGAAGATAGGGCCCCCAACGTCGGACCGTTCGTCGCCGAGTTCACGCCCGATGGCGAAGAGATCTGGCTTCGTCAACACCCGGACTCGGCGCTTCGCTGGTCGTCCTACGATCGAGTTTCGGTGGGGGATGACGGTGGCATTCACATCGTCGGAGTGTCTCAGCCTCAAGGCGATGCGCAGCGCGCTGCGCTTTCGGTGCTGTGCGACGCCGACGGGGAGATCGTTTGGGCGCAATCGGAGGGCGAGTTCACAGCCCTCGATCAGAGCTGGCGCGACGTCCTGGCGATGAGCGATGGCGGACACCTCGTCACGGGCTCTTTGGGGCGGGCCAGCGATCCCGAACCCGCGGAGCTCACGTTTGCGTTGCGCCGCTACGATGCCGCCGGAGCGCTCGTATGGAGCGTCTCCGACGACGTCGGGTTGGACTCTCAGGGGTACGGGTACTCGCTGCTCCGTGCGCCCTCGGGCGAGCACGTGGTGGTCGGGAGCCGAGACTATGGGACGGAGGCCTCGCTATGGGTGAGTCGCTACGACGATGATGGTGTCGAGCTCTCCACGTTCGAGTTCCGCGAGATCCTGACGCGATACTTCATGTTCGCGGCGGCGTTCGATGACGCGGAGAATCTCGTGACGTGCGGTCGCTTGCGCCGGGGGAGCGCGGTCGGGCCGGTCTGCATGGCGTTCTCTTCGGCGGGCGAGCTGCTGTGGCAGGCGAAGCTCCCCCAGCCGGGCTTTGGTGACGATGCGGCCCGGCGGGTCGTGATCGACTCCGCCGGGCGGATCGCCGTGGCAGGCGAAGCCTTCGATGGTGATCGCGGGTGGCAGGCCATGGTGTGGAAGCTGTCGTCGCAAGGCGAACTGCTTTGGACCCGTCAGTACGGTGAGCCGGCCACGACGCGCGCAGACTTCGCGTCGGCGCTGCTGGTGGATGACGCAGACATGCTCATCGTCGGCGGGCGCGCCGGCGCTGCGTCGTGGCTCATGAAGCTGTCGCCTTAGGCCGGCGATGTCGCACCGCCCACGGTGAGCAGCTGTCTTGTGGACGCGCGGTGTACTCTCGCTCCGTGCGGTGCTTCTGTGTGGCTTGTGTCCTCGTCGCGGCGGCGTGCGAGGGCGGCGGAACAACAGACGGGCCCGGGACGGGCTCGGGCGGGGCGGAAGTGGAGACGACGGGACCTGGGGTGGGGTCAACGGGAGCCCCGATGGACTCCGAGACCCAGACCCAGACCGGAGGGGAAGAAGAGGCGTGGAACGAGCCGCCGTCGTGCGACGATCTTGAGCTTCCGGGCACAGTCGCGGAACTCGCATCGACTCCACGCGCGGACCGTTCGGCGGAGCTGTTGGCGTTGGGCGCCGACGCGTCCGCTCTGGTGGCCCCGGACGAAGCCTACTCGCTCATTGCGGACGACCTTGGCGCCATCGTCGAGCTGGACCCGGGCCTGGCAGACATCACACCGGAGTGTTCGGAGCGGGGCCGGCTTCAGTTCTGGTGGGACGACTCGCCGCTTCCGGACGTGATCTGGCGCGGCCAGTACCGAGCATGGGATTGCCACAACGAGTGGTTTGGCGTCTCGACGACCTATCGCCTCGACGGCCATGCGTACGGACTCGAACTCGACAAGGTCATCGGGAGCGGTCTCGTGGACGCCTACCAGGCCCTACCGGGTTTCGAGGACGCCGATGTCTCGCAATGTTGGTACCGCGAAGGGCCCTGCGATCCAGAATGCGAGCAGAATGCGATTCGAAACATCGAGCTGGAGGCCTTCGATGGAGCGTCGTCGCCCAGGCAGTATCGATTCGTCCGCCGGACCGTAGAGAATCCGGTGGACGTGCGGTATCGGGTGGAGCCCGGAGAGCCACCGCAGCTGGTCCGGTGACCCCGGTCGGGCTCGACAACCGGTGAGAGCAACGAGCCTGCTCACTCCGGGGTCCAGCGCCTGACCTGCTCGGGGCTCTCGACACCGACCGCGAGGATCGAGCCGTCCGGGTGAAATCGACTCGCACCGGAAGTCGGCACCGGGACAGACTCAATCGGTCAACACGTGTTGACGAACGCTGACGGAGCTACCGTCCCGGACCACGTAGAGGATACGTCCCAACTGCGGCGTCCAGCGATACAACTCCTCGTAGATAAAACCGGAGCTGTTCAACGGGGGTGCTCCTTGAATGTCGGTGTCCAGCACCTCAAGCTCGCCGCCGAGACGGTTCCGGAACAGCCAGAAGTCGGCCTCGTCGCTGGGGTTTCGCGCGAGGGCCGTGACGAACTCTGAGCCGAGGTGCGTGTAGCCGAGCGTAGGGAACGCCGATTCTGTGAAGCCCAGAGAGGGAAGAAATGGGTACGGGTCGCCTCCATCGAGGGGATAGGCCCACACATTGTCGGCGGCCTCGACGAGCACCACATCCTTCCAGGGGACGCCCGCAGACTCGCGCGCCACGTCCCCCTCCGCGAGGGCGCGTGACCAGATCACCTCGAGCGCGACGGGGTCGTCTGCATCCTCAAGCCGGTCGAGTGGAACTTTCACGAGTTGAAGTCCGCTCGCCGTAGCGACGACCGCTCGATCCCCATCGATCAAGCTGACGCCCAGGGGGCTCGGGATATCAGCAACCAGGGGTCCGCCCCACGATGCTCGCCAGAACGTCAAGTTGCCGTCGACCACAGCAGCGAGTCCGTCTTCCACGCTGGCGAAGTTCCTCGAGAACAATCCGTTGCCCGTCACGACTCCTGTTTCGAACCACGCGCCGGTTGCGAGGTCGAGCGCGAACAAGGCTGGCTCGCCGAGTTCAATGGACGATGAAGGAGGGGCCGAACCTTCGGCGTACGTCGCAAGGAACACCCAAGAAGACGCGTTGCCCTGCGTCACCACGAACTCGATGGGTGGAAGACCATCGACAACGATGGCGTCTGCGCCCCCGGGCGGAAGGACGACCAACCCATCTTCCGCGCTACGCCCTCGAACGACCCCCGCGTCGCCGAGCCACGTCAACGTCGGACGCTCGACCGACGGAATCGCACGCAACCCACCTCCGGGCAGGTACTGGACGAGACCGTCGTCCGTGTACGCGAAACCGAACGAGGAAGCCGTGCCGGGTGCGCACACGTTGGCCACGTCGAGACCTTTCCCCCTGGCACCGGTCTCAAGGATCTCCCAGACCCCCTGCTCGCCAAACGGCCCGTTGGGGCTACAGAGCACAACTCGGCCGTCCAGATACGCCGCTCCAGCCAAGAGCCCATAGGAGTCCTCCAGCCGGATCGGTTCACCACCGCAGTTGTCAACGAGGAGGGCGCCTCCAAACTCTCCGCCGTCGCCCACGACGGTCACCCCATCGACGACATCGTAGACTCTGTACTCGCTTGCGTTCTCGATGCGGAGCAGTTCGCGAGGTGAGCCCCCGGGACTGCACTCTTCGAGTTCGAGCGCAGGAACGCCACCGCGATCGGCCTGACACGCAAACACGAGCAGAAGGGGGATCGCGCAAGGAATCGAAGTCTTGTGGGTCATGCGTTCCTCGTACCCGGGAGTCGAGAGCGCCGAGTCTACAGCTTGGGAGCACGGCGGGGGACCGCTACAGCAGGGCGACGGCCAGGCGACGCAGCCAACATCCGGACACCGGGGCAGATGCGACGGACCTCGAGGTCGATCCGCAGGTGGCCCAGGCCCAGGCGAAAGCTTAGGCGCGGCCGGCCGCGCTGCGGCCCGTCACAGGGCCACCGGCGGGCACATCCGCGGTGGTGCGCCCACGTTGGGCTGACGTCGACTTCGTTGGGGTCTTGGCACGCGGTCGCGGTTCTCCTCCGAGCGCGTCGTCGAGCGCGAACCCTTCGGGCCCAGGACCAAGCTCGCTTCGGTCGAGGACCTGTCTTGTTGCGTGCCGTTGCCCAACTGCCCCTCGCCGTTGTCGCCCCAGCACCACACGCGGCCGTCTTGGCTCAGCGCGCGGGTGTGTCCCACCGACGCGGTGAGCTGGAGAATTTTGGTGGGACCTACAACGGCCGTGCCGCGGTCCAGGTCGAGGACCGTGCCATTGGCGTGCACCGCATACCCGAACTCCCCAAACTCCCCGCTCACGGACACGTCGACGAACGGACCGGGCCACCTCTCGTGCGCCCGCGTGTAGTTGTCCAGGGTGATGCTGTCCTTGGATCCGCAGGCAAACGTGGTGCTCATCGCCCACTGCCGAACGCATTCCAGCACGCCGTCCTCAAAACCCTGGCGCTCCTACAGCACCGCCCGCGAAACCCGCGGAGAGCCGGGGCTTGGGTTCAGATCGAGCGGAGCAGCAGGACCATATAGGTGATGAAGCCGCCCAGGAGTACGGTGCCTTCGAGGCGGCTGACTCGCATGCCGCTTCTCATCAGGGGGAACAGGAGCAGCGATGCGCCGATCATCCACCAGTTGTCGCGGGCGACGATTTCGGCGGGTACCGGGACCGGAACGACGAGGGCGGTGGCGCCCGCGATGCCCAGGACGTTGAAGATGTTGGAACCGACGACGTTGCCGACGGCGATGTCGTCTCGGCCTCTTCGGACCGCGACCAGGGAGGTCACCAGCTCGGGGGTGCTGGTGCCGGCGGCGACGATCGTCAGGCCGATCACGGCATCCGAGACGCCGAAGTCGGTCGCGATGCTGACCGCTCCGTGCACGAGCGCCGTCGAGCCGCCGGCGAGCAGACCGACGCCGATCACGATGGCGAGGATGTTGAAGCGCCAGGCCGCGGGACCGGTGCGGCCGAACGAGGCCGTCGCGATATCGGAGAGTTCCTCCCGCTCGGCCGCCGTCGTCCCCTTTTTGCCGACCCACACGGCGTAGGCCGTGAACGCAACCGAGGCGGTGAGCAAGAAGCCGCCTTCGAGCCGGTCGAGCTGGGCGTCGCGCGACAGGAGGTGAAGCTGGAACGCGGCCAGCATCATGACCGGCCACTCCAGTCGCACGGTGTTGCCTTGGATCCTCAGGGGACGGATGAGGGCCGACGAACCGAGAATCGCCCCGATGTTGAAGAGGTTCGAGCCGTCGACGTTGCCGATTGCGAGCCCGGCACTACCGGCCAGCGCGGCCTGGGTCGACACGACCAGCTCGGGCATCGAAGTCCCAGCCGCGACGATCGTCAAGCCGATCACGGCAGGCGTCATGCGAGCCAGGAACGCGATTCCACTCGCGCCCCGCACCAATGCTTCCCCGCCTCCCACGAGCAGAGCCAGACCACCGAGAACCCAGAGCCAGTCGAAGAGCATTCGCCTGGCGCAACGCTAGCACCGCCCATGGCGTAGCGCGATGCGATGCACCCTCTCGTGTCAGCCCAACATCGAGGTCGTTCACGCTGGCCACCGAGAAGACGGTCAGGAAATGCTTCGAAATACGCCCGCGTACCCGGGTCCAACGGCATGACCGAGGCCTCCGTGAAGACTTCCGGCCCGGTTGGACGACGATAACGAACACCCGCCCCCACAAGGTGATGGAGGCCTGAGCTCGACCCGCTCAACCGGCCGCGGGCCACAGCCACAGCACGCCCCCGCCACTGACGATCGCGGCGCCGAACATGAGGGCGACCGGGGCGAGCAGTCGTCGCGGCCCGAGCAGGGCGACGGCCGCCCCCTTGAACACAACGTTGGACAGGGCGGCGATCATCATCATGCGCCATCCCGTATCGACGGCGATGCGATCGGTCTTCATCAACTCCGCGGTCGACAGGGTGATCGCGTCGACGTCGGTGAGGCCGGAGAGGGTGGCGAGCAGGTACATGCCCACGTTGCCGAAGTGGGCCTCTGCGGCGGCCACCGCGACCAGGATGACGGCATACAGGGCCCCGAACACGAGGGCGGCCTTCAGGTCGGTGGGGTCCTGAACCTCCGGCGGTTCGGCGTCCGCGAAGCGGGCCCTCAGGTACGCGATCACGGACATCGTTGCCATCACGCCCGCGACGACCGCGAACTGCGGGAGAACCTCGACGCCGAGACCGGGCGCCACGATCGTCACTTCGACGGCGACCCGGACGAAGGCGAGGGTCCAGCGACCCGAGGACCGGGTCGATCTCGATGCTGCCCGATGCTGGGCGGCCCTGTTCGAACAGCTCTTCCAGCGATGCGCCGAAGGACATGCGGTCGCACAATCGTCGTCTGCGATGGGATCTCGTTGTCATGGACGCCCTCCGCTGGCGTGACGCGCTCACGCTCGGGTGAGAGGATGAGCGCATGAGCCCTCGGCTGCGATCGGTGGTGGTCCTGGTCCTCGGTCTGGTGGGCTGCCGGAGCGGCGACGAGGTCGCTCCGGTCTCGAGCCCGCCATCGCCGGTGGTCGGGGTGCCCGCAGTCGCAGCCCCGAGCGAGCCCGGCAGCTCCGGCGGCTCCGACCGTCCTGGCGACGAGCCGGGTCCCGCGGTCGCCGATTCGACCCCCTCGGTGGACGAGGCGGCACCCCCCGAGCCTGCCGAGCTGAGGGACGGAGAGTTCGTGCGCGTGGCGGGCCGACTGGTGGTCGTGTCGAGCGTCGAGGAGGAGCCCACCCCCGAGCAGCTCGTGGCCGACGAGGACGCGTCGTCCACCTATACCCTCGAGGTCTCCGTCGATGGCGCCACCGAGGGCACGGGGCGGCTCTCCCTGCCGACAGGCTTCCAATGGTGTGACAACCATGAGGCCGTCGTCGATCCGGTGAAGGGCGATCCGTCGCCGCTGATCTTCGCCCAGGCGTTCTGCGAGACCGGTGCGGACGAGTTCTCGCGAGACATTCGGAGCGCGGTGATCCACGTCGGCGATGCGTCGACCGCTCCGCGGATCCTATGGCAGGGGGAGGGGCGCTACAGCAGCTCCTTCGGAGTCTGCGTGGATATCGACGTGCCCAGCGTCGCGATCGTGCGCCCCGGGGTCGTGCGGATCGAGCAGCACACCGAGGTCGTGAAGAATGCCGACCCCGATCGCCTTCGACCTCCCTGTCGGCCGCGGAAGCTACGGGTGCGAAAGGCCGAGATCGAGTTCTAGATCGACGCTCATGACCCTTGTAACGCCGTCGGGCCCGCGGCGAGGGGTGCCCCGTGCGGTTCGACGATGAAACGCTCTCAGAGACAGTATGCGACGAAGCGGGACTCTCGATGCGCCTGGACCTCCGGCGCACATCGGTTCAAAAGGTGTCGATCTGCGACGAAGACGTCGAAGACGACCAGACCGTTGTTCGGCGTGTCATTGCCGTCGAGGCCGATCCGGTCGTCACCGTTCCCCGATCGCTTCGGATGGGGCGAGATGGTTTGGAGAGCTCATTGCGACATGGGCAGATGCCGAACTGGTCGACGATACCTGACGCGCTGAAGGGGAGGGCCTGAGGCACAGAGTCGCTCTAGCCGGGCTCGAGCGCGATGGCGTCGTGCAGCTCGGTGCCGCGCAGGCCGCCACGCCAGCCGTCCAACACGAGGACCGAGCCGTCGTCGAAGGCGACCGCGTGGTGGTTTCGCCGTGGCGCGGGTAGGGGTGGACCGAGGACCCATGCGCTCGGGTGGGCCTTCGAGAGGGCCCAGACCAGATCGAGTGTCTCCTCGTCGTGGGCGCCGCCGGCGGGTTCGCCACCGACGACGAGGAGGGTGTCGTCGGGACGTCGGGAAGCGGTGAAGAGGCGGGGCGTGAGGGCCAGAGACGGCAGCGGGGCCCAAGCATCGTCGGCCGCGCTCCAGCGCTCCACGGCGTCGACGGACTGCGGGGGGCGGCCCCGTTCATAGCGGCTCCCGCCGAGGGCGACGATCCAGTCGGAGCCGGCGACGTAGGCCCCATTGCCGCGCTGGGTTGGGGCGGGAAACGCGGTCCACGCTTCGGCGCCGTCGTGCAAACGCAGCGGGATGGCAGCGGTGTCGCCATCGGGACCGTAGCCGCCGAGGGCGACGATTGAACCGTCGGCGAGCGCGACGAGGGCGTCGGGCACCCGGGGCGGATCCATCATCGGTAGGGACGTCCAGCTCCGGCGCGTGAGGTCGAACTGCATCACCTCGGGCAGCGGCTCACCGTCGTCGATCGATCCGCCGGCGAGCACGACCGCGCCGTCCGGCTTCTGCGTCAGCAGTGGCTCGACGCGCCCTCGTCCCGGAGACTCGAGAGGCGTCCATGCGCCGGGCTGCCGCGAGAACGCTTCAACTAAGCTGACAGAGGGGGAGTCAGCCCAACGGCATCAACAACGCCTGTTGAACGCCACATGGAAGCTCCAGCCAACGGCGCGTCTCGGCCGGGTCGAGCTTGCGAGTCTGGCGAAACGCGGTCTGGTGCATAAAGGAACTCGTGGACTCGAACCAAAACAGATGGGCGCCGCGACGGCCCACGCGGCGGCCGTCCAGCCAAAGCAGTGCTTTGGCTTGTGGAGCGAAGCAGAGCCGGTGAGAGCCGAGGCCTTTCAGGGGAAAGACGCTGCGACAGGGGACAGCGGGCGCACGGAGTGCAGCAGCGTCCGCTCGGAGCGGGCAACGAGTTGATCGCGGTCGACGACGAGCCGGTCGAGGGCACGATTCAGCTCGGGCGCGACTCGGAGTTCTCGGTCGGGAACACGCGCATGGCTGTGATCTATGACGAGGGGAGAGCGCGCACGCCCTCCCCTCACCGCCAGCCACATCGTCGCGTAACCGGGCCAGGTCCGCTGGAGGATCGACGATCCACGACAAGCGCAGCCCCGCCAGCATCCGCGCCCACACCACCGCCTGCGACTCGGGCAAATGCCCTTCGATCGACGGGTGACCCCGCCCGGGCCGACGTCAGCGTGCCCACTGCGCGATGAAGAGCGCGAGCGCGAGCGCGAGGAGTGAAGGCCGAGGCGGGCGTGCGGGAGTTCGGCGGTTGGCCCGCACGGGCCGCGTGCGCTTCGCCCGGCCGCACGGTTCCGCTATAGTCTCTGCGTGACCTCGGTGGCACCGAAGCGGGCGACGTACGCCGACTTGCAAGCCGTGCCGGATGATCAAATCGCGGAGATCCTCGGTGGCGTCTTGTATACGCAGCCGCGCCCCGCCAGTCGGCACGCTTTCGCCGTGAGTGGTCTCAGTGCAGACCTCACGACACCCTTTCAGCGTGGACGTGGTGGTCCTGGTGGTTGGATCATCCTGTTCGAGCCCGAGCTGCATCTGGCGGACGACGTGATTGTCCCGGACATCGCGGGGTGGCGGTGCACGCGGATGCCTGAGGTCCCGGTCACGTCCGCGTTTACCCTCGCGCCCGACTGGGTGTGCGAGGCGTTGTCGCCGAGCACCGCCGGCCGCGACCGGACGATCAAGCTGCAGATCTACCGCCGCGACGGCGTGCAGCACCTGTGGTTCCTCGACCCGAGCGCGAAGACGTTGGAGGTGTTTCGGCTCGACGGGGAGGGCTACCGCCTCGCGGCCACGTTCGCCGGCGATGCCCAGGTTCGGGCTGAGCCCTTCGACGCGATCGAACTCGACCTGGGTCCGCTCTGGCTTCCCTCTGCACCGTGAGCCCGTTCGCCCGAGTCGACACAAGGACGAACTGGACGGCGACGCATGAACGCGAAAGCGCAGATGGTGTAGAGTGGGATTGCCCCTCGTGCGTGGTGGTCGAGTGTCAATCGAGCCGAGAGTCTAGGTCCGAATAGTGCTGTTCTCCCGTCGCGGCGCGTCATGATGAGCAGCTAGGGTAGCGCGGTCTCCCCCCGTCGGGCCGACAGCGGACCTGGGGGTGGCGTGCTGCCCCGAGAGGTCGCAAGGCCGTGAAACACGGGGAGCGGTCCGAAGACCGGCCAGCCGTCATCCCCGCCGCCCCGCTTCACCCGCGGCCGCCAAGCAGCGACTCTCCTGGCACCCCAGCACCCCCCAACGCTTCCTCCGCCGCCAACACCCCATTACAAAACGCCTGCTCAAACAACGGCACCCCGCCCACATCCGTCGCACACGGAATCACCACACCCACCGCCTGCTTCGCCACCCTCAACCCGTACCCAAACAATAACCCCGGCACCGGCCTGATCATCGCGTGCCCCCACCGCGCAAACTCCATGCTCCGAATCGTCCCGCTGATCCCCGGATGCATCCCCTCCAACCCCGCGGTTACCCCACTGGCCAACGCCTCCAGCGAAGCCCCCAACAACGCCCCCCGCGCCACATCCAGCCCGCGCTCGGCCGTCGCCACATACGCGTCGTAAAACGAAAGCACGCTCCCGCTTGCGGTCTTCGCATCCACCAGCGACTCCCCGTGCGTCGACACCACGTACCCCAGGTGCGAAGCCTCCACATCCACGTTGTCCCAAGCCAGCGGAGCCCCGATCCCGCCCGGACGCTCATCCACCGCCACGTTCGCCACCAACCACGGCGTGTACGTCAGCGCCCCCCGAGGCAGTGGATCCCGGCCCACCACATGTGGCAGCACAAACCGCGGCGCCGCCCAGATGATCGTCTTTGCCGAAATCGCCACCACCGACTTCTTCGCAAAGTCCCACGCGTGCGCCACCCCAGCGCTCGTGTCGATATCAAACACGATAAGCCCCGTGCGCCGCCGCGGCTCCAACTCCGCCGCATCCGCCACTTTCGCGACCAACTCTCCATTACCGCCGGGCCACATCAGCGTTACGCGCTCATGCGTCTCTTCCAACCCTCGGCACAGATAGTGATGCAGCCCCGCGAACGCCGAGGTGTCCTCTAACCGGGTCCCATAGTCGTCGCGGCACGCATAGTCCACAGCCCAGCGCAGCCGCCAGCTATCAAACCCGTGCTCCCGCAGGTACGCGTCCATCGACACCGCATCCAGCTCCCGCCGGTCCGCACTGCTGTGCTCCACCGGAAGCGCAAACAGCCGCCGCCCGTCCGACCCCACCGTCCGCTCCAGCCCCCGCAGGTGCTCCCACCAACGCTCCCACTGCGCGGCCTCCTGCGGCGTCTCACCCAACCCCGGGTACAGACCCTCGAACCACTGGCCCTTGTACCGATGCCGCTCCACCGGAGCCGCACACACAACGCTCGGGTCATACTCCGCGCGCCCCGCAGCGTCGGTCCCCAACTCCACCCCAAGCTCGCGCAGCAGCAAGTGCATCAGCGCAAAGTCCGGATGCGGGCTCGGTAGATAGTGCGCACCCATCGGATACTGCGAGCGCGCACTCTGCCCCGATGCCGCTGTGCCGCCGCCGGTGTCCTCGAGCTCGACCACCAGGTAGTCCTGCATCCCCGCTCGGTGCAGTCGCCACGCCGCAGCCGTCCCCGCCGCGCCCGCGCCCACGATCAGCGTGTTCACCTTCACCCGCTGCGCCACCGCCTCCGCGGGCTTCCCCATGCGCAGCATGTGCCCACGCTCGGGGCTCTGCCCCACGAACTTCAGCGACACCGGCTCGCGCGCCCCGGTCCGCTCGCACCCGGCGGCCACCGCAGACGCAGCCATCCCCGCCAACACGCTGCGCCGCCGAATGCTCATGGGCGCGGCCGCTGCACGATCGGGTTCTTCAGATCCGCCTCATAGTAATGAACCAGCATCTGATCATTGAGCCGATTGATCTCCACCTCGATCGGCTGCTGATCCGCTGGAAAGACAAACAGCGTCGGCAGCATCTCGTCGCTCAAAAACCGCATCGGGAGCTCCGCTGGCAGCGTTCGCGGGGCTTCGATCTTCTGCGGGCTGATCAACGCGAAGCCCCAGTCCCCAAAGCTGGGTACCAGCGCGTGATACGGCACCGGGTTCAGATCCGCCGCCTGCAGCGTATCGACCACGCACCAGTACGAACGCGGCGCCAGATACGGTGAGGTGGCCTGCACCACGCCAACCGCCCCGGGCTTGAGGTTGCTGCGCAGCAGCCGATAAAACTCCCGCGTATACAGCTTGCCCAGCGAGAAGTTGTTGGGGTCCGGCAGGTCCACGATCGCCAGATCAAAGCCCGGCTCGCCGTCCCGCCGACGCTCCAGCAGCCACTCCATCGCGTCCGCGTTGTGCACATGCACCCGCGGGTCGTCGAACGCATGATCGTTGAGCCCGCTGAGTACCGGATGCCCCCCGAACAGCTGGGTCATCTCCGGGTCGAGGTCCACCAGGTCCACCCGCTGCACCTGCGGATGCTTGAGCAGCTCGCGGATCCCGAGCCCATCGCCGCCGCCGAGCACCACCGCGTGCACCGGGCCGCTGTGCGCCGCCATCGTGGTCGCCGGATGCACCAGCGCCTCGTGGTAGCGGTGCTCGTCGGTGCTCGAGAACTGCAGGTTGCCGTCGATGAACAGCCGGATGTCGCTCTGCCAGCGGGTGATCGTCAGGCGCTGGTAGGGCGTCTTCTTCGAGAAGATCACCGGGAAGTCGTACAGCTGCGACTCCCCAAACTCCTCCAGCGCTGGCCCCATCGCGAAGCCGGCCCCCAGCAGCAAGACCACCACCACAGCCTGCGTCTGCATCCACGCAGGTCGCCGCAGCGCCGACGCGAACGAAATCGCCGACCACACCGCGATGGCGCCATTGAGCAGCCCGAAGAACAGGCTCGTGCGTACCAGGCCCAGGTAGGGCAGCAGCGCCATCGGGAACAGCACGCTGGCCGCGAGCGAGCCCAGGTAGTCGAACGCCAGCACGCGGGCCACCAGGTCCTTGAGCGAGGCCGGACGGGCCTCGTCCTCCTCGCCGGCCAAGATCCGCATCAACAGCGGAATCTCCAGCCCCACCATCGTCCCGATCGTGAACAGGATCCCAAACAGCAGCGGTCGCACCGAGGCCAGCCACGCAAACCCCAGGAACAACCCCGCAGCCGAGAATCCGCCGACCAGCGCGATGATCAGCTGGATCTGGATGAACCGCGCATGCACGTCGCGCTCGACGTACTTGCTCAGCCACGAGCCCACCCCCATCGCGCTGAGGTACACGCCGATGACCAGGCTCCACTGCGTGACCGAGTCGCCCAGCAGATACGACGCCATCGTCGCGCAGATCAGCTCGTAGACCAGGCCGCACGTTGCGACGACCAGGACCGAGAGCAGCACGAAACGCGGCTGGACCGGCGGGGCCTTGAGCGCGGCCGGGCCGTAGTCCGCCGGCGATGAAGCGGGGGCGTCGTCGACTTCGGACACGGCGCGCCTGCTCCTTACCGCTCGCAAACGCCCGGAGCGCTCAACCCTGGACGGCCGAGCTGATGATCATCGCGATGCCGATGATCACCGACCCGATGATGATGCCCAGCGACGTGTTCTGGTCTTCCTCGATCTCCTTGCGGATCGAGAACGGTGCGACCTTCACGATGATGAAGAACGCCAAGCCAAACAGGCCGATGCCGATGAGCGAGTAGATCAGCGCCCCGAGGAGCTGAGGGAGGTCGAGCATCTGTGCGACGAGGATCGAGTTGAACTGAAGTGCCATGTCATTTGCCTCCTTGGTAACCGCCGCCAAGCCAGATGAAGGCTGGACCGCCGCGGATCGTACGCGTGCCGCTACCGTCTTTGCCGCTGGTGTCTGTGGTGACCTTGCCCGTCTCGGGCGTGCCGGTCAAAAGGGCTCCGCTGGGCGCTGCAAGCAGGAGCAGCGCCAATGAACCGAAGCCGCACACGCCGTAGATGATGTTTCGAAGCATGGGTGCAGTCCTTTAGCCGTTGGAGGAGCTCACGTAGTCGCTGTTGGACCAGCGCCGGCCCTCGAAGAGCCGACCCATCAGCCAGAAGACGATCGGGAACCCGAAGATGATGAAGAAGGGCACGGCGATGTACCGGCCCAGCACCACGTTCTGCCGCAGCGTGTAGGCCAGCTGCAAGCCGGAGGGGGCGAGGGAGCCCGCAGCCTGCTGGCCTGCGCTGGGCGTGATCTGCAGCAGGTACTTGCCGCCGGGTACCTTGCCCACGGTGACCGTGGGGGACGCGTCGCCCTCGCGCCAGGACTCGCCGTCGGCGACGCCGTGCCAGTCCTCCGCGGTCGCACCAAAGCCGATGGCGTCCTCCGTCTCTTGTGAGATGAGCATGACCTCGGCGTAGGCCCACGCGTTGGACAAACCGCCGACGCGGAACTCAAACTCAAGCGTGGTCAGCTCCCCTTTGGTGCCGATCTCGATCTCTTGGCTGATCGGTTCGGTGACGCTGCGGCCGGACTCGGAGAGCACCGTCGCGTTGCTGCGTCCCTCCACATACATGATGGAGGCGACCAGCCACGCGACGAGCATGACCGCCAGCAGGATCCAGGTGAACGCCCGATTCTGCTTGTACGGGTTGGGCTGGTTCATCGCGACGCCCGAGGTGCGCGGCGGGGATCCGGGGGCCTTGAAGGCCGCCCAGACCGCGGCGCCCTCGATGTGTCGCATCTTGGTGAAGTTGACGTCCTGCCCGGCTTCGGTCGTGGCCTCCTCGATCGACAGCGAGAACGGCGGATTGACGAAGTCGTGTGCGACCGCCTGATCGCCGACCCGGGCCTGCCAGGGGAACTCGCCCTCGACGTAGCTGACGACCGCGACCGAGGTCTGGAAGTGTTTGAACTTCTCTCGGGCGAAGCTCACCTTGCGATGACCGAAGCCTGTCTCCAGCTGCGGCGCGCCGTCGAGCGTTTGACCGATCGTCCAAGCGCCGTCGGTCATCGTGAAGACCAGGTAGCGGTACCCGATGTACGGGTTGTAGAGCAGGAACTCCTGCCACGGGTACACGACCCCGTCCACCCGGCACTCGCGCCACATGATGCCGATGATCTCGAACTCCTCGGGGGTTCCTCCCTTGGGGGAAGGGAACGTGCCGCGGGCGTGTAGCGGCAGGGCGGACTGACGCCGGGCCCGCTGCGCTGCCTGGACGATCTGGAGATCGCCGCTGTCCTGCGGGGCCAGCTCGCTGCCGCAGTAGGGGCAGTTGACCTGCTCGACCGCGCCGAACCCATGCAACTCGATCGGGCCCCCGCACGACGGGCAGTTGATGGCGCCGGTCTGGGCCTCTTCACGGAAGAGTTTGCGAGGAGCGCTGGGTGCTTGGGCAGCCATGGAAATCGATCAGCCTTGGGCCTGGGGCGCCCCAGCAGGCGCGGGACGCCGCCATCCCTTGAAGGAGCGCAGCGGATGCAAGCCCACGTCCGCGAGCGTGATGGCCTCGCCGATGTAGGGGATGGGGCTGTTGTGATTGGGTTCGGTGCCGTAGTCGAGCGAGAAGAACTCGCCCTTGTGGCCGCGGAGATCGACACCGTGAAAGAGCATCCCCGGCTCTGCCTCGAACGGGAGGATGCCCTCGGCGCCCTTGTAGCTGGCCGCGCGCCGGTCCACGACCACCGCTGGGGTTCCGTCGATCACGATCGTGCTGTTGATGGAGACGTTGGCGTACGGGGGCACGCGTCCGGCCACGACCTGCTGGTTCTTGGGCAGCACGATCGCAAACTGGCCCATCGCGTCGGCGAGCCAGCCTGCGTTGCCGTCGGCAAAGTTGACGAACCACTCGTTCCAGGACCCGCGTCCGTACTCGACTTGGAGTCGCCCGGCGACCTCGAACGGGGTGCCTTTGAACCGGCCGCGGCTGCCCAAGACGATGGGCGACCCGTTGTCGACCAGCGCGGAGACTTGACCGATCAGCTTGATGTCGACGCCTTGCCGCACGATGGTGGAGTTGCAGTACTCGCACACCAGTGACACGGCGGTGCCGCGGAACGGCGCGGGGGCGCCACAGTTGGGGCAATGAGGTTGCGGCTGCTCTTGCATCGCTCTCGGGCGCCGGCATGATGCCATGACCGCGCCCGCGGCACTACTGCGCCGGCTCGCCGGCCATTCCATCAACGTTGGCGACGTTGGCGACGTTCGTGTCTCTCGCCGCTTCGAGCGTCTCGCGGGCCTGCCCCGCCCGATTCCACAACGGCGACCGGCGACGCTCCGCTTGGCTTTGCCGTAGCCGGGACGTTTGGGGTTCGCGGCTGTGACACGCGAGCGCCGGGGAGGGGGAGACCCACGCCGTGATCGCCGACGAGCCTGCCGCGGTCCCGAGCACGATCGTCGCCAGCAGGAGTCCTCGGCGGCGTCGCGACGGCGGTGGAGGGGGTGCGAGTGCCTCAAGGAGCTCGCGCATGCCGCGAAAGCGCCGGTGGGGTTCGAGCTCCATGCCGCGCTCGAGGGCCACACGGACCCGCGGGGGAACGCCGGGCCGGGCCTTGACCTCGTTGCGGGTCCCGGCCGCGTAGCTGCGTGCTTGTTCGAGCGCGGTCTTGCCGGGGAACGGTCGCGCGCCATGCAACGCCTCGAAGAGCGCGACACAGAAGGCGAACTGATCGCTCGCGGGACTCACCTCGTGGCCCAAGAGCTGTTCCGGTGGCATGTAGCCCGTGGTTCCCACAACGGTGTCCGCTTGGGTCATGCGGCGGGCCAGGATCACGCTGTCGGTGGAGCCGAGCCATGGATCCTCGCTCGGGGATCCGCGGGCCAAGCCGAAGTCCAGCACCTTCACGCGAGCATCGGGCGTGACCATGACGTTGGTCGGCTTGAAGTCGCGGTGAACGAGTCCGGCGGCGTGGGCCGCTGCGAGTCCTTCGCCGGCGAGTGTGAAGATCTCGATGATCTGCTCGACGCTTCTGGGCGCGACCCGCAGCCACCTGCGAAGGTCGATGCCGCGGACGTACTCCATCGCCACAAACGTCCCGTGCGTCGTGGTGCCGATGTCGAAGAGCGTGACGATGTTGGGATGGCACAAGCGCGCCAGGGCGAGCGCCTCTCGTTGCAGTCGATCTCGGTAACGCGCGGTCGGCTGACCTCCGCGCACGAGTTTGACCGCGACCCGCCGCCCCAACATGGGATCGACCGCGCCGTACACCACCCCCATGCCTCCGCGACCCAAGACGCTGTGCACCACGTATCGGCCAACCGCGGTCCCCGGCGCCAACGGTTCGAGCGCGCACCGACGGTCGTCCCCTGAACGCGCGTCGTGCTCGACCGCCTCGGGGACACCAGCCCCCCTGGGGGGTGGTGGTGCCATGCGGCGGATGACGCCGGGCGCCTGAGCTGTCGTGCGGGGCTCCATGGTGACGTGGCCCCCGCAGTCCCAGGTTGTCGCATCCTGAGTCAGCCGGGGGAGCTGCCCCCCATTCTCGCTTTACTTCACAAGAAAAATCAGCAATTTTGAATACGATTATTCAGCGAGAAGTGGACGGGGCGGGGCAGAAAACGACCTCGAACCCCACGAACCGCGGCGGCCGGATCTGCCCAGAGGCTCGTCGGGGCGTCAGGACGGATCCTCCGCCTCGGCGACCGAGTCGTCCTCGTCCTCGTTGTCGTCGTCGTCGTCATCCCGACGGGGCAAGGGTGCGAGCAGGGTCTCGACGTCTTCCTCGGAGAGGCTGAACCCGGTGCGTCCCGAGGTCCGACCCGCGTCGGCTTGAACCGCCTGCGCGAGCGCCCGCTTGTGGTCCTGCAGCGAGAGGATTCGCTCCTCGACGCTGCCCTCGCACACGAGCCGGTACACGGTGACCGGGCGCTCTTGCCCGATGCGGTGGGTCCGGTCGATCGCTTGCTGCTCGACCGCGGGGTTCCACCAGGGGTCGTAGAGGATGACGGTGTCGGCGGCGGTGAGGTTCAACCCGGTGCCGCCCGCCTTGAGAGACACGAGCATCAGCGGGACCTCTTCGGCCTGGAATCGGTCGACCAGCGGCTGCCGCTTGCGGGTACGACCGGTGAGCATCAGGTACGGCTGCGCCTTGGCGTCGAGCCGGGCCGCGATGAGGTCGAGCATCTTGGTGAACTGCGAGAACACCAGGACCCGGTGTCCCGACGCGAGCAGGGGCTCGAGCAGCGACATCAACTCCTTGATCTTCGAGCCCTGCGCTGGCGGATCGTCGATGCGCGGGGCCAGCCGAGCATCGCAGCAGATCTGGCGCAGCCGCAGGAGCGCCTCAAGCACCACAATGCGGCTCAGACCCAGACCCTTGGCCCGAAGCGCTTGCCGCACCTCGTCGCTGACCACGCGGCGAACCGACTCGTAGATCTCGCGCTCGCGCGGGCTGAGGATCACGCTGCGCACCACCTCGGTCTTGGGTGGAAGCTCCCCGAGGACGGCGTCCTTGGTGCGTCGAAGCAGGAACGGTGCGACGCGTCGCCTGAGACCACCGACGGCATCGGCCGCGCCGCGCTCGGCCGGGCGTCCATAGGCACGGCTGAACTGCGCCTGTGATCCGAGCAGGCCCGGAGCCACGAAGCGAAAGATCGACCACAACTCCAGCAGGCTGTTCTCGATCGGCGTACCGGTCAGGGCGAGGCGCTGGCGGGTGCGAATCGCTCGCGTTGCGCCGGCGATCTTCGCCCGGGGGTTCTTGATGGCCTGGGCCTCGTCGAGCGCGACCACGTGATAGTGGGTCTCGCGAAGCGTGTCGTCGCGGAGCAGGGTCGCGTAGCTGGTGAGCACGACGTCGAACTCGTGGATGCGCTCGACCGTCTCGGCTCGGTCGGGGCCGTGGGCCATCCCAACCCGAAGCGAGGGCGTGAAGAGGCCGGCCTGCTGAGCCCACGTTCCAAGCACGCTGACGGGAGCGACGACCAGACAGGGGCGGTCGAGGCGGCCCGCTTCGCGTTCGGCGAGGAGGTGCGCGAGCACTTGGACCGTCTTTCCAAGGCCCATATCGTCGGCCAATACGCCGCCGCAGTGGGTCCGTCGAAGCAGCTGGATCCAGGCGAGGCCGACGCGCTGATAGTCGCGCAGCTCGCCGCGGAACCCCTCGGGGACCACCGCATCCTCGGGCCCGACGCCGTCGATGAGCGTCTGTCCGAGGGTGGAGAGGGAATCGTTGCCTTGCCACCGGTCGACGTCGAGCTGCGCGAGCCAGGCGGCGTCGTAGGTGGATGCGCGCAGGCGCAGGTTGGGCCCGCCGCGCGCGTCGGTCATCGAGACGAGACCGTCGAGCAGGCGCTGAACTTTTTGAGCGGGAACGCGAAGCAGCGTGCCGTCGTCGAGGCGAAGCGTGACCGAGGCGCCGACGACGATGCGGTCGTGCTGCAGTCGCCCGGCCGAGATCGCATCGAGGAGCACGGGCAGAAGGTTGACGCGACGCGGACCGTCGGGGCCCTCGACATCAACGCCAAGCTCGAACGAGAACCATCCTTCGGGATCCGGGTCATCGTCGATGTCGACGTACCAGGCCGAAGGCTCGGTCGGCGCGAGGGCCTCGGGGGCGGACCCGGTCCGCTGCCAACCTCGCGACTCGAGGACCGGAAGGATGTCGAGCAGGGTGAGCCACCCGTCTGCGTCCAGCGCCGCCGAGCCGTCGCCGGCCGGAGCCGGCAGCCCGAGGTCTTCCCATGAACTCAGCGCGAAGCGCTCAGCCTCGCTGTCGCGCGGGCTTACCCGGAGCACCGAGCCGTCCCAGGCGCAGATGTCCGAGGCACCGCCGTGAAGCGGGACCGAGACCTCGCCGTAGCGAAACGCGATGACGGGACATCCGTCGCTGTGGTCGTTGGGGAGGTGAAGGACCGGGGTGAGGCGCGTGAAGCCGGACTCGACCTCGCCGAGCAGGGGCGTGGGCAGCCCGAGCGCTTCGACCCGGGCGCGAAGGTCGTCGCCGGGGTTGACGTCGATGGGGACATCGGCCGACTGGTAGACCGCGCACAGCCGGCGCAGGGAGAGGGAGGTCTCCAAGCGGCCGCACGCCCCCGTTGCGGGGTTGACCCACAGCGGCGCGTCGAGGGGGAGCGCGACGTGTTCCGGGTTCTGGGCCGTGAGCCGCAGGTGCTGGGTGCCATCGGGCGCCGGGTGCCACTGCGTCTCGCTGGTCTGCGTCGCGTCGGACCAGTGCAGCGGCGGGCCTCCCCAGCGCTGCCATCGAACCCGGCCCGTGTCGATGAACCGGCGGAGCAGCTCGGTTGCCCCCTCGGCAGGCGGCAGCGTTTCGTCGTCTTGTGGGGCGAGCGTGCGCAGGGCGTGCCACAGGTCGAGATCTTGGCGCAGCACGCCCGCGGGGATGACCGTTTGTGCGGAGCCGACAACGAGACGGGCGGTGCGAGGCTTGCTGCGGCCGTCCTCTCGCACGGGACCCACGCGCGGCGCGATACGGACCCGCCACCCCTGCTCGCGCTGCAATCCGATCACGTATCGGACCTCACGGCCCGCAGGTTCGGGGAGCTCGGGAACCGGAAGGCGGGGCAGGATGCGATTGTTCTCGGGGAGCGTCTCGGACTCGGCCAGCGCGAGCCAGTCGAGCAGCGCCTTGCGGGTCGCGACCTCTTTGGCAAGGGATGCGTCCGCGAGCGTATGGAGTGCGGCCGCGAGGTGGCGACAGTCGTATCGGCTGGCGCAGGTGCACTGGCCGTGCACGGCGGTCCGGGCGAGCTGAAACTCGACCGTCTGCGCACGCGTCTCCCCGACCTTCGCGGTGTACCAGCCGCGCATGCCCTCCGCCTCGACGCACGACACGACCGCGCCTCCCCGAGCGTCGGCGAGTCCGCGTTGCCAGACGATGGGCTCGAACTGTCGCGCAAGGGCGTCAAGGTCGAGTTCGATTTCAATGTCACTCATGCGGTGCGTTCAGCCGCGGCCGAGGACAGGCAGCACTCGGCGAGCTGCACCTGCGGCGCGGCGAAGCGCGCTGGAGCCTGGGACCTGCACGTCTCGCAGGACTCGGAGTGTTCGCCGGTCGGTTCGGTCACGAGGCGGGAGGATACCCCGGACGCGGGGTTCTAGCAGCCCGCGTGCAGCGCTCGTCGGCCTCCCCCGCGGCGATCAGCGTCCCGCAGGGTTGTAGCTCGTCCAGTTGAGGCCGTTGGAGCGGTTGACCAGGTCGTTGTAGGCGCGGCTGACCTTGTCCGGGGAGCCCTCGATCATCCACCCGCCGCTGCCGCCGAGGCGGTCCAGCTCGGACTTGGTGAACGGTGTGTTGTCGCGCTTGCGGCGCATCAACTCCTTGGATGCCTTGAGGTAGCTCTGCGCGGTGTCGACGAAGGAGTCGAACATCATGACGGTGTCGGCTTCAGCTTCGTTCGCCTTGACGTACTTGTCGGCCTCTTCGAGCGCGGCGTCGTAGGCGTTGAGGGCCTTGTCGAACTTCTCCAGGTCCATGGCTTCGAGGCTGGGCGCGTCGCCGGCCGCCATCAACAGCTTGGCCTGGGCCATGACGTTGGCCTGTTGGAAGCGCAGCTTGCGACCCTCGTCCTTCTCGAGCTGGGCGAGCCGCCGAACCTGAAGCGCATCATTTTTCTCGGCGACGGCCTTGCGCAGGACTTGGTCGGCGTCCTGGAAGGCACCGATCGCCTCGGCGAGGGGCTCGTGCATCTCCTTGCCCTTGGAGAACCCGTCGTCCTTGTAGTCGTCGTGGTCGTAGTACTCGTAGGCGGTGTGGATCAGGGGCGTGACGGCCTTGTACTGCACAAGCCAGTCGGTGCCCGCTTTCTCAAGCTCCGCATCGCGAGGCTCAGCTTCCGTCGAAGTCGCGATGCCCTCGACGCAGGTCGCGTTGAGTTCGTGGTCGTAGATCCCGTAGATGTTTCGCTCCTTGCCGGTCACGCCGGCGTCGATGTCGACCCAGCTCGCGTAGCGATCGGCGGCGTCGAGGATCGAAGACGAAGGGCCGTTGATGCAGTCGATGTAGCCCTGCAGCTTCATGCCGAGCTTGTCGTCCTCGGTGAGGTCGGCGGTGGCGGCGGCGTTGCTCGCTTCGCCGACGGCTTCGGCGCCCTTCTCGAGCAGATCGGTGACCTGATCACATCCCGCGCAGGGAAGGGCGAGGAGCAGCACAAGGGCGGATACGGAGATTCGTGGTCGGAGCATGGCGAGTGCGCGGCTGGGGGACGTTGTGCAGTGTCCTACGATTCAAGGGCGCGCGGTACCGGCCCGACCGCGCACGAGAAAACCAACGAAAAGACCGCCTCGAGAAGGCGGTCTTTGGGGGAGATGAACGCGGATCGCGCTACATCCGCTCGAAGATGCCGGCCGCACCCATGCCGCCACCGATGCACATCGTGACCATCGCGTAGCGGCCCTTGCGTCGATGCAGCTCGTGGACCGCGGTGGCCGTGAGCTTGGCCCCGGTGCACCCCAGGGGGTGACCGAGCGCGATCGCGCCGCCGTTGGGGTTGACCTTGTCCATGTCGAGCCCGAGCGTGCGAATGACCGCCAGCGACTGCGCGGCGAAGGCTTCGTTGAGCTCGAACACATCGATGTCGGCGAGCTTGAGTCCGGTCTGCTTGAGGACCTTGGGGATCGCCTCAATGGGACCGATGCCCATCACGTCGGGTGCGACCCCGGCGACCGCGAACCCTACGAAACGCGCGAGAGGTGTGAGTCCCAGCGCTTCGGCTTTGGCCTTGCTCATCACGACCGAAGCGGCGGCCGCGTCGTTCATCTGCGAGCTGTTGCCCGCCGTCACGCTGCCCTGGGCGTGGAAGGCGGGCCGCAGACCCGCGAGGGCTTCCATGCTGGTGTCCGCGCGTGGCCCCTCGTCGACCTTGTGCGTCGTGCCCTCGGCCGTGGTGATCGGGACGATCTCGTCGACGAACTTGCCACCCTCAATCGCCGCGACGGCCCGCTTGTGGCTCTCGATGGAGAACGCGTCCTGGTCTTCGCGGCTGATCTCGAAGCGCTTGGCGACGTTCTCGGCGGTGAGCCCCATCGAGATGTAGTACTCGGGATGGTTTTTGACGATGTCGAGGCTGAGCGTGGCCTTGTTGCCGCCCATCGGCACCATGCTCATCGACTCGACGCCGCCTCCGATGCCGCAGTCGATGACACCCAGCTGGACGCGCTCGGCCACGGTGGCGATCGCCTGCAAGCCGGAGCTGCAGAATCGGTTGATCGTGATCGCCGAGCTTGAGTCGGGCAGGCCTGCGCCCAGTCCGATCATGCGGGCGATGTTGAGGCCCTGCTCGGCCTCGGGCATGGCGCAGCCCATGACCACGTCGTCGACGATCTCCTTGGGGAAATTGTCGCCGAGCGAGGCCAGCACGGCCTTGAGCATCTCGATGGAAAAGTCATCGGGACGCGTATTACGCAGCACGCCTTTGCCGGCCTTGCCGACGGCGGTACGGCGGGTCGCAACGAGAACGGCTTCTTGGAGTTGAGGCATTGTCTTCGGTTCCTTTCGGGTTCGCGTTCTCGGCTAGTTCCGGAGAGGTTTGCCGGTGGAGAGCATGGCGGCCATGCGGTCTTTGGTTTTCTGCGTGCCGCAGAGGCTGACGAACGCCTCGCGCTCGAGGTCGAGGATGTCCTGCGCGGTCTTGGGTGCGCCGGAGCTCTCCATCCCGCCCGAGAGCACGTGGGCGATCTTCTGCGCGACCAGCTGGTCGTGCTCGGAGGCGTAGCCACCCCAGGCGAACATCTGCGCGCCCATCAGGAAGCTGGAGCCGCGTGAGGCACCGATGACGGTGAGCGGCGCGTTGCGGTCGGGCGGAACAAAGCCGGCCTCGGCCATGCCGATGGCTTTCTTCTTGGCTTGTGCGATGACGCGGTTCTTGTTGAAGACGATGGTTTGGTCGGCAGCGATGAAGCCGCCGGCTTTCGCCTCGTCGGCGCTCGTGGCGACCGTGGCCGCGGCGGCCGCTTCGAATCCGCGCCGCACCCAGGGGTAGGGGTCGCCGTCGGGGACTTGCGCTGCCCACTCGCTGGCGCGGCGGACGATCTCCTTGAGGCCACCGCCGGCCGGAAGCACACCGACACCGATCTCGACCAGGCCGATGTAGCTCTCGGCCGCCGCCACGGTGGCGTTGCCGTGCATCACGGTCTCGCAGCCGCCGCCCAGCGCCATGCCGTGCGGTGCGGTGACCACCGGAATGTTGCTGTGCCGTACGGTCATCAGCGCCTGCTGCAGATCGCCCACGGCCTTCTCCAGCTCGTCCCACTTGCTCTGCCCCGCGAGGGCCAGGATCGCGAACAGGTTGGCGCCGACGCAGAAGTTGTCGCCGTTGTTGCCGATGACCACGCCCCGGATGCCGCGCTTTTCGGCGTCGGTGACTGCGCTGACCATCATGTTGCCGATGCCGTCGTCGAGCGCGTTCATCTTGGAGTGGAACTCCACGCACGCGATGCCGTCGCCCAGGTCGACCAGGCTGGCCGAGGCGTTGCTCTCGATGACCTTGCCCTGCTCCTTGAGCGAGGAGAGCACCAGGATGCCGGCGGGGGAGGGGACAGCCTCGTGCGTCTTGCGCTCGGGGATGAACATGGTGCGCTGCGCCGCAGGACCGTCGTACCAGGTCGCCTCGTCTCCCTTTGCTTTGAGCAGGGCGGTGGCCGCCGGGGACACCTCGATGCCCATGCTCGTGAGCTGCTCGGTCGCCCACTTCACGCCCACGGCGTCCCACATCGCGAACGGACCTTGCTCCCAGCCGTAGCCCCAGCACATCGCGTCGTCGATCTCTTTGGGACCGTCGCTGATCTCGCCGAGTCGATTGGCCGAGTAGTTGAACAGCGGCAGGTAGACCTTGCGCAGGAAATCGCCAGCGCGCCCCTCGAGCCGGAGCGCGTCGTGCAGACGTTTCTTCCAGTCGGGGTTCTTCCGGATCTTGTCGACCTCGGGGAAGCTCGCGCGCTGGTTCTCGCGGTACTCAAGCGTCGTCAGGTCCAGCGAGAGGATCTTGCGTCGACCCTGGGCGTCCTTGTCGTTGGTCTTCTTGTAGAAGCCCTGCTTGGTCTTGTCGCCCTTCATCCCCTTCTCGAACATCTTTTCGATGGTGGGGTGCACAACCATTTGGTCGTGCATTTCGTCGTAGTTGGCGGCCGACTTGTCGCTGCTGGTGGCCTTCTTGAGGTTGCCGATGACCAGCGCCGCGACATCGATCCCGACCAAGTCGCCGAGGCGGAAGCTGCCCATCTTGGGGCGGCACATCAGCTGGCCGTTGAGGAAGTCAACCTCTTCAACGGTGTAGCCGCCCTCGAACGTGGCCCCGAAGGTCAGCAGCATCTCCGCGATGCCGATGCGGTTGCCGATGAAGTTGGGGGTGTCCCTGCAGGGCACGATGCCTTTGCCCAGGACGTGGTCGCCAAAGGCCGAGAGATCCGCGGCCACTGCGGGGTCGGTGAACTCCGAGCTGACCACCTCGAGCAGGTGCATGTAGCGAGGCGGGTTGAAGAAGTGCATCCCCACCACGCGCTTGCGGGCAGCATCGGGAAGGTCTTCGGCGATCGAACCCACCGGGAGCCCCGAGGTGTTGGTCGCAAGCACAGCGTGCGCGGGCGCTGCCTTCGCGATGCGCTCGAACAGCGGCTTCTTGACGTCGAGGCGCTCGATCACGGCTTCGAGGATCAAGTCCGACTCCGCGACGGCGGTCTCAAGGTCATCCTCGAGGTTCCCGGGCGTGATGCGGGCGGCGAAGCCCTTGTGCATGTAAGGCGCCGGCTTGGTCTTGAGCATCTGCTTCATCGCGCCCAGGGCGAACGCGTTGCGCTTGGCAGCAGGGGCGTCCTTGTCGACGCCCTTGGGAACGATGTCCAACAGGTGGGTGCGGATGCCGGCGTTGGCGAACTGGGCGGCGATTTGGGCGCCCATCGTGCCAGCACCGATCACAGTCGCGACCAGCTCGTGCGGGGGACGGTTGAGACTCACGGTCCGGAGGGTAGCGCCGGAGTGCCGGGGGCCTCTAGGGGGAATGGGGCACCGGGGCCCTGCCGTTTTGCAGTGAGCTCAGAATGGCAGCCCTGCGCTCTGCGCGCGATCTTCCTGCCCGGTCATTCACACACGCTTGGGAGCCCTTCGAACTCTTCAACCAACCCGGTGTAGTCCTCGATCCGCCGGCCTCCCCGAGGGTCGTCGAACTCCACGAAGAACCGGCGGCCCGGCTCGATTCCGGCGGCTTCGTAGGCTTCGGAGTCCGAGTCGGTGTTGCCGAACGCGAACGCGGGCACGAGGCCGCGCTCGGCGAGCGCCTCAAGTTGCGCGCTCTTGTACTCGACCGCGGCGCCGCCCAGGGCGCCGGTCGCCGACTGGGTCGTTCGAACGATGCCCGGGGGCAGACCCCGTTCGACCAGGAACTCATCGGTTCGTTTCGCGAGGAACTCCGGCCGCGCGGTCAGGTACATCGGCCGGTATCCGCGCTCGACCAAGACGTTGAACGCATCCACGGCTCCCGCGTTGATGTCGGGGACCGTGTCCAGGAGCAGATCGATCGCGCGTTCGAACTCGAAGGTCGTGAGCGTGCCGTCGATGTCCGAGAGAAACATGGGCGTCCCCGGGTCGACCACTTCGATGAAGGTGTCGGTTCGGGAGCCGTCCCCGCGCACCACCATATGAATCCGGTGGCGACCCAGCGGCAAGGCGTCGGGCAGCTGGAAGTAGACCCACCCACCAGAGTCGACGACGCCGTGAATGGTCGGATGCTCGCCGTCATCGGTGGTGAAGACGGAGCCCAGCGGTTCGAACTCGCCTTCGCACGCTTCGAGCAGGAACAGATCGACGCGCTCGCCCGCGAGGTCCCAGTCGGAGGGACCGTAGGCGAACTTGGCCATGACCCACTGCCAGTCGTCCGGGTTGTAGAACATGTCGTAGCCGCGGTGGCGCTCTGCACCGGAGGCGGTCAGGACCGAGGACTGCGTGCGCTCCCAATCCAACTCCGGGCCAACGTTGGGCAGGGGCGCGTCGCAGGTGGGCACCGGCTCGCACGCCGTGACACCGCCGGTGCTCTCGTCCCCGGAGGTGACCGAGGATGCCGAGGACGAACTCGAACCCACCTCGCCCGTCTCGGTCGAGCCTGAGGCCGAGGCACTCACGCCGGACGAGGTGCTCGGTCCGCTCATCCCCGCGGAGGTGCTGCTTGCAGTCTCGTCGCTCGAACCGCCGTCGGTGCTGTTCTCGGACGCGTCGAGGGCCCCGTCCGCGCACGCGGTGAGAGCCAGAAGGACGGCGAGCGCACTCCAAGCACGGCAAGGTTTCATGCGCCGAGGATACGGGGAAAAAGCCCGGGTTGCGGACGGCCGGCCGGACATTGTCGCCCCGCCCGGGGCGTTCGCCTTGACGCGCGCGACCGCACCACTTGGGAATCACATGCAATTTGGGTGAGCGGTGCTACCGTGAAACAGTAGAAAGTATGGATGGCCGGACCCCCCAGAAGCTGCGTGTCGGCAGCCTTGGCCTCTGGGCCCTGATGGGCTTGGTACTCACGGCCTCGCCGGGCGCCTCCGATGCGCAGAGCGACGCGAGTGTGGGGTCGGCTTCGTCCACGAGCGGCAGCGCAGACCGACCAGAGCTCGCCGCCGCGGTGGGGGAAGAGGGGCCGCAGACGGCTGCGCTGGGCTCCGCCGCGTCACCGCTGGTCGGCCTCGACGGCGCGGCCACTGCGCTGGCGATCCGCGATCTCCGGGTCGCGCTGAAGCTGAGCGAGGGGGAGGCAGGCGAGCCCGGCTCGGATACGTGGTTCCAGGTGGGCGCGTTGCGTGGCCGCGCGCTCCGTCTTGCCGGCAAGCCCTCCGACGCGGTGGCCACCCTCGAGCCGCTTTGGTCCGACAAACGCATGCGCAAGTGGTTCCCCGCGGACGCGCTGGGCATGGAGCTGGCGCGGGCGCAGCTCGCGGCCGCGGAAGCGCTGGAGCCTGCAGCCGGCGATCCGCTCCGCCGCGAAGCCGCGAAGGTTTTGGGCAAGGTGCGCAAGATGTCACCGGTCCGCAACTACGCGGAGGTTCGGGTGCTCGAGGCGCGGGCCATGGCGGCGGTCGTCGGGACCGACGCCAAGTCCACCGCGCTTGCTGGACGCAAAGCGGTCACGGACCTCGACCGCATCATTCGCGACTACCCCAATCATCCCGACATCGGCTGGCTTCAGCTTGAGCACGCGCGCGCCCTTGTCCGCGCGGGCAAGCCCACCGACGCCGCCGCCGCGATGCGAGCGGTTCATCTGGACCGCGCGGGCGAGCCGGAAGCCAAAGCCGCCTGGGACGATCTGGAGGCGCTGGCCGAACGCTTCGACCGCGTGCGACTCAAGCCGTTGTCGGTCACCGAGAAGCTCGACCGGGCGATGTCTGCGCGGCGCCTTCGCTGGGTCGACCTGTCTCGCGAGATCCTCGACGAAGTGATCGACTCCGTCGAGTCCAAGTCGCTTCGAACCCAAGCTCGGTCTTCGCGGGCCTACACGGCGTACAAACAGCGAGACTTCGCTCAGTGCGCCGACGACCTGCGGCCGTCCTACGAAGCCACCGGCTCCATCGACACGCGTGACCGCCTGCTGCGCTGCCTCGAGCGCGGGGCCATGTACGACGAAGCGCTGCAGATCTACGACGACGCGGCGAAGAGCCACAAGAAGTGGTCGCGGATCAGCGCGCTCTGGGACGGGACCATGCTGGCGGTTCGGGCCGGCAAGTACGCGCGCGCCGAGGAGCTGCTGGCGCGCTACGAGAAGGAGACCGCCGGCAACCGTCAGACGCGGGTCTGGTTGCACGCGTGGCTGCCGATGCGCCTGGGCCGAGTCGAGGAGGCCATCGCGGGGTTCGAGGACGCCGAGCGGTACTCCGCCGATCGTGCGCGAGCCCGGTACTTTCGCGCCAAGCTGCTGCTCGCGGGATCCGACGCGTCCAAGCAGATCGAGGGGGCGGCGATGCTCACCGAGCTTATCGAGAGCAGCCCGCTCTCGTACTACGGCCTGATGGCCCGTCAGCGCTTGTTGGACGCGAACCGGACCGTGCCCGCGGCGCCCTCGCTTGAGCCCAACCGCGGCGAGCCGGTGCACCCGACCCGGCCCGAGGTCGGGACGACGCTCGCCGAGCTGGACACCGCGTTCGGGGACGCGTGGCCCGAGATCCGCCGCTCCCGGCAGCTGTACGCCGCCGGATATCTCGAAGAGGCGCGCCGAGAGCTGCGCATCGCGGTGCAGGGGTACGAGACCCACGGAAAGAAGGCCAGCGGCGTTCGCAATGAGTCCTTCTTCGTCGGTCTGGGTTGGAAGCCCGACTGGAGCTATCCCCGAATTCGTCCCACGCGCGAGGGCATGCGAACCCTTCGCAGCAAAGAGGACGCCGCCGCCCTCGCCGCTGGCTTTCGCGAGCTGGCGCGTGGCTTCGATGAGCCCTATCGCTTCGCCAAGCTCAGCACCTCGGCCGACGGCGCGTTCAAGGCCCGCTGGCACCCCCGCGCGTTCCGGGCCGCGGTCGAACGCGAAGCCCGACTCTTCGACATCGACCCCATCCACATGTGGTCGCTGATGTACACCGAGTCGCGCTTCCGCCGGTTCGTGGTCTCGCCGGTCGGCGCCCGCGGTGCCCTGCAGATCATGCCCTGGACCGCGCAGCAGCTCGCCGAACGCTTGGGCGAACTCGAGCCCGGCGGATCGTTCGATGACGACACGCTCTTCGACATCGACACCAACGCGCACCTGGCTGGCTACTACGTCGCCGAGTTGCTCAAGAAGTTTCACGGCCAAGCGCCCATGGCCTACGCCAGCTACAACGGCGGGCCTTCCAACGTGCAGCGCTGGCTCGAAGCCAAGGCCAAGAGCGAGGTCCCGCTGGAGCGTGATGTCTTCGTCGAAGAGATCGCATTCAGCGAGAGCTACCGCTACGCCAAGCGGGTCACGGAGGTCTCGGCCGCGTACGCGCTGATGTACAACGGCGAGCTCCCGCGCTGGACGAACGTGATCGACGCAGACGTCGAAGACAACATCGCGTTCTAGCCGGAGCCCCCTTGCTGCTAGAGCTGCTCGGACGGGTTCGCGTGCCGTTCGATCTGCCGCGCCATGGCGCGCAGCCGCTCCAGCTGGGTGTCGAACAGCACCTGGTCGCGGGCGTCGGTGGCGTGTTCTCGTGCGGCCTCATGCGCCTTGAGGGAGCGGTCCACGGCCCCGAGGACCGCGAGCAGGGCCAGGGCTTCGGTGGCGTAGGGTTCGCCGGACTCGGCGTCCGACTCGTCCCCATCAAACTCGGCCCGCGCGGTTCGCTGGATGCGAGACAGTTCGAGTCGCAGACCGCGAAACAGGTTCTCGAGCCCCGCGGACCGCGTCGAGGCCTCGCTGCGGGCGAGCGCGTGTTCGATGGCGTCAACGGTGACGAGGGGGTCGGGGGCGTGGGCCGAGGGTTCCATCCTGGGGGTCCTAGTTCACGGGCACGACCCGTCAAGAACGGCCACGACTGCGCCAGCAGGCCGTCAGATTCGCGAGAGGCGAGAACGAACGACACCTTCATGTCGACGCGGTAACGAACGATTTGTTCCCCTGCGCAACGGGCGCGGTTTGGACAGCGGGTCGCGCGTCGTCCTGCGGCGCTTTGTACCGCTGCAGCGTCGTCGCTGACCCGTGCCCTGGCTCACCGCGCCCCGGGGTTCGACGCTGAGCGGCGCGGGCTAAGGTGCGCCCGTGGCTAGCACCGAGATTCAGAACATCTTCGCCGAGCTTGGTCTGACCCCTCCGACCGACGTCGGTGAGGGCGGACTTGTCATCGTAGATCCGAGCAATGGGCACACGCTTGCCCGCCTGGCCACGCACGATGAGGACGCCGCCATGGCGATGCTCGACAAGGCTCAGGCCGCCTATAAGAAGCTGCGCATGATGCCCGGCCCCAAGCGCGGCGAGCTTGTCCGCCAGATGGGGGAGATGCTGCGCACGCACAAGGAGGGGCTGTCTAAGCTCGTTTGTGCGGAGGTCGGCAAGGGCATCGAGGAGGCACGCGGCGAGGTCCAAGAGATGATCGACATCTGCGACTTCGCGACCGGTCTCTCGCGCACGCTCGGTGGTCGCACGCTGATGTCCGAGCGCGATGGACACCGCATGATGGAGCTGTGGCAGCCGCTGGGCGTGGTGTTGTGCATCAGCGCGTTCAACTTCCCGGTCGCGGTCTGGTGTTGGAATGCCGCCATTGCGTTCGTGTGCGGTGACCCGGTCCTCTGGAAGCCCAGCCCCAAGGCGGCGCTCTGTGCCATCGCTGTGCACGAGCTGCTCAAGCCTGTGATGGACAAGGCCGGTCACGGCGACGCGATGCAGCTGGTGATCGAGCGCGACGTCAAGGTTGCTGAGGCGCTCGTGGACGATCCCAGGATCCCCCTGGTCAGCGCGACCGGTTCCTGTGCGATGGGCCGCAAGGTCTACCCGCGGGTGGCCTCCCGTCTGGCGCGCTGCTTGCTCGAGCTTGGAGGCAACAACGCGATCATCGTCGACAAGACCGCCAACCTCGACCTCGCCGCGCACGCCATCGCGTTCGGTGCCGCAGGCACGGCCGGTCAGCGCTGCACCTCGACCCGCCGCGTGTTCGTGGAGGCCTCGGTCGCCGACACGCTGATGGGCAAGCTTGAGCCGGCCTACCGACAGCTCAGTGAGCGTATCGGTGACCCCCGCGACTCCGCGAACCTCATCGGTCCGCTCATCGACGCCGCTGCGGTGCAGGCGTTTCGCTCTGCCGTGGACCGAGCGGCCAAGGCCGGCGGCGATGTTCGGGTCGGCGGAGCGGCGCTTGAGCGCGACGGAAACTACGTGCAGCCGACGCTCGTGCGCGTCCCTGATGGCAAGCCGTTTCCGCTGATGGCCGAGGAGACCTTCGCGCCCATCCTCTATGTGCAGGCCTTCCCCGAAGGCGACCTCGAAGGAGCCATCGCCTCTCAGAACTCGGTCGAGCAGGGCCTCTCCAGCGCGCTCTTTAGCGACAGCGTTCGGGCCGTCGAGCGCTTCTACAGCCCCGAAGGCAGCGACTGCGGGATCGCCAACGTCAACCTCGGCACCTCCGGTGCGGAAATCGGCGGCGCATTCGGGGGCGAGAAAGAGACCGGGGGCGGGCGTGAGGCCGGCAGCGACTCCTGGAAGTCGTACATGCGCCGCCAGACCTGCACGATCAACGGGACCGACGCCCTGCCGCTCGCGCAGGGCATCAAGTGGGAGTAGCCGGGCTCTGCCCGAGCTCGCGCATTCAGCCGACCCACGAGCCGTTCGTGGGTCGGCTTTTGTGTGCACGCGGTTTCTCTGTTGCGCGACGGTGTTCGCGCCCGTAGCTTGAACGCAAGGGGCCGGCGCCGGGAACGACGTCGCTGCCGTCTTGCCAGCGCGGCTCTCTGGAAAGGGAGCGGCACACGCCCTTGACGGGGCCGGAGAACGAACCGTGACCATCAACGAAGAACTCTATCGTCTGGGCAACTCTGCCCGTCGCCTCAACGACGGTTCAGACCAACTCAACCGAAGCATCGCCGCCATCGACGACCTCTTGGGTCGTTTGATGATCGGGCTCGACTACGTGCATCCGCGTCCGCTCTCCGAGCACACGAGCTACGACGCGACCGGCAAGCGGATCATCGAGGTTTCCTATCTGGCGTACCTCAAGTTCAAGGGCAGCTACCGGGTGGCGCTCAAGACGGTGAAGGTCCTGGAGTCTCGGTCGGCGGCGGCTGGCCAGATCCCCGGGGACCTCATCCCGCTGCTCGAGGCGCCGCGTCGGCTCCGGTATCGTGCCATCGAGCAACTCCCCGAGTTGGTCATGGGTCTGGCCGAGCAGGTCGAGGATATGCTCGGGGCCATGGAACGAAGGGTCGGCATCGCGAACTCGCTCGTCGCGAACCTTGAGCAGATCGCCGGGCCAGCCGATATGCACGAGTCGCATCGAGCGGCCGAGTCTGCGACCTCGCATCGACGTCAGACCCTGCCCGCGGTCTGAGCATCGTCGTTCTTCGCCGGTCTCGATCTGCACCGATCTGCATCGATCTGCATCGATCTGCATCGACCTGCATCGACCTGCATCGACCTGCATGGACCCGCATCGATCCGCGTCGATCTCAATGGATCCGCAAGATGGATGAGCGTGCCTCACGTGCGGGGGACCGGAGTGCGGATGTCTCCGCAACCTTGGCCGGGCTGTCTCGGTATCGGGTCGAGCGTACGCTGCCGTGCCGGGTGGGGGTCTCGCTCGTCGCCCATGACATGCGTCTGCACCGGCGCGTCCTGCTGCGGATCTACGGCCCGGACAACGAGCCCGGGCGGGCTCTCGCCGGCGCGCAGGCGGCGAGTCGCGTACGCCATCCGGCGGTGCTTGAGGTCCATGAGGCGGGGACGCTCGGCCCGGAGGACGCGCGCTCGGTCTTCGTCGCCGCCGAGTACCTGGATCGTTCGCAGAGCCTCGCGTCGTGGCTGACGAGCGGACCGTCGCGGGCCGAGGTTCGCGAGACGTTCGACACCTTGGCCAGAGGACTCCATGCCGCCCACGCCGCGGGGGTGGTCCATGGCGGCCTCGATGGCAGCGTGGCCCGGGTTCGCGCCGGCGGGGGTGCGGTGTGGACCGAGTTTCGGGGGAGCGCGGCGACGCCGGCCGACGAGGTCCGGGCCTTTGCGCGGCTGTGGCATCGCGCAACCTCGGGGTGGGGAGGCAAGCGTCGGCACGCGGTTCTCGGGCGGGCCACGGACCCCCGCCTGCGCGACCCCTTTGTGAGTGTCGACGCATTTCGCAGCGCGATGCTCGACGCGGAGCGCCCCCGAGGTCGGCCGGCGCTCTTGGCCACGGCGGTGCTCGGGACGGGTGCTGCGCTGTGGTGGAGGGGAGCGGAGCCGAGCGCACCGACGCCGTGCCCCCAGCGGGTGGCCTCCGAAGCTGAGGCGGTGTGGTCACCCGACCGGGCCGTCGCCGTTCGGGACGGGTTGACCTCGGCGGGGGGACCTCTGATGCAAGAGACCGTCGATCGATTGGTGCCTCAGATCGACTCGTACACGCGGCGCTGGGTCGAGGGCGCGACGGCTCTGTGCGGGATCGAGACGCCAGACCTGAGAACCGAGTGCTACGCCGAGGCGCGCTCGGAGCTCGACACCGTCTTGGCGCTGCTGGAGTCCGGAGACGCCGAGCAAGCATCGGCCGCGCCCGAAGCGGTCACCCGGCTTCCAGACCTCGAAGGTTGTGATCGGCAGCGGGGCGACGCGGATCCGAGGGCGGCCGATCTGAGTCGAGGGTTTGGCCGGCTGCTCGCGCTGGAACGCGCCGGCGCTCACGACGATGCTCATGCGCTGGCAACCGAGATGCTGGCCAAGACCCCTGGGCTGACCGAGACTCAGCGAGCACGGCTTCATCGTTTTCGCGCGATGGCTTTGTTCGAGCAGCGCGCCTTTGGGGCGGCGGTCGACGAAGCCAAGGCCACCTACGCCATCGCACGCAAGGCCGGTGCCGTGCGCGAGCAGGTGCAAGCCGCCTCCTTGTTGGTCAGCGTCGAAGGCAACGAGCGGCGCAACCCCGATCAAGCCAGCGCGTGGTTAGAACGGGCTCGGCAGGCCGCCCACACTCCGGGCGCGGAGCCGACGTTGGAGGCGATGGTCGACAAGGCCGAGGCGAACTATGCGTACGGACTCGGAGACTACGACCGGGCCCTGGCGCTGATCGAGCGGGCCAGCGAGCTCCGGACGCGGGTTCAGGGGTCCGAGCACCCGATGGTGTGGAGTCTCCGGAACAACCGGGCGGCGATCCTTCGCGCATCGCAGCGTGGCGATGAGGCGAACGCCGAGATGCAGAAGCTTCTGGAGCACCAGATTCAGACCTACGGCACGATGAATGCCATCGTGGCGCGCACCTACAACAATCTGGGGTCGGGCCTGACGGAGATGGGGCGCTACGAAGAGGCGGTCAACGCCCTGGTGCGGGCGGTCGAGATCTGGAGCGCCACCAAGGGCCCGCGGTATCCCGACCTGGGCATGGCGTACACCAACCTGGGACGCGCCTACGCGCAGCTCACCGAGTACGACCCGGCGCTTGAGAATCTACAGGCGGCGATCGACGTGTGGACGAGCGCATTCGGCCCCGATGACTACCGGGTCGGCATCGCCCGCAACAATCTGTCGGCGGCCTACACCATCCTGGAGCGGCACGACGAAGCCGCCGCGCAGGGGGAGGAGGCCTACCGTATTCAGGTTGCCCGCAACGGGGCCGACCATCCCGACAACGTCTACCCCACCACCAATCTCGCCCACACCTACGCCAGGCTGGAGCGGTTCGACGAGGCCCGGGCCTGGGCCGATGAGGGAGTCCGAATCGTCCGAGGGCGGCGCAGCGAGCTGCCGCTCGAGTTCTACAAAGCGGTCTCGATCTCCGGCGAGGTTCGGATCGCCCAGGCCCGAGCCCGCCCAAACGACGCGGATCTTGTGGCGCTGGCGCTCGGAGAAATGCGGCAGGCGTGTGTGCTTTCCGAGTCGATGAGCGAGGGGATCGACACGGTGCACTGCTACACCGTCCTGGCGGAGGCGCTCCTGGACTTCGATGCGCCAGACGCCGAAGCGGTCGCCACGCGGGCCATCGAGCTGATCGACGCCAGCGGCTCGGCACGGACCGACTACGCGGACGCCCGGCGCCGGGTCCTGGCCCGTGTGCGACCTCCCCAGTAACCCGGTCTCGGGGGTCGAACCCAGGTCCGGCGACGTGTTATGCCGCCACGATGGCCAAGCGCGTTCTCGTCACCGCCGCCCTGCCGTACGCCAACGGATCGATTCACCTCGGGCACATGCTCGAGTTCGTGCAGACCGATGTCTATGTGCGCGCAAGGAAGCTCGCCGGCGAGGACTGCCGTTTCATGTGGGCCGCCGACACCCACGGCACCCCAATCCAGGTGCGCGCCCGCAAGGAGGGCATCACGCCCGAGGCGTTGATCGAGCGCGCCTATGACGAGCATCGCCAGGACTTCGTCGACTTTCAGATCGGCTTCGACGTATTCCACAGCACGCACACCCCGGAGTCGAAGAAGCACGTCTACAAGATGTTCGAGGCGCTCGAGAAGAGCGGCAACATCGAGAAGCGGAGCATCGATCAGCTCTACTGTCCCAACGACGCGATGTTCTTGCCGGACCGCTTCGTCAAGGGGGTCTGCCCCAAGTGCAAGAGCGCCGATCAGTACGGCGACAACTGCGAGGTCTGTGGCAGCACGTACAACCCGACCGATCTGGGCGAGCCGCACTGCTCGGTGTGCGGGACCACGCCGGTGACCAAGGCCAGTGAGCACCTCTTCGTCGACCTCGCCCGGCACGCTGACTTCTTGCGCGAGTGGATCGCCAAAGGCGGTGTTGATGGCGGCACGCCGCTGCAGACCTCTCAGCGCAACTACATCATGGAGTGGGTGGATGGCGGACTGCGCGACTGGGACATCTCGCGGGACGCTCCGTACTTCGGCTGGGAAATTCCCGGCCACCCCAGCAAGTACTTCTACGTCTGGTTCGACGCGCCGATCGGATACATCGGTGCCACCCAGAAGTGGTGTGACGACAATGGCCAGGACGTGGGGACGTACTGGGACAACCAGAGCCGGGACGACGTCGAAATCGTCCACGTGATTGGAAAAGACATCGTCTACTTTCACTGCTTGTTTTGGCCCGCGATGCTCAACGCGGCCGGCTACACGACGCCGTCGAAGGTCCAGGTCCACGGGTGGCTCACCGTCAACGGCGAGAAGATGTCGAAGAGTCGGGGCACCTTCATCCTCGCGCGCACGTACCTCGACAGCTTGCCCAGCGACTACTTGCGCTACTACTTCGCTGCCAAGGTGGGGGCGTCTGTAGAGGACATCGACATCAACTTCGAAGACTTCGTCAACCGCTGCAACGCGGAGCTGGTCAAGAAGGCCGCCAACCTGTGCAGCCGCAGCATGAAGTTCGTGTTCGGGCGCTTGGGCGGCACCCTGGGCGAGCTCCCGGCCGACACCGCAGAGATCGTGGCCAAGGCGCAGGAGCGACTCCAGCAGGCGCAGGAGCACTTCCTGGCGTTCGAGTCCCCCAAGGCGCTGCGCCTGGCGATGGAGATCGCGGAGGACTTCAACCTGTATCTTTCCGAAAAGGAGCCCTGGAAGCTGGCCAAGACCGACCCCGAGGCGGCGCGCGGGATCTGCTCGGCGGGCATCTACGCCTCGCAGGTCATCGCAAGCATCTTGGCTCCGGTGCTGCCGATCTGGGCCGAGAAGATGCAGCGCATGCTCAAGCTGGACGCACCGCTGAGCTTTGCGACCGGCGGGCAGCCGCTTGCGGCCGGGCATGCGGTCGCGGAGTACGAGACCTTGGCCGAGCCCATCGACGCCAAGGCGATCGAGGCCATCGTCGAGGCCAGCAAGGAAGACACCGCGCCCAAGCGAAGCTTTGACTACGAGGTTGAAGATCTCGCAGAGCAGACCAAGATCGACGCGTTCGATGCGGTGGACCTGCGGGTGGGAAAGGTGCTGGCCTGCGACCGGGTCGAAAAGGCCGACAAGCTGCTGCAGCTCACCATCGACCTGGGACCGCTGGGCATACGCAACATCTTTAGCGGCATCGCCAAGAGCTACGCGCCTGCGGACCTCGTCGGCAAACACGTCGCGGTGTTCGCCAACCTCAAGCCGCGTAAGATGCGGTTCGGCATGAGTGAGGGGATGGTGTTGGCCTCAGGCGCTGCCGACGACAGCGTGACCGTCCTCGAGCTCGACCCTCGCTCTAAGCCTGGCGAGAAGATCACGTGAAGAAGCCCGAGCACCAGTGGGAGACCCGGCTGCACCTCGCGGTGCGGTTGCCCTCGGTGCCGGAGTCGTTCGCGGATGACGCAAGAGCCGAAGCCTTCGAGCTTCGCTTTCGTGATGGTCGCCGGGGGCACGTCGTATGCGGTCTGACCCGGCAGCAGGCGGACGCGGTGGCCGCCAGCGACCCGGACCTGGCGCATGCGGTGCGGTGTTGGCTCGTCGCGCGGGGTTCTCGGACCTTGGCGCTGGTCGGCCCCCACGGGGACCTCGACGCGGGACCGATCGACGTTGAGCGGCTCGGTTCGGCCTCGACGAACACACAGCGTCTGATCACCCTCGCCCCGTCCAACGCCGAGGTTGTGCACGCTCTGGGTTGCTTCGATCGGGTGGTGGCGTGCGAGGACTCGTCGGATCACCCACCGCGCACCCGAGAACTCCCGCGCCTGGGTCCCGACCTGGGCCCGGACCTCGACCGGGTTGCCGCGCTGGCGCCAGAGCTTGTCGTCAGCTCGCTCTCCGTCCCCGGCATGGAGCGTATCGTCACCGGGCTGCGTTCCCGCGGCCTGCCGCAGGTGGTGCTCGCGCCGCGCTCGCTTGCCGATGTGTACGCGGATGTGCGGCGGGTCGCGGCACGTTTGAACGTTCCCGACGCGGGGGCGCAGGTGCTCGCCGACCTTGACGCCCAGCGAGCCGCGCTGGAGGCTGCGTGTTCGGGCGAGCCGGTCCCGGTCTACTTGGAGTGGTGGCCCAAGCCGATGTTCACGCCGGGCAGCGACTGTTTCAGCAACGAGCTGATCCGTCTTGCGGGGGGTCGCAACGTGTTCGAGGGGCGCCCTGGATCCAGCCTCCAGATCGGTCCACAGGAGCTTCTGGCAGCCGACCCTGCGATTTGTTTTGTCTCGTGGTGCGGCGTGGCGCAAGCCAAGCTCGACCCGGACAACCTGATCGGACGCCCCGGTCTGGAGTCGCTGTCCGCGGCGCGGCAGGGCCGGGTCTATGCGCTGGACGAACAGTTCAGCGGGCGACCAGGCCCCCGGATGCTTGAGGCCGCACGGCGGATGGCAGCGAAGATCCGGAGCTTGTAGTCCGGCCGCCTCGAGCTGTGCGTCGTTTTTTTGCGCGCCCGATCCCGCTATGCCTACTGTCGCAACACGCCGCTGGGACACCGATCCAAGCCATGCCCATGGGGGGCAGGCGGGTCGTGCGTGGTCACCGGAGGATCGGAGTGCGTGGTCATGGTTGTCGAATCTCTGAAGAGCTGGTTGCCCGAAACCCTGGAGAATGAGGTCGAGGACCTCTGTGTGCAGCTTCGTTACTCCAACGGTTACCGGACCGTTTGGCTCGATGGCGAGAACTGCATGTGGCACGCCGAGCCCGATGAGATGCTCGAGGAGCTGGGACACCGCTACGTCGGCACCTTCTTCCGGCCCGATCTGGACGATGTTCGCGACGCGCTCGCCAGGCTGCTGCCCTGTCGCCCGGCGATGCGGATGCGTCCAAGCAGCCTGCCCGCGCCGGCCTTCGCTCGTGTCGGCGCCCTCGCACCGGCCTGAGCCCGGTTCGAAAATCCATCGCGTGCGCCGACGCCGTTCATTCGGCGGTCTGTTGCACGCCCAGCACGATGTCGCGCAGACGGTCGCGCGCCGCGTTGATCTCCTGCGAGATGTTCTCTTCGGTGGGTCGCAAACTCGAGGCGTTGAACCAGATCACCAAGGTCACGTCGGCTTCGGCAAAGGAGTACGCGAAGGTGCGATAGCGGAACTCGTGGCCCCCGTGACCAACGCCGCGCCGACGTCCGGGAGGGCCCCAAGCCTCCACGCCCGCACCGTACAACGGGAAGTCATCTTCGCCAGTTTCGACGCTTGGCATCATGCGAGCCAACGCCTCGTCTCCCAGGAGGTCGCGCTGCGCCAAGAGATGATCGAAGAAGGTCAGGAGGTCTCGCGCTGAAGAGACCATGCCCCCATCGGCGCCGACGCATAGGTTTGCGTAGCTTCGCGTGGCGTCGATCAACGCGCCGTCGCCCATGAGGTCGAAGTATCCGTGGGCGACCCCATCGAAGTCGAAGCTGTCGACGACGTACGAAGTCTCGTGTAGGGCGAGAGGTTCGAGGATGGTCTCGGCCACGACCTGCTCTTGCGACTTCCCGGTGGCCGCTTCGATGATCCAGCCCAGGAGGAGGTAGTTGGTGTTCGAGTACGTCCAGCCTTCGCCCGGCGAGAACTCGGCGTCCGAATCCAAGGCGTGCGCATAGCAGGCGTCGATGCTCCAGGTGTCGCTGGGGCGGTTGAACAGATCGAGGACGAGCTCCACATCGAGGAAGTTGTAGACGCCACTTGTGTGCTGCAGCAGCTGGATCGTGGTGATGCGGTCGGCGTTGGGCAGCGATGCTGTGCGCTCGGGCAGCAGGGTTGAGATCGGCACGTCGAGGTCGAGTCGTCCGTCCTGCGCGAGCGCGAGAATGGTCGTGGCGATAAACGTCTTGGTCACGCTCGCGATGCGTGTTCGGTGGCAGCTCTGCATCGGTTCACCGCGTCCCAGGTCGACGAGCCCCGCGGACCCTTCCCAGGTTCCGTTGGGGTCGCGAACCGCGAGGACGACCCCTGGGAGTCCGGCGTCGACGGCCTGCTCAAGGGCCTCCTGCAGTTGGGCGGCAAGGGGATGCTCCGCACTGGGGAGCACCGCATCCCGAGGCAGGCATGTGGCCGGCTCTCCCTCGGGCATCGGCTCCACCTCGCACGCGATGAAGAGCAGGGCGATCAGGGGCGGGAGCAGGGACTTCATCGCGGGGTCCTCCAGCCGCCCAAGGACAGCGCAAGGCCGACGCTCAGGTCGGCGATCCCCATGATCGGAAGCTTGTTGCCGGGCATGAATGGCGTCTGTGCGAGCTGTCGATAGCGCACGAAGACACGCACGGGGACGCGCGTGAGCGTGCCGAAATCGTAGCCGAGCGCGGCGCCAAGGCCCACACGGGCGGCGAAGGCCCAGGGAGCCCTAGCGGCCTTGAGGCGCTCACCATCCTCGGCGCGGTACGTGGTGCCCGGGGACCCGAGAGCTTTGTCCACCCAGCACAGCACCGAGGTCTGCGTACAGACCAAAGGGCGCGGTGAGTCTGGGGAGGAGGCTGGCATCGAAGGTGCCGCCGACCGCGAAGTCGCGCTGCGAAAACATGCCCAAGTCGGCACCGAGCTGCAGGCTGAACAGCGGCCTGTCGACGAAGCGAAGTTCGGTGCCGATCGAGCCGTGGGGGGATGCAGGCACGGGGGCAAACCCCAGGGCGCGGGCGCCACCGGTGATGACGACCGGCCAAAGTTGGTGCTCGAACCATGTGTCCTCGGGGGACGGAGCTGGCTCGGAAGCGCATGCGAGCAGCCAGAGACTGACGATGGTGGACGGGAGGGGCATGGTGGGTTCACAGGGTCTTTCCCGGTGAACCCAGCGTTCGTGACTCAATCGTCAGGCTCAAGGCAGGCTTTTCGGACCCGCTGCGCGAACGAAGCTGTGCCGCGCTCCGCGTAGGACGTCGCGCGTTGGGTCGTGCTCTGGGTACGCCCGAGGTTGCACGAGGCGATCACGTCCAAGACCTGGGCCTCCTCGACGAAGGCACCGTGGGCAAAGGTCTGGGTGTACTTCTGCGCAGCCGATCGCGCGACCGCATCGTCTCCCGCCGCCAAGGCCCGCCGCGCCTTGATGATGAGCGTCAGCTCGGCCTGGAGGTTGGCCCCTTGCGCCGGAGCGACCGGGGCTGGCCGCGTCGTGCGGCGAGGACGTGCGGCGGGAGGAGGGTCTGTTGGGGAGGGGGATTGCACGGCAGGCGGCGGGGCCTTTGCCGCACGTGGAGGGATTGGTGGTGGCGGCGGTTGCGTCGCGACGGAGGGCGGCTCCGGGACGAAGGTCGCAATCGGATTGAGTCGCACCGGGTCCGGGGGCGCGGTCGCAGCCAACGTCGCTGCACCCACGGCTGCAGCCGCCAGCCCACCAAGCATCGCGCGGCGCAGGAGGTTCGCGGGCGAGGGCGCGCTCTCGGGCGCGTTCGGGGGAGGCGGCGAAGCCAAGCCAAGCCGTTCTCGAAGGGCCGCGACGTCGTGCGAACTCGGAGCGACGGCGCCGCGAGCTTGGTCGAGCAGGGCCTTTGCGTTGGGCTTGAGCTTATCCACCTTCTCGTCTCCTCACTGCGTCGAGTCGGTCGACGCTGGCTTGAAAGGCCTGCCGGGCAGCGCGGAGCCGAGAGGACACCGTGTTGGGATTCTCGCCGAGGATCTCACCGATCTCGATCGCGGTGAGTCGCTCAAGTTCACCCAGCACGAACGCCTCGCGTTTGGTCTCGGGGAGGCTGTTGAGGAACTGGATGAGAAATGCCTCGGCCTCACGATGCGACACTGCCTCATCCGGCCGTGGTGTCGTGTCGAGCGGCGTTGCGCTCTGCGCTTCGCGACGCTCGGACCGGACGTGGGCCCGCTTGTGGTGCAGGACGACGCGGCGCGTGATGCCGCCGATCCAGGCGCGCGCGGACTGGCTCGGGTCGAGGTCTTCAAGCCTCCGTTGCACGATGATGAACACCTCGTGCACCACATCCTGGGCGTCGGCGTGGGAGATGCCCAGGTATCGGGCGGTGCGCCAGGCGAAATCGACGTGGTCCCGGTACAGACCCTCGAGCGTCATCGGTGCCGGCTGGGGAGGGGCGCTCAACGCCGTCTCTTTCCCGCCGAGCCCGAGGTTCGTGACACAAAGTGAACCTCAAGGCCCACGGTGCCGCGGACCGCGGCGGGACCCGGCTGGAACGGTCGCCCCGAATCTTGGAGGGCGACCGACTGGCTCGTCAATCCGACCTGCGCCTCGGCGGAAGCCCACAGGGCCAAGGTGGGTCGGAACGACCACGTCACCCCCGCGGACCCCGTCGCGGCAGGCCACGCGGCATGGCGCACCCGTCGGGCGGACGGGCTTCGATCTGCGGTCCGGAGCGCACCGAGCCCGGCACCCACGCACAGCGGGAAGCGCAGGGCTCCGCGTCCCGGCTCGAGGCACCCGCGCGCGGCCACGAAGCCCATCGTGACCAGGAGGCGGTATCCGGCGCCACGGGACTCCGGCGCGTCAGACGGGGTCCACAGCGCCCCGGAGAGCTCGGCTCGACCCCACGGGCCCCTTGCGCCGACCGCGAGCCGGCCCGCGGTCAGCGTCGGTGTGACGCCAAAGCCCAGCCCGAGATCGACGCGGGCGAGAGCGTGGGTGTCGGCCCCCGAAGCAGGGTCCGCGGCGGGGGTCGCAGTCGAGCGCTCCGGGACGGGCGTCGGGGCCGGGACGGGCGCCGGCTCTGGCTCTGACTGCGGCTCTGGCTCTGGCTCTGGCTCTGGCTCTGGCTCCGGCTCCGGCTCTGGCGGGGCGTGGTCGGGACTCAGCGCGAGGGACAGGATCACCGCGGCCGCGTCGCCCAGCGTCTCGCACGAGTCCGCCTCCAGTTCTTTGGTGGTGTCGTGGAAGCGCAGCACCAAGCGCCAGATCTGCCCGCGCCTGGTGATCGTGCCCTGGGCGCGCAGCGGTCGCTGGGGCGCGTGCTCAAGCAACGTTTCGACCCGGGCCTGCACCTGGGTACCCGTGGGACACGCAGCCGGAGCGTCCCACGCGAGCCGCAGCACGTCGGGTTCGGGAGGGGCCATCCCGAGCGCCCCCGCGAGGATGCCGGCCACGAGCATCCCCGATGCCTATCACATCGACCGCGCTCAGGCCGTCGTCGCGGCGACCGGCAGGTACGGCGCCGCGAGGTTCTCTCGAAGGATCTGCTCGACCGCGTCGACCCAGGCAGGCTCCGTGTTCAGGGACGGCACGAGCGTCAGTTCACGCCCGTCGCCGGCCTTCTCGAACTCGTGCTTGAGACCCATGCCAATCTCTTCGAGCGTCTCGAGGCAGTCGGCAACAAACGCCGGACAGAACACCGCCAGCTTCTTGACCTCGCCCTTGTCTCGAAGCTGCTCGAGCACGACGTCGGTGAACGGAGTGATCCACTCTTTGGTGAGCCGAGACTGAAACGTGACCGTGTACTTGGTTTCGTCGAGGTCGAGCTTTGCCGCGAGCTCCCGCGCCGTGCAGACGCTCTGCGCTCGGTAGCAGTTGCGGTTGAGGTCGGTGATGGTGTCGCAGCAGCCCGGCTTGGCGAGGCAGTGCGCGCCGGAGCTGTCGCCCTTGCGGAGATGTCGCTCGGGGAGCCCGTGAAAGCTCATCAACACGTGGTCGGGCTGCGTGGCTTCGAGCACCGGGCGGCCGACTTGGGTGAAGGCCTCAAGGAACGCGGGATGGTCGTAGAACGACGGCACGATCGAGATGAACGGGGTGTTCTCCTGCTCGGACGCGATCCGGTAGGCGGCCTCAACCGTGGACCCGGTCGAACTTGAGGCGTACTGCGGGTACAGCGGGAACACGACGATGCGATCGCAGCCATCTTGGACGAGACCCTCAATACCCGAGCGCAGCGATGGGGTGCCGTACCGCATCGCGAGCCGAACATGAACGTGGGGTTCGTCGGCGAAGCGTGCGGCGATGGCCTTGGTCAGGTCTTGGCCGTGGGTGAGCAGCGGCGAGCCTCGCTCGGTCCAGATCTTCTTGTACGCCTCGGCCGACTTGGCGGGCCGAAAACGAAGGATGATGAGGTTGAGCAGGAACCAGCGGCTGACCGGGTTGATGTCGATGACCCTGGGGTCGTTGAGGAACTCGGCCAGATATCGACGCACGTCGCCGGTCTCGGGAGAATCCGGAGTTCCCAGATTGACGAGCAGGATGCCGATGCGGCGGTTCACCGGTGCGAGCCTGCGTAAAAACCCCGGCTCGCGCAAGCGAACCGGGGCTGTGGGATGGCCGGAGACCGGCTGCGCTATTTCTGGACCAGCGCGTCGAGCATCGACTGGATGCGTGCGACGGTACCCTTGGGATCGGGTACCTCGCCCTCGGAGATGTGGGCTTGGTCGTGCAGCAGCTCGATGTAAGCGTCGGCACGGGCTGCGTCCTCACCGGACTGCACCAGGGCGCACGCGGCTTTGACGAACTTGTGCCCACCGTTGAGCTCCAAAACGCGCGGTCGGCTTGAGACCTGCCGTCCAGCGGCTTGAAGGATGCGCTCCATGTTGCGGCCCATGCCGCCAACGTCGTCGACCAGGCACGACGCGCTGGAGGTGAGGCGCCGAGACACCTTCACAGCGCTTACCCGTCCCGCGAGGAGCTCGCTCGCGCGGTCGAGCAGCGGCCGCAGCTCCGCCGTCAGGCCGTCGTCGTCCTTGCTCGCGTCGTCGTCGTCCTTCTCGTTTTCGTCCCCCGCGCTGTCGAGGTTGAGCTCGCCTGCGGTGACGCTGATGAGTCGCTTGCCGTCGTACTCCTCAAGGTCTTGCACGACCCACTCGTCGACCGCGTCGGTCATCATGATGACCGCATACCCGCGCTCCTTGAGCGCCTCGAGGTGCGGGCTCTCGCGAAGCTCCTCCTGCGAGCGACCGGTGATGTAGTAGATGGCCTTTTGCCCTTCGGGCATGGTGTCGACGTACTCCCGAAGCGAGACCCACTTGGCCTCGTGCCCGGTGCTGCCAAAGCGCAGCAGCTCGGTGAGTTCGTCCTTGTGACCGCTGTCGAGGTGCAGGCCTTCTTTGAGGAACACACCGAAGTTCTCGAAGACCTTCTCGTAGCGCTCCCGGTCGTCTTGGGCGGTGTCGGCGAGCAGACGCAGCGTCTTGCGGGTGAGCTGACGACGAATGGCCGAGAGGTTCTTGTTCTCCTGAAGCAGCTCCCGGGAGACGTTCAGGGGCAGGTCCTCCGAGTCGACGACACCGCGCATGAACCGGAGATAGGCGGGCAGCAGCTTGTCGCAGCTCTCCATCACCATCACGCGACGCGCGAAGAGCTGCAGGTGTTTGCTCTCCTCGTTGAACAGGTCGGCCGGACGACGGCCCGGGATGAACAGCACCGCGTGGAACTGGATCGGCGCGTCCATCGACAGGTGCAGACGCCCCAGCGGCGCGTCGCCGGGCAGCACGAAGCCGCCCATGGTGTGTTTGTAGAACTCCTTGTAGTCCTCGTCGCTCAGCTCGGCTGCGTTCTGCGTCCAGAAAGCACCGATCTCGTTGAGCTGGGTCCACTGCGGCGCGTCTTCGCCGTCCTTCTCGACCGCGAACTGGACCGGGTACATGACGAAGTTGCTGTACCGCTTGACGATGTGCTCCAGGCGATACCGCTCAAGGTATTCCTTGGCGTCCTCCTTGAGATGGACCTCGATGCGGGTGCCTCGTTGCTCCTTCTGGGTCGGGGCGACGGTGAAAGAGCCGTCCCCGGTGCTGCTCCAGTGCACGGCCTCGCTGCCCGGCAGTGCGGAGCGGGTGTACACATCGACCCGGTCCGCGACCATGAAGGCGCTGTAGAAGCCGACGCCGAACTGCCCGATCAGGTGCACATCGGGGGACTTGCCGTCGGCCTGCGCCTTCGCGGCCTGATCGAGGAAGGCGAGCGTGCCCGAGTGGGCGATGGTGCCGAGGTTGGACCGGGCTTCTTCGGGCGTCATCCCGATGCCGTTGTCCTCGATGATGAGGACGCCGCGCTCTGCGTCGGCGCGCAGTCGGACGCTCGGCTCGAGTTCTTGGCCTTCAAGGCTGGTGTCGACCAGAGCCGTGTATCGAGCTTTGTCGATCGCGTCCGAGGCGTTGCTGATCAGCTCCCGGAGAAAGATCTCCCGGTTCGTGTACAGCGAATGGGTCACCAGTTTGAGAACAGCGGCAACCTCTGCCTTGAACTCGTGCTTTTCGGGTGCTGGCGTGTCGGACATGACTCTTCGGCGCCCAACGCTAAGCACGGTCTTGTCCACGTCAAGACGCGCGGCCGCAGACGCCTTGGCACCCACGGTTGCGGGATCTCACGGTTTTCGGGCCGTCGAGGCAGACTCTTGTCACGGAGTCGGCGTGCCCTCTACAGTCTTGGGGTGAGGTTGTTGGGTTTCTTTGGGGGAGCTGCGCTGGCCTGTGCGCTGGTTGCGGGATGTGATGCACAGACCGAAGGGCCGGGGACCGCACCTCGCGACGCTGAGTTTCCTCTCGCCAGTCCTCCGCCGACGATGCGCGTCCCGGCGCCGCTGCCGAGCGCGTACTGCGATGTGAACGTGACCGGGACCGGGGTCATCGACCTTGAGGAGGTCTACCTGCCCGGCGTGGTGACCTGTGAGAACGGCGGAGCTGACCTCGAAGCACTCAAGGCCCAGGCCATCTCGGCGCGGTCGGTCGCGTACTACAACATGGCGACCGAGGGCGAGATCTGTGACAGCCAGGGGTGTCAGGTCTTCTCCTGTGGCAACGCCCCCACGGCGTTGGCGATTCAGGCGGTGCAAGAAACCTCGGGGATCTACCTGATGTACAACAGCACGCTGACCTACGGCTTCTACGTGGCGGGGGACAACAACACCTCGGGCCCGGGATGCGTCGGTTCGAGCGGCTCCACCGAGCACTGGATCACGTACAACAGCGGGCAGTCCGGGACGAACGTCGAGCAGACCGAGCTCGGCTTTGTGCACCCCAACGGCGACCCGTCCTACGGGCAGAACCGCGGCTGCATGGGGCAGTGGGGCGCGCGTTGTCTCGAAGAGGGCGGGGCGGACTACGTCGACATTCTGCGTTTCTACTACGGTGAAGACATCCAACTCGTGCAGGCCGAGGGGGCGTGCGTCATCCCGGGCGAGTCGGGCGGATCGGACTCGGACGCGTCGACCGGCGGGGACGCGTCGAGCGGGGGGGACGCGTCGACGGGCACATTCGCGCCGACGAGCGGTGAGCCCACCGACCCCTCCGAGGGCAGCACGGGACTCGGCAGCGGAACCGGAGGCGCGGAGACCGGGAAGCCAGGCGGCGGGGAGTCGGACGACAGCGCCGACCCCACCGCAACGCCGGGCGGTGAGACGGGAGCTGGCAGCGACAGCGCCCTGCCCGGGGGCTTTGGCGAAGATGCAACCAACTCGGGCTGCAGCTGCACAGCGCGGGGCGACTCGCGGGGCGGCTTCGGATTCACGGCCGCGCTGGGGATCCTCTTGTTGGGTCTGCGTCGCCGTCGCGATCCGGCTGGAGATTCTGCGTCGCGCGCAGCGAGACCCAGCGCGCAGGCATGAAAAAACCCCGGCCGCGATGCGGTCGAGGTCTCTTCGTTGCCGGGTGAGCCGAAGCTCAGACGGCGATTGAGGCGAAGCGCCTACTCTTCGGCGGATTCGTCCGCAGCTTCGTCCATCGACTCGTCCGCAGCTTCGTCCGCGGCTTCGTCCATCGACTCGTCCTCGGTGGACTCTTCCATGGGGTCGTCGCCCATGGCTTCTTCGCCCACGGGTGCCTCGGGTGCCTCGGGTGCGGCAACCTCGGGAGTGGCGGTGTCGGGGGTGGACTTGTCGCAAGCAACGAAGGTGCCGGCAGCCGCAACGATGAGAAGCAGGTTGGTGATCTTCATGGTGGTCGCTTCCTTGTGGAGGGCGAGCCGAAAGAGCTCGCGATAGCGCTTCCTTACCCCAAGCCGCTGCCCTTGTGAAGGCGGTCCCTGGAGCATTCCTGCGCACAATTGCAGGCACATGCCCGCTTGGTAAGGCGCTCCACGGCTTTCACACGGTCCGAGCCCCGAGGGCCCGTAAAAACGCGCGCGCATGCCGGCGGGACGGTAGGGTTGAGCGAATGGGAAGGCTCGGAAAGCTGTGGACGCCGCTCCTGCTCGCAGTCTGCGCTGGGGTTGGTTATCAAGGATGGCTCAACAGCCGAATCCCTCATCCGGTCGACGCCCAGGCGGAGACGATCGCGTGCGAGGAGTTGGACGTGTGCGGCGGAGCCCTGGCGGACTGGTCCGAAATCAACGCCTCGCCCTTCGTCCGGACCTACCGGATCGACTCGGGCAGCGGTCTGGTCACCCTTGAGTGCAGATGGTCGGCCGTGATGTTCGGCACCGTCACGTGCTCAGCCGACCGAGAAGCCATCGTCGACCCCGTCGACGAAACCCCCGGCCAGCGCCCGCACGAGCTCCGCCGCGGAAACCGAAAACGCGGCAGCTAACCTGCCTGCGCGTCGCGCCAGCGCAGAGCGCCGTGCGAAGCCCACCCAGGCGCCGGCACCACGCGAACGCCGAGCGAAGCCCAGCCGGGCGCCGGCACCACGCGAGCGCCGAGCGAAGCCCAGCCGGGCGCCGGCACCACGCGAGCGCCGAGCGAAGCCCAGCCGGGCGCCGGCACCACGCGAGCGCCGAGCAAGCCCAACCGGGCGCCGGCACCACGCGAGCGCCGAGCGAAGCCGGAGGCGCAAAGCGCCGAGCAAGCCCAACCGGGCGCCCTGGGAGGGGTGAGCGAAGGGGGCTACGCCCCCGCAGCGAGGGGAACCAAGCGGTTCCCCTCTAATACTAAATAAAGCTCGGCAGCCGCGGGGAGTTGCTGGAGCTCAGACGGCGGTGCCAGAGCTGGACGCCCACGAAGTCGCCGTTGGGCTTGACCACATGGTCGGTGAGCCGTGCGCTGACCTTGAACCCGAGGGCCGAGTAGAGCAGGTTGCTCAGCTCGTCGTCGACAGCGCACAGGCCGAACACGCTGGCGGTGTCGATCTTGAGGAGTTCGTCGAGCAGCGCCCGCATGGTGAACTCGTATTGCGCGAGGTCGTCCTCTTTGAGCGGGACGGTCATCAGGTCGACCTTGGCGTGGCCGAACGAGCTGTCCGTCTCGGCGCCGAGCCAGATCTCGCGCTTGCCCTGTTTGGCGTGCATGGCCATGTCCGGGTGGAACATGCCGCGGCGGAAGGGCGCGTAGATCGAGTCCTCCTGCAGGGTCTCGCTGACCTCCTTGAGGCGTGCCTCTTCGGTGATGAGCTCAAGGTTGAGACCGCGGGGTTTGGCCTCCTGAGGATCCCGGACCGGAACGTTGGGGCCGGTCAGCTTCGGCGCGCCGCCTTGGATCGGGTCTCCGTCTTCGGTGTAGACCCGGCTCATGACGTACGCGTCGGCGGTCCGGAAGTAGCCGGGGATGGCACCCTCGCGGGAGAATCCGACGGAGCGCCAGCTCTTGCTGTCCTGCTTCTCGACGACGGTGAACACCTTGCGCAGACCCTCGGCCCGAGCGATGCGGTCGAAGAAGTCGCGCTTCTGCTGGTAGTTGCCTACCCTGTAGTCGAAGACCCGCAGGTTGTGATGACGCCGATTCAGCAAGAAGCAAAAGTCGATGTCGCCCTTGCGGTAATAAATCTCTTCGACGGGCTTGTCCTCTTGGACCGTAGCGGCTTGCGCTTCAACCATGCTGGGCTCTCAATTCGAGTCGAGGGGGAGTGTTTGGGCGGCTCGTGTCTGCTCACGCGTTCACCGAGGCCCCTGAAAACACTACGTTTTGCCGGCCTGCGAGACCGGATCAGATGAAGCCGTACCCCTACCACCTACATATTTTCATGTCAAAGCGCGGGAACACAATCGGCCTTGACGCAGCACCCCGTTGCCGGGTACCGGCTGCGGTTCTGTGCGTGCTGGGCGCGGCGCTAGGGTGCCGCCCGGAGACCACTCCGGCCCGAAAGACAGGTTGCACGAAAGACCTGGACTGCAAGGGCGAGCGGATTTGCAGCGACGCGGTGTGTGTCGACCCCGATACCCACGATGCCCTGCAGGGGCAGGCGGCGGAGCCAGCGTCGCCGGATGACTCTTGGAGACGGGGTGGGCCTGCCGGCGACCGCCCTTCGCGCGGTCGGGGACCCGTCGAAGCGCCCCAAGCCGCTTGGGAGGTCGACCTCGGATCGGTTGTGTTCGCGAGACCTACACTCGGGACCGACGCGAAGGGGCGGTCCGTCGCGTATGTGGGGACGCACGCGGGGAGATTTGCCGGAGTGATCACCGACGGGCCCGAGGCTGGGTCGATCGTCACCGACCTGACCGTGGGGGGCATGGTTTGGTCGACCGCGGCGCAGGACGCTCGGGGCCGCCTGTACGTGGGCGCCGACGACGACACGCTCTACGCCATCGATCCCGCGGACTCGAAGATCGTCTGGTCCAAGAAGCTCGGCGACTGCAGCCCCGCCCGGGCTCCAGGGCCCGAGGGTGCGCGTTGTGACGTCGATGGCGGCCCCACGCTCGGCCCCGATGGGGACCTGTACGTGGGGGCCGACGGGGTCTATCGGATCACCACCGCGGGGGCGATCGTCTGGCACTGGCCCGCCGACGAGGAGCGTCCCAAGCACGTGTTCTCCAGCCCGCTGGTCACCAAAGAGGGTCTGGTGGTGTTTGGAGGCCAGGACGGGTTCGTCACGGCGCTCAACTCGGACGGTACGCAAGCGTGGCGATACAAGGTGGGCGCTGACGTGGACGGCTCTGCGGCGGCCGGCATCGATGGCTCGATCTACATCGGAGCCGACGACGGCCGCATGTTCGCCCTGCGACCCGACGGTAGCCTTAAGTGGAGCTTCGTCTCCCAGAGCGACATCCGGTCCTCCGTGGCCGTCGCGGCCGACGGCACGATCTACCTCTCCTCCTTCGACGGCAACCTCTACAGCCTCGACGCCGCAGGCAACGTGCACTGGATGCTCCCCTCCGGGGGGCGAATCGCGGCATCACCTGTGCTCGACGCCGACGAGGTCGTGTACGTGGGGAGCCAGGACGACCGGCTCTACGCGGTCACCCCGGAGGGCAAGGTGCGGTGGAACGTGGAGTTCCCGACCGACATCGACAGCTCGGTGGCGGTCACCGTCGCCGGCACGTTGGTGGTCGGATCCGATGATGGGCACCTCCGCGGCTTGCGCTGAGTCTCCGGGTCGACGCTCGGCTCAGTTCTGTTAGCGTGCCGCCGTGGCCCGCAAGCCGAAACCGAAACCGAAGACGAATCGGGCCAAGGCCCAGGCCAAGCGTGGCGCTCCAGGTTCATCGACGGGGAGCCCCAAGCGTGGCGCGTCGAAGCCCTCGTGGACCAAGGGCGCTCCGCGTCGCGCGGCCGAGCCCGCGGAAGCCGAGCGCGGCGCCAACCGTGATTCGAAGCCCGCCGGGCGCGTGCATCCTGGCTCGGGCCCTCGTCCGTCCGGGGCCCGCCGGGCTCCCCAAGAAACCACCGGCGATCCTCGGATCGTGCAGGGCAAGCTCCTGGTCAACCCGGCTGGCTTTGCGTTCGTCGATCGCGGTGACGGTGAGCCGTCGGTGTTCGTGCCGCCCCCCGAACGCAACGGTGGGATGGATGGCGACCAGGTCATCGTGTCGTGGTGGCCCGGTCAGCGTGGCCCCGAGGGAAGCGTCCGCTCGGTGATCTCCCGCGCCCGGACCCGGGTGACCGGGGTGCTGCGTCGCCGTGGCCGTCGTTTGTTCATCGAGCCCGATGACCCGCGCGTGCTCGGCGAAGCGGACGTGCTGGCCGAGACCGATGCGTCTCCAGGCATGGTCGTCGTCGCAACGATCGTCGACTACCCTGACCCCTGGAACGACGCGTTTTCGGTCACGGTCGAGCGCGTGCTGGGCGAGCCTGGTTCGCTCGCCACCGAGGAGGAGCGAGTGCTGGTCGAGAACGGTGTCGACCCGCACCTGCCCCAGTCGGTGCTCGACGCCGCAGAGCTGGTGCCGACGCGCGTGGTCAAGGCGGACCGTGAGAACCGGGCCGACATGCGGGAGTTCGACTTCATGACGATCGACCCGCCCGACGCCCGAGACTTCGACGACGCGGTCTGTGTCGAGCTGCTTGGCAAGGACCCCCGGCGGGCCAAGATGCGGGTTCATGTCGCGGTCGCGGACGTGTCGCACTACGTGCATGAGGGCGACATCTTCGATACCGAGGCCCGCACGCGCTACTTCTCCTGCTACCTGCCCTCCCGGGTCATCCCGATGCTGCCGATGCCGCTGAGCGCCGGCATCTGCTCGCTCGTGCCGCACAAGGAGCGTTGCGCGATGGTGGTCTCCTTCGACGTGGATGCTCGCGGCGCGATGGGCAAGCCCGAGGTGGCCGCCGCGGTCATCAAGTCGAAGGCGCGTCTGTCGTATGATCAAGCCGCGGATCACATGAGCGGCGCGAAGCTGCTCGACGACGAGGTCGGGGCGCGAGTCCTCATGCTTCGCGCCGCGGCAGATCGGCTGCGCTCGGCTCGGCTCAAGCGCGGTGCGGTCGAGCTGCACCTACCCGAGACGAAGGTTATTCTCGATGAGGACGACCCCGAACGGGTTCGGGACGTGGTGCAGGCCCGTCAAGACCCGGAGATGAAGCGGGCCTACAACCTCGTGGAGGAGTTGATGGTCGCGGCCAACGAGGGGGTGGGGCGACTCGCGGTCGAGCATCGGCTGCCCGTGGTGTTTCGCGCGCACGACAAGCCCGACGAAGCTCGCATCGAGCGCTTCACCCAAGTGGCCGGCCTGCTGGGCGTGGAGGTGTCTGCGGAGGACCTGCGCTCGCCGCTGGCCTTTGGAGCGCTGCTCGAGCGCCTCGAGGACCACCACCGCCGGGCTCCGCTCAACGCCTTGCTGCTGCGCACGCTGGCGCAGGCCGAGTACTCGACCCACAACCTGGGGCACTTCGCGCTGGCGAGTGAGGCGTATGTGCACTTCACCAGCCCCATTCGCCGCTATCCCGACCTGATCAGTCACCGGGTGTTCAAGGCGTTCCTCCAGCAGACCGGCGGGTTCTGTGGGCCCGACCCGGTTCCCCGCATGCCCTCGATGCGCGACAGCACGGCCCAGGCCAGCGCGTGCAGCGAGAAGGAGCGTGGGGTGAGTCAGGCCGAGCGCGATGCGAAGTCCTTGCTGTGTGCGGCGTTCATGCGCGACCGCATCGGCGACCGTTTCGAAGGCTCGATCAACGGCATGTCCCAAGGGGGCCTGTACGTCACGCTCGACGCACCGGCGGTCGACGGTATGGTCCGGCGGGCACAGATCGAGCGCGAGCTCCGTGAGAAGTTCGAGGTCGACGACATGGGCGCGATCATGACCGGGGTCAAGAGCGGAAAGGCGTTCGCCGTAGGCGACCGACTGATCGTCGAGATCACCGGCGTCTCGCTGCAGCGCCGTCAGATCGAGATGGCGATGGTCCCCGCGCTCAGCGAGTGAGCGCCTCGTCCGGCAGCGCGAGCGCGTGCCCGACCGCCCACTGGGTGTCCGGGACGCGCTCAAGGCCGGCGAGCGGATGGGCGATCACGCTGACGCCCTCATCCACATGCACGACGTGGCGCGCATCCTCCGAAGGGACGATGCGCACGGCCTCTGGAAACTCCCGCTCGAACGCCTGGAGCGCAGCTTCGAACTCGGCTCGGTCGGCCGGGCTCGGGTGCAGGGTGCTGGCGACACGCAAGGCGTATCCCTGGAGCACCGGGGCGTCGAAGGGCTCCGCCAGGACGCTCACGGCGTGCCACAGCTCGGCATGCACCGCGCTGTCTTCGGGGGTGTCGGCCAGCGGCAGCGAGAGTCCCTCTTCGCAAGCATGCATCGCGTCCTCGAAGGCTTCGCGCTGCACCAACACGTAGGTGATGCACAGCAAGGCGGTCTTGTGGCTGGGCACGTGGGGGGCTTCGGGGATCTGCAGCGCGCGCTGTGCCGCGGCAAGAGCATCGTCGAGACGGTCGAGGTCGCGGTAGGCGAGGGCTGCGTTGACCAGATGCCGCCCGGCACTGGGGTCGCCATGTCGCGCGAAACGCTTGGCGGCTTCGACCCAGGTGTCGGCGGCCTCGCGCAGGGCGTCGGTCTTGGCGAGGGCGTAGCCGAGGCGGGCTTGGCTCCCTGCAGTCTCGGAGCTTTCTGCCCCGAAGAACGCGGCGTCGAACCGGACGGCGCAGCGCATTGCGAACACCTCGTCGATCTCGAGCATTTGGTGCACGAGCGTGGCGGTCTGCTCGGAGGATGCCGGGAGCTGGGTCAGCAGCGCCTCGAACTGCTCAAGCAGGCCGGGGAGTTGCTCGCGCGGATCAGCATCGCTGGCCATGCTTGGCGGGCCTGCCTAGAACTCGATCGCGAGGCCGGCGAACCAGGTCGCCGCGCCGACGCTGATCGAGTTGCCGACGCCGAGGTTGTCCAGCCGGTTGAACGAGAACTCGCCGAACACGTAGGTGTGGTTGATGCCCGTGGTCTGGTCCAGCTTCTTGGCGGTGCCGCGCTCGATGAAGTCGAGCCGGAGCATCATGCCGGCGTTGAGCGTGTAGCCCCAGACGCCGCCGAGGCCCTTGTCGCCCTCGTCGTCTCTCGCGATCTTCCGACGACCGTCGCGGGCCCAGTACAGCGCGTAGGTGGGGCCGGCCTTGGCGTAGGGCACCAGCGGGATCTTGAAGCGGTCGGCGAGCAGCTCGAAGCGGTAGCTGAGCAGGGCGGAGACCGGCAGCAGCGTGAAGGTGACGCTGTCGGCCGAGCTGCGGATCGTGGTGTCTTCGGGGGTGGGGTTGGCGAGGATCGCCGCGGCCTTGTCGCGAAAGAACGCGACCTGGGTGCCCAGGCCCAGCGGTCCGCCGGCGTAGAAGAACTGCCAGTCGAAGCCGATCACGGGCATCAGCCCCTTCTTCGGGTCGTCGTTGGCCACGCCGCCGCCGTCGGTCTCGCCGAAGATCGTCGCGTACGGTCCGCGGCCTGGGCCGGTGTACTTGCGGTCGATGTCGGGCAGGTACGGGCCCAACTTGATCTCCACCGCAAACCGCTGCGGCGAACCCGGGCGGCCGAACTTGTCTTTGCGACGGGCACCAAAATCGACCGTGCTTTGACGCGCGAGGGCTTCCTCGGAGGGCGTGCCTGGTGGGGGCGCGTCGGCGGCGGGAGGTGCTTCGGTGGCGGGTGCAGCCAACAGCGCAGCGGCGAGAAGTCCCGCGGCGCTCATGCCCGGCCTCCGTTCGCCGCGCGGGTCCGGCGGCGAGCCACAAGCCCCAGCAGTCCAGTGAAGACCAGCCAGCCGGTGTCCTGCGGCGAGGGGCCGCCCGTGGTGCAGCTGCAGAAGCCGCCGGTTCCGCAGATCTCACCCTGCGCGTTGCACTGCTCCCAGAGGTCGGTGGTCTCGCGCGGGGTCGCGACGAAGACCTCGGAGGCGGCGACCGGGTTGCCCGCGTAGTCGAACGCGACCAGCAGCACCTGGTAGTCGAGATCGTTGGTCAGGCCGTCGATGCGCGCGGTGCTGGCGTTGGCCGCGATGAAGTCCGAGCAGACGTAGTCCCAGTCGAGCGTCTCGATGCCCGAGGTGTCGATGCCGTCGGAGTCGGTGCCGGAGTCGGTGTCGGTGCCGCTGCCCGTGTCCGTCGTCGTGGTCGCGCCGGTTGTCGTCGCGCCGGAGGTTGTGCCGGGCTCGCCGGTGGTCCCCGCGTCGCAGACGTCGCAGACCCCGTCCTTGGCCCGGTTGGCACAGGCCGCGTCCCACCGGTCGGCGCAGCAATAGGCGAAGTCTTCCTCGGCGCAGATCGTGACCGAGCAGGCCGTGTCGTAGCAACTCGAGGTCGAGTTCTCCGCGCAGCAGCTGCCTTCGCCGCCGCAGACCTCGCAGTAGTCGTTGGCCAGGTCGGCGCAGGCTTGACTCCATCCGTCGGCGCACGCGCCAAGCTCGGCGGAGACCGCCGCGATGCAGGTGTTGCTGCTGCACGCTCCGGGACCGCAGCAGTCGTCGCCACCGCCGTGGGCCACCCGGGGTTCGGCGCCGAACCCCGCTGCGCCGGTGCTGCCGTCTTCGGTGTCTCCGCCGGTGCCGCCGCCGGTGTCTCCGTCGGTTTCGCCGCCGCCGGGCAACACGCCTGGGTCCGGATCGGGGTCGACGTCGACCTCATCGAAGGGCCCGTCGGGGCACAGGTTGTCGGCGGTGTAGTAGACGGTGCCGCGGTTCTCGGCGGTGACCGAGCTGAGGTTGAACCCCTTGCCGCTGACCGGGCTGCCGTCGGCGTTCGCACACAGGGCGCGGTAGCCCTGGATATCGGTCGTCGTGGAGTTGTCCCACTTGATCACGACCGAACCGTCGCCCCCGGAGGCGCGAAAGTTGGTCGCGTTGATCGTGGGCGCGAGAAAGTCGAACGTGAGCGCGGGGGTGTTGCCGTCGGCGTCGGTGATCTCGGTCTGCGTACCGCTGATGACGAACTCGGCGGGCTGGCAGTCGGTTTGATCGAGGTTCTCGACGCAGACCCACAGGCCGCCATCGCCCACCTGGGTCTCGCAGCCAGCGGCCGCTTCGGCGGTGTTGATGTCGCGCGGGCTGGCATTGGTGACCCCGGTCGCCAGCCACAGCGGGTTGAACTCGAAGTCGATGTTGCGGGTGTACGTGTTGGTGAAGTCGTCGATGGCGCGGACGCAGGGTGGAGCCTGAGCGTTGTTGAGAGATTGGCCGAGGTCGCAGTTGTTGCCGATGAAGGTCCGCACCGGGACCGAATCCAGGGCCGTGCTGCTCTGCAGGCGAATGCGCGCCGACACGGCCTGACCGCACTCGCAGCGGGCCTTGTTCACGTATCCCCGCAGGTCGTTCGCCGTCATCTGGCGACCCCGTGATCCGTCGGCGTTGGTGGTCCAGTATTGGATCGTGAAGTCGGCCCCCGTCGGTGGGGCGGCTTGGGCGGGCTGCGGCTGCACGAGCATCGTCAGCCCCCCCAAAAGGGTGGCTCCCATTGGACCGATGAGACGGCGGAGTCGGACGCGAGTTGAGCTCATGGCGACGGGCGAAGACAGCGTGCAACGATGATGCCACCAAAGGATGCGAGCAGACGCACCGCCTGGCGATTCGAACGACGCGCATCGTGGACGACTTGGCCCCGGGCGGCAAGGGTCCGTGACGAAATGGCAATCGGGTCCGCTGTCGCGGGGAGTGGCCACGATCGGGTCGGCCCATCGCGCTGCAAAGGTGCCATACTCCCCCCACGGGGCTTCTCGCGCACAAGGCGGGAATCACCGGTGGAAGAAGACACATGGGTTTCACGCGACTGGACGACGAAATCGAGTTCACCCTCCTCAAGGCTCGCCGGCTGTTTTTTTCCGGCGGCGTGGGCGGGGACTCGGCCACCGATGCGATTCGCAAGCTCTGGTACATGGAGCTGACCGCCAAGGGAGAGCCGATCACCCTCGTCATCAATAGCCCCGGAGGCTCGGTCGACGCCGGCTACGCCGTCTGGGATCAGATCAAGATGCTGAGCTCGCCGGTGTACACGCTCGTCACGGGGATGGCCGCTTCGATGGGCTCGATTCTCTCGTTGGTGGCGCCCAAGGGCAACCGCTACGCGACCAAGAATGCGCGGTTCATGATTCACCAGCCCTCGATGGGTGGCATCACCGGTCCCGCCACCGACATCGCGATCACCGCTGAGGAGATCGTCAAGACGCGCGACAAGATCACGGACGTCTACGCCGAAGCGACCGGGCAGCCGCGAGAGAGAATCGTCAAGGCGCTCGATCGCGACACGTGGATGTCGCCCGAAGAGGCGCTCGACTTCGGCTTGGTCGACAAGATCGTCAGCTCGTTCGACGACGTCGGCACCTGATCTCTAACCTCCGCACGGACCCCGCAAGCTCGGGGCCGTCTTCACGCCCAATCGGAATCCTTGGCACCACGCCCAGGAGCACCGGCTGGGCGTTTCACGTGTCGGAGGCTGACGCCAGGGCCCGCGCGTGCACGCTCTTGACCGCCGCGGCGATGGCTTCGGGCACCTCCTCTTGAAGGAAGTGTCCTGCGTCGGTCACGGTAACCTCGGCCCGCGGGAGCCCTCGCTCGTGGCGAGCCAGGGCCCGGCCCAAGATGGGATCCCGCGTGCCCCACACCAGGCCCGTGGGACCCTCGAACGCGCGGAGCCACGCTTCGCCTTCTCGCAGCGAAACCATCGAGGCGTGCTCGGGGCGGTCCGGCACCATCCGCGCGAGCGCGAGCGGGCCGACGCGGTCTGAGGCGCGGCGCAGCGGCCAGCGGTACGCCTTCGCCACGCGTCCGCGAATCGAGCTGCGGTCGCCCTGCGCCGCCCACATCATGTTCTGCGGAAACCCGAGCCCACGAAACGCCAGATCGGACACCAGCGGGAGCCGGGCAAACGCATGAAAGGTGCTGCCGCGCGGCCGCTTCGGGAGCAAGACCGCAGTATTGCCGAGCACGACGCCGCGCACCCGGTCAGGGAGCGCGCGCGCGAGCTGTACGGCGAGCGGACCGCCCCAGTCTTGCCCGACGACAATGAAGGGGCCGGGCACCAGCGCTTGGGTCAAGGCGACGAGTGTCTCGGTGTGGTTGGGGATCGTGTGGTCGACCGCGCTGCGCAGCCGCGCCGAGAGCCCGAAGCCCAGCAGGTCAGGCGCGACGCATCGGAAGCCCGGCAGGGCGGCGATGACCTTGCGCCACAGAAACGACCAGGTCGGGTTGCCGTGCACAAAGACCACGGTCGGTGCGTCGGCGGGGCCTTCGTCGATCACATGCATGGATCGCCCCGCGTAGGGGCCCTCCTGCAGCTCGAACGTGCAGCGCTGCACCGGGAGCATGTCGGCGAGCCAACGGGGCAGCGGGGGCGCAGGACGAACGGCCACGCGCGGGTTCTACTTCACGCGCGTGCCATTCGCCAGACGCTCATGCGTCCGGATCGGAGCAGACCAGGCTGCTCTTCGCATCGCAGTCCAGGCAGGTGCCGCCGCCTGAACCCGGAGAGCAGTCTTCGATGTCCTCCGGGGTGCACTCCGCCCTCCGGATGGACTCGCCCCCAGCGATGCCGCCTCCCTCGTAGGAGAAGCTCGATTCGGAGTACACGAATCCGACGCTTCCCGCGTATCCGACCCAGACGTTGGAGTCGAGTCCTTGGAGCTGGGCGACCATGCGATAGGCCTGTTGGGCGCCGCTCGCCGCAAGCACGCAGTCGTGCGCGGCCAGGTACGCCGCATCGGGATCCTCCAAAGTGACCGTACCGCAGTCCTCCGGGACGGTCTTGCCGCTCGCAGCTTCGTCGACGTAGGTGGGCAGGTCGCAGATGTTTCCGACTGGCACGCAGTCGCACACCCAGGTGTCGCCCTCGCAAGACTGCTCGAGCGTCGTGCCGTCCGGACACGGCCCGCAGTCGGACTCCTCGCAGTCGTCCGACCCACTGGAGCCGCCGCTCTCGGTCGAAGCGCCCGTGGTCGTCGTGACGCCGGTCGAGGATGTGCCCAGGGTTGTCGCGGAGTCCGAGGTCTCGGGCGACGGACCGGAGTCCGAGTCGGACGCCGAGCCGCCCGTGCTTGAGCCCGGGGTCGTCTCCCCAGAGTCGCTCTGCGATCCGCTGCCCCCCGTATCGCTCTGCCCGACGGGTTCGGAGTCGGGGTCACAGGCGGTGAGGGCCAGCAGGGGGAACAAGATCAAGCAAAGGTGTCTCATCGAGAGGTTGGTGTCGGCCGGTGATCCAATGTATCGAAGAAAACGACGGTGCCGCCCAGCGGGGTCCGTCGGTCGCCTGCGATGGGCTTGGGTCTACCCGCATTGTTGTTTCTGATGGCGCCTGCTGCGGCAACCCCGCGGTGGGACGCGCCGCCGATGTGCCCTGCGCAGGCCGTGGTGGAGCAATGGATCGACCGCCTGATGCTGCAGGGGGCGCAGGATGTCCCTCGCTGGCAGGGGTATGTTGAGCGCTCCGAGGACGGCGAGTTTGTGCTGACCGTGACGGTCTCGGAGCAGTCGCGGACGATCGTGGATGCGGACTGCGAGACGCTGGCGGTGGCGGCCGCGCTGGTCGTCGCGGTTGCGGCCGACCCGGTCGCGGTTGTGGACGCGCTCGAGGACCACAGGCTGCGACCCGATCTCGCGCCGCCGGTGGTGCCGACCCCAGAGATTCCGCCTCCCGTCCAGCCCGCACCCACGCCGGTCGCAGGGACTCCATCCTCGAGCGCCATCGGGACCGCTGCGCGCCGCCGTGCGGACGAGCTCCAAGGGGTGGTGTCCGGCGCGGTCGGGGCGGAGCTCGCGGTCTTGCCTCAGCCTGGGTTCGCCGCCAGCGTTGGGGGCGGGATCCTCTGGTCGTGGCTGCGGGTCGAAGCGCTCGGGCTGGTGTCGGTGCCACGCAACGTCGAGGCGCGCACGCCAGCCCTCGGTGCGCGGCCGCCCGCGACACCTACCCCTGAGTCGACCGTGACCGCAGCCTCCGCCCCTGTGGCCTTTCGTGGCCTGTACGACGAGCATCACGCGTTCGTCTGGGCGGTGCTGCGCAAGCTCGGTGTGCCCGAGCGCGACGCGGAGGACGTGATGCAGGAGGTGTTCCTGGTCGTGTATCGGCGGCTGAGCGCCTTCGAAGGGCGCTCGGCCTGGACCACGTGGCTGTACGGGATCACCACCCGCGTTTACTGGAACTACGCCCGTCGGCAGCGAAGCCGCCCGCAGGCCAGCGCCTCCGCCTCGTCGCTTCGTCTGGTCGACCCCGGCGTCGATCCCGAGCGGTTTACGCAACGACGCGAGGCCAGCGCGATGCTTGAGGCGTTGCTCGGGACCTTGGACGTGGAGAAGCGGACGGCCTATGTGTTGCACACCCTCGAGGGGCTCTCCGCGCCTCAGATCTCGGTTATCACCGGGGTCAAGACGCGGACGATCTACTCGCGCTTGCGCGCCGCGAAGGCACAGGTCGAGGCAAGCGCCAGGCGGGTTCAGGCCCGCGCGCGCAACAACGACGACGCGGTGCGTCGGCTGGCCGAGGACTCGACGGCGCACCCGCCCAGGCACCTGCGCGCGCGCGGCTGGGCCGCACTTTCGCTGGGCATCGCCGGCCACGCAGGCCCGGCGGCGCTCGCCATGTCGCCGCTTCCGTGGTTGGCTGCAGCGGGCGGCCTGGCGGTCGTCGGGGTGCTGGTGGCCTGGGGGACATCTGCACCACAAAACGCCCACCGACCCTCGCGCGTCACGCCGGAGATGCCCGCGGCGGTGACGGTCGCTTCGGTGGCGCCGGTCCCCGCAGCCCTGCGGGTGCCACCGAGCCCGCCGGATGTGGCCGCGGGTGTGCCGGCCGCACCCGCACCTGTCCAGCGAGCTCAAGCGATCCCCGAGACGACGCTCCCGAGGCCGCCTTCGACGGAGCCCACGCTCGGGCTGTTGCTCGGGCTGTTGCCGCGGGCACGACTGGCGCTCAAGGCTGGGCGAGCTCAAGACGCGCTGGCGTTGCTTCGGGCGCACGCGCTCGCCGAGCCGGACAGCCCCCTCGCCGCCGAGCGCACCGAGACGATGCTGCTCGCGTTGTGTGCGTTGGACCAGGTCGTGGACGCGAAGCGGCTGGCGCAGGCCCATGCCGCCGCGCTGCCGGCCTCGTGCAGCGTCAGGCGTTGAACTGTGTCGCAGCAGCCAGGCGCCGAAGGTAGGCTTCGCCGTCTCTGCGCCCGAGGTCGAACGCCGCCTGCACGCGGTGCGGATGCGCGTAGTCCCACAGGGCGATCGGGACCGGCTCACTGGGACGAACGGCGGTCACCCCGGGCACATCGGGTAGCTCGTCGTCGTGGCGGGAGAGCAGGACCAGCGTTGGACCGTGGTGGGAGACCTGTTCCACGGGGACACTATCGACCAGCGCTCCATCGAGGACGTTGCGTCCGTCTCTACGCATCAGCGGCATCAACGGAGGCGCACAGGAGGACTGCAAGATGAGGTCCGCCAGATCGCTGGCGTTGTCACACAGGTCAGCGCGGACCATCGCGGCTTGATACCCCATCAAGCGTGGCCACCGCGGGCGCACGCGTCTCGCCACGCGGCGCTCGATTCGATACGAAAGCAGCCCGAGCGCAGCGGCAAGGACCGGGTGCCAACCCTGCGGCGGGTGCGTCAGCATCACGTGGATCTCCGGGCCCAGGCGCAGCGCCGCCAACATCTCCGGCGTCGTCGTGTGCTCGATGGTGCTCCGGTACATCTCGTAGTGCGGAAACACCGGAGCTTGCCGCCCGAGATCGCGCAGATGGAGATTGCTGGGGTTCGCTGCGGTGCGTCGCTTGAACTCTTCGAGCACGTGACGACTGCGCCCGGTCACCGCGGCACACGCGAAGGCAGCGCCCGCACTCACCGACGCGATCACCCTGGGGTCAAAGACGTGTCCCGCCGCCTCCCAGAACCCAGATTGCCAGAAGCAGCGGCAGCCGCCCCCAGAGAAAACGATCGCCCGGATCGAGCTGGGTTCAAGCATGCGCCGTGTTGTGGAGGGCGGGGGCCGTCCTGCCCAGCGGTGAATCATCGCGTTGTGGATTGCGATGCTCAAGCCCTGCGAATGGGTCTAGCCGCAGGATCAGTCGGTCTCGCTGCAGGGATGAGTGCCGCTTGAACACCGTGGCTCCGCCACCGACGCCGTCTTCCCGGACCGCCTACACGCGCTCGAAGAACGTGTCGTCGTGCTCGGCCATCTGCCGAAGCGCGCGGGGGACCGCGTAGCGCTCGCCATACCGATCCGCGAAGTCATCCATCCGCGCCACGAAAGACCGCAGCCCCACCCGGTCGATGTACGACAGCGGGCCTCCGGTGCCCGGCGCGAAGCCCAGGCCGAACACAGCGCCGACCTCCGCGTCCCGGCGTCGTTGAATGATGCCGTCGGCGACGGTCCGTGCGGCCTCCAGGGCCGCAATGCCCAGCAGACGTTCCTGCAGGAGCTCGACGGAGCTGTGCTCCGGCGTGCCTTGGGCGTGGGTTTTGAGTCCGGCCCACAGCCCTCGCCGGCGGCCGTCTTTGTAGTCGTAGAAACCGGCCCCGGCCGCCTTTCCGGTGCGTCCTTCGGCGACGAGCGTTTCGACCAGCGAGACGCCCGGCAGGTCGAGGTCGCGCCCGTACGCGCGGCCCATGGTGAACGCCTTCGCGCCAAGCGAGAGCGTCACTTCATCAAAGACCTGCAGCGGGGGGACGAGCATCCCGGCGCTGCGAGCCGCCCACTCGACGAGCACGGGGTCATGCCCCTGCGCCACGAGCTGTGCACCCTCGAGGATGTACGCCGAGAACACGCGGGTCGTGTAGAACCCGTAGCCGTCGCCTACGACGATGGGGAGCTTGCCGATGCGCTTGGCGAACGCCAGCGCGCGCGCCGTGGTCGACTCGGACGTTTCGCCGCCCACGATGACCTCGAGCAGCTCCATCTTTTCGACGGGCGAGAAGAAGTGCAGGCCGATGAAGTTTTTGGGGTTGGCGCTGACCTTGGCGAGGTCGCCGATCGGCAGGGCGCTGGTGTTGGAGGCCCAGATGCCACCTTCGGCCAGCAGAGGTTCGGCCTCCTGCGTGACGCGGTGCTTGAGCTCCAGATTCTCGAAGACCGCCTCGATGATGAGGTCCGAGCCGCGCACGGCCTCGAGCTCGAGCGTGGCGTGAATGCGTCCGAGCAGCTCGGCGCGGGCGTCGTCCCCGAGGTGTCGGAGCTTGGCCGCTTGCGCCGCGCAGTGGGCTTGCGCGGCCTCAAGCGTGGATTCGTTGAGGTCGCGCAGGACCACCTCGTAGCCCGCTTGGGCGCATACGAAGGCCAGGCCCGCACCCATCATGCCCGCACCGAGAATGGATACTTTGGCGATCGCGGCCGACTCCGTGCGCGGCAGCCCTTCGTGTCTTCGTGCCGCGTTGCGGTGGAACCACAGCGTGCGGATCATGTCCTTGGCTTGGTCGGAGATCGCCAGCTGCACGAACGCGCGCGCTTCAACCTCGAGCGCCTGGTCGAACTCGATCGCCAGGCCCTCCTGCACGGTCGCAAGCGCGATGCGTGGGGCCGCGTACGCGCCCGCGGTCTTCTTTTCGATCATGCCGCAGGCGGCCATGAACAGGTTTCGCGCGGCGCCCGAGCCCGGGCGAGGTCCGGGCATTGCGGCCTTGCGGTCCCATGGTTGCTGCGCTCCGGGGCTGGCGGCGATGAAGTCCAGGGCCGCTTGGCGCAGGGCCTTTCGATCGGGCGCCAAGGCATCGACCAGGCCCGCCGCCTTGGCCTTGGGCGCCCGCAGGACCTTGCCCTGCAGGATGATGTCGAGCGCGGCCTGAATCCCGATCAGTCGGGGCAGCCGCTGGGTGCCGCCGGCTCCGGGCATGACGCCCAGCGTAACCTCTGGGAGTCCGACTTGGACCCGTGCATCGTCCAGTGCGATGCGGTGGTGGCAGGCCAGGGCGAGTTCGTAGCCGCCGCCGAGTGCCGAACCGGTCAACGCCGCGACGACGGGAACGCCCAGCGTCTCGAGCCGGCGATACAGGGCGCCGAGCTGCGTCACGCGCTCCAGCAGAGCCTTCGCGTCGCGTTCGGGAAACAGGCTGTCGAGATCCGCACCCACACAGAAGTCGTCGTGCGCGGTCTCGAGGATGATGCCGCGTAGGCCATCGAGCGCGGCGGCGCCATCGAGCGCCTGCTGGAGGCCGACACCGAAGGCGGTGTCGATGCGGTTGAGCTTGGGCATCGCCAGCGTGAGCGTGGCGACGTGGGTTTGGGGATCGAACGCAAGACGGACCGTCTGGTTTTCTGTGGTCATGGCAGGGGCTCCGGGTTCAGACGCGTTCGAGGATGGTGGCGATGCCCATGCCGCCGCCGATGCACAACGTGACGGCGCCGACCTGCTTGTCGTGGTCTTCGAGCGCATCGAGGACGGTGCCCAGCAGCATGGCTCCGGTCGCGCCCAGCGGGTGCCCCAACGCGATGGCTCCGCCGTGCACGTTGACGGTGGCGGGGTCGACCTGCAGTTCGTTGATAAACGCCAGCGGAACCGCCGCGAACGCTTCATTGACCTCCCAAAGATTGATGTCCTCCGCCTGCATGCCAGCCTTCTTCAGGGCCTTGCGCGTGGCGGGCATCGGTCCGGAGAGCATCAGGATGGGGTCGGTGCCCACGACCGCCACCGCGCGAATCTTTGCGCGCGGCGTGAGGCCCATGGCTTTGCCCGCCTCGGCGCTGGCGACCAGCACCGCGGCAGCGCCGTCGACGATGCCCGAGCTGTTGCCGGCGTGGTGGACGTGGTGGATGCGTTCGACCTGGGGGTACCGCTGCTTGGTCAGGGCGTCGAGGCCGAAGTCGCGGCCCATGGTCTCGAACGCTGGGGAGAGTTCGGACAAGCCTTCGAGGGTTGTGCCGGGCCGGGGGTGCTCGTCGGTTTCGAGGACCGGCAAGCCCAGCCGGTCGGTCACGGGGATGAGGCTTCGGGAGAACCGCCCGGCTTCGATGGCGGCGGCGGCTCGCTGCTGGCTCTGCACCGCGAACCGGTCGCAGTCTTCGCGCGTGATGCCGCCCAGCGTCGCCAGGAGATCCGCGCTGATGCCTTGCGGCACCGACCCGACGTTCCACAGCGTGCTGGGGTCGAAGATCGCGCCGCCGTCGCTGCCCATCGTGACGCGCGACATGCTCTCGATGCCGCCGGCAACGACGCAGTCGTAGAACCCCGAGGCCACCATGGCCGCGGCGTCGTTGACCGCCTGCAGTCCGGATCCGCAGAATCGATTGAGGGTCACGCCGGGCGCGTCGAGGTGCCAGCCGGCTTCGAGGGCGGCAAAGCGCGCGATGCAAGCGCCCTGGTCCCCGGTTTGGGTGACGCAGCCGATGACGACGTCGTCGACCAGGGAGGTGTCGAGTTCGCTGCGATCGCGGAGCGCACGCAGCGACTGGGCGAGAAGGTCGATCGGGCGAGTCGTATAGAGACTGCCGCTCTTCTTGCCGCGTCCTCGAGGGGTACGGACGGCGTCGAATATGTAGGCGTCGGGCACGGTGCACTCCTGCCGCCCGTCCAGGGCTGGCGCCCAGATACTAAGCATGCTTAGTATCTGGGCGCAATGGCGAAGCAACCCTCTCCTGCGCCATCACGGCCGACCGTGGGGGTGGCCGCCGCCACGGTCGCCGGGGAGGCTGGTGTAGAGCCGGCGATGCTGGAGCTGCGGCGCGTGCAGTCGGAGGCGTACCTCACCTTCGTTGCGATCGGACGCCGCCTTGAGCGACGCGTGGCCGGGCTCTTCGGCGCCCACGGTTTGCACGACGTCACGCCGCCCCAGGCCAACGCGTTGATGATTCTGTTCGCCGCCAAGGAACCGCTGCAGGCTCGGGTACTGGCCGCGCGTATGGAACTCTCGCAGGTGACCGTGGGCCGGTTTCTCAAGGCGCTGGAGCAACAAGGATGGGTGTCCCGTGCTCCCGACCCCGGCGACGCTCGAGCGATGTTGGTGAGACCGACGCCGAAGGCCTATCGCACGCTTCCGGCCTTCATCGCGGTCTCGAATACGATGCTCGACCAAGCGTTCGAGGGGTTCTCTCGCGCTGAAATCCGCAGGATTGCCACGGTGGCCGGGCGGGTTCGAGAGAACCTGTCCGAGTGACGCGCGGCTCGGCGCCGCTACAGCTCGAGCGACTTGAGCACCCACGTGGGCTGCACGGCGGCATCGGGCGGAGGGCGGCGACCGATGCCGGTCTCGACCAGTGCGACGTCGATGCCGGCCGCGTGGGCTCCGGCGACGTCCGTTTCAAGCTGGTCTCCGAGCATCAGCAGGCGACCCTCGACCCGCTGCGCAGCCGCCTCGAAGATCGGCGCATGGGGTTTTCCGAGGCGTTCGAAGGCCGGCGCATCGGACCCGAAACGAGCCTGGAGCCCGCGCTCGATCACGCAGGCCACCGCGCCGGCGGTGATGCCCACCGCACGTCCTGCTTTGGGATACAGCACATCGGGGTTGGGCAGCACGAGGGCGGTCGGTTGTCCGGACTCGGTGCGTGCGATCAGCGTCGACAGCACCGCCTCGAGCGTTTCGACAAAGGGAAACCCCGCGTCGTCACACACCAGCACCACCCGAGCCTGGGGTTCGTTCGGGGACACGGGGCACAGGCCGGCGTCGGTGGCGAGCCTCTGGGATCCCTCGGGCCCGAGGACGATCGCCGCAGCCCCGGTGAGTCCGTGGCGCCGGGCCCACGGTTCGATCAGCATGCCACTGCTGAGGATCTCGCGGGGCTCGAAGTCGAAGCCGAAGCCCCGAAGTCGCGCGTGAATCTGCGGACCGGTCCGGGAGGCGTCGTTGCTGAGCAGCAGTTTCGCTCTGCCCGATTCGGCGAGCGCTCGAACAAAGGCCGCCGCGTGGGGCAGGGGTCCCTCGCCATCGACCAGCACCCCGTACGCGTCCAGCAAGAACCCGTCGTAGCGGTCGAGTAAAGCGCGCGCAGGGACCACGGTGGACATGAGCCCAAGGGTAGCAGTGCTACGTTGGCCGCATGAGTGAGCGGGCATTTGTCGCCGGGGCGACGGGGTACACGGGGCGGGCGGTCGTGTCCGAACTACGAAGCCGGGGGGTGCAGACGACGGCGCACGTGCGACCGGACTCGTCATCGCTGCCGCGCTGGACGCAGCGCTTCGAGGCGCTGGGCGCCGCGGTGGACACGACAGCCTGGGATCTGGGCTCGATGACCCAGACGCTTGCCGCCGTCCAACCGTCGATGGTCTTTGCGTTGCTCGGGACCACCCGCGGCCGCGCCGCGAGCGAAGGTATGGATGCTGCCGCTGGCTACGAGCGCATCGACTACGGGTTGTCCAAGCTCTTGCTCGATGCGTGCCGCAGCGCAGCGCCGGAGGCACGCTTTGTCTATCTCTCCTCGCTCGGCGTGAAGGAAGGCACCACCAACGCCTACCTCGCGGCGCGGGCTCGTCTTGAGCGTGAGCTCCGTTCGGCCGGCCAGCCCTACACCATCGCGCGACCCAGCTTTATCTCCGGCCCGGACCGCGAAGAGATCCGACCCGGCGAGCGTGTGGGGGCGTGTGTCGCGGACGCGGTCCTGGCTGTGGCGGGGTGGCTCGGCGCCACCGGGACCCGCGACCGATTCCAGTCCATGGATGCCGCCACGCTCGCGACCGGCCTTGTTCGCGCTGCCCTCGATCCCCAGTCACGGGACGCGGTGCTGGACGCACAAGCGCTTCGAGGTCGCGAACAGAGCGACTGAAGGGGGCCAGGGCGTGCGGGTCGATGTCCTGCTCAGCCCGAGCGGGGGCGAACGTTTCGCGCGTCCGCAGCACTGCGCCGAAGCTCGGCCAGGTCGGCCTTGGGACGGCCGAATCGAATGGCCTCGTACTGCGCGACGAAGCGAAGCAGCGCCGTGCTGTCCTCAAGCTCCGCCGAGACTCGGTCCGCGAAGCGGCTTGGGCTCTCGGTGGGGTCGCGGGTCATGCCGTGCCGGGCGAGCGACTTGAGCACTTGCGCATACAAACGCTGAGCTTCGGGGAGCTTCGGTCGCGAGCGCCGAGCCCACACCCACAGCGCCAGCACGAGGACGCAGGCTCCCGCTCCCCACCGCGCCACGCCGGGCCAGTGGACCCGCGGGTGCGACCCTCCGCTGCTGCGCATGCCCAGGCCCTCCAACATGCTGAGCTGCTTGGTCAGGTTGTAGTCGATGACATACTCCAGGTACGCGTTTCTCAGGGCGTCGAAGGCCTCGCTGAGCGCGGGGATCAGTGGGGCGTCGTCGCCCGCGGTGCGACCTGAGGGCGGGGTGGGGTCGAACGTGACCCAGCCGGCTTCGGGCCCGAACCACACCTCGACCCATGAATGCGCGTCCGCCTGCCGCACCGCGTAGAAGTCCCCCAGCGTGTTGTAGTGGGCGCCGTAGTAGCCGTTGACAAGGCGGGTGGGGACGCCGACCTCGCGCCCGAGCACCGCGAGGGCGGTCGCGAAGTACTCGCAGTGACCGGCTTGGGCGTCGAACAAGAATCCTTCCAGCGGGTCGGCGCCATCGCGGACGCGCTGCGACGGCTCAAGATCGGTCGTGTAGCCAAACTCCCCGAGGTGGGCCATCAGCGCCTGGACCTTGTCGTAGCGATTGGTGGCACCGGCGGTGAGGCGCTGGGCCAGGGCGAGGACCTCTGGGGAGAGGCCTTCGGTCCGGCGAAGGTATCCAGCAAATTCCTCGTCCACGGTTGGGTCACCCAGCTCGCGCAGGCGCGCCACGTTGGGGGACCCGACCTGCGCGATGAACTCGTACTGAACCGGTCCCGGGGGCTTGTCGATTCGGAACTCGCTGTGCAGTCCGGCCCGGACCTTGAGGTCGCGTTGTTCGAGCGCACCGCGGGGCGAGATGCGCACCGCCACCGGGTCGCTGGCGACGAACATCGCGTCGACACCCAGGTCTTCGAGCATGACCTCGACCTGGATCTGTTGCGCGTTCTCAAGGAACGGATTGGGACGGGTTTGGTACGCGAGGCTGAGTCGCCCGGGTGCCTCGCCTCGGATCGTCACGAGCCGCGGGATCCGGTTGGGGGCGAGCGCTGTGTACTGCCCAACCTGGCGAAGCGGCACGCGTTCGGCCGCCGCGTTGTTGTTGGACCAGCGTCCGTCTTGGTAGATGTCGAAGGCGCCGCCCCGAAGGTGCCAGGTCAGCCTGTCGACCCGCCGGGTGTCGCCTTGGGGTCGCAGCCGGGCCGCCACGGTCGCATCGGACTTGATGCGACCGAACTCCCCGAGCGTGACCTCGCCCGCGAATCCGCTGCGCGAGTCCTTGGCGAACGCGCCTCGAAGGAAGACACCGGCACCCCACCGGGGAAACAGCAAGAACACCAGCAGCGCGCCGACGCCCGCGAGGGCGGAGACCCCAGCGGCGGCACGCCACAGCGTCTTGCGGGAACGCATCGCGGCGCGGGCCATCTCGGCCATGACCCGTGCGCCGAGGCGCTCCCCCTCGGCCATAAGGTGGTCGACGACCAGCGTCATGACGGCGATGACGGTGTAGGCCGCAAAGAGGATCGGGTAGGTGAGGCCGGTGTTGACCACCGCACCCACGACCATCATCAGGGAGCCGAGCATCAGCAACTGCATGTGCTCTCGGGCCTTCTGGCGGTTAAACAGGCGCTGAACGATCAGCAGCAGGAGAAAGTCCACGCCGGCGTCGAGCAGGTCGCCGACCAGCAGCACCCGGGCGAATGTGGCAGCCAGCGCGAGCACGACGCCCAGGGTCCACGCTCGGCCGATCGCCGTGGGGGTGGTCTCGGGGCGCGGCCGATAGAACGCAAGCGCACCCAAGGCGAGCGCCAGGGAGAGGCTGGTCCACGACATGCCACCACCGGCGAGAACCGCGGCCGACGCGAGGAGGGCCTGCAGGGCGCTGAGGCGGTCGCGAAGCTCGCGAAGGGTCATGCGGGGCGCTCTCCGATCAGCGCCAACGCTTCGAGCAGGGAGTGCCGAGCGTGTGCTCCGGAGGCGGGCTCAAGCAGCAGCTCACCCCCGTAGCGCAGTCCGACCGCGACCCCCGGCTCCTGCAAGTATGCGACCGCCATGGAGGCGACGCGGGAGACCTCGGCTTCGAACTGAGGCTCCCCAATGACCCCGGAGGACAGGTCGAGCATTCGTTCATCGTCGCCAAGCGCCTCGTAGTCCCGCACGGACGGGCGTTGGCCGCGAGCGACGGTGCGCCAGTCGATGCGGCGGGGATCGTCGCCTTCCCTGTACTCTCGCATTCCAAAGAACTCGCCCACCCGCGCGATCCGGCCGGAGGCCTCCCCCTGTCCGGGGCGGTGCCGGGAGCCGGCCTCCACCCGCACCGGATACAGCTTGGGGTAGACCGTGATCTCGGGTGGTTCTTCAACGTCGCGGCGCTTGACGAACAGTCCGAACGGAAACCGGGTGGCGATCACGGCTCGCGGTAAGCGATGGCGGCCGCGAGCCGGCATCGTGACTGTGGTGTGCAGGGTGAGGGTCTGTTTGGGGGCGAGTCGCACCGCAAACACGGGGCCGCAGTCTCCGGGTTGATCTCCGTCGTCATCCTCGACGCTGACCGAGAGCAGCTCGCCCGCGCCGCTGGCGTTGGAGACCTCGACCTGGAGGGGGGTCGGGGTCTGGGCATGGACGGCCTCGCACAGCACTCGCTTGGCCGAAGCTCGAAACACCGCGCGTTCCGAGAGCATCCCGCTGCCGATGATGAGGGCCATCTGGGCCCCGAAGACCGCGTGCAGCAGGTTGGCGCCAGAGTTGATCGCGGCGAACCCGACCGCAAGCGTCAACGCGATGAACAGCCAGCCCGACTTGGTGATCTCAAGACGGCGTCCGCGCGCCGAGAGCATGCGACGAAGCAGCCGCGCGATGCGGCCCCTGGGTGCGGCGGCGGGGGTGTCGTTCGCCATCACTGCGGGACGGGGACCGTCGCGATGATCTCTCGAACGAGCTCTTCGGAGGACGCGCTCGCTTCGTCTGAAGCCAGACTTGGCAGCACCCGGTGGGCGAGGGCGGCGATCGCAAGCTCTTGCAGGTCGTCGAGGCTGATCTGCTCGCGTCCCTCGAGCAGCGCGCGAGCCCGGGCGGCGGCGACCCAGGCGAGGGCGCCGCGGGTGCTTACGCCCAGCCGGGCGCGCGGGTGCTGACGCGTGGCCTGCACGACCGCCTGCGCGTATGCGGCGAGGTCGGCGTGCACAAAGACCCCCCGGGCGGCACGCTGGGCGGCGAGCACATCCTGCGCAGACACCACCGCTTCGGTCGTCGGGCGCGTGCCGTTGCCCTGCAAGAGGGCCGCCTCCACGTCCGCCGATGCGTAGCCCATCGACAGCCGCAGCACGAAGCGGTCGCGCTGCGATTCGGGCAACGGATAGGTGCCATAGTGCTCGAGCGGGTTTTGGGTGGCGATGACCATGAACGGCTCGGGCAGCGGTCGGCTGACGCCGTCGACGGAGATCTGGTGTTCACCCATGGCCTCCAAGAGTGCGCTCTGGGTCCGCGGCGGGGCTCGGTTGACCTCGTCGGCCAGCACGAAGTTGGCGAACAGCGGGCCCTCGCGAAACTCGAAGGACTCCCGCTGTGGACGCCACACGTTGACCCCGAGAACGTCGGCGGGCAACAGGTCGGCGGTGAACTGGATCCGCCGGAAGACGCCTCCGACCGCGCCAGCAAGCGAGCGGGCCAGGGTGCTCTTGCCCACACCTGGCATGTCTTCGAGGAGCAGGTGCCCGCCCGAAAGCAGGGCCACAAGCGCCAAGTCGATGATCTCGGCCTTTCCGACGATGGCGTTGCCGACCGCTTCCCGGATCGCGGAGGCGGTGGCCGCCGGGGTGGGCGCGGGACGGGGGGGGTGGACAGCCGGAGCGGACACCGTGAAGGAGTGTACGTCAGCGGCCGGGCAAAGGTTGCTTAGTGACCGCCAGGATCGACTTCACTGCGCTTGCGAGCCAACATGACACCGTCACGGACCGACAGGAGGACCGCATCGACACGGGGATCGGCGCGCACCCGCGCGTTGAAGGCGACCAGCGCGTGGTCCGAAGGATCCTGGGGATGCAGGACCTTGCCGCTCCACAACGTGTTGTCGGCGATGATGAGTCCTCCAGGGCGCATCATGGGGACCAGCGCCTCCCAATAGGCTTCGTAGGAGGTCTTGTCCGCGTCGATGAACGCCAGGTCGAAAGGCTCGCCGTCTTGGGCCAGCGCAGCGAGTGACTCGAGCGCGGGCCCCAGCCGCAGCTCGATCTTGTGCCCGTGGGCGCTGCGAGCCCAGAACGACTTGGCGAGGTCGGTTGCGACGGGGTCGATGTCGCAGGTGACCACCCGGCCACCTTCGGCTGTCCCGGCGGCGAGGCTCAGGGTCGAGTAGCCGCTGAAGGTTCCAATCTCCACAACCCGAACCGCCCCCACCGTCATCGCGAGCAGGCGCAGCAGCGCGCCCTCGACTCGACCAACCTGCATCTGCGGATCCTCGAGCTGGCTGTAGGTCGCCTCCTTGAGTTCGGTGAGGAGCGCGGTCTCGGCTGGCGCATGGTCCTCGACGTAGGCGGCGAGGTCTGGAGACAGCAGCGTGAGCACGAGAGCACCGTAGCAGCCCCCGGTGAAACCCGACACCGCAGGCTTGTGCTTATGCGGACGCTTCGCGCCGCCGCTGGAGCCACGCCTGCTTGGCGAGGCTGGGGCGCGGCACGGCGGCAGGGACCTCGACGGAGAACACCATGCCCTCGGCCAGCGCCTCGATGTCGAGGGCGCCGCCTTGCTGCTCAAGCATCGCGGCGGCGAGCGGGAGCCCCAGGCCGAGGCCGTGGTGTCCCGGGATGCGAAAGAACCCCGAGCGGGCGCGGGCGAGGTCCTCGGCAGATGCCGGATGGTGGCCCACGGTGATGTCGACGAACACGGCACCGCCTCGCTCCGTCCGCCCGAGCTTGACCTCGATGTTGACCTGCGCGGCGTCGGTGCCTTCGTGGGCGAACAGCAGGACGTTGGCGATGGCCTGCACGCAGCGGCGCGGGTCGCAGAGCACCGCGGGCAGTCCAGGGGCGAACTTCACCCCGAAGCTCGGGAGTCCGGGGGCGCGTTTCTTGGCCGAGGCGATCGCTCGGGTCACGAGGTTGGCGACCGGGGTTGGCTCCGGCGAAAGCTCCAGGTGGCCGGCTTCGATCTTTGCCGTGTCGAGGATATCGTCGATCTCGCGCAGGAGGTCTCTGCCACTGCGCAGGATGAGCTGAACCATCTCGCGTTGCGCGGCGTTGAGGTCCCCGTCGATCCCCGAGAGCAGCAGCTCGGAGAACCCCAGGATCGCGTTCAACGGCGAGCGGAGGTCGTGGCTCATGTTGGCGAGAAACTGGCTCTTGAGGCGCTCGGCTTCCTTGGCTTTCTCGATGGCGACGTAGTGGGCGATGTTCGACTCGGAGATCCGGGCCACCATCCTGTCGACGGCTGCGATGAGATGGCGGGCCTCGTGGGTGGCGAAGCTGACGTTGTGGATGGCCGAGATTGGAGCATCGTGGACGACCGCGTAGATTCGAGACGTGGCGCGCACGACGTCGTGGTGCACGGCGCGGGCGACGAAGATGCTCGTCACAAACGCCGCTGCCGTGAAGACGACGCCCGCGAACGCGAGCGCGCCCCACGGCGGCCACCCGCTGGAGGGGATGCGCATTGCGACAAGCGCAGCGGCACCCAGCGGGGTGAGCACGAGGGCCGCCGAGGCGACCGAGGCTTGCATGGTCATTCGTCCGCGCAGGACCGGGCGCGAGTCAAAGCTTGAGATGCGGTGAGGCGCGGAGAGGATCTGTGGCCGAACGAACGCGCGAGAGGCTCCGGTGACGACGAGCGCGACGGGTGTGTTGGTGCACAGCCACACCATCAACAGCCCGAGGGTGACCGTAGGAGGCAGGTCGAGCGTTTGCGAGAGGGTCAGGGCATTGACCATCATCGCGGCGCACAGCCACGTCCAAAAACGGAGCCCAAGCGCGCGGGGCAGCCGCAGCAGGCGGGCAAAGGCTTGCTCGAGTGCCTCTTGGGTGGGCGCAGGGCTCCGCCGAATACGGTGGTCGCGGGCGATAAACAGCGGCACCAAGGGGAGCGTAAGCACGCCGCCCATCATCCACAGCGCGGGGCTCGGTGAGATGTCGGTGGCCCACCGCGCCTTGGGAGCGTCGGCGAGCAGGGAGAGCGATGCGACCACGAGGGCAACCGCGTGGGGCACCACCAGCATGCTCCAAGCCAGCTCGCTGAAGTCTATGGGCCCCAGGACGAGTCGAGCCCAGAGCATGGCTTGGGCAGTGGCGAGCAGCCAACCCAAGCCCAGTCCACCCAACAGCCGCAGCTCGACCCGCAGACGCGCGCGCTCGATCATGCGCCGACCTCCTCGAGCACACGCTGCGTCTTTGCGCGCGCGTCTTCCTCGGTGATGTCGATCGTGTCGGGCCTGGCCGGGGGCTCAAGCGGGAGTCGTAGCGTGAAGACCGAGCCTTCCCCGAGCGTGGACTCGGCATGCAGCGTACCGCCGTGATAGCCGGCGATGCGGCGGGCGATCGCGAGGCCGAGCCCCGTGCCTTTGGATCGACGCTTGACGGATCCGGCCTGCCGATACTCCTCAAACACCGCGACCAAGTCGTCTTGGGCGATCCCCAGGCCGGTGTCGATGCAGCGGATGACCACGGCCTCCTTGCGGGCATCGTGCGCGACCCGCAGGGTGATCGAGCCCATCTCGGTAAACTTGATCGCGTTGCTGACGAGGTTGGTGAGGATCTGCCGCAGCCTTCGGGCATCGCAGACGACCGCCGGGAGTCTCGGACCGATCTCGGCCTGCAGCTGAACATATCGCTCGTCCACGAGCGGCTGGTGAATGTTGATGACGCCGCGGATCAGCTGCGCGATGTCGGTGCTCGCGAACGAAAGACGCAGCTCGCCCGACTCGATCATCGACATGTCGAGGATGTCGTTGATGAGCTCCAGCAGCTGTCGGCCGCCGTCCCGGATGAGCTCGACGTCCTCGATCTGAGGCTCACTGAGCGCACCCTCGTGGCCTTCGAGGAGCAGCTGGGCGAACCCACCGACCGCGTTGAGCGGCGTGCGCAGCTCGTGGCTTACGGCGTTGAGAAAGTCCGCCTTGCGAGCATCGGCGTGACGCGTGTTCCGGAGCGCGGTTTCGTAGGACACCAGCTCGCGTTGCAGCTTCGCGCGGAGGGCTTCGAGGTTGGCCAACATCGCGCCGACCTCGTCTCCACGAGTGACCACGACCGGTCGCCGCGTCGCTTCGATGGCGTTGTCGTCGTACGCGTCGAGTCGCCGGGTCAAAGAGCGGATGTCGCTGCCGGGGCTCATGCCAAGCGTCGCGGCTGCCAGGGGCCCCCACGCCAACAGCAGGCCGATTCCGGCCACCCAAAGCATCACCTCGGTACTCGTCGCGTCGTGCCAGCGCGGGATGAGGACCGCCGCGAGGGCGAGCACGCTGGAGGCGAGTCCAGCGACGAACAGGATACGGACATAGCTGTAGGCCAGGGTCGGCGGGGACGGAGCGAGCACGGCGGGTTCGGCCGCACCCCTTGGATAGGCGGCGGCGAGGATGCGCAGCAACCGGTCCAGCAGCATGCCGACGACCAGGCCCACCGAGACGCAGGCGGCGAACACGGGCCCGATCGCGGTCAGCAACCCCTGGGAGGTCGGGTCCGCCCCAACCGGCACCGCGACGAGTGACAGCGCCACCGAGGCGACAGGTGGGGTCGTCCAGCAGACCCACGGCAGAGACCGTGCGACGTGATCTGGGCTGGCGTACTCGGCGCGAACGTAGAGAAACGCGAGCTCGGCCAGCGCGGTGAGCAGCACGCACAGCGCGACGCTCAGCGCCTGCCCAGGGAGCTCGTGGGCGCCGACGAGCAGCCGCAGCAGGACCGACGCGACCAGCCCGTGGACCGCCGCCGCCCCGAGGACCACGACCAGCGCTCGGACTGCGTAGTCCGAGGGTCCCGGCGGCCGACTCCCATCCACACCCACAGGGTACCAACCAAAGCGGACGCCCGAGCTGTCGGAGGACGGCTCGGGCGTTGCGCGATGCCCACCAAGGGGCAGCGGTACGGTGCTCAGGGGTTGATCAGCTGGACTTCCTGGCTTTCACCAGCTCGATGAGCTGCGGGAGGGTGTCCTCCCACTTCGCGACCAGGCCGTAATCCGCGACCTGGAAGATCGGCGCTTCGGGGTCCTTGTTGATCGCGACGATCGTCTTGGAGCCCTTCATGCCGGCCAGGTGCTGGATGGCGCCCGAGATGGCGACCGCGAAGTACAGATCGGGTGCGACGACCTTCCCGGTCTGACCGACCTGGAGGTCGGCGGGCACCATGCCCGCGTCTGTGGCCGCACGGCTGGCCCCCAGGGCGCCCCCGAGCAGGTCGGTGAGCGTCTCAAGCGAAGCGAAGTTTTCGCCCGAGCCCATGCCGCGACCACCAGCCACGACGACACTGGCCTCGGTGAGTGCCGGACGGGCGCTCTTCGTGGTTTCGATGCCGACCACTTCGGCCCCTCGTTTGTTGGGCGTCCCGGGGTCCACGGCGGACACGGGGGCGCTCCCACCCGCAACGGCAGGCTCGAAGTTACTCGCGCGCGCGGTGAAGCAGACCAGGGCGCCGGTGAGCGTGAAGTTGGAGAGCGCACGACCGGCCGACATCTCGCGGCTGAACGTGTTGTTGCCCGTCACGCCGGTGATCTCACCGGCCAGCGGCGCGTCGAGCAGTGCGGCTGCTCGAGGGATCACGTCGCGCAGGGTTGAGGTCGCGGTGCCGCCCAACGCGGTCGCGCCCAGGGCCTTCACTGCCGCGACGACCACATCGGTCCAGGCCTCGGTTGTGAACGGAGCGAGCTGCTCGTGGTCCGCGACGTGGACGCCCGCGGCACCGAAGCCCGCGGCACCCACGGCGTTGGCCGCATCGCCCACGCCCGAACCGATCACCAGCAGGTGAAGCTCTGCGCCGTTGTGTTGCGCGAGTTGAGCCCCGGCGGTGATGCCGGGCAGGCTCGCGTTCTTGATGTTTGTGCCGTCCGTTTCGACGACGACGAGGACCTTGCTCATAGCACTTTCGCCTCCGATGCTAGCTTTTCGACCAGCTGTTCGACGCTTTCGACGATCTGTCCCGCGGCGCGTGCCGGGGGCGGGGTCATGGCGTTGTTGTTGACTGCGCTGGTGGCTTCGACCCCAAGGTCAGCCGGCGAGAGTTGGTCGACCTTTTTTCGCTTGGCCATCGTGATTCCGCGCAGCGACGCGAGGCGAGGGCCTTCGTTGTAGGTGAAGTCGTCCGGCGTCACGCCGTTCTTCACGCTGCCGGGCAGGACGACGCGAAGGTCACACGTGAGGACCGAGGGCAGCGGGACCTTCTTGGTCTCGACGCCATCGTCAACCTCGCGCGACACGAGCATGGCGTTGCTCGCCGAGTCCAGCGTCACGCCGCCCGCGAACGACGCGATGGGCAGATCGAGCAGGCCTGCGACCCGCTGACCGACCTCGTTGCCTTCGGTGTCTTGCGAGAGCTTCCCGCAGACCAGCAGATCGGCGCCTTCCTTTTTGAACACGCCCGCGATGAGCTTGGCCACCGCCTGGGAGTCGAGCGCCGTGTCGTCGGCGTCGACGACGATGCCGCGGTCCGCACCCATCGCAAGGAACGTCGTGATGTGCTGACGCTGCGCCGCTGGGCACACGCTGCACACCACGATCTCCGCGTGGCGCTTCTTGGACTTCGCGTCCTCCGCCAGACGCAGGGCGGTTTCCACCGCGTATTGATCGAATTCGTTCGGGACCCACTTTGCCGACGCAGTGTCGATAGCTCCATCGGCGAACTTCACGCTCGCGTCAGGGTCTGGGATCCGCTTGACCGTCACCAAGATTTTCAAGATGCCACCTCCTTTTCCGCGCGGAGCCTTGCCTGCCTAGCCTCATCCGTCAACGTACGGGAGCCCTGCAAAACTGCAGTGTGGGCGGTAAACTCCCCCCACAAGGCCCGCGTGCTGGCTCCGCTTGCCGCGGCCGTTTCTCGTGCGCTACCTTCCGCGGGCTTTGACACGTCTCGTGCTGATCGCAAGCCTCCTGGCCATGACCGCGTGCAGCCCCGCCTGCACCCCGCCGGAGGCGAAGAATCCCGACGCCAAGACGAACGCGGCCGAAGGGGAGGCGCCCCGGGGCGAGCCTCTTTCGGCCGACGCGGGGCAGGGCGACCCGCAACTCGCGGAGAAGGACCCGCCACCGGTCCCAACCGGTGAGATGATCATGGAAGCGAAGGGCGTGGATCTCTCCAAGCTCTCGGAGTCCCAGCGCTCGACCTTCTTCCAGGTGATCAACTCCGAGCCCAGCGCGTGCGACAAGCCGCACTCCTTGGCGAAGTCGCTTCGCGATGATGACAAGTGCCGGGACTCGCTGATCGCTGGGCAGTTTGTCGCGGACTACCTGCAGGCAGGCGCCCCGACCAGCGAGGTCCGGACCGGCCTGCAAGAGGTCTCCAAAGCCCTCAAGCCGCGCGAGATCCCGGTCCACGGCCGCCCGGTTCTCGGCAGCGAGAACGCCCCGGTCACCGTGGTGGTCTTCGCAGACTTTCAGTGTCCGCACTGCAAACTGGAGGCTCCAAAGATCCGCAAGACCGTCGAGCAGTTCGGCAGTCGGGCGAAGCTGGTCTTCAAACACTTCCCGCTCATGGGGCACCCGCGCGCCAAGGCGGCCGCGATCGCGACCGAGGCCGCGCTGGAGCAGGGCAAGTTCTGGGAGATGCACGACATCGTGTTCGCCAACCAGGAGCAGCTCGAAGACAGCGACATCCTCAGCTACGCCTCGAAGATCGGGTTGGACATGGCCAAGTTCAAGGCCAGCTACAACGTCCGCAAGGGCAAGGACGTGGTCGAGGCGGACAAGCAGCACGGCGAAGATGCCGGGGTTGATGGCACCCCGGCGGTGTTCGTCAACGGGCGCCGCGCAAACGGGCGCTACATTCTGTTCGGCGGCGAGCTGTCGAGCTGGATCGACGACGCCCTAAAGCGGTAGTCCTACGCCGTGTCCGACGTGCGTCCCTGGGTCGAGGCGTTTGCGCCTGCGACCGTCTCCAATCTTGGGCCCGGCTTCGACTGCCTGGGCCTCGCGTTGCGTGAGCGCGGCGACATCGTGCGGGCTCGAAAGGGCGAGGTACCCGGGGTGACGATCCTGAGGATCGAAGGCGACGGCGGCCGGCTCCCCCTGGACCCCGGACTCAACACGGCCTCGGTGGCGGTCAAGCACTTGCTTGATCGCTTTGCACCCAAGGCGTCGATCGAGCTCGAACTGAAGAAAGGTCTGCCGCTGGGCAGTGGCTTGGGCAGCAGTGGCGCGAGTGCGGCGGCCGCTGTCGTGGCGGCGGACTCCGCCCTCCAGCTCGGTCTCCCTCACGAGGCGTTGGTCGAGGCTGCTCGGCATGCCGAAGGGGTGGCTTGTGGCACGCCGCACCCGGACAACGTTGCGCCGGCGATCGTGGGCGGGGTGGTGCTCGTTCCATCGCTCGATCCTCTCCGGCTCGTGTCCCTGCCAGCGCCCGAAGGCCTGTGGGTGACCGTGTACACGCCAGGCTGCGAGGTCAAGACGGCCGATGCACGTGCGGTGCTGCCGGCGACCGTCTCGGTTGCCGACTGCGTCGCGCAGGCAGCCCGGCTCGGCATGCTCGTGCACGCGCTGCATCTGGGCGACATGCAGATGCTGGGCGAAGCGGTTGTCGACAGGGTGGCCGAGCCGCACCGGGCCCGGCTCATTCCCGGGTACGTGGATGCCAAGGCCGCGGCCTGCGAGGCTGGAGCGCTGTGCTGCAGCATCAGCGGCGCGGGCCCGACAACGTTCGCGCTCTCCGAGGACGAGCACCGGGCCAAGGCACTGCTGGAGATCCTCGAAGAGCAGTACACACACGCCGGTGTTCCGGGCGACGGCTTGGTCGATCGGGTCGGGCCCGGAGCCCGCGTCATCTCAAAGCCGCTGCACTGAGTCGGCGGGGCGGGGCGGGTCGGACGGATCGTGCGGGTCGGACGGATCGGGCCTGCCGACGCGACGCCTACTCGACGTGGGCGATGCCGTACTCGGAGAGGTACAGCGCGGAGCCGTAGACGACGGCATCCTCAAGGTCGACGTCGCGGTCCGGGAGGACGCGCCATCCGTCTGCGGCCTGGGCGACCACCCCGATGTCCTCGCTGACGTCCATGCCAGCGATCTCGTAGGCGACCTCGACCGGGCGCAGGAACGTGGTGCCGAACGGGAGCACGGCGTAGCAGGCACCGATCGTGGTGCTGAGCTCACACTCAACCTCCTCGATCGACAGGTCGACGTCGGCGTCGAGCGCGCCAGCAGGGACGTCGATGCTGAAACGGCCGTCCTGTGAGGCGAGCGAGCCTCCGCGGGGTCCGATGGTCTCTCCAGCGCTATCGCAACCGACAGCGAGCGTTGCCAACGCAGCACCCATCATCAGAGCTGCCGCGGTTTTGAAGAGTCCTGGGTGAGTGGTGGCCATCGCTGTCTCCCTTGCACCTACTTTGACTCGCCTCACCCCGTTCTTTCCGGGTTCTTGGGGTACAAAAACGCCGAAAATTTGGAAAGGGCCTCAGAACGGGTTTCTCGGGCCGTTTGCGGGCTGCACCACATGTGCGCCAGAGTGCGACTTTTGCCTTCTCCTCCCCGAAAGTGATCCTGCGCAAAAGACGCGGAGATGTTTTCACCGTATCCGTCCCTACTGCAGGGGCAGTACGAATGCAGCCGCGCTATCCACGCTCAGGGACCCGCTGCGTCTCGCCCCAGGAGTCCCGCTGTCCCATGGTGGCCAGCTGGGCAAGCTCGGCGATCGGCGCCAGCGCCTGCCGGGCCATCGCGCGGGCGATGTCGGACCGGGCGATCATGCGCGCCATCGGGGGAGATGCGTAGTAGTAGAAATCGACCATCGACGCGCCCAAGCTCGAACGCTCGAGCACCCGGTCGCGGACCCAGCGAAGCGCCTGCACCTTGTCATTCCAGGGGGCGCCGTAGGCAGCGGTTGCCACAAAGCAAAAGCCCTCGACGACCGCGAACTCCTGCTGCGGGGTGGTGACGGCCATCGTCGACAGCTCGCTGCTGTTGGCGCAGCGGTCCTCGTAGCGGACGCCGACCTGGTAGTTCGTCGCGCCGAACAGTTCGTCGAGGTCGCACCACGTCGTGACGCCCGGTGCGAGCGGCTCACCGCAGTCTTCCTCGGCGGGAACCTGCTGGATCGCCGCGGCGAGCGTGTCCGCGGTGAGGGGGAGATCGCCTTGTCGATAGAACAACCGGACAGCGCCGAGCTCGGTGTCCACGTCGCCCGGCACGGTGAAGTGCACCCGCACGCGGTCGAAATCGATGGCCTCGATCCGGACGTCGCTCAAGGCGGGGAGGGTCGCGTCCTGGCAGCTGCCCCAGCCGGGGTCTTGGCCTTGGCCGCCTCCGGCCGTGCCGTGGCTGTAGACTCCAAACCGGAACGTCCGCTCGTTGAGCGTGTAGAGCTGCAGTCGGTCCGCGCCGCTGCCACCGTCAATGCTGATGCTGTCGTCGGGGGGATGCAGCGTGCCCGACTCGCCGCTGAGCTCGCCATACCCGGCGTAGTGGTCGGTCGAGTTGAAGCCCGACATTGTCGGCTGGAACTCAACGTCGTAGACGACCGAGGGCTGCCCGAGGTAGGGGATCCCAAAGCTGGCGAGGCGGGGGTCGACGTAGTGGTCGTCCTCCCGATCGTAGGCCCACCGGTCATTTTGGTCGTTCTCGATGTGGACCTCGATGCGCGCGTGCAGGGGTCCCGCGTTGGCGACGTCGGCCGGGATGAGGGCCGTGACCAGCTGCGGCGTGTAGCCGGCCGGCGTCGCACCCGTGACGGTGTCGAGGTCGTTGAGCTCCGAGAACGTGCGGACGTCGGCGTGATCGTGCTCGGTCTCAAACTCGACGAGGTCGGAGCGCGGCGGGTACACGCTGGTCTCCTCGGAGAAGCGGCCCTTGTCCGACTGAAACACCGCCGGAGAGGGGCAGGTCTGGGTGTCGGTGGAGATGACCTCGTGCTCCTCGCCGCTCAGGGGGCGGCAGAAGTAGGGCTCGGGCGAGCTGGAGTTTTCGTGCCACCCCAACGACTCGGCATCGGAGGGCTCGTCATCGTGGAAGACAAGCTTGGGATAGGTGATATCGCGCGCGTGGGCCCAGACTGGGAGGACGCCGGGCCGCGGTCCGTAGGGGAAACGCCAGCTCGACAGGAAATCCCAGCGACCGGGTCGGTTTCCGATGCCGAGCGTTCCGGTGGCTTGGGTGACGAAGACGTCTTGGACGAAGTTGCCGTCCGCGTCTTCGAGCCAGATCGCGATCTGAGCGCCCGGCACGGGCTCAAAGTGAAACTCGAGCAGCGTGTCCCCGTCGGCCGCGGAGGCAGGGGAGGGGCTGCCCAGAGCCACGGCCGCGATGCCTACGCCCAACCCAAACCGCACTGCCCTGCCTCGCATGGCCGCAAGTATAGCGAGGGGACCTCGGGAGCGGCTGCTCACTCGCCCTTTTGCGCCGGGTTTCGGGGTCTTTCGGCGGTCTCAGCGCTGGCTGCGATGTCCATCGGCAACCCTCCCGCCGCGATGTCCGGGCGCGCACCCGGTTGGTAGCCTCTGCGTTCGTGTCGCGTCCCTTCCTCGCGTGGGCTCCTTGCTTCCTCGGCTTTGTCTTGGCGTGCGCCCCTTCGGCCGAGCCCGCGCAGGTCCCGGCGACCGCGCCCGTGCTCCCCGAGCCACCTGCGCCGCCCGAGCATGGACTGCCGGTCGTTCCCTTCGCGGTCGACTGGTCGCCGCCCCGCGCCGTGGCTGGAAGTCTCGCGGCACTGCGTGAGGCGCTCTCGTCCTCGCCCCAAGCCACGGCCCGGGTTGAGCCCCGGTTGTCCGGGGGCGCTCAGGCTGCGAGGGTGCGGAGCGCTCTGGCGGCACTTGCACCGGGCACGACGTGGACCGTGGAGTCCGCGACCTGGGATTCGGCGGTCACAGGCGAGCTGTCCTTGACCCGGCGACCCGGTTCGGTTGGGGCGCCGCCCGAGTACGATGCCGCGGAGATGTCCTTGAAGGGGACCTCGGCGCAGACGGTGCTCGTCGTGGGGGATGCCGCGCTCGACGTCCAGGCATGGCGAGCCCTGCCGGCGGCCTGGTCCGGAACCTGCGAGCCGCTGTACGAGGCGCTCGCGCTGAGCCAGGAGCAATCCCTGGCCTACGTGGAGCCTTTCCTCGACCACGCCGACACCGTGCTGCGGCTGAACTTTCGAGCCGGGTTGGCGGGCGTGTTGCCCGAGCTCCGCGACGCGCTCGGGGCCTATGCGTCGCCGCAGGCTCCCGCGGACGCGACCGCGGAGCAGACGAAGACGCATGCGTGTGGGCATGCCCGGCGCCTCCGGGTCGAGGCTGCGGCACTGTGCGTGCAGGGGGATCGCTGCGAGGTCGGGCCGCGACTGGTGCTTCGCGGCGGTGCTGCCGTGGTCATGCCCGCCGCGCCGTGGAGCCCGGCGGACTGCGACGCGCGGGTCGGGACCGACGTCGAGGCGGCGCTCAGGGAGGTGGCGAGGGCGGCGAGCGTGGCGAGCGTGTCCCAGCTGGAGCCGCGGTGGGTGACGCTGGTCGATCGCGTCGGGGCGATGGGGGCGGTGTACGAGGCGCTGGAGGATCTCTGTTCGCCCCGCCGCCGTCGCTTTGCCGGGGAAGACCTCGCGGATGCCCGCGCGCGCTTGGAGCGAGTCGGCCGCGCGCTGGGTTCGGATACGCTGGACGAATCGGGTCGATGGGACCTGGAGCCGGGTGCGATGTTTGTGTCCGGCGCCGGACCGGTGACGACGTTGGCTCGGTATACCCCTGCCGAGGGCGGCGGCTCGGTGACCGCCATCGCGGAGGCCAAGGGGGTCCGGCGATTCTTGCTGTCGCGGTCTCTATGTCGATCGGGGTACGGCGAGCGTCCGCTGGCGGTCGCGGTGTTTGAGCCCGGTCAGCCGAGGCCGAAACACTTCGGCTACCTCTACGAAGAGGCGCTTTTTTGCGCGGACTTGGGGCTGCCGGCGGCCGAGCGCTCATCCACGCCGCGGGCGGATTGAACTCGGCGCTCGATGAGCTTCCAGACGCCCCACGCGGCGAACGCATAGGACTCGATGGCCAAGATGATCAGCAGCATGTCGTAGGGCATGCGGAACCGGGTGCCCCCAAAGACGATCGCCGACTGGAGCATCAGCGCCAGGATCTGAATGCCCAGCAGCCCGCGCTTGGCCGCACGGCGCCCGGGAATGAACACCCACAGCAGCCCCAGCCACGAGGGCACCATCAGCCAGTACAGCACCTGGTCGTTCCACCACTGCGCGACCGGGCGCCACTGCTGAGGGCCGGAGTCGGGCCAGGGAATGTTGTGGAACCACAACAGCGACATGTTGTCCCAGGAGTACGCGAGCTGCGTACCCCAACCGGTCTTCTCGATGCAGCGCCGGATGTACTCGTGATGCTGCTTCTTGTCGCCGATGTAGCCCTTGTAGCTGAAGGTGTCCCCGAAGGCCGCGTTCATGCGCATGCCGGGCTCGACGCCTTGGCGATCCGCGGCCGCCTCGGCGTTGACGACCTGCAGCAGCGGCGGCGGACGAAAGTGCACCTTGCCGTGTCCCTTGCCATCGGGGAGCGACTCGATCTTCGAGTTGTGGCAGCGGCCCATGACCAGGTTGAAGCTGTCGTTCTCGGAGATGAGACCCCAACGACCGGTGTGGTGGTGCAGATGGACCACGCCCAGGGCCAGGCACATCCCCAGCGGCACTGCCGACCACAACAGGTGCTTGAACTTGATGTTGGATAGCGCCTTGCGACGGATGATCCAGTAGATCCCAACGAACGCCGCGGAGAGGAGAATCTGCGGACGAAACAGCGCGCCGACGCCCGCGAACACCCCCAGCAGGAGGGCGTCGCGACGGCGTCCGTGCTCGGCCATCCGCACCACCGCGAGCACGGCTCCGGTCAGGCACAGGCAGAACGGGGTCTCGGAGAGGATGTACCCGCCGTTGGAGAAGTGGGGGTAGTAGAGAATGCCGATGAGGCCGACGACGGGGGCCACGAACGGGAAGGTGCTGACCCGGCGCGCGAGCGCGTAGGCCATCGCAACCGTGCTCGCGCCCATCAGCGCGTACCCGATGCTGATCGCCGGATCGAGCTCGTCGAACAGCCACAGGACGGCTGCGACCATCCAATGGGTCGCGAACGGGAAGAAGGCGGAGTACTCGTGGGGCTCCCAGAAGTCGCGCAACAGCCGCTCGGCTCGCTGCACGTAGCCGTTCATGTCCGAGTAGACGTAGTCGCCCAGCGGGTGGACCGCGAGGTTCCAGTGCAGCCGGACGGCCAGCGCGCCCAGGAAGATGCACAGCAGCCACCGCTGCGTCCAAAGCCACGTGAGTCCGCGGGTGGTCCAGCCCACGGCGGGCGCGTCCGGGGAGCCCGGCGGCTCGGGCGATGGTTCGAAGGGGGCCAAGGCGAGGAAAGCTAGGGCGCAGTGGTACCGCGAGTTTGGGGCCCGCGCCAGCGCCGGGGCACGAACAGTCGGGGCTCGGGTATCGTCGATGGCATGGGCAGGGTGAGGGTTTGGGGTGGACTCGCGGCGACAACGCTTTTCCTCGCGTGCGGCGGGGATCCGGCTTCGATGGGCTCGGGTCCGCAGGACACCGATGCGATCGCCAGCACCGGCGCCGCGACGGACCCCACCGGCGAGGCCGAGGCGAGCAGCGGGGACACGACCCGCGGGCCTGAGACCGACGACCCCACCGACGATCTGGACAGCAGCGGGGGGTCGAGCGGCGAGCCGCCCGATGACCCCGGCGATCCGTTTGAGCCGTTGCCGGAGCCAGATCCCTTGGATGACCCGGCGCTCGCAGGATTGCAGGCGACGCTGGACAGCATCCTCGACGGGGGCGCGCTCGGGGGTGCCAGCGTCGGTGCGCTGGTCGTCGATCTTGAGACCGAGCAAGTGTTGTTCGAGCGCAGCGCCGACGCCGTGTTGGTGCCCGCGTCCAACACCAAGATGTTCACCACCGCCGCGATGCTCGACATTCTCGGGCCCGACACGCGCATCGAGACCCAGGTGTTCGCGGCGTCGGAGCCCGACGGAGCCGGTGTGCTCAGCGGCGATGTCTACCTGGTCGGCCACCACGATGTTTCGTGGTCGACCGACTTCTACGCCAGCGCCCGCGAGCCGCTGGATCGCATCGCGGACCTGCTCTACGACGATGGGGTTCGAACCGTCACCGGAGCTGTGCTCGCGCACGGCGAGTTCATCTACGGGGGCGCTTCGCTCGGGGAGTACAACGCCGCGAGCTACCGCGCGACCGCGGCCACGCAATTCCGGGAGGCCTTGATCGGGGCGGGCATCACGGTTGTGGGCGGGACCGGGAACAGCCCGGACTTTGAACCCCCGGCCGGGACGAAGTCCTTGCTGACCTGGCGCTCGCCTCCCCTGAGCTCGATGGCGGTGCCGATCAACGTCCGCAGTCACAACGAGTTTGCGGATCTCTGGCTTCGGCACCTGGGATGGGCCGTCGAAGGGGTGAGCACGTACGCCGCGGGTGGCTCCGCCCTGCTCGACTGGATGCCCTCGCTCCCCACCGACACCGCGGGCGCATCGTGGAACGACGGCTCAGGGCTCAGTCACAGCAACCGCACCTCGCCGCGCAACCTCGTGGACCTGATGCGCGGGATGGAAGGTTCGGCCCAAGCCGATCGCTGGATGCGCTCGATGTCGATTGCGGGGGTTCGTGGGACGCTGGCGGCGCGGATGAGCGGTGCGAGTACGGTGGGCCGCTTCTGGGGAAAGACCGGGACGCTGCCCTCGATCGGCGTCGTCGCGGTCAGCGGCATCCTCTTTCATCGCGATGACGGGCGTCGATATGCCGTGTCGCTGTTGTTCAACGGTGCGCCGGACGTGTCGTCTGCCCGTGGTGTACAGGACCAGTTCATCACCGCGGTGGCGGAAAATCACCACGGCGTCGTGCGGCTCTCCGAGCCACAGCTGGTCTCGGCCCGCGCGGCGGCCTCGGACGTCGTGGAGCTTTCGTGGACGCCGGTCGATGGGGCGCAGGGCTACGCGGTCTGGTTCAGTGAGGACGCCGAGCATTGGGATCCCGCCGAGGCTCGCCGCGTCGAGGGCACGCAGCACCGCGCGGGAGGGCTGCCGTTCGCCGACGACGTGTTCGTTCGCGTGACCGCATTCACGCAGGACGCCGGGGTCACCCACTCCAAGGCGAGCGACGTGTACGGCTCGTCGGTGACGACAGGCGTGGCCAGGGTGTTGGTGGTCGACGGACACGAGCGCTGGCAGGCCCAGCGCGTCAGCGAGAACCCGCGCGCGCTGGGGCACAACTTCGTGGTTCGTTATGCCGAGGCCCTCGGGTCCGCGTTCGATACCGCGTCGGCGGAGGCGGTCGGCGACGAGCGGGTGGCGCTGTCCGAGTACGACGTGGTGCTGTGGATGCTGGGCGAAGAGAGCGCCGCGCAGCTGAGTTTCGATGACCTCGAGCAGGACGTCCTGGCGTCGTACGTCGAGGATGGGGGCGCGCTGATGGTGTCGGGCTCCGAGTTTGCCTACGATCTCGGCTCGGTCGGAACGCCCGAAGATGCCGCGTTCCTCGCCGACGTGCTCCACGTCGCATACGCCGGCGACGATGCCGGCACCTGGTGGCTTCACAACGGGCAAGGCGCGCTGCAAGGGGCGCCTGTGATGGGCTTTTCGACCCGTGACGCGATCGTGGTCGACTTCCCAGACCTGCTCAACCCGGTCTCCGGCGGGGACGGCGTGCTCTCGTACTTTGGTGGCGTCGGCGGCACGGCGGCCGTCGCGTGGTCGGGTGGCGGCTCGACGTTCGCGCTTGGCGTGCCGTTCGAGTCGATCGAGGGCGTGGAGGACCGCACCTGGCTCATGCAGCAGGTGCTCGCCTCGTTCGAGTGACATTGCGGTGATCCTTCGCGACTGATATCTCGCCCAGCATGCGCCTGCATCGGGTCTTGCTGGGTCTTTCACTGGGGGTCGCCACAGGATGTCGGGGCTCGGACACCCGCCCGCCACAGGCCGCGCCGGCTCCGGGCAAGCGCGCGACGATCGACGCGGAGCCGCAGCGTTCGGTGCACGACATCCTCGCCGCCAGCGATCTCCCCGAGCCCTTGGAGGCGCCGCTGGCTGGCGATCCGATGGGCGTGAGCATCCATCGATTGAGCAACGGCCTGACGGTCTACGTCAGCACCGACCGCCAACAGCCACGCTTCACCGCGTGGATCGGCGTGCGCGCGGGAAGCCGGATGGACCCCGCGGACTCCACCGGTCTCGCGCACTACCTCGAGCACATGCTCTTCAAGGGGACCGACGAGTTCGGCACGCTCGACATGCAGGCCGAGCAGCCCCACATCGATGCCGTTCAAGCGCTGTATCAGCAGCTGCGCGCCACCGATGATGAAGCGGGACGCTCCGCGATTCTCAACGAGATCGACGCCCAGACCCAGGCGCAGGGCAAGTTCGCCATCCCCAACGAGATCGACCGCATGTACGCGAGCATCGGTCTGGAGGGGGTCAACGCGTTCACGAGCAACGAAGAGACGGTCTACATCGGCAACGTGCCGAGCAACCGACTCGAGCAGTGGGCCACCATCGAGGCGGAGCGATACACGGACCCGGTGTATCGGCTGTTTTGGCCCGAGCTTGAGGCGGTCTACGAGGAGAAGAACCTCGACCTCGACTCGCCGGAGTCGCGGGTGTGGAAAGCGATGCTCTCGGGTCTGTTCCCGCAGCACCCCTACGGAACCCAGAGCACGATCGGCGAGGTGGAGCATCTCAAGTCACCGGCGTACGACGACATGGCGGCGTACTTCGAGCGCTGGTATGCGCCCAACAACATGGCCATCGTGCTGGCGGGGGACATCGACGCCACGCAGGCGGTTCCGGTGCTGGAGAAGGCGTTTGGGCACCTCAAACCTCGGCCGCTGCCCCAGCCGGATCCGGGGGAACTGCCTGCGGTCACGGGCCGCAGCATGACCGAGGTGCTGGGCGACGGGGAGCCAGGGGTTCGCATCGCATGGAAGACTGTCCCGGTGGGGCATGCCGACGAAGCTGCGTTGGTTGTGCTCGATCGGGTGCTGGATGACGCAAGTGTTGGCCTGCTCAACACGCGCCTCGAGCTGACCCAAAAGCTCCCGGCGGTGGGCTCGGGCCACAGCGCGATGAACGAGGCGGGATACTTCTTCACGTGGGCGCAGGCTCGGCAAGATCAGAAGCTTGAGGACGTCGAAGCGATGATGCGCGAGGTGGTGGAGGCCGTTCGGGCCGGTGCTGTCCAAGAGGCCGACGTCGCGGCGGCCAAGCTGCACTGGAGCTTGGGTCGCAAAGAAGCGCTGGAGTCGGCGGAGTCTCGGGCCAGCGCGATGATGGATGCGTTCATCACCCACCAGGCCTGGCGCGACGAGGTCGCGATGGCGGATGCGGTGGCGGCCGTGACCCGCGACGACGTGATGCGCGTCGCCAACACGTACCTGGGGGAGGGCACCGTCGTGGTGTTCAAACGCAAGGGCCAGCCCAAGCTGCCGAAGCTGGGCAAACCCGCGATCACCCCGGTCGCGATCGACCCGTCGCGCAAGAGCCCGTTCGCGGCACGCATCGAAGCGATGCCGACGCCGGATCTGACGCCGGTGTGGGCGCAGCAGGGCACGGACTACGAGCGCCGCACGCTTCCCAGCGGTGAGCTGATCGCGGTGAAGAATCCGCGCAACGATCTGTTCAGCGTGACGATTCAGATGAAGCGCGGCTATCGCAAGGCGCCGCTGCTTTGTTATGCGCTGGACCTGTTCGAGCTCTCGGGTCGCGGGGAGACCTCGGCGGCGGACCTGCAAAAGGAGCTGTATGCGCTGGGATCATCGGTGTGGACGAGTTGCGATGCCGAGACCAGCGCCATCAACCTGCAAGGGGTCGAGGAGAACCTGGAGGCGACGCTGTCGCTGGTGCTGGCGTGGATCGACGACCCGAAGTTCAGCGTGGAGCTTCAGGCGGCGCACCTGAGCAACACGCTCAGCGCTCGCCAGGACCAGCTCGACCAGGATAGCTACCTGACCGCGGCGTTGGAGGCGTACGCCAAGCACGGGGAGGAGTCTGCGTGGAAGCTGCAGCCCTCCAACGCTCGGCTCGCGGCCGCGAAACCCTCAGCGCTGCGCAGCCTGATCCGCACGGTGTTGGACCATCGCGCTCGGACGCTCTACTTCGGGACCCGCAGCGGCGACGATGCGGCCGCGCTGTTGGGACGCGCCAAGACCTCGACGGGCAGCACGCGCTTCAAGGATCCGGGGGACGCGTGGATCCGTGGATTTCGCAAGCTGAAGGCGCCGAAGGTCTACTTCCTGGACAAGGAGGTGGCCAAGGCGAACGTTCGCTTCGCGTTCCCCGCCGCACCGCTCACCCGCGAGCAGCGACCGCTGGCGATGCTGTACACGCAGGTGCTCAGCGGCAACATGAGCGCGGCGGTGTTTCAGGAGCTTCGCGAGTCCAGCGGTCTGGCGTACTCGGCCTACGCGGGGGTCAGCGGCGGTCGGACCCCGCAGGATGCGTCCGCGCTGTTCGGATCGCTGAGCACGCAGACCGACAAGACGCCCGATGCGATCGCGCGGTTTATGGCGCTGCTGAAGTCGCCACCGCTCTCGGAAGCGCGGGTGGAGGAGGCCCGGGAGGCGCTCGATCTGGAGTACCGCGCGACGCGGCTGGACCCGCGTTGGCTCGGGTGGAGCGTGGTGTCCTGGGACGAACTCGGGGAGGCTGCCGACCCGCGGGCTTGGGAGTGGGCGCAGGTGAAGTCGGTGGACACCGCCGAGCTCACGCGCTTTGCCAAGGCCTGGATGGACGCGCCGGTGGTGTTTGCGGTGGTGGGAGAGCGGGCGCGGGTGGGCATGGAGGCCCTGCAGGCGCTCGGTGAGGTGGAAGAGGTTCGACCTGAAACCCTCTTCGGCTACGGAGCGTTCCCCTCGGACTTGCCCAACGCCAAAGCTCCATGATCGCACCATGATCGCACCATGATCGCACCATGATCGCACCATGGCCGGAGTCGGTGCGCGAGGTTGGCGGCGAGGGGTGGGTGCTTCGGCAATACGACGGCGGTTCGCACGGCTCGCGGCTGTTCACGTCCAGCCCTGCGGTCCGCGACGACATCCTCGGGTTCCTCGCGGGGCTGTAGCTTTCCTCAGGTGCCCGGGCCCAGGTAGACTGGTCCCGTGGGGTGGCGAGGAGCTTTGGGCGTGGTGCTGGCGATAAGCGCCTGCGGCCAGGGCGAGGTGGTCTCGCGCGAGACGGACACGGCCGGGCTGGGCGCGGCGTCGACGGGGACGCAGCCGGGGTCTGTCACATCCCCGGACACGGATACGAACAGCCAGGGTACGAACGCAGGCGACGGGCCCGGGCCTGGGCCTGGGTCGTCGACGGGGGACCCGGTGGTGAACACAACGGGGCAGCCTTCGTGCGAGGTGCCCACCACGGTGTATCGGGACGCGGACGACGACGGGTTTGGCGACGATGCGGAGTCGATGCTCACGTGCGTGGTTCCGACGGGATGGGTGGAGCAGGGCGGGGACTGTGACGACGCAGACCCGCAGGCGTACCCGAGCGCGGTCGAGCGCTGCGGCGGGACGGTGGACCTGGACTGCGACGACACGCCCCCCGCGCTGTGCACCTCGTGCGCGACGCTGCTGACGAGCGGGTCGGGGCCGAGCGACGGGGTGTACACCATCGACGTCGACGGGGACGGGCCGCAGAGCGCGCTGCAGGTCTACTGCGACCAGACAACCTCGGGCGGCGGGTGGACCCTGGTCCAACGCACGGTCTGGGATCCCGCGCTGACCGACGCGTTGCAGACGACGTACCTGCAGTGGCGCACGCTGAGCATCGGCGACCCGGGCGCGGGCGCGTATCGCATGCGCGGCGAGCTGTGGGACGACCTGCAGAACCTCTACGACCACATGCTTCGGGTCGACCTGCGCCGCAGCGACGACGGCACCTCCTGCGCCCCGCTGTACTACTTCGGCAGCGCGGGGGTGCTCGACGTGACCGCCGATGGCACCACGATCACGGGGATGGTCAGTGAGGTGCCGATCGTGAATGCGACGGACTTCTCGGCCACCGACGTGGGGCCGGCGACCAACTGCGTCAACGATGGAAACTCGGTGCCGTGGTTCTTCGGGTCGTGTTGCTCGACGTGTCCGCGATACCAGGGCGGCTATTGGAATGAGCCCCATCCGATGGTGTCGTATGTGAACGGGACGCCGGATGGGTTCGGGAGCTTGGAGCCCGATGTTTGTTCGGCGCCGGCGGAGCCGACGATCAATGACAGCGTGTTCCGGGGTGCGAATGCGTTGGGGTACTTCGTGCGGTGAGGGAGAGTCGTGCCTGCTTGCGGCCGAAATTGGTTGGTGTCCGCGGGCTGCGTTGTTCGGTGGGAATGCCGAGAGCGCCGGATTGTGGGAGCTTGATGCGCTGGCGACCCACGAGCCGTGCAACTACACTGCGATCATGGCATTGCGATTGGATTGTTCGCGAGTTTGGCTTCTCGGTGCGTGCTTGGTGGCATGCTCCACCGAGGCAGGATCGGAGGTCGGTCCGCTTCCCGAGCCAGAGCTCGAGCCCGACGCGCAGGCGTTTCTGCGCGAGTACGACGGTGTTCGGGCAGCGGCCGCCGAGATGAAGCCGGATGACTTCCTGCAGGCCTACCCGCAGCCGGAGTTCGTCACCGAGCTCGGGTACGACCCGAGCTCGGCAGCGGGCCTCGACGCGATCGAGCAGGCGTTCGGGATGTCGGATCCGCAGCACCAGCTGTTGGCGGACGAGGGCTTCGTCGTGATGGCGTCCGACGCCCCCAAGACCCCCGAGCAGATCTACCACGCGGTCTACGACGCCGACCTCCCGGTGCTGATCACGACCGACAGCGTCGCGTATGCGCTGCATCGCTCCTTCGACTCCATGCTCGCGGAGACCGAGCGTTCGTTCCTCTCGGCGGAGTTCGAGGGCATCCTCGGGACGTTGCATGCCCAGCTCGGCGACGAGCTCGGAGAGATGCCGTCGTCGATGAAGGATGCCGTCGCCGACCTCGACGTCTACCTCACGGTCGCACGCTCGCTCGTGTCGGAGAGCTGGCCCGCGCCCGTCGCCTCGGTCTCCGGTGGGGCCGTCGATGATCGCGTGGCGGAGATCTTGGACGCGGTCCAGGCCGAGCGGCCCGCAGGCCTGCGGCTCTTTGGTCGCTCGGCTTCGTACGACTACAGCCAGATGAAGCCCCGCGGCCACTACGAAGACGACCCGGTGCTGCAGCGCTACTTCCGGTGTCTGATGTGGCTCGGGCGGACCGAGCTCTCGATGGTCACGTTTCCGGACGGAAAGACCACGTTCCATCGGTCGGCGTTCGATGCTGCCGCGATCCTCGACCAGCTCTTGACCAGCAGCGGTGCCCGCCCGCGGTGGCAGGCCGCCGACCGCATCCTGCAGGCGATGATCGGCGAGCAGGACAGCATGAGCCCGGACGACATGCAGACGTTCGTCCAGGACCAGCACCTCGACGCGCTGGACGACGTCGCCGAGCTGTCCGACGAGGAGGCCCTCGCGGCGATCATGGGGCGCAGCTACGGGCTGCAGCGGATCATGTCGCAGATCATGTTCACCAACCCGCAGGATCCACAGCTGGTGCTGCCTCGGGTGTACCTGCTGTTCGGTCAGCGCTTCACGCTGGATTCCTACGTGTTCAACAACGTGACCTACGACCGCCTCGTCCAGCCCGGCACCACCGAGAAGCTCACGCGGATGCTCCCCGACGAGCTCGACGCCCAGTTCGTGCTGGGCAACAACACCGCCGGCCATCTGCTCGCGACCGAGTTCGAGACCTACCCCTACCAGGGAGCGCTGCACGAGCTGCGCTTCCTCGTCGACAGCCACCCCGACGCGTTCTGGACCGAGAGCTTCTACAACGGTTGGCTCGCGGCCCTGCGCGCGCTCAATGCCCCTGAGACCGAGCGCGCGCAATACCCCGCGCCGATGCGGACCGAAGCGTGGCAACACAAGACGCTGGCCACCCAAGCGTCCTCCCGCGCGGAGCTCCGCCACGACACGCTGCTGTACGCCAAGCAGTCCTACTCGGGCGGGATCGAGTGCGAGTACACCGACGCCTACGTCGAACCGGCGGAGGGCTTCTTCCGTCGGATGAAGACCATCGGCGCGCTCGGGGGGCAGATCAGCGACGAGGTCGAAGCTGCGGGCTACGACTTCGAGGCGGGTCGGTCGTTCTTCGAGAACTGGACCGAGGTGATGGACACGCTGGCCGAGATCTCGCGCAAGGAGCTCGCGGGAGAGACCTTGACCGGAGAGGAGATCGCGTTCCTCGGTGCCGCCATCGAGATGGAGATCATCGGCTGCGGCGAGGTCTCGTACGACGGCTGGTACGCGTCGCTCTTCTTCGACCGGGCCGACCTCGGCGACTACGCGCCGACGATCGCCGACGTGCACACCGCACCCACCGACGAAGCCGGGGTCGAGCGCGGCTGGGTCCTCCATGCGGCGACCGGCCCTGCGCAGCTCATGGTGTTGACAGTGCCCGGCTGCGACGGGGAGGACGGTCCGGCCGCGTTCGTCGGTCCGGTCTCGAGCCCTCGTCGGGTCCTCACGGAGGACTACGAGCGACTCACGGACTCGGAGTGGAGCGGACGGATCGACGAGCCCGGTACCCGGCCGAAGTGGACGGAATCCTTCACCGCGCAATAGCCCCCAATCCAACAGCGCACCGCTGGACTCGGTGCCAAGCTCGTAACCCCTCGCGCGGACCCCCACCGGAAGATCCAGCAGAGAATTCAAACATCATGGCAGTGGGGAATGAGGCCGCTGAGGGCTACAACGGCTCTACATGCCCGCATCGAAGCCCCTCGACCTCTTGATCGTTGGAGGTGGTCCTGCCGGATTGTCCGCCGCCCTCTACACCGGACGCGCTCGTCGCACAGTCACGGTCGTCGATGCAGGGCAGCCTCGGCACGCCGTCGCCGACGCGGTCCACAACCTCATCGGCCTGGAGGGCATCGCCCCCATGGAGCTGCGGCGGCGCGCGTGGTCCGACCTGGAGCCGTTCGACGTCAGCCGCCGGGAGGGGCGGATCGACGCGCTCCACTATGACGGTGCGCAGTGGATCGCTCGACTCGGCGAGGAATCCCTCGCCGCCCGTGCGGTGCTCCTCGCCGTCGGCGTCGTCGACTTGCTGCCGGATTGGGCGGGCCTCGACGCCACCTGGGGTCACTCCGTTCACGTCTGCCCGTTCTGCCACGGGTGGGAGCTGCGAGACCGGCCGCTGGTCGCCTACGGCCATGGCGAACACCTCACTCAGTTCGCCACGATGCTGCGCTCGTGGAGCGATGACCTCGTCGTCCTGACCGGTGACGATCGACTTCCCGAAGCGGAGCAGGCCGCGCTCGAAGCCAAGGGCATCGTCGTTCGCGGAGGACACCCCACCGCCCTCGCGCATCAGGGCCCCGAGCTGACTGGGGTGCATCTCGACGACGGCACGCTGCTGCCCCGCACCGGAATGTTCCTGGCCGTCCACCAGCGCCAGACCGCCTTGGTCCGCAGCCTGGGCCTGGACACCGTGCCCGATCCGTTCAACGAAGATGGCCAGGTCAAGACCGACGAGATGGGGCGCACCAACCTCCCGATGATGTGGGCCGCCGGCGACCTGTGCACCCGCATGCAGCAGGTCTCCAGCGCCATCGCGGCAGGCGGGGGCCGCGGCGCGATGATCCATGCAACCCTTTGTGCGACTCCATGATCCACCGCCCGATCATCGGTGACCGCGGCTGCGATGCGCCCGATGAGCCCGTGGTCCATACCCACGGGAGCATCGGGCTCCTGCTCAGGGGCCGCAGCGTCGTGCACATGGGCAGCGCGTGGACGTTGGAGGAGGGAGACGTCCTGCTGGTGCCCGAGGGCGCACCCCACTACCGCCTCGGACACGAGCCGTTCGACCACATCGGCGTCGGCGTGTGTATGTCTTGCCTGCCCGCCGAAGGCTGGGGGCCGGTGTTGCGCGGGCTGTTCGCCGCGGTGGGTGAGGGTGCCTGCCCTGTCCTACGCCCCGGCGACGCCGACCGTGAAGAGCTCGCACGCACCCTCAAGCACCTCCAGAACGAACCCGAGCTCGGCGCTCCGTGGCTCACCGATTCGCGTCTAGGGGTGCTGACCGCCGTGCTCCGTCGCTGCACGCCTTCGGCCGCATCCCGTCCGAACGATTCCCCGGTCGTCGCCCGCGCCCTCGATCACATCGCTCGACACGCCCTCGAGCCGTTGTCTCTGGTCGATGTGGCCCGCGCCGTGGGTCGGGCCCCTTCGCACCTGGCGACGCGGGTCAAGGCAGAGACGGGCGAGTCGGTCGGCGCATGGATCGCCTTCGCCCGCATGGCGCAGGCCCGCGAGCTGCTCTTGCGCGGTGATGACACCATCGACGTCGTCGCCGAGAGGGTCGGGTACGGCAGCCCCTCCCACTTTCACCGCACGTTTCGGCGCATGCACGGGATGTCTCCGGCCGCGTGGCGGGACGAACATCGCCGCGTCGATGGACCTTCGGGCCCAAGCCGTTCGCACGAGCACGATCGTGCCGCGGACGCGGAAGCCCCGGGCGGCTGAGGGACCGCGACAGCGTGTGACGGCCATGCCAAAGGCGACGAATGCCTGCTCGCCCTCGGGCTGCGACCGCATCCGCAGCGCGCCGAGCTCGATCGCGACACCGCCCAGGGAGCGAACCGCTTCCTCTTTGAAGTCAGGCTCGAAAGTTCTTCTCTTCCGTTTGGACCCTTGGCTCTCCGATTCTCTCGCAAGTTGGGTGTCCACCAAAACGGGGCAATTTCAGGCGGCGTCATCGCAGTTCGCAGTCGGGGCGGACCAAGCGGTTCCTTCTGACACTATCCTGCCTTGTGGTGACGGCCGCTCACCTGGTTGCCGCCGACAGCTTGGCTACGATGCTTCGAACCCACACGTGCAGGGGGGCTGCGCGCCACGAGTGCGCGAACATCCCGTACTCCCGGCGCCCGAGCATGAACCGCTCTGTCACCGCCCCGTGGTCCGCGAGTCCGTTGACCACCGCCCAGGTCTCGGGCTCCCCGTAGACGTTGAAACTGTAGGCGATCGCCTCGGACATCGTGTGGAGGTCGTGGTCGAGGACCTCATGGCATCGCTGGAGAATCGCGCTGACGTCCTGGTAGCCGTCACGGGAGACGAGCCAGCGGTAGACGAGAATCGAGTCCTCGTCCGTGCAATCCTCTCGTTGCTGCAGATGGCGAGCGATCACCGCCATCGCGGGGTCCCAGTCGAAGTCCGGGATCTGGCTCGCGGGAAGCTGCAGCGCGAGTGTGAAGCCCGCGGCGACGTCGAGCCTGTCGCGCACCAACGTCAGCGCTGCGAAGCCTGAAGCGAGCCAACGATCCAGGATCGTCGCCGCTTCGTCCCCCTCGAAACGACGCACCATCTCCCGGACCGCGAGGTGGTCCGAAGGCCGACCACCCGGCTCGATCGCGAACTCCACGTCGTCGTCCGCGTAGTAGGGGCGCAGCGCCGGATTGTGGCGTCCCAGGCTCATGATCCGCACGGTGATCGCGATCCGCTCGGCCTCGTCCGAGGTCCGGGCGAGCAGATCGAAGTGCAGCTCGTAGCAATGCGCTGCGAGCTGCCCCAGTCGCTGTGGGTCCCTCCAGCGCAGCTGCCCGAGGACCGCCTCGCGCACGAGCTGGTGGATCTGCAGGCCCGAGCGCGCGGGACGGACGAACGACACGCGCGACAGCCAGTCGTAGAGGTCGTCCGCGCCCTCGACTCCGACCAGCTCAGCGAGCAAGCGCTGATTGAACGACGACAGCAAGCTCGCCGCCTCCAGCGCCCGCCGATGCAGTGGCGATGGCGTGCGGTCGGTGAAGGTCTCCGTCAGCGCGTCGATCACCTCGCGATGCGTCGGGAGTGCGCGCGGGTCTGCCCCCCGCTCCACCCGGGCTTTGCGCTGGCTTCCGCCCGTCGATGTGATCGGAGAGTCGATCGGTGGCGCCATCGCGGCCGAGCTGGCGACCGACGAGACCATGGTCCGCTCCTGCGTGATGTCGGCCGTCTTGTATCGTACGGGGTCGAGCGCGTTTGAGACCGCGTTCCTCGACCCGCGCTTCCTCGAGATGCTTCGAGGACAGCCGGACGGCTACATGCAGATGTCTGCCGACTACTACGGCAACATCATCGCCGGTGCCCCGCCGGCGGTGGCGCGAGCGCTGTTGGCCAACCAGCCCGGTCGCTACGCCGTCGCGCCGCTGCTCCAGCCCACCACGCTGCCGTGGTTCGACCCGACGGGTGCGCGCGTACCCGCCCTGATCGTCCAAGGCGAGCACGACAACGTCGCAGCCCACAGCGACGCAGACGACCTGGCGGCCCAGTACGGGCGCACCGCTGGCGGGCGCGCCGACGTCGTACGTATCCAAGGCGCACGACACATCCCGAGGCTGGACGGTGAAGCGCAGGCGGCCCGGTTCCGTGCGGTCATCCGGGCCTTCCTCGGAGAGCGCTGACCGGCACGGGACTCGTCACGGGTGCGAGCCGTGGGCTCGGCTTGGCCACCGCCGTCGCGTTTGCGGAGGCCGGCCACCGGGTCTTCGCGACGATGCGCGACCCCGCCAAAGGCCCCGAGGCCCATCTACGAGCGGCTCGCGACAATGGTGTCGTCGAGCTTCGAGACCATGGCCATCACACCCGAGGAGCTCGCGCGACAGATCGTTCGCGCCGCCACCTGCAAGCGAGCACGCGCTCGCTGCGTGATCGGGGCGCTCGCCCTTCGAGACCGATGGGCTGCCGAGCTGGGTGCCCGAGTCCTGCCAGTCGTCAGCGAGCGACCAGTCGCGCGAAGAGGTGGTCCAAGGTGGCGTCGAGGTCCTCGCTGAGGCCCGCGTGCACCTCGGACACGACCAGCACCGCGCTGCGGGGATGCGCGAGCCAGTGGAAGCGCTCCCGCAGGGGCAGCGCGCCAATCGGGGCGCCGCGGTCATCACCGCGGCAGACCCATCGCATGGCGGCGACGTGGGACTCCAGCGTCTCGAGATCGAAGCCGGGTGCCAGCGCCTGCAGGCACCCGCGGGGGAGCTCGATGCGGCAGGCCAGGTGGTCGACCTCGGGGGCGTAGACGACCACCCCGACGTTGATCGCCTCGCCGCGTTCGACGTCGGGCACGACCCGAACGATCGCGTACTCATACGGCCGCGCGGGCATCCTCGACCTCCTTTAGCAGCACCTCCCGAGCATCCCGCCGCCGGGTCAGGAACGCCGCGTAGGCAGCCCTCCGGGCATCGACGGGCTCGGGCAACCACGACGCGGGCACGGCATCGACGGCCGCGACGATCGCGTCGTCGGACAGCCCAGAGAGCAGGGCCTCCCCGCGCGCCCGTACGTCCTGCGCCAGGGGCAACAGCACGTGGTCGCGGATCATCGGGAACGCGCGATCGGGCCGCGCGACGACGCCGTCCCAGCCGTGGTGCCAGTACAGCGCCGCCCCGTGATCGATCAGCCACAGGCCGTCCTGCCACCACATGAGGTTGGGGTTGCGAGGCGTACGATCCACGTTGGTGACGAAGGCGTCGAAGACCACGATGCGGGCCGCCAGCTCCGCGGACACGGGCATGCGCGCGGCAGGGTCGTAGTTGAGCGCGCCGCGGAGGAACTGCATGCCGAGGTTCAGCCCCTCGCTGGCGACCAGCAGGTCGCGGATCTCGTCGTGCCGCTCGTTGCGGGCGATGACCGCGTCGAGCGTGAGCGTGGACAGAGCCGGCATCGGCAGCCCGAGGCTACGGGCCAGCTCGCCCACGATCACCTCGGCGACCAGCGCAGCCGCCCCCTGTCCGGCGCCGCGCCACTTGGCGACCAAGGCCTCTCCGCGTTCGTTCTCGACCACGGCGGGCAACGAGCCGCCCTCGCGCAGCGCGGTCGAGAATCGCGCGACCGTATGTTGGGGGAGGGGCACGGACCCAGCGTACCGCGGTCAGCCCGAGAGCGCGGCCGCGGCGATGCGGGCAAACGCCGGCGCCGCGACGGCGCCCCCGTAGGCCTCCTCGGCCACGTCGTGGACAGACACGGCGATCCATGCGGTGTCGTCCCCGTTGCTGACGCGTCCGACGAACAGGCGTCCCGCTTCCCGTCGCGCCGTGCCGTCCCCGTCTTGCCCAGGACGTCGAGGCCCGGCACCACCGCCTTCTCTCCCGTCTCCTCCGCACCGACCGCGAGCCGAAGCATGTCGAGCACCGCCGCCCAATCGGCACCCTGGGGGGTCCGCGACGTCTTGCCAGGACGACGTCGCGGCGACGCCGGAGGCACGTGGCTCGTCGACGCGCGCCTCTGGCCTCTCAACCGGAGGCTCGCCAACCGGAGGCTCGCCAAACCGGCCAGCTGGAGTCGGGGGCGTCGCGGGCACGGCGGGGTGGGGCTACGACGACCGGATGCGCCTGGACCAGGAGACCGTCGAGGGCGACACTGTGTCGTATGGCTACACGGGGGAGCTGCTGACGACGATGGGCGCGATGACGACGGCCTACGTCCCGGCCACGGGGCAGCTCGACACGACCACGTTGGGGAACGTCGAGACCCGCTACACCTACGATGGGTTCGGTGACCTGGCGGGGATCTTGTACGAAGCGTCGAACTCGGCGGTATACGAGGTGACCTACACGCGCGACACGTTCGGGCGCGTGCAGACGAAGACGGAGACACGAGGGGCGACGAGCACGTTGCGTTGCTACGCGTACGACGCCTCGGATCGGGGCTGGGTCGGTTCGGCGCTCCGGACTATCGGCCGGGGTCGGGAGCTGGGCGGCGACGGACCCGAAAGGCTTCGCGGCGGGCGACCCCTCGCTGTACGCCTACGCCCTCCAAGACCCGGTCAACCTTGTTGATTTGAACGGTCTCGGACCGAGGTTGTCCGATGGTCAGCCGTGGGCTGGGGATCGTCTTCGTACGGGTACGATATCGGTACGTATCGATGACGTTCCTATTCCTTCGGCCCCAATGGTATGGATGTCACCTTGGTCAGAGTACCTGGACGCGCAGGGTTTCCGGAACGGTCGAGGCTACGTCTTGTCGCTGTCCCCGGCTGAGGAAGCGCAGCTCAAAGACTACTTGGAATCCTACCCGGACGGGGGCTACGACGTTTTCTCAAACAACTGCGGCGCCCCGATTCAGGAGGGCCTGGAGTCGTTGGGGCGCCTTGACGGTCCGAATCTGCTTCGCCCTGAATATGTGATGCTGCGCATTCTCGCATCTGACCTTGCTTCTCTTTGGGACGAACGTCTGCATCATGGGAACCTTGGAAAAACCACTGTGAACTCTTGGCTGACCCGTCGATCCTGGCGCTTGATTCCGCTTGTTTCGTGGCTGTAGGATTATGATGTCTAAATCCCAGGGCGCTGCAGTCTTGTTCATCGGTGCGGTGATCATGTTCGCACTTGGCGCATTAGTTCACCGGGGATGCGGAGCGTCGAAGTCAGGTGCTCTCGCGACGAATGTCCGGATCTCGTCAGGCGAGACGTTCGGTCTCATCTTCGAGGTTCAGGCGCTTCGGCGCGACGACTACTTTGCTGGTCTTTGTGTTCCGGTTCCGCCCGAGGGCGAGTTTGAACACGGCGAGGAAAACGTCCTGCGTCGCTTAAGGGTGGAGATAGTAGGCGAGAGCGGAGATGTGAACGAGCTAGGGGAACCGAGTGTTCTTTTCGGGTCAATGGGGCGACGGGTCTGCTTCTGGCTTCCGTCCTTTCGCGGGGCTGTCGACTATCGTGAGATTCGGATTTATTCAGAGACTGACGTCCTTCTCCGATCTCTCGAATGGCTGCAGACGGACAAGCTGTAGAACCTGGCGGGTCCGGGACAGTCGGGGTGCAGATGTAAACCGGCAGTTTTCGCGGGATTCACGGATCGGAGAAACGACGAATGACAAACGACACGCCGATTAGCTGGGGCCTCGGGAGATGGCTCGGTGTTGGGATGGTGTTGATGTCGTGCCAGGACGACGTCGCATCGGTCGCAGAAGAGTCGGACGCCTCGACCTCAACCGCGACCGATCCCTCAACCACAGACGCCTCCTCGAGCAGCAGCTCCTCAAGCGATGCCTCCTCCGAGGACACTGGCACAAACTCCGCCCCCAGATGCGGCGACGGCATCCTGCAGCCCCCCGAAGAATGCGACGACGGCAACCTGGTCAGCGGTGACGGATGCTCGAAGCTGTGCCGCGAGGAGTACTGCGGAGACAACATCATTCAGCCGTCCGAAGAGTGTGACCGCGGCCGGGACAACTCGGACGTGTCCACGTGCACGGCGGGCTGCCTTCGGAACGACTGCGGTGATGGCCTGCTTGGCCCGAGCGAGGGCTGCGACGACGGCAACCTTGTCGACGACGACGGGTGTGGGTCCGACTGCCGCCGGGAAACCTGCGGAAACGGTGAGGTCGAAGCCGACGAAGCCTGCGATGACGCCAACCGCGATGAGGACGACGGCTGTACGTCGCTGTGTCGCCTTCCGGTCTGCGGCGATGGCCTGCTGAGCCCGGGCGAAGGTGAGGAGTGCGACGACGGCAACGCCGACGATACGGACGCATGCCCGAGCGACTGCCTTGAGCCTGTGTGTGGGGACGGCGTCGTCGAAGGCGCCGAGTCGTGTGACGATGGCGACGCGAACGGTGATGGGCTCTCGACGTGCACCGAGTCCTGCATGCTCAACACCTGCGGAGACGGTTACCTCGTGGGCGCGCTCGAAGTGTGCGACGAGGGAGCCTCGACCGGCGATGGCACCAGCGAGTGCAGCAGCGCGTGCACGCTCAACGTGTGCGGAGACGGCTACCACCATTTCGCGAGCGAGGGCTGCGACGCCGGAGACGACAATGGCTTTGTGCCGTGTACGCCGTCGTGTGCGGTGGTGCCCGAGGTTGTGGAACTCGCGATCGCGACCAGCTCGGTGTGCGCGCGCTATTCAGATGGTGCGGTCCGCTGTTGGGGGGGGAACGGCCACGCAGCGCTGGGCATCGATCCGCCTTCTGCGCACCTCGTCATCGGCGATGCGCCCGGGGAGATGCCGCCTGCGCCCGCACAACTCGGAGGCCCGGCGGTCGCGATCTCAGGCGCGGACGGGACCTACGGCGGCGAGCACTTCTGCGCGGCTCGGGCGGACGGTGCGGTGGTCTGCTGGGGGGACGGGGCCGGGCCGAACGGCGGCGACAACTCCGGCTTGCTTGGACCCTTGGAGTATGCGGAGCAGGGCATGTGGAACGTGGTCGGCGAGCTTCCCGGGGAGCTGCCGCCGCTACCGATCGTGCTGGGGCCCGCGCCGGCCGTCGCGGTATCGGTCGCCCATTGGAGTGCATGCGCTGTGGACCAAGTCGGAGCGCTGCGATGTTGGGGCGAGGCATGGCAGGACTGGGCGGATTGGCCTCTGCTGGGATACGGCACAGTGACGCGGATCGGCGAAGCTGAGGACTTTCCGCCCCCTCCGGTCAACCTCGGGGTTGGTGCGCTCGACGTGGTGCACGAGGTGGAGCGGACGTGCGTGCTGGGTGTGGACCACCTCGTGCGTTGCTTCGGGACCGGGGTGTACGCCCTGCTCGGGCAACCGGACACCGGACCGACCGCGGTTGGGGACAGCATCGAGCCGCCTCCGGTGGTCGAGTTGGGAGGGACGGTGGCACAGCTCAGCGGCTCCCCGATCTGGGGCACCATGTGTGCGCTCAACGAATCCGGAACAGTGCGCTGCTTCGGTAGCCTGACCATGGGATACGGCGTGCCATACGGGTTGATCGGAGATGACCCCGGCGAAATGCCGCCTCCCCCGCTCGAGCTCGGTCCCGAGCCCGCCGTCAAGATCGCCCTGGCCCTCGGCAACGCTTGTGCGCTGTTCGAAGGGGGCAATGTCCGGTGTTGGGGTGGGGGTCCCTCGCATCCAACCTGGGGCTACGAGGCCGACATCAACTACGGCGTGGAGCCGGGGGACATGCCGCCTCCGCCGCTCGATCTGGGTGGTCCCGCCATCGACATCGCCGGCGGCGCCTGGGGCACACTGTGCGCCATCCTCGAGGACCACCGGGTCGTGTGTTGGGGCCGACGGGGCCTCGGTCTGGAGCAGCCCACGATGTTCGACGTGGGCGATGAGCCGGGCGAAATGCCTCCCCCGCCGATTCGCCTCTATGGCTGACCGCTCCAGGGGCTGACCGCACCAGGGACTGAAAGCACCGGGACTGAAAGCACCAGGGGCCGAGCGCCCGAGGGCTGGTCGCACGAGCCTCTGCTCTGCGTGTCTGCGTGTCTGCGTGTCTGCGTGTCTGCGTGAGCGCATGCGCTCGCATGTGCTCCCTGCGTGAGCGTATGCGCTCCTCGCGGGCTGCGGCGCACGGCGGGTCCCGCGTGACTGACGTCGCAGTGTGCGAGGGAGGACCGATAGCCTGACGCAAGCTCGCCCGCGTTCCTACACGGTGCTGCCGAGGAGCATGCCGTCGCTGGCAGCCGGTGCTGCGTTCCCGTGTCGCAGGAGGCGCTTGACCCTGACGGACGGCAAGACGGCTTGGCGTTCCTTGGGGAGATCGGGATGATGGGTCGGTTCGATCTGCGGGGTGGTGTCATGGCCGGCAAGCACACTCCGAAGCGCCCGGAATGCGTCCGTGACCGTGAAGATGCCTACGACGTCGCCACGGTCGTCGACCACCGCCGCGCAGCCGAAGTGCTGGCTCTCCATCGTGCGAACGACGTCCGTAAGCGCGGCATCGGGCGGGCAGCGGAATACGCCCCGAGCCGCTTGGCTGACGAGGATCTTCTTCGAGACCTGGGTCGTCGTGGCATTGGTCAGCGCGAGGTCTCCTGAGTCGATCACACCCAGCAGCTCGCCGTCCCGCAGCACCAGCAGGTGCCGGATGTTGTTGGCCTGCATGCGGTCGACGGCATCCGCGAGGGAAAGATCTTCGTCGATCCCGCACGGCTCGGGCGTCATGAACTCGGAGATGAGTGGTTTCGATTCCATGGTGTGTAGTCAATGCAAGCCCCGTTCCGGAAGCCCGAAGAGCCGCGTGGACCCCTCGTCGGCTACTCCACCCACGCGTCACAGCCGAGCGTCCGCACACACCCCGCGCACACCCGCAGGTTCCCGCGCTCGTTCTCCTCCTGCTCCTGCCCATTTCCAGCCCCGACGAAGTCCGCCGGGTGCTCCGTGCTCAGGACCACCTCGCAGCGGTCCGACTGCAGCGTGATGCCGTAGCCGGCGCCTTGGACCGCCGGCGCCGGAGGCTGGTTGAGCAAGGCCGTCGTTGCGCCAGGGGGCTTGCACGAGGTCGGTGTTGTCGGCCGGACTCAAAATCCCACTGCCGGCTTCGACCGACGCCACGCACAACGCTCCGGCGTCGGCTTCGTTGTTGGGGTCCATGCCGTCCCCCTCGTTGCGCAGGTTGTAGCGACCCCACAACGGCTCGGGCACATCCACCGTGGCGTCGGCCGCCTGTCCGTCGCCGCCGCGGACGATCAGGTTGTTTCCAACGCCCTGCACCGCGAGGCAGGGGCAGCCACTGCGCCATCCCGCGTCCTCGCATGCCGTGATGTCTGCGGCCGTACACAGCGGGAACGGGTTGATGTCCGCCGCCAGCGAGACGAACGCCTCTCCAGCCCCGAGGTCGACCTCGGCCGACCCCGCCAAACCCTCCACGCACACGTTGCCGCGGTCCTGGTAGTCCGGGTCGGCATCGTTATCCTCCGTCCCGAGCACAAGCGCCCCCGTGAACGTTCGCGGAAGCGTCACCCGGAAGTCCGCACCGCTGCGGGCGATCTGGTTGAGGCCGTCGTAGTAGACCCGGATCTGGCAGCCATCGCGCCAAGCGGCTTGGCCGCTGAGGTCGACGCAGCCCTCGGCCGGGTTCATCTGGCCCGGAGGGGAGGGGTTGCCCAGCGTCTCGTAGGCCCACAGCGACAGCCGGCCAAAGTCCGCTTGGGCATCGGAGGCGTCGGACGCAAAGGTGAAGCGGCGCATCTGCACCGTGATGCGGTCGGTGTCCGCGTACAGCACCGTGATGTTGCCGCGGTTGGCGAAGTTGTCGGCATACTCGGCGCCCCCGATCACCAGCGTCTGCACCGCGACCGGATCGAAGGGCTGATCGATCTCCAGCGTCCACGCGTCGTCGACCGGCTGGCTGCCGTCGAACGGGAGCGCGGCAGAGCCCGCATCCGTGTCCCCGCTGCCGTCCGCGGGCTCTTCAGTGGGGCAGGCGCAAAGCACTGGGGCGCAGAGCAGCAGGCGGCGAGTCAGCATGCTCGGGCAACGCGCCGGCATCCCCGGGCTTGCGCGGGGCGGGATGAAATGCCCGCTCCCAGGGATGCTTCGGGATGCTTCGGGATGCTTCGCCCCGGCTCGAAGGCCCGCTCAGTCGCCGGTCTTGACGGTCTCGAGCATGCTGGCCCACGCGGGCGCCCACACGTCCATCGTCTTGGCGGGGCCGGTGGCCTTGAAGAACAGCGGGTCGCCCGAGCCCTCGACGATCACCGCGAGCATGCGGTGGTCGGGCTTGTCGTGTTTCTCTTCCGCGCCGGGGGTCATCGCGGCGACGTAGCGCCCGGTGACGTCGAGCGTGTGCATCGTCAGCGCGCCCGCCTTCTTCTGCTCCACCTTCGAGATGTCCTCGAGCGTCTTGCCCTCGGGCGGGGTGAACTGGCCCTTCCAGCGGGTCATGTTCGCCTCGACGCCGCCGGCTCCGCCCTTGAAGCGATACACCACCAGCTCACCGTCTCCGCCCGGCCCGGGCACCACCCACTGGGCCATCCGCATCATGCCGCTGGGCTGACCTTTCTCCCACTCCTTCGGGACGCTCACCGAGAACTCCGCGAGCGTCTCGGGCACGACCTCGCCGCTGGGGGTGACCTCACGCGGCGGTCCGGGCTCGGGCGCTGGCGCTGCGCCGACATTCATTCCCGCGTGGGGTCCACCTGCAGGAGCGGGTGCGGCTGCGCCGTGGGGTCCGGCGTGCGGGTTGCTCGGCGTCCCGCCGCCGTGGGCCATCGGCGGTGGCGCGTCTCCGGGCGCCATCGGGGGCGCCTTCGCGGCTCCGGGAGCGTTGGCATCAGCCGGCGTGGACGCGGCTGCCGGTGCGGCCTTCTTTTCCCCGTCGCATGCAGCGAGGGACAGGGCGATACACAGCGGAAGCAGGGCTTTGTTCATGGCGCGCGCACTGTAGCAGCAACGCGCCAGACGGGGGCCGCGCCTCGACGGGCCACCGTTTACATGCAGAACGCCGGGGTGAGCCCGCCCATGCCGGCTTCGGGCTCCACGCAGGTCTGCCCGTCCTCGGGGCAGTCGGCGTCGACGTTGCACTCACCGCACACGCCCAGCTCGGCGAAGCCGAACAGGTTGGCGATGCCGCAGTGTCCCGATGCACACGTCGAGTCGCCGTCCGAGACGGGGCAGCCCTGGCCGTTCTCGACGCTGCCCGGATCGGCGCACGCGAAGTAGCCGCCGAGGTTGCCCAGGTCGTAGACCGGCGCGCAGATCTGCTCGCCGTCGCAGGGGGCGGCGTCACCGCACTGCGAGCAGAAGCTGGCGTTGATGATGCCGCCGGTGTCGATCAGCTCGGTGCAGACCAGCTCGCCCGCGCAACCTTCATCGGTGTTGCACATGTTGCCTTGGCTGCCGTCGGTGCAGATGGCGTACCCCACCGCGTCGAGGCTGCACGTGCCGGTGTCGCAGTCCTGATCGACCAGGCACTCCGAGCAGACGCCTCCGACCTGCGGGATGACGTAGCAGAAGCCGCTGCTGCACTCCGCCTCGCCCGCACACTGGGCGCCATCGGGCTGGGGGTCGACCGAGGTGTCTTTGCCGGTGTCCGGGGTGATGAAGCCGCCGTCGTCCTGCGTCGTGCTCCCGGAGTCGTCGGGCGCGTCGGTGGTCGCTGGCGTCGAGGTCGCTCCGGCCGTGGTGGCGGTGGCGTTGGTGGTGACGCTCGGAGCCGTTGTGGCGGGATCGGTGGCGGTGACGGCGGCGCTGGTGCCCGAGCTGCTCGCTTCTTCGGTGTCGCCTTCGACATCCACGGCGCTACCGCAGCCCGCGAGCGTGAGAGACAGGCCGAACGAGGTCACCAAGGTAAAGCGCAGCATCGTAGTTCTCCGAAGCTTGATGATGCACCGCGCTGCGGCCCAGGTCTACTCGGAAGCCTGGGACCATCTGCGCAACATCGTGACCGTGGTCTGCGCCACGCTCCAACCGCGTGCGAGCAGCGCAGGAAGCTCCGGGGCGCTGGCGGGGAGGTCGTGCAGCAGCGCCGCGGTGCCGGAGCCCATCGTGCGCAGCCATGCGCTGGGTCCTGCGGTACCCCCGTCTTGGGACGTCCAACGCATGGCGAGATGGGCACTGCCCTCCATGGACACGTCGAACCGCTCGGTGCCGCCGCAAAGCCGCAGGGTGTGGCGTCCCCTCGGCGGGGTCCGCTCCCAGGCTTCTGCAAACCAACCGCTGCGGATCGGACCCGGACACGGGCCGTCCCAAGGCTCTGGGCTTGGGGCAGGCGTCGCATCATCCCCCACACCGCTTGCCCACAGCGTGTGCGTCGTGCGGTGCGCGGTCAGGCCGCAACGCTCGTAGAACGCGACCGCGCCCGGACTGGCCGGGATGAGCAGGCCCTGCGCGCCCTCCTGCTGGGCGGCGCTTCGAAGTTCCTCGACCAACCGAGCGCCGAGCCCACGCCCACGCCAGCCGGGGATGAGCCCGATGCCGGCCGTGCGCGCCAGCGGGCCCAGCGAGGGAGGGCGCCCCAGCAGCCCGTATCCCACCCACGCCGCAGCATCCTTTGCGTCGAGGCTTTGCGTGAGGAGGAGCGAACGCGTGGGCACGACGCACTCGCGCCCAAGCTTCTTCGCGAACCAGTCGCGCGGGCGTTGTCCTTCGCCAAAGACGGCCCGCGCCAGCGGCTCGAGCTGGGACGGATCCCCGACGCTGTCGACGGTGACGAAGCGGATCTCAGCGGTCGACACGCAGACCCGCGCGCTCGGTGTGCCGCGCCAGCGCGAGCTCGCACAGTCGCGAGACGAGCGCGGGGTACTCCACGCCCGCGTGCGCCATCAGCTTGGGATACATGCTGATCGAGGTGAAGCCCGGCATCGTGTTCAGCTCGTTGAGGTAGGCCACGCCCGTGTCGCGATCCAGCAGGAAGTCGATCCGCGCCAGGCCGCTGCAGCCCATCGCCGCGAAGGCACGCTTCGCGTCTCGCTGCAGACGCTCGGCCAGCTGCGCGTCGAGCTCTGCCGGGATCGCGTACGAGGCGACGTCGTTGACGTACTTCGTCGCGTAGTCGTACCAGGTGTTTGGGGGCAGGATGATCTCGCCGGGCGAACTCAGGAGCGTGTTGGACCCTCCGTCCCCCAACACCGCCAGCTCGATCTCCCGCGCGTTGACGCCGGCCTCCACCACCAGCTTGGTGTCGAACGTGCTGGCCTCGGCCAGCGCGGCTTCGAGCTCTTGGCGGTGGGTGCACTTGGAGACGCCGACCGAGCTGCCGAGGTTGGCCGGCTTGGTGAAACACGGGTAACCCAGCTCGGCCTCGATGCACACGGCCGCCTGGGTTCGAACCACAGGGTCGGTGAGCGTGCGGGCGTCCAGGGCCATCCACGGCACCTGGGCGATGTCCGGCGCGGTGGCGGCGATGAGGTGCTTTTGCACCGCCTTGTCCATGCACGTCGCCGAAGCCAGGACGCCGGATCCGACGTAGGGCAGGCGGTAGCTCTCGAGCAGCCCCTGGATCGTCCCGTCCTCACCGCTGGGCCCGTGGATGACGGGAAAGACGAGGTCCGGCTGCAGGCTGCGGATGTCCTGCAGGGGCGTGCCGCGGGCGACGATGTCCTCGAGCGGCTCGTTCGTCTCGCCCTGCCTCCACGTGCCGTCGCGCGCGATGCCGATCGGGAACACCTCGAAACGGTCGCGGTCGACGGCGTCCAGGACCGAACGAGCGCTGCGGAGCGAGACTTCGTGTTCGGACGACATGCCTCCGAACAAGACGGCCAAACGGGTGCGGCTCATGGGGGCGGATTGTCCGAGCTTTTCCCGGAGGTGTCACCCCACTTGTCTCCGCGCGTGCGCACGGCGCGGGTCAGTCCTGCAGCAGCGCCATGACGACGCGATCCTGAAAGCGCTTGGCTTGCCCAACCTGCGGCCCGCCCACCAGGACACTGAAGGCGTATCGAGGCTCGCCATGGGTGTCGTGGACGATGCCCGTCAGGCCGGTCGCATCGCGCAGCGTGCCGGTCTTCGCGATCACGCGCCCGCCGCTGTGGCGCAGTCGCTTGCGCAGCGTGCCCTCGCGGCCCGCGACGGGCAGGGCGTCCATGACCGCCTCGGCCCGATCGTCGCGTGCCCACAGGCTGATGAGCTGCACCATCGCGCGGGGCGTGACGCGGCCGCGCTCGCTCAGTCCGGAGGCGTTCTCGAACGTGAGCGCACCGGAGTCCTGGCCGGTGGCGTCCCAGAACGCGCGCAGTACTTTGGCGCCGTTTTTCCAGTCCCCCGGCGCGTTGCTGGCGTGGTGCCCGAGGGTGCGAAGCACCTGCTCGGTGGTGAAGTTGTTGGAGAACTTCAGCGCCGAGCTGAGCACACTGGGGAGCGTCGCGCTGCGGTGCTCCGCGACAACCTTTGCACTGCGCGGGGTGACGCCCGTCTCGATCGCGACGTCTGGATGCCCCAGCGCCTCGGCCAGCACGCTGGCCGTGAAGTGTCCTGGGTTCGCGACGCGGCGGCGGATCTTGACCGAAGCACCCCGACGCGGTCGGCCGTCCACGCGGACGATCGTCTTGTCTCCCTCGCTGCGCGTGGAGACAAACACCGAACCATGGGTGCGACCGCGTTCGACCTGCAGATGCGCGCACGGCGGGTCGAGCACCACCGCGACCCCCTCGGCGCTGTGGTCCGCCGCGACGTGCACGACGACCGTGTTGTACTGCAACGACAGGGCGCCGCTGGGGGCCATGTAGCTGAAGCCCGGGCCCTGCGCGTCGTAGCCGGGCCCGAACCTGCGGTCCGAGAACATCGAGTCGTCGACCACGATGCGCTCGATGCCCGCGCTGTCGATGGACGCGGCGAGCGCCTCGAGGTCTACAACCTGCAGCGAGGGATCACCGCCGCCCCGGACGAAGAGCGTGTCGCCGTCTCGCAGCACGGTGGTCTCGAAGCGGTAGTCCTCTCCCAGCAGCGTCATCGCGGCGGTGGCCGTGAGAAGTTTGTGGTTGCTCGCCGGGTTGAGCGCGTCCTGGCCGTGGTGCTCGAACACCATCTGTCCGGTCTGGAGATCCTTGATCGCGATGCCAACCTCGGCCTGCGCGTCCATCGTTGAGGCGAGCCCGTGCAGCGTCGAGACGAGGGTGGTGGGGGAGGCCTGCGGTTCGAGCGTCGTTTCGGTGCTCGAGGCGGGCTCAAGCGAGCGCAGCCGAGCTTCGATGCGAGCCTGCCAGGCGGTCCTGGATACGGGCTGAGGCCCCGGGTCGGAGCCAGAGGTTGGCAGCGTCGACGCCGCGATCGCCGGCGTGGGTTCGGCCCCCGGATCCACACCTGCGCTCGCGGAGGGGAGCAGCAGACTCGAAGCGAGCACCGCAGCGACGGTGGAAAACGCGAGGGATCGGGTGAACATGACGGCCTCCAGCTCGAGCGGGGAAGGTGGATGTGCTCGGCTTACCTACAGGTAGCAGTGTGTATTCTCCTCTCCAAGAAATCGGACCAGCGGCCGTCCGATGGCGCTACCTTCTGCCCCCATGCTGGACATCAAGCTCCTTCGTTCCGAGCCGGATCTCCTGGTCGCCACCCTGCGCGATCGCGGCGTTCGGGTGTTCGAGGACCTCACCGAAGGGGACTGGGCCCAGGCCTCCATCGACCGCCTGGTCGAGCTCGACGAGCGCTATCGCGGCCTGCTGCAGGAGGAGGAGTCCGTGCGGCGCGAGATGAACGAAAACTCGGCCGGCATGAAGGCGGTGGGCAAGCTCCCCAAGGCGGAGATGGCGGCGGCCCGGGCTCCGCTGATCGAGGCGGGCCGGCTCCTGCGCGACCGCGAGAAGGAGGTCAAAGTGGCGCTTGAGGCCGCGATGATCGCCCGCGACGAGGTGTGGGCGCTTCTGCCCAACATCACGCACCCCGACGTCCCGCGCGGCCACACCGACGACGACCACGCGCTCGTGCACACGTGGGGTACGCCGCGGGACTTCGCGGCCGAAGGGTTCGCGCCTCGCGACCACCTGGAGATCGCCGAGGACCTCGAGCTCGTCGACTTTGCGGCCGGCTCGCGGGTCACCGGCGCGAAGTTCTACTACCTCAAGAACGACGCGGTGTTGCTCGACCTGGCGCTTCAGCGGTACGCGCTCGACATCGCAGCGAAGCACGGCTTCACGCTCCACACCACGCCCGACCTGGCCCGCGTGGACATCCTGCAGGGTCTGGGCTTCAACCCGCGCGGCGAGTCCACGCAGGTCTACAGCATCGCCAACTCCGACCTTTGTTTGGTCGGCACGGCCGAGATCACGCTCGGCGGCATGTTGGCCGACTCGATCCTCGATGCGCAGGAGCTCCCGATCCTCATCGCGGGGCTCTCGCACTGCTTTCGCACCGAGGCCGGCGCCGCGGGCAAAGAGTCTCGCGGCCTGTACCGCGTGCACCAGTTCACCAAGGTCGAGCTGTTCGCGTTTGTCGAGGGCGACCTCGCGGTGTCCGAGGCGATGCACCTGCGGATGCGCGACATCGAGGAGGAGATCTTCCAGGGTCTTGAGCTGCCGTACCGGGTGCTCGACATCGCCAGCGGTGACCTGGGTGGCCCCGCGTACCGCAAGTACGACCTCGAGGCGTGGATGCCGGGTCGCTCGGAGTACGGCGAGGTGACCAGCACCTCGAACTGCACCGACTACCAGGCGCGGCGTCTTCGGATCCGCTACCGGACCGAGGCCACTGCAGAGCCGAAGTCCAAGGGCAAGAACCGTTTCGTACACATGCTCAACGGCACGGCCATCGCCAACACGCGGTGCATTCTCGGGGTGCTGGAGAACCACCAGCAGGAGGACGGCACCGTGCGCGTTCCCGAGGCGTTGCGGCCCTACATGGGCAAAGACACCATCGGTCGGCCGACCCGCCGCTCGTAGGGTCCGTCTAGCGGTTTCCGAGCGTCCACCACAGGGTGAGGTCCAGCCCTGTGGTCAGCTTGAGTCCTCCGAGGCGAAACAACGCGGTGGTGCTCGACGTCGTGAGATCCAGGTCCTGCGTGGTGGAGGCCTGCGCAGCGTCAGTCGCGAAGCTCGGCCAGCGCTCTCCACAACAACCACAGCGAAGCCCAGACGATCGCGAGGTCGGCGAGTCCGACGTGCAGACCGAACCCCGAGAACTCGGCGAAGCTGGACTCGGCCGCCATCATTCGGGGGACGGCATGCAGCCCGAGTCCGCCCCACAGCGTGCCGACTGCGAGCGCGTCGCCGCGGGTGCGCCGACTCCAGCGCAACACGACGATGCCGACCACGGTTGCAATCGCCAGCAGGGCGAGGCCGTAGACCGCGGCCATACCGCCGGGTACGGGGAGTTCGAAGGGGGTCGCGCCGGCGCGGGCCGTGGGTTCGAGCGAGAACCCCCCCGCGAGCGGGACCGAAGCGCAGTCCGTCGGCAAGGTCCACAGCGCGGCGAGGGCATCGCGCAGCGTCATGGTCGAGTCGCAGGCGCCGGCGCGCGCCAGGACCTTGACCCAGCTATCGCACACGCCAATCCAAGCTCCGAACAGCAGCCCCGACAGGAGGGCACCGCCTCCCAGGGGAGGATTGGCATCCGATTGCGACATTCTGGCGACGTGCAACCCTCCCAGAAATCGGGCCTGACCACCAGATGTCTGTCCCCCTGTCGGTCCTGGATCGGTTCCGTCGTTCCCTGAGCGCGCGCGGTGCGGTAGCATCAGCGCGTGACGGCCCAAGAGGGCGAATCCTCTCCGAAGAGTGATGCCAAGGCCGAGGACCCCACCGGGACCTCGAAGAGCCCGAGCACGCGCGTTCGGCGAGGGCGCAGCCGTGTCTCTCCCTCCGACCCGGGCGATGACGCGAGCGCGCTGGGGATCTATTTCCGCGAGATGGCAGCGGTCTCGGTGATGACTCCGCAGAAGGAGCGCGAGTCGGCGGAGCTGATCCTCGACGCGCGGACCAAGTACTGGCTCTCGATCTTCTCGTACCCGCCGTTCATCCCCGGCATCGCGACGATCATCAGCGAGACCTTCAACGAGGACGACCGCCCGCAAGAGCTGCTCGAGAGCATCCAGCGGACCTCTCGCAAGTACCGGGACCGGCAGACGCGTGCCAATGAGGACGCGTACGAACTCGACTGCACGAGGCTCTCCAGCGAGATGGCGCGGCTCGACACCGACGGTCTCGCGTGTGAGCCGGTCTATGAAGACCTGCTGGCGATCCTTGAGGGGCGGCGCGACGAGGTCCGCATTCAGGTCACGCTTCCGCCGTCCGGCTCCGCTCCGTTCGCGAAGTACGTCGACCGGGTCCGCCTGGCAGGGGCGAGTTTGTGGCGTCGCAAGGACCAGTTCGTGCGCGCCAACCTGCGCCTCGTGGTCACGATGGCGCGTCGTTACAACCGCGGCGCGCTGCCGCTGCCCGACCTCATCCAGGAGGGCAACATCGGTCTGATGAAGGCCGTCGATCGCTTCGACCCCGGGCGCGGCTTCCGATTCAGCACCTACGCAAGCTGGTGGATCCGCCACGCGATCAGCCGGGCGCTGGCGGACAAGGGACGCGAGGTTCGCGTGCCCGTCCACATGATCGACGTCTATCACAAGCTCAAGCGCACCCGTCAGCGCTTCGCGACCATGAAGGGGCGCGAGCCGACGGACGAGGAGCTGTCCTCCGAAGCCGAGGTGCCGATCGAAAAGATCCAGCGCCTGCGGCAGTGCCTGCTCGACGCGGGACCCAGCCTCGACAGCCCGGTGTCGGGGGCCGACGGGCGCACGGTCGGCGACTTGATCGAGGATGAGACCACGCCGCTGCCGGCGGAGATGCTTCAGGCGCGCGCGATGGGCGACAAGGTTCGCGAGCTGCTCGAGCGTCTGCGTCCGATCGAAGCGGACGTGATCCGCAAGCGCTTCGGATTGGAGCAGGGCGAGCCCATGACGCTCCGCGAGATCGGCGAGCACTACTCCCTCTCGCGCGAACGGATCCGTCAGCTTCAAGAGCAGGCGCTGATCAAGATCCGCCGCGAGCTCCGACGACAGGACCTGATGTGACGGCCCCTTCCAGCCCAGACTCCGCCGAGCCGGTGCTCGCGCTGTATCACTACCTCGGGTGTCCGTTCTGCATGATGGTGGAGCAGGTGGTCAGCCAGCTGGACGTGCAGGTCCAGCGCCATGACATCTTGCGGGATCCCGAGGCGCGCGCGCGGCTCATCGAAGCCACCGGTCGTCAGACCGTGCCCGTCTTGAAGATCGGGGACGGTGCAGACGCGCGGTGGATGCCCGAGAGCCGCGACATCATGCGGTGGTTGCGAGCAGAGTACGGCTGAGCGCGCCGCGTCCGGTCAGGATGCCGGACTCACGGTGCAGCTGCTCCAGTCCAAATCACCGGAGGCCTGCAGATACACCCGCACGTCCTCCGTGGCCGGACGCGCGTACAGCCGGTGGTTCAAGCGCCCGCTCGCGGAGGGGGCCGTCGTCTGTTGGCGCAGGAACCGGCTGCCTGCGTAGTCCATCGTGAGGATGGATTTTGATCCGCTGAACTGGCAGTCCACCGAGTACTCGGTGTTCTTCTCGGCCCGAAAGTGAATCCAGAGCTGGGTGTGCTTATCGAGCTTCACGCGATTGGCGGTGGTCTCCACCTGCGGCGCCCGCTGGATGTTCAGCGCGACCCCGGAGGCGTAGAGGCTCCGAGGCGTGAGCGTCGCCGAAGACGTGAGTCCGCGGGGGATCACCGACGTCGGTGGGATCGGTTTGCCCGGGAGGTTCTTCGTGGGCTGGATGGCTCGCCCCTTGGGCAGCGACAGCGGTGCGGCGAAGGCAGAACTCCCTGCCACCAACGCGACTCCGAGTCCGAATCCGAGAGCGACACTGCGGGTTGAGACGGTCATGGTGTCTCAGTACCGCCCGAGGCCCCAGCGTTACCGCGTCACGAGCATCCTTCGGTTCACGCGTCCGGGTCGGTGTCCGTGGCGAGGGCGATCCCACCGTCGCGCAGCAGGATCGTCCGGGCCTTGTAGAGCGTGCCGACGCCCTTCTTAAACGCCTTCTTGCTCATGCCGAGCCTCCGCTGAATCTCGGCGGGGTCGCTGCGGTCGTGCAGCGGCAAGAAAACCGCCCGCGGCCTCGAGGGCTTCCAACACCGCGGCTTGGGCGTCGAGCATGCCGGCTTTCCCGCGCCGCTTGAGCCGGATATCGAGGCGGTTGTCATCGCGGATCTTCGCGGACGTAGCCGGTGTGTTGGGAGCCGATCTTCATCGGTTCGTACACATCGCTGTGGTGCACGAGTCCTCGGTGGCGTTGGTCGACGACCACCTGAATCCCCGCATCGATCGTCCCGTAGACCAGCAGTTCGACCTCTTGGTCGGGCTCGATGTCCTCGACGTCGTAGTCCAGGTGCGTGGCGACGTGGGTCGAGCCGACGAGCCGCTCTCGTTTGCGGTCCAGCGTCACGAACACCACGTACTCGCGCCCCTCCTCCATCCGCATCGCCTGCTCGAACGGTGGAATGTAGAGGTCTTTGGGCAGGCCCCAGTCCATGTAGGCGCCGGCTCGGGTCACGGACACGCAGCGCATGCAGGCGAACTCGCCGAGGGCCGCGGCGGGCGTAAGTGTGGTGGCTTGAAGGGTGCCGTCTCGGCCTTCATAGATGAAGACGCGGAGTTGCTCGCCGGCCTTTGCATCCGGTGGCGCTTCGCTGCGCGGCACGATCAAGTCTCGATCGGGCGCGCGCAGCGTGATCCTGTCGTCGGTGGCCCCGGAGATCTCGAGCGTTTGAAATCTTCCCAGCGCGAGAGGGCGGTGCATGGCCGTGAGCCTACAACCTCGCCTCATCTTGTGCCCCCCGGCTGACTCGTGTACACCCCGCGCCCTCTGCCGGCCGCGTGGACGCTCCATTTGTTCATGCCTGAGGCGCTGGCCCCAATCCTATGTCTACTGCATCGAACAAAGGGAGCGTCCGCGCCGACGTCCTGAGCGGGATCACCGTCGCCTTGGCTCTCGTTCCCGAAGCCGTCGCCTTTGCGTTCGTCGCGGGGGTGCCGCCGGTGGTGGGCTTGTACGGCGCCTTCATGATGGGGCTGATCACCTCGCTGTTCGGCGGCCGCCCGGGAATGATCTCCGGTGCAACCGGCGCGATGGCGGTGGTCATGGTCTCGCTGGTGAGCGAGGGCAACGCGCTTGGAGTCGCCGCGGGCAGTGAGTCTGCGCTCGTGGGCCTGCAGTATCTGTTCGCCACGCTGATCCTCGCGGGCGTCCTTCAGGTCGGCGCTGGCGCGTTCGGCCTGGGCAAGTTCGTCCGCATGATTCCCGCTCCGGTGATGATGGGCTTCGTCAACGGACTGGCCATCGTCATCTTCCTCTCCCAGCTCGGGATGTTCCGCGCGCACGGGGCATGGATGCAGGGCGCGCCGCTGATGACCATGCTCGGTCTCACCGGACTGACGATGGCCATCATGGTCTTGCTGCCCAAGCTGACCAAGGCGGTTCCGGCGGCGTTGGTTGCCATCGTCGCGGTCGCGGCGATCACCATCCTGGGCGAGATCGATACGCCCACGGTCGCGACGTTCATCACCGACCGCGGCGGGACCGGCATCGCGGCCGGGCTGCCCAGCTTCGCGATGCCGATGATCCCGCTCAACGAAGCGACACTGACGTTCATCCTTCCGTACGCCGGCATCTTGGCCGCGATCGGCCTCATCGAATCGCTGATGACGCTCAACCTGGTGGACGAGCTGACCGAGACCCGCGGCAACGCGAACCGCGAGTGTTTCGCGCAGGGCGCAGCCAACATCGCCAACGGGTTCTTTGGCGGGATGGGGGGCTGCGCGATGATCGGGCAGAGCATCATCAACATTCAGTCCGGCGGGCGCTCCCGCATCTCTGGCGTCGTCGCCTCGCTCGGGCTGCTGGGCTTCATCCTCTTCGGCGCCTCGATGATCGAGATGGTGCCGATCGCCGCGCTGGTCGGGGTGATGTTCATGGTCGTGATTGGAACGTTCGCCTGGAACACGTTCCGCATCCTCAACAAGGTGCCGGCGGCCGACGTCGCCGTGATGGCGCTGGTCACCGGGCTGACCGTGGTCTACGACTTGGCGCTTGCGGTGCTTTGCGGTGTCATCGTCTCCGCGCTCGTCTTCGCGTGGGAAAACGCGCTTCGCATTCGGGCCCGAAAGTCCGTCGACGAGCGCGGGGTCAAGCACTACGAGATCTACGGCCCGCTGTTCTTCGGATCCACCACTGCGTTTGCGACGAAGTTTGACGTGGCGGGGGACCCGGATGAGGTTGTGGTCGACTTTGCGGAGTCTCGGATCGTCGACCAGAGCGCCATCGAGGCGATCAACAAGCTGGCCGAGCGTTATCAAGCCGCGTCCAAGACGCTGCACCTGCGCCACTTGAGCCCGGACTGCATCGCGCTCATCCAGAGGGCCGAGAAGATCTGCGACGTGAACGTGCTCGAGGACCCGGAGTACTTCGTGGCGGTGAACGACTATCGCAACGCCATCGAGAAGACGCTCGCCGGCGTGTCGACGGGCGGCGCGAGCATGCTCGAAGACGCCGATGTTCACGGGCTGGCGCGCGAAGGCCGTGCGCTGCAGCGCCGCGTGAACAACGACTGAGCGGTACCTGCCCCCGTCCTCGGACCGGGGCGCTCCGAAGCGTGGTTGAAGGCGCAGCAGCATTGTTGCTGGTCGACGGCCGGAGCTGCGGTAGCCTTGTGCACATGCGGTGCTGTGTTCCTCGTCCTCGCTCGCGCTGGGGGTTCTCATGGCGATGAGGATCCACGGACGCCCGAGTCGCCGGCAGTGGTTTGCGGTCTCGGCCGTGGCCGCGGTGTTGATCGCGGGCTTCGCTTGGGCCGGGGCGGTGGCGCTACGGTGGGCGGAGGAGCACGACATGCAGGAGGACCCCATCACCGACCGGATGATGGACAAGAAGACTCGACAGCTTCAGCGCGTGCTCGATGGGATGATCACCCACGACTACAAGAAGGTGGCCGACGCCGCAGAGCAGATCGAGACCATCTCCGAGTCGATGCAATGGTTTATCGCGGACGCGGAGTACGACGCGGATCGGACAGCGTTCCGGGACAGCCTGCATTCGCTGCAAGACGCAGCAGGCACCAACAATTCCCAAGCGGCAATTCAGAGCGTGGACCGACTGGTGGATTCGTGCATGCGTTGCCACGAGCACCTGGCCGCCGACCCCCTGCACGGCGGCCGATAGCGCCTTGCGCGCGTTTTTGCGGCACACTCGGGCCACATCCGCCAAGAAATTGACCTGAATCCGCCAAACGTTCAGGGTCCCGCCGAGTGCCGACCATGTCGCAGCTGGAGTTGTTGCCGCCCGCCCTGATGTTCGGCTCGCCCACGGCGGAGCCTGAGGCACCGTCTGCCCGCGGTTCGGGCACGCCCTCGGGCGGCGGGCCGCCTGCCGGGGGAGCTGGCGGTGGAGAGGAGATCGGAGACCTCGCGGAGGAGGCCCGCAAAAAGTACCTGAACTACGCCCTGTCGGTGATCACAGCTCGGGCAATCCCTGATGTCCGAGACGGGTTGAAGCCCGTCGCGCGGCGGATCCTCTTTACGATGTTCCACGAGCTGCGGCTGCGGCACGACGCCCGGCACCGCAAGAGCGCCAAGGTCGTCGGGGATGTCATCGGTAAGTACCACCCGCACGGTGACACCGCGGTCTACGACGCGATGGTTCGCCTCGCGCAAGACTTTGTCATGCGGGCCACGCTCGTCGACGGGCAGGGCAACTTCGGTTCGATCGACGGTGACCGGGCTGCCGCCTATCGATACACCGAAGCGCGGCTGACCGAGATCGCCGACCAGCTGTTGACCGAGCTGCCCAAGGACACGGTCTTCCACAAGGACAACTTCGATGGCACGGGCACCGAGCCCGTGGTGCTGCCGGCTCGTTTTCCGCACCTGCTGGTCAACGGCGGGACCGGCATCGCGGTGGGCATGGCCACGTCCATACCGCCGCACAACCTCGGCGAGATTGTCAAAGCCACGATCGCGCTCATCGACGACCCGACGCTGACCGTTCGCCAGCTGCTCAAGTTCGTCAAGGGTCCGGACTTCCCCACCGGCGGCGAGCTGGTCGCCACCCGCACGGACATCGGGAACGTCTACGAGAGCGGAAAAGGCACCTTCAAGCTGCGCGGCAAGTGGAAGCTGGAGTCGACCAAGTCCGGCGGACAGGTGCTGGTGATCACCGAGGTCCCGCACAGCGTCGAGAAGAGCACGATCGTCGAGGAGATCGGCAACATCATCCTCGCGCGAAAGCTCCCCGTGCTGGTCGGCGTGGCTGACCTGTCCACCACAGACATTCGTGTCGAGCTCGAACTCGACAAGAAGAGCGAGGTCGATCCGGAGCTGATCATGGCCTATCTGTTCAAGCACACGCGCTTGCAGACCTCGGTCAAGGTCGACCTCACCGCGCTGGTCCCGACCGACAATCCCGAGGTCGGTGCGCCCGCCCGGCTCGACCTCAAGGAAATCCTTCAGCACTTCGTCGACTTCCGCTTCAAGACGGTGCGGCGGCGGCTCGAGTACGACCTGCGCAAGCTTCGGGAGCGCATCCACATCCTCGAGGGCTTCGAGAAGATCTTCGACGGGCTCGACAAAGCCATCAAGCTGATCCGGCAGAGCAACGGGAAGTCCGACGCCGCGGGCAAGCTGATGGGGGCGTTCGAGCTGGATGACATCCAGGCCGACGCGGTGCTGGAGACCAAGCTGTACCGCCTGGCCAAGCTTGAGATCCTCAAGATCCGCGAGGAACTCGAAGAGAAGCGAAAGGCCGCCAAGCATATCGAAGGCATCCTTCGCAGCGACGCCAAGTTCTCCGCGCTGGTGAAGGGAGAGCTTCAAGACGTGATGGAGCAGTTTGCCGACGCACGGCGGACCCGGATCTGCGCCGACGACCTCACCGAGGAATTCTCGGCGGACAGCTTCATCATCGAAGAGGACGCCATGGTGCTGGTGACGCGCGATGGGTGGATCAAGCGGCAGCGCTCGATCAACCTCGAGACCACGCGCATGCGCGATGGCGATGTGCCGCTCGCGCTGGTGGGCGGATCGACCCGGCATTGCGTGGTGCTGTTCACCAACATGGGCACGGCCTACGTCACGCGGATCGACGACGTACCGGCTTCGACCGGACACGGCACACCGGTGCAGCAGCTGTTCAAGTTCAAGGACGGCGAGCGGGTGATCGCTGCGGTGGGGACCGACCCCCGCGTGATGCCGGAGTTCGCGATGGACAAGCCCGAGCTGGGCGAGGAGTACGAGGACCCGTATCCGCACATCCTCGCGGTCTCCAAGCGTGGTTACGCGCTTCGTTTTGCGCTGTGGCCCCACAAGGAGCCCAGCAACAGCCGAGGCCGGATGTTCTCGCGGGTGGGCAAGGACGACGAGATCGTCTCCGCCTTCAAGGTCTACGCCGACGAGAACATCTGCGCGCTCACGCACAAAGGCCGGCTGCTGTGCTGCGAGGCGTCGGAGGTCAACCTGTTGTCGGGCCCCGGCAAGGGGGTCATCTTGGTCAAGCCGGACGCGAGCGACTACGTCGAAGGGGCGTTCATGGCGAGCACCTCGGTCAAGATTCACAAGACCTCGGGCGGCGTTCAGAAACTGACCGGAGCCGAGCGCGAGCCGACCTCGCGCGGCGGCAAGGGACGGCCCGTGTTCAAGCGTGGGAATGTGAAGGCGCTTGAGCTCCCGCAGCTTGAAGTGCCCGTGCTGGAAGAAGGGGAGTAGACGATGGCCGCGAAGAAAAAGACCTCCACCACGAAGCCCGCAGCGAAGAAGACGGGCTACACCGGCTCGTCGATCCAGTTTCTCGAGGGCGTGGACCACGTCCGCAAGCGGCCCGGGATGTACATCGGCGGGGTCAACAAAGACGGCTTGCACCACCTCATCTGGGAGATCCTCGACAACGCGGTCGACGAGGTGATCAACGAGCACGCCACCGAGATCACGGTCGAGCTCGACAAGGACCACTGCGGCATCACGATCACCGACAACGGTCGCGGCATTCCGATCGACCAGCACCTGAAGCTGAAGATCCCCGCGGTGGTGGCGGTGTTCACGAAGCTGGGCGCCGGCGGCAAGTTCGACGGCAGCAACTACAAGCACTCGGGCGGTTTGCACGGGGTGGGGGCCGCGGTCGCCAACGCGCTGGCTTCGTCGCTCGACGTCACGGTGTGGCGCGATGGCGGGCGTTGGAAGGTGTCCTTCGAGCGCGGCGTGCAGGTCGGAAAGCTCAAGTCGCTGGGCGCCTCTCGGGGCTCGGGGACGACGGTGCATCTGCGTCCCGACGCCGAGATCTTCAAGACCGTGTTCTTCGACCCCACGCTCGTACGAACCCGGCTGGAGTCCAAGAGCTACCTTCACAGCGGCTTGAAGATCATCTTCGTGGACCCCAAGGCGAAGGGGCCCGAGACGTTCTTCCACGAGGACGGCATCAAGGAGTACCTGGGCAAGCTGGTCGCGGTGCGGGGCAAGCCCCAGGTTCACCCCGGACAGTTCCAGCTCGAGCGCGACGAGGAGCCCAAGCTGGAGGCCACCTTTTGTTGGACCGAGTCCACCGAGGACGCGACGTATTCGTTCGTCAACGGCGTGCCCACACCCGACGGGGGCACGCACGAGCAAGGCTTTCGCAACGCGCTGGGCAAGGCCGTACGGGCCTACATGCAGACCCACAAGCTCGAGCCCAAGGGGCTGGTGATGAACCTGGAGGACATGAAGGAGGGCATGGTGGTGATCCTGTCCTGCTATGTCCTGGACCCTCAGTTCCAGAGCCAGACCAAGAACCGGCTCAACAACCCCGAGGTGACCGGGCAGATCGAGGGCGCGATTCGGCCGGCGCTCGAGCAGTGGCTGCACGAGAATCGCAGCACGGCCGAAGCGATCGTGGCGCGGGTTATCGCGTCGGCGCGGGCCCGAGCGGCGTCGCGGGCCGCCTCGTCGAAGGTGTCACGCAAGGCGGCCGGGAGCTTGCGGCTCAACCTCCCGGGCAAGCTGGCCGACTGCGGCAGCTCCGACCCGCGCAAGTGCGAGCTGTTCATCGTCGAGGGTGACTCGGCCGGTGGCTCGGCCAAGATGGGCCGAGACCGCAAGACGCAGGCCATCCTCCCGCTGCGGGGCAAGGTGCTCAACGCCGAGCAGGCATCGCTGAGCAAGGTGATGGCCAACGAAGAGCTGGGCAACGTGGTCAAGGCGCTGGGCTGCGGCATCGGCAAAGAGTTCACGGCCGCGCGGCTGCGTTATCACAAGGTCATCTTGCTGATGGACGCCGATTCCGACGGCCATCACATCGCCACGCTGCTGCTCACGTTCTTCTATCGCTACATGCCGGAGCTGATCCGGCGCGGCCACATCTTCCTGGCCCAGCCGCCGCTGTACCGGGTGATCGTGGGCAAGGAGACGACCTGGGTCTCGGACGACGAGCACCTCAAGCAGGTCCTCGCGGGGGTCAAGCGGGGGCAGCCCGAGATTCAGCGCTTCAAGGGTCTGGGCGAGATGATGCCGGCCACGCTCAAGGACACCACGCTCGACCCCAAGAAGCGGGTGCTGATCAAGGTGGCGATCAAAGACGAGCTGGCGACCGATCGGACCATCTCCGAGCTGATGGGCAAGGACACCGGGGCGCGCTACTCCTTCATCATGGAGCGCGCGGCGGAAGCCGAGCTGCTGGATGTGTAGGGGGATTGGGGACGCTTGACGGGGCGCAACGGATGGCGCTCGGCGCCGGGTGCCCATCCTGCTAAAACCCGCTCTCGATGGCCTCGCCTGCGCACGTCAAGGTTCAACTCCGCAAGCCTCTTCTGCGGACGATTCGGCGCGGCCACCCGTGGATCTTTCGCGACGCGCTGGCGCGGCTGACGTGCACGCCCGGCGACGTCATCACGATCGTGGATGAACGCGACCGCTTCATCGCGCGTGGGTGGGCGGAGGAGGGACCGATCGCGGTCCGGCTGCTCACGACGATCGACGAGCCGATCGACAAGGACCTGGTGCGGGGCCGCATCGAGGCGGCCGCGACGCTGCGTGCGCGGGTGGTGCCGCCGCAGACCGACACCTATCGGCTGCTGCACGGCGAGGGCGACCGACTGCCGGGGGTGGTCTGCGATGTGTACGGCACGTTCGCGACGCTCAAGCTCGACGGCACCGCCACGCTGGTGTGGCGCGACGCGATCGTCAGCGCGCTGATCCCCACGCTGCAGGCCTGCGGCGTGCAGGGCCTGATGCTTCGGACCGGACGGCGGGGGCACAAGAAGGTCGCGCAAGTGTGGGGAGCCCCGTGCCCACCGAAGGTCGTTGTGACCGAGCAGGGGCTCCAGATGAGCGTGGACTTGGTGCACGGGCAGAAGACCGGCATGTTCGTCGACCATCGCCACGCCCGCGGCGTAGCCCGGAACCTCTCGGCGGGGCTTCGGGTGCTCGACCTGTACAGCTACATCGGCGGGTTCTCGGCGTCGGCCGGCCTGGGCGGCGCCTCGTCGGTGGTCACGGTCGATATCGCGGCGGGCGCGATCGAAGCCGCGGGCGAGACCTGGGCGCTCAACGGACTGGACCCCGCCCGCCACAGCCCGGTGGTCGCCGACGTCCCGAAGTTCTTGATCGCCCAGCAGGAGGCGGGGGCACGGTTCGACCTGATCATCGCGGACCCGCCCAGCTTCGCCCCCAACCACGCGGCCAAGCCTGCCGCGCTCAAGGCCTACGGAAAACTGCACCAGGCCTGCGCTCGGTTGCTCGCGCCCCGGGGGTACCTGCTGGCGGCGTCGTGCAGCAGCCACGTCACCCGCGACGATTTCGAGATGTGCCTGATCGAGGCCGCCGACAAAGCCCGCCGCAACCTCCAAGTGCTCGACCGCTGGGGCGCACCGCCGGATCACCCTAGGTTGCTCGGGTTCCCCGAGGGCGACTACCTCAAGTCGGTGCTGTGCCGCGCGGTGGACTGAGCCTGCAACCGGGCGCGACTGCGCGCGTCGTACCCCAGCGGTAGCCCCGGTGTTCGTTGGGCGAGCACCCCGCGGCAGCCCCCAGGTATAAACGCATCATGTCCCGCGCTCTTGGTTTCATCTCCCTGGCAACGCTGTGTGCGCTGCTCCCTGGTACTGCCCTCGCGGACGAAGTGCTCAACGGCACGGTGACCTTCGATTTCAACGACTACACCGGGAGCGGCTTCGCTGCTGAGCCGGCCGCGGGCCAGCTGGATTCCGACAACTGGATCGTGACCGGGCTTGGCGATGGAGCGTTCGACTTCGGAGACGATGTCAGTGGTGGCGACTTCGGCGAAGGGGAAAACGCCGGAGGGGTCGGCTTGGCGGGGCTCCACGGTTTCATCATCGGAGTGGATGACAACGCGTTCGGGGTACAGCCGAGCGGTTCGACGTTCACCCCTGGAGCCTTCGTGCTCCGCCTCGAGAACCAGTCCGGGGGGGTCCTAAACCAAGTGTCTGTCGAGGGTTTTCTGCTCTACTTCAACGACCAGCCACGAAGCAACAGCCTCAGCCTGGAGTACTCCACCGACAACGTCGTCTGGTTGCCGGTTGATGGAGCGACGGTCACGTCGCCGGGGCCAGCTGCGGCTGCGCCGGTTTGGGACGGCAATGTCACGGACGACATGATCACCATGCTTGGGATCGCCGAAGGAGAGTTCCTCTATCTGCGATGGGTCGGAGACGACGTGGACGGGATGGACAACCGCGACGAGTTTGCAATCGACGACATCACGATCACCCCCATCTCCATCTGCGGGAACAACACGATGGACCCCGGTGAGACCTGCGATGACGGCAACACCGACGACGACGACGGTTGCACGTCCCTGTGCATGTCCGCCACCTGTGGGGATGGCTTCGTCCAAGAAGCGTTCGAGCAGTGTGATGACGGCAACCGCGACGACACCGACGCGTGTATCGCTTGCGTGGCGGCCGAGTGTGGGGACGGGTTCGTGCAAGAGGGGGTCGAAGAGTGCGACGACGGCAACCGGGACGACGCAGACGAGTGCACGAACGACTGCACGGTGGGCGAGGGCCCCTCGACCTCCGGGGGCGAGACGAGCGACACCGGGTCGGAGACCGGCGGCGATGAGACCGGGAACGCGACGGGCGACACGGATGGCGGCTCGACGAGCGGGGGCAGCGACCCGACCGTCAACCCCACCGATGCCACGGTTACGGCGGGGGCCACAATCACGGTGACGGTCACCGACAGCAACTCGGGCGGCGACTCGGGCGATGACGGCAGCAGCGGCGGCGACTCGGCCGGCGGGACCGGGGATGACGGCGGCTGTGCGGTCGGTGGGCGAGGATTGGGCGGCGCAGGCTGGCTGCTCGCGGCGTTTGGCGTGCTTGGCTTGCGGCGACGCCGTCGCAACTACGCTGGCTGAAATCCTCGTAGTCCGGACGACGGACTGAACGGACCGGGGACAAATCACGCCACAAAGGGTTGAAGGGTCCCGGTCCTGCCTGCATTCATGGGGGCATGGGCGCGACCAAGACCTCCGAGCGACGCGGTGTGCCGCGGCTGCTCGGCGCGCGTGAGCGGACGATGTCGCTCATCGCCGCGGTGTTGGAGGACGAGGCGCAGCGCGAGGCCCCGGCCCGGGGGCGGCGATGCGCCGATGCTCGCGTGCGGGTGGGGTTCGTGCTGGCGGCCAGCGTGGGCTGTGCACTGGCGGCGTTCGCGGGCGGTTTCGGAGCCTCATGGCTCGACACCCCCGAGCTCGACCACGTTGAGACCGCGCTCGAGGTTGGTGGCGTCGATGCGATCGACGATGCGCTGGCGGGACTCGACGATACGGCGGAGCGGGACTCCGATCGCGCCCGCATCGCCCGTGCCCACGCTCGGGCGCAGCAGGCGGCGTGGGGCTCGGCCTCCAGGGTCGAGGCGTCCAGGCTGCTGAGGCCGGCCGACGACGGCGTCCATGCAGATCGTGCGGCTGGCCTGGTGGCCGCGATGGGCGGGACCGCGGGCGAGCTCGACAGCGCGTGGGCCCGAGGCCTCGCGGCGGGCCGAACCCTTGAGCTCGCGGCGATGCGTCGCGCGGTCGAGGACCTGTTGGCGGACCCTGTCCGTCCCGCCGGAGCCACGCGAACCCTCGCCGCGCTTGAGTTCGCCCTTGGCGACGTGTCCGCAGCGTTCTCCACCCTCGATGCGCTGGGAACCCCGGCGGCAGCCGCCGACCTCGCGTTCTACGAAGCGTGGGTCGGGCCGAGGCCAGCGGCGCCCGCCGCCGAGCATGAGGTGCCCGGCCGGGCCGCGCTGCTGCGAGCGTTTGCCGATGTGCAGCGCTCCGAGCCCGAACAGGCCGCGCTGGCCTTGGCCGACGCGCGGGCCCAGATGTTGCCCTGGGATCCGGTCGCGGTAAGCACCGCGCTGCGGCTGAGCTTCGTGGCTGCGGACGAACAAGGGCTTCGCGCCTGGTCCGACGATGACTCGGGGCGGTTCTCCAGCGAGGTCCGCGGGTTGGCGGCTGCGTACGCGGATGCCCTTCATGGACAGGCCGAGGCGGCGGAGTCGCGGCTGGAGGGCCTCGATGCGGACGCGCCATGGATCGCGTACCTGCGTGGGTTCGTCGCGGCGGAGCAGGGGCGATGGTCGGATGCCTTGCGGTTCTCGGCCGTGGCCCGTCGCGGCATGACCGGACGCGACGAGCTCGAGGTCCTCGCGGCCTGGGTGGCAGCCCATGTCCTGGACGCCGAGCTCGCGCACGAACGACTGCTGGCGTTCTCCGAAGACGCGGCGTGGGCTCCCCGCGGTTGGACGGCGCTCGCCCAAGCTTCCGAGGCGGTCGGGTCGCCGGACGCCGAGGTTGCCCGGTACTACGAGCGCGCCCTCGAGGTCGAGCATCGGCCTGCGGACGCCGCTGCGGCACTGGCCGTGCGCGCGTCCGGGGATGAGGCGCTTCACCTCTGGACCATGGCCAGCGAGCTTGAGCCCAGCGCATCAAGGCACCGCGTCGCGCTTGGGATGGCGCAGGTGCAGATCGGGCGCTGGAACGAAGCGTGGGACAACGCCGGGGCGCTCGAAGACGGTGACGCGCAAGCCTGGCTCACGCTGGTGCAGCTGGGGCTGTCACGGGTGGGGCCCCAAGCCTCGCTCGACCCCCGCGCCGAAGGCTGGATCGACCAGGCCCAGGCCGCCGATGCGCCGGCGGATGCGGTCGCGGTCGCGCGTCTTCAGGTGGCGTTCGCGCGCGGCGAGGACGTCTCGAAGCGGGCCCGGGCCCTGAGCCGTGCGTATCCCGAGCGAGCGGACGCGGCCGCGCTGTCGATTCAAAGCTTGGGTCGGGCCGGCCGGGTCCCCGCCGCGCGTCGAGAGGCGGCCCACGCCCGGCGACGCCTGCCCAAGTCCGAGCAGCCCGCGCTCGCGCTCGCCTTGGCCTCGGTGCTGCGAGAACACGGAGAGGTTCGCGAAGGCGCCCAGCTGGCGTTCAAAGCTTGGAGCGGCTTACCGGGCGAGGCGGGGTCGATTCAAACACTGATCTTCGCGCGAACCGCCGTGGAGATCTGGCTCGAGCTCGGCAACACCTCGGGCGCCCGCGCGATCGCTCGCGAGCTGACCACCCGCCTGCCCGCGAGCCCCGACGCCTGGCTGCTGCGGGCGCAGGTCCTGGTCGCCGCGGATGCACCCGACTTTGCGTGCCGGAGCCTCGGGCAGGCGCGCGCGCTCGATCCGAACGTGACCCTGCCGGGCTCTCGCTGCGAAGAAGATCCGGCCTGAGCAGCGGGTCAGCCGAGCGCGTACTCGAACGCTGGCATGTCGGGGTCCTCGACCTCGAAGCTGGTGTCGAAACCCACGGGGGGCTCCAGCGCGAACTCCGGCTCGATGCCCATCGGCGCTTCGATGATGGATCCAGCGGCCAGCTCATCCGTGCTCTCGGCGGCCAGCTCGGAGAGCTCCTGGACGTCACCCTCGTCGGGGACGTCGCCTTCGATCGAGCCGGAGGGCCGAAACGCGACGACTGCGACCCGGCCGGACGCGATCAGCTCGGAGATCCGATCAAGGGCGGCATCGTGCCGATCGAAGTCGGTGGGGGTCCACGCAAAGTCGCGCACCAGGAAGTCCACCAGGCGCTCGATCGACTCTCGGGGTCCGTAACGAAGCGCGCCCACGAACTCATGCGCGGGGATCTCGTGCTCGCCCCGCGCGAGCTGACCTCGGGCGATGGAGCGATACAGCTCGAATCGCTGTAGGCCGTCGTATACGCGCACCCAGCGAGGTTAGCACGGCGCGGCGACACCGGGCTGAGGTTGTGACCGCCGTGAATGCGCGCGAGACTTGGGGCGAGCAGCGCAGCACGATGACCGCCAACGTCTTCGAGGAAAGCAAACTGACCCTCACCGCCTGGATCGCCCGCGGAAAGGGCGACCGGGCGAAAGCCAAGTTCGAGTTCGAACAAGAGGGCGGGGCGGAGACCGTGGAGGCCGCCGAGCTCGAACTTGGCGGCAAGGAAGGGGACAAGAAGAAGGTCTCCACCACCATCACCTTGCCCAAGTGCAAGGACGACGAGGACTTCTACACGCTGCGCTACAAGGTCGACTGCGAGGGAAATGCGTACCCCGGCGGCGACTTCAAGGTCTGGCTCAAGACCGCCACGTTCAAAGCGGTGGACAGCGACGGGGCGGCCTTGCAGGGGGTTCCGATCACCTTCAACCAAACGAAGGACAAGATCTACGTCACCGACAGCAGCGGCGAGGTCCCGCTGCCGATCAATGCGACTGGAAAGGCCAGCGTGACGGTCCGGTCGCCGTGCTCTGTCGACGAGTGGACCACTGAAGTTGGACGGCTGCGTGAAGCCAAGGTCACCAAGAAGGAATACAAGGCGATCATCACCACGCCGGACGCCGCCGCGACGGCCGTGGACAAGCCGCACAAGCAGTTCGTCAACCTCAAGAACGACGATGGCAAGACACCCACCCAGGCGAGCAAGATCAAGCTGAGCGTGGGAGGGATGACCGAAGACGAGTGCATCCCGGGCATCCCCGGCGACACCGTGCACATCAAGGTGAAGTTCCACGCCGACAACTCCAAGCGCAGCTCGCCCAAGCCCGCGCTGATCGCAGGTGGAGCGACGGTCGAGCCCAACGCGGCCGGCGAGGCGAAGGGGTCCGTGACGTTCGACGACACCGGAGCTGCGGAGTTCGAGGTCGAGCTTGGGAAGGCGGGCGGGGACAAGATCCAGATCATGATCGGCATCACGGACGCGGCCGAGGACTCCACGCTCTTCGTGGAGAACTGGCGCCGCGTCTGGTACCAACTCACGATGCCCGCGGGCACCGCCGAGCCCGACCTCACCCGGATGGTCGACGCGCTGGCGGACGTCTACGTCGAGTATCTCAAGGAAGGCGAGACGGTGGAGATCGCCGAAGACGAGGACGCCCCGACGGGCGTGTCCTGGTTCGACGGCGCGTGGCTTGGGAAAGGCTCGAAGCTGCTCAATATTGGAGACTACAACTCGGCCCACTACCATACGAAGTTCGTCGACAAGCACACGCCCTGGCAGGTCCATGTCCTGTGCTGCAGTTGTCAGTTTGATACGGGCGGCAACGAAACCTATGGCGCCCTCGAGTGCACCAAGAACGACAAGGTGACGTGGAGCGACGGCACCCAGGTCGTTGCGGTCAGTCACAATGTCGGAGACGCGCTGTTTCCCAAGAAGCTCAACGACGACACCTCAGCTTTCGTCAAAGCGAAGTGGAAAGCCGTCGGCGGGGCGGAGAAGGGCGCGCTCGCCGAGAGCGACGTGTGGATCGACGGCGGGGCGTTCACGGCGAAGCTTCCGCAGGCGGCGCTGGACTATCTGGGCACCGATGCCTCAAAGAAGGTGAAGGTTACTGTCACGCTCTACGAGATGGCGGGGCCTTATCTCGGGGAGTCGGACGACTACAAGCAGCTCATCGTCGTGGACCAGACGAGCATTGGCATCAATGACACGCTCACCCACGAGCTCGGTCACTCCCTCAACCAGGTCCCGACCACCGCGGGGGAGAAGGCCCCGGGCCTCAAGACCACCAACCACGCAAGGTCATACACCGGGAATGGGCACTCCGGCGGTCACTGTGCCGACGGGATGAGCGACGACAACTACGCTGGGGGTGCAGGGAAGGCCGGAACGACGTATCAGGGCAAGTTTGGGGGCAAGAGCGAATGCACGTGCGTGATGTATGGTGAGGACAACACCGCCTGCACCGGGAAATTCTGCGATATCTGCAAGCCTTTCGTGCTCGCCGACTCGATCAGCTCTCTGCACTGAGACGAAAAATACGCATGGAAAACGGACGATTCGGTCTCACGGATCATGACTTCTGGGCTCAGCCTCGCAAAAACGCCGACGCGCTTGTCGACGATCTGATCGAAGCTGAAGACACGACACTGCAGCTGGATACCCCCCGCGAGGTGTCGGTGGATCACCGGCAGACGCTGCCCTTCGCGGCGCTGTATGTGCGCACGCTCAACGAGGCCGCGCAGCTCGACGCCGAGCAGGCGCTGCTTTTGGTCGCCGTCCGACAAGAGGACAACGAGCTCTTCGTCGGGCCGGCTCTGCGCAAGGACAAGCGTCCAGGGGGTGGCAAGGGCGTCAACCCACCCAAGCCCGGGCTCAAGGGGAGCTTCTACGTCGCCGATGCCGTGTCGCAGCTGGGGATTCCCTGGATGCGGGGGACGTACACACTGGGTGCCCTGATTCGGGAGAGGCGCTCGAACGCTTGTCAGACGCGCATTGGACCCCTGAGCACGGACTACCGAGACGATGCCGTGGAGGCCTACGTCGAAGCCAGGAGAGAGAAGGTCGATGCTGCGCCGCCGGAGTCGGTCTGGCCGCCGCTCCCGATCATCCGGGGGGCGATCGACCGGGCGCTCGATGGGGGTATCGATCCCTTCCCCAACTACCGCCAGCGAGACGGGTCGCCCGAGCTTCCCGACACGGTCGGCATCCGCTTCACGGTGGACCGCGTGGCTGAACCCGGAGAGGGCCGGCGCTGTGTGTTGCGGGGGTCGTTTCGGCTGCCAGCCACAGAACTCGAGCGTGTCCCTTTCGATCCCGAGACGGGACGGCTGGTCGAGGTGGGGGCGCCGGCCGCCACCGCGGTGGTCAGAATTCACCTGGTCGGTACGGGCACGAGTGTCATCGGGCCGATGGTTCTACCGCTGCGTGTTCCGAGTTTTGACGCGATCGCGCCCGGGAGCGACTCCGAGGGCGTCTTGGTCACGGGGTTCTTCAACCTCGACCTCTTCGCGATCACCGGGGTGCAGCAATCGCCCGGCACGTACTTCTTCACCGCGTTTTCCCGGGACCAGTCCTTTGGCCCGGTGCCGCTGGGCATCCCGCCAAGGGCCACATGACGCGCGGAACTGTTGCGGTCTTCGCGAGTCTCTGGCTCGCGTGTGACCCCGCCCCGACCCAAGAACCAACGCCGGACGAGGTGACGCCCGTCGCAACGCCAACCGACGTGCAAACCCCAAACGCCCAGCCCATGCCCGACCGAAAACCGCAGACCCACCTCTCGGGCGCGACCGACCCGGTGCTCACCGGAGACGACACGGACGATGCACTCGATGCATTGTCCGAAACGCTGATGGATGCCGAGCTCCCGGGGATCCGCATCGACGCGCCGTTCGTGGTCGAAGCCGCCACCGGATCCGTACCGGTCATCGGGGCGTTCGTTCGAGTCCCACCGGCGGGGGAGGCTTTTGAGCACCGCGTGACGGTCGTTGCCGTGTCGCAGGACGCGATTGCGGTAGCGCCCGCGTTGCGCACCCCCAAGCACAAGGGGGAGAAGAGTCGTCCGGCGCAGGACGTGTTGAAGGGGTCCTCGTTCTCGTTGGACGCTCGAGAACGGCTCCCTGCGGCCGCCTGGGATGCGGATGTTCGGCTGTATGTCGTCTATGGCGAGTACGTGTCCAACGGGGTCACCGTCCGGACCACAGGAGACCCTGCGCCCGCGCCCGACGAGCCTTCGCGCGTGCGACTTGAAGGGCCGGGGGCCGGGAAGACCGCACCGGGCGGGACCGTTTTGCTGACGGGTACAGCCGTGGGTGGGTCCGCCGTGCACCTGGTCGGGATGGGCGACGCGGACGCCTTCGTACACACCCTCAAGGCCGGACCCGACGGCACGTTCTCCGTCAATCTCCTCGGGGACAACCCGCTCCCCAAGGCACCCGGAACGTGGCACCTGTACGCCTTCAGCGGTGAGCACGTCGCCGGCCCGGTCACGATCGAGCTCACCCCCGGCGACACGCCATGGTGACGCTCAGAGCATCAGGCCCTCAGGCCATCAGATCATCAGCTCGATGATCGCTGCGGCCTCTTCGTGCTCGGAGCTTGGTGCTTCGGCGTCTGCGAGCGCGTGCGAGAGCGGACACCGTCCGTCCATCGCCTCCCCGCGCCGGTAGGCTCCAAGCAGCTTGCGCGAGCGCTCGGCAAGCATCCGCCGGACCTCGCGACGCATGCCTTTGACCCGTGGGATCTTCATGTCGTCGTAGGCGGTGGTCTGGTGCCGCATCCAGGCGATCGTGGCCGCCTCGGCCCGGCGGTCGACGTCGATGCGCTTGGTCCGGGCGACGGTGCCGCTGCCCACGGGCGTCGCGTGCACGGCAATGGCCCGGGCCATCCGTTCCTGCAGCGCGCGGTACCGGGCATCAAAGGCGAGGAACACCGAGACGGCGGCCGTGAACTCCAGGACGTAGGCCTCCTGCTCCTTCGCCCGCCGCGCCCGCCCGGCCTCGAGGCGCCGGGCATACTTGGGGTCGTCCTTTTCACCGTCGCGTTCGGCCCGGAGCCGGGCGATGGTGTCCGCGGGCGCCCAGATCCCCTGGGAGAAGGTCCGGCGCCCCTTCTTGGCCTGGATAACCCACGAGGGACCGGCCGCTTTGACACGCCGGGTGAGCGCCGCATCGCCCGGCGGCAGCAGCTCCCAGCCCGCGGGGACCTTGAGCACCCGCCCGTCCTCGGTGCGCGGCGCAGACGGGTCCTTGCTCGCCCAGAGTTTGAGGGTCTCGGGCTTCATTCGTCTCCGAACAGCGCGTCGTGCAGGGCGGGGACAGCTCGGGCGATGGCACCGTCTTGCACGACCAGCGAGATGTTGTTGCTGGACATGCCGAAGCTGTGCATCTCGATGTTTACATCGGCCCCGGCGAGCGCCTTCATCACGCGCGCGCCGATGCCCGGGGTGGAGTGAATGCCACGCCCGACGACGGCGAGGATCGACATGCCCTCGCGCAGGTCGGTGCTCCCAAACTCCTGCATCGCGGGCTCGCAGGACTTGAGCGCGGCGGTGTCGTGGGAGGTGACCGACACGCTGACCTCGGAGGTCGCGACCATATCGATCACGGCGCCATGCTCGGCCAGCGTCGTGAACACCTTGGCGAGGAAACCGATCGACTCGAACATCCGCGGGTCGGAGATGGTCAGGACGGTCTGGTTTTCCTTGTAGGCGACGCTGGTGAAGGCCTCGCCCCGCTCTGGAGGGCTGGCCGAGATCGCGGTGCCGGGGTGGTCGGGACGGTTGGTGTTGAGGACGCGCACGACGATGTCCTGCTCGATCGCAGGCAGCAAGGTGGCGGGGTGCAGGACGCGGGAGCCAAAGAACGCGAGCTCGGCGGCTTCGTCGAAGCGCATCTGCGGGATGCTCTTGGCGCGCGCGACGATGCCGGGGTCGGCCGTCATGACGCCGTCGGTGTCGCTCCAGATCTGGACCTCTTCGACGCGCAGCGCGGCGCCAAGCAAAGATGCGGTCAGGTCGCTCCCGTTGCGCCCCAAGGTGGTGATCACGCCCGCCTCGTTCTTGCCGACGAAGCCGGTGACGATCGGGACGACCCCGTCTTGGACGCGCTGCGAGAAGGCGGTGCAGAGCCGGGCGGGGAAGCCGGGCAGGGGACGAGCGCGTCCAAAGTTGCTGTCGGTGATGAACCCCAAGTCCCAGGCATCGAACGCCTTGGACTTGAGTCCGTTGCGGGTGAAAAAGTCCGCGATGCATCGAACCGACATGCGTTCTCCGAAACTGGAGATGTAGTCGAGGCTGCGCGGGGAGAGCTCGCCCACCAGTCGGATGCCGCGGAGCAGATCGCGGATCTCGGCGTACAGCGGCTCGAGCAGCGTGTCGGCGCATCCGAGTTCACGCGCGACGGCCTGCTGTCGGTCGAGCACCGCGTCGCCGCCGTCGTCCTCACCGGCGGCAGCGGCGTGCGCCGTGTTGATCAGGGCATCGGTCACCCCTTTGTGCGCCGAGCTCACGACGACCGGGTTGCGGTCGGCAGCGGCGGCGACGATGTGGCGGACCTTTTCGATCTGGGCGCGGTTGGCTACGGAGCTGCCGCCGAACTTCATCACGATCATGGCGCGCAAGGCATACCAGCCCGCAACCGTGCGGTGCGCGCTATCCGGCGGCGGGGGGGAACGACACAACCCGAAGGCCTGCGCCGCCCGGGTAGGCGAAGCTGACGGCCTCGTCATAGCCGAACACCGACACTCCGACCCGGCCGCGCGCTTCGATGATGTGTTGTCCCTGCTCGACCCGAACTTGTGCGTAGCGGAAGTGCTCGCCGTCGAGCACCCCCAGAGGGGCGAAGCGGGCCTCGGGGATGTCGTCGCCGTCGAGCGTCACGGTGCCGTCCCCTTGGGCGACGACCGAGATGTGGGTCTCGACGTATCCAGCGGGCACGACGAATGCGAGCCGGGACTCGAACTGCAGGGCGGAGGGGATCACCAACATCGCGGGATCTCCGAGGCCGGTGTCGGAGAGCAGCTGGCTGCTGAGCAGAAACTGGGCCAGCCCGAACGCATGCTCGGGGTCTTCGGACGCGATCGTGAACGGCTCGTGGGTCTGGAACTCCAGCGTCTCGCCCGCGTCGATGTGGGTGGGCGCGCCCTCGGGCTTCTCGGGGCAGTACAGCAGCCGCGTCCCGTCGAAGGAGCCCGTGATCCGATACAGCGCAGGGTCGTCCTCACCGCTGCCAGTCACGCTGGGTGGAGGTGCGACGGCATAGCGGCTGCTCCAGGCGCTGCGTGGGGAGAGTTGGTGTTCGAGGTGGTCGGCGCAGCACTCCCCCGCCTCGAGCGGCTCGATGGTGGCCACATTGCCGCCGAAGACGGCGATCGGCGCGTTGGCGGTGACCCGGGTGCCCGAGAGGTTGCCGGTCTCCCCGGTCTCCTGGGTGGAGATGATGGTCCAGACCTGACCCTCGCCCATCACCTTGGTCTTGGTCGTTCCTCCCGCGAGCGGGGCGGTGGGCTCGATCTGCACCTGCGTCCCGTCCTGCGTCGCGATGACGCTGACGAAGGCCCCCGCGTTGCGCGGGTTGGGGTCGGCGGGTCCTTGCGACAGGAGAATCGCCGACCCCGTGACCGCGAGGTAGTCCTCGCCCAGCGCGTGCGTGGGCAGCAGCAGGGAGGCGTCGTTGGAGTAGACCTGCGTGGTGTTGTCGAGCGGGTTGAACTGATACGCGACGATCGGTGTGGTGCTTGAGATCCGGTAGGCGAGGCCGTCGGCGGTGCCGAAGTTGGGCTCGATGGACGCGGAGGGAAGGGTGAAGGTGTGGGTCTGGCGAGGTTCGACCAGGGCCATCGCGAAGGGGATGTCCTCGCCGGGCAGAAACACTTCGACCTGGGCGGCCGCCAGACCCGACGGGTTGCCCACGGCGACGGAGAACTGTTGGTCCGCGGCGGGCGGGCTCATGAAGGTGCCGCGGTCATCGTTGGGCAGGTCGACCGCCCAAAACTCGCAGCCGAGGTTGGTGCTGAAGTCGTCGGCTTCCTCGCACCCAAACTCAAACGTGACGCCGCCATCGGGCGCGCCCACATCGAACTTGAAGCCCCCATCGTCCGTCGTGGATCCCGTGGAGGTGGGCGCGTCCTGGTCGTCGCGCTGACAGTGCGCGGGCGTCCCATCCGAACCCGCCGTGTCCCCGGTGGGGTTGGGAATCGAGGGACCGCTGGGTCCGGCGGTGGCCCCGGAGGTCCCGCCCGCGCCCGGCAGGGGCGGCGGATTGCCATCGTCGGCCTCACCACATCCCAGCAGCGCTGTCGCCAGGAGCAAGGCCGATGGGCTCTGGGACGCTCTCACCGATCATCGATAGCGTCGCAGGGAACCGGCTTCAAGGTGGGCGCTGTGCTGCGCTGTGGTTTTTTTCGAGGCACGCGCGCGCAGCGACACCCCCAGCGGCCGCTCGTGAGCGTATGCTCGCACGCGATGGTTGCTCGCCAAGCTCTGCTCCACGCCGCGACGAACTACTTGCGAAGCCATCCCGAAGAACTCGCCCGACTGTTGCGAAACGCCATGGGGCTGCGGGTTGGGATGCCGATTGCGGGCCTTCGATGGTTGGCGTCTCAAGGCGGAGATGGAGGTCCCACCGATGTGGAGATCGATCCCGACCCGCCGGGCATCCGGGTCGGCGCGACGCTGGACATGATGGGTGTGCCGGTGCGGGCGCTCACCAGCATCTTTATCGAACGGATTCGGGCCTCCGACGAGGAGTTGCGGCTCGAAATCCGCCTGGAGGGGACCACGCTGCGGGTTCTCGATGACGACGCGGCGTCGCCGGTGGCTGCGCTGATTCGCTCCGGTGCCCTCGACCTGACCAAGAGCGGATCGCTGGCCTCGCACATGCCCAAGGTGGGCGCGCTGCTGAGCGAGTCGACCGGCAACAAGCTCGTCATCGACCTGATGAAGCACCCCAAGATCGGCAAGAACCGGGCGGTTCGACGAGCCCTGGGACTGGTGTCGTCCTTGGTCACGGTCCACGGCGTGGAGAGCGATGAGGGACACCTCGATGTTCTGTTCCGCGCGCTCCCGCGGGGGATGGGCGGCGCCGCGCGAGCGGTTCGCGATCACCTCTTTAGTGCCGGACCCACCTGGGTCCGCGGCATGTTGCCGGGCCGCAGCTCGGACTCTCGTCCCGGATACTGACCGATGGCGCCACGGCGGATCGACGTCTCCCGGTTTAACGCGGACGGGGCAGGGGACCCGGACGGCAGCGTGTTTGGGCTCCCGTACTCGGCGCAGGAGAGCTCGGTGGTGCTCATTGCGGTGCCGTGGGAGCCGACGGTCAGCTATGGCCGCGGCACGGCGCGGGGCCCCGCGAGCATTCGCGAGGCGTCGGGTCAGCTGGATCTGTACGACCCCGAGCTGGCGATCCACGGGCTCGCCCGGCCGTGGGTGTTTGGCATGCACATGCTGCCCGAGGACCCGAAGGTCCGTGGATGGAATGAGACCGCGTGCCGGCTCGCGGCGCCCGTGGTCGAAGCCGGCGGGGTGCCGGCGGGAGATCCTGCGGTGGTGCGGGTGGATGAGCTTGGGGCGCAGCTGGATGCTTGGGTCTGCGAGACGGCCGCGTCGTGGCACGCCCAGGAGCGCATCGTCGGCCTCGTGGGTGGGGATCACTCGAGCTCGTTTGGCGCGATTGCAGCCGCAGCGCAGGCCCACCCGGGGTTGGGAATCCTGCACGTCGACGCGCACGCGGACCTACGGGTCGCCTACGAGGGGTTCGTGCACTCGCACGCCAGCGTGATGCACAACGTGCTGCAGCGGGTGCCTGGGGTCGCGAAGATCGTCCAGGTGGGGATCCGCGATCTCAGCGCAGCCGAGGCCCAGCGGATCTCGGCGGATCCGCGACTGCATACGTTCTTCGACCACGCCTTGCGCCCGGCCGCGGCCCAAGCCTGGGAGGCCCAGTGCACGGCGATCGTGGCCTCGCTGCCGCAGACGGTCTACGTCTCGTTCGACATCGACGGGCTCGACCCCGCCCTGTGCCCACACACCGGGACCCCGGTACCTGGCGGCCTGGACTTTGGGCAGGCGATGACCCTGCTGCGGGTCCTGGGGACCAGCGGCCGGCGGATCGTGGGTTTCGACCTCGTGGAGGTTGCGCCGCCCCCTGCGGGCGCTGGGGGGCCTGCGGAGCAGTGGGATGGCAACGTTGGCGCCCGGATCCTGCACCGCCTGTGCGGGGCTGCGCTGCTGAGCCAGGGCGCCCGAGACCCCGCCTGAGCGCCGCGCGAAAATCCTCTTTGACAACCGCCGCCGGGTCGAATAAGTACCTGCCTCTAAAAGCGACGGGGCGTAGCGCAGCTTGGTAGCGCGTTCGGTTCGGGATCGAAAGGTCGGAGGTTCGAATCCTCTCGCCCCGACCACTCATCACCCCGCAGGTTTTGCCTGCGGGGTTTTGAGTTTAAGGCGGGTCGGGTGTCCGAGGAGGGGAAGGGGGAGCTCTTCGTCGCTTCGGCGGCAGGACTCGAGGCGGTCGTGGACCGTGTGCAGGAGCGTGAGGCCGGTGATATCCGACCGATCCTGCGACGGGAGCGGCGCCATGCGACTCCCGGCGACTCGATCTCAGCAAAGCTCCGCGCTTCTGCGGCCGGCAAATCGTCGATGGGAGCGCCTCAACGGTGTCTCTCGGTCCGACGTCGCAACGAAGCCCTGTCGCGCGACCTCGTGGCACGCAGAGCGCTGAAGCAACTCGACCGTGGAAACCCGCCCCCGTGGCACGGGTGGACACACGGGCGCGGCGCTCAGCGACCAGGACTACCCTTGAAACCATGCGGAAGGAACAGTGGGGGGGGTGTGTCCTGGTCGCGCTCACGGCTTGCGGGAGCTCGAGCGGTGGCGCGTCGGACTCGGTAGCCTCGGGCCCGGGCATCGATCCCAGCGGGGCGACGGACAGCGAGACCTCGGGCTCGACCACCGCGCAGACCTCGGGGGCCGACGGAGACACCACGGACACGGACGTGGACGCGGCCGTCGTCTCGATCGCGCTAGAACCTCCCGAGGCGGTGATCGAGATCATCGACGGGGCGATTCCGCCGCCGGTCGATTTCAACGCCGTCGCGACGCTCGAGGACGGCTCGAGCATGCCGCTGACGGGCTCGTGGACGTTCGACCGCCCGAACCTCGGAGGCATCTTGAACACGGGGGAGCTGACGGCCTCGGGCCTGTCGGGCGGGGTCGGCAGGGTCGGCTTCTCGGCCGAGGGCCTCACGGCGGACGCCGAGGTCACGATCAAGGTGCACATCATCGATGACGACAGCGTGGACCCCACGGTCATCCCCGAGTTCGACGGCGCTACCGTCCCGGATCCAGTCCTGGTGTGGTCCTACCCCTACGACGCGACGGTCTTCCCCAAGGGGCTGCGCGGGCCCACGCTGCAGTGGGGGGGCGGCGCGGACACGGACCTCTACTACGTACACGCCGACTCGCCGACCTTCGAGTACGAGTTCTGGGGCCAGGCCGTGAACCCGTCCCGGTTCGACTTCCCCGACCTCGGCCAGGACGTGTGGCAGCTGCTGACCGACTCGGTCACCGGAGACCTCGACGTCTCCATCCAGCGCTATGACGGCACCCAGGCCTACCTGCCGCTCTCTCGCACCTGGACCATCGCCGACGCGGTGCTGACCGGCTCAGTCTACTACTGGGAGGTCAACAACGGCAACGTGGTGCGGCTGGAGACCGGCGCCGACGCCCCCGAGCCGTTCTTGCAGCTCCCCGAGGGCGTCGAGTGCGTGGCGTGCCACAGCGTGTCGAAGGACGGCTCCACGATCGTCGCCTCGTTTCACGGCGGGTACAGCCCCTGGGGCACCTTCGACGCGGCCACGGGACAGTCGATCCTGGCCACGGACACCGCGTCCGGGTTCCAGGCCGTCTCGCCCAACGGCTCGCATGTTCTTTGGGGACAGTCCGGCGCCGCCACCGATCCGAACCTCACCCTCACCCTCACCGGTGACCCCACGCCGCTCACGCAGCTCGCCCCCGCCCCCGAGAACGGCATCCCGGTCCACCCCGCCTGGTCGACCGACGGCAACAGCATCGCGTTCGCCACCCGCACCAACGGCGACTGGCTGGACTTCACGCAGTCCTCGCTGTGGGTCGCCGACGTCGACCTGGTGACCCCCGGGTTCTCCAACCTCACGCAGATCGCCGTCGGAGACCAGGCCCGGCCCACGCTGACCTTTCCAACCTACTCCCCCGACTCGCAGTGGATCGCGTTCATGCGGGCCACCCAGGCCCGCACCCGCGGAGCGCTGGGAGAGGTGTGGCTGACCGACACGACGGGCGCGACTCAGATCTCGCTCGACGCCGCGAACGGCGTCGGCATCATCGACCAGACCGACGCCAACTACGAGCCCACCTTCTTGCCGGTGTCGTTGGGCGGCTACTTCTGGCTGGTCTTCGTCAGCGAGCGGACCTACGGCAACACGCTGAGCAACATCGATCCCGCCACCCGCTCGAAGCAGCTGTGGGTCACGGCCATCGACGCCAGCCCCACCGCCGGCTCCGACCCCAGCCACCCCGCGTTCTGGCTGCCGGGCCAAGAGGTCGACAACCAAAACATGCGCGGCGAGTGGGCGCTCAACCCGTGCAAGGCCTTGGGCGAGACCTGCGAGTCCGGCTACGAATGCTGTGAAGGGTTCTGCCAGCCCGACGGGGACGGCAACCTCACCTGCAGCCCGCCTGGGGACTGCGCCCAGGTCGGAGAAGCCTGCGACAGCGCCGCGGACTGCTGCGACGAGTCAAACTCGTGCATCGGCGGCTTCTGTGGGCCGTACGTGCCCGGCTGAGGCGCACGCCGCACAAGCGAAGGCACGGGGGCGGTGCGAACAGCCTCCCAGTCCAAGTCCTGGCGGCCCGGGGATGAGCAACGAACTCGCTGAAAAGGCTGCTCGCAGCCGAGAGTGGCGCGTGGGCAGTCTGGCTAGGCGCCTCGCGGGTCGCAGCTTGCCTCGGTGGCATCGTTGCGCCCGATCGCACTGACCTACAGGTACATTCTGTCCTCAATGGACATGACATCGACTATCAGGCTCGACGTGCAGTCAGGCGCTCGGGCGGGTGAAGGGGTGGGGGGAGCCGAAAGCTCCGTCACTCGGTTTTCAAAGAGGTCGAGGACGAAGGCCCGATCGAACGCCGCTCGGTGGATCCTTTTTGCCCAGTTCCGGTCGAGCATGATGCTGTCCTGGCGGCCTTCTCCAACGGTCACGAGAAGCCAAGTGTGCCGGCCTCCTCGGGATCGGGTGCCGCGTCGATAGGCGTCGATGTCCGTGGCCTTCTTGTCGATGGATGCCTGGATCCACGACATCGCTCTAGGGCCGCTCGCGATGTGCCCCGCCTCTCAGTCGTAGATCACAGCCATCCGCGTGTTCCCGACCGAGAACTCGCAGTCGCGCGCGAGCTGAACGGTGCCATCCACCGGCTCATCGTTCACCGCGATGAGGTCCTTGCCACCGCCGAGCGGCCGCAGATGCGGAAGGTTTGGATTGCCGCTCCACTCCAACACCGCGGCGACCGACAGCACGTCGTCATCGCGCAGCTTGATCTCGCAGCGCTCGCCGCTGCCGATGCGGTAGCTGCCCGGGAGGAACAGCTGGTCGTTCATCGTGCCGTCGGGGTGCAGGATTCGAAGCTGCGCAGCGACGGGGATGTCCATCTCTCGATGCAACACCAGCCCTAGGATGTTGGCGAAGGCGCCGGCGTTGGGCGGGCGGTTCGCCGGGTCCTTGTCGAGCGCGCGGGCGATGCCGTGCACGAGCGCATCGGAGAGCCCATCGCATCCGGGCATCCCGCGGAGCAGCGGGGGGTTGTTGCGCATGTGCGCTGCGAGCCACTGCTTGGGAGCGTGGCGCAGGGCTTCCACGGTCTCGGGGAGCGGTGCTTCGGGGAACAGGGGGGAGCGCCCGCAAAGCAGCTCGTAGAGCATGGTCGCCAAGCTGTAGACGTCGCTCGCCGGGGTGAGCACCCGGGTCTTGAGCTGCTCGGGCTGGCTGTAGTGCGGCGTGCCCACGATCATGTGGGCTTCGCTGGCGTTGACCCCGACCACGGGCGTGCCGTCCCACGATCGAGCCAGGCCGAAGTCGAGCATCTTGATGTGTCCCTGTGCCTCGATGAAGAGGTTCTCGGGTTTCACATCACGGTGCACGATGCCCATCGCGTGGGCTTCGGCGAGACCGAGGCAGGCTTGGTGAATGATCGTGACCGCCTGCGCCGGGTGCAGCGGCGCCGCGTGGTCGTGCCACTGATCCAGCGTGCTGCCCACGAGCAGATCCATCAGCAGATAGATGTGGCCGTCGGGGCGCAGTCCGCAGTCGTAGGTGCGGACGACGTGCGGGTTGGTCAGCGAGCGGAGAATCGTGATCTCCCGCAGAGCGCGTTGCGCCTCTTCGCCCGCGGTCACCGGCTCGCGGGTCAGTTTGAGGGCGAGTGTCTGCGCGTAGCCAGGGACCTCGACCTCGTAGACACGGGCGAAGGATCCAACGCCCAAGATGCCCTTGATACGAATGCCTCCGGCGTAGACATCCCCGGGCTCGAGGTCGAGCGGCATGGCGAAACTCTTGCGAAGGTAGCAGAGTCTGCGAGGTTGTGGCACCTGCTGCCTCGCTCACGTGCGGGTCCAGAATCGCCCCTGGGTGCCGCATTCCCGCAGGCGACCCGGGAGAATCCGCACGGTACGCAGCGTGCCGCGGACGGCCGCCGAAGGTGGCGTTCTTCCTATAGTGCGGCTCAGTTTCGACAGGAGCTCGTCCCATGCGCATCGGTGTCCCCAAGGAAATCAAAACTCATGAGTATCGCGTCGGCATCAACCCGACCGGCGTGAAGCAACTCGTCGCGGCTGGCCACACGGTCACCGTGCAGAGTGGTGCGGGCATCGGCTCCGGCTTCTCGGACGAGACGTTTGTGGCCGCTGGAGCCCTGATTGGCGGCGATGCGGCACAGGTTTGGAACGAGTCCGAGATGATCATCAAGGTCAAGGAGCCACTCCCCGCGGAGTTCGGCTACTTCCGCGAAGGCCTGATCCTCTACACGTACCTGCACCTGGCCGCGTTCCCTGAGCTCACCGCCGAGTTGCTCAAGAACAAGGTCACCGGCGTGGCCTACGAGACGATCACCGCCAACAACGGTTCGTTGCCCCTGTTGCGGCCGATGAGCGAAATCGCGGGGCGCATGGCATCGCAGGTGGGCGCCGCATGTTTGGAGCGATCCGGAGGTGGCAAGGGCTTGCTGCTTGGCGGAATCCCTGGCACGCGCCGGGCTCAGGTCGTCATTCTCGGCGGCGGTATCGTGGGTACAGCTGCGGCTCGCATCGCGATCGGCCTGGGCGCTCGGGTGACCATGCTCGACGTCAACGCCGACCGGATGCACTACCTGGAGGACGTGTTCGGCAACGCGATCGAGACGCTGTACTCCAACACCGACACCATCGAGCGCCACTGCCGGATCGCCGACCTGGTGATCGGTGCGGTGCTCCTGCCCGGCGCTGCCGCGCCCAAGCTGGTCACCCGCGAGCACCTCAAGACGATGGAGGAGGGCTCGGTCATCGTCGACGTCGCCGTGGACCAGGGCGGATGCATCGAGACCTGCCGCCCTACGACCCACGACAACCCCACCTTCGTCGAGGAGGGCGTCGTTCACTACTGCGTGGCGAACATGCCCGGCGCGGTGCCGCAGACGGCCACCATCGCGCTCACCAACGCGACGATCCCCCACGCGCTCGCCATCGCCAACTACGGTGTCGCCGCGGCTGCGAAGGCCAACGTGCACCTGGGGCGCGGCATCAACACGTACGGCGGCGCCACGGTCTGCAAGCCGGTCGCCGAAGCGCACGGGTTCGAGTACACGGAGCTTGAGCGCGCGCTGTAGGACGCGGGTCCTGAAACGTGGCTCCGCGACCGCCTTGTCGCCGTGCACCTGAACCTCCGGTCAGCGCACACGGCGACGGGGCGCGCCGCCCGAAACTTCGGCGGCCGCGGCGGCGTCTCACACCCAACTCGCGGTGGATCTGCGGGGGTTGGACGCCGATGACTCCCCGACGAAGACGCCGCGTGCTAGCCCCTGGTCCCATGCGGAACGCGTTGTGCATTCTGGCCGTCGCCTTGCTGGCGACCACCGCGTGCGATCCCGCCCGAGCGGACTCGGACGGGGCCGCGGAGGAAGAGGTCGAGCAGAAGACGCCGATCGTGTCTCAGGCGGTGACGCGGGGGAGCATCGAGCAGGCGCTCACCGCGGCCAGCACGATCGAGGCCGAGCGCACGGTGACGGTGCACGCCGAGTCCACCGGGCGACTGATCAGCTTCGAGCTGGAGGAAGGCGACGTGCTCAAGGCTGGCGACGCGGTGGCTCGGATCAAGTACGACAGCCAGGCAGCCACGCTGGACCGCGCCAAGACTTCGCAGGACAAGGCCAAACGCGACCTTGAGATCGTGCAGCGCCTGCACCGCGAAGGCCACGCGTCGGACGACGAACTCGCGACCGCCGAGCTCGCCCTGAGGACCGCATCGCTCGACGTCGGCGACAGCAAGCGGAACATCCGCAACACCCAGGTCACGGCTCCGTTCGCAGGCACCGTGACCGAGCGCTTTGTGACCAAGGGCGGGTTCGTCAGCGCAGGTGCCCAGCTCATCACCATCACCGACTTTCAGACCCTCGTCGCGCGGGTCTACGTGCCCGAGCGCGAGCTCGACCGGATCGCCGTCGACCAACCCGCGCTCGTGCAAGGCAAGGCGGCGCGCAGTCGACAAGGGCAGGGAACGATCAAGCGCATCGCCCCGGTCGTCGACGCCACCACCGGCACCGTCAAGGTCACCGTCGGCCTCCCCGCCGAGCTTGCGGGGGGCGACAAGGGGTTCTTGCCGGGCATGTACGCCGAGGTGCGGCTCACCACCGAGCGCAAGGACGACGTCCTGCTGGTGTCCAAGCGGGCGCTCGTGCGTGAGAACGACGCGGTCTACGTGTTTGTGGTGCAGGACGACGACACCGCCAAACGGGTCAAGCTCGAGCTTGGTCTCGAGGACGCCGAGCGGGCGGAGGTCCTCTCGGGCCTCGAGCTGCGCGACGAAGTGGTGGTCTCCGGGCAGGCCGGGCTCAGCGACGGTGGCAAGGTGGCGCGTGTCGACGCCTCGGGCGACCCCCTCGAAGGCTCGGCGTCGGAGGACGAGTGAGCGAGCTTTCCCCGGGGGAGGTCGCGCCCCAGTCCGCGCCGCCGCCTGGCTCGGGGCAGCAGATCAGCCCCGAGGTCGCGGGGCTGATGCAGCGCTTCGCATTCACGGCCAGTCGCCCGGTCGCGGTGGCGATGGTGTTCCTCGCGGTGCTGGTGTTCGGAGCCTTCAGCGCGCAGATGCTGCCGCTGTCGCTGATGCCGGACATCTCGTATCCCAAGCTCACCGTCCGAACGGACTACGACGGTGCGGCTCCGGCTGAGGTCGAAAACAACGTCTCCCGCCCGCTGGAAGAGGTCCTGGGCGTCGTCACCGGCGTGACGCGCATCGAGAGCGTGTCGCGTGCCGGCTATAGTGATGTGATCTTGGAGTTCGGTTGGGACACCGAGATGGACGACGCCAACCAGGACGTCCTGGAGATCCTCGATCAGGTCACGCCCTCGCTGCCCGACGGCGTCGATCAGCCGCTCATTCTGCGCTACGACCCCACGCTCGACCCGGTGCTCACGCTGAGCCTCGAAGGCGTTGGCGACCGATACGTGGGCGCGGGGGGCTTGGGCCGGCTGCGCAGGGTGGCCGACCTCGAGGTTCGGCGGCTGCTCGAACCGGTCGAGGGGGTGGCCGCGGTTCGCATCAAGGGTGGGCTCGAGGAACAGATCTCGGTCGAACTCGACCAGGGCCAGCTTCGGCGAACCGGCGTCGGCATCGACACCGTGCTCTCTCGCCTCTCGGCCGAGAACATCAACCTGGCCGGCGGTCAGCTCGAGGATGGTCGGACGCGGTACCTCGTGCGCACGGTCAACGAGTTCCGCGACCTGAGCGACATCGGCGAGATCGTCATCGCGCGACAAGGCGATCGTGACGTGCGGCTGCGGGACCTCGCGACCGTGTCCGAGGGCCACAAGGATCGCGAAGTCATCACCCGGGTCGACGGCAACGAAGCGGTCGAGGTCGAGGTGTACAAAGAGGCCGACGCGAACATCGTCGACATGGCGGCGCGGGTTCGCGAGCGCATCGAGGAGCGGCTCGCTCCGCGCCTCGAATCGCAGCACGAGGCGTCGATCACCGTCTCCTCGGACCGCTCTACGTTCATCGAGTCGAGCATCGACGAGGTCCGCAACACTGCGTTGTTCGGCGGTTTGCTGGCGGTCGCGGTCCTGTTCTTTTTCCTTCGCGACCTCCGCAGCACCGCCATCGTCGCCATCTCGATTCCAGTCTCGATCCTGATCACGTTCGCGCCGCTGTCGCTGGCTGGCGTGTCGCTCAACATCATGTCCCTGGGAGGCCTGGCGCTGGGAATCGGGATGCTGGTCGACAACTCCATCGTGGTGCTCGAGTCGATTCACCGCTGCCGGCAGGAGGGCGACGCCCTCGTCCCTGCCACTCTGCGCGGTGTCGCCGAGGTTGGCGGTGCCGTGTTTGCGGCCACGCTCACCTCCATCGCGGTGTTCTTTCCGATGGTGTTCGTCGAGGGCGTCGCGGGCCAGATGTTCGGCGACCTCGGGCTGGCGGTGGTGTTCAGCCTGTTGGCCTCGCTGGCGGTGGCCCTGTTTCTCATCCCGATGCTGGCCTCGCGCAAGTTCGGCGCCGAGGCGGATCCCGGAGACGGGGAGGCGCTACGCCCCCTGCGAGCCTTGGCGCGGACCTGGGCTCGCTGGGGCGCAGTCTCCGAGTTCGCGGAAGGGATCCGCGCGATTCGGACCGCATGGTGGAGGGTCCTGCTGTTGCCGTACGGCCTGCTGCGCTTCGTGCTTCACCTTGTGTTCGAGCTGCTCGGCAAGCTGCTGCTGACCGTGCTGCTTCCGATCGTGGCCGTCCTGGTGCTCCTGCGATGGGTGCTGGGCAAGGTGTTCGGACTCATCGCTTGGGTGCCGCTGAAGGTCTTCGGCGCGGGCATCTCCGCGATCGAGCAGGCCTATCCCAGCGTGATCCGGTGGTCGATCCGCAACCGGGTGATCGTCTATCTGCTCGGCCTGGGTTCGCTTGGGTTCGTCGGCTGGGGCGCCGGACAGCTCGACACCGAGCTGATCCCCGCAATCCACCAGGGCGAGTTCACCGCCGAGGTCTCGCTGCCGGTCGGCACACCGCTGAGCACCACCGATCGGACCGTTCGCCCCCTGGAGGCGCTCGTCGCCGACTCGACCCCGCACCTGCGAACGCTGACCACGACGGTGGGCAGCGAGCAGGATCAGTCCGACGGATCCCAGCGCGGCGAACACACCGCCCGGCTGCGGGTGACGCTCGAAGACAATGATGCGGGGGACCTCAAGGCGCGACTGGGACTCGGGGGCAACGGCCGGGCGCGAGCCGAAGCCATCGAGGAAGAGGCGCTCCTCGCCGTTCGCGACGCGGTCTCGGGCATCCCGGACCTTGAGGTCAACATCTCTCGGCCGGTGCTGTTCTCGTTCAAGACGCCGGTCGAGGTCGAGATTCGAGGCTTCAACCTCGAAGACTTGGGCGTGGCCACGCGTGCGGTGGAGCAGCGCCTCTCCCGGATCCCCGGACTGCGCGACGTGAAGGGGTCCATCGCCCCGGGCAGCCCCGAGATTCACATCCTGTACGACCGCGACGAACTCGCGCGACGGGGACTGGACATTCGGGCGGTCGCCGAGCGGGTCCGCGATGAGGTGCAGGGCGCCGAGGCGACGAAGTTCAACCGCATCGACCGCAAGGTGCCCGTGCAGGTGCGGCTGTCGGGGATTCGCGACGCCTCGCTCGAGGATCTGCGCGACCTGGTCGTCAATCCGGGCGGGCTCCGGCCCGTACCCCTCTCCGCCGTCGCGCGGCTGGAGATCGGGCGCGGTCCGAACGAGATTCGCCGGATCGGCCAGCAGCGGGTGGGCCTGGTCACCGCCAACGTGCAGGGCATCGGCCTGGGCACGGCGTCCGAGTCGATCGCCGCCGCGATGGATGAGGTAGAGCTTCCGGACTCCGTCACGCCCGTGGTCACCGGGCAAAGCGAGGAGTGGGAGACCAGCTCCCGATCGCTGCTCTTGGCGCTCGGGCTCTCGGTGTTCCTGGTCTACGTGATCATGGCCTCGCAGTTTGAGAGCCTGGCGTACCCGTTCCTCATCTTGTTCACCATCCCGCTCGCGTTCGTGGGGGTCATCGCGGCGGCGCTGGTGCTGGACATGCCGCTGTCGGTGGTCGTGTTCCTGGGCGCGATCATGCTGGCGGGCATCGTCGTCAACAACGCGATCGTCTTGGTCGACTACGTCGGCAAGCTCAAGCAGCGCGGCTACGGCACCCAAGAGGCGCTCGAGATCGCGGGCAAGGTTCGCTTGCGGCCGATCATGATGACGACGCTGACCACGATCCTGGGCCTGATGCCCATGGCCCTGGGTCTGGGCGATGGCGCCGAGATCCGGACGCCCATGGCGATCACGGTCATCTCGGGGCTCGGGTTCTCCACCGTGCTGACCCTGATCGTCATCCCCACGCTGTACGCCGGGGTCGACCGCATGCGGGGCTCGGGACCCGCGGTGTCCACAGCTCAGCGCCTCGACGCCCAGCTCGCCCAGCTGCGCCCCGAGCAGCTCACGGCGGAGACCTCCGAGGCGCAAGAAACTCCGCACACGCAACCGCAGGCGCCCGACGAAGCGCGGCCGGATGGATCCGAAACGCCAGCCCAGGAGAACCCGGCGTGAAGGGTGCACAAAGCCACGTGTTGGTCCGGCTGTCGCTTCGGCGTCCGGTCACCATGATGATGATGCTGCTCTCGATGCTGGTGCTCGGTGGCATCGCGTTGGTTCGCATCCCGCTTGAGCTCATCCCTTCGGGCTTCTCCCCCCCGTTTCTGCGCATCGCCGCCGAATACCCCGACGCCACCGCCAAGGACGTTGAGGAGCGCATCACCCGGCCGCTCGAGGATGCCGTCGCCACGACGCCGGGCATCGACCAGATCAGCGCCACGTCCACCTCGGGCAGCGGCTCGATCACCATCGTCTTCAAAAACGACGTCGATATGGACATCGCCTATCGGCAGGTCCGCGACCGCATCACGCGGGTGCGCTCCGACCTGCCCGACGAGGTCGACAAGATCGAGATCCGAAAAGAGTCCGCGGAGGCCATTCCGGTGGCCTTTTATTCCGTCGCCTGGGACGCCGACCTCCCGGACCCCCAGGGGGTGATCGAGCAGGCCCTCATCCGGCCCCTGCAGCGCATCGAGGGCGTCGGCTTGGTCAACGTGTGGGGCGAGGAGAAAAAAGAGGTGCGCATCGAGATCGATCGCGGCCTCGCCGAGGCGCACGGGCTCGACATGGTGAGCATCGCCCAGACGCTGGGGACCTCCAACTTCACGATGGCCAGCGGCACCCTCGAGGAGGACGAGGGGCAGTACATGTTGCGGTCCGTCGCCTCGTGGACCGCGCCCGAAGACATCGCGGAGATCATTGTCGGGCCCGGGGGGATTCGCGTGCGAGACATCGGCACCGTCGCGTTCGACTTCCCCAAGCTCACCCGCCACGACCGCTACCGGGGGCGTCCGTCTCTGGTGTTGTTCGTGATCAAGGAGTCAACCGCCAATACGGTCGAGGTCAGCGAGAAGATCAAAGCCGTCGTTGAGCAGGCCCAGGGCGACCCTCTGCTGCAGGGGGTCACGGTGCAGTCGATCTTCGTCCAGGGCGACACGATTCGCTACAGCCTCCAGCAGGTCGTCGACTCGGGCAAGCAGGGCGGAATCCTGGCGCTGTGCGTGTTGCTGTTCTTCCTGCGGCGCTTGCGGCTGACCGTGATCATCTCGTTGGCGATCCCGCTGTCGCTCTTCTTGGCGATCCCGGTCATGTATTTCTCCGGGCAGACCATCAACCTCGTCTCGCTGATCGGCTTGATGATCTGCATCGGTCTGGTCGTGGACAACTCGGTGGTCGTCGCGGAGAACATCGGCCGCTACCGCAAACGCGGTCTTGGCCCCTATGCGGCGGCGCTGCAGGGCGCAAGTGAGGTCGGGTTGGCCATCACCCTGGCGACGATGACCACCATCGTCGTGTTCCTCCCCGCTGCACTGCTCTCCAGCGGGCCCACGCAGTTCTTCATGGTCCGCATGGTCACGCCGGTGTGCGTCTCGTTGGTGGCCAGCTTGTTCGTGGCGCTGGTGCTGATCCCGCTGAGCTCGGCCACGCTGTTGGCGGACGACGAGGACGCACAGCGGCCGGAGGTGACCGGGTGGCGAGCCACGCTGCGGCGCATCGACGACGCCTGGAAACACGGGATCGGCTGGGTGTACGACCAAAGCATGGGCCGGCTGGGGCGCGGCTACGTGAAGCTGCTACGGTTGGTCCTGCGCCGGCGGTTCGATGTGGTGGTGGTCTCGCTGCTTGCGATGGCCTCGATGGTGTTCCCCGCGATGCAGGTTCAGTGCAACTCGGGCAACGAGTTCGGCACCCGCAACATCACCGTCAACTACTCGATGCCCTCCGAGACCACGCTCGAGGAGGCGAATGTCTTCTTCTCCAAGATCGAGGAGCGCATGAACAACATGCCGCCCGAGTCCAAGGTCGATGGCGCCTACGTCGGCTTCGACAACGAGTCCGGGCGGGTTCAGATCTTCTTTCAGCCGCCCGAACCCGGGGAGCCCGAGTTTGAGGTCGTTGCCAAGGAGCTGGCCGACTCGCTCCCGACCCCTCCGGGATGGCGCAAACGCTCGCAGTTCGGCGACGCCGACGGCGGCCGGGACGATTCGTTTCCCGTAGTCATCTATGGCGATGACCACGAGCGGGTTCAGGATGCTCGCGAGCGGCTGGAGGAGCAGCTTCTCGAGCTTGAAGGCGTCATCGGACTCAAACAGTTCGGCGGGGATGACCGTCGCCGCAACGAGCTTGCGTTGTCGATCGATCGCACGATGTCCGAGCGCTTCGGCGTCAGCGGACAGGTCGTCGCCAACACGGTGGCCTACGCGATCCGCGGGACCCCACTGCCGCGCTTTCACACCGAAGAGCGAGAGGTCGATGTTCGGCTGCGCTACCGGGAGGATGACCGCCGAAACGTCGACCAGCTGCTGGGATACCGGGTCCCGAGCGTATCGGGCAGTACCGTGCCGATCTCGGTGCTCGCCGAGAAAGAGGTCCGCAAGGGCGAGTCCATGCTCACCCGCAGCAACAAGCGCGTGGGGGCGCTGATCCGACTCGAGCTCGATCCCCAGCAGCGCACGCCGGCCGCCAAGCGGGTGATCGCGTATCTCGAGGACTACGAGCTGCCCGAAGGGCTCAGCTTCGACGCCGATCGCGAGCAGCAGAGCGTCGACGACATGCAGCGCGACCTCGGGGGGGCGCTGTTGCTGGGCTCGATCTTCATCTTCTTGCTCATGGGCTTCCTGTTCGAGTCCGTCGTGCTGCCGCTCTCGGTGTTGCCGTCCATCCCGCTGTCGTTCGTCGGCGTGTGGTGGTTCCTGTACATCACCGGCGAGCACATCGATGCGCTCGCGGGGATCGGCATCGTGCTGCTGCTCGGCGTCGTGGTGAACAACGCGATCGTGTTGATCGACTTCGTCAACCAGGCCCGGGGGGATGGGCTGAGTCGCGACGCGGCGATCGTGGCCGCGGGAGAGCTGCGTTTTCGGCCCATCATGATGACCGCGCTGACGACCATCGGCGGCATGCTCCCGCTGGCGTTCAGCGCCTACACGGGCGAGGGCATTCCGTACGGTCCGTTCGGCAAGGCGCTGGTCGGCGGCATGACGACGGCGACCGTGCTCACCCTGGTGGTCGTCCCCGTGACGTACACGTACCTCGACGACCTGCGGACTGCGACGCTGGCGTGGTGGCGCCGCCTGATGAATCTCGCGCGGTGATACGCTCTGGGCAGGATGGGCGCCAACCCCCTGCCGCTGCTCGGAGGCCTCTACGCGATGCAGGGGATGCTCGCGGGGTTCACGACCGGCATGTTGGTGCCTTTGCTCGCCGCGCGCGGTGCGTCGGTTGAAGAGCAAGCGGGGTTGGTGGCGCTGGCGAGTGCGCCTTGGGTCCTCAAGCTCCCCGTCGCGCTCGCGCTGGATCGGCTTCGGCCGCGGGTGTCTCGTGTTGCCGGGGCCTCGATGCTGGCGATGGGTGCACTCGTGCTCGCGTTCGGTGGGATCACCCGCGGCGACTCAGACCTCGCGTGGATCGGTCCGGTGTGGTTCTTGCTCAACCTCATGCTCGCCGCCCAGGACGTCTCGGCGGACGCGCTCGCGCTGGACACGATCGACGCCGACAACCGTGGACGCGCGAACGGGATCATGCAGGGGTGCTTGGTCCTGGGCTCAACCGTGGCTGGCACCTATGGCCTGGGGGCGATCGTGGTGCGGTGGGGCCTGACCGCCGCGCTGGTGGTCTTGGCTCTGACCCTTTTGGGTGCGGGGTTGTGGGTGGCCCGTGCGGGTATCTCCACGCAGGTCGCTCCCGCGCACCGCGGGTTACTCGACATCGTGCTGCGGCCGAAGACCTGGGTGATTGGCGCGCTTGTGAGCGTGTTCTTCGTGGCCGACGCTTTGACCGGAGCGTTGTCGGGCGCGTTCTTGATTCAACGCCTCGGTTGGAGTCTGGAGCAGATTCAAACAACGCTGTCTTGGGCCGTGCTGGCCTCACAAGTCTTGGGGTTTGGAGCGGCAGCCCTGGTGGTCGACCGCGTGGGGCACGTGCGGGCGACCGGGTTCGGTTGCGCGGTGCTGGGAACCACGACCCTGGGACTGGCCGCGGTCCCCGGAGCCTGGAGCTCGGTGGGATTCATCATCGGCTTCACGCTGGTGCAGGGTGCGGCGATGGGCGTGATGGTGGTGGGGCTGCACGCCTGGCTGATGGGCCTGGTGGAGCCGAGCCTGCGCGCGACCCACTACGCTGTGTTCGTCTCGCTGCTCAACCTACCGCGCGCGTGGGTTCCGGCCGTGGCCCCCCAGCTGCTCGAAGCACGCGGCTGGGAAGGCGTCTTCCTGGTCAGCGGGACGATTCAGCTGGCCGTCGCCGCGGTCTTCGTTTTCACGGCTCGCCGCCTGATGGGTTCGGGTCCGGGGTCGGGTCCGGGTCCGAACCCGGATTAAGGCCCGGGATACAGGAGCTGCAGCGCAACGTCATCGAAGGAGACGTCACACGGACCTGCGCCGACGATGTTGTTGGCGCACTCGATGCGAACCGTCGCGGTCTCAACCTCGGCGGGCAGGGGTGCGATGTGCTCGACCAACGTCCAGTCCGTCTGCGCTCCGCTGCTGAGCGAGAAAAAGTCGTCCCCGAGGTCGATGTAGACCCGGTAGTCGTGCGCGCCGGTGTTGCTCCGCACCCGAGCCCGAACCCGGTACTGCAGACCCGGGACGGAGGTCTCGTCTTGCCAGCCGCTGAGGTCGACGCTCTGGTCGAGTGCCGTCACCACGATCGCGCCGGTGGGCGTAAACGCGAAGCTGCCCCCGAACGCGTCGCCGGTTGTGGTCCAGTTCGCCAACCCGGTGGGAACCTGCCAGCCCTGCGTGTTGCCGGTCTCGGCGTCGCCATTCGAGAGCAGGTTGGCCGAGACGCCCTGTCCGCCGCCGCGCAGCGTGAGGGCTTCGGTCTGCGTTGGCGAGCCGAGGTTGACACCGTCGTAGTACTCGATGCTCAACGAGGACTGGACGGGCCCGATCTGCGTCGGCCCGAACCGCAGATCAAGCCTGCAGGTCTGCGCGGGCTCCAGCTCGGTGCCGCACGAGCCCCGGGTCCCCGGATAGCCTCCCGGAAAGGAAAAGTCGCCGGGAATGGTGCCGGTGGCCATCGAGGTGGCCAGGTGCTCACCGACGTTTTCAAGCAGAATGACCGTGGATGCCACACCGTCGACCGGGATGTCCCCGTAGTCGAGCGTGGGCTCCGTAAGGCGCCATTGAAGCTGGGCCGGAGCGTCCCCAGGGGCCCCGGTCGAGGACGTTTCGACGCTTGGGGTCGTCGTGTCGCCTGAGGACCCGTCGGACGTGGAGTCTTCGCCAACGGTGACGGTGGCGGTCGTCGCGTCATCCCCGGTGGTCGGCGACGTGCCGCTGCTCGTGTCGCCCTGCGTCGTCGGTCCGTTGAAGGGGCCGTTGTTCTCCGCGCCCGAGCTGCACGCGGTGAGGCACAGGGCACTCAAGAGCGCCGAAGAAATCGAAGTCAAAAGGATAGGTTCTCGGAGCATCGTTGTCCGCGATCGTCTGACCCTAACACCGCTGCTCGACGCGTTGGACGCAGCGCGCCCGAATCGAGCGTCACGGCGCGGTCTGTGAAACCTGTCTGCGTGCCGTGCGAAGCGCGTCGTCGAGCAGGTCGTACAGATCGGTTCGCTCCTCCGGGGGGATTGCGTGTCGCACCCCTTCGTAGGAGCGCAGCGACACCGAGTAGCCCTGAGCGACCATCGCGTCGATGGCTTCCTTGGTGGGCTCGTAGGGCACGGCGTTGTCGGCGGTTCCGTGCAGCGCGACGATGTCCGGATGCGCCGCCCGCGGAGCCGCGGTGGGCCAAAGCGGCGGAGGCAACCAGCCGCCCACCGGGATGGCGAAACCCACTTGGTCGGGGTGGTGAACCGCAAGCGCGAACGCGAGCATGCCGCCTTGGCTGAAGCCGGTGACAATGGGCGCGCCTTGCGTCGGTCGGGATTCCCGAAGCGCCGCGATGGTCACGGCGAGCTTGTCGGCGGACGTCTTGATGCCCGCGGCGAGGCTGTTCACATCCGCGGAGCGGGCCCGGGTGGGAAACCACGACCAGCCGCCCTCGGGCGTGGCATCGATGCCTTGCGGGAGGATTAACCGGGCGGTGCCGGCGTAGGTGTCGAAGAGATGGGCAAAGTTGTCGGGGTCATCGCCCAGGCCGTGGATCGCGATGATCATCGGCAGCGGGTCGTCCGCCTTGGCGTCGCCCAGGATGCGCTCGACGTAGTGCAGCTCGCCGGCGATGGGACGAACGGGCGCCGCGATCGGAGCCTCTTGCGGCTCGGGCACGGGCTCGGGCTCGACCGAATCCGGCGCGCTGGAGACCGACGCGGGCGCGGTGGCGGGCGGGGGAGTGGAGCGGTCGCACGCGGTGGCGTGCGCGGCGACAAAGGTCCACAGCAGCAGGGCTCTCATGGTGCGAGCAGCATCGCATGCTCCGAGGGTCCGCCAAATCCGGGCGTGGCTTCGTCGCGTGTGCTGTCACTCGAACACGGGGACGGCCCGTACGAACGCGCTGCGCGGAGGGTCGTCTTCGTCGATGTTGGGCGTCTCGCACTTGCCGAACGTGGTGGCGTAGATGTAGCCGTCCCGGCCGCGAACCCAGGCGCTCGGGACGAACAGGTGCCCCAGGTGTGTATCGGCCAGCAAGGTGCCGTCCGTGTCGAGTTGGGCGCCGCGCACCCAGCCCTGGCAATAGTCACCAAACAGCACCTGTCCATCGAGTGCGCCTCGGTAGGGGTCGCGTGCGTGCGGCTCGACCTCGAGCGCGACGTAGGCGACCCGAGCATTCGTGGGCACGACTTCGGGGTCCTCGGCCGCGTAGGCGCTGACGCCCGCGTGCGGCCACTGAAGCACCGGGTCGGTCAGGTCGGTGCACCCCAGCGCGCATCGGCCTTCGGCCAGCGACCAGCCGAAGTTTTGGCCGACCTGGGTCACGACGTTCACCTCCTCCATCGTGTTGGCGCCCACGTCGCCGAACCAGTAGCGGCCGGACGTGTCGCGCAGGCCCTTCCACGGCGAGCGGAGCCCGGTCGCGTAGACCAACGGGTGGCCCTCGTCTTGCGACGAGAAGGCGTTGCCGTCGGGCACGGTGTATCCCTGTCCGCCGGGTTCGCGATTCGGGATCAACCGCACCAGCGCCGACAGTGGGTCGCTGCCGTCTTGGCCGTGGGCGGCGACCTTCTTGTCGCCAAACAGCGCCCACATCGTGCCGTCCGGGTCAAAGCCGATCGAGCCGACGTTGTGCCAAGGCTGGGGCGCTTGGGCGTCGCCCACAGCCAGGATGAGGGCAGAGGTCCCGGGCACCGACGCGTAGTCGGAGCCCTCAAGCGTGTAGCGTCGGATCTCGCTTTGTTGCTGGGACACGCACATGCCGACGTAGAGGAAGCCGTTGGTGGCGAAGTCGGGATCGAGCGCCAACGAGATCAGGCCGCAGTCGAGCACCGAGTAAGCCTCGCTCAGCGTGAAGCTGCCCAGCAGCACAAACCGCTCGCCTTCGAGCCGGAGGTGACCGACCCGCCCCGACTTCTCCAGCACCAGCAGTTCATCGGTGCCCGGGATGAAGCGGGCGTCGGTGATCATGCCCCAATCGCCCTGCACCTCCATCGCTTCGAAGGACAGTCCTACGAACGTCCCGCTGGCTTCGGTCTCGGCCGGGGTGTCGGTGCTCGCAGCTTCGGTGAGCCCGCTGCTTGCCTCGCTGCTCCCGGCTCCTGGCGCGGAGTCCGAGGTGCACGCGAGCAGCATCCCAAACGCGAGGAAGCAGGTCACAGAGCGCATGCGTGGGAGCGTAGCAGGCTCTGCGCAGACGACTCGAGGCGGGCTCGGGCGGACTTAGGACGGGTTGACGCGCTCTTGCAGGGCCATGACCGTTCGCCAGTTCCGCGCGGTCGCCGTGCACGCCAAGACCCGGTCCGAGATGCTGACGCTGACCTTGGAGCGGGCGCTCCCGTTCGGGTAGTCGACGTACAGCGCGTCTTTCGCCAGTTCCCACCGCTCACCCAGGCGGCAGTCGGGATCGAACTTCGCGCGGGCGGCCTTCGTCGGCGCGCGGTCGAGCACCATCGCGTGCACGCGCTTGGAGTCTTTCGCCGCTTCGGAGGCGAACGGGTTGCCCTCGACGAGTGCGGCCCAGGCTTCGGCGGATCGCACCACGATCGGCACCGAGAATCCCGTCGAAATCTCGATCGAGCGGGCGACGTCCTGCCCGAGCTTGGCGCCCTTCGAAGCCGCGGCCTCAAACACGACGTTGCCGCTTTGAATGTAGGTCTCGACCGCCTGGGCCCCCGCCTCCTCGAAGTGGGTGCGCAGGTCGGCCATGGGGATCTTGTGATTGCCCCCGACATTGATGCCTCGAAGCAGCGCGACGAACCGGGCCATGGGCGGATGGTGACACGGAACCGGGGGCGCGGCGGAAGGCCGAAGAAAGAATGCGACGGTTCTGGATCTCGTGGCGTCCGGGGGCATGTTCGAACGAAGTCTCCTGCTCCTGTGGGTCGCCGGCGCGCTGGTGGTTGCCGCCTGCGGCGACGAATCCAACAATGGCGATGGTTCAGAAGCCTCGGGTGGCACGGGCGGGGCCTCTGGGGCTCCCGGAGAACCCGCAGCTCCGGCCGCCGACTGCCCCGAGCGCTGTGCGGAGAAAGCGGCGTCCTGTGGTGCTCCCGCAGATCTCGCGTTGTCCGAGTGCGGGTCCATCTGCGGCGCAATGCTGAGCGAAGAGGAGCTCGAGTGCCTTGAGGAGGAAGACTGCGCGGCGCTGGAGCAGGCGTTGTTCGGGTCGGGCGGGGCCTGCAACCTCGGCGGGGGGTCCTCGGCGAGCGGCGGTTCGGCGAGCGGAGGTTCGGCGAGCGGCGGTTCGGCGAGCGGCGGTTCGGCGAGCGGCGGAAACCCGAACGCCCAGATTGGGGACGACTGCTCCTGCTCCGGGGCAGACGTGGCGTTCGAGAGCTGCAGCGGGACGGGCAGCAGTTGCGGGGAGCTCACCTGCTACGTCGTGTTCGGAGAAGGCATCTGCTCCCAAACCTGTACCGCGGATATCAACGGCGACGATTGCCCCGCGGGCGAGTGCACCGAGCACCTCGTCAACGGGGTCACGGTCGGGGTGTGGTGCGCGCCGTGACTCAGGCTGCTAGACCGTGACGCGGCGTGAGCCGAAGGAGACCCGGCGCAGCAGCAGGTCGAGGATGAGCATCGGCAACACGAGGCCGGCGAGAACCCAGGGCCACAGGGGCTTCTGCCGCTCGCGACCGCCCGGGTCGCCCGCATCCTCGACGACCGCTGCGAGGGATCCGGTGGAGCTGCGCACCGGCAGGCTGGAGACCGAGTCCGCATCCCCGGAGGCGCTGGGAAGCAGCTCGGTGGGGTAGGGCACCGAAACCTGTGCGATGGCCTCGGCGGCCAGGCGGCGCGGCTCTTGGCTGACGTCGTAGAGCGCTGCCTTGACCAAGCGCTGGCCGGCATCGACCGCGCCCACGTCGGCGACGTATCGGCCCGGGGCGGAGAGCCGCAGCGGGACGTTGACGACGCGGGCCGGATCCCCCTGCGCCTTGGAGGGGTCCAGAACCTCGAGCTCGCCCTGCAGGTCGTTGGCAAACCCGCTCACCGCGTCGACGTCGACCGAGACCGCGTAGCCCCCCTCACCCGAGGGCGTGACCGCGATGCTCGCTCCGCCGAGCAAGCTGGCGCCTTGCCGCATGGTGTCGCGGGCCAGCTGTGACCACAGCTTGGCGAAGCCACTCCAGGACAGCCACGCGGCGGCCCATCGCGCCTTGGCATCGCTGGCGAACGCGGCGGTGCGCCCGAGCCCGCGTCGGCCGCGAACCAGAAGAGCGTCCCCTTGGTGCGTGCGCAGCAGCGTCTCGGTCATGGCCTTCGCCTTAACCGGGACCAGACCGCGCAGGCCCGGCGCGCCCGAGAAGTCGATGCCCCGCAGCGCCTGAACATCTTTGGCGACCCTGGGGTACAGGGCAAGCTCCTTGGCGGCGTTGCGCGTCACCTCGCGGGTCTCCCTGGAGAAAATGCGCGGGACATCGGTGCCGTCGTGGCTGTAGTAGAAGCGCCCGCGGCCTTGCCGTGCGACGCGTCGCAGCAGGTCTTTGCCTGCGCCTGCGCCCACGCCAACCGAAGAGACCGTGATGTCGGCGTCTCGCATGTCTCCAAGCAAGGCCGAGATGCCGTTCTCGGGACTCTGACCATCACTGAGAAGGATCACGTGTTTGACCAGCGCGTTGCTTCCGGCGAGCTGGAGGTAGGCTTCGCGCAGCGCAGGCAAGGCGTTGGTGCCACCCCCGGAGGTCAGCCGCCGAATGTCGGAGCTGATCCGGATCCGGTTGGAGGCGGCCTGGAGCCGAACGAGGGAGTGCGGCCGGGAATCGAAGGCGATGACGCCGATCTCGTCGCTGGGGTCGAGGGTGCGCGCGGTGGCGCGCGAGGCCTCCTTGACCAGGTCCAGCTTGTCCTCCGAGGACATGGAGCCGGACTTGTCGATCACCAGCACCAGGGCCAGCTTCGGTTGCTCGCGCTGGCGTTCGCCCTCGAAGCGCACCGGAAGAATCTCGCCAACCTCGCCCCGTCCCCAACCTCCCATGCCGAACGACTGGTCTCCGCCGACCATGATGAAGCCGCCGCCGTCCTCCAGCACGTACTGCTTGAGCGCCTGCTTGGACGCTGCGCTGACGGACCCAGCGGAGAGGTCGGAGAACATCACGAGATCGAAGCCCCGCATCGCCTCGAACGTCTCGGGCACGCCAGAGCCGCCGGTGACGGTGACGTCCAGGTGGTCCGAGCGCAGGGCCGAGGCGAGGGGAGCCTCTCCTCCAGAACCCGCGAGCAGCACCTTGGGACGTCCGCGAACCTCGCCTGCGACGGCTACAGCGTCGTTGCCGGTCCGGCGGTTGTCGGGGCCTTCGAGAGACTCGGCGTCGAGCGTCGCTTCGAACACCACGGGTCCGGGCTCGGTGACGCGGGCTTCGAACGTGACCTGCTGAGGGCCGCCCCGAAGCTCGACCTCGGCAAACGGCTGCAGCGGGTTGGCGACCCCGTTGCGCGAAAGGCCGAGCTTCACCGTGCCGGCTGCGGTCGAGAACACGTCGACCGCCACCGTGAACGTCTCGCCCAGTCGCATCTCGGCGGGAAGGTGAACGGCCTCGACGAGGACGTCGCCCCGCGCCGCAGGCTCGAAGCGCCGCACGTGAACCGCGACGCCGCGCGCCTGGAGCTCGAGGGCGGCACCGGAGAGGTCCTCACGCTCGGAAAGGGAGCCCCCGCCGTCGGTCACCAGGACGATGCGGCCCTCGGTTTGGGGGTCGATGAGCGCGGCGGCGAGTCGCAATGCGCTGGCGTGATCGCTGCCCAAGGTGCCGGACTCCGGGCGTGCCAGCAGGGTGTCGATCGAGGTGTCGAGATCGACGCTGTGAACCTCGGCCCGCTGTGCATAGGTGACCACCGCGAGCCGGGTGCGGTCCTCGGGGTCGAGGTCTGCGGCCGCTTCGGACTCCAACTGGGCCAAGCCCGAAGCGAGTAAGGCTCGCGCCTGGGCGAGTTGGGCTTCGTCGATGCTGTCGGAGAGGTCGACGGCAAACACCAGCGTCTTGCCCCGGATCGGGCTGCGCAGGCTGGGCTGGGCCAGCGCTGCCGCGACCGCCATGAGCACCGCCAGGCGCGCGAGCAGCTGCATGAACACCTGGGGCCCCGGCACGTCGACGAGCGAGCGGCGGAGCACCAGAACGAGGAAGGGCAGCACCGCGGCGGGCATCAGCCACAGCGCTTCGGGCCGGGCCAAGACCGCGATGGGGTCGGTCCCCTCGGTGGCGCCGAGCAGCTCGGCGAGCCCCGCGGGCAGGGGAACGGACATCGTCGCCGGCCACGGGGCGAGCGAGAGCAGCACGCCGACGGCGAGGGCGCCCAGCACCACTCCGACCGCGACGTCGAACGCGGGGCTCTGCAGCGCCGCACGCATTCCGGCGCGGATGTTCATACGGTGACCCTCCGGTGGTATGTCGCCCACTCGAGCGCGATGAGGGCCGCCGCGGCGAGCATGAGCGCCGTCCACAGCGGGCCTTCGGTGAGCGGGGCCGGGTCCGGCGCAGGACCGGCGCTCGCGTTCGGGGGTAGGTCCATCTCGTCCAGGACCGAGTGCAGATCCGAGGCGCCGGCGTTGGCCTGGTTGACGGCGACCTCGACCTGGGCACCCGCAGCGGGTCCATCCAGGGATGTGATCGTGTAGATGCCCGGGACGAGCGCGCGCATGCGGAAGTGTCCGCGTTCAACCGGCCGGGCTTCGGGGTCTCCTTGCGGTCCACGGACCTCGACGCGGCTGATGCCCTCGGGGGACATGCCCAGGTCTGCCAGACCCATCGCCTGGCTCAAGCCCAGCGGCGCGCTGGCCACGAAGCCAGGGGTGCGTTGCTCGACGTACTGAACGAGGTTGTCGATGAAGAGCGGGAATGCGATGCGCATTGGGAAGTCGGACTGGCGGGGATCGAAGCCGATACCGAGGGTGATGTGCTCGTCCTCGCGCAGCGCGACGATGGGGTCGCCCAGGGACCGCACCAGCGCGTCATCACCTGGCTCGAGCGCAAACGTGGTGCCACGGCCGATGTTGACGTCCTTGAACACGACGAACTCCAGCAGCGGGTGTTTGCGAGCCTGCTCGGTGAGGAACGGGCGCGCGACGTCGCGGGCCTTGGCGATCGGAAACGGGGAGTCCTCAAAACGCCAGGGGTCGAACACCGCCACGTGGGTGTCCGGCAAGGTCTTGGGCAGCGGATTGTTGCCGAGGTCGAAGACGACCAGGTCGTACTCCGCGAGGTCCGCCTCGCTGCCTTCGGCGGCGTCGAGCTGGACGTGCTCGCCCAGGTTGAGCAGGGCGGCATCGAGGAACAGGTTGGTGCCGTCGCTGATGAGCGCCACCCGAAGCGGGGAGAGCGGCGGGACGACCGCGAACGCGACGTCGTCGAAACCGGGCCCCAAGGCTGCGGGGTCCTCGGCGGACAGGCGCGCTTCGAACCGCGAGCGCGCTGCGTCGAGGTTGGAGAGGACCTCGCGCCGGGTCTCTCCGGGGGCCAGCGTCAGCGGGCGTCGGCCGACCGAAACCCCGTCGGCGGTGACGTCCAGGGTGACCGTGGCGGCGCGCTCGCCCAGGTTCTGCACCTCGGCGAGCACCTCGAGCTGCTCGCGCGCCTCGGGGTAGCGCCGGGCAGCGAATGCGGTGATGGCGATGTTGTCGGCGGGTCCGCTCTGGGCGTCGACCTCGCAGCGGAGCGCGTCATCGTCGAGGCAACGCCGCAGGGCTTGTGCGCCAGCGATGTTCAACGCGCCGTCGGTCAAGACGAGGACCTGCGCGCCCGGGTTGTTCCGCACGGCGTGCCCCGCCAGCGTCAGCGCGGCGCCGAGGTTGGCCTCCCCGTGGCTGGGCTCGATGGTGTCGATGCCCGCCAGGAGCGCCGAGATGTCGCCCGAGAGGGGACTGGCCACCGAAACCTCCTCGGCCGCGACGATCACCACCGCGCGGTCGGAGGGACCCAAGCCGCGGACCTGCGCGGCGGCCCGAGCCTTGGCGGCGTCGATGCGCCGGCCGGACTCCTCCTGCGCCGATGCGGTGGGACCGGCCATGGACGCCGACGCATCCACGACGATGGCCACCGTCATCGGGTCGCGGACCCACGCGTGCGTCCGCGGGTCGCCGATCGCCGCGACGATCATCGCGAGCAGCAACAGCTGCAGCAGCCACGACAGCAGACGTCGGAGGCGGCGCCAGATCTTCCGACTCTCGGAGTGCCGGGTCACGCGTTCCCAAAGCGCCGCAAACGGAACGACGACCTTTCGCCGCCGCATGCGAAGCAGGTACAGCACCGTGATCGCAGCACCGCAGACGCCGAACAGCACCCCGAGCTGCGAGAGGCTCCATCCTGCGAGGTTCACCGAAGAATGCCCCCCTGGCGGAACATGCGGAGCACCAGATCATCGAACGGGACGTCGATGTTGGCCCGCACGTAGCCGATGCCGCGGGTGCGGCAGTTCGTCTGCAGCTGAGCACAGAAGCGCTCGTGCGCCTCGGCATACGCGCGCAGGGCTTGCGGCGACAAGGTGACGTCGCTCCCGGTATCGCCCTCGCAGTCGAGCAGCCGAACATCGCCGCGCAGGCCCGAGCCGGTCGGGTCGGCCTCGAGAGGATCGATGATCTGGATCGCCACCGGCTCGTGTTTGCGAAAGCGCAGCATGTTGAGCCCTTCGAACGCCCCCTCGAGGTCGTAGAAATCCGAGAGCACGATGGTGAGACCGGGCTGGTTGCTCTGGGCGGCGACGCGGCCGCAGCCGGCACGGATGTCGGTCGGACCCCCCGTCTGGGCGCTCCGGAGAAAGTCGAAGACGCGGAAGATCCGTCCCTTGCCGCGAATGGCGGGCAGGGTGACGTGGCTTTGCTGGCTCATGCACGTCAGGCCCACCCGGTCCAGGTTGGCCAGTCCGACGTAGGCCAGCGCCGCGCCCACCTGCTGCGCGTACCGAAGCTTGGCGCCGCCGCGCAGACACATCGAATCACTGACGTCGAGCACGATCCGGATCGGCAGATCTTCGTCCTCCTCGTACAGGCGGATCAGCGTCTTGCGCAGCCGGACATAGACGTTCCAATCGAGGTTGCGGATGTCGTCGCCGGGCGAATACGGGCGATGGTCGGCAAACTCGATGCCGCTTCCGACCTTTCGAGTCTTTCGTTCGGCACGCTGACGCCCGCGAAAGAGCCGGCGCGCGATGACCTGCAGCAGCTCGAGGCGTGCCAAGAAGGCCTCATCGAACAACGCGTCCGAGGATGCCGTAGGCGCTTTGGGGGCGCCGAAGATGCGTTCGCGAAGACCCAAGCGCCCGGACCTCAGTCTTTCGGAACGCCTTCGAGGACCTGGCTGATGCAGTCGTCGATCGAGATGCCCTCGGCTTCGCCCTCGAAGTTGAGGATGACGCGGTGGCGCAGGGCGGGAAGGGCGACGGCTTTGACGTCGTCGGTACTCGGAGCGCGCCCGTGCAGGCACGCGCGAATGCGGGCGGCCAGGAGGATGGACTGCGCACCGCGAGGGCTGCCGCCAAAGCGTACGTAGCGCCGGATCAGCTCGGGCGCGCGGGCATCGTCGGGGTGGCTCGCCCGCAACACCCGGACCACGTACCGCGTGAGGCTCTGGGTCACGGGGATGGCCCGCACCAGCGCCCGCATCTCCAGCAGTCGATCGCCGTTGACCACCGGCTCGACGGTCGCGCTGTGCGTGCCGGTTGTCCGATCGAGGATCTGCATGAGGTCTTCCTCGGTGGGGAAGTCGACCTGAATCTTGTAGAGGAAGCGGTCGAGCTGGGCTTCGGGCAGCGGGTAGGTGCCCTCCATCTCCAGCGGGTTTTGGGTCGCGAGCACCAAGAAGGGCTGCGGCAGCGCTCGGGTCTCGCCGGCCGCGGTGACCGTGCCCTCGGCCATCGCCTCCAGCAGAGCGGACTGGGTCTTGGGCGTGGCGCGGTTGATCTCGTCGGCGAGCAGGATGTTGGAAAACACCGGGCCGGGCTGAAACTCGAGCATGCCGCCGCGACCATCGTTGTCGTTTTGCCGCAACACCGACGTGCCCACGATGTCCGCAGGCATCAGATCGGGCGTGAACTGAACGCGCGCGAAATCGAGGTCGACCGCGTCGGCGACGGTTCGAATGAGCAGTGTCTTGCCGAGACCGGGGACACCCTCAAGCAGGCCGTGGCCCCCCGCGAGCAGGCAGGTGATGACGCCCGAGATGACATTGTCCTGGCCGACGATGACCTTTCCGATCTGCTCGGTCAGGGCGCCCAGGTCACGTTGAAGGGCCTCGATTTCGTGGTGGTGATTCGCAGCAGCGGCAGTCATGAAGTTGCTTTGTCGAAGAGGTGGGTAGCTACTCGCGCGGCGCAATGAGCTGGTAGTAGCGACGCACGGCGCGGCGTCTGGAGGCGGGGAGCGACTCGTTGTCGATGACGCTCTGCGCAAACCCGCGGTAGTCGGTGTAGATGTTTCGATAGGCTTCGGTGGCGAAGCCTTTTTGGCTGGAGTCTCGGATCACTTCGGCCCGGGACACGCCTTTGCCTTCCTTCACTTTCACGTGAAGGGTGGTTTTGTGGGTCGCGAGCGCCTGGTCTTCGCCGAACGGGTCTTGGCTGCCTTCGCCCATGCCTTCGCCCAGGCCTTGGCCTTGGCCCTCGCCTTGGCCTTGGCCCTCACCTTGGCCCTCACCCTCGCCTTCGCCCTCGCCTTGGCCTTCACCCTCGCCTTGGCCTTCACCCTCGCCTTGGCCTTCGCCCTCCATCATCATGTTGGGGGGTCCGTCGCCGACCTGGCCTTCGACGAGCAGGGAGGATTTCCCCTGCTTGCCTCCTTTGCCGTCTTCGCCTTGCTTGCCTTGTTTCCCTTTGGCGGCCTTGGAGAAGCGCTTGAACTGCTCGCGGCGGCGGTTTTGGCCCTCGCCTTGTTTGCCCGCTCGGCGCACGAATGATTTGGCCTCTTGCACGCCGTCGCGCGCCTGCTGGCTGCGACGGGCGCCCCGAGCTTTTCGCGCGGCTTCGGAGGCCTGGCGGGAGAGCTTCTGCGTGGACTGCTTGCGCCCGCCGGGGCTCTGCCCGTTCTTCGCAGCGTCGTTGGCTTGTCGTCGGAGCTCGTCGAGGCGGCGCTGGGCCTCCTGCTCTCGTTTCTGTTGGCGGCGCAGCTGCTCGACCCGCTCCTTGAGATCTTCCTTCTTCTTGAGCCGGCGCTCCTGGTCCTCGGGGTCCTTGGGCTTGCGCTTCTCCTCTTTGCGAAGGCGGCGCTCGGCTTCGTCGAGGGCGTCGTCGGTCTCTTTGCTCTGCTCGCTCTGCTTTTTCGCGGCCTTGTCGAGTCGGCGCTCGACCTCTTCCATCGCCTTACGCAGCGCTTCGTCGGTCTCGTTGCCGCCCGCTTCGGCGGCTTCGGCCGCTTCGGACATCGCGTCTTGTGCTTCTTGCGGCGTCTTGTTCTCGAACGCGTCGCCGGCCTCTTTGGTGATCTCGTGCTCCTGCAGCGCGTCGGCCAGCTCGCGAACCGTATCGGCAAGCATGCCCGGGTCTTCGTCGAGATTGATCTCGAGCTTCTGCTCGGCCTGCGCGAGGGCCTCCTCCAGCTTCTCCAGCTCGGCGAGCGCTTCGGCCCGGTCCATGCTCCCCTCTTCGAGAGCGTCCAGGATCTCCAGCATCCGCTTGGCGATCGCGGCGACCTCGTCCTTGTCTTGGGTGAGGGCTTGAAGATTCTGCCGAAGCGGCTCGGCCAACGCCATGTCGACGCCCGCTTGTTCGCTGGCCACGCTGACGCCAGGCGGGACCACGGACCAGGCGCCGAGCTCGGCTTCTCGGGCCTTGGGGATGGGGATCAACATGGCGACCCCCACGGCGACCAAGCCCGCAGCGTCGATCCATCGTGGACCCGGGACGGTCAACGGAACGACGGGCGCCGGATCGAGGCCGGTCGCCAGGGTTTCGGCGTTGTCGGCAAACAGTTCGGCCAGCGCCTGCGTGCGCGGGTCGGCGGCTTTGGGGGGCGAGGCGCGAAACTCCAGCGCCGAGCCCAGCTGGTCGCCCAGTGCGAAGTGTTCGTCGACGCGGCGTGCGGTCTTGCGCAAGGAGCGAGGCCGCAGCATCGCCCAGCCCAACAGCACGGGCACGGGCAGGGCGCAGGTCCACAGCACCGCGGAGGGCCACCCGAGCAGCCGAATGCCGAGCAGAGCGCCAGCCGCGATCCAAAGCCCGGCTGGCAGCGCGATCCGGGCCAGCGCGGTGGCGGCGTCCGCGAGTCGTTCGCGGCGCTGGACCGCGGCCAGCAGACGCTCCACGCCGCTCAACGTTTCCCGCCTTTGGCGACGGGGTCGACGGTGAGCGCGGACCACAGCGCGGTGGCGAGGACCTTGCGATCGGTCCCCTTGGGGACACCGGACACAAAGAGGACGGTGTCGCGGCGGCGTGCCAGCATCGTGCCGCCTTCGATGCGTTCGTCGGCGTACTTTCGAAGACTGGCCTCGAGCTCCTCGGCATCGCTGGGCGCATCCATCACGACCGCGATCGCGACCGACATCTCGCCGCCGGGCTGCTCCAACGCGAGCAGGGTGTCCCCGCCCCAGCCGGCCGCCGAGCGGCGGGCAACCGAGGCAGACTCGACGTCCGCGAGCAGGGCGAGCCACTGGGCTTCCCCGAATTCGTCGTGCCAGACCACCGCCTTGCCCAGCGCCTTGGACACTGCGTCACGCTCGAATCGGATCCCGCGCGCGGGCTCGCGAGATCGCAGCTTCTCCACGTGCATCATCTGCTCGGTGGTGGTCGGGGGGTCGTCGTAGAGCGCGTCCACGCTCTTCCAGCCGTCCTGCACCACCATGCGAACGACCGTGGCAGCCCCGGCGGTGTACGGCAGATGCAAACCGCGCGCGATCACCGGGGCCTCGCTCATGATGCTGACCAGCTCTAGGCTCTGATCGATCGAGGCCTCCAGCACGGCGTCGTCGATCGCCTGCAGGCCGTCCTCGCCCGTGATCCACGCAAAGTAGGCTGCGTTCGCACCGCCTTCGATCAGGAAGGTCTCGGCGCTGTCGAGGTCGGCGCGGTGCGGTGTGGGCTTCATGCGCGGCTCGAGCCCAAAATGCATGTCCTGCAGCGCATGGGCGATCTCGTGGCCGACGGTTTGGCTCAGCAGGCTGGTGGAGATGAAGTCGCCGATGAACAGGGTCTTCTTCTTAGGGTCGTAGAACCCGAGCACGCCGGCGTCGAGAATGTTGAGAAACACCTGCTCCAGGCTCGCACCCGCAGCGATGACGCCCAAGCTGGCGCTGATCCTTCCCTGGAGGGCCATTTCCTCCGGGGTGATGTACTCGCGCATGTTCTCGATGGCGAACGCCCGAATGTCCGCCTTGCTGGTGATGGTGACCTCGACCGGCGAGGTGGCTTCGAGTCGGCGGGCTTTGGCGACGGCGCCCAGGATCCTGGCAGCCTCCTCTTTGGCGCGGGCCTCGTCGATGCCGCGGGTGCCGGCCGGCTCGGATTCGGACCCTGGGGTCCCCGACGTCTTCGCGGGGCCGGCTGCCGTGACGGGCCCGGTGGGGACGAGCCCGGCGGACGAGGCGCTGCAGCCAGCCAGGGCGAGAGCCAGCCCGCCGAGGCCAGCGCGCACGCGCCGAGGGACACCGCTGCGGGGCGCAATCACCCGGGCAGCGTAGCAGGCCGCGGGTGCCGGCTCACGGTGAGAGACGCGGTTTACGCCGCCTGTCGATCCCCCGATTGCGAACGACGCCTGTGCACACGCCTGTGCGCGTCCGGTGCCGGCCAGGGCTGTTCTGCGCCGGGTCATCCTGGTCCCGTGATCCACGGAACATCCTTGCCCGGGTTCCAAAGCCTTCGAGCAGGCCCGGCCACGCCCGCGGCGGTCCCGATCACAGCGGGCCTGGCGCGCACCGGGGAGTGGGTCCCCTGGCGCCGCTTCATGTAGCCTCTGCGGCCGATGTTGCGACTCCCTCCCGACCGGGCCGCCGAGCGTGTGGCCGAAGCCCTCGTCGGTGCGCAGCGGATGCGGCTGCTCGGCGCGGATGGCCCGGTGCGCGCGCTTTGCCTGGCCCGCGCTGCCCGGCACGAGCTGGGTGACGCGCCCGTCGTGATGCTCGCGCCCGACGACGCGAGCGGCCGAGCGATCGTGAAGGACGTCGCGTTCTTCATGGGCCTGACCGGCGAGCACCGACACCACGACGGCGAGATCCTCTACATCCCCGAGCTGGACGTCTCGCCCTACGCGGACGTCTCGGCCGACCCGCGCGTCGTGGGAGCTCGGCTCGCGGCCTTGGGCCGGCTGCTCGGCGATGCGCCGCCCAAGCTCGTGGTGACCAGCGTGCGCTCGTTGGTCCGCCGCGTGCTCCCCAAGGCGGCCTTCGCAAAGGTCCAGCAGCGCTGGTCGACCCACGATGAGGTGGACCGCGATGTTGCCGTGAGCGCGCTCTTGGCAGCGGGCTACACCCGGGTCGATGTCGTCGAGGACCCGGGCACGTTCGCGGTGCGCGGCGGGGTCATGGACGTGTTCGTGCCCCGCTATCAGTTCCCGCTGCGGATCGAGTGGTTTGGGGACGAGATCGAGCGCATGCGGATGTTCGACGCGGACTCGCAGCGCAGCCTGCGTGACGTCGAGTCCGCCACCATCGACCCGGTCCGCGAAACGATCGTCACGCGGACCGGCCCGGTGCGCAACGCGGTCCTGGAGATCGCTGACCACGTCACGGCGCCCTCGAGCAAGACCCGGCTGGTCTGCGACAACGTCGAGCGCGGCGTCGATTTCTTCGGCATCGATGCGCTCGCTCCGGCGTTCCACGACGGGATGGATCCGCTGTGGTCCTATCTGGAAGGGGCCGCGTGGCTGGTCGAGGACGCGGCGGCCTTGGTGGGTCTGGCGGACACGCAGGCGCAGGTGCACTGCGAGGCCTACGAACGCACGCGGGCAAACCACAACCTGGCCGCGGACGTCGACGCGTTCTTCGTGCCGCCGGAGGCACTCGGGCAGATGCTTGCGGCCCAACCGGTGGTCGCGTCCCGGGTGGAGACGGCCGGTGATGGCTCCGATGACCGTCCTACGATCACCGTGGCCTCGGAGCGCTCGGCCCGGCTGCGCATGGAGCTCGAGTCGGCGCGCGGGCGCAAAGAGGGGGAGATCCTCCGGCCCGTCGTCGAGCACATTCGGCGGTACACCCAGGGGCCCGACGACGAGACGCCCGGCCCGGCGTGGAAGGTCATCCTCTCCGCGCCCAACTTGACCCATGCCGAGCGTCTGACCAGTCTGCTGCGCGGCTACGGCCTGCCGATGGAGCCGCCGCGGGGCCCCGAAGGACACCTGATGGCGGTCAGTGCCACCGACCAGCTGCGGGCCACCGTCCAGGTGGTCGCCGGTGAGCTCTCCACCGGATACGAGTCGTCCGACGATCGCTTCTTGCTGCTGTCCGAAGCGGACATCTTCGGCCGCGTCACGAAGAAGGCCAGGAGCCGAAAGCGCAAGACCGGCCTGGGCAGCCTCACCCAGCTGCAAGAGGGTGATTTTATCGTGCACATCGTGCATGGGGTGGGGCGCTACACCGGCCTGACCAAGCTGGCGATGGGCGGGGTCCCGGCCGACTTCGTGCTCGTCGAGTACGCCGGCAAGGACAAGCTCTACCTCCCTGTCCACCGGCTCAGCGAGATCGACCGCTACGTCAGCGCGGACGCCAAACCGCCCAAGCTCGACAAAATGGGCGGGACGTCCTTCGCGACGAAGACCGCGAAGGTTAAGGCCGAGGTCCGCCAGATCGCCGAGGAGCTGCTGCAGATCTACGCCCAGCGTGAGGCCTTGGAAGGCCATGCGTATCCGGAGATGGCGGAGACCGCCGCGTTCGAAGCCACGTTCCCGTTCGAAGAAACCCCCGACCAGCAGGATGCCATCGACGCGGTTCACCGCGACATGACCCGCCCCCAGCCGATGGACCGCCTCGTCTGCGGCGACGTGGGCTTCGGCAAGACCGAGGTCGCACTTCGGGCGGCGTTTCGCGCGGCGATGTCTGGCAAGCAGGTCGGCGTGCTCGCCCCCACCACCGTCCTGGTCCAGCAGCATGCGGGCACGTTCGCCGACCGTTTGCAGGGGTTTGGGCTCGAGGTCGCCAAGCTCAACCGCCTCACCGACAACAAGTCGCGCAAGGCGACGATGGAGGGCCTCAAGGACGGCTCGATCGACGTCGTGGTGGGCACCCATCGGTTGCTCAGTCGTGACGTCCGATTCAAGGACCTCGGGCTGGTCATCATCGACGAAGAACAGCGCTTTGGCGTCGCACAGAAGGAGCGATTCAAGAAGCTCAAGACGCAGGTCGACGTGCTTACGCTCAGCGCCACGCCGATTCCGCGGACGTTGCACCTGTCGCTGCTGGGCATTCGGGAGATCAGTCTCATCACCACGCCTCCGGTCGATCGTCTCGCGGTGCGGACGTACCTGACCCGGGCCAGCGACACGGTGATCGAGGAGGGCTTGCGTCGCGAGCTGGCTCGCGGAGGTCAGGCTTTCTATGTGGTCCCCAAGATTTTGGGCATCGAAGAGCACGCCTCGAGGATCCGCGCGTTGGTCCCCGAAGCTCGGGTCCTGGTCGCGCACGGCAAGATGCCCGCGGAGATGCTGGAGAAGGCGATGGTCGCCTTCGTGGAGCACGAGGCCGACGTGCTGGTGTCGACGACCATCATCGAAAGTGGCCTGGATATTCCTCGGGCCAACACCATGTTTGTCGCCCGTGCCGACGTGTTTGGCCTCTCGCAGCTGTATCAGTTGCGTGGACGCATCGGCCGCAGCAAGCAACGCGCACACTGCTACTTGATGGTGGGCTCGCTCGAGAAGCTCCCGCCGGAGTCCCGCCGCCGACTCGAGGCCATCGTGAAGTTCTCCGATCTGGGGAGCGGCTTTCACATCGCGAGCCAGGACCTCGAGATCCGCGGCGCCGGCGAGATTCTGGGGGCACGGCAGTCCGGGCAGATTCAGGCGATCGGGTTTGATGCGTACTCTCGGATCCTGACCGAGGCCGTCGCCGAACTCAAAGGCGAACCGATCGTACGCGAGACCGATCCCGAGCTCGCCTTCGACGTGCCCGCCTTCCTCCCCGACACCTACGTCGAAGACACCGGGCAGCGGCTCGACCTGTACCGCCGCCTGTCACTCGCCCCGGACATCGACGCGGTGAACGACGTGATGGAAGAGCTGCGCGATCGGTTTGGAGAGCCTCCCGAGGAGGCGGTGAACCTGGGCTTCGTCATGGGATGCAAAACGTATGGGCGTCGCCTGAACGCGACCGCGATCGAAAAGAAGGGCGCGCGGCTGAGCATCCGACTGCGCGACGACACGCCGCTGTCGGTTGAGGTGGCGTCCAAGCTCCATCAGCTCACCGACGGCCAGATGCGCATGGCGGGGCCCGATCGGATCATCGCCGCGCTTCCCGACACACAGCGCATGCGGACGCAGCTGGAGGCAGCGCAAGTGGCTCTCGCGGCCCTGGTCGGTCTGGCCCGGGGGTGAGCGCTTCGGTGGCGGCAGGTGACGCGTTCGGCCTTGTGCTGGGCGCGTTCGGATGGCTGAATCGGGGGGTGTACCGCCTCGCCGCTTGGGCTGTCCTGTTGACCGCCGCCGCCTGCGACGTGTCCGAGGGCATCCCCGAAGGCAAGCTCGCGGTGGTGGGCCCAACGGTGCTCGGACCCGAAGACGTTGCGGCCGCGCGCAGCCAGGTCGGCAAGTATGGCCAGCTTCGTTTCTCGGGGCCTGAAGGTGAGGCGACGATGCTCGAGGCGCTGGTCGCGACCGAACTCATGGCGCTCGAGGCCCAGGAGGCGGGGCTGGGCAGCGACCGCCGGGTCGCCTTTGCCCTGCAGGAGGAGATCGCGACCGTGTACCTGAGCACGCTGCTGGAACGCGCGGTGCCTCGAGACTCCGTCGCCTCGGACACGGCTGCGTTGCGCGCCTACTACGACGCGCATCCCGGCGCGTTCACCACCGCCGAGGAGCGCAGCGCACAAGGGGTGGTGTTCCAGACCTTCGCGGAAGCGGATCAGGCCCTGGCTGCGCTGCGGGGCGGGACGAGTGCGCTTGGCGATCTCGGCGAGGTCTTCGCGACCCCCATGCAGGCGCGAGACGACGCCGAATATCCGGCCTTTCACCCCTACCTGTTCGCGCCGGGGACCGAAGTCGGTGATTTCCTGGCCCAGCCGGTGTTTCTGGGGGAGTCGCTGCTGATCGGCCGAATTCAAAAGATCGCTCCGGCCCGGCTGCGGCCCTTCGAGGATGAGGCGGTGCAAGAACAGCTGGTCCAGGCCGTCCTCGAACCCCGGCGGGCCGCCGCGCGGGCGGCAATTATGGAGCGACTCGCGCAGGGCAAGCCGCCGTTGTGACCGGTCGCGCTGCAACGCCGCGCGCGCCGTGATAGGACCTCGGGATGCGCTCTGCCTTCGCGCTCGTGCTCTGTTCTTCGCTCGCGTCGCTCGCCGCGCCCGCATCTGCGGACGCACGCGCACCGGGGGCGCGCATCGAGCTTGACCGGGTCGCGGCGGTCGTCGGAGACGAGGTGATCTTGTCGAGCGAGCTGCTGCGCTCGGCCGCGCGCCATCCTTTGATGCAGGAAGGCATGGCGTCGCTCCCCGCCGGTGCGAGCCCGAAGATGATCCAGCAGAAGTCGCGCGAGGTCACCGCCAAGGTGCTCGACGAGCTGATCGACCTCGCGCTGATGCGGGCCGAGGCGGTGAAGTTCGACATCAAGATCTCCGAGGACGAGGTTGACAACGCGGTCGCCGACATCGCCAAGCAGTACCAACTCACGATGGACGAGCTTCGCAAGCAGGTCGTGGCGAGCCCCGAGTACGGTAGCTGGGCCGACTATCGCGACGAGGTTCGCGACCAGATCCTCCAGTATCGGCTCCCGCAGTACCTCGCGACGTGGTCGGTCAGCGAAGCCCAAGTTCGCGAGCACTATCGCAAGATGACCAAGGACGAGTCGGCCAAGGTCGGCGTGCGGCAGCTGGTGTTCAACCCGCCCACGCAAAACGCCGGCGACCGCGACCGGGTCTTCGCCAAGGCGCAGGCTGCCGCACGGGCGCTTCGAGACGGTACGGCGATGGACGAGGTGGCCGCAGGGCTAGGCCAAGAGTCGCCCGAGCGTTCGATCGGTCGCGGCGACGTGGCGCCCGCGATCGAGGACGCCTTGTTCGAGGCGAAAGACACCCAGATCGTAGGTCCTCTCGCCTCGGGCCAGGGCTACGTAGTGTTTCAGGTCCTGCAGCACGTCGAGTCGGCGGCGCTGGACTACGAGAAGGCCAAAGACCGCATTCGCCAGCAGCTAGAGGCCGAGGCGTTCGTGAAGGCGCAAAACGAGCTGCGAACCCAGCTGCGGGCCAAGGCACACATCGACATCCGCGTGTAGGCCCATGTTCCCCCGGGTGGCCCACAATGCCGTTCTTCGCGCATAGACGACCGAGACCCGGCGTGGGATGCTGAGGCGCGCGCGTCCGTTTTTTGCGGGGGCTGGCGTTTTGATCACCAGGATTGGGTTGCGAGGCCGCCGGGCCAACGCAACATCTAGAAGGTGAGGGACCGGTTTTCCTCGCTCGTTGGGCATGTCGTATCGCTGGAACTGGAAAAAGACCGCCTTGAGCGTCGTCGTCGGTGCCGCAGTGCTCGCCGCGGCAGTCTTCGGTGCGTCCACGGCCGCGGAGGCGGAGCTTCCCGTGTTCGACGCTCAGCTCCCGCGGTCGCCCTCGCCGCCGAGTTATGGATGGATTCCTGGCGCGGTGGAGTCGGTCTCTGCACCCAGCGAAGGCGCCCTGGCGCGCCGATTCTCGGGCTTGGCCGCCCACCTCAAGCGCGCTGCCCCGACCCCGCTCGACCCCCGGGTCCGGGCACAACTCGACACCATCGTCAGCCGAGCCTCCCGCAAGGCCGACATCGCCGTGCATGCTCGTGATCTGCGGACCGGCGCGCTGCTGTACGACCATGGAGGGGACGCGCTGCTCAACCCGGCCAGCAACCAAAAGGTGCTCACCGCCGCGGTCGCGCTCGACATGCTCGGCCCCGAGTACACGTTTGAAACCAAGGTGTTCTGGGCTGGCCGTGACCTGATCCTTCGCGGTGAGGGCGACCCGGCGCTGGGTCGCGATGACCTGCAGGCGTTGGCGGTGATCGTCGCCGAGCAGCTCGATCTCGGGGACGTGGATCGCCTGTTGATCGATGACAGCGTGTTCGCGGACCGCCGCTTTGGTCCCGGGTTCAGCGACGAGGGCACCAGCGCGGCTCACGAAGCGCCCAGCGGCGCGCTCGCCGTCGACTTCAGCACGATCGAGGTTCGGGTCGCGCCTGTCGCCGGCATGTTGGCGCCTTCGGTGGAGATCGATGCCGCCGGCGCGCACGTCGAGGTTCGCAACGAGGCCACCGTCGGACGTCGCGGGATGATCTCCGTGCGAACCTTCGCCGACGGCGACAAGACGGTCGTGGAGATCCGCGGTTCGATGAGCCGCAACGCGCGTACGGTCGTCGTTCGCCGCCGCGTCCTGGATCCGGGACTGCACGCCGGGACGGTGTTTGCCTCCCTGCTCGCCGAGCAGTGGGAAGCGGAGCCGCTTCCGGTGGTCCGGGGGACGGTTGGCCCACACGCCGAGTCCATTGTCGTGAATGACTCCGCTCCGTTGTCGGAGGTCCTCGACCGCGGTCTCGCGTACTCCAACAACTTCATTGCCGAGCAGGTCCTGCGCACGATGGCCTGGCGGGTTTTCGACGAGCCAGGCACCTGGGAGGGGGGAACCGAGATCGTTGCGGCCTATTGGGCCGGGCTCGGCCGAGACGATGGCGCCGTGATCAAGAACGGCTCGGGACTCTCCAAGGAAGGACGACTGACCGCCGAAGGCCTGGTCGATGTGCTCGTCGCGGCAGCGAGGGAGACACCCTCGCTGCTCGAGGCGCTTCCTGTCTCTGGCGAGCCGGGCACACTTCGGGCTCGGTTTTGGCTCGCCGACGGCCGCGTTCGGGCCAAGACCGGCACCCTCAACGGTGTCAGCGGGTTGTCCGGCGTCCTGACCGACCTCGAGGGGGGTCCGGCCGTCGCGTTCAGCATCCTGATCAACGCAAAGTCAGCGGCGTTCATGCCCGCCGCGTCGCGCCGCAGGGTCGAGGACCAGCTGGTGCTCGTGTTGCTCGGCCTCATCTGAGGCCGGTCTGGCTCGCCCGCTAGATCCGGGCGGGCGAATCGGCGACGGCTCCGGGCCCGTGGGTGAGCACGCGGTGGATCTTCGAGCGCAGCGCGCTTTCATCGAACGGCTTGGCCAGGTAGGCGATCGCGCCGTTGCGCAGGCCCCAGTAGCGGTCGTGATCCCGAGAAAAGTCGGTGACGAACACGACCGCGGTCTTGGTCTTCGATTCGACGGCGAGTCGGCGCAGCAGGGTCAGTCCGCTGAGGCCCTCCAACATGACCTCGGTGATCAGCAGCTGCGGTTTGTGCTCGCTGCAGGCGGCGAAGGCCGAGGTTCCGGTGCTGGTCTCGTGGATCTTGGCGTCGATGCCCAAGGCCGTGCTCACCTCGTTGACCAACGCGACCACCTGCGCTCTCGTGGCGGCGTCGGGGTCGGCGATGACCACATGGATCGGGTGGCTCGGGTGGCTCGGGTGGCTCGGGCGGCTCGGATGGCTCGGTTGGCCGGGATGGATCGGGGAGGTGGGCATCGACAACCCCGTGGGCTAGTTGGGTCCGGTTGTGATCGGTGCGCGGCGCCGGTGGACCAGCCGCGCCCGATCGAGGCGGTACAGGATCGATGCCACGGCGAACGTTCCCGTGCGCGTCTTTCGAGCGACGTCTTTGACGCTGTTGCGACCGTTGAGGTTCTCGAGGATGCCCAGCTCCTCGCGCGCGAAGCCGTTGCGGCCCACGCGTGCGACCTCGGGGTCGTTGCGGACGTAGACCTCGTCGACGTGGGGCATGTGCGGGCCCATCTCCGCCCGGGTGGCCTCGCGACGCAGCGCCTCGAGCAGCGCGTCCGAGACCCGCAGCTCGGCCCGGCCGGTCGCCGCCTTGGCCAGCGGGTGCAGCTCATCGAGCACGGCAAACGACGCGCGCCCCGAGGACCAGGTGCTCACGTAACAGACGATCTCGATCGCTTGATTGATGAGGACACGGGCGAGCTCCCCGCGGCGCAGGTGCCCCTCCTCAAGCAGCCGCTCACCGAGCAGCTTGCCGTGCGGATTGGGAGACGTGGCGACGCTTTCGAGCGTTTCGTCGGAGAGGAAACCAGCCTCGACCACGAAGCGACCCAACCGAAGGTCCTCTTCCTGCGCGCCTGTGATCTCCGCCATGCGGACCCGCCCGCGGTCCAGGTGGAGGCGACACTGCGCGCCATCGCGTGTGAGTTCGAGAACGCCGCGCGCCGCCTCGTCCTCGAGCATCGCGAGCAGGGACTCGAGCCGCGTGTTCTCGAGCTGCGCGGACAGCGTGACGCCGGGCCCCGGTGTCGGAAGCTGGGAGAGCGCGACCAGCGAGGCGTGCAGCGCCCGCAGCTGCTCCGGGGTGGGCGCGAGTTCGGGAAAGTGCACGCGCAGCGTCTGCTCGAGCTGCGCGAGGGCTTCTTGCCCGGCCCGCTGCGCGATCTCGTTGGACGGCGGCGGGGTTGCCTCGACCGCCTCGCGCAGCACCTTGAGCAGCGCCGGCGTGGTGAAGGGCCGCTTCAACGAAGGCAGGCCCTCCGAACCCGGGAAGGGCGTGGGGTTGGCGCGACTGACCAAGAGCACCCCAGGGAGATCGGAGGCGCCCGGGACTTGGATCAGTGCCTTGAGGACCGAGGCCGACAACGCCGGGGAGCTTGCGGTGTCCAGCAGCAGCACGTCGATGGTGCCGCCGCCGCCGGGCCCATGCGCCTGGCAGTGCTCGACGGCTTCGGTCTTGTTGCCCGCGGTGTAGACCACGTAGCCCGCGAGCCGGAGACCGGCTGTCGCCAGTCGAGCCGTGGTCGGGTTGGGGTCGAAGTACAGGACGCCAGGCGCGGCCCCTTTTCGCCCGCCTGCTGGGCCGGAAGCCGCGCCGGGAGCTGATTCGGCGGGAGATTCGGGAGTTGCCGAGTCCGTCATGTCGGTTCGTTCAGGTGCGAGGCCCGCGAGGAACGCTGGGGGCGGATGAGGGTCGGAAGCATACTCGCTTCGAGCGCGTCCGTGGTAGCGTTGTGCCCATGGTGATGGAGTCGCTGCAGCGGCTCGATCCGCCTCGGCGGCTTGGGAAACTGACTTTGCTGGCCCGCCTCGGCGAGGGCGGCATGGCGAGCGTGTACGTGGCCACCGTCGGCGACGGCCCGCTCGCGCGCCTGGCCGCGGTGAAGCTCCTGCGGGCCGGCGTGCCCGACATGGACTACCGGGGTCGGTTCGAGGATGAGGCGAAGGTTGTGGTGCGGCTTCACCACAACAACATCGTGGATGTTCGCGAGGCCGGCGATGTGGACGACCAGCTCTACATCTTGATGGAGCTGATCGAAGGCCGCGACCTCTCGGACGTCTGGGATCGATGCGCCCAGCAGGGCAAGGCGTTTCCGATCCCCATCGCCGTGTACATGGTGCGCGAGATCCTCCGCGGCCTGCACTACGCGCACACCTTCCCCGGGCTCGCGCTGGTCCACCGCGACATCTCCCCGTCGAACATCCTCATCGACTGGGCCGGAGCGGTGCGGCTGGCGGATTTCGGGCTGGCGACCTCGGCGATGAAAGCCTCGATGACGGTGCCAGGGGTGGTGTTCGGCAAGGTTGGGTACATGGCGCCGGAGCAGGCCCTAAGCGAAGACCTCGACGGGCGCGCCGACGTCTACAGCTGCGGGGTCGTGCTTTGGGAGCTGATCACCGGACGCCCGCTGCGAGGCGAAGGGATCGACACCCAAGCGGTCGCGGATTGGAAAGCCGCGCGGCCCAGTGCGCTTTCCAAGCGGGTCGATGGCGACCTGGATTCGATCGTTCACCGGGCGCTGTGCAACGATCGACACGGGCGGTACGAAACGGCGCAGGCGTTTCTGCAGGCGCTCACCCAGTGGATCGCCGCCAATGCGCCCGACACCACGCAGGAGACGGTCGCGGCGTTCATGCTGCGGCTGTTCGGAGAGGCGCGGGAGCGGGACCACGCGGCGTACACCGCCCTGCTCGAGCACGCGCCGCGGACGGCCGAGTTTCGCCGGGGTACCCGGGCGACACGAGACGCCGTGCCGCCGATGTACGCGGAGAAGATTGCGCCGGGAACCGAGCTCGCGGAGCGTTACCGGGTCGAGCGCACGCTCGGCCGCGGCGGGATGGGTGTGGTCTACCTCGCGGAGCACATCGGGGTTGGACGACAGGTCGCGGTCAAGGTCCTCACCCACGATTGGAGCCAGCATGAGGTGGTGGCCCGCCGCTTCAAAGAAGAAGCGCGCGCGGCGAATGCCGCCGACCACCCCAACATCGTCGAGGTTTATGACGCCGGACGACTCGATGACGGTCGCCTGTACATGGCGATGGAGTATCTGACCGGACGCTCGCTCTACGAGGAGATCTGCGAGGTGGGCCCGCTGTCACCGCTGCGCGCCTGCGAGATCATGGGGACCGTCGCGGACGCCATCGCTGCCGCCCATCACGTGGGGATCGTCCACCGTGACCTCAAGCCAGACAACGTGATGCTGGTGCCCGACGGGGATGGTTTCCGCGTCAAGGTGCTCGACTTCGGGATCTCCGCCAGTGCGGTTCGCAGCGCCGAAGAGCAGCGGCTCACGCGGCCCGGACACTGCGTGGGCACGCCAGAGTACATGGCGCCCGAGCAGGCCAAGGGCCATGACCCCACGCCGCGGTTCGACGTGTACGCGCTTGGGGTGATGATCTACGAGGCGCTGTGTGGGGACCCGCCGTTCATCTCGGAGAACATGGTCGAGGTGCTCACGCGAAAGGCGACCGAGCCGCCGCCGCCGTTGGCCGAGCGCGTCCAGGGCCTGCCTGCGGCCTTGGTGCAGCTGTGTCACGCGTGTATCGAGGTCGATCCGCAACGCCGCCCGCAGACCGCCAATGAGGTTGCGCAGGCGCTCAAGGGCATCGGTGCGTCGCTGCGCAGCGGGTTGGTGCTTCCTACGGCCAGCACGACCGAGGTCGACGTGGCGGTTCGTCCCTGGAAACCTCCGGTTTCCACCTCCGTGCCCGCGGCGCGGCGACGCAGGATCTGGGTCGGAGCGATCGCTGCGCTCGCCACCGTGGGTGTGGGCCTGAGCGCGTGGCAGTTGTCGATTGCGCGGGCGACGAGCGAGGAGCCCCCTGCCGCGGCGTCGGTGAGTCCCACGCCCGCGGTCGATCGCGAGTCGGGCGAGACCACCCCCCATGCCGAGCTGTCCGAGCCCGAGCTGTCCGAGCCCGAGCTGTCCGAGCCCGAGCTGTCCGAGCGTGAGCCCGAGCGTGAGCCCGAGCCTGAGCCCGAGCGTGAGCCTGAGCCTGAGCCCGAGCCTGAGCCCGAGCCCGAGCCTGAGCCCGAGCCTGAGATTGAGATTGTGGATGAGCCTGAACCTCAGCCCGCCTCTCCAAGGACCCCGGTCGCGCAGACCCGTGCGTGCGTGGAGGCTCGGTCGCAGGCGGTGAGCGCGTCCAAAAGCGCAGCCCATCGAGCTGCCTACAACCAGACGAAGTCGAAGCACTGCTGGAAGGGCTACGAGCGCGACAGGCAGAGGGTGTTTGTCCGTGCCGCGTTCGAGCTCGGAAAGTACGCGGAGTGCGTCGAGGCAGGCAAGGGATCCAAAGACGCCGAAGTGAAGGGGATTGTCGCGACATGCCGACTCAAGTAGCCGCCCTGGTCCTGGCCTCGTTGATCGCGGGCGCCCCGGTTCGTGCCTCGCTAGACGTAGACACGAGCGCGCTTGGCGAGGCGGGCCCTGCTGTGGCGGCGCGCCTCACCGCGCAGGGGGAGAGCGTGCTGCGAGACGCCGACATCCTGCCGAGCAACGACCCCGGCGACGCGATCATCTCGATCCGACTCGACACGCTTCCGGACGTGGTCGGCTATCGTTACTCGTACACCGTGACGCGCAGCGGGGCGCTGGTCGAGGGCACGCGCGGTGCCGCGGAGTGTCGGCTGTGCAGCGAGGCCGAACTCACCGACCAGCTCGCCGTTGCAATCGCTCGCTTGGCGACTCGACTGGAGCCCGAAGTGGCACCCGAGCCGGTCGACCCCGTGGTCGCGGTGGCGCCGGTCCCCACAACGCCGCGTGCGGGCGCCCGCACCGGGTGGACCGTGGGTGCGATGGGCGGGGCCGGCATCGTTCTCACCGGCGTGGGGGGCCTGGCGCTGGGGCTGGGCTCTGGCCTGGCGATCGCGGAGCCGGTCCTGCTGGAGGGGTCCTCCGATCGAAAGGGCAGCGTCTCGGTGGCGGGCCTCGCGGTGGCGGTCGTCGGCGTCGCGCTGGCCTCCACGGGCGTCGCGCTCATGCTCGTCGATCGCAGCCGGAGTCGCCGCGCGAGCCGTGCCCGCGCCCGCTGGCAGGGCGCGACGCTGCACTTCTAGCGAAGTCTGGAGCGCATCTCGATCATCGGCTGCAGCGTTCGATGAAGGCGCGAAAGATCGGTCCACCGTCGGCCCATCGCTTCGCGTCGGGGTCCGTCGCGACCCGGTCCGCCTCCAGCCACTCCGGGTGCCACTGGACGCCGACGACAAAGCGGTCGGGCTCGATGCACTCCACGGCCTCGAGCACGCCGTCGGGGGCGACCGCAGTGACGGCAAATCCCTTCGGCGGATCTTTGATCGATTGGTGGTGCACGCTGTTCACCTCCAGCGTGCTGGCGCCGCCGTAGACCTGGGAGAGCCAGCTGCCCTCGCTCACGCGCAGGGCGTGGCCCAGCTGGTCGTAGCGGTGCCAGTCGCGGTGCACCAGCGTGCCCTCGAGCTGCGTGTTGATGTCTTGCCACAGCGTGCCCTCGAACGCCGCGGCGATGATTTGAACGCCGCGGCAGATGCCCAACACCGGAGTACCGCGGGCTTGCGCGCGTCGGATCAGGTCGATCTCGTAGGCGTCGCGGACCGCGTCGCCGCCCCACTCGGGTTGCATGGGCGTCTCGCCGTAGCTGGGCGGGGAGACGTCGGCCCCGCCGGTGAGGAGGAGCCCATCGAGCTCGGCCACCTGCGCGGCAGTGGCGGCCGGGTCGTCGAGCTCGATCAGGAGCACCGGATGCCCTCCCGCTCGCCACACGGCCTTGGCCATGCGCGTCTCGACATACTGCAGGGCCTTGCCGCGGAAGAGCGCGCGGTCCGGGTCCGCGTGCATGAAGTTGCAGGAGACGCCGATACGGGGACGAGCGGTCATGGGCGAACGACGAACAGCGGGATTTCGATCTCGGGCTGGGACATGCCGCCATGGCTGCCGGGCATCACCATGGGGTCGAGCCCGGGCGGGGTGTAGATCAGGGAATAGCCGTCCTTACACAGCAGGACGTAGTCGCCCAGGCGGCGGTAAAGCTCGGGGTGCGGGGTGCCGGGTCCGAAGGCCCCGGACTCGAGCAAGGTCTCCCCGGGGATGCAGGCACATACATCACCCAGCACGCGCTCGACGAGCTCCAAGAAGCGGGCTTCGTACCGCGGGCGCACGAAGCAGTTGAGCTGCCGTTGGTCTCCGCCGGGGGCGCAGGCGAGGCAATCCATGAACCCCGGCACCGTGGCGACATCGATGCAGTGCTGCGCGTCGACGTCCACGAGCCCGTGATCCGCGAGAATGCACAGCGCAACGCTTTGGCCGGCGAGACGAGACTCCAGGTCGGCCAGCGCTCCATCGAGTTCTTCGAAGTGCGCCGCCACCTCGTCGTGCAAAATTCCGAACTCGTGGCAGAGGCCGTCGTAGCGGGGCCAGTACACGTAACCGAACCGCTTCTCTCCGGGTTTCTCGGTGACAAAACCCTCAACCGTGTCCACCAACCCGTGCAAGTCTAGGTAGGAGCGGCGGTCGGCCCAGTGGGTTCCGACCTGTCCGAACGGAACTTCGGGGATGTCCCCGTAGGACAGGAGCCCGCGGTGGGCGGTGACCGTCTCCACGTACGAGGGCACCTGGTAATACCCGCGAAGGTCGAATCCGTCGGGCACCAAGGGCGCGCCGACCCGGTTGGTGGTGCGAAGCACGGTGGAGAGCACGCCGAGGTCGGGCAGGTGCAGGTACCAGCTGAGGATTGCGTGTTCGGCTGGGGCGCATCCGGTGTCGAACGTCGTGACGGCTGCGGCGGTCGTCGCGGGAAAGACGGTGGTCAGACGCTGATGCGGGTGACGCGCGAAGAAGCGCTGTCCCAGCCCGGCCTGCAGGTGACGCTGCAGCTGGTGCAGGCCCAACCCGTCGAGCACCACGTACAGCAGGGTGTCGACCTCGCGCAGGGGTGCGGGGTCCAGGCCCGTGAGCGGCACATGCGGTGAGCTCCCGCCGCGCGCACCGATGAGCGTGGCCATGAGGTTCACCGTGGAGCCGCCACCGTACTCAGGGAGAAGGTTCCCCAAGAGCGGCCCATGCTCGACCCTAGGCATCGCAACGATCGTGGGGTACGGGAGGCTGTTTCGCCACCCGGGGTCTGCTCTCGGGCGGTCGAGCGCGCGCTCGGTTCGTGTAAGACTCTGAAAATACGAGCGAAGTTGAGTGAGATTTTTGCGCCGCCGGCGTCACGCGAGGGCGGCGCGGACAAACGCGGCCGGGCTCGCAGCAGAGCCCGAGGCGCGGGAAAGGGCGCCGATGGGATCGCCTCGCCCCTGCGCAGTCCACAACGTGTCCGCCAGTGCCCGAAGCGTCGCCGCAAGGTCGCGCGTGCCGTGGGACCAGTGATGCTCGGCGAGGGCATCACCCAGCGGGTAGGTCTCGTAGCGGGCGGCGTATCCATGGGGATGCGCGAACAGGTGCATATGCGTCGCGACGGTTGCATCTCGCGGGTCTCGCGGGACGCCTTCGATTTCCGCGTAGACGCGGCGCGCCCAAGGCAACGGCGAGCCATCGGAGTCCGGATCGAAGTCTGTGTGCAGGGCCCGATCGACACGGGCGAGCGCCACCTGCCCAAGCGCCGTCTTGGCAAACCGGGCGCGCCGGGCCTGCGTGAGCACGTCCTGCTCGACGTGTTGGCCCGCAAGCTGCTTGAGCGTTGGCGCATGCCAGGCGAAGGGCTCGAGCATCGTCGAGGAGAACTCGCGGGCGTTGGGGGCGATGCGCAGTGGGCTCGCAGCGACCAGTGCCTCGGCCGCGTGTCCGACTTCGTGAAGAAGGGTGCGCACACCTTCGAGATCGATCTCCGCTTCGAGGGAGGCGCAGATCGTGACCGGGTCGGTGGGTGTGCAGGGGACGTGCGTCCATGCACCGCTGCGTTTTCCCGGCCGGGGCTCGACGTCGAAGCTCAGCTTCGCGCCAGGCACCAGCGTTTGCAGTGCGGTGCGCAACGCATCGAGCACCGTGTCACGGGCCAGCGCCACCGGCGGGGTCGGGGGATCTTGGGCGTAGCGATTCCACGGCTCGATGGGCGTCTGGGCCCCCGCGCGGGCCCGGGCGGCGTGGGCCATCGCGTCCAGCCAACCCTTCGTGGCGCCGGGGTTGGCCGCGTCGCGGTCGACCCACGCAGCGTAGTGCGCAAACCCGAGTCGCCGCGCCCGGTCTCGTCGCAACCGGAGGATCTCCAGCGGTACGGTCGCCTCCGCGCACGCGTGGTCGTGGAACGCGGCCCAGGTTTGTTCGCGCTGCCGGGCGTCGCTTTGGGTACGCAGGCGAGCGCGGACGAGGGCCGCGCTCGGTCCGCGGGCCGCGTGGTCGGAGAACGCCTGCGTCTGCTGCCGAAGCGAACGGTCCAACGCGCGCAGGTGAAGGCGCTGCGACCGGTCAAGGCGAGCACCCGCATCCTCGAAATCACGACACAGCTGCTGCCACACAGGTCCGTCCCGCGGCGTGCGCTCCAGAGTGCGGAGCAACGCGGGGTCGCCGAGCGTCTCGGACAGCGTCGCGCGCACGACCCGACGTGCGGCGCGAACCGCCTCGCTGAGGGCTGCGGTGCCGCGGACCGAGGCTTCGTGCTCGGCGGCGTCGAGCGGGCCCAGCAGCGCAGCCCGTGCCGCAACAAAGCCCGCCGCAAACCCCTGCGGGGCTCGGGCGAGCCCGATGACCTCGTGCTCGAAGTGTGCCTGCGCGGCCGCGATGTCGGCCGGCAGACGCTGGGCGAGGCCGCTCAGGCCGTGGGCCCCGTCATCTCGCGCGGCACGACCCATTGGTCAAACTGCTCCGCCGTAAGAAAGCCCAGCGCGACCGCGGCCTCCTTGAGGGTCGTCCCCTCGGCGTAGGCCTTCTTCGCGATCTTCGCCGACTTGTCGTAGCCGATGTGCGGGTTGAGGGCCGTGACGAGCATGAGGCTCTTCTTCAGGTTCTCCTCGATGCGCTCGAGGTTGGGCTCGATGCCTTCGGCGCAGAACTTCCGGAAGTTGTGGCAGGCGTCGCCGATCAGCAGCGCGCTGTGCAGCACGTTGTGGATCATCAGCGGCTTGAAGACGTTGAGCTCGAAGTTGCCGCTCATGCCGCCGATGTTGACCGCGACGTCATTGCCCATCACCTGCGCGCAGATCATGGTCATCGCCTCGCACTGGGTCGGGTTGACCTTGCCCGGCATGATCGAGGAGCCGGGCTCGTTGGCGGGGATCACGATCTCCCCCACGCCGCAGCGCGGACCCGAGGCGAGCCAGCGCACGTCGTTGGCGATCTTGTTGAGCGCGGCGGCCAGCACTTTGTAGGTGCCGTGCAGTCGGACGAGGGCGTCGTGGGCGGCCAGCGCAGCAAACTTGTTGGGCGCGGTGACGAAGGGCAGGGCGGTGAGCTGCGCGATGTGGTGCGCCGATTTTACCGCGTAGTCCTTGTGGGTGTTGAGGCCGGTGCCGACCGCGGTGCCGCCCAGCGCCAGCTCGTAGACATCGACAAGCGCGGCGTCGACTGCCCGGCCCGCGTGGTCGAGCTGGTCGACCCAGCCGGAGATCTCCTGGCCCAAGGTGACCGGCGTCGCGTCTTGAAGATGCGTACGGCCGGTCTTGGTGATTTCGGCGAAGTCGGTCGCCTTTTGAGCGAGCACCTCTCGAAGCGCTTTCACGTGAGGCTGGACGTGGTGAACCGTCTGCCAGACCGCGGCGATGTGCATCGCGGTGGGAAAGGTGTCGTTGCTGGACTGACCGCAGTTGACGTGGTCGTTGGGGTGCACGGGGCTCTTGCTGCCCATCTCGCCGCCGGCCATCTCGATGGCGCGGTTGGAGATCACCTCGTTGGCGTTCATGTTGGTCTGGGTGCCGCTTCCGGTCTGCCACACGCGCAGCGGGAAGTGATCATCGAGCTTGCCCGCGATCACCTCGTCCGCGGCCTTGACGATGAGTTCCACCAGGGCGGGGTCGAGCGTGCCGAGCTCGCCGTTGGTCATGGCGGCGGCTTTTTTGAGGATGCCCAGCGCGCGGATCATCGGGCGCGGGAAGGTGTCGCTCCCGATGTCGAAGTGGTGGAGCGAGCGCTCCGTCTGCGCGCCCCAATAGCGGTCGCTGCGAACCTCGATGGGGCCCATGCTGTCGGTCTCGGTACGGGTCTTGATGCTCATGCGCTTGCCTGTGTGACGGCGGGGACGCTAACACGGACCCGTGAGCACGTCCGAGGGCTGGTAGAGTCCCGGCGCATGAATGAGGCTCCTGCGCCCCCCCGATCGAAGCTTCGGGCGCTCGCGGCAAGGGTGGAGATGTTCCTCGAGCAGTTCGGGGTCCGTCTCGTGCTCTCGGTCGCGATCATCGCCAGCCTCATCCCGTCGAAGCAGGCCGACGAGTACGACCTGTGGTTTCTGGTCCTGTTTGCGATCGAGGTGGGCCTGCGGGTGTTCACGGTCATCGTCGACCCCCACCGCGCAGAGCCCGATGATCGGCTGGGCGCCGCGGGCGACGATGGGGTGGATGCGCCCTACTACGGCGTCCGGCGGCGCTGGGCTGCGATCGCGCTGCTGCTGGTCGATGGCGTGGCGCTGATCTCGTTCTTGCCGCTGCCGGTCGGCGCCGCGGGGGCACGGTGGCTGCGGGTGTTTCGCCTGACCCGAATGCTGCTGCTGTTCGGCTACTGGGCGCCGCTGGTTCGCGACCTCGTCGGCATCCTGTCGCGCCGGGAGCGGGCGCGTCAGCTGGTGCTGATGGGGTTCGTGGTCGGCGTGCTCTCGTTCGCGGGCGCGGTGCTGCTGTACTACCTCAGCGACTCGCCGGTGGACGTCAACGGCGACGGTGCGGTCACGGATGCCGACCACTCCTTCTGGGCGTTGCTGTGGTGGTCGTTCCGCCAGGTGCAGGACCCGGGCAACATGATGGCCGACCCCAAGGCGCTGCCGGTGGTGCTGATCAGCTTGCTGCTGACGGTGTTCGGCCTGTTCTTGGTGTCGTTCCTCATCGGACTGGGCACGGACGTCGTGCACGAGCTGATCGAGCTGACCCGGCTGCGTCCGCCGGGGCTGCGTGGCCACACCGTGGTCGTGAACATCCGCCCCTCGACCCGGCGACTGCTGCACGAGCTGATGCGGTACTACCGGAAGCTCGTTCCCTCGGACGCACCGCTGTTGTCGGCCCGGTGGTTTGCGGACCTGCGTCGGCGGGGCGTGCTGGGCACCCGGTACCTGGTGGTGGGTGACCAGGAAGACCCGCCGGACTTCGTGCGCCTGCCGGAGCTCTCTCGCATCGTGTACCGCGAGCGGCCCGAGGATGAAGAAGAGCTGATCGTTCGCGCCGACCTGCTGCTCGCCAAGCGTGTGGTGTTGCTCGCCGACCAGGAAGATCCCAACGCCGACGCCGAGACGATTCGGACGATGGTGACGTTGGTGGAGCACGTGCGCGCCCGCGAGCGGGCCCATCGAACGATGCAGCGGCAGCGGGTGCTGATCGCCGAGGTGCTCGACGAGAGCAACGTGCCTGCGGCCCAGTCGGCGCTGGCCACCGGTTCGTGGAGCTTTCGCGGGTTCGTGGTGCCGACCGAGAAGCTTCTGGCGCTGTTCATCGCCTCGGTCGTGCGAAGGCCGGGGCTGGGCGACCTGCTCGAGGAGCTGCTCACCAGCCGCGGGCACGAGATCTACACGTGTTTCTTCGACGCGCCGGGCCTGAGCTACTCGCTGGAGCATCCGCCCGACCTCGGGTCTTCGGCGCGCGGCGCGATGGACACCTTGCTGGAGCGAGGCTTGGCGCGAACGAAGGACGGGGGCCGGGTGCTGCCGCTGGGGCTGTTGGTCGAACGCACCGGCAGGCCCGGCGAGCGGGACTTCGATGTGTCGATCAACCCGCCCGACGACGAGCCGCTCGGGCGGGTGCGGGGCTTTGTGGGCATCGCGGACCGGTTCCCTTCGATCTGGTCCATCGCCCGCGAGCTCCCCACGCAGCCCGAGCCGGTCGGAAGCCTGGCCGAGCACGACGAAGCCGACCTCGTGCTCCCGAGCTTGGCGCGGACCCATCGCCGAAAAACAACGCGCATCCTGGTGTGCGGCTTTCGCCCGGGCTCCATCTACATGCTCGAGGAGTTGTTTCGCAGCGACCCCGGCGGCGAGGTGCTGGTGCTTGTGGAGACGGCGCAGGCCCGGATCGAGGCGCTGGCGGCTCTGGATGCCCACAGCGAGCTGGTCAAACGCGGCCTCATGCACGGGCGGCACGGCGTGTTCGAGCGGCAGGTGGACGGCATGATCGCGGTCTCGCTCGATCGGGATGCATCGCACGGGGTCAGCGCGATGCACCTGTGTGTGGCGGACGCGATGGCCTCGCGAAACCTCGTGGACCTTCCGGCTTCGTTCGGTCATGTGGCCGACCTGGACGTGATCATCTTCGTCGCCTCGGACACCCAGAGCGCCGACAAGCGCACCGCCACCACGCTGCTCAAGCTCGAGCAGCTGCTCGACATGCGGGCACCCAAGCTCAGCCGGCGCCCCCGGGTCGTGGCGGAGGTCGTCGACGGGCGGCTCGCCACGCGGCTCGAGCAGCGCTACCGGGAGCTAGGGATCGACGACGTTCGCGTCTTCTCCACCCAAGAGCTGCGGGCGTACTTCCTGTTTCAGGCCGTCGTGGTGCCGGGGTTCGACACCGTGTACGCGGAGCTGCTGGGCTCTTGGGGGCAGTCCTTTGTCCATCGGCACGTGGTTCCGGGGCCGCAGGGGTCCACGGGCCGGTGCACGTTCGCAGGTCTCGCGCTTCACCTGCGCACCCAGGGCGACGTGCTCATCGCCGTCGAGCTCGATGGGCCATCGGGTGGTACCCAGCTGTGCGTCGCGCCGTGCGGCGAGGAGCCGGGCACCGCGTTCACGCTCCGCGAGCTTCGCGGCGTCTGGGTGATCGCCCCGGATCACAAAGACAGGCCGCCGCAGGGCGCCGACATGTCCCCAAGTGGGTGAGAACGTTGGCGTCGCGGCGGGTTTCTGCGATCCTTCGGGCATGAGACTTGGATTGCGGAGTGCGCTGCTGCTCACGGCCTGCGGCACCCTGGCCGGATGCCTCACGAGCAACCCCAACCTCGAGGAGGGCGAAGGCTCGGCCGAGGACGGAAGCACAGCCGGCACCGACCCCACCGCGGGACCCACCGGCCTGACGTCCACCAGCACCCCGACCTCCGGTCCCACCACCGGCGAGCCGACCAGCGACGGCCCCACCACGATCGACCCCGACACGACAAACACCACGGGTCCGACCACCGACACCAACGACACCACCGGCCCCGCACAGTGTGGCGGCGGCAACGTGTGCGTGGCGGCGGCACCCGCAGGCTGGGCGGGGCCGGTGGTGTGGGCCGAGACGCCGAGCAGCGACGACCCCCCGGACTGCCCGGATGCGTACCCGGAGCTCGCGTTCGAGGCGTTTGATGATCTTCAGGCCGCGCCGGCGGATTGCGACTGCGAGTGCGGGACTGCGGTCGGGGCTAGCTGCGCGCCGATTGTGTTGGAGTATCATTTTACCGACCCCGACTGTGGCACGCCGGATGCTTCGTACACGATGACGGCGGTCTGCGCCTCGGGGCCGAACGGACTCAACGGCCACCGATGGCAGGTCGACGATCCCGGCGTGACCGGAGGATCGTGCACGCCGGTGGGGACGACCAACCTTCCGGTTGCCGAATGGAGCTCGGGTTCTACAGTGTGTGGTGGGGCCGAGGCCGTCGCGGCCGTTTGCGACGGTGGGTCGTCTTGTGTTCCTCTGCCTCCGGAACGGTTTGAGTCTCGAATGTGTATTTGGCAGGCTGGGGATCTTCAGTGCCCAGACTCATCGTTCTCGGACCGATTCGTCCGGCACGCCGCCGTGGAGGACACCCGAAACTGCCAGGCCTGCAGCTGCGGAAGCCCTGAGGGCGAATGCGATGGGTTCGTGCGCCTGCGGTCATCCTGTCCGAGCGGTTCGCAAACCGGGAACCTGACGATTGGGAGTTCCACATGCGCGAGCTCGGTGGGGGGTGGGACCGGCGGCGCGAACTACCACACACTCTCCGTTAACAACGTCTCCTGCGAGCCTTCCGTGGGCACCGCGATCGGCGAGGCCGAGCCTGACGATCCCTACACGCTCTGCTGCATGACCGTCGAGTAGTCCGCCTCGCGTCCGTAACCGAATCCGCCGTACCCCGTAGTGCAATCGCCGCTGCGTCGATACGATGCCGGCGTCGAAGAGGGCATGGCTCAACGCGAAGACAACGATGGTGCGGCGGGTGGGTCCCGGCGTGGGTTCTTGACGATCGGGTTCTCGGCGGTGAGCGTCGGGCTGGCGGGGGCGGCACTGGGCCCTGCGGTGGCGATGTTGGCTCACCCGTTGGGCAACGCGACGACCAGCGGGGCGGATGTGTTTGTGCCGGTCGGTGGGCGGACCGCGTTTGGCGAGGAGCCGGTGAAGGTCGACATCTACGCGGACCGGGTCGACGCGTGGAACCGGGTGGTTCAAGTGAAGGTCGGCTCGGCGTGGGTGCTCGAACAAGGCGACGGGCTCGTCGCGTTCTCCACGGTCTGTCCGCACCTGGGATGCGGCATCGACTACGTGCCGGACCAGAAGAAGTTCCTGTGCGCGTGTCACAACTCCTGGTTCACGATCGAGGGCGGGGTCGAGGAGGGGCCATCCCCACGGGCGATGGACACGCTCGATACCAAGGTGGATGAGAGCCTGGTGCAGATCCGCTACCAGCGATTCAAGCAGGGCATCGAAGGCAAGGAGCCGATCGCATGAGCATGCTGGACAACCTTGTCGATGTGATCGAAGACCGGCTGGGGCTCGTCTCCAGCTGGGAGGTGTTCCGCGACCGACTCGTGCACGGCGGCGTCCGCCTTCGGCACGTCTTCCCGGCGATCATCGCGTACCTGTTCGTGCAGCAGGCGGTGCTCGGCACCGTGCTCGCGACCTACTACAGCCCCTCGGCCACCGATGCCTGGGCCTCGACCGCCTACATCCAAGACCAGGTCACCATGGGCTGGTTCGTTCGCGGGCTGCACTATCACGGCACCTCGGTGTTCATCGTGGTGATCTGTCTTTGGCTGGCCCAGATGGCGCTGCATCGCGCCTACCGCGCGCCGCGCGAGTTCACGTGGTGGGCCGCCATCGGCATGCTCGGCATCGGGCTTGCGCTGGGCCTCACCGGCAACCCGCTTCCTTGGGATCAAGCCGGATACTGGGGCATCCAGGTCGAGCTTTCGATCGCTGAGCAGACCCCCGGCGGGGACATCATTCGCACGTTGGTCCAGGGCGGATCGGATGCGGGCAACCTCAGCATTCTTCGCCTGTACGCGCTGCACGTGTTCGTGCTGCCCGGTGTCTTCGCGGGGTTGATCTGGCTCGTCAGTCGGCAGCGTACGCAACACGGTTTGCCCGCGCCGCAGCGCATGTCCGACGCCGAAGCGCACAAGACGACGCAGCGGTACTTTCCCGCCCAGGCATTCCTCGATGTCCTCGCGATGGCGGCCGTCGGCGGGCTGATCGTCGCGCTGACGATCAGCACCCACGGCGCGGAGCTGCTGGGTCCGGCCGACCCCACGGAGAACTTCCAGGCTCGGCCCGAGTGGTACTTCCTGTTCCTCTACAAGCTGCGGATGTTCTTTGAAGGCCCGCTGGAGCCGGTCGCCACGATGGTCATCCCGGGGGCTGCGGTCACGTTCTTGCTCGTCGCCCCGCTGCTCGACAAGGTGGGCAGCAAGGTGGGACGCGTGTTGGTGCTGGCGGGCATGGGCCTGCTGATGACGGGGACCATCGGTCTGACCGCGTACGGTCTGCAGTCGGACGCGGCCAACGAGGAGTTTCAAAAGTCCGTCGCGGCGGCCGAGGCTTCGGCACACGAGGCCCGGGCGTACGCCAAGATGGGCGTGGTGCCGCTGGGTGGTCCCGCGGTGTTCTTCAACGACCCGCAGTACCGCACCAAGATGCTCTACAAGGAGCACTGCCAGGGCTGTCACGCGCTGGGCGGGCTGGGCGGCGACGAAGGCCCCTCGCTCGAGGACTACTCGTCGCGGGCCTGGCTCTCGGCGCTGGTGCGCAACGCCGCGGACCCTCGCTTCTTCGGCAACACGAAGATGAAGGACGAGATGGAAGCGTACCCCGAGGAAGATCTTCCGGCGGAGCAGCTCGCGGCGGTGGTGGAGTACTTGGTCCAGCTGCAGGCCGATCCCGACGTGGTGCTCGACGCGGCGCTGGCCAAGAAGGGCGCGGCGCTGTGGGAGGATGAGCTCGAGTGCAACGCGTGCCACGAGGTTGAGCCGGGCGAATCGGGCGACGGGCCCAACCTTCATCTGCACGGCAGCCAGGCCTGGGTGGCGCGGGTGATCCGCGACAGCGCCGCGGACGACCTGTTTGGCGAGTACGCCGCCATGCCGAAGTTTGCGGACAAGCTCTCCGATGAGGACATCGAGGCGCTCTCCGCGTTCGTCGTGGGGCAACGCAAGCCCAAGGACTAGAACGCAGCGGCGGGTGCGGTTGCGCTCCGCCGCAAATCAGGCAACTTTCGGGCGTGTCGCACTCCCGATCCTCTTCGCGCTGGTCGACCGGCGCCATTGTGAGCCTGTGCGTGATCGCTGCGACTGGGGCGACCTGCGGCGGAACCTCCACCAAGCCGGGCACCACCGCCGAGCAGTCCTCGACCGACGGCACGCAGGCTCCGCGCTCCGTCGATGAACGGGCCGAGTTCCATCTGTACGCCTTCGCCCAGGTGGCCGGCACCATCGCGCCCTGCGGCTGCACCACCGAGCCACTCGGCGGCCTGCAGTACGCGTTCGGGTACATCGAGACCGGAAGCTCCGCGACCAACCGCCTGGTGCTGGAGCCGGGCTCGTTTCTGTTTCCTGAAAAAGATGGCCCCTACTGGCCCGAGGATGACGCCGCCTGGGAGCAGGCACGGGACCGGGCCAAGCTGCTGCAGACCCGGTTCTCGGCGCTGGGCTCGGCGCTGGTCAGCGGGATCGGTCCGACCGATGTGGTGTCGCCCGACGGCGTGGCACCGCTGTCGAGCTATGAGATGCCGCGCGTCGCAGCCAACGTCACGCTTCCGGTCGAGGCCAACGGTGTCGTGCTGCCGCCGCACCGGGTCGTGGAGCTCACCGACCACGGCGTGACGTGGAAGGTCGGCATCACCTCCGTCGTCGACCCTTCGTTGCCCGGCGCCGCGGAGCTCGGGACGCTCGCCGACCCGGTCGCCGCAGCCGCGGCTGCCACCGCCGCGATGCGGGAAGCCGGCGCGCAGTTCACCGTGGTGCTCGCGCAAGGGGAGCGGGCGTTTGGGGAGTCGCTGGTCGCGGACGGCACGGACTTGGTGGTCGTCGCCATTCCCGAGGGCGCCGAGCGGGAGCGCGTTGGGGCACCGGCCTCGAAGATCGGGAACACCTACTTGCTGGAGCCGGGCACGATGCTGCAGACCGTGACCGAGTTGGTCGTCTCGGTCGACGCCAAGGCGGGCTCCGTACCCACGCTCAGCGCGTGGGATGTCGTGCCACCGAAGTCGGTGCTCACCGCCGAGATCGCCCGGGTGCAGGCGCGGATCACCAAGTTCAAGGCCGACCCGGACGCCGACGCGGCGTTCATCGCAAACCTCGAGGCCGAGATGGCTCGTCTGCAAACGCAGCTGGGCGGCACGGCCGAGGGACCCGCGCAGGGCGTGTTCGAGCAGGTCAAGGTGACGTGCAAACTCCCCGCCGACACCGTCGCCAAGCAGGCGCTGGCCGGCTACGACCAGCGCGTCGCCGAGCAAAACAAGACGCGTTTCACCGGCGTCAAGGCGCCGCCGCCCGAGGCAGGCAAGGCCGGATACGTCGGCATCGAGGCCTGCTCCGACTGCCACGACGAGGCCGTCGAGTTCTGGCAGAGCACCGTGCACGCCAGCGCCTACGAGACGCTCGTCGTCGACAACAAGCAGTTCGACCTTAGCTGCGTCGGCTGCCACGTCACCGGCTTTCGCAAGCCCGGAGGTTCCGAGGTTGTGGAGAACGCGGGCTTGATCGACGTGCAGTGCGAGGTGTGCCACGGCCCAGGTTCGCTGCACGTCGAAGACGGCGGCGACGACATGAGCCTCATCAAACTCGAAGCCCCGGCCGAGCTGTGCGCAGGCGAGTGCCACACGCAGGAGCACTCCGATACGTTCGAGTACGACGCGTACATGCGGGACATCCTGGGCCCCGGGCACGGCGACGCGAAACGAAAGCTGCTCGGAGACGGGCCGACGGGACACGAGCTGCGGGCGGCCGGGTTGGCCAAAGCCGGCGGCAAGTGCAAGAAGATGTAGTCCGGCGGGCCGGTGTCCGGGATCGAGGACAGGTGTCCCTCGCGGCACGAAACGGTTGTTGGGTTCAAGCGAGGTGTGCGACGTTGCACGCATGGATTTTCGCGTTCGCCTCCTTGCCCTCGGCTTGTTCGTGCCGTCTTGCTTTTCACCTGACGCCGGGTTGGAGACCGATCTTGGCGACGGAAATGAAACTGGGAGCAGTGGCACAGCGACTGATCTAGAGAGCACGGGGCCGAACTCCACGACGGGGACGGACGCGTCGACGACCACGATGTCGACGACTCCAACGGAAACGAATTCGACCGAGAGCAATCCGACGGAGACCAATCCAACTGAGACAGAGTCCTCTTCATCGGGAGGCAATCGCGACTGCGGAAACGGCGAGATCGATGGTGGTGAAGACTGCGACGACGGCACCAACGACGGCGGCTACGGAGGATGCAACGCGGATTGCACCTTCGCTGCGTTCTGCGGAGACGGTGACGTTCAGGAGGCCGAGGCCTGCGACGACGGCGATGAGGTGGAGGGGAACGGCTGCAATACGAACTGCGTCGTCTCCGGAACGCCATTGTGGACGCACCTCTTCGTGACGGGGGAGAACGATGATCTCGACTCCCCGTCGTTTCGCGAGAACGGCAACGTCCTTCTGCGGGCACGAAACCCGAGTCTCGTCGAGGCGAGGGTCCTTTCAGCCGAGGACGGGGAGATCGACGAGGTTCTCAGCATCCCTACAGACACGATCAGCATCGTTCCCTGGGGCCAAAGCGACGGCTTCATCGTGGTCGAGTCCATCGGCGGTATCGCTTTTGCGATCCCGGACATCGCGGTTTCTCGTTACTCTTCCAGCGGGGTAGAACAGTGGCGTCGACTTTTCGAGTCCCAAGTTTTCTCGGGGCTCGCAGTCAATGCGGGTACTGCGGTGTTCGTCGCCTCTTTTGAGACGCCCGCAGCAGTCGCAAACGAGGGGGACCGCATCGCGCGTTCCTTGGATGCAGGCGGCTCCATTGGCTGGTCAGACTCAACATTCATCCCGCGAGCCGCGTTAGACTTCGACGACGTCGCAGCCCTTACGAACGGTACTTCGCTGTTCCTCAGTCTGAGGGATTTGAGTACCCCAGCCTCTGTCCTCGGGTTCAACGCGGGGGGCGGCCAGACGCTTAGTCTGGAATTCGAGGCGAACGGCCCGAGGATGATTGAAGGGCTCGACGGCGGCCGCTGGCTGTCAGAGGAGGGGGACTTGCTTCGCGTCAGGGATAGCTCCGGCGATGTGGTGACCGAAACGACTTTGGCTGAGGCTACGGGGGGGGGGAGCGTCGCGTTCGCGACACTCGCTGCGAATGGCGACATCTTGGTCGCGGGCGGTCAAGATGTCGCAGAGGCCAGCTTCGTAAGCCGGCTTAGCTCCGACCTGGAGGTTCTCTGGGAAGCACCGCCAACCACCGAAGACCTTGCGTTCTTCGAGATCTCCGGGTTGGCTGCGGGTCCGCAGAACCAAGTCTTGGTGACGGCTGACGTTGTCGTCGTCAACGCTCAGGCCAGGGATGGCTGGGCAATTCTACTCGCCCCCTAGCAGCTTCGGGCCCTCGGCAGTCTTCGGATCAATCGCGCTCGCTTTTTCCAAGAACGCCTGTGCCTGCTTGTCCTTGCCGAGCTTCGCCTGAACCTCGGCCGCCGTTACATACAGCTCGGCTGCCTTGAAATCCGACTTGAGCGTGGGCGCCAACGCCTTTGCGGCTGCCTTCGCGTCGCCGGCCTTCAGCTGCGCTTGAGCAAGCATCACTGCTGCCTCGAGGTTGGGGCGTAGCGCGTAGTTCTTCTTCGCGAGTTCGAGAACGAACGCCGGGTCGTCGCCGAACTCGATGTAGTGCCCGAGCGCATGCCCGTAGGCGGCTTCGGGATACTTCGCCATCTGCTCCTCGTAGCGCTTCCGAGCGCGAGCGACGTAGGCTTTGGCCTCTTCGTCTTGGCCCTCCTCGAACAGGATGCCGGCCATCGCATCCATGAACTCGGGGTTGTTCGTGCGCTCAAGGATGTCGAGGTACAGGGTCTTGGCTTCCTCGGTTTTTCCCTGGAGCGTGAGGATCTCGGCGATGTGTTCGTCGATCAGCCAGTAGCCCTTCAAGAACGTCTCGGCCTCACGGTAGTGGGCGAGGGCGTCGTCGTATCGGCCGCGGTCGAGGTCGAGGAGTCCCAGGTTGAGGTGAAGCCACGCGCGGGGCTCCATCGGTTTTCCGTGGTAGCTCTGGAGGGCCTCGCGGAAGAGGACTTCTGCCTGCTCGAAGTCGCCGGTCTTCCAGTGATAGACGGCGGCGGAGCTGAGGCTTGAGGTTGTGCGCTTGGAGGCGAGAGACGCTTCAAAATGCTTCGCGGCGTTCTTGGAGTCGCCGGCTTGCATCGCGAGGTTGGCCTCAAATGCCTCGAGACTGGCGACGCCGTCGGGTGACCTTGGACTGGTTGGCTTGGCAGCCGCGAAGTCTGTCCGCGCCTCTGGAAGGCGATGCAACGAGTAGTGAAGCTTCGCTCGAAGCATCAGCGTGCCCGATTGTGGATTGAGCTCAAATGCCCGAGCGACGGAGGCTTCGGCCTGAGCGTAGTCATCGTATGATCCTGTCAGTCGCGCATGTTGCATTCGCGACGCAGCCAGACGTTCGTGGCTCAGGCGGCTTGTGGGCGTCGCCACGATGAGCTTCTCAATCCCCGAAATATCTGTGTCCAGTTGTTGCAGCTCGGCAGAGAAGGTTCTGCGCTCCGCGTCGAGCTGTGCCTTGGTCTTGCGCTTGGGCTTCTTCTCTGGCTTAGCTGCCTTGACCTCGGGGGCTTCTTGCGCGGCTTCTTTTTTCACGTCGTGAGGCGGAGCAGGAGCGTCCGCTGGCGCGGCGTCCGGCTTGTCGCAGCCGGTCACGAGGGCGAGGGAGAACAGACAGAGCAGAGGAGCACGGGGGAACATGGGAAAAATCTCAGCCAAAAAAAGCGCGAGGCCCCGGTGTGCACCGGAGGCCTCGCGTCTCAAGATTCGACCTACTCGTGAGCAGGCGCGAGGTACGGGAACGCGCCTGAGAAGGCCACGTCGTTCGGGCTCTGGGAGAGACCGTGCACTTCGTCGTCCGCCGGGTCCAAGTCGGCGAACTCCCCGAAGGTTGTGGTTTCGATGAGAACCGCGGCAAGGATGATGTCGATCACGGGGATCTCAAGCGTGCGGCCGTTGGGGAAGCCAGTGGTCTCCCCGGTGGTGAGCAGCAGGACGTCGGGGAACGCAAGCGGAACTGATTGGAGGAAGCAGCTGTTGTTCGCTACGGTCGCTCCGCAAGGCGTGAAGTCAGTCCCGAACAGTGTATTCGCCAGGACCAAGTCGTCGTTCAGGCCCGTGCTTCCCGGGGCGAGCGAGCCGTGAAGGAACTGAAGCGTTCCGACTGCGTCGCCATACGAAGGTTCCTGCAGCATCGTCAGCGGGGCTTCCCGCGTTGTAGGCGTCCTTGTTCTCTGCTGTGATAAGCGCAGTATTCAGAGCAGGGAAACCCATGCGGTCGACGCGGGTGTAAGCGTCAGCCTCATCTTCGCGGAAATCGTAGAGGTCCGGGTCGATGTCGTCGGTGTCGGTTTCCGTGTCCGAGTCACCGGTATCGGTGTCGGTGGTCGGGTCAGTGTCGGTACCGCTCGTGTCCGGGTCCGTCGTCGTCGGGCCCGTGGTCGGATCCGTTGTCGGCCCGGTCGGGCCCGTGGTCCCGGAGTCGTCTCGGTGACCGTCATGGTCGTCGGGTTGTCGGTGTCGTCGGTATCTCCGGCGGGTCGTCGTCGACGACACAGCCAGTGGAGAGGACGAGGGCAGCCGCGAAGGAAGCGAGAGTCAGTTCTTTGAAGTTCATGTCAGTCTCCCTTTCCTACTACTTCGGAGATGCGGCTGCTGGTGGCCCACATCTGGAGGAGGTCGTCGGGGTTCTTGTTCAGCGCTGTTTCGGTGTCGAACTCGACGACGATCGCGTGAACGTTCGTGCCCACCAGTGTATCGGGGGCTGCGATGGGCGCGTCGTTCTTCATGTCCTTGTCGAGGAAGTTCGCCAGGCTTCCGAAGGCGAGGTCGATTGTCGCCTGCACCGTCACTGGTCAACGTGTTGGCGATGGTCGCGTTGAAGCCGTCCAGATCGAAGGAGAACGGGTCGTCGAACGTACCGGCAAGCGCCATGTTGCCGTCTCCGGCGTCGATTGTTTCGCCGACGGCTCCCTGTACCAGCGCCGTCAGACTCCAGGAAGGTTCTCGACCTGGACACCCCAGTCGCCGAGACCGTTTTGAGCGAAGCGGATGTTGATGTCGATGTCCGACACGTTGTCGTTGTCGTTGGTCGTCCGGTCTGCGCCGGTCGTGAGGCCGCCCGCAGCCGCGCGGTGTTGTCGACGTGAATCGTGTACAGAACGTCGCGGTCGTACTGCGCCTCCGCACCAGCGGGCTGGAGTCCCGCGAAGGTGACGATGGCGACGACCTTTGCCGTCGGCGGTGTGCCACGCGTAGAAGTCGGCGATGTCAGCGGCAGAGTCGGCGCATCGTGCCGGGTGCTTCAGCGTGGTCGGCTGCGACCACTTCTTGGGACCCGAGGGTCATGGAAGCTGCGGTGAGCAGGGCGAGGCCCCCTACAGCGGCAAGCGTTGAAAGTCGTTTCATTGGATCAGTCCTACTTGGTGGAGTTGGAGCGGGCAGCCCCGGTGCGCCCGGAGGCGCGAAGTTTTGACGTGCTTGGAGCTGCAGGTGGACCCCTCAAGCTGCAGCACGTCCGGAAGGTCGGGTCCTTATCGGCGTACGGTACATCGGAGAGCGCGGATCGGGCAGGTTGTTTTTGAGCTCGCGATCCCGCAGGCGCCATCCCCGGGGCCGCCACGGATGTGGGCGGCGCTACGCAGTTCGCCGAAACCGATTCGGCCGATTGGGATAGGATGCTTGGACCCGGCGACGAAGGGTTGCTCGGCACTCGACGTTGCTACGCGGAACGCTGTTTTCAGCCTTGAAACAGCGGCCAAGGGAAAAAAAATCGGTGCCGTTTTGAATCGCTGGGCCCGTACCGACGTCGCTCGCTAGGCCCAAAGTCGCACCTGGGGAACAGGAACCACATGACGCACAAAATCGCTCTCGCCGCCGCCTTCTCTGCCGTTTTTGCCGCTGGTCTCGTTGCATCGAGTGCCAGCGCTGCTGAGGACGACGCGCCGAAGTCCTGCGTCAGCAAGTCGTTCAAGATCTCCAAGGTTGGGGCCGCATGCGAATCCGGCGGCCAAGCCGAGGTCAAGAAGATCATGAAAGCGGCGGTCAAGAAGGCCAAGGCCGCCGGTGTGACCGAAGGCATGAAGTGCACCGACTGCCACACCGACCTCAAGACCTACAAGCTCAAGGGCGACGACCCGGTCGGCACGATCAAGAAGTGGCTCTAAGCGCGAGCGAGAAGCTCCAGCACCGCCGCCACCATTCCATCGTCGCCTGGTGACCCCGCCGTCGCCGCGACCTCGAAGCCCTGCTCTTGCAGGGCTTTTGTCGTGACCGGGCCGCCGCTCGCGACCGACGCTCGGTCGAGGATCTCCTCGCACCGTCCCGGGACCGCCTCGTTCAACGTGTCCCGCAGATGCTCTCCGGTGCGAGCGCTGTGCAAGCAGATCGCGTCGACGCCCGCGCCGATCCACTCGATCGCGCCCGGCGGGGGTGGGGGCCGTTCGGCTCGGTAGCCAATCGCCAGCAGGTAGCGGCCGCCGGCGGCTGAGATCGCCTCCTCGAGGAGCGCTCGACCGTCGCGGGCCCGCACGTGGACCCATCGCTGTCCCAGCATCGATCGGTCGGCCAGGGCTTGGACGATCCCCTCGGAGCTGGCCTCGGTCGGGATGAGGCTGGGGACGAGCCCCGCGGTGGCACACGCGGACGCGGTGGCGCGACCCACGGCCACCAGGAGTCGAGCGCCGAGGCTGCCCGGGCCTAGCCCCTGCCGCGACAGGCTCGCTGCGAACGCGTCGACGCCCGCGCGGCTGGAGACGATCACGCCGTCGTACGTGTCCACCGACGCGACCCTCCGATCGAAGGCTTCGGGATCCTCGGGCCCCTGCAGCTGCAGGCAGGGCAGCGCGACCGCATCCGCCCCCAAGGCGCTGAACCGCTCCCGTTGCGCGTCGCCGGCCGGACTGGGCCGGGTCGTAAGGATACGCCGCCCGTAGAGCGGACCGCGCGCGTTGGAGGCCGGTGCCATCGACGACCAGCTTGGCGTATCGGCCGCGCTCGGTCCATAGTCCGGGCTTGCCATGACCGTTCTTCGCAAGACCGTCCTCGTCGTTGGAGGTGGACACGCTGGGCTCGAGGCCGCCTTCGCTGCCGCGCGGGTGGGTGCACAGGTGCGCGTCGTGACCGGTTCGATTGCAACGGTGGGGCAGACGCCCTGCAACCCGTCGGTCGGCGGCGTCGCGAAGGGGCACCTCGTGTTTGAGATCGACGCCCTGGGAGGGTTCATGGGCCGGGCGGCGGACGCCACCTGCATTCACGGACGCGTGCTCAACCGCTCCAAAGGCCCGGCCGTGCAGTCGACGCGGCTGCAGGTCGACAAGATCAAGTACGGCGCCTACGCCCGGGCTGCGCTCACATCTCACGCGGGCGTCGAGGTCATCGAAGGCCTCGTCGCGTCCGTGCTGCTGGAGGGCGACCGGGTTCGCGGCGTCGCGCTGGCCGATGGATCGCAGGTGTTGGCGGACGCGGTCGTGATCACCACCGGCACGTTCTTGGGCGGCTTGCTGCACACCGGTGCAACCCAAACCCCCGGGGGGCGGGCAGGGGAGGCGCCGGCCAACGGACTCTCGGACAATCTGCGGGCGACGGGCTTTCGGCTCAGCCGCCTCAAGACCGGGACGCCCGCTCGCCTCGATGCGCGGACGATCAACACCGACGTCACGCAGCCGCAGCCCTCCGAAGATCCGGTCCCCCGCTTCACGCTGCCCGACGACATCGAGCCGCCGCCTCCGCTTCCCCAACAGGTGGACTGCCACCTGACGTGGACCAACGCGAACACCAACGCGATCATCCAGGAGCACCTGCACGAGTCGCCGATGTACAGCGGCCAGATCGAAGGCCGCGGCCCTCGCTACTGCCCCTCCATCGAGGACAAGGTCGTCCGCTTTGCCGATCGCGATCGCCACCAGGTCTTCCTCGAGCCCGAAGGGCTCGACACCCACAGCGTCTACCCCAACGGCATCTCCACCAGCCTGCCGGCGGCGGTTCAGGCCAAGTTCATCGTCACGATTCCCGGCCTGGAGAACGCGGAGATCCTGCGGCCGGGCTACGCGGTCGAGTACGACGCCGTCGACGCGCGGGCGCTCGACCATCGATTTGCCTCCAAGACCCATCGCGGCCTGTACTTCGCGGGACAGGTCAACGGGACCTCGGGCTACGAAGAGGCCGGCATCCAAGGACTGCTCGCTGGGGCCAACGCGGCGCTGGAGCTGCTCGAGCGTGACCCGCTGATCGTCGGCCGTGACGAAGGCTATGCGGGCGTGCTCGTGGACGACCTGGTCACGCAGGGGTGCGACGAGCCGTACCGCATGTTCACGTCGCGGGCCGAGTATCGGATCATGCTGCGAGAGGACAACGCGGACGCGCGGCTCTGCGGCCTCGCGCTTGCGTCGGGCTTGATCTCTCAGGCGCGCTTTGACCGGGTCCAGGCGCGCCGCGCCAGCATCGACGCGCTGTGTGCCGAGCTCGCGAAGAAGCGCAGCATCGAGGACGCGCCGCTGTGGCTGCAAGGCCGAGCGTCGGCGCAGCACACCTACGCCGGATACCTCGACCGGATGCGAGCCGAGGTCGCGCGGCTTCGCGGCGACGCGGCCACCGACCTTCCCCTGGCTGCAGACCTCGACTACGCCGCGCTGGAAGGCCTGAGCACCGAGGCCAAGCAGCGGCTTGTCGAAGTGCGGCCCACCAGCACGGCGCAGGCCTCTCGGATCCCCGGGATGACCCCCGCGGCCCTGATGTGCTTGTGGGCCCATGCACGGCGGGCCCAAAAAACCGCCGACCGTTCGGGCGCCGCGTCAGCGCTGAGTCAGCGCTAGGCCGAGCCGCCGGCGAGCCACCGCCGAGCCACCGCCGATCCACCGGCGGGTCCGCCGGGCGGGTCAGGTCCTCGCGTTCTTGATGATCGTCGCCAGGACGGTCTCGTCGATCGGGCTCAGGTCGTTGAACCGGACCGCGACGCCGTGGTTGCCGGGCTGGGCGTGAGGGGTCGCCGGCGCGGGGGCTTGAAGCCGGACGACGGTGGCACCCAGCGACAGCGGGTTTCGGGCGGCTCCCCGGCTGATCTCAACCCGGACGGTCTGTCCGATCTCGGTCTTGCAGACCCCGTGGAGCAGCGCGCCCGCGGTCGAGAGGTCGAGCGTCCGGGCGCCCATCAACAGCTGGCCGCGCTCGGAGAACAGCTTGAAGGCGACCGCCACCGTCACGCGAGTCCGGCCGCGGCGGTCCGGCCCCGAATCTCCGTTCGCGTCGACTTGTGTCCCCTCCACACCGACCTCATACCACTTTGTGATGCGCCGAAAAATAGGCGTGAAGGGTGATCTCATCGGTCGAGGTCACGGCGCGAAATTGAACGCCAAAACCCCGTGGAAGGCCCTTGGCGGGCAGGAGATTCTGCCACCGGACCTGGACGCTGAGGCGCAGAACGTCGGGGAGTCCCGGTGGGTGCGGGGCCGGAGGGTGGAGCCAAAGGCGCAGCGCCTGGCCCACCGGTACGACGAGATCGCTCTCGATGAACGCGCCGGCGACCGAGACACCGTGGGTCATCGCGAGGGTCGTCCCCGCGAAGGCGTCGCCGGATGCAACCGCAGGCGCAACGGCGACCACGACCGGCCAGCGTAGTTTTACGCGTGGCCGATAGTGACTCCGAGCCTCGCCAAAGCCCCGGTTCGACGGATCGTCGGGGTCGTTCACCCGCCCGCAGTCTACCGCGACCGCGCTCGACAGGGTGTGCGCAGATCCCGGTTGACCCCACCAGGTCCACTTGTCCATAGTGCGCGCCTTGAAGGTCCACCTCATCGGCATTGCCGGCACTGGCATGGGTGCGCTCGCTCAGCTCCTCCAAGCTGCAGGCCACGAAGTTCGAGGTTCGGACACCGGCATCTACCCGCCGATGTCCGATCAGCTTGAGGCCGCGGGCATCCCGGTGATGGTGGGGTTCCGCGCCGAGAACCTGCAGTGGGCTCCAGAGTGCGTCGTCGTCGGCAACGTGTGCTCCTCGACCCACCCCGAAGCGGTCGCTGCCGAGGCGCAAAACATCCCGCGCGAGAGCTTCCCGAGCATGGTCGCCAAAGCGCTGCTCCCGACGCGCCACAGCCTCGTCGTCGCCGGCACCCACGGAAAAACCACGACCTCCAGCCTGTGTGCGTGGCTGCTCGAGGCCTGCGGGATGAAGCCCTCGTACCTCATTGGTGGCGTCCCGCTGAACCTCGGGCGCGGCGCGGCGCTGCGCGAAGGCGGCGCGATCGTCTTGGAGGGCGACGAGTACGACTCGGCCTTCTTCGACAAAGGCTCCAAGTTCCTTCACTACCAGCCCAAGCGAGCGATCCTCACCGGCGTCGAGTACGACCACGTCGACATCTTCGAGGACTTCGAGGCGATGCGGGAGACGTTCCGCAAGTTCGTCCGCACGATCCCCGAGGATGGCGATCTGATCGTCAACCAGCAGAACGCCGAGGCCATGGGCGTGGCGGCGGAAGCGAGCTGTACGGTGCTCACGTACCGCGTACAGCCCGGCGGGGGGGACCCTGCGGCCGCGGACTACACCGCCGTGATGTCGAGCGCCGAGGTGCGCACCCGGTTCGAGGTCTTCGAGCACGGCGTGAGCCTGGGCGAGTTCTCCACCCAGCTCGCCGGTACGTACAACGTGGGCAACGTCCTCGCCGCGCTCGCGGTAGCCCGTCGCGAGGGCGCACCCATCGAAGCACTTCGTGGCGCCGTCTCTCGGTTCCGCGGGGTGAAGAAGCGGCAGGAACTCTTGGGCATCGCGGCCGGCGTGCGGGTTGTCGAAGACTTCGCCCACCATCCCACCGCCGTTCAACTCACCGTGACCGCTTTGCGCAAGCGCTACCCTTCGAAGGCGCTTCACGTGTGCTTCGAGCCGCGCAGCAGCTCCTCGCGGCGGGCCGACTTTTCGCAGGGCTACGTGCGCAGCTTTGACGCTGCCTCGGCCGTCTACATCGCGCCCGTGCACCGACCCGACAAGGTGCGCGACGAGGAGCGCCTCGACACCGACGACCTGGCCGCGAAGATTCAAGCCCGCGGCGTCGCGACCCGTGCCTACGCGGACATCGAGGCCCTGCGCGAAGCCGTCTTGGAGCGTGCGGTGCCAGGCGACACCGTCGTGCTGCTCTCCTCCGGTGACTTTTCGGGGCTGGGCCCCAGCCTCCTGTTCGGCTTCGGGGACCCCGTGACGTTCGCCCGCGCCGACGATGCGGGCGCGATCTCCGAACTTCTCGACGGATACGGCCAGCCGGGCCTCGTCGAGGATCTGGATACCGAGACCCTGGTGTTGCGAGCCCCGGGGAGTGTGGACGGCTGCGTGAGCCTGAGCCTGCGCGGCGAGTCGGCCTACCTCTTCGGCCTGGCCGTCGCGCCGCAGCGCCGCGGACAGGGACTGGGTTGGGTCCTGGGCGACATCGTGCTCCGGCGTGCCCGCACCCTGGGCGCCAAGCGCTGCTACCTGCTCACCAACACCGCGACCGACTTTTTCGCGAGCAAGCTCGGGTTCTCCATGGTGCCGCTCAAGGACGTCGCGCCCGAGGTTCAGTCCGGCGAAAACTTCACCGTCTCGGCAGCCTTGCCGGGGGCGGTGTGCATGGTATTGCGCCTGCACGACCGGACTCGCATCGAGTCCTGAGAGGGTCGCCGTCCCCTGGGACGCGCGACGCCCGTCCACTGAGCGGACGGGGCGGCTCGGGTTGACTCCGGTGGGGTCGCGTCCTAACGTCCGCCGCAATTGCCAGGAGCCTGAGGCACCGTGACGGCGAAGCAGCTAACCCCCGAAATTGAGGCGTGGATCGAGCAGCGCTGGTCGCGTTTCCCCGAGGGGGCAGCAGGCAAGGCGCTGACGCTCGGCGTTCTGTATCAAGCGCAAGAGGTGTTCGGGCACGTCGACACCGAGGTGATCGACGCCGTCGCGCATCGGCTGGGTCTGACCGCGGCGCACGTTCGTGGGGTGGCCACGTTCTATACGATGATCAACGAGCGCGACGTGGGCCGGTATCACCTGCAGGTCTGCACCAATATCGGTTGCATGCTTGTGGGGGCGTACGAGGTCTTCGAGCACTGCAAGGCGCGGCTGGGGGTCGAGAACCGAGGCACGAGCGCCGACGGCAACGTGACGCTGTCCGAGGTCGAGTGTCTGGCGGCGTGCGGTTTTGGGCCGGTGGCTCAGATCGCACAGCGCGGAGGACCGGAAATCCCCCTGTATTTCGAGCAGCTCGACACCCCGAAGATCGACGCGATTCTCGATGCCCTCGAAGCGGGCGACGTGCCCACCGAGTTGGGACGCTGAAGGACGTAGGCACCGATGGGCGAGCACCTCCAGATCATCAGCAAGCATTTCGACGACCCCCAGGCGCGTCATCTCGACCACTACGAGACGCACGGCGGGTATCGGATGGCGCGGCGAGCCTCCACGATGGCTCCTGGGGACATCCACGGCGAGGTCAAGGCGTCCAACTTGCGCGGCCGAGGTGGGGCGGGGTTTCCCACCGGCATGAAGTGGGGCTTCGTACCCAAGGATGCCCCAACGGTCTACTTGGTCGTCAATGCCGACGAGTCCGAGCCGGGCACGTTCAAGGACCGACACATCCTGTTCTGGAACCCGCACCTGCTCCTTGAGGGCATGATGATCGCAGCCCGGGCCCTGGGCGTACGCAACGCGTACATCTACATTCGCGGGGAGATGCAGCGGGAGTTCGGCGTGCTGCAAGACGCTCTCGACCAGGCCTACGCCAAGGGCTACTTGGGCGAGGGCACCTTCGGCTCCGACTTCGATCTCGACATCACGATCTGCCGAGGCCTGGGCGCGTACATTTGCGGCGAAGAAACCGCGCTGCTCTCAAGCCTCGAGGGGGGTCGAGGGTGGCCGCGACTCAAGCCCCCGTTTCCCGCGGTGAAGGGCTTGTGGGGGCAACCCACCATCGTCAACAACGTCGAGACCATCGCCAACCTGCCCTGGATTCTCGAGCACGGCGGCCAGGCCTTTGCCGACCTGGGCGTGGGGCGTTCGGGCGGGCTCCGGTTGGTCTCGGTCTGCGGCCACGTCAACAAACCGGGCGTCTACGAGCTGCCGCTGACGGTCACCGGCAATGCGCTGATCGAGATGTGCGGGGGCATGCGGGGGGGCAAGGCCGTCAAAGCTGTGATCCCCGGCGGTGTCTCGATGCCGGTCCTGAGCGCCGACGAGCTCGACGTTCCGTTCGAGTTCGATGCGCTGCAAAACGACGAGCGCATTCGCGAAGTCGAGACCGCACCGGGGGTGAAGTTCGACCTGGGCGGAGGCCGAACGCTTCGCACGATGGCCGGCTCCGGCGGGGTCGTCGTCATGGACGAAAGCACCGACATCACCAAGGCGGCCTGGCGCATCCTGCACTTCTTCGCGGACGAGAGCTGCGGTCAGTGCACGCCGTGCCGGGAGGGCACCGGGTGGCTCGCCTCGGTTGCGCACCGAGTCGCGTTTGGGCACGGGCGCGCCGGAGACGTTGAGCTGATGGCGTCCATTGCCGATGGCATCGCCGGCAACACGATCTGCGCGCTGGGGGATGCGGCGGCCTGGCCCACGCTCGCCTTCCTCACCAAGTTTCGCGGCGAGTTCGAAGACAAGATCAAAAACAGCCATGCCTCGTCGCCCCCGGGCGCGGCAGCGGGAGCCCCGTGATCCTCAGCTTACAATCCTTCGCGCCGACGCCCGCGTCCGCCCCCGGATGGACCGGCGACGCGCCTGCCCCCGGTTCGCTCTCGCAGCTGCTGACGGGCGTTTGGGAGTTCCTTAGCCACACCACCGGCGCCGAGTATCTTTTCTTTGTCTTCGCGTTTCTCGCGGTGCTCAGCGCCGCCGTGACGGTGTCGCATCGAAACCCGGTCGTGGCCGCCGTATGGCTGGTGGCCTCGTTCTTCTGCGTCGCGATCTGCTACGTGATGATGAGCGCCACGTTCCTGGCCGCCCTGCAGGTGCTGGTCTACGCGGGCGCCATGATGGTGCTGTTTGTGTTTGTGGTGATGGTGCTCGATGTCGATGAGCGCGGTGCGACGGCCGACCCCAGCTCGCGAAAGTCGAGACGTTGGCCCTACTTTGGCGCCGTGGTGTTTCTGCTCAGTGGGATCTCTTGGGTGCTGTGGGGCACCCTGACCCGGCAGTTCCACACCCCGGGTCGCACGATCGGCGCCGACTTCGGCACCGCGGAGTCGGTCGGCCGGGAGCTGTTCGGGCCGGCGCTCTTCGCCTTCGAAGGCGTCTCCCTGCTGCTGTTGGCGGCGGTCATTGGCGCGGTCGTGGTCGCCCGGTCCCGCCGGGAGCGCGTCAAGGAAGCCGTCGCGGCCGGGTTCTGCGACGAGGGGCTGCACGTCGCGGGACTCGGTGCGGCCGACGATGGCCCGGACACGTCCGGGCTGAGCGACGATGGCCCGGGCACGCCCAGGCTGACCGACGCACAAGTCCGTCGTCCGTTCCCTGCGATGGACTTCGGTGAGCCCTCCGCGGGCGGGCATGAGGGAGGCAACTGATGATCTCCATCACCGCTCCGCTGTATCTCGCGTTCGCGCTGTTCATCATCGGGATGGGCGGCGTCCTCGTGCGCCGCAACGTGCTCATCATGTTGATGAGCATCGAGCTCATGCTCAACGGCGCCAATGTGGCGCTGATCGCATTCTCCCGCCTGTGGGGGAACTTGGACGGCCAGGTGTTCGGCATGTTCGTCATCGCCGTCGCCGCGGCGGAAGCCGCCGTCGGACTCGCCATCGTCGTCAGCATCTTCCGCTCCCGCGGAAGTGCTGACGTCGACCAACTCAACGTACTCAGGGATTGAACGGACGACCCATGGAACACACGCTGCTGTGGATCCCGCTGTTCCCCTTGATGGGGGCGCTGTTCAACCTCCTGCTCGGGGGGCTTATCGCCCGCACGTTCGGCGCGCGCATCGGAAAAGAGGTCGCGCACCTCGTGGCGATCGGCGCGGTCGCGTTCTCGTGCTTCTTCGTGTTCTCGCTGGTGCTCCAGCCGGGCCACGGCCTGGGCTTTTGGCACCTCATTCAAACCGGAGACCTTCGAGAGATTCTGCCCGGACCTGGCCGTTCGGGACATCGCATCGTCGACCAGGTCTATCCGTGGATCGTCTCCGGCGACACGATCGTCTACTTCGAGCTCCTGCTCGACAACCTCTCGGGGTTGATGTGTATGATCATCACGGGCGTTGGCCTGCTGATCCACATCTTCTCGGTCGGCTACATGGCCAAGGACGACGGGTATCACCGGTACTTCGCGTACCTGAACCTGTTCATGGCCTCGATGCTCATCCTGGTGCTGGGCAAGTCGTTGGCGCTCACCTTCGTGGGGTGGGAAGGCGTGGGGCTGTGCAGCTACCTGCTGATCGGGTTCTGGTTCACAGACGAGGCCAAAGCCAGCGCGGGCCGCAAGGCGTTCATCACCAACCGCATCGGCGACTTCGGCGTCGTGTTGGGCATGCTGATCCTGTTCGCGGCGGTCAACTCCCTCGACTACGACGCCATCCGTGGTGCGTGCGCCTCGGTCTCGGACACCCCGCTGCTTGCGGATGAGACCAAACTCTTCGGCATCACGGCCGCGACCGCCGCGACGCTGTGCATCTTCATCGGGTGTGCGGGAAAGAGCGCCCAGATCCCGCTGTACGTGTGGCTGCCCGACGCCATGGCGGGCCCAACCCCGGTCTCCGCGCTCATTCACGCCGCCACGATGGTGACCGCGGGCGTGTACCTGTGCGTTCGGCTCAACTTCTTGTTCGCGCTCGCTCCGCTGACGATGGCTGTCATCGCCCTGGTCGGAGGCGTGACCGCGTTCTTCGCCGCCACGATCGCGATCACCCAGAACGACATCAAGAAGGTCCTGGCCTACTCCACGGTGTCGCAGCTGGGCTACATGTTTCTGGCCGTTGGCATGGGTGCATGGACCTCGGCGATGTTTCACGTGATGACGCACGCATTCTTCAAGGCCTGCCTGTTTCTGGGATCGGGCGCGGTCATCGAGGCCTGCCACCACAACCAGGACATCCGCATGATGGGAGGCCTGCGAAAGCCCATGCGGGTCACGTCGTCCACGTTCTTCGTCTCGTGCCTCGCGATCGCGGGCGTGCCTTTGTTCTCGGGCTTCTTCTCGAAGGACGAGATTCTGCTTCACGCCTACACCTACGGCAGCGCTTGGTCGCCGGGCCTCAACTACGCCGGCTACCTCCTGGGCATGGCCGCCGCGCTGTGCACCGCCTTGTACATGTTCCGGCTGTACTTCCTCACCTTCGGGGGCAAGTGGCGCGGCGACGCTCACACCTGGGAGCACCACGTGTCGGAGCACTGGATCATGTCGCTGCCGCTGGTGGTGCTGGCGGTGCTGGCCACCTTCGGTGGATTCTTGGGCTACCCGCACGCGTTGCCGGGCCACGAGGCGCTGCCGCATCTGCTCGATGTCTGGCTCGAGCCGGTCGTCGAGATCAGCCACGCCTTCCAAGGGGAGTACGCCATTGGCCTGCGCCACGAACTCGACGGCAGCCCGATGTGGTTCACCGATCCTTCCGGCCACCACGTCACGGCGGCGGCGGAGTACACGTTCATGGGTGTCAGCGTTGCGGTTGCGTTCCTGGGGATCGCGATCGCCTACGCGCTGTACCGTCGCGGTCCGTCCGAGGCTGCGGCCCGATGGGCCCGGCGCTTTGGCCCGCTGTATTCGCTGAGCCAGGGCAAGTACTTCGTCGATGAGCTGTACAGAACGTTCATCTTCACCCCGCTGCACGCGCTCTCAAGCGTGCTGTGGCAGGGGGTCGACAACGCCTTGATCAACGACCTGGGGGTGCGCGGTGTCACAGGCACGGTCGGCGTCACGGGCAGCGCCGTGCGCTCGTGGCACAACGGCAGTCTGCGTCGCTATCTCGCAACCTTGCTGCTGGGTTTCCTGGTCGTGCTCGGTGCGGTCTACTTCAACCCCCGCGTCGCGCAGGTCGGTCCCAACGTCCTCAACAGCGTCGACCCTGGGGGCCTTCGTCCGGAGCTGGGCGGCGTGCCCGTGGATTGGGGAGGCTTTTGGTATCGAAACGCAGATGCGCCGGGCAAGGGCGCCCGCCCGCAACCAGAGCCCAACCCGGGCGTTGTCCGACCCGAGGACCCGACCCGTGCGCCCCGTGTCGCCCCTGGTGGCGCGTCCGGAGGTGACCGATGAACCACCTGATCTCCATGCTGCTCGTGCTGCCCCTGGTCGGCGCGGTCATCGTCGCAACCCTCCCGCAAAAGGAGACCAACCTCGCCAAAGGCGTCGGTCTGGGGCTCTCGGTGCTGGTGTTTCTGGCCTCACTACCGCTGCTCTCGGGGTTCGAGGTCGGGGTCGCAGGCTTCCAGTTCGAGCAGAACATCCCGTGGCTCTCAGACTTCGGCATCCGCTATCACGTGGGTGTCGACGGCTTCAGCCTGTGGATCATCCTGCTGACCACGCTGCTCACACCGCTGTGCATTTTGGTCGGCTGGAACACGATTCAGGAGCGCGGCGCGGAGTTTGTCGCCGCGATGCTGGTGCTCGAGACCGGCATGATCGGAAGCCTGGTCTCCCTCGATCTCATCCTGTTCTTCACCTTCTGGGAGCTGATGCTCATCCCCATGCTGCTGATCATCGGCGTGTGGGGCAGTGAGCAGCGCGTCGCCGCTTCGGTGAAGTTCTTCCTCTACACGATGCTGGGCTCGGCGCTCATGCTGGCCGCGATCATCTATCTGGCGGTGCAGCACTACAACGCCAGCGATGGCGTGTGGACCTTCGACCTGGTTGCACTGCAGTCGGTCGTGCTCACGCCCGCCCAGCAGATGTGGTGTTTCTGGGCGTTTGCGATCAGTTTCGCGATCAAGGTGCCGCTGTTTCCGGTGCACACCTGGCTTCCCGATGCGCACACCCAGGCGCCGACGCCGGGCTCGGTCATCCTGGCCGGCGTGCTGCTCAAGCTGGGGTCCTACGGTCTCATCCGCTTTGCGTTCCCGCTGTTTCCGCTCGCCGCGGGGGAATGGGCCCAGAGCTTGGCCATCCTTGCGGTGGTCGGCATCGTCTACGGTGCCCTGGTCGCGTGGGTCCAGACCGACGCCAAGCGGCTCGTCGCCTATTCGTCGGTCAGCCACATGGGCTTCATCGTGCTCGGCATCGCCGGGTGGAGTGTGCAGGGCCTGACCGGCGCGACGTTCCAGAGCTTGGGCCACGGCTTGAGCACAGGCGCGCTGTTCATGGCGATCGGTATGCTCTACGAGCGGCGACACACCCGGTTGTTGTCCGAGTTTGGCGGCCTGGCCAAGGTGATGCCGTGGTTCACCGCGTGTTTCATGATCGCGATGCTGGGCTCGGTGGGTCTGCCCGGATTGGTCGGGTTCGTTGGCGAGTTCCTGATCCTCGTGGGCACCTACACCCACGGCGGCTTGATGCTGTTCGAGCTTCCCGTGCTGTTGACCGTGGCGGTCAGTGGCGTCGTACTCGGCGCGATCTATCTCCTGCATCTGTTCCAGAAGCTGATGTTCGGCAAGATCACGCACCCGCAGAACGCTGCGCTGTCCGACCTCAGCATCCGCGAGGCGCTGTGTTTCCTCCCCGTCCTGGCGTTGGTCATCGGCATGGGCGTCTACCCCAAGCCGTTCCTGGAGCGCATCGACCCCACCTCGCAGGCGGCGGTCGAGGCCTTCAACTTCAAACGTTGCGTCTCGATCGTCTCCTCGCGAAACGAGCGTGCGGTGCTGATGGAGGATGCCACGGAGGCGTTGGCCGCCTGTGAGGTGCCCGAGACGGTCATCGGCCGGACCTACGGCGACACGCGGTCCGTCACGCTGCGTCGCAAGGCCCGCGCCGCCGCGGCGGAGCGTGCGGCTGCACAAGCCGAAGGCGGTGCGCGATGACTCCCGCGCTTTTGGCTGTTCTTGCCCCCGCGGCCGAGTCGCTCGGGCAGGGCGCACAGACCCTGGCCGACCTGGTGCATCTCGCACCCATGATGATCATCGCCGTTTGGGCGCTGCTGGATCTGGCCGCCGACGCGTACTCGGGGCCGGGCACCCGCGCGTTCGAGCGCCCGCTCTCGCTTGCGGGCCTCGGCTTCGCCGCGGTCGCGATCAGCATGCAGCTTGGGGATCCGGCCTACGACGCCGGCGTCGAGGTGTTCTCGGGCTTCCTGGTCGTGGACCACTTTGCGTTGTTGCTCGATGCCGCCGTGCTCGCGGTCCTGGCCGCCACCGTCCTGTTCGCCGAAGACTTCGCGCGCTCGCATCGGTTCGAGTACGGCGAACAAGAGGCGCTGTTGTTCATCGCCACGTTTGGTGTGATGGTGCTCAACCACGCCAACACCCTGCTCGCGGTGTTCCTCGGCATCGAGACGATGAGCATCGCCATCTACGTGATGGTTGGCGCGCGGTGGAACTCCAAGCGGTCCTCGGAAGCCGCGCTCAAGTACTTCATCATGGGGGCCTTCGCCTCCGGGCTGCTGGTGATGGGGATTGCCCTCATCTATGGCGCGACCGGGACGTTCTCGCTGCCCGAGATCGCGGGCCGAATCCCCCCGCTGTTCACCGGCAAGGGTTCTTGGGGCGCGGCGATGCCGGAGATCGTGGACCTGCATCGCGGGATGACCGGGCCGGCCGCGAACGCAGCGCAAGACCGCGCGATCGTGGCATTTGCCCCCATCGCGCTGCTCCTCCCGGGCATCTTGCTCACCACGGGCGCGCTGCTGTTCAAGATCAGCGCCGTGCCGTTTCATATGTGGACGCCGGACGCCTACGACGGTGCGCCCACGCCCACCACAGCCTTCATGGCGGGCGCCGTCAAGATCGGTGGCTTTGCGGCGCTGCTCAAGTTCCTGGTCTTCACGCTTCAGGCCTCGCGCTTGGTGCACCACCCGTACGGCTGGGCGACGATCATGGGCGCGATCGCGATTGCGACCATGACCGTGGGCAACCTCGCCGCGCTGCGCCAGAGCAACGTCAAGCGGATGCTCGCGTACAGCTCCGTCGCCCACGTCGGCTACCTCTTGATCGGGGTCATCGCCGCGGCGTTCTTCTACGTGGACACCGCCGGCGGCCAACTCACACAGGTCGACCAAGTGCTCTGGTCCCGCGGCAATGGCAACTTGGCCCTCGCCTCGGTCCTGTTCTACCTCATCACCTACGCGGTCGCGACCATGGGTAGCTTCGCTTGCGTCGCCTTCTATGGCGCCAACAAGAAAGAAGCGACCGGGCTGCACGAGTGGGCGGGCATGAGCCGTCGCCACCCTGGCATCGCGCTGGGCATGACGATCTGCTTGCTGTCCCTGATGGGCATGCCGCCCATCGCGGGCTTCTTCGGCAAGCTTGGGCTGTTCCGCGTCGCGATGACCAGCGGCGACCCGTTCCTGCGTTGGATGGTCATCGCCGGCGTGTTGAACTCGGTCGTGGGCGCGGCCTACTACCTGCGGGTCATCGTCGCGATGTACTTTCGCAAACCCCCCGAGACCGAGGTCGAGGTGCTCGAGGGATCGGGCGTACGCATCGTGGTCGTCGTCGCGGCCGTGCTGAGCGTGGCTGCAGGCGTCGGGGCCGGCCCGTTGATGGACCAGTGCCGGATCGCGGCGGCCGGCGCGGGACGTCGAATGGGGAGCGAGCTCCGGCGGCAAGAGGTGCAAGACGTACGGGACGCGATCGAAGCGCGTGACGCCGAAGCCGAAGCCGAAGCGGGTGCCGAAGCGGGTGCCGAAGCCGAAGCCGAAGCCGGTGCCGAAGCCGAAGCGGGCGTGGAGACCCCGGCCGACCCCGCTGCAGCCGCGCCAGAGGCGGAGGCAGAGGCGGTGGTGCCAGAGGAGGCGGCAGCGCCGACGCCTGCGGCCGCCCAGCCCGCAGCTCAGGCTGGCCAGGCAGCTCAGGCTGGCCAGGCTGCTCAAGCTGGCCAGCCTGCTCCGTCCGCCGCCGCCGAGCCGGACCCGCCGGCCGAGGCGAAGCCACCCGCGCCCTGAGTCGGAGCTTTCGCACCTCTTTCGCGCCGGCGCGTGCGAAATCCCGCCGCCGTCACCCGGGGTGGCCTGCTAGCGTTCGCCCGCGATGAAGGAACTGCAGAGTTACTTGGGCGGCGCGTGGGTTCGTGGCAGCGGGGATCCGAAGGAGGTGTTCAACCCGTCCACGGGCGAGGCACGGGCGACTGTGCGCGACGTCGGCAGCCTCGGTGAGGCGGTCGCATATGCCCGGAGCGTGGGCGGCAAGAATCTGCGCGCGATGACGCTTGCGCAGCGCGGCGAGATGCTCAAGGCGCTGGCCAAGCTTCTGCATGAGCATCGCGAGGAGCTCCTTGAGCTTTCTGTCGTCAGTGGGGGCAACACCCGCGGCGACGCGAAGTTTGACGTCGATGGCGCCACCGGGGTGCTCGGTGCCTATGCCTACCTGGCGAAGGGGTTGGGCGAGGGTCCGTGGATCTCGGTCTCGGAGCCGGTTGAGATCATGCGGGGTTCGAAGATCAAGGCCCAGGACGTCCTCGTTCCGCGACACGGCGTCGCCTTCCACATCAACGCCTTCAACTTCCCCGCCTGGGGGATGGTCGGCAAGCTCGCGGTCGCGCTGTTGGCCGGGATGCCGGTCGTCTCGAAGCCGGGGACCAGCACCGTTGCGCTCGCGGTCCGCATCGGCGAGATCATCGTCGACTCGAAGATTCTCCCCGAGGGCGCATTCTCGCTGCTGGTCGGCTCGGCCGGCGACCTGCTGGATCAGGTCCGGGGACAAGACGTCATCGCCTTCACCGGGTCGGCCGATACGGGTCTTCGCATTCGCACCCACGAGGTGGTGATGCGCAGCGGCGCTCGGGTCAACGTCGAGGCCGACAGCCTCAACTCGGTGATCGTGGGACCCGACGTCGAGCCGGGCTCCGAGCTGTTCGACCTGGTTGTGCGTGACTGCGTCACCGAGCTCACGCAGAAGGCGGGCCAGAAGTGCACGGCCACCCGCCGCATTCTGGTGCCCCACAGCGCGCTTGAGGCGGTCCGCGACGCCCTGCTCGAGCGGCTGCAAGACATCGCGGCACGCACCGGCGATCCACAGGCCGATGGGGTGCGGATGGGGCCGTTGTCCACACGAGGACAGCTGACGGACGCGCGCAAGGGAATCGCCGCGCTCGAGACCCACGCGCGACGCATTCTCGGGGATCCCGAGCGCGCCGACTTTGGCGGCGCCCAGGGCTACTTTCTCGAGCCCGTGTTGTTAGAAGCCACGGCCGAGGCCGCCAAGGACCCCACCTCGGAGTTTCATCGGCGCGAGGTGTTTGGCCCGGTGGCAACGCTGCTGCCCTACGACGGGACCGTCGAAACCGCTGCGGCCATCATCGCGGCCGGGGAGGGCAGTCTGGTGAGTACGCTGTACACCGACGACCGAGGGTTTGCGGCGACGGCCGTCGCCGAGATGGCTCCGCATCTTGGTCGCTTGGTGCTGGCTTCGGAGAAGTCGGCGGCCGCGTCGATCAGCCCCGGGTGTGTCTTCCCGGTGGTTGTGCACGGCGGACCCGGTCGAGCAGGCGGAGGCGCGGAACTCGGCGGCGTGACGGGGCTCGCGCTGTACATGCAGCGCACCACCATTCAAGGCGGCGGCAGCCAGCTCGCGCGCATGCTTTGAGGCTCTGAGGGCTCGCGATCTTCGCTCGCGAGTCATCCTTCGGCGCTGGCCGCTGCGGAGCCTCCTCCTTGAGCCTCCTCCTTGAGCCTCCTCCTTGAGCCTCCTCCTTGAGGAGGCGCGCAGGCCCGCTGCTAGCGCTGCGCGACGACGACGGCGCGCGAAGCCTGGGCGCAGCCGGCTTGAACCGAGTCCGGCCGCTGGATGGGGACGCCGCCAGTGTCGGGGCACTTTCGGGGCGCGGGCGCCCGCTGCTTGAACGGGTCGCGCAGGTCCTCCGCAGGCTCCGCCGGGGACCGTGGTCGTGTCGCGGGCTCCGCGAACGGGTCGCGGAGGTCGGGACCCTGGGCACTCGCCCGCTGCTGGGTGCTCGTGGAAGCCTGGCCCGTCGACGGCCGGAATGGGTCCCGCAGGTCGTGCGTGGGCGGCGACGCCTCCAGCGTTCGAGCCCGCGGACGGAAGTCGATGAGCATCAGGGGCGTCGAGTCGTCGGGCGTCGCGTGAGGGGCGAGCGTCCTAGAGTCCGCCGGTGCCGGGCTCGGCTCAGGGGCGACGAAAAGTCGCGCGAGCGTCAGCATCACCAAAGTTCCCACGACTTGGAGTTTGCGGGAGCGCTGAATTCCCCGCAACAGCGATCTTGTTGCGGGGTGCGTTGCCCGGGGCGCGCAGGCGCCCCCAGATCTCACAGCGTGCGCGGATCCGTCAGTCGGCCGGTGATCGCCGACGCGGCCGCCACGGCCGGGGACACCAGGTAGACGGGGCCGGGTGCGCCCATGCGGCGATCGAAGTTGCGGTTGGTGGTGCTCGCCGTCGTCTCGCCCTCCAGCGGGACACCCGGGCCGTTGCCGATGCAGCTTCCGCAGCCGGGTGCGGTGATGACCGCGCCGACGCGCTTGAACTCCTCAAGCAGCCCTTCGGCCTGTGCCGCAGCGAAGACGTCGGCGCTCGAGGGCGTCACGGTCATGCGCACGCCCTTGGCGAGTTTGCGGTTTTTCAGCACGTCGGTTGCGGCCCGAAGGTCGGTGAGCGATCCGCCGGTGCACGAAGCGATGACGATGTTGTGGACCGCGACCTCGGAGACCTCGGACAACGGCTTGCGGTTGCGCGAGTCGCCTGGGGTCGCGACGGTGAGCGGCACGTCGTCGAGGTCGATGTTGAACGTCTTGACGTACTCGGCGTCGGCGTCGGGCGCGACGAACGCGTCGGCAAAGTCCTCACCGCGCTGCTCCTTGAGGAACGTCTTGAGCGAGGAGCACGGCTCCACGATGCCGGTCATCAGGCCGCCCTCGACCGTCATGTTCGTGATGACGGACAGCTCATCGACGTTCCACTGATCGAGCCCGGACCCGCCGAGCTGAATGACGGCGGTGTCGGTCGGTGACTCGCGCCACTGCTCCTCGCGGAAGTACGGGTCGCCGATGAGGTGGAGGATGAGATCTTTGGGCGAGAGGATGCCCTTGGCGTCGCCCTCGACCAGCACGCGGATGGTCCGAGGGACGGTGACCGGGATCATGCCCGTGCGCAGGGCAAAGGACATCGCGGTGGAGCCGACGCCAAACGCGAACGCGTTGAGGACCCCGGCGGTGGGGGTGTGACTGTCGGTGAGCACGATGATCTCGCCAGGCCGCGCGTAGTCCTCGACCACAATGCGGTGGCAGACCCCGGCTGGGAGGTCTTGACCGGGCCCATGCAGCCGCAGGCCGTGCTCCTTGGCGGCCTCGACCATCTGATCTCGCAGACGTCGAGCCGGGAGCAGCCGCTGCTTCTTCACGAGATCGGGAACGGTGGGCTGGTCGATGAGGACGAAGTGGTCTTCGAAGGCGGCGACGTCGTCGGGTCGCTCGACCGGCGCGTTGCCCCACTCTTGCGCGTAGAGATCCATGACCATCCCGCCGGTGTACTCGTGCACGCCGCGGAACCCCGCCTCGCACAAGACCTGTTCGCCCGGGCGGACCGAGGCAAGCCCTTGGGGCTTTCCGTTGCCGGTCCAGGCCCGCTTGGCGACGATCTTCTCGATGCAGGTCATCGGGCGAGCGGTGCGCTGGGTGTCATAGCTGGGGTCGATCTCGCCGGCGAGCAGCTTGGTCCCGTACTGAAGCAGGCCCCCGCAGCCCGCGACGGCTGCGAAGAAGGGCGGGAGGGCCTGGGCAAGCGCTGCCGTGTCGAGGTCCTCGCCCCGGTTGAGGCGCTCGACGACGGAGAGGTCTGTCGTGAACGGGAGCCCGCTGTAGACCATGTTCTCCTGAAAGATCCTCTGGAAGCTCTTGGCGACGACCAGCTCGATCCCGGCGCCCTGGTGCGCGACGACGGCGACCTCGCGGCTGCTGCCCGAGCCGTAGGCGTCCCCGCCCACCACGACCTGGAACCCGCCGTTCTTCACGGCATCCTTGTCGACGGTCTCCTTGAAGTTCTGCAGGAAGTACGGCCCCAGGATGTCCCCGGTGTAGCCCAACGTGCAGGCTGCCCCGTTGATCATCGCGTCGGTGTTGACGCCGAAGTGAAGCGCAGGGGGGTCCTGAGTGGAGAAGGTCGCGTTCTCACCCGCGAGTTGTGACGCGAGCGCGCCAGAGTCATCCGTAAGCCACAGAACCCGTCCAGTCAGCTTCATCAAGGGGACTCTACCCCGCCGGCAAGGGGTCCGAAGATGACCAAACGCAAGAACCCCTCCCGGGGATCGGAAGGGGTTCTGATCTGCGAAACCTCTCGGCGCCGGGCTCGGGTCAGTCCCGGTTGCCACCGAAGATGCGAAGCAGCGAGAGGAACATGTTGATGAAGTTGATGTAGAGCACCAGCGCCCCCAGGACCGCGAGGTTGCCGCGTCCGCCGCGGGCTCGGTACATCTGCTTGATCGCCTGGGTGTAGTAGGCGGTCAGACCCGCCGAGACCGCGGCGATGAGGGCGGAGATGCCCAGGCTCATGGAAGCGCTCTGAATCAGGAACCCGTTGACGAGCGACGCAATGATGGCGCCCAGCAGCGCCATGACCATGAACTGGCCCATGCCCGAGAGGTCCTTCTTCGTCACCATGCCCAAGATCGCCATGCCGGCGAACATTCCGACCGTCGCGGCCATCACCCCAGCGATGTTGCCGACGGGGTAGACCAACGGCACGTAGGAAAGCACGACGCCCATCATGGCCGCGTAGACGAAGAAGCCCGCGGCGGCGAGCCCTCGGTCCATTCGCGGGACCATGCGTTGCAGCGCGATCGCCATGATGAAGGTGCCGATCGACAGGATCATGCCCAGGGGACCGCCCCAGACCGCTTGGAGCATGGAGGGTCGGGTGCTCACACCCCAGGCCACCACGCCAGTGACGGAAACGCCGGCGGCCATCCAGAGGTAGACGCCGTTCATGAACTGACGGGCGCCGTCCTGCAGCCGTCCGCGTGGGGAGGGCGTGGGCGCCTGCTCGTGCCCACGCGCTTGCTGAAAACCGTGCATGTCGACACTCTTGTCACGGATCGGCATGGGTCAACCTCGCGCGCTCATCGAACGCCCCTGGGCTGTGTTTCGCTCGAACCTCTCTGCGCCCGCGGCGCGTTCGCTGATCTTCGCGGTGGGGCTCCTCAGCGCCTGCTCCGGGGGTTCCAAGCCGCGCAACGTCTCGTTTTTGTCTACACCGGCGCAGGGTCGACCAGCGAGCTGCCCCGACGACGCGGTGGATCCGGGCGGCCCCGGCGGCGGTCCGATGGCGCCCCGGTGTTCCTACGACAACGCACAGGCAGGGCTGGTCCAGCTCACCGGATCCGTCCTCCTGCAGGGGGCGGACGGGACCCTGCACGCGCCCGCCGAGGGCATGCGGGTGACGGTGCATCGCGAACAGGACGCCGACTCCGTGGGCCGCACCCGGTCGGACGCGCAGGGGCGATTCAGCGTGAGCCTGTCCACCGGACCCGGTTCCTACCGGTTGCGCGTGGTGGCCGACGACTCTGGGGAGGTGCTGTCCGAGCGACCGTTTGTCATCGCGGAAGGCGCCCGGAGTTTGGGTGGCCTGGACCTGTTGCTCACGGTCGATCCTGCCCTTCGCTGAGGACGTGAGGAGGGACCTCTTTTGGTCGGCAGCGATCGGCGGGTCCATGCAGTAGTCTGCCGCCGTGGCGACCCCCAGCGAGCTGCTCCGACCCACCGACACCTTTGTCCGCCGGCACCTCGGTGCCAGCGATGCGGACGTTCGCACCATGCTCGACGCGATCGGAGCCCCGACGCTGGAGGCCCTGGTTGGTGAGACCGTTCCGGAGGGCATTCGACTCCGCGGCGGGCTCGACATCGGGCCGCAGCGCGGCGAAACCGAGACCCTGGCCGAGCTGCAGCGGATGGCCCGCCGCAACGAGGTGCGGCGTTCGTTCATCGGGATGGGCTACGCGGACACGATCACGCCCGGGGTCATCCTGCGCAACATCCTGCAGAACCCGGGTTGGTACACGGCATACACGCCGTACCAGGCCGAGATCGCCCAGGGACGCCTCGAAGCGCTGCTGAACTTCCAGACGATGGTCGCCGATCTCACCGGGCTTGCGATGTGCAACGCGTCGCTGCTCGATGAGGGCACCGCTGCGGCCGAGGCGATGGCGATGAGCCACCGGGCGCTTCGCGGCAAACGGAATCGCTTCTTGGTGGCGGACGACTGTCACCCGCAAACCATCGCGATCCTTCAAACCCGCGCCGAAGGTCTGGGCATCGAGGTTGAGGTCGTCGCCTCCGACGCGCTGCGCGCGGACGAGGAAACATGCGGAGTCCTGCTGCAGTACCCCAACACGTACGGCGCCGTGCTCGATCCCACGGCGGCGATCGAGGCTGCGCACGCCGTGGGGGCGCACGCGGTCGTGGCCACCGACCTGCTCGCGATGACGCTGCTCAAGCCGCCGGGCGAGTTCGGTGCGGATATCGTCGTGGGCTCGTCGCAGCGTTTTGGCGTTCCGTTGGGCTACGGAGGCCCCCATGCGGCGTTCATGGCGACCAGCGACGCACACAAGCGGCACCTGCCAGGGCGGGTGATCGGCGTCTCCAAGGACATCCACGGCGCGATGGCGCTGCGCATGGCGATGCAGACTCGCGAGCAGCACATTCGCCGCGAGCGCGCGACGAGCAACATCTGCACCGCGCAGGTCCTGCTCGCGGTCATCGCCGGAGCGTACGGCGTCTATCACGGGCCACAGGGGCTCACGCAGATCGCCCAGCGTGTGCACACGGCCACCGCCGTGCTTGCGGCTGGATTGCGGGCTGCAGGCCATGAGGTCGAGACCGCAGCCGCGTTCGACACCCTCTCGGTGAAGGTCCGCGGCGGTGCGGCCTCGCTCAAGGCCCGCTGCGATGCGGAGGGGATCAACCTGCGGCCTCTCGACGACGCGCGCGTGGGCGTCGCGCTGGACGAGACGGTGAACACGGACGATCTTCGGGCCCTGCTGCGCGTGTTCGGGGCAGACATCGACCTCGACGCGATCGACTTCGAGGGCGCTGTGGCGATCCCCAAAGAACTCCAGCGCAGCTCGCCGTTCATGACCCACCCGGTGTTTCACCAGCACCACGGCGAGCACGAGATGCTCCGCTACCTCAAGCGGCTGGAGAACAAGGACATTTCACTCACCCACTCGATGATCGCGCTGGGCTCCTGCACGATGAAGCTCAACGCCACCTCCGAGATGGACCCGGTGACGTGGCCCGAGTTCGGCAAGCTGCACCCCTTTGTGCCGCTGGAGCAGGCGCAGGGCTACAAGGCCATGTTCGACCGGCTTGAGGCATGGCTTGCGGACATCACCGGATTCGACGCGGTGAGCCTGCAGCCCAACGCCGGCTCGCAGGGGGAGTACACCGGCCTGATGGTGATTCGGGCCTACCACCGCTCGCGCGGGGACACGCAGCGCAACGTCTGCCTGATCCCGGTTTCGGCCCACGGAACCAACCCCGCCAGCGCGGTGATGGCCGGAATGACCGTCGTGGTTGTGGCCTGTGACGAGGCGGGCAACATCGACGTCAATGACCTGCGGGCGAAGGCGGCCAAACACGCCGAGAAGCTCGCGGCCGTGATGGTCACGTACCCCTCCACGCATGGCGTGTTTGAGACCTCAATCTCGGAGATCTGTACGATCGTGCATGACCATGGGGGACAGGTCTACCTCGACGGCGCAAACATGAACGCGCAGGTCGGCTTGTGTCGGCCGGGCGACTACGGCGCGGACGTCTGTCACCTCAACCTGCACAAGACCTTTTGCATCCCTCACGGCGGTGGCGGGCCAGGCATGGGACCCATCGGCGTCGTGTCCCATCTTGCGCCGTTCCTGCCCGGGCACCCTGTGGTCGACATCGGCGGACCGCAGTCCATTGGCCCCGTCTCCGCCGCACCCTATGGCAGTGCCAGCATCCTTCCGATCTCGTACATGTACATCGCGATGATGGGCAGTGAGGGGCTGACCGAGGCGACGCGGCACGCGATCCTGTGCGCCAACTACATGGCCAAGCGGATCGGCGAGCACTACCCGATCCTGTATCAGGGGGCATCGGGCCGGGTGGCGCACGAGTTTATTGTGGACCTGCGGCCGTTCAAAGCGACGGCGGGCATCGAGGCCGAAGACGTGGCGAAGCGGCTCATGGATTACGGCTTCCATGCGCCGACCATGTCGTTCCCCGTGACGGGCACGCTGATGATCGAGCCGACGGAGAGCGAGTCGAAGGCGGAGCTGGACCGGTTCTGTGACACCATGATCGCGATCCGCAACGAGATCGCGGAGATCGAAGCCGGTCGCTGGCCCAAGGATGACAACCCGCTCAAGAACGCGCCGCACACCGCGAACGCCGTGATGGCGGATGCCTGGGAGCACCCCTACTCGCGGGAGCAGGCTGCGTTTGGTCTGCCGTGGGTTCGCATTGCGAAGATCTGGCCGGCCGTGGGGCGTATCGACAACGCCTTCGGGGATCGCCATCTGATCTGCTCGTGTCCGCCGATGGACGCGTACGAAGCGGCGCAGCCGGGCTGAGTGAGGCGAGCCGCTAGGGGAAGTCGAAGACCACGGTGTTCGCTGCGATCTGCAGCGCGGCGCGGGCTTGTGCGACCCGCAGGCTCGCTGCGGCGAGATCGTCGGCGGCGGTCGACTTTCGCCGACTCGGCGGCGTCTGCAGCCCGGCAAGCGCGAGCTCGAGGTCCGCGGCGCGTTTGCGGAAGACATCCAGCCAGAACACTCCGACGGCCTCGGCGGGGTGGGCATCGTGCCAGGCCTCGAGCTCACCGCGCGCGGCGGTGAACGCATCGCCGGCGAGCTTGCAGGCAGCAGGCACCGGGCGTTGCTGGGTGATGCACGGGAGGCAACCGCGACCCAGGACTGCGGTGTTCGTCACGTGCCAGGCGGCCGCCCGCGCTCCGCCCGCGCGGCCCATCGATTCGAGCCACTGCGTATCGGCCTTGTTCTGCGCCGCCTCGAGGGTGGTCGCGAAGGCTCCGGCGGCAGCGTGGGCGGCGTCGTAGGCGTCGTGAAGCTTCGGGAGCTCGGCCTGGAGTTTGGCCCAGTCGTCCGAGGCGTACGCTTGGGTGTCGAAGTACGCTCCAAGCTCGGCAGCCCGGTTTCCATAGCCCCGTGCCGCGAGCACGAACGCCCGTCCCTGCGTGGGAAGCTCGGGCGGAATCCCGGAGGTCGGCTCTGCCCCCAGGGGACAGGCATCCAGGAGTTCGCCGTCGACGCTGTCGAAGAACGGTTGAAGACCTCGCGTACGCACCCGGAGCTTCTCGGTGTCGATGTCCTTCCTGAGACGGGCCCACGAACGTTCGAGGCGGCTCCCGGTTCGCAGCAAGCAGCGACTCCATTGGGTCAGGCGCGCACGGGTTTGTTGCAGCGGATCCCCTGCTTTGGGTTCGGACGCGGTTGCTGGGGCGGTCGCGGCAAACTCGGGCAGGGCGGGCTCCGGGCTCTCGTCCTGGGCATCGCCGCACGCGAGCACCAGCAACGCGGCGAGCAGCCCGTGGTGAACCCCGACACGAAGTCTCACGCCTCTTTCTTGCGATCCGCCGCACCCGGGTTCACCACGGGCTGCCAGGGCGCTGCGTCTCAAACCCACTGCGCGTCCTCGGGGACGATGATGCGCAGGTGGTGGAACAGGTTCTCGACCCGGTACCGAGACGTCGCGGGGAACTCCTCCCCGTCGATCTGCGCGTGCACGTTGTCCAGCGTTTCGGGGCGATGCACCGTCATCTCGATGGTCTTGCCGCGAGGGACGGTGCGCTTGGGCATGCCGAGGACTTCGAGGTCGTCGGAGGTGACCGGGTTGCGCTTGTGCCCACCGATCGCCGCAGCGGCCCAGTCGGCGTGACCCCGCAGCACCACGACCTCGAAGCGACCATCGTCGGGCTTGGCGTCGGGGGCAAAGATCCAATCCCCTGCGTAGAGGATCGTGCCTTGGATGAGGACATCGGTGACGCCCTCGTAGTGGGACGGCTGGTCGTCGATGAGCAGATCGAGCGAGAACGTCTTGCGGCTGACGAAGTTGCTCAACAGCGTCCGCAGCGTGGCGCTCGTATAGACCACCTTGTCCCGGTAGAAGCGCCGAAGCAGCGGCATGTGCTCGACCCACTCGCGCTCCCGGTTTCGGCGATAGAGGATCTGTGCCGAGAGGCCAAGCCCGCAGCTGTCGAACCACAGGTCGCTGCGCACCACGTTGTCATCGTCGTCCATCGCCTCGATGCGGCCGACGTCGAGCCACTGCTCGATGCCCGCGGCGATCACGTCGACGTTCCTGCGCAGGGCCTTGTTCCCCGAGAGATTCCAAACGATCGGCCTTGGTCGTTGGCGGTGCCCATCGGGAGCATCCCCAGCGGCACGTCGAGTCCGGAGCGCTCGCGGGAGAGGATGATGGCCTTGGCAGCCTCGGCGAACGTGCCGTCGCCACCCATGTAGACCACGCGGGCCGCACCCTCGCGCTCGAGCCGTTCGGCCAGCGCGGGTACGGTCTCGCCGTCCGGGAGCGTGGCGAAGAACTCTGGAGCCAGACCGGCCTCGGCCAGCGCGGTCATCGCGTTGTCGATGAACTTCTTGGCCGCTCCGCTGCGGGCGGTCGGGTTGGCGACGAGGACAGTGGTGCGAGGGGTGGGCACCGGGCGGCGCTACGGTAGCAGAACGGCGCCTCGGCGGCGGTTTCACCGACAACTCCGCCGGATTTGTGAGTCTGCGCATTCCGCGTCAAACCCGGAAATCTGCTACTTGTCGGCGTATGAGGCGTTTTGTCATGGCCGCGCTGGCCCTGGTCCCCGCGGGGTGCACGGTCTCCGCATCCAACTCCACGCAACCCCCGAACCCAGCAGCCGAGGCTCAGGAGGCGTTCGCGTTCGAGAACCCCGGTGGCATGTGGATGCCCGTGCAGATGCAGGCGCATGCCGAGACGCTCCGCAAGCTCGGGGTGGGGTTTGAGCCCGACGCGCTTGCCGACCCGACCCAGTTTCCGCTCAACGCGGTGGTGAGCCTGGGCGGCTGCTCGGCGTCCTTCGTGTCGGAGCAGGGCCTGGTGATCACCAACCACCACTGCGTGACCGGAGGACTCCAGCACAACTCGACCCCGGAGAAGAACCTGCTGCAAGACGGCTTCCTCGCCCAGACGCTTGAGGACGAGCCTTCGGCCGGACCGACGTCGCGAATCTACGTGACCACCTCGTTCACCGATGTCACCGACAAGGTGCTTCCGGGGCTCGAGACGATCACGGACCCGACCGAGCGATTCAAAGAACTCGACAAGCGGGTCAAGGCGCTCGACAAGACGTGTGAAGCCAAGAGCGAGGACACGCGCTGTCGCATCGCGTCGTACTTCGAAGGCGCACAGTTCTTCGAGATCGAGCAGCTGGAGATCAAGGACGTCCGGGTTGTCTATGCCCCGCACGCCGGTGTCGGCGTGTTTGGTGGCGAGGTCGACAACTGGCGCTGGCCTCGGCACACGGGCGACTTCTCGTTCCTGCGCGCCTATGTTGGCCCGGACGGAAAGCCGGCTGCCTACAGCAAGGACAACGTCCCGTACAAGCCGGTCGCTCACCTCAAGCTGCCCACCGCGCCGCTGCGCCCGGGCGACTTCGCCATGGTCGCGGGTTACCCCGGCCGAACGTATCGTCTCAAGACGGCCGACGAAGTTGCGACCGCCACGAACTACAGCTACCCCTCGCGGATCGCCCGGAACGAGGCCTACATCGCCACGCTCGAGGCGCTGACGAAAGACGACTCCGAGCTTGCGATCAAGGCTGCATCGCAGCTTCGTGGGCTGCACAACTCGCTGACCAACGCCAAAGGCATGCGTGATGGCTTGGCCGGTGGACTGCTGCAGCGAAAGCGGGAACTCGAGTCGGAGCTGCAGGCCTGGATCGAGTCCGACGAGGGACGCAAGGCCGAGTATGGCGACGTGCTGGGTGCATTGTCGAAGGTCTCGGCCCAAAGTGCGCAGACGCAGGCCCAGGATGACGCGACCAGCGAGCTGCTTCGCGCGAGCACCTTGCTCAGTGTTGCGGGCATGCTGTGGAGCGCCGGAGAGAAACGGACCGAAGAGAAGCTGGAGGCTGCGAGCATCGTTGCGATGGAGCAGGGCCTTGAGTCCTTGGGCAAGAGTTACGACCCACGCCTGGACCGCGCCACCTTCAAGCTGGCGCTCATGCGGACCAGCGCGCTGCCCGAAGCAGACCGCCCGGACGCGATCCTCAGGGCCATCGTGGGCAGCAAGGCGAAGTTCCCCCTGGAGGAGGCCGCCGCCGACAAGGCGCTGGAGAAGCTCTACGCAACGACCAAACTGGGCGACCCCCAGGTGCGCTTGTCCTGGCTGCGCACTGCGACAAAGCCCAAGCTCGAGCGCAGCAAGGATCCGTTCTTCAAGCTTGCCAAGGCGTTGGAGGACGCCACCGCGGACATCCGCGCCCGGCAGGAGGTCTACGACGGCACGATGGCGGCGCTTCGGCCTCGCTACATCGCGGCCTTGCGGGCCTTCACCAACGGGCCGCTTGCCCCGGATGCCAACAGCACGCTTCGGGTCTCGTTCGGAACGGTTCGCGGCTACAAGTCCAGCCCCGACGCAGACCTGTACCACCCGTTCACGACCGTCAGTCAGATGCTCGCGAAGCAGACCGGGGAGGAGCCGTTCAACGCTCCCGCCCGCGTTCTTGAGGCGGCCGCGACCGCCAAAGAGACCCAGTACATGGACCCGGCGCTCGGTGATGTGCCGTTGGATTTCCTCGCCGACCTGGACATTACCGGTGGGAACTCAGGATCCGCGACGCTCAATGCCAAGGGCGAGCTCATCGGTCTCGCGTTTGACGGCAACTACGAGTCGATCGCCAGCGACTGGGTCTTCATGCCTGACGTGACGCGCTCCATTCACGTGGATGTCCGCTACATCCTCTGGGTGATGGATTACGTCGATGGTGCGCATCGGCTCATGCAGGAGATGGGGGCGACACCCGAGTCGAAGATCCCCGCTTCCAAGCCTGTCAAGGCCGGCGCCGGCGGCATGAGCACGGCCCCGCCGAGCCAGTAGTCGCCGACACAAAGTCTGACACGACAAAGGGGCCCGCCATATCGGCGTGGCCCCTTTTTTCGTGCAGCTTCGGGCGGTGTGAGCCGGTTCAGCCCAGCTCGTCCATGACCCGAATCGCGAGCTCGCAATAGGGATTGAGTTCGAGGGCCCGTTGCATCGCGGAGCGGGCCTGATCCGTGTCGCCGAGTGCGTGGTGCAGCGAGCCTCGGTACGCCCAGACGAGGTCGAGGCTGGGGTCCATGGACTCCGAATACTCCAGCAACTCGAACGCATGCTGCGCGGTTTCGAGGTCCTGACCGGCGGCCATGAACCGCGAGTACGCGAGCATGGCGTGCAGTTCGGCGACGTCGAAGCCGTTGTCGTAGGCACTCTCAAGCAAGGCGACGGCGTCGGGAAAGCGCTGTTCTCCAAGCGCGGTCTCGGCATCGTTGAAGTGCATGGCGCCAACCATCTCGGGGTCCTGGCTGTCTTGAAACGTCGCTTCGGGCCCTTCGTACCCTTGGCTCGGACCTGCGCCCGGCCCCGATCCGGAGAGCTCGACGTCGTCGAGGTCATCGAGGTCGACGAGGCCGTCGTCCGCCCCCGCGAGCCCGGCCGGTCCGTCCAGGGGGGCGTCGGCGTCGAGGTCGTCCAAGGCGAGGTCGTCGTCGATCTGGAGGCTCACGGCGTCCCCGAGATCGATTTCGTCGAGATGCTCGAGGTCATCGAGGTCGCTCAGGTCATCGAGGTCATCCAGGTCATCCAGGTCATCCAGGTCATCCAGGTCATCGTTGGGCAGCAGGTTGGCGGTGCTGTCGTCGGGTTCCGCGAGAAGCAGGTCGTCGTCGACGTCGAAGTCGTCGAGCGGTGCAGGATTGGCCGGCTCCAGGGCGATGTCGTCTTCGGCGTCACGATCGTGGTTTCGATCGAGCGCGAAGTCGTCCTCGGGGGCGGGAGCCAGTGGCTGCGGTGTCGCCAGGTCTCGGTTGATCGCCATGGGGGGGAGCGGGTCCGCCCGCGTCGCGCCCGGGTCTTCATTTCCAAGATCGACCAACGGTGGCTCGGTCGGCGCAAGGTCGTCGAGCGCGTCCATGTCTTCGAGCTCGAGGACGTCCTCGTCAGCCGCGGATTCTCGCTCCGGTTCTAGTTCCGGTTCTAGTTCCGGCGGAGGTTCGGGCGACGGGTCCAAGTCGAGGACCGGCGGCTCGGGCTCGGGCTCGATGTCGATGTCGGCTTCGAGGTCGAGGTCGAGGTCCAGGTCGATGTCGTCGGGTTCGTCGATGTCGTCGGGCTCGATGTCGTCGGGCTCGTCGATGTCGTCGGGCTCGTCGATGTCGTCGGGCTCGTCGATGTCGTCGGGCTCGATGTCGTCGGGAGCGTCGGGCTCGTCGATGTCGTCGAGTTCGAGGCCCTCAAGCGGGTCGACAAGCTCGTCGTCGTCCAAAGAGCTGCCAGGGGGCTCGGGCTGGGCGTCGTCGGCCGCAAGCTCGGGCTCGACAGGCGAGGAGCCCGATATCTCCTCTCCGAGTTCAGCGTCGTCGAAGGTCTCCTCGACCTGGTCGGGCTCAGCGGCGACGAGGTCCTTGGACACTTGCGCGGGCGCACCGGGTGCGCTCGCCTGCTCGGAGGGCAGGGGCCCCACGCTGGTCCCGGTCTCGAGGGCCTCGACGTCGGCGAAGTCGTCCTCGTGGTCCCCCAGCAACGCCCGCATCTGAGGAAGCTGGCCGGGAAGGGGCGTGTCCTCGTACTCGGTGATAACGTTGTGCAGATCAAACGCCGGCGTGAGCGCTTCGTCGTCCGGTCGTGCGTCGAAGTTGGGCTTGGCCGGTCGCGGGCGGGGTTCGAGCGAGGTTTCGGAGAGGTCTGCGACGCCGGCTTGAACGAGCCCGTAGACCAGCGCGTGCGGATTGGGAACGCCCTGGGCCAGCTCATCACGCACACACTGCGAGACCGTCCTCGATCCGTCGATGCACTCGACGAAGTAGCGCTCCTCAGCGAGCAGGTCCAGGTCGGCCGCATCCAGCGGAGCGTCCGCGCCGTAGACCAGATAGTTGTCCATCGACGACTCTAGGAGCTTCTCGGCCCGTGCTTCGTCGTAGCGGTCGAGGATGGCCCCGATGATCACGGCCTCGGGCCGGGCGTCGAGCCGAACCCCGGACCCGTTGGTCGCGGCGTCGGCCTTGAACTGATAGCGCCCGTCGTCCCACGCAAAAATGTCGTAGAGCTTGGCCCGAAGCTGGGCGGCCAGCCCGTAGCGCAGGTTGCCTTCGGAGAGGATGCCCATCTCGACCAGCAACTCCCCCTGCTTCTTTCCGGTGCGGCGAATGGCCTCAAGGGTCTGCTCGCACTGCTCCTGGGTGATGAGTCCCTCCGAGGAGAGGACCTGCCCGAGACACTCGGAGAGCACGTTGCTGCGAACGAAGACCGGCTGGCCTTGCTCGAAGAACACGACCTTCTTGGTCTGGCCGCTGAGCAGATACAAGCTGCCGGTCACCTTGCCGCGGGCAATCTCCCGAACCAGCTTCGGAAAGGCGAAGCGGCGGAGGGCGCCTTTGGGCGGGAACGCGAGAGCGGGTTCGCTGGATGCCTGCACGGTGTCCATGAAATCGGCTGGTTACCCCTCGAGGTGCTCATCGAAGGCCGAACGCACCTCTTGGGTACTCGCGTGAAATCGCGCGAGCAGGTCATCCGGCCCAGTGAGGCCCATCCTACGCGCAAGCGTGCGCAGTCGGGGAGAGTTTTGCGCGAATCGGTCGGGATCCGAGCCTGCGGCCGGGGGGCTCATGCGGAGTCGATTGAGCAGCCGGCGCTGAAATCGGTAGGCCGCGCGAAGTGCACTCGCTTGGTTGGGCTGGAGCACGCCAGTCCGCTGCAGCGCCTCGAGCTGTGCGATGGCGCCGCGTTCGGGTCGGTGTTGCTGGGTTGCCGCGAGTTCGAGACTCAACGCGCCGCACAGCAACTCAAGCTCAAGGCTCGCGCCGCGGCCGGTCTTCGCGTTGCGAGACGAGCCGTCGCGCGGCTCGCGGGCGATCTCGCGTTCGATCCGCAGCTTGAGGGATCGGACGTCGGGCGCCAGCGCCATTCGGGTGACCGGCTGTGTCAGGGTTGCTGCCACCACGCGCTCGACCGCTTCACACAACGCACCGGGAATTGCGGCGGCCATGCTCTGGCCCGGCTTCGTCCCGATTTCGAGCGGAGCCAGGTGCTCTGGGTTCACCGTGGCTTCTGCGATGGGTCGCAGCGGAAGCAGTGCGAGCCGCTCCCACGCCGGGAGAGACCGCTCGTGGTAGCGGGTGAACCCCTCAAGCGACGAGACGAGCAGGCCCTGTCGACCCGAGGGACGCAGACGCATGTCGACTTCGTAGAGTCGCACGCCGAACTGACGCTCGGTGAGGCGCGCGAGCAGTCGTTGCCCGACCCGAATCGCTTCGCGCTGCGACGCGGGTCCGTCGTACACAAAGATGAGGTCGAGGTCGGAGCCGTAGTCCATCCCGAGCGCCCCGTACTTGCCGGCCGCGAAGACGCCCAGGCGCAAGCCGTGGGTTCCCGGTCGCTCGTGTGCGATCTCGGCGACCACGTCGCGCAAGACCAGCCGCACACAAAGGTCGGCGAGGGAGGATAGCGCCTGACCCACCTCGAGTGCGTCGGGCTGCTGCCCGAGGTCGAACAGCGCGATCGCGACGCGCTGCTTCTCCATAAAGCGCCGGATCGTGGCGTCGAATCCGCGGGGGTCGGGGGTCATGGACTCGGCGTCCTGCGCCAGGGATTCGGCGTCGGGGAGCTTGGCCAAGCTGGCGCCCATCAGCAGGCCGATGCTGTCGTCCGCGGCGGTCTCGGAGGTCTGGGGCAGCCCGACCAGACCGCGGGACAACTCCGCCGACGTGCCGAACAGCTCGGCGGTGAGCCGCACCACGTCCCGTCCGAGCTCACCGGGGGCACACAAGAATCGCCACACCTCGTAGTGGGCCGGGCGACGGCCAGCAAACTCGACCAGCCGCGCCACGGCCCCGTCGGGATCGGCGGAGTCCAAACACGCGAGCAGGAGTGCTTCGAAGCCTTGACGTGCCGCGCCCCGGCTGCCCCACGCGCCCTCGGTCCGCGAGGCGAGGTGCTGCAGCAGTGCTTCGACTTCGGCGCTGTCCCGAACCCCAAGCCGGTCCAGCGCGCTCTCGCGGACGGCGGTGGGCGCACCCAGGTCCAGCACCAGCTCCCGGTCGGCGGCCCGAGGATCGTGGCCTTCGGGCGCGAGCGGGGGGGCGATGCTCGCTGCGACGGCGGAGGCGATCTGGCGAGACACGCGCAGCGCCTCGATGAACGCCGAAGCGTCGGCGGGGTAGGGCCCCTCGGGCGCGGCGAGCCTGCGCGCGAGCAGGGACAACGCCTCCGGTGTCTCGGGCAGAGAGTGGGTATGAGCGCCGTCGCTGAGCTGAAGGCGGTGCTCGATCCGTCGCAGCGTCCGGTAGGCGTGCTCGAGCTCGCGGTGCTCTCGGTCACTGAGCAAACCTGCGGCGAAACACCGGTCGAGGGCCGACAGGGTGCTGGTGGTGCGCAACGTGGTGTCGCGGCCTCCGTGCAGCAGCTGCAGCGCTTGCACCGAGAACTCGACCGTCCGGATGCCGCCCTCATCGAGCTTGAGGTCGGTGGAGCGAGACCCTCCGCGACGTCGGGCGCGATGCATCATCTCCGCGATCTCGTCGAAGATCGCCGGGGTCACGCTGCGACGGAAGACGAAGGGGCGCAGGAAATCGAGCAGGGCGCCGGAGAGGCTTGGGTTGCCCCCGACGTGCCGCGCCCGGAGCCAGACTTGTCGCTCCCAGGCTCGGCCGTGGCGCTCGTAGTAGGCCTCGGTGGCGGCGCTGGACAGCGACAGCGCTCCGCGGGCGCCAAACGGGCGCAGACGGAGGTCCACCCGAAACACCGGTCGAAAGCGTCCTTCGCCTTCGAGCAGGCGGACGACCTTGCGCAGGGCGTCGTGCAAGGCAACCGTCTCCTTGCGACCCGGCGCGCCAGACCCCACGGCGTCGTCGTGGAGAAACACCAGGTCGATGTCGCTGAGAAAGTTGAGCTCATGGCCGCCGAGCTTGCCCATCCCGAAGACGGCGACCCGATCTTGAAGCTCGTGCTCGCGAAGCGAGGCTTCGACGCAGGCCTCGGCGAGGTGGCTCAGCGCCCCGCCGACGGCCTCCAACGGCTCGCCTTCGACCTCGGCCCGGCACAGACGCAGGTACTCGTGGGTCCGCACTCGACCCAGCGCCGTCGCGAGGCCGAAGCGTTCGCGTTCTTGCTCGATGAGCGCCAGCAGCTGCGCACGTCCGGGGGGTGGCAGGGGCGCATCGGCCAGGACGTCCTGGGCCTCGGGCAGGATCGAGAGCAGCCGGGCGGGGTAGCTCCCTTGATGCAGGAGCCGGGCCAGCGCGGGGCCAAAGGCGTCCGGCGGCACCGAGTCCGGCAGGCTGATGCAGCGTGCAATCGCCTCGTCGGGACAGGGGCCCTCGCGCAGGGCTTCGAGTCCGGCTTGGACCCGCGACGACGCGCCCGCGATCGCGGCACCGGGCTCGCCTCGGCGCAAGGCCTCAAGTCTCTCGTGGAGCGACGGACCCACCCAGGCGCCTTACCATCGCCCGGCGGCGCGCGGTAGGGTGGGCCATGCCGCAACGCGTCGCCGTGATTCTCGCCGCAGGCAAGGGGACTCGTATGAAGTCCGACCTGGCCAAGGTGCTGCACCCGTTTCTCGGCCGGCCGCTGGTGAGCTATCCGGTGGCCGCGGCGATCCAGGCTGGGGCCGAGCGGATCGTGGTGGTCACCGGTCACCAAGAGGCGGACGTACGAGCCGCCGTGTTGTCGTGCGAGGGCATCTCTTCCTCGGTGGTGCGCTTCGCTCACCAAGCCCAGCAAAACGGCACGGGCCACGCGGTCCTCGCAGCCTTGCCCGAGGTCCCCAACGACACGGCGCAGGTTTGGATCCTCAGCGGGGATACACCAAGGGTCCGTTCGCAAACCCTGGAGGCCGTCGCCGAGGCGGCACGCAACTCATCCGCGGGATTGTGCATTACGAGCTTGCACGCCGAAGGCGCGACCGGCTACGGGCGGATCCTGCGCGACGCCGCGGGGCGGGTTGCCTGCATTCGGGAGGAGCGGGACTGCAGCCCCGAGGAAGCTAAGGTGACCGAGTGCAACGCGGGCCTGTACTGCGCGAGGGCGTCGGACCTGCACGCCGAGCTCGGAACGCTCGGCACCGCGAACGCGCAAGGGGAGATCTATCTGACCGACCTGGTCGCGCTGCGGGCGAAGCACGGGTCGGTTGCGGTGGTCTCGATGGACCCCGCTGAGGCTGCGGGCGTCAACACGCCGCAGCAGCTCGCAGCGCTTGAGCGTGAGGCCCGGGCTGGAGTGCCCGAATCCAGCTCAGGGTTGTGACGTCCCGGAGGCCAACGCCTCTTCGACCGCGACGCGAAGCTCGCCGATGTCGAACGGCTTTTCGACGAAAGAGAAGCAGCCCGCGTCCAGCGCGAGCTTCCGCTCCTGTTTCATCACGCTGGCACTGATCGCGACGAAGGGGAGAGCAAAAAACGCGGGGATCGCCTTGATCCTGCGCACGACCTCGAAACCGTCGATCCCCGGGAGGTCCAGGTCGAGCAGCACGAGGTCGGGCGGGTCGTTTTGGATGCGCAACAGCCCTTCTTCGCCCGTCGCAGCACCCTCGACCGCATAGCCGACGTGGGCCAGGACCTTCGTGACCAGTGCAAGGTTGGCCGCGTTGTCCTCGATGTACACGACTCGGCGCGGCATCGACATGCAGTGGAGCATAGTACAAGCGCGGCTGCGCGCGAGTCGTCGGGTACAATCAGGGCCCTTGCGCGCGCGAGTTCGATGGCGGCATCTGACCGCTGACGGAGCCCTGGCTCTGCTGATGCTCGGGGTCTGCTCGCGCGCGGACGCGGCCCCGCCGGGCGCTCAGCCTGCGACCCGCTCCGGGGATCGGGCGTCGTCCGCGGTGGCGGTGGCGGAGCCCGAGGAGGAGGGCACGCGCTTGATCTCGCTGCGCCGCGTGGAGGTGCGGGGGCTGCAGCATGTCTCGCGCCGACAGGTCGACGACACGCTGGAACGCGAGGGGTTGGTCGAGGGGTCGGAGCTGGTGTGGCCCGAGGACTCGCGCGTCCGCCGAACGCGAGAACGCCTGCGTTCCACGGGCTTCTTCAAGTCGGTCACGCTGAGCCTGGAGCCGATCGAAGGGGCGGATTCGGACGCAGCGCTCATCGTCGACGTGCAGGAGCGCTCGACGGTCTCCGTCGAGCGGATCTACCTGGGCTCGTCCGACTTCACGCCGTTTCACGGCGGCGTCGCGGTGACGGAGCGGAACTTCGCGGGCCGAGGGGTGCTGCTCGGTGGCTCGTTCGCCTGGGGGTCTCTTCCCACGGTTCCCCGCGGTCGAAGGCAGCAGTCCTACGCCGTGTTTGCCGAGGCCCCGCAGCTTTCGGATGCCCCGATCGGTGTGCTCGGCGGCGCCTTCTTCATTTCGGCCGGAGAACCCTACCGGGTGAGCGGGCCGCAGGACGCTGCCTCGCCCTCCCACTTTCGAACGTTCGACTACAGCCGGGCGGGCGGGTTGTTCGGGATCACCATTCCCGTCCAGACGCACTTGCGGATCGGGGTCGACTACCGCTTCGAGCGGATCAACGCGTTGCTCCCCAACGAGGCTGTTGTTCTCGATTCGATGGGGGGGAGCGCGCCGGTCGAGCTCGACGTTCTCGATGGCGCCCACCGGCTCACGGTCGCAACGGTTTCGCTCGCGTACGATGGCCGTCAGCAGAGCTTCCTGACCGGAAAGGGGGCGCAGGTGGGTCTGGATGTGCAGCTCTCCTCGCCCGGACTGGGCTCGGAGTACGAGTACGCCAAGCTCCTCGCGGTCGGGGCCTACACGATCCGCCTCCCGTGGCGTCATTGGCTGACCCCGCGCGCGCAGGCGGGACAGATCATCGGGGACGCGCCGCGCTTCGAGCAGTTCTACGCCGGCGACCTCTCGGCCTGGACTCCGGGACGCGAGGAGAACCTCCGGTTCTCGACGCGGAATCCGATCGACGTGTTCGGCACGGGAATCGACACCCGCACCTTCGGGTCCTTGTTCGCACGTTTCGACCTCGAGTACGTGTGGCCGGTCTTTCGCCGCACCCGCAACCGGAGCATCTACGGTGGTGACCTCTTCTGCTCGCTGGGCGTGTTCACCCTGGCCGAGGATGCGGCCGGTCGCGCGCTGCGTCGGGAGGCTCGGCAGCGCGTCGCGCCGACCGGATTCAACGCCGACCTCGGGCTGCGACTCGATACGGCGCTGGGGACCGTGAAGATCACCGTGGGCAACGTGCTGCGGAGGACTCCGCTGTGAAGCGCCGAGAGTTGCTCGCAGGGTTGGTAGCGGTGCCGGTCATGCCCATCGCGTCGATGGCTCGGCCCGAGACCCTCACCTCGCGCAAGGCGAGGTTCGAGGAGGTCGGTCAGGACGTGCGCATGACGCTCGAGGTTCCGTCGTTGATCCGGGCTCGCGACACCGACGCGCTCAAGTCGATCGACTCCAGCTTTGACACCACGCTGCGGTACTCGCTGCGGCTGTGGGAGTACGGCACTCGCGAGATGGTGACCTCGCGGGTCGTCATCGTGAAGATCCGGCGCGACCCGTGGAAGAAACGCTACGTCGTGAGTCGTCGCGGGGACGCGGGCTGGACCAAGCGCTTCTTCGAGACGCGAGACGCGGCCGTGCTCGCGGCGACGACCCTGGACCGGCAGAAGATCGCCGCCGTTAAGCAGCTCAAGCGGAGCCCTGACGCGGGCCCGTACTACTTCGTGGAGCTGCTCGCGCTGCGCAACCCTCTGGAGGATCCGACCGACAAGGATGGGCGGGCTCAGGGGCGGGGCGGCGGTCGTGACCTGGAGTGGTTCTCGCGCCTGGTCGACACCCTCGCCGGGGAGCGAGCACGCGCCGAAGAGACCGTCCACATCCGAACCAATCCCTTCTATCTGGTGCCGTAGTCGATGGACCGATTCGAGCGCAGAACGTACGCGGTGCCCTGGTGGGGGCGGCTCTGGGTCCGAGTCGTCGCTGCCCTCGCGTTTCTGGGCACGTTGTGTGTCGGCGCGTCGGCGTACCTGGTCAGCCTCGCGGTCGACTACTTCGATGCGCGGGTCGGCGACACCTTGGCGCAAGCCCAGGCCGTCACCCGAGAGGTCGAGCCGTTCCACCACGAGCTTGTGGATAGCCATATCTCGGCTTGGCAGGCCCGGACCGCCCTGATGGCGGCCCGTTTTTCAACGCAGAGCGGCTCGCCGAAGCAGCGCTTGGATCGGTTGTTCGACGCCGAAGAAGACCTCGTGCAGCTTCGGGTCGAGTTCGCCACGGGCACGACGATCGCCCGCGACCGCGAGGACGTGTTTCCCGCCTCGGCATTCGAGTACTTCGACGTGACCGCGCCGCTGGGAACCGACGAGGCCCAACTCCAGGCCGTGTTCCGCATCGATCCGGCCATCGATGCCCGATATCAACGGCTGGGGGAGATCAAGCGCGAGCTGGTGGTCGAACAAGCCTCGCGGGTCGTCGTGGAAGACGCGGTCGAGCGCGTCTTGGGCATCGCGAGCGGGCTGGTGTTGCTGCTCTCGATGGCGGCTGGGTTTGCGGTCGCCCGGGCGACGACGCGCAAGGCAAGCGAGCTGAGCCGGGTGATGACCGCAGTCGCCGACGGCGATCTGGGCGTACGTTCGACAGCCAGGGGGGCCGACGAGCTGGGCCAGCTGTCGCTGGCGTTCAACGACATGCTCGACCAGCTCCAGCGTGCGCAGCAGCGCGTCGGATATCTGCAGCGCATCGGTGCTTGGCAGGAGATGGCGCGCCGCATCGCGCACGAGATCAAGAACCCGCTGACGCCGATCTTGCTCGCGGTGCAACAGCTGCGAGACAAGGACCCCGGGCTGAGTAAGCCGTTCTCCGCGCTGCTCACCACCTCGACCGAGATCGTCGAAGACGAGGTGGAGGCGCTACGACGCATGGTCACTTCGTTCTCGCTGTTCGCGAAAGTCCCCGAGGTCCGGCCCGAGCCCGTTGCGCTCAGCCGGGTGTTCGACGAGTTCGAACGCGCCTACGGGCACCTCACCGACGAAGCGCAGGACGTCCTCGCGGTCGCCAAACCCTCGCCCGACCCCATGCTTCTCGCGGACCGGCAGCTGATCAAGCAGGTCCTGGTGAACCTCGTCGAGAACGCGGTGTTGTCGGCCCGCGAGGCCGGCCGGAGCCCGGTTCGGGTCGAGGTCTGTGCGGTGCTCGAGGCTGACGCCGTCGAGCTGCGCGTGGACGACAACGGCCCCGGCATTCCGGCCGAGCGGCGCGAACGCGTGTTCGAGCCCTACGAGACGACGCGGGAGCAAGGGACGGGGCTCGGGCTGGCGATCGTCAAGAAGGTCGCGCTCGATCATCGCGGCGATGTGTGGGTCGATGCCTCGCATCTGGGGGGCGCGCGCTTCTGCCTCCGGCTACCCCGAGCTCCGGCGGCCTGATACGGTCTGTCCCGAAGTGCCCATGCCCTACGAGACGAGATTGAAGGTGCCGGGCTTCGAGCTTGCGGCGCGGGTGTGGGGCCCCGAAGACGGTCGCCGCGTCCTCGCCCTTCACGGCTGGCTCGACAACGCCGCGAGCTTCGACGGGCTCGCTGCGCTGCTGCCCGGCTGTCGGATCGTCGCGTTGGACATGCCCGGGCACGGCCTCTCCAGCCACGCGGCTCCCGGAGCCGTCTACCCGTTCATCGACTTTGTCGCGGCGGCTCATGGCGCGCTCGATGCTCTGGAGTGGGAGAGCTGCGCGTTGATGGGCCACTCCCTGGGTTCCTCGGTTTGCGCGACGCTGGCGGGGACGACCCCGGAGCGGGTGAAGGCTCTGGTCTTGCTGGAGGGCGTCGGACCGCTCAGCACGGAGGCGGCGGACGCTCCAGAGCGTCTCGCCGGGGCGCTGCGAGAGCAAGCGCGCAAGCAGGCGCGGCCCGTGACGACCTATCCCGACGTCGCGCACGTGGCCAAAGCGCTGGCGTTCTCGCCGTCCAAGCTCGCGCCGGCGTCGATTCAAACGCTCTTGGCCCGGGGGCTCGAGCCAACGCAGGGCGGTGTCCAGTGGCGCAGCGATCGGCGGCTGCGGTACGCATCGCGCACCCGGCTCACCGAGGCCCAAGTCCTGGCGTTCTTGGGTCGCATCGCCTGCCCCTCGCTGCTGGTCCTCGCAGACGATGGGCTGCGCATGCCCGAGCCGATCATGAAGGCCCGCGTCGCCGCGATCGCGAACCTGCAGTCGGTCGAGGTTCCCGGCCGCCACCACGTGCACCTCGACGCGCCGCAGACCGTCGCGCCCGCCGTGGCGTCGTTTTTGGAGCAGGGGTGAGCGAGCCGGCGTACTGCCCGTTCTACTGCGAGGAGAATATCTGGCACCTCGCAGCCGACCCGCGCGTGGGGGAGGGGCCCCGCCGGGTCCTGCTGATCTCCAACCCGCGACGCACCGTGGCGCTGTGGGGGCAGCGTTCCGGCACCGAAGACACCGGCGGGCTCGTCGTCTGGGACTACCACGTCATCCTCACCTGCGGGGCTGGGCCCGACGCGGTTGTGTGGGACCTCGACACGACGCTTGGCACCGCCGTGCCCCTGAATCACTACCTGTCTCAGACGTTCCAAGGGGCGCCCGAGCCCTTTGTGCCGCTGTTCCGGGTGACGCAGGCCGACGTGTTTCGCGACCGCTTCACCTCCGATCGTCGACACATGCGCGGCGAGGACGGAGCGTTTCTTCGCACCCCGCCCGCGTGGCCACCGGTGGGCCCTGGGCACACGCTCGACGCGTGGCTCGACTTCGAATGCGATCAACCCGGGCAGGTGCTCGACCTCCCCGGGTTGGTGGCGCTGCTGGGTTGATCGTCAGTCCGCCAAGCAGGCTCCGAACAGCGGCCCGACGCAGGCGTTGGCCTGCGAGGTGGTCGTGGATCCGAACGCGCCGCTGGGGAAGGTCGCGTCGTTGATGGTGAACTCCGCCAACGGCGTCACTTCACCGACTTCGGTGATGCTCACGATGCTCTGCGCCTCGGTGTACTCGATGCGCACGTCGTACGCGGTGGCCTCTTGCCAGCCAGCCGTGGTCGTCTCCGCCGGGAGGGCGAGCACTGTGGAGTTGGCGGTGTCGGCCGGGCAGTAGAGGTCGGCGCCATCGAGGTCCTCGAAAGCGTCGGCTTCGATGCGCTTGACCAACACGCCGGCGGGGGTGGTGCAGCCGAAGGTGCTCTGTGACCCGGCTTTCCAGGCCAGCGAGTAGAAGTGCGCGTTGTCCTGCGCACCCCAAACCAGGCCGATCCAGTCGTCGTCATCGGCGTTGTCGCTGACCTCCATGCGGCCGGTGAGTGCCGTGTTGGCGAACACGACGCTCTCGCACAGGTGAAGACCGAAGCCGTTGTTACCGTTCTCGCACGCTCGCGTTCCGCCCGTGTCGTAGGCGATGCTGGCGGACGTCATGCCGCCGAAGTCGGCGGAGTACAGCGTGCAGTTGTCCTGCAGGTTGAAGGGGCTGCTGTCGAGGACGACGACGGTGTCGGTCGCCGTGTTGGCGCCGTCGTCCGCGGTGACCGTGTAGGTCTGGAACCCTGCCGGGTCCGCGTTGGTGTTGGCTTGGTCCGGCGTATCGAGCGTGCCGTCGTTGGGGGTCCAGCTGTAGGTGTAGGGGCCTCCGGTTCCGCCCATCGCGATGGCGGACAGTCCGACGGGGCCACCGCTGGCATCGCCACACAAGGGGCCGGCGCTGACCATCAGCTGCTCGTTGCAGACGTTGTCCGTGCAGCCGGCCGAGGCGCAGTCGCCTGCGTCCTCACACGTGCCCCCAGGCCCGCAGGGCTCGCAGGTGTCGCCGCCGCAGTCGACGTCGGTTTCGTCGCCGTTTTGCACGGTGTCATCGCACGCCGGTGCTTGGCAGAGCTCGTCTGTGCAGACGCCGCTGGCACAGTCATCACCGTCGCCGCAGCCTTCACCGTCGCCGCAGGGCTCGCAGGTGTCGCCGCCGCAGTCGATGCCGGTCTCGTCTGCGTTGCGGACGCCGTCGTCGCAGCTCGGAGCCACGCAGACCTCGTTCACGCACGAGCTGCTGGCGCAGTCGTCTCCGTCGGTGCAGGCGCCACCATCATCGCAGCCGGCACACGTGTCGCCGCCGCAGTCGAGGTCGGACTCGCTCCCGTTCTGAACGCCATCGCGGCAGCTCGCGTCTGTGCAGACCCCTTCATCACAGATCCCCGAAGCGCAGTCGGTCGGTGCCATGCAGGCACCGCCGTCATCACACGGGTCGCAGTCGGGTCCGCCGCAGTCGACGTCGGTCTCCTCGTCATTGCGCTCGCCGTCCTCGCAGCGGAGGTTGCCGGCCCCGCAGGTTCCGTCCTCCTGACACGAGCCCGAGGTGCAGTCGGTATCCACGCCACAGGAACCGCCGTCATCGCATCCGGTCTCGCACGAGCCCCCGCAGTCGACGTCGGTCTCGTCGCCATCTTGGGTCCCGTTCGTGCAGGACGAGGGGTCCTCGCAGAGGTTGTCCCTCGAACACGCGTCCGACACGCAGTCGTCGTCGTTTTGGCAGCCGCCCCCGGAGCCACACTGGCTGCTGCAGGAGCCGCCGCAGTCGACGTCGGTCTCGTCGCCGTCTTGGACGCCGTTGCCGCAGGCGTCGCCGGCGGTGCTGTCATCGCTCCCGGTTGCGTCCTCGGTCTCGGAGCTCCCTGCGGAGTCGGCGGGGCAGTCGGCGGGGTCGTCTTGAGCAAACCCGTCGTCGAGGCAGGGAGTGGTTGAGCAGCCGGATGCGCTCAGCAGGAGCAGGCCGCCACCGATGGAAAACAAGTGTCGCGAGTTCATGGTGTGTCCAAGTTCTGGGGCCGCGCACACAGAACGCGGCCGACGCACGTGCATGAGCAAGCGCCGTACCAAGCGCGCCGTCCGCAGGGAGCGGGCTCATCGAGGGATGGGGTCCGTCCAGGCCTGCCCCTTCGGGGCAGATCGCCGCGGGCGAAAGCGACAACGCCCGGGAGGTCAAAGACCGCCCGGGCGTTGCGTGTCCTCAGCGCGCAGCTGGGCTTACTCGGGCAGACACTCACCCACCAACGGCCCCACGCAGGCGTTGGCCTGGGAGTACGTCGTGGACCCGAACGAACCGCTCGGGAACGTGCCGTCCGCGACCGTGAAGCTGGCGATCACGGCGTTGTTGCTGGTCCGGGTGACGGTCACCACACTCTGCGTGGCGGTGTACTCGATCTCCACTTCGTACGCCTGTCCGCCGATCCACCCGCCGGTGGTCGTCGCGGCCGGAAGCGCGAGGACCGTGGACCGGGCGGTGTTGCTTGGACAGTAGATGTCGGCCGCGGTGAGATCACCCACCGCGTCCGCCTCGATGCGCTTCACCAGGATTCCAGCCGGTGCCGTGCAGCCGATTCCGGCGAAGTTTTGCGCGGCGCCCTTCCAGACCAACGAGTAGAAGTTGGAGGCATCCTGCGCACCCCAGACCAGTCCGATCCAGTCGTCATCGCCGGCCGCGTTGACGACCTCGATGGTGCCGGTCAGGAGCGTGTTCTCAAACACGACGTCCTCGCAAAGGTGCAGCCCGATGCCGCTGTTGTTCTGCTCGCAGGCCCGGGTGCCCGCGTTGCTGTACGCGATCGACGCGGCAGCCGTCCCGCCAATCCCGTTGTAGAGCGTGCAGTTGCCTTGCAGGTTGAACGGGCTGCTGTTGAGCGCGACCACGGTGTCTTGTGCCGTGTTCGTCCCGTCGTCGACCGTCACGGTGTACGAGACGAACCCCATCGGGTTGGCCGTCGTGTTTTGCATGTTCGGCGTTCCCAGGGTCCCGTCGTCGGGTGTCCAGGCGTAGGTGTACGGCCCGCCAGTGCCTCCCGCTGCGATCGCTGAGAGATCGATCGGACCGCCGCTGGAGTCGTTGCACGCCGGGGCCGCGCTCACGCTGAGCAGCGCGTTGCAGATGCCCCCGGTGCACCCCGCGGACAGACAGTCGTCGCCGTCCACGCAGACCTCGCCGGGGTCGCAGCCCGTGCAGGTGTCACCGCCGCAGTCGGTGTCGGTCTCGTCACCGTTGAGGATTCCGTCGTCGCAGGCCGGTGCCTGGCAGACGTTGCCCACGCACACGCCGCTGAGACAGTCGGTCTCATCGTCGCACCCCTCTCCCGCGGGGCACATCGCGCAGGTGTCTCCACCGCAATCGGTGCCGGTCTCGTCGCCGTTTTGCTCTCCATCGTCGCATGCCGGTGCTTGGCACACGTTGCCGTCGCACACGCCGCTGTCGCAGTCGCTCCCGAGGTTGCAGCCGCCGCCATCGTCACAGGGTTGGCAGTCTCCACCGCAGTCGACGTCGGACTCGGACCCGTTCTGGATGCCGTCGTTGCAGGTGGCGGGCTGGCACTCCTCATGAAGGCAGACCATCGACATGCAGTCATTGGTCAGGATGCAGTCCAGCCCGTCGTCGCACGGTCCGCAGGTGTCGCCGCCGCAGTCGACGTCGGACTCGTTTCCGTTGTGGACGTTGTCGTCGCAGCTCGGCGCGGCGCAGATGCTGCTCATCTCGATGCAGATCTCCGAGGCGCAGTCGTCTCCGTCGACGCAGGTGTCACCGGTGTCGCACGGCGCACATTCGTCGCCGCCGCAGTCGATGTCGGTCTCGGTGCCGCCCTGGATCCCGTCGGAGCAGGTGGGGTCTTCGCAGATCCCCAGCGGGTTGCAAATGCTCGAGGTGCAATCCCCGCTGGCGTTGCACGCCTCGCCGTTGTCACAGGCGTCGCAGTTGGGACCCCCGCAGTCGATGTCGGACTCGCCCTGATTGAGGATTCCGTCGTCGCACGCCGCCGGGGTGCAGGTGCTGTCGGTGTCGCTGCACAGCTGCGAGACGCAGTCATCGGCCTCGAGGCAGTCGTCCCCGTCCTCGCACGGCGCACAGTCTCCGCCGCAGTCGAGGTCGGTTTCGTTGCCATCGAGCAAACCGTTGGTGCAGCTGGGGTCGACGCACTGTCCGTCGTCACACTGCGCGCTCAGGCAGTCGTCGCCCCCGTCGCAGAAGCCAGGCTCATCACAGGCATCGCAGACCGGTCCGCCGCAGTCGACATCGCTCTCGCTCCCGTTGGGCGCGCCATCGGTGCAGGTCGGATCCAGGCAGGTGTCGCCATCGCAGACCAGCTCGGCGCAGTCGAGGAAGTCGCTGCATCCCTCACCGGGCTCGCAGGTCGAGCCGCACGAACCGCCGCAATCGACGTCGGTCTCGTCGCCGTTTTGCACGCCGTCATCGCAGGCCGGCGGGGCGCAGGTGCCGTCTTCGTTGCAGACCCCCGACGCGCAGTCGGAGCCTGCTTCGCAGATCTCCCCGGTGTCGCAGCCATCGCAGCCCGGCCCACCGCAGTCGACGTCGGTCTCGGTGCCGTTTTGCTCACCGTCGTCACACGAGGGCTCGGTGCAGACGTTGTCCTCGCACAGCCGCGACTCGCAGTCCCCGGGCTCGACACAGGCCTCTCCGGTGTCGCACGGGGCACAGTCGTCGCCGCCGCAGTCGACGTCGGTTTCGTCGCCGTTTTGCATGCCATCATCGCACGCGCTCCCGGTCGGCCCGCACGTGTCGTCCTCCTGGCAGCTGCCCGAGATGCAATCGGAACCCTCCGAGCAGCCTTCGCCGTCGGAACAGCCATCGGGGCAGGAGCCGCCGCAGTCGACGTCGGTCTCGTCGCCATCCTGCATGCCGTTCATGCAGGTCGGCGAAACGCAGATGCCTTCGTCCGAGCACATCTGCGACGCGCAGTCATCGTTGTTCCCACACGAGGACCCGTCCCCGCACAGGTTCGTGCACACGCCGCCACAATCGACGTCCGCCTCACCGTCGTCGCGGACGCCGTTGGCGCAGGTGTCGCCCTGGGAGTCCCCGGTTGAGGCATCCCCAGTGCTGGTCTCGGTGTCGGAGTTGCTCCCGGAGGCGGCCGGACAGTCAGCCGGATCGTCTTGGAGGAGGCCGTCGTCGAGGCAGGGATCGGGGCAGCCGGTGGCGCTCGTCAAGAGCAGCCCCCCGCAAAGGGCAAGCAAGTGTCGTCGAAGGGTCATCGTGGGCTCCACAAAGGATTGGCGCGGGCGCCGAGATCGCACAGTACCACCGCGTCGCTCGCCAACGTACCGGGGTCCTTACTCGGCGAAGGGGCTGGGCACGAACGGACGCTTGGGCTGATGAATGCCCAGCTCGGCGTAGCTCTGGCGCAGGTACACCGCGGCCAGGGAAGCGCCATCGGTTCGCGCGGACCAGCGACATCGCGAGGCGTGCCACAAACCCCGGCCTTGCGGTCCTGGCTGGGCTTGGGCCAGGACGACGGCGGGGTGTGCAGCGAGCTGCTCGGCGTAGGGGTCGACCCCTGGCCCCACGGCAGCCACGGGACCCTCAAGGGCAGCCAAGACCGAAGCGAGCGGGCCACAGCGGTCCTCTTGCAGCGCGAGCACCCCGTCCTCGTCCACACGGTACAGCCCCGCGTAGACCTCCGAGCGCCGCGCGTCGAGCAGCGCCAGTCGAACCGGGGGCGCGCCGTCGCTCAGCGGCGTCGCGGCGATGGCCGCGAGGGTGGAGATGCCGATCGCCGGGATGCCCAGGCCCAGCGCGATGCCTTTGGCGGTCGCGACGGCAACCCGCACCCCGGTGAACATGCCCGGCCCGACCCCGCACGCGACCGCGCCAAGATCCGCCGGGGCGACGCCGGCTGCGGTCATGATCGCGCCGAGTCGCTCACAGAGCGCGCTCGAGGCTTGGCGACCCCGGGCCGTCACCTCCTCGCCCGCGAGGTACTCCTGGCCGCCGTTCCACAGGCGCCCGAGGGCGAGGGCCACCCGAGGCGTGGACGCATCGAGGGTGAGAACGAGCCGCGAGTCGGTCACAGGATGTAGCGCAGGATGTCGTTGCGCGTCGCAACGAGCAACAAGAGGAGGATGAACACCAAGCCCACCGCGCTTGCGATCTCGCGTGCGCGCTGGCTCAGGGGACGGCGCCGAATGGCCTCGATGGTGAAGAACAGGATGTGTCCGCCATCGAGGATGGGGACCGGCAGCAGGTTGATGATGAACAGGTTGATGCTCACCATCGCGAGGATGTTGAGGAACGCTCCAGGTCCCTGCTCGTAGGCACGCCCGGCCACCGCGTAGATGCCGACCACGCTCGAGAGTTGGTCCACGCCCAGGTCGAAGGTCAGCATGCGCGTCACACCGCTCCAGATCAGAGACACCCCGTACTGCGTCTTGTCCACTGCAGCGGAGAGGGCGTAGGTGAACCGACCGCGCAACGGTTCGGGGGGAGCCTCCTCGACCTTCGTGTACCCATTCGCGCCGAGCCATGGGACCTCGTGCTCGTATTTCAGGATGTCGGTCCATTTGCGTGAACTCAGCTTGAGTTCGGCCAGGCGCGGCGTTTCGCCTGGCGATTGGAACTCGAAGGTGACCGCCTCGTCGCGGCGGGTACTGAAGATGTCGTCGATCTGGACCCACTGCTCGAGTGGCTGGCCGGCCACCGAGAGGATTTGATCTCCGGCCTTCATACCTGCCGCGGCGGCAGGTGAGCCCGGGTCGACGCTTCTCACGAACCTGCGCGCCGGGAGAATGCCCGTCGGAGACTCTCCTCCGTCTTTTCGCGGCAGGAGCTGCGCGTGATGAGACTCGTACCAGAGGTACGTGCCGCCGGGTCCTGGTTGTGCTTGCGCTCGGAGGTAGGTGAGCCGAACGACGCCGTCGCCGGTGACGGCGAGCATCCGCTCCAGCTCTTCGGTTGTGCGGACCGGCTCGCCGTTGAGTGAGGTGATGACATCGCCGGTGCGTAGGCCCTCCTGATAGGCCGGCGACTCGAGGTCGATGATGCCGATCTCGGGAGCGTAGAACAGGCTGATGACGCCCAGTCGACCCCTCGCCTCCGGGGCCCCGGCTTCGTTGCGGGTGACCACCTTCTTGGGTGTGATCACGCGGTCAAGACGCTTCCCGTCACGCTCGATCTGAACCTGAAGTTCTTGCTCGGGGGCTTCCGAGAACCGGATCTGCAACTCGGACCACGACCGCACGTCTCGCTCGTCAACCGCGACGATACGGTCGCCCTGCTGCAGGCCCGCTTCGGCGGCGGCCGTTCCTGGAAGCACCGTTCCGACGATGGGCGGCGTGACCATCGTGGTGTTGATGACGAAGTAGAAGAAGTAGACGACCAGCGGAAGGATCAGGTTCGCGAGCGGGCCGGCGAAGTACACGAAGTACTTGGCCCACAGCGGCCGGTTCTGCAGCGAGCGGTCGGCATCGGGCCCGTCTTCGTCCGAGGGGTGTTGCCCGAGCAGCTGGACGTAGCCGCCCAGGGGGATCGGCGCGAGGCAGTACTCGGTTTCGCCGATCCGCTTCGAGATGAGCGCAGGCCCAAACCCGATCGAGAACCGCACGGCTTTGACGTCCACCAACTTGGCGGCGATCAGATGGCCCAGCTCATGAAAGAAGATGAGCGGACCTATCAACAGCAGAAACGCGAGGACGTTCTCCACGGGCGGGGACAGCATAGAGCACCGCCGCGGGACCGGGTGAGGCGTGCTACGCGCGGCCCACAACGGTGGTTGGCTGCCTCGACCGGCCCAGGTAGGATCGTGGCCTCGACTCGTGGCAACCAAGGTCCAGCGTGAGGCTCCCTCGTCCGAACTCCGGGCTTCCCTCGATGAACTCGAGGTCAGCATCGAGGCGCTTCGTCTGGCCTACGAAAAGTACTTCGGCGGCATCGAGCGGGTTCCGCCTTCAAAGCTCCGCGCCCAGCTGGACAAGGCGATGCGCAACGTCGAGATGCGCGGGGTGACCAACACGATCCTTCGGTTCCGACTCAACGGGCTCAAGGCGCGGTTTGTCACCTACAAGCACTACTGGACGCGGATCGAGAACGAGCTGGAGCGCGGGACATCGCGCCGAGATCTGCTCCGGCGCCGACGCGCTCAGGCTGCACTCGCGCAAGCGCCTGCCGCAGAGGCCGCGGGCCCGGTCGGTCCGCCGCCGCCTCCAGGGCCCGGAAAGGCGCGCCCCCAAACCGTCGACCCGGCGCAATCGGGCATCGACCCGGCTCACTTGCGAACCGTTTTCAAACAACTGGTGCTGGCGAAACGCGCCGCGGGGGAGAGCACGCAAGGGCTGACCTATCAGGCCCTCGTTCGGAAGCTCACCGCCGAGGCACCGAAGCTCAAACGCAAGCATGGCTGCGATAAACTGCAGTTTTCCGTCTCTACCCGGGACGGCAAGGTTCGCTTGCGCTCCGAGCCGGAGCGCTGAGCGCCCCGCCCGGATCCGGCCGGACCCGGCGCGCCCCGACCCACGGCAGGTTGGGTTGCGTGAGGGCTCTTGCCCCATCGGGCCCGCATGCCTCATAGTGCGCTCGCTCAGCGCAGCCCGCGCTCAACTCTCGTCCGACACGGGCTGAATGCCCGCGCAACGCGCTCCGTCTGAGCGAGCGACTCTTGGATCGAGTCCGTCACGCCATGAAGATTCTTCACACATCCCTCTTCGCGAGCCTCTCACTCCTGGCTGCCTGCGCCGGCGGGAACAAGAGCACCGATCCCAACGCTGGGGTCTACGACGACTACTACAGCGAGGCCCCCGGTGATGCCGGTGCCGGCGACGCTGGCGACGCGGAGCCCGACATCGCCAAGACGTCGGAGGTCACCTCCACCAAGTCGAGCTCGACCGCCCAGATCGCCAAAGCCCTCAACGCCAAGAAGCCCAAGGTGGACGGCAAGAAGAAGAAGAAGAAGGCCAAGAAGAAGAAAAAGAACAAGAAGGGGAAGGCGTTCCAGGTCGCCTTCGATGGGGCCGTCCCCAGCGCTGCCTCCAAGGGGTCGCTCGTCGAGATCTTCGGCTCGGGCCTCGATCAAGAGGGGCTCATGGTCGCGATCGGTGGAAAAGCGCAGGAGATCGTCGAGGCTACCGAGGACCGCGTGGTCATCAAGGTGACCGGCGGCAAGGGCAAGCTTGAGGTCGGCCAGACCCCAGCCAAGGGCAAGAAGTTCACCGCCGTGGACGCGAGCGAGTACGACTTCTCCGTCATCAGCAAGGCGCTCGGGCAACGCACAACCGTCGACAACGGCCTGGTGGGCAACATCTACGCGATCGACGGCGAAGTCACCGAGCTTCCCCAGTTCGAGCAAGGTACCGAGATCGGAACCGTTGCGGTCGACAACCTCGACATCAACAAGGTCAAGCCGTTTCAGTCCAAGCTCGGTGATCGCAACGAGTGGTACGGGATCCACTTCCGTGGCTCGCTCAACATTACCGAAGCCGGCGAGTACACCTTCTGCGTCAACTCCGACGAGGGCGCGCAGCTGTATCTCGATGGCAACGTGATCATCGACAACGACGGCAACAGTGAGACGCCCACCGAGGTCTGCGAGACGTTTGACGTCGACCCCGGCGAGTATGGACTCGACTTGCTCAAGTACCAGGGCGCGCTTGGACCCATGGTGCTTCAGCTGACCTGGTCCAAGGACGGCGGCGAGAAGGTGGCCATCCCCGCGGCCAACCTGTTCCCGCCCGAGGACGTCGCCGACATGGCGCGCTAGTCCGCACCCAAGCCCTCTGCGGCCGCGTTCGCTTCTGCGAGCGCGGCCGTTTTTCGTGATGCCGGCCGGCTACTCGTCGCCGGAGCAGCGAACCTGCACCAGGTCGGGCCCGAGCGCGTGGTCTTTGAAGACGAGGTAGGCGCCACGTCCGGCCGGTCGCACAGCGGTCACCGCCGCATCGGGTGCGTACCGCGAACGCTCCGAGCTGGCCGGCGCATCCGGGAACAGCTTGAGGATTTCCCACGCACCGTCTTCGATCCAGCCCAGGGCGATGTCCCCGGGGAGCTGCAGGAGCGCGATGTCTTCGGGGTCATCCGGCATCGGGATGCCCGAGAGCACCTCGAAACGATCGTCGGCATAGCCGTCGTCCGGCGCTTCGGTTCGCAGCCGGGTCACCCTGGTTCCGCCCTCCTCGACCGGGTGCAGCAGGTAGGCCGCGACGCTGTCGGTGGCGAGCCCCGAGGGCGGCCCTGGCTCGATCGTGACCTCCTCCAGGTCGCGCGAGAACACGAACCCTCGCAGCTTGTTGTCTTCGTCCAGGTCCAGGGCGAGTCCGACCGCCTCGCGGGCGACCGGCACACGATCGGACTCCCGATCTCGAAGGATGAACTGATGGTGCACCGCTGCGCTGGGGTCTTGTTGCGAGCCCATCACGATGAGCGAGGGGTATGTGGTCTGGCCAAGCTCGCCGTCGCAGGGGCCCGCGGTGCTGATCACGAGCGCGTCGTCGCAGCGCCGGAAGAACTCGAGCTGGGTCTGCTCGGTGATACCCAGGTCGGTCCGCAGCCGCCCAGCGTAGACGTACATCGTGGCGTTGGGGGAGAAGGGTGGGGTGCTGATCAGGAAGGGCTGGCCCTCGACGAACGCAAGGTTTCGGTGCCAGCCGGTGACGTCGCAGGGGGTGAACTCCGGTTCCTCGAACGGCACGGACGATTCCGGTGGGCACAGCAGGGCGAGGCTGCCCGGAAACCAGCCGAGGTCGGGGGAGACGGCGCGCAGGGGATCGACGCCGGCGGTCACCGCTTCGAACTGCCAGACCCGGTAGGTGTCGGGCCCAGACTCGATGAGCCAGGCGGAGCCCGACGCGGGCCCGGGCCGAAGCTCGAGGTCCACGGTGCCGCCCAAAAAGTCGCCGAGGTCCACGCGATGGTCGACGACCCCATCGCGGACATGCATCATCGCAAACTGTTCGGCCGCGTCCTCGACGACGACCAGCGCCCAGAAATCGAGGCGGCCGGGTTCGTCCAGCGCCACGGCGATGACGCGAGACCACGGCTGCTGCGGCCGGTCGAGGTCGGGAACCAGGACTTGTGCCGTGGCACGAGCGCAGTTGGGTGAGGTATCCAGGACGACGGGACGGAAGCGGTCGCCGTCGTCGCAGGAGACCAGCGCGAGCCAAGCCAGGGACGCGAGTCGTTTCATCCGAGCACGGCCTTGAGCGCATGCACGGTCGCGGCGGCGAGTGCGTCGAGCTCTGCGTCGGTGATCGACAGGGGCGGCATCCAGTACAGCGTATCGTGAAGGGGACGCAGTAGCGCGCCGGCCGCAATCCCAGCTTCTCGGATCGCGAGGCTGAGGCGGCCGTCTACGGGCATCCGGTCCCCAGGATCCAGGTCGAAGGCGACGATCATCCCGGCCTGGCGGTGGGCGCGAATCATCCCCGCGCACTGGGCGAGCACGGACGCTTGGGCACGGGTCAGGGCATCGACCCGCGCGGCGAGGTCGGGGAGTCGCACCTCCCGCATCAAACGCAGGCTCGCGACCCCGGCCGCGCAGGCGATCGGGTTGCCGGTGAAGGTGTGGCTGTGAAGGAAGGAGCGCTCTGGCCCGCCCTTGAAACCGTCGTCGAATCCCTGCGCCACCACTACGCAGGAAAGCGGAAGCACGCCGCCGGAGAGGCCCTTGCTCAGACACAACAGGTCGGGGGACACGCCCGCCCAGGTGCTCGCGAACAGCGCGCCCGTGCGACCGAACGCGACCGCGATTTCGTCGGCGATCACGTGAATCCCCAGCGCTCTGCGCCTCGGCAACCAAGCGGCCATAAAACCCCGCCCCGGGCATCGCCATCTTGCCGGCGCCTTGCACGAGAGGCTCCATCACCAGCGCGGTGAGTTCGTCCGCGTGGGCATGCAGCAGCGCCACGGCTTGATCCGCCTCGGGGCTGTCGGCACCCAGCGCCCCGCGCAAGTCCTCGTGGGCGTGCGAGGGATATGCCGGGGTCGGCAGGTAGAGCACGTCGGGGAGCAGCGGGGCGAACAACTCGCGGTAGGTGTCGTTGCCGCTGACCCCAAGCGCGCCGAGGGTTTCGCCGTGGTAGCTGTTGCGCAGCGCGGCAAACCGCTGGCGCTTCGGTTCGCCGTTCTGCTGCCGGCGTTGGAACGACATCTTCATCGCGACCTCGATGGCCGCCGAGCCGCAGTCCGCGAAGAACACCCGAGCGTAGTCGCCGGGGGCGAGCTCGAGCAGCATCTCGGCGAGCTGCACGGCGGGTTCGTGGGTGAACCCGGCCAGCATCACGTGGTCGAGCCGCTGCGCCTGTTCGGTGATTGCGGCGACGATGGCCGGGTGGCCGTGGCCGTGCAGGCAGGTCCACCACGAGGAGATCGCATCGATGAGCGTCCGTCCGTCCGAGGTCTTGAGCATCACGCCTTGCGCGCTCGCGATCGGGACCGGGGGCAGGCGCTCGTGATCGACGAAGTGGCTGGCGGGGTGCCACACGGCAGCGAGGTCGCGCTCGACGAGACTCATCGCGCGGAGGCTAGCAGGCTGGGTGCGACGCGGTCGTGGGCGCACGTCGTCGCTCGCTGCGGCCCGTGGCCGGGTCATGGGGCGCAGCGCCCGGCTTCGACCTCGGAAAAACTGAGCACGGCGCTGGGGTCGAGTTGGGTGCGAACGTCGGCACGCAGCCATGAGGCCGGTAACGCGCGGTCCGACACCCGCACCTCATCCACGGAAATCGGGCTCAAACCCCACTGCCCACGCGCGATGTCCAGCGACTCGCTCCCTGCACTGGGGGCGCCGGGCGCATCGATGTCCGCGACGAGGACCCCATCGATGAACAACGCCAGGGTTTCGGTTTGCGCGTCGAGGACGAGTGCCAGGTGCGAGAAGCGAGCGGTCCGTGGTCCTGGGGCACCCAACGTGATCGCCTCGTCGGCGTCTTCGGTTCGCAGTTGGCACTGAGTCCGCAGGTCTTCGGACCGCCAGCAGCGGGGATACAGGGCGTCGCCGGTGAGGCCCTCAAAATAGGAGATGCGTGGGGCGCCTTCGTCGGGGACGTCGACGCGGGCCCACATCGTGATTGTGAACGCGGTGAGTTCGCCCAAGAAGCCCGGTTGAAACGACACGAAGTCGTCGACCCCATCGAATTTCACCGCGGTGCCTAAGACGCCCGACACGCGGTCTTGCGGCCCGATGCCGCCCGAGAGTCGCCCGACATCCTGCGGAGCGACGGCGTTGGAAAGCTGGCCGCCTTCCGCATCCGTGAGCGGGTCGTCGAAGTGCCAGACGCCCTGGAATCCTGCCGACCATACTTGGGATGCGGGCTGCATCTCTGCGTCCGGCTGGCGGAACCCGACCTCCAGGGTGAGCACGGCGTCCGGGGCGAGCAGCGGGAGCTTCACGTGGAGCATCGTCGGACCTCCAAGCGCGGCGAGCTCGAAGGGCAAGGGGACGCCGCCGAGCGTCAATGACGTCGGCGGTCCAAGCTCGGATGCGCTCGCAGGGAGTTGGACGAACAAGGGGTAGTCCACGAGCGCTTGATCGAGGTCGAGCTCGGAGGCGTCGAGGCTGACCTCAAGGGTTGGGCAGTTTGAAGGGACGCAGCGCTGCCCGTCGACGTCTGCGTTGGGGGAGTAGGCATACTCGCTCGGGCACGTCGCGTCGGGATAGCCGCAGGCATCCTCGAAACAGACCCCCTCGCGGCCCTGGCGGTTGCAGTCCGTGTCGTCTTCGCAAACATGCGGGCCCAGCTCGGGGCAGCCCATCGAGGCCGTACCCAGCACGACCAAGGCGGCGAGGCGCGCGCAAACGGACACCACCCCGATCGTATCGCAGCCTATCGAACCTTGTCTCGCACAAACCTGCGACTCGCACAAACCGCGCACGGTTTGGCGCCGTGGCTTGGGGGGGTCCGCAGGTCGGTGAAAAAAACAACGCCCGAGGGTGAGACGCTAGGCGCCCAGCCGCAACTGGTCCCGCGATGAAGAGAAACGAGACGCAGGGTTGGGTCGTGGCGTTGGCGATCCTCGCGGGGGGCTGCTCCGATGGCGAGGCTGTTGAATCCGGTACCGCGCAGACCGACGGGCAAGAGACCATCGCGCAAGGGGACTCCAGCGCAGACTCGGGATCGCAGACGCAGGGGTCGTCAGGGAGCACCGGCGGTCCCGCACAACCCTCGGAGCCAGGGGGCTCGGCCGGCGAGACCTCCGAGTCGGACACGGGGGGGACCACGACGGGGTCGGACGAGACCTCGAGCGGGACCACGGTTCCGCGCTGCCGCTCCGAGGGGCCGCTGCCCATCCTGCCGTGCGGCGAGGGGTATGGAATCGAGACGGTGGCGGGCAGCGGTCGCCACCTGGACCCGCCGATGACGGAGGTGATCGAGGTGAGCAACCTCGACGCGAGCGGCTCTGGGAGCCTTCGTGCGTGTGCCGAAGCGACCGGGCCGCGTACGTGTGTCTTCAGCGTCTCCGGCGTCATCGACCTGACCTCGAATCTCGAGATCACCGACCCGTACCTGACGATCGCCGGACAGACCGCGCCGGCGCCCGGGGTGTCGATTCACGGGGCGGGGATCCGCGTGGAAACCGACGACGTGCTCATCTCGCACTTGCGGATCCGGGTCGGCGATCGGCAAAACGGTCCCCCCGTCCACAACCGCGACGCGATATCGGTTGGAAACCAGGACGACCCGCCAGAGCGCATTGTGATCGACCACTGCTCCTTGGCCCTGTCGAGCGACGAGGTGTTCACCGTCTGGTACGAGGCCGGCGACGTCACAGTGCTCGACTCGATCATGGGCTGGCCCCTGCATGACTCGATTCATGTCGACGAAGGGGCCAGCGGTCCTGCGCCGCATGGGTACGGTCAGCTGTTGGGTCAATGGGGAGCCCGCGTCATGCTGGCCCGAAACTTCATGGTGCATCAGTACGGCCGCAACCCGCTGAGCCGAACCCGCGAGCTCGTGTTCGTCAACAACGTGATTCACAACTTCGGAAACAACACGTCGGTGCTTCGCGGAGAGGACGACGCAACGTTCAACACGTTCATCAACGATGTTTACCGAACCGGCGTCGACAGCAATATCAGCCGGCCGCCGATCGTCGCCGACATGCCAAACGGAAGCCTCCTGTACGTCGAAGGGCTTACGTACGAGGGTGAGACTCCGGCCGATTCGTGGGATCTCGTCGAGCTACGGGGTCCGGCCAACGCCTTCGCAGACGCTCCTGCGACGGCGTTGGTGCCCGAGGCCCTTCCTCCAGAAGGGCTCGTCGAGCAGCTGGAGCCCGGAATCGGAGCGTGGCCGACCCACCGCGACGCGATCGACGTAGCGTTGGTTTCTCATGCGGTCGAGGGCGGCGGCCGCATCATCAACTGCGTCGAGGACGACGGAAGCGCGCGCTGCTCGGCCAATGCGGGTGGATGGCCGGTGATCTTGGAGAACGTTCATACGCTCGCGGTCCCGGCGAACCCGTTCGAGGACGACAACGGCGACGGCTACACCAACCTTGAGAACTGGCTGCACGAGCAAGCGGCCGCCGCCGAGGGCTGAGTTCTCCACGGCGGTGGCGCGAACCCGGTCCGCGGGGGTAGAGGGCGATGGGGATCCAGGCGATACTAGCCCACGATGTCGGTCGAGGCTTCACGCGCGACGCCCAGTGCGCCGCTGGCGGACGTGGGGGCGTCCCCCGAAGCCTCGCTTGCGTTCGCGTCGCTCCCGGTCGGTTCCCGGCTGGGTCGCTACCAGATTGTGCAACGGATCGCTCGGGGCGGAATGGCCGAACTCTACGTTGCGCGTTGCGTCGCGAAGGGAGGCTTCGAGAAACTTGTCGCGCTCAAACGCATCCTCCCCCATTTGGGCGAGGACTCGGCCTTTGTTCGCATGTTCCTCAACGAAGCGCGGGTGTCTGCGATGCTCGATCACTCGAACATCGCGCACGTCATCGACTTCGGATCCGAGGGCCACGAGCACTACCTGGTCATGGAGTACGTGCACGGGCACAGCGTGCAGGAGCTGCTGCGTAGGACCGCCGGAGGCGAGCGAATTCCGCTTGGAGTCGGGTTGAGCATCGCGTACGAACTCGCGACGGCGCTGCACTACGCGCACGAGAAGACCGCGAGCGACGGCCTGCCGCTCGGACTGGTGCATCGCGACGTCTCTCCGTCCAACGTTTTGCTCAGCGAGTACGGCGGTGTGAAGCTGGTCGATTTCCGGAATCGCGAAAGCGACCGAGCACACCCGCGCCACCGAGTCAGGCGTCATCAAGGGCAAGCTTTCATACATGGCGCCCGAACAGGTTCGCGGCGAGGTTGTAGACCGGCGGGCGGATGTGTTTGCCCTCGGTGTGGTGACGTACGAGCTCACCACCGGCCGGAAGTGCTTTCGGGCCGCCGGCGAGTTCGCGCTCATCAATCGGGTTGCGCAGGGGCGCTATGCACGACCCTCGTCGCTGGACCCCGCGTTTCCTCCGGAGCTTGAGGCCATTCTCGCCCAAGCCATGGCGGTGGACCCCGCCGCGCGAACGCCTACGGCGGAGGCGTTTGCACGCGCGGTCTCCCACTTTGCGCAGGGCGCGGGTCTCTCGATGTCTCGCCTCGACTTGGCCGACTACTTGGGGTCGGTGTTCGATCCCAAGCCGGCACCGCCGCCGATGCCGAAGGCCGCCGCCCCGATGACCACGGTCGCGGTCCCAACTTTGAAGTCCGTCGAGATCGTCGCGGCGGCCGAGCCGAGCACGGTCTCTCGCCGCAAATGGATGTGGGCCGCGGGGACGCTCGTCGTCGGCGTGGGGCTCGGACTCGTCGCGGCGAGAGGTTCGCAGACGGTCGCGGGGGCGCCGGCCGTGGCCGAGTCCAGCGGGGCGTTCGAGGCGGTCCCGGCAGCCGCCCAAGCGCATGCTGAAGGAAGTCTGGCGCCGCTTCAGGAGCCGAGCCCTGCCGTTTCCGCGCTGCCGGAGCCCGATGCGTCTCCCGCAAAGGCGCCGTCGGTGCGAAAGACCAGGACGAAGTCCCACAAGCCTCGGCGGAGCCCGGCCCGGCGTCGTCCCGAGTCCAGCCCGAAGGCTCCCGAGTACTTGCCCCCCTCCTACCGGTGACCCCCGGTGCCTCCAAGTCCGGCCCCCATGCTTCAACTTGCCCTCGCGATTCTCTTGCGCGCATCGATGGCCGGCCCTTCGGGCGAGCCACCGGCGATCGTGAGCGATGTGCATGCGGAGCGAGCGGGCACGCTGTTCGAAGCCGGTCAGTACCTCGAAGCTGCGCAGGAGTTTTCGCTGGCGTTCGAGTCCACGCAGCAGACGGTGTTCCTCTTTGCGCAGGCCCAGGCGCTTCGTCGGGCGGGAAGCTGCGCCGGCGCGATTGAGGTCCTGCACAGGTACATCGCGTCCGGTCCCGCCGAGGCGGACCAAGCGGAGGCACAGCGGATCATCGAGGCGTGCGAAGATCTGCTCAGCCCGTCCTCGGATTCGGGTGCGTCCGTTCCCGCGGGGCGCGCCCCCACCGAGCCGCCGCAGGCCTCCGCACCATCTCGGGTCCGCCCCGTGCGCGCAGATCCGTGGGGCGTGTCGCTCGTGGGGGCAGGGGCCGGCACCAGCGTACTGGGGGCGGTGCTGCTGGGGACCGGATACCGAATGGCCCAGTCGCGCCTGCTCGCCGAAGCGGAGTACGAGGTCCGGCAGCGCCAGGTTCGGGGTCTATCCACCTCGGGGACCGTGTTGGTGTCGGTGGGCGCGGGTCTGCTCATCGCAGGTGTTGTCCGCTACGCGATCGTGGCTCGGCGCCGCCAGGCATCGGCCGGGCACGACCATGTGTCTGGCCTTGGGAGCTTCCGCTGGTGACGGCGCTTCCGACCGACCCCGAGCTGTTCGAGCGCTGGCAAGCGGGGGAGCGCAGCGCAGGGGAGCAGCTGCTGCGTCGCTCCTACGCCTCGATCCTTCGTTACTTCGAACTCAACGCCAGTTGGGTCGCCGATGACCTCGCTCAACGGACCTTCATCGCCTGCATCGAACGGGCTCAGGACATCCGGGACCCGGAGGCGTTTCGAGCGTATCTGATGGGAATCGCGCGTCGGCAGTTGGCCATGCATCTTCGTTCGACCCTGCGAGACGACCCGCGACTGGACTTCGAGGAGCCGCACGGGACGCGAATGTCGACCCTCGTCGCGCGCACGCAGAATCACACCCTGGTACTGCGGGCGTTGGCGAGTCTCCCCCGGGATCCGCAGCTGCTTCTCCTGATGGTCTATTGGGACGAGCTTCCGGTCGTCGAAATTGCGCGCGGCATGGCTGTCTCTGCGAGCACGCTGCGAACGCGCTTGGAGCGGGCTCGCAAGCTGCTTCGCGCGCGGATGCAAGAGTTCTCAAGCCGTCCCGTGCCGGCGGATGAAGCACATCTACGGGCGCTGTTGCGTTCGGTCTTGGCGGACGCCGATGCAGGATGCTCGTCGGATCTTTAGACCCGCCGCAGGGCCCGAATCGCTTCGTACAGGACGCCCAATCCCAGCAACAGCAAGCCGCTCCCCATGCCCAGCAGCAGCGGGTCGGTCATCTCTGCGAGGTTGACCGCCATGGCGATCAGGGTGCTGGCCATCATGCCCACCGCGGGGATGGCAGCGGGCCACGAGGGCCAGCCCTTCTTTCGCAGGTAGATCGTCACGACGATGAGCGTGAGGCTGGCGAGGAGCTGGTTGGTGGTGCCGAAGAGCTGCCACAGCGCCAAGCCAGCGGGGCGCGTGAGCATGACGCCGCCGACCTCGACCTCCACCTCGTAGAACGCGAACAGGGCGATCACGCCGCAGGCCACGGCGGAGGCGATGTAGCGGTTTTGGGATCCGGGGATCTTGAAGGTCGCGCCAATCTCCTCGACGTTGAACCGCAGCAGGCGGGTGGCCGAGTCGAGCGTGGTCAGGGCGAACGAGACCACGACCATGGCGATGAGCGCCGCGGCGATCTCGGGACTGAGGCCCAAGCTGGTCAAGAAGGTCGTGGTCCCTTGGATGAAGGTATCGATCTTGGCGGGCAGGGCTTGGACCGAGGCCCAGTCGTGATAAATGCCGTGCCACGCTTCGGGCGAGGAGATGCCGGCGGTGCAGGCCAGGGTGGCCAGCAACCCGAGCAGGCTTTCGCCGATCATCGCGCCGTAGCCTATCGACTTGGCGTCGGGCTCCTTGTCGAGCTGTTTGGCGGTGGTCCCCGAACTCACCAGCCCATGAAAACCGCTGGCGGCTCCGCAGGCGATGACGATGAACACGAAGGGGACCACCGAGGGTGCGCCCTGGGGATCGAGGCGAAGGGCCGGCGCGGCGAACTCGTGGTCCCCGACCAACAAGCCGATGTATGCGAGCCCCAGACCCAGGTACAGCAGCAGGCCGTTGAGAAAGTCGCGCGACTGCAGCAGGGCCCACACCGGCATCACGGACGCCGCAAACGCGTAGGCGAGCAGGACCCACGTCCAGGTCTCAGGCAGCGGCCACGCGGACTCCGGGAGACCCATCGTGGGGAACTCCATGCCCAGCCCAATGCTGGCCAGCTCGAGCGCGAAGCCGACGATCGCGACGGGAAGCAGGGCCACGCCCTTCTTGTGCATCAGCACGCCTGCGATCACGGCGATGATCATCAGGAGCAACGAGGGCAGGACGGCTTGCGGATAGCCTGGAGCTCCGGGCGCCAGTTCAAGGGCGAACAGGCGCGAGATGACGTAGACGAACACGCCCATCGCCAGCGCGACGCCGAAGAAGATGATGAAGTGAAACAGCGTGCGCGCGCGTGGGCTGATGACCTCGCGAGAGACCTCGCCGATCGACTTTCCCTCGTGCCGGACCGAGACGACCAACGCGGAGAAGTCGTGCACGCAGCCCACGAACAGCGCGCCGAACACAACCCAGCAGACCGCCGGAAGCCAGCCCCAGATCACCGCGACCGCAGGCCCGAGCATGGGTGCCAACCCCGTGATCGAGGCGAAGTGGTGGCCGAAGAGGATCGAGGGACGCGTGGGTACGTAGTCGATGTCGTCGCGCAGCGCGTGGCTGGGCGTGGTCGCGGATGCGTCGAGATGGAAGACACGCGACGCGAGGAATCGCGCGTACACCCGGTACCCCACGAAGTAGGCGGCGAAGGCGCAGAGGACGACGGCGACGGGAGACACGGTTGCTCGGTTTTTTACACCGACTCGTGGCAGGCGTGCTCCCGGCGTTCCGGGCGGGGCGGTGGACGAGGTCGGGACCCGGTGGCATAGTCCGCCCGCGTCGCCACGAGGCGGCCGAGGTGTCCAGATGACCGAGATCGCTCAGCTCTTCGAGTCCGCGCTGCGGGAGAACCGGGCCAGCCTGCTGCGCACGGCCGCCAAGAGCACCATTGCGCGTATGCCCCCGTCGACGACGCTCGCCTCGCTGCTGGAAAGCGACGCCGGCGAGGCCGTCCGGGCGCTGACGCTGAGCGAGCTGACCGAGGCGTTGGAACAAGCCGGTCTCACCCCCACGCCGCTGGGAGGTCGCAGACGCCACGTCATCGGCGAGCACACCAACAGTGCGGACTGGGGCGCAGAGGCAGCCGAGGCGCAGCTCTTTCGCCGGATCCTCGACGCGATGATGGACGAGCCTCTCACCATCGGACAGATCTCCAAGGAAGTGGGCATCGCGGTCGACGAGCTGCGCGGCTACCTCGCGTGGATGAAGAAAGCCGGCAAGGTGACGTGCTCCGGCCGCGCCCGCGCCACGCGGTACCAGGCCGTTCAAGAGTAGGCGGAGCTCGTCGGGCTCGGTGCTGTCAACAGACCAAGACGCAAGGGATTCGAGCTTGTCCGCTGATGCACAAAACGAGGCGCTCAAGGTCCGCGAGCGTGTCGCGGACCTCAAGCACGACCTGGCGAAGTACGTTGCGTGGCGCAGCGCCAACTACGGGGACGAGGCGTGGGAAGGGCCGCTCACCGACGACTTCGTCGCGGCGCTGCAGGACGACGTGTTGCGGACCAAGGGGGACCTGAGCGCTTGGCAGGTGTGGGATGCGGCGCGCCCAGACCTCGGAGACCCGCTGCCGCACGCCGCACTTCGCGACGTTCACGACGCGGTGCAAGTGCTGCGGAGCCACGAAATGGCCCTGCGTGGCGGTGGGGCGCCGCTGGCCGCGGCGCGAGCCGAGATCCGAGGGGCCCAGCAGAGCATTCGGTCGCGGCTCCGCGAGCTGCACCGTACACTCGCCGCAGGGTAGTCGGTGTCGCAGATCCTCATCATCGACGACGAAGACAAGTACTTCGAGCTTTGCCAGCGATTCATCGAGGGGCACGACTTCTTGCCACCGGCTCGCAACTATCGCGAGGCAGCGGCAACCCTCGAAGCGCACCGCGGGAAGGTGGACTTGGTCCTGCTCGACGTGCACTTCGACATCCCGGACGACGAACTCCTCCCGTACGACAAGTCGGAGCTGCTCGAGGGTAAGGACCACAAGCGGGCCATCGAACGCCTTCGCCGTAGCCAGGGCCTGCACATCCTCGACCAGCTCCGCCGAGTCGCCCCGGACCTTCCCGTCATCGTGATGACGGCCCGGGACGACCTCCCGATCGAAGCGGACTCGGAGCGTCTGCAAGCCGAGGACTACACCTACCTCCTCGATGACGAGTACCTCGACGCCCGTTCGCTGCGGCTGCAGATCGAGAACATCCTCGCCCAGCGCGCAGGCCCGGCCGGGGACGAAGAGGAGGAGCCGTTTTACTGGGGGAAGACCTCGAAGATGCAGGGCCTTCGGCGCCGGCTCTCGATCCTCGCGCGCGGCCAACTCCCGATCATCTTGTTGGGGTCCACAGGGACCGGCAAGAGCTTGCTCGCCCGCGAGTTCATCCATGCCCGGTCTCACCGCGAGGGGCCGTTTGTGGCTGTCGACCTTTCGACCGTTCCGCACGACCTGATGGGCGCGCATCTGTTTGGCGTCGTGAAGGGCGCGTATACCGGGGCGACTGCGTCTCGCGAGGGCGTGCTCGAGCACGCACACGGCGGCACGCTGTTTCTCGACGAGATCGGAAACCTCAGCCTCGAGCTTCAGAAGTCGCTGCTTCAGGTGCTTCAGGAGGGACGCTACCGTCCCGTCGGTTCGGTCGATGAGCGGATCGCCGACATCAAGCTCGTCGTCGCGACCAACGAAAACCTGGTCGAGATGGTCCGACACGGGAGGTTTCGGGAGGACCTGTACATGCGGCTCAACCCGGCCACGGCGATGCGCTTGTTGAGCCTGACCGAGCGCAAGGACGACTTCTCGGTGTTGCTGGAGGTGTTCGTGTCCCGTGTTGCGCAGGAAGCCTACAACGCCGATCTGCTGCGGCAGTACGCGGCCCAGCGCGGCATGGCGGTTTCGGAGGGCGACCCCGTACCCGTCTCGGTCAGCCGCAAGGTCCCCGCCAAGGCGGACAGCCGCCGGATTCACTTCGTGTTCCATCCGAGCAGCTACAAGCAGCTGCGCGACTTCGCCTGGCCGGGCAACTTCCGGCAGTTCGAGATGTTCCTCTCCAACCTCATCACGCTGTCGCTGGTCGAGCTCGTGGACCAGGCAGACGTGGTCGAGCCCAGCAACCCCGCCGAGGCGAGTCGGCCCGACGTCATTCCGATTTTGCCCCGCATCGTGCGGGAGCTGATGCGTCCGATGGACATCTCCCGCATCGAGCCCGAGACCGATGGGAGTCCTGTCCGGGTCCTCGACGATGGTGGACACCGCTTGGGCGTCACCCTGCAAGCGGCGGACTCGCTCAACGCCGTTTCGTGCGCGGTCGAACGCCAGTACTTGGAGCTGCTGTTCGAGAAATACGAGGGAGACCTCGCGCGTATGGCAGGGGTGCTGCTCTCAGACCCGGCCGCGGGCCGAAAGGTCCAGCTACGCATGAATCAGCTCGGGATCAAGCTGCGCTCGCTCAAACAGCGGCGGCGTGGTCGATGAAGGGAGTGCGGCTGCTGCTGGTGGCCCTCGGATGCTTGGTGTGGGCGGCTCCGGTCGCGGCGGCTCCGCCTGCGGACCCCGGCGCGGCCGGGCTGCCTTCGGTCGACGGTGAGCTGCCGCCACCACCGGGCGAGGATCCCGATCTCGACCCCGGCACGGACGACCCGCCGGAGCTGACCGAGGAGGAGAAACTTGAGGCGCGCATGGAGGAGTTCGAGGAGCACATCGGGCGAGGACAGAGCGCGGTGGCCAAGGAGCGCTACGACGAGGCGATCCGGGAGTACGGCGCGGCGTTGCGAATCCTCCCTGGCGACGCGTCGGCCCTGCTCGGAAAGGCCAAGGCGCACCGGGGCCGGACCGCGGATGGACGCTGTCCCAAGCCCGCGATTCGCAGCATGCTGGAGATCGAGCGCAACGACCCCAAGGGGATCTGGCTCGAGCAGCGCTCGGTGCTGATCGACTGGATGAGCGACTGCGGGGCCCGCTATGCCACCCGTCAGCTTGAGCTCGCGCGTCAGCTCGCCGGAGAGGAGCCCGGTGGGAGCGGCCGCGATGATGACATTCGGCTCGCGCTGGCCAAGCTTGAGTTTGCCTACGGCTCGGACCGCGGGACGCCGGACGAGCTGTCCGAGCGTCGCAAGGCTGCGTTGGCCGTGCTGGCCCTCTACCTTGAGGAGTGCAGGACCCAGAAGCGGAAACCTGCAGCCGAGGCGCTGCGCCTGATGGCCCAGTGGTATCGCGAAGAGAACGACCTTGAGCGGTCGGCCGAGTTGTACGAGCAGCTCGATCGGACCTACGTGGGAAGCGAGTTTGCGAAGGACGCGGGCAAGATCCGCGAAGAGATCGAGTTCGAGCTGGAGCTTCGCCAGCTGGACCAGACGCAGGGTTTTCGGCCCTCGGCCGCGGCGGAGGCTGCGTCCAACGCGGGCATCCTCGCCCTGCGAGAGGGCAAGTACGAGCTCGCGGAGCAGCGGCTGACCGAGGCCATCGACGAGAGCCCCTGGTTTCCGCGTGCGTACTACTCGCGCGGTGTCGCCCGAGCGCGACTCGACAAGCTCATGCCCGCGGTCGACGACATCAACCGCTCGATCCGCATGGACCGCTCGGACTATCGCGCTCACATGACGCTGGGCCTGATCTACAAGAAGGAGTTCGCCGGTGCCGAGGATGACGAGGCGATCAAACACCTCTCCTCCGCCCTACGACTGCGGCCCGACCTCACCCGGTTGCATCTGCTGCTGGGTGAACTCTACGCACGCACCGATCGGGAGAAGGCTCGCGAGCACTACCAGCGCTTCATTCAGCTGACGGAGCTGGAGGACCCCGAGGCCCGCATGGCTCGCAAGGCGCTTGAGGACCTTGAGCGGGAGATTCGCAAAGAAGACCCGCTTCCGATGCCCCCGCCCGCTGAGGAGAGCATTCGCTTCCTCGATCCCGACGTGCAGCGGGTCATCAACGAAGCCTACCTGCGGGGCACCGAGCATCAGGACTGGCAGATGGCTGAGAAGATCCTCGCCCAGGCTCGCGAGAGCTTTCCGCGCGAGCCCGTGATTCTCAACGAGCTGGCGCGGGTGGTCTATCACCAGGAGCGCTACGGCGACGCGCGGGCCTACTGGGAGGAGAGCCTGCAGCTTCTCGAGAGCCAGGTGGAGGTTCATGAACGGCTGGGCCTGCTGCTGCGAGAGGACTTGGCCGACGAGGCGATTCCGCATCTGCGGCGGGCGGCCGACCTCGGCTCGCTCACGGCGCGATTCTCGTTGGCGGAGCTGCTCTGGGATCAGACCAAGCCCCTCGAGGCCCGAGAGCAGATCGAGCGCTACCTGGCCGAGGGGAGCGACTACGACCTGTACTGGGACCGCGCGCAGCACCTGCACGGGGAGATGCAGAGCCGCTTCTTTCAGGCCTATCTGGCGTTGGCCCTGCTGATGACGCTGATGATCGCGTTTCCGGCCTGGCGGGTGTACCGGCACTATCGCGGCGCGTCGCTGGAGCAGCTGCTGGAGCGGGCACCCAAGAGCTACCCGGAAGTGGCACGCGTGCTGTCGCTCATCCGGCACGAAATCCTCAAGCACAACACGGCGTTCCTTGCGGACGTGGCACGGGCGCTGGAGTACTCCACGCCCGATGCGGACGTGCGGGCCGAGGTTTTGGGGCGACGGCTGTTCGGGGAGGCGTTGGCTCGGCGTGGTCGCGCCAAGCGTGGTCAGCCGCTTGAGGGCATCTACGGTCGTTTTCATGGCTACCTCGATGAACTCGATCAAGTCGCGCGGGCCCACAAGGTCACCCTCAATCTGCATCGCAAAGACCCCACGTTTCGGCCGATGATCGCGGCGTTCGACGACTTGGCGCACTGGGGCGCCGCGCTGGGCCGCACGCCGACACTCTCCGCGGCCAAACGGGTTGAACTCGCGAAAACGCTGGGGCGCTGTGGGCACGTGCTGGGCCGCAAGGCGTTCGAGCGCCTCAGCGGCCTCATTCAACAGCTGTGCGTGACCACCGTCGATGCAGCGTTGGTGCAGACCTGCTACGCGCAGGTGAAGGGCGAGAAGCAGTTCTCTGGCTTTGAGCTGGGTCCGGTGGTGGTCGAGGGCCAGGCGGCCCCGGTGCGAATCTTCCGGACCGACCTCGAAGACATCCTGGCGAACGTCTTGCGCAACTCCCTGCGATCGAGCGTTCAGTATGCCGAACCGCCCGTGGCGCTCGGCGTCACGCTTCAGATCGAGACCGACGAGATCACCGGTCTCGGTTCGCTGGCGATTCGCATCAAGGACCGCAGCCCCGAGCCGCTCACCAACGAGATGCTTCGCGGCCGATACGTCGAACGGGGAATGGGGATCACCGTCGACCTTCTCTCGCGCTATGATGGCGCCATCGGCGTCGAGTCACAGCCCGGGTGGAGCAAGGCGGTCGTGTTGCGGTTTTTCACCGTCGAGCAGGACGCGATTCCTTTGCCGGAGGCCGTGCAGTGAGCGAGCAAGCTGTGGACATCGTCGTGGTCGAGGACGGCGACGAGTACATCACCAATCTCACCACGTTCGTCGCCGAAGGCATGCAGTACCGACAGGCCAAGAGCGGTGCGCAGGCGTGCCAGCTCATCGCTCAGCGCGCGCCGGCCCTGGTCTATCTCGACATGCGCTTCGACCGGATCCCCGAGGAGGACCTGCTCGGGGACATCGTGCAGCTGACCGCGCGCTTCAACGGCGACGTCTCGCGGGCACGACGGTTTCAGCAGGACAACCAGGGGCTGTTCATCCTGCGCGCGGTTCGGGACGCCGGCTTCGCGGGCCCGGTGATCCTCAGCTACGACTTCTCCGCCGAGGAGCGTCGCTTCGCCGCGCTCCAGGCCCGAGACCCCGCGCTGCGCTACTGCCCGGACTACGCCGACGCCAACACGATCCGCGCCACGATCCTCGAAGCCGTCGACCGGGCCTGATACGTTGCGCCCGTGTCCGAAGACTCCGAATCGTCCGCTGTGTGGCTCGTCGCGATCCGCCAGATGGCGATGCCCGCCGATACCAACGCCCACGGCACCATCTTCGGGGGCTTGATCCTCAGCCTCATCGACCAGGCTGGGGCGATCGCCGCACAGAGCTCGGGCGCGAGCAAGGTCGTCACCGTCGCGATGGACAAGATTGTCTTTCACGAGCCCGTGCACGTTGGCGATCTCATCACGTGCCATGCCCGGGTCATCAAGCGGGGCCGGACATCCATGACGGTGTGCGTGAAGGTCGAGTCGGAGGCGCCGAGCTCCTTGGCCAAGCGTATCGCGCCCCGACAGGTGACCCAAGCCGAGGTCATCTACGTGCAGATCGACGACCACGGCCGCCCGCTGCCCCTGTAGGTCGGCAAAACACAGCCCCGGCGCTCCGTGTCGCACGCTCGGCGCGTTGCGGACGGCCGGGCCGCGCAAGATCGGCACGCAAGGGGGTGGGGGAGGCTGCTAGCCTTCGGCGCATGAAGATGCTTCGTTCGACGATGCTCGTTGCCCTCGCGTTTGGTGTGGCGTCTCCGACGCTGCTGGCCTGTGCCGAAAAGCCAGGCACGAAGAAGAAGGACGACAAGGAGAAGAGAGAGGACAAGAAGAAGAAGGACGACAAAAAGGACGACAAAAAACCGTCCTGAGGGTTTCCTGGAAGGTCACGGATGCGGCTTCCACTGCGACACGCCCCGCCGGGGACCGACGCGCAGCTTCGTCGGTGTGCGCACCTCGAGAGGCTCGTGGAGGCTGCGATCGGGCTACCGCTGGGTCCCGCGGCGGCGGCGCTGTCGTCCCGCCGCTCGCGGGGCCGCCACGGAAATGCGCTTCAGTGGCACCTCGGCCTCGATGCCCACGACGGCGAGGCTGGGCTCGATTGGGAGGACCGCATTGAGATCAAGCTCGTCTCGGTGTGGAGGCGAGGCCAGGGCGCAGATGCCCGCGTGGCGTGTGACAAACTCAAGGTCTGTGACGTCGGGGTCAACCCCTGGCACAAGCTGGGCAACGTGATGTGGGTGTTCGCCGACCGGGTGACTCGTACGGTGGTTGGCGCTCTTCAGACCACGCTCGCCGGTGGCCTCAGGACGCGGCTCGCGGCGGCCTGGGATCAGGATCCGCACTTCGAGCAACCGATGTTGTTCGTCGAAGCCCGCGAGCACGCGGGCAAGTCGGCCCCGGCCTACTACCTCGCCGCACGGTGGTTCGAGGCTGAGGGGCTGCTGCCCGCTGCCGTCCCTGCGATCCAGCCGTTCGACGCCGGGTGGTGGAGTGCGGCGCGGAATCGCCATGGCCGCGACCCGTGGCTGACCCTCGTCGATGGGTCGTGCGCCGTCGTTGGCTGCCCACGGTGCGGCGGACCGCTGAGCTTCGACCCTGAGATGTTGCGGGCGCAGGGGGTCGCGCCGGCCCGACATGGGATGCCGGCGCAGGGTGCTTGTCTGGCGAGGGCGCACGCGGTGGTCGATGTACAGAGCATCGCGGGATCCGACGTGTTCGACCTCCGGGCGGTCTGCGCTGGCATTGAGTCTCGCGTGGGTGCGGACGAGCTGGACCGGCTCACCAACCACGTCGCGGAGCCGCCGGATCACCTCCACGACGAGATCTGCCGGTGAGGCAGGGGCGCGTGCTCGGAGCGCCAACACGAAAAACCCGAAGTCACGGACCAGGTGACCTCGGGTTTCCCTGACGTGGCGCTCCGTCGGAGCTGACCACGGCATCCAAAGCTGTAGGTTCATCGCAGCACCCAGGTCCTCCCGTCGGTGGGAGTGTCTGGTTGCCTGCGCGGTGTGGCCCCCCAGCACCGCGTTCAAGGACGCCCGTAAAAACGAAGCCGTCGGGCTCAAGCTACGCGAAGAAAGCTAGATACCGTGGAAGGCTCGCGTGGTGCCTTCCGTCAAAACAAGGGCAGTTCTAAGCGAATCGAAGATCAAGCGAAGGGCAAGAAAAGCTAAAAGAAGAGGAGTTTCAAGTCAGTAGAAGCGACCAAGCTAGGAAAAGTCAGCAAAGAACAAGCCAGCTAGTCAGTCCAGTGAAAATCAAGCGCAAGATAAGGAAATGGAGCTTGAGAGCGAAGCCAAGAGGAGTAAGTCAGGCTCAAGCTGCGTCCACCTCCTGTGCATGGGGCGGGCCAAAATGGCAACCTGTTGAAATCGCTAGGTATCGACAGTTGGCGCATCGGGGCAACCCCTTTTTCGGTCCCCCGACTATGACAAAATAGTCCGATTCAGCCGGGCAACCGCGGTTGTCGCCATGACACCGATGTCGTGCGCCACCCTGACTGACGAAACGGCACGGAGATCCGCTCCCTCGGACACCGGGTCACGGGGCCGACCTGGGTGGCGTTCGTGGGGGCTCAGACGACGAGGCCACCCGCGCGGCCGGGTTCGTGCTAATCGGACGGCCCCCAATCGTTCCGGGCGATGAACGACGACGAACCTCCGAATCCGAACCCTCCCCGCGCAGTCCTCAAGTTTGGCGGGGAGGTTGTCGCAGATACCGTGGCGTTGGCCCAGGTCCTCGATGAAGTGCGTGCACTCGTCGAGGACGGGTGGAGCTTTGTCATCGTGCATGGTGGCGGGCCGCAGTCGAACGCGCACGCTGCCGCGATGGGCCTTGAGGTCCGCAAGGTGGCGGGCCGACGTGTGACCGACAGCGCGACGCTGGAGGTGGCAAAGCAGATCCTGGCCGGCAGCGTCAACACCGACGTGGTCTCCGCGGCGAAAGCCCGGGGCGTGCGAGCGGTGGGGCTCGCGGGGGTCAGCCTGCTGACCGCATCCCGCCGACCCGCGGAAGTGATCGACGGCCAGCCTGTCGATTGGGGGTTCGTCGGCGAGGTGCAGCAGATCGACACCGGGCTGCTGGAGGCCCTGTGGGGGGCCGGATGCGTGCCCGTGCTCGCGCCCCTGGGTGCAGACGCAGACGGGCAGGCGTACAACATCAACGCGGACACCGTCGCCTCTGCGATCGCGGCGGCCATCGGGGCACAGCACCTGTTCTTGATGACCGCGGCGGGCGGCGTGCTCCGGGATATCGACGATCCGGCCTCCCGAATCCCGACCCTCACGCCGACCGAAGCCCGAGATGCCATCGCCACCGGGGTGATCGTTGGCGGGATGATCCCCAAGGTTGCGGACGCGCTCGACCAGCTTGAGCACGGGATCGGGGTGGTGCACATCCTTGGAGCCACCTCGCTGCGTGCGGCCGCGGAAGCGCCCGGAAGCGTGGGCACGGCGATCTCCCGGGAGGGCGCTCGATGAGCGAGGGCGACATTCTTGCCCTGCTGACGATCGTGTTGTGCCTGGGCGGCAGCATGTTTTTCTCCGGTTCGGAGACCGCGGTCACGTCCTTAGGGGAGCACCGCGCCGCGAGGATTCTTGAGGACGGAGGCCGCGATGCTCGAACCGTCTCAAGCTGGGTCAACCAGCCCGTGAAGGTTCTCTCCACGATCCTCGTGGGCAACAACATCACCAACACCCTGATGGGCGCGACGGCCACGGCGTTGGCGATCGAGCATCTGGAGGGCGGAACCTGGGGCGACCTGGCCGTTCCGGTCGCGGTGTTTGTCACCACGGTGTTGTTGCTGATCTTCGGCGAGATCTTTCCGAAGGCCGTGGGCCGTGCCTACTCGCACAAACTCGCGCTTCCCCTGCTCTCGGTCCTCAACATCCTGGGCCGCGTGCTCTCCCCGGTGGTCTGGTCGCTGACGAAGCTGACCAACTGGATGCTCGCCCAAACGATGTCCGGGGAGCATGGACACAACAGGGTGACCTCCGACGACCTCGACTTCTTGGTCAAGCTGGGTCAGCGCGAGGGCACGATTGCGGCGGACCAGGCTGAGCTGCTGCGCGGCATCTTCCGCTTCGATGACAAGATCGTTCGCGACATCATGGTGCCGCAGCGCAACGTGACCGCGATCGACTTCGACTGGGATGTCGCACGTGTCGTCGAGGTGGCTCGCCATTCCGGCCACTCGCGCATGCCCGTGTTCGAAGGCGATCTGGACTCGATCAAGGGCGTGCTGCACATCAAGTCGCTGATCGGTCACCCCGACGCCGGGCGCGAAGAGGTCGAGCAGGCCATGCGGCCCCCGCTGTTCGTGGCCGAGAGTCTGCTCATCTCCGACCTTCTGCAGCGTTTCAAAGAGGAGCGCAAACACCTGGCCATCGTCGTCGACGACGGGGGCCACACGGTGGGCGTGGTCACGCTCGAGGATGTGTTGGAGCAGATCGTCGGCAAGATCTTCGACGAGAGCGACCAGGCACCCTCGGCCATCCTAGAGCACTTCGGCGTCTGCTACCTCGACGGAACCGCGAGCCTTCGACAGGTTGAGGAGACCTTCGCCATGGAGTTTGAGGAGCTCGATGGGGTCGACTCGGTCGGCGACCTCCTCACGCAGCTCGCCGGGCAGATCCCGATCGCGGGCTCGGTCGTGGTGTTCGAGAATCTTCGGTTCAAGATCTTGGCCGCAAACGATCGCCGCGTGATCCGGGTCAGCGTCGAGCCGGTCGAGATCGAAGAGTACTCCGACGACTCCTGAACCGTCGTCCTGGTTCAGGCCTCATGCCCGAGCGCGCGGGCGAGCGCCCACGTGGGGAAGATCTGGCGGTAGAGTTCGTAGTCCAACACCGACGTGTTGAAGAACACCCCGCAGGGCGACTCCGGAGGCCACTGACCATCCTCCCCTTGCCGCTCCCGCAGGAAAGCGAGCCCGTTTTCGATCGCCTCGATCTCATGCGGGGAGATGTCCTGCAGGGTCAGGACTGCCCATGCGGTCTGGGTCACGCTGCTGTCCTCGTCCTTTTCGAGCTGCTGCGGCGTCTCGTTGAGCATCCCGAGATAGCTCTCTCCCCAGCCCCCGTCGGAGCGCTGATGCTCGATCAGCCATCGACTGGCACGCGTGAACGCAGGGTGTGAGGGAGGGAGCCCCGCGGCGAGGAGGCCGGACGTCGCGAAGAATGTGCCGTACGTGACGTTGACGCCCCAGAATCCGAGCCAGCCCCCGTCTTCGTGCTGTTGCCCAAGAAGGAACGTGCGGCCCGCGGTCACGGCTTTGCGGACGGTGGCGCGCAGCTCGCTGGGCATGGACTCACCAAGGTCTCGCTCGGCGAATGCAAGCGCGCGGATGCAGCTCCCGGTGCACTCGGTGTACGAGTACTCGAGCATGCAGTTGCCGTAGATCTCCGCGGGGTTGTAGTGCTTGAGCACCATCGGACCCCGGCGAGGCTCATAGGAGCCGAAGCCGCCGTCGTCGTTTTGCCGCTGAAGGATGAACTCGACCGCGCACAGCTTGCGGCCGAGCTGCAGCCTTCCGACCTCGTCGCTGAGACCAGCCCCCTCGATGCGCATGAGCGCCTCGAGAGCCTCCGCGGTGCAGTCGCTGACCGGCCATGGGTGGTTCTCGTTGGCAAAGCCCCAGCCGCCATAGGCGGGCTCGCGGAAGTGCCGGGCACCACCGAGGACATCGGCCTGCATCTGGGCGGTTGGAAGCCAGCGGGACGCTGCGAGGGCGATCGACTGCGCCTGTGGCGAGGGCGGACCTTCGCTGAGCGCCTGGAGCATGAACGAGGTGTCCCAGATATCCGAGCGCGCGCCTGCGAAACGGGTGCCGAGGGTCTCGTCTTCCCAGACCCAATACTCCATGCCCTCCACCCCCTTGGCGAGGTCGGGGTGCTTGGGGTCTTCGGCATGAAGGGCCAGGCAGAACAGGAACCCGTTGACCGGGCTCAAGCACACATAGTTCGTCGAGCGGAACTCGAAGAGGATGTGCTGCATCGCCTTGCTCAGGGCTCGCTTGCGCAGCGCACCGGGAACGACGCGATCGATGCGGCGAAGGGCGGCGAACACCTTCTTGAGCGCCGGGGCGGGGTCCTCGTACAGATCTGTGGCGGCGATCGACTCCGTGTGTCGCTCGAAGTCAGCCAGATCGTAGCCGCGTGGATACAGCTCGGAGCGAATCGCGTCCAACAAAGGACCGCCCGGTGCGACGACCTTGGCGCCGTACAGATACGACAGGCCGAGGTAGATCAGCCGCATGTGGCAGTAGAGCCGCCGTGGGTGCATGGGCGCCGAGTCGGGGAGCAGCCAAAGCTCCGGCATGATCGGCTGCGCACCGCTCCAAGGGTACAGGCCCAGCAGCGCCAGCCAGATTCGGCCCCAGGTGGGGATCTGGTACACGCCGCCTGCGTTGGTGATGAAGCTTCGCGCCCGCACGCACAGGGGATCCTCGGCGGGGGCGCCGAGCAATCGCAGCGCGACGTACCCGAGGGTGGTGTGGAACAGCCAGGCGTTGCCCCGGAACTGCCTTGGCTCCTGCGGATCCCCGGTGTGGACGACCGGCAACATGCCCCAGCCGCCGCCGGGGTACTCCTGCACTTCGAGGCTGCGACGGACAAGGGCTCGGCGCCGCTCAGGAATGTCGTGACCGATGATGTGGCAGACGAAGACGTACTGGCACACCAACATGGGGTTCCAGACGACCTCACCGGCGAAGGCCCCGTTGTCTTGCTGTCGGCCGGCGAGTGCGTCCAGGGCCTTGGCGTAGGCTCGCGCGTTCGGGTCGTTGGAGAGCTCGGTCGGCGGAGTCGTTGCCGCCCCAGACGCGTTCGCGTGGCTATCGCTCATGGTCGGCCTCGTCCAGGTCTGTACGCCGGACCGCCCACTCCGGACGAGCCCGGACCAACCCGGTTACGGGCTCGGACGTAGCACGAGGAACCACTGGTGGGGAAGGAAGGTTTCCTCCGACTCCACGACGAACCCGGCCTGCGCGAGCTCGCGTTTTGCCACTTCGGCGCCGAGCCGATGCTGCGGTGCCGGCGCAATGCCGTTTGGGGGCGTCGCGTCGGGGCGGAAGTCCAGGAGCACGAGCCGTCCATCGGCTTTGAGTGCGGAGCGCACCCGTGTGAAGTAGGGCACGCGGCTGCGAATGTACGCGTAGGTGTTGGCCGAGAACACGAGGTCGAGCGCGTTCTCGGGCAGCATCGGATCGTCGTAGTGCGCGAGGTGAGGTTCGATGTTGGGTGTGCCCCATCCCTCACGCTGTTCGAGCAGGTAGTCCTCGAACTCCCCGTCGACGTCGACGGCATAGATTCGCCCCTCGGGCACCAGGAGCGCGAGGCGGCGCGTGAAGTATCCCGAGCCTGCGCCGATATCAGCCACGACCCCGTCCTTGGCCGGGGGAGGGAGCGCATCGACGACCCGGTCGGGCTGTTGCCAAGCGTCACGCTCGGGGTCCTCGAAGACCTCGATCATCGCGCGCGGGTCGTCGTAATGCTGCGGCGGCCCGCCATTCTTCGCGGGGCACCCCGCAACGAGCGCGACCAGGAGCGACGGTGCCGCGATCCGGAGCAGCTTACAGACCATGCGAGAAGGGTATGCCGCCCCTTGCATCGACGCAAAGGGTGGACGCACGCCGACGCAACTGCGCTTGCCTCCTGGGTGTTGGTAAGCTCCGCCGCCCATGTCGGCCCCCGCCGCAGCGCCCACGAGCGCACTCCCACCCTTCGATCCGGACTCCATGCAGAGCCGGGTCCCCACCGAGCTTCGCGCGCAGGGATCGTGGCTTCGGCGCTGCGTTCGCACGCTGCTCGGGGTTGTGCTCGCGCCACAGCGGGTATTCCTGCGCTGTCCCGAGCCCATCGACCACGGGACGGCCCTGCGCTTTCTGGCCACACTTCGCCTGGTTCCGTGGCTTGGACTCGTCGCCTGGCTGGGGATTTCGTTCGTCGTGTCGCCGGAGCGGGAGGTCGTGGCGAGCCGGTCGATCCACGTCGTGCTCGACCCGGCGATGCTTGAGGCGCTCTCGGTCTGGTTGCTGGTGATGGTCCCGGTCGGGATGCCGCTGCTGTACTTCGTGTGCGGGCTGGTTTCCCACGTCGCGGTCGGCCTCACCGGCGGTGCATCACGTTCGGTCGGGGCGAGCATGCGCGCGGTCGGCTACGCGATGGGCCCGGCGTTGCTCGGCGTTGCGTTGCTCGACGTTGTGATCTTCACGGTCGGGCTCGGCGGCGAGCTGTACTTGATCATCGCGACCGGATTGGTGCTCGTCTTCTTGTGGTCGGCGTCCGTTGGCCTGGCTCGCACGCACCAGATCCACCTCGTGCGAGCGATTCTCGTCGCCTTGCTCCCGACCGCCATCCTGTTTGGGGCGTTCGCCGGCCGGGCCGCGCTGCAGCTCGACGACCTGCCTGGCCTCCCCGAGCCGACCTCGCCCTACGTCGTGCCGTAGCGCGGCGGCAACCCCGAGCTCATACCTCCGGGATCACGACGCCGCCCTCGACCGCCGCGATCGGGCGTCCTGCACTCGAGATTCGGACCTGCTCGGGGTCGAGGCCCAGCTTGGTGTGCACGGTGCGGTGCAGGTCCGACACGGTGATGGGTCGGTCGGTGACCGCGACGCCGTCCGCATCGGTGGCGCCGATGACCTGACCCCCCGCAACGCCGCCGCCCGCAAGGACCGCGGAGGCGACGTGGGGATAGTGGTCCCGGCCGCCGCGCGCATTGATCCGCGGGGTTCGGCCAAAGTCCCCCATCCACAGCACCAAGGTCTCCTCCAGCAGACCACTGGACTTCAGGTCGTCCAGCAGCGCGGACATGGCTGTGTCCAGCTCGCGACTCAACGCCGCAACCCGCTCGAAGTTGCTCTCGTGGGTGTCCCAGCCATCCATCTGGACCTCCACGAAGGGGACGCCGCGCTCGACCAGGCGCCGCGCCATCAGGCAGCCTTGGCCAAACTTTCCAGGACCATACCGCTCGCTGAGGTTGCGTGGTTCTTGGCGCAGGTCGAACGCCTCAAGCTCCGGGGCCCGCATCATGCGAATGGCCTGATCGAGCACAGCGTCGTGCCCCTGCACGGCCGCGGGGGTGCGTTCGGAGCCGAAGTCTTCCTGCAAGGCAGACCACATGTGCAGGCGTGCATCCAGCCGCGCTGCGGAGATATTGCTCTCGACGTTTCGCACCGTTTGGACCGGGTTGCTGACCACGAAGGGATCGTGGGCAGGCCCAAGCAGGCCCGCGGAGTGACCGGGTCCTCCGATGGCGACATTGCCCGGGAGCGGGGCGCCGGGGCTCTGGGCGGCGTGCACGAAGGCGCCCAACGCAGGATGTTGTGCTCCGCCGGCCGGAACGTAGCCGGTGTGCATGAGGTACCGGGCACGCGCGTGGTTGCCCTCCCGATACGACAGCGATCGGACGATGGCCAAGTCGTCCGTTCTGCGCGCGAGACCAGGCAAGTGCTCGCTCACATGAACGCCGGGGAGGGTGGTTCGAATGGAGCGGAACTCGCCGCCGGTGGGACGTCCAGGTTTGGGATCCCAGGTGTCGATCTGGCTGGCACCGCCCACCATGTACAGAAGAATGCAGGCCTTGGCTTGGATATGTCTGTAGAGGTCAGGTCCGTTGGCATAGGCTGCCGTGGTGACCCCTGCGGTCAGGGCGCCCAGGCCCAGTCGGAGGGCGTCGCGTCGCGTGATGGTGGGCAGCATGTCGTCTCCTTGCGTTGGACTTAGTGGATGGTGAGGAACTCACTGCTCAGCAGCAGCGCGTGCATGAGATCCTCATAGGCGGAGCTGCCGTGCTCACGCGTCTCGAGGGTGGCGAGGATACGGGCGCGTTGGGGCGGCGTGGGACGGCGGCCGTAGGCCCGGAGAAACAGCGCGTCGACGCGGGCGGCGGGCGCCTCGTAGCGGCCCAGGACCTCGTAGACGGCCGTGCCCTTCACATCGGAGATACCGGCGCGGACCAGCTCTCCATTGAGCAGCAGCAGGGCCTGGGGGACGCTGCCGGAGAACGAGTCGGCGCTGCTCATCTCATCGTCGGAGAACACGAATCGATATTCCTTCAGGGCTCGGTCCCGTCGTTTCTCGAAGTTCTTGCGGAACATCGGACCACCCTCTCCGTCGCCGGAGGTCGCGATCATGAGGCTGCGGAAGAGCTGTTCGGCGTTCATCGAACGCACGGGGTGCCGGGCAAAGACAGCCTCTGCGATGCGGGTCTGCGCCGGGTCTGACTGCGCTCCGCTCGAGCTGCGCTGGTATGCGTCACTGAGCACCAGGGTGCGCAGCAGCGCGGAAAGGTCGTAGTCGCTCGCCACAAAGCGGGCTGCGAGATGCTGGAGGGCAGCGGGGTGGGTCTCATCGTGTTCGCCCCCGAGGTCGTCCCATCGTTCGACCAGGCCGTCGCCAAACAGCTGCTGCCAGGTTCGGGCGACGACGGTCTTCGCGAACAGATCCGAGGCCGTGATGTCGTGGGCCAGCGCGGCACGTCGGCCTTCGGGGTGCTCGCTGGCGCCTTTGGACAGGAAGCCCGGCTCGACCCGCGCGCCGGAGCGCTCCCCGGGGGCATCTTGGGCGGTTGGCAGGTGCATGTCTCCGCGGTGCTTGTCCGTGAGCACCGGAACTCGGGTGCCCTGAGACTTCCGGAAGCGAAACGTCGAGCGAGCGAAGTACGCCGCGAGAGCGTAGAAGTCCTCCTGTGCGTAGCGGGGATCCGAAGGGTGGTCGTGGCACTGCGCGCACTGCAAGGTGATGCCGAGAAAGACCTCCGCGGTTTTGCCGGCCAGCGCTTCGACGTTGTTGCGCTCTCCGTGACTGATGAGGAATCCGTACGGGCCGGGGCCCTCGAAACGACCCTCTGCGGTGAGCAACGCGGTCGCAATTTTTTCGTAGCTCATCTGGTTGGCGAAGGCGCCTTCGAGCCAGGCCCGGGTGTCCTCGGTCACCCGGTTGCGGTCTTTGGTGCGCCCGGCCAGCAGCAGATCCGTGTACAGCTCAGCCCAGTGCTCGGCAAACGCCGGGGAGCTCAAGAACTCCTCGACCCACGCGACGCGTTTGTCCGGGCGTGTGTCCGCCTCGAACGCCGCGAGCTGGGAGGCTGTGGGGATCCGCCCGGTCAGGTCGAGCGCGACGCGTCGAAGGTAGGTCGCGTCGTCGGCGTACGCGGCGGGCTGCACCCCGGCGGCCGTCCACCCTTGGGCGATCAACCGGTCGAGCTCGGGATCCTGACTGGAGCCGGGATGAGCCTGGGACGCTCGGTTGGCCGTCGCGTCCTCCGAGGGCGGGACCGCGGCATCGTGTGGGCCACAGCCGGGAAGGTGGAGTGCGGCGACGGCGATGGCGATGGCGATGGAGCGAACGGCCACTTCGTCACGATGCGGGAGCGTCGTTGCGGGCGCCCGTTGGTTTTCCCGCCGTTTACCGCCCGCGCGCAGTGACTACCGCCCGCGCGCAGTGACGCACCTGGCGGGACACGCGTTGAAACGCTGCAACAGACTCCGCCGCGCCGGGCGCGAACGGGCCGGCTAAGTTGCTGAAAAGTGGTAAATTAGGCCCTCTGAGAGCTGCGGCGCCTGACGTGCAGTTCCCAATTCGCGGACCCGCGGCGGCTTGTGGTTGCCGTGTGGGGCGTTCATCCTCGTCAGGGTCGAGTCGCCCAGGCGTCTTCGGGCCGTTGCAGCACACATGACTGAATTCACGCCACTGACATCCAGCATCGGAGGCGTCCTCATCGGGACGTCGGCCGCGATGATGCTGGTCCTCCAAGGTCGGATCGCGGGCATCAGCGGGATCATCGGCGGCATCGCGCGTGCGCCCGTCTCGGAGCGGCCGTGGCGCCTGGCGTTCCTGTTGGGTCTGCTGGTCGGCGGTGCGATCATGTTCGCCTGGATGCCGGCTCGGTTTGGCCAGGGCGCGCCGGTGGGCACGGCGGGACTGATCGCCGCAGGCCTGCTGGTCGGGATCGGTACGAGGGTGGGTGGTGGCTGCACGAGCGGCCACGGCGTCTGCGGACTCTCCCGCCTGTCCTCTCGGTCCATGGTCGCGACCGCAACGTTCATGAGCGTCGCCGCTCTCACCGTCTTCATCCTCCGGCACGTGCTCTAGCGTGAACACCCCCATGATGCCTGTTCTTGCAGCGTTCTTCTCCGGGCTCTTGTTCGCCGTCGGCTTGGCGGTTGGCGGCATGACCGACCCTCTCAAGGTGGTGTCCTTTCTCGACGTCACCGGGGGATGGGATCCGTCGCTCGCGTTCGTGATGGGTGGCGCGATCGCGGTCTATGCTCCGGTCTATCACCTCTTCGTACGGCGGACGCAGCCGCTGCTTCACCACGTGTTCGTGCTGCCCACACGCAAGGACATCGACACGCCGCTGATCGCGGGCGCGGTCATGTTTGGGGTTGGATGGGGGCTGGGCGGCTTCTGTCCCGGTCCGGGCGTCGTCGCCGCGGCGAGCCTGCACAGCGATGCGCTGACCTTCGCCGCTGCCATGTTCGCCGGCATGGCCATCGTATTTTTCGCGGACCGGCTTCGTGCGGCGCGGCGAGCAGCCCGCTGAACCCCGGCCGGCCTTCTTCTCTCTCAGGAAATCCTCACCATGTTGTTTCGCCAACTCTTCGATCTGGACACCGCGACCTATACCTACCTGCTGGCCGACGAGGACACGCGGGAGGCGGTCTTGATCGATCCGGTGAGAGAGCAGCTGGAGCGAGATGTGGAGCTGCTCGCGGAACTGGAGCTCACGCTGCGATGGGTGCTCGAAACCCATGTGCATGCGGATCACGTCACCTCTGCGGGCACCCTTCGAAGTCGACTGGGCGCGCGCACGGTCATGTCCAAGAACGCCGGTGTGCACTGTGCAGATCTGGCCGCCGAAGACGGGGAAGTCATCCGGTTTGGGCGTCATGCCATCGAGGTCCGACACACGCCGGGTCACACCTCCGGGGACGCCAGCTTCGTGGTGCACGACGAGGGGCAAGCGTTCACGGGGGACACGCTGCTCATCCGCGGATGCGGCCGCACCGACTTCCAGCAGGGGAACGCGCGCGCGCTGTACCGCTCGGTGCACGAGAAGATCTTCAGCCTCCCTGACAACACCCGCCTGTACCCAGCCCATGACTACAAGGGCCGCACGTCCACGACCGTTGGCGAGGAAAAACGGCTCAACCCGAGACTGGGCGGGGGCAAGAGCATGGAGGAGTTCGTCGCGATTATGGGCGCCCTGAATCTCCCGTACCCAGCGAACATCGACGAGGCATTGCCGGCCAACAGCAACTGCGGCATTCCGCCTCGGGCCCCGGTACAGACGAGCGAGGACGGGGTGCCGGAGGTGAGCGTTCGGTGGGTCCACGAAGCGTCCGATGCCGTGGCGGCTCGGATCGTAGACGTTCGCGAGCTCGCCGAATGGAGCGGAGAGCAGGGCCGCATCGCCGGGGCTCAACACGTACCGCTTGCGGGCGTGCTCGACGTCGCCGCGGGGTGGGATCCGGGGGACAAGCTGGTGGTGGTCTGCCGCTCGGGAAGGCGCTCGGGACAGGCGGCGCACGCCCTGACGAAGGCGGGATTCGGCTCCGTGGTCTCGATGCGCGGCGGCATGCTTGCGTGGCACGCGGCCGGGTACGACGTCGAGCGAGGTTGACCGCGGCAGGTGGTAGGGTCCTGCGGCCCTCGTGACCATCTCCCTGGCTCTTCTCTGTGTTCTCTGCAGTGTTGGCTCTGCGAGCCCGGCATCGCCGGGCCCGGGCGCGGCCTCTGAACCTGCGCTCGACGCCTCGGGAACCCGGGCAATCGACGCGTCCGCGCCCACCGCGGTCGTTGCACCTGCGGGCACCGACGCAAGGGTCGGCGTGGACCCGCAGGCGGAGGCTCCACCGCCGCGGGAAGCGTCCGGCTCGCCTCCCCGCGCAGACCCTGTACCAGCGCCGGAGCCCGCGGCCGAGGTCTCGGAGCCCTGGAGGGGATTCTCCATCGCATCCAAAGACGAGGCGTACAGCCTGAGTTTCGGATTTCTCGGGCAGCTTCGAACGAGCGTCCAGGACACCCCGAGCACGGATCTCCAGGGCGGCGCCGCCGTTCGCCTGGCTCGGCCCGTGCTCCTCGCAAACCTCTGGCATGGCCGCGTGTCCATGCTGGTTATGCCCGAGTTTGCCGGGCGAACACCCGCGCTGCTCGATGCGACGGCGACGGTCCGGGTCCACGAGGCGTTCGCGGTCGAGATGGGGCAGTTCCGGCCGTGGGTGAGCCGTGGCTTTCGGACCGGGTTGCCGGTGACTGGGCTCCCCGACCGCGGGGTCATCGTGGACCGTTTTCGGGTCGACCGAGATGTCGGCGTGACCGTTCACGGTCAGCCGCTGGGCGGCAAGTTCGAGTACTACCTCGGGGTGATGAACGGGTCGGGACGGGACATGACAACGCTGGCGCCCTCACCGTTGGTGACGGCCCGGTTCGTGCTCGCACCGCTGGGGCCTGTCCCCTACGAGCAGACGCCCTACGTGCGCGCCGTGGGCCCACGCTCACCCCGGCGCCACGACGCGCCCACCAACCCGCTCGCGGTCGCAGTGGGCGCCAGTGGGTACACGGTGGCGAACCGAGAGTCGCTCGCGCAAGAGGACGGCGCCACGTTGCGTACCGATCCCCGGCGTCGCTGGGGCGCATCCGGGGACGTCGTGGTGTCGCGGCGCCGCGTGTTTGGTCTGGCCGAGGGATTCTACGAGCACCGCGCCGCGTCGCCGGAGGTTCTTGTGCTCGAGCAGCGGTCCTGGGCGGTGTATGCCCAAGCGGGTGTCCTGACGTGGAACCCCTTCATCGACCTGACGATGCGGGCCGGGTACATCGATGATGGCCGCCCGCTGGCGCCGATCGAGCCCGGCATCAACGCATACATCTTTGGGAACAGCGGCAAGCTTCAGCTCGCGTATCGATGCGATGCCAACGCCGGCGCAGGTGAATCCGGCTGTGTCGCGCACACCGGCACGCTGCAGGCGCAGCTGCAGTTTTAGCGGGCACAGGGGCGGTGTTACGCGTCGGCGGGGTGGGCCGCGTCCGAGGGGTCCTCGTGGGGGGTCCCGGCGAGGAACGCTTCGAACGCGGGTCTCGCTTCGGGACACAGCGCGAGACCGCGCTCGAGGCCGGAGGCCAGGGCGGAGAACCACAGGGCTCGGGTCCGAAACACGTTTGGCTTCCCCAGTCGCAGCAGCGCGCCGGATCGTCGAAGGACGTCGTAAGCGCGTCCGGTCACACCGGCCAGGACAAGGCTCCGGCCCTGGGCCTGGACCAGCGATGCGAGCTCCCCGAGCATGGCGGCGGTGGTCGCATCGAGGCCAACCGCGCGCTTGAGCCGAACGACCAACACCTTGGTGGTCGGCTCCATCAGGACGGTGCTCAGCGCCTCACGAAGCTCCCCCGCCGCGCCGAAGAACAGTGACCCCTCCACGTGGAGCAGGCGCAGGGGGCCATGCTGGGGCTCGGTCGCCTCGGCGAGGCGGGATCCGTCGGGCACGAGTTCGGTGACGCGCACCAGACGGGCCCGCCGAAGAAAGAGCACCAAGCTGATGCCCACGCCGACATAGATCGCGACGTCGAGAGAGAACGCCCAGGTGCCGAGCATCGTCGCCGTGAAGGCGGCCGCGTCCCCGCGGGAGCTTCGAGCGGTCGAACGAATGCGCTCGACGTCGACGAGATCGTAGGCGATGACGAACAGCAGACCCGCCAGGCTGGCGACGGGCGTGTGATTGAGCAGCGGACCGAGGGTGACGAGGGCGAGCAGCATCAACACCCCGCCCAGGATGCCGGCCATACGGGTCCGCGCGCCGGCGCGTTCGCCCAACGCCGAGCGCCCAAGGCTGCCGCTGACCGGGTACCCGCCAAAGAAGGCCGCGGCGATGTTGCCCAAGCCCTGTCCGAAGAACTCCGTCGACGCGTCGAGGGGGACCCCCTTTCGCGAGGAACTCGCCCGCGCCACGCTGCTGGCCTCGACCAGCGACAAGACCGCACAGGCGGCCGCCAGCGGGAGCAGGTCTGGCGCCAGCCTCAAGCTGGGGATCGTCAGGGGCGGCAGCCCGGAGGGGATCGGCGCGACGTCGGCGATGACCACCAGCCCGTATGCCTCGAGGTTGAACAACAGGTTGACGCCGAGCGCGAGGCTCATCGCGACGATCTCCGGCGCGATGCGAGTCCCCTTGCGTTCGTTCCACCACCGGACCGCGAGCACCACGGCGATGGTGGACAGCGTGACCGCGACGGCGGAGCCCCGGAGGTTGCTGAGTTGATGCAGCCAACCCCCGAACGTGGTCCACAGACGCCCCCCGGGCCCGGTGGTGCCGGTGGCGTTGTGGAGCTGGCCAAAGCCGATCAGGACCCCTGCGCCGGTGATGTAGCCAAGAACCACCGCGGTGGAGACGAAGTCGACGAGCGAGCCCAGTCTCAAGAGGCCGGCCGACGCCTGAAACACACCGACCAGCAGCGCCAGGGTGAGCGCGGCGGCAACCGGGTCGACGCCGATGTGCTGCGCGAGGGCGCCGCCGACCAACAGGCTCAGCGCGTTGGTTGGACCGCAGACCACGAACGACGAGCTGCGAAACAGCGACGCGACGATGGATGGGATGGTGGCGGCGTACAGGCCGACGACCGGGGGGAGGCCCGCGATCGTCGCGTAGGCCAGCCCCTGCGGGACGCCCAGAAACAGCACGGTGAATGCGGCCGCGAGATCCGGGGCAATTGCATCCTTGGGATAGCGGCGCAGCGCAGGACGTGGGAGCCAGCGTGGCATGGGGGGAGCAGGACCGCGTTTCAGGGTTGCGACGCGGTTGGAACAGGCGATGCGACGCTCGCGCCTCAGGGCGTCGATCAAGCGCCGTAGCGCCTATCCTACGGGTCCGGCGCATTCCTTGCACAATCTGGGCCCGCGCGTGAACTACGGCTTCGTCATCGACAACCGCAAGTGCATCGGCTGCCACGCGTGTTCCACCGCCTGCAAGAGCGAGAACGAGGTTCCGCTGGGGGTGAGTCGCACCTGGGTGAAGACGGTGGAGCAGGGTGCGTACCCGGACGTGCGCCGTAGTTTTCAGGTCACCCGCTGCAACCACTGCGAAAATCCGCCGTGTGTGCGGATCTGTCCGGTCACCGCGATGTACCAGCGCGATGACGGCATCGTGGAGTTCGATCCCGCGGCGTGCATCGGCTGCAAGGCGTGCATGCAGGCCTGCCCCTATGACGCGATCCACGTGGACCCCGATCGCGGCACGGTCGCGAAGTGCCACTACTGTGCGCACCGGGTCGACGTGGGACTCGAGCCTGCGTGCGCGGTCGTCTGTCCCACGCATGCGATCGTTGCGGGCGACCTCGACGACCCCACCTCTGAGATCGCCCGGCTCGCGGCGGGCAACCAGACGACGGTGCGCAAGCCCGAGCAAGGCACGCGCCCCAACGTGCTGTACATCGAAGGCAACGATCTCGCGATGCATCCCACCGCCGCGGCGACGCCCGAGCACATGATGTTCTCCGATGTCGTGGGGGAGCATCGCAGCGCGCCCAGGAAGCGGCTTGTGGTGGTCGGGCAGGGCTCCAGCGCCGCGCGGGTGCACGGCCAGGCGCTCCGGGCTCCGCAGCCGCAGGGGCAGCCCGAAGCGGGGCCGATCGCGAGCACGGGTACGATGGCCGAGCACATGGTGCAGGTGGCCTACAACGCGCAGCATCAGATCCCGTGGCACTGGCCGGTGCCCGCGTACCTGGTCACCAAGGGCATCGCCACCGGCATCTTCTTGATGCTCACGCTCGGCTTCGGGTTGGGGTTGTTCGAGGCCAGCGCCCGACTCGTGTTCCTCGGCGGGTTGCTCAGCGTGTTGATGACCCTGGTGACCACGGCGCTGTTGGTCTACGACCTCGAGCGCCCGGAGCGGTTCTTGTCGATCTTGCTGCGGCCGCAGTGGCGCAGTTGGCTGACGCGCGGCGCGTTCTTGCTCGTGGCGTTCTCGACGGTCTCCGGGCTGTGGGTTGCGGCGGCCGGCTTGGAGATGCTGGGGGTCTGGACCATTTCCGCGGGCGTCACGACGGCGCTTGGGTGCTTGACGTTCCCGCTGGCGCTGGGGGCTGCCATCTACACCGCGTTCTTGTTCGCGCAGGCGGAGGGCCGTGATCTCTGGCAGAGCCCCTTGCTCCCGATTCACCTGCTCGTGCAAGCGCTGATGATGGGTGCGGGCGCGGTGCTGGTGCTGGGGCTCGCCATCGACGCGCCGCCAGGACTGCTCGAGGCCTGCACCGCGACGTTCACCGGGTGCGTCCTCATCGACCTGCTGATGTTGCTGCTGGGCGAGTTCGGCATCCCGCACGCCAGCGAGGTCGCTGCGCGGGCGGCCCATGAAATCTCGCAGGGCCGCTACCGTAAGAGCTTCTGGTGGGGGGCCATCGCGCTTGGCCACGGCGTGCCGCTGGCGGTGATGCTGCTCGCTGCACCCTCGCTGCTGTGGGCCGGGCTGGCGCTTGTCGCCGCCACGGTGGGGCTGTACCTCTACGAATACGCGTTTGTCATGGCGCCGCAGGAGATTCCGAACGCATGACCGATCTCGCCGCCTCCGTCGCCAACTTCCTCGGCAAGCTGCTTGGCCGCGCGCCCGAGTCCAACCTCGACACCGACGAGCCCACGAACGCGGCCGGACAGGCGCTGCCGGGATTCTGCGTCTCGTCGCTGCAGCCGGGCGAGCTCACGCAGGTTCGGCATCCCGACGGTCGCATGAGCACCTATCCGCCGGCGCACGCATGGGACGACTGGGTCGAGTGGGACTCCAAGGCGTGGCCGCAGCGCAAGGCCCGGCACTACGCGCTGGTGCCGACGATCTGCTTCAACTGCGAGTCCGGCTGCGGGCTGCTGGCGTACGTCGACAAGAAGACCTTCGAGATTCGAAAGTTTGAAGGCAACCCCGTGCATCCGGGGAGTCGGGGCCGCAACTGCGCCAAGGGCCCGGCGACCCACAACCAGATCTACGACCCCGAGCGCATTTTGTATCCGCTCAAGCGGGTGGGCAAACGCGGCGAGGGCAAGTGGGAACGGGTGCGCTGGGACGACGCGCTGCAGGACATCGGCACCCAGATGCGACAGAGCCGAGCCCAGCGCCGCGACGGCATCATGTACCACGTGGGTCGTCCGGGCGAGGACCACTACACCAACCGCTGTATCACCGCGTGGGGTGTCGACGGGCACAACAGCCACACCAACATTTGCTCCGCGGGCGCACGCGCGGGCTATGCGTTTTGGACGGGGATGGATCGCCCCAGCCCGGATCACGCCAACGCGCGCGTCATCCTGCTGATCTCCAGCCACCTGGAGACGGGCCACTACTTCAACCCGCACGCGCAGCGGATCATCGAAGCCAAGATGAACGGCGCCAAGATCATCACGATGGATCCGCGGCTGTCGAACACGGCGTCGCGCTCGGATGTGTGGTTGCCGACGTGGCCGGGGTCCGAGGCCAGCGTACTGCTCTCGATCGCGGCCTATCTGATCCGGCGCCGCAGCTACAACCGCGAGTTTGTGCGTCGTTGGGTCAACTGGGATGAGTTCTTGGCTTCGGCTCCGAGTGCGCCGGGCATGCCGGAATTCCCGGAACCCGAGCCCGGGGAGGAGGGGACCTTCGCGTACTTTGAGCGCTGCTTGGAGGTTTGCTATGCGGGGTTCACGTTCGAGCGTGCGGCACAAGAAGCGCAGGTTCCGATCGAGCGCATCGAAGAGACTGCGAAGCTGATCGAGGCGGCGGGCGACCGGATCGCCGCCCACACTTGGCGGGCGGCGTCGATCGGAAACTTGGGCGGGTGGCAGGTGTCGCGGTGTTTGTTCTTCCTCAACGTGTTGACCGGGTCGGTGGGGACCCCGGGTGGCACGTCGATGAACGCGTGGAACAAGTTCGTGCCCAAGCCGTTCAAGCAGCCGCCTCCGTTCAACGCCTGGAACGAGCTGCATCTGCCCGAAGAATGGTCGATGTCGTTCTTCGAGATGAGCTTCTTGCTGCCGCATTTCCTCGAGGAAGGGCGCGGGGAGATCGATGTGTACTTCACACGGGTCTACAACCCGATGTGGATCAACCCCGATGGGTTCATGTGGCTGCGGGCGCTGCAGGACACACAGAAGATGAAGCTTCATGTGGCGCTCACGCCCACGTGGAACGAGTCGGCGTGGTTTGCGGACTACGTGCTGCCGATGGGCCATGCCGGCGAGCGGCACGACCTCATGAGCCAGGAAACCCACGCGGGAAAGTGGATCGGGTTTCGGCAGCCTGTGCGCAGGGTCGCGATGGAGCGCGCGGGCAAGACGGTCCAGTTCACGCACGAGGCCAACCCTGGCGAGGTCTGGGAAGAGGCCGAGTTTTGGGTGGAGTTGTCCGGCCGCATGGACCCCGACGGCTCGTTGGGGATTCGGCAGTGGTTCGAGAGCTCCGAGCGCCCGGGCGAGTTGGTGAGCCAGGACGAGTACTGGAAGTGGATCTTCGACCACTCGGTGCCCGGCCTGCCCGAGGCGGCCGAAGCACAGAATCTCGACACGCTGCAGTACATGCGCAAATACGGCTGTTTCGAGATCACGGCCTCCAACTACGTGCCCTACGAGCGCGAGGTGTCCCAAGGGGGCGTCGAGATCGACGGGGTGATGCGCGAGGGGTTCGAGACGCCCAGCGGGAAGCTCGAACTCTATAGCCCGACGTTGCGCGATTGGGGCTGGCCCGAGGTGCAGCACGTGCTGCCGTGGACCCTCGAGAGTCACGTGTCTCCGGAGAACATCGATCGCGAAGCGGGCGAGATGTTGTTGCTGCCAACGTTTCGGCTGCCCACGCTGATTCACACCCGCTCGGCCAACGCGAAGTGGCTGTACGAGATCAGCCACAAGAACCCGGTGTGGATGCACGTTTCGGACGCATCGCGCCTGGGCGTGCAGACGGGCGACCTGCTGCGGGTCGAAACCGAGATCGGGTACTTCATCGACAAGGTGTGGGTGACCGAGGGGATCAAGCCCGGCGTGATCGCGATGAGCCACCACCTGGGTCGTTGGCGGCTCAAGGATGAGCAGGGCGGAAACCCGGGGATGACCGCACTCGCCGAGCTTGAGGACCGCGGCGAGGGCCGGCACGCGCTGAAGATCGTCAAGCAGGGCGGCGCATGGGAGACCTTCGACCCGGACACATCTCGGATCTGGTGGAAAGATGTGGGCGTGCATCAAAACCTGACCCACGGCGTGCACCCCGATCCGATCTCGGGGGCCCACTGCTGGCTGCAGAGAGCGGTGAACGTGCGCAAGGCCGGGCCAGGGGAGAAGCACGGCGACGTGGTCGTCGACACGAACAAGTCGATGGAGGTCTATCGTGCGTGGCGAAAGCTGACCCGCTCGGCTCGCGAGCACAGCCCTGATGGGACTCGCCGACCGATGTGGCTCAAACGTCCGCTCAAGCCGGTGGCCGAGGCGTATCTGCTGCCCGAGCGGGACGAGGACTGAGCGGTGGCGAACTCGGATGCTGAGCGTGCGCGCGGGTACAGGGTGCTGGCGCGGCTGCTTCAGGAGGGGGCGTTGGGGGTCGACGCTGCCGTGGCGGCGGTGTTCGATGCAACCACGGACGCCGAGGCGCTACGCAGCGAGTACGTCGCCGCGTTCGATCTCAGTGTTCCTCCGTATGCGAGTGCGTTCTTGGAGGCGAATCGCTGCGTCGGCGGTCCGGTGACGGCGATGCTGGCCGACCGCATGCAGATCGGTGCGAGCACAGGCCCGGCCGCATGTCACCTCGGCGTGCAACTCGAGTACGTCGCGCGAAGGCTGGAGGTGGGCGATGCTCAGGAAGCCGGCGCGTTCGTGCGCGACGGGATCTTGGTGTGGCTTCCCGCGTTCGCGGTGGTGATGGCGGAGCAGCCGGTCCCGTTCTGGCGCGCGGTCGTTTCGCAGGCGCTCGATCTCGCCGCGGATCATGCGGGGAGAACAGCGGCTTCGCTGCAGTCACTGCGTCCCGCCGAGGTCGCCGCGCCGCTTCGCGAAGCGGCGGGCCTCGGTGACATCGCGACTTGGCTTGCCACCCCGGCGGCGGTCGGCACGTTCATCTCGGACGCGGACATTGTCACGATCGGGCGGGCGATTTCCCTTCCACGGGGGTTTGGGTCGAGGCCCGAGCGGATCGAGACTCTGCTGCGGTCGGCGGCGGACTACGGCTGTGTTGCGAAGGCGACCCAGGGGGTGGGCGAGTTGCTCGAGCGCAGGCGGCGGACGCTGCGGGCACTGGGCAAGACGCATGTGCATCCCGGGCTGCTGTCGCCGTGGCTCGAACGCTTGGAGCGTGGGCTCGAGGTGGTGGCAACGCTCGGGCAGGCGTCGCGGCGTGAAGACGAACCTGGCGATCGCTAAGCCGATGACGTGGGGAAAGGAGAGTCCAAGCCGGGCTCAGGCGCCGAGCACGGCTTCGATCGCCTTGCCCAGGTCGGCAAAGTCCGCCGGCTCGACCGCGGAGTACTTCACCTGGTTGCGACCATCGGAGAACATCACGGTCCGGCTCTTGGTGATGTTGTAGTAGTCCTCCCACGTCTCGTTCGCGCCGCCGTCTTCGGGGGCGGGCACGACGATCGGGAAGTCGATGCCAAGCTCGGCCTTGAGCGCCTTGGCTTGGGCCTTGGCGGCTTCGGGGTCCTTGGGTGTGATCGCTTTGCCGTCCTCGATCTCGGTGATGACCGCGAACGCTTTCACCTTGTCGGCGCCGTACTTCTTGACGATGGCGTCGAGGTCCTTGAGGTCCTTGCGGAACGCTTCGTCGTCGACGGTGCCCACGGCCATCAGCTTGGGGTTGCCCCCGTAGCGGCAGACCTGGCAGTACTCTTCGCCGTCCTCACAGTTGAGGATCTGAAAGGCGCTGAGCTTGCCGCCGATCCCCAGACCGCTGTCGGCGAGCACGCGTGTGTCGGCCTCCTTCTCGGGGGCCGCGTCTTGGGCCGCGTCCGCTGCGGGCTCGGCCTTGGCGGGCTCGTCCTTGTCGTCTTGTGCGCCCTTGGCCTTGGCCTGGGGCTCGTCCTTCGTGGCGTCTGCGTCGTTGCCGTCACACGCCGGCAGTAGAAGGGCAGCGGCCAACATCAGCGAGATCCTGCTCATGGGCGCCAGGATGACCTGCGATGGGTCCACAGACCAGCCTGGGTGCTGTATCGTCCCGCTATGTCGTCCTTTCGGCGTGATTTCCTGACGCTCTCGGGATTGGCGACCGCCTCGCTGCTGCTGCCTGGACGCGCGTGGGCGATGCCCAGCGGGGCTCGCAAGCCGGCGCCGGGTTCGCCTCCTCCCACCGCTGCGGCCGCGAGCGGTGTCTTGACCGCCAGCCGCGTGCCGGCGGACCTGCCGATCGCCAAGAAAGCGATCGAAGCAGCGATCGCCGCCGGGGCCAGCTACGCGGACGCCCGCTTGGTGCTCTACCGGACCGAGTCCATCGGAGTCCGCGACGACCACGTTGACTCGGTCTCGCACGAGGAGGACTACGGCATCGGCGTGCGTGTCATCGCCAACGGAGGCTGGGGTTTTGCTGCCGCGCCTCGGGTGGACGAGCGGACGGCCGTCGCGCTGGCCAAGACCGCGGTCGATGCGGCCAAGCGCAGCGGCGCGCTGCTCAAGACCTTGGCCCAGCCTCCGGTGCAATGGGTGGGTGCCCCGGTCGCCAAGGGGACGTGGGTCTCTGCATTTGAGGTCGATCCGTTCGAGGTCTCGCTCGCCGACAAGGCCGCGCTTCTGATCGACGCGGCCAAGGCGGTGCTGAGCAAGCGCGGGGTCTCGCACGCGTCTGCGGGCGTTTCGATCGTCGGAGAGGACCGCGGCTTCGTCAGCAGCGAGGGCGCACAGGTCCACCAGATCACCTACCGACTCGCGCCGGAGCTGTCCGCATCCGCGGTCAGCCGCCGGCTGGGACGCTTCGCCAGCCGCGACCTCGAGGTTGCCGGGATGCAGGCAGGCTGGGAGTACGTCACCGGTCTCGACCTGGTGGGACACGCGCCCGACGTCGCCCAGGACGTGCTGCGCAAGCTTCACGCCGCGCCCGTCGACCCCGGCACGCGAAACGTGATCCTCGCGCCCAGCAACCTTTGGCTGACAATCCACGAGAGCATCGGTCATCCCACCGAACTCGATCGGGCGATGGGGCTGGAGGCCGACATGGCGGGGACCAGCTTCCTGCGTCCCGACGACGCGGGCACGCGCAAGGTCGCGGCGCAGGGCGTCAACATCGTCGCGGACCGGACCCAGCCGGGCGGTCTCGCGACCACCGGATGGGATGACGATGGGGTGCAGCCAGGCCGCTGGGACATCGTGCGCGACGGCACCTTCGTCGGCTGGCAGACCACGCGAGATCAGGCCGGGTGGGCCGAAGAGCCCGCCAGCCGCGGTTGCAGCTACGGCCAGCGCTACTCGGGGGTCGCGTTTCAGCGCATGCCCAACATCAGCCTGCAGCCCGGGACCGAGGGCTACACCACCGAAGACCTCGTGGGCGCGACCGAAGACGGCGTACTCATCTCGGGCCGGGGCAGCTGGTCCATCGACCAGCAGCGCTACAACTTCCAGTTCTCCGGGCAGATGTTCTGGGAGGTCAAGCGCGGCCGCATCACTCGGCCACTGCGCGACGTGGCGTACCAAGCCAACACCGTCGACTTCTGGAGCTCGTGCGACATGATCGGCGGCGAGGGGACCTATCGCCTGGGCGGGACGTTCGGCGACGGCAAGGGGCAACCCATGCAGTCCAACGCTGTCAGCCACGGATGCCCGCCCGCCCGTTTTGAAGCCAACATCGTGAACACCGGAGGTGGCCGATGAGCCTTCGCGAGAATCAAACCAAGACGATCATCGACCAGGCCTTGAGTCAGGCGTCGCTCGGCGACGTGCGGGTGTCGGTATACGCCGTCAAGGGCGGCAACACGCGGTGGGGGGCGTCCATGCCGACCACCAGCGGAGACATCGAGACCATGGCTGTGTCGGTGACCGCAGTGACCGGCGATCGTCGCCGGGCCACAGCGACGGGCAACGACACCTCCAAGGAGGGGCTGGCCAAGCTCGTGCGAAAGGCCGAGAGCATGGCCGCGCTCTCGCCGGTCGATCCCGAGTCCATGCCGGCTCGCGGAGAGACGGCCTATCTCCCCTCGGCAGCGTTCGACCGCAAGGTCTCCACGATGAAGGCCGCCGAGCGCGACCCGCAGGTCAAGTCGATCATCGAGGTGGGCAAGGCCCAGGGCCTGGAGATGTCCGGCATCCTCTCGCACAGCGATCAGAGCATCGCTGCCGGAGATCGGGCTGGCCTGTTCGGCTACACCCGCGCGACGCAGCTCCTGGCCAGCACGACCGCGCGGACCTCCGACGGGACCGGCAGCGCCAAGGCGACACGGGTCGGTTTCGCGGCAGGGACCATCGATGGGGCCGCGTTGGCGTCCGAAGCTGCGCTGTGGTCTCTTCGGAGCAAGGACCCCACCGGGCTCGACCCCGGCGACTACACGGTCGTGCTCGCGCCGCAGGCCGTCTCCGATCTGCTCGGATTTCTCATCGGCGAGATGTCGCACCGCCAAGCGTTCGAGGGGCGCAGCTTCTTCTCGGCGGGGGAAGGGGACACGAAGATCGGTCAGGCCTTGTTCGACGCCTCGATCACGCTGAGTTCCGATCCCACCGATGCCAAGGACCCCGCCTGGGTCATGACGCAGGGCGGCGACCCGCAGCCCAAGGTCACCTGGATCGAGGCCGGCGTGCTGCGGGCACTTCGCTCGGATCGCTACTGGTCGAGCAAGACCGGAGTCGCCGTGCGCCCCATGCCGTCTTCGCTGCACCTCGCCGGCGGGTCTGGTTCCCTGGACGAACTCATCGCGAACGTGGACAAGGGCGTCTTGGTGAGCCGTTTTTGGTACAACCGGATGCTGGAGCCGCGCTCGATTCTCGCGACTGGCCTGACCCGAGACGGGACGTTCTGGATCGAGGGCGGGAAGATCGTTCGGCCGGTTAAGAACATGCGCTACAACGACAGCCCGCTCACGCTGCTGAGCAAAGTGGCCGCGATGGGCACCGCGGTTCGAGCCGGCGGAACGCTCGAGCGGACCGATGTGGTGCCGCCGATGGTGGTCGAAGGCTTCCACTTCGAGAGCACTTCGGACGCGGTGTAGACGCCAGCGAGGCCCCAGGCAGGCCCCAGCCGGGCCCCAGCCGGGATGGTGTCGATTTCGGGGGCGATGGGGCTCAAGGCGGGGGCCATGCGGACGATGTCTAGGATGTGTCGCCCTCCGCCGCCCTGCTCGAGTTCCCGGTCGTTGTCTCCGTGGATCTGCCCGCCGCCAACGATCGGCCGATGATCGGGACGCCCATCGAGCGACCGACCACCCTGTCGATGTGGGACCTCTTCGAGGCCTTGCAAGACGCGGTCGATGAGTCGGGCGCAACGCCCTCGGAGGCGGATGCGCTGGTGATGGCCGCCTACTTTGAGGTTCAACAGTCGGTCGTCTCGGGCTCGGCCGAGGAGCGCGCCGACTGGCAGAGCTGGGCGTAGGTCAGCGACCCGATCTGGGCGTCGCGCGAGGCGTCGAGCATCGCCCAGACCTCGGCGAGACGGTCTGCGCGCGCGTGTCGTGCGTGGTCGCGATCGAAGAGCTCGACGACCTCGACCACGGTGACCTGGGCGAGCGGACGACCCGGGATCCACACGCGGCCCTCGGCTTCGAGCAGGAGCCCAGCCCGCTCCAGCTGGCCCAGGGACTCTTGCACGACGTCGAGCCCGAGGCCGAACCGCTCCGCGAGCACGTCCTCCCGCAGCCCGGATTCTCGCTTCGAGAACTGGTCGGCGATCGCGAGCATCAGCCGCGCGGCGGTGCGCCCGGAAGGCTGCTGGATGGCGAGGCGGTCCAGCACGTATCGGTTGAGGTATCCCATCAGCGCGATGGAGCGCTGGTGCTGCTTTACGTAGGCGATCTGGGCTCCGAGCAGCACGACCATCCACGACAGGTAGGACCACACCAAGACGATCGGAAGGATGGCCAGAGAGCCGTACAGGCCCTCGTAGGTGACGAGCGCGAAGCGGGTCGCGTAAAACCCAAAGCCTATCTTGGCGATCTCAAGCAGGGCCGCGGAGATGATGCCACCCACAACCGCGCCGCCCCAATGCACGGCCGTGTTGGGGAGAAAACGATTCAGCGCGATGAGTCCGACGGTGCTGGTCGACCACGGGACCGCGAGGGCCGAGGCGAGCCCGGGGACCAGAGGGTGGGCAAGGCTGTACAGAATGAGCAGCGGACCGAGCGTGGCCAGCGTGTAGAACATCGTGAACTTGATCAGCACCGAGCGACGCCGACTCACGCGCCAGATCCGGTTGAACGTGCGCTCGAGGGTTTGGAACAGGACGAACGCGATCACCAGCGTGACCAAGAAGCCCCAGGCCCCGAGATTGCCGATCGTCACGTTCTCGGCCAGCACAAGCGCCCCCTCGGCCATCTCGCTCGCACGCGCCCCCTCGGGCACCAGCGAGCGAAAAAGATCGCTCAGCAGAAGACGCCCGGAGGTCTCATCCATCAGACCCACCACGAGCAAGGCGGTGCCGATGATGGGGACGGCCGAGAGCAGCGTGTGCAGCGTGAGAATCGCCGCCATGCCTGCGCAGCGGTCCTCGACGAAGAATCGGCGCACCACGTAGGCGCCGAGCAAGTATTGGCGACGGAGCTCTCGAACCTCGTACTCCGGGGCGCGGGGGATGAGTCGTTTGCGAACGACCGCGAGGGCGGCGACACCGACCCGCCACCACCGAGGCCCTGAGGCTTGGGCGTCTTCTTCGGGGGAGGCAGGCGTCGCCGACTCAGTCACGCCTCTTGTCCGCCCGCGCGCTGCGGGGGCTTCTTCGCGACCTTGGGCCTGGTGGCTTTCTTTTGCGCCGCGATGGCATCGCGGAGCGGTTCGGCGAGGACCTCCAGCGCTTCACGGAGCTTCCCCAGCGCCTTTTCGACGGGGGCGAGCTTGTCGTCGTCGAGGCCTTCGATCTCCGGAAGCAGCTCGGCGAGCTTTCGCGCGGCGCCCAGTGCCTTCTGGATGGTGTCGAGCTCTGCGCTCCCCTGAGGCTTCGGACGCAGGATGGGATCGAATCGACGCCGAAGCTCCGCGACCGACTGCCCTTCATCGAACACCGCCGCGCGCAGGTCCTTGAGGACCTCGCGCGGAGCTGGCGGGGGGCCGCCCGAGCTGGGCATGCGCTGCTCGGCCGGCTTGTTGGCGGCGCTGACCGCTTTGCCGAAGTAGTCGACCGCCTGCAGACTGGGCACCTCCTTCTCCACGCCGTCCCAGCGCAGGACCGATGGCGCCAACCGCTTGAGGGTGGAGAACGACATCACGAGCTTGTCCACGGTGGCTCGGCGCAGATGCAGCTCTTGGGTGCAGTAGGCGTAGAACTCCTCGAACCCCCAGGCTTCGTACGACCCGCCGTCACGGATCTGCACCAGGGTTTCGGCGAGCTCGACCCAGGAGCGCTTAAACGCCTGGGTGATGCGCAAGGCATCGAGCCGCAAAGGTTCTGCACCGCTCTGTTCGAGCCGTTCGAGCAGAGCCGCGATCTTCTCACTAGCTTGCGCCACGGCCGCGTCATATAGCACCGGCCCGCCCGCGGTGGTACCGTGCTCAGCGTGTCCATGCCCGAAGGGCGGTCGAAGACTGCACTGCGCGGCGGGGCCGGCGAGGACGCGGCGCGGTCCGAGACGCTGCGGCCGGGTCACGGAAAGACCCGTCAGTTCCGGCTCGGGGCGACCTTTCGGCCAGATCCAGAGCCAGAGGCCAAGCCGGGGGCGCTGCTGGGCGCGCAGGAGCGCTACCGGGTTGTTCGGTTCCTCGGTCAGGGTGGCATGGGCCGGGTCTATGAGGCGCGCCGAGAACGCGACGGACGCCCCGTCGCGGTCAAGGTGCTGCGAAAGGACCGGGTCGCGGGCAACCTCGCCGAGCTGATCGCGCGGTTTCGCCAGGAAGCCTCGGCGGCCTCGCGCGTGGGCCATCGGGGCATCGTCGAGATGCTGGGCTTCGAGCAGACTCCCGATGGTCACGTGATCGTGGCGATGGAGCTGCTCGAGGGAGAACCGCTTGAGGAGTGGATGGCGCGCGAAGGGACGCTCGCCGACGGGCTTTCGCTGCTCGCGGAGCTGTGTGAGGCGCTGCATGCCGCCCATGAAGCCGGCATCGTGCACCGGGACATCAAGCCGGCGAACCTCTTTCTGCATCGCGAAGCCTCGGGGAGCGTTCGACCGACGGTGCTCGACTTTGGGTTGGCCAAGCTTGAGGTCTCCGAGCACACGCAGTTCGAGACCGAGGCCGGCACGGTCTTGGGCACGCCGTACTACCTCGCGCCCGAGCGGGCGCTGGGAAAGCCGCTGGATCGAAGGGCCGACCTCTACAGCGTCGGGGTGGTGATCTACGAGCTGCTCACAGGCTCGCTCCCTTTCGAGGCCAACTCCTTTATGGCTGTCCTGGAGGGGCATGTTCGCCGGATTCCCTTGGACCCGAGGCAAGCGGCGCCCGAGCGCCCGATTCCGGCGGAGGTCGCTGCGCTTGCGATGGATCTGCTCGCCAAAGATCCACAGGACCGCCCGCAGACCGCGGCCGGCGTCGCGGCGACGCTGCGGGCGCTGCTCGCCCAGCACCCCGCCTCGCATGCGCGATGTCCCACGGGTCCGCGGGCGCGGCCGGACTCCAGCGCGGATACGGTCTCGATGTTGGCGCTGGCCGCCGGGCACACGGCCCCCCCAGCTGCTGCGCCGTCCTCGTCCGCGGACGCTGTCACCATCGCCCCGACCGAGGGCAGCTTGCAGGCCCTTGCGACCGATGGTCCCGAGCCCGCGTCGTCTCCGCGTTCCAGGCGCGGGCTGCTTGTCGCCCTCGGAGCCGCGGTCGGTGTTGCGGCGGTCGCGGGCCTTACGCTCTCGGGGGCGGATGCGCCGGTTCGCTCGCAGCCCTCGCCCCGTGAGTCCGTCCCTCCCGCGCCCGCGGTGGAGATCGCCGAGGACCCCCAGGCGCCGCCGGCTGTGCGGGCGCCCGAGCCTTTGGAGTCTATCGTCGCCGTCCCGAAAAACCGCCCTTCGAAGGACGTTGCGCCGCGGGGCACGACCAAGTCGGCGGACGATGGTACAAACCTGACGGCGAAGAAGCCGCGCCGACCCAAGCCGCCGGAACCGCCGGAACCGCCGGAACCGCCGGAACCCCCGGCCGCATCCCCCAATCCTTCGATGCCTGCCTTCAAAGACAACGTCTATGAAGATTGATTGCTCCGCCCCGCGCCCCCGTCTCGTTGCCTTTTCGCGTCTGGCCGCATGCCTGACGGTCATGCCTGCGTTGGTCGTGCTGGGTCCGGTCCCCTCGGTTCGTGCGGCGCCGCTGCCCCTCGTGGTTCGAGCCCCTGCCGAGGCCGCCGCGGAGCCTGGGGACTTGAGCGCACAAGCCGACGCTGCCGTCGCGGCGCGGAAAGCCGAGCCGACGGCCGCGGCGTGGCGGGCCGAGGCCCAAGCGAAAGAGGCGATGGGAGACTATCGGGGTGCCGCAAAAGCCTACGCGGGCGAGCGTGATGCGCTTCCGCAGGATGCTCTCGACGCGCGGCGTCAGGCGGAGGTGGACTGGGAACGGATGCGAGAGCAGTCGCGCGGAAAGGTGGAGGACGAGCCGGCCTCGACCCATCGCGCGGAACTCGACGCACAGTGGGTCACCCCAGCCTCGCCCGGGCAGCTCCGGCCCGCCCCTCGCCCCAAGGCGGACCCGACGATCGACAACGGTCCGCGCTCGGAGCGGATCGTGACCAAGTGGTATTTCTGGGTCACGGTCGCGGCCATCGCCGCCAGCGCCGGAGCCGTCGCAGGCATCGCGATCAAGGCTGCGCGCGACGAGCGGGGCGATGCGCTCGACGCATCTGCGCTGCAGCCGATGCCCATGGGTGGCGGCCCCGGCGGCTTCCGCTTTTAGTCGAGCGGCCTCGATGAAGCCTCCTTTGGGCACGCTGGGCGTCGCGTTGACGAGCGCGCTGCTGGCCTGCGGCGAGCCGGTACCCACACGCTCGGTCCTTGAACTCGACGCGCGCGCGCCCACGCAGGGCCGGCGGGGCAATCCAGGGAGTGTGGACCGGTGGACCTTTCGAGACGGCGCGGTGTTGTCGAATCTCGTCGTCCCCGGGGAACCGCTCGTGCCCGGAGCCCCGGTTTCGGTCGCCTTCACCGTGTCTGCGCCGGGCCGATTCGAGGTCAGTGTGTCCCCGCCGCGGACGGCAGCGCGCGAGGTGGCGCTGGGCGGACCCGCCGCGCCACCCCAGGTCGTCTCGGCCGATCCCCGCACCCGGAGCGTACGCATCGAGGGAAACGGCGCGTTGGCGGTCGAGCTCCTGCTGCCCGCGCCGTGGCATCCGAAAACGGCCATCGTCACCGTGCGTCGCCTCGCTGGGGCGCGGACGGTGCCGGTGCTCGAAGGACCGCGGCGCCGCGACGGGGTGGGGGTGCTCGCGGTTCTCGACGTGGAGCCCAGGCCGACCGCGGTTGCGGCAACCCGCGGGACGCCAACGCTCGATGGCGCTGTGGATGATCCGCTGTGGGCGTCGGCGGTGCGTACGACGCTGCTCGACTCGCTCGGCGGAGAGCCGGTTCGCTTGGGAGCGGCTCGCGAGGATGCGCCCGATTGGGGTCCGACACAGGTCGCGTTCGGGTGGGACGAAGACAACCTCTACGTCGCGGCGTGGCTGCCCGACCACGACCTGCGGGGCACCTATACCCAGCGTGACCAGCCGATCTGGAAGCAGGAGGTGTTCGAGCTGTTCGTGTTCGGTGACGCGCGACGAGCCGACTATCTGGAGCTTCAGGTGTCACCGCGGGGGGTCCTGTTCGACGCGCGGTTCGAGCGCTACCGCAAGGGCGATGAAGCCTGGAACGGAGGCTTCACTGCAGCGGTCGAGGTTCGGGGCACGCTTGAGGCGCCCGGCGATCTCGACGAGGGCTGGACGGCGGAGCTGGCCGTGCCGTGGCCCGACATCTGCAGCCACACCCCAGTGCCGTGTCCCGTCGGGCCGGGGACGCAGCTGCGCATCAACGCGTTCCGACTCGAGCGACCGCAAAAGGGACCGACGGTGGGGTTGGCGCTGTCTCCGACCCGCGTGCCGGATTTCCACGCGCCGGAGAACTCGGCGGTATTGGAGCTGCTACCCTGACCCTCCTGATCCCCCTCAACTCAGGTCTGCGCCCAGGACTTCTCGCGCTCGCGCTTGCGCTGGCGGCCGCACCTGGTTGTGACGCTCCCGGGGCGGGCGAGGGTGCTGCGACCCGAACCCCGAGTTCAGCCGCGCGCGGCGTCTACGAGGGCATGACCCTGACGCCGGTGGAGGTGGAGTTCAGTGGGCCGCCGGCCAAGGTGTACGGCGCTCCGCAAAGGCATGCCCTCTCCGGCACCGAGCAGTCGATCGCCGCGGTGTTGGCCGAGCGCGGCATGCAGCCTGATCCGGCGTTGCACCGGGCGGCACGCGAGCTCGCGCGGACCCTTCCGCAGGGCGCGGACGTGCCCTCGGGACTCATCGAGGCGGTGTTGTCGTGGGCCGGTATCGTCGACCCTCCGCCGCGCCTGGTGGTCGTCGAGCTGCCCGAAGACCCCGCAGCTTGTTATCGCAGGTACACCGCGGCCTGCGGGGGCGCGGTCGGGTCGTTGGTCGGCAAGGTCGAGCCGACGCCCAGCCGGGTCCCCGCCCAGTTCGGCGTCGGCGTGGCACGAGGCAGCGATGGCAACACCCGCATGGTGACCGCCGTCGTCGACCCCATGGTTGCGCTGGATCCGGTCGCCGCAACCATGTCTCCCAAGGACCGCGTCGACATCCGAGGGCGACTGGTCGGTGCGCGGACCAAGCCTACGGTCGAGGTCGTTGAGCCCTCGGGCCGTGGCTACACGGCGCCCGTGTCGGTCTCGGTGGATGGTTCGTTCGCCGCCCAGATCGAGTGCGCAGCGCGGGGCGTCTACCAGGTTGAGGTGATGGCCAATGGCGCGCATGGCCCCGAGGTCGCGGCCAACTTTCCCCTGTTCTGCGCCACCCCTGCGCCCACCCGCGTGCGGGTCGAACTGGAGCGGATCGATGCGGGGGTCGTCGCGGCGGCGCTCGCCCGCGCCAACTTTGCCCACCTCAACGCGGAGCGAAAACAACGCGGTCTCGCCCCGGTCTCTTGGGACGACCGCGCGGCCCGTGTCGCCGAAGATCACAGCAAGGATATGCTGCGCGCCGGGTACGTTGGGCATGTCTCGCCAAAGACCGGCGACGTCAGTGCTCGCTTCGAGCGGGCGCGCATCGTTGGCACCGTCATCCGAGAGAACGTGGCCCGGGGCTATGGTCCCAAGGGGATTCACGACAGCCTCATGTCCTCGCCCGGTCACCGCGTGAACCTGCTCGCACAGGACGTGACCCACGTTGGGATCGGCGTGGTGATCGGCCCGGACGACCCCGACGTCCCGGGGGCTCCGCGGCCGCTGTTTCTCACCCAAAACTTCTTCAAGAAGCCCGGCGCCGGGGCCCCCCGTGATGGGCAACTCGCCCCGAGCATTCGGGCGCGGGTAGACGGAGCCCGGACCCAACGCGGCCTGGCTGCCGTCCGCTGGGACGATGGCCTGGACCTCGTCGCGAACACGCTCGCGGCACGTGTCGCGGCCGGTCGGCGGTTGCCCAGCGGCTGGGAGCAGGAGGTCTTCGATCTCGGCTACGAGACCGTCGAGACCCATCAAGTCACCGCGCCCGACTTCGACGCGCTGCCGGCGGTTGACCTGTTCTTTGGCGCACAGCTCGCGGCGGGGGTCGGCGTCGCCCGGCAGCCGCAGGACAGAGGGTTCGTGATGATCGTGCTCGTCGTGGACTGAGTGAGGTTTCCTGGGGAATCTCATGGCCCTGCGGCCAGCGGGTCCGTATGCTCCGCCCGATGAGCACGCACCCCGGTTCCCTCGCTGCCCGTGACACCGTGGTTCTCGGGGTCATCGGAGGTTCGGGCCTCTATGCCATGGACGCGCTGCAGGACGCCGAGTCTGTCCGGGTGAGCACGCCGTTTGGTGAGCCCAGCGCGCCTTATACCGTCGGTGTGCTGGAGCGACCCGGGAAGACTCCGCTGCGTTCGGTGTTCCTGCCACGCCACGGGTCGGGCCACCGCGTTCTGCCCTCGGAGATCAACTACCGCGCCAACATTCATGGCCTCAAGCAGCTCGGCGTGACCCATCTGATGAGCGTCTCGGCGGTCGGCTCGTTGCAAGAGGAGGTGGTCCCCGGGCACATCGTGTTCCCAGACCAGTTCATCGACCGGACCAAGCACCGCGCGGTGTCGTTCTTTGGCGACGGCGTCGTGGGCCACGTGCAGTTCGGACACCCCACGACGCAGGGCTTGCGGGCGCTGGCTCGAGACGCGGCGATGTCTACCGGCGCAACGGTGCACGATGGAGGGTCGTGTGTTGTCATCGACGGCCCGGCGTTCTCCACCCGGGCCGAGTCCGAGCTGTATCGCAGCTGGGGCGCGCGCATCATCGGGATGACCGCGCTGCCCGAGGCGAAGCTGGCCCGCGAAGCAGAGCTGGCCTACTGCTTGCTGGCCATGTCCACCGACTACGACTGCTGGCACGACGAAGAGGTCAGCGTCGATGCGGTGGTCGCAGTGATGCAGGCCAACGTGGACGTCGCCCGCAGGACCATCGTGCGTCTGGCGGAGCTTCTCCCGGAGCGCAACGAGGCGCTTCCGTACCCCCGTGCCTGCGAGAACGCGGTCATGACCACGCCCGACACCATGACGGACGAAGCCCGCGCGCGACTCGATCTGATCATCGGCCAGTACTTGTAGCTGGAGTCCTCAAGGGAGCCTTCGAGAGGTTCCCTCACTGCGGCAGCGAAGCTGCCTTCGTTTCACCCTCCAACAGGCCCTTCGGTTCGCGCCTGTCTCAACTTTCGGAAGAACACACATGAGCGATAACAAACCCTCCGTGCTCGTCGTTGGCAGCGTGGCTGTCGATTGGGTCATCACCCCTCGCGCCGAGCGTGAAGAATCGATCGGCGGCGCCGCGACGTTCTTCTCGATGGCCGCATCCTATCTCTCGAACGTCCGCCTCGTGGGCGTCGTCGGCGAGGACTTTCCCCCGCAAGGGCTCGCTGATCTGAAGTCCCGCGGTGTCGACCTCGACGGCCTCGAGGTGAACCCCGAGGGCCTGACCTTCCGCTGGAAGGGCAAGTATCACGACAACATGAACGGGCGAGACACGCTCGATACCCAACTGGGCGTGTTCGAGGCGTTCGACCCGAAGTTGCCGGAGCACTACCAGGACACGGAGTACCTGTTCCTCGCGAACATTGTGCCGGCGCTGCAGCTCAAGGTGCTCGAGCAGATGCGCACACGACCGAAGCTGGTTGGCCTCGACTCGATGGATCTATGGATCAACATCGCCCGCGCCGACCTCGTCGAGGTCATCAGCAAAGTCGACGTCCTCACCATCAACGAGGAGGAGGCCATGCTGCTCACTGGGGAGCACAACCTCGTCAAGGCGGCGAAGGCGATCCGGGGCATGGGACCCCACAGCCTCGTCATCAAGCGCGGTGAGTACGGCGCGCTCCTGTTCCACGACGAGGAAATCTTCTCGGCACCCGCGCTGCCGCTCGAAGACGTCGTCGACCCCACCGGCGCCGGCGATTCGTTCGCAGGCGGATTTATGGGGTACCTGGCACGCGGCATCGAGCCCACCGGCCAGAACCTACGCACTGCGATGATCTACGGCTCGGTGCTCGCAAGCTTCAACGTCGAGGGCTTCTCCTACGACACGATGAAGGACCTCAGCATCGAGAAGATCCAAGCCCGCTTCGACCGGTTCTCCCGGCTCACCGACTTCAGCCGGGCCGAGCTGTGATCCTGGGGTAAGGGAGGGGGGAGCGCTTGTCTCCCCCAGCGCGGCGGCGCGAAGAGCTGCCCTCGCGCCCCCGCCCGAGCTCGGCCTTTTGGCCTCGAAGGGGCGGGGGATTCCGAACGGGGGCGTAGGGCCTGCGGGCCCCGGCGCGCGGCGGCACGGGGTGGTGGATCCGAGGGCCTGCGGGGGGCATAGTGGGGGCGAGGATGAGCGAACCCACCGATTTCGAGCTGCTCGAGGCCTGGCGGGGTGACGACGAGTCCGCGGGGCGGGAGTTGTTTGCGCGGTATTTCGACTCGGTGTTCCGGTTCTTTCGGAACAAGGTGGACGACGCCGCCGAAGACCTCACGCAACAGACCTTCATGGGGCTGGTGCAGAGCAAGGACCGCTTTCGCGGCGATGCCAGCTTTCGCACCTACGTGTTCATGATCGCTCGCAAGCGTTTGTACTCGCACCTGCGCCAGCGGGACCGCCGGGGTACTGCGGTCGAGTTCGGTTCGATGTCGGTGGCCGACCTTGGAATGGTGTCGCCATCGCGAGCCGTTGCGGTCCAGCAGGAGCAGCAACTCTTGCTCAGCGCGCTGCGTCGGCTACCCATCGACATGCAGCTCGCCCTCGAGTTGTTCTACTGGGAAGAGCTGACCGTCGCCGAGATCTCCGCGGTGCTCGAGACACCGGTGGGTACGGTCAAGAGCCGGCTGCAGCGCGCGCGCGCACGCTTGGACGGTGTCATCGCCGAACTCAGCGAGTCCGAGGACCTGCTGCGAAGCACGATGGACAACTTTGAGATGTGGGCCAAAGATCTGCAGGCTCGCCTCGTGCCGCCCAAGCCGCCCACTCCGCCCACGCCGCCCACGCAGTAGTCTGGCGCGTTTTGGCTCCGACACCGGACTCAGAACGCTAGAACTGGGCCTGAAGGCCGCCGAGGACCAGCAGCGACTGCGCCTGGTCACCGGGCTTGGGCCGGTTGCCCTCGTCTTCGGCCGGTCGCTCGAACTCTTTCTCGCCGAACACGCCGCGGAACTGGACGACGAGCCGCAGCCAGGAGCGCAGCCGAAACCTCAGATCGAGGTTGGGGGAGACGATGAAGTTCAGCGTGGCCCCGGTGATGTCGTTGGCACCGCGATACGGCAACGAGAAGCCCATCCCGAGACCCCCGCCCAGCGCGATGCGTTCTTGCAGGGAGACGACCACGCCGGGCTCGAGCAGGACGCGCGCCCACCCGATGCGTGCCTCGCCACTTTGCGGCGCTGTGGTGGTGGTGTCGCCCTCAAGGGTACGCATCGGGGGGTCGAGCTCGTCGGTGGTGTCGTCGACAACCGGCACACCCCAGCGGCCCAAGGTGCCGCCGCTGCGTAGCTCAAACCCGACGCGGTTCCAACCCGGCCGGCGCGGTTGGAGGCGGACCGCGAACATGGCCAAGCCCGAGAAGTAGATGGGCGGCGTCTTGAGGCTTCCAGACCACGCAGGCCCGCCCCCAAACAACAACGAAAGGTTGAAGCTGACCAAACGGGCGCCGCGCTCGGGTCGGCCCAACACCAACTCCCCATCTTCGACCGAGGCGACGAGTTCGTCGTAGGAGCGGTCGCCGCGAGGCTTGAAGCGCACGCTCTCGCAGGTCCCGCCGCGTCCCTGAAGTCCCGCACCAGGAACCCGCAGAAGCAGGCGATCCATATGCGTGACCCCGTACTCGCGTTCGCCCCCGTCTTCCCCGAACAACACGATGCTGCTGATCCGGTTGTCGGGGACGGAGGTCTCCCACTGGTTGATGTTGGCTCCCAGGTAGACCTCATCGGCCGGCACAAAGCTGGTGAGCTCCTGGCCGCTTTGCGCGAGCGTGTCGGTCCAGCTTTGGTTGGGGTCGTCTTTCTCGAAGGTGATCTGCAGCGGGAGGTCGAGGTCGAGGGCCTGCTCGGCGATGAACTCTCCGGGGCACGAGTACGCGCAACCCGACTCGGTTACCGTCGCCGCGCAGGTCGTACCGGTCTCCAGCGTGGCGTCGGGGCAGGCATCGCGTGGATAGATGCACGGGGGGCGGCGCCAGGTGAACGTGACCTGGTTGAAGTCGAGTGACATCGGGCTCTTGGGCCATTCTCCCTCGAAGCTGCCGCCGAAGCGCGCGGCACCGGATCCCCCTTCGGGGGCCGCGAGTTCGACGTCGACCCCGCCGACCCGAAGGGGCGCCGGAGGCATGCGGATCTGGATGACCTCGGACCCGACAAGGTTGCCGACGCAACGACCGGGCACGTAGTCGATGCCGTTGATGCGCACCCCCAAGCGATCGCGGTCCGCAGCGTTGACGCGAGTTCGAGGGAGCCGAACCTCGATGATGCGACATCGTGGTGTGAGGGCTAGCTGCACCGTGGTCGCGTTCGCGCTGGCGGCCGTGTCCGCCCCGGGATCCTCCGAACGGCCTCGCTCACTGCGTCCGTGGGGGCGGTAGTAGCCGCCCAGGCTGCGGGCCGTGACGATCAGCCGGTCGAACGGGGGACTCATCACGCCGATGGTGGCGATGCCGCCCGCGAGCCGAACACTCTCGATCTTGGGCGGCGAACCTTCGAGGAACTCCAGCAGCACGAACAGGGGCCGAGGCTCCCCCGAGTGGCTGCCCTCGGTGAGGCTATCGGCTGTGCACGCGACGTGAAGCTCGTCTTGTCCGGAGAGACCGCTGGGCAGCTCGACCCGGGGGCGACAGTCGGCCGCGGCGTCGTCGGAGCAGCGCAACGCATCGAGGCCGTCGTCCGCGGGGGCGTTCCAAACCGAAGGGCGGACCCGCCAGCTGGTTTCGGGAACCCCTGCGAGGGGCGCGTCGTCCTGGTCCTCGAGCAGATCGCGAAGCGTCTCGCGGGTGCGGGGCCCCTTGCCTTCACTCACGACGCACAGATGGGTGGGCACATCGGTGCCCTCGGGCCGAAGATCGAGCGTGACCACACCATACCCATCGCTGGCGTGGGCTGCGGTGGGGAGAAGCATCACCACCATCGCGATGACGAACAAAGGCCACGGGAGAACGCTGGCCAAGCCTTGGAGGCGGCCGGTCAGGGCTTGCATGCGTCGCTGGGCGTGGCGTTGCACAGGTGGCTGGTCCTGCAGGTGTGGTCCGGCGGGGGGCTTAGGGTGGTGACGACGTAGGCCCCCGCCTTCCGGCAGGTGTAACACGTGCCCTCGCTCTGGATCGTGGCGGCCCGCTTGCGCCGCGCCGCGATGAACGAGCGCTTGTCTTCCTGATAGAAACACGCCTCGCCGCGCATACGAGCCACCTTGCTCGTCTCGGGCGCCGGCGCGGTGATCTGCGGTGGCGAAACCTCGACCCGCGACGGTTCGACCTGGCTGGGCTCGGGCACAGGCTCGGACGGCGGCGCGGGGTCGGGGGACTCCCGCTGTGCGAGGGCGACAACCTCGAGCGCGACGTCCTTGAGCAGCTCGGCGGAACCCGGGAGCGTCGCCGTCAGCGCTTGCACGGCCTCGGGCGCGGGAGGGTCGTCGGCGAGAGCCAGTCCAACACCGAGCGCGGCCACCATGCCGACACCCACGCCCAACGTCAGGATCCACAGGGCCCGGCGCTTTCGCGGTCGGGTCTCTGTGAGCGCGGTCAGCCCAGAGCGGAGCGCGTCGATCAGCGTGCGCATGTTGGGGTGGCGATCGGCGGGGTCGCGACGCAGCCCGCGGTGCAGCAGCTCGAACACCCACTTGGGGACCTCGCGGTTGTCCGGGACTTGGACCGCCTCTTCGTTCACCGCCTGGCGGTAGGCCGCGACGGTCGTCCCTTCGTACGGGGGGTGGCCGTACAGACCCTCATACAACGCGACGCAGAAGCCGAATTGATCGGAGCGGGCGGTCGCGCTCAAGCCCGCCTCCTGCTCGGGTGCCATGTATTTCGGCGTGCCCAGCAGGGCGCCGGTGCGGGTCAGGGATGACGACACGATCCCGTTGTCGACGGTGGCGTTGTCGATGTCGCCGCCGAGGTGTTCGTGGCGCCCGGTCTCGCTTCCGGGGCCGCCTGCCAGGCCGAAGTCCCCCACGCGTACGCGACCGTCGGCGCCGAGCATCACGTTCTCTGGCTTGAAGTCGCGATGGACGATTCCCGCGACGTGTGCGGCGGCCAGTCCCTCGCCCGCGTCGAGGTAGAAACGCAAGGTCTCACGCCACCCCGGAGACTCCCGCGCGATCCACTTGGAGAGCGGGTCTCCCTCGACCAACTCCATCGCGATGAAGACCCCATCGTCGACCGCGCCCACGTCGTAGACATGAATGACGTTGGGGTGGGCGAGCTTGGCCATCGCTCGGGCCTCGCGGACCAGGCGCCCGCGGGCAACACTGGCCTCTTCGTCCGAGACGGCGGCCGTGTTCATCAACTTGAGCGCAACGTCGCGGGCGAGCTCGGGATCGTGCGCTCGGTAGACGACACCCATGCCGCCCGCGCCGAGTCTCCCTTCGACGCGGTAGCGGCCCACGTTCACGCGCTTGGGCGGGCCGGAGAACAGGCGGTTCTCGATCGCAGCTCGGGCGCGACGCGCCTCGACGTCGTCGACCTCCGGTGTAGCCGACCGAAGCGGATCGTCCGCTTTCGGCGAGAACTGGGCCCGAGCTGCCACTGAGCGAGAATCTACACCGCCTGGGGACTCGGCGCCGCTACCCTTGAGCGGGTGGGCCGCCGGGTTCGAGCGCGGGTTCGACCTCTGGGGCCGGCGTCGTGGGCTCGAGCCCGACCGGCAGCCAGTGGGTGAGCCAGGACATCCGCACAAAGCTCAGCGCGAGCCCGAGCGCGACGAGCCCGTGGAGCAAACTGCCGGCGTTTGCGGGCCCGAGGGCCTGAACCGCCACCGGTGCCAGGCTCACGGCGACACCGACCTTCAGCCCCCACAGCCCGGCCGTGATCGCGGCTTCCCGCGGGCGCTTGAAGGCCTGGGCGAAGCCCCGAAGGGTGGCCATCGGGTGGTAGGGCTTTTCGACCGGATGCAGGCAGATCTGGGCTCGAACGAGGTCCCGCGCGAGCACGGCGAGCGAGGCCCCGGCGAGGAGCACGACCCCTCGGAGCGGGAGCGGCAGCGGGGCGAGCACGACGGAGAGGATCAACAGCCCGCCGAGCGTGATCGCGGCGTGGATGATTCCTTGGGCGAGCAGGGGCCCAGCGGCGATCACCGCGCCCCGGGCGGCCTCGCTTAGCCGATCGCCGCGCGCGGCCAAGAACACGATCCCCCCCAGCGTGGTCCACCCCAGCCAGCTGATGAGGGCCGTGACCGCCGTCGCGGCGCCGATGCCCACGGCGAGTTCGGGGTTGTGCATCACCACCTCGGTGAGCCGCGCGAGGGCGTGCTGGGCATCGGACTCGCCACCGAAGGGTCCGAGCACGAACTGGGTCATCCACGCGAGGATCGATCCACCGAGCAGGGCCCATCCGATCGTCAGCCCGAGCGTGAGCAGGTACACCCACCGGGTGTTCCACGCCGTCCGCAGCACGCTCATGGGCTCACCCCCAACATCGCCGAGAGCAGCGCCGCCTCGGTGAGGTCCGCGAGGTCGGCCTCGGTGGTGGCCGGTCGGTCCTCGTGCCGGACGAAGCGGTGGTTGTCGATGCGCTCAGCTTCGAGCTCGAGGTGGCGATGGGGGTCGAGGCTCACGGACCGAACCCGGCGCCCGGGGAAGACCACGGTATCGGTCGAGCGCACGCCGTCCCACCACGCTTCTTCGACGCTGCCATCTTCGAACGTGACCGCGTACTGAACCGGAGTGACGAAGGCTCCCGGTCGTTCGAACACGACCACGCCCTCGGGCTCGCGCGTGTCCGTGTCCGTGTCCGTGTCCGGCGTCTCCTCCCAAGTGCCGTCTACGCCTTGGTGCCAGCCGGCGTCGCCGACCTGGCGGCGGTTCTCGATCCACCGCACCGAGAACGCCACCGAGCGGGGCGTTTGAAACGCCTGCTGCAGCCAGTCGCGGAGATCCAGCGTGACATCTGGGGACAGGGCGAGCAGCCCGGGCGCCGCCGCATCATCTTGAAGCGCGGTGGTGATGGTGCGGTAAAAGTCGTCGGGGCTCGGATGCGCAAAGCGGAACGTATCGGTGTACGTGCGAAGTGCAGCATCGAAGCGCTCATGCCCGACGAGGTTACGCAGCGTGCGGAGGGCCGCAGCGGTCTTGCGGTAGACGGTGCGGCCGTACAGCGCCTCGGTTTCCACGAACTGGTCGGCGCGTTGGTCGATGACCGCGATGTTGTCGAGCCGCGCCATGTCGAGCCGCAGCAGGTCGCCCGAGTCCAACGAGTGGCCCAGCACCTTCACCGCCCAGGGGCCGTCCGGGGCGTCCTCGAGCACCATGGTGTTGGCGAAGGTGTTGAGGCCCTCGTCGAGCCAGGGGGCCTGCGCCTCATCGGACGCCAACAGTCCCTGAAAATACTGGTGGCCAAACTCGTGCACCGTCGTGAACCGCCCATCGAGGCGCGTCGCGACAAACCTGTCCAGCGGCGCCGGAAGCTCGAGCAGAGGGCCGCTGGTGAAGAACGTGGGGTACTCCATGCCGCCGGCCCCCCCCGCGCGGGCCGGTGGGTGCACGATGGTGATCGTGGACCACGGATAGGGCCCGAAGCGTCGCTGCATAGAGTCGATCGCCTGCACCTGCGCGGCCAGGTGGACCGGCGCGTCTTGCCAGGTTTCCGGCGTGTGCAGCTGCCGGATGCGGATGCCTTCGTGCGTGGCGATGTGCTCGACGTACGAGGGCGAGGCGGTCCAGGCGAAGTCGTGCACCATCTGCGCCTCGTAGGTGTGCCGAACCCGGCCCGTGTCGTCCTCCTCTTCCTCGCGGGTGCGAATGCCGGTCGCGCCGACCACCCAACCCCGCGGCACGTCGAGGATCACGCGGTAGTTTCCGAAGTCGGCGAAGAACTCGGCGTTAAAGGTGAACACGTGGTTGTTCCAGGTGCCATCGTCCTGCAGCACGGCGAGTTTGGGGTACCACTGGCCGGCCAGGACGAAGTCGGTCTTGTAGCCGGTGCGGGCAAACACTTCGGGCAGGTGGGTGGTGAACCCGATGTCGACCTCGACCTGCGCTCCCGGGGCGAGCGGCTGGGTCAGCGCGAGGGTGGCGATCGTGGGATCGGAGCCTGGGGTGAGCTGCAGCGGCTGTTCGTCGGTCACGCTTCGCACGGAGGTGACCGCAGTTCGGCCCCAGGGCGCCTCGCGACCCTGGCCGTTGGCGCGGTGGGAGCCCCGTCCCCCGCGCATCCACGCGGTGTCCTGCGCCGAGAACGCATTCATATAGAGGTGGACCGCGAGGTGGTCGACGGGCAGGGGGCTCCGGTTGCGGAACGTGACCCGCTCCAGGCCCACGATGCGAAAGTTCTCCTCGTCGAGTTTTGCATCGATGGCGTAGTCGGTCACCCGGGCGTCTTCGGGGACCAGGCCCCGGAGCTCGGGAGCGCGCAGCGGCTCGGTGGGCTCGTCGATCTGAAGGCCCACGCTCCGAGGCTTCGCTGCACCACCGTCGCACGCACACAGCGCGAGAGCGGCGAGGGAGGGCAGGGAAAGCAGGCGCATCGACGCATCGGTACCACAGCGGCTGCGCGGCGGTACACTGCCGGCCAAGTGCAGCTGCGCGGCTTGAACCAGGGCGAACTCGAAGCGTGGGGCGAGCGTCTGGGGACGCTCGTCACGCCGGGCGTGGTGCTGTTGCTCGAGGGGCCGATGGGTGCGGGCAAGACCACGTTCACGCGCGCGCTCGGGCACGGCATGAAACTCGATCGTCCCGAGCGGGTCTGCAGCCCGACGTTCAACATCTGCCTGACCCACCGGGGGCCGGTGCCGCTGCTGCACGTCGACCTGTTTCGGCTCGCGCCCGACGGCGGCATGGGCCCGGCGCCCGCGTCGTTCGAAGCGCTCGGGTTGGAGGCGTTGCTCGACCGACTCGCGGACGAAGAACCCGACGCCGATGCCGAAGAAGGCGTGCTTGCGATCGAGTGGTCGAACCTCTGGCAGCACGCAGCGCTCGACGCACTCACGCTGCGGCTCTCTCGCCCGAGCCCGGAATCCCGCGACGTTGAGGCAGTCGCGGGCGGGCCGCGGCACGCTTCGCTGCTCCGCCGTTGGATCGCCTCTGCGAGGCGTTTCGCCCCAGAGGCGTGAGTCGGATAACAGGATCGGCGCCTGGTGAGGCGATCCGGACCCAGTAAAACGCCTCCGGAGGGCGAAAATTCGGTCTCTGGGCGGATTTCGGGCTTTCCACGGCGCGAAAATCGGGTTTATGGTGCGTCGGCGGGCGCGGATGCCGACGTCTGGAAAATGGCCACCAATGGCCGTCTACAGCCGTTCTTCATGCTCTGGGCCCAATCGTTCAACCTTTTCTCTACCCAACTCGAAAAGCTAAGGATCCATCATGGCCCGTTCGTCCAAGCCCAAGGAAATTGTCGTAGTCGGTTCGAAAATCAAGGAAGTCGTCAAAGAAGCCGGCCTCCGCAGCGACGGAGAGCTCGTTCAGGCTGTCTCTGACAAGGTTCACGAACTGCTCGGCGCCGCGATCAAGCGCTGCCAAGACAACAACCGCAGCACGGTTCGCCCGTACGACCTCTAGTCTTCTTCTCCAGAGGGGCCCTTGATAGGGGCCCCTCGCTGCGGAGACGAAGCCTCCTCCGCTTCACACCCCAATGGCCGCCCTGTCGGGCTTCTGTTCGCTCCGCTCACCGCGTCCGAACAGGCGGGGAGCTCCGGCTCTCCTTCGACTCCCGGTGACCATTGATGACGAGCGTGTTCCCGTTGGGAGCGCGCTCGTCTGCTTTTGGGCGTGGCGTGTTCGGGCTGTGTTTGATACGCCCGGTTGGCGTTGAGCGGCTACCCCATCGATCGTGCCAGCTATCGAACCCTCGACCCGGATTGGGAAGGGGAGGTCGTGATCGCGGATATCGACCGCACGTATCTGGCGACGCGCTTTTCGAGCATGAAGGGGATGCTTCGCATTCCGTTTGAGCGGGCCGCGCAGAAGCAAGACATCGAAGGCATGGCTCGGCTGCTTCGCGAGCTTCGCCGCGGACCCGGCCGCATGAGCCGAGACACGCCCTTGTTCTTCCTGTCGGCCAGCCCCAAACAGCTGCGGCCGGTCATCGAGCGCAAGATGGGGCTCGACGGCATCAGCTTCGACGGCACCACGTTCAAGGATTGGGGGCGCGTGCTCAGGGCCGGGCGACCCAAGCGGATCATCGAGCAGATCGGTTTTAAGCTCACCGCGCTGCTGACCTCCCGCTCGCACATGCCGTTGGGCGCGCACGAGATCTTGCTGGGGGACGACCTCGAGACGGATCCGATCACCTACGGCCTGTACGCCGACGCGCTCGCCGGCCGGATTCCTGCCAGCGACCTGGCCCGAGTGCTGCGACGCAACGGGGTTGGGCACGCGGACGCGGCACACATCGAGCGGCTGCGACGAGAGCTGCAGCCCGGTCGCGGCGTTCGCAAGGCGCTCATCCGTTTGGAGCGCCACCAGGACTCCGACGACTTTCTGGAGTTTGGCCCGGGGGTGATCGGCTGCCGCGGCGCGTTTCAAATGTCGGTCGTGCACTGGCGCATGGGTTTGGTGTCGCTCTCCGGTGTCGGCCGGGTGGCCGCCGCGCTCGCCTCACGGGGCGTGGAGCCCGACGCGCTGGGGCGACGGCTGCACGACCTGCGCCGTCGCGCGATGATCGACGCCGAGCAGGTCGCGCCCGTACTGCAGACGATCCGCGAGCACGGCGTGGAGATGGACGATCAATCCATGCCCGAGCCCGACGCGCGTTGGGTCAAGGTCTGGGCACGCTCCGAAGACCGGGTCTGGACACCCGAGGCCTACCTCGGCAGCTGACACCCTCTCAGATCGGCTCTTCCATGATCTGCCAGCGCTCGAACACCCGGGGACTGCGGTCGAGCTCCACCAGAAATTTGCTCGGCCGCATCATCCGAGACGGACCGTCGCGGGCCTCTTCGATCGTCGGGTAGAGCATGTACAGCTCGGACTTCGCGCGGGTGCTCGCGACGTAGAAGAGCCGGCGCTCTTCTTCGGTCTCGACCGGAGAGCGAAGGGCGACCGAGGACGGAAAACGTCCATCCGCCATCCAGATCAAAAAACAGATCGGCCACTCCAGGCCCTTGGCTTGGTGCACCGTGGTCAGGATGAGCTTGTCGTCGGGCTCCTCCCCCGAGACCACGTTCTCGGCGGTGATGCCTTGGACCAGGGCCAGCTCGCTGAGGAACGCCTCGGGGCCGCCGAACCGGTCGGCGTACTCGGCGAGGTGCTCAAGGTCTTCCTTTCGCGCGTCGGCGTTGGTGAAGGAGCGCTCGGCGAACTCGCGGTAGTGCTCTTCGACCACCTGCTTGATCGCCGCGCCGGGGCTGCGCTGCTCGGGCTCGTGCAGGGTGTTCCACAGCGCCCCAAGCCGGGCCAGGGCTTGTTTGGCCTGACCACGCGCCGCCTGGGCATGCTCGAGCAGGATCTCCGCGGGGGCTTGCCGCTGCGTGTCGGGATCCTGGCCGGAGAGCTTGAGGGAGAGCGCCTCGGCCGTTTGCACCCCGACGCCGGGCCATTGCCGGAGCAGGCGCAGCCATGCCAGCTCATCGCGTGGGTTTTCGCGGGCGCGCAGGTACGCCACGACATCCTTGATGTGCGCCTGCTCGAAGAACTTCACCCCCGAGCGGATGCTGTAGGGGATCTGGCGGCGCGTAAGCTCGACCTGCAGCTCGAGGCTGTGGGCGTGGTTGCGGTACAGCACCGCCATCTTGCGCAGCGGCAGGTTCTGCTCGTGGTGGATCTCAAGCACGCGCTGCGCGACGAACTCGGCCTGCTGGTACACGTCGCGCAAGGGGATGAGCGCCGGAGTCATCCCGTTGTTGTTGACCGCGTTGAGCTCCTTGAAGTGCTGGCGCCGGTTGAACCCGATGCTGCGGTTGGCCAGGTCGAGGATCTCAGGCGTGCTGCGGTAGTTGGTGGTGAGCTTGAGGACCTGGCCGGAGGGGTGGCGGCGTTCGAACCCGGCGATCTGTTCGAAGTCAGCGCCACGAAAGCCGTAGATCGATTGGGCGTCGTCCCCCACCGCCGTGAGGCTGCCGCAGCGCGACGCCATCTGGTCGCACAGGCTGCCCTGAAGCGCGGTGACGTCTTGGTACTCGTCGACCAGGACGTGGTCGTAGGCGCCCTGAAGTTCGTCGGCGACCTCGCTGCAGGCCGGGTCGAGCAACAAGCGGTGCCAAAGCGTGATGAGGTCGTCGAAATCGACGATGTTGTTGGCTCGCTTGCGCTCTGCGTAGCGCCGGGCCGTGTCCTCGATGGCGGGGAGCTGGGGGACGAGCTTGGGGGCTCGGTCCGCGATGACCTGGGCCAGCGGGGTGAGGGTGGACCCCGCGAGTCCGATCATCGAGGCCAGCACCTTGGGCGCGGGAAAGCGGCGCGCGCTGAGCTTCTCGAGTCCTTGCTCGGCGATGACGCTGGTGAGCAGGCTGCGCGCGTCCTCCGGATCGAGGATGCCGAAGTCCAGCCCGAGGCCGACATGCTCCCCGTAGCGGCGGAGCAGCTTGTGCCCGATGTGGTGGAATGTGCCGGCGCTGGCTGTGCTCATGTCGATGCCCACGGTGGCCTCAACCCGCGAGACCATCTCTTTGGCCGCGCGGTTGGTGAACGTGCACAGCAAGATTCGGTCGGCGGGGCAGCCCTCCTGCACAAAACGCGCGACGCGATAGATCAGGGTGCGGGTCTTGCCCGAGCCGGCGCCGGCGATGACGAGCAGCGGCTGGGCGGGAGCCTCCACAACCGCCTGTTGCTGCGGGTTGAGGTCACGCGTGGGGTCGAAGCGCGGACGGCTAGGCTTCGACGTCTTGAGGACGTACTTCACAGGCCCGGGCAGCTTGGCGCGGCGCGGCGGGGTGGGTCAAGGCGAGGCTGTCTGCGCGTTCGCGAGCAAGCCAAGCATCTCATCGACCATGTCTTCGTCACCGGGGCCGGTGCCGACCCGCGTGAAGAATGCCTGTGCTTCGCGGGAGTCACCCACCTGGGCATAGGCCCCGACCAGCTCGCGACGCGCTGCCGTCCGCAGCGCGGTCGCGGCTTCGCTCAAGCTCGGCGAGTGCTTCGGGGACGGGAGGGAACAGGTCGTGCACCCAGGCGGACTCGGCCCGTCTGGGGGTGCCTCGCGACGCTTGCACGCCCGCCGGTGCGACCGCTCGGTCCGGCTCGGAGAGCGCTTGAACGAGGGCTGCCTCCTCGGGATCGGCAGGGTTGAAAGACGATCCGCTGGGCCAGCGCACCCACAGACCCACAAGCATCCGATCCACCATGATGTCTTCATCGTCCGGTTGTACGGACGCCGTGGGCTTGGGTTCCCGTAAAAGCGGGACAGCCGTCACAGATGCGCGAGCACAAAGTCGCGGATCTGCTGTTCCATGTAGACGAGGTCTTCGGTGCGCCGGGGCATATGGCGCTCGTCGGGGAACAGCAGCAGCTCGTAGCGCTTCTGGGCGGCGATGAGTGCATTGATCAGGCGCGCGGTGTGCCGGAAGTGCACGTTCTCGTCGATGAGACCGTGCACGAGCATGAGCTGGCCGGTCATGTTGCCCACGTGGGCCATGACCGCGCTCTGCTCATACCCGCTCTCGTTGTCCTGCGGCAGGCCCATGTACCGCTCGGTGTAGTGGGTGTCATAGCCGTCCCAGTGCGAGACCGGCGCGCCCGCGACCCCAAGCTTGAACGTCTCCGGAGCCCGGGCCAGGGCCATCGCGGACATGTAGCCGCCATAGCTCCAGCCATAGATACCCACGTGGTCGGCCTGGGTGAGGCCTTGCTCGACCAGCCACTTCACGCCGTCGACCTGGTCCTGCACCTCGAGGTTGCCCATGTCGTGTTTGATGGCGCCTTCGAACTGCAGGCCGCGACGGGCAGCACCTCGGTTGTCGAGCTTGAACACCAGGATGCCCAGGCTGCGCAGGTACTGGGCGCGCATGTCGACGGTGAGACTCCAGTCGTTTTGCACGCGCTGGGCGTGGGGTCCTCCGTAGACGCTGACCATCGTGGGGAAGGGTCCTTCGCCCTCGGGTCTGTAGACCGCCCCGTGCAGCTGCACGCCATCGCGGGTGGCCAAGGTGACCAGCTCCGGGGGCTGCAGGCCGAGCTTCTTCACCCGCGGGTCGGCTTCGATCTCGAGCGAGGAGACGAGCGTTCCGTCCGTCGTGCTGCGGACCTCGATACGAGGCGTCGTATCGAGGCGATTCCACTCGTCGATGAACTGATCGAAGCTCGGGCTGAGCCGGACGGCGTGCATGCCTGGCTCGGTCGTGAGTTTCGTGATGTCCCCACCAGACAGGGCGACCTTGTACAGGTGGCGCTCGGTGGGGCCGTCCTTGGTCGCGGTGAAGTAGACCTCTCCCTTGGCTTGGTCCACATCGACGACCGCATCGATCATCCAATCTCCCGCAGTCAGCGCGCGGACCTCTTTGCCCGCCTTGTCGTAGACATACAGATGCGCAAATCCGGTGCGCTCCGATTGCCACAAGAAGCCCCCGGCCAGGGCGGCGTGGGGGGCATCGACGGGGATCTCATCGAAGGCGTGGAACCCGTCGTTGAGGTTGATCCAGACCTCGGAGGTCTCCTCCAAGACCTTGGTGGCGTTGCCGTCGGCGTCGTATCGGACCAGGTGCAGCGCGGTTTGCTCGCGGTTCTCGACCTGAGCCATGAGGGAGCCGTCCGGCATCCAGTCCACGCGAGCCAGGTAGAGATCCTCGGCGGGCCGCTCGCCCGCGATTCCGGTCGCGCCCAGGTCGAGCCACTGCGGCTTGCCGCCCTCGCGGCCGACGATGCCCAGGCGGACCTTCGCATTGGCCTGGCCCGCGAACGGATAGCCATGGTCTTCGTGATGCGGTGCGTCCTTGCCCTGGTGCTCGATGCGATAGACCGGAATGTGTCGTTCATCGACCTCGGTGAAGGCGATGCGCTGCGCATCTTGGGACCACCAATAGCCCTCGTGTCGCCCCATCTCCTCTTGGGCGATGTACTCGGCCAGGCCGTGGGTCTTTCCGGTTCCGCGAGCTCCGCGGGTGATCTGAACCGACTCGCCACCCAAGGCGGGCACCACGTAGAGCTCGGCGTCCAACACATACGCGACGAACGCTCCATCGGGGGAGAAGCGGGCGTCCAGGGCCGGGGACTCGTCGGTGTCGACGATCCGCTGCAAGCGGCCTTCGAGTCCCTCCTGCACCCAGAGGTCACCGCGCACGGGGACCAGGAATCGGTTGGACTTCTTCGACCACGCATACGAGGTCACGCCGAGCGAGCGCATGCGCAGTCGCTCGCGCTGCAGCTTCTCCTCGGCGGACAGGTTGTCTTCGGTTGCGCCGCCGCCCGGAGGCGTGAACAGCAGCTTGCGCGCACCGTCCTCGATCGGCTGCACGTACAGATCGCGGTTGAGGGAGCCCGCGGGGCTGAACAGGTAGGTGAGGTGTGCTCCGTCCGGGGAGAAGCGGACGGCTCCGGGCGCCATGGTGCCGGGCCTGGGATGAGTGGCGACCTCTTCGATGGAGATCGCACCTTCGCGCGGGGGAGTGGCAGGCTTCATTGCGGGCTCTTCTGGGGCGGCGGGCTTTGCTTCGGGGGTCGGCGTGGCTGGCTCGTCCTGCGTCGGGATCGCGGGATCGCAAGCGACCGACGCAAGCAGCAGGCACGGCGCGAAGAGGCGGAGCATGGCGGCGAGTCTTGCAGCCGGTCGCCCCGGTGACAACGCCCTGCGCTTGCGCCGAGCGACGAATCGAGGGACAAGCCTAGGCGAGATGGGCTCTCTCGCCGACAAACTCACCGCACCCGAAATTCGCCGCGATGTCGTCGAGGCCTGCTGCACCCTGGTGGAGAGCGAGGTCTCCAACAAGCGGGGCTTCTCCGGTGCTGCGATCAAGCTCGGCTACAAGGCCGTCTCCGCGCTCAAGCCCGGCTTTGTCGGCGGCGCAGTCAACAGCCTGCTCCCCGAGTTCGCCGACGCGATGCAGCCGCTGTACGACAAGAACGAGGCGGACGCAGAGAGGTTCGCCGCCTACCTCACGGCCAATCCGGCCGAGACCGCCGACCTGCTGCTTCAGGTGACCGACGCCAAAGCCGACCGGGCCAAGAACGCGACCGTCAAGAAGACCTACGGCAAGCTGCGCGGCTCGGCCAAGGACAACGTCGAGGCCGCAGTGCCCGGGTTGGCCAAGGCGCTGCGCCCGTTCCTCTAGAGGCCTGTTGCGCCTGCTGTTGGGGCCCGCTCAGCTCAGCGCGCCCAGGATCGCAAACGCCACGACCGCTACCCCTCCGCCCAGCAGCGCGTAGGGCAGCTGCGTGCGCACATGCTGGATGTGATCGGTGGCGGCGGACAGCGAGGCGACGATCGTGGTGTCACTGATCGGGGAGCAGTGGTCTCCGAAGACGCCCCCGGCCAGCGAGGCCGCGACGAAGGGCTCCAGCGGCAGCCCCATCGAGATGGCGGTCGGCACCGCGATGGGGATCATGATCGCAAACGTGCCCCAGCTCGATCCGATGGAGAAGGCCACCGCAGCGCCGACGATGAACAGCACCGGCAGCAACACGAACGTGGGCATCGAGCCGGCGGCCAGGCCGGCGAGGTAGACCCCGGTGCCAAGCTCCTTGGCAAGGCCACCCAGGGCGAGTGCGAACACCAAGATGATCGCCAGTGGCAGCAGTGATCCCGCGCCTTCGAGGGCGCGCCGGGTGAGTCGCTCGACACTGAGCGCGCCTTGAACCAACAAGAGGATCCAAGCGGTGGCCAGCGCGCCCGACGCGGCCCACAGCACACTGGTGGAGCCCGAACCCTTCATGATGTCGCCGTCTCCGGTGACCCAAAGGGACAGGGGCATCGCGGCGACGAGCACTGCGATGGGGACCAGCATGTTGCGGGCTCGCGGTTCGATCTTGAGGTCCGGGTCGAGCTTGGCGCCGTCGTCGGCCAACGGTTGGGAATCCTCGGCGTGCAAGATACCGGCTGCGGCACGGGCCTGAGCCGCCTTCATTGGACCCAAGTCGATGTTCCAGAGGATCGTCGCGAGGGCGAGGGCGACGGCCGCGAGTGCGTAGAAGTTGTACAGCAGCGAGCCCAGGAAGACGCTGAGCGCGTCGGGGACACCGAGCCCTTCGAGCAGGCTGAGGTTGTACGCGCCCCAGGCGTTGAGCGGGATCAAGATGCAGATCGGCGCGGACGTGGAGTCGATGATGTACGCGAGCTTCTCGCGAGAGATCTTAAACCGGTCGAACAGGGGGCGGGAGACCGTGCCGGCCACCAGCACGGTGATGTTCGACTCGACGAAGATGACCACGCCCAGGGTCAACGCCAACAGCTGAGCGCGGCGCGGCGTGCCGACCCAAGCGCGTTCTTCGAGGCGCTGGACGAATCCAGTGACCCCGCCTGCGGCCTCGAGTGTGGTGATCAGGGCGCCGACGACGAGCGTGAACAGGACGACGCGGGCATCTCCGGCGCTGCCCAGCACCGCGACGAGTCGCTCGAGGCTGGCGCCGAGGCCGGCGATGGGGTCAAAGCCCGCGAGGAACGTGGACCCCAGCCAGATGCCCGCGCCGAGCGAGAGGTAGACCTGCCGGCTGAGGATCGCCATAAGGATGGCGAGAACGGGCGGGAGGACGGAGATCCAGGACGGGGCGTCCACGGGTGCACTATAGGCGAGGTTCGCGGGACGGGGGTGCTGGACCCGCTGCCCTCGGTAGGGGCACTGTAGGGCGCAGGTCGCATGAGCAAGGGAGACGTCGCGTGAACGCACACCGAAAGTCCGAAGGGCTCGGGCGAGCCTTGGTGCTGCTGGTTGCGCTGGGCGCGTGTCGATCCCGACCAGAGACCGAGGAGACCATGACCAAGGGTACGAGCGCTGCGATGCCTCCGCTCACGCAGTCGTCCAAGAGCGTCGAGGTTCCGCGGGAGACCTGGCATCGCGACGCCCTGGTGGGCGACGATTGGCCCGTGGATCTGCGCTGGCTCAACGCCGCGCACGGTCGCGCCGGAAGCCACGGCCGGGTGGTCGTGCTTGGCGATGCGCTGCAGTTCGAGGACGGGACGCCCGCCCGTTTCTGGGGCACGAACGTCGCCGCGCGAGCGCTCTTCGACGCCGACGATGCCACCATCGCCCAACAGGCGAAGCGACTCTCGGCGTTCGGCTACAACCTCGTTCGGATCCATCACCACGACTCCGCGTGGACCTCGAACGTGTTCGAGCCCGGGGGCAAGACCACACGCGTCCTCGATCCCGCAGCGCTCGACCGCCTCGACAAGTGGACCGACACCCTGGCCGCGGAGGGCATCTACGTCTGGCTCGACCTGCACACCGGTCGCGAGTTTCTTCCCGGCGACGACATCCCCGGCTACGAGGAACTCACGCTGGGCGACAAGCCGCGGCAGGCGAAGGGGTTCTCGTATCTCAACCCGCGGATCGAGGTGTTGATGCACGAGTTCAACGAGGCGTACTTGAAGCGGGTCAATCCGTACTCAGGCAAGCGCGTCGCCGACGACCCTGCGGTGGTCGGGATTCTGCTCACGAACGAAAACGACCTCACCCACCACGCGTCGCGGGGCATCAACCCCGGGGAGGGCATGGACGTGCACCGCGCGATGCTCGAGAAGCTGGGCGGGGAGGTTGTACGAGAGCTCGGACTCTCCGCGAAGGAGGCGCGCAAGCTCGGAGGTTCGCGAGATGGGCGGGTGCTTCTGGCCGAGCTTCAGCACCGCTGGGATGCGCGGGGCATCGAGAACGTGCGTCGGCTTGGGGCGAAAGCCCCCATTGTGACGACCAGCTTCTGGGGATCCGAAACCCTGTGGAGCGTGCCGCCGCTTGCGTTTGGCGACGTGGTCGATACCCACAGCTACGGGACGTCGAACGCACTCTCGACGAATCCGCATCAGACCTCGAACTGGATCCATTACATCGCTGCGGCCCAAGTCGTCGGCAAACCACTCACGGTGAGCGAGTGGGGGGTGCCTCGGCCCGAGGCGGACCGTTTCGTCGCCCCCCTGTGGGTGGCTTCCATCGCAAGCCTGCAGGGCTGGGATGCTCTGTTGGGGTACTGCTATGGCCAGGTTCCGCTGGCCGCAGGTTCCATCAAGCGTTCCCGCTGGGAGCAGCGGCTCGACCCCGCTGCGCTCGCGCTGGCACCCACGGCCGCGCTGCTGTACCGGCGTGGGGATGTCTCTGTTGCGAAGAAGAGCATCGCGCTGGCGCCATCGCTCGAGGCGCTGTGGGGACGTCCACTCTCGCCCAAGACGGCGGCGGCGCTGCGGACCGCTCCGGAGCGCTCGCGGACGGTCCTCGTGCTTCCCGATCACCCCGCGCTGACCTGGGACGCGCCGGGCCCCGCGCCCGAGGACGCGCAGCGGATCGAAGACCTCGAGCAGGACCTGTTGCCCGCGGGCGCCGAGTCGGTCACCTCCGACACCGGGGAGATCGAGCGGAACTGGGTCGCGAACGTGCTGCGCATCGACACCCCGCGCATGCAGGCCGCCTCGGGGGCACTCGGCGGACGGACGGTTCGCATGACCGACTTCGAGGTCGAGCTCGAAACGCCCGAGGCGACGGTCTCGGCGATTGCGCTCGATGACAAGCCCCTCGCGCTCAGTGAGCTGGTGCTCGTGACGGCTGTCGCTCGCGCCGAGTTCCCCCGCGACGGGTTGGTCGAGAGTGAGCCCGTGCGCGGGACGATTCGACTGCGAACCAACGGCCGACGCGTTATCACGGCCGCGACAGCCCGAAGCCGCATCGGCGCGAGCCTGCCCGCGGGTCTCCCCGCGATCGACGGCAGCTTCGAAGCGCCGTGGTCGAGATTCTCGCTCGCGGAGGCCGGCGGCACGCACTGGTTCCTGATCACGCCGAAGTGACGCTTCGGGATCGCAGCGCAGATCGAACAACCTCAAAGCTGGTATAGCCTCGCCCGGTGGAGCGGCTCCGTACGTCCCAGATCTGGGCAGCGTGGTGGCCTCTGGCCGCGAGCTGGTTGCTGATGGGGATCGAGCAGCCCGCCGTGGCCGCGATCATCGCTCGGCTGCCAGACACGAAGGTGCAGCTCGCGGCCTACGGGAGTGTGGTGTTTCCGATCGCGCTGCTGATCGAGGCGCCGATCATCATGCTGCTCGCGGCATCCACGGAACTCAGTCGCGACCGGATCCGGTATGCGCAGATGGTCCGCTTCACCCGGCTGTTCGGCATTGGCCTCACCGCAGTCCACATTGTGGTGGCGGCCACCCCGGTGGGTCCGTGGTTCATCGAGGCGGCGCTGAAGGTTCCGACCGAGGTGGCGGAGGCGTCCGGTCCGGGGCTGTGGCTGATGATCCCGTGGTCTTGGGCGATCGCGTCCCGGCGAACCGGGCAGGGGCTGCTGATCCGGATCGGGCGCAGCCGCACCGTGGGACTCGCGACGGGAGTGCGGTTGCTGGTGTCCTCCACGGTGCTGGGGGTCGGTCTGTTCACGCAAGCGGCTTCCGGCGTCGAGGTGGGGACCGCTGCGCTCTCGCTGGGGGTGCTCAGCGAAGCGGCCTTCGTTCATGTGTTCGTCCTGCGCGTCGCCGTCCCGTCGCTTCCGAGCACCTCCGACGCACCACCGCTGAGCACGGCGGGATTCCTCTCTTTCTACCTGCCGCTTGCCCTGACCCCAGTGGTCATCTTGGTGATTCAGCCGATCGGCACCGCAGCGATCAGCCGGATGCCCGATGTGCTCGGATCCCTCGCGGTCTGGCCTGTCGTGGTGGGGCTTGGGTTCGTGCTGCAGAGCGTCGGGCTGGCGTTCAACGAGGTGGTCGTCGCGCAGATCGCTCGACCCGGAGCGCGGGAGATGTTGTGGCGGTTCGCCTCGCGCCTGGCGGTCACGCTCACGGCGCTCTGGCTCGTGTTCTCGCTCTCGCCCGTCGCGTCGTGGTGGTTCGAGCACGTGGCCAACCTCCCCGCCGATCTGCTCAAGCCTGCGCTCCTGGGGTTGCTGCTCGCCGCGCCCCAGCCCGCCTCACGGGTGCTGCAGAGTTGGTATCAGGGATTGTTGGTCGCCGAGCACCGCACCCGCCCGATCACCGAAGCGGTCGTCGTGTTCGGACTCGCGTGCGGCGTCGTGATGGGCATCGGAATGCTCTGGCAGGGGACGCCGGGGGTGTACGTGGCCCTGTTGGGCTTCACAGTCGGCCGCGCCGCGCAGACGGTGTGGCTGTGGTGGCGGTGTCGCACGCTGCTCGTCGACACCGAGCAACCCCGCGCGCAGGCTTAGGCGGACGCGCGGGGTGGCGAGACGCGCTCGTCCGCACCCAGCAGCGCGCGGAGCATGGGAGCAACGATCTCCCGGCGTGCATCGCGAGCGGCGGACGCAAGCTCGTCAGCGCTGAGCCGACCGAAACGATGCCAATCCGCGTGGTCCGGTGTCACCGCGAAGCTCGGGGCCGGCAGGTCACTCAACGCCCGCCGAAGGGCACCCGCGACATCCGCGCCGCCGGACTCCAGCGCCCACTTCACCGTGCGCCACGCCAGCGCCGCATGCTCGGCCTCGTCTTTGGCGATGCCCGTCAAGATATCCTGGGTGTGCGGATCGACGGCCACCGCCGCGCCGCGCTCGGCCACCAGAGCCGCGGTGGTCTCACCCACGCAGCCCTCCAGGAAGGCGTCGAGTGCGACCTGAACCAGCGTTGGCGTTCGAGGCGTGGCGGCAGGCAGGGGTCCCGGTCCCTGAATCGCCGCGGTGAACCGGCTTGCGATGCCGTAGCAGGCCTGCGCGTGCCGGACCTCATCGGCGGCCGCGCGAAGCGTGTCGTTGACGAGCGCAGGGGGTGCGCCGACGGCCATCAACTCGATCACAACCCGGCTGAACGCGGCGACGGATGCATGTTCGGCGGCGGCGTCGGCAAGCCAAGCGTCGGCGAGCGCGTCAGCAATGCTGCTCACGGCGGGACATGCCAGCGAGGCCCAGTCGGTCCGACGCACCGCCGGCGCGGCCAGGACCTCGGTGCCCTCCACCAAGGGCCGGCCCGAGCAGTACTCGAACCAGTGGTAGCAGCACATCGTCTCTTCACCCGCGTCGCGCTGCAGGTCGGTGCCGTGGCGGTTGAACGAGCCCTGCATCGAGTTCTTCTCCGACAAGCCCTTGTACTCGGAGGGGTCGGAGGTGATCGGGCTGGGGTCGTGGGCGCCGATGACTCGGGCCGGGCAGCCAAGCTCGAGCTGGGGCTCTCCGACCTTGGGCGCGATCGCGAGGGCAGCATCGATCGCGCCGCACCAGTTGCCCGAGGTGCACGGGTCTTCCTCGGGGTTGTAACCGTCGATGAACGGCGGGTCGCCGTCGATCGGCATCATCCGCAGCTCGTCCGGGTCGGTGGGCATCGGGGGCGGGGGCGGGGCCTCATTGATCCGCGGCCCGGGCGTGCCCGCAGCGGCATCCTTGTTGCCTGGCGTCGCGCTGGGCGGATTTGCGCGGACCGCCTTGGCGTTTTCCTTCGCGCCGGTGGCCGAAGGCTGCGGCGTTGGGTCGTCGCATCCCCCAAAAAGCATGGGGATGCACGCGAGCAGGCTCAGGCGGCGATAGAGCGCGGACGTGTCACGCATCGAGACGACGGTATCAGGGACCAGGCCCGCCGACACGAGTGCAAGCCCTCGTTTCGCTCGGGGTATGCTCGCGGGCGATGAGGTTGGGGATCGCACTGAAGCGGGTGTGGGTGGCATGTGGCGCTCTGTTGGCAGGGACGGGCTGTCCCTCCGGGGACCCGGGGGTCGGCAGCCCCGGCACCGCTTCGGCGGGAATGCCCCCGGGATCGACCGGCGCGGACGACACCTCAAGTGGGTTCGACACCCTCGCCGAGGGCAGCGGCGGGGGCACCACGGCGGCGCCTTCGGTCTCGCTCGGCTGCGGGTCGTTGCCGGGTGCGGCGCTCGGCGCCGAGTATGAACACGCGTTCGACCTCGACCCGCCGGACGCTGCGGGGACCTGGAACGTCGAAGGGTTGCCCGGCGGCCTCTCGTTCTCGCCGTTTAGCGGCGAGTTTTCCGGCGTCCCGAGTGAGGCGGGTTCATTTGAGCTCGCGGTGTCGCTGGACGGCGCGGCGGGCTCGGGCGAGGCGATATGTACGCTGGAGGTCGGGCCCGCGCTCACCGCGGACCTCTCGGTGTTGGCCCGCCCCTGTGTGGGGCCTGGCGACACCCTCGCCGATGTCTTGGTGGGCGGCGACGGATTGGCGCTCACCTGCACCACGCCGGCGGGCAACGGCGCGGGGACGCGGCCCGGCGGCGTGAGCGTCGCAGAAGACTCGTGTCTGATCGACGGCACGCCGACGCCAGAGGAATGGGGGACGTGGGTCTGGATCACGCGGGTTCGCCAGTCGGGCGCGCAGGTGGAGGTTCCGTTCTGCATCACGCAGTCCACGCCCGCGCCGGACAGCTTCGCGGTGAGCATGACCCGCGGCGACGACACGAACGTCGTGCTCGAGCCTCTGGTCGGATCCTTCGTCGTCGGTGAGCCCGTCGCGTTCGGTGGGCAGGGCGACCCCATCTTTGAGGTCACCGGCGGGTGCGGTGGCGGTTCGTGCTTTTACGGGTTCAACTACAGCGTCGGTCCCTCGCCGTTCGGTGGGGACTGCGGGCAAGACCCCTGCCTCGGCCTGGGCCCCAGCGGCCTTGTCACCGATGATGCGGGGGCGCCGATCGGCTTCTCTCACCAGCTGTTCGCGTATGGACCCGCGCTCGACGAGGACTTCGCAGGCCGCCCGTTCGTGCTGCCGTGGGCGCTGAGCTACTGCATCGCCGACAACGACACCGACTGCGACGGCAGCCGGAGCATCCTCGCCAACGCTGGCGCCCGCGTGCACGTCTCGGTGTTGATGTTGCCGGAGTAGGTCGGGCGAGGGCGGGCTTAGGGCCCTTCGCTCAGGACCGGCAGCCGCGCGGGCTTGCGCTTGAGCTCGGGCCGCTGGTCCCCGCAGCGATGCGGGATGAGGCCCAGTTCATCGAGCATCTCAAGGTCGTCGTCGACGGTGCGGTTGGCGGTGGTGAGGAAGTCCCCGACCATCATGCCGGATGCGCCCGCGCTGAACATCATCGGCAGGAGCTGCCCCAAGTGGGTGCGGCCGGCCGCGACAAAGATGTTTTGCCGCGGCAGGAACAGCCGATAGGCGGCGATGATGCGCAGCATCTCCATGGGCTCAAGCGGTTCCGTCGGGGGAAGCTTGGTGCCCTCGATGCTGACCAGGAAGTTGATCGGGACCTCGTCGACGTCGAGCTCGCGCAGCGACTCGGCCAACTCGACGCGGTCGCAAGGCGCCTCGCCCATCCCGAAGATGCCGCCGACACACGTGCGCAGACCCTTGGCCTTGGCCATGCGGATCGTGTCCAGCCGCTCGTCGTAGGTGTGCGTGCTGACGACCTTGGAGAAGTAGCTGCGGCCGGTCTCGAGGTTGTGGTTGAGCTCGGTGAGCCCCGCCTCGACCATGCGATCCATCGCGGCGTCGGTCAGAAACCCCACCGAGGCGTGGGCTTCGGTGTGCCCAGCGTCGCGCACCGCTTTGATGCCGGCGACCACGTGGTCGAGCGCCTTGGTGTCATGTTCGAGGCCGCGGGTCGCGGTGACCAAGCCCAGCGCGCTGGCGTTGCGGCTGGCGGCCCGCTCGCTGTGGCTGACGATCTCCTCGACCGGCGTGAACTTCTTGGGCTGAACGTGCGTGCTGAAGTGCCGGGACTGGGCGCAGAACCCACAGTCCTCGGGGCAGCCGCCTTCCTTGGCGTTGACGATCGAGCACAGGTGCACGGAGTTGCCGAATCGGGCCCTGCGGACGGTGTCCGCCGCCGCCATCAAGGCCCAGACATCGACGTCAGGGCCGAGGTAGGCGAGCATCGTCTCGCTGTCGAGCGCCGTGAGGTCGCCGCGAAGGATGCGCTCGGCGATGAGCCCAGGGGCGGGGACAGGGGGGGGGACAGGGGACGGCGCTTCGCTCGCGGCCTCGGGCGTGGCCTCGCCTGCATGAAGTGCGTCGGTGTCGTGAGACTCCAGCGACATGCGAGACCTATAGCAAGGTTTGGATGCAGGAGGGCCGCACCGGGCTCCGACGGTGGTATTTTCCCGCCCACGTGACCCCCACGAGCTCTCCAACCCAGGTGCCCGACAAGGCCGAGGTGGTGCGCGTGTTCAAGGAGATGCTCCGAATCCGTCGATTCGAGGAGTTCGCCTCGCGCGCGTACACCCAGGGCAAGATCAGTGGCTTCCTCCACCTATACATCGGGCAGGAAGCGATCGCCGTCGCGACGGCGGACCTGATGCGCAAAGGCGACCGCGTCGTCACGACCTACCGCGACCACGGCTTCGCGGTCGCGCTTGGTTGTGAGCCGCAGCGCTGCATGGCCGAGCTGTACGGCAAGAAGGATGGCTTGGTCGGCGGCGTCGGCGGCTCGATGCACTTCTTCGATCGCGAGAAGGGCATGTGGGGCGGCTACGCGATCGTCGGCGGCCACCTCCCGGTCGCGGCCGGTCATGCGTTCGCCTCGAAGTACCTCAAGGACGACGCCGTCACGCTGTGTTTCTTGGGCGAAGGCGCGATGCACATCGGTGCGACCCACGAAGGCATGCACCTGGCGGGCCTGTGGAAGCTGCCGATCGTCTTCGTCGTCGAGAACAACCAGTACGCGATGGGCACCCCGCTGTCGCGCCAAACGCTGGTGGATGACCTAACGGTCCGGGCGCCCGCGTACCGGATGACCTCGGACCGCTGGGAGGTCACCGATGTTTTCGAGACCCGTCGCCGGCTCTCCGAAGCCGTCGAGCAGGCGCGGACCGACCACCAGCCCGCCCTCATCGAGTTGCTGACGTACCGCTTCCGCGGTCACAGCATGAGCGACCCGGCCAAGTATCGGACCCGGGACGAGGTCGACGTGCAGCGCGCCAAAGACCCGCTGTTTCGTACCGAGAAGAATCTTCGCGAGAATCACGGTTTCGACGATGAGGCCATCGAGGCCATCGACGAGGCCATCGTCGAAGAAATGCAGGCCGCGGTGGACTTCGCCGAAGCCTCGCCGCAGCCCGACCCCGAGCACCGCTTCCGCAACCACCTCGTCGAGGACGACTAAGCCATGCCCACACTACAGATTCGAGAAGCGCTGCGTGATGCCATCGACGAGGAGATGGCCCGAGACGACCGCGTGTTCGTCATGGGCGAAGAGGTCGGCCACTACCAGGGCGCCTACAAGGTCACCCAAGGTCTGCTGGAGAAGTACGGCGAGCAGCGGGTCGTCGACACTCCGATCGCCGAGGCAGGTTTTGCGGGGGTTGGCGTTGGGGCTGCGATGGCGGGTTTGCGCCCGATCATCGAGTTCATGACCTTCAACTTCTCCGCGGTCGCCTTCGACCAGATCCTCAACAACGCGGCCAAGATGCGCCACCTAACCGGCGGCCAGTTCACGGTGCCGATGGTGTTCCGTGGTCCCAACGCCGCCGCGCACATGCTCAGCTCCACGCACAGTCAGGCGTTCGAGAGCTTCTACTGCGGCTTTCCGGGCGTGAAGGTCGTCTCGGTCGCCACGCCGTACGACGCCAAAGGCCTGCTCAAGTCGGCTGTGCGCGATGAAAACCCGGTCATCTTCTTCGAGTCCGAGGTGATGTACGGCGTCAAGGGCGAGGTGCCCGAGGGCGAGTACCTGATCCCCATCGGCGAGGCAGACATCAAGCGACCGGGCAGCCAGGTCACCGTGATCACGTGGGGCCAAGGCGTCCCGACCACGCTCGAAGCGGCGAGGATGGCCGAGGAGGTCGGTATCGACGCCGAGGTCATCGACCTGCGTACGCTGCGTCCGCTGGACAAGGACGCCATCCTGCGCAGCGTTCGCAAGACCAACCGTGCTGTGATCTCCTATCACGGCTGGCCCTACGGCGGCACCGGAGCCGAGGTCGCCGACCTCATCGCGCGCGAGTGCTTCTACGACCTCGACGCGCCGGTCGAGCGCATCTGCTACGAAGACATCAACTTCTCCTACGCGGAGAACCTCGAGATGCTGTCGATACCCTCGCCGCAGCAAATCTACGAGGCCATCGCGAAGGTCGCGAACCACTCTCTGTGAACCCGCAGCATCGGCAGTAAAGGACAAGCGCTATGGCAACGATCGTCGAGCTTCCCCGCCTCTCCGACACCATGGAGGAGGGCGTCATCGCCAAATGGCACATCGCCGAGGGCGACAAGGTCAAACGCGGCCAGGTCATCGCGGATGTCGAGACCGACAAGGCCACGATGGAGTACGAGTCCTTCGACGCCGGGACGGTCCTGAGGCTCGTCGCGGCCGAGGGCGAGACCCATCCGATCGGCACGCCGATCGCCGTGTTCGGAAAGCCGGGCGAGGATGTGGATGCCGCGCTCGCCAAAGCCGGCGGCGGCGCATCGCCGGCCTCGAAGGAGAAGGCTCCGAAAGAGAAGGCATCGGAGGAAGAGTCCCCGGAGGAAGAGTCCCCGGAGGAAGAGTCCCCGGAGGAAGAGTCCCCGGAGGAAGAGGCACCCGAGGACGAGGCACCCGAGGACGCCGCACCCAAGGCCGACGCAGCCAAGAAACAGAATGCCCCTGCATCTACGGCTCAGGATGGCCGGGTGGCCGCGTCGCCCCTGGCCCGCCGGCTGGCGCACGAAGCCGGCCTCGCGCTGTCGAGCATCGAAGGCAGCGCGCCCCACGGCCGGGTGGTCAAGGCCGACGTCGAAGCGGCCATCGCCAGCGGGGGCAAGGGCTCGGCCGAAACCACGGTGTCGGACGGCGAGCGCAGCTTGGTGTCCCGCCCGGACACCAAGATGACGCTGTCGCAGATGCGCAAGACCATCGCGAAGCGGATGGGACAGAGCAACGCCGAGATCCCACACTTCTACCTGGTGATCGATGCGGACATGGGCAACGCGGTCGCGATGCGGACGCAGCTCAAGGCGGCGCTCCCGGACGTCAAGATCTCCTACAACGACATGGTCATCTTGGCCACGGCCAAGGCGCTGCAGAAGCATCCCGAGGTCAACGCGTACTGGGATGGGAGCACCATTGTCCGCCGCGGCGACATCCATGTGGGCATGGCGGTCGCGGTCGAGGAGGGACTCATCGTCCCGCCGGTCCGCCACACCGAGCAGCGCACGCTCTCGGAGGTCGCAGCGATCACCCGCGGCATCGGAGCGAAGGCGCGGGACAAGAAGCTCACGCCCAGCGAGATGACCGGCAGCACGTTTACGGTGTCCAACCTCGGCATGTTCGGCATCGAGCAGTTTGCCGCGGTGATCAACCCCGGCGAAGGCGCCATCTTGGCGGTCGGTGCGATTCGCGACGAAGCGGTCGTGGTGAATGGCGCGTTGGCCCCCGGAAAGCGCATGCGCGTGAACTTGGCGTGCGACCACCGGGTGATGGACGGCGCCGTGGGGGCGAAGTTCTTGGTGACGTTGCGCGGTTACCTCGAGCAGCCGCTCGCGATGCTGGCGTAGGCGGCCCCCAAATGGTGGAGGGCGCGATGGCGGGGCGCATCCTTTGGGCCTACGCCCATCCCAACGAGGCGCAGGGCCTCGAGCTTCCCGAAAGCGTCCTGCTGGGCGTCGGGAAGGTCGAGGCCACCCTGGCGCTCACGCGTCGGCTTTCGGGGCGATTGCCGGACGTCGTCGTGAACTTCGGCGTCGCGGGGACATTTCCCGGGTCTGGGCTTGCGGTTGGGGACGTCTGCTTGGTCACGCAGGAGACGTTCGCGGACGAAGGATTGGTGACCGATGCGGGCTTCGACGACCTGCTCGCGCTCAAGCTCTCCACGCGAGTGCGGTGGTCGGCCGACGACGCCTGGACGCAGAAGGTCGGGACCTTGCTGGGCGCGGTCCCTCGGGTCCGCGGCGCGACGGTGTCTACGATCAGCGGCACCGATGCGCTGGCCCAGGCCTACGCCGAGCGCGTTCGGCCCGCCGTTGAGACCATGGAGGGCGCAGCGGTGGCCCGCGTGTGTGAGGCGTTCGGGGTGCCGTGGGTGCAGCTGCGGAGCATCAGCAACCGGGTGGGGGATCGGGCTCGCGGAGGCTGGGACCTTCGACTGGCGAAGACCCAGCTGCACGCGGCGATGGGGTTGATGCTCGGTGCACTCGGCGGCTAGCCCCGCAGCAAACTCCGAAAGATCCCGTGCGGATCGAAGCGTCGTTTGCACGCGAGGTGGTCGTCGTAGTCGTCGCCGAAATGCTGCTTCCACGCCGCCTCGTCGGGTTCGAACGACCATCCCGAGAGGTAGCGCTTGCCGCCCGCCGCGGTGAGGCGCGCGTGGGTTTGCTCGAGCGCGCTCAGGACGGCGCCTTCGAAGGGAGGTGCCACGCCCATCGGCAGGACGGTGAGACCCAGCGCGGGCCCGTCGCTGGCGATCTTGAGGAACCGCGGGCGCGGCACGTCGGCGACCGGCATGATGCGGTGTCCGTCGCCCAACGCGAGCGGGAGCCCGGGGATGGTCTCGGAGATCAGCGCGACGGCTGTGGCTCGCGGGAGGGTGCATTCGAGCCAGGGGTGGATCTGGGTCCAGGCCCCGGTGGCTCGCATGATCTGGAAGCGGATGTCGTAGCGGGAGGCGTACTCGAGGGAGTCGCTGTCCTCGACGTGGACGCACTCTCGAGGATTGAGACCGGCCACAAGAGCATCGAGTGCGCAGGACCCAGGCTCGGTGTCTTCGACGGAAACGTGCAGCCCATAGAACCATCGAGCGAAGGGCATGCGGCGTCCATCGACGCGGCGAACGCCTTGAACCGCGGCCGAGGCGAAGCCTTCGAGGTGGATGCACCGGGGATCGTCCATCAGGCGGAGCTGGTCCGCCGCCATGGATTCCAGGTCGTCGTACAGGAGGTATGCGGTGCGGGTGTGGGACTTCAGCGGACGCAGACGCAGGGTTGCGTGGGTGAGGACTCCGAACTGGCCGACGCCCCCGAGCACGCAGTCGTAGGCGTCACGGTGCTCGTGTTCGGTGACCTCGAGCATCTCGCCCGTGCCCGTGACGACCGCGAACGCGGCAACCGTGGAGCACGCCATCCCAAAGCGGTGGCTGGTGCTTCCCATGCCGCCAGCCGACAGGACTCCGCCGACGGTAAGCTCGAGGTTCAGCGGCAGCACTTGCGGCGCGAGGCCGTGCTTGGAGGTTTCGAGCAGGACCTCGCGCCAGGTCGCACCCGCTCCGCAGCGCGCGAGCTGGAGGTGGGGGGTGACCTGGACCTTGTCGAAGGCGGTCATGTCGACGCTGAGTCCGTCGACGGGGATCGACTGCCCGCTTTGGCTGTTGCCCAGCCCGCGCGCGGCGAGGCTGAGTCCATGCTCGCTCGCGATCTGCACGAGCTCGCGGACCTGCTGCGCGGTGCTTGGGCGCACCCGGGCGAGAACGGGACCCCGAACGAGTGCGCCGAAGTCTTCGCCGGACGCGGTCCGCACCGCTTCGCTCCGCTCGACCTCGATGCCAGCGGCGTGAATCAGCTCAAGGGCGCTGGGCTCCATCAGCCCTCGTCTCCGCGGCGGTGGGCTTCGAGGTGCGTTGCGAGTTGGTGCGCTCGCCCGAAGCAGCGCTCGACGACCGCCAGACCCTCCGCGTAGACGGCCTCATCGAAGTCGATGTCGTCGAGCTGCAACTGCGTGCCCTCGGTGAAGAGATCGTGACCCGCTTCGACGTCCTGGTGGGAGCGCGCAAAGTATCGGAGATCCGCCTCGATACCGGTGCGCTCCACGAGGCCGACGACGCGCGGGAAGAACACCGAGCCGATGGACTCGAGGATCAGCGGGAGCACCAAGCGGATGCGGTCGTCCTCGGCCTTGAGCACCTCCGCGATCATCTCGTAGGAGGTATCGCGGGTGCGTTGGTGCTCCTCGCCGAAGACCCAGGAGACCTCTCGCTGTGCGTCGAGGATCTTGGCGTCGTGGGTAAACCAATGCTCGTGGCCCGCGTCTTCCTCGCGGTGCGTGCTCGCAATGGCCTTGAACTCGGGGTTGGTGACTCGACTCTCCGACAGCCGCAACACGTCCTGAAACGCGAACACCCAGAAGTAGAGCTGCGGGATGATGCGCCGCAGGTCGGCGGGATTGTCGGAGGACTCGAGCCCGACCAAGAACGGGTGCTTGGCCAAGGCTTCGGTTTGTGTGGCGATCTCCGCCCGGAGTTGACGCATCTGCATGGCCTCGAACCGTAGCAGGGGGCGATGCGTCTGCATCTACCCATGCGAGCGTCCGTCGCGAGGCCCGTGCGGCATCACATCGGGCGGACGATCATCGTGCAGGTCCAGTCGCCGGCCGTCGGAGCATCCTCGTACTCGACCAGGCGGGGCCGACCCCCTCCAAGGTAGGCCGGGTTGCGCACCGTTCCCTCGACCAACCCGCGCTCGAACTGGCGGGGATACGGGGTCTCGCATCGGATGTGCCACCCGCCCTCGTCGTCTCGCTTGGTGACGTAGCGACCGACGTCTCCGCGATGGTTGTGGTTGTAGATCGCATTCATGTGCTCAAACAGCTTGTCGAGCGTGTCGAATTGCGGAGGAAAGTCTGCGTTCTCGCTCAGGGCGGTGCCGACTCTTTGAACGATGTTCGGGCCCACCTGCTCGAGGAGCTCCTTGAGCGCGTCGAGCCAGCGCTGCACGGGCATGAACGTGTCGGGCGTGAGGTCGTCGAGCTGCAGGTCGTGGTTGTCGATCAAGCGCTGGCCGAGCGAAGGGCGGAGCTGAAACGCCGATAGCGTCGCCTTCACGTTGGCTGCACGGACGGTTGCGTCGGGATCGAGGGCTACAAACTCCATTCTTCGAGGACTATCGCGTGCCCCCGGGCTGGGAGCAATCGTGATGCGCACGTCTCGCAAAACTTACTTTGATGACTGTTGCGTGAGTTACGCGCTCGTAACTCGCCGTGCGGTTTCGCGAAAACGAACGGGCTCGTCCCAAGTTTCGGGATGGCGTGATTGTTCGATAAATCAATCAATATCAAAGTCATGTGTCCGGATTCGGGGCCCTGGAGCCAGCCTTTTCGCTTCGTTTTCCTTGCGCCCTTTTGAGGGATACCGTTTACATATTATGTAATCCGCATTGCATTACTTGCGGCATGTTCAATCCCGCCCCAGCTCCTCGTCGCTAGATTCGCCGAGATTCTGCGGTTCTCACCGAAAACGATTCCTGTCTCATGCTCCGACCCTCCAGCCTCCTCGCCATTCCTGCCCTTCTCGTTTCGCTCGCTGTCGGGTGTGATCAGATGCCGGATCCGGCCGACCAGGCACAGAGCGACTGGACGGCCGAGGATGAGCTGGCAGACCATCGCGGCGCGGACCTGATGCAGTGGCCCACCATCAAGCGGATCGATGCGCGTGCGGGGTTCTCTTGCGACTTCGAGATCGCGCCGGGCACTCCCATGGACATCATCGCGCCGACCATTGAGCGCGACAGGATGTACCTGGCCGAGCAACCCGGCCTGATCGAAGGGAAGCATCTGCCACTGAGCATCAACTTCGAGACCGGTCAGATGTTCAGCGGTGGCCGATACCTGTTCGACAAGGGGTCCAACGCGGCCAGCTACGAGGAGTTCGTCACCGACGAGTTCGTGCTCGATGACGTGCAGTTCCTGGAACGCGAGGACATCCTCGACCCGTCGTGTCGGGACTGGATCAACATCGGCGCGTTCGAGCTTGGAGATATCCAGTCGGACCACATCCTGATGCGGACCGAGCGGTGGCACATCCCCTACCACGGGAACTTCCGCTCGTTCCTCCGGTTCCTCGCGCTGCCCGGCGTCCTGTTCCGGGCGGTCGACCAGGGGCAGACCGGCGTTTGGATGCTCTACAATCGTGAGGAGCAGCTGGTTGAGATCGTGCAGATCGCGGATCGCGTCGCGCCACCTGCACCCGGTCAACTCGACGTGCCGAGCTTCTTTGCGCTGCAGTCCTCTCCCACCTTGGGCGTGTTCTTCGACCACCTCGGGTTTGAGCGTGACCTGACTCGCACGTCCTTCATTCTCTCCATCTGGTTCCCCTTTGTTGCCGGCGACCAGGGCGAACCGTCCCTGTGGCCGAACTCGCCCCCGCTGCCGGAGCCGTTCTGTGGGGATGGTGTCTGCCAGCCCAGCCGCGGAGAAGATGGCGCAAGCTGCGAGAGCGACTGTCCGATCAACTGCGGTGATGCGACGTGTCAGCCGGGGGAAGGTGAGGGGACCGACAACTGTCCCGGAGACTGTCGCTTGGACTGACGTACACTTCACGGGCGCGGTCGGGAACCTCCTGATGAGAGGTCCCCGGATGCTTGTCGAACGTAAGCATTCCCGGTGGGAGAAGTACGAGTGACTCGGACGGAGGAACAAAAGCAGGAACTGGAGTTTTCGCGACAAGCGGAGCCGGCGACAAGGACCTACGATGAGCACGCGACCCCGCGTCTGGTCGCGCTTGTGGACGCGTTGGGGCTGCCTCAAGAAGCCAAGCGATCGGTTCCGCAGGCCTGGCGGGCGGCGGTCGGAGAGCTTGCGGACCGGGTCGTCCCTGATGCTCCACCGTGGTCGTGCTCGATCAGCGACGACAGCACGCCGATCGAGTTCTCGTTGGTGTTGGACGCCAAGGCGCCCGAACTTCGGCTGCTGTGGGAACCGCAAGGGAACGGCGCGGACCCGCGGGCGCGCCACCGGGTTGCTCAGGCAACCCTCGGTCGGCTCGAGCAGTTGGATGGCGTTTCGCTCTTGAGGCTGAGACAGCTCGAAGCGTTGTTTCTTCCTGAGACGGCCGAGCTCGACTTTCTCGCGTGGCACGCGGTGCGTCTGTGGCCCGCCGGGCCGAGCGAGTTCAAGATCTATCTCAACCCCAGCGTGGCGCTCGCGGACAACGCACTGGACCTCTTGGAGGATGCGATGGGGCGGCTGGGTCTTCAGGCATCGTGGCCATCGATGCTCCGCGGAATCGTTCGTCCTGGTGTCGACGAGATCCGCTACATCTCCCTCGATCTACGTCAGGGGCTGGGCGCGCGCCTGAAGGTCTACGTGTATCACCCGGACGCGACCGGAGACATCATCGCCGCCACCGCAGCGGCCTGCCCGAGGGCAGATGGGCAGCGCCTACGAAGCTTCTTCGAAACGGTGACGGCTGGACGACGCCCGGTCGCCGGATTCTGCCCGGGGTCGTGTTTGTCGTTCGTCAAGGAGCAAGGCCCGGAGCCTGCTGCGGTCACGCTGCACGTCCCGGTTCGCGGGTATGTCCGAAGCGACCAGGAGGTGACCCAGCGCGTCGAAGCCCTCACGCGCGCGCCGGGTGAGGGGGCGGGTCGCTCGTTCCTCTCCTCGGAAGACTTGTGGCTGCATGGACGCGCGGTCGCGGCCCTCGCCACGCGCCCGCTGCAAGAGGGGGTGGGGTTGACCAGCTACCTCTCGCTGCGGTCGCAAGGCACCGCGGAGCGGGTCACCGCGTACCTGGCCACCGAGCTGTTCGCGACCGAGCCCGCTCGCTCGGACTGACGTGCGGATGTCAGACTGGACGTCGCCCGCCTACGGTCTCGGCGCGGCGGTCTTCTTCAGGCCGGCTCGGCCTCGAGCATCTGCGCCCAGGTCTGCAGATAGAGCACGACGTCATCCCGGTCATTGCGACGCAGGTGCCTGCGTCCCGGGACGCGCTCCAGCACCCGCGGATCCTCCAGCCGCTCCAGGTCCGCCAGCTCCCCCGGCGTGAACCCAAAGCGGATCATCTGAGCCGCCACATCCTCGACCGCCTGACCCGTGATCGGGCAGTAGTCGTTGAGGTGCTCGGACCACTCGCCGTTCACCATCTTGAAGATCTCCTTCTTGGAGCGCTGGGTCACCGTCTGGGCGAGGTGCCCGCAGTTGCACGCGCCCGCGTGGCCCCACTCGTAGTCCGCGCCGCCGGCCAAGCGGTTCGCGGTGGTGCGCAGGGCTTCGATCACGTGCCGATTGAGCTTCGCCATCGTCCCGATCCTAGGCGCTTGTGGCCACAGCCTCAATCAATCGGCGCTCACGACCCCGCACAGGCCCACGGCGCGGCCTCCTGTGAAGACCGCCGATGGCGGAGGGCGTGCGGCGTGGTAGGCACCTGGTGTGCTGCGCCTGGGCTTCTCGCCGTGTCCCAACGACACGTTCATGTTCCACGCTTTGGTGCACGGCTCCGTGCCGAACGCGCCGGTTGTTGAGGTTGTCATGGAGGATATCGAGGGCCTCAACCGCCGCGTGCTTGAGCCCGGCGGGGACGTGCTCGAGGTGTCGAAGCTCAGCGTTAGCGCGTGGGCCCGCGCTCGCGAACGGTACGCGGTCTTGGACGCGGGCGCGGCGTTGGGGCACGGGTGTGGGCCGCTCGTCGTCGGGAGACACGAGGCCGCACTCCATGACCTCCGGGGCAAGCGGATCGCGGTGCCAGGACTGGGCACGACGGCCTACGCACTGCTTCGGATGTTCGGGCCCGAGCACACCGCGGTGCCGATGCGCTTCGACGACATCATGCCCGCGGTCTCGCGCGGTGATGTGCACGCGGGGTTGGTCATTCACGAGAGCCGCTTCACCTACCCCGAGCACGGCTTGGTCCTGCTCGCCGACCTCGGTGAGGTCTGGGAGGCCGACACGGGTCTGCCCCTGCCCCTAGGGGTCATCGCGGCACAGCGTTCGCTCGACGACGCCGTGCGCGAACGGTTTGAGGTCGCACTGCGTGCTTCGGTGCAGCACGCCTGGGCAAACCCCGATGCCAGCCGAGGCTACGTGCAGGCGCACGCGCAGGAGATGTCAAAGGAGGTCTGCGACAAGCACATCGGCCTCTACGTCAACGCGTTCTCGGCCGCGCTGGGGGAGCAGGGCCGCGCGGCGATCGACACGTTCGTGCTTCGCGGCACCGAGGCGGGCGTGCTGTAGGACCACCCCCGCGGCTGCACCTGAGGCGTCCGACGAACACGACCTCCAGGCCCGGGGCGGCGCCACGGGACCTCAGCGCTGCGTGTTGTGAGGCAAGGCGCGACCGTCGTCGCCCAGCACCTTCCAGAACTCCGGCCAGCCTGGAATCTCAACCAGGGTCGGGAGCACTTCGTCGTAGTTGTGCGGATACGTGCGCTTGATGTACGTCGCGACCGCCTTCACGTGGCTCGCCTCAACGAAGTGCGGCTCCATGATGGGGTACTCGTAGCGGAATTTCTTGGGTGCGGTCATGGCGTGTCCTCGTGGCGGCGTCAGGTGGTCTCGGGGACCCACAGGGTTTCCGCGTAGCCGAGGCGATCGGACACCGCCCGCGACAACACGAAGAAGTAGTCGCTGAGTCGGTTGACGTACTTGATCGCGACGTCGCTGACCTGTTCTCCGGCATGGGCGAGCGCCACGATCTCTCGTTCCGCGCGTCGGCAGACCGTGCGGCTCACGTGGCACGAAGCGGCGAGGGGCCCTCCACCGGGAAGAATGAAGCTCTTGAGCGGCTCCAGTGCAGCGTTCAAGCCGTCGATGTCGTGTTCGAGCGCCTCGACGTGTTTGGCGTGGAGGCTCAGGCGAGGCGTCTGGGTGGGTTCGGTCGGCTCGGGAAACGCAAGCTCCGCGCCGAGATTGAACAGCTCCTGCTGGATACGCCCCAGCTGCCGATCGAGTTCCTGAAGGAACAGCTCTGCGCCTTCGCGCTTGGGCTCCCGCGCGAGCTCGACGCGGACCATCCCGATCGTCGCGTTGAGCTCATCGACCTCGCCGTAGGACCGAATCCTTTGGTGATCCTTCGGGACGCTCTCGCCGCTGGCAAGCATCGTCTTCCCGCCATCGCCAGCCTTTGTGTAGACCTTCGAGATGTAGACCATCGCGGGACGCACCATACCGCCCGAAGGACCTTGAGGCCCTCAAAAGTCGCATGGCGACCCGTGTTCTAGACCGAGATGACCTTGGTGCTGGCGATCTTGTCGTGAAGGCACTGGTGTTCTTCGCCGAAGATGAACAGCGCGTCCGCGAGGCCGAAGAACCCGCCGACCAAGGGGAGCCAACCGATGACCGCTGGGATCCAGCTGCGCAAGATGACGCCGGAGACGAAGTTCACGTCTTCTCCGGTGGTCTTGACGATTTTCATGCCCAGCATCTTCTTGGCCAAAGACTGCCCCGTTGTGGCGACGAGGTACCACTGCACGCACGCGACGAGCAGGACCGGAATTCCGATCTTCGCATAGATGGCGAACGTGTCCGGATCGGTCGCCATGGAGTCCAAGTCCACCGTCAGAAACAGGATCGGAAGCGCGACGACCATGTAGATCATCGAGTCGAGCAGGGACCCCCCGAACCGGGCGCCGCGCGACGCCAGGATGCCGTGCTCGTCCATTCCCATCTGCCAGGACGGCGCGCCATCGCTGACCGGCGCAGCGTAGGGATTGTGTGCGTGCGCGGCCGGTCCTTGGGCGTAGGGGTTGTGGCCAGGGTACGGAGCCTGCGGGGGACCGTAGGGGCTCGCGTGATTGGGGGCCTGCGGCTGTCCGTGGTGCGGTTGTCCGTACGGACTTGCAGGTTGGTGCGGTGGGGGTCCTGGCGGGAAGCCGGGGTGTTGCTGCGGTTGTTCATCCATGATTCAGCGACGCTCCTGGCGTCGACGGTACCAACAAATCGGGATACGATGGCAGCGTGGCACTGTCGAAGGTCAGCAGGCGCTGACGATGAGGAATCCGGCCGGCCAGGATGGGCTGGAGGCGGGGCTGGACACCACGGTGGATGTCGAGACGCCCGAGCACGTCACCTTCCGCGTGCACGTCGCTGGACCCTCGCGGCGGGCGGTTGCGTACGGTGTCGACCTGATCCTGCGCGGCCTGGTGTTGGTCATTCTGGCGCTCGTCATCGAGATGGCGGGGGTGGACGTCGCGTTCGAGCAGACCTCTACCGGCGTCCTGTTGGTCATCATGTTCTCCCTCGAATGGGGGTACTACATCCTGTTCGAGAGCCTTTGGAGCGGTCAGACCCCCGGGAAACGGATGGTGTCCCTGCGGACGGTCAAGGAGTCTGGCGTGCCGCTCACGTTCCTCGACGTCGTCCTGCGCAACCTGTTGCGAGGCGCGGATTGGCTGCCCGCGTTCAATGTCGTCGGCTTGCTCGTCATGGCGGTTGACGGCCGTTTTCGCCGGCTCGGAGACATGGTCGCCGGCACGATGGTCGTACAAGAAGCCAAGGGCCGGCTGGGGTCTGCTCTGGTGATCTCACCGCACCCAAGCCAAAGGGAGCTGGAGGCGATTCCGGCGAGTGTCAGACTCTCGGGCGCCGAGATGGATGTGGTGGAATCGTTTCTTCGGCGCCTGGGCACGCTCAGTCCCGCCCGTGAACTTGAGCTCGCCCAAATGGTGGCGCCGATGTTCGCCGAGCGCGTCGGTGCTCGCTATGATGATGCGGTCCGTTTCTTGGCGGCGCTGTTCGTGCGCGCCGGTGGCCACGTTGCGGCTGCTGCAAAACCTCGCCGTGGCTTCTTTGGAAACCGGGAGGGCCCATGAGCCACAACAAACCCAGCCAGGATGCGTTCGTCGCCAGGCGGCGCGTGCACTGGCAACAGCTCGACGACCTGCTCTCGCAGCGCAAGGTCTTGCATCGCCTGCCTCCGGATCTGATCGCGAGCGTGGGCCGGCTGTACCGAATCGTCTGCGCCGACCTCATGCGGGCCCGCGGTGCGGGCTATGGGCAAGAGCTGGTCGCCTACCTGGATGTGTTGGGCGCACGCGCTCACAACCGCTTGTATCGCGCCTCGCCGTATCAGCTGAGCAAACTGGGCGCACTCCTGGCCCGCGACTTTCCGCGAACCCTGCGCGAGAGCTGGCGGTTCATGGCGGTCGCCTCGGCGCTTTTTCTGACGCCGTTCTTGATCGCGCTGGTGGGCACGCTGGCAAACCCCGACCTGGCCGCTGAGGTCATGTCGCGCGGTGACCTGGAAATGCTCGCGGAGTCGTACGCCGAGGGGTTCGGTGAAGGCCGCTCCGAGAGCCAGGATGCCTCGATGGCAGGGTTCTACGTCTACAACAACGTGGGGATCTCGTTTCGGGTGTTTGCCACCGGCATCTTCTTCGGCTTGGGCTCGGTCTTCTATCTTGTCTACAACGGGCTCACGATCGGTGCGTCGCTCGGCTATGTCGCCGCGATGGGGGCGGGTCGAAACATCCTGACCTTCGTCATGGGCCACGGAGCGTTCGAACTGACCGCGATCGTGATCGCGGGCGCGGCTGGTCTGCGCATGGGGTATGCCCTCGTGCAGACCCAGGGGCGCACACGTCTGGGGTCGCTGCGCTGGCAGGGACCTGCGGTCGCGCGGCTCGCTCTGGGCGCGGCGATGATGCTGGGGATTGCGGCGCTGATCGAGGGGTTCTGGTCGCCCTCCGCGGTCGCCGACGAGATCAAGTGGGCCGCTGCGACCGCGCTTTGGCTGCTGGTGCTCGCCTACTTCGTCTTCGCGGGCCGCGCGAGGGTCCAAGCCGAGGATGGCATCTCGTGAATCTTCAGCAGTCGAGGATCCTGCTTCGGCCCCGCACCCAGGCCGAGACGTTCGATCTTTCCCTTCGCTGGTGTGCGTCGGTGGGGCGGACGCTCTACCTCAAGCTGTGTGGGCTGCTGCTGCTCCCGGCCGCGCTCGGCTGCTACGCGCTGCGTGTCTTCGCCGAGCTCGGGTGGGCGCAGATCTGGATGATCGCAGTCCCCCTCGCGATGTTGCTTCAGGGTCCGTTCACCGTCGCCGCGAGCCGGCTCATGTTTGAGCCGGACGTCACCGCGCGCAGCGTACTGGGACACTTCGCCAAGCGACTCGGTGCGTACCTGGTGGCTTGGGTGGCGACGCGAGTCCTGCAGTTCCTCGGGGTGCTCACCGCGATCGGTTGGCCCTGGACGTGGGCCTACGGGGCGTTCATGCACGAGGCGATTCTCCTCGAAGGCCACGGGGGCTCCGCGGGCGTCCGTCGCAGCGGCGCGTTTGCGACGGGGCAGTACCCCAGCATCCTCACCATGGGGATCGGGTTGCTCGCAGCGCACGCGTTGTTTGTCGTCGCCGCGGATCAGCTGGGCTTCGTGCTGTTCGACTTTACGCTCCAGGTCGGCCGGCCCTTCGATGCGTTGTTCGAGGACGGCGGATCCTTGACGGCACTGCTGGGGTTCTTCATCGCGGTGCCCTATCTGGTGTCCGTCCGCTTCCTGCAGTACATCGACAGTCGCACGCGGCGCGACGGCTGGGACCTGCAGGCTTCCTTCTTGGGCCTGCTCGTCGCCGAGCAGGCCACGCGAGAACACGCGACGGGCCAGGTGCGCTGATGGTGTCGGTGTTTCTCTTGTCGCTCGTGCTCGGCCTGGTGCCCGCGGAGGTTTCCGGCGCGGTGCTGCGGGACTCGGCATACGGCTTCTGCCACGAGCCGGACTACCCGCTCACTCCGGACGAGGCGCAGTGGTGCCCGGTGCTGGCGGGGGCACAAACCACGGACCTCGCGCGGTGTCCAGCGTTCGCCAAGGCCTGCGATGCCCGCCGAGCGGTGCTCAAGGGCGCGGGGCGTCTCTCTTCGCGGTCGATCGAAGATACCGAACAAGCGGACAAGTCCGAGCAGCCCCCGAAGCGCGGGGCGGGCCGGGGCCCCTCGCGCAGCGCCGAGCGAGAAGAGCCCGAGCGGTTCGAGCTTCCGGTCCTCGGGGGCATCGCGGAGCTGCTCTTCTGGTTTGTGATCGTCGCGGCGGTGGTGATGCTCGCCGTCGCCATCATCCGCAACCTCACCGGGAGCCAGGCTGCGGATCCCGATCCCCAGGAGCCCCGCGAAGCGGGCCGTGATCCGGGCGCAGCGCAGGCGGCGGCCATTCGTGCGATGGAGACCGACGTCGAGCGCCTGCTGTCGATGGCGCGAGAGAGCGCCGCGCGAGGGGCGTTTGCAGACGCCGTGGACTTCTCCCATGCCGCGCTGCTGCGGCGCCTCGACCACGAAGGCCTGATCCGGCTGCACGCATCGCGGACCAACGGTGAGTACGTTCGGGAGCTTCGCGGCAACACCTCCCTGCTCGATCCCGTCCGGGATGTCTTGCGGCGGGTCGACCGAGCACAGTTCGGCCCCGAGGGCGCCGGAAGCTCGACCTTCAACGACATCCACGCCCGCGTCCTCGCCATCGTCAAGACGGTGGGACCCCTGCTGCTCCTCCTCACGACGCTTTTCGGGTCCGGCATGGCGTGCGACGTGGCCACGGACCGCACGTTCCCGTGGTCCACTTCGCCCTCGGGCAACGAAGCCGTGCTGGAGTCGTTGAGGCGCGAGGGAATCGCAGTTTCGTACCGTACCGACGCGCTGACGGCACTGGACACGGACGAGATGGACTCGGCCCCGGTCCTGGTCATGCTCGAGGATGCCTCCGCGACCCCGGAAGAGTGGGATGCGGTGCGCACGTGGGTCCACAAAGGTGGGATCCTGATCGTGGCTGGAGGACAGCCACCACCTTGGCTGGATGTGTCCTACGCGACCCCGCCTGGGGCACTCCCGTCCGGGGTCGTCGCACAAGACCCCGAACCACGCGCGTCGGCACAGCCTTCGTCCGTCATCGTCGACGGTGATGACGGCTACGCCGAGGCCTACGATGACACGGGCAGCGAGCTCTGGGGTGTGGATGCCCCCGACGAGGACGCTCCGTTCCTGACCGGAATGCTCCCGCCCGGTCGCATGCTCGTGGTCGAGGCGTCTGCCGACGAACGCGGCGTCGACACCAACGGAAACCTCACCTTCGCCGGATTCTCGGCAGGTTTGGGGCGGGTCGACGTGTTCGCGGACGGTCGCTTCTTCACCAACGCGGCGCTCGTGTTCGAGTTCAACGCCCAGGCGCTGGTGGGGACGCTCGACAGCTACGGTCGTCGCGTGGAGTTCGTCGATGGCTGGGCCTCCAAGGGCGCACAGACCCCGGCGGACACGATCCGCAACAGCCACCTCACCGCGGCCGTCGTTCAGCTGCTGCTGCTCATGCTCGCGTTTTATCTGTGGCGCGGGCGGCAGTTCGGCCTGGGCCGCGACCCGGTCACGAAGGGGCGCCGGGCCTTCTTCCAGCATGCGGAGGCGATGGGGCGGCAGTATGAGAAGGCGAGGGCGGCTTCGTTTGCCGCGCGGCTGTTCTCCGAGTGGGTGCTCGAGCGACTGCGCAACCGATTCTCGTCGGCGGCGTCGGCTGGACTCCTGGGGCTCTCCCAAGAGGTCGCCCGTCGGAGCGGACGTGACGAAACCGAGGTCATGCGGTTGCTGGTCGCGGCGCACAGCGCCACCGATACGGTCGCGGCTGCGGGCGGCACCGCGCAGGACCTCGCGTTGGTCCGCGAGCTCGGACGTTTGATGAGAGAGATTGGAGAAACGACATGAATCCAGCCGAGATCGGAGCCCGTTGTGACCAGATCAAAGCCGAGGTGGGCCGCGTGCTCCTGGGGCAGGAAGAGGTTGTCGAGCATGCGCTCGTCGCGATCCTGGCCAGAGGGCACGTACTCATCGAGGGCGTTCCCGGCCTGGGCAAGACCCTGTTGGTGCGGGTCTTGTCGCAGGTGCTCGGCTGTTCTCACAAGCGCATCCAGTTCACACCAGACCTGATGCCCAGCGACGTGACCGGCGGCAACGTGTTCAACAGCCGCGAGGACCGATTCGAGTTTCTGCCCGGTCCGGTGTTTACGCAGCTGCTGCTCGCCGACGAGATCAACCGCGCGCCCGCCAAGACCCAATCCGCGTTGCTCGAGGCCATGCAGGAGTCCAGTGTCACGGTCGACGGGCAAACCCGCCCGCTGCCGCGCCCCTTCTTCGTGATGGCCACGCAAAACCCGGTCGAATCCCAGGGCACCTATCCACTGCCCGAGGCCCAGCTCGATCGCTTCATGCTGAAGATCGGTGTCTCGCATCCCTCTCCAGCGGTCGAAAAACAGATCCTCCGCAACCACCTGCACGGCTTCGATCCCAGCGCCCTCGAAGCCTCGCAGCTTCAAACGGTCGTCGACGACGCGGCCTTGCTGGCGATGCAGCACGGGCTGCAGGGCGTCGTATTCACCGAGGACCTGCTCGAGTACATCACGGACATCGTCGGCCGAACGCGGTTGCATCGCTCGGTGCTCCTGGGCGCCTCCCCCCGCGGGACGATCGCACTCGCCGCAGCGGCCCGAGCCCGCGCCGCGGTGATGGGACGCGAGTTTGTGATCCCCGATGACGTCAAGGCGCTCGCCCCCGCGGTGCTGCGCCACAGGATCATTCTTCAACCCGACGCCGAGTTCGAAGGCCTCTCCACCGACCTGTGTGTCGAGCAGATCTTGAGCGAGGCTCAAGTGCCAAAGTCAGCGGCGTGATTCCCTCTCGAATCCTGGTGCTGCTGTTGTTCGCGCCGCTTTGCCTCGGGCTGGCGAGCGCGTTTGAGGCGCCGCTGGTGTGGCCGATGCTGGCCATCGATGGCGTCATCATGCTGGCCGCCGCGGCAGACATGGTGCTGGCTCGCAGGGCGCTGGTCACCGTGTCGCGCTCGGTCGAGCCGGGTGTCTTTTCGTTGGGTCGCCTCAACCCGGTGCGGTTGGAGCTGCGGTCCAGCAGCGCGCGGAGCCTCACCGTCTCGCTCAACGAAGACATCTTCGAGCATGCGGAGGCGCAAGGACTTCCACTCCAGGTGCAGCTACCCCCGCGTGGCCGGGTGTCCGCGTCATACCAGGTCACGCCGAGCCGCCGAGGCGAGTACGCGCTCGGTGACCACTGGATCCGATATCGCTCGCCGCTGGGGCTGTGGACTCGCCAGCTTCGGATCCCGGCCCATGATCCCGTGCGCGTGTATCCCGACGTGCAGGCGGTCCGCGCCTTCGACCTGATGGCCAAGCAAGACCGCCAAAGCCAGATGGCCAGGGCCTCTCGACTGCGCGGTGCAGAGAGCGAGTTCGAGTGCCTGCGCGAGTACAGCCGCGACGACGCGTATCGCTCGATCGACTGGCGAGCCACGGCCAGCAAGCGCAAGCTGATCACGCGCCAATACCAGCTCGAGCGCAACCAGTCGGTGGTGTTTGCCCTGGACTGTGGCCGCTTGATGACCGCGGAGGTCGACGGGCTTCCTTTGTTCGACCACGCGCTCAACAGCACGCTGATGCTCGCGCACGTCGCCGTGAGGGCAGGGGACAACGTCGGCTTGTTCACCTTCTCGGACGAAGTGCACCGCTGTGTCGCGCCCACCACGGGCCCCCAGGTGGCGCGTCGGCTGGTCCAGGCCACCTTCGCGACCCACCCGGGCCTGCGCGAGTCCGACGTGCAAGGGGCCTTCGCCCGGGTCGGTGCGCAGCTCCGCAAGCGGAGCCTCATCGTCCTGTTTACGCAGGTCATCGACGACGTGGCGGCCGCGGAGCTGCTGCGGACGGTTCACGGTCTGCATCCGCGCCACCTCCCGCTGTGCGTTCTGTTTCGCGACCCCGACCTCGAGCGGCTGGTCCGGCTCGAGTCTCGGTCCACCGCAGACCTCTATCAGGCGGCGGCCGCCGCGGAGCTGCTCGCGGCCCGGGACAAGCTGGTGCGGGAGCTCAAGCAAGCCGGTGCGCTCGTGCTCGACGTCTCCCCGCGCTCGCTGACCGCCGAGCTCGTCAACCGCTACCTCGACATCAAGGCTCGGCAGCTGCTGTAGTGGGGCTGCTCGCATCCGCAACCAACGAAAAAGGGCCCCCCGAAGGGAGCCCTTGGTCTGCGGGGCCAGGTGCCCAACGCAGGGCGCTTAGCCCATGGCTTTGGCCATGGTGCTGCCCAGGTCCGAGGGGGTCTCGGCGATGTGCACACCTGCGTCGCGCAGCGCCTCGAGCTTGGCTTCGGCTGTGCCCTTGCCTCCCGAGATGATGGCGCCCGCATGACCCATGCGCTTGCCCGGAGGGGCCGTGGTGCCCGCGATGAAGCCTGCGACAGGCTTCTTGACGTGGTGTTTGATGAACTCCGCGCCCTCTTCTTCGGCGGTGCCGCCGATCTCGCCGATCATGACGATGCCCTGGGTCTCGGGGTCCTCGTTGAACAGCTTGAGGCAGTCGACGAAGTTGGTGCCGTTGACCGGGTCGCCGCCGATGCCGATGGCGGTGGTCTGGCCCAGACCGATGGTGGTCAGCTGGTGGACCGCCTCGTAGGTGAGCGTGCCCGAGCGCGACACGACGCCGATCTTGCCGGGCTTGTGAATGTAGCCAGGCATGATGCCGATGCGGCACTGGTTGGGCGTAATGATGCCCGGGCAGTTGGGCCCGATGAGCCGTGAGGTGCGGCCCTGCAGGTAGCGCTTGGCCTTCACCATGTCGTTCACCGGGATGCCCTCGGTGATGCAGATGATGAGCGGGATCTCAGCATCGGCAGCTTCCATGATGGCGTCGGCCGCGAACGGAGGCGGCACGAAGATCACGGTCGCGTTGGCGCCGGTCTTGTGCACGGCGTCGCTGACCGTGTCGTAGACGGGAACCCGGTCGTCCAGGACCTTCGTTCCACCTTTCCCGGGGGTGACACCGCCAACGACCTGGGTGCCGTACTCCAGCGAGAGTCCAGCGTGAAACATCCCGGTCTTTCCGGTGATGCCCTGGACCAGGAGCTTGGTGTTTTTGTCGACGAGAACGCTCATTTCGCCATCTCCACGATCTTCTGGGCGGCATCACGAAGTGAGTCTCCAGTGACCACATCCAGTCCGCTCTCTTGAATCAGCTTTTTACCTTGCTCGACGTTGGTGCCTTCGAGGCGAACCACCAACGGGACCGTGAGGCCCACCTCTTTGACGGCCGTGATGACACCTTGGGCGATGACGTCACACTTCATGATGCCGCCGAAGATGTTGACCAAGATGCCCTTGAGGTTGGGGTCCGAGGTGATGATCTTGAACGCCGCGGTCACCTTCTCGGCCGTGGCGCCGCCGCCGACGTCGAGGAAGTTGGCCGGCTCGGCGCCGAAGAACTTCACGATGTCCATCGTGGACATGGCGAGTCCGGCACCGTTGACCATGCAGCCGATGGTGCCGTCGAGGTTGACGTAGCTGAGGTCGTGTTTGTTGGCCTCGAGCTCTGCGGCGTCCTCCTCGTTGGGGTCGCGCAGCTCTTCGATGTCCGGGTGGCGATACAGGGCGTTGTCGTCGAAGCTGCACTTGGCGTCCAGCGCGAGGACCTGGCCGTCACCGGTGATGACCAGCGGGTTGATCTCAAGCATCGCCGAGTCCAGGCGCTCGTAGGCGTTGGCCAGCTTGGTGAGGAACTTGCCCATCTCCCGAGCGAGCTTTCCGTCGAGGCCCAGGCCAAACGCGATCTTGCGGGTCTGGAAGGCGGTGAGGCCCACGGCCGGGTCGATGGTCTCCCGCAGGATTTTCTCCGGGTTGTGCTCGGCGACTTCCTCGATCTCCATGCCGCCCTCGGTGGACGCCATGATGATGTTGCGGCCACTGGCGCGGTCGAGGGTGACGGCAACGTACAGCTCCGTCTTGATGTCCATGCCTTGCTCGATGAGCACGCGGCCGACCTTCTTGCCTTCTTCGCCAGTCTGAATGGTGACCAGCGTGCTGCCGATCATCTGGGCGGCGAGGTCCTGGGCTGCCTGTGCACCCTTGACGACCTTGACGCCGCCGAGTTCCGGGTGCTCTTTGAAGCGTCCCTTGCCGCGTCCACCTGCGTGAATCTGCGACTTGACGACGACGACTTCGTTGCCGGTTTCTTTGATGAGCTCGGCGGCTGCTTTGCCGGCCTCTTCGGCCGAGAACGCGACCTTGGAGGAGGGCACGGGCACGCCTTCGGCCCGCAGCAGCGCCTTCGCTTGATACTCGTGAATCTTCATCGGTATCGAATCCTTTCGTGTTGAGGAACTGAACTGAGGTCTTGCGCGCCCTAGTAGGGGAGCAGCTTGACCACGTCCTTGACGGCGTTGGCGGACACTTCGAGCATCGCCTTCTCTTTGTCGCCGAGCTTCATCTCGATGATCTTCTCGACGCCGCCCTTGCCGATGACGGCGGGGACACCGATGTAGAGGTCGCTGTAGCCGTACTCGCCCTTGAGGAACGCGGCGGTGGGCAGGACGCGCTTCTTGTCGCGGACGATGGACTCGACCATGGCAACAACGGACGCGGACGGAGCGTAGTAGCCCGAGTAGCCCAGCAGGCCGACGATCTCGCCGCCACCCTTGCGCGTGCGCTCGATGATCGCATCGATCTTCTCTTGGGGCATCAGCTCCACGAGCGGGATGCCTGCGACCGAGGTGTGCGAGGGCAGGGGGACCATGGTGTCGCCGTGTCCGCCCAAGACCATGCCGTGGATGTCCTCGACCGAGACGCCCAGCGCCTCGGCGATGAAGTACTTGTAGCGCGCGGTGTCCAGGACGCCGGCCATGCCGATGACGCGGTTCGCCGGAAAGCCCGACTCGTGCAGCATCACGTGGCACATCGCGTCGAGCGGGTTCGACACGCAGATCAAGACGGCGTCGGGCGACTTCTCGACGATCGACTTGGTCACGCCGCTGACGATCTTGCGGTTGGTCTCGACCAGCTCGTCGCGGCTGGTGAACTCACCGGTGACCGGGTCCTTCTTCCGAGGGACACCCGCGGTGATCACGACGACGTCCGAACCGGCGGTCGCGTCATAGTCGTTGGTGCCGACCAGGTTCGAGTCGAAGCCCATGACGGGCGAGCTTTCGGCGAGGTCGAGCGCTTTTCCCTGGGGGAAGCCCTCTTTGATGTCGACGAGGACGACGTCGCCCAGCTCTTTTTGTACGGCCCAGTGAGCAGCAGTCGCGCCGACGTTGCCGGCTCCGACGATGGTGATCTTATTCCTTCGCGGCATCGATATTCTCCAGCTTGGGGCGGGTTCTAACACGCCGCCGCAGTCCGTGGATGCACGCAGATGAAGATCGTGTGGGCTCTAACCGGAGACGGTGAGCAGGCCCAGTCGGATCAGCGCGAGGGCTCCGGCGACTCGGAACACCCGGCTCAGAGACACCACGAAAAACGTGGAAAAGCGCATGTGTACGGCGCCTGCGGCCCACGCGGAGAGGGAGTAGGGGAGCGGCGTGACGGCGGCTACCGCCACGACCCAGATGCCGTAGCGACGGATCAGGCGCTCCAGCGACCGACCCCGACCGGCCATGAAACGTGAGACCCACCGCGTGGTTCGAAGCCGCCGGCCGATGAGATACCCCACGCAGCCGCCTGCGACGCTCCCCAGCGTCCCCCAGAAGACCACTTCCCAAAATGGGACCCCGCCCTCGAGCCCGAACCATCCGAAGGCGTCGTTGGGAATGGGGACGGTGAACGCGTCGGGGATGAGGTAGCCCAGCGCGATGCCGGGCCCGCCGAGGACCTCGACGAAACCCTGGCTCAGGCGCTGACGGGGATCTCGAAAGAACGCACCCAACGCCGCGGCTGCCACGACGACGCTCACGACGAAGACGACCGTGAGCCCGATGAGCCGGCCGGGCGCGAGCATCTCTTTGTCGTCGGCGCGGTCGCTGGCAGGCGGTACGCTTGCTTCGTCGTGTTCGTCCGCCAACTCGCCCTGTGCCTACCGATCTAGCGCCGACCGGGGCGGCCGTCTACCCCGCAGGCCCGGAGGCTGCTAGGTTCCGCGGTGCGTGGCTCGAAAGCTCATTGCGGCGTGGGGACTGCTCGGCGTCGTCGCCCTGTTGTCGCAGGCGATCTCACGCCTGACGCCGTACGCAATCGAGGCGCTGCGCAGCCAGCTTTCCACGGGTCAGTGGATCGGGCTGGTCCTCTGGGTCGCGTTCATGGCGCATGCCGAGGGCTATCGCGGCTTTCACAGCAAGCTGTCTCCGCGCGTGGTGTCGCGGGCGGCCTACTTGCTGACCGGCAAGCTCACCCTCTGGCGGGTCGTCTTCGCACCCTTCTTCTGCACCCGCCTGTTCGGCGCCTCGAACAAGGGCATGTGGACCAGCCGGATTCTGCTCTCCGGCATCTTCTGCCTCATCGTCATTGTTCGAAACCTCGAGCAACCACTGCGCGGCATCATCGACTGCGGCGTCGTCGTCGGGTTGGGCATTGGGGTCGCGAGCATCCTCTACTACGCGACCCGTGCGGTGTTGGGCCGACCGTCCCCAGCCGACCCCGACCTGCCGCCGGATGAGGCGGCGGCGTTGGTTACGGGACCGGCGTCAGAATCGACCAGCTGAACGCGCCGCCGCACCCAACGCCATCGAAGTCGTCCGCGTTGGAGGGGGGAGCGTCGATCGCTTCCTGCAGCGACTTCGCGCCGAATGAACCGGTACACAGCCGCAGCTGCCCGTCGTCATCGAACGCCCAGTCGTGTCGTCCGTAGGTCCCCGCGTTGCCCTCTGCGCCCGCGACCCACTGCGCGTCGTCGTCGACCTCTTCGATGTTGAGCGCGAACGGGTTCATCCCCATGTAGGCCTGCGTCCACGCCGCGTCGGAGAGGATGTGGGTGCCCTCAAAGTTGTCGATGTACTCCCCGTACAGGTCGACGTAACCAATTGCAGCGCCGCCCGAAGAGCTGCTGCCGCTCTCCTCGCCCGAGGAGCTGCTGCCGCTCTCCTCGCCCGAGGAGCTACTGCCGCTCTCCTCGCCCGAGGAGCTCCCCTCAAGGAGACCCGACGAACCCTGCGTCGAGCTCGTCCCTGCGTCGGAGGTTTCGGTGCTTGTCGTGCCAGCATCGGTGTCGACGCCCTCCGTGTCGGTGTTCGTACCGCCGGAATCCGAGTCCGCGCTGTCGCACGCCGGGAAGAAGAGCAGGAGCGCAGCGGTGAGTGCGAGCGGACGAGCCGCAATTCGTTGAAGCATGATGGGTCCTTTTGACTCCGTCCGTCGCGGAGCCGCCGGTTTGTGGTCAGCGGCAGGTATCGGGCTCGTGAGCTGAACGCTCACATACCGTTGCGGGACAGCCGCGGATTCTCACCGCGTTCCCTCTTGCGCCGCCGGATTGGCGGACCGCTGACAGCGCGCGAAGTACCCCCGGCTCGGCGCCGCTGTCAACTCACGGTTCTGAATTTGAGTTTCATGACTTGAATCCAGGCGCGGCCCTGGGTGAAGAGACCGCGGGTTCGGGTGGCGTGGGCGACTTCGTCCATCTCTTGAAGTTGATATTGACTTTCAAAATGAAGCAGCGGACAGTCAACGCGTGAAGCGTGTTTCCTATGTTCTGCTACTGGCCGTGCTGGGGTGTGATGCGGACACCGAGACCTCGGAGGCCTCGGAGATCGCGGTCCCCGACACCTACGCGTTCAACAGCCGGTTCGATGTCGAAGCGAGCAGCGTCGCCTACGGCGGGCAGGTGTTCCGGCACGCGCTCCTGCTCTCGATGGCGGCGGAGATGGACCAGATCGCCGAGGACATCGAAGCGGGAACCGTGTTCGAACCCGGCGTGGTCGCGTCGCGACTGGCCTTCTTCTACGACTTCGACCCCGACACGTCCGGCGAGGTTCGGCACCGGATCTCGACCAGCCCTGCGCCGCTGCAAGCAACGTGGGCCGAGCTCGGGGGTGCAGACCTGGTCTCCAAGACCGCCGGCAACGACGCGGCGCCGCAGCACCGCGACTGGAACACGGACCTGATCGGTTGGGACGGCACCAAGAGCCCCGAAGGACTCGTCCGTGAGCTGATCGACCGCTGTGATGCGCTCGCCGTCGCGTTCTCCTCGGGCGAGGTCCCTACGGACCCCAATGGCTCGGCGATTCCTGTCTGGTACGTGTCCCCAGAGGGCATCGACCACCAGCAGCTCCTGCAGAAGTTTCTACTGGGTGCGGTGGCCTACTCTCAGGGCACGGACGACTACCTGGACGAAGGGCTGAGCGCGGACAATACCGAGGCCGACGGGGACAACCCCTACACAGCGCTGGAGCATCAGTGGGACGAGGGCTTCGGGTACTGGGGTGGCGCGCGTGACTATCTGGCCTACACCGACGACGAAATCGCCGGCGCGGACGGTCGCCCCGAGTTCTCCGCGGGTCACCACGACACCGATGCCGACGGGGCGATCGACCTCGGGTCCGAGAACAACGTCGGGGCCTCGGTCAACGCGGCCAAGCGAGATCGAGGCGCGGCAGCCCTGGGCGCCCCGACCGATCTGACGGCGAGGACGATGGACGCGTTTCTTCGGGGGCGGGCGATCATCACGGACGCAGACGGCGAACTCTCACCGAGCCAACGCGCGGACCTCGAGGCGCAGCGCGACGCGGTCCTCGACGGCTGGGAACGAGCGATCGCGGCCACGGCCGTGCACTACTTCAACGAGACGCTGCGCGACATGACCGGCGGCGACTACGACTTCGTCGCGCATGCCAAGCATTGGAGCGAGCTCAAGGGCTTTCTCCTGATGCTGCAGTTCAACCCGCGTTCACAGGTGTCCCGTGAGGTCTTGATCTCGCTGCATGACGCGGTGGGACTCGCTCCTGTGGTGCCCCCAAGTTCGGGCGGGAATGCGGATGTGGACGCCTACGCGGCCGCGCTGGTCTCGGCCCGCGACACCCTCGCCGATGCCTACGGCTTCGACGCCGCGCTGCGTGGCGACGCTGCGGGTGAAGGCGGCTGGTAGGACCCAAAGACTCGAATCGGACCGAACCCATGTCAAAGCCCACCTTCCTCACCCGCCGCACCACGCACTGGACCATCGCCGCGGTCACAGTTGTCGCCTGGGCTTGTGACGATGGCGCGCCGGAGCCCATCGCAGGGGTCGACGAAGACGCGGCGACGCCCGTGCTTCGTAGCATTGCCGACAACGCGCTCGCCCCGACGTACGCCGAGTTCGCGGTCACGGCCGACGCGCTGTCTGCAGCCGCCGACGACTATGTTTTGGCAATCGAGGCCGGCGAGGGCGTGGAGCCTGCTCGCGCTGCGCTTGACGAAGCGTACCTCCGTGCAGCCCTGTCTTGGCAGCGCGCTGAGGTCATGCAGCTGGGACCCGCGGCGGGGTCGGAGGCGGTCGGAGGCGAGTCGCTGCGACACGCCATCTACTCGTGGCCGTTGGTGAATCCATGCCGCGTCGACCAGGAGCTGGTCTCGCAGGGCTACAGCGCGTCAGACTTCTTCGAAGCCCAGTTGGTCAACGCCTACGGCTTCGACGCGCTGGAGTATCTCCTGTTCGTCGATGGGCAAGACAACGCCTGCGCACCGCAGCTGGAGATCAACAACGACGGGTCGTGGGCGGCGCTCAGTGAGGAGCAGCTCTTGCTTCGCAGAGCCGAGTACGCCGCTGTGGTCTCGGCGGGGATCGCTTCCACCGCCGGAACGCTGGCCGAGGCTTGGGCAGCCGGGGGGGAGTGGAATGCGGCACTGGCCAACGCTGGTTCGGGTCCGTATGGCTCCGTCCAAGCTGGCGTCGATGAGGTGCTGCGAGCGATGTTCTACGTAGACAAGGTCCTCAAAGACGCCAAGATCGCCGGCCCCGCAGGCATCCTGGGCTGCAGCGCAGACATCTGCCTCGACTCGATCGAGGCGCCCTACGGCCGTCACTCCGCGGCGTCCGCGGTCGCCAACCTGGAGGGCTTCGCGCGCCTGTACCACGGGGGCAGCGACGCGGCGGTCCACACCGGCTTCGACGACATGCTGCGTGAGGCTGGAGAAGCTGCCTTGGCGGACGAGATCAGCGCCGACATCGACAACGCCATCGAGGCGCTGCAAGCCATCGATGGCTCATTTGCTGAGGCGCTGACCGCCGATGCCGCGGCGCTCGATGAAGCCCATGCGGCCATCGTCGCGCTGACCGATGACCTGAAGAGGGACCTGCCCACCATCTTGCGACTCAACATTCCTGCGGAGGCGGCGGGTGACGCTGATTGAGGCCGCGCTCTCCCGGCTCGCGCAGCTGGGCCAGGAGCTCGCGCATCACGTCGCGAGTCTCTTCGTGGACCCATCGCAGCGGACTCACTGGCTGGGACTGCTCGTGTCGGTCGCGATCGTGTTCGTGTGGAGCGTTCGCCGAGGTCGTTGGACGCTGCGAGTCGAGCATTTTTTGGGGCCCTCAGCTCGGGTCGACTACGGGCTCATCTTGGTGAAACCGATCCTCGCGGCGGTGTTCGTCCTGCCGTGGACCGTGACGACCGCTTCGGTAGGGATGGCGGTGTTTCGTGGGCTTCGGGGGCTGGCCGGTGCAACGTCCTGGGCTCAGGGGAGCCTCCCAGCCTGGGCCGTGACCGTGCTCTACACGGCCGTGCTGTTCGTGGCGTGGGACTTCAGTCGCTTCGCGCTTCACGTCTGCATGCATCGCAGCCGTGTGCTCTGGCAGTTCCACCAAGTCCACCACTCGGCCGAAACGCTCTCCCCGCTGACGCTGTACCGCGTCCATCCGGTTGAGAGCGCCCTGTACGCCTTGCGCGGGGTGCTGGTGACCGGCCTGCTGCTGGGCGTGTTCAGCTTCGCCTTCGGCAGCGGCACCGTCCAGCTGGAGCTGCTGGGCGTCAACGCGGTCGGTCTCGTGTTTGGCGTGGTCTCCGGAAATCTTCGCCACAGTCACGTGCCGTGGAGCTTCGGGCCCTGGCTTGAGCGGTGGTCGATCTCCCCCGCGCAACACCAGCTACACCACGGCGCAGCACCCGAAGACGCCCGCTCCAACTACGGGACGTGGCTCGCGGTCTGGGACCGGGCCGCCCGGAGCTTGAGACCCGCGTCCCAGACCCCCGTCGTGTTCGGCTTGCCACCGGCGGTCTGCAACCACCGGCCCCACGCCTTGCTCTCGGCGCTCATCGATCCGATCCACGCAGTGCTCAGACGCGGCCGTCGGGCACACGACCCTTCGACGACGCCCCTTTCCCAGAAACTCAGGTAAGCCATGGATACGACTTCTGTAGGAGAACTCCTTCAACAAGCGGGCTGGACGATGGCCCCTCTGTACCTGTGCTCGGTGCTCGCCATCGTGGTGGCGGCGCGTAAGTTCTTGGACCTGCGGGCTGCGAACCTGAACAACGAGACGTGGGTGCAACCGGTGCTCAATGCTCTCAACGAGGGGGCGGCGATGCGGGCGGTCGAGCTGGCGCGCAAGAGTGGCCACCCGGCGGGGCGCGTTGCCGCCACGCTCGTCGAGGCGCTTGAGCACAACCCGGGTCAGGCGGAGGCCGAGGCGCATCGGGTGGGGATGGAAGAGGCCGCGGTCCTGGAGAGGAACCAGCGTCCGTTGGCGCTCATCGCCGAGATCGCACCGCTGCTGGGCTTGCTCGGGACCGTGGTCGGCATGGTCGAGCTGTTCGCAGGGATCTCCGAGCAGCAGGCCTCGGGCAGCATGGTGATGGCCGCGCTCTCGGGCGGGATCTGGAAAGCGCTGCTCACCACGGCGGCTGGGTTGAGCATCGCCGTTCCCACGCTCGCCGCACACGCCTACGTCTCGAGCCGGATCGACCGTTTTCGGATCCAGCTCACGTCCATCGTGCAGCGGGTGCGCTACGCCGCGACGCTCGGGGCGCGGGATGGGGAGGCTTCGTGAACCGGCTGGACTTCACCGTGCACAAGCGCGAGGCGCCGCGGGTGAACCTCTCGGCGCTGATCGACGTCGCGTTCATTCTGATCATCTTCATCGTGTTGACCGCGACCTATCGCGAGGACCGGGACATGGACGTGTCGCTCCCGCAGACCAGCCGCGTCCCCCAGAACGAGGCGCAGGGGCTGCACGTCGTGGTCCGAGCCGACGGCAAGGTTGAGATCGAAGGGGCCCTGTATCCCCGGGATGCGGTGTACGCAAAACTGCAGGCGCTCTCCGCCGAGCATGAGAGCGTCGTGTTGCTGGCCGATCGTCAGGCTGCGGTCGAGGCTGCGGTTGCCGTCTTGGCCGATGCGCGGGCGGCCGGCTTCAAGTCGGCTTCGATCGCGACCACGGAGAAGCGAACGCCTTGAGCCTGAGACGCCACGCAGGGCCGCTGGCGATCGCCATCGCGGCCCACGCCGGGTTCGTGCTGTTGCCCGTGGTCATGGAGGACGGTCCGCCGCCACCGCCACGGACGGTCGTGCACATCGACTTCACCGAGCCCGAGCCCGAGCCCGAGCCCGAGCCCGAGCCCGAGCCCGAGCCCGAGCCCGAGCCCGAGCCCGAGCCCGAGCCCGAGCCCGAGCCCGAGCCCGAACCCCCTCCGGTCTCCGAGCCCCCGCCGACGCCGCAGCGGCCAGACCCCAAACCGCAGCCGACACCCGACCCGGTGCCGCAACCCGCCGAGCCCGATGCCACGGCGGCCCCGATGGCCCCCCCGGAGCCGGAGCCTGTGCCTGTGCCCGCGGCCCAGCCCACGCCGGTCCCCGCCCCGAAGCCTCAGCCCGTTTTGCCCAAGCCGTCGGGGCAAGGGGCGGCCGACATGCGCCGCTACGCGATCGGAATCTTCGGCGCCCTGCAGGGACAGCAACGCTACCCGGCCGCGGCGCGACGCCTCTCGCTCGAGGGCAAAGGTGTGGTCAAGATTCGAATCGATCGCCGCGGTCACCTCGTGGGCAAGCCTTCGATGCTGACCTCGACGGGGCACGCCGTGCTGGACACCGAAGCGCTCGCGATGGTGGAGCGTGCAGCCCCATTCGATGCGCCGCCGAGCGCATTCGACAAGGACGTGGCCGTCTTGAAGATCCCCGTCCACTTCAAGCTCAAGAAGAAGTGATGCTCACCACGCTGCGTTTCATCTCTGCGGCAAGCACCTTGTGCCTGCTTGGCTGCTCCTCCGCGCCCGCACCCTCCGCGACGACGCCCAGTCCGGATGCTGTGGTGACCGAAGCTCCGCGCGCCGCGGCTCCCGACGACGCGCGTGGTGGGCGGCTCTACGACAGTTGGTCCAAGGAGACGGCGACCGACCTCGATCCGGGAGAAACGGGCGGGGCGCGGGGCGACGGCACGCTGCTCAACGGTTCGGGGGAGGTCCTCGACCCCGCCGGGCACGGCTACAGGCTCAAGAACCTGTTCGGCTGGGACCTGCGCGGCGCCGAGGGCATCTACGGCCCCGCCTACCAGAACAAGCCCTACGTGCTCTCGAGGAACCTGCTCGCGCGGGCCCAAAGCGAAGAGGAACTTCTCGCCTGGCTGCGCAGCGGTGATGAAGAACTCCCCGCGCTTGGTGAGGTCCTGGACGACGCGGCGTTGCGGGACCTGGCGAGCTTCATCGCAAAGATGCAGCGCGGTGACCTGCCCGGCCCGGACACGTTCTTCACGCTGACTGCGGACGCACCGGCGAACTACGTGCTGGTCGCGGGCGGGGATGCTGGAGCTGGGAAGCGGGCGTATGCGGACGCGTGCGCCGGCTGCCACGGGGCGGATGGCACCGCGATCCCCATCGACGAGACGCTCAGCCTTGGGGCGTACATGCGAACCAAGGCCTACGAGGGCTGGTTCAAGGTGATCAGCGGTCACCCGGGCAGCCCCATGGGACGCGAGATCGAGTTCGCTTCGGCAGACGAGGCGGCCTCGACAACGCTCGGCATCCTCGCGGGGTTGTGCGATCGCGGAGCCTATCCCGTGCTTCCCGGGCAGTCCGACGTGGCCGATGGCGACGCTCGTTGCGGTGCCTACCTCCAGTAGGGACCGGGCTGATACGCTCCTTGGCGTGGGCGATGCGCCACGACGTCGCGCCTGGACTGGGCTCGTGGGGGTGCTTGCCACCGCGGGCCTTGCCGGCGTCGCCGCTTGGTGGGCTCCGCACTGGTTGCTGGTCGTGTGCAGCAAAGAGGGCTTGGCCGAGGTCGTGGCTCAGGTTTTCTTGCTGGTCGCCGTGCTCGGCTGGGCGTGGATCCGCACCCGAGACGGGGCTGGGGCGGGCTGGGTGGCACTCGCTGGCGCAGTTGTCCTCGCCGAGGAGCTGGATTGGGGTGCGCAGCTGGGTTGGACCGCCGTGGTCGAACTCGTCGGCACGCCCAACCTTCACAACGCGTTTGGGGGGGCGAGCTATCTTGTGTTCGCGGTCCCGTGGGTGGTGCTGTACGGCGCGGCGTTGCGCGGGGTCGCATCGCCTGCTTGGGTCCCGCCGCGGCTCGATGGCGTCGCGTTCGGGCTGGTCGTCCTCACGGCGGGACTCTCGTTGCTCGTCTCCAACGCCTGGGAGCAGGCGCTGGACGAGCTCTCGGAGCTGATGCTGTACGTGTTGATGGCCGCCAGCGGGACCCGCTCAGCCCGCCTGGAGCTCAAACGCGACCAGACAGCGGGCCCCTCGGGCGCCTTCACCGGTGCGGTAGACGGGGCGGAGGTTTGTTTTTCGCTGCGCAAGGGCCTCGGCGAGCATCGAGACCTCGGCGGAGTCGAGCTTCTGTGCGGGGCACGTCGAGCCACCCCAAAAGTAGACGTCGCGTCGGCCATCGAGGGTGCGGATGCCGAGGCTTCCGTGAAACGAAGCGTACTTGTCCGAGCCCTGGGTGTTGATGGTCAGGCTGACGATGCGGCCGACGTTCCCGTCCTCATCGGCCAGTGCGGACTGAACGGGCAGCAAGGACGTGGCGAGCAGGGCGGCCACGGCGGCGATGGAAGGCACGGAGCGGAGCATGAGGTTCCTGGGGGGCAGCGCAGCCACGGACGAGGGGCCTGAGCACCGGATTGCGTCCGTGAAGTGCAGCAAGCCTGCACCAATCTGAGCCGCGGGTCTCGCGCGAGCGAAGCCAGGGGACAGGGCAAGCCTCCGTTTTCTTTGGGCCACGGCTGCGCATTGCTAGCCTTCGGACGGACATGGTTTGCGCGTCGATCCGTACTGTCACGTTTGCACTCGGTCTGGCCCTCCTGGGTGCAGGCTGTTCGCACGCGTCGGCAAAGAGTGGGCCGGCGACCGCCGAGCCGATCGATCCCTCAGCAGAGCTTCGGCGCGACAACGCCACGCTCCGCCGACGGGTCCAGATGCTTGAGGATCGGATGCTCCGGGTCGAGCGGGGCGCCTCGCCGCCTTCGATGGGCACCGAACCGGCACCCAAGCCGGCCCGGCCGGTGCGCGCATACAAGGTGCAGCCCGAGACCGCGGCTGCGGGCCCCGCGCAGGCCGAGCCCGAAGCGAGAGACGCTGGGTACACGCTGGGGGAGCTTCAACCCCGCGAGTACCAAGACGAAGCGCTCTGGGCCGATCCCTCGGGGTTGGCGGCGGCCGAGGAACCCGAGGAAGGTCCCAGTCCCGCCGTTGCGGCCGGCACGCGTTACCGATTGGTGGGGGACGAGTTGGTTCAGATGACCCAACCGGGCCAGCCCAAGGCCGCCGACAAGCCGATGCGCGGTCGCGAGGGACGCTCGGCCAAGGCTCGGTACAGCAACGCGCTCGCCCTGCTGCGAGAGGGCCACAACGACGCGGCCGCCGAGGCATTCGCGGACTTCGTCGCGACGTTTCCCAAGTCCGACCTCGCCGACAATGCGATGTACTGGCGCGGTGAGGCTTACTACGACCAGGGTCACTATGCGGACGCGCTCGCCACCTTCACCGCGGTGATCGAGCAATACGCCGGCGGCAACAAGGCGTCCGACGCCCTGCTCAAGGTGGGCCTTTGTTACGCAAGACTGGGCGACGAGGACAACGCCCGTGACGTGCTCAACCGCCTCATCGAGGCTTATCCCGGTGCGTCGGCAAGCGACGTCGCCCGCGTCAAGCTTGCTGAGCTTTCGTCCTGAATCGGAGCGCTGCCATGAACTTCTCGCCTCGCATCACCTTCGTGCTCACGCTCTCGGGCGGCCTGCTGGTCCTCGGACCTGCCCCGGCCGCCGCGTGGCAGCCTCCGGGGCAGCCCGATCCGTCCGGAGATACTCCAGCCGCACCGACGATGTCCCCTGCGGTCAGGGCAGCAACTGGAGTCCCTCCGGCCGGGGCTGAGTTCTCCCCGGACAGCTCCGCCGACCCGGGCGCGCGTCGTCGCAGTGCGCCGGGGGCCGCAGACGGGGCCTCGTTCGGTTCCACAGCGACAACGGTCGCGCCGGACGGCAGCCTGATCAGCGGTCTGCAGATCTACGACCCCAACCTGGCCCCCGACGAGCCTGGGTACGCCGACGACGTGCCCGACTATCACATCGTTCAGCGTGGTGACACGCTGTGGGATATCTCGGGGTACTACCTCGTCGACCCGTACCTGTGGCCGAAGCTGTGGTCCTGGAACGAGCACGTCACGAACGCACACTGGATCTTTCCCGGTGACCGCGTCCGGCTCTACGATCCGCTCGTTGGGCGCCGCCGCGATGACGGTCCGAGCATCGAGTACAAGCGGACGCAGCTGCCACGCGGCCGAGGAGAGGGCACGTACATGCTCAACCAGGTCGCGTTCGTCGACGCCTCGGAGTTCGAGACCTCGATGAAGATCAGCGGCGGCGGCGATGCAAAGGTCATGATGTCCACGCTGGACACCGTGTACATGAGCTACGACAACGGCAACCCACCCATTCCTGGGGAGCGGTTGGTCGTGTACTCGCCCACGCAAGAGGTTCGCGACCCCGACGACAAGAAGATCTTGGGCTACATCGTCCAGCTGATGGGTGAGGTCGAGGTCGATGCGGTCGCTCGAAAGGCCGCCGAGGGCACGGTGACCAAGGCGATCAACCCGGTCGAGCGCGGCTATCGTGTTGGACCGTTGCGCCGGGTCTACCGCCGCATCGAGACCAAAGAAGCGACGGCATCGGCGACTGGCGTGATCGCAGCGGCACTCACCGGGACGGGGCCCACCAACATCAAGATGAAGAAGACGAAAAAGTCTCTTCCGTTGGAGACGCTCGCTGGCGACCAGCAGTTCGTGGTCGTCACCCTCGGTGCCTCCAGCGGTGTCGAGGTGGGCAACGTCTTGAGGGTCATCCGCAAGGGCGACGAGTACACGGAGAAGCGCGTGTTCAATATCCCGTACGAGGAAGGATGGCCGCGCCGCGTGACCGGGGCGCTGTTGGTGGTCGAGGTGCAGGAGAACATGTCGTTGGCAGCGGTCGTGTACGCGCGCCGCGAGCTTGAGCAGGGCGACCACGTCGAGCTGCAGGGGCCTGAGCTTCAGGGGGGATCCGGGCCCGGCACTGCGTCCGAGGCCGCGGGATCGAAGGCGGCGGGTAAGGCCAGCGTCGAGCGCGATGGCAACAGTGCAGAGGCAGACGCAGGCTTCAAGTTCGGCAAGTAGGGTGGGGATCGCGGCCGACGCCCCGCCTTGCAAGGGTGCGATGCGCCCATCGAGGAGCCCGCATTCGGAGCGGGGCGGATAACCGGTGCTGGAGATGGTTCCCCTCGATGCGGCCCTGGTCGCGACGGTGCTCGGCATTGGGGCCGGGGTCGTGACCTCGGCAGCTGGCTTTGGCGGCGGGTTGGTCGTGACGCTGGGTCTCTCGCTCTTCCTGGGGCCGGTTCTTGCGCTCGCCATCGGAGCACCCTCGCTCACGCTCGGCCACGCGCACCGGGTCCTGAAGATGCGGGGGCAATGGGACGCCGAGGCCGCCCGTGCTCTGTGCCTGGGTGCTGTGCCTGGGGCGGTCCTGGGCGCGATGACCCTCGTCGCGCTGCCGCCAAACGCCGTGTGGTGGATCTTGCTCACCGCCACCTTGCTGGGGGTCGCCGAGTTCTCCGGCAAGATTCCAAGGACACTCGGGCGGCGCATGCTCGGCCCCGGTGGCTTCGGCGTGGGCTTTCTGGCTGCGGCGGCCGGGGTGGGGGGCCTGCTGCTGCCGGCGATCATGCTTGGCGCGGGTTTGTCGGGCGCGGAGTTCGTGGCCACGGCGGCCATCGCCTCGGTGTGCGTGTCCGCGGTGCGCATCGCGATGTACGGGGTCTCGGGCATCATCGATCAACAAACCCTGTTGCTCTCGGCCGGCTGTGGCGTTGGCATTCTGCTTGGGAACGCGACCGGGCTCAGGATCCTGCGCGTGATGACGGCAAAGCGCCAGCGGATCATCGCCGGCCTGGTGCTTGCATTGTGCGTGGCCGCGTCCGCCTACGGCACCCTCGCCACCGGTTGAGGTGCAACACTTGGCGTCGCTGGCCGACCGGCCCTGCGTGTTGGAGTTTTCTGCGGTCCCCCCAGGTACGCTTGGCCTACGCTGGACGCGCCCCCTGTACCTCGCGGGCAGGCTTCCCGGCGTGCCGAAGGTCGCCGTCATCGGCAGCCGTGCGTCGCGTAGACGGTTCATGGCGTGCGTCCCGGCGGTGATCGAGACCCTGTCCATCTCGGGCATGGCGCTGGTCTCCGGCGGGGCCGTGGGTATCGATGTGTGCGCCCATCGGGCAGCGCTGCTGGTGGGGCTACCGCAGGTTGTCGTGCTGCCGGGGCCGCCGGACGCGCTGTATCCCGAAGACCACATCCCACTGTTCCGCGAGATCGTTGAGGCTGGCGGCGCGCTCGTGTGTCCCCATCCTCCGGGGACCGGCCTTCGTCGCGGCATGTTCAGCAGTCGGAACCAGCTCGTCGTGCAGCTGGCCTCCCACGTGGTCGCGATCGAGGCGGGCGCGCGCTCCGGGACCCAAGGCACGCTGGCGCTGGCGCTTCGCAGGGAGGTTCCGGTCTGCGGTGTCGTGGGCACGGCCGGAGTTGCGTGGGCGCTGGAGCGGGGCGGGAGGTCCCTGGGTCCGCCGCAGCCCTCGCAGGTTCAGATCCGGTTGACGGACATCCTGCGCGGCCAAGGTGGGGTGGAGGTTTGGCCACCCGAGCTTCGGGCGCTGCAGGCGATTCTCGATCGGCAGCCGGCTGCCACCGTGGACGACTTCGAGGACACGCTGGCAGGCGCGGTGGCACTTACGGAGGCCGAAGCGAGTGGGTGGGTCACGGAGGCGGCGCCAGGCCGCTACGTGCGTGCCCGCTGAGGCCACCACCCGCACGGGGTGGCGGCCAAGGACACCGCGACGCTCAGCCTTCGAGTTGCGCCAAGAACTGGTCCACGTCGGGGTCGTCCGGGCCTTCGTGCTTGGCCTTGCGAGCCCACAGCACAGCGCGTTGGCGGTCCCCGCGGTGCAGTGCGATCTGTGCCTGGCGCAGGAAGGCCTGAGGCCGGGACACCGAACACGGACCCTCCAGCATGGTGATCGTCCGGAGCGCCCGAACGGCGGTGTCCCATTCCTCGAGGACCTCCGCCAGGTCGGCAAGCTCGGCTGCGATGTCCCCGTTGTGCTTGTCCGACCCGAATGCCTGAAGCAACAGCTCAAGCTGTTTGGCGGTGTCACCTCGGCTGCCGGCCAGGCGCGCCAAGCGTTGGTACAGCATGGCGGGCTCGGGTCCCCGCTGGCTGGTCAGCGTGCTCGCGGCGTGCTCCAGGATGGCCGCCGCCTGGTCAAGTGCACCCTGGGCCAAGTGAGCATCGGCCAGCGTGACCGAAGCGACGATGTCTCCGGGGGCCAGGTCGAGCACCTGCGCAAGAACCTCGGTCGCAGCTTCCGCGTCGCCATCGGCGAGAAGGAGTTGGGCGACGTGTCGCAACAAGGGCAACCGGACCTCTGGATCCTGTGTCTCCTCAGCTTCTTGAGCCAGGATCTTGGACAGCTCCTTGTGCGCGCCAGACTGCTCGTAGAGCCCTCGAAGCACGTCGCGAATGGCTCGATTCTCAGGCTGTTTTCGTCGCGCGTGTTCGAGGCCGGGGCGCGCCTCGCCGGGGGAACCATTCCGGACGCAGGCGGCGGCGAGCTGCAAGGCTGCGTCGACCTGGGCGTCTCCGGTCTCAACGGCGACGAGTCGCGCGTTGAGTTTGGCGGCGGATGCCCAGTCTTCGCGCATTCCGACGAGATCGCGGAGCATGCGGAGGGCCTCCGCATCCTTGCGGTTGAGCTCGGCCCACGCGGTGAGTGTCGCCTCGGCGCGTTCGAGCTCACCGTGGGCGGTCGTGAGCGCACCGATCCGCAGGGTGGTCTCTCGCTCCAGCGCCGCGTCTTCCCCGGCGGCCGCAGCTTGTCGCTGCGCTTCGAGGGCGTCGATGAGGGCCGGTGCCAAGGTATCGGGGGCACCGGGGTAGGCCTGCTCAAGATCGGCGAGGGTGCCGGCCAGGTCGCCGAGCTGTCGCCGAAGGTCCGCGCGAGTGCTCAAGAGCTGATGCCGAAGCGAGGGGTCGATGTCGTCTCGTTCGAGAAGCTCGCAGATGAGGGTTTGTGCCTCCTGGGTCTGGCCGGACGCGGCCAGGGTGCCCGCCAGGTCCATCGTGAGCGCGGGGTCGCCAGGGTTGGCATCGTGCGCGCGGGCCAGCAGGTCGCTCCCTGCGTCGGCGTCCATCAGGAGCTCGCGGTGGATCGACGCTGCACGCCGAAACAGCTCGGCCTGCGTGCCGGGGTCGTGCTCCGCCTCCGCGGTCGTAACGATGAGTTCGGCCAGGCCGCGGTAGTCGCCGGCGTTTTCGTAGGCTTGTTCGAGTGCCGTGCGTAGGTCGTTGCGATCGGGCGCCAAGGCGAAGCCCTTTGCGAGCGCATCCAGGCGGCCTTGAGCGTCATCGTTGGACTCGGCGATGCGTGCCAACTCCAGCGCCGTTTCAGCCGCCTCGTCCCCACGCTGGGTCGCGAGGAGCTGCCCGAGGACCTCGGTTCGAGCCTCTGCGTTGCCGCTGTCGCCGGCCAAGGTCTGGGCAACATCCCGGAGCAACGTGGTATCGGTGGGGGCCCACACGAGCGCGCTGCGCAGGGTCTCGACCGACTCCTCAAGCGAGCCGTGCTCCCGTTGGTAGCCCGCCAGGGTGCGGGCTGCGGCGACCACCGTGTCGGGGTCGCCGTCCCCCTGCGCGGAGAGTAGTCGCTCGCGCAGCAGTTCCGCGACGTCCTCGTGTCGACCCGACTGCGTGTACGCCTGCAGCAGCAGCGCGTTCGCATCGGGGTGACCGGGGTCCTCCATCAGCAGGTTGCGCAACGCATCCACCGCATCGTCGATCCGGTCGGCTCCCAAGAGCGTTTGCGCGAGTTCCAGCCGCAGTGCCATGCGCTCCTGGGCGTCGATGACCGAATCGGCGATGTCCTCGACGAGCCGCGAGAGCCGGTCGAGGTCCCCCATTTCGCGATAAAGCCCCGCCAAAGGGCGCCAAATGTTGACGTCGGTCGCGTCGCGTTGCTGGAGCGTCTCGTAGACTCCGATGGCGAAGCTCAGCTCGCCGCTTGCCTGTCCCAAGCTCTCGACGGACGCCGCCAAGTCGCGAACCTCGGAGAACTCGGCCCCGACCTCGATCGCCTCACACAGCCACTTGGAGGCTCCGGCCGCGTCCTTCGCTTCGCTGCGTGCGGTGGCGAGCCCGAGCAGCGCCCACGTGGCCCGTCCCACGCCTTCGAGGGTCCCCGATGCGACATCCACCGCGCGGTGCATCAGCGCCTCGGCGCGCTCGTCGTCCCCGAGTCGCTTTGCAAGCGCGACGGCCTCTTGGACACCTTCGGGGTCGGTGTAGCCCAGCGTGGCTGCACGGTCCAAGGCATCCAACAGACTCCGGTCGTCCGTGGTGCTCCGCGCGACCCTTTCGTACAAAACGACCAGCTCTTGCGGGGTGTTCTCGGACGCCGTCGCCCGGGCGAGAATACGGCAGGCCCGCTCGGGGCGCGGCGTCATCTCCAGCGCGTCTTCGAGGGCGCGTCTCCCGTCGTCGATGTCTCCTGCAGCCAGGTGGACTTCGGCCATGCGATACAGCGCGTCGGCGCGGGTCTCGTTGGCGTCCTCTCCCAGCTCGGCCAGCTTCTCCAGGTAGGTCATCTGGGTGGTCGTGTCACCCCTTGCGCTCGCAATGCGGGCCGCGGCGCGCCAGACATCCACCTCGCGAACGCCAAGCTCTTCGGCCGTGCGCAGCAGCTCGGACGCTTTGGTTGCGTCGCCTCGGTCGACCTGACATGCCTCGGCAAAGCGAAGCAGCAGCTCGCAGCGGACGTAGGCGTCCGTGGTTCGGCGCGCCTTGTCGAGCAGATGTTCAACAACGCCGACATAGGCTTCCACATCTCCGGTCGCGACGGCGAGCGCGCGGGCCTTCTTGTGGTTCGCCGGGTTCCCCGGCGCAGCGCGCAGTGCCTGAAGCCGGGATTGCAGGGCGGCGGCAGGGTCGCCCAAGTGCTCGGCCTGAAGATCCGCGAGCTCGCCGAGGACGGCCGCTCGTGCTCGGGGTGTGTCGGCAGCGCTCAGGCGCGCCGCGATGACGCGCCCCAAGAGCGTGTGCTCGCCTTGGTCCCGCAACCGGGCTGCGAGGTGAGGCCCCTCCATCGGGCGTTCTGCAAGCGCCTCCATCGCGGACTCGATCAGCTCCTGTGCCTGATCCACGTCGCCGCGCTCGCGAGCGATGCGGCTGAGTTCATGGAGCACCTCGGCCGCGCCAATGCGTCCGTCTCCGGCGGTGCGGGGAGCCAGGTCCTCGTCGGGTGCGCGGCGACGTGCCTGAAGGAGCAGGCTGCGGTACGCCCGCTCGGCCCGGTCGTGCTGGCCAGTGTCTCGGGCCGACTCTGCGAGCGTCTGCAGGATCGCAGGGTTGTTGGCGTCCATTCCCGACGCGAGCTCGAGCTGGTCGGTTGCGGTTGCGGTGTCCCCTTGCGCCTGCGCGACCCGGGCCAACTCGAGATGGGCTGCAGCGCGCTGTGGAGAGCGGCGCCGACCGAACGCGGCGACGAGCGCTTCGAGCATGGTGCGGGCCTGCTCAAGGTCCCCGGCGGCACGCAGGCTCGCGGCGAGGCGCGCTTGCAGGTCGCGGTCGTCCTGGTGCTGGGCGTGCGCCCGCTCAAGGATGGGGACCGCTTCGGCCGGCGTGCCCAGGCGGTCGTGATACAGGTCCGCGGCCTCTCGGGCGTAGGCCAGCAGCGTTTCTGGATCGGCGACGTGCTGGGACGCGATGCTCAGCGTTCGAGCGAGCGGCTCCCACTGCTCGCGTTCGCGGTAGAGCTTGACCAGCAGCTTGCGGACCTCGGCGTGTTCCGGTGCCTGGTCGAACGCCGCCTGCAGGGTGCGAGATGCGTCCGCCTCAGCGCCGGCGGCAATCTCGGCGCGGGCGAGGCGCAGCATGACCGCGACCAGGCCCCCCGCTTCAGTGTGTTGGATCCGGCGTCTGAGAACCGCGGCGGCTTCTGCCGGCCGATCACGCTGCAGGTGAAGACGCGCCAACTGATCCAGGGCCTCGACGGAGGGGGCGAGTTCGACGACATGGCCGAGCGCTTCGATGGCTCGCTCGGCATCCGAGAAGGCCTCTTGCACCAACACCGCAAGGTCGTTCCAAAGCTTCGCGGCGGCCGCTGGCTGCTCGAGCCCCTCGAGGGTGCGCGCCTGGAATTCGAGGACCTTGGCCAGCGACTCGGTCTGGCCCCGCTGCATCAGCACCTCGGTGAGGGCGAGGATGCTCTCGGGGTGGCCGGGGTGCTCGGCCAGGTTCTGCTGCAGGCTCTGCTCGCGGCCGCTCTTGGCTTCGACCTCGCCGACCAGCCGCGAGAGCAGCAGACGCAGCTCGAGTTTTCGGGCGGGGTCTGCCGTTAGATCCAGCTCGCGTTGTCGCAGCTGCAGCAGCGCGAGCGTGCGACCTTGCGCGTCGCACAGCTCGGCCAGCTCCCGAACCAGGCCCAGCTCCTCGTGGGTGTCCAGCACCCGGAACAGCAGCTCGATCGCTTGCGCGTGGTCGTTGCGGTCGCGGCACAGACGAGCGGCGCGAAGGCGCAGTTCTGCCACGGCATCCGGCGACAGGGGCATCTGGGTCGCGGCCACCAGGACCTTGATCGCGTCCTCGTCGCGACCGGCGTCGGCGTCGAGGGCAACGAGAGCTTCGAGGGCCCAGGTCAGCACGCTTTCAGGATCGCGATCGCCCAGGACGGGCTCGGCGGCGGCGAGCAGCCGGGCAGCCTTGCGGTACAGCAGCGAGAAGAGCTGCCGCCGGAACTCGGGGTTCGCGTCGGCGAAGACGGAGACTTCTGCGGCTTCGCACAGCGGGTCGAGGTTCCGGTCGGAGAGCGCGTCGATCTCCAGAAGGGTTCCACACAGCGGTGGCTCGTCGCCTTGGGATGCCTCGGCGACCTGCCGCTGCAGGTCCGCCAAGAACTCGAGGGTGGGGCGGTGCCCGGCCGCAAACCCGAGGGCGTTGCGGGCGGAGGTCTCGGCCGCCGACAGGTCGTCGCGGTTGTCCAGATGCCACCGGCCGATCTGCGCGTACAGGTCGCGGGCGACGGCGGTCGGCAGGCCTGAGACGTCGGCGAGCGCCTCGTCGAGGGCTGCGAGCAGGGGTGTCCAGCCGTCGGTGACGTCCGCAGCTTGGGCGAGCGCGACGAGCACGTCTTCGTCGAGAAGCTCGCGGGCGCGGCAGATGTCCATCGCGGCCTTGGCCGCCGCGGCCCAGTCTCCGGCGCGGGCGCTGGCTTGGATCAAGGCGCGCTGGATCGGGAGGTCGTCGGGCTGTCGCTCGGCGGCGCGGCCGAGCGCGTCGACGGCTCCACTCGCGTCGCGGAGATGATCCTGCCGGATCGCGGCCTCGCGCCGGAACAGAGCCGCTGCACGCGCGGGCGAGTGGGCCAAGCTGCCCGCCTCTTCGAGCGCTGCGACGGCACGGGCCCAGTCCTCGGACTGCTCGGCAAGGCGCACGAGTTCCGCCTCGAGCGCAACGGCGTCCGGGTCGGCGGTGAGGGCTCGGCCCACGGCATCAAGGGCGGCACGCGGATCGCCGGACTGCTGCTCGTACAGACGAGCGGCCTCGCGCAGGACGTCGACGGCCGCGAAACGGTCGCGTGCTCCGCTCACGCGGGTGTCGACCAGCTCCAGCAGCGGAGCCCACTGCTCCGTCGCGCGAAAGGCCGCGGCGAGCGACTCTGCCGCTGCGCCAGCGACGGCTGGATCCTCAAGCAACGCACGCTGTCCGCCCAGCGCCGTGGCGTCGTGGGGCTCGACCGAGAGCGCCTGGGCGTAGAACTCGGCGGCGTCTCCGGGCTTGCTCAGATGCAGCCGGTGCAGCTCTCCCAGGCGCGAGAGCAGCTTGGCTGCGCCCAACCGCCGGGTCGCGGCGGCGTCGTCGAGGATCTCCGAGAGCTCTTCGAAGCGCATCGCGCTGGCCATCAATCCATCGAGCGCGCCGACGCTTTCGGCCTCGTCCCCAAACTCTTCGCGGACCTGCAGCCAGGTGTCGATCGCGATGCCGATGTTGTCGAGCTCGGTCTCTTGGACGCGGGCCAGGCGGATCAGATCCGCGCGGCGCTGTTGGTGGACCGAAGTTGAACCTGCGCGCTGCGCCAAGGCCTCGCACAGGGGCTCCCAGCGCTGTCGCCTCTCCAGCAGGCCAATGGTGGCGTCGAGGGCCTCCGCGTCCGCTGCGTCGGCCTGCCGCCGAGCGTTGTAGGCGGCCAGCGCACGATCGGGTTGGTCGAGTTCATCGGCGAGTCGACCGACCTCACCGAGGACGGCGCGTCGAACCACGGGAGCGGACTCCAGGGTGGCCAGGCGTTCGAGAACGTCGATGCGTGCGGCGGTGTCCCCGGACGCCGCGAGAAGCTCGTTGAGCTGGTGCGCCGCGCTCAGGGCGAGCGTAGGATCGGCGTCGCCCTGATTGGCGACCTCGCCGAACAGGGCGATGGCACGCCCGGCGTCGTCGCACCGCGTCTTGGCGATGGAGGCCGCTTCGATATACAGCGCCGAACCCTGGGTGGGGTCGGCTTGGGCCGCTGCGCCGACCAGGGCATCGACGTGGGCAACGTGCAGATCGGAGCGAAGCGCAAGCTCGCGAAGCTGTCGACGTGCGTCGGCATCGGAGGGTTCTTCCGCCAGCAGCAGCGCGTAGTGTGCCAGGGCGTCCGCGTCGCGGCCGAGGATCGCCAGACGAGACCCTGCCTCGCGATGCAGCGCGATACGCTGGGGGCCAGTGGCGAAGCCTAGGGCGATCAGGAGCGCTTCAACGAGGGCTTCGGGGCGGCTGGCGACCTTGTAGTTCGTGCGCAGCAGCGCCAGCGCTTCGAGCCGGGCGGTGTCGGAGAAATCCTCGCCGCGTAGAAGCTTCTCGAGCTCGGCGCAGGCTTCGGGGTGTCCGGGGGATTCTTCGACCAGGGTGCGAAGCTCTTCCAGAGCAGGACCGGCGGCTTCGAGGTGTCCCAGGGAGATCTGAGCGATGCGCAGCCGGGCCTTGCGGGCGTCCGGCGCAGGCAGATCGGGCAGGCGATTTTGCCACAGCTCGACAAGGTCTTCCCATCGGTTCTGCCGCTCAAGCAGACGCTCGATGTTGCGGGCGAGCTTGTGGTTCCCGGGGTCGAGTTCGAGCTGAAGCTGGAGATAGTCGACCGCACGGCCCGGACGCTTGGCGAAGTCTTTGGCCGTGTGCGCCGCGTCGTGCAACAGACGCGCGCGGGCCTTGGCGCCGCGGGTGTGCTGCAGGGCGTAGTCGTACAGGTCGAGCAGGTCGTCCCAGCGCTCCGCATTGGTCAGGACGACGAGCAGTCGCTCGAACGCCCAGTCCGCGCTGGGATCCTTGTCGAGCACGGGACGCAGGACGCCCAACATTTCGTCGGGGCTGTCGCCAAACCACTCGTCGTGGAAGCGGGCCGCTCGTTTCGCGAGCGTCTTCCAGATGTCGTGGGGAATGTCCGCGCCGAGCACCTCGCGGTAGGCCGCGCCGACCTCATCGGGCCGGTCCAGGCTGTCGGCGAGGGACTCCAAATGGTCCCAGGCCTCGAAGCGCTCCGGGGTTGCCTCGACCGCCTCAAGGGCCGCGGCAAAGGACTGCCCGCTCGGGCTGTCCGTGGACGATTGTGTTTCGTTCTCCCCTGGAGCTCCAGCCACGTCTTTGCGTCCTCTCCCCCCGGTGTCATGAGGGGACGCGGACTATATCAGCGGGCTGCGTCCTCGGGGGCCATGACGCGGCCCTCAACCCGCGACGTGGGTCATCCAAGCCGCGATGTTCCCGGCGACAGCGTCGAGCACTTCCTGCGTGGTGCGGCCGCTTCGCTTCGGGACGGCCAAGGAGTGGTCTCCGCCCTCGACCAGGTGCAGGGTCGCAAACTCGGACAACCCGTCCAGAACCGGCTGGAGGAGCTCTATGGTCGCCAACCGATCCCGGGTTCCCTGCACAAACAGCATCGGCACCGACACGTCGCATAGATGGCTCGCGCGCGCGTCCGACGGTTTGCCGGCCGGATGCAGCGGAAAACCCAGAAACACCAGACCCTGCACCCCCGGGAGGCTGGCGTCCGCCATCGCGCGGGACGTCATCCGGCCGCCCATGGACTTGCCGCCCGCAAAGACGGGCAGGCCCTGGGCGCGCGCAACCGCTTGCGCCGCGGCGGCGGTCAGGGTCGCCCGCAAGATCTTCTCACCGTCGGGGGGACGCCTGGACTCGGCCTGCATGTAGGGGAACATGAATCGCAGGGTCGCGACCCCGTGGGTCGCCAACGCCTCGGCCATCGCGACCATGAACGCATGCTCCATCCCGGCCCCGGCACCGTGCGCCAAGACGTACACCGCCTTGGCCCCGGGCGGGCGCAGCCACAGCGCCTGAACGTCCTCACGGTCGGGGTGGCCGGGGAAGCTCAAGGCCTGGGGCGCCGTCGGCATCCCGGTCACGATTGCAGCAAACGAGCGAGCGCGTCGAGGGCGGCGGGCAGGTCGGGGCGCTCGCGGAGCACCGACGCAAACGGATCCTCTCCCAGCCGCTGCATTCGGTCGCGGGCGTTGCGGATGGTGTAGTCGGTCGGATCGAGGCGGGGCCCCAGCTCCTGCCACGTCAGCGGCATCGACACCGTGGCTCCGGGGCGGGGGCGAACGCACAGCGGGGAGACCAACAGCCGACCGTGGCCGTTTTGCAGGGCGTCGATGTAGACGCGGCCATGACGCGCCCGCATCGAGCGTTGCACGGTCGCGATGTCCGGCAGGGCGGCGACGGTGACCTGCGCGAGCAGCATCGCGAGCAGCCGGCACTGCTCGTAGGTGCACTGGCGGCCCAGCGGTACGAGGATATGCAGTCCCGTCGCGCCGCTGGTCTTGAGCACGTGGGGAAGCCCGAGCTGCTCACACAGGCGCTGCAGGTGCTGCGCGATGCGGATGACATCGCCGAACGGTGCGTCCTTGGGGTCGAGGTCGAGGATCGCCCAGTCCGGGTGTTGCAGCGACTCCAGTCGGGATCCCCAGACGTGCAGGGGAATGGTGCCCAGGTTCGCGACATAAAGGAGTGCGTCCAAGTCGTCGCACACGAAGTAGTGAATCTCGCGTTGGGCGTGCTCGCTCCACATCATCCGGGTGCGGATCCACTCGGGCACGTGTGCGGGCGCGTTCTTCTGGAAGAACGACTTGCCGTCGATGCCGTCGGGGTAGCGGGTGAGCACCAGCGGCCGGTCGCGCAGGTACGGCAGCAGCCACGGCGCGATATCCCGGTAGAACTCGAACAGGTCGCGCTTGGTGTAGCCGTCTTGGGGCCAAAACACCTTGTCGGGATTGGTCAGCGCGACGTTGCGAGCCGCGGCCCGGGGGGCCTCAACCGGGTCGGGTGGGGTCTCGGGTTCCGGGTCCGCGGGCGGCTCTGCGCCCGGGAGGGTGCAGCTGCGCGGTGCTTTGTCCTCGCGCAGGCGGACGAACACCGGGTGTCGGAGGTTGCCGCCCTCGGTCCTGTGTTTGTAGCGAACCTCCACCACCAGGTGCGGCGCGACCCACGTGATGCGCTTGGGAAGATCTTCGCCGACGACCGTAGGCGTGTCGCGCGTGTGTTCGGAGAGTTTTTCAGCCAGGACCCCCAGCGTCGCGTCGTCGAAGCCGGTGCCGACGCGGCCGCAGGAGCGCAGGACGTCTCCGTCGTATGCGGCCACCAAAAGCGCACCCAGGCCGGTCCGCCCCCCGGAGGGCGGGGTAAACCCGGCGACCACGAAATCATCGGTTTCGACGACGCGGACCTTCCTCCAGTCGTCCTGACGGCCGCCGCGATACCCAGCGGCGGCACGCTTGGCCACGACGCCCTCGATGCCCAGGCGGCGGACCTGGTCCATCAGAGCGCGCCCCTGGCCGTGGATGTGCTCGGTGTAGCGCACGACACCTGTGGACGGAAGAAGTCGCTGCAGCAGGGCCTTGCGTTCCGTCAGCGGCAGTGGCCGGAGGTCGTAGTCGTCGAAGGCGAGCAGGTCGAATGCATACAGACTGACCGGGTGCTCGCCGGTGGCGGTTTCGATGTCGAGCCCGCCCCGCAGCATCGCGCGTCTTGCGAGTCGCCCAAAGTTGGGCCGCGCGTCGTCGTCGAGCACAACCACCTCGCCGTCGAGCACGAACCGGCGCAAGGGGAGGGCTTCGAGCGCTCGACGGATCTCAGGGAACGCGGCGGTGGCCTCCTTGCCGCTGCGATAGCGAAGCACCACGGCGTCATCCCCCTTGCCGCACAGCAGTCGGTATCCGTCGTATTTGAGCTCGTAGAGCCACGCCGGGTCGTCGAATGCGTCCTCCCACGGGACGGCCAGCATCGGCACGACCGTCCGAACATCGAGGGTGTTGCGCGGAGCGTGGCCGACGATGGCCTCCCGAATCTCCCGCGCCCTGTCTTGCCCACCGGCCATCTCTTCGACGGTCAGCCCGGAGAGGATCGAGCGCGGGTCGAACGCGGAGACTCCGGGCCGGGACGCGCCGTCTGGCTTCTTGATCAGCAGCCATGCGTCCTCACCGTGCCCTTTGCCCTTGGTCTTGACGAGCGTCCAAACCCCTCGCAGCTTGTGCCCCCGAAGCTCAAACAAGAGCTTGTCGTCGCTGGGGTCTTCCAGCGGTGTCCAGGTGCCACGGTCCCAGACGATCATGGCACCCGCGCCGTAGTTGCCCTGCGGGATCACGCCTTCAAAGTGGATGTAGTCCAGCGGGTGATCCTCGGTCCGGACCGCGAGGCGCTTGACGGTGGGGTCCAGGGAGGGTCCGCGCGGGACCGCCCAAGACCGCAGGACTGCACCAAACTGCAGGCGTACATCCCAGTGCAAGCGGCGGGCTGCGTGCTGCTGGATCACGAAGTGCAGGGGAGCGTCGGCGCTGTGACGGGCCGACGCGGCGCTCTCCCCGTCGAAGGGCTCGCCGGTTCGGTCGGCGCTGCGTTTCGCTCGATACCGGTCGAGTTCGTCGCGGGCGCTCCCGTTGTTGTCGGACTTTTCGCTCACCGGCTCCCGTTGGATACTATGGCGTTCATGCCCGCCCGTGCCATCTCGTCGGCGACCGTGGCCTTCGGGCTCGTGTCGATCCCCGTCAAGCTCTTCCCCTCCGTCTCGCCCTCCGACGCCATCCGCTTCAACACGCTACACGCCGGGTGCGGCACGCGAATCAAGCAGCAGTTCTACTGCCCCAAGGATGAGGAGGTCGTGTCCCGAGGTGACACGGTCAAGGGCTACGAGTTCGCGAAGGGCCAGTTTGTCACCTTCAGCGCGGACGAACTCAAGGCGGTGGAGGAGCAGTCGACCGGGGGCATCGACATCACCGAGTTCGTCCCGATCGAAACGGTCGACCCGCTGTACTACGCGAAGTCGTACTACCTCAATCCCGATGCCGCGGCCGCGCGGGCGTACCACCTGCTCGCGACCGCGTTGCGCAGGACCGGGCTGGTCGCGCTGGCGAAGTACGCGGCCCGCGGCAAGCAATACCTCGTCCTGCTGCGGCCGATCCCAGAGGGCATCATCCTCCAGCAGCTTCACTACCCGGGCGAGGTCCGGCCGCTGGACCAGGTCGGCATCCCTGCGGCGGCTGTCGATGAGAACGAGCTCGAGCTTGCGATGCGGTTGATCGAACAGAGCGCGCAGCAGACCTTCAACCCCGAGAAATACACCGATGATGTTCGGACCCGGGTCGAGGACATGATCGCGCGCAAGGTCGACGGCGAAGACATCACGCAGGAGCCAACCGTGAGCCCGAAGGCGCAGGTCATCGACCTGATGTCCGCGCTCAAGGAGAGCCTGGGCCTTGGCAGCGACTCGGACCGGAAGGGGCCGGTGCCCGCCGCGGCTCCACGCGATGACGAAGCCGCCGATGGGTCCTGAGCCGCGAGCTCCCCGGGCGTTCAGCACGGCCGAGGTTGCGAGGCTCGCGGGAATTTCTCCCTCGACCGTGCGCCGCTGGGTCGCTCATGGATTGCTCCAGCCCGGTCGCGGCCCCCGTGGACACCGGTTCTCCTGGGCGGATCTGAGTCGGGCGCGAGGCTGGTCTTCGTTCCAGAGCCTGCCGGTGACTCGCATCGCGCGGGCGCTTGCGCAGTCCACTGATCCCGCCGCGGTGCGCCTCCGGGCGGTTGGTCGCACCATCGCCCTGACCGATGCTCAAGGTGTGTTCGAAGCCGACACCGGGCAGTCGCTGTTGTCCTTCGAGGAGCGGGCGGGCTCGGTCCGCGGCATTCTCAGCGGACGCGGTTGGCGGGCGGCGTCAGGCGCGGCGCAGCGTCGCGGAGACCCAGAGCAGGCGCTGGCGGTCGTTCAGGAGTACCTGTGCGCGCATCCAGAAGACGCCGCAGCATGGTCGGAGTGCGCCGCGATGCACCATCTACGCGGCGCATTGCACGAGGCGGCAGGTGCGTACGAACGATCGGTCGGGGCGTCGACCGGGGCGGCGCGGGCACGCGGCCTGTTCAACCTCGGTGTGGTCCACGAGGACGCGGCCGACGATGAGGCCGCGAGTCGGGCGTACGCTGCTGCACTCGCGCTGCTCCCGGACTTCGCCGACGCGCACTTCAACGCTGCGCGGGTTTGGGAACGGCTCGGTGACCGCTGGCGCGCGCTACGGCACCTACACGCATACCGCCGTTGTCTCCGCTGAGCCGTGCTCGGGTGGCCCGGGTTCGGACGCACGATCGGATGCGTTTTCTCGGTCGGGTGCCTATGATCAGAAAGCTGCGCAGCGCGCTGCTTCTTTGTCATGCGAACTTTGCTTGTGGAAGACGATGCGGTTCAGCGAGTTCGGCTCGCCGGTGTGCTCGTCGAACTGGGACTTGAGGTCTCGAGCTGTGAACGAGCCGAGCAGGGGTTGATCGAACACGCTCGGCAGCCATTCGATCTGTTGGTCGTCGACTGGGTCCTCCCCGAAATGGACGGGCTGCAGCTGTGTCGCAAGGTTCGCTCGCTCCCGGGAGGCAAGCGTCCCTACATTCTCGTGGTGACCGGTCGCGATCGCCCCGATGACCTCAGCGCGGTGCTCGATGCGGGCGCGGACGACTACGTCGCCAAGCCGGTGCACATGGCGTTGTTCAAGACCCGGCTTCGCATCGCGATGCGGCGCCTGGACAGCGATGCCCGTCACCGCGCCGATCGAGAGGCGCTCGCGCGATCCGAAGCGGACTTCGGGCGGGTGATCGAGCGCTCTCCGCTGGGCGTGATCGCGGAGCATGAAGGCATCATCATCTATGCCAATGCGGCGGCGGGCCGAACGTTCGGCACGAGCCCGCAGGCGCTGTGCGGCATGGCGCCGGTCGACCTCGCACAGCCGGAATATCGGCACGTGGTTTTGCGTCGCTCCAAGCGCTTTGCGCGGACTCAGGTCCCGCCGCCACCCATGGAGATGGACCTGCGCCGGATCGATGGGGGGGTCTGCGTGGTGCGCTGTATCCCGGCGACGTCCGCCGTCTACAACGGGCAGCGGGCGCTGTTCACGATGCTGCAAGACACAACGCAGCAGCGTCAGCTCCAGGCCAATCTGCGACAGGCCGATCGTCTCGCGTCGGTGGGCTCGATGGCGGCCGGGGTCGCGCATGAGATCAACAACCCGCTCGCGTACGTCATCACCAACCTCGAGCTGCTTCAAGAGGCGCTCGCGGGGCCGGAGGGCAGGACCCTGGACCCGGAGCTTGAGACGCGGATGCGTCGGATCGTCACCGACGCCCTCGATGGAAGTGAGCGGGTCCGTCGGATCGTCGGCGACCTCAAGCGGTTCTCCAGGACCTCCGAAGACGAGCCCGATGGCGCCGTCGACGTACACGCTGTTCTCGATGTTGCGGTCGACATCTCCCGCAACGAGATCAGGCATCGGGCGCTGCTTGTTCGTTCGTTCGATCAGGTCCCGGCCGTGCGCGGCAACGAAGGCCGACTGACCCAGGTGTTCGTCAATCTTTTGGTCAACGCGGCGCACGCGATCGCTGACGACCAGGCGAGTCAGAACCGCATCGAGCTTCGGACCGCGGTGGGCGAAGACGGCCTCGTTGAGGTTTCGGTCTGCGACACCGGGTGCGGCATTCCAAACGAGATCATCGACAGAATCTTCGATCCGTTCTTCACCACCAAGCCGCAGGGCATGGGCACCGGGCTTGGGTTGTCGATCTGTCACGGCATCGTCACCCGCCTGGGCGGATCGCTGCGGGTCGAGAGCCGGGTTGGAGAAGGCACGACCGTGACGGTCTCGCTGCGCGCCGACCCCGACGCGGTGGCCGTCGTGCGGGCCGCAACGCTCGCCGAGACCCCGACCGACTCCGCGGGTCTGCGGATCTTGGTCGTGGATGATGAGCCCCTGGTCTGCGAGGGCATCAGGCGCGCGCTGAAAAACCACGAGGTCACGGTGGCCAGCTCAGGCGCCGAAGCCGTTCGCCTGTGCACGTCCAGCGGCTTCGATCTGGTGCTCTGCGACGTCATGATGCCCGAGGTCTCGGGCAGCGACGTGTTCAACCAAGTCCGACGCGTGTGCCCTGAGCTCGCGGCGCGCTTCGTGTTTATGACCGGCGGCGCGTTCACGCCCAGTGCCCGCGCGTTCTTGGAGTCGATCGAGAACGAGCAGCTCTTCAAGCCGTTCACGCTGCGAGAGCTCCGCAGTGTGGTCGCTCGCCGCGGTGAGACCGCTCCGCTCGCACCTGTTCGCTGACGGCTCGCGCTTTGCCCCTGCCAAGGTGGCCGGTTGCGCCTCAGGACGTCGGGGGCATGATGGGGGCGCTTGAGTGCACCGCCGAACCCGATTGAGTCGTCCCCCCCCGGGCTGCGCAGCTACGTCTCCGTCTTCCGCTACAGTCGTCGTGCGGTGGAGTTGGTGTGGTCGACCTCTCGTGGTCTGACCGCTGCTCTGGTCGTCCTCACCTTGCTGGGCGGGCTGTTGCCCGCAGCCATCGCCTACGTGGGCAAGGTGATCGTCGACGCCGTCGTCGCGGGTATCGCGATGCGGGAGAGCGGGGTGATCGAGCTGGGCCCTGCGTTTCAAGCGGTCGCGGCGGAGCTGGGCCTTGTGGCCGCGATGGCTGCGGTGCAGCGCGGCCTGTCCGTGTGTGAGTCGTTGCTGCGCGCGATGCTCGGCCACCGCGTCAACGTCATGATCCTGCGCAAGGCGCTGACGCTGGACCTGTCGCATTTCGAGGACTCCGAGTTCTACGACAAGCTCACCCGGGCCCGGCGCGAAGCATCGTCCCGGCCGCTGTCGTTGGTGCGTCGCACGTTTGGGCTGGGCCAGCAGGCGATCGCACTGACCAGCTTTGCCGCGCTGCTGTGGCAGTTCTCGCCGTGGGCCGTCGCGGTCCTTGTGGGCGCCGGTTTGCCCGCCTTCCTCGCGGAGGCCAAGTTCTCCGGCGACGCGTTCCGCCTGTTTCGGTGGCGCTCGCCCCAGACACGAGAGCAGACCTACCTCGAGACCGTGCTCGCGCGAGAGGACTACGTCAAAGAGGTGAAGCTGTTTGGCCTGGGTCCCATGCTGCTCGACCGATACGAAAAGATCTTCGAGACGCTGTTCTCTGAGGACCGCTCGCTTACGGTGAAGCGGGGTCTGTGGGGACTTGCGCTGGGCTTGCTGAGCACGCTGGCGTTTTATGCGGCGTACGGCTGGATCGCTCAAACCGCCGTGCTGGGTGCGATCACCCTGGGGCAGATGACGATGTATCTGCTGCTCTTCAAGCAAGGGCAGTCGGCGGTGGGGGCCGCACTCACGTCGATCGGAGGCATGTACGAGGACAACCTGTATCTCTCGAACCTGTACGAGTACCTTGAGCAAGATGTGGGGGTGCGAGAGGATGGCCAGCATCAGGGACCCGACCCGGGGGACGGGATTCGGCTGGAGGGGGTCAGCTTTCGCTATCCTGGCGCGGAGGCCCTCGCGTTGAGCGACGTGAACTTCCACGTCAAGCCGGGCGAGGCGCTGGCGCTCGTGGGCGAGAACGGGTCGGGCAAGACCACGCTCATCAAGCTCCTCACACGACTGTACGAACCCCAAGAGGGTCGCATCTGCGTCGATGGCCTCGATGTTCGGCAATGGGATGAGACCGCGCTCCGACAGCGGGTCGGGGTCATCTTCCAGGACTTTGCGCGGTACCAGATGCTCGTGGGCGAAAACGTGGGCGCCGGCGACGTCGATCACTTCGTCGACGAGCAGCGGTGGAAAGAGGCCGCGGCCCAAGGCATGGCCGACACCTTCATCGATGAGCTTCCCGAGGGCTACCAGACCCAACTCGGTCGATGGTTCAAAGGCGGGCGGGAGCTCTCCGGTGGCCAGTGGCAAAAGGTCGCGCTGTCGAGGGCGTTCATGCGTCAGGACGCGGACATCCTCGTCCTGGACGAGCCCACGGCCGCGATGGATGCCGAAGCGGAAGCGATGGTGTTCGAGCAGGTCCGCGCCGCGGCGGGCAACCGCATCACGATCCTGATCTCCCACCGCTTCTCCACGGTTCGAATGGCCGAGCGGATCGTCGTGTTGGATCGGGGCCGGGTCATCGAGCAGGGCTCGCACGAGTCCCTGATGGCGCAAGACGGACGCTACGCCCGGCTGTTCTCGCTCCAGGCGCAGGGGTACCGCTGAGCGGCCCGAGCTGAGCAGGACCGCGCAGCGCTGGGCTCAAGGTGTTTGCGCCGCTCAGCCTTCGGGCGGGCAGATCACGTTGCCCAGGGCGTACCCGGTCATGTCCGAGTAGGTGTAGGGGGCGTTGAGTCCGGTGTAGGACCCGACATCCAGGCCGGTCGCGGGGTCGACCTTCCACGCCCATTCGTTGACCACCCAGATGTAGCCATCGATGTCGACGCTGACCCCCTTGGCGTCGCCTCCGCCTTGCGCGATGAACGTGGGGCCGCGCTCGAGGGTCTCGATGTTGACCGACACCGCGCCCATGCTGGTGGCGATCCACATCATGTTGTCTGGACCTTCGGCGAGGCCTCCGAGGCTCACGAAGCCGCCAACGGTGTCCCAGGTCTCGGTCTCGGGATCGAAGCGCGCGACGCCAGCGCCCAGGGTGCTGGAGATCCAAACGTTACCGAAGTGATCCACGGTGATGCCATACGACGCCACGCCGGCCGGGAGGTCCCAGGTCGTGGACTCCAGGGTGTCGAGCTCAACGCGGCTCAGCTTGGGCCCAAACGTGATCGAGCCCATGTGGACGAAAAACAGGTCGCCCGTCGCATCGACGGCCCCGCCGTACGCGCCAAGCTGCCCGCCGTCGAACTCCGCCTGCGGTACGATGATCTCGTCATCGACCACCCCGGTGTCTCCGTCGACCAACGAGACCCGGACGCCCCCGGCTCCGCCGAGCCCGGGTCCAAGTCCCGGGTTCTCCGAGGAGACGGTCCAGACCTTTTGGTCCATCGAGTCACAGGTTCCAGGGGTGACGGCCCCGCCGATCCAGGCGACCGGTCGCTGGTTGGTGGTCGCGAACTCGGTGTGCCAAGCGACGCACTCCTCCATCCCCCAGGGCAGGACGTCGGCGGCCCCGCTGGAGGTTTGAATGCCGGGCATGCCGTTGGTGTCCTGGCAGTCGGCCTCTTCGGCGAAGATCTTGGTGAGGCCCCCGTGGCGGTTGGCCACCGCGACGTCGCCGGCGAGGTTGACCGAGGTGCGCGATGGGTTGCCGTTGCCGTCGGGGCGGGTGATGTATCGGCCCTCCTCTCCGAGCGTTCGAACGTTGATCTTCGAGACGGTGCCCTCGTCAGCGTTGGCGATCCAGATGTACGCGAGCTCGCAGCCGCAGGGGCCGAAGCCGCCCTCGGGAGAGCCCACGTCGAGCTTGATCTCGCCGCCGCTGGAGTCGTCCGCCGCGCTGCTCGAGCTGCTCGTGGAGACGGCTTCCGTCGAGCTGGAGTCCGAGCCCGAGTCCAACCCGGAGCTTGGCGTCCCGCTCGTGTCGGCCGAACCCCCCGAAGCACTGTCGCTCTGAAAGGCGTTGGAGTCGGTCGAGTCGCTGCACGCGACAAGGCTCAGCCCGAGCGCCAGCGTGGCGCAGATGGTGGTGGTCGCGCGCATCAGTCTTCGAATCCCCGAGCGACATCCTACCAGTCCTCACACCGCAGACCCCCGCAACCGGAACGTCCGCCGAGCCTGCCTGCTACTCTGTTCGGCGATGGCGGACGTCCTCAACCTGAACCGAGCTCGGAAGCGCAACAAGCGCGAAGCGGAACGAGCCCAAGGGGACGCCAATGCGGTCAAGTTTGGCCGATCCAAGGGCGAGCGCGCGGGGCAGCAGGCTCAGCAGGCGCTCGACGACGCGAAGCTCGACGGGGCCCGCCGGATTCGACCCGAGGATTCGAGCGAAGACGAGTCCAGCCCGTGACCGCGTTGGCCCCAACCTCCGGGCCTGGCACACTGGCACCTGCCGCGTGAGCTCCTTCGACTCCGAACCCGGGCAGATGACGACGATGCCCCTGGCCGCATCCGAGGGAGACCTCGGGCCGCGGCTGTTGATCTTGCTGCAGGGGGATGTCCGCGCCGTGTCGCTGCCGTCCTCGGGCAGCCTGACCGTGGGTCGAGCCGAGGACGCCGACATTCGCATCGACACCGACTCGATTTCGCGTCGGCACGCCGTGCTGCACATGGGGGAGAGCCTCGAGGTCGAGGATGTGGGCAGCAGCAACGGGACCAAGGTTGGCGGGCAAAAGCTCGAGCGCGGCGTCCGGGTCGCGGTCGTTGCGGGCGACCTCATCGAGTTCGGTGGGGTGAGTGTGGTCGTCCAGGGCGCGCTCGAGCCCAAGGGCGGCGCCCGAAGGCGCTCGGCGATGCATCGCTTGGCCGACGTGGCCGACCGGGTCGCGCGCAGCGAGATCAGCGTCTTGCTCACCGGAGAGACCGGCGTCGGCAAAGAAGTGTTCGCCCGCCGAATCCACGAACTCTCTCCGCGCTCGGGTCCCTATGTCGCGCTCAACTGCGGCGCGCTCTCGCAGCAGCTGCTCGAGAGCGAGCTGTTCGGCCACGAGGCGGGGTCGTTTACGGGCGCGAAGAATACGAAGCCAGGTCTGCTCGAGACCGGCGAGGGCGGCACAGTGTTTCTCGACGAGGTCGGCGAGATGCCGCTCAACGCCCAAGTCCGCCTGCTGCGGGTGCTCGAAGAACGTCGCGTGCTGCGGGTCGGTGGTCTTCAGCCGCGGCCGATCAACGTCCGGTTTATCTCCGCGACCAACCGAGACCTCCAGCAGGAGGTCGCCACCGGTGGATTCCGCCAAGACCTCTACTACCGCCTCAACGGCATCACCTTGGCCATCCCGCCGCTGCGCGAGCGGCTCAGCGAGATTCCCAAGCTCACGAGCACCTTCATCGAGGAGGCGGCGGCCCGCTCGGGCGTGCGCGCGCCCTCGCTGAGCTCGGCGGCGCTTTCGCGACTGGAGGCGCATCCGTGGCCGGGCAACATTCGCGAGCTCCGCAACGTGGTCGAACGGGCCGTGGTGCTTTGCGGCGACGCAACGATCGAGACCGAGCATCTGTTCCCCGATGACCTCGTCGGCGGACTGTCCGGGGAGGACACCGTCGCGCCCCTGGACGAGCGGGGACGGATCCTGTCCGCGCTGCAGGAGTGCGCCGGCAACCAGACCCGCGCCGCCAAGTTGCTCGACATTTCCCGCAAGACGCTTGGGGTGAAGATGGACAAGCTCGGCATCGCCCGCCCTCAAAAGGGACGCGCGAAGGAATGACTCCGCGTGTCCGCTTGGGCAGCGCCAGTCCACTCCAGCGGGCCGCACGAGCATTGCCAACGGTGGCCCTGCTTGCACTGGGGTGCGGCCTGCTCGGCGGCGCAACCGAGCAGGGCCGATCACAGCGAGGTACCTTGGATCTCAACCGCTGGGCGCTGAGCAAGATCGACGTCGATGTCGTTGGCCAGCCCCGGGCGCTGTGCCCCGGTCAACGCGTGCAGCTGTCGATCGTGGCGGAGGCTCGGCATCGCGAACGCGACAAGGTCCGCCTCGTGCAGACCTACGAGGGCAACCGCGTCGGGCTCGGAGGTCGCAACAAGCTCGGCTTCGACAGCTTCGCCCTGCGTTCGGGCCAAGGCCGGTTCGATCGGCACGGGTGGTACACGCCGAGTGAAGACCCGTTCGTGTCGATCGAGGGGTTCGCGCTCGAGGTGGAACACACCCCCAACCCGAAGCTCGCCACCACGCTCCACTACAAGCCCTCGTACGACTGCATGCGTCAGGGAGGCGGCGGGGGACCCTCGGGGAAGCCGGGCCGCAGCGGATCTGCAGGAGACTCCGGGGAGCGCGGAAGCTACGGCGGGTCCTCGGAAGATGGTGGCAGCGGCGGGGCCGGAGCTGCGGGAGGAAACGGCGGCGAGGGGTCTGCGGGATCCCCGGGGCCGCAGCTGCGCGCATGGGCAACCGTGGTGCGGACACCCCACCATGAGCACCTCGTGCTGCTTGAGTACGCGGGGGACAGGACCGGTCGAGTTCTGTTCGACTCCCACGCGTCGTTCGTCCTCTCGGCGCCTGGCGGACCGGGCGGCGCGGGAGGCTCGGGCGGGCCGGGTGGTGCGGGCGGCGCGGGCGGCGGCGGGGTGCATGGCGGCGGCGGAGGTCCAGGCGGCCCGGGCGGGAACGGCGGGATGGGTGGACCCGGGGGTGCTGGAGGACGGATCGACCTGGTCGTCGACGACCGCTTTCCGGAGCTCGCGCAGTTGATTCGGCTCGACGTGTCCGGAGGACGCGGGGGGTTCGGCGGGGCCCTCGGAAGCGGTGGCAGCGGTGGATCTGGCGGGCACTCGTCGGCCCAGGACGCCGATGATGGTCCCGATGGGCCCGAGGGCTCCGAGGGCACGCCTGGAGCGAATGGGCGCGATGGGACCTCCGGTGTGGGTGAAGCGCGGGTCGGGTCCGTCGACGACCGCGTCTCGGAGCTCCCCGCGGGCGTCGTTCGGCTCTGAGGCGGGCGCGGACAACGAGAAAAATTCTTTTTCTGATGCGGCAGTGGAATCGAAGTCGGGCGAGCGTCGTTTAGGGGCAGAACCGGACGGGAGTTCGCTTCGTACTGTCAGCAACGACAGGTTCGTTCGTTCCCTCCCTGAACCACCCGACACCGCTCATGTCCCTCAAAGCCCATATCGTCCTCGGAACCCTACTCGGGGTGCTGTTGGGCGCGGGCGCGGTCACCGTGCTCTCCGACTCCACGCCGCGCGCCGAGGCTTCGGCCGAGGCGTCCGACTCGGCACCGACCAAAGTCCCCGAGGTGTCAGGCTCTCCGGCCGCTTCCCGAATGGAACTGCACACCGACGGGCTCAGCCGTCCCATGCGTCCGGGTGCGGTCCGTCGATCCCTACAGTCCTGACCGGGTGGCTCTGGCCGAGCGGACCTCGGACGCTACGTTGGTTGTATGCGAGCGACGGGTACGGTGGGACGCAGTCGACGCGGACACACCGGTTCGCTTGGCGGTGCGTTTCGCCTGGGTGTCGGCGAGCCCGGCGCGGCTTGCGACGCCTACGACGACGAGCAGGACCATCTGCGTTGCACCGACTGTAAAGGCACGGGCTGGTACGTCGGCTTCACCGATCGCCGTCACTGTCCGGCCTGCGACGGCAGCGGTTTCGTCTGAGGCTCCGTTGGCGGGCGTGTCACTCCCAGGGCGTCGATGCTCAGGCGGGTGACCGTGCGGTGGGAGAGCTCGCTGAGCGCTGGGAGGATCTTGGTGTCGGCCGCACCGCGGCGCTGCTCGGCGGCGAGCCGCCAGTCGGTGAGTGCGTCGGCGAGCACGCCTTGGCCTTCCTCTCGCAGCACCGCCTCGTGCTGAGCGATGCGTTCGATGAACAGGTCCAGATCGCGCGAATCCCCGACGGCGCGCTGCGCCCGCTTGAGCAGGCGGCCTGGACCCGGCCCGTGCTGCATCGCCGGCTTGACCCACGCGTGCGCGTAGCGGAGCCGCTTGGCGAGGATGCGAACCTCGTGCACCGCCTCCCGGTCCTCCAGGGTGGTGGGAACCGGGGTCTGCTCGAACGCCCGGGCGGATGCGGTGTCCAACAGGGCGGCGAGCTCCGCGTGGACATCCTCGGTGCCCGTGAGCCGTTCGACGACCCGTCGTTTCGCGTCCCGTACGTCGCGGTGCAGCGCGTCCTGCTCGATGCCCTGCATCGCCCGCGCTGCGCGTTTGCGGGTCCGACCGAGCCGCTTGCCCAACCGGACCCCGATCTGTTCGGCAGCCGCGCGTCGAAGGGGGTCGCTCCCTTCGGGGTGGTCTGCCAACTCCGCGAGAACGACGTCGAGGTCGCGCAGGGGCCCCAGGGCGGAGGTGATCACTTTGAGCTGCTTCTCAAGTCTTCGCTGGAGCTTCTTACCGAGCCACGGACCGAAGATCGCGGCGAAGCTCCGCAAGCGGCGAGAGCTGACCCGCATGCGCCGGACGGCTTGCGGATCGTGGGCGGTGCTCGTGATTCCGTCGGCGAGGATCGCGGCGAGATGGGTGTCGACGCTGCTGGAGAGGTGGCGAGCCACGGCCCAGCCGAGATCTTCGGGCGCCACGGGCTCGCGCTTCAACGGCGGAACCGGCGGGGTCGGTGGCGGCTCCACCGGGTCTGGCCCAGAGCGGGCAGGGGGTTCCAGGGCAGGCCGAAGCGTCTGCGTGATCCTCCCTGCGCCGTGTGTCACGCGTTCAAGCACGGACACGGCGACGCGACGAGCGAGCGCTCGGGTCGTGGGAGGGGTCACCCGGCGGACCCAAGTTCGCAGTCGGCTCGCCATGCGTGGGGCGCGAGCGTACCTCACCGCGACATTGCTCGGCTTCGCCCTCCCGGTTTATACAGGGGTATGCGCGGCTCGTCGCTCTTGCTAGCCCTTGGATGCGTGCTGTCTGCGTGCGCGACCGTTCCGCAGAACCGTCGCGAGGCGCTCGCAGATCCGACGATGGCTATCGTCGACGACCCACTTGAGGCCCGGGCGGATCGCAAGCTCCACGCCTCCCGCGAGGGAGCGGCAGGAGGCGATGCGCAGGCGGCAGGTGGTGGTTGTGCCTGTGGCAACTGAGCTGGCGGTCTTCTGGCTGGCGATCGTGCTGGTATGGGCACCGGTCCCGCAGCCAGGCCCCCCCGCGCGGCCCACCGAGGCTGCGTCCATGGACGCGGCGATTCTTGGCGAAAGTGAGGACGCGCCCAAGCGCGCCACGGTCGAGCGGGTGCAGGCCAAGCTCACCTTCTACGACCAGTACGGGCGGGGATACCAGTCCAAGGCTGGGCCTCCCGAGGGCCCGGGATCCGAACGGCTGCAGGTAGTTCAGCCCTCCGCGTCGCTCACCATTCGGCAGCGCAACCAGGCGGTCTCCCACACCATCACGACCCTGTTCGACGTCGTGTCGGCTGCGTCTCCCGATGCGCTCGACGCGGTTTCGCAGGCCTCGCGCTACAACGAGGCCGGCACGCTCGACGTCACGACGGCCATCAACACGAGCGAGCGCGACACGCTCTCGCTGCGGTACGGCGTGCACGTTGAGGAACACTGGCGGACCGGGTTTGGTGGGTTCGGCTACTCCGGATCGTTCAACGAGGAGAACACGGTGGTGTCGACCTCGGTCAACGTCATCTTCGACTACTTCGACGACCTGCACCCGCGGGGGTGGAACGACGGGCAGACCTACCGGCTCGCGCTCAACGACAACCTTTCGTTGGTTCAGGTGCTCTCACCCACGACGATCATGATGCTGTCCTACGGCATCACCTACCAGCAGGGCACGCTCGAGAACGGGTGGAACTCGATCTACATCTCGGACGCCCCCACGTACGGCTGCTTCGATTCGCCAGACCAGCGGGCCGAGTACGACTGCGTGAACCGTCGGCGCGAGAACCTCCCCCGACAGCGAATCCGGCATGCGGTCGCGGCCCAGCTCGGACAGCACCTGCAGCGAACTCGCACCACGCTCAAGGCTCGCTACCGCCACTACCGAGACGACTTCCGCCTTCGCTCGCACACCCTGGACACCTGGGTCTACCAGTGGCTTGGCCGGCGTGCGTATCTGCGGGCGGGCTACCGGTTCCACGCGCAGCGCGGCAACGACTTCTGGCGTCGCTCGATTGTGGAGGACACACCCTCGGACGCCTTCTTCACCGCAGATTCGGACCTGGCGCAGTTCGACGCGCATCAGCCCAGTATCAAGGCGGTGATCTATGTGCGGCCGCCCGAGGCCGCTTCGGGTGGCGCGTCGTCCTTTGACGTCGGCTTCTCCCGCTATATCCGCACCAACGATCTCCACGCCAACGTGTTCTCGCTCGGCTATGCGCAAAACTTCTAGAGCCCTCTCGTTGTCCTTGCTCGTGCTCGCGTGTGCTCCCCAGGGCTCCGCGCGCGCCCCTGAACGTGACCACGATGCCCACGCTGCGGCGCCCCTCCCGTCGCTTGCGGGGGTGCTCCCGCTCAAGGCCGGGGAGCCCCCGCTCTCCGAGCAGATTCGGGGCAACGTGGCGATCATCGATCTGTGGGCCACGTGGTGCGAGCCGTGCCGTGAATCGATGCCGAAGGTTGGGCGGCTGGCCCAGGCCTACGCCGACACAGATCTCGTCGTGGTCGGCGTTCATGTGGGCCCCTCGGTCGACAATGCCCTCCGGTTCGCCCAAGAGGCGGGGATCGACTACCCGATGCACATCGACCCCGACTTCGTATTTACCGATGCGGTCGGGTCACGTTCGGTCCCGCTGCTGTTGGTCGTGGACCGCGATGGCACGCTGGTACACCGGACCCACGAGCTCGACCACCAGACCCTCGAGCTCGTGCGCCGTCTCCTGGAGGGCTGAGCTGATAGACTTCCGGTCGTGGCGCGGCGGCAGCGAGTGTCGGACTTCCAAGGGATGTCCGAGCAGGCGATTCTTGATCTGCGGATCCGTGACCTCGACATCTCGATCGAGCGCAGTCCGGTCGCGGAGCGCATCGTCACCGTGTTGGGGGAGCTCTCCGAGCACAACCTGAAGCTTCGGCCGCACTTCTGGTTCTCGGACGAATGGGCGTGCCCCGATGGCGTCGCCGGGGTTGCAGTGCCGTTCTACTTGGCGCACCCACGGCTCGTTGCGATCGAGCGTGCGCACATGCTGGAGGCCGAAGGGTCCAGCCGTTCCGAGTGTCTGCGGCTGCTCCGGCACGAGATCGGACACGCCCTCTACAACGGCTATGGCCTCTCGCGTCGTAGGGGGTGGCGCGACACCTTCGGGTCGCCGGCGCTGCCGTACCCCGACTACTACAAGCCCAACCCCCGGTCGAAGGACTACGTGCTCCACTTGCCGGGCTGGTACGCGCAGTCGCATCCCAGCGAGGACTTTGCCGAGACGTTTGCGGTCTGGTTGCGCCCCGGCTCGCGGTGGTCGCACCACTACGCGGAGTGGCCGGCCCGTCGCAAGCTTGACTACGTGCAGGGGTTGATGGCCGAGCTCGCCGGCGCACGTCCCCGCGCGACGCCGAAGACCCGCCCGTACTCCGTGTCTCAGCTCGACCTCACGCTTCGAGAACACTACGAGGCCAAGCGGGCGCACTATGTCCCGGACGCGCCCCGCGAGTACGACGAAGACCTTGAGGTGCTCTTTGGCGACGGCCGACACTCCAAGCTCCGGCCCACGGCCGCGTCCTTTTTGCGGAAGCACAAGCGCACGTTGATCGAGGCCGTTGTCCGGTTTGCGCCCGACCAGGGCCCCATCGTCGAACATGTGCTCGAAGAGATGCGGTGGCGTTGCCGGGAGCTGGGCATTCGGGTTGCTGGGCGGGAGGCGGCCCTGCTTCGTGATCTCGCCCTCGTTTTGACCAAGTACACGTTTCGGTTCGGACAAGGACGTGGGCAGTGGTGGCCGGTTTGAAGCGAAAGCGAGTCCTGGTGTTGATGCACGAGGACCTCATCCCGCCCGAGGACATCAGCGAGCTCACGGCGGAGCAGGTGGTTCCCTTTGCGACCGAGTACGACGTCGTGACCGCGATGCAGTGGCTCGGCCACGAGGCGGTCAAGCTCGGTGTCCACGACGAACTCGCGCCGCTGCGCCGGGCGCTCAAGGAGGTCAAGCCACACGTCGTGTTCAACTTGCTTGAGGAGTTCCATGGCGAAGCGGTCTACGACCAGCACATGGTCAGCTATCTTGAGCTTCAACGCGCCGCGTACACCGGGTGCAACCCGCGCGGCTTGGTGCTGGGGCGGGACAAGGCGCTGTCCAAGAAGGTCCTGCACTACCACCGGATCCGGTGCCCAAAGTTCGCGGTGTTCCCCCTGGGCCGCCGCGTTCGCCGGCCGCCGCGGCTTCCGTTTCCCCTGATCGTCAAGTCACTGGTCGAAGAGGGGAGCACCGGCATCTCGGAGGCCTCGGTCGTTCACAACGACGCCAAGCTCGTCGAGCGCGTCTCCTTTATCCATCGGAGCATCGGCACCGATGTCATCGCCGAAGAGTTCATCGACGGGCGCGAGGTCTATGCGGCCGTGATGGGCAACCACCGCTTGACCGTGCTCCCCCCCTGGGAGCTCAAGATCGGGGAGCTTCGCCCGGACGCCCCGCGCATCGCAACGCGCAGGGTCAAGTTCGACCTCGAGTTTCAAACCAAGCACAACATCGGGTTGGGGCCGGCAAACTTCGATGAGGCTCTCACCGCGCGGTACGAGGCCCTGACCAAACGGATCTACCGGGTCCTGGGGCTGACCGGCTATGCCCGCATCGACTTCCGGCTCACCCCCAGCGGAGAGCTGTACTTCCTGGAGGCCAATCCCAACCCGGACATTGCGCGCGGAGAAGAGTTCTCCAGCGCCGCCAAAGCCATCGGGTTGGACTACGAGGCGCTCATCCAGAAGCTGCTGAGCCTGGGCATGTCCAAGGCACGCGGTCGCTCCTCCTGACATGGCGCGGACCGGCCGCCCCCCGTGTTAGAAGCAGATCATGACGCCTGCGTCCAAGGGGATCTTTCCGCGTTGGGTGGTTGTGTTGTTGGTTTTGGCCGGGCTTGGGCTGCTGCTCTGGGCCCTTCGCGGCGTCCTCACTCCGGTGTTCCTCGCGTTCTTGATCGCGTACATGCTCGACCCGCTCGTCGACCGCTTCGAAGCGCGAAAGATCCCACGCAGTGTCGGAATCGCGGTGTTGCTGACCGGGCTGCTGGGGATGCTCGCCTTGTTCTTGCTCCTCGCGGTGCCGAGCATCGTGCGGGACGCGACGGACTTCATGAACGAGCTTCCGGGCCAACTCGCTGCGCTTGAGGCCCGGCTTGCCCCGCGCCTTGCGGAGTACGGCATCGAGCTTCCAACATCGGTGAGTGAGGCGATCGGCACCTTGACCGCCTCGGGGGCGGACCCTGCCTCCACCTCGACGGACCAGCTGGCCCAGGCAGCGCAGCCCGTGTTGGCTGCGCTGGGCTGGCTGTGGGGCGGTACCGCGACGGTGCTTGGTGCCGCGGCCTCGGCGGTTATCGTGCCCGTCTTCGCGGCATACCTGCTGCATGACTTCGATCGCATGACCGCTGGCGTCGCCGAGTTGATCCCGCCCAAGTGGCGGCCGTTCATCGTCGACATGGCGAAGGAGGTCGACACGGTGCTCGGCGAGTTCATCCGCGGTCAGCTGATCGTCATGCTGATCCTCGCCTTCGCATACTCGGTTGCCTACGGGCTGCTGGGCGTCCGGTTGGCAATCCTGATCGGCGTGGTCGCTGGCCTGTTGTCGTTCATCCCCTACGTGGGCGGCGCGGTCGCGTTGGGCCTGGCGGTGATCATGTGCCTCATCGACTGGGCCGGCTGGGGCCAGCTGCTCGGGGTCGTGGGTGCGTACTCGGTGATTCAAGCGCTGGAGGGGTTCGTCATCACCCCCAAGGTCGTCGGCGACAAGGTCGGTCTGTCGGCGATCTGGGTGCTGTTCGCTCTGATGGTCGGCGGCGAGTTGTTCGGGTTCCTCGGTGTCTTGCTCGCGCTCCCCGCCGCCGCGGTCGCGAAGATCTTCGTGGTGCGCGGGTTGGCTTGGTATCGGGCCTCGGACTTCTTCCTCGCGGGGCCCGAAGGACCCCATGGAGGGGCGCTGTCCGCATTCTTTGCGACCGAAGGGCTGCCCGACGACCCGGCGACTGCGGCCGCAAAAGCGGCGGCACGCACGCGGCCTCCGAACGTAGAGTGACCGTGTGTAAGGTCCCCTTGGGCGACTCGTTGGGCTCTCGTGGAGAACAACGCGAGCATGGAAGCCCTGGACCGAAGCACGCACCGTCTCTTTCTGCATGACGGCGGTCGGACGCTCTGCATCCCGGTCGACGACATCGAATGGGTCGCGGCAGCCGGGAACTACATCGAGATCCACACCGGGCGGAAAACCCATCTGGTGCGGCACACGGTCAAGGCCATGGAGGCCAAGCTGAACCCGGACAAGTTCCTCCGGGTGCGACCCTCGGCCATCGTCGCGGTCTGTGAGGTCGACGCGCTCGAAGGCCGAGCCGGGGGGGACTACCTGGTCAAGCTCCGCAACGGCACGCAGATCGCTTCCAGCCGAAGCTACCGTGACCGTATCGAGCAGGTGTTCGGCAAGCCCGCGCGTGGTCGTCGAACCGACGCGTAGCTGGAAGCGGTCCGCTGCACCCACGCAAAAGCGCCCCACCAGGCAAAGCCTGCGGGGCGCAACACATCGCGCTTGGGCGGCGGTTACTTCGACTTCTTCTTCTCGGCCTTCGCGGCGTCGGGAAGGGCGATTTTCCCCTTCTCGATCTTTGCGTTGGGCTTGAACTCCACAACTGTGCCGACGACCTCAGCGGTTGCCATGTACATCTTCGTCTTCGTGGACACCTTGAATCCGTCGAAGTCTTGGTAGTCGAGCAACATCGCTCTGAACGGGACCTTCCCCATCGGCGAGTCCTGAACGGAGCTCGACTCGACCATGAGCTTGGACTCCTCGTCGAACGTCATCACCGTTTCATCGCCATCTTCGGTGGTGAGGACGACGTCGATGGCGGGTTTGCTATCGACGATCCGTCGGGCCTTGGTCTCCGCCTTGGCGAAGTGGTCCTTCCACGTTGCCGTGATGACGAGCTCGTTCGCGCGGAGCTGCTGCTTGGCTTCATTGCCCTCGATCTTGCGCATTCCGTTGATCGGGTCCTCCGACCAGATGTTCTCCCCGACCTTCCAGATCCGGGTGAGGCCCATGCCCGGCATGCTGGCTTCGGAGTAGAAGTCGCCCTTGCTCCACCACAGCTTGGTGTTGATCTTGATGCCCTGGCCGACAACCTCCATGTCGTCCTCCCGGTAGAAGGTCTTGATCGTGTCGACCTTGGCCTTGCCGCCCACGGCGTCGACGTTGCCGGCGAGAAGCGCCTCGGCGCTCGGAAGGTCGGTCTGGGCGACCTCGGGCTCCGCGCTCGGGGCGGGGGCCTGCGCAGCAGGCTCGGCTGCGGGGGCGTCGGCATCGGCGGTCGCGGGGCTCTCGGCGGTTGCCGGAGTCGCGTCGTCGGGGTTGACCGCCGGGGGCTGCTCGCAGCCCGCCGTGCCCGCGAACAGGGGCAGCGCGATCAGAAGGGACAGGGTGCTCTTGCGAATACAGGTGGAGCGCATCATGAGATTCATCCTTTGGTTTGGCTGAGGGTTGCCACAGCAGCGTCGAGCACGGGGTCCTTGCCGGCTGCAAAGTCGGCGGCCGTTTCGGCGACGACGGTGTCCGGCTTGACGCCGTTGCCTTCGACGCTGACGCCCTTGGGGCTCTGGTAGTCGGCGACGACGTACTGAAGCATCGCGCCGCCGGGGAGTTCTTCGATGAACGAGGGAAGCGCCAGACCGGGGGTTCGAGTCGCTCCGTAGACCTTGACCCGACCGATGTCCTGCATCGACTGCGCGAAGATCTCGGACGTGCTCGCGGACAGCTCGTCGACGAGCACGATCACCTCACCGGTGAACGCGTCGGCGGTGCCCGTGACGTTGAAGGCCTGCTCGGTGTCTCGCATGTGCATGACGCCCAGGCTCTGGTCGTTGGTGAGCATTTGGCGCGCGAGGGGAACGACCATCATGCCGACGCCCCCGGGGTTGCCGCGGACGTCGATGATGAGCGAGGTCATGCCCTTGGCGCGCAGCGACTTGAGGCCCTCCTCGATCTTCGGCATCAGGGGCACCAGCCAGATATTGAAGCTGATGTAGCCGATCTTGGTGCCCTTGAGCATGCGGACCTCAAGCGTGGTCGGCTGGGTCAGGTTGCCGAACGTCGTGGACTCGAGCTTGGGCTCCTGGCAGGGGACCGTTGCGGTCTGCTCGTCGCCGCCTGCGGCGGGCACGAAACGGACCTTCTTGGAGGCGCCGGCAGGGCAGGTGAGCCAGCGGCCGACGACCTGGCGGACAGCAAGCGCCGTCTCGATCTCGTTGTCGCTGTGGCTGGCCGCGGCTTCGAGGGCCTCGACGACGTTGGCCTCGTCGATGGCGAGGATCGAAGCGCCCGCTGGCAGTCCGCTGTCCAAGCCGTGACGCTTGGCGTTCACGACCACCGCTTTGCCATCGATGAACCGCACCGAAGCGGGGATGAGCGCGGGTCCAGCGACCGTGCCCGAGCGTGTCTCTCCCTGCGTCTTGGCCCCGGGGGGGGCGATGGCGAGGTGGCTTTGCTCGAGCTCGCCGAGCATGCCGTTGATCAGCGCATAGGCCTTGGATTCATCGCTCGCCTTGGCGATCTGGTCGCCGTACCAGGTCCGAATGGCGACCCAGTCATTGCATCCCAGGGTGGGGTCGTAGTGCTTGGTGAGCAGCGTGCGCCAAGCCGACTCGAACGTGGCCGTATAGTCGCTTTGTGGCAGCGCAGGGAGCGAGCTCGGGTCGAGTCCGGACCAGTCTTGGCACGCGCCGGTTTTGAAGTTGGGCTTGGCCACCTCGGCGGTCGCGGTCGCCGTCGCGGGTGCGTCCGTGCTTTCCGGGGGCTTTGTCTCGCCGCCTTTGGTGCAGGCACCGGCCAGGAGGGCAATCGCGAACAGGCAGGTCAGAGCTTGGCGAGGCATGGTGCAGCCTCGGCTTGTAGCAGGAGGCCGCGGTGCCCGCGAATGCGGAATCTCCCGCGGCGCCGCGAGCCCCGGTGAAACACGTATGCTGGGCCCATGATCGAGCGCACGGTGCTGATCCGTCTCAAACCCGAGGTCCGCTCGGAGGCCATGACCGTGGCCGCGCATACGCAGGAGGTCCTCGGCGATGCGGTGGGGGTCTTGAGCGTGCATACCGCGGTCGCCGCCGACGAGCGGGCGCTGCAGCTGTGGGACCTGATGATCTCGCTTCGCTTCGAGAGCCTTGAGGCGGTGGACCGGTACCGAGCAGATCCACGGCACCGGAAGTACCTCGAGGTCTATCTACGCCCGCTGCTCGAGACCATCCGAGCGTTCAACTGGCGGTTGCCGGAGGCGTCGCGGGACGGCGAGGTTCACGAGCGTTCGTCGAGCGCAACGTAGGCCATCGCGATCAGCATCGCGCAACACAGCAGCGCGAGCGCGATCGTGGTGGGATTGAGCATGAGTCGCATGTCTTTCGTTTTGACGTGCTGCGGCGCGGAATGTTGTTGGCCAAGCGTTGTCGTTTTGCAAACGAGTGACGCACACCACGGCGCGCGAGGGGATAGCCCCGTCCACCGCTGGGTGCCGCGAGGGATTCCCCCTGTCAGCCCTCGTCGCCAGGCGTCACGAGCAGTCCGCGGCCGGCCAGCCATGCCGCGGCGTCGGCGGCGGCGCCGGGGTATGCATCGTCCGCCACCGCAGCGTGAACGTCTCGCACGACCGCGGTCGCCTCTTGCTTCGCGCCGGTTCGCCACAGCGCAGTGGCCCATCCGAGGGCGGCCGCGACCTGAGCCTGTGGGTCCGAGTTCTGGGCGATCTGCACGGCGCGCGAGAAGGCGGCGGCCGCTTCGTCATCGCGCCGCTGTTCCAGGCACGCGGTCCCCAGATAGGTGAGCGCCACCAACACGGAGGGGTGCTCGACGCCGTGCGCACGAACGAGGCGGGCGACGGCGCGGCGCGACAAGGCGATGGCTTCGTCCGGTCGACCGCTGCGCAGCGCGACGTCTGCGGCGACGGTGAGGGCCTCGCCTCGGGCGGCGTCGTCGGCATCTTCGGAGTCTGTCGCTTCGAGGGCCTCGGCGACCGCAACCCGAGCGTCCTCGAACCGTTCTGCGTCGAGGAGGATCGAGACCAGCCGCAACCGGACCGCGTTGCGGGAGGCGGGATCGAGCTCGAAGGCCAGGGCCTCCTGAACCCGTTGCGCTGCGGTGTCTGCGTCTCCGCGCGCCTGGGCGACGGCCGCTCGGCCCAACGCGATGCGAAGTTCGAGCGCGTGCCCGTCCTGCCCGCCTTGGGAGAGCGACCCCGCGAGGGCTCGCTCGAACGTGTCGGCGGCGTCTCCGATGCTCCCCGCCTGCAAATACGCCTCGCCGAGGGAGACCAGGTCCGGGCCGTGCTCGGCCTCGGGTCGGCGCTCGATGGCGATCCGTAGCCAGGCGGTTGCTTTCTCTGGGGCGCCAGCGTTGCGCATCGCGGACGCGATCGTGTCCAGCGTCGCGAGGGCCTCCGGATGCCGCGCTCCGAGGGCATCGTCGGCGAGCTCGAGCGCCCGCGCGGCGAGCCGTTCCGCCGCATCCAGCTTGCCCACGGACGCCGCGACGACCGCGGCGTCGCGAAGCCCGGGCACGAGTGCGGGGTGCGTGCTCCCCAAGCTCGACTCGAGGAGCGCAAGGGCCGGCTCGTGCATGGAGAGCGAGGCCTCCGGCTGGCCCTGCTGCATCAACATGCTCGCCTGCGCTTGCAGCAGGCCGTGCTGTCGGCGCGCGGTGGTCGGGAGCCGGCGCGCGTAGGCCGAGGCGAGCATCCACCAGCGCTGGGAGGCCACGAGACCTTCGGCGGGTGGGGTGCTGACCGTAAGCGCCAGCGCGACCTCGAAGGCGAGCGCGGGGTCGTCGACCGCGATCGCGTCCGCGAGCGCGCGTTGCCAGGTCGCCGAGGCTTCGCGGGGTTCCTGCGCATGGCCGCGGATCCATCGAGCCTGGGCCCGCAGCGGATCATCCTCGTCCAGCTTCAACGACTCCAAGCGCGCTGCGGCGGCGCGCGGTTGGCCGGCATCCAGAAGCGCGCGTGCGTGCCCGAGCGTCGCCGCGGCCTCTTCGTCGCGCGGGGGTGCGTCTGCTCGCGCGGTCCCGCAGTCCTCGGTGGGTGGCAGCGCGAGCGCAGCGGCGTAGGCCATGGGTTGGGCGGCGGGCTCGAGCTCGGCGAGCACGCGCGCGAGGGCGCGGGCGCGGACGGCCTGCTGTTCGAGACACTGCAGCGCGGGTGCACGATCCTCACGCGCGCACGCCTCGTCCCACGCGGTCGTCCATCGGCCGCCCCATGCGTCCAGGTCGCGTTGCAACACGCCGCGAGCCCCAGCCGCCGGCCGAGTCCAGGCGCCCAGCCACGCAGCATCCTCTTGCCAAGGGAGCGGGGCGGCCGCGGGGCAGTCGTCGCTTGGGGCGGGCGAGGCCGAGGGGCGGGTTAGGGCGAAGACACTCAGGGCCCCCGCACTCAGCAACGCGAGGCCCGCCAGCCAGGTTGTCGTCCGCGGCGGGGACTGGGCGGCGTCGGACACCGGCGGACGGTAGCACCCCCGGAGCGACTCGGGACGGGTTCGCGTCTGCAGCGCGCAGGGGTCGGCTCAAGTTCGGGCCGCGAGGTTCGATGGTGGAACGGTCCGCAGTTCCACCTCGCCCATGTCCCACAAGATCGCCCTGTGCCTCGCCCTGTTCGCCACCCTCGGAATGACGGGCTGCACCGTGGACTCGCCCACGCCCGAGGACTTCAACGACACCTTCCTCGAGGCGCTGCCTGGGGACTCCGAGGATGACCGTGCGTTGAGCTTTCACGCCCCGGTGGACTCGGACATCTCCGTGCAATTCCGGGAAAGCCTCGGCGGTGCTGAACTGGGCAGCGAGACGGTGGCGAACGCGTTTGTCGTGGTCCAAGGGGTCCGGGTGGGGGCGTACGAAGAGGGCGCGGTCGTCTGGCGCACGGTCAGCGACAAGCCGTTCCGTCTCGACCTCACGGCGCTGGCCGAGGGCGAGGTTGAGGAACTCGCACGCGGTCCGTTCTCCGCCGGCGAGTACGCCGGCATCGCCTTGGGGATCTCGGACGCCTGGGTGGTCGACACGAGCGGGAGAAGGAGCGCCCTCGAGCTGCCCGGTGACGCTTTGGTCATCCGCGAGACGTTCTCCCTGTATCCGGGTGAGTCGACGCGACTGGTCGTGAACTTCGGGGCGCTCCAACACTTGGAGGCCGATGGCGGCAGCTGGGCCACCGAACCGGCCCCATCGCTCGAGGTCGAGGATTGACGCGGACGGCCCTTGTGCTCGGGACCGCGGCGCGTGAGCAGGGCTCGTTTTTGTCCTGGCCAAAACGCAACACGAGCCCACAAAGACGAAAGCGGCTCCCCCATGCCTCGATGGTCTGGGTCGGCCGCTTTTCGCGTGGTGGTTTCGCGCGAGCGAAGCCGTTGTGGGCGCAGCAGGATTCGAACCTGCGACTTCCACCGTGTGAAGGTGGCGCTCTAACCAGCTGAGCTATGCGCCCTGAGCAGGGGCGAGGATATAGCGCGCTCCGAGGCGGGTTGCAACGGCGCATTGCAATCGGAGAACCTCTCGCCCGCAACCGAGGCGACATGAAACGAGAAATTATCAAGACCCCCAATGCTCCCGCCGCGATCGGCCCCTACAGCCAGGCTGTGGCCGTCTCGGGCGGGCGGACGCTGTACTGCTCGGGCCAGATCCCGCTCGACGCCGCGTCGGGTGAGTTGGTGGGTGGGGACGACGTCGAGGCGCAGACCCGGGTTGTGCTGGACAACCTGGGCGCGGTGCTCGAGGCGGGCGGGATGAGTTTTGACCACGTCGTCAAGGCAGGCATCTTCCTGGCGGACATGGCTGACTTTGCGGCCGTCAACGCGCTGTACGCGGAGCGATTCGGCGCTGCGCCACCGGCCCGTGCCACGGTTCAAGTCGCCGGGCTGCCCAAGGGTGTGAAGATCGAGATCGACGCGATCGCCGTCGGCGAGTAAGGCATGCTTGCGCTGTGAGCGAGCGAGCCTCGTGGCGCCGCGGACTCGTGGCGCTCGTCGTGCTGGGCCTGCTTGGCGGCTTGGCGATGCTCCGGTGGCGCCCCGAGAATCCCGCGTCCCAGGCCGCGGGTCCCGAGACGTTCCCGGGTCCCAAGGCGCCGATCGGAGCGGAGGTCGTCCGCGCGCAGGTGCAGGGGCGGCTGCTGCTTGAGGGCGCGCTGTCCGATGACGCCCCGCTGGGAGATCCCGCGTTGACCCCCGCGCGCGACTGCCGGGTCCGGGTGTGGCAGCAGGGGGTCGAGGTCGCGCAGCAGGTGCGCTGCGGTGAGGATGGCCGGTTCGTGGCCATCGTTGGTGAGGGCGTCGCGGGCCGGGTAAGCGTGGAACTCGAGGCCCCGGGTCGCCTGCGGGCGGTGGTGACGGTCGATCTTCCCGAAGGCGGTGCGGGGGTGCTCCCCGATGTTGCCGTGGGCCTCGCCCAGACGATCCGCGGTTCGGTGGTCAACCTGCGCGGCGATCCGATGCCCGGGGCTGAGGTGCAGGCGCGTCCGATCCCGGACCTGGCGGAGCCCGAGCCGTGGCGCGTCGTGACGTCCGTCGATGGCAGCTTCGAGCTCGACACGCTCCCTCCGGGTCCGGTCGCGTTGCAGGTCGCACCCCCGGGTCATGCGCCCACCGTCGTTGAAGCGATCGCGCCTCAAGAGGACGTGCTCCTGCGGTTGGGCGGGTTGTACGACGTGAAGGGCAGGGTGCTCGCCGCCGGCAGCGACGTGGACCTCGGTGCGGCGACGGTCCGGCTTGAGGGCAGCGGGGTGTGGCCGGCGCGGGTCGTCGAGGTCGAGCCTGATGGGTCGTTCGTCGTGCCCGAGGTTCCCGACGGAGTCTACGCGCTCGAGGCGATTGTCGCAGGCGAGGAGGGCGAGCCGGCGTTCGCCTCCTTGCCGCTTGAGGGGGTCGAGCCCGACCTCGAGGTCTCGCTCGCGCTCCTCCCGGCGCAGTGGGTGCCCGTGCAGGTTGAAGACCCCGATGGGGCCCCCGTGGCGGGGGCTCGGGTGAGTTTGATGAACGCGCAGATCGGCATGTTGGGACGCACCGCGTCGACCGGTGAGGACGGACATGCTTGGCTGGGCCCGGTCGTCCCCGGCCCCTACATCGCCCGGGCCGACGCCGATGATTGGTTGGCATCGGATCCCGAGGCGGTGCAGGTCGAAGACGTCGCCGCGGACCCCGTGGTCCTGCGTTTGGCGCGACCGGGCAGGTTGGTGGTGTCGGTGCTCGGCCCGACGGGGGCCCCGATCTCCGGGGCCCAGGTCTCCTTGCAAACCGACGCGGTCTACTCGGTGGGGGAGGCCAAGACCCGCGCCGCCACGTTCGCCCGAACCGTCCTGGCCGGCGGGACGCTCGGTGTCGTGCCGGGACCGGTTCCGCCGGTTCCCCTGGGCGATGACAGCGGCGCAACGGCCTGGCGCCGCTCGGCGACCCTGGGTGTGGTCGCGTTCGATGACCTCGTGCCCGGGTCGTACACCGTCACCGCATCCCACGAGGGCTTCGCCGCCAGCGCGGAGCGCACGGTCACGGTCTCCGCGGGGGCTCAGGTCGAGGTCACCTTGATGCTGCGGGCCGGGCAACCGCTGACCGGGAGGGTGCGCGACGACAACGCGCGCCCGATCGAAGGGGCGCAGATTCGGGTTGGAGACGTGCTGCTGGCACGAACCGACGACCGCGGGGTCTACGACGCGGGCCCGCATGCGGGCACGGTGACCGTGGAGGTTCGGGCGCCCGGGTTTGCGACCCAGAGCCAGAGCGTGCGGGTGCGTGCGGAACCTGTCGACCTCGAGTGGGTGCTGCAGGAAGCCGATGCTGTCCTTTTGGGGCAGGTTGTCGGCGGGAACGATCGACCCGTGCAGGGCGTCCTGGTCACGGTTCACCCGCGCGACGGGGTGTCGCAGACCACCTGGACAGCGGACGATGGCGGGTTTCGTTTCGAGGGGCTCCCCAAAGGCCGGGCCGAGGTTCGGGCGGAGCATGAGGACTATGTCCCGTGGTCCGGTCCCCTGCGAGTGGGCGACGAGACGTCTGTGGATATCGCGCTCGTGCAAGGCTGGAGCACCACGATCCTTGTTCGGTGGAAAAGCGGCGCGCAGCCGGTGGCCGGGGCCCGGGTGCGTGGGGGCGGGGCCGAGGTGGTGACCGATGAACAAGGGGCTGCGGTGCTCAGTGGGTTGGGGCGGAACTCGGTGCGGGTCGAGGTTTCCGCTGAGGGGGCTCCCGGGGTGGGGGTGTCGATCAAGCGCGAGTCCGCCGAGGGGAACCACGTGTTGCTCGAGTTGGTGCTCGGCGGTGGTCTGCAGGGCCGCGTCACCGACTTCCGCGGAGATCCCGTCGTGGGCGCAGAGGTCGAGGTTCGCCGCCGCGGCGAAGACGAGGCTTTGGCGAGCACCGTCTCGGGTCGTCGCGGGAGCTTTGCGTTCGCCGGTCTTCCCGAGGGCGAGCTTGAGGTTCAGGCCTGGCCGCCGACCGCGCTGGAGGCCGACCTGGACAGCGAAGCGCTGCACAGCGACGTTCGCAAGGGACACGTGACGCAAGATGTGGTGTTCAAGCTTCCGCGGCGGTAACCGGCAGCAGGCCTTCGGCGTTTGACACGGTGCTAGCGGGCCGCATACCGTCGGGCTGCGCCCGCGCAGCGAGCCTGCGCGCCCAGCTCGCGCACCCAGCTCGTGCACCCAGGAAGACCCCCGGAATCACCGATGCGTACCCTCCTCGTGACCACCGTCCTGACGCTTTGTGTCCCCGCTTGCAGCTCCTCGGAGACCAAGTCCGAGACCGCGTCCCCCAAGACCCAGGACAGCGGGGCGAAGGCCGCCGACCCTGATGCGCCTGGCGAAGCGGCCGAAGGCGGCGACAAGAAGGTCAAGCTCGTCGAGGGCAGCGCACCGGCGGATGACGACCGATACGAGCTCAAGATCGAGACGCCCGAGGCCCAGTCGGGGCAGGAGAGCAAGGTCACCGTCCGGGTCGTGCCCAAGAAACCGTGGCACATGAACCTCGACTTCCCGACCTCCCTCAAGGTTGAGGGGCCGGACGGGGTGGCGCTGGCCAACGCAGATCTCAAGAAGGCGGACGCCCAGCTCGATGAGAACGCGTGCCAGTTCGACGTCGCGTTTACGCCGAGCGCCGCCGGGGAGCAGACGTTCACCGGCAAATTCAAGTTCGCAGTGTGCCAAGACGAGGCCTGCTCGCCGGTCACCGAGGACATCGAGTTCAAGGTCGCGGTCAAGTAGGGCGCCCAGTACCCGGAGCGGGTACACTCGCGGCAACGTGGTAGACACCGACGCTGCGCACCAGCGGCTTGATCACCTTGTTGGGGCGATCGCCGAAGAGTTTGAAACCACCCGCCGGCTGCTCAGCTACGACGAGTGGTTCGAGCTGCTCTGCGAGGAACCGACCGTGCATGCGCGCAACGCCGCCCAGTACGTTCGTGATGCGTTCCTGCATTTCGGACGCCGGGATGTGCGGACCCCGAGCGGACAGGTCTCGCGCTGGTGCCTGTTCGATACCGAGTTCGATGGCTGGCATCGACTCGTCGGGCAGGAGGAGGCGCAAAACGAGCTGTACGAGGCGGTCGAGGGCTTCGTTCGTCTCGGGCGCTCCAACAAGATGCTGCTGCTCCACGGCCCCAACGGCAGCGCCAAGAGCACGCTGCTCGAAGCGTTGCAGCGGGCGCTCGAAGTGTACTCGCGCACCGAGAAGGGCGCGATGTATCGCTTCAGCTGGGTGTTCCCCAACCGCCGGGAGCTCTCCGGGGGCATCGGCTTCGGCAACACCGATGGACTGCGGGATGCGCTGGGCGAGGAGACGTTCGCCAAGCTGGGGAGCGAAGAGATCGACTCTCGCATGGCGGATGAGCAGAAGGACCACCCTCTGTGCCTGATCCCATTGCCGCATCGCCAGCACGCCCTTGAGGACATCTGCGCCGCGCATCCTGACTTTGTCATCAGCGACGCGATCCTCTACGGAGAGCTCTCCCACCGGAACCGCAAGATCTTCGACGCGCTGTTGACCGGCTACAAGGGCAACCTGCGCAAGGTGCTGCAGCACGTCCAGGTCGAGCGTTTCTTCGCCAGCCGGCAGTACCGAGCCGCGTTGGTGACGGTCGAGCCCAAGCAGACCGTCGACGCGCGAAGCTTCCCGGTCACCGGGGACTCGGCCTTTGGCAGCCTGCCGCCGACCGTGAGCGGTCAGGCGCTGTACGCCGTGCAAGGCGACCTCGTGGACGCCAACCGGGGCGTCCTCAACTTCTCCGACATGCTCAAGCGGCCCTACGAGCACTACAAGTATCTGCTGACCGCGACGGAGGCGGGCTCGGTCGCGCTGGACCACCTGGTGCTGAACCTCGACCTGCTGTTCACCGGCAGTGCCAACGATCTCGACCTGCTTGAGTTTCGAGCCCTGCGCTCGGGCGAGTATCAGAGCTTCCGCGCCCGCCTGGAGCTGATTCGCGTCCCGTTCCTGCTCGACTTTCGGGTCGAGCGGAAGATCTACGAGGAACAGGTCGGGGACATTCTACGCGGGGTCCACGTCGCGCCCCATGTGACGCGGCTGCTCGCGCTGTGGGGGGTGATGACCCGTCTGCGCTCCCCCGACACCGGGAAGTACAACCCGAAGATCACCGAAGCGCTGGGGCGGCTCACCCCGATTCAAAAGGCCGACTTGTACGCTTACGGCCGCGTACCTCGGGGCCTGAGCGCCGAGGAGGCGCGCGAGATGCTGGCCGCAGTGCCTGCGATGTATGAGGAGCGCTTCCCGCACGCTGTCGTGCGCTCCGAGGGCGGCGATCATATCCTGGGCGACTATGAAGGAGGGTTCGGCGCGAGCGTCCGAGACCTCAAGGCGGTGCTGCTCGCCGCGGCCTCCGAGCCCGGCGTCACGCACATCACCGTGCCCAAGTTGTTCGAAGAGCTGCGCGGCTATCTCTCGGACTCGATCAACTACCGCTGGATGCTTCTCGAGCCCCAGGGCAACTTCCACAAGCTCGACGGCGACGCGTCGTCGATCACCGGCGCGTGCTGGGAGCGCTGGCTCGACTTGTCCGACTGGGAGGTCCGAGAAGCGTTGGGCCTGGTCGATGAGGACCGCTACCTGGAGCTGTTCCGCAAGTACGTAGTGCATGTCTCCCATGCGCTCAAGAAGGAGCGGCTGTTCGACGAGGTCACCGGCGAGCTGACCGATCCCGACGAGCGGTTCATGGCGCAGCTGGAGAAGACGATGGCCCCGGACGCCACGGAGAGTTTCCGGCCGGACGTGCTGTCGAGAATCGGCGCCTGGGCACTCTCCCATCCCAACGAGGACCCCGCGTACGACGAAATCTTCCCCGACTACTTTTCCCAGATGCGCGACGACTACTACAAGAAGCAGAAGGAAGTCGTCCGCAAGAGCATCACCCGGATCCTCGAGCTGTTGGCCGTCAAGGGCGAGCGCTTGAACACGGGCGAGGTGAGCCTGAGCAAGATCGAGGAGCAGAACGCCGCCCACGCGCTCGAGGTCCTGCTGGGGGAGCACGACGCAGACGAGCCCCGCGATCGTCACACCAAAGAGACGTTGCGCGAGACGTTGGTCTACCTGGCGAAGCACCGCTACTAGCAGCCAGCCGGCTACGAGTGTGCGGTGAGACCTCTGGGGGCAGGGCGTGTTGAGCGGCCCTGATCCCCCTAGGTTTCTCTCCTGACTCACGATGCGATCTGCTCCGGTGGGCTTTGTCGTGAGCCCGACAAGTGTGACGTCCCCGCTAGCGCGGCGATCTGGCTCGCGAAGGCGACGGTCCCGCAATTGGCAACGCCGGAGAACCCTGGGGGCACTCCGGCGTTCGCGTCCTTGCGGATGACTAGATTCCCCGCGCCATCCTGTACTGGGCGGTCAGGTCTGGGTCGTTCGCGATCTCGTACATGAGCTCGTCCAGCTTGTCTCGGTCGAGGTTGGCGGCGGCGAGCAGCTGGTCCGCGTTGTCCGGTTCTTCCGAGATCTGCGCCGCCACGTGAGCCGCTTTGGCGACGCGCGGGTCATAGCCATCCAGCGCGTCGTCGGAGGCGGCGTCCTCCTCGGGGGCGGCGTCCTCCTCGGGGACGGCGTCCTCCTCGGGGGCAGCCTCTTCGACTTCGTCGGCCGGTACGTCCTCGACCGCGTCGTTCTTGGGTGCGTCGACGAGCGTGTCGTCTGCCTTCGCGCCGTCGGCCTTGTTGTCGTCCGCCTTCGCGGTCTTGGCCGGTGTTTCGGGTCCGTCATCGCAACCGGCGACGGCGAGCGAGAGTCCGACCACAAACATCGAGTTGAGCAAGCGTTGCATGATCATGGCGTCCTTCACTTCTTCCCTTTGGGACCTTTGTCCTTGGGACCCTTGTCCTTGGGACCCTTGTCCTTGGGACCCTTGTCCTTGGGACCCTTGTCCTTGGGACCCTTGTCCTTGGGACCCTTGTCCTTGGGACCCTTGTCCTTGGGACCTATCGCTTTTCCGTCCGCCTTGCGATCGGCTTTGGCTTCTTTGCGGGCTTCCTTGGTGTCCCCGTGGGCGTCACGGTGCTCTTCGCGGGCGTCTCGGTGGGCGTCTTTGGCGTCGTCTTTGGCAGCCATTGCGTCGTCCAGGGCCGCTTGAGCGGCGGCCTTCTCGTCGTCGGTGCTGGCCTTGGCGAGTGCAGCCTTGGCCTCGGCGAGCTCGCCGGCCGCATCCGAGAATCCTTGGCTCGCATCGATCAGGCCTTTGCGGGCTTCGATCAGGTCTTCGCGGGCTTCGATCAGGTCCTCGTCGAACCGCTTGTGCCGCGTTTCATACTTGTATTTGGCCTTCTTCCCGGTGGCCCGCAGCTCCGTTCGTCGGGCGATGATCCGGGCGCGGCGGGCCTTGTGTTGGGCTTTGTGCGCGGCGAGCTTGGCTTTGAGCACCTCGCGCTCGGCATCCTCGAGCTGCTTGGACTTCGCGCGGTCGCCCGCCATCTGAGCGATCTCAGCCGGGGTCTTGCCGTCGGCGAGTTGGCGGCGAATCCATGCGTTGAAGTGGGTGCGCTTGCCACGTTTGGCCCGGCTCGCGTCAGCCTCCGCCGCGAAGAGTTCGGCGGCTTCACCGGCGCTCAAGCCAGCCTCGGCCGCCGCAGCAAGGGCATCGTCGACTTCTTCCTCGGTGACGCCGGCCTCACGGGCTTCGTGGGCGGCCAGGGGAAGGTCCAAGACACCGAGGATGTCGTCCTCCAGGGCTTCGTCTTCGGTGGGCTCGTCAGACTCGGGAACAGCGTCGGGCTCGGGAGCCGGGTCGGCCTCCGACGCCGGGGCAGCCGTCGCGGGCCCTGCAAGTGCGAGCGCCGCGAGGAGGAGTCCACCCACGGGCCATGGGAGTTTGAATCGAGGCATGCGCGGAGCATTCCATGCCCGACGCGAGGTCAACAACCGCGTTCATGGTGCGTTTGCGGCGGCCTCGTCGGCGGGGCGTAGTGGGCGTCCACTCGCGTAGCGTGACAGCAACAACGCGACCTCGTTTTGCACTTCACGGGCCGAGGAGCTGCCGCCGCCGGGGAGGTCGTTGAACAGCACGCTGAAGACGATCGGATTGCGCCCACGTGCACCTACATAGCCAGAGAGCGCGGAGATTCCGTCGAGCGTGCCGGTCTTAACCCGTACCCATCGCGTCGCGTCGGAGTCGGCCAGGCGCGAGCGGGTTGTTCCGTCGACGCCCATCACCGCCAGCGATCCGAGAAAGTCGGCACGGTAGCGAAAGTCTTCGAGCATCACGGCGAGCAGCGCAGTGATCTGCGCCGGGCTCACGCGGTTGGTGTCGTACAGTCCCGAGCCGTTGGTCAGTCGCGCGCCATCGAGATCGACGCCCCGTGAACTCAGGGCCGCGCGCTCTTTGGCCGATGCCGCGGCAAAGGATGCGGGTGTGCCCTTCGGAGACAGGGTCTTGAGGATCTGCTCCGCCATAAAGTTGTTGGAGAACTTGTTGACCGAGCGAATCAGGGAACTGAGCGGATCCGAGAAGTGTGTCGCCAGCGATCGGGCGTCCTTGGGGGCGGCGCCCACCTTGACTCGCTTGCGGCCGAGTTTGATCCCCTGCCTCTTGAGCACGTACAGGAGCACCTCTCCTGCATTGCGGCTCGGGTCGCCGATCGGATAGCGGTAGCTCTGCGACGAGGCGTCTTCACCGATCGTTCCGCGAATCTCGACCTTCGTGCTGGTGCCCACGCGTTCCACGTCCGCGAACAGTTCGTGTCCGCGGCCGGCGACGGTTGTGGCGGTGTTGGTCAGCGTGATGCCCCCGACGGCTGGGTCGACGCCCACAAGGGCGGGCGCGCCCGCTTTGGCGCCGGGCGAGGCGCGAACGAGAAAGGTGTTGAAGTTGACCGAGGCTGCGCTGCTTGGGGCCCGATATGAGGCCAACTCGTCCTTCTGGTCGAAGCCTGGGGGAAGCTCGTCCCGGTCGAAGAGGGTGTTGTCCACCACCACCCCGCCGGTGATGCTGCGGATGCCTCGGGCATGAAGTTCGGACGCGAGCGCGGTGAGATCCTCGGTGACCAAGTTGGGGTCGCCGCTGCCCTTGAGGTAGATGTCGCCTTGGACGACCGAGCCCGCCAGTGCGCCGTCGTTGCGGAGGATGCGGGTGGCATAGCGGTGCTCGGGGCCGAGCACGACCAGGGCAGAGGCCGTGGTCAGGAGCTTGACGTTGCTGGCCGGGTTGAGCGCCACGTCGGCGCCTCGCTCGTACAGAACCTTGCCGGTCTCGAGATCGACCACGTGAATCCCGACCCTCGCTCCGGCGAAGATCGGCGCGTCCAGCAGCAGATCGATCTCGCCCTTGAGGGTGGGGCTGCTCGTGCCCGCAGTGGCGACCGCGGGCTCGGCCGCCCGTGCGAAGGGGGATGGGGGGACCACGCTGGCCAGGGCAACGGCCAACGGGACTGCGAGGCGGAGGGCTCGGGCGCGCACGGTGCAAAGGGGGTGGGCCTCATCGCAGCCACATCCAACCGCACGGTAGCCGAGGTCTCGCGCGCTTGCATCCCGCAATGGTCCACTTCATTTGGTCGGTTTGCGTCCTGGCGGTAGCCTGTAGGTGGTTCCCATGATGGCTTTTTCACGGCGCGCACTTGTTCTGTCCTCTCTTGTGAGCCTTGCTGGCTGTCCCGACGGCGCGGGCTCGGGCAACCCCCCGCCTGGAAACAGCAGTGATGGCCAGCCGACCGCGACCGCCACGCTCACCCCCGGGACGGCGACGGACACGGAGGGCGACACGCAGAACACCAGCACTGCGTCGAGCACCGGGACCAGCAACGGGAGCACGAGCACCGGAGCCCCCACGCTCAACTGCGGCGACCTGCAGTGCAGCGACAACGGGAGCTGCGAGATCGATGGGTTTGGCAACGCCTACTGCCTGTGCGACACCGGCTACGTGCTGGATGAGTCCGGCCAGACGTGCGTGGTCGACGAGACCTGCATTCGGGTCTCGTTTCTCGAAGATGGGTGTCGACAGAAGGTCTCTGCGGAGCCTGCGGTTGCGTTGTTCTTCGCCTTGGATTTTTGTGCCGGCACGGCCGTGACGCCCGAGAAGCGTGCGGAGCTAGGACTCTCCTTCGAGGTCAGCGAGAATGGCGTCTCCATCGATGACAACGTCGAGGCCGACGCCACGATTCTCGACACCTCGGTGGAGAGCTACGTGACGGTGGTCGTCGACGTGTCGAACTCTCTGACCGAGAGTGAGGACCTGCCCGCGCTGGTCACCGAGCTTCGGACGCTGGTCAGCTCGCTCGAAGCGAAACCCGGAGATCCCGAGGTGTACGTCTCGGTGTTCGTCTTCGGCTTCCGCGTGGCTGAGTACGTCCCGTTCACGCGCGACCTGCAGGCGGTCGATACCGCGCTCGAAGCCCTCGCGAACGACCCGGCACCGGTGGTCGAGCTCGCCAGCGGTGGCCAGAGCACCGCGCTGTTCAACGCGACCGCCGAGGGCATCCGAGAGACCACCCGAATCCGCGAGCTTCGGGATGCCGTGACGTGGGGCGGGGTGCTCACGACGGGAACGGTTGTCGTGGTCACCGACGGTATCGACACGTCGAACGCCGACCTGGATACGTCGCAGATCGCCGACACGACCAACCAGGTGATCTCGATCGGGGTCAGCGGCGAGATCAATGACCAGCAGCTGAGCGCCATCGGCCGAGACGGGTCCTTTCTGGCACCGGAGCCGGCGGATTGGACGACGGCGTTCGCGGCCGTCGCCCAGCGGGTGGCCGAGTACCCGCTGCGGTCCTACTTGCTCGCGTACTGCTCTTCGGCCAGCGAGGGCGCGCCCGACGTCGAGGTCTCGGTGGCGGGTCCAAACCTCACCTCGGTCACGGCGGCGGAGTGCACGTTCAACGCCGAGCTGTTCAGCTCGCAGGGCTTCGCGTGCAACACCGAGTTCTTCACCAGCGAATGCAACGCGCTGGAGTGCGGTGGCTTGACCGGATGCGGGTCGTGTCCAGACTCGCAGTGCTGCAACGGCACCGAGTGTTTGGGTCCAACATCTGCGGCCGCGCCGGTCTCGTGCGAAGACCAGATTCACGCCTGCGAGGCCGCTAACCAGACCTGCCTCGGAGACCCTGGCGTCTGTGTCCTGCCGCTTGGGAACGGGCAGGCTTGTCTGCCGGGCCAGTGCGCACTGGGTACGGACTACTGCGGGAACAACCCGGAGGCAGACCCGCCGCAGGTCTGCGTGGATGCGCTGCCCGAGGGGTCGCCGTGCGAGGAACCGGAACAGTGTGCGTCGCTCAACTGCTACTACCCCAACCCGGACAATCCCTTCGAGGGGCGCCGCTGCCTCTCCGAGGCGCATCTGGGGGACCACTGCGCCAACGACGACGCCATCTGTGAGTCCGGCGGATACTGCCAGGGCAGCACGTGTCAGCCCCAGCGCCTTGAGCTTGCCACCTGCAACTCCGGCGGACAGTGCCGTCAGGGGCTCTGCCAGGACTTCGACGTCGGCGGCAACTTCTGCCTGGGCCCGGACCTGTGCTACTGGGCCTGGGACGAGAAGGTCCCGAACTGAGGTCGGCGGACAGGGCCGGCCGCGAGCGGACGCCGGGCCGCGGTCAGTAGACGCCGCGTAGGACGTCGAGACCCGGGTACGCGCCGGGGAGCCCCGCGGGCGGAGCTCGGAATCCACGCGGCTGTTTGACCTCCGCTTCGCCCTCGTCGTCCCCGCCGTCCTCAGGCTGCGGACAGGTCTCTGCGTCGAGCCGGCCCAACGCCGCGGCCAGCGAGGCCTCGCGGGGATCGCCCAGGCGGTGGCTGAGGTCATCGGGGCTGGCGCAGTTTGTGGAAAAGCCGTCGAAGTAGTCGCCTTCGCCGCGGGCGTTGAGCAGTCGGAACGTGATGGGGTGGGCGGCCTTGTCGCAGAACGTGAACTGGGCGGAGCCGACGGGCTTCCCGGCGGTCGAGCTTCCCACGATGCTCACGGAGGCGAAGGGAAGGACCGCGTTGATCACCAGCTCGCTCGCCGATGCCGTGGACCTGGTGGTGATGAAGACAACGTGGTCCAGCCCCGGTAGGCTGGCGCGCTGTCGCTCGATGTGCCGGGTGCTGTTGGCGTCCGCCAAACCCGGCGCGTAGTCGGTGCGATACGAAATCTCGCCGTCTGCATCGGAGCCCACGAGCAGGTCGACCAAGTGCCGGGCCGCGGAGATCCGACCGCCGCCGTTGTAGCGCATGTCCACGACGATGTTGCGCACGCCCTCGGCCTGAAACCGGGTGAACGCTGCGGAGAGCTCGTCGATGGAGGGCTCGACGAACGTGGTGAAGAAGAGGTAGCCGACCGGCGTGCCATCGTGGTCGATGACGTCGGACACAGGTACGGTGACCAGCGGGTACCAGTCCTTCGTGAGTGAGATGGAGCGGCTGCGCGCCCCGGTTGCTGCGTCCGCGAGGGCGGCGACCTCCAGCTGAACTTGGATGCCCGGCTCATTGACGCCGAGCGCATCCGTCCAGCCGTCGGATTCGTCGAGCTGGGCGCTGGTGAAGCCGCCCGCGCCGACGAGTTCGTCTCCCCGGTGCAGGCCCGCGACGCCGGCCGGAGAGAGCGGATCGACAAAACCCAGCACCACGCGGTTGTCCGCGGTGCGTTGGGTGCGAATGCCGATCCCGATGACCATGCCCTCCTCGAAGAGCGCGTCGGAGGTGGCGAGGTCGGACACCCGGCTCCACCGATCGAGCTCGGCGTAGCGCAGCTCGGTGACCAGCGCGCTCGGAGACTCGAACCCGGCGGGGTCCACATCGTCCGGGACATACTCACTCCATAGATACGCCTCCTGCATCAATCGATACATGAACGCGTTCTGCTCTGGGATCGTGCAGTCCCGCGGAGCTCCGAAATCCAAGGGATCGTCTTGTGAGCAGCCGGCGCTCAATCCCAAGGCGAGGGCAGCCACCGCCACTCGCCGACCCAACCATCCATCCACGCGCACCAAAGCAGAGGACGACGCTAGCATGCGATTGGACGCCCGCGCAGGTGCTGCCACCGATTGTCGCAGCGGGGGGGACGGCGCCGAGCGTCGGCGGTACTCTGCATTCATGGCGAGTGCCTCTTGGGTCGCATGCGCGGCGTGGCTCTGGCTCAGTGTCGAACCGGCCGGGCCTTCGTTCGAGGTCGTCCGCGAGGTCGAGTTCCGCGCAGCGGACGCCCGGCGTTTGCAGATCGTCGCACCGCGGCTGCGGGGCATCCCCGTTCGAGGGATGACCCGGGCGGTCCCGACGGACGCGGCCGGGCGTCCTTTCGCCGCGCCTGCGGTCCCGGTGATGGCCCCTCCGCAAGTCGATCCCGCCCAGGCCACGGTGCAACGGGCGCAGCTACCGGAGGCGGTGGCAAGAGCACTGGGCCGCGACACCCCCGTCGCCTTGGAGTCCCCCGCGACGCTGGTCTACCTCCTGCGGCTGGGGGCGCCGGTGCTGGCGTGGGAGGTTCAGCTTCCGCTGAGCATGCACCCGGAGCCCTCGCGTCTTACGGTCTGGATCAGCGCGATGACGGGCCGTCTGCTGGACGAGCGCGAGCAGGTTCAAAGCGCACGCGCGCGGGTGTTTGCGGAGAATCCGTCCACGACGCCGCAGGCTCGCGACGTGGAGCTTCCCCGCATGGGCGTGGTCCCGCCGGGGAACGCGTTGGTCTCGCCGACGATCACCGCGTTCAACTGTGTCGAAGAGATGCCCGAGGACGTGCCGTCCTGGGTTCAAGACGGGGAGTGTTTTCCCGCGCACCGGGTGTTCGCCGATGATGATGGCAACTTCTACGTGCCAACCCCGGAGGTCATCGTCGAAGCCGACAACGTGCGGCCCGAGGATGAGTATGCGGAGCTGAGCATGTACTACCACGGTGCTCGTTTCCTCGATGCGCTCCGCGAGCGGGGCGTGCCGAGCTTTTCGTGCCCCCAGGCGAGCATGGTGGCGAACGTGCGAAGCCTCGCGGTGGCTGGTGATGCCGGCGACACGCCGCTCGACAACGCGTTCTATACGAACCAGTGCGATCTGGAGAATGGCGTCACGATGATGTTCGGCCAGGGCAGCGAGGTCGACTTCGCCTACGACGGCGACGTCGTCTATCACGAGCTTGGACACGGGGTGGTGGCCCTGCTGACACCTGAGGGGTTGGGCGCGCGGCGGCTCCGAGACGATGGTGCGCTGGTGGATTCGGGGGCGATGAATGAGGCCGTCGCCGACTACATGACGTACATGATGACGGACGACCCGCGGGTGGGGGAGTACGTCGGTCGGTTCTGGGCGTCCAACACCCGCTCCGAGATCCGCACCGGCGAGAACACCAAGCGTTGCCCGGACGACACGCTGGGCCAGGTCCACAACGACGGTGAGCCGTTTGCTGCCGCGCTGTGGTCGACGCGCGTTCGGGTCGGACCGGCGATGGACGAGCTGGTGTTGCGGATGCTCCCGTTGCTGGCCAGCGACGCGTCACTCGAAGAGGGCGCGGCCGCACTTTTGCAGGTTGCAGCGCAGATGCGGGAGGAGGGCGTGTTGGTCACCGGTGACGTTGAACATCTCGAGCGCGCCCTCGCCACGCGCGGCCTTCTCGACTGTCCGCGCGTCATCACGGATCCGGACGCTGTGCAGGCAGGACGATCGATCTACCTGCGCCGGTCGAGCGTGACCATGGAGCCGTTCGTGCCCGGGCCGATGCAGCTGCAAGCCCGAGTGCCGCCCGGAGCGAGCGCGCTTGAGGTCACCTTCGATCTGCGCGGGGATGAGGAGCCTGAGGATGCGGTGGTGCTCCTGGTGAAGCGCGGCGAGGAGCGGATGCACTTCTCCTACGAACTCATCGCGGTGGATGATCCCGGCGACTCGACCGGTGAGTCCGGTCGCATCCGGGAGGTGACCCGGGTCGAGGGGGACTGGGACTTCGAGCTGGAGCCGGTGCCGCGGACCGGCGGCGGGTTCTCGGCGAGCATCGCCAATGTGCACGAGGGCGAGGTGGTGCACGTGGCTCTGGCCGCTGTGGGTCCCTCGGACCTCGTCGCGACTTCGGTCGCCATCTCACCGGTCGGGGTGTCGGAAGCCTTGGGCGATACCGACGGTGGCGTGGACACCGACGCGCAAGCACCCGCGACGGGGGCATCCGTGTCTGCCCAAGGCACCGCTGCGGGTGGCTGCGGTTGCAACACGGGCCCCGGTTCGGCGATCCTGCTCGGGTGGATCCTGCCGCTGATGCTCCGCCGCCGCCGTCCGAGGCGGGCGTAGCCACGGTGCCCGAGATTCCCTCGGCGGCGCATCGATGTTTGCGCTTGTTGGCGCGGTGGACCCATGCCGGGTTCGTGTGCAGCGTCGTCGCGTTTGTGCTCGTGCCCAACCTGCCCTCTGAGGACGTTCCGCTCGCCGGCACGATGGCCAAGTGGGCCAAGCACGTGTCGTTCAAGCAGGGCTGGCAGATGTACGCCCCCAACCCGACGCGAGCGCAGATGTACATGAATCTGACGGCCGTCTACGACGATGGATCCGAGCGTCGACTCGAGGAGACGGTTCAGGAGAACCAGGCCTGGGGCACGCACTTCATGTGGGACAAGACGCGGGTCGACATCTGGCGTCAGTACGCAAACTTCAACGTCAAGCACCGCAACAACAACCGCGTCTGGTACCTCAAGGGGGTCTGCGTCCGAGAAGCGCGCAAGGGACCGATCCCCAAACGCATCGTCATGCACATGGTGCGTCGGAGATTCACGCCGCCGGAGAAGGTCGCGCAGGGGAGCCCCGGTCTTGGCACGGCCAAGCGGACGTTTGTCACCGTCCAGTACTGTCAGCATCCGGTGGTCAAGGACATCATCGCGGCGGACCAGGTCCGACAGGTGGACGAGGATTGAGGATGCGAGGCCTGCGGAGGTTGTTGCGCGGGGTCGACGTGGCGCTTGGCCGGCTCGCGCTCGATGGCGAGGACCCGACCGCCCTGGGGCTGGTCCGCATCTTGTTGGTCACGGTGTTGACCGCAAGCCTGCTCACCCACGTCGGAGCGGTCTCCGAGTACTTCTCGACCGATTCGGTCTTGTTTGGTCGTTGGGCCCGCGAGGCGTTCGGAGACCGGCTCTCGCTGTTCTTTTGGGTGGAGGATCCGTGGGCGGTTCGAGCCATCTTCGGCGTCGGCGTGGTGGCCCATCTGCTGTGGCTTGTGGGTCGATTCACCAGGGTGGCAGCCGTGATCGCGTGGGTCGTTTGGGTCAGCATGTTCGGCCGTAACCCGCTGCTGTACTCGCTCGCAGACCAGCTGCAGATGGTTCTGTGCACGCTGCTGATGCTCATGCCCAGCGGGAACGGGCTCTCGCTCGATGCGCGCGCGCGCGGAGCCAAGCCCGTGCCGGTGTGGTGTCGCCGGGTCCTGCAGCTGCAGATGGCGGTCATGTACACCTCGACCGGGCTGCTCAAGGACGGCAGCACCTGGCACGAAGACGGCACGGCGCTGTACTACTCGCTGTCCAACCCCTACAACCGGCACTTCGACATCGCGCCAACGCTCGCGATGCTGCAGCCGTGGCTGCTCAAGCCCATGACCTGGGGCGCGCTGGTGTGGGAGCTGGGCTTCGCGCCGTTCGTCGCGCTGCACTGGATCCGCGGGCTGCTCGGGCGGCCCCGAGTCTTTCCCGACCTGCGGTGGGTGTTTCTAGGCTTCGGGCTGATGATGCACATCGGCATCCAGTCGATGCTGTACGTCGCCTGGTTCAGCCCGCTGTGCATCGCCAGCTACGCGGCGTTTTTCCGCCCGGAGGAAGTGAAGTCCCTCGCCGCGCGGTGGGCAGCGCGCTGGCGCCGCGTCGTGAATCGGACGCGGCGCCGCGGCTGAGCGGACTCGGCGGCCTATCTGCCGCCGGATCCGAGGATCTCGACGTTGTCGATGTACCAGCCCGCGCGCTGGTTGCCGCTGTCGCTGCCGATCACGAAGCGGATATGGAGGTCGGGTCCGGCGTATTCGGTGATGTCGAAGATCGACTCCACCCACATGCCCTCGTTCTCGTTGTCGTTGCCGGAGAAGCCGGGGTTGTTGTCCACCGGAGGGAAGGACGCGGAGATGTTGGGTAGGTACGTGACGCCGCCTTCGAGCGGCTCGATCGTCGTCCACCCATCGAGGAGGAGCTCAGGGTTGCCCGTGGTGACCTGAACGACGCCACCATCGTTGTTGGAGATGCTGCCCTCGAACACGAACCAGTGCCGGATGGTCATGGTGACGGTTTGGTCACCACAGTTGGAGAGGTCGAGGTTGCCCGAGCGCACGTAGCCGCTCTCGTTGGCCAAGTAGTTGCCGTTGAGGTTGGTCCCCCACACGCCCGTCTTGGCGGGTCCTGGGCCCGCTGCGAAGGCGCCCGGCGTGCCGCACGCCCACGAGGTCGGGTTGGCCGCCGCTCCGGTGGTGATCAGCGTCTGCCAATCTCCGGGGCACTGCTCGCCCTCGAAGTCGAACTGGAAGCCGCACTCGGTGCAGGCGGTCGTGTCGACCTGGCAGGTGTCCATGCACGTCAGCTTGCCCGCGGTGCCTTTGCCGAGCTCGGAGCAGCTGGTCGCGATCGGCATGTCGAGCTCGCAGGCCTCGTTGCCGTTGAGCTCTCCATCGCCGCAGTAGACGCACTGGCTGGTGTCGTAGCGGCAGCTTGCGGGGTTGCAGCCCAGCGGGCCGCCGGTGAGGACGCCTGGCACGAGCGGGTCCGAGGTGCTCTCGCAGGAGATGCCGCCCAGCTCCTCTTCGGTGCACTCACCGTCGTCGCCGCAGTCGCAGTCTTCGGTGCCCTCGATCATTCCGTTGCCGCACAGCGACCCGAAGCCGCCGCCGGTGGAGCTGCTGGACTCCGGGGAGCTGGACGCGTCGGCCTCGGTCGTCACGCTAGCCTCGGTCGTCGAACTCGACGTGCCCTCGGAGGTGTCCGAGGCGGCCGTTGGACCTTCACCCGAGCCCGCGGTCGTGGACGAACCCGACGCGCTGGTGGTGAAGTCGTTGTTGCCCATCACGTCGGTGGTGCAGGCGCACACCAGAACGGTCGCGCCCACGAGGCATGCCAAGCCGCGAGAATCCATCGGTCGGTTATAGCGGATTTCGGCCGCGTCGCCCCAGGGGGTCGGGGAACGCGCGTGTGGGAATTCACGGCCCACGGCCGGGTTTGGCCGCGCAGCCAGGCGCTTGCGGCCCGCCGGAGGTGCGCATCTTTGGGTTGGCGGGGCCTGCTACGATTGCAGGGTCCATGGCCAAGTCGCTCGAGTACAACGCCACCATCACCCAGCGCATCGACCTTGAGCCCACGCTGTCGGTGTTTCGCGTGCGTCCCGACGCGCCGTTTTCGAGTGCCGGCAAGCCTTGGTTTGTCCCCGGTCAGTACCTCACGTTGGGCAAGAACCGACCGGGCGGGGTTGAGGGCGACGCGCGTCCGGCCTCGGTGCGCCGTCCGATGTCGATCGCCTCTGCGCCGCACGACCTCGACGAGGCGGAGTTCTACATCCGGCGCGTAAGCACCCCGGAGTCCGAGCTTCCGCTGACCCACGAACTGTGGTCCGTCGCGCAGGGGGACCGCCTGTTCTGCCGGCCGACGCCCGCCGGCAAGTTCACGGTCGAGGACACCTGCGGCGCGCAGGACACCCGGCTCAAGGTGACGGTCGCGGCGGGGACCGGGTTGGCTCCATTCGTCTCGATGGTGCGGGCCAAAGTCCGCGACGACGCCAGCGCCGACCTCAGCGACTTCGCCATCGTGCACGGCGCCAGCTACCCGAGTGGGCTGGGGTATCGAGACGAACTCGATGCGTTGGCCGCAGGTCACGGGCTTCGCTACATCCCGACCGTCTCCCGCCCCCTTGAGGCTGCCGGCTGGACCGGCGCCACGGGGCGAGCCGAGGCGCAGTTCGCCGACGCCAACCTCGCAATGACCGAGGTCTCGCTCGGCCTGGAACCCGGACAGCTGACGCCTCAGCACGCGGTGGTGCTGATCTGCGGCTTGCAGGGCACGATCGGCGTCAGCCTTGAGGCGTTGATCGCACGCGGCTTCGTGCCCGATCATCGGCGTCTGCGCAGGCTGCTCGAAGTCCCGGAGGATGTCCCGGCCTCGGTGTTCTGGGAGCAGTACGACTCCACCCCGGTCCTCGATGTCAACGACGCGCCGCGGATAGCCCGTCTTCGGACCGCGCTGCACGCAACGCTTTGAGCCGGATCACTCCTCGCTCAGGACGCCGTCGAGCGCATCATCGAAGTCGGTGGACTCGGGCTCGTCGGCGACGGGTGTGTCCTCGGGCGTGTCGTCTTCGACCTCGATCATGTCCTCTTCGACCTCGACCGTGTCCTCCTCAAGCGCCGAGTCGGGCGCGGTCTCGGTGCTGGGCTCGGCCGTCCAACCCAGCAGCCGTGGGAGCGCGCTGATCGGAGGCGCGCCGTGGGAGAGGGCGTCGGCGTGGAACTGGGACGCGGAGAAGCCCGAGCGGGCTTCGGCAGAGGCTCTGAGTTTCTTCCAGGCCCTGGCGCCTGCGAAGTAGGTCGAGAGCTGCGTCGAGGTGAGCTGGACGCGGGTCCACTTGCCGAGCGCCTCGCCCTCTTGTTGAAACGACCGCTCGATCATCAGGTCGAGGGCTTCTTCGCGCGTCATCGTGCCTGCGTGTACGCCATGGTCGAGGATCGCGTTGGTGACGGTGCGCAGGTAGAACTTCTGGCCGTGGAGCTCGATGGCTTTCGCCCGCAGCTCCGGCGTGACGAGCACGGTCCACAGTCCCTTCGAGATGCCGTCGGGGCGGTCGGCGTCGGCGGACGGCCCGACTCCAGCGTAGCCGGCGTCGAGCATCACCTGCTCGGTGTAGACGGCCCAGCCTTCCACGAACGCGCCGTTTTGCAGCGCGCGCCGGATCTTCGAGGGCTCGCGCTTGCCGTAGTACAGCTGCACGAAGTGACCCGGAATCGCCTCGTGAATCGAGAGGATCTCGAGCATGAAGTTGTTGTACTCGCGCAGGAACGAGTCGGTGACCTCGGGCGCCCACGTTTTGGGAATGGGCTGCACCAGGTAGAAGCTCGGCAGCCCCGCATCCTGGGGCTCGAGGGCCCCGGGCGCCGCCAGTCCCGCGATGAACACACCCTGCTGATGCGGCGGCGTCCAGATCACCTCCAGCACTTCGGCCGAGTCCAGCGGGACGATGCCGTTGTCGGAGACGAATCCACTGAGCCGCGCGAGGTTCGCCTGCGCGGCGTCTCGCAGGGACTCGGGCTGCACGTGCCACTGTGCGAGCGCTTCGAGGACGGCGCCGGTGAGCGCTGAGCTCGGGTCGCCGGTGGCTTGCCGGACGATCCGGCGAACCGCGCGGCGTCCGAGCAACGGCTCGGCCAACTCCCCGGCGAGCGCGGACATTCGTTTGCGTACGCGACCGTGTTCGATCACCGCATCGCGGCGAACGGAGCCGCCCCGGACATCGGCGTCGAGGGTGAGCTTGAGCTTGCGATCGAAGTTTTCTGCGCCCAGACGCCAGGGGCCCGCAGCCGTGGGAAGGACGGCGGTGCGCAGGTGTTGTTGAAGCTCGCGCAGTGCCATCACGGCGGGCGCGGACGCTGCACCCACCTGCTGACGCACCGCCTCGGGAGCCTCGGCAATTCGCTCCAGCGCCGTGGCGCGAACCAGCTCCACGAGGCCATCGATCTGCTCGATCGCGACCTGCGTCTGGGGAAGCATGCAGGACGCCGCGTCGAGATTGACCGTGGCTTGCTCGACAAAGCCCGGAAGCGCGGTCAGGCGGGCGGCGAGGGAGACGGCGCGCTGATCCACGGGCGCAAAGTCGCGGGAGATCAGGTCGTCGACGCCGGCACCGATGAGCGAGACGTACCAATAGGGGTTTGTCCGCCACGGCTGCTCGACCTCCATCACAAAGGTGTCGAGATCGAGCGCGTTGGCGAGCACCTCGGCATCGACCTCTTCATCGACACTCGTGCGTGGCGCGGCGGCGAGGGCTGAACGCGCGGTGTCGATGCGTGTGCGTTCAGCTTCGAGGCCGGCTTCGGAGAGGTCGGGCCACTGCGCATCGAAGTCGTGAACACCCATCGCGGAGGCCGCGACGGGGTGCGCCGCGAAGTACGCCGCGAGGATGCCGTCGCTCGTCTCCGCGAAGCTCGGTGGCTTCGGCTCAGGCTTCGCAGCGGGCGGTGGAGGCGGTGGGGGCGGCTTGCAGCCGACAACCGAGCCCTGCAGGGCGATGGCGAGAAGCAGCCGAGGGAGTCGCAGTCGCATGTTCATGGCAAGCCGGGTCCGCGTTCGCGGGGCAGAGGGCCCAGCCTGCGCGTGCAGCGGAGCGACTTTTAGCATGCGACACAAGCGCGGGGGTCTCGGCTTGGCGGGGTTTTCGGTCTTCGTGGCCGAAAGCACTACGCTTGACGCGAGTGCCCAAGCCTCACGACCGCATCCACATCGACGCCGACGGGTCGATGCGCGCCGACGATCAGGTCCGTCGGCGCCTACGCGGCTTCGCGGGCACGTATCGCCTGTTCGGCGACGCGCCAGGGCTGCTCGTGCTCCGCCGCGAGCTTCCGGGCGAAGACGCACCCCCGGCGGATGACGACGAGGATTTTGACCTCGAGCTCGAGCTCGGGTTGGAGCTCGAGAGCGGCCAGCTCGACGCGGGCCCGAGGGTCATCCTCGCCGGCGAGATCATCAACCGGATGACCTTGTTCCAGATCATCGAGATCGTCGCCGAGCGTGGGTTTCACGGGGACTTGGTGGTGTTGGCGACCGGCGGCAGGACGCTGCAGCTCCGGCTGTCGCACGGGGCGCTCGAAGACGCACGGTCGGACCACGATGAGGACCGGCTCGGGCAGGTCCTGGTTCGGGCTGGATATGTCTCGGAGGCCCAGCTGACGGAGTTGCTGTGGGAAGTGACGCCCCAGCGACGCATCGGCGACGTGTGTCTCGAGCGTGGGCTGTTGGACCGAAAGGCGTTGTTCGAGTGCCTTCGCCAACAAACCGAGGGCATCTTCTACCGGGCGCTGCTGGTCGAGCACGGAAGCTTCGCGTTCACCACGCCCGACCCCCACGCGCCCTCGGCAGCCCTGAGTTTGCACTTGCCCGTGCGTCCGCTGCTGATGCACGGCATCCAACGACTCGACGAGATGGAGCTGTACCGAAACGTCATCCCGAGCAGCGATGTCATCCTGCACCCGGTCGCGGACGCCGACCTCTCGACGCTGGAGCCGGAGGCGCGGCAGGTGTTCTCGATGCTGGACGGCGCGACGCCGCTCGAGGCGATCGTGGCGGCGGCGGACCTTGGCGAGTATGAGGTCACCCGAATCGCCTACAAGCTCGTCAAGTCCCGGCGGGCAAGGGTCGGGCGGCGGACCGGCGTGGATGAGGACGTGCTCGATGCGCTCGTCGATGCGTTCGCCGCGATCCTTGAAGATATCTTCACGACGATCGGTCGTCACGGCGACCGGGACGCCGCGTTGGCGATGCTGGGTGCGTGGGTCCAGGGGTGCGGCTACGACTCGGTGTTTGGCGAAAGCGTGGTCTCCACCGGGCTCATCGACAAGGAGCACGTTCGGGGCTGGGTGGCCTCGGCGCGTGAAGGCAACCCGCTCGCCTCGTTCCACCAGGTCGCGCACGAGCTGGTCTCGTTCGCCATGTTCTGCGCAGGAACGGCGCTTCCTCGGGAGCAGGAGCTGGCGCTCTCCCGGGACGTGAACCGGCGGTTGACCTCGATCGTGTCGCCGTAGCCTCGGCCCGAACCACGCAAGACGCCGCCCCGGGATGTGCGAGGCGGCGTGAGCAGGCGGCGCTACAGGCGGTTGTCGAGCGGAACGCCGAACACGTAGTCGGAGACCGCCGCAGAACCGCCACCGTGGCAGTCCTTGCAGAAGCCGACCTTGCCGGCGTTTCCAACCGCGCCGGCTCCGTTGACCTGCAGCCAGTACCAGTCGTTGCCGGTGGGGTCGTAGCCCTCAGGGCCTTTGTACATCGCGAAGTAGCCGCTGGACTCGCCGTTCGCGTCGAGGTTTTCCTTCACGAGCAGGGCACCTTCGGGAAACGTCACGGCGGCAGGCGCCTCGGGGTCGAGCGTGCGATACAGCTCGACGACGTCGTCCGCGGCGTAGAAGGTCACGGTGTCGGCGAGTGCGTGCTGCGAGGAGGTCGGCACGTCGCTGACCTGGCTGAGGTTGTCGAAGTCGGCGGCCATGGCCTGGACGCCGGCCTCGTCGATCCCGTCGGGACCGGCGGTCTCCGTGCCGCCTGCGGCTTCGGTGTCGGAGTCCATCCCGTCTTCCATGCTGTCGTCGCAGCCGAGGGAGGCCAGGGCGAGCACGAGGCACAGGGGGGCGAGCGTGGGACGTCGAAGGATGTTCATGGGCCTACGGGGAAGGGTCGGGGACGGCGGGGTCGGTGGCGCGCGCACTGAACACGCCAAACTCGACGAGCGCTTGATCGGAGCGGTCGAGGGCGTCTTGGGTGAGCGCGCCAAACATCGGGGGAAGCTCGGTCACACCCTGACGAATCGCGAGCGCGGCCAGTCCAGCCGCCGTGGGGAGGAAGTGGCGCACGGAGGCGTCGCGCGCGTGACGGTAGATGAACACCACCTGTGCGCGCGCCTCGGGCAGGGGCGCCGCCGGGTCCTCTCCAAGCGTGTTGAAGTAGTCGGACACCGGGTGGCTGTACTGACGCACGAAGACTCGGCCCTCGTACGCGCCGGGCTCCGATGCGTTCCCCGAAAAAGCGCGTTGCCGGATGTAGCAGAGGTCGGCGAGTTCTTCGAAGACCGGGTGCAGCGCTTCTCCGCCCGCGCGTAGGCTCTGAAGGTAGTCGCTAAAGTGCGCGCCGAAGCGGTTGGGGTCCCAGTGGTCGGCGGGGTGCGCGTCACGATACTCCCGCACGAGGTCTGCCCACCGTCCTGGATGCTCGCGGAAGAACAGCGCGCGCACGACCGGGAAGATGTCCGCAAGGATCTTGAAGTGGTTGCGCTCCACGAGCGTGGCGTAGAACCCAAGGTTCTGCAGACCGCTGGGGGACGGGCCGAGCGCCTCGACCACGGCCTGCGCGGGAGCCTGTCCGCGAAGCATCGGACCCATGGCCTCGAAGAAACGCTCGAGGCTCACGCGGCGTCGCTCCCGGTTGCGGCGTCGGCACCCAGGACCGCCGCGAACACGTCACGAACGGCGTCGGCTTCGTCGAGGACGCGGTCGAGCTCGGGGATGTCGGTATCCCACTCCAGCAGAACGGGCACGGCACCCGTCGCCGCGAGGGCCTCTCGGAGGACCGCGAACACGCCTGGGACCACCGGGTTTCCGTGGTCGTCGATGATGCGCCCCTCCTCCTCCACATGACCGGCGATGTGCATCTGGATCGTGCGATGCAGCGGGAGGGCGCGCAGCCACTCCAGCGGATCACCTCCGTGGTTGCTGGCGTTGACGAACACGTTGTTGACGTCGAGCAGCATCCCGCAGTCGGCCTCTTGCGTCACGGCGGTGACGAACTCGCCGTGGCTCATGTCGCTTCCCGGCATCACGGCATAGAAGCTGATGTTCTCGACCCCGACCGGCCGCTCGAGCCGGTCGGCGAGCTCGCGGATCCGCCGGGCGCAGTGGCGGACCGCCTCTTGGGTGTACGGCAGCGGCAGCAGGTCGTGGAACGCGACGCCGTCGATCGCCGCGTAGCAGAGGTGATCGGTGTAGTAGGGCGCATCGAGCTCGTCGAGGAGCAGCTTGAGCTCCGCGACGTACGCGTCGTCGAAGGGTGCGTCGCCGCCGAGCGACATCGAGACGCCGTGGGCGATGACCGGCCAGCGCTCGGCGCATTCGCGCAGGACGCGACGGGCGGATCCGTCGTTGTCGATGAAGTTCTCCGGGACGATCTCAAGCCAGTCGATGCGGCGAGGGGTCGCGAAGATGCTTTCGTAGTGCGGCGGCCGCAGTCCGATGCCGACGCCGCGCGGTCTTGAAGGAGCGAGGTTGTTCATGTCAGTCCGAAGGGCGACGACAAGGAAAAGCCCGGGCCCGCATAGCAGGTCCGGGCTGGTGGCTTCCGTTCGCGACGGAGTCGCGAGGCGGGAATCAGCCGGAGGTCGAGGAGGACGAGCCGCCGGAGGAGCCAGAGCCAGAAGAGCCGGAGGAGCCGGCGGGGCAGCCAGCGGTGCTGCTCGTGACGCCAGGGCAGCCGATGGTGGTGCCGGGGCAGCCGGTGGTGGTGCCGGGGCAGCCCGCGGTGGTGGTCGTGGCGGGGCAACCCGTGGTGCTGCCGGGGCAACCCGTGGTGGCGGTGGTCGTCGCGGTGGTCGCCGAATCGGTACCCGCTCCGGTTTCGCCATCGTCGCCGTCGTCGCAGGCGGGGATGAGGGCAAGTCCGGCGGACAGAGCGACGGCTTCGAGGATGTTGGTCAAGTTCTTGTTCATTTGAAATGGCCTTTCAAATTGAGGTGCCCGAGGGGGCCCGGGACGACCTCGCCCGCATATACACCAAAGAGGTCGAGTCGGTTGCGCTCAATCCTGGTGAGGTTTAGCACAATTGTCAAAGAAGTGTTCCACTTCGTTCCGCGCGGCCGGTTCCATGCGCTCGAAGAGCCACATAGCTTGCGTGCAGCGCTGTTTTGCACGTGTTGGGTCCAAGCTCCAGGCGCGGTCCCAGCGCCACCGTGCGCGAGGCGTGACGTCATCTGGACAGGTCCGGTTCCACCCGGTGTCCTGGGGTGAATCGACGACCGCGTCTCCACACAGGATATCGACCAGCGGATCGGTGAGCGTCCGGTCGTGGGCGCCGTATTGCTCCAACGGGGCTTCGTCCTCGAACAGAGTGTAGGGCGTGAAGAACCCGGTCCCATCCGTGCCACGGTTGACCAAGCCAAACTCGTGGGCCCGGGTGTTCTCGGGGCGGCCCGGATCATGGCAGGGAAGGCAGGCGTTCTTTTGGCGGAACGCCTGGGTCTGGGCCTCGCGGGCGGCCGGCTCCCAGGACGCGAACGGCTCCGACGCGGCGATCTGCGTGGCGATGTAGTCGGTCGCAGCGGCGTGGGCCTCGGGATTGTTCGAGGGCCACTGGGCGCCGAAGAGGGGAGCGGTCGGCTTGGGTGCGGTGGGGCGCAGCACGTGAAAGCGTGGGCCCGCGGCGGTCAGCGTGGTGCCGCGGATGTCGGAGATGAAACGAGCGCCTTCGCGGCCTGCAACCTCGACCCGGTCGGCGCGGGTGCCTTCGGGGAAGACCAGGACGCTGCGCCCATCGATCATCGTCGTGGTGATCGAGCCCTCGCCGAGCTTGAGCCAGACGGTGACCTGATCAAACAGGGGATCGCCGGTCGGAATGTGGACCGGCGGGGCCAGAGCCGTGAAGCCCTCGCGCTCGTGAAACGTGAGCGGCGTTTCGATCTCGATCGCCGCCGCGCCGTGCTTGAGGGTGGGCAGGCCGTCGGAGCGGCAGCCGACCAGCAGCAGGGCACACAGGGCGAGGCGCGTCATGCTGCGGCAGGCTAGCAGACCCGGTCCGAAGCTCTCCGGCAACCGTTGCGGCCTGCTCGGCCCGGGCGGCCCGGAAAACTAACCAAGCGCGGACGCGTCGACGCACAGACCGACGGTTTCGCTTCCCGGGGGCGGCTCGCCTTCTTCGAACCACGGCATGCACACCATCTCGCCCGGGCAGGCTGGGGCGCTCAGATCGCACCATGGAAGGCAGCAGCCTGCGGCATCCGGCGAGCAGGCCTCCGAGAGCGCTGGGTCGACGCATGCTGTCCCCGGGTCACACGCGTTGATGAACTCGCATTCGCTCAGCGGCGCACCGCCCTCGCCAGAAGCATCGGGCGCACAGTGGAGCGACTCGTAGAGCGGATAACACGCTTGGCCCGGTGCGCATTCGTCCTGGGTGAGGGGGTTGCACCGCGGGTAACACAGGGTCAGGACATCGTCTCCGCCGATCAGGCACGCCTGCGTGGCGTCCTCGCACACCGGAGCCTGCGGCGATCCGGTGCAATGCGCGTAGCAGGTCCCCTCCAAGTTGGAGTCGAGGTTCCAGCACATCGAGCCCCGTTCGCAGCTGTCGATCCCGCTGACACCCGATCCTTCGGCGGTACAAGGCTCTCCGGCGGCGGCGGGATCACGCGCCACGGGAACACAGCGCGTGGCGTTCCAAGCGTTGCCGCCATCGTTCGCCCACGGGCTGCACTTCTCGCCTTCCGGACAGTCTTGCTCGAAGACGCTGCATTCCACGCCATCCCCAAGATCGAAGTCGCAACCCAGGAAGGTGCATCCACCCTGGGTGTCCGAGTCGGTGGTTTCGAATCCTCCGGTCGTGAGGTCGTAGGGATCCGTGCTCGTCGGTGGAGGGTCCGGCGGTAGGGTGGGGGACGTGGTGCTCGCCGAGCCCGGGCCACCGGTGGTCGAAGCATCGGTCGATCCTCCGGGGTCGGCTGTGGATGCGTCGTCTTGCGGGAGTTCGACTGCTGGGCTGCAGGCGGCCAGGATCGCGAGGGGAAGCGCGTGGAGGGAGCGTCGAGCGATGTTGATGCGTGTCTTCGGCCGGGTCACGGGGTCACCTCTTGTTGGGTGCACACGCCCACGTTCTCTTGCCCGGGCGCAGCGGCGCAGTCCGGACCTGTGGTGCTCGAGTCGGTCTGGGCGTCGAGGCCCGAGCTGCTCGAAGGACTCGGGTCGAGCGTCGGCATGCTCGTGATGCTCGAGCTGCTGGAGGAGGACGCGGAGCCCTGCTCGGTCTCCCCGAGCTCGCTGGCCTCGACGCGCCCGGAGAGGAGCAGTCCTGAGACCAAGCTCGCGCCGATCGCTGCCACGGTCCGCCATCGCCTCATGCAGCGAATCTAGCAGATCTAAGGTGTTTTGGTAGTTTTAAGTGTTTTGAACGGTGCCAATGTAGGGATCCATATCCGCAACGGCATCCGGCGCCCGTCCGCACTGGCCGGTGGTGACTGTAAGTCCTCGCCCGTGCTCAGCGTTCGGGCGCTCGATGCAGACGCGAAACTGGGCGGTCCTCACGACCTTCATTGCGGGCGTCGCCCTGGGTGGCTGCGCCAAGCGGGCGCCCTCTGCCGGGTCCAGCTTCTCTGGGTCCATGGGCGGTGGTGGTGCCTTGCTCCCCGCGGCCCGCAGCGAACGGTACGCTCACACGCCGGACAGCGCCTTCCTTGCCGTCGCCGATGCACCGGTCTCGACGTTCTCCGCCGATGTCGACACCGGAGCCTACAGCAATACCCGGCGCTTCTTGACCCAAGGTTCGCTCCCGCCGGTCGATGCGGTTCGTATCGAAGAGCTGATCAACTACTTCGACTACGCGTATCCCGAGCCCGCCGGTCCGGAGCCGTTGGCGGCGATGACCGAGGTCGCGCCGTGCCCATGGAACACCGCGCACCAGCTCGTTCACATTGGCGTGCAGGGAAAGCACGTACGCAGCGATGAGGTCCCGCCTCGAAACCTGGTGTTCCTGGTCGACACCTCCGGGTCGATGCAGGAGGAGCTTGGACTGCTGCGCCTCGGGTTGTCACAGCTCGCAAGCACGCTTCGGGAACAAGACCACGTCTCGATCGTTGTCTACGCGGGGGACTCCGGCGTTGCGCTCGAGCCGACCCACGACAAACAGCGCATCCACCGTGCGCTGCGCAAGATGAGATCGGGCGGTTCAACCAACGGTGAAGCGGGGATTCACCTGGCGTACGCCGTCGCCCAGAAGAACTTCCACAAGGGCGCGATCAACCGAGTGATCCTCGCCACCGACGGTGACTTCAATGTCGGGCAGTCCAGCGATGGCGAACTCGTTCGCATCATCGAGGAGAAGCGCAAGAGCGGCGTCTATCTCTCCGTGCTCGGCTTCGGCCAAGGCAACGTCAACGAATCGATGATGGAACAGCTCGCCGATCGCGGAAACGGGAACTACGCGTACATCGACAGCGCCCAAGAGGCAGAGCGTGTCCTCGTCGATCAGGCGAACGCGACGCTGGTCCCTATCGCCGACGACGTCAAACTCCAGGTCGAGTTCAATCCCACCTTGGTCGAGGCCTATCGGCTCGTGGGGTACGAGAACAGAGCCCTGGGTGACGAGGACTTCAATGACGACCAGGAAGACGCGGGGGATGTCGGGGCCGGGCATACCGTCACCGCGTTGTATGAAATCGTCCCGGCGGGCGCGGGGGAGCACCTCGGCAACATCGATCCTCTCGTCTATCAGGCGGAGTCCGAGCCGTCGGCCGCGTCGGCATCGGCGGAGCTCATGACGGTCAAGATTCGCTACAAGCACCCCGGCGAGGCCGACAGCGAGATGCTCTCCTTTCCGATCCTCAACGTCCACGCCGCGGCCCCTTCGCAGGCGTTTCGATTCTCCGCGGCGGTTGCGAGCTTTGGGATGCTGCTCCGAGATTCGCCGCACAAAGGCTCGGCCACGTTCGCCAGCGCCCTCGCGCTGGCCGAAGGCGCGCTGGGGCAAGACGAAGATGGAGCCCGCCGCGAGTTCCTGAACCTGGTCCGCACCGCATCTGCCCTCTCGCCCGAGAGCCTGGCGCGCGCCGGGGGGTAGGGACGCACGCGCTCGGCGTGGGCCTTAGGCTTGCGCTGAGGACCGAGCTTCGAGCGCCGCGTCCACCAGCGCGCGCAAGCGATCGAGCAGCCGATCTTCGAGCTGCTCCATCGTCAGCGCTTTTCCGGTCTCCTGTCGCAGTCGTGCCAGCGCGCTGGCTTGTCGCGTCTCGAGCTCGAGCAGCAGCAGCTTGCTTTCGGTCTCCAGCTCGCTCATGCGCCGGCGATGCGCGGCCTGAACCTGCGCGGTCTTGGCTTGCGCGGCCGTGGTGCTCGTGGTGATCGCCAAGATGCCCTGCGCATCCAGGATGTTGTTCGGGTCGAGCTGGTGGATGGGCGTCTGCTCCAGGCGATCGATGCTCAGCGTGTCCAGGCAGTAGCCGTCGAGCTCGGAGCCAAGCTCCTTGAGGAGCGCGCTTGCGAACCCGTCGCGGTCCTCACAATGCTCCGCGAACGTCTTGCGCGCCGCAAAGGACTCAAGCGCGTTGGAGAACTTCGCCGCAAAAAGTTCCTCGAGCGTTGCCGGCTGCATGGCTCGCTGTGTGCCGACCCGCTGCGCCACGTTGAGGACATCTTCGAAGCTCTTGCGGACCCGCAGGCAGAACGTCGCCCGAAGATCGATTCGGATGCGATCCTTGCACACAAGTCCGTTGGAACCGCTGCGTTCGATCACCAGGCTGCGGGCGCTGATGTCCATGAACTCGTGCTTGTGGATCACCGGAATCGCCAGCCCACCGGTGAAGAACACGCAGACCTCCGACATCTTGTTGACGATCAGCGCCTGACCGTTTGCGACCTTGATGTACATGCGGCCGTACAGCGCACCGATGGCCAACGCACTCAGCGCGATGGCGACGAGGCTCACCGCGAGGGAGATCAGGGTCTCGATGAACATGAGCGCTGCATCATGGCAGCTGCCGGGGCCTGCGGGCGAGGTGTCGGTGGGCGACGACGCACGGTTTTCTCAACAGGCTGCTAGCGTCATCCCCGATTCTGCCCGCAGATGCCGATGTCCTCGTATCCCGGCGGGGTGGATCCTCGTTCGAAGTAGGGGACGCACTGTGTCCCGCCAGGGCAGGTGGGGGCGGTGGTGTCGCACCATGGTGTGCAGCAATCGTCGACGCCGGAGTCGCACAGTCCGACCACGTCGGAACCGATGCACGCGAGGCCAGGGTTGCAGGCGTTGGTGAACTCGCAGTCTTCGAAGGCTCCGCCTGTCTTTCCGGAGGCGTCGGGTTGACACTCGAATCGGTTGTCGAGTGGGTAGCAGCCCTGACCTGCCCCACACGGGTTCGGAACTACCGGATTGCAGTTCGGGATGCACAGGGCGAGGGCGCGGGTGAGCACGCAGTCGCTGTTTGGATCCTCGCACGTGGGCGCGCTGAGGCTGCCTGAGCAGTTCGCAACGCAGCGACCGGCACCCTCACCATTGACGTCGACACCGATGAACCAGCACGTGCTGCCGCGCTCACAGGAATCGACACCTGAGAGCGGAGCAACTTCTACGGAGCACGGGTCGCCGATGCCGTCGGGATTCGCGTCGATCGGAACACAGTGCGTGGCGTTCCACGCGTTTCCGCCATCGTTCGCCCACGCGCTGCACTTCTCGCCGCGAGGGCAGTCTTGCTCGAAGTGGGAGCACTCGATGTGCACAAGCCCTCCGTCGGGGTTGGCGATGAAGGCGACCCCTGCGGTTTCGTCGGCTGCGGTCGCGCTGCTCGAGCCGGTGGATAAAGATGCGGTCGTCGAGGTTGTTGCGTCGGTCGTCGTGCTCCCCACCGGCGTCGGTTGCCCGCTAGAACTCTCCGCTCCCGCTACGGGGGTCGTCCCGCAGGCGGCGGCGAGCAACAGATATGGCATCCGACGTCTCATCCCGCCTCCTGTCGACAAACGCCGATGTTCTCGTCCCCCGATTCCACGTTCTTTGGGGGGAACCACGGCTCGCATACCATCGCGGCAGGGCAGTCAGGGGCCGATGTGTTGCAGACAGGCAGGCAGCAGCCGTCGATACCCGGAGGGCACATCGCGCTGAGGTTGGGGTTGACGCAGAAGAGGCCAGGGTTGCAGGCGTTGATGAACTCGCAGCCTTCGAAGATGGATCCGCCGGCGGCTCCCGAGGCATCGGGGGCGCACATGAACCGGTCGTCGATGGGGTAGCACGCGTTTCCCTCGGGACAGGTCTGTTGATCCAGCGGATTGCATGGCGCAATACAGATGGCCAGGACGCCCCGGGCGCTGATCTGACAGTACCGGGCCGGGTCGTCACAAACCGGTGCGTTTCTCGAACCGGTGCAGTAGGGGACGCAAGTTCCTTCGAGTGTTCGTCCGTCGACCTCCAAGCAGATCGAGCCGAGATCGCAGGAGTCGATGCCCGAGACGCCGTTGCCCTCGACAGTGCACGGCTCATCGACGCCGTCCGGGTCCGGAGCGATGGGAAAACACTTCGCTGCGATCCAGGCCGAGCCGCCGTCGTTCGCCCAGGCGTTGCACTTCTCGCCGCGTGGGCAATCTTGCTCGATGGTCGAGCACTCGATCCACGAAGGGCCACCGTCGGGGTCGGTGATGAACCCTGGTCCGTAGGTCTCGTCGGCTTCGGTCGAGCTGCTCGAGGTTGCCGCGTCGAGCGAGGTGGTAGCGTCGGTCGTCGCGGTGGGGCCGGTCGTCGAGGCGGAACTCGTCTGCAGCGTGGTCGCGGCTGTGGTCGGTAGGGTCTGCTCGCCGGTCGATGTCTCGGCGAGCGGGTCGCCGCTGGGGCACCCCACCGCCAGCATCAGACATGCGAGGCATCCCGTCTTCACCGAGAAAGGCTAACAAAATGCGACAGAGTGTGCGAAATGGCTGTTTTGAGCACCGGTGATGACGCACTAGCGCCGCCCTACTTGGAGAGCTTCGCGAGGCGGTACTGCATCTCCGCCTGGACCTCAGCGTTCTCGGATCGCGCGAATTCCTGCAGAACCTCAATGGCCTCGGCGTTCCCGATTTCTGCCAAGGCCCAGCTAAACCACTTCGCGATCACGGCGTCTTCGGAGCAGGTGTACGCGTAGCGGTCGAAACCAGCAGCCAGCGCCGCTCGCAGCACGGGCGTCGAACTTGGGTCACGCATGCGCTGGAGTTTGAGGATGACTTGCTGATGGCAGCGGTGCCCCGGGTGCGTCACAAGACGGTGGAATTGCTCGAGCGCGTCGGGAGTCGCCGGTGTGTTGAGCAGTGCCTCGACAGCCTCGTCGGCAGCATCGAGAGCATCGGATTCGAGGACTGCCCAGTCGATCACACGGCAAGTGTATACCCGGCGTTCACACCGGATCCTGTCCGCAAACGCCGACGTCTTCGTAGCCTGGGGGGACCATGCCCTCTGCGAACGCCGAGATGCACTGTGTCCCTTCAGGGCATGTCGTGTCCTGCATGTCGCAAAACGGTGTGCAACAGGCCTCGGCCCCCTCGTCGCAGAGGCCGACGATCTCCTCGTCGGTGCAGTTCAAGCCAGGATCGCACGCGTTGGCAAAGGCGCAGGTGTCGAACGCGGCACCGGAGTCATCGGATGTATCCGATGCACACTCCGTCGTGTCTTCAATGACGTAGCACGCGTCGCCCTCGTTGCAGTCTTGAACGAGGGGGTCGCAGTTGGGAAGGCACAGAAAAAAGAGGTTGTTCCCGATGCAGCGCAGTCCGTCCTCACACAGCGGCGCATCCTCGGAACCGGCACAGAACGACACACAGGTCCCGTCGAGGGTGTCTGGGTCGACGTCCCAACACACGGAACCTACGTCACAAGAATCGAGTCCAGACACGCCGGAGTCTTCGACGGTGCATGGCTCCGCGGGGCCGTCGGGAGCGCGGTCGACCGGGACACAGCGGGTGGCGTTCCAAGCGTTGCCGCCGTCGTTTGCCCAGATGGTGCACTTTTCGCCGCGTACACAGCTTTGCTCAAACAAGGAGCACCCGGAGAGGCTTCCGCCGTCGGGATCGATGATGAACTGACTGCCGACCGTGTCCTCGGTGGTACTGGATGTCGCGGAGGGCCCGGAGGATCCGGTGCCGGAGGTGACGTCGACTCCCGAGGGGTCCACGGTCGTGGGCGGTACGCTCGTTGTGGGGGACACGCCCGTGCTGCTCGCGCCCGTCGGACTCGGATCCCCGGTGGAGGCATCGCCTCCGATCTCGACAGCCGGGCCGCAGCCGGCGAGCAAACTGGTGAGCAGGCCGAGGAGAAGCGCTGCACGCCGTCCGCGACCGAACACGAGGGTTCCTACTCGGACGTCGGATGCCTTCACCATGACGACAGAATAGTCGAAATGATAGAGTTGACGTTTGTTTTGATGGCTATTTTTTGTCCCGGGCCGGTCAGTGAAAGCTCCGCACCGCGGTCCCCTGGCTCTCGAACTTCAGATCCGGGTCCCACAGCTGCTCCGCCACCAAGTGCACGACCCCGTCCTGAGACTGCACGCGTCCGGTCACCCCGAGCAGGACCGCGGTCTTGGCCAGCACCGGGTGGGCCTCGAAGACCTGCTTCCAGACCACGACGTTGACGGTGCCGGTCTCGTCTTCGAGCGTATAGAACGTGACGCCGGCGGCGGAGCCGGGACGCTGGCGGCAGATGACCATGCCGACGTACTGGGTCTTTCGGCCGCTGCGTAGCGTGTTGACGCCGTCGGCTGTGGGCATGCGACGCCTTCGTAGCTGCGGACGAATGCACTCGATCGGATGTCCTCGCACGCTGTGCATGCTGGTGCGGTAGTCCCAGAGGATCGCTTCGCTGCGGCTGAGCCGGGCGAAGAGCGGACCGTCGTTGTCTTCGTCTTGATGGGGCGCGGTCTCGCCGGGCAGGGCCAAGGTGTCGCCGAGCTTGGCCACCAAGCCGCGTAGGGACCAGATCGCATCGCGTCGCTCGATGCCCAGTGAGCTGAACGCACCGGACTCGGCCAGGGTGTGCAACGGCTTTTGGCTCAGCTGTGTGCGCCGGACGAAATCTTCGGCCCCCGTGAAGGGACCCTGCTCAAGCGCCGCCTCCAGCTTGACCTGCTGCCGCTGCCCAAAGCCCTGCACGTAGCGAAAGCCCATGCGGATCGCCAGCTGGCCTCCGGAACCGCCCCCAGTCTGGCGCTCGAGCGTGCAGTCCCACGCGCTGGCCATCACGTCGACCGGCAGCACGGTGACGCCGTGATGCTTGGCGTCCTCGACGATGCTGCCGGGGCTGTAAAACCCCATCGGCTGGGCGTTGAGCAGCGCGCACGAGAACGCCGCGTGGTGGTGACACCGCAGCCAGCACGTCACGTAGGCGATGAGCGCAAACGAGGCGGCGTGGCTCTCGGGGAAGCCGTACTCCCCAAACCCGCGGATCTGCGAGTACACCCGCTCGGCGAACTCTTGCGGGATGCCGTTGGCGATCATCCGGGTGATGAGGCGCTCGCGGTGCTGCTCGATGCGGCCGCTGCTGCGCCACGCCGCCATGTCGCGCCGCAGCTGGTCGGCCTCGCCGGGCGTGTAGTCGGCGACGAGCACCGCCAGCTTCATCACCTGCTCTTGAAAGATCGGGATGCCCAGCGTCTTGCCCAGCGCTTCCTTGAGGGCAGGGTGGGGGAACTCGACCTTCTCCTTGCCCGTGCGTCGTCGCAGATAGGGGTGCACCATGTCGCCCTGAATCGGCCCCGGGCGCACGATCGCGACCTCGATCACCAGATCGTAGAAGGTGCGGGGCTGCAGCCGCGGCAGCATGGCCATCTGGGCGCGGCTCTCGATCTGAAACGTGCCCAGCGTGTCGCCGCGGGAGATCATCGCGTAGGTGACCGGGTCCTCGGCGGGCACGGTGGCCATGCACAGATCGAGCCCCTCGTGCGCGCGCAGCAGGTCGAAACAGCCGCGGACCATCGACAGCGCGCCCAGCCCCAGCAGGTCGACCTTGAACAGGCCCAGATCTTCAACGTCGTACTTGTCCCATTGGATGACCGTGCGGTCCTCCATGGTGGCGGGCTCGATCGGCACCAGCGTGTCGACCGGCGCATGGCCGAGCAGGAAACCTCCAGGATGGATGGACAGGTGGCGCGGAAAGTCGGCGAGCTCGCGGCAGCGCTGCAGCAGATGCACGTGCTGGGGCGCGGCGGGATCGAGGCCCGCGTGCTCGAGCAGGTCGGCACCAAAGCCGGTGTCGTAGTGCGTGAGCATCTTGGCGACCCGGTCGAGCGCGGTCTGGGGGATGCCCAGCGCCTTGCCCACGTCGCGGACCGCCGAGCGAGCCCGGTAGCGAATGAAGTTGGCCACCATCGCCGCATGTCGCCGTCCGTAGCGCTCGTAGACCCACTGGATGACCTCTTCGCGGCGCTGGTGCTCGATGTCGAGATCGATGTCGGGCGGCTCGGCACGCTCGAGGCTGAGGAAGCGCTCGAACAGCAGGCCCATGCGCACCGGGTCGATGGCGGTGATGCCCAGGCAGTAACAGACCGCGCTGTTGGCCGCGCTGCCGCGCCCTTGGCACAGGATCTTCTGCTGGCGGCAGAACTGCACGATCTCCCACATCGTCAGGAAGTAGCCGCCGTAGTCGAGCTCGCCGATGAGGCCCAGCTCCTTGTCGAGCTGGGCCTGCACGTCGAGGGGAATCGCGCCGTGGTAGCGAAGCATCGCGCCTTCGTAGGTCTTCTCGCGAAGCCACTCTGCCGTGCTCATGCCTGCGGGCATCCACTCGTCGGGATAGACGTAGCGGATCTGGCCCAGCGAGAAGTCGCAGCGCTGCGCGACCTCGAGCGTGCGGCGCAGCGCGGGCAGGTCGTCGGCGAACAGGTCCTCCATCTGCGCGAGGGTCTTGAGGTCGTGCTCGGCGTTGCCGCGGATCAGGTCGCCGGCGGTGGCCAGCGTGCGGCCGTGACGAATGCACGAGAGCACGTCCTGCAGCGGTCGCCTCGAGACGCTGTGATACAGGACCTCGACCGCCGCCACCCGCGGCACCCCCAGCCGTGACGCGTCGCGACGAAGGGTGTCCTCGTCCCCGAGCTCGCTGCTGTGACGATGCCGAGCGCACAGGGCGTAGAGTCGGTCGCCGAACGCTTCCCGCAGAGGCTCGAGCAGCTCCCCGTGCGGGCAGAGCACCAGCAGATCTTCGGGCGCGCTGAGAAGCTCATCGAGGTGCGTGATCGAGGTGCCCTTCTCGCAGCGAGCTCGGCCGGCAGACACCAGCGCGCAGGCGCTCGCATATCCGCGCTGACTCGTGGGGAGGAGCACCATCGGCTGCGCGATTTCGGGCGCCTCACCCACGCTGAGTTGGGTGCCGAGCAGGAGCTTCTGCCCCAGCTCTCTCGCTTTCACATGCGCCCGAACCCCGCCGTAGAAGCCATCTCGATCGGTCAAGGCGAGGGCCGGCAGACCCAAGGTGTGGGCCTGCTCGACCAGCTCGGCGGGGTGCGAGCCACCCTCAAGGAACGAGTAGTTGCTCTTCACCCAAAGGGGTACATAGGCGTCCATGTTCGGATCCCCCGACGGGGAGCTGAACATGGTATCAGTGTTCGGCGGTCTTGGGTTCGGCTGTCTGCACGTCTTGTCAGGTCCGGATCGGTAGGCCATGCTCGCGAGGATGCGTCTGTCCACCACCGCCGCTGCCACAGCGTGGTTCGCCGCCGGCTGCGGACTCGCGCTCGTCTCCTTGGTGGCCTTGGGAGGTACACATGTGGCGTTGGACGCCATGCGAGCTCAGGCCTCGTCTTCGTCGTCGGCCGAGGTGACAAGCCTGCAATCGATGACGCCAGCCGTGGACTCCGCCTCCGAGCACACGGTCCTGCCACCAGTGCCAGGCCCGTGGTCGGACGTCCCGGTGCAGCGCCCCCGTGGGCTGGAGCAGAGCCCGCCTGTGGCTCCGCCGCCGCTTCCGTTTCACACCGTTCAGTGGCAGCCCGGCGAAGCGCAGCTCCCTCCGATCGAAGCGACTGAGCACTGGAATCCGGACGATGCTCGGATCCCCGATGGTGCTGCCGTCGTTGCCACGCGCGCATACTGGAACCCCAACAGCGCCGTCCTTCCACGTCCGACCCGGTTCGCCGCGGCCACGTGGAACCCCGACGACGCTCGTTTGCCGTCGAGCTAGCGGCCTGAGTCCGACGCCCTGTCGTCGACATGACAACGGGCGCAGCAGGAGTCTCCTGCTGCGCCCGTTGTCGATGCAGACGATCTCGGACTAGAACAACAAGCTGAGGCTGGACTTTCCTGCGGACTCGACGAACGCAGCGACGCCGCCGTAGACGATGTTCTTCCGCGGAGCCAGGTCACGCTTGGTGATGCCCATGACCTGCATGCTCATCGTGCACGCGATGAACTGCACGCCCTGTTCCTCGGCCACATCCATGAGTTCGGGGATGTCCATGATCTTCTTCTTGTCCATGATGGACTTGAGCATGCCGCGGCCCATCCCTGCCATGTCCATCTGACCGAGCTTCTGACGGCGCGGACCCTTGGGCATCATCCACTTCATCATGCGCTGCATCCACGACACGTCTTCCTTGGGCTGGGCGGTGTTGGGCTCGTCTCCACGCAGCAAGTTGAGACCCCAGAAGGTGAAGAACATAACCACCTCCATGCCCTGAGCAGCCGCGCCAACAGCGACGAGCAGCGCGGCGAGGAGTGCTTCCTTGTCGTTGTGAAGGACCAGCAGCGTGCAGCGGTTCTCGGTCTTGATGACCTGCAGCGCCTCCGAGGACGCGACCGTAGCGGGCAAGGATGAGGGCTCCCCTGCACGAAGCTCCATGAGCGTGTCGGTGCGTGCGTCGAAGGTGAGAACCTCGTGCCCGGACCCGGCCGCCCATCGCAGCAGCGGGGTTGTGAACGAGGTGCCTGCGCAACGAATCCGAATGCGCTCGCCTGGGGAAAGGCTGGCGCCGATCGCCTCGAGTCGGGCGATGCGTTGCGGGTCATCGAGGCTGGTCAAGGACACATCGAGCGAGAAGCGCCCATCGTCGACGGGGGTCGCCGGCGCAAGCGAGGGCGCCGGGCTCGAAACCGTCTGGATCTTTTGCGGAAGTGGGGCCACCGGTACGGGGGGCGGTGCTGAAAGGTGAACCCGAGCCTTCGCGACATCGCCTTGCTCAAGCCATTCGATTTGATTCTTGGAGGTTCGGCCCCAGCTGTCGAGGTCGAGTCGGAACGCCGGATCATCGGCGAGAACTTCGAAAGAGCCCGTCGTCTGCGTTCGCGCTCGTTTGGCAATTTGAAGGATCGGTTGTGGGCACTGAAGCCCGCGGCAATCGAGAACATCGCTCTGCTCGGCGGTGGGCTTCCGAACGATGGGTACCGTGTCCCTGGTGGCCAAGGGAGCCTGAGCCGATGGCATCGGCTTTCTCCCGTTGGAGTGCACGCGAATCAGAGCACGGTGGACGCCTTGCGCGTCGGATCTCATGTCCATGATCTCCGAGCCCGAGGAGCGACACCAACTCTGGAGATCCATGGGGAATGCTCCGTCGTCTGCGTTGATCTCCAGGAGCCCTCCGCCGCTTTGCTGGAGTACGCGTGCAGCCTTGGCGGTCGTGAGAATGGGCTGCGGGCACTGCTGCCCGCGACAATCGATGTGTTGTGCGTCCTGGTTCATGGTGTTCTCCCCAAAGCGATGTCTCATCGCTGAAGCATCAGGCGCCGAAACAGGACGCCGTACTCGTACTCGATCTGGTCCTTGAAGCCCGCAGCGGTCGTGAAGTCGCCGATGTCGACGAACGCTGCGAGGGCATTGGTCGCCGCGGTGAGTTCGAGACTTCCGAGCGCCTCAGCGCGGACACGGAGCGCGACACACGCTGAGCGAGCGAGTCGAACGTCGTGTGTCTCGAGACTTTGAGCGATGTCCGCGATGAGCTCGGGTGCCTCGCCGAAGAAGGACTCAACCGGATCTATCGGCAGTGGAGTGGGGGGCCCGGAACCTGCGCTGCTGAAATCCAGCGTCGCCGGGGCGGCCATCTTCTTCGCTTCGTTGCGCACTTCGTCGAGATACTCGATGAGGTGCGGAAGGTCGGTTGGGACACGAATCGCGTAGTCGGCTCCGGCACGGATCATCTCCGTTCGCTCGCGCTCGGTCGAAATCATCACGACGATCGTGACGCCTGGAAAGTCCGCGCGCGCGCGGTGGAGCAGGGAGTTGGTGGCGCCTCCGGGCAGACGCGCTGACAAGAACAGGACGTCGGGGCGCGAAGAGATGCCTTCAAAAGAGCCGTTGAGCGGGAGAATCTGCAGGCGAGCGTGTTGTGCTTCCAGGAACCCGCGAAGCATCCCGATGCCAACGTGATCGCTCTCGACGCAAACGCACTCAAGGGGTTCGATTCTCAGTGTCTGGCGACCTCTAGGAGGAGGCGTGGTGGTGGCAGCGTGCGAAGCGGGTGAGTAGGCGAGGAGCGCAGCCTTGCAGGCCTCCCAGCGTTCGCAAAACGTGCTGGCGGATGGGCGGTGAGACGCCTCGAAGCTGAGCATTTCACGGACGAGTTCAGCGATGGGCTCGGGAACCTCGGGAGCGACATCGCGGATGTCGGTCTCTTTGGCGCCCATCAGCCGGGCTTCGGTCACGTCGCCGAGCGTCCGAACTTCGCTATGAAACTCCTCGCCACACAGCGCCCACCACAAGATGGCCCCCAGCGCGTAGACATCCGACTCTGGCCCGGAGGTGCCCATGACCTGCTCGGGCGCCATGTACCGGGGTGTCCCGACCACGGATGCTCGTCCGCGGTCGACACCGGTCTTGGCGACACCGAAGTCCAGCACCTTGAGAATGAGCCCGCCGTCCACGTCGTTGCCCACAACGATGTTGGTCGGGGACAGGTCACGATGGGTGACCGAAGCCCGATGGAACGCCGAGACCGCGCTGCCAAACTGGCAAAAGATCTCATGCAAGAAGAGCGGGTCGAGGGTGCCGGCACGCTGTTCGAGGAGCTCTTCGAGCGTCGGGCCGGGGACGTATTCCATCGCGATCGCCGGCAGACCATCAGAGGTCTCTCCGGCGGTGAAGAGCGTGATGACGTTGGGATGATTGACCCGCGTTGCGGCGCGAAGCTCCTCCGCAAACCGGCTCCGCACGAGTCCTTCGTGCCGGCCACCGACCAGGCGAGCGTGCGCAATCTTGAGGACGGCGTCGCGGTTGAAACCCTCCTGCTCGGCGAGGAACACCGTTCCGTAGGAGCCTCGGCCGAGCAGCTCCTTGAGCCGAAAGCACCCCAGCTCCACCATGCCCAGTCGCATCGCGTCTGGCATTGCGGTTCGTCGCGACTCGATTCCCCGCGTTACATCCATGGCGCCCACAATAGTGGTTTCCGGGAATTTTGAAATGTGGTGACGGTTACACTTTTTCGCGCAAAAGCGGCCGTGGGGCTGAAAACCTCAAGGGGGCATTTGGCCCACTTTGCGCTCAGTCCATCGCGGTGGAGTCTTCTCGGTCGCGCAGTGGGCTGGCCAGGTCGCGCTTGTAGACCCGGCTCTCGCCCGTCGCGGAGTAGCCGAGCTTGCCGTAAAAAAGGTGTCCGGCCTTGCGGTGCCTGGGGAAGGCGGTGGCGACGTCGTCGATGCCTCGACGCAGCGCCCAGTTGTGCAGGCGCTCCAGCAGCGCGCGACCGTTCCCCGACTCGCGGTGTGCCGAGGCGACGACCAGCACGTGCACATCGACCCGGGGGCGGTGCTGCAGGCTGATCGTAACCGAAGCATGCAGCATGCCCACGGCACCGTGGGGACGTTCGTGGGCCAGGAGCACCACGTGGTCGGTCGTTCCGAGGGCGCGCTCCAAGCGGCGACGCACAAGCGCTTCCTCTGCGTCATGGCCGAGCTGCAGAAGCATGCGGCAGATGTCGGGAGTGTCTTCGAGCTGAGCTTCGCGGACCTGAACCGGCATGAAGGGAACGATGGTACGCGAAACCGCTTGGAGCGTCAGTCGACGAAGCCATGGAGCATCCATCGGCGACGTGGACGGTCGTAGAAAATCCACAACGTCTCGCCGGTGGAGGTATGGGCAAAATAGTAGTCGCGCTCGACGGTACGGACCCACCAGCCGCCGCTGACGCGATACGGGCCATCGAGTGAGGCGACCGTGCCTCTGCGGCCAAGCCAAGCCTCGGGCTCGTGGCGCGGTCTTGCGGGCAGGGGCAGCGGACGCGGCAACACGCGGCGGCACAAGGGCAGGGCTTCGGTCGGGGCGGTGACCGAGGGAAACCCGACCTGTTGCACGGGCTCCCAGGCGTAGCTGGCTTCGGGCAGGTGGGCGGCTCTCAGCGTTGCGCGGGTGACCGACTCGGGGCCGTAGGCGGCACGCAGGCGAGCCACCGCTCGGTTGGCAGCGTCGAGGTCACGCTGGCTCTGGGTGCGAAACAACGCCAGCTGCTCGGTCGTGGCGTCGGTGCCCTCGAGCCGCAGCCGAACCTCCTCGATCGGCGCCGGCAGGGTGAGCGACTCCAGTCGCAACCGGACCAGCTCGAGCAGGGACACGGCGTCGAGCGTGGGTCCGGCGGGTTCGATGTACTGCTCGGAGGTCCCGGCGTGGTCGAGCTTGAGTTGCAAATGCAGCATCGACAGCGCCTGGTGCCGGGTGGCGAGCTGCTTCATGAGCTCGTGCAGCTTGCCTTTGATCCCGAACAGCAGCCGGGTGTGATCGCCGTCGGGAGGCTCGAACTGCAGCTCCCCCTCGACGGGGTCTTCGAGGGGGCGCGGCTGCATGGGCGCCCAGCGATCCGAGGCCAGCGCGTGGAGCTTCGTGGCTTCGGAGCCAAACCGGGTGGGCAGCTCGGCTGCGGGCAGTTGTAAGAATGAGCCGAGGGTGCGGATACCCAGGACCATGAGGTGGTCTCGCAACTTGGGAGAGATGCCCAGCGCGGACAGGGGCACCTTGGCTGCACGGCGAGACTCGATGTGTGGGGACGGCAGGACCTGCATGCGCTGCGGTCCTGCCGTGCGTGCGAGGGCGTAGGCGCGATAGCGATGAAACCCGACCACCACCGAGGCCACCCAGCCGGCGGCCCGCAGCGCTTCGGTCAGCGCGTTGCCCCACTGATCGATGCTGCCGTACAGCGGCACCATGCCGCCGGGGTCGACCCAGAACACGCCGGGCTCTTGCATGCAGGGCTCAACGCGCGGCGTGAAGTTGCACAGCGAGAGGTGGAGCTTGGCGATGGCTTCGTCGATCTTGTGCGGCTCGACCACCGCCGCGCGCAGCTCGGTGCTCAGCGAGCGCGCTGCGGCGAAGGTCATGCCCGGCAAGATGCGATGGCGTCTCGCATGCGCGTTGGCCCACAGGATGACGCCTTGGGGTCGGTCGTCGCGGACCACCACGCATGGGTATGGCCGCCACGCAGGTTGCTGCCCGAGCAGCAACTGCAGCGGCAATGCCGGCACGTCGACGCATGCGATCCGGGAAACGGACACCCATCGATCGGTATACTGAGCGTCCTTTCAGCTTCAAGAGATCTCTTAGATCGGGGCTCCTACCCCGAATCTGAGCTCGGTGACGCCTTGCGGGGGCGGCGCGGAAGGCACTGGGTCCCTGGGTGCGTCACACTGGGGTCGCGTGAGCACCCCCGCGCCACGCCGTCCGCGAGGGCGGTACCGCTTTCTTCCGCCTCCGCGGTGGGCGGCGCAGTTCCACGGATGGATCGGCCGCCGTGTCGCCGTCAATCCGATGGTGTTCTCGATGATCAAATTGATCGTCGTCACCCCGCTGCTGATCGCGGCCTTGAGCCCGATGGACGCCGTACCGAGCACCCGCTTTGTGGTGCTCGGACTCTTGGTCGCATTTTTGTTGCTCGACTATCTCGACGCCGCCGTCGCGGGTCATCGAGGACTCGAGTCCAAGGCGGCACGCATCCTCGATCGAGTCACCGACTATCCGCTGTTGATCGCGGTGGCCTACTTCGCGGTTCCGTTGGTCGACGAACGACTGCTGGTCGCCAAGGTCGCGCTCGATTTTGCCTTGTTGGGGTTGTACGTCATGGGCCGCGGCCGTACGGACAACCGCCTGCGCGCAGGCATCAGCTACGCCGCTCTCATCGCGCTGCTGTTTGCGGTGCAGGGGTGGGGTGGCCGCGTGCTCACCTTGCAGGCCATCGAGTATCTGCTGTGGGCCAACATCGCGTACCTGGCCACGACCGCGGCGTTCTACCTGGGCCTGCTTCAGAAGCGTTTTGTCGCCGATGCGCTCTCGGCCGCGAACCTCTTGTGCGGCATCTTCAGCATCATCTTCGCCTCTCGCGGTCGCTTCGAGGTCAGCCTCATGTTCGTGCTGCTGGGCACGGCGTTCGACGGGTTTGATGGTGCGGCCGCGCGGCGATGGGGCGGCACCAGCATCGGCGTCTACTCCGACGACGTGGCCGACGGGGTCAACTACGGGATCGCGCCCGGTTTTGCGCTGTACTACGTGCTTGGCGAGGGGCTCTCGGGGCTGTTCGTTGGCATCTTCTACGCCACCTTCGTGATCGCGCGGCTGGTGTTCTTCACCCTCAACAAAGCCGACAGCGATCCCAACTACTTTGCGGGCGTGCCTTCGCCGGTGGGCGGCATCGTTGCGATGGCCTCGATCGTCTTGTTCGAGCACGAGCCGGGCGCACTGGGGTTGATGATCGGTGTCGCGTGCGCGCAGATGGTGTCGTTCTCGACCCACTACCGCCACCTTGGCCGCGCGATCGCCAAACACCGCAAAGCGCTCGTTGGGGCGCCGCTGTACTTGGTGGTGTTGCTCATCGGGCTCAAGCTCGGTGGCCCACGAGGCGCCGCCGCTGTCATCTTGGTGGGCAACCTCGCCTACGGCTTCTTGCCGATGGTGCTGGCGTTTGCCCGGGTGGTCTCCATTCGCCGCGCGGCCGGGCAGGGCCTTGAGGCGTCTCAAGACGACGAGGGCGAGGCGCAGGGCGCAGACGAGGCTGCAGACGACGATGAGGAGCCTCCCGTCGCGGACGAGGCGAGGGCGCAGCCCCGCGGCAAGTCTTCGCTGGCGTCCACAGCTGCGGCCGATGCATCCTCCTGAGTTATGAGCAAGAGCTCCTCTCCTGGTCGCCGCGCCCTCGACAACGTAGGCGGCGAGGCCACTGCGCACGGCGATGATGGTGAGGGGGCACGTCTGGCTTCGATCCTCGATGGTGCTCAAGCGCGTGATGTCGACTGGCTCACGCACGGTTTTCACAGCTACCCCGCGCGCATGCATCCCGCCGTGGCGCGCGGCGTCCTCGCGGCCTACGCGACGCCCGGCGACCGGGTCCTCGACCCGTTCTGCGGCAGCGGCACGGTCCTGATCGAGAGCCTCATCTCGGGCATGCGCAGCCGCGGCGTCGACCTCAACCCGATCGCCGTTCGCCTCTCGGGCGTGAAGTGTCAGGTCCGCGATGCAAAAGCGCGAGAGGCCTTCGCGAAGATGCTCGGCGAGGTCGTCGAAGTCTCCAAGGAGCGTGTGCGTCGCAAGGCGCCCGCGATGGCGCCGCTGAGCGCTCAAGAACGTGCGCACTACGAGGTGCACGTGCTCAAGGAACTCGCCGGTTTGCACGACATCATCAGTGCGATCGACGCGGGCCCCGACAAGACCGCGCTTCAGATGTTGTTGACCTCGATGGTGGTCAAGTTTTCCAAGCAGCACGCCGACACGGCCGACGAAGAAAACACCACACCTCGTCGTATCGGGCGCTTCATTCCCAGCGAGTTCTATGGCCGCAAGGGAGAGGAACTCATCGCGCGCTGGGCGTCTCTCGAAGAGACCTGCGCGGCGCGCAAAGAACCGTGGCACCGCCCCAAGGTGGTCGAGAACGACATCGCCCGGCTCAGCGAGGCCCTACCGCCGAACTGGGCTGCCCACCTCGTGCTCACCTCGCCACCGTACGGCGGCACGTATGACTACGTAAACCATCACGCGCGTCGTTATCCCTGGTTGGGGGTCTCGACCAAGTCGTTTGCGGCAGGAGAACTCGGAGCCCGTCGCAACTTCGGCAGCCGTGGCAGCGCCGAAGGATGGGACGCCGAGGTGACGACGATGCTCTCCAAGATGGAGAGCGCCCTCGAAGAGCAGGGCCAGATCGTCCTGCTGATGGGCGATGGTGAGATCGCGGGCAAGCGGGTGGAGGTCGTTCCGCAGCTCCGGACGTTGTGCACGCCGCTGGGACTGCGCGTCGTCGCCTGGGCGACGCAGACCCGCCCCGACTGGAAGGGCGGCGGCGGCACGACCCGCGGTGAGCACCTGATCCTGATCCGCCGAGGGGTGCACACCTCGTATTAGTGTCCGGAGGAAAATCGTCGCCGCGGAGCGCGAAGACGAGTGAGACGGCGCGTCGGTCTCCTCAGAGGCACTCGATGAGGACGCTGCCCGGCGTGCCCCAGTCGTCGCTCGTCGACGAGGAGGGCAGGACCGTATTCGACCAGCACCAGTCATCGCTGTCGGTGTGGTCCAGCTCGTCCCAGAACTCCGCCAGCAAGGCGCGTGAACGTCCATCTTCCTCACTGGGAAAGAAGGATGCGGTGACGTCGAGGACGTCGTTGCCCGAGAAAATGGCGACGCGCTCGAAGCTGCCGTTGCTCAGCTGCAGAGAGTTGGAATACCGCGCGAGGGGTTCGACACCCTCGTAGGGCCAAAGCTCTTCCCGCGCGATGACACCAAGCTCACCTGCGGGAAGCACCGCACTGACGTTGATGAAGACGCCTGGGGTGCCGTTGTCAAAGTCCTGACTGTCTCCGAGGCCGAGGTTCACCAGATCGATGTCGAACTCGGTCGCGTTGTAGAGCTCGAACCATTCGCAGTTGTCGCTGATGCAATTCGGGTTGGCCATGACCTCGGTGATGACCAGGTCGCCCGGCAGCAGCTCGTCCACCGACACAGGGCCCCCGCCGGTGCTCGAGGAGTCCCCGCTACCGGTCTCGGTGGTCTCGCTCGGCGGTCTCGGTCTCGGCGGTCTCGGTCTCCCCCGTGGTGCTGGAGTCGAGCTGCGTGGTGCTTCCGGTGGTCGACGAGGTTGTTTGCAGGTCCGTGGTGCTCGCGTCTGCCGTGGTCGTCGTGGCGCCTTGGGTGACAGGTCCTGCGGTAATCTGCGGGCCCGTGCTGGTGGTGCTCGCGTCACCGGTGGCTTCGCCAGCGCTCTGGCTGGAACCGTTGTTGCCGTTGTCGTCTCCGTCGACGAAGCAACCGGCGGTCAGCACGATAGCGAGGGGAGCGGCGAGCGTGCGGGTTGAACGAAACATGGCCACGGTTCGAGAGCTAGACGGACCCCTCGGGGCGAAGTTGCAGCCCAACCGGGCGCAGTCGTCGTCGCGCGCTTCGAGGGTCTCATGAAACCATGAGCGTCGATGAGCGATGCAATGCGACCCCCGGAGGTGACGGCAGAGGCGTTTATGGCCGCAGTCTCGCAGCTGGGGGATGCCTACAGCGATGCGATCTCCGTCGAAGCTGTCGCATGGGGCGAGATCCGGTTGCGCATGCGATTCGCGCCACGGTTTCTGCGTCCTGGAGGCTCAATTTCCGGACCGGTGATGTTTGCGCTGTGCGATGCCGCGCTGTGGGGAGCGGTCTGGGCGGCGACAGGGGCGGCCCTGATGTCGGTCACCACCGACATGACGCTGCACTTTCTCCGCCGTCCGGGTCCCCAAGACCTGCTCGCGCACGGGCGGGTGCTCAAGGTTGGGCGTCGTCTTTGTTATGGAGAGGTCACGCTCTACAGCGACACCGATCCCAAGCCGGTCTGCCACGCGACGGGAAGCTACGCCCCGGTGAGTTATCCGACCGGTTCGTAGGGGTCGCAGATGGCCCCTTCGATCGACGTATTGATCGCCTCGGAGAGGTCGAGTGTGCCACCCAACACCTGGTCGATATCGAACCGGGCACCATCGGTGGCTTCGGGGATCGGCGGTTGGCCGCCGTAGGGCGTGCTCCAGCCTGGCGCGACGTCTTCGCAGTTGCAGCTCCCGCCGATGTCGGCGGTGAACGAGAACACCCGGATCTGCTGGTCCTGCAGCACCTGCACCGTCTGCGGGTAGTCGTGCTGGACGGTGATGCCATCGACGACGCTGGGCGCTTCGGAGAAGGTGTCGTCGGTCGTGTGAATGATGATCCGCGACGTGGTGTCCGCGGATCGCCACGCATAGCCGGTGGCCGCGATGTACAGCGCATCGAGGCTGTTCTCGGGCCAAGTACCGTTGCTGCCATTGCCCGAGACTTGGCTGTTGCTCGAGGTGAAGGCGCTCCACTCTTGGAAGTCGGCCTGCAGCGCGGCGGCGTCGGGGTAGGGCTGACCTTGGCTCAGCAGGGCGAAGTCATCGACAAACACCACCAGTCCGTACTGAGGCGCGCTGGGAAGATCGAGCGCCGCGATCGCCTGATCGACCGCGAGCATTTGGTCTGCGAGTGTCCCGAGGAACGGGCCCATCGTGGTGGAGACGTCCATGACGAACACGACGTCGATGTCTTGTTCGCAGCCTTCGGGGCCCACGGAGTCGGGGTCGACGGTGGTGGTCGGTGGCGCTCCCACGTCGAGCAGGAGGCCTCCGCCCGTCGAGCCTGGCCCGTCCGTCGTCTCTTCGTCTCCGCCCTCGCTCTGCGTTCCGCCCTCGCTCTGCGTTCCGCCGCCGGTACCGGGGGTGAGCGTGTCGGGGAACTCGCTCGTGGTTTGCTGGTCTTCACGGACCTCGGAGGCGCAGGCCACAAGCAAGCACGCAGCAGCCATCCCACCCTGTCGTCGACTCATCACCACGGGTTCAGTGAGCCAGGAGTGGCTTCCCGGGTCAAATACTAATGGGCGTCCACGCTCGCGTGCCCTCCACGGTCGCGTGCAGGTCTCGGTGGGGGATCGAGGACCCTCGTTGGGGCTTCACGGCGCGTGTGCGCTCGCTAGACTAGATTTGCTCCGAGAGCAGCGCGTCGAGCCTCGACAGGTTTGTGCGCAAGGGTGGCAAGATGCACGCCCTCACGAACCGGAGCAAAGGCGCGGCAGACGTCGGCTTGGCCATGCGTGCGGCGAGTTGCAGCCCTTCCGCTTCGCCTCGCCGGAGGACTGCCACGAGCACGCGGCCATCGGCTTGCATTCCCGCGGCGCGGGCTGGACGTGGGAACTCGGACCAGGGGGACGAACTCTGGCCGCGAAAAATGCCCACGCCCTCGGGCCCCAGCGCGTGCTGCAGGTCGGCGACGAGCGCACGGTGCTCAAGGCAGATCGAGCGGAGCTTCTTGGCGAGGACGTCTGTGGCCTGGGCGATCGCGGAGGTATAAATCTCGACCGCTGCCATCTCGTTGGTCAGCAGTGCGCGAAGTTGAGACACCATCGACGTCGATCGGGATCGGGAACAGGGCGAATCGGTTTGTGAACCGCTTGACTTGATGCAGGGCCTCGCGGATTGAGCTTGGTGAGCGCGCTGGGTCTGCATCGATGGACCTCAGAGCTTCGAGATGAATTGGTCGAGCTTGGTCTCGAAGTCTTCTTTGACGTCGCCGTAGCGCTCACGAAGCTTTCCGAGGATTCGGTCCTTGCGGCCCTGTGTTTTTTCGAGGTCGTCGTCGGAGAGCTTTCCCCACTTCGTGCGGAGCTGCCCTCGAACCTGATCCCACTTTCCTTCGACTTGATCCCAGTTCATTGTGCTCATCTGGATTTGCAATGAACGGACCAACCGAGATTCGTTCGCAGAACGGGCTGTAGACCGGTGATGGACGGGCGTGGCGCGTGCGTGGGGGAACAGGTGGGCGTGTACGCTCAGCCAGGCCTGGTGCGTGCATCCTCAACGCATGCCCCAGGGTCCCCGTCTGGGTTCGCGCTGGACGTGCATGGTGGCGCCGGATTTGTTCTTGAGCAGGGCATGCTCCAAGGCGAAGGACCCGGCGCCTCGGCGAGCATCGGCGCTGGACTCCCGGGTGCGACGAACCTCGACTCGGGCACCGATCAGCGTGCCCAAGGAGTCGTCCGCGGCGGCTTTTTCGGTCAACAGGACGACGTGGCTGGTGTGTTGGCGGGCGAGTCCGAGCAGTCGCCCTTGCCACGCTTCCCGTCCCGAAGGCGGGGCACCTTGGGTGAAGTCGAGGATGATGATGCCAAAGGCGCCGCTGCGCAGGAGCAGCTCGGCGGCTTTGCACAGGGCGTGCGGCTGCGCGCGGGCGGGGTGGGGGCCGCCTGGAAGGGGGACATGGACGACGAGCAGCGCGTCCAGGTCGATGCCACAGGCGCCGAGGTCGGGAGGATAGAGAGCCCCTCCGCGGGGTTGAATCCACGCCGCTGTTTCTCCTGCCTGCTGCGCGTCTCGTAGGACGCGGACCGCAGCGGAGGTTCGTGCGGTGGCGATGGGGCCCTCGGGGTCTCCGGAGAGTTCGAGCAAGCGGCCCGGACCCACGGCGTTGTAGAGGGGCTCAAGGGGTCCGGGCGCATGCTGCTGCGCGGGTGCTTGAGCCTGCGAGGACACACGGGAGGCAGGGGGCAGGCGAAGCAGGGCAGCGGTCACATCGGCATGATACTGTCACTGTGTTCAGTGTCAACGCACAGCGTGGACCGACGGCGACATCATTCGCCGCGTTCGGCCAAGACCGACACCAGCACCGCATGAATCGCCTTGTCTTCGAGCCCGCGCAGCGTGCCCAAGATGCTGCCCGTCCAGTCTTGCAGACCGAGTGCAGCCACCCCGGCCGGGGTCAGCGGCACTTCGGTTTCTTTGCGGTACACAGCGCGCAGCAGCGTCCGCAGCCGCGGTGTCGGCACCTCGCGCAATCCCACTCCTCGAAGGGCGTCAGCAGACCTCATGGCCGGCATGATGGCGAGTTTCGGACCCGACTGCTAGACCAGCGCCCCGGCACCTCCGCGCCATGACCGTTTCGTCCCGATTGTCTTCGCACCACGTCATGTCCTCATCTCGAGGGGGAACGCGGTTCGTGGGTGCCATCCTTCGTATGCTTTGTGTTCTGGGCGCGTCCACGATCACGCTCGGGTTCGTGGCCGGGTGCGACAAGACCGAGTCGGCCCCGCCCGACGAGAAGCTGCTTCCGCATGTGCGCACCGCAGCGGTGCGGCTCATCGAGCCCCGTCCCCGTTCGCGCCACCTCGCTGCATTGAAGGCGCATCGCCGGGCTCGGTTGTCGCCCCGGACCGGGGGGCAGGTGCTGGTGCTCAACGCCGACGAAGAGCAGGAGGTCAAGCAAGGCACCACGCTGGTTCGGTTTGCAGCGCAGGACTCCAAAGGCGGACTGATGTCGGCCAAAGCGTCGATCTCTCAGGTTCAAGAGAGCCTCACCGATGCCAACCGAGAGCTGGACGATGCGCGGGACCTGGTCTCCAAAGGAGCCGGAACGACCCGCGAGGTCGAACGCCTTGAGAGCCAGATCACCTCACTCAAGGCGCAGCTGAGCAACGCCAAGGGCTCGCTGGTCCAGGCCAAAGATCGGGTGGGCGCCGCGACGCTCATCGCTCCATTCTCGGGCACGATCACCGTGGTCGACACCGAAGTGGGGGAGTTCATGGCTCCGGGCTCTGTGGCGCTCGTGTTGGCCGAACTCGACCCCATCGCGCTCGACGTGCCGCTGACGCAGAGCGAAGTCGAGACCTACGATCGCGAAGGTGGCCTGTCGTTCGAGGTCGAGGCGCGCGGCAAAACCGTCGAGGCCGAGCTTGAGTACATCTCGAGCGAGTCGCTCGACGGCTCAACGTTCATCGCCAGGCTCAAGCTCCCCAACCCCGGAGGGACGCTGCGCAGCGGTGAGCTGGTCGATGTCGAGGTCTTCGGGGCCGCGCGGGCGCCCGTCAAGGCCGTGCCCTTCACTGCGGTTCGTTGGGCCGCCGAGCAGGCCTACGTCCTTGAGGTCGCCGCCAACGGAGCGCTGAGGCGCATCGATATCGCGCTGGTCGACGAGTCCGAAGACGAGGTCATCATCGAAGGCGAGCTTGCGGCTGGGGTTCGGGTCGTTGAGACCGGACCCACCGCGTTGCGCGACGGTGACATCGTTACGGTCGTCGCAGCGCCGGACGAGACCCTGGCATCGGGATGACGCACCGTGTTCGATCGCATCATCAAGCTCTCGATCGGGAACCCGGTCTTCGTCAACCTCGCGTTCCTCCTCATCGTCGTCGCCGGGACCATCGCCGCCTTCAACCTGCCGCGCGAAGAGTTCCCCGAGATTTCGCTCGACCGGGTCATCGCGACCGTCGTGTATCCCGGCGCGACCGCGCAGGACGTCGAGGAGCTCATCACCAAGCCCATCGAGGACCAGCTCGACGACGTCAGCGACATCGACAAGATCGAGTCCACCTCTCAGGAGGGTGTCTCCAGCATCGTCATCACCTTCTTGGAGGGCACCGACCTGGTCACCGCGCGCTCCGAGGTCGAGAAGGCCGTCGCTGCGGTCGACTCGTTTCCCGAAGACGCCGAGAACGCGGTGGTCAAGGAGCTCGAACTCGAGATTCCCGTGGTCTCGGTCGCGCTCACCGGAGATCCGGGCGCGACGCGGCTGGTCGATGACATCTCCGAGGCGTTCCGCGAGGTGGATGGTGTCGCCGCGGTCAACCTCAGCGGCCTGTCCGAGCGCCGCATCTTCGTCGACCTCGACGAACGTCAGCTTCGCGCCCTGCGACTGCAGCCTGCTGCCGTTGCGGCGGCCATTCGCAACGCGCAGGCCAACGTGCCGGCGGGCTCGGTCGAACTCTCCGGGCAAGACGTCTTCGTCAAGACCGAGAAGAACCTCAAATCGGCCGCAGACATCGCCCGGATTCCACTCTCGCCCGGATCACGCCTGCGGATCGGCGACGTCGCCGACGTCAAGGCCATGCCCGAGCCCAGCGACACCGAGATTTGGGTCGATGGCCTTCCCGCGGTCAAGCTGACGATCAGCCGCGAAAAGACTGCCGACCCGCTCGGCATTCGCGACGACATCATCGAGAAAGTCCAGGCGCTTCAGGCCACGCTTCCGCCCGGCATCCAGCTGTATGTCTCGGACAACTTCACCAACACCATCGACGACCGGCTCGACGTCGTCGCCGTCAACGCGCTGGGCGGCGCGGTGCTGGTCATCATCGTGCTCTTGGTGTTGTCCGGATTCCGCCAAGCCGTCCTCGCGGTGTGGGGCATGCCCATCTCATTCTTGATGGCCACGTTCCTCATGGACCAGACCGGGCTGAGCATCAACGTCGTCTCGACCTTCGGTCTGCTCATCGCGATCGGCATCATCGTCGACGACGCGATTGTGGTGATCGAGAACGTCCAGCGCCACATGGAGATGGGCAAGGAGCGGGTGCGTGCCGTCTACGAGGGCACCAAAGAGGTCTTGCTGCCGGTCACCGTCGCGGTGACCACCACCTGCCTGGCGTTCTTTCCGTTGACGATGGTCAGCGGCACGATGGGGCGGATCATGAAGATTCTGCCGCTGGTGGTCATCTTCTGCCTGATCGGCTCCCTGTTCGAAGCCATCTTCATCTTGCCCGGTCACCTCGCCGAGTTCGCGAAGGCCGGCAAAGAAGGTCGGACCGCCCGGCTCTCGGCGCGCATGCAGGCCGTCTACCGGGTCCCGCTGCGCTGGTGCGTCCGCCATCCGTGGGTCACGCTGGTTTTGGTCACGCTGGGCTTCGTCGGCACGATGGGGCTGGCGGCCAACATGCCGTTTCAGGTCAACGCACCGGCCAAGCCGTTCGACATCGGGGTCAACTACGAGATCATGCCGGGCAAGTCTCAGGCCCAAACCCGGGCTCAGGGCGAAGCCATCGACGCGATCATTCGCGAGCACATGGGGGAGGCGGTCAAGTCTTCTACGGTGCGTACCGGAAGCTACATCGATGAGGCCAGCGGCCGCAGCTTTGCCGGGGCCAACTTGGGTAAGGTCCGCGCCGAGTTCGCGCTCGATGATGTGGCGCTCGCGGCCTATCCGCCCATGGTCCTGGCGTTGAGGCGGACCCTGGCCACCAACCCCGAGCTTGGCTCGTTCCGGATCACCGAGAAGACCGCCGGGCCCCCCGCAGGTGCCGCCGTGACCGCCAACGTGCGGGGTCGCGACCTGCGGCAGGTCAACGCCGCCGTGGCTGCGGTCAAGAGCGAGCTCGATGCGATGCAGGGCGTGTTCGACATCCGCGACGACTACGGCTCGGGCAAAGAGACATTTTCAGTCGAGGTCGACCCCGATCGCGCATCTCGGTATGGGCTGACCGAGCGCGACGTGGGCAACGCCGTTCGTGTCGCGGTCGATGGCATCACCGCGCTTGAGGTCTCCATCGACGAAGAACAGGTCGACATCGTCGTCCGATACTCCGGCGGTCAGACGCGCAACAAGAACCGCCTTGCCGACACCATCATCGCAACACCGGGGGGAGGCTTTGTCCGCTTGGACCAGCTCGCGAAGATCCATCGCACCCGTGAGGCCGGCCTGATTCGGCGTGAAGACGGACAGCGCACCGTGGCCGTTCTCGCAGACATCGACACCGAGCTCACCGCACCGCTTGAGGCGGCCGGCGAGCTCGAGCGGCGCTGGAAAGACAACCTCGCATCGGCATTCCCCGGTGTCTCCCTGTCGTTCGGGGGCGAGGCCGACGAGCTGCTCAAGAGCCTTGAAGACCTGCCCGGCTTGTTCGGCCTGGCGATCATCCTCATCTACGGTGTGCTGGCGCTGCAGTTCCGATCCTACCTTCAGCCGCTCATCATCATCTCGGCGGTTCCGTTTGGCCTCATGGGCGCCATCCTGGGCCTGGCCAGCATGGGGTACGACCTCACCATCTTCGCGATGTTCGGTATGGTCGCGCTGACCGGGATCGTCGTGAACGACTCGTTGGTGATGATCGACTTCATCAATACGCGGCGCCGGGAAGGTCTGGACATCCATGAGGCCGCGATCGATGGCGCACTCAACCGGCTGCGTCCGATCATCTCCACCACCCTGACGACCTGCCTCGGGTTGTTGCCCATGGCGATTGGCTTCGGCGGCCGGGACAACGTCCTCGCACCCATGGCGGTTTCGATCGCCGGTGGTCTGTTTGTGGCGACCATTCTCGTGTTGCTGGTGGTCCCGGCCCTGTTCGTCATCGTCGAGCGTTTGCGAGGCGATCGCGGGGGGCACATCGACGTCGATGCTGCGCTGGCGGCCGACACCGCGCCTATGGACTGACACGCGGCGGACGCGGTCTGAAATGACGGGCGTTCCCTGGGGAGACCCCTGGTACTCTGCAAGCCGGTGGTCAACCTGACCCAGACCGACGCTTCGGTTGAGCGCGACGTCGCCGCGAAAGCCCCGCTGCACCTTGAGCGCGGCGCGTCGGTCGGTCGTTACGTCATCCTCGACGTCGTGGGGGAGGGCGGGATGGGCATCGTCTACGCCGCCTACGATCCCGAGCTGGATCGGAAGCTCGCGCTGAAGCTGCTGCGGACCGCCTCCAGCGAGCGCCGCGCCGAGCGCCGCCGCCTTCGACTCATTCGCGAGGCGCAGGCGATGGCCCGTCTGTCACACGCGCACGTCATCACGGTCCACGACGTCGGCACCATCGACGACCAGGTGTTCGTGGCGATGGAGTTCATCGACGGCTGCTCGCTCGCCGAGTGGATTCGGACCGCTCGGGGGTGGCGCCGCATCGTCGAGGTGTTCATCCAGGCGGGGGAGGGACTTTCCGCAGCCCATGCCGCCGGCCTGGTGCATCGCGACTTCAAGCCCGACAACGTGATGTTGACCTCCGAGGACCGGGCGGTGGTGACGGACTTCGGGCTCGCGCGCGCAGCCGGGCGCGCAGACGGATCGAGTCGGAGCCCCGCCGTGCGGGGCACGCCGTCGCAACCACCGCTGAGCACCACCGTGACGGCCGCAGGCGCCATCATGGGGACGCCTGCGTACATGTCTCCCGAGCAGCACGAGGGCCGCGATGTGGACGCGCGGAGCGACCAGTTTGCGTTCGCCGTGGCGCTCTATGAGGCGCTGTTTGGCCTGCGGCCGTTCCCGGGCGATGACGTCGCTTCGCTGGCCTACAACGTCGGCGCTGGCAACATCCGCCCGGCACCCTCTCGCGCCAACGTGCCCGTCTGGGTGCGCGAAGTGCTGCTCAAGGCGCTGTCCGTCGGCCCGTCCGATCGGTATCCGTCGATGACCGAGATGCTCGAGGCCCTTCGCCGCGAGCGGTCCAGTCGGCGGTCATGGCCATGGGCGAGTGCGGGATTCGCCGGCATCGTGGTGGCCGGGGTGGCCGCCGGGCTCTGGCACGACGATGGCGACGAGCCATGCAGCGGTGCGGCGGCTCGGCTCGACGCCGTGTTGGGGCCGGACGCCCGTGGGTCGGTGCAGGCGGTGTTCGCCAACTCTGCACTTCCCTTTGCGCCGCACGGCTGGGCAGCGGTGGACGCGACGCTCTCTGGCTACGCACAGACCTGGATCGCGGCGCATGCCGAGGTGTGCGCCGCACGGGAGCGCGCTCCGCAAGCGCTGTCCACCACTCGCTTGGCGTGCCTTGAGCGCCGACTGGGAGACGTCGACGCCGTGCTCACGGTGCTTGCCCAGGGGGACCCTCGCGCGCTGCAGCGTGGTTTCCGCGCCGTGAGCGAGCTGCCGTCTCCCGAGCGATGTCTCGCTGCGCCGGCCGCCTCCGGCTCGCCCGCCGCGTCGTCTTTGTACAGCGAGCTGGCTCGGGTCACGGCGTTGCAGCGTGCGGGGTTGGCCGACGAGGGGTTGCAGGCCGCTCGCGAGCTGGTCGAGCGTGTGTCGATCACCGAGGATCTGAGGCTGCAGGCCGAAGCGCGCGTGCGTCTCGCCTCGTTGCAAAGCAGCGCCTCCCACCTCGAGTTGGCGGAGCTCAACTTCAAGGAATCGCTCGCCCTTGCGTTGCGATCGGGCAACGACCCGGTCGCGGCCGAAGCTGCGGTGGCGCTGGTGGAGATCATCGGTGCCGACCCCAAGCGCACGGGCGAGGCCGAGGGCTGGGCAGGCGTTGCGGCGGCTCTGCAGGAACGCACCGCCGCTTCGGTCACCGAGCGCGCGGCGTTGCTCCTGGCTCGAGCGCAGCTGCTCGAGGTCTCCGGCCGAGTGGATGCAGCCCGCCGTCCGCTGCGAGAGGCCGCAGCCCTGCTCGAAGAAACCTATGGCGAGCATGACGCACGCGTTGCGGCTGTGTGGGCGTCCCTTGGCCACCGGGCGCTGCGTGCTCGTGACCCTTCCATGGCCCGTCCGTTGTTCGAGCGCGCGCAGGGTGTGCTCGAGTCCGCGTTGGGCCCGGAGCATCCGCAGACCGCAGCCCTCATGCACGCCCTGGGAGAGGTCGCGCTGCTGGAGGGGAACCTCGACCAGGCCGCCGAGGCCCTCCAGGCCGCGCTTCGGGTCCGACGAAAGGTCGCCGAGCTTGAGCCGAGGGCGGAGACGATGTTGCTGCTGGCCTTCGTGGACATGGCGCGCGGGGACCTCGATGCTGCCCAGGAGAAGCTCCTGGGCGTGGACGCGCTCGACGGGCTGTCTCCGGCGGTTCGTGGACATGCCGCGGTGGAGTTTGCTCGTCTCGCGCTGCGGCGCGGGGATGCACTGGGGGCGATTCGAGCCGCGCGATCCAGTCGCATCGACCTGGGCGGCCCGCAGACCCAGGGCGAGCGCTGGGGACTCGATGCGGTCACGGCCGGTGCCTTGCTTCGCCAGGGGCATCTCGCGGAGGCGGAGGCCTTGATCGACGAGACGATCGGGGGGCTCGAACGCCGAGAGGGGGACGCTGTCGCGGCACTTGCCGAGCCGCTGACGGTCCGCGGAGAGCTGCTGCTTGAGCGTGGGCTCCCGGCACGGGCCCTGGGCGACCTTGAGCGTGCGCTCGCACTTCGAGCGGCCCTGGACTCCTATGGCACGGCGCGGACGGAGTTTGCGTTGGCTCGCGCGCTCGCAGCCGTCGACCCGGAATCCACGCGTGCTGTGGAACTCGCCCGACAAGCGCTTGGCAGGCTCTCGGACCAAGAACCACTGCATGCCGAAGCCCGGCGCTGGCTCGACGGGATGTGAGCGGCGGCAGGAGGCTGCGGCGATGACTACGCGTCCGCGGCGGTGGCGGACACGCGGGCGTTGGCCTTGAGGCCGCGGGCCACGATGTACTGCTCGTAGCTACCGGCGCGGGTGTCCTTGGGGTGCACGGGCTTGCACTCGGAGAACACGGCCCGCACGTCGGCCAACAGCTGCTTGAAGCCGCCCCCTGTGAACACCTTGGCGCAGAAGTGACCGCCGGGACGGAGCACGGTGGTGGCAAACGTCAGCGCGCGGCGGGTGAGCTCCTCGCTGCGGAACATGTCGGTCGCTTTGTCGCCGGTCGTCTTGGGCGCCATGTCGCTGAGCAAGACGTTGAAGTCGCCAAACTCCGCGGTGATGTCCGCGGGCACGACCTCGAACACATCGCCCACGAACGAATGCGTATGCTCGGGAAGCTCGAGTTCAACCTTGGCCAGGTCGAACCCGAGGACAAAGCCTTCAGGGCCCACGCGGCCGGCGGCGTACTGCATCCAGGAGCCCGGCCAGCAGCCGAGGTCGATGACGCGGCGACCGGGCTGCAGCAGCTTGAACCGCTTGTCGATCTCCTCCAGCTTGAAGACCGCTCGCGAGGCGAACCCTTGGTCTTTGGCGCGTTTGTACGCGTCGTCGTGGCGAGAACCTCTGTCTGCGAGTTTTCCTCTGCGGCCCATGGTGATGCGACTCCGGAATCGAGAACGCCGCCCCCCCAGACACACGTGGGAGGAGGCGGCGCTGAGAGAACACGTTGTTCTCGGTCGTTGTTCTGCTTCGGTCTACGTGGCTCTACTTGCCCTTGGCGGCCTTGTGGGCCGCCCGGGAGGCTTGCTTGTGCCCGCATCGGATGCTGACGTAGCCACCGTTGGCACCGGGGACCGGACCACGAACGAGGACAAGGCCCTCTTCGGCCATCACGCGAGCGATGTACACGTTTTGGAGGGTCTTGGTCTCCGAGCCCATCTGGCCCGGCATCTTCTTGCCCGGGACGACGCGGCCGGGGGTGAGGCGACAACCGATCGAGCCACCGTGACGGAAGTACTCGTGTGTACCGTGCGTCGCGGGCTTGCCCTCGAAGTTGTACTTCTTCATGACGCCCTGGAAGCCCTTACCCTTGCTGGTTCCGGTCACGTCGACGCGGTCTCCATCGGCGAAGAGCTCCATGGGGATCTCGGAGCCCACGGGGTGCTTCTCAAGCACGTCGGCGCCGACGCGAAACTCTTTGACGAATTTCTTGGGCGAGACGTCAGCCTGCTTGAACCGCCCGAGGTCGGGCTTGGTCAGACGCGACGCTTTTTGGTCGTCGTAGGCGAGCTGAATCGCGGTGTATCCGTCACGCTCTTCGGTGCGGTGGGCGAGCACGGTGTTGCCCTTGACCGAGAGGACGGTGACGGGGACGCGGGTTCCGTCGTCGAGGAAGAGTTGGGTCATTCCCAACTTCTTGGCGAGCATGCCAGGTTGTACGTTCACGAGAGTCTTCTTGCTTTCGAATGCCCTGGATCTGGGTGGCTTGATTGCCGCCGAGACGGGACTTGAGCGACCCCCTTGTGGCCTGTGCCAGGGTCGCGAGGGGCCGAACTATGCGGTACGGGCTGACCGCCGGTCAAGACGGGCTCCTGCGGAGACGGTGCGGGAATCACGCCGCGCCGGGGGGCGAGGCCTGGGCGCCAGGGAGCGGCATTGCGAGCAGCGCGCGGGTGTTTCGTGCGGCCTGCTGCGCCAAGGCTTGCGGCGTGACGCCGCGGACTTCCGCCAGACGTGCGCACGTGAAGGCGACGTAGGCCGGGACGTTCTTGTTGCCTCGCAGGGGTTCGGGGGCCAGGTACGGGGCATCGGTCTCGACCAGGATTCGGTCGTCGGGGGTCAGGGCGGCAGCCTCCCGGATCTCGCTGCACTTCTTGAACGTGCAGACCCCGGAGTACGAGAGGTGAAACCCGAGGTCGAGCCAGGCTCGGGCTTCATCGGGTCCGGCGGTAAAACAATGGACCATGCCCGGCATGTCGCCGCGCGGTCCCGCCTCCGCCACGAGCGCGAGCGCTTCGGCGTGGGCTTCGCGGATGTGAAGCACGAGCGGCATGTCGAGTTCGCGGGCGAGTTCGACGTGCTCGGAGAAGCTGCGCCGTTGGTCTTCGCGCGGGGACAGGTCGTAGTGGTAGTCGAGCCCGGTCTCTCCGATCGCCAGCACGCTGGGGTGCCTGGCGTGTTCGCGGATCCGGGCCAGCAGCGCCGCGTCGGTATGCCTCGCCTCGTGCGGATGAACTCCGATCGCCGCGAACACCTGGGCGTGTGCGTCGGCAAGCTCGACGGCCCGGTCGATCGACTCCGGTGAGCACCCGACATGGACGTACTGCACGACGCCTGCAGCCGTCCCGGCGTCGAAGCAAGCCTGCAGATCCGGGGACATCGGCGGGTAGTCCAGGTGGCAGTGCGCGTCGATCAGGCCGGGCAGGTTCGGGGGGGTCTTGGGCGTGCCCATGATGCGAAGGGTAGCGCACGTCCGGCCGGGGTACACCACGGGGGCGACGAGCACCGCCGACGAGCACCGCCGACGCACACCCAGCAGGATCCAGCAGGATCCAGCTTCTGGGGCGTAGGGAGAATGTCCCTTAGAGACACCAGTCGAACGAGGTGTTTCCCACTTCGATGGACTCACACCGCTCGGAACAAAGGATCTGGGTCTGCAGCTGCTCGGTACACACCACGACGGTGCTCGAACCCAAACACCGGGTCGCCGGTGGATCGCCGGTGCAATCGGCTGGCTCTTGGAGCCGGCAAACACACGGCTCGTCGGCGTCGAGCCGAGCGAGGACCGCGTTCGCGAAGGCGGCCCCAATGGCGCTTGCGACGGAGTCCCCGAAGGTCTCTGCGCAGGCGCTCTGCGCATAGGTGGGAATTGGGGACTCTTCCTTGCACCACTCGTCGCAGGTCTGGAGATAGACCGCGACGTCGTCCGAGCCGAAGTTCTTGAAGCGGACGACATCCAGCCCTGCGTCGGTCTGGACGCAGTCCTTGGCGGCCTCCGGTGCTTCGTCCACGGCGTAGGCACAGGCGCAATCGGCCGTCGTATCGGGCACGTTGGGGCCGCACACGCCGTCGTGTCTGGGGCCCTCGAAGGACTCGCAGACGACATCGCAGTCGGTCTGCGTCCGAAATCCGTTAACGCAGACGAGCGCCGTTTCAAAGTCGTCTCCACACAGGGTGGGGTCGGAGCTCAGGCACTCGTCCCAACCCTCATCTTGGGGAACTCCGCAGATCTGCGCTGGGGTCGGTGACCCGTTGTCCTCCAACTCGCCGGGTCCGCACGCTTGTCCTTCCCCGCATTCGAGGTCGTTTTCACACCCCAGCCCCAGGGTGACCGCGTCGTCAAAACACCCCGCCATCGCGAGGGTGCACAGCATCGAAACAAGCGTCATGCGTCGCATCAAAATCGTCCTCCCACGACGAAACCGGAGGCTGTCGGGCCCAGTGTGAGGCCTTCCGACGCAGCCTTCCGTCGCTTGAGCCCGACCGCCACAAGGACGGCGCCGGCGGTGAGCAGCACCCCTCCGCAGAGGGCGCCTGCGATCGCGAGCGTGTTCGCGGACCGCCCGTCCTGCAGGTCGGTGATGCGGCGGGCGCCGGTGGAGGTGCCGTCCTCGATGCCGGCCTGCAGACTCCGCCCCCACAGCGCCCCGCCCATCCCAAGCCCGGCACCGACCGCGCCCAGCCCGAGCGCTCCCGCGCCGACGCCGATCAACATTCGCGCCCTGCGCTGCGCGTCGGGATTCGCCTGGGCGGGTGGGGTTGCTGTGGAGCCAGGGCTTGCGGGACGAATCGTCGGGGGAGGTGTCGCGAGCTGGGCGTCCTGCGCGGCGAGCTCGGCCTCGATCTCCGCGAGCAGAGCGCGCCCCTTGCTGTCCTCCTGTGCTCCGTCCTTGGCGAAGTCGTCGAAGTATCGCGTCAGCAAAACCTTGGCGGTTTTGAGGTGCACGAGGTCACCGTCGAGCTCGTACATCCGCTTTTGAGTGATGCCCACGTTGTAGACGATGGCCGAGCGGATCGCGGCCGTTTGCGGTCCGGGAGGCAGGGCGACGTACGCTGCGCTGAACTTCTCAAGCGCAGCGGGATAGTCCGCGAGCTCGTAGGCGGCGGAGCCCTGGTTGTGCAGTCGGCGCGCGGCTTCCATCGCAGGATCCGGCGCCGCTTCGTCGCCGGGCTCCGATGCGTCGGTGGCAGCGGCGGACGATGCGGGGGCTGCCCAAACGGGGCCCGCCAGGGTCAGCGTGAACGCCCCCAGGATCCCCGCAAGCCGGCAAGAGGAGGCGTGCACCGAGCCAGTGTCGCATGGAGTTCGCCGAGAGACGAACGGCTTCAACCGGCGAGTGCGCGCAGGTTGGTCTCTGCGTCCGTCACGGCTTCGCGGACGGCCGCCGATGGGTGCCACCGCAACCTTCGGAGCATGGCGTGTCCGGCGTTGTCCTCCCCGCCCAGAATCCGAGCGAGCGCGTACGCGGCTCGGACCCGAGTGATGCCGCGGGTGAGCATGCCGCGGGCCAGCGTTGCCACTTCGGTGGCGGCGTCCGGGCCGGCGTCTGGGCCGAGCACGGCGAGAGCCTCGAGCGCTCGGTCTCGCTGGTGCCGAACGCCAAGCGCATCGAGCAGCCGGCGTCCTGCGCAGGGGCGACGCGCGCCCGCGAGCACCATCGCGGCTTCGAAGCCCAGCGCCTCGGGTCCCTCCTCTTCATCGTTCAGCACGTCCTCAAGGGCGCGGACCGAGGCCTCTTGGATGGTGTCGAGTCGTGAGAGGGCGTCGACGAGGCTCTCGCGCACCTCCGGATGGTCTTCGGTGCGCAGCGCCTTGGCGATCGCGGCCTCGGATGGTCGACCGTCAACCTCGACAAGCGCCAGCGCGACCTGAAAGCGGACGTCGGGGAATGCGCTTGAAAACCACCCCTCGAGCGTTTGCACGATGCTTCGGTGGCACGCCCTGGCCCGCGACGTGTCGCTGCCGCGCGCCGCCACGCCGACGTAGCCGGTCGTGATGACCGCACACTCCCGGCGAAAGCTCTGCTCGTCGTCGATCCCTTCCAGCTCGACCCACGGCGCGACGGCGTCCAAGACGTCGGGCTCCCCAAGCATGCCCAACCCGATGGCGGCGAGGGCCGCGAGCGGAACATCTTTGGTTTGGCGGAGCGCGCCCAACAACGCGGTGGAGATCGCATCTGCGTCCGGATGGCCAGCGGTCGCGAGCCAGCGAGGGCCGGGCTTGCCGATCTCCACGAGGAACGCCGGGGCCATCGCACGCAGCGCCTTGTGCCGAGCTTCGGGGCGCTTGGCGTTGGCGTCTCGAAGCGCGGCGGCGAGGCTGAGTTCGGGGGCTTGCATGACGGTGCGAGGACGGGGCGAGGACGGTGCGAGCAGCGGGTCTACGCCATCGAGAGCAGGGTCTGCTCGAGGGACAAGCGAACGTTGGGGTTGCGCCCGAGACGTTCGAGCAGCGCTTGGACATGGTCGAGTTGTCGCAGCACGGCTCGTGCGCCGGCGGGACCTGGGGGCACTCCCGGCAGCCCGTTGCGGCCGCGAAGGCGCTCCCGCAGGTGAAGCAGCCACAGGTCGCAAAGCTGTCTCAGGATCGCCCGTTCGCGCGCGGGTCGTCCGGTCTTCACGGGTCCGACGGCCGCCGCCCATGCCTGCCAAAGCGGGCTCTTGTCGCCGCCGAAGATGGCCGGTGGCCCCGCTTGCGCCGCGCCGACAACCTGGCCGAGCAAGGCGAGGGACGCATCGAGCGTGGGGTCGAGCGCGAGCTGAACCGCAAGCCCCGCGCTGCCGCCGGCCAACCCGACGGCGAGCTCGAGCCGGGCGGGGGTGGGGGTGTCTTGGCCTTCGCCCACCTGCGCTGTGACCTGGTCCGCCACGATGGCGGCCACGTCCGCGTCTTCGAGTCGTCCGATGCGGACGGCCAGGCAACGCGAGAGGATCGTCGGCAGCAGGACGTCGAGGCCGGTGACGATCATGACGAAGTGCACGCCGGGCCGCGGCTCTTCCACGGTCTTGAGCATCGCGTTGAAACCCGCCTCACCGATCGCCTCGGCTGGATCGAACACGACCAGGTGATGATCTCCTTCGAAGGGGGCCATCTCGAGGCGGTTGGAGAGCGCACGCGCTTGCTCGACCTTGACGCGTCCGCCGGGCTCTTCGGGGACCACCCACTCGACGCCGGCGTGGGTGCCGGAGGCGATCCGTTTGCACACGGTGCACGCCCCGCAGCCGACCGCGGGCGCTTCTCGACAGTGCAGAGCCGCGCCGAGGCCTCGGGCCAGGGTCGCTTTGCCCACGCCGGCGGGTCCCACGAAGATCAGCCCGTGGTGCAGCTGATCGCGGGCGATCGCGCGGGAGAGCCGGGCCTGGGCCTGTGCGTGCCCCCGCACGCCGGGAAACTGAGTTGTCATGGGAATCGCCCCCGGGAGAGTACGGTTGCCAGCACCTGCGGCCAACCCTCGCGTACGGCGGCGCCAGGCTGCTACCATCTTCCCCGCGGGAACGCCGCCCCAAGAAAGACCCTGCGCCCGATGAGCGACAAGAAACCAGGCATCTTCAGCCGCATTCGCAACTCGATCTCAAGCACGCTCAACGACGCCGTCGAGTCGGTGTCCGACCCGGGCACCGAGATCAGCCTCATGCTCGACGATCTGGCCGCGCAAATTCAAACGTCCGAGCAGGACCTCAAGCAAGCGATGGTCGACCGCAAGGTGATGCAGCGCAAGGCACAAGAGGCCACCGCGGACGCGACCAAGTGGGAGAAGAAGGCCGAGCAAGCCCTCAAGCTTGGCGACGAGACCCTCGCCCGCGAGGCGCTGCGTCGCAAAGCGGACTACGACATGCAGGTCAAGGACCTCAGCTCGGGCGCGAACGAGCAGGCCGTGTTGGTCGACTCCATGACCCACAACCTCAAGGAGGCGAAGACGCGGCTCAAGTCGCTCAACCTGCGTCGCGGCTCTTTGATGGCTCAAGCCCGCGCGGCCAAGAAGGGCGTGCCCGCAGGACAGCTCAGCGACGGCGGGGGCCTCGACAAGCTCAGCGCCATCGAAGATCGGATCGCCGAGCTTGAGGCCTTCAACGAGGTTTCCCAGGAACTCGGTGGCAACACCGCCGAGGAAGCTGCGATCGACGCCAAGTTGGCCGATCTTGAGGGGGACTCCGAGGTCGACGACGCGCTGGCCGCCCTCAAGGCGAAGATGTCGGGGGCGCAAAAGAGCCTGCCCAAGGCCGACGATTGACCGAGCACCTGCCCGGCCCCCGACGCGGCAGACTGAGCGCCCACACGCCACGCTCGAAGGCGTTTGGGTTCTTGGTCTTCCTTGCCTTGGCGCTGGGCATCTCGTTCCCGTACTTCGAGTCGACCCGCAACGCCAACGAGCTGCCGCGGATCCTGCAGGCGATGGCCCACGTCGACACCGACGTTTGGGCGATCGATGGTCCTGGGGGACGGCGTATTCACCCGGGTCCCGACGTGTCGCGTTCGCACGTCGATGGTCGCATCTATCCCAACAAACCTCCGGGCACCACGATGGTGATCGCGGTGGCCTACCGCATCGCGCGGGTGGTGCACGGGGACGAACTCACGCTTCTGCAGGTGACGTGGTGGGCGCGGGTCTTCTCGGGCTGGCTTCCGAGCATCGTGTTGGCCTGGTTTCTCCTGCGGCGCTTGGCGGGGCAGTTCTCGCGGGGTCCGGCCGTGGCTGCCGTGGCGGTCTACGCCCTCGCGACGCCGGCGGCCTCCTATGCGCACCTGGCCTACGGCCATCAGCTCGCGGCGGCGCTGCTGTGTGTCGGTGCGGTGCTGTGTGTCGATGCGGCGCGGGCCGGTCCTGAGCTGTCGGCGCGTCGAGGATGGCTGAGCGCGATCGGAGGCGGTGCGCTCGCAGGCGCCGCCGTGACGGTCGAGTACGGAGCGGTCTTCGCTGGAATCCCGCTGGGCCTGTTCTTGCTGTGGAACGCCCGGCACCCCGGCAGGCTTCCCTACGCCCTGGGCTCGTTGCTGGGGGCCTTGCTCCCGATCGCGTGGCTGGGCATCTATCACCGGACCGTGTATGGCGCGGTGCTCTCGACGGGGTACCACCACGTCACCAACCCCGACTTCGCGGAAAAACACGGACAGGGTTTTCTGGGGCTCTCGCTTCCGAGCGTCGAGGGATTCACCACCCACGTGCTCGACCCGGGCGGTGGGCTGCTGTGGTGGGCCCCGCTCGCCCCGCTGGCGATCTACGGGTTGGCCAAAGCTTGCGCGCACCCCGATGATCCAGTCCGCTCCTTCGCCCGGGTTGCGCTGGCAACCGTGCTGCTCTACCTGGCGATCGTCAGCGGCCTGAGTTTCACCGGGGGGTGGCGCGTGGGTCCGCGATACCTGGTGGCCGTGCTGCCGATGCTCGCGTGGGGATGGGCCGAGGCGCTCGGCCAGATTCGGGACAGGCCGCTGTGGCTTGCGGCAGTGTTCGGGGTGCTCGCCTACGCGCTGCTCGTCAACGCGCTGGCCGCAAACCTGTGGCCGCACCTGGATCTCAGCAATGTTCATCATCCGGTCTCCGAGGTGCTGATCCCGCTGTGGCAGGAGGGCGTCGAGCCCTATGGTCTGCTTCGCTCGGCCTTGAGTCTCGACACCTCGCATGCGGTGATCGTCGTGAGTGTCGTCGGCGGGCTCCTGGCCGTGGGGCGTGTGATCGAGCCTTCTGCCAAGACGATCGCGGGGCTCGTCGCGGGGCTGTTGCTGGGGGTGCTGGCGGTCGCGTCCGTGATGCGGTGGGAGCCGCATCCCAAGGCGCAGCGAAACCTCGCCTACATCCTGCGCAGCTGGGAACCCGAGGTCCAACCGCACCTGCGAAGGCCCAGTAAGGCTCTCCCTGCGCTGGCACCAGGGGTCGTCGATCGCGGTCCGCGGCGCAAACCGCAGATGGTGCCGCCGCGGTAGTGTGGTTGCGCCTGCACCTCAAACCGAATCTTCTTCCGCGTCCGGACGTCGAACCGTACAGTGCCTTGTGATCGCTGTCCGGCGATCGGAGCGCGTTGTCGCTAGACGCTTCCCCTCGACCGATCAGGCTGAATATCGATGTTTCTCGAGTCTCTTCTCCTCCTTGGAATCTCCACCGTCTCCATCGCTTCCACCGCCTCTACGACGGCGGGGGAGGACCTCGCCCTCGAGGACGAGCTCAGCTGCATCGACGATTCGACACGGACCGAGGAGGTCAGCTTCGAGCAGGCCGACCAGCTCGCCGCCTTGGAGGATGCTCCCGCCAAGAGCACGAAGCCCTCTTCCGCGTCAGCCGCGCTGCGTGCGGCCCAAGCCCGGAAACAAGCGAGCAAGAAGGCGGTCGCAGCCAAGAAGGTCGCGCCGAAGAAGATCGCGGACGAGAAGCGGCGCAAGAAGCCCAAGAAGGACAAGGGCAAGACCGCCGGGCGCAAGAAGATCAGCCGCAAGATGCCCGCGCGTGCGTTCACCTCGAAGACCAACCAGCGCAAGCTGCAGGATCGGGAGAAGAAGGCGCCCAAAGCGGTGCAGGAGCGGCTGGCGATCCAGCGCGCGCTCATCAAGAAAAAGAAGCGTCGTTACCGGGTCGCGTTCACGCCGGCGCTCGAGCTCTCGACCGCGCAGCTGACCGGTCTCAAGCCGCTGAAGAACGAGCGCGAGGTCAAGCGCAGGCAGAATCAAAAAGCGCAGTCCAAGATGGCGGCGCTGGGTGTTCGCGGCGCGCCAAACATGATGCAGCACATGGTTCGCTCGCAGGTGATCGTCGAGCCCGACGGTGCCAAGGGAGGCCAGCGCACCGACCGTGTGGAGGATCCGTTTAAGACGCCGGTCGGAGACGCGAACTGCTCACCGTCGATGGACGCGTGGAGCTGGAAAGAATACGTAGAGGAGCCCCGCTCGCAGGGCGCGTGCGGCAGCTGTTGGGCGTTTGCGACCTTGACCGTGTTCGAGGCGGCCGAGCGCATCGTCAACAACATCGGCCTGGACTTCTCCGAGCAGCACATCGTCGATTGTGCCCGCGCCAAGGGCTTCTCCGGTGGCGAAGAGGATGCAGGCTCGTGCGCGGGCGGCTACATGCACATGGTCTTCGACTACCTTGAGGAGCGGGGGGCTGCGCTCGAGGATGCGGTCCCGTACCAAGCCAACGAGCTGACGTGCGACCCCAGCAAGGCAACGGATCACAAGGTCGCGGCCTGGGGGTTCGTCGACCAGTACGCCAAGGTCCCCAGCCCCGCAAAACTCAAGGAGTCGATCTGCAAGTACGGACCCGCCGCGGTGGCGGTTCACGTGAACGAGTCGTTCAAGATGTACGCCGGCGGCGTGTATGACGAGGACGTCGATGCACAGGTCGACCACGCGGTGGTGATCGTCGGCTGGGATGATCTTCGGGGGGCGTGGCTGATGCGCAACTCCTGGGGAACCTGGTGGGGCGAGGACGGCTACATGTGGATCAAGTACGGCGCCAACAACATCGGTTCGCAGGCCGTCTGGGCGACCGTGACGCCCAATGAGGTCGTCACGACCAAGGTTCGCAAGCGCCGCAAGCTCAACGTCAAGAACAAGAGTGGCGCTCCGCTCGAGGTCGCGGTGCAGTACCGAAGCGGCACCTCTTGGTTGCCCGCATACGGGGCGAAGAAGACGTCGCTGACCTACACCGTGCCCGACGGCGCGGAGGCGCTGGTCGGGGTCGACGGCGATGAGATCCGGGCGGACCGGGTGCGGGTGTGGGCGAAGTCCCTCGACGGCAAGAGCACGTTCTCCGAGTTCAAGAAGAAGGACCTCTCGCTCGTCCCCGAAGGCAGCTACGAAGACAAGACCGTTCAAACGTTCGTCTACACGTTCAACGACGAGAACGCGGACGCGGTTGGCGGCAAGAGCCCGACCAAGTCCAAGGACAGGCGCTCCAAGAACGAGCTGTTCTCCGATGGATACGCGGCGATCGATGCCGGCAGGCATCAGCGCGGTCGCAACATGCTCTCGAAGTACCTCGAGCGCTACCCTGGCGATGATCGCGTGCCCGAGGTGATGTACTGGATCGGATACAGCCACTACCAAGAGGGCTCGTTCTACGAGGCGCTGCTGGAGTGGTACGACGTTGTCGTCGACCACCCCGACCACGACTTTGTCGCCTACGCGCTGTACTACTCCGGGCTCGCGTACGTGGAACGTGAGGAGTGCGACCTCGCGCAGACCTGCTTCGACCTGGTCGCGCACGGGGGCTACCCTTCGGCCACCGCGGAGTGGGTCTCCGCCGCGCAGTCGCAGATCGACGATCTGGCGAAGAACGGCAAGAAGTACTGCGGCTGAGCGGAACTTTGGGGGCTATCTGCGGCAGGTCCAGGCCAGCGGCAGCAGAAGCCACAACATGCTGGTCCAAGAGGCTGCACCACCCACGGTGCAGCCTCTCTTGGTTCCAGCCGACGCCGGCGGCTCATCGCCGGCGCTGGGCGGCTCGCCACCCGCGGTCGGCTCGGCCGTCACGGTCGCGGAGGGTCCCCCGGGCTTGCACGCGAGGCAGGTGCTGCAGGTGACCTCGGGAGGGCTGCCTTTCGAGTAGTCCTGTTCGCAGCACTCGTCCGGCTGGCAGGTCCCGTCGATGTCCCGATACGACACGCCATCGGGCCCCTTGGTGGGTTCCTTGAGCACGCACGCTTCCCCTTCGCTCGAGGTCTTGCAGGCATCGAGCGCCTGGTTTCCCTCAGACGCGAGGGCGAGGGAGGGAAGCAAGCAAGCGATCAGTGCGGCGGACGGGAGGAGGCGTTGCACGGCTGCACCTTCGCACGAGCCGAGCCTGCCGTGAATGTCGATGCTGCAACAACGCGTCGCTCCTCAAGTTGTGGGGGCTTGTGGACGATGCGGTGGCGTGATGAAGCACTCCGCGCGGGTTCTCGCCTGCCGGTCGGCACCGCTTGCCACCGCGTATTGTGTCCAGCTTCGCGAGGCCTTCACGCGAGTGATCGAAGCGTTGCGCGACGAAAACTACGTGTGGGCTTTGACGCGGTTCGAGGCCGCGTTGGCACCTGTCCACAAGCTCATGGTGTTTGCCGCGGTCGCGACCGATCTCCTTCGCGACGCTCAACATCCCCTGCGGTCGGAACTCGAGGCGTTCTCCGAGGGGATGGACCGAGCGTTGGATCTCGTCGAAGCTTCGATCCTCGCGACTGACTTTGCGGGGGTGCTCACGCTGGTCGAGACGCGCGTCGTGCCCATGCTCGATACCTGGGCCAGCTTGGGTCCGAGGGTGGCGGTCGCACTGGAGCCGCGACTCGCAGCCGCTTGAGCGCTCAACGGGGGCGCCGACGACGGATGATTCCCGCCGTGCGGTCAAACGTCAGGCCCAAGGAAATGCCCAAGCCCAGCACACCGAACAAGAGCGCCGCGGTGGGGGGCTGTGGTGCGTCCGGACGCTCCGCGGACGCGTCCGCGGTGTCCGGCGCGCTGACCTGGACCTCCACCTGCAGCTCCTGCGAACCCAGCGCGGCCCGAGCGATTCGGGTGGCGGCGGTGCTCAGGCCCTCGGCATCCGGGTGCTGGCGCGCACGGATCACGACCGCAGCGCTGGAGGCCGCTCCGTGTGGGCCGGTCGCGACGGTCACATGAGCGCGCTCGACCGCGTGCAGTGTTTCCACGGCAACGCGGATCTCCTCAGCCAGCGCCACCTCCTGGCGCGCGCGTTCCCCCGCGCGGGTCGGCAGCAGCGCCGCATCGCCGTACAGCGCCGCTTTGTCCGCGGCGCGGCGGGCGGGCTGTCGCTGGGGCAGGGGATCCGCTGCACAAGCGCCCGCGGCGAGGGCGGCCGCCACGATGAACGCGGCAAGCAGCGGGCTGCGGGGGTGGGAGCGCACGGCGCGAGGATCGGATACAGACCCGCTGCGACCAAGAAATCCGCAAGGGCTACCGCGGCCGCGGAAACGGTGGTTCGCGGAGCTGTTTGCCCAGAGCCCCGAGGATGCGGGCGTGGTGACGGCAGATCGTGCTGCGGCTCTTGCCGATCTGCTCGCCATACTCCCCCATGCTCAGACAGTCGTCGTAGATCGCCTGGACCAGCAGGCGGTCGGCCTCGGGGAGGGATGCCATCGCGACGCGCAGGTGGTCGCGGAGCTGCTTGAACGAGACGGCGTCTTCAGCCGAGGTCCCCGGCTCGGCGACGGTGTCGGGATCGGCTGGGGCGGCTTTGGAGGCCAAAACCGCAGTGGTGGTGCGTGCAACCAGGTCGGCCGCGGCCTGGACCCGCTCCGAGAGTGTTCGTGTGTCGGCGCCGCCGCGGCGCGCCTGGTTCTTCTCGGCGTCCTCGAGCAGCGCCTGGGTCGCCTCCAGCACTTTGACCGCCCGCGATCGGCGACGAATGGCCGGAGAGGCCCGCCGGGCGATGTCGATCATGGCACCGCGGATCCGATGGTGTGCGAACCCGGCGAACGGGACCCCGGACGCGGGGTCGTAGCGCTGCGCGGCCTCGACGAGGCCCTCATAGCCTGCGCTGCGAAGCTCCTCCATCGACACGTGCGAGACTTGTTTTGCGAGCACGTGCGCCAGCATCTCGACCCGGTCGAGCGCTGATTCAGCGCGCCGACGCTGCGCGTCGTTGAGCGGCGTGAGAGGCTTGAGCGGGTCGTTCACGGCGTCAGCCCGCGGCGGTGCTCGCGGCAAGCTGGCGCTGCGCGTCCCGGATGTGCTTGCGCAGGGCCCATTTCTGCTCGTCGCTGAGGTTCTGAAACTGGACGCCCATGTCGCGGTTCGAGGATCTCACCACGATCCCGCTCAGGGGGAGGTTGGCCGACTTGCGAGGGAACGACAGCACGAGCTCGACGTCGGTCCCCGCAGATTCCCACCCTCGGCCCGCGAACCGACATCCGCCCATGCTCAGGTCGGCCATCGGAACGCAGAGCACGACCTCATGTCCGATGACATCCGCCGTGGCGGGAATCGGAAATCGGGGGTGGAGTCGAGCGTCGGCGCTCACCGGGGGATCATAACCAACCTCGCCGCGCCTTGTGAGCAATCGAGGCATGTCCAGGTGTCTCGGGGCAGGCGCCTGGGCTGACGGGTCGTCAGGGTTCGTGGCGCGGGATTGCCAAAATGACAATTCGATTTCTGTTCGTGAGCCGGTAACCCTTTGGATCCTTCGGGATTTTGCGTACCCTCCCGCCGGCCGAGGCATTGCAAAGATGCTCCGGCAGCACCCCGCTATGAATCGTCTTCGCTCGATGCTGTTCGCCTGTGGACTCGGGCTCGTCGCTGTTTCAGCGCCGGGCTGCAAAGACGCGCCGACCATTCCGGGGACTGAGATCCCGGATACGGACGAGAACCGCGAGATTTTGCGGGTGATCGAACGCTACCGAACGGCCTTCGTTCGCCGTGATGCCGCGGGTGTCCTCGCGACCGCTCACCCCACGTACTACGACACCGCCGGGACCGACGACCCCGGTGATGACATCGAGTACGACCTGCTGGGGCCCATCCTTCGCGAGCGTCTCTCGCAGGTCGAGTCGATTCGTTTCACGGTCGACTACCTCGAGGTCAACATCGTGGACGACCGGGCCGTGGTGAAGGCGTGGATCGATGCCAGCTTCCGGTTGTCGCCGATCGTCGACGGTGACAGCGGCATGACCCGCGTCGAGAGCCAGCACGCGCGCAAGCAAGACCACACGATGTTCGAGCTGCTGCGGGACGGCAACAGCTGGCGGATCACCCGCGGCCTCTGAGCGGTTGGCTCAGGTGTCCGAAGGCCGGTACTCGCGGAAAAACGCGATGCGGCCGCGCCACTCGTCGTACAGCAGGCGATGTCCGTTGCCGATGCCCGGCTCCGCCTCGAGCGCCTCGAGCAGCACGGACGCGCGGTCGTAGGCGCGGCCCTGCACCAGCGCACTCATGAGTTCGTATCGGGTGGCTCGGCGAAACTCGTCGCTGGGCAGATCGGAGGCGTGCTGCAGCGCGAAGTCGAGGAACGGAACCGCCGCTGCGGCCCGCTGCACGCCCAAAAGCTGGCGCGCGACGAGGTAGCTGCCGAGCGCTTCGTGGCCGGCGAGCCCGCGAATGCGGTGCGCAGCCGCGAGGCGGCCCAGGCTCTGGGTGAACTTGTCGCCCTCGATGTCAAACAGCGCGAGGTACTCGACGAGGACCTCGGCCAGGACGGGGTCGAGCGTGCCCTCGCGCTTGAGCTGAAGCAGGCGGGTGTGGTCCTCGTCGTCGGGGAGCGCGAGGCCGGCTTCGTAGGCCGTGGCCGCGGCCTCGAGGTCGCCGGCGAACATGTGCACGTCGCCGCGAAGCTCGTGCATGTGGCTGAGCACGCTGACGGTGAGATCGGGCATCTGCTCGAGGGTGTGCAGCGCCTCGAGGGCAGCGGCGGGGTCGCGGCGGTCCATGTGTCCGCGCGCGAGTCCGAGGCGATGTACGGGTTGCAACGGCTCCAGCTTGCACAGCTGCTCGTGGAGATCGATGGCGTCCTCGAACTCGGCGCGTCCGGTGGCCCGGCCAAGCTCACCCTGCACCCGGGCGACGATGTGGGCGCAGGGGCGCTCAAACACGCTGCCTCGCTCGAAGCGTTGGGCCTGCGCCTGCACGTCTTCGGGACGGATACCGTCGCGCTGCTCCAGAAATTCGATCCACTCGGCCTCAAGCGCTTCCAGGGAGGTTCCGTACGCGGCTTGGGCGTCGCCCGCGGTTCGGTAGAAGGTGCCCATCGGCTCGAACCCGCGGGTGTCGACAAGCCACAGGACGAACGACCCGGCGGTCATGTAGGCGACCCGCGAGCTGTGGCTGAGGAACCCTGGCCCCATGATCGCGGCCAGCGGGGGGCGCCTGTCCAACGCGGTGAGGACCTCGACTTGGTCGTGCAGGTCGAGCCGATCGGAGGGGCGCGGGGCGAGGCCGGTGGCGAAGCCTTCGATCAGGCCGATGTTGAGCCGGAGTCCATCGCGCGCGACGCCGAAGATGTCGTCGCCCACCGTCTTGCCAAAGATATGGGCTAGCTCGTGGTGAAGGACCGGGTGGGGGAACTCGCGGTGATCGAGGTAGATCTGGCCTCGCCACGGCGCGGCGACCTGGACGGTGCCGGCCCCCATCGCAGCGCGCTTCTCGTTGCGGTCGCGAAAGTTGAAGCTGTGCACCTTACCGGCGGGCTCGAGGCCGCCCATCCGGGCCTTGAGGCGGGCGTAGGCGTACTCGTGCTCGGCAGCGATGAGCTCGATGGTCCGGTCGTCGGGCGTGCGCGGCGCGTAGTCGATGATGAAGTGCTCGGTCTCGATGCGTTGGGAGAGGACCTCTCGAAGGCTCTGGGCGTCGGCGGTGAAACCCAGGGACGCGCCGTTCCATCCGAGGACCGCGGCCGCGATCGAGCAGGCTGCGGCGAGCACCGCGAGGGCTCCGCGGGGGCCGTGGGTGAGACCAGCGAAGGGGCGGGCGCGGCGAACGAGCGTGGGCGTACACACCACGGCCAGCACCAGGAGCGCGGCCGTCCCCGCGAGCAGCGTGTAGCCGCGGTATCGCAGGTAGCGACGTCCAACGGCCACGCCCTCGTCGTAGACGGATCCGGAAAAGTAGCCGAAGAACGGGTCGTAGGCGTAGACGACGGGGTCGGCGTACAGGCGGCTGAGCCCCACCACGATGCACAGCGCCATCGGGACGAATGCGAGCCACAAGGCGCGGCCGCGTCGCTGGACGAGCGTTGCCGCGATGACACCACAGCTCGCGCCCAGCAGGGATGCGGGCACGGGACCCATGCCGTAGAACAACAGGCCGCCCAACGGATCGCAGCCGCGCTGCCACAGGCCCCCGAGCAGCGTCATGGCGATCGCGATCCCGTGCAGCAGGCTCAGCTCGCGAACCACGGCCACGCCGAGCGACCACCACGAGGCTTGGGGGGTGCCGGCGAGCCGCCGGAGAGCATCGACGCCCACGGCCATCCCCAGCAGGGAGAAGACAGGGGAGAGCACGAACGCGTGCTCGTACCCGAGGCTGCCGACCAGCGGGAGCGTGCTGAGGGTCGTGACGAGGACCAGGACGAGGAGGCGTCGTCGCCACGAGGGGCGCGCGAGCGCGGCGAGGGCAGGGCGCACGGCGCACAGCATAGCGCGGGTCGGCGGGGCCGCGGCCGCGGTAGCATCCCGCGCGATGACCTACCGCGCCCACTTCCGCTGCGTGTCCGGTTGCTCAGGCCAGTGGCCGCTCACCGACGTGATCTACCGCTGCCCTTCGTGCCAGGGCTTGCTCGAGGTTGAGCAAGACCTCAGCGCGCTGCGGGCTCGTTCCCCTGCCGGCTGGATGAAGCTGTTCTCGGACCGTTACCTGCGCACCCAGTGGCCCTACGGAAGCGGGGTTTGGGGAAAGAAGGAGCTGGTGCAGCCGCACGTCGCCGACGAGAACGTGGTGTCGCTGTTCGAGGGCGGCACCAACCTGTTCTGGGCCGAGCGTTACGGGGCGCAGCTTGGCCTGCGCGATCTGTGGATCAAGCAGTGCGGCACCAGCCACACCGGCTCGTTCAAGGACCTTGGCATGACCGTGCTGGTCTCAAGCGTCAAGCAGATGATCGCGGAGGGCAAGCCGGTCCGGGCGGTGGCTTGCGCGTCCACGGGGGACACCTCGGCAGCCCTGGCGGCCTACGGCGCGGCGGCCGGGATTCCGGTCGTGGTGCTGCTGCCCAAGGCGAAGATCAGCGCCGCGCAGCTGGTGCAGCCGATGGCCAACGGCGCGCTGGTTTGCAGCTTGGACACGGACTTCGATGGATGCATGAAGGTTGTTCAGGCGCTCACCGAAGACTCCAGTATCTACCTCGCCAACTCGATGAACAGCCTTCGCATCGAGGGGCAGAAGACGATCTCGTTCGAGATGGTGCAGCAGTTCGATTGGGAGGTCCCCGATTGGGTGCTGGTGCCCGGGGGCAACCTCGGCAACGTCAGCGCCATCGCCAAGGGCTTCCTCGAGATGCAGGCGCTGGGCTTGGTGGCCAAGCTGCCGCGACTCGTTTGTGCACAGGCGCAGCAGGCCAATCCGCTGTACCAGGCGTACCAGCGAGCGCAGGCGGCCGGGCGAGCGCTGGTCGAGGATGACTTTGAGGCGGTCACGGCGGGCAAGACGTTGGCCTCCGCGATCCAGATCGGCGACCCGGTGAGCCTGCCCAAGGCGGTGCGAGCGCTGGCGGCGATGGACGGCGTTGTGGAGCAAGCGTCGGAGTCGGAGCTGTCGGAGGCGACCGCGCGGGCGGATCGGACGGGCATGTTCAACTGTCCGCACACCGGGGTTGCGTTGGCGTGCCTCGAGAAGCTTGTCGCGCGGGGCACCATCCAGCGCGATGACCGCGTGATCGTGGTCTCCACCGCGCACGGCTTGAAGTTTTCCGAGTTCAAGACCCGCTACCACGAGGGCGCGCTGGGCTTTCCCTCCGAGCATCCCAACCGCCCCCACGAGCTGAGCGCGGATCCTGCGACGGTGCTCGGAGAGCTCCACCGGCTGCTCGATGCCGCGCCTGACCCCCGCGGCGCTGTGCCTGGCTGACTCCCGAGGGCTGATCCCTAGCTCCGTGGGCAACCGTATGGTATCTGCGATTTGATGGTTTCGGGCGTGTTTCTCTCCTCGGTGCTGCTCCTCGCTGGCGACCCTGCTGACACCCTGAGGTCCAACACCTTGTTCGGCGAGGAGGTTCGGCAGCTCGCGCCGCTGACGGAGCTGGAGCTGCAGCAGCGTGCGTCCGACTTTCAGAAAATGCTCGACGACAAGGGCTGGGTTCAGGTTGGCGATCAGGTCCGGCCCGGCAACAAGGCGGACGGGTTCACCCAGGATCCCAACCCATCGTTCGACTGGACGACACCTCCGCACCGCAACACGATCTTCCTCAACTTCTTTGGGGCCTCGCTGTCGCCGGGCACCAACGCAGCGCTCAACGAGTCGAACTGCCTCAACGCTCCGACCGAGTGGCCCGGCTTCGGTGGAACCGAGGCGCAAGCGCTCGCGCTCATCGAGGTCTTCGAACGCTTGATGGAGCCCTACGGGATCCGTATCGCGTACGACGCCGTCCCGCCGCCTGAGCTGCCCTACGCGATGGTGATGATGGGCGGCTCGCCGGGCATGCTGGGCCTGGGCAACGGCGTGCTGGGCGTGTCGTGCAGCAGTGACTGCGGGGACATGTGGTGGCGCGATGCGACGTTCGCCTTCACCGATGCCATCAACCCCAACAACTCCGCGACGCTCGGCACCACGGCGCTGCACGAGGCGGCGCACGCGTTTGGCCTCGCGCACATCGGTGACCCGACCAAGGTGATGAACCCGTTCGTGGGCAGTGCGAATGTCACATGGGCCTCCGAGTGCACGCCGTACGACGATGCGACCGGCGGCATCAACTGCCAGCCCACCCACGACGAGTTCTGCCCGGGGGGCTCTCAGAACACCAACGCCGAGCTGCTGGCGTACTTCGGTGCGAACAGCCCCGACATGGAGCCGCCGACGGTCACGATCACCGCGCCCGCCGATGGGCTTGAGCTCCCCGTGGGAGGCAGCGTCACGGTCGAAGCCGATGTCGAGGACGACCACGAAGGCGTGGGCTGGAAGCTGGTGCTCGTCGAGGCGGAGCAGGAGTCGGTGGCGTTCGCCTTCGAGCGGCGCTGGGAGCTGAGCAACCTCCCTGCGGGCACGTACACGGCGCGGGTCGAGGCCATCGACCACGACCGCAACGTTGGCTCCGACGAGGTTAAGATCTACGTCGGCGTGGAGGCGCCTGAGACCACCGGCGGTGACGGAAGCAGCTCGGGCGGCGATTCGGACTCCGAGGGTGACTCGGCCAGCGGGACCTCCGGTTCGGGCAGCGGCTCGGACTCCGAGGACTCCGAGGGTGCTGCACCCAGCGGCAGCGACACCGACGGTGGGGCCTCCCAAGACGACAGCGAGGGTGGCTGCAGCACCGGGCAGGGACGCAGGTTCGGCGTCGGCGCGCTGCTGATGCTGGGTTTCGGACTCTTCGGTCGCCGACGCCGCGCATCATCTTCCGCCCCCCGCCGCGCGTTCCGCGCGTTCCGCGCGGCGAGGCGACTGAGTAGCTCGCCGGCGGATCAGGAACCTGGGGCGCCGGAAACTGGGTCTGCGCTGGGCTGTAGCCTTGCTCGGGGATGTTCGCCCGACCCGAATCCTCGCAGCCGCTCTGGCTCTGCCAGGTGTTGTCGTCGTAGCAGACCAAACCGGACCCCGCGAGGCGGGCGTCCGCGTGGGGCATGCCCTCGCCCATATCGGTGACGTTGCCGGAGACGACGCCATACCGAGAGACCTCGGAGTCCGCGTCCTGGGTCGGGGTGATCGCGAGTCGGACCGAGTTGTTCACGCTGCGCGGCGTGCCCAAGTACAGGTCTTTGAAGACGGTGTACCGGCTCTCGAAGACGTCGCTGGGGCTGTCGAACTGGGTGCGTCGCCCCAGCAGCATGTCTTGGGCGAGTGTGCCCTCGGGGCGGATCGTGATCGCGCTCTTTCGGCCGCGCTTGCCGATGTGTTCGCCATTGATATCGCTGTGCAGCGCCAGAAATCGAGACGAGCACTCCAGCCGGACGTTGTGTTCTTCGGCTACGCGAATCTCGGTGTCGAGCAGCCCGACGAAGCTCGGGCACGCCGCGTTGACCAAGCCCACGTTGACGCCCGGCGGGGCGATTCGGGATCCTACGATCGTGGTGCTGCTGATGTAGAGCCCGTAGGGCAGGGGAACGCGGCTGCACGAGAGCTCGGGGTCCTTGGAGCAGCGGTCCGTCGTCTGCATGTACACGACCCCTCCTTCCCGCTGTCGCTCGAAGTCCATGTCGAGGTCGTGTAGGGCGATGTTTTTGAATGTCATGCCCAGCGCGACGGAGGCGACACGCAGGTCGGTGAGCGTGATGTCCTCCACCCAAAACGGCACCGCGTAGCGGTCGATCTCGCGGTCGGTCGTTGTGGCGCGACCGCAGCTTCGACTGCGGCCCACGCCAAAGGCCGCGAGTTCGGGCTTGGGGTCGGCGGCGTCGCCAAACGACGCGAGCGTGATCCCTCGTCTCCCGTAGCCGATGCACGCGCGCTGCGAGTCGAACGCCTCGCCGCGCCGAAGCAGGTAGCGCGTGTCGTTCTTCCAGCTGCCCAGCGCGGGCAGCTGCGAGGCGTGCTCGGCGTCGGCAGGGCAGGGCTCCTCACCCCCCCAACGTCCTGATGCTGAAACACAGACGGTGCGCGTCGCGGGGTAGGCCGTGCTCTGGGCCCGGACTTGCACGCTCGCCCAGCCCGTGACCCAGTCACCCGCCGCGTTTCGAATCGAGACCCCGGGGTGGAAGGTGCAGATGCCTTCGGCGCACTGGTACGTGTGCATGCCCAGCGGCGTGTTGGTGTCGCTCGTTCGCGTGGCACCTTGCTGGGTCTGGAAGAAGTGCCCGCCACGCTCGATGCGTCCATCGCGGGTGTCCGCGTTCGGGTCGCCGTAGTCCCAGTACACGCCGCTGTGCGCGAACGGGTTGTCGTCACTCGAATCCGTCGCGGCGTCGATCGAGAACATGACCGGGCACGGAGAGACGCATGTCGAGCGGCTCGCGCGGAGGCCGGGAAGCTTCAGGCGGCCGCCGCTGCTCTGGTCTTCGGGCTGCCCCTGCGGCCGCGCGCCGACGTCGGGGAGCGGGCCTGGGGGGAGGGTTTCGTTGGAGGCTCGGGACGAGGTTCGTCCCTGCGGGGGTGGCTCGGTCTCGTGTTTGCACGAGGCGCCCACCAGCCCGAAGGTCATCAGCAGGAAGCTCGCGCAGGCGTTCGTCGATGGGGGGGCCATCACCGACCATCATGGTCCACGGCGCGCCCGGCTGCAGCCGAAAACCGGATTCGGGCGCGGTGCGCTTTTGGATCAGCCCCAACCGCGCAGGCGGTTCTCTTCTTTTCGGTAGTACGCCAGGCCCTGTTTCACGGCCGCGATACCCTCGGCTGCGCCCCGAATCTCGTCCACGACGACGGACTTCTCCTCGAGCACCTTGTAGTCCTCGAAGAACCGTTTGATCTCTACGTAGGTGTGCTTGGGCACCTGCGTGATGTCGGTAATGTCGGCGAAGGCGGGGTCATCTTTGGGCACCGCGATGACCTTGTCGTCGGGCTCGCCTTCATCCGCCATGTGCATGACCCCAATCGCACGCACGGTCATGATCGACAGTGGATGCACCGGCTCGTAGCCCAGGACCAGGACGTCCAAGGGATCCTTGTCGTCGCAATACGAGCGCGGGATGAAGCCGTAGTTGGCCGGGTAGTGGACCGAGCTGTACAGCACCCGGTCGACGCGGAGCAGCCCGGTCGGCTTGTCGAGTTCGTACTTGACCTTGGACCCTCGCGGGATCTCGATCACCGCGGTGAACCCCTCGTGAACCGTGTCGGGGTTGTTCGGGATGTCGTGCCACGGATGGACCATCGCGGGGACTATACGGCGCCGCGGCGCTCGGGCCAGCCCGGGGGCCTAGTTTCCCAGGTAGTTCCGCATCCGCTGCCGCAGGTTCTCGGGGACGTGCGAGGAGAACCCAAGCCGAAGCCTCGGACCGTCGCGATGCGCCCAGATTCGGGCCCGCGGCGGCAGCTCCATCGTGGCCACGAACTCGCGCGCATCCGAGTCCGACTTTGCCGGCACCGAACCCTGGAGACGCACCTCGCCGCCGCGTTCGACCGTGAACGCGAACACGGCACCGGCAGATGCTCCGGGTCCGAAACGCCAAAACAAAAAGGCTGCGAGCGCCAGAACGCTCGCGGCCAGAATCAGCAGCGGCATGGGCCGATGCTTAGCCGCGCTTGTCCATCGGGACGTAATCGCGGGCGTCGTGTCCGGTGTAGATCTGGCGAGGACGGGCGATCTTCTGCTCGTCGTCGTCGAGCATCTCGCTCCACTGCGCGAGCCAACCGCTTGCGCGGGGGATTGCGAACAGCACCGGGAACATCTCGGTGGGGAAGCCCATCGCCTGATAGATGAGGCCCGAGTAGAAGTCGACGTTGGGGTAGAGCTTGCGGCTGACGAAGTAGTCGTCGCTCAGCGCGATCTTCTCAAGCTCCAGGGCCATGTCCAGCCGTGGGTTGCGGCCCGTGACCTCAAAGACCTCGTCGGCGAGCTTCTTGATGACGCGCGCCCGCGGGTCGTAGTTCTTGTAGACGCGGTGACCGAAGCCCATCAGGCGGCGCTCGCCCTTTTTCACGCCCTCGATGAACGCCGGGATGTTCTTCATCTCGCCGATCTCGTCCAGCATCCGCAGGACCGCCTCGTTGGCGCCACCGTGGAGCGGGCCGTACAGGGCGGCCGAGGCTGCTGCGAGCGAGACGTAAGGGTCGGCTTCGGAGCTGCCGACCGCTCGCGCCGCGCTGGTCGAGCAGTTCTGCTCGTGGTCAGCGTGCAGGATGAAGAGCACATCGAGCGCCCGCTCCAGCACTGGGTTGGGCTTGTAGTTCGGCTGCGCCAGCTGGAACAACATGCTCAGGAAGTTGCCGCAGTACGACAGGTCGTTGTTCGGGTAGACGTACGGTCGCCCGAGCGAGTGCCGGTACGCCCAGGCCGACATCGTGGGCAGCTTGGCGATGATCTTGACGATGTGCTCGTTGCGGACCGTCTTGTTTCGGACGTTTTTACTGGACGTGTAGAACGTCGACAGCGTGCCGAGGAACGCCACAAGTCGGCCCATGGGGTGAGCGTCGTAGCGATAGCCCTCCATGCAGGTCTTGAGGAACTCGTGCACGTAGGTGTGCGTGGTGACCTCGTTGGTCCATTCGCCCGACTGCTGCTTGGTGGGCAGCTCGCCGTTGAGAAGCAGGTAGGCCACCTCAAGGTAGGTGGACTGCTCCGCGAGCTGCTCGATCGGATATCCGCGATACCGCAGGATGCCTTGGTCGCCATCGATGTACGTAATCGCCGACCGGCACGCCGCCGTGTTCTTGTACGCGGGGTCGTAGACCATCAAGCCAAAGTCATCCTCGGAGGATTTCATCTGACGAAAGTCCATCGCTCGAACCGTGCCGTCGTTGATCGGCAGTTCGAAGTTGTTCCCCGTGCGGTTGTCGGTGATCGAGAGTGTATCGGCGGCCATCAGGGTCTCTTCGCGCAAGTCGACGCACCATACAGGCGCGCTCGCGCCTTGCCAACACGGCGCGGCGGGCTCTTTCGGGTCAAAGTTCGGGGGAGAAGAGCTGCCACGCGTCGGTCGCGGCTCCGTCGGTGTCCGCGCCGCCCGCAATGATCGTGACGCCTGTGGGAAGGTTGGCCGCCCCCCCACCGATGGCCCGCAGCGGATTTTGAGGGGGTTCCGCGCGCTCCAGCGTCTCCCGGTCAAACCGGACCAGACGCCCTTCACCTTGCGCGTATACCGCCCCCGTGTCGACCAGCCACAGGACCTCACGCATCGGAATCGGGAGGAGTTCTGGGAGCCGGCTCACGGTGGGTTCTGCGTCCGCGGTGTCGACGATCACGCCCTGTGCGGTCGTCTCAGCGTCGATGGATCCTCCGGCGCACAGGGTGCGGGTCTCGTCCAGGGCCACGCAGCGCGCGTCCGTCCACGCCAGGCCCTGCGGCTCGGTGCTCTGGCCTGAGCCGACCACGCGAACCAGCGGCAGCGTGGGGTCGTCGCCGCCGAATGCGACGAGGCCATCTTCGCCCGCGCCTGCGCGCCCGAACAAGGTGCCTGCGCGGCGAGGGCCGTCGAGTTCGAGGTTCAGTTCGGTGATCGTGGGCACACCGCTGTCTGTGGACGCGACCTCGACCCGGAGCACCGATGTCTGCTCCCCACCGCCGGCGATGTAGACGTGTTCGGCTTCGGGATCGAACCACGCGGCTGCTTGTGGGCGGGGGGGTGTGTCTTCGAGGGACACATGCGTCCATGCGTCCGTCCCGTACACATAGCGCGTCGCCGCCACCCGTTCGGCGTAGGAGATGCGGGTGACGCTGCCGGACGCGTCCCCCACGAACACCCCGTCCTGCGCGGCGGGGGTGGGCTCGGGAAAAGCTGCGATGGGCACGAGGCCGTAGGTGTACGCGTCGAGAAACACCGCGCTCCCGTCCGAGCCCAACGCGATGGCTCCGCGACCTGCAGAGCTCGCAATGAGCGTGCTGGCGTCTGGAAGCGCAAACTCGCGGTCGAGGGTGGCGAGCGTTCCGGGGTAGCCCAGAAACACGGCAACGCCGGCTCCGGCCGCCCCCGCGAAGGTGAACGGGGGCGTGCGCCCGTACGCCACGAGATCTTCGCCGCGGCTGAAGAACACCGACAGGCTCCGCGAGACGTCATCGGGAGGAAGCTCGAAGGCGACGGAGGCGTCGGAGGCATCGACCGCGAACTGCTCGGTGAAGCCGTCCGGGGTCAGGGACACCGTGAGGTTGTCGACGCCGCTGAGGGCTGCGTCGTCTCGGGGGCGCTCGAACGAGATCGCGACTTCCGAGGTGATGTCGCCACACGCCAGGGGGGCTGCTGTGAGCCACACGAGCCACCGAGTGTCCATGGGCCCGGTGTACCACGCCGAGACGGGGGGCCCGGTGCGAACTGTGCCGCGTATCCTGGGACCGCAGGCTCGCGACGGTCGGCTAGCCGATGATCATGGTTTCGCCGCGCCCGGTGTAGCCGGGGTCGCCGAAGCGGCCGGGGCTCCAGTGGGAGAGGACCGGGTGCGCTTCGCCGCGCACCAGGCTCCGCGCCACGATCTCGCCGACGACGGGCGCCATCATGAAGCCGTGGCCGGTGAACCCACACATCTGAATCAGGTTGGGAAAGCCGGGGGTGGGTCCGAGGATCGCGTCCCCGTCCGGTGAGACGTCGTAGGGACCGGACCACTGTCGCAGCACCTTGAGCGAGCGCGCGATGGGCATCACCCGGCACAGCGCTCGCGAGAGCCGTGACAAAAAGAGCATGGAGCTCCCGAGGTTGATCTGCGTGGGGTCGGCGTCTTCGTCTCCGCCCGGCATGCTGACCCCCGCCACGATCTCTCCGCGCGTGCTTTGGGAGAAGTACAGGCCGCTGCTCAGGTCGACGACGAGGGGGTCGAGGAAGGGCTTGAGCGGCTCGCTCGACATGATCTCGTGGCGGTGCGGGTGGTCGGGCAGGTTCACCCCGAGCGAGACGTTGAGGCCCACGCTCCATGCCCCCGTCGCGTTGATCACTGTGTCGGCTTCGATCGACTCCCCGGTGGAGAGGTGCAGGGCGAACCCTGCGCGGCCTCCAGGTTCGGGCTCGATCCGCTCCACGCTGGTGTGGGTGCGGACGATGGCGCCACGCTTGACCGCCTGGGCCGCGTAGCCCCACACGAACGCCCACGGAAACACCACGGCGTCGTCGGGGTTGAAGGTGGCGACCCGGACACCGGTGAGGTCGAGTTGCGGGACGATCTCGCGAGCCGCCTCGGGGCTGAGCAGGCGGGTGGGGGCGCCCACGTGCTGATGAAGCTCGGCGTTGCGTTCGAGCTGGGCCTCCGCTTCGCTCGTCCGCGCGAGGAACAGGTAGCCGCCTTGGCGAAACCAGGTGTTGATGCCGAGCTCCTGCGCCAGGCCCTTGCAGATGTCGATGCTGCGCATCATCAGCTCGACGTTCTGGCGGTCGGCCCACTGCATGCGCACCCCTCCGCCGTTGCGGCCCGAAGCGCCGCTGACCAGGTAGCTGCGCTCGATGACCACCACCTTGCACCGCCCCTTGGACAGCCGCATGAGCTGGTATGCGGTCGAGAGCCCCATGACGCCGCCCCCAACGATGACCACGTCGGCGCGCTCGGGGAGGGCGGCGTCGGCCGACCCCATCTCGTTCATTTTGCTCACTGCGCGCCTCCGTCTTCGGGGACGGCTGCGAGGGCCCCAAAGGTGACCGCCTCCGCGGGAGGGCGGGCGGTAAACGGCTGCACGTGTGCGGCATCGGCCAGACCCCGGGAGACGAGCAGGGTGACCAGCGTGCACATGCACTCCTTCCCCTGGCAGGGACCGGTGCCCAGCCCGGTGTAGCGCTTGATCTCTTCAACCGTGCACAGTCCACGATCGAGGGCATCTTCGATCTCATGGGTGGTCACGTCCTCACATCGGCAGATGAAAATGCGGTGACTCATTGTCCGGCTCCTTCGTGGTGGCACAACGCTTGCGCGACGAACAATCCGTCCTGGGCCGACCGAGCGTCGGCGACCCCGGCAACCTCGCCCGCCGCCCAGAGTGTCCAGGGGCCTGGCACCCGGATCCGCCCGCTGGGTTGTTCTCGCACAACCTCGAATCCCGCGCCGTTCCACCGCACCGCGGCCCCGGCTTGCCGCGCCAACTCGCTGGCAGGTCCCGGACGCGGCGCGAGCACAACCAGCGACACGTCGATCCGGGTTCCGTCGGTCAGTCGAACCTGATCGACCGCATCCGAGCCGTCGATCCGCGCGACCTCCTCGGCCCGCAGGTGTCTCGCCTTGAGCCGTTGTGCGACCCCAGAGGCCGGGTCGTCGGGGCCGATCACGACCACGTCCTGGGGGAGGCTGAAGTGCTGTCGCTGCATCGCCGCGACCAAACCACGCGCCGAGATCACGCCGGGGGTGTCGTTGCCGTCGAGGGGGATCATCGGGTCGCGGGCGCCGGTGGCCACCAAGAGATGTCGCGGGCGAAGGGTGAAGATGCGGTCGGGCGCATGAGGCTGCACAGCGGCGGCACAGATCAGGCCCTCGTCCGGGTAGATGCCAAACACCCCCGCGTCGAGGTCGTCGGCATGCGTGGCCGAGCCGACCATGCGCTCCAGCGTGATGCAGCGAAGGCCGCGGCGCCGAAGCTCCTGGCTTGCGGCGCGCCCGGCTTGTCCCCGACCGATCACGACCACATCGGGGGCCTCATGTCGAAACTGCGCCCCTTCTTCGTCGACCCGGTCCGGCAGCGTCCCCAACCCGGCCAGGTTTCGCGCGACCTCTTTCATGATCTCGTTGAGGGCGCGCGGTCGCACCATGAGGTGGTGGTGGTCCATGCCCTTCGCGAAGAACTTGTCGGCGAGCGCCGACGGATCGGGGCCCCGGGTAAGCAGGCGGTTTTGGGAGACGACCTTCTGTCCGTCGTGGACAGGGGTGAGGCAGCCGCGAACGTTGGGCTCGCCGTCGACCCGAGCCAAGCAGGTCCCGCAGTCTCCGCGTAGGCAGTACGGCCCGCGGTGGCGCCTGAACTTCAAGCTCCGGGTCGTCGCGAGTTCCCCGGCGGCGAGAAGCGCCTCCACCACGGTTTCGCCCGGCGCACACGGAATCGCGCGACCGTCATAGTCGAGCGTCCACGGAGGATCGCCACGCCGGAGCAGAATGCCGGATGCCACGCCTCCTACCTAGCGCTACTCAGGCCGGAGCCACAACCCCACGCGGTCCGAAGATGGCCGTGCCCACGCGGACGTGGGTTGCGCCTTCTTCGACGGCGACACGAAAGTCCGCCGACATGCCCATCGACAGTGCACGCAGTTGCACACCGGGGCGCGCGACACCTGCGTGCTGGTCCCGAAGCGCGCGCAGGGCCGCGAAGTGGGGCCGGGTGGCTTCGGGGGGGGCATCGGGTGGGATCAACATCAGGCCGCGGCAGCGCACGTGGTCGCAGTCGGCGAATCGGTCGAGCAGATCGGCGAGCTGTCCGGGGGCGACACCGGCCTTTTGGGGCTCGGCCGCGATGTTGACCTGAACGAGCACGTCCTGGGCGACGCCGAGAGCCTCGAGCTTCTCAAGGAGCTTGGGCCGGTCGATGGTGTGCAGCAGGTGCGAGCCCGCGACGAGCTTGACCTTGTTGGATTGCAGAGGACCGATGAAGTGCCAGCGCGGGGCTGGGGCGTCTTGCACCGCGTCGGCTTTCTCGCGCAGCTCTTGGGCGTAGTTCTCACCGAAATCGAGCAGACCCTCGGCGCGCGCTTCCAAGATCGCAGCCAGCGGCTGGCGTTTGCTCACCCCGATCAGCGTGACGCGCTGGCCCTCGCCGCTGCGGGCCGATGCCGTGGCGAGATCGTCGCGAATCTGCGCGAGGCGGGTCGCAAGGGTCTGGGTCATCTCGCGCACTCCTGCAACCGGACCAGCACCTGCGCCACCGGTAGACCGACCACGTTCGTGTACGAGCCTTCGATGCGGGTCACCCATCCAGAGGCCTGGGCTTGAATGCCGTAGCCGCCGGCCTTGTCGCGCCAGGCGTCGGTGCGCACGTATGCCTGCGTCTCGGCGATCGTGAGCGCTCGAAACCACACCCGGGTGGTCTCGACGTGCACCTCGGCGTGATCCCGCCCCGTGCTCAGGGCCCACGCTGTGCTCACCCGGTGTCCTTGCGGGCCCGCGATGGCGCGGAGCATTTGCTGACACGCCGCCGGGTCGCTCGGCTTGCCCAGCGGGGTCGGTTGTTCCTCGACCCATACGACCGTATCGGCGGCGAGAATCGGCAGGTCTTCGGTGTGCCCGAGAAGCTCGATCGCCGCGCGCAGCTTGGCCTGCGCAATGCGCCGCGCGTAGGGAAGGGCGGTCTCCCCGGGCTGCGGGGTCTCGTCGCAGGGGACGGGTCGCACCTGCACCGATACCCCGGCTTCCCGCAGCAGCGCCGCGCGGCGCGGGGAGGCCGATGCGAGCACAATGGGGGGCAGGGAGAGCACCGCGGCATGGTCACAGCAACCGCGCGCAGGGGCAAGCGGGCGTCGCCTCGGGACCGCGGTACCATGGCGGTCGTGAAGATGTCCTGCGTCCGTCCGAGCGTCGTGGCCGCCTATGCCGCGGTCACTGCATTCATCCCCTTGATGGTGGTGTCGGCCTCTTTGCTGCGGCCGATCGAGCGGGTCGATCCGGTCGCCATCGATGGGGTCATGACCGCCGACGAGCGTCCGTCCGATCTCGAGGCGGTTCAGGCGCTCGCCGGCCTGTGGTGGTGGAAGGCGCTGCCGGGATTGGACGGCTCGGACGTCGGCTTCTACTACTTCCATGGCGACGGCAAGGGGCTTTATCGATACGGAAAGGTTGGCGCCGTCAACACGCACAGCTTCGACTACGACGTGCTCGACGACACGCTGGTGCTGGAGTTTCGCAAGACCGGCGTGCGCCACGAGTTGCCCTTTGCGCTCGAGTCGAAGGGCGCCATCGACTGGCTCACGCTTGAGTACGATCCCGAGACGCAGACCCGGGGCGCGCGTTACTTCCGGGACCAGCCCGGTCCCATCGCGCCGCACGAGCTGGGCGCGTCCGATCTCGGGCAGCCGCCGGCTGGACACCTGTGGATCGACCTCGAACGCTACGCCACCGGGGGCGCGGGATTTCACATGTACCAGTTCCGACCCGCCGGCATCGATGGCCGCGGCGTGGGCTGGTTTCACCGCGGCGACTTCGATGACTGGACCACCGAGGCGTTCACGTACCGCATCGCGGGCGATGCGATGTCGATGCACTTCACGCTCGCGGATCGCACCGAACGCAGCGGTTTCTCCGTCGACCCAGGACAGCCCCGAACCCTGCGGTTCGAGGCTGATCCCCGCGACTTCTGGCACCCCCATGCCTATCTGGACATGGGGGCTTCGTTCGGACTGGCGCCGGCCTTCGCCCGAGCCTTAGACGTGCCCTACAGTCGGACCGAGTAGACCACGCCCATCGCCGGTGATCCAAAGGGCTCGAACGTTGCCCGGCTCAGGGCAGCGGCGACACAGCGGCCCAGACTGTTGCCATGCGGTGCTTGCGGCGAGGCCGAGCGGACTTGGCCGGAGCCAGCGATCGACAGCTTCACCTTGACCGTGGTGCCCGCGGGCGCAGCGTGCATCTCGCGACACTGCTTGGCCTGTGCCTTGGGCCCGGTCAGCGCCGTTCGAATCTGAGTCGACGAGAGCTTGGCCGGCAGCGACGTGCTCGGGGCCTTGGGCCTGGCCGTCGGTTTGGCCGCGCCGCGTCCACACGAGGCGGGGTCGACGATGCACTGCACGCTCAGGTCGCCTTGCGGGGTGGCTTTCGGCTTGGCTTCGAGCTTGGGTGCCGGTGCCTCCGCGATGGGCGTCGTCGCCCGGGGCTTCACGGTTGCGGTCCGCTTCGTCTTCGCGCTGCGCTTGCGGGCGGGCTCGGGCTCGGGCTCGGGCTCGGGCGCGGTCGCCCGCGGCGGAACCCTGACCGGTGTGGAGACGTGGGGGATCACAGCGCGGTCGATCTGCAGACCGTGCGTGAGCACGGCATCCGCGTCGTCGTCGAACGCGACGGCTGCGGCCATCGTCGGGCGTGGCGCCGGGTCCTGGGTGGCCCTCGTTCCGCGGGGAACGCCCACGGCGAGCATCGCCGTCAGCGCAACGACAGCGCCTCCGAGAAGACCGAGGGTCGCGACGGCCCACCGCGGCGTTGAGCGGGGCGCGGCAAGCGTCGGCGCGGTCTCGCTGAGCAGTCGCGCCGTCGTCAGCTCCTCGGCGGTGACCGGGGGTCCGGTGAGTCGAAGCTCGTCGAGATCGATCACACCGGAGCTGTCCGCGGCCGGAGCGGCAGGGCGAGTTCGGCTCGCTTCGCGGGCCCGCAGTGCGTCCAACGAAAAGGCTTGGGAGTCCTCGCGGGTCGAGGGCTGGGTGGAACAGGGCGTGCGTGGGTCGTGGTTGGTGATCATCGGATTCGGCTTGCGCGCTGCGTCACATGGCCTCGTCCGTCGAGGGGTCTTGCAGGACGTCGCGCTCTGGATTCGACGGCCTCAACGTCAGGGTATTGGCGATGTATACGGAATGCTTACGCTTTCGCGGGGTTCCCCCCGCGCTCCAGGGCCCTAGACGCGGGGATGCCCCCCACACCCGGTGGATCCACGCGTCGCAGCCTGCCGCGCGGGCCCGGTGTTACCATCGCGGGATGCGCTTGAACCGTGCGGCGCGGCGCGCCAATGCCGGGACCCTTCCCTTGATGTGGCTCGGGCGAGCGTCCGTCGCCGCCGTGCTGAGCATGCCGGGGTTGGCGGCCTGCAGCGTCGATCCGTCGGCTTCAAGCCCGCTGTCCTTCATCGCGCACTGCGGGGATGATCAAGGCGATCAAACCTGCGCCGCGTTGGGCGTGGGCAAACCGTTTTGCGATCTCTGCCGTCCGGCCTCCACCCATCAGGGCTGTGCCGCGGCGGCTCCCACCGTACCCGCGTGCCGGGTCGGGGGCGGACTCGCGACGAGTACGTTCACCACCGACGCCACGAGCTCGACCGGTGACGGCTCGACCAGCCTCGACACCCTCGAGACGCTCGGCTCCGAGTCCACCGCGTCCTCGCTCGATGAGGGCAGCAGCTCCAGCACCAGCGGTGGCCCGATGCTTTCCTGCGAGAGCCCCGACGGGACCTTCGATGCGGACTGCGAACGTGCCGACAGCACGCGTCCGTACTGCAACGCCCAGACCTGCGTGTCGTGTGTCACCGCGGGCGGCACGGACTTCTGCGGCTCCGGGGGCGATCCACTGTCCCCCGCGTGCAACGCCGAGACCGGGCAGTGCGGTCCCTGCGGCGATGTCGACACCTTCGTCTGCGGTCAGGAGCAGCCGATCTGCAACCCGACCGGGGCGTGTGTGACCTGTGCCGCGCATGAGGAATGTGCGACGGGTGCCTGCCACCTCGACCCCAGCGACGACCTCGCGGGCGAGTGCTTTCTCGAGGACGAGGTCATCTTCGTCGACGCCAACGCCGTGTGTCCGGGCGACGGGTCCGAGGCGTCGCCCAACTGCTCGCTCGCGGACGCCCTTGCGTCGCTGGTCGACGACGACGTTCGCCTGCTGCGGGTTTCACCGGGCGCGTACGATGAGGCCGCGAGCCTGCTCGCCGACGCGACGATCGCAATTGTTGGCAACGGTGGGGTCCCCTCGCTCGAAGGTGACGGTTTGGGAGCGCCCGGACTCAGCCTGTTTGACGGCCGCGTGTACACGCTCGGCATTGGGGTCTCCAACAACACCGCAAGCGAGGGGATTCGCTGCAGCAACGCGACGCTGTGGATGCAGGGCTCGGAGGTCGGGGACAACGCGGACTACGGCATCTTCACCGACGGGCCGTGCATGATGCGGCTCGACGGGTCCTCGGTGTTCAACAACCTCGGTGGGGGCATTCGCGTGTTGGGGGGCTCGCTCGTGCTCGAGAATGCGTCCGTGGGAAGCAACGGAACCGGCACGCGTGGGCCGGGCATCAACGCCCAGTTTGCGACGGTCGACATCCTTTATTCGACGCTCGCGGGCAACGATGGCGTGGGTCCCGACAACCTGCAGTGCTTTGAAACCGAAGGGGCGGTCCGTAACTCGATCGTTGTCGGCGCCTCGGGGACCTCGGCCGCGCTGGACTGCTTCCCGCTCGAGTTTGCGACCAACGCCATCGACACGGCGGGATTCGCCGGCAACGGCGGCGTCAACGTCGTCGCGCCCTACAACCCGCTGTGGTTCAACGACGCCGATGACGGTGACTTCCGTCTGGGCGCGCCGCCGCTGACTCCGTTTGGCAACGTGGCGCTGTGGCTTGAGGGCGACCCGCCGCTCGACGCCGACGGTACGGAGCGCCCGCTCGACGGCACGTTGGGCTACGCGGGCGCCGACGAGCCGGGTTGAGCTGATGGGCACCGCGGTGCGCTTCGCCTACGACGTGGTCTGCCCGTTCGCCTATCTGGCGTTTCGGCAGCTGGACCGCGTGCGGGCTCACGCGGAGGTGGTGCTGCAGCCGGTGTTGCTGGGGGGCTTGCTTCGCCACGTCGGCGCACCCCAGGACCCCAACGCCGTGATGGCGCCCGCGCGAGCGGCCGCGAATCAGCGAGACATAGCCTTGTGGGCGGACTTTGCAGGGGTCTCCCTGAACGCGCCACCGACCCACCCGCGGCGCACCGTGGACGCGATGCGCATCCTCAGTGCGGCGCCGACCGGGATGCTGCAGACGTGGACCACGACGCTGTTCGAGGCGTACTGGCAGCACGGCGAGGACCTTGGCGACCGCGCGGTGCTGCGACGCGTGATGGCAGCGCATTCGATCGACGTCGATGCCGCCATCGAGGCGGGGCGTGAGCCGCTGCGGGCCGCCACGTTGGTCGCCTTCAAGGCCGGCGCGTTCGGGGTGCCGAGTTTCCTGGGGGGCCCGCGCATGATCTGGGGGCAGGACCGGATCGGGCTGCTGCTGCGTGACCTCGGCGGACAGCTGCCGCTGGATGCTTGGGCGTCGGCACCGGCCCGGCCCGCTCGCACGGTGACCGGGCTTCGCTTCGTGCACGACGTCGCGAGTCCCTATAGCTACCTCGCGGCGACGCAGATCGAGCGCATCGCAGCCGCGGCCGGCGTCGAGGTCGAGTTCTCGCCGGTCCTTCTCGGCGCGCTGTTCAAAGCGATCGGGACGCCCGAGGTTCCTCTGCACGCGATGAACGAGACCCGGCAGGCGTACACGCGCCGGGACCTGCACGACTGGGCCGACGCATGGGGCGTTGCGCTGCGCTTCCCGTCGCACTTTCCGCTGCGCTCCGTGCTTCCGCTTCGCGCCAGCCTCGTCGAGCCTCGCTGCATTCACGCCCTGTATCGCGCGGCGTGGGCCCACGATCGCCGCATCGATACGCCGGAAACCCTGGGTCCGGTCCTGGCCGAGAGCGGCTTCGATGCCGAGGCCATCCTCTCGCGGACGCAGGATCCTGGGGTCAAGGCAGCCCTGCGGGCGCACACCGATCGCGCACTGGCCGAGGGGATCTGCGGCGTCCCCAGCTTCGTCCTCACCTACGACGACGGCACGACCCTGCGGCTGTGGGGCCAAGACCGGCTCGTGATGGTGCGTGCGGCCCTGGAAGGCTGGATGCCCGCGAACGCGGCTGCTCTTTGACGCAGGCCCCAGTTTTGGCGAGTGTGGGCCGTGGCCGAGGAGGCAGAGCTTTGTGGCACGGTCGAGCGGGTCGTCTATCACGACCCTCGTTCGCGTTACACGGTCCTGCGCCTGCTCGCGCCCGGCCACGAGACGCTTGTGACGGCGGTGGGGCGGATGGTCAGCGTGGAGACGGGCGCCGAGCTCACGCTTCGCGGTCGCTGGGATTCGCACCCGCAGCATGGCCGGCAGTTCTCGATCGTGGGGATGAGCGTCGCGGTGCCGACGACCAAGCTTGGGATCGAGCGCCGGCTGATGCGGTACCCGGGGGTCAAGGCGGTCATGGCTTCACGCATCGTGGCGAAGTTCGGACTCGACACCCTCACGATCCTTGAGCAGCAGCCCCGGCGTCTGCTGGAGGTCGAGGGCATCGGACAGCGCACGCTGGAGAAGATCGCCGAGCACTACGCCACGCACAGCGGACCGATGGCGCAACTCGAGGCGCAGCTGCTCGAGCTCGACTTGCCGGTCTATCTGGCGACTTCCATCTTCGCCAAGTACGGCGACGACGGGGTCAACGTGCTTCGCAAGCATCCCTACCGGTTGGCGCGAGAGGTTCGGGGGATCGGCTTCTCGACGGCGGACCGGGTGGCGCGGGCCTTGGGGATCGAGCCTGACAGTGCGGAGCGGCTCGACGCGGGACTTGTGCACGTGCTCGAACAGGCCGAGATGGACGGGCACTGCGCGCTGCCCATCGAGTCCTTGGTTGAGCAGGCCACCCGCAACCTCGGGGCGCCCGAACACGCGGTGCGAGACGCCGGAGAGCGTTTGGTCCTCAGCGGAGAGGTGATGCTCGAGCACGGTAACGACGCCACGCCGCTGGCGTTTCCGGTGCGGATGCTCGAGGCCGAGAATGACGTTGCGGCGGGCCTCGCCTCGTTGGCGCGCAGCACGGTCCAGCCGTGGAAGGTTCCCGAGCTGCCCGCCCACCTCAGCGACGGGCAGCGGGCCGCCGTCGAGGCGCTCGCCCAGCACGGCGTGATGGTCCTGACCGGGGGACCGGGTACCGGCAAAAGCACCGTGGTGGCGCAGGTCCTTGCGCTCGCGGACGCCAACGGCGTTTCCGTGCTGCTGGCCGCGCCGACTGGACGCGCGGCCAAGCGACTGGAGCAGACGACCGGTCACGCCGCGAGCACCCTGCATCGCCTGCTGGAGTTCAAGCCCGAGACCGGGGCGTTTGCACATGGCCCCGCCGATCCGCTCCCGCCGGGTCTGCTCGTGGTCGACGAGAGCTCGATGATCGACATCGTGCTGGCCGCCGCGCTGCTGGGGTCCCTCACCGATGCACATCGACTTTTGCTCGTCGGTGATGCGGATCAGCTGCCTTCGGTCGGCCCAGGGAACGTGCTGCGTGACGTGATGAAGGTGGCCGAGGACCCCGATTCGCCGATCGCGTTGGTCCGGCTGACCGAGGTCTTCCGTCAGGAGGAGGGCAGCAGCATCATCGGCAACGCGCACCGGGTCCTGCATGGTCAGACGCTCACCCCGGACACCGCCGGCGAGCACGGGGAGTTCTTCGTGGTTGCCTGCCGGACCGCGCAGAAGGTTCACGACTTGGCCGTGCGCATGGCCACCGAGCGAATCCCAGCCGCCTACGGCATCGACGGGCGAACCGACGTGCAGGTGCTGGTGCCGATGCACAAGGGCATCGCGGGCACCGAAAACCTCAACCGAAGCCTGCAGGCTCACTTCACGGCCGGCCAGCGGGAGTGGGCCGTGGGCGGGAAGAACACCCCGCGGCGGCTGTTTCGGCGCACCGATCGCGTCATGCAGACCCGCAACGACTACGAAAAGGCGGTGTTCAACGGCGATATCGGGGAGGTCATCGACGTGGACGCTGAGGCCGCGACGCTGACCGTCGACTTCGATGGCCAGCGGGTGAAGTACGAGGGCCGCGAGGTCTCTGCGCTGCAGCTCGCCTACGCGCTGTCGATTCACAAGAGTCAGGGCAGTGAGTTCGACGCGGTGATCGTCTGCCTCTTGCCCGAGCACCACGTCATGCTGCGCCGCAACCTTCTGTACACCGCGATCACGCGCGCCAAGAAGCTGTGCGTCATCGTGGGCGATACGCGTGCGATCGAACGTGCGATCGGTCAGGCGTCGGACAACCTGCGGCACACCGGGCTGGCGCGGCGGTTGGCGGATGCGCTGCGCATGGGCGCGTTGGGTCTGGTGCCCGAGCTGATGGGCGGCGCCGACGAACTCCCTGGGTTCGAGCCAGACTTCGGCGACGACGACGAGCCCCAGCTTGAGCTTGGTCCAGGGCGCGACGACGCCTGAGCTACCGGCCCATCAGGACCGCGAGGGTGCGCCGCACGAGGCTGTCGAGATCCTCGGGCGGTGGGTCACTGTCGTGCGCCTTGGCCAGCGCGGCATCGACGACCTTCGGCTTCCAGCCCAGGTTGACCAACACCGCCCGAGCTTCGTCGTCGAGCGCGTCCGTGGTGGTGACCTGCGAGGCGTTCGTCCCCTGGTCGTCTTCGATACCCAGCGCTGCGGCCAACGGCTCGACCTTCTCGCGGAGGTCGAGGATGATGCGTTCGGCCGTCCGTTTGCCCACGCCGGGGATGCGCTGAAGCGTCGCCTGCTCTCCCTGTCCGATCGCTTCGAGCAGCTCGATCAGGGGGAATCCGCCCAGCACCGCGACAGCGTTTCTGGGCCCGACCTGCGGGACCGATGTGAGCAGCTGAAACATGCGCCGCTCCTCAGGCAGCACAAAGCCGTACAGCGCGAGCGCGTCTTCTCGGACATGCGTGTGCACCCATAGCGAGCACGTTTCGCCGTGGTCTGGAACTTCGGCGAACGTCTGCCACGAGACGATGAGTTGATAGCCGACGCCACCTACGTCCAGCACGATGGTGCCGGTGAGAGCGTCACGCACGAGCACGATGCCGCGAAGATGTCCGATCATGCCAAGGTCCGAGTGTTTGCGTCAGCGTCCAGAACGTGGACCCGAGCGGGTGCACTGTGCCCGTGACACAGCGCGATGGCCAGCGCGTCGGCAGCATCTGTGGACGGTGTCTTGCGCAGGCGAAACAGCATCTGCACCCGGGCCTGGACTTGTGCTTTGCTCGCCCGTCCGTGACCGACCACCTGCTGCTTGATCGTCGAGGGGGCGTACTCGAAGGTGGGTAGCTGGCGCTGCGCAGTCAGCAGCATGATCGCGCCGCGAGCTTGGCCCAGCTTGAGAGCGCTCGCGGCGTTCTTCCCATAGTACGCCTTCTCCACCGCCACGGCGGTTGGCTGCAGCTCCTCGATGATCTCGATCAATCCCGCGGCGATCTCGGCAATCCGAGCCGGGACACTCAGCGTTTTGGCCGGCCGCAGGACGCCACACTCCAGGTACTGGAACCCACCGCCGCGATCGGCATGGGCATGGGTCTCAATCACGCCGTACCCGACACAGAGTGTGCCGGGGTCGATGCCGAGAATCCGCTGCACTCCGAGGGCCATCCGAACTCTGGGGTACCACAGCGCCCCGAAGCGCCGGAAAAGAGAACTACTTGCGCGCCGCGTCCGTGGCTTCGATGAGATCTCCGACGGTCATCGTCCGGGGCAGGCCCTGCTGGGCCACCGCGTTCCACAGGGGAGCCAGGGCATCATCCGGGCTGCAGGCGTCGAGGACCTCGCTCAGCGCGAGGACTGCGGCCCGGCGGCGGCCTTCGTCGAGGGCCAGGCGCAGCGCGCTGGCAACCGGGCTGTCGGTCGGGGCGGGCTCGGGCAGGCGAAACACCAAGCCGGAGGCGTCGTTGGAGGCCGCAGATTCGTGGACATCCATATCAGCCAGCGCGGATTCGGCGGGCTCGGAGGCGTCGGCCGTTGGACCTCGCAGGTCGCTGGAGACAGGGCGACCGACGCGCTCCACCACCAGAGGAGGCGGCTCCTTCTGCCAGCGCCTTCGCACGGTGGGATCGAAACGCTCGCGCTCGGGCGCCCGCGGATGCACCTGAACCTGGCCCGAGGCGACGCGCTCCTCCATCGCCTGTCCACGTTGAAGGATCTCCTCTCCGTGGCCCTGGGGAAGGACCGTGACCACCGTGTCCTCCTTGATGATCGCATAGAGGGTGTCGCCGAACTCGGCGACCGGGATGAGGGTTTGCGGCTCGCCGAGCATCGCATCGAGGGTGCGAACCGCCCGGCCATCGTCTTCGGACTCGCCCAGGGCTCCATCCAGGCGATCCCGCAACGCCTCGTCGTCCTCTTCGGCACGGGTGGGCACCAGCTCGCGAAGCCGCTGCACAGCGCGGTGCGTGATGCTGTAGCGTCGATGGCCGACGAACGGGGGGCGCATGGGGCCGCGTGTAGCTCAGAGGCGACGCCGTGGCTACCCCCAAGATGCCGGGCCCGCTCACGCCTGATCGCCCAGGAAAAGCCGCCGGCCGCACAGCCCTGCTACGCTCCTCCTCTATGCGTGCAGCATCGCGCCTTCGACGCTACCTCGCCGGGTTGACCTTCGGGGTCTTGGGCCTCGTCGCGCCCCACGCGAGCGCTGCGGGGGTGCGTGCCTCCGGCGCCGCGCAGGCGTCCGAGTGGAAGCAGGCGCCGAGCTCGACGACGCTTCGCTCCAGGGCGATCCGCCGCGCACGTCTGGCCGCGCTCAAGATCGCCATCGACGGCTTGGAGGGCCGCGTCGACAAAGAGGCCAAGGCCTCCGTTGCGCGAGATGGAACCCGTTGGACCGGCGCGTACCGCATCGTTTCCGAGCAGGTGGACCCCGCGGGCATTCGGGTCGAGCTCGACGTGGATATCGACCTGGCCCGGCTGGCCAAGTTCGTCGCTCCCGCCGGAGCACCCACGCCCGCGAAGGTTCGATTCCACCTGGGCGCGTTGTCGGCAGGACGCGGTTGTACGGTGGAGGCTGCGCAGGTCGGTGACGATCTCGCGCGCCTGGGCGTGTCGAAAGCCCCGGTCGGAGACTCCGCTCCGGTCGCGGTCGTCCTCGAGTGCGAGTCCCTCGGGCACGTGCCCAACACGCTGCTGCAGGCGGTTCGCATCCACGTGGACGCGAGGGCGGCTGGCCGCACGCTCCTGGACTCGCAGGAGGCTGCCTTTGGCGTCGATGAGCAGAGCGCTCGAGAACGCGGTGCGGGAGCGGTTGCGGACGTGCTCGCGGCCGAACTTTTGGGCGACCCCGGAGGCGTCGTGCTTCGGGTGGAGTCGCCGCACCCCGCGTCCCGCGTCCGCAGATTGCAGCAGGCCTTGACCGACCGCGTGCCCGGGGTTCGCAACGCGGCACTGGTCGGCATCGACCCCGACGGGTCGGTGCGGATCGAGCTGGTGGGGAAGGCTTCGGCCGACGAAATCGCCCGGCGCCTCGAATCACTGGGCCTGCCAGACTTCGACGTGTCGATCGTGGGCGTTCACGACACACGATCTTTGACGGTTCGCCTTCGTTGAGCCTCGTGGACTCCGCCTGCGTTTTCCATCACCATCCCTCGCACTGATGTTGCGCCCCGCATTCTTCGCCATCGCTTGTGTCTCGCTGCTCGGCGCGTGTCGCCCGGCCCCAGGCACCGGGGCGCCGCTGGCGATCGAAGTGCCCGACGCCGACACAGACGCCGACGTTTACGTCGACGGCAACTACGTGGGCCAGGTCGGTTCGCTGACCGCAGCCGGGGCCGAGCCTCTTGTGCTGGCGCCCGGCGTTCACCGACTTGAGGTTCGAAAGCCGGGGCGGTTCCCGGTGCAGCGGACGATTCGGGTCGAGGGCGGACAGGCGGCCGATCCGGTGGTCGTGCAGGCCGAGCTGCTCGAAGACCCGTCGTGACTCACCAACGAAACGAGTACCCAAGCTCGCTGCGGAGTTGAAGGCTCGCGTTCGACACGCCGTATTCCGCATAGGGGTGGGGGTCGTCCGGCATGCAGGCCGCGTCCTTGGTGCCGCCGCCCATCGCCGCCAGGGTGGGGCCCGTGCGCAAGGCGAGCGCGTGCTGCTTGCGGGCGCCAAAGGTTGTGCGCACCAGCAAGCGCGCACCGAGGAACAACCCGCCACGAGTACTGACCACGCCCGAGGCCCGAACCGGACACGTCGCGGGGCTCGGCCCGCCGTGGAAAAGGGCTTGGCCGCCCAGGCCTGCGGTTGCGCTCACGCCGAGTTCAAGGCGCTTGTCCGCCCGTAGCGCGCGCGCCCACTCGCCGAGCAACAGGAACTGGATCGAGGACATCCGGTGGCCCCGCGCGGCCCGGGTCGGGGTGGTCGCAAACGCGAACTCTGCGCCAAGGAGAAGCTCGCGTGGCTCGCCCACGAACCCCCCGGCGCGAAACGAGGGCCCCAGCGCAGGGAGGGAGTCGATGCCCGATGTCGAAGACATCGCACCCGGGGCGATCGCATCGAAGGACAATCCCACGCCGAACATTCCGTGCGGGAATCCGGGGCGCATCGGGGAGGTCGCGGGAGGCGACGGGGCCGGATCCGGCTGCGCGTGGGGCACGGGGGTCGGCGCCGGTGCTGGGGTGCGGCTTGGTTCCGGCTCGGGCTCGGGCTCGGACTCGGACTCGCGGAACTCAAGGCTTGCCCGTCCGGGGTCATCAGCATCGATGCGCCATTCGTCGATGAGGTTCGGGCGCCCGCGCAGGTCTTGGATCGTGGCCGCCACGGCGTAACGATCGTCCGCACCCGGGGCCGCATCGAGGTAGGCGTTGTAGGCCACGACCGCAGCGGCGCGGTGCTGCTCGTAGCGCTCGGAGTCTTCGGGGGCCGAGAGCAGCAGCCGGTGGTGGCACACCGCAATGTTGTAGTGCAGCCCCGCGGTGGGGCGCAGCCGCAGTGCGTCCTCAAAGGACAGGATCGCATCGTCGTACCGCTCGGCGCGCGCGTGCGCTTGGCCCTGACCGAATGCGACCTCGGCGCGGGCGCGATCCTCCAGCGCTGAGGGAGCAGCCACGCCGGGGTCGGCGGGGTCGGCCGGCGCTGTCGCAAGCGCGGCAGCCAGCAAGGCAGCGAGCACGGAGTCGGACTCTACTACGCGCGAAGGTGGCCTGGGACGGGGCCCGCACCGCGGGCGCGCGAAAACTCAGGCCGGGGGCGTTGGGGCCACAGGGCCTGGAGGCGGGGGCAGGGCGTCGGCGACTGGGGGCACATCGAGCTGGGGCGCGGCCGCCCCGGTGCCTGAAGCCGCCGGGGACGGGGTTGCATCCGCGGGGGCGGCGTGGACGATCGCACCCATGCCGTCCCGAGCTCGTGCGGCGACGCCGGTCTTGGTCAGCCGTGCGTCACGGTTCTGCTCAAGAACGCTGCGGCGCTCAAGGTAGATCTGAACCAGGCGACGGGCCGCATAGTGCGCCTTGATTCGCCACTTCGGCTCGTTGGCGATCAGCACCGCGAACGCGATCTCAGGTCGGTCGGCGGGGGCGAACCCGATGAACCAGTTGTAGTTGAGGTAGGGCGAGCGTTTGCCGGTGAGGCTGCCGGTTTTGCCAGCCACCACGACGTCCGCGATGTAGGGCTTGCCCTGCGCGTCGACGAAGCTCTTGCTGGCGGTGCCCGAGGTCGTGGTTGCGCGCATCATTTCGCCGAGCGCCAACGCGGTCTCGGCGGAAATCGCTCGGGATGGTTTGGGTCGCGCGGGGGTGAGGTCCTCGCCGTCGGGTCCGATGACCTGGTCGATGACGTGGGGGGGCTGGTACACGCCGCCGCGCGCAAAGATGCTGACCATCGTCGCCGCGTGAACCGGGGAGAGGTCGACGTTCCAGAACCCGGCCGCGACCTTGGCCCGCTCGTTGGCGTCCGCGGGGATGTGCGCCGGGCTGCGCTCGACGGTGTACTCGAACGGGATCTGGGCCTCGAACAGAAGCGAGTGCGCGATGTCGACGAGGTCCTGCTGCTGGAGGTGTTTGTTCGAGAGCTTGGCGATGACCAGGTTGTAGCTGTGGGCGACCGCCGAGGAGAGCGTCTCGCACCGCGTATCCCGGACGGGATCGTCGGTGAGCATGTCGTCCTCGATGCCGTGCAGACCGCCCGAGAAGCAGGCGCGAGTGCTCGGGGTGACCGCCCCGGTTTCGAGCAGTCCCGCGGTGGTGACCAGCTTGAAGGTGGAGGCCGCAGGCGCCCAGGCGCTGGCGACGATCTCGACCGGGTCCACCTCGGGATCCATGCTGGAGTGACCGGCGAGGATCAGCACCGAGTTGTCGCGGATGTCGAGCATGACCGCGCCGGCGTACGGCACCTCGCGGTTCTCGAAGATGGTGAGCGCGGACTCCTGCAGCACAGGGTCCAGGGTCAGCATGATGCGGTGACCATCGCTGAGTTCCTGGACGTACCGGCTGTTCGCCGGATCGGCGGGCGCCGCGGCTGCGTTCGGGAGCGCCGGGTCGGCTGCGACGGGTTGGCCGTCTTCGGCGGGGGGCGCCGCGGGATCGGAGATCTCCACCAGCGCGGTCGCACTCATGTCGAGGCGATCTGCCCAGGGCAAGACCAGCGAGGCATCCTCATCCGGTGAGACATCGGGCAGCACCGTGGCCGACTTCCGCACACCATCGTACCCATCCGGCGCGCTTTGCTGCTGGACGTAAAAAGCGATCGCGCCCAGCGTCCCCAGGAAGAACAGGGCGCCTACGCCGCTGAGACCCTTTCGTGGCGTTCCCATGGCAGCCAGAGCGCAGCCTATAGCAGCGCGAGGACGCAGGCGTCAAAAAAGAGCTCGCGATCAGCGCAACGATCGGTTCAGGTGCGAGGTCTGTATACAAGTACACCCAGGCCCCACGGTGCGGATGCCGGGGTCTGTTCGCCGGGCAGTTTCCTGCTACGATGCTGCTTCGTTCGCAGACCGCGGACGTTCGCGGTCATGCGCGACGAAACCATCGTCACCGTCATCCACAAGGTGGAAGACACCGGGCTTCATCGCCGAAAGAAAGACGCGTGCATCGTGGTCATCTACGGCGCTGAGCTTGGTCGTAAATACAATATCGAGAACCGGGAGATGACGATCGGCCGGGCGACGACGACCGATATTTGCGTGTCGCAGGACTCGGTCTCGCGGACGCACGCCACGGTGATGATCGACGAGGCCGGGGTGAAGATTCGGGACAACGAGTCGACCAACGGCACGTACGTCAACGACCACAAGATTCACGAGGCCTACTTGAAGGACGGCGACCTCATCAAGGTCGGGCGCAGCATCTTCAAGTTCCTCACGGGCGACAACATCGAGAGCTCCTACCACGAGGAGATCTATCGGCTCTCCACGGTCGACGGCCTGACGCAGATTTTCAACAAGCGCTACTTCGTCGAGACGCTGGAGCGGGAGCTGAGTCGGGCGCGTCGCTACGATCGGCCGCTGGCGCTGATGATGTTCGACATCGATCACTTCAAGCGCTGCAACGACACGTTCGGGCACCGCGCCGGGGACCACGTGCTTCGGCACATGGCCGACATCGTTCGCGAGCGTTCCCGCAAGGTGGATGTCGTGGCGCGCTACGGCGGAGAAGAGTTCGCCGTCATCCTCCCCGAGATCGACGAGCTTGGTGCTGCGCACTTTGCAGAGACCGTCCGCGCGATGGTCGAGCAGGAAGAGTTCAGCTTTGAGGGGCGTCGCATCCCGCTGACGATCTCGATTGGCGTCGCCGAACTCGAGACCGAGGTCAGCACCGCCGACGACCTCATCAAGCGTTCCGACGCCCGGCTGTATTTGGCGAAGCAAGGCGGTCGGAACCGAGTCGTGTGGACCGACGACCCCAACCTTTCCGTCGCGGTTCGTTAGCGGCGCGGGCGAGAGCTCTGGAGGCAGTTGGTTCTGCTTCTGGGTGGTGATACCCAGTTGAGGCCGTGTCCGCGCCTACCCGTATCGAGGTGATGCCTGCTGCGCTCGCCGACCAGATCGCGGCGGGGGAGGTGGTGGAGCGGCCCGCTTCGATCGTCAAGGAGCTGGTCGAGAACGCGATCGATGCCGGGGCGCGCCGGGTCGAGGTGGAGCTTACCCGGGGCGGTGCCGAGCGCATCGTGGTGCTCGATGACGGCGGTGGCATGCACCCGAGCGACCTGCCGCTCTCGATCACCCGGCATGCCACGTCGAAGGTTCGCGAAGCCTCCGACCTCGTTGAGATTCGGACGCTGGGCTTCCGGGGGGAGGCGCTCGCCTCGATCGCAGCGGTCGCCGACGTCACGGTGGAGTCTCGCCGGGCCACGGATTCCGCCGGGACCCGGATGCGGTCGCGCCCTGGACTCGCTCCCGAGGTGTCGCCGGTGGGTCGTCCGGTCGGCACGCGGGTGGAGGTGGCGTCCTTGTTCGTCAATGTGCCGGCGCGGCGCAAATTCCTTCGGTCGGAGGCGACCGAGGTTGGGCATTGTGCCGACACCATGGTGCGCTTGGGGATCTCGCATCCGGGCGTGTACCTGCGGCTGCGGCATGCGGGACGGACGCTGCTGGAGCTCCCTGCGTCCGATCTTCCCGAGCGGATCGCCACCGTGCTCGCGCGCCGCATCCGGGCCCCGATCACGCGGGTGCAAGGGGTGCACGACGGTGTCGAAGTCGAGGCGTTCTTGTCGCCTCCGGGCGCATCGGTGAAGGGACGTGGGCAGTCGTTCGTCGTCGTTCGTCGTCGCGTGGTGCGAGAGCGTTCCCTCTCGGGCGCCATCGCTGCGGCCTACGGTGACCTGCTGCCCTCGGGCCACAGCCCGGTCGCGTGTCTGCGCGTGGACCCGCCGCCGGGCGAGGTCGACGTGAACGTGCATCCGCAAAAAGCCGAGGTCCGGTTCTCCAACCCGCAGGCTGTGTACGCGGCAGCGCGGCACGTTCTTGCCTTGGCGGTCGCGCAGTGGGATGTCTCGATCCCCGAGCCTCCGATCCAGGCCCGCTTCGCAGCCGGGGCCCGAGCCGCGTTGGATCGATCGACCCGTGCCGAACCCGGGGTCGGCGCCGCGCCTCGGTTCGCCGCGGGCGCGGCCTCGGGCTCGACGTATCGCCTGCGCACGGCGGCGACCCAGACCAACTACGACGGCCACCGCGCACAAGCCCGTGCCGCGGCAGGGAGGCTTCGGGACGGTCTGCCGAACGCGCGGCAGTCTCCACAGCGCGAGTTGCTGGCTCCGACTGGTGCGCTCGAGCCAGGCCCCGCGGTCACACCCGCAGGCCCCGCGCTGTCGCTGTTGACCTGTCTTCCGGGGCCAGTCGCCCTGTTGCGCTGGGGTGATGTCGTGTTGTCGGTGGACCTCATGCGACTGCGCAGCCACCTCGTGTACGAGCGGCTGATCGCCGAGCTCGGCGGAGGTTCGGTGGGGGCGCAAGGCTTGCTCGCCCCCGTGGTGGTTCGCCGCAGCGTCCGAGATGTGCAGCTGTGCTTGTCCCGCACGGCGGCCCTTCAAGAACTCGGCGTGGTGCTCGAAGCGTTCGGCCAGGATGCGCTGCTGGTGCGAGCCGTCCCCGCGCAGCTGCGGGACTGCGTCGACGAGCCGGACATCGACGACCTGGTTGACAAGGTTGTGTCGTGGCTGCGGGTCGAGGCCCCTGGAGCTTCTGCCGCAGGGTCCGACGCGACCGACACCCATGGCATCGCAGCCGTGCTCTCGCAGGCTCGCGGTGCCGACCCTGCGCCGCGCCTGGCCCGGCGGTGGGTACGGGAGCTGATCGAGCAGGACCGCGATCTGGGCAAGGTGCCCGGCATTCGTTGTTTCGGCCCCGAGGAACTCACGTGAGCGAACCGCTTCCACGGGTGGTGGCCGTGGTGGGCCCGACCGGTTCGGGGAAGGCGGCGCTGGGTCTCGAACTCGCCCAGCGGGTGGGCCTTCCCATCGTGGTGTGCGATTCGGTCAAGGTGTACCGCCGGCTCGACATCGGGTCCGCCAAGCCCTCGGCGGATGCGCAGGCCCGGGTCCCCCACGCGATGATCGACCGGGTGGATCCCGACGGCACGTTCACCGCGCGCGAGTTCGCGACGCAAGCGTGGTCCCATCTCGGGGAGCGCGGATTGCTCGTGGGCGGGACCGGCTTCTATCTCCGGGCGGCGTTGTGGCGGGCGACGGGGGAGGGGGATCCGGGCACACCCACCCTCGAAGGCCTGGCCCGCGCGCGCTTCGAGGCGCACTGGTCCCAGGCCGAGCAGCGCGACCCCGGAGCGACACACCGCGCGCTGGCGGCGATCGATCCCGCGACCGCGGCGAGCATTCACCCCAACAACTGGGTGCGAGTCGTCCGCGCGCTGGGTCTGTGCGACGCCGCGGGGGGTCCGGTCTCCGCGCTGCGGCAGGCCGATCCTCCGCAACCCCGGGCCCGGATGCTGTTTGTGTGGCTCGATCCCCAGGAGGCGCTGCGTGAGCTGCAGGTGCGCAGAGTGGATCACATGCTGTCGCGCGGCTGGCTGGCCGAGGTGGAGGCCCTTGTCGCCGACGGATATGATGAGCGTCACAAGGCGATGCGCTCCTTGGGATACAAACAGCTCGTCGACGTCGTGAAGGGCCGCATGAGCCTGAAAGCGGCACGCGAGGACATCCTCAAGGCGACCTGGCAGTACGCGCGTCGACAGCGGACCTATTTTCGGCATCAACTTCCGGCCGCGGATGTCGTACACATCCCGGAGTCGGGTTCCATGCCCTGGGACAAGGTCCAGGCCTTTCTCGCGCCGAGCTGAGCGCACCCGACGGAAGAGTCACGCCGATGTCGACCAAGGTACTCGAGTTCGAACGCCCCATCGTGGAGCTCGAAGGGAAGATCAAGGAGCTCAAGCACCTCAGCGGCGGGAGCCGAGAGATGGCGCAGGAGATCGAGCGCCTCGAAGAGAAGGCGCGCGAGCTCCAGAAAGAACGCTTCGCTTCGCTCACCCCTTGGGAGCAGGTTCAGCTCGCCAAGCACCCCGATCGTCCCTACACGCTCGACTACATCGGCGAGATGACGACCGACTTCATGGAGCTTCGAGGCGACCGAGCGTTTGCCGACGATCCTGCGATCGTCGGAGGCTTGTGTCGTTTCGGCGAGCGCACCGTGATGATCATCGGCCACCAGAAGGGCCGGAACACCAAGGAAAACCTCTACCGCAACTTCGGCATGGCGCGGCCCGAGGGCTACCGCAAGGCGCAGCGCTTGATGCGGCTGGCCGAGCAGTTCGGGCATCCGATCCTGTGCTTTATCGACACCGCGGGTGCCTACCCAGGCCTGGGTGCAGAGGAGCGCGGCCAGTCCGAGGCCATCTCGTCGAGCCTGGAGCTGCTCTCCCGCCTCAAGGTCCCCACCATCTCGGTGGTGATCGGCGAAGGCGGCTCGGGCGGCGCGCTGGCGATCGGGCTCACCAACCGCGTGCTCATGCTCGAGCACTCCGTGTACTCGGTCATCTCGCCCCGCGGCTGCGCGAGCATCCTGTGGAAGGACCCCGAAGCCGAGCAGACCGCTGCCGCGCAGCTGAAGATGACCAGCCATGATCTACAGTCGCTGGGGATCTGCGACGAGATCATCGCCGAGGCGGTGGGGGGGGCCCATCGCGGCCTGACGACCACCGCCGCAGCGCTGGGTGAAACGTTGCGCAAGCACCTCGCGCAGCTGTGCGCGCTCTCCCCCGACGAACTGATCGCGCAACGCTACGAGAAGTACCGGCGCATCGGGCACCTCGAAAACGTCGACGCGCCGTAACGCTTCGCGAGACGCACGCCTCCCGGATGTTTGACGAGTTCCTGCTGCTGACGACGGCGCTGGTGGGCATGGCCTTCCTGCGAGCGTCGAGACGGACCCACGATGGCCCTCGCGGCTACGTCTGGGTTCTCGCCGCGATCCTGGGGCTCACCCTGCTCGGGGTGCTCGAGGACTCTCGCTTCGTGGGGGTCGTGGCGATGGGGCTTTCGGTCTTGGTCGTCGTTGTGCCTTGGGCGCTCGAGGGCGCGGCACGTGTTTTCTTTGGTCGCGGCATGTTGAGGCTCGCGGTGTGGGCTGCGGACGCGCGCGCCGTGCTGATGCTCGGGGCAGGGCTGGGTCGCCAACAGCCGATTCTTCGGGGACTGGCTGTGCTCGAACGAGATGGGGTCGACGCTGCCATCGGCTACTTTCGCGGGCTGGCGCATGGCACCGAAGATGGCGGCGAGCTGGCGCTGATCAACGAACAGATCGTCTCGATGTTGCTCTACGGCCAGCGCTGGGACGAGGGGATCCGCCACTACGAGTCCCGGTTTCCCCCCCGCTACGCAGCGCTCCGGCCGGCGCTGGTCCTGGGCTTGCTCCGCGCGTACGGTGAGATTGGGGCGATCGAGCGGGCCGCGGCCCTGCTGCAGGCCCTTGAGGACGGGCCGGTGGGCAATGATCCTCGCTCGCTGGGGCTGGTCTCCCAGGCACGCCTCACATTTCTGGTCTACGCAGGCGCCGAGGCCACGGTCCAGGGTGCGCTCGAAACCAGCGCCTGCCGCCAGCTTGGACTCTCGCAGGCCAGCGGCGCGCTGTTCCGTGGTCTTGCGGCGCGGCAGGCCGGAGACGCGGGCCGGGCTCGAGGCGAGCTGGAGCGCGTGAAGAATCTGGCCGGGCGCCGGGATGACCGCGTCGTGGAGTCTGCGCGTCGGGCGATGGGAGAGATGGGTGCTCCGCCGGTGGTGCTGCATCCGGTCCGCATCGCGCAGGACCTGCTGCCGTACGTCGAGGCTGTGGGGGCTCGGCTCAAGGCATTCATTCGCGTCGCGCCCGCGGTCCAACGCTCCGGCGCACTGGTGGCCACGCCGGCCATCTTCGTGGTGCTGGGCCTCGGCTACTTTGCGATGCGATGGTCGGACGCTGGCGGTCTCGCGCTGCTGCAGGTCGGTGCCTCCACCCCGGAGCTGATTCGCGGCGAGGGTTGGTGGCGGATCTGGACCGGGAGCTGGGTCCACGGCGACCCGCTGGGACTGTTGCTCGACCTGTACACGATCTGGTTCGCGGCGCCGTTGGTGGAGCGGATGGCCGGCAGCGCGCGGGTCGTGATCATCGCGTTGCTGGGTTCGGCCGTGGGCGTGTATGTCAGCGCGGTGCTCGGCGAGCCGTTGGGCATGGTGCTCGGCGGCGGCGGGCCAGCGGCCACCGCGTTGCTCGGCGCGGCGGGGGCCCTGCTGTTCAAGCCCGGCGATGGAGGCGTGCGGCAGGCGGCACGGCGCAGGGTGTTGGTCCCGCTGGCGATGGTCGCGGTTGTGCAAGGGGTGAGCGCGACGCCGGGGTTCCTGGCCGTTGAAGCGTCCTGGCACGGGTTGCTGGCCGCGGTGGTGGTGGGGGCGTTGCTCGCGTTCGTTCCCGCTCGGCCCGCGGCGCGGTGGATCGAGTGGGCCACCGCGGTGTTGTTGCTCGCCGCGTGTGCCGTGGCGTTGGTTCGGGTCTCGCGGGAGGACGCGCTCACACTGGTGGCGCGCGGCTCTTGGACGGTGTTCGAAGCCGGGCCCGCGCGCGTCTCGGCGCCTCGCACGTTTGAGTTTATCGAGGAGCGGCAGGAGGTTCAGGGGCTGCCGCTGCCGCTGCAGGTCGGTGTCCTCGACGGCCTCGCGCTGCGGGCCGGAGACCTCGCGCAGATCATGGTGCTCGTGCCCAACCACGACGCCGATCTGAGCGTCCCGGGCCTGCTGCTCCTGGATCCCACCCTCGCTGCGGAGCTGACGCTGACCCCGGTGCCGCTGCCCCCAGCGTTCTCGGAGGCGTCGGTGAAGGCGGACGCCTACGCGGTGCGCCGCAACGGATCCGAGCTGGGCATCACGCTTGAGCGTCGTCTGGGGCCGGGCCCGGAAGACCCCAGAGTGGTTCTATTCGCCGCTCCCGGGGCCCTGGAGCGCCAAGCATCGATCTACGCCCGGGTGTTGGCAGAGGCCACTTTGTCCCGGCAGTGAGCGGTTTTCCCGGCGCTGGCTATACTCTGCCCGGCGTGTCGCGGCGTAGACGCAGCAGCCCCGTCGGCCCGGTGCTTTGGGCGATTGTGGGTTCCTTCCTGGCTCACCTGGTGCTTTGGCCCCTGGGCGATCGCGTTGTGCAGCTCGGTCGCGACCCCGTGATCCCCGAGCGCGAGGACACGGTTATGGAAGTGACGCTCTCTCCCGAGCGCGAGCCGGAGGCCGATGACCCCGCCAAGATCGCCGAGGTCGTGCGGCTGGACGCGGTGACCGATGAACGGGCGCCCGAGGATGCCAAGCGGGTCTCGGAGTTCGACAACAGCACCGAGCACGAAACGCTCGCGCCCCCGCAGCAACGCTCGCGCGCAGCCACGCCTCAAGGCAGTCCCAAGGCCAACGATGACCGCAACGCCGCGGCAGAGCCCAAGGCGGCCGACACGCCGGCGCCACGCGGGATCGCGCTGCCGTTGGGGGGGACGCGCTCGGCGGGTGCCGATGGGGAGCGGGCGGGGAAGTCCGACGAAAGGTCCACACCCGTGCCGCCGGCGTCCGCGTTCGCGCCCAGTCCTCGCTCCCTCAGGGGCGTTCCGGAGTCGCGCTCCAAGGACTGGGGGCAGCCGGGGTCCCGGGACAAGATCGACGACATGGACGAGGGGGACGCATCGATCCTCAACGCGCAGCGGTGGAAGTATGCGTCGTTCTTCAACCGCATGAAGGACGACATCGACCAGTACTGGGACCCGGTGGCGCGCCTGCGGGCGCGGGACCCCGACGGCCGCATCAACGGCAGCAAGACGCGAACCACGCGGGTGATGATCATCCTCAACGCGGACGGTAGCCTGTACAAGATCACCACGCAGTCGAGCAGCAGCGTCGACTACCTCGATGACGAGGCCATTCAAGCGGTTCGACAAGCGGCGCCGTTCCCCAACCCACCGCCGGGCATGCTCGATCCCACAGACGGAAAGCTGCACGTTCCGTTCGGCTTCATCGTCGAGATGGGCAAGGGCCGGATCTTTCGCATCAATCGCTGATGCAGGAAACCGGCTAGCCGGCCTCACGATGGATCCCACCAAAGTTGAACCAATGGGTCCCGAACGTGATCGTTTCGGTCCCGGGTGAGACAACCGGGGGGCGAACCCTATGTTGAAAGCGATGATCGGTTTATGGCGGCCTGCTGCGTCCGCCGTCCTGTTGATAGCGGTCGGCTGTGGCGAGGACACCGTCTCTGCGTCGGGGACCGATGGCGAGTCGGGCTCATCGACGGTCGACAGGACGAGCGGGACGGACGACCGCCCGTCCACGTCCGTCTCGATCGGCGAGTCCTCCGGCACCGCAGGTTCGGACACCGATCCGGAGTCCAGCGAAAGCGGGGACACGACCGGTGGGACCTCACCTGTGGAGCCGGTCCCGATGGAGGGGCCCTCGGTTTCCCTTGGGCGGGGCGCCAGCTGTCAAGTGACCGCCGACGGGGTGTTGTCGTGTTGGGGCAACGGACGCTGCGGCTTGTTCGGCGATGGGACTCAGCACAGCCACGGCCCGGAGATCATCGATGACTCCGGAGCGTGGAACTCCTTGAGCCTGGGTGCTGTGCACGGCTGCGGCATCGAGAATGACGGCTCGCTGTGGTGTTGGGGCGATGGGTTGTCGGGACGGGTGGGAGACGGTGGCCTTGACCAGTTTCCCTTCGCGTCGAACTGCCGGTTGGAACGCGTGGAGCTCGAGCCGCTTGGGGACTGGGCGCAGGTCTCCAGCGGTGAGGACCACACGTGCGCGGTCCGGCAAGACGGCACATTGTGGTGTTGGGGGAACAACGAAGCCGGGCAGGTCGGTGATGGAGCGGTGGGGTCGCTGTACAACCGTCTTGTCCCCGTGCAGGTCGGACTGGACGCGGACTGGCTCGAGGTGTTCGCCGGAGTCAGCCACTCCTGCGGTCGACGTCGTGACCAGACGCTGTGGTGCTGGGGGGAGGGGAGCGCGGTCGGAGACGGGGTCGACGCGGCCATCTCGAGCAAGCCCGTCATGGTCGCGGGGCCACAGGCGTGGCAGGCACTGCCGCGTGGCCTTGCCTCGATGCACACGTGTGCCGTGGATACGGAGGCGGCGGTGTGGTGCTGGGGCGAGAGCTTTTTCGGTGCGTTGGGTCCCGGCGCGGAGTCCGAGAGCTTGGCGCCTGTGCCGGTCGAGCTGCCCGAGCCCGCGGCAGTCGTCGCGGTCGGGAGCGAGGTTTCGTGCGCGGTGCTCGAGGGCGGGGCGGTGTGGTGCTGGGGACGGAACCGTGACGGCGAGCTCGGGCTTCCGCTCGACGTTGAGCAGTCAGAGGTTCCGGTCGAACCCCACCCGGGACTCCTCGCGCAGGACGTACGTATCGGAGCTGGGACGGTTTGCGTCACCGACGAGGCACAGCGGGTCACGTGCTGGGGACGAAATCGCAGCGGAGAAGTCGGTGATCACACCTCCGGCGCGGACAACACTCCGCGAACCGAGCCTGCGGTGGTGGGCGAGTCGGCGGCAGGGGACGCGGTCGACGACTGGCGCACGCTGGCAGTGGGGGACTCCCACACCTGCGGCATTCGAACGGATGACTCCCTGTGGTGCTGGGGGGCTCGTGGGTGGGGCCAGCTGGGCAACATCGACGATCTGCAGGGCTGCTTGGTCTCGAACCCCTCGGAGTGTCACTTCACCACGCCCGTCGCGGTTTCGGGGGACCACCAGTGGTCCGCGGTTGCCGTCGGGGGGTCACACACCTGCGCACTCGATGATGCGAATGCGCTTTGGTGCTGGGGACGGGGCGGCTCGGGCGGGCCTGCCGACGCCGATGCGAACCAGCCCACCGCTATCCTTGCGGGCACGACGTGGCTTTCGATCACAGCCGGAGAGTCGCACTCCTGTGGCGTGCAAATCGACGGCTCGTTGTGGTGCTGGGGTGCCGGAGGCTACGGCCAGCTAGGCCTGGGCGCACAAGGCTCCGGCGCATCCCAGAGTGCTCCGACCCAGGTTGGCGCGGACACTGGCTGGCTACGCGTCGTCGCCGGAGGACAGCATAGCTGTGCGCTGCGCGACGACGATACGCTGTGGTGCTGGGGTCTGAACCTCACCGGTCAGATCGGCAACGGCGAGGACACGGCCGGACTTCCGTCGGGAGAGCTCGGGGTGGCCGACCCGTTCGAAGTCCCCGGGTCCTGGACCGCGGTGGCTGCCGGTACCAGGCACACGTGCGCCCTGGACGATGGGGGCGCGCTGTGGTGTTGGGGCGGGAACGACTCCGGAGCCGCTGGACAGAACATCGACGGCGCCGAGGTCGTGTTGTCCCCGGCGCAGGTCGGGGCACAGACCGATTGGGAGCAGCTCGGGCTCGGTTCGGACGCCTCGTGTGCAACCAAGACGGACGGACGGCTCTTTTGCTGGGGGTCGCGAGCGTACGGAATGGTCGGGGACGGAGTCATCGCAGCACAGTCACCAACCGCCCAACCTGTACAGGTGGGCGCCGACGACGACGCGTGGGTTTCCGTCGGAGCTCGCGGTCGCACGGTCTGCGGGGCTCGAAGCGACGGCAGCGGCTGGTGCTGGGGCCAGAATCTCAACGGCCAGCAAGGCAACGACACCGTGTTTGACTCGGGGCTTCCGCGAAGGGTTGTGCAATGAAAACGAAACTGATTCTTGGTGCCGCGCTGCTGCTTCTCGGATGCTCGGGGGAGCAGGGGGGTGCTGCCGACGGGACCGGTTCGACCACCGTGCCCGGGACCACGGGGGTGGAGCCCACCTCGGGCGAGGCGTCCACGTCTGCGATCGAGCCCACCGTGGGCACGTCCGGGACCACCGGCCGGGTGGACGAGAGCTCGACCGGGAATGAGACGGGGGATTCCGGGGAGTGGCCGCAGCCGCAGCCGCCGATTCCGTGTCCCGAAGACTACGCGTGCCAAGAGGATCGAGACCTCGACGCGTTCCCGATCCAGTGCGACAACGCGCCCGAGCACACCAACCCCGAGCAGGGCGACATGGACTTCGACAGCATTGGCGATGTCATCGACCTGTGTCCGACGGTGCAGACGACCGAGAACACGCTGGACAGCGACCGGGATGGCGTAGGGAATGCCTGCGACCGCTGCCCGCTGACCACCTCAACCTATCTCGCCGCTGGGGGAGGAGCGCTGGACGCGTTGTTCACGTTCCGCTCGATGCCCGATCAGGGGGATGCGGACGGAGATGGCATTGGGGATGCGTGTGACAACTGCGTCCAGATGCCGAACTGCCTGGGCTACGGCGAGGGGCTCGTGCACGAGCTTGGCGTGATGTTGGACATCGAGGACCCGCAGTGCCAAGCGGATTCGGACGGCGACTACGTTGGCGATGCGTGCGAGGGACAGACCCTGCCGGGCGCGGCGGGGCCGGTTGGGATGGGCCCCGGTGATGACTTCGACCAAGACGGGCTCGCCAACGCACAGGACGCCTGCGTCCGTCTGCCCGTTGCGGAGGCGGGCAGTCAGCATCTGGACTCGGACTCGGATGGGGTTGGGGACCCGTGCGACAACTGTCCGTTCACGTCGAACCCAGACCAGGCCGACGCGGACCGGGACGCGGTTGGAGACGCGTGTGAGGCCGCGTCCTGCGTCCAACGGCCAAACCCGCGGCGCCTTGGGTTCTTCGATGCGTCTGTTGGTGGGTGGTGCTGCACATCGTTGTATCAAGGGCAGTCGCTGCTGGACCCCGACGACAACCCGCTGCGGCTCACAGACTTGCCGCCGCTGGGGCCGGGGGTGCTCGAGTTGCCACCGGGGTGCCAAGGGGAGGCGCAGCCGGTCACGTTGGACGACGTGGGCTCCGACGAGGAACTCTGGGACTACCTTTGCCGCATGCCGCAGTGGGACCAGGACTACGACGGGCTGCCTGACGCGTGCGACCTGTGCGTGTGGGCGTTCGATCCGACCAACGCGCCCTACGTCGATGTCAACGGCATGAGCTGGCCCAACGACGGCGCCTATTGCAACGGCGAGTACCTCTGCCAAAACGACTGAGCGTCGAAGTCCGCTGCGGGCGGGTGGGGGCGCGGTCGCCCGCATCTGGGGAGGGACGGTTGTTCCGACCGCGGCGGCTCAGGTGTACGCTGATCAGCTGAAGGGGCGCCGATTGGCCCCGAACGAAGAAAAGGCGACGCGTCCGAGGACACGCCGCCTTTTCCGTTCGCCGAAGCGGCCGCGCTAGCTGGGCTCTTTGGGCTCTTTGGAAGCCGGCAGGCTGTTCATGATCGCCGTGAACTCGGGATGGTTCGGAGCGGCCTGAAGCGCGGCCTGGCAGACCTGGCGCGCCTCGTCGAACATGTTGGCGTCGCGCATGGTCGAAGCGAGCGAGACAACAGGCTCGATGTCGCGGGGGTTGATCGCAACGACGGCCCGCAGGTGCTCGACCGCTTCTTTGGGTCGGCCCTGTTTGCGCAGGATCGCGGCGATGAGGTTGCGAATCTCGGCGTCGTTGGGGCGCAGCTTGACCGCGTTCATCAGGTGGCCCAGCGCCGCGTTGTCCCCTTCGGCTTCGCGAACCGCGAGGGCGAGCATGAGGTGCGGCTGCCAGAACTTCTCGTCGGCCGCGATCACCTCGCGCATGAACTTGGCGGCCTGCGCGGACGGGTCCGCATCGCCGGAGCGGACCTGCTCCATGGCTGTGTCGTAGCGGTCCTCGAAGTCGTCCATCGTGATCTGCAACAGACCGCGGCGGGCGAACGCGTCGTCATCGAGGGAGCGGCGCGGCAGCTCAAGGATCTTCTCAATGTACACCTTCGCCTTGTCGGCCGCGTCGTCGTCATCTTCGTCGTCGAGGTGCATAGAGGCGACGTACCGAAGGACGGTGGCGCTCCCCGAGAACTTCTCGGCCGCTTCCTGAAGCAGCTTGGTCGCTTCCTCGATGCCGTCGTCTTCGTGCAGGTCGAGCAGCATGTCGAGCGTGCTCTTGCCGATGCCGTCGAGCGTCACCGCGGTGCGAAGCAGTGCCATGGCTTCATCGCGGTCTTCGGAGCCCTGGTCTTCGGCGCCGCTGTTGCGGTCCCAGAGCACGTTGGCCAGGTCCCCGTAGGCGGTGGGCACCTTGCCCTCCTCGATGGAGCGACGAAGGAACGGCTCGGCTTCGTCGAACTTGTCGTTCTCGATCAGCAGCGAGCCGATCCGAGCCATGACCAGCGGGCTCTCGTTGCCCTTTTCGGCGGCAAACTCGGCGACCTTGAGCGCGTTGGCAGCATCACCGGCCGCGCGCAGCGTGTCGATGAACTGCGTGGTGATCTGCTCGTCGGTGGGATCGAGGTTGAACGCCTGGTTGAAGTGCTGGACCGAAGAGGCAGCGTCTCCGAGCCGACGGAACAGCGTGGCGAGGTGGTGCCAGGCTTGCTTGTCTTCCTTGCGCTTCTGCGCGGCCACCGAGAGGGCCTGCAGCGACAGGGGGATCGCGCTCTGGTCGAACGGGTTGTTGACCAGGATGTCGGCCATCATGTGCAGTCCCTGCATGGCGTTGTCCATGCCCGGGTCGCGGTTGATGGCGTCGACGAACGGCGTGAGCAGCTGGTCGGGGGTGGTGGGGATGCAGCGGCCCTGAAGCGCGCTGAGGTTGCCCAACCCGACCAGGAACGACATCAGCGCCGCCTGGTTCTCGGTGCCGAACGCGGACTTGGTGTCCGCCTCTTCAACCTCGGTGTCGAAGTGGCCGCCGAGTTCCTTGAGGACCCCGAGGATGCGCTCGGGCAGCTCGTCGGCCGACGAGCCCCAGCTCCATTTGCCCAGCTCTTTGAACGCGGTCTCGCCGTCGCGCTCGACCAGCCGGGCCGTGACGGCGATGTTCTTCTCGTCGACTCGAATGTCGGTGATCATGCCGAACTTCGCGTTCGGGAAACGGTTGATGCCTTCGAGCGCGCGCTCGTCGGTCCAAGGCTCACGGAACACCATGAGCGCCGGGACTTCGCGTCCGCCCTGGTCCGCCATCGCCGTGAACACCGGAGCGGCCGCCTGCACGCCGCGGGTGGCGAGCTCTTGCGCCCACCAACGCTGCACGCCCATCGCGAGCGGAGCGCCCTTACCTTCGTTCGTGCAAGCAAACGGGAGAATCACGAGCTTGATGTCGGCCGCAGCCTCCGCGACCGCTTTGGGGTCGTCGTCTCCCTCGTTGAACATCGCGTCGTCCGGACCCTCTTCCTCAGCGCCCTGCGTGTCGTCTTCGCTTGCCATGAGGCGGGAACCTAACAGCCACCCCGAGCACCCGCCAAGCGCTCCGAGCCCGGCCCTGGTACGTTCGTTGTGCCATGCCCCACGTCCGTCTGGCAGCGGTCAGCGCTGCATCCGCAATCGCCGCGTTCCTGGGCGGCTGCACCGAGCCGAGCGTCGACCTGGTCGCGGCCTGGGTCGAGTCCGTGGACGATGGCTCGGGCCGTGACGTACAGATCTACGACCGCGGGCGCCGATACGCGGTCCGACTCGAGCCCGAGGTCGACGGGTCGGACCTGGAGACCTTCTCGATGGCGGTCGATGCTCGAGGCCGGGGCGTCGCACTGGCGGGGAAGGGGCAGATGGCGTTCGTGGGTCTGACCGACACCCGGCAGCCGGTCCTGACCAACGAGGTCTTGGGCGGCGCGCCGCTGAGTCCTTTGTTTGCGTTCACCCGCAGTGGAGACGCGCTGCTCCGTGCGCCCGACGGCACGACGGCCGCTCGCTACGCGTTCATGCCGACCTCGTCCGCGGGCGCCGGGGTGCCGACGCTGCTCGAACCCCCCGACGCCCTGGTGACCGGCGCGTTTGGTCTGGTCTCCGCCTCGGACGCGCCGGTCCTGTTTTGGGTTGAGTTCCAAGGCCTGCCGACGCGGGCCGCCGGGCGCATCACGGCGCTCGGCTACCCCAGCGACGTGGATCCCGGCGGCCTGTCCTTCTCGGAGCTCACCGCGCTGGGTTCGGGGCAGATCAATGCCGGACCCCCAGATCTGGTGTCCGATCTGCAGGCGCCCGATACCTGGTGCCCGCATCGAGTCTGCGTGTCGCCAGACGGCCGCGGTATCATCGCGCCCGCGCCGGGCCGGTGCCGGTTTTGGACGTGGGCGTGGGGTGACGAGCCGGGTCCCGGCGGCGAAATCGCCCCGAAGGAAGTGGCCATCGCGCAGGGGTGTCCCGAGGATCCGCGGCCGGTGCCATCGCTCTTCGCCGCGCTGGATGTCGACCTCGCCGTCCTCGATGATGGCGACCGGGTCTACCTGGCCGACCTCTCCGCCAAGACGATGCGCTCGGCACCCAAGCTGTGGGACAGCCCGGGATCGATTCGGCTGGCGGCGGGAGGCCGAGCCGTGGTCCTGGTGTCGGACGACTCGCGGGTCGTCCGGGTCGGGGCGGACGGTCCGCGCATCATTTCAGGCGACGCGCTGCCGTGCGCCGGCCCGCCCTCGACCGCTCGAATCAGCCCCAACGGGATGTGGATGACCCGCGTGTGTCTCGGCGACGGAACCTTCGCCTCCAGCACGCAGGCCCTGATCATCCGGATCTCCCCGCTGGGGGTGGAGACCTTCGTGTCGGTGCCAATGGACGTCATCGGTATCGACGATGGCGGCAACATCTTGATGTATCGGCGCTCGGACACCGGCGAGCCGCGCGGGCTCTTTGTCCTGGAGGACGACGGTGGCGTGACGCGGATCGATGCCCTCGAGCCCGAGCCCGACTTGGTCCCCGGGGCCGACGGCAACGAGATCTACTTCAGCGCCGGGGCGGTTCGCCCTTGAGCCGCTACTCAAGATCGAAGCTCAGCATCAGCTCAAGCGTGCCCGTGCCCTCGTCCGGTACCTCGGCCGGAACATCGAGCGGGAGCGAGATCGCGTCTCCGATGTCCGGCAACAGCGCGCCGGCTGTGAGGTTGCGGTTGCGGTCGAGCACCGCGTTGGCCCGGTAGCTTCCCGCGTGAATCTGCTCGACCACCAGCGTGACGCTGCTTGAGCCCGCAGGTGCCTCGGCAAGCATGAAGCGGCTCGGTACGCAGTTGGCGATCGGGTTGAGGCCGCACTCGGTATCGCTGAGGATCAGCCAGACGTCTGCGGGCTGGGCCAGCGGCTCGCTCCACTGCGCCTGCACCTCAAGCTGGGGCATCGGGGGGAAAGGCGCGTCCGTGTCCTCGGGGGGCGGCGTGGGGAACGCTCCGCCCAACGCGCGGGGTTCTCGACGGTTGGCGACCCACTCGATGTGGCGCGTGCCCATCACGTCCACGTCGAGCCGGAGCCGCTCGCTGTTTTCGAAGGCGAAGCGTGCGTCGATGTATCCGCAGCCCGCGGTGAGCGAACAGAACCTCCAGGTGTCCCCGGTGCGTTCCTCGAGCACGGCTTTGGAGTCCCGCTCAATGCCCAGAAACTCGCCGCCGTTGCGGAAGACCAACCGCGGTTGCCCGTCGTGTTCCTCGAGCGCAAAGGCGAACCGGAGCGAGTTGTTGGCGTCGAGGTCGACACGCGAGAAGAGCACACCCTCGCTGGCCGCTCGCACATCCATGTTCATCGTTGGGAAGCTCCCCGCGGAGGTCCAGGATGTGACCGGGGCCACCCACAGGCCGACGATCGCCTGGAAAAATGCGGCCGACTCCGGGTCCGGGGTCCCATCGCCGGTGCTGTCGGCGGCGGTTGTCTCCCCGCCGGCGGTGGGCTCGGTCGACGCGCCCTGCGACTCGATGTCCGTCGTGCCCGACGAGCCGGACCCGGTGGAGGCCTCGTCGGTCATGTCCGTGTCCGCGGGGGCTTCGGTGCTGCCGCACGCGGTGAGCAGGAGCAGCGCGCAGCACCCTGTGAAACCTCGGCGCCGCATCGGTGGGATCTTCTTCAAGCTAAGCATGATCCGTCAGTCGCTCCAGGACCGATGCCGGATGCACCGAGGGCCGGGGGGTGTGATCGCGGCTACGGCTTCGCGAGCGCGACGATCCGATCCATCATCCGATGAACCTCAGCTTCGGTGTTGTAGAAGTGCGGCCCCAGTCGCAGGCCGCACCCCGGACGCCAGTCGTGTTTGTAGCGCTCCTCGATCAGCTGGCCCGATACCTGCTCCGAGTTGGAGAACTCCACCGCCACGAAGCCGGTGCGGACGCGACTGTCGGTCGGCGAGTGGATCTGAAGTCCCGCGCCCTGGGCTCGGTCGATGATGATCTGACACAGCGCCAGGTTGTGCGCCCGAATGTTCTCGACGCCAACCTCAAGCAGGTTTTCGTACGCCGCCTGCGCGACGTAGTACGCGGGAATGGAGGGCGTCCCGCCCATGAAGTGCCAGGGACCTTCGGCGTACCGGATGGGCGCGGGCTCGAAAGCGAAAGGGGCCGCGTGTCCCATCCAGCCGGTCAGACGGGGCCGAAGCTGCGCGGCGAGCCCGGGGCGTGTCCACAAGAACGCGGTACCAGGTCCGCCGCACAACCACTTGTGACTTCCGCCGACGAGCAGGTCCACGCCAAGCTCAACGACATCGAAGGGGAGCACGCCGACGGTTTGGTAGACGTCGAGCATGACGAGCGCGCCGACCTCGTGCGCCCGCGCGCAGATGGCTTTGACATCTTGCAGTGCGCCCGAGACGTAGACCGCGTGGCTGATCGAGACAACAGCCGTCGTCTCGTCGATCGCCTCGAGCATGCGTGCGGTGTCGATGCTCATCCCGTCGTCGCTGGGGACGAGGTCGAGCCTTGCGCCCAGCTCTCGGTATCGATCCCACACGTAGATCACGTTGGGGAACATCAACGACTCGATCACGACCTTGTTGCGCGGCCCGGACCAGTCGAAGCAGCTGGCGATCGCGGCCTGGAAGAACGCGACGTTTTGATTGAGCGTCGTGTGACCGGGGGTGCCGCCGAAGAACTTGGCGACGGTGTCGCCGACCTCGGTGACCAGGTCGGTCCAGCCGTGCCACGCCTCGACGCCTTGCGACTCCCAGACATCGGCGTAGCGCGTGAGCGCCTCTCGGGCGGCCGTCGGCATGGCTCCCATCGAGTTGCTGTTCATGTACGTGCTGGTCCCGAGGATCGGGTAGTCGTCGCGAAAGCGGGCCAGCGAGGGATCAATCTTCGGGGGCGGGTTCGAGTTCACGGTGGGCTCCGTCGTCGTCGGGGGTGGGAGGATCTTCGGTGGGCTCGGCCGTCGTGACGGCCGCGGGTTCGGCGTCGGCTTGGTCGTCGGGTGCGCCGTAGGGATCGAAGCGAGCGACGCTGACGCGCCGGGTGTTGAATCGCGCCAGCTCTGCGGCTGTGAACACCTCCTGGGGCTCGCTCAGCTCCCGGCGAATGAAATCGAGGATGGTCTGCCTGGCCTGCTCGCCCGCTTCGCGCCGCATTCGGTCGATGCTCACCACGGCGTCCGCGGGGATTCCCGCCGTGTCGGTCGTGAGTCGATCCTCGCACGCGTCCCAGTGCTCGAAGAGAATCTCGCGGCGCCGCTGCGCAGAGACCGACGCGTTCTTCGAGACCGCCAGAAGGTCCGCAGGCAGCTCGCGCAGACGTTTTTGGATCTGGCCCCGGCTCCACGCGACCGCGAGGTCGGTGCGAAATGCTTCGGTCTCCCGCAGCGCGCTCATCTTGGCGCCGGTCAGCAGGTCGTGGCCGGAGGCGCGCAGGAGCCACTCCAAGGGGCCCTGCATGCCAAACCCCCCCGGCTTGCCCGCGAAACTAGACGCGCCTGGCCGCCGACCGATCTTTCCGTTCTGGGCGTCGGCCGAGGAGGGACGTCGCCAGCGATCGGCAAAGTAAGCCCGCCCGTCTGGTGCCACGGTCATCGTGAAGCGGCGCTCGGAATCGACGTAGCGGTAGGCGCCGTCCGGAAGTCGCTCAAGCCCCAGGTCGGCCGGTCGCGCGCGGACGATCGGGGCCGGGCGCTCTTGCAGCACCGGAGCTGGGGGCGGGCCTCCCGACGGCGCACCGCCAGGGGGTGGGGGCGCCGTGATGCGTTCTTCGGGCGGCATTCGGGTCTCGGACGGCGGCGCCCACCCGAGTGCGACCGTGACCAGCAGCGAGACAAGCATCCCGACGAGCATGCCGCAGCTGCGAGCTTCCGTGCCGTGCGGCCCCGCACAATGAACGCGCAGGACGAGCCGAGACGAACCCTCGGTCCGCGATCAGCTGTCGCTGACGAGCTTGGTGTACGCAGCGGCGTCCATCAGCCCGTCGAACGCGGCGGGGTCGGAAGGCCGGATCTTCAGCATCCAGCCCCCCTCGTAGGGCGCCTCGTTGACCGACTCGGGGGCGTCCTCGAGGGCTGCGTTGATCTCGACCACTTCGCCGTCCACCGGCGCGTACAGCTCCGACACGGCCTTGACCGAGTCGACGTCGCCAAAGGTCTCGCCGACGCTCAGCGTGGTGCCGGCCTCGGGAAGGGTCACCATCGTGATGTCGCCGAGTTGCGCGACGGCGTGTGCGGTGATGCCCACGACCAGGAGGTCGCCCTCCTTGCGGGCCCACTCGTGCTCTTTGGTGTAGCGGAGGTCAGCTGGAAAATCGCTCATGTTCGGTACTCGCTCGGAATCGATGGTGGTTGGAGGTCGTGGGCACGCGATGGCACCCACACAGACGTTAGCTCCGCTTGTAAAACGGGCCTTTGACTTGCTCGGCTTCCAGGATGCGGCCGCGCTGCGAGAGCCGCAGCGGGGCGCCGGCTGCGGCCATCGCCTTGGGCACGTAGGCCAAGCCGATCGCGCCGCCGATCGTCGGTGCCACACCGCCGGAGGTCACGCGGCCCACGACCGCATCGCCCTCGCCCAGGACCTCGGCGCCCGCGCGAACGATCCCGCGGGAGGTCACCTTGAAGCCCACGAGCTGCCGGGACACCCCTTGCGCCTTGATCGCACGCAGGGCCTCTTGACCGACGAACGCATGCGGCTTGTCGAGCTTGACGACCCACCCCAGCCCGGCTTCGTAGGGGTTGGTGCTGGTGTCGATGTCGTTGCCGTACAGCGAGAGCCGGGCCTCCAGGCGGAGGGTGTCCCGCGCACCCAGGCCGATCGGCTTCGCGCCGGCGCCGGTGAGCGCGTTCCAAACCTCGAGGGCCTGCTCGGCGGGCACGAACAACTCGAAGCCATCCTCGCCGGTGTAGCCGGTGCGCGCTGCCAGGACCGGGACGCCGGCCACGGTGCCCTCGCCCATGCCGAAGGAGGGGACCTCGGCCAGCGCGGCGCCACCGAGTTGGGCGGTCATCGCCACGGCGCCCGGGCCCTGAATCGCCAGGAGTGCCAACGCCTCTGAGCGGTCGGTCATCGTGCAGTTGCCGTCGAACGCGCCGAGACTGTCCTCAAAGTGGGCGATGTCCTGAGCGATGTTGGCCGCGTTGATGACGATGCGATAGGTCTGCTCGGCCAGCTGATAGACGATGCAGTCATCGACGATGCCGCCGTCTTCTTGGCAGGTGACGGTGTACTGCGCCTTGCCGGGCACGAGCAGGCTGACGTCGTGGGTGACGAGCTTGGCGACCGCGTTGAGGGCATCGGGTCCCTCGAAGTCGACCTCACCCATGTGCGAGACATCGAAGATCCCCACGCCGGTGCGCACGGCCTGATGCTCGGCGAGGATGCCCTCGTATTGGATCGGCATGTCCCAGCCGCCAAAGGCGGTCATCTTGGCGCCGAGGGCGACGTGGGCGGCGTGCAGGGGCGTGGTCTGAAGCGTCATCGCGGGGGCTGCACTATCGAGCACCCGGACCGGGCAGCGCAAGCGGTGGCAGGGGCTTTGTCGGCGGGCGGCGGCCTTGTTAGATCAGGGGGTGGTGAATCCGTTTCTTGCCGCTTTCGGCTCGCGTCGCTTGCGCTGTCTCCTGGGCTGCCTCGTCGTTGGCGCGTCCGTGCTCGGCGGTTGTCGGGGGCGGGGCACGGACGAACCCGACGTCGAGCAGACCCAGCTTCAGGCTCAGTCCACGATCCGAAAAGCGATCCGCTCGTCGCCGGAGGGCTTCATCTTCCTGCCTTCGAAACGGGCCCAACGCGTGTACGAGCTCCCGCGTCTCAACGAGATCGCACAGAGCATGCGGCAGCCGGCGGCCGCGTGTTTCCTGGAGCAGGCGGTGCAGACCATGCGGACCGCGCCGAAGGAAGACGTGGGGTTCGACAACATTCCGGACGGTCAGGCCAAGCTGCGCATGCGCATCGCCGCGGACGGAAAGGTGCTGCGGGTCGAGACGCTCGAGACCGGCTTTGCCGGCGATGCGGTGCCCGAGTGCGTGTCCGACGAACTCAAGCGTCGTCGCTTCCCCGCGAACGAGACCGGCACGGCCCACTACATCGACGTGGTGTACTGGGTCAGCCTCGGTCCGCAGCCCACCACGAACGGGCACGCCCAACGGGTGCGCCGCGAGCAGGTCGAAGCGGGGGTCCGGGCGAAGAAGTGTTTGCAGGGGCGGGTCGGAGAGGGGGCCTACGCGATCGCTGGCCTGAACCTCGTCGCATCCAACGGCGCGACCGTGGCCAACCGGGTGGAGCAAGTGGGGTTGCCCGACGATGTGCGGCAGTGTGTCGCCACCGCGTTTCGCTCCCTGCGGCTGCTCGCCGACGAGGCCACCTTCATCCGTCCGGTCGTGGTCGGCACCAACTTCGCGGTCGGATCGGACGGCGGGGTGAAGGTGGACGACGAGGACTGGCTGCGCCTGCTCGAGCTGGAGGAGCGGGCCCGCCGCGATACCCTGCGCGCGCAGCAGGAGGCGTCCTCGCCGGTGGACCGGCTCGAAGCACCGCAACCTCCCCCGGTTCCTGTGGTGTCGGACGCCGCGCCCGAGCCGGAGGCCGAGCCCGAGCCGGAGACGCCGCTCATCGATCCCGGGCAAGGCGGCCTTCGTCTGCAGATGGGGCCGCGGGAGGGCGCCACGCCGTGACCGCCCCGGCGCGTGCGAGCATTCGACTGCTGCACGGGCTGCCGCTTTGTGACCCCGCCGAGATCGAGCGGGAGACGGGCTTCACCCGCACCGTCCGCGCTCTGGTCACCGTCCCGCTGACCTGCCTAGGCCTGCTCGCCGCCGTGGCCGCGCTCTCGTTGGGCAATCTCCTGGCCGCGACCCTCGCCGCGGCGGCCACGCTCGGCGTCGTCGTCTCGCTCGTCCGCGATACCCGGCTGTCGGTGGCCTTGGACCGGCTGCACACCGGTCAGCTCGCCGCGGCAGAACAGGGCATGAGCATTCTGGAGCGGCCCGGCGTCGTCCCCGATCCGCAGCGCGGCCGGGCGCAGGCCTACCTCGCCGCTATCGCGTGGGCGCGGGGCAATCACCGCGAGGCCCTTCGCTGGACCCAGGCCCGGGCGCGAACGCTCGTCCGCATGGGTGCGCCCGCACCGGAGTGCTTTCTCAACGACGCCAGCGCGGTGCTGCTGTTGGCCTTGGGCGGCGAGATCGACGAGGCACGGGCCCGACTGGAAACGCTCGGTCCTGCTCCACCCGGTGATCGCTGGGCGCGGGCAGAGGCGGCCGCGGGGTTGTCGGTGGCCTTCGCGTTGGATGATTCGGAGCCCGTCCGGCTGCGGCTTCCCGGGTGGCAAGCGCTGTGCGACGCCGACGCTCCGCTGCTCTCCGGATGGATGGCGTGGGCCCTGCACCGCGAGCAGCAGCAGGAAGCCGCGCTGGAGGTTGCAGCGCTGGCACGTCAAGACCTCGAAGCCCTCTCGCTGCACGTTCCGCGGCTCGCGGACTGGGTGGCGCGGTTCGGCGACGGCAAGCTGCGCTACCGAAGCTGACGCGGCCCGTGGCCGCGGATGCCCGGACGCTAGGTGGCCGGGGGCTCGGGCTTCGGGCTCGGGCTCGGGCGTGAGACCGGGTCCCTCCAGCGGAATGAGGTCGCTTTCGAGCGAGACGGGACCGTCGGGGATGGCCGCCACGTGCGACATCTCGATCGACTGCGAGAGCGACGCGTGCGGGTCGATGTTGGCGATGAGCGAGGCTGCCTCCGTGTTCTGGAGGACGGCCTCGTGGTGCTTGTCTTCGGACGGAATGAGCAGACTGACCGCCATCGACCCGGTGATGAGTCCCGCAACGATCCCCAGGGAGATCCCCACCGGGATGTGGAACGGTTCAATCAGACCGAACAAGCCCTCGGCGACGATCATCTTGGCGCCGATGTACGAGAGCACCAACCCGAGGCCGTATTTGAGGTAGGCGAACTTGTCGAGGATGCTCTGCAGCAGGAAGAACATCGCCCGCAGCCCTAGGATCGCGCACACGTTGCTCGTGAACACGATGAAGGGGTCTCGGCTGATCCCGAAGACCGCCGGGATGGAGTCGAGGGCAAAGACCACGTCCGAGGTCTCGACCATCAGCAGGACGATGAACAGCGGCGTGAACCGAATGCCGCGCTTGGTTCGGATCGCAAACTTGTCTCCGTGGTAGCGGCGCGTAAGGGGCAAGATGCGCTTCGCGAGGCGGTACGCGATGTTGCCCGAGGGCTCCGGGTCGTCGTCGTCGGTGAACAGCAGGCGAATGCCCGTGAAGAGCAGGAAGCCGCCGAAGATGTACAGCGACCACGAGAACATCTCGATGAGGCTGATGCCGACGATGATGAACACGCCGCGAAGGACCAGCGCGCCGACGATGCCCGCGAACAGCACGCGGTGCATCACCTCCGGCTTCACGTCCATGTATCGGAAGATGACGATGAAGACGAAGAGGTTGTCGACCGAGAGCGATTTCTCGATGAGGTAGGCGGAGAGAAACTCCAGACCAGCCTGCTCGCCCAGCGACAGGTAGACATAGAGGTTGAAGCTCAGGCTGAGCAGGACCCACACGATCGTCCATCCGAGCGCCTCTTTGACCGAGACCGCCTTGGAGTCGCGATGGAAGACGCCCAGGTCGATGGCGAGCAGCAACAACACGGCGAGCAAGAACCCGCCCCACAGCATGGGCGAACCGACGCTGCCCAGGCATACGAGCGGATCAAGGGAGACTCCCCCTCCTGCGAAGGTGTCGATGAGTGCGTTCAAGCGGTTGGGGGTCCTTTGGACGGACGCCTAGGCGTCGAGGCGCTCGAACTTGGTGTCTTTGAGCTTGACGACCAACTTGCGGGGCTTGGCGCCGTCCTGAAACTCAAGGTCGACCAGCGTGCCCGTGAACTCGACGTAGGTGCCCTTGGGGTATCCGTCGCCGATCTTCTCGTTGGAGAGCAGGTTGTACTCGATCGTGATCTCGTACAGCACGGGCGACTCGACGAGCACGGAGGCGTCGTACTTGCCCAGCTCGTGGTCGGCGATGTTCTCGCCGAGCTCGGAGACCACTTGAAAGCGGCCCTGACCTTTGTAGGACCCGGGCTTGGACTTGAGCGCGTCCACGTGGGCGTCACGCGCGTCGCTCGCCATCGAGTTGAAGGCGTCGAGGTTTTTGGCCCCAAAGGTGAGCTCGTCGCCCGTCACGTCGAAGCGCTCGGGGGGTTTTTGCCAAGACGGCTCGTCGTCACCGGACTTGTCGCACCCGAACGGACCCACCGCCACGCTCAGGACGAGAAGTGCGGCAAGGGAATGTCCCACAGCGCGCATGGGGCGAAACCTATCACTTCGCGACGCTTTGTCCATGGCGACTGCAGAGCCTCCGACGTCAATGCTGAGCATGCAATCGGCGGGCCCAAAACTCTACCCGGGCATCCTGAGACGGAGCGGGGGCATGGGGTCTCGCCGGGGCGCTCGGCTACAAGGGCGCGGAGGCCTCACACAGCGCCTCGGGGCCGAGGGTGGAGGCCAGCTCATCTCGAGCGGCGTCTGCGATCGACGCGTCGGCGGCCGGGGCCTCGAACGTGATCCGGACGTGGTAGTGGATCGAGCCGTCGTCTGCGCGAGCCCATCGGGGGTAGGAGCCGATCTCCAGCGGTCCCACCGGGGCCCCGTATTTGGCGAGCAGGGCGTCCAGCTCGGGCGCGAGCTTGCTCTCGTCGAGGATCGTGTGGAGCAGCGCGAGGTGCCAGCCGTCTCCGCGTGGGAGTTCGCCTTCGGTGGCCTCGAGCTGCTCGAGTTTGGATCGGAACAGGCTTGGAACGCCGGGGAGGATGTAGATCCGGGCGGCGACCGGGTCGGTCGGGCGGTCGAGGTCCAGGCGGAGCACCGGCCAGCCTCGACGGCCTCGCAACACGGTGCCCTCGGGGATGTCCGCCATGCTCAGAGCCGCGTCGGTCAGCTGGTCCCCGTAGTGCGCGCGCAGGGACGCGGCCATCTCGAGGTGTTGTGTGAGCGGGCGCCCGGTCGCCGCCGCGATCGACTCCATCGTGATGTCGTCGTGCGTGGGTCCGACGCCCCCGGAGGTGAATACGAGGTCGGCGCGCGAGCACAGGCGCAGCAACGCCTCGCCGATCGCGGCTTCCTGGTCCCTGACCATCGCCATCTCCACGAACGCGATCCCCAGTCTGCGCAGCGTCTTGGCCAGGACGTGCCCGTTTTCGTCACGGATCTTGCCGCTGAGCAGCTCGTCTCCGATGAGGAGCAGGGCCGCGGTCGATGGTGCGGGCGTGGGCATCGCGCACGGACGATAGCAGGCGCGAGCGCTCTTGACCGCTTGGTGGCCCGGGCGTATCTGAGGTCCATGTCGGAGCGCGACCGCGTGGAGGCAGTGTTGGCCCTGGCCGACGGTCGAATCTTTCGCGGCCTGGGGTTTGGTGCTTCGGCGACCGTGGTGGGCGAGGTGGTGTTCAACACCTCGATGACCGGCTATCAGGAGATCCTCACCGATCCCTCGTACGCCGGCCAACTCGTCTGCCTGACCGCGCCGGAGATCGGGAACGTCGGATGCAATCCCGAGGACGTCGAGTCTGCGGCTCCAGGGGCCCAGGCGTTGATCGTCCGCTCGTTGTCGCCGGTCGTCTCGAACTGGCGAGCCCAGGGGTCGCTGCCCGAGTTTCTCGAAGGCCGGGGCCTGCCGGGAATCACCGAGGTCGACACGCGCGCGCTCACTCGGCACCTGCGCGACGCCGGCTCGATGATGGGCGCGGTCACCACCGAGGCCATCGCGCCGGCGCGCTTGGTGCAGATGGCCAACGATGCGCCGCCGATGCAGGGCCAGGCGTTGGCCCACACGGTCAGCACCCAGGCCGCCTACCGCTGGAGTGACACGACGCTGCGGTGGCCCGAGGACCCCGCCGTGCCGGACGCGGGGCTGCGTGTGGTCGCGTTCGACTTTGGGATCAAGCAGAACATCCTGCGGTGCCTGCGAGACGAGGGCATTGAGGTCTGGGTCGTGCCCAGCGACACGCCCGCCGCTGAAGTGTTGGCGATGAAGCCCGACGGGATCTTCTTGAGCAACGGCCCCGGCGATCCGGCGGCGCTCCCCGACGTGATCGAGAACCTCAAGGCGCTGCTTTCCAGTGCCGGACAGACGCCGGTGTTCGGCATCTGTCTGGGCTACCAGCTGCTGTGCTTGGCCTCCGGCGGCACCACCTACAAGCTCAAGTTCGGCCACCACGGCGGCAACCACCCGGTCCGGGATGAGTCGACGCGCCGCGTTGCGATCACGGCGCAAAACCACGGCTTCGCGGCGTCTCCCGAGTCGCTGGGCAGCGGCGCGGAGCTTGCGTCCGTCAACCTCTTCGACAAGACCGCCGCCGGTCTGCGGATGTCGGGGAGACCGGTCTGGGGCGTTCAGTACCACCCCGAAGCCTCGCCCGGCCCCCACGACGCCAAGCCGTTGTTTGCCGCGTTCGCCCAGCAGCTTCGGGCCTACCGCGAGCGATCGGTTTGACGCAGGGACCCTCGCACGCGTCCGCCACCCCAGCGTGGTTCGCCGAGCAGCTCGACGACGCTGCGGCGTTCGTGTTTGACGGGGTGGCCGGAGCCCGCCGGTTGGCCCCGCTGCTCTCGCGCTGGGACGAAGAGATCGGCAGGATTCGCGAGGACGACCAGGACCGCGAGCTGCTGCAGGCGATGCGCACCGACTGGGCGCTGTGCGACGCACCTTCGGTCGGCGCGAGACCGTGGCTTGCGCTGGTGCTCGAGGGCGCACTGGGGCCCGTGCCCGACGCGTGGCGGGTGCTCGCGCGCAACCATATTGGGCTGTTTGAAGTGTTTCCTGGCAAGGTCAGCTGGCTTCGCGACCTGCGGGGGGGCCTGTGTGTCCCCATCCTCGACCCGTTGCCGCTGCTGGCCGAAGACTCTGGACCCGCGGCGGTCTGGGAGGCTCGCGTGGTTCTGGTCGACGGGGTCGCGATCCTGGCTCGAGGCCCGCTGGGATACCCGTTCGAGCTGCTCCCGCTGTTCGTCGAGCGCAGCGAGGCACGCTTTGGGGGTCCCGAGCCGAAGCTGCGCTGGTCCGCGCTGCGGCGCGGTTGGCTGCAGTTTTCCCGGGCTCGGCGCGCGGATCCTCGCAACCTGTTTCACCTGTAGGTCTGGGGGACCGTCGAAGTTGGCGGTTTCGTGCAACGCCGCGCACCTGAACCCGTCTCCCCGTGTGCCGCGTCATTTCGCGGTATCGAACACGCCTCAGGAAGCAACCGCATGACTCTCAACCACCGAATCCTCGTGGGCCTGGCGGCCCTCAGCCTCACCGCGACTGCTTGCGACTCGGCAGAGAAAAACTCCGGCGCCAAGAACGAAGCTGCAAAGAAAGCCGACGACAAGGGCGCAAAAGCGGACGCCGCGAAAACGGATGCGGCGAAACCGGACGCGAAAGCCGATGCCGAACCCGAGGCGCCCAAGGCCGACGCTGACGCTGACGCTGACGCCGAGATTGAAGACACCGCCGAGCCCGACGCGCAGGCGGAAGACAAACCAGCCGAAGAAGCCAAGAGCGCGGCTGTACTTCCCGAGCCCGGCGAAGCGGGCCCTGCCTACTTCGCGATCGACGACAAGGGGGTCTTCATGCTCGAGGGCGGCACGTTCACGAAGGTGAAGAAGGGCCCGGACAAGCTGGTCAAGCAGATGGCCATCGGCGGCGACGGCAAGCCGTACATGCTGACCTACGACGGCATCATGGTGCTCGACGGTGCCACCGCCACGGTTGTCGCCAAGACCTCCTTCAAGAAGACCGGGAGCGTGGATGCGTTCGCCGTGACCCCCGAGGGCGAGATCTGGACCGCCGGCTACAAGGGCGTTGGACACTTCGTGGGCAAGAGCTTCGAGATGGAGGACAAGAAGGTCCTCGGCGACGACGTCACGCTGCTGCAGGGTGTTGCGGTCGATGCGGAAGGCCGCGTCTGGGTCGCGTCGTCCAACAAGCTCCATTTCAAGGACAAGGGCGCCGACGCATGGAAGGACGCCGACCTCAGCAAGGCGACGGAGCGCAAGCCCTTCTTCGACGGCATCGCGGTCGATCCTTCGGGGGGGCTGATGGCCTCCGCGAGCAGCGCGATGCTCAAGATCGACGGTCCCACCGCGATCAGTGCCGTCGAGTTGCCGACCGACATGATCTCGTCTTTCGGTCTGCTCAGCTTCTCGCCCAACGGTATTGGCGCGGTGAAGACCGGGGTCAAGATGCTCGCGCGCATCGAGCCTGGCGGGGGCAGCACCAGCTACACGCGGGGCGCTGACTTCCAGGGCACGCGCGTGGTCGCGCTGAGTGCAGACGGCCAGGGTCGGGTCTGGGTCGGCTCGGACATCGGCGTGAGTGTCATCGGACCCGGCGACGAGCGTGCGACGTGGATGATGGGCTCGGTCCCCGAGATCGCTGGCAAGGTGAAGGGCATCCTGGTCGTGGGTGCGGGTCCCGAGCTGCCCGAGGTCGGGGAGCAAAAGAAGGCCTCCGAAGTCACGGGCATCATCCTGCTCGACGGCGTGCCCATGGCCGACGCCGCGATCGAGATCTGTCCCGAGCCCAGCTCGATGATCAAGACCTCGCCGTGCGAAGACAGCCCGATCAAGTTTGCGGGCAAGACCGACGCTGCCGGCAAATTCACCTTCGCCGACGTGCCGCTGGGCGCCTACGGGGTGGGGGTGCAGGCCGGCGAAAAGTGGAAGATCACCTTCTCGGGTGAGTACGGCGCCAAGATGCAGGAGGGCAAGCCCTTCGACATCGGCAAGCTGAAGTTCAAGAACTAGTCGTCGCGGCCCGTCGACCGCAGCGCCCGGCAGCGATTCCCGAAAGGAATCGCGCGGGCGCTTTTTCGTCGCCGAGGCTCAGCTGAGGGCGCCAAGCCTTCACGGCTGCAGCACGGGAGCCGCAGCCGGCTCGCCGCCTGGCTCCGGGATTTCTTCCACCGGCGCCCGGGTTCGCGGCTCCACGTCCCGAAGCGCCGTGGCTCGGTGGAGCGGCTGGCCCAGCAGCATCATGGGGTCGACCGCGACATCGTCGATCTTCATCGTGAGATGCAGGTGGGGTGCCGCGGAACGGCCGGTGTTGCCGACCAGGCCCAGCGCCGCGCCGCGCTCGACCGACGCGCCGGCCCACACCAGCACGTCGGACATGTGGCCGTACACGGACGTGATGCCCAGCCCGTGCTCGACGATGACCATGTTGCCCAGCGCGGCGTCTTGGCCGACGAAGGTGACCTCCCCGCGCGCGACCGAGAGGACGAGGTCGCCGACGTCCCCGCGAAAGTCCGTGCCCCGGTGCAGCCGGGTGCCGACGCCCGCGACCGGATCGAGGCGCCAGCCGAACTCCGAGGTGACGTGCACCGACTCGACCGGCCAGGCGAGGTCGTCCCCATTGCGCAGGGCCGACAGGCCTTCGGCAGCCCAGGGATTGGCGGGCGGCGGCGGAAGCTGCAGCGCCGCGGGATGCTCAGGCTGCGCAGCGCCAACGTCCGGGGCGCTCGCGACAGGCTGCGCATCGCCCACGTCGGGGGCGTCCTGTGCTCCTGTGCATCCCAGCGTGCAGCACCAGACGAGGTGACACAGCGAGGCGAGGCGGTGGGACGCGGGGCGCACGGTGGCCGCAGGGTACAAAAAACCGGGCCACGCTGGAGCGCGGGCCCGGTTCTGGGATGCACAGGCTCCCTCTAGGCTGGAATCCCGCAGTAGCCCACGTCTTCGAGACCCGGAGGTGGCTCGTCAAGCGCTTGGATGCAGCTCTCTGAGGGCTCGGGGCAGCCGGTGTCGCCTTCGCTGATGTCGCAGAACGGGGAGCAACACGCCGATTCCGCCGAGCAGCCCGCGGTCCCGGTGCGACACACCAGGCCGGGGTTGCAGCTCTGAATCGTGTTGCAAGGGTCGCCGTCCGCTCCCTGTCCATCAGGGGCACCTGGGATGGCGCAGACGAAGCTGTTGAACGCCGCATAGCATCCCTGGTTGTCGGGGCAGGAGGGCGCGAGCGGGTCGCAGGTGACCTCGCAGACGGGCAGGGCTCCGTCGTTGAAGGCAAAACACTCGCCGCCGAAGTCGCACGGCTGGTTGATCTCGCAGTACTCCAAGCAGCGTCCGACGCCCGTGTTGCCGCTGACATCGGTCATGCAGAAGAAGCCCGCGGCGCAGTCGTCGTTGTCGGTCATGCGCTCGCACGCTTCACCCCACTGCACGTCGCCGATGATCTCGACACACTTGGTCGCGTCGACGGTGTTGCCGCCGGGCGTCGCGACGAACGACGTGCACTTCTGTCCGCGGGGGCAGTCCTGCGCGGCCGGATCGCACTGACCGACGATTCCGCCGTCCGGCGGGCTGATGAATCCGCCGCCATCACCACCATCGTCGCTGCCGTCACCGCTGGCATCGTCGCCTGCGTCATCACCGCCATCGCCGGGTCCGGACATGGAGGCATCGCCGCCGTCCCCGTCGCCGCCGTCCCCGTCGCCGCCGCTTGGCAGCACGCCGCCGTCATCTTGGGTGCCGGAGGACGCGCCGCCGGCGTCGCCTTCGCCTTCGGGGTCGCTGCCGCTGTCGCAAGCGCCGAGCGCGAGGCACAGCGCCGTAACGGAGATCGCCCGACCGGCGACCCGGCCCAGCATTACAAAGGAACGATCGAGGTTCGACATATGAAGTGCATCCCGCGGGATTACCGCGACCTTGGACAGCATGACACCGGTGTTGCCTCACATTCCACCAAAAAGCGCCGAGGCTATCGCCCACGAAGCCGCGAACTCGATCTCGCCGTCGTCACCGCGGTCGGTCCGTGCGAACCTAGCGGCCCGTGGCGAAACCGACACGACGTCTCCCTTGTCTTTCTCCCTCGCGATCCACCGCGCGGGGTCTCACCGCGGGCTGCTAGGCGAGCACGATGACGCAGACACCAAGCTCCGTGACCGTCCTGGGGGCAGGCAGCTGGGGGACCGCGCTGGCGATCCACTGTGCCCGCCGCGGGTTTCCCACCCAGCTTTGGACCCGTCGGCCCGAGCACTTCGAGTCGATGCAGGCCGAGCGCCGCAACGCTCGCTACCTGCCGGATTTCGCATTCCCCGAGCCGCTGCGTCCGACCGCGGACCTCGATGCCGCGCTGAGCTCGGGTCCCCAAATGGTCATCTGCGCCGTGCCAAGCCACGGCATGCGGGCGATGGCGAAGCAGCTCCGAGAGGTCTACGACCGCAACCCGGGTCTTGCCGCGCCGATGGTCCTCATCGCGGCGAAGGGGATCGAGGTCGACACCCTCGACAACATGCACGCCGTGCTCGAGCAGGAGCTGCCTGCGTCCCATCGGCTCAACATCGCGGCGCTCGGCGGCCCGAGCTTTGCGGCCGAGGTCGCCGACGAGAAGCCGACGATGGTCGTGGTCGGTGCGCAACACAAGGCGACCGGGACCGCGATCCAAAAAATGCTCTCGGGTTCGAACATGCGCGCCTACTTCACCGAGGACGTGCTCGGGGTGGAGATGGGCGGCACGTTCAAGAATGTGATCGCTCTGGCCGCGGGCATTGGCGACGGGGCGGGGCTCGGACTCAACGCGCGGGCGGGGCTCATCACCCGCGGCCTGGCGGAGATCACCCGCCTCTCGGTCCAACTCGGAGCGAATCCCGCGACGATTTCAGGGTTGGCGGGCATGGGTGATCTGGTGCTCACCTGTACGGGCGGTCTGTCCCGCAATCGCCGCGTGGGCGTCGCGCTGGGCGAGGGGAAGAAGCTCGAGCAGATCCTCGAAGAGATGGGGATGGTCGCTGAGGGCATCAACAACACGCTTTCGGCGCATCGGCTGGCCCAGCGCGAGGGGGTGGAGATGCCGCTGGTAGAGACGATGCACGCCATCCTTTATGAGGGTCTCTCGGTGACCGCGGCGGTCGACGCCCTGATGGGGCGTCGGCTCAAGGCCGAGCGCGACTAATTCCCGCTGTTTCGGGGACCCGCTGTGGGACTTGGTTTTGCCGGATCGATTCCGTTAGTCTAGGCCCGACGTTGAGCAACATCGAGCCCACGCCATTTGGCGACAAGTACGTGCTCGTCGAGCACATCGCCACCGGCGGGATGGCGGAGATCTATCGATCCCAGTACACGGGCATCGAAGGCTTCGCCAAAGAGCTCGTCGTCAAGACGCTGCGCGACGAGTTCGCGGCGCGTCGAGACGTCGTCCAGATGTTCTTGGACGAGGCGCGCGTCGCTGCAACGCTCACCCACAACAACGTCGTACACACGTACGACCTCGGCGAGATCGGCGGCGAGTACTTCATCGCGATGGAGCTCCTCAAAGGCGAGGAGTTGGTCAACGTGATGCGCCGCTCGTTCCAGCAGAAGCGTCCGCTTCCGGTCGAGCTCGCGGTCGGCATCATCATGCAGTCGTGCGAGGGGTTGCACTATGTGCACTCGCGGACCAACGAGGCCGGCAAGCCGTTGGGATTGGTGCACCGCGACATCAACCCGACCAACATTCACGTCGGCTACGACGGCGTCTGCAAGATCCTCGACTTCGGCATCGCCGCGACCCGGGCCTCGGCCGTCGCAAAAAAGGGCGAGGTTGCGGGCAAGCTCTCGTACATGGCTCCCGAGCAGCTGCGCGGGGAAGTTATCGATGCCCGCGCGGATGTGTTCCCGCTGGGCGTGGTGATGTACGAGCTGTGCCTGGGTCGTCGGTTGTTCCGAGGACAGCGCGACGACGTGATGCGCCGCGTGTTGGAGGGGGACGTCCCGCCACCCACCTTCATCAACCCGTCGTTTCCGCCCGCGCTTGAGGCGGTGATCATGCGCGCTCTGGAGGTCGATCCCGCCGACCGCTACCAGAACTGCGACCACATGTTCCGCGACCTGGAGTCTTTCCTGCAGGAGGAAGGCCTCAACTCCAGCGCCCGCAAGCTCAGCGCGGTCATGGTCGACCTGTTTGGGGAGGGGGCTCCAGCGGTCCTCGACTACGACGATCTGTACGACGACCTCGACGGTGACGCGCTCGACTTCGACCAGTTTGAGACGGTGTCCTCGGACGACGATGCGCCCGATTGGGCTCGCGAGCTGGAGGTCAAGTCACCGGCCGACTCCTCGCCCAAGCGGAGGCGGGCTCGGCAGCTCACGATCGGCAACCTGGAGGCGTTGGTCGGGCAGGGCAAGTTCGACGAGTCGGGTGTGCACCCGGTGATCCCGGTGATCCCGGTGGATCCGGTCGCAACGGGACCTCGGGATCCTCACGGTGCGCGGGCGAAGACCGGATCGGGCGTGCACGCCACGGTTCGCACGGAGGCGGCACAAGAGCCGAGTCGTTCCAAGCGGCGCCCGCCCTCCGAGCGTCGGCCGCGTCTACGGGCTGGGCCGCCCACGGGCCCCAACCCGATGCTCACCACCGGGCCCCTGACGCCGGTCTCCGACAACACCACTGGCTTCGGTCAAAGCGTCGTCCGCAGCAAGGGCGGCGGGGTGGCCTGGGCTTGGATCGTCGGCGTCATCGTCCTCGGTGGGTTCGCGTACCTCGCCTATACTCTCTTCACGGCAAAGTAGCTGCCCACCCCTCCCGCCACCATGCTCAACGGAACCGCACAGCTCGAAGCCTGGAAGAAGATCGCGGCCTTTGAGGTGTTTGGCGACTACGCGCCCGCGCACGGTTCGCGGCTGATGATCAAGATCGGGCTGCAGGCGGCGACGGTCGACCGCGTGCTCGAGGATCGGGCGGAGGCCAGCGAGCTGCTCGATCCCGCGTTCGCACAGTGGGTGGTTCGCGCGGGCTTGGGCCTGTCGCAGTCGGGGCAGGTCAGCTTTGTGTACGCGACCCCGGTCGAGGCCGTGTGCCTCGTGCGCGCCGACGTGGTGCAGGGCGCCGGAGCTGTCCTTCCCATCCAATCCCGGCTGCTCTCCAGCTTTACCGCGCGGTTGTCTCTGTTGGCCGGGACTGAGATTTCTGCTGTCGCGGCGCTGTTCGAGTTTCCCGACGTCGAGGTTGTGCGCCGGGCCATGTCGCGGTTGGTCGAGGACGTGGAGGACAGCACACCGCTGCGCAGCTCGCTGTGGCTTGGCGCGCAGCTACGCGGCCGCGGCCAGGCGTTTCACCCGTCCATGCTCGAGACGCTCGAAGAGCAGACGTCTCTGTTGCAGCACAACGGGATCGACATGGATGCGCTGCCTGCCTGGTGGTGGCGCGGGATTGCGGCGGCCGTGCGCCCCGATGGCGCGGTCGACATCTACGACGACCTGCCCGCAGGGGACGCCGTCGGTGAACTCGTCCCCGCCTGAGCTTGCAGTCCCGGATGCGCCCGCGGGCGCGTTCGGGGTGTACGTTCACGTGCCGTTTTGCGCGCGGGCGTGCCCGTACTGCGACTTCGACTTTCGGGTCGAGGCCCGCCCCGATGGCGCGGCGCTGGTGCAGGCGCTGGATCGTGAGGTGCGGACGCGAGAGGACGCGCGTCGTGGCGAGGCACCGCATACGATCTACGTCGGTGGCGGGACGCCCAGTGTGTTGTGCGCCGAAGACCTCACCGCGCTGCTTGGGTGGATCGAGCGGACCTGGTCGGCGCGGGCGTGCGTGGAGTGGACGGTCGAGTTCAACCCCGAGCATGTTGATGCCGCGCGGCTGGATGCGTTGACCCGGGCCGGGGTCGACCGGATCTCCCTTGGGGTGCAGAGCTTCGACCCGGTCGGCCTTCGGCAACTGGGCCGCGCACACGACCCCGAGCAGGCCAGCGCCGCGGTCGAGGCCGCTGGGCGCGTCGGACTTGCGGTCTCGGTCGATCTCATCGTCGGCTGGCCGGGGCAGACGACGGACGGACTGCGCAAGGAACTCGAGCGGGTCCTGTCGCTCGGGGCGAGCCACGTCTCGGTCTACGCGCTGACCATCGAGCCCGGCACACCGTGGGAGCGCCTGGCCGAGCGAGGCGTGCGCCGACTGCCGCAGGTCGACGACGCGGCGGACGCACTCGAATGCTGCGCCGAAGTCCTGGGCGGGGCCGGGTTTGCTCACTACGAGGTCGCCAGCTACGCGCGCGCGTCGAGCGTGGCCGTGCACAACACCGGCTATTGGCTTGGCCGCGACTACGTCGGGGTGGGTCCGTCGGCCGCGTCGGCCCAGCATCGAGAGGACGGCGTCGCGCGGCGTTCCAACCCGCGCGGCGCCGCGTGGTGGGCTCACGAAGGCGCGAGCGGGGAGCTGCTGGAGCCCGAGGCTGCGGCGCGAGAGGCCCTGTGGCTGTCGTTGCGGCTCCTGGAGGGGGTGGAGATCGACCCTTTCCTTCGCCGGATTCGGCGTGATCGTGCCTGGCTCGAGCTCCGGACGCGCCGGGCCCAGGCCCGGGGCAACGTCTCCCTCGAAGGCGGCCGAATGCGGGTCGCAGCGGGGCGCTGGATGCACCACGACGACATCGCGGCCGACGTCCTGTAGGGGGGAGCGCGCAGCGGACTCGGTCGGTGAATGGGTCTTGAAGGCGCACCCGGGCGCTGGGCTTGCTATCCTGCCCCGGATGGACCCGGTGCCGTCGCTCACGACTCGCCAGCAGCGATTGCTGTTCGCGGTATGCCGCGACTACATCCTCACCGGGGAGCCGGCCTCGTCGGGCCGACTGGTCAAGATGCACGGCCTGCCGTGGTCCTCGGCGACGGTCCGTCAGGAGTTCGCGGTGCTCGAGCGCGATGGGCTCTTGGAACGCTCGCACCACAGCTCGGCCCGATTGCCCACGCGCACCGGGCTGGAGACCTACGTGGGCTCGCTCGGTGCGTCGGCGCAGCTTTCCCCGCACCTGGCGACCGTGGTCGATCGCGGTCTTGCTGCGGCCCACTCGGTCAGCGATGAGGTCCGTGCCGCGTCGGCGGTGCTCAGCGAGGTCGCAGGCTGCGTCGCGGTCTCGTTCGTCGGCGCGTCCCGAGGGGGCCGGATCGACACTGTCGACATCGCCCCGTTGGTCCTGCCGCGGGCGCTGGTGGTCCTGGGGTTTGGCGATGGATCCTCGGCGATGCGGACGGTCACGATCGAGGCGCTCGACGACGACCCGGCGCTCGCGGAGCGCCAGATCCGAACCCTCCAAGGACGTCTGCGAGAACTCTGCGCCCGCCGCACCCTCGACGAGGCGCTGGTGCGGCTCCGGGCCTTGCAGCAGGCGCAGCAAGCCCGGATCGACAACGCGCTCGGAGAGGCGTTGCGCGTCGGCCTGATCGTGTGTGCCGCTGCCTCTTTGGACCCCCTGTGGCTTCAGGTCGCCGGTCAGAGCACCCTCGCGCGCGGAGATGCTGTCGCTCCGGCCGGGCTGGGTGATGTGCTCGGACTCCTCGAAGACTATGAGCGGCTGGCCGAGGTGTTGTGCCAGCTGGTTCCCGACACCCAGACGCGCAGCAGTCGGGCCCGGGTCCGGGTCGGCGTTCCGCTGGGTCGTCCGGTCTGCCCCACGCAATCGGTTCGGCTCACGGTTGTGGGCTGTCGCCTGCCGGCGCTTCCCGGGGCGGCCGCCGACGCCCAACCGAGCCCGAGGGCCACAGGGATCGTGGCATTGCTGGGTTCGGACCGGATGGATTACGCCCGCGCAATTCCTCTGGTAGAGTACGCCGCGCGTTCGCTGGCCATGCACGGCCAAGCCACCGGACACTCCGGTTCGGACCAAGCATCCTGAAGCCCCTGCAATTGCGACGCTTTCCAGGCAGCGCCCCAGCGCCCCAGCATCATGCGACCATGCAGCGGTCGCGGCAGGCCCACGCCGATCGACGAGACTACGATGACCCAAGGGAACGACGAGACCAGCCCCGGCGAGGACGCCCTCAGCGCCGAGATCGACAAGACGATGGCCGAGGCCGAAGCCGCAGTCGGGGAGATGCAGGACGATGACAACGTTGTCGTCCTGGAATCCGATGCCGACACCGCCGAACTTGCCGAACTGCGCGAGCGGGTGGAGACCCTGCGCGCGGAGGTGACCGCGACGAAGGACAAGTGGATCCGCGCGCTGGCCGACCTTGAGAACTACAAGAAGCGCACCAAGAAGGAGATGGACGACGCCGCGTTGCGGACCGCCAAGACCCTGCTTCCGGCCTTCCTTCCGGTGTTGGACAACCTGGAGCGCGCGCTCGAGGCGGGGGAGCCCACGGCCGCCAACGCCTCCGACGAGAACGCCGAGAACGTCCGCAACCTGGTCCAAGGGATCAAAATGGTGGGGCAGGAGTTTCTCGGGGCGCTCGTGCGCAACGGCATCGAGCCGATCGACAGCGTCGGAAAAACCTTCGACCCCGCGGTGCACGACGCGTTGCAGCAACTCGACAGCCCCGACTTTCCGCCCGGGGTTGTGATCCGCGAGTACGAGAAGGGCTACATGCTCAACGGGCGTCTCCTGCGACCCGCGCGAGTGATCGTCGCCGGCGCCGGTTCGACCGGAGTGCCCACGCAAGACGAGACACCCGCCGACGCGGGCCAGGCCGAGGCCGAGGCCAAGGCCAAGGACTAATCGGCGATGGGGCAAGGGCGAATCATCGGCATCGACTTGGGCACGACGAACTCGTGCGTGGCGATCATGAGCGGTGGCGAGGTTCAGATCATCGCCAATGCCGAGGGCAGTCGTACGACGCCCAGCGTCGTCGCTTTCACCGAGGAGGGGGAGCGTCTGGTCGGCCAGATCGCCAAGCGTCAGGCGATCACCAACCCTGCGAACACGGTCTCCGCCGCGAAGCGACTCATCGGACTCAAGCTCCAAGACCCGCGCATGGCCGAGCTGCGAAAGCTACTGCCCTACGCGCTGGCCGCCGCCGACAACGGCGACGCGTGGATCGAGATCTGGGACCGCAAGTACTCGCCCTCGGAGATCGGCGCCGCGGTGCTCTCGAAGATGAAGGAGTCCGCCGAAGCGTTCTTGGGTGAGACCGTCTCCCGAGCGATCATTACGGTCCCGGCGTACTTCAACGACAACCAGCGCCAGGCGACCAAGGACGCGGGGAAGATCGCGGGGCTTGAGGTCGAGCGGATCATCAACGAGCCCACGGCGGCAACGCTTGCGTACGGCCTGCACGAGAAGAGCGAGAACAAGACCGTCGCGGTCTATGACCTCGGCGGTGGCACGTTTGACATCTCGATTCTCGAGCTGCGCGGGGGCGTGTTCGAGGTCCTGGCGACCGCGGGCGACACGATGCTCGGCGGAGAGGACTTCGACAACTGCCTGGTGAACTGGTGTGCAACCGAGTTCCTCTCGGAGCAAGAGTTCGACTTGCGGACCGAGAAGCTCGCGGCGCAGCGCCTCAAAGAAGCGTGCGAGAAGGCCAAGCAGGAGCTCTCCTGGTCGGTGGAGACCGAGATCAATCTCCCCTTCATCGCCGCCCGGGCGGGGCAACCGCTCCACTTCTCGCGCACCCTGAGTCGGCGCAAGCTTGAGGAGCTCACCAAGGACCTCATCGATCGCACGCTCGCGCCGTGTCGGCAGGTGCTCGCGGACGCCGAGCTTGAGGTGGGAGATATCGACGAGGTGTTGCTCGTCGGAGGGCAGACCCGCATGCCGCTGGTGCAGTCCCGGGTGAAAGACTTCTTCGGTCGAGAGCCGAGCAAGGGCGTCAACCCGGACGAGGTCGTCGCCGCGGGCGCGGCCATTCAGGGCGCGGTCCTGGAGGGCACGGTCGAGGACGTTCTTCTGCTGGACGTCGTGCCGCTGCACATTGGGGTCGAGACCCAGGGCGGGGTGTTTGAGCCGCTCATCCTGCGCAACACCACGATCCCGACCAAGAAAACCCAGGTCTTCAGCACGACCGTGGACAACCAGCCGGTCGTCAATGTGCACGTGGCCCAGGGCCTGCGCGACATGGTCGAGGACAACCAAAGCCTCGCCCGCTTCCAACTCACCGACATCCCGCCCGCCCCGCGCGGGGTACCCCAGATTCAGGTGACGTTCGACATCGACGCCGATGGGATTCTCAGCGTGTCCGCCAAGGACCTGGGCACCCAGCGGGAGTCGGTCTGCCAGGTCACCCCGACCTCGGGCCTGAGCGAAGAGCAGATCGACGCGTTGGCGGACGAGGCCGAGTCGCGCAAGGGCGAGGACGCGGCCAAGAGGGACGTGGCCGAGCTCCGCAACCGCGCGGAGACGCTTGTGTACACCTGCAAGCGCTCGCTTGAAGCCTACGGCAACCTGCTCAGTGACGTCGATCGAGACGAAGTTGCCTCCGATACCAAACGCCTCGAAACGCTGCTGGCGGGCAGCGCGAGCGCCGATGCCCTGCGCGAGGCCCTCGCGTCGCTTGAGAACTCATCGCATCAGATCTACGAAGCGATGATGGCCCAGTCCGGACAGGACAGCTGAGGGCGCTTCGCCGCGTTGCAAGAGTCTGTGACGGGCCGGATGGGGATGGATCACTACGCGGTGTTGGGGGTCGAGCGGGGCGCCGACTCGGAGGCGATCAAGAAGGCGTATCGGCGCATGACGCTGCAGTTTCATCCAGACCGGCACCCCGGGGATGACACCGCCCACGAGCGCTTTCGTCAGATCAACCACGCCTACGACGTGTTGGGCGACCCGCGGAAACGGGCCCGCTACGACCGTGAGTCTCGTTTGGGCGGTGGCCTCGATCTCGCGGGGGTTCAACCGGGACAAGGTCCACGGGACCTCCTGCAAAACGTGTTCGGCGACGTGTTTCGTAGCCGTCGACGCGAACGTCGTCGCGGCAGGGACCTGCGTTACACCCTGAGCATCTCGCTCCAAGACGCTGTGCGGGGAGGCGCGCACGAGATCACGTTCGAAGCGATGGGTCCCTGCGAGACCTGCTCGGGCAACGGGACGCGGCCCGGCGGGGCCCCGCCTGCAGCGTGTTCGGTCTGCGGGGGCAAGGGGGAGGTCAAGGGGGACGGCTTGTTCGCGCCGTGGACTCGTTGTGGCCGGTGTGACGGCGCTGGGATGCTGCAGGAGGACGCGTGTAAGACGTGTCGTGGTGCTGGCAAGCGCCGAGCGCCACGAGCCTTCACCGTCACCCTTCCGCCGGGTGTCGACAGTGGCGCGCAGAAGGTCCTCACAGGTCAGGGGGAGCCCGGTCGCTTCGAGGGCGCACCCGGGGACCTCAAGGTCACCGTCCAGGTTCGCCCGGATCCGTTTCTGGAGCGCCGAGGGATCGAGCTGCGTTGCGAGTTGTTCGTCAGTCTCACCGAGGCCGCGCTTGGAGCTCGCATCGAAGTCCCCACCGTCGACGGTGCGGTGGCCCTCGACGTCCCGGCGGGGATCCGCAGCGGCACCAAGCTGCGTCTGCGGGGGAGGGGAATCCCGGCCAAGCAAGGTCGAGGCGATCAGCTGGTCTTGGTCACCGTCGAGACCCCAGTGACCTCCGATCCGAACGTGACGGCCACGCTGCGCGAGCTCGAAGAGCGGACCGCTCTAGCCTCCGCGTTGCCCAAGCGCTCGCAGCAGCGGGTCGCGTTCGCCGACCGCAAGAAGCCGTAGCTCTCGCGGCACACGACTCGAAGCGTCTCGCGATCGGATCGGCTTGGGCCGGAACGGATCGGGCACGGGCACGCGGTGAGACGCGCGGCGGCCCGCCCAGGGCGCCAGTCTTCGCATTCGGAACGCCCCGGACTGCGCTATGGTTGAGCGCAGCACGAGGGCATGGTCTTCATCGACATTAAGCACCGAGAGGTGACGCTGAAGCTGGTCTACTACGGGCCAGCTCTGAGCGGAAAGACGACCAACCTCCAGCAGCTGCACCGCTTGATGGGGCAGCAGACCGCCAGTGAGCTGCTGACCCTCAACACGCGTGACGATCGAACGCTGTTTTTTGACCTGCTGCCGCTGCGGTTCACGACCCGCGGGGGGCTCGACATCAAGCTCAAGCTGTTCACCGTGCCCGGGCAGGTCATGCATGCCGCGACGCGGCGGATTGTGTTGCAGGGGGCCGATGGCGTGGCGTTCATCGCCGACTCGCAGGTGTCCCAGACGCGCAGCAACAACGAGAGCTTCGCCGACTTGCGGCTCAACCTGGCGCAGAACGAGATCGGCGTCGACGATGTCGCGCTCGTCATTCAGTTCAACAAGCGCGACCTGGAGGGGATTCGTTCCGACGACGAGGTCCGGCAGATCGCCTCGAAGGGCAAGGAGCCCGTGTACAAGGGGACGGCGATCGAGGGCATCGGGGTCGCGGAGACGTTCTTGGGTCTGGCGGACCTGACGTGGTCCAAGCTCGAGAGTCGCTACGCACTTGAGGAAAAGTTCGGCGTGGGGCGTGCCGATTTCATGGCGCACGTGAACTCGATTCTCGGCCAGGGGCCGCAGCCTGGCGCCGGCAGCGAGGACGGAGGCACGCCATGAGCCGCACCGAGTTGCCGCTGGGAATCCCGGACCGGGTGCCGCCGCTGGCCGACCTCATTCGTGGCGATGATCTGCAGCGCGTGCTCTCGCCCTTCTTGAGTGGCACGGTGGGGGGGATTGCCCTGTTCGCCCGGCACGGCACGCTGTTCGCGGGTGCGCACGCGCAACGGCCCGCCCGACGCCCGATGGCTTCCTGGGAGCAGCTGCCGCCAGAGGCCGCCGCCTCGATGCAGCGCGGCGGCTCTTTGTCCTTCGGGATCGGCAACGACGTGTTCGATGTCCGAGCCGTCTACGCCGGGACCGAGCGGGTGGGGGTGTTGGTCGTGGCGCGGGCCGCCGAGCCTACGGATGTGCGCGACGCCGCGCTGGCCGACGCCGTGGTCGGGGTTGTGGCCATGTTGCTGCAGGCCGGGTACGCGACGTGGGTGACCTCCGAGATGCATTTGGCATCCTCGGAGTCAGCCCACACGGCGATGACCCTGCGCAACAGCGAGCTCGAGCGGGCCGTCGCGCACCTTCGGCAACTCGACAAGCTCAAGAGCAACTTCCTTGCGACCGTTTCGCACGAGCTGCGGACGCCGTTGACCTCGGTCATCGGGTTCTCCGAGATGCTCATCGAAGGGCTGGCGGGTCCGCTCAACGAGGAGCAGGCCGAGTACGTCAAGACGATCCTCGACCGCGGGGAAGAACTCCTGACGCTCATCTCCCACGTGCTGGAGATGTCGCAGCTCGAGGTCGGCACGCTCCGGCTCGACCTTGAGTCCCAACCGTTGTCGAAGATCCTGGCCCGTGCCGCGGAGACCCTTCGCCCGGCCGCGGACGCCTCCTCGATCCGAATCGATGTCCAGGTGCCCAGCGACGATTCACAGGACGCGCTGCCGTGTGTACTCGTGGATGCCGAGAAGACCCAGCGGGTGCTTCAAAACCTGATCGGAAACGCGATCAAGTTCAGCAAGCCCGGCGACGTCGTCACCATTACTGCGGCGCCTGCACCCATTCGGAAGCCGTTTCAAGAAGAGACCCTGTTCGGCGAAGAGGCGGACGATGCGGTTCGCCTGACCGTCACCGACCAGGGGATCGGGATCTCGGCCGAGGAGCTTCCCAAGATCTTTGAGGCCTTCTACCAAGTGGATGCCAGCCCGACCCGGGAGCATGGCGGCGCCGGCTTGGGGCTCTCCATCGTCAAGAATCTCGTCTCGGCGCACGGCGGCGACGTCTGGGTGGAGAGCGAGTTGGGCGTGGGCACCTCCATCCACTTTACGGTCCCGATCGGAACGCCTCCCCACGGGTGATCGCCCCGTGATCGCTCCGTGATCGCTCCGGGAGCCGGGATCGAACGCGACGATTCCTTCGATTTACGCGGTCGAACCGGGGCTAGGAGACGCTTGCGGCCTTGTGCGGGGAGACGGTCATCGTGCATGTTGCCTCCCAGAGGTTCTCCCATGAAGGTCACCGAACAACTTCGCGAACTTGAGAGCGTTGCCGAAACGCTGGGAGTCCGCGTGAGCTACGAGCCGATGACCGGCCTCGTGAGCGGTGCGGGAGGCATGTGCCGCGTGAAGGGCGTGTACCGGGTCATCATCGACCGTCGGCTGCGTACTTCCGAGCGAATCACGTTGCTCGCCGACGCGCTGCGTCGCTTCGATACCGCGTCGATCGAGATGCCCGCCGCGGTGCGCAAGGCGCTTGGTGGCGGCGCCGGCGATGGGCCGGACGATACGGTTCGGCGCTCCGCGTAGGCGGTCAAAGCGCCATACCGGGCGCGCCGTGGCCGTGGCCCCGGCCCCGGCCCCGGCCCCGCCGAGCCCGAGCCGCCTCACAGGCTCGTTCGTTAGCCGCGCGGGTCGAGGAGCGCGGCGAGGAGGGGGTCGTTGGCGAGCGCGGCCGCGACCTCGGCCCGGACGCTCTCGACCAGAGCGGGGGCGGCGCCCTCGGGCAGCTGTGCGGCGACAACGCGGTCGATCAACATCGACTGCGCCTCGGCTGGGGAGAGCGATCCCGCTGCCAATCCGGCTGAGATCTCATCAACGCCAAAGGGAGATGCGGGTGCGTCGACCGCGGATGCGGCGGATGCGGAGGTTGCAGCCGCGATTTCACCCGCAGATCCTACGGCTTCGGCCTGCGCGACCCCGTCTGCCGCATCGGCAGCACCAGCCGGGGCGTTGCGTTCGATCGCCCCAATACCCAGTTCAAGCTCGTCGTCGCCAGGGGTCATGCGAGTTCTCCACGAGCTTACCATCGACCGCGGCCTTCGATCGTTGCACGGTTCTCGTGCGTAGTCTTCAATGGGGAGGCCGGCGGAACGGCCGCACACAGCTGTCGCTCAAGTCTGCGAAACGGACGTAGCTGTGGTTATACTGCCGACCCGAAGCTGGGCATGCGCGTGCGCGCATTCTCCGCTTGTTTTTGCCACCATCCTCTGGAGTGACGCGCGTTGAAACTGCCCTGCAAGTACGGACCCTATCTGCTGCTCGAGCGGGTCAGCGTGGGCGGCATGGCCGAGGTCTACAAGGCCAAGGAATACGGGGTCGATGGCTTCGAGCGGACGGTCGCGATCAAGCGAATCCTTCCCCACGTCGCCGAAGACGACGAGTTCATCGCGATGTTCAAGGACGAGGCGAAGATCGCCGTCCAACTCGCACACGGGAACATCGCCCAGATCTACAGCCTCGGGAACGAGAACGAGTCCTTCTACATCGCGCTCGAGTACATCCCGGGGCGTGACCTTCGGGCCATCTTCCAGAAGGGGCAGCAGGCGGGCAAGCCGATGCCCGTTCCCCAGGTCTGCTACGTGATCATGAAGATCTGCGAGGGCCTGGATTACGCGCACAACAAGAAGGACAAGTACCAGCGGCCGCTGAGCATCATCCACCGCGACGTCTCGCCGCCCAACATCCTCGTTTCCTACGAGGGAGAGGTGAAGCTGATCGACTTCGGGGTGGCGAAAGCAGCAGGACGTGCGTCTCGAACCCAGGCCGGCATCCTCAAGGGAAAGTTTGGGTACATGTCCCCGGAGCAGGTCCGCGGCATGCCGCTCGACCGCCGCAGCGATGTGTTCTCCGTCGGCGTCGTGTTGTTCGAGACCCTGACCGGCACTCGGCTCTTCCAAGCGGAGACCGACTTCGCCACGCTTGAGAAGGTCCGGGCGGTTGAGGTTCCCAGGCCCACGTCGCTCAACCCCGAGATCCCCAAGCCGCTCGAGAACATCATGTACAAGGCGCTCGCGCGCGAGCCCGAGACCCGGTACCAGTCGTCGATCGAGCTCCACGACGAGCTGCAGGCGTTCATGTTTGCGCAGGGGATGTTCTACAGCCGCAAGGACTTGGCCGGCTGGATGCGCACCCAGTACGCGCGGGAGATCGAGCTGGAGAAGGAGAAGGACAAAGCACAGGCCTCGCTTCGGCCCGAGATGTTCGAGATCCCGACCGGCGACGCAGCCGACGCGGGGACGCCGGGTCCTCGGCGTCAGCGCAAGACGATGATGATGCCCGGTGGCAACAAGCCGCCACCGCCGCCTCCGGGCGGAGGTCGGAAGCCGCCGCCTCCCCCGCCGCCGGGCGCCCGGCCCCGGACCGGGGGTGCCGCCGCGACCAAGCCTCCGCGCACCCCATCACTCCCGACCGCGGCGCATCAGTCGGTGCCCATCGGGCCTCCGATGCCGAACCGGAAGGTCAAGCGCAAGACCCTGGCGCAGGCCCCCAACCGGGCCAACCTCCCGCCGCCCCCAGGCGCCCGTCGCAAAGACGAAGCACTGACCATCCCGATCGATGGGGGCATGGAGCGTCCGTCGGCCATGCCGGTCTCCCGCCCGCGTCCCAAGCCGTCTTCGACCTCAAGCTACGCCGCGGTCGAGACCTCGGATGCCGATTTCGATTGGGACGACGACGAGCTGGAGACGCGGCTGTTCGAAGACGAGGTGGACCTGCCCGGCGGAGCCACCGGGGGCGGGGCTTCCGGCGGCGGAAACCGCGTTTCGATGCCCGGCACGCCCGGTGACAACCGCGATGAACCCGTCGTCGGCGGAGCGATCGCGGCGGTCCCGTTCGGCCTTGTCGAAGAACCGCCCGAGCAGCCTCGAGTTTCGGTCACCGTGGTGCCCCCGTCGGCAGCGCCGGCTCAGACGATGCCGGCTCCGATGGCCGCGCCTCTGCAAGCTCCACTGGCGCCGCAGCCCGTGTCTGCTCCGCAGGCACCGCACGCATCGCACGCACCGCAAGCACCGCAAGCACCGCAAGCATCGCATGCATCAATGGCGATGCAGCAGGCCGCGGCCAGTATGCCTTCGGCGCCCGTGATGCACGCGGGGATGCATCCCCGAGGGCCTGAGGTCGCGCCCGCGACCGTCGACTACGATGAGCGTCCGGCCAACAAGGGCAACACCGGAGCGGTCATCGGGATCCTCGTCGCGGTCATCGTGCTGTTGATCGCCGGTTTCGGTGCGTACCTGGTGCTCAACCGAGACGACGTGACCGAGGTTGCCGCCAGCAGTGCCTCGGGCGGCGGCGCGGAGACGCCGAGCAAAAGCATCGAGGGTCCTGCCGCTGCCGCGGACGGCGGAGGCGTGACGCTCGCCGTCACGCCCCCGGACGCCAAGGTGTTCGTCGACAACAAGCCTCAGGAGGGCGAGTCGCCCTTCATCGTGCAGGGGATCGGCGTTGGAAAGCACAAGCTGTTGGTGAAGAAGGACGGCTTCATGCCGCTGGAGAAGGAGTTCGTCCTCTCCGAGTCGCCGCTGATGATGCAGTTTGCGCTTCAGTACCGGGACGTGACCTTGGTGCTCGAGACCGATCCCAAGGGTGCCGCGGTCAACCTGCTGACCGATGGCAAAGCCACCCCGATGGGCGCGGGCGGAAGCGAGTACAAGCTGACCCGGGTGCCGGGCGTGAAGTACGAGGTCGAAGCCGTGCTCGCGGGTTTCAAGAGCCGGCGCCAGGATCTCTCGTTCGGAGGGTCCGATACGGAGAAGGTGTCGATCACGCTCTCGCGCGACGAGACGATCGCCGACGCAGGGCGCCCCGCCTCGCCCGCTCCGACGCCCGCGACCGAGCCTGCGACCCCGCAGAGCAAACCGTCGCCGCCGCGCAAGACCAAGCCCCGTCCTTCCCGCCCCGCCGATCCTCAACCGGCGGCGAGCAGCCAGGCCAAGACCTCGCTGTTGCGCATCGGAACGCTCTCGGGCGTGGCGCCAGCCAAGGTGTTCGTCGATGGCGCGCCCAAGGGCAACACGCCGCTGAGCAAGGTGATGGTGACGCCGGGCCGACACAAGGTCGTGTTCCAGTGGCCCAACGGGAAGCGGGTCACGAAGTTCGTCGAAGTGGGCGACGGCGGCTCGGCCATCGTGCGTGGCGGCTAGCCCTGCGGTGCTGACAATCCGGCCGCTCCGGCGTCGCGGACCAGCGTGAAGACGGTGTCCGGCAGGTACTGCGCCTGGGCGGCGTGCGTCGCGGAGAATTCCTCACGGATGCGCTCCACGGTTTCGACCGATGCACCCGCGCCCATGCCACGCAGTTTCTTGCGAAGCATGCGGCGGTAGTCGGCGTCTTGTGCCTGGGCGAGTTCGGCCTCGAGGAACTGCCGAGCGAGCGCGGACTCGGCGTGCTCGGAGACCAGCGTGGCCGCGTACTGACGGACCAGCGGGTCCGCACCGAACGCAGCGGCGCGGCGGATGAGGCGAGCGCCCTCCGTCTTTGCGGCGGCTCGTTCCTCGTCGCTAAAGCCTGGCGTGGAGGGGACCTGGTGGGAGAGCAACATGCCCAAGCCGTACAAGAGCTTGTGGTCCTCGGGGAACTGGACGAGCCCGGCTCGGTAGATCTCGATGGCGATGTCGACGCCCTCACGGGAGACATGCGCGGCCCCTCCGTAGATCGCTGTGACCCCGCCCCACTGGTAGACCCGGGGAAAGCGGGGGGCCAGCCCTGCGATCGCGTTTGCGTAGCGCTGAACCGCGGCCACATCGGTGTTCCCGATCGACGCTCCAGAGAATACGAGGGCGCGTACCCAAAGAAGGTCAGCCAGCGCCTCGCGATAGCCCAGGCTCATGGGGCGCAGGTGCGTGGCTTCGGGGACGTAGAGCACGTCGGCGTCGTCGGGCATCCTGGCCCGCTGCGCGACGACAGGCTCTCGGACCAGCGTAGCCGCGGCTCCCGTGGCCAGGGCGGCGGCCACCACCAGCGCCCTCGTTGCTCGTCCCTGCAGTGCCACGCGGACGACGATAGTCGGGGATCAACCAAACGAAAAGGGCGACTGGTGTTCCAGCCGCCCTTGAGCGTCGCGCAGTGGGCTCCGAATCCGGAGCTCAATGCCGATGACCCTTACTCAACCTCTTGGTCGATGTACAGACCGGCTGCACCGTTGACGCCGTTTTGATCGGCACCGCCGGAGCGCTCGTACGTCGAGAAGTTGGTGAGGTCGGCATCCAGGTCGGCGAAGGCCTGCGCGGTGAACTGGCAGGCGCCGTAGCCGGTGAGTTCGTTCTGGGCGACGAAGTTGTAGTGGAAGTAGTGGCCCTGCTCTTGCTGGAAGTTCAGGCCGTTCCACACGTTGTTGTCACCCCACAGGTCGATCTCGTAGTAGCCGGCTCCCGCACCGCCGACCGAGGGGACGCAGCGCCCGCCGGGTCCTGCGTTGCAGTCGAGCGCCAACGCTGGGGTCATGGTCGCTTCTCCGCCGCCGGGCTGGTCGGTGGGGTGCGGGCAGCGGTGGGGTGCTTGGTCCTGAATCGCTCCACCGGCGCCAATGAGGCCGGTTGCGCCGCGCTCGACGTGCTCCTCGCTGAAGTACGACGAGGTCGCATCGAACATCTTGGCCAGCTGGACGCGAGCTTCCGAGGTCTTCGAGCGACGCATGTACTTCGTCAGCGCCGGAATCGCGATGGCCGCGAGGATGCCGAGGATCGCGACGACGATCATCAGCTCGATGAGAGTGAAACCGCGCGCCTTCTTGAGTCGTTGAATGTCGAGATACATTGTGTTGGTTCTCCCCTGTGTCCGTGTCGTTTGGTGCGGCAAGTCGCCGGTGCGAGCGGTAGGTCCTCGCCAGCCGTGGCTGGCGAGCGGGCCTACTCGTTTTCCATGTAGGTCTGGGTGTCGTCCGTCCCGAAGTTGACGTCGGACGTGTAGTGGGCCGAGGTGAAGGCCCAGTAGGTCGTGTCCTGATCGAAGTCGCAGAGCGCGAAGGTGTAGAACCAGTCGCGGGCGTAGAAATTCTCTTCAGGAAAGATTTGGTTGGCCAGCGTGCCGTTGGGCGGCTCGTCGGCGTTCTCGGGGGTCATCGAGTCCGTGCCGTGTCCCGAAATCGTGGCGTAGCCGCAGAGGCTGTGTCCGCCCTCGGGCATGAACCGCAGGGCGTCGAAGCCGTGCATGTTCGAGCCGCCCCGGAAGAACTCCCCGTCCGCAGCCGAGGCGGCCGTGTAGCCATCCGACGCGATGTCCCAAGGAATGTCCCCTTGGGCGGTGGAGACGTCGGTCCCCAGCGGGTAGGTGCATCCGGGTCCTTCGCAGTCGGTCGAGCTGGCGTAGTGACCGGCGACCGCCAGGAAGTTTTTCTGGCGCAGGGTGATCTGGGAGACGTCGGAGAGGACCTCGGTCTTCTTGGCGTTGCGAACCTGACGTGTGTACGCGCCGATGGCCACCGCAGCCAGGACGCCGAGGATCACCACAACGGTCATCAGCTCGATCAGCGTGAAGCCCCGGGCGGCGGAGAACGCTGTGTTGCGCCTGATGAACACTCGTTGCATCGGCCCACATACAAAGCACACAGCGTGCCAAGTTTTCCAACGCCCGATATCAGGAGGGTTCAGCGGCGAGTGACGCTCTGCGTCATCGACGGGGGTGCCGTGTTTTGTCACCGGACGCGTCGCGGCCGGAAAGGGTCACGAACCGTCCTCGGAGGAGTCCCGACCCCGGGACACCTCAATGCCGAGTTTTTCGAGCCGGTACCGCAAAGAGCGGAAGCTGATCGAGAGCAGCTTCGCCGCCTCTTTTCGAACCCCGCGGGTCTTGCTCAGGGCTTCTTTGATCAGGCGACGCTCGACGTCGGCGATCGCAGCGTCGAGGTCGAGCCCCGCATCGGTCAGCTCCGGACCCGCAGCGGAGATCGCCCCGGTGGTGCGTCGCCGCATTGGGGGGAGGTTGACGGCGGTGAGGACGTTGCTCGTCTCCAGCGCGATCGCGCGCTCGACCAGGTTCTCCAGCTCCCGAACGTTGCCGGGGTAGGGGTAGCGGAGGAACCAGTCCAGGGCCGAGGGCGCGACGCTGTCGATCTCCCGCCCCATCTCTTGCCGGATCCGGTGGAAGAAGCGCTCGACGAGCAGCGGGATGTCCTCGGGCCGATGGCGAAGTGCCGGGAGCACGACCCGCACGACGTCGAGACGGAAGTAGAGATCTTGCCGGAACTCCCCGGCCTCGATCGCCGTCTCGAGGTCGCGGTTGGTGGCCGACACGACGCGGCAGTCGACCTCGATTTCGTGGTCGCCGCCCACGGGTCGGACGCGGCGCTCCTGCAGCACCCGCAGGAGCTTGACCTGCATGGAGGTCGGGAGCTCCCCAACCTCATCGAGGAACAACGTGCCGCCGCTGGCTGCCGTGAAGACGCCCTCTCGGCTGGTGTTGGCCCCTGTGAACGCCCCCTTGATGTGCCCGAAGAGCTCCGACTCCATCAGGCTCTCCGGGATCGCGCCGCAGTTCACGGCGATGAACGGGCCCGCCGCACGATCGGAGAGGTTGTGCAGTGCGCGAGCGACGAGTTCTTTTCCGGTGCCGGATTCGCCGCGCACCAGGACATTGGTGCGTGTGGGCGCGACTTTGCGGATCAGCTCGAAGACCTTGAGCATGTCCTCGGAGCGCCCCACCATGCGATCGAGGCTTTGTACGCCGCGCAGCTCGTCCCGGAGCCGCTCGTTCTCGGTGGCCAGCGAGCGCCGCTCGAGCGCCCGGGACACCACCACCTGGATCTCGTCGACCTTGAAGGGCTTGGTCAGGTAGTCGTATGCGCCGAGCTTCATCGCCTCGATGGCGGTGTCGGTCGTCGCAAACGCGGTGATCATGATGACCATCGGGGCGTTGGGGAGGGCGCAGACGTGCCGGAGCACCTCCATGCCGCCAACCCCGGGCATCGTGAGGTCGGTGATCACCAGGTCGAAGGAACGGTCCGAGGTGAGCCGGACCGCCTCGGCGCCCGAGGCAACCGCCGTGCAGTGGTGGCCTGCGCGCCCGAGGCAGATCGAAAGGAACTCGCGCATGCCCTGTTCGTCGTCGACGATCAGGATGCGTGCGGCCGCTGGCGCCATACGTCCGTAGATACCACGGCCTCAGCCCGAGTCTTCGACGCCGACCTTGCGGAGTTCCACCAGGACGTGGGCCCCGAAGACGCCCAGCAGTCGTCGGTCCCGGCCGAACCACTCGAAGCGCTCGAGGAGTGAACCGAGCAGCGGGACGGCGAGGAGGCTGGGCGAATGCGCAGCGATCCGGGTGCCGTGGAGGCGAGCGAGGTGAAGGGAGCGCGGCAGCATCCGCTTGAAGCGGCCCAGCGTGTCCAGACGCGTCAGGCCCCGGGCCGAGTCGAGCACCATAGGCCCGTCCTCCACGACGGTGACCGGGTTTCGCAGGCCGTGATAAAGACCCCAGAGGCTGCGGGGGTTGTCGAACTGGATCAGGGCTGTGCCGTCGTCGCGCAGCACCCGGGCGGTCTCGGCGAGCAGCGATCGGGCGGCGCTGACCGATGTGTCGTTGTCCTGTCCGAGGTGGGCGAGCGTGCGTACGCAGTAGACCAGGTCGAACTGCGCGTCGGGGACGGCGAGGTTGATGACCGCGCCGCGCCCGAGGTCGCTGGCATCGACGACCGACAGAGAGGCCGCCCGGTCTTCCACCCATTCGGCGAGCTGACGGTTTCCCCGTCCCAGATCGAGCACCCTCTGGCCCGGCGCGTGGGCAAGAACGACATCGGCGGTCATCCGGTCCACGAGATCCGTGACCCGGTCGTGGCGGGGTGCCTGTCGCCTTGGCACCGGGTCCGCAGGCATGATCTGAAGCGATCGCGAGGGCGCGTTCGTTGACCGCTTCACGGGCAGCATGGTACGCCTATCGCCGAACTAGGGAGTTCCATGCCGACAAAGATCCTCGCGATCGACGACAGCAAAACCATGCGCCTGGCCGTGAAGATCACCTTCGCAGCCGAAGACGCAGACGTAACCTCGGTGAGCAAGGGTTCGGACGCGGTCGCGCGCGCCAAGCAGCTCTCTCCCGATGTCATCTTGGTCGACACCGCCCTCGGGGACGGTGAGCCAAGCGGATACGACGTCTGTCAGTCGCTCAAGTCGGACCCTGCGACGCAGGGAACGCCCGTGCTCTTGATGGTGTCCAACCAGACTGGTGTCGACCAGGCTCGGTTCGATGCGGTCGGTGCCGATGGTTTCATCAGTAAGCCCTTCGACACCCAGGACCTGATCGACAAGGTCGCTGCGGCTTCGGGAGGTGTTTCGAGGTCTGCCGACGCGCAGGTGGCCAAGCCCGCGGCTCCGGCTCCGGCTCCGGCTCCGCGTCCTCCGGTCGCAGCTCCGGCGCCTCCGGTTGCGGCCCCGGCTGCTCGCGCACCGGTGGCGGTCCCCAAGCCCGCGCCTCGGCCCGCGCCCGCGCCCGTCGCGGCTGCACCGCGGCCTGCTGTACCCAAGCCCGCCGCCGCGCCGCGTCCCGCGACACGCCCGGCTCCGGCTCCGGCTTCGGCTTCGGCTTCGGCGGCGGGTCGTGCCGCCGCTGCCTCGACAGGCACGATTCCGATCGCCGTGCCGATTCCGTTCACGGCGGCCGACAGCCCCACGCCGGGGATGCTCGAACGGTTGGCCAAGGCCGCCGGCGACGCGGGCATCGACCCGAAGGTCGCCGAAGCCATCGCAGCGCTGAGCCGTGACGTGATCGAGTCGGTGGTTTGGGAGGTTGTCCCGCACCTCGCCGAAGAGATCATCAAGAAGCAAGCGCAGAGCGCCTGATTTCGGCGGTCCCACTACGGTGGAGCCCATCGATGGTCCGCCCCGGGAATGCCGGGAGCGGGCCATTTTTGCGTCCGGGGTTCGGGTCTGTTTGCGAGATCCCCGGTGGGGTCGGCGCGGGTCGGATCGAGACGCAGACCCGCGTATGCTGCCGCGGATGGGCGAGCTGGCTCGGGTCGATCTCAACCTGCTACCGCAGGAGCCGCGCTACCGTCCCTTGACCAAGGGCGCGTGGTACTGGCGCCGCCTGCCCGCAGGGCTGGGCATCGGAGCGCTCGCTGGAATCGCGAGCGTGGCCGTTCATCCGGTGTTGATGTGGGGGACGCTCATCGGGGTGCTCGGCTACTCGATCGCGCGGCGTCGGAAGGTGGCCGACCTCGTGCGTCGCAACATTGAAGCCGTCGCGGTCCTGATGAGCGGTGAACTTGTTGCCGCGGCGCAGGCCCTCGAGGAGCTGTGCGACGATTCGCGCGCGTCTCCGAGCTTGCACTCGATCACCGTGTGCAATCGAGCCACCGTCTACCTGGAGGCGGGGGACCCGGAGCGTGCAGCGGGCTTGCTCTACGCAGCCCTGCACGCGGGGTGGATCGCTCCGAGCGGACCGCTGGGCGCCTCGTATGCGACCGTCGTGGGGCGCTTGGCGCTGGCCGAGGCGCTGTGCGGGCGCCTGGAGGAGGCGCAGTCGTGGCGCGCGCGGGCCCATGCTGCGACGTCCGCCGCCAAGCACGGGATGCACCTGTTCACCGACGTGGTCATCGAAGCGAAGCTGGGCAATGGCGAGGCCGTGGTCTCGCTCGTGTCCGAGGGCTGGGAGCGGGCGGAGAACCTGCACACCGCCCGGCAGCTGCGACAGATCCGGTTGCTGGAGGCGTTTGCGCTGGAGTGCCTCACCGGCGCCGAGTACCGCGGCGTGTCTCGGGAGACGGACGGTGTTCGGGCCGTGGAAGCGGCGCGAAGCCCCACCCCCGGGCAGTTTGTGGTGCTGACGCGGCCTTGGGACGCGCTGGCCCGCTTCGCCGAACGCCACGGCATTCGCTGACTCAGCCCTGCGGGCAAACGGTTTCAACGACGGGTGTGAAGAGGCTCATCCGCGACCTCGATCGGTGTGTGGCAAGGTCCCGTCGATGGTTCGCGCCTCGTTTGCACTCGTCCTTCTCTCGCTGGTCCCGGCCTGCAAGACCCCGACTCAGCCTCCTGCGGACCCGGGTACGAGTGCACCTGCGCCGACGGGACCGACCGTCAAACCCGAGGTTGCCGCGGAGGTACTGGCGAACATGGACGCGGGGACCAACCCTTGCGACGACTTCTATCGCTACGCCTGCGGTGGATGGATCGACAGCACGCAGCTCCCCGCCGACCAGCCTCGGTACGGCCGTTTTCAGGCGCTGCAGGAGCGCAATCAAAACGCGCTCAAGACGATTCTAGAGGCGGACGACGGCAAGCTGGGCACCTTCTACGACGCATGCATGGATGAGGCGAGCGTCGAAGCCGGTGCGCTGGAGGGCCTCGCGCCCACCATGGCGGTGATCTCCAAGATGAAGCTTCGCGAGCTGCCTGCGGTGCTCGGAAAGCTGCGCAGGTTGGGCGTGCCCGCGCTGCTGAGCTTCGATGTGGGTCCGGACTACAAAGACCCCACGACCAACATCGCGCACGTGTCCCAAGGGGGCCTGGCGCTTCCCGACCGCGACTTCTACGTGAAGGACGACCCGCAGTCGGTTGCGCTGCGCGAGGCCTACCAGGCCCACGTGGCGAGCATGCTCGCAGCGGCGGGTGTGAAGGGGGACGCGGCCAAGCGCGTGGTCGCGTTCGAGACGGCGCTGGCGCAGGCCACAACGCCGCGCGATGAGATGCGCGACCCCGCGAAACAATACAACCGGATCTCCCGCGAGGAGCTTGCCGCGCTGACGCCCGGGTTCGACTGGGCGCCGTTCTTCGCCGAGCTCGGCCTGGCCGACGCCGACGCCCTCAACGTCTACCCGCCCGCGTTTTTGACGGCGATGGACGCGGCCGTGAAGACCGGCGGCGTGAAGACCGTGAAGGCGTACCTGACCTGGCAGGTGGTCCACCACTTCGCGGAGCAGCTGCCCAAGGTGTACGCCGATGCTGACTTCGAGTTCTTCCACAAGACCCTGCGTGGCCAGGCTGAGCCGTCTCCGCGGTGGAAGCGCTGCGTCGCTGTGACCGACCTCGCGCTGCGCGATGAGTTGGGGCAGCGCTACGTCGCGGAGAACTTCGCAGGCGACAGCAAGAGCGTCGCGATCGAGATGATCACGGGCATCGAGGCCGCCTTCGAGGCGGGGCTGCCGGGTCTGTCGTGGATGGACGATGAGACGCGTGGCCGGGCGGTCGAGAAGATGACGGCCATCGTCAACAAGATCGGGTATCCGCAAAACTGGCGGAGCTACGACGCGCTTGAGGTCGGACCTGGACACCTCGTCAACGTGGTGCAGGCCTCGTTGTTCGACTCTGCGCGGCAGCTGAGCGACTACGGGAAGCCGGTCGACAAGCTGGAGTGGCACATGAGTCCGCCGACGGTGAACGCCTACTACAACCCGCCGAACAACGAGATGGTCTTCCCCGCGGGGATTCTCCAGCAGCCGTTCTTTTCTGCGGACTATCCGATGACGATGAACTTCGGAGGTATCGGCATGGTCATGGGCCACGAGCTGACCCACGGCTTCGACGACCAAGGCCGCAAGTTCGACGGCAGCGGTTCGTTGACCGAATGGTGGAACCCCGGGGCTGTCACCAAGTTCGAAGAGCGGACGCAGTGCGTGGATACGCTGTACAGCAGCTACGAGGTCCTGCCGGGGGTGAAGCTCAACGGCCAGCTCACGATGGGGGAGAACATCGCCGACTTTGGCGGCATCAAGCAGGCGCACCGGGCCTATCTGGCGTGGGCCGAGGCCAACGGCGAAGACCCGCGCGCGGCGGCCATCGAAGGTCTCACCGCCGAGCAGCTCATGTTCGTGTCGTTCGGCCAGATCTGGTGCAGCAAGTCGACGCCAGAGGTGGACAAGGTGCGAGCCATGACCGACCCGCACTCGCACCCGCGCTATCGGATCAACGGTCCGCTCTCGAACCTGCCGGGGTTCTGGGAGGCGTTCTCGTGTGAAGAAGGCGCGCCCATGCGCCCCGCCGCCGACCAGGTCTGCGAAGTCTGGTAGCGGGTCCGGTCAGCGGACCCACACAAAGGCGCCTGGGCAACGCCGCAGGCGCCTTTGCTCGTGGGCGAAGCGGCGGGCTCAGCCGTCGTCGCGGTCGTCCTCGGTCTGCGCGCCGGGTCCACCCCGGTCGCCGACCACCGTCTGCACTTCGAGGTTGGGATCGGCCGCGATGGCCTCTTCGCTGAAGAGGATGTCGCGCCAGCTCTTCTCCGAGAACAGCCGGGTTTGGTCGCTGTGATGGGGGCTCTGGGGATCCTCGGACTGGCCGTAGGTGAGGAACGCCTGCGCGTGCGGCCCATCGTCGGTGAACTCCAGCGCCATGATGAAGCTGGTGCCGTAGTTGACCACGTAGCCCTCGGTGGTCAGCGCGGTCTCCTCGTTGATCACCTCGGCGCGCTCCAGGGGCGGATCCATCGTCGACTTGAGCACGCGGTACTGGATGAGGTTGGTGACGCCTTCGCGCGCGCCGCCCCCGTGGATCGGGATGGCCTCGCCGGCACGCCGGGTGAACTGCGCGTCCCGAAGCGTGCTGCTGGGGTCGAGGCCGGCTTGGGCGAGGCGGTCGATCGCGCCGGCCAGCGCCTCCAGCATTCGGTCCTCGGCCGGATCCTCGGGGGCCGCCGAGAGCGTGTTGGGGGTGCCGATCGGGTCGGCGGGATCGAAGTCGTTGGCCCACACCAACCGGCCCTCCTTGAGCACATCGAGGCTGGAAAAATCACCCAAGAACTCGCGCCAGATCAGGGCGCCTTGGGCATCGAGATCCAAGCGCAGGTTCCAGCCCTTGAGGGCTGCGCACGCGCCGGAAAGATCGGCCTCGGCGTACATCGGGTTGGCTTCGCATCGCTGCACGATCGCGTCCCGCAGCAGCTCGGCCGTCATGCCGCGGTTGCTCAACACGGCGGCCTGCAGCTCCTCGAACGTGAACAGCCCGTCGGCTCCCGATGCGCCGTCCTCGCTCACCTCGGTGAGCAGGGTGGCGTTCATCCGCGTGCGCGGGGTTCGGGACGTGCCTTCGCGGCCGTGCATCACCGAGTACCCGGTCAGCGGGGCATCCGGGTTGGTCAGCCAGTGCGAGTCGTTGGCGTTGAAGATGAAGTCCGCGCGCTCGATCTGCGGGACCGCCGAGAACGGGACGAGGCCGGGGTCGCGGGCACCCTCGACTTCGACCCACTCGTTGGCGGAGGTGCTTCCGTCCAGGGCAACCGCACCGATCGTCTTCACATCGTTGATGGCGAACGCGATGCCGGGGTCGGTGCCCGCGGCGAGCGGGTCCTCCCACGCCTGGATCGCGGCGTCGGTCAGGTTTGGCGTCGGCGTGGTGTCGGCGTACCAGGCCACCCCTTCGGCGCTCGCGGACATCGTGTTGACCCACGGGATGCCCTGGTTGTCGGCGTGCGCCTGCTGAAAGGCCTGCATGCTGTCGGCCAGGTTCATGTCGTGAAACTGGGCGATCAGCGTCGCGTTGAGCTCGTTGGCGTCGCGGAAGGTCAGCGTGGAGTCGGCGTTCCAACCCCCCAGGCTGCTGATCGACAGGATGGGGCCCCAGTGGCTGGACCACATCTTGCGCGTGCGCTGGACGGTTTGACCGTTCTCCAGGACATCGATCGTGAAGTCCGAGGCGGTCATGTCCCGCATCTGTCCGTCGTACTCGTACCGGGTCGGGTCACTCGGGTCGAGCTTGAGCGCGTACATCGTAAAGCGCTGGCCGGCCGAGACGGTGTGCGTCCAGCCCACCGCGTCGTTGAAGCCGATCAGCACGCCGGCGACACCCATCAGCGAGGCGCCATAGACGTTCATCTCGCCGGGGACGGTCAGGTGGCTCTCGTAGAGCTTCAGCTCGCCCTCCCACGGAAAGTGCGGGTTGGCGAACACCATGCCCCTGCCGTTGGCGCTTCGGTCCGATCCGATGCCCCAGCCGTTGGAGCCGATCCCCAGGTCGTTGAAGTTGGGGAGCGGGTCATCGGAGGGGGCGAGTCCAGCACCGGGAGGCTGGGCGCGCGCGATGAACCCGTGCAGTTGCCGAGAACCGGCGAGGGTCGCGATCTCGACGTAGTGCGCCATCAAGTCCTGGGGGGAGATCGGGCGCAACCAAGGCTCGCCGCCGCACGGCATCGTGTCACCCGCCTCGGCGAGGTAGGCGTTGTAGCCGTCGACGTAGCCCTGGACCAGACCCTGGACGTTCTCCGGCTGGCGATCCCACGCGGTTTGCCCTTTCTCGGTGAACTGAAGCGCGCGGTGGGTGAAGTCGCTGTCGATGTTGGCGTCGTCGATGCCCGGCCCAAAAAACGAGGCTCGCTCGCCGCGGAGCTTGAGCACCTGGTCGGCGAGGATGCACCCGCCCAGGGATGCGAACGCGTAGCCCTGTCCGAACGCTGCGCTGGGAATGTCCTGCGCGATGATGTGCGGCACGCGGTAGGAGGTCCAGCGGATCTCGGCGTTGTAGTCGTGGGCAGGCTCGGAGTCCTTGTCCGACTCGCCGCAGGCGGTCAGGCCGACGCCCGCGATCAGCACCAAGCCAAGGGTTCGCGCGTTCATGCGGACACGGTAGGACGCCTCGGATCGCGGGGTCAATCGTGCGCGCTGGAGACAACGACCGCGCCCGGCGGCGGTCGCTCACTCGGTCGGGTTGAGCTCGATCTCACCGGTCATGTCGATGACCTGTGCGATCTGCGTTCCGCCCGACAGACTGTCGTCGCTGTCGAGGTCTGCGTTGCTCGCGGCGGGTACGGCGAGGGCGGAGCGTGCGTGCGCAAGGTCGGCTCGGGCGCTTCGGACCTGGCCCGCCAAGGCTTGGGTCAGGCTCCGCAGCAGCTTCACGGCCAGTGGAAGCTCCTTTCGTAGGATCTGTTCAAACTCGCGGCGGCTGATCCGCAGCGCCTTGCCGGTTTCGGTCACCAAGGCGGAGGTGACGTGCGTGGAATCGTCGATGAGGCCCATCTCGCCGACGTGGTCGCCAGGCCCAAGCTTGGCCACCGTGATGCCGCCCGAGACCAGCTTCACCCCGCCGCGAAGCACCACGTACATGTTGCGGCAGACCTCGTCCTTCTCGAACAGCACCTCGCCTGCGCTCAGGGAGCGGAGGTTGGCGACGTTCATGATGCGGACGAGCTGCTGGTAGCTCAGGTCTCGAAACAGCGGGACCTGCTTGAGGGTGTCGAGCGTGAAGTTGATCTCGGCGGCGCGCTCACGCTCTTTGTCGTCGCCGACGGTCTGCACGACGACGGCGGTGATGTTGTCCTTGCCGCCGCGCGTGTTTGCGGTCTCGATCAGTTGACCGGGAATCTCCTGCACCTCGGGGAGCCCGATCGCGTTGGCGATATCGTTCTCGTGCAGGTACTCGTACAAGCCGTCGCTGCACAGCAGGAACGAATCCCCCGCCATGATGTCGAAGTCGAGGGTGTCGACCTCGACGGACTCGTAGACGCCCACGGCGCGCGTCATCGCGTTCTTCATCTTGGCGTAGGGGCTCGACTCGAACTCCTCCGCGCTGATCTTGCCCATGCGGATCAGCTCGTTGCGTAGGCTGTGATCCTCGGTGAGCTGGTACACGACCCCCCCGCGCAAGAGGTAGATGCGGGAGTCGCCGACGTAGGCGATAAAGCCCCGGGACCCGACGATGAACAGCACGACGATGGTGGTGCCCATCCCGCGTTTCTCGGGTTCGACCGCTGCCTTCTGGAACACCGCCTGGCAGGCCCGGTGGACCGAGTATTCGAGCAGCGTGCAGACCTCGACGTGAGAGCGGGGATCGGTGTCGTCGTAGTTCTCGAGGATGTCCCGCTCACCGGCCACGACCTCGCGCACGGTGTGCACCGCCATCGCGCTGGCGATCTCCCCCGACGCATGGCCACCCATGCCGTCGGCCACGACAAACAGACGCAAGTCCTTGTCGATGAGGTAGTTGTCCTCGTTCTCGGCCCGCTTGCGACCGACGTCCGTCCCCGCCCAGTACTGGATGTCCATCGCGCCCCTCGTTTGTCCCTCAGGGCGGCGCGAAGGACAAGGCCTGTTACAGCGCGTCGTCCGGGGGCGCGAGCACAGCGGTCAAGGGGTGGTGGGCCGCATCGAGGGTTTCCAGCGCTTTGCCGAGCCCCTCAAGGTCGCCGCGCGTCACCGGCACGCCGTCCAGCCATCCGCCGTCCGGGAGCGCCTCCTCGTCCTCGTTGGGGTCGAGGTCGCACGCCGGGTCGAGGACGGTGCTGTCGATCGCGCTCAGGAGTTGATCCGTGGCGGGGTCGGAGAACCGGAGCGCTGGATCTCGGGAGAGGTATTGGAGATAGGCGGGCATGAGACCGATGGCTTCCGCTCGGCACATGCGCTGTCGAAGGCCCTGCTCGAGCCCGAGGCCACGGGCGACCACGTAGACGGAGACCTCGGCGGGGTGGTCGCGGCGGTAGGCGAGGACCGGGGGGAGCAAGGTGAACAGGGAAGGGTCCTCTTCCCCGCGGACCAACAGCACGAACGTGTGGCGCAGGCCTGGGCCACCCAGGGGCGCGGCGCGGACGTTCGGACGCAGGAGGCGGAGGCTGGATGCTTTCGGCGTGGGGGCGCCCGCGGGGGGGCGCTCGGCGGCGGTTCGTGCTCTGGAGCGGCGGCGGGCCAAGACCGGGCGGACCTGGTCGAGCAGTCCGCTGTCCTCAAAGGTCAGATCGTCGACGACGAACACCGGCAGGCGAAACACGGCGGTGCCGCGATCGGACATGCGCGACGCCACGTCGCGGCGCGTGTCGTCCAGCCGTTGCTCGTGGCAGTCCTCCCCCGCGAGCTGATCCAACGCGCCCGCATCGATCGCAAGTTCCTTGGCCAAGCCCGCGCGGCCGTGGGTGGTGCCCAGGCGGACGTAGACCCGATCGACCCCGTCACGCCGGATCACCCGCAGCGCGCCCATCACGTGCCCGGCGCCGGCCATGGCCGCAGCCCACACGCGCACCCGGTCCTCGCGCGGATCAAGCCGCATCCCCAGGTGGGTCCAGTGCAGGGTCACCGCGACGTCCTCGGGGCGCTCCGCGACCAGGCGGCGCAGCTCCAGCACGGTGCCCAGAGCCGTGTCCGCGGTGGGGTCCAGATACGCGTGGAGCTGGGTCAGCGCGTGGGCGTGGCCCAGGTGAACCGACGCGTCCGAGCACGCTGGGGCCACCGATGCTGCCGGGGCCACCGATGCTGCTGACGCCCAAAGCGCGAGTGCGTAGAGAGAGGCGAGCACGAGGTGCGGGCCCAGTGTACCCTGCGTCGCGATGGTGCCGACGGGGCAATCCGTGGTCGCGGTGTTGTTGGTGTTGGGCCTGTGTCGTGGGCCCTCCGACACCGATCCAGCCGGGCCAGTCGAGGGTCCAGACGCATCGGTCACGCTCGGTGGCCAGAGGACCGCTGCGGAGCCGCCGGTCGAGCCGGACCAGACGGATGCCGAGCCCGAGCCCGAGCCCGAGCCCGAGCCCGAGCCGGAGCCGGAGCCCGAGCCGGAGCCCGAGCAGACGGATGGCGAGCCCGAGCCCGGAGCGACGGATGGGGAGCCCGAGCAGACGGATGCGCCGCCGCCTGCCGCCGAGCCCCTCGCGGCGGACCCTGACCTCGACCCCGATTCGGAGGATGAAGCGTGGGACGAGGAGGACGAGGAGGACGAGGAGGACGACGAGGGGGAGCAGGCGTGGGAGGACGACTACGACCCGCGGCGCGATTCCCCGGACGCCATCGCCGCGCAGCGCCGCATCGCTGGAGGTTCGATCGTGCTTGGCTTGGGGGCGATGGTCTCGTTGGGGGGGCTTGCGATGGTCCTCTCGGATCCGTGCGCTCGCCCAGCGGGCAACAGTTGCTCGTCGGCCGCTCGCAACCGGGCAGCCCTGACGATGGCGCTGCCGGGACTTGCGACGGTCGCGGTGGGGAGCGTGATGCTTGCGTTGGGAATCCGTCAGCGCAAGGCGCTGCGTTTGGATGCGAGCCTCACCGCCGGCGGCGGGGGCATTTCGTTCAGCGGCCGCTTCTGAGCCACGGGCGACCGCCGGCGAAAGCCCGGGCTCAGCGTTTGCGGCGGGCGCGTCCCTGCCGCAGGTGCAGGTGCAGGGCGGTGGCAGCCAATGCGAGGGTGGCTGCACCGAGCCCGGCGGCCGTGTAGGCCAGCGGAGGTCCGATGCGGTCTCGCCGAAGCAGCGCCGCCGCGAGGGCGGTGCCGGCGGTCCCCGCTCCGAACGCGACGCTGCTGGCCAAGACCGCCGTTTGCGTGCGGCTGGGAGCGTGGGCGCTGCGGCGCACGACCTCGCGCAGCTCCACATGGCGGAGCTCTCCCCCCCGAAGCTCAACCCGGGCGGCCTGCCCATCGACTTCGATGCGGACGGGCCCCGGCGCGCGAACGAGTTCGACGCCGGACTCCACGGTCGAACCGTCGACACGCACGACCTGTCCCTTCGTGGCATGGATCTGGAGCCGCGCGACGGCGGGGGAGAGTCGCGCGAGCTGAACCTCGATCTCGGTGTGCCGTTCGGGGTCAACGGTCTCCAAGCGCAGCTGCGAGAACGTGTGCCACGCCTCGAGCTTCGCACCCGCCCGTGCCTGCGCGAGCCCGAGGTTGTACGCCGTGAAGGGGTGTGGAACGAGCGCCTGGGCTCGCGCAAAATGCACCGCTGCGGCCGCATAGTCGGCGCGGGCGAACGCGGTTTCTCCGGCCGCGAATGCGATGGCCGCCTCATCGCGCGTGGGCGCGGGCTCTTGCAGGGCCGGCCAGACCCGCGGCGAGGGGACGGCGGCCGAGGCTGGGACGGTGCCGAGCAGGACCATCACTGTCACGCCGAGGGCGAGACCCGCGCGAATGCAGATCATGGGTTTTCGTAAGGATTGGGCTTGAGCCCGTCGGGATCCGGGCTCTTCGGGGCCCGCTTGGCTCCGCGGGGGGGCCGGGGCTCGGGACCCGGTTCCAGCGCTGGGGTCTCAACTTCGATCGGCCCCGGTGGCGCAGGGGGTGCGGACGGTCCGGACTCGGAGCGGGGGAGCTCGCGGGCTTGCAGGGGCTCGGGCTGACTTTGCGGTGCCATGTCCTCGGACATCGAGCGGGCGCCGTCGGCTTGTGGCGCCACCCGAGTCGACGCGGACGGGCTCGCGCGAAGGGTCCAAACCGCGAGGGCGAGTACCGCGGCCAATCCCGAGGCCGCAGCCAGCCACACGCTCGCACGGACAGGCTCAGAGGGCGCGGACGCAACCGGTGGGTGCTGGGCGGTCAGGATGCGCGGGAGCGGTGTTGCGGTCTCGACGGTTCCGAGCGTGTCGTAAGCGTCCTCGACGATCGTCGCCAGGACTGCACATTGGGCGGCGGTGTCGTGGCCCGCGGCCGAGAGCTCCTGCGCGATCGCGTCGGCGAGGTCCTCGGCGGTGGCGATCCGCTCTTCGCGGGTGGGACGCAAGCACGCCAGGATGATGTCGATGATCCACTGCGGCGCGGCGTGGAGCTCCAGCATGGCGCGAATCGGCCCCGGCTCGCACGCGTCGAGCTTGGTCATCGTGGGCGCGCTGTGGGTGTCGCCGAACGGCAGCTCGCCGGTCACCAGCTCGAACAGCAGCGTGCCCATCGAGAAGATATCGCTGCGCCCGTCGAGGTCCTCGAGTCGGGCCTGCTCGGGGCTCATGTACGGCAGCTTTCCTGCGAGCACGCCCACCTGGGTGAGACCGGTGGTGCGGTCGGGTCGGGCCAGACCGAGGTCGATCAGGATGGCGCGCCCGTTTCGGGTCAGCATCACGTTGTGGGGCGAGATGTCGCGGTGAACCATGCCCAGCGGTTCCCCCTCAGCGTCGGTGGCCTCGTGCACCGCATCGAGTCCGCGCGCGACCATCTCCACGATCGCCGCGGCGTGCGGAGCGGAGAAGGGGCGTGCGCGATGCAGCGCCAGCTGGCGCAGGTTGACGCCATCGATCAGCTCCAGGGCCATGAAGGCGTAGCCCTGGTCCTCGCCGGCATCGACGGTGCGAACGACGTTCGAGTGCCGGACCCGTGAGGCGAGTTGGGCTTCCTGCAGGAACCGAGCGGTGAAACCATCCTCCTCCACGAGGTGCGGGTGGATCACTTTGAGGGCGAACTCACGGCTAAAACCCGCCGGCACGTCGGCCAACCTCGCGAGGTACACGGACGCCATGCCGCCGGCAGCAATCCGTCCGAGGATTGTGTAGCGGCCCAAGGTGGCGGCCGGAGTGGGCACAGGGGTCGGCATGAGGGCGGGCCGGGGCGAGTGGAGGTCGAATCCCACCCTACTGTAGGATGCGACACCGCACCCCCGGCTTGCCGTGAGAATAACAAGCAATCGCCCCGACGCCGAGAACAGCTTGTTTGTCGCCCTGCTGCGGGCCCTGGAGGGGCTTGGCGCGCGGGTCGAAGTGTCACCGCGGGACAATCTCGTGCGCCGGATCGGCCCGCGCACGACCATTCCCGACCCTTTGCCTGCGTTCCCGGACCTCGCGCCGGCGCCCACCGTGGTGGTCCGGGTCGAGGGCCTCCCCAACCTGCTGCACGAGGTCGGGCATCTGGTGCTGGCGCGGGTCCTCGATGATGATCATGGGATCGACTACCAGGCGATCCCCTTCGATTTGGATACGGCATCCGGTCGCCGGGTCCTCTTTGAGGAGCTGGCGTGCTGCACGCTCAGCTGCGGATACCCACGCTCCCTGAGCGACGCTCCCGCCTGGGCCTGGGCGGATGCGTGGTTTGCCGAGCAACTCGAGATACAGCCCGTGTTTTATGGTCTGGAAGAGGATCCCGACCGGTTTTGGGAGCGGGTGGCGGAGACCTATGAGCATCATGCCGACGCGTGCGAGGCGATGGTCGAGCAGGCGTTTTCGCGGACCGCGGCGTTGCTTCGCTGGGCTGGAGCACCTGCGGGTGTCGCCGCGCCGGCCCAGCGTCTATCCTTCGGCACCTTGCTGCGCCGAGCGCGGCCTGCCGAGGCATGAACGCGTCCGTACCGACTGTTGCGTGGTCCAAGCGTCTGGCGCTGTGGACCGAGGACAACCTGTGGCTCATCGCGGTCGTCCTCGGGGCGCTCGCGGTCCGGCTGCACTGGAACCTCGAGGTCCATCCGGCAGGCGAGTACATCTACTCGGACATGCGCGGGTACAGCCGCCGCGCGGACGCCATGTTCCAAAGCCTCTGGGGCGTGCAGGAGTACGATGGGTTCTACCCGTACGGGACCCACGTGATGCTGTGGTTCTTGCAGTGGGTCGGCGGGCGCACGGCGCAGACCAAGCCGGACGCGCTGCCCCAGGTGTATGCGTTCGTCTCGGGGGTCTACGCGGTGTACGGCGCGGCGTTGGCCGGGTACGGCTACGCCCTAGCCCGCCGGGTCTCGAAGTTCAAGCTCATCCCGCCGATCGTCGGGCTGCTGCTCGTCTTCTATTACCCGCTGATCTCCCTGGGCGGGTACTTCCTCTCGGAGGTGCCGTTCTCGCTGTGCCTCACCGCGGCGAGCTTTCACCTCATCCGCATGCTCGGCACCGGTGCCAAGCGTGACGCCTGGGCGATGGGAATCTGGGTCGCGCTCGGTGTGACGCTTCGGCCCCAGATTTTGCTCAGCGTCGCGTTCATCGGCATCTATTGGCTGATTCTGCGCAAGCGCATGCCCAAGGCCACCGTTGCGCTGTGGCTGCAGGCGCTGCTGCCCATTTTCCTCGTCTTGGGCTTCTCGGCGTGGCGGCTGCACTACCACACCGGCCGCTACGGGCTCATCTCGGAGAACGGCAAGTTCAACCAGGTGTTCGGGCGCTGCCACAACTCCAAGATCACCGCCTACCCGGACACGGCAGACCGGCGGCGCACCAGCTTCGGGCCGCCGCCGCTCATCCAGCTCGCCAAGCGTGCGGAGCGGGCACCGGGGCAGTGGCCGCAGCTCGATCCGGTTCGCGAGACGCACCTTGAATACAAGGGCTACATCGGGGACGACGACATCCTGCAGGGCTTTATCGATGACTGCGTCGCCAAGACCCCGTGGACCAAGCAGGTCGAGTTCAGCGTGGTGAACGTGGTGATGCAGTGGCGTTACAACGTCATGTGGCCCGACTCCGGCAAGCGGCCGTGGCAGCCCTACGCGATCCGGTGGGGCTTCTTCGTCACCAACGTCCTCGCGGTTCCGGCGCTGCTGGCGTTGTTCGGGGTGTTCCTGCCGCGTCGCAACCTGGCGCTGGGCGTGATCTCGCTGCACCTGTGGGCGCTGACGATGGTGGGCATCTTCTATATCGGCGGGATGCGCTTTCGCACCCCTTACGACCCGATCATCATCGTGATGGCGGCCGAGGCGTACGCGGTGGGCGTGATGCTCTTGGTCCGCCTCGTGCGTTGGCTCCGGGGAGGGCGCGGACGCGGTGAAACCTCAGACCCCGGGCCCGGGTCGGAGTCCTGACCGTGCATTGTTCCCGATCCGCTTGGGCCTCGGCGGCCGCGTTCCTTCCGCCCCTGGTGGGGGTGATGGCGTTTGGGCTCATGTTCGGCTTGGTCGGGGCGCCCCTGGCTCACGCGCAGTCAAGCCTCGTCACCGCATCCCCGATGACCCTTGATCTGCTCTCGGCCGCCGGCGATGCGGTGCGTCAGCTGCGATGCCTGGACGCCGGGCTGGACGCGGGCTTTGAGGGGATGCGCTGGGGTCTCGACTGGGGCGACACGGCTGCACCCGTCGCATCTTCGGCACCCCGCGGCCTGCCGGTGCTTGGGCTCGGCGTGCTCGGGTTGGCCGCGGTGGTCGTGCTGGCACTGGGCCGGATGCGGCTAGCCAACGAGCACAAGCGCCTCGACGTCGCCCAGAAACTCATCGAGCAGGGGATGGACCCCCCCGCGAGCTTGTTGGCCAACCCAGCGCGCAACGACCTGCGTAAGGGAATCGTGCTGTTGTTTGCTGGAGGAGGATTGTTGGCCGCAGGACTGCTCACCGCCGACCGAGGGATGGCGGCGGGCGCCTTGGTGCCTGCGTTCATCGGAGCCGGGTACCTGGTCAGCTACTGGCTCGCGGCGCGGGCGAAGGACGGTGACGCATGACCGTCGCCTCTGTGATCGATCGGGTCCCGGGTCTCGGATCCGCTGAGGTCTCGCTCGAGCTTGCGGACGAGTCGAGCCTGGTCGCGCGCGCCTGTGACGGCGACAAACCTGCGTTCGCCGAGCTGGTCCGGCGCAACCAGGGCCGGGTGCGCGGCCTCCTGCTGCGTCTGGCCAAGGACCGGGTGCTGGCCGACGACTTGGCCCAAGAGGTGTTCCTGCGCGCGTACCGCGGACTGGTCGGGTTTCAGCAGCGCTCCGCGTTCGGCACGTGGCTGTACCGAATCGCGTACAACGTCTACCTCAACAACCGGACCCGGGTGCGTCGGTTCTGCGAGCTGCCCGAGGACTACGTCGCGGCGGCCATCGCCCCCGAGAACTCGATGAGCGCGCCGCGTTCCGATCTGCGCCGCGACCTCTCGGCGGCCATCGAGACGCTCCCGGAGCGATACCGGGCGGTCGTGGTGCTCTACTACCTCGAGGAGGTGAGCTATCCCGAGATCGCGGACATCCTGCGCGTTCCGCTGGGTACCGTAAAAACCCATCTGCATCGCGCCAAGAAGCTTTTGCGGGAGAGTATGAGCGCCCCATGAGCACCTCGGCAAATCGCGGCGAACGCCTCGATGCGCTGCTGTCAGAGCTGGGCGCAGACGAAAACGCCCGGATCGACGGCGCTCCGGTGAGCCGTGTGGCGGGAGATGTTTTTTTTACGGCTCGGGTCCTCAATGCGCTCCCGGAACCGCTGCGGTGGACCGGCGCAACGCCGCTGACGCGTGCTGTGACCCTGCTCGCGTTTCATGTCGCTGCTGCCGTCGTGGGTGTCGTCGTCTACCGGTGGGCGTCGCCGCGGTTGCTCGAGGCCGCGGCATCCCGCGCTGCCGAGGCCGCGTCTCCGTGGGCCGCAAGCCTGTCGCTCGCGCCCGGGGGGCCCGATGCGGCGGCTCCGGCGGCCGCGGTCGTGGCCGTCGTCGGACTCGTCGCCTTCTGGGCCACGAGGTCGCATACTCCCGCGACGTGACCGCTGTCGTTCCCACCGAGTCGGTTCGCCATCCCGCGTTCGAAGGTGTCCCTGCGGCGCTGTGGAACGACTGGCGCTGGCAGATGCGCTCTCGGGTGACCACCCTGAGCGCGCTGTCCGAGCTTCTCGCGCTCACCGACGAAGAGCGCCGAGGGATCGAGGGGCGCGACGCCGCGTTTGGGTTCGCGATCACGCCGTACTACCTGTCCTTGATCGGCGAGCCCGGCTGTCCGGTTCGTGCCCAGGCGGTCCCGCACGCCGGCGAGCTGATCACGACGCCGTGGGACCTCGTCGATCCGCTGGCCGAGGACGCCCACGCCGTCACGCCCATCCTCACCCACCGCTACCCCGACCGCGGCCTGCTCTACGTCACGCACAACTGCCCGGTGTACTGCCGGCACTGCACGCGCCAGCGCAAGGTGGGAGATGTCGCCAGCGCGCCGTCCCGCGACATGTTCGAGGCCTCATACGCCTATCTTGAGCGCACGCCCGAGGTGAAGGACGTGCTCATCTCCGGCGGTGACCCGCTCAGCCTCAGCGACGGCAAGCTCGTCGAGATCTGCACCCGGCTGCGGTCGATCCCCTCGATCGAGGTCTTGCGGTTGTGCACGCGCAATCCGGTGACGCTGCCCCAGCGGATCACCGACGCGCTGCTTGAGGCGCTGCGTCCTCACCATCCCATTTTCGTGCACACCCACTTCAACCATCCCGCGGAGTGCACCCCCGAAGCCGGGGCCGCCCTCAACCGACTTGCGGATGCCGGCTTCAACGTGGGCAACCAGATGGTGCTCCTGCGCGGCATCAACGACGACGCCGAAACGGTCGAGGTGCTCAACCGATGGCTCGTCCGTCATCGGTGCCGCCCCTACTACATGCTGCAGTGCGATCCCGTCGGCGGGACCGCCCATCTGCGCACGTCGGTCGACACCGGGGTGGAGATCCTCGACGCGATGCGCGGGCGGGTCAGCGGCCTGGCAATCCCCCAGCTGGTGGTGGACCTGCCCGGTGGTGGGGGCAAAGTCACCCTCACGCCCGAACGCCTCGTTCGGCGCGAGGGGAGCAAGCGCGTCTACCGCGATATGCGCGGGAAGGAGTTCACCTATGTCGACGAACCTCTTTGATTCCGGTTGTTTACTGCACCGCGCAGAGCTGTTTGCATAGGGGCCCAACAGGTTCGTCTAATCGAACCGACCGCCTTCGGGCGACCCACGACCCGAACCCGAGCGACTCATGACCTCCTCGACCCTTCCCCGTGTCTTCGCTGCACTCTGTCTGTCCGCGCTCGTGGCTACGCCCGCCCTCGCGGCAGCACCGGAGCCTGCGCCCGCCGCCAAGGCCAACGTCGGCTTCCTCGTCCTGCGGGAGAACGCGACCGGCTCTGCAAGCGCAGCGCAGGGCTATATCGATGACCTCGTCGCCGCGATCGCTCGCACGGTTGGTTGGGACGCCGCCTCGGGGACGTACGTCACGCAGCGCAGCACCGCGCAGAAGCACATCGCCGAGCACAAGCCCCAGTTCGGCATCATCTCGTTGTCGGCCTACCTCGCGCTCCAGGGCAAACACGAGCTGGTCGTGCTTGGAAAGGCCGACATCCAGAGCGGCGGCGGGCATCAGTTTTTCGTCGTCTCGAAAAACCAGCTCTCGTTGGCCGGCTGCAAGTCCAAGAGCCTGGGCACCAACCACAGCGACGCCACGTTCATCGACAACGTCGTCTCGGGGGACGACTTCGACCTCTCGGACTTCGCCGTCGAAGACACCCGCCGCCCGGTCAAGACCCTCAAGTCGGTCATCGACGGTGATGTAGAATGTGCGCTCATCGACGACGCGCAGCTCCTGGAGCTCCAGCACCTCGACGGTGGGCTCGGCGTTCACGCCGTGTGGTCGTCCGCCGCCCTCCCGCCGATGCTCGTCGTCGCATTCCCCGGCGCCAGCGCTGCGCAGCGCAAAGGCCTGACCAAGGCGCTCGGCAGCGTGTGCGGCGGCGAAGGCAAGGCCGCGTGCGAAGCCACCTCGATCAAGCTTGAAGCCGCGGACAGCACGGCTGTCGCCGCCTACGAAAAAGCCTACGCCGGCTGACGCCACTGCGTTTTCACACTCACGACCCCGTCCGCGCCCTGCTGGCGGGGTTGTTTGCCGGGGGGCTTCGGTGGCCGCGTTCGCGGTGTTTTGGCAGACTCCGGTCGTGGTCTTTCGCCCGCTCCTCGTCCTGACGCTGTGTGCCTGTTCGCTCGTGGCCTGCAAGCCCGCACCCGCGAGTGCACCGCCGGCCGGGGGCGCGCCAGGAGAGCCTGCGGCGCCGCTGGATGTGCGGGCCGTGCTGGAGCGGCTTGAAAATGACATCGAGGCCGGCAACGCGACCGAGTCCGATCGGGAACAAGCCTACGACGCCGTGGTCGCCACCGCGGACGATGGCTCCGCGGACTATGCGTTCGTTCGTGCCGCGCTGGCCGGTCGCCTCGCGGAGCTGCGCGGCGTGGGTGCGGGGAAGTTGGTCACCGAGGCCGAGTCGTTCGCTCGCCTGGCGCTGCAGCGCGACCCGGACTACGACGACGGTGCCGCGACCCGCATGCTCGGCACGCTGTACGTGATGGCACCGGGACGGTTGGTCAAGCACGGGGACGCCGAAGACGGTCTGAGCCTGCTCGAGGGACTCGTCGAGGCTCGCCCCGAGGACCCGCGCAACCACCTGCGGGTGGCCGAGGCCTACATCGCCCTGGACGACCCGGACCCCGCGGCGGCGTTCCTGTGTTTTGCGCACGCGCACCGCGACGGACTCCGGCGAGATGATCAAACGCTTCTCGACACGCTCAGTGAGACGTTCGGCGGGAAAGCTGGGCTCGCATGCGGGTGAGAACTCTGCTGCTGGGGCTGATGGTGCTCGCCGGATGCCACCACCGCCTGCCGCGACTGCATGCCCAAGGCAAACACGACGAGGTGATCGAGCGGGCGCAAGGGTCTCGCGTTCGGCCCAAGAACAAAGCCGCGCGCGCCTACGCAGCCTCGCTGCACGCGATGGGGCGCGACACCCAGGCTCTCGACGCGCTGCTGCTCGACTATCGGCGGGGTGGGGACGTCGCCTCGCTGATCGCATTGGCGGACCTCGAGCGGACGCTGGGATGGCGTGGCTTGGCCGCGCACCACTACGCCCGGGTTCTGACCCATGATCGCAACGCGCTGGATGGCCGCGCCGAGATCTGTGGGCTGTTTCGAGAGCGGGCGCGCGCTTATCTGTACGCCGACGAAGGTGTGGCGGCGGATCTGGACATGCGCCGCGTCGTGGCGCTGTGCGGCTCGGGACACCCCGGCGACTCCGAGCTCGCGGCGTCGGCGGACGCGGCGGCCCAGGCCCTGGTGGAGACGCGGGTTCGCGGCGGGATCTGTCCGCCTCCCTGCACCCCGCCGGAGCAACGCGACGCGCTCGCGCCCGCGCTGAAAGCCGCGCGTTCCGTCTCCCCGAGGGCGGTGGCGAGCTTGGCCGCCGAGCAGCGCCGAGAGCTCCCGGCCGAAGTTGTGGTCGAGCTGCTTGAGGCGGAGGCACGCGGGGCGCTGGGGGTCGCGCTGCTGGGGGACGACACGGTGCGCGGCTGGGTGGGTGCGAAGTCGTGGTCCGAGCTTGCGCCCGCCGTGATGTCGGCGCCCGGACCCGTCGCTGCCTACGCGCAGCTGCGTTTGGCCAGCGTCGTACGCGATATGCCCGTGGCGCAGGGGCGTGCCGGGGCTGCAGAGCTGGATCGCTGGGCCGAGCAGGCGCTGCGCATTCCCGATGTGGCCGGTTGGCGGGTCTACGCCGCACAAGGCGACGTGGCGACGGCGGAGCTCACGTTTGCCTCGCGCTGGAGGCCCGCGAAGGCGGAGCCCGAGCCCGAAGCAGCCGAACCGGTCGGCGCGGAGCATTGGTCGCAGCGGCTGGCGATCGCAGAAGGAACCCTCGAGGTTGCGCTGATCGCCGCTCGGCTTCGGGGTGCAGCGGGCAAACACGACCTCGCGCTTGCGCTGACCGTGGGGGCGTTGAAGGCCGGCGCGCAGGTGTCGGATGCGGATCGCTTGGCCACCGACCTGAGCCTCGAGGCCATCGGCTGGGGTCGACCGTGGCATGCGCTCGCGCTGCTGGACGCCGGCGCGGTCGAAGACCCGGCATCCCTGCGTGCAGCGGCGGCGACCGCCATCGTGCTCAGTCGCGCGATGTGTGACGGGTCCTGCCGCGAAGATGAAGACCTCGGGGTCGTCACGCGGGTCATGGGCGAGGCGTGGGTGGACGCGACGCGCGATACGCTGCTGGACTGGTCGTTGGCACGCCGGACCCGCCCCGCACCCACCGGGGGGTGCAGGGCGGTGGCCGAGCTGACCGAGTCCGACGCGCCTGGGCCGCTCGCCGAAGCACTCCGGGCCGCGCAGGCCGATCTTCGGGGGCCCGGGGTCGGTGAAACGCTCGCGACAGCGATCGCATCGGACCTTGCGGGTTGGTGCGCCGCGTCGATCGTCTTGCCCGCGATGGTCGCCGGAGAGCATCGGCTGCCCGCTGCGCGGCTCTCGGACGCGCTTTCGCATGTCCCGGAGATGATCGCGTCCGCGGATCTTGCAACCCACGCCAAGCTCGCCTTGGTCGCTGGGGAGTCTGCACGCGCGGCGTTGCTGGCGGTCGCGGCGGCCGGCGAGGCGGCTGAACCCCGCGCGGTGTGGCTGGAGATGGCCGACTTTGCGGCACACACCGGAGACCGCGAGCTTGAGCTGCGATCGCTTCGAGAGGCGCTGCTCGTGACGCCGGGCCTTCACGATCGCGAACTCCACCGGCGCATGCTCTTGGTGACGCTGGGCGATGTGACTGTCTCCTGGGGGCAGGACTTGCCTGGAGGGGAGGGGGCGACGCGCGGGCACGTCGCAGACTTCCTGGACTCCGTCTCAAGGCCGCAGCGGTGGCAGGAAGAGGACGCGCTGCTGCGCGCTCTTGAGGCGAAGGGGCTTGCCGCCTCCCTGGACCCCCAGGCGCGGCAACGGTTGCTTGCGGCGCTGGGAGGCGAGGCGGCGCTGGGAGTGTCCCACCCGCGGGCCTTGGCGCGGCTGCGCGGGGAGGGCACCGAGCCCGCCGAGGGCCCGCTTCACGACGAGGGGATGGCGGATGATGCGGCGGCGGGACGCCTGACCGCGCTTCCCGGGGTGGCGGGGGCGTTCGCGGACCCGCGCGCGTTCGAATCGACACGGAAGGCGCTCGCAACTTCGGCTCGGGACTGGTCCGTTCGCCGGCGGATGGCGATCTCGCTGCTGGTGCTGGGCGATGCACAGGCCCAGCGGGTCGGATGGACCCAGCTCGCGCAGATGGCCTCCGCGTCCAAGACCGCCCAGCTTGAGGCCTTGCGCGACCTCGTGGTCCAGCGTCCGGCGGGCCTCGTTCCGAAGTGGGGACGGTGGGGAGCCGTCACGCCCGGTGTGGTCCTTGAGGGACAGGACACGCTGATCCGTGTCGTTCTGGGCCTCGATCTTGAGCGCTCGCGCATGGCACCGTAGGGAGGGTGCCGGTGGCTGAACGCAACACGTCGAACCGCCGGAGGGCTCGCGCGCTCGTGGCCGCAGCCGTTTTCCTTTCCTTGGTGTTGTCGATGTTCGGTGCCGCCTCGGCGCTTCCGGATGCGGGCGCCGAGCGGGCCCAGCGGGTGGTCGAGCAACTCGTCCGGCTCGCCGCGCTCGAGGCGGAGGCAGGCGCACAGCCACGGACGAAGCTTCCGGTTCGCGTCGACCAGGAGGGGGGGCCCCTGTGGGTGAGCGCCGCGGTCGAGGCTGCAGTGAGGGAGCAGCCGTCCTTGATGCTTGCCGATGACGGCGTGGGAATCGTCCGGATGGAGGTCATCTCGGACCCGACGCACCTCGCCTTGCGAGGCAGCTTGTATCGCCAAGGGTGGAACCTTCGCAGCGAGCACCCGCTTCAGGTCCGGGTCGCACCGTGGGGCCCGATGTTCGCACTGGCGCTGGGTTGCGCCGCGATGGCGTTCTCGCGTCGCATGGGGGTGGGGTTTGCCGTCGCGGGCGTCGCGGCGCAGGTGATCGATGCCGCGCTCGACTGGCCCGCTGATTTTCTCGCGATCCCGTGGCAGGCCCAGGTCCGAGACGGTCCGGTCGGGAGCTTTGTGATCGAGCTGGCCTTGGGGCTCCCGGACGCGGCGGTTGCGGTCGGCGCAGGGGTTGTGACCCTGTGCACCATGCTGGTGGCGTTCGATCATCGGCGCTCCAGCGGCAGGGGCGGCGCGATGATGGCTGCGGGGTTGCTGGGGGTGCTCGGTCTGCTCCTGTGGACCGAGGCGGCTGCGCGCTGTGGCATGGGTCCTTGGATCGGCACAGCAGCCGGCGCAGCATCGATCCTGGCGATGGCCCTGGCGTGGGGCCAGCAGGGGGCTACCCTGCGTCGGGCATGAGACGAATCCTCGTCACCGCGCTGCTGGCCCAGGCGTTCCTTGGTTGGGTCTCGGGCTGCGGAGATGACACCGACGAGGCACCCTCGCTCGCCGCGCTCGAGCCGGCACCGCAGCTTCCCAATGCGCCGGTTGCCTCGGTTGCCGGAACGGATCTCTGGCTGGACCTGCTCTCGCAGCGACCCAGCGCTACGGTGTCGCGCTTGGGTGCGCTGGAGATCGACCTCGGGGCCAAGACCGCGACCAAGCACGTCTCCCTCGGCTCGCGGAGCGCCTGGCGGCTGGGTGAGTCCGTCGGGGACAAGGTCGCCGGCGTTGTCGTGGGTCGCAGTGCGTCGCTTGATTTTCCACTCGATGGCGCGCTCAGTCCCGCCGCGAACCCGGCGGTCGGAGAGATCCCGGGGCTGGCCATGTCCATTGAGGTCAAGCCGATGCTCGCCAAGCAGAGCATGACGGTGCTGCTCAACGAGCGACCGCTGGCCAACCTCACGCTCGAGGACCAGTGGGCGACGCGGACCTTCTCACTCCCGGCCGAGTTGATTCGCCCCGGGGAGAACCAGGTCCGCCTGTTTTTTCGCAAGGTCGATGCCGAAAACGGGGATGTGGCCGCCGCGGTGTCCCGCGTCGTCGTGGGCACCCACGAGCGCATCAAGTCTCCACCGCCGCAAGCCTTGCGTCGCGACGCGATCAAGGTGAGTGCGCCGCAGGCCGCAGCGGCGGATCCGCTCAGCGTCCGGGGCTCTCGGGACGCCGGCGGCGTCGTCCTGGCCGAGGGCACCGGTCTGGCCTACTACTTCGTGCCGCCGCGCCGGGCTCGGTTGGCGCTGCAGATGGCGGGGCAGGGTGCGGTGTCGGTCGTGGTCAGCACCGACGCGGATCACGAGGCAGGGAAAGCCCCGACGACCCTCGTGGATGAGCCGCTGCGCGAGTCCGGGCAGGACGTTCGGGCGGACCTGTCGGGCTGGGGCGGCACCCCCATCCGGTTGGAGATCGCGGTGCGCGGTGCGGGGGCGTCGGCCACGATCTCCCAGGCGCGCATCGACGTGCAGCGCTCGATCCCCGTGGACCGCCGGGCTCGGTCTCCGCGGGACATCTTCATCCTCACCGTCGAAGGGATGCGCCAAGACGCCCTCAAGGTTGGGCGCCGCCCTGCGCTGCCCAACATCGACGCGTTTCTTTCGGACGCGTTGGTGTTCGAGCGGGCCTACGCGCCCTCACCCGCCGCAATTCCGACCCACGCCGCCTGGCTCACCTCGGTCGCGCCGCCTCGCCACCTGACGGTGAGCGGGACGTTCGTGGCCGACAACCAGGTCTTGCTCCCCGAGGCGCTCGAGCGGGGCGGCTACGTTCGGGTGCAGTCCACCGCCAACGCCGACCTCAACGCGGAGCGAGGACTGATGCAGGGCATCGATGCGCACGGGGTCCTCTCCGACGTCATCGACGCGCCGCGGGCCACGGCCGTGGTGGCCGACGCGATCGCGCGCCTCGAGGGCAAGGCGGGGCGCTGGTACATGCACGCCAACGTCAACGATCCCCAGGCCCCCTACGATCCCCCTCGGGAGCTGGTGCGGGACGCCACGCTGCCCCCGGGGGGATCGCTGCCGCATCTGACCCACATCTGGGTGGGCCGGGTGCGGCTGGGCAAGACCGAGCCCACGCCCGAAGACCTGGCCTATGTGCGCCGGCTGTACCGGGGCGAGATTCAGGTCGTGGACCAGGCGGTCGGCGATCTCATGCACTGGCTGGAGCGAGAGCGCCGGCTCGATGATGCCATCGTGGTCCTGCTGGGGGCTCACGGCGAGGAATTCTACGAGCACGCCGGGGCCGGGCACTCTCGGACCTTGTTCGAAGAGAGTCTGCGGGTGCCGTGGGCCATTCGGGCGCCGTCACTGCTCGCAGCCGGACGGGTCGAGACCCCGGTCGACCTGCTCGACCTCGCCCCCACGCTGCTCGACCTGCAGGGCATCGCCAGCCCCGACACCTGGCAGGGGCGTTCGCTGCTGCCGATCGTCGATGACCCGCAGCCCCCCCCGCAGGCGGTCAGCGCCTACCTTGGCGATGGGTCGCAGGCGATGCTCGTGGGGCAGCACAAGCTGGTGCTCGGCCCGGGCCGCAAGGAGGAGTACACCGACCTGGCGGTCGATGCCGCCGAAGACCCGGAGGTGCCGTCGATGCCGGGGATTGGGCTGCGAATCGTGCGCACGGCGCTGGCCTGGGAGCTGCTGGCGGATGTGGCCTGGCGCCGCGCCCGGTGGGGCACCGGAGCCAACCTTACGGCCACGTTTGCGCGCGATTGGGGGATGTAGTATTTCGGCTCGCCATGGCCGACGCCACCGCTTTGCTGGACCAGATCCCCAAGTTTCTCAAAGCCCGCGACGCGGCCGCGCTGGTCGAGCATCGTGACCACGCCGACAAGGCGGTTCGCAAAGCGGTCCGCAAGGCGCTGCATACGTTGCGTGCCAAGGGCGTCGAGATGCCGCAGCAAACTGCGCAGTCGTGGAGCACCGGCTCGGCGATCAGGGATATGCGCGGCGACCTGGAGCCGACGGCCCACGTCGACACGCGCAGCACCCCTGGGGCCCTCCGCTTCTTGCTGAGCCTGCCCAACGAGACCGAGGGCGCGCGGCTGTTCGCCGGCGCGCTCACCCCCGACGACCGCGTCGCAGAGTTCAGCGCGTACCAGCAGACCGACGGGCAGCGCACGCGCCTGCTTCGCGACTGGGCACGCGAGACCGAGTCTCGGGCGGTGTCGGTCGAGTGGGTCAAGGGCCGCATTCGCTGGGCTCGCGAGAAGACGATCGCCTCGGGCTACCCCGTCCCGCGCGCGCTCGACCAAGCGCTCTCGCTGCTGGGGGAGACCCCCTCGGAGCGTCCGTCGTCCACGTTCCTGGCCGGCGAGCTGTCCAACGAAGCGAACGTCGCCGCCGACGCCACGGATGCCACGATGGTCGCGATGGGCATCCCCAACTGGCCTCCGATGATCAGCCTCGACTCCATGTTGGAGAAGGCGGCGGAGATCCACGGGGACAAGCCGCAGCCCGAGAAAGAAGAGGATCGCCTGGCGCTGCTCGCTGCGTCGGTCGCCGGTGACGAAGAGGCGCGCAAAGGCCTCTCGGGCACGCTCGCCAACGCGCTGGACGACATGGCCGTGCACGCGTGGCTTGAAGGCGAGAAGGACCAGGCGCAGGCCGCCTACGGGTGGGCCCAGGCGCTGCGCACCTCCGATGCACCCGAGGGCTTGAGCTTTGCTCCCCGCCTGCTCGGGTACCAGGTCGCCAGCTTGCTGCGTGCCATGGGGGGCCCCGAAGCGGTCGCTCGTGCGCAAGCGCAGGCCGCTGCGTCCGGTCAGGCCTGACCCGCGTTCGCGTCCTTCGACTGAAGGCCGCTCGCCGACAGAGCCCCCCGCGCCGATGCGCCGGGGGCTTTTTCGCGGACCGGGCGTCAGCCCCGGAGCACGCGCTCGCGGATCTGAAGGTGGTCGTCGCTGAGCATCCAGGCCATGAGGTCGCGGGCCAGCTTTGAGCGACCCACGCGCTGCTTGAGCGCGCCTCCAACGACCCCGTCGAGGAGGCAGGCCGCCGAGAGCACCGGGCCCGGTGCACCCACGAGCACCGCCGCCACGCGGAGGTCGGTGGCGGTCGTGGAGCGCGCGGTGACGCCCGCATCGAACGCGTGGCTGGCCAACGCCTGACACGCGCCTTCGACCGCCTTTCGCTGCCGGCGAGGCAGCGTGTTGCGGAGGCTCCCGACGATCGTGCGAAGTCGCTGCGGATCCGGCTCGGCCGTGGTGGGGTTGAAGACGTCGACCACCTCGAAACACGCCGTGATCAGCAGGTCGAGGTTGGGCGGGGAGAGAGAGCGCGACCGGCTCGCCTGCAGAAGGTTGCGCGAGGCGGCCAAGGCGATGAGCCCGTGCCAGGCCACGCTTTCCCCCTGAAGCCACAGGTTGGCACCGAGGCGGACGGTGCACAGCGGGTCTTGAATCAACAAGGCCGAGTTGTGGGTGCGGGAACCGATGAGACGCGGCGGGCGCAAGCCCAACGCGTCTGCAACCCGGCGTGCCCAGGACTGGAGCTCGCTGGTGTCGATTCCCGCGGGGAGCGGCTCGGACTTCTCGGGGTCGATGTCCGGAAACTCCCGCGGCAGCCGGGCGACGACGGGGTCCAGCGCCTGCAGCAGCGCGTGCAGTGCCGGAGGCTCCCCGTCGGCCAGCAGCGCTCGGCGCCGTGCGGCGTCGCCCAACACGCTGGCAAGCGTGGGGATGTCCGCGAGCGTCGCGAACGGGATCTGGGCCTCGGTCGCGGGGTCGAGGCACAGCATCAGATCCCTGGCCACGCGAGACAGGCTCTCGTTGCGGGGCGCGGCGACCTTGCCAAGCAGGTTGAGGTCGCGCAGCGAGATGGCGCCCCGGCCGATGTTCGCCGCGAGGGCGGACCGGACCGGCGCGAGGTAGGTGGCGACCCGGTCGGTGTCTCCCACTTTGGAGAGCTGGTCGATGAGCAGGGTGATGGTGTCCCGGTTGCCCGGAGACAGCGCCGCGGCGCGCTCGACCGCCGAGAGTGCGACCCGGTCTCCACCGGGGGTCCCCGCGACCAGCTTGGCCTTACGCAGGTACAGGTCGTGCAAACGCTGGCGGTCGCGCTCCCGGCCGATGATGCGGTCCAGGAGGGCGGCCGCCTCGCTGGGCTTCTTGGCACGCTCCAGCAGGTCGACCATCAACCCCACCGCGCGCGGGTCGTCGGGGCGGGCCTGCAGCACCACGCTGCCGTGATGGAGGGCGCGCGGCAGGGTCTCGGGCTTGGCGCTGAGGAAGTTGGCCAGCCCCATCCGCAGGTCGACCGCCGAGGGTTCGCCGGGCTCGAACAGGTCGAGAAGCTTCTCGGTGGCATTGGCCGCCCGGGTGTCGTCGCCCATCTTGCGATAGGTGTTCACCAAGCCCCGCAGTGCGCGTCGACCGGAGGGCTTTGCGGCGGAGGCTGCGTTGAAGTACGAAGCGGCCTCGGCGGTGTTGGTCGCGTTCTCGCCAAGGAACAGCCCGACTTCGTACCGAAGCTCGGGTTCTGCGATCCCTGCGAACGCCCGACGGAGCAGGTCGAGGACCGGTGCTGCATCTCCGGGATGATTGGCCAGGGTTCGGGCCAAGCCGATCGCGTCGCGGTTCTGCGGGTCGCGCTCAAACAGCGCTTCCAGTCGGGCCAGTGCGGTCTGGCGCGCGCCGTCGTCACCGCGGCCGGCCTTGACCACGGCGTCGCGCGCATCGGCGACCAGCACATGGATCGAGGTTCGGGTCTGGGTTTCGGACGATGCGCGGCGTTTCTCGCTGGAGGTCCGCAGGAGACCAAGCTCTGCGGGGGCCAGGTTCGGCAGGGCACTCTTGGCGGCGAGGTAGGCTCGCCGTGCCTGGCTCCACGCGCCGACCCGCTCCAGCAACTCGGCGCTCTCGACGTAGAAGATCGCGCGCTCTGCATCGGACTGCGCCCGTACAGCCCGCGCGCTCACGGCGTCTTTGATTGCGAACGGGGAGGCTGGCTCGCTGAGCAGCCGCTCGAGGTGGCGGACCGCGTACGGGTTGCCGGGGTCGACCTGCAGCGCGGAGAGGATGGCCTCCCCGGCGAGCCCCCGGTCCTCAACCTCGGCTGTCGACAGCAACAGCTCCGCGGCTTCAACCAGCAGCGTCGCTTGAAGGTGGGTGTCGTTGGTGTCCTTGGAGGCTCGCAGATGCAACGCAGGCAAGGACGTCCGATCGCCGACCATGCGCAGCAGTCCCTGCAGCTCATGGCGGATGATCGGGTCGTCGGGCATCTCGGAGAGCGCGTCCTCGTAGGCTTGTCGAGCTCTGGCCGTGTCTCCGCTCGAGGCGCGCAGGCGGGCGAGGTGAACCAGGTGGGTGCCGCGGGCTCCGTCCGCGTCCGCAGTGATGGCGCGTTCCAACAGGCGGCCGATGTTGGCCGTGTCGTGATAGGTCACCAACAGCCGACGTGAGCGCTCGTAGGCGAGCCCGTGGTCGGGCTGCTGGTTGAGCGCCGCGCGGTAGTGCTGCAGGGCGGCGTCCTCCAGGGCGGAGGGGGGACCTCGCTTGCCGGCCCCCTTCTGCTGCCGTGCCGTGGCTTCCGCGAGGAGCCCCAGCCGATAGTGATAGTCGGCGCACAGGGAGGTGCTCGACGGCGGCTCGACCGAGCGCAGCAGGTCGTAGGCGAGGTGAATCTGCCCCGTCGCGGTGAGCATCTGCAGCAAAAGTTCGCGCGCAGGCACCAGGTCGGGGTGGGTCTCGTAGGCCTTGCGCAACGCTGCGATCGCGCGTTGGGCATCGCCGAGCTCCTCGAAGCAAACGCGACCGGCCTTGAGCGAGAGCACCGCGGGATCGGTGACGGTGTCGAGCTCGGGGTCGAGCAGCCGCACCAGGTCGTCCAGGTCGCCATTGTCCCGGTACAGGCGGCTGAGCGCCCGCAGTGCGGGCGTGTACCCGGGGGTCATCGCCAGCGCGCGCTCGTAACATTCTCGCGCCGCGCTGCGCTGCTTGAGCTGAAGCTCCTGAACCTCGCCAAGCTCGACCAACAGCGCGGTTCGGGCGACATCGTCCTCGACGCGGTCGACCAGCATCTGAAGGGCGGTGATCAGCACCGTGGGTCGTCGCGCTTTTCGGCAGAGCGTCGCCAGCTGGTACAGGGTCAGCAGGTCTTCGGGATCGAGGGACGCGACCTCTTGCAGGGCCGAGATGGCCAGGTCGATGTCGCCGAGTTCCTGCTCGGCCAGCGACGCGACCCGGCGCAGCGCCGCCAGACGTTCCGGTTCATCGGTGCTCTCTCGAGCCTGTCGGCGGAGCGCTTCGACCGCTTGAGGCCACCGCCGCATCTTTTCGTAGACCCGGCCCAGCGCCCGCAGGCAGTTCGGGTTGTCCGGGTCTTCGGCCACCGCCAGCTCGTAGACCTCAGCGGCCCGCGGCAGGTCCCGGCGCAGCGACTCGTGGACCTCGCCCAAGCGGAGCAGGATCGCCGCGCGACCCGGGCCCGCCGACTGCGCTCGTGCCCACTCCTGAAGGTGCGTCACCAGGGCCGCAGGGTTTTGGCGATACTCGAACACCTCGGCCATCGCCTGCTGCACCCAACGATGCTCCGGAAGCCGCACGAGGCAGAACGCGAGTCCGGCTTCGAGCTTCTCTGCGATGCCCGAGAGGTGGGCGGCATCCGCTTCGGAGAGCTCGCTGGGATCGAGCGGCTTGGGCCAGTCGCTGTTGCGTGCCGTGAGCGCGTCGAGGTGGACCCGGGCGAGACGCTCCTGGACCAGGGCCTGCTCCCGCGGGTCATCGAGGGCCGCCGCGAGCTTGGGCAGGACGTTCTCGTGGTCGAGCGTGTTTTGATCGTCGGCGGCCCAGGCCTGCTGCTCGACGTACAGCGCCACCTCGGCCAGCGGAGCCAGGACCTCGGCGGCGTCCTTCGCATGATCGGCGGACTCGGTCAGCTCGAGGATGAGATCCTCGACCGGCAGATTCGCGTCGGCCCGGGCCAAGAACGCCAGGTGGCGCGCCACGCTCGAGGACACCGGGTCGGAGGTGATCGAAGCGAGCTGGTGGTAGAGGTCCCCGAGGTTGGTCTCGTCGCCCGCGCTTGCCGCGACGCGAGCCAGCTGCCGCAGCGCGGTGTCTTGGTTGGGATCGGCGGCGAGAGCCTCTTGCAGAAGGGCGCGCTCTTCGTCTCGATCCGTCGCGAGCGCGGCGAGGTCCAGCAGCACGCTGGCCCGATGGGGCCCCGAGCCCACCTGGTCCGCCGTGGCGCGAAGGTAGGTTCGCGCCTTGGGGTGGTCCGCCAGGTACAGGGCTCGCTCCGCGGCAAGTTGAAGCGCGACCGGGTGGCTCGGCACGAGCGCGAGCGCGGCTTCGTAGGCCTCCAGCGCCTTCGCGTGGGCGGAGGTCCGCTCCTCGCACAGCTGCCCGAACTCGACCCACGCGGCCGCGCGCACCCGGGGTCCGCAGGTCGTGTCCTTGGCCTGGGCTTCCAACTCAGCGAGCTCTCGGGCCAGCGAGCTGTGGTGCCGGGCTGGGGCGTCTGCGCCGTCGTCGTCGTGCAGCAGGCTCTGGGCAAGATCCGATTCGGCGCGCCGCAGCAGCAGCTCGCCCTCCTCTCGCCGGCCCAGCCGCTCAAGCAGGAGCCGGCCGGCCTCGAACAGCATCGCGGAGCGCAGCTCGGGGACCTTGACGTGCTGGCTCTCCGCCGCAAGCTCTTGCGCGAGGTCCTGCCACGACTCCGCCGCGCCCAACGGCGCGGAGGTCGACAGCAGACTGGAGTGCAGGCCCGAGGTCATCTTCCACAGCCGCGACGGGTCCTCGTCGAGGCTCGGAGGCGCGGACGTCCCGTCGAGTTCCTCGACCAGATGGGTGAGGTCGAGCACGTCTCCCTCGGTGGAGCGGCCCAGGCCGCCGGGCGTCTGACGCAGGTCGGTCACGATGCTGTTCCGAGGTGGTAGCCCAACGCACGCCGGAGCGTGAGGTGGTCGTCCGAGATGAGGTAGCTGATCAGCGCGCGAACGCGGACCAGGGGACCTTGCGCCAGGGCGGTCGCGAGGGCGGGGCGAGGATCTCCCGCGCTGACCGCTCCGGCACGATCCTGCCCCGCCGTGAAGCCGGCGCGAAGCCGAGACGGGAAGAAGCGGTCGCCGTTGCTGGCGAAGGCTCGCGCGAAGTCGGCGAGGTCTTCCAGGGCATCTTCGCTCGGGAGGCTGGCCGCGAGGACGCCCGCGAGCGCGGGGTCGAAACCCTGGGAGAAGCGGTCGATCGCCAGCAGGTGGTCGACGTCTTGCCCCGTCGCGTGGCACAGCGAGAGCACGAGCGTGATGAGTTGGCCGTCGGTGGCGTGCTGGTGGACGGCATCGCCTCCGGTCGCGAGGCGGAACAGCGCCCGGCCCAGGGGGTCGCGCACGTTGGGGTCGGCCGGGTTGGCGGCCACGCGGCGACCGACGATGAGGCTCGGCGCTGGGACCAGGGAGGTCTCAACCCCGCCGTCGACCGCTTCATCGAAGAACACCAGCGGGGTCGGGAGGCCCAGGGCGCGTGCGATCGACTGCGCGACCATGACGACCGCGTTGTTCGGGGGCAGGGCATCGACTGCTCGCCGCATGGGCTCGGCCGGATTGAACGGGAGGTTGCCAAAGTAATAGGCGCCCTCGCGGAGCAGGTCGAGCGCCCCGGACTGGTCGAGGTCGGCGGCGATGGCCTCGAGCGGGCGTCCCTCTTGGGCGGAGGGAAGCGGCCACCGCTCCGCCTGAAGCTCGTCGGGACGGGTCCCCAGCTCGCCGTCGGGGCTGAGGGTCTCAAGCACGCACGCCGACAGGTAGACGCCGCTGGCATCATCGACCGCGGCGAAGAGCCTCTGCAGACCCTCGATCGGCCCGCTGTCCAGGGCATCCGGGTTGCCGGCACGGAGCCAGGAGCGGTGGTGGGCGATGCCAGCGAGCAGCACCGCGTTGCCTTCTTCGGGGCGATCGAGGGAATCGAGCAGGTCGCGAAGCTCCTCGATGACCGTGGTGTCCGTGGGCGAGAGCTGCAGCAGGTCGCGCAGCAGCTCCACCGCGCGCTGCGGTTGATTGAGGGGTCCGCGGTGAATTCGGGCCAGGGCGTGCAGGGCCTGGGTTCGGGCTCGACCGCTTGTGGCCTCGACCAGCAGCTCGAGCGCCTCGGCGTGGGCCTCGGGCAGATCCAACCCGCCGACGATGCGCACCGCGGAGCCCAGTGCGTGTGCGGCGTGGAACCCCCCCCGGCCGGCTTCCACGAAGTGCCGCACAGCATCGGAGAGCTCGCCCGTGCGTTCATAGGCTTGCCCGGCGTAGTAGTGCAGGGCAGCGCGCCGCTCCGGGGAGGGCTCGTGCTCCAGCGAGCCTTCGAGGGCTCCGACCACGGAGGGCCAGTCTCCGGTTTGGGCATGGACTTGGGCGAGGTCAGCGAGCAGTCCTGCGTCGGACTCCACCCCGGGCAAGGCTTGGAGGAGCAAGGCGATCGTGGCTTGGGGCCCATCGACCTCGGCGCTGAGCTGTCCAATCTCGCGCAGGGTCCTTGCGTCCAGCTCCCCGCGTCGTCCCAGGGCTTCGACGCACAGGGGAAGCGTCGTCGCGAGCGTGGGCGCCCCCTCCAGACCGTGTGACTTGCGGGTCCGGATCAGGCCACGCAGGGCTCGGGTCGAGTTGGGGTCGGCGGCGGCGGCGGCCCCGAACAACCCCCAGGCCCGCGGATTGGGCTGGCCTGGTTTGACGGCGCGCAGCGCCAGCGTGCCGGCGCGGCACAGGGATGCGGCCGCGTGTTTCGGCTCGACGGCTCGGCGCGCGAGCTCTTCGAGAGCCTCGGTGGCCGCGGTGAGGGCTTCGTCGTTTCCGATCCGCTCCAGCAGACGTGCGCGCGCGTGCAGGGCCGGGGAGTACTCGGCGCTGGCCTCAAGGGCGCGGTCGACGAGCCCCAGCGCGGCGGAGAGATCGAAGCGGCGCTCGTGGAGTTCTGCGGCCATGTTGAGCAGGGCGGCCCGAGTCGGACCCGAGGCTGCGTCGGCTCTGGCCATCAGCTCGTCGAGGTCGCGGGCCTCGGCGAGTTCTCGTTTGCGTGAGGCGATGCGCTTGCGGCCGCGCTGCGCGAGCACCTCCCCCGGGTTGTCATCGAGGATCCGTGCGTAGGCTTGGTCTGCCTCCTCGAGGTTGCCGGCCGCTTCTTCGGCCCGCGCGGCGCGGTAGCGCAGCGCGGACTGAGCCGCTGCCGACGAGGAGCCTTCATCGTCGGTCTCGGACATCGCAGCCTCGGCGGCCGCAGCGAGTGCGCCCGCTTGGCGGGAGGGCCGGGCGGCTTTTTGGCTGGCCCTCGCCAGACGCAGCTGGGCAAGGACGTCCCTCGGGTTCGCCTCGACCAAGGGGCCCAAGTACTGCAGTGCCACCACCGGGCTCGGCGCGATGTCGGCCAGCTGCAGCGCCATCGCCCGGCGGTTGGATGCACCCCGCTCGTCGTTGAGCCCCGCTTCTGCGAACGCCTGGAGTTCGGCGAGCCGTCCTCCATCCTCGTAGATGCGAAGCAGCTGCGCCCGAGCGACCCCGAGCTGAGGCCACAGCTCCAGCGCCCGGACGAGATCGCGGACCGCTCGGGGCGTGTCGCCGTTGCGGGCACGAATCCGGGCCGCGCGATGCAACAGGAGCGCACGCGTTCGTGGCCCGCCCACGGCACCGATATGTTGCTCGAGCAGGCTCAGCTGGAGGTCGTCCTGGCCCAAACGGGTCGCGATGCGCTCGGCGGCGTGCAGCGCCGGAAGATGCCGCGGCCAGCGACGCAGCAGCGCCTGGAGCTCGTCGAGCGCATCTTGGTCCCGCCCGAGTCGACTGGAGAGCAGGTTGGCCACCTCCAGCTGCAGGCCGACCTGACGCGTCCGGTCATTGGCGTACAGCAGCTCCTTGCGCATGAGCGCGACGAGGCTCTCCCAGTCGTGGGTCTCCCGCAGGAGGCGGCCCAGCGCTTCGAGGCTGGGGAGGTGGTCGTCGACCGCCTCCAGGGCGCCCTCGAACAGACTTCGCGCCCGGCCTATGTCTCCTTGGGACAGGGCAAGTTCGCCGGCTCTCTGCATGAGCTTGGCGCGACGGGCCGGCGAGGTGGTCTGAGCGATCTCCAGCTCGGTGACGGTGAGGAGTTCGTCGGTCCGCCCGGCGCGCGCGAGGAGTCGCGCGAGGAGCTGCATCGAGGGCTGTTTCTCGCGCTCCTCAAGGTTGGCCTGGAGGTGGGCGATGGCGGCCGAAGGGTCTGCATCCGCGGAGTGGAGCTGGCCGAGCGCGGAGCGCAGGAACGCCCGGCGCGATGGGGTCTGCGCCTGCTCCAGCTCTTCGGCGTAGTAGCGCTTGAGTCCGTCGGTGTCCCCGAGATGGTGAAGGACGCGCTCGAGACGATCGCGCGGGGGTCGGAACGAGGGGGCGATGGCGGTGGCTTCGCTGTACGCCTTTCGGGCGCCCTCGAACTCCCCGAGCTGCTCCTCCATGATCTGTCCACTGCGAAGGTGGCACTGGGCGAGCTCCTCGCGGGTGAGCCCCGTTTCGCCCGCGGCCGCGATCTCCAGGTTGACGAACTCAAGCTGTTGCGACCAGAGCTGGCCGGCGTTGAGGTAGCGCCCGGTATCCTCGAGGGTGGGGGGGTGCCCGGGACTGAGCCGAAGCGCCCGGCGCATGGCGGCGAGTCCCTCTTGGGGCCGCTCCAACCGGTACAGGGCCAACTTGCCGAGGCGGTAGAACAGCTCGGCGCGGGCACCCGCGTCGCTCTCGTCGCCGATCGCACGCAGCTGTCCGATGCATGCCTCTGCGGCGACCTCGTAGCGGCTCGTCGCCATCGCGAGTTCCTCGAGGTTCCGCCACAGGGAGTAGTTGTGTGGGGCAGCACGCGCCGCGCTGCGCAGAAGTTCGAGGGCCGCGCCGCGTTCTCGTTGCTCACGCAGGACAACCGAGGCTCGGGCCAGCGGGAGCGCGCGATGCCCTTCGTCGCGTCCTTGCGCTTCGGCCTCGAGGGCTTGCAGCATCAGCGCCGCGTCGCCGGTGGCCTCCGCGATTCGGAACAGGTCGGAGGCGAGTACCGCATGCGCAGGCAGCTGTTCGAGCGCGTGCAGGAGCATGTCACCGGCCAGCGCGTGGTCTCCCTTGTGCCGCGCCTCGATGAGGGCGAGCTCGTGCAGGAGGCCGGCGGCCGTCTTGTCGTCCTGGATGACCTCAAGCTGAGCCTCGAGGTTTTCGGCGAGCCAGAACACGTCACCGCGCCCCAACAGGACCCGTTCGACCGAGCGCAGGACCGCGAGGTCACGGGGCGTGGCCTTGAGCGCAGCCTGGTAACACTGCTGCGCCGCGCCCAGGTCGTGGAAGTGTGCTTCAACGAGCTGGCCCCGCTCGCGGTAGAGGGCGGCGGCCTCCCGAGGGTGCCGCGTCGCCCGGATCTCTTGGTCGAGGTACATGACCGCCGACCGGACGTCGCCACGGTCCAGATAGATGCGGTACAGCAGCCGCATCGCGGGCCGCAGATCCGGCACCATCTCCAGCGCGTGGGCGAGCTGCCGAACCGCCTCGTCCCCGTCCCCGGCGAGCAACTGCCATCTCGCACAGGTCGTCGCCAACGCCGCCCGGAGCTGGGCCTGCGTCTTGGGCGTTTGCGCCAACGCTTGCAGCACCTCGGCGAGAGGCATGGCTGGCCCGCCTTGCATTCCGGGGGAGTCTACACGAGGACGGCAATCCAGTGTCGGGCTCGATCCGCTCTGCGAAGAGGCGTGGGAGCCAGACGCACCTGCACGGATCGCCGAGGCGAGCCTCGGCGCGGGATCTCAAGCTGCCGTTCGCGAAGCGGATCTCTTGGTCGGCCGCCGTCCCGAGCTCAGTCGGCCCGGTTGGCTTCCGCAGCCATCACCTCAAGGTAGTCCGACATCCCCAGCTCGACGGGAGAGCGGCCCTCGGAGGCGTGCTTCGTGGCTAAAAACTCATGCATCAGCTTGAGGGTTTCGAAGCGGCAGGTCAGGCTGACGAGCTGATCTTCGGGAAGCTCCGGCAGCTCGGCCAAGCGCTCGGTCAGCCACAGCGTGTCGTGCTCGGGTCCGGCGACCTCCGGGAACTCGGGGAGCGGGCGCAGTCGAAAGGCGGGATCGAATCGTTCGGCTCCGGCGAGCCTGGGGTCGTTGAGCTCGAGGCTCTTGCCGGCGATCGCCTCCATTGCCTGATCGACGGGCGAGAAGTAGATGAACTGATACTTCATCAACATGCGCAGGCGCCTGGGGTCGGTGCCGTCGCCGATCCACGTCCCACCGATCAGTCTCCGGACGAGTTCCCCGTAGTAGACCCCCGCGCTGGACGAGAGCAGGGAGAGAATTGGGCGCGATCCTCTTCGGCCGCGGTGCGCAGGTGGTGGTCGACGAACGCGAGCGCGGTCTCGGTGTCGTCCAAGTCGAACGAGAGCGAGCGGCGGACCTGCTCGCGATACAGCTCGACCAAGCCATCCACGAGCGTCTGCGCGGTGGAGGAAACCGCTCCCTTCGCGCGAGGGGCGCGGCCTGGGATGCCCGCGGAGCCTGGGATGCCCGCGGAGCCTGGATGCCCGCGGAGATAGAGGAGGGCGCGCTCTCGCCCGAGCCGGGCTCGTCACTCATCGGCGAACCTTGCCACGTCCTGTATCGCGGCGCTATCGTGCTTGAACTCGGCATCATTGAATGGACGCGACCTGGCCCGACTCTGCCGCGTTTGCCTGTCACTGCGGCACCATGTTCTCGGTGACCTACTGGCGGTGGGTCGACGCGGCCGCGCGCCCCGACCTGGACACGCGGGTCCAAGAGGATGGTCCGTTTGAAGGCTCCTGCCCGGACTGCGGCGCGCAAGCGCGGTGCTCGGGAACCTGGCTGCGCGTCGATGCTCGGGTTCGTGAAGCCTCTCTACAGGTTGGCGAAGCGCAGCGGGGCACCCTGCTCGGGATTCTCCGCGACCACCTACGCGCCGTCGAATCTCGCTCGCATGCCGTGCGGCCTTGGATGCTGCAGCCGACTCCGGTCTTTTACGAGTTGCCCGACTCGGCCGCACCCCGCTCGCGTGGTGCGGTCGCGGTCGTGCCCGCGCGGTCGGGCGAGCTGGTGATCGATGTCCCGCTCGGACTGCGGACACCCGAGCCGCTGCCTCGGCCTGCAGACACCCACATGCCGCCAGGGGTTCCGCAGCTCATCGGCTCGGACACCCGCACACCCGGCACGTTCCGGCCCCCCGTGCTCGGCGCCTACGTCGGGGATCTCAGCGTTGAAGGGGACGTTGTCGTCGCCACGGCGATGGTGGACGCCTCGGAGCGGGACAAGTGGGAGAACGCCCATCTGCAGGCGCGCCCGATCTTGCTGCGTGCTCACGGCTATCCATTGCTCGGGATTCGAACGATCGCGTCTTTTCTCGGGCAAAAGGCGGTCCTCGACGCTGTCCTGGATCCTGCGGACGCGTCCAGCGCTGAGGTGTTCCGCTTGCTCGCGCAGCGGTTCTCCTTTCGGATCCGTGTCTGTCCACCCTCGGGAGATCCGGTCGAGCGTGAGGCCTCGGCCGACGCGCTCGAGCCCAACGCAGCGCTGTGTTTGGAGTCGGCGCGGACCGTGCTGGCGAGCGAGGAGTTCGTGCCCCAAGGCTACCGCGACGCCCGGGCTGCGCTGGCTCTGCAGGACGTAAAGCGTCGGCTCGCCCCCGCGGCGGACACCATCGCGGCCGGTGCCTATCAACACCTCATCGGGGCCGCCGAGGCCAGCGTTGCCTTGGAGCACCTCGACCGCGTGTCCACGAAGCCATCCCTAGCCCGGCTGCTCGAAGTCGAAGGCCTTCCGATGACCGAGTACGACGGGTTGCGACGTCGTGTCCTGCAGGGCTCGCTTGAGCACGGCCTGGTTGCGCCGCGTCGATTCTGGCGCCGCGTGGTCGCATCCGGGTTGGTCCCCGAGCTCCAGACGTATGCGCAGAAGCTGTGTGAGGCACGCGCCGAGTACGAAGGCACGGAAGGGGATCTCGAGCCCGCGGCTGCTCAGGCGGCTTGGGAGGCCATCGGGGAGCTGTGCAGTCGCAAGGAACTGTCGTTCCCCGCGCCGCTGCGTGCGGCGCTCGGACTGGCCCAAGAACCCGCGGTCCCGCCGGCGCCTCCCACCTCGACCAGCGCCGCCCCGCTCCCGCCACCGCCACCCTCCGCGGTCGAACCCGGGCTTCATGACCCTGCGCAGCGACTCAAGATCGCGGCCGACGTGCTGCAGGGGAAGCGCGTCGGTGACCTCGAGGATGTCTTTGCGGCGCTCGATGAGTTCGACAACGACGAGCTGCTGGCCCTGCTGCCGGACCTCAACGACATGGGCCCACAAGTGGTCCCCCACCTGTTGGATTGGCTCTCCAGCCCGCGCCGCGAGCTTCGCCAGGCCGCAGCGCTCCTGCTTGGGCTCGCACAGGACCCCACCGCGTTGGAGCCGCTCGCGGAGCGACTGGTGCTGGAGGACAGCGCGATGTGGGCAGACGTCGCCCGTGCCTTGGGCTCGTTTGGCCCGACCGCGCTGCGCCGACTGTGTCAGCTGCTCCGACACGAGGGGGGCGGCCCCGACGAGCAGCGCACCGTGAAGCGCGTGGCTCGGGCCTTGGCCGAGGTGGCGCTCAGCGACGGGAAGGTTGGGCCTGGGGACCCGTCTCCGGGGACCGACGCGGTGGCTGCGCTGGCCGATGCCGGAGATCCGAGAGTCCGTGCCTGCGCTCGTCATGCGCTTGCTACACTCCAGAGTGTGAGCGACTCCTCCGCGGCGGTCCGCGGTGAGGCACCCTTGCCGGAGAACACTCAGGTTCGCGGATTTTCGCGACGGGCCTACGAGGCGATCATGGTGCCTGAGGTCGAGGTTGAAGCAGAGGCTTGATGCGATACGGAATCTTTAGCGACACCCACGCCAATCTCGGTGCCCTCGAGGCCGTCCTTCGGGAGTTTGACCGCGAGAAGGTCGACGCGCTGGTCTGCATCGGCGACACCGTCGGATACGGACCGCAGCCCGAAGAGTGCTGCAAAATCGTTCGGCGGGTCACCCGGCACACCATCTTGGGCAATCACGACGCCGCGGTGTCGGGTCGGATGGACTACAGCTACTACTACGATGCTGCGCGCGAGGCCCTCGACCTGCACTCCTCGCTCGTGTCGCGCGACACGATGGAATGGCTCAAGAGCTTGCCGTACTCCGCCCAAGACGACGACACGCACTTCTGCCACGGCTCGCCGCTGGACCTGGAGCAGTTCGAGTACATCTTCACGGTCGACCAGGCGAGCACCTGCATCCCGATCTGGGAAGACCTCGGGCAGGTGACCTTCATCGGTCACTCCCACCTGTGCAAGGCGTACGCGCTGGGACGCGAGCGCGTGTACGAGGTCATCACCAAGGACTTCGAGGTCCACCCCGAGTTTCGCTACATCGTCTCGGTGGGTTCCGTGGGGCAACCTCGTGACCACGACCCACGGGCCAGCTACACGATCTACGACACCGATCGCGGTCGGTTTGAGTTCAAGCGCGTCGAGTACGACATCGCGGCGACCGCTCAGCAGATCTTCGATCAAAAGCGGCTCTCGGACAGCTTTGGCGCGCGCCTGTTCGCGGGCGTGTAACCCTGCCTCCGGATCCCCACCGAAGCGCTGGGGTTCCTCAGCCTCGGTCGAGGAGTTCGAGTTCGCCTCGCAGCGCGCCGATCATTTGGCGGCGATCGATGACGCGATGTCGCGCCAGTCGGCGCACCTGTTCATCCAGATCTCGCCGCCAGGTTTCGTCGACCTCGCCGCGGACAAAGCGTTCGCTGTAGGTCGTCGGGGCGGGAGCCAGCATCGCGAGGTGCGTCGCCTGCAGTGGGGTGAGGTCTTGGGCGCTCCGGCCAAAGTAGAACTGCGCAGCATCCTCTACGCCGTGGACGCCCGGCGCCAGCTCGATGATGTTGAGGTAGACCTCAAGCAGCCGCATTTTGTCGACGGTGGCGTCGATCCGGGTCGCCACGAACGCCTCTTGTAGTTTTCGAGCCGCCGTTCGGTCCAGGCCGAGAAAGAGGTTTCGAGCGGCTTGCTGCGTGATCGTGCTCGCGCCTCGCTCGACCTCGCCGCGTCCCAGGTTGTGCCAGAGCGCGTTGGCCACTTGCTCAAGATCCAGACCGTCGTGGTGGAAGTAGCGGCTGTCCTCAAGGGTGACGAAAGCGCCCGCGACGATGGGGATGTCCTGGATGGACACGGTGTTCGGGGCACCTTCGGCGACCAGAATGTGGCGCGGCGTCCCGAGGGCGTCGACGAAGCGGTGGCGATAAGGGCCTCGAAGCGCGGCGACGTCGAGGGCGGACGGGTCGGCGGTGACCATGCACTGCTCGCGGAACGGGAACTCAACCTCAAGGCTCCCGGGTGGGGAGTGCTCGGCCAGGGGGTCGCGTTCGAGCGCGGCGGCTCGGGCACGGGCGGCCTCAAAGTCGACCGACACCTCGACGGTGCCCGCGAGCGTGCCGTCCACCTTGGTCCCACGCATCGCATCGGCAAACCCGGTTGGCAGCGCGTCGAACAGGCGTTGGCAAGGACCTTCGGGAAGTTCGAGACGAAGCGCCGCGCGCTCGGGCCTTCGCGAGGCGTTGGCGCCGAGCCTCAAGCCGCGGTGACTCACCGTGAGCGCGGCGTCGAAGTGCTCTGGGCTCCGTGCCGTGATGTCCCCGTCGAGCCAGAGGGATCCGAGCGTGACCGCGTCGGCGGAGAGCCTGGGATGCTCGAGCGTGACCGCATCGAGCGTGACGTTCTCGGCGTGCATCGAGAGGCCTCCGTGCGCTCCGGGCTCGACTTGTATGCGGCCGCTGAACGAGGCCGCGCGAGTGTCGAGGGTGAGGTCATCGACGACCTGGTGTCCAAGCCGGCCCAAACCGTGCAGGGCGAAGCGTTCTGCCTCCACAGCGACGGTGTTGGTTCGTGGCCAGGCGGCGAGCTGAATCCAACCTCCGCCTTCGTGGGCGAGCTCCGCGCGAACGTGCTGGGGGTCGAGGGCTCCGCGAAGGCGAAGCGGCGGACCATCCGCGATGCTGATCGTTCCCGCAAGCTCCCAGCTTCGCAAGGAGCCGCGAGGGGTGGCGCGCACCCGTCCGACCGAGTGCACCGATCCGCGGGCGTGTTGAACGGTCAGGCCGACCGACGCGTGCGGGATTCCGTCGGGACCCACGGTGAGCGCGGGCGCGTCGAGGACCAGGGTGACTCCGGCCTTCGTCACGACGGTGGCTCCGGTGGCCTGCACCCGAATCGTGAGGCCGTGGGTGTCGATCACGGCCGCGTCGTGGACGGGCCCCGCGGCAGCGGACTCGGGCGCCGAGGTCTGCGGTGTCGCAACCTCAAGAGCGGTTCGCGCGACCTCAAGAGACTCGAGGTGAACGTCGATGCCGTCCCACGCGGGGCGCACCTCTGCTCGCGCTGCCCGGACCGAGAGCCCGCGGCGTTGGACGTGCAGGCCCTCAAGGTGGAGGCCGCCCGCGTCGAGGGAGAGGTCCTCGAGCGCGCCGCATCCCATCGTTCCATCCCCACACCGACTCATCTGGGACACGACCCCCTCGTGAAACGAGGACTCGAGCAGCCAGGGACCGGGTGCCGCGACCAGGGCCGCGGCGGCAAGGATGGGACGCAGGGCGCTCATCGGGCCTACTGAAGGAACGCGGGGGCGGATGCGCTGCGTTTTGCGATCTTGGGAAGGACGCGCTCAACGAGATGGCTGACCAGCTCGGGGTAGCGAATCCCCGCGGCCCGGGCGACGCGCGCAACAACGCCGTCGCGATGCAGCGGGGGCAGGGGCTCCACCTCCAGAATCGCCTCGTTGTAGCGATCACCGACCATCAGGTCGACGCGACTGATGCCCTCAGACAGCCCGAGGGCCGACACGGCGCGGCGGGCGAGGTTGTGCAGCCCATCGATTCGCCCGCGAGACATCTGCGGCGGGCAAACATAGTCGGCGTCGGTGTCTTCTTTTCCCCCGAGCAGACCGGGGATGGGTCGACGGTGCACTTCCATGGCCCCGAGGACGCGGTCGCCCATGACGACGACTTGCACCTCCGTGCCCTCGAGCGCTCGCTCAAGGACGACCTCATCGTCGACGTCGAGCGCCCTTCCGATGGCCTCACCCACCTGCGCAGGGTCGGTCAAGGGTGCAACGCCGAGCCCGAGCGCGCCTCTCCTTGGTTTCACGAAGCAGGGCCAGCCGAGCAATTCCAAGGCCTTGTCGGATGCCTTGTGGTTGGGTCCTAGGGCCAGGGAGGCCGGGGTCGGAAGGTTGTGGTAGGCGAGCACCTGCCGGGAGCGGGTCTTGTCAAAGGCGAGGGCGACGGCCGCACCCGGGGGTCCTGCAAAGGGAAGGCCGCGCATCGTCAGGAGGGATTGCACGTCGCCGCGCCCCCCAGCTCGGCCGTGCAGCGCCAAGAGACAGGCATCGACGTCCGCCTGCCGCAGCGCCAAGTCGAGGTCGTCGTCGACCGCAATCGGGCAGGCGGAGTAGCCCAGCTCCCGCAGCGCGGTGGCCAGATCTGCACCACTGCGCAGATCCATGAGCCCCTCAATCGTCTCGTCGATAGGCTGTCCATCGGAGAGATCCGCCGTGGCGGGCGCAAGACGGGCGGAGGGAGCAGAAACCAGAACCCCAAAGGTGAGCGGACGCATCGCCATTCGCGGCTAGCAGCCCTTGCCAACACCACGCAAATTTTCGGATATTCGGGCGGTTGCGTTTTACGGGGCGGAAAGCCTCTTTGAACGCGCCGATGCCCACGCCCCAACCCGCCTGCGCGGAACCCTTCCGCTGGCAACTCCCGGCGGCGTGGCATCGACCCTTCGAACTCCTTTAACAATCAGACGAGTCCGCACCCCATGACCTTCCTCGAGGCTGCGATCGAAATCCTGCGCAATGTTGACGGCTCCCTGCACTTCTCTGAAGTCGCACGGCAGGCCGTTGAGCAGAACCTTCTCTCTCACGTGGGCCGCGACCCAGAGGCTGCCATGCGCAGCTGTTTGAACTCCGCGGTTCGAAAAGGACGCGACGGCGAAGAGCCGATTCTCATGCGTGAGAAGCCGGCCCACTACACGATTCGGCCCGGCGCCACGCTCCCAGAACCCACCGCGCGACCCCAGGTTGCGGAGACCAAAAAGACCAGCAATTCCAAGGATTCCGCTGGATCATCGACAGGGGATTCGAGCGGCCGCTCGGGCGCGAAGAAGACGACGCGCAGGGCCGGCAAGCCCGCGTCCGAAGACGCGCCTGTTGCGTCGGCGGCCAAGGCGAAGAACGCCGAGCCCACCCTTGAGTTCGAAGCACCGACCGATGCGGGCCTCGACGGGGTCACCGACGTCGCGTTGGTGATGGCCAACGCAGTCTCACGGCTGGTCGAGGAGCGGCCCGAGCTGCGCGAGCAACTCGACACCATGCAGGACCAGGACCAGGACGACGATGAGCCCGAAGAGGATCCCGGACACGGACCTCGCGGCGCGCACCGAGTCCGCGACGCCTCCGAAGAACGGGGCGGTCGTCGTCGCCGTCGGCGGCGTCGCAAGGGCAAGCGGGTCGAATGGGCCGGCGAGCCCGGCGCACGGCCGGCGGAATCCTCCACGGACACCCTGCTGGACCAGGTCGCCAAGGTCCTGGGCGACGCCGGATCTCGTTCGCTGCACGTCCGGCAGATCTCCGAGACCCTCGCCAACCAGAATGTCCTGGGTGGAGAGATTTCGGAGATCGAGCGCGCCGTGACCGCGGCCCTGCTGCTCGACGTCCGTCTGCGCGGGCGCGGATCACGCTTTTCCGCCCGCGGGGATGCGCGATACCAGCTGCAAGGCACCCGGCTCCCCGAGACGGCTGCCAAAGCGGAGGTCGCGCTCCGCGAGGGGGCCCGGTCTCTCGAGAAGGAAACCGGAGTCCAGCTTCTCGCGTGGTTGCAGTCACTTGGAGCACGATCCCTCGAGTCTTTGGTGAGGGTTTATCTCGAGCGCGAGGGCTACCGACTCCTCTCCTCGCTTCCGCCCAGCCGCGGTGTCGGCAAGCTGGTGGTCGAGGACGGTGACGGCGATGAGGGGCGGCTGCTGTGTGTGGTCATCCCGCGCAAGACGGGCATCGACACGAAGAGCTGGGAGGGGGAGGCCGAGCGCAACGACTGCAACGGCTACGTCTTCTTCGTGACCGGTGACTCCTCGGACGAGCTTGACGGCCGGACCATCGACGCCGGCGAGATGTCCGCGTGGATGACGCGGAACCGGATCGGCGTGGAGACGATGACGCTGGAGGTCCCCGTCCTCGACGCGACGTTTATCGAGTCCATCGCCGGACTGGACACCTGATGCCCACCGGGCTCCGGGTCTGTTGGCTCGGCCCCATGCCGTTTGAGGCGGCTCTCGCGCTTCAGCTTGAAGCGCGAGAGGCCGTCGTTGCGCAGCGGGCGGATCCCATCCTCTACCTTGTCGAGCATCCCGCGGTCCTGACCGTCGGGCGACGCGGCTCGTCCACCGACATCCTCTGGAGCGAGGCGGAGCTCCAGGCCCACCGGGTCGCGGTTGTGCAGACGCCCCGGGGCGGAGAGGTCACGCTCCACGCGCCGGGGCAACTGGTCGCGTATCCGATCGTTCCGATCGGCCGCCAGATTCGGGCGCACCTGCACAACCTGGCGGACACTTCCATCGCGCTGATCGCGGAGCTGGGGGTCGAGGGTGCGGAGTTTCGGATGGAGCACCCGGGGATCTGGTTGGGCGATGAGAAGCTGGGGTCGCTGGGTGTGCACATTTCACGGGGCGTGACCGTACAAGGGGTGTCGCTGAACCTGTCGGTCGACCCCACGTTGTTCGGAGCGCTGGTCTCTTGCGGGATGCGAGGGCTCCAAATGCGCAGCGTCGCGGACTTCGTGCCCGCGGTGCCTTCGGTGGAACAGGCGGCTCGGCGCTGGGCGGCGCTTTGGGCTGAGCGGACGGACACCGAGCTGCGATGGGTCCCGGGTTTCGCCACGGGCTGCTAGACTTTGAGTCCGGTGGCTGGGGGAGTTCGGTACGCGTCGAGCGCATTCGCAGTTGCGTTGCTGGCCGCTGGGTGGCTGGGCGGGTGCGGTGCCGCTTCGCCGCCCGAGCAGGCCGCCGCCTACGACGTCTCGCTCACCGAACTGCGCACGCGCGCAGCTGGGGGCCGCAGCGATCGAGCGTGGCAACGGCAGACTGTAGAGGATGCACTCGAGGGCGCGTCGATGTTCCGCGTCGCGGACGGGTCCGGCTCGATCGGGGCCCGCGCAGAGATCATCGAGCTTCGGGACGCGGATGGAATCCTCGTCCGGCTCACGCTGAGCTTGGAGGTCCCTCCGGACCTGGCCGGAGTGATCGACGTTTTGGAGGCGACCGTCGAGGTGTCGCGGGCTCAGGGCGATTCAGCGATCCGTGAGGACCTTCCGCTCGCCGCGGAGCAGGCCGCGGCGGTCCTGGACGCCAAGGTGCAGCTGGCCCGCACCCCGCAGAACGCAGCCACCTTTCTTCGGGACCCCGACGCTGAGATCGCGCTTGTTGCGCTTGATTGGGTCGACACGCAGCGAGACCGCACGGCAGCGCCCGTCGTCGAGCACATGCTTCGTCACCCCGATGACCGCGTCATGCTCAGGGCGATCGAGGTGCTTGGGCAGATCGGATCCCCGGCCGACGTGCCCGCGCTGATCGCCGCCGCGCGCCTCAACGATCGCGCTCACACCGGACGGCTCTACGAGGCCTTGGCCGCGCTGGGCGGTCCCGACGCGGAGGGGTTCCTGTCGTTCGCCGCCCGCAACGAAGACGACCCCGCGCTGGCACAACTTGCGCAGCGGGCCTTCGACATGGCACAGCAGAGCATGCCGCGGGCCGAGGCGCCTCCGGTCACGGCCCGACGCGGCCACCGCTGAGCTTGCCCATGTCGTTGTTGCTTCTCGCCGCGCTTGCGCAGTCCGCTTCCCCGGGGCCCGTCGCGCCGCCGCCGAGCCCCGCGCCGCAGACCGCGGAACCCGCGTCGCCCGCGGCACTCGACGAGCAAGCGGAGCTCGCCCAGCCCCTCACCGAGCCCCTCACCCCTGGGGACGCGGTCGCCGCCCAGGCCTCGTCCCCGCGGATCGCCGACCATCCACCGCTCCCCGAGGCGCCGCCGCGGGTCGATCCATCCCGCCTCGACACCCACGCTTGGCGTGGGCAGGGGTTCTTCCAGATCCACCTCGCGGCCTTGGTCCCCGTCGGTGGAACGCGCCCGGGCCGGGGCACGATCGCCTCCGCTGGCGGTGGGCTCCAGGTCGGCTGGCGCGCACGGCCGTTCCTCGCCGCGGGTGTCGGGCTCACGACGTTCCTGCACGATACGGGGGATTCGTTGGCGACCGACGCCGCCGGAGAGACCGTCACGGTCCGCGACTTCGGGCGCATGAGCCTGCTGGATCCGTTCGTCCGCTTCTTCGTGCCGACCCGCCGCAAGGTTGAGCCTCGGTTCGATGTCGGTGCGCTGCTCGGGACCTACCGCGCGCCGTTCTCGGACCAGCCGCAGTTCGCCACGGGGGCTCGCGTGGGCGCTGGCATCGACGTTTGGATCGGACCCGGATTCTCGCTGGACTTTGGCGTCGACCCCAGACTCATCGTGATCGATGGCGCCGCGGGGGTCACGCTTCAGGCCGGCATGGGCGCCACGGTTCACTGGTAGCGGGCTGCGCTCGCTGCGCCTCGATCCACGGCCGGGAGATCGCCAACCTCCTGCCATCGTGGTTGCAGCCTTGTGGTGACGTTGGGGCCTTTTCCACCGCGGGGTGACAACCTACTAGGCGTTGCGCCAACCCAAGAGACATAAGCTCGCGATTGTCGCTGGGGGGGCCAATGATGTTGTCGCACCCGATGGATACGTGCTCCTCGATCGGCTCGGGGATGGAGCGGAGGGTGGGGCGTGGCGAGCCCGTGATACGTCGGACGGCGCCGAGGTTGTTGCCAAACCCGTGCCGCGGTCGGCCGAGAGGGCGGTCCGCCGGGCATTCGACACCCTGCGGTGTGCGGGGTCGGCGCATCTCCCGGTCCCGCGGGCGGTCGCCAGTGCGGACGACGCGACGCTGTGGATGATCAGCGAGTGGGTTCCGGGCGGACCCCTAACTCCGGGTCCGGTCCCGCTCGCCGTGGCGCTTCAAGACGCGGCCGCCGTCGCTCGTGCGCTAAGCGCGCTGCACGAGCTGGGCACCCATCACGGCGATGTCGGACCGGCCAACGTCGTGCTGGAAGGGGAGCGCCGGACCCTCATCGACCTGGCCCAGCTGGGGAGGCGAGGAACGGGGACCCCCGGCTTTCTGGCACCCGAGGTGCTCGGCGGCGGCGGCGGGCCAGCGGCGGATCGTTTCGCCTTGGGTGCGCTGTTGGTCTGGCGGCTCACCGGTGTGCCGCCCTGGGTCCGACCCGAGGCGGTGTTGGCGGTTCGAAGCCGGGCTGACGTGGCCGCGCGACTGGTCGAGCTGAAGCTCTCGAACCTACCGCCGGCCGTGCATGCGCTGATCGTTCGTCTGCTGCTGCCCAACCCCGAGGCTCGGCCCGGCTCGACCCGCGACGTTGCCCGGCAGCTTGCCGACATCATCGCGGCCCCGACCGAGGTCGTCGCCGGCGGGATCCGGTGGTGGCCTCCGGCGCGGTGGCCCTACGTGGGGGTGCCGATCGAGTCCGCTGCCCAAGCACTCCACCGAGGTTCCGTGCGGCTGCTGGTCGTGGCGGGGATGCCGGGGTCGGGTCGAGATCGCATCGTGGAAGAGCTGGTGCTTCGGGCGCAGGCCCTCGGCACCGCGGCCCTCCGGCACGACGCCGGCACGTGGGCGCGCGGGCAGGGGTCGGCGGTGGGATCGTGGCTTGAGGCGTGGGTCGGTGGTTCCGGCGAAACGGTGGCGGGCTTGCTGATGGATCCACTGGACGGGGACGACGTCCCGCGGGTTCGCGCGGCCAGTCGCCTCGCGACCGGGCGCGTCATCGTTGCGGCCACCGTCGATGCGGGCCGCGGGCTGGACGGGCTGGACGGTGTCGGTGTGCTGTGGCCTCGCCCCTTGTCCGAACCCGAGTCGGTCCGGTTGATCGCGGCCGGGGTGGAGGGCACGGTCTCGCAGGTTGAAGCCATCGCGACCGGGCTGCGTGAGGCCACCGGCGGATGGCCCGCGGCGATGGTTCGAACCGCGGCGGCGTGTGCGAGGCACGGTGCCGGCGTTGAGGATGTCCGACGGATCGCGGCATCCTCAGAAGACCCCGGCGACCCGATGGAGGTCAGCCTCGCGCTGTGGGTGTTGCGTGCTGCGTGGTCCGAACCGGATCCCACGCTGCCCGAGACCCTAGCGCCGGGCGGCATCCCGCATGCCGTGGCGTGTTCGGTGGCCCGCGCCGCGCTTGGCCCCTCGCGCCTGAAAGCCGAGGCTCGCGCGGCCGCGGGGTCGAGCATCGCGTGGGCCGTGGATGCGCAAGACGATGCCGCGCTCGAGTCGGCGCTGCGCAACGCGGCCCCCGGTCACGCCGAGGTCGCCCGAGCCGTGCGGTCGATCGAGGGGCGCGTGGCCTGTGCGTCGTTGCTCGCACGCGCGGCGTCGTACCGGCTTGCCGAAGGCGATGCCGCTGCGGCCGAAGCGTTGGCGCTGCGGGGTGGGGCCCAGGCGGACTGCGTCTTCGCGCGTGCGCGCGCTTTGCAGCGGCTGGGCCGATTGGATGAGGCATGGGCGCTGCTCGACCCTTCACCGCAGGATTCGCTGGACCGACGGTGGGCCAAGCAAGGCCTGCGTTGGCGGGTCTGCGTCGATCGGGGCGAAGCCGCAAGAGCTCAACGCGAAGCCGAGCAGCAGGGGCTGGATGCTGTGGCGCTCGCGGGTCCCGCCGCGCTCGGAGTCGCCTCGGCTCTGCTGTGGGGGGCGTATGCCTGTGCCCTGGCCGGCGATGTGGTGACGGCGGGGGCCCGGTTGGCGCGCGCTGCCCAGTGGGCGCAGGAGCAATCCGGCCCCGAAGCGTCGGCGTTGCAGGCCCGTGTCCTGCAGCTGCAGGGAAACCTGGCCCACGGTCAAGACATGTTGGACGAGGCCGCGGAAGCGTTTTCGCGGGCGTCGGAAGCGTTCGAGCGCGCGGGGGAGCCCGTGGGAAGCCTGACCCTCAAGGGCACCTCGTGCGCGCTCGCGATCCTGACGCTGGATGTGGAGGCGGGCATCGAACACGGCCGCGCCGCGCTGCGAGGCCTGCTCGCGCACGGACAGACCAGCGCGTTGGTGGAGGCGGCGCTCAACCTGGTTCAACTGCTCGCTCGCGTCGGTGCGGCGCAGGAGGCCCGTGCGATCGCAGCGGCGGTCGACGCTGCGGTGGGGGAGGACGCTGCCTCGCTCGTGCTGGCGCGGCGGGCTCGTTTGCGGGCCGAGGTGGCCGCCGCGGGGATGGGGCTACGCCCCTCGGCCGCAGTGGTGCAGCGCGTCGCGGCAGCGTTTGGCGGCGCGGCGGCAGAACTTGAGCGGTCGCAGCAGCCGGACGAAGCTCGGGATGCGTGGCTGCGGGCGAGCTTGCTGCTGGCGGTGTGCGGTCGCGGCGAAGCAGCCGTGCGGGTCCTGGACCGGGCGCTTGCGCTCGCCTCGGACCAGGATCGGGCTGGCCTGGCTGCGGTGGGGGCGACTGCGGTCCTGCTCGCCGGACGCCTGGGGGACCCTGCGCTGCTCGAGCTGGGTCTGTCGCGGATGCATCGCGCCGGAACGGCTTCGAGCTTTCGCGCCGCCCATCGACTCGATCTTGCGATTCTCTTCGACCGGGCGTTGCTCGTCGCGCTTCGGATGCGCCGCGAGCCCGCCTTCTACCGACACGCGGTGGCGCTCCGGCTGTCCCGCACCGTGGAACTCGTCATGCAAAAGACTCGTCCCGACGACCGTCCTTCCCTCCGATCTTCTTTGCTCACCGAGGGAGGCGATGCCCAAGCGTTGCGGGACCTGCTTGAGGATCTCGAGCCCGTCGCAGGGGAATCCTCTGTGGCCGCGGAAAATACGTCGCCTGCCGGACCCGCCGATGACCGCTATGCCCGGCTTCTGAGGATCTACCGGAGGTTTGCCCGGGAGGAGCGGCTCGAGCCGCTCCTTGAGCAGGTGGTGGACGCGATGATGGCGTTGACCGATGCGGAGCGCGGTGCCCTCGTCGTACGACGCGCGGGGCAGGACGACCTGTCGGTGACCCGCGAGCTCCGGGAGGGCTCGGATGGCGCGTCGTACTCGCGCTCGGTGATCACGCGGGTGTTGGCGTCCGGAGAACCCGTGCTCAGCGTGGACGCGGCCGCCGACGAGCGCTTCGACGATTCGCGGAGCATCAGCCACCTCAACCTTCGGTCCGTGCTCGCGGTGCCGTTGCGCTTCCGCGGTGAGCTGCTCGGTGCGGCCTACGTGGACCACCGCTTGCGCCGGGGCAACTTTGGCGAGGATGACCTCGCGCATATGGAGGCGTTCTCTGATCTGGCTGCGCTGGCGGTTGCGCACGCCGCCGCGCTGGCGGATCTCGAGAGCAAGACCGAAGCGCTGACCGCCTCCTCCGAACAACTCGGAGCCCTGTTGGAGCAGCGGGAAGCGGAGGTGCTGGCGCTGCGCGAGGACGCGCGCCGAGCGGTGCCCGCGAAGGATGGGTATCGCGGCATCATTGGCAGCGCGCCGCGGATGCAGGATGTGTTTCGATTGATCGACCGGGTTGCCGACACCGACGTCCCGGTGGTCGTCTACGGGGAGAGCGGGACGGGCAAGGAGTTGGTCGCCCGGGCGCTGCACGAAGCTGGTGGGCGCGCCCGCGGACCCTTCATCGCGGAAAACTGCGGCGCCATTCCCGAGACGCTGCTCGAGAGCGTGCTGTTTGGCCACGCTCGGGGAGCGTTCACCGGAGCGCAAAAGGCCAAGCCGGGCCTGTTCGAAGCCGCCGATGGCGGAACGATCTTTCTCGACGAGGTCTCCGAGATGAGCATGGGGATGCAAACCAAGCTGCTGCGGGTGCTGCAAGAGGGCGAGGTCCGCCGCATCGGTGAGACGAGCCCACGCTCGGTGCAGGTTCGGTTGCTCGCGGCCTGCAACCGAGATCTGGAGGCGATGGTGCAGGCGGGGACGTTTCGCCAGGATCTGTTCTACCGGATCAACGTGGTGCGCGTGAACCTGCCCGCCCTTCGCGAGCGGCCCGAGGATATCCTGCCGCTGATCGAGCACTTCTTCGCGCGGCACAACGCCACGCCGTTTCGACTCGCCCCCTCGGCCGTCCGCGCACTGCGAGCCTATGCGTGGCCGGGCAACGTCCGGCAGCTTGAGAACGAGGTCCAGCGCTGGATCGCGCTGTGCGATGGGGCCGTCGGGCTGCAGGATCTCTGCCCAGCGATCGCGGGGACGGCTGAGCCCGAGGGCATCGATCCGGACGATCTCCAACTCCGCCCCAGGATCGAGCGCGTGGAACGAGACCTCATCAGCCGGGCGTTGGAGCGCACCGCCAACAACCAGACCCAGGCGGCGCAGCTGTTGGGCTTGAGCCGCTACGGTCTTCAGAAGAAGCTCAAGCGGCTCGAACTTGAGGCGCACCGGAGTTGACGGGCGAGGATGCGTCGCGCCAACCGTGTTGTCGGGCTCGGGCAAGCCTGGCGTCCTACAGACTCAACATCTCTGCTCGTCACCCGCGGTATGATGTTTGCTAAGAGTAAGGCTGAGATGTTCCGCTCCATCGCATCGTTGATTGTTCTTGGCGTCGTTGCCGCCGGCTGCAACGATCCGGCCCCCGTCTCGGCGCACCGAAGCGCCGTGGTGATCGGCGATCGAGGGATCTCGATTCCCTTGCCACCGCCAAGCGTGTTGCAGGCCCCGCAGCAAGAGGTCGAGGTGCAGGGGGCGCTGGAGGGGACGGTCGACGACGGCGCGGAGGTGCGCATTGTCGACACCGCAGGGGGGGACGAGGCGTCGGTCTCCCCAGACGGCATGTCCTTCACGGCCACTCTGGAGGTGGATCTGACCGATGCGTGCCTTGAGACCTGGGTGGTCGATGCGGACGGCGCACCGAGCGAGCGCCGCACCTACTCCACGCGGATTGAAGCCGACGACTCCATCCGCGTGGTACCCGGCTGCGAATAGGCGAACGCGCCGGTCTCTGGATGCCCCGAGACGCGGGCCATCCAGAGACCTTGAGCCACCCAGAGGATCTTGAGCCACGAAAAAAGGCGCAGGCTCCGAGGAGACTGCGCCTTTTTCGGGTCGCAACGTTGGCGACTAGTCGGTCCGCTTCGCCTTGAAGGGGAAGTAGAACCGCGCACCGAGCTGGAACGTGACATTGTGAAAGACGTCGCGGTCGCTGTTGTCCACGCGAGGCGGAACGTCTTCGACCGTGGCGTTGAGGCCGGTGAGGTTGACCCCGGTCACGATGTCTTGGATCTCGAAGTTGATCGAAACCCAAGGGACGCCCGCGAAGAGGTTGATACCACCGCCAAAGCTACCGCCGACCTTCACGCCGGTGTCGGCTTCCACAGGGTGCAGCAGGCACTCGGGGTTCTGGGCGCCCGAGAGGGACATATCGGCGCAGTATCCGGTGGCGCCAACCTCTTCCACAAGGTTGTTCTGCGCCGAGGTGCTCTCGTCGTCGTACTGCTTGGTGTAGTTGACCAGCCCGAGACCGCCGAAGACGTAGATGTCGTACTCGGTGAAGATCGACGAGAACAAGCCAAGCTTGCCCGCGAACGGGGTGAACACCGCATCGACGGACGCTTGCCACTGTGCCCGCACGAGCCCGGCGCGGAAGTCGTGCAGTAGCGGGGCAGGGTTGTCGCTCTCGCCGTTCTCACGACAAGGGGCTGCCCCCATACATTCGGTCTCGGGGCGCATCCCGAGGCTCGGGTCGGTCGCTCCAGTTTCGTAGCCCGTGGGCAAGCCTCCGTCGTTGACCGCCTTGAGCAGCTTGGACTCCAGCGGGACGATGCCGTACCCGAAGGTGCCACGAACGCCGATCCAGTCGGCGAAGTGGAAGGTGGCCTTGGCTCCGACGTACCCCATGTGCACGAACGGCTGCGAGAGCGACATGCCGACGTAGGGGGTGAGCTGGAAGCGGAACTTCCGGAGCTGAATCTTCTTGCGAACGATCGGCTCGCCCTCGAGCGGGCCATTCTTCTTGGCTGCGGAGGCTTCGTTGGCGTACAGACCGGCGCCAAGGAAAACAGCCAGGAACGTTGCGATTTTGCGAGTGTTCATGTCGGTCCTCTTCGGTGTGGCCTAGCGGGGAGTCTTGTACTCGAAGCTGGTTGGGAGGAAGAAGCTGACGCCCAAGAAGAAGGTCACGTTGAACGCGAGCTGGTAGTCCGATGCGTCCTTGGCGGCGTCGGGGTCGACGAGCGACGGGTCATCGCCCGCACCGGTCTGTCCGAACACATCGGTCTGAGGACCACGGTTGATGGGCTCGAGCTTGTCTGCGTAGACCCAGCTGCGGACGCCGAAGTTGAACGACACCCAGTCGATCTTGGGCGCGTAGAATCGACCCACCAGACCGAAGTGACCGCCCCCGGTGATCGTGTTGAACGGATCGTGGAGCGCCTCGTAACGAGGGATCACCTGCGTCTGCAGGGCACCCGCACCGACGACCAGACCGCCCTCCCAGTGGAGGAGCGCCCGGTTGAAGATGGCGATCTTCCCGTAGAACGGGTTGTACGTGAAGTTGACGCTGCCCTGCCAGAGCGTGCGGTTGGCTGTGAGCAGCAGCCCTTCCTGGATCTTGATGTTGTCGTATCGCGGGGTCTTGGCTCCAATGAGCCCGGTGCCCGTGAGGCCGATCGCCATCCGGTTGCTGAGCCAGTAGTTGAAGTCCAGCCCGAGCGTGTAGTGGCGGACGTACGGATCGTTGACCGTGATCCCGAACTGAGGCATCAGCTCGAAGCGCTTCTTCTTGAGCATGCGCTGTCGCTGAACGACCGTGATCAAGCCGCGTTCGGCGTTGATCTGGTCTTCCTCTGTGCCGAGCTCGTCGCCCGAGGATTCCGGCGCAGGGCCGTCATCGACGCTCCCGTCGTCATCGTCGTCGAGGTCGAGGTCTACGACTCCGGCGTCACCGCCATCGCCGGGGTCTTCACCTTCAGGCGGGGGATCATCCTCGCCCTCATCAATGATGACCAGGTCATCCTCACCGTCGCCGCCTTCGGGTTCAGCGTCGGGCTGGGCCGTGACCACTGTGGTCCAACCAACCGAACCTGCACCGAGGGGGGCTGCCAGCGCGGACGCGGGCACTGTGATGGAAAGAAGGGGGATGAGGGCTATTGAGGCCCCGGACAAGTTGCGACGCATGCTGCTCACCTCAACGTGTCGACTGCGGAGTGGAGGTCCGCGTGGGCCCGGCGCGGACGCCGAGCTGACTGCGACGCGCGAATACGCGTCTTGGAGGATGCCGCTGGGCCGAGAATGGGCCGGTTGGCGGTCGGAAGCTTCAAGGAAATAGTCACCGCGTAGAATCTGGGGGCCCCGGCCAGCGAGACCGTCGGGCGCTGCGGCCGCAAGGTATCACCGAATACTCCGTCTGGGGCGAATGCTCCACGCGGTGCATTTGCCCAAACCAAGGGCGCAGTTTGCGCACGTGGCGCAATGGGCGCGTGCCCACCCCGCACATCACCAAGCTTCACGGAAGCGGCGCGGCGAGCGGTCAGGGTCCGGGGGGACGTGGGACGCGAACTCATGCTGAAACAGGCCCACAGGTAGGACACTGGGGCAATTGGGCCGGGGGAACGTAACACAGCGATTTTTCCGTCACAACAGGACAAATCGGGGCTTCTGGGGACAGGGGCGAGCTGTGCGTGGCGGCGCTTTGGAGTCCGAACCGGCGCGGTAATGTACTGTGATTGTAAGAGCTTGCGGCGGGCGTGCCCGGTGCTACGCAGGCCGGCGGTCCGGAAAAACGGGCAGGGCGATCCGGCCGGCCCCACCCCTGGCACGGGGTCCGGGGCCCAAGGTTCCGGCGGATCCTGTCGGAATTATCCAGCGGGGAGCGCGCTGCTGTCGTCGAAGAACACCGCGTCCACAAAAGCCTGTGGATCGAAATCGCGCAGGTCCTCGATCCCTTCGCCGATTCCGATATGGCGGATCGGCACGCCAAGCTCGTCGCAGATCCCCAGCACGACCCCGCCCTTGGCCGTCCCGTCGAGCTTGGTGACGACCAAGCCGGTGAAGTCCATCGTCTCCTTGAACAGCTTGGCCTGCGCGAGGGCGTTTTGTCCGATGGTGGCGTCGAGCACCAAGAAGGTGTCGTGGGGTCCGAGGGTTGCGGGGGCATCGGGCACGCCGGCCCGCACAGCCTTGGCGGCGGCGCGTCCGACCTTCTGAAGCTCGTCCATGAGCTCCTTGCGGGTGTGTAGGCGCCCCGCGGTATCGCAGAGCACGACATCGTAGTCGCCTGCGCGTCCCTTCTCGATGCCCTCGAAGATCACGGAGCTGGGGTCGGCTTTGTCGGTCCCGTGGTGAAGGTCGCAGCCGACGCGTTGTGCCCACACCTGGAGCTGCTCGACCGCCGCGGCGCGGAAGGTGTCCGCGGCGACGAGCAACACCTTGCGGCCCTGCGCGGCGTGTCGCGCGGCGAGTTTGCCCAGCGTAGTGGTCTTCCCGACCCCGTTCACGCCGATCATCAACAACACGTAGGGGCCGGGCGTGGGCGCGAAGTCTTGGGCCGGGGCCTGGACGTCCACGATCTCCAACGCGGCCGCACGAATCACGCCCCACACCGCATCGGCGTCGGCGACATCCTCCTTGTCGAGGACCTCGCTGACCCGCTCCATGAGCTTTTGAGCGGTCGCGGTGCCGATATCCGAGGTGAAGAGCACCTCTTCAACGCTGTCGCGCAGGGCGGCGTCGACGGTGGGCTTGCCGCGAAACAGGGTCGCGAGCTTGGCCACGAATCCTCCGCGGGTTTTGGCCAGACCCTCGCGGTAGCGCTCGGCGAGCTTGTCGGGGTCGCGCGGGGCTTTGGGGCGGGCGACCGGTGTCGGGAGAGCGACCAGACCCTCGCGCTTGGCGGGGTCGTTCGCATCTCGTGCGGACCCCGGAGCGGGAGGCAAGGAGAGGTCCACGGTGCCCGACAACGCGGGGTCGCGCCGGCGGAGGATGACGAAGCCAGCGGCCGCGACGACGGCCACGAGCAGGGCGATGAGCAGCAAGGGATCCATGAGGCTTCGGTGGCCGCAGCTTCGCCGCGCAGCACCGCGCTCGCAAGGGTTGGGATCGCGCGGTGAGATCTGCGATCAGATCCCCCGACCCGCCGGAATTCGATCGCGCTGCGAGCCCCACAGACCTTGGACCGATCTCCGGATCTCACCGCAGAGGTGATCTGCGCGGCGATCCCGGGAGATCCCGGGGATCGCGGTCGAGATCCCCGCCGGGTTCGTCCGCCTTCCCCTCCCGACCCGCGGGGTGCTAACCCCTTGGACCGCTGCCGCCATGCGTTTGAAGAAGGTCGAAGTTCAGGGCTTCAAGTCGTTCGCCGACCGCCAGGTGATCCTCGTGGACGATCACGTCACCGGCGTCATCGGGCCCAACGGCTGTGGCAAGTCCAACATCGTGGACGCGGTCCGTTGGGCCATGGGCGAGCAGAGTGCCAAGCACCTGCGCGGGACCGGGATGTCCGACGTGATCTTCGCGGGCTGCAGCACCCGTGGTCCCGGAGGCATGGCGGAGGTCACGCTCACGTTTGAAAACAACGGGGACGACCACCTGGCGCACTTCGACGCGCGAGACATCGCGATCACCCGCCGCCTGTTCGCCGACGGCACAAGCGAATACCTCATCAACAAGGTCCCAGCCCGCTTGCGTGACATCACGGAGCTGTTGATGGGGACCGGCGCGGGCACCAAGGGCTACTCGATCATCGCCCAGGGCCAGGTCGGTCGGATCGTCAACTCCAAGCCCGAAGAGCGTCGACACATCATCGACGAGGCTGCCGGCATCACGCGTTTCAAGGCGCAGAAGGCCGCCGCGCAGCGCAAGATGGACGCGACGCGGCAGAACCTGCTGCGCACCTCCGATGTCATCGCCGAGCTTGAGGCGCGGCTGGGCACGCTGCGACGCCAGGCCCAAAAGGCCGAGCGTTACAAGCGGTACAAGTCCGAGCTGCGCGACCTGGACCTGTGCGCCGCGGCGCACAAGTATCTGGAGCTGGGCAGCACCGGGGCGGTGCTCGAAGGGCGACGCCGAAACCTTGAGGTCGAGACGGCGGACATTCGGGAGTCCCTCGATGCGCGCGAGGCCCAGATGGAGGGCATGCGCACCGAGCTGGTCGGCGTGGAAGGGCAGCTCTCCGACAACCAGCAGGCCTCCTACGACCTGGACAACCGCGTCCACCTGATCGAGGCCGAGAACGAGTATCGGCAGCGTGAGCGCGAGGGGCTGACCCGCAGCGGCAGCGAGGCGCGCGCGGAACTCGAGGCGGCGGCGCGGACCCTCGAAGGGCTCGACGGCGAACTCGATCAAACCAAGGGCGAACGCACCGCGCTTCGGTCCGGGGAGGACAGCGAGCCTGCGCAGGCCGCCGTCGACCGTCTCGCGCTTGAGGCCCGCGAAGCGGAGCAGGCGCTCGCGCAGACGCGTGGCCGCATCGAGTCGGCCAAGGTCCAGGCGGGCGAGCGCCGCTCTGCGCTCGCCGGCGCACAGGCTCGGCACCAATCAAATCTCGAGGCTCGAGACGCCGCCACCGTGCGCCTCACCGCGCTGCAGACGGCGGCCCAGGGCCAGCGCGAGGCGGTGTCCGACGCGACGGCGCTGCACGCCCGCGCGGCATCGGCGGCCGCCACCGCGAGCGCGCTGCTCGGCTCGCTCGCGACGCGCCGCGGTGAACTCGACCGGGCCCGGATCAGTCTGCGCGAGCAGGTGGCCGCGGCCGAGGTGGAGCTGGATACCAAGCGGGCCGAGGTTCACCGCCACCGCTCCCGGCTGCAGTCGCTCGAAGAGATTCAGAACCGGTACCGCGGTTGCCACAGCGGCGTTCAGCTCGTGATGGAGCATCGCAGCGAGCTCGCGCCCGAGCTGCACGCCGATGGCAGCGTCGGCGCCGGGGATTCGCCCGGGGCACCGCAGGCGGTCTACGGCATCTTCGCCGACTACGTGCACGCGCCCGAGCATCTCGAGACGGCGGTCAGCGCTGTGCTCGGCGACCGGCTGGAGGGGGTGGTCGTGGACGGTCCTCAGATCGGCGCGCGCGGGGTCGAGTTGCTCAAGCGCAAGCAAGAAGGCCGCACGACCTTCGTGCCCAAGCGGGGCCGCGCTGCGGTCCTGACCGCGCTCTCCCACGACGACCCGTCCACGGTTGCGGACATGCAGCGCGGGGTTCCGCTGGGGTGGCATCGTCCCGATGAGAGCGCCATGACGCGCGGGACCCGTGGGCCCAGCGGCGCCGCGGGCGAGCGTCCGTTCGAGGTGGTCGACCTCTCCGACGCCGACGGCGCTGCGGCGGATCCGGTCGCGGGTGGCTCGCGCGAGCGTGCAGCGCTGCCGCTGACCGAGCACGCCGGGGTCTTGGGCCGACTCGCCGACCTCGTCGAGGTCAGCGGTGAGCTCGGATCGCTGGGCGGGGCGTTGTTGGGGGACACGGTGGTCGTCGACAACCTCGAACGCGCGTTGGCGCTGTGGGAGGCTGGCGTGGCCGGAAAGACCACGCTGGTCACGCTGGAGGGCGACAGGGTCGAGCCGACTGGGGTCGTCGTGGGTGGGTCGCCCACCGCGCTCAACGCTGCGCTGCTTCAGCAAAAACGCGAGATTCGCGAGCTGAAGGAGATCCTCGATTCGCTCGATGAGAGCTTCGAGTCCGCACGCGGCCGGCACCTCGCGCTGGCCCAAGAGCTGGCCTCGGTCGAGGCGGAGCGAGAGGAGTCCGAGACGCATGTCCTCGAGGCGGAGACGGCCCGGGTTCAGGCCGAGGCCGAGCGCACCCAGCTGGCCAGCGAGCTGCAGCGCTTGGGTGAAGAGGTCGAGGCCAAGACAGCCCTGGCGGAGGCTCTGCGCCGCGAAATTGACCAGCGCTCGCTGGAGATCGAGCAGCTCACCGAGTCGATCCGCGCGGGGCAGATCCGGGTGGTCGAGCTCGAAGCCGAGGCCTCGACCAGCGAGGCATCCCTGCAGAGCCTCTCCGAGGAACGCGATCGCCTCGCAAGCGCATTGACCGAGGCGAAGGTCTCGCTCGCGAAATGGCAGCAGCAAAGCGATGCCCTCGACGCCACGCTCGAGCGGCTCACGCGGCAGGGAGATGCGGAGCGTCAGCGCATCGTTCGGCTGGAAGAAACCGCCGCCGCCTCCGAGCGCCGGGTGGCCGAACTCGACACCGCCACCACGTCTGCCAACACCGAGCGCGCCGAGCTGCTGGAGAAGCGGAGCGCCGCAACCGAGGCGATGCACCAGACGCGGGAGCGCTTTGAAGGGCTCCGAGCGCGCATCGACGAGTTGTCGACCTCGATGAAGACGCTGCGGGTTGACCTCGATGAGCGCCGCACCAAGGTCGCCGAGGTGGAGCTCGGGCTGCAGGAGATCAACCTCGAGCGCCAGCACCTCCTCGCCGATGTGCGCGACCGTTTCGACCTGCTGCTCCCGGAGATTCTCATCGACTTCCACGATCGGCCCCTGGCGGGCCGCGTCGAGCGGGAGCGTCAAAAAGAGCTCAAGAGCATCCTGTCGAGGTTGGGCGAGGTCAACCTGACCGCGATCGACGAGTTCGAAGAGGTCTCAAGCCGCTTCGAGTACCTCACGCACCAGCGCGACGACCTCGACCTGGCGATGGGGCAGCTCCAAGAGGCGATCGACAAGATCAACCGGACGACGCGGGACCTGTTCAAGACGACCTTTGATGCGGTCAATGAGCGGTTCACCCAGCTGTTCCCGCGGTTGTTCGGCGGCGGCAGTGCGCACCTCACGATGACCGACCCGTCCGACCTTTTGGGGACCGGCGTCGAGATCGAAGCGCGTCCCCCAGGAAAACAGCCGCGCACCTTGGCGCTGCTCTCGGGCGGGGAGCAGGCATTGACCGCGGTCAGCCTGGTGTTCGCCATCTTCCTGATCAAGCCCAGCCCGTTTTGCATTCTCGACGAGGTCGACGCCCCGCTCGACGACGCAAACGTGGGCCGTTTCATCAGCCTGGTGCGCGAGCTTGCCCAAACAACCCAGTTCATCTTCATCACCCACAACAAGGTGTCGATGGAAGGAGCCGACCGGCTCTACGGGGTCACGATGGAGCAGCGCGGGGTCTCGAAGCTGGTCTCGGTCAACCTGCGCAAGGCCGTCGAGCTGGCCTACAACTAGTGTCCTGAGTCCGCGGTGAAATCCGGCGCGTCGAGGTCTCGCTCGGACTGAAGCTTCGCGATTCGTGTGCGCAGCATCGGGGTCTCGGGGGCGTCTGGTCGGGCGTCGACAAACCTCCGGTAGCGCGTCAACGCCAGGTTCGATCGTCCCATCTTCTGCAGGGCCATCGCCTGCAGCAGCTCGTACTCGGGTCGGTGGTACAGCCAGTGAGCGTCCTCGAAGTACGCCAGGGCCTTCGTGTACGCGCCGCGCTCCAGCTCGATCCAACCGAGCGTGGCCGCTTCGTTGGCGAGAAGCATGTGGAGGGCGCTGCCTCCGTGGCTGGAGGCCCGCTGCGAGAACGCGCGCAGCGTGACGCGAGCGCGCCGAGGGTGCTCTGCGGGGCTCGGGGTCAGGGCGTCTTGAAGACAGCGCTGCGTGTGCTCGCTGACCGCTGGGCTCGTCTCGATGTGGGGCGCAGCGTCCTCGTTGAATCGCACCTCGATCCGGTAGGAGATGGTGCCCGCCCGCGTGGCTTCTTCGATGACCAGCGCCGACGGGGCCCGCAAGATGACGTCAGTCCGGTCCGCAGCCTGCTCAACCAGACACGACACGGTCTCCGAATCGTGCGCATCCGCGATCCGGCGGGCGCGTCGCTTGCCCCGCGGCGTCGGTGCTTGGACACGGGTGGCGCGAACCAGGAACCGCGTCTCGTGCAGCTCCCGCGGGCGGCGAGACTCGACGTTGCGAAGGGCGGCGCGTGCCAACGCTTCCGGGCTGGCGAGGCGGAACGGATGAACTCGGACCGTGCGCGCGATCCCGTCCTCATCCACCACGGTGTCTTCGGGGGGTGCGTCCCCGAAGCGCTTCCGGAGCCACTGCTTCCGAACCGGCGGGAGCTCCCTCTCGCTTCGGGCCAGCTCCAGCAGGGGGCTGGGCGTGAAGCTGTAGGCCTCCGGAGCCGCAGTGGGCGCTCGCACGGTCGGCCTCGACGTTCTGCAGCCGAGCAGCAAGAAGCCTGCAAACGCCCAGCCCCAGATCGCAAATAGCCTCACGGGTGGATAACGCAAGGCGGTGCGGGGGCTTACGGGGCGCCGTTGCGCGGTCCAGCCCGAGCGCACCCGGCCATCGTTCGCTACCCTGCGTCGGTCTCATGAGCGAGAGCCCTCAGTCTCCGTCCTCTCGGCGCGACCTCGTGTTCTTTGTCCTCGCGGGCATCTTCATCACGCACGCGCTGCTCGGCGAGTTGCTGGGGGGCAAGCTGTTCACGGCCTGGGGCTGGGTGATGAGCATTGGCGTCATCCCGTGGCCGATCGTGTTCGTCACCACCGACCTGGTCAACGAGTACTACGGCCCCCGCGCGGTCCGCCGGCTGACCCTGCTGGCCATTGCGCTGATCGTCTACACGTTCGGCCTGCTGTGGCTGTGCATGCTCGTACCGGCCGCCGACATCTCCCCGGTGGACGACGCGTCGTTCAACCGGGTGTTCGGTCAGTCGATGTGGATCATCGTCGGGTCGATCGTCGCGTTCGCCCTCAGTCAGCTGATCGACGCCTCGGTGTTTGTCTTTCTCCGGCGCCGAACGAAGAACCGCCTGCTCTGGCTGCGGGCCCTCGGCTCGACGGTGGTCGCGCAGTTCATCGACACCTTCGTGATCAACGCGATCGCGTTTGGGCTTCCGGGCAAGATCACGCCCGGGGAGGTCGTGGAGCTGAGCGTCACCAACTACGCCTACAAGTTCCTCATCGCCGTCGCCACGCTCCCGGTCATCTACGTCGGGCACATCCTGCTCGACCGCTACTTCGCGGGCGGACCCGGCGCGCAGACCGAGGCGTAGCGGCGCGAGAGGTTAGCCGCCGCCCAGGCCGTTGATGCAGACGCCGTCCTCTTCGAACGCGCAGCACGGGATGCCGGCGTGGGCCGGCTCCCCGGTTGGGATGCAGCAGCCCAGGGCCTGATCGGCGGTGTCGTATCCCATGCAGTCCTCGGCGCACCGTGCTGCGCACCGGACGACGTTGGGACGCTCGTCGTCCTCGGGGCGTACGCACGCGCTGAGGCAAAAGGCGTCGACGTCGTTCAAGTCGACCCGCCCGGCGTCGCAGACCTCCTCCCCCTCAATGCGCTCGTTGCCGCACCGATGGCAGGGGGTTCGGTCCCACTGGCAGTCGGGCTGGCACCGGCTCGTCTCGCCGCCGACGTAGGGCGTGCCGGTGTCGGTGGCGAGCAGCGTGGTGCAGGAACGCTGACTGCCGAAGACATCCGGGCCGCTCGGCGCGTCGGTGGCTGGGTCACATTCCTCCCCGGGGTCGAGCGCACCGTTGCCACAGCTCGCCAGGCACGCGCGCAGGTCGAGGCGGCAGGTGGTTGGGTCGCAGGCCCCGTTGCGGGCGGGGTCGATGTCCTTGCAGGCGTCCTCGAACGAGGCTGGGCTCTCGGGGTCGCAGGCCTCGCCGGCGGTTCGGTCGACAAAACCATCCCCGCACGCGATTTCTGTGTCGAGCTCGAGCGTGCAGCCTGGCGCGAGGATCAGCAGCAGCAACGAGCGGGAAAACCTGTTCACCGCGGGGATCGTAGCAGCCCGCGCAGAAAAACCAACGAAGGGCGGCCGCGCACCTCAGCCAGGAATCGCGCAGAGGGTCTGCGCGACGTTGTTCTCCTCGTTGCACTCGTTCATCTGGCCGTTGGGCGACCCCTGCGAGCTGGGGTCCACGATGGCCTCAAGGGTGACCGGTGGCGCCACACCTGCGGGCAGGGGGACACTCAACGAGAGCACCTCGAACTGCCCGGGCGCCAGCACAATGCTGGTCTGGGTCTCGAGCAAGAGCGTGGTGCTCATGCCGTCATCGAGCAGGATTGCGACGTCGGTGCCGGCGGGAATGTTGAGCGCGCCGTCGTTGCGAACCAGAACCGAGAGCTGCACGTGCCAGCCAGCGGCGGTCTCCGAGGGCGTGCAGATGTTGCCTCCAAGGACCGCGTCCGGGGCCGCGAACAGGCCGTCGGGCTGTACGTTTTGCCGGAAGTTGTTGTAGCGCTCGTTGAGCCAGTTCACGTCCATCACCGCCGGAACGGTGCCGTCCTCGGTGATGTGGGTGATCGAATAGGCGTGCTGGTTCCAGATCCTCCGGGTGCGGACCCAGTTGTCCGACGCGTCTTCCCACACCACGATTCCCTGCTCCGCCGTGTTTTCGCCGACGATGATTTCGGCGTTGCCGTCGTTGTCGACGTCGGCGATCACAGGCATCTCAATGCGCGTGTGGCTGTCGTGGGGCCCCAGCGTTCGGATCACGGCGCCGGTGCGACCATCGAGGATCAGCAGGTCGGTCTCGTCGGCGTAGACGACCTCGGCGTTTCCGTCGCCTTCAAAGTCGAACACGCTGGATGCAGTGACCCGGGAGCTGCAGTCTTGGTTGACCGCTTGCCACAGGATGCCCTCGCTGACGCAGGTGTCGGGCAGGGGGTCGCCGGTGCACTCGTAGGGGTCGGCAACCACGTAGTAGTCGGCGGACGCGGTCCCGATCTCCGGCTGTCCATCGCCATCGAAGTCGGCGATGGTGGGCGGCCCCGACTCGTTGTAGGCGCAGTCGATCACCGGCAGGGGCACGCGGTGAAGCTCGGTTCCATCCGTGTCGAGGATGAACACCTCGCCGCGTCGGATGATGACGATCTCGCCTTCGTCGTCATCGTCGAAGTTCGCGACCGCGGTGAACCCGTCGCAGTTCAAGGCGGTCCCGTTGTGGCAGGGACTGTTGGCGGTCCCTCCGTAGTCGTAGCTCCACAGGATGGTCCCGTCGTAGTCGTACAGGGTGTTGCCCGCCGCGACCTCCAGGTTGCCGTCGAGGTCGACGTCGGCGACCGCGGACGAGGGCCCGAGAAAGCCGTTGTTTCCGACGCCTGCAGCGGCCTGGCCTTCGGGGACCGCGGAGTCGAGTCCATCCCACAGCAGCGACCCGTCTTGTCCATTGAGCGCCACGTTCCCGACCACGACCTCCGGGGTGCCGCTGGCGTCCAAGTCGGCGATCGAGGCGATCGGACCGCCCCGGGTATGCACGTTCCACGTTGGGTAGGTCTGGTTGTGCCACAGCAGCTCCCACGCGCTCCCGTCGGCCTGGGTGCGTCGGAACGCGGCGGTTCCCTGGGGCTGGTTGCTCGCATTGAGCGTCAGGGCGACCAGCTCGGGGACGCCGTCACCGTCGAGGTCCGCCCCTGCGATGCCGGCGTCGTTGGTGAGTCGGTATCCGTTGGCCAGCAGGGATTCGTTGATCGTCCCCAGCTCCAGCATGGATCCATCCGCCTCGGGCTGCCCGCTGGTGATGCGAAGCGTTGAGCGCCGACTGCAACAACCATCTCCTTGTCGGTCGTAGGTGAGGAAGGCGATGTCGGGGGTGTCGTCGTTGTTGGTGAGCCCGTCGTCGTTGTCGTCGGTCAGGTTCAGGACGACCGGGGTCGCGACGACGTCGTTGCGCAGCGGATCGACCACGGTGTCGGCGTCGGTCCAGTGTCCGCCAATCTCGGGCTCAAACTCTCCAACCGGTGGGATGAACTCGCAATCCGGGGCCGCGTCCTCGGGCACGCATTGGCCGGTCGATTGGGCGCAGATCTGGCCCACGGGGCACTCCTCGGTGAACTCGCAGTCGTCACCGGGAACCACACATGTGCTCGCAAAGCAGACCTCACCGTCACCGCAGCAGGTGTCGAGACCGGCGCCGCAGATGTCGTTGTCGCCCTCGCATTTGGGTACACACGCGGTGCCATCACAGAACAACTCGAAGCTGCAGCAGACGTCGTCGCAGAACTCGGTCGGCCCCTCGTCGGTGTTGTTGTCGCAGTTGTCGTCCAGGCCGTTGCAGACCTCGAGACCGTCGGGGTTGACCGCATCGTTGTCGTCGAGGCAGTCGGCGTCGTTGTCCGCCCAGCCCTGTGGCGCACCCGCGCAGGTCTCAAGGCCGTCGGCGTTCGCGTCACCGAACCCGTCGTTGTCGGCGTCGGGCCAGAACTGCTCGGCGTTGGGATCGAAGCCATCGCAGCGCACCGCGTTCTCGCCGTCACAGGTCCACTGCAGGTCGTCGCAGCCGTTGCACGGCTCCCCCAACGTCTGGGGCAGCGCGTCACAGCCACCGCATGGGTTCTGTGTCCCCGGGCAGGCCGAGCCGCTCTCCGTCCCCTCGGTCACCGAGCCGGTGTCGTCTCCGCCGGACTCCGTGTCCGACTCCGTCGTGGGATCGCTGGCCGTCGTGGCGCCGCTGAGCTCGGTTTCGTTGGCGGTCTCGCTGATCGAGCCGATGCCATCGGTGTCCTCCACCGCCGCGACGAAGCTTGTGCAGGCGCTGAGTGCGAGAACGGGGAGCGCCGTGATGCGCAAAGGGCGCAAAGGACGCGTTGACTTCACTCGGGTGCCGTCTGCCAAACCAGGATTGAGACACCTCCGGTTCGGAGCAATTCCGGGGGGCGCGCAACTTACTTTTTTGTCAGGTCTCGGGCTCGAACTCAGGGCTGGGATCGGCGCTCGGGACCCGGAGCGCCGCCCGCCAGTCGAGCTTGAGGCTCCATTGTGAGGCCAGGCCGAGCAGCACGATGGTGCTGAGCTGGCAGACATACAGGTAGAAGGCAAACGTTGAGCCGGCCGCCATCACGGCCTCGCTGGAGACGAAGAGGTGCAAGCCCGCGGCGACGCCGGTTTGAAACACGCCCAGCTGCGCCGGGCCCCCGGGGATGAGCAGGGCGAGGTTCATGACCGCCAAGGTGGCGATGGCCTCGAACGGGGTGAGGGAGAGGCCGCAGCCCTCGGCGAGAATCCACATCCCCGCCGCATTGGCGAGCCAGTAGCCGATGCTCGCCGCCACGAAGCGGGTGATCGCGACCGGGTTGGGCAGGGCGCGAAAACCCTCAGCCACCCCGTGCACGGTCTTCTCGGCCCAACGCGCCAGCCCCGGAGACCAGCGCAGCATCCCATGGGCCAGTCTGGCGATCGGGGCGGGCCAGCGCGCCGCGGCGAGCATACCCACCAGCGCGCCCGAGAACGCCGCCATGACCACGATGCTCGCGATGTAGAGCGTCTGCGTGTCGCCCAGCGGCTCCGCGAACGCCATCGCGACGAAGAACAACGCACAGACCAAGACGCCGTCGACGGCGCGTTCGATCGCGACGGTTCCCAGGGAGGCGCTCACCGTGAGGTCGCTGCGTTGGGCCAGGAAGATGGGCCGCGCAAACTCGCCGAGGCGAAACGGCATCAGGGCGATCCACATGTACCCGGCGAGTCCGATGCGCGTGACCTCGGCCAGACCGGGAAGTCGCTGTCCGCCCAGCGGGGTCAGCAGCAACCGCCAGCGACCTGCACGCAGGAGGTGGTAGGGCAGCAACGAGGCCAAGTACAGGGCGATGACCGCGGGGGACATCGACAGATCCTCGGGGACCGTGTCGAGGTAGGGGCGCAGTGCGAGGACGAACGCCGCTCCCAACAGGAGCGACACGCCGAGCTTGATGGCGACGCCACGGTGTGCCGGAGGCTCGGGCTTCGGCGACGCCTGCATCGCCTTCACCCTACCGTGGGCGGTCGCCTCAGGCGAGCAGCGCTTGGAGGGTGTCGCGGCTCCGCGCGAAGGCCGACATCGCGACGCCGAGGTTGGCCCGCTGCTCCAGCAGCATGGCCACGACGAAGGCGTCATAGATCGGACTGGCGAGAAGGCTGTGCGTGCCCGTCTCCAGGAGCAGCAGGGGGGCGATGAACCCCCGCGCGGTGGCGGTTCGATGAAGTCGGAACAACGGGATGCCGAGCTGCGCGCCCAGAAGCTGCACGTCGATGCCTTCGATCCGAGACGGCACATGAGCGTAGTCGATGGCGAGGCCCTGCTCGTCGCTCACCACGCCGGCGAACGCACCGGGCGTGCGCTCGACCATGGTCCGCAGGGCTTCGCCAAACTCGGTCCCGAGCAGGGACGCGACCCTGCTCGGGGCGACCCTGTTGGGAGGGACCCTGCTCATGGCGGCGTCCCACCGACGGCGACCTTGACCGCCCATTTCTTGCGCAAGGCGTCGAGTTCCGCGTCGTAGGCGGCCGCGCGCCACGGCCCCAGGATGGATTCGCGGGTCGCCAAGACCGTCGCAGGATCGTCGGCCGGCACGGCCTCGAGCACCTGGACCAGGAACACCAAGTGGTAGCCGAATCGGGTGCGGAAGGGCTCGATGAATCCCGGGGTTGTGTGCGGTCGGACCTTCTCCACCCATTCGGGCGCCCACCGGGGCTCGAGGCACGCACCGCTGGCGTCTTTGCGCGCGCACGCGTCGAGGTCGAAGGCCTTGGTTTCGACGCTGAATTTTACGGCACCGTCATCTCTGGTTTCGTACCGCATCATCGTGGCCATCAGGCGACACGCTTCAGGGTCCTCGGGGCGGACGTAGCGGGGGAGACGCTCGGCGACCGTGTTGATTCGGGCTTCGGCCGCTGCCTGCCACTGTCGGTCTTGCGCTTGCTCAAGCAGTGCGTCCTGGTCCTCAAGACCCGCCGGAACGGCGACGACTTGGCAAAGCATCACGAGTCGGGGGCGGACGTTCTTGGGGGAGGCGAGCGCCCGCACCAACATGGGATCATCGGGGGCGATCGCTTCGACGCCGTGCCCGGGCTCGAAGGTGTCGTGCATCCAAAGCCGGGCCAGGGCGCCGCGCCGAATGAAGCGCTCTCTGGCCGCGCTCACCAGCGGCGCAGGGTCGACGAGGCGGTCTCGTTCGGCCTGGGCCGCCGCGGACAGCAACCCGACCTGCTCGATGTGTTGGCGCGCCGCGGCATCGGAGATCCCATCGCGTTGGGCCACCATCTGCACCACCTCGGGGCGGGCAGCGTCGGGGTCGTCGGACGAGGACACCGAGGATGGGGCGCCGCAGGCACTCGCGAGCAAGACCGGCAGGCCCCGCGCGAGGCGTGTGAGCTCAAAACGGCATCGAGTACGACAGGCTGCCCAGGGCTCGGATCGGCCCAAACCGGTTGGTTTGGTGCACGTAGTTGTAGGTCGCCTGCAGCCAGGCGCCCTCGAGCCACTCCTGCCCGGTCTTCGCGGCCAACGCATCCAGGCCGTAGGTTAGCTGAACCCCGCCCGTGTGGGAGTGCCAATTGTCCAGCTTCACGTCCGCGCTGGCGCAGCCTTGTGTCGACGCGCGCGTGCATGCCACGTCGGTGTCCGTGTACTGCATGTCGTCGCGAAAGAAGGACGCCTCAGACTGGGTGTAGAAGCGATAGCGAAGGCGGATGCGGAGGTTGGTTGTGGCCCGGAAATGCACGCGCGGGTCGATGGCGTGGCCACGCACACCCCAGTCGTCGGCATAAAAACGGTAGCGAGGCTCGAGGGTTATCTTTGTCGCCGGAAGGTAGTACCGCAGCGAGCCAAACACCGTGACCCGGTTGCGGCGCTGCGGGTGTTTCTCGAACTCGATGCCCGGGAGCTGCTCGCCGCGGTAGGGGTTGTCCATCGGACCTTGCGCGTTGGCGTACTCGAGCGTGAGCAGCGAGAGCAGATTGCGGGTGAGGATGTGGGAGTACCCGGCCGCGAGGTAGTGGGTGCGCAGCAGGTTGGACCCGCTGCCATACTCCCCGTCCTTGCAGCCGAGTTCTGAGTTGCCGCCGCACCAGGGAAGGCGGCGGCCCATCCCGTCGAAGATCCGATAGACGCGATCGAAGTTGAACGCGTACGACATCGACAGGTTAATGGTGCGCTGGCGAAGGTCGCGGCCGAGGTTGGCCCCCAGGCTCCGAGACTGCCAATCGGTCTCGGTCGAGTAGCGAAAGAAGGTGCCCAGCTGCCAGTCCTGCAGCCGCGACGCGGCGCTGACGGTGGCCTCGTGTCGGATCTCGGTGAACGAGAAGTCGCCGCCCGTCACGGCGGTGGTGCCGGTGGCGATCGAGGCGGAGGTCACCGCGTCCAGGAGGTACGCCACGCCAAGCGTGAGCCGCTCGTCGGGCACATCGACGGTCATCTTCAGCTCGGGCGAGAGCACCCGCGTGGACTGCTCGCGGTAGTAGTTGCCGCGCAGCGTCACTCGGTCCTCGGCCAGAGCATCTCCGGGAAGGAACCAAGCCAGGAGCACCACCGCCCACAGCCAAAACCTCAGCCGCACCCGCAACCGCCCCCGGCGGCACCGTGGCCACCCATGCTTCCCTCACGCGCGGCTTCGATGTGGGTGTGGAAGCTCTCCTCGTCGGCATCCGCCGCGGGGGTCATCTCCGGCTTGCTGAGGTTGGCCCGCTGCGCCGGCGTGACGGTGACGCAAGCGGACACCGCGAGCAGGGCAGGGGCCACGGCCAGCATGCAGGCGGTGCGGCGAAGCAGACGCGGCCGGTTCATCGGCGCAAAGCTGCCCGAGTCCGCCGGATCGGGCAAGCGATCCGCGCGGCTTGTTCTGCCCCGGAAGTTTGGCATCATGCGCGGCGGTTTGGTGGACGGGGAACAAGCGGGGCGCGTGGTGGTGATCGATGGACCCGCCGGTGCGGGCAAGTCTACGATCGCGCGCGACCTCGCGAGGCGACTGGGGCTGAGCATGCTCGATACCGGCGCCATCTACCGCGGACTCGCATGGGCGGCGGAGGCCGCGGGCGTGTCTTGGGACGATGAGGCGGGCCTCGCGAACTTGTGCCGAACGCTCTCGATTCGGTTCGAGAGCGCCAAGGACGGGCCGCAGCGGGTGTTCTTGGGCACGCAGGACGTCACCGAAGAGATCCGTTCCGCGAAGATCACCGCCGGGGCTTCGCAGGTGTCCGCGCACCCGGCCGTCCGCGCCGAGCTGCTCGAAGTCCAGCGAGCACTCGGCGCTGGGGGATGCGTCGCCGAGGGCCGCGACATGGGCACCGTCGTGTTCCCGGGCGCGGCACACAAGTTCTTCGTGACCGCCTCGCCCCTGGTCCGCGCGAGGCGACGCCGCGAGGAACGGCTCGCGCGCGGCGACACAGGCGTCCCCTCGGTCGAAGCGGTTCGGCTGGCCCTGGAGGAGCGGGACCTGCGCGACTCGACGCGGCAGGCGGCACCACTGCTCCAGGCCGCGGACGCGGTGCGGGTCGACACGTCGCAGATGGATCCGAGCGCGGTTGTGGACCACCTGCTCGCGCTCATCCGAGCCCCCAGAAGTGGCCCTGAGGCCTAGTTGACCGGGGAAGCCAAAGCCCCTAGGGTCCGCCATCCGCCCGGGAGGCACCCGGGTTCGTCTCCAATGGTGCAGACGGATCCGCTGATGGGTGCCTCGACTCGTATACGGGCATCTCGAAAGTCAACCCGAACCATGACCGAACTACAAACATTTAGCGACGAGAGCTTCGCCGAGCTCTTTGAAAGCGCTACCGAGGCCACACCCGAGATTCGTGAAGGCACGATCGTCAAAGGCGTTGTGGTCGACATCATCGGCGACTACGCAGTCGTCGATGTTGGACTCAAGTCCGAGGGCCAAGTTCCCCTCCGCGAATTCCGTGACGAGGACGACGATGAGTTCGAGCTCGAAGAAGGCCAGGTGCCCGAGCCGAAGGACATGACGCTTCCTGTCGTCAACATCGGCGACGAAGTCGAGGTTCTCCTCGAGACCGCCGAAGACCAGCACGGCCTGGTCATCCTCTCCAAAGAGAAGGCCCGCAAGCGCAAGGTCTGGGACGAAATCTCGAAGGCCGTCGACGAAGAAGGCCTCGTGATGGGCACCATCACCGCACGCGTCAAGGGTGGCCTCTCGGTCCTCCTCGCCGGCGGCGTCAAGGCGTTCCTCCCCGGAAGCCAAGTCGACCTTCGCCCCGTGCGAAACCTGGACGTCTTCCTCAACCAGGAAGTCCAGTTCAAGATCATCAAGTTCAACAAGAAGCGCGGCAACATCGTGTTGTCCCGCCGCGTGCTGCTCGAAGCTGAGCGCGCGGAGCTCAAAGAGGACACCCTCAACAAGCTCCAGGAAGACCAGATCGTCGAAGGCGTGGTCAAGAACCTCACCGACTACGGTGCGTTCATCGACCTCGGCGGCATCGACGGCCTGCTGCACATCACCGACATGAGCTGGGGCCGGGTCAACCACCCCTCCGAGCTGTTCCAGGTCGGCGATAAGGTTCAGGTCAAGGTCCTCAAGTTCAACAGCGACTCCGAGCGGGTCAGCCTTGGACTCAAGCAGATCACGCCCGACCCCTGGATCAACGCCGAGGAGAAGTACATCCCCGGTACGGTCGTTCAGGGCAAGGTGGTCAGCATCAAGGACTACGGCGCCTTCATCGAGCTCGAAGAGGGCATCGAAGGCCTCGTGCACGTCTCCGAGATGTCGTGGACGCGTCAGGTCAAGAACCCCAAGCAGCTGCTCAAGATCGGCGACGAGGTCAAAGCGGTTGTCCTCGACATCGACGTCTCGCAGAACCGGATCTCCCTGGGCATGAAGCAGCTCGAGGAGAACCCGTACGAGAAGGTCGTGGAGAAGTACCCGCCTGGGACTGTGGTCGAAGGCGTCATCCGCAACATCGCCGACTTCGGTGTGTTCGTGGAGCTCGAGCCCGGTATCGACGGACTCGTGCACATCACCGACCTGTCGTGGACCCAGCGTGTCCGTCACCCCTCGGAGCTCTACAAGAAGGGCGACGAGGTCCGTGCGATGGTCCTCAACATCGACAACACCGGTGAGAAGCCGAAGATCAGCCTGGGCATCAAGCAGCTCCAGCAGGATCCGTGGGACCGTATTCCGTACGACTACCCCATCGGCAAGATCATCGACGTCAAGGTGCTCAAGCTCGCCGACTTCGGTGCGTTTGCAGAGATCGAGCCTGGCATCGAGGGTCTGATCCACATCTCGGAGATCACCGACGAGCGGATCGAAGATCCCGCTCAGGTCCTCGAGGCTGGCCAGACGCACCGTGCCGAGGTCATTCAGATGGATGCCGCCGAGCGCCGCATCGGTCTGTCGATCAAGAGCGCACGTCGCCAGGACCAGCTTGCCGACGCACAGGGCTTCCAGAACGCGAGCCAAGCGGGCGCCACGTTGGGCGACCTGATGGCGGACAAGTTCAAGGGCGCCGCGGCGACCGCGGAATCGCTGCCGGACGCACCGAAGTCCGTCGCGAAGCCGGCACCGACCAAAGAGTCTGAATAACCCGCAAAAACGCGTGTGATTCAGGAGGCGTCTCGGGGAAACCCGAGGCGCCTTTTGCCGTTGGGCGTCCGGCGGACGGTCCGCTCACGGTTCGTGAGGGGTTCGCGGGCCGAAGCGCGTTTCGCCGCGCAGCTGCCGTGGTAGAACCGCCCCATGCCCGATCCGCTCGACGGTGTGCGCGTCATTGAGGGGGACCTCGATGCCAAGGGGGCCCGGTTCGCGATCCTCGTGAGCCGCTTCAACAGCTTCATCACCGACCGGCTCTTGGGTGGCGCAGTGGAGACGCTTCGTCGTCTGGGTGCCAACGCTGCCGACATCACGGTCGTGAAGGTGCCGGGCGCCTGGGAACTTCCCCAGACCGCCGCACGCATGCTCGAAACGGACAACTACGATGCCGTGATCGCGCTGGGCTGTTTGATGAAGGGCGACACCATTCACTTCGATCTCATCGCCTCCGAGGCGGCCAAAGGGTTGTCGGCCCTCGGACAGAAGACCGGGGTGCCGGTTCTGTTCGGCGTGCTGACCACCAACGACCTTGAGCAAGCCGTGCATCGTGCGGGTGCCAAGTATGGAAACAAGGGCGCCGAGGTGGCACAGGCCGCGGTCGAGCAGGTCCGGGTTTACGCCGCGCTGGGCGACAAGAGCACAAGCTCTCGTCATCGGAAGAAATAGAGGTCGTGTTGTGAGCAGCTCCAACAACAACCGCCCGCCAGATGCGCGAGGTCGGGGCCGCGAGTTGACGCTCGCCGCCTTGTGCCACCTCGAAGACGTGGCCGCACAGCAGCGACCCGACGCGCTCCGATCGCTTCTGGACAGCCCTCCGACCGGAGACGAGACGGGGGAGACCCGCTTCGCCGAGCTCGCTGCGGATCGCCAGGCTCGCAAGTTCGCCCAGGCCCTGCTCGAGGTGGTGTTCGAGGGGTGGGAGACCATCGAAGAAGATATCCGCGCCGCGTCCAAGCGCTGGAGGCTTGAGCGGATGGACCGAGTCGATCGCAATGTGCTCCGCATCGGGGCGGCGGAGCTGCGCGCCCGACCGGACACCCCGCGCGGGGTGGTCTTGTCCGAGGCGGTTCGGCTGGCCTCGACCTACGGCAACGAACGCAGTGCCGCATTCGTCAACGGCCTGACCGCCTCGCTCGCCGACGTGCTGCGACCTGGAGACCTGCGCTAATGACGCAGTTGCCCCGCGGCCGGTCGCTCGCCCGGAATCGGGCGCAGATCCGGCTCGAGGCGCTCGGGCGCGACATTCTCGACGGCCTTCCCGACGCGGACGGTGCACAGCGTGTGCACGCGGACGTTGGAATCATCCCTTGGTTTGACGATGAGCGGCCGTTCCAAGGACTGCTGGGCCTGCTCGATTGGCGGCGCGACGGGTCCTTGTCCTCTTTAGCCCGCGATGGGGTTGCGCTTGGGACCTGGAAGGAGCTCGTGTTGTTGCCCGCCGGGCCAGGCCTACCGGTCGAACGCATTGTCTTGCTGGGTTGCGGGGACCGGGAGCGTTTCGACGCCGAGGCGGCCGCGAGCATCGGCGCCCGGGCTGCGAGGGTGGCTATCGAGCTGCGACCTCGCAGCGTCGTGATCGGCATGCCGACCGGTTGCGCCGAGCGGGATGTGCTGGAGTCGCTCTTCCTCGGACTTTTGCGGGGGATTGAGGACTCGGCGGAGGACGAGCCCGAGGCGGTGTTGACTACACCAACCCACCCCTGGTGGATCGTGGTCGAGGAACGACACATCGCCCGGCTCCGGCGCCTGCTCGATGGACCCCTGCGGGCCGCCGCCCAGACGACCTCCTCGTCGTGATCAGCTCGGGCCGGTTCGATCGTGCTTGGCTGGTATACTGCCCGTGATGGCGCAGCCCGTGCTCCTGGTGGAGGACTCCCGCGCGGTCCGGTCGTTTGTCTGCTCGATTCTTGAGTCGGCCGGCGACTACGACGTGCACGAAGTCGACAACGGCTTTGAGGCGCTACGCGCCCTGCCGCGAACGAAATTTGCGTTGATTGTCACGGACGTCAACATGCCCGACGTCAACGGCATTGAGCTGACGCGGTTCGTCCGCGGACAGCCCAAGTTTGCCGACATCCCGGTGCTCGTGATCAGCACCGACGCGGCGCACCCAGATACGAAGCGGGCCGTCGAGGCGGGTGCCAATGCGTTCTTGGCCAAGCCGTTTACGGCTGAGCAGTTCCTCGCGGCGGTGGCCCGAGCGTGTGGAGGCGAATGAGCGAACCCCCGAAGCCGTCCGCAGAGTTCCTCTCCGAGGCCCAGGAGGTCATCGAAGCCTTCAGCCGCAACCTGCTGCAACTCGACGCGCAGCAGCGGACCGGCGAGTTTGATCCCGACCTGCTCAATGCTGCCTTCCGGGCCATCCACTCGCTCAAAGGGCTGGCTGGACTGTTCGGGGCGACGCAGATAAGCGGTCTCGCGCACGCGTTGGAGAGCACGCTCGATAGCCTCCGGCTCGGCCGACTCCCGCTCTCGCAACCAGCCCTGGATGTGCTGTTCGAGGCCGTGGAGGTGTTCCAGAGCATGCTCGCGGTGTTCGGCCTGGAGGACACCGAGAGCACAACCTCTGCGCAGCCGTTGTTGGCTCGAATCGGCGCGCTGTCCCCCGACGCCGACGAGGACGGCGGCCCGGAGGACTTGGCCGGTCTGGACCCCGCCATTCTTGGTGTGCTGACCGAGTACGAGGAGCACCGCCTCCGGGAGAACGTCCGCCTGGGACGTCGCCTCTACCGGGTTCACGCGGCCTTCGACCTGTTGGCGATCGATGTCGGAATCGAGTCCCTCAAAGGAAGACTCAAGGAGTTCGGCGAGGTCATCACGTACCTGCCCAGCGCCGACGCAGGTTCCGATGACCGTATCGAGCTCGACATCCTGCTCGGCTCCGAATCCACGCTCTCCGACATCGCGACCGGTGTTGTCGAGGAGGGCGTACGAGTCTACGCGCTTGAGCCCCCCAGCGACGCCGCGCCGGCGCCCGTCGTCGACGAGCCGAGCACCCCGACGCCCGCCTCCAACCCGGGGATTCACCACGACGATGGCATCGAGATGGTGGACGCCAGCACCTCGATGTCGCTGCGCTCAATCTCGCAGACGGTGCGCGTCGATCTTGAGCGGCTCGACGTCCTCATGAACCTCGTGGGCGAGCTTGCCCTGGTCCAAGCCAACCTGTCGGGCACGCTCGAATCGGTGCGGGCCCTGGCCCGATCGGCAGACGTTTCCCGAGAGCTTCAAACCCATCTGCGCACCATGGACCGCAAGCTGTCCCTGCTCCAGCAGAGCATCCTCGATGTTCGGATGGTCCCCTTGGGACAGGTGTTCGACAAGCTGGCGCGCGTCGTTCGGAAGCTCGGCAGGGAGGCGGGGAAGGATATTCGGCTGATGATCACCGGTGCCGATACCGAGCTCGACAAGCTGATCGTGGAGGAACTCAGCGATCCGCTGATGCACATGATCCGCAACTGCATCGACCATGGCATCGAGACCGAGTCCGAGCGGACGAGCTTGGGAAAGGGATCGACCGGGCATATCGAGCTCAGGGCGTTTCAAAAGGGCAACCGTGTGGTGATTGAGGTCGAAGACGACGGCCGCGGGATGGACTGGCGGATGATTCGCGACAAGGCCGTCGAGCGCGGTGTGTTGACAGAATCCGAGAGCCGCGACATGCCCCGCCAAGAGATCATCGACTTGATCTTCGTCCCAGGCTTCTCCACCAAGGAGGTCGCCACGGAGGTCAGTGGTCGCGGCGTCGGGATGGACGTGGTCAAGACCAACATCGCGCGGCTCTCGGGGCTGATCGATGTGGATACCGTGCCCGGCCGCGGCTCGCAGTTCTCGATCACACTTCCGGTGACGCTGGCAATTATCCAAGCGCTGGTCATCGAGACGGCACGCCAGACCTTCTGCATCCCGCTCAACTCGGTGCTGGAGTCGATCATGGTCAGCGCGGCCGATATCGAGACCGTCGAGGGGCACGAGGTCGTCTCCCTGCGAGGCAAGACGCTCCCGATCCTGCACTTGTCGCGGATCTTTGAGCTGCAGACCAACTACCGATACATGGATCCCGCGCGGATCTACGTGGTCATCGTTGGCTTGGCGCAGCACCGGGTCGGCATCGTGGTCGACGAACTCCTCGGCCAGCAAGACGTCGTGATCAAACCGCTGGGGCGAGCGCTTCGAGGGGTGCCGGGAATCGCCGGCGCGACCGAGCTTGGCGGCGGCCGTACCGTGCTCCTGCTGGACGTTTCAGTGCTGGTGGAAGAGGCTCTTGGGCGCAGCGACGGCGGTCCTGTCGACTCCGGGCCGACGTCCGCGCCCACGCCCACGACGGAGACGGCGCATGTCTGACCTCAAGGAAGACATTTGGGAGCACATGGTGCAGACCGGCGAGGCGTTTGCGACCGAGGAGGACTACGAGCACGGCTATGCGCGCGTCGTCCGGGTCGACCTGCAGCAGCATGTGGTGTTTCGAGTCGGGGCGGAGACCTACGGCATTCCGATCGCCCAGATCGGTGAAATCTCGAAGCCGATGTACACGACTCCAGTTCCCCGAACGGCCGACTTCGTGCTCGGAATTGGCAATGTTCGTGGGGTGGTCATCCCGGTCGTCGACCTCGCGACGCGCTTGCGGTTGGGCCAGTGCCGCAAGGCTCGCGAGGCTCGCGTCCTCATCGTACGCCACGGGGGCGAGCAGACCGGGTTGTTGGTTGACGAGGTCATCGGCGTGATGTCGATCGCACCGGAGAACCTCGAGGAGGCTCCGGGCGCACTCGCGGGCGCGCGGGGCGACTTCATTCGGGCACTCGCCCGGTGGGACGGGCGAATCATCATCATCCTGGATCTGGGCACGTTGCTCGCCCCGTCGGACTTTCTGGCGTTGGGCGTCCGGCGAACCTCGGGCCGGGGAGGGCGAGCATGAGCGAGCGCCAGCTCAAGCCCGGCCAAGCGGCCATGCTGCGACGCCTCAGTGCGGGGCAGTCGATGGCGGCCGAGGGCTGGGACCCCGCCGAGGAGGCCGACGACGACGTCCTCAAGCTGGCAGGGTTTCATGTCGGTGACGACGTCTACGGCATCGACATCATGCGGATCAAAGAGGTGATCCAGGCGCGGCCGTATCCGGTGCGTCCGGTTCCCCATGCGCCGGCGATCGTCGAGGGGGTGATCGCGCTGCGCGGCGTGGTCATCCCCGTGGTCGATCTGCGCAAGCGCTTCGGCGTCTTGGAAGGCGGACAAGACCACCAGGTCGCGCGTCTGCGAAAGCTGATCATTGTCTCGGTTCGGGGCCGCATCGTCGGCCTGCGTGTCGACCAGATCGTTGGTGAGCTTCGCGTCCCGGCGGGAGCGCTACGGCCCGCCCCCTCGATGCTCCGGCCTGGTGGGCCCGGTGGCCCCGAGTTCTTCTCCGGAGTGTTTCGGAGCGAAGACAACATGGTGTTCGTGGTCAGCCTCGACTCGCTCCTGGACCACCGTGTGCGGAGCCTTCCCGCCCGGCCGCCGAGCGCTTCAGCCGCCGTCGCACAGGCTACGCCCAAGGAGGACTCTGAGGCGTGAGCGCGGTGTTGTTCGCACATGAGCGCCCTTCGGTCGCGCGCGCGGTGACCCACGTTCTGGAAACGCGGGGGTTCACGGTTGATTCGGTGCGGGATGGTGACGCCGCCGCCGTCGCGCTCCGGACCCGCCGGTATGCCGCGCTGGTCGTGGATGTGGCCCTCCCGCGGCGGCCCGGCTACGAGCTTGTGGAGATCGCGCGCGCGGAGGCGGCGGTCGGACACGGCGCCCAAGTGGTCGTGCTCGTCGCCTCTGTGTTTCGCAAGACATCGTACAAGCGGCGCCCAGCCCGGCTGTACGGGGCCGACGACTACGTGGAACTGCACCACCTCGGGGACATGCTGCCGGAGAAGCTGGCCCGCCTGCTTCGCATCGACACGCCGCCGACGGATGCGGTCGCCGAGGCGGAAGCCGAAGCGACCGAAGCGGTGTACGAGATCGCTGATGCCCGAATGGACGACCAGTCCGCCGACGAAATCGCGGCGCTCATTGTCGCCGATGTGGTGCTCTACAACGGCGATCGCCTCGCGGAGGCGTCCACGCTCTCCCAGGCCCGCGCAGCGCTGTCCGAGGATCTCGATGTCGCAGGTGACCTCTTGAGACAGGTCTACCTTGCCAGGGGCCAGGCCATCGATGCCGACGCGGCGCTCGAGCGCTCGTTTTGCGCGCTGATGCACTCGATGGGTCGACGGGAGGCCCGCGCATGAGCTCGTTGCCTGAGCCGTACCGATCGCTTGTCGCGATGCTGACCGCACCCGGATGGAGGGCGCGAAAGGAGGCCGTGTCGAGGTTGAGCGAGGCTGTCAGGGATGATCGCGACCGCGTCGAAGTGATGGCTCCGCTGGCCGAGGCCCTGCTCGATGGGCTGTTGTCTCCAGACCAACTCGAGGGCCGCGCAGCGTGCCACGAGGTGCTCGTCGCGATGGCGCCACGTTCGACCGCCGCCGTCCTGGCGCGGCTGGAGCGTCCCGGTGTCCCCCCGCGTCTGCTGGTGGATCTGTTGGGGGTGCTTGGAGACCGGGGGGCGGTGCCTCAATGCGCGGCGTTGCTCAGCCGGGCGAGCGAAGACGCAAACCTGCGCGCATCGGCAGCATCTGCGCTGGGCCGCCTCGGCGGACCGCAAGCCTTGGCTGCCTTGCGCGCGGCGCTGCGTGACGCCTCCCAGATGCTGGTCGTCCACGTTCTCGATGCGCTCGACGCGATGCAGGCCCAGGTCGAGTTTCAGGAGCTGGAGCGCCTCTTTGCCGATCCATACACTCGCAAGCCCGTGGCGCTGCTGTTGGGCCACAGTCGCAGCCCCGCCGCCGTGGCGCCGTTGATCCGGGCGCTTGAGGACCCGATGGGGGGCGTGCGCGCTGCGGCTGTTCTTGGGCTCGCGCGGCTGCTGGGACACCTGGCCAAAGACGCGGACCCAGACACCTCCAGGGGGGTGCCCGCGGCGCTCGCCCGCGTGAGCGGGGAGGCGCGCCTCAACCTGCGCGCGCTTGTTCTTCACCACGACCTCAGCGTCTGCCGAGCCGCGATCCAACTGGTCACGTGGGCCCAAGATGTCGAGGCGGCGGGGTCGGTGCTCGAGGCGATGGAGGACCCGCTCGTTCACGAGCTTGCGCTCGGGTTCGTGGAGGCGGCTGGACCCACGGTGGGCAGTGTGCTTCGCGAGGCCGACGCGCAGAACTCCCAGGCGCGTCCGGAGCACTTGATGCGGTTGCTGGGTGCTATCGATCCGGCCGCCATCGATGAAGCCTCGCTCGATCTGCTGGCCCAGGGCCTGACCGATTCCGATGAGGACATCGCGCTCGCCGCAGCCGAAGCGCTCGCCCGCGTCGGAACCCGCGCGGCGCTGCCGGAACTCTACCGTGCGATGGCGCAGGAAGGCCGCCGAGGGGAGGCCGCGGCTGAAGCCATGGCCGCCGTGCTGCGGCGGGTCGGCGACGCCGCCGGCACCGAGGTCTCGATGATCGTCGGCACGCACTGGCCCGACATGGGGGACCTCGCCCGGAACCTGTGCCGGGTGGTGGGGGGTCTTGGATCCCCGCGGTACGCGGAGAGGCTGGTCTCCATGTTGGGCTCCGCCGATGTCGGGGTCCGCATCGCGGCCGCGATCGCGATCGGTCAACTTGCGGGCGAACACGAGGGAATGGGAGCGCTCTCGTTTGCCCTCGCCGATGAAGAACCCCAGGTGCGAGCCGCCGCCTGCCGCAGCCTGGCTCGGGCGCCGGCCGCCGTCGCGTCGCTGCTCTCGGCGACCTCGGACGATTCTCCCCAGGTCCGCACGGCTGCGGTGCAAGCGCTGGTCGAACTCGACAACCCTGTCGCGTTGGCGCGGCTGCGGGCGATCATCTCCGAGGAGCCGGTGCCCTCGGTGGTCGTCGCGGCGATCGCCGGCCTGGGCAACTCCGCGCTCGACCAGGACCTGACGATGCTGATGAGCCTGTGCACTTCGGCCGATTGGGAAGTGGTCAAGGCGGCGGCACGGGCTCTCGCCAGCTTTGCGGCACATCGCGCCACCGCAGCGCTTCTGGGGCTGTTGGCGCACGCGCGATGGGACGTCCGTTGGACGGCGGCCGAGGTTCTCGAGCAGCGCGGAGACGCCACTGCGCTGGCCTCGCTGCGCGTCGCGGCGGAGCACGAGGAGGACCGGTTGGTCCGCGACGTCTTGGCTCGAGCGATAGCGAGTGTCGAAGGGCTCGGCTCGTGACCCGCGGGCGTCGTTGGACCAATCCAGGGTGGGGTCTTGGGGACGAATCCCGCGCCGCGATGACGCCCGAGGAAGCGCGCCTGATTCAAGAGCTGGTGGTGGAGACCTGCGGGCTCTCCCACGGCTTGGACTCCTCGTTCTTCCTCGAGCGTCGCATCGGTCCACGGCTTGAGGCGCTCGGCCTGCAGGGAGCCCGCGACTACTATCACTATCTGCGCTACGACCCCGGCGGTCCCGCCGAGCTCGAGACGCTGATCGAGCGGCTCACCACACACGAGACCTACCTGTTCCGCGAGCAGTACCAGCTCGACGCCTTTCGCCTGGAGCTGGTCCCGGACCTCATCGCGCGCGACGCGGGACGACGGCACCTGACCGTGTGGAGCGCAGGGTGCTCGACGGGGGAGGAGGCGTACACGCTGGCGATTCTGCTGCGGGAGGACGCGCGTCTTCGAGAATGGACCCTGCGCGTGATCGGGAGCGACATTTCACGCAAGGTCGTGACGACCGCGCGTCGGGGGCACTATGGACCGTCCAGCTTTCGCGTGACGACCGAGTATTTTCAGCGAAAGTACTTTCGCGAGAAGGACGGCATGTTCGCGGTTCGCGACGATGTTCGGGCTCTGTGTTCGTTCGGTCAGATGAATCTGCTCTCGACCGAGCGATTTCGCGTCCTTGGCCGGTGTGACGCGATCTTTTGCCGCAACGTTCTGATGTATCTGTCGGCCGAAGCTCGTCAACGCATCGTCGATGCGTTCTATGATTCACTCAACCCCGGCGGTTACCTGTTGCTCGGTCACTCCGAGAGCTTGCTGAACGTCACGACCCGCTTCGACTTGGTCCACCTCTCCGGCGACCTCGTGTACCGCCGTCCCCTTTGAACCCACGCGAACCGATGGCAGAACCCGAGAAATTGCGCGCGTTGGTGGTGGATGACTCCGCCTACAACCGGCGCACCATCACCACGATGCTGCAGGCGCAGCCAGGGGTCGAGGTTGTCGGGCGGGCGATCAACGGGAAGGAGGCGCTGCGCATGGCGTTCAGCCTCAAGCCCGACGTGATCACGCTCGACCTTGAGATGCCGGAAATGGATGGCTTCTCGTTTCTGCGCTTGCTGATGAGCAAGCAGCCCACGCCGGTGCTGGTGGTGTCGTCGTACTCGCAGCGTGAGAACGTGTTTCGCGCGCTGGAGTTGGGGGCGCTGGACTTCATCGCCAAGCCAACCCGCGAGGTCTCGCCGGACATCCGCAACATCGAGCACGATCTGCGCCAGAAGATCGAGATCGTTCGCAAGCTCCAAGTCGTCCGTTTGCGTGAGCGGGTGAAGTCGATGGCGACGCTCAGGCTGCCCACCTCTGCGGCCAGGCAAGACCATGCGTCCAGGTCCGAGGCCGCGGTGACCGGGGTTCCGCTGCGGCGCATCATCGGTGTGGCTGCCTCGACGGGCGGGCCACCGGCCGTACAGCAGGTGCTGTGTGCGCTGCCCTCCGATCTTCCGGCTGCGATCCTGATCGCGCAACACATGCCAGCCCGGTTCACCAAGGCGTTCGCCGACCGGCTCGACCGCCTGGTTCCGATGCGTGTGCTCGAGGCCGAGGACGGGCTCGTGGTCCAGGCAGGGACGGTCTACATCGCACCGGGGGCGGGCAACCTCGAGGTCACGGGCACTCTTCAAGACGCGCGCATCCACGTCGTGGCCCCGAGCAAGCCCTCGCGTCCCGGTCCGGTCATCACACCCTCGGGAGACCATCTGTTCAAGTCACTCGGCGCCGTCTACGGGGCCGACCTGTGTGCCGTCGTCCTGACCGGGATGGGTTCCGATGGCCGGGAGGGCTGTCGCGCGGCGAAGGCGTGCGGGGCACGGGTGCTCGCTGAAGACCCGGAGTCCGCGGTGATGCCCGGGATGCCGTACTCGGTGATCGAAGCCGGGCTCGCGGATCAGGTGGTGTCGATCGAAGCGCTCGCCGAGGTGCTTCTCGAGTTTTGCGGCCGCGCTTGAGTGCTAGAGCGGCGACCCTTTGTGCTATCGTCTGCGTGTGAGTGGGGATGATGCGCCCGGAACCTCTTTGGAGGCGCGCACGCAAGCGTTCCTTGCCGAGTTCTTCGACCGCGGCCAAGAACTCGTCCGAGACTTGATTCATGAGAATGAAGGTCTCCGAAGGAGACTGGAGTCCATCGAATCCGGACCGGACGTGCCCAGTGCCGTCGTCGCCCGGCTGCGGGAGCGTGTGGCGGATTTGGAGGCGGAGTGCGAGCGGATGCGCCGACTCGCGGGGAACGTCGAGAAGGACGCTGGGGGGTATCGCGTGCGACTCGAAGAACTCGAGGCCGCCCACTATCACCTGGCTGCGCGACAGGTCTCAGCCGAGCAGCTCCGCCACGCCGTGACGCTCGAAGACGTGGTTCGCTCCACCACCGAGATTCTGCTCAACCTCGTGGGAATCGGCCGGTTCGTGATCCACGGCATCGACCGAGACCGGTCGTTGTTGTTCCCGCTGCGCCTCGAGGGTCGCGACGCTGCGGATGAGGCTGACCCCGGGGAGAGCTCTTTGCTTGAAGCCGGCCCGCTCGGTGCAGCCGCTTCCGCCACCACAGGCTGGCAGGCGAGCGCAGAAACCGGCCGTGAACTTGAGGTTCCGCTGGCGATCCCCCTGGTGTCTGGTTCCAGGAGCGTCGGGGTGATCGAGCTGGTCCGATTCCTACCCCAGAAGACGGAGTTTACCGACGATGACTTTGCCCTGCTTGAGCTTATCTCCTCAGAGTCCGCCGCCGCGATGGATGCCGCATGGATTCGGGCTCACGCGCAAGACGTCCCGTTCTCCCGGTCCGGCGTGGAGGCGCTCCTGCGATGACTGACGATCGAAAGCCTGACTCTACTCGCGTCGAGGGCAGAAAACTCAACGCGCTGGTGGTCGAGGACAGCCCTCCCATGCGCAAGATGATCGTGTTCGCGCTCTCGCGTGTTCGCGAGCTGACGGTCGTCGAGGCCGACGATGGCGTCGATGCGCTCCGGCGGATCGCCAGCACGAAGTTCGACATCATCATCACCGACATCAACATGCCCATCCTCGACGGGCTCAAGCTCGTCAAGCGCCTGCGCGCCGACGAGGCCTACCGCAACGTGCCGATCATCATCATCACGACCGAAGGCGCAGAAGAGGACCGCCAGCGGGCGCTTGCTCTGGGCGCCAACGCGTACATCACCAAGCCCATTCAGGCGCCGCAGGTGATCCAGCTGGTGCGCGAGACGCTCTCGCTGCACGAGAGCTAGCCGAGACGGCGATGGAGCTTTCGCTCGACGACGCCGTCGACGACTACCTCGACCATCTCAAGGTCGAGCGGGGGCTCGCGCGCAACACGATCAGCGCCTACGCCTCCGACCTCCGCCGCCTCGTCACGTTTGCGGAAGAGCAGGGGGCCCTGAGCGCGTCGGGCGTCGATACGCCGATGCTGCTGGGTTACGTGGGAAGCCTCGTCGATGGGGGACTCTCGGCGCGATCGCAGGCCCGGGTGCTGGTGGTCGCGCGCGGGCTGTTCAAGTATCTCCGGCGCGAGAACCGAATCCCCACCGACCCCACGCAGGGCGTGACGTTGCCCAAGTTCTCTCGGCGTCTCCCGCAGCTGCTCTCGCGCCGCGAGATCGATGCCTTGTTGTCCGCACCGGGCGTCGACACGCCGCTGGGGCTTCGCGACACGGCGCTCATCGAGTTTATGTACGCGACCGGGTGCCGAGTGTCCGAGGCCCTGGATTTGCGCTGTGACCAGCTCCACCTCGACCAGGGCGTCGCCCGCGTCATCGGCAAGGGCAGCAAGCAGAGGGTGGTACCGGTCGGAGACCTGGCCCTCGCGGCGATGGGCGCCTGGCTCGAGCGCGGGCGCGGGCCGATGTGTCGCGGGAAGCGTCCGCAGTCGTTGCCGTGGGTTTTCCTCAGCTCCCGCGGGCAGCGCCTTCGGCGTCAGTCCGCCTGGGTCCGACTTCGAAAGCACGCCCTCGCCGCCGGCATCGACCGCCCGATCTCACCGCACAAGCTCCGGCACAGTTTTGCGACCCACCTGCTCGAGGGCGGGGCCGACCTTCGCTCGGTGCAGGCGCTGCTGGGTCACGCCGACATCTCGACCACGCAGGTCTACACGCACGTCAGCGATGCACACGTCCGGGCCGCATACGATCGACACCACCCTCGCGCCTGAGCGTGTGTTCGATCACTGTTATGGCTCCAGGGGGCCCGACAGCGCGTCGCTGGAGCCACCTGCTGTGAACTCCAATACGATAGCGCAAAGGGCGCAGGGCGTGGGATCAACGCTTGCACCGTCGGACTTCGGCAATCTAACTTGCCTCTCGTGGATCACAGCGCGTGATTCAGGAGGGCACCATCTTGAAACTACCAAATCTCACCCGCGTCGAGCGGACCGCACTGGTCTTTGCCGCTGCCGCTTTCCTCTTGCCGGGTTGCGACTCGGGCGACGACCCCGTCGCTGAAACCGATTCGTCCCAGACGGGGTCGCCGAGCACCGACCCCGCGACCGGTACCTCGACCGACACCGACCCCAGCACGACCGAGCCCGGTACAAGCACCGAGCCGACCGAGACCACGGATGCGGAGTCCTCGACCGGGCCCATCCCCGAGGGGCTCGGCTGCGATCCTCCGCCGGCCTGTGACAAGGGTGCCTACGTCGGGAACCCGCCCACGATCACGACCATTGAGGACGCCAACGAGATCGCCGGATACACCAGCGTCACGGGGCCGCTGGCGATCGCCAACAGCAACTTCGAGTGCCTTGCGTTCTTGAGCTGTATGGAGGACCTCGGTCACGATCTCACGCTCTTCGGCAACGACTTGCTGACCGACGTCACGGGTCTGGACAACATCGCCGTCATCGGGTCGATCACAGAGGGTCCGATGCTCCCCGGCGGAACGCTGACGATCTCGGAGAACGCGGCGCTGGTGGACTTCAACACGCTCAACCTGATCGAGCAGACGCCGATCTCTCTGAGCATCGCGGAGAACGACAGCCTTCAGGCGATCACTGGTCTCAAGACGATGGTGGGGACGCAGGAGAACTTCGAGATCCGGTTCAACCCGGTTCTTCGAGATATCGCATCGGACAGCCTGCGTGACATCCTGTTCATCGGCGGCAACTGCGTTGTGACCAACAACGCGAGCCTGTGCATCTCCACGATCGAGGACATGTGCTCGATTGGGATCCAGCAAGGGCCGTTCGGCGGCAGCACGGCCAACAACGACGAGAGCTGCTGAGCACTCTCGCGATGCGCGCGGTGTGAACCGGGCGCCATCAACCGCCCGCCTCGAGCCTCTCGCTCGGGCGGGCTTTTGCGTGCCCGGGGACGATTCCCCGCCCGCGGTGCAGCCGTGGCAGCGCGACGGTGATACCTTTCAGCGCGCGCACCCTGTAGGTGTGCCGGACCTCGCGAGTTTTTCCGGTGAATGCCGCTCTGCTGACCCTCACGCCCCTGCTGGCTGGAGCCCCGTTCGATGCGGATCGGCTTCGCACAGCGGGTCTCGTCGTCATTTGTCTGATCCTCTCGGTCACGATCCACGAGTTTGCCCACGCGTTTGCCGCGCACAAGCTCGGGGACGGGACGCCGGAAGCCCAAGGACGCCTGACCCTGAGCCCGATGGCCCACGCGGACCCGATCGGGACGCTGGTCCTCCCGCTGGTGATGGGGGTGATGAACCCGCAGTTCCTGTTTGGGTGGGGACGCCCGGTGCAGACGCAGCCCCGCAACTACACCCGCAAGATCAGCATGCGCGGCGGGATGGCGATCGTGGCCTTCGCCGGCCCCATGTCCAACCTGCTGCAGGCAGGCCTGACGCTCGGCGTGGTCGCGGCCCTTTCGGCCGCCGGGGTGTTCTCGAGCGCCGCCTACCTTCGCGAACCGTTTCGGATTTTCTTCAGCCTCAACGTCCTGCTGTTCCTGTTCAATCTGCTGCCCATCCACCCGCTCGATGGGGGCAAGGTCCTCAGCTGGGCGTTCGGACCGAAGTTCGAGCCCGTCGATGACTTCCTGCAGCGCTACGGCGGCATCCTCTTGATCGTCCTCGTACTTTCCGGCGTTCTGGGTTATCTGCTCGGGCCCGTCATGGCACAGGCAAGCCAGGTCTTTCGGGCTGTTGTGTAAACAACCTCCGGCAACGCTACGGTGAGCACGTCCGACGACCAAAGCCCCCCATCGAACGATGGCGGGAACGAAGCCGATCGCGCCCCTTCGGCGGGCGCGGGCGAGCTTGGTGCGCCCACGCCCGCGCCCGATGCCGGCTCCAAGGCGCCGTCGGCCACGCCGATGACCTCGATGCTGGGCTCCACGAATGAGGCGCGCTCGTGGCTGCTCGAGCTCCCCGACTTCGAAGGCCCGCTCGACCTGCTGCTGCACCTGGTGCGTCGACACGAACTGGACATTCTCGACATCCCGATCTCGTTCGTGACCGAGAAGTACTTGGAGTACCTCGCGTTCATGCAGGCCCTCGACCTGGAGGTGGCCGGGGACTACCTGGTGATGGCGGCGACGCTGGCCTACCTCAAGAGCCGCGAGCTGGTGCCGACCGAGCCGAGCGAGGTCAGCGACGAGGGGCAAAGCGAGGACGAAGGGCCGGATCCTCGCGAGGAGCTGATCGCGCGGCTGCTCGAGTATCAGAAGTACAGGGCCGCAGCGAACGACCTCGACCTGCTCCCGATCCAAGGGCGAGATGTGTTCAGCCGCGGAGGGCGAATCGAGCTTCCTCCGGTGGACCCCGGTCTGGCCCCGCTCACCCTGTTTCGCCTGGCCGAAGCCTACAACCGGGTTTTGGACCGGGCGCGGATCCACAAATCGCACGACGTGGTCATGGAGACCATCTCGGTCGCGCAGCGCATGAACCAACTCACTGCGATGCTGCTTGAGCAGGACCGCGTGGAGTTTGAGGGGCTGTTCCTCGGCCGCACCTGGAACAGCGAGTCCGAGCTTCGCTCGATGCTGGTGGTCACGCTGATGTCCGTGCTGGAGCTGACCAAACTCGGGGTCATCTTCGTGCACCAGGACACGGCCAACGGCGCGATCGTGATCGAGCGCAAGGCGACGCCTGAAGAGGCCAAAAAGGCCATCGCGGACTACGACGAGAACCTCAGCTTTGGGAAGGTCAAACCCGGGGTTGCGGAAGCGTCCGCTTCGGGTGAGGCTGCGCCCTTGCCCGACGACCTCTCGGCTTCGGAGGCGCCCGACGCCGAGCCCGACGCCGAGCCCGACAGCGATGTCTGACCCCGCACAAGAGCCTCCCGAGCCCGAGCCCGAACGCGGCCAGCCGCAGGAAGCCAGCCTCGAAGATCTCGTGGCGGCCCTTGGGCGGCCGCGCGCTCGCGGTGGCGACGCGGAAGAAGACGAAGAAGAGGAAGAGGACGACGCCGAAGCCGACGCCAACGACGCCGAGACGAGCGAGGTTGAGGGCGACGGCGCAGACGCAGACGCGAAGCCGGACGAGGAGGAGGTGGACCCGTTCGCCGAGTACGCCGACCTCGACTTGGCGACGTCGCTGCCGATCGACCCCGACGATGATCTCTCCAAGGTCGAGGGCGAGGCTTCGCCGCGGCTGATGTCGATCGTTGAGAGCCTGCTGTTCGCCTCGGACAAGCCGATGACCGTCAAGGCGATCCGCCGGCTCCTCAAAGAACCGACGAAGCGTCAGATCCAGCTTTCTCTCAAGCAGCTGATCTTCGATTCCCAGCATCGCGGCGTCGTGCTTGGCCAGGTCGCGGGAGGATTTCGCCTCCGCACCCACCCAGACAACGCCGCGTTCGTGCAGAAAATGATGGCGGGCAAGCCGGCCCGGCTGTCGCGCTCACAGCTTGAGTCGCTGGCCGTGGTCGCCTACCGACAACCGGTGACGAAGGCCGAGCTCGATCACATTCGCGGGGTCGATTGTGGCGCGGTGTTGCGGGTGCTGTTGGAGCGGGACCTCGCGAAGATCGTGGGGCGCAAGGAAGAGGCTGGCCGCCCTCACTTGTACGGCACCACGGTGGCGTTCCTGGAGTTCTTCAACCTCAAGGGGCTTCGCGACTTGCCCGATCTGCATGAGTTCAAGGAACTCAGCGAGGAGTCCGAGGCCACCCTGCGCCACACGGTGCAGTCGGGCAGCCTGTCCGACGAGCAGGAGGCGATGGGGCAATCCCGCATCGAGTTTCCCGCCGACCAGAACCAGGACGAAGACGCGGACCCAGAACTCCGCGAGGACGCCGATCCAGAGCCCGACGACGGCGCCGGGGTCGACGCGGAGCACGATGCCCCCGAAGGCCTCGACGACGATACGCCCGCACCCGGCCTGGAGGGGTCGAGCGCCGAGCCGCCGGACGCCGAGCCTCCGGTTGATCCCGGGTCGGACGCCCCCGAGGGCGATGAGACCAAGGCCGAAGCGAGCGCGCCGGAGGCCCCCTCGGCTGCCGCAGAAACACGCCCCGAGCCGGACGCCCCAGACGCCCCAGACGCCCCAGACGATACGTCGCAGCCCGCGAGCGAGGCGGACGAGGCGGACGAGGCGGACGAGGCGGACGAGGTGGACGAGGTGGACGAGGTGGACGAGGTGGACTCGCTCGGGGAGGGCGAGGACGTCGAGCCTGAGGCGCACCCCGAGACCGAGGCGATCGAGCTGAACGAGGAGGCGGGCGACACGCCGGCGCAGCCTCGAGAACTTGGCGTTCTGGACCCCGAACTCGACCCGCAGGACTCCAGCCGCGAATCCGCTCCGAACGACGAAGACCCCGTCTCGGAGCACCCCCTGCACCCCTCACTGTCGCCGGAGGACGCCGCAGACGCTGCGCTCGCCGACGATGTGCCCGAAGACGAACCATGAGCCGCCGATCGAAGCCAACGAAGCCACCGAAATCCGACGGGGGCCGCCGTAGCCGGGGTGCGACGCCGTCCAAGCCCGCCCCCGAACGCGCGCAGGACATCGGCGAACTCACCGGTCAGGTCCGGCTGCAGAAGGTGCTCGCGCGCGCCGGGGTGAGCTCGCGCCGCGGGGGGGAAGAACTCATCGCGGCGGGGCGGATCAAGGTCAACGGCCAAGTCGTGACCGCGCCCGGCACCCGGGTGGACCCGGTCCGGGACCGGATCAGCGTCGATGGAAAGCTGGTCGAGCCCGAGCCGCCGGTCTACCTCGTGCTCCACAAGCCCGATGAGAGCGTGTGCTCCACAGAGAAGAAGGTGGATGCACGCGGGCGCGCAACGGTGATCTCCTTCCTGCGCGGGATCGAGGCGCGCGTCTTCCCCGTGGGGCGGCTCGACTATCACACCCGCGGGGTGCTGCTGATCACCAACGATGGGGAGTTCGCCTCGCGGCTCCTGCACCCGCGGCACAAGATCCCCCGGACCTATCACGTGAAGTTTCAGGGCCGCCTGGACAACGAGACCATCGACCGGCTGCGGGCGGGCGTGACGTTGGAGGACGGGACGATCACGCAGCCCGTCGACGAGCTGCTGGTCATTCGGGACACCGAGACCAACACGTGGGTCCAGATGACGCTCAGCCAGGAGCTCAACCGGCAGATCCGGCGGATGGGGGAGGCGGTCGAGCACCCGGTGCTCAAGCTCATCCGCGTTGCCTTCGGTGACGTCACCGCGGACGATCTGCCCGAGGGGCAGTTCCGGCAGCTGCGGGAGACGGAGCTGGGCGATCTGCGGGCCCGAACCGGTCTGTCCGGCGGCTGAAGAACCGCGCGGGACTCGCCAAATGCGCTCCTCGGGCAGACAACCGGCCCGCAGGGGCGCTTTTGCGTCCGAGAGTTGACTCCGTTCGCGGGCCGGAGAGAGCCCTTGCGCCGGTGGCGTGCTGTCGTGTAGGTTCTCGCGCTCTGGGCCGGCCGCCTTCGGTGCCTGCCCCCAACGCCTCAAGAGACTTCAGTCATGGCCAAGCTTTCCCAAGTTCTGCGCGACGAAAAGCGCGACAAGCTCATCGCCAAGTACGCTGAAAAGCGTGCCGATCTTCGCAAGAAGATTAAAGATCCCAATCTCGAGCCGGACGAGAAGTGGATTGCGATCGACGCTTTGAACCAACTGCCCAAGAACTCCTGCCCAACCCGCAAGACGCGGCGCTGCATGCTTACCGGCCGCAGCAAAGCCGTCTACCGTAAGTTCGGCCTGTCGCGCATCATGCTTCGCGACCTTGCCCTCGCCGGCGACCTGCCTGGCGTCACCAAGTCGAGCTGGTAGCCCCAGTTCGGCATCCGTCTAGATAGACCAGGAAAGGACACGCTGCCATGAAGATGGGCGTACATCCCGACTACCACAAAGTGCTGTTCGTCGATTCGTCGAGCGGTGAAGAGTGGGTCGCATTCTCTACCCAGAACACCAGCGAGAAGCGCGCTGTCGACGGCGTTGAAATGTCCGTCGTCAAGCTCGACATCTCGAGCCACAGCCATCCGTTCTGGACTGGCCAAGCGCGCACGATGGACTCCGAAGGCCGCATCGATCGCTTCAAGCGTCGTTGGGCCGGTCGTACGAAGAAGGGCAAAGAGACGCCCGCCGAAACGGCCACAGAGTCAAAAGAGTCGTAGTCTTCGCTCGTGTCCGAGGCACACGTGAATCCGAAGGTAAGTGAGGCTCCGTTTGTCACGGGGCCTCACGCGATCGATGACACATTGATCGCACGCGCGCTCGGTGTGGCGCTTGAACAGGGGGGCGACTTCGCCGACCTCTACTTCGAGTACCGCCGGGCCGCTTCTATTTCTATGGAGGACGGTCGCGTCCGCAGCGTTGGCGGAGGCATCGACCTCGGCGTCGGGGTGCGGGTCGTGAACGGCACCGCGGTCGGCTACGCCTACGCGGAGAGCCTCGACCCCGAGGAGCTGCTCGCGGCAGCCCGGACCGCAGCTCGAATCGCGACCGGTGGCAAGGCGGTTGCGCCGGTGGACGTCACGCGGGTCCGCGCGCCAAGCCGGTACACGGTCTCCCAGAACCTGGTCGATGTTCCTGGCGCGGAGCGGGTGGCGCTGCTGCGTCGTGCGGATGCTGCCGCACGTGCGGCCGACAGCCGAATCACCCGCGTCGACGCATCGTTGGTCTCGGTGCACAAGGAGCTGTTGGTCTGCAACAGCCGCGGCGCGGTGGTGCACGATGTGCAGCCGATGAGTCGCATGGGCGTCTCCGTGGTCGCGGGCGACGGCACGCGTACGGAGTCGGGCAGCAGCGGCGGCGGCGGTCGGTACGGCATCGAGTATTTCTCAAGGGTGTCCCCAGAGGACCACGGCAAAGAAGCCGCCCGGGTCGCGCTGGTCAACCTCGACTCCCGGCCCGCGCCGGCGGGCAGCATGCCCGTGGTGCTGGCGCCCGGAGACTCCGGCATCCTGCTTCACGAAGCGGTGGGACACGGTCTTGAGGCCGACTTCAACCGCAAGCAAACCTCCAACTACACCGGGCGCATCGGGGAGTCGGTCGCCTCCGAGCTGGTCACGGTCGTGGATGACCCGGCGCTCGAGGGCAGCCGCGGCAGCATCAACGTCGACGACGAAGGCGAGATTCCCCAGGCGCACCGCTTGATCGAGGGCGGCATCTTGCGTGGCTACATGCACGACCGGATCAGCGCCGATCATTTCGGTGAGGCGGCGTCGGGCAGCGGCCGGCGGGAGAGTTTTCGCGAGGTCCCGCTGCCCCGCATGACCAACACCTTGATGGCGGCTGGCCAAGACGACCCCGAGGAGATCATTCGCTCGGTGAAGAAGGGCGTGTACGCCAAGAAGTTCAGCGGCGGTCAGGTCAACATCAGCAACGGAGACTTTGTCTTCAGCTTGACCGAGGGGTACCTCATCGAGGACGGCAAGATCACCGCGCCGCTCAAGGGTGTGAACCTGATCGGCAACGGACCCGAGGCGTTGGCGACGGTCTCGATGGTCGGTCACGACTTCGAGCTGTCCGATGGCATGTGGACGTGCGGCAAGGACGGGCAGAGCGTGCCGGTCGGGGTCGGGATGCCCACCGTCAAACTCGACGAACTCACCGTCGGCGGAACCGAAGCCTGAGGCACCGGACATGGCTAGCACCAGCAACACCCCCGAGATCCTCGCCCGGCTCAACGCCTCGGCGCAGCACGCCATCGCAACGCTTCGCACCCTCGGCGTCGACCATGCGGAGGTCAGCGTCGGCGTGGGCAACGAGCTTGAGGTTGGCGTGCGTCAGGACGAGCCCGAGCTCGTCAAGGAAGCCCAGAGCAGCGGCCTCTCGGTTCGCGTGATGCGTTCCGAGCGGGTGGCCACCAGCTCCACGACCGACCTCTCCAAAGAAGCGGTCGAGGCGTTCCTCAAGACCGTGGTCGAGATGGCGGAGATCAGCGAGCCGGATCCGATGGCCGCGCCGCCGTCACCGGACGAGCTTGCGGACGCGTCCAAGCTTCCCGAACTCGATCTGTTCGACCCCGAGACCGATGGCATCGATGCCGCGCGTGCGCTGGAGCTTGCGCGTGCCGGAGAGCGCGCCGCATTCGCAGCCGACAAGCGCATCACAACCTCGGAGGGGGCGAGCTTCTCCCGCAGCAGCGGACACGGGGTGCTCGCCACCACCGGCGGCTTCGTCGGCACCCGCTCGGGCACGTACCAATCGCTGGTGGTGCAGGCGGTCGCCGATGACCAGGGCGGCAAGAAGCGCAACGGCGTGTATTGGACCGGCGGGCGCTTCTTCGGCGAGCTCGACGATCCTGCATCCGTCGGCGCCGAGGCAGCGCTGCGCGCGGTCCGAACCTTGGGCGCGTCCAAGATGCCGACGGGGCAGTACCCGGTGGTGTTCGACAAGGACGCGTCGCGAGCCATCATCGGTCTCGTCGCGAGCTGCGTGGTCGGGGACGCGGTGTACCGCAAGCGCAGCTACCTCGCCGAGCGGCTCGGCGAAGCGGTCGCAGCCTCGGGGGTGACCATCCTCGACGATCCCCTGGTTGCTCGTGGCCCCGGCTCGCGCCGCTTCGACGGCGAAGGTCGAGCGGTCCGAGCCATCCCGGTGATCGACGCCGGGGTGCTTTCCACGTTCCTGCTCGATACGTACAGCGCTCGCAAGCTCAAGCAGACCCCAACCGGGTCCGCGTCCGGGGGCGGCGGCATTCCGCACAGCTCCACGAGCAACTTCTACATGTTGGCCGGCCCGCTCGAGCCCGGCGCCCTGCTCGAGGGCATCGAGACCGGGCTGTACGTCAGCCGGATGATGGGCTTCGGGTTCGACCCGGTCACCGGCACCTTCTCCCGCGGTGCGGAGGGCTTCTTGATCGAGAACGGTGTCCTCACCCGGCCGATCGGCGAGATCACGATCTCGCGCAACCTCGATGACATCCTGCATGGCATCGACGCCATCGCGAATGACCTCGAGCACCGCACGTCCACCGCGGCGCCCAGCTTCCGCGTCGATCAGATGACGGTCGCGGGTAGCTGACCGGGGACGGACGATGCCGCGCAGCCCGCTTGTTGGGCTTGGCGGCGTCGTCTGGCGGCGGCCTACGGAGCCCGGGGCCCGAGCCAAGCCTCAGCCAGCGGCGCAAGCCTCTCCAGGATGGTCTCGTGGTGCTCGGCCGCGCACGCGACCACGCCGCCGGGGTGGGTCACGGGCGGAGCGGAGAAGTCCAGAGGGTCGCCGCGCAGATCGGTGACGCGGCCACCCGCAGCGAGCACCAAGGCCAGGGGCGGGCAGGTGTCCCACATCTTGGTCTTGCCGGGCGCCTGGACGTAGCAGTCGGACTGGCCGCGTGCGACGGAGGCCATGCGCACCCCGACGGAGCCCACGCTGCGGACGCGGTCACGGGTGATGCCCAGCGCCTTGTGAATCTCGCGCTGGCGGGAGAACGGGGCGACCTTGCCTCCGATGATCTGCACCGTGTCCCAGGGGCGTGCGACGACGCGCAGCGGGACGGGGCCTGCACGCGTCTCGGTCTCCCCGGTCCACCGCTGCGTCGCGGTGCCGACACTCTCGAGCGCAGCCCAGCTCAGCCGGCTGTGTGCCGGTTCGGCGACCACACCCAAGACGACAGCGCCATCGATGCACAGGCCGAGCTGCACGGTCCAACCCGGAGTGCCGCGCGCAAACTCGCGGGTGCCGTCGATGGGGTCGACAAACCAGCAGCGGCCGGTGCGTTGCCACGGGGTTTCTTGCCAGCTCTCCTCGGCGACGATGGGGTCGTGGGGGAACGCTTCACGCAGCGCGCCGACGATGTGGGCGTCGACGGTCTCGTCGGCGGCGGTCACCGGTCCGCCACCCAGCGGTTTGTTTCGCAGCCGCAGAATCCGCGCGCCACCTCGCTGAAACGTCCGCGCGATGTCGGCACCGGTTCGCGCGAGGGCGGTTGCCAAGCGGCGCTCTTCGTCGAGGGAGGCCAAGGACGCGCCTACACTAGCAGTCCGAGACGCTGCGCGCCGACCCGAGAACGAGCGCCCGAGCACACAGGCGCGCGGGAAGCTTGAGTCCTGGAGTCGGCCGCTCCTACACTGTCCGGTATGGGTACGGGTGGACGATGGTCGGGTGCTGTGTGTGGACTCGCTCTGGGCGCGGGATGCTCGAGCACGCCTCCGGAGGAGACCGGCTCCTCGGCAACGCTGGGCGACACGTTGTCCGACACCGATGGCACCGGCGGCTCGACCGGTGGAGGCACGGCGGAGGTCTCCTCGGGGTCAGCCCCCTCGGAGGTTTCCTCGGGTCCCTCGTGTGGTGATGACGAGATCACCTGCGAGGCGAACTGTTGCCCCAACACGCAGGTCTGTTTTGAAGGTGCATGCGCCGAGGACTGCGGCGGCGTGGCGGCATGTGGTGCGGCGCAGGCCTGCTGCGATGCGGGCGATGCGTGTTACCTGGGCCAGTGCGTGACGCCGGCGGGCGCTTGTCAGGACAGCGGATGTGCGACCCGCGTCGAGAGCAGCGACTGCGCCGATGGGTTTGTGTGCGCGGGCGATCTGGGCCTGTGTGTCCCGTCGATGGCCGACCCGACGTGCGAGTACGTCCCCAAGCCGGCCGACTTCTCCCCGATTCCGCGGTTTACCTGGGGGGCCCGAGCGGTCGTGCCGTGTGTCGACGCGACGCAGTGTCAGACGGCCGAGACGTGTGTGGCCGACGTGTGCACCCCGTCGTGGACGCATCGCGATCCCGACGTCGCGCCGGAGAACTTTCATGTCTCCTCGATTCCCGTCGTTGCAGATCTGGATGCCGACTGCACGCCCGAGGTCATCTTCAACACCTACATCTCTGGGAACTTCACGAGCCAGGGGGTGTTGCGTGCGATCCGGGGCGACACTGGCCTTCCGGTCTGGTCGGTGACCGACCCGGCGTATCAAAGCAACTCGACCGCCAACCCGGCGGTCGGCGACATCGACAGCGATGGCCTTCCGGAGGTCGTCGTAGCAGGGTTGGGCTCGACGCTGGTCGCGATCGACAGCGACGGCACGCCGCTGTGGGTCTCCGAGACCTTCGCGAGCGCGAACAGCAGCGGCTCGGTCGCCATCGCAAACATGGACAACGCCGGGGACCCCGAGCTCGTGTTCGGAGCCGCCATCCTCGACAGCAGCGGTGGCCTGTTGTGGGAAGGAACCGCCGGGATCGGTCGGGACGGCCAAGGTCCGATCTCTTGCATCGCGGACCTCGACGGTGACGGCCGCCCGGAGCTCATCGGTGGCAACACGGCGTACTCGACCACGGGGACGGTCGCAGGGGGCGACTTCACCGGGTCGGTGCTCTGGGAGTCGAGCGTTGGCGACGGCCGCTGCGGTGTCGCGGACTTCAACGCGGACGGCAACCCGGAGGTCATCCTTGTTCGCGGCGGTCAGATCTATGCGCTCAACGGACAGACGGGCGTCGAGCTCGCTTCGTTCGCGATCCCCGGGACCGCGGACCGCGGCGGAGCGCCGAACATCGCCGACTTCAACGGGGATGGTGCACCCGACATCGCCACCGCGGGCGCGTCATTTTACGTGGTGGCGGAGTTTGACGGCACCAGCTTCAGCGAGCTGTGGCGCGCGGCAACCGAGGATGACTCCTCGCGGGTCACCGGGTCGTCGGTCTTCGACTTCGACGGGGACGGCATCAACGAGGTCATCTACAACGACGAGTTCTTCATTCGCATCTATCCCGGCGTCGAGCCCGACTGCCAGCTCGTCCCCCCGGGACCCGGATGCGACGGCATCATGACCGACGACGAGGTCTTGTTTCAGGACCGCAACACCTCGCGGACCCGGACCGAGTACCCGGTCGTGGCCGACGTCGACGGCGACTTCAAGGCCGAGCTGGTGTTCTCCAACAACTCGGACGTCTCCTGGGGACTCGATGCCGGAATCGAGGTCTGGGAGGACCAGCTCGACAACTGGGTCGCGACCCGCCCAGTGTGGAACCAGCACAGCTATCACATCACCAATGTGGAGGTGGACGGCACAATCCCGGTCACCGAGCCCGACGCCTGGGACACCCCGGGCTTCAACGCCTACCGCCGCAACGCCCAAGGGCTCTCCAACTTCTGCGCGCCCGATCTGAGCTTGTTCGATCTGCGGGTCGACCAGGTCGTCTGCCCGACGCTTGAGATCAGCGTCGACGTCGCCAACCTCGGCTGCCTGGGCGTTGGCCCGGGCGTGGCCGTGTCGTTCTACGAGCAAGACGCAGGGTTGCTGGGCACCGTGAATACCCTCGCTGCGCTTCCCGCTGGCGCCTCGGAGACGGTCACGCTCGCCACCGGGCAGTCGATTCCCTCGGCCACGATCTTCGCGGTCGTCGACGACGACGGCACCGGGATGGGCGTGCTCAACGAGTGCGACGAGAGCAACGAGATCGAGCCGCTGCTGGTCTGCACCCCGGTGGGGTAGTCAGTGCGGGTCCATCGCGTAGCGAAGCAGGGCATCGGCGTCGGCGCTGCGCCCTTCGGCGTACAGCGCCTCGCCGAGCGCCTTGGTTGTCTCGAGATAGTTGGTGCGCAGGTCGGTGGCGAACGGGTGGCCCTCGACGAAGGGAACCTCGACCAGCGGTCCGTAGCGCTTGAGTGCAGCCTTGTGCCGGGTGAGCACCTCGTCGGCGGTGACCGGCGGGAGCCGGGGGTGGACCAGTCTCCACAGCAAGCCCTCGGGGACCCGGTTGAGGCCGGCCGAGTGGCGTGAAAAGTCGTTGGTGAGATACAGCGGAACCGGGTCCCAGGCGGCGTTCGCTTGCAGCGTCGTGAGCAGCAAAACCGGCTTGTCGATGTCAGGGAGTTCTGGGAGCTGGGCGCGCAGGCGGGCCCGGTACCAGGGGTAGGCGAGCAGCGAGGCGTCGATGTACAGGACGTGCTTGCCCTCGCCGAGAACCTGCTGCGCGTAGAGGATCGGGAAGGTGCGGTGGTCATCGGTCCCGACGATGATCGCCTGTGGAGCATCGGGCGTGCGCAGGACGTCGAGCGCGTACCGCTCGATCCACGGGTTGCTCGCGGGGACGCCGTGCCACGCGGCAAAGACCACCTGTCGCAGGATCAGCAGCGTGCCCGCGACCGCCAGACCGGGGCCGGCGCGGCCACGCTTGGCGAGCGCCGCTGGGAGCGGGGCCAGGGCCAGCGCGCAGACCGGGATCAGCAGCAGCAGTGGGACGAGGTCGAATCGCTCGAGCACCCAGCGTCCGAACGGGGAGGTGGGGTCGAGGTTGTGGGCGAGCGGGAAGACGCTGCCGGCCAGCAGGAGGCTGGCGACAAGCCCAGCCCGGACCTGCCACGGACCGGGTCCGCGGCGGACCGCGAGCAGGCACGGAACCAGCACCAAGACCCCGCCGAGCAGCCAATGCGGGCTGAGCTGACCCGAGAGCGCGCCGCCCTGGACTTGCCACGCGCGCGCGAGCTGAGCCCAGGCTGGGGCTTGGTTGTTCTGGAGACTGAGCTCGAAGACGCCGTAGTCCCCACGGGTGACGTGGTGGACCCAGCCCGAGAGCGACGCGGTGTCGCCCCAGGCCCACGCGGCCTCGGGACCGTGGGCGCCGAGCATGAGGGTGAGCAGCGGGGCGAGGCCAGGCAGGGCCCCCCCCAATCCCTCCAGACCCGCGCGCAGGATCGATTTGGCGGTTGGGGTGTCGGGCCACGCGGCGCCGATGGCGAGCGGGACCAGGAACACCGCGGTGAGGTGGTGGCTGACGCCCAGACCCAAGGCGAGGCCGAGCACCCACGGGCGGGAGCGTCGAACCACGGCGAGGTACGTGAACCCACCCACCGCAAACAGCAGCGGCCCCCAGACCTCGCTGTCGAACACGTGCAGGACGACCGCAGGGGCGCTCGCGAGCAACAGCGTGAGCAGCGTCGCAACAACCGCGCGCGCGCGCGTGGGAGCCTCGCGCAACACATGCAGCGCCACCCGGTGCATCAGCGAGAACCCGGCGATGCCCAGCAGCGCGCAGGGCAGGGCGGCCGCGCTGGCCGGCGGCAGTCCGATCGCCGCAAGCGCGCGCGCCGGCAGACCGAGCATCCGCATCCACGGGTAGCCGGAGGGATGCGGTACCCCGCCTTGCAGCATGACTGTCGCGAACTCTCCGCCGTCACCGGGCTGGATAGCACGGGGCAGCGCCCACGCGGCGATGACCAGCAAGACGCCCACGACGACGAGCGTGCTTCGCATTCCAAGGGCGGGGGCTGGGGCGTCGGGGGTCATCGTGCGAGAAGATCGTCCAGGGCCAGCATCCACGACCCCGCGGGGGTGCGCACGAGGCTGCTCGGTTGCAGGCGCTGGCGAACCGCGGCTTCCAGGCCAGGCGTACTCAGAGCCAGCGCCTGGTCATCGAGTAGATCGATGAAGTGCGCGACGTCGTCGTCGAGCGCCGCGCTCCCCTCCGGCCACGCGGCGAGCGTGATCCGACGCCCTTCGCGGTCGAGGATCGGCTGCAGCCACGGATGCACGTGTTGGCAGAGCGCCTCAAGCTCCGCTTCGGTCCAGGTCTCGGCTGCATCCACGACGACCCCGCCGGCGACCGGAGTGGAGCCGGCGTCTCCCGAGGTCGCCACCGCGCCCGCGGTCATCGACCCGGCAGATCCTCCCAGCTCGTGAATGTCGGCGACCCGCGTCCGGAGGACCTTGAGCGCTTCCTGGGCGGTGGGACGCGCCGCGGGGTCTTCGGCCTGCAGCGCGCGCGCGATCAAGTCCTCGGGCGTGGCCTCGTCCGGCGCTGGGGTGAGGAGGTCTCCGTCGAGCAGCCACTGCAGCAGGACACCGAGCGCGAACAGGTCGCTCTGCACCGTCGGCGCCGCGCCGCTGCGAAGCTCGGGGGCGGTGACCGCCATCAGCTCCTCCAGCCCGCCGGTGTGGGTCGCGGTGAGCCCCGAGAGGTGATGCCCCCCAAAGGGCGGCACCAGCGGTCGTCCAGCACCATCGAACGAGACCAGGCTGGGCAGCAACCAGCCGTGGACCAGGCCGCGGGCGTGCGCGGCCATCAAGCCCTCGAGCATGAAGGCGATCCAGGCGCGGGCTCGAGAACGGACCCGTCGCATGCCTGGCGGTCGGAGGAGGGCGCGCAGCGAGGTGCCTTCGGTTCGGGGCATGACCAGCAGTCCGGCCCGGGCATCGAGCCGCAGAATGGGGCGAATGGCGGGATGGCCGATCGAGGCCGCAGCGCGGGCGATGGCGGAGAAGCGATCGAGTTGGTGCGCCAGTTCGGGGTCGAGTTCTCGGGCCTCACCGTGCTCAGCCAGCAAAAGGTGCAGCTCCACCTCCTCGTGGGTGGCGCGGTCGAGGGCTTGATAGGTGGCGCCGACCATGCCGGTGCCACCCAGCCCGGTGACGCGGTACCGACCCGGACTGACGGAGTCGACGCTGCGCGAGGACTGTCCGCGCAGGACCATCTGCGCGGCGAGGTCGTGTCCCAGTGCGGTGAGCGCTCGGCCGAGCTGATCGCGGGTCGCGTCATCGTCCTCGCTCAGGCGAAGGGCGGCCTGCGCATGCCGGGCGGAGCCCTCGGCGTCTCCCAGCTCCCACGCCAAGGATGCCGCAAGCGCCAGAGCCCGATGGGACCGCAGCTCGTGGGCCTGGAGCATGTCGAGCGCGCCTTTGACCTCGCCGGCCTCGGCCAGGGCCCGCGCGGCTCCGTGTGGATCTCCGCCACGCTCCAGGGCGCGGGCTTGTGCGACCGGATCGTCCCGCAGCGCCAGCAACCGCGCGGCCTCCATCGGGCGACGGCGCTTCTTGAGCAGCGCGATCGCGGCGTCGACGTCCTCGGGAACGGCGTGCTCCTCAATGTCCGAGAGCACCGCGTCGAGGTGTGCGGCGGCGCCAGATTCGAGCGCGATCCGGAGCGCATCAAGACCCAAGTCGGCGTCGCGGTAGGCTGCGAGCGCCCCATCCCAAGCCCAGATCAGCTCCAGGACGGCGCCGGCAAGGTCGGGCCGAGCGCGGGCACGCAGCGCCTCCGCGACCTCCTCGTGAAAACCGCCCGCGAGCTTCTCACGCTCGGTCTGTCCGAGTTGGGCGTGCAGCTCGCGGTCGTTCACGGCGCGGGGTCCTCGGCGCCCGCCGCTGGCGCCTCCGGCTCGAGGACCTCGACGGTCGCACGCACGGGCGAGGGACGATCATCGTCGGTGGGCGGCAGCGCCACGGGGTCGATCAGCCCCGCGGGAAGCCACCAGAGCTTGTCGAGAGGGACGACCCCGGCAGGTCCCTGGGCGACGCGTGCCAACAGCAGGCCTTCGAGGGCCTGGCGAGGGCGGGCCTCCGCGCGCGCAATGTATGCGGCGGTCTCGTCGGGGCAGTGGGGCTTGAGGCGCTCGCCCAGCGTCGTGTCGTCCCCGAGTTCGCCGTGGATCCACAGCGCGGCGGCGGCAAGGCACGCCGCGTCGAGCTCCGCGTGCAGGGCCCGAGCCGCGGCAGGTTCGAGCGCAGGGGCCCCGAGCAGCAAGGCGGTGCGGAGCGTGTGAGACTGCGCGCCACGTGCGATCCGCCCCCCGACCGAACTCAGCACGGCGGGGAGGGCCTGGTGCGCGCTGCGACGCAGCGGGGCGACCAGCGCGGTGTCGACGATGGCGATGCGCAGGTCGACGTCGTCCACCGTGGCTGTGCCAAGACCGGCGATGAACAGCGCGCAGTCGAACCCCTGCGCGCGGAGTGCTTCGTGCCCGGCCACGACCGGCGCAAGGTCTGCCCACGCGGCGTCGCACCGGGCGGGCGTCACCGCGGTCGGGACCTGCCGCGGCGGGACGCTTCGCTTCGCGAGCATCGCCGCAAGCATGGGGACCGACGAACCCAGACTCCCAAAGGCGTCGGCCGCCGACTGGCCGAGGTTCTCCTCGACCTCAAGCTGCCGCTGCAGCACGGCTTCGCCCAGACGGTTTGGTTCGTTGGCCGAGGCGAGGCGGCCTTCGAGGGCCGTCGCGAACGTCTCCAGTGCGCTCGCCGCGGAGGCTTCGGTCTGCCCCGGAAGGTTGCGGACCCGAGTCGCCAGCGCCCGGGCGTCGAGCATCGCGGCCTTTGCCCGTGCTTGGGAGGTTTGCTGCAGCCCCCGGGTCGCGACGGGCAGGGTGGCTGAAAGATGCGAGAGGCTGAGGTCGCAATGGGTGCAGGTGCCGGTGCGACGGGCGGCGAGCTCCAGCGCGGCGATCACCTCCTGCGCCTGTGCGGTGACCCAGGTCGGATCGTCGGCCCACGGGTTGTGGCGGATGTACACGTCGCGAGCCCGGTCGATCGCAAACGTCGCGGTCATCGCGAGGACCCGGTCGGCGGGTTCGAGCAGACGCGGGGTCAAGCCCCTGGCCTCCCGCTCCGCAGCGTCCAGTGCGGCCCGCAGCGCAGTGCGCTCCTCCGGGCCCAGGGGAGGCATCCGCGGCGCTGTGTCGTTGCGGAGCGCGGCGGTGAGCGGGTCCTCCAGCGCGGCGAGCGTGGCCACCACGGGAGCAAGGCGTTCGAGCGCCTCCTTCTGCGCCTCTTCGCGGAGCGCGGCGGTCTTGTCGGCGGCGCTGGGCTCGGGGGGGCTCTGCGCGTCGGGGGTGGGGTCCCGCGGGCAGCCCGCCATCAGCGCGAGGGAGCACAGCACCCCCCACGCACGCGAGCGCGCAGCCCTGGTTGCAACCAAACGGCGCACGTCAGTGAGAGAGCCCGGGAGCCGTGAACGGTTGCAGGAACTCGCGAATGCGTCCGGCGAGCGCGGCGGCGAACGTGTCGTTGATCGCACCATCGTGCTTGGCAGCCTCCCGCACGCCGTCGTCGATGAAGCCGGCGACGTGTTCCATGTGCTCGGTCTTCAGGCCGCGGGAGGTCAGCGCAGCGAGTCCGACCCGGACCCCGGACGGGTCGAAGGGCTTGCGCGGATCGAAGGGGATCGAGTTCCCGTTCATCTCGATGCCGCAGTCGTTGAGTGCCCGCGCGACGATGCGCCCGGAGATCCCGGTGGAGGTCATGTCGACCAGCAGCAGGTGGTTGTCGGTGCCGCCGGTGATCAGCGTGTGCCCACGCTCCACGAGGCGTTCGCCCAGCGCCTTTGCGTTGGCGACCACTTGGGCTGCGTAGTCCTTGAACTCAGGCTTGAGGGCCTCGCCGAACGCGACGGCCTTGGCCGCGGTGGTGTGGTTGTGCGGTCCGCCCTGAAGCCCGGGGAACACGGCTTTGTCGATGGCCTTGGCGTGCTCCGCCTTGCACAGGATCAGCCCACCACGCGGGCCACGGAGGGTCTTGTGGGTGGTCGTGGTGACCGCGGCCGCATGCGGGACCGGGGAGGGGTGCACGCCCCCGGCGATCAGACCTGCGATGTGGGCGATGTCCGCGACGAGGTGCGCACCGACCTCCTTGGCGATCTCGGCAAAGGCCTCGAAGTCGACGATGCGCGGGTAGGCCGAGTGACCGCACCAGATGAGCTTGGGCGAATGCTCTTTGGCGAGGGCGCGGACTTGGTCCATGTCGAGGCGGTGGTCGGTCTCCCGCACGCCGTACTGCACGGCGTTGTAGTAGATGCCGGTGGCGGAGACCTTCCAGCCGTGCGTGAGGTGGCCGCCGGCGGGCAGGGACATACCGAGGATCGTGTCGCCGGGCTCGACGAGCGCGAGCAGAGCCGCGAGGTTTGCCGGGCTGCCACTGTAGGGCTGTACGTTGGCGTGCTCGGCCCCGAAGATCTGCTTGGCCCGTTCGATCGCGAGGCTCTCAAGCGGGTCGATGACATCCATGCCCTCGTAGTAGCGGCGGCCGGGGTAGCCTTCGGCGTATTTGTTGGTCAGAGAGGAGGCGCTGGCCTCGAGCACGGCACGGCTCGCGTAGTTCTCCGATGCGATCAAACGGAGGCTGTCTCGCTGACGGGTGTCCTCGCGGGCGATGAGGTCAGCCACCAGCGGATCAGCAGCTTGGAGTGCGGGGTCGAAGGTCACGCGCGGACGGTAACCAATCCTTTCGCAGGGCGCTATCGTGCGAGACGTGGACATGTTCCCCCCGGAATCGAAGCTGCGCGCGAGCCTTGAGGCGGGCGAGGCGGCGGTGGTGCCGGTCTGGACCGAGGTGCTCTGCGACACGCAGACCCCGGTTGGCGCTTTTGCGCGCCTACGGACCTTGGCCGACACCCGCGTCTTGCTGGAATCGGTGGTGGGGGGCGAGCGCTGGGCTCGCTACAGCTTCCTCGCCCTGGGACACCGCTTGCATGGGCGCGCCTCGTGGGCGGACGGAGCGCTGCGCTGGACCTGGACCGCGCCCGAGGGCTTCGTGGTCCCGCCGCGGCTTCCGATGCTTGGGCTTGAGTCACTGCGTGCGGTGAGCCGCACGTTGCACGGCGAGCCGCAGCCCGATCTACCTCGCTTCTGGGGCGGCCTGGTGGGTGTGTGTGGTCACGACTTGGTTCGGGCCGTCGAGTCGCTCCCGCCACCGGCCGGCCGCGCGCCGGCGGGGGTGCCCGGCATCGAGATGATCGCAACCGACGTGTTGGTGATCTTCGACAACCTCACGCAGCGGGTGAAGGTGGTCGGCAGCGTGTGCCCTGCGACCGACGGCGGGTTCGAGGCTGGGTATGCCCGCGCCGTGTCGCGGGTGCGAGAGGTGGTGGACACGCTGCTGGGCGAGGGACCGGCCGCCCCCAAACTTCGCCTTCGAGAACCCACGCCCGCGCAGTGGGAGACCGAACCGGCCGCGCCCTGGTCTCGCGCGCGCCACATCGAGGCGGTCGCAACCGCCAAAGAGCACATCCTCGCGGGCGACGTCTTCCAGGTCGTGCTCTCGCAGGCTTTCGATACACCTCGCGACGGTCTCGATCTGCTCGATGTGTACCGAGCGCTTCGTGTCACCAACCCGGCGCCGTATATGTATGCGATGGAGCTGCCCTCGGCGACGCTGGTGGGGGCCTCTCCGGAGGTCCTGGTTCGTGTCGATCGCGACTCTGCGCAGGTCACCGTCCGACCGATCGCCGGCACGCGGCCAAGAGGGAGTACCGATGCGCACGACCAGGCGCTGGAACGAGAGCTCCTGGCCGATCCCAAGGAGCGGGCCGAGCACCTGATGTTGATCGACTTGGGCCGCAACGACATCGGCAAGGTCAGCGAGGGGGGAAGCGTGCGCGTGACCGAACGCTTTGCGATCGAGCGATACAGCCGCGTCATGCACATCGTCTCCGAGGTGACCGGGACGCTCCGGCCGCAGCTGGATGCGATCGACGCCCTCGCGGCAACCTTTCCCGCAGGAACGCTCAGCGGCGCCCCCAAGGTTCGCGCGCTGCAGCTCATCGACGAACTCGAGGTGCACGGACGCGGCTGGTACGGCGGGGCGGTCGGCTATCTCGGGTACGATGGCGGGGCTGACTTTGCGATCTGCATCCGGAGCGTGGTGGCCCAAGGGGACACACTTCGGGTGCAGGCTGGCGGCGGCATCGTTCACGACTCTGATGCGCAGGCCGAGGATGAGGAGTGTCGCAACAAGGCGAGCGCGGTGCTGCGAGCAATCGCGATGGCGCGCGGCGCTCGGGAGGACCGACGATGAAAGCTCTGCCCGCAGGAGGAACTCGCTATACGCCTGCCGACGCTGGGACCGGTGCCCGCGTGTTGGTGGTCGACAACTACGACTCGTTCACCTTCAACCTGGTGCAGTACCTGCTTGAGCTGGGCGCGGTGGTCGACGTCTATCGCAACGATGCGCTCACCGCTGCGCAGATCGTGGCCGACGCGCCCTCGCACGTGCTGCTCTCGCCGGGGCCGGGTCGCCCCAGTGATGCGGGTGTTTGTTGGGATGTGTGCCGGCTTCTGTGCGGCGAGGGCCATTCGATTCCGCTGCTCGGCGTTTGCCTTGGACACCAGACCTTGTGCGAGGTCCTGGGTGCCGACGTCGTGCGAGCGGAACGGATCATGCACGGCAAGACCTCGCCGGTGCTGCATGACGGGACGGGCATCCTGACCCGGATCCCGTCGCCGTTCATCGCGACCCGCTATCACAGCCTGATCGTCCCGCAGGAGACGCTTCCCCCGTCGCTCGTGGCGGTGGCCCACACGGCGCAGGGCGAGCTGATGGCGGTGCGACACGTGTCGGCGCCGGTGTTTGGGGTGCAGTTCCATCCCGAGTCGATCCTCTCCGAGGCCGGGCACCAGATCTTGGGCAACTTCTTGGCGCAGGGCGGACGCCGTGCCTGACACCCACGTCCGCGCGGCGCTGTCCGAACTCGTCGCCGGGCGCGACCTCTCCCGCGAGACCATGACGTTCGTCCTGCGCGAGATCATGGCCGGGGATGTCGGTGAGGGGCAGATCGGCGCGCTGCTGATGGGCCTTGCGAGCAAGGGCGAGACCTCCGAGGAGATCACGGGCGCGGCCATGGCGATGCGCGAGGCGATGACCCCGGTCGTCGCCGCGGCGACCGAGCTTGTCGACACCTGTGGCACCGGCGGATCGGGTGTGGCGCGGCGAAACGTATCCACCGCGGTGGCGATCGTCTTGGCCGCGTGCGGGGTGAAGGTCGCCAAGCACGGCAACCGAGCGGCGAGCAGTCGCAGCGGCAGCGCCGACGTGCTCGAGGCGCTCGGGGTTGGCATCCGGGCGACGGCCTCGACCGTCGGCGCGTGCATCGATGCGGTGGGCGTCGGTTTCTTGTTCGCGGCCGCCCTGCATCCGGCGATGAAGCACGCGATGCCCGTGCGCAAGGCGTTGGGGGTTCGGACGATCTTCAACCTGTTGGGCCCGCTCACGAATCCCGCGGGCGCGACCCGCCAACTGCTCGGCGTGTATGACCCTGCGCGCTGCATGCCGTTGGCCTCGGCCCTGTCTGCGTTGGGCAGCACCCGGGTCCTGGTCGTGCATGGTTTTCGCGCCGGGGTGAAGGCAGCCGAGGCGGCGGCGTGGGGGATCGACGACCTGAGCACCGAGGGGGAGTCGCTGGTCGCCCACGGGCACCGCGGCGTGGTGGAGCGGTGGGTGATGACGCCCGAGCAGGCGGGGGTGGAGCGGTTCGGCTGGGAGGAGATCGCCGGGGGCGATCCCGCGGACAACGCGATGGCGCTGGAGGCCCTGATGCAGGGCGCCCCGGGGCGCTACCGAGACGCCGTCGTGTACTCCGGCGCGGCGGGGCTGCTCGTGGCCGGGGAGCAGGGGCTCCAGGCGCTGCCCGAACTTGCAGGCCGTATTGCAGCCGCGCTCGACGACGGGTCGGCGGCGGCTACGCTCGCGGCGCTGGTGAAGGCCTCCAACCCGGCGTAGCCTTCCCCCATCATGTCCGAGTCGACCCATCTCGATCGGATCATCGCGGCCAAGCGCGCCGAGCTCTCGGCCCATCGCGGCGGTGGTGTGCTCTCGGCCAGCCAGTTGGAGCAGGCGCTCGCTGGCCTTCCCCCCGTGCGGGACTTTGAAGGCGCGCTGCGACAGGGGCCGTCACCGCGCATCATCGCGGAGTTCAAGCGGTCCTCCCCCTCTGCCGGTCCGATCCGCGAGAACGCCGACGTCGCCGAGGTGGTCTCCGCGTACGAAAGGAACGGCGCTGCCGCGATCAGCATTCTCACCGACCGTCACTTCGGTGGACGTCTCGCGGATCTCGAGGCGGCGCGCGCGGCCACGTCGCTGCCGATTCTCCGCAAGGACTTCATCCTCGAGCGAAGCCAGATCCTTGAGGCGCGTCGCGCAGGTGCCGACGCGGTGCTGCTGATCGCTGCCGTGCTCAAGGCTCCGCTGCTCAAGCAGCTGATCGACTTTGCCCACGACCTGTCGCTGCACGTGCTGTGCGAGGCGCACAGCGGCAATGAGGTCGATCGCGCGCTCAGTGCGGGGGCGACGATCATCGGCGTCAACAACCGCGACCTCCAGTCGTTCGAGATCGATCGCAGCATCGCGATCGCGCAGCGCGCCCGCGTCCCTCGGTCGTTTACGTTCGTCGCCGAGAGCGGCATCGAAGCCCCCGAACATCTCCGAGCGCTCCGCGACGCCGGGGTCGACGCCGCGCTGGTCGGGACGCTGTTCATGGGCGCCGAAGACCCTGGGGCCGCGCTGGCCTCGGTGCTCGATGCGCTCAACTAAACCGCGTCATGCCTGGGCTCAAGGTCTGCGGGATCACGCGACGCGCCGACCTGCTGGCGTGTGACCGGCTGGGTGTCGACGCGGTCGGCATCAATCTTTGGTCCGGCAGCAAGCGAGGTCTCAACCTCGCGGACGCAAAGGCGCTGCTGGCCCTGACCCGCGGCGCCCTGCGGGTGGGTGTGTTCGTGGACCACACGCCGGTGCAGGTCGGCTCCATCGCCCGTGCACTTGGGCTCGACGTCATCCAGCCACACGGCGATGGGCCGCCCGAGTCGTTTGCCGCGCTGGGCCTGCCGTGGGCCTGGGTCATTCGTGGCACCCCGGAGTTGGCGACCCTGCTCGTGCCCGCGCCCGCGCCGGCCTGGGTCCTGCTCGACGCTGCCACCCCCGGGTACGGCGGTGCCGGAGCGAGGACCGACTGGGCGTGGGCGGCGGCAGCCGTGCAGGCTCTCGCGCCGCTGCCCGTCTGGCTCGCCGGAGGCATCACGCTCGGCAACGCCGCCGATGCGCTGGCCCAGGTGAGACCCGCAGGTCTCGACGTGGCGAGCGGGTCCGAGGTCGCGGGGGCGGGCCGCGGGGAGAAGGACCTGCAGCGAATCGAGGGGTTGTTGCGGGTGGTTCGGGCGGCGCCGGACCTCGCCTGGTAGAAGGTGGATCGATGGCCGAAGAGTCCACGAGCCCCTCGCTTCAGTTTGGTGCCTTCGGCGGGCGCTACGTTGCCGAGACGTTGATGCCCGCGGTTGAGGAACTCGGTGAGGCGTGGCCCCAAGCATGGGCGGATCCCAGCTTTCAGGAGGAGTACCGCTCCATCCTTCGGGACTACGCCGGGCGACCGTCGGTCTTGAGCGAAGCCAACCGGCTCGCCGAGGTCTTGGGCATGAAGGACGGCGGACGGCTCCTGCTCAAGCGAGAGGACCTCGACCACACCGGCTCGCACAAGATCAACAACTGCGTCGGTCAGGTGCTTCTCGCACGGCGCCTGGGAAAGACGCGGATCATCGCCGAGACCGGGGCCGGCCAACACGGTGTGGCCACCGCAACGGTCTGCGCCTACTTCGGACTGCCCTGCACCGTGTACATGGGCGCGCGCGACGTGGAGCGACAGGAACTCAACGTGTTCCGCATGCAGCTGCTCGGAGCCCAGGTGGTGCCCGTGACGGCGGGCAGCGCCACGCTCAAGGACGCGATCAACGAGGCCCTTCGGGACTGGGTCGCGCACGTCGACGACACGCACTACGTGATCGGCAGCGTGATGGGGCCCGACCCGTACCCCACCATGGTCCGCGAGCTGCAGCGGGTCATCGGGGATGAGTGCCGGGCGCAGGTACATGCCTTGACCGGCGGACTGCCCGATGCCGTCGTCGCGTGTGTCGGCGGAGGCTCCAACGCGATGGGCATCTTCGCGGCGTTCGTACCCGAGTCTGAGGTGGCCCTGTACGGGGTTGAGGCTGCGGGGGAGGGCCTCAAGGGGAAACACGCCGCCACGATGACGGCGGGCAAGCTGGGCATCTACCACGGCATGCGCTCGCTGGTGCTTCAGGACTCCCACGGGCAGATCCAAGAGGCGCACTCGATCTCCGCCGGCCTGGACTACCCCGGGGTCGGTCCCGAGCACGCGCACCTGCACGCGACGGGGCGCGCCAAGTATCTGAGTGTGACGGATGCCGAGTGCCTCGACGCGCTGTCTCAGCTCGCCCGCACCGAAGGCATCATCGCCGCGCTGGAGACGGCGCATGCCTTTGCGGCGCTGCCCGAGATCCTGAAGGAGGTCGGGCTCGATGCGACCGTCGTGGTCAACGTGTCCGGACGCGGGGACAAGGACATGCACACCGTGATGGACGCTCTGAACCAGGGCGCACAAAAAACCGAAGCCTCGGAGCAGCCCTCATGAGTCGGATCAAACAAGCCTTCGATGACGCCAAGGCCGAAGGCCGCGCGGCGCTGGTTGGATACCTCACCGCGTTCGACCCGGACCTCCAAGGGTCGCACGACCGGATCATGGCTGCCTGCGATGCCGGCCTTGATGTCTTGGAGCTTGGCGTCCCGTTCTCCGACCCGACCGCGGATGGCTCCGATGTGCAGGCGGCGATGATTCGGGCCCTGGCCGCCGGAGCGACGCTCGCCGGGGTGCTCGACCTGGCGCGATCGATTCGAGAGCGGACCGACATCCCGATCGTGCTGTTCTCTTATGCCAACCCCCTGCTGCAGATGGGGAGCCGGCTCGGGAGTACGGCCGCGAACGCGGGCATCGATGGCCTTCTTGTCGTCGACTGTCCGCCCGAGCACGCCGAAGAACTGCGTGCACCTGCGGCCGCACGTGGCCTCGATTGGGTTGGCCTTGTCGCCCCCACCACCACGGACGCGCGCATGGAGGCGGTCGCCGCGGTCACGACCGGATTTGTGTACGCCGTCACGCTCAAGGGGGTGACGGGCGCGGAGGTCGATGTGGATTCCGACGCACTCGCAGCGCAGCTGGCGAAGGTCCGGGCAGGCTTTGAGGTCCCGGTGGCCGCAGGCTTCGGAGTTCGGTCCGCGAAGCAGGCCAAGGCGCTCGCCAGCAAGGCCGACGGTGTCGTGGTGGGCTCTGCCCTGATTCGCGCCGCCCAAGAGGGTGTCGACGCGCTCATCGAGCTGGTGCGGGACCTTCGCGCTGGGACCGAGGTGGGTCGTTGATCCGGACGCAGCCTCCGCAGCCTCCGCAGCCCCGGACGTCTTGCCGGTCAGCCTCAGCGTCGGCCTCAAGTTCGTCTTGCCGGTCAGCCTCAGCGTCGCAGGCGGCCCGAGAGGGCCATCCGGGCGTTGGCGATGAGCTTGCGCAGATCTATGTCTCCGACCTCGCTCAGGGCGCTCATCGTCTCGGGCGCGGGCTCATCGGGGAGCTCGACGATGTCCGGGGGTGGGGGCGGGGGCGGTCTCTCGGGGACCGGCGGGATGTCGCCGACCCGCAAGCGCATCGAGCTGACCGGACACTCGGGGCACCGCGCCGCGATCCGGGTGAGCAGCTCGCCCTTCATGTAGACCAGCTCGTGCTGCCACTGCGTATCCCGAACGTAGACGATCAGCTGTTTGCCTTTGAGCCCGCCAGGCCAGGCCACCGCACGCAGCCGCGGGCCCACCAGGTCGGTCCACGCGATCTGCAGCCGCGTCAGCCGAAGTCGCTCGGGCGGCACGATGATCCGCACCGCATGTTCGGCAAACTCGCGCGCCGGTCGGCTCTGGCCGTGGTTGATGCGACGCGCCATGGACTCGCATCAGTGTGCCACGCCCTGCCGCAGCGCGCCGTGGCCGTGGTGGTGGGCGCGCTCGCACTGCTCGCGGTGGGGTGTGGCCCCCGCACAGGGTGGCGCCGCATCGAGCAGGTCTGCCAAGTCGACGATGCGCCCCGGGTTTGTTTTGTGGCCGAGCCGGACGCGCCGCTGACGCTCGAGGTCGGCGGGACGACGCTCGTGCCCGGCGAGTGTGCGCAGGCGCCGAAGACGACGCGGGCGTCGCTGAAGGTCGCGGTCGTGGATGGCCGGACCGGAGCGCGTCAGCGCAAGCGGGTGGGCGCTGGACGTGGCCGGACCGCAACCGTCGCCGCTACGCAGCGCGAGGATGGGCTCGACGTCGAGGTCTCCCGCGGACGCTGCGACCGCTGAACGCGTGCTCGCCCGCTACCGCGCCGCATCGCCAGCTTCGCGGGCGATCCTTGCGAAGCTTCGGCGGGTGGCTGCCTCCTCATCGGTGACGATGCGGACGTCGGTCTCGGCCTGTCGACGCAGCCACGCGAGCCGGCCGTCGTCGAGCTCATCCAGGACGGCGCGCAGCAAGGGGACCGCGGTGGCGACCTGTGGCTGAAGGCTGTTCGCCGCGCGGTCGAGCGCAACCCGGAGCGCATCGGGTCGGGCTCGAAACACCAGCACCGCACGCCCCAGCGCGAACCGCCGAGCAAACTCGGAGTTCGCCGCCTCGATCGCTTCGAGTTGGCCCCGAGCGACGACGCTGGCCGAGGGCCAGTCCGGGTCTGCCGCGTGGTCGAGCGAGGCCGCCGACGCTGGGGGAGACGCACCTGGGTCGCGTTCCAGTCGCGTGTCGAGGCGCTCAAGGTACTCCTCACCCTCGACGGCGGTGAGCCCCGAGCGCAACAACTGCTCGATGTCTGCAAGGGGCACGTTCCCGCGGGTGCGGAGCGTCAGCGCGCGCGCGATGGCGAGGTCGACGAAGCCGTGCTCGAGCAGTCGGGGCAGGGCGTTGGCGATCGGCTCCACCCGATCGGGAGACTGCGGGCCCAGGTCGCGCTCGAAGGCCTTGAGGAGTCGCCCGTGCACGTCGGGTCGCTCGAGGTATTGACGGCCCATCGAGAGCTCGTACGCCACCAGCGGCGGATCACCGGCGCTGGAGTCGGCTTCGAGCACCAGCACCGCCCACAAGATGGCGCGCTCGGTCTCGTTGAACAGGGTGCCCAGCCCTGGAACGCGGCGGTGCCAGTACGCGGTGCACAGCGAGCGTCCGTAGTGAATCGAGAGCGCCGCGAGCAGGCGTCCGAACGGCCCGGGCGGGCGTGTCGTCTCGATGCCGAGCTGGCGCAGCGCATGCGCATGGACCTTGGCCAGGTAGGCGCGGGCCAGGGTGTGGGTCTCGGGTCCGGCGCTGCGAAGCTGGGCCCGGGCCAGCGCCACGCTCGCCAGCACGGTGTCGGAGAGCGGGGTGACGATCGCGGTCTCCGGGACGGGGAGGCGCGCGTCGATCTCCACATCCACGCTCGTCTGGGCGACGAGCTTTGCCAACGCTTCCAGCTCGGTATGGCCCGCGAGCAGCGGGATGCGTCGCCTCGCCGCATCGGCAGAGTCCGCCGCGAGCAGAGCCTTCCGCGCGGCGACAGCATCCAGCGGGATCGCGGGGCACAGCACCGGCAGCAGCGCCGCGGCGTGGGCGTCGTCGTTGGCCATCTCCGCAAGCTCTGCACAGTCCGCTGGCAACACCGGGGCCGGTGCGAGGAGCTCGGGTACCGGGGTGCCCAGGATCGGGCTCAGGGCCGAGGCCGGAGCCGACCCGCACGCCGCGACGAGCAGCAGGCTACTGCTCGACCAAGCGACGAATGACTTCGCGCAGGCGGTGAACACCGCCCATGTCGCGCGCCATGAATTCGAGACCGACACCATCGGGATGGTCCGTATTGCGGACGACGGATAACACTTCGAGCGGGCGCTCGCTGCCCGGGGGCGTAATCTCGATGATCACCTCCTCCCCGGAGTCCGGTCGGGTGTCGTCCGCGGTGAGCAGCAGACCGCCGCCCTCGGAGATCTCCGAGAGCGCAGCGCTGATGAAGGTGGTGGTGTTTTGCCGACGCCAGCGGATCTCCACCATCACGGGCAGCCGAACGTGCCGTCTGCGAGCGTTGAGCTTGAGCTCGCCGGCGCCGACGCGTCGAAGAAACTGCAGCTTGGCCCACTCGGTGCCGGTGCAGCGCAGCACGCCACCGGCCCGAACACGCAGGCGCGGACGGGCAGGGTGCCAATCTCGCCCGATCGCGCGGACCATCATCTTGCCGGGCAGGCTGGAGAAGTGGACCTCGAGCAGCACTTCCTCGCCCGGCTCAAACCCGTCCGTGGTGAACACCTGAAGCGCGCATTCTTCCTCGGGTGCATCGATCGCTTCGACGAAGGCCTCAGGGGATGCGTAGTGGCAGCGAATTTTACGCAATGTCCGATACAACTCCAGTGGGTGTAGCTCAACCTACCACATCGCGGCATGCGGGGTTGGCGGCCGTTCGTGAGCCCTCGCGCGGTGGCCGCGAGCGCGAGCCGCTCGCCGGGCGGGCGGAGGCGGCCGTATGATGCGCGCGACGTGACTTCGGCGGCTTCTGGAGCGCCAACGACCCGCGCGGTCGTTTTGGTACCCACCTACAACGAGAGAGAGAACATCGACACGATCCTCGCTGCGATTCGAAGCGCGCAGCCGACGTTCGATGTCTGTGTGATCGACGACGCCAGCCCGGACGGAACCGGCGCGCTCGCGGACGCTTGGGCCGCACGGGACGCGCGGGTCCACGTCCTGCATCGCAGGGGCAAAGAAGGGCTCGGTCGCGCCTACCTTCACGGGTTCACCTGGGCGCTCGAACATGACGCAGGGTTCACCCATGTGTTCGAGATGGACGCCGATGGCAGCCATCCGCCGCGCTTCCTGGGCGATCTGCTGCGCGCAACGCAGGAGGGGGCAGACCTTGCCCTGGGGTCGCGGTATGTGGAGGGTGGCGGCATTCGAGGATGGGGACCGCATCGGTTGGTGTTGTCGTGGGGCGGAAGCCTGTACGCGCGGTCGGTCCTGGGCGTGTCTGTGCGCGATATGACCGGCGGCTACAAGTGTTTCACGCGGCGCGTGCTTGAGACGTTGCCGTTCCAAAATATCCTCACCGTCGGCTACGGGTTTCAGATCGAAGTCACATATCGAGCGCTGGAGGCCGGCTTCATCGTGAAAGAAGTGCCGATTTTGTTTCCCGACCGCGAGCGCGGCGAGTCGAAGATGTCGATGCGCATCTTCTGGGAAGGCTTCACCTCCGTGTGGCGCCTGCGCGCAGCAGATACGAAGACCAGAGGCCAGGGACGGTGAGCAGCACGAAAATCTATGTGTCCACGCACGACCGGGTGCTCGATCCGGCCGACGCCAACGTGAGCGTGTTTGATCGCGGGTTCCTCTACGGGGACAGCATCTACGAGACCATGCGGACCGCCGGTGGCGGCATCCCGGTGGAGCTTCAGCGTCACATGGAGCGACTCGCACGCAGCGGCGAGGGCATCTACATGGACTTGCCGCTCCCGGCAGTGGATCTCGGCGCACTGATCGCGCGCACGCACGCCGCGACCGGCAACGAGGAGAGCTACGTCCGAATGATGATCACCCGCGGTGCGGGCCCGATCGGCCTCGACCCCCGTCGAACGCAGGCTCCGACGATCGTCATCATCGCGCAGCCGCTGGAGCTTCCGTCCGAAGCGACGTATGCGAAGGGGTTGCACGCCGTGCTCGTCGCGGTCGACAAGGCCGGCTGTGGTCTCGACCCGGGGATCAAGACCGGCAACTACCTCAGCAACATCATCGCGCTGCGGGAGGCGATCGGACGCGGCGGAGACGATGCGATCCTCGTGACCTCGGCCGGCGAGGTGGCCGAAGGCGCGACGAGCAACGTGTTCGCGGTCATGGATGGCCGGCTCTGCACGCCGCACATTCGCGCGGGCCTCCTCGCAGGCATCACCCGGCAGGTCGTGTGCGAACTCGCGGCACAGCTCGGACATCCGGCGGCGGAGTGCACCGTGCTGCCCGATGCACTCCGGGCGGCCTCCGAAGTCTTCTTCACCAGCTCGGTGCGGGGGATCATGCCGGTCACCCGTTTGGATGGAACGCAGGTCGGCACTGGCCAGGCTGGTCCCGTGACGAGCGCGCTGCGGGCCCGATACGAGTCGTACATCGCAAGCTACGCCTGAATCGATCTCCGGTTGCGTTGCGCTGGCGGCCGGTCGCGCTGACTGATAGGTTCGCGCCCTTCCGATGATTCCGATCGAGATTTGCAAGCACCTGGGCAAAGAGCGCGCCGATGCGTTCTATGAAGAGCTTTCCGGCAAAGAGGTTCGCGCCGTCCTCAAAGCGGGTGGCTCGCATTCCGGCGTGCCCGCCACCGCGTTCACCCGTACGCAACGCCTCAAGGCGTGGCGCAAGCGCTTTGATACCGAGTTCGAAAAAGAGAACCAGCAGCTCGCGCTTGCGTTCCTGATCGAGTGGCTGATGCGTCACCACCGTCAGATGCTCGTCGACTACCTCGACTTCCTGGAGGTCAAACACAACCAAGGCGAGACCGACGAGGACTTCTGCGAGACCAACTCGCCGGAGAAGCTTCGCGAGGGCGCTACGATGCTGCTGGGCAAGTACGAGCCGCATCACGTCGCGGTGTATCTGCTGCTGGTGGGTCACCTTCAGGAGACCGGGGTGTTCGACCAGACGCCTGCGGTGCTTGAGGGGCTGGGCATGTCCGGCGCGGACGCGAAGGCCTACGCCCAAACGCACCTCGCCGAGCATCCGCCCAAAGCCGAAGGCGCGGCCTAAGGGTCCGCGGCAGCCCGATCGAAACAAGGACGTCCATGGACCGGCTCGGCATGTTGCGTAAAATGGCGGCGGCAAAGCCCGATGAGCCTTTCCCGGCCTACGGACTTGCGATGGAGCTGTCCAAACAGGGGCACGCCGATGAGGCGCGGGCCACGTTCGCGGGGCTCGTCGAGCGCCTGCCGGACTACGTCCCCGCGTACCTCATGTACGGCAACCTGCTGGCCTCGCTCGGGGCCAAGGACGAGGCCGCCGCGGTGTTCATCTCCGGGATGGATGCCGCCAAGCGCGGCGGCGATGACCACGCTCGGGGCGAGCTTCAGGGGGCGCTCGAGCAGCTCGCCCTGGGAGCCGACGCGTGAGTCGTCTCCCCGAGCTCAAGTTTGCTTCGCCGCGAAAGCTGCCTCGTGCGGGCAGCCTCGACGGCCGCGTCGTCGTTCTCGACATCGCCTTCGCGGCGGAAGGGATCGGCAAGGGCTTCGAGAAAACCACGGGCAAGTTCATCAAGGATCTGGGGGCCCGGTTGGCCAAGTGGGTCGATCACCACGACCACCCCCTGCACGAATCTTTCGCGCGGGATGAGCGGTTCGTTTTGGCCACCAAAGCCCAACACGGCGCCTGCCCCGAGATGATCACCGAGCAGATGGTGGAGCGGACAGGCCCCGTCGATACGGTGCTTTGTCACTTCGACCTCGACGGCCTGTACGCGGCTGCCAAGTGGGTGCTCGGCGGCAAAGAGCCATATCCGGGTGCGGACGCGGATGCGCGGGTCGTCGATACGCGCATCGGCGTCGCCACCCAGGAAGCCGAGCGTATCGACCATGCGTTGCGTGCCCATTGGCTCGACGACACCCTCAAGCGGCGCGTGGTCCTGTACCTGGTCGGCGGACTCAAGGCGGGCACCGAGCGCGACTCGATTGTTGAGGCCGCCGCCGACTTTCACCGGATGGCGGACGCGTCGAAGCGGCTCGCCGAGCAATACGTCGTGCAGGGCGGCATCGCGTACCTCGAGCTGCGTTCGGACTCGCCCAAGTGCGACAAGACCGAGCTGTTGCTCCTGGGGCAGCAGCAGGCGACGGTGTCGATCGTGCTCGACGCGGGCAACGCGACCATCGCGGCTCCGTTCGAGAGCGGTCTGGACTTCGTTGGCCTGCTGGACCTCGGGGGTGGCATGCCGACCCGGGTCAACATCCCCCAGAAACGCCTCAGCGACGCCATGGCGACGATCCGTGCCGTGCTCGCCGAGCGTGACGCGCAGCCGTGAGCCTGCGGCCGCGCGCTCGACCCGCGAGGGCGTGCGCGGCAGTCGACGTCTCGCACCGCACCCGCAGCGGATTTGGGCGCGTGCCTGAGCACAGGCTGCGAGGTTTCGTACGAGAAACGCAGCGATGACCACCGGCTACGCTGGAGGCGGGATCTCGGGCTTGAGGCTCGCGAACCCGACCCGCCCGCGGCTCTCTTGCAGGCGACGGATGAGCTCGGCCTGGCCTTCGGCGTGGTAGCTGCTGCGGACCAGGGGCCCCGCTTCGACGTGGGCGATGCCGCGGGCCCGGGCGTAGTCGGCGAGCTCGTTGAACTCGTCGGGGTGCACGTAGCGATCGATCTCGAGGTGTTTACGGCTGGGTTGCAGGTACTGACCGAGCGTGAGGATGGTCAGCTTCTTTTCGCCGAGCTGGTCGATGACCTCGCGGACTTCACCGAGCGACTCACCCAGGCCAAGCATCAGGCCGGTTTTGGTCAGGGCGCCGCGGGCCGCGGCGTGCTCAAGCACGGCAAAACTGCGCTCGTACTTCGCCTGGACCCGAACCTGCTTGCTCAAGCGCGGCACGGTCTCGAGGTTGTGCGCGAACACGTCGGGACCCGCGTCGAGCACCACGTCGGTGTCCGAGAGGCTGCCTTTGAAGTCGGGAACGAGGACTTCGATGGTCATCCACGGGGCGTGCTCGTGACACGCATGCAGCGTGTCCGCCCAGACCGAGGCCCCGCCGTCCTTGAGGTCGTCACGGTCGACGGATGTGATGACGGTGTGGCGCAGCGCGAGCTCGGCGAGAATGGTCGCGACCCGCTGCGGCTCCTTTTCGTCGACGGGCAAGGGGCGGCCAGTCTTGACGTCGCAGAAGCGGCACGAGCGGGTGCAAATCTCGCCCAAGATCATGATCGTGAGCGCGCGGTTGTTCCAGCACTCGCCGATGTTGGGGCAGCTGGCGCTCTGACACACCGTGTGAAGATCAAGCTCCTTCACGCGCTGGCGTAGGTCGTTGTAGCCCTCGCCCGCGGGCATCGGAACGCGCAGCCACTTGGGGTGTCGTTTGCGGGGTCGCTCGATGGGAGCGGGCGTCACGACGGGTAGGTGCGTGGCCATGCACAGCCTCTACCACGCTCGCGCGGCTTCCGCTGCGACCCCGATGTGTGCCAACCGTACCGCGCCGCCCGACTCGGGGGAGCACAACGGAGCACCTCGACGCGGCGGCTCCAAAGACCCGTGAGGCGGCGTGGCGTGGCGAGGTGATGAGATGTGCTCTAGCATCGGGGTCGATGGACGCCCCCTCAGAGCCTGCGCGCTCCCCGGTGCGCGGGGTGGCGGTGTGGCTTGGCGTGCTCGTGGTGTCAGGGGCGCTGATCGGCGGAGCCTGGTGGGCCCGGTCCTTGGGCCGCGCCGAGCTGGATTCGGCGGCCGCGGACGCGCGGCAGCCGATCCCCGTCGAGCTTGCACCGGTGCAGCGTGGGACCTTCGAGGTCCGTCGGGAGTACACCGGCACGCTTGAGCCTGCGGCCGCCTTCATCGCCGCCCCCAGGGTCGGCTGCTCTCGCTCGCGCTGGTGTACATGGTGCTCGCGGCCCAGTACGAGTCACTGACCGACCCGCTGATCGTCATGCTCTCGGTGCCGGTCGCGGCGATTGGCGTGTTTGGAGTGCTCTGGGCCACCGACACCACGCTCAACGTGCAGTCCTACATCGGCTGCATCATGCTGGGCGGGATCGTGGTCAACAACGCGATCTTGTTGGTCGAGCGGACGCGCGGGCTGCAAGCCGAAGGGATGCCGCGGATGCGGGCGGCCCTGGAGGCGGGTCGGCTGCGGCTTCGGCCGATCCTGATGACCACATTGACCACGGTGATCGCTCTGTTCCCGCTCGCGCTCGGGATCGGGGAGGGCGCCGACGCGCAGGCGCCGATGGCTCGCGCGGTGCTCGGCGGTCTCGCCGCGTCGACGATCATCACGTTGGTCCTCATTCCGACCGTGCTCGGCGGGTTGGGTCGCACACGCCGCGGCGGCTGACCCGGACCGGGCCGGATGGGCTGGATTGGTCCGGATTGGGCCGGACCTCACAGCACGAGGCTGGCGCGAGGATTGGCGCTGCCTTGCAAGTCCGTGAGCAACTCCAGCAGGCGTTCGTCGCCGGCTTCGGGGAGGCGCACATCGAGGGTGACCATCAGGTCGCCCGCAGGCTTGTCGCCAGCGGGCCGAACGCCGCGTCCTCGCAAACGCAAGGTCTGCCCGCTCTGCGAGCCTGGCGAGAGCTTGACGGTGACGGCACCCCAGGGCGTGGGCACATCGATTGGCCCACCGCGGTAGGCCTCCAGCGCGGTCACAGGGAGTCGCAGTCGCAGGTCGTCTCCGTCGCGCTCAAGCAGCTTGTGACCGCCAACCCGCACCGTGAGGATGATGTCCCCGGGGGGCGTGCCTCCGCCTCCCTTGCCGCGCAGCCGCAGCTTTGCGCCGTCTTTCATCCCGGCCGGGACCTTCACGTCGAGCGTGCTCATGCCGCCGTCGGCCGCGTCGAGTCGCAGCGGAACCGTCGTGCCGACCAGGGCGTCGTTGAACCCGACCGAGATCTCGCCGCTGATGTCCGCACCGCGGCGGGCCCGGGGCTGGGGGCTGCCCCCGGCGCGAACGCGTCCGCCGCCAAACAAGCGCGAGAGCAGGTCATCGAAGTTGGTCTCCCGGGCGTCCCCAACGTCGCTGAACATCGACTCGTCCATCGGGAACCCGCCGCTCCCGCCTGCAAAACCACCGCCGCGTCCGCCCGCGTAGGCCCGCTGCTGGTTCTTGTAGGCGCGCGCCCGGGTGGCGTCGAACCCCTGCGTGAGGCTCATGTCGCCGAACTCGTCGTAGAGCGAACGGCGCTCCGGGTCGGAGATGACGTCGTACGCGCTGGAGACCGCCTTGAAGCGCTCCTCGGCGGCGTCGTTTCCCGGGTTCTTGTCCGGGTGAAACTCGCGGGTGAGCTGACGGTAGGCCTTCTTGACCTCGCTGGCCGAGGCATCGCGGCTGACGCCTAAGGTGTTGTAGAGGTCTTTCACGATCTGCACGCATGGTAGATCGGCGCAGCAGACGCGCAAGGGGGGTCTATCGACATGACAGCTCACGCCGCCTCTGCGGTCACGGCGGCGACTCCGCAGGGCCGATCCATGGCGTCTTGGCGCTGTCTGTGGCAGTAGACGGCCATGAGCACTGCACGCATCGAGCCCCCAGCGGTCAACGCCGCCGCGCTGTCGGAGCACCCGTATGCGGATTTTCTGACCAGCGTGCAGAAGCCGGGCCGTTATCTGGGAGGCGAAGAGCAGCAGGTGCTCAAGTCTCACGAGGGTCTGGCGTGCACCTTCGTGCTCGCGTTCCCCGACATCTACGAGATCGGGATGAGCCACCTGGGCACCCGGATTCTCTACGACCTGATCAACAAGGCAGACGACCTGGTGTGCGAGCGGGCCTTCTCGCCGTGGGGCGACATGGAGGCAGAGCTCCGCACGCGTGAGCTGCCGCTGATCTCGCTTGAGACACGCACGCCGCTGAGCGCGTTCGATGTGGTCGGCGTCAGTCTGCAATACGAGCTCTGCTACACCAACGTGCTGCTCAACCTCGAGCTGGGCGGGGTGCCGTATCGCTCCGACGCACGCGGTGATGCCGACCCGATCGTGCTGGCGGGCGGACCCACCGCGACGCACCCCGAGCCGCTGTCGGACTTCGTCGACGCGTTCTTGGTCGGCGAGGCCGAAGAAGTCCTCCCCGGACTGCTGCGCATCATCGGCACGATGCGCAAGCAGGGGGCGCCGCGCAGCGAGGTGTTGGCCGCGATCGCGAAGACGCCGGGTATGTACGTGCCGGCGATGTACGTGGTCGCGCAGGACGAGCGCACCGGCCTGGAAGTGGTCACCGGACTCTCCGAGGCCGGCCAGGCCGCCAACGTCGAGCTTTCGGTTCAGCGCGTGTTCGTGCGAGATCTCGACGAGTTTCCGTTCCCCGAGCGGTTCCCGGTGCCGTACGCCGAAGCGATCTTCGACCGGGCCTCGGTCGAGGTGACGCGCGGGTGCACCGAGGGCTGCCGGTTCTGCCAGGCCGGCATCATCTATCGGCCGGTCCGCGAGCGCACCCCCGAGGCGATCAAGAAGGCGGTGCTCGGTGGCATCGAGGCGGGAGGTTTCAACGAGACCAGCCTGACGGCGCTGTCGACCGCGGACGTCTCGTGCATCAATCCGCTGATCAAGGACCTCGTTCCTGAGCTGGCCAAACGCAAGGTCAAGCTGGGCATCGCGAGCCTGCGGGCGTACGGGCTCGATGGTGAGCTGCTCGACCAGATCAAGACGGTCGGGATCACCGGGCTGACCTTCGCCCCCGAGGCTGGCACGCAGCGGATGCGTGACGTCATCAACAAGAACGTCACCGAAGAAGACATCGCCACGTCGGCCCGCCGCATCTTCGAGCGCGGCTACGACCGCATGAAGATGTACTTCATCATGGGCTTGCCCACCGAGACCGACGAAGACGTTGTCGGCATCATCGAGACCGGGCGCCGCGTGAAGGCGATCGCACGCGAGGTGGGGATGCGGCGCCCGCCGGCGATCACCGTCAGCGTCTCGCAGCACGTGCCCAAGCCGCACACGCCCTTTCAGTGGGCGGCCATGGACTCGATGGAAGACCTCAAGAGCAAGGTCTCCATGCTCCGCGGACTCGCTCGCGAGGCCAAGCTCACCCTCAAGACCCACACGGTCGAGGACAGCTGGCTGGAGTGCCTCTTCGCGCGCGGCGACCGTAAGCTGGGCAAGGCGCTGCAGCTCGCCTACGAGGCCGGCGCGCGCTTCGACGGCTGGCAAGAGGTCTTCAGCTTCGATCGATGGCTCGACGCGCTGGACGGCGCGGGGGTCGACCCCACCTGCTACACCCGCACGCTTCCCGTCGACGCTCGTCTCCCCTGGGACCACATCGACATCGGGCTGGAGCCCGGGTTCTTGGCCTCCGAGTATCAAAAGGCGACGCGCAGCCGGCTCTCCCCGCCGTGTGGCAAGGCTGCCGGCGACAAGGTGCACCACACCAACCTGCCCGACGCCGAGTCCGACCAACGCAAGCTGGTCTGCTACGACTGCGGCATCGCCTGCGACATGAGCCAGATGCGGGACGAGCGGATCGTCGCGCTGCGAGCCCTGCGATCCTCGGGCAAGTACCAAGGCACGGACGCGCCCGAGCCCGAGCGCTCGCTGCCGTCCAACCTCGTGCCGGCCGAGGCACTCGTGGGGCGGACCGCGGTGTCCAACCTCGAGGAGGGCAACGCTTGGAAGGCCAACGCCGAGGCCGCCCACTCCCGGCTGCGTCTCATCTTTGGCAAGCAGGGTCCGCTGCGGTTCCTGAGCCACCGCGACCTGCTGCGGATCCTGCCGCGAATGTTCCGGCGGGCGCAGGTCGAGCTCGCGTTCTCCCGCGGCTACAATCCGATCCCACGCATGATCTTCAGCCCGGCGCTTGCGCTGGGCATGGCCGCGGACGAGGAGGTCGTGGACATCGACGTCCTGCTTTCGCGCTCGCGCGAGGATCTGGCCGACATGCTCACGCCGTCCGAGCGCAGCGCGATGGGCGAGGACCTGGTCCAACGGATTCGCGAGTCGGCACCTCCAGGACTGGTGATCGTCAGCGGGACCCTGCTCGAGCCGGGTGCGGTCAAGCTGCCCAAGCTCATCGAGGCTGCCGACTACTCGGTGTTCCTGGAGCCCGATCAACTCGCTGTGGCTGCGCAGACCGTCGCCCGGCGGCTCGCGCAAGGGGAGCTGACGATTCAGCGAGCCGTGCACAAGAAGAAGCGCGGTGGCAAGCGCCGCCCGGTCCGCCCCGGAGAGACGCCGACCGAGAGGACCATCGACGTGCGGGAGTACCTCATGGACGCCTCGGTCCAGGATGGCTCGCTGACGTTCCGCCTGCGGGTCGGAAACGATGGCGGCGTTCGGCCGCGCGAGGTCGTCGAGGCGCTGCTCGAGACCCAAGTGGCCGACCACCGCATGCGTCGCACTCGGCTGCTGCGGCGCGACGGGGACACGTTGGTCGGCTTCGCCAGCGTCTGAACCGCGAGCGTTAGGCCCGGGCTGCGAGCAGTCGCAGTCGGGCCTCGACGGCACCGAGCACCGCGCGCGCGAGCACCAGCGGCGTGATGAGCAGCAGTGACCATGCCAGCGGGCTCAGGGCGATGGGCACGGCTCGCGCGACCGCCATCATGTGGTGCTCGGGGGCGATGCTGCGCAGGGCAGCGCAGGTCTCGATCAGGCCGAACGTGGCTCCCAGCGCTCCGGCCAATCCCGCGGCCACCACGAGCCCAAGGACCAAGCCTTCGTGTTCGGGCGGCGGTGGCGGTTTTCCTGCGGTGATCCTCCGCGCCAAGACGCGCATGCGGACCGCGCGGGCGAGCAGCAGTCCGCTGCTCGCGAGGGCCAAGAGGGTGACGAGGTGCATGAACACCCCACCTTGTTGGTAGAACTCGGAGAAGTTTGCCATCCCGAGCACTGAGCGCTCGGAAGGCGGCGAGGTTTCTGCACCACGAAAAAACCGGCGTGCACTTGGAGGTGTCACGCCGGCTGCTCGAAGACTGTGAGGCGTCTACGCCAGCGGGTGCTCAAACTGCGCCGGCTTGCCGCGCATCATCGCCTTGACCCCGATGGCGCTGCTGCTCAGCGTGAGGCTCCGGGCGGCGTTCTTGGCCTCGAGCGCCGAGCCGTCGGCGTAGGGCAGGGCGTTGGCCTGCTCGATGGTCTCGGCCAGCAGGGCCCGGAGTTCCGCATCGAGGACGACGCCCGCTTCGTTGGTCGTCGCGACGTTGCGGTCCACCTGCACAGCGGCGCCCTGCATACGGAAGGCCGGCATCGGGGTCTCGCCCGCGGCAAGGGCGGCGGCAAGCTTCATGCTGGCCGCGGGCAGGTCCGGGATCGGGACGACGTCGCTGACGATGCCCATGGCCTTCGCCTCGTCGATCGTGAAGCCGTGCCCGGTCAGGAGGATTTCGTTGAGGCGGCCGTAGTGCTCGGCCGTGCTGAAGCGGTGCGCGTGGTGGCAGCCGCCCAGGCCCGGGATGACGCCGACGGTCGTCTCGGGGAACTGCAGGCGGGTGCGCTCCCCGCCGATTCGCGCGTGGCAGGCCAGCGCGAACTCGAGCGAGCCACCCAGCACCCGGCCGACCAGCGCGGCGACGGTCGGCTTGCCGGCGCGGAGCTTGGACAGCGTCTTCTTCCAGCCATCGATGAGCGCCTGGGCCCGCTCCTGGTTGCCAAGCACCGGGACGAAGTCGAGCAGGCTCGCCCCGTGTCCGAACTCGCGGCTGAAGCTTCCGTCGGGGGCGATGACGATGGCCTTGACCGATGCGTCGGCGTTGAGCGCCTCGAGGGCGCGGTCCAGCTCGGCGATGAACGTGTGGCTGATCGTCAGCCGCTTGATCGAAAGCAGACCGACGCCGTCATGCACCGAGGTGTGCACGTAGGCGTTCCACCACTGCGAGGGCTTGCCCGCCAACGCGTCTTGCGCCAGGACGGCAAGCGGCGCGACCTCGTCTGCCTTGGTGATCTTCTGCTCGGTGAGGAAGCGCTGGGCGATGTCCTTGGACTGGGCAAACCCCAGGTTCTGGATGAGCGCAGGGAGGCCTTCGCGAAACGCCAGTGCGTTCTCGGACAGGAAGTTGATCGCGTCCAGTGTCGCGATGTCGTGCTTGAGCATGTACGCGGTGAGGCTGATCAGCATGCCGAGCATGCGGGTCCGGGCAGCCTCGAACTTCTCCGGGGGGCAGGTCTGTCCGCGCTCGTAGGGCCAGGTTTTATGCGGGTCCTCGATGTACGCCTTCCACGCCTCGGGAATGGCGAACAAGGTGCTGTCGACCTCGGTCTGCATCAGCTCCATGCAGTGCGCCGAGAGATAGTTGGCGCCAGGGATCAGGTTGTGGACGAAAAACGGCGAGGTTCCGAGGGTCTTCTTGCAGACGTCGTCGACCTGGGCCGGGGAGAGCTCCAGGTCCACGCTGGTGCGGACCGCTTCGAGCATCATGCCGCAGAACAGACGGTCGGCCGCGAACGAAGGGACGTCGGCGGTGGGGATGAGGTTCATGCCCAGGCCGCCCAAGAAACGCTTGATCGACTTGAGCTCGTCCTTGCCCGTGACGGCGCCGCGCAGCGGGACCTCCCACAGCTTGTTGGTGAGGTGCGGGAAGAACGGGTGCATGACACCGCAGCGCTCGTTGCCCGGCAGGCCCTCGAACAACATCGTGCTGGGGTAGCCGCTGGTCGCCGAGAAGATGAATGCCTCGGGGTCGCGAGCCCGGACCGCGGCGTAGAAGCTGTGCTTGATGTTCAGCCGCTCGGGGATCGCCTCGAACACGAAGCCCACCTCGAGGTCCGCGGGGAGGTCATCGATGCCGCCCTGCACGACGGTGATGCCGTTCATGATCGTGGCGAGCGTGTCGGCGTCGAAGCGCCCGCCGTAGGCCTTCTCGAGCTTGGCCTTGACGCCTTGCACGTCGCCTGCGAGGTCGAGGGCGACCACCGGGATGCCCTTGGGTGCGAGCAGGCGGGCGAACTGGCCAAGCTTGCCGAAGCCCACGTTGCCGCACGCGCCGGCGACCACCAACGCGCGCACGGGGCCGGCGTCGTTGGGCTGGAACACGGGGCGGAGATGGGCGTCCGAGAGTTGCGTCATCGCGGGCAGGATAGGGCCCCAACTGGCGTCGGTGGCTGTCTTGGGATTGAGGAATCCCACTGGGGCGGGAGTGGTTGAGCGAGACGCTGTATTTCGCTAGCCTGCTGGGCGTGAATCCAGGACAGCGTCGGATTTCGGTCGTCGGAACCCTCACTATCGCCTTGCTGTTCGTCGCCTCGGCCTGTGACGACAGCGAGGCGGAGAAAAAACTCGCCGCGGGGAGAGCCGCGGAGGCGAAAGCCATCAAGGATTCGGAGAAACTGGTCGGAGGGCTGGTCGCAGGGTTGGAGGAGGATGGCGCGCACGTCACCCAAGATGCCAACGGAAACATCATCGCCGGGTTCGAAGTTGAGAAAGCGAAGGAAGACGCCGAAGATGGCGCAGAAGCCGCTGCCGACGCCGAGATCGGTGTTCCGGTGTGCGACGAGTACATTGAGAAATACGGGGCCTGCATCAAGGAGCACGCGCCCGAGAACGCGCGAGAAGCGATGGCCGAGGCGCTCGCCAAGAGCGCGGAGCGATTCAGCATGCAGTCCGCGGGGCCCGAGAAGGACTCTTTGGGGCAGGCCTGCAAGGCCATGCTCGATGCCGCCAAGAAGACCACCAAGGACTGGGGCTGCACCTACGAGTGATCGCCGCGCGTCTGGGGACGCAGGACCCCTCCCTGGGACCGCAGATCATTCGTTTTTTTGAACCCAATGCACTATCTTACGCGTCCCAACGGACGCAGGGGCCCCGTAGGGCCGCTCGCAACTCTCGGGCTCGGTGGCACTCGCGCCGCCCTCCCGAACCAAACTTCCAAACCACGTTCGACCTCGGAGACCACAATCATGAAACTCAGCAAGCTCATCGTCGCCGCCTCGCTCTGCACCTTCGGCCTTTCCATGCCCGCCTGCGACAAGAAGGAAGAGGCCAAGAAAGAGGAAAAGACGGACGCAAAAGACGGCGACAGCAAAAGACGGCGAAGAGAAGAAAGAAGCCAAAGAAGAAGAGAAGGAGTAGTCCTCTCTTCTCGGTTTTCTCGAACCTTTCGAGAACCTTTCGAGAACGTCTTCAGAACGTCTTCAAAAAGGGGGCGGTTCGCTTCGGCGGATCGCCCCTGTTTGTTGTGTGGCCGGCGCGCGGCTACATGCCGGCAAGGGCCGGTGGCGAAAATCCGGTGCGGGAGCGAAGCGACGGGGCTGGTAGGGTCCGCCTGCCATGCGTGCCGACGGACGCTTATTCGACCAGCTTCGCCCCTGCACCATCACGCCCGGGTTTACCCGGAACGCGCTGGGGTCTGCCCTCATCGAGACCGGGAACACCCGGGTCATTTGCACGGCCAGCGTGGAGGCGCGGGCGCCCGGATGGCTGCAGTCCGGCGGCTGGGTCACCGCGGAGTACTCGATGCTGCCCGGTGCCACGCACTCTCGCGGGCGGCGAGACCCCGGCGGTCGTGGCAAAGAGATCATGCGGCTGATCGGGCGGTCGCTCCGCGCTGCGGTCGACCTCGCGGCGCTGCTCGATGTGGACGGCAACCCGATCTCGGTCGTCTGCGACTGCGACGTCATCGATGCGGATGGTGGCACCCGGACCGCTTCGATCTCCGGCGCTTACGTGGCGCTGAGCCTCGCGCTGTCCAAGCTCGTCGCGCAGGGGCGGCTCACCGCGGTCCCCATCATCGCCCCCATCGCGGCGGTGAGCGTCGGCATGATCCCGCACGAGGGAAGAACCGTCGCGATGCTCGATCTACCGTATGTCGAGGACAGCGTGGCGCAGGTTGATCTCAACGTGGTCAAGCTGGCCACCGGAGGCCTGGTCGAGGTGCAGGGGACCGCAGAGCGTGAGACGTTCTCGCGCGCTGAGCTGACCGAGATGCTCGATCTGGCCGACCTCGGCGCCGAGGCGATGTTCGCGATGCAGGCCGCGGCCTTGGAGGGAAGCCCGTGACCCAGAAGATCGTGGTGGCGTCGGGAAACCGGCACAAGGTGAAAGAACTCGAGGCGATGCTCTCGGGCGCTCCCACGGCGGTGGTTGTGCTGGGTCTCGACGCGTATCCGCAGGCACCCCAGGTGGAGGAGACCGCGACCACGTTTGCGGGCAACGCCGCGCTCAAGGCTCGCGGCATCGCGGACTTCCTTCGGGAACACGGCGAGCCGAGCGACACGGCGGTGCTGGCGGACGACTCAGGGATCGCAGTGGAGGCCCTTGAAGGCGCGCCCGGGGTTTACAGCGCCCGATTCTCCGGAGACGCAGCCACGGATTCCAGCAACAACGCCAAGCTCGTGCGCAGTCTCGAGGCGCTGGGACGGACATCGAGTCCGGCGTACTACGCCTGCGTCCTCGCGCTGTGCCGGGTCGACGGCCAGCCGATCGCCGGGGAGGCGATGTTGATCTTCGAAGGTCGCTGGAATGTCGAGGTTCGGACGCAGGCGCGAGGCGAGGGCGGGTTTGGCTACGACCCGCATGCCTGGGTTGCGGACGGCACTCGAACGGTGGCCGAGCTCAGCGCGACGCAAAAAGCGGAGCGCTCGCATCGCGGTGCGGCGCTGCGGGCGATGCTCGCAGCGTGGCCCTGGCAGCCGTAGCCGAATCGCCGCGCAACGAACGTGCTAGCGTTGCGGTGTGGGTGTGGAAGACTTCGCACTGCTGGACCGCTGGGGCGCTGGCGATCGGGCCGCGGGGAACACCTTGCTCCAGCGCCACTTCGACACGGTGTACCGCTTCTTCGTCAGCAAGATCGGCAACGACACCGAAGTCGACGACCTCATTCAGCGCGCCTTTCTCGCCTGCGTCGAATCGCGAGACCGCTTTCGCCGGGAGGCTTCGTTTCGCACATTCTTGCTCACGGTGGCCCGCAACGAGCTGTTCCGGTACTTCCGCCTCAAGCGCACCCGCGGGCCAAAGTCCCCGGATCTGGGCAGCCTGAGCATCTCCGAGCTGGCCGAGCCTGGGGCGTCGGTCCGTGCGGCGATGGTTCGGCGCGAAGAGGAGCGACTCTTGCTCCGCGCGCTTCGAGAGGTCCCGCTCGATCTGCAGATCACGATCGAGCTCCACTACTGGGAGGGCCTGAGCACCGCCCAGCTTGCGACGGTGCTCGAGATTCCGCAGGGCACCGTCAAGTCTCGACTTCGCCGCGCGCGGGAGGCGTTGCACCTGGCGATGACCCGGCTGGCGCAGGACTCGGCCACCCTCGAGTCGACGCTCCGCAACTTCGAGCACTGGGCGGTTCAGGTTCGCGAGTGCGTCGCACAGGCGCGCGAGCAAAGCTGACGCCGCGGCGAGGGCGGCTCAGCGCTGCACGGGGTGCGCTTCGGAGCCCGGTGCATCCAGCACCGCGCGGCGCCAGTCTTCGATCGCGTCCCGCAGCGGCTTGCCCGGCTCAACGTCGACGATCCCGGCGACCGCCGCCTCGGACAGCTCGCGCGCGGCTTGTGCATCGTCCGGGGCGAGCGCGCGAGCGAGCGCGAACTGGAACTCCGCCCGCTGCATCGGGTGCGTCGTAGCGGGGTCCAGGATCTGCAGCCCCTCTCGCAGAACCGCGGCGGCGGCGTCGAACCGGCCGGTCGCCGCGTAAGCGTCTGCCAGCGGGATGCGGGGGTCTGCGCGGCGTGGGTGCGTGCCCTCGAACGCGGTGTCCACGATGCGAAGCGCCCGCTGCCCATGCTGGGTCGCTTCGTCGAGCTTGCCGAGTCGAAGCTGCGTCTTGTTGAGGTCGATCAGCGCCTCGACCAGCTCGGGGCTGTCCTTGCCGTGGTTGTGCTCGTGCACGGCGAGCCCGGCGAGCAGGTCGCGTTCGCCATCTTCGGGATCCAGCATCGCGCCTTCGATGCCGCCGATGTCCGAGAGCAGTCCGCCGAGCATGGGGTGGTGGGCATCGAAGGCGTTCTCGATGATGCTGGCGGCCCGGCGCAGGTGCTCCACAGCCCGGTCTCCCTCGCCCACGTCCGCGTGCATCAGGCCCAGGTTCGCGTAGCGTCCGGCCAGCTCGATCGGTTCGATCTCCGGGAGGCTCACCGCGAGCTGCAGGGCTCGGGCGTGGTTCTCAAACGCGCACTGCAGATCGCCTTGGGCTCGGCACGCGGCCCCAGCGATCGAGCGTGCACGTTCTTCGGTTCGTGCGGAGCGCCCCGGCGTGGACAGGATGCTTCGCGTCAGCTCAAGTGCGAGCTCGGGGTCTCCGGTTGCGACGGCGACATCGGCCAGGGTCGAGCGCAGCTCAAGCTCCAGGGTCGTCCGCACGTCCGCATCCGAGATGCGGCTGCACAGCGCCCAACCGAGCTCGGCGTTGGCGGTTGCGCTCGCGAAGTCCTTTGCATTCAGCTCGAGCTCGGCGCGTTTGAGCAGGAGCAGCGGGAGGAACCTCCGCTCCGCCGAAAGAGCCGCGAATGGAAGCGCCGATTCGTAGTGCTCGCGAGCGGCGTCCAAGTCCCCAGAGCGCAGGGCTGCTTGCCCGAGCCAGAATCCTCCAAACGCGCTCGCCTCGGGCAGGGAGAACGCAGTCCCCAGCGCAAGCAGTGCTTGCGCCGTTGGGCGCCACGAATCGACGCGTTGGTGCGCGGTGAGATCGAGCGTTGTAATGAGGCCGGACGCCTCCGCCCACTTGGCCTGGGCGAGCAGGGTTGCTTCTGCATTGCGCTGGTACGCCGAGGCCTCGGCGACGAGGTCGGAGACGGCTGCGCATCGCACGGGGTCGGGGAGGGCGACATCCAGCGCGTCGATGGTTGCACGCGTCGGCTGATCGGAGAGCGCGGCGGCGGCAGCGTTGAGCCGGGCTGCCATCCGGTCCAGGCATGCGGTGCGCAACCCGAGGGCCTCATCCGATTGCTCGCCGCTCACGCGGGTCGCCTCACACGACTGCACGCGTTGTTGTGTCCACGCGGTTGCGAACGTGTCGAGCTCGCGGACCGAGTCGTTGGGCAGCTCCGCGTGTTCGAGCGACCGCGCGACCTCGGTGCGCCGCGATGCGTTCCAGACGCGATCGATGTCGCTGCGGGCGGCATCGCAAGGCTGCTCGTCGAGGGCTGCGGCCGCCTGAGCGCCGAACCCCACGCCCAGGACCGCCAGCAACGTGCCGCCGGCGAGCACACGATTGCGGGTCCGAGCCCGCAGCGCCGTCTCAAGACGTTCGGCGAGCGCGTGCATCGAGGGATGGCGCTGCTCCACGGTGGGCGCAAGGCCCTGAAGCACGGCCTGAACGACGGCCTTGGGGACCCCATGCTTGGAGGGCAGGGGCTGTCGGTCGTTGTCGAGGACGGCGACCGCAAGCTCGGTGATGGAGTCGCCCTTGAAGGGCCGATGTCCAAACAGCGCCTCGTACAACGAGGCACAGAATCCGAACTGATCCGAAGCGGCCGTGACGTCGCTTCCCACGAACTGCTCGGGTGCCATGTAGGCCGGCGTTCCGCACACCTCTGCGGTGCTCGCCATCGCGTTCCCCGAGCGCAGCGCGAGCGCGCTGGATCCAGGCGTGCTCGCGCTGTCGAGCACCTTCGCGGCGTCGCGTGCGGACCAGCCCTGCGTGGGGCGAGCGAGTCCAAAGTCTGCGACGCGGGGCCGTTGGTCACCCCCGAGCAGCACGTTGTCCGGCTTGAAGTCTCGGTGCACCAAGTCTGCGTCGTGGGCTGCCGCGAGACCGCGGGCGATCTCGGCGAAGAGCTTCGCGACCTCGCGCCAGGTGTGCTCGCGCTTCATCCACTGGGTCAGCGTCTCTCCCTCGACGAACTCCATCGCCAAGAAGACGTCGTTTCCCTGGTGCCCAACGTCGTACACGGTCACGACGTTGGGGTGCCCCAACGCGGCCGCGGCCCGGGCTTCGCGTTCGAGCCGAACGTGGGCATCCCCCGTCTCCGAGCCCAGCGACGAGGTGTCGACAAGCTTGAGCGCGACCTTCCGGTCCAGCTTGGGGTCGTAGGCGAGGTAGACGACCCCCATCGCGCCCTGCCCGAGCTTTCGCAGAACGATGAAGCGTCCGATCTTAACCGCTTCGGGTTTCACGCCCAGCATCCGCTCCTGGAGGCGGGCGAGCGCTAGCTTGCGGTCGAAACCGTCGTGGAGCTCGGGCCGTCCCGTTCCACGCAGCGCCGCGGGTGTTCGGAGCCCCTGCGCCGACGAGGGTGTCGCGGGCCCGTGGAACGCGGTGGCCACCTGGTTCGCTTGCGAAGCAGGTGCCTCGCGCTCGCTCTGGGTATGGTCTGCCATGTCGGTCGTCGTGCCCGCCCCCATGAACCATCCGGGACGCAGGGCGTCGCTCAGCCGGCTTTGCACGCGCAAAGACAGAAACCGTGGACGCTCACTTGGCTGACCCAGTGGAGCCCGTCCATCCCTTGCTCAAGGTGGGGCGGCTCCATGACGAGCGTCAGTCCTTCGCCACTTTGAAAAATCCACGCCTTCTCGCCAAACCAGGGCTGAGACAGCGCCTCCTCGGCTCCCGGAGGCAGGCCGCCCAAGCACACGATGCTGCCGTCGTCCAACAGCTCGCACTCGGGATCGCACAGGATGACGTCGTCCATCTGCAGACCCTGCTGCGCGCAGGTGTCTTGGCAGCGGTTGACGAGCTGCTCGTGGTGTTCCTCGGCGCCGCACGAGGTCTGAAGGAAGAACTGACCGGTCGAGGCCGCTTGAAATCGAAGCTGGTCGAAGACCTCGAGCATCTGCTCGGCCGACGAGGACACCGGGTCGGCTTTCAGCGTCAGCGCGAAGCCTTCTTCCGTCCTCGCGGCGCTTGGCTTGTCGCTTGAGGCCTCGCTCTTGAAGCTGGCCGACTGATTGGAGCTGTAGCTCGTGTAGCAGTACTTGCCGTAGCGATCGGAGATCCCACCGTCCCCTGCGTCGTCCACGCCGCTGTAGCAGCCCCCGAAGATCATCGCCACAAGCCCCAGAAGTCGTGTCGTTTTGCTGCCCATCGTCCCGTATTCCGTCGTCCCAGAGGTGTTCGCTGCCGGGGGAGTCCCGCGTCTCCCTCGATCGGGGGTGTTAGAGGGCCCGCAGCTGCTTCGGATCACGAAAAAGCGTCGGCGCGCTCCAATCGGCGTGTGCATGTCCCGACGGGTGCACGGGGACCCTCTCGGGCGTTCCCGCGGAAGGAAGTTGAAACTTCGCTTTGACGGAACGAATCCGCTCGGCTATGTTCGCCGCCGCTTCGGGGTGTGGCGCAGTTTGGCTAGCGCGCCTGTTTTGGGTACAGGAAGCCGGAGGTTCGAATCCTCTCACCCCGACTCGAACCCGCACCGTCCTCAACCTTGGTGTTGTCGGCGGCGCGGGTTCGAACCTTTCTGCGCTCGTAGCTCAGTTGGATAGAGCGCCGGCCTTCTAAGCCGGATGCCGCAGGTTCGAATCCTGCCGGGCGCACTTGTCGTTGAAGTGATCTACGTTCAGGCATGCGGAGGTGGGCGATAGGAGTGGCGGTGGCGGGCATGCTCGGGCTCGGATACCTCGCGTGCGCGCCCGTCGACGCCGAGCCGATGGGGTGGGACCCACCGCCGGCCAGCGACCTGGGCGAGCCCAGCGTCGCGAGCGTGACGCTCCACCTCAAGGGGGAGGGCGTGGGCCCCGAGGATGTTGCCGTCGACCGGGCGGGGCGCGTCTACACCGGCTACGAGGACGGCCGCATCGTTCGGTTCGAACCTGGCGTGGGCAAGCTTGAGGTCTTCGCCTCACTTCCCCAGGGCCGTCCGCTCGGGATGGAGTTCGACGGCGAGGGGCGTCTGATCGTGGCCGATGGTCGGGGGGGCATCGTGGCTGTGGACGAGGACGGCGTCGCGACGACCCTGTTGTCCGAGGTCGAGGGCGAACCGCTGCTGTTCACCGACGACCTCGACATCGCGCCCGACGGCACGATCTGGTTCTCGGAAGCCTCCCGGCGGTGGTCCGTGTCGGACTCCACGCTCGATGCCATCGAGGGGGTTCCGACCGGTCGACTGATCTCGTTTCATCCCGAGCGGAGCGAAACGACCGTTCATCTGCGGGGCCTACGATACGCCAACGGTGTGGCGGTGACCCCGGACGGCCAGGCTGTGCTCGTCGCCGAGACGTTCGGCTACCGCGTGACGCGATTGTGGATCGGCGGTTCGAAGCGGGGCGAAGTCGATCGCTTTGTCGACGCACTCCCCGGCATGCCGGACAACGTGCAGACCGATGAGCACGGCCGGGTGTGGGTGGCCCTGATCAAGGAGCGCAGCGGGCTGCTGGACGCGCTGTATCCGTGGCCGGGGGTGCGCAAGGTGCTGTTCCGAATCCCGCACGCATGGCTTCCAGTGCCGCCGCCTGTCGTCTGGTTTGCCGTCTACGCCCCGGACGGAGCGCTGCTGCGTTCGTACCGGGCCGACGATGGCTTTGGCGACGTCACGAGCGTGACTCCGCACGGGGAAAGCCTGTGGCTCGGCAGCCTCTCGATGGACGCGCTAGGGCACGTGCATCGAGAGGCTGCGAGCCCCTCCGGGCTCAGACTTTGATCGAGGACGCGGCGCTCGCCATGATGTGGCGGGCCATTCCGAGGTTGCCCTGCTTGCGGTCGATCGCGATGTACAAGAACAACGTCTCGCCGATCGGACGGATGAGGTGGAGTTGATGGGTGAGCGTGATCAAGATGTCCTCGATGCCACCATCGATCCCGAGCTGCTCCATCACCCGAAGCTTTGCCCGAACCACTTCGGTGTTGCCTGCGGCGGCCACCTCAAGGTTGAGTCCGCCACCGATCGTGCCGAGCGCCATGCCGCTTTCGTGGTCGACGAGGGCTGCGCCCAGGAAGCCAGCGATGTCGGATTCAAGTTTCTTGAGGGTGTTTTGAACGTTTTCCATGTTTCTGTTCTTTCGCTGTCGAGAGGTCACTGAGGCGCGGCGCCGCCGCTGCGTCTCTTGGTTTTTGGCGCGGAGGCTGGCTCAGACACCGCGTCGTGTTGCCGCAAGAGGGACTCGACGTCGTGGGTCCCGTCGGGGCCGAAGAGGTGTTCGAGCGTCTGCTCGCGGCGTGCGTCGGCACGCACAACCTCGGCCCGGGCTTCGGCGAGCGAAGCTTCGAGTCCGCTGCAGCGCTGCTTGAGCTCGCCGAGTTCGGTCTGCGCACGGTCGGCGCGGGTCTTGTGCTCGGCGAGCTCTGCGTTCGCTGCCGTGAGGTGGCCTGCAAGCTCGGTGAGACGGACGTTGGCCTGGTCGAACTCGGCCTCGAGCTCTTTGCGCTGCGCTCGCTCCTGTTCGTGTTGACCTTGGTGAAACTGGAGCTGTTTGAGGGTCCGACCAGCCTGCTCTCGGAGCACGCCGAGCTGGGCATGCAGCCCGGTGTTGGCGACCTTCATCGCCTTTGCACGGGCGCGCGTTGTGTCCGCATCACGCTCGAGTCCGTTGAGCTTGTTCTGCAGATCCACCACGCGAGCCGAGGCTTGCTCAGCCGCCGCTCGGGCGGCGCGAAGGGAGGACTGCTGAGCCTGAAACTCGGCGGTGAGCTCTTGGAACTGGGCCTTCTTGTCGTCCTTGGCTGCGGCCTCAAGCCGCGCTTCGAGTTGCTCAAGCTGGTGCGTGAGATGCCCGTTAATCTCGGCGAGTTCGATGTTGTGCTGCGCGATCAACTGCAGGCGCGCTGCGGGGTCTTCCTCGGACGGCGGCAGGGCCTGCGTCGCGGTCGGGGCGTCCTGAGCGTCCTGAGCGTCCCCGCGACGTCGCCCACCGACCCAGCGACGAAGCCAGCTCTCGTCGCTCGCGGTCATGACCCACCCGGGGCGCCGGGGTGTGGCTGCTGCTCCTCGATCCACTGCCGGACGCGGACCATGGCCATCCCGGCGGAGGCTGGATCTCGAAGGACCAAGGCCACATGGGTGCCGGCAGCCATGCCGAGCACGAGCAGTCGTTGCTCGTGTACGGTCACCATCACGCGGGGCTGTCCCAGGTCGAGGTCTTGCGCGATGCGCTTGGCGAGGGAGATTTGAAGTCGGGCCCAGGAGGCCGCGGTCGGTCGCTCGGGCAAAGAGTCCCCACGCACGGTGCGCTCAGCGCCGCCGGCGGACCCGCTGGTCCAAGCGAACTCGATGCCGGGCAACTCCATCAACGACGCCCATCCCGGCGCGTCCTGTGGCTGCGACCCGCTGGCCGGCCCGTCGGGGCTGGGTGTATCCGCGCTGGAGGCTGACATCGTTGGGCGGTACGCGGACCAGAGCCTCAGAGCGTGAACGTGCCGGCGGCGCTCGATATGACCCGACGCGCCATGCCGAGGTTGCCCTGTGTGCGGTCCACAATGACGTAAAGAAAGAGTGCGGCGCTCAGCGGCCGGATAATGCAGAACCATTGGTCCAGGCTGATGAGGATGTCCTCAAGGGTGCCGTCGAGGTCGAGTTGCTCGAGCAGCTGCATCTTGGATTGTAGCATTGCGGCGTCGCCCGAGACGGCGACGTTCATGTCGAGGGTCTCAAGCGTGGTGCTCAGCGCACGCACGCTGAGCCCGTCGCGCTGGTTCACGACCGCCGCGCCGAGGAAGCCCGCCACCCCGTGATGGATCGCGGCCAGGCAGCGGCGCATCGCCTCCTGGCCGGCCGCCAAGTCTTCGAGGGAGGGTGCCACCGCCGCAAGAGCGACGGGGCCTGCGACCGGCCCGGGCTGCGGAGCGAGCACCGCGGCGGGGATGCTCGGGCTCGTCCGGCGGCGCCGTTGCACCGCCGCGGGACGACTGGTCAGCGCCGCGATCCGCTCATCGTAGATCCCGTCCCGGAGCGAGACGCACATCTCGCGATGCGAATGCTGCATCAGCGATTGAATGTCACTCTGCATCCCAAGCCCGAAATGATTGTAGTCCGTCTTGCGCGTCGCAATGACGGTACCCGCAAAGAAAACATGCGAATAGATATGCGCGTGTGAAGGGCCCGAGTCTTCGGTCTGCACATGAAACACCCGCCCCTGGTGCCTGAAGTTGTGGTTGTAGCCGAAACGGACGTTGTGGCGCGCCGCGGCGGGTGGGGTGCTCTGTGGCGCGGTCATCATAAACGTTGTTCCGGGCGGGGTGGTCGGGGTTGAGGGCGGGGCGGCGGGGCGCGACAGGCGCGCTGAGTGTCGTCTGAGGGCAGATGTGTCGGCGGGTTTCGTACCCGGAAAAACCGTGTTTCCGGTTACCAGGCCGGCCGGCTACTGAAGAAGGTATGGGAGACGGAATCGGGTCGTCAAGCGTAATTCTTGTAAGCTCCGCGATGTCTGCCAATTTGGGGTGGCAGAAGACGAATTCCGCATCGCACTGGGGTCGGTACGCCGTTCATGCGCCGGGGGCGGGGGCTCGGAGCTTCGGCTCCGAGCATTTCGATTGCTGTGTTTTGGCCCTGTGCCACTCTTGTGTAATGATAGCGAAACTCTGAACATACTATGTCCAGGGGTCCCATTCTTCCGCTCCGAAGTCGGCGCTCGTCGCGCGGCCTTGGCCTCTCGGACCCGAGAAACGGCGTTCGGAAGCACGCGCCCCTTCCCACGAGAACCGAGGGCTTCGGAGGTCCGCCCATGAAGGGGACACCGGACCGGACGCAGCGCGAAGATCAATGTCGAACTGCTCACAATCAGAATGTCTGGAGAGTGAACCGTATTGTGTAATGCGCCGGCGACCCGGACGTGACGGCCCCGCCCCTTCAAGTGCTCTCTAGAAGCGCCAACGAAGCCTCAGGGACGCTTCGGTCCCCTTGCGCTGGCCCTGGCTCTGACCCGGCGGGACCTGACCCGCCGCGTGACGCCGGTCTTTGGCTTCACCAATCCCAAACGAGATGCCGAAACCGGTGAGGGTGCCTGCGCCGATTCCGAGCACGACGAGCCCCGTGAGCAACGAGTTGTGCACGTCTCGACACTTCTCGCCGGTGTCTGGATCGGAGTTGCTCAGGTCGGGGCATCGACCATCGATCGCGGCCGCGAACACACCGCCCGCAAGGGCGGCGCCGCCCAGGGTCATCCCCAGGATGCCGGCCCAGCGAGGCAGCTTACGGCCGCTCTTGGATGTGTCCGGGGCCAGGGACCTGGCCGTGCCCGTGTCCTTGGCGGGCACGGGGACCTCCAAGGTGAGCGACGCCTTGGGAGCGTCGTCGGTCAGGAGGATGGAGGTCTGCTCGAACGGCTCGGGGGGCGTCAGGTTTTGGGGCTCGATGCGAACGATATGGGGACCCAGCGGGATGCCGGTGGAGAGGATGTCCATGCCCGTACCCAGGACGCGGCCGTCCAGGAACACCCGGCAGGGTCCGCCGCTGCACGAAACCTCGACCGAGCCGACCGGCTTCAGCTCGGGTGCGGAGCGCCGCTGCTCGTAAAGCGCGCTGAGGCTGGGTCCGAAGTCGGAAACGTTGGCGACGCTGCCCCCCGAGACGCGAATGGCCTCGTCGAGGGCCGCCGTCGCGTCGTCGGGCTGGTCCAGCACGAGCAGCGCCCGTGCCAGGTAGAGCAGGCCCTCGATGCGCATCGACTGCAGGCCGGCATCGCGACCCACGACGCCCGGAGCGGCGGACGCCTGGTCGAGAACGCGGCGCAACGCGGGGGCGTGCAGCTCGGGGTCCTCGTTCGTGGCGTCGATGGCCGCCTGCAGCTCAAGCCGCAGCTGCGGCGCGCTGGTCTCGCCCGACTCGCTCGGTGCGGAGCGCATCAGCGTGGCGATGGCAGCCTTGGGGGACGGAGCCGTGCGCCCCGCGTACGCCGGCGTGGCAAAGGCGGGGACGAGGATGGCGCAAAGAGCGAGCCGAGAGAGTCGAGGGGTGAGGACGTTCATGTCGGTACCGCGGACGATCCTGAGTCCAGCGCAAGTTGACCGCAGGCGGCACCGATATCGTCCCCCCGCGGAGTCCGAACGTGCACCTTCATCCCGCCCCGGCGCAAGCGCTCAACAAAGCGAGAGACACGTTGGGCGCTCGGCCTTCGGTACGGCGCGCCCGCGTGCGGGTTGAACGGAATGGCGTTTACGTGGGCGTCAAAGCCCCGCAACAGCGCAATGAGGCGCCGCGCGTCGTCGTCGGTGTCGTTGACGCCATCGAGCAGAACGTACTCGAAGGTGATCCTGCGCCGTCGGTTGGCCGGCAAGGCGCGAACCGTGGCGAGCAGCGTGTCGATGTTCCACTTGGTGTTGATCGGCATGACCTCGTCGCGGACCGCATCGGTCGTCGCGTTTAACGAGATCGCCAGGCCGACCTCTTCGGCCAGACCTTCCCGGCCAAAGCGTTCGATGGCTGGGACCAGGCCGGCGGTCGAGACCGTGATCCGTCGCCCCGCGATCCCGGCGCCTTCGGCGTGGGTGAGCAGTTCGATGGCCCGCCGCACCTGCACGAAGTTGTGCAGCGGCTCTCCCATGCCCATCAGGACCACGTTGGTGATGCGCTCGACCCAAGGCGCGTGCGCGTCGGCGGCGTCTTCGGCGAGCAGCGTCTGCGCCCGGTAGACTTGGTCGAGGATCTCCCAGGCCGCGAGGTTGCGCGCAAAGCCCAGGGTCTGCGTCGCGCAGAACCGACAGGTGAGCGAGCAACCGACCATCGAGCTGATGCACAGCGTCAGGCCCCGCCCGTCGTTGGGGATCAGGACCGACTCGAGCTGGTGGCCATCGGCGGTCTGAATCCTCAGTTTCCGGGTGCCGTCGGTGCTTCGCAGCACCGCGTCCACCGTGAGGGCCTCGACCGTGGATGCCGCGGCCAGGGCGGCGCGCTGGGCCTTGCTCAGGTTGGTCATCTCGTCGAAGGAGGTGACCCGCTGCTTGTGCAGCCAACCGTAGACTTGGCCCGCGGTGTACTTGGGTCCTCCGACGGAGGTGGCGATGAACGAGACGAGCTCGTCCCACGACAGCCCCCGCAGGTTCGGACCGGTGACATCGGTCCGTGGCAGGCCGGTGCGGGGCCGCCGAATGGGTACGAGCTGTGACATGGGTTGTTCCGAACCCCACCTCCGCCCAAGACCGGGCGGTGCGGGAGATCCAGGGCAGGTTACGCCAGGTCGAGGCCGGCGAAGAAGTAGCCGAGCTCGAACGCTGCGGTGTCTTCGGCGTCCGATCCGTGGGTGGCGTTGCGCTCAATGGAGGTCCCGAACTGACCGCGGATGGTGTCCGGGCCTGCTTCGGATGCGTTGGTGGGACCCATCAGGTCGCGCCAGCGCTTGATCGCGTCCTCGCCCTCGAGGCAGATCGCCATGATCTTGCCTTCGGACATGAAGGTACACAGCTCGCCGAAGAACGGGCGGGCGCTGTGCACGTGGTAGAAGCCTTCGGCCTGCGCGCGAGTCAGGTGGAGCGAGCGGACGCCCACGACGGACAGTCCGCTCTCCTGAATCTTGGCAAGGATGGCTCCGGCATGTCCGGCGGCGTAGGCATCGGGTTTGACGAGCGCGAGCGTGCGTTGCATCGGCGGGAAGCTAACAGAGCGCCGGCCTCGTGGCGGGGGAGATTCGCGGGTCCCGCGGTGTGCCGGCTCATGCTGCGGCGAGAGCGCGGGGGAGGCTCGAGACTCGCGCGGGTCCCACAGGCCCACGGTTCGGGTGTCTGGGGTTCGTGGACCCAGGCTGCTAGGGTGCGCCGCCGAAGCCGTGAAGTCGATCGACACCGATACGCTGGAGCTGGATGCCTTCGACGAGGTCATCGACGTGCGTTCGCCGTCCGAGTTCGTCGAGGATCATATTCCCGGCGCGATCAATCTGCCGGTGCTGAGCGACGCGCAGCGGGCCGAGGTCGGTACGCTGTACAAGCAGGTGTCCGCGTTCGAGGCGCGGCGCTTGGGCGCGGGGTACATCGCGTCGAGCATCGGTCGCCACCTCGCGGACCACCTCTGCGACAAGCCGCCGTCCTACGCTCCGTTGATCTATTGCTGGCGCGGCGGGCAGCGCAGCCAGTCGATGGCGCACATCCTCGAGCGCGTGGGGTGGCCGGTCTCGCTGCTCACCCAAGGATACAAGACCTACCGTCGCCGGGTTCGGGCCGAACTCGAGACGCTTCCGCACGGCGTCCGGTTTCACGTGCTCGCGGGCTACACCGGGACCGGTAAAACCAAGATCCTCCATGCCCTCGCCGAGCGCGGGGCGCAGGTCCTCGATCTGGAGGGGCTCGCAAACCACCAGGGGTCTCTGCTCGGCGAGCCCCCCGAAGGCCAAAACGTCTCGCAGAAGTGGTTCGAGTCCCAGCTGTGGGCGGCGCTGCGCAAATACGACCGGTCGAGGCCCGTGTGGACCGAGGCCGAGAGCGCCAAGATCGGTGGGGTTTCTTTGCCCGAGCACGTGCTCCACGGGGTGCGGAGCGGCAAGACCTTCGAGATCGTTGCGCAGCGGGATGAACGGGCTCGGTTCCTGTCGTCGGGCTATCGATGGTGGCGCGAAAACCCCGAGGTGCTCATGGCGAAACTCAAGCGGCTGACGGAGCGCTACGGTCAGGTGGAGATCGACCGGTGGCAGTCGCTCGCCGACGCGCGCGACTGGCCGGGCTTTGTGGGCCGGGTGCTGGAGATGCACTACGACCCGGCGTACTCGCGCAGCCGCGGCAAGAACTACGCGCTGGCCTCGGTGCAGGTGCAGGTCGAAGGCCTGCTCGAACGCGGTGCGGACGACGCCGCCGACCGCTTGCTGGCGACCGAGTGACGCGGGGCCGCCGGTCCCTGGCTGTCGTGCTCGTGTGATCGTGTTCGTGTGATCGTGGACGAGGCGCGGTTGGCTTGCCCTCGTCGACTCAGCTGCCGGTCGCCTCGAGGCGGTCGAGCCGGCGTTGGGTGATGAGCGCCCCGATCATATCGCCCTCGACGTTGACCGCGGTGCGGAAGGTGTCCAGCGGTCGTTCGATCACCATGAGAATGCCGATGGCCTCCAGCGGGATTCCGACTGCGAGCATCACCATCTGCATCCCGCTGATCGATCCCGAGGGCATGCCCGGGGCTCCGATGGAGGAGACGATCGTCATCAGGAACACCGCGACAAGCGACGCGCCCGAGAGCTCGATGCCGAACAGGTGGGCGAGAAACACCGCGGCGATGCCCTCAAACAAGGCTGTGCCGTCCATGTTCATGGTGGCTCCGAGCGGTAACACGAAGCCGCTCACGCCCTTGCTGACGCCGAAGCGCTCCTCGCAGGTGGCGATCGTGACCGGCAGGGCGGCGGAGCTGGAGCTGGTGCTCAGCGCGACCAGCAGCGGCGCGCCGGCGTAGCGCAGGAAGTGCAGCGGGTTCACGCGCCCCAGCAGCCATCCCAGGGTGGGCAGCACCACGATGCCGTGAAACATCGTCGCGCCAAACACCACTGCACTGAACGAGAGCAGCTCGGTGAACAGCGCTCCGCCGGCGCGCAGCGAGAAGTCGAACACGATGCCGAAGATGCCCAGCGGGGTCAGAAGCAGCACCCAGCCGAGCACTTTGGAGATGATCAGGTTGACGTGATGGACCCCGGTGACAAGCGGGCTGTCCTTGGGCACCACCATGATCAGCGCGAAGCCGGCGAGCATCGCGTTGGTGACGATCGCGAGGATGTTGAGATTGGCCAGCGCGCCAAACGGGTTGGACAACGCGGTCCCCAGCATGCCGTGTAGGATCCGGATCACCGAGTCGCTGCCGGGCTGGATGAGCACCGGGGGCGGGGTGCCGGAGGCCAGCTGCGCGGCGGAGACATCCTCGAGCGAGAGCACCAGCCCGCTGTCCTCCCAAGGATGGATGAACGTGACCACGATGAGGCCGATACAGATCGCGATGAACGTCGTCAGGATGTAGTAGCTGATCGCCGTCGCCCCGATCTTCTTGAGCCGCGTGGTGTCGCCCAGACCGAGCAACCCACCGAGCAGCGAGAAGAACACCACCGGCGCGACGAGCAGCCGAAGCGCTGAGATGAACGTGTCCTTGAGGAGCAGGACCAGCTCGTACAGCGGCGGCGGCTCAGCCATGCTCGGCCAGCTGCGATCGCCGAGGGTGAGCGCAGCGAGGTAGCCCAAGACACCGGCGATCAGGACCCAGAACGACAGGTTGCGGTGCAGGGTTCGCAAGACGCCCCGCTTTGGGGCTGGAGCGGATGCGTCGGCCATGGAGGGCCCGGAGCATATCGCCTCGCCTCTCGGGTGTCGCGCGAAGTGCACACGGCGCCTCACACGCTGGGCGCGATCTCTGTGGGGACGTGCGATGCCGGGACGGGCGGGCTCGCACGGGCTCGGTGATGGTCCTGATGGGGCTGCGAGTGCGGTAGCTTCAGCCTCGGATGAGCGCGCTCAATCCTTCGATTTTTGGCGGCCTGGGAAGCGTGGGTCCTGGGGACTTCGCACACCTGCATCTGCACTCGCAGTACAGCTTGCTGGACGGGGCGATCCGCACCAAGGACCTGTGCCGCACCGTCAAGGAGCGAGGCATGCACACCGTGGCGGTGACGGACCACGGCAACATGTTTGGCGCCGTCCAGTTCTACGAGGAGGCGCGCAAACACGACATCAAGCCGATCCTCGGCTGCGAGGCCTACATCTCCGATGGCCCGATGGAGACGCGAAAGGATCGGAAGAACTACCACATCGTGCTTCTGGCCCGGAACAACGCGGGCTTCGCCAACCTGCAGCGCCTGGTGTCCTTTGGGTACCTACGCGGCTTTTACTACAACCCGCGCATCGATCGGGCGCTCCTCAAGGAGCACAACGAGGGCCTGATCGGGCTCTCGGCCTGCGTCTCGGGGCATATCTCGCGGCTGCTGCTCGCAGGCAAGATGGACGAGGCTCGCCAGACCGTCCTGGAGTACAAGGACATCTTCGAGCCCGGTTGTTACTTCCTCGAGCTTCAGCCCAACCGGCTGGAGAACCAGGAGAAGATCAACCCTCTGCTCGCGCAGCTCGCCCGTGACTGCGGCGTGGGCATCGTCGGCACCAACGACTGCCACTACGTCAACCGCGAAGAGGCCCACGCACACGAGATCCTGATGTGCATGGGGCAGGGGCGCACGCTCGACGACCCCAAGCGGATGAAGCACGAGTGCGACGAGTTTTTCATCAAGCGCCCCGATGAGATGCAGCCGTACTTCCAGCAGTACCCCGAGGCGCTGGAGAACGCGGCGTTGATCGCCAGGGCCTGCAACGTCGAGCTCAAGCTGGGCACGCCCGAGCTTCCCGACTTCGCGCTGCCGGAGGGGGTGCAAACCGACCTTCCCGGGTACCTGCGGGAGGTCGTGCTGGGCGGGCTGCAGGAGCGTCTGGTCGAGCTGCGTGCGCGCGGGTTCAAGCCCGACGAGGACCGCTACCGCGCTCGGCTCGACTACGAGCTCGGGGTCATCAACAGCATGCAGTTCCCCGGCTACTTCCTGATCGTGTGGGACTTCATCCGGCACGCGCGGAAGATCGGGGTCCCGGTTGGGCCGGGGCGAGGCTCGGGTGCGGGATCGTTGGTGGCATACTCGATGCGGATCACCGACATCGATCCCATCCAGTACAACCTGCTGTTCGAGCGCTTCCTCAACCCCGAGCGGGTGAGCATGCCGGACTTCGACATCGACTTCTGCATGCACCGCCGAGAGGAGGTCATCAGCTACGTGATGGATCGCTACGGTCACGATCACGTGGGCCAGATCGCGACCTTCCACAGCCTCAAGGCCCGGGGGTTGGTGCGTGATGTGTGCCGGGTGATGGGGTGGTCGGTGCAGGAGACCAACGAGCTTGCGAAGCTGATCCCCGAGGGTCCAAAGGTGACGCTCTCGGCCACGATGCTCGATCCGGCGGTGATGAAGAAGGAGATCAAGGCCGATGCGAATGCCGCGAAGAAGTACAAAGACGCGCTTCCGATCGCCGAGGCGTCCGACAAGCTTCGTCGCCGGGTCGCCGAAGACGCCGCGGGGAGCCCCTATCGCAACGCATCCGAGGTGATGAAGGTGGGGACCTCTCTTGAGGGCCTCAACCGGCACGCCGGCATGCACGCCGCCGGCGTTGTGATCGGGAACCGCCCGCTGTGGGAGCACGTCCCGTGTTTCAAGGCCGACGGCAAGATCGTGACCCAGTACACGATGGTGGACGCCGAGAACGCTGGCCTCGTGAAGTTCGACTTCTTGGGCCTCAAGACGCTCACCGTGATCAGCAACGCGGTGCGTCTGATCAACGACGGCAAGCTGCAGGCGCTCGCGCCCTGGCCTCCGATCGAGCGCGCGACCGAGCGCACCGAGGCGCACCCCGCCGCGCCGCACGGCCCCGGGCTGGCGCCCTTCGACATCGACACCATCCCGCTGGACGACCCCGACGTGTTCGCGATGATCAGTCGCGGCGACACGACCGGCGTGTTCCAGCTGGAATCCTCTGGCTTCAAGGAGCTGCTCACCCAGCTCAAGCCCGACCGCTTTGAGGACATCATCGCTGCGGTGGCGCTGTATCGCCCCGGTCCGCTCGAGGGCGGCATGGTCGACACGTTTATCGAGTGCAAGCACGGTCGACAGAAGATCGTGTACCCGCACGACCTGCTCGAGGACGTCCTGCGCGAGACCTACGGCGTGTTCGTCTATCAGGAGCAGGTCATGCAGGCGGCGCAGATCCTCGCCGGGTTCAGCCTCGGCGCTGCCGACATGATGCGCCGCGCGATGGGCAAGAAGAAGAAGGCCGAGATGGATCGGCAGCGTGGCTTGTTCGTCGAGGGCTGCAAGAAGGTCAACGACATCGACGAAAAGACCAGCAACGACATCTTCGACTTGATCGACAAGTTCGCCGGATACGGCTTCAACAAGTCGCACTCGGCCGCGTACGGCCTGATCACCTACCAAACCGGCTACCTCAAGTGTCACTTCCGTACGGCGTTCATGGCCGCGCTGATGACGTGCGACAAGGACAAGAACGAGAACGTGGTCAAGTTCATCGCCGAGGCGCGCAGCTCAGGCATCGGCGTGTTGCCGCCGTGCGTCAACGAGTCCGAGCGCGACTTCTCCGTCGTCACGAGGCCCCGCGAGGACGACAACACCAAGACCGAGCAGTGGATTCGGTTTGGCCTGGGCGGGGTTCGCAACGTCGGCGACAACGCGGTCGACTCCATCCTGGCGGCGCGCAAACAAGACGGCCCGTTCGTCTCCTTGTTTGAACTGTGCAGGCGGGTCGATATCAAGAAGGTCAACAAGCGAACCCTCGAGGGCCTGCTGCGCTCTGGGGGTCTCGACGGCGTGTCCGACGGTCGCGGCCGCGCCCAGGTCAACGCGGTGATCGAGAATGCGGTCGAGCAAGGGCAGGGGGCACAGCGCGACCGGGAGTCTGGCCAGGTCGGGCTGTTCGCCGCCATCGCCGAGCCGGAGTCGGTCTTCGTCGAGTCGTACCCGGACATCCAGGAGTGGTCGGCAAAGGAGCGATTGCTCGGAGAGCGGGAAGCGCTGGGCTTCTACCTCACCGGCCACCCTCTGGACCGCTTCCAGCAGGACGTGGAGCGCTTCGCGACCAGCCACGTCGGCAAGCTGCATCGAGGTCTCGACGGTCAAGAGATCGTGCTCGCCGGGGTGATCTGCGAGTTCCGCGAAATTCAGACCCGCAGTGGCAAGGGGCCCATGTGTTTCTTCCAGCTGGAGGACCAGTACGGCCGCGTCGAGGTCATCGTGTTCCCCAAGACCTATCAGCGCGTCGACGAGGAGACCGGGATGTCCCTCGGGGACGCGCTGCAGCAGGCCGCCGAGGAGCCGGTGCTCGCGAGCGGCAAGGTTGAGGTCGAGCGCTCCGACGAAGGTGACGTCAAACGCTACAAGCTCCTGGCCGACTCGGTGCGGCTCGTGTCTGATGTCCGCAGCGAACGCACCAAGAAGGTGCTGCTTCGCTTGCGTTCGGATCAACTTACCGACAACAAGATCCTGGGCCTCAAACAGCTCGTCAGTGACCACAGCGGCCCGTGCACCATGGAGTTGCAAGTGACCGTCGATGGGAAGTTCTCGTCGCAGATCGTCTTTGGGGACGAGTTCGGCGTCACGGCCGATGAGTCCCTCATGCTGGCGATCGAGCGCCTGTTTGGCCCGGGCGCAGCCTCGATGCGTTGACGCTCGGCTGCGGCGCTGCTCACCGTCGCGCCCTCGCGTCCTCGCGGCGGGTCGGCATCGTGGCTCAGCTCTTGCGGCGGCGTCGACGTCGGGCCTTCTTCTCTTCGCCCGGCGAATCCTCCACCTCAGGCTCCGGCGCGCTCAGCTCGGCAAAGAACACCGCAAGCTCCTCGTCCAAGGAGAACCGCAGCTCTTCCTCGAACTGCGTCGCGTCGCGACAGACGCGGGCGATGTTCGCGACGTAGATGGCGATTCCCGTGAGCGTCAGCTCGGTGTCTTCGGGATCGAGCCGGGTGCCGAGGGCGAGGGCGGGAAGGCGAGGGTCGATGCCTTCAGCGACCAGCTCCGGGGCAGGGCGCTCCTGGATCAGGACGGCGATGGGGCGCTGCGCTTCGATGGCCTGCCGAATGGCGGGGATCTCCACGCGCTGCAGCGTCTGAAGCACGCGCCGCTGCAGGCGACCCACCGGGGGAAGCCACTCTGGGAGGGGGGTGCGCGCATCCAGTTCGAGCGTGCGAAGGCTGGCCTCGGCTGCGTGTAGGACCTCTTTGCTGCGCAGGCGCGCCTCACCGAGCAGGTACCAAGCGTCGGCCTCCTCGGGAAACCATGAGGTCAGGTCGCGCAGCTGCTCGGTGGCGGCCGGCAGATCGCCCAGGTCGAGCTTGAGCCGGGCCCATCGCATGACGAGCTGGAACGCCCGCGCGACCCGGTCCCGCTGCTCGTCCGGGTCCAGCCGCTCACCGTCGTTGTCGAGCATGAGGGTCTCGGCGGCCTCAGCGTGGACCGGATTTGTGTTCTTGAGGTCGGTGTCCGCGGGTCCGCGGGCTGCCAGCGCGAGGGTGGCGAGCACGACGGCGAAGTCCTCGGGCTGGCCGAGCTTGGGCGCGTTGTCCCCGGTCAGCGTGGCGTCGGGGCCCGCCAGCGCGAGCATGCACTCGGCGTGCAGCAGCCCGAGATCCAGCGCCTCAAAGGCGGACAGGTGATCCAGCTCCAGCGCGTCTTCGCAGAACCGCAGCGCGCGCGGAGGGTCTTCGAGATCGAACAAGCAGACCTGCGCGGCCGCGACGTAGGGTTCGAGGTACTCGGGGTCCAGCTCGGCAGCCCGCTCGTAGCAGCGCAGCGCCTCGGCCGGGTCCCCCTCGGCCAGGGCGATCGCGCCCAGCAGGACGCTGGCATCCGGATCGTCGGGCCGAACCTCCTGCGCGTGTTCCACGGAGGTGCGCGCAGCCACCACGTCGCCGCGGTCGAGCAAAGCCCACCCGCGGTCGAGGTGCGCAGCGTAGCGGCTCGACTCGCCATATCCGCTGTCGAACTCTTCGACGTCCCGACCGACCATGAAGGTCTGCTATATCATGCGGACGGATGACCGAAGCCCTCTCGCGCGTTCGGTCCGTGTCGTTCCCCGTGTTGTTTCGCAAGCTCCGATGGGCCGCCCTCGCGGCCGTGTTGACCGCGCCCGGTTGCCACCGAAATCCCCCCTCGTCGAACCCGACGTTTCTGGGCGATGATCGGCGCAGCGACGTGGATACGGCTGCCCTCGAGCCGGCGCTTGCAGATGCCTGGACCCGCCTGCAGGCGGCCTGGAAGGACGCTCCGGAGTCGGATCAGGTTCCGAGCATCGCCGACGAGATCCTCGGGCAGAACCCGCCGGCCGAGCTGGCGCGCGAAGCCCTTCACGCCAAGGCTGCGCACGCCTACCTGCATGGGCAGGACGTCGACGCCGCTGCTTTGGCCCTGCAGGGGCTGAACTGGGAGCCCAGGGGATCCGAGCTCGGCGACCTGGAGCGTTCGCTCACGCAGCTTCGCCTCCGAGCGCTGGCCCGCGGCGGAGACCCGCAGGTTGCGCTCCGGGAACTCAACGACCCCCAGACCGTCGCGCGGGCTGGGCTGGAGCCCGGACCGCTCGCGGGCGTCCGCGCCGTGGCCCTCGAGCGAGACGCCGCGTTCGCGCCCGCGCTCGCGGCGTACGTGGTGTGGAGGGCTTCGGTGCCCGATGACTCGGCGGCGGCGCTCTACGCCGACACCCGGATTTTGGCGCTGGGTCGAACCCTGCCCCGCGTGGCCATCCAAGAGGAAGCGGCCACCCTCGGTCCTGGACCGGCGCGTCGGTGCCTGGAGGCCCTTGGCGGGGACTCGGGTCCCGTCGATGATGAACCCTCGTGGGTGAAGGCGTGCGGGGGTCCCCCGACCCGGGTCGGGGTGCTGTTGCCTCGAACCGGCCCGCTCTCGGCCTTCGCCGATGCCCAGCTCGCCGCCGCGTCCGTGTCGGCGGTGTCCCTCTCGGACGCCAGCGTGGGCGGCTTCCTTTGGCGTGACGCCGGGTCGAGCAAGTCCTCTGCCGCCTCGGCTGCCCGTGGGCTGCTCCAGGATGGCGCGACCGTCATCGTGGGTCCGATCGGTGCATCCAACGTCCGCGCGGTCCACGACGCGGTCGGCGCTCGGGTCCCGATCGTCGTGCCTGGGGAGTCGGTCAGCGGCGCGGTCGGGGTCGCTCCCACGCTCGAAGCTCGCCTCGAGGGTCTGGTGCGGCTGGCTCGGTCCCGCGGAGCGCGGCAGATCATGGTGCTCGCCCCGGACAACGGGTACGGGCGCCGTGCCCTCAAAGCGATCGAGGTCTCGGTCGGGGCCAAGGCGAAGGACGATCTCGTCGTGCAGACCTACCCGGTCGACACCACCAGCTTTCAGCCGCTGATCACCCCGCTGCTCGGCGGGTTGCGCTCGGGTGGGGCGGTCATCGTTCCCGATCACTTCACGCGTCTGGAGTCGGTCGTTCGCCAAATGATCCGGCTCGACCGGGCGCCCTCGGCGGACGGGAGCGGCGGGGTGATGGTCCTGAGCACCGCGGAGGGGGTCAGCCAGACGGCGCTGATCGACGCACGCAAGGTGCTCTCGGAGGTCTGGATCGCGCCCACCGCCTGGAGCTCCGAAGGCACCGCGGTCTTCGAGCAGGCGTTTCTCGACGCCGAGGGACACCCACCCGGTGATCAGGAGTTGCTCGTCTTTCGCGCGTTCGAGCGCGCCCTCACGCCCAGCGCTCAGGGCCTCCCGACCGTGACCCTTGCCCACGTAGGACCCGATGGCGTCATCCGAACCGCAACGCAGTAAAGGTCGCCGTGGCGGCAAGCCCAAGCCGGGCAAACCGGGCAAACCCCGCAAAGGACCGCCCGCGCGGTATGCGGTGCCGGGCGAGCGTGCCGTGGTCGAGCTGTTTGAGGCCGCCTCGGATCGCATCGAGCGGATCCTCGTGGACGAGAAGCGTGAGTTCGAGGTCGTGCAGCGGGCGCTGGCCCTGGGGATTCCGGTCGAACGGGTCGACCGCGAGGCGCTTGCGCTCGAGGCCGGTGAGGCCGACGCCCGAGGCATCGTTGCGCTGGCTGCCCCGCCGCCGATGCTTGCGCTCAAGGACCTGCTCGAGCGCCCGAGCGTGGACGCCCCCCGCAGGGTCTACGTGGCGCTCGATGGCGTGGTGGACCCACAGAACCTGGGTGCCATTTTGCGCAGCTGCGAGTTCTTCGGCGTCAGCGGGGTCTTTTGGCCGCGGGACCGGGCCGCCGGGCTGACCGCAACCGTGGCGCGGGCGTCCGCCGGGGCCACGGAGCGTCTGGCGATGGGCGAGGTCACCAACCTCGCCCAAGCGCTGCGAATCGTGCAAGGATGCGGGCCTGTGGATCGTCGGCACGGTGGTCGACGCAACCGATGACCTCGCGGCCTTGTGTCAGACCGATGCGATACCGGATGCTGTGGTCTTGGTGTTGGGCTCCGAAGGCCGTGGAATCCGCCGGCTCACCGCCGAGCTTTGTGACTTTCAGGTCACGCTCGCTCGATACGGCCAGCTCGGATCGCTGAACGTCTCAGCCGCTGCGGCCGCGAGCCTGGTCCTGTTGATGACCCCGCGACCCAGCCCCTGAACGGGTCCGTACCTCGTCGGCCGGGCGAAAGAATCCTCAGCGAAGGCGCCGGGTTGTCGTTGAATGCGGCCGTGCCGCGGGCGTAGAGTTGCACCCCCTCTGCCCCTGAGGGTCGAGAGGAACGGTGCGCGCGGCCAGTCGTGGCCTAAGCGCCCTCCTCTCGCTCGCCGCGCTCACGATCGAAAGACGACGACCCATGGCCGAAGTTCGCTCTGCTCTCGCCCAGCTCCTCCGCGCCGACGACGACGACGCGCGTGCCGCACTCGCGGCCGCCCTCGACGGTGTTGACCTCGCACAGGCCCGAATCGAGGCCAAGGACCACCCCGAATCCTCCCAGGCGGTTGCGACCGTGCTGGGCGCGATGGTGCTTCAAAGAAGCGACAACGCGGAGTTGGTCGACACCGCCAAGGCGGCGGCCCAGCGGGCCCCGCGGGACAGCAACGGAAACGAGTCCGTCCTGACCGCGGCGATGGTGCTTTGGCGCCGCGGTGACCAACCTCAGCTCGCCGAGCCCTACTACCGACGCGTGCGTCGCAGCGACCCCGCGCACCCGGACGTGCTTGCGTTCTATCGCGAGCTGTTCGGGGATGCATCGAAGACCACGCAGCTGATCCAGGTGCTCGTTCAGGCGCGACGGGCCAGCAAGGATCCGCAGGTTCGCTTCGGGCTCGCGGAGGAAGTCGCGACGTTGGCCGAAGAGCGGCTCGAATCGGGCGACCGTGCGATCGAGATGTGGCGATCGGTCATCCGCGAGGACGGCCATGACCCTCGCGCCTCCGAGGCGCTGGTTCGGCTGTACCGGGCGGGCGGCAAGTGGACGGCGCTGGTCGACCTCCTCAAGGATGAGCTGGAGCGGCTTGGTGCTGGGGACGAGGTGAAGGACGAGCGCATCGCCGCGCTCCTGGAAATCGCCGCCCTGTATCGCGACGAGCTGCGGCTCGACACGATGGCGCTCGCGACGTTGCAGCGCATCCTCGAGGTCGATCCGACCCACGAGCAGAGCCTCGACGCGCTGGCGGACACCTACGCGAAGGCCGGGCGTCATGCCGATCTGCTGGGCGTCTATGACAAGCGAATTGCCGCAGCCGCAGCCGAAGGGGACACCGAGCGGGAGTGCGAGCTGCTCCGCAAGATGGCCACGATTTGGGTCGAGCAGCTGGGCAACCCGCAGCGTGCGCTCGAGCCTCTGGAGCGTGTGCTCGTCCTCGCGCCCAAAGACAAAGACGCGCGCAGCCTACTCGCGCGGATTCACGAAGAGCGGCGCGACTTTCGAGCGCTGATCGGCTTGCGCCGCGAGGAACTCGAAGACCTCGAGGGCGAAGAGGCACTCGTGGCTCGTCTCGACCTGGCGCGGCTTGCCGAGGACCGCCTGGGCGATCGACGTGAGGCCATCGAAGCCTGGAACAACGTGCTCACCCACCACGGTGATGATGACCGAGCCCTCGCCGCGCTCGCGCGGCTGTACGAGCGCGAGTCCCGTTGGGCGCACGCCGCCGAGATCTTGCATCGCAAGCTCCGGACCTGCGACCGCGAGCAAGCCATCGCCTTGCTGCAGCACTTGGGCGGACTGTACGGGGACCGCCTGCAAAACAGCACCAGCGCGGTTCGGGTGTGGACCGAAGTGCTCCGGCTCTCGCCTGGCCACGACAAGGCTACCCGGCGCCTCCGGGATGCGTTTGTTGCCGAGCGCCGCTGGGACGAACTGACGACGTTGTACGAGGGGCAGGGGCGGCTCGCCGACCTGGTCGAAGTGCTGCAGAGCGCTGCGGACCGCATCGCCGACATCGAGGAGCGGGTGCTGCTGTATCGCCGCGTTGCGGGACTGTGCAACGCGCGACTGGGACAGCCCGAGCGGGCACTCAAGGCGCTTGAGCGCACGCTCGCGATTCAGCCCGACAACCTCGACGTCGCCCGCGAGCTGCTTCCCATCTATCGCGAGCAGAGCAACTGGGCCCGATTGATGAGCACGTTTGAGGTGCTGTTTGCGTCGGCAGAGCACGACAACGAGCGTCTGGAGCTGCTGGCCTCCATGCGTGAAGTGGCACAAGACCGCCTTCACTCGCCCGCGCTCACCCTGCAGCTCGCCTCGAAGGCCTATCACCTTCGCCCGGCGGACCCTGCCCTTCGAGAACAGCTTGAACTTGCGGCGGAGCATGCCGACGGTTGGGATGAGCTGACGAGCATTTTCGAGGGTCGCATCGACTCGGACGGCGTCGAGGACCAAGAGCGGCTCGTGTTGCTCGAGAAGCTCGCGATCATCGCCCGCGATCGGCTGTTCAAGCCCGACGACGCGCAGCGGTACTACCGGCGCATCATCGATCTTCAGCCCACGAACGCAGGGGCCATGGCTGCGCTGGAGGACATCTACTCCTCGACCCGGCGCTGGGATGACCTGAGCGAGGTCTATCGCAAGCGGCTTGAGGTCACCGATGACCTCGATGCCCGTTTGGCCACGCTTCGCGGGCTGGCCAAGCTTCAGGAAGACCAGCTGGGCGATCTCGAAGCCGCGGCGTCGAGCTATCGAACCATCCTCACGGTTTCGGAGAACGACGCTGCATCGCTCGATGCGCTCACGCGGATCTACCGCAACCGCGGGCACTGGCCCGACCTGGCCGCGGTGCTGGAGCAGAAGCTCGACCTGTCCTCCTCGGACACGTCGCGCATTCCGTTGATGTTCGAGCTCGCGCAGCTGCACGCGACCCGCTTGCAAGAGCCGCAGCGTGCCGTGGAGGAGTTCCTCTCGGTTCTGGACCTCAATGGCGCTCATGAGGCCAGCGTCGCGGCGCTCGAGGAACTCCGCCTCGCAGAGCCCAGCACGTCGCTTTCGGTCATGCACGGCCTGTTGCCGTACTACAAACGGACCGAGAATCGCCCCAAAGAGGCCGAGGCGATGGAGATCATCGTCGCGGCGGAAGAGGTCGACGCAAAGCGCTTCGAGCAGCTCACCACGCTCGCGGGCATCTACGAGCGGATGCAGGAGCGTCGAGAGGACGCCCTGCGCATTCGCGACCAACTGTTCCGGGCCGACCCCAGCCAGTGGGAGGCGCGACAGGTTCTTGTCCGTCTCGGCGGGGAACTCGGCCGCATGCTCGACGTCTCCGACGCCTACGAAGCGGCGCTTGTCGGGGCGGCCGAAGAGGCCGAGGCTGCTGAGGCGCAAGGCCGAACGTTGTCGCGGGAGCGGGCCAACCTGCGCCGGGATCTGTTGCTTGAGCACGCGGTCATCCTTCGCGACCAGCTTGGGGAGCCCGCGCGGGCCGAAGCTGCGTTTGGCGAGGTGCTGGGCCACGACGAGACCCATCAGGCGGCCTACGAATCCCTTGAGGCCCTGCTTCGTGAACGCGATGCCCATGAAGAGCTGGTCTCGCTGTACCGGCGACGCGTGGACGTCACCTTCAATCAGCGTGAACAAAAGGAGCTGTTGTCGCGCATCATCGAGCTTTCGCGGAACGTCTTGGGCGACCGCCGAACCGCGGTTGCCACGGCAGAGGAGCTCCTCGATCTCATCCCCGACGACCTGGGAACGATCGGCCTGCTGGCGGGCATGTACGCCGAGGGCAACGAGACCGACGACTACTTCAAGCTCGAGGAGACCCTCGGGCGTCAGGCGGAGCTGGTGCAGGCCCCGTCCGAGGCTCGCGAGCTGCGGGTGCGGCAGGCGAGCCTGCGCATGCAGTACCTCGGTGATGCGTTCGGGGCGGTCGATCTCCTTGGCCAGGTCCTCGGGGACGACCCGGACCATGAAGAAGCGCGCCGGTTGCTGGAGGAGCTGCTCGGGATCAGCGAGGTCCAGCTGCAGGCGTGCTCGTTGCTGGAGCCCCTGTACGTGCGCTCTGGCGACCATATGGGCCGAATTCGCGTCGCGAGTGTGCGACGGGAGCAAGCCGAATCAATGGGTTCGCGCGACGACTCTATCGGGTATCTCATGCAGATCGCGGCGGTCTACGAGACCGACCTCGGGGATCCGGGAACCTCGATGGTGTACGTGCGCGAAGCCTACCTCAAGGACCCCACGCGATTCGACACCCGCCAGGAGATCGAGCGGTTGGGCTTGGGCCTGGGTCGGTTCTCCGAGCTGTCCGAGGTGTGGACCGCTGCGCTCGCGCACGAGCGGGTGGTCGACTCGGCGCTTCGCATCGACCTCACGACGCGGCATGCCCGGTTGCTCGATCGACATCTGCGCGACCAGGAGGGCGCACGCGAGGCGTACTCGCGGCTGCTCGCCCTGGACCCGCCCGATGCAACCCTCGCGCACGAGGCCGTGTCCAAGCTGTGCCGGTTGCACCTCGAAGCCGGAGATGGGGTGGCCCTGGTCGCTGCCAAGCGGGCGCTGCTGCGCTTTGTCGACACCTCTGCCCAACAGGTAGACCTGCGGCTTGAGATTGCGGCCGTTCAGCTCGAGCTGCGCGACCGGGTCGGGGCGGCCTTGACCTTCTCCGAGGTTCTGGACCGACAGCCCTCCAACGCGGTCGCCCTTGATGCGCTCGAGACCCTGTTCACCGAAGAAGAGGAGTGGGCGCGCCTGGGCGAGGTCATCGAGCACCGGATCGGGGTCACGACGGACGCCCGCTCCAAGGCCGCTCTTTGGCGGCAGTTCGGTGAGCTGCATCGGGACAAACTCAAGAACCCGCATCGCGCAATCGAGTCTTTCCAGTCGGTCATCGACCTCAAGGTGGGGCGCGAGGAGACGACGTACGCGCTGCAGTCCCTCACGGACCTGCACGAAGCGTTGGGTCATTGGCCGGACGTTGAGGAGTCCTTGCGACGCCTCACCACCATCGCGCAGACCGAGGATATTCGCGTGGGTCTGTTGACCCGGACCGCGATTGTGGCTGGCAAGAAACTCGGGCGCGGCTCCGATGCGCTCGACCTGCTCAAGCGGGTGCTCGACCTGGCTCCGACCGATGCGCGGGCGCGAAGCGAGGTGGCCGGATACCTTGAGCACGACGCGACCCGCGACCGCGCGATTCGGATTCTCACGCCGCTGTACGAAGCCGAGCAGAACTGGCCGGCGCTCGTTGAGCTCGAGGAGCTGCAAGCACGCAAGCAGCCCTCGGGTCGTCGACGTCTGCAGGCGCTGCTCAAGGTCGCCGACACGCTGGAGGAGAAGTTGCAGGACTCGGACAAGGCCTTCGGCGTCCTGTGTGAGGCGATGATCGAGGCTGCGGACCAGCCGGAGCTGGAGTCGATCCTCGAGAAGATCGAACGCCTCGGTGCCGAACCTGACCGCGCGGAGTCGCTGTTGGGCGCCTACTCGCAGAGCGTCGAGCACATCTTGGATTCGGGCCTTCAAAAGCGGGTCCTGCGAAGCCAGGGCAAGGTCGCGCTCGAACGCCTCGGGCGTCTGGATGTGGCGCGCGGCGCCTACGAGCGCGTGCTCGAGCTGTCTCCGGATGCGCCCGATGCTGCGGACGCGCTGGAGCAGATCTATCTGCGTCAAGACAACCACCAGCCGTTGGCGGACCTGCTGGTCTCGCGGGCAGACCGCGCCAGCGAGACCGAGGTTCGTGATGCTGCGCTGACCCGGGCCGCGGAACTCAATCGCGACCACCTCGGAAAACCCGAGGAAGCGATTCGTCTTTACGAGCGGTTGTCGTCCGAGGCGATGGCGACGCCCGAGGTGCAGGATGTCCTCGAGCCGCTCTACGAGCAAACCGAGCGCTGGCGCGAGCTGGCTGCGCATCTCAACCGGAAACTCGCGCGCGAAGAACGGGGTGAGGCGGTGCAAACCCACCTTCGCCTCGGACGACTCTACGGCGGCCGGCTGGACGACCCCGAGACTGGCATTCACCACCTCAGCGCGGCGCTCAAGCTCGATCCGGACCAGGCGGTGGCGACCGAGGAACTCGATCGTTACCTCGAGGACCCATCGATGCGGAGCCGGGTTGCCGAGCTGCTCGAGCCGGTGTTTGCGGCGGTGGGCGACTGGAGCCGCCTGATTCAGATTCAGGAGATCCGGCTCGCGGACGCGCAAGACAACGCGACACGCATGCAACTTCTGATGCGGGTCGCGCAGATTGAAGAGGAACAGCTCGAGGACCTCGAGCGCGCGATGACCAGCTACGAGCGGCTCTTCCGAGAGCAGCCCACCTCACGCCGCGTTCGCGACCAGCTCTCCCGGCTCTCGGGCGTGCTGGGCGAGACGCAGCGGTACGCGAGCTTGCTGACCGAGTACGTGGACACCGAAGGTGTCGATGACAACACCGACGAGATGCTCGCGGTGGTTCGTGAGGCGTCCGATCTTTGGTCGGGCGTCCTGCGCCAGCCCGACCGGGCCGTCCCACTTCTGCAGCGGATCCGCGCGGCCAATCCCGAGGAGCGAGCGGTGTTCTCGGCGCTGGAGTCCACGCTGACCCAGGCCGAGATGTGGCCCGAACTCGGGGCGCTGTACTGGTCGGAGGTCGACGGCGCGTTCGAGGAAGACCGTCAGATCGAGGTGCTGCGCAAGGTCGCAACCCTCGCCCAAGAGATGCTTGAGGACCCGGACGAGGCCGCGAAGGCGTATCGACGGATGCTCGATGTGCGTCCTTCCTACGACCTCGCGCGCTCGCGGCTGGAGCAGATCTACGCCGACAACGACCGGCATCGCGACCTGCTCGATCTGCTGCGGGAGCGTTGGGACCACAGCGAAGACCCGCATGTCCGCTCGGAGGTGGGGCTGCGCATCGCGACCATCCAAGACGGTGCGCTTGAAGAGCCGGAAGCGGCCGTGGACACCATCGAGATGTTGCTCGCCGACACGATGGACGATCCCGAGGCGGTCCTTCTGCTGGAGCAGATCGCACAGCGTCGCCGAGAGCTTCGCGCGCGGATCCTCGAGACCCTCAGGCCGATCTATGCACGCGCCGGCAACATCCGGCGCATGGTCGAGGTCGACGAGTGGAGACTCGCGCAGGCCGAAGACCCCATCGCACGTCACGAGCTGTACCGCGGCATGGCGACGCTGCTGGTCAATGCTCCCGATACAGCCGAGGCGGCCTTCCGCACGTTGTGTCGCGCGTTGGCGGAGCCGGGACCGGCCGAGACGCTTGAGGACCTCGATCGCGAGGCCGAGAGGATGGCCGAGACGCTGGAGCTGCGCGGCGCCCTGGCGGAAGCCCTCGTGGCCGCCGCGGACGGGGAGAAGCTGCATTCGGACGAAGACCGCCGGCTCTCGCTGATGGTCCGCGGGGCGGCGATCCTCGCGGAGCACGGTGCGGTGGAGCGAGCGGTCGAGACGCTGCGCGGCGCGCTGCGGCTGCGCGAGGACCATCCCGAGGCGCTGTCGCGGCTCGACCAAGCCCTGACCGCCCTGGGCTACCACGAAGAACTCGCCGGTGTGCTCGACACGCGGGCCACGGTCTGCGTGGACGATGGGGAGCGGGTCCAGCTGCTGCGCCGGCTCGCGCGGCTCTACGAGGAGGTCCTCGTGCAACCCGAGGCCGCCGAGGTCGCTTGGAAGAGCCTCCTCGAGCTTGAGCCCGGGGACAGCGAAGCGCTCTCACGCTTGAGCCGGGTCTATGAGGCCTCGGGCTCGACGCGGGCGCTGATGGACGTCCTGGAACGGCAGGTCGAAAACTCGGTCGACGCGCAGGAGCGCCGTGATCTGCGGATGCAGCTTGCGGGCCTCCATCGCGAGACCGTGAAAGACCGCGCCGCAGAGATTGATGTCCTGCGTTCGCTGCTGATGGATGCGCCCAGTGACGACGACGCCATGGCGACACTGGCGCGGGCACTCGAAGCCGAAGGGCGGCACGCCGAGGCGGCTGATGTTGTGGCCGAACGCGCGAGCTTGACCCCCAACGACGAGCGTCGCGCTTCGCTCATGCTCGACGTCGCTCGGATCTATCGGGGTCCGCTCGGCGATGTTCCCGGCGCGCTCGAACGCTACGAGCAGGTGCTGGCGATCATGCCCAACCAGGACGGTGCGCTCTCCGACCTTGTCGCGCTGGCGAAACAACCGGACTCGTTCGAGACCGCAGGCACCTTGGCCTTGGAGCCGCTCGAACAGGCCGGTCGTTTGGCCGAGCTGGGCGAGGTGCTGGAGGCTCGGGCTCAACTCAGCCAGGATCCCTCCGAGCAGGTCGAGGCGTGGCAGAGACTCTCCAGGCTTCGGGTCGAGCGCTTGGACGATCTCCCGGGCGCCCTCGCGGCATGCAATGCGTTGCTCGACGTCGTCGACGGCGAGCAAGCGCTCGCCGATGCGTTGGACCAAGGCGGACGGCTCGCCGTGCAGCTGGGGCAGGGGGGCGAGCATCTCGACCTTCTGGCCGCGCGGGTCGAGAATGAAGACCGTCCACCCGAAGCGCGGGTCGCGACGGCGATGTACGCCGCGAACCTGGCCGAAGAAGTGCTCGGGGACCCGGAGCGTGCGCTGGAGCTGCTCACGCCGCTTGTGTCGTCAGGCCTGGCAACGCTGGAGGTCTGCCTTCGTGTCGAACGACTGGGCCGGGCGGCCTCGGATACTCAGGCCGTCATGGCAGGGCTCGTCGAAGGCGCCCGCTTGGCTCCGGAGCCCGCGCAGCAGTCCGAGATGTTCGTGCGCCTGGGTGATGTGCGCCGGGAGTCCGGCGAAACGCAGAGCGCCCTGGATGCCTATCGTGAAGCGTTCGACATCGATAGGGCCACGGCGGCGGTCCGGGGCATGGAAGCCCTGCTCGAGTCTGGGGAGGGCGCTCCGACAACGACGCTGCTCGACGCGCTTGAGCAGGCGTACCACGCGGCGGGAGACCGTCGCGGCCAGTCGCGCGTCACTTCGCTTCGCTTGGATGCGGCACCCGCGAGTGACCACCCCCGCCTTCTCGAGCAACTTGCAACCCTGCGGGAGGAAGGCGGCGGGACACCGGAGGAAGCGCTCGAGGCTTGGGGGCAACTGCTGGTGCATGACCCGGATGCCTCCTCGGTGTTGGAACGCGTCTTGGCGCTCGCCGAGTCGGACCCCTCCTTGGTCCGCCCGGCGGTCGGCAAGATGCTCCAGGCCGTTGAAGGCGCACGAACCCGGGAGCACGTTCCCGTGAACGTCTGCGTAAAAACGGCGCGGCTTCAGCTCGAATCGCTGCGTGACCCCGCGGCCGCGATGGCCACGATCGGTCTGGTGCTTGAGGAGCAGCCCGACATGCCCGAAGCTCTGGAGCTTCTTATCGCCGCCTCCAGGGCGGGCGGGGAAGCGTTGAGCTTGCATGATGCGCTGTCCCGCAGCGCAGCGCTGCAGACCGACCCGGTGGCTGCGGTCGAGCTTTGGAACGAAGCCGCGACGGTTGCCCAGGGCGCGCTGGCCAACCCAGAGCTCGCGATCGAGGACCTTGAGCAGCTCATCTCGGTCGACGAGAGCGACACACGAGCCTGGCGGACTCTGCTGGCGCTTCGTGGGGCCGCAGGCGAGCCTGAAGCCCTGGTCGACGCCCTTGGGCGCCGCGCTGCAATCACCCATGACGGCGACGAGCGACGCGAGCTTCGGTATCGCCTCGCGAACCTGCTCGTCGACAAACTTGAGCGCTCCGAAGACGCGGTGGTCGTCTACCAGGACATGCTCGCCGACCGCCCCGACGACGCGGGCGCGCTGGCGGAGCTTGAGGTGCTGCTGCGTCGTCTTGAGCAGTGGCAGGACGTTCGTGACGTCTTGGAGAGGAAGCTCGAGGTCGCGGACGGCGACGAGCGTGTCGCGGTGCTGGAGGACCTCGCGCAGGTCGCTGAGCATCGTCTCGAAGACCCCTCCGACGCCGTCGAGCGCTACCAGCAGATCCTGTCCGAGCGTCCCGCGTATGGGTCCGCACAGGTCGCGCTGGAGCGCCTACTCGTCGCCGAGGAGCGGTGGGTTGAGCTTGCCGAGGCGCTTGAGAACCGGATGCATCAGTGCCTCGATCAAGGAGATGATGAGGCCTATCGCGCTGTGACGTCCCGGCTCGCCACCCTCCTCGCGACCGAACTCGGTCACCCCGAGCGCGCGAAGGAGTTGCTCGACGGCCTGCTTGAGGCCGACCCGAGCTATGTTCCTGCGCTCTTGGGCAAAGCTGCGGTGTATGAGGCGATGGGCGAAGATGGGGCCATGCAGCTCACGCTGCGCCGGGCTGCAGATCTGGACCCCCAAGGCCCACAGGGGGCGGCGCTGCACTTGCGGCTCGCGTCTTTGGACCGGGACCCGGATGTCCGGCAGGGACACCTGGAGCGAGCGCTTCAGCTCGATCCGGCGAATCTGGACGCCGGCAAGGCGCTCCTGGAGCTGTATCGAGACCGCGAGCAGTGGGAGAAGCTCGCCTATGCGCTTGAGCTGGTTGCGGGCAGGACCGAGGACAAGACGGTCCGTCAGGAGCTGATCCTCGAGCGCGTGGACGTGATGCTGCAACACATGGAGGACGCCGACGGGGCGCTTCGGGTGCTGCACACGCTGTACAAGGAGACCCAAGATGACGTCGGCATCAACCGGCGCATCGCGGACGCGCTGTATGCCGCCGATCGACTCGAAGACGCCTCCAACATGTACGGTTGGCTCGTCCAGGTGGGGCGCCAGGCCAAGCGAAACAAGGCGCTTGCCCACGACCTCACCCGGCTGGCTCGCATCACCCTCGCGGGGTCCGAGCCACAGGGGGCGAAGGACCAGCTGCTTGAGGCCTACCGAATCGACACCACAAACGTAGAGACGTTGATGGTGCTGGGCTCGGTGCACGAGCAGGACTCCGATTGGCGGGACGCGCTGAAGATCTACCGGACGATGCTGCTGCAGAACGCAGATCAGTCCGGGTTGCTCCGCCGCGGTGACATCTACGTCAACCTGGCCCGGGCCCACGTGGCCTTGGATGAGAAGCCCAAGGCCCGGGCCATGCTGCGACGCGGCCTCGAAGAGGACACCGAGCACCCCGAACTCACAGGGCAGCTCGCTGCGCTTGAGGAATAGCTCGAGCATTCAAGCGCGAGCCAGGGGGCTCCTTCGGGAGCCCCTTTTTTTGCAGCCAACGCCAACAACCCTCTCGGCCCGCCCAGCTTGGCGCTCCGCCACGCTTGCCTACGTTTGGTAGGTCTCAGGCTGCAGCGCGAAGCGTTCGAGCCAGCGCTGAATCTGGTAGGGGTCGCGGCCCATCGCGCTCGCGATCGCGTCGCAGTCGCCGCTGAACTTGGCGAGGTGCCGGACCAGGTCGGCACGGATCCGGCGCACCTCATCGGGGCTTTGTGGCAGGCCATCGTCCTGCTCCAGGATCTCTGCCAAGGCGTCGGCGGTGATCGTCCCGTCGCCGCTGGCGAGCAGGCTGGCGGTCGTCATCGTCTGGGTGAGTTGGCGGACGTTGAACGGCCACGCGCGTCCGAGGATGCGGCGAAACGCGTTGGAGGTGAGCCGAGTGGGACGCCCCTCTCGCTGGAGGTTCTGGATGAACGTGCGACACAAAAGACCGAGGTCCTCTCTGCGCGCCCGCACCGGAGGAAGCTCCGCCACAAACCCGGCCACCCTCGAATACAGATCCGGCCGAAAGTCGCCGGACTCGACCCGCTGGGAGAGATCTTGGAGGGTCGAGGCGATGAGGCGTACGTCGAGCGCCCCACGTTTGGACCCGGTGCTCGCCCGGGAGTCGGTGAGCACCGCGAGGAGTTTGGATTGAACGGGCCCGGCCAACTCCCCGAGCTCGTCGAGCATCAGCGTACCCCCGTCCGCCTGTTCGAACAGCCCGGGGCGCTCGTTGTCTCCGAACAACAGCGCTTCGACGCGGTGCTCCGACATCGCGGCCAGGTTGGCCACGACGAAGGGACCGGGGCGTCCGCTGACGCGGTGAATTGCGCGGGCCAAGTATTCTTTGCCTGTGCCGGTTTCCCCGCGCAGCAGCAGCGGGACGGTGCTTGGAGCCAGCCGCTTGAGCGTGCGCTGCAGCTGGTGCAGGTGTGGGCTACACGTGCCGGCGGGATCGACGTCGTTGGCCTTGGGGCGTTGGGTGTTGCCGCGAATCGCCCGGACGGTCCAGAACGAGCGGCCGACCTCGAAGACGTCGCCCGGGCGGAGCTTCACGGAACCCGAGATTCGCTCGCCGTTGACGAGCGTCCCGTTTCGACTCCCGAGGTCGCGGACCGTGAATCCGAGGCCGCCGCCGCGAGGCAGGACTTCGAGCTCGGCGTGCTCACCGCTGACCCAGCCGTACGGAATGCCCACGTCGTTCTCGATCTCCGCCTCGAAAAACCGAAGTTCGCCGGAGCTGTCGTCGCGGCCAAACCTCACCCGCTGGCCAACGCCGAGCTCGAAGATCCGACCGGCGTGCGCGAAGGCATCCTCAGGAGACCCGATCGAGATCAGCCACGCGCGTTCTGCTCCGCCGCCGTCGTTGGACTCGTCTTCGACGAGCGTGTCGTTCTTCGAGTCGATCATGGCGCGTCTCCTGGAGCGTACGGACCGAGACCAACCGCGGTCAACGGGCGACAGGACGGGCGCAGTGAAACGGCCCTCGGCGTAGGTGGGTGTGGGTCAGGAGGGGGGAGCCGCACATTCCTCGTCGATCTCGTTGTCGCAGTCGTCATCCAAGCCGTTGCAGATCTCCGCCCCGGGCTGAACGTCCTGGATGCACCGAACCTTGCCCTGGACGCACTTGTTGGTGCCCTCGGCGCAAACCCCCGTCTTTCCCGTCGTGCAGGTCAGGCGGTCGGACGCCACCGCGTCCTCATCCGTCTGGCCGTCACAGTCGTCGTCCAGGCCGTTGCAGGTTTCGGGGCTCGGCTCAACGATGGGGGCATCGCAGGTGCTGCTGCTTCCGTCGTCTGAACATCTCCAGCGGCCTTGGGTCCGACAGACGCCTGCAGCCCCTTCTCGGAAGCACAACGCACCCTCGCGCTCGAACCCGTTGTCGATCACGCCGTCGCAGTCGTCGTCGAGATTGTTGCAGAGATCCTGCGTGGGGACGACCTGGCCGCTGCACTCGGCCCAGCTCCCGTTCTCGCAGGTTCGCTGGCCGAGGCGGCACGCTCCCCGGCCCGCGGTGCCCTCGGGCCCGGTGTAGCAATCCTCAGAAACGCCGCTGTAGCAGGAGGGTCCAGCCTCCAACGCGTCGTCGCGCCGCTGCTTCTCCAACATCTGGTCTGAGGTCGCGCAGGCGCCACCTACCATGCCTGCGAGCACAGCCCCCAGGACGGAGACGGACAGCAGCCGCGGAGCGGTCGAAGAATCGTCGGGTCGAGCGACCATGGCGAGAAGATACACCGGCTGATATCGTGCGCGCATTCTGTGACCGCTCTGGGCAAGGTCTATCTCGGTGTTTCGCTCACGTTGGTCGTGCTCGGAGTCTTGTGGGCGAGCACCACGCTGCAGTCGAACTCAGCGTGGGTTGAGGTTGTGGTCTCCGTTCCGCGGGCCAACCTGCTCGCGCCGCTTTCGAACGTTCGTTATCACGTCAACCTCGCCGCGCTGATGGCCGGCTGGTTCGTCGCCGCATCGCTGGTGACCTTCGTTGCGATCCGCGCACCGTTTCGGATCCGCACCGTGGCCCGGACGCGGCGGCGGGTGAAGGAGCTGGAGCGCGAGGTGCTGGATCTGCGCCGCCTGCCGTTGCGTCAGCAAGAGGAGGACGACCTGCTCGCCGCCGAAGCCCAGCTCGAAGACGGCACCAAGAAGGTGATGACCGAGAAGTTTATGCGCGAGGACGAGGAGTCCCCTCGGACCCCGCGCGGAGGCACGCGATGACGACGCTGTTCGTAGCCATCCTTTGCCTCGCCGCCGGATTCGCCGGCGGTTGGTGGTACGTCGCGCCCAAACGCCAAGTTGTGGAGGCCCTCGCGCGCCGGTCTCGGGTCCTGTACGAGCTCGCCGAGGGCGACCTGGAGAACGTCGCGACGGAGCTTGAGGCGTTGGCCGAGTCCGAGCCTGCGGACAGCACCGCCTTTTTGGCCCTGGCAGCGCTCGACCGCAGGCGAGGGCGGGTCGAACGGGCGAAGGCGATTCATCGCACCGTCCTGGCCTCGGCGGATCTCCCCGCGGACCAAAGGGTCGCCGCGCTGGTCGGCTTGGGCCGTGACCTGCTCGCGCAAGGCAGCGAGCGGGCTGCCGTCGGCGCCCTGATGCGCGCCGCTTCGTTGGCGCGCGCCTCCGTGGCCACGCTTGAGTCTCTGGCCCAGGCGCTCGAACAGGCCGGGGCGTGGGAGTTTGCGGCTGCCACCTGGGAGCGGCATGAAAAACAGGTCGAGGGTCGTCGTCGTCGCGAGAGCCGGATCCGGCGCGGTCACGCGCTGGCGGGCCAGGCCAGCATCGCGCTGGCCGAAGGAGACGCACGCAAAGCCAAGCGGCTCGCCGATCGTGCGACCGAACTCTCGCCCGACAGCGGGCACGTCTGGACCACCGCGGCGCGGGTGGAGTCGGGGGGGACCGATGCGCGGGCCACCCTCGCGGCGTGGCAGCGGGCCTGGGAGCTGGCCCCCGCCGGGGCTCATGTCGTCGTTCCCGAGGCATGGCGTTGGGCGACCGAGCAGGGCCGCGTGGCGGACCTCGTCGAACGCATGCTCACCACGCTGCGCACGGTCCAGTCGCCCTCGCTCATCGTTGCGCTCGCCGACCGCGTGGCGCGTCAGCACTCCGACCAAGCCGCCGCGGCGCTGGAGCGGGCGGCCGAGCACTCGGCGGAAGCGAAGCTCGCCCTGGTCCGGTTGCGCCTCTCCCGAGGGCAGCGTGACCTTGCGCGAGAAGCCGCCATGGGCGAGCTTCCGCCGCACAACCTTCTGTGCGACCGGTGCGGCGTGACCATGGCTCGCTTTCGCTTCCGCTGCGACAGCTGCGGGGGGTGGGACATCGCCACCGACCATGGGCTGGAGCGAACCTTGGCCGAGCGGGCGCGGGACGTCGACCGCGACATCGCGGGCCGGCCCCTACGTGGCTGATGGGCGAGGCCGATGGGCGAGGCCGATGGGCGCAGCCGATTGGCGCCTAAGGGTTGTGAGGGCGCAGGCAGATGTGCGATCCCACGGAGGCGCGTATGAGCGAAGAGACCAGCACCGAACCGCCACGGCCGCCCCCGCGCCGCCCCGACACGCTGTGGCAGACCCTCCGGCGATTCGGTCGCTTGTGGGGGTTCCTGCTGTTCCTTGTCGCGGTCGTCGTGTTCTTCCGCGGCATCGCGCTGCCGTTCATCTTCGGGGTGCTCATGGCCTACCTGCTCGCGCCGATCGTGGCGCGCATGCAGCCCCGGGTCGGTCGGGTGGTCGCGATCATCACCTGCTACGTCGCGATCCTCGGAGCCCTCGGCGCGTTCTTTGGGCTGCTGCTGCCCGCGGTCGCCAAGGATGTCGCGCGACTTCGAGACTCCGCGCCTGAGGTCCTCAAAACGTTTGAGACCGACTACCTCCCGCGGGCTGAGAGTTGGTTCGAAAGTCAGTTTGGGGACTTCATCTCCGACGAGCCCGAGCCGGCCCCGGCGGACGAGGAACTCCCCAACGAGTTGGTGGTGCGACCGCTGGGTGATGGATCCTTTGCGGTCGACCTTGAGACTGTGCGCATGGCCGCCAAGCAGCGCGAGGACGGAACGTGGGTGCTGGGCCCGGTGGAGGAGCCCACGCAGTCTGAGGGCGGCCTGGGCGAGGTGCTTCGAAGCTTCCTGGCCTCGCAGAGCGCCAAGCTCGGCACCGTGATTGGACCGGCCCTCTCCGCACTGATCGCAGGGGTCACCGATTTCCTGACCAACTTCGTGATCACCTTCATGATCGCGGCCTTCATCCTCGTCGACCTGCAGCGCGTCAACGCGTCGGTCCGTGGCCTGGTGCCCGACAAATTCCACGATGACTTCGAGGTGCTGTGGGCGAGCATGGACCGCGGCTTGGGGGGCGTGATCCGAGGGCAGCTGCTGATCTGCCTGGTCAACGGGATGCTCACGTTCGTGGGATTGGTCCTGTTCGGCGTGAAGTACAGCGTCCTGCTGGGGCTGATGGCCGGCGCGTTTAGCCTGATCCCGATCTTCGGTACGATCATCTCCTCGGTCCCCATCATCTTGATCGCGGCGGCCAGTCCTGAAGAAGGGCTCTCGTTCGGTCCGGCGCTGGGCATGCTCGCGTGGATCTCCGGCGTTCATCTGCTGGAGGCCAACGTTCTCAATCCCAAGATCATCGGCGACTCCGCGCACATCCACCCCGTCATCGTGATCTTCGCGCTCCTGGCCGGCGAGAGCATGTTCGGCCTGGTGGGAGCGCTGCTCGCCATTCCCGCGACCAGCCTGATTCAGGCGGTCTACGTCTTCATGCGGCGGCGCAGCTCTGTCTTCGCCAACGACGATACGACACCTTCTTTGGGCGAGTAGCCTCGCCTCGCTCCGATCACAAGTCCGCCATGGCAAGCAAGACTCCGACCCGGCCGCCGGGGGGCAAGAACACGCTGTTCTTGTTCGACGGCTACAACTTTATTTTTCGAGCCTACCACGCCATTCCGATGCTCAATGCGCCGGATGGTCGACCGACGAACGCGGTCCAGGGGTTCGCGCGCATGGTCCAGGCCGCGCGCCGCGACTTCGCCCCCCAGGCCCTGCTCGCGGTGTTCGACGCCGGCGGAGATGGCGGGCGAAAAGAAGCCTTCGAGGGCTACAAGGCGCAGCGTCCACCTCCACCGGACGACCTGATCCCGCAGTTTTCGATGGTGCGCGAGGCCGTGGAGGCGCTCAACCTCCCGCAGGTCGAGGACCCGGGCTTCGAGGCCGACGACTTGATCGCCAGCTACGTGGTCGAAGCACGGAAGTCCGGCATGCGCACGGTGATCGTCTCCTCCGACAAGGACCTGATGCAGCTGGTCACGCATGGGGATGAAGATGGGGGGCCGCCGGTCTACCTCTACGACACGATGAAGGACGTCGTGATCGGGCCCGAAGAGGTGGTGGCGAAGTTTGGGGTCGGTCCCGAACTGCTGGGCGACCTCTTGGCTCTGACCGGGGACTCCTCCGACAACGTTCCGGGCGTCCCGGGGATTGGCCCCAAGACCGCCTCTGCGCTCTTGATCGAGTACGGCACGCTCGAGGGGGTGTTGGCGGCGGCCCCGGACATCAAGCAGAAGAAGCGCCGGGAGCGGTTGATCGAGCACGCGGGCGACGCGAGGCTCAGCCGTCAACTGGTCGAGCTTCGCCGGGACGTCGCGCTTCCGACCCCGCTGGCGACGCTGGACGATCCTGGCTTCGATGAGGACAAGCTGGTCGCGTTCTTCGAGCCGCTCGGGTTCAAACAGCTCATCCGGGAGATGGGGCGCGTTCCCAGCGGCGGGGCCGCGGAACTCGAGGAGGATGCGGGGGTCCTGGAGCTGGTGCCTTCGAAAATGGAGCCGCCCGATGTCGCCTCGTTCGCGACCTGGACCGGCGGGCAGGCGGACAAGCTCAAGGGGCTCGCCGAGGCGCTGCAAGCCGCCCCCAACGTGGCGCTGTTTCTGATCAACGCCGTGCCGGCTGGGGCGGGACCGACCGAAGCGGCTCTGGGCGCACGGCCCTGCGGTGTCGCGGTGGCGGCACCAGGCGTCGCGCCGACGTATCTGGCCTTTGGCCACGCGCAGGCCGACCTGGTCGAAGGGCCGCAGTTGCCCGAGGACGTGGTGTGGTCGGTGCTCAAGCCGATCCTCGAGGATCCCGAGGTCGCGCTGAGCGTGTTCGACCACAAGGCAGCCGCCCACGCGTTGGCCAACGCCGACATCACGCTGCGCGGGGTGGCGTTCGACCCGATGCTGGCCTCCTACACCCTCGACCCGGCTCGCAGCTCGCACGAACTCGAGGCGCTGAGCACCGACGTGCTCGTGCATGCTCTCGCCACGACCGAGTCGGTGACCGGCAAGGGCCGGAAGGCAAAACCGTTCGATGCGCTCGGACCCGGGGAGGTCGGGACGTGGGCGTGTGAGCGGGTCTGGGCGGTTCTTGCGTTGCACACCGCGCTCGCACCCCAGATCGAAGCCGCCGAGTCGCAGACGCAGGCGTTGCTCGCGGACCTTGAGATGCCTCTGTGCGGCGTGCTCACGCGGATCGAACGCCGCGGAATCCTCATCGACCTTGATGTTCTGCGAGTCCAGGGCGCGGAACTCGACACGGAGCTTGAGCACATTCAGACCAGCCTGGCCGAGGAGTCGGACGAGGCGGTGAACCTCGACTCGCCGCTGCAGCTCCAGAAACTGCTGTTCGAGGACTGGGGGCTCCCGCCCAGCCGGAAGATCAAGACCGGCTTCTCGACCGACGCCAACGCGCTTGAGCAACTCGCCGTGCTGGACCCTCGGGTGAAATACATCCAGCAGTACCGCCAGCTCAGCAAACTCAAGAACACCTACGTCGACGCACTTCCACGCTTGGTGCGCGAAACCACAGGTCGGCTGCACACCACCTTTGCCCAGGCCGTGGCCGCCACAGGGCGGCTTTCGAGTATCGATCCCAACCTGCAGAACATCCCGATCCGGACCGCGCAAGGGAGGCGGATTCGGGATGCGTTTATTGCCCCCGAGGGGCAGGTGCTGGTGGCAATCGACTACTCGCAGATCGAGCTGCGCGTGCTTGCGCATCTCTCCAAGGATCCCAACCTCACCTCCGCGTTCAACGATCAAGTCGACGTGCACCGCCGGACCGCCGCCGAAGTCTTTGACGTTCCCGAAGACGAAGTCGACGACGAGCAGCGGCGCATCGCCAAGGCGGTGAACTTCGGCGTCGTCTACGGGCAGACGGCGCATGGTTTGGCGCAGCAGCTGGGCATTCCGCGAGGCAAGGCGGGGATCTACATTCGCGGGTACATGGAAAAGATCCCCGGGGTCGATCGGTACATGCGCGAGCTGATCGCGCTGGCCAAACGACGGGGGTACTCCAGCACGATCCTCGGCCGCCGACGCCGCATCCCGGAGCTGGCACGCAAGGGCCCCGCTCGCGCGCACGGGGAACGCATCGCCCGCAACACGCCGATTCAGGGGAGCGCGGCCGACATCATGAAGCTCGCGATGATCGCGGTCGATCGTGCGCTGGCGCCCGTGGACTGGGCCCGGGTGCTGCTGACCGTGCACGATGAGCTGATCTTCGAGTGTGATGCCGCGAGGGTCGACGAGCTCGTTGGGCTTTGTCGGCCCCTGATGGAGAACGCCGTGGCCCTGGATGTTCCGCTGCGCGTCGATGCAGGGTCGGGTCCGACCTGGGGCGCCTGTAAGGGGTGATCAGCGCGTGCGCGGGTCGTTTGTGCGACGTCGGCCCAGAAGCCTGCGGTATCCTCTGAGGATGGCTTTGCAGGATTGGGGCCGCTTCGCCGCCCTTTGCTTCGCGGTCTCTGCGGTGACCGGGTGCACAACCTTCGTGGCGTCGAACGACGGTACGGCAACCGATTCGACCTCGACCGACGCGTCTGGGAGTTCATCGGAGGCGGACGGCTCGTCGACGACGAGCGGCTCGAGCACGTCGTCGACCACCAACCCGACCCTCGACCCGAGCACGTCGACGACTTCGGACGAGACCGACACCGACACCGACACGACGGAGACCGGCACGACGTGTGGCGACAACGTCACCGAGGTTGGCGAAGACTGCGACAACGGCGAAGGCAACGGGCAAGACGGTGACCCGTGTACGATCGACTGCCGGATCAACGTCTGCGGCGATGGGCACTTGGGACCCAACGAGTTCTGCGACGACGGCAACACCGACGACGGCGACGCGTGCCCCGGCGACTGCACCAGCCCCAACTGCGGTAATGATTTCATCGACCCCGACGAGGTCTGCGACGGGGCGGCGCTCGGCGGCGAGTCCTGCACGGGGCTGGGCTTTGGGGGCGGTGTGCTGCTGTGCTCGAAGAGCTGTCAGCTCGATGATTCCGGCTGCGACCGGTGCGGTGATGGTGTGGTCGACCAGGATGAGGGAGAGGCCTGCGAGGGCAAGAACCTCGACGGCAATACCTGCGTCACCGCGGGTTTCGACGCAGGGACTCTCGCGTGTGCCGACTGCATGCTCGACACCACGAGCTGTGTGGACTTCACCTGCGGGGACGGAGAACTCAACGGCGAGGAGGACTGCGAGGGGCTGATGCTGGGGGGCGCGAGCTGTGAGTCTCTGCTGTTCGACGAAGGCACGCTGACCTGCTCCGAGACCTGCCAGTTCGATACGTCAGGTTGCGTCAACTTCTCGTGCGGGGATGGGGCGATCAACGGCGAGGAGGACTGCGACGGTGCGATGCTGGGTGGAGAGACCTGTGAGTCGCTGTCGTTCGACGCGGGGACGCTGGGCTGCTCAGGAACTTGTGCGTTCGATACGTCAGGTTGCGTCAACCTCTCGTGCGGGGATGGGGCGATCAACGGCGAGGAGGACTGCGACGGTGCGATGCTGGGTGGAGAGACCTGCGAGTCGCTGTCGTTCGACGCGGGGACGCTGGGCTGCTCAGGAACTTGCGCGTTCGATACGTCAGGTTGCGTCAACTTCTCGTGCGGGGATGGGGCGATCAACGGCGAGGAGGACTGCGACGGTGCGATGCTGGGTGGAGAGACCTGCGAGTCGCTGTCGTTCGACGAGGGGACGCTGGGCTGCTCCGGGACTTGCGCGTTCGATACGTCGGGTTGCGTCAACTTCGTTTGCGGCAACGACCTCCAAGAGGGCGCCGAGTCGTGTGACGGGACGGACCTGGCATCGCAGACGTGCGCCACGGTCGCAGCTCCAGGATTCACTGCGGGCGAGCTGGCTTGTGACGGCGCGTGCGCGTTTGACACCGACCTGTGTTGTGTACCCGATGGCGACACCTGCACCGCAGACACCGACTGTTGTGGCGGCTCGACGTGTGACCTTGGCGGTACGAACGAGTGCGGCTGAGCGGCCTGCGCCCCGGAGCGGACCATGGCTGACGCAACACTCGTCCCCAGGGGCGTCGAGGACGCCTCAAGGCGTCTGCGAGATGCCGAGATTCCCCCCGAAATCGTCGCGGTTGCCAAGGCCCTACAAGACTCGGGGCACGCGGCCGTGCTCGTCGGTGGGGCGGTTCGCGACGTGTTGCTCGGCCTGCCCGTGAGCGACTGGGACCTCGCGAGCTCCGCTCGGCCCGATGAGGTGCAGCAGGTCTTCGCACGCACCGTCCCCACCGGGATCGAGCATGGAACGATCACCGTTCTGATCCGGGAAGCTGGCGCGGAGGTGTCCACGCCGGTCGAGGTGACGACGTTCCGAGGGGAGGGTACGTACGAGGATGGTCGCAGGCCCACCGAGGTCACCTTCTTGCGGGACCTCGCGGACGACCTCGCGCGACGGGACTTCACCGTCAACGCGCTGGCCTGGGACCCGGTGTTGAACGTGTTCTCCGATCCGTTCGGCGGCCTGGACGACCTGCACGCGGGCGTTGTCCGCGCCGTCGGGGATCCATCGCGCCGTTTTCTCGAGGACGGCCTTCGCACCATGCGAGCGGTCCGCTTCTGCGCCACCCGAACCCTCGAGCTCGATCCCGCGACGCAGGCCGCGATCGCAGGCGCGCTGCATGTCTTGGACAAGGTGAGTGCCGAGCGGGTGCGAGTCGAGCTTGAGAAGCTGCTCAAGGCTCCGACCCCATCCCGCGGGCTTCGGCCGATGCTCGCCACCGGGATGTGGCCTCACGTGCTGCCCGAGGTACCGGCGGCCGCGCTGGAGGCGGCCGTCGAGGCCGTGGATGCGATGGCGCCCGACTTCACCACGCGCCTGGCCCGGCTGCTGCGCCCGCGCGCGTCGATGTCTGCGGAGGACCTTGAGGTCGTTGCGACCGGGGTCGACGCGCTCAAGCCCAGCCGCGCGCTGCGGGCCGAGGTCCTCGCGCTGTGTGGCCCTGAGGTCACCCGGCTGCAGGAGGCCGTGTCCGGGGGAAGCGCCACGGACATCCGCAGCGCGGCGGCGGGCGTCGGACGGCCCAGCCTCGAAGGCGCGTTTGCGGTGCTCGGGTGGGATGTCGGCGTACGCAGCCGTGTCGCGGCCGCGCTCGAGGGTGCCCCGCTTTCAGTCGGAGAGCTGGCGATCAAGGGCGGCACGTTGATCGGCCAAGGCGTCCTCAAGCCCGGGCCCGCGGTGGGCGAGACCATGCGGCGGCTGCTGGAGTGGGTCCACGAGGATCCGGCGCGAAACAACGCCGAACGCCTCGTGGAACATGCGCAGACGCTCCCGAAGGGGTGATCCTCGCGCGCCGGATCACAGGCCTTCGAGGTGCGCTTCTTGGGTGATCCGTGCGTCGAGCGTGACCAGGCCGCGCGGGTCCAGCATGCGGACCGGTCCCAGGTCCACGCTCAGGACCCGCGGCGCGTGCTCGAACAGCGTGGACAGGTGCGAGAACACGGCCGCCAATCCCGGCACGTCGGGATCACTCTGACGCCGCAGGGCCGGCATCGGCGCGCGTGAGAGCACGGCGTGGGCGAGCGCGATGGCATCCTCGGCCCGCAGCGGAAGCAAGGCGAGCGCGGGCTCGATCGGTGCGCTGGCCCCCTCGATGCGACCGTAGACCACGACCGAGTCGTTGCCGAGTCGGCGCGCCCCGCAGCGGATGTCGACGCCGCCGGCGACCATCTCGGCGACCACGACCCCGTCCACGCGTGCGGTGGGGGCCGAGCGCTCGACGTTGTCCATGATGCTGGCGTAGGCGCGGCGCACGGCCGAGGCGGTCTCGAGCGAGAGCACCACGCCGCCGATGTCGGTCCGGCGGCGCAGATCGGGGCTGAGCACCTTGAGCACCACGGGATAGCCGATCCGATCGGCAAAGCCGGCGGCACCGCTGGCGGAGTTCGCGACCGCTTGCCGCGTGACCTCGAACCCGAAGCCACGCAAAACGACCTTGCTCTCCTGGTCGGTGAGCACCTCGGCCGCGTTGCGCAACAGCTCGCGCGCGCGTCGGAGGCCATCTTCGTCGGCGGGTCCCAGGGGTGCCAACTCGCCGCCGACCACAGCGTCGTGGGCCCGTGCCCGCAGCAGCGCACGTTGGGCCAAGAAGGCGGCGGTGGGAGCCTGCAGCGGAACCGCACCGTCGGGCGTCTGCATGCCCAGCGCGGCGCCAATGAGCGGGAGGGCTCGCCGGGCCTGGTTCCAGAGTGCGAGCTGGTCGGGGGTCGGGGCGAGGGCGCTGTGTCGCTGCTCAAGGCCATCGAGGACGCCGGCGATCACCCGAGGGGCCGGAAACACCGGGCCGGTGCGACGCTCGAGCGCGTGCGCGGCCACGACCGTGAGCAGCAGGTCATCGTCATCGTCATCGATCGACGGGGCCTCGATGCCCAGCGGCACCAGCACCACGGGGGCCTCGCGCTGCCGGACCCAGGCGATCCACGGGCCGGAAAGCGAGCTGCGATCCAGCGTCCCGGCGATCGGGATCGAGGACAGCGAGGGGTGCTGCACCACCGTGCACAGCCACGCCGGCGTGGGGGCGAGGCTCAGCGGAAGGGCGCGGGGTCGCAGCGCGCGACGGATGCCCTCAAGCTCGTCAGCCGAATGCGCGCAGGCCAGGGCGCACGGGGTGTTGCGGCTGGCGAGGTCCCCGACGCGGAGCACGGCACACGGGCCCAGCACGAACGTCGCCAGGGCGGGCACGGTGGCAAGATCCTCGACTTCGTGGCCGTCCCCGGTCACCACGAGCAGGGCGGGTGGGGTCGTTCGCAGGGCACGCAGCAGCGGGGGGGAGAGCTTGCGCAAGATGACCACGCCCGCGATTCCGTCGCGGATGGCCTTGGCCAGCTCGCGCTCGCGCGTGGGCTCTCCGGGACCCTCGTAGCCGTCGCCTTCGACACCCGGGCCGATGAACACCCGGTTCGGCGCGCCGCGGGCGGGCCACAACGACTCGACGATGACGTTGCGTGCCCGCGACGTCTCGTCGTGACCTGCGGCGTTCAGGCTGGGGGGTTGCTCCACGGCCCCTCGCGCAGGCTCGCAATTACGTCCGCCCACCGCCCGGGGATGACCCAGTCGGCGTGCTGCCATGCAGAAGGGACCTGGTCGGACGGCTCGTCGGCGGGCGGGCCAGCAAGAACGATCACGCGGCCGAGGTCGCTGCGGGATTCGAGGGCGAGGGCGGGTCCCGGAGGGTGGAGGATGATGGTGGTGCCGCCGCGCAGATGCAGCCCCTCTTCGAGCGTGGTCGGGGACGCGTCGAGTCCTCGCAGCGCGGTGGCGACGATGGGGTCCAGGCCTGGCGGCGCGACGTACCCAATCGGCCCGGCGCCGAGGTCGAAGATCGGCGGGGCGGCGTCGTCGCTTCCGTCGTCGCTTCCGTCGTCGGTCGGCTCGGCGAACCCGGGGAGCGGGGCGGCTTCGACGTCACCCTCGAACTCCGGGTCGAGTTCGCCGTTGAAGCGGTGCCAGGGCTTTACGCCGGCGACCACAGCGCTCAGCGCGTCGGCGGTCGCGTACGGCGGGCTGCGTCGCTCGACCCACCGTGGTGTGGCGGCGCCCAGCTCAAGCGCGGAGGCGGCGGCAAGCCCCTGCGGCGAGAAGGGCACCAGCACGTGGACCGGGTTGAGGCGCTCGCAGAGGTTTCGCAGCCCGTTGGGCCCGCTGAACAGCAGGACGTCCGCGCCAAAACGGGCCGCGGCGGTCACGATGGATTGATCGGCTCGGCCGGCGTCGCCGAAGCAAAGCCCGGTCACGGTGGCGCCTCGCGCCGAACCAATATCGCGGGCCCAACACAGCGCCACCGCGCTGGCAGGATGCAGCCCCTGCGGCGTGCGCTGGAGGTGGACCGCGATGTGGGCCATCAGGACAAACCGTACTTGTTCTTCACGGCCTCAAGTTGCTTTTGGTACTCGATTTCGAACGAGTCGGTGCCTTCGGAGAGATGCTTGATATGACGCCGCACTTCGCGGTCCAGGTCGTCGTCGGCCTGCATGTGCCGACGGAGCACTTCCTTGAGCATCCGGCGCAGCGCCGCGTCGTCTGCGAAGATTTCCTCGACGAACTGGCTGCGCATGAACAGCTCGACCAGCTGGTTGGCGATCCAGTTGATCGACTCGTCGCCGATGCCGAAGTCTTCACGTTCAGCGAGCTGACGTTTGGTTCGAAACAGGTCCGAGTACGGGAGGCCGCGACGCTCGAGGATGTCCTTGGCGGTCTCGGTCATTTCCCGATCCTTCCGCAGGTACTCCCGGAGAATGGACTCGACGTCTCGCTTGAACTCCTCGCGGTCGTTCGTCTCGATGTGCCCCGGTTCGACGAGGGACCGCGAGACGGCATCGGTGATGTGCGAGATCTTGCTGGCGTACAGGCGCATGGAGGATCGCCCGGAGCATAGAGGGAGGCGGCGGGGGCCGTCAAAAGGCGCTCGCAGAGGTAGGCTGCGGCGGATGGCTGAGCTTCCACCAAGACTGCTCGTTGCGGCGGGGTTGGTCTGGCTGCGTCGGGGCCGCGTGCTCCTGCAGCGCCGTTCTGAGGCCGCTGTGCACGGGGCGGGTCGCCTGGAGTTCCCCGGCGGCAAGGTTGAGCGGGGCGAGGCGCCGGCGGGGGCGCTGCGGCGGGAGCTGCTCGAGGAGTGGGGTCCTCGCGCGGCGCAGCTGCGCGTCGGTTCGATCGCGGAGGTGCTGCATCACGTCTACCCCGCGCCGGGTCCTGAGGTCGTGCTCATGGTTTTCCACGTGGATGCAGCGCTGTGGTCGGATCACGACGGGGCGCTGGCCGAGGTCGAACCCGGGGCGAGTGTGTGCGCGTACGACGTCGGCTCGCTGCCCGTCGGCGCGTTCCTCGAGGCAGACCAGCCGTTTGCCGGGCGGATTGCGCGTGGCGAAGTTCGGCGACCCTGAGCCCGCATGGAACGACGCGAGGCCTGTTATTCTCCTTGATGGATGGTGGGGAAACGTTGGATTGGGGTGGGGGTCGCCGGCTTGGCGATGGCCTGTGGTGGCGGCGCGAGCGGGCGGGAGACCTCAGCCTCCACGCTCGGTGGCTTGACGACGCTGGGCGGCGGAACGGACACCGACCCGTCCGGAGGATCCTCGGGCGGTACGTCCGTCGGCGGCTCGCAGTCGTCGGGGGGGAGCACGCGTGCGACCGCGGAGGACAGCGGTTCGGGCGGCTGTGCGTGCGAACCCGGCGCGGCCGTGGGTTGCATTGGCACCGCGCTCGAGGTCTGTGAGGACGACTGTGTCGGCACCCGGGAGGAGCCCTGCGTGGTCCCCAACGAGTGTGTTGCCGGGACCTGTCAGCTCGTCGGTTGCAAGCCCGGCACCACCCAGTGCGCCCCCGACGGATCTGGGGTGCAGACCTGCGATGGCTTCGCCGAGTGGGGACCGGGCGTCGCGTGTTCCGACGCCCAGGAGTGTTACGGCGGATCCTGCATCTCGCTGTGCGAGCTCGCGGCGGCGACACCGTCCTCGCAGGGCTGCTCATTTCATGCGAACAACATGCAGACCTACAGCGCGTACAATCAGCCCTCCGCGCTGGTTGTCGGCAACACCTCCGAGGTTCTGACCGCGCAGCTCCAGCTGTACCTGATGCAGGGCGGGGTCGAGGTTCCACAGGGGGCCCCCGTCGCGCTTGCGCCCAGCTCCACGCACACCTTCACGTTGACGCAACCCAAGCTCGGGACCGTGAGCGTCTTGCGCTCGGGGGGCTCGTACCGCCTCGAGAGCGATGTTCCGGTGATCGCGTATCAGCACTCGCCGGTGGGCGCTCAAGCGGACAACGATGCCTCGATGATCTTGCCGGACAATGCGGCCGGGGACGAGTTCTTGATCTCGAGCTACACGCCCAACATCCCCGGCGACCCGTCCTACTTCGACGTCATCGCGCTCGACGACGCGACAGTGGTGGAGTGGACGCCGCCGGTCGCAACCCCTGCGGGTACAGGGGTGCCGGCGGTCGCGGCCGGAGCCACGGGGACGGTCACGATGAACGCCGGGGACACCCTTCAGGTCGCCGTCTACGCCGACCTCACAGGAACCCGAGTGGTCTCCGACAAGCCCATCTGGGTGGTCGGCGCGATGACGTGCGTGCAGGTGCCCACCGGTGTCACCGCCTGCGACCACCTGGAGGAGCAGCAGATTCCGCTCGAGTACTGGGGGGAAGAATACGTCGCTGCGCATGCTCCTCAGCGCGGCAGCGAGGACTTTCACTGGCGCGTGTTTGGGGGCGAGGACGGCGTGATGATCACCACCGACCCGCTGCTGCCCGGTTTTCCGACCACGCTCAACAACGGCGAGTGGTTCGAGTTCATCACCGACGACAGCTTCGTGATGACCGCGGACGGACCGTTCATGCCGGTGCAATACCTCGAGAGCCAGAGCGGCGGGGCGGGCACGGGAGACCCGGCCATGGTGCAGATGGTCCCGGTGGAGCAGTTCCTCGATCGGTACGCGTTTGTGACCGGGACCGGCTACAACGTGCACTACGTACAGATCACCCGGGACCTCGGGGGTGCCGACGTCCTCGTCGACGGCGTCGTGGTCTCGGGCTACTACGCGGTCGGGAACTACGAGGTCGCGGACTGGCCGATCGCCGAAGGTTCGCACTTGGCCACCAGCGAGGACTCGTTCGGCATCATGTCCGTCGGGTACACCGGCTTCACGTCGTACGCCTATCCCGGCGGCCTAGAACTCGAAGTGATCAATCCCGGGTAGGGGCGTTCGCAAAGGTCCTGCGCTGCGGCGGCACAGCCGCCGCAGCGCCCCCCAAACGGGCGCCCTCGCGGGCTTGCTCAGGCTGCTAGCGGCCGGACCAGGTTCGCTTGCGGCCGGTGTCGATGTGCACGAACCCGCTGCTTCGGTACACACCCACGCCGCCCTTGTGGGTCCGCAGCAGCCAGGGGTAGAGGTCGCGGACGGGGACCCCGGCCAGGTTGAAGTCGATGGCGTGCCCCAGGGTGTGCTGGCTGTTCTCGGCGACCTCGCGACCCTTCTTGCGCAGCATCTTGTTGTACTTCGGGTGCCGAAAACCGCTGACGATGCGGACGTGTCGCGACTCGAAGTTGTGGGCGGCCGCGAGGATGCGCTCGACCAGCTCGGGCGGGATGGCCTCTGGGGACTCTTCGGTGAACCAGCAGCGCAGGAATCGGTCGCGGGCATCGGCGCTCAGCCCCGGGCCCTCCAGCGGCATCACCTCGTGGGTGTGCAGGTTGCGGGCGTAGACGATCGTGGCCGTGTGCGTGCTGGCCGGGGCCTCGGTCGTGAACTGCGCCTTCGCGGCCAGAAACTGGGCCTTCTTGGAGGGCTGGGGCCCCGGAGCGCCGAGCATCGCAAGCAGGCCAAGGCTCAGGGCGAACACGCGTGAAGCTTAGGCCCTGTGGACCGCGCGGGCCAGCGCAGCGCCGCCGTGCCGATTCGGCCTCACCCTTGTTCGGTCTTGGGCGCGCCGAAACGCTCGACCTCGACGTAGCCGCTGCCCTCGCGGCGGAACAGCACGGCGCCCCCGATGCGGTCCTCCTGGGCGTCGACCACGAGGTAGTCGACCGGAAGGTCGGCCCCGAGCGCGGCGGCGGTGTCCTCCCCGGAGAAGTACGCGCCCACCCGAGGATGGGAGTGATAGATGATCGTGGCCGGGTCGTCCGACTCGAAGCTGCGCGTGAGGTCGAGGAGTTCTCGGCCGCCGATGTTGTAGCCGTTCTCCGCGGTGCGAGGATGGTCCTCGGGGTTGAACGCGTGCAGCTGGTCCTGGCGGTTTTTGCAGGGCACAACCCGGGCCTGCGCGCCGCGGCCGTGGACATAGCCGCAACACTCCTTGGGGAACTCGGCCCGCGCTTGGGCGTAGATCAGCTCGAGGTGCGCGTCGAGCAGAGAGGAGGTGTCCTTAGTAGACATAGTGTTTTTCCCACTTGAGCGGGCCGAAGTATCGGTCGCCGCGGTCGCACAAGACGGTCACGACGACGCCTTCCTCGCCGCGGGCGGCGAGCTCCTTGCCCACGCGCAGCGCCGCCGCAACGTTGGCGCCGGCGGAGTGCCCGACGAAGAGCGCCTCTTGCTGGGCGAGTCTCTCGGACATGTCCCAGCCCTCATCGGTCGGCATCCAGAGGGTGTCGTCGAGGGCGCTGGGGTCGTAGATCTCGGGCACCAGCGAGCTGGGGATGTGTTTGAGCCCCTCCAGGCCGTGCCAGGCGTCATCGGGCTGCATACCGATACAGCGGATGTTGGGGTTGAACTCGTGCAGGCGCCGAGACGTGCCCACGATGGTTCCACTGGTGCCGATCCCGGTCACGAAGTGCGTGACGCGGCCGTGGGTCTGCTCCCAGATCTCCGGGGCCGTGCCGTCGTAGTGCGCGAGCCAGTTGGAGTCGTTCGCGTATTGGTTGGGGTAGTAGTAGCGCTCGGGTTGCTCGGCGGCGAGCTTTCGCGCCTCGACGATGGCGCCGTCGCTGCCGAGCATCGGATCCGAGAAGATGAGTTCGGTCCCGAAGCCCTTAGTGATCTGTTTGCGTGGCAGGCTGACATTCTCGGGCATCACCAACGTGATCGGAATGTTCAACGCCGCGCCGACCATGGAGTAGGCGATGCCGGTGTTCCCGCTGGTGCTGTCCAACAGCCGGCGTCCGTCTCCCAGGTCGCCGCGCTCCAGCGCATCCTTGATGATGCGACTCGCCGCCCGGTCCTTGACCGATCCGCCGGGGTTGGAGAACTCGGCCTTGGCCCAAAGCTCGACCCCCGGGCAGTCCGCATCGATCCGCCCGAGCCGAAGCAAAGGCGTGTTGCCCACCAGATCCAGGACGGACTCCACGGGGCCCGGAGGGCGCCGAACCGTGCCCATCTGAAAACCAGCGGGCAGCGGCGGGGCGATCGATGCGGCGCCCATGATGGGTTACCGGCCTCCGGCGATGGCCGGGATGATGCTGACCTCGTCGGCGTCCTTGACGGCGGTCTCGAGGTTGTCCATGAAGCGGATGTCTTCGTCGGCGACGAAGACGTTGACGAAGCGCCGGACCGCGCCGCTGTCGTCCAGGATGCGCTCGCCGATGCCCGGGAACGACTTTTCCAGGTTACCGAGCAGGTCGCGGACGTTGCCACCGTCGACCGAGACCTCTTCCTGGCCTTGGGTGTACTTGCGAAGGGCGGGGGGGATGTGAACCGTTGCCATGATCTTGCTGCGTGTGTCGGGGGTTGAGGAAGGTTCAGGCGGAGGCCTGCAGGGGAGGGAAGCGGGTCGGGCCTGCGGCGGCGCAGGCGGGGCAGCCAGGGCGCGGGGAAGGGCGGAGGGATTGGACGAGTCCTCCGCGTGCGGAGCTCGGGCCTGCGAGGTCGAACGCCGTCAGTCTCCCGGAAGTTTCGTCCGCTTCTCCAGACCTGGGGTTGGCTTCGGCGAGTGCCACGGCCAGGTTGGCCATCAGGAAGCCTGCGAGTCCGACCGCGACTCCGAGCACGCCCGCACTCGCGCAGGTCGGCAACGCGTCGGCCGCCGGCGGACACTCGTAGATGCAGCGGTAACAAGCGAGGCCGGTCACGACCGCGATGCTCTGTCCCGAGGTGCCCAGCGCGGCCCCGATGATGATCGGGGTCCCGTGTCGCAGCCCGGCGTCATTGAGTGCGAACTTCAACGGTGGGTCGTCGGTGCACTCGAGGATGATGGACTCCGCCGGGAGGTCCGAGACGAAGGCGTCGGCGTCATCCGGGGCGAGGGCGCGGACTTGCGGATGCACCTGCATGGCCGGGAGCCGGCGGCGAAGCGTCCACGCGGCGGCCTCTGCCTTGGCACGCCCGACATCGGCCACCGCGTAGAGGACTTGGCGCTGCAGGTTCGACGCTTCGACCCGATCCGGATCGACGATCGTGACCCGCCGGGCACCCGCGGCGCTCAGACCCAGCAGGGCCGGGCAGCCGAGGCCGCCTGCACCCACGACCACGAAGTGGGCCCCGGTGCGCTGGTCTTGTTCGGGCATGTTGAACGCGTGCTTTGCGAATGGCCGAGCGACCTGGATTCAGGGGACGGGCAGGCCCTGGTCGTTGAAGTAGGAGTCGAGGCTGAAGTAGCGCTCACCGGTGTCACAGAGCACTGTGACGACGTGTTTGCCCGGGCCAAGTTCCTTCGCGACCCTGCGTGCGGCCACCGCAGCAGCCCCCGCCGAGATACCGACCAGCAGGCCCTCGTCCGTCGCGAGGCGCTGCTTCATTTTGTACGCGTCCTCGTCCTCGACCTGCACGATCTCATCGACGACATCGAGGTTGAGGACCGGTGGGATGAACCCCGCGCCGATCCCCTGAATCCTGTGGGGCCCGGGCTCGCCGCCGCTGAGAACCGGGGAACGTGACGGCTCCACGCCAACGATGCGGACGTTGGGGTAGACGGCCTTGAGCGACTCGCCCACGCCGGTGATTGTGCCGCCGGTGCCGATCGCGGACACGAACGCGTCGATGCCGGTCTCCCGCATCTGCTCGAGCAACTCCGGCCCGGTGCTGTCGCGGTGCTTCTGCGGGTTCGCGGGGTTCTCGAACTGCATCAGCATGACGTGGTCGGGCTGCTTGCACAGCTCCCGCGCGCGCTCGACGGCTCCCTCCATCGTTCGGTCGTCGGGGGTCAGCACGATCTTGGCGCCGTACGCCTTGAGCAGGCTGCGTCGCTCCAGGCTCATGCTCTCGGGCATGGTCAGCAGGAGCTTGTAGCCCTTGACGGCCGCGACCAGTGCCAGCCCGATCCCGGTGTTGCCCGAGGTCGGTTCCACGATGGTGGTTTTGCCCGGGGTGATGCGGCCCTCGGCCTCCGCGGCTTCGATCATCGCGAGCGCGACGCGGTCCTTCACGGAGCCGCCCGGGTTGAAGTACTCGCACTTGCCCCACACGCTGGCGTGGGTCTTGGCGTCCCCGCACACGCGATGGATTCTGCAGATCGGGGTGTTGCCGATCGTGGACAAGATGTTGCCGTGCGTCTCCGGACGCCGACCTGGGCGGTCCGCGGGGGTCATGCGGCGGGTGTTCGATGCAGTGTCTTTGGACATCGGCGAGCTCCCATTAGATCATGTAGTTGGCCGCGCTGCGACGGTGACGGTCCTTGGCTTCGCCGAGCAGGTCCGAGAGGCGCAGCGCACCGACGGCCGCGGCGAGGCGCTCGTCGACCGCCCGTTCGACGAGCGCGGTGATCTCGTCCTGCGGGCGGCCGGTGCTCGAGGACGCGGTCGGACTGGCGAGCGCGCCGAGCACATCGCACAGCGCGATCTCCTCGGCCGGCCGCGCCAGTCGATAACCACCCCGCGGACCGCGTTTTCCGATCACGAGGCCGGCCTTGCGCAGCTCTCCGATAATTTCTTCGAGGTATCGCGAGGGAATCGTCTGCTGCTCGGAAATGACCTGAGCCGACGCATAACCGCGGTTCGCGACGTGTACGAGCGCGCGGAGACCATATCGTGCCTTGGTGCTGAGTTTCATTGTCCGGCAAACCTTGCGGAAAACCGTAGAATAGCCTGCCACAAGTCGGCAGCCAATGCCAGTGACCCGGGGACGCCCGGTCCAGGCCAGGCGTGCGAAGGCGCCCGCGGCCGCGTCTTGACACCGGAGGGCCAGCGGAGGAAGGGTCCTCCCATACATGGACGTCTCCGACCTCAAGAAGAACGCCAAGCTGGAGATCGACGGCACCCCGTGGGTGGTCACGGACTTCCAGTTCGTCAAGCCTGGCAAGGGGCAGGGCCTCTACAAGTGCAAGATCAAGAACATGCTGACCGGCGCGGTGATCGACCGTACGTATCGCTCGGGCGAGCGGCTGACCGAAGCGAACGTCGAGTCGAAGAAGATGCAGTACCTCTTCGCCTCGCCGGAGGGGTTCACGTTCATGGACAACGACACCTACGAGCAGATCGAGCTCGCGAACGACATCGTGGGTGACGACAAGGACTTCCTGCAGGACAACATCGAGTGCGACGTCCTGCTCTACAACGGACGTCCCGTCGGCGTCAGCTTGCCCAGCCACATCATCATGGAGATCATCGAGTGTGAGCCGGGTGTCAAAGGCGACACCGCCAACAACGTCACCAAGACGGCGCAGGTCGAGACGGGCAAGGAGATCCAGGTCCCGCTGTTCATCAAGGTGGGCGAGCGGATCAAGATCGACACGCGCACCGGCGACTACGTCGAGCGCGTCAACAAGTAGTGCCACGCGCATCGCTTTCGGACCGCGTGCGGGCCTGGGACCAGGCGCTTCACGCGGTCCGTACATATTTTCGGGGGCAGGGTTTGTGCGAGGTGCTCACCGCGGTGCGGCTGCCCGAGGTGGCGATCGAGCCCTACATCGAGCCGGTTCGCGCCGCGGGTGGGCTGCTGGCCACGTCGCCCGAGCTGCCCATGAAGCAGCTGCTGTGCGCGGGCGCTCCGGATGTCTTTCAAGTGGCGCCGGTGTACCGGGCCGCCGAGCACGGGCGGGTTCACAGCGAGGGCTTTCATCTGATCGAGTGGTACCGCCGCGACGTGGACGAGCGTGCGGTGCGGGCGGACGTCGAGCGCCTGGTGGACACGGTGTTTGAGGCCAGTGGTCGCGGACCCGTGGACGCCTGGGTCGAGGTCGCGTTCCTCGAGCTGCTGGAGCGCACCGCCTCGATTCGGCTGCGTGGTGATGAAGATGCGCAGGCGCTCGCGAAGGCGGTGCCCCCGGCCTGGTGCGTGGAGGTCCCCGAGGGGATGCCAGCCGGGGCCCATGACCTCTACGCTTGGAGCGCGTTGCTGACCTCCTGGTCTGACGCCGCGCTCGATCCTTGGCTCGCCGCCCAACCCGGCGGGGTGCACATCGTGGACTATCCGGCCGCGTTGGCAGCCCTTGCGCAGCTCGGGCCTGCCCGGGCGTCCGCGGGGGGCCGCGCCGCCCACCGGTTCGAGAGCTACGTGGACGGGCTTGAGCTGAGCAACGGCTACCATGAGCTGCGCGATCCTGCGGAGCAGCGGCGCCGGTTTGAGGCGGTCGCGGCCCTTCGCAGTGGCCTCGGTGCGCGACCCTTGCCGATGCCGGAGACGTTCTTGGCCGCCTTAAAAACGCCCGGCCTGCCGCCGTGTGCGGGTGCTGCGTTGGGATTCGAGCGCCTGCTCATGTTGGCGTGCGGGGCCGAGAGCCTGGCCGACGTCAGTCTTGGGATGGACTGAAAGACCAGGCCCGCCGCTTCGTTCGTGTGCATGAACTCCGGCGTGCCCGACGTGCGACCGGGGACGGAGGTCTCGATGTTCGATGTTTATATGGAAGGTCAGAGCGTTGATCCGCGCACTCGGTTGCGGATGATGATGGCGCTGGTTGCATCCCTTACGGTGACGACTGCCGCAGGCTCGATGAGTTGGGCCGTCGGACGGCTCTCGATTGGAACCGTGGGTCCGCCCTCCTTGTCGGGGGTGGAACTCTCGCTTCACACGATGACGCCGATGGTTCGCATCGATCCCCCGCCGCGACCGCAGACGCCCTCGAGCGAAGCTGCCGCGAGCGCGGTGGCGGCTCGTTCGACCCCGAACCCGCGCCGCGGCGAACCGAGCCCACCCTCCGAGCACGGCGCGCCCACCGAACAGGTCTCCGAAGACCCGCGAGGGTCTGAGTCTGGCTCCGACGAGGGGGACGTGGGCATTCCCGGTCCCACAAGTCCCGGATGCGTCGGCGTGGGCTGCGTCCCCAACGCGCCGATCGGAGCACCTCCGGTGATCGGGATGCCGAACAAGTCCGGCGGTCCGTCGGGCCAGGCGCGCGAAGCCCTCTCCGTGCTCAAGGCCCGCGGGATCTACACCCCCGACCCCAAACCGTCGGCGCTTGCGAAGACCCAGGCCGGACTGGGGAACCGACGGCCGGGATCGGTGAAGGTGGAGTTTTGCGTCGGACCCAGCGGCAGGGTCTCGTCTTCGAAGGTGACCGGGCGGTTCTCGGGCGACCCCGAGGTCGACAGGATCTGCCGCGCTGCCGTTGAGACCTGGCGCTTCAAGCCGGCGAGCGTGGGCGGCAAGGCGCGCACAACCTGCTCGGACGTCACGTTCCGGATCGAGTTCGACGGATGAAATCGGGCCTCGAGCGACGCCGCTGTAAGGCCGCCGACCTCGTCGCGTTGGGCGGCGGGCAGCGTCGTTCGCTGCCCGCGAACCGGGTGCGGTTCGGGTCCGGATCGAGGCCCGATCCCGGCACCCGGGAGCACGACTCCGCCGCGTCTCGCACGATGCGCCGAGAGGCTGCACACAGCTCGCTTGCGCTCGCCATGCCTCAAAAACCCCAGACTCCTGTTGATTTCACCCGGGCATCTTGCTGTAGAGTGCCGTCTTACATGCGCCGGGTTTTTCACCGCTGTGGTTGGCTTGATAGCCGCGCGTGGATGTTGGGCATGGCCCTGTTCGCGGGCGCTTCGGCCACCTCGTGCAAACAGATCGAATCCCGTGACCTCATCCGCGAAGGCAACACCGCCTACAACGACGGTCAATACGCCGAGGCGATCGAGGCCTACACCAAGTCCATCGAGATCGAGGAAGACGGGGTCAAGGTGTTCTGGAACCGGGGCTGTGCCGCCCTGGCCGTCGTGTTGAAGCTTCGGGGGAAAAGCGATCCCCAGCAGCTCGAGGAGCGCAAGAAGTACACGAACATGGCCCTCAAGGACTTCCACACCTGGCTCGACCGAGCCGCGAGTGAAGAGGCCGGCGGTGACAAAACCGAGGCCGTGGAGGGCGCCAATGGCAAGGAGGACGAGCGCAGCAACGAGGAACTCGTCGCCGACTACCGCCTCGTCTTGCTCAAAGCCGACGAGCGCTGCGATGATCTGCTCCAGTACTACATGGACCGGCACAAGGCCGAGCCGCGCAGCGAGGGCTGGTACATCAAGCTCGGCGCCCAGTATGAGGAATGTGGGCAGCCCGAGAAGCGCATCGAGTGGATGAAGAAGCGCACCGACGACTTCCCCGACAGCACCGACGCGTGGATCTCGATGGCGGCCGACGAGTTCGGCCCTCTGTACGCCGAAGAAGGCACCGGCCTCCCGTACAACGAGTCGATGTCTGCCGATGAGCGCATCAAGGTCGCCAACCGCGTAATCGAGCTCGCCGACAAGGCCACCTTGGTCGATCCTCAGGCGCTCTCGCCGTACACCTGGCGCGCGATGGCGTACACGCAGCGGCGGTTTGCGCGGACCGTCATCGACGGCGCTGAGCTCCCCGAGGAACGCATCGAGGCGATCCTGGCCCGCGAGGACACCATGATGGCCTGGAAGAACCAGAAGGCCAAATGCGACCTTGAGGGCACCAAAGAGTGTTCCGACCCGCTCACCGAGCAGGACATGGAACAGGGCTGCTGCCCGCGTCCGCCTCTGACCGCGGCCGAGCAGGCTGAGGACGCGGCCGCGAAGAAAGAAATTATCGCCGAGATGGCCGCGGCGGATGCCGAGGCCGCCGAGCCCACCCCGAAAAAACGCGGCCGGAGGAACAAGTAGATGAGCTCGGTAGCAGCGACCCCCGACATGGCGCCCCGCTCGGGCCGCCCGATGTTCGGCAACTACATCGATGTCCAGAGCGGAAACCCCAAGTGGGTCCGCGCGATGATCGTCGCGGCGATCTTCTCGATCATCACCACGATCTGCCTGATCTCGTTCATGTGGGTCGCGGGGAAGATGAGCATCAAGCGCGTCGACCCGCCCACGCAGGTCCAGGGGCTGGTGCAGATGATGGTCGAAGAGGCTCCGCCGCCTCCGCCCCCGCCACCCCCGCCACCCCCGGCAGGTGGAGATGAGCCGGAGGAGGAGCTCAAAGAGGATATCCCCGAGGAGGACATCCCCGTCGAGGAGGACATCGTCCAGCCCAAGGAGACACCGGACAAGGTGCCGGATCCCACGAAGACGAACACCGGCACCAAGGGACCCAAGATCCCCGGCGGTGTTCCTGGCGGCGTTCCTGGCGGCGTCCCCGGCGGAGTTGTGGGCGGCGTTGTGGGCGGCCAGCTCGGCGGCGTTCCCGGCGGGGTTGCGGTCAAGCGCGACACCCAGCAGCAGGAGGCGGTGGCCAAGAAGCCGATCGCGGCGGTCAAGTCCAACGCGATCTACTCGCCGGACCCCGATGCTCGGAAGCTCGCGGGCGCGACCCTCGGCGACAACCGCCCCGGGCCCGCGGACGTCTCTTTCTGTGTGAGCAGCGCGGGCAAGGTGGTGGACGTGAAGTCGTCCAAAAAGTTCCGCGGCGGATCGGCACCGAAGGTCGACCAGCTGCTTCGGGAGACGGTCCAGAAGTGGCGGTTCAAACCGTTCATCGTGAACGGGAAACCGCAGAAGACCTGCTCGACGGTCAAGTTCAACCTCGTCTTTGATTGACCGAAAACATCCGCGTTTCCCGGGGGAGCCCCCTCGGACAGCTTTCGACTCGCGCAGCCTCCAGGCTCCGATGAGTCCCCGTTCTCTCAGGCCACAGGACTACACAAACAATCATGGAACACCTGACCCTTTTGATCGCCGAATCGGCCCCCGACTTCTCGCTGGGGGGAATGTGGGCAGAGATGGGAATCTTCGCGAAGCTGGTCCTCATCGGACTGCTCGTGATGTTCCTGGTCGCCCTCGCGATCATCATCGAACGCTGGGTGACGTACGGCAAAGCCAAGCGCCAGTCGATCAACTACATCATGATGCTCCGCACCTACCTGCAGGAGCGCAAGATGCAGGAAGCCGTCGCGGCCGCCCAGCAGCACCCGGCCAGCCCGGTTGCCAAGGTGGTCGGTGCGGGCCTGCGTGAGTACCTCGAAGGGCTCGAAGCGCTCCGCGAAGAGGGTCCGGACGACGTCGGCGACTTCGACCTTGTCGACGCCGTCAACCGTCAGATGGAGCGCGCCAAAGAGCGCGAGACCGCCAACCTCAAGCGCGGCCTCACCTGGCTCGCCACGGTCGGCTCGACCGCACCCTTCGTCGGTCTGCTCGGCACGGTCGTCGGTATCATCAACTCGTTCCAGGGGCTCTCTGGCGACGGCGGTGGGGGTCTGGGCGCCGTGTCCGGCGGTATCTCGGAGGCACTCATCGCAACGGCTGTCGGCCTCTTGGTCGCCATCCCTGCCGTGATGCTCTTCAACGTGTTCAACGGACGCGTCGAGGCCTACCAAATCGACATGAACGACGTGGCCTCTGAGCTCATCGACTTCGTCCTCAAGGAAGGTCGCTACGGATGAGCGGCGGCGGCGTCGGCAAGCGGTCGCGGCGGGTCCCTTACAAGTCTGACAAGGGAATTCACCACGAAGCGCCCAACAGCGACATCAACGTCACCCCGTTGGTCGATGTCTGTCTGGTGCTGCTGATCATCTTCATGGTGGTGACGCCGATGCTCGGCCGCGGCCGTGATGTGTTGCTGCCGGTGGCGCTGTCCGCCGACGAGCACAAAGAAGGCGACCAGGTCTTTGTGTCGGTCGACGGCGAAGGCGCCTGGATCAACACCGACGTCTACGTCGATCGCGATGGCTTCCTTGAGGCCCTCAAGGACGAAGTCAAGGTTGCGGCAGGCAAGGCCGCGGCCAGCGGATCGACCGGCCCGCTGCTCTTCATCAAAGGCGACTCAGACACCGACTACGGCCGGGTCCGCACCGTGATGGAGTGGATCAACAGCGATGAGATGACGGCCCAGCCGGAACTCGCGCTCGTCGTCGACCTCTCCGTGGCGGAGTGACGCGCCGCGTCGCCGAACGTCACAACCCCTCGAACGCGTAGCGGACCAAGAAGGATCAACCGACCATGGGAATGTCAGCAGGTGGAGGTAAGGGCGGGGCAAACAGCGATATCAACGTCACCCCGTTGGTCGATGTGTGCCTCGTGCTGCTCATCATCTTCATGGTGATGGTGCCGCGAAACGTGCCCGAGCTATCGGTGCGAATCCCGCCCGAGAGCAAGACGACCAAGCCCCCGAACCCGACGGACGAGAAGCCGCTGGTGGTCGGGCTGGCAGAGAACGGCGCGATCTCGCTCAACAAGAACGCGATCAAGGAGGCGGCGCTGGGCAAGGAGCTTGAGCGTCAGCTGGAGCCTCGCGACAAGAAGGCCATCTTCGTCGACTTCGAGGACAAGGCGAAGTACGGCAAGGCGGTCGAGCTGGTGGACCTCGCGCGCCGCTCTGGCGCAGACATCGTCGCCATCATGAGAGACAAAGACTACAAGATGCCCGACACGCTCCGGCGTTGAGCGAGTTCGCGCAGGTCCTGGTTCATCCAGGCCATCGAAGGAGGAGCCGGCCGCTGTGCCGGCTTTTCTCGTTCTACAAACCCATTTTGCCGGCACGCTGTGACTTCGCCTATCCTGGGCTCATGCGTTGGGGTGGTCGAGTTGGAGTTGGGTTGTGGGTCGCACTCGTCGGGTGCGGTGGTGAGGATGGCGCCGCCGGCGGCTCCGGAACCGACGGGGCTACGGAGTCGCCGCCGGCGAGCGCCACGGGAACGTCGTCGGATACGTCCGGGGAAAGCTCTTCGAGTACCGCCGATCCGGCAACCTCGGGCGCTGGGTCCACCACCGCAGAGCCCTCGGGGTCCAGTGGCGTGGGTGAGGACGAGAGCAGCACCGGCGAGGTCCGTGACGCCGGGCCGTTCGAGGCTTGTTATGAAGGCGTCTTCGTCAACGGATTCCCCGGCATCAACTACGACGGCCTTGAGCTGCCGATCGGCGAGCACTGCTTGGGGACCAACATCCAGGACATTCTCGGTGTCGATCGGGTGGTGTTTTTGGGCGACTCGGTCACCGTCGGAACCCCGCCCACCGGCACGAACGACTTCTACCGAAGCATTCTCGCCGACGCGCTCGCCGATCGTTTCGCGCTGAGCTTCGGCAGCAACAAGGCCTTGTGGCAGTCCGCCAACGTCCTGCAGGGGACCGCCGGCGTCATGGAGTCTGGCGACTTCGCGTCGTGTGCGGAGTGGGGCGCGCGGACCGATGACCTGCTCGCCGGCAACCAAATCGAGGACTGCTATCCAGAGGACACCCGAGATCTGGAGACGCTGACCATCATCACGATGGGCGGCAACGACCTCTCGAGGATCGCTCAGGACTCGGGAGCAGGCGCCAAACCTGGCGCTGCCTGGGACCTCGCGGAGTCCGCTGTGGACCACATGCGTGAGAGTGCACAGTGGCTCAAGGATGAGGACAACTTCCCCAACGGGCACCACGTGGTTTTTGCGAACGTGTACGAGTTCACGGACGGCACGGGTCTGGTCGAGTCGTGCGAGTTCGCAGCGCTGGCCGGGTTCGAGCCCATCGAGTCGCTGGGCGATGCGCTCTTGGTGATCGGATGGATGGAAGACCAGTACGCTCGTATCGCGCAAGAGACCGGGTCCGACTTCATCTTCATGTTTGAGGAGTTCATGGGGCGCGGCTTCCTCTACGACGACCCGAGCGCGCCGGGGTACCGGGGTCCGGGTGAGCAAAGCTGGTTCGACATCACCTGCATCCACCCCACGCCCACCGGGCACGGTGCGATCGCGGACATGTTCTTGGCGACGGTCGCCGAGTAGGCGGCCGCGGTGTCGCCGGCTTCGGATCGCAACGAGCACCCGCAGTCGGTTCGAACCCGCTCCACGTGGCGATGAGCACGGAGCATCGCCAGCCCATCCGAACGCCGGTCGTTGAATGATCCGGAGGACTCGGTCCGCGCTCAGGCAGCGTTGCGCCGCGTTCGCTCGCGCCGGTCCACGGAGCCCAGCCACGCCTGACCGGACAGTCTCAGTCCGCGTCGCGTCGCAGCTCGCAGCGCCGGATCATGGCGTTGAGGTGGGAGCGGCTGACCCGAAGCGTGCGTGCGGTCTGCGCGACGTTCCAGTCGTGCTGTGCCAGGGTTTTTTGCAGGTACGAGCATTCCCAGCGCTCGCGGGCGTCGTAGAAGCCCGGGGCCTCGCTGGCGTCGTGCGAGGGGAACAGGTGGTGCGGCTCGATCGCGACGGCGCGCTGGAGCCGAGCATTGACCACGGCTTCATCGCAAGCGCTCGCGAGCTCGCGGACGTTGCCCGGCCAGTCGAAGAACTCGGCGGCGACGAGGGCCGCCGGCGAGGGTCGAAGGCCGGCGAGATTGTTTTGCTCGCAGGTCTGCGCACAGAAGTGCTCGACCAATAAAGGGATGTCTTCGCGGCGCTCGACCAGCGGTGGGGCGCGAAGCTGGACGCCGCGGATCCGGTAGTACAGATCCTTGCGGAAGGCGTTGCTCTCGAGCTCATTCTCAAGCTCGCGGTTGGTCGCCGTGATGATGCGAACGTTCGCCCGAACCGGTCGCGTCCCACCCCGTGGATAGTACTCCCGGTTCTGGACCAGCTGCAGGACCTTGGCCTGCACCGAAAGCGGAAGCTCGCCCACCTCGTCGAGGAACAGGGTGCCTCCCTCCGCGGTGGCAACCTTGCCGCCGACAGGCTCGACCGCGGTGGAATGTGCGCCTCGCTCGGCGCCGAACAGCTCGTTCTCGACCAGGCCTTCGGGCAGCGCGGCGCAGTTGAGCGCGACGAACGGAGCCTCAGCCCGGGTGCTGTTTTGGTGCAGGAGTCGGGCGAAGAGCGACTTGCCCGTGCCCGAGGGTCCCGTGATGAGCACGTTGGCGTCCATCGATGCCAGCAGTTCGAGCCGCTCGAGGACCTCGGCGAGCGCGGCGGAGCGGCCAACGAGAGCGCCCAGCTGCAGGCGTTCGCGGACCTTGATGGTGCAGTCTTGTTCGAGGCGGCGACGGTTGAGCTCGAGCAGCCTGGAGGTGAGCGTGCCCAGGTACAGCGCCACCGTGCGGACGACCGCGACGTCGTCGTCCGAGAACGACCCACCGCCGCCATGGTTTTGGAGATAGACCACGCCGGCCGAGTTGGGCGCGGTGAGGGGCACACACAGCACCGCCTCGATCTTCGCCAGCTGCACGCTCTCGCGGACCGAGAACCGGTCGTCGAGCATGGCCGACGCCACGTGCACGACCTCACCGGTTTCGACCGCCTCGGCGATCACGCCCTGGGAGATGCGTTGTTCGACGGTTGCGACTTCCTCATCCCCGAGCCCGGCGGCCGCCGTCCAGGTACGGCGGTCGTCGGCGCGGGTGTCACGAAGCTCGATGTATCCAGCGCGGGCGCCGGCGATCTCCACCAGAAGGCTCAGCGCCTCGTCGAGCAGAGGCCTGGGGTCCTCCACCCCGGCGAGGGCGAGACACTTTTGGTAGAGGTCGCGTTCGAGTTCCTGTCGCAATCCTGCGGCCTTCGGAGGTACGGCGCTCAACCTGTCAGAACGCCGATTCCAACCAATCATGGCTGGTCTCGGTTCGCAAGCGGGGCGTCTTGTGCGGCTGCGGGGGGACGCTGTTGGCCCCACGGCGGCCGCATCCGCTTCGTGCCCGGGGCGGGACTCGAACCCGCACTCCAAAGGAAGGGGATTTTAAGTCCCCCGTGTCTACCGGTTTCACCACCCGGGCATGGGGCGGAGGGTAGCAACACTCGGGCGTCGCGACACGGCCCCGACGCGGAGAACTCGCTGTACGGGGCGTGATTGATCCGCGGGCCGTAGACCGTCAGACTGCGCGCATGAAGGGGCAGCCTACCGTGGCAATCCTCGGCGGCGGCCAGCTGGCGCGGATGATGTGCGCCGCGGCGACTCGGCTGGGCGTCCAGACCCGGGTGTATCAGGCCGAGGAGACCGGACCTTGCGCCTTCGCGCGCGAGGTGTTCACGGGGGCTTGGGACGATGCCGATGCGTTGCGTGCGTTCTTGGCCCCCGCGGATGTGGTGACGCTGGACTACGAAGGTGTGGATCTCACGACGGTTCGCTCGGTGCTGCCACCCGGGGTCGAGATCAGGCCCGGGGCGCAGACGATGACCTGGGTCGCCGACAAGGTGTTGCAGCGCAAGCACGCGCTCGATGCGGGCCTCCCGGTGGGTCCGAGCGCGGCGTGCAGCGGTCTGGACGAGCTTCGGGCGGCGGGGGATCGGTTGGGCTATCCGCTCATGCTCAAGCGCCCCCGCAACAGCTACGACGGCTACGGGAATCGCACGGCCAAGTCGGCGGACGGGCTGGCCGACGCGTACGCGTTGCTCGGTGGCGAGCAGGTCCTCGCAGAGGCGTGGGTCCCGTTCGAGCTCGAACTCGCGACGATGGTCGCCCGGCGCCCCGGTGGGGAGTCCGCGGTCTACCCGGTTGTCGCCACGTATCAAAAGGACCACAAGTGCGAGGCGGTCGAGGTGCCCGCAGATGTGCCCGAATCGGTCGCGACCCGGGCGCGCGAGCTGGCTCTGCGCGCGGCCGAGGTCTACGGCTGCGTCGGGGTCGTCGGCGTGGAGATGTTCCTGCTCCCCGGTGGCGAGGTTTGGCTCAACGAGATCGCGCCGCGCCCTCACAACACCGGCCACTACACGCTGGACGCCTGCGCGACGTCGCAGTTTGAAAACCACCTTCGAGCTGTGCTGGATATGCCTCTGGGGGACACGTCATTGCTGGCCCCTGCCGCCGCGATGGTCAACGTGATTGGGACGCGCTCTGGGCCCTCGCAGAACCTCGGTCTGGACCGTGCGTTGGCCATCCAAGGGGCTTCGATTCACCTGTATGGGAAAACGGATGTCCGGCCTGGCCGCAAGATGGGGCATGTGACGGCGCTGGGTCCCGACGTGGCCACCGCGCGCGCGCGCGCGAGCAAGGCCGCAAACGAGCTTCGACCATGAATGACGCAACCTCACCCGCTCCGCTCGTCGCGATCTGCATGGGCAGCACCTCCGACCTGCCCACGATGAACGCCGCCGGCGAAGTGCTGCGCTCCTTCGAGGTCGCGTATGAGACGCGGATCCTCTCCGCCCACCGCACGCCCAGGGCGATGGTGGACTTCGGCGAGGCGGCCGTGGCACGGGGCTTCGAGGTGATCATCGCGGGGGCGGGCGGGGCGGCCCACCTTCCGGGCATGCTGGCCAGCCTCACGACGCTGCCGGTGATCGGCGTGCCCGTCCTCAACGGTCCCCTGGCCGGGATGGACGCGCTGCTGTCGATCGTGCAGATGCCGCGCGGGGTTCCGGTCGCATCCGTGGCCATCGGAAACGCAACGAACGCGGGCTACCTTGCGGTTCGAATGCTCGCCGCGACGCGGCCCGTGTTGCGCCAGGCGCTGGAGGCTCACGCGCAAGCGCGCGCCGCGAAGGTCCGCGACGACGACCGCGCGCAGCGGAGCTGAGCGCCTTCGCGACCCTGCGACGCGCCGGCCGGGGTCTCAAGTCTTGGCGGAGGTGGCAAGGACCGATACGCTGCTGGGTATGCATGCTTGGCTTGATTTGAGAATGTGGGGCGCTTGTGCCCTCCTGGTGGGTGGTTGCTCCGATGATGGGGTCCCGTTGAACGAAGGGGACACCGACGCAGGCGGAACGGCCTCGTTGACCGCGGGCGGGACGAGCGACGGCGGGCCGGGGACGGCGGTGACGACGGCGTCTCCGACGTCGAGCACGAGCTCGGACTCCGATACGGCGGCAACCGACCCGACGGGAATCGGCACCGACACCGGACCGGATGACACGACCGACGGCACGGGGACCTCGGGCGGCGAAACCGATGGATCCTCGGGCGAGGGCAGCTCGACCGGAGGAACGCCCGAGCCCGAGTGCGTCATGGATGAGGACTGCATGCTGGTCGACGACTGCTGCAGCTGCGAGGCCATCCCCGTCGGGGAGGACGCGCCGAACTGCGACATCATGGAGTGCCTGGTCAGCACCTGCACCTCGTTGGGCCTCAACCTGCCCGCGGTGCAGTGCAACTTCGGGACTTGCGAGGTCGAAGCGGTCAGCTGCGATCCGTGGCAAGTCACCTGTGAGGGCGACGATGCGACTCCGCCGACGTGCCCCGAAGGGCAGCTCCCGCGCGTCGTCGATGGTTGCTGGAGCGACGTATGTATTCCGGCCGAGTTCTGCGACGTCGTGCCCGGTTGCGAGTCGTGCGGCGAGAATGAGGCCTGTGTCGAGTTCTCGGCGCAGCTGGGCCCCAGCTTCACGTGTGTCCCCACCCCGCGCAGTTGCGATGGCGTGCCGTCGTGCGATTGCCTGGGAGAGGCCTGCGAGGATCCGTTCAACGCGTGCAGCGATGACGTTGATGCCAAGAGCGGATCGGACCTGAGCTGCGGCTGCCCCGCCTGTTGAGCGGCGTCTGCTTGGGTACCGAGCGCGGTCCGGCCTCAGCGGGGGCCGGGGTCGTCGCCGTTTTGATAACGGACGCAGACGACTCGGCCGCCGCGCCAGCGCTGGGTCGAGGATCGCATCCGCTGAGAGCGCGGGTTCCAGACCACGCGCTCGCTGCCGAAGGCGTCCGCCTTGGTGGCGGTCCAGTAGATGCCGGTGCGGATCAGGTTGCTCTTCGAGAGCCACTGGGCCTCACCGATGTCGGGTAGCCGCCAGCCGATGACGCCGTCGACCTCGAGGTTCTGGCAGTGCTCTCGGGCGGACTCGAAGTTCATCTTGGTCGCGATCGTCTGGCGGCCGCGCTGACGGCTGGCCGGTGGGGAGACGAGCAGGATGTCCAGGGCGCGAATCGACTGGTTGCGGAGCGCTGCGTAGACGAGCGCAGCGTCATCGCCCGTGGGCGTCGGCGCGTCGGCGTTGAGCTCGGGTGCTTCGTCGACGACCTGCACCGCCTCCTCGCGCAGCGGCTCGGGGCTACCCGAGACCGGGCGGGACCGGTCGGCTCCGTCCTCGTCGGCGGACCCGACGAAGTCGAAGACGGACCCCGCGACGGATGCGTCCCGGACTTCGTTCTCGTCCGCCGCGGCGTCCCCGGAGGTGATCGCGAGGCTGACGACCGCAACCGCAGCGATCGCGATCACGCCTCCGGCCACCCAGGCTCGACGCGGGACCGGCCGACTCGAGGGGGGTGCGGGTCGCGGCAGTGCGGAGGTGGCGGGGGTCGGGAGAGGAACGGGTGCAGGTCGGGGCAGCGCCGAGGCGGTGGGGGTCGGGAGAGGGGCGGGTGCAGGGGGTGGCGTGGGGAGCAGTGTGGGCCGGGGCAAGGCGGGCCCCGCATCTTCGATGTCCACGCCCATCGAGGCCAAGCGGTCGATCGCCTGCCGACCCAGGTTCTCGACCGCGTCCCACCGCATCATCGCACCGGAGATTCGGCCCTTCGGGACCCCGTTGGCTTCGAGCTCGACGGTGATCGAGTTCAGGGAGTCTTCGCGCAGCTCCGGGCCACCAAACAGGAGGTAGGCCGCCTGGGCCCGATACCGGAAGGACAGCTTGAGCAGGTCCACGCGTCGGCGGTCGACGCCAGCGACGACCTCGACCGTGGCGCCACGGCGGCGGAGTTCGTCGGCAAGCTGGTCCAACGGCGCAGCCCGCAGGGTCGATCCCGCGAGCACGACCACGGGGGCGTTCGGATTTGATTCGACCCGTTCCATCACATCACGCTCCTTAGCCACCCGGTTTAGCCAGACTAAAGAGCGTAAGACACAATCCGAAAAAGCGCCAATGCAATGTCCGGAGCGGGGAGAAAAGCTCCCGAACCTTTTTCAAACCCTGCCGTAGACGCGTACCGCCGTGCCTCGAAGGTCGCGCGCCTCGGCTTGGCCGAGTCTAAGGATCGTGTTCGCCAGGGAGGCGGGGCTGACCCACCGCTCGACGTCCTGGGTCCCCATCGCCGCGCGGTTGCCCGGCGTATCGATGATGCTCGGCAGGACGGTGTTGGCCGTGATGTCCAGGGCACGGGTCTCCTCCGCGATCGCCTGGGTGTAGTTGAGGACGGCGGCTTTGCAGGCGCCGTACAGCGCGGTGTCGGCCCCGGGCTCGAGCGCGTTGCGGGAGGCAACGGTGACGATGCGGCCGTAGCCCGTCTCGCGCATGCGAGCGAGGGCGGTTCGCAGCACGAAGATCGTCGACGAGACGTTGAGCGCGAGCATGTGGGCGACCGTTTCGGCGTCGACCTCGTGAGCGGGACCCATCGTGAAGCCACCCACGAGGTGCAGGACGACGTCGACGCGCGGCATCGATGCCACGAGGCGCTCGACCTCGGGGAGCTCGGTGACGCTGGCTTCGACGCAGCGTAGCGAGGCGTGCTCGCCAAACCGGGCGCGCAGCGCGTCGGCGTCGGCGCCCCGGGTCGGCGCGGTGACGTGCGCACCCGCCTGCAGCGCGGCCGCGGTGACTTCGATTCCCAGTCCGCCGCCCGCACCCGTGATCAACACTTCGCGTCCCTGCATGGTGGGCATGGTGGCGCGCCCTTGAAGCCCACCGCTACCTGAATACGTGTGCAGCTCGCGCGGGCTTGTGCTAAGGGAGCCCGCGCAGCAGCATGCCCGCGACCAGCTCCAAGACCACCACGCGACGCCGCACCTCTTCCAAGAAGACCGCTTCCAAGAAGACGACTTCCAAGAAGACTACTTCCAAGAAGACCGCTTCCAAGAAGACCGCTTCCAAGAAGATGCCCTCCCGCGGCAAGCCGGCGGCGGCTGCCGAGCCGAACTTCATCGTGGTCGAGCAGGCTCGGCAACACAACCTCGATGTCGACTACCTGGAGATCCCGAAGCGGCAGCTGGTGACGTTCACGGGGGTCAGTGGGTCGGGCAAGAGCTCCCTCGCGTTCGACACCCTCTACGCGGAGGGCCAACGTCGCTACGTCGAGAGCCTCAGCGCCTATGCTCGGCAGTTCCTCGGTCAGCTCGACCGCCCCGACGTGGAGCACCTCCGCGGGCTCTCGCCCACGATCGCGATCGAGCAAAAGAGCGCCTCCAACAACCCGCGCTCGACCGTCGGGACCATCACCGAGATCTACGACTACCTGCGGGTGCTCTACGCCCGGGTTGGCGTGCAGCACTGCCACAGCTGCAACAAGCCGGTCGCGGGGCAGAGCTCCGAGGAAATCGTGCGGGAGCTTCGGGCGCTCCCCGAAGGCACCAAGCTCACCCTGCTGGCGCCCATCATCACCCACCGCAAGGGCGAGTTCCGGGACCTGTTCGAGGAGCTTGGAGGCCGCGGATTCCTGCGGGTCCGCGTCGACGGCGAGGTCCATCGTCTCGATGACCCGCCAAAACTCGACAAGAAGTTCAAGCACACCATCGAGCTGGTGGCCGACCGGGTCACGATCCGCGCCGAGGATTGGCAGCGACTGGCCGAGAGCGTGGAGCTGGCGCTGCGCGAGGGCAAAGGCGAGATGCGGGCCGAGCCGAGCGAGGGCGGCGAGGCGATGGTGTTCTCGGAGAACCGCACCTGCTGCGGGTTCTCCTTCCCGGAGCTCTCGCCGCAGAGCTTCTCGTTCAACAGTCCGCTGGGCTTTTGCGAGGCCTGCAACGGCCTGGGGACGCGGATGGAGGTGGACGCCGAGCTGGTGATCCCCAACGAAGAGCTGTCGATCCGCGGTGGCGCCATCGCACCGTGGGCGACGGCGATGGACCGCGGGGAAGGGTGGACCTACCGCATCATCGAGGCGCTCTCCAAAGCGTGTGATGTCGACCTCGACGCGCCGTGGAAGTCGTTGGGCAAGCGTCGACAGAGCTCGGTGTTGTTCGGGCTGGGCGGCAAGCGGTTGCAGGTGACGTGGGGCAAGGAGGGCAGCGAGTCGCAGGGATCGTGGGGCATGCGGTTCGAGGGCGTGGTGCCCAACCTGATGCGTCGCTACCAGCAGACCAGCTCCGAGAACGCGCGGGACAACTACCGCAAGTACTTCGCGGAGCGGTCCTGCGAAACGTGTGGGGGACGGCGGTTGCGACCCGAGAGCCTGTACGTCCTGGTCGATGGCATCGGTCTGTCCGACGTCACCACGATGACCGTGCGCGGGGCCGCCACGCACTTCGGCGAGATGGACCTTCCGGGCAACAAGAAGACCATCGCCGAGGGCGTGCTTCGGGAGATTTCCAACCGACTCACCTTCTTGCTCAACGTCGGCCTCGACTACCTCTCGCTCGATCGCTCGGGACCCACGCTCAGCGGTGGGGAGGCCCAACGCATTCGTCTCGCGTCTCAACTGGGCAGCGAGCTGTCTGGGGTGATGTACGTGCTCGACGAGCCTTCGATCGGCCTGCATCAGCGCGACAACCAGAGACTGGTGGCCACGCTGCAGCGGCTGCGCGACCTGGGCAACACGGTGTTGGTGGTCGAGCACGACGAGGAGACCATCGAGGCCTCGGACCATGTGATCGACTTTGGCCCCGGCGCCGGCCACCTGGGCGGCAAGGTCGTGTTCTCCGGGACGCCCGCCGAGCTTCGCAAGAGCAAGGACAGCCTCACCGGGCAGTACCTCTCCGGGCGCAAGCGCATCGAGATTCCCAAGGTTCGCCGGGAGCCGCGGGCCTACATCGAGGTTCTAGGCGCGGCCGAGCACAACCTGCGCAAGGTCAACGTCAAGTTTCCGATCGGAACGTTCACCGCGGTCACCGGGGTCAGCGGTGCGGGCAAAAGCTCGCTGGTGGGCGGCATTCTGGAGCCGGCGCTCTCGCGGGCGCTGCACGGCAGCACGGTCAAGGTCGGGCTCCACAAGTCGATCAAGGGGCTCGAAGAACTCGACAAGGTCATCTCGATCGACCAGCGTCCGATCGGCCGCACGCCGCGGAGCAACCCGGGCACCTACACCAAGGTCTTCGATGAGATTCGCACCGTTTTCGCCCAGCTTCCCGATGCGCGGGCGCGGGGCTACAAGAGCGGCCGGTTCTCGTTCAACGTCAAAGGCGGGCGCTGCGAGGCGTGCCAGGGTGACGGCGTGGTCAAGGTGGAGATGCACTTCCTCTCCGACGTCTACGTGCCGTGCGAGGTGTGCAATGGGCAGCGCTACAACGCCGCCACGCTGGCGATGCGCTACAAAAACCTCAACATCCACGAGGTCCTCGAGAAGAGCGTCGATGACTGCGTGGAGTTGTTCGGCAAGCACAGGAAAATTGGGCGGATCTTGCAGACGCTGCAGGACGTGGGTCTGGGCTACATGAAGATCGGCCAGAGCGCGCCGACCATGAGTGGCGGGGAAGCCCAGCGGGTCAAGCTCAGCCGCGAGCTGGGCAAGCGCCACACCGGGCGCACGCTGTACATCCTCGACGAGCCCACCACCGGGCTGCACTTCGAGGACATCCAGAAGCTGCTCAAGGTGCTTCAGCGCCTGGTCGACGCCGGCAACACGATCGTCGTGATCGAGCACAACCTCGACGTCATCAAGTGCGCCGACTACATCATCGACCTGGGTCCCGAGGGCGGCGCGGGGGGTGGCTTGGTCGTGGCGGAGGGGACGCCGGAGCAGGTCGCGAAGACCAAGGGGTCGTATACGGCCGAGTACCTGGCGCCGATGCTCAAGCGCTAGTCTCCGGAGGCCGTTGGCGACGACGGCTACGGCGACGACGGCGACGACGGCGACGACGGCTACGGGTAGTCGCAGACTGCGGAAGCCGCGGGGGGAAGCTCGCCGTTGCCCGCCGGGATGCCCGAGAAGCCGCTGCCGTCGAGGTTGACCTCGGCGGGGACCGTGACCGAGCCGCGCAGGGCACCGCAGATCCGGTCCGCACCGACCTGGCCCGTGACGGCGATCGACATCACGACGTCCACGCCCGTGATCGGGTTGGCCCCTCCGGGGACCGACGTATCCTCGACCGCGAACTCGAACGAGCCGTCTTCGGCGACCGGGACATCGAGCCTCAGGAACTGTCCGCTTGGGGTTCGAGGTGCGGTGGTGGAACCGACCGCGAGGTCCAGGTACTCCAAGTCAAAGCTCAGCATGCCGCCCTGGCTGGCGACGGTTCCGGCGAGCTGAATGGGCGTTGCAAGGGCGCCTGAGAGGCTGAGCAAGACCAGAAACTCGGTGGGCTCGAACATCGGCTCACCCAGATCCTCAGAGGTGTCGGTGTCCGACCCGGTCGGGTCGGTGTCGGATCCGCTGGCTTGGGTATCGGTACCGCCGACATCTGTCTCCGTACCGCCGGCGTCGGTCTCACGGGCGGGTTCTGCAGCGCAAGATCCCGCGGCACAAAACGGGCGCTCGGGGTCGTAGGCACAGTCCGCAGCGGTCTCGCATTCGCAGCAGACGTCGGTCATGGCGCAAGCCGCCGCGGAGAGGATCGACCGGCAGTCCTGCCAGCACGCCTCGGTGGGAAACTCAGACCAGCACGTGCCGCCCTCGCCATACTGCGCGATGAGCCGGGTGACGGGGCGTGCGGTCGCGGCGGCGCAGTCCACAACGCTCGCACACGGCCCAGCCTGGAAATCCCCCGCGCTGTCACCGGTTGCGGTGTCTTGCGCGGGGTCGTCCCCATCGCCGCCGCAGGCCTGCGTCCCGAGCATGGCCACAAGCACGAGGGGGGAGAGCCGGCGCATCGCGAAGAGCTTAGAGGAGTTCGACGGAGCCTGCCAGGGAGTCTCGTGGCGACGCGTCACCCCGGCGGTGTCCAACGCGGATCGCATTGCGGCCGCACATCGATGGGCAGCTCGGGCGGCATGACGCTGGAGGGCCCCAGAAAGTCGACCAGCAGCGCACGGGCATCCGCCGGTCCCTTGACCCGGTCGATCGCCTCGACAAAGAACGCCTGCTTATCGCCCTCCATCCGCACATGCAGCGGGACATACCGCGCTCCGACGACGCGGACGCCCTCGGCGGTCTTGGCCAAGCCCAGGTACAAGATCACGCTCGAGCGCCGGTTCAGCGTGCGTTGGTGACTGAAGAAGTTGCCCAGCGAGTAGAAGACGAAACCCTGGCGCCCGTCCTCGGTCTCACGAATCTCCCACGGCTCGATCACGTGCGGATGGGAGCCGATGATCGCGGTCGCTCCTGCATCGAGCCAGCGCTGCGCGAACTTGTGCTGCCGCTCCCGCGGCTCGTGTGCGTACTCCTTGCCCCAGTGCGGCGTGACGATGACAGCGTCCACGTCCCTGCGCTTCTTGAGCTTGCGGACTTCTTGGCGCACGGGGTCGCCCGGTTCGAAGCAGTGCAGCACCTGCCCCAGCTCGTCCTTGCCGAAATTGGTGTGCAGGGTGCACGCGACCCAGGCGATGCGCATGCCCTTCGCCTCCGTGATCGTCCAGAATGGCTTCTCGCTCCCCGCTGGGCGGGTGCCCGTGTGTTTGATCGTGCGCTTGCCCAGCTCGGCCAGCGTGCGCTCGATGCCCTCAGCGTCGCGGTCAAGGCTGTGGTCGTTGGCGGTCGAGACCACATCAAAACCGGCCTGCACGAGATCATCGAGGATGCTCGGATGAACGTTGAAGCGCGCGTAGCCGGAGTAGACCTGGTTGTCGAAGTGGCGCCCCGGATCGGTGTGCGCTTCGTGGTCGCGGCCGAGCCCGGGGGCGGTCGGGGATTCGAGGTTGCCGTAGGTGATGTCGGCGGCGGCGAGCAGGTCGGCGATGTTGGCCCAGACGGCGCGAAAGCCTTCGTCGGTGGCGTACGCCTGACGCTGGATCTCGCGGTGTCCCATGATGTCGCCGACCGCGGCGATGGTGACGACCTCTTGGGGACCGCAGGCATCGGTGAACGCCAAGACGTCCTCGGGGAGGGGCGCGGGGGCCGGCTGCGGTGCAGGGTCGGGTGCGGGCTCGGGGAGGGGCTGCGGCGGTGGCTCGGGGAGGGGCTCGGGCGCCGCGGCGGGCCCCAGGACCTCGACGGGCTCGGGCCCTTCGGCGACCTGCTCGGGCGCTGGCCGAGGCGAAGCGGTGCTGCAGCCGGCGAAGGCGAGAGCAGGGGCAAGGGCGAGGAGGATGCAGGCGCAGCGGATCACGGGCGACGTGCACAAGCCTACCGCGCGGTGCATAGTCGCGCCGAGTTCCTGTGGAGCACGAGCACATCGACCCCAACACGCTCTCCGGTCAGGACGTCTACCGTCTGATGACCGACCTCGTGTCGCCCCGGCCGATCGCGTGGGTGTCCACCGTGAGCCCGCAGGGCGTCGAAAACCTCGCCCCGTTCAGCTACTTCCAGGCGATGGGATCCCGTCCGCCCACCGTCGTGCTCGGCTGCGGATGGACCCGCGCGGGCGCGGCCAAGGACACGCTGCGCAACATCCTCGACACTCGGGAGTTCACGATCTCGCACGTCAGCGAGCCTCTGGCCGAGGCGATGAATCTCACCTCGGTCGAGCTGCCCCTGGGCGAGAGCGAGTGGGACTACGCGGCCGGGCAGGTGCCGCTGTCGTCGTCGGCTGCGCGCGTCGTGCGACCTCCCCGAGTGGCGGAGGCACTGGCCTCGATGGAGTGCCGCATGGTTCACGCCATTCCGGTGGGGCAGACCAAGGCCGGAAGCCCCGCGTCCACCATCGTCATCGGCGAGGTGGTCGCGTTCACCGTCGCCCCAAACCTCCTGCACAGAGATGAGTCAGGTCACTTGTTGGCGATGGACCCGTTGGCCCTCGGAGCGGTCGGACGCATGGGCGGGATCGCGTACACTCGCACCGACGGCGTGTTCGAGCTTCCACGCCCCAAGCCCCCCACGCGACAGTCTTGATGGACGCCTCACCCGCAGCTGTAACCGCCGTTTGCGATCGTCACCTGTTCGACGGAGTGCCCGAGCACGTCTCGATCTATGAGGTCGGGCCTCGCGACGGGCTTCAGAACGAGAAGGTCATCCTCCCGACCGAGCGCAAGCTTGAGCTGATCGAAGGTGCCGTGCAGTCGGGGATCAAGCGGGTGGAGATCACCAGCTTTGTGAACCCGCGCTGGATCCCTGCGATGGCCGACCACCTCGAGGTCGCCGCCGGGGTGAAGAAACACGACGGGGTCTGCTACAGCGCGCTGGTCCCGAACATGCGGGGTCTCGATGGGGCGTCGCGGGCGGGCATGAAGGAGGTCGCGGTGTTCATGGCCGCGACCCAGAGCCACAACCGCAAGAACATCAACAAGACCACCGAGGAGGCGCTCGAGACCTACAAGGCCGTCGTCGGCGAGGCCCTCTCCCGCGGCATGCGGGTGCGCGGCTACGTCAGCTGCGTCTACGGGTGCCCCTACGAGGGGATAGTGTCGTTGGATGACGTTCGCCGGGTGGCGGACGGCCTGCTCGAGCTGGGCGTCTACGAGCTGAGCCTCGGGGACACCATCGGCGTCGGCACGCCGCGCCAGATCGAGCACGTCCTGCTTGGCCTGCTGCGCTCGGGCATCGATCTCGACCAGCTCGCGGTGCACTTCCACGACACCCGTGGCACCGCGCTGGCCAACATCGTCGTCGCGCTGCAGCACGGCATCAAGACCATCGACTGTGCCGTCGGCGGTCTCGGCGGATGCCCCTACGCGCCCGGTGCATCGGGCAACGTCGCGACCGAAGACGTCGTCTACATGCTGCAGGGCATGGGCGTGGAGACGGGCGTCGACCTCGACAAGCTGGTCTCGCACACCGGCCGGCTGGGGGCTCAGCTGGCGCGTGAGCTGCCGAGTAAGTACCTCAAGGCCCACCTGGGGCACTGCGCCCGGCTCGGCAAGCCGGCATAGTCCCGGAGGCGCCGCAGGAGGATCCGTTGGGTCCGCGCACCCGAAACAACGCGGCGCTCAGCGCTTCGGCGGCACGCTCAGCGACTTGCGCTGGAAGATCAGCCGCTCGAGGGCCGTCTGCACGCCCGCCACCAGCTTGTCCAGGCTGCGACGCTCGAGCGAATGGTTGGCCCCGGACGCAAACACCAGCACGGGCACCTTGTCCCGTACCCGGACCGGCAACACCAAGACGTTGCCTTCGATGCCGCCCATCGCCCGGTCGAACGCGCGGTCGATGGCGCGGTCGGTCGGCCAGGGCCCGAAGGATACCGCCGCGGTCTGGATGACGTCGGAGAAGACCGAGGGTCCCAGGGTGGGGATCCGGACCTGGGTGACGGCTTCTCGCACTACATCGTTGCCCCGGGCGTCGCGGCCCTTGAGCTCGTCGCGCAGGTGGATGAAGAGGATGACCCGGCTGAAGCCCTCGCCGAGGAAGTCCAGCAGCACCTCCATGATCGTGTCGCGGTCGGAGGCGGCGACGAGGCGGGGCAGCAGGGCTGCGAAGGCGGCCGAGGACAACGGCTGGGCTTCGCCGATCGGGGCCTCGCTGGGTTGCTCGTCGCGCCCGATGGCTGCGGGCATCTCGAGGGGTGTCGGGGGTCCCTTGGACGGCGCCGTGGGCTCGCCGTAGTAGTAGCGCACGGCCTGTCGCAGCGCGGACACGGGAGCGACCGCGCGCAGCAAGTAGGCGCCCGTGTGGTCGGCCACCGCGTTGACCGCCCGCTCGTCGGTTGGGTCGGCCATCGCAAGCGTGAGGTTGCCGGCGTCGTCCATCGAGACCGGCAGGACGCCGCCGGACCAGGCGAGCTCGGCGGGCACAGCGGCGAGGGTTTCGGGCTCGATCCGCTTGAGGACCTCTGCGGTTGCCACCGGGATCATCAGGCGAGCGCTGAGCAGGCGAAGGAGCGTCTCCTCGTCGGCGAGTCCGAGCTCGACCACGGAGACGAACGGCGCGCATCGATGCTTTCGACTGTAGGCGTCCACCAACAGGACGTCTTCGTCTCGAATGTGCCCCGCGCGTCGGAGGATCGTGGTGAGGGTGCTCAAGCTGCCTGCGGTCCCGAGCGCCACCGGAGGGCGCCTGGCACCAGGACACCACGGGTCGCGCGGAGGGTCAACGCGGTGCGCTATCCTCCGGCGCTCGTGATCAACCTCGACCACAATGCGACGACGCCGCTGCACCCGGGCGTCCGCGATGCGCTGGTGGAGGTGTTGATGCGGCCCGAGCTGGGCAACCCGTCGAGCACCCACGGGCTGGGCCGCGCGTGCCGAGAACTCGTCGAAGCGGCCCGTCGGTCCGTGGCGGCGGCGGTGGATGCCATCCCGCTGGGCGTCACGTTCGTCAGCGGCGGCACCGAGGCCGACAACCTTGCGGTGCTGGGAGGCTCGGCGGCGCTTGAGAAGGCGGGCAAGCCCCACGGTGTTGCGACCAGCCGCATCGAGCACCCAGCCATCGTCGCGGCCGCCGAGGCGTTGGCGGCCCGAGGCACGCCGGTGCGCTGGCTTCCGGTCGCCGAGGATGGTTCGATCAGCCCGGAGTCGGTGGCGAGCGTGCTCAAGGAGCATCCGGAGATCGGCTTGGTCTCCGTCGCCGCGGCCAACCACGAACTGGGCAACGTGCAGCCCATCGCCGCGATCGTGGCCGCGGTTCGCAGCGTCCGCGCGGGGGTCCTGGTTCACACGGATGCGGTGCAGGCGTTCGGCAAGATTCCGGTTCGGTTTGCGGCGTGGGGCGTCGACCTGCTCAGCGTTTCGTCGCACAAGATCTACGGCCCGACGGGCATCGGCGCGCTCATCCACCACACGCACCTCAAGCTCGATCCGCGGTCCTACGGTGGGTCTCAGGAGCGGGGCCGCAGGGTGGGGACGGAGAACTGGATGGCCGCCCATGGGTTTGGCGTCGCGGCTTCGCTGGTCGAGGAGGGCCTGGCGCAGATCGAAGCGCTGGCGATCCATCGCGAGCGGCTCGCGTCGGTCGTGGTCTCGGCCGGTGGCCGCATCCACGGCACCCCGATGCTGGCCAACACGCTCAACTTCGGGTTCGAGAACGCGCCCGGGGAGCTCATGTGCATGAACCTCGACCTCGAGGGCGTCGCGGCAAGCACGGGCTCGGCGTGCTCCGCGGGAAGCCTGGAGCCGTCCAAGGTGCTGCTGGGCCTCGGATTGCCCACACAGCGGGCCGCAGAGGCTGTTCGGGTCTCGATGGGCCGCTTCACCACCGCGGCGGATGTCGCGGCCTTCGCGGACATGCTACCCACCCTCGTCGAGCGAGTCCGCAAGGCCCACCTACGAGCGTCGTCATGAGAGTTGTCTGTGCCATGTCTGGAGGGGTCGATTCGTCGGCCACCGCGTCGTTGCTGCTCGACGCGGGCCACGAGGTCATCGGGATGACGATGCGGCTGTACGACGCATCCGCGGACGAGCAAAAGGGACGCGGTGGCACCTGCTGCTCGCCGGCCGAGGTCGACCTCGCGCGCCGGGTCTGCGCCCAGATCGGCATCCCGCACTATGTCGTCGACGAGCGCGAGCGCTTTCAGCGGGACGTCATCGATCCGTTCGCGCGTGACTACGCCGCCGGGCTCACCCCCAACCCTTGCACGCGCTGCAACCAGCACATCAAGTTTCAGCCGCTGCTCCAGCGCGCGGCTGCGATCGGGGCCGAGGCCATGGCCACCGGTCATTACGCGCGCAACCTGTTCGGTCAGTCGCTGCTGCGGGGCGTCGATCCGCGCAAGGACCAGAGCTACTTCTTGTTCTCGATGGGCCGCGATGCCCTGCGACAGGTCTGGTTTCCGCTCGGCACCTGGAACAAGGACGATGTCCGCGCCTACGCCGAATCCAAGGGCCTGCCCAACTGGGGCGCGCCGGATTCTCAGGAGCTTTGTTTCGTCCCTGGCGGCAACCACGGCGACGTCGTGCAGCGCCGCGCCCGCGAGATGGGCCTCTCCGACGCTGCGCTTGCGCCTGGAAACGTCGTCGACACCGACGGCAACATCGTCGGCGATCACGACGGCATTCATCGGGTGACGGTGGGGCAGCGACGAGGCTTCCGCACCAAAACCCCCGAGCGTCGCTACGTGCTCAAAGTTGTGCCCCAGACGCGGCAGGTGGTGGTCGGAGACGTGTCCGATACCCAGACCTCCCGCATCGAGGTTGGAGAACTCCAGCGCCTCGAGCTCGCGGAGCGCGGGACGTTGCAGTGCACGGTGCAGGTGCGTCACAAGTCCAAGCCCGCCGCCGCCGAGGTGTCGTGGGACGGCGAGAAGGCGGTCGTCGAGTTTGCGGAACCGATTCGCTCGGCCTCTCCGGGGCAGGCGGCGGTGTTCTACGGTGAGGATGACCTCGTCTTGGGCGGGGGCTGGATCACCAAGGTCGAAGACCGCGCCAACGGCCCGCTTGAAGGCCGGGCGTAACCCGGCCCTGGATCACGCGATCGCCGCAGCAAAGCCCGCGATGAGCAACAACCGACACATGCCGAGCATCACGCAGGTCATGACGGCTGCAGTGTGTTCCTGAGTGGTGGCGGAGGATCCGTTCATCCTCTCATCTTGGAGGCGCGCGCAGGATTTTCAGCCTGATTTCAGCATGACTGATCCCAAGAAAAACCTTGAGCGCGGAGCTCGCCCCAAGCGATCGCGGACGAGATGAACGAGCTGCTCTCGAACTCGCTGGCCGACCTCATCGGTCAGACCTGCGAGGAGATTTAGCCCGAGGGGTACGAGACCCCCGACTCAGTCGTCGGCGAGCATGCCGTCGAGGTCCTCGTCGGAGAGGATCTCAATGGTGTGCTCTGCGATCACCGACGCGTCGACGCCGAGCCCGGTTGCGACCTTGCGAATGTAGGCGTCTTCGTCGAAGTCGATCACGTCGTCGGACTCGTTGATCGAGGCGACGAGCTCGAGCACGCGTTTCTTGTCGTCCTCGGGCATCGAGGCCAGCGAGGACGCCGCCGCGTTCACGTCGAACTTGGCGGGGTTGAACGCTTTGAAGTGCGCCTGCTGGGCTGCGGGCAGTTCTTGGGTGCCGAGCAGCTTGCAGAGCATGCTGGTGATCGCGCGCAGCTCGTCTCCTTCGAGACGCTTGTCCGCGTACGCCGCTCCCAGGAGCAGGTCGGTGATCGTTTCGATGTGCTCTTTCATGGCCGCTACGGCGCGATGGTACGCCCGAGGCCCGGCACCCGTCCACATAGGCGTATGCTGCGGTTTGTGACGAGGCTGCCGAAGGTCTTGAACGGGCTTCCTGAGCCCGAGCGACGTCTGGACGACGGTTCCGAGCCCGATCCTGAATACGACCTCGGGGCCCTACAGGAACGGTTGGGGTACAGCTTTGCCCATCCGGCCCTGCTTCGGGTCGCGCTGACGCTGGGCTCCTGGACCAACGAGCACACCGAGGCCGGCTGGCCGAGCAACGCATGCCTGGAGTTCTTTGGCGACGCGGTGCTCGATCTGGTCGCCGCGGATGCCGTATGGTGTCGTTTCCCAGAGCTGGCAGAAGGCGAACTCACACGCCTGCGGGCCTCGCTCGTGGCGGAGACGTCGCTGGTGAAGGTCGCCCTCGAACTGCAGCTCGGTCACTACCTCTATCTGGGCCGTGGCGATCTCAAGCGGAGCGGGCGAGAGCATCCGAGTACCCTGGCGGACGCCGTCGAGGCGGTGCTCGGCGCGGTGTTTCTCGACGCTCGCGAGGCCGGCCGGCAGCCCGTGGCGGCGGCGGCCGGAGTGTTCGACGCGTGGCTTGGGGCACGCGTCGCGACGTTGCAGCCCCAACACGGCCTCGACGCAAAGAGTCGGCTACAGCACTGGGCGCAGGCCAAACATCGGGTCACGCCCCGATACGCTCGGGTTGGGGGTCCGCCGCCGCCGGGCGAGCCGGTGTGGCGTGCTCGAGTCGAGCTGCGGTTTCCCGAGGGCACGCTCAAGGTGCTGGGTGAGGGCGAGGGCCGCTCGCTCAAACGCGCCGAGCAAGCCGCCGCGCTCGCAGCGTTGGCGGCCCTTGAAGGCTGATAGGCCCGCCAGCGACGCTCCGCGGTACGAGGTCCGAGTCGCCGCCCGGGGTCTAGTCTAGTTCTCCTCGCCGACCCCGTGCCGGGCGGTGAGCCACATCGCCACGTCCTGGATCGTCAAGAAGCCGCGGGTGCGCGCCAGGTCGACCTGCCCTTCTTCGCTGCGCTCGAGCCCGAGCAGCTCGACCTCGAGCCGGGTCAGCAGGTTGGTCGCCAGGACGGGCGTGTGCTCTCCGATACCCAGGGCGTCGCAACGCGCCGAGAAGTCCCGGCGGACGGCGTCGGTCAAGCGTCCCCGCTCCACCAAGTTTTTGGACGCCCAGTCGAGGTCATCCGGGGTCAGGGGGGCGAGGGATCCGCGACTTCCCGGCAGGAAGATGTGCACGATTGCGGTCCGAATCAGGTCGCCGAGCACCAGCTGCTCGGGGGCGTCGGCGCGCGTGAGCCACACCGGGTCGATGCCGAATCCCTCCGGTGCGAACGCGAGGCGGGACAACGCGCCGGACTGGGCGACGAGGGCGGTGGCTTGACGAACATCGGCGAACGACTGCAGGGGCCGGGTGTCCTGGCTCTTGTCCATCACCGGCATCTCCGGGTACCAGGCGCTGAGGCTGGCGATCGATGGGCCCCAGGGGCGGTCGAGCAGCGAGCCCGGGCTGGTCAGCGAGATGCGGGTGGCCTTGCCGAGCTGAGCGGTGGCTTTGCGCAGCTTGTCCAGGGCGCCGTAGCCCACGCGGAAGATGTCCCGAAGTCCGATGGCCACGACGCGCTCGGCGAGAAACGCCTCCGGGTCGGGGTGCTCGTCGCTGGCGGTCAGCAGCAGCTCGAGGCCGAGGCTGATCGTCGCTTGGGTTTGACGGATGGCGCGCTCCTGCAGCCCGGTGTCGCCCGGCGGGAAGCGCTGGGCGGCCATGACCTCAGACACCAGCAGGAGGAACTCTCGCGCCCGCTGCCCGTGCTCGTTGTCGCCGAGCCGCTCGAGCACGCGGGCGAGCAGGCCCGAGGTCTGCCAGCGCGGCAGGGCGAGCATACCGTCGGGATCGGCGAGGTGGCGAAAGTCGCGGGGATCCTCGGTCGCGGCGGCGGAGCGGTCGAACGGCGTGAACAGCTTCATCGCCTCTTCCCACGCCACGAACCCCAGGTCGGCCAGGCGACCCTCCCGCCAGCGGCGGAGGTCCTCTTCGATCTGCGAGCGCATGCCGGCCTGGATCGAGAGCAGCAGCTTGCGCCCCTCATCGAGGTCGTCCTGGTAGATGAGCTCGATGGTGACGAGCGCCTGCTGACCGAAGTCGTCGTCGGGGACCCCGACCACGAAGAACCCGTCGGGGCTGTCCCAGGTGCGCATCTCGTCGAGCTCATCGTGGGCGAAGTCTCGGCTCTGGTCGTCCTCATGGTCGACCACGATCACCTCGGTGCCGGTGATCAACGCCATGGTCCACATCTCGGGATCCATGCGGTAGACGAGATCGATCAGCGCCCCGCGCGGCTTGTCCATGGCCTGGTAGAGGCGGGCGAGCAGCATCACCCACGTGCGGGCCTGGGTCACGTCCACGCGGTCGCGCTGCCACGCGTCGAGGTCCATCAGGCTGGTGAGCTGCTCGGGCGTCGCGTGTCCAAGCAACAGATCGAGGCGGTTCTCGTCGCGAAGGGCTCGGGCGACCCGGACGAAGTCCTGGGCGTCGATGCGCGGCACGAGGGCGTCTGGGGCCTCGACATCCTCAAGCGTGAGGGGAGAGCTCAGCACGGAGGCGAGGAGGGCGCTCGGGGAGTTGCGATCGAGGGCGTCGCCCATGGGGTGGGGTACTATCCCAACGCGGTGCGCTGTGCCACCTCGTCACCCCGACATCGCGCACGCGCTGGGTCCGGCGCGTGCGGTCTTGAAGGAGGCCCGGCGTGCCCACGGCGTAGACCGAGGGGCTGCGCTGGGGTTGCTCGTCGGGTGCTCCGGTGGGCGTGACTCGGTCGCGTTGCTCGGTTTGCTGGCGTTGTTGGCCGAATCCGACGGGCTCTCGTTGACGGTCGGTCACGTCGACCACGGCCTGCGAGAAGAATCCGGACGCGAGGCGGCGCACGTCGAGCAGCTTGCCGCGCAGCTCGGACTTCGGGTGGTGGTGCGGCGTCTGCAACTCGACGCGGACGCCCCCGGCGTTCCGGCCCGAGCCCGCAGAGCCCGGCACACCGCGCTGCATCAAATGAGGACCGAGGTGGGGGCCCATCGTGTCGCGCTGGCCCATACCGCCACGGACCAGGCGGAGACGGTCCTGCTGCACTTGTGCCGCGGCGCGGGGCTTCGCGGGCTGGCCGGAATGCAAGTCGTGGAGTCCGACTGCGCCGTGGTGCGGCCTGTGCTGCACCTCGCCCGGGCGCAAACGGGCCCGCTGTGCGCGCGGTTGGGTCTTGCGTACGTCGATGACCCCAGCAATGAAGACCGCACGCATCCGCGGATCCAAATCCGTCGTGAGGTTTTGCCGCGCCTGGAGCAGGTGCGAGGCGGGGTTGAGGCCGCACTCGCTGCGTCCGCGATCGCGGCGCGTGAAGCCGCGGAGGCGCTTGCGGTGTGGGTCGAGCGGGAACGAAGGGCCCGCGACCGCGGTTTGCATCGGTACGACCTGGCCGAATGGCGGGGGCTTCCTCGAGCGGTTCGCATCGGCTGGTTGCAGACGATCGCGTTGCACGCGGGCGTCCCGGTGGACGGTCTGGGCCGACGATCTCTGGCCGCGATCGATCGCGGGCTGTGTGCGGGTGGGGCCAAGGCCTGGGCGCTCGCGCACTCGGTGCGAATCGAGACCGACGGCCTCCATCTGACGATCGCGCCCGCGGATCGGGTGCGTAGCGCACCGGACGACGCGACGTAACGGCCCGAAACACCGGGTTTTTGAGGATTTACGCGCGGGGGCCAACCATTGACCCCCCCCGAGCGCAGGGCTATGCTCCGCCCTTGGCAGCGGCTGATTCGTGAAACAGCAAACGAAAACGCTCCTCGTATGGCTCGGTCTCATCGTCGCGGTGTTAGCCCTTGCGAACCTGTTCAACACCAGCACGTCTGTCACGACGATTAGCTACGCGAAGTTCGTCGAGGAGGTGGAAGGGGAATGGCACAAATTCCAAAACACCACCCTCGCGATCGAGGTGCATCAGAGCCACGTCGAGATCGAGTACGAACTCGAAGGCAAACAGTATGAGGTGACCGGACCGGTCTCCGAAGAGCTGTACGACAAGCTCAGCAAGAACAAGATCGACTACAAGGTCGAGCCCGAGGACGACAGCAGCCTGCTGCAGTTCGCCATCATGTGGCTCCCGATGATCCTCATCGTGATCATCATGGTGATGTTCATGCGGCAGATGCAGGCCGGGGGTGGCAAAGCGATGAGCTTTGGAAAGTCCAAGGCGCGCCTGCTGACCGAGCACCAGGGCAAGGTGACCTTCAAGGATGTCGCGGGCATCGACGAGGCTCGCGAAGAGGTCGAGGAGATCATCGACTTCCTCCGCGACACCCGCAAGTACACCCGGGTCGGGGGTCGCATCCCCAAAGGCGTCCTGCTGATGGGTCCTCCAGGCACCGGCAAGACCCTGTTGGCCCGGGCCATCGCCGGGGAAGCGGGCGTCTCGTTCTTCAGCATCTCCGGCTCCGACTTCGTGGAGATGTTCGTGGGCGTGGGTGCCAGCCGCGTGCGTGACCTGTTCGAGCAGGGCAAGAAAAACGCGCCCTGCATCATCTTCATCGATGAGATCGATGCGGTGGGTCGGCACCGCGGCGCTGGCATGGGTGGCGGTCACGACGAGCGCGAGCAGACGCTCAACCAGCTGCTGGTCGAGATGGACGGCTTCGAGAGCAACGACGGGGTCATCCTCGTCGCCGCAACCAACCGCCCCGACGTGCTCGACCCCGCCTTGCTGCGCCCGGGCCGTTTCGACCGCCGCATCATGGTCGGCCTGCCCGACGTGCGCGGTCGCGAGATGATCTTGGACGTGCACACCCGCAAGGTGCCCGTCGACGACAGCGTCGATCTTTCGATCGTGGCTCGAGGAACGCCTGGCTTCTCGGGCGCCGACCTGGAAAACCTGGTCAACGAGTCCGCCCTCACGGCCGCCAAGGACGGCCGGGACATGGTCCTCGCGCGGGACTTCGAGTACGCGAAGGACAAGGTCCTCATGGGCGCCGAGCGCAAGAGCGTGATGCTGTCCTTGGAGGAGAAGAAGACCACCGCGTGGCACGAGGCGGGCCACACGTTGGTCGCGATGATGCTCCCGCGCAAAACGGTCGACCCCATCCACAAGGTCACGATCATCCCGCGTGGGCAGGCGTTGGGCGTCACCCAGCAGCTCCCCGAAGAGGACCGGCACAACCTCGACCGTGACTACGCCGAGGCTCGCATCGCCATCCTCATGGGCGGGCGCATCGCCGAGGAGGTCGCGCTCAATGGCCAGATGACCACCGGTGCTGGCAACGACATCGAGGTCGCCACCAACCTTGCCCGCAAGATGGTGTGCGAGTGGGGCATGAGCGACGCGCTGGGCCCGATCGCCTACGGCAAGCACGAGTCCGAGCCCTTCCTGGGCCGGGACATCCAGAAGGCGTCCAACTACTCCGAGGCCACCGCGCAGGCCATCGACAACGAGGTGCGCCGCATCGTCATGGAGCAGTACGCCCGCGCCAAGGCGATCATCACCGAGCGCCTCGACGCCCTCACCCGATTGGCCGAGGCGCTGATCGAGCGGGAGTCGCTCGGGTACAATGAGGTCAAGGCGGCCGTCGATGGGGTGGCTCTGCCGCCGGTCGATGCGCCGGCCCCCGCGACGCGCGTCGCAGCCAAGACGCCCGCGTCGGTCCCGGACGAGGAGAAGAAGCACGTCCTGAGCCCGGGGTATCCAGCGGGCGAGCCCGAGCCCAGCGCGTAGCGGCGTCTGTGCTCCGCGCACCCCGCCGAGCTCTCAAAGCGCACCGTCCCTGCAGGGGCCGTGCGCTTTTTCTCGATTGCGAGCTCGCTGCTACTTGAAGCTGGCGCCCAGCGGATCCAGCCGCCGCTCCAGCTCCCACAGCAGCGTCTCCAGCCCGTGGGTCTTGAGCTCCAGCATCATCTCCATCTGCTCGCCCAGTTTGCCCGCCGGGTAGCCGCGATCGCGAAACCAGATGAAGTACTCCTCGGGAATGTTCGACAGCGGGCGGCCGGCGTACTTTCCGAACGGCATCTTGGCCCGGATGAGCTCGAGCAGGACCTTGGGGTCCGGGTTGAGGATGTCCATGGCGGGTCCGTCCACGCTCAGCCCGAAGCCAACGCGGCTTTGATTGCGGTGTCGGCCTCGGAGTCCGAGGGCGCGATGATGCCCTCGCGGCGCCAGCGGACCACCCCGTTGCGGTCGAGCAGCACCGAGGTGGGGTAGCCCTTCACGCCAAAGGTTCCCAGGGACTCCCCGTCGGGGTCGACCACGACGGGGTAGTCGATGCCGTGCTCCCGGATCATGCTGTGCATCTTCGGGTGGAGGCGCGGCTTGTCGATGTTGATGCCGACGACCGCGAAGTCGTCCCCATGTGCGCGGTGAAGCTTGGCGAGTTCGGGCAGCTCTTGGACGCACGGACCGCACCAGGTCGCCCAGACATTCACGAGCACCACCTTGTCCCGGTAGTCCGCGAGGCTGAAGTCCGCGCCATCACTGGTCTTGCCGCTGAACTCCACCCCCGCTTGCACGGAGCTCGCCTGGGGCTCGTCCTCGCTGGCGCCTTTGCCCTGACAGGCACACAGGGCAGCAATCGCGAGTCCGATGCAGAGGCGGCGCGTCACCGAGCGACGATCAGCGATCGGGCGAAGCACGTCAACAGCCGGGCCCACCCACTCATGGCAGCCCGAGCAGGGCGTCGAGCTCGTTCCAGAGCGCGTCGCACAGCCCGGCTCGGTACGCGGCGGGTCGAAACGCCTCGTGCTCCCGCCGGTACATGGCCAGACGTCGGTCACCGCTTTGGGCACAACACCGAACGTTGGCGAGACGATCGGCCACCTTGACGTGCAGCGCCAGGACGGACGCGGGCTCGTCGATGCCCAGCGCGGCGAGCCGGGCGTGGAGCTTGGCTTTCCGGGCGCGGCGGCTGGGCGCCTCGGGATCCGTGACCAGCGCCACGGCCTCGGCGACCGCGGTGCCGAAGCGTGCTTCCAGCATGTCGCGCTCGACGTCGGTATCTTCCAGCACGTCGTGCAGATACGCGACGGCGCGCAGCTCGGGGTGGTCTGGGACCAGCGCGGCGACCGCGTCCAGATGCACGAGGTAGGGCTGCGTCCCGTACGTCTGCGCGCCGTGTGCTGCGGCGGCGAAGGTGCGAGCGTCGGTGGTCATCCCCAACCCGCTGGCGTCACCGCTTGGGGCACCGCTTGGGTCCCCGCTAAGGTCCCCGCTGAGGTCCCCGCTGAAGTCATAGGGCACGGTTGAGGTTGGCGCTGACGAGGCGCTCGTTGGGCGGGAGCAGCTCCGGGTCGTCGTGCGGACACTCTCCGCGCTCCTTCTTCTCGCACACGCAGTCTGCATCAGCGCCGCCGCAAGAGCCCGCAAGCCTGCGGTTGGAGACGATCACACCGACCGCCATGCCCGCCATCAGCAGCGCGACCAGGGCGGTTGTGAGGCCCACGGTCAGGGCGAGGGAGGCTGCGGCCAGCATCCTGGACATCATAGGGCGTGGACCCGCGTCCGGCTAGTGACGCCAGGCGGACCGGCTCAGCCCGTGCTCGCAGCGGACGTCACGTCGTGGCAGGTCAGGCCGTCCTTGAGCGCGGTAGCGTTCAACATGCACGCAAAGCGAGCCCCGGGCGTGTCCAAGCTCGCACACAGCTGGGGGTCGAAGTCCGAGGGGAGGGTGCCGACGAAGGACTGCTGGGTCGTGTCCTGGTCGCGCTCGATCGTCGCCTGCAGCGCGGCGCGCGTTCCGCCGAGGTGCATCGTTCCGCTCGAGCGCAGCAGCGCATCCGACTCCCGCACCGACCAGGTGAGGGTGCCGATGGAGCCGGCGTTGCCCAGAGCCGCCAGCGCGCACATGACCGCGGCGTCCGAGGCCTGATCGAGGCTGCACATTCCCGTGTCGAGCGTGCCGCTGCCGCAGTCCGCCTCGATACTCGGGCACAGCTGGGTCTGGTCGCACGCAACGACGCCGGGTTCGGGAAAGCAGCAGCAGGGGTCCGGATCTTCGCCGTAGCCACCGCAGGCAGGATCGTCCGTCTCGGCCGAAGCGCCGTCGTCGTTGCACCCGGGCGCGAGCGCGACGAGCAGCGCGAGCGGTAGCCATGGCGTGCCTCGCATCGACCGCAGGGTATCACTGCGACGGGGTCACTTCACCCGGCGCTGGACCCACGCGTCGGTGGCTCGTGCCTCCAGGGTCTCCGGTTCGCCGACGAGGAACAGCGCTGGCAGTCCTTCTCGCTCGGCGAGCGCGAGCCCAAGCTGCGGCCCCAGGACGTTGAGGGCGGTCGCCAAGGCGTCCGCTTCCGCACAGGTTTCCGCGAGTACGCTGACCGAGGCCAGCCGATGCGTGACGGGGCGCGCGGTGCTCGGGTCGATGGTGTGGGAATACCGGGTACCGTCGACGACCGTGAAGTTTCGGTAGTCGCCCGAGGTCGCCAGCGCCCCGTCCGAGAGCTCGATCACCTCGAAGATCGCCCGCTGTGTGGCGCTGGGTTTCTCGACCGCCAACCGCCACGCACGGCCGGCCTCCGTCTCCCCCGCCACCCGAACCTCGCCGCCGACTTCCACGAGAAAGTCGTGCCATCCGGCCTCCTGCAACGCCGCCGCGGCTCGGTCGACGCCGTATCCTTTGGCGACCGCGCTGAGATCAACCCGGAGCTCGGCCCGGTCCTTGCGCAGCGTGGACGCCTGCGCGTCGAAGCTGAGGTGCTCGTGCCCGAGCCGACGCTGAAGTTCGTCCAGCTCGGCCTGGCTTGGGACCTCGACAAGCTCGCCCTTGGCCCCGAACCCCCAGCGCTCGACGAGCGGGCCGACCGTGACGTCGAACGCACCCCCGCTGCGGTCATGCACGTCGAAGGCGACGCTGAGCACGTCGCGCAGGGCGTTCGAGATGGCGACATCTTGCGCGACGGGGCCGTCGTTGAACCGGGAGAGCTCGCTGTTCGGCTTGTAGGTCGACATCGACCGATCGACCGCGTCCAGGGCCTGCTGCACGGTGCGCGCGAGGGCGGCCTCGGACGCGGCGGACTGCTGCTCCCGCGTCCTGGCCACGACCTTGACGCTGTACGTGGTGCCCATGACCTCGCCGTGCACGAGGACGATGCGCGGCGGGGTGGGGGCGAAGTACAGCCGCCAGATCGTCAGGGCGGTGAAGACGAGCAGAGCGCCCACCAAAAACACGGGCCGCCGTTTGAGGGGGCGGCCCGTGGTTTTTGGAGGCGTGGTCGATGTCTCAGCCACCGAAGTCGTCGAGGGCGATGTTCTCGGGCTCGACGCCGAGGTCCAGGAGCATGTCGATGACCGCCTGGTTCATCATCGGAGGCCCGCACATGTAGTACTCCGCGTCCTCAGGGGCCTCGTGGTCCTTGAGGTAGTTGTCGTACAGGACCTTGTGAATGAAGCCCTTGTAGCCTTCCCACTTGTCCTCGGGCAGGGCATCGGAGAGCGCGAGGTGCCACTCGAAGTTCTCGAAGTCCTTGGCGATCTCATCGAAATCTTCGGTGTAAAAGGCTTCGCGAGCCGACCGGGCGCCGTACCAGAAGCTGACCTTGCGCTTGGTCTGCAGGCGGCGGAACTGGTCGAAGATGTGCGAGCGCATCGGGGCCATTCCCGCACCGCCGCCCACGAAGACCATCTCCTTGTCGGTGTCCTTGGCGAAGAACTCGCCGAAGGGTCCGGAGATGGTGACCTCGTCGCCCGGCTTGAGGTTGAAGATATACGAGGACATGATCCCAGGAGGGATGCTGTCGGGTCCCCGCGGCGGAGGGCTGGCGATGCGGACGTTGAGCATGATGATGCCCTTTTCGTCCGGGTAGTTCGCCATGGAGTAGGCACGCTCGACGGCCTCGTCGACCTTGGAGACGTAGCGCCACATGTTGAAGCGGTCCCAGTCGCCTCGGTACTCCTCGCCGATGTCGAAGTCCTTGTAGTTGGCGATGTGCGGTGGGCACTCGATCTGGATGTACCCTCCCGCGCGGAACGGCACCTCTTCGCCTTCGGGGAGCGCGAGCTTGAGCTCTTTGATGAAGGTTGCGACGTTGTCGTTGGAAATGACTTTGCACTTCCACTTCTTGACGCTGAAGATCTCAGGCTCGATCTCCACCTTCATGTTCTGCTTCACCTTGACCTGACACGACAGGCGGCAGCCTTCGCGCGCATCGCCGCGCGAGATGTGACCCTCTTCGGTGGGGAGCAAGGAGCCCCCACCGTCCAAGACGTGCACCTTGCACACGCCACAGGTGCCCTTGCCGCCGCAGGCGGAGGGGATGAAGATCTTCTCGGCCGCAAGCGCGCCCAGCAGGGTTCCACCCGCGGGGATGGTGATGTCCTTCTCCCCGTTGATGTTGATCGTGACCGCGGCGGTGTTCACCAGCCGTGAGCGTGCGGCCATCAGCAGCCCGACGAGGCCGACGATCACGACGGTGAACATCAAAACCCCGAGGATGATTGTTGTTTGCATCTCCGAATGCGTCCTTTCCTGCTGAGAACGGGCCTAGAGCTGGATACCCGAGAAGGCCATGAAGCCGATGGCCATCAGACCGGTGAGGATGAAGGCCATCCCCAAGCCGCGAAGCCCAGACGGCACATTGCTGTAGCGCATCTTCTCGCGAAGGGCCGCCATTGCGACCACTGCGAGCGCCCAGCCGATGCCGTTGCCAATTCCGAACACGGTGGACTCGGCGAGGTTGTAGTCGCGCTCGACCATGAACAGCGACGCACCGAGGATGGCGCAGTTCACCGCGATGAGCGGGAGGAACACCCCGAGCGCGTTGTAGAGCGTCGGTGAGAACTTATCGAGCGCCATCTCCACGACCTGCACCGTCGCAGCGATGCTGCCGATGAAGGTCAAGAAGGTGAGGAACTCAAGGTTCACGTCCGCCAAGTCGGCGCTGATCCACGTCAGCGCGCCTTCTTTGAGCAGACCGTTGTAGATGAGGTTGTTGATCGGGGTGGTGACGGCCAACACGAAGATGACGGCGCCGCCGAGGCCGATCGCGGTCTCGACCTTCTTCGAGACCGCAAGAAACGAACACATGCCCAGGAAGAACGCCAGGGCCATGTTCTCGACGAAGATGGTCTTCGCCAGAATGCTGAGATAGTGCTCCATCGAATCGGCTCCTCTACTCTGCCTCGACCTGGTCGGTCTTGAAGGTGCGAAGCACCCAAATGAAGACGCCGATGAGGATGAACGCCGAGGGCGCCAACACCATGAGTCCGTTGGTTTGGTACCAGCCGCCCTCGGTCACAGGCTTGAGCAGCTGCAGGCCGAAGAAGGAGCCGGATCCGAGGATTTCTCGGAAGGCGCCGACGATCAGCAGGATGAGCGAGTAGCCCAACCCGTTGCCGAGCCCGTCGAGGATGCTGTCCTTGACGTTGTTCTGCATCGCGAACGCTTCGGCGCGTCCCATGACGATGCAGTTGGTGATGATGAGGCCGACGAAGACCGACATCTGCTTGCTGATCTCGAAGAGGTAGGCCTTGAGGACCTGGTCGACGATGATCACCAGCGAGGCGATGATGGTCAGCTGGACGATGATCCGGATGCTCGGCGGGATGAGGTTTCGAAGCGCCGAGATTGCGGCGTTGGAAAACATGAGCACCACGGTCACGGCGATGGACATGACCACTGCGGTCTCCATCTTGGTCGTGACCGCCAGGGCCGAGCAGACCCCGAGCACCTGAAGTGCGATCGGGTTCTCGTTGAAGAGGGGGTCGAGAACGATTTTGGACGGTTTGGCCATTTCGCTTGCTCCCTATTTCCCGGCGCTTTCGCGGACCTTGTCGAGGTAGGGACCGAACGCTTCGTCCCCGACCCAGAACTGAACGAGGTGCGAGACACCCCGGCTGGTGATGGTGGCGCCCGACAGGCCGTCGACGCGGTAGGGGTCTTCTGCAACCGGACCGGCTTGGCCCTTAATCACCGAGATCTTCACGTCTCCTTGTTCGTCGAACACCTTGCGGCCGCGCCACAGGGCTTTCCACTTCGGGTTGTCGACCTCGCCGCCCAGACCCGGTGTCTCGGCGTGGCTGTAGAAGGTGAGTCCTGCGATGGTCGTCGCGTCGGGCTGCAGGGCGATGAAGCCCCGCAGCGTGGACCACAGACCCTTGCCCTGAACCGGAAGGATAATGGCGCCGATGCCACCTTCTGCGTTCTGGAGCTCGTAGACCTGAGCGAGATTCGGAAGGCGCTTGACCTTGGCGTCGTTGGCGGGCGCGTCGACGCTGGTCGCCGGGTCCTTCATCGCGGCCTCCATGTCGAAGCTCTTCGCATCGACATCCTCCACGTACTCCCCGGTCTCGAGGTCGATGACCCGGGGCACGAGGTTTTCCGCGAAGCGCTTGGTGACCTCGGCGGGCTCAATCGCTTCGCCTTCCTTGACGAGGCCAGCGACCTTGAGCACCTGGGTCTGTTTGTCGACCACGGCGTTGAGGTCTTGCTGGTCCTTGAGCGCGACCGCCGAGCCGGCGACAAAGATCGAACACACGACGCAGACGACGCCTGCGAAGCCGATGGTGTAGCCGTTGCTAAACGCCATAACGAGCCTGCCTCCGTTTGATGTTGGCCTGGACGAAGAAGTGGTCGATGAGGGGGGCGAAGATGTTCATGAACAGGATCGCGAGCATCATTCCCTCGGGGTAGGCCGGGTTCACGACGCGGATCAAGATGACCATGACGCCGATGCCGAAGCCGTAGATGAGCTTGCCGCGCTCGGTGAATGCCGAGCTGACCGGGTCGGTGGCCATGAAGACCGTGCCGAACGCCCAGCCGCCGAGGACCACGTGGAAGTGCCACGGGACCGCAAACATGGGGTTGGTCTCGGACCCCGCCCAGTTGAGCAGGCCCGCCATCGCGACGGTGCCGATGAACACGCCGAGCATCGTCCGCCAGGAGCCGATCTGCGTGAAGATCAGAATCCCCGCGCCCAGCAGGGCGCAGAAGGCTGAGGTCTCCCCCATCGAGCCCGGGACGAGCCCGAAGAACCCGTTCCACCAGACCTCGTCGGTGAGCGTGTCCAAGCCGCTCTCTGCGGCCCGTGCCAGATACGTGGCTCCGGAGTAGCCGTCCGCCGCGAGGTTGTCGGCCGCGATCCAGACCTGGTCACCGGAGATTTGAGCCGGGTATGCGAAGAACAGGAACGCACGACCGGTGAGCGCCGGGTTGAGCACGTTCATGCCAACGCCGCCGAACACCTCCTTGCCGATGATGACCCCGAACGCGATGCCGAAGGCGACCTGCCACAGGGGAATGGTCGGCGGGAGCGTGAGCGGGAACAGCAGCGAGGTGACGAGGAAACCCTCGGTGAGCTCGTGCTTGCGAATGATGGCGAAGCTCGCCTCGATGATGCCGCCCACCGCGAGCCCGGTGACATAGACCGGGACGAAGTAGATGGCGCCGTGGAGGACGCAGCCGAGGATGTCGGTCGAGTCCGCCCGCATCCTCAGCATGTCGTAGAAGATGATGTCCTGCCAGGTATCGAGCCGGGTCGCAGCGCCTTCGACCGCGAGCGCCGCTTGATAACCGGTGTTGTACAGGGCCCACAGCACGCACGGGATGAGGGCCGCCACAACCGTCAGCATCAACCGCTTGAGGTCGAGACCGTCTCGGACGTGCGCGGACCCCTTCGCCCGGTCGAGCGGGGAGAAGTGGATCGTGTCTGCAGCTTCGTACAGCGGGTAGAGGCTCTCGAACTCGCCCCCCTTGCTGAACGTCGGCTCCAGCCGATCTAGAATTTTCGGAGGAAATCCATCAGCCTTCCTTCTCGATGATCGTCAGCGTGTCTCTCAACGCGGTGGTGTAGTCGTTTTTGCACGGGCAGACGAAGCTGCACAGCGCGAGGTCCTCTTCATCGAGTTCCAACGCGCCGAGCTTCTCCGCGAAGACCGTGTCGTGCACCAGCAGGGCACGAAGAAGATGAGTGGGCATGACGTCGATCGGGATGACCCGTTCGTACATCCCGATCGGCACCATGGCCCGGTGGCTGCCGTTGGCGGACGCATCCATGGCGAACTTGCGCGGCGCGACCTGGTGCAGGATGGCACCGACGAAGGCGCGGACCGTGGAGTACACACTAAGACCGGGCATGACCATGCGCAGGAACTCGCGCTCGTGCGGCTCGGCAAGGGCGCAGATCTGCTGATGGTAGCGCCCCAGGTAGCCGTGAATCTCGCCCTGGGCGTCGCGACCGTTGAGCACCGATCCGGACAGAATCCGGCTGTCCCCCTCGGGCTTGAGCAGCTCGCGGCTCGCCGTGAGGTCGTCCATCGAGGCGCCAAGCCGGGTGCGGACCAGGCGAGGTCGGTCGACCAGCGGCCCGGCGATCGAGATGGTGCGCTCGACCGGGAGGATTCCGGTGCGGAAGAGCTCACCGATCGCGATGACGTCCTGGTAGCCCAGATGCCAGACGGTCTTGTTGCGGAACACCGGGTCCAGGGTGTGGATGTGGACGCCGACCGTGCCCGCGGGGTGGGGGCCGCTGAACTCCTCGAGCGTGATGCCCTTGGCATCGCCCGCGTCGACCGCCGTGCCCGACATCTTGCACAGGTAGGTCTTGCCCTCGGTGAGCTTGGCGACGGCGTCGAGCCCTCGCTGAAAGTCCTCCTCGTGGCCCGCCATGACCACGTCGACGTCCGGCGAGAGCGGATGGGTGTCCGAAGCGGTGACGAAGAGCGAATGCGGTGCGTCGGCGGTGGGAACCGGGGTCCGCGAGAACGGGCGGGTCCGAATCGCGGTCCACATCCCCGACTCGACAAGCAGGGCCACGATCTCCTCGCGGCTGAGCTTGTCTGGGTGTTTGCCGGTGTGTGACTCGAACGACTGCATCTGGTCGTCCGCGGCCTCGCCGGCAAACTCCGCGTCGCTGAGCTTGATCACCAGCGACTGCAGGGCTCGCCGGTCGCCGCGGTTGATGGCCACCACCGTGCCGGCCCCGGGCGCCGTGAAGCGAACCCCAGGGGCCTTGCGGTCTTCGAACAGCAGCTGCCCACGCTTGACGACGTCGCCGACCTTGACGGCCATCGCCGGTCGCATGCCGATGTAGTCCGCCGCGACCACGGCCACGGAGCCCACCGGACGACCTTCATGGATCTCTTGCCGCGGCTCGCCCGTGATCGGCAGATCGAGGCCGAGCTTGATTTTGTGCGCGCCCATGTGTGACGCCGTTCTAGGGGGTCCGTGGCGAGTTGGAAAGACCCTTCCCGACGTGCCCGGCGCTGCTGCACACCGCTGGGGCCACATTGGACCTTGCCGCTCCTCGGCTGTCCTCCGGCCCATTGCGGGAACACCGCCGTCCTAAAAGTGGCAAAGACCCCAGAATCAGCCGACTTTCGACCGGTTCTGGGGCCATCGCGGACTCCGCGCGGTCGCGCCGCCCAGGCACGCGCCGGAGTCGAGGTCGCCGACCATGGGAAGAGGCTCACATTCGGCGCAAACTGTGCGCGCTAGTCGATCTCCTCATGGGCCGTCTCCGGCGACTCAAGCCGCCGCGGCGTAGCCGAACGTGGCGGCATACTCGGTCAGGCTCCCGCGCATCAGCTTGCGTGCGCGGTGGAGGCGAGACATGACGGTCCCCAGCGGAATGCACAGCTCGTCCGCGGCGTCCTTGTAGGCGAGGCCGCCCAGGTCGACCAGCTCGACGACCTCCCGATAGTGGCTTGGCAGGACCTTGAGCGCGGCGAGCACCTCGTCCGAAAGGTCATGGTGGTGCCAGGTCGACTCGGGGGTGTCGGCCTCGTCCATCCGACGGCGGTCAAAGAGGTGCTCAGCGATGTCCGGACGTGCCGCGGTGGACTGCACCACGCGCTGGTGGCGATGCCGCGAGACGAAGGCGTTGTACAGAATGCGAGAGAGGTACGCCCCCAGGCTGCCGCCCCGGTCGAACGAGGACCAGTTGGCCCAAGCGCGCGTGAGGGCTTCCTGCACCAGGTCGGCGGACTCGCTGGGTCGATGGGTCAAGCGCAAGCCAAGCCGGTACAGGCGGGGAAGGTGGGGCAGCGCAAGATCAGAGAACTGGCGGGCGGCGACAGCGGTCATTCCGAGCTTAGGAGCAAGGACCCGACCAAGGACGATTCATGTGTAATTCCAAAGCCCTGGATGTGCGCGCCGCGGTGCGCTCGCGGGAAAGACATCCAGACTGGCTTGGATGATGCAGAATGTAGCTTCTGTTGGCCTGGAGGAAAAACCACGACTCTTATCGTGACGTTTTGACGCTGCGCCGGAGGCCCCAGAGACCTGGGCGGGTCCCGAGGATCACCGCCGCACCCTCTGGAGGCGTCAGCCACAGGCTCGGCGACGCCCACGGGGTCGGGCCCGTCGCTTCGAACACGAACTCAAGGCCGTCGCTCTCGCGGCCATCTCCGGCAGCCGCCCGCACGTTCGCGTCGGGGTCGAGGGCCGCGAGGTGCGCCAGCCGGCGGGTCCACGCGACCGGGGGGTCTTTGAGCGACCCCAGGGCTGCTGCCGCGGCGGCCCGGGGCGTGGCTTCGGCGTCGAGCAGCAGCAAGGCGGTGTGATGGGCCGCGACGTCGCGGGCTGCCCACGCTGTGCAGGCGCGGACTCGGGCGGACTCCTCGGCGAGAAGCCTCTCGAACGTCGACCCCGCGAGGGCCTCGGCGCGTTTCCCTTGGGCTCGGCCCAGCGCGAGGGCGGCCGCGCATCGGTCGGTCTGCGAGAGTGCAGGGTCCAAAGCCCACTGCGCGAGGCGAGCCCACGGGAGCAGCGCGTGGTCGCGAAACGAGACCCGGGTCGGCACGGCCGCGAGCGCGAGCACCCACGAGCGCGCCGCTTCGGCGGGGCCCCGCGTGATCCGGGCGTGGGCACGATCGAGGAGCCACGGGGGATGGGCGCGACCCAAGGCGGCGGCGGCTTGAAGCCGGTCGAGCGCGGGTCCGATGCGAAGGCGGTCGGCCCAGCCCTGCGCATCGTCGTCCGCAGGCCAGGCCGTCGATGCGGGGCCGCTGTCGCCCAGCGGCGCCGAGGCCTGCAGGAGGCGCCGGACTTCTGCGTCGAGGCGCGGACCCAGGCCGCGATCGAGGGCCTGTTGCAACCGCGGTGCGGCCGCTTCGCCCAGCCACAGCAACGCCCGTTGCGCGGCCGCTTCCACATCGGTGTCGCGCAGCCGGTCCACCAGCCCATCGATCAGCGCAGGCTCGGGGTTGGGCCGGTCACCGATGGCTTCGGCGACCGTCAACGCGCCAAGGCCAGGCGGCGGGGCATCGAGGAACGCGAGCAGCGTGTCGACAACCTCCTCGCTGGGAAGTCGCGCCAGCGCCCCGAGCATCGCCCGGGTGACGTTGCCTTCGTTCTGCCCCTCGATCGCGCGCTGGAGCGCCGCGCGGGCCTTCGGGTCGCCCAGCCGGCCCAAGGCCACCGCGGCCGCAGCACGCACGTCCGGCTCGGGGTCTTCGAGCAGCCGTGCGATGGCCAGTGTGCCGTCGCCGGGCCCCTGCAGGCCCAGCGACGTGACGGCCTGTTGCCGGACGGCCGAGGCGCTGTCGGAGAGCTTGGACAACAGGGACCGGCGCGTGCGTGCGAGCGCATCGCCGCGCACGGGAGCCCAACCGGCGAGCTGGGCAGCCTCCGCACGAAGGGTCTCCGACGGATCGAGCATCGCCTCGAGGAGAATCTCCAGGCGTTTGCCGCCGGGGTCGGTCGCGATCACGCGCAGCGCGGGCGCCTGCAAGGTGGGGTTCTTGCCCTCGCGGTAGATCACCGTCGCCGGCTTGAGACACACCGAGGCTCGGCGCTGGGCGCAGATCCTCAACGCCTCCCGAACGACCTGCAGCGAGGGGTCCCGGGTCAGCGCCAGCAGCAACGCGTCTTCGATGAGCGGGGTGGGGTAGCGCTGGAGGAGGCGGATCAGCGCGGCCACGCGGTCGCGCTCGTGACTGGAGAAGTCCGGGGCGAGCAGCGGTGCCGCGTCTCGGTCGACGGAGCTGGGCCAGCTGGGCCAATGCGGCGGCTCGGCGAGAGCCGGCAGCGGAAGGGCGAGCGAGAGCAACAGCGTGAGGCGGCCAGCGAGGCGCACCCGCGAACGGTATCATCGGCTCGCCATGGCGCGAACGCTCCGCTTCAGCTTCGACTTCATCTCGCCCTACGCCTACCTGGCGTGGGCCCGCCTGCATGACTTTGCAGCCCGCCACCGCTTGGACCTGGAGCTTGAGCCGGTGCTGTTCGCAGCCTTGCTCAACGCCTGGGGCCACAAGGGGCCCGCGGAGATTCCACCCAAGCGCACGTACACGTTCAAACACGTGGTCCGACTTGCGGCTGACCAGGGGATGCCGCTGCGCCCACCGCCGGCGCACCCCTTCAACCCGCTGCTGGGGCTGCGGCTCGCGGCGCTTGCGCTGCCCTCGGTGCAGCAGCGGACGATCATCGACGTGCTCTTTGCCCGCGTGTGGGCGCGGGGCGAGGGGATCACGGATCTTGAGGCGGTCGCGAACGCGCTGTCGGACGCAGGGCTCGACGGCGCGGCCCTCGTCGAGGCTGCGGGCGGCGAGGCGGCGAAAGCGAGACTCAAGGCCTTCACCGCGGCCGCGCTTGAGCGCGGCGTGTTTGGGGTCCCTACGTACGAGATCGATGGGGAGCTCTTTTGGGGGCAGGACTCCATCCCGCACATCGAGCGTTTCTTGCGGGGTGAGGACCCGGCGCGCCCGGACATCGTGGCGCAGTGGGCGGGCTTGCCGGCACAGGCCCGTCGCATCTGAGCCTCTCGTCGCGGGCGTCGCGGCCTTGAGCCAGGACGGCTTGAAGTCCCGATGCCAACCCGGTGCGCAGCGACGAGGCCACGGCCTGCCTTTTTGTGTGTGTGGGGTCCTGGGTTGGCGTTAGGGCTGGGACCCCCGCGTGGTCAACCACCACGCGGCGGCCGCGAACCCACCGAGCGCGACGAGGACCCAGGCGAGGGTGTACAGCGCCCGGAGATCACGGGGGGGCCGCGGAGGCGCCTTGGGTGCCGGGCCGGTGCGAGGGGCCGCGCGCTGCTGCGAGAAGCGAAGCAGCTCGGCCCGATCGTCTGCGGTGTCGAGCAGCTTTCGCAGGATGGGGATGGTCTCGACGCGGTGTTCGTGTCCGGTCGTCCGGTCTTGCACCGCGTCGCTGAGCTTCAGTTCGCCCTTCGACGCGCGTTCGGTGAGCGTCGCGAACGGGAGTGGACCTTCGAAAGCACCGCCCCGAACCAGGAAGTACGACGGCCCGGAGCGCGAGATGTCTAGGCCGGAGTCGGCTGCGGCGGACTCCGGAGCGTCCTGGGCGGCGCTCATCGTCTCCCCGATGTTGGCGAACTCGCCGGCGAGGCCGTCGAGGGTCTCAAGGCGGCTCGCGACCGCGTCCATGTCTCCCATGGACAGGCCCAGCATCGACGAGCTGGAGCTGGGCAACGGGGTGGGGACGCCCGAGGCGTCTTGCGCTGGGGGTGGGGGTGGGGGTGGCGTTCGGGGTGGCGACACCTGCCGGTGCGGAGGTGGCGGGGGCGGCGGGGGCGGCGGAAGCGGCGGAAGCGGCGGCGCGCGGTGGGTGGACAGGGCTCGCAGCGCCGCCGGTGGGGCCACGGGCGGCGGGATGCCAGGGCCGGGGGGCGGTGGGATGGGGGCCGACAGCGTCGTGTGACGTTGCAGGGGGCCCTCCTTGAGCGCATCCTCGAGCTCGTCGCGGAACGCCTCCACGTCGGGGGGCCGCGCGGTGGGCGAGGGCGCGGTCGCCCGCTCGAGACACATCAGCAGCGAGGGCGGGCCCACCAGTCCAAGCGTGTGGATCGGCTGCCCCGCTTCGACCAAAGCATGTCCGGTCACCATCTCCATGAACAGCGCAGCCAAGGCGAAGACGTCGGTGCCAGGGCTGAGCTGCGGGGTCGCGAGCTGCTGCTCAGGCGTGACGTTCGGGAGTCGGCCGGCCTGCCGGTGCCGCGCAAAACCTGGGGTCCGCGTGATGTGGCGTCCGATCGCCTGCGCGGAGAGGAACACCCGGCCGGACTCGCTGACGAAGGTGGTGTCCGCGTTGACGTAGCCGTGAATCACCTCGGGGTGAAGGGCAGCGAGCGCGTGGCAAAGGTGCCCGACCAGGGTGAAGGCGGCCTCGCCATCGAGGGGGCGCCCGCGGGCGATGCGGTGCTCGACGAAGGTGCGGATCGTGGTGCCACCGGGATCGTGCTCCAGGATCAGCAGCTTGCGATCCGGTCGGCCGTACCCGTACAGCGGAAGCAGCCCGCGGTGGGGAAACTTGGCCGCCGCGTCGAGGTCGCGGCGCAAGCCGGCGAGGACGCCGAGGTCGGCCACGAACACCGGGTCGACCACGGTGAGCAGGGTCGCGACTCCGTCTTGGCGAGCGCGATAGCAGACGCCGTGCGGCAGCTCGGTGAGGCGCTCGCGAATCCGCAGCGGCGAGCCCGGGGTGGCCCCGGGCGCCACGAGGTCACCGGCGTCAAGCTCGGTGTCGACCGGGAGCGCGTCCACGGCGGCAGGCTACCCCGAAGCCGTGCGAACACCGAAGAGTTGTCGGACTCAGATGCCCAGCGCTTCTTCGACGGAGGGAGAGTTGTTGTCGTCTCGCCCGGACCGGATGCCGGCGAGCAGGCCGCGGGCCGACTCGCGTGCGGCTGGCGTCGTCTCCTCGTCGTCGATGAGCCGCTGCAGCCAAGGCTCGGCGCGCGCCCTGACCTCGGTGCTGGTCGCTCGCATCTGCGCCATGGAGAGGATCACCTTCATGGCGAAGGCGTCTTGGGGCATGAACAGGTCGACGCGGTCGTCGTGGTCCCCATCGGGACGCATGCTCAGCTGCAGGCGTGCGCAGAGGGTGGCGTGCTCGGCAGGCGTCGCGCGGTCGTAGGCATCCATCAACGCCAAGTTCGATTGCTCGTCGGCCAGGATGCCGAGGCTGTGCACGATGGCGCAGCGGACCTCGTGCGACGCCGTGGGCAGGCGGGCCTCCAGGATCTTCACGACCTGCCGCCCGCCGCGCTGATCCCGGTGCTGGGCGAGGGCCCAGGCCGCCAGCCTTTGGGTCTGCGGGCTCGCGATGTGCAGCAGCTCTTCGAGCAGCGGGATCGAGGACAGGGTCTGGATCGACCCCAGCGCGTAGAGCAGGCGGCCGTCGACAACCTCGTCGCGGTCGCGCTGGGCGCGGATCTCGTCGTGAATGGCGCTGTCCGCGGCCCGGTGCTGCACACGACCGAGAGAGACGAGGGCTTCGCGGCGGATCTTCGGGTCCTCGCTGCGAGAGGCGGCGACGAGCGGGACCTTGAGCGGTCGGCGGGTGGGGAGGTCGGTGAATCGCCCCAACGCCCACGCAGCCCACAGTGCTGGCTCGCCGCCTTGCTCGACCCGCCACTTGAGCGCCGGCAGGACCTGGGGCTCGCGCCGGATCGACAGCGTCTGCACGGCCTCGATCTGTTCGGCCGGGGACCCGATGTGCATCGCGACGACGTGTTGCCCAACCCGCCGGTAGTACGAATCGAAGTCGCGATTGACCAGGTTGAACAGCGTGTAGGTGAGGCCGCCACAGACCAGGAGCAGGAACGGAAAGCCCATCGTGGTGCGCCGCATGCCCGCGGCGATGTCTTCCATCGAGTCGCTCTTGGCGCCCTTGGTGCTCAGCCGCGCGATCCTTCCTTCGATGTGGGTCTTGCGAAAGCCGCCTCGAAAGAACAGCTCGTCGAACAGGAGCGCATCCGCGATCGCGACCACGACCATCGCGGTGTAGTAGCCAAACAGCAGCGCGTTCTGGGCCCCGGACGAGGACGGGATGGCGCGAATGCTCCCGGCCACGAAGATCGACACCGCAAAGCCGCCGATGTTGGCGAGGATGACGAGGGTCCACAGCTTCACCCAGACGGGCAGGGAGCGTTGCACCCGGACTTGGGTGGACGGCGAGCGCGACTGGGTCATCGAGGTACTCATAGCGCGGTTGGCAATCGAAAGCGCGGGGGGTCCTGAGAATCGCAACGGTCTCAACAGCTTGCGGTGCCGTTGTTCGAGCGTGACGCGAGCGTGCGGACGGGCCTCAGGCAAGGCCGCAGGGATTGGACAGCCGCCGGGGGGAGAGGTTCCCGCGGGCGCGGGCGCGGGCGGCTTTTTTGGAGGCGCGGCGCGGGAGCCCTAGGTTCGGGCACGATGACCGAAGTTGCGCTCAGGACCGCCGCCGATGCCACCCAAGGTGGGCGACCCGCGCCAGCGCAACGTCGCGAGGAGACCCACGATTCGCCCGAGGGAGCCGCACCCGGACCCGCAGCGCGTCAGGTGCTCGCTCGCCTTGAAGGCTTGGTGTTGATCGCCGCGTTGGGATGGGGCGGGGTGCAGGTGCACGCGGCCTGGGCAGCCGGTCAGTCCGACGACACCGTCGTTGCAGGGGTTCGCATCGCGGGCGTTGAGGCCGGAGGGATCAGCGGGGATGAGCTGCTGCGGGTCGCCGAAGATGCGGGGCGACAGGCGATGCAGCGCGCGATCGTTTTGCGTGCCGGGGAGGCTTCGGTGGAGACGACGGCGGCGGAGCTCGGGGCGTCGGCGGCGATCGATCGCGCGGTGATCTCCGCGCTGGAGATCGCCCGCAGCGGGGTCCCGATCGACGACCTCCAGGCTCGCATCGTCGCAGCTGCAGGCGGCATCGACATGCCCGTCTCGTACAGCTTCGACGAGACCGCCGCGCTCGATCAGCTTCAAGCGCTGGCGCCCTCGGTGGAGAGCCCGTCGCTGCCCACGCGCTTGGACTTCCAAGGGCGCAAGGTGCTGGGGGCCCGCGCTGGCACGTCTCTGCTCGCCTACGACTCGCTCTCGGCGATCGCGACGGGTCTGGCCTCGGGTGCCCATGAGGTGGAGCTGGTGGTCGCCCGCAAGCCCGCCGTGGATGACCCGCTGGGGCCCATCGCGGACACGCTCGACATCTCGGTGGTGCTGGGCAGCTTCGACACGCCGTACCGCTCGGACGAGGAGAACAAAGACCGGACCCACAACCTCAAGGTGGGCTCGACGGCGATCGACGGGCTCGTGCTGCGGCCCGGTGAGGTGTTCTCCTTCAACGAGACGGTCGGCGATCGCTCGGCCGAGAACGGATATCGCTACGGCACCGGCATCTCGGGCGGCACGCTCGTGGATGTTCTGGGCGGCGGCATCTGCCAGGTCAGCTCGACGTTGTTTGGCGCCGGATTCTTCGGGGGCCTCGAGGTCGTCTCGGCCCGCCCGCACTCCCGTCCGAGCAGCTATGTCGACATGGGCCTGGACTCCACCGTCGTGTGGCCCGACGTGGACCTCAAGTTGCGCAACCCATACGACTTCACCGTGGTGCTGCACATGACCGTGTCTTCGGGAAAGGTGCACGCCGAGGTGCTCGGACCGCGTCGCCCGTACCAAGTCGCGTTCGAGCGGACGCTCGACGAGTCGCTGCCGTTCGAGACGGTCTGGCGCGACGACGCGCGGTACGCGAGTGGCTCTCAAAGCCTCGCGCAGCGCGGTCGTCGTGGGTTCAAACTCAAGCGCCAGCGCAAGTTCATCCAGGCGGGGGAGGTGGTGAAAACCGAGGCGTGGGATCTGCGTTATCCCGCGACCACCGAGATCATTCGTCGCGGGACGAACCCAGCCGGAGAGGTGCCGAAGAAGGAGACCCTTCCGGATCTTCGTGACCCCGACCCGACCCTCAAGATCGTTCAGTAGCGCAGGAAACGGGTTCCACTTTTTTGTCGCACATCCTGCTCTCACGTAACCCTGTTGAAGAGATCTAAACGAGATCTCGACCCATCCAAGGGACGCGAGGAACACGAGCGATGCGAGAGATGCACAAGTGGAAAGACAAGGTCGAGCTCAACCTCGACAACCGCCAGATCTTCTTCCTGTTCTTCGGCCTCAGTGTCGTCGGGTGCTTCGTGTTTGCGCTCGGCGTCATGGTCGGACGCCGCGTCGAGGTTGGACCGGGGGGAGAAGTCGCCGCGCTGTCCGCCGACTCGCTGTCGATCCTCGACGGGCACGGCGAGGTGGAGACGGAGCTGAGCTTTCAGCAGGGACTCAAGACCTCGCAGATGGGCGACATCCCGTCCACGCGGAACCTCAAGGCGGAAGCGGAAGCGGAAGCGCAGGACGCTGAGGGATCGGCGATCGAAGCCGCTGCGGTCGCGCAGGTCGAGCCTGCCCCGGAGGCTGCGCCCAAGGCGGTCAAACCCAAGCCCGCCGCGAAGCCCGAAGCTGCACCCCAGCCCAAGGCGCAGCCCAAGGCCAAGCCCACCGCACTCGTGTCGTCCAACGCCGCGACCGCGACCGCGACCGACACCGGTGGCACGCGCAAGTTCACCCTGCAGATGAAGGCCTTCGCCAAGCGCGAAGAGGCCGATGCGTTCGCCGCGGAGCTCAGCGCCAAGGGACACTCGGTCCGCGTCGAGTCCGAAGAGGTCAAGGGCCGGCTGTGGCACCGCGTCCGGGCCGGGTCGTTCGACACCTGGGCTGCAGGCATCGAAGCCAAAGAGAACTTCGAGTCCAAAGAGAAGATCATCGCTTACGTGGTCCGCAAGTAAGCGTTCGTTCGCGAACGCGCGGTTGGAGGCTCCCTTTCGAGGGGGCCTTTGTCGTTTGTGGGGTGGGGGGTAGCGAATCCCCAGCCCCCCGCGGTACACGATCCTCCCGTGCCCGCCCCGCACAACTCGGCCGACACCCCGGTGATGCGGCAGTTCCTCGGCATCAAGGCCAACTACCCGGACTCGATCCTGATGTTTCGGATGGGGGACTTCTACGAGCTGTTCTTCGACGACGCGGTCGAGGTCGCGCCGATCCTCGACATCGCGCTGACGACCCGAGACAAAGGCGTGGAAGACCCCGTGCCGATGGCGGGCATCCCGTACCACGCGCTGGGCGGGTATCTGCGGACGATGGTGGAGCGGGGGCTCAAGGTCGCCATCTGCGAGCAGATGGAGACGCCCGAGGACGCCAAGAAGCGCAAGGGTCCGAACATCGTCCACCGCGAGGTGGTTCGGGTGGTCACCCCCGGCGCGCTGGTCGACGAGGAGCACCTGCAGCCGGGGATCCCGAACTACCTGGCCGCGGTTGTGGTGGCCGAGGGTGGGGTGGCCCTATCCCTGTGCGACATCTCCAGCGCGGACTACTTTGTGCTGTGGGCCGAGAGCAAGGAGGCCGCGCAGGCCGAGCTCGCCCGACTCGATCCTCGTGAGATCATCGCGGACGAGTCGCTGCACGAATGGCTGACCGATTCGCTCGTGCCCAACGTTCCCCGGCTCGACTACGCCGAAGCGCCGCCCGCCGCGGTGCGTCGCCGGGTGAAGGCGCTGGCGCAGGAGTCGGGGACCGAGGCGCTGCGCGAGCCTGAGGAGGTCGCGGCTGCGATCGTGCTCGCGTACGCCGAAGCCACGCAGCCGGGCCAAACCCTCCTGCTGCATCGGTTACGCCGCCATACGCCCGCGCAGCACCTGGTCCTGGACGAGACCTCGATTCGCAACCTGGAGCTGTTTGCGACCCTGCGCGATGGCATGCGCAAGGGGTCGGTGCTGTGGGCGATCGATGCCACCAAGACCGCGATGGGTGGCCGGCTGCTTCGGCGCTGGTTGGGCGCACCCTCGCGCGACCGCCAGGTGATCGCCGATCGCCTCGACGCCATCGATGCACTCGTCGCCGAGCCCACGCTTCGGGCCGAGCTGCAGTCGCGGCTCAAGGACGTTCGCGACGTGGTTCGGCTGACCGCGCGCGCCCGGCTGGGCTCGGTCAACCCGCGCGAGCTGGGATCGCTGCGCAACTCGCTGGCGGTCCTGCCCGAGATCGAGGCGTTCTTGGCCGAGCTCGCGGGGCGCCGGACCGACCGCAGCGTCCCGCACCTGTTGTCTCTGGGCGATGATCTGCTGGAGGATATCCTCACGGATCTACAGGGCTTGTTGGTTGAGCAACCACCGGCCCACACGCGCGAGGGCGGGATGATCCGCGTCGGGGCCGACCCGGAGCTCGACGAGCAACGGGAGCTTCGCGACGGGGGGCGAGAGGCGCTCGCCGCCATCGAGACCCGGGAGCGCGCGCGCACCGAGATCGCATCGCTCAAGGTCCAGCACAACCGGGTGTTTGGCTACTTCCTCGAGGTGCCCAAGGCCCACCTGGCCAAGGTGCCGCAGGAGTACGTTCGCAAGCAGACGCTGGCCAACGCCGAGCGCTACGTCACCGAGGAACTCGCGGCGCTGGAGTCCAAGGTGCTGGGGGCGCAGTCGCTCGCCTTGGTCCGCGAGCAGGAGCTGTTCGAGGGGCTGCGGGCCCGGGTCAGCGAGCAGGGCGAGCGTCTGTGCGACGTGGGCGAGCGGGTCGCGGCGCTCGACGTCCTCGCCGGCTTGGCCGAGGTCGCGCAGCGCGAAGGGCTGTGTCGCCCGGACGTGGTCGAGGAGCCCGTGCTCGACATCGAAGCCGGAAGGCATCCGGTGGTCGAGCGGATGCTGGGTGCCGGGCGCTTCGTGCCCAACGACGTTCACCTGCACGCCGCCGGCACCGAAGCCGCGCGGCTGTGGGTGCTGACCGGGCCGAACATGGGCGGCAAGAGCACGGTGATGCGGCAGACGGCGCTGATCACCATCTTGGCGCATATGGGCAGCTACGTGCCGGCCACCCGGGCCCGCATCGGCCTGACCGATCGCGTGTTCACTCGGGTCGGTGCCGCGGATGACCTCGGGCGCGGCGACAGCACGTTCATGGTCGAGATGCGGGAGACCTCGCAGATCCTCGCCGCTGCCACGCCGTCTTCCTTGGTGCTGCTCGACGAGATCGGTCGCGGCACCGCGACGTTCGATGGCCTCGCGCTCGCGTGGGCGATCACCGAGCATCTGCACGACCAGGTCGGCTGCCGCACCATGTTTGCGACGCACTATCACGAGCTGTGCGCGCTCGAGAACGTGCTGGGCGGCGTGCTCAACATGCACGTGATGGTCCACGAGCAGCGCGGCCGGATCGTGTTCCTGCACCAGCTCGCCCAAGGTGCGGCGGGGCGAAGCTACGGCGTCCAGGTGGGGCGGCTCGCCGGGCTCCCCGCGAGGGTGCTGCGCCGTGCCGCCCGGATCCTCGAGCGCCTCGAAGCGAACCCGCAGGGTGGGGCGTCACCGCAGCTGTCGCTGTTCTCGCCCTCCTCCGACGACGCCGCCCCCTTGGCCGCACCCGCAGGCCCCGATCCCAGCGCCGCCGCGGACGTGCTCGATGCCCTGGCCTCCGTCGAGGTCGACGAGTTGTCCCCCCGCGCGGCGCATGATCTGCTCCGCACGCTGGTGGGGCGGCTGCACGACGGAGGCTGAGGCGTCGCTGCGAAGCGAGGGTGTAGATCCGCCTTTTGAAGTCCCGAACGGACGATGGGCGCGCCGGCCTGGCGCAGTTGATGCTCAAGGGTGGAGTCCTTGTCGTGCTCAATGCGGTTTACAAAGCCGACGTGGTGACCACGGCGCCCGGGCGCGTCTCGTGCGAAGCGAGCAGCCGATGATCGCCGCTTGGGCTCGGCGGTACCGCGGGCGGGAGTGGCCCCTCGCCGACCTCCGCTGCGCCGTCACCTCTACCGCAGCATGGGGGACACCGTGGTCGAGACGCTGGGCCGCTGCTGAGGACCCGTTCGAGCCACCCGACGCGCCGCGTTGTCGCGCGGTTGGGGCGGCGGCTCGACGCAGACCTGCCGCCGCTGGCGGTTTCGTGTTAACCTCGCGCAAATTCGCCATGAACACGACGGCAAAAGGTCTTCTCAGTGTGTTGGCTCTGTCCCTGGCGCTTGGCGCTGGCTGTGAAAAGGACAAAGGAACCAACAACCCCGACGATGGCAACAACCTGCTCGGCGTCGGTGGCGGTGGTGGGGACGAGGACCTCGACGGAGGCTTGTTCGGCGAGGAGGACAGCGCGTTCGACCTCGACGAAGAGGCGCAGTGGACCCCCGAGCCACGCCCGAAGTTGGGCAAGCGGGGCAAAGCCACCGAGAAGTGCACCACCAAGACCGAGGGCAAGGGCAAGAACAAGACGACGACCAAAGAGTGCAAGATGGTCGACCCCACGGCCGGCGTGAGCGCGGCGTACGGGGTCTACGCGCTCATGGAAGACTTCCGATGGGGCATGAGCCCCTCGCAGGTCTACTCGGTCCTCTCTCGCGAGATCGAGACCGAGTACGAGAAGCGCCAAAAAGAAGCGAGCGATGCCACGACGCAGGACGAAAACCGGCGGTGGCGCCAAGATCAGATGGCCTCGCTCAAGGCGGACCACACCAAGTTCACCACCGCCTCGCGGCACCGCTGGGGCGTCTCGCTGATTCAGTTCGAGTACGCGGACGACAACAACGAGGCGATGCTCTATGTCCGCAACGGCAACGGCCTGCGGAAGTTCTACTTCTTCAAGGACGACGAGCTCTGGAAGATCTTCTACGCCTACAGCACCGACGTGTGGCCGGGCAAGACCTTCGAGGACATCAACAAGGAGAAGTTCATGGAGTGGTTTGGTCCCGCTCCTGAGGTGAAGATCAAGGCGGACGAAGAGACCGGCTCCGCGCTCGTCCGCTACCACGAGTGGAAGTCGCAAGACGGAGACATCGTGCGCTCGTTTGACCTCAGCCAGGTTCACGGCGTGTTCGGCCTGACCGTCCTGGACGGCAACGCCGAGAAGAGCATCGGTGAGCGTCTGCCGACCGGCCGCAAGGAAGGGGAGCTCACCGACACCGTCGACGGCGTCATCGGGGGCACCGACGTTTGTTACGACAATGATGGCAACATCAGCGAGTGCTCCGAGAAAGAGGCGATGGGCCTCGAGTAGCGTCCGGCCCGCTTGACGGGTTTCAGCGGCGGCATCCTTTCCAAACCGGGCACCCCGGGGCGGTTCAGGGCCGCCGCTTTTGCGTGTCGGGGGGTACCTGCGGCCCAGGTTGGGGCCGCGATTTGCTTGCATCGGTGTGCGTGCCGACCGAAGAGTTCTGTGCAATGGCACGTCGACGCATCGTGATCGTAGGGGCGGGGGGATTCGCGCGGGAGGTGCGGTGGCTGCTTCGCGACATCGATCGCAGCGGCACGGACGGGTACGCCTTTGCCGGCTACGTCGTCAGCGATCTCAGCAAGCTTGGGGAGCACGACAGCCGCGACGATGTGCTGGGGGACCTTGGCTGGCTTCATGAGCACCGTGACGCGTTTGACGGCCTCGCCATCGGCGTTGGCTCCCCCGCGGCACGGCTGCACATCCCCCGGGTCCTCGACGCCTTCTGCGAGGCTGACTGGCCCGCGCTGGTTCATCCCTCGGTGCATGCAGACCGCGAGTCCTGCACCTTCGAGGCGGGGTCGATCGTGTGCGCGGGGAGCATCGCGACGGTGAACGTCACGGTCGGCCCTTACGCGTTGGTCAATCTTTCCTGCACCCTCGGTCACGAAGCGAGCATCGGTCGCGGCAGCGTCCTCAACCCGACCGTGAACATCTCCGGCGGCGTGCGGCTCGGGGAGGGCGTGTTGGTGGGCACCGGCGCTCAGGTGCTGCAGTACGTCGAGATCGGCGATGGCGCCACCGTCGGCGCGGGCGCGGTCGTCACCAAGGCGGTGCACGGCGACGCCACGGTCGTGGGCATTCCAGCCAAGCCGCTGCTGCGAAGCGCGGCCTGAGGGTCACTCCTCGCTGTCGGTACCCGAGCGGAAGTACATCGGGGCGCTGCGCTCTTTCTCCCCGGCCATGTACGTGACCGACTTGCTGCGGATCCCCGCGGGCCGCTGCACGGGAACGTTTCCGTGGGGCATGTCCTTGACGACCGACTCCATGTAGTCGGCCCACAGCGGCGTCACGGTGGTGTAGCTGGCCTCTTCGTCGCCCATCGACCGCTCGTAGGTGTCATCACCCATCCACGCGGCGGTCACGTACCGGGACGTGAAGCCCACGAACCAGGTGTCGGTGGTGTAGGCGTTCTTCGAGGCGGTGCCGCTCTTGCCCCCGGCGGGCACGCCGATCTGCTGGGCGCGGCGGCCGATACCGCTGGTCACCACGTCGCGAAGCATCTGCGAGATCAAGAACGCGGTCCGGCGGTCGATCGTCTGCGTGGGGGGCCGGGTGCCCAGCCGCGCCATCGCGTCGAGCCGTCCGCCGAGGTCCATCGTGCCGTCGTGGGGATGCCGGGCATCGAGGACCACGGTGCCGCGCTTGTCGATCACACGGCGTACGTACACCGGATCCCAGCTGCGCCCCTCGCGGACGTAGATGCCAAACGCTCGGCTCATCTCATCCATCTTCACGCAGCTGGCCCCCAGCGAGAGCGCCTTGTCGGCGATGAGCTCGGTGGTGAAGCCCAGACGGCGCGCCCACTGCACGACGTTGTCCGCGCCAAGGCGGATGAACAAGCGGATCGAGGGCAGGTTGAGCGAGTGAATGAAGGCGTTGCGCAGCAGCACCTGGCCTTCGATCGTCCCGTGAATGTTCTGCGGGTTCCACTCCTCGCCCTCGTCGGGTTCGTAGGCGTGGTCCTCCAACACCGAGCCCATCGAGTACTTCTCGGTGTCGAGCGCGTAGGCGTAGTAGATGGCCTTGAACACGCTGCCGGGCTGGCGACACGCCTGGGTGGGGCGGTTGAACTGGCTGCGATCGTAGTCCACGCCTCCCTGAACCGCTTCGACGTAGCTGGTCTCGTGGTCGGCGGTGTACAGCGCAGCTTCGTTCCTCGGGGTCTGACCCAGCTCGACCTCGACCTTGTTTTCGGTGTTGCCCTGTGCCGGCCGCTCTTGGAATCTCTCGGAGGCGCGCAGGACCCAGATGACGTCGCCTTCCTGGAGGGCCGAGCGCACGTCGTCGATGGTGCGTCCGTTCTCCCCCGAGTTGCGGTCGTACTTGGTGGCCCAGCTCATCGAGCGGAGCGGGAGGATCGCTTCGATGCTGCCGACCTGAACCTCGGCGAAGCGCCGGTCGAGTTGGGTGACGACACCGAGCCGGAAGTACGTGTCGTCATCCAGCGCACGCGGGCCGTACTCGGCGCTCGCACGCTCGATGAACGTCGGGATGTCGGCGGCCTTCAAGCTGGCGACGGGTCCGCGGAACCCCTGCTTTTCGTCGAGCTTGCGGACGGCTCGGTCGACCGCCGCCTCCGCGTCCGCTTGCACCGTGGGCACCAGGGCGGTCTCGATCTGAAGCCCCTCGGTCAGCACGGCCTGCTCGCCCAAGCTCGCCTGCGTCCACTTTCGGACGTGCTCGGCGTAGTGGGGCGCGCGGGCCCGAAACACATCCGGCTTGCTCACCAGCGTGATGGACTCGGCGTTCGCGGCGTCGCGCTGGTCCTCGTCGATGTACCCGGCCTCGACCATGTCCTGCAGCACGACCGCGCGGCGTTGGGTCGCGCGCTCCGGGTCCGACACCGGGCTGTACCGGCTGGGCGCGCGGGCCAAGCCGGCGATCAGCGCGCTCTCGGCCAGCGTGAGGTCCTTGAGGTCCTTGCCGAAGTACCGGCTCGCCGCCGACGCGACGCCGTAGGCGCCGTGTCCGAGGAAAATCTTGTTGAGATAGATCTCGAGGATGTCTTCTTTGGACAGGGTCGATTCGACCCTGACCGAGAGGATCGCTTCCCGGAATTTCCGGGTGAGGGTCTGGTCGTCGTTGAGGAAACCCTTGGCGACCTGCTGGGTGATCGTACTTCCGCCTTGCGAGACGGTGCCCGCCCGGTAGTTGGCCAGGGCGGCACGGGCCAAGCCTCGATGATCCAGGCCCCCATGCTCGAAGAACCGGCGATCCTCGGCGGCCAACACCGCATGCACCAAGTCCTCGGGGACCTCGTCGTAGCGCGCGTAGGCGCGATGCTCACGGGCCAGCTCGGCCAGCATGGCTCCGCCGCGCGCGTAGATCCGCGTCACACCCGGCGCTTGGTCGCTGTAGTCGCTGATGTTTTGAATCGGCGGCAGCCCGGAGGCGAAGTGCCGATACAGCGCCAGGCCGAAGGCCGCCGATGCCAGCAACACCACGAGGCCGAAGTAGGCGGCGAACCGCAGCAGGTAGCGGAGAAGACCGGCTTGGCTTCGGTTGACGACCCACACGCGGACCGGAGGGCCTGCAGGGGACGGGCCCTTCGCCGCGAGCTCGGGCCCTGAAGCGCGAGACGCATCAAGCCCGAGCCCGGCACCCGCGTCATCAGACCGGGGCTTCGGCTCGGGCTTGCTCGTTGAGCCCTCGGCGCCCGCGGACGCCTTCCGCTCACCCCGCTTCGGGGTCGGGTTGCTCGGCGCTGCCATCCACGTTCGGGTTGTCGGTGAAGTTCTCGAGCGCCTTGATCGCGCCCTTCTCGGCCTTGCTCATCGCTTCGAGGTGCTCCTTCGCCCGCTGCACCAGCGCGTTGCGCATGATGATCGCGTTGCGGTTGGGCTCCATCCCGACGGCGTAGTCGTAGATCGCACCGCCGGCGCGCAGCAGCGTCACCTGTCCGGGCTCGGTACCCATCGGAAACACCTTGGTGTCGGTGCCGAGGGTCTCCAGCACGGTGTAGCCGATCGCGTCTGCAGCCTTGTCACCGGGGCAGGGCTTGGCGGTCTCCAGCGACGGCTCTTCCTCGCCCTCGGCCGCGCACACCGCCCCAACCGCAGCGACGAGCACTGCACCCTTGTCGGTGAACTTGACCGCGAACTGGCTCGGGCCGCCTCCGGCCGAGAGGGCCTTCTCCTGGGACGCGAGGAATGCGGAGAGGTACCCGAGATCTTTTTGGAGGCGGGTCGCCTCGTCGTAGAGCTCGAACGTGCGGCGCAGACCATTGGAGTGAATGGCAGCGAGCTGCCAGCCAAACAGCTGGTCCACGTTGACCTTCTGGGCAAAGCCCTCTTTGACCACCGTGTCGATCTCCGCGGCGGTGCCGGCGGGATCGGTGGTCATCTTCTCTTCCCAGCCCGCCATCGCTTTGGACACATCGATGCGGGCATCGGAGATCTCCTTGACCGCGGCGGCCATCTGGGCGCCTTTCTCGGAGGCGGCCTCGGTGGTGTCGGAGTTGCGCATGATCTTGGAGACGAAGAATCCCCCGATCGCGCCCAGGCCGATCCCGAGGATGCCGACGAAGATCGCAAGCCCGGCGCTGCCCTTGCTCGGCATCTCGCCGCCGCCCGAGTCGATGAGGCCATCGCTGGGATCGAAGCCGCCGCCACCGGCACCGGCGCCGAACGGATCGTCGGTAGCAGGCGCGGCCGGTGCACCCATCGGCGCACCCATCGGCGCACCCATCGGCGCACCCATCGGCGCACCCATCGGCGCACCCATCGGCGCTACAGGGGCTGCGCCGTAGTCGGGGCCCACAGGGGCTGCCGCGTGCGATGCCGCGTAGTCGACCGCCGGAGCGGGCGTAGCCGCATGGACCGGCGCAGCCTCTGGGGCTGGCGCGGGTGCAGCCGCGACAGGTTCGGGCGCGGGAGCAGGCGCGGCTTCAGGGGCCGGCGCGGGCTCTTCCGCCTTCTTGTTCTTCTTTGCGAGGCGCGCTTTGAGGGCGGCCAGGTCGGTTCCGGGTTTCTTCGGTTTGCTCAAGGCTCGTCCCTCGATCGTTCGCCAAGCGGTTCGTGGGTCGGACCGGCGTAGGCCTTCCCAGCGCCGAACCATAATGACAGGGTAAGAGGTGTGTCAACGCCGCGCCTTGCGTTTTCGCGCGGGGACGCGACGAAGTGGGCAGGGCCCACGGGTGACTCGTCCCAAGGGCGTTTGAGGTTCCCGGCCTGCTGCGCCTGTGTGCAGGCGGGGGCGGGGTTGCCGGGGCCGCCCGGTGCGGCACACCCTAACCGGGGCGAGCCGTCGCCGCCGAAGCTGCCATGCCTGACCCCCGTGACCTCCGAGATCGTCCGTCCACCCCGCCCACGGTGGGGGTGTTCGGCGGGAGCTTCGACCCGCCACATCTGGGCCACACGCTCTTGGTTGCGCTGCTGCATGCTCAGGGCGGACTCGACCGGCTGATCGTGGCCCCGGTGTATGACCACCCGCTGGGCAAGGGCACCCAAACCCCGTTCGCGAAGCGACTCGCCTGGACCCGCGCCGCCATGCAGATGCACGGCGATTTTGTGGAGGTGACCGATCTCGAGCGGGAGCTGGCCGAGATTGATCCTTCGCAGCCGAGCTACACGCTTCGGCTGCTCGACGCGGTCGCCAAGCAAAACCCCGGCGCGGTGGTCCGGCTGGTCATCGGCTCGGACATCGTCCGTCGCGCAGAGACCCAGCGTTGGCATCGATGGGACGAGATCGAGTCGCGCTACGCGCCGCTGGTCGTGCCGCGGGCGGGCTACGCAGAGTCGGCGGACTGCGTGCTCCCCGAGGTCTCCAGCTCTGAGGTGCGGGCGGCCGTCAACCGTGGCGACTGGGATGCGGTGCAGCACCGGGTTCCGGGAGCGGTCGCCGAGCTGTTGCGCACCCCGGATCGCGGGGAGCTTTGGGTGATCGGCCACGGGCACGTGGCCCGCCACGCGGAGCCGTGGCTGGTCGAGCGTGGCTACCGCGTGGTCCGGGTCTCGGGTCGCGAGGTCAGCGGTGGCAGCGTGACCTGGCCGTCTGGGACCCCCGCTGCGGTCTGGATTCTGACCTCGGATCACGCCATCGCGCCGGTCGCCCGGGCCCTCGCGGCCTCGCAGGTCTTGCCCGCGGGCGTCCCCGTGTTTCACGGGGCCGGTGCGCTGTCGGCCGCGAGCCTGCTCGGCGCGCTGCGGCCTCGTCATCCGGTTGGCAGCTTGCATCCGATCTGTGCGCTGCGCCGCGAGCGAAGCTGGCCGAGCCTGCTGGGGGAGGCCACCTTCGGCCTGGAGGGGGACCCGGACGCCGAGGTCTTTCTCGAACGCTTGGTCGCCCCGCAGCCCTTCCTGCGTCTGGGCGCCCTCGAGGACCGCGCCCGCCTCGCCTACCACGCCGCTTGTGCGCTCGCGGCCAACCATCTCAGCGTGCTGGAGGCGCGAGCGACCGAAATCCTCGCAGAGCAGGGGCATCCACCCGAGGTCGCCCAGGGCGCGATCCGGACCTTGATGACCAGCGCCCTGAGCAACCTGCACGCGCTCGGTATCCCTGGCGGAATTACAGGTCCGATGTCCCGCGGGGACACAGGCGCGGTCCGAGCTCACCTCGATGCGCTCGACGAGCCGACGCGTGCTCTGTACGCGCGGCTCAGCGATGAACTCGGTGCGCTCATTCGGGCCTCGGTGAGGCTGGGTTAGAGCAGCTCAAACCGACCTCGCGTCCTCGTGACCGTGGCTTCCGTCCCCGCGCGCAGCCGGCCGCGAAGCACGGCATCGGCCAGCAGGGACTCGACCTCCCGCACCAACAGATGCCGCAGCGGACGGGCTCCGAGCGCAGGGTCTCGCCCGGCGATGTCCACGAGTGCGGCGGTGGCCTGGGCGTCGAGCGCGTAGCGAATGCCGCGCTCCTTGAACAAACGGTCGCTGGAGGCCCGGGCGAGCCGGGTGCAGATCCGGGCGAGGTCCGCTGCGCCCAGCGGATGCATCACCAGGGGCGCTTCAATTCGGTTCCAAAGCTCGACGGGAAACGCCGCGCGGGCCGAGGCCAAGGCTGCCTCCTCGTTCATGCGCGGGCCCTGCGGGGTCTGCGTCACGTGGGCCGAGCCGAGGTTGCTGGTCATCACCAGCACGGCATGGCGGAAGTCGACGGTGCGCCCGCGGCCGTCGGTGAGGCGCCCTTCATCAAAGACCTGCAGCAGCAGCTGGTGCACGTCGCGGTGGGCCTTTTCGATCTCATCGAGCAGCACCACGCAGTGGGGACGTCGAAGCAGCGGATCGGTGAGGGCGCCGCCTTGTTCGTGACCGATGTACCCCGGCGGCGCTCCGACCACGCGGGCGACCGCGTGGCTCTCGGAGTATTCGGACATGTCCAGGCGGAACAGCGCCGCGTCATCGTCGAACAGGGCCTGGGCCAGCGCCTTGGCCAGCTCGGTCTTGCCCACACCGCTGGGGCCGAGCAGGAGGGTCGTGAGCACGGGGCGTTGGCCTCCGAAGCCCGCCCGGTTGCGCCGGACCAGCTGGGCGAGCGCGGCGGTTGCGGCCGCGTGCCCGACGACCTGGTCGCTGAGACGTTGGTCGAGATCGAGGACGTCGTGGTCTCCGCGCGCTTCGATACGGGCGGTGGAGAGTCCGCTGCGCTCCGAAACGATCTGCAGCACGTGATCGCGACGCACCGTGGTCTCGGGGCTGCGCCGGGCCCGTGCGCAGGCGAGGTCGAGCAGGTCGAGCGCACGGGCGGGCATGGCCAGACCGGTCAGGTAGCGCTCCGCCCAACGGGTGAGTTCTGACAGCCGCAGGTCGGCGCCCAGCGGCATGGAATGCTGCTGCAGCACGCTGCGGCTGGCGGACTTCACCGCGGCGCTCAAAGGGGCGCCGCGCAGCGGTTCGATGGCGATCGCATCGGCGGTCTGCAGCGCGCCGGGGAGCCAGTTGGCGAGACGGCCGTGGCCTTCGGACGAGACGATCGTGAGAATGCGGGGTGCCCCTTGGGTCCAGGCGTGGCTCAGCGCGCCCAAGAACGCTGGCGCAACCTCCGAGGGCACGCGGTCGAGGTCGTCGAACACGACGATGCCACCGTGCTCGGCGATGGCTTGCAGATCCTCCGCGAGCGCGCCCTCGCTGTCGTATGCGGGCGCGAGCAGCCGGTAGACCGGGGCTTCGAAATGGCCCGCCAGGTGCTGGGCGAGCAGACTTCGGCCGCTGCCGGGAGGCCCGACGAGCAGCGGAACCCGAACCCCGCGTCGTCCCAGCGCATCACAAAGTTGCCCCAGCTCGCGTGTGCGCCCTTCGAGCGGTGGCAGCTGCTCGGGGTCGACTCTGTGCGCCTCCAACTCGCTGTGGGAAGCTGGGACTTGGGCTTGGGCTGTGGCCGGGACTTGGGCTCGGGCCGGGACAGGAGCGGGGGCGAGGACGCGGCGGACCTCGGTCTCCACGGGGGCCACGGGGGCCACGACCTGCGGGGCGGCGGCGGCCTCGGCGACGCGGGTCGAGGCGCGAATGCCGGCCCGGATGATCGGCCGGCGGACGGGAGCGGCCTCGGGCGCGGCGCGGCGAGTGTTGCCGCCGCTTGGGGCAGGGGCCGGTGGTGGCGCTGGGGACACGGATTCCTCGGCACCCCGAGGCGTGCGACGCGGACGGGTGCGCACATGCGATCCGCTCGGGCGTCGGTCCCGTGCCATCCGGGCGCCGCCGGGACGCTCCGCCTCCGCGAGCCCAGGCGGCGGTGTGAGCGTTCGTTCAGCGTTTCGCAACATGAGAATGACCTCTCGGCGAAGGGCAGAGCACTGCAACCCCACCTGCTCCAGCAGCTGGTATGCGTGGCACTCCGCGGTCCGACAGATCGCGAGCAGTTGTTCCAGATCGCCAGGTCCACCGCCGCGGGCTGCCAGGCGGAGCTTCCAGTCCGCCGACTCCGGTCCGAGCACGGCGTCGAGATCGCGCCGCGCCGCCAGCAATTGCCCGGGACTGACGCCGAACCGACCCAGCAGCTCGCCGACGGGATCACGGGTCCCGAGATCCTGAAGAAGATCACAGGAGGTCTCCGGCCCGAGCGGGGTCGGTCCCCCGCTGCGCACGCTGGTTCGCAAGGGCGCATCGAACTCGTGCAGGCGGGCCATCGTGCACGAACGTACAGCCGCGCGGTTTTCGGCCCCAAAAACCGGCGAAGTCGGGGGGCTCGGGCGCGGGTTGCTCCGGGGGACGCTCAGAGGCGGGCCGCTCAAGTTGTGGCGTGGCCCGCCGATGCCCTTCGTTGCCATGCCGTGGGTCAAGTCTTGGAAGCTCCCGATCTCTTCGCGTCCTGTCCGCCGCAGCGGTTGGTTGTGCGTGGCCGTGCTGGGGATGGGGCTGTGGGCGAGCCCGGCGTGGGCAAGCTCGGAGGACTCCATGCTGGCGCTGCAGATCGAGCTCGCCGAATTGGTCGAGCAGGGGGACGCGCACACCGTCGCCGCGCTTCGCAGTCGGGCCGATGCGGGCCTGCCTCCGGCGGCACTGACCGCGATGTTGGACGCGTGTCTCGAGCACCCGAGCGCCGAACTTGAGCCCCTGCTGCGCGACCTCGCCGCGCACCGAACCTCGGCGATTCGCGCTCGTGCGTTGTTGGCGTGGGCGGGCTTGGGACCCAGCCAGTCGGTCGACGCGATCGAGGCTGCGGCCGATGACCGCGACGGCGGGGTGCGGCGCCTGGCGGTTGTGCTCGCGCGACTGCACCCCAGTGACCGGGCCGACGCGCTCGTGGCCAGGCTGCTTGAGCACGATCCAGAACTCGCACACGAGGGCGGACAGGGTCTGTCCGAGCCCGACGCCGAGCGCGAGGAAGCATCGTGACGCGCGCACTGCTGCTCACGCTGGGCCTGAGCCTGAGCACGGGGTGTGCGGGCCGATCCCTGGCTGTGCACGGCCAGCCAGGTGGGAACCTGCTCGCGCTCACCGCCAAACAGGGCGCCCGCGAGGACCGCCACCATCGCGATCGCCCGTTGGTGGTGATGGTCGAGCGGACGGGCCTGCGCGCGATGGACCCGAGCACCGCCAGCGACGTCTGGACCTCCTCGCTGCGGGCCACGGGGCACCTCTCGGCCAACCGAACCACGGTTTTTGTGCCGCTCTCCGGGCAACGTTTGGCGGCGCTGGACCGGGCCTCGGGCGCCCTGTTGTGGAAGATCGAGCTGCCCGGTGAGGCGCTCTCGGGCATCGCCGCCAACGACCGAACCGTCGTCGTGAGCGTGCTGGACCGACGCAAGGGCCGCTCGCGGGCGGTGGGCATCTCCGCACTCGATGGACAGATCCGCTGGATGCGACGCAGCGAGGGCCGCCTGGGAAGCCCCGCGGTCGTGGGAACCGTCGCGCTGGTGCCGGTGGGCAATCAGGTCGTGGCCTTGGGAACGCGCGGCGGGTGGGAGCGGGGGCGGCTGGACCTGGGTGGCCCCGCGCCGCAAGGTGAGGACATTGTGCCCGCGGTCGAGCGCGTGCAGCGTGATGGCAAGGCGCTGTACGCCGGGACCGAGCGAGCCTGGGTGGACCTGCAGAGCGCGACCTCGGGGCATCTCGATGCGCTGCGCGAGATTCAGGGCTACGGGGAGGTGTTCTCGACCAATGAGGGGCTCGACGCCGGACACCTCGATGCAGAAAGACTCCGGCTCTGGGTCGACCTGTCGGCCACGACCGCGGGCCACCGAGACGCGGTGTTCGTGTGCCGCCGGGCGGTGGTGGCGATGCGGGTCGACGAGGAGGGAATGCCTCGGCTCGCGCAGTGGACGTACCTGAGTGAGGGGCCAGAGTTCGTGGGATTCGACGTCCGCGATGACCGCGTCGTCTTGGTGCGGGAGGACGGGATGCTCGTGCAGATCTCGCGGACCGATGGCGCCGAACTGGATCGGGTCGCGGGGGCTGCCCCCACGCAAGGCGCGCTGCTGCTCGAGCTTCCGGACACGCTGGAGGGTCCCCGACGTGCGAAGCCCGAGCGAGACCAGCAGCTCGCCATGCTCCGCGACCTCATCGTGGACGCGGACCCCAGGCTGTTGCCTGCGCAGCGCCTCGCCATCGAGATCTTGTGGCGGGATGAAGACGCGGATGTGCGTGACGCGGTCGCTCGCATCGCACGTGGTGAGGTTCGCGACGAGTCGAGCAACGCGTCCGCGGAGCTCCGGGCCCACGCGGCCGAGCGCTTGGCGGAGCCGTGGGGCACGCCGGACGCGGAGCAGATCGCGGCGCTGCGGCGAGACCTGGCCGCACGCCCCTCGTTTCTCAGCGGGGTGCGGCCCGCGGTCGCTGTGCTCGCGCGACGGGCCGTTGCGACCGGCGATCACTCGATGGTCAGCGACCTCGTCGCGCTGCTTGAGCATCCCAGCACCGAGGCCTCCGACTTGGATCCTCTCGTCCGGGCGCTCGGGGAGCTGGGGACGCCGGAGGCCTTGGATGCGGTCTCGGCGTTCCTACGCCGCTACCACGCGGATGATGGGGTGTTGTACGAATCGGCGGCGATGACCTCCGCGGTCGATATCCTCGCGGGAGACGAGGCACACGCCCACGTGCTGCTCGAGGTGCTCGGTGACCCCTTCACTGCGCCGGGTTTGCGTGATTACATCGCCCCGCGCGTGCCCGAACCGGCAACGCCCAACGCCCCCGATGTCCGAGAGCACCCCCCCGAAATCGCGGCTTTATCAGCTCCGGGTCTGTGACGGCCCCAGCTGTGGAGTCACCCATGAAAGCGAAGTCCTCGTGGAGCTCGCCGAGCAGGTCATCGAGGGCGACCCCGAGCTGAAGGGGCGGGTCGGTGTCTGCAGCTACACGTGCTTCGGCCGCTGCGAAGACGGGCCCAACCTGTTCGTGCATCAGATGAACGACGAGGACGAGCGCTATGAAGACCCCGAGGACGACGTGCTCGAGGAGCAGCGCGGCTTCTACACCGACCTGGACGCGGAAAAGATGCAGCGCATCCTGAAGGAGCACTGCAAAACCGGGGAGCCGATCCCCGATCTCGTCGGCGAGTACTAGGCTGTGTGCCGTTTCCTTGAAATGGCCGATTTCTTGGGCGGACGGGGTTTTCATGATCCAACGTGGCCATGAGCAAGGTGCGCGTGCCCCGGCATGGTCTCAGAGACGAGCAGTGGGACCTCGTTCGAGACCTCTTCCCCACCAACAACTTCAAGACTGGTCGTCGGCCCCGGGACCGACGCCAGCTTCTCGAGGCGATGTTCTGGATCCTGAGGACGGGAGCGCCGTGGCGAGATATCCCGACCGAGTACGGGCCGTGGAAGACAGTGTGGAACTTCTTCGACGAGTGGGTTAGCGACGGTACCTTCGACAAAGTGCTCTGCCGTCTACGGGAGCACGTCGCTCCCGATGATGGCTTGCCTGACGAGCTGTGGTGCGTCGATGGGACATCCATCCGGGCTGCACGATGCAGTGCCGGCGGGGGAAAAAATCCCAACCCAGACGAACCCGAAGATCACGCTCTGGGGCGGTCCAGAGGTGGCTGGGGCTCGAAAATCCACATCCTGTGTGACGGCAAAGGGCACCCGCTTCACTTCGAGTTGAGCGCGGGACAGGTCCACGACTCGACGATGCTCGACGCGATACTCGTTGGCGCGGACGGGTCTCTCCGAAACCAGTACGGTCAGCCCCGCGCGTGGCCTGTCGCGCTCGCTGGCGACAAGGGGTACCGGGCAGCATGGATCGACGCATATCTCATGCGCCTCGGCATAGTCCCGGTGATCCCGAACAAGAACGGCGACCGCGAAGACAACCGGCCCGTCCCATTCGACAAGGCCGCCTATCGGCGGCGGAGCATCGTTGAGCAGCTGATCGGCTGGCTGAAGGAGTCACGCCGGATCGTGACTCGGTTCGAAAAGACCGCGATCAACTTTGGCGGAATGGTCAAGCTCGCCTTCATTCACCGCTATCTCCGCCTCAGCGGGGCCTGAGAGGAAACGGCACACAGCCTAGCCCCCAACAGGGGCGCCGCCACGAGCACGCAATGACACGACCCGCGCGAAACTACCCGCGCAAACGGGCGGCGCCGCGGAGCAGGTGGGTGGTGAAGCTGGCCGGGTCGATGTTGGCCCCGCAAACCAGGACGCCCACCTGCTTGCCCTGCAGGCGCTCCCGCAGCGGCCCCCACATCGCGGCGGTGGCAGCCGCACCGGCCGGCTCGACGGCGAGCTTCATGCCGTCGAAGAGGCGCAGCATCGCTTCGCACAGGGCGTCGTCGTCGACGGTGACGACCTCGTCCACGTAGCGCTGGCACAGCGCGAACGAGTAGGGGGCTGCATGCGGGGCGCCCAGCGAGTCGGCGATCGTCGCGACGCGTTCGATGGCGACGGGGGCCCCCGCGGCGAGGCTGCGCGTCATCGAGTCCGCGCCCACGGGCTCCACCCCGTAGACCTTGCAGCCGGGTCGCAGCTGTTTGACCGCCGCCGCGATGCCCCCACACAAGCCGCCGCCGCCGATGGGCACGATCACGGCATCGAGGGTGGGGCGGGTCTCCAACCACTCCAGGCCGATGGTTGCGGTGCCCAGGGCGGTGCTCGGCCCCTCGAAGGGGTGAATGAACGTACGCCCCTCGTCGGCTTGAATGCTCGCGGCGACGTCGAAGGCCTCGTGTACATCCTCGACGAGCACGACCTGTGCTCCCAGCCGCTCGCACTTGGCGACCCGGGCCGGGTTGGCGGAGCGGGGCATCACGACCTTGGCGTGGGTTCCGAGCGTTCGGGCGGCAAACGCCACGGCGGCCGCGTGGTTTCCTGCCGAGACCGCGGTGAGTCCCCGGGCGCGCTGCTCGTCGCTGAGATCCCATGCGCACAGCAGCGCGCCGCGTGGTTTGAAGGAACCGGTGTGCTGCCAGGCCTCAAGCTTGAGGTGCACGCCCCCTTCAGGGCCCAGCAGCTGCGCGATCGCGTCGTCAGTCCAGGTCCACACCGGCGTCGTACGGACGGCGTCACCCAGCCGGGCCCGGGCCTCGCGGATCTCCGGCAGCGTGGGGGCCGTTGCGCTCACGAATGTCTTGTACCCTTCGAGTCGTGAGGTTGCACGCGCCCGCCGCAGAACGAAACGCCGCGCCGATTCTTGAGGCGCTCAGGCAGCGGCTGCCGCAGTCCGGGCTGCTTCTTGAGATCGCCAGCGGAACCGGGCAGCACGTGGCCACGTTTGCGGCGGCCCTGCCGGGCCTTCGTTTTCAGCCGACCGAGTTCGACCCCGCAAACCTCGAGAGCATCGCGGCGTGGACCGAAGGGCTGCACAACGTCGCACCTGCGATCCAGCTCGACGTGACCGCGCCGAGCTGGACGGTCGGACTCGTGGACGCGGTGTTCTGCGCCAACATGATCCACATCGCCCCGGAGGCGGCGCTGGTGGGCTTGATGCGCGGCGCCGGAGCCCACCTGGCGTCCGGGGGCTTGCTCGCCGTGTACGGTCCGTTTCGCAGGGGCGGCCGACACACTGCGCCCAGCAATGCCGCGTTCGACGCATCGCTGCGGTCTCGGGATTCCAGGTGGGGGATCCGCGACCTCGAAACGGTCGAAGACCTGGGCCGCACAGCTCAACTGAACCTAGAGCATGTCCAGGAAATGCCCGCCAACAACGAGACGTTGTTCTTTCGAAGGGCTCCGCGGCGGGAGTGAAACCGGGGGTGCATGCGCGCTCGCGCCGTGCGAAAAGCAGAGTACCTCTTACGGAGTTCTCCTGTTCTGATGCGCATCGATCTCAAAAAGTTCCTGGCCCTCACCAGTCTCCTCTCCATGCCCATGACGCCGGGCTGCGACACGACCGACGACGAGACCACGACCTCGAACGGTACCTCGGCCACCTCCGGTACCACAGGGTCGGCGGACACCGGGAGCACCGGCGGCGCTGACACCGGCTCGACCAGCGAAGGCTTTGGCACCGGCTCGACCGGCGAAGGTTTTGGCACCGGCTCGACCGGCGAAGGCTTCGGCACCGGCTCCACCGGCGAAGGTTTCGGCAGCAGCTCGTCTGGCGGTTCCGGCAGCAGCTCCAGCACCGGCGGCTGAGATGCGATGAGCCTGGTCCGCCCGACACCGCCTCCATTTGCGTGGGCGGACCCGTTCTTTTCGTTTGGCGTCACGGGCACCAACGGCAAGACCTCAACCGTCCATCTGCTGGGTTCCGTGCTCGCCGCGGCCGGCCATCTCGCGCTGCGGATCAGCACGATCGACTACCGGCTCGGCGACCAAGATCTGGCCCTGCCGCACACGCGCAACGGGTTCTTTGAGGCCTTCACCGCCGCCCACGAAGCGGGGGCGCGGTGGGCCTCGGTGGAGGTCACGTCTCGCGCGCTGGCCGACGCGTATGCGAAGCGCTGGCGCTTCGATCTGGGCGTCTTCACCAACCTCTCCCCGGACCACCTCTCCACGCACGGGAGCTACGAGGCGTACCTCGCGGCGAAGGCCCAGCTGTTCATCCACCTGGGCCCTGGGTGCACGGCGGTCCTCAACGCCGCCGATGAACACGCCATGTTCATCGACCAGGCGATCCCGCCGGACGTGTTGCGGTGCTGGTTTGCCGCTCCCACGCGGGGGCCGCTGCTGCGCGAAGCCGACCTCGAAGCCGAGCGGATCGAGGTCGACGCGCACGGCACCCAGGTGACGCTCAAGCCCTCGGCGCTCGCGGACGCGTTGGGTGGGACCCTGCGCACGCGCATGGTCGGGGCTGTGTTTGCAGAGAACGCGATGGCGGCCGCGGCTGCAGGTCTTCGGGCGGGTCTGGATGCCAAGGCGGTCACGAGCGGGATCGCCAGCTGCCCTCCGGTCCCCGGTCGCTTCGAGGTGTTTGGGTCCGACCCCATCGCCGTCGTCGACTACGCCCACACCCCCGATGCGCTCGATCGGACCTGCGCCCAGGCCAAGGCGCTCGCGCGTGGCCGCCTGCTCGTGGTGTTTGGCGCGGGCGGGGGCGCGTCTCCAGACAAGCGTGAACCCATGGGCGCCGCGGTGGGAGCCCACGCCGACCGGGTCTGGGTGACCAATGACAACCCGCGCGATGAGGACCCCAAACAGATCGCCGACGCCCTCGTCGCGGGTCTGCCAGCCAGTGGGGTCAGCGTTGAGGTCGTGCTCGACCGGGCTGCCGCAATTGCGGCCGCGATGAACGCAGCGGGTCCTGGGGATGTCGTCGTGATCGCCGGCAAGGGACACGAGCAGGGACAGACGGCGGGAGGACACACGCGCCCGTTTTGCGACCGCAGCGAGATTGCGCGCTGGGTGCAGGGGTGAGTGCCGCGCGGGCGGTCGCCCTCGCCGAGCTGCGCGCGCTCGAAGCTCGACTCGCTGCACAACATGGCGTCTGCAGGATCCGGGTGGAGCTGTGCCCTGGCTCCGAAGGGTTGCGGGTGCGCGGCACCGTGCTGGTCGACCGCCTGCGAGCACCGGTCTTGGACATCGTGGCGGCGGCCGTTCCGACCGCGCGGGTCATCGATGACCTCGAGGTTGTGCAAGGCGGGCGGTGGCACGCGATCGAGGCTGTGACGCCGCTGCATTCGGCGGCGTCCGGGGGCTGCACGGTCACGGTGCTGCATCCCGAAGATGGGCCCGTCGAGGTCTTGGGTCAGGCTGGCGGGGCAAGCCTGGTGCGGGACCGCTGCGGGACCGCTGCGTGGCTGGATCAGCCGCTGGGGCCAGAGGTCGCGGCTCCGCGCTTGCCGAGCCCTTGGAGCGAGGATCCGCGGGCCTTCACGGACGCGGCGCGGCGCTTTGTGGGCACTGGGTACGCGCTCGGTGGCACGGACCGCGAAGCCATCGACTGCTCGGGCTTGGTGCAACGCGCCGCCTGGTCGGCGCTGCGGATCGCGGTGCCGCGGCACACTGGCGATCAGTGGGGGCTCGGCGCCGTACCGGGGCCGTCACCGGGGATGGGCGACCTGGTGTTCGTTTGGGGCCAAGGGGAGTCCCTGCGTCACGTGGGCATCGCGGGCCCCGAGGGGGTCATTCACGCGTCGCTGTCCCGGCGCGTGGTCGTCTGCGACCCCACGCCGCGTTTTTATCAAGCGGTGGTGCGCGTGGAGCACGTGCCGTTTGCGGCGCTGGTGGCCCTGGGCAAGCGATGCGCGGGCCATGCCAACGTGCTGGCCGCGGGGGTTCGGCTGGGCCAAGCACCGCCGAGCTGACGACGCCGTGGGTCTCTCTCGGCCTCGGCGCCCGAGCGAGGCCTCGGCGCTCGAGCTAGGCGCCCGAGGCAAACCGAACGAGCCGGGTGAGTAAGCTGGGACCGGGGTCGTCCCGAAGCAGGCGGTCCACCTGGCGGCGCAAGCGGCCACAGCACTGCCGACCGACCGACGCGTCGATGACCTCGCCGTCGCGCGTGCACAGGATGGTGGGCGCGCCATTTTTCTGGATGGCCGCGAACGCGTGGTGTTTGCGGCGCCCCTCGGGCAGCAGCCGCGAGTCGACATGGGCGAACATGACCGCGTCGGGGTCGTACCCGGAGGCGAGGTCTTCGAGGAGCCGCAGACACGCGCCCGTGGCGCGGGTGCGGCCGTCGCCCACCATGATCACGACAGAGCCGATCCCGTCCTCGAGCAGACCTTCGGCATCGTCTGCGCACAGGGGGATATAGACGCGGGAAGCCGACAACGCCGCTCAACGTAGCAGTCTGGGCTTAGGACGCCACAACTTCGATCCGTTTCGAACGCGGGCTGGGGCGCTCGACGACCTCCCCCACCACGCAAACCCACTCCTCGGACGGCGCGACCGCTCGCAGCGCGTCCAGGAGCTTGGCGCAGGCACGGGGAGAGACCGCCGCAAGCAAGCCCCCGGAGGTCTGCGCGTCTGCGAGCAGCAGTTGCATGTGTTGACCCTCGCGCAGGTGTTTCGCCCAGCGCACGTCCTTGGCCGCTGCGGCCAGGTTTGCGCGGGTCCCTCCTGGTGCCACGCCCTGCGCGACCAGGCGGCGCGCCGCGGGGAGGATTGGAATCGCGGTGGCATCGATGCGGGCGCCGATCGGACCCTGCAACATCTCGAGCAGGTGTCCCAAGAAGCCATATCCGGTCACGTCGGTGCAGGCGTGAATCGAACGCGCGTGCTGGGCAAGAACCTCCCCGGATGCCCGGTTGAGCGTCGCCATCACCTCGATCGCATGACGGATCTCCGCGGGCGTCGCCTTGCGCTGTTTGATGGCGGTCGTGACGATCCCGCTTCCCAGGGGCTTGGTGAGGATGAGCTTGTCGCCAGGATGCGCGCCGACGTTGGTGAACACCCGTTTGGGGTGCACCTCTCCGACCACGGCGAGCCCGTACTTAGGCTCGGCATCTTCGACCGTGTGCCCGCCGAGGATCACCGCACCGGCGTCGGACACCGCGTCGGCGCCTCCGCGAAGAATCTCGTGCAGCACGTCCAGCGAGAGGGTCTTGCCGGGAAAGCCGACCAGGTTGAGCGCGAGCAAGGGGCGGGCCCCCATCGCCCACACGTCCGAGAGCGCGTTGGCGGCCGCGACGCGGCCGTAGTCGTAGGGGTCGTCGACCACGGGCGAGAAAAAGTCGGTCGTGCAGACGAGCGCCCGCTTGGCGTCGAGCTGGTAGACACCGGCGTCGTCGTGGGTGCTGGTGCCGACGAGCACGCGTTCGTCGAGGATCTTGGGCAAGCGGCGCAGGACCTGCGCCAGCTCCGGCGAGCGGAGCTTGGAGGCTCAACCCGCGGCTTGGGCGTACTCCGTCAGACGGATCGGGGGAACCTTGGGGCTACGGGTCGAGCGGCGGCGAGCCATGCAGTGCGTTGGGTAGCAGGTGGGCGCGAAATCCTCCACGACGGAGAAATCGCCAGGCCGGGCCGCCGGAGGGTGAAGCGTGGCCCCCAACTGGGATACCCTGAGGGCGATGGAGCTCGACCAGATGTACGGGTACGTGTTGATGGCGTCGGCGGGAGGCGGAGTCGTCGCGCTCCTGCTGGTCGTGGCCGCGAAGGCGCGCGGAAGCGCCGCGACCGCCGGCAGCGCGCTGTTGGCGGTGTCCTCGCTCCTGTACGTGCTCGCTGGGGTGGGAGGCGCATCCGCGCGCGTGCGGTCTGCAGCGACGGCGGGAACGGCTGAGGCCAGCGTTGGAGCCCAGGGCGTCCAGGACGCGGTTGGCGACCCGGAGCCAGCGTCGGAGCCCCCGAAGAACGACGAGCCCGTCCAGGACGCGGAGCCCGAGGACGCGGCGGAGCCCGAGAACGCGGCGGAGCCCGAGGGCGCAGCGGAGCCCGAAGATGTGGCGCCCGAGGACACGGCGGAGACCGACGATGCGCAGGACGAGGGCGCGGAGGCCGAAGACGCGGAGGCCGAAGACGCGGAGGCCGAAGACGCGGAGCCTGAGCCAGCGGCGACTGCGAAGCCCAAGCCCAAGAAGAAGGTCCGCAAGAAGAAGACCTCCGCGGCATCACCGGAGCCCGACGATGCGGAGCCGCAGGACGCCGAGCCCGAGCCTGAGCCCAAGGCAGCACCGGAGCCCAAGCCAGAGCCCAAGCCGGAGCCCAAGCCAGACGAGCCCAAGAAGCCCGCACTCATGGACGACTCCCCGCCGAACGTGCCGACCGAGTAGATCGCAAGACCCGATCAGGGCACGGCCAGTCGAAGCTTGGGCCGGAGCACCTCAAGGCCGCGTTCGAGAACCTCGTCGCGGCCTGCCGCGATTCCGGCGATGGTGGGTTGGGCTTCGACGTCCGGGACCACGCCATCGTTGTGAAACGGCGTCCCGTCGTGCCGCGTCACTCGCATCCCGCTAAAGACGATGTAGAACCCGGCTAGGGTGTCGTGGCGAACGATGTCCCCGTTTGCGCCCGCGGTCGCGCTGCCCACCAGGGTTCCAAGCTTGTGGGTCTGCACGTAGCTGAGGATCGACTCGGCGTAGCTGATCGCGGCTTCGTTGATCAGGAACACGACCGGCGCGTCGATGTGCGGCGGCGAGGGGCGCCGGTTCCATCCGATGTCGGCAAAACCAACCGGGGCCCCGCCAGGCTCGATGAAGCGCGGCACGTGCATCCAAGCGGCGTCCTCGGGCTCGGACATCAGGTGGTCGAGCAGGTCGTCGTTGTGGATCGGGTAGCCCCGCAGGTCGAACACGATCCCGCGTGCGGCCACCATGGCCTCGAGGTTGGGCTGCAGCTCGCTCCACGACAGCCGGGTGAGGTCGACGTAGAGCACCCCGGGCTCCAGGGCTGTAAACGCCTCGGGGCGGGTATCGGGGACGATGTCGTGTCCGTCGAAACGCGTCTTCACCACGCTGAGGCTGCCGCCGCGCTGGATGCCCAACGCCGCCGTGGATCCCGACGGACCGCGGGCTCCGTCCCACGTGCACGCCCGGAACCGGCGCCACTGCGGCGTTCCCGAGAGCCGCTCCGCAATCGCCTCCGCGCGCGGCCGCGCCGGAACGCCGTCGATGGTGACGATGACCTCGCCCGGGGAGACGTTGGGGTCCTCGGAGGCAACCACCACCAGCGCATCATCGATGCAGGTGGTGCGGATCGGGAGCCAACCAACACCCCGGCGACCATCGCGTTCCACCCGGGCGTGCCCGTCCTGCAGGGCGCGGGTGACGGTGCGGATCGAGTCGATCAGATCGGCCTCTGTGGCGTCGTCCTGGGTGTCCCGCAGCGCCTCGCGCAGCACCGCCTCCCAGGGCACGGCGACGTCTTCTTGATAGGGATAGAAGTGGCGCAGCACGGCCCAAACGTCGATGATCAGCGCCTCTCGAACCGAGCGGGACGACAGGTCGCTGGGGTTGAGCTTGGGCGCGAGCGCGGGCCGGGTGGGTCGTGCGGCTTCGGGCTCCAGCACCAAGGGGATCCTCGCGTACAGCGGCCCGACGAGGTTGGACTCATGGGGCAGGCTGGCGTCGGGCGCCTCGGAAAAGCGGCGTTCGTAGCGGGTCTGCGGGGTCACGCGGACGCTCGCGTACGGTGGCCGGAACAGCGAGATCGGGGTGCCTTCGTAGCCTTGGTGCTGCCAGTAGATATGTTCGGCCCGCCGCGACGGCGAGGGGCGGTGCGGCGGGCGGGCGTTCTCGCCGACCCAGAACGTGAGGTCGTGGGCGTAGGGGGCGAAGATGTCGGCGAGCGCATCGGCGAGCGCTGCGTACTGGGTGCTCGCAGTGACAGCCTGAACCCCGTCGGCACACACCTGCCCCCAGTTTGCGTGTTGGGCCGCCTCGGTGGGGTGGAAGTAGCGAACGACAGCGTAGAGGTTGGCGAACGCGACCAGGGCGTCCTCGCGGGAGACGCTCAAGCGCTCGGCGTCGCTGAGGGAGCGGGCTTCGGGGACCACCGTGGACGCCGGGGCCGGGCATCCGGTGAGTGCCGCGGCCAGCAACGCCGTGCAGGCGCGGCGCCGGCTCAGCACGTACTCCCGAGCAAGAGCTGGGCGAGGTAGTACATCGGGAGACCCCACAGGCGGTTGCTGAAGCTGGAGACGACGAACCGGTCTCGGGCGACCGAGAGATCCGAGAGGTAGAACGCGGTCGCGCCGGCGAGCATGGCGGTGGGCGCTCCCACGCGCCACGCCGCGAACGCGGTCGCGACCATCATGGTGATGACCACGATGTACACGTCGACCGGTCGCTTCATGTCCTGGGGGAGCGCCGGACGCAGCCAGCGCCGCACGGCCCACGCGAGCACGGACAGCCCGGCCGCCACCAGCGCGGTCGTCGTCCAGGAGGGCCCGAGCCCGGCGAACGCGACGATGTACGCGATGTGGGCGGCCAAGAACGCCAGGAGCCCGGCCAAGAACCACCCGGTTTTCTTGCTGAGCAGGAACACATCGCCAAACCACGACAGCACCAACCCCGCGAAGATCGCTTGGCCGTAGGTCGTGTCGAGCGCTCCGTGGTGCAGCGCCCACCCGACAAACCCAACGCTCGCCAGCGGCTTGAATCGGCGGATCCGGGGCGCAGCGTCTGCGTGCTCGGCCCACAGGAGTCCGGCGAGCGCGGCCAGGGTGAGGACGAGCCAGGTCATGGTGCGGTGTACTCCAACGTGCCCGAGAAGCGACCGGTCTTGCCGAAGTCGGCCGGTTTGCTGCCGAGCAGGCCTTCGCGGACGCAGCCGACGAGCGCGGCCGGGACCTCGCCTTGAATCTGCGCCCGTTCGACCCGAAGGCCGAGACCCTGCGCGGCGATGACCTCGACCGAGATCTTCAGCGGGGTGCTCGCGCGCTCCGGGCTGACGCTGCGGCAGCGATCGACGACGGGTTGCAGCGCGGAGGACACGGCGTCGCGCTCGGACGGGCCCAGCACCGGATCACCGGCCGCCGCAACCGCTTCGCGAATCTGCGCCTTCACCCCCGGGGTTGGCGCTTGCGCGGCCGGCTGCGCTGGACTCGACTCCGAGGGGGCCGGGTCAGGGGCGCCCTGTCCACGCAGCCAGAGCAGCGCCAGCAGGACCAGGGCCGCGACGGCCGGGAGGATGAAGGCCTTGTTTCCCTCCACCCCCTGATTGTGCACGCCGTCGGCCCGGGCGGGGCAGAAAACCGACCTACTCGCGCTGTGGCTCCGCGGGCTCTGCATATCGGGCCCGCAGGGCTTCGAAGAACGCCCGGATCCCGAACGGTTCGCCGCCGACCGGGCGGCCAGGTCGGCCCCCGGTATAGAACGCCATCGTGTCGACGTGGGACCAGTTCACGCCGGCGCCAACGAACTCTTTCAAGAACAGCGCGGCGGTGATCGCCCCGCCTTGGGCGACGCTTGCGATGTTGTTGAGGTCGGCGATGGAACTCTCCAAGTGCCGCCGGTACGGGGTGTGCAGCGGCATGCGCCAAAGCGGGTCGCTGGTCGCGAGCCCGCCGTCGAGCACGGCCTGGGCGAACGCATCGTCGTTGGAGAACAGGGCGGGCAGCTCGGTCCCCAGCGCGACCCGAGCCGCGCCGGTGAGGGTCGCAAAGTCGATGAGCTGCTCGGGGGACTCGCTGGCGGCCTCGGTCAGCGCGTCCGAGAGGATCAGCCGGCCCTCCGCGTCGGTGTTTCCGATCTCCACCGTCAGGCCCTTGCGGGTGTTGATCACGTCGCCGGGCCGAAAGGCATTGCCCGCGACGGCGTTCTCGACCGCGGGCACGAGCACCCGCAGCCGGACCGGCAGCTGCGACTCCATGATGAGGGACGCGAGGGCGAGGACCGTCGCGGCACCACCCATGTCCTTCTTCATCAGCCGCATACCCGCAGCGTCCTTGAGGTCGAGCCCGCCGGTGTCAAAACAGACGCCTTTTCCGACCAATGTCACCTTGGGTGCGTTCGGGTCTCCCCAGGTCATGTCGAGCAGACGGGGGGCTCGGGACGCGGCGCGGCCGACGGCATGGATCGCCGGATAGCCTTGCTCAAGCAGCTTGTCCCCGACGATGACCGAGGTCTTCGCGCCGCAGCGTTTGCCGAGCTCGAGGCCGGCCTCGACGAGCTCTGCGGGCCCCATGTCCTCGGCTGGGGTTGTGATCAGGTCGCGGCCGAGGATCGTGGCGCGATAGAGTCGCTCGACGTGCTCTCGGTCCGCCTGCTCGGGCCACACCAAGGAGGGCTGGCGGCGCGTGGAGGCCTTGTAGCGGTCGAAGCTGCGGGTCGCGAGCGCCCAGCCGAACGCCGCATCGGAGGCGAGGCGCGGGGTCTGCTCGCCCTCGACCTCAAGCTGGTACCGCGCGGCAGGCAGCTTGGAGGCCGCCGCTGCGAAGGTCCACGGTGTGGCGTCGCGGTAGACCAGGACGGCCCGCGTGAGCGCGCCGCTGCGATCGGGAATCGTGGCGACTTGTCCGGCCTTGCCCACGACACGCTGCCCCTTGAGCCAGTTTTGCGTGATCTTGGACTGCGCCTTGAGCCAGCGCTTGAAGGCTTTGGTGTGGACGGCCGAGAGGAGAACGGTGCCCTTGGAGGGCCGAGCAGCGAGATGATCCACCATCGAGGAAACTTTATCAGGTCTCCGGGTCAGGCCGGGCAGGTGCCGCACGCCTCGAACTCGACGCCCTCGGCACACGTCTCGTCCCACCCCTCGAGGCAGCACACGCTGTCCGCCGCGCAGACGCAGGCTTCCACCGCGTCGTCGTCACAGCCCGGGGTCCCGTTCGCGGCGCAGCAGTCTCCCTCGCCGCCGACGCCCTCACAGGTCCCGCAGCCGTAGATGACGACCGCGACGACGCAGACGTCATCCCACGCGGTGTCGCAGCAAAAGGGGTCTTGGTCACACACGCAGCTGGTCACCGCCTCGGCGTCACAGCCCGGTGCGGCATCCTGGATGTCGCAGCAGGTCCCGCCATCGGGGGGCGGATCGCCGGTCGGCTCGGTGGGGTCCGTCGTATCGGTGGCGCTGTCCGTGTCGGTGGCGCTGTCCGTGTCGGGTACGCCGTCGGTTGCCGAATCCGTGTCGGATGGACCCTCGGACTCCGACGCCGAGTCCGATGCGGTCGGGGTCGAAGGGTCGCTCGTGGGCGCGGAGTCCGACGCGCTCGACGGGGAGCTCGGGTCGCTGTCGGTCAGCGAGGGGTCGCCGTCATCGTCGAAGGTGTCGGGAAAGGTGTCGGGGGGGGATTCGAAGCTCTCCGAGCTCGGGCTCGTGGGACTGCTCGGCATGCTGACCGGGTCGGTGTCCGTATCCGTGTCCGCTTCGGAATCGCTGCCGCAGCCGAGCGTGAGGGCGACAAGGGTCAACAGGGCGCTGCGAAACCGATCCACGCGGGCAGTCTAGCCCGATTCCGTGGGACTCTCGCCCGTGGATCCGCGTGCCGTGCAGGTGCCGCAGCCCAAGGACTCGACCGCCTGGACGCACTGGAAGTCCCAGGCCTGGGCACAACACGAGGGCAGCTGCGCGCACACGCACTGCTGGACGTCGGGTTCGGTGCAGCCAGGCATTCCGTCGGCGACGCAACAGCTCGCTGCCCCCGGACACATCCCGCATCCGAACAAGAACACGTCAGCAACGCACTGCGGGTCCCAGGTGCCCTCGCAGCAGACCGGGTCGACGTCGCAGACGCAGGCTTGCAAGGCGGGCACCTCACAGCCGGGTTCGTCTCGAGCCTCGCAGCAGCTCCCCGGAGATCCACAGACCCCGCAGCCAAGCGCCTCGACCTGCTGCGCACAGTGCTCGGTCCAATCCTGTTCGCAGCAAGAGGGCTCTGCCGTGCAGACACAGGCGCTGAGAATGGGGTTCTCACAGTCGGGGCCGGCGTGGGCCTCGCAGCAGTTGGCATCCCCACTGGGGCCATCGTCGTCGTCGCCGGGGATGCCGCTCTCGCCGCTGGGCGGGTCGTCGTTGCCGAAGCGAAGATCGCCGCAGCCACAGGCGAGCGCGACCAGCAAGAGCCAGCGTTGCGGCAGCATGGGTCAGGCCTCGTCCGGCGTGCGCAACACGAAGTTCAGCGCGCCGATGCCGAAGACGTCCCCCGGCTCGGCCGTGATCACGCCGCGCGCCGGATCGCCGTTGTGGGTGAACTCAGCCCCCTCGTAAGCGCGGAGCTGGACGGGCCTTGGGGCACCACTCCAGTCGAGCACCAGGTGGGTGTCGGCCACGCCCGGCGCGAGGACGGTGATGTCTGCGTCGAACCGGCGGCCAAACGTCCGGCGGCCGGGCAGCAGCATGTGGCTCTGCGGCGGCCCCGAGGGGCCCACGATGGTGACATCCCCGGCGGATATCGCCTCGAGTTCATCGTGGAGGATCTCGGCGACGCGCGAGGCGAAGATGCCCGCGTTCTGGGGCCGGTTGGCGGGGTTTTGGTCGAGGGACTCGCGAAGAAGATCCAGCAGCGAGTCCGGAAGACCCGCGCAGCCGGGGTACCCTGAGATCGGCTGCATGCCTCGGGTCGCGTGCGCGTCGAGCCACGCGATGGGGGACTCACGCAGCGCTTCGACGACCTCCGAGACGCGGTAGTGCTCGAACAACACGGCATGACCCGAGAGCAGCTCGTAGAGGATCGTCGCCAGAGAGTAGATGTCGCTGGCGGGCGTGAGCTGGTCGGTGAGCAGCTGTTCGGGCTGGCAGTAGTGCGGGGTCCCCACCACCGTCCGGGCCGCGGTCGCGTTGGTGCCAAACGCCCATGGCACCCCCCACGCCCGGGCGAGGCCGAAGTCCAGGACCTTCACCGTGCCATCGGGCGTCATCCAGATGTTCTCCGGCTTGAGGTCGCGATGGACCACACCCTGCGCGTGGGCCTCGGCGAGACCCATGGCCGTCTGCAGGATGATCTTGAGCGCTTCGCCGGCCTGCATTGGCTCGTCGAAGTCGTGGAACTCGCCCAGCGGAAGACCCTCCAGGTAGTCCATCAGGACGTAGAAGTGGTCGGCCCCGACGCTTGAGCCATGCAGGCGAACAACGTGGGGGTTCGTGAGGGACCGCAGCACCGCGACCTCGCGGATGGCCCGCTTGATCACGTCCTCGGCGAGCCGGGTGTCCGTGGCGAGCTTGAGGGCGAGGGGACGGCGATGACCGGGCGCGCGAACCTTGTAGACGCGCGCAAACGATCCGGCCCCGATCTCCTCTAAGATCTCGAATTCACGGTAGCGGCCGACGACGGTCTCGTCCGGAGCGTGGGGCCTCATCGGACTGTGAACCCTATCATGGCGTGGTACTCACGAAGCGTGGCAGCAGGCGCGGCACAAGCGTGGGCCGGACGGCTGGGCTGGCTTGCCGGCGGTGGGTTGATCGGTGCCGCGATCATGTCCCTTCGTGCACCGGTTTCGCGCGACATGCCAGTGGTCGTGGATACCGATTCGGCATGTCCCTCCGCGGTCGCTCCCCGGTGTCCAGAACCTGTGGCGCAGGCGGTTCCGATCGCGGCCGCGCGCACGGACGTGCTCGCTCCCGCGCCGAAGGAGCCCGAAACCGCCTCGCAGAGCGCGCCTACGCCAAAACGTCCACCCAAGCCCACGCTGGAGCTGCCCCGGATGCCCGGCACCAACCAGCTGCGCGCGGGTGTGAAGTGGGACCCGACGCGTGAGGCGTGGGCCCTGACGTTTGCGTACGAGATCCCAGCCGCGCGGCCCCAGGTCTCGACGTTTTATCGGAAGGTTTTGGAGGACGCGCAGATGGTGGTGGACAGCTCCGAAGGCGCCCCGGACGAGGAGGGCGCGGTCCCGCTGTACATCAAGGGACGAAGCGCTGCGGAGCACGCCCACATCACCGTGCGTCAATCGGTCGACGAGTTCGAGACCCGGGTCCGGGTGATCTGGCGCTTTTACGGCCCAGGGACGCCATGACCGCGGGAATCCTCGGACGGCGCGGCGCGTATGCTTCGCCGATGAGACGTGCGGGCGTGATTGCGGGGGTGGTGTGGCTGGCCGCCTGTGGGCAACCCGAGCGCGCCGACACGCCGGGCACACCGCGCGCCCCGGTTGCAGACCCGGTGTCCGCATGCCCCTCTGTGCCGCTGCACGCCGACGCGCTGCCGGGAACCGAAGCCCGCCACGAGACCGCGGGGTTTTGGATCGATCGAATGGCGCCGGGGGAGGCGGACGCGGTGCTCGTGCCCCCGGACGCCATCGCCGGCCTCAACGCCCAGTTCTCCCAGGTGGTCGGCGCCTGGCAGAGCATCGACGATGCATTCGCCGGCGACCGGGACGGGATTCAGGCCTCGATCGCCGATCGGATGGGCTACCTCAAGGGCGAGCTGGCGTCGGGGCGGTTGGTCGAGGGGGAAGCCGACGCGTTCGCGGGGGCGGAGTCCGTCGTGGCGGCGGCGACGGCCGTGGACCACCAACGCCTGGTGATCGGGGAGACGCCGCTGCGCTGCATCCCGCTCTCCGGCGGCCTGTTCAAGGTGCCGATCGACCGCGACTTCGATCGCAACGCCTGTGCGAGCTTGCACCCCGCCGAGCGGGTCCGCGTCCTGGCGCGCGGGCCCAAAGGCAAGTGGCTGTACGTGCATGCCGGGCACACGGTCGGCTGGGTCGAGGACCCCGTCTTCTCCGAGCGCCTGTCCCCGGCGGCCATCGACGCCTGGACGGCGCCGCAGCGGCTCGTTCCGGTGCGGGACGATGTCACGACCCAAGGCGGCACCCGCCTGCGACTGGGGGTCAGTCTCCCGGTCGTGTCCAAGACCGAGCAGGGGGCCTACGCCGTGCTCGTGCCCGGTCCGCAGGGTCCGACGCCCGACGTGGTGGCCGCTGGTGCCGCGGTGTCCGAGGGGTTCGAGCCGCTGACCCGCCGCACGCTGCTTGAGGCGGTGTTCAGTGAGCTGGGGGATCCGTACGGCTGGGGAGGTCGCGCCGGGGAGAGGGACTGTTCGCGACTCGTCCGCGACGTGTTGGGCACGTTCGGCTTCGAGTTCGCGCGCCACAGTGGGGTTCAGGCCAAGCTCGGCGTGCGCAACCTCGACGTCTCGTCGCTCGAACCCGAGGCCAAGCGCGCGGCCATTCGCGAGGCGGCGCAGCGCGGGGTGGTCGTCCTGTATATGAAGGGCCACATCATGTTGTACGTCGGCGCCGACGGGGACCGCGACTACGCGATCTCGGCGATGAGCGAGTATCTGACGCCCTGCGAGGGCGGCCCGGATACCGTGCATCGGGTCGACCGGGTCGCGGTCAGCACGCTGGCCCTGGGCGAGCACACGCAGCGCACCGCCTTCCTCGAGCGCATCCAGACGCTGGTGGTGTTCGAGCCGCCTGAAATCACACCGCCGGGCTGATAGCCTCTGCGCTCGATGGCAGTCGAGGTCGCTCTGGTCACCGAACGTCGCTACGAGGCGCCCCGCAAGCAGACGCCGTACACGGCGAACATCCTCGAGGAGGACCGGCTGCTCAGCGAGGCGCTCGCGCGGCGCGGCATCAGCACCCGGCGCGTGGACTGGTCTCGCGCGGACGTGGATTGGGGGTCGTTCGCGGCGATCGTGGTGCGCACGCCGTGGGACTACTTCGACCGGTTTGAGGCTTTCACCGCGTGGATGGACCGGCTCCAGTCGCACCCGTGTGTGCTCAACGAGTTGGAGACGCTGCGCTGGAACATCGACAAGCACTACCTCGCGGACCTCGAGGACGCCGGGCTCCCCATCGTGCCGACCACGTTTGTGGAGCGCGGGAAAGGCATCTCGCTGGCAGCGGCGATGGCCTCGCTGGGATGTGACGCAGCGGTCTACAAACCAGCGGTCAGCGGCGCGGCACGGGAGACGTACCGGGTGCTTCCCGGCACCTCGGCGCAGCACGCCGAGCGCTTCGCCGCCCTGACCCAGGAGCGCGCGATGATGGTGCAGCCGTTCATGCCGTCGATCCTTGCGCAGGGAGAGGTCACGGTGGTCGCGATGGCAGGCCGCCCGACGCACGCTCTGGTGAAGCGGGCCAAACCCGGGGACTTCCGGGTCCAGGATGACCACGGCGGCACGTTGCACGCACACACCCCCGCTCCCGACGAGCTGGCGCTGACCCAAGCGGCCATGCGGGTGCGCGGACCGGTGCCGGTCTACGGACGCGTCGACATGGTGCGGGACTCGCTGGGTACGGCACGGATCATGGAGGTTGAGCTGATCGAGCCGGAGCTGTGGCTGCGGCTCCATCCCCCGGCGGCCGAGGCGTTCGCGGCCGGCATCGAGGCCGCGCTTGGCGGATGACTCGGCTCCGAGGCGACTGCTAGACTCCGGCGCCCGTGGCCGCACCTCGCAAGAACGTCCGTTTTACCGTCGCCTACGATGGCCGAGCGTTTCACGGCTGGCAGCGCCACCCCGGTGTCCCCACGGTCCAGGGTGCGCTCGAAGCCGCCTTGAGCAAGCTCTGCGATGCCCCGGTCGAGGTGCGCGGTGCGGGCCGGACCGATCGCGGCGCGCATGCCCAAGGACAGGTTGCGAGCGCGCGGGTGCCCGAGTTGACCGACATCGACGGTCTCGGCGCGACACTGCGGGCGGTGCTCCCCGAGGGCATTGCGGTTCGAGACGTGCGCGAGGTTGAGCGTGAGTTCCACGCGCGCATGTCCGCGTCCGGCAAGCGCTACGTCTACACGATCCACAACCACGAGGCGCTTCCGCCCGAGTCCCAGGGCAAGGTTTGGCACGTGCCCGGTGCGCTGGACATCGAGGCCATGCGGGCGTGCCTGGAGGTGTTCGTGGGCGAGCATGACTTCGCCAGCTTCGCGACCAAGGCCAACCACGCGCGCAAGACCACCGTCCGCACGGTGTCTTCCTTTACGCTCGAGCACGACGCGCCGTTGATCATCCTGCGGATCGAAGCGGACGGCTTCCTCTACAAGATGGTGCGCAACCTGGTCCGAGCCATCGCGAAGGTTGGGGAAGGGCGGTGGAGCGTCGAGAAGCTCCAGGACATCTTGGCGGCGAAAGACCGCCAGGCCGCGCCCGGGTCCGCCCCCGCTTCGGGCCTGTGCCTCGAGGAGGTCTTCTACCCGCAGGACTCCGTCGCGTGAGCCGCGAGGGAGAGGCATTCGTCCACGAGCGCCACAAGCCGGGGTCGACGCTCGAGCGTCCTCGTGAGCTCGTGGTGGCGTGCGTGCCGATGCGCAGCAACGTCAACGTGTCTCAGATCGCCCGAACCGCGAGCGCGGTGGGTGCGGAGCGTTTGATCCTCACCGGCGCCGCGAAGCTCATCTCCAAGATCGCGCGCGAGGGCGCAGAGCAGCTGCCGGTCTCGGTCCATCGCACCCTGCCGCCGGTCCTGCAGCGGCTGCGCACGGAAGGCTATCGGTTGGTCGGGCTCGAGCAGACCACCGGCTCGACCAGCCTGTACACCTACGCGTTCCAACGCCGAACGGCGCTCGTGGTCGGGAACGAACGCTTGGGTCTGAGCGAGGAGGTCCTGTCGCTGTTGGACGACGTGGTCGAGATCCCGGTGTACGGGATGCCGCACAGCTACAACGCCGCCATCGCGACCTCGATCTCGCTGTACGAGTATTGCCGCCAGTTTCCCAGCGGCTGAAGAACGGGGCAGGCGCAGGTCTCGTTGGCCCCTTCGAGCCAGCACACGCCGCGATCTGCAGAAAAAGTGAGGTGGATGTCGGTTCGTGTCGGAAGACGGGAACCTTTCGCGTGTCTTTACACACGTCTTGGGTGGAGGTCGCCGGGGCTCGCGCCGCGGCTCACACCGAAGGGGTTGTCCACAATGCACACCAAAGCACTCACCACCGCCGCGTTTCTGATGACTGGACTGCTGGCCCTCGCGCCGGCCTGCGACGACGAACAGGGACGCCGGCAGGGCGCAGCGGGCTTGGGAGAGGGCCAGGCCGACGACACGCCCGCAGACGGGGGGCAGGACGGCGGCGACTCCGCCCCGGGGGGAGTGATTCGGACGGCCCGGGTTCGGGCGACAGCAGCGGGGATGATGACGGCGAACCCGGGGACGCCCCGCCGGACGGCTTTCCCGAGCCGGGGCAGCAAGAGCCCGAGGTTCCGTTCGACCTCGACAAGAAAACGCAGGTCTGCGCCCGCGGAAACGGCGACCGCGTCGCACAGGCCCTGTGCGCCGGTGGCGAGATCACCTCGATGGCGCAGCTGGTCGATGCGCTCGCGTTCGATGAGCCGTTCTTCTCGATGACGGCCAACTCCAGCTCCCTGGTCGGCCGGGACGTCTCCGCCCTCAACCCGCGGTTGATCGTGGGCGAGATGATGCAGGGAGCGGGCCTGTTCGGCGAAGGCGGGCAGGGGTCCACGCAGGACATGATGGCGCTCGGATTCGTTCGCGGGGAGCAGCTCGTGGAGCTGGTCGGCTACGACCCCAACACCGATGCGCTCAACTTCTACCTGCTGATGTTCGAGCAGGGATGCAACGAGACGCAGGCGGGTTGTCAGACCGCCGACATGGTGTCTCCTGCGATCGAGTCCGACTGGACCGGCTGGACCCTGTACCAAGACACCGACCTGGAGAACACGACGCTCGACTGCAACGTCTGTCACCAGCCCTTGGGCCCCGGGACACCCAAGGTCCCGCGGGTGCAGGAGATCAGCAACTCGTGGACGCACTGGTTCCCCACGCGGCCGGCCCAACAAGGCGGCGGCTGGTCGTCGGGCGGGTCGGGCACCACCGGTCTGCCCCCGATGGATCCGGGAAACCACGGCACCCGGTCCAGCGAAGTGCTGTGGGATCAGTTCATTTCGATGCACGGCGATGACCCCACCTACGGCGGCATCCCGATCGAGCAGCTCCGGACCTCGGCCGCCGGACCCGACATCGAGACCTTCGTGCGTGCGTGGCTGACCTCCCGCACGGACCTTCCCGAGGCGCTCCAGATCCCCGCCTTCGGCGGCGGGCAGGGCAGCGACTACTTCTGCGATTCCTCCTCGATGGAGCGTGAGGGTGCGTCGTCGTCGTGGGGTCCGGAGTACGATCGGGTTGTCTCCGGCGCGCGCCTTCCGTTGCCTTCGCACCGGATCGACATCACTTCCGAGCTCACCCGCGACGAGGTCGCCGAGACGTACAAAGCGGTGCAAAGCGGTGCCTTGCCGGCAGACGAGATGGTCCACCCCTCGGCCGCCATCGCGTACACGGCGATGGCGGAGATGAGCATCGTGCCGCCGCAAGACGCCACCGGAGAACAGATCCTCTCCCATATGTGCGCGCGTTGCCACAACAGCAACCTCGACCAGAGCGTGTCCCGAGCCCGCTTTGATGCGACGAACCTGGGTGGACTCACCGATCTGCAGAAGGCTGTCATCGCGGACCGGATTCAGCGGCACGAAGGCGACAACTTCCAGATGCCTCCGCGGCGCTCCGGCACGTTGCCGCAATGGGCCGTGACGCGGGTGCTCGAGTCTCTGGGCCAGTAGTCAGCTGCGGCGGTGCCCGGCGTTGCCGTGGACCACCGCCCACGAACAGGGATTCGCGCGCGCGAACCAAAAACAAGACCCCGCCGACAGAGGGCGGGGTCTTGAAGCCGTTAAGCGGAATTGAACCGCTGACCTGCTGATTACGAATCAGCTGCTCTACCAACTGAGCTACAACGGCGTGGGCGCAGGTTTTACGACCCCGCATGGGGGCCGTCAAGCGGCAATTCGCGGTGGTGGTCCACCCACGGTGAGTGGGGTGGATTCGGCGTACAGCGACGTCGAGCGCGAAGCTTACGGCTTCCACAGCACGCCGCGGGCGCTGGGGTCGAGGTCGGGGGTCGCCGCGGGATCCCCGGTCAGGCGCAGCAGGACGCGTCCACGGACGGCATCTTCGGGGAGCCAGCCGAGCGTGCGCGAGTCACAACACTCGCCGCCGTCCCGGTTGTCGGCCACGACGAGAAACCCGGGGGCCTCCATCTGGACGGGCCCGAACTCGGGCGGCGGAAGTTCGAGCCCAGGCCATAGGGGTGGCGTGAGCGCGCCGCGGACCAGCACGGGATACCGCCTGGCGTCGGTGGTCTCGTAGGCGAGGGTCCGAAGCGCCGACCCGCCTTCTTGGAGGCGGATGCGGATGGGCTCGGCGAGTTTGGATGGAACGGGCGCGCCGTTGATCGAGAGGCCGAGGGCGCCCGAGGGCCCGTGAAACTCGACGGTGTCGCCGGGCACGGCGAGGACCCGGCCCAGGCGCAGCGGCCCGCGGTCGACCTTGACGATGCCGTCGCTGCGGGCCTGGACCTGTTTCCAGTTGGCGTCGAGGGCTTCCCGATCGACGACCGAGGTCGCGATGCCGGTGTTTTTGAGCACACCCTGGGGGTCCTGGCGCACGTCGGGTCGGCCAGCTTCGGCGGGCACGCCGTGGGGGTGCTCGGGCTCGGTCTCTTCCCACGCGCCCGGACGCGCGAGGCCCGGGTCGTACAGGACGATGTCGCCGCGCTCGAGGCTCCACGGGTCCCGCGTGATCACGACGTGGTCGCTGTCGACCAGGGTGGGGGCCATGCCGTCCCCGTGGACCTGCACCACCGTCGCAAAGCTCATTCGCACGACGACCAGGGCCGCGCCGCTCACCAACGTCAGCCACGCGATGCGACTGGACCAGCCCGCCCGCGCAGCCTTGGGGGCGGGCTCATCCTCTCGGTCTCGGCGGAACATCGGGTGGAGGCGTGAGCGCAAGGGCCAACGCACGCAGAGTGTCGGCGAGAGCGTCCGCTGGACCCAAGAAAGTGGAGATCCCGGCGAGTCCGTAGGCTCCCGCCGCAACGCACGCGTCGGCGGTCTGCGGCGTGACCCCGCCGAGGGCAAAGACCCGCGGGTGCCGCGAGCACCAGCGCTTCAGCGGCTCCACCCCCACGGGCGGCTTCGCGAACCCAGCCGGCGTTGCAACCTCGAACATCGGGGCGAGCGCCACGTAGTCCGCCACGAGCGTTCGCGGCTCCCCGTGCACCGAGGCGCCCAGGACAGCCCCAGGCCAGGCTGCGCGGGCGCGCAGGAGCTGAGCATCACTCGGGTCTCCGCGAAGCTGCAGCCCACAAAGACCCGCGTCTTGGGCGGCGGAGGCCGCACGCGTCGCATCTCCGGCTGCGCATGAACCCAGCACCGGGACACTCGCGGCCCGTGCGGCCCGGAGCAGGGGACCCAGACGCCCCTGCGGCCGAAGCAGGGTCTCCAGGCTTGCCCCCGGCTCCCTGAGCAGCACGCTCAGCGCGATGCCGAGATCCGCCGCGACCTCGACACAGGTCGTAGCCACCGGCCCCCGGGGGGGCGTGATGGCCAACAGCCGCGGGATCACTCGATGAGTCCGGCAGCCGGACTCGAGGCGTGGGCGTGGTCTCGCATCGGCATGCGTCCGGCGAGATACGCCTTGCGACCCGCTTCGATGCCCAGCCGCATCGCCTCGGCCATCTGCACCGGGTGCTTGGCGGCCGCGATCGCGGTGTTCATCAACACACCCTGACAGCCCAGCTCCATCGCGACCGCCGCGTCGCTTGCTGTCCCCACGCCCGCATCCACGATCACCGGGATGCTCGACTGCTTGAGGATGAGCCGAAGGTTGTGTGGATTTCGGATGCCCATCCCGCTGCCGATGGGCGCGGCCAGAGGCATCACCGCAGCGCAGCCCATGTCCTCGAGCTTCCGACACACGATCGGGTCGTCGGAGACGTAGGGCAGGACCGTAAAGCCGTCGTCGACGAGCTGCTGCGCCGCGCGGAGCGTCTGCTCGTTGTCGGGCAGCAGTGTCTTCGGATCGCCGATGACCTCGAGCTTCACCAGGTCTGCGATTCCGAGCTCGCGGGCGAGGCGGAGGGTTCGCACCGCTTCGTCGGCGCTGTAGCAGCCCGCCGTGTTCGGCAGCAGCGTGTACTTGTCGCGGTCGATCCAGCTCAGGAGGTTGTCCTTGGCTTTGAGGTCGACCCGGCGCAGCGCGACGGTCACGATCTCAGCGCCCGAGGCTTCGAGCGCCGCCATGGTCTCCTGGGCGTCCTTGTACTTTCCAGTCCCGACCAAGAGGCGAGAGCGGAGCGTGCGACCCGCGAGGGTCCAGGTGTCTTCCGAAGTTTCGGGTTCGGTTGTGGTTGGGTGGGTCACGGTCAGCCTCCTCCAACGAATGTGACGATCTCGAGCCGGTCCCCGGCGGTCAGGGGAGTGCCGGCGTGCGCGTCGCGAGGAACAATCTCTCGGTTGCGTTCCACCGCGACGTGACGAGACTCGAGGCCGAGGCTTCGCAACAGATCTGCGACGCTGCTTCCTTCCTCGACCGGGCGAGCCTCGCCGTTGACGTACACGTCTTGCACGATCGCGGGATACCAATGCGACGCTCCGACGTCACGCGCGCGAGCAGCGGAGAATTGCTCCGCGCGTGGGACGCTGAGGCTTCTTGCCACGGTGAAGCGTGGTGGCTTTCCACCACTGTATGATTTCTGCAACAGGCCAAGGAGGAAGATCGATGACAGACGTTCAGGGAAAGAGCCGTAATTCCATGGGTATCTAGAGAAATCCGAGGTTGTGCGGTCTGGCACGGTCCTCGCTTATGGGATTGCACATGCGCCCCGTTGCTGAATCCTGCCGCCCCGCAATTCCCCTCGAGCGACTCCCCGTCCCCGAGGTGATCGCGGTGGTCGAGCCGTTCACGGCGGCGCGTCCGGAGGAGGTCGAGGCGCTCGCGTCGGCCGCGGTCCGGATCCGGAAGACCTCCGGCTCGGTCCTGCTCGAAGAAGGGTCGCCGGCCGAGGGCATCTACATCGTGCTCCGGGGGCGCGTGAACCTGATCCGAGAAGGGGCCGGTCGCGACTTGATCCTGAGCTCGCTCGGCCCTGGCGATGTCATCGGGGAGGGCTGCGCGTTCGACGACACACCCATGTCGACCTCCGCAGTGACGGCCACCCCGAGCGAGCTGCTGCACATCCCCGCCGACGTGGTCGCAGCCCACGTGCGACGTCATCCCGAGACCCTGGTTCGCCTGATGCGTCTCATGTCCACCAAGATCCGCGACATTGAAAACATCGCCAGCAGCCTCGCGCTTCACGACGTGGAGGAGCGCCTGCGTCGCACGCTGGTGCGGCTCGCCCAACGGCAGGGCCGTCGCTCCCCGCAGAGCAGCAGCTGGATCCTCGCGCCCGTCCCAACCCAATCCGAGCTGGCGCGCATGGTCGGGTCCTGTCGCGAGACGGTGTCACGAACCCTGAGCGCCATGGCTCGCAACGGTCTGGTGAGCTCCAGCGGCCGCCGGATGATCCTCGACGAGCGGATGCTTGAGGCTGGCAGCGAGGCCTCAGCCGCGTAGTCTTCCGCATCGGCCACGCCCCGGAAAAGAAAAATCGCGTGCAGCGAAGGTCTCCTCGGAAGTTCGAGGAGGCCTTCGCGCGTTTGTCAGCCCAACGTGGCGAGGCGTATAAGCGAAATCATGGGCCGTCCGGCACCCCAAGACCTCCGACCGGCAGCGGCCAGCGCCGACGTCGAGGTGCGCCCGACGTTCGCCGAGATCGACCTCGGCGCCCTGCAACACAACTTCGACGCGGTCCAAGCCCATGTTGGGAGCGCGCGGGTGCTGGCGGTGGTCAAGGCTGATGGTTACGGCCACGGCGCGGCCCGGGCCTCGGCCGCATTTGTCGAGGCGGGGGCGTGGGGGTTGGCCGTCAGCCTCGTCGAGGAGGGCGTGCAGCTGCGCGAGGCGGGCGTGCATGCGCCGGTCGTCGTCCTGGGCGGCGTCGCGCCAGGCTCCGCGGACGTCTTGGTGCATCGGCAGCTGACGCCGGTCGTTTGGTCGGTCGCGCAGCTGGAGCGGCTCAGTGAAGCTGTGCGTCGGACCGGGGCTCGGCAAGCGCGGGTGCACGTGAAGATCGACACCGGCATGACCCGGCTGGGGGTGCTGCCCGCAGAGCTCGCGCCGCTCCTGGATTGGTTCGCCCGGGACGAGGGCCGCACCGTCACCTTCGAGGGCGTGATGACCCACTTCGCCTGCGCTGATGATCGCAGCGACGAACTCACCTCCAAGCGACAGCTCGCGGTGTTCGAGGAGTGCCTGGGGACGATCTCCGCGGCCGGGTTCGCGCCGCCGCTGCGTCACGCCTGCAACTCCGCGGGCTTGGTGCGCTTCCCCAACGCCCACTTCGACATGGTCCGCCCCGGCATGGCCTTGTACGGCTCGGCCTCCGCACAAGAGGTTCAACTCCCGGGGTTGCGTCAGTCGATGAGCATGCGCAGCTCCGTGCTGGCCGTTCGAGAGGTGCCCGCGGGCGTTCGGGTGTCCTATGGGGGCCGGACCCAGCTCGACCGTCCCTCGCGACTGGCGATCGTCCCGGTGGGGTACGCCGACGGCTACCCGCGCAACATGAGCGGATCGGCGCAGATGCTGGTTCGCGGGCACCGTTGCCGCGTTGTCGGGAGCATCACGATGGACGTCACAATGCTCGACGTCACCGACTTGCCGGGCGTGCGCGCCGGGGAGGCGGTGACGATGCTCGGCACGCAGGGTCTGGGTCGAATCGGCTTGCACGAGATGGCCGGCTGGTCCGGCACGATCAGCTACGAGGTCACCTGCGGGGTGTCCAAACGGGTTCCGCGGCGCTACGCGTGAGTCCGGAGGCACCGTGGCTCGACCGCGGCGTGCCGCAGCGTGGAGGCCCGGTTGAGCCTTGATTGCTGAGCCTGACTAGGGCTGCGGCGGGGGCGTGTCCATGCACGGAGTGGTCCCGACGTAGTCGGCGTCGCACGGGTCCTCGATGTCCTGAACGTCGGTGGTCCCTTGGTCCCCCGAGTCGGTGCGGTTCCACGACCCGTGAATCTCTTGGACGGCGGTGCCGCGAACCGGATCGAAGTCGCGTAGATCGGTGCGCACGCGCAGGGGAACCCCCTTGTCGCTGAGCCAGATCGTGGTCTCGCCCTCGATCTGGCGCCGCCGCAGACCGCTGTCCGTGTCGATATCTGTCGCGGATACGAACCGGACCTCGAGGTTGGCCGTGACCGGGCCAGACTTGCCACGGCGCGACAACCCGTCGAACGAAACGTCGTTGTGATGCGTGCCCGAGCTCGTGGCGGCGTCGACCCACCGGTGGTCCTTCTTGACCGCCGAGGCAGGGAGCTCGACGAACGCGAGGGTCGCGGCGCGGCCCAGGGTGTCGAGGAGACCGTCGAGTTCGGGCGGACGACGCTGGGTCCCGGTCGCAGCCGTGAGCACCTTCCCTCGCGCGGACACCGTGAAGCGCATCTCGGTCTCCTTGAGGGTGGTCGCCGCGAGCTTGGCGAACGCCTCGGTCGACAGGCCCGTCTCCGGGGGAACGCTCCAGTCGAGGTCCACACTGCGGAACGTGGCTCGGATGACGCGAGAGCCGTCGGCCTCCGCCTTCACCACAAACAGCCGTGCGTCGCACTCCACGCTCTGGGTCAGCGGATCTGAGATTCCCTCGACCTTGCGGGTCGTGCCGATCCGCAGGTGACCGTCCAAGCTGGTCCCCACATCCAGTGCATAGTGGAGCTTCGTCCCGGCCTTGGGAGCGCGGACGCTGCGTTCTCGATCCGCGCCGCAGCCCGCGGTCACGCCCAGGGCAAGGCAGCCAAGCGCACCCGCAAAGCTCAGCCGTCGAAGGAGGGGTCGCATGTGCGCGGAGCGTACGCGCGGCATCGCAGCCGCTGCAAGGCCCCCGTCATGGAATCGCTCGGGTCGCGACGCTACAGCGGGGCGGGTTTGGGTTCGATGCGCGGAGCGGCACCACCGGTGGGCGGCAGAAACTCGCCCGCTCCAAGATCGGGTCCGGCGGCCGCGGTCACGCTCTCGCGCCGAGCCTGCGCCGCGTCGCTCTTCTTTTGCTCGGCGTCGCGGTCCGGCGGTCCCCATGGCCGCTGCTGCGTGAACTGCAGTCCCGGCTCGTTGCTGCTGTCGCGAACGTGCACGATCGAGCTCTTGTGGAGATCGTCGGGGAGGAATCCGGTCCAACCCACCGGTAGAGTGGGGCCGATCCACTCGAACACCCACCGTGCATCCAGCGGTGCCAGGTTTACGCAGCCATGGCTCTTCCGGTTGCCGAAACGGTCGTGCCAGTAGGCGCCGTGCAGCGCGATGTGCCCTTGAAACAGCACGACCCACGGGACGCCCTGCACCAAGTACGGGTTGTCCTCATAGTCCTGGTTGGCCATGTCCATCGACGCGACCTTGGCCCAGACCGGGTAGTTGCCCAGCGGCGTCGGGCTGCCCCGTCCGCTGCTGATGAGCGTCGCATATTGAGGGTCGCTGCCGCGGTAGGTGACCAGGACCTGCTCGCCGACGTCCACGTCGACCCACTGGTCGTTGCCGGTCTCGGCGCGCCGAAAGTCCGTGACCACGCCCTCGGGCGGCGACAGGATCGTGACTTCGTTGAGGTCGTCCTGCTCGACCCACTGGTCGACACCGATGCGGCGATACGCGCCTTGGGACTCCAGGATCGGGACCCGGTCGCGCAACGCAAGCGTGCCGGTCGGCGGGTTTTCCGAGGCGGGAGCGTCCCAGATCTTGGCCGTCGAGGCGTTGACCCAGCCCAGCAGGGGCCCAGGCTGTGCGTTCTCGATCCGCACGCCCTGCCACTGCGAGCCTTGCCCCATCCAGCCCACCTCGGACTTGTCGACGATGAGTCCGTCCTTCGTGGTGACGTAGCGGACGCCGTCGATCTCGGTGGCGCCGGTGACCACCAGGGACATCCCTTTGGTGAGCGCCCGTTTTTCGACGCCCAGCCGCACGTCGTCCTCCGATCCGTAGGCCGGTGTGCCGTCGGTTCGGACCAGCGCATAGGCATGCGGGAGCCGCTTGCCCGGCCCCAGCGGGAGCGCAGCGCCGACCTCGGGGGGGGCCTTGTCCGGCGTGAAGTGGTTGCTGCACACGAAGCCAAACGGCCACACCGCGTACCAAGTGTCGCCCTTGCACCCCTCGTGGTCTCGGCTCTCGACCTCTCCGCGCACGACCAACCGCGTCCCCTTGCCGATCGTCGCCATGCGCTTGTTGGGCACCCACGGACGACCGCGGATCACGGTGTCCTGGTAGCGCGCGGAGATGTACGCCACCTCGGACGGCTTGATGTCGATGGCGGCGATCTCCGCCGCGGTCGTCTCGTCCAGCGCCGAGGGATCGAGCGTGGGGTCGAGGGCGCCCAGCGCTGTCGCGCATTTGAGCATCATGAGGGGGGCCAGCACGCTCACTATCGTCACGCTACCATCGGGTCCTTGGTTCCGCCCAACCATACGCATGGACGCGGCGTGCTGTTCCGGCGGCATCTCGTTCGTCTCCTCGTGCTCCTGGCGGTCTGCGCGCCCTGGTTCAACATCGTTCGAGACAACGCGGACTCGGCGGGGATGCTCGCGCACCTGCACGGCATCTTCGTCGACGCGGACTTGCTCTACGACAACGAGCTGACGGAGCTCCGACTCACGCCGACGTTCACGTTCGTCACGTCGCAGGGGGTCGTCTCCAACCACTGGCCCACCGGGGCGGCCTGGCTTCAGGCCCCAGGGTATGGCCTTGGACTCCTGGCCGCGCGCGCCTTGGAATCCACAGGTCTGCGCTTCAACCCCTACGGCGCGGTGCCGCTGCTCGCCGTACGAACCCTCGCCATGCTGTGTCTCGTCGGCCTCGCGCGACTGCTGGCTGGCGCCTACGCCGAGGCTGCCGGCTCGGAGCGCGCTGGGGTCATCGGGGCGGCTGCCTGGATCTCGGGCACCCCGGTGCTGTACTACGCCAGCGAGGCGCCGCTGCGACCGCACATCTGGGGCTTCGGTGCGGTGCTGATCTTCGTGCTCGCCTGGAGGGCGCGCGGGTGGGGCACGCCCATGTCTCGTGCGGTGGTTCTCGGCGCACTGCTGGGGCTGGCGGTGGGCATCCGTCCGCAGCTCGCCCCCCTGTGGCTCCTGGTCGCCGAAGATGCCTGGCACACCGGGTCCTGGGCGCGGCGCCTGAAGTGTCTGCTCGCGGCTGCGCTTTGTGCAGCCGCGTGGCCACTGGTCCATCTGCGCCTGCAGCTGTGGATGTACGGCACCGAGCTTGGCGCGTACGCCTCACAGACCACACACCATGTGCGCGCGTTCCTGTTCTCGCCGTATCACGGGGTGCTGACGTGGTCCCCGGTGGTGTTGCTCGGCATGCTCGCGCTCCTGTGGGCGCTCGCCCGCCGCGAACGTGCCGCGTGGTTGCTGCTGGGGTTGTTCGTGCACCAGATCTGGCTCGACGCCGGGATGCGAGACATCGTGCCGTACTCGGTCTTGGGCACACGCACGTGGTCCGGCGGCACCAGCTTCGGCGCCCGCAAGCTCTTGGACGCGCTGCCGCTGCTGTTGCCGAGCACCCTGGGCGTCGTGGCGTGGGCCCGCGAGCGAGCCTGGATGCGGTGGCTGGCCGCGGTGACGCTCGCCCTGATGGTGCCGGCCATCGCATTGCTGGCGGCAGCGTTTGTCGACCCCAACACCACCGGCGCGCTCTTGGACTGGAGAGGGTACGCGGTGGTGTTGGAGCGCCCGCTGTCTGCCTCTGCCTGGGGCGACGCCGCGGCGGCGCGTGCGGTTCCGCTGAAGGTTTGGGCGGGGATCGTGGCCATCGTCGCGGTTCCGCTGTGCCTGGCGGCCACCCGAACCGCCGATGGACTGCGGGCGGTGTCGGGTTCGGGCCGGACCGGGTTGGCGGGCACGGCGTTGCTGGGCACGGCGGTCCTGGCTCACCTGGGACTCTCCGTGCTCATGGTCCGCAGCGACCTGGCGCTTGCCGAGGATCCCCAGCGGATGGCGGTGGCGCGCGCCCGCTTCCATGCCGCCCACGAGGCCGCCGTCGCGCGGATCCCCGCCCGGCACGCCACGCTGCGGGCGCTGCTGGGCGAGCACGCCGGACCACCGCCGCTCTAGAGCGGCGACTACGGCAGGACCCGCAACCGGGCTTTTTCCTCGCGCTCATCGGCCCTTCGAACCCGGCGAGCTTTGAGCGCCTCGTCCCCAAACACCAGAGGCCGGGGCAGGGGCTCGAGGCGCTCGAACGCCTTGATCCACGCCCGATACCCTCCGCCGCCGTAGACCGCTTGCACCGCGGCGTGCCCACTCTCGGCGCCTCGCTGCGCGACGAGGTACTCGACATGCGCCCAACGAGGTGACTGCGGCCGGATCTGGACTCGTTGTCCGAGCGCCTTTCGAATCTTCTTGAGGCGCGCCTCGGCTTCTTTGACGCCGATGAATGGCTGACCATCCAGGGGCGTGTTCTGTTTGGCGACGAACGTCGAGAACGTGAGCGTCAGCCGGACCTTGTCCGCGATCTCCTGGTTGAACGCGATCAACTCGTCGACGTCGTCCTCGGTCTCGGAGGGCACGCCGATCATGTTGTAGACCTTCAGGCCGCGCACGTTCGGGTCTGCGCGAACCAGGTCCGCGGCACGCAGAATCGACTCGCCCTTGATGCGTCGCTGGAGCTGGTCACGCAGACGCTGGCTGATCCCATCGGAGGCGACCGTGATCTGCCGGTAGCCGCCGCGGGTCAGGTTGGCGACCAGCTCGGGCGTGAGGCGGTCTGCACGGAGGCTGCTCACGCCCACTCCGCGGCCGGTCTGCACGATGCGGTCGACGAGTTCCTCCAGATTGGGGTGGTCGGTCACCGCGGCGCCCACCAGGCCGACACGCTTGGCCGTCTCGGGGATGAGGCCCAGCGGCTCCTTCATGTCGAGCAGCCGCATCCCGCCGGTGCTGGGTCCTCGCATCACGCAGAAGGTGCACTGCCGTGAGCAGCCGCGCTCGGGCTCCACCAGGAACATGTCCGCGAGCTCGGTGTTGGGGGTCGTGATCGCCGAGTAGGCGGGGAGGACCGATTTGTCGACCTTGGCCTGGGTGGGGAAGGCCTCAAAGTGGCCCGGCTCCAGCTCGCCCCGGATCGCATGCGGCATCGAAGCGACCGCTTCGATGGCGGTACTTCGCTGCTGCGAGGCCAGGATCTTGTCGACCGCCAAGGGCAGCTGCTCTTCGCCTTCGCCGAACATCAAGATGTCGACGAACGGGAGCAGCACGCTGGGATTGGTCGTCGTCAGCGGGCCCCCGGCGATCAGTATCGGGTCCCGAGGTCCCCTGTCCTTCGCGTACAGGGGGATGCCCGCGCCCTCGAGCAGCCGAATCACGCCGGTGATCTCGAGCTCGTAGGACATCGACATCGCCAGGATCCGGTAGTCCGAGATCGGTCGCCGCTGCTCATAGCTGAGCATCGGATCCTTGGGCGCGGGCCACTTGAGGGAGGCCGGCTCCCAGTCGTCCGGAAGAAAGGCCCGGTGTGCGCCGGGCCCACCGTCGTTGAGCATGCGGTACAGGGTCTGAAACCCCAGCGCCGACATCCCGACCCGGTAGGGGCTCGGGTAGATCATGCAGACCGGGGCCGATCGATCCAAACCAAGCGTCCCGTGCTCCGCGGCCAGGCGTTCCTCGATGAGGAGACGCGCTCGATCGCGGGGGCTAGGCACGGTCGATCCTTTTCTTCGTCTTCGGGACGTTCGGGACGTTCGGGACGTTCGGGACGTTCGGGACGTTCGGGACGTTCGGGACGTGGCGAGGCTCGGAGCTAAAACCGGACAGAGGCCGATGCTCCACCGCCGCGCGGGAGGAGGGCTGGACCGAATCCGGCGAGGTGCGGGCGGGTCGGGGCCAAGGCGTTCTTGTCTCCAACCTTCGCGCGCTTGGCCTTCTGGCGCTTGAGACCGACGACGAGCAGACCCACCCCCACGCCGGTGATCACGGCGCCGCCAACCAACAAAGCGATGGTTGCCGTGTTGTTTCCCGGGAGCCGAGTTTGGTCGAGGTTGAAGACCTCGTCGTCGCTGTAGTTGCCGTCGGGGAAGCCGGTGGATCCGGGCGAGGCGAGGTCGGCCAGGCGGTTGGCTTTGGCGCGGGCAAGGCCCACAGAAACACCGCTGCCGATCAGCGTGACCCCGCCGACGGCGGTGAGCACGATGCCCGTGAGCAACACCGGGTCGGTTTTCTTGGCGTCCTTCTCGTCCCGCTCTCGCTCCGACGCCTCCTCGCGCTCGTCCTTCTTCGAGGTGAGCAGCGGCGAGTCCTCGTCATCCTCGGTCACCGTACGGGTGGTGGTCGTGGTGACCGGCGGGGGCGTGGTCGTGGTGGCTGCCTGCGCACAACCGGAGCGCTCGATTTCGATGAGCTTCTCCTGGGCTGAACCGCGCTCGGGGTGCTCGGGCACGAGGTCGAGGAACCGCTGGAATGCGGTCTTGGCCTTCGCACAGTCCCCAAGCTCGTACGCGGCTGCGCCGATGTTGTAGTTGAACAGGTGAAGCTGCGGCGCGTAGTAGTTGTAGGCTTCCTCGAACTTCGCCAAGGCGTTGGCAAAATCGCCAGCGGCGAAGGCCGCGTCGGCCTCGCCGTAGAGGCTTTTGGCCCGCTCCATCTTGTCATCCTCGGACATCGAGGCAGGATCTGGAGAGCCCGCGGGCTGCGCCGCAAAGGCGGCGGAGGGAAGCGAGAGCGCCACGGCAAGAGCGGCGGCGATGGGGGCGTTCATCAAAAACATGTGGGTCTAACCGAACGGGTTGACGGTGGAAGACTTTTTCTTGGTCCCGGCGGTCTTCTTCTTCGCAGGGCTGCTCGTTCTTTTTTTCTTCTTCTTCTTCGGCTTGGCGGCCTCGGCTTCGGCAGCCGCCGCAGCTTCGGCAGCCGCCGCAGCCTCGGCCGCCGCGATCGCCTCGGGCGAGCCGGGGGCGGGGACCGCTCCGGGGGTGCCAGCAGCAGGGACCGCGCCCGGCGTACCTGGGGCAGGGACCGTGCCCGGCGCACCCGGGACCGCACCTGCGACGGGCGCGGTGCCTGGGGCCGGCGGGGTTGCGCCCGGTGCCGGCGGCGGAGCTTCGGGAGACTTTTTGTCGTCGGCCTTCTGCTCCGTCTTCTCGTCCTTGTCGGCGACCTTCTCGTCACCTTTGCCGCCCAAGACGATGATCGCGGCGACACCGATCGCCGCGATTGCGCCTCCGATGCCCAGACCGAGGCCCAGACCCAGACCGCCCTTTTTCACGGGCTCGGGGTAGTCGACCGGCGTTCCCTGGTGCGGGGCGACGACGTTGGCACCGCCTCCGGCAGGACCGGTGGGGGCGGGTCCGACGGTCGTACCCCCGGGGACTGGAACCGGCTGATCAGGCTCCTGCTCCTCGGGCATCGTCGGCGTCATCGCCAACTCATCCACGAGTTGTCCTAGAAGGTCGTCAAACGCGTCCGCGTCTTGTCTGGCGTTGCTCACAGCCTTTGCTCCCACTTCCGGTGCACGTGAACCTCGTGACGAGGTTCCGCAGCGCCCGGAGTGTATCCTTTGGGGGGTTTTCGCGACAAGGGATCGACGCGCTGATGTCCGGAAATGAACCGCGCCCGGTGTAGGGATGTGGGAGATAACATCCACACATCACCGCAAAACTTGGAGGAATCGTTGCTCATGAGGCCGCCGAAGGGATGGGCTCGTGGTTGGGAGAGGGGGTCGGTGGCGTACCGCGCAGTGCCTGTACGAGGCTGCGGACGCGCAGTACGAGCTCATGGAGTTCTGCGCTGCGCCGGCCACTGGGCGGAGCAAGACCGGGTCCCCGGGGCTGTTGCGGACCGCGCCCGGTCGGAAGCGGTCGCAGTTCGCTTGGCCAACTGAGCACCCGATACACCCGCTCATCCATGTACAGACGACGTGACACCTCGAGTTGCAACGCGTGCACGCCCTCGCGCGGTCTGCCGAATGTGCGAACGATCTCGCCGCCCTGGTAGGGATCGTCACGGCGCAGCGACAGCAGCGACCGGCGATCCGCGGCGCCGGCGAGGGCCTCCAGAGCGGTGTTCGCGATCGCATCGGCGCAGCTGGCCCCTTCGAGCGTGCCGAGCACCAGGTCGACGCCGACGCTGCTGGGCATGCTGTGAGCGTCGAGCAGGACGGCGTATCCGAACCGCTTGCGGCGGCGCTGAAGCAAGACCTCAAGGGCGCGGTAGTAGGGCCGATGAAACCGCGCGATGCGGGCTTCAAACGCCGGGTACGACAGCGGTGGGGTCAGGATTCGGGTCGTTCCGCGTGCGCCGGTCATGGCGGAGGCCCACACCACGCCCCGCCCCGGACGGTCCCAGCCCAGCGGCGGCGCACTGCCGGGGACGCCGGGCTTCATGCGAGCCCGTGGTGCGGGATGATCCGGGACGAGCTCCGGTGCGACGTCGTCCTCGGCCCGGTTGAGGTCGACGACGAGGCGGGAGAAGTGCGCGGTGAGGGTGGCCGCGCCCAAACTCGGGACGCCCGCGTAGAGGGTCTGGACCTCGTAGTCGGCGTTTCGAGAGAACTCGACCTGCGGCTTGGGTCGCAGCTCGTGGGGCCACGCGAGGCCGACATGGGGGAAGCTGACGACAAGCGGGGACCAGCTGTGTCCAGGTGTGAACTGGAAGGGAACTCGCGCACCTTCGGGCAGGCCGACGTCTGCGAGCGTGAGCTCCTCGAGGTTGGGGTTGAGCGTCATCGTGCCGGCGGCGAGCGGCAGCATAGCGAGCGAAACAGGGTTTTGTGGCGCTGCGGCGAAAAAAGCACCGCGCATCCGGAAAATCCGCGTGCAACGGCGGTCGTATCGGATGGACGTGTGGCATGGGGCCGGCGTCCACCCGCGCGCCCCCAAGACCTGCCGTCGCAGGTGGCACCTGCGCTCACCCGAGCCCAGGGGAATTGGGTGGGGTGGACGACGGCCCGGACCGATCGCTGCAGCGAACCTCTCTTCCTCCGAGGTTCGCTGCAGCGGGACGCTCGTCGCTGCTCAGTGTGACCCGAGCCAGGTGTCGACCTCATCGACGCGCGCGATGTGCTCGGTTCCATCGCTCTGGAACGCGGCCTTCGCCTCGTGCATGAGGCGCCTCGCCTCGGCGATGTCTCCTTGCTCCGCGCGCGTCAGCCCCAGCTGGTAGCTCGTGTTCGCGATCAGCGCTGGGCGAGCCTTCGCGGCGAGCAGCTTGTCGAGGACGGGCTTGAGCAGCGACGCAGAGGCATCGAGGGCGCCGGTTTCGCGCAACGCGGTCGCACGGAGCACCCGGATCGGAGCCAGGCGAGCATTGTCGGCCGAAAAATGGAGATCGACGATGGATTCAGCCTGCTGCGCAGCGTCGGCGGCGGCTTGCCAGTGATCCAACGCGAGGTGAGCCTCTGCAAGGTTGGTGTGCACGTAGATAAAATCCGGGTGGGTTGGAGGCAGCGCGACGGACAGGATCTCTCGCGCGTGCTCCAGGACCTCGATCGCCTCGGCGGGCTTGTCGCCGTAGGCCAGGACCTTGGCCAGGGCCACCCATGCCGTTGCGGCGTCCGGGTTCTCGGTGCGGAGCTCTCGCTCCAACGTCGCGGCTGCCGTCCGAAGCAGGTGCTCGGCGTCCGTGAGCCCGCCGTGGGTGGCATAGGCGATCCCCAGCGTGGCCCGGGCTCTGCCACCCAGCACGGATTCGGCCCCGGCGACGAGGACGGCATCGGCGAGCACGCTCTTCGCCGCGGCGATGGCTTCTTCGCTGCGGCCGTAGTTCGACAGGGCCGAAGCGATGTCCATTCGAGCGCTGATCACCCGAGGCGTCGCCGTGCCGAGGCGGAGCGCAAGACGCTCGACCGCACGCTGCGAGACGGCGATGGACTCCTCGTACCGGCCAAGCTCGGCCAGGGCCGCACCCTGCCCGGAAAGGCTCCGGCCCGTGACGTCGGAGCCCGACGCACCCTGCTGCCGGGCGAGCAACTCGGTCTGCTCGAACAGCGTGAGCGCTCCCTCCACGTCGCCTTCGTGTTGCAGCAGCCAGGCCTGCTGCAGGCGAAGTTCGAAGAGCATCGCGGGCGGATCGCCCAGCCGGGTCAAGCTCGCGCGAATGAACCGGGCCTGGCGGTTGCAGGACGCGAAGTCGCGCTGTCCGGTGAGCACACTGAGCAGCTGGATCTGGGCTCTCGCTCGGAGCTGAGTGTCGCCCAGCCGCTCCGCAGCCTCGACCGCATCGTTGGCGGCCGCCTCTGCGTGCTCGAGCTTTCCGTTGCGCCGGTGGACTTGCGCGACGACGATCGAGGCCAGGCTCGCCAGTTCGTCGTCGGCAACCGCTCGGGACCCTTCACGGGCGGTGCCTGCCTCTTGCAGGGCGGTCTGGTCATCGCCGATTCGGAACGCGACGTCGGCTGCAGCGACGCGTTCGTACAGACTGGAGGGGGCCGCGACGTGCTCCACCCCTCGTTCGAGCTGCTCTCGAAGCAGGGTGGCGTCGTCGCAGGTGGAGATCGCTGGAATGGTCTCTGCGGCATCGACCGCGCGGTCGATGGTGTCCGCGTCGAGCGTGGCGAACGTGTCGAGCAACGAGCTGAAGTCGGCGCGTCGCCGTCCAATGCAGCGCTGACGAGCCTGGTTCAACGCCGGTGCGGGGTCGGGGGCAGCGAGGTCTGCCACGCAGGCACCCACGGCAGCGCGCTCCCACTGCGCCGCGTAGGCGTCCAGGAGGGGCTCGACGCGTTGCCACGTGTCGGTGGCGTAGGGGACACCCGTGCGCTCGAAGGCCCGCTGAAGCTCCCCGCGACGGGCGCTGGACCAAGCGTCGTGAAGCCCGTCCGCGGCAGCGGAACAAGCCTGGGTTTCCGTGTCGCTCAAGAGCGATCCGGCCCCCGCGGCAGCGACCGTGAGCGCGAGCCCGGCCGCGACGGCGACGGCGCGACGACGCCCGGGCGGCCCCACGCGCGCGAGCGCGCCGAGCAGGGCGTTCATCGACGGCCAGCGATCTGCAGGGGCTGGGGAGAGGCCGCGCGCGATGGCCTTGCGCAGCCACCGAGGAGCCCCGCGAGGAAGGCCGGGCGGCAGCGGCAATGCCCGGGCTGCAAGCATGGCCTCGAGCCCGTCCGACTCCGCGTCGGCATACGGGCGCCGACCTTCGAGAGCCTCGAACAGGGCCACACAAAACGCGTACTGATCCGCGGCCGGCGTGGCGTCCCCGAGCACCTGTTCGGGCGCCATGTACACCGGCGTGCCCACGAACGCCCCGGTTTGGGTGCAACGTCCCGCGTCGCCCATCTCGGGTGCGCTCCCCAGCGTGACCGTGACCGGGTCGTCCGCACCGGCGGCGAGTCCGAAGTCCACGACCCGCGGGAGATCATCCTCGACCAACACGTTGTCCGGCTTGAAGTCGCGGTGGATCAGCCCCGCATCGTGTGCAGCCTGCAGGCCTTGGCCGGCGCCGATGAACATGCGCACGACGTCTTTCCAAGCACGTGGGGTTTCCAGCCAGCTTTTCAGGGTTCCGCCCTGGACCAGGTCCATGACGATGAAACGATTGTCCCCATCGGTCCCAACCTCGTAGACGGTGACCACGTTGGGGTGGCGAAGCTTTGCGAGGGCCCGGGCTTCGAGCACGAACCGCGCGGCCCGGGAGGGGATCGAGCGCCGCGGTCCGCAGCACCTTGAGCGCGACCTGGCGCTCGAGATCGGGATCTCGAGCTTCGTAGACCACGCCCATGGCACCGGCACCGCGCCGCGACCCGAGTTCGAACCGGCCCAGACGGACGCTTGTTGCTTGGCCGAACATGCGGGCGTGCAGCGAGGAGAGCATCTGCGCGCGCTCGAGATCAGGCCCCTGATTGGGGTCCTCGGCGATCAGCGCGGCGGACAGACGGGGCTCGCGCTCCCGATGGTCTTCCTCGGACAACGGACCGCGCCACAATACCGCGAACGCCGGGTCTCAGTCGCACCCCTTCCGCGCCGGGGGTATACATGCGCGCGATGAACTCTCTCCGGTTCACCTCGCTTGCCCTAGGGTTGTCGCTGCTCGCGGGGGGGTGCAAGTCCGCGGCCGTCCCGCCGGCCGCTCCGGCGACACCGGTCGCCGCGACACCAGCCGCTTCGGTGCAGGCCACCGCGGTCGAGCGGTCGATGCCCGCAGGGGAGGCCGATGGCACGCGCGTCGCGTTGGGGACCCAAGGGGCGGTGGCAAGCGCTGAGGCCAGCGCGAGCGAGGTCGGCATCGCGATCATGAAGCGCGGCGGCAATGCCGTTGACGCTGCGGTCGCGGTGGGGTTCGCCCTGGCGGTGACCCACCCCTCGGCGGGCAACATCGGGGGTGGCGGTTTTATGGTCGTCCGGATGGCCGACGGCGGCACGGCGAGCTTCGACTACCGGGAGCAGGCCCCGGCCGCGGCCACGCGGGACATGTTCCTCGGTCCCGACGGCAAGCCCACCTCCGAGCGCCTCGTGGGTCCCAAGGCTGCCGGCATCCCCGGGTCCGTCGCCGGCCTTGCGCTCGCGCATGAGACCTACGGTGTGCTCCCTTGGCGCGACGTCGTAACGCCCGCGATTGTGCTCGCGCGCGAGGGCAACACGCTCGACAGCTTCCATGCCGAGGACATCGAGCGTGGTGTGGGCCGGATTCGCGAAGCCGGCTATGCAGCGTCGGCGGCGTTCTATGTCAAACCCGACGGCTCGTCGTACGCCGCGGGGGAGACTTGGAAACAGCCGGTGCTGGCCGCAACCCTTGAAGCGATCGCGGACCAGGGGCCCAAGGCGTTTTACGAAGGACCGATCGCCGTGGCGATGGCGGCCGAGAACGCCGCAGCCGGGGGGTTGTGGACCGCCGCGGACCTCGCCTCGTACGAAGCGAAGCGACGCGAGCCGATCGTTTTTGAGTATCGTGGCCACGAGATCATCACGATGCCGCCTCCGTCCGCAGGCGGGGTGGGGCTGTATCAGATGCTCGCGGCGGCCGAGGCCCTCGACCTGGCGTCCCAGCCCTGGCGAAGCGTGCAGGAGGTGCATCTGCACGTCGAGATCGCCCGCCGGACCTACGTCGACCGCAACATGCTGCTGGCGGACCCAGACTACGTGAAGCTCCCGCTGGATCAGTTGATGACGGCGGCCTATGTGCAGGAGCGGCTCTCCGACATCGACCCCATGCACGCGACGCCGTCGAGCGACGTGCACCCGGGTCTCGCGCCGGCCAAGGAAGAGTCGCACCAGACAACCCACTTCTCGGTCGTCGACGGGGCCGGCAACGCGGTGTCCAACACCACGACGCTCAACCTGGGATTTGGCGCCCGGTTTGTGCTCCCGAGCTCGGGTGTGCTGCTCAACAACGAGATGGACGACTTCTCCACCCAGCCCGGAGCGGCGAACGCTTTTGGCCTGGTGCAGGGGGAGCCGAACAAGATCGAGCCCGGCAAGCGCATGCTCAGCTCGATGACGCCGACGATCGTGGTCAAGGATGGCGCGCTGCGTGCCGTGGTGGGAAGTCCTGGCGGCCCCACGATCACCACGACCGTGCTGCAGATCATTCGCGCGGTGGTCGACTACGGGCTGAGCATGGACGAAGCCGTCGCCGCGCCGCGGGTGCATCATCAATGGCAGCCGGACAAGATCTGGGCGGAGAGCGGCATCGGGCCCGAGCTGCAGGCCGGACTCGAAGCGCTCGGCCACGAGGTCGACACGCGCCGTTCCTCGATGGGACACGCGAACTGCATCGAGGTCGACCCGGCCACCAATGGGTTCCGTGCCGTCGCCGACACGGTCCGTGATGGGGGGAAGGCGGCCGCGTTCTGATGCCGACGCCTACGGTGTACCTGTTTGACATCGACGGCACGATCCTCGACGCCGCCGGGGCGGGTCGTCGCGCGATGCAGGCGGGCTTCGAGCGCGTCTGTCCGGGCCGTGCGGATGCGATGACGGCCGTTCAGTTTTCGGGGATGACCGACCCGGGCATCGTCCGGGCTGCGCTGTGCAACGCTGGACACCCGATCGATGCCCTCGTGATCGAGCGGGTGCTCGGGGCCTACCTCGAACACATCCAAGTCGAGCTGTGCAGCACCCCGCCCACGCTCTGTGACGGGGCGCTTGCGGCCATCGAGCTCGCCCGCGCGCAACCAGACGCGGCGGTGGGGCTCGGCACCGGAAACCATATCGACGGGGCTCGGCTCAAGCTCACCCCGGTCGGGCTGTGGGAGGCCTTCTCCTTTGGCGGGTTCGGCAGCGATGCGGAGATCCGCTCCGAAATGCTTGCGCTCGGGCGGGATCGGGGACTGGCACGGTTGGGAAGGCCTGCCTCGGGCGCCCGGGTCGTGGTCATTGGCGACACGCCCCGCGACGTCCAGGCTGCCGCCGCGATCGGGGCGCTGTGCCTGGCCGTCACCACTGGGGCGTATGCGGCGGATGTGCTCCAAGCGGCCGGCGCCGACCGGGTGGTGGACCGCCTGGACCGGCCCGAGGCCCTCGAATTCCTGGTCGGCTAAGGTTTTTTGTCCTCCCGCAGGCCGGGGCGTCCCCTCGTGCGTTGGCCAGGTTCGATGGACCGAATCGGCGACTACGACGTGCTCCGCCCCCTGGGCGAGGGTGGCATGGGGATGGTCTACGCCGCCAAAGAGCGGCTCTCGGGGCGCGAGGTCGCGCTCAAGACGCTTCGACCAGAGCTCGCGGCGTCCGAGGAGGGGCGCCGGCTGTTCCGCAGCGAAATGACAATCCTGGCGCACTTGGACCACCCCAACGTCGTTCGCTGCCTGGCCTGTTCGGAGATCGATGGGCAGCTGGTGATGGCGATGGAGCTCCTCGACGGTCCGAGCCTGCGCGCGGTCCTTCAAGAGCGGGGCCGGGTGCCGTGGACGACCGCCGTGCAGTGGATCAGTCAGATCGCGGCGGGTCTGCACGCGGCTCACTCCCAAGAGCCAGCGATCATTCACCGCGACCTCAAGCCCGAGAACGTGTTGATCACCGCGAACGGCGAGAACGCCAAGGTCGCGGACTTCGGGATCGCGAAGGTGCTTGAGGCGCTGCACCAGACCACCACGCACTCGGTCGGCACGCTGTCGTACATGAGCCCCGAGCAGATCGACGCCGCGCCCCTGGATCCACGCGCTGATTTGTACGCGCTCGGCGTGGTGTTCTACGAGCTGCTCGCTGGGGTGCCGCCGTTTCAGAGCGCCTCGCCCCGGGAGCTGCTCAACCTGCACTGCACCGCCGAGCCCCCGCCATTGCCGCAGGAGGTTCGGACCGGCCTTCCCAAAGGTGTGGAGCGGTTGGTGTTTGCGCTGCTCGGGAAACGGCCCGGCGATCGACCCGAGCACGCCGGCGATGTTGTCCAACAGCTCGAGCCGTTCTCCACCTCGAGCTCCGCGGCGCTGGTGCAGACCAAGACGCCAACCCCTGCGCCCAAGCCCGCGACCGCGCTGCGCCCCGCCGAGGCCTCGGAGCCTGCGGTCAGCACAGACACGATCGCGCTCATCGAACGCGCCGCGGCGCCCGTGCGCATCGGGAACCGCCTGGCGGTCTCGCTGCTGTTGGCCATCACCGCGCTCGGATTCGGGCTCGGCTACGCCAGCAACCTGTTCATCGGGACGCCGGCGGTTGTGGAGACATCGCGTTGAGCGGCGTCAGGGACAGCGCAATGTCGCTGTCCTCGCTGGGGCACGCCCGCCGAGAACGTCTTGAGGATGGGCGAGAGCGTTGGTGCTTTCCGCCGGGGGCGGAGCAAACCGTGGCCCGTCTGGTGGCGCTGGGACGCCACGGGGTGGGTCGGTTTGAAGCCGCTCCAGACGAGGCGCTGGTCGCGTTGCGAGGCCGCAGCGACACGACGCTGCGCAGCGTATGGACCGACAATCCGTGGTCGTTTGAGACGGCACGGCGGCGTCTGTTGCCGCTCGCGCGCGCCTTGGCCCATTGCGAGAGCGTCTCGTTGTTCCCCGGTCCACTCACGCCGCGCACGGTCTGGGTCGACGAGGACAGCGCGGGCCTCATCGGTGCGCCCTTGGTGGCGAGCCTCGTGGGTGCGTCGACACCTGCGCTGCCTCCGGTGGGGCGCTGGACCCCGCCCGAACCCGCCCGTGGTGCGCCGTGGGACCGCACCAGCAACCGCTTCGCGTTCGGCCTGCTGTTGTATCGAAGCCTCACTGGAGTGCACCCCTTCGAAGGCGGCGGGCGGCGGCTCGGACTGGCCGATGGGGCGCAGCGAGGTGCGCCGCCGTTTCCGGACGCGATCGCCAGCGCGCTCCCGCCGGGCGTGCAGGCGCTGTGCCTGCGACTGCTGGCTCCCCAGGCGCAGGCTCGCCCGGACCTCGCGAGTGTCGTTCAAACGTTGCAAGGCGACCCGATCACGGGCGGGCCGCGGGAGGCCGCATCCATCCCCGCGGCCCCGCGCCCCACCTCGGCCCCGCGCCCCGCCTCGGCCCCGCGTCCCGCCGAGCCCCCCGCGCGTCGGCGGCGGTCGCTGACGTGGTCGCTGGTCCCGCTGCTGGGCGCAGTCGCGGCGGTGGCCATCCTCCCCGCCGCCCCGCAGCCGGCGCCCCGGAGCCGGCCCGAGGTTGCGCCGGCCCGCGCCCCGACCGAGACGATGGCGGACGACTGCGCGGGGTGTCACCCCGAGCACGCGGCGCAGTGGCATGGCTCGGTGATGGCACACTCGGTCAAGAGTCCCTTGTTCGGTGCGCTCGAAATGTTGATCCAGGAGCAGGTCGGCAAAGACTTCGACTGTCCTGGGGGGGCAGGGGTGCTTCGGGGTGCGGGTACGGGAGCGTGCGTGGACCCGGTCTCCGGCGTCCGCGAGACCGGAACCGGCGGCGCGCTGTGGTGCGTCAACTGCCACGCTCCGGGCGAGAATCTTCAGCCCGCCATGCCCGCGTGGGACGGGCGTTCGGCCAGCAGCGCGTCCCGGCGCCCGGTTGTGGACCTACTCCCCGCCGAGAGCCTCGAGGGCGTTGGCTGCGCCTTCTGCCACCAGGTCGACGGTCCCGCGCGTCCGGGAAACGAGGCCCGCGGCGACTACGAGGGCAACCCCGACTGGATCTCCCCGGTCACGGGCCGCCGCTTCTTCGCCCGACCCGAGGATCGCGCTGGCACGCCCGGGATCGGCAACAGCGGCTACCATCTGCGTCCTGGCGCCCTCACCAACGGCTCTCCCATCGTGCCCGGCGGCCACGCCCGGCCGGAGGCATCGTCGTCGGACTACCTCAAGAGCAGCGAGTTCTGCGGGTCCTGTCACGACGTTCGCCTGTTCGGCACCGACGCGAGGGCGGTGGATGCCACCGGGGAGCACTTCAAGCGCCTCCGCAACGCGTACAGCGAATGGGTCGACTGGGCGGGCAAGGAGCGCGCCCAAGGCCGCGACGCGGCGAGTTGTCAGGACTGCCACATGAGCCTATACCCGGGGATCTGCGTCCCCGAAGCCGAGGCGCCCTCGCGAAATCCGTTCCGCCAGACGCGGTACACGGCGCTCGAGCGAGCCTGTCCGGAGGGGACACGGTTCTCCCCGGTGGTGCCCGGCACCCGGCCCTCCGGGAGGGCCTCGATCAGCTCCGAGGCCGCCAGCTCGATCTCGTCCCACGCCTTCGCTGGGGTGGACGTGCCGCTCTCGTCGCTCTTCCCCGAAGGACTCGTGGATGACCCCGGACTGGATGCGCACGGGAGCCCGCGGGGGATCCTGCAGCGCCGAGACCTGCTGCTCGGATCGACGTTTCGATTCGAACTCGAGCCGCCGCGGCGAAGCGGGGCCGGCATCGAGATCCCGATCACGATCGAAAACATCGGGGCGGGTCACAAGGTCCCGGCCGGGTTTAGCCAGGAGCGCGAGATCTGGGTCCACCTCACCGTGACGGACCGCGATGGGCGGGTGGTCTACGAGGTGGGGCGCATCGACGACCCGGCACAGAACCTGCGGGACAAGCGATTCGTGCGGACCAACGTGGACGACCGCAACGTGGACGGGCAGGGGCGACCGCTGGGGATGTTCGGGGCCGACATCGTCGACGGGCCCGACGTACCGCAGTGGCAAGAAGTCGGTCGCAACCGCTTTGCGGGGCGAGGTCTGGTCAACCTGCAAAACGGCTTTCAGCGGTGCGTGACCTGTATCGGGCGGATCGATGGCGCGGGGCGCTGCCAGCCGGGACCCGGGCAGGGTCGCACCCGCTCCGACCGCTTCGACGACGGGGCGTACGACCTCGACACCGGGGAGTGCAGCTCCAATCTCGGCGGCGAGGAGCGGTTTCTTGAGGTGTACTTCCCCGTGGGCGGATTGGACTTCGATCGCGGACTCACCAAAGGACCCGATGCGATCATCGATGAGCGCTCCGCGGTCGCCGGAGAGCCGCAGCTGTACACGTACGAACTTCAGGCGCCCTCGGGACCGCTCCACATTCGCGCCCGGCTCATGTTCAGGGCGTTTCCTCCGTTCTTGGTGGAGGCCTTTGCGGCCTACGAGGCGTTGCAGGCTGCGCGAGGGGTGCGTCCGAGCGGGCCGTTGGTCACCGCCGAGACGTTGGAGCGTCTCGAAGCGGTCGAACTGGCGGTGGCCGAGGTGACCCTGCCGTGACGGCGGGGCCCTTCGATGCGGCGCCGCTGCGGGGACTCGATCCGGTCTCGCGACAGCGTCTGGAAGCGGCGGGAACGACCACGACCCTTCGCGATGGCGCTGCGTTGTATGAGGCAGGCGAGGACGCCGACGTCCTGTACGTGGTCTTGCGCGGGCGCGTCCGGGTGTCGAGCGAGGCAGGGGTGCTTCGGGTGGCGGAGCCGGGGCACACGCTCGGCGAGGAGGCGATGTTGGGGCTGCCCCGGCGAGCCCGCGCGAGCGCCGAGGGGGAAGCCCAGGTGTTTGGCGTGGCGGCGTCGCTGCTGCATCGTGCGTGGACGCGGGCCGGCGGGCGTCCGGTCGCCGCGGCCGAGCTGCGCCGCTTGGAGCGGGCCGTGGTCGCGGATCTGTTGCGCGGCGTGCTCCCGGAGCTCGATCGTGACGCGCTGGAGCTGCTGCTCGACGGCGGCAGCCTCCGGACGGTGGCCGCGGACAGCTTCGTCGCCCGTGCCGGGGATCCGGGGGTCGCGGGCATCTTGATCCTGGACGGGGTGCTGCACCTGCGCGCCGAGGGGACGCGAGAGGTCGAACGGGTGGCGCTGAGTCCGGACAGCGTGGGGGTCCAAGGCGCGCTCGCAGGCCACCCTTGGGCGCACGACGTCGTCGCGGCCGGACCCAGCCAAGTGGTTTGGATCCGGGCCGAGGCGATGCGCGCCGCCTTGGGACCCTTCGCCGCGTCGCTGGAGTCGCAGAGCCTCCACAGGGCGCAGGCTCGCGCCGAAGTGTTGCGCGCGATGCAAGCCGGACCGCAGCCGGACCCTGTCGACATCCATCGGTTGACGCGCGCTCGCTCGCTCTTGGTGATCGACCAGGAGAGCTGTGTCCGCTGCGGAGCGTGCACGCGCGCATGTGCCTCGACCACGCGGACGGGCAAGCGCGGATGACCCGGGAAGGCCCGCGTATGCTCGCGCGGCTCGGCACGCCCTCGGCCCCCAGCGCACCCTGGCTGCTCGCGCAGGCTTGTCAGCACTGCTCGAGTCCGGCGTGTTTGCCCGACTGTCCGACCGCGGCGATCACCCGAGCTCGGGACGGCTCGGTGCAGATCGATCCCGCGCTGTGCACCGGGTGTGGTGCTTGTGCCAAGGCGTGTCCCTGGGAGGCGATCGAACTGGGTGTACGCCCGGCCGGCACGCCTTCACCACCGGGGGGGCCGTACGAGGCGGTCGCGGTCAAGTGCGATCTGTGCGTAGGCTCGAGCGGGGGCCCCGCTTGTGTGCAGTCCTGCCCGACGCAGGCGCTGGTCCGCGTGGACGCGAGCGCCGCGATGGTCGAGGTCGCGGCGGTGCTCGGGCGCGCCGTGCCCACGTTGGCGGTGAAGGCTCGGGCGTGGCCATGGATCACTTCGGTGGGGATCGGGCTGTCGCTGTCGGTCGGCGCCTGGGGGTCTGCACAACACAGCGCGGGTTGGATCGCGGGCGCAGGCCCGGGGCTTCGCATGGGGTGGCTCGCCGCGGCCGCGCTGCTCGGGGGCGCGGGCTATGCAGGTCTTCGGCGCAGGCGGTGGCCGATGGGCCGCGGCGCCGCCGGTTTGGGGCTGCACGGCATCCTGGGCGCGCTGGCGTGGGGCGCCGCCTGGGCGCACGGGGGCGGACGATTCGTCGGCGCTTCGGGGGCCCTCGCGGGGGTGTTGTTGGCGGCCGTCTCGCTGGGGTTGTTCGGGCTCGTGGCCTACCGCGCGCTGCCTTCACGGCTGACCCGGCTGGAGGCGAGCGCACCCGGGGACCAAGGGGACGGGGAAGCGCTCGATCCTGCGGACGCGCTGATGCGTGCGATCGGCGGTCGCAGCGACGCCCTCAAACGACTCGCCGCCGCGGTGTTGCTCCCCTACGTCCGTCGCCCCGGTGGAGGGCTCGTGCTGCTGCTGTCGGGGCGCTCGCTCGCTGCAGAGCAACAGCGACTGCGCGCCCGGCTCGGCGTGCAGCTGGGCGTGGAACGCCTCGAGCGGATCGAAGGGTTGAGCGAGGTTCTGGCCGCGGTGGTGGACGCGCGCGCCCGAGGACCCCGGAGGACCCTCAGGGGGTTGCTGCGGGTTTGGCTGCCGCCGCACATCGTGCTCTCGGCGGTTTCGGTCGTGCTTCTGGTCGCCCACGTGCTCTCGAAGGTGGTGCTGTGATCCGCAGCTTGTGGACCGATGTCGCCGGGCCCCGTCGACGGCATGCGCCGCAGGCGAGGATTCGCGGCGACCAACGCATGCGTCGGGGGCTTGGCTGGGCCGCCGCCCTCGCGGTCCTCGTCGTCGGGGCGCTCGCGTTGTGGATGGCCCCGGACGCTCCGACCCGCCACCCGATGGGCCGAGCGCATGTTCAAGCAGGACTTCGTTGCGAGAGCTGTCATCAAGCCGCCGCGCCGCCGGCTGCTCAATGCGCGCAATGCCACGCGGGGCATGCTTCAACGCGGCCCGGTCACCGCGGCCTGCAGCAGCGCGGAGCTCTGCGCTGCATCGACTGCCACCGGATCCACGAGGACTTCGGCGGAGTCGGTTGGGGAGCCGAGGGGACGATCCGCTTCGGCGTGGGGGGGGCACGGTTGCTCGAGCCGACGGCGCCGCGTCCCGAGTTGCGCGGGAGCGTTCCGGTCATTCCCTCGGCCGCCTGCGCGCAGTGCCACGAGCTCACGAATGTGACGGACCCGATCGGCCGTTGCCTCGACGCATCCGGGTCGATGAGCGTGTGTTTTGACGAGCACCAAGCGGTGAAGGGGGCGAGCTTGGGGACCGACGGCACGCAGGACCGCCTCGTGCTGTGGACGCTCGCCCGAGAAGCGATAGCACTCGCACCTGCACCGCCGCCGCGGACCCCGGAAGACACAAGCTGGCTGTGGGGGGTGATCGCGGGAGTGGTGTTCGTCGTCTTGGTGGCGCGTGCGATGTGGGTGCAGCCGCGCAGCCGGGCAGGGTCCTCCGAGGCTCCGGACGTGCGCCCACCTGTGCGGGTTCGACTCCCCCAGATCGACGCGATAACGTGCTTGGGGTGCTCGGCGTGCATCGATGCCTGCCCCTACGATGTGCTCGCGCTGGAGGCCTATGTGGCCAAGGTGGCTCGGCCCCAGGACTGCTGCGGGCTGACGACCTGTGAGGAGCGCTGTCCCAACGGCTCGCTCGTGGTGCACGACGGCGACCCGATCGACGACCGCCCCGCGGTCACGGCGACGCTGGAGTCGGCGGATGTACCGGGCCTGTATCTCGCGGGCGACCTCACCGGGATGCCGCTCATCCGCAACGCGATCAACCAAGGCGCGGTCGCGGTCCAGAGCGCCGTCGCATCGGGCCGAAAGGCCCAGGGGGACATGCTCGACCTGGTGATCGTGGGCGCGGGTCCTGCCGGTCTGTCGGCGGCGCTGCAAGCCAAGAAAGACGGCCTGCGTTTTGTGATGGTGGACCAGGGAGACCTGGCGCAGAGCATCCAGAGTTTCCCGCGCGCCAAGCTGGTGTTCGACCAGCCGCTGAGCGTGCCGCTGGTCGGCGATCTATGGCTGCAGGAGAGCACCAAGGAGGAGCTGCTGCGGCACTGGACCCGTATCGTCCGCGCCCAGGCGCTCCCGCTGCACACCCATCACCGCGTGAGCAGCATCGTCCGCGACCCCGGGGGCTTCTGGGTCTCGTGCGTCCGTTCCGATGAGGGCACGGTTGCGTTCCGGGCGGCACAGGTTGTGCTGGCGATCGGCCGCCGCGGGACGCCCCGCAGGCTGCCGGGGCCGGTGGATCCCCAGATGGAGGCGCAGGTCTTCTACAGCTTGGCCGACGCGCGGTCCTTCTCCGGTCGCCGCTGCCTCGTGGTGGGCCTGGGCGACGTCGCGATGGAGGCCGCGCTCGCGCTTTCCTACGCTCCGGGTACGCGCGTGACGATGATCGCTCGCGGTGAGGGGTTTCGGCGCGGAAAGGCGCGGAACATCGAAGCTGTCCAGACCGCGCAGGCGGCCGGGCGCCTCGAGATCCGGTGGCAGTCGGCCGTGGAGTCGGTCGGCCCGCAAGGCGCGGTTGTGGTGGGACCCCAAGGCCCCAGCGTCGTGCCGACCGACGCGGTGTTCGTGCTGATCGGCTCCATCGCACCGTGGGAGTTCCTCGCGTCCGCGGGGGTTCGCAAGGCCGGAGACCGGGAGCGCCAGGAAAAGACACCGGGCGCAGACCCGACCCGGAGTTCGCGCGTTCAGCCCTCTCACGCGGGGCCGGCCCCTGGCCGCCCCGAGGGGACTGCATGAAACTCTCAACGTTCGCTGGACTTGCCGTGGCCGCTCTGCTCACCAGCTCTGCCGCCGGAATGGCGGTGGCCCAAAGCCTGGGGAGCACGCCTGCACCCTCGCCGGTCGCGGCGTACACGCCGCCCGATACGAAGCCCGCGTCCAGCCTCTTGTCGGTGTTTCAGCCCGCGCGCGACCGTTTTGACGCCGGCGCGACCGTCCGTGTGCAGGGGCGCCTCGGTCACGCGAGCATGGCGGCCGGGCGCAGTGCCAAGACCTTCGTTCACCTCGACCTGCATGCGGCCGAGGAGCTGCGGGCGGCCGAGGCCGCCTCGACCAACCTGTCGATCGTCATCGATCGCTCGCGCTCGATGCAGGGCCAGCGGATGGAGAACGCGCTCGCGGCTGCGCGCGGCATGATCAGCCGGCTGCGCGACGGGGACATGGTCAGCGTCGTGGTCTACAACACGCAAAGCACCGTGCTGGTGCCACCGACCACGGTCAACGCGACCTCTCGCAACGAGCTCGGGCTGCAGCTTCGCACCATCGAAGCGCGCGGGCACACCTGCATCTCCTGCGGCGTGGAGGAAGGCCTGCAGCAACTCCAGCGCGGGGAGGGGGCCGTGTCGCGCATGCTCTTGCTCAGCGACGGCCAGGCCAACACCGGGATCCGCAGCCCCGAGGGGTTCGAGCAACTGGCCGAGCAAGCTCGGGGGCGCGGTGTGAGCATCAGCTCGCTGGGCGTGGATGTCGACTACGACGAGGGTCTGCTGCTCGCGGTCGCACAAGCCTCCAACGGTCGTCACTACTTCGTGCGCGACCCCTCGGGCCTCGCGCGAGTCTTCGACGAAGAGCTCCGCTCGCTGCAAAAGACGGTCGCCTCTGGCGTCGAGGCGGTCATCGACCTGGGGCCTGGTGTCGAGATCACGCAGGTGTTCGACCGAGGGTTCACCCGTCAGGGACGCGCGCTGGTCGTTCCGTTCGGCGCGTTTGCTGCGGGCGATCGAAAATCACTGCTCTTCGAAGTGCAGCTCCCGCGCGGGGCCGAGGGGCTTCACGAGGTTGCGGTCGTCAAGCTGCGCTACCGCGACCTCACCACCGAGCCCCAAGGGGAGGGGGCCTGCGAAGGACAGCTCGCGGTGCGCCTGACCCACGACGCAGGACAGGTCTCGCCGCTGGACCCGCTGGTCGAGACGCGGCTGGCGCGGGCCGAGACCTCGGCGGCACTTCGCGAGGCCAACGAAGCGTTCGCGGCCGGGGAGTTCGGACGGGCACGCGAGAAACTCCAGAGCACCCGCGGCCGCATCCAGAAGCGTCGTTCGGCGAGCCGCCCCCTGGCGACCGCATCCCAGCGCAAGCAAATCGACGACGCCTTCGAGGGGCAGTTCGAGGCGCTCGACCGCGCCGGTGACAACTTCGAGGAGGCGCAGCGGTCCGCGCCCGCCGCCCCCGCCGCGAGCCCCGAAGGCAAGGCCTCGGTTCGAAGCAACGCCGACGCACTCTCCGGCCTCGGACTCTGAGGCTGCGCGTCCTTCGCGACGGGCCGGATCCGCGATCGCGTCCGCGAATCCCGATCGCGTCCCGCGGCGTATCCCTTTTTTTTCGGGCGACTGCACCCCGATCCGCGTCGCGTCCGCGGCGTATCCCTTTTTTTTCGTGCGACTGCCCCCGAGGCGCAGCGGCGCTACGATGCGTGCTCGATGAGCGTCGCTGTCGGCAAGGACATCTACTCCACCTGCGGAAAGTGTGGGGACGTTTGGCACGTCGTCGCTGCGATGAGCGGCGACCGAGTCACCAAGGTCACCTGCAAGAACTGCATCGGCTCGCACCGCTACAAAGCGCCGGCGGGCGAGGTCGATGTGAACGCGGCGGCGAAGAGCCAGCGGCGGACGATCAGCAGCACCCGCAAGTCTGCGAAGTCCGTCGTGCCGCCCTCCGCCGACAACCCGCTCATCGAGGCGAACATGGATCGTCCGATTCAGGAGTACTCGATGCGGACCACGTTCCAGCCTGGTGACCGCGTCGCGCATCCGAAGTTTGGCAACGGCGTGGTCGAGGGCACCTCGGAGGTCGGCAAGATGCTGGTGTTCTTCAAGACCGACGGGCGCAAGACGCTCGCGCACGACCGCAGCTGAGGCGATTCGGGCTCGCGGTCGCAGTCCTCGATTGCTCCCTCAGAAAGGAATGTCGTCCGAGAAATCGAGGTCGTCCTGGTAGGCGAGCACGCCGTGCACGAAGACTTCCGTCCTCGATCGCGAAACTGGAAACTTGATACGAAGCTCTGGCCGATCTAGCCGGCCTTCCCACTTCCACCGCTGGTTGCTAGAAAACTCTGTGACCAGGACTTTGATAGGCGGGGGATTGGAGAGCCAACGGTCGGAGTGCGGGCGGATCACGAGGTCGTGAATCTCGGACTGCACGGTTTCCAAGTACACGAAGTTCCGAAAGAACAACGGGTCGCCTACCGAGTGGATCTTGCCAACCCATGGCGTTGCGGACTCCCCTGCGAGGTTGACAAGCGTCTGGCTCTCCGCCTTCGAACGACAGGCGATTGCTACCAGCGAGTCTAGCGGCAACGCCTTCGGGATGAGAATCTCAGCGTGCCTGCGGAAAATTACCTCGCTCTTCGAGAGCTCCGGACCGATCGCCTCGCTGTGGTAGACGAGCTCGAACGGAATCGACTCGAACAGGGCTTGGGTGTTCCCGTACTGAACTTCGGGGCGGCCCATGCTCCCCGTTGAGAAGTAGGCATCCGGACGGGACAGCACCTCCACGAGGTCGAAGCAGAAGAAAACGGGCACGGGGCAATGGGCGCCGCGGTAGAGACTGGCACCATCTCGAATCCCTTCGTTCCGGTATTGAGTTGGGGTCCGTGGCCGAAAATACAGCCGTGCGTAGTTCTGATACTCGGCCGGGGTTTCCTCAATTACGTCCGGACTTGCGTTGTCGTTGGTCATCAGGGCGAGCGCCTCAGCGGATGCCCTTGACCGAAGGTTGCCGTCACGCAGAATCTTCGCGGCGTTGCGCACGTCCGTGAAGTGGTACGCAAACCGGGGGAGCCACTGCCGGCTGTTTGCACGACAAATCGCCGTCCAGTGCGAAACGTGCTCCAACAGCTGCTGTTTCGTGACCCGGTTCAACTCAGTACTGCTCTGTGCGCAGAAATGTTCGACTGAAGCAATGGGCCCGTTTCGACCCTTGCAGGCAGAGACAAGCGCAAGCCTCTCAGGGCGACGGGCTCGTTGTTGGTCTGGACGAGGAACGTCATCCCCCGGATGTAGTCGAGCTTGAGAAGTTCATCAGCGACTCGTCCGGCGACGCACGAAAAGGCTGAGGGCATCTCGGAGAGTGGTAGTCCCCCACGCTGGTTCAGGCGGTACCAAAGCGTTTCCAAGTGTTCCCCCCGGATCTCGAGATTTGCGATTGGGAGCACGGGCAGCGGTGGAGGTTCATCCTCCGCATCGTCGGTGCTCGCCGCAGTGTACGTCTGCTCGAATAGGCCAAGTACGTCTGCCAAGAATCTCTCGAACGGGATCTGTTCCCTCGGCTCCGAGAAGGATGAGACGTCTGTCTCATCCTCGTGCTCGGGCACGAAACCATCTGGTGTGCGCCGCATGTGGATGAAAACCGGGATTGGAAGCGGCTTCAGGTACCGGGCCATTAGAGGGCCCACTTCCCGCCAGTTGAGGCCACCGTTTCCGCAACCAAGCTGCGGGAACGAAACGCTTGTGATCCCACGAGCTTCGTAGGTCTCGACGAATCTCTGGAGGCCAGACTCTATCCACTCGACTTTCGAGGGCCCGCGCCAGTGTTTCTTGGTGGGAAAATTGAGCACCCACTTGTTCGGAGTTTTAAAAAGCTGGAGCCTCCCGACCGTCAGACTCCCGTCCGTGCAGAACTCCTTGTAGCGCTTGAACATGGTCGGGTGCCGCTTCTTGAACTCAAGAGCTATGCCCTTGCCCATAACCCCGACGGTGTTGACGGTGTTTACAAGGGTCTGTGCCGGGCTGACGAACAGGCTATCGGCGGTGGTCCTGAGCATTTAGTGTTCCTCTGGACTGCGGTAGAAGGGCAGATCGGGGGCTACGCAGCAAGTTGGGCGATGGTCTCGTGGAACGCCCTCGATGTCAGGAGGTGCACAAGTGTACAGTACACGCTCTTGCAGCACTGGCAAGTTGCATCTTCGGCGAATTGGGTGCGGCTACCACCTGCAACGGTTCCGCAAATTCCAAGTGTCTCGGTGCTGGCGCCAAACGGGGAAGCGAGATCCGTTCGAGAGTCCGCTCCGAACTCGACAGCAGCGATCAGCCGGCTTTGCTGCCGCCGCGGCACGGCGGACTCTCTGGGATCACGCCGCCGCGGCTTTGCCACTGCGCGGGCGTGTACGCGTGAATCGACAGCGCGTGCAGCCCAGCATCCAGCTCGTCCTGGGCCAGCGCGTTGATGGCTCGGTGCCGCTGGACCAGCGACTTGCCCTCAAACGCTTCGGCCACGAGCGTGACCTTGAAGTGGCTCTCGGGGTTGTTGCCCGAGTGTCGGCTGCTCTCGTTCTCAATCTCGAGCACCGCCGGGGCGAGCGCGTCCACGATCTTGTCGTGGAGCGCCAACTGCATGGGCCCGCTCATGAAGCGGGGGCCCCTTGCGACGCGGTGGCTTCGGGCGGCAGGGCGGCCGCGATCATCTCGGCGATGTCCATGACGAGGATGTCCTCGTCCTTGTCGAAGTGCTTCATGCCGTCGGAGATCATCGTCTTGCAGAACGGACAACCCACGCCGACCGCGTCGACCCCGGCGTCCACGATCTCTTTGGAGCGGTTGAGGTTGACCCGCTTCTCGGCCTCCTCTTCCATCCACATGCGAGCACCGCCGGCGCCACAACAAAAGCCGTGCTCGCGGTTGCGATCGAGCTCGACCATGTTGCTCGCACCGCCCACGGCAGCGGCGATCGCGGCGCGCGGCTCGTCGTACATGCCGTTCCAGCGGCCCAGGTAGCAGCTGTCGTGGTACGCGACTTTGCGCAGCGCCAGGGGGTTCTCGACCTTGAGCTTGCCGGTCTCCATCAGGTGCGGGAGCAGCTTGCTGTGGTGGATGACCTCGTAGTTGCCGCCAAACTGCGGGTACTCGTTGGCGATGGTGTGGAAGCAGTGCGGGCAGCTCGCGATGATCTTGCGAACCTTCAGCTCGTTCATGAGATCCACGTTCATCTGCGCGATGGTCTGGAAGCTCATCTCGTTGCCGCCGCGGCGCAGCGTGTCGCCGGTGCAGTTCTCTTGGGTGCCCAGCACCGCGAAGTTGACCCCCGCGGCCTGAAGGCAGCGCACCAGCGCCCGGGTGGGCTTCTTGGACACGTCGGAGTAGGCGCCGGCGCAGCCGACGAACAGCAGGTACTCCGCGTCCGGGTTCTCCTCGATGGTGGGCACGTCGAGACCATCGGCCCACTTCATCCGGTCTTCCTGGGGCAGGCCCCACGGGTTGCCGGAGTTCTCAATGTTGCCAAACGCCGTGGTCAGCTCGCCGGGCGTCCGGCCGCTCTCGTCGTTGAGGACGATGTGCGTGCGCATCTGCAGGATCTTGAGCGGGTGGTCGATGAAGACCGGGCAGACCTCTTGGCATGCGCCGCAGGTGGTGCAGGCCCACAAGGTCTCGTCGTCGACGCGACCGCCGACCAGCGGGTCCAGCCCCTCCAGCTCGCCGCGCAGCTTCTCGATCGCCGCCACCTGCTCCTTCTTGGAGTCGTCGGTCTTGAGCTTCTCCCAGGCCTCTTGCGTCTTCTGCCACGCCTCGAACCCGGGCTCGTCCTCCATGGGCTCCATGAACTCGACGCCCGCGGCCGGTGCGGGCAGATCCACGCCCAGCTCGCCCTGAAGCTTCTGCAGCTCCAGCAGCCGCATGCCGCGGTCCTGCATCTCGTCTTTGAGGTCGTGGATGAGGTGCATTGGCGACAGCGGCTTGTCGGTCGCGAACGCGGGACAGTAGGCTGTGCAGCGCGCGCACTCCGTGCAGGCGTAGTTGTCGATGAGGCTCTTCCAGGTGAAGTCCTCGATCTTGGCGACGCCCCAGTTGTCCATCAGGGGGACGGCCTCGGGATCCTCGGGGTCGTCGCTGCTGAACAGCTTCAGCTTCGGCATCGCGCCGCGCTGGCCTTGGTGCCGAAGCAAGATGTTGGGTCCCGAACCCAGCACGTGAATGTGCTTGGAGAAGGGGAGGTAGTTCAGGAAGCCCAGCAAGATCGCAACGTGACCCCACCAGTGCACCTCGGAGGCTGCGCCAGCCCAGCTCGGGTCGACGTTGGAGGTGAGCACCCCGCCGGTGATCGTGAAGACCCCGGTGATCGAGCCCAGGGTGCGAGCGACCGGCATCATCGGGTCCGCGTGGCCGGTGGCCGCCATGTGCCAGCTGTGGTGGCCGTAGTGGGTGAGCACCAGCGTGGTGATCGCCGAGAGGATCAGCATCGCGTCCAGGTTGGCCGGCACGAACTCGGGCTTGACGATCAGGCGCCGGTAGAACGCGTACATCATCGCGAGGAACACGACCCCGTTCATCACATCCACGCCGAGCCGGACGTAGCCGTAGAGGGTCTCGCCCAGGATCGTCCCGAGGGTGAACCAGTCGCCGACCAGGCCGGTGATGAACATCTCGGTGCTGGCGACCGTGAGGACCAAGAAACCCCAGTAGATCGCGAGGTGGTGGTAGGAGCGCGGCTCCTCCATCACCTTGCGCTGACCGAAGAAAAACTTCATCAGGCTCCCGAAACGTTCAGCCCAGCTCTCTTGGAGGTTGGCTGGACGTCCGAGCGCGGCAACGCGCACGAATTTCGAGACATTGAAGGCGAACAAGGCGTTCGCCGCGATGAACACCAATGCGAAGGCGAGCTGCTTCATCGTAGATCGCCCGGGTCATACCACAGGGGCGGCGGCTCGGCGCGCAGGACCGCGCCGCGGGGATGCAGCCGGCCCCGGAGCGCGATACGCTGAGTGCGACCGCGTGCACGACCTCCTGCTGATCAGCGACCTGCACTTGGGTTCGCATCTCAAGCCCCGCCTCCGGGGCGAGGAGGTGCACCTCGCGTCGCGCATCGAGGAGGAGTTTCCCCGCTTTATCGATCACCACCTCGCGCTCGCGGAGAGCCGCAAGGTGGGCTGGCAGATGGTGGTCAACGGCGACTTCATCGACTTTTGGAACGTGGTCCTGGACGAGCGGGAGGGCGAGGACAGTGAGGCCCTCGCGGTGCGCCGTCTGCACGCGGTCCTGGACGCGCATCCCGCCGTCGAAGACTCCCTCGCCCGCTTTCTGGAGGCTGGGCACGGCATCGCGTTCGTCACCGGAAACCACGACGCGGAGCTGCTCTACGGCGGGGTCCGGCGCGCGATGGTCGAGCGCATCGAGGGCGCGATGTCCACCGAAGATGCCGACGCCAGCATCACCCGGACGGGCACGGTGCGTCTGGACGTCATGCGGGCCGGCAAGATCCGCTTCGTGCGGTGGTTTCTGCGCGAGCCTGGCGGCGCGTGGATCGAGCACGGCCACAAGTTCGATCCCAGCTGCGCGACCCCAGCCGCGCTCTCGCCCACCCGCGGCGGCGCCCTCGTGCAGACCGTCGCCGAGGTCGCGACCCGCAGCTTTGCCAACGTGATGCCGGAGATCGACTACGACGCTCCGGACAAGTTCAGCGGCTTGGACTACGCCCGGTGGGCGCTGGCGCGGGGCTGGCGGTTCGTGCTGCGGGTGATCTTGCTGTACCTGCGCATGGTCGGCCGGATCCTCAGCCTGTGGGTCGGCGGTCGGGTCGATGCGGCGGGGCAGGCGGTGCACGACGAGCAACTCGGTCGAATCGCGGCCAACGCGGGGCTGCAGATGAGTGCTCTGGCCGCCCTGGAAAACATGGCGCCACCCCCCGCGGCGGTCACCGTGGGCGGGCTGGTGAAGCTCACCGCGGTCGATCACGTGCTGATGATGCTGACCCCGATCGTGATCTCGTTCGTCGTTGCGACGATGCGATGGGTCCCGCTGTGGGCCGGCCTGCCACTGGCGGTGATCATCGGGGGCTTGGGGATCGCGTTTCAACGCCGCGGACGTCTGCGCCGCGACGTGGCCCGCGACATGCTCAATGTCGCCGCGGGCGTCGGACAAGCCACGGGCGTTCCCCTGGTTCTGATGGGCCACAGCCACCACGGCGAGCTCGAGCGCCGCGGGGACGTCGTCTACGCCAACAGCGGCTCGTGGCTGGACGGATCGCATCTGTACGTCGAGCGGGACCCCGAGACCCAGCGTCTGATTCGGGTCGAGTTGCGGCAGTGGCGCAACGGTGGGGTGCGGTGCCTGGATGCGATGAGCGTCCTGCAGCCGGACATTCCGGTGGATCGGGCAGCCGCGGCGCGGGCTGATACAGCGCTCGAATCTGCGAGTGATGGTGACGCCAGCGGCGCTTTTGTGCGATCGTGAGCCCACGTTGCCGAGTGCGGTGACAGCCGGAGACGAACCGTTGGCCAACGAAACCATCCTCGTCATCGAAGACGACTCCTCGGTGCGGACCCTTCTCAGCAAGGCGCTGTCGGGGAAGGGGTATCAGGTCGAGACGTCGGTGGACGGCCTGGCCGGGCTGACGCGCTTGGAATCGCTGAAGCCGGACCTCATCATCGTCGACATCATGATGCCGCGACTCGACGGCATGACGTTCGTGCGGGCGATCAAGGCGCACCAGCGCACCCAGCCGATCCCGGTCATCTTCCTCACGGCCAAGAACGATCCCAAGACGATGATCCAGGGCATCAACCTGGGCGCCCGCTTCTACGTCACGAAGCCGTTTCAGATCGACGAGCTGCTCGCCAAGGTCCGAAAAGCGCTCATGCCCGGCTGAGCAGCGGCGATCGGGAGAACGGCGAGCGCGCCGGCCCCACGACAGCGGCAGCGGCAGCCGCACCGGCGGCAAACTCGCCCTCAAGGCCGAGGCCGGGCAGGGTGAGCCGACAGGCAAAGTGCAGGGACTTGAGCCCGCTCTCGGTCGGCAGCACACCGACCCCGAGACTGGGAGGTGTGCTCACCGCGTACAGCGGCGCCATTGGGTGCCGAGTCCCCGGGGCCGAGCGATCCGAGAGGTCGCCGCCGTGGGCGTCGGTCAGGGGCCGGCCGTCGTGGGGTGAATGCACCCATCGCACGTGCTCGTGGCAGAAGGGCAGAACACCGCGGGCATCCAGCGCGCCCAAGAGGCGCTCGCGCAACCCGGCGGTCGATGCCTCCGGGGGCACCACGTGGCAGATCGAGACCCTGCGGGTGTCCTCGGCCGCGCCCGGAAGGACCCGCAGATAGGTGTTGCCGAGGGGATCATCCGCGGACCCTTCGGGCAAACAAACGACCATGGGTTCGAGCGCCGGGGAGAGGCCGCGCACCCCGATCCCGGCATGCATCACGAACCGCTGGGCGGTCACGCGGACCCCCTGGAGGGTCTCCAGGAGCGCGCGGGGGAGCAGCTCGGGCAGCAGCGGACCCTCGAGCAGGCGCAGCGGATCGGTCGCGACGATCAGGTGGTCGCAGCCATAACAATCCCGCTTGCCCAGGAGGCTGACCCCGACCACGCGCGAGCGCTTGAGCAGCAGCTCCGCCACCCGAAGCTCGCGCTTGACCTCGCCGGAGTGCAGCTCAATGCGCTGAAGCAGGAGGGTTCGCAGGGCCGCCTCGCCGCCGGGCATGTCGTCGGGGCCTCGGTTCCACAGCCCGGCCAACCGGAGGCTGGCGGCTTTGCCGAGCTGGGCTGGATGCAGGTGCTGAAGCCACGGGATCGTCGCAGACGCCACGCGGCGCAGATCGTGGTCCTCGGGCAACGGATGCATTTCGTCGACGGTGCCCGCCGGGAGCTGACCTTCGACCCGGGCCAGAAAACGGCGGCTCCAGAAGCCCCCGCCCACCAAGGCGTTGTCAGACTCGAGCAAGGGGTCGAGCACCTCGTCGGTCGCGGACGCCCAACGCTGCGCCATGTCCCACGCCGCCGGGACGTCCTCGTCGTCGGGCCAAACGCGGGCCGCTTCCTGCGGGAGGTTGGCGCTCGCCGGGGTCAGATCGACCCGCGCGTTGGGCAGCACCACGTGCACCCGATGCTCCAGGGGCGCCGAGAGTCGGCGCACCTGCTGGGTCAGGCCCAGCTCTGCCCACACCCGTCCGGTCGGTGCGGTCCCCATGTGGATCACCGGCGCGAGACTCAACGGGAGCGTGCGGCCGGCGATCTTGTAGGTGCCATCGGCGGGCCCCTGCGGGATGACGAGGACGCGCTTGCCACGGCGGGCAACCAAGGCGGCGGCCACCAGCCCGGCAACGTCACTGCCCAGGACGATGAGATCGTAGTGGTTGGTCGTCGTGGCCAAAGGATGCTCAGACGAAGCGTACGCCCGCCGGGCCCGAGGAGGCGACGACGCGTCCCATACGGACTGCGCGCTCCCCGGCGCTCTCCAGCGCGGCGATGATGGTGTCCACCGCGTCGGGGGCCGCGAACAGCATCATGCCAACGCCGCTGTTGAAGGTCCGGAGCATCTCCTGCGGATCGACGCCTTGGGCGGCGATCGCCTCGAAGACCGGCGAGGGCGGGATCGCCGAGATGTCGATTTCAACCGTGGTGTCCTTCGGCAGCGCGCGCGGTGGATTTTCCAACAGTCCGCCGCCGGTGATGTGCGCCGCCGAATCGACCCCGCCCACCGACAGCGCGGCCGCGACCGCTTTGACATAGATCCGGGTCGGGGTGAGGAGGACGTCGGCCACCGAGGACTCGGTCCCGGGGAACGTGTCCTGCAGCGACAGACCCCCGAACTCCGGGTCGAGCAGGGCGCGCCGCGCCAGGCTGTAGCCGTTGCTGTGCAGGCCCGAGGAGAGCACGCCGATCGCGATGTGGCCGGGCCGCACGTTCTTGGTCTGCAACCGGGAGTCCTTGTCGACGACGCCAACCGCGAAGGCGGCGAGGTCGTAGTGCCCCTCGCTGTACATCCCCGGGAGCTCGGCCGTCTCACCGCCCAGGAGCGCGCAGCCGCTTTGTCGGCACCCGTCGGCGATGCCCGCGACGATCGACTCGACGATCCCGGGCTTCAACGCGCCGGTCGCGATGTAGTCGAGCAGAAACAGCGGCCGGGCGCCGGTGCAGATCAGGTCGTTGACGTTCATCGCGACCAGGTCGATGCCCACGGTGTCGTGGACCCCGGCCGCGATGGCGACGAGCAGCTTGGTGCCGACCCCGTCGGCACACGAAACGAGCACCGGCGTTTTCATCCCGGAGGGCAGACCGATCATGCCAGCGAAGCCTCCGATGTCGCCCAGCTGTTCGGGGCGACGGGTCGAAGCGACCAGAGACCGGATCCGCCGGACCGCCTCGTTGCCAGCGTCGATGTCCACGCCAGCGTCGCGGTACGACAGGGACTTGGGTGTGTCCGCCATGTTCGGTCCGTACCAAACCCCGGTGCGCCCTGTCGACGGATACCCGGTGCGTCTTCCGCGTGCGTTGCGCGAGAGGCCTCGCACGCCCGGGGATGGCCGCCGACGCCGCCTTGGTGGTAAGACCCGGCCATGGCGTGGTGGCGGCGCAAGAAGCAGCAGTTGGAGACCCAGACCCCGGAGGAGAAGGTCTCCGTGCCCAAGGGCGTGTGGTCCAAGTGCGAGGCGTGCGGCGAGATCACGTACACGGAGGAGCTCATCGCGAACCTTCGGGTGTGTCCGGTCTGCGGCCACCACGCCTCCATGCCCACCGCCGAGCGCATCGCCGCCATGCTCGATGAAGGCTCCTGGGAAGAGCTCGACCTCGAGCTTCGCTCCGGTGACCCGCTGGGCTTCATCGATCAAAAACCCTACGTCCAGCGTCTGGAGAAGGCGCTGCGCACCGCGGGTCCCCATGACGCGTTTCGGTCCGGCCTGGGAACCATCGAAGGCATCCCGGTGAGCGCGGGCTTCTTCGCGTTCGAGTTCATGGGTGGGTCCATGGGCTCGGTCGTCGGCGAGAAGTGCACCCGCGTGTTCGAGCGGGCGCTCGAGCTGCATCGCCCGGCGCTCGTGTTTACGGCCTCTGGCGGGGCGCGCATGCAGGAGGGCGTCCTCTCCTTGATGCAGATGGCGAAGACCTGCGCGGCCCGTGGCCGGCTCCGCGAAGCAGGACTGCCCTACATTTCGATCGTCCTGCACCCGACCACCGGCGGTGTTGCGGCAAGTTTCGCCACGCTGGGTGATCTCATCATCGCTGAGCCCAAGGCGCTGGTCGGGTTCGCCGGGCCGCGCGTCATCATGCAGACGATCGGCCAGGAGCTGCCCAAGGGGTTTCAGCGCGCCGAGTTCCTTCTCGAGCACGGCATGGTCGATCGCATCGTGAGCCGGCTGGAGCTTCGCGAGCAGCTCGGGCTGATGCTCAAACTTTTGGGCACCAAGCCCAAGCCCGAGCAGCCCGCCGCGCGGTGACCCCATGACCTACGAAGCGTTGTTCGCCCGCCGGACCCTTGGGGTTCGTCCTGGGCTGGTGGCGGTGCGGGGGGTCTTCGAGGCGTTGGGATCCCCGGGCGGATCGATCCCCGCAATCCACATCGTGGGCACCAACGGCAAGGGGTCGATCGCCGCGATGGCGGAGCACGCACTGCGCCAGCGAGGGCACCGCACGGGCCTCTTCACCAGCCCACATCTGCAGCGCGTCACCGAGCGGGTTCGGATCGACGGGGTTGAGGTGGAGGACACGGTTCTGGAGGCAGCCATCGGACAGGTGCTGGCGGTCGAAGGCGACCCGGGGGAGCGGGGCCGCCTGCTCTCGTTCTTCGAGCTGCTGACGATCGCAGCGCTCATCGTGTTCGAGCAGTCGGGGGTGGACGTGCTGATCGTGGAAGCAGGGCTGGGTGGCCGGTTGGACAGCACGCGGCTCGTCGATGCGCATGCGGTCGCGGTCGGCCGCATCGACCTCGACCATCAGGCGTACCTCGGCGACAACCTCCCGCAGATCGCGGCCGAGAAGGCGGGCGTCTTTCGCGACCGGGTCCCGGTCTACTCGGTGCCCCAACACGAGTCGGTGTGGACGGTGCTGCAGCAGGCGTCGTGGGACACCCCTTGCCCGCTACGGCTGCCGGACTCGATCGCGGCTCCGCTGCCGGGTGAACACCAGCGCGACAACGCCGGGGTGGCGCTCGCCGTGGCCCAGCACATCGACCGCAGCGTCGAGGCCGAGGACTTGGACGGCACAACCTGGCCCGGACGGATGGAACGTCGGCCGGTCGGCGCAGGGGAATGGCTGCTCGATGTTGCCCACAATCCGGCCTCGGTCGAGGCTTTGGTCGCCGCGCTGCGCCGCCTTCCCCCCGCGGACACGCTCGTCGTCGTGAGCTGTTCCGCCGACAAGGACGCGGACTCGATGGCGAGGGCGCTGCACGCGGTGGGGGAGTGCTGGACCGTCGTCGATGAGGGTCTTGGGCTGGGTCCGCTCCCCGGCGCTCGCCGGTTCGAGGGCCTTGCGCACCCCGGGCTCGAGGCTTCGCTGCATCGCCATGTGGCCGGAGGTGGGCGCGTGGTCGTCTGTGGGTCCCACCGACTCGTCGGCGCCGCGATGGGGGCCTGGCTGGGAGGTGGCGACAGCCTCGACCCGAGCGATCCTCGCTGAACGAGGCATCCCCGCGGCGATGTCTGGAGCGCTCCGGCGCCGTTTCGACGCCCGCCGGCGGATGTTCAGCGCTTGTGCGTCGTGGTTTTGGTCCGGACGCGCGGCGATCGATACAATGACGCGATGTTGCGATCTCGGGCTCGGACCTACTTGACTCGCGCGAGCGGTTTTGCTGCCGCCTGGGGACTCGCGATCTCCTGGGCTCACGCGGCACAACCCCCCGGAGCCCCTCCCGGGGCGGCCTCGAACGAGACCGCGCCGACACCCAAGCGCCCGACGGCTCCACCGCCTCCGCCCACGTCTCGGCCGACCGAAGGGGGGGAGGAGGCCGTGCCGCAGGAGCGGCCCGCGGTCGACCTGGCCAACACCTGGGGGTACTCGCGAACGGGCACTCCGCGTCCGCGGTACGTCCCCGAGACGCAGGACCCCATCATCTATGCGCCCAACCCGGTGGGGTTTTACTCGGGCGTCTCCGTCCAAGGGAACCAGACCCCTCCGCATCCCGCGGGGGCTGTGGGCAGCGGTCCGTCGACGCTCACCTGGACCGGGTTCGAGCGAACCTCAACCGGATCCCGGGTGTTCTTCCAGCTCAACCGCGAGGCCGAGTACACCCTCACCGAGAAAGACGGCGTCATCACGATCCGGCTGCGGCGAACCCGGGTGAACGTGCGCAACAACCTGCGGCGGCTGGACCTGAGCTACTTCAAGACCCCGGTGCGGACGGTGAAGGTTCGTCGCAAGGGCCGGGATGCGATCGCCACGGTGCACCTGAAGTCCGCGGCGAAGCCGGACGTCTCCTACGTGGACAGCGGCGGCTCGGGGTACAAGCTGCTCGTGCTCACCTTCACCCACGCCAGCGACGCCGCCAGGGCGCCGGTGCGCACCAACGCTGGGCCGTCCGCGGGCGGGTGACCCGGTGCCGGCGTTTCGGGGCCCTCAGGCTCCGGGCGTACGGTCGCGAGCAAGACGCCAGCCCGCGATCCCCAGCGCGGTCATGCCCGCGGCTGCACCCACGCCGGGCAAGCCGAGCATCGCCGCGCTGGCTGCGACGCCCAAAGCAACCCCGGTCCAGCGCGATCGGAACGCACGGCCGATCCGGTTGTGGCGGGCGAGCCCTGCGAGCACCACCGCGAGCTGAGCTTCCTCGTCTGGAGGGAGAGGCTTCGCTTGAAGTTTCGCGGGTAAGTGCCTGTGATTTTGCCACAAAAGTCGGGTGGCGATGCCGTGAAGCCGGTGGATCTCAGCGCCCGGCGTCGACGCGGTGTCGAGCAACACGGGCAGGGCGTGGGTCCGAATGCTGGGGCTGTAGACGCGCGCGCGGCTCAGCGCCGTGACGGCCTCCGCGAGCAGCGCCCGCGCTTGTTCGGCCCTGCGCCACTTGTCGCCCCGGTCGTCGTCCCCCTCACCGGCCAGCGCGAGCAGGGCCATGCTCAGGGCGTCACTGGCGCGGCCCAGATGCGCTCCGGCTCGCGCATCCAACGCATCGGACGCGCGGTATGCACTGCGCGGATCGGCGAAGACCTGGAGATTGCGAGCCGCAGACATCAGAACACGGAAGAGCGGGAGGGACCCTCAGGTCAAGACGCACGGTCCTGCGGATCCTTTCACTCCCTGATTCAACGTAAGGCACCCAACGCGTCGGTGCCACCCGCCTGGGCCTGCGTCGGTGGGGGGTCCGGGTGGGGGTCGGGGTGGGGTCCGACCGGGGCCAGGGCTCAGTCGTCCCGCGTCCGCTCGAGGCGCTTGGCGTCCTGCCACCAGGCCTCCAACTGCTCCAGAGGCACGCTCCCCGGGGCCGCTCCCGCCTCGTACCCGGCACGCATCACGTGGTCGAAGCGTCGGTTGAACTTCTCATTCGCGCCCCGCAACGCGTCCTCGGCATCCAGGTCGAGCTTTTGCCCGAGGCGGACGAGGACGAAGAGGAGATCTCCAAACTCGTCGCGGAGCGCCGCGGGGTCGTCACCGGCGCGCGCCTCTTCAAACTCTGCCCACTCCTCCTGAAACTTGTCGAGGGCCCCCTGGACATCCGGCCAATCGAACCCGAGGGCCGCAGCTTTTTCCTGCATCCTGCGCGCCCGCGCGAGGGCCGGGAGCGCGGCCGGAATGGAGGCGAGCGGTTGCGGATGTGCGGGCGTGTCCGCCTCTGGCTTCCCGGCCTGCGCTCGCTCGGCCGCTTTGATGCGCTCCCACTGCGCCTCGACCTCGGCGGCCGTCACCTTCGGGCGCCCGTGGGGGTCGCGAGGCCCAAAGACGTGGGGGTGGCGGCGCAACATCTTGTCGCGAATGCCGGCGATCACGTCCTCCAGGTTAAAGGCGCCTTGCCGCTCCCGGATCGCGCTCTGGAACACGATCTGAAACAGAAGGTCGCCGAGCTCGGCCCGGTGTGCGACGGGGTCGTCCATCGACTCCAGCACCTCGTAGGTCTCTTCGAGCAAATAGTGCCGCAGGCTCTCCAGGGTCTGCTCCCGGTCCCAGGGGCAGCCGTCGTCGGCCAAGAGGCGGTCCATGAGCGCTCGAAGACCCGCGATGGAGTCGGGCAATCCAAGGGTGCGGAAGTCCGGGACCCGAAGGTCGCCGAGCTCGTCCGCGCCGCCATTCGGCTCGGGGGAGGGGTCTGCAGGGTCCACCACGTGCTAACGTCCTTAAACCAACCCCTTACCACGTCCCGTGTTTTGCGGGGCGCAGCCGAGCCCGCGTTGACCGAACCCACCAAGCTCACCTTCGAAGATCGCGAACCCCTTCAGCTGATGCTGCAGGCCGTCGGTCGTCATAAGACCCTGCTGGAAAAAGAGACGGGAACCTCCGTCCACGTGCGCGGCAACGTCGTCACGGTCGAGGGGGAGGATGAGGGCATCGAGCTGGTCTCGCGGCTGCTCAAGCAGCTGTATTCGCTCGCGCAGCAGGGGTCTCCAGTCGATCCAAGCGATGTCCCGAGAGCGCTGGCCGTGCTCACCGAGAACGGCGAGGCCAAGCTCGATGCGGTCTTCGACGACACGGTCGTGGTCAAGCAGAGCGACGGCAAGGCGATCGTGCCGCGTTCGCTCGCCCAGAAGCGCTACGTCGAGTACATGCGCCGCCACACCCTCACGTTCGGCGTGGGGCCGGCGGGCACCGGCAAGACGTTCCTGGCGATGGCGATGGCTGCGCGGGCGCTGATGGATCGTCAGTGTCGGCGCATCATCTTGTCCCGGCCCGCGATGGAGGCTGGAGAGAAGCTGGGCTTCCTTCCCGGCACGCTCGAAGAGAAAATCTCCCCCTACCTGCGTCCGCTCTACGACGCGCTTCACGACATGTTCCCGGTCGAGAAGGTCAACCAAATGATGGAGCACGAGGTCATCGAGATCGCGCCGCTGGCCTACATGCGCGGCCGTACCCTCAACGACGCGTTTGTCGTGCTCGATGAGGCCCAGAACACCACCCGGGAGCAGATGAAGATGTTCCTGACCCGCCTGGGCACCAACACCAAGGTGGTCGTCACCGGCGACCCCACGCAGCTCGACCTGCCCAACGGCGCGCGCTCGGGCCTGGCGCATTCCCTGCGGTTGTTGCGGGGGGTGTCTGGCGTTGCGGTGTGCTCGTTCACCTCGGAGGACGTCATGCGCCACCCGCTGGTGAAGGCGATCATCGAGGCCTACGACGCGGATGCCAAGACGCGTGCGGCGGCGCGGGCGACCGCGGCCGCCGACTCCGACGACGACACCTCCAGCCGTTGAGGCCCGGTTTTGGGGCGATCCCGGGGGATCCTCGGCAGGGGCGTCCCGCCCTGGATCGCTCTGGATCGCCCCGTTTCGAGCCTCCGCGCCGCGCGGGCGCCGAGGATCCGGCCCACGCCTCCACTGGGTGTTCCACGACCCGGACCGTTTCGTCCGTGGGCCGGGTGCCCAGGGCACCCCACAGTGGGGTCATGGGATCCGTTCATGCCTTGCCGCTGGAAACCGCCGACTCGCCGCTTGCCGATCCGGCATCGCGGCGACGAGAGGTCGTCGTGCTGCGGGAGGCCCTGGACGCGCTGCGAAACCCGGCAGGCGCGGTCCGACTCGCCGTGCAAATCCTCGCCGGTCCCCTGCGCTCCGCCATTCGCGAATCCTCGTCACAGGACGCGGACCGGGTCTGCGAAGTCCTTGATGCGCTGGAAGCCGCGACCGCCGAGCTGACCCGGTTGCTGACCCCGGCGGCGGTGGGGGTGGGGGTGGCCGACATGCTCGTCCCGCGGGACACCGCGGTCAGTCCCGAAGCGCTGGTCGCCGCTGTCTGCCAGAGCGTGCGGGCGCGCTGCCAACTTTCCGCGACGATCGAGACGAGCGTCGAGCCCGGGACGAGGCCGGTCGGCACGATGCAGGACCTGCAGATCGCGCTGACCGGCCTCGTGGAGAACGCGATGGAGTCGATGGCCCGTCGTCGGCCTGGCTGCGCCCCCTGGACCGTCGAACTCAGCGTCGCTCACGTGCCATCGGAGTCGGACGGCAAAGCCTTGCACGTCGCCTTCGATGTCCGCGACCGGGGCGACGGTCTGCCTGCGGGGGTCCGCCGCTGGCTGGAGGATCCCTCCGGGGCCAGCCCCGAAGGCGCGCCGTCCGGGCCGGGGATGAGTTTGCAGTTTGCGCGGCGGGTTGCCGAGGGAAGCGGCGGTCGCCTGCTGGCCACGCGGGTGGGCGGGACGACGCGGATTCGGCTGCGCGTGCCGCAGCGATGAGGCCGGGCGCTATCTCCTGCGTGGAAAGGTCCACGGCCGTTGCTGGACCTGTTCATCGAGGCCAAGCTCTGGCAAACCTTGGAGCGGTGAAGGTTCTGCTTCAGCTCGCCCCCGGGCTGCGTCTCGCCGTCCCCCGATCGCTGCGGCGGACCCTGGTGCGAAAGCTCGCCGCTGCGGGCCGCCGGGTGGGCGTGGCCGCGGATGCCTCGGTCACGGTGCGCATCGCGACCGATGAGGAAGCGGCGCAGCTGCACCTGGACTTCATGGGCCTGCCCGGCCCGACCGATGTCCTGAGCTTTCCCGCCGGATCCGACCTCGACAGCGGGCTGCAAACGATCGATGCGCACGACGGGAGCTTGGGCGACGTGGTCATCGGCTGGCCCTTCGCGCTCCGGCAGTCGGCCGCGCGAGGGCAGGGGCCCGCCGCGTGGGAGGCGGAGCTGATCGATCTCTCGCTGCATGGCCTCGCGCATCTACTGGGGCATGACCACGGCACGCGGCACGAGGCCCGGGTCATGCTGCGGTTCGAGCGGCGGCTGTCCCGGCGGGCAGCGATGCCGCCTCCGCAGCGTCCCTACGGCTGAGCCCCACCGCCGCAGGACTGGTATCGTGCCGCTCGTGGTCAGGGCCCTCCTGCTTGCGGCGTGCCTCGGCGCGCCTGCGCCCGCCGAACCCGGAGCGCTGGAGCTCGGGCCGGCACGAGCGGACACCGTGATCGTGCGCGATGCCTCGGGGGCGAGGGTGGCGACCGCGGCGGTCCGCCCCGAAGCCGCGGCCATCGTGAACCTGCCGCCGGGGACATACACGGTCGAGGGCGGGGGCAAGACACAAACGGTGGTGGTCGCCGCGGGGTCGTCGGTCGCGATCGAACTTCCCGGGCAGCGCGAAGCCAGGAGCGTCCCCCCTAAAACAACATCGTCTCTGAGCTCGGCTGCGCGCCTCGACCCCGTCACGCCTCGTGCGGAAGCCAAGGACGAGGATCCACGCAGCCCGAAGCGAGCGTGGAGGGCCCCGCTCATGGCCACGTTCGTGCCCGGCTTGGGGCATGCGTGGGCCGGCAAGCCCGGATGGGGCGTGGGCCTGTTCGCCGCGACATTGGGGGCCACCCTCGGCGCCGTCTCCTTGGGTCTTGCCACCGACGCGAGTGACGGTGCCACCCCCTCGGACGCGTCCCGTGCTCCGGGGTATGCACGCTTGGGGGGCTTGGCCGCGCTGAGCAGCATCGCGGGCGCCCTGTACGTGGGACAGATCTTCGATGCGCATCGGGTCGAGCGCGGGCAACGGATGCGACCGCGCGCCGGGCGGGTACAGCTGCGCTTCGATCGGCTCTCGGCTGTGGGCATGGCGCCCGGTCGGCCCCGCGCGGCGCTGCTGGATGACTTCTCGATCGCCGCGCTGGTTCGGGTGTCGGATCGGGTGCGCGTGGGCCCGGCCGACGCGAGCATCAAGCTGGGCCCGGATCAGACCGTGCTCCAGCTGGGGGCCCGCGCGACGGCGCTGCTGTGGGGACCCGGTGCCGAGCATCCCCATCGGCGATGGGCGCTGTCGGCCGGGGGAGGGGTCTTGGGGCAGCTCACGACGCAGCGCACCGCGGCGGAGCTTGCGTTGGACAGCGACGGCGAACCACAAACCCACCGAGCTGGCGGTGCTGTGCCCTACCTCATCGCGGACGCTCGACTCTTCGTGGCCCCGCGCTGGACCGTGGGCGCGCTGGGGCGCTTCGGCGTCCCGCTCACGCCGCGTCGCTACGCTGGGGGAGCGGCGTTGCCGGCATTCGCCCCCACGCTCGAGCTTGGCGTCTCGCTGGGGGTCAACCTGTGAAGCGGCGCAGCCTGTGCATCTTGCTGCTCGGACTCGGGTGCTCGCTCGGCGTTCGGGCACAGGGGGCGTTCGAGGCCGAGGTCGAGCTGTCCGGCGCGCAAGCGCTTTCGATCGACCTTCCGAGCACACCGGTCTCGGTGCGAGGGTGTGATGGCGCGGTCCCAGAGTCCTGTCCCGACGCCGTGCGTCTCTCGGGGCGGTGGCATGCGATCGGGGCCACGGCGTCCGAGGCAAAGCGCAGCGCAGCGCGTCCCTCGATCGCGTTCGAGGCCGATGGGGAGTGGTTGCGGATGCGCGCCGAGGTCCCGCTGTCGGTGCAGGGGCTCGTGGACTTGGAGCTGGGCGAGGTCGTCTTGCCCCACGGCACCGACCTCGAGGTGATCACTGCGCTGGGTGACGTCCAGGTCCGCGCCATGACCGGGTCAGTGCTGGTCGACGTCGAGGTGGGCGACATCGACGTGCGCGGGGAGATGCGCTCGACCGGGGTTCATGTGGAGCAGGGCCAGGTGGTGGTCATCGGCTCGGGCCCGGTGGAGGTTCACGCCGAGCGCGGGGGTGTCCGAGTCGAGCAGACCGCGGGTGCCGACGACGTGCGCATCGTTGCGCCCGGCGGCGGCGTGGAGCTGCGCATCGGAAGCGATATCGATGTGGACCTCCGGGTGCAAACGCCCGGGGCGATCCGGGTGCAGACCGACGCCTTCTCCGCCGCGACCTCCGGCCTGTACCGCGATCGCTCCGGCACGGGAGCCACGCGCATCGAGGTCGACGCCGGCGCGGACGTGACGATCCGACTCCGGGAGTAGACCGGTACTGGGCCCGAGCGTCCTGCGGAGGTGCCAGAAAAAAAAGCCGCCCCCTGACGCGAGCGCGCAGGAGGCGGGGAGTACCAGAACCCGGACTCGAACCGGGATGTTGTCACCAACGGCGGATTTTGAGTCCGCTGCGTCTACCGATTTCGCCATTCTGGCACGACGGTCGCTCGATTTAGCAAGCGCGGGAGCAGGTTGCAAGCCTCGAGTGTGGTCCGTGCGCGACGGCCCCGGGTGCCGCATACTCGACCCATGCCGGACTCTGGTGGTCTCAGTGCACACCTGCTCTGCGCGGTACCGCAGCTGCTCGACCCGAACTTCGAGCGCGCCGTGATCCTGATGCTGGAGCACAACGAGCACGGGGCGCTGGGCCTGGTCCTCACCGACGAGCTGCCCAACCGTTTGGAGCTGGTCCTGGACGACCTGAAGGTGGTCTGGGCGGGGGACACGCGCACGCTGCTGCGCAAAGGTGGCCCGGTGGAGCCCTCCCGGGGCTGGATCCTGCACGATTCGCCGGGGTGGGATCCCACCTCTCAGGAGGTCCTGCGCGGGGTCTGGCTCACCACCTCGCTCGACCAGGTCGATCGCGAACTCGCGGTGGGCGAGGGCGGACGCTTCGTGTTCCTGCTGGGGTACGCGGGCTGGGGAGCTCGCCAGCTCGAGGAGGAGATCGCGGCGGGCAGCTGGGTCGCCGTGCCGATCGGGCAGGCGCTCGAGGGGGGCCAGATGCCTCCGCACCGGCTGTTTGAGATCGCGGCCGACGAGCTGTGGGCGCAGGCGCTGGGCGTGATGGGCATCGATCCGGCTCGGCTGGTCGGGTTGCCGAATCGCGAAGCGGCGCTCCACTAGCGCGGAAATGTTCGTTTCGGTAGGCTTGTAGCGTTCATGACTCGGATCGCTGCGGTTCTTCTCGGTTTGTCTGTCCTTGCGCCCTCGCTCGCCTCGGCCGCGGAGCCTCGCAGGATCCGTGACGACATCCCCTGGGCGCTGCATCCTGGCGATGACCTCGACAAGACCCCCTTCGAGCGCGTCTATGGGGTTGCCGCCGAAGATCTCGCGCCGGTCGAGCCCGTCTGGGACGGCACGCTGCTGTACACCCGCGACAGCGCGGCCCGAGACACCCTCGCGCAGCAGGGGCTCGAGCCGCAGCACGCGGTGTCGTACGACGCCTCGCCCGGGGTGCTCTACGTTGCGATGCAGGGCATCACGCTCACGCCCGACACCTGCAGCGGAGGTGAAACCGCGAACTCCGCCAAGCGCTGCAGTCCGCTGGTCGACGAAGAAACGTCTTTTCCCGCGGCGGGCAACGCCCAGCAACAGGCGGCGATCTTCAACGAGTTGGCCGAGTACTACGAGCCCTTTGATCTCGTGTTGACGACCTCGGAGCCGCCGGACTGGATGCCGTACACGATGGCCGTGATCGGGGGATCGGCGGGGCTGGCGGGGCAACCCAACGGTGTGTGTGGGGTGGCGAACGTCCAGTGCGATGGGCTGCGGCGCAACCACGTCTCGCTCACCTTTCCTGGAAGCTGCGGTGGCTCGGCCGCGACGGCCGCCCAGGAGTCCGCCCACAACTGGGGCTTGGAGCACACCGAGAACACCAACGATCTGCTCTATCCGTACAGCAACGGCGGCAACAAGTCGTTCGTCGATCAGTGCATGACGATCAGCCACGCCACCGGAGATGGCGTGACGCAGTGCGACTATATTCACGAGGCGTACTGTCCGGCCGGAGGCGGTGAGCAGCAGAACACGTACCAGGAGCTGCTGGGCGTCTTCGGCCCGCGCACACCCGACAACCAGGCCCCGCGGATCGTGTCCACCTTCCCCGAGGATGGGGCCACGTTCACGACCGCCGACACGTTCACGGCGACCGCCCAAGTCGAGGAGAACTCGAACTTTGTCGCGGTGAAGTGGTCGCTCGAAGGGGGCGACACCACGCTGTCGCGCTGCAGCAACAACGTCTGCGATGCCGACTACAACGCCGGGGTCGGCTTCGATCCCAACGAGATCGACTGGGTCTTCACCACGCTGACGACGCCGCCGGCGGGCGAGTACGTGCTCCAGTTCGAGGTGCTCGACGCCTATGGTGGGTACGACTCCGAGACGATCACCGTGACCGTGCTCGAGGCCGACGGCGGCTCGGGAGATCCGAGCACCCAGGGCGGGGACGACTCCGGGAGCAGCAGCGACAGCGATTCAGGAACCGGAGGCAGCGACGGCACGAGCGGCACCGGCGGGATCTTGAGCGGCGCACAGGACTCCGCGACGACGGATCCCGACGCCGGGGATGACGCCGGCGAGACCGACGACGCGGGCCTGGACGAGGGCGACAAGGACGGGTGTGCGTGCGGCGTGCGTCAAACTGGGGCCCGCGGCTTCTTGGCGCTGATGCTGCTGGGTTTGACGCTGCGCCGGCGTCGACGCTGCGCCTAAGCGCATCGGCGGCCGGACCACGCCGGCGCGGTCCCGGGGCAGGACGGTTTCCAGCGTTGGGCGGCTGGGCCCGCGGCTTGCAGTGACCGCGAGTATGTCCCTGGGACCCCACGTGACTCCATGGCCCGTCGCGGAAGCGATCGCATTGCGTCTGGCCCGTCACCAGGTCTGCTCGGTTCGAATCGACGCGGGCGCGAGCCGAACCAGGATGCTGCGCGTGCTGCCCGAGGCTGAGCCCGAGGGCGGAATGAGCATCGAGCTGGCGCATCGCGACGCCAAGGCCGATGCGGCGATCTCGATCGAGGATGTGTTGGACCCGGCGGGGTTGTGCCGACAGCGACTCTTGCATCGGGCCCACAGCGCGCGGGACCTGGTCGTGATGTGTGAGCCGCTGGAGCCGGGCCGAGGGGTGGGGGAGGCGATGCTGCGCGCGATCGATCCGGGCGTCTCGATCCTGCGCTGTGACGAGGTTCCCGACGGCATTGGAGGCACCCGGATGCGGACCGAGGTGGAGCCGCAAGCGGTCTGGTTCGTCGCGAGCGCGGCAGCGTGGAGATTTGAGGGCGCCGCGGAGCCGACGCGCGACGCGTTCCTTCGCCGCTTGCCCCGGCTGCGGCCCGAGCAGGTCATCATGGGGATTCGGCGCATCCTGGGCCGGTGGCCGTTCGCCTTCGAGCTCTTTGCGCTGTCGGCAGCCGAACTGTCGCGGCGTGGAGACGGCGGCGGTGTGCAGCGGATTCTGGGTGAGCTGACGCTGCACCCCGCCGCTCCGCGCTGGGTGCACGGGCGGGTTCGCGAGGCCCTGGTGAGCACGCTTTCGCCGGTTGAATCCACGACGGTCGCGACGGGCTGAACGCTGCGGAGAACCGCTGAGCGCTGCTGAGCACGGGGGCGGCAGCGGCCCGGCGCTCAGCACCTTGCGCGAGGACGCAGCAAAGGCGCCGACGGAGATCCGCGGCGCCTTTGCTGCATCCTCGCCCTGTGACCTCAAGCCACCTTGCGGACCTCTTGCGTCTTCGCCTGGGCGTCGATTCGCGGAGAGGTCTGCGTTTGACGAAGGGTGAGCGGTGCGCCGATGAACTCGCAGCCAAGCCACGTGCCGCCCGGACCGACGCATCGGACCTCGACCGCGAGGTCCACCCGCTCGAGGCCCGGCCGGGTCTGCACCACCAACACCAGCGAGGTCCCCTGCACGACACCGATCTCCTGGGTCAGGCTCAAGCGGATCCCTCCGCCGCCCAGGTCCACAACCGTGCACGGCGAGGACCGAGCCCCGTGGCGAACGGTCGCGGGGACCTGCGCCGCGAACCGGCGAAACTGTCGACGGTCGCCGTGGGCATGCAACGCGTCTGGGGCATCGGATCCGAGGAACCGACTCAGGTGATAGAACTCGGGATTGTTGGTCCGCGTCCCCGCGTGCAGCAGCGTCTGAAAGCGGACGACGGCGGTCAGGAAACTGCGCTCCGAGGGGGTCACACCCTGGTCATCGGTGCCCCGGCGAGGCGGCTTGAGTGCCGCGTCATCCCGGGACTACCGGGGTGGGGTTCGGTCCAAACCGAGCCCAAACACCACCAGCGCCGCCCAGCCGGCCATCAGGCACAACCCACCCAACGGGGTCACCGCGCCGAGGATGCGTGGGCCTCCGAGCACCATCGCATCGAGCGTCCCTGCGAAGATCAGGATGCCCACCACGAATGCGACCGAGGCGACGCGCAACGCTTTGGGGAAGCCTGCGGGTCCCCCAGCCCGTGCGAGGGCGGCCACACCCAGGAGCACGGCCGCGTGAAGCTGCTGGTAGTGCGCGGCGGTCTTCCAGATCTCCAGGTCTGCAGGCGGCACCGCACCTCGCAGCGCATGCGCACCGAAGGCACCGGCGGCCACGCCCAGCAGCCCCAGGACGGACGCCGCCGCGACCACGCGACCCGCGGTGATCATGCCGCCTGGGTTCATCGGGTCTCGCTCTTGGCCAACGCTTGCCGGCGCTGTTCGAGCTGAGCGTCGAGCCAACCGCGGAACTGCTCCTCGTGGCCGTCGCGGTGGGTGACCATGTACGGCGTCATGCTGACGAACGCGTCGCTGGCGATCTCTTCGACAAAGGCATCGAGATGGTTGATGTCCTTGCCGAGCAGCTCCCACTTCTTGCGCAACATCTCGGAGAACTCAGGACCGGTGTACTCCTTGCGCTTGCCCTTGACCTTGCCGTTGGCCAGTTCGCGCGGTGGGGCCACGAAGACAAGATCGCTGCGCTCCACGATCATCAGGGCATCGAGGATACCGACCTCGCGGGTGCGGCTTTCGGGGGTGGGGGCGGCGCTGTCAGCTTCGAGCTCGGCGGACGAGGAATCGCCGCGCGCGACAAACTCGACGCCCTCAAACTCGGAGAGGCGCTTGATCATCCAGTCGGAGACCGGAAGCACCGTGCCATCCGAGAAGCGGACCAGGTCGGGGGTCTTGGAGCGGGCTCTGCCTGCCCCGATGCGGTCGATGAACGCCGTGGCCGTGACCACGCCGCCGGAGGTGCGGGCGAGACGGTGTTCGAGTTCGTCGGCTGCGGCTTGGGCGTCGCGGGTCTCTCCGTCCTGCTCAAACTGCAGCTCGCTGTCGCGGACCGCTTGGATGAGGGCTCGGATCTTTCCGACCTCGGACAGAGGGCCCTCGGTCTTGCGCGCGGTTCGGGCGGGCTCCTCCGCGGGCGAAATGTCCGTCGCCGAGGACTCGCAACCGCCGAGCAACAAGCACGTAGCCAGCGCCAGTGCGCGCTCAGCGATCCACAAAGCCTGCATCCGTCCGCCACGGTAGCACCAAGGGACCGGGTGGACACCCCAAGCTTGTTGTACGTTGGTCCACGCCGTGATTTCCGATCCCCCTGACCTGTTCGAAGCGGCGGCCAGTCAGGACCCTGACGCGACCCCGCTGGCCGAACGCATGCGCCCACGGACGCTCGATGAGTACGTCGGGCAGGAACACGTGGTGGGGCCAGGGAAAATGCTGCGCCGCGCAATCGAGGGCGACAGGATCCCCTCGATGATCCTGTGGGGCCCACCGGGGACCGGCAAGACGACGCTGGCTCAGATCATCGCGCACAGCACCGGCGCAGCGTTCGAGGTGCTCTCCGCGGTCAGCTCGGGGGTGAAGGACATTCGCGCCGTCATCGAGCGGGCCAAGGGGCGCCGGCGCGGGTCGGGCCAGCGCACCGTCCTGTTCGTCGACGAGATCCATCGCTTCAACAAGGGCCAACAAGACGCGCTGCTGCCCCACGTGGAGGCCGGGGTGTGCAGGCTGATCGGGGCGACCACGGAGAACCCGAGCTTCGAGGTCAACGCAGCGCTGCTCAGTCGCGCGCGGGTGTTCACCCTGCGGCAGCTCGACGCTGGCTCCATCGCGGCGGTGTTGGAACGCGCGCTGAGGGATGAAAAACGAGGGCTCGGGCTGCGAGGGTTGACCGCCGAGCCACGCCTGCTTGAAGCCCTGGGCCGGGCCGCGCAAGGCGACGCGCGCCGGGCCCTGACCACCCTTGAGATGGCCGCCGACCTGGTCCCGGCGGACGAGTCTCAGCTGCGGCCTGAGCACGTCGGCGAGGCGCTTGGGGGACGCACGCTGCGCTATGACAAGGCCGGCGAGGAGCACTACAACGTCGTCTCCGCCTTCATCAAGAGCATGCGGGCCAGCGACGCCGACGCGGCCGTGTACTGGCTCGCGCGTATGCTGGAGTCCGGCGAAGACCTCATGTTTGTCGCGCGCCGCATCGTCATCTTTGCCTCCGAGGACGTGGGCAACGCGGATCCGCAGGGGTTGGTCGTCGCCACCGCTGCGGCCGAAGCCGCGCGCTTCGTGGGATTGCCCGAGGCGGTCCTGCCGCTGTCGCAAGCGGCGCAGTATTTGGCGCTCGCACCCAAGAGCAACGCGGCGCTCAAGGGGTACTTCGCGGCGAGGGCCGACGTGCGTCGTCACGGCGCGCTCCCGGTCCCGATGGCGGTCCGCAACGCGGTCACGTCGTTGATGAAGGAGTCCGGGTACGGGGATGGGTATCGCTATCCGCACGAGGCGAGCGGCGGCGTGGACCCCGAGCATCGGTCCTACCTGCCCGACGCCATCGCGCACGGTCCCGAGGGCGTGCCGCAGTACGTCCATCCAGCCCGCGGCTGGGAAGCGGCTGCCCACGCGGTTGTGTCTGCGGCCCGCCTGCGGGGTTCCGACGCACCCGACGACGACGCGTAGCCCGCGACCTGCTACGTTCCGCGCCGTGGTGCGGCTGAGCGTCAACGTCAACAAGATCGCCACCCTGCGGAACTCGCGGTCGGCCCAGTCGGGGGCGGCGTCTGCGGGGTATCCGAGCGTGATCGAAGCGGTGCGAGTCTGTGTCGAGGCCGGCGCCACGGGCATCACGGTGCACCCGCGCCCCGATGCGCGTCACATCACCCGAACCGACGTCCGGGAGGTGTCCGCGTTTCTCGAGCCGATGCGCGAGCGCATCGAGTTCAACATCGAGGGCGACCCGCGGCCGGATCTGCTGGACCTCGTGACGCAGGTTCGTCCGCATCAGGTCACGCTCGTGCCCGTGCGCCCCTTCGAGATTACGTCGCAGGCCGGTTGGGCTATCGACACGCCGAGTGCGGGGATGCGGGCCGTCATCGAGCGTATGCACGCCTGTGGGGTGCGGGTGAGCGTGTTTGTGGATCCGGAGGCGTCGGCTGTCGACTGGGCTGCCGATCTGGGGGCGGACCGCGTCGAGCTGTTCACCGAGCCGTTTGCGCAAGCCTACGCGCGCAGCGAAGCGCAGGGACGGGCCTCGTTCCAGACGTATGTCGCCGCGGCTGAGCACGCGCACGCGCGAGGGCTTGGCATCAACGCAGGGCATGATCTGGACGCGAACAACCTGCGGATGTTCGGCCGGCTCCCGCACCTCGACGAGGTCTCGATCGGACACGCGATCATCGGGGACGCGGTGTTCGAGGGCTTGGCTCCGGTGATCCGGCGTTATCTCGCGGTGCTGCCGTAACGCCTCGCGCAGGCTGCCTCGCGCAGGCTGCCTCGCGCGGGCTGCTAGGATCCGAGTTCAGCGATGATGCCCTCGACACGAACCTGATCGCGTCGGCGCCCGGGGGTCAGCGCAAGGTAGCGCTGGTAGTGCGCAAGGGCTTCGCTGTCGTTGCCGAGCTCTCGCTCGATGTCTCCGAGGAGGCGGTGCAGGTCGCCGACATCGGGCGCGAGCGCGAGCGCGACCTTGGCCGACCACAGCGCCCGTCCAGGATAGCCCTCGGTGAGCAAGCCGCGAGCGTGCCGCACCAGCTCGATCGCCTCCTGGAAGTCGCGGTAGGCCTCCGCGTAGAGCAAGGGATCGGGGGGAATGTCGCCCAACGGGGTGGAGGGCGCGTCTTCTCGTCCCAGCAGCTTGCGCAGGTCGAACGCCTGGAAACGACCCAGCGCCGAGGGGCCCTCCGCGACCCACAACACCATCGCCGAGGCGTCGACGACGACCGTGTGCGTGATCGAGAGGTTGTCCAAGGCGTTGCGGTTTCCCAGACCCAAGACCGCGCCGCCGAGCCCTCGGCGGTCACGAAGGATGGCCGCGGCGCGCTCGGGCTCGATGGGCCCGGGCTCGTTGAGCAGCTCCTCAAGCCGATCGTAGCGATAGCCGCTGGAGGTGTACCGGCGGATCCAGTCGTTCTGTAGGTCGCCCTCGAAGGCTTCTTTGACCATGTGGTTGGTCGCCCAAACGGTGGCGTCGTCTTCGCCCCGCAGGGTCCGACGATCCTCGCGGTCTCGGGCCGCCAGCTCAAGGACCACCGAGGTTCGCTGGACGCCGTCGCCGACCAGCACCACGGCTGAGGTGCGGAGCTTGGCCTCCTGAAGCATCGTGGCGGCCGTCTCCAAGGTGTCCGCGCGTTCGAGGACATCGCGCAGCACCAGGGGCAGGGGTGCGCCCTCTTCGAGAGGGTCGTCGGTGCGCGCGGCGTTGACGGAGACGAAGATCCCGCGCGAGTTGATGCCCGTGACCACCCCCAGCATGCCCGCCCAGCCGACCGAGACGTACGGGTAGCGGCCATCGGGGCGCACGACCATGACGACGGGGTCGACGTCCAGCTTGCCATCCGTATCGATGCTCAATGAGCGGCCAATGACGAGGTTTCCGCGTTCGGACGAGCCGGGCCGCTTGGAGCTGGCGGCGAACATCGAGCCCTCGAGCACGACATCCTCAAGGCGTTGCGACAGACCGTGGATGCACTGATACAGGAACAGGCGCTGGTAGGCGCTCATCCGGTCGCTTTGGGCCTCTGGGATCGCGGCTGCCAACGCCGCGAGCTCGAGCCGGCGCTCTTGCGCCAAGTAGGTGTCCGCCGCGCGGTAGTCCCAGCGCAGCAGCATCGAGGCGGTCCATTGCTCGACACCCGACCCGTAGCGTCCTCCGACGTAGTCGAGCATGTCGCGGTCGACTTCGTCGAAGAGTCGTGAGCCGAGCCGGCCGTGGGCGTCGCCGATCGCGACCGGGGATCCTTCGAGGTGCATTTCCCAGATCTTGCCGTCCCGGGTGAGGCTGGCGCGACCGTAGTGCACCGTGCGTCCGGTCTCGTCGACGGTAAACGTCGACGGCGCGACCTCGACCTCGGGACCCTCCAGCTCCGTGAAGCCCAGGTAGCCCGAGTAGCTGACCGCGACGAACACGAACGCCAGCCCCGCGAGGACGCCGACCGCCCGAAGCAGGGCGAACACGCGAGAATCGACCGTGCGAGGGCCGCCGCCGAGGCTCGAGCGCGCCATCGCCGGGTCATAGCCTCTTCGGGCCGCGCGCGCCAGCAGGCCCGGACGCGGCCTGCTAGGCTGCCGCCGCCGTGTCCATCGTGCGAGCCTCCACACGCTCCAGCCTGGCCCTCCTGCTGACGATGCTCGCCTGCGAGCCGGAGCTGCCGCCCACGGCTGCCGACGCGCCGCCCACCGCGGACCAGGCCGCGACGCCCGCGAGGTTCGAGCCGGGGACCACGCCCGCCGTGCTGACGTTCGCCGCCGAGCGCGGCTCGTTCACCGACGCATCGAAGCTTGAGGAGGTCCCAGAGGGCTCGCGGGGCCTGGTGCGTGTGAGCCTGCTCGAAGGCCCCAAACCGCCGCCAGGCCAGGTCTGGGTCGCGAACCTCAGGGATCCGGGGGCGGCGTCGGTCGAGCTTTCGACCGTGCCGCGCGAGATGTTTGAGGAGCTGGCGCTTGGGCAGGGCTTGAGCTCCGAGGTCTCGCTCCCCGAGGGCCTGGAGCCACCGCCCCAGGTCGCGGCGAACCCCGGAGAGGTGATCGTCTACAAGACGGCCTGGTGCGGGGTCTGCAAGAAGGTCCAGTCCTACTTGGACCGCAAGGGCGTGAAGTATGTCGCGAAGGACATCGAGAAGGACCGCGCGGCCGCGGCGGAGCTGCAAGGAAAGGCGGCGAAGGCGGGAATCGGGACCGGGAGCGTCCCGGTGATCGACGTGGGCGGCGAGTTGATGGTCGGGTTCGACCGCGCGCGGCTCGAAAAGCTACTCGCCCGATAACCGCTCGCGGCGGTACGCTGCCGCCTGTGATTCGCGTCCCCACGCCGTCCGTGCTGCCGTTCATCGTGTTGAGCCTTTGTGGCGTTGCTTGTGCTTCCGAGCCGATCATCGGCGAGGACGTGATGCCGCTGGACGGGGCGATGCATCTGCGCGGGACCGGTCACGCGCACGCCTTCGGTCGAACGGACGCTGCGGCGGGAAAGACCGGTCGCGAGCATACGCAGGGAGCGGACCGTTACGCGGGCTTCGAGGCGGCGCTGCGTGAGCGGTGGGCTCACCGGGAGATTCACGCCGCCGAGGGCGTCGATGTCGGTTCGACCCTCGCGCTCCTGCGCGACGAGGTGGCCACCGACCGAGGTCGCGGCGACGCACGAGCCGCGCTGCGGCGCGCGACCTGTCGGCTCGGCGACGGACAGCTGCAGCTGGTCGAACCCGAGGGCTCGCTGCACAGCGACTCCGGTCTTCGGATTCGCGCAGTGGGTCCGGCGTTCCTGCTTGAGGGCACCGATGGTCGCTACGGGGAGTCGCTCGCCCCTGGCGACAGCATCGTCGAGGTCGACGGGACCGAACTCGTGCGTTGGGCGGACACGACTTGCGCCGGGCCGGGCTCCACGATCGAGCATCGCCGGGCCCGGTTGGCGACCAGCCTCGAACGAGGCCTCGCCGGCCGCCATGAGTCCAGCCCCCGCGCCGAGGTCATCACGGTGCGCCGCGCCAGGACCGGCAAGGTTCGCACGGTGACGCTCGCGTGGCGACCGGAGGAGGAGCCCACATGTGTGACCGGAGAGGCGATCACGGGCGATGTGGGGGTGGTGACGGTGCACGCGCTGGGCTGCGAGCCGTCGGTGTTTGACGCGCAGCTCACCAGCGCCGCCCGGTCGGCGGGCAGCGGCCACGTGCTGCTGGATCTACGCCGGGTCCTCGGGGACGACGTTCGCAACGCCCAGGTGCTCGCGCGCCGGTTCACGCCGGACGCTTCGATCTGGGCCTCGACGCGGCCCGGCACTCAGGGAGGGTTTTCGAACGTTGCGCTGCCGGATGCCACTCCGGCGCTGGCCGCCGCGCAACGCTGGCTCCTCGTGAGTCCACGCTGCGCCTCCACGTGCGAGCTGGCGGCGGCGGTCATCGCCTCGGACAGCCAGGTGACGACGGTCGGCCGGGGCACCGCCGGGAGCGTCGCGGGGACCGAGCTGGTCTCGGTGGGCAAGGGACTCAGGGTTCAGATCCCGATCGTGCAGTACGCGCTGCCGGGGACCGCCACGTTGCTGGAAGCGCGCGGAGTCACGCCGGACATCGATGTGACCGCCACCATCGATGTGCTCGGGCGCGGTCATGACCCCGAGGTCGTCGCGGTCGCCCGTCGCATCCGCGGCGAGGACTGAGCGACTCCCAAGGCGAACCCCAAGGCGAACCCCAAGCCGAACCCCAGCGCGCGAAGCTGGATCAGTTGGCTTTGTCGAGGCCTTGGGCGAACGCCTCGGCTTCGACGAGGGTCTTGAAGTGCGCGGCCGCGGCGGGCATGGCCCCACCGGCCCGCAATGTCTCGAACGCTCCCGAGAGCTTGGCGTCCCTGCCGAAGACGAGCACGGAGGGGAGGGTGCCGCTGTCGAACGCGTCTTTCATCTTGTCCTGGTCCTTGTTTGGATCGGTGACATCGATCTTGATCAGGTGGAAGTCCGCGGCCAGACGCGCCTCGATGTCCACGTGATGGAACGTGTCCTTCTCCATCTCCTGACAGGGCAGACACCACGTCGCGGCAAAGTCGATCAGAACCGGTTTGCCCGCGGCTTCGGCCTGCTCGATCGAAGCGGTCAGCTCGTCGAGCGTCGCGACCTCGTTCCATTGCATCGTCGGTGGGACGTACAGGATGTTGTTGAGGCTGATGATGCCGCCGACGGCAGCGATGGCGACCGCCACCGCCTTGCGCGCGGCCTCGGCCCTGCCGGACTTGAAGCTCAGGTGCACCGCGCCGGCCGCAACCCCCACGACCACGAGCCCCAGGCCCGCCCACAGACCCCAGGCCGGATCGAGCGTGAACTCGGCGAGGGCCTGGTGCACGGGACGAAGGAACCACCCGGCCATCACCAACATCGCGACACCAAAGAAGCTCTTGACGTGTTCCATCCAGGCGCCGGGACGGACCAGGCTCGCGCCGAGCGCGACCGCGAAGAACAACGTACCCATCCCCAGCGCGTAGGCGAACAGCAGCGATCCGCCGTACACCACGCCGCCGCCCTCGGCCGACGAAGAGGCGACGACGGTGAGCAGAGAGAGCAGGACCGGGCCGGTGCAGGGGGCCGAGATCAGGCCCGAGACCAGGCCCATGAGGAACGCGCCCAACGGGCCCGTGCCGCCGACCGTGTTGAGCTTGTTCTGCACGCTCGTGGGCAGCGCGATGTCGAAGGCACCGAACATGGAGGCGGCCAGCGCCAGCAGCATGATGACGATGGGGTAGACCACCCACGGGTTGCCAAGCCACGCGCCGAACGCTGCGCCCGAGAGCGCGACGGCGACCCCCAGCGAGGTGTAGAGCACCGCCATGCCGAGCACGTACGCGGTGGCGAGGAACAACGCTCGCCCACGAGAGACCCCCTTGGCCCCAAAGACCGCCACGGTGATCGGGATCAGCGGATAGACGCACGGGGTGAGGTCGACCAGGACCCCCTGGCCGAAGGCCCACGCATAGGTGGCCAGACCTCCGCCGCCAAGGTCTGGAGCAGCGAGTGCGAAGAGCGAGTTCGGATCAGCCATGAACGTGATGCCTCAACGTGCCGAGGGACCGAAACGTTATGCCACGGCGGGCCCGCGAAACGAGGCGCTACTGGCGCTCGCAGTCAGGGAGGCGCCTCACCCAAGCAGAAGCCGTCTTCCTGGATTTCGTTGAGCTCGGCCTCCGACAGCGCCGCGCAACAGGTGTCGTTACGCGCCTGCACGATGAGCTCGAACAACAGCGACAGGGGAAGGCCGTAGCAACAAGCGGCCTGCTCGTCTTCGCTGCAGGTGGGCGCGCTGAGACAGTCCCCGGAGCGCGGATCTAAACACTGGAGCCGCAGGCCCGGGTTCGGATCGGTGTAGTCGAGCACCGAGACGGTGTCCTGAAGCACCGAGGCGCCGATCAGACCGTCGGGCTGGCGGGCTTCGGGCGCGACATCGCGGCGCAACGCCAGGACCATCGGGTGGGTTTCGGGTAAGACCAAGGTGTCGAGCCAGCGATCGGGGTTCGGCGCGACCTGCCCTTGATCGAAGCGGGTCTCGCCCACGACGGCGAGCGCGGTGTCCGAATTCTCCCCGGCGTGGGGGCTCGAGGTGTCTTCGATGCTGCTGCTGGTGTCGAAGTCGCGCACGAAGGCCTGGCACTGATCGAGCAACGCGGCGCTGCGAAGCTGGGCCCGTACGCAGGGGCCTGCACCGCGGGTACGGGTCAGCCCGGGCAGCAAGCCCACGGAGCGGACGGCGATCCGCGTCAGGGGGGTCTCGTCGCCCGAAGGCGCGGGCGGCCAGCCCGGGACGGAGAGCGAGCCGTCGAGGCCGCGCAGGCAGGCCGGCGTGTCGGCGTCGACGGCAGCGCAGTCGGGGAGATCCTCAAGCGGGCCGAACATGCGGCGCGCCGAGTCGTTGAACAACACGAAACCTGGAACGCCCGTCGCCATGACCAGCGTGGCTTGTTTGCCCCCGCCATCCGGGTCGTCGGCCTGGACGCAAGCGCCTGCGGTGTCGTCCAGCTCGGGGCTCGTGGACGCGAGACACGACCCCGACACGAACGGGTTGAGGTCCGTGAGCTCGTACGAGACCCCACATGGGGGCATGGCGACACACGCATCAAGGACCATTCGGCTCGCCTGCAGGGCCAGGTCTGGGTTGCCCTGGATGTCGAAGCCCCCGAGTTCGCAGTTCTCCCCGCCGATGTCGCAGCGATCCGCCAGGTCGCGCCCCAGCAGACGTCCGGGAAACTGAACGGGCATGAACGCGAACCCCTCGTCGGCGAGGTCGCGATCGGTCCCGGGAAACTCGCCGTACAGCGCCACGCGTGCGCCGCCGCGAGGGGGGCGTCGCAGACGGACCGCGAACTGCCGCAGCAGGTTGCCGCCCAAAACCCCGGTGGGTTCGACGGTGAGTTGGCCGTCGCCGGCTTGCCAAGAGAATGCATCGCCGCCGTCTGCGGGGGCACGGATCACCGGGAGGTCACGAAACCGAAACCGAGCGACCGCGCTGTCCTGTGCGGCTTCGGTGGGGGAGGCGCCGGCCAGCCCCCGCGCCTCGCGGAGCTCCACGCACTCCCGACCGAAGGTGAGCTTCGCGTCGTTGTCGTCTCGCTTGAAGAAGGTCAGCGGGGAGAGGCTGTCGATCAACACCAGCTCACACGGCCGCCCGTCGGCGGCGTCGCACCCCGCACGCGCGGCGGAGCCGGGGCACCCCTCGTCGATAAACGCCAGACGCGGAAGCGGAGACGCGTCGCCGCTTGCCAGCGGCACGCCCCGACCGAACTCACCATCGAACAGCGTCGGTTCGGAGGCACAGCTCGCCCCCGCCGCTGCGATGAGCAGCGCAACGAGCCGCCGGGGTCTCCGGTTGCTCTCCCCCGACGGGCTGCTAGGGCCGACCGCGCGCATGGACGCAGAGTGTAGACCAACCAACGACAAACGCCCCGAGGCAGAGCCAGGGGGCGTCGTCGCCACGCCGAAGACCCGGGCGTTAGTCGGCTTTGGCGACGTCGGCGAGCTTGGTCTGAAGGCGAGTGATGAGGCCGTCGATGCCTTCGTCCCGGACGATCTTGCCGAACTCGTAGCGGTAGGTTTTGGCCAGGCTGACGCCGTCGGTGATGATGTTTCGGGCCACCCAGCGGCCATCCACGTAGTGCATCACGTAGGAGACCTCGAGGACCTGCTTCTCGCCGTCCTTGACGAAGGTGACCCGGGTGTCGACCTTGGCTTTGTCCTTGCGGACCTCCTCGCCGAGGTATTCGACCGTGCCGGTGTCGGCTTGGCGGATCCGCTTGAGGTAGTTCTCGCGGATGAGCTGGCCCAGGAGCGCCTCGTACTCCGCGCAGCGAGGCTCACACTTGTTGGTGTAGCGGCGCTCGCCACCGAGGGCGGCGTGGGCGATCCAGTCGTAGTCGAGCAATCCGTCGACTTCGGCCTGCAGCTTCTCGGCGGTTGCCTTGGTGTGGACCAGGCCGACGACACTCTCGTGCGAGGCCTTGAATGCAGCCAAGGCGGAGGGGGGCTCGTCAGCGGCCTGGGCCGTGTTTCCCACCAGGGAAAGTGCCATGCAAAGCGCGAGCGTGAGGGGTGCGAGTCGAGTGCGGATCATCGTCGTTCTACCTCTCGGGGGGGTGCTGGTCAGACGAGACCCCCGCCTGGCGTATTCACGCGGAGCCAAACTAGCACAGTGGTGCGGATCACGGTGTAGGGGGCAAGGTACGGCGTTTACTCCGTATCTTGGCCTACGAGGGTGGCTGGGAGGGTGGCTGGGAGGGTGACTGGGAGGGGTCATGGGACGGCGACCTCGGGCTCGCGGCCAATCTGCGTCCCAACGGCGCGTGACAGGCGCGCAATCGCGTCGTTGTAGCTGAAGATCGCCTGTTCGTAGTCGAATCGCCGGCTGTACCACTTCTCGAGGTTGCGAATCAGGTCGCTCGCGTTCCCGCCGCCGATGGAGTCCTTCTGCTGGCCCGAGACCACCAACCGCCAGCTGAGGTCAACCGCCTCGCGGTAGGTCTCGACGAGATGCTTGGCCTCGATCAGATCTCCGTACGCCTGCTGGACGTCGAGGCCGAGCAGAAGCACGGCGGCCTCCTCCTGATGCATCGCCGAGCGGGTGTTGGCCCGGGCGGTCTGCAGGTCGAACGTCTTGAAGTGAAAATCCCAGCGCCAGCGCATCGCGAGCCCGGCCGTGAACCGGGTCCAGTTGAACGGATCCTGGTAGTAGAGCTGGGTCATGTTCTGGTCGACCGCGTTGGAGCGGGCGACCCCGGTCCCCACGGCGATGCCGAGGTCGGGCAGGAAGTTGGCGCGCGCGAGCTTCTCCTGCACCTGGCGGGCTTTCACGGCGGCTGAGGCCATCCGAGCCTCGGGACGCCGCGCTGCCGCCATCTGTTTGTAGTCCTGCGGCTGCAGCAGGCCGTCGGGAAGCTCCATCGGCAGCAGGTTGCGCGCCCGAACGTCGAAGCCCGGCGGCGCCGCATCGCCGGCGAGCGCCCACAGAGCCGAGAGCGCGTAGGACTCCACGTTGAGCGCCTGACGCATGAGCTGCTCGAGCTCGATGGCGGCCAGCTTGACCTTGATGAGGTCGTCGGGGTCCCGCAGGTCGTTGCCGTCTCCAGGCTCGGAGTCCCAGTCGTCCTCGCCCCCGCCCAGGTCCTTCTCGACCCGCTGCTCCGCGGTCTGCACGATGCCGTTCGCCTCGCGAAGAATGGCGATGCTGTCGCGCGCGAGCAGCAGGGCCGCGTAGGCCTGCTGGACCCGCAAAACGGTTTCCTGCTCGACTTGATCCTGCTTAAGCTCGCGCAGCGCCACGCCGACCTCGGCCAGCTTGCGAGTGTTGCGGATCTTTCCGAACGTCGTGATCGGGATCAGCATGTCGGCCCGAAACTCGAACCGGACCCCCGCGCTGCCGAGTTGGGAGAAGTAGCCGTCGATCGTATTGACGTCGAAGTCGTTGTCGTCGCGGGTTCGGCAGTACTGGAAGTCGAACCCATCAATGGTGCCGTCGTCGAGATTGACGTCGTCACAGCGAACGTTCACCCCCGGGCTCAGCACCATGTTGGTCTCGATGATCGGGACCCACGCGAACTTCGCCTTGCGCAGCTGGGCCCGCATGGCGGTGACGTCCTCCTCGGCCGACTTGACCGCGGGGTTGTCCAGGGCATAACGAACGACCTGATCGAGGCCGAGCTGCGAGGTCTGGGTGGGCCGGGTGCCGTAGGGGTCCAGTCGTCCCTGAGCGGTTGCCTCGAAGGCACTCGCGGAGGCGGGCGCTTTGCGGTCGGCCTTTGCCGGGTCGGGCGGCGGCTCGCTCGGCTTGGCCGGAGGCTCGCTCGGCTTGGCCGGCGGTTCGCTCGGCTCGGCCAGCGGTTCGCTCGGCTCGGCCAGCGGTTCGCTCGGATCCGTGTTTGGCGGCTCGCTCGGCCCCGGGTCAGGCGCCGACAGCGGATCGTCCTCCTGGGTGGGGGCCGGCCCGGCCACGGCAACGGAGGGCGCGCCCAGCAGGCTGAAGCCCACAAGGGACAGGGCGCTCAGGGGCGGCAGTCGCAGCACCCCGCATGCGTACCCCCACGGCGAATCGGGCGCAACAGAGCTGGATCACTGGCCACGTCGGCCGCTTGCGCCGCGTGATCTGGGTTGCGAAGCTCCGGCCCGTGGCTGTCCTCGGCGCCTTGCTTCAAAACCTTCCTCTCCAGCATCGAAGGGTGCTGCGCTTGCACGGGCCCGACACGCACAGATTCCTCCAGGGGACGGTCTCTGCGGACATCAGCAAAGCCGCACGCGGGCACGCGGTGGAAGCGACGCTTCTCACGGTCAAGGCCAAGATCGTCTCTGAGCTGATCGTGCTCGTCCAGGACGAGGCGACGGTGGACCTGCTCATCCCTGCGGACACCTTCGAGGGGGTGCAGACCCACCTCGACCGCCACATCATCATGGACGAGGTCGAGGTCTCCCGCCGCGAGGACATGCTCGTCGGTGCGGTGTGGGGCGAAGGGCTGCCCGAGCCAACCGGCGAGCTGCGCTGGTCCTGCACGCACCCGGTCCACGGCCAGCTGCTCGTGGGTACGGCCGATGAGGTCGCCGCGGCCTTGGCGGACGTCTCGGTCGCCGACGACCTCGCGTTCTCGTCCCACCGGGTTGACGTCGGCGCGCCCGGTTGGGGCTTCGAGGTCACCGCGGATCGTTTTCCGCCCGAGGTCGGCTTCGTCGGGGCGGTCAGCTACGACAAAGGCTGCTACCTGGGACAGGAACCGCTGGCTCGCATCCATGCGCGCGGGCAGGTCAACCGCGTGATGGTGCGGGTGTCCATCGAAGGCGACGCGGAGGCTCCCCTGGCACTCGCGCATGCCGACCGCCCCGAGGCTGGGACACTGAGCACGGTTGCCGGTGGTGTGGGACTGGCGGTGATCCGGCGCAGCTTCGCGGAGGCCGGCCAGATGCTGACGGCGGATGGCGTCCGCGTCACCGTACGCTCGGGTCCTCTCGGGGACGACCCTGGCATCGGCAGCCGCAAAGACTGACCCTCGGCGTGGCGCCCGTGGCCCCGGTCTACGACCTCAAGCGCGTGCCAGGACGGCCTTGGCCGCATCGTGCCCGCTTTGCACCGCGGACTCGATCGTCGCGGGCAGTCCCGTGCGGACCCAGTCTCCCGCCAAGAACAGCCCCTTGACCGGCGACACGGTTCCGGGCCGGAACTGGTAGGTGCCCGCCGCGTGGGTGATCGTGGCCTTCTTTTCCTTGATGACCTTCGAGTCCAGAACCTCGAACGCTCGCCCCGGAAAGAAGCGCTTCATCTCGGCCTTGAACAGCTCGACGAGGACGTGCGGCCGGTCGTCGACCATGCCGCGGGCGCCGGAGATGGTGCAGTTGACCAGCACCCGGCCCGGATCATCCAGGCCCTCGATCCGGCTGCGGTCGAAGAGCCAATGCAGCGGGGAGGAGATGAGCCCGAGGAACGGCACATCGTCCCAGAGCGATCGATCGAGCACGACCCACAGGTTGACGATCGGGGAGTGGCTCAGCTTGGCGACGTCGGCGAAGACCGGGTCGCGCAGCACCGCGTCGGGCAGGGCGGACAACAGCGGCTTCGGGGGCAGCGCGGAGATGACGGTGTCGGTTTCGATGCGCTCGCCGCTGCGCAGCACGACGGCCTTCACTCCGCTGGAGCCGCATTCGATGCCCCGCACCGGCGAGGCGGTGCGCACCGAAACGCCGCGCGCCTCGAGGTATGCCGCGGAGGGATCGACGTAGAGCTTGCTCAGCGGAAGCTTGGGCAAGCCAAAACTCGACGCGTCACGGGTACCCAGAAACGCCCGCTCCAGCACCGCCATCAACATGGCCGCCGAGGACACCAGCGGATCGTCGTTGAGCGTGGCCCAGATCAGCGGCTCCCAGAAGGCGTTGCGGATGGGCTGGGTTTGGCCCAGGCGCCGCAGCCAGGCGTCGCAGGTCTCGTTGTCGTCGGGGCGGTCCACCTCGCCGCGCAGCAACAGGCCGGCGCGGAGCGCCGAGACCTTGTGCAGCAGGCCCATGCCGCGCATCCCCAGCAGACCGGCGCCGAGGTGAAGCGGGGCTGGCAAGGCGGGGCAGCGCATCGAGACCCGTCTGCCACCGGGCTTGACCATGTCGACCGACATGTTGCGCTGAAACTCGACATTGTGGTCCTGGCCGAGCGTCCGCAAGAACGCGAGCGTCTCGAAGTAGCAGCCCATCATCAGGTGCTGCCCATTGTCGAGCTCGTAGCCGGACCGGCCGTGCTCGAACGAGCGCGACCGCCCTCCGCCGCTGGCCGTCGCTTCGAGCACGACGAGGTCGCGCTCCGGCTGCTGAGAGGAAAGCCGAACGGCGGCGGACAGGCCCGCGAGGCCCGCTCCCGCCACCACAATGGGACCCTTGCCCTGGGTGGTCATCTCGTACTTTGCAGGCGCTTGGAGAAACGCGTCAGGCAACAACGGCGAACGACGAGCGGGCGATGGCCTTGGCGGCGACCTTGAGCTTGTCGCGGCGGCGCAGCGAGGGACGCCGAGTGAAGACGTTGTAGTTGCGCTCCCGGATCCCGGCCAAGATCTTGTAGTAGGTGCGGCCCATGATCTCCGCTGGGAGCAGGGCACGAGCGTTGGCGCCGCGCAGCGCCTCCCAGGCGCGCCGGTACTCCCGTTCGGCAGCGTCGGCGAAGTCCGTGGCCATGGCGACGAACCTTCCGTCGTAGCGACCCGCGAGCAGGTCTTCGTCCGTGAGCCCGTGGCGATGCAGCAGACTCTGCGGGATATAGACGCGGCCGCGCTCGGCGTCCTCGGCGATGTCTCGCAGGATGTTGGTGTACTGGAGCGCCAGGCCCAGATGCTCGGCGTAGTCGTGTGCGGCCTTCGAGCGGTCTCCGAAGATCGCGATGCACAGAAAGCCTACGCAGGACGCCACGCGGTAGCAGTACAGCCGCAGCGCTTCGAGGTCCTCGTAGCGGTCGGTGTGCAGATCCATCTCCACACCCGCGATGATTTCGTCGAAGGCTTCGCGCGGGTAGTCGAAGTGCTGCCGGGAGGCGGCGAGGGCTTTGCCCAGGTCGGCCTGCGGCGCGACATTTTCCACGTAGGGGTCGGCGAAGATTCGGGCGACTTCGGTGCTCCACTCACGCAGCGCAGCTTTGGCCCCCGCGGTACCGGCCTCGCCTTCGGGGCGCTCATCGACGATGTCGTCCACGACGCGGCAGAACTCGTACACGTGCGAGAGCGCGTCGCGCTGCTCACGACCCAGGAAGAGAAACGCGAACTTGAAGTTGCTCGAGCTTCGGGTGGTCAGCCGCTTGATCAGCGCGGCGGTTTGCACGGAGAGGCCTGCGACCGACGGCATGACGCTACGCCTCTCCCCGCAGAAACCGGCGTCCGAAGGAAAACATCGAGCGCAGAGCGATGCCCGCCATGTCTCGCTTTTCGAGGGTGGGGCGGAAGTCGAGGGTGTTGAAGTCGGCCGCTTCGATACGGTCGAGGATCGCCATGCCACCGCGCCACGTGGCATCGAGCTCCATGGACAGTCCCGGGGACACGCGTCGAATGAGCGGCCGCCCCCGCAGGAACATCGAGCGGGTGCGGGAGACCTCGTAGGCCATCAGCTCGCGGAACTCCGGCGTGTAGCGCTTGGCGAGGAGGTCCTCGTAGGCGACGCCGAAGTGCAGCAGGTCTTCCTCTGGGATGTAGAACCGCCCCCGCGGGATGTCGACCGAGAGGTCTTGCAAGAAGTTGGCGATCTGCAGGGCAGCGCAGATCTCATCGCTGAAGCGATGGAGCTGCTGCTCGCGGTGCCCGTGCACGTAGAGCACGAGCTGGCCGACCGGGTTGGCCGAATGGCTGCAGTAGTGAAGCCGCTCGGCGTGCGACCCGTAGCGGGTCTTGGTGAGGTCCATGCGGAACGCGGTCAGCAACGCTTTCAGCGGGCCGATCGGGATGTTGTGGCGGCGCACGGTGTCGCGCAGCGCGATGAACACAGGGTGCTGCACTTCGCGGTGGTAGCAGCTCTCAAGCAGCTGCTCCCACGTCGAGAGCGCCTCGTTGCGTCGTCCCTCGAAGCGGGGCTCGTCGGCAAAGTCGTCGGCCGAGCGGGCGAACGCGTAGATCGCAAACACCTGCGGACGCAGATGCGCGGGCAGAAACCGAGAGGCCACCGGGAAGTTCTCGTAGTGATTGGTGGCCATCCGCTCGCACCAGCGGTAGCCGGTCTCCACGGTCCAAGGACCCGAAGGGGCGCCATCGGGCGCGGTAAATCCCTCGCTGAGATCATCGGCGGCGGTTTCGAGCGGAACGGCGAAGAGTCGTGGTTCGGTAGCGCTGACCATGGTGGTCCCCCAAGTGCAGTCGTAGTGACGCGGTGCCTTTCAGCCCGCGGAAGGTTCCTTCGAGCCACCACCCCCGGCGGCTCGGAGCTCTGCCAGCAGCGCACTCGCGCGTTCGGCCTTGATTTCCCCATCGGCGACCAACGCGGCGGCGAGGCGTTCGACCTCGTTGGCGTTGGCTCCGGCTCCCAGCGCGACACTGCGCGCGTGCAGGGACATGTGCCCCCGCTGAATGCCCTCGGTCGCCAGTGCACGGCAGGCGGCGAGGTTGCTGGCGAGCCCTGCGGCCGCGATGACTTGGCCCAGCTCGGCGCTGGTGGTGCAGCCGATGATCTCCAGCGCGAGGCGAGCGACCGGGTGGACCCGGGTGGCGCCCCCGACGATGCCGACCGCGGTGGGGAGGCTCATCGATCCCTCGAGCCAGCCGTCCTCGCCCTTGCGCCAGATCGCCAGCGGGCCGTAGCCCCCGTGCGCGCCGCGCGTGGCGGCAAACGCATGCGCGCTGGCCTCCATGGCGCGCCAGTCGTTGCCCGTCGCGAGGACCACCGCGTCCACGCCGTTCATGATGCCTTTGTTGTGCGTCGTCGCCCGGTAGGGGTCCAGCTCCGCGAAGCGGCTGGCGGACACGATGCGTTCGACGACCTCGGGGCCGGTGAAGCCATCGCTCGCGAGCGCGTCGGGCGGGATGCGGGCGCTGATGTGGGAGCACCGGCGGTCGGACAGGTTGCTCAGGATGCGCAGCCCAGCCGTCCACTGCGTCAGCGCTTCGAGGCGCGGCGCGACGATCTCGGCGACGGTGTTGAGCAGGTTGGCGCCCATCGCATCGCGGCAGTCGACCAGGACGTGCACGACGATCATCGCGGGGTCGACGACGCGGACCTCGATGTCTCGCGCGCCGCCCCCACGCTCCACGAGGCGGGGGTGGGCACTGTCGGCGATCTCGAGCAGCTCGTCCTTGTGCTCAAGCACCGAGGCGGCTGCAGCGTGGGCATCGAAGTCCTCGCCGCGCGCCATGAGCTGAACCTGAGCGATCATCCACGGTGCATCGTTGTGGGCCGAGAAGCCTCCGCCTGCCCGGATCATCCGGGCGGCGTTGCTGGCCGCTGCGACGACGGAGGCCTCCTCGACACACATCGGGACCAGGAAGTCGCGGCCGTTGATCTGGAAGTTGGTCGCGATCGCCAACGGCAACTCCAGCTTGCCGACCACGTTCTCGATCATGTGGTTGGCGCGGTGCATGTCGAGCGCCCCCACGTCCAAGTCGGACAACCTCTCCAGATCGATCCCGGTAGCTTTGGCGACGGCTCGCCGGCGCGATTGAACGTCGAGTTTGAAGAACCCGGAGAGCCGCGAGTTGGTCGGGATGCGGTCTTCGGCCCGGATGCCAACGTCGGCGACCTTGAGATCCGAGAGCAGGGCGAACTTGTGCTCGCGGTGCAGCCGCTCGCCGAATCGGTCCAGGTCGGCAGCCGAGGCCGCAAACACGACGACAAGGTCCCCGCCGCCCGCACCGCTGGGCTTGGCCGCGAGACCGTCGGCCTCCGCTTCGGTGATGATGCGCTCGATGGCATCGGTCATGATCGGCGCGCCGGAGATCTCGGCCAGCGCCCGCAGGCCTTCGTTGTGCGAGCGCGTGGCCTCGCGGAGCCCCGCGAGACTCTTGGCGGGGTTCGGGCTGTCGCGAAAGGCGGTGAGGAACCGGTCGACCGCGCCACTGAGCATGACCATCGCGTCGGCGTAGTGCCCGGGACGCTCGAGCGCCGCGGCCTTAACTTTGGCGACGAAGTGGCTGGTGATCGCCGGGGCCCCGGCATCGACGAAGCCGATATGAGCCCACTGGGGCATGGCCACTGTGCGGGTTTTTCGATCCTGGAAACGGAGCACACCGCCGAGCACTGCCGCTGCGACATCGGCTCCCGAGCCCACGCCGCCTTGGGCCTCGGCATGGGCCGCCAACGCCAAGGAGAGTGCATCTTCGCAGACCTGCGGATCGAGCGGGTCGAGGCCCGCAGCCGTGAGGTGGTAGCCGATCACCGACGCCGCCACCGCGGCGCTGCTGCCCAGGCCGAGCTTGCGGGATCCCATCGTAAAGCCGCCGGTGTCGACGACCGGAGGCGCCCCGATGTTGAGCACGCCGCGGGCCTGCAGGTAGTCCTTGACCCGCTGGTGTGCACAGCGAACCACCGCGGTGGGCCGAGACTCGGGGGGCTGCCTCGGGGCGTGCGCGACGGCGCGAACATCGAGCGCCGCGACGAGGGCGGGCGAGCCTTCGAGCACCGCGTACTCACCGATCAAGAACGCCTTGCCGGGGGCTGATACGGGGATGTCGTTCATGCCGAAACCTCTACGCTCGCGGCCGGTCCAGGGCTGCAGATCGTGACGTCTTGTGCGCCCGGTACGGCGCGGCAGCGGGTTGCGATCGCTTCGGCGTCCTGGGACATGCACAGCACCTTGACGTGCGGTCCGGCGTCCATCGTCACGTAGCCCTGCAGGCCATCTTCGCGCGCCGCCCAGACGGCGTGAATCACCCCGAGTGAGGCGGGTTTCCAGTACACGATGGGCGGCACGGTCGCCATCATGCAGGCGTGCATCTTGAAGCACGAATGTTCGACAATTGCGCCCAAACGCCGCAAATCGCGGGCTTCGATGGCGGATTGCGCCGCGTCGAGGTCTGAAACTGAGGTGTCCACCCAGGGCTGGTAGTAGGGTGACGTATCGCGGCTGGCCTGCATGCCTTCGGTCGACCCGACCGGCTTGGCGCCGCGGGTGGTCTGCACCACGACGAGCCTGAGCGGCCAGCCGTCGGCGCCGGACAGCGGGCGTGCGACGCAGTCGCTCCCATCGGCGGCGGTGCCGGCGTCGAGGCGAACGAACCCCCCAAAGATGCTCCGCGCCGCGCTGCCAGAACCCATTCGCGAGAACTCAGAGAGCCGGGCCGTGGTGAGGTCGAGCTCAAACGCCGCGGACGCAGCCATCGTGAGGGCCGCAAAGCCGCTCGCCGAACTCGCCAAGCCCGCGGCGGTCGGAAGGTGGTTGGTGGACGTCACCGCGCACGCGGGACGTGGGGTGGCGTGTGCACTCGCCCACAGGCGGTCCAGGTGCGCATAGACCTTCTGCTCCGCGCTGCCCGAGACGGTGGCTCCGTCGAGGGCGAAGCGGTCGACCGAGGCCGGCGTCACCGTGGTCACCGTGCGCAGGCCGTCGAGCGTCATCGAGAGCGAACCCACCGCGGGCAAGTTCAGCCTCGGGTCGACGCCGGCGCGTTTTCCCCAATACTTCACCAGCGCGATGTTGGAGTGGGCCGTTGCAGTCGCAGTCTTCATGGCTGTAGATCGATGAGTACGGGCGCGAGCCCGCGGTTGCGCAGGGCGTCGCACAGCGTCGCGGGGTGCTCCGGGGGTAGGCAGAGGATGCACCCGCCGCCGCCGGCCCCGGTCAGCTTGGCCCCGCGCGCGCCGCAGTCCCGTGCTACGCCGCACAGCTCATCGAGGATCGGCGATGATACGTCGAGGCTCGCGAGGAGCGGATGTGCGATGTTAAAGAGTTCGCCCAAGTGTTCGAGATCACTCGTTTGAATCGCCGCGATTGCGCGGTCTACGAGCGCGCCCAAGGCGTCCAAAATGGGCCGCACGACCATGGTGTATCGGTCGTGCCGAACCCGAACCTTGGCGACCTGATCCGCGGTGCTGCGGGGTTGTCCGGAGGGGACGACCACCAAGCGCAGGGGGTGTCGCAGTGGGATCACCTCGACCGGCGCCCCTCGCACGTAGCGCAGCAGGCCCCCGCGAGCCGCCACTTCGGAATCGATGCCGGAGGGCTCGCCATGGAAGACGCGCTCGCCGGCGAGCGATGCTTCGACCACCGTCTCGACCGGCGCGTCCTGTCCCAAGCACAGCCGCGCGAGCGCCACGGTGAGCGCCGCCGAGGAGCCCAGGCCGGCTCGGGCGGGGAGGGTGGTCGTGCCCTCGATGGTCCACCCCAGCAGCGGTCCATCGCAAACGCCGAGGACCTCGAGCGCCGCCTTGGCCACGGGATGATCGCTGTGCGGTGACAGCGAGACGTCGATGTCCCACGCCTCGACGCGCAGCCGCACCGGCTCGTTCGCCAGCCCGGGCGCCGCGCTCAGCTGGAGCGACGAGGGGATTGCGGCCGCGAGCGCTGGGTAGCCGTAGACCACCGAGTGCTCGCCGGCCACGATCACCTTCCCGCAGGCCGTCGCCTGTGGGTGCAGCGTGGGCCGGGAGGTCATGCCTGCGGCATCCAGTGGGCAAGCTCGCCTGTGACGATCTTGGGCGCGGCACGCAGGTCCGCGACGGTCCGACTGCCGGTCAACAACATGTGGGCCCGGACGGAGTGCATGACCTGCTGCAAGAACGCTTTGGCCCCCTCGTAGCCGCCTGCCTTCTGCGCCCGCAGGACGGCGGCCGCGATGCCGCCCGCGGTCGCGCCCAGGGCGACGGCTTTCGCGACGTCGGTGCCGGACTTGAGGCCGCCGGTGGCGATCACATCCAAGCCGACGGCGGCACACTGCGCGACGGAGGCAGCCGTCGGGATACCCCAGTCCCACATCTCGTTGGCGAGAGCCTTGTCTTCCTCGTTGACGGCGCGGTGGGCTTCGACCGCCACCCAGCTGGTGCCCCCGGCTCCGCTGACGTCGACGGTGCGGATCCCGGCATCGAAAATCCTCTTGGCCACGGCGCCCGAGAGGCCACAGCCGGTCTCCTTCGCGACCACGGGAATGCTCAGCTCCTCAGCGAGGCGTGCGAGCGTGGGCAGGCCGTTGCGAAAGTCTCGGTCGCCGCCGGGCTGCACGATTTCCATCGCCGGGTTGAGGTGGATGCACAGGGCGTCGGCGCCGATGTTGCCGACCAGGTCGTGAATCTCCTGGGCGCTCATCGTCGCGGCCTGCTGCACGCCGAGGTTGCCCAGTAGCAAGAGGTTGGGGGCCACGTCGCGGACCTGAAACGTCCAGGTGGTGTCGGGGCGCTCGAACATGGCTCGCTGCGAACCAACGCCGAAGCCCAGGCCCAGCTCATCGGCGGCTCGTGCGATGTCGGTGTTGACCTTGTGGGCGCGGTCGGTGCCGCCGGTCATCGCCGCCACGATGAACGGGGCCTGCAGGGTCTTCCCCAGCAGCTGCGTGGTGCTGTCGACGTCATCAAAGTGCATCTCGGGCAACGCGTCGTGGATCAGCCGCACGTCTTCGAACCCGGTGGTCTTGTCGCGAAAGGCCACGTTGGGGCCCGAGCACAGGGCCAGGTGGTCTTTCTTGCGCTGCGAGATGTCGAGGCGGTCGGCCATGGGCTCGGGCAGACTTACCGGCCCGGCCGTTGAGAGGCCAGCGAACGGCAGCTTCTTCGCCGTGATCGGGCACACGGAAGGGGTGCGGCGATCGGATGTCGAACGGTGCTGTGGCGTCGGCGGTCTCGCGGTGCGCGAGCTCGCGGCCGATGGCATGCTGCAGCGCGTGTCCCGCCCGATTCGAGGCCGCTATGCGCCGAGCCCCACGGGTCCGCTTCACCTGGGCAACGTTCGGACCGCGTTGCTCTCATGGCTGCAGATTCGGGCGTTGGGCGGCACCTTCGTGATGCGCATCGAGGACGTGGACACCGGGAGGTCTCGGCCCGCGTTTGAGGCCCTGTTGCTCAAGGATCTGCGGTGGCTGGGCCTGCACTGGGACGAGGGGCCCGATATCGGCGGACCACACGGGCCGTATCGGCAGTCGGATTGCGCCCCGCGTTATGAGGAAGCGCTGACGCGACTGGAGACCTTCGAGTGCACGTGCACCCGCAAAGAGGTCCGCGCCGCGGCAGCCGCCGGATCGGGGGTCGAGCCGATCTATCCGGGCACCTGTGCGGCGGGTCCCACCCACCCGCAGCGCCCCCGGGCGATTCGCTGGCGGCCACCCGCGCGGCGCGTCACGGTGCGCGACGCCCGGATGGGCAGCATCACCGAAGATCTCCGGCGCGAGGCGGGGTGCTTCTTGCTGCGCCGGACCGATGGCGACTGGGCCTACAACCTCGCGGTCGTCGTCGACGACGGCTTCATGGGCATCACCCACGTGTTGCGCGGAGCGGATCTCTGGACCAGCACCCCGCGCCACGTGGGCTTGGCCGCCGCGTTGGGCTTGCCCGAGCCTGCGTTCACGCACGCGCCGCTGCTGTGCGGTGCCGACGGCGAGAAGCTCAGCAAGCGGCACGGAGCCCCGGACGTCGCGGCGCTGCGAGAGGCTGCAGAGGACCCCAGGCGCGTCATCGCATGGTTGGCGCGATCGGTCGGATTGGTGGGGGAGGACGTGCAGGCGGTTACGGCCGACGAGCTGGTCGCGGATTTCGCCGTCGAGGCGATCGTCGATCGGCCGTTTCCGCCCAGCCCCGATCCGTGGCGCTTGTGAGCCGAAGGCGGTCCCGGATACAACCCGGGGCGTGCGTCGTTCGCTCTCCTCCCTGGCCTGCGCGTTGCTGCTGACCCTGAGCGCATGCAACAAGGACTCCTCGCTGGCCGAGCCGTCCTCCCCCGATGCGCCGGTGGCCGAGCCCGGCACCTCCGGGCGCTTCGTGTACCCCCAAGCGCAGCGGGGGGAGCACGTCGACACCTATCACGGGACCTCGGTGCCGGATCCCTACCGGTGGCTTGAGGACATCGACAGCGCCCAGACCCAGCAGTGGGTGAGCGCTCAGAACGAGTTGACCTTTGGCGTGTTGCAGGACATCGAAGCCCGTGACGCGTTGCGGGCCCGGCTGAGCACCCTGTGGGACTACGAACGCTGGGGCGTCCCACAGCGTCGCGGCGATGTCTACTTCGTCAGCCGCAACGACGGCCTGCAGAACCAGTCGGTGCTCTACACGATGCGCGGCCCCAGCGACCCGCCCAAGACGCTGCTCGACCCCAACACGCTGTCCAAGGACGGGACGGTCGCGCTCGCGGGGACGTGGCCCAGCCGCGACGGCAAGTTTCTGGCCTACGGGGTCTCCGAGGCAGGGTCAGACTGGCAGACATGGCGCGTCCGAGACGTGGCGACCGGGAAGGACACCGGCGATACGCTCGGGTCGATCAAGTTCGCCGACGCCGCATGGACCCCCGACGGTGTGGGCTTCTACTACGCCCGCTACCCCGAGGCGGAGCAGGGCGATGAGCTTGAGCAGCTCAACTACGACCAGAAGCTCTACTACCATCGACTCGGCGAGGAGCAGAGCCAGGACAGGCTCGTCTACGAGCGGCCTGATCACAAAGAGTGGGGGTTCGACGCTTCGGTCAGCCACGACGGCCGTTTCCTCGTCATCACGGTTCGACTGGGGACGGACCCCAAGAAGAGCGTGATCGTCTCCGACCTGCGCCCGGTCCAAGGAAAGAAACACGCGAAGCCCACGCCCGCGTTCGTCGAGCTGCTGCCGGACTTCAAGGCGGCCTACGACTTCATCGGCAACGAAGGCGACACGCTGATCTTTCGCACCAACGACGCGGCGCCTCGCGGGCGGATCATCGCCATCGATCTCGCCAAGCCTGGCCCGACACACTGGCAAGAGCGCGTAGCGCAGCAGGACGCCACGCTTCGCGACGCCGGAATCGTGGGCGGCCGCCTGGTGTGCAGCTACCTCGACAAGGCGGTCAGCAAGGTTTCGATTCACGCGATGTCGGGCGAGCATGAGCGGGACGTGACGCTGCCGGGGTTGGGAACCGCGGGCCCCGTCCTCGGCGAGGAAGAACACAATGAGGGGTTCTTCTCGTTTACGAGCCTTGCGACCCCAGGCTCGGTCTACGGCATCGACGTCTCGAGCGGAGGGATCACGCCCTTCAAGTCGCCGAAGGTGGCGTTCGCTCCCGAGGACTTCGTGGTCTCGCAGGTGTTCTATCCGAGCGCCGATGGCACCTCCATTCCGATGTTCATCGCCCACAAGCGGGGCATCACGCCGACGGGCGACAACCCCACCTACCTCTACGGCTACGGGGGTTTCAACATCCCGCTGACGCCGACGTTTTCGGTCCCCAACCTGGTCTGGATGGAGATGGGGGGCGTGTTCGCGATGCCCAACCTGCGCGGGGGCGGTGAGTTTGGAGAGGCCTGGCACCAAGCCGGGACCAAGCTCGAGAAGCAGAACGTGTTTGACGACTTCATCGCTGCGGCGCAGTACCTGATCGCGCAGGGATGGACCTCGCCAGAGCATCTGGCGATCGGCGGTCGCAGCAACGGTGGGCTGCTCGTGGGCGCGAGCATGACCCAGCGGCCCGAGCTGTTTGCCGCCGCGCTTCCGGGCGTCGGCGTGATGGACATGCTGCGCTTCAACAAGTTCACCATCGGCTGGGCGTGGGAGAGCGACTACGGTTCCCCGCAAGACCCCCAAGAGTTTGAAGCGCTGCTTGCCTACTCGCCGTATCACAACCTCAAGGAGGGCACCGACTACCCGGCGACGATGATCTACACCGCCGACCATGACGACCGGGTACTGCCGGCGCATAGCTACAAGTTTGCGGCCGCGCTGCAGCACGCGCACGCGGGCCAGGACCCCGTGCTGATCCGGATCGATGTTCGGGCCGGCCACGGTGCGGGCAAACCCACCGCCAAGCGTATTGAGGAGTGGGCCGACCTGTGGGGCTTTCTCGTCCAGCATCTGCACATGGACGTTTCGGAGCTGCCCTCATGAGGGCGGTGGCGCTGGGCATCGTGCTCACCGCCGGCTGCGCGGAGGATCCGGGGGCGGTGATCTCGGGTTCGAGTGGCGTGCAGTCCTCCTCGAGTTCCGCCGCCTCGAGTTTGGAGACGACGGCCGCGCCGGGGACCGGCGGGCCAACCTCGGGCGAGCCCAGCGGCGACACGAGCAGCTCGAGCGACGCCACCAATCCGAGCGACGCGACCGACGCGACCGACACCACGATGGGAGAGCCCTCGCGGTGCGGAGATGGCCGTCACGACGCTGGCGAGCTGTGTTTCGGGGATGCGATCGTGTTGGGGGACCTCGGCCAGAGCCCGACCGGCTTGGCCGCGGGGGACCTCGACGGCGACGGCCACCTCGACCTGGCGCTCGCGGCCACGGCGAGCGCGTCGGTCGTGCTCGTCTACGGCGACGGCACCGGCACGATGAGCATTGGAGCGAGTCTCCTCGCGGGCCTGCAGCCGCGCGGGGTCGCCATCGCGGACCTCGACAACAACGGCGAGCTCGACCTGGCGGTGGCGAACTTGGGGACCAACTATGTCGCCGTGTACGGCCAGAACGAAGGCGCCTTCGGTGCCCAGCAGCCCCATGTCGCGGGCGCGCGGACCCGCAGCGTCGCGACCGGAGACCTCGACGGCGACGACGATCTCGACCTGGTCGCGGTGGCCGAGGATTCTGCGACGCTCGAGGTGTTGTTGGGCGATGGCACCGGCATGTTTCAGGATGCGGTCGCGTATGACGTGGGGCCGCAGCCGTACGATGTTGGGCTGGGCGACCTGGACGGGGACGGCGTCCTGGATGCGGTCACGGCGGACTTCGGGGGCACGACGGTGAGCCTGCTGTTTGGCCTCGGGGATGGCACGTTCTCCGAAGCGGTGCCGCAGACGGTGGCGTCGGCACCGCGGTCCCTGTCCGTGGTCGACTTCAACGAGGACGGTGCGCTCGACATTTTGGCGCCGAGCTTTGATGCCCAGGTTGTGAGCCTGCTCGTGGGGCAAGGAGACGGCACATTCGGACCGTTCGTGCCGCTGCCGGTCGGGCAGGGACCGTACGTGTCCACGGTCGCCGACATGGACGCCGATGGCCGACTCGACCTGGTGTCGGTGGCACGGGACGCGGGCGGGGTGTCGATTGTGGTGCCCGCTGCGGACGGGACCTTTGCCGAGACCGAGTTCGCGGTCGGGCTGTCCCCGCTGGCGCTGGTCGTGGCCGACTTCAACGAGGACGGCTCCCCGGACGTGGCGGTGACCGACTCGCTGGGCGGCACGGTGTCCGTCCTACCCTCAAATCCGTAGCCGGGTGCCCCGGTTGTGCCGGCCGGCCGCCGGGGGTAGGTTCGGCGCGAGATCATGTCCGAGTCGTACCGCACGATCGACCCCCAGGCGCTTCCCAAGCACTTCGACGCGCAAATGCTCGAGGCCGAGCTCAACGCGCGCTGGCAACAGTCCGGCCTGTACCACTACGATCCCAGCCGGACGCGCGAGGAGACCTTCGTCGTCGACACCCCGCCGCCGACGGTGTCGGGCAACCTGCATATCGGACACGTCTTCAGCTACACGCACACCGACGTGATCGTCCGCTACAAGCGGATGCGCGGGCTCAACATCTTCTATCCCATGGGGTGGGACGACAACGGGCTTCCGACCGAGCGCCGCGTTCAGAATCACTATCACGTGCGCTGCGATCCTTCGCTGCCCTACGAGGAAGGGGTCGAGCTGGAGCCGGCGTCCGCCAAGGTGAAGAAGAAGCCGCCGCGCATGCTCTCGCGGCCCAACTTCATCGAGGCGTGCGAGTCCCTGACCAAAGAAGACGAGAAGGTTTACCTCGCGCTGTGGCAGCGCCTGGGGCTCTCGGTCGACTGGCGCCAGGAGTACAGCACCGTGGGCGCCCACTGCCGCAAGGTGGCGCAGATGAGCTTTTTGGACCTGTACGAGAAAAAGCACCTGTACAGCTCCGATGCCCCCACGCTGTGGGACGTCGACTTTCAGACCGCCATCGCGCAGGCCGAGCTTGAAGATCGAGAACTCGACAGCACCTTCAACGACATCGCGTTCACGGTAGAGGGCTCGCAAGAGGAGTTCATCATCGCGACGACGCGGCCCGAGCTTCTGCCCGCATGCGTGGCCGTGGCCGCGCACCCCGAGGACGAGCGCTACCAACACCTGTTCGGAAAACGTGCCATCACGCCGCTGTTCGGCGTGCCCGTGCGCATCTTCGCCAGTGAGATCGTCGACCCAGAGAAGGGCACCGGCATCTTGATGATCTGCACCTTCGGTGATCAGACCGACGTGCAGTGGTGGCGCGAGGAGAACCTGCCGCTGCGCCAGGTGATCGGGCGACAGGGCCGCATGCTGCCGATCGAGTACGGCAGCGAAGGCTGGGAGAGCCAGGACCCGGTGGCGGCCAACGAGCACTACGCCAAGATCGCGGGCAAGCGCCCCGACCAAGCGCGCAAGCTCGTGCTCGAGATGCTGGCCGAGGCGCCCGAGGGCCGGCTCGCTCCGCTGCGGGCGCAGAAGCCGATCACCCACGCGGTGAAGTTCTTCGAGAAGGGCGAGCGCCCGCTGGAGTTCATGCCGACAAGGCAGTGGTTCTGTCGCCTGCTCGACAAGAAAGAAGACCTGCTGGCCCGCGGCGAGCAAGTGCAGTGGCACCCGTCGTTCATGCGCGAGCGATTTAGCCTGTGGACCGAGAACCTGCAGTTCGACTGGTGCATCAGCCGACAGCGCTACTTCGGCGTTCCGTTTCCGATCTGGTACCCGGTCGACGCCGCCGGATCGCCCGACTACAACGCCGTGCTGCTCCCGTCGGTGGACACGCTGCCCATCGACCCCACCACGGCGGTCCCTGCGGGCTACGCAGCGAGCCAGCGGGGTGAGCCCGGGGGGTTCGTAGCCGAAACGGATGTGTTCGACACCTGGTTCACCAGCTCGATGACCCCCGAGGTCAGCTCCCACTGGCGCATGGATCCGGAGCGCCACGACAAGCTGTTCCCCGCGGACATTCGGCCGCAGGCCCACGAGATCATTCGAACCTGGGCGTTCTACACGATCGCCAAAGCGATGCTGCATGAGGGCAAGGTGCCCTGGCACAACGTCGTGATCAGCGGCTGGGTCGTTCAGCCCAAGCAAAAGGGCGAGAAGACCGAGAAGATTTCAAAATCCAAGGGCGGCGCGGCGGGCCTGGGACCGGTGGAGCTCATGGACAAGTTCACCGCCGACGGCGTGCGCTACTGGTCCGCGCACGCCCGATTGGGCGTCGACACGACGTTCGACGAGAACATGTTCAAGACCGGCAAGCGGCTGGTCACCAAGCTGTACAACGCGAGCAAGTTCGCGCTGATGCAGACCGCCGAGGTCGGCCCCGTGACTCAGGAGCTGGACAAAGGGTTCCTCGCGGCGTTGCGCGCCGTCGTGGACGAAGCCACGGCGGGGTTCGAGGCGTTCGACTTTGCCTCCGCGCTCAAGGCCACCGAGACGTTCTTCTGGTCCGGGTACACCGACAGCTATCTCGAGCTGGTCAAGGCGCGGGCGAGGGCAGAGGACGACGCCCAGGGGCGAGCGTCCGCCGTTGCGGCGCTGCGACTGGGGCTCGACGTCCTGCTGCGGATGTTCGCGCCGTTCCTGCCCTACATCTCGGAGACGGTGTGGAGCTGGGCCTTTGCGCAAGAACGCGGTGAACCGAGCGTTCACGGTGCCCCGTGGCCGAGCGCGGCGTTGTTCGAGGGCGCCGACAGCCCGCAGCGAGCGGGTAGCTTCGACGCGGCGTCGCGGTGCCTGGGCGCCATCAACCGCAGCAAGACCGCCGAAAACGTTGGCGTCGCGCGAGCCATCACCAGCATGACGCTTGCCGCTCCGGCCGCGCTGCTCGCCGACCTCGAGCCGGTGCGCGCCGACGTCTGGTCCGCGGCAAAGGTTGGCGCGTTCGAGCTCGTTTCGGACGAGGCCCTGTCCGACTTTGAGGTGCGGGCCATCGTGTTCGAGCCCAAGCCCGAGCCCCAGTCCGAGTCCCAGTCCCAGTCCTAGTCCCAGTCCTAGTCCCAGTCCTAGTCCCAGTCCTAGGGATGCTAGGCTGGCCCCGTCTGCGCAGCGCACCAGGCCCGGTAGGGTTCGTGCACCGCGCTGGGGGCCAGGGCGAGGATCTTCGGCGTGTCATAGGGGTGCAGGGCCGCAAGCCGCTCGATCCGGGCCTCGACCCCGCTGGCGCGCGTCTCCATCCACAGCAAAACCTCACGGTCTTCGCAGACCTCGCCCTGCCACCGGTAGATCGAGCGCGCGCCGGGCACAATGTTGACGCACGCCACGAGGCGCTCCTCGACGGCCGCCCGCGCGAACGCATCGGCGTGTTCGTCATCGATGCTCACGAACAAAACCACAAGCTCCAGCGAGGGTGCGTCAGGCATACCGCAGCGAGTGTGCTCGATTTGCTGAGCGCTTCGCCAGGACCGCTGCGGAATGCAGGGGAGGCCCGCCGTTGAAGTCTGTGGCAGGGTGGCCCGAGAATGGGTAGCGTGGAGTCGTTTCTGGGCACCGAGTTCTTCGGTGTGACCGTGCAGCAGCTGCTGTTCGCGGCGGTGGCCTTGACCCTCGGCTTCGTCGTGGGGCGCGTGCTCGAGCGTGTCATCGAAGGTGTCGCCAAGCGGACTCCAGAGGGGGCGCTCTCCCGTGCGGTCGTCTCGGCCTTCGTTCGCCCGGCGGGGTGGATGGTCCGAGTCGGGGGCATCTGGGTTGCGCTCAAGGGCATGCCCTTGGAGACGGTGACCGCCACCGACCTCGACATGCTGGTCGACCACCTCACGCAAGGGGCGAGCGTTGCGGTGGCGACGTGGTTGGGGGTCCGGGTGGTCGGCGGGGTCGCGGACGTGCTCTCGGAGCGCGCGGGCAAGACCGAGGGCACCTTCGACGATCAGTTGGTCCCCGTCTTTCGCAAGTCCGCGATCGCGTTCCTGGTGATCACCGGCGTGGTGATGATCGTCCAGAATCTGGGCTACTCCGTGGCTTCGCTGCTGGCCGGGTTCGGCCTCGGTGGTGCTGCGCTGGCGTTCGCGTCCAAAGACACCGTCGCCAACTTCTTCGGCTCGATCGTCATCTTCGTCGACCGCCCCTTTCAGATCGGCGACTGGATCGAGGTCGGCGATGTTGAAGGCACGGTGGAGACGGTCGGAATTCGGGTGACCCGGATTCGGACCTTCTCCAACGCCCAGCTGACGGTCCCCAACGCCACGTTCACCACCAACCCCATCAACAACTGGTCCCGCATGAAGAAGCGGCGGATCAAGATGACGGTGGGCCTGACCTACGACACGAGCCCCGACAAGATGCGTCAGGCGGTCGAGGCGATTCGGCGGATCATCAAAGACGACGACCGGCTTCACCAGGACTTCTTCCTGGTCAACTTCTTCGACTTCGGCCCGTCAAGCCTCGACATCTTCTGCTACTTTTTCACGCGCACCACGAACTGGGCCGAGCACATGCAGGTGCGCGAGGAGTTCATGCTGCGCGTGATGGAAGCGATGCGGGGGCTCGGGCTCGCGTTCGCGTTCCCCACCACGACGGTGCATCTGGCTGGAGGGGAGGCAGGGCAGCAACGCGCGGTCGCCATGCCCGAGCTTCCCGCTGGCACGCCGAAGTCGATGCAACGCGATACGCCGCTGTGATCTCGGTTCACCCCCCGCGGCCGACCGCTCCCCCCCGCGCAGCGACCGTCCGGGCTGCCCGGGTGCGGCGACACCCGCCCGCGGTGCTAGTCTCTACGCCGATGGACACCCCTTCCGCACCGCCGGACGTCCTTGAGATGCCCGAATCACCCCGTCCTCAGGCCTCCGCCTCGGGCGTCGGCGTCGGCGAGATTGGCGGCTGGGGCAGGGTGATGCAGCCCGGACGCGAGGTCCGCGACGAGAACCTCGAGCGCCTCACGCGGGACGCGGTCTTGTCCCGCGGACTGGGACGCTCCTACGGCGACTCCTCGCTGCCGCCTCCGGGCGTGTTGGAGGTGGCTGGCACGACCCTCGCCGACCGGGTGCTCTCGTTTGATCCGCAGACGCTGCGGCTGCGCGCCGAGGCCGGCCTGTCGCTTCGCGAGCTGCTGCGGGTGTTCTTTGTGCGTGGGTACTTCGTGCCCGTCACGCCCGGGACCACGTTCGTCACGTTGGGCGGCATGGTGGCCTCCGATGTTCATGGCAAGAACCACCACTGCGCGGGAACGTTTGGGGAGCACGTCACGGGCCTGAAAATGCGCGTCGCCGATGGCCGCATCCTTGAGTGCTCCCCCGAGGTGCACGCGGATCTGTTCTGGGCGACGGTGGGCGGCATGGGCCTCACCGGTCACATCCTCGAGGTCGAGTTCACGATGGTGAAGGTCCCCTCGGCGTGGATTTACATGCAGAGTGAGCGCGTCGCCAACATCGACGCGTACATGCAGGGACTCGCCGAGGCCGCCGAGGCCTGGCCGATGACGATGGGGTGGATCGACTGCCTGTCCTCAGGGGACAGTCTTGGTCGAGGGATCCTGATGCGTGGCCGCTGGGCGACGCCCCAAGAGGCCCCGGACACCTTCCCCCAACCAAAGAAAAGACCGGGGGTGCCCTTTGTCTTTCCGCAGTTCGCTCTCAACCCGCGCAGCGTGAAGCTGTTCAACGAGGCGTTCTACCGCAAGCACCTGCGCAAGCAGGCGTCCGGGGTGGTGCACCCGGAGGCGTTCTTCTGGCCGCTGGATGCCATCTTGGACTGGAACCGTATCTATGGGCCCAGGGGCTTTACGCAGTACCAGTGCGTGCTCCCCAAGTCCGCGGGACCCCACGCCGCCCGGCGATTCCTCGAGCTGCTCAGCAGCCTGGGCGGCGCGTCGTTCCTGTGTGTCATCAAGGATTGCGGCGCCGAAGGCAGGGGCTTGCTCTCGTTCCCGATGGACGGCATCTCGATCGCGCTGGATATCCCGGTTCGCGACGACACCCAGCAGCTCGTCGACAAGCTCAACGAGCACGTCATCGACGACGGCGGGCGGATCTACTTGACCAAGGACAATTACACACGGCCTGAGCATTTCGCCGCGATGGAGCCGCGGCTTGAAGCGTTCATGGAGGTTCGCAGGCGTTGGGATCCCAAGCTGCGCCTGCGCAGCGCGCAGTCGGTCCGCATGTTCGGCGACCCGGTGGGCGATGCGGCGTCGCTGCCGTATGCTCCGCGCCGATGAAGGCCGTCATCCTTGGAGCCACGAAGGGCATGGGGCGCGCGTTGGCCCAGCAAGCTGCCGGGCGCGGCGATTCACTGTTCTTGCTCGGACGTGACGAGGCCGACCTGGAGCGTTCGGCAGCGGACTGCATCGCCCGCAGTCCTGATGCGAAGACCACCGGTCACGCGCGATGCGACCTTGAGGATCCCGAGTCCTTCGAGGCCGCGCTTGATGCTGCGGACGCGGCACTCGGCGGCTTTGACACCGTGATCGTCACGGCGGGAATGTTCGGAACCCAAGAGCAGCTCGAAGCGGACCCTTCCCGTCTGCGCAGGCTGCTCACGGTCAACTTCGCGCACACGATCTTGTTCTGTGAAGCCGCGCGGACCCGGTTGATGGCGCGCGGTGGGGGCGTGCTGTGCGTGTTCTCGTCGGTTGCCGGCGACCGAGGCCGCAAGCCGGTGGTGCTCTACGGCGCCAGCAAGGCGGGGCTCTCCGCCTACCTCGAAGGGCTGGACCATCGTTTTCGGGACGCCGGGCTGGTGACGGTTTGTGTCAAACCCGGGTTCGTTCGGACCGGCATGACGCAGGGACTCAAGGAGCCGCCCTTCGCGGGGGAGCCCGCTGCCGTGGCCTCGCGTGTGCTCGGCGCGATCGATCGCAAGCAGGCACAGGTCTACGCGCCTGCCATCTGGGCGTGGGTGATGTGGGTGATCCGGCTCGTACCCCGGTTCGTGATGCGCAAGGTGGGATTCTGATCCGCAGTTGAACGCCGACGCTGCGGCGGGCAAGATCGGGGCGTTGGCGGAGTCGGGAAGCGCGGAGGTCGAATCGGAGCTGGCGGATCCGCTCGGTCCCACGCGCGTCTACCCCACGCCATCCCAGGTCGGGCTCACCCGAGCGGGGGACGAGGGCGATGCCGTCCAGCCGAGGCTGCTGCCCGAGAGCGGTCCCAGCGGCGCCCCCAGCAAGGTCGGTCGCTACGTCGTGCTCGGCGTGCTCGGCATCGGGGGCATGGGCGTGGTGTGCACCGCCTACGATCCTAAACTCGATCGCAAGGTCGCCCTCAAGCTGCTGCGTCGCCGGGTCGGTCGCGCCTCGTCCACGAGTTCAACCGGCCGCGCGCGGCTGGTCCGCGAGGCCCAAGCGCTCGCGAAGCTCTCGCATCCCAACATCGTCACGGTCCACGACGTCGACACCACCGAGGACGGACGCATCTACATGGCGATGGAGTTCGTGCACGGCCAAACCATCACCCAGTGGCTCTTCGCCCGAAAGCCGCCCTGGCGGGAGATCCTCGGCGTGTTCGAGCAGGCAGGCACGGGGTTGGCCGCGGCCCATCAGGCCAATATCACCCACCGCGACTTCAAGCCCGCCAACGTGCTGATCGGGGAGGACGGGCGGGTCAAGGTCTTGGACTTCGGACTCGCCAAATCCGAAACCGGGCCGCTGAGCACCGACTCGGACGACGGACACCGCGAGCCGGGATCCGGCGAGGACATCATGCAGGTCGTTCAGTCGACGGGCGATATGAAGCTGACCATGGCCGGGCGCATCGTCGGCACGCCTGCGTACATGGCTCCCGAGCAGCGACGCGGCCGCGCCACCGGGCCGGCGACGGACCAATTCAGCTTCGCGGTCGCGCTGTATGAGGCGCTGTTTGGCCGGCTCCCGTTCCGCAGCGAGTCCCACAGTCGAGACGCTGCCCGCGGCCGGGTCATCGATCCTCCAAGCGAGACCGATGTGCCCTCGTGGGTGTTTCGTGCGCTCAGACGGTCCCTGGCGCCGCAGCCCAACGACCGCTACCCGACGATGGAGGCTTTGCTCGCCGCGTTGCGGGCCGACCCCGCCCGGCGCTTGCGGAAGATCGCCCTGTGGAGCGCAGGGGCGCTGGCGGTCGGAGGGACCTGCACGGCCGCCGTGCTGGCGCTGACGCCCGACGATGAGATCTGTGATGGTGCGCGCGCACGGCTCGATGGCGTCTGGGGCCCGCAGCCGCGCGCGGCGGTGGATGCAGCCTTGCGAGACACTGCAACCGCCTACGCGGCGTACACCGCACAGCGGGTGCTCGAGGACGTCGATGCGTATGCGGACAGCTGGGCGAGCGCGCGCACGATTGTGTGCGAGGCGACCTGGGTGCACGGGGAGCAGTCCGAAAGCACGCTGGATGTTCGTATGCACTGCCTGGACCAGCGCCAGGGCGAACTGCGAGCGCTGCTCGATGTGCTCGCAGACGCGGACGGCGAGGTGGTCGAGCGCGCGGTCCAGGCGGTGGCGTCGTTGACCGGGCCCGAGACCTGCGTGACTGCGGACCCCGCAACATCCCGTCAACTTCCCGAGGACCCGGTCGCACGCAGCCAGGCGCTCGCAGCCCAGGCACGCATCGACGACGCGGAGGCGCTGCTGCGTGCGGGTCGCTACACCGTGGCCCACGACGCCGCGGTGGAGGCTCTGTCGTTGTCGAGCGGGCCGCCCGTGCACGGGCCGACGCATGCAAGGGCCTTGTATGTTCACGGACTCGTGGCGCAGCGAAGGGGCGATGCTGTCTTGGCCCAGGCACGCTTTGAGGAGGCGGCGCGAGAGGCCGCCAGCGTCGGCACCCCAGCGCTCGAAGCCAAGGCCTTGATCTCGCATGTCCGTGTTCAGGGGGTGTACCTGCACAACCGAGAGCGGGCGCTGGGAATCGCCGTTGGAGCCCACTCCGCCATCGCACGCGCAGGGGCACCCCCCGATCTGCAAGCCGAGCTGGCCCAACAGCTCGGCGCCATCGCGATGGCAGCTCGCGAAGACGCGGAGGGCATCGAGCAGCTTCACATCGCGTTGGAAGCGGCTGAGAAGTCCTATCCGCCTCGCGATGTTCGCTTTGCCCCAATTTTGGCGAGCTTGGGTGTCGCCCTCGCCCAACAGGGGGAGTCGGTCGAGGCCGAGGCCTACCTGCGCCGGGCATTGGGCCTGCACGAGACCAGCCAGGGACTCTTTCACCCGGACGTCGCGAGCGTGGCGCAGAACCTCGCGAACGTGCTTGCGACCCGGGCGAATGGGTTGACCGAAGCCACGGAGCTGATCGCCCGCGCGATGACGATCCGGCTCGCAGTCTTTGGGCCGGACCATTCGAAGGTCGCCGACCTTTGGGCCACACAGGGGCGCCTGAGGGTGCTCAGCGAAGAATCCGATGCCGCCTTGAGCGACTATCGGCGTGCTGCGGAAATCTATCGCAAGGCCGAAAACACGTCACGGCTGGCGAGCACGCTGTTCCTGATCGCCAAACTCCACCACGACAGTGGAGCGTTCGAGCCCGCCGCCGAAGCTGCGAGCGAGGCGCTCGCGTTGTTCTCGGGCACCTCGAAAGCCGACCGCCAGTCTGCGGGCAAAGCGGGCATCGTTTTGTGTCTGGCCGAACTCGAACTGGGTCGGCTCGACGCCGCGCTCGCGCACTGCGAGGACGCGGTCGGGGCGATTCGGGAGGCCCGGGGAGAGCGCGGCGATGACTACAGCCACGCCTTGCGAGAACTCGCGCGTGTCCACAGGAAACGCCGGGAGTTTGATCGTGCGCTCGAAGCTGCGCGCAGGAGCGTGGCCGCGGCCGAAAGCAGCGCGATGCGAGGGGGCGCGACCGATCTCCTCTCCACCCTCGAAGCGGAGCGTTGAACGCTCGCCATCCCCCCGACGTTCGGGCTGCTCAGTCTTGCGTGCCGCCGGTGGGGTTCTCGGGGACCCCCGGGCTTCCGCAGGCACCGCCGTACAGCGCGGCGATCAGCAGCTTTCGCATCGGGTTGGCGCTGTGGAGCTTCTCGGAACTGCGCCCGGCGAGGTCTGCGGACCAACGCGGACCGTTGAAGATTTGCTCACCGTAGAACTCGTACTCGAGTCGTTCGCTGATGAGTTCCTGCCAAGCGGCCGTCCCCGCGACGGGCAGGAAGGAGACCTCACCGGCGAACACGTAGCGTCCCGGGGTGGCGGTATAGACCACGGCTCCGTCTAGGCCCTCTCGGAGCTTGTACAGCCCGTCTTCGTGCCACGCGGTGCACTGCACGTTTCCGTTGGCATCGAGGATCTGATCCTCAACTGCAGACAGCACAAGCGAGCCCGCCGGGTCGAACACATCGGACGGGTCGCCGGGGATGTCCCAGATGATGATGTCCGGCGGGGACGTGCCGCCCTCGTCGTGGAGCTGGATCGGACCGTTGCCGGGATCGCCAGGCCGGAGATTCCAAAAGTCTTCGGTGCTGGCCGAGCGCAGGGTCGCGTCGTCCGCTCCCAGCCCGTCCGTGTCCGCGCAGGCCGCAAGCCCTGCACAGGCCAGTACCACTGCTACCCGTTGAGTCGATGCCCAGTTCATCCTTGTGCCTCCACTGCGGACCCGAGCCCGCGAGGCCAACGCTACCCCGCACGTTCGCAGGAAAGCACCCGTTTCCAGCCCTGAGGACGAGTTTTAGGAGACATGACCGGACATGTCTCGGGCCGATGCTGTACGCCGGCCTACCCGACGATCGCACCATCGCGACAATCGATCAGCAGGGTCACGGGACCGTCGTTGAGCAGGCGGACCTCCATGTGGGCACCAAAGCGCCCGGTTTGCACGGGAACGCCCTGTTCGCGCAGGACTTCACAAAAGTGTTGGTACAGCGGATCGGCCCGTGCAGGATCTTCTGCCAAGTCGAACCCCGGACGACGACCCTTTCGCACGGATCCGGCGAGGGTGAACTGCGAGACCACCAGCGCCGCGCCTTCGATGTCCGCCAAACACCGGTCCATGGGCCGCGTTCCCGGGAAGATTCGCAGTCCGGCGATTTTGGTGGCCAGGACGCTCGCCTCACGCGGCGTATCTCCCCGCTGCACGCCGAGCAGGACCAAGATGCCAGAATCGATCGCTGCGATGCGTTCGCCTTCGACGGTGACCGATGCTTCGCGGACCCGCTGAACGACCGACTTCATGGACTGGCAGGACTCTGCGCCGGTGAGACCGCTGCGGCGGGTGCTGGATCGGCAACAGGAGGGCTCGGTCGATCGAGGGGCGGCAGCGAGGGGCTGAGCACGCTGGGGCGGGACAGGAAGCCCGAGGTGTGCCGGACCGAGAACACTTCAGACGAGGTGATCGTCGTTCGGACCAAGAGCTCGCCCACCAGCCCGATGCCGATCAGTTGCACGGCGGTGAGGGTGAGCAGGGCACCCAGTTCCAGCAGCGGGCGGTCTCCGATCGGGTGCCCCATGAGCCACAAGATGGTGAGGTACAGGAGCGTGCCGACCCCGAAGACGCCGCTGACCATGCCCAAGAGCCCGAAGAAGTGGACCGGCCGGGTTCGATAGCGGGTGACCATGAGGACGGTCAGCAGGTCCAAGATCCCATCGAAGAACCGCTTGACGCCGTACTTGCTGGCTCCGTGCTCGCGGGCCCGGTGATTGACCACCAGCTCCTCAACGCGGAATCCGCGGTGTCCTGCAAGGACAGGGAGGAAGCGGTGAAAACCGCCGTAGACGGAGAGCTCCTCGATGCACTCGCGCCGATAGGCTTTGTACCCGCAGTTGAAATCGCGGAGCTGCACGCCGCTGACCTTGCGCACGACGGCGTTGAAGATCTTGGAGGGCGCGGTCTTGCCGATCGGATCGTGACGGCGCTGCTTCCAGCCCGAAACGAGGTCGGCGCCGGCTTCGATGCGCTCGACGAACTGCGGGATCATTGCGGGATCGTCTTGCAGGTCGGCGTCGAGGGTGAGGACGATGGCGCCACGCGCCAGGTCGAAGCCGGCGTTGAGCGCGGGGGACTTGCCGAAGTTGCGGCGGAAGTGAACCACGCCGACCACGCCGGGGTTTTCCGACGCGATCTTGTCGAGCAGGTCGCTCGTTCCGTCGCTGCTCCCATCGTTGATGTAGATGACCTCGTACGTACGTCCGGTCTGCGCGAGGCCCGCAGTGAGCTCTTTGTGCATCTGCGGGAGCGAGCCAACCTCGTTGTAGACGGGGATGACAGCAGTCAGCTCCGGATCCGCGCCAGCGGTAGGCGTCGTCGTCATAGCGGCGGAGGCTACCGCATCCACCGGCAAAGCGGCAGCGACCCCCCACGCGCGCCGGGTCACAAAGCCGTGGACCGGTGCTTGGCGCGGGGTTTGCGTTTGTACCAAACTCGCCGCCGTGACCCTTCGTCGTCCTCGGAGCATTTCGCGCGCGCTCGGGCTTGCCGCCATCCTGGTTTCCGTGTCGCCGCTCGCCGAGGCCAAGCCGTTGCCGGGCCCGGTCGGCGCACAGGTCGAGCTTGGGCCCAACCGCTGGGATCTGGAACTGAACCGGCGCGCTGCCGTGTTGAAGCGGTCCCGCGGCAAAGACCCCGCGGCGATCGTAGCGTTGCTGGGGCTGCTGCCCGAGGTCCAAGGCGATGTGGACCCTCAGGCGCTGTCGCGTGTGCTGTCCTCGGTCGCGCAGGGACGCGACCGGCATCCGTTGGTCCGATCCTACGCGCGTTTTCTCCAAGCCCGCGTCCTCGAGTCGCGCGGTGATCTCCCCGGCGCGGCTGCAGCCCTTCGCGAAGAGGGCTACCTCGTGGGTTGGCAGATCGTCGGGCCGTTCGACAACAGCGGGCGCAAGGGGGAGAGCGCCGCCTACTCGCCGGAGACCGAGGCGTTTGCGTCGGCGCAGACCTTCTCCGGGAAGCTCACCGGCGAACCGCTCGCGTGGCGCGTGATCGACTACACCGATGCACCCCGGGGCGGCTACGTCAGCTTCGATGACCGGCTGCGTCCGAACACCGATGTCACCGGGTACGCGACGGCGTGGGTTCACGTGGACAAGGATCAGGATGCGGCGGTTCACGTGGGCACCGGCGGGCCCTACGAGGTGTGGATCGATGGGGAGTCGGTCGGGGGTGGGAGTGCGTATCGGGGTTCGCATCCTCTGCAAGAGACGTATCCCGCCCGGCTTCAGGCGGGGTGGAACCGTGTGTTGGTCAAGGTGAGCGCCCAGTCCGGGGCGTGGGGGTTCTTCGTGCGCCTCAGCGCTCCGGATGGCTCGCCGATCGCAGGGCTTCAAGCCTCGGCCGAGGCGCCGGCCGACTGGGCCAGCCGCGCCGGCGTGCGCCCGTCCGGCAAGGCGCCGGCATCGGTGCGCACGGCCCTGGAGAGCCGGTTTGGGGAGGGGGCCTCCGCCGCCAAAGCCAAACTCGACGGCATGGCCTTGCTCGAGTTCTACCAGGCCGTACACCCCTTCGATCGCGAGGACGAGACCGCGGTGACGCTGTCTCGGCGGGTGGCCGAGCAGGCCCCGTCTTCGCGCAGTCATTGGCTTCGCGCGCTGATCGAACAGGATCCAGGCGAGAGTCTCACCGCGCTTCGCAAAGGCATTGATCGTGCGCGCGCCGAGGGCTCGGCCAGCGCACCGCTGCTGGCCCAGATGCTGCTTGAGCTGGCCTGGCGTCACCAGTCGATGGGGCTTCACGATCGCTACCGCGCAAACCTTGAGGAAGCGCATGCCGTCGCGCCCGGTGACCCGGTCGTGGAGTTGGCGCTGATCGACGAGGCCGCGACGGCCGGTTTTCGGTGGTGGTCCCTGAAGTGGCTGGCGGCGCTGGTCGAGCGCAACCCGCACGCGCTCCGGCTTCGTATGGAGTACGCCTCTCGCCTTCACGCCGTGGGTCGCACCAAGGACGCGCTGGGGGTCTTGGCGTCATCCAACGCATCTTCCGAGCTGGCGGGCGCCAGCATCGAGGTGCTGCTGGAGCTGGGCGAGGCCGATGCGGCGGTCGAGCTGGCCCGCAGAGCCGCCGACGCGACCCCCGGACTGCCCGAGCGCCATGTCACGGTGGCCCAGCTTGAGGAGTCCCGTGGAGACATCAACGCTGCCCGCACCGCGTGGGCCAAGGCGCTCGCGCTCGCACCCCACGACGCGGAACTCCACGCCGCGCTCGGCCGGCTGCTGATGCGCAACGACGATCTCTCGGCCGCCGCCAGCAGCTTGCGGCGTAGCCTCGATCTGCGTCCTCAGCAGCCCGACGTGCGAGACCTGCTCGCGTCCTTGGACGCAACCGCCCCCAGCGACCTGTTCACCCGCTACGGGCTCGACCTGGACACGATCGCCACCACGACCGAGATCCCCGCGGCGTGGAAGGGCAAGGACTCGGCAGTCCTTCACCACCGCATGGCGGTCAAGGTGCTCCCCAACGGGCTCACGGAGCGACTCGATCACCGGGTCATCCGCATTCTCGACGACCGGGGCGTTCGCTCTCAAGCCGTGCAGGCGCTGAGCTACGATCCCGCCGAGAGCATCGTCGAGGTTCGCCGCGCTCGCGTCCGGCGCAAGAACGGCACGATCGAGGAGCTCGGCGAGGTGGGCGTGGTCGCGCTCGCCTCGGCTGGGTACCGGATGTACTACGACCAGCGGCAGATTCGGGTCGGCTTCGGTGGGCTGCGACCGGGCGATACGCTCGAGGTCGCGTTCCTGCGCCGGGACGTCGCGGCCAAGAACATGTTCGATGAGTACTTTGGCGACCTGATGCCGCTGCAGGGCAGCGCGCCGATCGGCACCGTCGAGTACATCCTTGAAGCGCCCGCGGACAAGCCGATCTACTTCAACCGCGCCGGCGTGAAGAAGAAGGCCACGGCAGACGGCGCGTTCACGCTGTACCGCTACACGAAGAAGAACGTCCCTGCGATCACGCCCGAGGGCGGCATGCCCGGGTGGGTTGAGATCGCGGATTTCCTGCACGCCAGCACCTACGAGACGTGGAACGAGGTCGGCGACTGGTACTGGGACTTGGTTCGGGAGCAGCTGGTCGTCGACGATGCGATCCGCGGCGGGGTGAAGGAGGCGTTGGCCGGCTTGCCCGAAGGCGCCAGCGATCGTCAAAAGGTCGATGCGATCTACACGTACGTGGTCCGCAACACCCGCTACGTCGGGCTTGAGTTCGGCATTCACGGGTACAAGCCGTATCGAACCACCGAGATCTTCAGCCGCCGGTTCGGGGACTGCAAAGACAAGGCGAGCCTGCTCAAGGTGATGCTGGAGGAGGTGGGCATCGAGGCCAACCTGGTGCTCGTCCGGACCCGCGACCAGGGCGTGATGCCCGAGGATCCCGCCTCGCTGGCGGTGTTCAACCACGCGATCACCTACGTGCCCGCGTTCGACCTTTTCCTCGATGGCACCGCCGAATGGTCCGGGCCCAACGAGCTGCCGGCATCGGACCAGGGGGCCAGCGTGCTCGTGGTGCGGGACGGCAAGGGCGCCCAGTATCGGACCATCCCGGTCAGCGACGCCAAGGACAACGTTCGGGCGCTGGAGCAGGAGGTGACGCTGAGCGCATCCGGAGCGGCGACGCTCGATCATTCGGTGACTGTGCGAGGGGCCTCGGCCAGTTCGGTACGCTACCAATTCCAGTCGGCCGAGCAGCAGCTCGAACGCATGACGCGTGCACTGGGCGGCTCGTTCCCCGGGGTCGACGTCGCGGATGTCTCCGCGCCCGGCATCGAGGACATCACCAAGCCAGCAACGCTCCACGCTCGCGCGCAGGTTCCTCAATGGGCGACCCAGACCGCCGGAAGCCTGCGATTCAAGGTCACCGGCCGCGACTCGGGCTTCACCTCGGCGTTGGCCCCCCAGTCCTCTCGCGACTACCCGCTGGTGCTCGATGTGCCGATGCAGGAGACGCACACGCTGCGCTACCGCCTGCCCTCGGGGTACCGCTTCTCCACGATGCCCTCGCCCATCTCGCTGTCCACCGATGTCGGCAGCTTCTCGCTCAAGGTTCAGGCCACCGACGACGGTGCCGAGGTCCGAACCAGCCTTGAGCTTCCCCAACAGCGCATCGCGCCGGCGGACTACCCCGAGCTTCGGAAGTTCCTGCGACGCGTGGATGCAGCCCTCGAACAAGACTTTGAAGTCGTCCGCGCTCATTAGGGCGGCCCCATCATCCATGCTCTGGATTCGACGTCTCTCTCATCTCACCCATCTTGCGGTGGGGCTGCTGCTGACCGCTGCGGTCGCGTGCAAACCCGATGCTTCTGCGGTGCCTTTCGATCCCTCCGACCCGCAGGCGGCGGCCGCCGCGTTGCGGGCCCATCTGGAGGACCACCCCGAGGACGTCGCCGCGCGGCGCGACCTGGCCCACTTGGAGTGGATCTGGCTCGGCACTCCGGACTCTGCGGTGGCGCACTTGGACCGGTTGGTCGACAAGGGGGACCCCGGTGCCGCGCTGACGCGGCTGCTGATCGCCCAAGGCCGCGATGACGCCGACGTCGAAGCCGAGCTCGCCTACCAACTCGTCGGGCAGGCATTCGAGACCGATGACCCGTTCGTCGATGCTGCGGCTCAGGTCGCGGCGCGAGCGCTGCAGCGCGGTCACGGCGAGCGGGAGGATGACGACGAGCGCTTCTCCGCGTTCTTCTCCAAGCACAAGGGCGGGCTGGCCAAGCTGCCGTTCTCGGTCCGCCAACCGCTGCTGAGTTTGCGCGCCTCGATCGTCCGCCGCAGTGGCGACCCCTACGAGAGTCTGTTCGAGGAGCAGGGGTGCGTGCAGGCATGGGAGGCGTCCCCGCTCGAAGGACGGCTGGGCGACTACGAACTGCAGGCGGTCGACCCGGACCGGTTTGTCGCCGACCCGAGCGCCGCCGTCGTGCCTTTGTCGTGCGTCGTGAGGGTCTGGAACCCGACACCGCGATCCGGCGTCCGCACGCTACGAACCACCCTCCGCAGTCCGAGCGACACCATCGTGCTCGACATCAGCGGGCAAGAGGCGATGCGCGTGTGGCTTGACGGCACGCTCATCCACCGCACCGATCGAACCGATCGTTATGCACCCCGACGCAGTCGATTCTCGGTGCCGGTCCAGCCCGGCGCACACGTGCTCGAGCTGGCGACTTCGATCCCGCAGGATCGGGCGTGGGTGCTGGTGCGCGCCGCGGACGGCCAGGGCCACGCGCTGACCGCCACCGCCGACGGTACCAAGGACGGGGCGGGCCTTCGGGGGGATCCGCAGCTTCGGCGTCCGCCGTGGCCGAAGTCCACCTCCGAGGCCGGTCCGTTCTCGGGTCCGATCTACGGGCCCCTGCGGACCTACCTCGCGATGGATGCCGCGCTGGCCGATGGCGACACGGACACGGCCGAGCGTCATCTCCAAGGCCTCAAGGACGCGGACGCGTTCGCCTTGGGCTGGGTGATGCGCGCCTCGTTTGAGCGCAACGATCCGAGCCGGCCACGCACGAGTTCCACGTCGCGGGAGCAGGCCGCTCTGGAGTCGGCGATCGAGCGGGACCCGCGGCTTGAGTCGGCCCAGCGCAACCTCTTGCAGCTGCTGCTGGGGCGCGGGGATCACACCGAGGCGTCCAGCATGTTGGCGGCGCTGCCCAAGGATCGGCTTCGCACCATAGAAGGGGAGCTGCTGCGCCACCAGATTCACGCCGCCGCTGGCGAGGAACACCTGGCGCGCGCCGCTCTGGAGCGGGCCAAAGCGATCGATCCGGTTCACTGTTCGGTGCTTCGATACGAGCGGGCGCAGGCGCGCGATCTTCGGGACGTGAAGCGAGAAGGCGCGCTCACGGCCGCCTTGGGAGCATGTGCCGGCAGCCTCGATACACGAGCGGAGCTGGCCCAAACCCGGGGCGACTGGGAGGCGGCGTCCGAGCTGTGGGACGAGGCCCTGCGGCGCAAGCCCGACGACATCGATACGCTTGAGGCGCTCACCCACCTCGCGACGCTGCGCGGCGACCTGAAGACCGCGCGCGCGCATCTGAAGGCCATCGAGGCGCTGGTCCCCATGCGTGCCTCAACCCATATCGCGCTCGCGGATCTCTCGCTTTCGGAGGGCGACATGCAGGGCGCGCGGGACAGGGTCGCCGCGGCGCTGGCGTTCATCCCATTCAGCAACGGGTTGCGCCGCTTGGGCGGAAACCTTGGCCTTGAGGATGACCTCCTGGCCTACCGGGTGGACGGGCTGGAGCAGCTGGAGGCGTACCAGAAGTCCGGCGTGACCTACGAAGGCGCGGCGGAGGCTCTGGTGCTGGACCGAAGCGTCGCCCGGGTCTACGAAGGCGGTGGACTCCGGCAGGTGGTGCACATCGTGGTGCATCTGCTGAGCAAGGAAGCGCTCGACCGCTACGGGGAGCTGGAGACCCCGCCGGGCGCCGAGCTGCTCACCCTGCGGTCGATCAAACCAGATGGGCAGATCTTCGAGCCCGAGCTCGTTCCGGGCAAAGACGGCGTCTCGCTTCGCCACCTGGAGATCGGCGACTTCGTCGAGTACGAGTATGTGATCGAGCAGGCGCCCTCGGGGGTCGTCCCGGGCTACGTCGACGTGTCGACGTTCCGTTTTCAGTCGTTCGATGTGCCGTACCACCGCAGCGAGCTGTGGGTCTTGGCCCCGGCGTCCCTCGACCTCAAGACGGACCGGCGCAACACACCGCCCGAGCCCGTGGTCACCGAGGTCACCCACGGCGGGGAGACACTGCGCCTGAGCAAGTTCGGCGTGGATCAGATGCCGCGCCTGGGCGTGGAGCCGGGCACACGATCGGTCCTGGAGGAGGTCCCCAACGTCCGCATCTACACCGCGGTCGACACCGAGGGTTGGATGCGGTCGCTGGCGGCCAGCGTCTACTACGGCCGGCGCAGCAACCCGCAGCTTCGCGCCCACGTGCGAAGGCTGGTCCGAGGCAAGGAGTCCGACGTGGAGAAGCTTCGGGTGCTTTGGACGTGGGTCGTCGAGAACATCGACGACGGTGGCGATCTGTCTTCGGCATCCACCGCCACGTTCGCGACGCGCCGAGGCAATCGGCTCGTGCTGCTGTCGGCGATGTTGGAGCTGGCCGAGGTTGATCATGAGATCTGGCTGGCCCGCAACCGGCACGGGCCGAAGTCCCTGCCCGGAGGCCACCCGATGATCGAGAACTACGACGCCCCGATGCTCGCGGTGAACATCCCGGGGCGGGACGAGCCCATGATGGTGATGACCGCCTCGAAGGTCATGCCGCTGGGCTACCTCCCGCCGGGGTACCCGGGCGGGGAGGCGCTTCGGCTGCCGCTGCTGCCGCAAGACCCCACGGGGGCGGTGCGCGTGCCGGCGGTTCCGCCGGAGTTCGCAGACGTGCGCCGCTGGGATCTGGACATCTCCACCGACGTGGGTGGAGACGCAACGGTCAGCGGTCGGATCACCCTGACCGGGGGCGAGGCCATCGCGTGGCGGCAAGCGCTGCGTGAGATCGATGCGGATCGGATCAACGAGGTGTTCCAACAAGCCGAGCTTTCCTGGCTGCGCGGCAACGATCTGCTCGATCTGAAGATCGAGGGCGCGAAGGATCTGGAGGCGCCCTTGGTCCTCGCGTTTGAGGCGACGACGTCCTCGTTGGGCGTCGTGCAAGACGGCGCGCTCCTGGTCCGATCGGACATCGTGCCGCTCAACCTGGGGGCGCCCTACGTTGCCCTCCCGCAGCGGATGACCGGGATGGTCGTACCGTACGCACCCGTGCATGAGGCCACGGTGCGCATCGAGGTTCGGGACGGACGCCTGGCCGAGCTTCCCGAGGCGGTCTCGCTGCGGGGGGACTTTGGGACGTTCGAGCGTCGGGTCGAGGGCAGGGCAGGGGGGTCCTCGGTCACCTTCGAGCTGCGCAGCACCCTCAAGACCGGGGTGGTGGAGCCGCACGACTATCCGCAGCTCTCGAAGTTCGTGCGCGGCGTCGAGGCAGCCAGCGCGGCATCGCTGCGCGCGGCGCCCTAGTGGTTTTGCGTGCTTGGGGGTTTCTTCCCAAGCACGCAACGCTGGTAGGGTTCGGGGGTGCGCCGCCTCGCTGCTGTACTGCTCACCCTCGGTCTCCTCGCGTGCGACCCCGCCGGCAGGTGTCCCGAATGCCCCGCTGCGCAGCCGGCAGCGTGTCCTGAGCAGACCGTGAAGACCACGGTGGTGCAGGCCGGTCCGCCGCCCGCGGTCGACAACGGCGACATCAAGCTCACCTTCGCCGACCCCAAGTCCCCGCGACTGAAGCGCTTCAAGGACCAGCTCTCGGGCAGCCAGCTGTTCGGCAAGGTGGTCGACGGGATCAACGACACCATCGCCCTGCCACGCGATGCGGCCGTGCTCGTGTCCGAGTGCGGCCGTATCGACGCCTACTACGAGGCCAAGGCGCCGGGCGTGGTGATCTGCTACGAGCTGGCCGAGCACTTCGAGACCCTCTTCAAGGGCCAGGCCACGGGCGAAGACCTCGAGCGCATGGTCACCGGTGCCGTGTTCTTCGCCTTCTTCCACGAGCTGGGTCATGCGCTGGTGGACCAGCTGCAGATGCCGATCACAGGAAAGGAAGAGGATGCGGTCGACCAACTCGCGTCGGTGATCCTCATCGAGAGCGGCTCGGGCATCGAGATGGCGCTCGACGGCGGGCGAGCCTTCCTGCTCAACGATGCCAAGGGCTACAGCGCCAACGAGTTCTGGGACGAGCACTCGTTCGAGAAGCAGCGCTACTACTCCATCGTCTGCATGGCGTACGGCGCCGCCCCGAAGAAACGCGCCGTGCTCAGCGGTGGGAAGAACGGGCTGCCCAAGGAGCGGGCGCAGGGGTGTCCGGCGGAGTACACGAGGATCAAGAACTCGTGGCAGACGCTGCTGTCGGAGCACGCCAAGGCGGAGTGAGGGATGCTGGCTTAGGGCCAGCGCGGACCAGAGACCAGGTCATGGGTCCGCGTGGAGAACAACCGACGCGGGATTCTCCGACGCGAGTCCGTCATGACGCACAACCGATCCCTCGACTGCCGAGGCTCGAGTGTCCGATTCGGAACTCAGCGTCGCGCGAAAGTGGGACACCGGCCGGCCTCGGGTGTCGACGACCTCGAACTCGATCCAAGGTTCCGGCTCCACTACGCTGTGGGGTGGGGTTGGCTCCGAAGTGTCGGCCCCCAGTGGCGATGGCTCGATGAGGTCGCGGAGATCCACGGTCGATGGAGGAGCATAGGCGACGGCTTCTCGCCGGGGGTGGCGCAACAAGACGCAGTGCTGCAGGACCTCCTTCGCGACCCGTCTGCGCAGCTCGGCGCGGGAGACGGGCGCCAGAGGTCCCCAGTTGCCCAAAATGTCGAAGAGCAGGTCGGTACCGCCCTCCCGTTCGGCGGAACGAACGAGCGCCGTCGCTTCTTGTGGCCAGCGCACCTGTTGGACCTCCGCTGCGGGAAGCACCGAAACGATCCAGCCATCGAACGTAAAGGTTCGGCGCCGAGTCATGCTGGGGTCGCCCGCAGGGTCACCGAAACCGCCACCGCATCTGGGAGCGGTGCTGTGCGAGAGGTCGCGGAGGCGTCGAGTTCGAGCGGATGCTCGCCGTTGCTGGCCCGCAGGTCCCCGCGGAAATGGGGCACCGGCCGCCCCCGCGTGTCGAGCACTTCGAGCTCGATCCATGCGGGGGTGAGCTGGAGCGTGTGGACCTTCGACGTCTCGACGGCCGCCGCAACGCCGAACTGGTAGGCGCGCGCCGTGGGCTTTGGTGGGGACATTCGACCACCGTCGGGGCGTGCGTCTTGTGTCAGCTCGAACTCGCAGGTGCCCTCACCGGGCACGTCCTCGAGGCGCAGCGTGGAGCGGTGATCCAGGTGCGCGTACCGCTGGGATCCATCGGGCATGCGGACTCGACAGCGGGAGTACGCATAGGTCTCGCCCTTGGGACCCAGGCAGCAGACCTCGATCCACGGCGCGCGGGGGCGGTCCGCGTCTGTGGTTTCGATGAGGTCCACCAGGTCTTGGATCTCCGGCGCACGCAAAGGTTCGTGGGCACGGGAGTGTTTGACGAGCTTCAAGCGGCCGTCCAGCAGGGCATCGATCAGCTCCGAGCGAAGCTCGGCCTCGTCCGAGGAAGGCGTCGACGCCGGGAGCCATGAACGGAGGGCATCGAGGCCGAGCTGGAGTTCTGCCTCGGCGACGATCCGCGCTGCGTCCCTACGCTGAATGTCGCGGCGAACAGCGAACCAGTCGCGAACGTGGACCCACCACTCCTCGTGGGGGAATCCGCGGCCACTCATCGCACGAAGGCCCAGCCGCCGGGCGAGGGTGCCACCGCGACCTGGAGCTCGAACGCGGATTGGGGGTCGTCGACATGCTCGAACGTGATCGCGCTGGCCTCGTCTTGGAGCGCAACCTGGAGTCGACCTCCCGCGACCGCTCGAAAGTCGAGGGTCTTCAGGGGGCGCACCTGGTAGCTGGGGTCATCCACGAACGCACGAAGATGTTTGAAGTAGTCACTGGCGTCCCAGGACGGCTCGGTCTCGTCTCGAAGAGACCAGAACTGCGACACGGGCTGGAGCAGGGTCGTGATGCGAGCGGCGTCACGCTGGTTCACCGCATCGTGCAGCTCCATCACGAGATCCTGGGCGTGCTTCGGGTCGGCGCCGAGCGAAGCCTGTTGGCGGGGAAGCCCGTCCCCCGGCGCAAGGTCCAACGTCGCGCTGACGCCAAAGCTCTGGGTGAATGTCTGCTCGATGAGGGCCCTGGGCTTGCCGCCAACTTGGCCGGTGCCCAGGACGACGTGGAGGGAGGCGCCGGCCTTGGCCGGGGTGCCACCGATCCGGAGGATGTTCTCGCCGTCGAGCAGGCAGGCGGACAGCGGGTGGGCGTGCAGGCCGGCTTCGTCTGGCCCGAACTCACCAGCGACGACGACCTCGTCGTTGACGGTGGCCTTGTAGGCAAAGCCGTGGCCTTGGACGATGAGTGTGGTCGTCGTACTCATGGGGTTTCGGGGCTTTGGAGGCTACCGAGGTACCAGCGGTCATCGTGGTAGACGAGTTCGGCGACCCGGGTGCTCGACCACGTCGAGGAACTCCCTCGGGGCTTCTCGTGCTTCTCGATCTTGGCGAAGTTGATCAGGTCGCCACCATCTTCCGGATACACAAAGAGGCGCTCGTTCTCGCACGAGTAGTTCATGGTGAGCGGGACTGAACGGTGGTCTTGGCGAAGGGTCGACGGCGCAAGCGGATCGCCGATCAGCGGGTGGTCGCGGAGCAGGGCGAACCCCTCAACTCGGTTCTTTCGTTGCTCGTCGGTCTGCGGTGGGATGAGCAGCTCGTTGTAGAGTCCCTCGTCCCGGGTTCGTAGAGCATCCGGAAGAGGGTCGAGAAACTCGGCCAGCCACACAGGATCCGGAAGCGGCGGATCCGCGCAGTTGTCCACCGAGGCGAGCGAGACCTTCACGCCGTCTGGGCTGCGGACCTCGATCTCGCCCTCCGCCAGGGTGGTCTCCTTGCCGCGCTCGATCCGTACTACCGAGTAGTAGAGCGTGTCGTCGTCTCCGTCGGGGAGGCGCTCGATTCGGATCTCGTTGGATCCTCTCCTGATATAGGGGTGGATCTGCACCGTTTCCTGGTGGTGGCGGAGTCTGGGCAGTGGCGTAGGGAGGTCGCCGAGGCTGCAGCCCTCCGAAAACGTCTCGCACGCCACGAGCACAACCTTGTCGTTCACGAAGACCGTCGCGGCTGCCTTCCGGATGCGAACCTCGTACCGCACTGGGGATTCATTCAGCCTCCCCGAATCATCAAACCTGCCATCGTCGGCAGAGCCTGGCCCACACAAGCAACCCGTGAGCAGGAAAAACACAGTCGTAGTCCAGAGATGTCTGCTCACTTTCCGTCGTCTCTCCCGTCGAAGGCGATCCACCGTAGGACGTCCGATTCGACTTTTCCCGCGATCTCGAAGCTCTCGTTGATCGGTCGGGGCTCGAAACTCCATGTCTTCAGGGCCGCACCTATTTTGCCCGACAACCCCGTCGTTGACGCCTGCAAGTACATCCCCAGTTTTTCCTGGCCCTTCTCCAGGCTCGCGATCATGCCGTATCGGAACTTCGCGCCCATCTCTAGGCTCAGCTTCAGAGAGACCTTCGTCTTCAGGAACAGCAAGGCGCTCTCGGTATCGAGAACTCCGGAAGCTTTGATACCCACCTCATTGGACCCCTCGACCTGCTTCGCTGCACCGTCTTCGTGGGGGCCAATGTCCAGTTTCTCGTCGGGAGACCGCCTGGCGAAGGACGAGTCGATGGCCCCCGAAACCGTTGGGGAAATCTCCAGCCTGGCCGCATCCAGCGCGTCGAGGATCTCCTGCGGAATCCAGCTGAAGATCTTCTCGATGCTCTTCTCCGCCCAAGTCCCCTTCGTCCACTTGCGGAAGGTCCGCAGAACCTTGCTGTAGCTGACCACCATCGTGCCTTTGAGGCTGATGAACGGCTTGAACACAAACGCGAACTTCCACCAGAACATCACCCGGTGGTCAGGCGTCGGGGTCTTCCCCTCTTCGGCAAGAGGAAGCTCCCGCCACTGAAACTCGGCCGCAAAGTCCGAACCTTCCTTGGGCATGAACTTGAACTCGAAGTCGTCGATGAGCAACGCGAGCTTCTCCTCGATGGACTGGATCCAGTCCCCCAGCCACTCGCGAGCCTCGTTGATCGTCTCGACCCCGTCAAACGTCGCGACATCCCGCGGGTAGATGCGAATCGGAATCGTCCACCGGTCGTCTCCCCGCCCCTCAACCCGGATCCGCACCGTGCGACGCAGGGCCTCCTCGCGGGTGAACAGCCACAGCGGGTTGTCGACGTCCGACTCGATGAAGTCCACCGTTCGAGTACCAAACCCGTAGGGCGCCATCGCGACCATCAAGTTGTCTGACGGCAACAGCGAATCGTCCCAGAACAATCGAACGTGTTCGAGTTCGGACTCTGGGTGCACGCGCATGTAGATGGTGTCGCCTTCGCGCGGCGGTACGACGGCGAAGGCGTCCTCGCCCAACATCTCGCCGGAGTCCGCTGCGATTGCGTGTTTGTTGAAGCGGAAGGAATGCTCGCAGTTGACGATCACCTCGGCAAGAATCGGGTCCGGTCTCGGGACCACGGGGTTGTCGGGAATCTTGGGCGGCCGCTTCTTCGGCGGCGGGGGAGGGGGCGGAACCGGAGGATCCGGTGGTATGATTTCCTTCTCAATGACCGCGTAGGGGTCGACCTTCTCGCAGTCTCGGTCATGCACCAGCCGTTGGTAGAACCGGCACGCGAAGACCTGCTCGGAGGGAACCCATGGGCTTTTGGGGTTTCCACGGAAGGAGGGTGGCCACCACTGCAGGCCGTCGTCGGTGCTGCGAATGGCGGTTTGTGAGTGCTGCCAGAACCGAGACTTGCAGCGGCTGGGCCCCTCGCCGGCTGGCGGGCAAGGCCAATGAAGGTTGGTGACGGTGGCGCGGTCGAAGAACAGCGCCACGACCCGGCGGTTGACCGCCGCCAGCGCGACGCGGTGCTCCTCCTCATCCAGCGCTTCGAGCATCCAAGGCGCGGGGAGCAGGACAGGGTTGAACTCGGAGCAGCTCTGCAGCGCGGCTTGGCCAGCCGAAAGGAAGTCGAAGACGTCCAGGGGCTCGGGCGGGCCAATCTTCGAAAAATGCGATCGCACCGCCTCAAGCGTGGACGCGCCGAAACTCCTCGCTGCATCAGCGATGCTCGCCCCGCCGCGGGTGAGTTCATCCTTGAGCAGGACCAGTCCCTCGGCATCGTTGCGGAACAGCTCGAACCAGAGGTCAGGATCGTGGCGGAGCACCGCGAACACCGCCAGGGCTCGCTCGTACCCGAGCTGGTGGTTGTAGGCCTCGCTTCCGACCGCGTCGGTGTGTCCGAAAAGCGCGATGGGGGCGTCGGGGTGTTTGTTCCGAATCGCGTGAAAACGTCGAAAATCGTCACGCGCGTCGGTGCCGATGAACTTGTGGCCGAAGTCGAAGACCCCGTCTCCGACGGCCCAGCACGCGACGACCTTCGGCTGCAGCCGAATCCTATTGCGGCTGTTCGGCAACACGGCCAACGAGAGGCTTCTGCGCGCTTCGTTCATCCGGCGGCCTGTCCTTCGCGCGGGAGAGTACTTTTCGACGCCTCCGGTCTTCGATACGATCGTGGCATTCGCGCTTTCGTTCTCGCATGAAGCCGCGCGGCACTCAACCGACCGAGCACCCCAGGGACATGTCAACGCAGCACCGCATCCGGCCCGGCGACCACCTCGCCCGACTCGCGTATCGCCACGGACACCGGACGATCGACGACATCTGGCAGGCCGATGAGAACGCTGAACTTCGAGCGGCACGACTCGACCCCGGGGTCCTCGCGCCCGGCGACGTGGTCGTCATCCCCGAGGCCGAGCCATTCGAGTTCCACGGCCTCGCGGTCGGGCGTCGCCACACCTTAGAAGTGGAGCTTCCGTACCCCACGCTGCGGATCGAGTTGGCGTATGCCAACGAAGCCCCGGTGGTCGGCACCGACGGTGCCGTCGAAGTCTCCTTCGACGGAGCAACGGCGGTTCTACAGACCGATCCTGCGGGCGCTGTCGAACTCGAGGTCGGCCCGTTCACCGAAAAACTCGAGATCGTCGTGCGAGGCCGACCTCTCCCATGTGCGGTCGCCACGCTCGAACCGGTCGACTCCTTCGCCGGGATTCACGACCGCCTCGTGAACCTGGGATACGAGCCGGGCGGGCGTCGAGGTCGGCGATCAAGCGACGGCGTCGCGTTCCTGTCCGCGGTACAGGAGTTCCAGTGCGACCACGGATTGAAGGTCGATGGGGATCCTGGAGGTGACACGCAGGCCGCCTTGCTGGAGGTCTGTGGGGCCTGAGTTGGCTGCTCCCCAGGCGCTGGCTCACCCCGGCTCGTCAGCGCCTGCCGTGCTCGGGCCTCGTGTCGGTCGTTCGTCGCCCTCGGCGTCGGTCAGCGGGTCGCCGTCCTCCCACTCCGCAATGTCGGCGAATACGGGTTGTCCTTCGCTGCTGAGCCTGAACCGAAGGTCCTCCGTCGCGTTGAACCAGTCCGGGCTGTAGACGGGGACGCTCATGCCGAAGCCAGTGGTGTTGACGGCGTTGTTGCTCCACATCGCGCCCTCCCACGCTTCGGAGATGGATCCTCCGGTCAGCACGATGCTGTTTCGGATGACCCCGGTCGTTCCGGCGCTACACACGAAGTCTTCATCCGCGACGATCGTCGAGTAGCGGATGTCCACCGCCCCTCCGAGGAGTACGCTTGTCAGAGCGTCAGTATCGATGGAGGAGCTTTCGACGAGGAAGGAACCACCCACGATCAGGCCGGTGTCAGGAGAGCTGAACGGTGTGGCGTTGGTGGTAAAAAGGTTCGAGCGGCGTAGATAGGCAGTGCCGCCAGAGTTGGCGATGAATGCCCCGCGCACCGTGCTGTCGTCGATCCAGAAGTCTGCTCCCGCCCCAACCGCAAGTAGCGAAATCCCAGCGTTCCCCCCGTCGGCCGCCCCGTTCCAAACGAGACGGGAAAAATAGACTTGCGAGGCATCGCTGTCCCCGCCGAAAAGGGTCGGGTTTGCCCCTACGTTCCCCTCGAGGACCGTCGCACCATTCCCGAGAAACGCGACCTCTCGTTGCCCATCGATCTCGTATGGACCGACAAATCCTGTGTCCGGAATCGTGTAGGTGCCAGAAGACAACACGAACACGCGGTCCTCTCCCGGCCCCACCTGACCCAGCAGCTCCGCAAAGGCCCCGGGAACTTGAACCTCAACGACGTCATCGACTGAAAAACACGACCCCGCGTCGGGCCCAGCGAGATGGCAAGCCGAGTCCGGACATTGGTCATGCTCGTCGCGCGGAACGCACCCCTCACCGGGGACACACGCAGGCGCCCCCTCAGGACAATGGGAGGCCTCGGTGCATGCGACGCACTGACCATCCGAACTACACCATGGGTTGTCAGTATCGGCTTCAGCGCACGCCTCGTCTGGAGCGGCGGTGTCGTCACACCCGACACAAACCCCGCGTTCGCAGAACAGCCCCTCGTTGCAGTCGGAAGGGACGTCGCAGGCTGCCCCCTCCGTTGCGGTGGACCCCGTCCCGGAAGACGACCCCGTCGACCCGTCGTCTAAGGTGGGCTCGGTCATCCCGGACCCGCTGCTCGTCGGAGCGGTCGTCGTGCTTCCTGGGGGTACGGCGGTCTCTCCGACAGTCCCTCCCTCGGTGGTCGACATCGGGGATTCGTCCGTGTTGGCCTCCTGCGTCACGGTGGGAGAAAAGCAGCCGCTGAGCGAGACAGCGAGGCACAATTTAGCCAAAGGAGGAGCGAACAGTGGGCGTCGCATCGGGGGCGGGTCGTAACACGTGGATCGCGAGCCATCCATCACCCCTGTCCCCCAAGGCCCGGGCTGGACTTACCTCGCAGAGTCTGATCGCGTAGGGTGCCGGCCATGAAACGGTCGCTCGCCTGGTCTCTGATTGCGCTTTTTCCGCTCGCTCTCGCGTGCGGAGATGACGGTTCCGCTTCGACCGACACTGACGGACCTTCGTCCTCTTCGACCGCGGGTTCGACGACGGACACCCCGACCACCGACCCGAGCACCGGGTCGACGTCCACCAACCCCACCTCCGCGAGCACGAGCTCCTCCACGACGAATGTCGATGGCTCAGGGTCCTCGTCGTCGGGGGACACGGACGAGCCCACGGGTTCCACGACCGGTGGGGACGAGATAGATTGCACCGCCATCCCGGAAGGCCCGTTTGCCCCGAACGTCCAGTTCATGCCGTTCAACGGCAGTGAAGACCTCGGGTTTAATGGACTTGGCGGTCTCGCGGGGAAAGATGGCGGGAACATCATCATCGTGGACAGCGATGGGGTCGAGACGGCGTCGTACCCCGACGCGTTCAACCCGAGCTATGGTGTCCGCTTTACGCTCGACGGGAACTTGCTGGTCGCGCATCCGTTAGAAGGTGAGATCGCGCAGATTAGCCCCGACGGAACGGTCACCAACTTCGCGACCGGCATCCCGAACGTCAACGGCCTCTATCCAGACCTTGATGGAAACGTCTGGATCGCGAACTTCAACATCATTGGAAGATACTCGCCGGAGGGGACGCTGGACACGATCGTTAGCGGCGCTGATGCGACCGGGGCCAACGGCATCGTCTACGATCCAGACCGAGGCGTCGCTTTCTACACGAACTACGGCGCCGGTCGCGTTTTGAAGGTCGACATCGGAGATGACGGAGTTCCTGGCGACGTGACACCGCTCGGACAGGTTGCAGGGGCCGCATTTGATGGTCTTGTCCTCGACGCTTGCGGCAACCTCTACGCCGTAGACAACGACAACCCGAGGGTCTTCCGCCTGATGCTCGATCAGAATGCAGAGGCCATCGACGATCTGACCAACATCGTGGACGGTACCCTCGGATCCAACGTTGCGAACGCGCAGTTCGGCCGCGGCGAGGGCTTCGATCCCAACAGCCTGTACGTGACCGGGACCCCCGGAACGGTCTACCGTCTCGAAGTCGGCGTACCGGGCGCTGAGATTCCGCTCCCGGAGTGAGCCCCTCTGCGTCGCGCAGGCGCCCAGATTGACTTAGCATGGGCGAATCCATGCACCCCGCCGTCCACGCTCGCTGGAAAACGTTTCCGGCCTCCGTTTGTTGGGCGCGGTGGGTGTGCGGTGCGGCGCTTTCCCTCGCCGCGAGCACAGCCGACGCGAGCGAGGTCCGGATGACCTCGCGCAGCGTCGGCGAGGGGTACATGATCCGCCTCCCGGGCGAGTCTGGGCAGCTCGTCGCGCGGCGTCGACTGGCGCAGTACGTCGGCCTGGGGGTCTACGGGATCCTGCCGCCGCGCGAGCCGGACGAGCTGCAGCGCGACGCCAAGGACGGACAACTTCAGGTCGTGGCGTCGATGCGACTGCGGCACGACTTCGGCACGTTCACCCGGCGGGCGACCGGACAGGCGCAGGACCTGATCGAGTCCCTCGACGGGCGTCAGATCGACCTGCTGTACGGCTACTTCGAGGGGCGGCAGGTCGCGCGTTTCTTCGACTTCAAGCTCGGACGGCAGTTCGAGATGTCGGGGCTGGATTTCTATGCGTTCGACGGCGGGTGGATCCGCGCGAACACGCCGGCCCATGTCGCAGTGGAGGCGTTTGGGGGGCAGCAGGTCGATGGCTCGGCGCTGTTCGGATTCCCCACCTTCGAGCTCGACGGGACCCAAAGCACCCCCGCAGACCGGTCCCGCTCCCCGGTCGTGGGCGCCGCGTTCGCGCTCTCGGATCTCGAGATCGCCGACGCGCGGATCGCCTACCGCCGCACGTGGTCTCCAGCCTCGCTCAACGCGGGCGTCCCGGACGTGGAGGGTGCTGGAGGCGTGGGCACGGTCGTGGACCAAGAGTTCATCAGCGCATCGGCCTCGCTGCGCCTCGCCAAGGGCAAGCTCGCCCCCTTCGGCGCCGCTCGATACAACCTCGGCGTGGCCCGGCTCGACGACCTCAGCGGCGGCGTGTGGTGGGGGATCACCGAGATGCACACGCTGCGGGCCTACTACCTGCGCACGATCCCCAGCTTCGATCTGGACTCGATCTTCAATGTGTTCGCGCTGGAGCCCTTCGAGGACGTGCGCGTGGTCTATCAGGTCCGTACAGGCCCGCGCTGGACGGTTTACAGCCGGTTTCAGGGGCGCTTCTTTCACGCCTCGCCGACCGCCGAGACCGGGCTTGAGCCTGACAGTCGTGTCGCGTTCGGCGGTGGCGGGGGAGGGGGCGCCGAGCTTCGGCTGCGACGCTTCGGTATGCGCCTGGACGGATACGGTCTAGGAGGGGAGGGCGGTCTTCGGGTGGGCGGCAGCGTCGACACCCGCACGCACGTGCTCTACGACCGCCTGGCCATCGACCTGCGTGGCTACGGCCTCTACTACAAGGACGAGATCAACGACGCCCGGGAAGGGCACAGCGTCTCTTTGCAGGCAGGCACGAATGTCCGTTTGGGACATGGCATCTATCTCAACGTGATGGCCGAAGAACTCTTCACGCCGTACACGCGGGCAGCGTTTCGAGCCTTTGGCATGCTCAACTTCGACTGGTCGTTTCGGGTGGGGCAACGATGAACGGACGCAGCGGATCCCTCTGGGCCCTTCTTTGGGTGCTGTTGTTCTGCGGCACCGCGGCGCTCGAGCACTCCGTCGACGCCGCACCCCCGAAGGCGCAGGAGCCGACCACGACCGCTCCGATGGGCCGGACCCCGACGATGGTCGGACAGGGCAACGGCCCCAGGCAGCGCGCCGAGACTCCCACGACCGTCGGCGTCATGCACGGCCCCACGCGCCTGGGATCGGCCGTCTACCCCCAACAAGACATCCCGATCTCGTTCAACCACGGGCAGCATCTCAAGCTCGGCTTCGACTGCGCGCAGTGCCACACCGAGATCGAGACGTCGCGGCGGGCCTCCGACAACAACTTCCCCCGCGGCAAGGTCTGCGACAGCTGTCACGGCGCGCAGCACCCCAAGCCCCAGAGCGAGCCGGCGAACTGCAGCCTGTGTCACACCTCGGTGGATGCGCAGAACCGAGTCACCGCCGGCCTGCGAGCCCCGCGTCCCATGCTCAAGTTCAACCACGCCTTGCACGACAAGGCGGGTTCGGATTGCGAGGACTGCCACGGCGACATGAACCAGGTCCGGCTGGCCACGGTCCTGCAGCTTCCCAGCGAGCAGGACTGTCTCACCTGCCATGACGGCCTCGGCGCGACCGATGCCTGCAGCGCCTGTCACCCCACGCAGTCCGGAGGCACGCTCAAGGTGCGGGCGATCGACGACCGGTCCATGCCCGCGCTCGTGCCCAGAGATGACAACAGCTGGGGTGCGGCGCACGACCTGGCGTTTGTCGAAGACCACGCGCACATCAGCAAGGCCAACCCGGCCCTGTGCCAGTCGTGCCACGAAGAGTCCTTCTGCACCGATTGTCACGCTGGGGTCATTCGGCCGATGCGGATCCACAGCGGCGACTTCGTCAACACCCATGCCCTCGACGCGCGCGCCCAGACCTCAAACTGCCAGTCGTGTCACCGTACGCAGAGCTTCTGCCTGGGCTGCCACGAACGCATGGGCTTCGACCGAGAGCCGGGCAGCGCGTTTGCGGTGGGCGGCTCGCTGTCGTTCCACCCCGATGGATGGGCGGGACCCGCAGGCATGCCGCAAGCGCATGCCCACGCCGCGCAGCGCAACATGACCGCCTGCTCCAGCTGCCACACCGAAGACAGCTGCCTGGCATGCCACGCGACCGCCGGCGGGGCCGTGGGAGGCTTGGGCGCCAACCCTCACGGTTCACGATTCCGAGACTCCGCCCGGTGCAGCGCCCTCGCCACGCGCAACCGGCGAGTCTGCCTCAAGTGCCACGCGCCCGGCGACCCACAACTCGACTGCCTGTGATCGGGGCAGGCCGACCTGCCGCGCCGGGCGTGCCCGGATGTGCCCAGGGCGGCGTGCCCGGACGTGACCAGGCGCGACCTTAGAGCAGCGTGTAGACCGTGAAGATCTCGACCTCGGTCATCGCGATCAGTCGGTAGCGGTGGGCGGGGTCGATGTGCAGCGGACCTGCGGGCATCAACTCGATGCGATCGACGTCGGTTCCGTCGTCGATCTCAAGCACCGCGCGGCCCCCGGTGAGCATGACGTGCATGTCTTGCCGGTTGGTTGTGGCGACCGGGACGCTCTTGCCCTCTTTGATCCGCAGCACCGTGCTCACGAACCGCTCGCCCTTCGCCCAGACGAACGCGCCTCCGAAGGTCTTGGGTACGAACGGGGGGCCGAACTCGTCGACCACATGATCGCCGTGATCGCCGTTGTCGCCATCGCCCACATCGTCGAACTGCTGCAAATCGTTGTCGCCGTTGTCGTGGGCGTTGGCCTTGTCGCGGGCGTCCGTGGAAGCCGTCGCACCGGGGTCGTTGGGCGGCGTCGAGGACGAACCAACGTCCTCATCCGCCGCGCTGGCTTCGGGCTGCTCAGGCTCGGACATCGGCGCCACGTTACCATGTGCGCGGTGCTCAACCGCCGGGCTTTTGAATGCCGGGCTTTTGGACCGCACCTTTGCCTGCAGGCTTCGCCGGCTGGGCGGGCGCGTCTTTCTTCGCCGCCTTGTCGTCGGGGAGGGACTTCGCCTCGCCGGCCTCGACCGTGGGCGTCTCGCCGGCGCCCGCTTTGGGTTTCAGCGACGCTCCACCGGTTCGCTCGGGAGCCGCGGTCGCCGGCTTGACCGCGGGTTCGGCTCCGTCGGCTCCGTCGGCTCCGTCGGGGCCCGCTTCCCCCTCCGCGGGCGCTTCGTCCACGAACTCGTCGGTGGTCCCTCCCGGGATGTCGGTGGAGCCGGTGTTTTCTTTGCGGATGGATTCGGCCTCGCGGGCTCGGCGGGCGGCGTCGTGGTCCCACTGGTCGACCCGGCCGTCCCCGTTGACGTCGTAGCCGATGCGATCGACCCGCCCGGCGACGTAGTACGCGAACATGTCGGGCCTGCCGTCCCCATCCCGGTCGGTTTCGATGCGGAGCAGTCGCCCCTTGTCGTAGCGGCGCCACGCGTCGACGAAGCCGTCCCGGTTGGTGTCTTGCTCGTCGAGCACCAGCTTGCCGTCCTTGAAGGTGCGCCCGATGTCGATGCGCCCGTCGTAGTCGAGGTCGAACTGCTCGCGGTTGAGCACGCCCTTGTCGTCGTAGTGGAAGTACGCGTCGAGCCGGCCGTCGAAGTTGAAGTCCGCCTGCCGACAGCTCAGCGTGATGCCCTCACCCGAGTACATCGAGACGAGGTCGGCCTTGCCGTCGTGGTCGAGGTCCTGCTGGTTCGCCCGCTGGCCCTGTTGGGAACAGCGAAGCTCGTCGACCCGCAGCGCCCGGAGGTTGGGGTCCACCTCCGGCGCAGATTGCGAGTCCTCGCCGGCTTCGTCCGGGGACTTCGACTTGCCGTCCTTGCCGGCGTCCTTCTTTCCCGCGCATCCTGGCTCAAGGGCAAGCACCGCCGCCACAGCGAAGCCGAACCGCGACCAGGCAGGGCGGGCAGGGGAGGGGGGCGAAAACCGGCGGAACCGCACGCCCTGACTGTAGATGCGACGAGAAGCGTCGGCAAGCGACGGGGACTATGGTAGGGGGCCGTGCGTGGCCCTTTTCGGCCGCCATTTCACGCCATGAACGTTCCTGCCAAGCCACCGGCGATTCCCTGCGCCCCCGAGAGCCGGTTGATCCGGACGTTCTGCATCATCGCCCACATCGATCACGGCAAGAGCACCTTGGCCGATCGACTGATGGAGCACACCGGGCTCCTGGGCGAGCGGGACAAGAAGGTTCAGTACCTCGACCGGATGGACATCGAGCGGGAACGGGGCATCACCATCAAAGCCCAGACCGTCCGCATGGCCTACACGGCCGACGATGGCACGGTCTACGAGTTCAACCTCATCGACACCCCCGGGCACGTCGACTTTGGGTACGAGGTGTCGCGCAGCCTCAAGGCCTGCGAGGGCGCGCTGCTCGTCGTCGACGCGGCGCAGGGCGTCGAGGCGCAGACGCTCGCCAACGTCTACTTGGCGCTCGACAGCGACCTCGAGATCATTCCGGTGATCAACAAGATCGACCTGCCCTCGGCCGACCCCGACCGGGTCGCCGACGAGATCGAGAAGATGGTCGGCCTTGACGCGACCGACGCGATCCACTGCAGCGCCAAGAGCGGCATCGGCATCGCGGATGTGCTGCGCGCGATCGTCGAGCGGATCCCGCCCCCGACCGGCGACCGCGACGCCTCCCTGCGCGCCCTGATCGTCGACAGCTGGTGGGACTCCTACCGCGGGGTCATCTCGATCGTCCGGGTGGTCTCTGGCCGGCTCACCCCGGGCAACCAGATCCGGATGATGTCCAGCCGCAAGACCTACGAGACGCTCAGCGTCGGGGTGTTTGCGCCGGACATGACCGAGCTCAAGCAGCTCGTCGCAGGTGAGGTCGGGTACCTCGTGGCGGGCCTCAAGGACGTGCGGGACGCCAAGGTCGGGGACACGGTCGTCGATGCGGCGGAGGTCAACCCCGTCGCCCTCCCGGGCTTCCAGAACGTGAAACCCATGGTCTTCGCGGGGGTGTTCCCCACCGACAACGCCGACTATCCGGCGCTGCGGGACGCGCTGGGCAAGCTGACGCTCAACGACGCCGCGGTCACCTACGAGCCGGAAACCTCCGAAGCGTTGGGGTTCGGCTTTCGCTTGGGCTTCCTGGGGCTGCTGCACATGGAGATCGTGCAGGAGCGTCTCGAGCGGGAGTACGACCTGGATCTCATCACCACCGCGCCGAGCGTGATGTACCACGTGCATCTCAAGGACGGGACCCTCAAGAAGGTGGACAACCCGGCCCACTTCCCCGAGCTGGGCGACTACGACTACATCGAAGAACCGGTGATCACGGGCCGGATCCAGGTCCCTGAAGAACACGTTGGCACCGTGATCAAGCTCTGCGAGGAGCGACGCGGACTCCAGAAGGACCTCACCTACCTCACCGAGACTCGCATCCAGCTCACCTACGAGCTTCCCTTGGCCGAGGTGGTGTTCGGCTTCTTCGACCAGCTCAAGAGCCGGAGTCGCGGCTACGCAAGCCTCGACTACGAGGCCGGTGGTTACCGCCGGGCCGACCTCGTGCGGCTTGACCTGCTCGTCAACGGCGAGCACGTCGACGCGCTCAGCCTGATCACCCACCGGGCCACCTCGTTCTTCCGCGGTCGCGACCTGTGCGTGAAGATGAAAGAGCTCGTCCCGCGCCAGCAGTTCGAGGTCGCGATCCAGGCCGCGATCGGAACCCGCGTCATCGCCCGAACCACGGTCAAGGCGATGCGAAAGAACGTCACCGCAAAATGCTACGGCGGCGACATCTCGCGGAAGCGGAAGCTGCTGGAGAAACAAAAGAAGGGAAAGAAGCGTCTCAAGGCCATCGGGAACGTCGAGATCCCACAATCCGCGTTCCACGCGGTTCTCACGCTCGATTGAAGCCGCTTCGAATCGGCTAGAATAGGACCAGCGCTTTGTCCGACCCGTCCAAGCCCGAGAACCCGTATTCGGCCGCGCCGAAGGAGCCCACCACGTCGGGCAAGTCGGTCAAGCCACGCTCGGGTCGCCACGTGCGGTCTGCCGCGAAGATCCTCGCCAAGGAGGCGAAGTCGATCTTGGCCCGGCATGCTTCGCGCATCGCCGAGGCGCCCGCGGGCGCCATGCGCGAGAGCTTGGCCGAACTCAATCGGCTGCGCGACAAGAACGACACCACCAACCCCGCGTGGCTTGGCGATCTCGAGGCCGAAGCCGAGCGACTCGACGACTTGCTGCATCAGCACGCCTCGTTCGCCCGAAAAAGCGCGCTGCGAGAGACCCTTGAGAACATTGGTATCGCGGTGATCGTGGCGCTGGGCCTGCGCTCGTGCGTGTACGAGCCGTTCAAGATCCCAAGTGAGTCGATGCTCCCGACCCTGCGGATCGGGGACCATATCTTCGTCAACAAGTTCAGCTACGGCATCCAGATTCCGTTCACCAGCACGGTGGTCGCGGACTTCCTCGGAGACATCGAGCGCGGCGACGTGATCGTGTTCCGTTTCCCGCTCGACCCCAAGGATGACTACATCAAGCGCGTGATCGGGATCCCCGGGGACGAGGTCCGAGTGATGGGGCGGGTCGTCTCGATCAAACGAGCCGGGGAGGAGGACTTCGAGGTGCTGCAGCGGACACCGCTGGAGCGCAAGTGCATCAACGACGCAAACGGCCGCACGCGGGCGGGCTGCCAGTTGTTCGAGGAGAGCATCGGGGACAAAACCTACGTCGTTCGTTACCTGACCTCGATGACAGAGCGCAACGACTTCCTCCCAAAGGCGAAGACCTTCCATGTCCCCGAGGGGCATGTGTTGGTGATGGGGGACAACCGCAATGAGTCCGCCGACAGCACCCAGTGGACCGTCGAGGTCGCCGCCGTCGATGCTGCGGCGCTCATCTCCGACAAGGATCTGCGCGACCTCACCGGCGAGAAGATTTTTACGCAGACCCGCCCCGACAACGACGAGATGTCGGACCCCAGCCACGGCGAGGTGGCTTGGATCGCCACGCACCGCAGCCGGGCGCACGACATCTCGCTGTCGTTGTGGCGCTCCCCGCAGCTTGGCGCGGAGGCCACCTGGTCGGCGCTGGTGGCACGAGTCGACGCCGCCGAGGAGACCACGGTCGCCGCGCTTGTCGACGGAGAATCGGTCCCGAGCGGAGAAGCGCTCACCAACGCGTTGCGCGTCGGAGCGTCGATCGATCGGCTCGTCGTCGGGCACACCGAAGACGGCTGGAGCGCGGTCGCGTTCCTCGAGCAGGACGATGCGGTGCTGCAACTCGAGTGCGGACGCAAGGTCTGCAAGAACACCGGGCGACTCGCGGCACGGCTCACCGAGGCGGTCGAGGCGTTTCGTGCCAGCCCGGAGAAGGCGACCCGAGAGCTGCTTGCACGGCCCCGCGGCGTCGAGTACGGCAATCGCTGGACCGGTCGCAGCGATGTGCGCGACCACTACTATGAGCGGCAGTTTCAGCTCGAAGGCACCCAAGAGGCGCGCGGGCAGGTTCGACTCCGGGTGTTTCGCAAGCCCAAGCAGAGCCTCGATGTCCTGCAGGATGCCGCGCTGCGGGCGGTGGGAACCTCCGCCGCACAGGCCCCCCTCGCGCCCGAACTCGGCGAGCGGGCCTGGCTCGTCACCGGGGAGGACGCGTTCACGCTGGTGACCACGGACGACGTGCGGGACATGGTCGTTGTGCTCGACTGCGGCAAGGCGGTGTGTCCATCGCTCGAGTCCGCCCGAGGCCTCGGAACCGTCCTGCTTGAGCGGGTCCCGCAAGCGTCGAGCGATCGCCGAGAGCTCCGCAAGATGCTCGTCGCGGAGGACCTGGCGGCGATGACGGGCGGGGAGCTGCGAGACCTCAAGGTGTCTCAGCCCCCGCGCAACCCGTTCGACCGAACCCGCATCGAGGCGACCGTTCAAGGCAAGGACCACGGCCTCGAGCTTGAGGTCTGGTACGAGCCCAAAGAGGGGCTGGCCGCCAAGGTGGCCGCCATCGCAGGACCGCTCCACCTCTCCAGCTCGGACGCCGTCGGCCAGTATGGCCAAGCGGGGGAGGACGAGGAGTCGTTTCACCACGTGTTCGCCGTCGCGGGCTCTGATTCGGTGGTGCGTGTTCGGTGTCGCAAGGGCCTGTGTGAAGAGGCTGGCGCAGCGCTGGCCATTGCGCGGCGAGCCGCGGATGAGGCCCAGGACCCCGACAACTTCATCGACCCCGATGCTCCCAGGCCCCGACCGTTCGTCCCCATGGGCAACATCAAGGGCCGCGCCGACGTCATCTGGTTCCCCTTCGACCGCTTCTGGCTGTCGATCCGCTGAAGCCGCCGCGCTAGCGGAACAGGTTGCGGATCCGGCCACCCCTTCGTCTTCGAGGCTTCTTCTTGGATGGGTTCGCCCGCGCCGCGTGCTCGCGCGGGACGAAGTCGGGGTCACCCTCCTCGGCTGCTTCCGCCGCCTCAAGGGCGGCATCTCGACGCGCTTCCACGTCGGCGCAGGCGGCCGGATCCTCATTGGGTCCGGCGAGCGGAGGGTCCACGGAGGCGATGCTGCGACGATAAGACGCCGACGGGTCCGCGGACATCGCCTCCAGGGTCTGGGTGTAGACCGCGCAGGGACGATCGGCCTGCTCCGCTTGCCAGAGATCGAGGCAGAGGTGTTCGATGGGGTCCCAGGACCGTTCGGGCTGCGACTTCGGCTGCGCGTCCAGGACGAGGTGGCGCTGCGCATAGGGGAGGGCGGTACGACGCTCGCCCAGCAACGCCCGCGTCCACGCGGCGTGCATCAGTTCGCCGTGTTGCAGGACGAGGTCAAGCCAGGGATCGGGGACGATCGAACGCTTGAGTTCCTCCAAGACAAACGCCCGAGCCGCGGGTTGTTTGAGTCGGTCGGGGTCGAGCCGGACCGCCCGGAGCGCAAGTTTGGCGCGCGCTGGGGATTCCTCGGTCGCCGCACCCTCGGCGAGCGCAGCCCGCCAGAGCAACGCGGGGTCGTTCGGAAAGGCCTTGAGCAGCGGCGCGAGCAAGCTTCGCGCGTTGTCCCGTGCGCCGGCGCCGAGTTCCTTGTCGATGGGCACCAGCGCCTGGGCAGCGGCACGGGTGGGGGCCGGCGGGAAGGCGCCGACGCTCGCCACCTCGTCGGATGCGATGGGGCTTGGGGGTGAGCACGCGCGCGAGGCGAGGAAGAGCAGGAGGCCCGCACCCACGCTGAACGCCGCGATCTTCGGCGCGACCGAGCGCAAACGCGGCGCGGTGGGTGCGGCTCCCGGGGGCGTCGGTGGCGGACCCTCGGAAACCTCGATCCTCTCCCGCGTCGGTTGCAAGGCCCGCGTCGGTTGCAAGGCCGCCGGAGACGCGAGCGCCATGGACGTGGGGAGGGATGCGATCGCGGACGCCGTAGATGCGAAGGCCGCGACGGACTCACCCCCGGCCGCCTTGGCGGCCCGAACCGCATCGAGCGCCGCCTGGGCGTCGGGATAGCGGTCCTCGGGGCTCTTCGCGAGCAAGCGATGGAGCACCTCGGTGACCGGCGCGGGGACGGGGAGGGTTGGCGGGGCCTCGCGGACCTGCTTGCGAAGCACCTCCATCATGTCGGCCGCGGCAAACGGAACGTGGCCACTGAGCATCTCGAACAAGATGATCCCAGCGCTGTAGAGATCGGTCCGCCCGTCGACCGGATGCCCGGTGGCCTGCTCCGGGCTCATGTAGGCCGGCGTCCCGAAGATCATGCCCAGCTGGGTCAGCGGAGCATCGCCGCTGGGCTGAACCATCTTGGCGATTCCAAAATCCACCAGCTTGAGCACGCGGCCACCCTCGGGGCCCTCGGACGCGAACACGTTCTCAGGCTTGAGGTCGCGATGGACGACGCCTCGCGCGTGGGCGTGCGCGATGGCGGCCAGCATCTCCTCCATCCAGCCCAGCGCGACCCGGACCGGTGCGGGTCCGTCCTCGCGCAGCAGGTCCGACAGCTCGGCCCCTCGCAGGCGTTCCATCACCAAGTACGCAATCGGGCTGCGCAACCCGGGGACCTGGGCCGTGCCGACGTCGTACATTTTGACGATGCCGGGGTGTTCGAGCCGCGACACGGCCCGCGCCTCTTGTTCGAAGCGCGCCCGGACCTGGGCATCCGAGACGAAATCGGGCTTGAGAACCTTGATCGCGATCGGACGGTCGAGACCCAGGTGGTGACCGTCGAACACCACGGCCATGCCACCTTCACCCAGCACCGCATCGACGCGATAACGCTGCGCCAGCACGACACCCGCCATGGCGTCCTTGAGCGAAGCTGGCGGGGATGGGGGGGCAGCGTCGGTCATCCGAGATGGCCCCCGATTCTATCAGAGGCCCACGCGCACACCGTGGTCCTTGCAGAACGTGCGCAGTGTCTTTCGATGCTCGTCCCCGAGCTTGAACGACCGCACGATCTCACGGGCATTGTTCTCGTCGCGCAGCCGGCATGCCGCGCGTCCGCGGAGCATCTGTGCCTCGTCCAGAGGGCGGGAGCGCTGGCTGCGGGTGGCCAACCGGTAGGCATCCTTGTAGCGCTTGTCTTGGTACGCCTCGGTCGCAGCGGTGAGCAGCTCGTCGGCGGTCATCTTGGCCTCCGCATCCCGGTCCGCTTGGCTGCGTCCCGCAGGCGAGGGGGGCGGGCTCGAGCCCACGGCCGCGTCGTCGTCATCGCCCGCCTCATCGCCGGCGTTCTCCCCGTCGGCGTCATCCCCGGTCTCGGTGTCGGGCTCCAACTCCAGCTCCGCCTCCGCCGCCGGATCCGCCTCGGCGTCGATCACAGCGCCAACATCGGGCCCCGGTGTGGGGGCATCGGACGGGTCGTCGCCGGCGTCTGCCTCCGGCTGGCCAGCAGCCTGCGCCGCCGCAGCCTCGATCTCGTCCTGCGCGCTGTCGTCCGCGGCTTTCTCGGCGCGCGTTTGGGCGCCGGCGGGTGTCGCCGGATCCTTGGCGCCGCCGGCGTCCGCCTCAATCGGTGCAAGGCCTCGATCGGGGCTGGAGTCGACCTGCAGCGCGGAAAGGATTGCGAACAACAGTCCCGCTGCGGCGCCAAGGCCGACGACGGCAGGGGCCGACAGCGTGTTCACACGATCGAGAAAGGACGCGTCCGCCGGGTGCTCGCTCATGCGCCGCAGCATACGGTGTGTCCGGGCGCTGGGACCCGCAGCATCGCGCCGAGGATGAGGTTTCCCAGCCTCCGGGACCCCGACACGACACCCACCCTTCATTTGACATAATATACAGCGTCGGAATTATCAGAAAAACCCCATGTTTACGCAGGGTTGGCGGTTAGGGCCGCATAGGTCCATACGCCGATAATTTCGCTACTGTCTTCTGTCACCCCGCCCGATTCTACTTGACGAATGAGGCGCAACGTGGGTTCTAGGTCGGGTCGTCTCTCCTTTTGTTCTGGGGTTGATGTCCGGGCCCCCGTTCGCATTCCGCGGACGGGGGTTGTTCTTTTTGGGACGGCCGATCGTCGCCGCATTCGCTGGCGCCTGTCAAGAAGATTCAACCGGACGCGAACGCGAACAGCTTTGCCACGCCGGCGGCCGAGGCTCCAACGAGCGCGGAGATGCCGGCCACCATCGTTGTGAGCTTCGCGTACAGCTTGACCTTTGCGGCGCTTTCAACCTCCCGCAATGGGTCCGGTGGTCGCTTCTCAAAACGGGACACGAGGTCCCGGTCTGCGGCTCGCCACGCCTCGCCCACCTCGAGCAGTGACACGCGGGCCACGAGCGCAGCGTGCTCGTCTGCGCGCGCGTTCCCTGCCGCCTCGATTCTCTTCAGGCTGTCCGCGAGCCCGTCTACTCGAGCGCTAAGCGCCGCGGTCCCCTGTAGTCCCTGCGAGACCTTCTCGAGCACCTCGAGCAGTATCGTGTGTTCGTTCACCGCGGCCGCCCTCAGCGTAGCTCGTTGCCGTTCTTGACCCGGGCGCGCCACACTGCCACCGCCGCGCCGCACAGCACCGCCACGCCGGCGGCGGTGCCCTCGAGCGCAAGCTCGAGCGTTGCCGCGTCCACGCCGTCGGGCAACCCGCCCAGCTGCACCGCCAGCACGAGCAGGACCGAGAGCACGAGCCCGACGATGGGGTCCTTCGGCGTTCGGGTGATGGTGTAGCCCGCGGGCGGCAGCTTGTTTGTCTTCAGGTCTTCCATGCTCATTCCCCTGCGGTGATGACAGCGAACCCGCGCGTGATGGCGGTTCCGTAGATGCCCGCGTTGTTGCCGTCAGATACCAGCGCGCCGTTTGGCACCACGACCCACGGCCCCGGGTTCGTGGTCGCGTCGTGCTCGTCTTGCACGCCGTACAGCGACGCGTCGAAGCTTAGGTTCGTCGAGCCCTCGCCGGGTCCGGTGCTCGGTGACGAATCGGGCTCATAGCCGGACTCGTTCGCAGCTCCGCCGTACCAGCTCGCGAGTCCCCAGTGTTCGGCCTCAAACTCGTTTGGTGCGCCGGTGTCAAACGCGTTCGCGGTGCCCACGTCCTCCGGGGATTCAATCAGCGGCCACACCCTCGAGCCTTCGGTGAGCGGGATTCCGGCCGGCGCAACAGCCGTCGATACCCACCCCGTCTCGATGCCCGTCGCGCCCGTCGCCGGGCCCACGTGGTAGACGGTCGCGCCGCTCCAATCGTTGACAGCCGCTCCGCCGATTCCCAAATGGGCGCCAAGGTCCACTCCGAGCGCGTGAGCGGCATAGTTCACGTGGAGCTGGTAGAGCTCTAGCCCCCTCATCGTCGCCGGCACGGTGTACGGGTTGCCCGTCAGGAACCCGACCGTGGTCGAGCTGGTGAACGTGAACGACGCGTCACGCACACCGGTGGCGCGTCCGGCTTGGGTCCCGAAGTCGAACCCGGGCGCAACGGAACACTGAAACAGCGCCGCATCGACAAAGGCAATCTGAATCGCCAGGAAGCCGATGTTGTTCAACGCGGGGTTCGTTGCGCCGAGCGTCGCCGGCAGGTCTGCCGGGTCGCTCGAGGCGACGCCGGCCGCTTCGACGAACACCGCGTTCCCTGCGGTCACGATGTAGTCATGCCCCGTTGCCGAAGGTTGGCCCGACCACGTGTAGCTCAACTCTGAGCCCGGCGCGTGCATCGTCATCAACCACACGCGACCGAGTGAAGGGTCGACATAGACGCCGCTGTTGGGGATGTAGACCGGCCCCCCTGTCACGCCGTCGCCGGCAGTGATAACGAGCGCGCCGAGGCGCGTTGCGCCGTTGAAGTCCGTGTCCGAAATGCCGCCCTGGTAGACCGAGACGACAACCGGCTGCGCGTGGGTCGCTCCGATGCCCAGCGCGGCGCCGGTCATCACGATTGGGACGTTGCCCCACCGGGACGCGTCCAACAGGTGCCCTCGCATGCTCGAGGCCGGCGTCGAGAATCGGGTGAATGCTCGAGTGTCCGGCGTTCCGATGATGCCCTCTCGGCCTCGAGCCGCAAACGACACCGCGCCGGGTGCGACGGACGACATGCCGAACCCGGTCACCTCGACAACCGCCCCCACCGACGACGCGGTGAGCCCGTCCACTGCGTTTATCGCGGCAGCCGTTGCGGTCGCGTTCTCTGCGTCGGTCTGCGGCAGGGCCGGGAGCGGAACCATGATGCCCGTGCGGCCTGCCAGCGCAGGGACAAGCGCGGACCCTGAACCCAGGTCTGCGCCGGGGTCCGGGCTCGCTGGGCCCTGTCTCCACCACACGTAGTGCGACGTTCCGAGCAGCACATGATGCAGCGCGAGATGTCCCCCGATGCGCCCCATGTTGCGCGATGTTGACTCGTCCGCCGCGTAGTTCGCCGGGGGCAAGGTGAACTCCACCGTTGCCGGCAGCGGCGGAGGGCCGTCGTCGTCGCCATCGTCGACATCGAGCCCGCATGCGCGCCGTCCGTCTCGGATATCTCCGCCGCACCGGCGCCCGTCCCTAATCATCCGAGCACCTCGAGACGGCCCGTGCTTCCCACCAGCGCTCGAGGATGACCGCGCTTGGGCCGAGGTCTTGCCCGCCGCCGTCCGCCTCGAGCCTCATCAACATCGGCTCCTGCCCGTTCGCCTTGGGCGGCACTGCCCAGCCGTGGCCGAGGCAATCCGAGACGAACGTCGTGATGACTCCGCCGTCATCGTAGAACACCCGCTTGACCGCGAACGCGTTCGTTCCCGTCTGCAATCGGTGGTCCGCGTCGAGGAAGTCGAGCGCGAGCAATGCGGCCGGGTTTGTCGTCTGCACCGACACTGACACCCGCAGGATGTGAGTCTGGAACGCGCGGCAGTCTTGGCCCGTGAAGTCCCACCACTCGAAGATTTGAGGGACCGCCGAGCCGTCTTGCCCGAAGTGCCGAATCTCCGTTCCGTAGAGATACCTCCGAGCGCTCACAGTCGACCCCCGAGCGCTTTGTACAGTTCGTACAGGTCCCGGGCCGGCACGCTTGGTGCGGGCCCGTCGATGTAGCTGGTGGGGCGCCCGACGTCTTGCGCGTGCCGGCGCCACTTCGGGAGCTTGTGTGCGTACGAAGGCGGGTTGCCCATGCGCTTCAGCGAGCCCCACCCGGCGCGCAGGGATTTGATGGTGCCCTCATAGCCCCCGTTCCGCTGGATTCCGCGCGCGAAGCTGTACGCGCCGGCGATGGCAAAGGGTGCATCGAACACCTCCCACGGCGACGCACACCGCAGCGGTGTTGCGCGAAGATGGTGCACCCAGTACACGGGCAACGCGGCGAACAGCCCGCCGCTCCCGAACGTGTAGTGAGACTCGGGGTGTGTGCATCCTTCAAGCGTTCCGGGGTGTCTTCTCTTCACTGCCCGGAACGCTCGAGCGGCCGCGGCCGCCTCGCTTGCGCTCCTGCGAAGGGGAACGTCTGCCGGGGTGTTTTCCGGCGTCTTGATGCCCATTCCCACGCGTGGATTCCAGCCGCTTTCTCCACGCGCAACGAAGTTGAGCATCGTTGCGATGTCCTCCGGGATGCCGGCTTGCGCGCAGAGTCGCGGGATGAGGCCGCGGCCCCTCTCCGACACTTCGCCGTCGCTGTCGTCGTTGTCGTCGTCGTCGTCTGGCTCAAGCCTGCCCTCGGGGTCGTCACCCGACCCGAGCACCAGCGCCCCGCCAACGACTGCACCGCTCGCCAAAATCCATTGCCAGGCGCGCATGAGTAGCCCCTCGTTCACGCCTGCGTCACCAATCGGAGCGCCGATTCTGCGAGCGATGCCAGGGCGTCGGGAGGCGACCCGGGTGGCACGCGCGGCTGATTCTCATCGCGCGCGATGGTGTCGAGGATGGCTCCGAGTTTCTCGGCGGTTGTCGCCGCCCTCAACTTGCCCACCGGCGGGTGCGCAGCGGCGCTCACGAGCGCCCCGTCGTTGTCTACGGCGAGCTGCACGAGCACGTGAACGGCCACGCATTCGGACTCCGGGGGGCCGGACTCGAGCCCTTGGGCCTCGAGCGCGCGGCGTGCCAGCTCGAGCCAGCGCGAGCCCTTGCCGAACGTCACCGCCGGTGTGCGAGGGTCGGCCGCGATGTCCACGACCCAGCGGCCCAACGCGTCGGCGTCGGCGGCCACGTGCACGGACCCGGCGTGGTCGAACACGATGCTAGCGCCGTCGTCGTCGGGTTGAATCACGATTTCGATTGCTTTTGTGTTGGGTCTGTCCATGTCCTATCTCCTAGTTGCGATGAGCACCAGGGTCGCGAGTCCGACCACGCCGGCGCCAATCATCAGCGCCGTCTGAATCCCGCCGGTGTCCCAGACACCCGAGCTTGCGTTGCCGACGATTTCCCCGGCCGCGGCGGCCCAGTCGCGCATCGCCTGCCAGACGTTCGCCTCGCCCTCGTTTCCGGTGTCGTCGGGCACTTCGAACGCGGCGGCGGTTTTCGTAAGAACTGCGCGCAGCCGTTCGGCGCCCAGCTCCCGGTCGAACTCAGCGGCCACGTGCGCTTGCGACCAAAGGCTTGCAGTGGTCTCGGCGACGGCGAGCGTTTTCATCGTCCGCTGCCCGTCTGCCGCCGTGACAGGACGCGCCGTGGGCGGCAGCAGCGGGTCGCCTGGTACGACTCCGCTGGTGTACTGCGGCAGCGCGGCGAGCCATGCCGGCCACACACCGCGCGCAATCGGCTCGGTGACGTCGCCTGGCACCACGTCCTCGGGCCGCCCGGCTTCCCCTCTCACGCTCGGCAAAAACACGCGGTTGGTCTGCTCTTTGAGTCTGGCGCGGTCGCGGTCCCACTGCGCCATTCCGCGGCGGATGTACGCGTCCGCCGAGACCCTCGCGCGCGCATCGTCAGCCGACGCCGCCAGCTCTCGCACGAGCCCAAGCAGCGCTTCTCCCAGCTGCACGGGGTAACGCTCGAGCTGTTGCTCGAGGTCGTTCACCATGGCGGCAACCGCCGTCGTGCTGATCGTCGGCATCTATCGAAGCCTCGAGAGCAGCTCGCTCGGTGGGTTTGCGGTGGCGGGGTCCAGGACCACGAAGCCTTGCTCAAGCGCGGCCCGGTCGAGCCCTGGCAGCCACGGGGAGCCGTACTTGTTCCCGCCGCTACCCGATATCTTCGCGCCCGTCGCAGTGATGGTCCGCTTCGGCGCTCGACCCTCCATCATGGCCTGCCCGACATCCTGGTGACGTGGGAGATAGGCCGGGCGGATAGTTCGGCCCTCGTGATGAATGCTCCCGTCAGCGTCGGTCTTGAGCCGCGCGTATATCTTGTTGAACGGCACCGCCTCCATAAGCAGCGCATAGGCCCGCTGCCGGCCTGCGGTCGCCTGTACGCCGTACGAGCGAAGCACGGCACGCGCGGTCCTCAGCGAGCCCTGAGAGTCCGGGTCGCCGAAGGATGGCGTCCAGAGCGAGCCGCCGACGGGGCTCGAGCTTCGAAGCGACAAGTACAGGTCCCGGGCCTTGGCGATTCGTTCCGACTCGGTTTCTCCTTCCGGCGGCGGCGGCGGTGGCGGGGGTGGGGGCGGGGGTGGGGGCAGCAGTTCGTCGTCGTCGTCGTCCTCGGGTTCGTCGTCGGGTTCCCCGCACCACTGCTGACGCTCGGGCTCGGTCTGTTTTCTCAACAGCGCCTCGACCCTGAGAATCACCCACTTGACCGCCTTGCGCGTCCCGGCCGTCATGGTGGAGCCGTCCACCCTCGCAGTGTCGACCAGCTGCCCCCACTTGTTGTCGGGCGCGCCGGGATAGATGAGCTTGAGCGCACAGACGGCCAACTTTCTGAACTCCTGCGCGCCGCCGCGGTAGCACGTGCAGATTGCCACGCGCGCCGACTGCTTCTCAGCGTTGGTCTTCGGGACGACCACCGGCTTCACCTCGGCCTCGTTCCCGCCGCCTTCTGTCTCTCCACCTCCCCCCGAGAAAACAACGAAGGCAAGGCCTACGATTCCGGCTCCTGTGAGTAGTGCTCCAAACATGATTCAGCTCTCGCATCCGCAGCCCGGACGTGAGCCCGGCTGCATTTCTGTGGTGGCGTCCACCGTCTGCCCATTCACGAGCACGACGGCGTGGTATCGGCGCCCGGGCCCTTGCTGGACGCATCGCACGACGGCATCCGGCTTCCCCTCGAGCACCCGCATGCGGGCGCACACCATCGCGGCCACGTCGCCGCATGAGCCCACGCCGTCAACGAGCATGCGCTCGACACTCACGAACCGCTGCTCATCGGTCGCCGCCTCGGCAGCGGTCGGCGGTGCGTAGCGAACCCCGCCACACTTCGGGCAGCAGACTGCCGATGGGAAGCGGCGGAAGAACGCCACGTTGGCAATCACGAGCGCCTCGAGGAACGCCTCGAGCACCTCGGTCGTCTCTTCCGCGGTCTGTGGGTTGACGTCGAAGGTGAGCGTGATGGGTTTCATCGTGTGGACATCGGGCGAATGGAAAAGGGGCGCGCGGGCAGACCCGAGCGCCCCCAAGGCTCAACGATTGCGAGCCGGGACTACGTCGTTTCGAAAGAGATTCCGATGAACTTCCCGCGGAAGTACCGGGTCCCGTCGTTCGTCCCGGACGCGTCGGAAAGCGTGAATCTGAGCCCTTGCGTGTTCGACACCGCCGGCATCCCAAGGGTGAGGTTGTGCAGGCTCATGGGGTACTGCGTCGCGGGGTAGATGTTCACAACCGGGACGGGGCCGATGGGCTTCCCCTGATACGCCACGCTGTTCACGATGGTGTCCGCGTGGGAGGTGTCTTGCCAAATGAGCGGCAAGAACCACGAGTTGGGCAGCAGGTTGTAGACCTGCGCTGCGCCCGTGATGTTGACGTCGTAGTGAGCGACGGCGCCGCAGATTTTCCGGCCCGCTTTGTACGGGTCGATGTCCCCGGCGGCGTTACAGCAGTTGCCGGGGACCGGCTCGCCCCACATGCGGCAGGGAGTCGCTCCGAGCATCGCGATGAGGCCCGTTGCGGGGTCGCCGGCACCGTCGGTGCGCTGTCCCACCGAGACGCCTCGGGGGGAGAGTGCAGCCTCGAGTGACGCCGCGTCGGCGTTGCTCAGCTTGCCGTCGAAGGGTTTGCACGGTTCGCAGTCCATGGCGCCCACCGAGACCCCTGGGGTCTCGAGGTCGAGCGAGAGGCTCGCTGCGACGGCGGAAAGCAGGGCGGGATTCAGGATGAAGTTCGACATGGGTTGGGTCTCTTGTTGGGAGTTTTGCTCGTGATGGGATAGGCGGCGGCTTACGGTGCGGACAGGTACGCGGCGGCTTTGTCGAGCAGGTCAGTCGAGCCCGCACAGGCGATGCCCATGCCCCCACTCGCGATGAAAGAGCCGTACTTGCCACTGAACGGCGACACGCCAAACACTGCGGTAGCGAGGCCGGCGAGAAGGAACGCGTCGAGCTGTTGCTGCTCTCCGAACCCGGTTTTCATCCCCTTTAGTCGCATGACCTTCCGGGCGATGTAGGCGGCGGTGAATCCTCCAGCTTGAGCGCCAGCGTTGGCGCCTCGTTCGGCAACCACCTCCGCTTGCTCTTTGACTCGAGCGAATCTGTTCTGGAGGGAGCGCCACCGCGTGACGGCCTGGTCCTTGGTGATACTGCGCGCGGCGGCGAGGGACATCATGGTGATTCCCGGTCGCGGGGAGCGGCTGGGCGGTCAATGACTTTCTGCGTTGACCGTCAAAACGGGCCGTGCGAGCGCGTTTTGACCATTCCCGAATGCGATTGCCGAATGCACCTCATAGACGACACAAGGGCCACCCTGCCGACCCCCCTCACCGACGCCATCGAGACCCACCTCGGGGGCCTTCGGCGGCTCCGCTTGTTGCGGGTCAAAGGGCAGAGCGGCGCAACCCACCTCGCCGGCGCCGCGTGGAGCTTCGAGACCCAGTTCGGAGCGGCGCCGCAGTTCGGTGAGCTGCCGGACGTTGAAGCCGAAGATGTGGCCGATACGGTCCACGCTCGAGCCCTTGCGGCGCTCGCCGAGGGTGGCAAGGATCGCCGGTTTCGCGTCGACCTTACGCGCGCGCTCGAGGATGGCAGCGAAGAGACGCTATCCGTCGGATTTCAGCTGGACGATGCCGCCGCTGCAGCTGCGGTCGCGCTCGAGGGCACCGACCGTGCAGGTGCATCCCAGGAGCGTCTCAACCTCTCGATGGTCGCCTACATCGACAAGCTACACGCCCAAAATGTCGCGTTACTCAACGGTGCCGGCCGAGGCATGCGCGCCGTCGTCGGCACACTCCCGACCCTCATTCAAGTGAGGCTTGACGCGCTCGAGGACAGGGTCGAGGCCACGCTTGAACGCGGCGGCGTCTCGGCGCCCACCGGGGATGAGCCTTGGCGGGCCGAGGCGATGAAGGGCATTCGCGAGCTGATGGTCGCGGTCGCGCCGGGTATCTTCTCCGGCAAGGATGCGCCGGCGGAGTCTCTGCGAGGCAAGCTCCAAGCCCTTGGAAAGACGTTCACGGCCGAGCAGCTCAAGAGCCTTGTTGCGCTCGCCGGCGGCGATGTGGCGCTCAAGCTGAAGAAGGCCGGCGGCGCCGATGATGACATCGCGGCCGCAGGCCTCATGGTCGAGGTTGTCCAGGCCGTCGACGCGGAGGCCTTCGGCGAGATTCTCACCGAGGCTCAGCGCGAGCAGCTCGACTCCATTTTGACGATGCTCGAGCAGGTCCTTGATTCCGTGCCTGCGCCAGCGCCTAAACGCTGAAGCCGGACGGGTTGCGGCTCGAGGGTGGCACCTGTGAAGCTGGCCCCTCGAGCGCGTTTCGCATGAGTCGTGCGATGCGTGCTCGAGACAGTGCCGGCGCGTTCCTGCGGTCGGCAGAGAACGTCTGGCCGAACGCGCGGCCGTCCGGGTCGCTGGCGGTAGATACGAACGCGAGGTATTCGTCCGGCAGTCCGAACAGCTCTCGCGAGCGCGCAAAGTCGAACAGCGCGAAGCGGACGTCAGGGTGCGCGGCCGCGAGCTCGCGGACGACCACCAGCGTTTGAAGTCGTCCTTGCCAGTCTTGCGCGTAGCCCAGGTAGACCGTGCTCGGCTCGCCCCTGCCGCCCTCGAGTACGTTCCGCACCTCTCGGAAGTCTCCGGGCGCCTCGAGCTGTACGACGTTCATCAACTGCGCCATGGGCTCGAGGTCGGCGGCCGACGGCTCAGTCTCGGGCTCGGGCTCGGGCTCGGGCTCGAGCGCCAGCGGCTCGAGGTCGTCCGGCTCCGGGAATGCGAGCGCGTCACCTCCCCCCTTCGATGCGATGGCAACCCCGCCGGCGAACAACGTGAACAATGCGAATAGTGCGAACATGTCTTGAATCTCTCAGCGGCGTGTGAAGGCGAACCCGCCGGCGACGGCGAGCGCGAGCCCGAGCATGGGAATCGCGAGCCCACCGCCGCCGCCACCGGTGGCGGTTGGGTCGTCGAACTCGAGCGGGCTCGGGATTTGTTGGCGGATGACGAATCTCTCGAGCGCTTGCTTTCGCCGCGCGCGCTCTATCGCCGCCGGGTCGGCGAACGCCTGTCCTCCGGGTCTGCGGTCCGCCATCTTGGCGCGCAGCAGCGGGTCCGGCACCTCGGTTAGAAGTAGGTGGTCTAGCCGGCCCGCGCCGAGCATCTTTGCGCGCTGGCGCAGCAACTGCTCTCGCATGTGCGGCGCGTTGGCGAACGCTGCTGCGTCTGCGCTCACCAGCGCCGCGAGCGGTGTCTTGATAGCCGCCAGCTGCCGGCGGCGAAGTTGTTTTGCGTGTTCCGCCGCGCGCTTGCCCACCGTCGAGCCGCCGGATGGTCGGCGTCCGGTGATGCTCACGAGCAACGTCTCAGGGCTGGACACGTTGAGCCGGTCATGGTGCGCCGCCGCCACTCGAGAAAGGAAGTTTGCGGTGTGTTCGCGTCGGTCGTTCTCTTTGAGCTTCGGCATTCGGTTCTCGTAGTTCGCCCCGTAGGTTCGCTGCATGAACTTCCGCCACTCCACAGCGGAGCGCTCGAAATCCTCCCACTCTTGGGCGATGCGGTTTGCGTCCACCGAGAACAGCGCGGCGCTCTCGGACTGTCCGAGTGTGGCCCACGTCGAGCGCGCCACGGCGGACAAGGACGGCAGCCACTGCCCACGAGAAAACACGCGCTCGTGTGCGAGTTGCATATTCTCGCCGCGTTTCATCAGGTCGACATATCTAGACTTGTCGTCTGGTAAGGATATGTCCCCCGGGGACACTCGGGCTTGCACGCCGTCGTCTACATACTCAAGCGAACCAGGGGCACAGCCGAAGCAGTACGGCTCCGAGTCTTTTAGCGCGCGCTGAAAGTCTATGCCGTGGTCCTTGAAGGATTCTTGCCACCCGCCGGGCTCCGGGTTGTAGGCGTCGTCGGTGTCTGGCAGGGCATTGCTCCCGGTGCCGTCGAACGTGTCGGGCCGGGTCTTCGGCAGGAATAGCGGCGTCCAGTCGTCCGCGTCTTTGAGCAGCTCGAGAGCGAGGATTGTTTCGCGCTCGTCCTTTGCCGGCGACATCCTAAACAGCGGAGGGTAGGCGGGTGCCGGTCCTTCGGCGTAGGCGCGAACGGCATAGCCTAGCTGCACGGCCGCCCAAATCATGTTCGAGACGATGCCGATGAACGGGATGGAGCCCGTCGCCCCCATGACCGCATCCACAATGGACGACGTCGCCTTCACTACGATCTTCGCTATCTGCCGGTCGTTGTCGAACGCCAGTTGAGAGACGCCCTTGAGCAGCTGCACGACGGGCTGGTCGCCGAGCGACGCAAAGCCGCTCAGGCCTCGGTTCGCCGTGATGACCTGGACGGCCTGCGCGAGGGCAACGGAGTTTTTTTGAAGCGCTGTAGCGAGCGCGGGGTCTTTTTCATTGTCCGTCAACGGCGAGCGCAGCGGGTCGTTCGCGGCGTTTTCAAGCTCTGTCTCGCTCGGAAGCTCCGAGCTGAACTGATGCCCAAACGCGGGCCCTACCGCTGCTGCGCTCGTCTGCTCTTTCGTCACCCTTGGCACGTTGCTACCCTCCGGTGATGCGCCGCGCCTTCCTTCTTGTCCTGACCCTTTCGGCTTGCGACTCCGCCGAGGCCGAGTACGAGTGGAGCGACGCGCCTGGAATCGAGGTCTGCCAAGCCATCGTGGACGAGTGCGCGCACTTCTGCGCCGATGCCGCTGATTCGGGCAGCATGTTCTGCTCTTCGTCTGAGTACGACCAATGCCGGGAACGCGTCTTGGAGCCGTTCGGGCTTGTCGAGCTTGTGCCGGGGCTGCACGTCCAGCTCACCAGTGACGTTACGCTTGGGCGCAGTCCGAGCTGCGAGTACACCATGCAGTACCTCGCCGCGTGGCGCTTCGAGTAGACGCCGGGTCATGCCGACACCCACGAGCCCGGGCGAGCCGCACACGCGGCCTCGTGCCGAGCATCGTCGCGTAGCGCCTTCGCTTGCTCGCGCAGGGCGTTCGCTAGCCCGCGGTCGCGCCTCGCGAGCCAGCCGTCTGGACGCCGCCTCGAGCGTGCCCGGTGGTCGAGGACCCGGGCCACCGCGAGCAGCTGCACCGCGGCCGCGGTTGGGTTCGTAGCGGCCCACTCGGACCACGAACGAAACGACCGCCCAAGCATGCGCTGGACGGTCCCAAGGATAGCGGCGAGGGATGAGAGCATCCCCAACCCGGTCGCAATGAACGGCCTGGCCGTCAATCTGACGTTGACAGCCGGCCGCGTTTGCCCTCTTAGAACGGGATATCGTCCTCTGGCATGTTCCCGGCGCTGGTGCCCGGTCCGGCTCCTGGCGGGCTCGATGCTTCTCCGCCGTGCCCAGCGCTCGCGCCGGCCGGCTTGCCACCGAGGAACTGCACCGACTCCGCAACGATTTCGGTCGAGAACTTCTTGATGCCCTCGTGTTCGTAGCTACGCGTTTGGAGCCGGCCGGCGACGAACACTTGCCGGCCCGAGGCCAGATAGTTGTTGCAGTGCTCGGCTTGCTTGCCCCACACGACGACGCGGTGCCACTCGGTCTCTTCTTTGCGCTCGCCGTCCTTGTTGGAGTAGGCGCGCGTCGTGGCGATGCTCAGCGTCGCGACGGCGGTTCCCCCTTGCGTGTAGCGCAACTCGGGGTCTCGGCCGAGGTTGCCGATGAGTCGAACCTCGTTCACGCCGGCCACTTATTCGCCCCCTTTGTCGGGCGTCACTCCCGTGAGCGCCACGAACTCGAGCATCGTCTCGATGGCTGCAACGAGTGAAGGTTGCTCAAGCTCCCGTGCCATCGGCAGCGCTTTACCTAGCGCGTCCTGAAAGCCCAGCACGACGCCGCGCCGGAACGCTGGCGGGACGCCGGCGGCGCTCGCTTCTTTCTCGTCTCCGGCCGTGAGCGAGATGAACATCCACTCACGAACGCCGCACGCGGTGTGCGGGCTCAAATGGTGCGGGAAGCCTTGTTGGTCTCCCATGTCTTCTTGGGTCATGTTGTTTTCGTCCTTGTTGTTCATGGTGTCGTCTTCTTCCGTTCGCGGGGTCCGTTCCCCTTGAAATCTTGTCATCCTGCGGAACAGGTCGAACGCTTTCAGCACGCGAGGCGGCGCGCCTTGGTGCTCGAGCGCGTCCTCGAGCCCGAACATTGCGCCAGCGCGGAACGCCGGCGGCAGGGTGGGGGACTTTGGCTCCGTGAGCGCGGTGCAGGTCCACGCTCGCAGGCTCTTTGCGGTCGAGCGCGCAAGTCCGCGACTAAACGATTCGCTGTCTCCTAGGGTCACGTGGTCCGACACGCGTTCCCAATCCACACGATCGAGCGGTACGCCGACGCCGGCGGCGAAGTCCGTGAATGCCGCTTCAGCCTCGCCCGCGAAGAACGCAGACGTGAGCGCGGCGTACTCGCCTTTCACCCGGATGTCTCGCACGTTCGGCAGCGCCGAGAACTCGGCCGGCATGCCCTCTTCCCGAATCTTCTTGCCCGCCCACTCGAGCACTGCGCCCACGTCCTCGTAGCTCTCGAGCGCGGCGCCGTGCCGGCACGCAACGTCAATCGCGGACTGGGTGAGCTTGTGAAGGTCTTTGGCGAGGCGCTCGCGACGGGTGTTCTCTCGAACCTCTCGGCTCGTCTGCCTCATGTCCGCGGGTACGTCTATCGTCCCGCTCAGGCGCACCACGGCCGCCCATGCGGGGTCCATTGGCGAGCGCGTAAGCCTCGACTTGGCATCCCGTGGGCACGCGAGTCTACGCTTGAGCGCGACGTGTTGCCACGCGTGGCGCATCGCCTCCGGGTCTAACAACGTCGAGGGTTTCCGCAGGTCTACGTACAGCTCTCGCTTGCCGTCTATCGTGCGGAAGTACTGCAACGCTTTCTTGCGGAGTCGAAACTCGACACGGGTCACCCTGTCGATGCCGTTCCAACCTCGGCTTAGCCACAGCGGCGCGTAGATGCTCGAGTCCGGCGCGACCCGCTTTTGCTTCTCGAGCTGCACCGACTTTCGGTAGACCACAATCTCAGTGTCGCTCGTGTTCTTGCCGAAGTAGATGGTCTCGGTCGCGTTGCGGTTGGCCTTCGAGATTTCTTCGCGCGCCATGCCGTCGAGCTGTTGCAGCCGCGCGTGTTCGGTTGATTTTTTCCAGCCGACAAAATCCCACTTGTCCGCGCTCAGGATTTCTAGATTCACGAAGTCGCTGTTTAGTTGCAGGTTCGACACGTTCCAGCGCTTATCCATGTCCGTGGCGGACATGTCCCACTGGCCGTGTAGGAGCCAGCCGAGCCAGCCGAGCCAGCGCCGAGTCCACTCTTCGGCCCCGTCCGCGTACAGCTCCGGCGCCTTTGCGACGGCGTGAATCTCCCACGTGATGGCGTCGGTTTCGGGGTCTTTCTTTCTGAGAAAGCGGACGTCGGCACGGTCCGCGAAGAACAACCGAAAGAACTTGCCGCCGCCGTTGTAGTGCACCTCGGCCGTCGGCGTTCCGCTGGCCCAGCCAAGGTGCCGAGGGTCGAGTACTCCACGGCGCGCGCCCTCAACCCCTGGTAGGCCGGACTGGTCCCGAGGCGCCAGCGGCAGCGGGAGGCGCACGAGCGGAGGACCGTCGCTGTAGTCGCGGGCCTCCCATGTTTTCGGGTCGAGAATCCACTCGAGCAGCTCCGCCAACTTGGGGTGCCATTGGTAGCGGTCCGAGCGCGTGACGAACGTGGTGCCACCGTCGACGCGTGTCTCGGCGATGGCGCGGGGCAGGGCGCCGCCGCATCGCTGGGCTATCGAGCGCCAGAGCGGCGCGATGGTCAGCCCGTCAGCGTGCAACGCGCCCTCGCTTTTCGTTCCCGGTGCGCTCAGAAACGCGCGAAGTGGTCTTTGGCCACCGGGTTCTAGACCCGGTGGCCTTCAAACGACGCACGACGGCGACAAAACCGCGGGGTCGGCGCTGCGTGCAAGGCGCGTTTACGGCTTCGAGGGCAGCCCACGTGCAAACCGCGCGTTGCTCGGATGCTTGCGGCCGGTGAGTCGAGCGCGAGCTTGGTACCCCGCCGGCGTGTCGACGATCGGCGTGGGAGGCTGCGCCGCACTGGCCGGGCTCGAGCGCGAACAGGTCACCGGACGACGGGATGCACCCAGGTGAGAAGGGGCCCCGTAGGCTCAAGGGGGTCACGACGGCACCCGCTTTCCGCCGCGGCAGAGCGGGCACCGCCGCCGTCCTCGAGCTGCCGCCACGATGGTCTGCCCGACGCCGGGGACCCACGCTCCGCCGTCCGTCTCGATGCTGCCCGACGCCTCGCACCGCTCGCACGGCACCATGTCCGCCTCGGTTGCCGGGTTGCAGTGCTCGAGCTTCGCCACCTTGTGGCCGCCCTTTGCCTTCTCTGTGGCGCGCACGCACCGGCCGCACGCGTGCGCGCCGGGGGGCAGCTCCACCCAGGCGCCATACGTTCGCCCGTTCTTCACCGGCACCGGGCAAGTTGAGCCGTTGCGCCACGAGTACCAGGTCCGCCTTCGGCACACGGCGCACAGCCGCTGCCGCCAGCCCTCACGAGCGCCGCTCATTCTGCCCGCCTCCGATCTGCAATCTCGCGCTCAGCGTCTCGGCTTGCCGCGCGTGCGGCCGTTCGGGCGTCGGCGTCGTCCGGGTTCGACGCGAGGAACGCCGCGGCCCGGTCAAGCCGCGCTCGAGTCTCCGCGGAGACCTGCCGCCAGCACGCGCCGCACCATCGCGCATTTGATGCGGCGAGCGCTTGGCATCGGTAGCCGGTGCACGGCTTGCGTGCCCTCATGTGTCCCCCCGGGACACGTCGGGCGAGCCCTTCACCGCTCCGGCGGTCCACCTGATTTCTTCCGCCAGCTGGCCGAGCCGACTGCGAACGCAGCGCTGCCAGACCAACTCGGCCGAATGCTCCAACAGCTCCGCGGACCGCTTCATCAGTCCGGCCGCGAGTGTTCCTCGGTCGACCGCACCGCGCCTCTCCACGTCCTTCAACCACCCCGCGGCCGCGGGACTTCCTGCCATGATTAGCGCGGCGGTCTGCAAAAGCTCGCGTATCTCCCGCTCGCCTTCCTCGCTCCCTGCACCGCGCTCGCCGGCGGCTCGAGCATCGGCGGCGCGGTGCTGCCACGCTGTAAGCATCTGTCCGGCGGCATGCAGTTCGCCCCCTTCCGCTTGCATGAGGATTCGAGCGCGCCCGAGCAGCTCGAGCAGCTCCGCTCGTTTCCCGGCGCTCATTTTGCCCCCCGATTCAGTGCGGCAGCGGCCGCGCGGGCCTCCGCTCGGGTTTGATGCGATTCGACGTCCTGGCAACGTGACAGCGACCACGTGTCCACAACTGCCCACTTCGCAAGTCGCCCGCCGTCTGGCCGCGCGTACGCGTGGCGCGGCCGCACGACGTACCGCTTCCGGGCCGTCATCGTCGCCACCTCCGGGCCAGCACGCACACGATGAGCACGCACAGCCACACCGCGCCCACGTCGATCAAGGTCAGCCGCGCGGACTCGGCCCGCGTTCGGGCTTCGACTTCAACCTTCACTTGCGACCCCCGTCGACATCCCCGCGAACGCCACGAGCGCCCGGTCCCGAGCGCGCTTTGACAACCGCGTGAGCCTCATTCGCGCTTCGAACGTAGAGGCTGGGCGAGCGTCGACCGCTGCCGCCAGGTCCCGCCATCGCATCCACCAGCACGCGGACCACTGGCGGCGCGCCTCGGCTTGCCCGGCTCGAGACAGAAGGACGTCGAAGCCTGCGGGGCAGGGGCGCGCGATGGCGACGTATCCGAGCCCGGCTAGCTCCTCGAGCGCGGCCGTCATTGACTCCGCCACCGGCTTGCCGTGCATAGCCGACACCAGGACCGTGCGCCGGTCGTGTCCCACAAGGACAGTCATTGCGCACCCCGCTTTGCCCGGCTAGGCACCCATGTGTACCGTCTACACCCTGTTTTCTCGCACTCTCCGAATCGGTTTCGGTGCTCGCTTGCGAATGCGCCGCACTTGCAAACGGCGTCGCTCCGCCTTGTCTTGTCGAGCACCTTCTCTGCGCTGTCTCGCGCCGTCGCTCGGACAAACCGCCCCCATTCGTTCGGCATAAAATGCGGCGTGTCGAATGAGCTGAAAATGCCGAGCCCGCGATGCGCGAGCGCCCGGGCGGTCGACCTTGTGCCGCCGTATGTGTTGGCGAGGGTGTATCGCTGGGCGTCGGTGAGCTTGTCCCAGACGGCTTGCGCCTCCGACCTTGCTTCTGCGGCCCTGGCGAGCGCTTCGATAACGCTCACCCCGCACCATCCTTCACGTCGGCGATGCTCAGGACGAACTGTCTCCACGGCGAGATGTCCCCGTCCGTCAGAAGGCCCGCGCCATGAAGGCGCGCCTCGGCTCCGCCGCTTCTCACAGTGCAAGCGCTGAACTGGCCCTTTTGCCCTGTTTTCCAGCGCAGCTCGTCGCGCTCGAGACTGTCCTGCTTGTCCCACACCGCGCGCGCTACAGCCTTCGAGGACTCGCAGCCCTCTCGCAGCATCCGTGCCGTTTTTAGCCGGAACTCCACCCTGGCCACCCGGGCATCGTTGCTCCAACCCCAGTTCAGCCAGAGCGGCGCGTAGACGTTGGCATCGTTGCCGACGAACAACTCCAAGGCAGCGGCGATGCAAGTCAGGCACACCGCGGTGTGGGTGTTCGGCTCCGATTCGGTGACGCCTTCGGCCGAGAACTTCCCGCAGAGGTCACACCGGAAGCGAGCGTGCAGGCGAATCATCGCGACACCGCCCCGTGCGAAACGTCGGTGATGTTCGCGAGCGCGCCAGGTGCAAGCTCGAGCAGCTCAGCCTCGGCCGCTCGAGCATCGGCGCGGTGACGCTCGAGGCTCGCCCGGCTCCGCTCGAGCTGTGCCTCGAGTTCGGCAACGCGGCCGGCGCTGATACGGGCTCGCCAGCGCGAGCGGGTGAGAGACTTTCGTAGGTTGTCCTCGCGACACGGCCGGAAGGTCGGCCGCCGGGTGGACTGTGAAGCGTTCCGTTGTGGGTCTACTTGGGTCTGCATGGTCGCGTTTGCGACCCGGCCTAAAACTCACGTCTGAGTTGACATAATATACATTATCGGCAAATTGTTTCGGCCTCGTTCAGGGGGCCCCTCGGGATACGCTCTGCTTGGTGGACACGGACCCGCGCACGATCCGGCTGCTCAGCGCCGCGCGTGCGACGGAGGACCGTTCGATGGGCGTTGCTTATGAAGAGCTTCGAGCCCGCCTCTTCGACCGGCAAGACTCCCCTCGTCTGGGCCGCTACACGCTCCAGGAGCATGTCGGCGCCGGAGGCATGGGTACGGTGTTTCGGGCCCACGACCCCGATCTCGATCGCACGGTCGCCATCAAGCTGGTCAAGTCGTCGGCGGTCACGGACGACTCGGCCGCCGAGTTGCAAGCCGAGGCCCGGGCGTTGGCCAAGGTCGAGCATCCCAACGTGGTTCCAGTGCACGACGTGGGTCGGTACGACGAGGCCGACCTGTCCGAGCATACGGCGGACGTGTTGTCGGTTCCCGCACGGGGAATCTTCATCGTCATGCGCTGGATCGACGGCGCGCCCCTGAGGCGCTGGCTTGCCGACGCGTCGCCCTCGCGGGCGGAGGTTTTGCAGCTTTTTGAGGCCGCCGGCTCCGGCCTTCACCACGTGCACACCTGTGGGTTGGTCCACCAAGACTTCAAGCCCGCCAACGTTTTGGTGGACAGTGCGAACGCCCCGCATGTGCTCGACTTCGGGATCGCCCAAGTTGAGGCGCAGCGTGACCCCACAGCGCCCAGGCCGACACCCGAGGACTTCGTTCGTGGCACGCCCCGGTACATGGCGCCCGAGCAGAACCGCGGCGAGCCCGCGGACTCCCGCAGCGACCAGTATGCGTTCGCGGTCTGTCTGGTCGAAGCGCTGGCAGGCCGACCTCCCTTCGCTGCGACCGGCCCCCGCGAGCTCCGCCGGAAGAAGTCGCGCAACGAGTTCGATCCCCGGGCCATGCGGGCGTTGCCTCGCTGGATTGCGCCCATCCTTCGTCGCGCGATGGATGCGAACCCCGACGCGAGATTCGACAGCATGGCGTCGTTGCTCGGGTCTGTGGCGGCGCGTCGTCGACGGCGGAACGTCGTGGCGTGGGGTGCGACTGCAGGGGTGACGGCCACGGCAACACTGGGCTTGGTCTTGGGCGCCGGGGGCCCCGAAGACCCCTGCGGGGACGCGGGCGCAGTGATGAACACCGTGTGGACACCCCACCGCTCCGAGGCTGTCCGCGACGGCATCGCTGGGCAGCCCTTGCCGTCCGCGGCCGAGGCAGGAACGAGGGCTGTGCGTGCCCTGGACACATTTGCGGAATCTTGGTCCGAGGCGCGCATCGGGGCTTGTGAGGCGTTGTTGTTGTCCGAGGCCCAGACCGCATCCGAGGGGCGGCTGCTCTGCCTCGACCGGATGCTGCACAGCTTCGAGGCGAGCGTCGAGGTGCTTGAGCATCCCGATCCGTCCGTGGTTCTGCAGGCCGGCACGCTCGTGCGCGGGCTCCCCAACCCACAGGCTTGCGAGGACGTGGGGACACGCTCGATCGCGTTGCTGCTGCCTGCGATGGCGCCGAAACGTGCCGCAGCCCAACGCGTCGTAGCGGCCTTGGAGCGTTCGATCGCGCAGGGCCTTGCGGGCAGGCTCGAAGCGCAACTCGAAGACGCCCAGGAAGCCTATGAACTCAGCCTGTCGGTGGGCCACGACCCACTCTCTGCCGCTGCCGCGGCTCGGCTGGCTCACGCACTTTGGGACGTGGAGCGCCCGCAGGACGCCCTTCCCCTGGCCCGCCGCGCCCTGGCGAACGCCGAGGCCGCCGGTGACCTCGAGCAGGCACTTCGCATCCAGGTGGACCTGGTCGGGATGCTGGGTGCTTCGCTGCGCCGCTACGACGAAGCCTTGGGTCTGGCGATCGCGGTGGAGGCCCGGTGCGAGGCACTGCCCGACCGCCGGGTATTCTTGGCCTCGCTGCGGCACAACGTGGGCCGGACGCGACTGGCCCAAGGCGATATCGCCGCGGGCCTTTCGGAGCTGGAGCGCGCCCTGCAGCTGCGGCGCGGTGTGGGCGATGACGGGCCGGGCTTCGCCTCAAACCTCAACCTGCTCGGCGCTGCGTTGTCCGGTCTGAACCGACCCCAAGAAGCGATGCAACGCTACCAACAGGCCCTCGCGTGGCAGCGGGAACACAAGGGCGAGGACCACCCTGATGTTGCGACCGCGCTCAACAACCTCGCGAACGCCCACGTGCAGCTGGGGGACCTTGAGACCGCCAAGGCGCACTACGAAGACGCCCTCGGGGTCTTTGAGCGCAGTCGTGGAACGATGAGCAAGGATGCGGGCATGGTGCTCAACAACCTTGGGGGTCTGCTTCTCGACCAGGGCGCCCTCGGCCCGGCTGAGGCTGCGCTGCGCAAGGCGCTGCAGGCCAAGCAGGCGTCGGTGGGGGCTGCGCACTCGGACATGGGCTACTCCTGGGTGAACCTGGGGCGCGTGCTCCGTCGCCAAGGAGCCATGGACGACGCCGAGCTCGCGTTTGCCTCTGCCCTGCGAAACTGGGGCGACGCATGGGGAGAGCAGCATCCTCTGCTCTCCGAGCCGCTCCTGGGTCAAGCCGAGCTCGCGTTGCAACGCGGCGACGTGGACAACGCGCTGGTGCTTGCAGGGCGGGCGCAAGCGCAGATGGAGCGGGGGACGCAGCGCGATCCGGAGCGAAGCGGCCGCATCGCCTCGGTCCTCGCGCAGGCAACCTATGCAGACGATCCGAAGGCGGCCGAGCAGCGTGCCCGCGAGGCCCTCACCGCGTTTTCCGAGCTGCGCACGCCCTGTGCAGACCAACAGGAACTCGAACGATGGATGCTGTCTCAAGGGCTCGCCGTTCCCGGCGAACCCCTGCCCGGCGAGGTTCGGCGCTGAGCGTCGCTGCGGGGCCTGCGAGGGCGCCAGTGCTACGCTGGGCACGCGCCCGTGACGGATCGCAGTGACGAAGAGTTGTTGGCCGACTGGTCCAGCGGCGAGCAAGAGGCCGGCGAGGCCCTCGTGCAGCGGCACTTTCCCACGGTCTATCGGTTCTTCCACAACAAGGTCGGCCACGCGGTCCACGACCTGTGTCAGCGGACCTTCGTTGCGTGTCTCGAGGCCCGCACCCGTTTTGAAGGACGCTCGTCTTTCCGCACGTTCTTGCTGGGGATCGCCAACTTTCAGCTGCTGCGGTACCTGCGGACGGCGCGGCGAAATGAGGCCAAACGGCTCGACGTCGAGCGCCACTCCGTCGCGGAGTTCCTGGACCGGGCGCCCACCTCTCCGACCGAACGACTTGCGAAGCACACCGAGCACCGGGTCTTGCTTCGGGCGCTGCGCCGCCTCCCGCTGGCGATGCAGCTCGTGCTGGAGCTGCGGTACTGGGAGGAGTTGACCGTCCCGGAGATCGCCGAGGTTCTCGAAGTCGCGCCGGGAACCGTCTCGTCACGGCTGGGCCGCGCCCGCACTCGCTTGCGAGAGACGATCGAGGCCCACGAGAGCACCGCGCTGGCCGAGACCACGCTGCAGGGCCTGGAGCGCTGGGCGGCGGAGATTGCGGCCCTGGCGGGCCGTCCCGACGACTAACGGGTCGCGTGCGAAAGAAAACTGCCCGACCCAGGGAATGGTTCGCAGGCAGCGGTGACTCACAGCTATGGCCCGAGTCTTTCCTTGGTCGCTCGCTCTCTTCGCCTTGACGGCGTGCTCCGCCGAGATCCGTGAGGAGGACGTGCCCGCCGCGGAGGCCGATGCTGGCAGTGGCGAGGCGTCAGGGGCATCTTCCCAGCCCCCTACCCCGTCGACGGCCACGGCAACCTCCTCTGCCCCGCAGGAGAGCGAAGGGGACGGTTCGTCCTCGGAAACGAGCGACGGCGCGAAGTTCGACCTTCCGCCCGGCGGGGATGGACCGAGCGGGTTCGGCTGCGCCAAGGTCGACTTCCTGTTTGTCGTCGACAACTCGGGCTCGATGTTCGACGAGCAGCAGAGCCTCGCGGCCAGCTTTCCTGCGTTCATGCAGACCATCCAGAGCGAGGTCTCGGCGATGGACTTTCACCTGATGGTCGTCAGCACCGACGGCAGCATGATTCAGACGTCCTCCGGGGGTTCGGGTTCGCAACAGGTCCTGACCTGCTCGGGAGGCAACTGCACCTGCGCGCCGGCCCCCGAGTGTTGCGAAGATGCCTGCGCGCTCGGAGGCGGCCAGGACTCGTGCTTCGGCGTCCCCTGTGGCGGCGAGGTCGCGGTCGAGGGATGCGACGTCGAGCTCGGGGCGGGCCGGCGGTTCTCCTCGCAAGGCGAGTGCGGCTTGTCGGAGCAGGAGCGGTTTATCACCCAGAGCGAGCCCGCGCTCGAAGACACGTTCTTGTGCATGGCCGACGTCGGTACGTTTGGGAGCGGCAACGAGGTCCCGATCGACGCCTTGTTGGCCGCGATCGGCGAGCACAACACCGGCGATGGCGGCTGCAATGACGGCTTCCTGCGCGACGACGCCGTGCTGGTGGTCACGATCATCACCGACGAGGAGGACGACCACGACGGGTTCTTCGGATCTGAAGGCGACCCCCAGCAGTGGCACCAGGCGGTGCTTGACGCCAAGGGCGGCAACGAAACCGCGGCGGTTGTCCTGGGCCTGCTGGGCGACACCGACCTGCCGACGGGCCTGTGCGCTCCGCTCGATGACGGAGGGGTCGATGGTGCAGAGGCCTCCCCTCGATTGCGGGCGTTCGTCGGTGCATTTGGAAGCCGAGGGGTTGTCGGAAGCGTCTGCGCACCGAGCTACGACGCCTTCTTCTCGGATGCGGTGTCGGTGGTCGACACGGCCTGCGACGCGTTCGAGCCCGAGGGCTGACTCCAGCGCAGAGAGCGGTCAGTTCGTGCTTTCGAGCTGTCGCGCTCGGCTGGCCGATTTCTATTTCTCCGGCACGGACACGGACGCGTCGAGCGCATGCACCGACTTTTGCGAGCTCGACGACATCCAGATGCAGCCCTCTACGACCGCCGAAGACCCCACCCCCTCGGTGCGCCCGTGGGTGGAGAGAACCGGGGGCGTCAGCAACCTGCCGCCGGGCGTCTCGAGCACCCAGGCCCTGCAGTGTTTTGCGCCACAGGGCATCAACGGCTGCGGATTCGAGTCTCACCTGGAGTCGATGTGGAAGGCGCTCTCCCTCGCCCGGCAGGACTCCCAGAACCAGTCCGGATTCCTGCGCGAGAACGCGGTGCTCTCGATCATCTTCGTGAGCGACGAAGCCGATTGCTCCTTCAACCGGGAGGTTCAGAATACGGTCTTCGGCGAGGAAGGTGTCGGAAACCAAGTGTTCTGGTCGCTGCCCGATGTCCAGCAGTCTCCCTCCTCAGCGGTATGCTGGAACGCAGGCGTGACGTGCGACTTCAGCCTCGACTCTGCTCAATGCACCTCCATCAACCTCGATGTCGACGGGAGCGAGACGGTCGACGACGGTCTTGCGGCGCTGTATCCCTTGTCGAAATACACTTCACTCCTCTCCGAGATCGAGGCTGAGAAGCAGAGCCTCTTCCCCGGCCAGGAAGTTCTCGTCTCCGCCATCGTCGGCGTTCCCGAGAACTACCCGCAGATCCAACAGATAAGCTACGCGCCGGGTCCCGACGCGAACAACCCGGACAGCTTTCAGGCTCGGTTCGGCATCGGTCAGGGGTGCGCAAGCCAGGTCGCGGAGGCGGTCCCCCCAGTACGCTTGAGGGAGTTCGCGGAAACCTTCCTCGTGGGCGACAACGACAACAACCTGTTCTCGGTCTGCAGCACCGACTACAGCCCGGCGCTCGCTTCGATCGCAGACTCCGTTCGCGACCAACTCCGGCCCGCGTGCATGCCCGCGTGCGTCGACGACACCGACCCCATCGCAGAAGGCCTCCAACCGCTTTGCGTGCTCACCCAGACCTCCAGCGACGGCACCGAGCACAATGTCCCCGAGTGTGCCGCCGACGGCTCGGTTCCCGGCGGCGCGGACGTTTGTTTCGTCAGCCTCGTCGACAAGAACGGCCTGACGCAGAGCCCCGCGGACGACATGCAGGACGCATGCATCGACGCGGGCTGGAACCTCGAGTTCCGCCTGAATCGCCGCGAGGGCGTTCCGGCTCCCGGTGGTGCGGCCGTCGCCGCCGACTGCGAGCTGTCGGCGAACAAGGCCGTCGACTGCCCGGGTTTGCCGGGCTAGAGTCTCCGCCCCCTCAGAACCCGCGCAGCGGCGTGCTGGACCCCAGATAGGCGCCCGGGTCCACGCCCACCGCCTCCAGCACACCCGCGGCGAAGTTGCCGTGCCGCAGGGGCGAGCCGCCGGAGTCGAGTGCCCCGGTCTGCAGGTCGACGTTTCGGCCGCCGAACGCGTCGTCGGTCGCGCCCAGCACCCGGCCTCCGCCAATGTCGGTACCGATCAGCATCGCGCTGGTCACCGGCCAGTGGTCCTTGCCCGCGTCGGCGTTGAGCTTGGGCGTTCGCCCCATCTCGGAGACCACAGCAACGACCGTATCCTCCATCAGACCGGCGCTCTGCAGCCCCTGCACCAAGCGCCGGAGTTCGCTGAACAGTTGCTCCCAGTAGACGCTCTGGTCGCTGTTGTTGGTGTGGGTGTCCCAACCGGACAGCTCGATCTGGCAGGCGGCAGAGGTGCCCAGGGAGAGTGCCTGGATGGCCAGATCGACCTGCAGGCTGAACGACTGCGCGTAGTCCAGCTCCCCCAGACCTCCGATCTCGACGAGTTGTTCCGCGCGTCCGATCGCGTTCTCGAAGTCGGCACCGCGTCGGGCGTTGCGGCCGAGCCCTTGCCAGCGCGCTCGACCGCGCTGGGCCTGCGCTCGAGCGTAGTCCTGCACCAGGCTCTGCTCGTCCTCGAGCATCAAGAATCGCTCGAAGCCGAAGGTTCCATCCTGCAACGGAAAGCCCGCGGTCGGCTGGAGCAGCGTGTTGATCTGGTTGAGGTTGCCGGTCCGAGTCACGGCGGATGCGTACGGGCCCGAGAACGACACCGTGCCCAGCACCAGGTACGGAGCCGCCAGGTCGCTGCCGTGCTCGAGCGCCGTGATGGTGCCCATGTCTGGGGCGTCGAGCGCTGCGCTCCCGGTCATGATTCGGAGGTATCCGGCCGTGTGCGAGATCGAGGAGGTCTGCAGTCCATTGACCACCGTGGTGATCGACGCAAAGTCCTCGAAGTATCCCGCGACCGACGGGCGAGAGGCGGCGTCGAGGATGGGAATCCCCCCGATCTCTCGCACCGTGCCGTCGCTTGGAGCGTCGATGGTGCTCAGCCCCGGCTTGGGGTCGATCGTGTAGGTGGTGTCCCAGCCGCCCACCGCGTTGACGATGATCAGGTTCTTGGGCGCGCCGACGGCTGCCCGCGCAGGTCGACTCCCCAGGAATGTCGTCCCCCACCCCGCCCCCGCGGCGGCTGCGGTTCCTGCCAAGAGTCCGCGTCGAGTCAATCGATTGTTCATGGACATGATCGGGTTTCCTCCTAGTAGAACGCGATCCTCAGATCGGACAGCAAGCCGGTGAGGGTGGTCTTCCAGGCGCGGGTCGGGTCGGCGCTGACCGCCAAGGACGCCTCGAACAGCTCCCAGCCGGCATCGATGTCCGGATCGTTAGGCTCGAGCTCGGCGGCGTACAAGCGGCGGTGAAGCAGCACCAACTGGTCCCGAACCGCCGCCTCCGAGGCGGTCTCTGGACTCGTGCTCAGCAAGGTGCCCTCCCCGGCCAAGGCCTGTTCAACCTCGTAGTGCGCAGCCTCGCGAGCCAGGGTGCTCAGGACCAGCAGATTGGGGGCGTTGTAGGTGTGGGCCGACTGGGTCACAAACATCGAGTCGATGCCGCCCCCCAGCACGCGGTAGCCCAAGAACGAATCCTCGAGCAGCGGCACCCGGCCCAGGTTCAGCGGCTCTCCGGTCTCCTCGTCGATGATCGACGAGAAGTCCGCAACCCAGCGAAACCCCGTGAGGTCCTCGAGCATGCTGCCGAGCGCTTGGGGACGCGCCTTGAGCATGCCCACCCGTGCGGCCACGGCGAGTTCGGACTGGGTCGGTGCGTCGAGAGCCGCAGGCACCACCGCCGCAGTGCGAAAGTCGTCGTGCAGCACGATCGCCTTCACGAGCGCTTTGGCGTTCATTTGCGCTGCGAAGTCGGGCTCGAAGGCCTCAAGCGCCGCATCGGGGACCTCCTCGAGCGCTGTCTGATGCAGGTACGACCAGAACCGTCGCACCGTGCAGCTGGCAAAACGTGGGTCCTGGGCGATCTGCTGGCCCAGGAAGGCCAACCCATCGCCCTGCTGTCCGTAGTACGACGCCGGAAGCATCGGAACGCCCAAAAGCTCGGGGAAGAACTCCTGGTACCAGGGCAGCTCCATCGGGTACGGCGTGGCCTCTTCCGACTGGCCCTCGGGGACATACAGGGGGAAGAACCCGCGGAAGTAGCTGGCCAGCGGATCGAGTGGAACATGGCACGCGGCGCAGCTGGGGTTCTCCAGGACCGCGTCCGCGACCGCTTCGGGATCCGAGAGGTCGACCGAAACATCCACGTCGATATCGTTGCTGGTGAAGTCGGCGCACAGGAATGCACTGGCCACCAGGTTGGCGCGGCCGCGGTTGGCATTGGTCTCCGTGCTGCGATGGCGCTGAAACAGCCAGGAGTCCGAGAGCACGCCGGCGTTGTCCCGGCCGTCGTCCCACGCCGTGACCTCCCAGCCCGCGTCGCCCGCGTAGGGGATGCCCCACACGGTCGCGACGGTCTCGTTGGCCAACGTGTAGTCCGCGGTCACGATCTCGCTGTACGGGAGGTCGTTGCTCACCACGTGCTCCACCAGGCGCAGCGGGGCTTGCATGATGTCGCGGTTGATCTCGTAGAAGTCGCGGCCCGCCAGCGCGCCCACGTTGGGGAAGCCCGCCGGGTAGTAGGCGTAGTCCGGCTCGACCAGCAGGGCCTCGTTGTGCAGGTTCATCACCGTGCGGCCGAACGCCGGCGCGTCGAGATAGTCATCCACGAGCGCATCCAGGGCGCCCGGATCCGCCTGGACTGCGGCCACCTCTTCGGGCGTGGGGCGGATCCCTCGCAGGGCCATCGACACGCGCACCAGGTGTTCCGTGGGCGAGAGGAACTCGACCTCGACCACAGCGTCCGGCTCTCCGGATTCGTCCCCGGATTCGTCCCCGGGACCCGTGGCGTCGCCTTGCGTCCCCGAGCTCGGGTCGCTGCCTGCCTCGGTCTCCTCCTCGCCCTCCGTGCCGCTTCCGCCTCCGCTTCCCCCGCCGCCACAAGCGACAAGGAGCGACGAGGCGAGAAGACGCGCTCCCCAGATTCGCGTCCGGTCCGTCATGAGGACCCCACCCTTGAAAGGATCGTGCCATGCGCCCGGGCCCTGTGCTTTTGCGAGCAGAGACGTTCTGCGCGTTGCAGGATGCAACGGCACACCGCCACGGTGCCGAGATTTGCCCCTGTCCTGGGCCTTGGGCCCGCGCCCCGCATCCCTCGGACGGGCACGACGGGCCTGGATTCACCCCTGGGTCGACAGGACGCCGGTCTCGTCCGCTTCCCACCAACGGGCAAGTCTGCGCAGGCCCTGCTCAAGATCGACCTGCGGCTCGTATCCCAGGTCTCGGCGGGCCGCCGAGATGTCGAACCAGTGCGAGGTGGTCAGCTCCCGAACGATCCACCGGCTCATCCGGGGTTCCCCCGCGGCGCCGACCAGCCGATGCGCGGTCTCGAAGACCCAGCCAGCCGCGAGGGCCAGCCCCCGGGGCGCCGAGCCTCGGATCGGGCCCTTGCCGGTTGCCTTAAGGACCGCGTCGATGAACGCCCAGATCTCGACGGCCTCGCCGGAGGAGATGAAGTATGCGTTGCCGCCCACCTGTTGCGGACGCGCCTGCAGGGCGTTGGCGGCCAGCAAGTGGGCCGCGACCGCATCATCGATAAACGTGACGTCCATCTTCTTGGGCGGGCCGGAGGTGACGATGCGCTTGAGCCGATCGGCGCGCTCGGTGAGCCTTGGCAGCAGGCTGGTGTCGTCGGGGCCCCAGATGATGTGCGGGCGCAGACACACCGTCCGCAGCGTGTCGTCGCTGGCGGCCATCACCAAGCGTTCGGCCTCGGCCTTCGTCTGGGGATAAAACGCGTCGTAGGTGTCGGGGTACGGATGCGATTCATCCACGCCCTCGAGGTCCGCGTGGCTGAAGATCACGCTGGGCGTGGAGGTGTGGACGAGCCTTGCAGCGCCGTGGGCTCGGCACGCGTCGATGACGTTCTGGGTGCCGAGCACGTTGGTGCGATGAAAGTCCTCGTAGGGACCGGCGGCACCGACCTTTGCGGCCACGTGAAACACCACGTCGCACCCCTTCACGGCCTCGGAGACGATCCGGGCATCGCCGATGTCCCCTTGCAGCGTCTGTACGCCCGCGCCGGCCAGCTCGGGGTTCTCGCCGCGGGTCAGGGTCCGGACCTGGTGCCCCTCGCCCAGCAGCGCGAACACAATCCCTCGGCCCAGAAACCCTCCACCTCCGGTGACGAGCGCCTTCATCTCGTCTCCGTGGCGGCCCAGGTCGCGAGTTTCTCGCGGAAGATCTTGGAGTTGTGTCGCACGTCGACCGGGAAACTTCCGCGATGGTGCAGGAACACCTCAATCGACGCGGTGACGCCATGCGCGGCCGCCAACGTCCGAAGCTTCGGCTCGGCGTCCGACCACGAGGCGCCGGAGACCAACTCCACACAGATCGCCGGGCGCGCCTGGCCGGCCTCGCCCAACCCGACCAGAGCGCTGCGGCGAACCTCGGGCAGCGTGTTGAAAATGGCCTCACACGGGACGGTGAACATCGGCCCGGTGGCGGTCTGAACCCGGTGTGCCTTGCGTCCACACATCCACAGGCGTCCCTGCGCATCGAGTCGGCCCACGTCGCCCATGCGGTGCCACAAGCGGTCCGTATCCGGGATCTTGGCGAGGGCGGTGGAGTCTTCCCGGCGGTAGTAGCCCGGGGTGACGACCGGGCCCTTGACCACGATCTCCCCAATCTCCCCGGTCGGAAGCGGCACGACGTCCGACCAGCGGGCGATGGGCGCATCGAAGATCGGGATGATGGCGACCTCCATCGAGGGCACCGCCGTCCCCACGCAGACGCCCTGCCCCGCCTCGGTCCCGTGTCGGGTGTCCGACAAGATGGCGTCCGACCCGATCACCGCGACCGGCAGCGACTCGGTCGCCCCGTACGGAGTGTAGACTTGGGCGCCACCGGTGAGACACGGGGCGAAGCGCTCGATCGACGGGATCGACGCTGGCGCGCCGGCTGAGATGGCGCGCCGCAGCGTGGGCAAGGTGAGGCCCTTGGACGCGCAGTGATGCCCCAGCTTTTCGATGAGCGCGGGCGAGGCGAACATGTTGGTGCACCCGTAATCCTCGATCGCCTGAAGCAGGTTGTTGGGGTCGGCCTCGGCCGGTCGCGACGCATCCATGATCGGGACCACCGACGCCATGCCCAAGGCTGGCCCGAACAGCGCGAACAACGGAAACGTGGCCAGGTCGCGCTCGCCGGGCTCGATGCCGAAACACACCTGAAGCAGCCGAACCTGGTTGGCGAACACCCGGTGCGGCGTGATCACGCCCTTGGGCACTCCGGTGCTGCCCGAGGTGAACAGCACCGCTGCCATCTCCTCGGCGTCGGGCTCGATGGGCGTGAAGGGGGTGTCGGGGCTGTCGGCTTCGAGAGTGGCCAGGTTCACCCCGCCGCCGGGGATCCGCGGTCCGACCATCACCTTGGTACGGAGGCTCTTGCGCGCCCAGCCCAGCGCGAAGCGTGCCACGTGGGCCTTGGGGATCCCGATGAACGCCTCGGGTTCGGCTTCGGCCAAGCAGGTCCCGAGGTTCTTCACGCCCATGCCGGGGTCGACCAGCACCGGGACAGCGCCGACCTTGAGCAGCGCGAACGTGAGCGCGAAAAAGTCCGGGCCAGGCGTCACCATCAGGACCGTTCGCACACCTCGGGTGATGCCGATCCGCGTCAGTCCGTGGGCGATCTTGTTGCTCCGGCCCTCCAGCTGCGCTGCCGTGAGTTCGTCGTAGATCGTGGTGCCGCCGGGGCCTTTTCTCGCGACCGCCACCGCCAGCGACTCGGGCTGCTCGGCCGCGCGCCGCGGAAGCCACGCGGCGACGTTGAGGAACTCCGGCTGCGGGGTGCTCATGCCCGAGCCCCGGGCTGGGCCGAGGACGGCTCGATGAACGCCGCGATCTTGGGCACGAGGTCTTCGGTGGCGTCCTCCAGAATATAGTGCCCGCAGTCTTCGTAGCGATGCACCTGGGCCAGTGGGAACCGACGCTCCCACTCGGCGAGAAAGTGGCGGTCGAACACGAAGTCCTTGAGTCCCCACCCGATGAACATCGGCTTGTCTTGCAGCCGCGACAGCCCGTTTTGGGTGGCCTCGATCGCCGCGAACGCCCGGTCTCGGGGGTGCAGTGGAATGTCGGTCACGAAGCGGTGCACCGCGACCCGGTCGGCCCAGGTTTGGTACGGCTCGAGATAGCCCGCGGCCACCTCTTCGGACATCGGGCGCTTGGTGACGCAGAACCGGTTGGCACCGCGCACGAAGGCGTTGGCGCCTCGGACCAAGAGCCCTCCCAGTCCCGGGACGCGCGCGAGGGTGAGCGCTGCCGGAAACGACTTGCCCGAAGGCAGGTGAAACGCGGCCGTGTTCAGGACAACCATCTGCTTGATCTGCTCGGCGTGATCGACCGCCCAGCCAAAGCCGATGCCTCCGCCCCAGTCGTGCACGACCAGCGTGATGTCCTTGAGGTCCAGGTGCTCCACCAGCGCGCCGAGATCGTCGATGCGCGAGCGCAGCGTGTAGTCGTAGTCTTCCTCTGGGGGCTTGTCGGAGCGCCCACAGCCGATGTGATCGGGCGCGATGACCCGGTGCGTCCGCTGGAGCGCGGTGATCAGGTTGCGCCAGTAAAACGACCAGGTCGGGTTGCCGTGCACCATCAGCACGACCGGTCCGTCCTTCGGCCCCTCGTCGACGTAGTGGTACCGATGGCCCCCGCGATCAAGCACGGCGGTGTTGAAGGGGTAGAGCGTGTCGTTCACCAGGTCACTCCAAGCATCATGCAGTTGAGGCCGCTGCCGATTCCGAGCAGGCCCACGCGATGGCCCGGCAGCAAGACGTCGCGTTCGCCGGCCAGCGCCGCAGCCAGCGGCAGGGCGACCGAGCCGATGTTGCCCAGGTGCTCGTAGGCAGCGAAGTCTGTGGCGGGGTCGCGCTGCAGCGTCGCGAGCATCGTGCTGCGATGGGCGGCGCCGATCTGGTGGCACACGGTCCGGTCCACATCCGCACTCGACCAGCCCATCGTGCGCAGGAAGTCCGACCAAGTCTCCCGGCCCAGCGTAACGCCGTGTTCGAGAACCCCCGAGGCGTCGGTCGCCGCAAACGGACGCAGCGCCGGGTCGTTGCCCGGTGCGCTCGCGTTCGGATGCGGCTCCAGGCCCCAGCGACACAAGCGGTGGTGGGCGGGGGCGGCCCGGGTGGCGGCGCCGTGCAGCGTGTGCCCCCCGAAACGCTCACCGGTCACCAGCACCGCCACAGCGCCCGATCCCCCGGTGAAGGTGGCCACCGAGCTGACGTAGCGCGCCATGCTCGGGTCGGCGTTGAGGCGGGCGATCGCGGCTTCGTTGATCTCGCGGGCGCTCTCCGACGCCACGACGAGTCCGGCCTCGATCTGCCCCAGGGCGATGCGGTTGGCCACCTCGATGATGCCCGTGATCACGCCCAGGCACGCGTTGCTGACATCGAACACCGCCGCGGTCGCAGGGAGCGCGTGCCCGCGTGCCTCCAGTCCAGCGGCCACGTGACACGCCGTGGCGGGCTCGAAGTGCTCGCGACAGACGGCGCCATAGACCAACATGCCGAGGTCCTGCGCGCGCACATCGTGGGCCTCGAGGCAGCGCTGCGCGGCCAAGATTGCGCCTTCGGTGATCGGGTAGCCCGGTTCCCACCAGCGTCGCTCGAGAATACCTGTCATACTCTGCAGCTGTCCATGGGGGACACGCAGCTTGGCGTAGGTCGGTGCGAGCTCGTCCTCGAGGTCTTCGGTGGCGACGATGACCGGCGCGAGCGCGTAGCCAAAGCCGTGCAGGTAGACGTTGTCGTAGTTCATCGGGCCTCCAAGGCGAAGCGCTTCATGGCGTAGATCGGGCGGCCATCGACCACCAGGATGCCCTCGGCTTCGATGAGCTTGCGCTGGGCGTCGACCGAGACGATGTGGACCTGGACCGTCACGGTGCCGGCCGAAGGCACGACCTGACCTCGATACTCCCAGGCGTGCTCATGGCCCACTGGCATGGTCGAGAATCGCGCCGCAGGGCCGAGGCCAAACCGGTCGATGGCGTAGACCTTGAGCAGCTGCAGGAACGCTTCGAGTCCCAAGGAACCCGGCCAGACCGGGTCCTCATGAAAGTGCGCATCAAAGAACCAAAAGCTCGGGTCGACGTCGATCGAGCCCTGCATGAAGCCCTGCCCGTGGTGCCCGGCATCGTCGACCCACAGGTCCACCCGGTCGATCATGCGCCACGCTGCGGTGGGCATTGGGGCGGTGTCGGGGACCCGCATCGGGGGGCGGCTCCGGCCGCGCTGGGCTTCGTCGAGCTGGTGTGGGGTGACGCCGCCCAGGCCCTTTTGTTCCGCCAAGGCGCCGTTGGTGAAGAAGCCGAAGTACGTGGTGCCCTCGTAGATGCGCTCACCGGAGGCGGCGTACACCCCAAACTCAAAGTGCTGGATGACCATGCCGCCCGAGCGGGACACCGCGGTCATCGTGGAGCGCATCACCAGCCTCTCGTCCTGCGCGGTAATGGGTCGGTACAGGGTCCCCACCCCGCCGAGGTTTCGGAACTTGAGGTCGACGTTCGCGGTGAGTGCAGATCCAGCGTAGGCGGCGAGCCAGCCGCACGCCTGCAGCCCGATCTCGAGCAGCACCGCGAACGCCATGTCGTCTTGGCCGTTGGCTTCCAGCGTCCAGGCCCAGGTTTTCGCGTCGACTTCGGCCACGCAGCGAGATCCGGCCTCACACACGAACGGCGTCCCGAAGACCTCCGGCACCCGGTCCATGAACTGAAACGGCGCGCCGGGCAGCCGCGCGATCTTGCGGTCCGTCCCGTCAAACAATGCGTAGGGCGCCCCGAAGGCCTCGCTGGGCTTGCCATAGGCGTAGGCCTCCAGGCTCGCCTTGTCGTACACGCGCGCAGAGCTCGGCGCGAGCGGTGCCCAGGTGCGCTGCAGGTCCGACGCGGTGACGCCCCGGAGCTGGCAGGACATGTCCTCGATGTCCACGATGCGTTTGCCGTCCGCGAACATCGTCGCATCGCAGATCACCCAGGGTTCCGGGTCTGCGCCGAAGCGCCGCATCGTGATCTTGTACGTGACCAGCTTGGTGTGCCCCAGCACCTGTCCGCGACATTTGAGCCGGCTCTGGACACCCAAGCGCGGCTCGAAAGACGCGTGCGCGTCGGCTACCCAGCCCAGCGAGAGCAGGAAGACGCGCAGCGTGTGCAGGCAGCACTCGTACATCAAGGTGCCTGGCATCACCGGGTCGTCCACGAAGTGGCAGGTGATGAACCAGTCGTTGGGGTGGATGTCGGCCTCGCCTTCCACCACGCCCAGTCCGAAGTCGCCGCCGTCGGGATCGAGCCGCGTGATCCGGTGAACCAGGTTCATCGGCGCTCCGGGGAGGGTCCGGGGCTGCTTCACCGGGAGTCCGGCGAAGGCGTCGCCAAACGCCGCGACCAGGTCTCCGGCCCGCAGCGCCTCGAGTTGGCCAGCGTCCAGCGTGCGGGCCCGCGGCGGGGCAAACGTGGGGCGCTCGGACAGCGCGCTGCGAGGTCGCTGCGCCATGAGACCCCCGTCCACCACCCCTTTGCCCGCGGCGAGCGCTGCATCGGAGAAGAAGCCGGCGCATCCATCTCGCATCGTCATCAGCGGCTGGCCATCGAGCGTGGCCTCGAAGCCGAAGCGGAACAGCCAGGTGTCGCCCTGGCGGAAGAAGCTCTCGATGCGAATGTCGTAGCGGATGCTCGAGCCGACCTTGGGCAGGGGGGCGTGAAAGGTGACCGTGGCGTCGAGCAGCCGATAGACCGCGTGGCCCTGGGTCTGGGCGTCGATGCCCAAAAATGCGGCGAGAAACAAGTCGGCCTGACCGGCCTCGACCGCGACGCAGGTCGGGATACGCTCGGCATCGAGATACCAAAGGCCCGGCCGGACGTCGTGCTCGGTGACGACGCGGCCATGCGACATCGAGTGCGGCTCGCCTTCGATCTCCAGGATGCGGTCCACCAGCATCAGCGGCTCGGCGGGGAGCCGCACCCGGGTGGGATGGGCATCGGCCGCGGCAAACGAGGGGCCCAAGACGTCACCGATCTTTCCGACGGCGAACCGCAGACACGCGTCCCGATCCAGAGCCCGGGGCGGGGTCGCGGCCGTCCAAGCCTGCGCGGAGAGCCGGGGCGAAGGCGCCGCAGCGGGAGCCGTGTCGCGGCCGGCGAGCATGGCGGTCGCGGCCTGCATGAAGGCGCTGTGGCTGGCGAGAAACGCCGCGTGGGCGTCGGCCGTGGCGGACAAAGGCGCGAGCCAGGCCGGGGATGCGGACCCAGGGATCGAGGGAGCGGCAGGCATGGCGGGCACGGGGTGCGCGGTGGGTCCCGGTGGGGGCAGCGGCGCGGGAGCGGCATCGAGTTCGGCTGGCGCCTGCACCAAGGGCGCCGTGTCGATCGGAAGCGGACCCAGGGGTGCACGTCCCGCCTGGATGTGAATGGCGCCGGGCGGGGGGGCATGGGCCGCGGCCCTCGGACGCACGAACGGGTCGGGCGTGTACAAGGGCGCCAGCGCGAGCGGTACGCGGTGGGTCGCCAGCCAACCGAGCAGGCGAATGACCGCGGATCGACCTTGGCTGGTGGGCGAAGACACCGAGCGCGCGAAGAACGGACGGTCCCCCCAGCTTCGCAAGATGTGCTCGATCATCCGCGTGCACGAGGAACCCGGTCCGAGCTCCACGAACAATCGCACGCCGTCTTGCCACGCCTGACGGATCACGGCGGGGTAGTCGAGACCATCGACCGCCTGCGCCGTCACCGAATCGGCCGCGGTCTGCGTCGTCACGCGGTAGCTCTTGCCCCATGCGCCGCTGTAGAAGCGCACGTCCGGCGGCGGGGTCGTGGGCAGGACGTGCAGCGCCCGGTAGTCCGCTTCGACGTCCCGAACGACGTCGCAGTGCACGGTGGTGACGCCTTGCAGCGGGTAGAAGTCCGCGCCGAGGCTCGCGATGAGCCTCGCGACCGCCGCTGAGTCCCCCCCACCACGCACGCGGTCGGTGTGTTGACGATCAAGCGGTAGGCCCGCTCCTCGCCGCGCAGCGCGGCGTCGACCGCTGCGGAGTCGGCATGCACGACCCCGAGGCTCCACCGCACCGCCTCGCCTTCGGGCAGGCCCCACCGACGCGCGACCGCGCGGGCGGGCCCGGCCAGCTCGGTTTGAAACAGCGGACTCTGCGAGACCCGCTGCAGCATGCCTTCGCGGTCCTGCCAGGCGCCGAGCGAGAACAGCCCGGCCGTTTCGCCCAGCGAGTAGCCGATGACGGCGCGTGGCGTCACGCCAAAGCGGCGCACGACATCGGAGGCCAGCGTACCGAGGGTGACCTGGGCGAGGATCAACCCTTGGGCGTCGGTCCCCATCGTCTGGGCGTCGGTACTCCAGCAAAGCTCCGCCTGAAGCTGGCTGCGCAGGTGGGCGTGCGCCGCCTCTTGGGCCGCGGCGACTTCGGGGACCTCGAGCAGCAGCTTGCGCCCCATCCCGACGAACTGACTCCCCGAGCCGGGGAACACAAACGCCACATCTCCGCCCGGGCCCAGCGGCGCGTCGGTGAACATCACCCTGCCCTCGGCGCGCGGGCGCAGCGGTTGCCCGGACTCCAGCTCGTCGGCCAGCGCCCGGCACAGCGGGGGCAGCTCGGCGGCCGTCCGCACGACCAACGCGACCGCACGCGCGGCACTCGACTGCGCGGCGCCGTGCTCCTTGAACCACCCGCTGGCCAGCGCATGCACCGGGGACGAGGTGAGGTCCTGCGCGACCGCGGCCAGCCGGCGCAGCCCCTCGGCCAGCGCGACCCGGTCCTCGCCCCCGACCACGAACAACGCTTCGGTGCGCGGTGGGGTCCAGGGCACAACGTGCGCGGGGTATTCCCGGAGGACGGCATGCGCCACGTGTCCCATCGAGGACAGCGCCGCCACGCCCGCGGTGCGAAGGCCTTGGGCGCGGTCGTGAACCCAGCGCTGCGACCCCGTGGGGGTGCGCAGGTTCGGGGTCCGCGAAGGCCCATCGAGGACCCCGTGGTGCAGCCGCAGCGCCGTGCACAGCACGCTGAGCAACCCGGCGGCCGCGCCCGCGTGCCCGAGCCGCGTCGCGGTGCTCAGATGCAGCGCCGCATCGTTGTTCGCCTCGGGTCCCGCCCACCGCGTCTGCTCGACCCCGGCGTGGTCGAGCACGTGCAAGACATCCGCCCGAGCCTCGGCGCGGGCTTGGGCCAGGCTCGAAGCGGTCGCCGTGGCGGTCGGTTCGGACCGCAGCGCGCCGGTCGAGCTGGCTGCACCCAGACCCTCGAGCGTGGCGTACACCCGCTCCCCGCCGGCGAGCGCATCTTCGAGCCGCATGAGCACGACGGCCACCGCCCCTTCGCTCGCCGGCCCCGCATCGCCGGCGGCCTCAGATCCCAACCACGCGCGTGCGTCGGCACCCAGGCCGACGGCGCCGACCAGGGCCAGATCGATGTCTCCAGCCTGCAGGCTTCGCGCCGCGACCTGCAGCGCGCTCAACCCCGAGCTCTCCTCGCTGCACAGCGCGTAGCAGGGTCCACCAAACCCCAGCTCCCGCGCGACCCGGCTCGCGCCCACGCTGGCCAGGCCCCCCATCGTCCGGTTGGGGGACAACGCCGGACCCAGGGCCTCGCAAAGCCCGTCCACCCAAGCATCAAAAGCTGGGCCGGAGGCGGTGAGTCCCAGCGTCTGGGCCCACTGCGGCGCGTGGGCTCGAACGACCCACCGCAGGTGGTAGTCGGTGGTGCCAAAATCGAGCTCGACGCCCGCGAACACTCCACATCGATGGCCCGCTGGCGCCGGGGCGCCCCCCCCACGGTCGGCCATCGCGGCCGCGGCGACATCCAGGAGCAACACCTGCTGGGGCAGCAGGTCGGCGAGCTCGCTGGGTGGGATCCGAAACTGTCCTACGGGGACATCGACCGCGTCGATGAACCACCCCGGTGGTGCGTCGTGAAGGTCCGCGAACCGCTGCTTGGCCACAGGGACACACTCCGCCTCGTCATCGAAGAGACGCTCGCGCAGCGCGTCGAGCGAGGTCCAGGGGCCGACGTGGGCTCCCAGGCCGACGATGGCGAGGGCGGGACGCGGCGGCGAGGGCACGAACACCTGCGTCTTTCGCTCACCGATGCCCTCGGGATGCTCGAGCAGAACGTGCGCGTTGGTTCCGCCAAAGCCAAACCCGGACACAGCGGCCCGGCGCGGGCGGCCGGTCTGCGGCCATCGGATCGGCGTGGTGGGAAGCACCAGCCCCGAGCCCTTCACCCCCAGGCGGTCACTCGGGGTGCGCAAGTTTGCGATCGGTGGGATCTGGCCACGGGTCAGCGCCCCAACGGCCCGGAGCATCGCGACCGCGCCCGCAGCCGTCAGGAGGTGCCCCACGTTGGCCTTGGATGCGCCCAGAGCCGTGGGCGCAGCGTGGCCGGTGCCCTGCGAGCGCAGCGTGCGGAGGCTGTCGAACTCCACGGCGTCGCCGACCTGGGTTCCGGTCGCATGACACTCGACGAGCTCGACGTCGCCGGGGATCCATTGCGCGGCTCGGTACGCGGACTGCATGGCCCGCAGCTGTCCCTCGGAGGAGGGCGCGAGCAGTCGACCGTCGACGTCGTTTGAGAGCCCCACCCCGCGGATCAGCGCGTGGATCGTGTGACCGTGGGCGAGCGCATCGTCGAGTCGCTCCAGGGCGAGGACTGCGGCGCCCTCCCCGACGACCAAGCCGTCGCCGGCAGCATCGAACGGCGAGCATCGTCCGCTGGGGCTCAGCGCGCCGAGTTGGGAGAACCCCATCTGGGTGTACAGCGTGCTGGGCCGCGAGAGCCCACCCGTGAGCACGAGATCGGCCTCGCGGCGCTGCAGTTTGTCGACCGCGAGCTGGATCGCGAACAACGAGGACGCACACGCGGCATCGAGCGTGAAGGCATCGCCGCCCAACCCGAGGGTCCGCGCGAGGATGCCGGCGGGAAGACCCGCGACCCAGCGATTCCACATCGAGGGTGCGGGCTCGGGCGACGGCGGGAGGCCCAGCCGGGCTTGCAGTGCCCGGCCCACGACCCACTGGGAGAGCGCGTTGGCCCCGTCGGTCGGAAGCACGATGTTGCCCAGCACGACCGCCGTGCGAGCCCGATCGACCTGGCGCAGCCCCGCCCACGCTTCAGCCGCAGCGGCGAGCAGCACCTGCACGGACGGATCGAGCGCGCTTCGTTCGTGGGGCAGCAAGTCGAAGCCCGGCAGCACGCCTTGCCACGCTGCGTCCTCAAGCAGCCCAGCCCGAGCACAGCGGACCCGATCCGGCGCGACCGCTCCGGAGACCACAGCCTGCTGTGGGGACAAGACCCAGCGCTTCGCAGGGACCTCGCGGGTGGCATCGCGACCCGCGGCCACGAGCGTCCCGAAGGCCTGCACGCTGGACGCACCCGGGAGCACGGCTCCCATCGACACGATCGCGACCGGGCAGCGCATCGGACTACTCCACGCTGTTTCGGGTGAAGGCCTTGCTCAGGCCTGGATCGAGGGTGAACTCGGCGCCCGTGAGGCGGGCCAGCACCGCGCCGGTTTCGTCATACCAATCCAGTTCGGCGACCACGCGTGCCCCCGAGCGCTCCGCGATGCGGACCCCGAGCTTGCTGCCTTGGGCGGGAAACGGCTTGAACTGGCGGTAGGTCCCAAGCTTGTTGGGCAGCGAGGGGCTGCCGGCCTGGGTCCCGCTCCAGACGATCACCGCCTGGAGCCCGCAGTCGATCGCCAGCGGCTCGGTGATCCAGCGCCCGCGCGCCGGCGAGCGCATCCATTCCTTGGGCCGCGGCGCGCCGCGAACCGTGGCGTTGATCCCCGGTGCCGCGAGGCCATCAATGCTCGTGATGCCCTGGAAGTCCGCGCCGTGAAACAGCCGCGTCGCGTAGACGTGCTCGACCGGCTCCGCGTACGAGGGAAGGTCCCCCCGGGGTGTATCGGCGACCCCATCGGCACGAAGGGTCGAGGGCCCCAGAACCACCGTGGTCCGGGCGTGCACGACGGCGTGTCCATTGCCGCCCCCGGAGCACAGGGTCATGGGCACATGGAACTGCGCTGCGATCTTTTCGACCGCCGAGGCCTCGATGCGCAGCTCAACCGTGTCCGAGCGTCCGAGCTTGACGCCGCGGTAGACCTCGAGATTCTCGAGGCCGACGAAGCACAGGCCCGGATGCTGGGCGATGGCGGCGTGGGCGAACCACTCCATCATCATCGCGGCGGGCAGGACGGCCTTGCCCCCGATCGCATGGCTGGCCAGAAACGGGTGGTCCTCGATCCCGATGGTGCGGGCGAAGATGGTGTCTCCGCGGCCCAGCGCGGCCGGAGCGGCCGGAGCGGCCGGAGCCTCAAGCATCGCCGCGCCGGGGAGCGTTGAACCTCCGCCGAGCACCACGACCTCCGCCGCACCGGGCGAGGCGAGCAGGTCCAGCAAGGTGTTCGCGCCGGCCTGCATGCCGATCGTCTGCACACCTTCGGCCGCGAACATCTTGACCAGCGCCGGCGTCACCATGCCGCCCTCCCAGGGCCCCCATCCCACCGAGCGGACGCGGGCCTGCGGGTGCGCGGCGGCAAAGCGCTGCGCGAGCTTGTTGAGCACCTCGTTGGCCATCGCGTAGTCGGCCTGCCCGACCCTTCCCAGACGCGCGGTCGAGCTGCTGAACATCACCAACACCCGCAGCGCCTCGGGATCCAGCGCCGCGAGCACGTGCTGCGCGGCCAGCACCTTGGTGTCGTAAACCCGCTCCAGGTCGGCGTCGCTCTTGTCGAGGATGACCTTGTCCGCGAGCACGCCGGCGCCGTGAACCAGCATGCGGACCGGACCTCGGGTTGCTGTGACCTCAGCCACCAGCGCGTCCACGGCCGCCGCATCACGGACATCGCACGCGCGATACTCCGCCTGCGCGCCGGCGGCCGTGATGGCGGCCAACGTCTCACGAATTTCCACCGCCGCGGTGGCAGCCCGGACCGCGTCTCGCAGCGTCGCGGGATCCGAGGGCGGCTGGGGGCCGGCGAGGATTGCCGCCCGGATCTCGGACTCGGTGCGCGCGCGCTGTAGGTGCGGCGGCGGCTCGCCGGGCAGTGCGGAGCGACCGACCAGAACGAGGGTACAGGCGAGCTGCTGCGCGAGGGCGCGGGCGACTTGCGCGGTGACGCCTCGGGCACCTCCGGTGACCAGGACGACGTCGCCAGGCTCGAGCACGGGCATGGGTGTGTTCACGGCCGCGGGCAGCCGCGACAAGCCCACGGTGTGCAACGCGCCGTCCTGGACCCCAAGCTCGACACACCCCGATCCCAGGGCCGACAGCGCGACGACAATCGCACCGAGCTCCGCGACATCGAGCGCATGCACGCAGCAGTCGTCCCACTCGCGCGCCGCGGTCTTGGCCAGCCCCGCCATCGCGCCGTGCAGGGGGCGGTCCGTGCCGCCGAGGCCGAAGCGTCCGCCCATTCGGGTGACGAACAGCAGCAGCGCGGCGTGGGGTCCCTCCCCTCGCAGCGTTGCGCGAGCCTCCCGGACCCGAGCGAACGCGTGTTTCGTCCAGGCGTGGTCCGCTTTCAGGGGCGCGACAATCACCAGGCCGGCGGCTTGAGCCGGGAGCGCATCACCCCAGGCCAAGACCTCCGCGGGGCGTCCGGCCGCACTCAGGGTGCTGCAGACCGCCGCCGCATCCTCGCCCGTGACCCAGAGCGTGCCCGCACGGATCCCGCGCCGCGGACCGGTCGGCACCGCAGCCCCAGGTACGACGGCGTAGCGATCCAGCGCCCGGGCCGCGGCCGGTTGTGGTGCCGGAGTCGCCTTCACGACCGCGGGCCCCGGCGAGGTGGCCACCGAGCGCGTCGACGACGTCCGCCAAGGTCTGCAGCGCTCCAAGCTGCTCGGGTCCCACCGCGGGCAGGTCCGGTCGCTGCTCCGCAAGCGCGGAGAGGATCTCAACCCGCTTGATCGAGTCGATGCCCAGATCCGCGTCGAGGCCCATCGAGGGCTCGAGCATCTCGACGGGGTACCCGGTCTTCTCGGACACGACGGAAAGCAGCAGGGCGAGCACGTCCTGGCCTGCCGCCGCGGGGGCCACGGCGGGTGGAGGTTCGAGCGCCGCGGATCCGCCACCCAGATGTTCAATGACGTCGGCGAGGGTCTGCAGCGCGCCGAGTTGTTCGGGGCCGATCACCGGAAGCTCGGGCCGCCGCTCCGCGAGCGCGGAGAGGATCTCCACCCGCTTGATCGAGTCGATGCCCAGATCCGCATCGAGGCCCATCGAGGGCTCGAGCATCTCGACGGGATAGCCGGTCTTCTCGGAGACTACGGCGAGGACCGCCTCGCGCACGCCGCTTGCTGGGGCGGCGGGCGCCGCCGCCACGGCATCGGCTGCCGATCCGCCCAGATGCTGGATGACGTCGGCGAGCGTTTGCAGGCCTCCGAGCTGTTCGGGGCCAAGGACCGGCAGCTCGGGGCGCCGTTCCGCGAGCGCGGAGAGGATCTCGACCCGCTTGATCGAATCGATGCCGAGGTCGGCGTCGAGTCCCATCGAGGGCTCGAGCATCTCGATCGGGTAGCCCGTCTTCTCCGAGACGACCGCGAGCACATCCTGCTGGACGTTGGAGCGGGCCGCCACGACCGCGGGCTTTGCCGGGATCGGTGCGGGAGGCGGTGCCGCGGGACGGGAGACCGGTGGCGGGGTGACGATGGCCGGCGCCGCGACGGGCTGCGGGGCCACCGGCGGGGTCACCGTGGGGGCAAGGATTGGCGTGGGTGCGGACGGGGACCGAGGCTGGCCCGCCGCGAGGGCGCCCAGGGCCTGCAGCGCCTGGGTTTGCCCCTCGAGGAACTGCTGATGCAGCCGCGCGGTCTGGGCTTGCAGCGCGAGCAGTGCCGCGAGGGGATCGTCGGCGGACAACGCCGGCAGGCTCGGCGCCGCCCCTGATGGCGGAGGGGAAACAGCAGGAATCGAGGGGACGGGCATCGCGGTGGGGTTTGGGGCGGGCGCGACCGGACGCAGCGGCGCGACGCGGGGTCGAGAGACGGGCGCGGGTTTGAGGTTGGCGCCACAGATCGGCGTGCGCAGGGTGGCCTTCCCCTCCGGCGCGAGCGCGGGCAGGTCGGGGTCCCACGCGTGAAGCTCGACCGGGTGTCCCCAGGCCGCGAGGGCACCCAGCGCGCAGGCCAGGTCCAGGAGGCCGGAGCGCTTGCCGGCCGAGGCATCGACGGCGCACGTCTGCGCGCGGTCTCCCGCGATGGCCGCAACGAGCCCGCACAGCCGGCGACCCGGGCCGATCTCCACAAACGTGTCGACCCCATCGGCGAGCATCGCCTCGATACAGCCCACGAACTCGACCGGCGCTGCAATCTGTCGGGCCAGGGTCGATCTCATTTCGGCCTCGGTCCCCGCGTAGGGGGCACCCGAGACGTTCGCGAACACGGGGAGATCGGGCTCGGAGAACCGAACGAAGCTCAGCGATTCTGCGAACGGTGCCTGGGCGCCCGCGACAAGCGGGCTGTGGAAGGCGGCGGCGACATCGAGCCGGCGCACCTGGACGCCCTGGGCTTCGAGTGCGATCGCGGCGGCCTCGATGTCGGCGGTGGTGCCCGAACAGACCATCTGCGTCGGGCTGTTGCGGTTAGCGATGACGACCTCGGGCAACTCGGCGTCGAGCAGATGCTGCTGGACTTGCTCAAGGGTGGCGGCGACGGCGAGCATGGTGCCGCGGTCCCCTTCCCCGTCGGCCATCAGCTCGCCGCGGCTGCGGGAGACCCGGCCCAGCGCCTCGATGGGGATCGTGCCGGCCGCACACAACGCGCTGAGTTCGCCATAGCTGTGTCCGACCGCGGCGTCGAACACCACATCGAAGCCACGCAGCACCTCGAGCGCCCCCATGCTGACGGCTCCGAGCGCGGGTTGAGCGTTCTGGGTGGCTGTGATGGCGGCGCCCTGGGCCGCGCGCGCTTCGTCGGTCCACGCGTGCGGCGGGTACAGGGCGGTCCGAACCTCGGGGAGCTCGGCCAGCACGCGCTCGACGGTCTCCCGCATGCGCGGGAAGAAACACGAAAGGTCGCGGAGCATGTCCACCGACTGCGCGCCTTGCCCGGGGAACAGGGCGGCCAGCAGCCCACGCGCCTCGCCCTCGCCGAACGCGGCGCCTTGGGGCGTGGTGAAGCGTCCCCGACTGTCCGCGGCGATCGCCGTGGCAGCCTGAGCGAGCGCGACGTGGACGTCCTCGCCTCGCCGCAGCGGGATCACGACCCGGCAGTGCGCGGTGCCCTGGAACGCCTCCCGGCTCGCATGCGCTGCCCGGCGCAGTGCGGCCCAGTCCGACACCGCAAACCCGCGCAGCGCCGTGGCGAGCCCGTCGCGGCTCGCGGCCGAGAACGCGAGGATCTGAATCTCACCATCCCATGCCGGGGCCTGGGCGCCGTCCGATTCCTCCAGCACGCAGTGGAAGTTGCTGCCGCCAAAGCCGAACGCGCTCACGGCCGCGCGCCGAGGGTGCTCCGGGGAGGCCAGCCACGGACGCTTGCTGCCGCTGACGTAAAAGCCCGGCGCGTCGTCCAGCGCTGCGTTGGGCCGCGACACCTTCAAGGTTGGCGGCAACACCCGGTGGTGCAGCGACAGCGCGGCCTTGATCAGCCCCGCGACACCGGCCGCCGCCTTGGTGTGGCCGATCATCGACTTGACCGAACCGAGCGCGCACCACGGTTGGGCACCGGGCTCTGCACCGTAGACCGAGGCCAGCCCGCGCAGCTCGGTGGCGTCTCCGACCTTGGTGCCGGTGCCGTGCCCCTCGAGCATGCCGATGCTCTGGGGATCGATGTCCGCTTGCGCGTAGGCCTGCCGCAGCGCGCGGGCCTGCCCCGGAGACGAAGGGGCATAGATCGCCTGCCCCTTGCCATCGCTGGAGGTGCCCATGCCGCGCAGCACCGCGTAGATGCGGTCGCCATCGCGCTGCGCGTCCTCAAGCCGCTTGAGGACCACCACGCCGACCCCCTCCCCCAGCATCGTACCGTCGGCGTCGTCGCTGAACGGGCGCGCGTCGCCGGTCGCGGACAGCGCCGGGGTCTTCGAGAAACACGTGTACATGAACACGTCGTTGAAGGCGTCCACGCCACCCGAGAGCATCACGTCCGCGCGCCCGGTCTGAAGCTCGAGCATCGCGAGGTGCAACGCGGAGAGCGACGACGCGCAGGCGGCATCGACGACGCAGTTGGTGCCGTGCAGGTCGAGCCGGTTGGCGATGCGTCCGGCGGTGACGTTGCCCAACAGCCCGGGAAATGAGTTCTCCTGCCACGGGACGTAGCCATCGGAGATCCGGGTGATCACGTCTTGCGCGACGGCCTCGTCCACGCCCGCTTCTCTCAAGGCTCGGCGCCACAGGGGATGTCCCAAGCGGGCACCCAAGGGGACGACCAGCTCCAACGCTCCGGTCACGCCCAAGACGACCCCTGTCCGCTCCCGGTCAAACGCGCGCCCGTCGGGGCCCAAGCCGGCGTCTTCGAGCGCCCGCGCCGCGACGTGCAGCGCAAGGAGTTGAGTGGTGTCGGTCGCTTCGAGGTCGCGGGGCGCGATGCCAAACTTGAGCGGCTCGAAGTCGATGGGGGTGAGAAATCCGCCCCGGCGCGCGTAGACCATGTCCGGCGCCTTGGGGTCGGCGTTGTAGTGATCCTCGGGACGCCAGTGGGTCTCGGGCACGTCGGTGATCGCGTCGACGCCGTCGCGCAGGTTGGCCCAAAAACGGGTGGGCGAATCGGCACCCGGAAAGAGACAGTCGAGGCCAACGATTGCGATCGGGGAGTTGGATGCGGTCACAGGCAGAGTTCCTCGAGCTGGGCGAGCGGACGGGGACGAAGGTCGACCGCGTCGGCGGCCACATGCACCCCTTGGGTGCGCAGCGTGGACAATCGGGAGAGCACGGCGGCGCCATGCAAAAGGCTGAGCGACAAAGGCACCACCCGGCGCTCGGATGGGTGGGCGAACGGGGTGCCGGCGGTCCAGGCGTTGAAACCTCCGATGGCGGGGCCACACCAGACCTGAAAGTCGGACTCACGCTCGGTCACGCCGCGGTTGGCCCAGCGAGAGGCCTGCCCGAGGTACGCGCGAAAGCACAGCGCCATCTTGTGCTTGGGGTCTCGCTGCGCTTTGTCGATCTGCTCGGGGTCTCGCTGCGCCCAAAAGCTGGCCGTGTCGGTCCAGACCTGCTCCAGCGGCTTGCGGAACACGGTGCGCTCCAGGCTGTCGCGGTCGGCGGGTGGAATCGCGTCCAGGCTGGGGTGGGCTCGGTACAGCTCCCAGAGCTTGCGGGCCCGCATCGGGAACAGGGTGCCGCGGCGCAGAACCTGCAGCTCGACCCCCATCTCGAACATATCGGCGGCGGGGGCCATGGTGACGTCGGCCTCGCCGGCCTCGGCCAATCGCGCGCGCACAGCATCGCTGGTGCCCGACTCGACGCAGGCTTGGTTGATCGTTCCGGTGAGCACGTAGGCGGCGCCCATCGCAAAGGCGGCGGCGGCGGCGTGGGGGGTGCCGATGCCGCCGGCCGCTCCGACGCGAATCTGGGCAGCGGCGGGATGCGTCTGTGCGATGGCATCGCGCAGGGCGATCATCGAGGGCACCAAGCTCAGCGCGGGGCGGTTGTCGGTGTGTCCGCCCGAGTCGGCCTCGGCGGTGAGGTCGGTGGCCACACAAACGCCGGCGGCGAGCTCGGCCTGCTCGTGGGTGAGCGCGCCGGATTCGACGAGCGCCCGCACCCACTTGGCCTCGGGCGGTGCGAAGAACTTTCGCGCCACCTCGGCCCTGGAGACCTTGGCGACCACACGGTTGGGTACGTGCACCCTGCCCGCTTCGTCGCGGGTGATGCCGGCGTAGCGGTAGCGCAGCAGCGGGAGCGTCAGGTCGAGGTAGGCAGAGGCGGAGACGGTGCGTACGCCATGGCGCAGATACAGATCGACGACGGCCTCCTCGAGTTTGGGCTCGTAGGGGCTGTGGATCAGGTTGCTGCCCCAGGGGCGATCCAGCAGCCGCGTGCGAAGCCCTTGAATCGCATCCTCGACCTCGGCGAGGCTCAGCCCAGCAGCGCCGAAGAATGCGAGCATGCCGGCCTTGGCAAAGGCCTCGACCATGGCCACCGAGGCGATGCCGCCGGCCATGGCCCCACCGACGAGGTTGAACCGAGCGCCGTGGTCCCGGGCAAAGGCGGGGTCGCCCAGGTGCTCCAAGGGCGCCGCGGGAACCAGGCCGTGCAGGTCGAGCCCCTCGGGGTCGCGGACGCCGAGTCTGGCCTCGCCTTCGGAGCTCAGAGCGATGCGTCCGTTTTGTTCTACGGCGTACAGGGGAAGGTGCACGCGTTCGAGCAACGCGGCGAGACGCGGCGCTTCGTGAACGAGCTCGCTCGGATCACCGAGCCAAGTTCCGAGTGGACCGCGGGCGTGGGCTGTCACCGTCATCGGGGCGCAGTGGTCCTACGGCATCGGACCCGCCGAAACAACGGAAACCGGCCGATTCGGGGCCGGCGCTCGCGATCGCGGTCACGACCGCGCGGACGTTGCCACCACGCTGTGCAATCGTGGCCAGCCGACCGCGACGCTGACATGGAACGGTGCCACGGTCACAACGCCTCGACCGGGTCCATGGGTCTCCACTGCATCACCCAGCGCACGGATCCGGCGTCACGTTGCAGGGTGCTGGTACAGCGAAAGCGTACGAAGCTGGTGACCGCGGCGATGGCCTCGCCAACCCCCTGCAGATAAATCCGGTCGCTGCGGATGATGTCGGGGAAGTCTTGGCCGACGAGGAACACGCTGGTGTCATCGCGGGGCTCGACCTCGAGCGACCCTGCGTTGCGATAGATCTGGGAGTAGCCGCGCCGCGCCAGCTTGAACAGACTTCCGGGGTTGCCGCGAAAGATCCGCAGCCCGGCGGTGATGAACCCCCGCATCAAAGGCGTCTCGCCACTGGCGAGCAGGGCCTGCTGACACCGCGCACGCAAGACCTCATCCCCGCCGTGCTCGTACACCAAGTGCGTCATGCGGATGTCGATCTGAAGCGGCAGCCATCGCAGACGCGGAGAGGCTTCGATCGTAGCGACCAGTTCCGCCCCCAGAGCCTCCCGCACCACGCGATCGAGTTCCTCGCCCTGCAGCCGCAGGCCCGCGAGGTTCTCGCGGACGTGAACGGCGCGCATCAGGGGTTCCAACACGGACTGGAGCTTCTCACGGGGACGCAGACTCCGCGACCGAAACGCCGATTCTGTTGCGACCGCGGGGTTTCAGCGACTGGCGACGACGGCGGTGACGAGGTGGTCTTGCAGCGTCGAAAAACGACCGGCCAGCACGTCACCCGTGCGCCAGGGCCCCGCGTCTGTGCGAAAGCTGGCCTCGAACGATTCCAGGTCTGCGGAGACGCGGATCCACATGGCGGAGAACGGCAAAAACTCCTGCGACGTCGGATACTGGGCCTTGTAGGCGGCCTCCTTGGCCGCAAACATCCGCTTGGCGACGACCGGACGTGTCTTCTCTGGCCATGACTCCAGGTGGCACATGTCCTCTTGCGTCAGGATGACGTGCCAGTATTTTTCTTCGAGCGCCTTAGCGTACTCGATATCCAGCCCCAAACCGGAGATGTCCGGAGCCGCGGTCATCGCCACCGCAACCCAGGGCTCGCAGTGGCTGATCGAGGCCGCAATGCCGACGGGCCACGGCACCGCGCCGTGCTCCCCCCGAAGCAGCGCCTGCGCCGGTCGTCCAAACTCGGTCAACATCCGGCGGGCCAGCAACCGCCCCGCCGCAAACTCGCGCCGCCGCTTGGGCACCGCTTTGGCGATCAGAGCCTGCTCCTGCGCCGGGAGCTGGGATGGGTCAGGATCACCGATCGGCTCGATGCAAAGCCGCACCCGCGGGTCGAAGAGGCCCTCCAAGGCGGGCAGTGTGTCGCAGCGAGGGTCGAAGGGTAAGTTCGACCCTCGCTGCGACACACTGCTGACCGCCGAAACCGTGCAGACCGCGCGGTACAAGAACGCCCTGCCCGCCGACGCGGCGGCGCGTTACACCCCAGAGCCCGGGCCCGCTGGCGTCCGGACGGACATCGCCGTGTGGACAGCTGCCCCAGACCGGGCTAGGTTCGCGGCCGCCTCGCCTCGGCGAGTGCCGCTCGCATAGCTCAGTCGGATAGAGCAACGGTTTCCTAAACCGTAGGTCGCAGGTTCGATTCCTGCTGCGGGCACCAGCCCTGCCCCCCGCCCCCGCTTCGTCCTCAACCGTGCTCGCAGGGACGGACGGGTCCGGGGTGCATCGCCCCTCCGCCGCGCGGCCAGAGCCCGTTTGGCGGCCCAAACCGGGCGCTTCCGGTGTTTTCCGAGCTCACACCGTCGACGCGCGCCGGGGAACCCTATAGGGTTCGCCTCAGGAGCGCAGTACTATGGGGTTGTTCGATCGAAAACGTCCAGAAGAAGAGACCGTGGCCCCAGCACCGGAGCCGGTCGCGCAAGCGGCACCCGTCAAACAGGCGGCGCCCAAGAAGGCAGCCGAGCCGGCGAAAGCGGCCGTGATCCCTGCAGCCGAACCGGCCAAGCCCGCGTACGGCATCCAGAACGCGATCGAGCTCATGCGCCAGCTCCCCAACGACAATGTTGCGTTGGTCGTGGAGGTCGTGAAGAAGACGCTGGAGTCCTTGCACGTGGACATCGGCAGCATCATCGACGACGCCGAGCGCAAGCGGGCGCGCATCGATGACCGCGTCACCAACCTTCAGGCCGAGATCGACGATTTCGAGGAAGAAATCGCCGCCCGCAAAGATGAGATCGAAGCGCTGACCGCCGACCGCGAAGAGACGAAAACCGTCAAAGAACGCCTCGAGCTTGCGCTGCAGCCCACCGACGCTGCCCCGGTCCCCGCTCCCGCGGCATCGGTGCCGCCTCCAGGGGGGAAAGCCGCCCAGGCAGGCGTCATCGGCACGCCGCGCGAGTCGGGCTTCCTGGGGAGCTAGGCTCTTCGAGCGTCCAGCCCGCCCTGCGGCTGCCGGCAGCACGTCCTTCGACGGCTGCCCGCAGGCGCGCTCGCAGGGGCGCTAGAAGTAGTAGCGAATCTTGAACGAGAAGTCGCCGTGAGCGAGGTCGGGGTAGATCAAGTACGGCGACCAGGACCCCTCGAACATCGTGTCCAGCGGCGCTTTTTTCCAGTGCACGCCCAGACCGAGGATCGGAGCCCGGATGAACATCGCGGCCCCGCCGTCGCCGCATCGGCCCCCGCGGCGACGTCGGCCCCGCTCGTCGTAGTCGTAGTAGTCATCGCGGTAGTAGCAGCGGTTGGCCCAGAACATCATGCCGACACCGAGGCCGACGTACGGCAAAAACTCCGCGACAGGTCCGCTGGCCAGGACGCCGGGGTGCCAGAGGTAGTCGATGCCCAAACGGCCGTCGCCGTGGTGCAGCGGCGCCCAGCCGAGGTCACCCTGGAGCGCGTGGTCGGGGGACAGGAACCCTTTGACGGACAGTCCCATCGGGTCGCCGAGACTCAGCCCGACGCCAAAGTTCCCGCCACCGCCGCTGATCTTCTTCCCGGGGCTCGGGGCCGCCTCCGCGTCGCCGGCGAGCGCAAAGAGTCCAAGACTGACCAAGGAGATGAAGGCGAGACGTCTCATGCGTGGTTTTTTCGGTTGCCTGGACTTCGGTGTCCGCAACGCGGCGATTGGACCACTTCGACCGCCGTGATTCCAACCCCCTTTGTATGCATTTTTCGTAATGCCTCATGCGTGATGCATGCGTGATGCATGCGGGCAGGATGCCGTAGAGTCTCGGCCGTGCGCCGTAGCTTCGTCTCCGCCCTGGCATGTCTCTCGTTGTTCGGCTGCGGTTCCACGTTGTCCGTCACCCGGATCAACTCGGCCGAAGCCAAGCCCAACAACGTCTGGGTTTTCTTCACCGTCGAAGACGATGAAGAGCCGGTCGCCGGACTCACCGCGGAGGACTTCGCGATCTACGAGGACGAGACGTTGGTCTCCCCGTTCGAGAGCCAGCAGGTGATCCAAAACCCAGAGGTCGCGGCCGTCATGTACACGCACCTGCTGTTGGACATGAGCGGCAGCATCACCGAATCCGGTGAGGCCGACGCCGTCGTAGACGCGGCGCATCAGTTCTCCGAGCGCGTCGGCAAGACCCAGAAGGTCGGTGTCTCCGCGTTCGATGGGAGCGAGGACATCATCCCCGTGGTGCGCTTCACCGAAGCCCAAGGCAGCGTCGACGGAGGACTCGACGGTCTGCGGACCTACGAGCCCAAAGACCCCTCCACCAACCTCAACGGCGCCGTGATCCAGGGCCTCGAGACCCTGAAGCAGGCGCTGGACAAGGACAAGCGGCCCTTGAAGTTTGGGACCCTGGTCGTCTTCACCGACGGTACCGACCGCGCGCACCGGGTCACGACCGAGGAGATGCAGGAGGTGATGGGATCCGAGGACTACGCCGAGTACGAGATCTACGTGATCGGCGTGGGTGCCGAGCTCGAAGAAGGGGCGCTGCGAGAGATCGGTCGCGACGGGACCGAGCTGGCGACCGACGACGCCAAAGTCGAGGAGGCGTTCACGCGGGTCGCCGATCGGATCGACAACCACGCCAAGCGGTTCTATCTGCTGTCCTACTGCACCCCAAGCCGGAGCGGTACCCACACCGTCCGCATCGAGGCCAGCACGAAGGACGACAAGGGCAAGCGGAACGGCAAGGGGTCGCTCGAGTACGCCTTTGAGGCCGAGAAGTTCGGTCCTCCACCGGCCTGCGACCCCCAGCGCGCGCCCGACTTCCCGCTCGACAAGAACCTCGAGCCCGCCCCCGAGGAGTCCGACGGTCGTAAGAAGTCCTCGGGCTCGTTCAAGGGCGGCTCGCCCAGTGCGCCCGGCGGCGGCTGATCGCGAGCTCGCTCCGCAAGAGTGCCGCGTCCTCGCCCGAGCAAGCGTGCCATCATACCGCCGTGGCTCGCACTGCCGTTGGCAAGACGAAGAAAGACCCTGGCGCCGCCCCGGTCCATTCCGATCCGATCCCCGAGCTGTTGCAGGCTCGGGTCTCGAAGATCCACACGCGGCTGCGCAAGGCTCAACCGGCGCCCAAGGTCGAGCTCGACCACGAGAACGCTTGGCAGCTTCTGGTGGCGACCATCCTGGCGGCGCGGTCCAACGACCGCACGATCAACACGATCACCCCGGTCCTCTTTGCGCGGTGGCCCACGCCGGCAGACCTCGCTGCCGCCGACCCGGAGGAGGTTGAGGCGGTGGTCAAGAAGAGCGGCTTTTTCCGCAACAAGGCCAAGGCGATTCGGCGCACCGCCCAGGCGGTTCTCGACGACTTTGCAGGCGAGGTTCCGGACACCATGGCCGAGTTGACGACGCTCCCAGGCGTAGCGCGCAAGACCTCCAACGTCGTGTTGGCGTCCGTGTTTCGCAAGAGCGTGGGCATCGTGGTCGACCTGCACGTCACCCGGCTGGTCGAGCGGTTGGGGATCACCGCGGACAAGGACGCGACGCGGATCGAGGCGCTGCTGTGTGCGTTGTTTCCCAAGAACTCGTGGGTCGACATCGGACACCGCCTGGTCCTGCACGGCCGCCACGTTTGCACCGCGCGCAAGCCCAAGTGCGCGCAGTGCCCGATCAACGAGCTGTGTCCAAGCGCCTCGTCGGAGGCGGCGGGAACCTGGAGCGAGCGCGCTGCGTGGGAGCAGGTCCTGACCGAGTCCCGCGGCGAGCTCGACCCTACGACCGCGTGACGCGGAACACCGGTCCCTGCGGCTCGATCGCGAAGGGCCAGCCAAACCGCGGATCCTGCACGAAGCTGTAGACCGCGCGTCCATCGGCGAGCGCGTGCTCCACCATGGAGACGTTGGTGCGCCCCCAAAACTCGACCCCCTCGCAGCCTTGCTGCGCTTCGTGCATGTAAAGCACCACGGCGTACAGCCGCCACTCGTCCGGCCGACTGGTCATCACCAGCACCGCGCCTCGGGGCAGCACCCTGCATGCCGCCTCGCCGTAGGCGCGAGCCGAGCGATCCGCGGACCGGTCGAGGTCGTCGTACGCCCCCCACGCCTGGCCCGCGGCAATGCACATCACGGTCCCCGCGACGCCCCACCCTGCGGCCGGCCGCAGACGTGCGGCGGCATCGACCCCGACGCCCGCGAGCAGCGACAGCGACACGAGCGTGGGAAGCAGGAAGACGTCCAGGTCGGGCACGTCGTAGCGGAAGAAAAACGCCACGTTGCCCAGCGCCCCAAGCACCAGCGTCGCGGCGAGCACTCGCTGACGCACGCAGGCCCAGGCCAGACCGGCGCCTGCACTCAGGAGCCCGGCCGGACCCAGGTTCGACGTGAAGACCGCTGCGATCTCCGCCAGTCGAGTGCCCAACGGCAGCGGCTTGAAGTAGCGCCTGAACGCGCCGCCCTGCACGTCCACGACGAAGTGCGCCCACATCCGGTGCGGCGTGTCTTCCCACGGACCCAGCGGCGCCACCGCGTCAAACGGACCCAGCGGGATCACCAAGAACACGAGCATGCCCAGCCCCGTCGCGGCCGCGCACGCGAGACCCCAGCGCACGGCGGTGGCCCGAGGTTGTTCGCGCAGCGAGGGCCAAGCCGCATGGACCACGAGCGCGGCGAAGCCCAGGCCCCAGGTTGCGATCGACATGTGCACCCCCAGACCCAGCCCCGCGATCCAGGCGGCCGCCCACGCGAGCCGGGGGTCCCCGCGATCCCGCGCATGCAGGCACAGCAGCAGCGCGCCCAGCAAGAACGCCAAGCCCGGTGTGTAGACCTCGGCCACGACGGCGTTGCTCCACACCGACGGGGCGAGCCCCACCAACACCGGGGGCACGAGCGCAGCCGCGCGGCCCAGTCCCATGCGCAGCGCGACGCGGTGCATGAGCACCACGACCACCACCCCAAACACCGCGGACATCACGTTGAGACCCCACGCGGCCTCGCCCGGCAACCACGAGAACACGTGGCCCAGCAGGGTGTACAGCGGGTACCCCGGAGGGTGTGGCACCACGCGCAAGGACGCAGCGCTGGCCGAAAACTCCGCGCTATCGTACCAGGAGACCGTCGGGCACAGCGTCGCGCCGTAGAGCACCGCTGCCGCGCCCCCCATCCCCGCGCTCAGACCCCACCCGCGCCCGGGTCGCGAGGGCGCCGGTTCCCGCGGCGCGTCGGATCCCTGACACTCCGAGGGTGGCCGTGGGGACACGAACATCTGCGCGCGGGAGCCTATCAGATGTGGTCGGGCGCGGCCCCGTATGCGAGGTTGGGGACCCTCGGGAAGGCATTGCCGCAGCCGAGCGTACTCAGGGTTCGATGATCGTCATCGTCTACACCACCCGCTATCGCGAGGGCGGGGCTCGTTTCGCTCAGGTCGCGCGGACGCTGGCCCGTGCGCGCCAACAAGCACGGCCGAGCCAAGACGTTTGGTGTCGCGCGGTCGAGAGCAAGGACGATGTGCGCCGGGTCTTGGCGTCCGCCACCGCGATCACGGAGTTCCACTTCGTCGGGCACGCCGGACTGTACGGTCCGATGTTTGGGACCACGGCCTGGCCCGAGCAGTTCAGCCCCCACGAGTGGCGTGAACTCGAGATCCCGTTCGCCGCTGGGGCGCAGGCCCACATTCATGCCTGCCGCTCCGCGCGGTGGTTCGCGCCCTTCTTCGCCCGCACGTTCCAAGTCCGGACCCTCGGGTACCATTGGTACACCGCGTTCTCGGGGTCCCCCGAGCGTTTCGTTGCGGTCCCCCCGTGGCACCCTGCCACCGCCCCGCTGTACGTGGCGGGCTGCCCAGGACGCAAGTCGCACGGATCGGCCGCATCGCTGCGCAAGTACCTCGGCCGCATGCCGCTGGAGGCGCCCGTCGCGTTCGATCCGGGCGAGCACGACGGCAGCTACGACGCCGTCGCGGCGGACTACGACGTGGTGTTCGACGACATCGGGGTGCGCCGAGACGAACTCGCGTGGCTGCGGGCTCACCTCCCCCCTCGCCCGGTCGATGTGCTGGACCTGGGCTGCGGCAACGGGGCGCTGCTCGAGAAACTCATGCCCTCGATCCAAAGCGGCGTGGGCCTGGATGCGTCGGCGCGCATGGTGGAGCTCGCCTCCGCACGCAACGCGGGACACAGCGCGTTGCGCTTCGCGGTGGTCGACGGACCGAAGCTCCCGTTGCCCGACGCGAGCATCGACGTCGCCGTCTCCTTGTTGTCCTTTCGGTACCTCGACTGGGACCCGCTGATGCTGGAGCTGCGCCGCGTGCTTCGCCCCGAGGGACGCTTGCTCGTCATTGACATGGTCGACAAACCCGCCGGCTTGGCACAGGTGCCTCGGCTGCTCGCCGACAAGCTGCGCGTGCGGGCGATTGAGCGGCGCTACCCCGGCTACGCCCGGGCCAGAGCGCAGATGGTTCGCTCCCCCGCCTGGGCGCAGATGCTGCGCTTCAACCCGATGCGGGCGTTTCACGAGTATGACTGGTACTTGGGCAGCCGCTTCCCCCGCGGCGTCCTCGACGTGTTGAACGTGGGTCGACGCGCGCAGGTGATCGCCTTCGACACGGGACCGTTCCGCGACGCAGCCCTGCGCGAGATGGCCTACCCGTGAGCGCACTGGGCGTGCTGGACTGGGGGATCGGGGGCCTCGACGTCGTCGCCAAGCTGCGCGCCGCGGGCATGCGGCGACCGATCGTCTACCTCTCGGACGCGGGGGCGCCCCCCTACGGAACACAGACCGATGCCGCGCTCGCCCGCCGCGTCCGGGCGCTGGTGCTCGCGCTCGCCGGGCACGGCTGCGACGAGGTGGTCCTCGCCTGCAATGCCGCCAGTACGGTGCTCGGGGCGCTCACCGACCTGCCCGTCCGACGCGTGGTGGGGGTGATTGAGCCGGGCATCCACGCGACGTTGCGCGCCGGGGTCCAGGACGTGCTGGTTCTCGGCGGCCGCCGCACGATCGACTCCGGCGTCTACGGAAACGCGCTGCGCCCTCGCGGGATCCGGGTGACCGAGATCATCGCCCAGCCGCTGTCGGCCTTGATCGAGCGTGGCCTGGTGCGCGGACCCGAGGTGGAGTCGACCCTGGCGCAGATCCTGGCCTCGGTCCGAGACGCGAGCGCCCTGGTCAGCGCGTGCACGCACTACCTGGCGGCGTTGCCCGCATTGGAGGCCGCGCTCCCGCACCTCACGCGCATCATCGACCCCGCACAGGCGCTCGTCGACTTGTACTTCGACCCCGTGTCCGCCGCCCCGACCGCGTCGATCCCCGATCGTTATTGGACGACCGGAGATCCTTCGGCGAGTCGCCGCGCTGCTCTGGCCGCGTTCGGATTCGACGCTGCGTTCGAGCCTGCGGGCACTCAGATCCCCGCGCCGCCGCGCTGACAGTGTTCCGCGACCGCCCGGTAGATCGAGGCGCAGTACTTCTTGTGGGCCTTCTTGAGGTGATGCCCGTCCACGGCCTCGCGCAGCGCTTCACACTGCGCGTACCCAAAATGCGTCGACTTGACCCCATCCCCGGCGTCCTCGCAAAACGCCGAGCGGTCCGATGAGCCCAGACACGCGAGCGCCAGCCTGGGGGCCTCGCCCATGCACCAGCTCTCCATCCCGGAGCAGGCCATGCCCCAGTCCACCGTCCACTCGACGCAGGTGTCCACGCTCACCTCTGCCCCGGTCCACGGCAGGTCGGCTTCGTTCACCGTCTGGTCCTTGTACTCGCGGTACTGCGCGCGCTGCTGCAGCGTCCGCCACCCAAACAGCACGCTGAGCGCGAGCATCGCCAGACCGATGCCGATCAACAGGCCACGGGTTCGCGGGGGCGCGGGCTCATCCATCGCCGCGGAAGCTACCACTGTCTCCTCCGGCGGCCATCGCGTGTACGATTCGGTGGCCGCAATGCCCGACGATCGCTGCACCGGCGGTTTTCCGCACGCCCCGTGGGTCTACGGCGCCCTCTCCGGCGCTGTGGTGCTGTATGTGGGCGGGCTGCTGCTCGCGGCCGGTCCCGGGTCCGAGCTGGTCACCGATGCGTACCGCGTGGCGTATCCCGCCCTCGAGTTGGCCAACGTCAACAACGACTGGGGGTTCTTCTCGCCCGACCCCGGCCCCGGGGACCTCCCGCGCTACGAGGTGATCGACGGCCAGGGCAAGACCCATCGCTTCGCGTGGATGGAAGCGCTGGATCGTTGGGACCCGGCATACTTCCGCTACACCACGCTGTTGGTCAACGTGATCGATGACGGGGACGCGTACGGCGACGGAGCCGCCGCCTACCTGTGTCGCAAACACGCCGACCTCGCGCCGCGGAAGATCGTCTTCAGCGTCGCGCACCAGGTCGAGCGAGAGCCCGAGGACGTTCTGGCGGGCAAGGGCATCACCGACGACATGCCCCTGGAGAAGCTCTACTTCCGCCGGTGCAGCCCGGAGGCGAAGTGAGGGCGCTGCAAGCCTGGGTTCGGGGATGGGTTCGGGCGTGGGTCCGGTTCTGGTTCGAGCTGGCCGAGACACGCGCCCTGGACCTGGTCCGGGTCGGCGTTGGCCTGACGCTGTTCTTCTCGTACGCCACCCTCGCAGGACATGTGGACGCGTTCTACACCGAGGACGGCTGGCTTCCGCTCTCGATGACCCCCTCCCTAACCCAGGAGCCGACGTCTTTGTCGTTGCTGTTCGTGTTCCGCAGCGCCGAGGCTGCTTGGGCCCTGTGGTGGATCACGATCGTGGCGGCGATCACCTACGCGGCAGGATGGCGCCCCAACCTCGTGAAGTGGGTGCTGCTCGTCGGCCACTACAGCTTCACGCGGCGCGCCCCCGCTGTCGCGTACGGCGTCGACGATGTCTGCAGCAACCTGCTGTTCATCCAGTGTCTGGTGCCGATGGGACACGCCCTCGCCCTCGATGCCCGCCGCCGGGCACCCTTGATCCGGGTCCCGTGGCGCCAAACCCTGCGCTCGATGGGGCTGCGCCTCACCCAAGTGCAGATGGCGATCATCATGGCATTCGCCGGCCTTGAGAAGCTTCAAGGGGAGGACTGGTGGGACGGCATGGGCGTGTGGTTTGCGATGACGGACTGGGAGTTCAACTTTTTTCCGCTGGAACCGTTCGCCGCGCATCCATACCTGCTCAACGTGCTCGGGTATGGCTCGCTGTTGTTCGAGCTCGCCTACCCCGCGTTGATCTGGCATCGCCGCAGCCGAGGCCCCATGCTGGCGCTGGCGGTGGCCCTGCACGTCGGGGTCGCGATCGTGATGGGCCTGTGGCTGTTCTCCGCGGCCATGCTCGTCTCCCACATGGCCTTCGCGCCACGCCGATGGTTGCAGTGGCTGCGCGTCCCCGACGACGCGTGCGAGGCCCCTCAGAACGGATCAGCGGGCGCGCCGGGAAGCTCCACGAGCAGCGCCGCCACCGAGGGCCACCGGGCGGCCGGATCGATCGAGAGTCCGCGCGCCAGCGCCCGGTAGCCTCGGATGTCCAGGGCGGCCGGACGCGGTGGCCTGGAGCTCAAGCCTTGCCCCATCGCTCGGAGGATCGTGCCCACGTCGTGCCCCTCGAACGGTCGCGTCCCGAACAACGCCTCGTACACGGTCGCGCAGTACGAGAACTGGTCCGAGCGCGCGTCGACCAACCCGGCGAGATGCTGCTCCGGCGCCATGTACTCGATCGTCCCCAACACCGATCCCGGCTCGGTCAGCCGAGACAACGGCGAGTGGTTGACGCTGGACCACCCCTCGACAAACGGCTTGTGCTCGTTGCCCGTCGCCGCGCCGCCCTTCGCAAGCCCGAAGTCCAACACGCAAACCCGGCCATCCGCCTCGATCATCACGTTGTCTGGCTTGAAATCCCGGTGCGTCATCCCAGCGTCGTGCGCGGCGGCGAGGCCGTCCCCCGCCTGACGCATGACCTCAAGCGCCCGGCTCGAGACCGGCCTGGCCGCGAACCACTCCCGGAGCGTCTTGCCGCGCAACAGCTCCATCACGATATACGCGCCACCGAGCGCCTCGCCGCCGCCGAGGATGGAGACGATGTTGGGGTGGCTGAGCTTGGCGAGGGCTCGCGCTTCACGCTTGAACCGCGCCACGTTGGACAGCCCTTCGCCGATGTCCTCGGGCGACAAGAACTTCACCGCGACGTCGCGGTGGTGTTTCGGATCCCAAGCCTCGTAGACCGACGAGTTCCCGCCCCGCGCGATGACCCGTCGAATCTCGTAGCGCCCGATCTGCGCGGGAACGTCCCTCACTGCTTCAAGTGTCGCCGGGCCCGGACCGGCTGCCAAGCCCGAGCGATGCCTTTCGCACGCGGACCGCGTCCCAAATCGCGTGCAGGCCCTCGGCAGCTCCGGTGAAAAGCAACGCGGGAACCAACACGAAGCACGCCGGGACCAGGACGATCCAGAGCAGCCCCGCGGCTGCGCCGGGGCCTGAGCCACGCAGGCCGGCCAGCGCTGTGGCGCTCTGGGGTCCGCCGCACAGCCACACCAGGCCCACGGCAAAGAGCATGGCTGCAGCGAGAAGGGGCACGGCGGGCCGGCTCATGCGGCCTCCGCGGTCCGAGCCCACAGGGGACCAAAGTGCAAGGCGTAGGCTGCGACCGCGTTTCCGATCCGCCCCGCGGCGCGAAACCAGGTCGCATCCGCCTGCCGGGTTGGCACGGCCGCAAACTGCATCGAGCGCAGCAAGCCGTCGCGCGTCTCCTCATCGCCGAACGCTGCCGCCCCCAGCAGCGCGAGTCCGCTCGCGCCGGGACTCGCGTCGAACCCCGGCACGATTGCGCCCGAGTCGATGTCCACCCGGCCTGGAGCTCCGGCAGGCCACTCCGAGGCCGTACAGAACCCAAGCGTGCACGAAGCGAGCTGCTCCGAGGCGCGCTCGTATTGATCCCGCGCGAACGCAGGGTCGAGCAGCAGCAGGTTGTGGGCGACCATAAAGATGCTGCTGCCTTCGGGTCCATCGAGGACCTCGCCGTCGTAGGTGTAGCTGGAGATCAGCAACCCGGTCTGCGCATCGAGCAGTCGGTTCTTGGCGAGCTCCACCCACGCGCGAGCCAGGGGCCTGTGATCGGTGCCAAAGATTCGGTCGGAGAGCACCAGCGCGGCCAGGGCCGTCGTGTTGCAGAACGTCCAGCACTCGTTGGGGTAGCTCTCGGCGCTGAGCGTCGGGCTCCGGGCCATGGCGGCTTCGATGACGCCTACGCGCCGCCGGAGTTCCTGCTTCAGAACGGGATCCGGAGCCACGGACAGCCGTGCGGCCAACATCAGGGCGAGCTCCCCGTCGACGAAGACGCTGCGGCCGGTGGCATCGCGAAAACCCTCGCGGCGCGCGTACGGGAGCAACAGCGCCAACTGCCCGCCCTCGGCCTCGGTGCGCAGCGTCGTGTCGATCGCGGCATCGATGTGTTCGAGCAGGACCGCCGTGCGCGAGGGGTCGGTAAGCGCGGCGTTGCTCCAAGCGAGGACCGAGAACAGATCGGCCATCAGCGTCCACTCGGGGTTGAGCGCCCGTTCCCCCGGCGCCGTCGCCAGCGGACCTTGCAGCGCCTGATCCAGGCCGGCCGCCAACACGTCCGGCGCAGGGCGAACGCGCTCGACAAGCGGCGCCAATGCAAAACTCCAGCCGCCCAACGCCAACGCAAAGACGGCCGTGCGTCGACCGCGAGACCAAGGAACGCCCATGTCCGGAGTGTGCCCCGCACAGCAGCGTTTGGCGGGTGCTGTCCCCGCGAGCGGCGTGGACGCTTGGTCGACCGGTCGCGCGGTCACGGTGGCTGGCGGCGGGCCAGATCCGGTGGCAAGCGCCAACAATGCACCCTACCCTGCGGCGATGAAGTTTCGCACCGCTTGGGTTTGCTTGCTGCTGTGGGCCACCGCCTGCGGTGATGATGAGACCCCCCGCGAGCTCGACCTCTCCTTGGGTACCGCGCGCGTCTCGGCCCGCATGGATCCAGCGGACGGGCTCGCGCTGCTCGACATCACCGCGCAACTCGAAGCCTCCGTTGACCTGCAGGGCGCGCGCGTTGAGGCGGTCACCCTCAGTGCCCTTCCCGACGGGCCGGAACTCGATTTCGAAGTGTCGGTTCGGGGCCCCCAAGACGCGTCGCGGATCGACCTGCCTGCTGGAGACACCATCGTCGCCCGCATCAGCAACGCGGGCACCACGAACGCCGAGCTGCTTCCGTTGTGCAACGTTGCGGCGACGGTCACGGTGGTCGTGGTGGTGGAGGATCTCGAACGCACGGCCTCTCGCGACCTGACCGTGGGCTGTTCCTGAGAGCGCCGGCTCTCAGCGCGCAGCGGACAGCGCGTGCGCGAGCCCACCCCGCACCGCGGCGACTTGCGCGGCGTTGCAGATCGCAGGGGTCGCGCGAGCGCTGTCGGGATAGACCTCGGTGGTCGTCGTGAATCGAGCGTCGGTGAGCCCGGCGCACAGCCCGAGCGCCTTGAACGGGTAGTGAATGACCCCAGGCCCGGCCACGTCGGCACCGATGATCTGGCCGCGCGCGTCGGGTGGCGCGATGTGGGTGACGGCCTCGACCGCGGTGATCACCGCGCGCTGAAACTCCGGCTGAGGGTTCCTGCTGTCGCCGACGGTATAGAACCCATCGGGGATGATGCCCGGCTCGTATGCCGTGCCGTCCCGGGCCGCGAGTGCGGGCCGAAACTCCTCCTCGTCGGAGTCGGTCGTCTCGTGCAGATCCATGTGCATCAAAAATTCGACGCCAAGCTCGGCCACAAAACGCATCAAGGCGTTGGCCTCATGGGCCGGGCTGTCCTCGACGAACGCGCGGTTGGGGTCCAGCGCGTCGGGGTTCCAGCGGTGGATGACTTCGTAGCCCCACGGGCTCACGCACGGTGCGACGACCAGGTTCACCCGAGCGGAGAACTCCGGGTGCAGCGTCTCGATGCAGTCCAGTGCGCCCTGGACTCCGCTGGTCTCATAGCCATGCACGCCTCCGGTGACCAACGCCCACGGTGCGTCCGCGATCGGGGCGGAAGGGAGCACGGCGAACAGCGGGTAGCGGCTGGGGTCGGACGGCAGCACACCGTAGCACCGAACCTCAAAACCATCGGGGAGCGCCTCGAGCCGCACCCGGACCTCGTCTTGGTAGCTGCGCTGGAGCGTACGCTGCTCAAGCCACGCTGCGCGGTCGACTTCCGTCCACGGTTTTCCAGGCGTTCCGATTGGGTAGAAGCGCTCCATCACAGCTCGTTGTGCCACAGCCGTGGCACCAAGCTCAAAGCTCGCGCGCGGCGAACGTGTCGCACGCGTCCATGGACCCGGTCTCGAACCCAATTTTGAACCACTTCATGCGCTGCGTGGAGCTGCCGTGGGTGAAGCTCTCCGGTCGCACGGTCCCGCCGGCGCCCTTTTGCAGCGCGTCGTCCCCGATCGCTTCGGCTGCGCGAAGGGCCTCCTGGATATCACCCGCCTCGAGGATGTCGCGTTTCTTCGTGTCATGCGCCCAGATCCCGGCGTAGCAGTCGGCCTGCAGCTCGACCCGAACCGAGCCGCCCTCGGCCCCCTCGTCGCGGCCCTTGCCGAGCACGCCCTCAAGGTTCTGGACGTGGTGTCCGACCTCATGCGCAATCACGTAGGCCTGCGCGAAGTCTCCCGGGGCGCCGAGCCGTTCGGTGAGCAGCTCGTAGAAGCTCAGGTCGATGTACACGTCCTGATCGGCCGGACAGTAAAACGGTCCCGTCGCCGAGTCGGCCCGGCCGCACGCGGAGGGGACGCTGCCTCGGAACAGCTTGAGCCGGGCTTCCTCGTAGGACTTGCCGCGCGCCTTGTACTGCTCGGACCACACGCGCTGCGCGTCATCGAGCACCGTCGAGACCAGCCCGACGAGCGCGTCATCTTCGTCGGAGACCGGTTCCCCGGGCGCCTCATCGCCCCCACCCAGAAGCCCGAGGCTGCCGCCCCCGCAGAACTTCAGCCCGCCCAGCACCAACAGGCCCACGACCACGCCGCCGATGCCAAAGCGACGGAACAGCGAGCTCAGCAGCCCGATGCCCCCACCGAGTCCACCCCCGCCTCCGCGACCGCCACTTCCGCGAAGGTCGTCGACGTTCCTGCTGCGATAGTCCTGGTCGTACTTCATCGCTTCTGGCGCGGGAGTCTACCCCCTCCCCTCGCCCCCAGCACCTTGGACCCCCCAAGCGCCAGCGTCCGAACGCAAGCCCGACAGGGCGACCGCGGGGCGGGGGACCCGAGAGCCGCCAACGTCCGAACGCAAGCCCGACAGGGCGACCGCTGGGAGGGGGACCCGAGAGCCGCCAGCGTCCGAACGCGAGTCCGACACGGCGACCGCCCGGAGGGGGATCCGAGAGCCGCCAGCGTCCGAACGCAAGCCCGACAGGCGACCACCCGAGAGCCGCCAGCGTCCGAACGCGAGCCCGACAGGGCGACCGCTGGGAGGGGGACCCGAGAGCCGGCTTCGCCGGTCTCGGGGGAGGGCCGCGAGGGCCCGCCCTAAAGACTAATTCAGCTTGATCTTGCTGCCCTTGACGACCACGTCGCCGCTGCCCTTGACCGTGATCTTCGCGCCCTTGAGCAAGATGTCCCCGCTCTTCTTGAGGGCGATCGAGGCTTTGCCGCACTTGAACGCGATCTGGGTCTTCACGTCGAAGGTCAGTTTTTTGTCGCCCTTGAGGACGTAGTCGTCCTTGGCGGTGATCGACGTCTTCTTCGTCGCGGTGATGCTCATCGCATCGCCCGCTTCGATCGTCATCTTCTTCTGCGCCTTAATCGTGATGTCCTTGGCGCACTGGAACTTGCCCGAGAGGCCGGCCGTGACCGAGAAGGCTCCGACGGCGGTGATGCTGCGACTCGCCCCGACCTTTTCGGAGTACAGGCCCCCGACCGTCACGGACTTTTGTAGCCCGACGATCTCCTCGGACTTGAGTATCACGCTCACCTTGCTGGTCTTGGCGATCGTCTGCTCACGCTTCCCGTTGATCGTCTCGGTCACATCGTTGGCGATGGTGATCTCCTGGTTCGCATGGCAGGTGTACGCGGCGTCCCCCGTGACGGTGATCGTCTCGGTCCCGGTGATGTTCTCGGTGTGATTGCCCGTCACGTCGATCGTCTTGTTGCCACCGACCGTCTCCGCTTGGTCGACATCCACGGTCTTGGTGCGGTTGTTCGCCACCGAGAGCGTGTCGTCCGCGCCAATGGTGGTGGTGCGGCAGTTGAGGACGGTGTTGTTCCAGTCCTTCTGGGCATGAAGATTGATCTCTTCGGATCCGGCCGCGTCTTCGAAGCGGAACTGGTTGTAGCCCCCACCCCCCGGCGAGCTGTTCGACTTCCAGCCGCTCTGCGTCTTGTTGTCTGGCAGCGGAAACGGTGCCGCGTTGTCACCGTTGTAGACGCAGCCCGTCACCAGCGGGCGATCGGGGTTGCCCTCGAGAAACTGCACGACGACCTCCATTCCGATGCGCGGGATGAACTGGGTGCCCCAGGCCGGCCCCGACCAGCTCTGCGCGACACGGACCCAGCACGAGGAGGTGTCGTCGAAGGTCATCTCCTCCTCCCAGTGGAACTGGACCATGATGCGGCCGTGCTCGTCGGTGTGGATTTCCTCGCCGGCGGGCCCACAAACCGTGGCGGTCTGCGGACCCCGGATCCGGGGCTTGGGCGTGCGCTGCAGCGGGCGAACCTGCAGCTCGAGCGGTTGCACCTCAATGCGGTTGCGGTAGCGACCGCTGTCCTCCCCTTCCGACCCATCGGCGAGCACCTCGGGCTGCTCGGACATGTGCACCACCCGCGTGAGGATGAACTGCGCCTCGAGGTCGATCTTGTGGTGACGTTCGAGTTCGAAGATCTTGCCCGCGCGCATGGTGTGCGCGTTGCCTTCGCCGCGCACCGTGTTCGCGCGAGTCTGGGCCGCCTCCAGTGCATCCGTGGCGCGGGCGGTCACGTCGTCGGTGACGTAGCGACGACGCATCGAGTCGTAGATCCTCCGGGTGAAGCCGGCGGCGTCGTGCGCGAGCTCCCCGGTGGCGGTGAGCGGCTGGGTCGGGGTGAGGAAGTCGTAGTCCTGCCGAAGGCTCGCGGTCGGAACGAGGGACAGCTTCTGCTCGAACGACTGCACCGAAAGCAGCTCGATCATCCCGTGGTTCATCACGACCATGGGGAACACCGCGGTGTCGTCGAGGTTCTTGGCCTCGACCAGCTCGGCGTTCTCGTGGATGAGCAGCATCTTTTCGACGTCCCCTTCGTGGTTGAAGAGATACGAGATGCCCTCTTCCTCCAGGAGACGGGAGACGAAGTCGAAGTCGCTCTCGCCGTACTGAACGCAGTAGTCCCTGGGCTGGGTGCCGCGCGAGGATGTGCCCAGATCGAGCGCGCGTCCGTACGGTTCGAGGAACGCGCCCAGCACCTCTTCGACGATCTCCAAGACGCTCATCTCTTGGAACATGCGGTGCTGCGTGTTCTGGCGAGCGAGCGCAAAGACGGGCGCCAGGCGCAAGCGAAGCATGATCTGCGAGTCGGTTCGGCCGATGAAGTCGACCTCGACGATGATCCCGTGGAGCATCTCCGGCTCGCCCCCCTCCCGCATCCACTCGACGCTCGCGCTCTTCCCAAGAAATTCGTCGGTCGCGGCGTCGAGGCTATAGCTGACCACGTCGACGGTCGCGTCGTAGGGCCGGCTGATCGCCTCCTCGAGGAAGAAGCGATAGACGCTCCACGACCCCGACTCGGGGCCGGCATCGCAGATGAACGTGTGGTCGATCTGAGGCAGCGAGGACACCTTCCTCATCATCCCCCCCCTTGAGCGTGTCGCCAAGGACGGCGCGGTCTCACGCCGGCTCGGCGGCCTCGCAGGCCACCGCCGGTAATTTGGAGCGATCCCCGGCTCGTGCGACGCCAGAACCCGGTGGCACGCACGAGAACGTCACGGTACCGGCCCGTCAAACGGCCGAAGGTCGCATCCCTGTTCTGCGCTGAGGGCCTGCGGGCCCCCGCCTGCGTGGTCCTTGATGCGCTGGGCGTGCGTGGGTGGAAGGTGTCGCTGCAGACCGGCGACGCGGCGCGCGAAGCCCTCAAGCGCTTCCGGGATCCCAGCGCCGGCCTGCGGGTTTTATGCCTGCCCGAGCCGCTGGACCACGCCTCGAAGGAAGCCCTTCGGCGTGCCCTGGATCCACTCAACCGCGGCGACCTGCTCATCGTGGACTTCTTCACCCCTCGCTCGGTGGTGGAGCACATCCTGAAATTCTCCGGGTACCGGGTGGGTGCACGTCGCGCCAAGGTGGGCCGCCGCACCACGCGGAGCTATCTGGCGGCGCCAACGCTCGTGGAGAGCGCCATCGATGTTGGCTACTGGTCCAGGTACGGCGTGGGCGCAGCCGCAGCGGGTGTTGCGATCCTCGGAGGCATGTCCACGTTCTTGGCGTTCGCGCCCGAGGCGGGTCCGGCCCCAGATGCCGCCAGGATGGTGGCCAGCGCGCCCGCCGAGCCACGGGCCTCCTCACCGCTCCTGGACCCCTCGACGCTGTCGGCGACCCTCCCGGTCCTCGACGCCCCGCTTCCCCTTCGTCCGGCGACGCGTCCTCCCGCTGAGGCCGCGATCCCCGAGGAGCCGGCGGCGTTCCTCGAAGAGGTGGAGCTGCCCGAGGCCCCGATCGAAGGGCTCGTCGCCATCGAGCGCCCACGGACCGTCGCGGCGGCCTTGGGTCGAGGCGGCGCCCCTGTGCTCCTGCATGCTCCGTCGCTGCACACCGTCGATCCGTTCGCCCCGTAGGTTCACCTTGCCGGCGTGCCCCGGGTGGTCAATAGTCCGCGCCGGGCATGCGTCGGTTCAGCCTCGTATTTGGTCTCTCGTGCTTGGTCCCGGGTTGTTCGGATCCGTCGATCGAGCTGCCCAAGGATGCTGCGCGTCCGCTCTCCCCGCCCGCAGCCGCGGTTGCGTTTGACCCCGAGGCGCCGCCTCGGCAACACGCCGAGCCGGACACGCTCGAGGAGCTTGAGCCCCCCCTGGCCAGCTCGGAGCTGTCCGGCGGGGTCACACGGGTCACACGAGACGTCCTTCGCGAGGCGGTCGACCCCCTGCTCCGGGGCCGCGCGCTGGCGCACCGCGTGTATGAGGCGCGGTTTGGCCCGACCGCCAGCACGGACGCGCCAACCGCCGTCGTGTTGACCCGTGGCGGCCAACCCCCCGAACTCGGTGGATTTGCGCTGAGCGCCGGTGCGCAGTTCCCCTTTCCCCGGCTGCACGACGGCGAGACCCCCTTGGCAAAGGTGGCCGCCGTCATGTTCCGCAACGTCGACCGAGACCCCGACCGCGAAGTCATCGTGATCGTCGCCTACAACGACGAAGACCCCGAGGCGCCGCCCTACTTTTCCAACGTGGTGCTGGATTGGGACGCGCCACGGGCTCGGTTCGTCCGCCTGGAGCAGATCGAGGGCGAGGTCGAGTCGCTGCACAACTCGGCCGAGGTCCTGGCCCGCCTGCGAACGCTGCGGGCCGGACCGTGAGCGACTTCAGCCTTCGACCAGGGATGCGCCCTTGATGTAGTCGAGCTCGGGGAAGTCCTTCTTGAGGTAGGTGTTTCCCTCGTTCTGGATGCGGCCCTGCAGAGGTCCGCGTCCAGCGGGAGCGCTCTCGCCGTAGCCCTTGTAGAGGCTGTCGACGACCTCCATGCCCTGCACCACCTCACCGAACGGGGCGAACCCCATCCCGTCCAGGTTGGCGTTGTCCTTGAAGTTGATGAACAGCTGCGTGGTTCGGGTGTTGGGGTTGTTCTGCTTGGCGAACGTCACCATCCCGCGCTTGTTGCTGCCTTTGACCGGATCGTCGTCGATCTGCGCGGACCGCCACTTGGTGTTGACCTCGGGCTGTCCGTGCAGCCCGAACTGAACCATGAACCCGTCGATGACCCGGAAGAACGCGGCATCGTTGAAGAAGCCGATCTGGACGAGGTTGTAGAACCGGTCGGCGCCCAGCGGCGCCTGGTCCCGTTTGACCTCGACCACGAAGTCTCCCTTGGTGGTCTCGAACTTGACCTTGTACGTGTCGGGCGCGGTCTGATTCGCCTTGGAGGGGTCGAGCAGCTGCGGGTCGATGTCCGCGCCGGCGTCGGCGTCGGTCGGTTTCGCATCGCCCGCTGCGGCCTCGGGCGCGTCCGCCTTCGGGGCTTCCTTGGCGCCGTCCGCCTTCGGGGCTTCCTTGGCGCCGTCCGCCTTCGGGTCCGCTTTGGCGGCCGTGGCGTCTGCGTCGGCCTTTGTTTCGGGAGCCTTCGAGTCGCAGGCGGCGAGCGCCATCACCATGATGAGAGCGAGACGAGTCATCGGCCGCCGTATACCACGCGCGACCTTGCGCGGGACTTGGTAGGTTCAGCCGGCATGGACATCGAGCAGCTCGTCCTTCGCGTCGTTCGCGACGCCGTCGCCCGTCGGAGTTATCGGATGCCCATGCGGACGGCCGCCGTGGGTGCGAACGGCGCGGTGCTGTTCAGCGAGTTCACCGCGCCGCCGTTCGGCGCGGACAAGGGGTCGATCACCCAGACCCACGTGATCGGAAAGATCCCGGACCAGGGATTCGAGGCGCCGGTCCATGTGATGATCACCGACGCGACCGGACGGGCCACGGTGGCGATGTTCAGGGGGACCGGAGATCCTGTGTACGCGGACCAGCTCCCCCTGGGCTGATCTGACCTCGAATCGCGTTTCAAAGTAGCCCTGTAAAGCTCAGTAATCACGAGCAGTATTGGAGATTCACTGCGCCCTCCAGAACGGGTGAACGCCCGCCAGAGCGGTATGTCTTGGGTGCATTTCTTGGTCCGCGGATCCGCATGCCCTACAGGTGGGCAACGATGCGTACGCGGACTCAGATCTCGGGTGTGGCCCTGCTTGCTCTCTCCTGGCTTGCGGCGTGTGCCGGCACCGATGTCGACGATCTTGGCCAGGATCCCGGTCTGGGGATCTCCGTTCGTGAGGCACCGGTCAAGGGCAACCTGTTCATCGAGTTCACGGACGTCCACGGAGAGCCTCTGCGACCGGACTCGCTCGAGATCTCGGTCGACGGGGAAACGGGGATCGCCGCCGACTGCATGGCCGAAGATGGCGGCCTGTGCACGACCTGGCTCGGCGACTTCGAGGCCCTGGAACGGGTCACAGCATCGGCTACCTCTTGCGGGCACCGCTTCGGAAGCGCGCTGCCCCTGGGACCGGACGTGGACGAGGGCGCGCCGTACCAAGCCTCGGTCACCATCGTCGGGGTGCGGGGTCTATGCGCGGCGCAAGACCAGACTCCGTGACAATTTTGTCGTGCGTCAGGACCGCGCATTCTCCCTAGCGGGCCCGATTCGACTGCAGATGGCGGATTGCGCTGGGCTTGAAGCCAGCTATCTTCGAGCCCATAACGCGGGACGTCTTCCCGAGCGTCAACCCCCTGTTCAACTTTCGACCAGGGTTTGTTGCAAGCTTCGAAGTCTAGGTCAGGGTACCGGCGGCAGCGCCTCCGGCCCTCACCTTCGAAGCCGGGGGTCCCACCTCCACCAGGACTACTTCGATGAGAACTTACAAAGTCAGCGCAATCACCCTCTGCTCCTTGCTCGCCATCACAGGTTGTCCCTCGGACGACACCGCGGGCGACACCGCAGCCTCCGACACCGACGCCACCACCGGCCCCACCTCCGGCCCTTCCACGACCCCCGGCACGGACACGGTCGATGAGACCGACACCGTAGACCCGGACTCCAGCGGCACCGTCGGAGACTCGGCGACCGATACCGATGATACGGCCACGGACACCGTAGGCGACGGCGGCGTGGTCCGAGTCGTTCACGGCTCGCCCGGCGCTCCCGCCGTGGACATTTGGGTCATGGGCGACGAAGCCCCGGTGATCGAAGGCCTCGCGTACGGCGAGTCCTCCGACTACCTCGACCTGCCCGCAGGCGACTACATCCTTGAGGTCCGGGTTGCAGGCGACGCTGCCGACGTCGATCCGGTCTACTCCACCGATGCGCTCACGATCGCCTCCGGCGACAGCTTCACCGCGATCGCTGCTGGCCAAGTCGGCGGCGACGGTGAGGCTGCCTTCCGCGTGCTCGCCCTCGCCGACGGCTTCGGCGACCCGGGTGAAGGCGCGCTCGTGCGGATCGTGCACGCAGGGGCTGATGCTCCTGCCGTCGACATCGACATCGGCAACGACGACTCGGCCGAGCTTGAGGGCGTCGAACGCTACGCGGACTCCGGCGCTGAAGGTGTGGCCATCCCGGCCGACGAAGCGCTGCAGGTCGGCATCCTCGCCGCGGGCGAGCCGGTCACCGCGTTCACCACCCCACCGGTCCCCGCCGGCGCAGCCGTCTACGTGATCGCCACGGGCCTGCTCGCAGACATGCCTCGCACCGAGACGGGCTTCTCCTTGCTCGCCGTCGGACCGACCGGCGTCCTGCTCAACATCCAGCAAAACCCGCGCGTCTACGCGCTGCACGCCGGACCCGATGCTGGCCCGGTCGACATCTGCGTCGACGGTGCTCCCCTGCTCGCCGGCGTCGAGTTTGGCCAGATGGGTGGCGTTCAGGTGGCTCCCGGAGAGTACACATTGGATGTCCATCTCGACGCTGAAGATGACTGTGCCGGAGACTTGGCGATCTCCGCCACCACCCCCGCGCTCGCGGCCGGTGGACAGTATCTGGGAATCGCCGCGGGCGAAGCCACTGTCGAAGGGTCAGACCCCGCCCTGGGCCTGCGCTTCTACGCCGAAGGCTTCACGCTCGACGCCGACCCCGGAGACGCGGTCGTCCGCGTCATCCACGCGGCATCCGCACCGAGCGTGAACGTCGGACTCGTGGCGGACACCTCGGCGACGGTCATCCCCTCCGCCGACGTGTTGGTGACGGGCTTGGCCCATGGGGCACAAAACTCGCGCGATATCCTCATCACGGAGGACGCCGTTGTCGTCGGCATTGGCGACGCCGCGGACGATACCGGGGACCGCGATATCGCAGCGAACTTCGCGGTCGCCGCGCCCGACGGCGTTCGGGCTTGGGTGGTCGCAACGGGCGCCCTCAACCCCGACGGCGAAGAGCCGGCTCTTGCGCTGCACGCCATTTTGACCGGCCCCGATGCCTGGACGCTCCTGGGCCCCATCCCGGGCGTCGTGCCCGCGGAGTAGGTCTCGACCCAACGCTCGGAGACTTCTGAGCGCTCGAAAGGAGGTGGCCCAACGGTCACCTCCTTTTTTCGTTCCGGGCCTGGACGCCCTGTGCCACCCCGCCACTTGGTTTGCGCGCGCGGGCATGTTTGCATGGGCCGATGCGTTGCACCCTCTTGCTCGGCTCGGCACTCCTGGCCTGTTCGAGCCCCGCGCCGTCCGCCCCTGCCGCGCCGGCGGACAGCGTCACAGCTGCGCCCGCACGGTCCCTGGGTCCCTGCCAGATCCGCAGCGAGGGCGAGGCTGGCGTGACCGTGACCGACCTCGTCTACGAATCCGGGCACAAGGTCCGGGCGGTGGAGCGCGGACCCTCGGGGGAGCGGCAGACGCTGTGGTCGTATGACGACGCCGGTCGTCGGGTCCGCCAAGTGGTCATCGACGGGGCCTCGATTCGCACGCACACGTTCGAATACGAAAACGGCGTCCTGGTCCAGGAGGACGTACACGACGCAGAACTGGACCGCATCGTGCTGCGGCGTACCCGGATCTACGACGACGCCGGAGTGCTGCGGGAGCGAGACGAGTCGCGGTGGCAGGCCGGCGCGTTGGTCATCGTGGACCACCACGCGCTGCACTACGACGCGGATCGAGTCTTCGTATACGAGCTGCGCACCCAGACGCCGCTGTCGGGGCCCAAGGTCCTGCACAGCATCACGGTCGAGGTCGACGCCAAGGGCCGCATCCTTGCGAGGCGAGTGGATGAGGGCATGACCGGGAGCTTTGAGCAGGTCTCGCTGTACGCCTACGACGAGGGCGGCGGCCTGGCGACGGTGACCGAGATGAAGGGCGGCGCGCTCGACACCGTCGCGCGCCACACCTACGACGACCAGGCTCGCCTGATCCGGACCGAGGTTGAGGACGGCGCCGGCAAGTCGTCTGAGCGTGACCACCTACGCGTTCAGCTGTCCGAGCTGAGCGGTACTTCGCGAATGCACACGCCCGCCTCGGCCAACATGCCGGTGCTCATCTCGAAGTCCTCCATCCAACGCGGCGGGATGTCGAGCCCGCCGGGAAAGATGACCTCGTCGACGCCGGCCTGAATCAGCGAGCGGGCGCAGCGGGTGCACGGGGGCCACGTCACGTAGGCGCGGCAGCCTTTGAGCGCCACACCGATGCGGGCGGCGTGCATGATCGCGTTCTCCTCGGCGTGGCAGATCAGCGGGTATTTCCGTTCGCGGTTGGTCAACCGGTGGTTCGAGTCATCGATCCCGCGAGGAAAACCGTTGAAGCCGGTGCTGCGGATCTCCCGATCCGGTCCGACGACGACACAACCGACCTGGGTCGAGGGGTCCTTGCTCCACCGCGAGATGTGCACCGCGAGTTCGAGGAAGCGAACGTCCCACTTCGAAGGCTCCATTGCGCCGCAGCGTATCAGCTCGGCTCACGAGTGCGCGGCAACCCAGGCGTCCAGGGCGGCCTGCTCCTCGGGCCAGCCCTCCAGACCGGGGCGCGCATCGATCGCGAGCTTGATCGCCTCGGCGAGCGGGCCTCCGATCTCCACTTGGGCCCGCGCCAAAGCCCAGCCGGCGATGGCCTCGACGTCTTCGAAGCCGTCGTGCTCCTGAAGCTCGCGCAGGGCCGGACCCAGGATCGTGGCCGCCTGTGCAGACCGCCCCGCCTCCACCAAGGCGCGGCCATAGTACGCGGCGGTGTCCGAGCGCAGCGAGTCGTCCTCCTCCAGCGAGGCCACGGCGAGGTCGTACCCCGCCCGGTACGCCTCAAGCGCGCCGGCGGTGTCCTGCATCTGCCGCATCGCATCGCCGCGATTGAGCTGGTTGAGGATGAGCCACGGGTGCCCCGGCTCCAGGGTCTTGGCGTAGACCTTGCCCGCCGCCTCATGCTCGCGCAGCGCCTGCGCACCCTGCCCGCGGCGCGTGAGCAGGCGACCCAGCGTCTCGCGACGATCGGCGGTCTTCATGTGCTCGGGACCAAACAACGCGGTGTCGATCTTCGCTGCCCGCCGCACGACCGCCTCCGCTTCCTCGTAGCGGCGAAGGTTTTTGAGGGTGATGCCCAGGTTGACCAAGGCCGCGCTGACCGAGGGGTGCTCGGACCCAAATGCGGCCTCGAGCTCGACCAACGCCTCTTGGTACGCGAGCACGGCCTCCTCGTTGCGCCCCGCCCGGCCCAGACCCGAGGCCCACGAGGAGCGAGCGATGGCCACGTTGGGATGGGACTTGCCCAGCGCAGCGGTCCACAGCGCGATCGTCTGCTCGTAGTGTGCGATCGCAGCCTCGGACTTGCCCTGCTGTCGCAGCACGTCCCCGAGCCGCTGGTGGACGATGCCCAGGTCGAAGCCCGCGTCCGCGGGTGTTTTTGCGAGCGCTTCCTCGAACTTCTGCTCCGCAACCGCGTACTCCCCCTTGCGCTCGTACAAGCCCGCGATGTTGGTCATCAGCCGGTCTCGCGCGCCGCCGGTCTTGTCGAGCGCAGCGCTGGCGTGCTGCGCCCACAGCATGCCCTCGTCATGTTTTTCGAGCCGGGCGCCGACCACCCAGACCAGGCGCGCTGCCGCATCGGCCACGACGGTATGGGCCTCGGCCGCCGTGCCTTCGAAGTACGCGCGCTCCAAGGCCTTTGCGGATCCCGGCATGTCCCCGGACTGCTCCAGCACTCGCCCGAGGGTTAGGGATGCCTCGGCGACGACCGGCGAGAAGGAGGTGTTCTCGGCCGCCGCGACGGCCGCCTGGGCTTGGGGCAACGCGTCGCGCATTCGGCCGCTGTTCGACAACGCGGCGGCCTCATCGATCAGCGCCCGGGCTCCGGCGACGGCGGCCGCGAGCTCGGGATCCGAGGGCACGCGGTCGCCCTGGGCCAGCGCCTGCGCTTCCAGGCAGCGGTGAGGTTCGGCAAGCCCTGATGCGGCCCGGGACGCCCGATCGACCAACTCGACCCCTGCCGTATCCCCGTGCGTCCACGCTTCCACGAGCGCGCCGGCTTGCCGCCGCTGTCGTTCCAAACAGTCCAAGGATTGCTGCTGCAGCGTCGGACTGGCGCTCGCGGTGCAGGCTTGCGCCCAGGCTTCGCCCCAGGCCTGCTCCAAGGCCTGCATCCGGGCATCGACGCGCGACCACGCTTCGGCCGGCGCGCGGTGGCCCAGGCCGTCGAACGCGGCCTTGACCGAGCCCTGCGCCTGCGCGGACCAACCGAATCCGTCGGTCTCGCAAAGCAGCCCATCCTCGGCGGAGGATCCGAGCCACAACGGAGCCGTGCCGCCCACCACCGCCACGGCGCCTGCGGCGAGCACGACGCTGGTGCGGCGCCTTCGGCTGACCCCGCGCTCAAGCGCCGCCAGCAACGCGTCCATCCGGGCCACCCGCGCGGTCGGATCGGCACACAGCCCGCGGTCGAGCAGCGAATCGAGCCAACGCGGCACCGAGACCCCCGCGGGGCGTGTGGGCGGATGCTGCGACTTGAGCATCGACAGCTCGAGCATCGACTTGGCGCTCCAGGGCAGTCCGCCGTACACCGCTTGAAACAGCGCCGTGCAGAACGCATAGGTGTCGGTGGCCTCGCTGGGCGGCACACCGTCGAACTGCTCGGGTGCCATGAACGCTGGGGTGCCGATCCAGCGCGGCCCGGCTCCGGACTGCAGCGTCTGGGACTGGGGCTGGGGCTCGGAGGCGTCACGAGAGGCCGACGAACCGCCGGTGGCATCAAATCCGGGCGAGGTGTCGAGGTTTGAGGAGGGGAGCTGGGCGTGGGCCCGCAACCGCGCGATGCCAAAGTCGCTGACCTTTGCGCGCCCCTTGGAGTCCACCAAGACGTTGGCGGGTTTGAAGTCTCCGTGCACCAACCCAGCCCGGTGCGCGCAGGCCAAGCCTTCACCGGCTTGTCGCAGGAGCGCGAGCGTGTCGCGAAGGGGAAGCGGCTGCGCGGCGCCCGGGCCTCGGTGACGTCCGATCCACCCCGCCAGATCGCCCCCCTCGACGTACTCCATCGCGAGGTAGCCGACCCCGTCGTGCTCCCCGACATCGAACACCGTGACAACCTCGGGCTCGCTGAGCTTGGCCAACATCCGGGCCTCCTGCACGAGCTTGGGCCAGCCCGGATCCAGCGTGCTCATCGGCCCCGCGGGACCCTGCTGAAGCAGCTTGAGCGCGACCTTGCGATCGAGCTTGGCATCGAAGGCGGAGTACACCGCCCCTGCGCCGCCCTCACCGATCTTCTCGAGAATCAGGTACCGACCGATTCGGGTACCCGGCGTCAAAAACGAGCGCGGCCCCGACGACGACTCGACCGGCGTCTCCGCCTCATCGAGCGGCACGGTCGGGGTCGGAGGGCTCGCCACGCTGGGCAGTATCGCCCGCGAGACGCGAGATGTCAGCGGGTCTGTTGCGAGCCCACAGCGCGCCGATGAAGGTCCGCGATCCGGGGTCGATGCGAGGACCCACGCCGAGGCCGCCGCGCCGCGGGTCGCGCCCCGGTGCGGGCTCTGTGCGACCCGGCCCACGCAACGAGCAGCAGCAAGAGCCACGCGCGGCCGTGGCCTCCCATGCGACATCCGCCGGATTCGCCGTCCGCCAACGTCTCCCCGCTGCCGCTGGATGTGTCCGTAGCGGTCATGGGCGCAGCTCCGGTCTCGTCGTCCCCAGTGGCTTCCCCGGTGGCTTCCCCGGTGCTAGCGCCCTCTTCGAGGACAAACTCGACCTGAAAATCGCTCACGCGGGTCAGGTGCAGGCCCTGGTTGAAAAACGCGAGATACTGGGTCGATCCTGGCTCGACATCGATCGTGAACTCCCCGTCGTTGATGCTGGCGATGTGCAGGTCGGGCGCCGCCTCGACCGTGGTCGCGCCCTCCTCGTCGAGGGTGTAGCTGAACGCCACCGGAGACTGGGCCTGCACGAGGACGTGCAGATCGCTCACCGGGTCCCACCCCGGATCCGGCACCACGCTGAGCGCGTAGCGGACCGTCATCGCCACCGCATCTTCGGGAACCTCGACCCGCACCTGCATGGGCGGCGGCCGCATGGGGTCGAAGCGCCCTCGGGCGCCGTAGCGTGGCCACAGCCCCAAGGGTCCACGCAGGTCCTCCCAGGCGCTGACGCGCTCGCAGTCGAGCAACCCGTGCTCCTGCAACCCGGCCTCCACCGCGTCGCGAGCTTCAGCGCCCAGCGAGGCCTGGGTGGTGACGAGGATGGCCTCGGCCGCTTCCTCGAAGCTCGCGTCTTCCTGCAGCATCGCGACCGCATCGATCACCGGCCCGACCAACGCGTCGCCGACGACCGCGTGGGCTTTCCACAGCGCCCCGGTAAGCGGCTCGGAGTCGGCGTGAATCTGGCCGACCAGGTCCTGCGGGCAGCGCAGATCGTTGTCGGCGCTGCGCGGCGTGCCGCCATCGTAGGCGCGAACGTACTCCGCGTGGCCGGGGTCACCGGTGTACACGGCCGCCACGAAGTCGGCCAACGACTCCCCGATCGCGCCCGCGTCCTCCACGACGCCGTCACTTCGGCGACGCGCCAACCCGAGCACCCGTCCGTCGCCGAGCTGGGCTGCGATCGCGCCGTGGGTGAGTTCGTGCGCGAGGACGTCGGCGTCGTAGCCCCAGTCGGCGGCGGGGCCCTGCCCGAAAAACGCAAGGAAGCCGCAGTCTCCGGTGTAGCCCGCGTTGGCCACCAGGATCGACCCCTCTCCGGTGAAGCCGCGATAGTTGGCCACGAGCACTCCAGACTCGCCCGCCTCGATGCACGGCGGCAGCGGGAGCCCGTGCGCTTGCGAGAACGCGGCGTAGCGCTGGGCGTGCACGGCGATCGATGCGGCCGCGAACCGGTCGTCTTCCCGGGCGTGGTCGGCCTCCGAAACCGGCGCGTCGAAGACAAAGTCTCCGGCGTCGCTGGGCGCGATCGGAGCCAACACGCATGCCGCGGGCACCCCTGGGTCGTCGCACTGGCGGACGTCGAACATCGAGTCCACGAGTCCACTTTCGGGGTCGCGGATCCCCTCGAGTTCGAACACGTCCGGCGCCGCGTCGAGCACGGGATTGCGCGCAAACGCGGAGGCTGAGATCGCCCGAACCTGCTCGGCGCCCACCGTCACGGTCCCGTGCCCATCGTCGATCCACACCAGCGGCCGGCGCCCAGACTCAGCATCAAAGTGAACATCGACCCACCACCGCACCGAGCCATCCGCGGGCCGATGCTCCGCGCGGACCGACCGCACCGAGAACCCCTCGGCCTCGGCCAAGACTCGGACCTGCGCCGCCGTCTTGGACGGACGCTGCCACCGCGTGGCGAGCACGGGCGCGCCGCTCCGGACGAGGAGGACCTCCCCGGCATGCACAAACCACCGCGGACGCTGCGCGATGGGGAGTCCCGTGGGGGCAATCGCCTCAGCCTCGAGCACCGAGGAATCCCCGCGCGCCGAGACCGTTCGCGCGCGCAGGACGACCGCCGGGGGCAGCGCCTGGGCGGCCGCGTCACGGACCCGAGCCACCGGTTCGCCGAGCGCCAGCGTCCCCATCGCAGCCAGACAAACAACGAACACACCGCAGTGTCCCTCGCGCCCGTGGGTCCGTCGAGGCGCGCGGACGGCGAACATGGTACTTGGGTCGTTCCGGGCACGATGTCGAGCGCATCGCACAACCGTCTGCGGCGGTGGGATCACGGGCACTGGGCCGATTGGGTGGTCCCGGCGGTGGTCGCGTCTCTTTGGGCTCTGCTGCTCGCGGCCGCGGGGGACTCGGGCATCGCGACGCGCCGGGGGTTGGTGTTTGTCGGCGGCCCGGTGTTGCTGCTCGCCGGACTGCACGCGCGCATCACCGGATATCTGCACGCCCCCTCGCGGGCCCAGCTGCTCGTGCTTCCGCTCCCACCGCTCGCCCACTTTCGGGCCGCGCGGGCCCGCCATCTGCGGGGGCTTGCCGAGACCCTGGCGCTGGGCTCGGTCGCCGTCCTGGCCGGACTGGTGCCCACCTCGGGGTGGGCCAACGCGGCCCCGCTGGTGCTGGATTGGGCGGCCCTGGCCGTCATCGCCGGACTCCTCGAGCCGATGATTCCCGCTGCGAGTGCCGCCTTGGGCCGCAGGTTCGAAGCCGGATCGTGGGTCGAGCAGATGCAGCGACGGGCGGGCGGAGGCTGGACGCTGCCCGAAACATCGGTGCACCTGTACGCGCCCGCGGGCGGAATCGGAGTGGCGGCCGCCGCCGCGATGCCGCTGCAGCTCGCGTTCGATCTGAGCGCGGATGGGCGGGCGGTGCCCGGTGGACTGTGGGTCGTGGGCCTGGCCGCCGTGCTCGTCGCCGGCGCGGCGTGGCTGGCGTCCGCGAAGGTCTACGGCCTGGGCGTGTTCGAAGCCGTACCCTTCCTCGCCGAGGCGACGCGCACGTTGGCGGGCCCCCCGATTCCCGAACCCACGCCGGCGGTCATCGCCCGGCTGCGCGACCCCGTCTTGCGCTTGCTGGTGCTGGGGTTCTGGCGGGAGACCCCTGCCCCAACCTTCCGGCTGCTGGCGGTCGCCGCCGCCACCGCGCTGGTGGGCGCGTCCTCGCAGGTCGGGCCCGCGCACCTGGCCGTCTGGTCGGCGGCGGTGCTGCTGTGGCTCGTCCCGGCCACCGTCCTGGTCCGCAGCCGTCCGCTCCGAGCCCGGCTGCTGGCCACGCTCCCCTTGCCCGCGGCTCAGCGCGAAGGAGGGCACCCGCGCGCGGTGGCGTTGCTGTTCTCACCGGTCCTGCTCGGCGCCGCGGTGGTTGCCGTTCGCCTCGCCCTGTCCTTAGGAGCCACTTCCGCATGACTCAGCCTCTGCTCGCGACCGCGATCTCCAAACGCTACGGCCCGCACACCGTGCTCGATGCGGTGGATCTTCACGTCGGCCTCGGCGAGACGGTGCTGCTTTTGGGGCCCAACGGGGTCGGAAAGTCGACCCTCCTGGGGTGCATCTGCGGCACGGTCATCCCCGACGCTGGCGCCGTGGAGATCGGTGGTCACAACCTCAAACAGGCCCCCTTGAAGGCCCGGGCTGCGCTGCGGTTTCTGCCCCAAGAGGTCGAGGTCCCCGTCGGCCTGACCGGTGAAGAGCTCCTGCAGTTTTACGCTGATGTGCACGCAGACGCCGCGGGCATGAGCCGGGCCCGCGAGGCCACCCAGCTGCAGGAAGCGCTGCCGCGCTTGGCCAGCACCTACTCGGTCGGAATGCGGCGTCGCTTGGCGTTCGGGGGCCTGCAGCTTGGCGAAGCGGCGCTGTACATCCTCGACGAGCCGTTTGCGGGCGTTGACCGGGAGGGGCGCGAACGCATGGCGGCCACGCTGCAGGCCTTGGTCGCCCGCGGTGCGGGGCTGCTGCTTGCGGTGCACGATCGAGACATCGACGACATGGAGGCCTTCTCGCCGCGGCGCGTGGTGTTGTCCAGACCGCAGGATTTGGGCGCATGAAGGTCGGCATCTTCGGCGCCGGTGCGATCGGAGCCTCGGTCGGCATTCGCCTGTCCGCAGCGGGCATCCCTGTGGCGATGGTGGCTCGACCCAGCCTGCTCGAGGTCCGCGCCCGCCTGGTCAGTCGCGGACTCGACGGCCACGACCATCGACCCAGGAAGGACCTCATCGTGGACGAAGACCCGGCGATCCTCGCCGACGTGGACCTGTGTCTGGTCACCGTCAAATCCCGCCACACCCAGGAGGCCGCCGCGACGCTGGCCACGGTCTTGCCGCCGACCGCGGCCGTGCTGTCGCTGCAAAACGGCCTGCGCAACCCGGCGCGCCTTCGGGCTGCGCTCGAGCAGCAGATCGCCGGCGGCATGGTCAGCTACAACGTCGTCCGGCCCGAGCCCGGCGCGTTCGTGCAGGCCACCAAGGGACCGATCCTCGTGGGGCCGCTGCGTGGGGCCGCCGCGGACGCTTTGGTGCAACTGACCGCCGCCGCGCGGTCGGTCGGCATCCAGCTCCAGGTCCGCCCCGACATCGAGGAGGTCATGGCCGGCAAGCTCCTGCTCAACCTCAACAATGGGGTCTGCGCCGTCACGGGCGTCACCATCGCTGACTCGATCCGCGATCGGGTGCTGCGGCGGTGTTTCGCGACGCTGATGTTGGAGGGGCTGAGGGTGCTTCGGGCCAGCGGGCTTCGTCCGCGGTCGATCGTCGGCCTGCCGCCCGGGGTCATCGCGCGTCTGCTCGCGCTCCCGGACGCGATCGTGCTTCGCGTCGCCAAGAGCCTGGTCGCGGTCGACCCCTCCGCGAAGTCGAGCACCCTGCAGGACCTCGAAGCGGGCAAGCCGACCGAGATCGACGACCTGTGCGGCGAAATCGTCGCACGAGGCGCGGCCACGGGTTGCGGCGCGCCTGCGAACGCGGTCGTGACCAACGCCGTGCATGCCCTCGAAGCCGAGCCCGCCCCCAGCTTCTGGTCGCCCGAGCGCCTCTGGGCCGAGATGTCGGCGTGATCCTGATCCCGGGCGGCTCGATCAGACGACGAAGTCGATGTTCGCAAGCCCGGCCTCGTCCGGCGACAGCGCCATCACCGGGTTGAACCAGGCATCGCCGGCGTTGAACGGGTCGCCCTCAAAGTAGAGCTGACTGGTGAGCCGCTCGGCGCCCCGGACCCAAACCTTCACGTGCACGTGGGCGGGGCGGTACTGCGGCCCGTTGAGGTACCAGCCGGGGCGCAGCGTGTTGAAGGCGTAGCGGCCCGCGGCATCGGTCGCCACCTGTCCGTAGTAGCGGTACGCAGCCGTGGCGTCGTAGGTCGCGTCGTCTTCGCCAGGCTCCGCGCCTGGGGCCACCGGGGACGCATGCCAGATCTCCACGACCGCGTTCGCGAGCGGCGCGCAGTCCTCGCCGACCACGGTGCCCTCGATGCGCAGCGGGATCCCCGAGTCGCCGTGCACGTCGAGGTCTCCACCCACGGGGATGCCCGGTCGGTAAAACGGCCCCTCGATGTCTTCGGGGGACGGCTCGCACACGGACGGGCCCGTGCTGCCCTCGGACTCGCTTCCCGACGCCGTACCGGCCTGGGTCGACGTGGTGTCGCCGGTCGCAGCGTCGCGTCGACGTGCTCTGCCCCGACGCCGAGGTCTCGCTGGAGGACCCAGCTCCGGTCCCGGCTCCGGCTCCGCTCGTGCTTTGAGCATCGGAGGTGCCCGAGGATCCGCCCGCGCCGGAGGACGATCCCTCCCCTTGCGCAGTGCCGCCGGTCTCCGCGCCATCATCCGTGCAGGCCGACAGTCCGCTCAGCGGCAGGACCGCAGCCGTCTTGGCAGCGCGCACCACGAAGTCTCTTCGAGTCCAATCCATGCCGACGAGCGTGCCTGCGTCGTCCCTGCCCGTCCATCCGCGATTGACGAACGACCCCGTGCACCATGGCTGTACGAAGCGTCGTAGGGTGCCGCCGTGAAGCGCTGGATGCCCATCGTTGCCTTGTTCATCGGCTGCGCAGCCAAGGCCGCGCCCCCCACCGAGTCGACGCCGCCGGCAGGGGAGCCGCCGCTGGCAGGGGCGCCACCCGTCACGCTCGCCCAGGACCCCATGCCATCCACACCCCCGCTGCTCACCGCCGAGGCCCTCCGGGCGATCGTGGACACACCGACGCGAAGCGAGGACGATCGGGAGGCGGACCGGCGGCGCGAACCCGTCGCGATGTTGTCGTTCCTGCGGGTGTTCGAGGGCATGAGCGTGGCCGACATCGGTGCGGGGACCGGCTACACCACCGAGCTGCTCGCACGGGCCGTGGGGCCCACCGGACGCGTCCTTGGGCACAACACCCCGTTCGTCCTCGAACGCTTCGCCGAAGCGCCGTGGACCGAGCGACTGCGCAAGCCCGAGATGGCCAACGTCGTGCGCGTCGACCGGCCCTTCGACGACCCGTTCGGGCCCGAGCACACGGGCCTCGACGCCGCGATCAACGTACTTTTTTATCACGACTTCGTCTGGCAGGAGGTCGACCGCGCTGCGCACAACCAGGCGGTCTTCGCCGCACTCAAACCCGGCGGTGCTTATGTGGTGATCGATGCGCATGCCGCCGAGGGCGACGGCACCACCGTGACCAAGACCCTGCACCGCATCGAGCGCAGCGTGGTCGTCGAAGAGGTGACCGCCGCCGGCTTCGTGCTCGCGGACGAGGGGGACTTTGTCCGCAACCTGCAGGACACCCGCGACTGGAACGCCCTGCCCTCGCGCAGCGGACGGGAGGAGTTCAGCGACAAGTTCGCACTGCGGTTCGAGAAGCCGGCGGGGTGAAGGTCTTCAGTACCCGATCAGCGCATCCACGCGGCGCTTGCCGAGCTTTCCGCGGCCGCCGAGCGCTTCGAGCTCGATCAAGAATAGAGCGCCCAGCACCTGCGCGCCGGCCCGCTCGACCAGCGCGCACGCAGCCGACGCGGTCCCGCCGGTGGCGAGCAGGTCGTCGACGATGAGCACGTTCTTGCCCTTGGGGATGTCGTCGGTGTGCACCTGCAGCGCATCCTCGCCGTACTCCAGCGCGTAGCGCTCCTCGAGCACCGGGCGCGGCAACTTGCCGGGTTTGCGCACGGGCACGAAGCCGACGCCGAGCCGGGCCGCGAGCGGCATGCCGAAGAGGAAGCCGCGGGACTCGATGCCGACGATCATCTCGACCTGGCCGGCGATGTCGGCGATGGCGTTGAGGTGGAGGTCGAGCGCGGTCTTGAGACACGCCGGGTCTGCGAGGATCGGCGTGATGTCGCGGAACAGGATGCCCTCTTTGGGAAAGTCGGGCACGGCTGCGATCTGCTCACGGAGCATCTCGAGGCCAGCGGCGGTCATCTTGGGGTGGAGTGCATGGGACATGGGGGTGGTCCTTCAGGCGTCGAGCAGGCGTTGCGCGACGGCAGGGTCGGCGCCGGTGATGTCGAGTTCGAGCGGGGTCACGGCGACGGTCCCGTGGGTCACGGCGTACGTGTCATCGCCCGGCGCGTGGTCGGTCTCCAGCGGCGGGCCGCCGATCCAGTAGTAGGTGCGCCCCATCGGGTCTTTGCGCGCCTCGACGTGGTTCTTGTACTTGCGCTGGCCGAGGCGGGTGACCTCCAGCGGCAGCGCGGCGGCGGCCTCATCGATCTGTGCCGCGGTGGCGTCATCGGTGAGTCCGGGCGGGCGCGGCACGTTGATGTTGATCAGCGACAGCGCGTTGGCTGCAAGCATCGCCGCGGCGACGCGGCGCACCGCGGGGATCGCAATCCGCGGGGTTACGCCGCGGTCAGCCGAGGCCGCGAGCGCGGGCACCCCTTGAATCCGGGCCTCGGCCGCGGCGCCGACCGTCCCGGAGTAGAAGACATCCGTGCCGAGGTTGTAGCCGGCGTTGATTCCGGACACCACGAGGTCGGGCTTGGTCGGGCACAGGTGGTGCAGACCGACATAGACGCAGTCCACCGGGGTTCCACTCACGCGCCACCAGTTGGGCAGCGTCTTTTTCACCGGACCCACCCGAAGGTGGGTGTGAAACGTGATGGCATGACTCGACCCGCTGCGCTCGGTGTCGGGGGCGACCACGATCACATCGCCCAGCGGGGAGACCGCCTCGACCAAGGCCTCGATCCCCGGCGCGAAGACACCATCGTCGTTGCTCACGAGGATCAGCGGCATAGGCCTTCGTGTACCGCACAACGTCGCCGGCGCGCCACGAAAGCCCCGCGGTTGTCACCCAAGCAAAAAAAGAGAGCCACCTTCGAAGAAGGCGGCTCTCGGTTCGACAAAGAGGGGTTGGCAAAGCCAATGGGGGGTCCCCCTCCGTGTCTTTCGGTCGGGGCGAGAGGATTCGAACCTCCGACCCCTTGACCCCCAGTCAAGTGCGCTACCAGACTGCGCTACGCCCCGAACGGATGCGGCTTATACCGTGGCCGGTCTACAAACGCAAAGCCTATCGAACGGTTTTTGGGGCGCGCCGTTGGGGGGCGTTTCAGCCACCCCGGGGCGGCCGGACCGGCCGTTCGAGGATCGAGCCCTGCGCGCCCTCGACCAAGGCCCGAGCCCCGCCCGCCTCCTCCAAAAATCGCGCGGGGTCCGCGGCTGCAGGGTCGGCTTGGCCCGACTCGGCCATGCTCAGCGTGTCTGCGAGCAGCCGGCGGACGACCCCGAGCGATTGCTTGGCCAGGTAGACCCCAGAGGGAGCGGCCGGCGTGCATGCGGCGGCCGCCTCCTTGAGCTTCTGGCGCGCACCGGCGATCGTGAACTTCTCCGTGTAGAGCAGCTGCTTGATCTTCAGCAGGGTCTCGACGTCGCGGCGCCGATAGACGCGCTGCTGGGTTCGAGACTTCTGGGGATTGACGGCCCGAAACTCGGTCTCCCAGTACCGAAGCACGTACGCGGGCACGCCCACGATCTCGGCGGCCTCGCCGATCTTGAAGTACAGCTTGTCCGAACCGAGGTCGAGACCGTCGCCGCCGTTGGGGTTTGCGGCTTTGCGGCGGGGCATGCTGCGACCCTCAGGCGTCGTTGAGCGCCGTTTTCAGCACTGGGCTGGGTTTGAAGGTCAGCACGCGACGCGCGTCGATCAAGATCTCGGTCCCCGTCTGTGGGTTGCGACCCGGGCGCGGCGCCTTCTCGCGGACGACGAAGTTGCCGAAGCCGGAGATCTTGATCTTCTCTCCCGTTTCGAGCGTGCACTTCATGACGTCGAAGACCTTCTCAACGAGGTCGGCGGCTTCCTTCTTCGAGAACCCGCCGACGCGATCGCAGACCCGGTCGATGATGTCGGCCTTCGTCATAGTGGGCCTATCGTGGCAAAGGCAGGCAGGGGCCCGCAAGTGGATCCCCGTCCCCACGGCTAGCGCACGCGAACGCTTGGAACCGAGGCTTTCAGCTCGCCCACCGCCGCGTCGACCACGGCCGCGTGCAGGATTTGAACCTCATCATCGGTCACGCTGCGCCCGGGCGCGCGATAGTGCAGCCGCAGTAGCAGCGCACGGTGTCCCTCTGGCACGCCCTTTCCGCGATAGTCCTCGACGATCTCGATCGCGCCGCCTGCGGTGTCGCCCGGTGAGAGCCGCGGGCCGTGTTCGTTGTGTTCGGCGTGGGCCTCGGCGGTGACCAACGCATCCACGACGCTTGCGGCTGCGGTGCGAATGGGAATTTCCAACGAGAGATCCCGGCTGGTTGAGGGGAACCGCGGCAGCGTCTGATGGCGCGCGACGTGCCCGGCCCCGAGCCGGTCCAACCACAGCTCCCCGTAGTAGGCACGCACGCCCTCAGGAAACTCGAAGCGCTGGATGAGGTCCGGATGCACCTCGCCCACCTCGCCGACCTGCGTTCCGCCCACGTGCAGTTGCGCCTGCACGCCGGGGTGCAGCCACGAAGAGGGAGCGGAGGATGCGGCAGGTCGCAGCTGGACCCGCGCGCCCAGGCGCCCGAGCACGGACGCCGCGATGGTGGAGGCGTCTGCGCCGACATACGAAGCCGCCTGACGAACTCCGCTACAGATCAAGAATGCGGCCCTGCGCCGCTCCCGAGGAAGCTGCGCGTCGATCTCCGCGCTCGGACCGGACGTCGCGGGGGGCGACTGCGGCCAGTCGTAGATCCGACCGACCTCGCACAACCGGACCGCACGCGCGTGACGAGCCACGTTGAGCGACGCCGCGCGCAGCAGCCCCGGCATCATGTGCGTTCGCATGGTGCTCGTCTGAATCCGCAGCGGGTTGGTCACGGTGACGGTGCGCCCCTCGGGAACGCCGAACGGTTCGAGATCGGAGGGGTCGGCAAAGGCGAACGACAACACCTCATGGAGGTTTTGGGCCCGCATCGCGTCGAGGACCGTATCCTCAAGGCGTGACTGCTCGTCGGCCTCGCGCTGCCCTGGGTCCACCCGGAGCCCAGGCGGCTCGGACGGGACGCTGGGCGTACTCGGGAGGCGGTCCAGGCCGTAGTGGCGGACCAGCTCTTCGATGAGGTCCTCCTCGCAGTGCAGGTCGGGGCGATGCGTCGGTGGGGTGCACGACCACGAGCCCTCTGCACGGGCTTCGAGCGCAACCTCCAGCCCGGTCAGGACGCGGACGATCTCCTCGCTGGGGATGCGCATCCCCAGCAGCGCCTCCACCCGCTGCGCTCGCAGCTCGATCCTGGGGACCGCGGGCGTGGTGCCGGCCAGATCCACACCGCCGGTGACCGTCGCGCCGGCCAGCTCGAGGATCAGGCGCTCGGCCGTCGCAGCGGCACCCTGCAGACGCGCTCCAAAGTCGACACATCGCTCGAAGCGATAGGAGCTGTCGGTGCTGAGCTGGTGACGACGCGCCGAAGACCGTACGAACCCCGGCTGAAACCAAGCTGCCTCGAGCACGAGCGTGGTGGCGCCGGGCTCCACGCCGGAGTCCTTGCCGCCCATCACGCCGGCGAGGGCCTGCGGTTGCTGGGCATCCGCGATCACCAGGTCATCGGGGACGAGCTCAAGCTTGGCGTCATCGAGCGCGGTCATCCGCTCGCCGGCCTTCGCCAACCGGACCACCACCCGGCCCTCGGCCAGACGCGCCCGATCGAACGCATGCAGCGGCTGGCCCCAGAGCATCAACACGTAGTTGGTGATGTCGACGACGTTGTTGATCGGCCGCAGCGACAGCCGATGCAGGCGGACCCGGAGCCACAGCGGAGAGGCGCCGACCGACACGTCCTCGAAGGTGCGGCCAATGTAGCGGCCACAGCGCTCGGGCGCCTCGAGCGACACCAAGCCCGGTGCCGCCGGGACCTGCGTGAGCGCGTCGGCGGGGGCTACGAATGCGCGCCCCAGCTTGACCGCAAGGTCCGAGGCGACCCCGACGTGCCCCAGCGCATCGGGCCGGTTCGGCGTGATGCCGAGCTCAAAGATCGTGTCCTCGATCCCGGGGACCGCGTCGGGAAGCGGAGTCCCTGGGATCCAGTCCGCCGGCAAGATCATGATGCCATCGCTGGCGGGCCCGATGCCGAGCTCCTCCTCGGCGCACAGCATCCCTTCGCTGGGGACGCCGCGAATCTCCCGGGCGCCGATCTCGAACCCACCGGGCAGCACGGCGCCGAGCCGGGCGAAGGCGATCTTTCCGCCGGGCTCCGGGACGTTGGGCGCTCCGCAGACGACCTTGATCGTGCGCTCGCCGTCGAACACGTCGACCAGACGGAGCTTGTCCGCTTGTGGGTGGGGCTGGGTGCCTCGCACCTCTGCGACCACCACGTCGCGAAGTCCAACGCCAAAGCGCGTGACGCCTTCAACCTCGAGGCCCAGCGAGGTGATCGCATCGCCAAAAGCATCGTCGTCCAGGCGCGCACCGGAGGCGGGCGGCGCCAACAAACTCTCAATCCACTGTCGTGAGATCAGCATGGGAACTGCTCCAAGAAGCGCACGTCACCCTCGAAGAGAAGCCGCAGGTCGGGAACGCCGTGCAGCAACGTCGCCATCCGGTCGATACCGAAGCCAAACGCCCACCCTGAGTACGCCTGGGGGTCGATATCACAGGCCTGCAGCACCTTGGGGTGAACCATCCCCGCGCCGCCCAGTTCGATCCAGCGGCCACCTTTGCAGACGCTGCAGCCCGGGAGCTTCTCGCCACCATCGCCGGTGGGGCAGAAGGGGCATTCCATGTCGAACTCCGCACCCGGCTCGACGAACGGGAAGAACGACGGACGCAGCCGGACCTTGAGATCGGCGCCAAAGAACGCGCTGACAAAGCGGTACAGCGTGGCCTTGAGATCGGCCATCGTCACCCCCGTGTCCACGCACAGCCCCTCGATCTGGTGGAACATCGGGGAGTGGGTGGCGTCGTCGTCCTTGCGGAAGACGGTCCCCATCGCGACGATTCGGATCGGCGGTTTTCGGCCCACCATCGTTCGAATCTGCACCGGTGAGGTGTGCGTCCGCAGGACGAGGCTGCTGGCGGTGTTGGCGTCCGCTCCGTCAACGAAAAACGTGTCCTGCATGTCCCTGGCGGGGTGATCCGCGGGGATGTTGAGTTTGTCGAAGTTGTACAGCTCGTGCTCAACGTGCGGGCCGTCGACCACATCGAAGCCCAACTTGCGGAACACCCGAGACAGCTCCCGCCGGGTGCGGGTGATCGGGTGGATGCTGCCCACGCCGGACAGCGTGTCCACCATGGTCAGGTCCTCGACGCGCCCGAGATCGGCCTCACGAGCCGCCGAGACGATCGCGTGTTTGCGCGCCTCAAGGGCGGCATCGATGGCCGTCTTGACCTCGTTGAACGCCATGCCGAACGCCTTGCGTTCTTCGGGCGCGAGCTTGCCCATCTGCCCACGGAGCTTGCTGACCGAGCCCTTTTTGCCGACGTACTGGACCTGCAGCGCATACAGGGCGTCGGCGTCGTGGACCTCTTGGAGGGCAGCTTCAAAGCGCTGCTGCTCGGCGCGCAGCGCCTGCGTCACGTCGTCACTCACGCCGCGGAGCATAGAGCACTCTCGGAGCACCGGAGAACGAAACCGGAGAACGCAAAACCGCCCCGGAACCAAGCCCCGGAACCTAGCCCCGGAAGATCCGGAACCTCCGGAGAACCAACGCAAAACGCGGACGGAGTCAAAGCTCGGCCCGCGTCGGACGCCCCGCCCCGGCCTGAACCCCCGAGGGGGAAAACAGGTTGGAGTTGGGCGAGGCTAGGAGGAGAGACTAGGCCGCTTCGGCCGAGTCGGCAGCGTTCTTTGCGATCGCGGCGATCGCAGCGATCGCCGCGAAGGCTTCAGCATCGGCAACTGCAAGCTCCGCGAGGACCTTGCGATCGAGCGTGACGCCTGCGACCGCGAGGCCGTGAATGAAGCGGCTGTAGTTGAGGCCGTGCATCCGAGCGGCTGCTCCGATGCGGACGATCCACAACCGACGCATGTCGCGTTTCTTTTGCTTGCGGCCGCGGTAGGCGTGCATCCAAGCGTGGTGCACAGCCTCGACCATGCGGCGGTAGATGCGACGACGTCCGCCGCGGAAACCGCTGGCGCACTTGCGAATTCGATTTCGGCGTCGGCGTGCTTTGACGCCTCGTGTTGCGCGGGGCATTGATCAGTCCCTTCCGTACGGCAGCAACGCGTCAATACGCCGCTGGTCTGGCTCGGAGACGATTACAGTCCCTCGGAGCTTCCGAACGCGGTCAGCGTTCTTCTTGGTGAGGATATGGTTCTTATGGCTATGCTTGCGCTTAGCTTTACCGGTTGCTGTGAACCGGAACCGTTTCTTCGAACCGCTATGAGATTTCATCTTGGGCATGGCAAAACCCCAATGAGGACGCGGGTCTTACCCCAGAACTGAGGGGACCGCAAGTGAGGAGTGTGTCGCGGCCACGCGCCCACACCCTGAATGGATGTGAGCGAGCGCGTGAACCGCAAGTCTTGAGAGGAGGGTTTCTAAGCGCCTTCAGGTGGAAGGTTCCACCGTCGACGCGGCCGGGGGAGCGTCGTCCCCCGGTGAGGCCGCGGGTGCAGCGGCGGAGGAGCTGTCTTCGCCATCCGCTGCGGCCGGTGGAGGATCTCCACCGGCTGGAGTTGCTGCGCTTGCCGCAGCCGGAGCCGCCGCATCCGATTCGGAGGCGGGCTTCGGTTTGTGGGGGCGCTTGGGAGCTTGCTGCTGACCGTCCTTGCGCGGCGCCAACACCATGTTCATCCGGTTGCCCTCCATGGACGGCATCTGAATGACCTGCGCGATGTCGGCACAAGTCTCGACGACGCGATCGAGCACGTGTCGGCCGGTCTCGGGGTGCGTGACTTCGCGGCCGCGAAACTGAACGACCAGCTTCACCTTGTCGCCGTCGCCGAGGAACCGGCGGCAGTGCCGAACCTTGAAATCGAAGTCGTGCCCGTGGGTCTTGGGCCGGAACTTGATCTCTTTGAGTTCAGAGATGACCTGGTGCTTCTTGGCTTCACGCTCCCGCTTCGCGGTCTCGTATTTGAACTTGCCGTAGTCCATCACCTTGCACACCGGGGGGTTCGCCTTGGGGTTCACCTCCACCAGTTGCAAGCTGTGTTCGTTGGCCAGCTCCAACGCATCGCGCGTGTCCATGACGCCTCGCTGTCCGCCCTCATGATCGATCACTCGGACTTCGCGGGCACGAATGCGTCGACCCACCCGATGTTTTTCGGTCGGACGTGGCGGACGCTTCGAACTTCTTCTTCTGCCTATGACTATTGCTCCTTCAAGGGATGGATCCGACTCCGGACGCGGCGGTTAAACCGGTGGACAACGCGAGGGATGTCCGGAGGGGTCAGACCGCGGCAAGAGTGTGGCTTACACGCGTTCGCGTCAAGCACCCGAGGCAGAACTTCTGCAACAAATGGTTGACCGCGCTCTCGAGACACGCTAAAACGCGCTCCCCCAGCAAGGGGACACTTCTAGGGCTGTAGCTCAGGGGTAGAGCGCTACCTTGACATGGTAGAAGTCGGCGGTTCGAAACCGCCCAGCCCTACAGGACACAAGCCCCCGATTCGGAACGCCGAGTCGGGGGCTTTGTTGTGGGCGCAGGGCCCGTTTTTGAAGGAACGGGCCGGGGTTGCGCGCAGGCTCGATTCAGCGCAGATCAGCCCACAGAGTCCCTGCGGGCCCGCCTCGGCAGCTCTGCCCCCTCATACAGACCCTCGAGCGCGTCTCGATAGCGGCGGACCACCTCGGCCCTTCGCACCTTGCGCGTCGGGGTCAGCTCGCCGGCCTCGAGGGACAACGGCGCGGGCGCGATGAACACCCGCTTGACCGTTTCGTACCGGGCGACCGAGCCATTGACCGCGTCGACATGCTGCTGCACGAGCTGCCGCACACGGGGATGTGCGGCGAGATCTTCGTAGGTTCGGCACCCCAAGCCTTCGCGTTCGGACATCGCGAGCAGCGGCCCAGCGTCGAGCTCGATCAGGGCGACGACATAAGGTTTGCCCTCGCCGTAGACCAGCACGTGGCCGATGCCCTCCCCCACCCGCAGCCGCCCCTCCAGCATCCGCGGGGCGATGTACTTGCCGCTGCCGGTCTTGAAGAGATCCTTCTTGCGCTCGGTGATCCGTAAAAAGCCGTCGCGCAGCTCGCCGACGTCGCCGGTCTTGAGCCAGCCCTCGGCGTCGAAGACCTCGGCTGTACCCTCGGGATCGCCGTGGTAGCGGGCCATGACGTTGTGGCCGCGGACCAGGACCTCGCCGTCCTCCGCGATGCGGACCTCACAACCAGGCATCGAAGGCCCGACGGTGCCGAAACGGAAGCGATCCGGTCGGTTGACGTTGGTCGCGCCGGTGGTCTCGCTGAGGCCGTAGCCCTCGAGGATCAACATCCCGCACGCGTGAAAGAACTCGGCGATCTCCTGGTCGAGCGCAGCCCCGCCGCAGACGAAGAAGCGCAACCGACCGCCATACATGTCCTTCACCCGGCGGAAGAACAGCTTGTCGGCGACCGTGGCCCGCAACAATAAGGAAGCGGGCGGCTCCTGGCCGCGCTGCCGGTAGGCCGAGACCCGCCGCCCAACCTCCATGCTGAGCTCGAAGCCGCGCTGCACGACGAGGGAACGACCGACGATCTCCCGCATCACCCGTGCGTACGCCTTTTCGTACATTCGCGGGACCGCTCCCATAAAGGTGGGGGCAACCTCAAGCAGGTTGGCCGCGATCTGAGCCTCGCCCTCCCCGACAGCGGTAATTGCGCCCTGCTCGACCGCGCCCCACACGAGGTGGCGCGCGAAGATGTGCGCGAGCGGGAGGACCAGAAGTTGCTCATCGGTGCCATCGACCGGCACCACGTTCTTGATGGCCCACGCCTCGTACACGAGGTTGCGGTGGGTGAGGACCACGCCCTTGGGAAGGCCGGTCGTCCCCGAGGTGTAGACCAGGGTCGCCGTGTGTTCGAGTCCCAAGGCCTCGACGCGGGCGGTGAGCTCGCGCTCGAGCTCGGGCCGCGACAAAGCCTCCTTCCCGGCGGCTCGAAGGGCGCGCCAGGAGGTCCCTCCCTCGCCGCCATCGAAGAGGACCACGCCCAGCGCAAGGCCTGCGGGTACCCGGCGGCTCGCATCGCCCAGAAAGACCGTGCAGCTGGAGTCTTCCAAGATGTAGCGGACGTTCTCCTCGGTGAGGCTGGGATAGATCGGCACCGACACCGCCCCCGCCATCGCGATGGCAAGGTCGGCGATGATCCACTCGACCCGGGTTGGGGCACAGATCGCGACCGTATCACCGGCCTTCAGGCCGAATTTCGAGACCAGGCCCGCGGCGACCTCACGGGCGGCGTCCCACCACTGGGTCCACGTGAGGGCTTGCCAGGTCGAGGACTGCTTGTGGCGCAGCGCGGGCGCATGCGGAGTGCGGCGCACCCGGGCCGCGAAGAGCTCGACGAGGTTGGGATAGTTGAGGCCCTCGGCGGGGCGCGGCTCGAACGCGGTGCTCATGCAAGGCGGGCGGAGGGCGAACTCCGCGACCTCGCTCTTACCACAGCCTGCCGGCCGAACCTCGCGCGCGCACCACGGCTGCTGGGGGCCGCGGGGGTGGCGACGCCGGGGCGGGTCGGGAGTACACTGCCGGAGCCTGCGGACGCGGACCGCACGGTGCAGCTTCGCCTCGATTGGATCGGTCGGGGTCTCGTGACGTTCCCACGCGAACCTCGCCCCCACTCAACTTCTGGGCGAGGTTGTTCCCCCTTCTCGCAGGAGGCTTCTCTCCGTGCCGTCCCTCGCCGGAACCAAAATCGACAAGTACGAGATCGTCGAAGAGGTCGGTCATGGTGGGATGGCGGTGGTCTACCGCGGCCACGACACGGTCCTGGAGCGCGAGGTCGCGGTGAAGGTGCTGCACGCCCACCTCGCGGACCGCGAGGAATCCCGCGCCCGGCTGCAGCGTGAGGCGCTGGCGGTCGCAAAGCTTCGGCACGACAACATCCTCGAAATCTTCGACTACTCCGGCGGCACGGCGGCTGAGAGCTACATCGTCACCGAGTTCATTCACGGCCCGACGATGCGGGAGTGGATCGACGACCACCTCGACCCCCGTCCCTCCATCGCGGCCATGATCGTGCACCGGCTGTGCCTGGCGCTGCAGGAGGCGCACCGGGTCGGCATCGTGCACCGCGACATCAAGCCCGAGAACGTCATGGTGCGGGAGGGCGACGGGGTGCTGAAGCTGATGGACTTCGGCATCGCGCAGATCCTCGACGACGAGAAGCTCACCCTCACCGGGCAGCTCATCGGCTCGCCCGCATACATGGCGCCCGAGCTCATCTCGGGCCGGCCGCTCGATCAGCGCACCGACCTGTTCTCCCTGGGGATCCTGCTGTACCAGCTCGCCACCGGGAGGCTGCCGTTCTCCGGTCGCAACCCGCACGAGGTCCTCAACCGCATCGCCGACGGAGACTATCCGCCGCCCTCGACCCTCTGCCCGCTGGTCGACCGAGACCTCGAAGCGCTCATCGCCGTCGCCCTCGCGACCTCCCCCGACGAGCGTTTCCAGAGCGCGCAGAGCTTCGCCAAGGAGCTCGAGCGCTACCTCGGCGAGACGGGCATTTCACCGACCCAAGAGGAACTGAAGTCTTACTTTGCCGAGCCCGAGGTCTACGTTCGCGAGCTCGACGATCGCGTCGCCTGCACGTTGATGGAGCGGGCCGCGGTGGCCTCCGAACAAGGGCACACCGCGCGCGCGGTCGCCCTGCTGGGCCGGGTGCTCGAGATCAACAGCGCGCACGCGGGCGCACGGGCCCTGTTGGACAAGGTCCGGCGAAGAGAACGTCGACTCCGGCACGTCCTGCTTGGCGCCGGCGGTCTCGCGCTCAGCGGGATGATCGGGGCGGGCGTCATGCTCATCCCCGAAGGGCGCCGAGCCGGTCAGATCGCGGCCGCGGCCTCCGACTCGTCTCCTGCGCGCAAGGACCCCCGCACGTCCCCACGGTCCTCCACGCCCGCGGACCCGACGGACCCCATCCTCTCTACGACCCCAACGCGGACCCGCGAACCGCCCGGGGGGCCCCAGCCGGCAGAGATCGCAGAGACAGCAGGTTCGACCCAAGCGACCCCGGACGGTTCCGAGACGGACAGCGCGACACCGGAGGCGGCCGACGTGCGTCCCGTGGGCACGCGTACGCCCATCGAGCGCCGGCCCAAGCGAACCAATCCCGCGCCGAGCGACCTCGCCGCGTTTGCGTGCAAGCTGCAGATCACCAACATCCCGTACAACACCGCCCGAAACCACAAGCTGCAGGTCGGAGGCAAGGAGACCCTCGCCATCGATGCCACCACGATGGCGCTCGAACTCGATCGGCGCACCACGGTCAGCCTCACCGGAGGCACCTGGCGCGGCACGGCCCTTCTGACCGCCGAGAGCTGCGCGACCGGTCCGGTCAAACTCGACGCCACGCCTCGCCCCGCGGACGTGCGGATCACCGGTGTGCCCCCGAAGACCGTTGTCCGATGCCTGAAGGGATGCGCAGCTAAAGACATCAACGACAACCAGGCCGCCGACGCCGAACTGCATCCGATCCCGGTCGGCAGGAGCGGATCCCAGCGGGTCGTCTTCGTCCTCCAGGCCGAGGGACACCAGTCCAGGCGGGTGGAGTGGACGGTTCACCCGGGACCGCAGTCGTTCGCGGTCAAGCTTGAGCCCCGAAAGTAGGCGCTCGCCAGCGGCGGCGTGGGTGGGATACGCTCCGCGCAGATTCGGGAATGCTGGCGTGGGTTCAGACTCTGGCTGCCATGACGGTGGCCGCGTCGTTGACGGTCGCTCCGGCGGATCCCGACGCGAAGGCAGCGTCCGGGACCCCCGTCGACGCGGCGGACGCTTCCCCGGTAGACGCGCCCGAGGCATCCCCTGCGCCCAACCGCGAGTCCTCGATCGCCGCCGCTGAGGAAGCCTGGAACCGCGGCGACTTTCTCGAGGTCCGCGGCATCCTTGAGCCCATCGCCGACCAGGATCCGCTCGTCGATCGGGTCGAGCGAGAGAAGGTGCTGGTGCTGCTCGCCGACGCCACCCTCTCGGACTCGACGCTGCCCGGCGATGAACGCCAGGTTCGGGTCACCGGACACCTCTCCCGCCTGATGGACACCAACAGCGGGTGGCGACTGCCGCGCAAGGTGTACTCCCCGGAGCTGTACGACCTCTACCTCGACGTCCGAGAGCAGCGCCTTGCCGACGCAGGTTCGCAGTGCGAAGCGGACAAGCTCGCGTGCGAAGCCGACGCCTCCGCCGTGGGGGCCGATCTCGACGACACCGAGCGAGCGCTGCGCGAGCTGCAGAAGCAGTACGACGCCCAAGAGGTGGAGATTGGCGAGAAACGCTCGCGAGCGCTCGCGCTGATTCCGTTTGGGATCAGTCACTTCTTCAACGGCGACCGCGCTATTGGCGCGACGTTTCTGGCCGCTGAAGCGGGCTTTGGCATCGCAGGGCTGTCGCTGCTCGCCGTCCGCGCCACGGTGCACGGCTGCCGCCGGACCCGGGCGTTTCAGTCCGGCTCGCTGGTCTGCAACCCGCGCGGGAAGACCACCGAAGCCGACGTGGTGAACCGGCGCCAAGCCGAAGAAGCCATGGCTTGGCTCTTTGTCGGCGCGGTCGTGCTCGATGTCTTGATCGCGCAGCTGCGATTCAAGGAGTTTGAGTTCACCGACCGGGTCCCGCGCTCCGAGCTGAAGAACTACGAGAAACGCAGGCGTCGGCGCGGCGAAAAACGCCGTGCTACGGTCAGGCCGACGACGGGAGCATCCCTCAAAGGGGCGTCGATGGGACTCCGCGTCGATTTTTAGCCCGTTTCGAGCTTGATTCTTATTGCTACGCTGCGACGCCGCCTTCGCACCCATGCCGTACTTCCAGTACTCCCTCGACGGACAAGTCCAACGCTACGCCATCGTCCGAAACCTGACGACGATAGGCTCCGCGCCGGAGTCTGATCTGCGCCTGGGCAACGCTGAGGTCGCCGCTTCGCACTGCACGCTGATCCACGAGCCGGGGCGCTACCGACTTGAGAGCACCCAGCGCAGCACGCCGTTTTATGTGCGTGGCAAGAAGATGCGGGCGCACGACGTCAAACACGGCGACACCATCGCCGTGGGCACCATGGAGCTGGTCTTCTCCGCCGTGGATGCCGGCCCCGAGCCCACCCGCGAGACCCCCAATGACCAACGCGGCGTTGAGCTGGAGCGCGAAGCGATGGGGCAGCTGCTGCAGTTCTCCGAGCTGCTGCTCAAACCCGAAAACTCGCTGGACGCCATCCTCTCCGAGCTCATCGACTCCGTCGTCGCGATGACGCGGGCCAACAAGGGGTTCTTGGTCCTGGCCACCGCAGGGGAGGACAACTACGAGGTCCGCGTCGCACGCAACCTTGAGCGTCAACCCGTCGACTCTCCCAGCGAGCTGCTCTCGGACAACATCATCCGCGAGGTGATCACCACCAACGAGGCGCAGATCATCTCCGACGCCTTCGTCGACGAGCGCTACCAAAACAGCCTCTCGGTCATCAACCTCAAGCTCAGCTCGGTCATGTGCGTGCCGCTGATGGTCCGCGGCGAGCTGCTGGGTCTCATCTACGTCGGCAACGACTCCATCCGAAACCTGTTCCGGCCCGACCAGCTGGAGACCCTCAAGATCTTCGCGTCTCAGGCCGCGCTCATCCTCAAGAACGCGCAGGTGCTCGGCGAGCTCCGCCAAGAGAGCGAGCAGCTGGCGCAGAAGCTTGAGGATGTGAAGTTTGGCCAGATCATCGGTGGGTGCCCGCAGATGATCGAGGTCTACAACCGGGTCGAAAAGGTCGCCTCCACCGACATCACCGTGCTGATCAGCGGCGAGACCGGCACCGGCAAGGAGCTGATCGCCAAGGAGATTCACAATCGTTCTCCTCGGGCGGACCAGCCGTTCATCACCGTCAACTGCGGAGCCATCCCCGAGAACCTGATCGAGTCCGAGCTGTTCGGACACATCAAAGGCGCGTTCACGGGTGCCATCGCGAACCAGGCGGGCAAGTTTCTGTCCGCGGCCGGCGGCACCATTTTTCTCGACGAGATCGGCGAGCTGCCGCTGCAGCTCCAGGTCAAGCTTCTGCGGGTGCTTCAGGAGCGGCAGGTCCAGCGCGTGGGCGAGGCCAAGACGACCCCAGTCGATGTTCGGGTGGTCGCGGCCACCAACCGCGATCTCACCGAAGAGGTTAAAGGAGGTCGGTTTCGCGAGGATCTGTTCTTCCGTCTCAACGTCATCGGCGTCGACTTGCCCCCGCTGCGCGATCGCGGCGACGACGTGCTGCTCATCGCCCGCTATCTGTTGGGGCGCTACGGCACGCAGTACGGCAAGGCGGTCGACCCGAACTCCGCCTTCTCGCCCTCGGCCATCCGCTCCATGATGAACTTCTCCTGGCCCGGCAACATTCGCCAGCTTGAGAACCACCTCAAGAAGGCGCTGGTCCTGGCCGACGGCCCGCAGATCACCGCCAAGGACCTCGACCTCGACGTGCTTGAGGGCTCCAGCACCGAGGAGGACGTCACCCTTCCGCTCGCCGAGGCGCGAGAGCACTGGCAGCGCGAGTACATCAACCGGGTCTTGGCGCTCAACGGCGGCAACCGGACCAAGACGGCCCGTGACCTCGGCGTCGACCCCCGCACGATCTTCCGGCACCTTGAGAAGTCGGAGAAGCGACCGGGATGACTCGGGCACGCGCCGGGCTGCTCGCCGTCCTCGGGTGTGGGTGCATCATCCCCGACACCAACATCGACGTGCAGCCGATTCGGACCAACCCCGGCACCGTCCGAATCGTGCAGGCGGTCGCGTTCTCCGCTCAGGCGAACGCCGCGTGCGCCGACGAGCCTGGATTCGAGGTCTGTCCGGTGCTTCCCGAGACCGTCGTTCCGGGGCTTATCGAGATCGAGAACCAGGCGTTCTGCGCTTGTGAGGGCGGCCGGGACGGCAACGCGATCGGGGGCTTTCGAATCTTCGTGGAAGACCCCGACGTCGACGAAGATGGTGCGCCTCGCGACGCGTTGATCGGCGCGTTCCTGCTCGACGTCGACCCCGACGCGGACTCGCTGACCCCGTTCGTGGCGTACACGAACTACTTTCCGACCAACCGTCCGGCCCAGCGCAGCCCGCCAGGCACCTACGAGCCGATCGAGCGGCCGCCGTCCAACCTGCGGGAGTGGACGCTGGGTCTGGATACGACCGTCGACCTCTGCAACGACAACAACGGCACCCCGCTCGCGCCCGGCCTGCACAACCTTCGCGTGCTCGTAACCGATCGACCGTGGCCGTTCCCGGTCGTGGTGGACAGCAACGGAGCACCCCAACGCGCAGGGGACGGCTTCGAACGCGATGCCACCCAGGATGCCATCGTCGGGGTGCCCGACACCCCTGGCGGCGCCAGCTACGACGTCGTGGATTTCGTGTTCCGCTGCGTCGAAGAGAGCTCCGATGAGGGGATCAACGTCTGCAACTGCGAGGAAGTGGAAGGATGATTCGTCGATGGGTCAGCGGCGCCGCGTTGTTCGGCTGCGCGTGCATCATCCCCGACCGCGGAATTACGTTCGAGGGCGGTCCCTCCAACCCGGGCGCCGTCCGAATCCTTGAGGCGACGCCGGTCCCCGCGCTGTGGACCGAGTGGTGTACGAACCGCGACATCAACGACAACGTCGAGGGTGGAACGGCCGCCTTCTGTCCCAGCGTCCGAGCGACTCGATCCGGCGGCGCGGTGGAGGGGGGCCCGTTTTGTATCTGCCCCGAGGGGCAGCGGGACGCGAGGGCCCTTGCGCGCTGGACCATCTACGCCGAAGACCCGGACCTCGACGGCGACGCGGGTGCCGACACGCTCTACGGTGTTCTCCGGCTCGATCCCGATCCGGCGTCCGAGGAACCCACCGCGGCCGTCGCGTTCGAGAACTACCTCGAACCGTGCGCCCCGGGCCAGCCTGAGGACGTGGGGTTTATGACGCTCCCCGCGCCGGACGAGGACGACGGCTACTTCGTCGATCGCGTCGTGCCCTCGATCGCCCGCAACACCGCGCCGCAGTGGGCGTTTGAGGTCGACGATGCGTTCAGCGAACGCATCGATCTGTGCAACGACAACAACGGCATCGCGCTTGAGCCGGGCCTGCACAACCTGCAGTTCCTGGTCACCGATCGGCCGTTTTTTCGGGCAGCCCGCGAAGACTCGGACCTCGAGCGGCTGCAGTGCGGGGTCCCGGACGTCGCCGCGGGCGCGACCTATGCCGTCACCAACTACGTCTTCGAGTGTCTCGATGCCGCGCTCGAGGACAACGCGGATGACTGCGAGTGCGAGGACGAAGCATGAAACGAGCCCTGCGCATGTTGGCGTGCCTGAGCGTCGTGGCCGCGTGCAGCACCCTGGCCCCCAAACCCCCGGAGGTCGAGTGCATCGCCAACGAGGACTGCGACGAGGTCGCGGGGTTCGTCTGCGAGCTTGGGGTCTGCCGCGATGGTGGAGACAAACCGCCCTACGCCATCATCGGCTTCGACCTTCAGGAAGTCGCTGGCGCCCAAGTGCAGTTTCGCGGTGAGATCGCCGGCTGCGATCGCGAGGTCCTCAGCGAAGGCACCGCGATTCGGGTGCTCACCCTTCCCCGGCGGGAACTCGCCCGTCGCCTCGAGTTGGGCGTGGTCCTGAGCCCCGACGACACGCCCCTGCCCTCTAGCTTCACGCTCACCCAGGGCTCGCGCTTTGCCCGAGATCCCAACCGGCGCCAGATCGCGTTCACGTCGCCCGAAGACCTCGAGGCCGGCGTCGTCTCGGTCGCATGGCCGCGGTACCTGGTCGACAACGTGCTTCCTGATTTTCTGGAAGTCGGAGGTTATCTGCTGTGGCAGACCCAGCCGCAGTCCATCGATGATGCTACGCCTCGGGCGCTGCGCTACCAGCATCTCGCGCTCCCGGTGTCCACGACCGGCGAGGACGCCCGCGAGTGCGTGAGCGACCTGGACTGCTGTCTCGAAGCAGAGGGCTGCGAGCCAGACGAGGTCCGCAACGCGTGCGTCACCTCGCTTGGGGCATGCCGCCCTCCCTTCAACGACGCCGTCCAGTACACGTACTTCTACGCCGACGCCTGCGACCGCCCGCTGCGAGGCCAAGTCTTCAGCGTCGACGAGCAACTCACGAGCTTCACCCCGCTCCCGGGGACCAGTGTCGCGATGCGCCACGCCGACCCTGAGGGAGTCGCGCCGCTGGGCCTGCCCCGCCTCGATGTCCTCCCGGTCGACATGCGCGACGCCGAGTGCGGCCCGAGCACAGCGTGTGCGGATGGGCTGGTTTGCAACACGCAGTCCAAGCAATGCGAGTACCCCTTGGCGGGGCTTGCAGCGTGGACCGGAACGGTGCCTCTCGAATCAGCGCCGGGCCTCGAAGGGCAGTTCGACGCCCGGGTCTATACGTATTGCGAGGGCCTGCCCACCGGGGAGCCGCTCCAGCGCAGTTTCGACGTCACGATCACGCCGCTCACGACCCCAGAGCAGCCGGGAATGCCCTCGATCACCTTTCGGGCCAATGTGGACTTCGCCCCGCTGCAGGCCGGCGGTCAGAAACCGACCGCGTCGTTTGGAGGGAACCTGTGCGTGCCAACGCCCGGCCCAACGCAGCCCGTTACGCTCGCCTTGTCCGGCGAGCCGCGGACCCTGCTCACGGGCTACACCTGCTGCGACATCGACTGCTTGCCCCGCACCGAGGCCGACGCGAGCGTGCTCCCCGAACCGCGGACCCAGTGCGCCGGAGGCGGATCCGGTGCGACCGCCTCGTTTCGCGTGGAGTCTCCGGTTGTGCTCCCACCCGAGCTACTGGAGGCTTGGAACGCGGAGGACTCCCCCTGTGTTGGGGTCCAGGCCGCGGCGGACGGCACGGTCGGAGTCCTGCGGCGCTCGGGTGCGTGCGGAACGATCGACGACACCGGCACCACCACCCCGCAGTGTGAACTCAGCCTTCCATCCAACCCGGGCGCCGCGCCGCGCGACTACGCCCTACGCATCGAGACCCCCACCGGCTCTGTCTCGGGCTCCCTGGACACCACGCTCAAAGTCGACCCCGCCACGGGCATCACGCTTCACCCCATCGATCTCCCCAACCGGGTCATGGTTTTCGGCCGGGTGATCGTCGAAGACTGCGTCGGGCTCGACGAGACGGACGGCGACTGCGGGAGTCCCGGGGCGAAGATCCTCGCCGAGCGCCTGCGCATGGACGGCGAATCCGAGGCCAACACCCCCGGCCCGTATTTTCACGAGGTGCCCACATTCTTCGATCCCACCCAAAGCGCCGGCTCGCGCGCGGGGGCGTATCGGTTGCCGCTGGATCCCGGCGTCTGGCTCATCACGGCCTTGCCCGACAGCGGCACCTCCGGCGGGCCCGCCCCGATCGCGGTGCTCGATCTGCGGAGCGCCGAGCCCGAGTTCGAGCGCGACCTTTTCCTCGAGCCCGGCATCTTGGTCACCCTCGATGTGAGCAGCTTCGACCGCCGCGCTCAGGTCATCCCACTGGACATCGGCAGCTACGAAGACCTGCGCGATCCGGACCGAGGCACGCCGCTGGATCTCGGCGCGGCCGGAGAGTGCCTCTCGAGCGACGGGCCCACGGTGGGCTGCCGCATTCGGCGCTTGGTGGGGGGATCCTCGCTTCCCCCCTCGCAGATCGGACAGGTGCGATTCACCGCACGGGATCTGGATAGCAACGCGGAAGCCGATTGCTCGGAGTAGCGCAAGTTGCGCTTTTCTGTTTGAAGTGTTGATTTCGTTGAATTACTTCTGGGTCACCGGGAAAGACGTTCAACGTTCCCGGAGCCTTGACCACCCGCGCCGACCCGCGCGACACTGCGCTCCTGGCGAAGCAGGGTTCCCAACCGCAACGGAGCCGGACCCTCACTCGGTCCCTCTTTTGGGTGCGTCTCATCGGTCTCATCGCCATCATCGGCTATGGGGTCCTCGGCGCGTATCAAGGCGTTGTTCAACAACGCACAGGCCTCTCCGCCATAGAAATCGATTGCCCATACCGGGTGCGTCTCATCCGAGACCGGGTCGTAGCCCTGACCCAGCGTTTACCGCATCAGAGCCTCCGCGACCCCCAAGACGATGTCGTTTCCACGCTCATCCGCGAGACCCAGGCGGCCTGCCCCGAACCCGATGCCCAGCACAAGCTGGAGCGCATCTCAGAGAGGCTCGGCGCGTACCAACGCAACCGTGCCGAGGATGCAAAGGCCCGCCATGAACTGCTCGCGCTTTAGGAATTCCACCCATGGCTCAACCGCCGAAGTCCGAGGACACATCCTCGGCAGAGATCAACGAATCCTCCCCTACCCCTGCTAGCCCCGCTGCGGCCCTCGAAACGGCCGAACATGCGCCCGAAGCTGCCGCGACGTCCAACGACGCCGCGGCAGAGCCAAGCGATGTCTCCGAGCCTTCGGTGACTCCGGTCGCGAAGCGTCGCGCTGCGTCGCGGCCGGCTCCGATCGAGGATGCGGTCCACCCCGATGCGCCGGATGCCTCGACCCTTCCCAGCTCCTTCGTGGAGATGGGGCTGCCCGCGCCGATGCTCGCGGCCCTGGAGAAGCTCGGCTGGGGCGCCCCCACCAAGGTTCAGGCGGCTGCGTTTGGTCCCGCGTCGGCGGGCCGGGACGTGCTCGTCCAGTCGCAGACCGGATCCGGGAAAACCGGGGCGTTCTGCATCCCGTGGCTTGCCGGTCGCTTCCAGAACGAGGACGCCAAGGACACCGGCGTCCAGCTCTTGGTGATGACCCCGACCCGGGAGCTGGCCAAGCAGGTCTGCGACCAGCTGGTCGGCCTCGCCGGAGACACCCCGCTCACACCCCTGCCCGTGTACGGCGGGACCCCGATCGGGCCCCAGTTCGACGCCCTCAAGAAAGGCGTCCACGCGGTCGTAGGCACCCCGGGCCGGATCCTCGACCACATCCGTCGTCGCACCCTGGATCTTTCCAAGGTCCAGACCGCGATCCTGGACGAGGCCGACGAGATGCTCTCGATGGGCTTCCTCGAGGACATCCACGCGATCCTGGATGCCTGTCAAAAGGACCGGCAGACGATGCTGTTCTCGGCGACGGTCCCCTCGGATATCGAGCGCATCGCTCGGCGCTATATGAAGAACCCGGAGTCGCTCAAGCTCTCCGGGGACGACATCGCCGCATCGCTGATCGACCACACCTACTACTCGGTGCCTGGCAGCATGCGCACGCGCGACCTGATGAACTTCATCGCGCAAGAGGAGCCCGGCTCCACCCTCATCTTCTGCAACACGCGCGAGGAGACCAACCTGGTCGCCAACGTCCTGCGCAAGGAAGGGTTCAGCGCGGAGGCCATCAGCTCCGACCTCTCCCAAGCGGCTCGGGAGCACGTGCTCGGTGCGATGCGCAAGGGCCGACTGCGTTTCCTTGTGGCCACCGACGTCGCCAGTCGCGGCATCGACATCACCCACATCAGCCACGTGGTGAACTACTCGTTCCCCCAAAACGCCGAGAGCTACGTGCACCGAACCGGTCGAACCGGGCGGGCTGGACGGGCCGGCAAGGCTGTCAGCCTCATCGGCCCGCACGACATGGGCAACTTCTACCATCTGAAGTTGGCCTACCCCTCGATCGAGTTCACCGAGTCCACGCTCCCCTCCGGCGAGGAACTGGACGCGGTTCGCAACGAGAACAAGCTCGACCAGATCAGCAAGCGCTTTCCGGAGCTGGTCTCCCCCGACTGGCGACTGCTGGTGCGCACGCTCTCCGCCGACCCTCGTGGCGAGCAGGTCATGGCGTTCCTGCTCAGCGAGGCCATGAGCAGCCCCGACCCTGCGACCCAGGTTGCGCGGGACCTCCCCGTGGAGGACGAGGAGTTTGCGGGAGGACGGGGGCACCGCAACAGCGGTCGTGACAGCGACCGAGCACGCTCCCGGGATCGTGACGGTGACCGCTCCGCCGGGTCTCGCTCCCGCGATGGCGAGCGCTCCCGCGATGGCGAGCGCTCCCGCGATGGCGAGCGCTCCCGCGATGCAGGCCGCGGCCGCGACCGTGGGCCCCGCCCTCGCCGAGATGAGGTCCCGATGGCCGCTGCCCGCCCCGCCGCGGGCGAGGAGGATGCACAGCGGCGCCGGCGAACGCCCCGGCTCGAGCGTGATGCGTCGGCGAGCGGGGCTGAGGACGCCGCGGAGGCCACAGCTGGGGTCCGCGGCGCTGCAGCGCACGCCCGTGACGCCGAAGCCGACCAGAAGACCGAGACCGAGACCGAAGCCACCGCACAAACCGATCGCGTCGCAGCCGATGGCGCAGTCCAGTCCAAGGTCGAGGACGACCCTTCCTCGCAGACCGAGGGGCGACGTCGCCGACGCGGTCGCCGGCGTGGTCGCGGCCGTGGTGGTCCCGAAGGGGACCCGCAGGAAGCCGATGGGCGTGAACCTGCCGATGGCGCGCGCGAGGACGAGGAGGACGCTTCCGAGCAGGACAGCGGCCCCACCGAGCCGGCCCCGGTCCCCGAACTCGCGGCGTCCGGCAACGACCCCGAAGGCGATACCGAGCTCGCAACCGGACCCAACGCGCAGGGGGACGCTGACGCTGCACCCGGCGAGGCTGGCGAAGCTGGCAACGCGGAGCTCACCGCGGCGCCAAACGATGCGACCGAGGGCCTTCACGAAACGGACGAAGGCGTCAGCGCGCGTGGTCGTCGTCGCCGTCGCCGTCGCCGTCGCCGTCGCCCGGGCGACGAGGAGACCGGTGAGCAGACGGGCGAAGCTCAGCGTGCGGAGGCCAGCGCGCCCCGGCGCGTCTCAGCCGATGCGGAGGGCTCGGAGGATGAGGACGCCAACGGCAAGCGGCGACGGCGACGGCGACGGGGCGGCCGGGGCAAGAGGCCCGAGTCCGGATCCGGATCCGGATCCGAGCCCATCGAGTCGTCCGCCGAACCGCACGTCTCACAGGATCAGATCATCATCGACATCGACGAGAGCGAGCTTGAGGTCGTCCGTGATGAGTTCGGAGAGATCGACGAGCTCGACGCGCTCACGCTCAAGGGGCGCCGTCGTGGGGTGATGGATGCCCTGCAAGAGGAGGTCGAACTTGAGGACATGTCCGACGAGGACACGCCTGCGACCGAAGACGGCGATGGGAGTGACGAGGACGAGGACGGCGACGGCGACCTCGCGGCGGACGGAGAGTCGTCCGACGACGACGCGGACGACGACGCGGACGAGAAGGAAGCGAAGAAGCGCAAGCGTCGCCGTCGCCGTCGAAAGAAGAAAGCGGTGGAGGAGCAGGTGGTTCCCGAGCTCACAGCTCCGCCTCACAAGGACTTCTGGGAGGTCTGGTCCGCGAAGTTCACGTTCCAAGAGTTTGAGGACGACCAGTTCCGCGGTGGCACGGAAGCCATCGAGGATGAGCCCGAAGTCGAAGATGAGCCCGAAGTCGCCGCTGCCGAGGCCGGCGAGCCCAAGCGAAAACGTCGATCCCGGCGTGGCAGCAGTGACCGTGGTCGTGCAGAGCGAGGGCCGAGCGAGCGCAGCGGAGGCGAGCAACGCAGTGGCGAACGCACCCCGCGGCCGGTCTCCAACGCGAGCACGGCAACCCCTGTCCGGGTCGTGGCCGAGGACGGCCCGATGGTCACCGTCGCGCTCAACGTCGGCCGGGCGCACGGCAAAAAGTCCGCGCACATTCGCGAGCTGCTCGCCTCGGACTTTGGCCTTGAGGGACGTTCGGTCCGCAACCTGACGGTCAAAGAGACGTTGACGGAGTTCCGCGTGTCGACGGCCGCGTTTGAAAGCCTCACGGCGGCGGTGCTCGGCTACGTGTTCGACGACATTGAGTTGGAACTCACGGTCGTGGAAGCTGCGGAGTCGCAGACGCCGGCCGTGGTCCCGGAGCTTGACTCGGCCGCCCCCCATGCGCCCGCCGCCGATGCAGCACCGGACGGGGCCGCAGAAGCGAGCAACGACCAGGCCCAGGTCCCGGAGGCCGCCGTCCTCGCCAACACCCCTGAGCCACCGACCGAACCCGTGCAAACGGAGGTTTAGGGGAGGCCATGCCTCGGGAGGACACGCTCGCGCCGTACTTGTCCCCCGAGGTCCTGTCCGGGCGCGTCGAGGCGCTGGCCGCTGCGCTTGGGGCTGAGGTTCAAACGTATGGCCGCTCCGTCCAGGGGCGGCCGTTGCGTGCGGTCCGGGTCCCCGGGCACACGCAGGGGCTGCCCCGGGTGCTTTGCTCGGCCAACATTCACGGCCCGGAGTTCATCGGAGCGATGACCGCGCTCGCATTGTTGGAGTCCGCCGCCAACGAGTCTTGGGCGATTCGCCAACGCGCTGAACTCTGGGTGATCCCCTGTCTCAACCCCGACGGCTATGCCCGCTCGTGGGCCGCCGGAGGAGAAGGCGCGCTCGCCCTCCTGCGAACCAACGCCCATGGCGTGGATCTCAACCGCAATTTTCCGCGGCCGACTCCCTGCGCCTCCTGGCTCCCAGGTGCGGGGTCCGAGCGCCCGGGGGACGCGACGTATCGGGGGCGTGCGCCGCTCAGCGAGCCAGAGACGGCGCAGCTCGACGCGCTGTTTCGCGAGCAGTCGTTTCACGCCAGCGCGAACCTTCACTCGTTCATGGGAACCGTCATCCCGGCAAGCGTTCGGGACGCGGACGCGTTCCGGACCTACAAAGCGCTCGCGTCGAGCTTCGCCGCAGCGCAGCGTCATACGCGGTATCGCCGGCTCTCCTCGCGGAGACTGGATGTCTTTACGGGCGAGCAGGAGGACCACCAACACCATGTGCACCGCTGCTGGGCGGTCTGCGTGGAGAACTTCCCCTGGCTCGCGAGCCTGCGGCAGCACCTGCGAGCGCCCAACACGTTCTGGCGCTTCAACCCGCGCAACCCCGGCCGCTGGATCGAAAATGATGTTCCAGCGCTCCAGGCCTACTTCGACGCAGCGCTCGAGCTGGAACGCCCCAACTCTCCTCCGCTGGGCCACGCCCTACGCGGAGCTACGGACTCAGCTCACTAGTTGCCGAACGGGTTCTTCAGGTCGCTGGAGATGTCGCTGTCGCCTTTTTTCTTCTTGCTGGGCGCGGGCGGCTTTTCGGGCGGCGTCGCGGTGGTGTCCGGCTTGTCTGGCGTCTGCGCCGTCGAGCCCCCCTTCTTCTTCGCCGCCCCGTTGGGCGTGGGCCGCCCCTTCTTGCGACGCTTGCTGGAAGCGGTCGCGGGCTCTGCGGTGCTGGACTTGGAGAGCGTGACCTCAACCTTCTTGTCCTTGTCGGGGACGACGTCGGTCAAGAAGTCCTCGTACCCTTGGGCCCGCACGTAGACGTCGAACGACTCTGCCGACAACGGCATCGAGATGGGCGCGTTGGTCTTCCCCAACGTGCTGTCGTCACGGTTGTCGTAGACCGTCCCCTCGACGCCCGGGGTGCTCACCGTGATGCTCACGACCGTGGCCCCGACCGGTAGCGCGCTGGTGTCCGCGTCGCCGTCGGCAGTGTCGGCGGTGTCGGCAGTGTCGGCTGCGGTCGCGTCCACGGGTGTCGCGGTCTCGTTGGCTTCGGCCAGCGTGGGGTCTTGCACGGGCGCTGCGCCCGAGTTTGCATCGCCGTTGCCGCCGGACGCCACGAGCGCGTTGGCTTCGGGGACGTCGTCGCCGCCCATCTTCGTGGCAGCAAAGCCGAGCCCACCCAAGAGTGCCGCAACGACCACTCCGATCCCGATGTACATGCCAGTCTTGCCCGCGTTGCCGGCCTGGTACGATGCCGGGTCGTCGTCGCAGGCGTCCGCCGCCGCGCGGCTCTTGAACGAGGTCTCCCCGCCCGCGGGCAAGACCATCCTCTCGTTGACCACACTGACCGCTGCCGACCCGCTGCCGACCTTCTCGATCGCCGCGCCCATCTCCTCCATGGATTGGAAGCGGTACTCACGGTCCTTCTGCAGGGCCTTGAGGATGATCGCCTCCACATCGGGCGGGACGTCGATCGAGGGCACGACCGTGCTCGGCGCCGCAGGCGGCTCGAACATGTGCTTGGTCAAGATGCCCATGAAGGTGTCCGCGGTGAACGGCACCCTGCCCGTGAGCAGCTCGTACAAAATGATGCCCAGCGCGTACACGTCGACCCTGTGGTCGACCTTCTCGCCCTTGGCCTGCTCGGGCGACATGTACTCCGGCGTCCCGAAGATCATGCCCGTGCGGGTGAGGTTCTTGCCGCCGCCGTCGCCTTCCTCGCTGGTGACTTTGGCGATGCCGAAGTCCAGAACCTTGATGAAGTCCGCGTTGCTGCCTCGCTTGATGCGAAAGCAGTTCTCCGGCTTCATGTCCCGGTGGACAATGCCCGCAGCGTGGGCGCACTTGAGCGCCTCCACGATCTGCAGCATGATCGACTTGACCCGGGACCACGGCAGCGGACCGGTCGTCTTGATCGTGTCGGAGAGGTCCTCACCGTTGAGGTACTCCATCACGAAGAAGACCGAGCCGCCGGGCGTGGAACCGAAGTCGGTGATCTCGACGACGTTCTCTTGGTCGATCATCGAGGCCGCGCGGGCCTCTTGAAGGAATCGATCGACCAGGTCCTGCTTGTGGGAGAACTCGGGGCTGAGGACCTTGATCGCGAGCCGCTTGTTGATCGTCGTGTGCTCGGCGAGGTAGACGCTGCCCATCCCGCCCTCGCCCAGCTTCTTGACGACGCGGTAGCGGTCGGCCAACACCGTGTCGATCAGGTCCAGGTGCACGCCGCCTGAGGGCGCAGCGAGGATCTCCACCGGAGCCCCGGTGGCCGGAACAGCGAGAGGCGCAGACGGGCTGTGACCGGCAATCATCGTGGCGCCCCCGGTCGGGGAGCCGCCAGAGGGCTTTTTCGGTGCGTTAGACACTGGTTGCGTCGGTTTCCAATCGTAGCCTACTTTTTACCCGAAGGGGTTTCGTAGGTCGCCGTCGTGCGTCGGCTTGGGAGGCTCTGCAGCTGGGCTCGCAGGCTCCGCAGGCGGGGACGCAGGTGTCGGCGTGGGGTTCTTAGGGGCTGTGGGAGGCTTCTTCTCGCGCGGTCTTGTTGCCTTGCGCGACTCGGGCGACGGATGCCGCGGGGTCGGGCGCGTGGCCGTACGAGGCGGGCTGCCCGTGGGGGTGCCCGCCGTGGGCACCGAGGGCTCGGAGATCTCGGCCGCCGAGGGGGTGCGCGAAGCCCCGGGCGTTGCTTGGGTAGGAACGGACGCCCCGGAGGGGGGGGTCTGTTCATCCGGGCCCGATTTGCCTCCAGTTTCTCCCGCCGGAGTCGGCGAGAGCTCCGGGTCGGGGGGGACGGGCGCGGCCCCGATCTCGATCACGGGCGCCTCGGTCGCGGCCGAAGACGGCTCGACTTCCTGCGGATGAAAGCCACCGGCGGCCGAGTAGGCCCCGATGGTCGCGCCGGAGACCAGAACCGCCGTCGCGGCGACCAGCCACGGAACCGAGCGACCCCGCGTGGGCAAGCGCGCAGGCCCATCCAGGTCCGTCGTGTCGAGCGAGGGCGCAGGAGCCTCATTAACCTCGGCAGCTTGGCTCGAGCTCGGGCTCTCGGGGTTCCACGGCATCTTCCCGTCGGACCACGGCTTGGCCGGCGGGGCCGGCACCGAGGGGGTCTGCACGATCCCCCCGGAGCCCAAGCTGAGCGTCGACTTCACGATGCGCTCGGCCGTCTCTTGCCCGAGATCGGCGGCGAACGCCTCCTCCAGCAGGAGCGCAACCTCGGCAGCATTGCCCGGGCGCTCGGCCCGGGACTTGGACATGAGCCGCTCGATCAGTGCCTGGGTCTGCACGAGTCCGTCCAGACCCGGATTGACCTGCGTCATCTTCGGCGTGCGCCCGTAGAGCTGACTCTGCATCGTGATCGCGACGTCGTCCGAACGGTATGGGACGGCAGCGGTGAGCAGCTCGAACAAGATGATCCCCAGCGCGTACAGATCAGCGCCGGCGTCCACGGGCTCTCCGCGGACCTGCTCCGGTGACATGTACTCCGGCGTGCCGAGGACCGCCCCCGCGACCGTGATCCGGTCGCCCGCCCGGGCTACGCCGAAGTCGATCAGCTTCACCACCGGCTCTCTGCCGTGCTTCGGGCCGCAGATGAAGATGTTCTGCGGCTTGAGGTCGCGGTGCACGACCCCGCTGCCGTGCGAGTGGTCCAGGCCCTGGCAGATCTGCAGGGCGATGCCGAGCGCGGCCTCGGGGGAGAAGGCCCCGGTCGAGTCGATGGCGGTGGCCAGCGTCTGCCCCCGCAGCAACTCCATGACGCAGAACGCACCACCGTCGGGCGTCTCACCGTAGTCGCTGATGTCGACCACGTTCGGGTGCTTGATGCTGGAGACGATCTGCGCCTCGCGGAGGAACCGACGGATGACCTCGTCGTCGTTGCGAAGCTCGTGGCGAACGACCTTGGCCGCCAGCGACTTCCCGATCATCGTGTGGGTAACCTTGTAGACGTGGGCCATCCCGCCCTCGCCGATCAACGCGTCGATGCGATAGCGACGGTCGAGCACATCCCCAATTCGGGACCGTCCGTCCGTGACCGGCTCGGCAGTGGTCGCAGGAGCCAACGGAGTCCCGTCCATGGGACAGAAACCCTCCGCAACGGGGTAGGTCCTGCCGCATTCACGGCACGTGAGCATCGAGCGGACAGCGTAGCAGGAGCCGCCCCTGCCCGCCCACCTTCAGCACATTCGCTGCGCGCGCAGAGTTCGCGTAGTCCTTTGTGGGCAGACTCGGACGCTTCGCCCGTCGTACAGTCCCCCCGGTTCGACCATGCAACGAGACCATTTGAGCCCCTCGCGCACCCTCGTCCTCGGCCGAACGATCACCCTCCGCGACGTGCACGATGTTGCGGCGGGTACGGCCGCGGTGACCCTCGACCCCGAGATCCGCTCCCAACTCCAGGCCTCACGCGCCCAGCTGCTCGCGGACGTTGCGTCCGGACAGACGATCTATGGCGTCAACACCGGGTTTGGAGCGCTCAGCGGCAAGAGCGTCCCTTCGCATCAGCTCGAGGATCTCCAGCGCAACCTCCTGCGCAGCCACGCGTGCGGGGTTGGCCCGCTGCTGTCGCCGGGCGTGGTCCGAACGCTGCTCGCCCTTCGCGCCCACACCTTGGCCCTGGGAGCTTCGGGCGCGTCCCCCGAGGTGGTGGACGGCATCCTGAACCTGCTCTCCAACGAGATCCTCCCCGCCGTCCCTGAGCAAGGCAGCGTCGGGGCAAGCGGTGATCTCGCGCCGCTCGCCCACCTCGCGCTGCCGCTCATCGGCGAGGGCCACGTGCTCGCCAAGCACGGCACCCGTCGACCGGCCGCCGAAGCCTTGAAGGACGCGAGCCTCTCGCCGGTCTCGCTGGGACCCAAGGAAGGGCTGTGCCTGATCAACGGCACCCAAGTCACCACCGCAATCGGAGCGCTCGCGACCTGGACCGCCGGGTGTTTGGTCGCCACCGCGGATGTCATCGGTGCGCTGAGCCTCGATGCCGGGCTCAACACGGATGCTGCCTTTGACCCGCGCATCCACGCAGGAAAGCCCCACCCCGGGCAGATCGAGACCGCTGCGATTGTCCGCGAGCTCGTGCGGGACTCTGCGCTACGAAGCTCTCACTCCGAGTGCGGGGAGGTTCAGGACGCGTACTGCTTCCGATGCATGCCGCAGGTTCACGGAGCGGTGCGCTCGGCGGTCCGTTATGTCGCCCAGGCGCTCTCGATCGAGCTCAACAGCTTCACCGACAACCCGCTGCTCCTGCGGCGCGAGGATGGCGGTTACGACGTCGTCAGCGGCGGCAACTTCCACGCCGGCTCGGTGGCGGTCCCGCTCGACCACCTCACGGCCGCGATCACAACGCTGGCGACGATCAGCGAGCGCCGCACCGACCGGTTCATGTCCCCGGCCACGTCGCGGGGCGTGCCAGCGTTTCTCGCCGACGACCCGGGCGTCGAGAGTGGGTTCATGCTGGCCCACGTCACCGCGGCCGCGCTGGCGAGTGAATGCAAGGCGCTGAGCTTTCCTGCCAGCGTCGACACGATCCCGACCTCCGCGGGCAAAGAAGACCACGTCAGCATGGGCCCCAACGCGGCGCGCAAGCTGGCCAAGGCGGTCGAGAACGTCTCGGCGGTGCTGGCGATCGAGGCGATGGCCGCAGCGCGGGTGCTGGACCTCCGAGCACAGCGCACCTCGGACCGGCTCAGCGCGGTGCACAAAAAAATCCGCGAGCATGTGCCGCCGCATACGGGCGACCGCGTGCTCGCGGACGATATCGAAGCGCTCGCGGCGGCCATTCGCCGCGGCGAGCTGCTTCAGGCAGCAGGCGTGGAGTCCCCGATTACGGGGTGAGCATCGAGGAGAAGTCGTTGGTCAGCTTCTCGACCGCGGTCTTCAGCTCGGGGTCCTTCATGGACTCCGACATCAGCGTGATCTGCAGGCCCTGAACCTCGATCATGGACGAGGCCAGGCTGCTGGTCATCTCGGCCGACGCCTCTTCGCTGACCTGGAAGCCGCGCAACTCTCCCATCTCGGTCATCTTGGCGCCGAGGTCTGCCTTCTTGGCGTCGAGCAACTTCTGCGCGTCCGCGACCCCCTGCTTCTTGTCGTCGGCCTCGGTGATCGTCTTGACCATCTCGCCGGCAAGGGAATCGATCTCGCTCGTCGTCTCCTTGACCATGTCGTCCTTCTTGCAGGCCGGCGCTGCGACGAGGAGGCTCAACAGCAGTCCGGCGGCGAACACTTTGTGTGACATGACCGCAAGACTCGCTGTTCAGCCCGTGGTTGCAAGAAAAATCGGCCTGGATGCGTTTTCGTACGAATGTCAGAACGACTGATTGAACAGCAAGTTGATATTAAACGGCGGTAGCAGGCCGTCTGCGCTCTGCAGCCCCTGCCGCTCCGCGAGGAAGTCGGGGAGGACGCGATCCAGACACCGGATGCCATTCCTTCGGATCAAGGGGACACTCGCCTCGATCTTGAGCAGCTGCGGCGTCACTCCGAGGACGGAGAGCTGCGCGGTCACTGCGTAGCCGACCTGCGCGTACCAGCTCTGGGCACCGAACCATCCGCCGTAGCTGTCACACCGGCTGATCGTGGACGCCCCCACGAACACCACGCCCCCGAGGCTTCGCCCATACAGCAGGTGGGCGAGGTTGCTGTGCATGTTGCGAAGGTACTGGTGGCGGTACTCGGCCTGCACCGCAACCTGTCCCAACCCAAACGCCTCGTCCGCCGCGTATCCGCTGAGTCCACCGATCCCACCCACCCGAGTCAGCGAGCGAAACTCCAGTTCTCCAACGAGCGGGACGATGAGCTCGCCACGCAGCGAGGTCGCCAACACATGGTCGTGGGCAAGCGGCCACAGGTGCACCCAACCCGCATCCAGCGCGAGATCGTGACGGTGGTCGGACTCCCCACCGGTCTCGCGCAGCGTGTGCCGTGCCATGACGCCCAGGGTCAGCGCGCGTCCTCGCTCGGGCCACCAGGCGAAGCGCCGGGTGTCGTGAATGACCGACACCCGCTCGGTGAGCCTGACCCCGCCGGTGGGATCGAGCGAACCATCGGAGAGCCATCCCGAGGTCGCAAACAGGCGGACCCGGCCACTTCGGCGCTGGGGGTTGGCCTTCTTGCCCCACCACAAGTTCACCCCACTGCCCGCCGCGATGATCGACTCTCGGTCCCGGGCCAGCAGGAAGTGGCCGGTCCTCCGCAGATCTCGGCGCAGGCTGGCCTCGAACGCGGCGAAGCCTGAGATCGCGTTGAAGCTGGCGGCAGGGGTGTTGGCGTTGACGAACTCTGAGGCGGCCACACTGAAGCCCGCGCCCGTATAAAGGAAACGGAACTGCGGTGTGTTCCGGTCGTTGAACACCGGGTCCACATTGCTCGGCGAGAGCGGCGTCTGCACCAACCGCTTGCGCGGATCGATGCGCACCGCATCGAGTTTGGCGGCGGTTTGCACGACGAAGGTGTGGCTGCCCTCAAGGGGTTCCTCGGCCAACGTCTTCGCCTGCGACGCCTGACCGTTCCAGATCAGGTATTCGCTGCCCCCGTCTTTGTCGGTGACCAGGACCTGCACCGGTTCGACCAGCGGCTGCACGGATCGTTTGTGGATCGTAATCGTGTGCCGCCAGCCGCCTTGCACCCGCACGGAGTCGACGTCTCCGACCCAGTAGTCGACCTCGGGGTACTCGCCGAGCCACTGCTCGAAGAACCAACCGAGCCTGTAGCCGTAGACCCCTTCCGCCAGCGTCTGCGGGTCCGAGGACAAGTCGCGCAGCAGCGCGTCGTAGAAGGTGCCCAGCCCCTGTGAGCCCAGCGTGTCGGTGAGTTTGCCGTGCAGCCGTCTTCCGGTGGGGAGGGCGTGCGAGAACCACAGCGGGTGGTTTCGCAGCGGCGGGTCGTCCTCGACGCCGCGGAAGTAGGTCTGCGAGAACGAAGCCTGCTGGGTGTACAGGAAGCGGTCGACCGCCGGGACGAAGGTCAGATTCCGCAGGATGTCTGCGGCGAACTCGTCCGGTTGTTCTTTGCGGGCGCGCCACTGCTCCAGCAAGGCAAGCGCGACGGATCCGCTGAGCCAAAGGTCGGTCGATGCATCGTGCTCCCCGACGAACATTCCCATGGCGAACACATCAGCCCAGCCCCGGGCCAAGGCCTCGATGTGGAACTTCTCGAAACGGCCCGAAGGAAACAGCTCCAACGCCTGGTCGCTGACCACCAGCGTCGCAGGATGGGGCTGCGCGACCTCGGAGCGCAGGGGCCCGATGACCGCCACGACGCGCTCGCCGGCCGGCACGGGGCGCGCCGCGGTCAGCAGCGCGACCATTTCTTCGGCGGACGCCGCGACATGTCCCGGAAGGTCACGCCACAGCTGCAATCGCGTCTCGGCTGGCGTGCGGCCGCTGGGACGCGGACGTTGGTGGAACACCTCGATCTCAACGCCATCTCGCACGACGCGGGTGCGGTGCCACAACGGACCCCAAAACACGGACGGATAGGCCATGGGCTCCCCGCGACCGGCCGAGATCACAACGCGTTCCGGAGGCGGGACACCGACCGAGCCCACGCTGAGCGAGGGCGCCGCAGGGCGTGCGCCGAGCCGGACGTCCGTGACGTTCCATCGCACGGGGGCGATCACGCGGCCGTCCTTGGGAAGGTAGCGCCCGCCTTTTGCGGGCACCGAGGGCAACGGCGCGAGCGCTCCGCTGAGGCTGCAGGTCCGCCGGACGCACCCAAAGGGCCACGGCCGCGAGGGCACCGTGACCACGTACTCCAGCGAGACCTCGCGGACACCGGCTTCCAACGAGACCACGACATCGAGCCGCGCTCCCCGGCGCTGGACCGAGGCGGCCCCCTCGCTCGCCACCACGTCGAGTTTGCCGGCGTCGAAGGGGCCGTTGACGTACCCGGCGATCGCGGCTTCATCGAGTTCCTCAGGGTCCTCGCGGAGGAACGCCGCAAAGTCCAGCAGCACCAGCTCCTGACCGGGTTCCGCGGGCGCCACCAAGTGGTACGTCGCCCGGCCGCGAACGAACCCCTGTTTTCGCGGGACCCGCTCCCCCCCGGGACGACGCTCGCCGCCCTCGAAGATCTGCAGGGACACGTCGACCGACGAGACCCTCGCCGGCCGTGGGCCCGCGACCGCCGGCATGCTCCACAGCACGAGGACACCGACGAGCGCCCAAAGGACGGCCCGTGCGCGCAACAAGTGGCGCGAAGAAGGCAGGCTCATGTGCAAACGTCCCAAGGGGCGGCCCCCCATCTTGCACCAACGAAGCCTCGACGATCAGGATGCAAGCACGGTCACTGCACACCTGACGAGAAAGGAGTCCGGGTCCGAAGACGAATCCGTGAAGAAAATGCGCCGGATGTGGATCCGCAGGATCTGGGCGTTTTTATGAGCACGTTAGGTTTGACAGCCCCCCTCTCACACGGGACTCTCCGTCCATGCCGCGAGGCGTTTCCGCGTTGTCCCTGGCTGGTTTGATGGTGTTCGTCCCCGCAGTTGCGTGGGCGGCTCCTCCACCTCTTCCCGAGGGCGACCCCGCTCCGGCGGCCGATCCGGCCCCGACGGATGCGCCTGCGCCCGACCCAGGCGTGGATGCGGGCGCCGGCGGTGATGCGGGCTTCGAAGTCGGTGGTGAAGCGTCCTTCGACGCGTCCGTATCGGCTCCGGATGTCGAAGGTGACGCCGACGCGCTCTTGGGCGGCGGGTCCGACGACGGCTTCGGCACCGAGTTCGACAGCGACCCCGATTTCGACCCCGATTTCGATGCAGATCTCGACGCGGACGGCGGCGCGGCGCTCCCCGACGACGAGGATGCTGGTGGGGACGAGGACGGCCCCGGCATGGTTCAAGGCCGGCGAGAGCCGATGATGCCCACCACCCGGGCGGGCATCGGCTTGTTCCACACCTCGCTTCCCGACGTGGGCGGCAAGTACACGTTTCGCTTCCGGCTGCACACGAACTTCTTCCGCAAGGACACGTTCATGTACGACGTGGGCGGCGTCACCGACCAACACTCTCGGGTTCAGGGCGGCGTGACGATGGGCTTCACCCCGGCCAAGTGGGGCGAGCTTTTCTTCAGCATCAACTCGGCCGCCAACCGCAACAGCCGGGCCCAGGCCGACCGCCAGGACGCCGAGGCGATCTTCGCCCTCGGGGATATCGACTTCGGTTTCAAGGGCGCGTGGCGCTTCAAGAACGGCGTCGGCGTGGGTGGCCAGGCAGGATTGGGCCTGCTCTCGGGCAGCGATCGCCTCCTGACCTCCAACGTGAACTTCTTCGTCGACGGCATGTTCGCCCTCGACCTGCGCTACCTGACCAAGAGCGAGTTTCCGGCCCGCTTCTCGACGAACATCGGGTGGATGCTCGACAACTCGCTGAAGATCGGGAACTACGCCGCGATCGACGACCCGGCCAGCCGCGAGGTCACCCGGTTCTCCCTCGGCGCCAACCAGAGCCGCGTTCGCATGCGGTATGCGGTGGACTTCCCGTTCCGGCTGGGCAAGGAGAAGAAGTTCGGCCTGGACCCCATCCTCGAGTGGGCTTGGGACGTGACCACGACCGAAGAGCTGGCGTTCGCCCGCCCCCAGTCAGCGCCCTCTCCCCTGGCTCGCTCCTCGCAGTGGCTCACGGTCGGCCTGCGCGCCAACGTCATCTCCGGGCTGCACGTGGACGCGGCCGCCGACGTGGGCCTCGTGTCTCCGAACTTCGAGTTCGGGCCTCGCCAAGCGCCGTGGCAGATCATCCTCGGCCTGGGCTGGTCGTTCGACCCCACCCCGGTCGTGCGAGAGGTCGAAGTGCCCAGCGACGCTCCCCCGCCGCCTGCGCCAGATCCGATCCTTGAGGGGCGCATCCTGGGCGCAGTCGTTGACATGGCCGGAGCCCCAGTCTCCGGCGCGATCGTCAACTTCCCCGGCCTGGTGTCCAACGGGATCGTCACCGATTCCTCCGGCAACTTTACGAGCTACCGGTTCCCCGAAGGCACCATCGCCTTCACCGTCTCGATGCAGGATCAGATCGTGCACGAGGGCTCGGCGGACGTCGTCGCCGGGGAGGACACCCAGGTTCAGATTCAGCTGGAGTCGGGACCCGCGGCGCTCACGGGCGTCATTCGCGGGACGTTCACCGACAGCACCGGCAAGGCGGTCGCGGCAACCATGCAGGTCACGGGACAGGGCGTCGACGAGCCGTTCAACTCGATGCCGGATGGGCAGATCGCCCTGGAACTCAACGAGGGCACCTACAAGGCCACGGCCACCGCGCAGGGCTACAAGAGCAAGTCGTTCAGCTTCACGGTCGAACCCAACGGTGACACCAGCTTCACGCAGGTGCTCGAGTTGGATGCACCCCCAGAGACCCCGCTCATCTCGCTCAACGGCAAGTCGTTGCGGGTCAAGGAGCGGATCGCCTACGACGGCAAGGAACAGGTCGCATCCAGCAGCTACGATGCGCTCGACCAGCTCGCCACCTTCCTCCAGTACCACCCTGAGGTGAAGGTCATCGAAGTCGGGACCCACACCGACGACAAAGGGGCGGCAAAGTCTCGAACCGACACCCGGTCGGCATCGATCAAGACCTACCTCGAGGGCAAAGGCGTCGCCGGCTCTCGGGTCAAGACGCACAGCTATGGCGCGTCCAAACCGGTGGCGGTCAACATGACCAGCGCTGGCCGCTCGAAGAACAACCGCACGACGTTCCGCGTGGTTGAACTCGCGGAGTGACACCCAGCGCAGGGCCCCCGCGATGCGGGCCCTCGAAACAAATCCGGGGGTGGCTCGCCGCCCCCGGTCACGCGCGCGGCGAACGGGCGCCAGCGGCAGCGGCAGCCGAGCCGGGGCTCAGCTCAGCGCTGGCCTGCCGCATCCACGAGTTCGGCGACCATCGCAAGGACCTCACCCGCGGCCTCCTGCCCGGAGCGCTGCAACCGACGCAGCAGCTGCTCGTACTCCGCGAGCGCGTGGCCCGGGACCCGAGGGATGCGGTCGAGCGCACCGCGGACCCTATCGACGACCTCGCTCTGCATCAGCCAGTTCTGCTTCACGTGCAGCTGGAACAGCCGGTCCAGCCAGACCCCCGAGGCGGTGTGTTCGGCGAGCCCCAGCATGCAGCTCATGCACGCTTTGGCGGCCGGGTGCTCGACATCGACGGAGCCGGCGCTCAGCTGGTTGCTCAGGGCGCTCGCGTAACGCTCCGCCTCCTTGACCTTCCCCACCCGCAGACTCTTCTCGACCAGCTGTCCGATCAGCGAGGGGAAACGAGTGTCCTCGCCCGGAGCCAGCGTCCGTCGCAGGCTCCCCTCATCCTCGTCGTCATCTACCGAGGAGTCCGAGCGCACCACGACCATGATCTCTCGACCGATCCGCACCTTGTCGCCATCGCGGACCGAGCGGCGTCCCACGATGCGCTCGCCGTTGATGAAGGTGCCGTTGCGGCTGCCCAGATCCACCAGGACCGCGGTCGGCCCCGCGACGTGGAATCGCGCGTGCTGACGCGAGGCAAGGTCGTCGTCAATGGTCAGCCAACAGTCCGGCAAACGCCCGACGTCGTGCTCGCCGTCGGGCAGCGACAGCGTGCGGTTGCCGATCCTGACCTTGAAGTGCGGCACGAGCGTCCGGGGATGAGTCTACAGCAAAACCGCGCCGCCTGAATCGCGGCCCAGCCAAGTCCCTGCGCGCGGCTCAGCGGACGAGGAACTGGGTATCGACGAAGGTGCCGTCCTGAATCTGCGGTGGGATCAGTCGGATGACCTGTCCACGGACCCCAGCCGGGCCGCCTCGTCCCCCCGCATCCACGACATACGCGGTCGCAGCCTCGGGACCGCGGATGATGCGGACCGGGTAGACCATGACCGTGTTGCCCACAATCGCCGGCTCGGAGATCGGGATGTAGCCGGCGGTCGCGGCGAACGTCATCGCGTAGTTGCGCGGGATCCTGGCGCGGTTGAACTGCCGGAACTCGGTCGGGTACCGGGTGTCGTACAGCTCTCCGTTCGCGTCGATGACCTCCACGTTGGACGAGAGCGCCAACAGATCGACCAGGTCCAGGACCAAGCTGATGCTGGGCGTGGAGAAGCGGACCGCCGAGACCGGCTCTCCCTCGTACTCCATCTGGTGGAACAAGGTCCCCTCCCCTTCGCTGCGCCGGGACACGATGCGGCATGGGTTTGGATCTTGCGGGCCGGCTTCGTCTGGGTTGGGGCAGTCCGGGATGCCGAACAGCGGGTCATTGAAGACCGAGGCCTGATCAGAACCCAGCCGGAGTCGAGAGGTGAGCAACGCGCTCGCCGCCTCATTCTCCCGACATTCCCCCGTGCTGGGATCGATGACGACGCGGGTGCTGATGAAGCCCGGCGCCGGATCACCGATGACCGTGAAGCTGTCGCGGGTGCGGACGACGTAGTCGACCAACTCGGCGAAGCACCGGGGCCCGGGCAGCAGCGCCTGGACGCAGTCACGCTGCCCGGGCTCGCATGGCCGTTGGCACTGCTGATCGACGCACAACGCACCCTCGCCGTAGTGCCCGCAGTCGTTGTCGACTTCGCATTCGTAACACTCGGGATCGCCCAGCGGACAGGGGCCACGACAGAAGCCGTCCGCGGCGCAGACGAAGTCGTCCGCGTCCTCCCCACCGTTGAGCATGGTGCACTGCGCATCGTTGCTGCACCCGAGGCCGCCGGCCGGCTGGTTGACCCCGGTGTTGGGAAGCTCGCAGGTGTAGCGGTCCACGACCTCCTGCAACCCGACCACCTCCAGGTCCACGCCCTGCGCCGGGGCCTCGCCGGTTTCCGGGTCGACGGCGCGCAGGTGAGACTCGAGCGGACGGTCGAGCGCCTGGAGGTGGAGCTCGTCCTGGAAGGCCCGTGTCACCAGATACTCCCGGCGAGGCGCCCCGCAGGCGTCGTTGATGAACGGCGCGCAGACCTGCCGGAGGACCTCGAATTCCTCGTCGTACGCCTGCGCCGAGACGCAGATCCCCGACGCGCTGTTGGGCGCGGTGGGCTCGCGGAGGCAGCGCTGGCCCAGGCCACAGTCGTCGTCCGTGCCGCAGCCCAAGATGACCAGCTTGTCGCCAGCCAGCACCCCGTTGTCGCAGAACGATGCGGACTCGTCGACGAGCCGCGAGCCCTGCGTCATGCTCCCGTCGGCCAGGATGCACGTGCCGTTCTCCCAGCCGGGCGTGTCGCACTCGAATCGTCCGGTCGCGCTGCGCGTGCCTGGGATCGTGCCTTCCCAGCTCAGGTTCCAGCGCACCGGTGCCCACTGCTGGTAGTCGCGCACGACCGCCCGGACGACCTCTTTGGTATAGACCGCGTCGCCCTCAAACAAGCCCAGCCCGTCGGCGTTGCTGGGGTTGCCCAGGCTCGCGGACAGCGCGATGCGCTCTTCGGAGACCGCACCGTCCCCGGGGGGCAGCGTGTAGGCCAAGTCGATGCGCCGCAGCGTTGGGCTCAAGGCCTGCGTGGAGTTGATGTCACCGACCAGGGCCCGTTCGGGCTCCTCGTCCTCGACCGCGGGCAGCGTGGTGCTGTCGACGGCAATCGTCGTGGGGTCCTCGGATGGCCACAGGCTGTGCGGCGGAATCGAGAGATCCATGACCCTGGTGTTGATGTCGGTGTTGTCGATCGGGTCCTGCAGCTGGTTGAACACCGACATGACGATGCGACCGAAGCTGGTCGTGCCGACGCCCACGATGCCCGGAGTCGCGAACGGGTCGCCCTGGCCGCCGGTGCCTTCCGCAACCCGGAAGAACGCCCAGTCGGTGAAGCCGGCACCGCCGCTGACCCGAATGCCGGGCCCTGCTGCGAACGGACGACGGTCCGGGGCGAGCCCCTGCCCGCCCGCCGTCGGCGAGATCGGATTGCACGAGGGAAAGGGCGGCGTGGTTGTGGTCGGATCGACTTGGGTGTCGCACTCGACGCCCAGGGCATCCTCGTCGAAGTCCCGGTCGACCACATGGGTCGCGCCGTCGCCACCGATGACGTACAGAAACTGGTGGTCACCATCGGCCATCGGGGCCGGCGGCGCGGCGCGGACCTTGACGATTCCTTGGGGGTCCTCAAGCGGCAGCATCAGCGCCTGCTCCGACCACGTGCCGTCTTCGACGCCGTTCGAGGCGGAGAAGGGAATCTCCACGAGCATGTTGCTGCCCGAGCCCCCCACGAACAAGGACGCGTAGTCGAGGTTCGCGTCCGCGCCCAGATCGGTTTCGGGGTCGTACAGCTCGGGCCGGACCAGCTCGACCGCGTTGGGGAAGAACCCGTCCAATCCCGACGCGGGACGGCAGTCGGCGGGGTCCTCGTCGGAGCCCGTGCAGGTTTGCGGCGCGCCGTCGGGGAACTGGATCGGGCAGTCGACCGGACACTCGGGCGTCGTCCCGGAATCCACCACCTGCACCGAGCCGTCCGCCTGGGCGACGAACTGGCGGCTCTGCAGCAGCCGGCCGGTGCTGAGGTCCAGCTCGGCCAGGAGCTGGCAGGTCGGAAACGTGACCCAGGCGCTGCCTTGGGCGTCGTCCTGACACTGGTCGGCCTCAAACCCATCGACGCCGCCCACCGGGTCGGGCGCGCTGGAGATTGCGGTGCTCAGGTCGCGCGGGACGCTCACCAGCGCGCCGGGGCGGGAGCCCAGCGGCAGGCCGTCGGAGCGCAGCGGGATCAGCTTGGAGACCAGGGAGCTGGGGGCGACCTGATCGGGGCTCTCGGCCTCGAGCGCGATCGCGGCGATGCCGAGCCCGTCGAGCAGCGTCAGGTCGCAGCTTCCGGCGTTGGCCGTGACCACCCGGCAGCCCAGCGTGGTGGACTCGATCTCCGAGGGCAGCTGCCCCACCGGGATGAGCTGGTACCCCGGCGCGTCTTCGTCCAGGTCGACGACGGCCGCGGTCGCGTCGCAGCGTCGGAACACGGCGACCTCGTTTCGGTCGCTGTTGGCCACATAGCCGATGAGCTGCGGGCCCTGCGTGGTGCAGCCAACCAGCGTATCCTGGGCACAGTCGCCCACGCCCAGGGGCGAGAGGGTGTCGTCTTCTTCCAGACGCACGCACGTGAGCGTGACGTCCAGCGGGCGATCCAGGACCCGGTTGGGCACCTGCACGCGGGTCTGCTGCTGGCAGCCGCCCAGGGCGAGCAGCGGCGCAAAGACCAGCACGCTCACGGCTGCCAGCCCAGCCCAGCGGGCACCGCCTCGCAGACAAAGACCCGAAGAGGACGAGACGACGGCAGGTGTGCGAAGGGGGTTCATCGGCTGAACGGCTCCTGGAGGCCAATGCGGGCGACTTCTTTGAACCGCGACGGGCGGCTGAGCCCGACGTCGATCACGCTGACCGAGCCTTCGAGCAGGTTCGCGACGTAGAGCATCCCGCGGACCTCATCCAAGACCACGTCGTGCGGACCGGTGCCCGTGATGATGGTGTCGACCACCTGCTCGGCGCGAAGATCGACGACGTAGACGTAGGCGGACTGGAAACACGCCACGAACGCGAGCCCCTGCTCCTCCCAGACCTGAAACCTTGAGGGTTGGTCGCAGATCTCGATGGGCCGACCGGCGGGGATGTCGAGGGGTTCGCCGTTCTCGATCGAGGTGTCGATCCGCAGCAGGGCCCCGGGGTTGGTCTGCAAGACGAACAGCTCGTCGCCGCATGCGTCGCCAAACTGAACGTCGCCGAGGGCTTCGGCCGTGCCCGAGGCGAGCGGGTCGATGCCACCCACCGGGAAGCGGACGATGTTGCGAACCTGGGGCTCGCAGACGAGCGCGCACTCGTTTCCAACCTCGTCGGGGCCGGCGCAGTACGGACCGAGGTAGTTGCCTTGGTCGTCTTCGCAGCCCTCGCGCTCGGTCGCGCCTGCGGGCAGGTCGTCCTCTTCGATCCCTGAAGCCGTGAAGCTCGTCGCGAGCAGCTGATAGCGCAGGGAGCTGTAGATGAGCGGCCGTGTGCAGCCCTGGGTGACGGCGGGCGTGTTGAACCCTAAGGTGTCGTCGTCCGGGTCGCCGCAGGCACCGCAGGGCCGCGTCGCGAGCCCAAAGCCCCCGCTGAACACGCTGCCGACCGTGGGGTTGTACACGGTGCTGATGTCGACGATCGCGGGGCGTCCATCACCGCCCCGGAGGCCATCGAGGTCGATGACCGTGACCGAGGTCCCCCCGCTGTGGGCGACGAACGCGTAGCGGTAGTCCTGCGTCTCGCTGACGTGGACGTTGAAGGGCTCGCGCGGGAGCTCATCGAGGCTTGTGTCGTTGCGCAGGTGCTCCAGGCGAAAGTCCCTCGCGCACCGGGCTTCGTCCAGGGCCTCACCATCGACGCGCGCCTGGCCGCAGCTGAGGTCGGGCGCGTCGGGCCAGGAGCGCTCGACGTCGATGTACGTGATGCTTGGATCGCCCCGGACCGGCACCCACAGCCGCGGCGTCCCCGAGGGCTCCATGGAGCTGGCGATGTGGGTCGAAAAATCGCCCAGACGGACGCCGTCCACGACGAACGGCCCCTCGTCACACTCGACGACCTGCGGCAACAGGCCCAACCGTCGACACGGGAAGTCGTCGCTCGTGGATGCGCCGATGTCGAGCACGCAACGCTCGCCTGGCCCTTCGCAGTACGGATAGGGGGTGTAGGAAAGCGCGGCGTTGCCTTGCGCATCCGAGCCCACATCCGACCACGCCTCGAAGAAGGCTTCGAGATCGATGACGCTGACCGACCCTCCGTTGAAGTTCAGGTCGTTGTTGCCGTTGGAGATGAAGAGGTAGCGCGAGGCCTCGCCCTCGGGCGTGCGCGGGTCGAGGGCGAGGCCCTCGGGAAAGAACAGGTTGCCCACCGGCGCGTCGATCCCGGTGTTCCGGTCGGTGCACCCAAACAGCGTGCCCGCGAGCAGAGATGCCGCGAGGAAACGGGGCAGCGGGCGGCTGCGCCCAGAGGTGTTGCGGTGCGACACGGCCGGGCAACCTACCACAACGTCCCGACCCGCAAAGCTGGGTTTGGGACCCTTTGCAACCCCATGGCGACGCCGATCACGGGGCGTCGTCCGCCGCGCTGTCGACCGGGCTCGCGGTGCCGACCGCCGCCAAAAACTCGAGCGAGCGCAGGGGGCGACGCAGGTGCGGACGGACCACCGACTGCACCAGGTCGCGCAGCGCCCGGCGGACCTCTGGCGCGGCATCCATCGCGGCCGCCCACGCTGCCTCCGGATCCGCGTCGCGGTGAAGCGCCTTCGCCAACGCCAAGGTCTCGGCGGGAACCCGCGGAGCGCCCAAACCGTGCACGACGCACAGGGCTCCACCCCGCCCCGCGGCGAACGCGAGCTCGGGGCCGATGCCATGCGCTGCGCCGCAAACGCAGCAGACATCGAGCGTGGGCAAGAGGCCCAGACCGTCCAGCAGCCGGAGTTCGTAGCGGCGCATCACGGAGGGACGTGGGGCGTTGCGCAGCGTCTCGCCGACCGCCTCTGCCAGCGCCGCAAAGCTCCGAGGATCGGGCTCGGGTTCCAGGACGAGCACGTCGGTGAGTTCGCACAGGTAGCTGACGTAGGCGAAACGGGTGAGATCCCGGCCCAGGCCGCTGACCTCAGCGATCGACCGAAAACCGTCGAGCCGCCACATCGCACCGTCTCGGCGACGCGAGATCGTCGCCTGGCCGAGCGCGCCCGCAGGCAGACCGCCGGCGAAGCGCCGCTTGGAGCTGCGGGCGTTCTTGGCTGCGGTTCGCACTTTGCCCAGCTCGGCGGTAAACAACACCACCATCAGGTCCGCCTCCCCCAGCGCGGACGTGCCAAGGACCACGGCCGGCGTTTGGACCTGGCTCATCCCAGCCCCAGCAGGCGGGATGCGAGCCAAAAGTAGAACATCAGCCCGGCGATATCGACCGAGGTGGTCACGAACGGACCGGTCGCCACGGCGGGATCGATGTCGAGCCGATCCAGGAGCAGCGGCGTGCTCGTGCCCACCGCAGCCGCGATGGTCATCGAGCCCGCCGTGCCCAGCGCGACCACGATGCCCAGCCGCAACGGATCGGTCGGGGACGCGGCCACGCCCATCGACACCGCGCCGATCAAGATGCCAAACAACAGGCCCATCACGACGCCGAGGCTCACCTCGCGCACGACCAGCCGCCGCACCCGGTCCGCCTCGATGTATCCGACCGCCAGCCCTCGGACCACAATGGTCGAGCTTTGGATGCCGATGTTGCCGCCCATCGCGGCCACGACGGGCATGAAGAACGCGAGCTCCGGCGCGTGGACGAGGATGCCGTCGAAGCCACTGATGCTCAGCGCAGCCAGCGTCCCGCCGACAGCGGCCGCCATCAGCCAGCGCCAACGCACCCGCAGCGCGCCCATGAACGAGCGCGCATCGGCCAGGTCCTCGCCCGCGCCTGCCATCTTGAGGATGTCTTCGGTGGCTTCCTCCCGGATGACGTCGAGCACATCGTCGACGTCGATGACCCCGATCAGTCGCCGCTGGTCATCGACGACCGGGACGGCGACGAGGTCGTACCGGGTCACCATCTCAGCCACGTCCTCTTGGTCGGTGCCGACCTCGACCGCCGTGACTTCGGTCAGCATGATGTCGCGCAGGGGCTGCTCGGGCCGGGAGATGACGAGCATCCGCAGCGAACAGACGCCCAAGAGGCGTTCGTCGTCATCGCACACGTAGACGTAGAACGCGTTCTCCGGGAGTTGGGCGGAGGCCTGAATGATCGCGAGCGCGTCGGCGACGGAGGACTCGGGCGAGCACGTAAAAAACAGCGGCGACATGAGCCCGCCGGCGGTCTCCTCGTCGTACGCCAGGAGGTCTTCGATCTCGTCGGCAGCCTCGCGATCGAGACGCTTGAGGATGGCAGCCAGCGCCCCCTCCGGAAGGTAGCCGAGGATGTCGACAACATCGTCCGCATCCAGAGCATCCAGGACGCTCGCGGCCTCCTCGGGAGCGAGCGCGGCGACCAGGCCCGCCGCGCTCTCGTAGCGCATCGCGGCGATGACCTCGGCGCGACGAGGCGCGGGGACCAAGCGCAGCGCGGCGAGTTGGTCCTCCGTCTCCAGGTTGTCGAGCTGCCCGGCGATCTCAACGTCGTCGAGCCGCTGCACGGCCCGCCGGAGCCCGCGCTTGTCCCCCGCACGCAGGAGCGTGTACAGGACCCGGTTCTTACGGTTGCGCGTGGTCACCATGCCGGCCGGGCGGATGATATCCGTCCCGCCGCCGGCAGCCTAGCCGACTCGGTCGACATCAGGGCATCAGGTCGGACCGATGGAGCTGACGCCAAGCATGTTGAACGCGGCCATCATCACCATCCCGACGAACAGGGCGACGGCGACCCAGAGCATCATGGAAACGCCACCGCGACCGAAGACACGGCCCAGGCCACCGAAGACGTTCATGCCCTGTGCGTGGGGTCCGGCCTTGGAGGGCGAGGCTGCGCTCCGATGCTCGAGCCCGTCCCGCTCAAGGGGCTCGGCCCGTCCGGGCCCAGCGCTTGCGTTGGTGGGTTGCGGCACGGGCCGTTCCCGACGACGCGCCGCCACGAGCAGCTCACGCTCGCGCTCGTAGACCAACTCCATCACGACCTCCGCCTCAAGCCCGAGCGCTCGGGAGCAGCACCGAAGGAAGCCTTTGACGAACACCGGGCCCGGCAGCGACTCATGGCGGTCCGACTCGAGCAGCTCAAGACTGGAGCGTGGAATCTTGGTGGCAGCGGCGAGCTGATCGATGCTCATCCCCTGCCGTTTCCGCTGCTCCTTGATGTAGCCTCCCGGAGACGGAACGCCGTCCACTCCCGCGGAGCTCGGCAACTCTTCGGCCCCCTCGTCGCGACGGGCGTCCGTCGCTGCCGCGGCGACCACGCGCAACCGGCTCGTTTCTGCGTGCTGCATCGCGGCGAAGTGTTGCCCGCACAACGCCCACCCCGCAAGCCGCAGGGGCGTGAAAGAACGCGGCGCGTTTCCCGGTCAATGCGCGTTTTGCAATGCCATCTCTGATTCCCCTGTATCGGCGGGCCCCAGAAGATGGCGACAATCCTCCGCCTGGCAGCTCCTCGGAGCGAGATCTACACACGTCTGAAACGCCTCCGCGGCCCCGGGCCCGAGGCCGAGCCGCATTTGCGCGACCCCGGCGATCCGCCACGCGTCCTGAATGGGGCACTGCGCGTTCTGTGTGACCAGCTTGGCGTGTTCGTACGCGTGCTCGTCGAGTCCGGAGTCGAGATAGATCTGCGACAGCCTGTAGTGGCCCACGCAGAACTCGGGGTTGATCAGCACCGCCTGGCGAAGCGAGGCGGTGGCACTGACCGTGTCGCCGGCGAGGTACTGCGCCCATCCGAGGTTCGAGAGCGCGGAGTACCGCGCTGTATAGAACTGCTCTGCGAGCGCCGACTGAGCCGAGCTCGTGGCGTCGGCGGTGTCGTGGAAGTAGAGCGAGACGACCGACATCGAGTTCAGGGCCCTGCCCCGACCCGACGCACCTTCGGGATAGGCTTCTGCGGCCCGTTCAAACGCAGCCCCCGCGTCCCGGTGCAGCGACTCCGCCCGCTCGCGCTGTTGCGTGGATGCGTCATCCTGAAGGCACTGCTGGATCTCCAGCGCGTCGACGATCGACTTGCCCTCGTTGAGGAGCAACACGCCTTGGAGGTAGTGCGAGTCGGCGTGCTCGGGATCCTCGCGCAGCGCCATACTGAGCTGCATCTTCGCGTCCTCAAACATCCCGTTGTGAAAGGACCCGACCGCGACGTCATAGTGTTTGTCCGCCCGCCCCGTCTTCTCGACGCTCGACTTGCCTCGCCCTTTGCTCTCCGGGCGGCTCGCGCACGCGGTCGCCACCACCGCCACCGCCGTCACCACTGCGAGGCGAGCGAGGCTTCGGACCCGAGACACTCCACGCGAGAACACCATGGGCGGACCCTAACGATCCCCGATCTCCCTCGCGAGAAATCCACGAAAACCGGGCCGCGAGACCCGCAGTCATGGCGCCCAGGAGGGCAGATCGCGGCGCGGCCGGTTGAGGCACGTGTCCCGCGACAGCAGTGGCCCGGCCCCGCAGCGCTGTTATGATCATGATGTGACTTCACCGACTCTCGTGGCGATGCTTGAGGCGCGCCCCGATCGACCATTTTGGGGTCGCACCTGGGTGGAATCGGCGTTCAGCGCCCATCTTCGGAAACCGGCGGACCCGGACCTCGAAGGGGGTCTGGGGCCAGCGTTCTTCCCCGAGCCGACCGCCGCAACGGCGCACAATCTCGCAGGGTGGAGCGTGGGCGGATGCATGGGGGCGGAGACGCTCGTGCAGTCCAGGCCGGTGGCTCGCGCGACCGACGACCCGGTGGGCGATCTGCTCCGCGCCAAGGCGCGATGCTCGCTGGGCATCTACCACCCCACCTGGCGCACGGAGCTGGCGAACCAGTCCCCTCAGATCGCACGGTTCCAGCGATGGATGGCGGTCCTCGCGGGCCCGCGTCTGCGCGAGCGATCTCGTGCAGACATCCTGCGCGAGCTGCCCGCCTTTCTATCCCGCGACGCGGCACGCGAGTCCGACGCTCAGATCCAACTCTTGGCCCTGCTCGATCAGCTCTACACCGCGACCGGGTTTCAGCATGCCTTTGCCGAGCCTCGCGCCCTCGCCGACGCGCTCGCGAGCTACGCAGACTCGCGCGGCGATGAGGCCCCGCATGCTTTGTTCGTCAGCGATGGTCGCACGTTGGCCGTCTTGCTCAACCAGGGCTGCCTGCTCTCCTCGCATCCCCCGGCCGCGGTCCGACCCGCCGGCGGCCTCGTTGCCTCGAGTCCCGGCCACCTCCCTGCGTCGCTGTGGATCTGGAACCCCGACCCCCCCGATCAGCCACCTCGCGATGCGGAGCGCGTCGCGGAGGGGATCTTCACGATTCACGCGGCCGAACCCGGGGTCGTCTCGCGCCGCTAACGATCGACCGCGTGCATCCCACCTCCGGGAACCTTCTGGTACCTTCCGCGCTCCACGATGCGGGTCCACGTACTCCATCACGCTGCGTGCTTCGACGGAGCCGCCAGCGCTGCTGTCTTCACCGCGTTCTACCGAGCGTGCGTGCGCGCCGACGCGGAGTTCGTCTACATCGCCAAGGCGCATCAACAAGGTGATCCGTTCACCGACGCCGACTTCGACGCCGACGACTCGGCGATCGTCGACTTCCGGTACAGCATGAACGACAAGCTGGGCTGGTTCTTCGACCACCACGTGTCGGCGTTTCAGCTCGCGGGCCAGCGCGAGCATTTCGACGCGAACCAGACCGGGCGTCGCTTCCACGACCCCGTGGCGCCCAGCTGCACCAACTACATCGCCGAGGTCGGCTCACGCCAGTTCGGCTGGAACCCGGTCGAGCACGCCGAGCTGCTGCGCTGGGCTGAGCTGATCGACACCGCGTCCTTTCCCAACCCCACGATGCCGGTCGAGCTCGACGAGCCCGCGCTTCAGCTCATGACCTTCGTCGAGCAAAACCGCGACCCGCGCCTGGTGAGCCGGTTCATCACAGACCTGCTCGACACCCCGTTCGAGACGCTTGCCCAGACGAAGTACGTGCGGGCCGTCGTCGACCCGGCGCTCGAGGTCCATCGACGGGACATCGAGCTGATGCGCCAACGCGTTGAGGTCAAGGGGGACGTGGCCACCTACGACCTCAGCGACCAGCCCCCACGCGCCTACAACAAGTTCATCGCTTACTCCCTGCACCCCCAGATCCGCTACCTGGTCGGGGTCAGCCGGGGTCCCGACGGCAGTCACAAACTCTCGGTCGGCTACAACCCCTGGCTGCCCCCCGAAGACCGGCGCCACGACATCGCGATGTTGTGCGAGCGACTCGGCGGTGGCGGCCATCCCTATGTGGGTGGAGCCAGCTTCGATCCGGATGCCGCCGATGCCGCCCTGGCCGCGATGGCCGCGACCGCCAACCTCCTGCGGCAGGGCGGATGAGCGAGAGTGGCCAACACACGGCCCGCGGTGCCTTGGTCACGCTGCGCAGCCGCGTGGATGCCCACTTCGAGGCGGCGGCCCACGAAGCCGGGGAGCAGATGCGCTGCGCCCGAGGGTGCGCGCAGTGCTGCCATGTGGACCTGAGCGTGTTCGAGGTCGAGGCCGCGCTCGTACGCGACGCCCTGGCCGCCCTGCCTGCCACGACCCGCGCACGCGTGCGTGCTCAAGCCGACCAGACCCGGCACTGCGCGATGCTCTTGGACGGATTGTGTGCCGTCTATGCGCAGCGGCCGTTGATCTGTCGGTCGCACGGCACCGCCGTGCTGCTCGAGGACGGCCGGGTCGAGCACTGCGAGCTCAACTTCACCGACGCGCCGCCCGCGAAAGCAAGCGTGCTGCGCTTGGCCGCCATCAACGAGCCGCTCTCGGTGATGGCGACGCTTTGGGACGGCGCGGGGACTCGCGTCGCCCTGCGCGTCCTCGCGGCTGAGCCCTCGTAGCCGCCCGCCGGTCCCCCGTCGGCCCCTCCGACGTGGGGCTCAGCCCTTGCCGAGCCGGGACGCGAGGTCGGAGAGATCCATGCGGAATCCTAGGACCTTGTCTTCGCGTTTCTCTTTGCGCGCGCCGTCCTTATTGTGGTCGGGACGCCCGCCATGCGCCTTGCCGCCTTTGGCGGGCCGGCCGTCGCGAGGACGATCGCCGCCGCCGCGTCGGGGCTTGTCGCTCCGCTCTCGGGCCGGTCGCTCCGGCGCGGCGGCCAGCGCCTTGAGCGAGAGCGCAAAGCGTTTCTTCTCCGCGGTGATCTCGATGACCTTGCCCTTGACCCGCTGGCCGACGTGTACGGCGTCGCCCGCTGCCGAAACGTACTCGTGGCTCAGCTCGCTGAGGTGAATGAGCCCCTCTTGCGGGATGCCGACATCGACAAACGCACCAAACCCCGCGAGGTGCGTCACGACGCCCTCGAGCACCATGTCGACCTTGAGGTCTTCGAAGCTGCCCAGATCGGGGTGAAAGGCGGCCACCTCGAAGCGAGGGCGAGGGTCCCGGAAGGGCTGCCGAAGCGCGGCCTGAATCTGGCTGAGGCCGCGCGGGCCCAGCGGCTCCCCGGACGCCCCCGGCTGCCCCAGGAACGGCTCGGGGTCGAGCGTGTCCACTTTGGCCGCGTCCCCGAGCAACTCCGGCACCGTGGTGTCCAGAGACCGCGCCATCAGGGCGACCTGCGCGTAACGCTCGGGGTGAATCGCAGTGGCATCCAGCGGCTGCTCGCCGCCGAGCACCCGCAAAAAGCCCGACGATTGCTCGAACGCCTTTCCGACCAGCCCGGGAACCTCCAGCAGCTCGTTGCGGCTGCGAAACCCGCCGTCCTTTCCATCTCGGTGGGCGAGCACCGCCTTGGCCAGCGCCTGCGACATGCCGGGGACCCGCGCGAGTGTGTCCAGCTCGACGGTGTTGAGATCAACCGAGACCTTCGCGATGGAGGTGCCCACCACCTGCTCAAGCGCCTGACGCAGCGCCTCCGGATCCACGTCGAACTGATGCTGGCCCAGCGACAGCTTGCGCAGGTCGGCTTTGCCGAGCGTCGCGAGCGGGTCTTGGACGCGGCATCCGGCCACCACGGCCCGCCGGGTGGAAGCATCGGCCTTGGGGAGCGTGGCCTTGAACGTTTTGCTGCCCGCCAGGCTCCCGATGGCATCGCTGTCCACGGTGTGCACCGGGACCTCGCGCGCGCCCTCGGCCTCCGCGAGCGCGGCCCGGGCCAACTTCTCCACATCACGAGCCCCGCTGCCGCCGACCACAACGATGAGCTCGACCGCGTGTTCGGTACACAGCGCAGCGATCCGCGCCTTGGCCTGCGGCGCCTGGAGCTTGGGTTGCAGCGGAAAGACCGTGTCCTCGGCCACGACCGCCCCCTGCGCCGACAGCACGACGAGGCGACAGCCGTGTTGGGTCCCCGGATCGATACACAGCACCGGGCGGTGCCCAAATGCCGGGGCGAGCAGCTGTGGCCGCAGCGCCTCGCACAGATTCGGGATGATCGCCCGGTCCGCGCGCTCCTTCATCATCCGCCGCACGCAGCCCGAGATCGCCTTGCTGAGACCACCATGGGTCCAGGCCTCGACGATCGAAGCCCGGAGGAAGTCCGCGGCGGGGCCCGTTTCGCCGACCTTGAGCAAGGTCGCGACCTCGTCGCAGATCATGTCGGGATCGACCTCGACCGACACGGACAGCAGGCCATCACGCTCGGCCCGCGCCACCGCGAGCACGTTGTTCGGCGCCATGGAGCGGCACCCCTCGGCGCGGTCGAAGAACTTGCTGTACCGCGCGGCGCGGTCCTTGCGTTCCTCGACGACCGCGGTCGTCAGCTTGCCGCGGGACATCGTCAGACGCCGCAGCAGCCGCCGCACCCCAGGATGTTCAGCGATCAGGTCTGCGCAGATCGCTCTCGCGCCCAACATCGCCTCTTCGTCGGAGGGGATGCTCTCGGGGCCCACGGCCGCGGCCAGAGCCTCGCCGTCGAACATTTCGACCTCGGTCGGGCGCGGCTCGGCTTCAAGGGAGGACGCAGGTTCGTCCTCGTCAGCGGCCGGATCGTCGCTCGCGGAGGGGTCGGCGGGGGCCGTGGGTTCAGGCGCGAGGACCACCGGCGCGCTGGGAGCATCGGCCAACGCCTGTGGCGCGGCATCCCCGGCCTCATCCTGCGTCGAGGACTCAAGCTCAGCGACTTCCGCGACTTCCGCGACTTGCACCTGCGGCGCCAGCTCTTGGTCCCCGGTGTCCTCTGCGGTCACCTCAGGCGCGGCGGGCTTCTTGGTCCGATTTCGCTTCCGCTTCCGCTTCTTCCCGAGCACCGAACGACTCGGCACCGCCAGCAACTCGCGGGGAATCGCGCCGGCGTCCGAGAAATCTCCGTCGCTCCCGTGATGCCACAGCGCTAGCGCCAGCGGGGTCAGGCCACCGATCCGCGCTCGTGCCACCACGGGACGCATTTTCCGCGTCCCCATCGCCCGCACGTCGTCGAGGTCGAGCGGATGCGAAGCGGCGAGCAACTCGCGCTCGATCATCGGCGCCGAGGTTCCCCGCGCAGACAGCTCGGCCGCCACCTGTTGACGACGCAACTCGAAGCCTACGGCTTGGGCGGCCGCGGTCTGGATCTGCTCGAGGTCTTCGATGCGCAGCTCCTTCACCCGGTCGCCGCGGTAGCGCGCGATGAAGGCAGGCTGCGCTCCCTGAGCGAGCAGACCGAGCGCGGTCTCGACCTCGACCGGCGCGAGGCCGAGCCGCTTGGCAATCGCCGGTGCGAGGGCGGCGGGCGTAAGCGCGGCCGAGACGGCTTGGGCGTCCATAGACCGCGAAAGCTATGAAGCAGGGCCAACGTGGTCAAGCCGCGATTCTGTTTTTCCCCGAAGCGCCGCCGCTGCGGTGTCCGAAATGTTGGTGTTCACTTTTTGTTCTTTTCACGCTTGACCTCCGCTGCCCCCCCGCATATAAGCCCTCTCCCAACACCTGGTGCGGGGTGGAGCAGCCAGGTAGCTCGCCGGGCTCATAACCCGGAGGTCATAGGTTCAAATCCTGTCCCCGCTACAGCACGAACCCCCGATCGGTCTTAGGCCGCTCGGGGGTTCTTTTTTTCTCGCGGCAACGACCGCGGGGTTGGTGAAGGTCTTGGGCGTTTGTCCTCGCGAGTTCGGTGGGATCGCCCTCGCACCGCGCCGTGTCCGTGGTGATGGTGTGGCGCTTCCGCACGGGCCGAGGCCGCCTCATCCCGCGCACCGAGTGAGCACGCCGTCCGCAATCCTGCAACAATGGACCCCGCCGTGTTCAACTGGGACGACGTCCGGTTTTTTCTCACCGTGCATCGCGAGGGAAACCTCGCCCGCGCTGGTGGATCGCTCAAGCTCGACCCGACCACCGTAGGCCGCAGAATCTCATCGCTCGAGACGCGGCTCGGGGCACGCCTGTTCGACCGCACCTCCCACGGCTACCGACTCACGGCGGCCGGGACCCGCCTCCTTCCCCGCGCCGAACGCATCGAGGAGGAAGCGCTCGCCGTCGAACGCGACGTGGCCGGGACCGACCAGCGGCTGCAGGGGCGCGTCCGCCTGTCCGCCACCGAAATGCTCACCACGCGCTTCATCGCGCCCCGCCTATCGAGCTTCTACGAGCTCTTCCCCGAGATCTGCGTCGAGCTGGTCTGCACGAACCGCGAGATCAACCTGGCCCGTCGCGAGGCCGACATCGCGTTGCGACTCGCTCGCCCCGACCACGAAGACCTCGTGGTCAAGAAGCTGTTCACCATCGACCTGGGCTTCTACGCGTGCCCCGAATACGTCGAGCGGTTTGGTCTGCCCCCGCAGAGCGGCGCATGGGACGGACACCGCGTCATCATGTTCGCCGAGGGGCGTCCCTTTCGTCGCGAGAACGCCTGGATGGAGGACCACTTGCGCGAGTCGGTCTGCGTGATGCGGTCCGACAGCGTCTCGTCGATCTACTCGGCCGCGGTCGGCGGACTGGGCGTGGCGTTGCTTCCTTGCGAAGTTGCCGAGAACGACCCCGAGCTGGTCCGCGTCCCGTTTGACGGGTCCCCCGCCCCGCGCTCGGCGTGGCAAGCCGTGCACCGGGATCTTCGGCACTCCGCACGAATTCGGGCCGTGCTGGATTTCCTCGGGGGTCTGATCACGCCGCGGTCGCGACCGATGATCGGGCCACCCCGATAGCTCAGCCCTCGGGCGCGGGGCTTGGGGGTGGCGCGCGGGGTGCCTCGGGGTCCGGGGGAGGCTGCTGTGGCGCTGCGGCCTCGGTCTCAGGCGGCGGGCTTGGTGGCGAGGGCTTGGACGGCACCTGCTCCGGCATCGGGTTTCGAGCTTTCGACGGCGCGCGCGGGACCTTCGTGCTGCGGACCTCGGTCTTCACCCGGCGGACCGGCTTCGAGTCGTGCAGGCCGAAGCCAACCGCAACACCGAGCACCATTGAGAAACCGCGGTTCGCAAAGTCCGGCACGCCATCAAACCGCTTCCGAGCTCCCCACAGCTGCATCACCTCCGCGCTCAACGCCACATGGTTGGTGATCCGGGCCTCGAGGCCCGCGTGCAGCTCGAACCCGATCCGAGCTTTGGTGATGGTTCGTGTCGCCGCCTCCGCCCGCTCGTACCGCATCCGGACAACATCGAATCCGAAGCCCATGCCCGCGTAGGGTCGCAGCGGAAAGTTGTCGAACACGTAGACGTTTCCGCCGAGGAACACGGGCACGGCGACGTATGACCCCGCGGTGGCGGTCCCAGGCGCGAGCACCTCCCCCATCGGAATCTCGGGTGGGAAGACGGCGTGGCCCGCGGTGTATCCGGTCCGCACGTAGCCCATCCATCCGGGATATTTTTTCTTGGCGGTGGTGCGAAACAGCTGCCAGCGAAGATCGAAGCCGCGAAGCACCGAACAGGCGTTGGGCCCGTCCGGAGACAGGCAGCCGCGATAGTCGCTCGAGTCGACGCGGCCGGCATCCGCATCCAGGCGGCCTTCAGGGTTTTGCGGGGTCAGGACCGTCCCGAAAAACAACCCGCCCCAGGTTCTCTCCGCAGCGGTATCGGAGTCGGAGTCGCCCTCGCTCACCACGATTTCCGTCTCGAGCGCCTCGTCCGCGGTGGGTGCCTCAAGCTCCGTCTCGCTGATCTTGGTCTGCGTCCCGTCCGGCTCGACCTCCCAAACCTCGACCCGCCATCTGGGGTCCTGTACGCCGAGCAGGCCCCGCGTGTCGGTATAGCCGGAGTAGTAACCCGGGCCGTAGGGGGTCGAGAACAACCCGGCCCGAAACGCCTGGTCCAACGCGCCCCGAGTCGCACGCTGGGTCCGCGTGAACGATAGATCGAGCACCTGCGTGCGCCCCCCGACATCCGCGGGGATGCTCGCTTCCTGTGCGTCCCCCGCCCCATCCGCGCTCTGACGCGAGATGAACATGTCCCCTTTGGGCAGGCGCAAATACCCAGGCCGGTCACCGGCGCGACGAAGGTCCGCCAGTCGTACCCCGCGCGAGTCTTCGACGGTGTACAGGCGCTGGTCCTCGCCCTCGGGAAAGTAGAGCACGCGTTTTGCGGAGACATCGTCGTGTCGCAGCACCGGCTGGCGCTGGTCCTCCTCCGGCGGGCGCACGGTGACCGAGAGCCGGGCACGCGGATCCTTCACCCCGCTGTTGGCCGCCGCAACGAACGCTCCGAGTTCGGAGTATTCGATGGCACCATCGCCGTTGAGGTCGGCGCCACCGCGCAACCCCGACAGCAGCTGGTGCGTGAAGATTCCGCCCCGGTACCGCTCCCACTCGTGCGTCTGTTGGTCCGCCGAGTGGGCGACGATGACGCCCGTATCCGGGTGTCCTCCCAGGTGGTTCTTGCCCAGGTAACGGGCGACGTCCTCGCGAGCATCCTGCGCAGACCGGTCGTCTTTCCAGTCCTTCTTCCCCCGCGTCAGCACGAACTGCTCGCTGCGACAGGCATCGATCAGCACGTGGTTATGATCTGCGGGAGACCCTTCGAGGATCTCCGAGAACAAGCGGTTGCGGGTCAGTTTTCCGCCGGTGAGCGTCAAGTAGCCCTGCCCGTCGGGGCCCACATCCCCGTGTCCCGAGTAGTAGATCAACAGCTCGACCTCACCATCGACCGCGCCCATGCGCGTGCGCAGCTGCGCCCAGGCGCTGTCCAGCCCCGCAGGTGAGGGGTCGAACGCCGTGCGGACCCGGTCCGGATACAGCGCCTGGCTCTCCCCATCCAGCGTGGTGACCAGGGCGACGTCGTAGCCGACCTCGGTCAGCAGCTCTGCCATGGCGGCCGCGTCGTCGTCCGCGAACCGCAGCGGATCCGCCGAGGCGTCCAGGGTGGCGTTGCTGCCGATGACCAAGGCGAACTGGTGCCGCGGCGTCCGCATCGTCAGCGGCAGCACGCCGGGCGCGAGCGCAGCGTCGGCCTCGACTGCGAAACCGCCGGTGATGCCAAGGGCGAGGAGCGCGGGGGCCAGCAGTGCAGTCAAACGGTTCATCGGTTTGCCTCGTAGATCGTGAAGGACAGCTCGGCGCTCTCGCAGGACGTGGGCTCGGGACACAGCGCCGCGAGCGTCGGGTCTTGGGAGAGCCTCCGGTGCCAGGCAGCATCGCCCATGGCGGCGGGCCCCAAGCGGGCCAGCGAGGCCGCCATCGCGTCCACTTGCGCCACCGTAGGCGCCTGCGAGGACACGAGTCCGTACACGACGATGCTGCCCGGATCATGATTCACACCGAGCTCGACGAGCATCGGCAGCGGTGTCCAACGACCAGCCTGAACGTCGATCGCGACCTCGGCCGCAGGCGTCGGCGCGTAGTACAGAACCTCGCCAACCTCGTCGACACCAAACAGGCTCAAGACTTCGCCGCTCGCGAGAGGGTCGACCCGATACGCAAACGAGAGCGTACCGGTGATCTCGCAGCCATACTGCGCCGCAGGCTTGAGGCCGCGAGCATCGGCAGCACCCGTCCCCTGGGGACACAGCGCATCGATCGCCAAGCCGCGAAAATCCCCGGCCCCGCGCGCCTGAAAATGCTCACCGTCCGCCGTTTGTGGGGAGGGGGCTACGACAACCACGAGGACGGCGGCCGCGGCGACGGCGAGCACCGCGGCCATCCAAGGGCGACGCCACCACGCGGGCTCGGGTACGGCCTGCGCCTTGAGGTCACCGACGAGCCACGCCTCGACGAGATCGAGCTCGGCCTGAGCGACGGGCGCCCGCTCGATCTCTCGCATCACCTCGAAGCTCAGGTCGTAGTCCGCCCGTGCCGCCTCGTTCTCGCGGATTTCCTGGAACAACGCCGCGCGCTCAGCGGCTGAAAGACGCCCAGACACCGCGCCTTCGATGCGTCGCCATACTTTGGATCGTGTCCAGCTCATCCTCCTGCCATCCCCTCTTGCACAAGTTGGGTCAGCGCCAACAAAGCCAGGAGTGCCGTGGCCGAGAGCAGCCCCGACTCGCCCTGCGACTGAAGGTATTTGACCAACGCCGAGCGCAACTTGACCTCTCGCGACCGCACCTGCTGGCGCCCGATGTTGAGGTGTTCAGCCGCGTCGCGCTGAGACTTGCCCTCGATGAACCGGACCTCGAGCAGCCGCCGGGACTGCGGGTCTAGGGTCGTGAGGAAATCCCGCACAAGCTTCTGAACCTGCGCCGAGGCGACGGACTGCTCGGGCGAGGGCCCCTCGTCGCCCCACGCGGTCACGGCGGGCCGGGTATCCTCGTCCTCGGCGACGGCCGGGAACGAGATCTCGCGCTTGCGGAAGGTTCGCAACACCACGTTGCGGGCGATCGTCCGCAGGTAGGGGCCATACGGACGCAGGCCGTCATACCCTTGCCGCGCCCGGGGCTCGAACGCGCGGCGAAACGTCTCGTGCAGCGCGTCCTGAAGGTCGAACGCGGAGGCGTAGCCGACGAATCGATGGGCCCGCCCGCGCGAGTCAAAACTGAACCCAAACCGGAGCTGCTTGGAGACCTCCTCGGCGTAGAGACGGTAGACGTCCCGCAGTGCGGCAGTCTCGCCGGCACGGAAGCCCTCGAGCAAGCGCCAGGGCCACCCGTTGGGCGCCGGCTGGCTATCGCGCGCAGTGCTCATCCCGGTCACGTGGGTCCCCTACCCCCGAGGCGCCCCCTTGGGTTGGCCGGTCTCAAGAAATCCGCGTACCGGGACGCGAAGACCCCGCGCACAAGACGCCGACGCGGTCGAATCCACACGCGAACATGCTACTGTGTGCCGGTCCTGGGCCCCAACCCAAACGCGCTGATTCGTCCATCGAGCGCGGCGCTGCGGGCCCGCTAGCCATCCCCTCAAGCCCGTGACCACCCAGCCCAACCCGGTCGTGCAGCGGTGGCAGCGCGAGGCCGACATCTTGGCCGAGGGACGCGAGGTCGTGGAGCGTATGTGCACCTCGACGCGCTTGCGGTACCTCTATCCCGAGGGCCCCTCGCTCGCGGTGCTTCTCTCCGCGTACCAGGAGTTCGACCGAAGCCGCACCGTCGGCCGGGTTCGCGGCGGGCCCTGGCGAACAAAACGTGCGTTCCGGGCCCTGGTGCGCCGGCACGTGCGGGCGGATGTGCAGTCGCGAAGCCGGCGGCTGGCGTTCGGGTACCCGCTCCCCCGTCTGCGTCGACTGCCGCCACCGCCCCCCGTCGTCCAACGCGCGCTCGCCAAGGTCGATGCGGACGCGCGCTCGGTGGTCGAAGCCTATGTCGGTGGCGACTCGACGCGCATGGGGATGACGCTCTCGCAAGACGCGGGGACGGCCGTGGCCGGCGTCGCAGGCCGCGGGCTGCAGCAGTTTCGCGATGCGTTGCTCAACGAGGCCCTGGCGGACCCCGAGAGCATCCGCGGCCTGCACGTCCAGCACTTGCACATGCTGGCCTCGGCCCCGCCCACGGTCCGCCGCCATCCGGTGGCGACGCTGCTGTTCGTCAAGCTTCCCCTCCAGCTGGTCGTGGGACTGGTGGCGCTGCTGGTCGTCGCGTACTTCGGCGCGTTCGTGTTCTTCAACGACGCAGTGCTGGGCTCGTTCGTCTCCACCCGGGTCAGCGGACTGCTCCAGGGCGACCTCGAGATGAAGAGCATTCACTGGCGGCCGCGGCTGATCGTCGACCTCATCACCGGGACGCCCTCACCGGTCGAGGTCGACGACATCACGGTGTGGAGTCCCTACAAGCTCACCAACCACGGACGCGAGCATCGCAGCGCGCACGCGGAGCGGCTTGAGGTTCGCATCGTGCTCGGCGAGATCATCCCCTGGACGCGGCTGGGCATTCCCGCGTTCCTCGACATCCCATGGGTGCTGCACTTCACGGACGTGCAGAGCGTGGGGCCCATCTGGTTCGACATTCGGCAGGCACCGGACACCCTCGCCGACGGCAGCGACGTCATCTATCTGAGCCTCATCGATGCGTTCCATACGCTCGAGGAGGCCCCGCCCAACCGTCGCCCGTTGTCGTTCGCGGTCGACTCGGGGGACCTCTCCAAGCTCAGTGTTGATGTCGATTCGATGGAGGTCGGAACCTGGCGCGCCGGTGCGGATCTCGACGAAGCCCACTTTGATCTCGCGTTCGAGGCCCCGGATCCGGTGCTCGAGGGCCCGCTGGAGCTTCCGTTCTCGTTCTCGCTCTCGGCACGCGGGCCACGCGGTGTGCTCGACATCATCGGCATCGAGTTCCCGCTGACCGATCTGGAGATTCAACGGGTCGAGTCCGGGAGCGACACGGTCCGCTTCGGCGACGTCCGGTACGCACTGGACACTCGGGCTGCCGGATCCCGGATGTCGATTCGCGGCGATCTCCGGGACGCCTTCGCGCGGATCAAGTCGCTGGAGCCCGAACCTTCGCCGCGCGTCAACCTGGTCGCCGATTCCAAGGACGCAGACCTGGTGATCAAACACGTCGTGGCCGGCCTCGAGCTGCCTCCGTCCACCGCCGTGGGCAATGATGCGCCGCTGACCGCCACCGTCAGCGGGCCCCTGCAGGACCCGTCCTACACGCTTTCGGCCAGCAACCTCAGCCTCGACCTCATGGAGGAGGCCGCCTGGGTTGCCGACGACGTCTCGGTCAGCCTGAGCATGGCCACCGACGAAATCCCAGGGATGTGGAGCGAACGCTTCGACCCCGGCGAAACCCGCAGCATCGTCGTGTTTGAGGAACTCCAAGGCGTCGCGCTCGATGGCGCGTTCGAGCTGACGCAGCGCGACCCGGACGATCCCAGGTTTCCGGATCCGGCTTCCCGCGAACCCCACATCGTCATGCCGTTCTTCGACGAAGACGGCTATCTGATCTCCATCCCGCTGCAGATCACCGGACTCAACCCCGCCCAGCTCCTGCCCAGCGATCCGAGCGCCGCGCCCACCCTGTCCGGCGTCGCAACGGGGGTCGTCGACCTGCAGCAGCTGGTGTTCCTTCCCGACCCGGCGGCGGCCCACCTCGCAGACGCGCCGATGATGCTCGAGCGCATTCTCGTACGGATGGACGAGGTTGAGGTCCGACGCGACGCCGGCCCCACCCAGGACGGGCTTCCCCGCGACATCTCGGTCGAGGGCACCTTGGACCTCGGCGGAAACAACGTCCTCACCCTCGACCCCCTCACGATCCGCGGCCCGGGCGCTGTGCTGTTGGCCGAGGGCGGCCTCAACCTGGACATCCCTCGCCTTGAGGCCCTCGCGTTCGATCTGCGCATCGACGACGGCGACGCCTTCTCCCGAGCGTTCAACATTCCGTCGTATTTCAGTCGCCTCCGCGCCCGGACCGTCGCACGAGGCCCGACCCGATCCCCGTCCGCCAGCGGCGGCCGGCTCACCGTCATGGGACTGCTCAGCCCCGGGACGACCACACAAGCGTCGTTCGCCATGGACGAGGGCAAGCTCAAGCTCAAGCTCGACACCACCGACGCCAAGCTGTTCGGCGGTCAAGGGCGGGTCTCCGCCGAGGTCGGGGTCTTCGAGAACGGCTCGTTCTCCGCCAACCCGCGCATCAGGGCGACCGGTTCACTGCGCGGGGTCGACCTCGCGGAGCTGTCCGATGGCGTCCTCACCGGCCGCGCGGCGGTCGAGTTCGAGGTCGGCGACGGGCAAGGCGGGGCCGCCCGCCTTGAGCAACTTCGGGTCAGCGGCGAGGCCACGGCCGCGGCCGTCTCGTTCGGCGGCACCACCTACCGCGACGCGTCGGTCGCGTTCGACCTCGACCTCGACACCCGCGAGGTCGCAATCAAACGGCTCACGCTCCCCATCCACCGTCCGGTCAGCCCGCATTTCGCGGACGACGTCACGGTTCCGGTCGGAGAGATCGTCATCGACGGGACGCTCTCCTTGGCCGACGATCCCGCGATCGACCTCGATGTGGATGCGCGCAACGTGCCTATGGCCACCGTCACCCGGCTGCTCGACGCGGACCTCGGCGTGTACGGGCAGATCTCGAACACCCAGCTGAAGGTGGGCGGCACGGTGTCGCGGCCGAGCGTGGATGGCCAGATATCCTTCGCGGGCCTGTCGACCGCGGGCATCGCCCTGGGCGCGGGCACCCTCGACATCCACAGCGAGGACTACCCGTCCACCGGACCGCTGACCGGGCACCGCGAGCTTCGCATTCAAGGGGAGCTGCAGCACAAGGACGCGCTCGGGTCGTTCCTGTGGACGGTCGACTCGGTTGTGGCGATCGGAACGGCGAAGCCCGGAGGGTCGGTGCCGATCGAGGCCCAGGTCGACGTGGAGTTTGACCGAGTCACGCTCGCAACGCTGCTGCGCGACCCGGTCGATCCCAGCCGAAGCCCGCCGATCCAAGGCGAGCTCAAAGAGGTGTCCGCGCACCTACTCAGCTGCGATGGGGGCGCCACCATGCTCAGCGACTGCATCGACGTTGAACCCGCACCGGACCAGAACTTCGCGGTCTCGATCGAGTTTGAGGTGGAGTCGGCGTGGATGCGCAGCGCGACCCAGCGGATCCCCGCGGGGTCCGATCCGTGTGGCAGCCCGTCGACGCTGTGCAGTGACGGAGCCCTGGCCGCCGCGATCGAGTGGCCCATGGTTCGCATCAAAGACGACTGGATGGTTCGAAGCGGAGGACCGGCGGGGGCAGCCCTGCGGCTCTCGGGATCCTTTGACCTCTCGGACCCAGCCCCGACCGTGCCCGGCGAGGTCGACCAGGTCTGCGCGGCGCCACGCCTGACCGGTGCGGCGCTCGTGCCCCCCAAGAAAGACAGCGGCGCCCGGGCAGAGATCGAGGGAACCGTCGACCTCGCCCCTCTGGCGGCGCTCGCCCAGCCGTACGGCGTGGCGGAGCTTCAGGGACGCCTTCAACTCGAGGTCGCCATCACCGGCGCGATCTCCAGTCCCCAGATCGAGGGTCGCGCGTCCCTCGCGGCTGGCCAGGCTGGGGGCGACATCCCCTTGCGGGTGGCGCTCGACGCCCTCACGTCGGAGGTTTCCTTCCCCGATCTCCGGCTCGAAGTCCGCGACGGCTGGCTCCTCGTGGACGGTGCGGCGTCGATTCATGGCGGCAACATTCAGTTCGGGTCGGTCTCGGGAGACAACACCGGCTACGCCATCGCCGGACCCTGTGCGGGGACCTATGCCGTGAGCGCGGCGGGGCGGATCAGTGCGAACCTCGTGTCGGAGCTCGTCGGGCCACCCATCGTCGGGGGTGCGGGCGGCGTCGACTTGAGTCGACTCAAGGTCCGGGGAACGGTCGAGGGAGACCCGATGCCCGACGTCCTCGACGCCGAGTTGACGTTCGACCGCACGTCGCTCGCCATGGAGTTCTCCCAAGGCGTGACCTCGGCCCGCTTCGACCGCGGTCGGATCAGCGTGCATCGCTGCACCGACGACTGTGGGTTTGGCGAGCGCGGTTGGTACCGGATCAACGTCGGCGGGACCGGAGAAATCGGGGCGAGTGAAACGCAACCAGACCGGGCGCTTCGCCTGTCCGCAGGGACTCGCGGGCGCGCATGGGCATGGGGCCGCGCGTACCTTGACCCAAGCTTCGAACGCTCCGCCGGCGTCGATCTGCAGGTCCGTCTCGACGCGCTCCCTTACCGCTCCTATGACACGTCGGGACGGCCGGTCTTCGAGGTCGAGGTGCAAAGCGACGCGCTCGTGCTCGAGGGCGGCACCCCGCTCGTCGTCACCGGCGGCGCCAAGGTTGACCGGGCTCGGTACGTGAAGGACGCGGTTCAAGGCGTCGAGATCCTCGCCTTCACAGACACCTCGCCGGCGATCCAGGAACCCCCCCCCGAGCTCCTGCAGGGGATGACCTTCGACGTTCGCATGGAGACCGACCGCCCGTTCCGGATCGAAAACAACGTCGCCTCCGGCTTGCAAGGCGACGCGGTGGTTCAAGTGACGGGGACCTACGAGGCGCCCGAGTTCACCGGTCGGCTCGACTTCGAGCCCGGCGGCACCGTCGACATTCCCTTCCTCACCGGGACCTACGAGATTCAGCGAGGTCGGGTCAGCCTGCTGCGCGACATCGAGGACGCCGAGGTGGATCTGCTCGCGCTGCGCAACGAGCCCATCTACATCGACGATCAGCCTCGCAGCGTGATGTTGGCGATCGGGGGCACGCTCTCCGCGATCCGCTGGAGCTGCATCACCGACGGGGGCGGGAGCGAACTCGACACGGTCCGGGGCTGCACCGAGTACCTCGTCTTGGGCGCCGGCGACGTTCAGGTCAGCGAGAACGACGTGCAGCAGTTTGGTGCGGGCGGTCTCGCCGGCGTGCGCAAGCCGCTTCAAGTCGTCGGGCACCTCACCGAGTTCGACGTGGGCGCCCGCGCCGGAGAGGCGGCGCCGCGGCTGGACCCCTACGTGCCCGACATTCGACTCCGCCTGGGCCAGATCGGCCCGGAGTTGGAGATCGCGACGCCCACCGAGTGGCTCGACTTCGACTACGGCCACGCCACGTTCGGCTGGGACTACACCCGCGGATACCCTGGATTTTTGCTCCGACAGAGCCGGCAGTCCTCCTTCAAGCTTGAGATCCTCGACCCGATCACGATCGAGTACAGCCGCCGCCAGCGCTCCTACCTCAACGAGCGGGTGATCTTCGACCCCCTCGAGCAGCGCTCCATCGAGCTCCGGTTCGACTTCGAGATCCCGAGCCTCCGCTGAGGCGTCGGGCGTTGGTACAACCGGGATCCGCCGTGCTCGCTTCGCTCCCAGAGCTGCTCCGCGTACGAACGCTTGGTCCGTTGGCCTGGCTGCTCGGGCTGTGGTCGATGAGCGACGCCGCGCGGGCAGAGCCCGCCGTGGACGCGGCCCCCGTGCTCGATTCCTCCGCACCCACGCTGCCCCCGGCGCCCGAGAACCCGGCGCCCGAGGAGACCGATGCTGCCGCCGTGGATCCGCCGGGGGTCCCGGAGCTTGACGACACCCAGCAACCCGGTGCCCCCGAGGCGGCAACAAACCCCGAGCGCGTGCCGGCGCAGTCCTCCGAGGACGGCAACGACCCCCTCGAGCGGGAGGAGGAAGGCCCTGGCGCCCTGCTTCCGTCCGACGACGCGCCGGACGAAGTCGACCTCACGGATCCGATGGGCCCGGTCGAAGCGGCGCTCGATGGCCTCGCCGCGCAAGGTCTCCTGGTGACCCAGCGTCGCCGGAGCCTCAGCGCGCTCCAGGGCGAGGTGCTCACCGCGACGCTTTCAGGGCCCGAATCCGAGCTGATGCTCTACGTCTTCACCCAGGTGGCGGAGGACGGCTACCAGTTCCTGATCGCGCCCGTGGGACCGCAAACCTACGAGCTCGTGGTGCTTCGCGCCCGCGCCGGGCAAGGGCGCGGGGTCGATTTCGTCAACGTCGACGACGTCCAGATCGATGGAACGTTCCGCGCGGACGAGGATGGTGAGGAGCTACGCAAGTTCACCGCTCTTCCGCCCGGAGGCGTCGTTCCCGTCGAGGTCGCCGACGAGCTGTCGACGATCGGTTACGAGGCCCACATCAGCGCCATGAACGCTGGGCAGCTCCGCATCCTCGTGCGACCTGGACGCGCGCTCCGGCGGATTCGGGTCCGAGGTCATATCCCTCTCTCGGAACGCAACGTGCGGCGCGTGCTGAGCCCCGCGGCACGCCCAGGCTCGCTCGCCCGCGGTGTCTGCGTCGATCCCCGGACGCTGCGAAGAGCGAGACCCGACAGCGTCTGTGACACGGATGACCTGGCCTGTCGGCAGTGGGAACGCGACGAGATCGATCGACTGCACCGGTTCTTGTTCGACAACGGCTACCTCGAGGGGCGCGCCTCCCTGGGCTTGTCGTGTGGACGCGATGGCGAAGCAGACCTGCACGTCTACCTTGAGAAAGGGCGAGCGTTCCGCGTCCGCAAGCCCACGATCGTGGGGAACATTCAAACCCGGGACCAAGCCTGGATTCGTCGGATGTTCCGCTCCACGGTCAGCCCGTTTATCCCGATCGGAAAACGCATCACCCGCAAAGACATCGACGACGCAACCGAGCGCGTGGCGTCGGAGTATGCGCTCCCGCGAAACCGAGCCCGCTCCACCGCCCGCCGTCAGCTCCAGCTGCCCTACCCTGGCGTCCGGGTCGAGACCAACTTCGAGCGCATCTCCCGAGACGACCTCCCCAAGCGCGGACGCACGCTCCCCCTGGAGGTCGACGTGCAGCTCGGCAACGGCGTGCGCGTGGGTTTCATCGGAAACGAGCACGTTGCCGAGTCCCGGCTCTTGGACCAGATGCAGATGTTCAAGCGCCGCGAGCCCGCATCGGCGGCTGCAGCCGCGCGCGAAGCGGAGAACGTCCGGCGTTACTACCAGCGCCGCGGCTACATGTTTGCGGACGTTGAGGCCGTGTTCGGAGACTCCGGCACCCTCAAGACCATTACGTTTCAGATCACCGAGGGTCCGCGAACCTCAATCCGCGACGTCCAGTTCGAACAACCTGTGGGCGTCCCTGAACCCGTTCTTCGCACCATCGACCGCGTCTATCGACAAGACCGCGAGCTTGGCAACGGCGACCGTTTCAGCGACGCGGCGGCCCGATCCGATCTCGCCACCATTCTCAAGGCATTCGCGGATCGCGGCTACCTTTGTGCACGCGCGCAGTTCCGGGTCACGCCCCTCCCCGACGGCTTCGAACGCGAGGGCTACAGCGCCACGATCGATCCGCTGACCGAGTTGGAGAACGCCGGACACCCCACGTGGATCGTACGGCAACTCGACGCCGGCGGGATGCAGGCGCTGCGAAACGAACGGCGCGTGAGCGTCTACGTCCGACTCGAAGTCGACCCCGGGCCGCGCGTCCTCACCTCCGGCCGGGAGAAGCTGCACAACCTCGAAATCCCGATCCCACCGAGTCGTGAGGTGGAGTCGATCCCCGAGGCCTCCGAGGGCGCATGGGGTCCGGCCCGAATCCTTCGCGACGGCCCACTGCGACGTGAAGGGGACGAGCGGGCCGGCGGTATTCCGATGAAGCTGGACTTCGAGCGAGACGTCGAGCGCGACATCAAGGCGCGCCTTCGGGGGAGCGGCTACCCCCTCGCCGATGCGGAGGTTCGCTGGGTCTACACCGACCCGGCCGGGGCGAAACAGCGCGTCACCCAGGCCGATCGTCTAACCTCGGACTCGACGGGCATGTGTCGCCAGCACGCCGACGACAAGCTGGTGACCATCGACACCGAGCTGTACGTGCATGAGGGCCGCAAGGCCACGTTTGGCACCACGCTCATCCGCGGGAACTTCAAGACACGGCCCTACCTGCTGCGTCGTGAGATCAACACCGCCCGCACGCGCCCCGGCGGCGACGGAAAATGGAGCGAAGGGGATTCGTACGACGCACGGCGCGTCGAAAACGTTCGAAAGCACATCGAAGGCACGGGGACCGTCTCGGGAGTTCAGGTCCGCGAGCAACCAACCGACTGCAAGTTCACCGACAACCCCGAGCGGCCGTGCCTGGTCCACCACGTGTTCACGGTGCAAGAAGCTAAAGATCGGTTGATGGACTTTTCGTGGGGCTTCGGCGGCGCCACGCTCGATCCCGCGTACGCCTTCGTGGCGCCCGGGTTTCCGAACCTCTTCGGTACCGGATGGGACCTTCAACTCGACGGCCACTGGGGTGCCGATCTGTCTCAAGTCGACACCACGTTTTGCGACGGCGAGGCCTGCTACGAGCGAAGTGCGCGGGCGTCCTTCATCCACCCGCGGATCTTCGGTAGCCCGCTGACCTTCGACATCAGCAGCCAGATTCAGCGAAGGGTCACACCTGCCCGGGGGCAGATCGACAGCTTGCTCGGGACGGTGCGTTTCACGTGGCCGGTCAACGACCACCTGCGAACCTATGTCGGCTACGTCATTCAGGCCGCGAACATCTCCAAGGACGTGGTCAAGCCGACCCCGTCCATCGAGACGGGCTGCGTCGGCAACGGAGCCGAGTTCTGCCGTCCTCCCAACCGCTCGGAGGCCATCGTCCCGGATCTCACCGGCGGCGTGGAGCTTGGCGCCCAGTACCAGGACGTAGACAACGCGTTCAACCCGGACGACGGCTACATCGCAACTGCGGATCTGCTGTATGCATCCCCCATCTTCGGCGGACGCGACCAGTGGGTTCGCACGGAGCTGTCGTGGCAGCACTTCGTTCCGCTGCCCGGCACGCGCAGACGCGTCAACTTCCGCTACCTGCTGCGGTACGGCCATGCGTTTCCGATTCAGGGCCTGGGGGTCAACACGACGAGCATCCCGGAGGTTTGGCGCTTCTTCGGCGGCGGTACGGCCGACCTGGGTATTCGCGGCATCGAGCCCCAAACGATGCTCGTCGACATCGAGCAGATCCAGGGCCCCTACGGAGCGCTGACGCTGCGACCGACCGCGCAGGGAGGACACATCCGGGCGCTGGGGACCGTGGCGCTGCAGGTCGTCAGCGTCCGGAAGTTCCTGGGCGGCAAGCTCGCCCACTCGGTGTTCATCGACGCCGGTGTCCTCACCCAACGATGGAGCCACGTGATCCCAAGCCGCGACGTCCGGCGCAGCGTGGGTGTCAACTTCATCAAGTGGGACATCCGCATCGTGACCGTCGCGTTGGGCTACGCGGTGCTGGTGCCCAACGCCATCTTTCCCGGCAACGTGCGGCCGACCGACGACCAAAACGGTCGGTTCGTGTTCGACGTTGGCGCCACGTTCTAGAGCGGCGAGCGAGCGCGAACCGTCTCGCCCGATACAGGACTAGCCCTTCGGGGATGGGGGGGGCGGCGGCGGCGGGGCGGTCATCGCCTTGCCCGAGGCCTTCTCCGCTGCCGTCGCGGCTCGCACAGCCAGCACCTTGGCGTTCATCCCGATCTCTTGATCGGCAAGAGGGTGCACGAGCTTGACGACCACCGACTCGTCGCCTTGAAGCTCATGCACGACCAGCTTGATCGTCTGGCCCGCGCCCACCGTGGCTTCGAAGGCCTGGCCCAGCTCAAGGTCACCGGCGGGCAACTCCTGACGCGCCAACGTCTTGGTCGGCGCATCTGCAACGGTGCCAAACGCCTCTTCGGGCTTGAACGTGAACGACTCGTCCTGTCCCTCCTCCATCCCCATCAGACGACCATCCAGGCCCTTGATCAGACCGGCGCTGCCGGCCATGAACGTGATCGGGCCCGAGATGTCCGAGGTTTCGATGATCTCCCCCGCGGCGGAGGTGATGTCGTAGGCGAGGGTGACGACGGTCCCTTCTGCGATCTTCATGCGTGCATCCTTGCCGCACTGGCGGCGGCCTCATCGTACGACGAGCCGCGCCGCTCGGGGGCCGCACTAGTCGGTCACGACGACCGCGCTGCCTTTTTCGCCCCGGCCCAAAGGTGCGATGGCATGCCACCCCTCGGGCATCCTCGGCTCGGTAAATCCGAACACCCAACGCGCATCGGCCGGGGAGAGGTTGACGCAGCCGTGGCTGCGCACCTGCCCAAAACCGGCGTGCCAGAAGGCCCCGTGCAGCGCGATACTGCCGGCGAAGTACTGCGTCCACGGCACGTCGTCGATCGAGTAGGCCTCTTCCTCCTCGGGCTGATCGCGCATCGGCGTGGCGATGTGCTTGATCTGCACCCGGTGCACGCCGATTGGCGTCATCCCCGGCTCCTTCCCCGTCGACACCAACGTCGCAAACACCGGGACATCGCCCTCGTAGGCGACCAGGGTCTGCTCGGAGAGATCGATGTGGACCCAGTGCTCGTCGGCCCGCACGCCGGGCGGCCGCTTGATCTTAAACGCCTTGCCGACGGCGTAGGTCCGCATCAAGCGGCCGCTGTCGTCCTCGTAGTAGTCCTTGGGGCCCATCGAAACCCTCCGCACGAAGGGATACGTGCTCAGCCGCTCGGGGAATTCGTCTGTGTCGAGCAAGACGTCGCTCAACTCGCCTTCTCGCTTCTTGAACGCGATCTCGCGGCGGATGAAATACAGCGGAAGGTCGTTCGCGCCCCCGGGCAAGAGCTGCCCCTGAAACTCCGGCGCATCCTTGGCGGTGAGTTGGTATTTGCGTGCGTACGAGCCGAGCGTCGTCCGCAAGAACCGCCGCTCGCTCTTCATCTCTTCGCCGGCCTTGGTCACGTAGTAGCCAGAGTTCATGTACTCCTTGACCACCGCCGGCACCTCACCAGGACGAGCCGAGCGATCGGTCGGCATGGGCTCGCGCTGGTGCTTCGCATACCAGTCGCTTCCCGCCGTGTCGGCGGAGTCCTGTTCGCCGAAGCTGGGCAGCCGGTGAAAGAAGGGCGTCATCTCGTCCTTCACGCGCCAGTACTCATAGGGAAGCGGCTGGTCGAGCTTGGGCGCAGGGACCGAGATGATGCCGTCGTTGGGCGGAGAATCCGCGACCGTCAGCCCGGCTTTTCGGCACATCCAACCCTTGGGATAGATCTTGTTCCAGCCCTCGGAGCACCCACCGCCGAAGGTCCGCTCCTCGTCCACACGGACCCGCGTTCCCGAGCGGAGGATGCCAAGGATCGGAGACTCGAGATCAGCCCGCTCACGCACGATCGCGGCGAGAGAGGTGACCAGACCGTGCCGGGAGTACTCCTTCTCGGCCTCGGCATCCATCGGCGGGATGTCCTCGAACACGTCTGGATACGCCGTGTACGTCCCGGCCTCGTTGGGCACTCGATGCGGCGGGAGTGGACCGTCTGCCGCCGGCGTGTCCTCGGTCGGCGCGTCACCGTCCGTCGAGGCCTCGCGCTCGTCCTCGTCCCCGTCCCCGTCCCCGCCGGCCCCGTCGGCGTAGATCGACGCCGGCTTTTGGGGGCCGTCCGCGTCCTCGACCAACTCGGCCGACGCCGGAGCGTCCGTGGGCTCCCCCTCGTCCCCGCGCGTGATCAGCTCGTAGCCCACCGCCACGGCACCCCCGCCGAGCAGGAATGCGCCGACAAGCTCGAGGACCTTGGACGTCGCCGATGCCATGACGGCGGAACGTAGGCCAGCACGCAACCCAGAGCAACCCGTGCGCCGCGCGACGCGATACCAGCGGTCGGCTTGCCCTTCTGGGCATGCGTGGTTCATGCTCCGGACGTGCGCGCATCCCCGATTGGCCGGGTCGCCTTGGGCGTCGCCCTCCTGAGCCTCGCAGCCGCGATGCCGGCGCGGGCCGCAGCGCCAACGAGCGATTCCGACACCTCGGCTCGACCCCAGCCGGAGCCGGAGCCAGAGTCTCCATCCCCACAAGCGCCCGACACTCAGCGTCCCCCGCGACTCTCCGGCCCCTACCTTGGGCTCAGTCTGATGGGCAGCGTGACCGCAGCCCGGGTCAACAACTTCGACACCGACAGCCCCTTCGCCGGTGGCGGAGGATTTCTGCGATTCGGCCAGTTCGTCCTGCCCTGGCTGGGCATCGGCCTGAGCGCGGGCGGGACCGCGGGCACCGCATCCGACAAGGATGCGCGGCAAAGGCTGGGTCAGGGGGCGCTGCTGGTCGACTTCGAATTCGTCCCCGCGCCGGCGCGGATCCAGGGCCTGAGCGTTCGCACCAGCTTTGGGTTCGGCGGCGGTGCCGTTACCGAAGAAGGCGTCGATGCACGCAGCGGCTACGGCGGCGCGGTGTTTGGGGCCGGAGCCCGCTACACATTCTTTCCCGGGGTCCAGCGCTACCGCCCGAGCAAGGGCGGTGGTTTCGGGATCGGTCCCGAGCTGGGTTGGCTGGGGTTCACCCCCTCCGCGAAGGGCCGCCCGATGTCGAACAGCTTCTTCGTCGGCGTCTCGATGGCCTTTTACTTCGGCGACTGAGACCGCACGAAGCCTAACAGCCTGTTAGGCGACGGTGTTGCGCCGCTCGAACGAGATCGGTGTGTTGGGGTCGGCGGGGGGGTCATCACCCGACCCGTGGAAACGAGCCAGCGCGACGGTGACGTTGTCGGGTCCGCCGGCAGCACAGGCCGCTTCGGTCAGCGCACGACAGCACCGTACCGGGTCCTCGTACTGCAGCATCAAGTCCAGGACGCGCCGGTCGTCGAGCGGACCGGTGAGGCCGTCACTGCAGATCAGAAGGACGTCGCCGGGCTGAAGCTGCGCGCGTACGAGATCCGGGCCGACCTTGGGCTGCACGCCAATCGCCTCAAGCAACATGTTGCGGTTCTTGACCGTGCGCGCCTGGTCGGGCGTGATCCGGCCACTCGCGATCATTTGGCCCACGACGTTTTGATCCATCGTGAGCTGCTGCAACATGATGCCGCGCTTGAGATAGGCCCTCGAGTCGCCAACCTGGATCACCACGAGTTCGGGACCGAACAGCGCAGCGGTCGTCATCGTCGTGCCCATGCCGCGCTTGTCAGGGTGCGCCTTCGCGAACGCGGCAATCTCTTCGTTGGCGCTGCGAACGGCCTCGACGAACGTCGCTTCCACCGAGGCTACGTCGTGCAGTGCCCCGCGAGCTCGGACCACGCGTTCGAGGGACTCCAACGCCATCGTCGATGCGAGGTCTCCCGCTGCGGCACCCCCCATCCCATCGCACACAGACACGACGGTGCCCGGAGGCGCCATCATTCGCTGACGCGCGTTTGGAAGGAAGCCACTGGTTCCGGTGGCCAAGTCGAGCACGAGGAAAGCATCTTCGTTGCGCTCTCGAGCGCAGCCAACCTCCGTGCGGGCAAAGACGTCAAAGTGCATCAGTCGTCGAGGCGCAATCGTAGGATCTGATCGCCAACTCTGAAAGTGTCCCCGCAACGAACTTCGGCAGAACCGCGAATCCGGATGTAGGTGCCGTTCGCAGACCCGAGGTCCTCCAGGAACACCGACATTTGGGCACCATGCAGCTCAAGTCGGAGCTGCGCATGCTCGCGACTCACGAACGGATCGCGTGGGAACAAGATGTCGCCCTGCTCGCGGCCGAAGATGACCTTGGCCCCGCGCAGGTAGAAGGTATCGCCCGCGATGCCACCCCGGCCGATCAGCCCTAGGCGGCCCCAGGCGGGCTTGAAAGGCGTTCCGAAGAGGCGCGTTCCGTCGGGCGCCGGGTGCTGCTCGGCCACGGGCTCGGAGATGTTCTCAAGCCGCAAGACCTGGTGTCCGACCATGAACAGGTCACCAGGGTAGACGGATGCGTTGCCTCGCGTCCGGAGATAGATGCCGTTGGTCGAACCCAGATCGACCAACGTGAACACGTCGCCCGAGCGCTCGACTCTGGCGTGCTGCGGAGACATAAACGGATCTTCGGCGAACGCGATCTCCCCATGGCGGCGACCGATCGTGATCGCCGAGCCGGTAAACGGAAACGCTTGCCCTTCCTCCCCATCGCGGCCGACGAGCACGAGCCGAGGCCCGCTGCACGCCGTCGCGCGGGTCTTGAGGTCGTCCATGTCCGGGGGCAACATCGCGGGCGACTCGGGAGCCCCCCCTTCGGCCCGGCTGGTTCCACCCGAGGCCGGATGCTCCGAGGGCATCTCGCGCTCGACCGCCGGCGGCGCAAAGCCACCGCCCACCGGGATCCCCGAATCGAGCCGAGCACGCCCGGGCGCGGGCACCGTGAGCGCATCCTCAGAGAGCTGGCTGGGGTCTGGCCCGCCAAGCTCCGGAGGCCGCGGAAGCGGCGGCCCATCCATGAACACGGTGCGCCCGGTCTGCGCGGGCGGGACCGCAGAAGGAGCCGACAAGGCAGCGACCGGAGGCGGGGGCGAGGCGGCGACGTACGCCGGCTGGGAAGCGAGCGGCCCGGCAGGATGTGGCAGCGGAGCGAAACCGGGCCCTCCCGGTGGCGGCGGAAGCGGGGCGTGTGCTGCCGGCGGCGTGGGCGTGGAGGGCAGCGGGACACCGTCCGGATCGATGCGCACGATCTGGGTGGCAGGGCGTGCAAATCGATGCCGCTGATCGAGTCCGCAGACCGGGCAGAAGTCGAACCCCTCGGGAACATTGGAGCCACACCGGGCGCACTTGTGCCCGCCGGCGTTGCTCTCAGGCTGCAGACCGTAGCCGCAGATCGTGCAATATCCGCCGTCGCACGGGTTGTCCGTCCCGCACATTGGGCAGGGGACAGGCGGCCCGGCCTCGCCGGCGTTGGCTTCGTGCTCGCTCACGCGGCCCCCAGAGAAACACGGGCGCGCCCGATCTCACCCCAGAATCGACACAATGAGGAAAATCGATGCCGGGAGAGGCGGGGCGGTGGGGTCAGGGGATTCACGTCACGCTTGTGGCCGGAATGACGTCGCTGAGCTTGCCAGCTCCGCAGACGGTGCGGTATTGCCCGCCGGCGCGTAGGTTATTCGCTCGCGCCAGGTGGCGTCAATTGTCGGTTCATCGCACCATCGCTTCCGTGGCCCTGCTCGCGGGCCTCACCGGCTGCAGCCCACTCGTGCGGGACGCCGACTTCGTCGGCGCGCGCGACCAAGTTGCCGACGTCACGCTTGAAGGCCCCTTCGACGGACAGATCGTCGACGCCACGACTGCAGAGCCCATCCAAGGTGCCGCCGTCGTTGGCGTCTGGTCGTACGATCAGGGCGACGGCCTGTTGGCGCCCGCAGGCTCGGAGACGTTCGAGACCCGAACCGATCAAGCGGGCCGCTACCGCATCCCCAAGGCGCCGATGAAGGTCCGCGGCGGGGACGTCCGCCTGGTCTCCTTCGCGCTGGTCGCCTACAAACGCGGCTACGTCGCGTACCGGTCCGACGCCGTCATGGCTGGGGGAGCACGCACAGATTTTACCCTTCGGCAGAACAGAATCGAGATGCAGAAGTGGCGCGAGTCGGACTCCCACGCCGAGCATCTGCTGTTCCTCGCCGCGCCGCCGGTCATCCAGCAACTCACCAAATGGGAGCGCGACCAGGCCAACCTCGACCTCTACCGAGCGCTGGGCGGTGCAGGGGCCGAGGTGGTCCAGCCGCCCGGTCCCGAGGGCGAGCCCTCCGACGGGGACGGCGAGCCCGCCGCCATGGAGCTGCTCGATGCTCGCGGTCTCTTGCCGCCTGACGAGGTGCGGCGGCGTACGGGCTTCGCGGATGCCTTCGACGTCAAAGACCTCGCCGACCTCGCGCGCACCCATTTCTATCACGGGGTCCACCTGCAGGCGACGGGCCGCGACGAGACCTTCGATGTCGCGTACCGCGTCTGGAGAAACCCTCCTGGGGGGCTCGATTCGGTTCGCGAGACCTTCGAGGCGACCCTCCCCGGCGTCGAGCCGACCACGGAGATCACCGACCAGACCTGGGTCTTCGACAGCGACGACGTTCGCGCGGTGGCCTTCCTCGATTCCGAAGCCTCCATCGGTCTGCTGCTGACCTGCGGGGTGCAACAGTGCGTGGACATCGAGACCACCATCATCTTGGCCAAGTTCGCAGCCGACCACATCGACCTGCTGAGCATGGATGCCGCCGCACCCGAGGTCGCGTCCGAAGGAGTTGAGCCATGAGCCTCCGAGTCCTCGCGCGCGTCCTGACCGCAGCGGTCCTCACCTCTGCAAGCCTGCTCAGCGCCCCGGCCAAGGCCTGGGACCCCTCCACCACCCACGCCGCCATGACGCGGGAAGCGGTGCTCCGCTCGCAGCTGCACGTGCGCTGGATGCAGGACAGCGGCTTGACGCGCGGCATCTTCACCGCGATCCGACTCAACCCCCGTGATCTCGACGAGGCCACGGCGCGGGCCATTCGCGTCGCCAAGCGCCGGGTCCATGAAGCCTCGGGCGGCGCACCGCTCGGTGGCCCGGGCGCCTGCCCAGGACCCAGCGCCCCCGCGTCCACCCAGGCGCGCTGCGTCGATGGGGACGTGTGGGAGATGACCGCGCTGGGCTGGATGCAGCTGGGCGTCGTCCTCGAGACGGCCCCTCGCAACCGACTGCTTCACCACTTCGCCAACGGGACAGACCCCGCCGCCCCGACGTGGTCCGACCCGGAGCTCCCGGCGGCCGTCCTGCGGGCCAAGGCGCGCCGGGCCGAGGGGGCACTCGCGCAGGCCGCCAACCGCTCTTCATTCTCCGGAGGCGCCACCGCTGCTGTCGCCTGGCTCTCGGACCCCAACGACCCCTGGGCTCCCCCCGCGGCGCTTGCTCACCTGCGCGCGGCCGAGACGGCCAGCGACGCGAAGGAGCGAGACCGCGAGCTCGCGTTGGGGCTCATCGGACTCGGCGCACTCCTGCACGTGGTTCAGGACCAATCCGTGCCCGCGCACGCGCGCGGCGACCTCACGGCCTTCTTCGCTCCGCTCTCCCCGACTCCAGGCGACCGTGGATTGCCGCTGCAGGAGTACGTCCGCGTCCTGTACGGCCGCAACGCCGTCCCCGGTGCGCTTGATCTGTCCCCTCGGGACACGACAACACGTTTCCGTCCACTGGCACCGACGCTGCACCAACATCTCCTCGGACATGGCGAGTACCCTGGGCTGACGCGATTCACCCAAGCGCACTTCTGGTCCGAGTCCTCGATCCCTGCGCCCGTGAGGGTCCCCCCAGACCTCAGCGGCACCCAGGCCGCGGTCGTCGTCCTTGGGGAAACGCCGGGACTAGAGCCGGGCGAGCTCGAGGGTGCGGAGCTCTCTCCGTGGCCCGCTCCGACCGGCTACCTTCGCTCCTCCTCGGGCCGAGGCCTTGCGGCGTTCGATACCGACGACGAGGGCCGCATCCGGCTATTCCTCGACCGTCGCGTCTACCGGGACCAGGCCGCGCACCTGATCCCGGCCGGCATTGAGGCCAGCGCTTCAATCCTCGACCTGGTGTTCCCGGCGTTTCCCGAGCACACGGTCGGCTTCGACACCGGAGTGATCGACCTCGAGCTGTCCTCGGGTCCGTACAAGCCGGTGCTGACGGTCCTGACCGAGGATGCTTCGGGCGTGCGCACCCAGGTTCAACGGGTCACGCTGCGCTCGGGCGAGTCCAACCACGTGGTGGACGCTTTTCCGGCTCCGCTTGCAGACGGCACGCGGCTCATCCTGCAGGTCGAGGGCTTCAGCGCACCAGAGCATGGCGTGCCTCAGATGGCGTCGGCCCTGCCGAGTCCGCCGGAGGTGCTCGTGGCCCCCTCGACGGCGGCGCCGCTGCAAGAGAACGACGCTGTGGACCCGAATGCGCTCCCGGGCCCGTCTGGGCCGACGGGCCCCACGCTCGTCCCCCGACAAGCCGCACCGACCGAGCCCAAAGTCGGGCCGAGCCAGAGCGAGCTGATCTCGCCCTACGACGAGCCGAAGCCGGCCGCGCCCGAGACCGACGCGGCCCCACCGGCCTCCTCCTCCAAGCCCTCGAGCAAGCCCTCGAGCAAGCCCTCGAGCCCTGGGCAGGTCCCCCGCGCTTCGCCGGAGCCCGCAAGTCCCGAAGCGGATGCGTCCGACGACGCGGCCCCACCCGCTTCAGAGTGATGGGCTCCCCGCAGCGACCGTAGCGGAGGGCCGCCGCCTCCCGCTGGACCGCGACTCAGTACTGAACCGTTTGGTCGGGGTCGTCGGGGTCGTCGGGGTCCGCGGCGGAGTCCGAGTCGGAGAGCTCGCGACGAAGCTGCAAGAGCTCAAGGTTGCGGGGGGCGACCGCAAGCCCTAGGGACAGAAGCTCGGACGCGGCGTCGCGGTCGCGCTGCTGTAGTCGGGCCCGCGCCCCAAACAGCTGGTTCTGCGCGTAGTCGGGCCGGTGGCGCAGGACAGCGCTCGCATGCGTCGCGGCGAACGCAGCATCGGACGCATCCCCGGTGCTCGCGTGGGCCTCAAGGGCAGCTCGGGCCGCCCACGCTTCGTAGTCGGCGGCGTTGACCGGGTCGTACGCGTGCTCGGCCGCCCGCGCGAACGCTCTGCGCGCCTGGTCCAGTTTGCCCAACCCACGCAGGGCCTGGCCACGCACGAAGTGGGCGGCGGCGAACTCCGGTGCGTAGTGCAGCACCTTCTCCACCTCTTTAAACGCCGCGCGCTGCTCTCCGCTGGAGAGCAGCACCCGCGCGAGTTGAAGCCGCGGTCCCGGAGCGATGGGGTCGAAGTCGAGCCGGCGTCGCAGCAGCTTGCGCTGCGTCGACGCCTCCAGATCCCCCCACTCGTCGATCAGGGCGTCATGAAACTCGCCGTGGTCATCGTAGAGGACCGAGACCTCGCCGAGCAGGCCCAAGAGCAGGCGCATGACGGACGATGCTTCGGGGGAGCGCTCGTTTTCCTCGGTGATGCTGACCACCGAAGCGCCTTCGGCCCAGGGGTCTGCAGGAAGGGCGTACAGGAGTCGACCGCGCTCGCCGATCACCACGTCGCCGGGGCGCAGCAAGCCTTCTTCCTCGGCCCGCGCCGTGGCCTCCGCGAGCTCGGCCAGCGGGAACACGCGCGCCTCCCCGGACATGAGCTCGACGCCATCATACTTCTCCCAAAGCAAGCGTGCGGCCGCTGGAAGCTTGGCGGCCGCGAGCGCGCCGGCTTCCGCCGCGAGCCCGAACGCGTGAAGGCCTGCGGGAGCGGTCTCCAGTCGTTCCTCGAGCCGGTCAAGCGCCGTGAGGAGTTCGTGTCGCTCGTCCGGGTCGAGCGGCTGCGGATCGGAAGACATCAGTCTTCCTTTCCCGAATCCGGAGCCGCCGAAAAGATCGAACGCTCGACGGTGATGCCCATCGTCTCCAGCTGATCGACCAGACGTGGCACCTCGCCGGTGGGTACGAAGCGCGTCGCGCCATCAGCGTCCTTCTTCGCCTCGAAGATCGGCTGGTGCACGATCTCATCGCCCCCGGGAACCCTCGGCTCGATGATCTCCACGACCTGCATGGCTTCCCCACTGACCCCAACGGACAGGCGGATCAACACATCGACGGAACGAGCCAACGATACGGTGAGCGATTGAATCGCCCCCGAGGCCACGGTCGAGAGCCCAGCCAACCGCCAGAGTCCGTGCGCCGAATCAATGCCCCACAGGGATACGATCGCGCCGCGCGTGGCTCCGGAGAAGGCATCCATGACGGCCGCCGCGTCCTCGTGGCGCGTGCGCTGACTGACCAACAGGTCGACGCCTCCGCGAAGGATGACGCCGAGGGTGTCGGACAACGACAACGCGTCGCCGGGGTCTCCAACCCTTCGAACCTGGGCCCAACTCGACCGGGAACGCCCGATCTGACCGCTGTCCGAGATCGCAACAACCCGGAGCTCGTCAGGGACCTCCCCCACCATCGCGCCCATAAACCGGTCGAGATCGGTCGCCCCCGAGGCGCACACCAAGATCCTGCGACAGCCACGAATCGCGGAGCGCAGATACTGGGCCATGTTGGTGCTGAGCACCCCTTCTTGCACGAGCGAGTCGAGGTTGTTGGCGTCGGAATGGGCGCGGCGAAGGTGAATGACCGGCGACTGCAGCTGCGTAGGCGGAAGCACGCAATACATCGTGAAGCCGTGGTCAACCTTGCCCTCGAGCACGTGACTGCCCTCGACAAGAAACCCCCACTTTCGGGCGAGTCGCTGCGCGGTGAGGATCAGGGCCCGATCTCCGCTGAACCTGCGGTTGGTCAGCTCGGCCTGCGGGGCCTCGGAGACAGCATCTCGCACGACACGAATCGGCCCGCTTCCGACCACCTGAATCTCCCGGATGTCCGGGTCCCCCATCAGCTCCCCAAGCGGCCCGAGTTCGAGAAGCTCGCGCAAGACCTGGCTCTTGAGGGCTTCGATCTGAACCCCTTCCTCGAGTTCGTCGGCCCGTCCCATGTCCGCGATGATCGACTCGACCAACGAGACGGCTTCCTTGGCGGTCTCGGGCAGGATCTCGGCCGAGTTCACGGCATCGAGGTCGTGCACGTTGGCGAGCACGGTCCGGAGGATCCGGTTGGCGACCTTATCGAGGTACGAGGACTCCACGCCCGGAGGCGGAACGCGGCGCGCCGAGGTGAGCACACCGCTATCGTCGTCCGTCGCGGCGCTCCGGGTCACGGGTGCGGGCAGTGGGGCGTTCGCGTCGCGAGCCCGCGGCGGGATGTCCAGCTGTCGAGACTGGGGCTTGCCATCGGGGCCGGCCACCATGATCTCCTTGCGTTCGACAGGGGTGATCGACTCGTCGTCCCCCTCGAGCATCAGGATGTAATCGCCGACGTAGACTCGGTCCGGGCGCCGCACGCTCCGCGGGTCCCGAACCCGCCGACCGTTGACGTAGGTCCCGTTGGTACTCTGAAGGTCCAGGACCTCGATCCGACCTTCGAAGCGGCGGAATCGAAGGTGGTGCTTTGAAATGTTGGCGCGGTCCAGGACAAGATCGTTGTCCTCTTCGCGGCCGACGTTGAACTGGTCCGCCTCGAAGTCGAACCGTTGGGTCCGTCCGCCCTTCTCGTGGACAACTACCCGTAGCACCGCCCTGGTCTACCGCGGCGGTGATCCGCCCCGCAAGCCAGAAAGCGGCCTCCGGTGCGAGAAGTTCAGAATCCCTCTTCGTCGTCGAGGGCGTCCTCGAGGGCGTCCATCTCGGCCAGGCTGGGTCCCGTCCCGGCAGGACCCGCAGATCCCTGCCCCAATTCGTCGCTCCCAAGCCCCTCTGGTTTGGCCCGCCGCACCCATCGACGGCCCAAGATGATGATCAGCGACAGCGCGAGCGAGCCTCCGAGCACGGTGGTGATCAGCAGGGAGGGCGGCGGCCGATACCCAATGATGTCCGACCCGTAGTCCGCGACCAGAGACTGCTCGATCTGCTCGCGCGTCTTGCCGCTCTTGGCCTCGGCGAGGATGCGCTCCTCGAGCTTGCGCGCCTGCGAGGAGGGGCAGCTCGCAATGGTCCGCCCGGGGCAGAACGGCGACATGAGGTCGGTGCTCAGCGTCGAAAGAAGCTCCTCGGCCTCCCGGTCGGCAGGTTGTTTGGCGGGTTCGAACATGTCGAAATCACGGCGAATCTAGCACCGGCGGGCGGGCGCGCACGCCCGCGAACGCAACAGGAGCTTAGAACTCGACCGTGCGAGCCTTCCGCTTGCCGCCCCCGTGGCTCTTGCGCGTCTTGGCCTTCCCGCTTCGGTCCGGGGGCGTCATCGCCTCTTGGCAGAACTCCGCATGCGCTTTGGCGACCTTGGGGTCCTCCATGTCGCGTTCGGGCCAGGTCGCTCCGAGGCTCTTGACGTATTTCTTGTTCTTCGCCTCGACGATCGCCCAGTGCGCGTCTTGCTTCTTGAGTTCGGTCTCGTCGGCGTTGTTGTAGGCCTTGAGGTAGCCGTTCATGACCAGTTCATGGGCTTCGAGGAAGTTGCCCACGAACTTGGATTTTTCCTGAATCCTGGGCTGCTCCGCAAACAGACGCTTCTGCCAGCCATCAAGGTGGGCCACGTAAGCCCGCTTGAACTGGAACCACTGCTCGGCCTTCTCGCTGCCCGGCTCCGCCCCGAACGCAACCGCCCCCGCCTCTTTGACGTTGGCTTGAAAGCACTCAAGTTGGTGCCAGTAGCGAAGCAAGGCGTCGAGGTTGGCCTTGTCCCACTTGTACAGGTGCTTTTCGCCTTCGGGATCCTTGCGGTCCCAGGCCTTGAACTCCGCGTCCGTGGGGCCCGCCATTCCCTGGGGCCGAGGTTTTGCGGCGACGGCCTTGCCCTTGGCCGCTCCCTTCTCATCGATCTGCTTCATCGAATCCTGAAGCGAAGGGCCGCTGCTGTCGCACGCGGCCGCGCTCAAGACGAGGACCACCGCGGCGGCGACCTGCTGGACGATCCGCAGGCCAGAGGCGCTGCAGCGGGAAGGCGAAGAACTGGACGTCCGCATGGTCGTGTTTCCTCCGGGAGCACGGAACGCGCGAGTCCGGTCCACGCCCGGACTGTAGCGGCCCCTCGATACCCGTGTAAAGCCGCCAACGCCTATCCCCGACATCGCCAGTTGAGCGGAGCTTTTCGCGCGTGAGACCCTCAGGGTCCGCCGCCCGCGGACCGAACGTCCGCCCAAAGGAGCCCCTGCCATGGCCAAGCCTACGCGCTCAAAGAAAAAGACCGGGAACACCAAGAAGACGCCATCCAGCAAACCTGCCGCGGCGAAGAAGACCGCGGCGAAGAAGACCGCGGCGAAGAAGACCGCTTCGAAGAAGACTGCTTCGAAGAAGACCGCGGCGAAGAAGACTGCTTCGAAGAAGACCGCGGCGAAGAAGACCGCTTCGAAGAAGACCGCTTCGAAGAAGACCGCTTCGAAGAAGACCGCTTCGAAGAAGACCGCGGCGAAGAAGACCGCTTCGAAGAAGCCCGCGGCGAAGAAGACCACGTCGAAGAAGCCCGCGGCGAAGAAGACCACGTCGAAAACGGCCGCCGCGAAGAAGCCCGCGGCGAAGAAGACCACTTCGAAAAAGATCCCCGAGAAAGAGTCCGCCTCGAAAAAGTCCGCCGCGCCGAAGACCACCGCGAAGAAGACTCCTTCGAAGAAGACCGCGGCGCCGAAGTCCGCGTCGAAGAAGACCCCTTCGAAGAAGTCCGCCGCGCCGAAGCCCGCTTCGAAAAAGTCCGCCGCGACGAAGACGACTCCGACGACGTCCGCCGCCGAAACGAAACCGGTGAAGGACACCGCAGCGACACAACCCCCGCCCAAGAAGTCCGCAGACCCGCAACCCGCTGCTCGACAACCGGCCGCCAAGAAACCTCCGTCCCCGACGGCGCAGCCTGAGCGGACGGCCCCAGCTGGGGCGCAGAACAAGGGCCCGGCGCAGGGCAAGCGGTCCGGAGAGGACGCCTCCCAGAGGGTCCCTTCGCGGACCGACGCGGCGGACTCTCGAGAATCAGCCGCCAACGACGCGGCCCCCAGCCCTCCGAGGGTGCCGGGCAACACCGCGAAGCTTGCGGTCGGCGACGCGGCCCCAGCGTTTGCGCTTGAGGCCTCCGACGGCAAGACCTACACGCTCGCGGGCTTGAAGGGACAGCGGTTCGTGCTCTACTTCTACCCGCGCGACAACACGCCGGGGTGCACGCAGCAGGCCTGCGACTTCCGGGACCAACTCGGGGATCTGGGTGTTCCGGTCTTGGGCGTCAGCGGCGACAGCCTCAAGAGCCATGGGCGCTTCGCCGCCAAGCACGAACTCAACTTCCCCCTGTTGAGCGATCCGGACCGCGCCGTTGCCGACGCCTACGGCGCCCTTGGAGAGAAGTCGATGTATGGGAGGTCGGTCATCGGGATCATCCGGAGTACGTTCGTGATCGATGCAGAAGGACGCATCGAGACCGTGTTTTCGCCGGTACGGGTCAAAGAGCACGTCGCAGCCGTGGCGCACGCACTGGGCGCAGACTGAGTCGACAGCCCCCAGGCACCGCCACGGGGTATGCTTGCGGCATGGTTCGGAGGCCATCGTGGCAAAACTTGCGCGCGGTCGCGCAGGGTCCGCGCACGCTCCGGGTCCGCGGGCGCGAAGTCCGAGACGCGTTCATCGAGCACGGCACGCACGAAGCCGCCCGACTCCGCCTCGCCCTTCGAGAATCACTCTCGGTCGGCGAGGCGGTCTCGTTGGAGATCAGCTTCGGACCCATGCTTGACGAGGTCACGATCGAGGCCTGTGTCGCATCGGTGGAGCTCGATGCGGACGGTGGCACCGCGCGTGTCGAGGTCTCCATCCCAACCTCGGAGCAAGGACGCGCCGCGTACGTCCGTGAAGTCCTCCGCGGGACCCGTTCCGCGTCCGCGAGGCGGCACCGTCGAGTGCCCGTGGACATCGAGGTCCGATGGACCTGGAACGGCAGCCGCTACGCCTCTCGGGCCTCAGACCTCAGTCGCGGCGGCGCCTTCATCAAGAGTCGTATCCTGCCCGCTGTCGGCGCGAAGGTCGACGTCGAGCTTCGCCTTCCCGAAGGGCCCGCCTCGCTCGCGCTCGACGGGGAGGTGACATGGTTGCAGACGCGGACCGGGACGCTGGGCTTCGGCGTCTGCTTCAAGCTGCCCGACCGAAGCGTCGCGGCCCGGTTGAACGACGCAGTCCGAGAATACGAGATCGTCTCCGGCACCTAACGCGGCAATGTTCCTCTCCCTCTCATTGGCTTCCGCCCTTCTCGCTCTGGAACCACAGGCGTCCGCCGAGAAGGCTGGCTACTGGCTCAGCGTCGACTTGATTGGCCCGGCCGCGGCACGCTCGGAGGCTGCGTTCTCGATGAGCGAAGACACGGCGCCTCGTTCGCCAAGGGATGGGCGACTTCCCGGCCAGGCCGTCGGCCACGTCTCTGACATCCATGCGGTGGTCGCGTGGCTCGAATTCCATGCGTTCGGTACGACCACGCCCGCCCTGCCCTTCGACCCGGCCATGCTCCACCCGAGCGCAGCGCCCGGGGTCGGAGGCACGCTGCGCGAAGCGTTCGGGGTCCAGATGCGCGCGATGGTCGTAACCGGTGCGACCACGGCTGGGGATCGCCGCGCGATCGAGTGGCCCACCGACGCCACGCGGATCATGCCGCCGGAAACCAGCTGGCACGTTGCGGCGCTGTTGCCCGACGCCGCCCCCTTGTTCGCCGCCCCCGCCGTGCGTGTCCCTCCAGCCTCGGAACGTTTCACGCTTGCCCGGCGGCGTGGGGACGTCTTCGTCGTGGGCATGCTCGACCGTTGCGAGCAGGTCCCGCAGCGGCGATGCACGCGCTGGGTGCAGGCTGTCATTCGAGACGGAGACCGTTTCGTCCCGGGCTACCTCCCCGCGGCCCAGGTCGCATTGCGCGATCGATGGGTCTCAAGCACCCCGGAGAACTTGCCGCGCGCCCAGCTGCTGCGCGTCGGTGTCCTGGGCGAGAACGCCCAGTTTCTGCTGGTGGCCCGCGACGCGGCCGGCGTGCTTCATCGCCGAAGCATCGATGCGCCCCTGCAGCAGGGCACCGCGGGCGCGGGTTTCCCCGACATCGCGCTCGACGTCGACACGACGCAGGCCACCGTAACCCTCGATGGGCAGGTCCAGGTCTTCGTCCTCGACGCGACGCTCGATACCCGCCCCGAGGTTCCCGAAGACGAGTGAGGGCCCCAACCGCGGCCCGAACCCGAGGTGCGGGTTAGGGCAACGCCGCAAACGTCTGCGGCTGCGCAACGTCGACCAGCTGGAGGCCGTACAGAACCCCGCGGTTGGACGTTGCGTACACGCGCTGAAGCACCGGGTCGAACGAGGGCGCGCTGGAGATACCGCTGCCGGGATCGATGCGAGCAAGCAACTCCCCGGTGGCGCGATCGAGCGCGAGCAAGCCAGACTCGTTGTGTGCCACGTAGATCGTGTCCTCGATCACCAGCGGCGAGCTGAGCACGCCCGGATCGACTTGGGTGCGCCACAGCAGCTGGCCACTTCGGTCCAGCGAGAACACGCCCTCGAGCGAGGACGCACCGACGAGATCGGTGTCTGAAACCCACGCGAGGTCCCCGACAGCGCGCACGTCGAAACGCCAGAGCGTAGAGCCGTCCTCGATGTCGAGCGCAAAGACCCCGGTCTGCTGCCCGGCGACGTACAGACGGCCGCCCGCTTCGTCGAGCAGCGGGGTGGAATCGCAGTCCGCAAAGTCGCCTCCCTGAGCCGGCGCCACCGATGCGAGCCAGAGCGCCTCGCCGGACCCGGCATCCAACGCGGCGACCTTGCCGTTGCCGAAGCCGGTGTAGAGGCGCCCGCCCTCACTGCCGGGCCGGTAGACGAGGCCCGCAGAGCCCGCGACGGTGAAGCCTGGCTGCAGCGGTTGCTCGTACTGCCAGCGCCACGCGCCGGTTCTCAAGTCGAGGCCGAAGACCTGATCGCGGGAGTTGGAGACGTACGCGACCCCCTCGGCGAACACCGGCTCGCGGCGGACCTTGCCGTCGGTGGAGTAGCGCCAGCGCTCCTCGCGAGTGTTGAGATCCAGGGCGATCTCGTCGCCGTTGTCGGTTCCGACCAGCAACAGGTCCTTGGGCGCGTTCGGGTCCGAGGACTGGGGCGCGAGCTCACCGTCGCGCGGAAGGTCGACCAGCACCGGGGAACTCGCGACCGCACCGCCGAGCGGGAGCTCCCAGAGGAACTCCCCGCTGAGCATGTCGAGGGCCATCAGCGTCCCTTCACGGCTGCCCACGTACAGCAGCTGCCGAGGGTGGTCGACCGCCACGGTGCCGAACTCGTCCGGCCGCATGATGAAGTTGTCGGGCACCGTGATCTGCTGCGTCATGGCGACCCGAAACACCGCCCGCGCGGCGTCGCTGCCATCGGCGTGGATCACCTCAATGCGGCCGGTGGGGCCGCATCCCACCGACAACGCAACACACGCGACGAGCAGCAACCGCGACACGCTCAGCCTCCCAGCCCCGGGGGCAAGCCCATGCCGTCCATGCCGGCGGCGCTCGGCTTGGCCTCGTCCGGGACGAGGTCCGGTGCGAGTTCTTCCAGCCGTGCGACGACCGCATCCCGGGCCAGAGAGCCCTTCTCGAGCGGGTACTCCTGCGCGTACGCCTTGTAGGTCGTCAGGGCCTCGTCGGTCTTGCCTTGTCCTTCGAGCATCCGCGCCTTGTGGAACAGCGCCTGGTCTCGATAGAACGCGCCAGCTTCAGGCGCCATGGTATCGAGCTGCGCGACCGCAGCATCGATGTCCCCGGTGGCTTCCAGCGCCAGGGCGAGGCCCTCGTGAGCGAGGAACGCGAGCGGGTGGTCGGCGTCGCTCTGCAGGAAGGACTCGTAGCCCGCTTTGGCCTCCGCGAACTTGCCGCTTTGCATGGACCGAGCGGCCTCGACGAGCTTGCCCGCAGTCGCAGCATCTGTATCGCTCATCTGCGCGGTGAGCTCGGCCAGTGCGTCGTCGACCGACTTGGCGCGTGCGCCCTCGTCCGCGAAGATCGGGTTGGGCGGAGGCAGTTTTCGGTTGTCGTATTCGCCGGTCGCGTCGATGCGTGCGCGGGAGCTGGCGGCGGTCGCCGACGCCAGGACGCGGGTCGCGGTGGCCGCATTCTCAGCCAGGTTGCCGCGATACCAGACCACGCCAGCGATGATGCCCGCGACGAGCACGATCGCTCCGATGACGACAGGCGCCTGGGTCAGCGCAGCCCGACCGGCTTTGCGAACCCCGACCTGAAAGCTGTCGCGTTCCTCGCCCTTGACCTGCTTGCGTTTCACACGAGCGCGGTTCCACTTGGGCAGATCCATGCGCTCGGCGTCGCCCGAGCCGGACTCACCGCCGGACTCGCCTGCCGTTCCGCCGCTGGCGGTCGCCTCGCCTTCGGGGCGTTCGTCCTTGTCGCTCACGATTGAGCCTGCATACCCAAGCCGCTTGCCTCTGTCCACCAAGGGGGTGCGAAAGACGCGTGGGTTCGTGGGCCTGCGCACCTGCGGTATAACCGGGTTCGTGTCTGGCTCTGGTGTGATCGGCGCGCGCCTTCTGGGGCTGGCGGTCGCGTGTGTTGTGTCGACCAGCCACGCGGCGCCTCCAGATCCGCTTGCGCCGCCCCGCCGAGATCCGAACGAGGCGCCGTTCATGAAGCCGAAGCACGGCGGCGCCACGCCGGACGGACGCCGCGTGTACGGGGCTCGATTCGACCCACGCTTTGGGCACCGGGACCGCGTGCGCCTCACGCTCTCGCCCATGTTTGCCTCCTTGCGCACCCCGCTGGCGGGCAGATCCGACTCGGCCCTCGATCCCCATCGCGGCGCGGGAGCCCAGTTTGACGTCGATGTCCCGATCTGGCGACCCCTGTGGCTGCGCATGAGCGGGGCGTACTCCGGTCACAGCTTGCCGGCCGCCTCGGCGCGCGACGAGGACGACGAACTCCAGCCCACCGCCGCCGCCGGAACCCTGCACATCGGGCATGCCGCGGCCGCGCTGCTCTACGCCATGGACCGCGGACGCCTACAACCGATGCTCGAGGTCGGACTCGGACCGATGTGGGCGAGGACCCCGGACGGCATCCGCGACGGCCAACCCGGGCAAGCCTGTCTCGGCGGGACGGTCTGCGAGATCGGGTTGAAGTGCGACGTGCAGGCCAACCTTTGCCGCCCCGCGACAACCTTCGTCGTCCATGGCGGCGTGTCGCTCGATGTCGAAGTCACCCGGCGCACCTCGGTCGGCGTCGGCCTGCGCTACTTCGCACTGCTGTCCAACCCGCAGGTCTACCCGGTGTACGTGACGGCCGTGGTGCGGCTCGGCCTTCGGTTCTAAAGACGCGAGTCGCTCCACAAGAAAAACGCCCGAGCGCCGAAGCGTCCGGGCGTCCGGGTGCGAGTTCCTCGCGAGCCCAATCCCTACGCGGGGAGTCCGGGGCAGTCGACGGCCTTGTTCGGCGAGAGCTGACAGGTCGCGCTGACCTGCGCGCCGCCCGGAGCGGGGACGCCCTCGCGGCGGTTGACGCGGAACTCCAGGTTCCAGCCCGCGTCGATGCAGGCGTCCTGCATGTCGTCTGATTCCGTGGAAGTCAGTCCGGTCTGGTCAACCAGGCTCTCGAAGCACACGTCCGCGCCCTCGGGAACCGAGCCGTCCCCCGCACACTCGGGGATGTTCACTTCCTGCGTGCCGGAGCCATCGGCGTTCGAGGTCTGGGTGAGCGTGCATCCAGGCTGCACACCTTCACCGACCGGATCGGTGTCTGCGACGCATGCGGGCATGCACGCCGGCTTGAGCTGGTCGCGAATCGACTCCGCGATGGCGCCCAGGGCAGGACCGTAGTCCGTGCTGCACACCGAGAACAGGTTGTTGTCGTCGGGGCCGACCAAGAAGTTCTCCGCGAACTCCCGCAGTCGAACCGGCGGGACCGCCTCGGCGACCGCGCTGGAGCAGCCCTGCCCAATGCCGAATCTGGCTTGGAAGCTGTCGGGGTTGGTCGCGTCCGCACCCTCCGCGTAGCTGAGCTGCTGGATCATCGGGTAGTTCTCCGGAACGCCCGCGATGGCGGAGACGATGACTTCCTGCCCTGGGTTGCGGTTCTTCTTGTCCGCTTCGATGTCATCGACGAAGGTCGTGTACTTCGACAACGGGTAGAGCGCAGCGGCGTCGTCGTCCTCGGTCACGTTGCCATCGACGTCGAGGTTGACCGAGCTGCACTGATCTGAATCGAGGGTGAAGTCGCAGCTGACCCCCGCGCTCCAGCACACCGCCGAGGTTGGCGACTGCTGCACGTCGGGAAGCGACCAGAACACCTGGTTGCCCACGCCCTCCTCGCCGAACACCGTGTTTTGAAGCTCGCGGTTGAACGAGCAATCGGCCTCGTCGGTCACGAACACGATCGAGAGGATCGCGTTGTCCCGGAGGAAGCCGGACTGGTTCTGACCGCTCATTCGCGCCAGCCGCAGCGACTTCCACATCGACTCGAGGTGGGACTCAAACCCGCAGCCGTTGATGCCCTGAGGTCCAAAGCACTGCAGCGCCTGGGTGGTGGTCACGCCCTCGGGAAGGTTCGTGGCGCCCTCGATGTTCTCCAGCCAAGGACGGACCTTGGGGTTGGGATCATCGTCGGTCGTCGTCGGCTGGATCTCGATGTCGTCGAGCTCGCAGAAATCGGTACACGCGGCCTCGGCGTTGGTGTCATCGCCCGAGAAGTAGAAGTCGCCCAGCCGTGAACGACAGCTCGAGAGCACGAACTGGCCGGACTCCGCAGCCGAGACCCCCGCGCCCTTGCACCAGTAGTTGCTGTCGTCGGTTGTGGTGATGCCAAGGCGGTAGTTCGCCTTGACGTCGTCGGCTTCGAGGACGCTCACAAACCGGCCGAAGTTCTCGGAGAGGTTCGCCTGCTCCTCACCCATCGAGCCGGAGTTATCGACAACAAACAAGATGTCGACGTCCTTGTTGACCTCGATCTGGATGCCCTCCATGTCCTCTTGGGTCGCTTCGTACTCGACCCGCTTGAGTGGGTGGTCCAGGCAAGCCAGGAGCGTCGGGAGTGCGACGGTCGTCGCGGTCAACAGGCTGAGGCGGGCAATGAGAGAAGCGCGCATGGTGGGCATCCTTCTGAAGAAATCGAGCCTTGGCTCGAGGTCGTTTCGATACGGTCGGGTGAGAGGGCGGGCTCGCGCACCCCGGCTCGGGAAGCGCTTCGGCCACGGGGCTGAACCCCGGACCGCATCTTGTGCCCCCAACTTTATAGCAAGCGTGGTGCCAGGGAAACCTCCGTGGAAACGGCGACTTGGAATCGACAGACCACCCCGATCGCCAACGTAGTTGTCTATTCGGCAGCGCAACGCCGCAACCAGGTTGTCAGAGGGTCATCCACGGGCATTCCAGCGCCGCGTTCTCAGAGATGCTGCAGGTGGCCGAAATCGTGCTTCCAGGGACCCTGGCCACCCCTGCACGAAACAGCGGCTTGAACTCCGCCCCGGACGCGGCGTCCACGCACGCCGGGGCCCGGTCCGCATCGACGGCGACGTGGACGCAGGCATCTTCGCCCTCCGGGAGGGTGGCAGATCCATCGTCGCGAACCTCGCAGGTCGAGATGGGCTCCTTCCCCTGCCCCGGCACATCTTGGGAAAAGACGCAGTCGTTCTCGACGCCGCCGGCGAGGCAAGTTTCCACGCAGGCGGGCTCGAAGTTTGCGATCAGCGCCTGGGCGGCGGCCTCGAGGGCGGGCCGATAGCTCTGCGCGCAGACCGAGCTGACGTTGGTGCCCTGCTCCGGCGCGAAGGCCTCCGCGAGCTCCAGCAAACGCACCGGCGGCACCGCGTCTCCAAACGCGCTCTGGCACCCAGCGTCGACCCCAAACTCTTGTGCGTACGGAGTCTGTTGGGCGTACCGCACCGGCACTTCGGGGTAACCGGTCGGGACGCCGGCGACCACGGACACCATGACCTCGAGGTCCGCGTTGCCGGTCACCTGGCGCTTGTGCGCCTCGATGCTCTCGAGCAGCGCGACATAGTCCTCGACCGGAGCGAGGACGGCGTCTTCGCCCGGCACGGCGTTGCCCTCGACATCCAGGTTGGCCGAGACGCAGTCCAGCGATCCACTCTCGCCGTCCTCGCCGTCCTCGCCCCGTGGCCGTGCAGCGCACGCCGGCGTCCCAGCATGCCGCGCTCCCGCCCAGCCGAACCTGCTCGGGCATGTTGCCCTGCGCGGAGCAATCGGCCTCGTCGGTGACGAACACGACAAGCAAGATCGCGTCGTCGCGCAGGAAGCCGAACTCATTTTCTCCGCTTGCATCCGTGCGGACCAACGCCCGCTGCATGGCACGAAGCGGCCCTTCGAAGCCGCACCCGTTGACGCCTTGCGGTCCCATGCACGCGAACGCCTGCTCGGTCGAGACCCCCTCGGGCAGGTTCTTCGTGCCCAAAATGTTCTCAATCCACGGCCGCGTGGTCTCCTCGCCCCCCGCCTCCAACGCGGTTGGAAGCGTGCGCAGGTCGGCCAACGACTCCGGGCACAGACTCAGGCAGGCGCTCTGGCGAGCGTCCTCCTGCGGGACGAAGTTCTCCGGGGTGACGAAGTCCTCCAGGCGCGCCCGGCAGCTGGTGGCGATGAAGTTGCCGTCCTCGGGCCCGGATCCGGCGCAGGCCCCATCGGCTACGTCGGTGGTCGTCACCGCGATGCGGTAGTCCGCCGCGACGTCCTCCTGCTCGAGCCGCTCGATCATCGGGGCGAGGTTGGCCGCCAGGTTGGCTTGCTCGGCCGCCATCGAGCCCGAGTTGTCGATCACAAACAGGATGTCCACGTTGCGCAGCGGGGCGATGCTGACCTCGATGATGGTCTCGGCCTTCCCGGAGAGCTCCACCTCCTTGAGCGGGTGATCGTTGCACCCGGCAAAGGCAAGGACGGCAAACAGGGGGACACAGCGCTGAGGGGAGAAACGCGATCGCATGCTTTGCCCACACTGCGAGCACCCCGCCAAGGTTCCCGTCCCCATGGTTTCGCGAACCTACGCGCGAAGGGGCTGCGGGCTGCTGAGACGTCGGTTGGCAACCGAGCGCGCACGATGGGCAACGGGGTTGACGTCTGCGATTTAATCAACGTCGCCGGGAACCTTTCGGCCCCGGCGACGTGATGTGCTCATGCCCCTTGGGGGCAGGCTCAAGAGTTTTGCTTGTGATCGCCACCCTGTCCGCGCGCGCGGACCACCACGCGGATCGGCACGCCCCGCAACATCCACTTCTTGCGGAACCATCGCAGCAGATACTTCTCGTAGGCAGGCGCGAGGGAGCGGCCGTGGTTGGCCGAGATCACGAACAGCGGTGGTGACCGGTCGGCCTGGGTGATGAACAGCAGCTTCACCGGGCGCCCGTTGGACAGCGGCGGCGGGTTGTGGGTGGTGGCCGCCTTGAGTTCCCCGTTGAGGTCCGAGGTGGTAACGCGTTTGCACAGCGCCCCCGCGGTGCGCTTGCACGCCTCCAGCAGCGCCTCCAGCCCAAGCACCCGCCCCGCGCCCGAATCCCTGCCGTCGCCCAGCACGGAGGTCTTGACGATGTACGGCTCCTCCAAGAAGTGAAGCTCGCGTTTGGCGTGGTCGAGCACTTCCTTGGTCCGTTTCTTGTCCGAGGCGATCAGGTCCCACTTGTGCAGCAGGACCACGACCCCCTTGCCGCGGGTGAACGACATCCGAGCGATGCGCTGGTCTTGATCGGTCACGCCTTCGGAGGCGTCCACGGTCAGCACGACGACTTCGGTGCGCTCCATCGCGCGGATCGACTTGATCGCGGCCAGTTTCTCGTGCGCCCGTGCCACGGCGCGCCGCCTGCGTAGGCCCGCGGTATCGATCACCACCCAATCGTCGTTGCCGTACTTCATCGGCAAGTAGATCGCATCGCGTGTGGTTCCAGGCGTGTCGGAGACGATCACCCGCGGCGACCCGAGCAGGCTGTTGACCAGCGTCGATTTGCCCGCGTTGGGTCGGCCCAAGAACGCGATGCGCGTCCCGGGCGGGATCAGCTCAACATCGTCACCGGGCCCGACCTTTTCGATGATGGCGTCGCAAAGCTCCGCGACGCCGCGACCGTGGGCCGAGGACACGGCGAAGACCTCCCCTGCCCCCAGAGCATACGACTCAGCAACATCGTCGTCCCGCTTGGGAGAATCGGCCTTGTTGGCCACGACGAACACCGGCTTACCGCCGCGACGGAGCTGATCGGCGATGTCCTGATCCGTAGAGGTCGTGCCAGCCTTCGCGTCGACCACGAAGAGGATCAGGTCGGCCTCCTGCATGGCGATGTCGGCTTGCGCAGAGATGTCCGCGGGCAACCCGGTGTCGAGACTGGGGTCGATGCCCCCGGTGTCGACGACCATGAAGCTGCGCCCTTCCCATTGCGCGACGCCGTACATGCGATCACGGGTGACCCCAGGGTTGTCCTCCACGATCGCTTGTCGCGACCCGATAAGGCGGTTGAAAAGAGTCGACTTGCCCACGTTGGGGCGACCCACGATCGCGACCAGAATTTCGCTCATCAGTTTTTGTCCTCTCGGTAGCCGAGCGAATCGAGCTTGCTCGGGTCCCGGGTCCAGTTCTTGGCAACGTCGATTTCCAGGCGGAGTTCGCACGGCCTGGCGGTCAGGTTCCCGATACGCACCTGGCTATCCTCGCGCAGCTTCTTGATCATGCTGCCGCCCTTGCCGATCACCAGCCTCTTTTGGGATGATCGTTCGACGTAGATCTTGGCAGCGACGCGGTCGGACTCCTTCCCCTCTTTGTACGAGGTGACCACCACCGCACAGCTGTAGGGGACCTCGTCCTGCAAGTGCTCGAACAACACCCCGCGGATCAGCTCCGCAGCGTGCCAACGCATCGGGCGATCGGAGAGCGACTCGTCATCGTAGTAGCGCGGACCCTCGGGAAGCCGACCGCGGACCTGCGCACGAAGCTGTTCAAGGCCCTCGCCGCTCTCCGCCGAGGTTGGAACGATCGAATCGAAGGGGTGCAGCGCGCTCATCGTCTCGAGCACCGGTAGCATCAGGTCCCGGTTCGCGATGCGATCGATCTTGGTCATCACCAAGGCGATGGGCCGGCCCAACTTCGCGAGCATCGCAAGCGCTTCGAGGGCGACCTCTCCCGGTTCCCACTCCCGCGCAGCCTCTGCGGTGCGCAGGATGGGGGTCTCGACCAACAACAGGACCAGGTCCACATCACGCGCCCCGGCGAGCGCCTGGCCGACCATGTATTGGTTGAGGGCCGAGCGCGCGCGATGAATCCCAGGCGTGTCGACAAGGACCGCCTGAAACGACTCCTCGGTCCACACGCCGAGCAGCTTCTCGCGGGTGGTCTGCGGGTGCGGGGTCGCGACCGCAATCGCTTCGCCCAACAGCGCGTTGAGCAGCGTCGACTTCCCGACGTTGGGGCGACCGCAGATCGCAACGAATCCGCTGCGATGCCCGGGGGGCAGCGGCTTGGGTCCGGCGTCGGAAGACTCGTGGGGCGCGTCGGTCATGGGGTCGAAGGGCGCAGTCTATGGCCGACTTTGCCGGTTTCGTGCAATGGCGAATCCCCCTTGATAGGTGTGCAGTCATGCGCACACGTCTCAGTGGAGCGATGGCTTGGGTTGGCGCCGCCCTCGGCGTCCTCGCCGTGGTGGCAGCCTTGGCCTCTCTTTGGCCCGGTGGCGGCATTCCAGCGTGGCCCGCCGGAAGCCTCGGATTGGCCGCTGCGGCCGCACTTCTGTTCGAAGGCGACGTGCGGCCACGCGCCGTCGGAACGCTCTGCGCGTGCACCGCCGTGCTGGCGTGCGGACTGGAGCTCTCGGGACTGTGGGCGATCGGCGTGGTGCTTCCATGAAAGTGTTCAGTTGTCCTACATGTAGGATTTTTGAATTCATGCACATACCCACTGCAAGCTCTGCGGATGAGCATGAGCCTGGAACGTCGTCGGTCGAGTCGCATCGACAAGGTCTTCCGAGTCCTGATCTCGACCGAGGAGTACGGGGACCAGTGGTACGTGGCCCGCAACATCTCGTCGACCGGGATGTTCGTCGAGATGCCCGAGCCGCTGCCCCTGCGCTCGAAGGTCATCGTGCGCTTTGCGTTGAGCGGGACGGCCTCCGATGGACTCCACGCGGAGTCCGACGCAGCGATCACCGCGATGGCCAAGGTTCAGAACCACTACTACCTGCAGTTCTCCGACAAGGATGGGCTGCGGGCACTGTGTGGCGTCGGGCTTCGCTTCACGCGTTTCCTCCCCGAGGAACACATGGTCCCGCCCGCACATGCCATGCACTGAGCGTGGCGCGCGGAGGTGCCCGATGAACGCGTCCTCGCGCGTCTCCGCCTTCGTCGGGCTGCTCGTGCTCTCGACGGGATGTCCTCAAGAGACACCCGAGGTTGAGGTGAATACATACGTCGGCAAGTCGTTCGAGCGCAGCGATCCAACGCTGGCCCGCAAAGCGACACAGAAGGTGCTGGCGGCGCTGGCGGACGAGTTCTCCGCTTCGGCTCCCGACGCGCCGGTCATCGTCGATACGGTGACGACGCATCCGCCGACCACGACCGAGGAGTTCGAGGAGCTCGTGGCGGCGGTCCGCAAAGGGCCGCTCGACGAGCTCGCGGGGCCCGCCCGTCGACTCGCGGCCTCGGACCCATCGCTGTGGCCGCAGATCCGGGAACGCCTCCTCGCCGAGCGCAAGTCCCCCAAGGGCGACTACCGCTCGCTGTTGGGAGCCATCGGCGGAGACGTCCCGAACAAGTACGGCTACTTCGCACGTGCCTGGAAACGCGCGCACGGCTTCGACGTCAAGCTCAGCGGGGACTGGTTCGAGGACCTGCTCTCGCTCCCACGAAGCAAGGTGTCGCCGGGCCTGCTGTCGGTCTACCGCGACTGCGTACTTCAGACCGCGCTGCTTCGCGCGGCGTCCAAGATTGGCGCAAAGGACCCGAAGCGGTCCGCCGAGGTGGTCGCGGCGTTGCTTGATGCGGCGTACGTGCATCGCGGAACGTTCCGCGACGAGGTCGGCCGGGCGGTGGTCGCGGTGGGGGACGCATCGATCCCCGCCCTGGTGGAGGCGTCCCTGAGCCCCTCCACGCGCACGCGCGACCAAGACAAGCCGGAGGTTTTGCGGGCGAAGTATGCCGAGCTGCTTCTGGACAAGATGGACCGCCTCCATCCGGCCCGCGCAACGGAGGCCGCGAAGGCCTCTCCGCGACTGTTGGCCGAGGTTCTGCGCGCGTACGGCACCCGTCGTCCCGGCGAAGCTGCCTCCATCCTGCTCGGGTTCTGCGACGACCGGTCCGCGCGCGTCCGCGCTGCTGCGCGTGCATCCTTCGACGCCTACGTCACCGGTCCCGCGCCGAAGTCTGCGGGTCGCACCGTACGGCTTCTGGGCGGCGGAACCGGCAAAGCGCTGGCCTACCTCAACTACAGAGACCGTGCTCGACTCGCGATCATCGAACGCCTCACCGAGCAGGCGCCCGAGCTCCTTGAGCCCGAGTGCGAGGTCATGTCGGAGACCGGCAAGCTCGACACCCACTGCGAACAACAGCCCGCTCGTCACGCCAAGGCCTACATCGGCTGGCTCGATGAACGTCGTGCGAAGGCCCAGCAAATCGCCATCGATGCGGCCTTGGCCAACGCAAATCCCGACGCGGGCGCAGAGGCGCTCGACCGGCTCATCGCGCAGGGAGACCTGGCCGAGCCGGTTCGCGTCGCTGTTTTCTTTGCGGAGCACGCGGGCAACCTGCGGGACGAGACGCCCAAGCGCGCGGCTGCCCTGTACCGAAAGGCGTCCATGCTCCTTCGAGACCAAGACGGCGACCGCTCTGCGGCCTTGCATGCCGAAGCGCTCGCGGTCGAGGCCTCCCTCGAAGACCTGCCACGAACCGGACGGCTCATGCTGATCGACCGCGCCCTCGAAGTCCGCGACGATGCGGGACTGCGGGCGAGCCGTGCCGCGCTGGCCTCGGCCCCCGCCTTCGAAGCGAGCGCCATCGGACGGGTGCGACTGTGGGCCGGCGCCGGCCTCATCACGGCCGTCCTGCTCGCGTGCGGGCTGCTGGGCGGACCCCTGCGGCGGCGTCTGAGGCTCTGACCGGCCGCCGCCCTACGTGGGCGGAGCCGGTAGACCTTTGAGCGGATCCCGAGGGGGTTTGGCAGCTTTGATCGCCTTCTTTTTGGCCGCCGGCTTCGGTGCCGGCTTCACGGGGGCTGGCTTCGCAGGCTCGGGCGCTACGGGGGCTGGCTTCGCAGGCTCGGGCGCTGCGGGGGCTGGCTTCGCAGGCTCGGGCGCTACGGGGGCTGGCTCCGCAGGCTCGGGCGCTGCGGGGGCTGGCTCCGCACGCTCGGGCGCTGCGGCGGGCTCGATGACAACCGGCTCCCCCGGCGCTTCTGCGGGTGCAGCCGCTGGTTCGCTCGGCGCGACATCCAGCGGAGCGGCATCGACCGGCGCCCCTGCTGGCGCGGATTCTACCAGCGCATCAGCGGCCTCCGCGGAGCCTCCACCCAACATCACCCAGGCCCCGCCGCCACCGAGCAGCAAAAGGATCGCGACCAGTGCGATCCACGTGCCGCCGCCGCCGCCCAGGTTGGACTCGTGCCCCGTCCGCGCGTCGGAGAGGTCGAGTTCGCCCGTTAAATAGGCGCCACTGCCCGCCTCATCGTCGAACGTCGGGCCGCCGGCAGCCGAACCTGCGGCGTCGCCGGAGAACTCGAAACCGGAGTTGCTGCTGCCTCTTGGCGCTTCATTCTCGTTGGGTCCCATGACGATGCCTCGACGCGTGCTGGCAGCATGCGGTGCCAGACCGAGCGTTGCAATCTCGGGTCCGGCGGAGTCGCGCAAGGCCCGCGGCAACCGGGGCGCTCCTGGCCGTGAGGAGAAGCCGGGTGCGCCGAATCGCGACGAAGACCCGTGCGAGGCGGGGTGGGTTTCCCCTCAGCCTGTTAGGCTGCCGCGCCATGGCGAGAGGCACCTTTTTGGCATTGGAGGGACTCGATGGCAGCGGCACCTCCACGCAGGCAGCCGCACTGCGGGAGGCGTTGCGGGCCCGAGGACACGCGGTTCTCAGCACGCACCAGCCCTCGACGCGGTCCTTGGGAGCGCTTGCCCGGACGCTCCTGGCCCGCAGCGAGCCCCCCTCCGACCCACACCTGCACGCGCTCATTTTCGCCGCCGACCGACTCGACCACGTCGCGGCGGAGATCGAGCCCGCCCTCGCCCGAGGCGAGGTGGTGGTGTGCGATCGCTACGTGATGAGTTCCTGGGTCTACCAGGCGCTCAGCTGCGACGCAGCGTGGGTGGAGTCGATCAACGCACAGGCACCGTGGCCGGACGCAACCTTCCTTCTCAGGGTCGGGGCCCAGGAGGCATCGCGCCGCGTTCACGCTCGCACGCCCGAGCACCAGCGGGAGATCTTCGAGACCGAAGCGATTCAACGCCGGGTCGAGGCTGGGTACGACGCGGCCCTATCCCGCGCGCTCCCGGGCGTCCAGTCCATCGACGGCACGCAGCCGATCGAGCACGTGACCACGACACTCCTGCAGGCCTGCATCGCCCTGGGGCTGTGAGGTTCAGCCACGCAGCAGGGTGTACGTGCTGGTGCGCCGCTTCTCGTTGCGAATGCTCTTGACCACAAGTTTGCTCGTGGAGGGAAGCGCCTCGACCATGTTGCTCAGCGCCTGCGGTGTTTCCAACCGATCTCCGTTGACCGACAGAATGATGTCCCCCGGGAGCAGGTCGCAACCGTCCGCGCACAGGTCGGGCTCATCGGGGAAGACCTTCGTGATCTCCCAACCGACGAACTTTCCGGACAACCGGAAGGGCTCGGGCCCGAGTTCGTACAACAGGTAACCCGGTCCTCGAGACAGGGCGTGCTCGATCTCCGAGCGAAAGATCGTGCCCGGTGGTCGCGCCGCGGTTTGCTTGGGCTCGCGCATCGGGCTGGGGGTTGGCTGCGCGGACTCGCCGGGCAGCTGCGACGGCGTTGAGGACGGCGCTGGCGCTGCCGGAGGCGTGCTCGGAGCCGAGGACCGCGAACACCCCGAGCCTGCGGCCACCAGGGTGACGACGAACAGGGCACAGCAGCACTCGATGAGACCGCGAGAGGACGACACCGACGTAGTCTGAGCCAGGCGCTCAGACCAACCAAAATAGTCGCCTCGGTGGACCGGCCCACCGAGGCGACGAAGCGGGTGCGGGGGCTACCCGAAGAACGCGAAGTAGGCGGCGACGACTGTCGCGACCGCCACGGCGCCACCGATCGCGTACAGCGCGACGTTCGAGTTTTTTGCAGGCTTGAGATCCTTGGGCTCCGGGACCATGGGCGCGTTGCCGCTGGGCTCGGTGGGGCGGGAGACCCGCTCCTCGACCGGTCGCGAGTTCGTCGCGACATCGCGTACGGTCGGCGCCCGCGGAGAGACGCCCCCTTCGGGCTCGACCTCCCCCTTCTTGAAGTACATCGTGTCCGGCTTCTCAACCGGGGCCGTGCTCGACACGATCGTCTTCCCCTTCTCCAGCGGCGTTCCGGCGGGCGCCCCGGTGTTCACGACGGTGGGGGCGTTGGCCCGGTCGACGACCGCACCATCGACCGGCAGCGTGGCCGGAGCCGCGACCGACGCGGGATGGCTCACCATCACCGTCTGCCCCCGCGAAGGGGCGCCAGCGTCGGCCTCGGGCTCGGACTCGGGCTCGGACTCGGGCTCGGACTCGGGCTCGGACTCGGGCTCGGGCTCGGACCCCGGACGCTTCGGTGCAGGCGCACCAAAGACGGTCCAGCCCTTCATGTCCGCAGCTTCAACGTTCGGCGCCGGCGCCGGCGCCGGCGCATCATCCTTCTTGCCCGGTAGGTCCTCGAGCGGCGCGTTCATGAACATGGTCCAGCCGCGCTTCTTGGACGCGCCGGGGTCGGCCTCCTCCGCGACTTCGGCGGGGGCGGCCGCAGCCGGCGCAGCATCCTCGGTCTCCCCCGGCTCCATGAACATCGTCCAACCGCGAGAGCTTGGGGCGCCGCCCGGTTCGACTGCATCCGTGGCACCCGCGGCATCCGCCGCATCCGCGGCATCCGCCGCATCCGCCGCAGCCTTGACGTCCGCGGGAGGGGGCCCCGGTACGGGCTCCGGCACCGGCGCCCCGTCGTCCTCATCCTTGGTGAACATCGTCCAGCCGCGGGTCGAAGGCGACGCGGGCTCGTTGGCACCGGTCGAGGGGTCTTCACGCTGTGGACTCGGCGCGGCGGCAGCGTCCGTGGGTGGTGCCTGCGCCGGGGGCTCGTCGGTCGCAGGCGGAATCGGAGGCCTCATCGTCCTTGGTGAACATGGTCCACCCCCGCGTGGACGGAGTCGCCTCCTCCCCGGACACGGCCCGCTCGGTGGTTGCTTCACTGTGCCCTTCAGAGACAGGTTGGGCTGCAGCAGCCTTGCCGGGAGCCTCCGCCTCGTCGGGCTTCATGAACATGGTCCACCCCCGCGTGCTCGGGGGCGCGTCCGCGGGCGTGGCCGCAGACTCCGGGGCGGGCGGGTTCGGGGGTCGGCGCAGGGCTCGACTCCGAAGCGGGCGCGTCGTCGTCCTGCGCCTGCATGAACATGGTCCACCCGCGCGTGCTGGGCTTGCTCGGCGGCGGCTCGGGCTCGGCAGGCTTTTCGGGCTCGTCGTCCTGCGCCTGCATGAACATGGTCCACCCGCGGCTGCTGGGGCGCGCGACGGCGGCATCAGGAGCTTTGGGGGCTGCGATTGGCGCGCTGGGAATCGCGCCAATGCTCGGCGCCGACACGCGGGCCGAAAGCCGCGGAGGCTCGACCCCTCCCATGTTCGCGATGTCGCTCAAGAACTGCTTGAGCATCATGGGGCGCATCCGCGGGTCCTTCCCCAAGGCGCGACGCAGCTTCGCATCGATGGCTTCGCTGGGCGCGGCCTCCTCGTGTTGGGACAAGACCTCGGCCGGGGTTCCCGCGAACAACGGGGTGCCGCTGAGCATCCACTGCATCAGCGCGGCAACGTTGTAAATGAGCGTGCGCTGGTCGACGACCTTTCCCTGGACCTGCTCGGGTGCGATCGTCATCAACGGACCCGCACCTTGCGTCTGGGGTTCCCCGACGGCGAAGCCGCCAACCCGAACGCCTTCCGGGCTCGGAAAGACAACGTCGGCGCCAAGGTTGCGGTGGATGACCCCGGCGCGTTGCGCCTCCAGCAGCGCCTCGCCGATCTGCACCGCCAGCGTGGCGGCGTCCTGTAGGGACAGGGCGCCCGCAGCGAGGTGCTCGGCGAGGGTCTGGTCCGGACCCGGGTCCGTGACCTCGAACACCCCGTCACCGTGCTTGCCCGCGTTGAGAACGCGAAGGACGCGAGCGGACACGACGTTCTTGAGCTGCCTCAGCTCTCGAAGGCTTCGCTCAAGTGCGAGGCCAGAAGCGAAACAGGTGTGGTCGTAGATCGTCACCCACACCGTCGCCCCCTGGTCGTCCGTGGCTCTGTGGGTTGTTGCGCCAGCGCGCGAACGAACGACAGCGTCGATCGTGTACGCGCCGTCGACCACTGTGCCTGGCGAAAGCTGAGATTCACTCATCGAGTTTGCTCCGCCCAACTCCGGCGAAGCCGGCACGGTTGGGCATGCAGAGCGTACGGCGCCGTCCGGTCGTCGATCAAGAAGGCGCAGTGTTCAGGGCAGGCGCTCGGATCCTGCCTGGTCGAACATTCAGCGCTCGCCGTGCGCCAGACATGACAAAGCGGATGACGAGAAGACACTCGGCATCCGCTAGGGAGACTTCGCTGCACAGACCACCACCGTCCCATGCCAAGCCCGGAATGGCTCCCCGGTCCGGGCAGGTCGGTCCGGGCCGGGCCAGGTCCGGACGCCGCCGGGCGGCCGTCAGGCTCAGGCCTGGACTTTGGGGGCCGGATCGCCAGGATCGCCGCAGCCCGCAAACAGCGCTTCGTAGGAGAGCGTGCTGTGTTGAGCCATCTTGGCCTTCCGAGCGCGGCCGGCCTTGCGCTGGCGGTTGGCGCGTTTGCGTTTGGAAACTTGCGTGAAGGATGCCATAGCGGAGCGCAGGCTTGTAGCTGCGCGTTCAGCCCCTGTCAAGGGCGCGGATAGGTGCCGGCGCCCGGGTTGAACACCCGCTGGACTGCCAGCACGCCCTCGGTGGAGCGCAGCGTCGTGAGCAACGACTGCAGCTGCGTGAGGGAGGCGACCGACGCGTGAAACGTGTTGATTGCGCGCTCCCCGTCCCCGTAGGCCCTGCAGTTGGCCTGCTTGATGTTGACTCCGTGGTGGGAAAACACCCGACTCATCTCGGCCAGGAGTCCGACCGTGTTGCCGGTCCGAACCTCCACGGTCACCGGGCAGGACAGCTCGATATCCGGCGCCCAGGCGAGGTGGACGCGGCGGGCGCTGAGTTGTTCGAGGGCATCTGGACAGCCTTGAACGTGGGCCGTGACGCCTCGGCCGGGCTCGAAGAAGCCGATCAGCGGGTCGCCGGGGACCGGAGAACAACATGGGGCGAGGTGCACCAGAGCGTCCGATCCCTCCACCAGTTCTTTGGTGAGCACGATCGGGAGCGAGGGTTCGGAGCCCTGTCCGCTCACATTTCCCCGGGCCCGCGCCGACGCCGGACCCCGGACGCGGCGGATCACCCGGCCCAGCAACCCCTCGGACTCCGGTCCCTGGCACACCCGGTCGGCCACGGCAGTCGCCGCAACTTGCCCTGCCCCGACCGCCTCCAGGATCCCGCTTCCATCGATCTCGGGACTCAGGCCAAGGCTCTCGGCGTGCTGCCCCAACGTGTTTTCGTCGTCGAGCCCCTCAAGAGATCCCCCGCGCGAGGCGACCTCCTGCTCGACAAGACTCCGCCCCAACGAGCGCAGCCGGGCCCGATCTCGCTGCCGCAGCACCTGCTTGATCCGGGCCCGTGCCCTCGAGCTCACGCACATCTTGAGCCACTCCTCACGCGGCGCGACGTCCGGGTTGGTGAGGATCTCGACGGTGTCGCCCTGCCGCAAGCGGTACCGCAGCGGGACCAGGTGACCGTTCACGCGGGCACCGGAGCACTGCATCCCCACCGCGGTGTGGATCGCAAACGCAAAGTCGATCGGGCTCGCCCCCTTGGGGAACGTGAAGATGTCCCCTCCGGGCGAGAACACGTAGACCTCGTCGGCGTAGAGGTCCGCTTTGACCGCCTCGATGAACTCGTGCGGATCGTCGACGTCTTTTTGCCAGTCCATCAGCTGGCCCAGCCACGCCAACCGCCGGCCGTCGGTCGGTCCGTCGCCCCACTGCGCCACGATGCCGCGCTCGGCGACCGCGTCCATGCCCTCGGAGCGGACCTGCACCTCCAACCGCTGCCCGTTGCGGTCGATCACGGAGGTATGCAGCGCCTGGTAGCGGTTCGGACGCGGCAGCGCGATGTAGTCACGGAACCGGCCCGGGACCGGCTGAAGCGCCGCGTGGAGCTGTCCCAGCGCCGCATAACAAGCCTCGCGGTCTCGCACCACAACCTGAAACGTTGAGACGTCCGAGAGCTGTGCCGGCTTGCGCCCCGTGCCGGTCATCCGACGCTGCAGCCGAAACATCGGGCGAAGCGTCGCGCGCAGGCGGACATCGCCATGAACCTCCGCCCGCCAAGGGACCGCCGCTTCCAGAGGATCCTCGGAGCTGTCCGGCCGCGCGAGCGAGGGGGCGAAGACGGCTTCGAGGCGTTCGATGCCGTCCTCCACGACGCCGGGGTTCTCGCCCAAGAAGTCGTAGACCTGCTGCCGAATCGTCGCGAAGGCCGGCGGCTCGAGGTAGGAGAACGAGAGGTCTTGGAGTTCGCGACGGACCCACTCGATGCCCAGTCGGCCCGAGAGCGGCGCATAGATCTGCATGGTCTCGGTGCTGATCCGACGCTGCTTCTCCCCGGGCATGTGGTCGAGCGTCCGCATGTTGTCCAAGCGATCGATGAGCTTGACCAACAGAACCCGGATGTCCTCGGACATCGCCAGCAGCATCTTCCGGAAGCTCTCGGCCATCTGCTCCTGCCGAGACAAATAGGGGACCTTGCCGAGCTTGGTGACGCCGTCGACGATGCTCGCGACCTCCCGGCCGAATGCCTCGTGCACATCGAAGACCGTCAGCTCGGAGTCCTCCACCGCATCGTGCAGCAGTCCCGCGGCAATGCTCGTCGCGTCGAGCCCGAGCTGCGCCAGCATCGTCGCGACCCGAACCGGATGCACGAAGTACGGCTCGCCGCTCTTGCGTCGCTGCTTGCTGTGAGCGCGAGCCGCCGCCTCGAACGCGCGCCGCAGCATGCCGACGTCGGTCTCCAGCACCGTGCCCTCGGCGCGAGGGTGATGGGTGCGATACGCCTCGATGATGAGCACCAACGCTTCGCCGCTGTCGAGGGTCGCTTCGGAGACCTCGACCGCGGCCGGGCCCAGCGGGGTGATCGATGAGGTCAGGGGATACAGCCCCGAGTCCCCCGCCACCTGGGCCATCGCGCAGGCCGAGCGCACTGCCGGATGCGGCCCCGAATCAGGGCGTTGCGTACCGGAGGCGTCGACCATGTGGATCGCAAATACCCCCGCATTGGACCGGCGTGCAAGCCGGACTCGCGCGAAACGGGCGCGGACCGACCGCCTACAGCAGCGACTCTTGCCCCGAGATGACGGCATCAGCGATTGCCGCCTGCCGTGATCGGGCGTGCAGATGCGCGAGGTAGACCGAGCGTAGGGCGTCGTAGGCCTGCTCGAGTTCCTCGTTCATAATGAGGAAGTCGTACTCCGCGTAGTGCTTGAGTTCTTCGCGCGCCACGCGAACGCGGCGGGCGATGACGTCCTCGGAGTCGGTATTGCGCGAGCGAAGGCGGCGCTCCAGCTCCCGGATGCTGGGAGGCAAGATAAACACCGACACCAGGTCCTCGCGAAATTTGGAGCGGAGTTCCCGGCCGCCTTGGTAGTCGATGTCGAACAGCAGGTCGCGACCGTTGTCGATGCTCTCCCGAACCCGGGCGGCCAGCGTGCCGTACATGTTGCCGTGCACCATCGCGTACTCGGCGAACTCGTCGCGGGAGACCATCTCCTGAAACTCTTCCTTCGCGGTGAAGGTGTACTCCACCCCGTCGGTCTCCCCGGGCCTCGGGGGCCGCGTCGTGTGCGAGACGGAGAACTCCAGCCGTTTGAACTCGTCGCGCAAACGATTGCAAAGCGTGGTCTTGCCTGCGCCCGAAGGCGACGACACCACCAGTAGAAGTCCGCGCCGCGGGTCACTCGACATTCTGAACCTGCTCTCGAATCCGTTCGATGATCGCCTTGCCCTCGATCACGATACGACTTCCCTCGTGCGCGGTCAGCTTACTGCCCATCGTGTTGAACTCGCGATGGAGCTCCTGCGTGAGGAAGTCGAGGGTCTTGCCCTGCCCGACCGATGCGGGCGCATCCAGAGCGCTGGTCATCTGTGCAAGGTGAGAGTCGATGCGGGCGAGTTCCTCGGCGACATCCCCGCGGGCGAGCACGACCGCGACCTCCTGCTCCACCCGGCCCGGCTCCAAGCTCGGCGCCCCCGCGCGCATCGTCAACTCTTCGAGCCGCGCCGCGACCCGAGCCTGAACCCGCTGTGCTTCGGGGGGCAGGAGTGCGGCGAGCGTTCGGGTGGCACCGGCCAGCTGGGCCCCAAGCTCGCGCAGCGCGGCCTCGAGCGCCGTCCCTTCGGTGGTCCGGAACCCCGCCAGCTCGCGCAGCGCGGTGTCGATGAGGGCCTCGACGAACGGTGGCGCCTCCGGTTTTTCGTCCGCAGGAGCAGCCTTGAGAGCTCCGCAAAACCTAAGTATTTCTAGCGATGTCGGAGCAGAAACCTCAAGCCCTGCATCCACCGCAATCTGCCGCGCCTGTACGGCCGCGGCCGCGACCATGGCGACCTTTTGTGGGTCCAGCCCCAGACCCGCCAGCGGGTCGCTCGGGGAGGCGAGGACTTCGTCGTGGCGGACGAACACGGACACGTCGACGCGGCCGCGGCCGACGTGCCGCTCGACCACCGCGCGAAGCTTGGGCTCGAGTGCCGCACCGAAGGGCTGACGCAACTTGATCTCCAGGAAGCGACCGTTGACCGCGCGGGCTTCGACATCCACCCGAACGCGGCCCCGGCCCGGGGCGTCCCAGGCCTGCGATGCCGCGCCGTAGCCCGTCATGCTTACGACGCTCACCCACACCGCATACCGTCCGGAGGCGACCCGCCGCAAGACCCGCCCGCCTGGTATGCTGCGCGCCCATGTGCGCCGTCCGCCCGCGCTGGCCCGGCCCGGCCCGCGCCCTTTGCCTGCCCACGCTCGCTGCAGCGGCCCTCCTTACGGGCGTGCCCGGCCTCGCGAGCGCGGCGGCGCCGCCTGCCGAGAGCACGGCCACGTCCGTGACCCCGCGAGGAGATCCCGGCGAAGCACGCAGGCCCAAGGGGCCGCCGGACGGGCGCGCATTCGCGCTCGGTGTCGAGGGCTCCATCCTCACGACGCCCCCGCTGCGCCCCCGGGTGGTCTACGTGGACCCCCGCTTCGTCGGTCGCTCCACCGCGCTAGGCGGGCTCGGTGTGTTCGGCCGCTACCGGCCGCTGTCGTTCATCGGTTTCGACGCCAACGTCCGCACCGGGTCGCTGCGCCTGCGCGCCGAGGACGGCGACACGACGATCTCGACCGACCAAGTGTTGGCGGACATCGGCACGCTGCTCTACTTGGGCCGCGGCGAGGTCAGCCAGTTTGCGTTCAGCGGGGGCGTCGGTGGCCTGTTTCACAGGATCCGCTACGACCTCGACTCCGGCCTTCGCGGCACGCAGTCGTTCGGCGCCTTCACGATGCGCGTGGGTGCCGAAGCCGAGTTTCTGGTCAACCGCATCGCGTTTGTCCTCTCGTTTCGGACCTACGGCGTCGTGACCCCGCGCTCGCACGCCTGCAGCTCCGGCGCCCTGTTCGAAGGGCGCAGCGCTGCGGACAAGGCCGCCCCCGTCGCGACGTTCTCGACGTACCTCGCAGGGTCCGCCGGTATCGCGTATCGGTTTTAGGGGAACCTCGAGGTTCCCGGCTTTGGAGGCCTACGGCGAGTCGGCTTCGGCGTCGAACTTCGCGAGCAACGTGTCGATGCCGCGATAACGCAGGGCTTGCTCGGGGCTGTCATCTTGGGACAGGCCGGGCGCTTCGCCGAGCGTGGGGGTGTTCAGAAGGGTGACCAACATGATCCAGATGTGCATCTCTCGTCTTTCCTGAGGCGTGTGGGTTTCGCTCCCCCAACCTGCCGCAGGACCACCGCGATGCAAAAAAAGCAGCGGAACGCAAGCCGCTGCTAGGGGCCGCAGTTCTGAAGTTCGTTCCAGGTTTAGAGAGACGCGTCAGAGCAAGAGAGCGAAGCGTCCCGATAGGGATGCGCAGCGGAAGAGACAGAAAGTACCGAACGCAGGCCTGTGCAACCGAGGGTTTCGGAGCGACCCCACACCCCGCAGGGGGGTCGCGCAGAAACCCGGATCGGACTTCGGGCATGAGGTACTAGGGGCCGGCGAGCCAGGACTGTTCGGCTCCCAGACGCAGCTCGGACAACATCGGCTTGTCGTCGACGAAGCGCAGCCCACCTACGCGGTTGCTCACGAGCATAATCTCGGTGGGTGCGTGCAGCAGGCTGACCGGACGAAGCTCTTCCATCCGACGAGCGATGCTCGCCTTCGCGGCCTGCCGTTCTTCGCGAGTCCGCGCAGCGCGATACGACTCCAAGGCCCCGTCCAAGACCGCGTCAGCCACACCGGTGATGTTGTTGGCGCCTCGACTGTGCAGCAGCGGGTACAGGTCGTGGTCGGAGTGCGTCACCCAACGAACCAACGCCATGTCGAACTCGCCTCGGCGCAACAGGCCGAACAGGTATGGCCACCCCGCGGTGGCATACGGCACCTGAACACCCAAGCCGCGCCATGCATCCTTGAGCCGAGTCGCCAGCGCTCGCGCGTGGGCCCCTTCCCCGTCCCACATGAGCACGAGCCGGAGGTTGCCGGTGGCCTTGCGCCGAACGCCGCGCTCAAGGGTCCACTCCAAGCTGTCGAGCAACGCCCCAGCCGACGCAGCGTCGCGTTCGTCGTCGTCGGCCGGTTGCTGCGGCAGGCCGGCCATACCCCAGCTCACCGAGACCCCCGCCTCGGCAAGCGCGGCCAGGTCCAGCGGCACGGGGTCCTGAAGGTCGACGACGGTTCTTGCCTGCGCCGGCGGCATGCCTCCGGGGCTGAGGGTCCCGCGCGGGATGCCCAGGTCGAGCGCTTCTCGGAGCCTAGGACCCGCTTGGGCACCATTGCGGAGGTTGTAGAGGACCGCATCAAAGTGCGGCGGCGAGAGCACCCACGCCGAAAATCTGGGCGCCATGCCGGGCTTGGCCAACTCGTCGGGGACATGGCTGGGCGAGACCGCCGCCAACACATGCAGCTCCCCGCGGCGCAGCTGACTCAGGGCGAGCGCGCCATCCGGCACCTCACGCAGCACCACCCGCATCACCGCCCCAGCCCCCTCCGCGGGCTCCATGCGCTCAAAGACCACCCGGTCGTCTTCGATTGCGACCAACCGCATCGGCCCGGTGCCGATCGGCTCCTCCCCGAACGCGCGCCCCTTGCCCCGCCGGTTCTTTCGCGGAACGATCTTCATCGCCGCCACCAACTCCAGCGCCAGCGGCTCGGGACGATCAAAACCGATCCGAATCCAACGCCCTGGGTCGCGCAGCTCGGGTGCCCCGAACGGCCGATCCACGACCTCGATCGCGCGCAGCTCATCGAGGCCGTATTCCACGCGCAAGGTGGCGCGCCTGGGGTCCAACCAGTGTTCGAGACTGAAGACCACGTCTTCCACCTCGACCGCCTCCCCGTCGTGGAACCTCGCCTCCGGGGGGAGGTGGCAGTAGACGTCGCGGGCAGGACCGTTGGGCGGGTCGACCACACACGCATCCGCGAGCCCGGGCTCCGCAAAGGGGGCCTGTTCAGGTGTTCGGCGGGTGAGTCCCTGGAACAGCAGGTCCTCGATGACGCGGCGCGCCCACGGATCCTGGTCGGCCAGGGGGTCGAACACCCGGGGCACCGATCGCATCCCGATGACGAGGGTCCGTTCGGCAGCGCGGGCGGCCTCTCCGACCCGAGCCTGCTCCTGGGCGAGCATCGCGTCCGCCGCGGCACGGGGATCGGCCACCGCATCCGTGTCCTCCACGCCCAGCGCGGATCCGCCGCCGCACGCAGTCCATGCGAGCGCCAATGACGCGAGGCGCCGGCGGCCGGCAGCGAGGGAGCGCGAGCGGGGCATCGCCGCTGGGTTGTAGCAGCAGCGGAGCCCGCTCGCGATTGCTGAATCGCCCGCCTCGGCAGCGCACGTTCGCTTGATCGACGGCGAGCGCGCATGATACGAAGCTTCTCGGTTGAACCTAGACCGACCTGTGCGGTCCGTCCCCCCCATTCAGGCATGTCCACCGCTCGAGTACCTTCCGCCGCCGTTCTGTCCCGCATCGGCTTCCTTGCGTTGCCTCTGCTTCTCGTCGCGCCCGGCTGCGATAAAAAAGAGGAGCAGTCGGCCGACCTCGAAGAGAAAGAAGCGGCAGCGCCCAAGATCAAGGTCGAGCTGCCGCCTCCGCCCGACTTCGACGAGGGCAAGGTCGACCTGACCTATCCCGACGGTTCCGTCTCCATCTACGGTCTCCGCACCGAGATCGACGAGAACGTGAACAAGGGCGACGCCGGCACCGAGGTGATGGTGAAGGGCTACGTTCAGGAGATCTATGTCCCTCCCGAATGTCCCGAAGGCGAGATTTGCCCGCCGCCCAAGCAGCCGCACATCTGGATCACCGACAAGCCAGACCAGCTCGGCAAGAAGCGCGCGATGATGGTGGTCAACTACCGCTTCAGCATCCCCGAGTGGGACGCCAAGCGGTGGAAAGATCAACCCGACGTCATCTTCGAGAAGGGCAAGCAGTACAGCTTCAAGGGCAAGTTCAAGCGCTTCAGCGACACCGGCTTCGCGTTTGACAGCGGCTTGCTCGAGTTCGTGGCGTACAAGGCACGCGATCCGGAGACCGGCGCCGAGCTCGACCAGTGGGTCTATCCGCCCGGTGCGCCGTGGCACCCCCTCGAGGTCCAGCGGCAAGACGAAGAGAACGCGGAGCTGGCTGCCAAAGCCAAGGCAGCGCTCGAGCAGAAAAAGGGCGGCTGAGTTCAGCCCCCGCGTGCTGCAAGGCCCCGCGCCTGCCCTTCACCGGGCGGCTCGGGGCTTCTCTTTTTTGTGCGGGGCTGACTACCGGACCGGCGCGAGCCGGTACCGCCACCGCAGTCCATCGAGGCTCACGACGTCGCGCCCCACCGTCGCAGTGATCCGTTCGCCCTGCTTGGGCAAGACCCGGAGGGTCCACGCCGCCTCGTCCTGCGGGTCCGCGTCCTCGGAGGCATCCTCGGGAAGGGCTTCGAGGCTCTGGAGACGACGCTGCGCCAGCGCGCGAAGCCGCTGCATGTCGGCCTCGACCTCGGGCCCCTCGCCGACGAGGCCTTCCACGGTGCGCTCGAACCGGGAGGTATGCCCGTCCACGGTGACCTCGATGCTTCGCGCCGTATCGAGCCAGAACTTAACCGGATCGGTGTGCAGGAGGTCCTGCTGCAGTCGATCGCAGACCGAGCCAGTCAGCCGCCCCGCCTGCTCGCCAAGCGCCGCGATGCAGCCCTGCGCATCCTCGGGGTCGGGCCAAAGCGCGAGCACAAGCACGGTGTCGCGCCCCGCCTCGGGGACCTGCTCGAGGCGGAGCGTTCGAAGCGGTGGCCCCGGAGGGCGCGGCACCCAGCTCTGCACGCGCACCGAGGACGCCGCCGCAAGGACCTCGCCCAGCAGCACATCGCTGAGCGCGGCGTCCCCCTCCGGGTGGGCGGGGGCATCGAGTCGCCACACGCCCAGGTCGAAGTGCACGCTCTGTCGCGGTCTGCCCTCGGCGATGATCTCAAGCGCCCGAACGTCGTCGACCGCCAGCCGCAGCAGGTCCCGGTCGGCGAACGTCTCGACATCCGTGGCCAACCTCACCCCTGCGGTCAGCAGACGCAGCAACGGCCCATTGTCGCGCTGACAGATGCGCTGCGGTCCCCGAGGGCCACAGCGCAGCCGCATGTGTTGCGTGGTGTCGGTGGTCATCTCCAGGTCCACCGCCCACTGCGGCGCTGCGGTCCCCAGCGGCGCCAGCTCGACCTCGGCGTCGTGCACGGTGGCGTACCAAGCGAACACATCCGGGCCATCGACGCTGTGATCCCCCTGGTCCGTGCTCAGCCGCCAGTCGCCGGCATTTCGGGCCAACGCCTGGCGCGTGGGCAGGCGCTGCTCGATGCGAAGCACGCGCCCGTAGCCATAGGGGGACAACCGGGGTTCGAGCAACGAGCCAGCGTCGGGGTCTTCGGTGCCCGGAAGCGGCCAGGTGCCCGTGAGCGCCTCGTCGATGCATCCGGGCCACCCCTCGCCACGGACCAAGACCGTGCGGGCGCTGCCGTCGGGGCATGGACCTGCCAGCGAAAGCGTCCATCTCCGGGCTCCGGTGCCCTCAAGGGACACCCAGGGCTGCGCGGGTTGTGAGGCGCCACCGGGAAGCAGCGGGGACAGCCGAGCGCTGATCATCCGCCCGAGCCGGGCCTCCACGGCGTCGGTCGAGAGCAAGGCAGTGCTTTGAGGGTCGTCGCCCGCGGTCGAGCGCCAACGCCCGTCCTCGCCGCGGCGCATCTCCCCGCCGGGGACCTTCAGCACAAGCACCTGCCCAGGCTCGACCAGTACGGCGCGGCGGGAGAGCCAGGCCTCTGGAGCTTGGTCCAAGATGTCGGCCATCTCCGCCTCCACGACCCAGGTCTGCCTCTGCGGCCCTTCGGGGTCGAAGTCGGCGTTGTCGATCTCCGCGTAGCGCCCCGCGTCATCGGGGGTGCGGGCGCCGACCCGCAGCGTCCGCAAGACGCCGTCGGCTTCGATCGTGATGGTGCCCAGCGAACCCACGCCCACCCCGGCCGCGTCACTCACCGCGCGCACGGTCGTGGCCATGCGCAGGGACGCCCACAGGCCTTCGACCGCGCGAGGATCCGCGGGGCCGACCATCACCCCATCGACGTGCAAGGCGTGCCCATCCGCGCTGGGCTTCAACACGACGCTCGCCCCATCGGAGCGAGCCAAGGTGAGCGAGGCGGTCTCCAAGGTGATGTCCGACAGCGTAGGGAACACCCGCCGCGCGGACGAGCGCGTCGAGACAAACCCTCCCGCGCCGGCTTGGGGTGGCTCGCTGCCGTGTACGGCCGCCACCAGAGCGATCGCCACGGCGGCCCACGCGAGAGTCGCAGGCTTGAGCATCATGTCCGCCGCCTCCACAGCACCCAAAGCGCCAGCGCGATGCCGAAGCCAGGGAGCCCAAACAGGCAGATCCAGACCATCCGCCGAAGCTGGTCAGGAAGCAGGACCAGCTTGACCGCCGTTCGCTCTCGAGGACGGATGCCGAGCAACGTGTCCTGCGCGGTCAGCCAGCCCAGGGTGTTGAGGATGAGGTCGCGACCGTGGTCGTAGACCACATCGTCGCGTAGGTATGCGTTGAGCGCGAACTGGTCTGAGCCGATCACCACGGCGCGGGCGTTGCCCAGGGTGCCCGCGGCGGCGAGCACGATCGGCCCAGGCTGGTCGGCTTCCCCCTCCAACTCCGGAGCCACGCCCGCCCGAATGCCCTCGATGTCGGCCTCGGCCCAAGCCGACTCGGCGCTGACGACGAGCGCCTCAGGCTTGGACCCGTCCTGCGCGTCGGTGAGTTGGAGTTCGCGAACGAACACAAAGCTGACGGCTCTGGACACCAAGGCACGGACGGCGGGATGGGTACTCCACCCCTCATCGATGGTGAACGCCAACAGGGGGGTCGCGCCGGGCATGGGGTGCTCGGGGTCCAGGACGATGCGGTCTCCGGTTGCGATGCCGAAACGCCGCAGCAATGGTTCGAGCCCGTGCTGGGCCAATCCGTTGGCCCCCGGGCGAACGACGGCGCCGCTGAGCACGAGAAGCCTGCCGCCTTCGTCGGTGTAGCGGGTGAGAGCTTGGACCTGCGGGCCCGGGAGCGGACCCGAAGGTCCGCCGACCAAGACGACCGTGCAGCCCTGCAGACCCTCTGCGTCATCGAGGTTTGCGGTTCGCAGCGCAAGCCCGGCGTCCTTGATCAGATCGGACAGGTGGGCATAGCCGCCAAACGGTTCCAGGTTGTCGAAGCGCGGCTCTCCGTGCCCGGCGGTCGCACAGACCGTCGCATCCAGCGGCGTGGACACCGACAGGAACGCCGAGAGCAGCGCCTCTTCTCCCCGGAATTCCTGCACCCGAGGACCCGTCGCCTGAACCTCGGCCCCGGTTGCATAGGTGACCAGATCGCCCGGGAGCCGGTGCGCCCGGCGCTGCTCGGCACCCTGCCCCGCACGCACCAGCACCACGCCGTCGGCCAAGTCCCGGCCACCCAACCCAAAGTCCGCGACCAGCTGCTCGGCTTCCTGCCGGTCCCGATCGGGGTCGAGGAACTGCACACGAAGCGACTCGCTGGACTCGGTCATCCTCGAGAGCACCTCGCGCAGCTCCTGCGACAGAGGGTTCGGCCGCCCCGCGCCGATCGTCTCCGGGATCAGGACACGAACCTCGATCGGTCCCTCCAGCCCCTGCAGCACGTCCCGCGCGCGGTCGGAGAGCGCGTACATCTGCGCGGCGGTCCAGTCCTGTCGGACCGCGTGACGCCCGGCGAACCAGGCCGCATGCACCACTGCGATCGCGATGAGAACCGCGCGCACGCTGCGGTCAAGGTTGCGTCGTGGGTCGATCGCGAGCACGGAGCCGACCAGGGCGATGACCACCACCGCCACATGCAGACCGATCCACCGGGTGTCGACGATCCCTTGCGCCATCTCCTGCATCATCGAGAGCAGGCTGGTCTGCGACAGCGCGTCGGCGATGGCTGGAGACTCGACCTGGTCGACCAACAACCCGCACAGCAGCAGGATCGTGCAGGCCACCGAGGTGGAGATCGCCGCTTGAAGCTGCGACTTCGCGACCGCGCTCATCAACAGCCCCAGCGCGAGAAAACTGCATCCGACCATAAAGGTGCCCAAGTACCCCGCCGCGATCGGGCCGAGATCCGGCTGCACGTTGGCGCCGCGCAGCAGCACGTAGAACACCGCGGTGGGGGACCAAAGCGCGACGTAGAACACGACCACGCCGAGGAACTTTCCGAGCACCACGGTCACCGGACTCAGCGGTGCAGTGAGCAGCGACTCCAACGTGCCCTGGCGTCGTTCTTCGGCGAGCAGCCGCATCGCCAACGACGAGCACAGAAAAATGACCGGCAGCCAGAAGATGAAGAAGCTGCCGCCGAAGTAAAACTGCATGACCGGACCCGGTGCCGCGAGCGGGTCGTTGAGCACCTGCAGCAACAGCGAGAAGTTCCAGCCCTGCAGCAACAAGAACAACGAGCCCACGACGTACGCCAGCGGCGTGACGAACAGGGAGAGCAGCTCGCGATAGGCGAGCGCCAGCGTGCCGCGCACGGCGTGCATGAACTCGAGGACCACGGGAGGGGGAAGGTAGCGCAACCTCAGGCTCGCCGGGCGCCGGTCACAGCCGCGAATCGTTCCTCGAGGCGCGAGCGACCCACGCTGAGCGTGCGCAGCTCCACCCCCGCTTGCGCGCAGGCCTGCCCGACCGCCGCCAGCACCACCTCGGGATCCTCGTGCGCCGCCACGTCCAACCGCGCCGAGCAGATGCCGCCGTCTTCGGTCACCTGCACCGCGGCGTCCACCGCCTGGGCCAGAAGCGCCTGTGCCTGCGCGGCCTGGGCGACGACGCGGACCTGCACATGGCCGGTCGCCAGCGCGTCCTCGAGCGATTCGTCCACCACAACGCTGCCCTGCGAGAGGATCACCACCCGGTCACACAGGGCCTCGACCTCGGCGAGGATGTGGGAGCTGAACACCAGGGTGTGCGCCCCTCCCAGCGCCCGAAGCATCGCGCGAATCTCGAGGACCTGGTTGGGGTCCAGGCCCACGGTCGGTTCGTCGAGGACGATCAGCGGCGGCGCACCCAGCAGCGCATCCGCGATCCCGACGCGCTGACGATAGCCGCGAGAGAGCTGGGCGATGGGCTGCTTGAGACGATCGGACAGCCCGGTCTTGGACGCGACGCGCTCGACCTCGCGACGACGCTGTGCGCGTGGCACCCGCTTGATGGCGGCACGAAACGAGAGGTGCTCGTGCACCCGAAGCTCGGGGTACAGGGGCACATGCTCGGGCATGTAGCCCACCCGCGTTCGGACCTGCAGCGAATGCGTCGCCACGTCCAACCCATCGACCCGCAGTTGCCCGGTGCCTGCCAGGGGCAGGTAGCCGCACAGCAACCGCATGAGCGTGCTCTTGCCCGCGCCGTTGGGCCCGAGCAGCCCCAGTCGCTGCCCGGACTCCACGCGGAACGAGACGTCTTCAAGGGCCTGGACGTCGGCGCCGGGGTAGCGATGCGAGAGCGCGCGAACTTCGATCGACGCCGCGGTCATGGCGTGGGCGTCTCGGGCTTGGGCGCGTCCGCAGGTGCGGCGGGATCCTGGGGCGGCTCGCCGTCGCCGGGCGCCTCCGGTGCAGGCGCGTCCGGTGCCGCTTGCGCAGCTTCGGCCACTTCGGGAGGCAGCTCCGGCATTTTGGGCGTCACAGGGTCTCGCTCGATCTCCGCCAACGCCCACGCGATCGACTCCTTCTCGTCGCCCGCCGCGGTCGGCAGGGCTGCCTCCAGCGCCGGTTGATACGACCGCAGTCGCTGCACCCCCATCACCGCAGCGACCGCAGAACGCACCGACGCATCAGGGTCGCTCTTGAACGCATAGGTCAGCGCGACCGCGGTTCCCTGATCGGTCGCAGACGCCAACGCTTCCGCACACCCAACCCGCTCCGGAGGCGCCACCAGGAATGCGCCCTGCTTGTCCTTGAGGGTCAGCCCGTTGATGAGCCCCTTGCGGCGCCGCTCGTAGTCAACATACGCGGCGACGCCTGCATCGTTGTCCCCGGCTTTGACCAACAACTCGCCAAGCACCAACCAGTTCTCGAGGTTGTCCGGATCGAGTGTGGTCGCCGTTCTCTGCGCCTGCGCCGCGTCCGTGAACTGCTTGTCGGAGGCCAGAGCCAGCGCGAGCGCCATGTACGGACCCGCATCATCAGGCACCAGTTTCGCCGCGTGCCGATACTGCGCGATGGCCCCCTTCACGTCGGTTCGCCCCTCGTAAAGGAGGCCGAGCAAGAGCGACGCGTTCGCGCGCAGGTGGACGTCCTGGGCCTCGTTGCTCACCCGGGACAGGTCGTCCTTCGCACGAAAGAAGTCCGCGGTGTTGGCGAGGGTCGGATCGGATGCCACGCGGTCCCGCCACTGCTCGGTGCGCTGCGTGAACTGATCCTCGGTCATCGGCTTGGGACCGACGGGCTCGGGATCGGCCTTGGCATCGGTCACTTTGCTCCCGGTCGCGGCAGACTCGGCGGGCTCGGATTCGCAACCCGAAACCAGCAGTGCCGCGGTCAAAAGGGCCGAGAACATGGTTCTCGGGGCAAAGTGCCGAAGGGGCCGGCAGCGTGTCGTCCGCACCGGCGTGAGGTTGCCACAAGTCGTCTTCATCATGATACGATCCAGATGTGGGTTTTGTGGGTCCGGAACAGCAGGCTTGTTTGAGCGCTGCTGCGCGGTTGGGCCGCGGGTTGGGACTCTGCCTGGGATTGGTGATCGCACTCGGCGGCGGCTGTGACGAGCTCAGCGACCCCTCCACGCCCTGCGGCACCCTTGAGCTCGGCGACGCGGAACCGGGAACCATGGTCAGTCATCGACGCGCCCCGGTCCTGGCCTGGGCGGGCGGCAGCGTCGGATCCGGTGGCAACGAGCCGTTCGTCCTGCACTACGAGTGTGATGCCGCGGCCGCTGACGATGCGTCGGACCCCGAGACGCCGTGCACCCTGCGACGGACCACCCTTGCGGATCTGGGCAGCGGGCAAAACGCGGTCCTCGTCACCTCGGCGGGCGAGTACGTGCTCTCCACCGATCGAGGCGAGCAGCAGCTGCACGTGTTTCGCTTCAACCCCGACGGAAGCTTCGACGGCGAACGAGACGAGGACGGCCGCGCACTCGGTCAACGCCTCGCGCTGGGGGAGGACCTGCCGGTCGAGCTGCTGGCCTCGCTTCGAGGCAGCAACTGGGTCATCGGACTCGATGAAGATCGGCAGCTGCGGCGCTACTGGCCCGGTCGGACGCGCGCTGATCTCATCGCCCCCGACCTTCCCAACCTCACCCTCGCGACCGTGGGTGAGCAGCACATCATCGGCCGCGTGCGGCACGGGAGCGGGGACGACTCGCTGTACCTGGTCCCGATCGACGACAACCTCTCTCACTCGCTCGAGCCTCGGTTGCTCATGCGGGGGCGCGTTGCAACGCGGATCGTGGTCGGGCCGCGGGATGAGAGTGTGGCGGTCACGCTTGGACATGCAGACACCGCGCAGACGCTGGTGTTCCGGATCCCGGACGGGGAGCTCCTCGACCGCTTCGACGGCGAGCTGATCAGCGGCCGCGAAGACCTCACCGAAACCACCGGCCTGCGCGCGGTGTCTCCGGACGGAAGCCATCTCGCCTACAAGACGGCGGCGGGCTCGGTGGCGCTGCGCGACATCGGGTCGGGCTCGGCGTGCCTCGTTCGCTCCGCCAAGACCGCCGGGAGCGCTCGCCTTGCCGGCTTCTCCGCCGAAGGGCTGCTCTACTTCGAGTCCGAGCTTGGGCCCGGAGAGACTTCTATCTCCGTCTGGAACGCCTCGGACCGCTATCTGGCCGTGTTGAGCACGCCCGAGGTCGGTGCGCGACTGGCCGCGGTCCCCTCCCGCACACCTCAGGATGCGATGCCCTGGGCGGTCGGCGTGCGGTCGGGCTCCTATATGGCCCTTGCGGACAGCGAGCCCCCGGAGAACATCGACCTCGATGACGCGGTGTTCATCCCCCGGGATGATGCCGACCTCTGGGTCCTCGGGTCCGATTCCCTCATCGGCGGTGCACGACGGATCGACGTCCGTCGCTTGACCTCGCGCAGGACCCCTTCATCCACCCTCCGCTTCGGTGAACTGGAGTCGGCCGCGCACGAGACCGGGAGCGACGACAACCCCGAGACCCACGACACGCTCGGTGTCGTGGTCGCGGGGCCGCAGACCGCGTGCTTGTCGACCGGAACTCCCGGGACGCGCGCCTACGCCTGCGGGACGGGCAGTGACCGCGACTTCTTCGCGGGTGCGACCTCTCCCAAAGGCGAGGACCCAGACCGACCCACGCAAGCGGGACGAAGCCCCGAAGTCCCCGACCTGGAGAACCCACGCTGTGGACCGGGAGGAGCCCCGTACGACGCGAACGACTGCGAGTACAGGGTCGGCGAGTGTTGCTACGGGTTTCAGGCCGGCTGCGAGGAGCAGTGCGGGAACTCGACCTCCTGCGACTTCGGCCGCGACTTCGGCGACTACAAGACGCTCACCTGCGGGTCCGGGGCGGGCTTCCCGTAGGGCGCCACCGGTTCGGGAACTACGGGGTTCGGCAGACGATCTGCGCGGGTGCGGACTCCAGCACCTGGCACTCGAATCCGTTGCAACCCGCGGCCTGACACGCGGCTTGAGCGTCGGCGTAGCAACAACCTGCGACCTCGTACAGGCAGCCCGCGTGCTTGCCGTCCCATGGCACGCCCCCGGTCTTGCAGCCCGCAGTCGTGCTGCGGGATGGACCGCCTGGCTCCCCCGTCCCGGGCGGCGCGGTGCCGGGGTCGTCATCGAAGGTCAGCGGCCCGGTCGGCGGGGGCACCGGCGCTGGCTTGCTCCGACATCCCGGACTCATCCACAGCGCAACCGCTGCCACCACAACACGCATGCTCACCAGGTCGGAGCGTACCGGGTCCGCGGCGCGGTCGTCGACCCCGGCGGTCGACGATGCATCGGTCGGCATCACGCGATCGCAACCGCCACCGCGGCCGCGACACCGCCGGCGTGCGTGAGACTGACCAGGATGGTCTTCACGCCCCGGGCGTCCGCGACCTCCTGCGCACGGCCCCGAAGAATCAGTCGGGGCCCCTCGACGCCGCGTCGCGCTGGAACGACCTCGACGTCATGCCAGCCGATGCCCTTCGGAGCGCCGATCGACTTGCTCGCGGCTTCCTTGGCCGCGAACCGTGCCGCGAGCGACTGCGCCATGCCGCCGGAAGCATCCCGGGCGTAGGCCTGCTCTTGCTCGGTAAAGATGCGGCGCAGGAACCGATCCCCGTGCCGGTCGATCGCCTGCTTCATGCGGTCGATCGGACACAGGTCCAAGCCGATCCCGAGCACGCTCAAGCCAACTCTCCAAGCTCTGCAACCGCGACCTGCTGCAAGCGGGAGACGTATGCATCGATCCGGAGGTCATCGACAAACTCGACCATGACCCGCATTTTCTTCTCCGTACCCGAGTACCGCACCAGAACCCGCCCCTCGTCTCCGAGTTCGCGCTCCACGGTCCGGATGGCGCGCTGCAGCTTCGGCAGCCGTTCGATGGGGACCCGCGCGGGAACCATGAAGCTACTGAGGCGCTGCGGCACCGGAGTCATCACTTCGGACAGGCGCGACAGCGGGCTTCCAGTCCGACGCATGATGGTCAGGACCTGCAGAGCCGCGACCATGCCATCGCCCGTCGTCGCATGGTCGAGAAAGACGAGGTGACCCGACTGCTCTCCGCCGAGGTTGCACCCGCTGCTCCGCATCGCCTGCACGACGTAGCGGTCACCGACCGGCGTTCGGACCAGCGAGATCCCAACTTCGGCCAGGCTGCGCTCGAGGCCGAGGTTGGACATGACGGTCGCGACGACGGCGCCGCCCTTGAGTTCCCCGCGTTGGTGCAGGTCACGAGCGCACATTGCCATGATGGTGTCCCCATCGACGATGCAGCCGTTCTCGTCGGAAAAGATGCTGCGATCCGCGTCGCCATCCAGCGCGATGCCGACGTCAGCGCCAGCCGCCTTCACGGCATCACACAAAGACTGCGGATGCGTCGCCCCCACCCCGTCGTTGATGTTGGTGCCGTTGGGCGAGACGCCGCGCGTGATGACGGTTGCGCCGAGTTCCTGGAGTACCGTGGGCGCGATCTTGTAGGCCGCGCCGTGGCTGCAATCGATCACGATCTTCAGACCGGTGAGGTCGTCTTTGGTGGGGAACGCCTGTTTGAGTCGAGTGATGTAGCGACCTGCAGCGTCGTCGATTCGAAATGCCCGGCCGATCGCGGCGCCGCGAGCACGGTGCTCGTCGAGCGCGTCACCGGCCATGTCCGCCTCCAGCTTGGCCTCCACCTCGTCGGGGAGCTTGTACCCCTGCGCGCCGAAGATCTTGATCCCATTGTCCGCGAACGCGTTGTGGCTGGCGGAGATGACCACGCCCGCTTGCGCACGCATCGAGTGGGTCAGGTATGCGATGCCGGGCGTGGGCATCGGGCCCACCAAGAGTGCCGTTGCGCCCATGGCTGCGAGCCCCGAGGCGAGCGCACTCTCGATGAGGTAGCCAGACAAGCGGGTGTCCTTGCCGACCACCACGCGCCCGCCGAGTCCGAAGTGCGCGGCGACAGCCATCCCCGCGCGCATCGCCACCTCAGGCGTCATCGGGTAGGCGTTCGCCTCGCCCCTGATCCCGTCGGTCCCGAACATGCGCCGGGAGATCCCTTGGGCCGCCTCCACCATCCCTCCGTTGTAACGTCGTCCGCGCGGCGTCGCCAGGACGTTCAAACAGGGGGATCCTGCGGCGGTGGGGGGGGTGCCGGCAAGACGACCACCTCGACCCCGTGGTCGATGGACAGCAGCTCCGACACGCTTGAGGGGACCGCCTCGGCCCACCCGAAGCGCAGCTCGACAACCGTCTCGCCCGCGGCGGTCCTGGCCTCGCGGGGCTCGACCGTTGCATCCACCGGAAACCGGACCTTGAGGGCGTCGAGATCTCGGAAGGACAGCCGGGGACCCGTGAGCTGAACCGTAACGGACTCCGGGATCGCTCCCAAGGGGTCCAGGGCGTCCGGGACCGGGATGGGCACCTTGAGCTCGCGGGTCTCCATCTCCGGCTCCAGCTCGACCCGGACCGTCACTCGAGCCGGCTGTGCTGCCGACGCGACCAGCTCGACCCCACCCCGCAGCGGCAACACGGCGACCACCTCCGTGAACGACGCCTCGCGCCCCCCGATCTCGAGCACCTCGGTTGGCAGCTGTCCGACCCCTTGGACCACCGACCGACCCCCGCGAACGTCCCACGTTGGCGGCGTGACCGTCACCCGCGTAACTCGGTAGCCGTCTGCGACCTCGCCGGCGGTCCGAGGGTCGATGCGCTTGGGGCGGATGACGACCGGCTCGAACCGGAGATCGACGTGGGAGTACTGCACCTCGGCCAGCACGACGCCCGGCGGCATGACGATGCTCGCCTGATCGATTTCCAAAGGTCCCGGGTCCGCGACACGCAGGTCGAGCGCCGCAGTCCCGAGGTCGAAGTCTTGCAGCCGGTTGAGCCGTGTCCAAGGCCCGCGAACCTGAACCGTAATCGTCGGCGGCAGATCCGTCAGCAGGACCCGCTGCGGATCGGCCACGACCCGCAGCGGCACCTCGAAGGTCCGACTCACCTCATCGCGCGTGAGCACGAACAGAACCGCCGCAAGCCCGACAGCGGCGAGCTTGAGGCCCCAGTTCCGGAACAGGGTGTCGGTCAGGACCTTGTGCAACGCAGTCATCAGGCCTTCTCCGCCGCCTCGGTTGCGGCCTTGGACATGTGGATCTGGCTCCGGCTCGCGCCCGCCTCGTCTTTGCCGGGCCCAGCGAGGATCGACGACTCCCCGGGGGGTCCAACCGGATCGATCGCAGCCGAAGCACCGCGTGTGCTCGAGGACGCTGCGGCCGCGGAGGCGTCGTCACGCGGTGCCGACAACCAGGCCTCGATCCGCGCCTGAAGGTCAGCAGGGTCGATCGGCTCGGAGATGCGCCCGCGGTGGGCCACACGAAGCTCTCCCCGTTCTTCGCTGGCGATGATGACCAGGGCATCGGTTTCCTCGCTGACCCCAAGCCCGCCCCGGTGACGCGTGCCGAACCGGGGATCGAGCGTCTGTGCGGAGAGCGGGAGGATCACGCCGGCTCGGGTCAGGCGGAAACCGTCGACGATGATCGCGCCATCGTGAGCCGTGTTCGCGGCGTGTGGGATGGACAACGCAACAAGGGTCTCGGCCTTGAGCGCCGCATCCACCTCAGTACCGACGCCGGTCGCCACGCTCATCACGTCGATGTCCCCCTGCAGGACCACCAGCGCCCCCACCCGCGCGCGTTTGACCCGCTGCAGCCCCGCGACCAACTCCCCCATCGCCGACTGTGCCGCTTCACGGCGGTTGGCCGGGAGAATCCGCTGACCGAGCACGAGCAGCATCCGACGCAGCTCCTGCTGGAACACGACGATCAGCAAGATGATGATCGACTCAAAAAAGTACTTCAGCAGCGAGGCCGACGCGATGAGATCGAGCTGACTGACCGACCACGCGAGCAATCCGAACACCGACACCGCGACCAAGACCGGCACGGCTCGGGTTCCTCGGACCACCTTGAGCAGGTGGTAGACGATGACCACCAACAGTCCGAAGTCCAGACCGTCCCTCCAGGTCAGCGCGGCAACCCACTCCTGCGGGTTCATGCGTCCTCCTCCTCCGCCGCCGCCCCACCGACCGCGGTTTCAGCCGAGAGCGCCCGCTCGATGGCCGCACAAACCGCCAACGCCTGAACGGTCTCCGCAACGTCGTGCACCCGAACGAGCGCAGCTCCGTGCTGCACGGCGAGGACCGCCGCGGCCAGAGATCCAGGCAGTCGCTCCGATGCGGACGCGGGGGCCGCCGCCGCGATGAAGCTCTTTCGAGACGCACCGATCATCACCGGCACACCGAGCGCGCGCTCGAGCGTGCGAGCGGATGCGACCAAAGCCGCGCTCTGACGGGCGGTCTTTCCGAAACCGATGCCAGGGTCGACGACGATCTGCCCCAAAGAGACACCCCCCGCTTGGGCGCGCTTCATCGACTCGCAGAGTTCATCCGCGACCTCAGACAACAGGTCGCAGAACGCGATCGATGCCTGCATCGAGTCTGGCCGCCCGCGCATGTGACCGATAGCGAGGCCTGCACCGTAGCGGGCGACCACGTCCGCCATCGCGGGGTCCGCGAGCCCCGAGACGTCGTTGACGATCACAGCCCCTGCCTCGAGTGCGGCCTGGGCCACCGATGCCCAACGCGTGTCCACGCTGATCGCCACGCCGAGCTGCGCTATCGCTCGGATCGCAGGCACGACCCGCGCCCGCTCCTCTTCCGCATCCACGGGCATCGCGCCCGGACGGGTCGACTCCCCGCCCACGTCCAGCAACATGCTGCCGTCCCGCACCGCGGCGCTTGCTCGCGCGCGCACCTGGTCGAGGTCGACACACCCGGCGCGGGAGAGAGACCCTCCATCGTGGAAGCTGTCCGGGGTCACGTTGAGCACCGCCATCACGACCGGGGGATCGAGTCGCAACGATCCGCTCGCGTGCCGCCAAACTCGGGAGCGTGCGTCAGGGGCGGTCATCCGTGGCCCGATGGTATCCCCCCAAGGCCGGCGCGTGCATCTCCACCGGCCCCTCACCGCCGCGCGAAGAGCTTGGCGTCGATGCCGTAGCGGCGCAGGAGCTTGTGAAGGTACTTGCGGTCCATGTCCGCCTCCCGAGCGGCACGAGAGATGTTGCCCTCGGCCCGCTGCAGCAGCCACTGAAGGTAGGCCTCCTCGAACAGCTCCACGGCCCGCTCCTTCTGTTCCCGGAACGTCAGCGTTGGATCGAAGTCGACCGACTCACTTCCGCTTTGCACCCGCCGCCCCGTCGTGACCAGGTCGATCACGCCATCGGGGGAGAGGTACGCGCTGCGCTCGACGACGTTTCGAAGCTCCCGGACGTTGCCCGGCCAGTCATAGCCGACCAGACGGGCCATCGCCTCTGGACCGGGGGCCTTCCACATGCCCGGAGGCAGTCGCCGCGAGAAGTACTCGATGAGGACCGGGATGTCGTCCCGGCGGTCTCGCAAGGGCGGGACGACCGAGGACACAACGGCCAGACGGAAGTACAAATCCTCGCGGAAGTCGCCCTCCTCGACGAGCCCTTTGAGCTCACGATGGTTCGCCGCGAGCAGCCGAATGTCGATCTCAACTTCGGCGTTGCCTCCCACGCGCCGCAGCCGGTTGGTCTCAAGCACCCGTAGAAGCTTCGACTGGAGGTCTCGCGGTAGCTCTCCGACCTCGTCGAGGAATACCGTTCCTCCGCTGCCGAGTTCGAGGGCGCCCGAGCGGCTGGCCCCCCCGGGGATCGGCGTGCCGCCCGGGACCACAGGACCGTCGCTCCCGAAGAGCTCGACCTCGAGTTGTTCAGCCGTCAGCGCGCCACAATCGACGACGACGTACGGACCGTCGCGGCGGGGCGAAGCCAAGTGGACCGAGCGCGCGATGACGTCCTTCCCCGTGCCGGTCTCGCCCTCGAGCATCACGGTGACATCCGTAGGCGCGACACGTTCCAAGACCCCGAAGATCTTCCGCATCGCGAGGCTCTTGCCGATGACTTCACCGAAACGGTCAGCCTCCGAGGGCAACAGCTCGGTTCGTGCGTCGCGAGGCATGAACCGCAGCTGAACCTTGCCGACGCCCAGCACGTCGCCAGGCTTGAGGTACGCATCGGTGACCCGAGCGCCGCCCACGTAACTTCCGTTTGTGGACCCGCGATCGCGCAGCCGGTAGGCATCACCTTCGCGTCGGATCTCAGCGTGAACGCGGCTTACAGAATCGTCGGGCAGCACGACGTCGCAGCTGCGCGACTTTCCGACGGTAATCGCCTCCGACAACACGTCGATTTCACGCCCGCGTAGCTCGCCGGTGAGGACGAGCAACCGATATCCATTGTGGCGCAGCGGGTATGCGTCGGGTTGGACCGACGTTACCTCTGCGGGATGGGCCTTGGGGTCCGCCACGTGCACAACGCTACCAGGCGCAGGCCTCGACTGGGGACTGCGTCCGACGCCAAAACGCCGGCCCAAAACGCGGAGAGGCGCACGACTTTCGTCCGTGCGCCTCTCGGGTGAAGAGATGAACTCCCAGGGCTCATCTGAGCCCGGAAGAGATTCAGATGTAGAAATCGACTTCGGCGATTCCGCGTTCGGGCTCGCTTGCGGGCTCGTTGGCGTGCTCGGCTGCCGGAGGCCGATGGCTCGGGGCCTCAAGCGTGAGCTCGAGACGAGGTCCTTGCGTCGTATCGCGGCGTTTGCGCGAACCGCGGTACCCCCTCGGGTTTTGCGTCGTGACCGGCGTGGGCAGAACCTTGGGAATCCGAAGCATGTTCATGGCGCGCAGGCCTACAGCCAGGTCCTCGTCCGTTGCCGGAGCCTTGAACGCCGCAGGTGCGAGGATTTCGCCACAAACGGCGCTCAGTTCCGATTTTTCCGCACAGCCAGAGGTGCGGGACATCGAGCGATGAGCGAATGCAGTCATCTGAGATCATCGTAACGCGTGTGCGAGCCCACGCAAGGGGCTCGCACTGAGTCTCCCGAGATGCTTCGGAACACTGTAGGGTGCCCGGCCTCCGACGTCCCACACTGGCGAATCGCTCAGTGCAACCCGTGCTCAGTCGCCAACCGCGGCCGACACGTCGCCCAGGAAGTCGACGATAACCCAATGATCTCCCTCGCGTTCGAGGTGAACGACGTGGGTTGGCCCCACCGTCAATGTGGCTTCGTGGGCGTCCGCGACGATCGCATCGGAGAGGTGAGAGGCGACGGCATCCCTCGCAGCCTTGAGCACATCCGCGTACTGACCTTCGCTCCACGCGATCTGCAGATCACTCTCGGAGAGGCCCATCCGGTAGCGCTGCGGAGCGAGCCGAAGCACGACATCCCATCGCTGCGCACGGCTCGCCCAGACCAAAGCCCGCAGCGCATGGCGGGGGGTGTCGCTCGCATACAGGGCCGTGGGGTCCTCCGCGAACCGCCAGCCCTGCGCGGTTTGAACGACCTCGACGGGAAGATCTGGGGCCAGGAAGACCACGGCGGTGGGTTCGACCGCGAGCGGCTTCTTGAGGGCCGCCTTCCACGGGCCGCGCGCACCCTCCGAGACGATTGCCTGGGTCTCCAACCGCCCACGCATCCCCGGCGCGGCAGTCGCGACCACGGCATCGGCGTCCCCCTGCCCCACGGAACGCCCCAAGCGCTGGCTTGACCGCTGAAGATCTCGCCCTGCGCCGTGACCACAAGCGGTCGTGACGGTGCAGAGCACGATGGCGAGCAGGACCCGGTTCATCGGTCACCCCGCCGACGCGTCGGCCTTCGGCTTCGCTTTGTCCTTGGGCTCGATCACCGCTGTGATCGTCGCGCTGCTCCGCAGCTGGTCTGCGACGTAACACTCGCCGGTGAACTTCCCCACCCGACCCAGCCGCTCCGCTTTGACGCGGATCTGGACGACGTCGCCGGGAACCACGATGCCGCGAAACTTGGCCTCTTTGATGCCGATGAAGTAGCCGTGATGGGTGGCCGGATCGAACCGACCCGACTTGTTGGCGAGGATGAGGGCGGCTTGCGCCATGGCCTCAACCTGGACCACGCCGGGCAGCACCGCGTGGCCGGGAAAGTGCCCCTGCAGGATGCTGCTGCTGATCGAGACCAAGTGTTCCGCCACGATCGAGACGTCGGGCTGAACCTCCAGCACCCGGTCGATGAACAAGAACGGGTACCGATGCGGGAGGATGGTCTGGATTTCGGTGGAATCGATCGCCATGGGTTGGCCGCCGGAAATGCGAGAAGCCCGTCTCCCCGCACAGAAGGGGGAAACGGGCGTCGAGCATACAGAGGCGACGTCGTCGACGCTACTTGTGCGCGGCGTCGTATTTTTTGATGACACTGCCCGTGATGTCGAAGGCGTCCTTGGCGTAGATCACCGTCATCTGGTCTCGGACGAGCACCAGGTCGACCCCCTCGGACTTGGCCATCGCGGCCACGATCGACTGGGCGTTGGTGTACATCTTCTCGAGCATCTTGTTGTGCTGCTCGCCGAGTTCCTGTTCGAGCGCGTAGAGCATGCTCTGCAGCTCCATGGACTCTCGCTGAAGCTGCTCTTGCGTCTCCATCAGCTTCTGGCCGGACATCCCTTCGAGCTTGGCGGCATCGGCCTCGAGCTTCTTACGCTTCTTGTCGAGCTTTCCCTGTTTGGCCTTGGAGCTGGACTCGAGCTCTTGGCGGGCGCGCTTGCCGGCCACGGTCTCGTTGAGTACGCGCTGCATGTCGACCATCGCGATCTTCTTGACCGCAGGCACCTCGGCCTGAGCGGATGCGACGGGTGCGAGCGAGATGATGCCTCCCAAGGACAGGGCGGCGGCAACGGTGATGGACTTGAGGATTCGGCGGGTCATGATGGACTCCTAAGGACAGCACCACTACTTCGAGTTTTGCTTGTCGTAGCGCACGATGACGCGGTTGGTGAGGTCGAGTTTGGGCGAGGAGTAGAGCACGGTCAGCTCGGAACGGACGAGCACGACCTCCACATCGTCTTCCAAGGCCACCTGCTTCACGATGGCAGAGACCTTGTTGTAGATTTTCTCGGTGAGCAGGGCCTCCTTGTTGGCCACCTCCTCTTGGAGTTCCATGCCGAGCTGCTGCAGTTCGGACTGAGAACGCATCAACTCTTGCTGACGCTTCATCAGTTCGGCCTCGGAGAGCATGCTCGCCTTCGCCTGCAGGTCTCGCAGCTTGGACTCCAGCTTCTTCGCCTTCGCCTCCAGCTTGACCTGGCCTTTGGTGAACGTGGTCTCGAGGTCTTTTTTGGCCTCGCGCCCTTCGTTCGTCTCCATCAGGCAGCGTTGAACGTCGACGATGGCGATCTTCTCGATTTTCGGGACCGCGGCGTGGGCCGGCGCGGCCGGAGTCGCCGCGGCGAACAACGTGGTCGCGAGGCAGAGGAAGAGGACTCGACGCATGAGGGGCACCTTAGTGGTTGGCATACACGGCGGCAAGAGCCGGTGCGGTAGGGACGACCGGGGTTTGGGACGCATTCACGGGGTTTTCGGGCTCAGGCCCGAAAGCGGGGTCGAATCGGCACGGAAGCCGGGGCACGCATCCGCGCCTGCGGTGATCTGGGACACGTCCACCCAGACGGGCCGGACAAGACGCCACGCGCGGTCCGTGACGTCTTGCTCCACGTTGCGCGGCACGGACCCCGGCCCAGCGCGGGTTGGAGCCAGGCGTCTTAGAACGAGTTGCCGATCGAGAACTCGAACACGACGGGGTCGTCGGCGACCGGGTCGAAGTCGGTTCCGCGCTGGCGGTCGATCGGGAAGCCCCACTCGAAGCGCAGCGGCCCGATGGGCGAGCGCCAGCGGAAACCGAAGCCAACCGAGTACCGAAGGTCCCGCACGCGGAACCCTGTGCACGGGTCTGCTTTGGGTAGGTCCGACGGGTTGGGCAGCTCGCAGAACCGCGACTCGGTGTTGAACGCGTTGCCGATGTCCGAGAAGATCACGCCCTTGATGTTCGCGGGGGGGATCATCATGAACTCGAGCTCGGCGTTCATGGCGGTGAGCAAGTTGCCTCCGATCTCGTAGGCCGCAAGTTGGTCTGTCGGGCCAGGACCACTCGCGACGCGGATCTTCGGCCCGAGGCTTCGAAGGCGGAAGCCTCGAATCTCTCCGGCGCCGTAGATGCCGCCCGGGAAGTAGCGCTCGAAGATCGGGACGCCCTGCGCCCGTGCGCTGTGCACGTACCCGACCTGGAACCGAGTCTTGAACACCAGCCAAGCGCGAAACTGCTGCTTGGACCGGATCACGGGGAAGTAGAAGCGCGAGTCGAGCGTGTAGCGGTTGAAGCGGTTCTGCGAGCCAAAATACTTGCTCGCGAACTCTCCGCGCAGCTGGTGGAACTGCCCCTCGGTCGGAAACAGGAAGTTGTCGCGCGTGTCGTACTGCAGCCGGGCGGTCAGCGCGGACGTGATGCCATCGGAGAACAGGTTGCTGATCAGGAACTGCTCGGGAACGGTGACCAGTGAGCCCGGCGAGAACACGCCGCCGATCGATCCAAACGACCCAAAGCTGACCGTGACGTCTTCGAGATCGTAGCCGAAGAACAGCGTCAGGTCGCGCAGGATCGGGTAACCCCAGCTCACCCGGAAGCCGGTGCTTCGCCGCTGGAAGCTCGGGAAGATGTTCTGCGAGTTGAAGACGTTGAACAGGAAGTTCCAACGGCTGTCGAGGAAGTACCGCGTGAAGTACGAGAGGTTGAACAGGCGGCGCAAACTGGAGAGCTGCGCGACGACCTGAACCGTGGCTCCGCGGCCGAGGAAGTTGTCGTACGAGACCTGTCCCTGCAGGACGAAGTTCTCGATCGTGGAGAAGCCTGCACCGACCTGGAAGGTTCCGGTGAGCTGCTCCACGACCTCGACATTGATGATGATTCGATTGTCGGCCGAGCCCCGCGAGGTGGACACGTTGACCTGCGAGAAGTACCCGAGGCGGAGCACCCGGTACTCCGAGCTCTCTTTCTTGGTCTCGGAGTAGAGGTCGCCTTCAGAGAACTCCATCTCGCGGCGGATGACCTTCTCGGCGGTCTTCTCGTTGCCGGTGATGTCGATCCGCTCGATGTAGACCAGCGGACCCTTTTGGATCTCGTAGGTCATGTACAGCTCGAGCTTCTCGGGGTCTTGCCGAGAGTTGGGGATCACGTTGACGTACGCGTGTCCCGAGTCCTTGTAGCGGCGCTCGATCGCCTCCCGAATCGTCTGGATCTTGCCGGTCGAGGCGACGTCGCCGACCTTGAGGATCGGATCGATCTGATCCTTGAGCATCTGCTCGGTGTAGAGTTCCTTCTCCCCGGCCTGCAGGGCCTCCTTGGCGCGAATCTGGCCGATATGAAACTGGGGCCCTTCGTCGACCGGAATCGTCAGGTAGACGAAGCGACGGTCCGCCGAGAGCGACATCTCGGGGTCCTTGATCGAGGGGTTGAGGTACCCCATGTCGCCGTAGAAGCTGCGCAGGAAGCTGTAGTCCTGCTGGAACTGCTCGCGGTTGAAGAAGCCACCGGCTCGTTTGGCGACCACCGAGATGTAGCCACCGACGCGGGTCGAGACGTTCTTGCGCAGCTCGGCGTCGGAGAACGCCTTGTTGCCGACGAAGTCGATCTGCCGAACGATGACCTCGGTCGACTCGGTGACCACGATGGCCAGGTCGACCTTCCCCGGCTCGTCGGGAACGGGTCGGAGTTCGTAGCTCACCTCGGCGAGGAAGAACCCGCTGGCGGTGTAGAGGGCTTTGATCTTCTCGATGTTCGCCGCGACCTTGCCCAGGTCGAGGACCTCGTTCTTCTCGAGGTCGAGTTCCTCGTTGATGTCGTCGAGTTTGATCTCGTCGTTGCCCTCGATGATGATGTTGCGAACGCTCGGCCGCTCGGTCACCACGTACGTCAGCACGACGCCGCGCGAGAGCAGCTCGCCCTCCACGGCAACATCCTCGAAGTAGCCCAGGGCCCACAGCCGCTTCAGATCGGTCGCGAGCTTGCGCTGACTGACGAGCTCCCCGACGTTGCTGTCGAGTTCCAGCAACATGGCCTCGGACTCGACCCGGCGGTTGCCCTCGAAACGGACCTCGACGATCGGCTGGCCGTAGACCTCGTCGGCCACGCCTTCGGCGATGGTCTGCAGCAGCGCAGCGTACTGCTGCGCCGGGACCGGGATGCCTGCGCTCGCGGAGCGGGGCAACAACGTGGACCCGACGACCAGACAGGCGAAGACGAGAAGGCCGCACTTCGCCAAGACACGGCGTATCGCTGTCATGCGTCGCCTTCTTCCGCATCGCGATCGGCGAATGCGAGTTCCCGGGCACGCGCGAGGTCTTCCTCGGACTTCTGCTCGCTGGCGATCAGCCGACCGTCCTGCATGCGAATGCTGCGCGGCACCTGCGAGGCCAGCTCGCGGTTGTGCGTCACGATCAGCATCGTGATGCGCTGCTCCTCGTTGAGACGGAAGAGCAGCTGGTGAACCTCGCGGCTGGTCTTGGTATCGAGGTTTCCGGTCGGTTCGTCTGCGAGCAGCAGGCGCGGCTTCATCACGAGCGCTCGCGCGATCGCGACCCGCTGCTGCTCGCCACCCGACAACTCACCCGGACGGTGGGTCAGGCGGGCGCTCATGCCGACGGCTTCGAGGAGTTCTTCGGCGCGCGCCTTGGCTTCCCGGTTGGGGAGGCGCGCGATCATGGCCGGCATCATCACGTTCTCGAGCGCGGAAAACTCGGGCAACAGGTGGTGGAACTGGAAGACGAAACCGATCGTTTCGTTGCGGAACTTCGCCAGTTCCGGGGGGGCAGCGACACGACGTCCGTACCACCGAAGAGAATCTGCCCACGCGTGGGCAGATCGAGGGTTCCGACGCAGTGCAGCAGCGTCGACTTCCCCGCGCCCGAGGGCCCGACGATCGTGGCGCACTCGCCCCGGAACAAGGTGAGGCTGACCTCGGAGAGGACCCGCAGAGGAGGCGCGTTGCCGCGCTCGAACTCCTTGGTCATCCGGACGGCGCGAAGAAGAACTTCGGGTCCGGCGTCGGGGGGCGATGCGGTCATGGATGCGGGGGGGTAGGAAGCGGCGAAACGCCGGTCAAAGCCGGATTTCCCTAGCAAAAGCCGCGGCAGCGTACGCCGCCGCACTTCGCAGTGTCAACGCGCGTGGGGGGGCTTCGCCAGGACGTCGTGACATGGACTACGGCCTGCGTCGCGACCGTGTCGAAGGCGGCTCAAACGATGGGTGAGGCCGCCACCCCTGCGCCCGCGGCATGGGGCGCAGGGGGAGTGCGCTCAGTGCTCGCCCTGGCGCAGCGCGTCCACAGGACGCAGCCGTGAGGCGACAAGCGCAGGGTAGATGCTCGACATGCACACGATCACCAGGGCGGCGATCCCCACGAGCGCGACCTCGATGGGGTTCACGACGACCGGAAGCTTCTCGATGTAATAGACGTTCTCGTTGAGCGGGAGTCCGAAGCGGTCGAGGGCCCAACACAGCCCCAGTCCCATCCCGATCCCGCCGAAGCTGCCGAGCAAGCCGACGCACAGGCCCTCGGCGACAAACACTCGCATGATGCCGCTGTCCGAGGTCCCCATCGCTTTGAGGATGGCGATCTCCTTGCTCTTCTCCATCACGCTCATGAGGTTGGACGCCAGGATGCCGAAGCTTGCGACCAACACCACGAACAGCAGCGCGATGAACATCGCGACCTTCTCCAGGAACATCGCGGAGAACAGGTTCCGGTTGAGGTCCCGCCAGTCCTCGACGAAGAGGTCGTCCTCTTCGCTGAGCCGCCCCAGCCCCGAGACGATGCGCTCGACCTCGGCCTTGCCGGCATCGATCGCCTCGACGTCGACGAGCTTGATCTCAACGCCGGTGACCTTGTCGCCGGTCAACAGGAAGCGCTGTACGGTCGGCAACGGCGCGTAGACATTCTTGCGGTCGTACTCGTACATCCCCGAATAGAAGACGCCGCCAACGCGGGCGGCGAGCTGGCCCGGGACCTGGCCCGCGGGCGTGATGCGACCGATGGGCGTGATCAGCTGAACGCTCGCGCCCAGTCGCACGCCCAGCTCCATCGAGAGCTCGCGGCCGATGAGAATCGGGTGACGTGCGCCGTCGATCTCGAAGGCTTCCTCCTCCTCCTCCTCGTCGATCGGATCCTGCTCAAGCTCGGCCGCAGGCGGCGGCTCGGGAAGCTCACCGGGCGTCGCTCCGAGCTCGACCGCAGGGTCCTCCCAACCGTCGTCCTGTGCGGCCTCCTGCGAGGGCGGCGCGGCAAGTCGCTCTCCTACCGAGGGGATGTCGCGCAGAAGCCCCGATCGCGCCTCGTCGGACAACGAGGGTGCCGGGTCACGCGGCGGTTGTTTCTTTCCTCGGAGTTCTTCGGAGGGGTCTTCCCAACCTTCGTCAGAGCCGCCTTCATCCTCCAACGGATCGGGAAGCTCGGACACGTCCGGGAGTGGTGCTGGCGTGGGAAGCTTGTGGTTGGGCTGCGGCTTCGTGCCGGCGGCGCCCAAGCTGATCCTCTCCCCCCGCTCCTGGTCCTCGACCCGTTCCACTTTGGCGTTTTTCTTCCGCTCCTCCTCAAGGTGGCGGAGCCGGTACGGCGTGCCGGGCTCGATCACACCAAACGGGTCGGCGGCCGGGATCCGCTCGGGATGCTCAAGGTAGTCGTAGTCCCCCTCCTCGATCAGTGAAGGCAAGTTGGAGACCTCGGTCTGCCTCGACGGCACGATGCCCGAGAGCAGCGCGCCCTGCCGATTGAGGCCCGAGCGGACCATGATCTCGCCCTCCAGATACGGACTGGCACCTGCGATGCCCTCGCCCTCGGAGAGCGCATCGGCCAGCGCTGCGTAGTGTGCGAACGGCTTTCCATCCTTTCGCGAGACTCGAATATGGGCCTTCTGATTGAGGATCTTGTCCCGCAGGTCACCCTCGAGCCCGCTCATCAGGCTGAGCACGACAACGAGCGCCATACATCCGAGCAACACGGACATGGTGATGACCGTGGGCAGCAGGTTGAAGAATCGCGCGAGCAGCCCGAACACCAGGGCCATCACGCCCATGATCAGGGTGAGCGCGCCGAAGGTGCCGTACCACTGCTCGACCGGCGTCGGCGCCATCTCAGGCTCGATCGGGCCAAAGGGACCCTCGATCACGGGCGCAGGGGGTGTCGAGAGCGAGCCTGCATACAACGCCAGCGCGCCGCCGATCACGATCAGGTACATCGCCGTCATCAGCAGCGGGCGCACCCACGCGGGACGGTCGTCCCCGCTTCGGAGGTGACGCCACGCGATCAGCCAGTCCAGGGCGTTGAACCCCCCAAGCACGCGGCTGATCATGCGGACGCGTCCTCTCCGTTGGTCTGGGCCCCGTGCTGCAGCAAGAAGCACTCGACGAAGCTGTCGAAATCGCCATCGAGCACGGCATCGACGTTGCTGACCTTGAGACTCGTCCGATGGTCGGTGACCTGGCGATACGGGTGCAGCACGTACGAGCGGATCTGGCTGCCCCACTCGATCGCTTTCTTGTCCCCGGCGAGCGCGGCCCGCTCCTGGTCACGCTTTTGTTGTTCAAGCGCCCAAAGGCGCGCCTTGAGCATCCGCTCGGCCGTCGCGCGGTTCTTGTGCTGCGAGCGCTCGGCCTGACACGCGACGACCGTACCCGTTGGAAGGTGCGTGAGGCGAATGGCCGAGTCGGTCTTGTTGACGTGCTGACCTCCGCTGCCCGAGGACCGGTAGGTGTCCTCTCGGATCTCGCTCTTGTCGAGGACGATCTCGATGTCATCCTCCCCAAGATCGGGCATGACCATGACGCTGGCAAAGCCGGTCTGCCGCCGGGCCTGCGCGTCGAACGGGGAGATGCGGACCAGTCGGTGGACGCCGATTTCAGAGCGCAGGTAGCCATAGGCGTACTCACCACTGATCTCGACCTCGACCCCGCGGATGCCCGCTTGCTCGCCCTCCTGGTAGCTGAGCACGGTGACCTTCATGCCGTGACGCTCGCCCCAGCGCATGTACATGCGCAACAGCATCTCGGCCCAGTCCTGGCTGTCCACGCCGCCCGCCCCCGCGTTAACGCTGAGGATCGCGCCGCAGCTGTCGTGGGTGCCGGACAACATGCGCCGAAACTCGAGCTTGCCGACCATCGCGTCGGCGCTCTGGAGTTGCCCCCAGGCTTCGAGCGCCGAGTCGGCGTCCGCCTCTTCGCGGGCCAGCTCGTAGAGTGCCGTGGCCTCATCCAAGACGTCGCTCGCCTCGTCGATGACCCCGACGAGGTGTTTCATCTCCGCTTGTTCGCGCACGACGATCTGGGCCGCATCCGCGTCCTCCCAGAACTCGGACTCGGCCGTCTGGGCCTCGATCTCCTCGAGCCGCTCTACTTTCTGAGCGTAGTCAAAGATGCCTCCGGAGTTCGTCCAGGCGCTCGGTGAGCCGCGCGATAAGGTCGACGACCTTGGCGTGTTCGACGGACGGCGTGGCTTGCGGGGTGGAGGTCTCGCTCATGATGGGATCCTTGGGAGCGCTTCAGACCTCGATGAGTCGAAGCTGCTTGCGCCCCGGACGTGGTGGGTCGCGGGGCACAGGATAGTCGCCCGTGAAGCAGGCGTCGCAGAAGTTCTTGCCCACGGCGTCAGGGGCTCGGACGGCCGAGAGGAGGCGCTGCGCCCCCAGATACCCCAACGAGTCGGCCTCGATGCTCTTGGCGATCTGCGCGACCGACTGCGTGGATGCGACGAGTTCGGCGCGCGTGGGCGTGTCGATGCCGTAGTGACAGGGGCCGTTGACCGGCGGCGAGGAGATGCGCACGTGGACCTCGGCGGCACCTGCCTGCCGCAACAGCTTCACGATCTTGCGCGAGGTGGTGCCACGAACGATCGAGTCGTCCACGACGACGACGCGCTTGCCCTTGAGCACCTGCGGCACCGCGTTGAGCTTGAGCCGGACCCCGAAGTGCCGGATCGAATCGCTGGGTTCGATGAAGGTCCGGCCGACGTAGTGGTTGCGGATCAGCCCCATCTGGAACGGGATCCCGCTGGCTTGCGCGTACCCCAGCGCCGCGACGACGCCGGAGTCGGGCACGGGGATGACCACGTCCGCCTCGACGGGGTGTTCGGCCGCCAACTGCTCGCCCATGGCGATGCGCGCCTCGTAGACGGACCTGCCGTCGAGCACGCTGTCGGGCCGCGCGAAGTAGACGTGCTCGAACACGCAAGAGCGCCGAGGCGCCTTGGGCATGTACGAGCTGCTCATCCCACGCTTGGAGATGGTGAGGATCTCGCCCGGCTCGATGTCTCGAATGCGCTCGGCCTCGATCAGATCGAAGGCGGCGGTTTCGGAGGCGACCACGTAGCAGTCGGGGGATCCGGTCAGCCGACCCAGCACCAGCGGCCGGAAGCCGTGCGGATCGCGGACGGCGACGAGCTCGTCCTGCGTGGTGAGGACCATGGAATAGGCGCCGTGAACCCGCCCGAGTGCGTCGGCGAGCTGGTCGCGGAAGTCCTGCTGATGACTGCGCGCCATCAGCTGCAGGATCACCTCGGTGTCGCTGAACGACGTGAAGATGGCGCCTTCGCCCTCGAGTTCCTCGCGCAGCACCTCTTCGTTGACGAGGTTGCCGTTGTGGGCGAGCGCGACGGAGCGGCCCCGGTACTGCGCCCACAGCGGCTGGATGTTCTTCACCGAAGACCCCCCCGCGGTGGTGTAGCGGACGTGGCCGATCGCCAGCGACCCCGGCAGCCGTTCGAGCGCTTCGCGGGTGAAGATCTTCCGGACCTGCCCCATGGCACGCACGCCATGAAGCGTACCGTCGACGTTGGAGACCACGCCGGCCGACTCCTGGCCTCGATGCTGAAGCGCATGCAGCCCCAGGTAGGTCAGGTTGGACGCCTCGGGGTGATTGAAGATGCCAAAGACACCGCACATAGGGCTGCTCCGCGTCGCCTCCGTATCACGTTTTGCGGGCCCGCGTCGGCACGAGGCTCAGGCAGCCAGCCGCACCACCAGCTGCAGCGTGGTGAGTGCGATGGCTGCCCACAGGGTCGTCTTGACGCTGTCGAACTCGATCCCATCGCTGACCCGCACGGTGACCAACAAGACCCCCGCGTTGACGACCGACTGGATGATGAACACCCCAAGCGGTCCCAGCAGCGCGATCGGGAAGAACACGAGGGTCAGCACGCTCACCAGGACCTTGCCCAACGTCACGCTCAGCGCGCCGCCGATGGCCCCCGCTTTGAGCGCGTTGGTTGTGCCCCGCACCCGCATTCCGGAGAACACCATCGGCAGGAACAGGATCCCGACGGCAAACGCGACGACCGATGCGATGAGCTGGACCATGGGCCCCAGTACTCTAGCCCGGAGCACCCCATTCCCGCGTGCCGCTTGGCGTCCCCCTCAGTGCGGCGCCACACTCGGCGGCCCGGGGCGCCGCGCTAGCAGCCTGTTGAGAAAGTCGACACGACGTCTCGCTCGCCCTTTTCGCTCCTGGCGGCGTCGCCAAAACTTGCAGTACACCCGGTACAGCGGCGTTTCGGCTCCTACCCAGGAGCGAAAAATGCTTCCCGATCCGCCGCGCCGACTTTCTCAACAGGCTGCTAGACCGAGATTGCGCGCGAGACGCTCTTGCGGGGCCTCGGTGTCGGGTTCGAAGGGCCGGCCGGTGAGCTGCTCGAACAGCTCGACGTAGCGGTTGGCGGCTTCGGCTCGGATCTCGGGCGAAAGCGCGGGGGGTGGCCCTTCGCCCAGGAAGCCCTTGGACACGAGCCAACGCCGCAGGAACTCCTTGTCGAGCGCGCGGGGGGGCTCGCCCTTCGCCATCGCCTCTTCGTACCCTTGGGCGTACCAGTACCGGGAGCTGTCTGGGGTGTGAATCTCGTCGATGAGGACGATGCGACCGTCTGGCGCGCGGCCCAGCTCGTACTTGGTGTCGACGAGGATCAAGCCACGCTTGGCGGCTTCGGTCTGGCCAAACGCGAACAACGTCATGACCCGGGCCTCGATCTCCGCAAACGTCTCCGGGTCGATGAGCTCCCGCTCGAACAACTGGTCCTTGCTGACGCTGAGGTCGTGATCGCCCTTGGCGGCTTTGGTGGATGGCGTCAGCAGTGGTGCGGCCAGGCGCTCGTGTGCGCGCAGCCCGTCGGGCAGCACGTGGCCACAGAACGTGCGCTCGCCCCGATCGTAGGCGCGCAAGATACTCGTCGAGCTGCTCCCGGTCAGGTAGCCGCGGACCACCATCTCCACGGGGATGGGCGTGCACTCGATGGCACGGGTCGCCTGCGGGTCCGGCACCCCCAGCACGTGTCCCGGCATGAGCTCGGCGGTGCGCTCAAACCAGTGCTGGGCGAGTCGATTGAGCACCTGCCCCTTGAACGGGATCGTCCCCAGAACGACGTCGAAGGCCGACACCCGGTCGGTCACCACGATCAACCGCTCCGCTCCGCGACTGAAGTTCTCTCGAACCTTGCCGCTGTAGCGCGTGCCCAAGGCATCAAATCGGCCGTCAAGCGCGTCGAGGGTGCCCCCCGGCGCCAGAGCGTTGCGAAGCACTGCGGGATCGAGCGGCATGGCGGCCCAGACAGTAACAGAGCCCGGTGACGGCAGCGCTACCGCTTCGTGTCCGCCGAGGGCGCGGCCGACGGGTCCGCCAGCGTGACGCAGCAGCGGAACCCGATCGCGGGGTCTTGGGTGTCGTCGCCGGGTTTGCGCCGAGTGCTGCACGAGGCCGCGCTGGTCGTGGCGTCTCCCCCGAGGACCGCGCCCCCCTCGACCCACTCCCCCACGTTGCCGACCAGGTCGTAGACCCCCTCGGGCGTGACGCAGGTCTCCCGCGCCCCGCCGCGACCGAGGTTTTGCGGCACGCCACCCACCGCGTCGTTGCACCGCTCATTCTTGTGGGAGCCGCCGTAGGGCTGCCGACGCCGACTCTCGCCGCGACATGCGTTTCGCCACTCTTTCTGGCTGCACAAGCGGCGTCCCGTGGCCTGGCAGACCAAGGTTGCCTCGGCCAGCGTCACGCCGGTGGTCGGGATCTCTCGCAAGCCGGGCTGTTCTCCGACGTCGATGCAGACCGCGGCGTTTCCGGGGAGCGGCACCATGTCGCTCGGGCAGGTCGTCGGCGGTCGCAGTGCCTGGTCCTTGGCGCCGCTCGAGGTCCCGCGTGGATCGCCGGTGACCTCGGCATCGGCGGCCTCCTCGGGGGTTCGAGTTCCCAGCAGCACCGACAAGCCGCCGCGTTCCTCGGCCACCGGAACGGTCAGACCGACCGCCAAGATGGTGGCGCCAAACCCGAACAGCGCGGCCATGGTGGATCCTCGCGGCCCCCGCGCCTCGGAGGGTGCTTCGCGGAGCCTGGCCCCGGAGCCGCCCGGTCGGGGGAGCGCCGCGTCACTCTCGGCGGCACGCGACCGCTTGGGGACGCGTGCCGCCTGAACATCGAGGCCGATCTTTGCCTGGCTCGGGGCCTGGCTCGGGGCCTGGCTCGGGGCCTGGCTTGAGGAGAACGCGATCGGGGCGGGCCGCTTGGGGGGTGGGTCTCCAGGCGGCGCCCCGCGCTTCACCTCCGAGACGGGCGCAGCGACAGACTCCGACTGCGCCGCGCCCCTGCCAGCAGCGCGAGGTGGGAGCCGACCGGCCGCGGTGGCCTTCGCGCCCGGCTTCTCGGGCCGCGCAGGCAGGTCCAGTTCAAGCCCCGGCGCCTGCCCCAACGCGTAGTGGGGCTCGGCGCGCCCGCCATCGAGGGTCGAGAGGTGCGGCGAAGACTCCGCGGCCACGAGGGCCCCGACCAGACCGCTAAAGTCGTCCTCCGTTTTTCTCCGCGAGTCGAGGCTCTCGGCGATCGGAAGCGACAGCCCAAACCCGCTGTCCTCAGCAGACATATCGTCATGCTGGGGGGGCGGAGGGATCGGAGCGCTTGGGCGGTCGGCCTGCGGCAGCGGCGGCGCAGGAAGGCGGGCAGGCGTCGGGGTCTCGGCGTCGGGGCCAATCGAGGTTGAAGACGGCGATCCCGGTCCATGGGTGAAGCCGTCATCGATATCGCCGGGCCGGCCCACCAGGGGCGGCAACGAGACACCACCGGGCGAGACCGAGCGCGTCACGGCCCGATCCCCCGGGGGTTCCAGCTCCGAGAGTCGGGCGCCGTCGGGGGGCGTGAGCGCGTCGGGGTTGAAGTGACGGTTGGGCTCGTCCTCGATGCGCCGGGCCGTGATCTGCATCGGCGCGGGCGTGGGGACGTGCTGGGGCTCGTCGCGAAGGACCTCGGCGGGCGCGACGCTGTCGGTCGAAACCGTAAACGGGTCGGGCTCGGGCTCGTCCGAGGCGGTCATCTCCCCCGCGACGGGCTCAAGACCCGGGGGGTGGATTTCGGTGGCTGTCCGTCGGAACTGGCGGCGCTTGCGAGGCCCGGCCGGACTCGTCGTTCCCGGCGTGTCCGGGCCCGCCCCCTTCCCTTCGACCTCATCCACGTAGCGGCCGGCCAGCTCCCGGAGCTCGGCCTGACGGGCTGCCGATGCGCCTTCGCTTCCGTCCACGATCGGCGCCTGCGCGATCAGCCGAAGCACAGCCAAGCCGTCGAGAGGCCGGTCTTCGATCTCGGTGGCGAGCGCACCGACGATGATGTCGGTCAGGACCCCGGCGGCGAGTTCGCCATCCTCAACCGCCGCCAACGCTGCCGAGCCCACGGTGTCGGTTGCCAACGCAGCAATCACTGCGCCCCAGGCGTAGATATCGGAGGCTGCCGTGGGCGCACTGCCGGCGCGAACCTCGGGCGCGACCACGTCTCCACCGAGCGCACGCAGCTGAGGCGCGACGGCCTGCCGCTGACATGCCAGGGCGAGGCCGTGTTGCCACAGCGCGACGCCCTCCTGCCACAAGATGATGTTGCCCGGGGCCAATGCCCCGTGCACCCCGCCGGCACGATGCAGATGGGCGAGGCCGCGCGCGACTTCGACGGCGACGCGAGCAACCAACCCCGCAGTGCTTCCCGCGCCTTCGATCCGCCGCTGCAGCGGCACCGCGCCAGGCATCGCCTGGTATCCGACCACACAAAAATCGGCCTCCCGATCGACCAGTCGCACGGGCACCAATCCGGGCTGCTCGGAACCGAGCAACGCCCCCATTCGCGCCATGAAGGACGACACATCGACCTGCGAGGGCACGAGCGAGCGCTCGATGACGGTCAGCCAGACCTTGAGCACGCCTTCTTCGGTGACGGACGCGTGCAGCGTCGGTCCGAAGGCGTGGCCGCCGAGGTCCGCGGACGCTTCTTCGTCGATCTGCACCTGACCGCAGATCCGGTCGCCCGACGAAGGCCTCACCGGGTGATGCTACCACGACGCACAGGCCGCACTTCCGCTGACAATCCTCGTTTTTTCGACGTTTTTGCGACGCTGGATCAGCGCTCGCCCGTGCTGCCAAACCCGCCCTCACGCACGCCCGCGACGCCCGCGACGCCCGCAGTCGGCTCGGGCAGCGCGTCGCGTTCGCTGAACCGGACCGGGAGCACGACGGCCAACACGAGCTGCGCGACCCGATCCCCATGCACCACGGTGAACGGTTGCGCACCGTGGTCGATCAGCAGCACCTTGAGCTCGCCGCGATAGTCGGCGTCGATGGTGCCCGGCGCATTGAGTACCGTGACCCCGTGTTTCAACGCCCAGCCCGACCGAGGTCGGACCTGGGCTTCGTGTCCTTCGGGGAGCGCCATCGCAAGACCCGTCGACACAGCAACGCGCCCCCCGGGCAAAAGCTCGAGCGGCGCGTCCAGGCACGCAAACAGGTCATGGCCTGCCGCGTGGGCGGTCATGCGACGCGGCAGCTGGGCCCGAGGGTCGAGGCGGCGCACCAACGCCGTCTGCATCTCATCACCGCTTCGCATCGACACGACCCGGCGGGGCTAGGCCCGCATGTTGAGAACCTCGCTGGGATCGACCCCAAACGCGGCCTTCCGGCTGAGACGAATCTTCCCGGTGGGGTCGATGTTGAGCACCTTGACGATGACCTCGTCGCCTTCGCTGAGGATGTCGGTGACCTTTTCGACCCGCTTGTTGTCGAGCTCCGAGATGTGCACGAGACCGTCGGTACCTGGGAGGACCTCGACGAAGGCACCGAAGTCGACCACCCGGGTGACGACACCCTGGTAGACCGCGCCGATCTCCGCCTCAGCCGTCAGGCCCTCGATGAGGCGCTTGGCGGAGGCGATCGACGCGGGGTTGTCCGAAGCGATCGTGACCCGGCCGTGGTCGTCGACGTTGATCTGGGCACCGGACTGCTCGGTGATGGCGCGAATCATCTTGCCTCCGGGCCCGATGATGTCGCGGATCCGATCGACCTTGACCTGAACCGTCTCGATGCGCGGCGCATACAAGGACACGTCGTCCCGGTGCGTCGGCATGATCTTGTTCATCTCCTCGAGGATGTGCAGCCGGGCCTCACGGGCCTGGTCGAGCGCGTCCTCAAGGATCTTGCGGGTCAGGCCCGCGACCTTGATGTCCATCTGCAAGGCGGTGATGCCTTCCTCGGTGCCGGTCACCTTGAAGTCCATGTCGCCGAGGTGGTCTTCGTCGCCCAGGATGTCGGTGAGAACGGCGATCTTGTCTCCGACCTGCATCAGACCCATGGCGATTCCGGCGACCGGCGCTTTGATCGGAACGCCCGCATCCATCATGGCAAGCGAGCCGCCGCAGACCGAAGCCATCGACGAGGAGCCGTTGGACTCCATGATGTCGGAGACGATCCGGATCGTGTAGGGGAAGTCAGCGAGTGCAGGCAGCACGGGCTTGAGCGCACGCTCAGCCAGCGCACCGTGACCGGTCTCGCGACGCGAGGTCCCGCGAAGCGGACGGACTTCGCCGGTGCAGTAGGGCGGGAAGTTGTAGTGCAGCAGGAAGTGCCGCCGCACGTCACCACGCAGGGTATCGAGACGCTGAGCGTCGTACTCGGTCCCGAGCGTGCAGGTGGCGAACGCCTGGGTCTCGCCGCGTTGGAAGTACGCAGAGCCGTGGGGGCGCTCGTAGGGGTGCGGCTGGATCCACAGCGGACGAACGTCGCGGGTGCCCCGGCCATCGAGTCGCTTGCCGGTGTTGACCACCATGTTGCGCACGGTCTCTTTCTCGAGCTTCGCAAAACCCGAGGAGATGTCCTCGCCTTTTTCGGGGTGCGCCGCGAGGAACTTCGCCTTGGTCTCGGCTTTGATCGCCGCGATGGCGGAGGTTCGTTCGTGCTTGCCGGCGATCTTGAGGGCCTCGACCAGCTTGGGCTCGGCGAACTTGCCGACCTCTGCCTGCAACGCCTCATCGACCGGGGGCGGGATGTACTCGCGCTTGGGCAGGCCAACCTTCTCGCGCAGCCGATGCTGCAGAGCGATGAGCGGCTGCGCCGACTCCTGGCCGAACATGAGGCCGTCGATCATGGCGGCTTCGGATGCGGCGTTCGCCCCACCCTCCACCATCACGATGGCGTCCGCGTTCGCACCCACGACAAGGGTGATGTCGGCGTCTTGCGTCTGGGAGTAGGTCGGGAACGCGACCCACTTGCCAGCGATGTGCGCGACACGAACGCCCGCGATCGGACCCGCCCAGGGCACGTCGGAGATCATCAATGCCGCAGAGGCACCGGTGATCGAAAGAACGTCAGGCTCGTTCTCTTTGTCGTGGGAGAGGATGTTGGTGATGATCTGCGTGTCGCAGCGGTACCCCTTGGGGAACAGCGGTCGGATCGGGCGATCGGTGACCCGGCACGTCAGGATCTCGTGCTCGGCCGGACGGCCCTCACGCTTGAAGTAACCGCCGGGGATCTTGCCGGCCGAAGCCGCGGACTCGCGGTACTCCACCGTGAGCGGAAGGAACGGAAGGTCCTTGGGATGGGCTCCGGAGTTCGCGCTCACCAGGACCGCGGTATCGCCCACGCGGACGATGACGGCGTTGGTTTGCTTCGCGATTTTGCCGGTCTCGATGCGAATCTCGACATCGCCGACCTTGCAGGTTTCGATCGTTTCTTTCATGGAATTCGTGCTCCTGAGGTTGAGGTCGCGCCGCCCGAGCCAAGACACTGCGCCCCACACCCGACCACGTTGCATGGGATGGGATGAGGTGGAGGTGTCGTCTCCGAGGGCCGCGCAAGAAGGTGGAAGGAAAACTCGCTGCGATGAACGCGGGCGCGAAACGGGTTCAGTCGAGCCCCAAACGCGCCGAAGGGCGCAACCCTTGAGGGAAGCGCCCAACGTGCAGCTGCAGCGTTACTTTCGGATGTTGAGCTCCGCGATGACGGTGCGGTAGCGCTCGATGTCCTTGCCTTTGACGTAGTCGAGAAGGCGACGACGACGGCCGACCAGCTTGAGGAGTCCACGCCGCGAGTGGAAGTCCTTGCGGTGAGTGCGGAAGTGATCGGTCAGGTAGTTGATTCGCTTGCTCAGCAGCGCGATCTGGACCTCGGGCGAACCCGTGTCTTGTTCGCTGCGTTTGAACTTACCGACGATTTCGGCCTTGCGATCAGTAGAGAGAGCCATGGTGCTGCGCTTGCTTACTCGAGGTCTTCGAGGTTGTGGGAGACGACAACCGTCTCCACTTGTTCGTCTAAATACGGAGGTCGGCGCAGAGTCTACGCGAGACGCCGTGATGTCAAGGGCTTGGTGGGAGGTCGAACGCCAGAGGTCTCAGCGTGCGGAAAACCCGCAATACGGGACCGTCCGTCGCCGGCTCGAAGCGGCACAGGACCAGCCCGGAGCCCGCGCGAACGGCGAGCGTCCCGGCTGGGGCAACGCCGGACAACATCGGGTGCGCGGCCGCAATGGCCTGCCCGTGGCCGACGCGTCGCACCAAGTCCTCCCCGTTTGGACTCTGCGGCACATCCAAGACCGGAACCCCAAGGACCTCGATGGGGTCGAGCAGCCGCTCCAGCAGGGCCTGCGCCTGGGGAACGCGGTCGTCCGCGACGCCCTGCACGCGGACGCGGTGCCGCGGTTTTCCATCCGGACCCGGCGGCATCGGGGTCACGTCGAACCCCGAGATCGCGCTCGGATGCTGGAGCGAGGCGGCCCCGGATCCGATCCGATGCAGTCCCCCGAGGTGCGCGGGCACACCCAGCCGCTCCCCAAGCTCAACCGCCAGCGACCGAATGAACGAACCTTTGCTGACGCGCACCGTGGCTGCGATCTCCCCGCGCGCAACAACTTCGATGTCCGTGACTGAGAACACCGTCATCGGGCGCTTCGGCACCTCGAAGACGTCTCCGCGGCGGGCCTTCGCATGGGCGCGCTCACCATCGATCCGAACGGCGCTGAAGATGGGCGGGCGGAGTTCGTGCGTGCCGAGCAGTCCCTTCAACACGTCCACAGCCCGAGCCCACGTCGCATCCGACAGATCCGCGCGGGCAGTGACCTCTCCAGCCGCGTCCGCCGTGGTCGTGGAGGCGCCGAGCACGAACCGACCGCGATAGGTCTTGTCATCGTCGGTCAAAAGCGACACGAGCTTGGTCGCCGGTCCCACACAACACACCAACAACCCGGTGGCATCGGGATCCAGGGTGCCGCAGTGCCCGACCGCCGGCGTCCGCAGCACCCATCGAACGAAGTCACAGACCTCGGCCGATGTGGGGCCCGCGGGTTTGTCGAGATACAGAACGCCGAACGGCTCGTCCGCTCCGCGTCTACGCTTCGCCATCTGAACCGTCTGACTCGCCTGCGTCACCGGCGTCATCCGCCTCATCGGCGTCATCGGCGTCATCCGCCCGGTCCCGCTGCTGGGCGTGGATCTCGGCCAGCACCTGCTCGATCCGGGTACCGTGTCCGATCGAATCATCGTGCTCAAACCGAATCGACGGCGTTCGCCGCAGCGTGAGCACTTGCCCGAGATGTCGCTTGAAGACACCTCGCGCCGCGTTGAGCCCGTCGACGACCCGGCCAACATCCGGACCGCCCTGCAGGACGTCGATAAAGACCCGCGCGACCGAGAGATCCGGTGAGACGCGGACCGCGGTCACCGAGATCATCTCCTGGCGTTGAACCCGGTGGTCCTTGATGGCGCCGCGAAGCAGCGCTCCGGCGATCTCTCGCCGGAGCAGCTCCTCCACTCGGGATTGACGCGTACTCACGCGTGTTCCTCCGGGATCCGACCCACGCTAGAGCGTGGGAGGAATGGCTTCCATCTCGAAGGCTTGCAACGTATCGCCCTCTTCGAGACCCGTGTAGCCGTCGACCACGATGCCGCACTCGAAGCCATCCTTGACCTCTTTGACATCGTCCTTGTGGACGCGCAGCGAGCCAATCACGCCGCTGTGAAGGACCTCTCCACCCCGAACAACCCGGACGTGGGAGTTCCGCGTGATCGAGCCCCGAGTCACCCGACAACCGGCGACAAGGCCGAGTCGAGGGATGGGGAACAGCGCCCGCACGTCGGCCTCGCCTTGCTCTCGCTCCCGATACTCGGGCTCAAGAAGGCCGATCATCAGCTCACGCGCCATGTCCAACGCCTCGTAGATGACGCCGAACGTGTGGATCGTGACCCCTTCGCTCTCCGCGACGGGGGCAGCCTTGCCCGCCGTCTTCACGTTGAAGCCGAAGATGACGGCATCGCCCGCGTGGGCGTACTTGACGTCGGTCTCGTTGATCTGACCGACCTCGGCCCGGATGACCTCGAGTTTGACCTTCTCCGTCTCGTTCGTGATCTGCTCGAGCGCCTCGGAGAGGGCCTGAGAAGACCCCTGCACGTCCGCCTTGAGCACGATCTTGAGCACAGGGACCTGCTTGCGAAGCATCATCTCGGTGATGCTCGGTCCGGTCCGGACACTCTCCTTGCGAAGTCGCTTCTCGCGACGGTGAGCGACGAGAGCCTTGGCTTCCTTATCGTTCTCGACGACGTTGATCGTGTCGCCGGCGTGCGGCACACCCGACAGACCCAGCACCTCGATCGGCGTCGAAGGCCCAGCGGTCTTGAGCATCTTGCCTTTTTGGTCGACGAGACCCCGCACCCTGGCGTGGAACTCGTTGGCGACAACGATGTCCCCTGTGCGCAGCGTGCCGCTTTGCACGAGCACGGTGACCACGATGCCGCGGCCTTTGTCGATGCGGGCTTCGAGCACGGTGCCCGCCGCCTTGCCGTCGACCGGGGCCCGGAGCTCGAGAACCTCGGCCTGAAGCGCCAGGGTCTCCAGGAGTTCCTCAACGCCCTGACCGGTCTTCGCCGACACCTCGACGATGGGCACGTTGCCGCCGAACTCTTCGCCGACGATCTCGTGCTCCATCAACGCCTGCTTGACGCGGCCTGCGTTGGCATCGGGCTTGTCGATCTTGTTGACCGCGACGACGATCGGAACGCCCGCCTCGCGGCTGTGCTTGATCGCCTCGACCGTGGTGGGCATGACGCCGTCGTCCGCAGCCACGACCAGGACCACAATGTCGGTGACCTGAGCGCCGCGCTCCCGCATGGCGGTGAAGGCCTCGTGACCGGGCGTATCGAGGAAGGTGACCTCCCCTTTCGCCGTCTCGACCTTGTAGGCCGCGACGTGCTGCGTGATGCCGCCGGCCTCGCCCGCTGCGACTCGGCTCTTGCGGATGTAGTCCAGCAGCGAGGTCTTGCCGTGGTCGACGTGTCCCATGACCGTCACGACCGGAGCACGATGCTCGAAGCCAAGATCCTCGTCCTGGGAGATCATCCCAGCTTCGTCGAAGGAGACGTTTTCGGTCGTGTAGCCGAACTCCGTCGCCACCATCTCCGCGGTCTCGAAGTCGATCGCGTTGTTGATGGTGATGCCGCGCATCCCCATGCCCCACAAGGTGCGGAGAATGGCGGAGGCCTTCTTGCCCATCTGGTGGGCAAGATCTGCGACCTGAATGGCTTCGTCGACGCGAATCCGCTTCTTGTCGTCGCCCATGGCGACGGTGTTGACCTTGGGAGGTCCCGACCGGTCCTGTCCTCGGCCGCCGCGACGCGGAGGCTTGCGCCGGCCACGAGCCTGGTGCCGCTCTTCCCGCTGCTTGCGGATCGAGGCGCGCCCCATCTTGTCCTTCTCGTTCGCGTCGGTGATGATCACCTGTTTGCGACGACTCGCAGGAAGCTGGATGAAGCCCAGGATCTTGGGCTCGGAGCGCTGCGAAGCGGCGCCCACGATGACACCGTCCTCGTTGCGAAGCACACGCCCACTGCTGCCCTCGGGCACGTTGGAGACGACCTTCGCATCCGGAGCCGGGACGGCCTCGGCAGCGCTCACCCCGGCTCCTGCTTTGGCGGACTCGGAGCCTGAAGCGGCGCCGGGTTCTCCTGAAGCAGATGTGGCGGACGCCGCGGACGCAGGCTGAGCCGCCGGAGCGGGCTGGGCCGGCTGAGCCGGCGGCGCGACCGGAGCCGCGGGCTGTGACCGAACCTCCGCAGGAGGACCTGCGGGGCGTTGGCTGGGGACCTCCGGCCGGGACGCCATGCCTCCAGGGAGGCGACGCGTGTTCGAGGGAAGCTCGATCCGCTCGCCGACCTTGGGGGCCTCGCGTTTTGGCTGAGAGGCCGCAGCCGCCTGAGCCGCCGCTTGGGCTGCAACGGCCGCTTGGGCTGCCGCAGCACCAGGCTTGCGCTCTGACGCAGGCACGGGCCGGGTCATGGGCGGACGAACCGCGGTACGCGAGGAAGCGCCATGCCCACCGCCATCGTTCCCGACAGCATGTCGAGGGCCGCCGGCAGACTGCGCCGCATCGTCCTGGGTCTCGGTGACCTCGGGCTCTGCGGGTTCAGCCTCACGCTCCGCGCGACGTCGACGGACCTCGGCCCCGCGACGGCGGATGACGGTGCCGCCACCGGGTTTGCTCTCGCTCTTGCTGCCGGCGATGACACGCTCCTGCGTTTCCGCGGGGGCCGCAGCCTCCTCGGGAACACCACGCACCTTTGCCCGCACGCGTTTTGCCTCTTCAGGCGTAAGCGTCGACATGTAATTCTTAATGGGAATGCCGAGGTTACGGATCACTGTCTCCAGCGCCCGGTTATCCTCGTTCAGCTCTCTTGCGAGCTCATAGACTCGAACCTTGGCCATGATGACGCACCCCCTCGGTGTGGGCCTCACGTGCTCTGCACATCGAAGTGTGCAACTGCGTGAGATGGTTCAGACGACGAGGCGACGCGGACACGATGTCCGTGGCGGGGCTCGTACGCCGAAGTTGTTCAACCTGATCTGTCACGGCTTGTTGGGTCTCCCCCCAGAGGGTCGAACCAGGAGCCGCAACTGACAAGGCTTTGGGACCAGTCAGCGCGCGCGAGAACGCACGCCGTTTGACAGCGATTTCGTAACAGGAACGTGACGGGCACAGATAAGCGCTGCGCCCCTTGTCACGTCGGGGAGTCACTGCCGGCACGATGTGTCCATCGGACCGGCGGCGGAAGCGGAGGAGTGCGGAGGCGGGCTTGCGAACCCGACAGGCAACACACATCCGAGAAGGCTTGTGGAGATCCACGGCCGCAGTTGCTGAAGAAGTCAATCTCCACCCCCTACAGTCGGACGACCGGAGCCCGGAGCGGCATCGGCATGCTCGGCATGCTCCGGGTCGTCGAGCTCCGGCTCGGGCGGGTACTCGACGTCCAGCTGGAGATGCCCGCTGGCCGCGTCGTTGGCGACCTCGATGATCTGCTCGGCGACCGCGAGATCACCAAGCCCCGCCACCTGCGTCAGCTCATCCGCATCGGCGACCGCGAGGTCACGAAGGCTGCGCCAGCCCATGTGGAAGAGCACCTCCGACATCTCGTGCCCGACGTTCGGGATGGCTGCCATCTCGGCCTTGTTCCGGACCTCTTGCTGGCGGATCTTGCTCTCCGAGAAGATATCGATTCTCCAGCCGGTGAGGCGCGAAGCCAAGCGAACGTTTTGGCCACGCTTGCCGATCGCGAGGCTGAGCTTGTCGTCCGGGACGATGAGTTCCATCGTGTGCCGGTCGGCGTCGATGAGCACGCGGGAGACCTGGGCCGGCTGAATCGCGTTGCAGACGAAGCGCGCGGGGTCGTCGTTGAAGGGGACGATGTCGATCTTCTCCCCGCGAAGCTCCTGCACGACCGCCTGGACGCGAGAGCCTCGCATGCCGACGCAAGCGCCGACGGGATCGACATCCCGCTCCCGACTGGAGACCGCGATCTTCGAGCGCGCTCCGGGCTCGCGAGCGCAGGCTTCGATGCGAACGATGCCTTCGAAGATCTCGGGGACCTCGTGCTCGAAGAGCTTCTCGACCAGCCCGCGGTGGGTCCGCGAGAGGATGATCTGTGGACCGCGAGCCGACTTGTCGACGTCCTTGACGTACGCGACGATTCGGTCGCCAGGGCGCAGGGACTCGCGCGGCACTTGCTCGCGAACCGGGAGGATCGCTTCGGCCTTGCCGTTGTCGACCTCGACGATGATCGACCCGCGCTCGAACCGACGGACGATGCCGGTCATCAGCTCGCCCTTCTTGTCCTTGTAGGCGTCGTAGAGGTTCTCACGCTCCGCCTCGCGGACGCGCTGGATGATCACCTGCTTGGCGGTTTGGGCCGCGATCCGACCGAAGCCACCCCCGACACCGGCGCGGAGCGCTTCGATCTCGGGATAGTCTTTGGCTTGCTGCTCGGCGCGTTTCTTGTCCCCGGGCAGGTAGAAGATCTGAAAGAGGAGCTCGTCGCCCTCTTCAGCTTCGAGGCCCGAGCGTTGCGCCTGCGCGAGCGTGAGTTCCCGGAGGGGCTGGGTGACTTCATCGACGACGTAGAGAACCTGGAACAGGTTCACCATTCCGGTTTCGTCGTCGAAGGTCGCCTCGATCTCGCGCTCTTCGAACACCTTTCGGGCCGCGGCAAGCACCGCTTGCTCGACCGTCTCGGTGAGCACAGCCCGCGAGATGTTCTTCTCGCGGCAAACCTGGTCGATGACCGTGCTGAGGTTGACTGCTTCTTCCATGGCTGCGGAACCCTCCCGACTGTCCGATGATCCGACCCTACTCGACCCTGTGCGAAGTTGAAGATGCTGGTGACAACGCGTTCGAAGAATGCGTGTGATCAGCCTTCGTAGACCAGATGCGCTTTGCGAATCTGCTCGAGGTCGATGACCTGATGCGCCCCGCCGTCGGGATCGACGAGCGTGACCGTTCCGGCGCGGTCGTCTTCGGGGGCATGAGGGGCGGATTGGACGTCCTCAATGCGTCCGTTGAAGTTCTTCTGCTTGGATCCGGCGTCCAGCGGAGAAAACGTGGTGACCTTGGCAAGGCCGCCGATGTGGCGGCGAAAATGAGAGAGCTTCGCGAGCGGTCGATCGATGCCCGGTGAGGACACCTCGAGCACATACGGCGCGTTGAGCACGCGTGCGACCGCCGCTGCATCGGGGTCCGCCTCCGCCGCATCAAGGGTGCTCGAGACGATGGGCGCCATCTTGGCGCAGTCGTTCAGCGAGAAGCCGCCTTCGGGACCGAGACGATCGAGGTAGATCGCCAGGCGGCGGTGTTTTCCCGTGCCGGAGAATTCGGTGTGCACAAGCTCGTAGCCCATCGATTCCACGACGGGGGCCAGCAGTGCTTCGAGCAGTTCCTCAGGACGCACGACCCTCGCGGACGCCGCCGTAACCTCCGCCGAGGCGGGCGCCGAGGCGGGCGCGCCAGGGGCGTTGCTTTGAGGCTGTTCGGAGGAGGGGCTCATCGGGAGGTTTCGGTGCTGGTGCGCGGCGGTCTGCGGTCGGTTCGGCGAAAAAAAAGAGCGGGACCCTAGGGTGCCCCACTCTCAAATGGCGTTGCCTTTTGAGATGCTGCGGAGCGAGCGAATAACACAAGGTTTCGGGCCCTGCAAGCGCAGCGTGCGAACGTTCAGCCCCAGCTGCGGCCTCCACACCCGCCCCTCTTCTGGCAGACTCCTGCCCGCAGTGGCCCGCGCCCGAGCTCAAGCCGGACTCCATGACCTCATGGAGCGGTATGTCGACGGAGACCGCCGCGCTTTCGAGGCGCTGCATCTCGCGCTTTCGCGGCGTCTACGGGGCTTTTTGCTGAAGCTCGTGCACGAGGACAGCGCGTGCGACGACCTGCTGCAGCTGACCATGCTCAAAGCCCACCTCGCGCGTGACCGCTTTCGCGTCCCCGGAGGCGACCCTGATGGTGCCGTGCAGGCCTGGTACTTCGCGATCGCGCGCAACGTCGCGATGGACTTTCTCCGCGACCGAAACCGCGCAAAGAAACGCGAAACAGGCGGTTCCGCGGACGGAACCGATCCCGTGGTGGCCCTCGAAGATCCCACGCCCGGACCCGAACAACGCGGGGAGCAAGTGGAGTCCGAAGCGATCATCATCGAAGAGGTGCGGGCCGCGATCGCACAGCTGCCGCCCAAGCAACGCGAGGTCGTCGAACTCCACAAGCTCCGCGAGATGTCGATGGCCGACATCGCCAGCCGCTTGCAGGTTCGCGAGGGGGCGGTCCGCGTCCGTGCGCACCGAGCGTACAAGGCGCTGGCCCGGCTGCTGCAGCCGCGCAGACGTCCACTGCTCGGCCAAGACGACAGCCCCAGGGAGGCCGAATGAAACGCGAAGCACTGGACGCCATCGGAGCCGATCTCCGCGCCGGCACCCGGGAGAAACGGCGCCATTTTGTGCCCGCGATCGTGGGTGCGGTTTCCCTCATTCTCGCCATCCTGGCCATGACCGGCATTCGCGGAGACTTCATCGAGATGCCGATGTGGCGGCAGATCGCGCTCGCCGCCTCCTGGGTCGTGTGCGGCGTGCTGTTCCCTGCGGTCGGAGTGGGGTTGTGGTTTCCCAGCCCAGGCACGCGGACCGCGTTGGCGGTCACGGGGATCGCGATCCCCCTCACAGCGGTGCTCGGGTGGCCGATGGGGAGTGATCCTCCGGAGCAAGCCTTGTCGTGCGGCCTGGCCCTGGTCGCGCTCGGGACCGCCTTGGTCGGGGTCGGTGCCCTCAGCGGAGCGTTCGCACAGCGGCGCTCCGCCTCCTCCACCACGTGGGTGGCCGCGGGGCTCACGCTCGCGGCGCTGGCGACGACCAGTTGGATCTGTCCCGTCGATCACGGCGGCCACCTCGCCTGGGGCCACCTGCTCCCGGCCCTCGGTTTCGCCGCCCTCGCCCTCGCCCTGGGGCGTCGCCTGCACCGTCGGCAGCGCGGCTGATCCGCGCCGCGTCTGCGAGCCCCAAGCTCAAGCCGAAGCTCGCGCATCTCGGCGTTGGCGACGTTCGATACGGCGCGTCAGCAGCCGGAACAACTCGCCGGCGCCTGGCCAGTCCACCGGGCACAACTCATGGTGTGTGCCGTCGTGGACTTGGACCATGAACACCTGGGTCTGTCCCGTAGGGCGCAGCTCAAGGTAGAGATCGGCGATGTCGGCGACCTTGATGCGTCGCTGCTGCCCCCGGTCTGGAAACACCAGCGTGTTCCAGACCAGGTACGGCGCCAGGGGCAGCCGAGCCAGAAGCCACGCCCGCATCCATCGCAGCAACCATAGGCCCACCAACAACATCGAGGCGCGAAGGATCCAGCCCTGGCCGTAGACCGCCGCGAGCCAGTCCGGCGGGAGTCGAACGAGGAGCACTGGAAACAAGACGAGCGTGCCGGCGATGAAGATCGTCGCTTCGGCAAGCTTGCCGGTCCAGTCGTTCGGACGGACCACGTGCAGGAACGGTCGCAGCATCGCGTCGGCTGCAAGCCTACGCCGGCCCGTACGGGCGTGCACGCGCCGCATGGGTCTTGTCCGCAGCAGCCCTCCCCCCGTAGCATGCCGCCATGTTGCGTACGTGGATCGCTCTTGCCTGTCTTGCGCTGGGCAGCACCAGCTGCTCGGACACCGCGGCCTCCTGCACCGAGGTGGGCTGCAGCAACGAGGCTGTTGTGACGTATCCCGGGGGGCTGGTGAGCGGCCCCTACAACCTCACCCTTCAAGCCGGGGGGCAGAGCGAGACGTTCGCATGCGGCGATCCACAAACCGCCGCCGAGCTTCCGCCCGAGATCGACTGCAACGCCGGCGGCTTCGAGCTGACCGACTCCGACTTCGGAGCTCGCTCCATCGTGACGGTCACGATCACCACCCCGGATGAAGACGTCATCGCCGGCCCGGTCGATGTTGTGTTGGAGGCCGTCGACACCCTGACGCCCAACGGTCCCGACTGCGAGCCGACGTGTTTCGTCCGCAACGGCCGGCTGCTGACGAACTAGTCGAACGCGACTTCGAGGGCGTAGCCGCCCGGGTCCAGCGTGAGCGAGTCGATCGACAGGAAGTAGGAGCCGGGCTCGAGGTACACCTCGAGAAACGCGAAGCCCGGCGTGCCAAGCAGCTGGTCGCTGATGCACTCGGACTCGGTGAGCGCGCTGCAGTTGGTGCGCACACTGATCAGCGGGCGGTAGGCGCCGATGGCGGACGCCGTGATCGTCACAAGCCCGGGCGTGAAGATCTCCAGCGGAAAGAAGTTCTCCCGGCCCACGCCTCCACAACCCGAATCCGCGTCGCCCTGGCCGCCAGGAAACTCGTTCTCCCACAGGAACCGAGAGCCCGGGTTTTGGGTGATGGTCTCGGGGTGGATCTCGCACTCGAGCAGCGGCACCGGCTCCAGCGAGACGTCGAAGGCGTAGTTGCCCCCGCCCCCCGAGGAGTCCACCGAGAGGTAGAAGGTGCGGTTGCCCGTCGCGAGGAAGTGGCGTGACTCGGCCCCAGCCCACTGGTCGGTGCATTGGCGCAGGACCGTGGCCTCATCGCCGCACGCGAACTCCGTCACTCGCACAATGGGCGTGAAATCGGTTTCGTTGGGGTCGAACGTGATCGTGAAGTCGGTCGCGACGCTCGGCGTGAACGAGTACACGTCCTCGAGCCCTTCGGCCACGCCACACTCCGTGGTGTACAGGCCCGGTCCACGCAGCTCGCCCATCGCGGAGCTGTCGGTGGTCGGCAGGACGATCGGGTTGGAACACGACCCGGCCCGACCCTCCACCGGCGGCGGGAAGTCCCCGCTGTCCCCGCTATCCTCGGAGGCATCCGCGGTGTCCTCGGTGTCCTCGGTGTCGGTCGCGCTCGAACCGACGTCGGTGTCCGCGATGAACAGCGGGTCACTGCGAAGGCCGCAGCCCGAGACGATGCAAAGGCCGAGACCGATGCGTACGGAGATCAAGCGCATGCCCAAGGTTTAGCATTGGGAGTTTTCGAGCGTCAAAGCGAGAGCCACAGTCTCTGCAGGTGGAGCTTGACCCGGGTGACCCCGCGAAAGACCTCAAGCTGCGGCACGAACACCACGTCGACACGGCTTCCCGCCGGCGGCACCAGCTGCGCCATCCCAAACCCGATCGCGTCCGCCCGGTCCTTGCCCTGGGCCAACGTCAGCGCGATGTGGCGCTCTTTGAGCACCCGGACCCGCTGCGCCTCGCAATTGCGCGCGATAAACCGCGGTGGGGCGAAACCGACACCAAACGGCCCCACGCTCCGAATGACCGCGCACAGCTCGGGGTCGATCGACGAAAGCGGGAGCTCAAGGTCGACGCACTCCTCGTCGGGGAGCACGGGGACCTCAGCCCGCTGGGTGGCCACCGCCGCCGCGAACGCTTGCGTGAACGCCTCGATGTGCTCGCGCTTCACCGTGAGGCCGGCCGCCTCGCGGTGTCCGCCGAAGCGCTCGAGCAGGGGGGCACACGCGGCCAGTGCCGCCCGGACGTCGACCCCATCGCAGGTTCGGACCGAGCCGCGCGCAAGGCCGTCGGCGCTGATGCCCAGGACAGCGACCGGGCGGTTGAACCGCTCGACCAGGCCGTTGGCCGCGATTCCGACTACGCCCGGCGCCCAGCGTTCGTGGGCGACCACCAGCCCGGCCCTGGACACGTTGGCGCTGTCCGCCAGCAGCAGCGCCACGGCCTCGGCCGAGACCGTCTCGGTCTGCCGCCGGCGCTGCGCGTTGAGCATCTCGACTCGGTCCGCCAGCGGCCCCGCCTCGGAGTCCGTCCGCGCCCGCAACAGGGCGAGCGAAGGCTCGGCTGTGCCCAAGCGACCCGGCGAGTTGATCCGCGGCCCGAGCTTGAAGCCCAGGTGCGCTTCGTCGATCGCCTCACCCGGCTCTACGCCCGCGCGCTCGAGCAAGGCGGCGAGCCCCGGCCGAGCGCGTCGCTCCATGTGGCGAAGGCCGGCGGAGACCAGCACGCGGTTCTCGTCGGTCAACGGCATCATGTCGCAGACGGTCGCGAGCGCGACCAGGTCGAGCAAGGTTCGAGGATCGGGGAGTCCGGTCTCGGCGTCCTTCGCCAGGCGGGTGCGCAGGCCAGCGCACAAGTAAAACGCCACCCCGGCCGAACACAGCCCCTTGAAAGGGAACCCGCACTCGGGTTGATGCGGGTTGATCAGCGCATCGGTGGGCGGCATCACCTCGGGGACCTGATGATGGTCGATGACCACCGAGCGCACGTCGTGCTCCCGCAGCCACGCGAGCGCTTCAATATCCGAGGTTCCGGTGTCGCCGCACAGGACCAGCCGGGCCCCGGCTTGATGCAGCGCCTCCGCGTCCGGCACGCCGAATCCATAGCCCCGGTCTCGGTGCGCGACGCGGGCCACGACCTCCACGCCGAGCGCCTCGAGGTAGCCGGTGAGGATGGTCGCCGTCGTCACGCCATCGACGTCGTAGTCGCCGAACACGCCCACCCGCCAACCGTCTCGCTTGGCCTGCACCAGCAGCTCAAGCGCTTCGGGAAACCCGGCCATCTCGTGCGGCGCTCGAAGCTGGCTGAGCGTCGGCGAAAGCATACGGCGAACGTCCGCGTCGTCCTGCACACCGCGGGCCCACAGAAGTTGCAGTGCCAGCGGGTGCACCTTCAGGCTCGCGGCACGCCGCTCGAGCGCCTCGGCCTCGGGTCGAGCGTCGCGTCGCCAGACGACCTTGGGCACCGTGGCAGGCGCCGCAGCTGGACTGGGTAGAGCGTCCGGGGGCACGGCCGCATCCTACGCGTGCCGCACCCACGCGAGCAGACCCATTCGCAGCGCGCGAGCCGACTGCGCCCCGAAACGAAAACAGGGAGACCTCCCTCTGGAGATCTCCCTGCATGCGGCATGCTGCATGCCGCGCGGCGGCGGCCCTACTCTTCGGTGGCCGGACGCGGACGTCGCCGTCTGCGCCGCGTCTTCTTCTGGGAACCTCCAGCCTCTCCAGCCCTCCAGCCTCGGTCGCGTCGAGCACGTCGGCTCGCACCGGGACCCCGTCCTCAGCGTCGTCGCCGGACAGCAAGGTTCCGGTACCGCGGTCTTCGTCCTCAAGCGCCTGCAGGTGACCACGGCCCCCGTAGAAGCGCTTGTTGACCCACAGGAACACCGGCGTCGCGATGTACAGCGAGGAGAACGTGCCCACCAGGACGCCGATGATCAGCGCGAAGGCGAAGTCCTTGATGGGACCTGCGCCCATGAAGAACGTCGCGAGCACCACGAGCAACGTGGTGCCCGAGGTGAGGATCGTTCGAGAGAGCGTGTCGTTGAGCGCGTCGTTGGTGACCTTCTCGACCGGCTCGTCGCGGTAGAGCGCCACCCGCTCCCGGATCCGGTCGAACACCACGATGGTGTCGTTGATCGAGTAGCCGATGACGGTGAGGATCGCGGCGATGGTCTGGAGGTTGAACTCCTTGCCCGTGATCGCAAACGCACCGATGACCAAGATGGCGTCGTGGGTGAGCGCCACAATCCCGCCGGGCGCAAACCGGAGGTCGAAGCGGATCATGACGAACAGGAAGATGAAGCCGATCGCGTAGAGCATCGACTTGGCGCCGTCTTCCTTCAGCTGGCCACCGACCTTCGCGCCCACCGTCTCGGACAACACGATCTCCGCAACGGCCCCATCGCCGAACTTCGCGTCGAACTCGCTTTGAATCTTCGAGCCGACGCCGATGAGCGCGAACTCGGCCGGGCTCTCGCCCTCCTTGGCCCCAAAGCCCTTGTCGGCGGTGCCTTGGCAACCAGCCTCGTTGACCTTGTTCTCCAGGTCCTTGTAGTTGGGCTCAGCGTCGTAGCCGAAGAACAGCTTGGAGCCCTCGGCGGGGTGGGTGAAGCTGAGCAGCTGCGTGGTGCCCGTCCCATCCACCCGCAGGACCGTCTGCGCGGCAGCCTTGCAGGCCTCGACCTGGTCGTCGTGGATCGAGAGCGTCTCCTTCACCCGGACCATCACCTCGTGCTCGGATCCGGGGACGGTGACCACCGAGCTGCTCTGGTAGCCAGCCTCCTCAAGCGCGGACCGGATGGCATCGACGCCAGGGTCCTTGTCGGCATCAAACCGCAAGCGAACCTGTGAGCCTCCGGCGAAGTCGATGCCGAAGTTGAGGATCGACCCCGAGGTTGCCTGGTTGTAGGCCAGCGCCGCAAAGGACGCGAGCACGAGCACGATGGAGACCGTGATGTAGCGCCAGCGGTTCGCGATGAAGGCGATACGCGTCCCCGACGGGATGATCTCGAAGAACTTCTGTTGTTTGGAGTCGGACATCGTCTGATTCCCCTCCCCTTAGATGGACACCCGGTCGAAGCCGCGGCGGTTCGACTGGAAGTCGAAGAACAAGCGAGAGCACCAGACGCCCGTGAAGATGGACGTTGCGATACCGATCATCAGCGTGACCGCGAAGCCCTGAATGGGCCCCGACCCGTACTGGTACAGCACCAAGCCTGCAATGGCCGTGGTGAGCTGCGCGTCGAGAATCGTGGTGAAGGCGCGGTCATAACCGGACTCGATCGCAGCCCGGGCCGTGAAGCCCTCGCGTACGTACTCCCGAATCCGCTCGAAGATGATCACGTTGGCATCGACCGCCATGCCGATGGTCAGCACGACGCCCGCGATGCCCGGCAGGGTGAGCGTGGCGCCAAAGAACGCCATCGCGGCCAGGATGAGCACCATGTTGAGCACGAGGGCGAACACGGCGATGAGTCCCGAGCCCCGGTAGTAGAAGAGCATGAAGACGATCACCGCGATCAGGCCGACCACGAAAGCCAAGAAGCCTTGCTCGACGGACTCTTTGCCGAGGTCGGCGCCCACGCGAATCTCGAACTCCTTCTGCAGGCGCGCCGGCAGCGAGCCCGACTTGAGCACCTTGACCAGGTCATTGGCTTCTTCGCGGACCGTCTTGCCGGGCGAGCTGCCCAGGGTGATCACGAAGTTGCCGCTGAGGCGGTCGTTGAAGATGGGGTCGGAGCGAACCTCGTCGTCGAGGACGATGGCCATCTTGCGGCCGATGTTGTTGCCCGAGAGGTCCTCCATCTGGTTGGCGCCCTGGCGGTTGAGCGTGACGGCGACCTGCGGCTGCCCGGTCTGCGCGTCGGGCTGCACCGAGGCGTTGTTGATCTTATCGCCCGCCACTCCAGCCCGGGTGTGCAGGATGTAGGTGCGGTAGAGGTTCTCGGGCTCCTCGCCGCGCTTGGTCACGATCGGCGTGGGGCCGAAGTAGACCGTGCGATCGGGCGGGAGACGCCACTGCGGAGGCAAGCTGGCAAAGAAGTTTTGAAGGGTCTTCTTGTCCTTCGCGAAGAACGCGTAGGGATCCTTGACCGTCACCCCGTTGTCGCGGCCGTAGTCCCGCTCGACGTTGACCGAGATGCCCATGCCCGCGGTCACGTATCCGGCTTCGAACAGGGCCTTGAGATAGGGCTTGCCGGTGTCGCGGAAGGGCCGCTCGTCATCGACCAGGTGCATCGTCAGCACCGCTTGGCGCTCGATGATCTTGAGCAGCCGGCGGAAGTCGCTGCTGTCCTCGAGGACAGCCTCTTGTGCCGCCTCGGTCAGCGACAGCACATCGCTGGCGGCATCGGCCTGCACGGCCGGGTCGTCTTGCAGGATCTGGAGCTCGAACGGGAGCCTTTCGTCGACGATGACCAGCGCCTCGGTCATCTTGCCTGCGAACGCAGCGTCGAGCGCCTCGCGCGAGTTGCCGTCGGACAAGGTGACCTTGAAGGCCCACGGGTTGCCGCGGACTTCGCTGATCAAGACCTGCTGCGCACCGGCGGCCGCCAACACTTCGCGAAGGCGGCTGCTGGCTTGCGAGGAGGCCGCGAGGGCCTCGGTGCTGGTGTCGGACAGTCCCGGAAGCTCGACCACGATCTGTCGGTTCTTCGGGTAGATGTTCGGCTCGGCGACCCCCATCGCGTCGACCCGCTTGCGCACGGTCTGAAGCGCCGTTCCGACCGTTTGCGCCCGCGTCTCGGTGAGAACGGCCTCGGGCATTTTCAGTGTGATGACGCCCTGGTCCTCGCTGGGAACCCCGGCATCAGGAGCGTCGGCGCGCTCAAGCAAGCCGTAGACCGGACCCATCACGTCGTCGGTCGCAAGGGCCACCTGGCTGGGATCGTCGAAGCGGACGAGCAGCGTATCGACGCCGACCCGCTCCACCGTCGGGCGAATGTCCTTCTTGTCGGCGAACGACGCCTCAAGCTCGGCGGCGATGCCATCGAGTTTGTTCTCGAGCGCCTCGTCGACGCCGACGGAGTACTCGAGGTGGAGGCCGCCCTGGAGGTCCAGGCCGAGCTTGAAGGTGCGGGTGAACGTGGAGGTGATCCACGAGGGCAACCGCTCCTGCGCGTTGGGAACGACCGACGGGAGCACCGCCAGCGTCGCAGCGACGACCAGCAGCAGCAGGCCCAGGGCCTTGAGCTTCAGAAACCTACGCATGGGAAATGTCCTTGCTGGGCGAAAACGGGCCTAGGTGGCCGATTTCTCGTCCTTGCTTTCGCCTTTGTCCTTGTCCTTACCCTTGTCTTTGGAGTCCTTGGCATCTTTGGCCATGGCCCCGGCGCGGGTGTCGGAGATGTCTTTCTTCAGCACGCGGATCTTCACACGGTCGGCGATCTCCACCATCGCGATGTCGTCATCGACGCTCGAGATTCGGCCCAGGATGCCGCCGCCCAGCACCACTTCATCGCCCTTCTTCAGGGTCTCGACCCGCAGCTTGCGGTCCTTCTCCTGCTTGCTCATGGGCCGCAGGACCATGAAGTAGATGATGGCGAACATGATCACCATCATGAACATCGGGTTCCCCAGGAAGCTCGGGGGGCCGCCTTCGGCGAGCAGCGCGGGCGTGGTGCCGACGAGCACAGCGAGGTTGATGATGGAGGTGGTCATGACGTAGGCGCAGACTAAGCGAGCGGGCCCGCCTTTCTGACGAGCGCCGCCGCGCAGCCGCCGGGAAGTAGCAGAGGGGCGTTTGCGTGGTCAAGGCGTGAAACACGAACCTGCGCCGGGAAAGCGTCTGGAATCGCGGGGTTTTTCCCCGGCTCCAGACGAATCCGCCGGATGCGCGCGCGAATTCTCCCGCCACGCGCGGATCCCTCTCTTAGCCCGAGGCGTAGGCGTCCAGCATCGGCTGGATCGAGGACAGGACGGCGTCGAACGTGCCGGAGCGCAGGCCTTCTCGAAGCACCGCGATGAGCTGGGCGTAGAAGAAGAGGTTGTGAAGGGTCGCGAGCCGCCCGTACAGCGGGTCGTTCTGACGATGCAGATGGCGCAAGTAGGCCCGGCTCGTCGTGGTGCAACACTCACACGCGCAGCGCTCATCGACCGGGCGCAGGTCGTCGCGATGCTCCGCCCGCCGGATGTTCATCCGCCCGGCCCAGGTGAACAGCTGAGCGTTGCGCGCATGGCGGGTCGGCATCACGCAGTCGAACATGTCGACGCCGCTGCGCACTGCCGCCACGAGATCGGGCGGGGTCCCGATGCCCATGACATAGCGCGGCTTGTCCGCGGGCATCATCGGCGCGACCGCGGCCATCGTCGCGTGCATCGCCGGCGTGGGCTCGCCCACCGAGAGCCCGCCGAGCGCGAGGCCCGAAAATCCAAGCTCGGCGATCTGGCCCAGGTGCTCCTCGCGAAGCTCGAGGTCCGTGCCGCCCTGCACGATGCCAAAGCACATCTGGGTCGGCGCCAAGATCTTCTCGCGCAGCTCCGCGGCTTCTTGAGCCCACCGCGTCGTCCGCTGCATCGCGGCGCGCATGAGCGTGCGGTCGGCATCGCCGGGCGGACAGTGGTCGAGGATCATGGCGATGTCCGAGCCGAGTTTGGCCTCGACCTCGAGCACGCTTCTCGGCGTCATGCGGTGCTTCGAGCCATCGAAGTGGGTGCGGTAGTCGACGCCGGTGTCGTCGATCTTCTGCAGGCCTCGCAGACTGAAGACCTGATAGCCGCCGCTGTCGGTCAAGATCCCGTGCTCCCACCCCATGAAGCCGTGCAGGCCACCGTGGGCGGCGATGAGCTCCGGGCCCGGGCGATGCGCGAGGTGGTAGGCATTGCCGAGCACGATCTGGGCGCCCGTAGCCTTGAGGTCCCCAGGGGTCAGTCCTTTGACCGCGCCGTAGGTGCCGACCGGCATGAACACGGGCGTCTGCACCGCTCCGTGCGCGGTGAACAACACACCGCTGCGCGCGTCGCCGCTGCGCGCGACCTCGACGAACGAGCCCACCGGTTGCTCACGGACGGGACTCGGAACCTCGAGCACCTGCCGAGGATGAGGAAGCGTATCGAGCATTTCTATCACCGACCTGTCCTGTAGGGGCATACCAGCATGCAGTCCCCATAGCTGTAGAAACGATAACCTGCGCGAACGGCTTCCTCGTAGGCGGCCAGCACCCGCTCCCGACCACCCAACGTGCACACCAACATCAGGAGGCTGCTGCGTGGAAGGTGGAAGTTGGTCAGCAGGTGCGTGACGACCTGAAACGTGTGGCCCGGGGTGATCATCAGGTCGGTCTCCCCAGCGCCGGCGATGATCGGGCGGCCGCCCCGCCCCAACGTCTCCAGGGTGCGCGTCGCGGTGGTGCCGACCGCAACGATCGGACGCCCGGCTTCGCGGGCCGCCTGAATCCGAGCCGCGTTGTGGGCATCGATCGCATACCGCTCGGCGCCGACCCGGTGCTCACGCACGTCGGTCGCCTCCATCGGCAAGAACGTTCCCGGACCCACGTGCAGCGTGACCCGGGCGGGATCGAGTGCGTCCACCATCGCCTCGTCCAGATGCAGCCCCGCGGTGGGTGCGGCAACCGACCCCTGGGCGGAGGCAAACACCGTCTGATAGCGGTCCCGGTCGTGCGCGCTGGGGCCTTCGGGTCGAGCGATGTACGGCGGCAGCGGCACCTCCCCTGCCCGCTCGCACGCGGCGAGCACGTCGCCCTGCACCACCACGAACACGCGGGCCCTTGGGTCCACGTCGTCGGGTCCCTGGTACTCCAAAGCCAGGGCCTGCTCCCCCACGACCAACACGTCGCCGGGCTTGAGCTTCTTCGCGTGGCGAACCCAAGCGTTGACCCGTGTGCCCGGCCCCTGCCCCGGGCCCGGTGCCGACAGCAGCAGCTCGAAGCTCCGCCCGTCGGCTCGCACCCCGTGCACACGCGCAGGGACCACCTTGGAGGTATTGACGACCATCAGGGCATCGGCCGGCAGCTCCTCGGGGAGGTCGCGGACGTGCCGATGCCGGGACTCCTCGGAGAGCACCAGCATCCGGGATGCGGTGCGCTCGAGCGCCGGTGCGTGGGCGATCTGCTCGTTGGGCAGCGCAAAGTCGAAGGCCTCAGGACCCATGGCCGGGGGACTTTGGACCGGCGCTGCGCGCAACACAAGCCTGGGTCCGCCGGGTCGCAAGAACCGCGACCCCGCCTCCGCCTGCTGAGCTTGCTATGTTCGGCGCGATGAACAGCTTGGCGCTTTGGGCACTGCTGACGGTCGCCGCTCCCACCGAGCCGGCCCCGCCTGCCGAGACGACGTATGCGCAGGCGCAGGCGGACGCAGACGTGGAGACGATCGTGACGGACAGCTCGAAGGCCTATCTGCAGGCGCGTGCCCGCTTGGAGTCGCACCCCGAGCAAGCCGGGCCCGCGCTTCGTGCCCGGCTCGATGCGATCCCCGCCCCGGGCCCTTCGGAGCAGCGGCGAGCGTTGGGCGTTCTGGCCGAGCTACACCAAGCCCTCGACCTGCCGCGGTTCGCCCAGGCGCTCCGACGTGCGGTGGTCAACGCGGATCCGGGCGCCCGCCTGCTGGAGCTCGCCCACCCGTGGCGCATCCTCTTGCTCGAGCAAGGCCCCGCCGCCACCCCGTTCCTTCAAGAACTCGTCGGCGACGAAGCGCTCCCGCCCGAGCTTCGAGCCCAGCTCCTCACCGACTGGGTTGGGCTGCAGCCGGCGGACCGCGCCGGGGAGCTGGTGGTGCTCATTGGCCGCGGCCAATCCGAGCTGGAACACGAGCTGCGTCGCGCGTTGGCCGAACGCGCCAAGCGTGACGGCGTCGCAGCGGAGTCCGTCATCGCGGCCACCGACCGCGCGCTCGATGCCGCGTTGGGCGAGCCCCCCGACGAAAAGGAGGCGGCCCGGCTCCCCGCCCTGCTCCGGTTCCGGGCTCGGGTCGGGGCGGACGACGGTGCGTTGGTCGATCGATTGAGCACCATCGCCGCCCAAGACAGCGCCCGCTTCGGTGCCCGCGTCGCCGCGATCCGGGGCCTGGGCGCGCTGGACCCCCAGCACGCCGCAGGTTCGCTTCGCGCAGTCGGGCAGGCCCAGCTCGAGGCTGCGGCGAAGGGATCGCAGAAAGGAGAGGTCCTCGCGTGGCTGTCGTTGCGTGGCCTGCCCGACGCGCAGGCGCGCGCGCTCGTCGACACCTTCGCGCTGCGAAGCTCGGACGCCCCGCGTCTGGCGAGCCTCGGTTATCAACACGCTCCGCCGCAACAGGCTGACACCTGGCTGCCCACCGCCCTCGACAACCCCTGGCCGCAGGTGCGCCAAGCCGCGCTTGAGCGGGTTGCGGCACCGTGTTCGCACGACACGATCGACCTGTTGTCGAACCGCGGCAGCGCCACGGATTCCGGCGGCGACAGCGATCGTGCGACGGCTCGGGCGGCCATCGCTGGACTCGGACGCTGCGCGTCTGCGCCCGCAAAGAAGGCGCTGCGGTCGATCTTGGTGGACGCCAACGGGGACATCGAACTTCGAGCCGAGGCCGCCCGCCAGCTGGCTCGGCTTGGGGACACCGACCCCGTCGTCAGCCTGCTCCGACGCCGGCCCGAAGCCGCGCTGGCCCGTCGCCTGGCATCCGCCCTTCGTCACGCGCCCTCGAGCAACGCGGAGATGGACCAGACGCTGTGCGCCTACGTCGATCTGACGGGGCCCGTCGCGCGTGCGGCCGCCGACACCCTCCGGACGCACCACCCCGGCGACACCAACCCTTGCTCGCCCTAGCCGTTTCGCGTCACGAGCTGGGTCTCGACACGGCAGCGAGCTTGGCTCGAATCGCGTCGATCATGGCGTCGGCTTGGATGGGATCTCCGACGGACGGGAAGGCGACCGCGGCATCGTTGGCCAGCTCCAAGCACGCCTCCAGATCGGCGCGTGCCTGCTCCTGTTCCGCCTGATCGGCGTCGGGGGGAAGCAACGAGGCCCGGTTGAACAGCGCCTCGGCCCGCATCACGCCCTGGGCTCCGCGCTCAAGTACGTGGCCGAAGGCGTTGCGGGCGTGATGCGGCCGCCCGATGGCCCCGTTCGCCTGCCCGGCTCCGTGCAGCGCCCACAACATGCTCGCGTCCAGCCGCCGGGCGTCCTCGAAGCACGATAGGGCCAGGATCGGCGCCTGCGGGAGGAGTTCGAAGCCCCGAGCGCAACACGCTTGTGCCGCGCGGGCGACCGCGCCTGGTTGTGGTCCAGCGTCGCGCCGGGCGCGTGAGAGCAGCCCGGCCGCGCCATCGACCCCCGCGGCGGCCGCAACCTCAAAGTGCGGGACTGCCCGGTCGGCCTCGCGAACCTCCAGCAGCGCACTGCCCCGGTTAAAGTGAGCGCGAAGCATGTCTTCGTCTGGCTCCGCGAGCGCCAGCGCAACGCCCAGGTCGTCGATCGCCCCGGTCAGGTCCCCACAGATCGAACGGACGCTGCCGCGCTCAAGATACCCCTGCGGGTGCAGCGGAAACAGATGGACCGCCTCCGAGTACGCGTCGCGGGCCAACGCGAACGACTCCGCGCTCGCGTGCTGGCGTCCAGCATTGATGCGGTCGGCAAACGCCGCGGTCGCTGCGGCGAGGATCTCGGGATCAGGGGCATCGAGCATCGCGCCCGAGGGTACCCGAGCATGTTTCCTCAGCCGGCTAATTGCGACTCAGTCGCAGCCCGTTGGCGCGCATCGTGCCCGCACCGACCGCCCCGAGCCCCACCGCAACCGTCTCCACCCCGGCCCAAGGACAGCGCGCGAACGCTTCACCGTCGACCCGAACGTCGATCGCCCGCGGCGAGACCACCACGGAGACGGTGTGCCCGACGCCCGCAAAGTTCAGCCCCTGCTCGGAACAACGGACCTCGACGGCGCTGCCATCCGCCTCCCGCGCGAGCAGGCGAACGGCATCAGCATCGATCGCGAGCTCGGTCCGGGCGATCGCTCCCCGCGAGAACACCACGTGAAGCGAAGGCGTGCCGTTGAGCGCCTCATACGACCCCTCGAACACGAAACGACGGCTGCGAAACCCTCGGAAGTGAACCCACGTGGAGGCGAAGTCGGTGTTGCGTTCCGGGTCCGGCTCCAGCAGCAGCGTCTGCGTTTGCGCGGCGGTGCTGATCCGAACCTCGGCCTCGCTTTGTGCACCTGAGCGGTCGTGGAGCACCAACGCACCACTGTCGGGCGCGGAGACGTCGGGCGTGCCTTCGTCCGGCCCGTCGAGCAGCGGTCGAAAGCGCGTGACCACCGGATTGGCCAAGGACCCGGAGGCCGGCACGCGCCCGCCCACCCCGAGCACGGTGCCGTCGGCGAGCGCGACCCTCGATCCGCCCACGCGCGGTCCCGGCGGCTGAAAGCTCCCTCCGGGTTTCACCGCGGAGAGGTCCACGGCATGGGCTCCGCTTCGCCCGAGGATGCCAGCGTGCACCACGAATCGGTCGACCAGGACCCGCTCTCCCCACAGGGCGAGCATGGTGCGGCGGACAGGAAATGTGTCCACAGAGGGCAGGAAGCACGGATCATCCGGGCCACCACACCAGCCCGCGAGGGACTCGACGTGGTTTTGGTCGACCCTCCACATCGTGCCGTCCTCCAGCACCAACATGACCAGCCCGCCCTCGATCAGGGCCGCGCCCACGATGTCGCGCTCCCCCAGAGCCTCGAACAGCGCGGGGCCGTAGGGCGACCACCCAGGGGTTCCCGGGAGCAACATCTCGATGTCCCGCAGGCCGTTGTCCTCGTCGTCCCTGCCACCGACCGCAAACACCACGCCATCCCGCGAGGCGAGCAGCGCGTGTTCGTAGCGGGGGTGCAACATCGCCGGGGCGGGATCGAAACGGAACGTGCCGCGCACATCCTCGAGGTAGAATCCTGAGCGCAGCACACTCGCCTCCGACGGAACACAGGCCCCCCGTTCGACGTGGGCACAACCGCCCTGGACGAGGACGCGGCCGTCTGGAAGTGCCACCGCGCCGTGAAACGCTCGCGGCGTGACAGGACCCTCGTCAAGCACGGCGCGCACCGACGGGCCAACCTCGACCGACATCGCGTCACGGCTGACGTCGAGTCGAACGACGTCGCCCGAAGGGATCGGCTCGACATTCGCCCCCCCGATCATCACGAAGGCACGGTCCCCGATCGCGGTCAACGAATGACCCACCAAGGGCGTTGGAAGCACCGCCTCCGCGATCACGACCTCGGTCGTGTCGTCTCGCAGCACCACGATCTCATCCATCAACTGTCCCTGGGCCCCCTCCCCGCCCACCGCGAGCACCACCCCCGAAGGCGCGACCGCCATCGCGGCCCGATCGCGAGGCTCCAGCGAGCTCTCGACCGGGCACAGCTGATCCGGAGGAGAGAAGTAGACCGGCTGGGTGCCATCCAGCGGCAGACGCGGCGTTCGGCCGACCGCGAGCACCACCGACTCCCCGAACAACCCCTCCACCGTCAGGGCGTCGACACCCGTCGGCAGCGCGTCCAGGGATGTTTCACCGCCATCGAGCAGCACCGACTCGGCCTCGGCCGCCGGTAGGTCGCCGCGCGCCCGCACGCGGACCGTGGTGAGAACCTCGCCTTCGAGACCGCATCCCCACAGCGGCCTGAGGACAGCCTCATGCCCTTCAACACACCCTCCGACGACCAGCACGCACACCGCCGCCGCCGCCCTGAAAACGCGCCCCGTGCTGCCGGATCGGCCTGTTGCACTGCGCACTTTCATCGGTTCCCCATGTTATCATGGCGCACGGTGTCGAAGCTCGACGCGGACGGAGGCCAGCAGGCCATCGCGCAGCCCAGTCGGGCTCCCCTCGGGCGCGAGTTCGGCAAGTATCGCCTCCACCGGAGGATTGCACGGGGCGGGATGGGCGAAGTCTACCTGGCCCGCCTGGTCGGAGAACTGGGCTTCGAGCGGGACCTCGTCATCAAGACGATCCTTCCCGAGCTGGCCGCGGAACCTCGGTTCATCGAGATGTTCGCGGCGGAAGCGAAGACCGCGGTCGCCCTGTCCCACGGGAACATCGTTCCGGCGTACGAGCTGGGTCGCACCGCGGACACGTTCTATATCGCGATGGGCTTCGTCGACGGCCCGTCGGTGGCGCAGCTTCTGGAGGCCGCGGAGTCGCAGGGCAAGCGGCCCAACATCGCCGCGGGGCTTCATGTGATCCGCGGCGTCCTCGCGGGCCTCTCCTATGCGCATCGGGAAGAGCCTGGGCGACCGGCGGTCGTGCACCGCGACATCACCCCGCGCAACGTGCTGATCGATCGAAGCGGCCAGGTCCGCATTGTGGACTTCGGCATCGCCGCTCCGGCTCGGCGTCAGGTGGGCGTTCGCGCCGGATCGATCGGCTACATGGCCCCCGAGCAGGCCCGCGGGGAGGCGGCGGATCCCCGCGCCGACGTATTCTCATCGGGCTGCCTCCTCTACGAGCTGTGCACGCACAAGCGGGCCTTCCCGAAAGAGGGCGTCTGGGTCACCCCCGATCTGAGCCACGTACCCGATGGCCTGCGCGGTCCGCTTGAACGCGCGCTCGCCATCGACCCCGATGCGCGCTTCAAGGACGCCTCGGCGATGAATGCCGCGCTGCGGACCTCCTTCGCTCGACACGCCGGCACCTACGACGATGCCGCGCTGGGACGAACGATCAAGAAGCTGTTCCCCAAAGGCTGGCAACGCGGCGAAGAGACGCGCAACGGCGACTCCGGGGAGGGGCCCGTACTCGACGGTCCGAGCGAGACGTACGCAACACGACTGACCGCGGTCACCGGCATTGAAGCGTCGGCGGCCCTGCCCGATGCCCCCAACCGGACGCCCGAGCGCGACCGATCCAAGGTTCGACCCGTCGACGGCTCCAAAGGCCTTGCGCTGGACTCTGGAGCGCTTGCGACCTCGTCGAAGTCCACTGCCGCGCCAGGGCAAAGCGGGTTCCGGGTGTCTTCGCTCGCCATGCTCCTTGGCGCTGCCTGCATCGGTCTCGCGGCCTTCGCGATAGGACGGACCGACGCTCGCTCGCAGGACCCTCCCCCCGCGCAGCAGCAAGCCTCCGCCCCGCCCACGGTGGCTCTGGACACTGCGGTGCCTCCACCCGAGCAGGCGACGGAACGCACCGTCCCGCCCGAGGAGTCACCCGCACCCGCCGCGGTCCAGGGCAGCCTGCAGGTCAGCCCCGACACCGCCACGGTCGAGATCGACGGAGAGCGACTCGATGGAGATTCCCCGCACCCGCTCACTCTGTCTCCCGGGGACACCATCGAAGTCCGCGTATCCGCGCGGGGATACGTGACCAAGACGCTGACGCTCTCGGCCGAAGACCTCAGCGATCCGGCTCAACCACTGCAGGTCCAGCTTCAAGCCGCGCCGGTGAAAATCCGCGAGCCCGGCGGCCTGCGCGTCCTCGCCCCAACCGTCGCGTGGGCCGAGGTCCTGATCGACGGCAGGAATGTCGGCAGCACCCCGACGCGCCGCATCTCCGTACCCAGCGGACGCCACAAGCTCGAGGTTCGTTGCGTCCCGGACGTCTGCGTCCCGGCGCGCACGCTGTACCGGCAGACCGTGAGCATCGAGCCCGGCAAGCTGACCCGGATCGACGCTCGGGGCTAAACGCCCCTGTCGCCCCTGCTACGGCTGCAGAAAGTCGTCCGTGACGACCACCGACGACGGGACCTCACGGGTGCCCAACACGACCCCCGTCGTCACAGCGCCGACGACGACACCGCCGACAACCACCCAGATCCAGGCGCGACGAAACCAGGGTTTGGCGGGCCGGGGTTCGTCGGCCCCCGGGGTCGGTTGGGCGCGCGCGAGACGGGGTGCAGACGTAGGGAGCACCCGCGCGGGCTCGGGCCAGGGCGCAGCGTCCAGGAGCACGCCATGCTTGAGCACGAAGGCTTGGGGATCCCATCCAGCCTCCGGAAGTGAATCGAGCGCCTCGGGTGCATCCGAAGGGCCTTCGGAATACCAAGGTTGCGAGAAATCCCCACCGCAAGCGTACGCCTGCACGCCGATCCGCCCCTGGCGTACGCGGGCCAGCACCAAGAGGTCGAGGTCCAACCGATCGCAGACCGCCTCGGCGGCATCGCGCGTCTTGGGCAACGCCGCCGACACCATCACGTCGGGGACCTCAAGCGCGATCGGAGCGCCGTCGAAAACCGCCGCCTGAGCGCCCGCCCCCGGCCAGTGCACGACCACAAAGTGCTCACCGGGTGGGACCGGCCTGTTTCCACCGACGCCATCGATCTCGATCTGTGCGCCGGCCTCGGAGAACCCCTCGAAGCTCGGCGTGCGCCACGCTGCGCGCCCGGCGAGGACCTGCTCCCGGACCGCGTCGTAGGACGCGATGACATCGGGTGGAACCTCCCGCCCGGAGAGCATCGCCTCGGGGTCGACCGCGATCGCAGCCCGCCACGCGGCCTCGGTCTGCGTGTCATCGGCCAGGGTCCACGCGATGCGTCCGCGCAAGACGTGCAGGTGCCACGCCATCGAGGAGGCCATCGGCAACCCCGGTCGCTGCCGCAGACGCTCCAACACCACGTTGGCTTGCGACGCGGCGGCCTGCGGATCGCCGGCCCGAAACTGCGCCGCGGCCAGCTCCACGCGCGCTTGCAGGTCCGAGATCTCGCGGGCGGCATCCGAGGACAGCTCGTAGGACTCCAAACGGCGAGCCTCCACGATCGCGTCCTGGAGGACCTGCTCGGGGGGGACGCCCACCGCGTCACCGATTGCACGCGCGAGGCGTTGCCGGTCTTTGGGTTCCACCGTAGCCTGAGCGTGCCAGGCCAAGCCGACCCGGGCCGATGGACCGGGCGGCGCGACGGCAAGCCAAGCTGCGATGGCGAAGGACACCAAGGAACTGCCCGACGATAGCCCCTGCGGTCCTTCCGTGGCCAAGCCGAAGCTGCGCCGGATCGAGCGGGTCGAGCGGGTGTTGGATGGTGAACGCGTGCTCATCCTGCGGGACCCCATGGGGGTGGCCGAGAGCTTTGCCCTCGACGCCGACTTCGCGCCGGTGCTCGATCTCTTGGATGGCAGCCGAACGGTCCTTCAGGTCCGCCAATCGCTGAGCATGCGCGGCGTCCTCGACCTCCCGGTCGACGAGCTCGGCGCCTTCATCGACAGCCTCCGGGATGAAGGCTGGCTCGACGACGAACGTTTTCGCGACCGCTGGGCCGACCTGCATGCGGGGTTCCTGGATGAGGATCCACGGCGGCCACGCTTCGCGGGTGTCCTGTATCCCGCGGATCGAGCCCTACTCGAAGCCGCTTTCGCCGAGGTGCTCGGGCCGCAACCTCGGACGCGCGAGGACAGCCAAGTCGTGGGCGTCATGGTCCCGCATGGCCCGCTTGAGCTCGTGGGCGGCGTCTTGGCGCGCACCCTCGTGGATCTCCCCGCTGCGCAGTCGCTCGACTGCGTCGTGATTCTGGGAACCGACCACGGCCCCGGGCTGCTTCCCTTTGCGGCGGCACGTCGCGGTTTCGCCACCCCGCTGGGACCGGTCCCCGCGGACCTGGGGTTCTTGGACGCTCTGGAGACACGGATCGCGTGGGCGTTTCGCGAGGAACTCCGCCACCGCGCTGCGCACAGCATCGAGCTCTCGGCGCTCACCCTGCGCGCCCTGTACGGCGACCGCGTGCCGCCGATTGTCCCGGTGCTCTGCGGGCCCTCCGTGCTGCGCGCTCGGGACACCGAGGCGGCAGAACGCTTCATCGATGCGCTCGAGCAGCTGCTCGTCGGTCGTAACGCCCTCATCTGGGGCAGCGCGGAGCTGAGCCACGGGGGCGTGGCCTACGGCCGCCCGGCGCTCGACGATTCAGGCGTACAGGCCCTCGAAGATCGCGACCGAGCCTGTCTCGACGACCTCATCCATGGTCGTCACTCCGCTCTGGCGCGCAAGTGCTCTCAGGATCACCCTCAAGGCCGGCCCAGCGGAGGCGCCGTGCTCAGCACGCTGCGACAGCTGCTCCCCGAAGCGAGGGTTGAGGTCGCGACCTACCGCGCGGCATCCGTCGAGCACCGCGGAACCACGAACAAGCCCGACGGGCCCGACCGAGGTCGGAGCATCGCCGGGCTTGCAGGCGTACGGTTGTTCGCGACCGCACGCTCTCCCCGCGGACCCGAAGCACACCGGGACCCGAGCGAGTAGCCTGCGGGTGGCTAGACGGGGGTCGGCGCGGCTTCGGCCACCCGTGCGGTCGGCTGCAAGGTCGCGGGTGTCTTCCCGCCGAGCATGCGGAGGATCGTTCTCGTCGCGTCCTCGGGCCGGATCGGCAGCTTGCCCTCGGCTCGGGTCGCGCTCTGGTTGGCGAGTCCCTGGACGAGGCCCAAGACACAATGCGAAAGGTGCTCAGCATTCCCCTGGGTGAACACACCTTCCTTCATGCCCCGGTCGATCACGCCCTCGTACAACGCACGCATCACGCAGAACGCCTTGTCGAGAGACTCGCGGAACGTGGGATCTTGTGGGGCCATGGACAGCAAAAGGTGGCCCAGACGGGTCTCGTCGGGCTCGTCTTCGACGGTCCGCAGGTGCGCCACCAGCAGGCGCGAAAGCGTATGGTCCGCGGGTTGGTCGGCGACCGGTTCAAACGACCAGCGCGCCTCCAGCGTCTTGAGCTGGTTCTCCAAAATGTCGTGGAAGAGCGCTTCCTTAGCCCGGTAGTGAAAGTACACCCCTCCCTTACTCAGGCCGGCCTCACGCGCGATATCCAAGAGCCGGGTCGCAGCAAAACCACGCTGCACGAAGCACCGCGTCGCGGCGGCCCGGATCTGTTGTTTTCTCCACTCGTCACTTCTTTGTCGGGTCACTGAACAATCCTTGTGTTGGCGCCCGGGGCACAATGCCCCGAAGAATAGTAAAATACGCGTCCAGCCCTAACACCCGTCCAACGAAAATGGAGGTGTCTGCTGCAACGCCGTTCCGACTGGCCGGAACAACGGTCTGCGGGAGCACCGCTGAAGGGGTCCAAGGCCCCCAGGGGCAGTCAAGAACCACCGACGCGAGGCTTGCCGGGCTCGGTCCTCGTCGATGCTGGGTCGAAGAAGCCGCGCTTGACACACTGGGTGCATCCGCCGTGAATACGGATTCTGCGGCGGCCGTCTCACGGCCACCCAGAGGGACGACGAACCATCATGAAGCTCATCCAACGCACGCTCAGCCCCGCCTCCATGGTCGCCATCTTCGCACTGGCTCTGGGCGGTTGCTCCTTCCACGCCGGCAGCAGCAGCAGCAGCAGCCCCCGCTCGAAGGCCCCGGCCTCGAAGGCTCCGGCCTCATCCTCCCGCGCTTCAACGGCTCCGTCCTCCGAGCGCGCGTCCACGGCTCCATCCTCGAAAGCACCGGCTTCGAAGGCACCGGCCCGCGCCAACCCGAGCAGCAGCACCACGCCAACCCGCACCAACCCCAGCGAGGGTAGCGGCGCGGTTCGTGCGAATCCCAAGAACTCCGGCGCCAAGCGGGCGAACCCCAAGGCGGGATCCGACGCCGCCCGCGCCAACCCAGAGGGCGACGACGCCACTCGGACCAACCCCGAGAGCGACGACGCGACTCGGACCAACCCCAACAGCAAGGCCGCGGGGTCCATGAAAGCCAACCCCAAAGCCGCGAAGCCCAAATCGGCCTCCGGCTCGATGACCGCGCCGAATTAACACCGTCGCCGCGACTCCTGTTTCGCGCCGCGTCCCTGCTGGGATGCGGCGCGAAACGTTTAACGGGCTCGCTTCAGCACCACGAGCAACGCCGGCAGGACAAACAGCGTGGCCACCAGGCACGTCGCAATGCCGAGCACCATCGTCGCGCCCAGACTGACCATCCCGCCATACGGGCTGAGCATCAGCGCGGCAAAGCCCACCATCGTGGTGGTCGCCGCGACCGCGATCGCGCCACCCGTGCCACGCACCACCGCATCGAGGCTTGGGACCCCCTCCCCCGCGTCTTCCCGCAGCCGGTGCATCATGTGCACACCGAACGCGATGCCGATCCCCAGGACGAGCGGCAGCGCGACGATGTTGGCGACGTTGAAGTCGAGCCCGAGCAGCGGCATCAGCCCGAGCATCCACAGCCACCCCACCACCGTCGGGAACAGCGCGAGCAGAGCATCCGCCACGCTGCGAAAGTCTGCGATCAGGAGCAAGACGATGATGCCCGCGGCGTACAGCGCAGCCCGCTCGAAGCCTTCGCGGACCTGCCGTCCGTGCTCAACGTGGACCATCGCGAGGCCAACCGCGTCTGCATCCACGGTGCGGACCTCCGCGGCAAAACGAAGCGCGACCTCTTCCTCCCAGAACTGCCCCGAGGGCACCGCAAACAAAGCGACGCTCTGGCCATCTTTGGAGACGAATCGGGTCGCGAACAGCGGGGGAAGATCCTCCGGCGCATAGTGACCGCGTTGTGCGACGGCGGCTGCGGTGCGCAGCGCGGGAGCCAAGACGGCCGCCGCCTCGGCGTTGATCCCCGCGAGCCGAGCCTGCCCTTGGTCATCGAGCCCCCGCACCGTCTGCGCGAGCTGGGCGAAGGCCTCCTTGGCCGCCTCCGCATCCTTGGTCTCAAGCGATGCGCCGCGCAGTGCGAAGACAACCTCCTCCAGCAGGTCCGCGATCTCGTCGGCGCTGCGTGCGACCACCTTCGGATCGACGGGTGCGGTGGCGAGCTTGTCGGTGTCCGGCGCTCGACCGAAGCCTTCGAGCCCGCCGCGGAGGGTCGCCAAGCTCGCAGCGTCCAGCGGCGGAAGCAGGTCGCTTGGCGTCTGAACCCCCGCGACGCTGCCCAGCGCTCGAAGTCTCGCAGCCTTGGTGCGTGCGCCCTCGATATCGTCTGCGGTGAACGCCGCGAACACTGGCGACGCCAGGGAGTCGTACTCCAGGACCGCGAGGCCCTGGGCGCTCTCTGTGGTCTCGGGCAAGAAGTCGAAGTACCGCGGGTTGTAGCCCAGGGAGCTGGCCGTCACAGCGCCCACCGCTGCCAACGCCAGCGCGACGCCCAGCAGCGCCAACCTCCCGCGTCGAACGAGCCCAGGAATGCTGGCGATGCCAGGAGGCTCGGGCGCCACACGAATCGCGGAGTCCTCGGAGCGACCGACCGTCAGCAGTGGAGGGATCACAGCAAACGTGATCACGACCATGAGCATGAGCCCGGCCGCAGTCACGACCCCGAGTTCGCCGTAGGCGGTGAACTCGGTCGTGATGTTGGTGAGGAACGCCGCCGCCGTCACAACAGCCCCGGTAAAGATGCCCGGTCCGGTCCGACGCAGCGACGCGGTGATGGCCTCGGCGGGCGTCTTGCCCTGACGGACCTCCTCGTTGCGCCGAGCGATGATGTGTACGGAGAAGTCGATGCCGAGCCCGAGCAAGACCGCGACGAACCCCGACGTGATGATGTTGAGGTCGTCGTAGAGCAGACGGACCACCGCAAGCGTGCCGAGAATGCCCGGGGCCAACGGCAGCAGCGCGACGATGGTTTGACGCAGCGAGCGGAACAGCAGCAGACACAAACCGAAGATTCCAATCGTGGCGGCGATACTGGTGATCACCAGGCCCTGCTCGACGATCTCGAGTTCATCGACAGACAACGCCGGCAGTCCGGTGAGTTTGGCCGTCACCCCCTCGGGCGCGCTGGACATCGCCAGGTCTCGCGCCTGGCGAAGTTGTGAGACCAACGGAGCCAGCACGCGCCCCTCGTCGCTGGGGGCATCGGCGTAGATGGCCAACAGGTTGTGTTCCCGATCCGAGGTCACGAGATAACCGCGGCCGTCGATCCCGTCTTGCTCGAACGATGCTTGGCCCTCGAAACGAGCCATCAAGTCCTCGCCCTTGGCCACGGCGTCGAGCGTCTGCGCGAGTTGAGCGAGCTGGCCGAGGCCTTCGGCGGCCCGCTCGACTCCGCCCGCAGCTGCCGCGTCGTCTCCCCCCTCGATGCCCGCTTCGATCTGCGCGGACAGCCCGGAGAGCCAGCCCTCGAGCCCCTGCTCGATCAATGCGGCGCCGTCTTGCCCAGGGGGGAGCGCTGCGCCGAGTTGAGCCAGCGCGCTCGGTTGCTGCAGCAACAGGATCGACGCGACGTCGCGCGGGCTCACCCGCCCAAACACGCGTCCGTGGAGCGCTGGGTCTTTGCTCAGTTCGAGCGTGATCGCATCCACGACCGCGCGACGGTCCTCGGCGCTTCCGCCTGAGATCACGAACAGCGGGTAGTCAGGCCGGCCGAAGCGCTCGTAGAACGCATTCATCCTGCGCTGCTGTGGGTCTTCGTCGGAGACCATGTTGGTCCGCGACGTCGTGACGCCGAGGCCGGGCAACGCCGCGGCGAACCCCACCAACACGATCAACAAGACGCCAAGCACTCGCCAGGGACGTTCGGTCCCCCAGCGTGCAAGAGCATGAAACGCACGGTCGCGCCACGAGCCTTCGGTCCCGGCCATCAGGTCGGGGACTATACGCGCGCCGGGTCTGCGCGTCAGTCGCGGCTCGTCACGCACCGACCTGCTGAGCTCAGCTCAGCTCAGCTCAGCTCAGCTCAGCTCAGCTCAGCTCAGCTCAGCTCAGCTCAGCTCAGCTCGCGCACCGTCAGCCCGTCTCGGTCGAGCCGGTCTTGCCTGCCGCGCCCGGGCGTACCCGCTTGAGGCGCGTCGCCGGAAGCTCCACGAACAACTTGTCGTCGTCGATCAGCGCGTCCAACTCTGCGTCTTCGTCCCGCGGCGTCAGCCGCCGGCCACTGGGGGCGACCTTGGCGACTTTGGCGGCGGTGACCTTGGCGCCTCGCTTCGTCGGCCCGACCTTGGCGCGAGCCGGTTGTTTCGCGGACGAGGACGATGCCTTGGCCGACGACCGAGAGGATGTCTTGGTCGCCTTCGCGACCACACCATTCATCTGGTCGCGGAGTTCTTTGCTCGCCTTGAAGTCGACCGTGCACGACGCGTCGATCTGCATCGGTTCGAGCGTGCGCGGGTTGACCCCACGTCGGGCCGGCCGCTTCTTCTTCGTGAACGTTCCAAACCGAGGAAACGTAAAACGAGGAGACGTGGTCCGCGTGACCTTGGCCTTCGCGAAGTAGGTTGCAAGCTCCTCAAACGCAACACCGAGGATGGTCGCAATGTCCTTCTTCGTGATGTCGGGAGGCAGGCTGCGTGAACGCGCGATTCTCTCGATGAGTTCAGCCTTCGTCATGCGCCGGGACCCCGCATCCATCGGGGGCGGCCAACTTAGAAGGGCGACCCATCCCCGTCAACCGTTTTCCGGATCTCTTCGAAGATCGTCCCCGCACATCGCCATCGACACGGAGATTCGCCGAACACTTGACGTGCTGCTCACGGCGTGTCGCGAACGTCTTGCTGCGCGATGTCCAGCGCACGGCGCAAGTCCGCCATGACCAACTTCGTCGTTTCGCCCTGCGCATCCCCGCTTTGCCGGAGGACGTAGGCCGGATGGTAGGTGACCACCAGAGGAATCACGACGCTGCGCGCTTCCTCTTTGGGCGCGGTCGCGTCGTACTCAAGACGTGCACTCCGCATGGCCCCCAGGGACATACCTTCACGACGCGACAGAAGCTCACCAGCATGTCGCCCAAGTCCAACAACGACCGCTGGTCGAATCGCTCGAATCTGAGCCCGCAGGAACGGCGAGCAGCGCTGAACTTCCTCGGGCTGCGGGTCGCGGTTGTTCGGCGGCCGGCACTTGAGCACGTTCGCGATGTACACGTCCTTTCGGGACAGGCCGAGATCGACCAGCCAACGGTCGAGCAGTTGCCCCGCGCGGCCGACAAAGGGTTCCCCCGTTCGGTCCTCGTCAGCGCCTGGCGCTTCCCCCACGAACATGATCTTCGTCTCGGCGTTCCCAACCCCGAAAACGATGTTCGTCCGCGTCTGGCACAGGCCGCACCGCCGACAGTCTCCGACGTTCTTCTTCCGCAGGTACTCGAGTTTGGTCGCGGCACTCCAGCCTTGCGCCTGACTTCGCAGCGCCGCCTTGGCATCGACCGCCTTCCCGGCTACGGGCGCGGCCGCCTGGGGGCGTGCAGCACCCGCGGCAGGCTGCGGCTCGACCGGAGCCGGCGGCGCGAGGACGGCCGGGGCCGTGCCGACCCGCATGTACTGCATGTCGTGCGTCCCCTGCAGACGCCGGAGGCGCAGCGCCATCTGGCGCGCGAGCATCTCGAACTCCTCGCTCATCCGCCCAGGACCTCGGTGGCGAGTTCGTCGAGCAGCCACGCCGCGAGTTCGACCTTGGGGCGTGCGGGGCCCGCATCGCGAACCTCATCGTGCCCGCTGCGGAGAAGGACGCCCGTGTTGGTCTCGCTGCCGAACCCAACGCCCGGCACGCCGACGCGGTTGACGAAGATCGAGTGCGCCCCCTTCTTGACCAGCTTGCTCCGCCCAGCGCGAACGAGCGCGGCCCGGAGCGCAGCATCATCCGCACCATCCGCACCATCCGCATCATCCTCCACGGTCTGCGCACCGAAGCCCAGAAAGTAGGTCCGCTCGGCATGGCGCGCGGTGAGGGTGGCCAACACGTCGATCCCCTCGACGAGGACTCCGGCGGCGAGCGCCTTGGTCATGTCCTCCTTGGGAAGTTTCTTCGAGGACGGCTGCGAGGAGACCAGGTCGGAGACGGCCGCGACCATGGCGACGAGGTCGATGCCCCCGTCGGTCAACTCGGCATCCATGGCCTGCAGCATCTGCTCCGCGGTCTCGACCGAGACTCGGCGAACCCCCGCGGGCGTCGGCCGCTGCACGGGACCGCTCACCAGGACGACGTCTGCGCCCCGCCGCGCCGCGACCTCGGCAATCGCAAACCCCATCGCGCCGGTGGAGGCGTTGGAGAAGAAACGAACCGGGTCGAGATAGGCCCGGGTGGGACCCGCCGAGACGAGCACGCGCTTGCCGGTCCAAGAGGACGCGCCGCGGAGCATCTCGTCGGCCCGATCCGCGATGGTGTCGGGCTCGATCATGCGCCCCTCCCCCACCCAGCCGCACGCGAGCTCTCCAGCATCGGGGCCGACGAACGAAGCGCCACGCCCGGCAAGCGTGGCAACGTTCGCGACGGTGGCAGCGTGACTCCACATGTTGGTGTTCATCGCAGGCGCCCACAACACCGACGATCGGGTCGCGAGCAACACGGTCGAAGCGAGGTCGCCGGCGAGACCGTGCGCGGCCTTGGCCATGAGGTCAGCAGTGGCGGGGGCCACGACGACAAGGTCGGGCCAATCCGCGAGTTCGATGTGACCGACGGTGCCCTCCTGTGCCGGGTCGAGCAGCGAGGTGCGAACCGGTCGTCCGCTGACGGTGGAGAGCGCGAGCTCGGTGGTGAAGGACAGCGCTGCCGGGGTCGCGATGACTTGAACCTCGTGGCCCCGCTTGATCAATGCCCGCACCAGCGCGGGAGCTTTGTAGGCCGCGATGCCGCCGCTGACGATCAGCAGCACCGATGGCCGGTCGCTCACGGCTGAACCTCAAGCGGAACCGTTCCGGCAACTTCGATCCCGTAGCCGCGCAGGCCGATGATGCGCCGGGGGTTGTTGGTCAGGACCCGGATGCGGCGCAGCCCCAGCGTCCGAAGCACCTGGGCGCCCAGGCCAAACTGGCGGAACCCCTGCTCGGCAGGACGCAGGCCCAGTCCGCCTTCGCCCGAAGACTCGGTCGCGCCGACGAGCGTGCGCACGTCCTGCGCTTCCTGCCCGATGATGTAGAGAAACACGCCGCGTCCCGCCCGGTCGATCTGCGACAACGCGCTGCGAACTCGGCTGCCCGCGCCATCCCCGAAGCCGAAGACGTCGCGCAACATGTTGGCGCGTTGGGCTCGAAGCAGCACCGGCTCGCCTTGACCGCCATCCGAGAGGTCGCCCTTGGACATCGTCATGTAGTGCGTGTCGGGGGAGACCGACGAACGCCAGGTCCGGACCGACCAGCCAGCGTCCGGGTTCACCCCCAGGACTGCGGAGGCCAACGGTGGATGCTCGACCTCTTCGACGAGGTCCTCCTTGCCCAGTCGGTACTCGATCAGGTCGGCGATGCTGAGCACCGGCAGCTCGTGCTCCCGCGCAAACAGCTCGAGGTCGTCCATGCGGGCCATCTCCCCGTCGTCTCGCATGATCTCGCAGATGACGCCGGCAGGCGTACAGCCGGCCAGGCGCGACAGGTCGACTGCGCCTTCGGTGTGCCCCGAACGAACGAGCACGCCGCCGGGCTGAGAGCGAAGCGGAAAGATATGTCCCGGGCTGACCAGGTCCTCGGCGCTGAAGTTGGGGTCGGCTGCGACACGCACGGTCTCCGCCCGATCCGCCGCCGAGATCCCTGTGCTCACCCCACGGCGAGCCTCGATGGAGACGGTGAATGCCGTGCCCATGTCACCGGGGTCGGTCGGGACCATCATGGGGAGCCGGAGCGCGTCGATGCGCTCGGGGGTGAGGGCCAGGCAGATGAGTCCCCGCCCGTGCTTGCACATGAAGTTGATGTCGGCAGGGCCGCAGTGCTCGGCGGCGATGACCAGGTCGCCTTCGTTCTCACGCTCCTTGTCGTCGACGAGCACGACCATTTTCCCGCGGCCAAAGGCCTCGATGGCGCGTTCGAGGGATTCGGTGTCGATTCGCTGTTCTTCGTTGTTCATCGCTCGTCCTGGGTGGCGAAGCCCGCCTGTTCAAGCAGAGATCGGGTCACGCGGGAGCGAGGCGCAGCAGCCTCGCCCTCGCACTGCAGAAGTCGGGCGACGTACCGTGCGAGCACGTCCACCTCAAGATTCACGGCGTCCCCGCCGGACAAGCCGCCAAGCGTAGTGACGGACAGGGTGTGCGGGATGATGCCGACCATAAACCCACCGCCGTCGACATCGTTGACCGTAAGGCTGACCCCTTGCACGGTCACCGATCCCTTCGGCGCGATGTATCGGTGCAGCGACTCCGGGGCATCGAACCAGACCTCCCAGGCATCGCCGCGAAGCTCAAGGGTGCGCAACTTGCCCACGCCGTCGACATGACCCGAGACCAGGTGGCCGCCGAGCGCGTCGCCCAGCCGAAGCGCCGGCTCCAAGTTGACCTTGGCGCCGGCGTCTTTCGAACCGAGCGTGGTCGCGCGCAGGGTCTCGAATGCGGCATCGAAGGATGCCGTGCCGGCTCCCGCCTCGACCACGGTCAAACAGACGCCATCCACGGCCACCGAAGCGCCGAGCTCCAGGTCGCGCGCGTCCAAGGGACACTCCAAGGTCAGGCGACGGCCGTCACGGACGTCGGTCGCGCGGACCAACGTCCCGGTTGCTTGCACCAAGCCCGTGAACACGCGGCGGTTGTAGCAGGCGACCTACGGAGCGTCACGCCGCGGGCGAAGCACGGTCAGCAGGTCGTCCCCCAGCGTCGTTCGACGCTCCACCGCGAGCGCAGGCGTCTGTGCAACCTTGGCCCAACGAACCCCAGACACCGCTGCGGTGCCGTCTCCGAGGATTTTCGGGGCCGTGAACCAAAACCATCGATCCCAGGCCTGCGCCTTCGCAAACGCCCCAACCAAGGCGCCACCCCCTTCGACGAGCAGCGAACGCACGTCGGCGCCGCCGAGTGCACGCAACGCCGCGCGGACGCTCACGCGACCCTCTCGGCTCGCCTGCACCCGCACCGTCTCCACCCCGCAATCGTGCAGGGCTTGCGCGTCCGTGGCGCGGGCCGCAGCCGTGTGCAGCACGAGCGTGCCCGGCGAGCAGATCGAGAGCTTCCGGGCACCGGCCAGCCGCAACGTAGAGTCGAACACGACGCGCCGTGGGTCGATGCCCTGGACCAGCCGCACGCTGAGCGAGGGGTCATCGGCGAGCACGGTTCCGATGCCCACGGCGATCGCGTGGTGCTCGGCTCGAAGACCGTGGCCAACCTTGCGGGAGCGCTCCGAGGTGATCCATTTGCTGTCCCCGGTGTGGACGCTGACCCGGCCATCGAGGCTCGCTGCGGTTTTGAGGGTGACGAACGGCCGCCCCTGTCCGACGTGGTGCAGGTAGTGCTCATGGACGGCGAGGCATCGCTGTGCCTCGACGCCCACGCTCACCTCGATCCCAGCCCGGCGCAGAATGCCGCGGGCGCGTCCCGAGGCGTGGGCGGCCACGTCCTGCACACCGTAGACCACGCGCGCCACGCCGGCATGCTTGATCGCGTCGGTGCACGGCGGCGTGCGACCGTGGTGCGAGCACGGCTCGAGCGTGACGTAGAGCGTGGCTCCGCGCGCCGCCTCCCCCGCTTTGGCCAGGGCCCGGGCTTCGGCATGGGGGCCACCGGTGGGCGCGGTACGGCCGGTCGCCACCACCAGCCCATCGCGCACAAGCACCGCGCCCACCGACGGGTTGGGATAGGTCGATCCGAGTCCGCGCCGGGCCAAGCCAACCGCCCGTCGCATCATCGACCGATCGAGGTCGGCATCACTGCGGTGCGCTGCGGTTCTTCTTGGTGCCATGGCCCCCCGCTTCGAACAGCGTCCGCTGTCCCTCGATGTTGACTCGCTGACGCTTCTCCATCTCGTGCAGCAGCCGCTCAAACTCGGCGATGGTCTCGAAGCTGCGATAGACCGACACGAAGCGGACGTACGCAACCTCGTCGACATCGTGCAGGATCTCCATCACCCGCTCGCCGACCTCCGACGCGAGGATCTCGCGGTCGCCTCGGGTGGTACACCACTGCTCGACCTGCTGGACGATGCCCTCCAGCTGCTCGTTCTTAATGCCGCGTTTTCGGCACGCAGCCTCCAGCCCCACGAGAAGCTTGCGGCGGTCGAAGGGTTGCTTCGCACCGTCGCGCTTGACCACCGCAGGGAGCTGCTCGTCCACCCGCTCATGCGTGGTGAAACGATGGCCGCACTCATTGCATGTCCGGCGGCGCCGAATGGACCGACCGTCCCGTCCCTCTCGGGAATCGAGCACCTTGGTGCTCGGGCTACCGCAAACCGGACACTGCACGAGGCTCGCGAAGATGATACCGCGAATGGCGGAGGGACACCGGCCTTCACCTTCGGGCCGCACCGCAGACGCACGGGCGTTCAAGTGTCCAGCGCGTTGATCTTCTCGACGCGGCGCTGGTGCCGTCCGCCCTCGAAGGCACCCTTCACGAACGCCTCGAAGACCGCGGTCGCCAAGCCCAGACCCACAACCCTGGCACCGACGCACAGCACGTTGGCGTCGTTGTGAGCCCGCCCCATGCCCGCGCTGAACGTGTCTGAACAAACGACGGCCCGAATGCCGGCGATGCGGTTGGCGGTGATCGCCATCCCCTGCCCGGTCCCACACACCAGCACGCCCAACGCGCCCGAGTCCGCACGAACGAGGCCGCAGAGCTCGGCGGCCACGTCGGGGTAGTCGACTTTCTCGGACTCCGCGGCCGGTCCTAGGATCGCAACAACCTCATGCCCGGCCTCGCGGGCATGCGAGGCCAGGTGACCGCGCAGCTCGAGCGCCGCGTGGTCGCTTCCGAAATACAGCCGAACGCCAGTCACAACTTAGGCCTTGCGCAGCACGATGGAAGCATTGGTGCCCCCGAACCCGAAGCTGTTGCTCATCGCGTACTCGATGTTGGCCTCACGCGCGGTGTGGGGCACGTAGTCGAGATCGCACAGGGGGTCCGGGTCGTCGAGGTTGATCGTCGGCGGCAGGATCCCGTCGCGAAGGGCCAGCGCGGTGATCGCGGCCTCCAGGCTTCCGGTCGCGCCCAACAGGTGTCCGTGCATCGACTTGGTGGAGCTCACCGCGAGCCCCCCTTCCTTCGCGGGGTCGGCGTGAGCACCGAACACCGTCCGAATCGCGGCGGTCTCAAGAATGTCCGCGTCGGTTGAGGTCGCGTGCGCGTTGATGTAGCCGACCTGCTCGGGCGAGATGCCAGCGTCTTTGAGGGCGAGCTTCATGCAGCGCGCGCCCCCCTCGCCATTGGGTGCCGGCGCGGTGATGTGGTGTGCGTCCGAGTTGGCTGCGTAGCCCACCAGCTCGGCGATGATGTTGGCGCCGCGGGCTTGGGCGTGCTCGTAGGACTCCAGCACCATGATCGCGGCGCCTTCACTGAGCACGAAGCCGTCTCGCGAGGCTGTGAACGGACGCGAGGCCTTGGTCGGCTCGTCGTTCCGACTCGAAAGTGCCCGTGAGGCACAAAACCCGCCCACGCCGAGTCGCGTGACCGTGGACTCGGTTCCACCCGCCAACATGATGTCCATGTCGCCCCGCTCGATGAGCCGCGCGGCCTCGCCAATGGAGTGCGCGCCGGTCGAGCAGGCCGAGACCATCGACATGTTGGGTCCCTGAAGGGTGTAGCGGATCGACAACTGCCCGGGGGCCAGGTTGATGATCGTGCTCGGCGTGAAATACGGACTGATTCCCAGCCGCGGACCCTTGGCGATGACCTTCTCCAGGGTCTGCTCGATAGTGGTCAGCCCCCCCATGCCCGATCCGACGTAGCAGCCAGCGCGTTCGGGGTCCGGAACGCGCTGCCGCAGTCCGGCCATCTCCATCGCCATGTCGCCAGCGGCGATCGCGTATTGGATGAAAAGATCGGTGCGGCGAACCTCCTTGTTGGGCATCCACGGCGTGGGGTCCCAATCGCGGATCTCACCGGCGATGGTCGTCGTGTAGTCCGACGCGTCGAAGCGCGTGATCGGGCCGATCCCCGACTCACCCGCTCGCAGGCGTCGCCAGTTTTCCTCGAGGCCGATTCCCAGCGGGGTTACAAGGCCGACTCCAGTGATGGCGATTCTGCGTCTGGTCACGTCGAACTCGTTTCGGGTTGCGCACGGGCCTCGGCCATTCCCGAGGAACGGGCCGAGGAGGAGCAGCGAGAGGACGGCCGCGCACGCCCATCCCCATGCTGTTCGCGCGTTACTCCTGCGTGTGGCTCTTCACGAAGCTGATCGCGTCGCCGACCGTCTTGATCTTGTCGACTTCGTCGTCCGGGATCTTCACTTCGAAGCGCTCTTCGAGCGCAAGCACAAGCTCGACGATCGCCAGGGAGTCGGCACCCAGGTCGTCTTGGAACGTCTTGCTGTCGCTGACGTCTTCGGGTTTGACGTCGAGCTGCTCGACGATGATCTCTTTGACTTGGCTCTCGATGTCGGACATTGGCTGGTCTCGTAGTTTTGGAAGGGGGTTGTCGCGGCCTCGGCGAGGCCCGGAACACTCAGATATGAAGGCCGCCATTCACGCGAAGCACGTGTCCGGTGATGTAGCTGGCGGCGTCCGATGCCAAGAAGGCGACGGACTCTGCGATGTCGTCGGTGGCTCCGATACGACCGAGCGGAATGTTGCCGATCAGCGTGTCGCGGGCATCGCCGAGCAGCGCAGCATCGGTCATGTCGGTGGCGATGAACCCCGGGGCGACGGCGTTGACCGTGCATCCGCGGGACGCGAGCTCGCGGGCGATGGACTTGGTCATGCCGATGACGCCGGCCTTGGTGGCCGCGTACATCGACTGGCCAGCGTTGCCCTGCTCCCCCACCACCGAGGTGATGTTGATGATGCGACCGGCCGCCTTGGCGCGCAGCAACGAACGCGTGGCCGCCTTGCTGCACAACAGCGTGCCACGAAGGTTCACCCGCTGCAGGGTCTCCCAATCCTCTGCTTTGGCGCGCATCAGCAGCGCATCGATCGAGACACCCGCGTTGTTGACCAAAATCTCAAGCCCACCGAGCGCCTCGGTGGCCTCTTTGAAGCCTTGGGTGACCGCGTCGGCGTCGCCGACGTCGAAACCAACCGCAACCGCTTTGCCGCCCGCTTGTTCGATCGCGGCGACGACCTCAAGTGCCGCTGCTTCACCGCGTGCGTAGTTGACCGCAACCGCCGCACCGCGAGCGGCCAGCGTGATCGCGACCGCGCGGCCAATACCACGGCTCCCCCCCGTCACGAGGGCACGACGCCCCGTAAGGTCCAAAGACGCCGGGAGTGCGTTGCGGGCTTCCATCAGGCGCCCTCATGTAGCACATCGATATCGTCCGGGGAACCGACCCCACGGACGCTCACGCTGCGATCGATGCGACGCACCAACCCGGCAAGCACCTTCCCATGGCCCACCTCGAGCGCCGCGTCGACGCCCAGGTGCGCAGCCTTCTGCACGGATGCCTCCCACTTCACGCGGTGCGTGACCTGACGAACGAGGAGCTCGGCAACCCGCGAGGGATCTTCGTTGGGCTCGGCCTCCACATTCGAGATCACAGGCGCTTGAAACCCTCCGACGACGATGGTGCGCAGGGCTTCGCCAAGACGGTCCGCGGCGGGCTGCATGAGCGCGCAATGAAACGGCGCCGAGACGTTGAGCGGAATGGCCCGTGCCTTCTTTTCTTTGGCGAGGACGACCAGCCGCGCGACGGCCTCGGCGTGTCCGGCGACGACGATCTGTCCACCGCCGTTCGCGTTGGCCGGGCTGACGACCTGCCCCTGCGCGGCCTCAACACACAGGGCTTCAAGCGTCTGTGCGTCCATCCCGATGATCGCAGCCATCCCACCCACCCCGGCGGGGACCGCATCCTGCATCGCCTGCCCCCGCAGCCGAACGAGCGCAACGGCGTCCGCGAACGCCAGCGCCCCCGCGGCGACCAGCGCGGAGAACTCTCCGAGGCTGTGCCCCATGAAGAACGCGGGCTGCAGCTCGGTGCGCTCGCGCAGGACCGCCAGCGCAGCGATCGAGGTGGTGAGGATCGCCGGCTGCGTGTTCGCCGTGAGCATCAACGACTCGGCGGGGCCCTCGAAGCACAGCTTGGAGATCGAGAAACCAAGCGCCTCATCGGCCTCGTCGAAGATCGCCTTGGCCGCGGGGCTCTGATCGTAGAGCGCCTTGCCCATGCCGACCTGTTGAGAACCCTGTCCAGGAAACAAGAATGCGAGATGGGTCATGACGCGTTTTCGGCCGCCTTCGCGGCATCGAAGAGGGGCTGGTGTTCGGCGACCGCAGCCTCAAGCTGGGGGGTGAGTTTTTCGGACACCGAGCGCGCCGCACACTCGAGGCTGTGCGCGATGGCGTTCGCGCTGGCCGAGCCGTGGCAGATGAAGGCCAGCCCGCGAACGCCCAACAGCGGTGCTGCTCCGTAGACGTCGGGGTCCAGGGCGGAGCGAAGCTCCATCAACGCCGGCCTCATCAACAGCGCCCCCATCTTGGAGCGCGCGCTGCCGCTGATCGCATCCTTGAGCCAACCGCCGATCGCCCGGCCCGTCGCCTCCATCACCTTGAGCGCGATGTTGCCGGTGAACCCATCGGTCACCATCACGTCCACCGCCCCGGCCATCAGGTCGGAGCCCTCGGCGTAGCCGGTGTACTCGAAGGCCTCGCTGGGGTGCTCCCGCAACAAGCGGTGGGCATCGCGGGTCAGCTCGGTGCCCTTCCCGTCTTCTGAACCATTGGAGAGCAGGCCGACCTTGGGCCGGGTCCGCCCGTGCTTGAACGCGGCATAGACCGCGCCCAGCACCGCGAACTGAACCAGGTTGACGGGCTTGCAGTCGACGTTGGCGCCGACGTCCAGAAAAGCGGTGACGGTTTTGGTGCGGGTCGGGGTCGATGTGACCAGCGCGGGTCGGTCAATCCCCTTGATCCGGCGGTACTTAAACAGTCCACACGCCAGCATCGCGCCGGAGTTGCCCGCGGACACCACCGCATCGGCCTCGCCGTTTTTGACCAACTCGAAACACTGCGGCATCGAAGCGGCAGGCTTGCCGCGGACCGCCTTGCTCGGGCTGTCCTGCATCGTGATGACGTCCGGTGCGTGGTGAATCCGGATCGGCAGCGATGCCCAATCTCGCGCGTGCACCTCGAGCGCGGTCTTTAGTTTTCGCTCGTCGCCCACGAGGACGACATCCACCGCGCCGGTGCGTGCCGCCTGCACAGCCCCTTCAATTTCGGGACCCGGGCAGGCGTCTCCACCGAACGCATCGAGGGCGATCCTAGCGTTGGGCATGGGAAAGCCGGCAGCGCGTCAAACAGAGTCGGAACGGGAAACGGTCACGAGGAAGAAGCTCGGGGCCGATGTCAAAGACGGGTGAAAGACGGGTGAAAGACGGGTTCGAAACGCGGTGAGGACGGGTGCGTCATGGCCAGGGATGCACCCTGGCCACGACCGACGACCTAGTCCTGGGCGACCGCGACCACCTCGCGTCCACGGTACTGACCGCAGGCCGGGCACACGCGGTGGCTGATCATCAGCTCTTCGCAGTTCGGGCACGGTCCGAGGTTCGGCGCGGTGATCTTGTCGTGGTTGGCGCGACGCATGTTGCGGCGCGAGATAGACGTTCGTTTCTTAGGTACAGCCATCGGGCCCTCGAAGGAGGCGGAGTGTAGTGGTGGCCCGCACCCGGCGGCAAGGGCCAGAGACAGGTTTTCAGTCGGGCAATTGGAGCTTTCTCAAGGCTTCCGCCAAGGCGCTCGACTTCGGCGGCTCCTCGGCGTCCGCTTCGGCCTCGCTGGGCGGCTCCCCCACGGCTCCAAAGAACTCCTGGTCGCACTTCACGCAGAATGCGCTTTTGCCGGCGATGCGCGGTGGGACCTCGTTGAAGTTGTTTCCGCAGCCCGAACACAGGCCCTCGCACGCCTCGCCCTTGGCACACAACGCGCGCATCGGGTAGGCCACCTTCACGTACTCGGTGACCACGCGGGCCAGGTCGATGATCCGACCGTCGTAGGGCCAGCTGTCCAAGGCTTCCTCGTCGAGGGCCAACCCGTCCTCATCGTCGTCCTGACGGGCCACTGCGGTGCCAGAGGGAACAAACAACGCGTCGATGCGACTGTTGCCGTCGACGGTTGCATCCTCTAAGCACCGGCCGCAGGGGACGATAAAGGATACGTCGAGCTGTCCGGCGACGATCACCGGCGCGTCCCCGGGCAGGCTGAGGTCAAAGGAAACGCGACCGGCCTCTCGAACCTCGGCATCGGTGTCGGACAGCGCGTGCGCGAGCCACTCGGCGGGGAGATCCGCCTCCACGCGTCCGTGGGTTTCGCCGCGCCGCCGCATGGAGGACACGTCGACGAGAAGCGACTCGGGCGGCACAGGAGCAGCGGCTTCGGACATGCGCGGCGGTGTAATGCGTCCGCCGCCCGCTGTCAAAATGTCCATGCGGCGCCCCCTGCCCCGTGATCCCGATCGTGGCGTCGAACCCCGCGGCATTGACCGGAAACCGCACAGTGTCGTAGACCGTCGCGACCCGTGCCGGCAGCGCACAACCACCCACCTCGTCGGGCCTCGCGCCTGGCATGGCTGCTCGCGCTGGCCGCCCTGTTCGTGCTCACGCCGAACCTCGCGCGCGCTGGTTCGATCGCCCATGCGCCTGTGCGAACGCCTGCCGCTCTCATGCCGCCGCTGGCACCCGGCGTGTCGCTCGGTTCCGCAACCGCGTTCGCGCCTCCGCCCGAGTCGCCCTCTGCCGGAAGCGGAACCGAGCCTGCGCAGCCCGAAGGCTCGACGGCCCAGGACGCCGACGGATCCAAGCCCTCGACGCTGATCCGTCAGCGCAACATCCCTCCGTTCTGGTTCAACCGCGAGTTCGACACCCACCGCACCAAGGCGGTCCCGCCGTTCTTCGTGCACCGAACGCCCAAAGCCGGCCACCCGGAGAAGCTGCTGCACGCCGACCTGTCGCTGACCTTCGCTTGGTACGACAAGCGCATGGAGCGTCGCCGCTGGGTCAACCCCGCGGTGCTGTTCTTCGGCAGCTACTCGGATCGCAAGACCGTGTGGGGCTCCGTTCCGCTGCTGATGGGCTACCGCCGCGTCGGCGAGCAGTTCAACTTCGGCCAGTTCCCGCTGGTGTGGTGGTGGGGCACGAAGTTCGTGAAGAACTTCCTCGTGGTTCCGTTCCACTACCAACAGAAGACCCCCGACAGCTTCCGCGGCGTGTCGGCCCTGTTCTTCTGGTACGGCAACAAGAACACGAACGACGCCGACCTCCAGAACGATCGGAAACACTTCGTCGCAGCGCCCTTCTTCTTCCGGTTCCAGCGCGGCCTCAAGCGGTTCGACTACTCGCTGGTCTACTTCGGCGGCTACAACAAGCTCAAGGGGCGCAAGTTCTCTGCATTCGCGCCCTTCGTGTTGTTGCAACAAAGCGAGTTCGGCAACCGCAAAGAGGTCTGGTCCCTGCCCTGGATCCGGCGCACCGACACCGCCCGCCGCAAGTCGGCCTGGTCGGTCCCGATCGCGTTGACCTTCGGCACCCGTGATCCCGAGGGCAGCTTGTTCTCCGCCACGCCGCTGGTCTGGCACGCGCGCAACAACCTCAAGGGCAGCAAGCTGACGATCGCCGGACCGCTCGGTTGGTACGACGACCCGAACCAGCGCAACATTGTCGGCGCTCCCCTCTTCTATCGCTTCCACGACAAGACCTACGGCCGCACGACCAACGTGCTCGCCCCGCTGGTCCTGACCCGAAGCACGCCGCAGAGCACCGCGGTCTGGACGCCCCTGGGCGGCGGACGACGCGGACAAAATGGGTGGGGTTTCGGCATCGTGCCGGCGCTCACCGGATTCGCTCAGGGTCCCGACGGCCGTCGCTTCGGCACCGTCGCCGGTCTGGTGTGGCACGCCAAGCGCCCTGCGAGCGAGAGCCAACCCGGCCGCAGCTTGTGGGTCGCAGGCCCGCTCGGCTACGGAGATCGCCGCGGCGGTCGGACGCACCTGGGCCTGGTCCCGGCGATGACCTTCGTCGGCTGGGGCGAGGGCAAGAACTACCAGGTGCTCACCCCGCTGCTGTGGCACGTCCGGGACGCGGCCGAAGGCCGCCGCACCCTCGTCGCAGGGCCGGTCTACCACCACCACGACAAGCACGGCAGCGTGGGCGGGATCGCTCCCCTGGTATTCTGGGGCAATGGCCCGCAGACCCGCTACGGGATCATTCCGTGGCTCTTGCTGGCGGACGTCACCTCCAAAGACAAGCAGGAGCGACTCACCATCTCCCCGGTGTTTGTGCGCTCCAAGAGCCCAAGCAGCCGCACGCTGGGCGTGGCGGGTCTCGCCTGGGATGTGCAGCGCGGCAACGGTGCTGAGCGACACAGCATCCTGTTCCCGCTGTACTACCGGCGGCAGCTCCCCGGACGCACCACGGTCCTCACCCCCGTCGGTGGCATGTACGCCCACGGCTCGGACCGAACCGCCGTGTACGGCCCGTACTACCGGCGCAAGACCTCCGACCGCGACGGTTGGGGCGTCATGCCGTTCGTCTTCCACGACGCGCATCCCGTGGAGGGCGGACGCTCCTCGCACACCGTCGCCGCACCGTTCTATCTGCGGCGCCGCACCCCGACCGACGACCTCGACGTGTTCACGCCGCTGGTCTGGCGGAGCGAGGTCCGCGGTGACAAGCCGCGCAAGGGGCTGGCCGTCGCTCCGTTCTACTTCCGGCAGCGGCAGCCCGGCGGCGTGGACGTGGATGCAGGCCTCCCGTTCTTCTTCTCGCGCGACGATGTTCGCCGCACGCACACGTACATCGTGGCGACGGGCTTCCATCGCCTCAGCCGCAAGGGTCTGCATGCCGGCGTCGCCCCGCTGTGGTGGTGGGCCGACTCGGTCGAGAAGCGGCGCCTCATCGCACTTCCGGCGATCTTCCACTTCGAGGACAAAACCAAGGACGAGCACACCACGATCGCGGTCCCGCTGTGGTTTGACCGTCAGCGCGCCGACGGCCGACGTCGTTGGGCTGCGTTCCCGTTCGTGTTCGGGGGCCGCAGGGGCTACGATCACAGCCGCTTCTCGCTGGCACCGATCGGGTACTTCGACATGTTCCGCCTGCAGCGCAACACCCGGTTTGTGGGGTACGTGCCGCTGCTGTTCCGTTTCCAGAAAGGCGGATTTCAGGCCGGAGACGACCCCAAGAGCCGCTACACGCTGTGGGGCAGCGCTCCGTTCTTCCTGTACGGCAAGGACGGCAACGGTCGCAGCACCCACGGCGCGCTGGTCTACTACTACGACCGCAAACCAGGCCGCGTGCGGCTGTACACACCCGTGTTCGGCGTCAACAACGAGCCCGGCAAAACCCTGGGCTGGTACGCGGGCAACTTCGGCCTGCGCACCACCAACACCCACAAGCGATCCTTCTTCTTCCCGCTTTGGTACCGCAAGGCTCACCGACTGGAGGACCGCAGCATCACCCTGGCCGCGCCCCCGGTGTTCATCTCCCGCCGCCGCGAAGACCGACGCTTCTTCGAAGCCGGCCTGATGGTCTGGCAGTGGCGTCAGCAGCACAAGGTCTCGACCGCCGTCGTACCGCCGGTGTTCTACTTCTCCGAGGCCTACGCGGAGCGTCGCCTGTACTGGCTGATGCCGCTGTTCCTGCGGGACAACAACTTCGCGAAAGACAAGGACGTGTTCCTCATCCCGGGCCTGTACACCCAGGTCCGCAAGGGCGAGAACCTCGACTTCGTCCAGTTCCCGCTCATCTGGCACATCGAGCGCGGCGAGAACCAGGGCACCTTTGGCGCCTTCGCGTGGTGGGACATCCGGGTCAAAGGCAAAATGCTGCAGATGGTCCCCGGCCTGTTCACCCGATGGAAGACGGCTGAGCGCGACACCAACGTCATCGGGCCCGGCTTGGGCTGGTGGACCCGCGGGAGCGCGGTCGATCCCAAAGCCAAGGGCTGGCGCGTGCTGTTCGGCGCGTTTGGGGCCGGGACCGAAAGCGGTCGCAAATACACCAGCATCTTCGGCGCTCGGATCGATCGAGGCCCAGCGGCTGCGCAGCCCACCCCGGCCGAAGCCCGTCGCGGCGCTCGGCGGGACCGGCGTGAGGCCAAGCGGGCCGCGCGTGCAACCGCGCAGTCCGATCGTCGGCTGCAGCGTCAGGCGGCGTCGGCGGCCCGGATGCGGAAGCCAACCGCCTCGGCGCCGACCGCATCGCCGCCACCGCAGCCCTAGCAGCGCCCGCGCGACCCCGCCGATGGCCCGATGGCCCGATGGCCCGATGGCCCGATGGTGGAAGCGGCCTCGCTCCCCCGGCTCGGCTACTCGAAGGCGCAGCGGGAGCGGACTTGACCGGCCAGCGCGGAAGCGTGGTGTTTGGCGAGGAACTTCGCCGCGGCGTCGCGCGCAGCCTGGTGGCGGCCCAGCTCGCAGAGCACCCGGACCTCAAGCGCGCGGCGAACCTCTGCGAGCTCGCCCTTGGGGTGCAGCTTGGCGTGTTCACGCAGCGCGGCGAGGGCGTCGAGGTTGCGGCCGCTCGAGCTTGCGACGCGCGCCTTGCCGAGCAGCGCTGACTCGGCGGCCAGCGAGGACGCGGAGGAGGTGTCGGGCTCGGGGCGGGAGTCCGCCTTGGCCACGGGGGCCTTGGAAGGCGCGCGTCGAGCTCGAGGCTGGGCTGCGACTTCGACGACCGGCTCCGGGGGGCTCGGGGGCTCACGCAGGTCCTCAGCCTCCCCCAGGTCTTCAACCTCCAAAGCGGCGCGCGCTGTGGCGCGTCGCGGCCGCAGCGGCTCCACCACCGGCTCGGCTTCGAGGACGCCGGACGCCACCGCTTGCGTCTGTGGCTCGCTCTTCGAGGCAACCTTGACAGCCCCGATCCCGAGACCCGCGGTCAGAGCCAGCGCGGCGCCCACCTTGGCCACCGTCAGCGCGAGCGATGACGTCGCAACGCCGGAGACCGCTGCGCCAGTGACCGCACTCGTCGAGGCTGCAGCCGTCGACGCTGCAGCCGTCGAGGCTGCAGCCGTCGAGGCCGATGCCGTCTTCGCCCCCAGTGTTGCGGCGGCGAGCCCCAGCGCTGTCGCTCCGCCGGCCTGTGCCGCGATCTTTGTCCACATCCGGGTCTCCGCTTCGGGCGGAGGTGCTTGAGTGTCCAGCGACTTCACGGCAGACACGAGTTCGTCGAGTTGCGTCATCCTGCAGCCATCCTTTTTCTTGCTTCTCGTTGCGACCGGACCCGCAATCGCTCGGTTGCCCGCTCCAGGTGTTCTCGCGCTCGGCGAAGTCGGGAGTAGACCGTGTTAACGCCAACCTCGGTCTCCGCAGCCACCTCGGCGGGGGACAGCCCCTCAAGCTCGGTCATCACGAAGACGACACGCTGCTCGGGCGGAAGCTCGGCGAGGAGTTCGTTGAGCAGCTGCGCTGCCTGGACCCGCTGGGCGTACGCCTCGGGACCCATCTGGTTCTCCGCGGGGGACTGCAAGGTGCGAGCCTCCTTTGCGCGGCGCCGGTGGTCGTCTTGCGCGACCCGAAACGCGATGCCGTAGAGCCAGGTGCGAATCGAAGAGCGCCCCTCGAACGTGCTGAGCTGGCGACCGACCACGACGAAGACGTCCTGCACGACGTCCTCGATGCGCGGGTCGGGAATGCCCATCTTGCGAACGGACCGCCAGACGAAACGCCACTGCGTTGCGTAGAGGCCTCGCAGTGTCAGCGGCTCAGCCACCGGTGGCCTCCCACAGGCGAACTTGAATCCCAACCGTGACCCGAGCCGCAACCGGGCCCCCGGTCACCGAGCCCTGCGCGCCTTCGATCACGAACCGCGGTCGGACCAGACCGACGCTCATCGCAGGTTCCAACCACAAGGCGAAGCGTTGAACCGGCCACCACGCGAGACCCACGGCGACGACGGCGTCGGCGCTCAGCCGCGTCGCGGCCTGGCACCCGATCGACCGAGACTCCGCGCGCCCGCACCATCCCCACCCCGACGCCGCCGCACCCGAACAGTTCGACCGACGTCCGCCGAACGCAAGGGCAGGCGCGAGCCTCGGCGCCCAGTGACCGAAGCGATGCGGCAGTCTCGCCGTCCCCCAGGGAGATTGGAGACCACCCCGAGAAGGTGCCGCCCAGCTCCAGACGAACGTTGCCCAGAGCGAGCGAGCCTGTGAGGCCGGCGACCCCCCCGGGCCGTGGATAGGCCGCGAGGACAACCCCGCCACTGGCCCGCAGGTCCACTGCCGGAGCGGACCGGGGCCTGTCCACCTCCCGAGGCTCGGCGGTCGGCTCGGCGGTCGGCTCGGCGGTCGGCTCCGGGGTGGGCTCGGGGGTCGGCTCCGGGGTGGGCTCGGGGGTGGTCCCACCGGTCATCGCCACGGGATCAACCGCCATCGCGATGTACAACGCGGCCGTATCCACAAGCGGCTCACAGCTCGGGGCCGTCAGCCGTCGCTCCGTTGAACCATCGACGGTCGCGACAACGAGCGTGAGCCCGAAACCCTCAGCGCTCTGCCGAATGCGTGCATCCACGCGCACCACCGACCAGTCCGGAGCGGCGCCGCCCAGCAAGCGACGCACCTCCAGCGCGAGGGATGCTTCGCTCGGACACGTCGCGGGCACGTCCCAACGCACCGCTTCGGCGTCCCCCGCCGCGGCCTGCATCAACATCCAGCCAGCCCTCCAAGCTCCGTGCGCCTCAGCACCCTCCTCGGGCTCAGGGTATCGCGGCCGCGGCACTGCATCCCCCTTCCCATGACGTTGGGTGGCGCAGGCCCGCCCTATCCATCCCAGGACTTGCACAAGTGCCGAGCGCGTAAGCTCGGTCACGGTACCGGAGCGGGGCCCGGGCCCGATCAGGACTCCACATCGCAGCCGATGGGCGCGGTCGCGACGACGATGTCGTCGATCCCAAAGGCTGTATCTCCGGCGTGGCCGGGAGATCCGATGCCGCCGATGTTGATGTTCGCCACGCCGTCGAACGGCACGGTGTCGATGCCCGGTCCATTGCTGAGCACCGGAACATCATCGACCCGCAGCTCGACCTCGCCCTGTCCTTCCGAGAGCTGGACCCGCAACTCGACGCACGACCAAGCTCCAGGTGTGAGCAGGTTGTTGCCGATCACGCTCGCGTCGGGGCTGAGCAAGCTGACGAACATCAAGCCGGCTTGGGGCCGCAGGTCGACCGAGTAGCGCTCGGTTCCCGCGTTCGTCGAACCGAAGATCTCGAACAAGATCGCCCATTGCTCGATGGTCTCGGAGGACGGCAACCACACGAAGGCACGGATCGCGAGCAGTCCCGCGGCCATCGGTGGGTCCAGGTCGAGCCCGAGTTGCTCACGTCCGTCGGGGCCCACGCTGACCCAGCCCGCACCAAGGCCGGAGTTGACCGGGTCTGCTGTTTTCGTGACGGACCCGCGGCTCCACTGGACGGCGAACCCCTCATCCTCGAACCCCTCGCAGACCACGACCGCCGGATCGCCACACCCCAGCGCAGACGCCTCACAACCGGAGGGTCCGCACACCTCACCGGCCTGGCAGCGCTCATCGCGAAACGAGATGACGCATTCGCCATCGCTGCAGCGCGCCTGCTGGCAGTCATCGAAGCTGACGCATTCGGGGTCGCAACCGACCGACGCGGTCGTGCTGGAGTCGCCCGAGGTGTCCCGTCGGTGTCCTCGGCACCCGTGCTCGCGACCGTCCGTGTCGTCGATCCTGAACCGGTGACCGTGCCGACCTGGTCCACGGCACCGATGATCGCCGCCGGCCCGATACAGCCGGACAGCGATGCGAGCATGAACACGCCGACGCCCTCGCCCCTTGCCATCGCGCCGAGCCTACCACCACGGGTCCGAGCTGAACGCGACCCCGCGACGGTCCGCTTGTGGCGCTCGACGGCCGGTTCCGCGCCCCGTTCCCCCGTCCGGCGTTCAGTCCACGCAGGCGCCGGTCTCGGGCTCCGCAAACGCGATGTGACGGATGCGGTGGCTCCCCTCGAACGCGGTCCCATCCAGCACACTCCAGTTCACGCCGTCGTCGCTTCGGTAGAACTCCTGGCGCTCGTACCAGTTTTGCCAGCCCCCTCGGACGGCCACCAGCGCACCCGTGGCAGGATTCACGGCCACCGCGCCAAGGCCCAGCTCGGGCGCCATCGGCTCGGCGCTCCAGCTCAGGCCGTCGTCGCTGGTGTGGACCATCCCGCCGTTCCACGCCACGAAGCGCGCCCCATCCCAGATCCCGGGTCCGCCCCCGGCAAACGCGGCCGTCGTGGTCCACGTCTGCCCGCCATCGCTCGACGTGCACACGTCCCCCTGACCACCGAGCAGGACGATGGTGTCCATCGAAGACAGTATCCCCTGGTTGCTCTGCAGGCAGGCCTCGGGGCGCTGCTGCGGTCGCCACCACGAAGCGCCCTCGTCCGAGGACAACAAGATGTCCAGGTTGTCGCCAGAGGTGGCGATGACCACGAAGTGTCCGCCCGCAGCCGGGGCGAAGGCCACCTGGCGGACGTTGTGAATCGTCTCGCCACCGGCGCTCTGAAAGTCTGCGGGCGCGGCATCGGTCCACGTCGCGCCTCCGTCGACCGACACGATCGGCTGGCGATCGCCGGCGAGGAACGTCCCGTTTCCATAGGCGAGGCCTCCAAACCTCGTCCCTTCGACCACCGTCTCCCATGTGATGCCGTCTTGGCTGCGCCGAACCGAGCCCGGAGGTCCCCAGCCCCACGCGCCCACCCACCAGCCATCACCGTGCGCGATGCCCTGGACCGCCCCGGGGTGGTGGTCGCAGTCGCAGTTGGCCGGCTGCTGCTCGCAGGTCTCCCCATCGAGCAGCTGACAGCCCGAGGCGTCGTCGTAGCAGGTCACCGGCTGCACCTCGCCGCACACCAGCGGGTCGCCCTCGAGGTCATACGAGCGGTTCCCCGTCCACGACGCCCCGAGGTCACAGCTAAACGTCGTGCGACCCACGTCCCCCGCAGCGAGGAAAACCGGAGCCGTCCGAACGCCAGGCCCGGTCGAGCTCTCCCCGCCGGAGGACGCATCGGAGGCGCCGCCGGAGGTCGGCAGTGTTCCGCTCGTGTCTGTCGATTCGGATGCCACCGACGACGAGCCTGTTTCGGCGCCGGTCGTGGCGGAGCTGGTCGATGGCGCCTCGGTGCCCGTCGACCCGGCGGCATCGGTGTCTCCCCCATCTGCGCCCTGCGTACATCCCACCGCAACCACCAACGTCATCGGCCCAAGCCGCGATTTCCAACCCACGAGGGCAAGATAGGGCTCGCAGGCAGAGGCGTCCACAGCCACACGACGGCAACCTTGGTGGTCTCGGTCACGCTTCAGTCTCCTGCGCGCGCAACGGAAAAAACGAGGGATGAAGACGAACGTCTCGCACCACCCACCCTGGGCATGAGGAAGATGCAATGAAGCGCGGCGTTCTCCTGGCGACAGTCCTGATCCCCAGCGGGTGCTACAGCGGGACGACGCTGAGCGCGTCGGATGACCTGCAGACCAGCGGCGATGCGACAGACTCCGGCGGGGGGACCGACGGCGACGAAACCGAGGGAGACTCCGAGACCGACGACTCGGGACCGGACACCCCCTCCGGCGACCCCACAGAGCTCAATCGCTGGCGCCGCCTGACCGCCAGCCAGTACGCCAACAGCGTCGAAGCGCTGCTCGGTACGCGGCCCGACACCGGCTCGTTCATCGCCGACACCGCCCCCGGCGACAGCCCGTTCCCGGCCAACGCTGGCATCGCGCCGCAGTCGGTCGACGTCGACATCTACTGGCAGAGCGCGGTCGCCATCGCCGAGGAGGCCACCGCCGATCCCAGCGGGTTGCTCGGTGGCTGTGACCCCGCAGCGGACGACGACGACGCTTGCGTCAACGGCTTCATCGACCGCTTCGGCGAAGAAGCGTTCCGGCGCCCGCTCACCGACGACCAGCGCCTCGCGCTTCGTGGCCTGTTCGAACTGGGCTCGGCGCAGAGCGTCGAGCGCGGGCTTGCGATGGTCATCGAGGCCGTCTTGCAGTCCCCCAACTTCCTGTACATCGTCGAGTTCGGCGTCGATCCGGCGCCCGGCGGCATCACCGAGCTCGACGGCTACGAGCTCGCGGCCCGGCTCGCCTTCTTCCTGACCGACACCACGCCCGACCGGGCCCTCCTGGACGCCGCGGAGTCGCTGCACGACCCCGAGGTTCTGCTCTCCCACGCGGAGCGGTTGATGCAAACCGACGCGTTCCTGCAGGCCCTGGTCGATGCGCACCTGCACATCACCCACATCTCGCGCATCGACGACGTCTCGCGCGCCGAGCCCGAGTTCGACGAAGAGCTTCGCACCTCCATGAAAACCGAGGCCCGCTCGTTTCTCGCGGAGCTGCTCGTGGATCCCGGCACGGTCGAGGGCCTGTTCGTCACCCCGCTGGCCTTCCCCGACGAACGGCTCGCCGCCGACATCTACGGCTTCGGTGGCAGCGGTGCGGGCATGCTCGTGGACGACGGGTCGCGCGTAGGACTGTTGACGCTCCCGGCGTTCTTGGCCTCATCGCCACCGATCGAATCCGAATTTGAGCCGGTGTACCGCGGCAACGCGGTCCGAGCCCGACTGCTGTGCGACACCCTGCCACCGCCCACTGTCGACACAAACTTTCCCGACGCCGGCGATTTGTCCCCCCGGGAGCGGCTGCGGCAGCACCAACAAGACCCGAGCTGCGCCGGCTGCCACGTGCTGATGGACAACATCGGCTTTGGCCTCCTGAACTACGACGACTTGGGCCGGTTCTCCCAAGCGGACGCCTTCGGGCCCATCGACGCCGCGGGATACGTGGTCTCCGATGTCGACGCCGAGTTTGGTGACGTCCAGGAAATGGGCGCCGTCCTGTCCACGCTCCCCCAGCTTCGAGACTGCATGGCCACGCAGCTGTTCCGCTTGGCAACGGCGCGAGAACCAGATCGACGCCGACGCCGGCTCGCTCGCACCCGTCCAGGCGGCACTCGGCGAAGGGGGCGGGGACATCCGCACCGCCATCACCCAACTCGTGCTCAGCGAGTCTTTCCGAACCCGCCGAGGAGACTGAACGATGACCCGCATCACACGACGCAACCTGGCCCGGATGCTCGGCGGCACCGCTGCTGCAGCCGCCCTCACCCCTTTCGTCCCCCGAAGCTCGTACGCCGGCGGGAGCGCATCACCCAAGCGCCTGCTCGTGATCTTCCAGGGCCTGGGCTATCTTGAGGATTCTTTTTGGCCCACGCCGGGGCCCTCTGGAACGCCGACCGACTTCACGCTCGGTGCGACTCAGTCGGTGCTGGAGCCCTACCGCGACCAGCTCATCTATCCCGACGGATTGGTCCTGTGGGGCGCGCCCTACTACTTTCCCGACGACGACAACGAGCACGCCAGCGGCGGCTCCATGTGCTTCACGGGCTCCCTCAAGGAAGGGTTCGCGACCGGGGCCTCGTTCGAGCAGCCCATCGCAGACCACTTCTTCAAGACCCAGGGCGGCTCGTACCGACACGTGGGGCTGGGCGTCAACGGCGTCGCAACCGAGCACCACTCCAGCTTCTTCTACGGCGACCAGCAGCCGGTCGTGCCGATCAACGGCCCGGTCGCAGCCTTCGACAACCTCTTCGCCGGCCTCGACGTCGGAGACCTCGACATCGAAGCCATGGCGCGCCTCCGAGCCCAGCGCCGCAGCGTCATCGACGTGGTCCGCGACGAGCTGAACGTCGTCCGCAACAAGGTCGGTACAGTCGAAAAGGACATCCTTGCGCAACATCTCGAGCACCTCCGCTCGCTTGAGGAGCGCGTCACGGACTTTCAGGTCGAGTGCACCCTGCCGGGCGAACCCGCTGGACCCTCCAACGATGCGGCGGCGATCGATGCACAGAGCGACCTGATCACCAACGCATTCTCCTGTGGCCTCACCAACGTGATGACCCTCCAGCTGGGCCACGTCGACGGCAACATCAGCATGATCGAAGGGATCAACGCGCACGGCACCACCCACGCGGTCGGAGAGACCAACGGCGCGCCGGAGATTCTTGAGGATCATCGAGCCGTCGACCGGTGGTGGGCCGACCGATGGCGTCACCTGCTCGACCAGCTGTCTTCGGTGCAAGAGGCCGACGGCACCTTGCTCGACAACACCTTGATCGTGTGGGGCACCGACACCACCACGGGCACCAGCTACTCCACCGGACCGCACCGGCACTGGCGGATGCCGTACTTTATGGCCGGCGGAAGCAACTGGGCGTTCCCCACGGGGCGCTACCTCGAGATCCCACACCCGGACGGAGTCAGCCGTGAGGAGTTTGAGCTGTGGCAGACCAACCACCGCCTGTACTGCTCGATCCTCCAGCGCGCAGGGCTCCCGATCGACACGTTCGGCAACATGGACAACGGCAGCGGCACGCTGCCCATGCTCTGATCCGTTGAGCGCGGCTGAGGCGAGCCCGGGGTGACAGATCGGGAGGTCGCCGCGTGTCGACTGCACCCAGATCGTGCCGAGCGGGCTCGTTCGCGCCGCGAGGGGCCTGAGGGGGCTGCCGAAACACGCACTGCGGCTTGGCACGCTTCTTCCAGATGGAGCCTGCATGACCACACTGCGCTCCCCTGCCCTCGTGCTTGTGCTTTGCTCGGCGTGCTCGCTGTTTGGAAAGTCCAGCGACACCGCGCAGCCCGAGCCCGCGCCCGTCGTGCCGCAAGAATCCAAGGACGCCGTCCGAGCCGGAGACACCGCGATGCTGGCCAGCGTCGCGCAGATGGACGCGCAGATCGACGAGACCGAGGCCAAGCTTCGCGCCGCGCTCGAAGCCGCGTTGGGCAAGGCGGCTCCGATGGCGGGCGGGCAGGTCCCCGCCCCGGCGTCGCAGACCCTGGAGGGCCTACGAAAGGCGAAGATCACCCTCTATCTCGAGCCGGTCCTGGACACGCAGGGCAAGCCCGTCGCGGACGGTTTCGTCCAACTCAAAGACTCCTACACCGACAAGGTGGTCGAAATCTCCCGCAAGATGGGGACCGGGGCCAAGGTCTCCAGCAAGGAGCAGAAGTTCATGCAGGACGGGGCCAAACACGCGATGCCCCTCAATGACCTCAAGGGACAGGTCCGGGCCGCGGTCGACCCCGCGATGAGTGCGGGCTGGATGATCACGACGGGGTCGCTCACCAACATGCAAGTGGCCGCAAACATGGTGCGTTCGCGCCGTCAGATGGAGATGGAGTGGACCGACGCGGACTACGCGATTATCCAACAGATCCTCGCCAGCCAGCAGCGACGCGAAGCGATTGGCGCCGTGTCCATCGGGTTGATGGCGTCGTATCAGGTCGCGTTCGCCCAGGGCGGGGACCCGGCGGTGGTGGACCAAGTCGCGCAAGCCTCGCTTGACGCGCTGCCCCTGCAGGGCGAGGCCACGCTGGAGGATGCGAAGGCCTACGTCGAGAACTTCGATGCCAACGTGCACTCCTCCCAGGTCCAGTACGAAGACCAGATGCGGAAGTCCTTCGGGGACGAGGTCTACGAGGCCAAGTACAAGGCGCAGATCGACTCGATGTTCGCGCAGCTCGGCAGCGCATCCTCGGCCCAGAGCGCGACCGAGCTGATGGCTTCGACCCAGGCGACGTACGAGGAACACCTCTTGCTGTGTGCGCGAGGCGAGACGCCACCGCCCTCCACCATGGTGGGGCCGGGCAAGTGCAAGGACGCGAAGGCAGCGGCGGGCAGCGGAGGCGTCCTGAGTCCCGAGGCGCTCTCGGAGCTGCTCGGTGGGGCGGGATCCGTCGATGGTCGCGCCGTCGCCAAACGCGGCATCCTGCTCGCGCTGGAGAAGATCCCCGGGGGTCAGCAGGTGCAGCGTGCACTCGAAGGTGTGAAGGCGCTGCGCGACGGGGACCCCTCGCTTGCGCTGCGCCTGGCCGCGGACCTCATCCCCCTGCCCGGCCCCGCCAAGCTCGCGCTGAGCGGTGCGGCGAGCATCGCCGAAGCGCTGCCGAAGGCCAAGCGCGGCGCGCAGCGAATGCGCGGATAGCCCCCGCCGGACTCAGCTCGTGCTGATCTCAAGCACGAGCTGTGGGGGCACCGCGCCCATCGCGTTCCAATAGTCGACCCCTTCGGACGTGGTGGGGAGGACGGCAAGGTAGAGCGTCTCGCCCAGATCGAGTTGGGTGATGGGGAGCACCCAGACCACCAGCTCCGACGACGCGACACCACCTTGGTCGGCGGAAATCGCCATGTCCCCGACCAGCAGCGGCTGGCCGACCGCCAGACTCTCCAGACCGAAAGCCGCCGTTCGCCAAACCTCTCCGGTCTGCGTCATCGACTCGGCGTTGGGTTCGTCGGTCGCGGTGAGTCGAAGCTCCGCGCTCAACAGCTCCGCATCCGCCGGCAGCCCGCTGAGGTCGAACGCGACGTAGGCGGTCGTGCTCGATCCCATGGCGCCATCGTTGAGCGCGTCGACGCTCATGCCTTGGGTGCCCGTGCTGAGCTCGCACGCAGCAGGATCGTTGGCGATCGGATCGGTACACGCGGCCACGGACGCAGCGATGAACACCGTCTGGTGCGAGGTGCCGCCACTGGAGGACCCGGTGCCGGTCCCTGCGGTGGTCTCCGCCGCGCCCGTTGTGCCCCCGGTGGCGGCTGAAGCAGACGTTGAGCTCTCGCCGCGCGTCGTCCCGTACCCGGTGCCCGAGGATCCAGACAGACCCGTCCCCGGCACAATGCCTGTCGTTCCCCCGGACGCGGACCCAGACCCTTGCGTGGATTCGGATTCGGGCGCGGTCGAGGTCCCCGGGTCCGGGTCAACACAAACGCCGGAGAACGCCGCGGGGGCGAACTCCCCGTACCTGCGCCCGCCGGGGCACGTGTCGTCCGCAAAGCTGCAGAAGCCGGTCGCCTCGCAGGTTGCACCGGGGCGTCCGGCGCAGTCCTGCGAGGTTAGGCACTCGAACACCGAAGCGCCGCATGCTGAGGCGACCCAAGCGACCGCCAAACCGATGCCCAACCGACCCCGCACCCTGACATCATACCGCGTTGTCAACCGAGCCCAGGCGGCGCGAGCTTTCCGGGTCCGTCAGCGCGCCATGTCCCTACCGTCGCTCGATGACGACGCGGGTCATCACGGCCCGCTCTTCGGGCACCGGACGATCGGTGGGGCCCGCCGAGGCCGCCAAGGCCTCCCCCACCGCGATCGAAGCTTCTGTGCACTGCCCGAAGATCGTGTGCACGCCATCGAGATGCAGGGTGGGGCCGAGGGTGACGAAGAACTGACCGCCTCCGGTCCCGGCACCGCGGTTCGCCATGCTCAGCCGGCCCGCGCGGTCGTGACTCACGCCTGGCGCGAACTCGTCGGGGATGACGTAGCCCGGACCCCCCTGCCCGGTGCCCTCCGGGTCACCGCCTTGAATCATGAAGCCGGGGATCGCGCGGTGAAAGACGGTACCGTCGTAGTACGGCCGCGTGATCCAGGCATCGTGCTCAGGCTCCCGGAACGGGCGCTTTCCGCGCGCGAGGCCCACGAAGTTGGCCACCGTTTTGGGCGCCTGATCCTCGAACAACTCGCACTCGAGCTTGCCCGCGGACATCTCGATGACCACCCACAGCGGGCCCTCGCCCTCGACCCCATCGAGCGCCTCGTCGAGCGTGAAGACGCCCCCCTTGGGGTCTCCTTGCGCGACCGCGTAGGCGTGCATTTCGTCCTCGGTCATCCCGATCGCAGGAGGGTCGCCCTCGGAGAACACGGTCTCCAGGCCAGCCCCCGGTGCGGCGTCTGCGGCGGCCGCTTCGGGCGAAGATCCGCCGCCGACCGCAGGATCGCCGCTCTTGGCCAGCTCTTCGGGTAGCGGAGGGGGCGGTGTGAACACGCACGAGATGGCGCAGCACGCCCCCAAGAGGCCCAACGTTGCGACAAAGCGGGAGCTTCGGGCGAACACGAGCCTGATGAATGGCACTGGTCCCAGCGCTTGACAAGCCCGAAGCCGTGGGCCAAAAACGCCGTCCGTTCGAGACTTCGCCGGGCAACGCCCGCACTTTCGAGAGAAGACACCGTGGCAAACCACAAGTCCGCAGAAAAACGTAACCGCCAGCGCCCCAAGCGTCGCGCTCGCAACCTCCTTCACCTCAGCACGATGCGCACGTTCATGAAGCGCCTCCGCACGGCGCTGGGCAAGGGCGAAGTCGACGTCGCCAAGGAGACGCTGCCCAAAGCCCTCCACGCTGTGGCCAAAGCCGCCAGCAAGGGCGTCATCCATCGCAACACCGCGTCGCGGTACTTCTCGCGCATGACCCTCGCGGTCGCCAAAGCTGAGAAAGCCGCCTGAACCGCTCGCCTGGCGTTCTCGAACGACAAACCCCGCTTCAGCACTGCTGACGCGGGGTTTTTGCGTGTCTCGCATCTCTTGCGTGGGCGCGCCCCTCAGGTCCGCGGGGCGACGCGGGGGAGCGTGTCGCACACATCAAGGATCCACCGCTGGAGCGCCAGGTACGGACTCTTGGTCACCGAGAACGACCCGCCCTTGAGGTCCTTATCCAGCCGAGCCAGGCCCGAGTACGCGCGACGGAGCCTGCCCTCATCGAAGCCCCGTGCCTGTGCGGCCAGCTTCTTGGCGACAAACGGGGGCACGCCGGCGACCTGAGCGATACGAGCCGGGTTGGCCCCCGCAGCCTTCGCGGTGAACACGAGGCGGAGCTGACGGATCAACATCGACAGCGCCTGGTTGGCCTGGCCGATCTCGCCGGCGGTGGACTCGGTGAACAGGTGGGCGAGCACCGCGAGCGCCTTGTCGCAGTGTCCCAGGCCGACCGCATCGGTGAGATCGAAGATCACAGCGTCACGGGTGTGACCGCAGGTGGCCAGCACATCGGCGCTCGTGACCGAGGCCCCGTCCCCTGCGTGGAGGCTCGCGCGGTCCAAGGCTGCGATCAACGCGGACTGCCCGGTGCCCACCCGGAACACGAGCTGCTCGATCGCCCCGCGATCGATGGGCATCGCGCGGTCCAGAGCCAGCGCGGCAACAAAGTCGACCGCATCCGAGTCCCGCTTGATCGCCTCAAACTTTGCGACGAAGCCGACCTTCTTCGTGGCCGACACCAGCTTGGACCTGCCGTCGATGCCCGCGCTCACCAGGACGAGCACCGTGCTCGGGCTGGGGTCCTTGAGATACTTCACCAGCGCATCCAGGCTCGCCTTCGCAGCGTCGCCCTTCTTGCCCACCATCTCCGGGTCATGCAGCTCCACCAAGCGGCGGGCGGCCATGAAGGGAAGCTGCGCGCATGCGCCCAGGACCGGGCCGATGCCCTCAAGCTCCCGGCCCGCGAAACGCTCGTGGTTGAAGGACTCCATGCCAGGCTCGAGCACGTGCTTGCGCAGCAGCGACAGGCACGAATTGACCGGGCCCGGCTCGTTGCCATACAGCAGGTAGACCGGCGCGAAGGTCTCGGCCTCAAGCGCGCACTTGAGCGACTTGAGCGGGTCGTTCACCCCGCGCTCCGGGCCCGCAGCGTCGCCACCACCTCCACGTGGCTGGTCATAGGCATCAGGTCGAACACGGTCAGATCGACGACGTCAAAGCCTCGGCTGGTCGCGACCTGCAGGTCGCGGGACAGCGTGGCGGGGTCGCAGCTGACGTAGATGATGCGCTGGGTCGCGACCCGGCACGCGGCGGCCATCCCCTCTTTGCCCAGACCCGTCCGCGGCGGATCGAGGACGATCACGTCGTAGGTGGCCCGGCTCTCCGCCAGCTTGGGCAAGAGGTTGGTCGTGCTCTGACGCTTGGCGTTGATCGGCAGCTCGTGCGACTTGGCGAGGCCCTGCAGCTTGCGGATGGCGTCGTGGTCGGTGTCGCTGGCCCACACCCGCTGCGCCGTTCGGGCGAGCGCCCGCGTGAAGTTGCCCGAGCCGGCGTACAGCTCAAGCACCTTGAGTCCGCCCGCTTCGGCTTGCTTGACGACGTGATCGACCAGCGCCTTGTTGCCCGCCGCGTTGGCCTGGCCGAATGAAAAGGGCCCCATCCGAACCGCCGGCCACAAGACCGTGCCATCGACATCGAGGCTTCGCTGTCCGACGTGTCCGTGCTGCCGACCGCCACGCACCTCGATCCCCACGAGCGTATCGTTCAACACCGCTTGCAAGCCCTCGAGGATGTCGGGTTCGGGCCTGACCTTGGGCAGACCCAGCACCACGCGCTTCCCGTCAGAGAGGCCGAGGATCTCCCCGAAGGGTGGGAGCAGTCCCGCGACCGCACGCAATCGCTGGGTGGCCTCGTCCAGGGCCGCATCGAGCACCAGGCAACGCTGCACGTCGACGACCTCTCGCGAACGCGCCGCGTGAAAGCCGAGCAAGAAGCCGGACTCCGAGCGCCGATAGTGCATCCGGACGCGTCGGCGGTATCCCTCGGCGGGCCCCGCAAAGCCGACCCGAACGCCGGCAGACACACCGCGAAGCTGGTCCGCGACGATGCGCGCCTTGAACTCGGGCTGCTTGATGGGCTCGACATGCTGCCACTCGCAACCACCACACGTCGCCGCGTAGGGGCACGGAGGCTCGACCCGGTGGGGCGAACGCTGAACGACCTCTAACAGCCGGCCGTGCACGAACCGCTTGGCGGCCCGAACCTCTTGAGCGTCCACGACCTCGTCGGGCAGCGCACCAGGCACGAACCAGGTCGGACCCTCGCCCTCGACCACGTTGCCAACGCCGTCTCCACCATGGGCCAGCGCGCGAATTCGAATCCTGGAGTCGCTCATCGAGGCCCCACCCTTGCCGGAGTGGGCCACCGCGGTCAACCGAGAGTGGCCGGATGCCGGGCGGGCCCCGATCCGCTGCGAGCGCGGTGAAATCAAACCGCCACGAGGGCGACGCCTGCGGCCAGACCGGCCGACAACCCTGCCCGCTCGCGGGCCACCGGGCTTGCGCAGCTCGTGTATTTCCGGTGACTTGGAACAAGCACGGATCCGGCACGTGGATTGCTTCGTAGGGTTAACATGGCCGCCACCGTTTCTCGATTCCTCGCCCTGGTCCTGTGCGCGACCGCCGTGGCCGCGTGCGACGAGTCCCAGGGCACGCTGGTGGGCCCGGGCGGCGGCGTCGTTGTGAGCGACGACGGGCGCCTGACGGTCGAGATCCCCGCCCGCGCCCTGGACCAAACCGTCGACATCTCGATTCAGGCGGTCGAAGACGGGCCCGACGGAGAGAGGGCCGCGCTCCGCGCGTACGCGATCGAGCCGCTCGGAACCGCGCTCGTGTTTCCGGCCTACGTCGAATACGACTGGACACCGCAGGGGTCCGCGGATGCTCCCACCGGACCCGGCGAGGCCCACGCCCCCACCATGTTCATCCAGCATGGACCCAAGTGGCGGGCGCTCGCCGACCGCACGATCGACCGCGACGCCGGCTACGTCTCGGGCTCGATCAACTACCTGGGCGTCGTGGCGATCCTCGACGAAGACACGGCTGGCTGATCGGCGCCTCGTTGACAGCCGAGACCCCGTATCCCACCGTGTTCCATCGCCATGAGGACCCCCTTGCGATCGTCCCTGCTCTTGCTTTGCATCACCGCCCTCGCCTGTGGCCAGGGTCGGGAGGATGCAGACGCCACACCGGGGCTCACCAACCCCCTCAGCGGCCCCGGCCCCACCAGCGGGACCGATGACGAAGGGGACGACGATACCGGCGACAGGATCGACGTCGGCGACGAGGGCACCGGCCAAGCCAGCGGCGGCGACGGCACCCCCGGGGTGGGAAGCTGTGCCGAGGCGGCTCAAAACGCCTCCAACCAGGGCTGCGAATTTTGGGCCGTGGATCTCCCGAACGCGTGGGCGGGCATCAACGGCAGCCCCGCACCGGCCGACCAACAGTTCGCGGTGGTCGTCGCCAACACCGCCACCGAAACCGCCGCGATGGTCGAGGTGTTCAACGGCGTGACCGGGGCGTCGGTCGCCAGTTCTTCCGTGCCTCCGGGGGAGATTTTTGAGTTCCGGCTTCCGGCGCTCAACCAGGACGCCCGGGCCAACACCTACGGCGGGCAGTCCTACCGGGTGCTCAGCGACGTTCCAATCACCGCCTACCAGTTCAACCCGCTCGACAACACCGTGCAGGTGTTCTCCAACGACGCGTCGCTGCTCTTCCCCACCCCGGTCCTCGACACCGACTACACGGCGGTCACGGCCGACGCTCTCCTGCTGAGCACCGACGTCGATCCTACCGGGGCCAACGCGGGCGCGTTCGTCTCCATCGTCGCGACCGAAGATGGAACGAGCGTGGACCTGTTCGCGACCTGGGGTCTGTACCCAGGGGACACACAAGGCGTCCTGCTCGACCGCGGCGAGGTCTTCACCGCCGTGTCGGTCGGCGCGGGTGCGGGCGCGGCAGCCGGTGACGGAAACCTCTCGGGCTCGCGCGTCGTCGCGGACAAGCCGGTCGCAGTGTTCGCGGGCAACGTCGCCACCATCGAGCCCAACCCGGGCATGTGCTGCGCCGACCACCTCGAGCAGCAGATGTTGCCCCTGGTGGCCTGGGGCGACAGCTACCTCGCAACACCGCCCCCTTCTCCATTCGCTCCGGGTCAGGTCGTACGCGCGGGTTACCGGATCACCGGGTCGTTCGACGGCACCCAGCTCTCGTACTCCCCCGCCCCTCCCCCGGGCGCACCGACCACCATCAACGCCGGCGAGACGATCCGCTTCGAGACCAGCCTTCCGTTCGCCGTCACCTCCAACGACCCCGAACGCTCGTTCGCGCTCACGCAGTTCCTGCTCAGCGCGCAAGCCCTGGGAGGGTTGAGCAGCCAAGGCGACCCCGCCATGATCTCGCTGCCCGCCTCCGCGCAGTACCAAGAGGACTACATTTTCTTGGTGCCCGATGGGTACGCCAGCAACTACGTCACCGTGATCCGGCAGCAAGGCGCCAGCGTCGAGCGCGATGGCATCTCGGTCGACGCCGCCGGGTGGGCACCACTGGGTGTGCTCGGCGGCATCGGCTACGAGTATGTCCACCTCGGGGTGCAGACGGGCTCGCACAGCATCAGCTCCGATCAGCCGTGCGGCATCGTGTCGGTCGGCTACGACGAAGCCGTCAGCTACGGCTACCCCGGTGGCAGCGGGCTTGAGGTCATCTCCCAACCGCCTCCGCCCCCGGTCGGCTAGCCCCGGAGCGTTCAGCCCCCGACGAGCGCCTCGCCGACCCGCACAGGGCCGGCGCGGCGTACGACCGCGTTGCGTCCGAAGATCACCTTCCCCGAGGCGTCACGGCGAAACTTCGCCAACGTGCGCAGCGGCTCCCCGTCGGCACGCGGGCGGTCCGGTCGGGCTGGGTCGAGCGTGGTGATCGAGCAGCGCTCACAGCCAGTCGCGCACTCGAGCGTAGTGGCGCCGCTGTGCAGCATGCTCCAGTCGTCCTCGGCCCAAGCGCGGTCCGCCTCGAGCACGATGTTGGGCCGAAACGCGAGCATCGGCACCGGACTTCCATCGATGCGATGCTCAAGGTCGACCAGCGATGCCGTGTTCGCGATGAGAATCGGGTAGCCATCCGCGAAGCTGACGGCGAGTTCGTCGAACCCTTCGACCGGTCGCCGCGTCTGCTCCGGCATGTGCACCAGCTGGGCAGGCTCTCCGAGCAGGGCGGTGAAGAACGCATCGAGCTCCTCGGAGACCCGCGAGGCGAGCAAGGTGTCGCTCCAGACAGAAACCTCGACCGGCGGCCCCGCCACGGGGTCAAGAGGACAGACGCAGTCTCCGATGCCCGGCGCCTCCAGCACCATGGTGCCCCCTTCGAGCCGCAGCGTGCACCGTCCCAGCGCAGGGTGGCTGCGCTGCGACATGAACTTGCCACCGGGCCCCGTGACCATGAATCGTCGGTCGTGCTCAAGCCCCCGCTCCGTGGCCTGGGCGGACTCGACCCGAATGCCCGGCCCGCTCTTGATCGGGTAGATGAACAGGTCCGCAATGCGCATGCAGGAGGCTACCGCACCGCGTCGAACTGCACCGTGTCCAGCGAGCGAATCTCGCTTGACGCGACCTCGGTGTAGTTGCAGGGCGAGCCGTCTTCACACTGACCGCTGTCGCTGCACGCGCTCGCGGGGCAGTTGCGGGGGCCGCTGTTTGTGACCCCGGTCGTGGCCGTTTGGCCGCTCGCGCGCTCGGACAACCCGCCCTCCCCGGTCATTGAGAGGTAGCCGAGCAGCACAGCACCGGTGGCCTCTTCGAACCCGACGGAGAAGGTCAGGCTGCTGGCCGACCCGCCGTCACAGGTGTTGGTGCCGTCCTCGAAACAGGATCCGGACCAGGTCAGCCACAGGGTGCGGTTGGGCTCGCTGCCTTCGATTGCGGCGCACACCCCCGAGGGAGAGGGCCGCAGCGAATCCCAAAACACCGCGATGCCCGGCGCAGGCACGCCCGTCTCGCCCAGGGAGTGCGGAATGCCGACGTCGCGCTGCAGCGCCTCGGGTGCGGGTCCACCGATCGTCACATAGCCGTTGTCCCCGATCCACAGCTGCTCGGCCAGGACGCCGTACAGACAAATATCGAAGGGAAGCGTCTCGATCGGCGCGGCCACCTCGACCTCGTTCTCGCCGTTGGTCATCACCGAGCCGACTTGATTCGGCAGCTCGCAAGCGTTGCGGACCACCGCGATGCTCGGCGACCACGCGTACTGCGTGACCTGGGGGCACGGGCTCTGCGCGCCCGTCGAGGTGCTCTCGTCCTGCGGCTCGGTGCTCGAGCTGCTCGAGCTGCTCGAGGAAACGTCGGTGGTTTCGCCGGTCGTGGCTCCGGTGCTCGTCGGCTCCAGGCCGGTGCTCCCCGAGAGCGACGTGCTCTCCACCGCCATCTCCACGCACACATCGACATCGCACGCATACCCCTGTCCGAGGGCGTCGCAGTCCGCGTCTGCGGTGCACTGCACCGGGTCCGCGTCGAGGACGAGGGAGCAACCGGTGGCAGACACCCCGCCCGAGGCGAGCGCAAAAAGAAGTCGTCGTCGAGAAAGCGTCATCGAAACTCGGGCGTGATCTTGAGCGGCACGATCTGGATGATCGGGCCAGGGAAGCCGAACGCTTCGTCCAGGCTGATGTCGTTGACCGGGTCGAGGATGATCGTCCGGTCGGGGTCGACTTGGGGCAGACAACTGAGCAATGCGACGGTCGAGGTGAAGAAGTCTTCTTGTACCGATGTGCCCCCCGAGACCGACCACGAACCGTCGCTCGGGAAACAGGCACTGACCCCTCCGCCAGAGTTCGTGCAGGTCCCCGAGACCGTGTCTTCGTTCCAGTCGCACGCCTGCCCCGGCGCACACGCGCTGGGCAGGGTGATGATGGGGTCGCCCTCTTCCCCGGGGTTGCCACAGGTCCCTCCGGGACAGTCTTTGTCAAACTGGCACGGCTGCGCGGCATCGTTCGAGCACACTCCGCACCAGCAGTTGAGGCCCTCGGCGCCGGGGAACGTGCAGTTGGGACGAGCGTCGTCCATCTGCCACAACACCCCGCCCGAGGTGAGCCCACTGGCGGGCAGCGCGAAGTCGATCGGGTTCGGCGTCCAGCTGCAGTCGAAGCTCAGCGCCCCGTTGGAGCTGATGGTGGCGACATCACACGGCTCGCCGCTGTCGGCACACCTCCCATCGGGCACGCCATCGTCAGGCGTCGTGTCGTCGACGCAAGTCTCCGCAAAGCCCGGCCCCAGCGTGACCCGGGTGTTGAGCACCTCGAAGTCCAGGTCGCCGGTCTGCAGGTTGACCACGCCCTGGGCACCGAAGGTGGACTTGGTTGCGAACTGCTCTTGCTGGGCCGGGGTGAGCGCGGGCGCGTACGCGGCGGTCCAGGTCGTCGTTCGCTGCACCGGAGGCTGCCACATGATCTGGCAAGCACCTTCGGTGTCGCCGTCACCGCAGTCCGCGTCCGACTCGCACGCCTTGGGCCAATCGTTGAGGCATCTGCGTGGATCGTTGGGGGTCCCCGGCGCATTGGCAACCGGACCCTGAAACCGGCACCGCCTGCAGTCATCGTCACACTCGGTCAGCTCGTAGCTGACCACCATGCCGTCGACCGGGTCGGCGTTGTGGCCTTGCCCGGTCCATCCAAAGGACAAGCTGACCAGGCTGGCGATCCGCTCGGTCTGCATGTGGGTGGGGCACGACGCTCCCTCACCGCCCGTGTCGGGGTTGGCGTTCGTCGTCTCGCCGGTGCTCGTGTCTGCCTCGGTCAGCGCTCCGGTCGATGCGCTCGTCGGCAGACCGGACGTGCTTCCGGACGCGCTTCCGGTGGTGGCGTCGGTGGTGGCGTCCTGCGTGCCGGCCTCGGTGAGCTGTCCGGGAGGATCCGCCGACTCGGCGCAGCCCCCCATACAGACGATCGCAAGCAGCCACGAGCGAGGTGTCGTGAGGTTCATTTCCACGGGATGTCCGAATCGATTCCGGACGCTTTCGCGCCCCGTTTTTTCTTTTTGACCGTGAGTTCGTCGCCTGGGCGAGGCGCTGCTGGGGGCGCAGGGACTTCGCCGGGCTCGGTGTCCGGTGATACGCGGGGCTCGGCCGCGGCCTTGTTTCTTCGTCGCCAGCCGCGCCCGGATGCCGCTGCAGCGTCGGACGGGGCGGAGCCGGTCAGCGGCGCAAGCTCGATGTCTACCGTCCGCGTTCGCGTCAACTCGACGTCGAGGGTCTCGGTCGCGTACCCGTCCGCTCGCGCCACGACGCGGTGAGACTGCAGCGGATCCGTGCCCCGGAGCACCAGGGAATCACCGCTGCGAATCTCGCCATCCACTTCGACCGTCGCCGAGGCTGGTTGCACGACGATGCTCACGGAGACCGATTCGGGCGCGTCGAGCCCCGGATCCCCTGGAACCGCCGCCACCGGGTCGGCAGCCTTCGTGGCGGTCTTTGACGCTCCCTGCCCGGGCGGCATCGCTGAAGACGTGTCCGCTCCGGCCGTGACCGGCGCGGGGTCCTGCGTGCCGAGGTCCATCGCGAAGTACCCCAGGCCCGCCAACACCGGCAGCGCGAGCAGGGCTCCCCATCCGGCGGCACGTCGAGGCTCTGGCCCCATCGCCGCAGTGGGCACGTCAAAGTTCGCGGGGCGTTCCATGGAAGACAGCTGCGTCGGGGAAGATTTCGAAGCGGTGACATCCGTCGCTGATTCTGCGGCCATCCCGCTTGCAACAGAGTCAGGGCCCGACGCGAGCAAGACCTCGGGGTCGCCGGTTGCGACGCCCTTGCGAATCTCGCGAAGGCGTCGACTGACCACATCTTGGCGCTGCTCGCGAATGTCCCCAAATCCCGCGCCCACGATCCCGACCACGTGCTCGGGGTCGATGCGGTGAGACTGCGTCAGGAGGAACGACTGAATCGCCGACTTGAGCTCCAGCGCATTCGCGTAGCGCACGTCCCGATCGGCCGCGAGGGACTTGAGCAGCACCGGTCGGAGTTCTTCGGGGAGATCGGGCGCTTCGTCGATGATCGTTGCCATCTCGTCGTCGGCGAGGCCTCGCATGATCTCAAGCGGCGCACGGTTCCCCCAAAGACGCCGCCCGGTCACGATCTCCCAAAGGATGAGACCCGCCGCGAAGACGTCGTACCGACGATCGATTTGGCGTCCTCCCTGCAGCGCCTCAGGGGCGAGGTATTGCACCGTGCCCTTGAGAGACAGTCGCTCGGTTTGGTCGTGCTCTGGCGCGGTCATTTTGACCACCCCGAAGTCGAGCAGCTTGACCTGACCGTCGAAGCCCAGCAGGACGTTGCCGGGCTTGAGGTCGCGATGTACCAGACGCAGCAGGTTGCCCTCGAGGTCGCGGAAGTCGTGCACGTAGTTGAGCCCGCTGAGCATCAAACACAGCGCGCCCATCAGGGGCAGGCGCCGCTGAAGCGACCACGCCTCGTTCCGGGCCAGCGACAGCACCGAAGAGAGCGGGATGCCGTTGATGTACTCCATCACAATGCAGTACCGCTGGTCCTCCTCCCCGACCGTGTACGTGTGCACGACGTTGGGATGCGAGAGGTCGACCGCGACTCGAGCCTCGCGCAGGAACATCTCCACATACTCCGCATCCCCGGCGAGGTGCTCGTGCAACACCTTGAGCACGACCAGCTTGCGAACCTCGTCGACGGCTCCGTGCGCCACGGCGAGGTAGACCTTCGACATGCCCCCTTGACCTAGGCGCGCAACGATGTCGTACTTGCCGAGCCGAGCCGGCCCTGCGGCTGACGTTGAGACTGCCTGTGCTTCCCCCATCGTTGTTCGTGCTCCGTCCGCCCGGAGCCCTGCGACTGTACCTACCCTCTACTGCCAACGGAACAGTGATTTGGCCGCCTTCGTGCGGTTGGGTCGCACCCTTGCCGTGCCGCTACGAACCATGGTCCTCCCACCCCTGCGCCGCTCCCTTCCCTGCGTCCTGATCCTTCCGCTGCTCGTCGTAGGTACGCCGGTGTCCGGGCATGTGGTCGCCCCCGTCTCCTCGGAGTCCGACAGTGGGCGGGCGCGTTCGCACTTCGCACGCGGGGTCGCCCTGTTCGAGGATGGAGACTTCGAGTCGGCCCTGTTCGAGTTCGACTCCGCCTACCAGCTCACGAACAACGCACACCTGCTGTACAACATCGCGGTCAGTCACTACGAGCTCCACCGCTACGCCGCCTCTGCGTTGGCGTATCGGCGCTACCTTGCGGAGCTGGAGCGAGAACTCGACGCCGAGCGTCTCTCCCAGGTGAATGCCCGTCTGCGGACCCTTGAGCTTCGCGTCGGCACCCTCATCGTGGAGTCGACCCCGCCGGGCGCGGTCGTCTCGATAGGCGACGACGTCCTCGGTGTCACGCCGATGGAGGTCACCGTCGACCTCGGCGAGACGGTCATCACCCTCGCCAAAGATGGGTTCAACGTTTCGCAGACCACAGCGCGGGTGGCTGGAGGTGAGCGCACCAGCCTGCGCATCGCGCTCGACGCCAAGGCGCCCGAAGCCGCCCCTTTGCCGTCCCCGCAGGTCACGCCCCCGCCCGGAGACGAGGTGCCCGCCGACGCAGGCACCGATCGAAACGACCGGCCGCTGGTGATCGGCACCTGGGTCGCGTTTGGCGTTGCCGTCGGGGCCGGGATCGGCGCGGGGATCACAGGAGGCCTTGCGATCGGCGCCAACAACGACCTCGATGACGCCCGACTGCGAGAGACGACCCGGGACGAACTCAACGATCTCGGCAGCCGGCGAGACAACCTCGCGCTGAGCGCCGATGTCCTCATCGGCGTGGCCACGGCGGCGGCGATCACATCGGTCGCGCTGGGCGCCACGCTCTTGGTGCGGCGCAAGCGAGACCGCGAGAGCCGGGTCGCTTTCGATCCGCGCTCCGCCTCCCTCCGCTTCTAGCCGGCCGGGGACGGAGCGCTTGAGCCACGCCCTGCGGACTGCCGAAGCTCACCCGGCGGAAAAGCGCGCGAGGATGTCCTGTGCCGCGGTGGCTCGTGCTTCGCTGCGCACCCCGGCGTAGAGCGCCACCGCCTTGGCGTCGCGGTACAGCCGCTCGACCGCGTACTCCTGCGTGTACCCGTAGCCGCCATGGATCTGCAGCATGTCCGAGCACCCCACGGTGACGGCTTGGACTGCCGCGAGCGTGGCGCGTGCTGCTGCGGCGGGGCGCCCCTCATCGGTACGCGCCGCCGCCAACCCAAGCATCAGCTCGGCCGCGTCCAGGCCCGTGGCGAGGTCCGCGAGCTTCCACTGAATCGCCTGAAACTTGGCGATCGGCTTCCCGAACTGCTGCCGCTGCATCGCGTAGTCGGTGCCCTCTGCAAGCGCCGCCCGGCCGATGCCGGCCGCGATGAACCCCAGCGCGAGCCGAAGCTCGGTCTGGGCCGTGCTGAGATCGCCCGGGAGTGCCTCAGCCTGCGCGCCGTCCAGCGAGACGCGGCCGATGTCCGCCGCGCGCAGGCCCAACGTTGTGCTGCGGGTGCCCGTGACCGCGTCGGTTCGCGAGACCAGCATCGGCGTGCTGCTGCCCTGCACCGCCGCGACGACGACCCACCGATCCGCACCGGTGGCCCCGATCGATGCGGGATCGCTGCCGCGGACCACGAAGCCGTCAGAGGTTGCGACAGCTTCGACCCCGCGCACCAGGCCGACCAGGCCGGCCCCTGTGTCTGCGCCGAGCCCCTGCCCCAGCAGGTTGTGCACCGCAACGCTCACCGCGGTGGAGGCACACACCGCGCCGAGTTCCTGCAGCACCGCCATCGCGGCGAGCGTCGACAAGCCAGCCCCGCCTTCATCCTCGGGCACTCGCATCGCGAGCAGCCCCATCTCCGAGAGCTCGTGGATCCACTCCTGCGGCAGCGCACGCGCGGACTCCCAACCCAAGACCGCCTCCGCCCTCTGCTTGCCGAGCTCGCGAACGCTGTCGCGCAGGAGAATAGTGTCTTCATCGAGTTCAAAGTTCATCGGTCGGCCTTTCTTCGATGCGGGTCTCGTTCACACGCGGTCGCCAAAGCGCCGGGCGATGTCTCGGCTGATCACGATGCGCTGCACCTCCGAGGTGCCCTCGTAGATCATCGTCACCCGCACATCGCGGACCAACTGCTCCACCCGGGCGTCGACGTCGTTGCCCAGCTCCCCGAAGACCTCGAGTGCTCGGTTGCATGCGAGCACCGCTTTCTCCGAGCAGAACACTTTGGCCATCGAGGCCTCCCGCGTGAACGGCATTTTGTTCTCTTTGCGCCACGCAGCCTGCAGCGCGAGCAAGCGACCCGCCTCAAGATCCGTACTGATGTCCGCCAAGCGAAACTGCACCGCCTGAGAGTGCGCAAGCTCGCTGCGTTCCCGAACGTGCGCCACGGCGAGATCGAGCGCCGCCAGGCCCACGCCCAGAGCCTGGGATGCGATGCCGACCCGTCCGCCGTCGAGCGCCATCATGGCGGCCCCGAATCCACGGTCCACCTCGCCGAGCAGCGCGTCGTCTCCAACCTCCACGTCGGTGAAGTCCAGCGCCGTGGTCGTACTGCCGTGCAGCCCCATCTTGTGCTCTGGCTTCCCTGGCTGCACGCCGGGCGTATCCCCGGGCACCAAGAAGGTTGAGATGCCTCGCGCCCCGGGAGCGTCGGAGGTCTTCGCCCAGACGATGAACAAGCCCGCGTCCGTCCCGGAGGTGATCCACAGCTTCGAACCGTTGAGGACCCAGCCCTTGTCGGTCTTGATCGCCTTGGTCCGCATCCCGCCCGGATCCGACCCTGCGCCCGATTCGCTGAGCGCGAAGGCCCCGACCACGTGCCCAAAGTTGCACAGCTTCGGCACGTGGCGTTCGCGCTGCTCGGGCGTGCCGAAGGCCTCGACCACCTCGGCGACCATGTTGTTGACGCACAGCGCGACCGTCGTCGCCGCACACGCCTTGGCCATCTGCGTGACCGCCAGGCTGTACGCGATCGTGCCCGCGCCCAAGCCCCCGAGGTCCTTGCCGACCCCGATGCCCGTCAGCCCGCGCTTCGCGGCCTGCGCCAGACTCTCCCGCGGGAACCCACCCTCGATGTCCCACCGCTTCGCCGCCGGAGCCAAGACCGACTCCGCATACTCCCGCGCGAGGTTCTGCACCTCAAGCTGTCGATCACTCAACGTCACGTCCATCATTCACTCTCCAACCTGCCCGCCCGACCCACACAAGCAATCCAACAACCCCTGAAGGCCCGCCAGGAAGCGCCCTCCACAGCCCGCCAGCGGCACGCGCCGCACCGCGGGTCTCGTTGGGGGATGAAGCGAAGCCGGCTTTGCCGCCGCGGCGAGGGGCCTTTGCGAAGACCCTTTGGACCCAGGAGGCTCTAGAACGCCTCGCCCACGCGTCCGCGATAGGTGTGCACGAAGTCGATCTCCGGCGGGGGATCGAACTCCCACTGCGTCACCGAGGTTTCGATGCACGACTTCATGGACGCGCTGTCGATCTCCCCCGCGTCCGCACCTTTGGCGGTCTGCTTGCGGGTCTCGATGTTCAGCACCTTGCCCTGCGAGGTCTTGCCCTTGGTGTTGATCGTGAACTCGACGAGGAATGCCGAGCGCATGAACCGAGTCTCGGCCTCACTCATCTCGTCTTCGAGGCAGCGCTCGATGTCCGTGAGGTACACGGTGAGGATGGTGTCGTCGATGTTCTGCAGGATCTCGGGGCTGATGCCCTGGCCCTGGTCGTCGTAGCTCTTGGTGCGCTCGGCGGTGACGATGTCACCCTCGTAGTCGTTGTTGTCCACACCGCGATGGCCGGCGGCCACGTCGGGGTTGTCGCTGGCCTGTTTCTTCTTGCAGCCCGAGAGCCCAAGGCCCAGGCCCAGGACGAGAAGCGCTGCGAGCTTGGTCGTGTTGACGTAGTTCATGCGGGGTTCCTTCGGAGAGTGTAACGGTCGAACGCGTCTGGCCTCAGCCCACGGCGGCTTTGATCAGCCTTTCATCAGGCTGGCAGCGATGACCAGGCGCTGAATCTCGCTCGTACCTTCGTAGATCTCAGTGATTTTCGCGTCCCGGTAGGCACGCTCGACCGGGTACTCGGTGACGTAGCCGTTGCCGCCGTGGACCTGAATCGCGTCCTTGGCGACCTTGTTGGCGGTTTCCGAGGCATGAAGCTTGGCCATCGCCGACTCCTTGCTGTGGCGGCGCCCCTGCATCTTCGCCATCGCGGCACGCAGCGTCAGCAGCCGGGAGGCCTCGATCTGCGTCTCCATGTCGGCCAACATGAACGCGACCGCCTGGTGCTCGATGATGCGTTTGCCGAAGGTCCGGCGGTCGCACGCGTACGAGGCCGAGGCTTCGAACGCCCCCTGCGCAATCCCGAGGGCCTGCGCCGCGATTCCGATGCGACCGGCGTCGAGGGTGCCCATCGCGACCTTGAAGCCGTCGCCTTCTTTGCCCAGCCGTTGGTTCTCGTGGACCCGGTGGCCCTCGAAGAAGATCTGGCAGGAGTGGCTGGCACGGATCCCCAGCTTGTCATCCTTGGGGCCGCGCGTGATGCCCTCGGCGTTCATGTCGACCACGAACGCCGAGATGCCGCGGTGGCCCAGCGACTTGTCGTGCATGCAGATCAGGATCCCGGTGTCGGCCTGGGGCCCGTTGGTGATCCAGTTCTTCACGCCATCGATGACGTAGTGATCGCCATCTCGCACCGCCACCGTCTGCTGCGCGGCGGCATCGGATCCGGCTTCGGGCTCACTGAGCATGAAGCAGCCAAGCTTCTGCCCCGAAGCCAGGGGCGTCAGCCACTGCGTTTTCTGCTCTTCGCTCGCCCATTTGAGCAGCGGCTCACACACCAGCGAGTTGTTCACCGACATGATCACCCCGGTCGAGGCGCAGGCGGCAGAGATGGTCTCCATCGCCAGCACGTACGCGACCGTGTCGAGCTCGCTGCCGCCGTACTCGATCGGGACCTCGATGCCCATCAAGCCCAGCTCACCCATCTGCGCGACGAGCTCCGCCGGGAAGCGGGCGTTCTTGTCGATCTCATGCGCGATCGGCTTGATCTCGCGCTGCGCAAACTCGCGACACGTGGTCACGAGCGCTTCTTGTTCTTCGGTCAGGGAGAGGTCCATCGTTTTGTCCGTCTCGGGTTCGGTCTACTGGCCCTTGAAGTCGGCCGGACGCTTCGCCATGAACGCGGCCATGCCTTCTTTTTGATCGGCAGTCGCGAAAAGGCCCGCAAACGCGGTTTGCTCCCGCAAATTGGCGTCATCGAGCGACTTGCTGGCGCCCTCGTGAATCACCTCTTTCACCTTCGCGATCGCCAGGGGGCCCATGCTTGCGATCGTGGTGGCGGTCTTGACCGCAGCCTCGAGCAGCAGCTCCGCCTCAACGACCTTGTTGACCAACCCGATGCGCAGCGCCTCGGCAGCGTCGATCATCTCGCCGGTCATGCACAGCTCCAGCGCGCGGGCCATGCCCACCCGGCGAAGCATCCGCTGGGTGCCCCCAAAGCCGGGAATGACCCCAAGCTTGACCTCGGGCTGCCCGAAGCGGGCGGTCGTGGAGGCGTAGATGAAGTCGCAGGCCAGCGCCAGCTCGCACCCACCACCGAGCGCAAAGCCGTTGACGGCCGCGATGACCGGGATGCCGAGCGCGCCCAGTTCTTCGCCCAGCGCATGACCTTGCCCCGCGAACCCGAGCGCATCGCCGGGATTCATGTCGGACATGGCCTTGATGTCCGCGCCCGCGACGAAGGCTTTTTCGCCGCTGCCGGTGAGCACCAGGCCGCGAATCGAATCCGAGATGGCGGTCTCCTCCACCACTTCGGTGAGTTCGGCGACAACCTGCGCGTTGAGGGCGTTGAGGGCCTCGGGACGATTGATCGTGATGATGCGAACCGGGCCGCGGTCTTCGACGAGAAGGGTTTCGTAGGTGCTCATGGCTGGGTTCACTTGTTGCTACTTCTTGCTGTAATCGTAGAAGCCTCGACCGGTCTTGCGACCGTGCCAACCTGCGGCGACGTGCATGCGCAGCACGTTGGCCGCGCGGTACTTGTCATCCCCAAGCTCCTTGTGGAGCACGTCGGCGATCGCCAAGCAGGTGTCGAGCCCGATCAGGTCGGCCAGCTCAAGCGGGCCCATCGGGTGATTGAGCCCCAGCTTGATGCCGGTGTCGATGTCCTGCGCCGTGCCCAGGTTTTCCTGCAGCGCGAAGCAGGCCTCGTTGATCAGCGGGATGAGGATCCGGTTGACGATGAACCCGGGGCTGTCCAGCGAGGTAACCACCGTCTTGCCGAGCGCTTCGGCCAAGGTCTTGGTCGCCTCGTACGTCGCATCCGAGGTCGGAAGACCGCGAATCAGCTCGACGAGCTTCATGACCGGCACCGGGTTCATGAAGTGCATGCCCACGACCTTCTCCGGCCGGGAGGTCTGAGCGCCGAGCAGCGTGATGCTGATCGAGCTGGTGTTGGATGCGATGATCGCATCGGGTCCGCAGGCCTCGTCCAGGCCCTTCATCAGCTTCTTCTTGAGCTCGATGTTCTCGGTCGCAGCTTCGATCGCCATCTGCACGCTGGCGAAGTCGGCGATCGAATCGACGGGCTCGATCAGCGCCAGCGTCGCGTCGCGTTGCTCGGCGGTCATCCGCCCCTTCTCGACGCTGCGAGCCAGGCTCTTGGCGATCTTGGCCTTGCCGATCTCGGCGTGGGCCTTGTCCATGTCGGCGAGCAGAACCTGGCGTCCGCTGTGCGCGATCACTTGGGCGATGCCGCCGCCCATCTGGCCCGCACCCAGAACGCCGACCCGTTTGATGTTTGCTTCGGTCATCAGAGCATCTCCACCATCATCGCGAGGCCTTCACCGCCGCCGAGGCAGATCGCAGCCATGCCGCGTGTCTTGCCCGTGCTCTTGAGCGCGTACAGCAGCGTGGTGAGGATGCGAGCCCCCGAGCAGCCGATGGGGTGTCCCAGCGCCACGGCCCCGCCCCGCACGTTGATGCGGTCGTCGGGGATGCCAATCTCGTCTTGGTTGGCCAAGGAGACCACCGCGAAGGCTTCGTTGATCTCCCACAGCTCGACGTCGTCGGCCTTGAGCCCGGTCTTCGCCAGAACCTTGGCGACCGCCTTGGCCGGCGCGGTGGTGAACCACTCGGGCGCCTGCGCGGCGTTGTCGTAGGCGACGATCCTGGCGAGCGGCTTGAGACCACGCTTGTCGGCTTCGTCCTTGCTCATCACCACCAGCGCCGCGCCGCCGTCGTTGACCGACGGAGCGTTGGCGGCGGTGATCGTACCGTCCTTCTTGAACGCCGGGCGAAGCGTGGGAATCTTGTCGAGCATCGCGCGACCGGGCTCTTCGTCGGTGTCGACCACGACCGGGTCGCCCTTGCGCTGCGGGACCTGGACCGGGACGATCTCGGCCTTGAAGTGCCCCTGTGCGATCGACGCTTGGGCCCGCTTGTAGCTGGTGATCGCCCAAGCATCCTGACGCTCCCGATCGATCTTGCGCTCGGAGGCACAAAGCTCGCCCGCGATCCCCATGTGGTGGTCGCCATACGGGTCCCAGAGACCGTCGTGGACCATGCCGTCGACGATCTCGCCGTTGCCCATGCGGTAGCCGTTGCGGGCCTTGGGCAGGTAGTACGGGGCGTTGGACATGGACTCCATGCCGCCGGCGACCGCGATCTCGGCGTCGCCGGCCTTGATCGACTGCGCAGCCTGGATGACCGCCATCAGTCCGCTCCCGCAGACCTTGTTGAGGGTGACGCAGCCGACCGAGTCGGGCACGCCGGCACCCAGGGAGGCCTGGCGGGCGGGCGCTTGCCCCACGCCCGCGGGCAGCACACAGCCCATGTACACCTGGTCGACATCGGCACCTTGCACCGATGCCCGGGACAGGGCCTCCTGGATGGCGGCGGCACCCAGCTTGGGCGCGGGAACAGAGCCAAAGACTCCGCCGAAGCTCCCGATAGGCGTTCGGGCGGCGCTGACGATCACGACTTCACGAGACATCGAAACAGACCTTGCTTGAGAGACCACGGCACCCGCTTTGGAGGGCCGCAGTCGGACGTTCAACGGTCAGAGCGCGCCGCGGGAAAGCAGCGCAGAGGGTCTCTGACGTTTGATGACGGCGTAACACGCTGCCGTCGTCGGCTCCAGGAGTTGTCGCACTGTGCGGGATTTCCGCCCCCGCCCGGACCGGGGCAACTCGGGCTTGACGTCCCGCAACAGGCATCGCATAACTCCGGTCCGCAAGTTCGCGGAACCATTCGTCGAGGTAGCTCAGATGGTTAGAGCGAGGGATTCATAACCCCTAGGTCGGCGGTTCAATTCCGCCCCTCGGCACTTTCAAACGGCGCTCTCCTGGAGCGCCGTTTTTCGTGGTTGTGCGTCGCGTTGCCACACTCCACCTGACATCCGATTGCTTTTGCCATTCGATTGCATTATCAACACAGCATGCGACGAACGGTCGGAACCTTGTTTGCGGCGACGGTGCTCCTGTTGACCGCCTGCGATGACGGCGGAGCCACCGGCGGCGACACGGATGGCTCGAACACCGAGGACACCGAGATCATCACCAGCGTGGTCCTCACGTTCACCGCTCAGGGCGCTGAGCCCATCGTTGCGGCATTCCGCGACCTCGACGGCGAAGGCGGAGAGTCGGGCATGGCCGACACGATCACCCTGGCCGCATCCACCGAGTACGCGCTCAGCGTCGAGTTTCTCAACGAGCTCGAAACCCCGGCCGAGGATATCGGGCTCGAGGTCGCCGAGGAAGCCGAGGAGCATCAGGTGTTCTTCTATGGAGCGTCGGTTACCGGACCCGGCGCCACCGGAGGCACCCTGCTCACGCACGCGTACGCAGACGCGGAGTCGACGTACGGACAAAACGGCGTCGGGGAGGACCTTCCCGTGGGCCTGCAGAACACGATCACCACCGCAGCGGCCGGCGAGGGCGAGCTTGAGGGCGAGCTTCAAGTGATGCTCCGCCACCTGCCCGAACTCAACGGTGCGCCCCAGAAGTCCAGCGATCTCGCGGCACTGCTCGCATCGGGCGGCGCGCTTCCGGGCGACGCCGACGCGAATGTTCGTTTCGAGCTGAGCGTGCGATGATCTACGGCGGCCGCTGAGTCGTACCCACGCCGCGTTGACTGGAGAATCAGAGCAAACGACAGGACGCCCCACCGAGGCCTATCTGCCGGTGGTGGGTGCCCCTGTCGTCGCTCCGACCCAGGTCTTCGGCCCGTCCGATTTCCCGTCGGAGCAGGTGCCACAGGCGAGTACCGCGGCCTCGGACCCCACCGAACTCGGCGTCCCCGGAGGCGCGCTCGCGGCCGTGCACGAGTCGGCCCCGTTGCTCGACGACCGCGAGCAGTACCTCGCCCGCATCGACCACCGCGCCACGGTTGCACGCATGCGCACGCTGGTTCCGGCCGCGGCGATCGGCTGGATCGCGTTCTTTTCGCTCGACCTCGTGGTCGCGCTGTGGGTGTTCCCGACCGACGTGCTGCCCTTTTTCCTGCTGCGACTGGCTGGTTTGGTCGTCCTGGTCGCGACCGGCTTCGTCCTACGCCGAACCGCGGAGCCCTCCCCTGCGCTGCTGACCGCGCTGGATACCTCGATGATGGTCGCCACCGCCGGCTGCCTGAGTCTGATGGGCCTGTTCGCGGGCGGGGTCGCGAGCCCGTATCACGCCTTTGTCGTGCTGGTGATGTTGGGACGCGCCGCTGTGCTGCCTCATCGGTGGCAGGAGGGGATGTGGCGGCTCGCCATCCCTGCCCTGGTCGACCCGCTGGTGCTGGCGGTGGCGAGCCTGCTGGTCCCCTCGATCGGTGCGCAATGGCTCGATCCCGGGGCACGCGGCACCTACGTGTTCTACGCCGCGCTGCTGATCGGCGCCTGGACGTTGGTCGTGCTCGGCAGCCACCACGCCTGGGCGCTGCGACGCCAGGTGTTCGCCTCGCGCAGCCTCGGTCGCTTCAAGCTTCGGCACCGCATCGGAAAGGGCGGCATGGGCGAGGTCTGGGTGGCGCGTGACGAAGAGCTCCGACGCGACGTGGCCCTCAAGGTCCTGCGACCCAGTGAGGTCGACGATGAAGAGGCTGTCGCTCGGTTCGAGCGAGAGATTCGGGCGACGGCGGCGCTGCGCCACCCCAACACGATCCGCATCTTCAGCCACGGAGTGAGCGAGGACGGGCTTTGGTACTACGCGATGGAGCTGCTCGAGGGCGAGACGCTGCAGGGGCTCGTACACCGGGTGGGTCCCCTGCCCCCTCCGCGCGCGGTCGCACTCCTGCACCAGGCCGCCCGGGCGCTGGCCGAAGCCCACGCACGCGGAATCGTGCACCGCGACATCAAACCCGAGAACCTGTTCGTCACCGCCCTTGGCGGTGAGCCCGACGTGATCAAGGTGCTCGACTTCGGCATCGTGCGAATGTCCGAGGACGACGCGGGCCTAACCTCGACCGGGTTCGTCGCAGGCACGCCCGCGTACATGGCTCCCGAGGTGGCGACCGGCGACCCCGCAACCCCAGCCGCCGACGTCTACGCGCTGGGGGCAACGCTGTATTTTGCGCTCACCGGAGGCCCCCCGTTCGACGGGCCCGACGCCGCCAGTGTGCTGCGCCAGCACGTCCACACGCCGACCCCGCGCCTGGCCTCGCGCATGCCCACCGGGGTCGATCCCGGCCTCGAGCAGGTGTGCATGTGCGCGCTCACCAAGGACCCGCAAAAACGCTTCGAAAATGCGGCCGACTTCGCGGCAGCCTTGGCGCGTGCCCTCCCCGGGAACTGAAGGTGTAGTCTGCGCCGCGTGAGAGCCTTCCTCGCACTGCTGCTGCCCTGCGTCCTCCTCCTGCCCGGTTGCAGTCACAGCCGTCGAAACGTCAAGCGGGCTCCAGGGAACCCGAAGGTGTTCGCCACGAAGCTGTTTGAGCAGACGCAGATGCTCGCACCCGAGCAGCTCGACCCCGCGACCACGTGCCAGCGTTGGCCCGCAGCGCCGTGGTGCGAGACCCTCGTGGGCGGATGGCGCTTTGTCCCGGAGGCTCTGGATGTCTGCGGGGCGGAGTCGGACGAGTCGGCGCTGATCGAGTGCCTCTCCCGCGCCGCGGACCGCCGCTTCTCCCCGCTGGGCTTGCAGACCTGCGCGGCCCTTGAGACCCCCAAACACCGCCGCGCCTGCCTCGTGGCGATCGGGGACCGCCAGTTGGAGACGCCCCAATATCTCTACTGCGCACAAAAGCCCTCGAAGAAGGTTGCGGGGTGCCTGGCCGACGCCCACGAGTACAAGTTTCACCCCGACGAGCTGCAGCGGATTGTCCAGCGCACCGCCCAGGACACCCCGACGACCGACGCGCGGACGCTGATCGGCAACCTCGAGAACAACGTGGCGGACGCGTATGTCCTGGACCGCTCCGAGTGGCCAGAGCACTACATCTACAACTTCGCCGGCGGTGCCACCACGCACATTCGGGCGATGTACTGCGCGCTGGACGAGTATCTGCTCATCGTCGGCGCACCGGTCAACGTCAACGGCTACTCGGGCCGCTATCCAGCCGAAGTGCACGACTTCGTGTTCACCGGACTCATGCACGACTTTGAAGAGCACGACTTCGAGGCGCACGACTTTACGGCCGGAGCGTGGGCCTATCTGCCGCACGGGGGGCACCGCGTCTACGCCACGGAGACCCCCACGTACATGTTGGAGTACGCCCGCGGCTCGGTCCCCGGAATGCTCACCTTTGGAATCCGGCACCCCCGGCACGCGATCACGCGTGACGCCCAGAACATGAAGCAGCAGATCCGGATGTGTGCGAGCCGAGCCCTGGCCGCGAACAAGCACAAACGCAAACAACGCCACGGCCTGCGGCGGACCAAACGTCAAACGCTGCGTGCGGTCCGTCGAGCCCTTCGCAGCCTTTAGAAGCTGCGCAGGGTGTTTTGTTGGCGCCCCTCGCGAACCCGTGTGGGGCCGGGCATAGTGTGCTGAGTGTGGGGCCTCCCATGGACCGCGGACACATGATGGCCATGGAGGGCATCAACACCGATGTCACCGATGACGGCACCAAGAAGACGGTCGGTCAGGTCGTCGCGATGTTCGTCCTGATGAACCTGATCTTCTCGTTGACCTCGATCCTCTCGGCGCTGGCGACCACGGACGTGTTCCCGGTGCTCGCGCTGGCCACCGTCGGGTCCGGCTTGGCGATGCTCTTCCTCTCGGATCACAGGACCGTCGACATCATTCAGGGCAAGTACCAAAAGAAGCTGGCCGCCGAGTGGGCCCAACAGACCGCATCCGACGACCTGGGCAACGACGCATGATCCGCCTGCCCCGCCGGGCGCTGCTTGCCGGCGCTGCGTCGAGCGTTCTCGCCTCAGCCGTACACGCTGGCCCCACGACGCAGGAGGAGAGGATCCTGGAGCGAGTGTCCTCTGCGTACAACGACATTGTCGTCACCCAGAGTGGCTCGGTGCGCACGATGTACTTCGTGCAAGCACAGCGCTGGCTGATCGAGTCCCGGATCGATCTGCGGGACCCTGACGCGCTGAGCCTGAGCGTGTTCCGATCGATGCGAGCCGCGTTACTCCTACAACCCGCACCCAAGCGTGTGTTGATGGTGGGCGTCGGTGGTGGGCAGCTCAGCAACTTCCTATTCTCGCGACTCCCGGGGGTTGAGATCGACGCCGTCGACATCGACCCCGAGGTGGTTCGACTCGCGCGCGCATATTTTCAGATCCCCAGTGACCCGCGGTATCGAACCCACGTCGGCGATGGGCGGCTCTTCGTCGAGCAGCGGTCCGAAGCGGACACCGACCTGCTCATCCTCGATGCGTTTCGGGGCACGTCTGTCCCGTTCCACCTCCGGACCCGCCAGTTCTACGCGGGGTGTCGAGCCCGGCTTCGGTCCGGCGGCGCCTTGGTGGCCAATCTGCACACGCACTCCTCCCGCTACCCCGATGACCGCGCCACGTTCGCCGCCGCGTTCGAGTACAACTACGCGTTCGTCGACGAGCGCGATGCGGAGACCACCTTGGTCTGCACCCGTGACCCGGTCGGGCTGTACCAGTTGCGGGAGAACGCGGTGGTCGCAGACCGAACGTTTGGCCCAGGCTTGCAACGACTCGGCGCCCGACTGCAGGTCCACGCGACGCGCGGTGGACACCTGCTTGTGGATGACTTTGGCAGCTCCGCGGCAGGAGCCAAGCGGCACAACGAGAGCTGCCGACCTCGCTGCCAGGGGGACTGAGCAGCCAGGCGACGGAGTCGCAACGCGCTCACACCCAACGCAGGAGCGCGTAGCCCAACATGACCGGAACCTCGCGCAACGCCCCCTTGATGCGCAGTCGCAGCACCGGATGGACAGAACCTGCGGTTGCGACCCGCTCGAAGTAGCGGCCGAAAACCCTTCGGGCCCGGACGCAGTGATACGCGTCGGTCACCAGCAGGACGCGTCGCGCGGGGACCTGCATCGCGCAGTACCGGGCGTTCTCCTGCGTGCTCGTCGAGCGCGACTCCATATGGATCGCGCTGCGTGGGACACCGAGCTCCATCGCGATCCGGGCGGCGACCTCGGCTTCGGCAAACCCGGAGTCCCCGGTGCCCCCGGTGGTGATCAGCAACGGAGCCCGGCGACTCTCGAACAACGTCACCGCCAGCTTCACCCGCTCCACAAGTGCCGTGCTGGGCTCACCGCTGGGGAACACGCGACAGCCCAGCACCACGATCGCTTCGAACGTATCGTCCGGCGACGGGCTGCGGCGCCCCCACACATCGAGCGCAGTCGCCAGCACCAACCAGACACCCAGGAGTCCAAAGATCCAAACCATGCTCATGTGCTTTCCTCGTCTTCTCGCAAGAACGCGGCGGCGCGATCGAGAATCGAAGGCGTCCACTGCAGCAGCCCGTGCACCCCTCCCACGAACTCCAGGGGCATGCCCGGAAGAGACATCTCTTCGACCGCAACCACGCCGTCATTGTCACCACTGAGCGAGGGATTGTACCCCCGCGCCTCCCCTCGCCCGCCCGCGAGGACCAAGACCTTGGCATTGCTGGGCGCCGGTGGAAGCCCCGGAGCCCCAGGCTCGCGAAGCACCTTCGCCGCGTCTCCGTACAGCAGGTGAAACAGCGGGTTGTCGTTGTTTGCGCGGGCCAGCGCCGAGCCCTGGTTGGGCGGAGAGAGCATCGCGACCCGCACCGCAGCCCTCGGAGCGCAGTGCGCAAGCCAGGCCCTCACGACCAGGCCTCCCATAGAATGCGTGACATAACCCAGCCGGGCCGGAGGCTCGGGCAGCCAGTCGCGAAGAAACGCATCCAGCGCCCGGGCGTGATCCTCGAGGCCACCGCGGCGCGTGGCGTAGCCGAACGTTCGCGCATGGAGGCCACGACGCCGCAGGTACACCGCCGTGGGCCACATACCCGCCCGCGACCGCAGCGCGCCATGAATGCACACCACTGGAATGCTCATGCGTTGCGCGTCTTCCTTCCAGATCGATTGGACTTGTTTTGGATGGACGGCGCAGGAACGCCGCGGCGCGCCAGCACGGCATAGACGACGGCAAGGACAACGAGCATCACCACGGCCCCAACCTGGCCGGCGTTGAGCGGGCCCAGCACTCGGGCGGGCGCGTCCGCGCGCAGCGGCTCTTCCACGAACGCCCGGACCGCGACGTAGAACATGCCGAAGCTCAGGAAGACCTGTCCCTCGAAGCGCCGACGCGCGCGGACCCAGACGCACAACGCCAGGCCCATCAGGCCCGCGGCGGCCGCGTAGAGCTGAACCGGGTGCACCGCGAGCGACTCGAGCGTGCCTGAGCGCATCAGGTTCGCGAGGGTTCGCCGATGCTCGGCAAATGCAGGCGAGCCCACCGGATAGCGGACCGACAGCGCCGCGTCGGCCGCATACCGGCCGTACGCCGTGCCCGCGAAGAAGGCTCCCAGCCGTTCGAACACCAAGCCCAGCGCGAGCGCCGGGGCGAGTACATCATACCAAGCCCATGGACGCACTCGGATCCGGCTGACCCAAGCGCCTCCCACGATCAACGCGACCGCGGCCCCGGCAAAGGGCGCCATGGTTCCCGCCCGAAGCGTCACCAAAGACGCGACCCCTTCGTAGGCCTGCGGATGTTGGACCACCCACGCCGCTCGAGCTCCGACCAGACCGGCCGCCGCGGACACGACGAACACCGGTCCCAGCGCCTTGGGGTCGAACCCCTCGGCCCGGGAGCGTCGCAGCGTCGCAGCCCAAGCGAGCACCAAGGCGAGCGCCACGAAGAAACCGTAGGCCTGAATCTCCCATCCAAGACCTGGCAGGGTGAACAGCACCGGCTTCATCGGGGAGGGACGGTAGCACGTTGCGCCGCCGCCTCCCGCGTCCCAGCACGGTCTGCGTGGCATCATCGCCACCGGCTATGGACCCGTCCACGCAGCACGACCCCGTGCGCAGCTACGAGGCCGCACGTAGGCGTCTGTTCTTCGCCTTGGCGCTGCTGGTCACGGTCACCGCCGTCGGGTCCGGGGGCTACTGGTACCTGGGCCAGTCGATGGGCGCTGGGGTCTGGACGCTCGAGGACTGCATCTACATGACCGCCATCACCATCACCACGGTGGGGTACGGCGAGGTCTTCGACTTGGAAGCAGTCCCGTTCGCTCGCGAGTGGACGCTTCTACTCCTCACGTTCGGGATCTCGGCCAATCTCTACGTGGTCTCGGCGATCACCAGTTTCTTCGTCGAAAGCGACTTCAACAATGTGCGCCGCTTTAAGCGGGATCGAAAGCGGATGAAGGAGATCAGCAACCACTACATTGTCTGCGGCGTCGGCCTGACCGGCTTGCACGTGATCGACGAGCTCCTCGCGGTGGGAGAAACCGTGCTCGCCATCGACACGAACGCAGCCCAACTCGAGCAACTGCATGGCCGCGGGGTCTTGATCCTCCGCGGGGACGCCACGGAAGACGAGACCCTGTCCCAAGCGGGCATCGACCGCGCCAAAGGCATCGTCTCCGCGCTGGAGGACGATAAGACCAACCTCTTCGTCGTCGTGTCCGCGCGCCAGGCCAACGCAAAGCTCCGAATCGTGACGAAGGCGGTGGGGACCTCGACCGCCGCCAAGCTCCGCCGGGCGGGCGCGGACTCCGTCGTCACGCCAGCCAAGATCGGCGGCATGCGGCTGGCATCAGAGCTCCTGCGCCCCCACGTCGTCCGCTTTCTCGATGACATGCTGCGCGACAAAGAGGCGCGCTTGCGTATCGAAGAAGCGACGGTCGGGCCCAGCGGCCAGGTCGTGGGGCTATCGTTGGCGAAGGCCGACCTCCAGCACCGCGCCGGCGTGCTGGTGATGGCGGTCCGCAAGGCCGACGGAGACGTGGTTCATGTCCCGCCGCCGGGTCTGGTCATCGAGCCTGGGCAGACGCTTATCGCCATCGGAACGCCGGAGAACATCGACAAACTCCGCGCCACCGTAGGGCACCGCTTCGGGGCCTAGTGGCCTGTCACTCGTGCGGGTCGCCTCTTTAGAACTCGATCACCATGCGGCCGACCAGGGCAGGATCTCGGTACCGCGCGAAGTAGACAACCGTGCTCGATGCCTCGGCGTCGATGGCGATCCGGCCCGCTGAAACACCGTTGCGGCGCTCAAGCTCCGAGAGGTCGTCCCCGTCGTACACGAAGAATCCGTTATTGGTGCCCACGTAGACGCGGCCAAAGCTGTCGACTTCAACATCGGGGTCGTAGCTGTTCTCGACCTCGACCTCGCCGACCAGCGTGGCATCCGAAACCCGGAACTTGAACAGGTTGTCCCCGCTGTGGGCGAACATGTACTGCGTCCCGCCGACGGAGCCCGTCGCAATGCTGACCTCAGCATTTTGGGGCCAAAGGTTCGCCCCGGTCTGGAACACGGACCAGGCACCGCCGGTCTGCTCCAAAATGGCGTACGGCTGCGGGCCCCCGAAGAAGCTCCCAAACGAGAAGAAGCGTCGCTCGCCAACCTGCGCCGTCGCAACCACCTGGTTGAGCGAGTCGTGGGGCGAGGGCAGCGTGGGATCGGCGATGACGATCTCGAACGGGTTGAGGTTGGCGGCCGCGATGTTGGTGTAGGCGCGAACATCGCCCGAGTAGGACATGTCGACGAACAGCGTGCCCTCGTAGAGCTGCATCCCGTAGCAGTACGGACCGCCGCCCTGAGGGACCGGCGTCGCAACCGTCACGCCGGGCGAGGCGGCCTCACCGACGATGTCGACCCGCCGTACGATGCAATCGCCTCCACCCGCCGTGGTGCCGGCCAAGAACAGTGCGTCCTGCTCAGCGTCGTAGACCAGGCCCCCCAACTCGCCGGACAGCGTCGCCGAGTCGTCGTGAAAGTTCGCCGTAAACTGAAACGTTCGAAACTCCACGACCTGCTCGAGGGTGTTGGTGTTGCCATCGATGTCCGGCAAGCCCGCGTCCACAATGATGCTGTGATCGGTGGACCCGGGAAGATCGCCGCTGTCGGGATCCACGAACGCGGCCGGGAAAATCCCCGCCACGCACTGTGGGTCCGCATCGGGGGGACACGGCTGTGGCGCCACGAGGACGGGATCACCGCCGTCCTGCGTCACGAAGATGTGCCCGAGCGCGTCGTTTTGGGAGATCGGTCGGTCGAAGTGAAGGAGGAAATAGCCGTCCAACCCGGCATCGAGATCCCCGTCCATGGGCGTGCTCGTCTCCAGCCGAGGACCCAGCTGAGCCTCTCCGGTCGCCTCGTCGCTCCCCGTGTCCGTCGTCTCGGGGTCCACGGCCGAAGTCGAGCCGTCCTCGGTCGACACTCCCGTGCTGGAGGATCCGCTGGTCCCCGCCGCGGTGTCGTCCGCCGCGGTGGCCGTTGCGTCGGTGCTCGGGCCTGAGGTGCTCCCCGGCTCCGTCTCCGCGGCGAGAGCCGGGAGCGGATCCTGGGGGTCAAAACAGCCAACACCGGTCAAAGTCAGGAGTGAAAGAAGCGCGGTCGTTCGATTCATGGCGGATCCGGGCGATGAAACCGCCCATCGGTAGAGAGTCGGTCACAGGCAGTTCGGATCACGCAGCGCCGAGCGAAGTTCGCACGAGCCCTGAACGCGGGCCGGCAAACACGCGACGGTTGCCTCAATCGTCGGCGTAGACGGCTTCTTCTTTTTCCTGCGCCTCTTTGCACTGAATGCAAAGTTGCGCTTCAGGGCGCGCCTGCAGTCGCTTGAGCGAGATGGGATCTTCGCACTCTTCGCACAGCCCGTACGCGCCCTCGTCGATCTTGGTGAGCGCCGTGGCGATCTTCCCCATCAAGAAGCGTTCCCGACCGCGCAGACGGAAGGAAAACGCCTGCATGTACTCACTCGACGCCTGGTCCACCTCGTCCATCCTTTCTTCGGATGGGACGACCATGTCGTTGTCCAGGGTCCGCTTCGCCTCCTCGATGAGGTGGTCCCGCTTGTCTTTGAGCAGTTTGGCGAAGGCGCCGAGTTGTTGCTTCGTCAGTTCGGTCATGGCAGCGCGCAACCTGATGAACCCGGAGGTTCGAGGACGCAGGACAATAGTGGCTTTGGGCCCGCCAAACAACGCCAAAAGCGACCCCGTCTCGACCCACCAAGCGGGCCGGCTGACCGGTCCCGGAGCCCGCCCGACGCGGGCGATTCGGACCCGGGAGATCGCGTTCTGAGCCCTCGGCCCGAAAAAACCGCACCGCGGTCTCAAATCGGCGCGAAATTCGTCAGAATCGATGGTCGAGGCGTTGACAACGTGTGCCGCGGGGGCCTACCTTTGTGCGACTTTGCCGCATTTTGGCGGAAAGAGTGCGCAACATGGCCAGCTCGGACAAGCGTAAGCAAAGCCTCTACTTCCCTGAACAGATGTTGAAGGAGATCCAAGAGGAGGCCGCGCGGCAAGACCGCTCGCTCTCCTGGATTGTCCAAAAGGCGTGGAAAATCGCGCGGAAAGACATCATGAAATACCCGAGCGTCAATGAAGTGCCCGACGACGGGCCCGATGACGAGCGCGGCAAAAACGAATAACCTCGCCCGGGCTCGCTCGCCCGGGTTCGCTCGCCCAGTCGGGTTCCCCAGACGGCTACAGCGGTGCGGCGCAGTCCTTCACTGCGACAGCTCCCGTCGTCGTGCATCAGCTGCGATGCGTAAGGGTTCCGGCGGGCGAGGTTCTTCTGCGTCGTCGGCATCTATTTCCGCGCCTGTGGCTGCCGTTCGGTCGGTTGCGCGGGCGTTTCGTGTAGTCCTGGGCTGATGTCCTCGTCGCAACCTGATGTCGACGTTGCGCGTCCAAGCGCAGGCGTTCGGGCTGAATCGGAGCGGTTTCTCGACCGCCCGGACGGCGCTTCACTGTGCGTTCAGGCGTGGGGCGAACGTGGCGCGCCCACCATCCTGATTCTCGACGGGATTGGCTGCTCGGGCTGGGCGTTTCGCAAGATCTTGCCGGTCCTGCGCGACGAGTTCCGCATCCTGCTGATGCACTACCGGGGGCATGGGCGCTCGCCCAACCCCCCGCGGCCCTGGCATTTGGGCCTGGACGTCTTTGCGGATGACGCCGAGGCGACGCTTCGCAGCGAGGGTGCCGACAAGGCGGTGCTGCTTGGGTTCTCGATGGGCTTCCAGGTCGCCCTTGAGACGTACAAGCGCCATCGGCCTCGCGTCGCCGGCTTGATCTCGATCGCCGGCCCCTCGGGTCGCGCCGTGGCGCAGTTCCAAGGCACCGACATCATCGGACATGCCCTGCCCTTTCTGCGCGCCGCGACCCGTCACGCCTCGGACCTTACCGTCCGGTTGTGGAAGACACTGCTCCCCCACCCGACGCTGCGGCGCTTTGGAATGCAGAGCCAGCTCAACCTCGACCGCATCGACGTCGAGGACATCGACTTCTACCTGTCGCAGATGTCGAAGATGAGCCCGGAGCTGTTTCTCGAGTTGCTGCAGCAGGCGGCCCGACACAGCAGCGAAGACGTCATGCCGAGGGTCCGCGTGCCGTCCCTGATCATGGCGGGCGGCCAGGACACGTTCATCCCCCTCGCAACGATGCGCGACGTGGCCTTCTCGATTCCGGGCGCGCAGTGGGTGGTCATCCCCGAGGCCTCTCACGCGCTGCCCGCCGAGTACCCGGACGACGTGGCCGAGCACGTTCGCCGGTTCGCGACGGCGACCCTGAGCCCCGCCCAAGCCACGTAGCCCCCGAGCTTCGCATTAGTCCCGGGGTTGGCGGGGGGGTTGGCGGGGGCCAGCTTAGTCCGAGGACGTGCCGTTTTCGTCTTTCTCGATCGCGTACCGCGTGAGTCGCTTGAAGGTCTCGTTGCGCTCGAGGTCGCTGAGGATCTTGACCAGATCGTCGTGCGGCTTGGAGTCGTTGACGAGCTTGCCGATGGTGCCCTCCCCCTTCTCGATCCGGGCGGTGATCCTGGAAGCCGAGGCGGTCGCTTTTTCGACGTCGGCGAGGATCCGCTCCAGGTCTTCGGTCAGCTTGCCCTTCTCGTCGTAGAGCAGCTTGGACGCCAACGACTTGTTGCTGGGGTCCTTGAGGTCGTCGAGCAGCTTGCGAAGGCTGGCCATGGTCTCGCGGGCGTCGTCGACGGTCGGCTGCAGGTTCTTGTCGATCTTCGTGAGCGAATGGTTCGCCTGGCCGACGAAGCGATCGACCCCCTGCGCGGTGTTGCGAACGCCTCGAAGCGTCTGCCCGAAATCGGCCTTGTACTCCTCGTTGGACAGCAGCGCGCCAACCAGCCCCTCGCCCTCGGCGATCTGCCGGGTGATCTCCTCGGTGTGCTGGATGATGTTCTTGACGTTGTCGAGCGTGCGCTCATCGTTGAGCTCGGAGAACAAGCTGGAGATGCCGCCGAGCGCCGTGTCCACCTTGTCCGTGAGGCCGTCGATGCGCTCGCGGAACAGCTCGATATCCTCGTACAGGGACGGCGAGCTCTGGATGATCAACACGTCGTCCTCATCGTGGCTGTTGAGCGCCTGGGGCGTGAGCTCCGCGCGCGCGCCTGGGGTGATCGCGACAAGCTGATCGCCGAGCACTCCGTTTTGGGCGATCGTTGCCCGCGAGTCCTCGCGGATGAGCTCGAGCTTGTCGGCGAAGATCGCCATGCGAACCTCCACGCGACGATGCTCCTTGGCGAACCGCGCGCAGACCCCCTCAGGCCCGGTCCAAAACACCCGGCGGTAGCGGTTGCGGAAATCCTTGGTCACGCAGATTTCCTCCTCCATGCAGTCCTGCGTGGTCATGCACGGCGCGTGCAGGCCTTTCGCGGCGTAGGGCTCAAGCTCGGCACAAACGCGCTCCGGGCTGCAAAAGAGGAAGGAGCTGCAGTCGTCGGAGCGGTCGCCGTCGAAGCGACCGATGTCTTCGGTCAACGGGTCGCAGACCAAGTCTTCTCCGGACCGTTCGACGAAGTTGATCGCGTCGACCGTCCCGATCTCCACCCCGGCCAACTGCACCGGAGACCCACGGCGCAGGCCCGAGATCGTGCGGAAGTCGGTGTAGACCGGGACCTTGTCGGCCCAGGTGCCTTCGGCTTGACCGATCAGGAACAGCGACACGAAACCCAGCGCCGCGAGGACGGTGACGAAGAGGCCGACGATCAGCTTGGTTCTGGTTTCGCGTTCACGCGCCATGGTGCCGGGCCTCCGCTTCTCTGAGCGTACCGTGGATGAAGTCTCGAACCTCGCGTTGCGGCGAGTGCCACATCTCATCAGCGGTCCCCACAAACGGGAACCGTTTTTCGTAGAGCATCGCGATTCGGTCGGAGACCTTACGCGCCGTCGGCATGTCATGGGTGACCACCACGGAGGTCACCTTGAGTTCCTGTTGGAGCTTTATGATCATAGCGCTGATGCGGTTGATGTTCTTCGGGTCGAGCCCGGTGGTGGGCTCGTCGTAGAGGATAACTTCGGGCTCTATCGCGATGGACCTCGCCAACGCGACCCTTTTTCGCATGCCACCAGAGAGCGCAGACGGCATCGACTGGAGATCCCGCTCCTGCAGACCCACCATTTCAATACAGGCTCGCGCCTTCTCGAAGATGCCCTCGTCCCCGAGCTTGGTGTGCTCACGCAGCGCATAACCGATGTTCTCAAGCACCGTCATGGAGTCGAACAGCGCCCCGCCCTGGAAGACGTAGGCCACCCGCTGTCGAATCGCACGGAGGCCCTCGGCGTTCTGGTCCCCGACGCGCTTACCGTCGACCGTCACGGTCCCGGAGTCAGCCTGGAGCAAGCCGATCATCATCTTGAGGCACACGCTCTTTCCCTGCCCCGAGCCCCCGATGATCGTCAGCGTTTCGCCACGCTGAACCCTGAGGTCCATGCCGTCGTAGACGGTGTTGTCACCGAAGGATTTGGTGACCCCCCGGAACTCGATGACCGGGGACGACGCTGCGGGCTGGGTCTGCGTCACAGGAACATGATCGTGATGTAGAAATCCGCGAGGATCACGCAGATCGACGTGGCGACGACCGTCTCCATGGTCGACTTCCCCACGGCCTCGGTGCCGAACTTGGTCGAGAAGCCTTGATAGCAGCCGATGAGGCCGACGATGTATCCGAAGATGCCGCCTTTGACGATGCTCTGGAGGTAGTCGACCGGCGCCAGCTCGTCGACGTAGGTCTCGTAGAAGTACCCGGCCGGGACGGCGTAAACCCACTCGCCGATCAGCATGCCGCCCACTAAGGCGATGATGTTGCCCCACGCGACCAGCAACGGGACCGCCAGGGTGCCCGCGACGAGGCGTGGCCACACGAGCTTTTTGATCGGGTCGGCACCCAGTGCCGCTACGGCGTCAATCTGCTCGGTCACCTTCATGGACCCGAGCTCGGCCGCCATGCCCGCCGCCATCTTGGCCCCGACCGTGAGCGCGATGAGCGTGGGCAGCAGTTCGCGCACCAGGGCCAGCGAGCTCGCGTCCCCCAGCTTCATCGTCGCGCCGAAGTCCGCCAGCGCCGCCCCGAACTGGACCGCGAGGATCATCCCGATGAACAGCGACATGAAGGACGCGATCGGCAACGAGCGAACCCCCTGCTCGACCATCTGGGCCGCGATGTCGTCGATGCCCCACGGACGGCGCGGCCCCACGGCCGCCGAGCGCAGCGCGAGCGACGTGAGGCCTCCAACCCAGTCCAAACCGGACAAGATGATGGCGCCAAAGCGTTCGATGATCCGTCGCATCCGGGTGGCCTGTGGCTAGAGAGGAAAGCGGAGCCCCTGCACGACGCTGGAGAACGCGGCCTGGCCGGACGCGAAGTCTTCGGCGCCCGCGGAATAGCGGAGGTCGAACAGGCAGCCGTCCTTCTTCACGACCCAAAGCTCGTTGCGGCGGGGGATCCCGTCCAACGAGGCATCGACGACGGTACGCATCGCCGCCCGGCCCAGCAGCTTCGTCTTCGACTGCTCGAGGATGGTCCATCCGTCCCAGTCGATGCGCAGGTGATCGGTGTATTGCTCAAGCGAGCTGTCGCCCTGGTCGTCGCATTGCGCGTAGACCTCGATGATGCCGACCCCGCCCAGCGAGGTGTTGACCCACGCGACCTGGATGTCGTCGACCTCGCGCACAGGACGCCAATCGCCCGACGGGACGCCGAAGCTGTAGGTCGGCTCTTCGGGGCCATGACGCGCGTAGTACGTGTCGCCGTAGTCACGCCACCCGGCGCAGCCAACGACAAGCATCAAAGCCGCCGATCCGAAAAACGCAGCGCCCAGCCGGGCGCTCGAGGCGCGGAAACGAAACACGAGCGACGGCGAGCATAACAGCCCTCGCCCCGGCGCAGTGAGTGATTGACGAGGCCAAAGTGACGGGCCAACGCTGACGATCCGTGATGTGGGCTGCGCTCCGACTTGCACAGCCGCGACCCCAGTTGGCGCAAACCTGTGCGCAGTTTTCCGCGCACCCTCCTGCACACCGCGATCAGTGCGCACGTTCAAAACCCCTAGGCAACCCCCGGGAACCCAAGGTCTTTTGTAGCGCGGAAAAATCGCTCCAGGCTTCGGCACCCGAGTTGCAGAACTTTTGGGCGCGGTGCTCGTGACCGTCGCGGAGATCCCATGCAGCTCTCGAACGAAACCCCTCGAAGTACGCTGACCGACGAACGCGGAGTGAGCATCCTCGCCCGCTCCTTGTTCAAGGAGATGCGGACGCAAGGTTACTCGCCGGATCAGATCGTCGGCCTTTCCTCGGAGCTCATCGACCTTGTGCGAGATGACCTCCGCGCCGAGCTTGCGGCCGAGTAGCGCAACGCGCCATTTTTTCAACGCTGGCCCCGCGTCTGCCCCCTCGGCAGCCCGGGGCTTTTGCTTTGGTTTGCCCCGAATTCGTGTGAGGATGACTCTAGACGGCAGCGCCCGGCCCGGCTATGTCTGCCCTCGATGCTCTCCCTGTCGGATCTCGACGTCGACAATCGCCGAGTGCTCGTGCGCGTGGACTTCAACGTCCCGCTCGACGCTGACGGCACGGTTCGCGACGACACCCGGATCCGGGCCGCGCTGCCGACCCTGCGCGCGCTGCGAGAGCGTAGCGCTCGTTTGGTCATCGCATCCCATCTGGGCCGCCCCGGGGGCAAGTTCAAGCCCGAGTTGGCGATGGAGCCGGTCGGGGCGAGACTCGCAGAACTGCTGGAGTGTGAAGTGCGGGTGCCGGACGAGGTGATCGGCGACGGCGTCACCAAGCTGGTCAACGACACGACGAACAAGCAGGTCGTGCTCCTCCAGAATCTGCGATTCCACCCGGGCGAAACCACGAACGATCCCCAGCTGGCGGTCGGCCTCGCCGCGCTCGCCGACGCCTACGTCAATGACGCGTTCGGCGCGTGCCACCGGGTCCACGCGTCCGTGGTCGGCGTCGCGGCAAAAATCGCAGCCCGGGCCGCGGGACTGCTGCTGGAGAAGGAACTCAAAGCCCTCCGGCGACTCACCGACGACCCCGCCAGGCCGTTTGCGGCGATTGTGGGCGGCGCCAAGGTCTCCGACAAGCTCAGCGTCCTGGTCGCCCTCGTCGAGCAGTTCCGCGCCGGAGACGTGCTCCTGATCGGGGGCGCCATGGCCAACACCTTCCTCGCCGCCGCCGGCACCGAGGTCGGTGCCTCGTTGCACGAGCCCGACCGCTTCCGCGATTGCCAAGCCGTGCTTGAGAAGGCGTCCGCCCGCGACATCCGGGTCGTCCTCCCCACCGACGTTCTGGTCGGACATGGCCTGGATACCCCCAAAGCCACGCATCTGCGCCTCGGCGCCCGACCGCTCGACACCGAGGAGATGGCGCTGGACATCGGCCCAGAGTCGGTCGAGCAGTTCACCCGCATCCTCGCCCGGGCCAAGACCATCTTCTGGAACGGGCCGATGGGTCTGTTTGAGAACCCGGCGTTCGCGCAGGGCACCTTGGGGATCGCCAAAGCGGTCGCGCAGAGTGAGGCCTTCTCCGTCGTGGGCGGAGGAGACTCCGTCGCCGCGCTGCACGAGAGTGGGTTGGCCGACCAGATCGACCATGTCAGCACCGGCGGTGGTGCCTCGCTCGAGTTCATCGAGGGCAAGGTGCTCCCCGGGGTCGCAGCCCTCACCCCCGACCCCCCTCCGTTCGACTCCGACCCCGACGCGGACCCCGACCCGGAGTACTCGGAATGACCCGCCGCATCACCTGGATTCTGGGCAACTGGAAGCAGAACCATCTCGCCGCGGACGCCGCGGATTGCGCTCGCGGCATCGCGTCGGGTCTTGGAGCCGCGCTGGGCAACCCGGTCCCGGGGTGTCCCGAGATCCGCGTGGGGTTCGCGCCGAGCTTCCTTGCCCTGAACGCGGCGGCCCCCTTCACGCGCCCCGCCCACGAGCCTTGGCTCTTGGCCCAGGACGTCGCAGCCCAGGAGTCGGGTGCCTTCACCGGTGAGGTTGGCGTTGCCATGCTGAAAGAAGCCGGCGTCGATGCCGCGATCGTGGGGCACTCCGAGCGCCGGGCGCACTTCGGAGACACGAATGCGCTCGTCGCGGGCAAGCTGGCCAACGCCCTCGCGCACGGTCTGACGGCCGTACTCTGCGTCGGCGAGTCGCTCAAGTCTCGCGACAGCGGTGACCACGAAAAGACTGTCATCACGCAACTTTGCGAGTCTCTTTCTCAAGTAGATTCGACCGCAGTCGACGCCCGCCTGGTCATCGCGTACGAGCCGGTCTGGGCGATCGGGACCGGGCGCACCGCGACGCCGGAGCAAGCTCGGGACATGCACCGGAGCATCCGAGCGCATCTTGGCGCGACGTACGGTGAGGCAGGTCGCGACAGATCCATTCTCTACGGTGGTAGCGTGAAGCCTGGCAACGCCGCTGAGCTTCTGGCCGCCGGCGACATCGATGGGTTCCTCATCGGTGGTGCTTCCCTCAAGGCCGACTCCTTCCTGGCCATTGCCGCCGCCGCAGCGCAAACCGCTCGGCCCTCCGCCTGAACCTTCCAGTCCCCTCCGAGCCCTGCGAGTCCTCATGGATCTGTTCGTCGAGATCGTCTACGTCCTCATCACCATCGTGCTGGTGCTTGTCGTCCTGCTGCAAGCCGGCAAAGGCGGCGGCATGGGAAGCGCCCTTGGCGGCGGTGCCAGCCAGAGCGTGTTCGGAGGCGGTGGTGGCGCCGACTTCCTCGCCAAGCTGACCCAGGGCTTGGCCATCGGGTTCATGGTCTGTGCGGTGTACCTCGCGTACGCCAGCACCCACGCCGGCTCGGATCGGCTTCAGGGCATGTCCGAAGACCTCGAGGCCGAAAAGAACCTCGCGGGTGAAGATGACGAGGTCAACTACGAGCGCGTCGGACCCAACCCGCTGGAGCTTCCCGCGGCCGGATCTGCTCCGGCGGCGGAGGCGGTTCCCGCCGATGTCGAAGCCCCTGCAGCGCTCGAAGAGGCCGTCGCGGACGAGGCCGTCGCGGACGAGCCTGTCGCGGACGAGCCTGTCGCGGACGAGCCTGTCGCGGACGAGGCTGTCGCGGACGAGCCTGCCGCAGAGGACCCCGCTGCCGAAGAGCCTGCCGCACAGGCTCCTGCCGCGGACGAGCCCGACGCGGACGAGCCCGACGCGGACGAGCCCGCTGCCGACGAGCCCGAGAACGCGAAACCGGCTGCCAAGAAGCCGGCTGCCAAGAAGCCGGCTGCCAAGAAACCGAAGCCCGACGCGGAGCCCGACGCCGCAGCGGCACCTGCCGCGCAGCCCGAGAACGCGCCCGACGCCCCCGCCGCGGACCCCGCAGTCACCGGCTGAGCGCGCTGCCCACGAATCGTGCGCGCGGCGCACGCCGAAGTTGCCGCGCGCTTTGCGACTCCCCATAGAGGTCGAGTCGCAATGCAAGACCGTACCGTCATCGCACTGTCTTCGCTGGAGTTCGGCTCCAGCCCTGTTCTGGACGAAGCCTGGCTCCACGGCTCAAGCGAGTGCCTGACCCGGCTGCGCTGCCGGGCCGCGGCCACCGCGGACGCCGGGTCGCGGGTGGTCGTGGTGTCTGGACCGGTCGGCATCGGCAAGCGTCGACTCGTCCAGTGGATGCATCATCGCTCCTGCGGCCCTCTGGTGCCCATGTTGGAGTTTCAGGCGTCGGCGCTGCCGACCGAGCTCGCCTCTGCCCGGGGGCCGATGCTGATCCGCGGTGCGGAGTCGCTCGACAGCCGCGCGGCGCAGCGGATCAAGCAGCGCATCACGAGTCACCCGGATGCGCTGCTGTACCTCACCAGCCAGCTGCCGCTGGCGACGCTGCGCGAACGCTCTTTGGACCACGAGCAGTTGTTCGGGCGGATGACCGAGGCGGTGCTCGACATCCCTCCCCTGTCCGAGAGGATCTCCGACATCGCCGGAATTGCCCGTGCGGCCCTCGACGACGCCTGCGCTCGCTACGGCCTCGCCATTCGCGCGCTGTCTCCGGGAGCGCTCGCAGAACTCGAACAGCAGCCCTGGCCCGGCAGCGCCCGACAGCTTCGAGCCCTGCTTGACCTCTCCGCACTGCGCGCGAAAGGCCGGTGGGTTGGACCCGCCGACCTGGGTCTGTCCTCGACCGAGCCGCAAAGCGCAGGCGTGCTGCACGTCCGCCTGCCCGGGGCCTCGCTCCGCGAGATCGAGGTCAAAGCGATCTCACTCGCCCTCGACCTCGCGGACGGACGCATTGTGCGAGCCGCGGAGCTGCTTGGGGTCACGCGCCACGCCTTGCGACGGAAGATCGACAAGTTTGGGGTCACCACCCGCCCGACGTTCGCAGAAGACCCAGACGCCAGCATCTGAGCCCCGCGGCTTGACCGGGCGGGGTACCACCCCCACGCTCGGCCCGTGTCGCTGACATTTCGCAAAGTGGAAGGCCTCGGGAACGACTTCCTTTTGATCGACCGCAGAGCCCTGTCACCGGAGGCACTCGAGCACGAAGTCGCCGCCCTGCAGCCGCTCGCCCAGACGTTGTGCGACCGTCGGACGGGTGTCGGCGGGGATGGTCTGCTGGTCGTCGGCTCCGGACCGCCCGGCACCGACGGCTCGATGCTTGTGATCAACCCCGACGGCTCTCGACCCGAGATGTGCGGGAACGGGCTCCGCTGCGTGGCGCAACACCTCGCCGAGTTCGTCGGCCGCAACACGCTGCTCGTGCAAACCGACGCCGGCACCAAGACCTGCACGGTCACCGGCGCGGGCCGGGAGGTTGAGGTCGGAGTGGACATGGGACCGGGCGTGGATCTGGGCACGCGCACGGTCGCAAGCGGACGGAGCTACCGGGCGGTGTCGATGGGCAACCCCCACGCCATCGCCTTCGTCGACGAAGACCCGCACCCCCTGTGCCGTGCGGAGGGCCCGGCCGCGGAGCTCGATGCGGTTTTTGAGAACCGCACAAACGTCGAGTTCGCGCGGATGGCCGAAGGCCGCATGACGTTGTGGGTTTGGGAGCGCGGCTGCGGCATCACGCAGGCGTGCGGAACCGGGGCCTGCGCCGCCGCCTGTGCGGCGGTTTGGAGCGGCCTTCACCCCCACGATCAGCCGCTCGCGGTCGACCTTCCAGGCGGACGCCTGTGGATCACGGTGCCCCAAGACCCCGCAGGCGGCGTGCACATGCGAGGACCCGCCCGGATTGTGTTTGACGGGGCAGTCCCCAGCGCGGACTAACCCAACCCCTCCGGCCGAACGAAAAACGCCGCCAGCGGGAGAACCCGCGGCGGCGTCCACGTGGGGTCCGAGCTAGCAGCTACAGGCTGCTTGGACCTCTGCCTCTTCGACGCACAGCTCGTCCCACTCGGTCTCGCAGCAGAATGGGTCCTCGTCGCAGACGTCCGCGGCACACTCGCCGCACGTGGCGTTGAGCGCAGGACCCACCTCGCACTCGTCGTGGCAGTCGCCGCTGCCGCAGTACAGGTCCACCTCGTTCACACACGTCTCATCCCACTCGACCTCGCAGCAGTAGCCATCCACGGCGCACACCGACTCGGCACACGCGCCGCACATCGGGTCCAGGGGTGAACCGACCTCTTCGACCTCGTGCTCGCACATCCCGCTTCCGCCGCCGCCGCCGATGGAGCAGTCGCTCAGCAGGTTGGGACACGGCACGCAGGCGCCATAGCCGGCCGCGATGGGCTGACAGAACATATGGATCAGGTGCTCGGAGGGGCCGAAGAGCTGATCGAGCAGCAGCGCGGTCGCGACCGCACCCAGCGGACCAAAAGCGTCGCCGGCCACGTCGTCAATGTCGAGGTCGAGGCAGTCGTTGTCGACCTCGCAGGGGACACAGATCCCGCAGCTGATCGATGCGCCAGAGGTCCCGACCGTGAGCTCCGCGCAGCGGGCCATCGGGTACTCGACGATCGCGTCGTCGATCTCATCGAAGCCGGTCAGGTCGCGAAGCAGCTCGCCGACGTTGTATTGGATGCCGATCCCCTCGCAGTCGGGGTCGTCCGAGCAGGCGTTGGTGACCTGAGAGAACGGTTCGGGGAGGACCACGACGCCGTTGCCAAGGTCGGAGCAACCCGATGCCGTCGGCCCACACTCGCCGCGGTCGTCGTTGATCGGGGTGATGCAGGTGGTGTTGTCTCCCTCGCAGCCCTCACAGTCGGAGTCTTGTTCACAAGCGCCGGGGCTCTGGCCGGGGATCCCGCATTGCGGCACGCACACGCCCTGGTCGGTGCAAAGCTCTCCGTTGGGGCACGCGATCGGCACCGAGCTGGTGTTGGAACACTCGGAGCACTGGTGGTTGTGGCACGCGGCCAGCGGGGTCGCAGCGGTGTTGGTCGTCGTGCACTCGCTGCAGTCGTCGTTGCTGCTGCAGTCGCTGGGACACTTGGCCACACACTCGGTACCGACGCAGATCTCGGTGGACTGACAGGCGTCCTCCGCATCGCCGCGGCACTGAACGCAGGCACCGGCCGAGCAGACCTGGTGGTCGGGATCGCAGGCGGCACAGTCCGGGTCGTCGTTGCACGTGATCGTGGGTTCGCCTTCACCATCGACGTCGCACGTCAGGCCCTCGGGAACGCAGTCACCGAACTCCGTGCAAGTCTCCCCCGCGTCGCAACCCGAGCCCGTGTCGGGGTTGCACGCCACGCAGCGCTTCTCGGGCGCATAGCAGGTGGTCTTTCCGTCCAGGCAGCCGCCACACTCAAGGTCGCTCTCGCAGTTGTGGGCGAGGCAAATGTCCGACGCACCGTCGCTTTCGCTCTCCGACTCGCCGTCGGTGCCAAACGTCTCGCCGCCGGTGACCGCGCTGTCGGTTTCCCCCAGCGTGTTGCCGCTCGGACGGGAGCCGCCGTCGTCCGGACACCCAGAGAGGCCCAGGATGAATGCCGCCAGGGGCAGCGCACGAAAGTTCAAGGTACCCATCGTCATCACGTAATCCAGCGGTTCCCCGCCGCGCGCGACAAGTGTACCTGGGTGCCCCCAACGAAAAAAGGAGCATCGACCGCAGTCGACGCTCCCTTCGTGGCGAGGTTGTGCGCGGAGTTCTACCCCTGGCAGCCTTCGATTTCGCCGTCGTCGCCACCGCGTGCGAGGCACGCCGCAGCGGCACGCTCGACGATTTCGAGCGTGGGAAGGTGGCAGGTCCCGTCGCGATCGGTCTGGCTGATCCACTTGATCAAACCGGTCCGCCAGGCCCACAACACTGCGCCGCGCGCGTTGCTGCTGCCCTCGGAGAAGTCGTCGTTCCAGTTGAAGAACCGACCGCCCCAGTTGGTCTCGTCGCGCAGGGTGACCATGGACGCCGGAGGGTCGCCCATGATGGCTTCGAAGCGGATCGCGCTGGCGCGCATGCACTTGCGCCCGGCCTCGGTGCCTTCGTTGTAGCTGTAGGTGGGGTTGTGACCGCCGGCCCACTTCTGCCAGAACTCGGTGCCGCCCAGACCAAAGCCGCTGTCCACGCTGGGGTAGCTGTAGTCGATGGCGGGTCCGCCGATGGTGACCGCTTCGCGGTTCACGTCGCGAGCCTGGGCGTAGTCGTCGACGGGTTCGTCGGGGTCGACCGGAGCGGCGTCTTCGCCACACTCGAGGCCGTCACACTGCGCGTCGAACTTGTAGTTGAACTCGCCGAGCAGCGCGTTGCCCCAGCCCGAGTCCACGGGGAGGGCGAGGACCGCGAAGGTCGTGCCCGCCGCGTCGAAGTCGAGGCGTGAGGTGGTCTGACCGCCCGAGCTGTCCGAGCCGATGGAGATGGTGTTCTCCGACTTGCTGATCGAGACCGACTGGAAGTAGCTGATGGTCACTTCCGACGTGGGGGCGTCACCGCCATCGGGTCCTTCGCCGTCCTCGAACGAGCCTTCGCCTTCGACCGTCACGATGCTCCAGGAGTCGCCGTTGCTGCGCGCCAAGAAGAAGCGCATGTCGGTGGACTCGTCGCCGGAGACGGTGACCTGAAGGGTCTCTTCAAAGTCTTGAAGCTCGACGAGCGGGGCTTCCATGACCATTCGCTCCTCGGAGATGTCGGTGACCGTCGAGACGCCGGCCTTGGTGTCCTGGCCGTACGCGACCAACTCGGTCAGGTAGGGCTGGACCGCACGGCCGCGGAGAGCGTCGGCTTTGCCCGTCGCATCGGTGCTGTCGGCGAGTGCGACCGACCCAAGTTCGCCACCGCTGGCTTCGGGGGACTCGGAATCACAGGCGAGGACACTCAGGCTGAGGGCGACGAGGATGGCGGTGTTCTTCATGACAGTCTCGATTCTCGTAGGTCTTAGTAAGACGTGTGGGTATTTGTACGGGCGTCGTTCCCGCGCGTCAACCTGAGTTCGACGCGAAAGTCTAAAAACGGGCGGATTACTCGATCTCGGGGTCCGCGAAATTGGCCGAGAGATAGGCCATCAGGTCGATCAGCTGCTGATCCTGCAGCGCCTGCCCCCAAGCCGGCATGTCTCCACGACCTTCCACGATCGTGTAGAGCAGCTCCCACTGGGTCTTCTGCGCGAACCGCGACTCAAGGTTGGGGCCGAAACCGCCCTCCCCTTGGTCACCGTGGCAGTCGGTACAGGTCTGCGACTCCGTGGCCGCGCGGAACACCGCCTCGCCCGCATCCACGTCGCCCTCACCGCGAAGAATGCCGTCGAGCCGTCCCCACCGACCGTCGGTGACGTTCTCGAATTCCACCTCTTTGCGCATCAGCTCGGTCAGGTCGTCCATGCGGCTGAACGCCCAGGAGTAGTCGGTGGCGAAGGTGGTGCGGCGCTGGATTCGGCCGTTGGCCGGGAACAGGTTGGTCTCGCTGATCGACGCGTCCTCCTCCGAGATGATCGACTCGAGCACGAAGTCGGATCCATCGGGAAACTCGCGGGTGCCGGCGTGCTGGTGACAGCCGACGCAGTTGGTGCGCGCATTGCCGGCTCCGTGCTCGATGTACGGGTTGCTGCACCACGTGGGTGCACCGCCACCACCTGCGGACGCCGCAAGCGCGGCCGCGAGCGAAGGCTGGTCGGCGTAGCGTCCGGCTGGATCCGCGTCGCCCTCGGTGTAGTCGACGACCACGCACATCTTGTAGTTCGACCACGCTGAGTCGAGCGACGAGAACGCTTCGGGGCGGTCCGCACCGAAGTCATCGTTGGGTTTGTCGCTCCACCACAGCGTGACCCAGACCCAGTGACGCGCCTCCTTGGTCATCACGTGCATGCCGGTGAGGCGGTACAACGAGCCGCCGCGGGTCTGAATGGTGTAGATGTCGTCCGGGGTCGGGAACGGGATGTCCGCGATGGTCTGCGGGGTCTCGGCCGGCGCGAGGTAGGCGTTGTCGCCTTCGGGGCTCCAAAGCGCGTTGGCACCGGCACCGATCCGTCGCTCGAGCGCCTCGGCGCTGGTGTCGTAGGCGGGCAGCGCAAAGTCGAACCCAACCCGGCTCCACGTCATCTTGACCACGGCCGTCCCGCCAAGCGCGGGCAGGCCCATGGCTTCGAATGGGTGCCCGGCGTCGGCGGGAAACTCGGACGCGAAACAGGTGGAGAAGTTCTCGGGGTCCTCGCCCGTGTCGCACTCCTGACCGGGCTCACACCACGTGCCGGAGAGCCGATCGTCGGCGCAGTCGAGCACCTTCGCGTAGTTCTCCACCATGTGGTGGGTCATCGCGGGCGTGTACATGATGCGCGCGATGCCGCCGCCTGCAGCCCCGGCGCCGGAGAACTGGCTCTGGCGCTGCATGGCGCAGCGGTCGTCGTAGGCTTCGTCCGACTCGTCGGCGAGCTGCTCGAGCGCACAGCCGAAGAGCTGGTCCACCGCCTCGGTGTACCGCCGCAAGGGCCAGTTGCTGAGCCGGTCTTTCTTGGTGTTGTTGTCGTAGAACGCGTTCGCCAGGATCTGCTCGCTCAGCGGCGCGCGAATGAACTTCTCCTCATCCGAGAGCTGGTCGTAGGCGGTCTTGAAAATCTGGGTCACGTCCTCGACGCCGTACCAGGTCTCGAAGCGGGGAATCTTGGGGATCTCGGATCCGTCGGCGAGGGTGAGGTTGTCGCAGACCGGGGCGCAAACGGCCTCGCTGGCGCTGTCGCCTGGGTCTGTGCCGGGGACGAGCTCTAGGTACCCCTGCGCGACGGCGTACTCAGCGAGTCGCCCAAGCGCGGTCTGGCCAACGTAGCCAATCTCGCTGAGCTCGAACATCGAGTCGATGCTGTTGTCGTCGGCGGTGCCGGCGATGCCGTCCGGACCATCGCGATGCGCAATGATGTTGCTGGCGGCGCGCACGTCCAGGCGAGCGTCGATGTCGAGTTCGTCCACGTCGACCGCAGCGTCGTTGACCAGCAGCAGGACGGCCTGGTCTTCGGCTTCAGCGTCGTCCGAGTCGGTCGCGCCGCCCGCCTCGCCCCAGCGACACACGTTGTGTCCGCCCGACTGCACGGCCTCGCAGTCCGAGGCCGCCGTTTTCCTGCCGCAGGAGTCCAGGTCGCGGTCGATGACGCCATCGGGACAGTCTGGAAGTGCGGCGAGTTGGTCCGCGAGCCCGAGCAAAGGCACCGGCTCCAACGCCTTGAGCGCGACTTGCCAGCCGAAGTCTCGACGCGCGCGCATGTCGGTTTTGAGGTCGTTCTCGAAGTCCGCTTGCAGCGCGCGCGGGTCGGTGGGGTACCCGCTGGGAGGCCCGACCAGGGATCGACCGAACGCGTCTTCCTTCCCGGAAGCAGCGTCGTCCACAGGAAAGCCCAATCCCCCCTCGTCTTCGCTCTGCTCCGACGTGGAACAGGCCCCGCCCGTCAAGGCAAGTCCGGCGAGGAGTGCAAGCAAAAGGGGGCGAGTCAGCGCGGTGTCAGTCATGAGATTAGGCCTGGGGTCGAAAGAAGCCCCGGCACGGTCGCCGGGGCTTGTCAGCATCGGTCGAGCGCTCGCCTGCTAGTTGCAGACGGCGTTGTTGCCCGAGTTGATGTCGGCGCAGCCATTGACCGCGCAGCCTCCGGAGCCAGTGCAGTACTGGCACACGTCGGACCCCGCCCCGCTGCAGTCCGGGTCCACCACGCCGCAGCCGCAGTCGCAGCCATCATTGGTGCCGAAGTATCCTTCGGGGCAGCTCCACCCCTCGGGCACGCTGTCCTCGCCACCGCCACCGCCACTGGCGCCGTCGTCGTCGATGCAGGTGGTGTTGTCGTTGGGTGCGATCTGTTCGCAGCCGTTGACCGCACAGCTTCCCGTGTCGGTGCAGTACTGGCAGACGCCAGCGGTCGAGCCGTCGCAGTCGGGGTCTGCCACACCGCAGCCGCAGTCGCAGCCATCCGCGGCGTTGTAGTACTGCGCCGGGCAGGTCCACTGATCGGGCACGCCCCCGCCGGCATCACCGCCACCGCCACCGCCACCGGGGTCACCGCCGCCGCCGCCTGCGTCGCTCTGCCCATCCCAGGCGGTTGCTGTGCCTTCACAGCTACCGTCATCGAGGCACTCGAGGAACAGGGCCGAGTTGATGGCCATCGCCGCGTCACCACCGGGGCCCGTGGTCAGGAAGTAGATCCAGCCGTCGCTGCGGAAGTGCGGGAACAAGGCCTTGGTGTCGGCCGGCATGTCGGTCAGACGGTAGACGTTGTTCGTCCGCAGGTCCGTGATGAACAGGTTGGCGGTGCCGTCCTCGTAGTGGTGCGTGACCGCGTAGCGCTCGTCGAAGCTGATGTTCGACTTGGCTCCCGGGGCGCAGATGAAGCGCACCGGCTCGTTGATCCGGATGTCGTAGCTGCCGCCAGAGGGCGAGGCGACGACGCGGCGCACCATGTGACCGAGGGCCGAGCCGTCGGGGCCGGCGAAGCGGCTGACCACCAAGCGACCCGAGGGCGAGAGGACCGAGTCGCCCTCGTACGGCGATGCAACGTCGACCGCGTCCTTCTGCTCCCAGTCCTGACCGTCGAAGACCAGCGGGCTGAACTTCATCGCCGAGCCTTCGCCAAAGCCTGCGGTCGGGTCGCTGTTGCCCGAACCCGAGTCGGAGGTGAACTGCGAGTTGATGACGAAGTAGTCACCGTCCAGGTCCACCGCGACGTGCTGGTACAGGTTGATTCCGCTGGCGTGGGTGCAGCCGGGCTCGGTGAAGTCGATCCCGTCCTCGTACAGGGCGGGGTTGGTCAGCACCGACTGGCTGCACAGGCCTGCGCCGCCCTGCATGATGAAGCCGTCGTTGTTCGGGAAGAAGCCCGGGTCGTACGAGCCGCGAACGCCGATGTTCCGGTCCGCAACGAGGTCGGTGATCGTCGAGCCGTAGCCCGAGACGGAACCGCCTCCGTTGCCCACGAACCGACCGTCAGCGCTGGAACGCATCCAGAAGCTGGTGTTGAAGTCGAAGTCTCGCAGTCGGACGATGCGCGTCCCGGACACGGAGCTGTCCGCGATGTCGACTTCCTCGAAGCTGCCAAAGCAGCCCAGGCCCTCGCCGTTGTCGCAGCCGTACATGTTGATGCCGGTCTCGACGTTGTTGGCGTGCCAGCCCTCGAACTCCATGTCGTCGAGGTGCCCTTGGAACCAGCTGTCGTTGGCGGGGATTCCGTTGTTGCCCAGGCCGACGTACGCGGCGACGTCAGCACACGTCTCGGGACGCGGCGCCTCGGGCATGACCGCGGCGAGGTGGTCGAGGTCCTCGTCCACGACCCACTTGACCACCGTCGCGAATTCCTCGGCGGTGAACGGGGGGTGGCTGCCCTTGGGCATGCTGACGCGCGCGACGAACCCGGCGTACTGCACGGCTCCTTGCGCGCCGAACGCCTTCTCGAACAGCTTTCGGAAGTAGGGGAACTGCACGCCGGCGGTGAAGACACCAAGTCGCGCGGCTGCGAACACCGAGTCGGGGTTCTCCGGCACCTTGCGCATGAAGTTGACGAGCTCCATCGCCTGCTCCTGCGTGTAGTCGTCCGGGTCCTGGCTCAGATCGATCCCGGCGGAGAGCGCGGCATCGGTCCGGCCCTTCCACTCGGTGAGTCCGAAGCGAGAGATCGGGTGACACTCGGCGCAGCGCTTGGTCTGCTCGACCTCGTTGTTGTTCTCATCGAGGTAACGCGCGCCGACAGCTTTGAGCGCGGCACGGGCCAGCTCCTGGCCGGTCGTCTCGATGGTGGGGAGCTCGGTGGGGTCGCCGGGCTCGCTCGGAGCGTCTTCCCAGATGCAGGCCGGGTTGTTCTCGTTGGACGCGCACTCCAGCATGAAGGCGACCGCGGAGGCGTACTCCGAACCGGCCCAGTCGTCCTCGTTGAGCACCTCTCCGGCGTTTGGTGGCATCCAGAACACGGAGTCGAAGTCCTGGTGGGAGTCGGTCACCTTGCCGGCCCACGCCGCGTTCTCGCCGACCATCCGCTCCACCCAGGGGCCGGTCGCGAAGTTGGCCCCGTTTCCGTCGGGGTGGCTGCTCCCGCGAATGCTCGAGGGGCTGATCCACTGCCCGAAGTTCATCGAGTGGCACTTCGTGCACGCCGAGGCCTCCTCAGACACCAGCCGCTTGGGAATGGTCCAGTCCTGGTCGTTCTGGTCGACCAGCGAGTACGGGCGGTTGTAGCCCTCGACGTAGTCGTCGTGCACGCCGATCTTCGGGATCACCGGCGTGCCGTCCTCGCGCTTGGCGGTGTCGATCCACGGCGAGTGGATCCAGGGGTCGGCGTCGTGGCAGCCAGCGCACGCGATGCCCTTGTTCGAGCCGCCCTCGGGGTTGGCGCCCCAAAGGACGTTGCCCTGCGGGGACACATCGGAGTCAACCGTATCGCCGGGCCACGGCACTTCGGTGCCCAACGAGTCGCGGGTCAGGTTGGCGTTCGAGCCGCGAAGCTGGTTCTGGAAGAAGCAGGTCTTGCCGGTGAACGGGTTGCTCCCGATCATCGCGATGTCGTTGTAGCGGCCCTCTTCTTCGAGCGACTTGCGACAGAGCAGAACCCAGGTGGTGCCTTGATCGTTGCGCGCCTGCTGGACTCGCGGGCCGTTGGCCCCGGTGCGCGCGTCGGGCTCGCAGTGGCTGTAGATGTACTGCGGCTCGTCGCACTTCGAGACGTAGCTGTCCGCGGGCTCTCCATCCACGTTGGTTTCGATGGGCGTACCATCCAGGCAGTTCGCCATCTCGTAGTCGCCGGGGCTGCCCTCGACCGCCTTGAACAGCGGGTTGGGGCCAAGCTCCTCTTCACACGCCTGCGCGTACGCGCTGTTCGACTCGATGCGGACCCCATCGTCATCCGCGTCAAACTTGCCGTTCTCTCCAAGCCGATCGAGCGCCTGTCCCAGCGTGTAGCGGGCCTGGTGGAGCACCTCTCCGCCGTCCTCGATACACACGTCCACGTAGAATGTGTTCGAAAGTCGGGCTTGCAGCTCGTCCGGGGTCTCGCCGAGCAACGCAGCGGGCGTCGTCGGAGTCTCGAACATCTCCGGGGTGACCGCTTCGCCGCCGTAGACCAGGTCGCCACGACCGCCAAAGGTCGGGATGCCGCTGAGCATCGCGCCACAGTCCAGCACGTCGCCGTCCGCCAACGAGCGAACGCGGGCGTGGACCTTCTCGCCGCCGCCGAGCTCACGGTTGAGCAACACGACAACTTCAGAGCGCGCTTCGTCAAAGCCCAGCTGGCTCTCGAGCGGACCGCCGCCGCCGTTGTCGTCGCCACACGCTGCGACCGTCGTCAGGAGGCCGAGGCCAGCGATCAGTTGGATAGAGATAGAGGTATGAAGCTTGGACATAATTCTCTTCTGTTTCGCGAGCGAGTGACGGAGGTCCGTGGAAACCATCCGGCCGCGCGGACATGCCGCTTGGTCGAGGTAGGATACGGTCGTACAGTTTTGACCGTCAACCTACGTCGCTCCAATCTGGCGGAGCGCGACGCCGGCGGACTCTCGCATGAGGCCGAACGAGCGTCAAACTGTCTCGATTTCAGACACTTACGACCTAGTGCACGGCTCCATTCGGCCGATCTCCAGGCGGAGTTTGTGAGCGAACACAGCGTTCCAGAGCGCGCAAATTTCCGGCAGTCGGTGCCGCCATTTTCCACGCGTGGATCCCGCAACCACGAAAAGAGCCCCGGTGCAGACCGAGGCTCTTACAGACAGTGGCGCTTTCGCGCCAACCGTCCCGTCGAACGATGGCTTACTCGTTGGCCAACACGACGGCCGAGTTGATTCCGACCGCGCGGTCAGGACCGTCGCCCTGGACCAGGAACATGATCCAGCCGTCGGAGCGGAAGTGCGGGAACAGAGCGCGGGTGCCCGCAGGCATATCCGTGATCTGGTGGGTCTGCATCGTCACCAGGTCGGTCAGGTACAGGTTCGCCGTCCCGTTTTCGTAGGTGTGCGTGACCGAGAAGCGCTCGTCGAAGCTCACGTTCGCCTTGGCACCCGGCGCACACACGAAGCGAACCGGCTGGCTGATGTTGACGTTGTAGGTACCGCCGGCGGGCGTCGTCTGCACGCGTCGGAACATGTAGCCGAGCGCCGCACCGTCGAGTCCGGCAAACCGGCTGACGACCAGGCGGCCCGAGGGCGAAAGCACCGAGTCTCCCTCGTAGGGCGAGGCCACGTTGACGGCTTCCTTCTGGTCCCAATCCGCACCGTCGAAGACCAGCGGGCTGAACTTCATGTCCGAGCTTTGGTCGAATCCGGCACGAGGGTCGCTGTTGCCCGAACCGGGGTCCGAGGTGAACTGCGAGTTGATGATGAAGTAGTCACCACCATCGAGGTTCACGGCGACGTGCTGGTACAGGGCGATCCCCTCCGCGTTGCTGCAGCCGGGTTCCGTGAAGTCGATCCCGTCCGCGATGGCGTTGGTATCGGTCAGGATCGACTGCCCGCACAAGCCAGCACCGCTGCCCTGCATGATGAAGCCCTCGTTGTTGGGGAAGAATCCGGGGTCGTACGAGCCACGCACACCGATGTCGCGTCCCGCGATGACGTCGGTGATCGTCGCGCTGAAGTTCGTGTCCGCTCCGCCGCCGCCGTTTCCGATGAAACGACCGTCGGCGCTGGTGCGCATCCAGTAGCTGGTGTCGAAGTCGAACTGGGTGACGACCACCGCCGTATCCTCAGCGCGAGCAGCGAAGTTCGCCCGGTCGAAGCCGTCGAAGCAGTCGGTGCCATCGGTACCGTCGCAGCCGAACATGTTGATGCCCTTCTCGACGTTGCGGGCGTGCCAGCCTTCGAACTGCATATCCTCGAGGTGGCTCGTGAACCAGGAGTCGTCGGCGGGAAGGCCGTTGGTGCCCAGACCGGCGAATGCCGTGACATCGGCACAGGTCTCAGGCCGCGGAGCCTCGGGCATGATGGCCTCGAGGTGGTTGATGTCCTCGTCGATGAACCACTTGAGGACGGTGGCGAACTCCTGCGCCGAGAACGGGGGATGGCTGCCCTTGGGCATGCTGACGCGCGCGAGGAACCGGCTGTATTCGATCGCGCCCTGCTCCCCAAACGCCTTGTTGAACAGCTTGCGGAAGTAGGGGAACTGGGCCCCCGCCGAAAACACGCCGAGCTTGAACGGAGCGAACACCGACTCGGCGTTGTCCGAGTCCTTGCGCATGTAGTTGACCAGGCCCATTGCCGCGGCAGGGTCCATGTCGTCGGGGTCGACGGAGAGGTCGATCCCAGCCGAGACCGCAGCCTTCGTGCGGTCTCGCCACTCCTGAATGCCAAAGCGCGACATGGCGTGGCACTCGGAACAACGCTTGGTCTGCTCGACCTCGTTGTTGGCTTCGTCGAGGTACCGGGCGCCGACCGCAGCGAGCGCGGCGCGGGCCAGCTCCTGGCCGGTCGTGTCGATGGTCGGGAGCTCGGAGGGGTCGCCGGGCTCGCTCGGAGCGTCTTCCCAGATGCAGGCCGGGTTGTCCTCGTTGGACGCGCACTCGAGCATGAACGCCACGGCGGAGGCGTACTCGGAGTCGGCCCACTCGTCCTCGTTGAGCACCTCTCCGGCGTTCGGAGGCATCCAGAACACCGAGTCGAAGTCTTGGTGGGAGTCGGTCACCTTGCCGGCCCAGGCCGCGTTCTCGCCGACCATCCGCTCCACCCAGGGGCCGGTCGCGAAGTTGGCCCCGTTTCCGTCGGGGTGGCTGCTCCCGCGAATGCTCGAGGGGCTGATCCACTGCCCGAAGTTCATCGAGTGGCACTTCGTGCACGCCGAGGCCTCCGCAGACACCAGCCGCTTGGGAATGGTCCAGTCCTGGTCGTTCTGGTCGACCAGCGAGTACGGGCGGTTGTAGCCCTCGACATAGTCGTCGTGCACACCGATCTTCGGGATCACCGGCGTGCCGTCCTCGCGCTTGGCGGTGTCGATCCACGGCGAGTGGATGAAAGCGTCGGCATCGTGGCAGCCGGCACAGCCGATGCCCTTGTTCGAGCCACCCTCGGGGTTGGCGCCCCAAAGCACGTTGCCCTGCGGGGACACGCCGGAGTCGACCGTATCGCCAGGCCACGGCACCTCGGTGCCCAACGAGTCGCGGGTCAGGTTGGCGTTCGAGCCGCGAAGCTGGTTCTGGAAGTAACAAGTCTTCCCGGAGAACGGGTTGTGCCCGATCATCGCGATGTCGTTGTAGCGGCCCTCTTCTTCGAGCGACTTGCGACAGAGCAGAACCCAGGTGGTGCCTTGATCGTTGCGCGCCTGCTGGACTCGCGGGCCGTTGGCCCCGGTCCGAGCGTCGGGCTCGCAGTGGCTGTAGATGTACTGCGGCTCGTCGCACTTCGAGACGTAGCTGTCCGCGGGCTCTCCATCCACGTTGGTTTCGATGGGCGTGCCGTTGAGACAGCTGGCCATCTCGTAGTCGCCGGGGCTGCCCTCAACCGCCTTGAACAACGGGTTGGGGCCAAGCTCCTCTTCGCAAGCCTGCGCGTACGCGCTGTTGGACTCGATGCGAACCCCGTCGTCGTCCGCGTCGAACTTGCCGTTCTCGCCGATGCGGTCGAGCGCCTGCCCCAGCGTGTAGCGGGCCTGGTGGAGCACCTCTCCGCCATCCTCGATGCAAACCTCGACGTAGAAGGTGCTCGAGAGCCGCGCTTGCAGCTCTTCGGGCGTCTCCCCCAGCAGCGTCCCCGGGGTCGTCGGGACCTCGAACATGTCCTCGGTGACGGGCTGTCCACCGTAGACGAGGTCTCCGCGGCCTGAGTAGGTCGGGATCAGGTCCTGCATCGCGCCGCAGTCGAGGCTGTCCCCGTCGGCGAGCGATCGAATGCGGGCGTGGACCTTCTCGTCCCCACCCAGCTCACGGTTGAGCAGCACGACGACTTCGGAGCGTGCCTCGTCGAAGCCCAGCTGGCTTTCGAGCGGACCGCCTCCGCCATTGTCGCTTCCGCAGGCAGCTGCAGTGCTCAGCAAGCTGAGGCCTGCGATCACGTTCAAGACCGTGGTGGTGGAGTTAGGCTTGATCATCGAAAATTCTTCTCTAGGAGCGAACAGGTGATACGCAGCGCGGGCGGGAGACCCTGGGAGGTCTTCGTGTGCTGGTGGTAGGATACGGTCGTACAGCGGAGACCGTCAACCTACGTTGTAGGGCGTCAAGGACCGATTCCGCGCCAGCCGATAGGATCGCGCAAAAAGAGCTGGATTCCCACGCGTTGGCAGCCAAACGCGCCTGGATCCCGGGCATTTCGGCCTGCGAGCGTGTGAGGGAACATGGCGCGGAACGAACGGGGATCCCTCCCTCTCCCCGGGCCCGCCGACACATGCGCAATGAGCGCGCTTTTGTCAGCAGAATGGACGCTCGATATCCGGCGCGGGTTCGGCACTGGGCAGAATCCGCCGCAGGTACTCGTAGGCCGAGTCGCAGAAGACCGAGGGCCCCTGCCCCACCAGCTCCGCCCGCTCCTCGAACGGACGCACACCGCCGGCGTCCATCAGCCGACGGTCGCCGTCGCCGAGGTTGTGAAATCGCGTCAGGTTCGTCGGATCCGCCAGCCCGAGCGCGTGTCCGAGCTCGTGGCTCGCAGTCGTTCCGATGAGCGAACCAAGCGCCCACACTGCGCACGCGGCCTGGAGCTGCCGATCTTCGGTCGGACAGTTCGCGCCGCTGGTGATCACCGGAATGCCACCGCCGAGCTCATCCTCGGAGTTCACAGGCTGGCCGCGGTCGGGTCGAAACTCGTCGAAGATGTCATCGAACAAGGGGTTGCCGATCTCCGAAGGAGGCGTCCCTTCCGGAGGATGCTCGGAGAACGCCATGAGCGACTCGATGAACACCCCGCCATAGCCCGGGTACCCGTCCACCTCCTGGGTGACAGCGTTGACGCCCCCGATGCGATCGCTCAGCCGCTGGTTGTCGACGTCCTTGCCGGAGGTGTTGTCGTAGCCGAGCAAACCGAGGCCGTTGACGTCGGGGCCGTTGATCTCGAGGATGGTGAACTCCGCGAAGTCTTCGGGCTTGGAGTCCCGCACATCGACGTTGACCCCCTGGTAGTCCCGGCGCATCACGGCGAGGACTCGTTCCCGGAGCCGCTGGTCGAGGGCCCGAAGCCCAAAGGCCCTCAAGCTCTCGACGTAGGCGGGGGTGAACTGCACCCACACCACCTGCTTGACCGGACGAATCTCGAACGAGACCGGAGCGGCGGCACCGGTGACGTTTTCGTTGTTGAAACTGACGACCGGCTGAATCGTCCCCTCGAACGTCCCCTCCGCGTAGCGAATGCCGCCCAGGTCCTGCAACCCCTGCGCGAGCGCGTCTTGTTCGTTGACGATGAACCGCATTGTGCGTCCGTCCACGTACTCGGGGATGAACGACAAGCCCGTGACCGGCACGCCGCCGACCGAGTTTTTGGGGAAGAACTCGCCTTCGAGTTCCATCAGCGTGATGCCCTCGTCGGCGCCGACGAAGCCGCCCCCTTCGATGCTGATGTACTGACCGACACTCCCCCCCTCGCCCAGGGCGGTGACCGTGGTCTCCAGGAGGTCGTAGGCCACCGGAAGCTCGTCGCTGGAAACCCGGGTCCCATCGGGCATGACGTTTTCAAGGTGGAGTCGCCCCTCAAACCGTCCGCCGGAGATCCCCGCAATGTACGGGGAGAACGGAAAGCTCGCGCGGGTGCGGCTGAACGCGCTCTCCGACTCGATCGGGATCTCACTGCGGCTGCTGGGACCGCACGCGTTGCCTCCAACCGGAACCGTACAGCCCTCGACGACGGCGAAGGTCGTGCCCTCGCCGCCCCCGAGCAAGAAGCCCGAGCCCTCCAGCTCGATGTCGGAGTTCACGTAGATCGCCCCCTGCTGGGTCGCATCGGTCAACACGGGATCGAGGCTGCGGCGAAACTCGATCGACCCCTCCAGCGAGGGCGCGAAGAAGTTCCTGCCCTCGGGGACGTACAGGACCATCACGCTGAGCAGGCCCGTGAACGTGCCCTCATCGGCACCGACTGCCGTAAAGGTGTCGTCCGTGACGTTCACGGTCATCGTCTCGAAGTCGACGAACGAGGCGGGCAGGTCCACGGTTGTGGTTTTGCCCTCGACTTGGCCGCTGAGGCGAAGCGAAGAGATGCCCAGCGGCGAGTCGAGGAACGAGGACCCCTCCACCTGGATGACGGTCCCGGGCAAGACGACCCTGGGCTCCACCGAGGCCAACGAGAGCGTCTCGAGCCCGGTGGGCTCGCGGCCGGTCTCAGGCTCAGTGCACGACCCAAGCGCCACGAGCGTGATCGTCGTGATCAAAGACAGGACAGCGGGTCGAAGGGCCACGCGCCCAGCCTACCCAACCCGCAGCGCTCCGCCCACCCTCCGCGGAATCCGCGCGAGGACCCCCGCTTGGACCCAGGTGCGAAACGACGCCCGCCCCGCTGCGCGTGTGCAGCGTTGAACCTCGACGTGTCCTCGACGTCGAAGGGACCGACACGCGGCCTCGCGCCGCGCTAGTCTGGAGCTGTCGCGACCATGCTTGACCTAATGATGCGCTCGAACGCGGTGCTGCTTGGCGGTTCCGCGATGATGGTTTTGGCCGGCTGCCAAGAAGGCTCCCCGCCGCTGCTGGCCGACCCTGGCAACCAGGTCGCGGTCGTCGGCCAGGAGCTGCGGGTCCCGCTGAGCGCCTCCGACCCCGACGGCGGCTCCCTCAACTTCAGCTTTCGGGCGAGCATCGCCGGCATCCAGGCTCACGCTTTGGTCACCCGAACCCCGGACGGCCAGGGGCTGTTTGCGTACACCCCGGTCTCTGGACACGAGGGCGACCACATCTTCGACTTCACGGTCTCCGATGGAGACTTCGAGACCACGGTACCCATCACGATTGCGGTCCGGGGCGCGTCGGGCATCGACAGTGCACCGATCTTCCGGGAACCGAAAGCCGGGCTCATCCTTGAGGCCGGGGCCGATTGCGCGACGATTCGGTCCCTCGACGTCATTGTCGAAGACCTCGACACGGTCGAGATCGAGCTGACGCAAGCCCCGCCGGTGTTGCCGGGTGCGACGCTCACGGTCGACCCAAGCTCGTTTGGCAAGGAGGCGGTGTGGAAGTGGTGTCCGCGGACCGAGGACGCTTCGGTCTTCCAGCATCAGCTCACCCTGTCCGCCGACGATGGCGAGAACCCCCCAACGCTCAAGAACGTCCCGATCGTGATCCGCCCGGGCACGGGCGCCAACTGTCCCGGGGACGCGCCGCAGATCACCCACTCCCCGCAAGACCTCGCGACCCTGCAGGACATCCCGATCATCGCCGAGTTCACCGACGACGTCGGCATCTCCGCCCCGGTTCTTTACTACGCGCTGGAAAACCCGATCACGGCCGGCGAAGTCGACTTCAGCAAGCTCAGCCTCGCAAACATGACCCTCGACGAGGGCACCGCGACGGTCGGCACCTGGCGTGGGATCGTGCCCAACCCGGTCGCAGAAGGAGTCGAGGGCGACGAGATCACGCTCTACTACGTCATTGAAGTGGTCGACACCGACGACCCACAGGGGGGCTGCAACCACCGCTCCAACTCGCCTTCGAGCGGCGTCCACACGCTCACCGTGTCGCACCCCGGCGATGCGCGTGGCGGCGCCGGGCTGTGCGAGCCGTGCTCCTTCGATGTCCAGTGCGGCGAAAGCAACGACCTGTGCTTGCAGCTCGCCAAGGGCAGCTTCTGCGGCACCGACTGTGACTCAGGGTGTGAAGACGGCTACGCGTGCAGCGTCAACCCGCTCACCTCGGTCGACGGGGCCGCGGGCCAACAGTGCGTCCCGAACGATGATGAGTGTGGCGGCGGAGGGGACAGCTGCGAAGGCGACGAATACGACCCCCTGGACGACACGCCCGAGTCGGCCAAGGACGTCTCGCTGAGCAACGACTACACCGACGAGCTCATCATCTGCCCCAACAACGCGGACTGGTTCGCGCTCGACGTGAACTCCCTGACGCAGGTGACCGTCTCCGTCGATGGGGACAGCCCGCCGGACATCGACCTCGCGCTGTTGGACTCCGATCTGGAGAGCATCGACAGCTCGACGCTTTCTGGGTCGCAGGAGGAGGTCATCTCGCCGTGCCTCGCTCCGGGGACCTACTACGCCCTCGTCGACATCTATCAGGGCGGGGAAGTCCCCGGGAACTACACCATCAACATCGACTTTGACGCCAACGCTTGCACCCCGTGCTGCAGCGCCTCCGAAGGCTCTGGTTGTTCGGCCAACACAACGATCCAGTCTTGCGTGTGCGGCATCGACTCATCGTGCTGCAACGACGTGTGGGACTCGGGCTGCGCCAACATTGCGGACAGCAGCTGCAACGCGATGTGCCCGGGGAACTAACGTGATGCCCTCCGACTCCCTGCGGCCTCGTGCCCCCTTCGCCGTCCTCCTCGTCCTTGGCCTTCTCAGCTGCAAGGACGAAAACAGCGCGCCCATCGTCGCCCCTGTGGCCTCAGAGGCGGTGGTCGTCGGCGAGACGCTGAGCTTCACCGTGTTCGCCGACGACAAGGACGGCGACGAACTCACCTACACGTTCGAGGCACCGGGCGTTGCGGATGTGCAAGCCAGCGCAACGTTCCTCGCGTCCACGGACGGCGCCGGCGCGGTCTTCTCGTACATGCCGACGTCGAGTCACGTGGGCACGCATATCTTCGACTTCATCGTCAGCGACGGATCCCACGACGTCTCCGTATCCACCACCATCGCCGTGACCGGCGGCGCGGGGTTGGGAAACGCTCCCAAGTTTTTGCGGCCGCTTTCGCAGGGCACCGTGCTCGACCTCGTCGAAGCGGACTGCGCGAGGTTTGATGTCGTGGTGGAGGACGCGGACTCGGACTCGATCGCGCTCTCCCAGGCGGCGCCGACCATCGCCGGTTCGGTGCTTGAGGCCGACCCCGGTGGTTTCAGCGGAGCGTGGGAGTGGTGTCCCAGCCGGGAGCAGAAAGATGTGGCGGACCAGTGGTCCCTCACCCTCTCCGCCGACGATGGGGGCAACCCCGCCACGCTCAAGGACTTTGTCGTCATTCTTCGCAAGCCCTCCGGCGAGGGATGCCCCGGTGACTTCCCCGACATCACCCACGATGTCGGCGAGTTCAATACGGTGCTCGACCTCGCGATCGTCGCCACGATCACGGACGACCAAGGCCTGCGGGGTCAACCGGCCGTGCTCTACGCGTTCGAGGATCCCGGCAACCCGGTCCAGTTCGACAAGCTCAACAACGTCGCCACGATGGAGCTCACCGACGGCGATGAGCGCTCCGGGACCTGGCGGACCACGATCCCCAACCCCGTCGCGAACGAACCCGAGGGCAGCACCGCGACGCTTTGGTATCTGATCCAAGCCAGCGACAACGATGACGTCGACGGCGACTGTGACCACCGCACCGACGCGCCGCCGGTGGGCGCATACCAGGTCGGGATCACCAACAGCGGAGGCAGCGGCGGCGCGGGTCTGTGCGAGGGCTGCTCCGCCGATGTGCAGTGCGCAGAAGCGGGCGACCTGTGTGTACCCAACTCCGACGGCGGCTCCTCCTGCGGACGCGCCTGCGACGACGACTGTCCGAGCGGCTATGTCTGCTCACCCGCGGGGACAACGTCGGTGGACGGTGCCACGGGTCGACAGTGCCTCCCCACCAGCGGTAGCTGCGGGGGCGGCGGCGGGGGCTCGTGTGAGGACGACTCCGCCGAGGACGACGACACCCCAGCCCAGGGAGGCGCGCTGCCCCCCATTTCCCCAGGCGGCTACGCGGGGATTCTCTGCCCGAACGACGAGGATTGGTGGCTCTTCGAGCTCTCGGCCGCCGCCGTCATCAACGGAACGCTCTCCGGCCCGGCGGACGAAGACCTCGACCTGGCGCTGACCAACGGCGCCGGCGAGCTCATCACAAGCTCCATCGGCGGCACCTCGCAGGAGACGATCGTCTCGGCCTGTCAGCCCCCTGGGGACTACTTCTTCCGGGTCTACGAAGGCCTGGATATCGAAGGAGCCGCGGACTACGATCTAACCCTCGCCCTCAACGCGAGCACCTGCATGGTGTCCAGCGGCAACAGCTGCTGCGAGGCCAACACCACTCCGGGCTGCAGCGACCCCGGCATCGAGGCGTGCGTCTGCGACAACGACCCCTGGTGCTGCGGCATGGACCCGCAAGGCATGGGGGTGTGGGACCAGCTTTGCGTCGACGACATCGACAACGAGAACTGCGGTCCGGCCTGCCCCTGACGCCGGGGGTAGCCCTCGGGGTCCGCTCCCGAGCCCAGGCCGAGCCCACCTTCGTCTACAGGTCCAGCTCTCCCTGACCACTGGGGACAGGTGGGACCTTGCCCGCGCGGCCGAGGTGTGTCGTTGCCTTGCGCGTCACCTGGCGCCCCCGTGGCGTCCGCACCAAGAACCCGCGCTGCAGCAGAAACGGCTCGTACACATCCTCCAGCGTATCTCTGGGCTCACTGATGGTCGCGGCCAGCGCGTCGATGCCCACCGGGCCACCGTCGAACGCGTCGATGATCGTGGTCAGGATCTTGCGGTCGACGCCGTCGAGACCTTCGATGTCGATTCCGAGCTGCTCAAGGGCGTACTCCGCATCCTCAATGTCGATGCGCGTACGGCCCCGCACCTGGGCGAAGTCGCGGACGCGCCGGGTCAACCGGTTGGCGATGCGCGGGGTGCCTCGAGACCGTCGGCCGATGAGCTTCGCGCCCTCCTTGGTCGCCGGGCATTCGAGCAGCGACGCCGTGCGCGTGACGATCTGGCTGAGTTCCTCGTCCGAGTAAAACTCAAGTCCCTCCACGATCTGGAACCGCTCCCGCAGCGGAGCGGACAGCAGCGCGGTGCGGGTGGTCGCGCCGACGAGCGTGAACGGAGCCAGCTCGAAGGGCATGGTGCGAGCCCGAGAGCCCTCCCCCACCGCCAGATCGATACGTCCGTCCTCCATCGCGGAGTACAGGCTCTCCTCGACGGTGGGGCTCAACCGATGGATCTCATCGATGAACAACACGTCGCCAGACTCGAGCGCCGTCAAATGTCCTGCGAGGACACCCTTGTGCTCGACGGCGGGGCCAGAGGTGATGTGAATCCTGACCCCGAGTTCGTTCGCGAGGATCTGCGCCATCGTGGTCTTGCCAAGGCCCGGAGGGCCGTGCAGCAGCGTGTGATCCAGCGCTTCCTTTCGCTGACGGGCGGCCTCGACAAACACCGACAGCTTGTTCTTGAGCGCGGTCTGCCCGATGTACTCGGACATTCGCTTGGGGCGCAGCGAGAGTCGCTCGGCGTCCTCCTCGCGAGGGTCCGCGGAGACCAAACGCTCCGCGTCCGCGTCCTTGCCTTCGTCGTGTCGTACGCGAGCCACCGCGTCACTCCCACTCGATCGTCGCCGGAGGCTTGCTGCTGATGTCGTAGCAAACGCGGTTGATGCCCCGGACCTCGTTGATGATCCGGTTGGACATGATGCCCAGCACCTCATAGGGCAGCTTGGCCCAGTCGGCTGTCATGGCGTCGGTGCTGGAGACCGCACGAATCGCGAGCGCGTTCTCGTAGGTCCGGCCATCGCCCATCACGCCGACGGAGTTGACGGGCAGCAACACACCGAACACTTGCCACAAGTCGCGGTACAGGCCCGCCTTGCGAATCTCCTCAATGATGATCGCGTCGGCTTCGCGGAGCCTGTCGCAGCGCGCCTGGGTCACCTCACCGAGCACGCGCACCGCCAGACCGGGCCCGGGAAACGGGTGACGCCAGACCATGTCCTCGTCCATGCCCAGCTCGAGGCCCAGCTTGCGAACCTCGTCCTTGAACAGCGCGCGCAGCGGCTCGACCACGCTCATGTGCATGCGCTCGGGCAGGCCGCCGACGTTGTGGTGGGTCTTGATCGTTGCGGATGGACCGCCCACGCTCACGCTCTCGATGACGTCGGGGTACAGCGTGCCTTGGACCAGGTACTTTGCGCCGCCGATGCTTCCGGCCTCGCCGTCGAACACCTCGATGAACGTGGCTCCGATGCGCTTGCGCTTGACCTCGGGGTCGGTGATCCCGGCGAGCTGAGACAGGAACGCGTCGGAGGCATCGACCACCCGCAGCGGGTTGGCCAGCTTGCCCTCGAACATGCGCTCGACCTCCTCGCGCTCGTTCTTGCGAAGCAGGCCATTGTCCACGAACACGCAGTGGAGCCGGTCTCCGATGGCTCTCTCGACCAACATCGCAGCGACCGACGAGTCGACACCGCCGGAGAGACCACAGATGACGTGGCCGCGCTCGCCCACTGCAGCACGAACCTTTTCGACCGCTTCGTCGACGAAAGCCGACATCGTCCAGTCGCCGTCAAACCCGCACAAGGTCGTGAATGCCGCGAGCACGTCTCGGCCCCGCGGGGTGTGGAAGACCTCGGGGTGGAACTGCACGCCCCACATCCGGCGCTGCGGGTTTTCAATGGCCGCGAAGGCGCAGTTGGGGGTGTGGCCGACGCGGTCAAACCCGTCGGGCAACACCTCGACCTTGTCGCCGTGGCTCATCCACACGGTCTGCTGTGAGCCGGCTTCGAACGGCGAGAGCGGGCCGCTGCTCGACTCGACACTCAGCGTGGCACCTCCATACTCGCGCTGGGTGGCCGCGGCGACCGAGCCGCCCAGACCGTCGACCATCACGTACAGGCCGTAGCAGATGCCCAGCATGGGCACCCCGGTCTGCAACACGGCGGGGTCGAGCCTCGGGGAGTGCTCGTCGTAGATCGAGGATGGCCCGCCGCTGAGGATAATCCCCAGCGGCTTGACGGCTTGGATCCTCTCGAGCGCCTTGTGAAACGGGACGATTTCCGCGTAGACGCCCTGCTCCCGGACGCAGCGCGCGATGAGCTGCGTAACCTGGGAGCCGAAGTCGACGACGATGAGCGTTTGATGATGGGCCACGAAAGACTCTGTCCGGGGTGCCGGAGACGACTACCCGACGCGGTAGTTGGGGGCTTCTTTGGTGATGATGACGTCGTGCACGTGACTCTCGCGCAGTCCGGCCGACGAGATGCGCCGGAAGACGGACTTGGCGCGCAGCTCCTCAAGCGTGGCCGCGCCCACGTAGCCCATGCCCGAACGCAGGCCGCCCATGAGCTGGAACAAGCTCTCGGCCAGTCCGCCGCGGTACGGCACGCGGCCCTCGATCCCCTCGGGGACGAGCTTGCGGTCCGAAGCGCCGGACTGGAAGTAGCGGTCCTTGCTGCCGGCCCGCATCGCGCCGATGGAGCCCATGCCCCGGTAGGTCTTGTAGCTGCGCCCCTGGTACAGCACCAGCTCGCCGGGGGCCTCGTCGGTGCCGGCGAACAAGCTGCCCATCATCACCGCGTCCGCCCCGGCGGCCAGGGCCTTGACCATGTCACCGGAGTACTTCACGCCGCCGTCGGCGATGACCGGAATGCCGTGTTTTCGGGCCACGACCGCGCACTCCATGATGGCGCTGATCTGGGGAACCCCCACGCCCGCCACCACGCGGGTGGTGCAGATCGATCCGGGTCCGATGCCCACCTTCACGCCGTCGACACCCGCTTCGATCAGCGCCTCGACGGCGGCGGGCGTCGCGATGTTGCCTCCGATGATCTGCAGACTTGGGTACGCGGCTCGAATCGCGCGGACGCTGTCGAGCACGCCCTTGCTGTGACCGTGTGCGGTGTCGACGACGATCACGTCGACGGCCTGCTCGACAAGGGCCTGCACGCGTTCCATCGTGTCCGCAGACGTGCCGACCGCCGCGCCGACCCGCAGGCGTCCCTTGCTGTCCCGAAGCGCGTCGGGTTGGGAGGCGGCCTGCACGATGTCCTTGACCGTGATCAGCCCCAGCAGCGCGCCGTCCTCCCCAGTGACCAGGAGCTTCTCGATGCGGTGCTTGTGCAGCAACCGGCGCGAGTCCTCCAGCGAGGTTCCCTCGGGCACCGAGATCGGGTCCTTGGTCATCACGTCGCGAACCCGCCTGCCGGTGCTGGTCTCGAAGCGAACATCGCGGCTGGTGAGAATGCCGACCGGACGATCGCCGGTGACGACCGGGAGCCCCGAGAACCCGAACTTCCGCATCAGCTCCAACGCATCTTCAAGCGGCGCGTCGGGACCGACCGTGACCGGGTCCGCCACCATGCCGCTTTGCGCCTTCTTCACCCGCCGGACCTCCCCGGCCTGCTCGGCGTGGGTCAGGTTTTTGTGTACGACGCCCAGACCGCCATGACGCGCCATGCAGATCGCGGTCGCGGCCTCGGTCACGGTGTCCATCGCCGCCGAGAGCACGGGCATCCGCAGCGTGATGTCCCGGGTCAGGCGACTGTGCAGCGTCACGTCCGAGGGCAAGACCTCGGAGAAGCCAGGCTCGAGGAGCACGTCGTCGAAGGTGAGTGCTTCGCGGATCTCGGGCACGCTGGGCTCGGCCATGCGCGATGATAGGGAAATGGCCGCGCGCGCAACAGGGGTCGCGGCGCCACAACGCTCACGCAGCCCCGGCCGCGAGGGTCATCGTTTGCAGCGCGAGACCGCCCGTTGCGCCACGTCCAGGGCCTCCTGGGCGTCGGTGGCCGCGCGCAGGGTGCCCATCGCGGCCTTCGCGTCCTTGCAACGTCCGAGATCCGACAGCAGCCCGACTCGCCGAACCTGGGCTGAGATCAGGTGCGGGGCCCGCCGGACCGCCTCGTCAAATTTCTCGAGGGCGGGCTGGAGCTTGCCTTGTTTGGCCAGCGCCGTCCCCCACTCCAGCCAGACCACCGCCGACTCCGGCGCACGCTCGGACAGCGCCGCCAGCTTGGTCTCGGCCTCCTGCGAGCGATTCAGACGCAGCAGCGCCTGGGACTGTCCGAGCTGATACGCGGCATCATCCGAGCTTCGGGCGAGCGCGTTGTCGAAGGCCACAAGTGCCGCCGCGCCGTCCCCGGTCTTGAGCGCGAGTCGACCCAACGCGGCGTGAATGCGGGCGTCCTGGGGTGCGCGTTCGGCCGCGGCGTCGAGCACCGGTTTGGCGTCGGCCAGGCGATTGACTTTGATGTAGAGATCCGCGAGCAGCAGCGCAACATCGAGGTCTTCGGCGTCGAGCGTGTTGGCGGTCTCCAACGCCTTGAGCGCCTTGGACACCGCGTCCGGGCCGCCCTGCCCCAGGATCGCCAGGGCGAGGTTGTAGTGCGCATCGGCGTAGTCGGGCTTGGCGGACGCCGCGGCCTGCAAGGTCTCGATCGCCTCGGCCCACGCTTCACGTTCCACGTAGACCGCCCCCTTGGCGTGCAGCGCTCCGAAGAAGTCCGGCTCCTTCGCCAACGTCGCATCCCACGCCGCGAGCGCCTCGTCGGTGCGCCCAAGCTTCCGCAGGGCGACGCCCTTCGAGAACAGCAGCTCGTGGTCGTCCGGCGTCTTGGCGAGCGCATCCTCGAGCAGCGCCAGCGCGCCTTCGAAGTCCCCGTCCGCGATTTTCTTTGCGGCGGCTTCGATCGGGTCGGACGGCTCGAGACTCTCCGACCCGCCCGGGTCTTCGGGCGGCGTGGTCCCTTGGGCCTCACACCCACCGAGCGCCCAGAGCAGCAACACCGCCGAGATCAGAGTCGGTCGCATCGCCGCATGGTAGCGGATGAGCGTGCCGCGGCGCGGGGGGCTCGGCGGAACCTGTCCAGAGCTTCGGCGCTCAAACCCGGCCCGACTCCCCGGGGTCCAGATACGCGCCCAGCCGCTGGCTCAAACGCGCCTGCTGGGCGTCGCTGAGCCGCTCCACGTAAAACGTGTCGACGGCGCGTTCGGCCTCCACATTGATCCGCGCAAGGATGATGGCGATGCCTTCGGCCGCCAGCGCCAACGTGATCCGTTCGAGCGTATCGACCTCCGCCTCGGTCGCGATCTCGATGATCGTCCGGGAGCCCGACGGCTCGGTCTCGAACGTGACCGAGGTTGGCGTCCGCGGACGCGAGGACCAGGGCCGGGACGTGCGGGGTTTGGGTGCCCGCTCCAGCTGCACCGGGCCCCAGGGTTGCTTGAGGCGCGCGCGCATCTGCTCGATCAGCTGGGGACGGAGGCCGCTCTCCTGCGCATCCCGGGCGCGAACACGGAACACGTCGAGGGCGATCGGAGGGGCTTCGCTGGACGAGAAAATGTCGGCCGCCATCACCTCGATGCCCAACTCGCAGAGCACGGAGGCGGTCTGGGCCAGCAGCGCCGGCCGGTCGACGGCGCACAGGGTGAGGCGCAGACCCCCCGCACCCACGCCGAGCTCGAGGCCCACGGAGTCGCCCTCGCTGAGCATGCGCTGGACCAGCGCGCCGTGTTGGTTGCGCAGGTCCGCGTCGTACAGGCTCCGGTAGCGCTCGGGCATGCCGACCGGCTCATCGAGCGCCGGCTCCTGCTGGCGTACCCGCGCCGTGCCGCGCCGAAAGTGGGCCCGGGAGAGCAGGTACAGCTCATCGAGCAGGGCCAACTTCCATCCGGTGAGGTTGCCCGGTCGAACCGATGCGGTGTCCACCAGCGAGAGCAAGTACAGCTCGGCCAGCCCTTGCGGTGTGCCAACCCGGCGCGAAAAGTCGGCGACGAGCTCCGGGTCGGAGAGGTCCCGCTTCTGGCTGAGCATCGGCATGCAGAGATGCTCCCCCACCAACATGCTGCAACGCTCAACCTCAGCGTCGCTGAGCCCCAGCCGACGACCGGTCGCCCAAGCCACCTCGGCCCCGCTCTCACACTGGTCTCGGCCCGATGCTTTGCCCGTGTCGTGGACCAGCGTGGCGAGATAGAGCACCCGGCTGTCGTCGAGCTCGAGGTGCAAGGACGTGGCGAGGGGATAGTCCTTGTTGTGGTCTCCCCGGGCGATGCGCTTGAGCATCGTCAAGGCCGCGACCGTGTGTTGGTCCACCGTGTACACGTGGTAGGTGTCGTGCTGCATTCGACCGCGGATGTCGCCAAACTCGGGCACGACGGCGTCGAACAACCCAAGCTCTGAGGCAAGCTCGACGGCGGACGGATGCCCGACATCCTCGGTGTTGGTCAGCAGCTCGAAGAACGCCGCCGGAGCGCCGGCATCCTGCGCCACCCCGGCGGCGGCTGGAATCGCGAACGCTTCGGTGATCGCGTCGAACGTGATGCCGCCCAGAGGCACCTGATGATCCCGAGCCCGGGCCAGCGCACGGAAACACAGCGAGGGCTGCTGGGCCAGCGCCTCGGTCCCGGTGTAGATGAGGCGTCCTCGATCGATCGCGAAGCGGGCGTCGAGTTGGCGGAGCGCCCTGGCGTCCCCGCGCTCGGGCTGGCAGCGATCGCGCAACCGCTTCCCGTACCGCAACAGCGCCCGGGCAGAGCGGTAGTACTCCTGCATGGTGACCTCCACGGCCTCGATCAGCGTGGCGTCATCACATCCTTGCGGCACCCGGTCCATCAGCGGCGGCAGCAATTCCTGATAGGCGAACCCGAGCCGCTCCTGGGGGCGTTTGGCCGCCAGATGCAGAGCGATTCGCAGGCGCAGCACCACATCGCGCGCCTCCTGCAGCAACGCGGCCATGTTCGGCGGGACGTGCCCATCGAGCGCGAGCTGCCCAAGGTCGGCGGTGCGATGCGTCGCTCGAAGCGCCCACTCCAGCGCCGCCAGATCGCGCAGTCCGCCGGGGCCATGCTTGAGGTCGGGCTCGACGAGGTACACCGTGCCGCCGTATCGCTCGTGTCGTTCCTGGGCTTCGGAGTCCAGGCGGTCGAGAAACTCCGCCCGCCGCGGGCCCAAGAACTCCTCGAAGGCTCGCTCCCGCAGCGCGTCCACGAGGCTTGCATCCCCGAACAACGGCCGCAGGTCGAGGAGTCCGGTGCAGGTGGTGATGTCCGATGCCGCGTCGGCCAGCCACGCCGAGGGATCATCGGCGCGGACGTTGGCCCGCATGCCGGCATCCCAAAGCGGGTGAACGATGTTTCGCACCAACGCCTCGACCTCGGGGTCCCCGGCCTGCGCGTCCGGTGCGAGCAGCACGAGGTCGAGGTCGGAGTACGGAGCAAGCTCGCGTCGCCCGAGGCCGCCGATCGCGGCCAAGCAGACGCTGGACCCATCGCGATGCGCGGCCTCCAACGCCTGCGCGGCGGTCTCGCGGACAATCGTGTCGACCACCTGCGCGAACGCAAGCGCGAGCGCTGTCCCCCCCTCTCCCGCCCGCAGCGCACCGCGCAGCGCATCACGAGCGTCCTCGAGCCTCGAAGCAGGTGCGCCAGACATGCCCCGAGACCCTATCAGCACCTGCGGTCTCTGGGCGGTTGGACCGTGCATGTCTGCGCCGCGCGGGCCACTGTCATCACACCGGGTGAAAGCACAGCGCGGGCTGCCCGACGATGTTGTCGTAGCACGTCATCCCGTCCGGGCATCCGGAGGTTCCGGTCCTCCCGCAGTCCAGCGCGCAGGCCAGCCCGGGCGCGCCGTTGAGCGCGAGGGTGGTGCAGATGGGCGTCGCTCCGGTGCCGGGGTCGGTGCAGTCGATGCTGGGGTCGGTGCATCCCGCGGCGGTGCAGAAGCCTGCGACCACGTCCATGTCCTGCGTCATCACGAATGAGCACGTCATGTTCGAGCAGTCCTCAGGGTCCTCACAGGCGGCGTACAGGTCGGGCGGCGGCGGCTCATCCCCGGTGGAGCTGGAGGACGCATCGCTGCCTGTCGAGGACTCCGTCGCTCCGCTCTGCGTGCTTGAGCCCCCGGTGGAGGAGGTCTGCCCGGCGCTCGTCCCGGTCTCGCCCAACGACGTGCTCGACTCGGACTCACTGCTCTCCGACGAGGTCGCATCTGCGCTGTTGCCCGCACCCGAGGCGCCCGTGGACCCGATGTCCTCAGGGGGCACACACGCCCCGGCGACCTGTGGGTTGCCGGCCTCGCCATAGCGGCGACCGGTCGGACACGTCGGCTCAGGAAAACTGCACGCACCCGAGGCTTCGCATCGTCCCCCCTCCGCCTCGGTGCACTGCCCGTCGCTCGAACAGACGAAGAAGTCGTCACTGCATCCGCCGAGCCCGGGAACGCACACAGTCGCGGCGAGCACAGCGAGAACCCAGGGAGGTGTGGAACGAGACCGACGCCGCGACGAGAGAGTTGCGAGCACGTTGGGATCATACAGCCCCGCCAGCCCCGCCAGCCCCGCGCCGTCTCGGGGTTCGCGTGCAACCCGGGACCCGCTCCGCGTCACCCCCCGCCGGACACCGGATGTGCGCAGCGAGACACGCTCATGAAGACCTCGAAGCACTCCATCCCCTCGGGGCACCCCGCAGTCCCGCTTTCGGTACAGTCGAGAATGCAGCGCGGTGCCAGCCTCCCCCCGAACTCCAGCGTAAGGCAATCAGGGATGGCCCCCGTGCCTGGATCGGTGCAGTCCACAGCCGGATCGTCGCAAACAAACCCCGTGCACCAGTGACCGAGCGGATCGAGGGTCGCCGGGTCGGAGACGGGCGCACACAGCTCCGCGCAGTCAGCCCGCGTTTCGCAATCGGCCCACAAGTCCGGCACCACGCCCCCCCCGCTGGAGCTCGACATCGCCGCGGTCGAGCCACTGGTGGTGTCTGCGGCACTGCCATCCCCGGTCGATCCGTCCGTGGACCCAGAGGCCGCGGAGCTCGACGCTTGGTCTCCGGTTCCGGAGCTTCCCGTGCCTTCGCCCGCGGTTGGGTCGGCGCCCGTCGAGCCGATCTCGTCGGCGGGGACGCACTGCCCCGCGATATCGGGATTTCCCAACTCGCCGTACCGTCGCCCCGTGGGACAGGTGGCGTCGGGAATGCTGCACGCGCCCGAGGGCTCGCAGCGCCCTCCCTGTGCCTCGGTGCACTCCGAGTCCAGCGTGCACACGAAGTAGCCGGGGTTGGAGCAACCGGCAAGCCCCGCGATCCCGAGCAAGCCAACCACGGCGCCACCCAATCTCCCGACCACAAGTCACGCTACCACGCTCGCTTCGCGGATGCGTTACTCAAGGCTCTCAAGCGCGTGCCGAACGGTGTCGTTGTCCCGCAGCTTCAGGGATGCCTCGTAGGACGCCCGAGCCTGCTCCAAGTTGCCCTCGCGTACGGCGATCTGCCCGAGGTTGTAGTGGACCGACGCTGCAAACCGGTCGCCCGGATGCAGCGTGAGCGCCTTGTCGCAGTCCTGACGGGCCGGCCCCAGCTTGTCGCCGAGCAGACGCGCGTAGCAGCGTGCCGCGTACGGACGCGCGGCTTCGGGGTCGAGCTTGATCGCACGGCTCAGCACGGCCTCGGCGCCCGCGTAGTCCTTGGCCTTGGTGAGGGTGCGCCCCTGCGCCAACAGGTCGCGCGAGCCCTGCGTCTCGTCCTCGGATTCGGGCGGTGCGGACGCAGTGTCGACCTGCTCCGATCCGCTCGGTGGCCACGGGGTCTCCTCGAGCCCCTGAAACCAGGCCAGCGCTTCATCGCGCGCGGGTCCGGTGCGCTCCAGCTTGGACCAGCCGAGCACGTTCGCGGTCCCGATGTCCAACAATGCGGCCTGCAATCCGGCCGAGAGCGGCGGCGCCAGACCGAGCGGCGCGGCCGGTGGCAGCAGCGTGGTCTCGACGGTGCCGTGGAAGGCGTAGTCCCCCGTGCACACGTACGGGCCTTCGGCCTCGGTGTGCCACTGGAGCCGAACCATGCCGGCGTCGAGCGACACCTGCACCGCGACGACCGCCATGTGCTCGCGCACGAACGCATCCAGGGTGACCGTGGGCTCGTCCCAGCACTCTTGGTAGTCCTTGAGCATGTCCGTGGACAGGGCGGCTTCCTTCATCATGATGCGCGGAAGCTTCACCTCGGGCCACGGCAGCCGCGCCCCGGTCGAGACCTCGTGAAGATGCGTCGCCCCGCCGGAGGATCCGTGGGCGCCGCAGTAGTAGCCGCCGTCGCTGGTGGCCACCAGCAAGCGCGCCCCCACCCCGCCGCGCATCGAGAGGGTGAGCGCATCGACCTCTCCGTAGATGCGCTCGGTGCTGGCCGTCTCCAACGCCACCGCCGGGCCCCCGCCCAGGGGCGAGGCTTCGAGACCGAGCGTGGTCACCGACCCGGTCTTGCGGCAGGCCGGGTCGGTGTCGGACTCGATACACTCGCAGGCAAAGACCTCCGCGCTCGCGTCGTGTCGGCGCACCTGCCACAGCTGGTTTCCCTCGGCGATCGCGAGCGCCGAGCGCTGGGCGGTCACCGTGGTGCCCGCTGCGGTGCTGGTGTACCAGCGCGACCGCGGCCCACTGCCCGCATCGAACCAGACCAACCACTCCTCCGTGATCGCGGCAGCACGCAGCTCCCCCTGCGCGGCCGCGTCCGGTGCATCGCCGGGCGGCGCAGGCTTGGGCTCGCTTTTGGCGGCCTCGGCGAGCGGCCGCTGAGGCTTCGGCGTGGCGGCACTGTCGCAGGCCAACGTCAGCGACAACGTCAGCGACAACGGGAGCGACAGCGGGAGCAAGCACAGCCTCACAGGCTAAGCGTATCAGCGCTCAGTACACGCCGTGCAGCGATCCGCCCCGAGCCGCGAGCGCATCGACCTGCCGCTCGACGTCGGGATCCTCGAGAAGCGGCGGCGCGTGGTGGGGCTTGAGCCGGGCATCGATGACCAGCGCCCCTTGGCTGCCCCAGTGCTTGTGCTCGGTGAACGCACCCACACCGGTGAGGTCGTGCGAGGGGTTGCTGCGGGTGAAGGTGACCCACAAGAAGTTGTGAAAGCTCTGGGCGACAAAGTCTGCGTCGTCGACGAGGACCACCAGCGGAAAGCCGGTCTCGGGGCCATTGAGCTGGCCGCGCGCTGCCCAGTCGCGGGCCAACGTCTCCGCGGCGCCAGGCATCTGCGCGTGCAATGGCCCCTGTACCGCGAGGATGCCAGGTCGCACGACCCGGGCCGGGCCGAAGCCCTCGGGAAGACCGAAGTCCGCGGGGAGCGAGGACTGCAGCGTGCGGATCGGCTCGCCGGCGGCCGCCCACACGACCTTGGAGCCGCTGTTGAAGCCGGTGCCCGAGTAGTCGAGCGTGTCCATCGTGGTCTTGGTCTGAAAGTGCAGGTCGCGCGTGAGGTCGAGGCGCGCGAGCACGTGGTCGAAGAACGCACCTTCGTCGTCAACCCGCAGACTGGCATCGTCCTCGTGGGCTGCGATGATCAGGTACTTGGCGAGCGACGCCTGACCAAAGCCGAGCACCGCGTTGGCGATGCTCAACAGCTCCTGCGGTTGGCGGGGCCCGTACGGCACATAGCGCTCGCTGCCCAGCGCGAGCAGCAGCGGATGCACACCGGCCGCATCGACCGCATGCATGGCCTTGAGGCCCGGGACCGAGACCGGCACCATCGGCTCGGTCAGCGCGTGGATCAGCGCCCCAAACGTGGTGTCCTCTTGCGGCGGGCGGCCCACGACCGTGAACGGCCAGATCGCGTCCTTGCGGTGGTACACGCCCTGCACCCGCATCACCGGAAAGTCGTGCTGGAGGCTGTAGTAGCCCAGGTGGTCTCCAAACGGCCCCTCCGGCTTGGTCGCGCCCGGTTCGATGGTGCCCACGATGCAGAAATCGGCATCGGCCGAGAGCGTATGGCCGTGGTGTTCGAGCACCCGAAAGCGGCGACCGGCGAGCATGCCCGCGAACACCAGCTCGCTGAGCCCCTCCGGCAGCGGCATGACGGCGGCGAAGGTATGCGCCGGCGGCCCCCCGACAAAAACACTGACCCGAAGCGGCTGCCCCTTGGCCAGGGCGGCCGCGTGGTGAACCCCGATGCCGCGATGGATCTGATAGTGAATGCCGACCTCGGCGTCCGGGTCGTAGGCGTTGCCACCGAGCTGCACCCGATACATGCCCAGGTTGCTCTTCATCGGGCCCGGCTGGTCGGGGTGCTCGCTATAGACCTGCGGCAGGGTGACGAACGGGCCGCCATCGTCAGGCCAGCTCTTGATCTGCGGCAGCCCGGAGAGCGTGGTATGACCCTGCAGGACAGGTCCTGTCCTCACGCGCTTCGGAAGCGCTTGCAGGCCGACCCACGGCGCCCATAGATACCGCCAGGGTGCTCGGAGCGCGGCTTCGGGGTTGGCCCGGAGCTTGATCGCGTCGGCGGTGCGCCGCAGGGTGTCGCGAAAGATGAAGCGGCCGCGCTCGAGCGTGCCGAACAAGTTGCTCACCGCGGGAAACGAGGATCCCCGGACGCGATCGAACATTACCGCGGGACCGCCAGCGGCGTAGACCCGGCGCTGAACGGCGGCCATCACGAGGTTGGGGTCCACCGCCTCGCTCACCCGTACGAGGTGGCCGTGCGCTTCGAGGTCGCGCACGCAGTCGCGCATGCTGGCGTGTCGCATCTGGCGGGTGCATAGCACGCTCCGCGACGCGGGCCACGACAGCGGCCTTCCTCGCCGGTTGTGCGGCTCGTGCGATCAAACCGGGCTGAGAAACTCGACCCGAGCACCACCGCGAGTCTTCACAATGCCACGCAGCGACCAGCCTGGGTCGAGGGTGAGCGTGACGAACACGGACTTGCCGGTCCGCCGGATTCCCGTGACCCGGGCGCCGGTGATCTTCGGGCGGGCCCGCAGCGCGGCCGTGGAGGCGTCAGCCTCCATCACGAGCCGGACAATGCCCGACGCAGGCTGCGAGGCCACGCCGACGACGAGTCCGCCGGAGCCCTTGATGGACAACGACGCACCGTTGCGACTCGGCGCCAGCCCCAGCCCCTCAAGCGTTGCCTTCGGACGGGCGGGTGCAGGCGCGGCGGTCCGGGTTGGTGTGTCCGTGGCGGGTGCTGGCGAGGGGGAGGCCGGCGCCGAGGCGGGTCGCACCGGAGGCTCGGGCGCCGAGGCCTCGGGCGGAGCGGTGCCCATCTTGATGCGCGGCGCATCGCTGAGGTCCTCGGTTGCTGCCGGGGCGTTCTCGGCCACGAGTCCCGGCGCGTCGAGGGCCGCGAGCAGCCTCGCGGCCTGCCGGTCGCGCGGGAGGGGGCTCGCCGCCAGCGCAACACGCATCGCCGCGTCGATCATCCCTCCCCGAACACTGGCCCGAGCGCGGGCGAGCAGCGCGGACCGGCCCGCGGCAGGCACGGCTCCTGCCAGGCCTGCCACCATTGGCTGCACGGGCGCGCTTGAGCCCAGGCATCCAGCCATCAGGAGCGGCAACACCCCGGCAAGCGTCACAACGCGCATACGGGCACGGTAGCAGCCGCGCCGCACCGCTCAAAAGATCAGGCCCAAACCGGTCGCCGCTGCGAGCAGTCGCTCTAGGGAAGCTGCAACAGCGCCGCGCTCGGGCTGCCGTCGGCACGCTCGACGACCAGCAGCACCCGCGGCGCGGCGCCGCGGTGGGCTCGAAGCCGCTGCACTTCGGAGAGCCGGCCTGCGAGGTCCTCGTACGACCCGATCGGCGTGCCCATCACGGAGCGGATCTTGGATCCCACCAGCGCCTGCGGGTCCCCCCACAGCTTGGTGGCCGGCAGCACGGTGACCACGGTCGGGTGTTCGGCTTTGGCATCGAGGCTGAGCCCGAGCTGTTCTTCCGCGTCGATCCCAACCTGGGCGCGGTCGCTGGCCGCTGCGATCTCGACCTGAAGGTCCAGGATCTCGGAGTTCCGAACAACCGTGACGGAGAGCACCTCGCCCTCGAACATGCCCCGCACAGTCTTTTGTAGATGGGCACCCAGCGACGCGACGCTGGTGGTCTCGAGACCGTCCAGGCGTTTGCCACGCAGCGCAACGATCACATCATCGAGCTTGACCCCTGCCCGATCCGCCGGCCCTCCGGGCTCGACGTTTCCAACGACGAGTCCTGCGCCGTACCCCTGCGCCTGCGAGAGACCCGGCTTGGCTTGCGTGGAACCAAGGGTGAGGCCGATGACGCCCGAGCGCGCGCCTTCGGGTGCGGTGAGGGCCTCGAGAAATCCGCGAACGTGATCCATGGGCAGCGCAAACGCGATGCCCTGCGCTTGTTCGGGACGCGCCACCACGATGCCGACCAGCTCCCCGCGCAGGTTGAACAACGGGCCTCCGGAGTTCCCGACGTTGATCGATGCGTCGAGTTGCAGCACGGCGCGCTGGGGATCGCTGAGGATCCCGGTGCGCTCCAGCGCCGACACGATGCCGCGGCTGACCGTGTTGCGCAGCCCCAGCGGGTTGCCGATCGCAAACACGTCTTGACCCACGACCAGCTCCGAGGACCGTCCGATCGCGGCCGCCTCGAACACCGCCGGCTCGCCCGGGGACGGCTCGAGCCGCACGATGGCCAGGTCTTCCTCGGGGTCGGCGACGAGCACCGTCGCGCCGACCCGCCGGTCGTTTGCAAAACGAGCTGTGAGCACCGGAACCGCGCCGAGGCGAGCCCCGAACAGCGTCGGCGGAGGACGCAGCGCCTCGGCCAGCACGTGGTAGTTGGTCAGCACGATGCCCGAGGGGTCGACGATGACGCCCGCGCCCAGTCCGGCGGAGGACTCGAGGTTCACGACACAATCCATGGTGCCCGCGACCGCCTCCGCCAGCGTGGGCTCCGCGGGAGCAGGGCGCTCAGGGGACGGCTCCGGGGCGGGAGCAGACCCGGCCACGGGAACCGGCGTTGGGTTCGGCGCGGCGGGGGATCCGAGGTAGATCGCACCTGCGCCGAGCAGCACCCCCGTCAGCCCCGCGCCGGCGGCGAGCCAAAGGGAGCTGGGAGGGCGGACATCGGTCACTGCGCGAGCAAGGTAGCAGCTGCGATGCTCCAGGCGAACCCGCTTGCAGACCGCTGTGGGAGCCGGGCCCAAGCACCGACGCTGAACCGGACCCCGCCTCGGTACTCGTCATCCACGCACGAGGGGCTCGTTCGTACCCTGCGGCGCTTCGAGCAACCAGCGCGCGGGGGCATCAGGCTCGGCATGGGCGAGCGCGTGTGCGGCGGGCAGCAGCGCGTCGGGCCAGGGCTCACGCACGATCTCAAAGGTCCCATGATCGAACGGGACGTTGGGCGCCGCCGTCTTGGGCACGAGGCGCTCCCGGTCGCCCTCACGCAACAGCTCTAGGGCGCGGTGATGGCAGTACGGGTTGTTGCCCCGTTTGCCGGTGAGCACGTGCCCGGTCCACGTGCAGCCCGACATGCACTCGGCCTTGTAATAACAAGTGCCGCAGTAGCCCCACAGCTCGGTCACCGGACGCTCGCGGGTGAATCGCAACGCGGCGCTTCGCTCCCAGATGTCGAGCAGCGAGTGGTCGCGGATGTTGCCGCCGGTGTACGCGGCCGTGGGGAGCGACGGGCAGCCCTTGATATCGCCGTTGGCCTCGATCCCCAGCGTGTCCCGCCCTGCCCCGCAGGCAGCGGTGTGCATGCCCTTTTGGTCACGCCGCAGCAGCGACTCGTACGGACCGAAGTAGCCGATGTTCGTGCCCGGCCACAGGATGACCCCAGCCGCGTCGCACCGCTGCTGCAGACGCGCGACCATCGGCATCACCTCAAGCATCTGCCACGGCTGCAGCAGCAGGTCGGGATCGTCCGCGGCCCGGCCCATCGCAACCGTGAGCTGAACCTGCCAGCTATGGACACCCAGCGGCTGGATGACGTCGAACAGCGGCTCGATCTCGTGGAGGTTCGTCGCGCAGATCTGGGTGTTGACCGACACGGGGATGCCCGCCTCTCGCAACGCCTCCAGAGCACCCAGCGCCGACGCATGACTCCCCCGCACCGCCCGGAGATGATCGTGGGTCGCCTCAAGGCCATCCACGGACACCGAGACCGTGGAAATGCCCACGTCCGCCATCGCCTTGGCGCGAGCGTGGTCGATGCCGCGGCCGCCGGTGGTGACCGAGGTCTCCACGCCGCGTTCGATCAAGACCGCAGCGATCTGCAGCCAGTCCTCGCGCAGGTAGGCTTCGCCTCCGATCAGCGTGATCGAGTCCAGCCCGAGATCCGCGACTTGGCGCGCGAGGTCCAGCGCCTCGGCGGTTGAGAGTTCGTCGGGGCGCGCGTGACCGGCCCGGGATCCGCAGTGTCGACACGCGAGGTCGCACTGCAGCGTGATCTCCCAGACCCCGTAGGTCGGTCGCACCGCGTCCACGGCACGCACGCTCGGATCCAGCGGCCGTCCGCGCACCGCGGGAGGCCCCGGCGGTGCGATCGGCAAGGAGCGACGCCGGGTCACGGGTTCTCGGGGACCGATGGCGCGGGCCGGGGCCGCGGTGGCGCGCCGTACTTGGTCGCGGGCCTTGGGGGCTCGGGCGGGGGCTCGGGCCTGTCAACGTCCGGTCGCGGTGGCGCGCCGTACTTCTTGGCGGGCCGAGGGTCGGGAACGATCGGGGTCTGCGTCCCCTCGGGCTTCGTGTTGTCGCCGGCTTCAGGATCGTCCGGCATGTCAGGCGCTTCGGGAGCCGGAGGCGGCGCTTCGGGCTGGACGTCGGGCGGGGCGGGTTCGTGCCCCGTGGGATCGGGCGCCGCCGAGCCGGGTTCGACCCCCTCCCCCTTCGTCGGGTCGCTCGCGGTCGGTGGCGCGACGGCGTTGTCCGCCGGCCCGGGCGTCTGCGGGACGCCGTAGCACGCGGCCAACCCAAGCGGCATCATCGCGGTCAGGACCGCGGCCTTCCAGAGGTGGACCGTCGTTCGAGCTCGCGCCCCGCAGAACGGGCACACGTCTTCATCGCGAACATGCCGGCGGCAACCACTGCAGACGCTCAGAGCCATCGGCCCATGGTACGCCGTCGCAGGAGTTTCGGCCGCCCGCGTTGACACCCCGGCAACCTCGCGGTAGGTCCCCGTCGCAGCCGAGTTCACTTCAAAATGAAATGAACCTTGCGCGGATTCGCACCTCCCATGACCGTTCCGACCCACGACGCCGACGGCGCCCTGGCCTTCGCCCAGGACGAGCTGGCGGATGTATTTGGCAACATCGCCGCGTTCTGGGGCTTTACGAAGACCCAAGGGCGTATCTACGGCCTGCTGTTCCTGAGCGAGTCGCCGATGAGCCACGGCGACATCCAGCGCCGCCTGGACATCAGCGCAGGCTCCACCAGCATGACCCTTTCCTCGCTGGTCCAGTGGGGTGTGTTGCAGCGTGACGGCCGGCTCTACGTCGCGCAGACCGACATGTGGAAGGTGATCACGGGCGTCTTTCAGCGGCGCGAACGCGACCAGATCGACACCGCGATCGTGCGGGTGGATCGCATCGCGGCTGCCCTCTCGTCGCTGGCCGCGCCCTCCAAGGCCTCGTCCTTCGCGCTCACCCGCGTCCGCCAGCTCTCCGAGTTCTTTCGCCTCGGACGTCGTTTCATCGACGCCTTCATCTCTCGCGGACCGGTCCGCGATCTTCTCACCACCATCGCGACGCGGGCGGCCACCTTCGGCACCCGCACCCCCACCTTGGAGCCCGATGCCCCACTCGGCCACTGATCTCTCGACTCCGGCCCTGGTGCCCTCGAACACGCAGGCGAGCTTCCTCGCGGGCTGCATCGGCATGGTCGCCGACGACCTGGCGGCCGCCGAAGCCCGTCTGCACACGCTGATGCACTCGGACATCACCGTGATCCCCGACGCAGCCGGACACCTCGCCTTCGCCGGCGGCAAGCGGCTGCGCCCGCTGCTGGCGCTGCTGTGCGCGCAGGCGGCCGATGTCCGCGACCCGGACCGCATCACCGTGGCCGCGGTCGGAGAGCTGCTGCACACCGCGACGCTGCTTCACGACGACGTCATCGACGAAGGCGAGTTCCGGCGCGGACGTCCCTGCCCCCGCATCGTGCACGGCAACGGCGTCTCGGTCCTCACCGGAGACTTCTGCCTGGCCCGCTCGCTGCAAGCCATCGCCAACACCGGGCATATCGACGCCGTGCAGTCGATGGCCAACACGGTCATGCGCATGGCCGAGGGAGAGGTCGCACAGCTGTACGGCTCTGGCGGCGCGGCGATCGATCGGGCCCACTACGACCTGATCATCGAGCGCAAAACCGCCACCCTCATCGCCTGGTGCTCGCAGGTCGGCTGCTTGGCCCGCCCCGAAGACCGCGAGCCACTGCGCAGGTTTGGCATGGAGCTGGGCTACGCGTTTCAGATCGCCGACGATCTGCTCGACTACGGGATCCGCAATGCGTCGGGTCCCGGAGAGACGGGCAAGAATCCGGGCCAAGACCTTCGCGAGGGCAAGTGGACGCTCCCCTTGCTGCTGGCGTGCGAGGCCGACCCCGTGCTTCACGCCGAGGTCCGCGAGGCCTTCGAAGCCGGCCCGCCGCTGGCCGAAGCCACCGCCAGCGAGCTCGTCCGGAGGGTGCTGGCCAGTGAAGGTGTCGCCGCGGCCCGGGCCATCGCCGATCAACACGCCGAGGCCGCGGCCGAAGCCCTCAGCGTCCTTCGCCCCAGCGCTGCCCGTGAGGCGCTGCAGCAGATCCCCAGCTACGTCGTTCGCAGGACCCACTGATGACCAGCACCACCCCCACCATTCGAACCGTGGATGAGCACGGCGACCGCGTCCAGGGCATGTTCGACCGGATCGCGCACGGCTACGACCGCGCCAACCGATTGATGAGCCTGGGGATCGACGTCCGGTGGCGCACCGAAGCGGTTCGCAACCTGCTCCCGGAGGACATGCCCTCCGATCGGCGAGCCCAGGTCCTCGACCTGTGCGCGGGCACGATGGACAGCAGCGTCGAGATTCACCAGCAGTACCCGCAGGCCGACATCGTGGCCGGCGACTTTGCCGAGGAGATGCTGGCCAAGGGCGCGCACAAGCTCGCAGGCTCCGTCGGCGAGCGCATCACGCCGCGGCCCATGGACGCCCACGCGCTGCCGATCGAAGACAACAGCCTCGACGCCGTCTTCTGTGCCTTCGGGGTGCGCAACGTGTCGGACCTGCCGCGCGCCACCGCCGAGCAGGCCCGAGTGCTGCGTCCGGGCGGACGGCTCACCATCCTCGAGTTCTTCCGCCCCACCCAGGGGCTCTCGCGGCTCCTGCACACCGCCTACAACCGCACCGTACTGCCGGTGGTGGGCTGGGCGACGACGGGCGACCTCGACGCGTACACCTACCTGCCCAAGAGCATCGGTAAGTTCGAGACCGTCGCTGAGTATGAGGCGCTGCTCACCGGGCAGGGCTTCGAGAAGGTCTCGGTCACCAAGCTCACCCTGGGCATGGCGTGGATCGTCCGGGCCCAGCTGCCGGTCGGAGAGACCCCGTGAGCACCGCGCCGCGCAGCATCGTGGTCTGCGTCGCGGGGGCTTCGGGTTCCACGTATGCCAAGCGCCTGCTGGAGTTGCTCGGCGACGTGCAGCACGGTCGCATCGAGGGCATGGATGCGCTGCCGGATCTCAAGGTCTCGTGGACCGCGTCGGCCAACGCCGCGGTGTGCTGGAAGGGCGAGCTTGGCGAGCCGATGCCGGAGACGCTCGCCGGGTTCAAACGCTACGGGCACCACGACTTCAAGGCTCCGTTCGCCTCGGGCAGCAACGCCCCCGACGCTGTGATCGTCGCGCCCTGCTCGATGAGCACGCTGGCTCGACTCGCGCACGGCGGCGGCTCCGACCTGCTGGCGCGGGCCGGGGAGGTGGCGCTCAAGGAGCGCAAGAAGCTGATCCTTCTCGCCCGAGAGACCCCCTTGTCGCTGGTGCACCTGCGCAACATGGTCGCGGTCACCGAAGCCGGCGCGGTCGTGTTGCCGGCCATCCCTTCCTTCTACGCTGGCGTGCAGACGCTGGAGCAGGCCGTCGACTCGGTGGTGCTCCGAGCCCTGGACCAAGCCGGCCTCAGGCTTCCGCTGCTTCCACGATGGGGAGACGACGCATGAGCATCACCGCCCAAGATCTGCTCTCACTTCACCTCAGTCCGGCCTCCGCCGGTCGACGAGCCTCGGCGCGCCGCTCCGAGATGTTCGCCGACAACATCTGGATCCGCGCGAGGGAAGCATCCGCCGCGGAGCCCCTGGCGTGGCCGAGCGCCGCAACCGGCGGGCAGCACCTGTTGCTGCACGTCGAACCCACGGACGGTGGCCGCCGCGCCTACGTGTCGTGGCTGCTTGAGGTCGGCAGCACCCTGCCCTCCGGCGTGGCCGTGAGCGCCTACTCGAGCGAAGCCGCCGGGCTGCACCGGCTGTGGTGTCTGGCCGCCGCTCGCCTGGCGCTCCCCCACGGCGTCCGGGTCGAGGTTCGCCACGACCTGGTCAGCATTCGCCTCGCCCAGATCGCGTTGGGCTTTGGCGTCGACACCTTCGCCGGCCCGCTGGAGTCCGACCGCAAGCTTCCCCTGGCCGGCGTCACCCGCCCCGACGAAGCCACCCGCGAGGGCATCGCCACCCTCATTCGCGCCGCTGGCCTGCGGCCCACCTTCGAACCCACCGCCACAACCTCCAACGATCGAGCCGCGTCATGACCGTCTCCAAAGCCGACCGCCAACGCTTCAGCACCATCACCCACAAGGTCCGCGACCATGTGCCGCTGGACCTTGAGGAGGGGGTGTTCCTGTACCACTACCCCGATCTGCTGGCGTTGGGCTCGTTGGCCAACGAGGTCCGCGAGGAACGCCACGGCGACCGCACGTACTTCAACATCAACTTTCACATCAACCCCACCAACGTGTGCGTGGCCAACTGCCGCTTCTGCAGCTTTGCCCGCCTCGAGCCGGGGATGCCCAATGCGTACACGATGAGCCTCGATGAGATTCGCGGCAAGCTGGTGGAGCGCCGCGACCAACCGGTCACCGAGATTCACATCGTCTCGGGCCTGCACCACAACCAGCCGTTCGAGTGGTACCTCGACACGCTTCGGGTGCTCAAAGCAGAGAAGCCTTCGATTCACCTCAAGGCGTTTACGGCGGTGGAGATTCACTACTTCCACGAGCGCTTCGGCATGAGCTACGAGGAAGTCTTCAAGGCCCTGATCGACGCTGGCTTGGGCAGCATGCCCGGCGGCGGGGCGGAGATTTTCGCGTCGCGGGCTCGCAAGAAGCTCTGCGACGACAAGGCCACCGCCGAGCAATGGCTGCAGGTGCACCGAACCGCCCACCGCATGGGACTGCGCACCAACTCGACGATGCTGTACGGCACCATCGAGACGATCGAGGAGCGCGTCGACCACATGCTGCGTCTACGCGCGCTGCAGGAGGAAACCGGAGGGTTTCAAACCTTCATCCCCCTGTCATTCCACCCCGACGGCAACAAGATGGCCAAGCTGCCCTCGCCCACCGGCGTGGACGACCTCCGCACGTACGCGGTCAGCCGGCTGATGCTCAACAACTTCGAGCACATCAAAGCCTACTGGATCATGATCGGGGTCAAGACCGCTCAGATCGCCCAAAGCTTCGGCGTGGACGACATCGACGGGACCGTGCAGGAAGAAAAGATCTACCACATGGCCGGAGCGGACACCCCGCAGGTCATGACCCGCAACCAGCTCATCCGGCTGATCCGCGAGGCCGGACGGACCGCGGTCGAGCGCGACACGCTCTACAACGTGCTGTGGGAAGACGACGGCGCCAAGCTGCCGGGGATTCGTGTGGACGCGAGCGTCCCCTTCAGCGCGAATCGCCTGACAGTCCTCCAGTAACGACCCCGAAAGGACCCCGCCATGACCACTCTCAAGCTCTGGGCCGTTCAGTTTCTCAACGCGCGGCCGCTGTACGCCCCGCTGCAAACCATGAACCTCACCGGTTCCGACGGCGAGCCGCTGTTCGAGATCCACGAGGCGCTGCCCTCGGTTTGCGCGCAGAAGCTCGCCTCAGGAGACGCAGACTTGGCGCTGCTCCCGGTGGGTGCGTACGCCGAGATGCCCGAGCTTGAGGTTGTGCCCGGGCTGGCCATCGCGGCCCGCGGCAAGGTCGAGACCGTCGTCGTGGTCGGGCATTGCCCGCTGGAGGAGGCGAGCGAGGTCTTGCTCGACGGCGCGAGCCGAACCTCCATCGCGCTGCTCAAGGTGCTGCTGCACGCCCGCGGCCTCACCCCCACGCTCACCCCGGTTGCGCACGGCGAAGGTGCCCCCGCAGCCATGGGCACCACGTGCGCGCTCGTGATCGGAGACGCGGCGTTTGGCCTGCCCGAGCGGTTCCCCCACGTCACCGACCTGGCGGCGGCCTGGTTTGAGCTCACGGGACTGCCGATGGTGTTCGCATTTTGGGCGGCAAAGCCGGGCGTGCTCACCGACGAGCACGTCCAAGCGCTGCAGGCAGCCAAGGAGCGCGGCCTGAAGTTCGCCGAGCAGCACGCCGAGGCGTATCGCAAGAGTGTGATCGCCGACGGACGCGAGGCGCTCTCGACCAACGCATACGCCAACTACCTGCGCAAGACGATCCGGTTCAACTTCGACAGCTACGAGCGCGAGGGCTTGGTCGAGTTCTTGACCCGCGCCCACGAGTGCGGTGCAGTGACGATCCCAGGCATGTCCGAAGGGGACACCGTGCACGTGCGCTTCAAGGGCGCGAGCTACGACGTGGCCGAACGGGCCCGAACGACCCACGAGCCGCTGCATGCCGACGCAATCCTGGCCAAAGGCGCCGCGGGCGAGCGACTGAGCTTTGCCGAGGGGCTCTACCTGTACGACAACGCGGACTTGTTCGCGCTTGGGGAAGCTGCGGACGCGCGTCGCAAGGCGCTGCATCCCGAAGAAGTGGTCACGTACATCATCGACCGCAACGTCAACTACACCAACGTGTGCACGGCCCGCTGCCAGTTCTGCAACTTCTACCGACCGCCGGGCAAGGACGACGGCTACGTGCTCAGTCGCGAGGTGCTGGCGCAGAAGTTCCGCGAGACCGAAGAACTCGGCGGCGTGCAGATCCTGCTTCAGGGCGGCCTCAACCCCGACTTGCGCATCGAGTGGTACGAGGATTTCTTCCGCTGGGCAAAGGCCAACTTCAGCCTGCGCATGCACGCGCTCTCGCCCACCGAGATCATCCACATCGCGCACCTCGAGGATCTGCCCGTGCGCACGGTGCTGCAGCGGCTGCACGCGGCGGGGCTCGACTCCTTGCCCGGCGGCGGCGCGGAGATGCTGCACGACGAGATTCGCAACCGCATCTCGCCGTTCAAGAACAGCACCGACGAGTGGATCGACGTGATGAAGATCGCCCACGAGCTGGGGCTGAAGACCACGTGCACGATGGTGTTCGGCTTTCAGGAGACGGCCGAGCACGCGCTGGTGCACATGGACCGACTGCGGGAGACCCAAGACCTGGCGCTCTCGCGCGGGGTGGACGGTGCGGTGCCCGACGGGCGGTTCACGGCGTTCATCGTGTGGCCGTTTCAGGCGGCGGGCACGAGCCTGCGGCTGCGCGATGACACCAGCGCGTGGCGATACCTGCGAATGCAGGCGCTGGCGCGGCTGTACCTGGACAACATCCCGAACATCCAGGTCAGCTGGCCCACGCTGGGGCCTGAGATTGGCGAAGTGGCGCTGCGCTTTGGCGCGAACGACTTTGGCTCGGTCATGATCGAGGAAAATGTGGTGTCGCAAGCGGGCGCGCACTTCATGCTCACCGCCGAGCAGATCGAGCACCACATTCGGCACGCTGGCTTCACGCCCAGCCGCCGCAACATGCAGTACGACCGGTTGAGCGCATGAACGCAGTCTCGCGCCCCTCGCTCTGGGAGACCTTCGCCGCGTTTGGGCGCATGGTTCGGCTCTCGCATACGATCTTCGGCCTGCCCTTTGCGCTGGCCTCGGCCGCGTTGGCCCATGTTTGGTCGGTGGAGCACGGCGGCGAGGGCATGACCCTCGCGCGGCTGCTGTGGATCCTGCTGGCGTTCACCGGCGCGCGCACGGCTGCGATGGGGTTCAACCGGATCGTGGACCGCAAGTGGGACGCGATGAACCCCCGCACCGCCGACCGGGAGATTCCTGCGGGCGTGATCGGGGTGAAGACCGCGTGGGCGCTGACGCTGGGCTCGGCCGGGGTGTTTGTGCTCAGCTCGGCGATGCTCGGGCGTCTGGCGCTGATGCTGTCGCCGCTGTGTTTGGTCGTGGTCGGCGGGTACAGCTTGTTCAAGCGCTTCTCGTGGTCGAGTCACCTGATGCTGGGGCTGGCACTGGCGCTGGCGCCTGCGGGCGCTTGGGTTGCCGTGACCGGGTCGCTGGAGGGTTGGGCCACGCCGGGGATGCTGATGATCGCGGTCGCGAGCTGGGTCGCCGGGTTTGACGTGCTGTACAGCCTGGGGGACATGGAGTTCGACAAGAAGGTCGGGCTGCATTCGATCCCGGCGCGGTTTGGGGTGGTTGGGGCGCTGTGGATTTCGGGTGCGCTGCATGTGGTGACCGTCGGGATGCTGGTGGGGCTGCATCTGACCGCCAGCTTGGGCTGGGCGCATGCGGTGGGGGTCGTGTTGATCGGCGGGTTGCTTGGGGTCGAGCACTGGCTGGTGCGACCCGGGGATTTGTCGAAGCTGGGGAAGGCGTTCTTTGATGTGAACGGTTACATCTCACTGGCGTACCTTGGGTGCACGCTGGTGGATGTGCTGGTGGGATAATGCCGCGGGGTAAACCGTAAGATCCGCGAGACCGTTGTCCTCCGTTTCAACGGACTCCGCGACAGCGTCCGCAGCTTGCTTGTAGCCGAGCGCATATCTCCGGGTCCTGTTCCCCAGCTCCGCCGGACCGTCTTGATGTCGTCGGCATTGAGCCCGCTGGTCACCCTGTTCGCTGAGGCACCTCCCCGATTTCGGCCCGACGGGTCGACCAACTCAAACTCGACCGACACCCCGCGAGTCGAGACCCACACGGTTTCCTGAAGCCCCTCGAACGGCTCTGGCGCCTCGGAGAAGCGACCCTCACCCCGCACCCCCCGGCCCGAACAGCCCGGGGAGCGAGCTGGGCTCTGCACCCAGATGGACGATGCGGCTGCCGGTCTGATTGAGCGGGTTGACGCTGCGGCCCACGACGATGGCGGACTCGGGGGCGTGGTACTGGGCTGTGGTCTCGCCGAAGATGGTGCGGACTTCGGCGATGAGGTCGCCTTCTCGCACGCCATCGGCGACGTCGGGGTAGACCCACAAGATTCCGCCCTCGTCCGTGTACATCCAGTACGAGCGCTTGCACAGCGTGATGGTCTCCGTCGGGGGCTCGATGATGCCATCGACCATGCCCGTGTCGATCATGGCGTTGCGCAGGCCGACCAAGCCGTCATGCACCACGGCGCGCTGGAAGACATGCGGATCACGCAGCTCGATCGTCACCGAGCGGATGCCTCGCTCGCTCGCTGCGCCGCGTAGCGTCGTCTCGTTGGGGTCGTTGTCGACGATGATCTCCGGGTTCATCAGCTGGGCGAGCCGTGCGGTGTCCGGGTCGTCCATGTCCGCGCGCACGTAGTGCGAGTTGACGCGCCCGAAGCTGGCCGTGTGCAGATCGATGAACACGTTGAAGTGCCGAATGACGCGATCGATCAGGCGGTGCACGTAGACCTGGCTGGTGGTGCCGTCGGCCTTGCCCGGCGCGATGCGATTGAGGTCCTGGCCGTCGTTGAAGACCCGCTGCTCCCGAATGAGCCCGGGCACGTTGAGCACCAACGCCCCCACCACCGTGCCGCGCAAGCGCGTGACGTCCAGCTCCGCGAACAGCTGCTGAATGACCGGAATCCCGTTGAGTTCGTTGCCATGAATGGCCGCCGTCACCCCGAGGACGGGGCCGTCGGCCTTCCCGCGCGCCACCATGAGCGGGATCCGGATCGGCTCACCGATCGCGTTGTTCACCACATGCATCCAGTAGTGCCCAATGCTGCCCGCCGGGGTGTCCGACAGATTCAGCTCGCGGATGTGTTGGCCATCGACCTCGTGCACCGCATCAGTTTGAGCGAACCTGCGACCGAGGGTCAACGCCAGACGGCAGCGGCTGATGCCAGACCGCAGGCCCCCGGCGCAAGCGGCCCCGCGTCAGTCCCGTCAGTCCCGTCAGTCCCGTCAGTCAAACAGCGTCACCTGCTGCCCCGCCACCGCCGCAAAGCTGGTCCCCAAGAACTGCAGCACCCCGTCCGCGGCCGGCGCGAGCTGCCGCGCGAGGTAGTGCTCGTAGTCCAGGCGACCGTGCGGCAGCTCGGATGGCTCTGGGCCCCGAGCGGTGATCACGTAGCGAATCTCGCGAACCGGCCGCCCGAGCTTTCGCGCCGCCTGGATATGCGGGGGTACGTTGTGTTCGTAGGCGTCCAAACGCCGACGGATGCGCTTGCGATACACGAGTTCGTCGTCGAACTCGCCCGCCCGAACGCCGCGGGCCAACGCGGCCATCCATTCTCGCCACGGACGCTCCGCGAAGATGCGGGCGAGCAGCTCGCGCTGGAATCGTCGCGCCAACGGGGTCCAGTCGGTGCGGACCGCTTCGAGGCCCTTGATCACCAGCGTCGCCTCTGGCCCGGTGCCCAGCGTACCGGCGTAGCGCTTCTTGCTGCCCTTGTCCGAGCCGCGCATCGTCGGCATCAAGAAGCGCCGATAGTGGGTCTCGAACTCGAGCTCGAGATGACTGCGAATCCCGTAGGTCGACGCGAGATGCTGGGTCCAGTGCGCGTTGAGGTCTGCCGCCAAGCCCTCGCCGATCGCCGCGCACGCAGCGGGCGTTTGAGGACCGACCAGCACAAACACCGAATCGGTATCGCCGTAGATCACCTGCAGGCCCTGCGCCTCGATCAGGGCGCGGCTCTCCTGAATGATCTCGTGTCCGCGAAGCGTGATCGAGCTGGCGAGCTTGGGGTTGAAGAAGCGACACCCTCCGCTGCCCAGCACGCCATAAAACGAGTTCATCAGGATCTTGATCGCCGAAGAACGCGCGGAGTCTTTCCTGCGCTTGGCCTCGTCTCGCGCGTCCCACAGGCCCTCGATGAGCTCGGGCAAGATGTGTCCCGAGCGCGCAAAACTCCCGCCCTCAAACCCCGGGATCGGGTCGTCTCCGGGAACGGCGAGGCCCAGCGGATCGATCGCGAACGTGCGGATGATGCTGGGGTACAGGCTCTTGAAGTCCAGCACCAGCACGTTGTCGTAGAGCCCAGGCACCGACTCCATCACCCAGCCGCCGGGGCTTGCGAACACCTCCCCACCGTCGCCCACATCGGGCGCGACGTATCCGCGACGATGCAGCCGGGGCAGGTACAGGTTGTCGAAGGCCGCGACCGCACCTCCTTGACGATCCATCGGCAACCCCGTCAGCGCCTGGCGTTCGACCGCGAACCCGACCAGGTCGGCCTTCGCAAAGATGTCCAGCACCAAACGAGCGTCTTGGAGGTTGTAGGCAGCCAGGCCGGGCTTGTCGTGTGCGTGCAGGCGCGCAATCTCAGCCACCGGATCACCGATGGGCCCGATCGTCTTGCCGCGACCGAGCAGGGTCTGTGCGACGTCCTCGAGCCGAAAGCTCTCGAACGAAAATGTGGCGGCCCGCAACGTCGCAATGCCATCCAACACCACCCTCCCGGGCACCCGCGCGATGTGGGGCTGGCCATCGCTGCGCGGGCTCAACACCGTGGCCTGCTGCGCACCGCGGCCCAGCGCGAAAGAAACGCCCAACGCGGCGGCCTTGCGCTCGAGGTAGGCCAGGTCGAACTCGATGACGTTCCAGCCGGCGAGAAGGTCCGGGTCCACCGCCGCCACGTGTTCCAAGAAACACCGCAGCCCCGCCGCCTCGTCGGGAACCGAGATGTACGTCGCGTGCGGTGGGTCCGACGCGTCGATGACCCACACCTTGTCTCCCCCGTGCCCCGCCACGGCGATGGACAGCAGTGCTCCGTCGAAGCCGACGGTCTCGATGTCGAGCGAGAGCAAGGACAGCGGGGTCGTCAGCTGTGCGGATCTCACCCGCGGATTTCTCACCTCGCGAAACCCGTCGCGTTCCCGAAACGCCCCCGTCAGCGCGAAGGCGCCGGTCACGAAACGCTCCATCAAGAAGCGGTCGTCGGGCTTGATCGTCGACTCGAACGTTCGGCCCCCTTGGGCTCGGATCCGCTCCCGCTGCGCCCTCAGCCCGCGTTGGCTCGCAAAGTACACCGCGTCGACCGGAGCCCCGGAGAGCGTGCAGTGCCCCACCGCGCTGCGGCGGCCCTCCTGCGTCGTGCTCGCTCGCTCGACGAACATGACCGCCTCCTGACCGGTGAACACCGCTTTGACCGGGCCCTGGGCGCTCGCACCCCAAAACGTCAGCGCCAAACCGTCGCGCCGGTCGAACCACTGCCGGGTCAGCAGGACCGCCGGGACCGTCTCGGTCGTGGTTGTCATCGCCGCCGCAGTCTATCGCGAGGCGACGTGAGCGTGCCCACCGCCCCAACCCAACCCAACCCAACCTGACTCACTCCCTGGCGGGCTCGATCCTCGGCGAGGTTCCGGTATGGTGTTCGGATGCGTCGCTTGGCCATTTTCGCGTCCCTTGGATTCGCAGGTTGCTTCAACCCCGAAGACACCAACGCCGACACAGATCCGGGGTCCTCGACCGACGTCACCAGCGCGCAGACCGAGGCCACCACCACCGCGCCGACGACCAGCGCTCCGCCCACCACCGACTCGACTTCGACGGCCACCACCGTCTCGGGCGAGGCGAGCACCGCCGCCGGTGAGACCACCGGTGGCGAGACCACGGACTCGGACGCGTCGAGCACCACGATCGCCGACACCTCCACCGGCGGCGAGTCGAGTTCGACGACCGACTTCGTCCCCGGCTGCGACAACGGCGTGGTCGAAGACGATGAGCTCTGCTTCCTGGACGCCGTCGAGCTCGACACGCTCGTGAGCGCGCAAGGCGTCACGATCGCCGACCTCGACGGGGACAACCACCTCGACGTCGTGGTCGGCGACTATGGAGATGGCACCGTCGGAGGCCTGTACGTCTATCTGGGCAATGGTGACGGCAGCTTCTCCGACGCGATCAGCTCCGGCGACAACACGCCGCTCATCCGCGTCGCCGCGGGCGCGATCGCCGACGGCGTCGTCGACGTCATCGCGACGCGTGGGACCGCTCCCGCCGCGATCCAGCGCTTCCGCGGCGACGACGACGGCTCCTTCTCGACCATCAGCAGCTATGCCGGTGGCACGAACTGGGATGTCGCACTGGCAGACCTCAATGGAGACAACCGCCTGGATGCGCTGGGGACCGGCTCCGGGATCACCGTCTTGATCGCCAACGCCTCGGAGGGGTTCGGCGCGGTGGAGTCGTTTGGCGGCGCCGTTGGTTTCCAGAGCGTCCAGACCGCGGACATCGACGGGGACGGAGACCTCGACGTCTTTGGCGGCGTCTTCACCGGTATCTACCCGTTCCTCAACGACGGGAGCGGCACGCTCACCTCCGCCGGCCCCGCGTTCGGCGTCGCATCCAGCGACGTGATCGTTGGCGACTTCGACGGCGACGGCAACGTCGACGTCGCGGGAACTGGCAACAGCCTGGTCTCGGTGCACTTCGGAGACGGCACCGGCGTGTTCTCGGCCGGTCCCGAACTCAGCGTGAACGCCACCCCGATCGCGGGGAAGGCCTCCGACCTCGACAACGACGGTTTTGACGACCTCATCGTCGTCAACACCTCGGGCACCACCAGCATCCTGATGAGCAACGGCGACGGCACTTTCGCCCCACAAGAGCTCTTCACGATGCTCGATGGCTACCTGTACGATATGGACATGGGCGACCTGAACGAAGACGGCGTCGAGGACATCGTCGTCGTGGCCCCCAACGCCGGGCCTGTTCAGATGCTGCTCTCGCACATCTAGTGTCCTGAGTCCGCCGCTCACCGCATCAGCGCGGCGAGCTCGTCGAGGTCCAGCGTCTTGCCGGTCCCCATGCCGCCGAGTACGTCTTGGGCCAGCTCTCGCTTGTCCTCGTGCAGCGCGAGAATCTTCGGCTCGATGCTGCCCTGCGTGCAGTAGCGATACACGGTCACCGGACGCGTCTGGCCCATCCTGTGCGCCCGACCGGTGGCTTGGTCCTCCACGGCCGGGTTCCACCACGGGTCCACGTGGATCACATAGTCGGCTGCCGTCAGGTTCACGCCGACGCCGCCGGCTTTGAGGCTCATCAAGAACACGTCGGCCTCACCAGCCTGAAACGCATCGATGCGGCGGGCTCGCTCCGCACCGGGGGTGGCGCCCTGGATCTCCAGCGTGCGTACGCCACGTTTCTCCAGCAGCCCCCCGAGGATGGCCAACACACCCAGGAACTGGGTGAAGATCAACACCTGGTGCCCCGCGGCGACCAGCTCTCGCGCCCGGTCGACGACGAGGTCGAGCTTGGCACCGCGGGGGGCTCTATCATCGACGAGCTGAGGTTCGACCGCCGCGCGCCGGAGCCGGCTGATCTCGGCGAGGATCTTGATCCGCGAAGGGCCCCGGTCCCGCTTGCCGCTGACCCGCTCTTGCGCGAGTCGACGCTGCGCCTCGTACCACGCACGCTCGCGCGGCCCGGGCTCCACCATCACCAGCATCTCGGTCCGCTCGGGCAGCTCGGTGAGGACCTTGTGCTTGGTCCGACGCAGCAGGAACGGTCGAAGCAGCGCCCGCAGGTGGGCCGCTGCCGCTGCATCTCCGGCCTGGATCGCGCGCGCGCTCGTGCGTCGAAAGACGTCTTCGTCCCCCAACAAGCCCGGGACGCAGGCATTGAACACGCTCCAGAGCTCGCCGAGGTCGTTCTCGATCGGGGTTCCGGTCAGCCCGAAACGAACCTCGGCCACGATCCTCGACGCGGCCCGCGTCCGGGCGCTCGATGCGTTCTTGAGCGCGTGCGCCTCGTCCAAGACAAGCGTGGACACGCGCAGCGGATCCCCCCCCAACCGCGACATCAGGCCGTAGCTGAGCACCGCCAGCATGCCGGGCCCCAAACCTTCGAGGGTGCGACGTCGATCCACGCGCGCCAGCGCGCCCACATCCACCACGGTCAACGACGGCGCAAAACGTCCCGCTTCCGCGCACCAGTTGGCGACGACCGAGGTGGGGCACACGACCAACGCGGGGCCTTGTCGCTTGCGCTCGAGCAACAACGCCAACGCCTGCACCGTCTTGCCCAGGCCCATGTCGTCCGCCAACACCCCGCCCAGGCCCGCATGCGCGAGCCGGGACATCCACACGAAGCCCTCGCGCTGATACCCGCGCAAGCTCGCTCGGAGTCCGCGCGGGATCCGGGAGCGTTTCGCGAGCGCGGCCTCGATCGCCTGGCGACGCGGTGCCAACGCCCCGGCAAACCTCAATCCCCCCCCCTCGCCCAGGATGCCTTCGAGGGCCGGCAGCGCGACGCCGGGCAGCTGGAGAACCTCGGGGTCCGCGTGGGTAGGCCACGACGCCCGAACGCGTGCGAGCGCGTCCAGCTTGCGGCGAAGACTCTTGGAAAGCCGGATCACCTCACCGTGTTGCAGCTGCACGAACTGCCGGCCCTCTTGTCCATCTGCCGCCAGCAGTCGCCACGAAACGACCTCGCCTTCGTCGACCTGCAGCTCCGCTTCGAGGCGCAGCCAGTGCCCCTTCTCGCGGCGGACCGTGACGTTGAAGTCCGCCGCCTCATACTCCCGAGACAACCGCAGCGGTTGGCCTCGGGGCCAGGCCAGCGTCACCGCGCCCGCGGCGGCAGCCCGCGTCAGCGCGTCCAGCACCCAGCAAGAGGACTCGAGCCCGTAGGCCAACCGAGCCCCATCATCGCTGACATCCAAACCTGGCAACAGGGGACAGGTTGCGAACAACGCATCTCGCGCGGCGAGTTCGGCGTCGAGGTCGCGGGTTGTCGACCGCAGGGTCCGCTGCATCTGGGCGACGACCTCGACCGGGCCCTCGCCGGGGGTGCATCGCGGTCCGTGACGTCCCAGCGGCCAGCACCCCACCATGAGCCGGAGCATTGGATCTTGCCAGTGCAGATCGATCTCCAGGTCAGTGCGGGTGATGACGCGCTCGCCCTGCAGATCCAGTGCCCCTGTGGCCTGCAGCGACATCTTCCCGGCCAGGCGCGGCAGCACGGGGAGCAGCCGCTCGAGCGCCTCGGGAGGCACCTGGCCACCGGGGGTACCCTCGAGCGCGATGAGGACGGCCTGGGTCGACACGTCGGCCTGGTACACGAGCAGCGCGGTGGGGCTTTCCCATTCCGCAGCCACCGCGCGCGCCTGCAAGCCTTCGGGTTCGACGAACATTCGAGCGCCCCGGACGTCGCCGTCGACCACGATCCGCGGCGTTCCGCGAGACACGAGCACACCGCGGCCGTCGGCGCCCCGAACCCGGGGATGCCCGACCAGGGCCACCAAAGCCGCTTCGTCTGCCGTCGCAACCCGCCGCGAGGACTCCGCGGCGCCGTACCCTTGCTCGCTTCGCTGCGCGCCCAGCAACCACGCCGCAGCGACGGCGGCGTCACGCTCATCGGCGAGGTCGGCGTACTTGTCCGCAATTTCCGCGATGCTCAGTGCCCGGCCTTGGGTCCCCGGAGACCGAACGAGACGGGGCGCGAGCTTGGGAGCCTCCACGTGCCCGAGGATGTCCCAGTAGATCCGCGGCGCCGGTGGGACGGAACCGCTGCCCTCGGGGGCGAGGCGGTCCGCCAGCGCTTCGAGCTGCTCGAGCATGTGTTCCCACGGAGCCCGAGCTTCGTACACCTCGAGCAACGTCGCACCCGCCGCGACGGGGCCGCCACGATCGGCCAGGGCCGAAAACGTCCGCGGCAACACGGCGGAGCGAAGGCCCGCCGCACTTCGAGCGTGGGCCTCAACGCAGATCTGCAGGTCCTCAGGAGTGCCCAGCGGCAGCCACCGCGTCAGCAGTCCGCCGACCAGCCCTGCGCTCCACGGCAGGTGCGGCCGCCCCACAAACACCGCGTCGAGCTCGGCCTGCAGCTGCGCCGTCGTCGCGACCCCAAGCTCGACGTTGCGGAAGACACGAAGCAACGCGAACACGTCGTCATGGTTCGTCCAACGACCGCCCGCTTCGGCCAGCACCTCGTCGAAGCGCAACCCGGCGCCCGGGACTCCGCGCCGCGCCGCATCGAGACTCGACAGCAGCATGCCCAGCGCGACGACACCGCGCATCTGCGTCGGGTGAGACCCAAGCAGCGCGACCCCCAGATCAAAACAATGCGAGAGGTCGCCGCATGCGAACGCGCGCAACAACCTCAATCCCACGCCGAGCGACTTGCCGCGGGCGGTGGTGAGCCCCTCGGACCGCGCTGCCTCGAGCGAGAGCACACCCCCGCGAAGCAACTCAATGGGAAGCCGCCGCGCGGGCGGCAGGCTCCGGGCCTGCAAGACCTCGAGCACCATCTGCACCAGCGCGCCGGACAACGGCCGGAGTTCTTCCGTGCATCGGAGCCCGATGCCCTTGGCGTACCCGACCAAGACGGCGTCAGGCGCAGACTCCAACCAGGCCCGCTGCGGCGTCATCCCCAACAGCTCGACCGGCCAGTGCTTTGCCCCGCGCGCGACCGAGACGAACTCCGGCATGCAGACCGACACCATCGCCTCTGCACACTCCCCCAGCGCCAGCTGGACCCGAGCCTGGCGCAGCAGGTCCCAGCCGTAGACACGACCGCGCCCTCGGTCGCCAAACACCCGCTGGGCATCCCCCTTGAGCCGACCGAGTTCGGCCGCCGCCTGCAGCACCGACAGCGCGAGGTCGGTGTCCATCACGGTCTCGGTCCGCCACGTGTCCGCCTGCACGCGGACCCACCCACGCTCGGCAACCGCTCGCTGTCGGCGAGCCACCTCGCGGCCCCGAAGCGCGTCCGGGAGCTCGCACTTGCGGTCCCCGCGGAACACCCGCCCGGCCAGCTCCGCCCACGCGGTCTTGCTCTGCAGCTCCGGCGCGATGGCCTTCGCGACAAGCAGCACAGCGTCCGCCTCGTCGAGCTCGTCGAAGAACGCCTCGTGGTGCGCTGCGTCCATGGGTCGCCATGATGGGGGTGTGCTGCCCGAAGACTCAAGCACGCCAGCAGCCCGATCCGTCGTACGCTCCGCGGGCGATGATCTATCCCCACAGCAACGAGACCCAGACCCAGTGGGACCGGGGCGAGCTGCAGGTGCAGCTTGTGCAACCCAACAACCCGCGCCCGGTCGGCTTCTGTGACGGGACCCCCGCCGATCTGGCGGAGTTGAAATCCCTCGCCCAGTCCGAGGGCGCCGACGCGTTTAAGGTCGACCGAAAGGTCCTCAAGACAGGGCGCGAGATCTGGACCGTCTCCGGCTGACGGCAACCCCTCCGCCCAGCCCGCCCCTCACCCGGGCCGATGCCACAAAAACTCGGTGATGAAACCGCTGCGGCGTGCGCCCTCCCCAAGACGGGGGTATGGACCTGAGGCATGGAGGGTTTCGTCGCGTTCGCGCTCGGGTTTGCGTTGCTCCAGGCCGCGACCTACCTGTGGCACGAGCGACGCAACCGGAAGGCCTGGGTCCGAGACGTGCCCTACGCCCGGGCCGAGGCCGACTTGGCCAGCGGATTCCGCGGAGACGGACCCCTTCACGAGCAGCAGTACATCGGCCCCCAACGCCACCCCCGCGCGCCCTGGAGCGTTCGGGCGACCGCGCTGTGGTCGATTGGCATGGGGCAGATGTTGGTCCCTGGCGGGGCGATGGCGCTGCTGGGCTCCATGTTCTACGGCGTTGGCCTGGTGGGGATGCCCGGCTGCATCTTGGCCGCGCGCGTTTGGGCGATCGGCCCCGCGCTTCTGCGCGCCGAGCCCGACGCCCCCCGCAGGGCGCGTGCCACCGCGCGATCTGCCCGAGTCCTCAACACGGTGGTGCTGTTCGTCGCCGGGGTCCTGTTCTTGGTACCGGATACGGTCGGGTTGGCGGCCGGCACCACCGTGTATGTCGCGGTCTCGTTCGCGCACGCCCGAGCGCTCGAGCGCGCCGCCGACCGGCTCGAACAGCTGTGGGTCGCCCGGGGATACCCGCCCCAAGACCGCACCCTCGTGCGCGCCCCCGCCCGGACCGACGCGCCGGGCTGGGCCTGAACGCGTTTCGAGCCGCATAAGGAAGGCGTCGCACTCCAGCGTCACCTGCGCCATGACCTCGGCGCGCCCCGAGCCACCACCCGCGATACCGCCCGGCGGGCGCAGGTCCCCGCGGCGCCGAGACCCGCGAGGCCGCACCAACCCTGCCGATTTGACTTTCCGACCCACCCAAACAAGAGTCTGCAGGTGCGGTTTCCTCGCCTCGCCGCGGCTGTAGTCGGCCTGGGTTGCCTCTGGGCACCCCTGGCAGCCCACGCCGCGCAAGAACCCGACGCGTCCGATGAGCCCGAGGGCTTCGTCGACCCACGCGCCCGCCCCCTGCCTCGAAAGCACCGCTTCCGACTCGGGCTTCAGGTGGACGCCATGCGGCTGTCGGCTGCGATCGACGAGGACACCGATGAGGTGCAGCGGTTCGAGTTCATCCCGCTCCAGCTCGACTTCGGTTACCAGCGCCAGATCGGACGCTACGTGATGGTTCGGCCCAGCCTGGCCGTCGGCGGCAACCCGGCCGACACGCTCGAAGCCATGCCGATGGTGATCCACCCGCAGCTCTTCACCGGGTACCAGGGTCGCCTGCTCGGCCTCGCGGTTGGCTATGGGTTTCTCGGCACGCCCGTGAAAAACAAGGACGCCGTCTCGGACATTCGCGGAGGCCTGGGCCAGCCCATCCTTCGCAACGCGCACCACATCGGCGCCGAGTTCTCCTTCACCACCCGTGTGCACCAGCGCCGTGCATCGGCCCCGGGCGCGGGCGAGCTGTCGATCCTGCTTCGCGTCGCGGGCGTCAGCGGCCGTACCCAGCACTTCGAGGTCGACACCCGCCGCTGGCGGGCGATGTTCACCTTCGGGCTGGGCTGGTACTTCGGCGATGGTCGTCGTGCGCAGGCCCGGCGCTCTCGCGGGACGGACCCGTCCCCTTGAGTCCGCAGCCGCCGGTTTCGAGCCGGTGACGAACACCCGCCACGGTAGGCTTCCCCGGTGGACGAACAACGAGGGCGGGAGCTGGATACGACGTATGAACAGCGCCTTGCGGCGGAGCTCGAGGCCGACGAAGACCTCGACGCTCCCCCGCAGGGCCGGGCTTCTGGTGGCGTGTTCACGATCGGCCACATCGCGCTGGCCTCGGTCCTCGGCGGCGGAATCGGAGGGGTCGTCCTGATGACGGCCAACGACCGCCGGATGAAGCACCCCGCGATCTGGCGCAGCGCCGCGGCATACCTCGCGGCGACCGTGGGGAGCAGCCTCATCCTTGGCCTCGCCCTCCCGCCGAGCTTCACGGCGCGGATCATCCCGGTCCTCGCCTTGCTGCTCACCCTGCTTCCGCCAATCGCGCTTGGGGTCGTTCTGCAGCGCCGGATGATCGCGGGCCGGCCCCAAGAAGCCGAGCCTGCGCGTTTCATCGTCGCGGCGATCGCCGGAGGATGGTCGATCGCTGCGGGCGTGTTCGGGCTGCTGCGCTTCCTGCTTCCCCACCCGCCCGCGTGAGGTTTCCCGGACCCCAACGGGGTGGGCGCGGCTGCACGCGCGGCGCGGCCCTTGGTACTTCTGCGACCCAGGACCGCACCGTATGACCGAGAAATTGATGAAGGGCGCCGTCGCCGACATGACCCGTGCCATTGGAGGCACGCCAATCGTCCGCCTCAACCGGGTGGCCGAGGACGTCTCGTCCGAGATCTACGCCAAGGTCGAGTACCTGAACCCAGCCGGTTCGATGAAGGACCGGGTGGGTCTGAACCTGATCCGCGACGCCGAAGAGCGCGGCATGCTCGGACCCGGCGGCACCATCGTCGAAGCCACCTCCGGCAACACCGGCGCGGGCCTGGCCATGGTCGCCGCGATCAAGGGCTACAAGTGCATCTTCGTCATGCCCGACAAGATGTCGTACGAGAAGGTCGACGCGCTTCGGGCGTACGGAGCCAAGGTCGTTATCTGTCCGACCTCCGTCGAGCCCAGCGACCCCCGCAGCTACTACTCGACGGCGCGGCGCATCGTGGAGGAGACCCCAGGGGCCTTCTACGCGAACCAGTATCACAACCCCGCAAACCCCGAGGCGCACTACCTCAGCACGGCGCCGGAGATCTGGGAGCAGACCCAGGGCGACTTCGACGTGTTCGTCTCCGGCATGGGCACCGGCGGCACGCTCAGCGGCTGCGGTCGCTACTTCAAAGAGAAGAACCCCAACATCCAGATCGTGGGCGTCGACCCGATTGGCTCGCTGTACTACGAGTACGTGAAGACCGGCCGCCTGACCAAGGCGTTCTCCTACTACGTCGAAGGCATCGGCGAGGACTTCCTGCCCTCGACCATGAACCTCGACATTCTGGATGACGTGGTTCAGGTCGACGACAAAGAGTGCTTCATGATGACGCGCGAGCTCGTGCGCCGCGAGGGCATCTTCTGCGGCGGCTCCTGTGGCGCGGCGGTCATGGGCGCCATCAAGTACGCGCGCACGCTCAAGGAGCCCAAGAAGATCCTCGTGCTGCTGCCCGACAACGCCCAGAAGTACCTCAGCAAGGTCTTCAACGACGAGTGGATGCGCTCCAACGGCTTCCTGGATCAAGACGACGTTGAGGGCACCGTGGCGCACCTGATCAAGGCGCGCGGCGGCGATGTCATCACGGCGCCGGCCTCGGCCTCCGTCCGGGATGCGATCGGCGTCATGAAGCGCCATGGGATCAGTCAGCTGCCGATCCTCGACGACAAAGGTCGCCATTGCGGCATGGTCGCCGAGCTCGACCTGCTCAACGTCTTGGTCGAGAACGAAGGCAGCCTCGACACCCCGCTGCGGGAGCTGGCCGACGGCAACTACGCGACGGTCTCGCCCCACACCCGCATCGCGCTGCTCAAGAACATCTTCTCCGACGCGAAGGCCGTTCTCGTCACCGAGGGGGACCGGCTCATGGGTGTGGTCACGAAGATCGACCTCATCGACTACCTCGCGAACCAGAAAGGCTGATCGTCGGTGGCCCCGCGGGCTGCCGGAGACCGCGACCCCCCGCCGGCCCAGCATGCCGGCCCCGCAGAGGCTCCTGCGAGGGCCGCCAAGGGTCTTGCCGCGCCGCCTCTGTATCGGGGCGGCGCTTTTCGTTGGGCGAGGCCTGCGGAGACGGGAGGCACGCTGTGGTCGGGAACTTCGACCCACGGCCGGCGTGGGACCCCTTGTGTTCGCTGTGTCTCGCGCTGACGCGCGCAAAAAAGCCCGGAGGCTCGACCACCATTTCTGGTGGGGAGCGCCCGGGTCTTCGACAGTCCTTGGCAGGCGATCAGCCGGCGGAGGGACCCGTGAAGGTGTAGGTGAACGTGGCCTGACCGTCGCGACGGTCCTCCGGGGTGAGCTGAAGACCCTCGACCGCCGAAACGACGCAGGTCTGAAGCGACTCCGGGGCGGTCGAGCCCTCGGCAGCGGTCGCGTTCATGATGGTGCCGGTTTTCTTCTCGACGGTGAAGTTCACGACAACATCGCCCGAGAGGCCGGGGTTGTTCGCGAGCTCGTTGTCGTAGCAGCGGCGAATGTCCGCGTTGCGAGTCTCGAGAAGGGTCCGGGTGTCCGTGCGGTACTGGTCCTCGCCACGGGCGATGAACGAGCATCCCATGGAGAGGGCGACCGACGCGAGGATCATGGAAGAGATGGTTTTACGCATGTCGATTTGTCCTGCGGTTCAGGCGAATCAGCCGTCGACCTGTTTCTCTTCAATGACCTTTTCAGATCCATCCGGCGTCACTTCGACCTTGGTCTGCGTGACGTCTTGCTCGGTGATCACGAACTCGACGCGACGGTTCTTCTCACGTCCGTCGTCGGTGTCGTTGCTCGCGATGGGCTGGGTTTCCCCGTAGCCCTTGGCGGTGAGGTGATCCTTGGTGACCCCGGCCTTGCTGGTCAGGTACTTTTTGACCGACTTCGCACGACGGTCCGACAACTTCATGTTGTGGTCGTCGCTGCCTTCGGCCGAAGCGTGCCCTTGGACCTCGATCTTCTTGATCTGCGGGTTTTCTTGGATGACCTTGGCGACTTCGTTGAGGAGGTCATGGGAGACCTCTTGAATCTTGTCCGAGTTGACCTCGAACATGACCTTCTCATTGATGACGATCTTGTTGTCGCGAACTTCGACCCGTTTTTGCGGCTCGGGTTCGGGGGCTGCAACAGGCTCAGGCTCCGGCGCAGACGTTCCCACAATGGCGAGGGAAGCGTCGTCGCTAAACACGATCGGTCCGCAAGCGGCCGTCGAGAGGAGCATGAAGCCCGCAGCAAGCAGACCGATAGCCTGGCTGGGATTGCGTGAAGCGTGCATGATGATCTCCGTACAGTTGGAAAAAGAAGCGGACCGCGAACGACGACAGGCCGAGCGGCGGTGCGCGCGTGAACATAGAAAACGCTCAGAAATCGTCAACCCCGCACCTAGAGCTAGCTTCAGTTTGCGTGCGTGCGGCGGCGGGCCTTTCTGGGACGAAGAGCGCTCGATCATCTCCACCTTTGGCGCTAGCCTATGCCGCATGGGTATGGTGAACCGGCTGGCATTCAACGCGCTCCTCGGCGCAGGATTCGTTGTCTGCACTACAGCTTCAGCGTTCGCTGCCCCCGCGGGCGCAACCCCGGATGTTGTGGCGCCGACTGGCGATGAAACGCCGTCTACCCCGCCTTCTGCCCCATCCGAGGCCGCCGAGACGACCGCCAGTTCGCCCGCAGAAGCGGCGGTTCCGCAACCGGACGGGCCCCCGGCCGAGTCCGCGCCTTTGTCGGGCGCCGCCGTCCCCGAACCGCCGCCTCCCGCGGATCCCGTCCTCTCGGCTTCGACGGCCGAAGAAAACCCACGTGAGGGAACCGATACCGGACCGGAGCCCGAGGCAGAAAGCCCCGAGCCCGGCCCAGAGAAATCCGACGCGATCAATCCAGATCTCCTCTCCGGAGCGGCCGATGACGGCTCCGCCCCGGCCGTTCCGACCGCTCGAACCGTCGTCCGCGACCCCGGTGCCGAGGACGCGGCGCTCGCCCGCGCCTACGATGACGAGTACCGACCTGCGGACAACCCTGGCCGGCTGCATGTGGGTGCGCGGGCCCTGTTTGCGAACGCGGGCGGGGACAACGAGATCGGCGGACGAATGGGCGGCATGCAAGTCGATGTCGGCCAGACCTGGAACCGAGTCGGCTACGCGCTCACCGCGTCGGCGTGGGGAGGTCGCATCGTCATGGACGACCGCGTCGCCGAGATGAACGCCCTGTTCGGCATCGGCCCCACGATCACCCTGGGTCGCTCCGCACTGCAGCAGCGCGGCATGATCGATCTGCGGCTGGGCTACGACTTCATGTACGGCGTGGTCAACCAGCGCAGCGACAACGGCACCATCCTCGCCCCCCAAGACGACAGGGCCTTCGCCCTCGAGCAGGCCGAGAACCTGCTGCCCCACGGACCCCGAGCGGTCCTTCAACTGGGGCTGCTCAGCCCGGTGCGCCGCCGCTACCACCACGGAATGGGGATCGTCTTCGGCTACCAGGGTCTGGTCGGAAGCCTGCGAGGAGACCTCCCGTTCACCCACATGCTGGTCACTGGCCTGCAGTGGTGGATGGGCTGACGCGCGCAGCGGCCCCGCCCGGTACCATCGACAGCGTGTCGTTCCTCAACATCACACGCGTTGGTCACGTCGCCCACATCCTGTTGGACAACCCCAGCAAGCTCAACGCGCTGGGAACGGTCTTTTGGACCGAGACCGCCCAGACGCTCCAGGCATTGGGTGCGGACCCGGAGCTCCGGGTCGTGTTGCTCCGCGGTGCCGGGCGAGCCTTCACCGCAGGACTCGACATCCCGGAGGTCATCTCCAAGCTGCCGGTCGACCCCGCAGGGGGTCCTCCCGATGGCAGCCGCCAAGCCGCACTGCACCGCATGATCCGCGAGATGCAGGGGGCCATCACCGCCTTCGAGCGGCTTCCGGTGCCCGTCATCGCGGCGGTTCACGGCTATTGCTTGGGCGCTGGAGTTGACCTGATCACGGCCTGCGACATTCGTCTCGCCAGCGCCGACGCGACGTTCGGCGTCCGCGAGACCAAGCTCGCGATGGTCGCCGACGTGGGAACGCTGCAGCGTTTGCCTCGCATCGTCGGGCCGGGCCACGCCCGAGAGCTGACCTACACCGGTCGTGACTTCGATGCCACGTACGCCGAGAAGATCGGGCTGGTGAACCGCGTCCTGCCTGATCCCGAGACCCTGTTTGCGGACGCAGACGCCCTCGCCCAGGAGATCGCCGCCAACCCTCCCCTGGCCGTCCGCGGCAGCAAACACGTGCTCGGTGAGGCGGAGCGCTACGAGATCGATCGAGGGCTCGAGTACGTCGCGACCTACAACGCCGCGCACCTGGTCACGCAGGATCTCGGCGTGGCGATCACCGCCGCCCTCACCAAGCAGAAGCCCGAGTTCGGCGGGCGCTGACGGGCGCGGGGGGTGGAATGCGAGCGCCCTTGCATCGGTTGGCGGCGTCATGCCTCCTGCCCCACGGCTGCGCGCCATCGTCCTGTTCTTGCTCGCCTCGACCCTCGGCACCGGATGTGATCTGGGCACGAAGCTGTGGGCCACCGAAACCCTGGCCGACGGAGCCCAACCGCTCGCCGCGCCGTGGCTCTCCTTGCAGCTCGCCTACAACCGAGGCACCGCGTTCAGCCTGTTTCCGAAGCTCGAGTCCGGCCTCGTGGTGATGGCCCTGCTTGCGGTGTTGATCTCTGCGGGAGTGGCGGTCTACGTCTGGCGCCACCGCCCCGACGGGCTCACCACGCTCGCGCTGGGCGGCATCGTTGCCGGCGCGCTGGGCAATGGCTACGACCGGGCGTTTCGAGCGGCGCCCGGCGGCGGGACAGGCGTGGTCGACTTCGTGTCCGTGCGGTTGCCCGGCGGCTACGTGTGGCCGACCTTCAACGTGGCAGACGTCCTGCTGGTGGTGGGTGTCGCCGTCGTCGTGTTCCTCAGCGCCCGGCGGCGCAACCTGGCGCCGCAAGCCTCGACCGCCTGAGCGTCGGTCGATCCGCTTCCCCCGGTCAAAACGTCCGCCGAGGGTCGGGTTGGGGTGAGAGGGATCTCAAGACGCCGCACTACCGCATGCGTCGTTCGAGCCGGCGCGCGGTGTCCTCAAGCACAGCGCGATACGCCGGGGGCACCAGCTCGACCTGGTGGCGCAGATACGGCAGGAGCTCGGAGTTCGTCAGCTCGCGCAGCGCGTGCAGGGCCAGGTCCGCGAAGGCCTTCTCGTTCTCGCGCAGCCGGTCACACAGGAAGTCCAGCGCGGGTGCGGTGTTGATCTTGCCGATCGCCCGCACTGCGGCGGTCCGGGCCTTTTCAGCGTCGGGCAGGTCGCGCATGGAGAAGATGCGACGCAGTGGTTCGAACGCGTGGGGGAACACCAGACGCGTGGTTGAAGCAGCGGCCGCCTCGCGCACGCTCGCGGCGTCGTCTCGAAGCGCCTGACCGACCAGCGCAAAGGAGCGCTTGAAACGAAGGCTCCCCATCGCGGCGGCGACCGCTTCGCGCACGTTCGCGTCAGGGCTGAGGTAGAGCCGCTCAAGGGCGGCGATGACCGGGTAGGCGCGAATCGACTCCAGCCGGCGGATCACGTCGACCGCGGGCGCATCGCCCCCACGTCGCTCGAGCTCCAGGACCAGCAGCAACGCGTGACGCCGGACAAAGTCAGGGAAGCGCCGGTCGGCCATCACGCCCGCGGCGATCAGCCCCGCATCCCCCTCCAGCTCCCACTCCGCCAAGTCGACGTACCAGACCTCCTCGTACTCAGGGAGCTGCTTGAGAAACTCTGGCACCGGCACCGGCCGCGGCGCGTCCTGCTGCTCGCTGCCCAACCGATCGACGAGCCGCCGGTACCGCTCGCGGACCTTGGTGGGCAACTCCAGCCCACACAATCGCCCGTACACCTCGACGACCTGACGATAGGCCCGAACCGACGCGAACCCCTCGGATGCTGCCAGGAGCGCGTTCTCGACCATCTGCAGGGGGTGCGCGGCCGCCTGAGCCTCGGCGGCCGTCTTCACCCATGCTTCGGCGCTGCGCAGCCGCAGGTCGTCGGCATACGGGAGGCCAGCTCGGGTGCAGTAGTCGGCGGCTTCCCGCAGGATCCCCGCCGCCGCATGGTGCTCTCCGGCCCGGCGCGCGAGCGTGACCAAGGCTTCGTAGAGCCGAAGTGCGTCGAGCTTGAGTCCATCGTTGCGAAGGATACGAACGCTGTTGAGGTAGCCCTCGGCGATGTTCTCGAAGGCGCCGGCTTCGGACCCAATGCGCGCCAGCAGCTGGTAGCAGTCGAACGCGCGCTCTCGCAGGCCCTCGGTCTCAAACCAGTCGGCGACCTCTTCGACCGCGGTCGTGGCATCGGCCAGCGCCCCGCGGGCCCGCTCGTGTTTGAGCCGAAGCAGGCAAAGCCCGTAGTTGATCTTCGCCAGCGAGAGCTCGTAGGGACGGTCGCGCAGCTCATCCGAGGCCATGATGACCTGCCACAGCTGCGCCGCAGCGGCGTCGTCACCGGCACGCTCCAGGGCGATGGCCTGATGCACGGGCATGCGGGCCGCGGCGAACCACTGCGCGGCCGCGGCATGGTGGCCGGAGCGAGCCAGATAGATCCCCTGCAGCCGCATGCCACGAAGTGCGCCTTCGTCCCCCGCCTCCACGTTCGCGACCGCGGCCGCGAAGCCGTCGGCGGAGGGAACCTCGGTGGCTCCCAGATATGCGGCGCAGCCGGCCGCCTCCCGCCAGTGGGCGAGCGCGCGAAGGCTCTCCCCCATCGCGCGCAGCCACTCCTCGTATTCGAAGTCGATGCGGTCGACGACCTCGACCAGATGCCGCAAATGCACCAGCGCATCCGCGTGCCGACCCGCGCGAATGTTGGCCTCGGCACGAACCCACAGCACCGCGGTATCGATCACGAGCGCCCTCCTCCGCGGCCGCCGGGTCGGGCCGCTCGCCCGGGCCGGGACGGACGCTTGACGCCGCCGCCGTCGAGGTCGCTCTGCACCTGCGCGATGATCTGCCGCGCCTTGTGGGCTCGCCGGCCATGCGAGATGGCGTCGGAGTCGATCACGTGGACCCGGTGCAGCGAATCGAGGTAGGGCAGTTCCAGCGGTCCGCTGGGCAGGATGAACACTCCGTAGACCGGCGCCCGCGTGCTCAGGAGCGCCAGTTCGTCGGGCGGCAGCTGACACTCGCCGTGGGTCAGCAGATACACCAGGGACTGGCCCTCCTTGCGGCGCGGGGTGGCCAGCTCGGCGTTGAGCTGGCGAATGACCCGCGCGTAGTTCCGGCCGCGCTCCGCCCGGAATTGCAGCGCGTACGGAACCTCCGCGCTCCCGGTCCCGCTGACCTTCACGCCCTCGTACAGTCGAGAATCGAAGAATCGGAGGGTGACGTCCTCGCCCAGCATCGCGAGCCGCTTGCACAGCGCGAGCGCCAAACCCCTCGCGAAGACCTCCCGGACGCCGCGCATCGAGGCCGACCCGTCGACGAGCACCTGGTGCCGTCGCCGTTCGTTGTCCATCTGCTTCTCATGCGTGAAGTAGAACAGCTCGTCGTCGACGAGCTTTTGCTCGAACACGTCGTCGTCGTAGGCCAGCTGGGTGAGCACCAGGTCGTCGAGGTTTCCGCGTCGCTCGATCGAGGCGTACCCGTCGATCGAGAACGACTGCTGCCCGGACTCTCGGCGAATCTCGAGGATGCTCGGCAGCAACTCCATCGAGAAGTCGACAACGTCGGCCAAGGAGGGCGAAATGACGACGTTGTAGAGATCGGCCAGATCGATCCCCAGCGCATCGCCGCCGCGAAACAGACCCAACAACCGCAGCGCGTCGAGGTCCACTTGCTCGACCTCGAGGATGGGCAGCAGTCGATGTGTCGTCATCGTGCTGAGCCACGCCATCGCCTCGCTTTGGTCGTAGCGGCCCCACGCCGAAGTGGGCTCGACCCGGGTGTACTGCACGACATCGACCGGAAGCATCGTCGGTCGCAACACCCGGACGTCCTCGGGAAGCTGCGGGATGATGGTGGAGAAGACCCGCGCCAGCACCACGCCGACCATCGCGTCTCGGTGTTTCCAACCCGCCTGGGTGCGGACGAGCTCGGAGTCGCCCAGCTCGATCAGCAGCCGACGCCAGCCTTCGCAGACCTCGGAGTCGCCCAACCCGCGCACCTGCCCCGCGGGCTTGCCCAGACCGGCGATCAAGCACCCCAGGTCGTGCACGACGACCAATGGCACCGCGTATCCCAGCCGACCCAGCGCGTTGTGCCACGCCACCGCCCGCATCAGCGCGAGCGCCCCGGTCCCCTCGAGCTGAGACATGGCCATCGTCCCGACCTGCCGTTCGAATCCGGGTCCGGGCCCAGATCCGGGTCCGGAGCCAGTACTCGGGCCACCCGCGGTGTCGCGCGCCATGAAGGACAGTCAGCGAAAGAAGGGCTACACGAAGCGGCTGGAGGCGAACATCGTCTCCAGGAGCTTGTCGACCTCGCCGATCATGCGGCCGGCCGTGGGGTTGTCGGGCATCCGCGTGAGCGCGGCCTTAATGTCGCCGAGGTTGCGCAGCTGGCTGAAGAGCTGCATGTCCGAGAGCACCTCACTGCTGGTGAGCGTCTCGCGGATGACCTTGAGTTCCTCGAGCAGGTCGCTGAGGTTGGTGGGCGTGGCGCCGATGCGAGCCTGGTCGGGGTGCTGCTCGTACCACTGGTCGAGCACCGGGCCGACGATCTCCTGCAGAATTTCCTCCTGCTCGGGCGTGTTCCAGACGTGGCGCAGCACAAAGAAGTCGCTGTCGTTGACCTTGGTGCGGCCGTCGAAGACCGCGGACGCGGCGAACAGCTTGAGCATCTTGACGATCCGGCGGTCCGAGAGACCCAGCCCCTCGGAGCGGATCTGAAACGCCAGCCCCTTGAACGTCGCCAGGAATTCCTCGTTGAACGAGAGCAAGTTGCCGAAGTTCTGCTGCAGGGCACGAAGCTCGGTCGCACTGACCACCGGGGACAGGGTCTTGGCCTCCGGATCCATGCCCCGCGCCTCCAGCTCGATGCCTTTTTGAAGCAGGCCGCGGAAGTGGTACGAGTCGAGGTAGTCGACCCGTACCCGCAGCAGGAAGCGGTCGAAGAGCGCCGAGAGAGCATCATCGGTGGGCACCTCGTTGCTGGCCGCGAACATCGAGATGATCGGCACCCGCATCGACTGGTTGCCGTGCGTGAAACGGCGGCCGTTGAGGATCGTCAGCAGGCTGTTGAGGATGGCGCTGTTGGCCTTGAAGATCTCGTCGAGAAAGACGACCTCGGACTGCGGGAGCATGCCCTCGGTTCTCCGTCGGTACGTGCCCTCGCGAAACGCCTGAATGTCGACGGGACCGAAGATCTCGTTGGGCTCGGTGAAACGCGTGAGCAGGTAGTCGAAGTACTTGGCTTCGATCACCTGGGCGAAGCCACGCAGCAGCGCCGACTTTGCCGTGCCCGGCGGACCCACCATCACCAGGTGCTCCCCGGCGAGCGCACTGACGAAGAGGAGCCGGATGATCTCCTCCTTGCCGAGGAACTGTTGCTCGAGTTGACGCGCTCCCTCTTGGAGCCGTCGCGCGAGTTCGGGGATCGAAGGCGCGGGCGCGTTGCCGGGCGGAGGCGGCGCGGGTGACGGCTGCGTCATCACGCAGGTTTTACGATGGCGGGGACAAGGCCGGCTAGCAGATTCTCGACCGCGGCCCGCGGCACAACATCCCCGAGGTGGTCCAGGTATTCGGTCCACAAGCGGTTGGCGCCCGCCTCGAAGCTCTCCAGTCCCAAACTGGCACCGCGCACATCGATGCCCGAGAGCGGCGATCCGAGCCTGGATGCGAGGGTTGGCAAGAGCAGCGGCAAGGCCAGGAAGGCCAGGACGCCGGGGTCGCGGCTTCCAAGCGCGAGGCCCAGGCGGGCGTCGAACTCCAGCACCTTGAGAAAGTGCAGGTGGATGAGCGCCCCGACGAGCGCGCACAGCGACTCGGGATCCGAAGCGGGGACTGCCCCAGGGAGGGCGAGCATGCCTGCGGGACTGGGAGCCTGGGGCGCGCTGGGTCTGGGCGCAACCGAGGGCAGCAGCGCGGACATCACCGCGCCCCCCACCTGGATCCACTCTTTGCCCTGGGCCCAGTGGTAGACGATCGCGCGCGCCAGCCCGCGCTCGCGCAAGGCGTCGACCGCGAGCAGCGGAGACCAGCCTGAGGGTGCGCGCCGCGGCTCCAGCAGACACGTCAGCGGAGAGGCCCGCAGCGCGTCATCGATCAGCCGCCCCGACTCGGCCGCGTGCGGCAAGCTCAGCCAGGCCCGCGTCTCGGTGCGCGCCGTCCCGACCGAGGCCGCGCCGAACAACCGACGCGGAGGATCCTGCCCTTGGAAACGGTGCTCCCCGCTGGCGTTGGTGAGCAACGTGTCGGTTCGTTGCGACTCGAGAAACGCCCCGACGCTCACGTGCCTGGCGACGGCGGCACCGACCGTGCTCGGGAACGGAAGCGAGAGCAGGGTTCGGGTGGCCCCCTCCACCCGTCGCCAAACGCTGGCTCGACTCCACACCCGCGGTCGGTCGGGGTGATCGAAGACGAAGGTGTTGTGCAGCCCCATCCACAGCGACAACTCCTCGTCGTCGGGATCGGGCATCGATGGGTACGGCGTGAGCTTCTGGGCGCGGCGGAGCCGAACGTACGCCAGCTCGGTCCCGGCCCGGCTTACGTCCCCCAGCCACTGATCGCGCTCGCGGGTCCGTAGGGGCCGCCCCACGTGCACCGGCCCACCACCGAGCAGCGGTAGAACAAAGTCGCCGAGAAACTGGTCGAAGGTTGCCGGCACGTTGGGTTCCTACTGTCCCGGGCCCCGCTCGTCGTCGCGCCCCATGACCGGGACCTGTCCCCCGAATCCCCACAGGGCAAATCGACCGAGCTTTTCGTTGTGGACCGATCCGGGGCCCAGCGCAGGTGCAGAGGGGTCGACGACCTGGGCGTCCTCGAGGGTCAACCTGCCGATGAGGGCGGCATCCAGCGGAAGCAGCTGGTTCGGACCCACACGAATCGGAGCGCGGTTCGGACCCAGAAACAGGGCGTGGTCCTCGGGCCCCAGACCCAAGAGCTGTCGGAGGAGCGTGGGGCGCACGCGGGGCCACAGCTCGTACCCTTCGGGCAGAAGAACGCCGGGCGCGGCTTCTCCCAGCCGCTGACCCAGCGGCACGATCACGCCGGCGCCAACGCCCGCCGCCGAAGCCGCCGTCCGCGGTCCCAGAGATGAACCGGTGAGCACCACAACCCCCTCATCGAGCGGGACAACCCGCGACGCCGCCAGGGCGCTGGGCGGGATGAGGTAGACCAGACTTCGCAGCAGGCTGACTTGGGACCACGCGATGAGGGTGCCGCGAGGCTCCTTGGGTGCCGTCGTCGCGCGAACCTGAATCTCGACCCGCAGCGGAGCCAGCTCTGCGTCGCGCAGCTGACCGACCTCACGCAGCTGGTTGACGCCCGTCGATTCGACGAGGTGGCGGCCATCGACGAATCGGGGCGGACCGCTGAGACGCTCGACCCGGCCAACCCGGCCGCGGAACAGAAACATCTCCTCGCCAGGAAAACAGCTCTGGGCGGACGACAGCGAGATCGCGTGCCGGTAGCCGATCTCAACCGCCGCCCGAGAGCTGACCGGTGCGAACAGGTCGATGCCTGGAATGCCCGCGAGCACGTCGAGGGTGCGAGGCGCAGGCTGGCGAAGTCGCAGGAGCAGACTGGGGCGGACGTCGTTGTCCAGGTGCACGTAGTAGCCCGCCATCGGCACCTCGGACTGCCAAAGGTATCGCAGCACCCGCTCACTCAGTCCGGCGGAGATCAGCACCAACGCCATCTCCCGCATGCCGAGGAGTTCGGGGTCACGCGAGACCCCGCCCAGCGGCATGGGCATCGCACGAAGCTGCAGCCGCTGAATCAACTCGACCGGATCGATGCGGTCGAGCGTCTCGTACCGCGACATGTGGGTCGGCTCGACGACGGTCACGTCGTCGCCGCTTGGAACGATGGGCTCCACGACGTCGTAGCCAAACGGAGCATCGCGCTCGCGCCAACGCAGGAACACCGAGCCCGCGCCGGAGTAGAGCTCGCCGCGGGCGGCCATGCAGAGTCGAGAGAGCCGATCGACAGCGTAGCCATCCCCCGCCCCACATCGCAGCAGCATCGCGTGTCCGCCACCTTCGCGACGCGCATGCTCGAGCGTCATGGTGGGGATCAGCTCGTCGAGGCTTGCCTCATCGCTGTAGGCGCCGAGAAAAGAGACCAGCCAGTCGATCGAGCCGAACACCAGGAGCAGCTCACGACCCACCGCGATTCCGCGGGCGTCGGGCGCCAGGCCTTGCATTCGGAATCGCGTTTGTCCCGCCGCAACGGGCTCGAGCAGGGCTGAAGCCACGGGCCGGGACATTAGCAGGTCATCTCACCGCCGGGGGCTGTGTCGGCACCCCCGGGGGCTGCTAAGATCGCGTGCGGAGGCAACGGCCCCTGACGCGAGGAGACGACCCGCTGACACACCCGGACCATGCACTCGCGCGACTGGACCCGACCGGCCGCGTACGACTGTCCCGGAGGGCTGCGCTGCGCCCCGAGGTGCGGGCTGCCCTCGCGCTCGAGGAGGCCGGGGAACTCGAGGAGGCGGCGCGGGTGTTCGAACACGCGGGGGAACACGCCCAGGCCGCGTTGCTGCGCATCGAACACGCTCGCACGCTGCGCAATCCGAGCGACCGGCTCGACGTTCTCAGGGAGGGCTGCGCGCGAAACCCGGGCAACACCCCGCAGGGGAGAACCCTGCACCTCGCCCTCGCCGAGATGTTGATCGACGAACGGCACGCCGAACCCGATGCGGCGGTGGTCCGCTCGCTCGAGCTTGAGGCTGCCCGCGCCTTCGACGAGGCCGGAGAGCCCGCCCACGCCGGGGAGATGTACGAAGGGCTCGGTCTGCTGCGACGAGCCGCGGCCGCCTACGAGCGCGGCGGTGAGATCGCCCGGCTTGAGCTGGTCTTGGCGGTGCTCGAGCGGCTCGACGACAGCCGCAAGCGCGAGCGAGACCTGCTGCGCGAGTTCGACGAAGCGGTCGCCGCGGGACAACGACGCTTTGCCCAAGCGCTGCTCGCCGAACACGACGCCCCTGCCCTGCCCGTGCTCGCCGCGCACACGCAGCATGCCGCCGCCGCGGGCCTGCCCCCCGCACTGCTCGAGCGTCGACACTGGCTGCAGCGACGCTTGATCGACCGCAACCGGATCGATCTTGCGTGGGGCAACAATCGCCTCACCGCGGTCCGGATGAGCCGCCACCTCGAGATCGGTCGCTCGCCGACCGCCGACATCACGGTCCCAGCGCCGCGACTCTCCCGGGAGCACGTCCGGCTCTCGCTCGAAGCCCTGGATGGCCGGACCCGGCTCGCCGCCACCGACCTGGGCTCGAAGGTCGGAACCTTTTGGGACGGCGAAGCGCTGGTCCCCGGCGAAGCGATGCCGCTGGATGGCCCCGGGGCCTTGGCGCTGGGCATGACCTCCGAGCTCGAGGTCGTTCCGGTCGAAGGCAACGCCGGTGCGGTCCATGGGGCCTTGGTCCGCGCGGCCCCCGACGAGGCATGGGTCCTGTTCTTGCCCAACGGGGGGCCCCTTTGGCTCGCGCCGGGCATCCTGGTGCCGGCGCGCGTGCAGTTCGATCGCGGCTTGGTCACCTTCGATCTCGCCTCGGGCGTGCATGCGACCCTGGGCGATCGTCCGCTGGGTGCGGGTGCCAACATCGAGTTCATGCTCGGCGACCGGCTGAGTCTGATCGGAGCGCCGCTGTGCCTTGAGGTGCTGGCATGAGCACGTCTTGGGCCCTGGAGATGGGCGGGATGGCGGCCCAGCCCTCGCCCTTGCACCAGGCTGCGTCGGAGGTGATCGCCCGATTTGCCGACGGCGCCAGCACCCCGCAAGAACATCCGCTCTTGGGGCAGTTCGCCGACGCCCTGATGCGAGGCGTGCCCATGAGCGCGCTGCGTTCGGATCTCTCGCAGCTCACCCACGAAGGCTACCTTCGGGGTGCCATGGTGAGCATGGCGGTCGCGGTGCAGCACCACGGGAATCCCGACGTCGCGCTCGCCCTGGGCCGCGAGCTGATGGACGCCATCGATGTCGAGCTTGGGGTGCGGCTGTCCCGGGCGGTGCTCGCCCTGGACGACGTCGACCAACACCGTCACCAAGCGGGCAGCACCTTCGTCGCGGCCAACCGAATCGTGGGCGAGGCGCTGCTCGAAAGCGGCGATCCCTCCACCGCCCTGCGACACTTTGAGGCCGTCCTCTCGGTCGACGTGGACGATCCGCGGGCGCTGCGAGGATGGTCCGAAGCCACCCGCAGTCTCGAGCGGCGCGGTGTGGCCGTCGAGCACCGCACGCGGGGACTCTCCTTGCTTGAGGGTCTCGATGACCTGGAGCTCGAAGAAGGCCTGGCCGGCGAGCGATACGAGGTCCAGCGACCGCTGGGCAGAGGCCGGCACGCGGTCGTCTATCAGGCCTTCGATCGGCACGTCGGTCGCGATGTGGCGATCAAACGCCTGCTCGATGCCAGCGCCCGCACCTCCGCGGCGCCTCCCCGGGTGGTCGAGGCTCGGTTCTTCGCCGAGGCGTCCACGCTGGCCAACGTCCGCAGCCCGTTCGTCGTTGCGCTGCTGGATGCGGATCCCTCCAAGCGTTTCATCGCCCTCGAGCTGTGCCGCGGCGGCAACCTGCGGCTCGCGCTCCGGCGTGGCCTGGTCGATGCCACCGACCTCCCTCGGATCGGAAGTCAGCTTCGAGCGGCCCTTCAAGCGGTGCGCGCCGCCGGTGCCGTTCACCGTGATGTGAAGCCAGCCAACATCCTCGTCCGAGCCGCGCGACGAGGCTCCACCATCGCCCTGGGTGACTTCGGACTTGCGGTCGGGCACGCGACCGCGTCCGGCACCGGGCGAGGCGGCACGCTGCGTTACCTCGCACCCGAGCTGCGCTCCAAGGACGCACCCAAAGCCACCCCGCAGTCCGACCGCTTCAGCGCCGGCGCGGTGCTCCTCGAGCTTGCGCTGGGCAGCCTGCCCGAGCCCTTCGATCACGTGGATGCTTCCTTCGACGCCGCGGGGTTTGTCCCCGAAGACCTCCCCGAAGCCTGGACACCGCGGCTGCGCTCGCTGCTGCAGTCCGATCCCGAGGAACGCTCGTGGTAAAACGCGCTGTCCTGCGGGCTTCGGTGTCGTGGCTGGTCCTGAGCGCACTGGGCTGTGAAGAGCAGCCGCGGCTGTACAGCACCCGCGCAGCGCAGGGGGAGATCATCTTCCGCGAGGAGTTCGACCGCGCCGAGCTTGGGGAGCGCTGGCACTCGACAGGCGAAGGGGTGCGCATCCACAACGGGATGTTGGTCGTGGACGGCATCCGCGACCACCCGCTCTGGCTCGAGCTCGATCTGCCCGACGATGTGCGCGTCGAATTCGACGCCTGGGCCACCACCGACGAGGGGGACATCAAGGTCGAGCTGTTTGGCGACGGAGTGAGTTTCGCGACGAGCCCCAACTACATCGCCAGCGGCTACGTGGTGATCTTTGGCGGCTGGAACAACACACTGTCGGCCCTCGTTCGCAAGAACGAACACGGCACCCAGCGAGCGACGAGCAGCGACGTGAAGGTCCTGCCCGACAAGCGATATCACTTTGTGCTGACGCGCACAGGCAGCGAGCTGCATTGGGAGGTCAACGGATCGGAGCTTCTGGTGTACGAAGACGACCAGCCCCTTCGTGGCCCCAGCCAAAACCGCTTCGCGTTCAGCGGGTGGGAAGCCCAGGCCCATTTCGACAACCTCGTGATCGAAGCGCTGTGACCGATACCCCCGACCTGCCGAGAGTCTTCGGCCGCTACGTGCTGACCGCGCTGGTCGGCGAGGGCGGGATGGCCGAGGTCTACGCTGCCACCGTTCAGGTCGCCGCGGGTCTGACCAAGCGCGTCGTCATCAAAAAGATCCGGCAGGTCTACGCCGACCATGCCGAGTTCACGCGGATGTTCGTCGACGAGGCCAAGATCGCCTTGTCGCTCAACCACGCCAACATCGTCCAGGTCTTCGACTTCGGGCAAGTCCAGGGCGCCTTCTATCTGGCGATGGAGCCGGTCGAGGGCATCGATGCGATGCGCTTGTTTCACGCGCTCAACGACGCGGACGAGCGTTTCCCCAGAGTCGTGGCGGCATACATTGGACACCAGGTCGCCGCCGCCCTCGCCTACGCCCACCGCAAGACCGACGACCACGGCCAGCCCCTTGAGTTGGTGCACCGCGACATCAGCCCGCACAACGTGATGGTGTCCTTCGAGGGGCAGGTGAAGATCCTGGACTTCGGCATCGCACGCACAGCCAGCGCCTCACGAGATGCTCCTCCAGTCGGCTCGGGCGACCGCGCCGAGGAGACGATCAAGGGCAAGGTCGCGTACATGTCCCCGGAGCAGGCGCTGGGCCAGGCGGTGGACCAGCGATCGGACGTCTATTCGCTCGGCGTGCTGCTCTACGAGCTCATCTCCGGACAGCTGGTCTTTCGCAGCCGCGACCGACTTGCAGCGCTTGAGCGGGTCCGCAGCGAGTCCCTGCCTCCGCTGCGCGAGCAGGCCGACGACGTGCCCGAGGCGTTGTTGCAGATCATCGAGCGGGCGCTCGAGCGCGACCCCGAGCAGCGCTACCCGACCGCTCGTGCCATGCAGGCGGACCTCGCCAAGTTTCTGCACGCCGCGGACCCGGTGGTCGACGACGACACCTTGTCGCAGTTCGTGCTGCGCTACTTCACCCCCGCGCCGCCGTCGGTCCTGCACGAGCGCGTCCTGCCACGCGACGCGACCCGAGGTGGCCAGACCTCATATCCTTCGGTTCGCGGCACGACCGCACGCGTCATTGTGCTGCACATGGCGTTGGGCGCCCATCCGCTGATGCAGGGCGACGCGCGCTTCGAGACCGCGCCGTTTCTTCGGCTCGTGGACGACATCGCGTTCAAGCGCGACGCGGTCCTGCTCCGCAAGGATGATGCGGGCATCACGATGGCCTTCGGTGCGGTGTTGCGCTCACCCGATGATGCCGACCGCGGGCTGCGTTGTGCGCTGTCGTTGCAAGACGAACTCGCCCAGATGGCGCCGGGGCTGCGCCTGGGCGTCGTTGTGGCTCGCGTCCGCGCCACGGTCACCCGCGAGCGGAACCTGGTGCAGGTGAGGGTCCGGCCCGCGACCGCCGACTTCTTGCACAAAGTCGCAGCGGGCGGAATGGACGGCGCCGCGCGGGTCGCCGGCCCCCTGATCGAGGTTCTCTCCAAGGGGTGGCGCTTCGGTCCGGAGGCGTTCGTCGACCCGGACTCCAGCGGCTTCGCCTCGCCGACGCACTCGGTCGTCGACCGCGAGCTGGGCAACGTCGCACCGGTCCTGGGTCCCCTCGCCCCGCTCGCCCGCGCTCGCGCAGCGGCACCCGGCGGCCGTGCGCTCCTGTTTGGCCGCGAGCTCGAACTCAAGGCCCTGCGCGACACGTTCTCCGAGTCGATTCGTGCCCGAGAATCTCGAGCCGTGGTGGTGCTCGGCGAAGCGGGGGTTGGCAAGCGGGCAGTGGTCGAGCGATTCGTCTCATCCCTTCCGCGCACCGCGTGCTGGATCTTGCGCGCCTCCGGCACCTACGGCCGACGCAACGTCCCGCTGGGCGTCTTTCTCGATCTGCTGTCGCGCTTCTTGGGTACCGACCACCGCTGCGATGAGGCCGACGTGGTCTCCAAGCTTCAAAGCCACGGCGTCAGCGAAGCTCCCGTGCTGGGTGCAGCGCTGGCCTCCGCGCTGGGCCTCAAAGGCACCGCGGCCGACGGTGGCGAGGATGACCTCGACCCGTTCACCCGCCGGGACCGACTTTGGAAGCTCGTTCGACGCCTCAGCACCGCGCTGGCGCAGCGTCGCCCCGTGCTCATCGTGGTCGAAAACCTGCACCTGCACGACGAGCAGAGCCTCACCCTGCTGCGCGAGTGGGTACAGATTCGCCACCCCTATCCGATCCTCGGGATCACAACCGGACGCTCCGGGACATCCCGCTTGGACGCGCTTCTCACCGAGCCGAACATCGCCCGTATCGAGCTGGGCGAACTCGATGCGCAGGCCCGCCACGAGCTGGTGTCTTCCCGCTTTGAGGACTCGCCGTCGGCCTCGAAGTTTGCTGAGGCCCTCCTGGCGCAGACCGGCGGCAACCCCCTGTTCATTGAGGAGAGCCTCGCCTCGCAGCTCGAAGCCGGCGTCATTGGCTGGAACGCACAGGGCAGCGCGCTCGTGGTCAAACAACGAGGCGTGCCGCTCCGGATGCCGCCCAGCGTCGAGGCTGCGCTGGTCGAACGCATCGAACGTCTGCCCGCCGAGGACCGCGAGGCGCTGCTGGGTGCTGCGGTCTTGGGTCGGGCATTCCGGAGCCACGAACTCAGCGATCTGATCGAGCGCAGCGTCGGTCGCAGCCTCGATCACCTCATCGAACGCAACCTGCTCGAGCGCCTGACGCCCGCCTCACCCCTCGGAGAGAACGCTGGGTTTGCGACGCTGAGCCTGCACGACGCGTGCAAGGGCATGCTCGAGAGTTCGACCTCCAACGCCCTGCACGTCCGGGCCGCCCGCCTGATTCGCGAGCGCCCCGACTACGCCCCCGAGCGAGACGATGGCCCGATCGCCGACCACTGGGTCCAGGCCGGTCGCGCCTCCGAGGCCATCGCGCCCGCGCTGGCCGCTGCGCTGCGGGCGTACGATCTCGCCGGCAACGTCGAGGCCTACTACCATCTCTCCCAAGCGCTGCGCGCGATGGACGACGACGACCCGCGCCGCTGGGACGCGCTGCTCCGCCGCGAGCGAATCCTCCGAGCGTGGGGGCGTCGTCGGGCCCAAGGCGCCGATGTCCGGGCCTTGCTGCGAACCGCCGATCTGCAGGAGGACCCCGTCCGGCAGGCGGTCGCGGCGATCCGGTTGCTGCGGTTCTACCTTGAGGTCGGGCGCGTCCACCAAGCGGAGCGCTTGATCCCCCGCATCGAGACCCGGATCGCCACCCTGCCCGCCCCGGACCCGTTCTGGGCGGTGCTCGGCGAGCTGCACTCCGAGCTGTTCTTCTCCACCGGGGACTTCGAAGCGTCCGAGACCACGGCGCGGGCCGCCCTCCCAGTTTGTGCCAGCGACGCACGGGGTCAACGACAGCGCTGCCGCCTGCTTCGCAGCATCGGGCAGGTTAAGACCACCACCGGACGCTTCGCCCAAGCCCGGCAGTGCTACGCCGAAGCCCTCGGCATCGCCCGGGTGATCGGAAACCAGCGCCTTGAGGCCAACCTCCTCAACGCCTTGGGCGAGGTCGCAGGCCGGAGCACACATTACCAAGAGGCCGTCGACCACTTCAAGGCCGCGCTGGCCATCGACCGTGATCTCGGAGACCGCTACGCCACCGGCCGCAAGCTCGCGAACCTCGGCATGGCCTACGCATGCATTGGGCTCTCGCGCCGTGCCGAGCGATTTCTGCGCAAGGCGCTTGAGCTGCACGAGGCCGTGGGACACCCCGGCGAGTTCAACGACGCCGCGGTCCACCTGGGCGAGGTCGTCGCGGACGGGGGCGACCCGGAGACCGCCCGAACGTTGCTGCTCGATGCGGCGCGGGTGGCGGCCTCGCGCGGCGACATCCGTACCGAGCTTCGGGCCCGAGTCCGGCTGGCCCAGGCGTTGTGCGCAGGAACCCCATCCGCCGAAGATCTGCACGCCGCCCGCGTCACAGCCGAACAAGTCCTGAGCACCGCGCGCGCCCAGGGCCTGCGCACCTCCACCTGCCGCGCGCTGCATGTGCTCGCGCAGCTGGACCTGGCCGCGGGCGAGCACGAAGCAGCCCAAGCAGGACTCGAAGAAGCCGTCGAACTCGTCCGCGCAGGCGCCGCCCCCGTCGACGGCGTGCGATCGATCCACATGCTTGGCACCCGGCTGCGAGACGCAGGACAGCTCGATGATGCGCGAGCACTTCTGCACGAGGCTGCGCTGATGGTGAAGGGCCGCCTGGACGAACTTCGAGACAGCGAACTTCGTTCGGGGTACCTGGAGCAGCCCGAAGTCCGCCAGATCTTGGCCGACGGCGGACTCGACGCTCCGGGCGACCCGGCGCGATAGCGGCTATCCTCGGGCCCGTGAGCTCCGCGCGATCCCTTGCTCTGGCTGCCTGTCTCCTGGCCCTGAGCTGCCAGGGTCGCTCGGGCATGCTGGTCGCGCCGACCGGAGAAACGCGACAGACCGCCCGCGATTCGCAGAGCGGCGTGAGCATGGTGATCACCTCCGGCGCCTGGGCGGGCGTCCCCGAGGAACTCGATCAGGAGCTCGAGGTTCTGCACGTGCTGGTCGCCAACGAGGGCGAGCAGCCGATCCTGCTCGCGCCTGGGGACTTCGAGTTTCGGGATGAGCGAGGCTTCCGCTACGCCGTCCTTGACCCCGGGGCGAGCTTCCGTCCCGCAACGAAGGCCGAGCGCAGCAGCGGACGCTACGACTTCGAGCTTGAGCGCGGGTACGACCCCGGTGGACCCGCGAATGTGGAACGCATCATCCCGCAGGGGGACATCGCACGACTCGCGCTTCCGTGGGGCATCCTGCTGCCGGGCTCACAGATGCGCGGCTACCTCTACCTTGAGCCGGTCGCCGCATCCGCAAATGGCGGGACCTTGACCTGGCGCATGACGACGCCGGCGCACCAGCGCATCGCGGATGTCGTGTTCGAGATGGCTGTCGCGCGCTAGTGTCCTGAGTCCGTAGTTCGTGCCGAAAAGCACGCCGTTCGCGGCGGCACCCCGAAGGATGCCGCCGCAACGCGCAAGACTAGACGTGGGACTCGGACTGCGTTTTGGGCTCACTCCGGGATGGCGCAGAACCCGACATCTTCGGACCCGGGCGGGACCATGCCCTCGGGGAAGGCCGAGATGCACTCCTGGCCGCCAGAGACACCCTCGCAGTTTGCCGAAGGCTCGGCGTCAGAGAGGTCGCAGAAGCTCGTGCAGCAGCGAGCGCTGTCACAGCCCGGCACCGCTCCTGCGCCCGCACACAGCAGGCTCGGGTCGCAGGCGTTGGTGAACTCGCACGCATCACCGTACCCCCCGAGGTCCGGACCGGACGCATCGGGAACACAGACGAAGCCGTTCTCGCTGGGGTAGCAGCCCGAACCATCCTGGCAGTCCTGGGAGAGGGGGTCGCAGGAAGGAAGGCACAGCGGCAAGAAGCCATCGTTGGCGATGACACAGGTGGTTGTGATGTCGTCACACAGCGGGGCTCCCTCGGACCCCGTACACAGCGGCGCGCAGATGCCTGCGTTCTTGTCGTCGACGTTCCAGCACATCGATCCGGTGTCGCAGGTGTCGATGCCCGACACGCCGCTGCCTTCGACGGTGCAGGCGTCGCCCGGCTGGCCCGGCACCGAGTCGATCGGGGTGCAGCGCGAGGAGTTCCACGCGCTGCCGCCATCATTGGCCCACGGCATACACTTCTCGCCGTCCCCGCAGTCTTGTGCCCACAGCGAACAGTCGCCACCGTCGATGGGCCCGTCCGTGTCGCAGATGAAGGAGCAATCGTCCTCCGTCTCCCCAGCCTCGCCGCCGCTGCTGCCCTCCTCACCCGTCGTGGTGCCGTCCGACGGATCTTCGTCGTCCTCAGGGATCTCCGGACCTTCGGTCGCGGGCCCATCATCGTCGGGGGTTGGGCCAGATGTGGCGCCATCAGCGCCGGATTCTGTGCTTTCCTTGGGGTCACACGCGGTCGCGCAGAGAACGAGGGCGGTCAGGCTTCCGAAAATCCAGTGTTTCTTCATCGGTGGGTCTCCTGTGATTGGGGAGCGGCTCCGCCGCCCCGTCAACATCCTATTCATAGCAAGACCACCTAAACTAACAACAGTTAAATGAAACAAAACTAACAATACATCCGAAGCTCCATGCCGTAGGCTGACTTGCCGCAGAACGCGCAGCGGCCCTCCGCCAACAAACCAAAAAAGAGGGGAGCCAAACGGCTCCCCTCCTCTTCAAGTCAGACTCGGATCAGGCAGGCAGCGCGCAGACGCCGACGTCCTCGAATCCAGGAGTGACCATGCCCTCTTCGAACCAGGGCTCGCAGGTCTCCATCGTGTCGCAACCTTGGTCGGCGGGGTCGGCCGTGAGGTCACAGACGTTCTGACAGCATCCGCCGGAGCCGGCGGGACAGCCCTGCACGATGGCCGGGTTGACGCAGATGTTGCCCATGTCGCAAGCGTTGAGGAACTCGCACGGATCGTTGTCCGCGCCTTGGTCCTCACCCGAAGCATCAGGTGCGCACACGAACGAGTTGTCGATGGGGTAGCAAGCTTGGCCTTCGGCGCAGTCTTGCGTCAGAGGGTCGCAGGTGGGCAAGCAGAGGATGAGCGTACCGTCGTTGGCGATCGAGCAGCTGGTGGTGGGATCGTCGCAGACCGGTGCGTTCTCGGAGCCGGTGCAGAACGCGACACAGGTGCCCATGTTCATCTCCGGGTCCACGTCCCAGCACATCGAGGAGACGTCGCAGCTGTCGATGCCCGACACGCCAGAGCCTTCGACGGTGCAAGGGTCACCCGGCTGAGCGGGGTTGGGGTCCAGCGGCACGCAACGCGTGGCGTTCCACGAGGAACCGCCGTCGTTGGCCCATGCGGAGCACTTCTCGCCATCGCCGCAATCCTGGTCCCAGACCGAGCACTCGATGCTCACACCGCCGCCGTCGGGGTCCTCAATGAAGCCGGTGCTGATGGTGCCCGCGGATGCCGTGGTGTCTGTCGTGTCCGTCTCCGAACCAGCGGAAGTTTCGGTATCCGAGTCGCTGTCGGTGGGGTCGGTGGTCGCGGTATCCCCGGTCGGAGTCGTCGTCGGCGCGGTATCCCCGGTGGGACTCGTATCCGTCGTGTCCTCGGTTTCACCCGCGGACGAGCTGTTGCTCTCGCTCGCGGCGCCGGAGGTGCCGTCGTCGCCCGAATCGCAACCGATGACCAGGAGGGCGGAGCCCAGAAGAGAAATCAAGACCTTTTTGTGCATTGTTCGTCCCTTGCGTTGTGGGTAGGTCGCTTTCGCGGTCGAAGAGCCAGTCCCCGTGGCTCTTGCTCTTTTTCTTTGGAGAGGCCCCGTGTCGGGCCGGTCGTCGGAGCCTCGTCAGAGGCGGAGCGGAATGACGTTGTGGGCGAGTCCTGAGGTTCTGCGAGTGGCGAGGGGTCGAGACAACGGGTCACGACCGTGACACCACGGCTGAGGGAAGAATCCACAAAAAACTGCCGCCCAGCAAGCGAAAACTAATAAAAAAATGTGAGAAAGCTGCCGAGGCCAGAATCGCGCAGCGCGGAGACAGATCCGAAAAAACACATTGGTGTTGGTCACTTACACGCGGTCTAGGCTTTGCCCCATCGCCGCTCCCAGCGCCCCCTCGGTACTTTCGTGCGTTTCGTGGATCGTGCCACCGTGTCCCCCGCGCAGATGCGCGCGCCGTCGGACCCAGCGACATCCTGTCCCGCGGCGGCCGCGCGACCCGTGATCGGCCCGGCGCGCATGTCAGGCCCCGATGGCAGGCAGCTGCCCGTAGAGGACATGTCTGTCCGAGTGTGCCCGGCTTGCACTTGGGTGTCGTTTTGGCACCGGACACCCCCGCCCCCGGCCGCGCAGATCACAGAATGTGGCGGGAGAGGTCCTGATCCTCGAGCAAGTCCCCGACCCGCTGCGCAACGTAGTCGGCCGTGATCCGCACCTCTTGGGTCCCCACCTCGCTAGCCTCGAAGCTCAACTCCTCAAGCACCCGCTCCAGCACCGTGTGCAGCCGCCGGGCCCCGATGTTCTCTAAGGTTGTGTTGGCCCTCCACGCGATGTCAGCGATCGACTCGATCGCCCCATCGTCGAACACCAGCCGCACCCCTTCGGTCTCCAACAAGGCCGCGTACTGCTTGAGCAAGGAGTTCTCCGGCTCGCGCAGGATACGAACGAAGTCGTCGGCGCGCAGCGACTCCAGCTCCACCCGAATCGGAAAGCGTCCCTGCAACTCTGGGATCAGGTCGCTGACCTTGGCCAGATGAAACGCGCCCGCGGCGATGAACAGCACGTGGTCTGTCCGCACGGGCCCGTAGCGCGTGGAGACGGTCGACCCCTCGACGAGTGGCAGCAGGTCCCGCTGCACACCTTCGCGAGAGATGTCCCCGCTTCCCACCTTCTCGCGGCTGCAGATCTTGTCGATCTCATCGAGGAACACGACACCGAGCTGCTCGGTCCGAGAGACCGCTTCTTTGGACACCGCGTCGCGATCGACGAGCAAGGCGGCCTCTTCGTCGGCGAGGAGCTCCAGCGCCACTTTCACGGTCACGGTCCGCTTCTGAGACTTCTTGCCAAACTGACCAAACAGGTCCTTGAGCTGCTGCATCTGCGCGCCCATGTCCAAGCCCGGGCCTCCTCCCATCATCGGGGGCGGCCCGGCGCTGCGTTCGGTGACCTGGACCTCGACCTCTCGCGCGTCGAGCTTCCCCTGCCCAAGCAGGTCTCGAAGCTTCTCCCGGGTCGCGCTGCTGGCCTTGGGCGGCTCCCCGGGGCGATCGGTGTAGGTGCGGGCGGCGTCTTGAGCCGGCGGGAGCAAGAGGTCCAGGACCCGCTCCTCAGCCGCTTGCGCCGCCTTTCCGCGGACCGAGCGCTCCATTTCAGCTTGCACAATTTGCACCGCGGACTCGACGAGGTCCCGCACGACCGAGTCGACGTCGCGCCCGACGTATCCCACCTCGGTGAACTTGCTGACCTCGACCTTCACGAACGGCGCGCCGGTCAACCGGGCCAGCCTGCGAGCGATCTCGGTTTTTCCGACACCCGTCGGACCCACCATGATGATGTTCTTCGGCGAGATTTCCTCGCGCATCGGCTCGGGCACCATCTGTCGACGCCACCGGTTGCGCATCGCGATCGCCACGGCGCGCTTGGCCGCATGCTGGCCGATGATGAAACGGTCGAGTTCTTCGACCACCCGGCGCGGTGTGAATGCCTTGGCTTCGGTGCTCATGTTTTTTCTCCCTCGCCGAGCGTCAACACGGTGTGCTCGTGGTCGGTGAAGACGCAGATCTCACCGGCGACACGAAGCGACTCGGAGACGACCTGCGCCGCGGTCATGTCGGTGTGGCGCAGGAGCGCGCGCGCGGCCGCCAGGGCAAAGTTGCCCCCGGAGCCGATCGCCAACACGCCATCGTCGGGTTCGATGACATCCCCGGTCCCCGACAGCAACAAGGACCGCTCCGCGTCGCAGACGATCATCAACGCCTCGAGCTGACGGTAGCGCCGCTCCATCCGCCAGTCCTTGGCCAGCTCCACGCACGCGCGCGTGAAGTTCCCACCCACCTTATCCAGCTTGCCCTCCAACAACTCGAACAGCGTCAGACCGTCGGCGGCCGACCCGGCGAAGCCACCCAAGATGCTGCCCTGCGCCAGCGTTCGGAGCTTGCGCGCCTTCCCCTTCATGATGGTGTTGCCCATGGAGACCTGGCCATCGGCCCCCAAGGCCACCTGGTCGCCGCGACGGACACACAGGACGGTTGTGGACCGGATAAGAGGACGAGCAGGGTCGGGCATCCGCGGAGTATACGGCGCGCACGCCCTTGACCGCATCGGCCTGTGCGTCGACCCTTCGAGCGTGCTTCGCCTCAGCGCCTTCGCCTCCGGACGAGGTTCCAACGTTGCGGCGCTGCACCGCGCGGTCGCCCGCGGAGACTTGAACGCACAGCTCGCGCTGGTGGTGTCGAACAACTCCGGTGCCGGGGTCCTGGAGTACGCCGCGCAGCACGGTATTCCCGCAGCACACATCAGCGGCAAGACCCACGCCGACGAGGGTGCCGCCCTGCTGCAGGCGCTTGCCCGGGCGCGCACCGACGTCCTGGTGCTCGCCGGCTACATGAAGAAGCTCGACGCACGGGTCGTCGACGCCTACCGAGGCCGGGCGGTCAACATCCACCCGGGACCCCTGCCCGACTTCGGCGGCCGCGGCATGTTTGGCATTCACGTGCACGAGGCCGTGCTCGCCGCGGGGTTGCCGGAGACCGGACCCACCGTGCACCGCGTGACGGCGGACTACGACGAGGGCGCGACGCTGGGCTTTCGCCCGGTTCCAGTCCAAGCCACAGACACACCCGAGACGCTCGCCGCCCGCGTCCTCGCGGCAGAACACGACCTGTACTGGCGGGTCATCGCCGAGACGTTCTCGGCGTCGTAGCCGGGCCCGCGCTGGGGATCAGCAGCGCGGCGGGACGACCCACGCCGCGCGTCATGCAGGCTTCAGGCCCTCACGATCGTGTCGATGGTGGTCAGCGGCGGCAGGACGCGCCGGAGCCAATCATCGAGCATCACCAAGCCGGAGATGGTCACCCCGGTGTCGACCTCTTCGTGAACCCGCACGTTGAAGTCGCCCAGTCCGTACTTGTCCACCATGCCCGCCACATCGTCTCCTTCGACGAGTCGCACGAGCTTGTGCAGATGGAAGTTGAGCTGGCGACGCAACGCGTTCACGGCCGGCCCGTCCCACGGCGTGGCGATCTCCATGTGGTCGATCGCCTGGTAGAGGTACAGGAAGCCCATCACGTCGGTGACCTTCAACCGCAGCGTCAGCCAGTCTTCGGGCGTCCGTCCCAAGAGCATCGCGAGCCGGACGGCATCGAGCACCGGCGTGAGGTACCGAAGTCGGACCAAGCGGTGCGCGAGCGCCTTGGGCACGCCGGCCTCGACCAACCGAGCCGTTCGCCCCTTCGTGCGGCGCTTGGAGCCCGCCGGCAACACATCATCGACGTGGGAGAGCAGCGCGAAGGTCCGCGTCGCGGCGTCGTCGTTCATCGCCGGCAGCGGCATCTGGTCGAGCAGGTAGTACGTCGCGTCCTCCAGCCAGGTCTGGGCCAGAGTCATGCAGCGATAGATCGCGGTCTGGGTCTTGGAGGTCTCGGCCGCGTACAGTTCGGTGCAAAGGCCGTCCCATTCGCAGGCCGCCGCCGCATGCATGTACGACAGCGCGATGTCGCGGGTGGAGGAACCGGTCGCCAGCGCGACCTCCCCGAGCATGCTGCCGCCCGCGTTGTCGACGATGTTGTTGACCAACATCGTCATCCCGATCTCGCGCCGAAGCAGGTGGTCGTCCACCGCTTCGTGTCCCGCGAGCTCCAGGACCCGCTCCGGGAAGTACTCTCGGACCATCCGGCGCACCAGGGCATCGGGAAGCGGCTCGTCCTCAAGCAGCTCTCGGTAGGCCAACATCTTGGCATGGGCGCAGAGCACCGCGGCCTCGTGCTTGATGAGGCCCTCTCCCCGGCGCGAGCGGCTCTGCAGCTCTTCGTCCCCGGGCATCGCGAAGGTGTCGGGGTTGAACGGCACCGCGCCTGCGAGGAAGCGCAGCGCCCTGGAGTAACGAAACACGTCCTTGCGGCTGCGTTCGACGTCGAAGGAGACCATCCGACTCTGCGAGCGGTTGTTCTCGAGCACCATCTGCACGACCTCGTTCTCGCACTCCTGCAGCAGGCTGTTGCGAGCTTCGCGGGACACAGCGCCCGATTTTAGCAGCGGTGCGAACAGGATCTTGATGTTCACCTCGTGGTCGGAGGTGTCCACGCCCCCGGAGTTGTCCAGGAAGGCGTTGTAGTTCTGTCCGCCCCGTTTGGCGAACTCGACCCGGCCCCGGTCGGTGATGGCCAGGTTTGCGCCTTCGGCCAGGACGCGACACTGCAGCTCGTTGGCGTTGACCCGGACCGAGTCGTTGGCCTTGTCGCCCACCTCGGCATGGCTCTCGTCCTTGCCTTTGGCGTAGGTCCCGATGCCGCCCATCCACAACAGGTCCACCTCGAGCTTGAGGATCGCGCTGATGGCCTTGTCGCCGTTGACGACCTCATCGGGGCCGAAGTCGAGCAAAGCCCGGGCCTCCGGGCTCAGATCGAGCGCCTTGGCTTTGCGCAGAAACACCCCGCCGCCCTTGGACAGCACGTCCTTGCTGTAGTCCTCCCAGCTCGAGCGCTCCAGGTCGAACATTCGAGCCCGCTCCTCGAAGCTCTTGGCCGGGTCCGGTGATGGATCGATGAAGACGTGCATGTGGTCGAACGCGCCGACGAGCTTGATCGTCTTGCTGCGAAGCAAGCCGTTGCCGAACACGTCGCCGCTCATGTCTCCAACCCCGACCGCCGTGATCACGTCCGCTTCGGGATCGATGCCCAGCTCGCGGAAGCTCCGCTTGGTGACCTCCCACGCGCCCCGAGCGGTGATTCCGGTCTTCTTGTGGTCGTAGCCGTTGGACCCCCCCGAAGCGAAGGCGTCGTCGAGCCAGAACCCCTGCTCTGCACTGATCGCGTTTGCGGTGTCGGAGAGGTGCGCGGTGCCCTTGTCGGCCGCGACCACGAGGTACGGGTCTTCGCCTTCGAGGAAGGGGATGATGCCCTCGGGGTGCTTGGCGACCCCGTCGACGACGTTGTCGGTCACCGAGAGCAACGCCTTGATGAAGCGCTTGTAGTACGCGTCGCCCGCAGCACGCAGCGCGTCACGCTCGGCCGGAGGGTTGCGCAGCACGAACCCGCCCTTGGCCCCCATGGGCACGATGAGCACGTTCTTGACCATCTGCGTGGCCATCAGGCCGTGAATCTCGGTCCGGAAGTCCTCGGGACGATCGCTGAACCGCAAACCGCCACGCGCCACGCGGCCACCTCGCAGGTGTACGCCCTCAAAGTCGGGGTGATAGACCCAGATCTCTCGGAACGGCTTCGGGTCACGGCCGAACGAGAGGCTCTCCGTGGCGATCTTGAACGCGAGCGCCTTGCCCTGTTCCGCGACGTACGCGTTGGTGCGTCGGACGGCACGCACGACCTCGGCGACCGCAGCGAGCACCCGGTCGGCGGTGTAGTCGGTCACGCGTTGAAGCTCGGTTGCCAGCGTGGCCTCGGTGGCCTCCCGACCGTCGGTGTCCTGCGCCCGCGGGTCGAACCGCGCCGCAAGCCAACCGACCAACGCCTCGGCGACGGAGGCATGATCGACCAGCACCTGACGGATCACGTCGGAGCCAAAGGGCACCTGCATCTGATGCAGGAACGCGACGAAGGCCCGGAGAATCTCGATTTCGGGCGCGGCCAGCTCGCTGACCACGACCAGCCGGTTGAGGTCGTCATCCCCGACCCGGCCCGCAAACACGTCCCGGAGTGCGGCGACGATGCCGTGGCGTCGACCCATGATCTGTCCCACCCGGTCCGGTCGGACGTCGAGGCGGAAGTTGTCCATGTCGATCGTCGGCATGCGAGCGATCGAAATATCCCGGCTGTACTGGTCGATCACCTCGAAGCCAAAGTTGGTGATGACCGGGAGTTCACGGCTCAGCGAGAGCGCTTCGCGGGAGAAAATCCGAAGGTTGAGGCTGCCCGGATGCTCGCCGAACTCCGAGTCGTACACATCGCAGTCCACATCCAGGAGCCCGCTTCGCAGCCGCTCAAGACATCGAATGTCCCCCTCGATCCGGCGGACGCTACAGCGCCTGCGGTGCTCGTCGTTGAACGCCTCGGAGTAGGTCTCGATCAGCTCCTCTTTGCGTGCTTCGTCCACGCCGATTGCCGCTTCCCCCAGCCGGTCACTCCACGACCGAGCGTGCGTGAGGATCTTCGTACACAGCTCCTGGGTGTCCACTTCACGCAGCGCGCCGACACCGGTGACGTAGTAGTGAATCACCGCGTTGTCGTAGCGGTCGATGTACACGCCGTAGTCGGCGTAGGTTCCGGTGAGTTCTTCGAGCAAGATCGACTGAACCGTGAGGCGCAGCTCCTCGCTAAACTGCCACCGGGGGAGCGCCACCACGACGAAAGCGAAGCGCGCATGGTCGCCGATTCGAATGTGGACATCGGATCCGCCTTCGGCTTCCGCCCGGAGGATCTGGTCGGTGAGTTCCCAAACGCTCTCCCGGTCCTGCATGAGCAGGTACTCCAAGGGCAGCGAGTTGAAGGCGTTGGTGATGTTCTTGCCGCGGTTGCTGTGCTCGGAGACCTTGCTGTCGGTCAGGAGGTCTTGCAGCATGCGACGGACGACCGGGATCTGCTCGGGCGGGGTGTGCAGGGCTTTGTAGGTGAAGAGTCCATCGATGATGATGCAGCCGTTGGGGACGCCATCGTCCCCAAACGTCGTCACCAAGAAGTGCCCCAGCTGCCCGGCCCGGTGCACGGGGGATTCGACGCCCGAGCGCAGGTATCGGACGTGACGCCCCTCCCCTTTGGCCGCTGCCGCGACGAGTTCTGCATCGCGCTCGGTCTGATGAATACGGCTGGTTCCCAGCGCCGCCACCCGCGTGCCCTGAGCGTCGTAGTCCTCGACCGCAAGCAAGACAAAGCTCTCGTCACAGAGCCAACGCAGCAGTTCCTCCGCTTCTCGCAGGGAGGTCGAGGCCTCGCCACGCTCGGCGGATGCAGCGACGAAATATCCGTCTGCGATGACGCCGATGCGGGCACCCATCGCGCCGAAATCTTGGACCATCGCTTGCGCCAAGCGGAGTCGTTTTTGGATCCGCTCGACGACACCGGTGCGAATGCTCTCGCCGGGCTCGGCCCCGGCCGAAGCGCGCAGGTGAACCTCGGCGCGCATGAGGGACTCAGCCTGCCCTGCGCCGATCGAGAGCAACTTTCCGGCGGGATCACGGCGTACGCGAATGATCGCGTTGATGAAGCTCCTGATCTCGTACTGCTCGTTTGCCAGCGCCGCCCGAAGGGTCGAGACGAGGAACGGCTGGTCGTCGAGGCACGACTCGACGACCACGAGGTCGCGCTCGGGGTCATGCCGGACCTCGACCTTGATCTCCGCCCGCTTCCGGTCTCGCATCACCTCGAGCATGTCCTCGAGCTCCACGACCAGCGACTCGGGCGACACGCGCTTGAGGTCCCGAACGTCGACCGAAGCCAGGACGTCTCGGGCCAAAGCGGCGAGTTGATCGCGGTCGGTGCTCTCGCGGCGCGGCGAGAATGCAGACACGGCCTTTTGAACTTCGAGGATGAGCCGACTCGTCAGCTGGCGGGCAGACATGCACCGGAGCGTGCCCGCAGCAGGGTGCGCCACGCAAGCCGAAGCCGCCGTGAGACTGACCGCGCGCAAACCATTGCGCGCCCCCTCACAGCCACCGTTCAGGCCAGCGATAGCATCGCGATGGCACCCAGCAGCGCCGCCCCCAGTGGACCCGCAAGGGGAAGCACGAAGCGAGGGGGTTCACGCAGTACGTACGGGGAGTCGTCGAGCAGCATGGGGCAGCCATCGTCGCCATGGCGCCCGTGCCGTAGGTCGAGTCTGGGCCACAGCGGCCCACGACGGCGGTGTTACTCTCCGAGCCGATGCGCGTGTCTTCGGCCCCTTCTGGTGCTGCCTGCGGTGACCAACCCCGACCGAGCGCCGACGCCTGCGCCCAGCGACGCGCACGGGTCGCGTCGAGGCTGGGGCCCGACGAGGCGCTGATCCTCTCCGGAGGGATCGTTCGCACCCGCTCCAACGACACCGAGTTCCGTTTCCGGCCGGACTCGGACTTCTACTATCTGACCGGGATGGCCGATCCCGGTGCCGTCTTGGTGCTGCGTCCGGGACATGAACCGGAGTTCACCATGTTCGTTCGGCCCAAGAACCCGGACGCCGAGGTTTGGTCGGGCCGCCGCGTCGGTCCCGAGCTGGCCATCGAGCGATTCGGGGCCAACGCAGCCCACGCACTCGCAGATCTCGCCGGCGAGTTGCCCGCCCTGCTCGACGGCGTCCGGCGCGTCCACCTGCCGCTTCAGGACGCAGCGCTTCAACGCCAGGTCCTCAAAGCCCGTTCCGTGTTGCAGCGCCGCAATCGAACCGGGGCGATGCCCCCCGAGGGGTTCACCGACGCTCGCGTCACGGTCGGCGAGGACCGAATCAAGAAGGACGCGGCGAGTCTAGCCTCCCTGCGGCGCGCGATCGATATCACCGTCGCGGGCCATGAAGCCGCGCAACGCAGCGTTCGCGCGGGCATGCAAGAGTTCGAAGTCGAGGCGCTGATCGAGTATGAGTTTCGGCGACGCGGCGCCTCAGGTCCGGGATACGGCAGCATCGTCGGCTCCGGCGCCAACGCCACCATTCTTCACTATGTGGACAACGACGGCCCGCTGCGAGAGGGCGAGTTGCTGCTCATCGATGCGGGCGCCGAGTTCGACCTGCACAGCGGCGACCTCACCCGGACCTTTCCCGTGGGCGGGAGGTTCAGTCCGGCGCAGCGAGATCTGTACGCGGTGTGTCTTGAGGCCAACGTCGCGGGCATCGCCGGAGCCCGGGTCGGGGAGAACATCGAGACGATCCACGAGACGTGTCTGCGCGTCCTTTGCCAGGGCCTCATCGACCTCAAGCTGTGCGACGGAACGCTGGACGCGTTGATCGAGTCGAAGGACTACACGCGCTACTACATGCACCGGACCAGTCACTGGCTGGGCGTCGACGTCCACGACGCCGGGTACTACTCCCTTGAGGGGACGCCGCGGCCGCTGCAACCGGGCTACGTGCTCACCGTCGAGCCGGGGCTGTACGTGTCCGCGGACGACGACCGCGCGCCGCCGGAGATGCGAGGAACCGGGATCCGAATTGAGGATGACGTCCTGGTCACCCCCGGCGATCCCGAAGTGCTCACCGCCGCGTCGCCCAAGACGCCCGCGGCGATCGAGGCGCTCATGGCTCGCGGTCGGGGAGACGAAGGCGCGACCTGATTCGAGCCAACGTTCGCGGGCCGATGCCCTTGACCTCCAGCAGTGACTGCGCGTCGGCGTACGGCCGGCCCTGGACGATGCGCTGGGCGAGTACGGGCCCGACGCCTGGCAGGCTCTGCAACTCCTGCGCGTCCGCCTCGTTGGGATCGACAGGCACCCCGAGCGCTGCCAAGTCTTCCGCGGCCATGCGCGTGACCTGGCAGTCCCGAACCGCATCCCCGGCACGCAACCGACGCGGCGTGCCGCAAGCGTCCTGGAAGGTCCGCTCCTGGGCGCAAACGAGGCGACCGTCCACGAGGACGACGGTTTCGCACGGTTCGGCCTCGACCCGCGCACGCGGACTCGGGTGCAGGCCCCAGGCGATGGTCCCGGCGGCCAAGACCGCGAGCAGCCACGGCGCCCACTCAATCCGGGGCATCGAGCCCGAACGCCGCGTGGAGGCTTCGCAGCGCCAGCTCCCCCACCCGCTCCTGCACGACAACCGACATCCGGAGCTCGGAGTTGCTCACCATCTGCACGTTGATGTTCTCGCTCGCCAGCACGCGGAACACGCGGGCCGCGACCTCTGCGTGGGAGCGCAAGCCCAAGCCCACCACAGAGATCTTCGCGATCCCGCGGTCGGTCTCAAGCGTGAGCGACTCGCCGCCGGGGCGCAGGCGCGCCAGCACCTCGGTCGCGGCCTCGAGGTCTGCATTCCCAAGCGTGAACGTGATGTCCGTTCGCTCGTTGCGGCTGGCGTTTTGCAGGATCATGTCCACCGAAACCCCGGCAGCGCCCAGCGCCCCGAAGACCTCGGCGATGACCCCTGGCACGTCGGGTACGCCCACCAGCGTCACCTTGGCCTCGTCCCGTTGCAGGGCAACGCCGCTGACTTCAATACCTTCCATGGAGGGGGCTGGCTTCTCACCGCGCATGCGAGCAACTTCTTGTGGGGCGACGATCATCGTGCCCGGGCCCTCGTGAAGGCTCGAGCGCACGTGCACACGCACGCTGTACTTCTTGGCAAACGCAACCGAGCGGATCTGCAGCACCTTGGAGCCCAACGAGGCCAGCTCGAGCATTTCGTCGTAGCTCATCGCGTCGAGCTTTTGTGCCCGCGACACGATGCGCGGGTCACTCGTATAGACACCATCCACGTCGGTCAGAATCTCGCAGACGTCGGCCTGCAGCGCCGCCGCCAAGGCGACCGCGGAGGTATCGGAGCCCCCGCGGCCCAGCGTGGTGATGTCGCCGCGGTCGTCGATGCCCTGGAACCCGGCACACACCACGACCCTGCCCTGCGCGAGCTCGGCCCGGATCCGCTGCTCGGAAATGTCGGTGATCTTGGCCCGCGTGAAGCTGCGATCGGTGTGCATGCCGAGCTGATGCCCGGCCAACGAGACGGCTCGGCCGCCGCGATTTCCAATGGCCATCGCCAGCAACGCGGCTGAGACCTTCTCCCCGGTGGCGACGAGCTGATCGAGCTCACGGTCGTGTTCGGGGGAACGCTTGGCGGCGTGAACGTAGTCTGCGCCGCCCGAGTCGCCGGCGGGGTCCCGCGTTGGAGTCTCGAGCAGGGCGTTGGCCATCGCGATGAGTCGGTTGGTCTCGCCTTTCATCGCCGAGACGACGACCACCAGCGCGTTGCCAGCGTTGGCTGTGGCCACGCACCGGTCGGCACAAGCACGAATCCTCGCGAGGTCGGCGACCGAGGACCCTCCGTATTTCTGCAGAACGAGCATCGGGTGCGCTGACAGCCTACCGCGCACAGAGTCGGCCAAACGCCGCGTCTGTTGCACAAAGTTTCATCCTTCTGAACCACGGCCAAACAAGCGCAGCTGCTCGAGAAGCGCCGCAGGAAGGGACTTGCGCGCTCGGGCGCGTTGGGTCTCCTCGAGCAGCACCCCGATACCCCCGCGGCAGCTCCCGCAGCCGGTCCCCGCCTCGCATCGCTCCCCCACGTCCTGCACCGTGCGCGCTCCGTCCCGGATGGCCCGTTTGATCTCGGCCTCGGTCACGTTGAGGCACTGGCACAGCACTCGGCTCATCGAATCATCAGATCATGTCAAGGGTAGCGCTATCCGGCGTCCGCGGCCCGTACCACCGCTTCGCCGCCCCGCCGGGCGAGCTCGGTCACCACCTCGGGGTGACCAGAGAGGTCTGGATCGCGCTCCAGGAGGCCCGCGGCGGCGTCCCGGGCAGCGACGAGCATCTTCGTGCCCTCTCCGGCAAATCCGGTGAATCGCAGGCGCGGCGCCCCCGCTTGCCGGGTCCCGAAAACCTCGCCGGGCCCGCGGTACTCAAGATCGCGCTCCGCGACCGCGAACCCGTCGGCGGTCTCCGTGAGCACACCGATGCGTCTGGCGGCGTCCGACTGCGGGCCGCCCGAGGCGTGCAGCAAACAAAAGGATTTGCCGCCGCCCCGTCCAACGCGCCCTCGTAGCTGATGCAGCTGGGCCAACCCAAACCGCTCCGCGTGCTCGATCGCCATCACGGTCGCCGAAGGAACATCCACACCAACCTCGATGACCGTCGTCGCCACCAAGACTCGCGCGTCCCCCTCTCGAAAGCGGGTCATGACGGCCTCCTTGTCCTTCGAGGACATGCGCCCGTGAACGACCGCGATCTCAACGCCGGGAAGTTGGTCGCGCAACTGCGTCGCGGTGGCCTCGACGTCGGTCGCCTCAAGCACTTCACTCGCCTCGACGAGCGGGCACACCACAAACACCTGACGGTCCTGCCCCACCGCCTTGGCCACCGCACGCCGCAGCGCATCGAGCCCTCGCTTGCCCGTGTAGAGCTTGGTGAGAGCCGGCTCCCGACCCGGCGGCATCTCATCGATCACCGACACATCCAGCTGCCCGTATGCGCACAGCGCCATGGTGCGAGGGATCGGCGTCGCGGTCATGACCAGAAGGTGCGGCTGCTCTCCCTTGCGCCGCAGCACCGCGCGCTGCTCGACCCCAAAGCGATGCTGCTCATCGACCACCACCAACCCGAGATCGGCGAAGTGCACATCCTCGGTGAGTAGGGCGTGGGTCCCGATCAGCAGGTCGATTTTTCCGCGAGCGAGCAACGCCAGCTTGCTCGTGCGCTCTGCTCGCGATGTGGACCCGGTCAGACGGTCCACGCGCAAGCCCGCGGCCTTGCACCACGGTGTCAGTGTGCGCAGGTGCTGGTCGGCCAAGACCTCGGTTGGAGCCATCAGCGCGGTCTGAGAGCCGCGCGTCCCAGCGGCCATGGCCAGACAGAACGCGACCGCCGTCTTGCCCGACCCGACGTCTCCTTGAAGCAGCCGCATCATCGGCTGACCGGAGGCCATGTCCGCCACAAGCTCGTCCAACACCCGCCACTGCGCGCCCGTCGGTTCGAACGGGAGCGACGCGCGGACCTTCTCACGCTCCAGCGAGCCCTCAAGCAGCGTCAACGAGGCTGCCTGCGACCGATGCTGCGCACGTTCGCGAAGCAGGGCGAGTTGGAAGAAGAAGAACTCGTCGAACGCCAGACGTCGGTGCGCTTCCGATGCCCCACGCACGAGCGCATCCACGACCTCCTCGTCGGCGTCATCCGCCGGGACATGCAGCTGGCGCAGCGCCTGGAGCTGTCCGGGCAATCGGGCCGCGGCGGCGATGTCGGCCGGGAGCGCGTCCACAAACCCGGGCGCCCCCGCGAGCACTTCGACCGCCGCCCGCACCAGCTTCGCCAACGTCCGCGGTGGCACGCCCTCCACGCTCGGGTACCGCACCCCGATGGCAGGCCCCGGGTCGCAAGGATCCCGAAGCTCGGGATGAGCGAGCGAGAGTTGTCCTTGGTACCAGCGCGCTGGACCGACCGCGAGCACTCTGCCGGCGGTCGCCCACTTCTCAAGCCCACCGATGCGATGAAACCAGCGCGCGAGCACGGTGTGCTGCGTGCCGTCGTCGTCCAACACCCGAATCTCGACTGAGGCCAGGAACCGGCCGCGTGCGAACCCTTGGCGAATGCTGCCCACCTCCCCCTCGACGACCGCCGTCTCACCATCCTCAATGGACGCGATGGGCTTGCGATGCCGACGATCTTCATAGCCCGAAGGCAAAACGTAGGCGAGGTCGAGGACCGTCTCCAGTCCCCGAGCCTCCAGCTTCTTGGCCGTCGCAGGTCCGACCCCCGGGAGCGAAGCAATGCGCGGCAGCACAGGGCCGGTGCTCGAAGCTGCCTCGGCGGAGTCGGCAGGCGCCGCCTTTTTGCGACCGCGAGTCCGGGTGAGCTTTGCCTCGGGCTCCGCGGTCTTTTGTCGACGAGGCTTGGGCGCTGCCTCCGGGGGCGGACGGGACGCCGCACCGAGCCTCATGCCGCGTGCGACCAAAACCGATCGGTCTTGTCGGCCGAGCCGCTCGAACCCCTCCAGCCCGGCCCGCCAGCGGCGAAGCTCGGTGGGGATGGTGGCCAGCGTCGCGAGCCACGTGTCCGTTTGAGACAGGATTCGCTCCGAGAGTCCTGGCTCGGAGATCCCGGCAAAGCCGTCCACCATCGCGTTGCGAAGCGAGGCGTGCAGCGCCTCCCAGGCTTTGGCCTGGCTCTGATCGGTCGAGGTGGCCACGATGGCCGCAGGGTGGCGCACACCGGGCCCCCTTGGCAACGCCAACGCGTCCGGGCAACAAGGCTCCCGTGCGCGCGGGGCCAGGAGCCGAGCGCACGCCTACGACGGGGGAATAAACGAGAACCGAATCTCGTGGTCGCACAGGCGGTAGGACGTGCCCTCTTGAATCAAGTGGTCGTCCACGCGCTGGCCGTGGAACTCCACCCCATTCGTGCTCTCCAGATCCTTGATGTAGTACTGGCCATTGCGACGCACGACCGCGCAATGGCGACGTGAGATGTTGGCGTCCTTGATCGGGAGGTCCGAGTATTTCGAGCCTCGGCCGATGACGAACTGGTCCTGGTCCACCTCGTAGACCTGACCGTCGTAGTACAGGTACAGCGGCCGCGCGGGGGTGGAAGCCGGCGCGGGGGTCGCGGCCGGACGCCGCGGAGCCGCGGGTCGACCTCCGGGCGGGGGTAGACCTGCCGGAGGCCGCGGCCGCGCACCGTTGCTGCTCGACGCCGAAGGGCGCGGCTGCGGTGGCTTGGGTCGCGCAGATGCCGGAGCGGCCGCAGGTGACTCGGTCGTCTTCTTTCGGCTGAACAGCTGCACGAGCGCGGCCTGCACGACATCATCGGTCGACATGCCGCGCCGCTGGGCAAGCGCCTCGACGCGCGCCCACACGTCCTCCCTACACTGAAACTCCCGCAGCGATTTTCCCATGGTGGGTCTCGAACACGAGGCCGACAGCGCGACCCCCGGGCATCCTAGGTTCTCGCTCGCGTTCGGGTCAACTGCGTGAGGATTCAGGTAGGCCACACCCGCGCGCTCGCGGTCGGACCGAACACAACGCAGGGGCCCCTCCGCGGACCCGATGAGGCTATCCTCCCGCGTCCCCCCGATGGCTGCCCTGCCCCCGCACCGATCGACCCGGCGTCCACGAACCGTGCGCGCCTGTGCCCTGCTCGCCGGCCTGGCGGTCTGGGGCACCACGCCGAGCGCCGATGCAGCACCAGGCCAAGCCATCCGGCTGGGTGGCGTCGAAGCCCAGGGACCCGCGACTCGCGCAGTCACCGCAATCCACCACAACCCGGCCATGCTCGGTGCCCTCGGCGGAACAGCCGTACAGCTCACCGGAAGCCTCGGGTTCGAGCAGCTGCGGACCCGCCGCTACGGGATCAACCCCAGCACCGGCGCGCCCACCGGCGCGCTTGAAACCCCGGTCTCGGTCGCGAACCCGGCGGCAGGGTACTTCGTCGGCGCCAGCGTGTTCTTCGATCCGATCGCCTTGGGGGTCGGTGTGTACGACCTCGGCACCCGCTTCAGGACGGCGAGCGCGGACCCCCTGCGCTTCCAACTCGCGCCCGATCCCGAGCGATGCGTCTCCTTGGGGGTCACGACCTGCCCCCCCGACGGAGGTGCGGCCCGCATCCGCCAAGACATCTCGCTGGCGCTGGCCTTCACCCGCGGAGCGTTCAACCTGGGGGCGGCCGTGCACTTTCCCCGCTTGCGGGAGCGCTTCGCGTTCGACAACGACACCGAACTGACCCCAGCGCCCGAGGAGATCACCACCGCGCGGTGCCAGAACAAGGAGGACCCGAGCTGTGCGGAGCGCGTGGGGTTTAAAGGGTGGAACCGGTGGATCCCCCGCCCGGGGGGCGTCCCGGGACTCGATGCGGCGCTGACCGTGGGCTTTGCGATTCAGCTTCGCAACGACACCGTGACCCTCGGTGCCCGCTACCGCACATTTCCCCTGCGCCGCGGCGGTGAGATCGCCCTGGATGGCGTCGGCTTGGTCTGCAGGCCCTCCGCCGACCTCGCAGCGGGCCAAGGTCGAGACGTCGTGCCCCCGTGTGCCGTTGCCGAGCCCGTCCGGGCGACCCTACGGGAACGCCTCCCGCAAGAGGTCGCGCTCGGAGCCTCGTTCGTTTTGGGCCGCTCCCGGCTCTGGCGGCTGGACACCAACCTGTACTGGATCGACCTCTGCCCCGGCGGCATCCGACCCGGCTCGTGCGGGAATCGAGATGGCCAGACGCTGAGCCTGGTCGGCCTGGACAGCAATAGCTTCGTCCCGCCGGAGTTCGTGCGCTATCGAGGGGCCCAAGACCTCTACGGCCTGGAACTTCACGGGACGTACCGCGTGCGCTCCAACATCGCGATCCTGATGCAGTCGGCCGTATCCTCGCCATCGGTTCGCCGCGGCGCCCAGACAGCGGCAGTCGGAGAAGGATGGCGGGCGGGCCTCGGCGGCGGAGCTCGGATCCGCGTGGGCGCCAACAACGTGCTGCTCTCGCCCGGCTACGCGTTCGACATCCTCATGCCTCGCAACGTCACCGCGGCCCGGGCAACGCTCGACCCCACCGCTGCGACGGACTTCGCAGACTCAGGGGGAGATATCAACGCGCAGGGGGCCGATGCGTTTTTGGATGGACGCGCCCGCCCGACCAACGCGGCCCGGTACTTCGGCCAGCTGCACGTCCTCACGCTGACGCTGAGCTGGGGCGAAGCCCCCCGCGTGCTGGAGTGACCCCGGGTGCGGGCACTCGGGCCCCGGCTTGATACACTCCCGCAGTGCTTCGACGGCCCGCGTTCGCCCTGCTGATCCCGCTGCTCGCGATGACGCCGGCCGCGTGCAAGACCGCTCAGACCCCGCCGTCTGAGCGACCTGCACCGCCCGAGTCGGTCTCCAGCCTCGACGACTTCGAGACCGCCTACAACGCGTACGTCCTGGTCCCCGAGGGGACGCCGCGGCGGATGGACTACCGCGCGGTGATGCTGCCGTTCCTGTTCGAGTACCTCGATCAAGCGATCGAGGCGAAGGACGCCGGCGAGGCGATGAGCGCGCTGCAATACACGGTGTCGCTCTTCACCCCGGTCGAGCTTCGCGCCGCAGGCCCCTCGCCAGCCCTGGCGCGCCGCGCGGACGCTGTGTACGGACTCGTGGCCAAACGCAGCGAAGAAGAACCGGCGCTGCTGTGCCTGGCGGTCGCCGAACACTTCGGCGACCCGGCGATGCGCAAGGACGCCGTCGAAAACTGGGAGCTGATCGAACGCTGGCTCGTCGACAACGGCCCCTACGCTTCAGACCCGATGCTGCGCGAAGAAGACTTGGAGCGCACGCTCGAGCAGGTCTCGTCCCTGTTCCCCGCCCCGTTCGTGGTCAAGCGCCTCGAGGCACTCTACGTCGCCCGCTACCAGGTCGCCCAGGCCGCGAGCAGCAGCCGCAGCGTCTCGAGCACCATCGCGATGCGACGACAGCAGATCACCGGCTACCTGCTGCTGCGGCTGCATCTGAGGGCCGACGACCTCGAACAGGCTGTGGCGAGCCTGGAGCGTGTCGAGGTGGACCTTCCGGTCGCGACGTTGCGCGACATGACCCAAGAGGCCATGCAGACGCGGCGCTCTGCCGCGCCGCTGCTCACCCTCGCCGACCAGTTCGCGCCCGAACCGGATGCAGATCCGGGCGATCCGTACGTCACCCAGGGCTGGGGCATTGTGGACAACCTCTCTCGCCGGGCCGTGCGATCGCACCCTGAGGATGCCTACGCCCACCTCATGCGTGCCCGCGCCCTGTCCAACGCCGGTCTGCGCGAGGCTGCAGTCGTGCACTTGCGCTGGTCCATCGACCGCAAAGAGGACGTGTTCGACGCCTGGCAGGCCCTCGCTCAGCTCCAGCAGGACGTGCTCGCCGACCAAGCCGACCGCGACCCGCAGCGTGCGCTGGGCATGCTGAGCGACGTCGAGACCATGCACGCCCGAGCGACCGAGCTTTGGCGCGACCGCCCGGTCGAACCGGGCCTGCCCGAGGCTTTCTACACGGTCGCCGAAGGCCTGTACCAAAGCGGCGACGTCGCCGAGGCAACCAAACTTCTGCAGCGCGGCATCGCGATCGAGCCCGCGCCGTCCTCCCTCGACCTGCTCGGTACGATCGCGTTCAAGCGCGACGAGCTCGCGGCGGCGCGCAGTCACTACAAAGACCTCGAAGACCTGCCGTATGCGGACGAGCTCTCGCAGCTGTTGTGGGAAGCACGAGCGCGGCAGCAGCTCGGGGAGATCGAGCTCCGAGACGGCAACGCTGCGGCGGCCACCAAACACCTCCGGGTCGCCTTGCGGCACAACAACGACCTCCTCGCCCGGGCCGCGGCCAGCCCCCGCGCGCGTTCCGAGCGTTACATCGAACGCGGTAAGATCCTCTTCACGCTTGGCGACCTCCAGGCGGCGATGACCGACTTCCGCAAGGCGGCCGAGCTGCACCCCAGCGGGGTGAAGGTCTACGCCGACCCGCTGCGTCTGCTGGTTGCATACGGCTACGACGACGAAGCCATCGAGGTCTTCCGAAGGGCGTTGTCACAGCCCGAGATCTCGGACAACCTCAAGCTGTACTTCAGCCTGTGGGTGCGCGAGCTCGCTCTGCGGCAAGGGCTGAGCGCGCCGAGCGAAGCGGACGGGTTCCTTGCCGACTACGAGGGCACGGCCTGGGGCGAAGCGCTGAGCAACCATGCGCGGGGTGCGATGGGCTTCGAGGCACTGCTCAAAGCCGCTGAGAACCGCGGCGAACGAGCCGAAGCCTACTTCTACGAAGGGCTGCAGCGCTGGCGCTCCGGCAACGCCAAGGGCGGCGCCGACTTCATGGGCAAGGTCATCGACAGTCAGATGATGGGTTTCTTCGAGTTCGACATGGCGCAGCGATACCTGCGGTGGGGCGGACCGCCCTCGACCTCGCGGGTCCCGATGCCTGCCCAGCTCTCCAAGAAGCCCTAGCAGCCAGGATTCCCTGGCGGCACCCGCCGGAAAAAAGTCGCCGGAAAAAGAGAAAGCCGCCTCCGAGAGTTCGGGGGCGGCTTCTTCAAGCTGAACGTTGGAGGCCTGGGCCGGATTCGAACCGGCGAATGGAGCTTTTGCAGAGCTCTGCCTTACCACTTGGCCACCAGGCCGATGGTGGGCCGCAGTGGATACCACGGGCGGTCTGACGAGGCAACGAAAAGCGACGACCCCGGGCTTTCGCCAGGGACCGTCGCGGGGTCCTGCACGGCAGGTGGCTGGGTCTACAGGCCGTCGAGAGGATCGTCGCCGCTGCCGAGATTGATCTTGTTCTTGCGAACCTTGGTCACCGGCTTGGGATCGTCCGAGGCGGGCTTGGAGTCGCTGGACGAATTGGAGCTGCCCTTCTTGCTCGTGTTCTTCCGACTCGTCCGCTTCTGCGTGGTCGCTTGCTCCTCGGTGGTCGCGGCGATCTTCGACTCAAGGGCCTGCTTCTCGACCATCAACTTCGCGCGCTCAGCCTCGCTCTGGGTCTCGCTGAGCTGCTTGTTGATCTTGTCCATCTCCGCGTCCTGCTCGGCGCGCTCTTTCTCGAACTTGTCGAGGCGGGCGATCAACGCGGCGCGTTCGGCCGAGGCCTCGGCGTCTTTCTCGGCCTGATTGGCAGCCGCCACGGCAGCCTCAGCTCTGGCCTCTTCTGCCCGCTTCTGACCGCTGTAGTACATGAAGCCGAGGCCCCCGAGGCCCACGACAAGCAGCGGCACGACGAAGAGCGGCCATTTCGGCTTCGACTTCTGCTCGGCGAGCTTCATCTGCGCGTCGATGCGCATCTGCTCCTCTGCGAGGCGTGCCTCTTGTTCGGCCCGACTGCGGGCTTCGGCCTCCGCGACGCGAATCCGTTCTTCACGCTCCCGAGCCTCCCGCGCAGCCTGCTCCGCGGCGAGACGCTCGGCCTCTTCGCGCGCCTGACGTTCCGCGATCTCGCGAGCCTGGCGCTCGGCCTGCTCGCGTGCGAGTCGCTCGGCTTCGATCTGCGACTGATGGTCAGCATGCACCTGCGCGACGCGGTCCGCCTCGAGGTTCTTGAGCTCTGACAGCGCCATGAGCGCTGAGTTTTCCGAGTTCATTCCTTTGTCCTCCTCGTTCTACACACGGCCTGAGGCCGCCGATGTTCCCAAGTCCATCGTGGGAACTTGGGCGCCCCGTCGGGCATCGCTTGTTTGCACTGCACCGCCGGGAAGATTCCAACGCCCACGCGGGGCGAGTCGGTCTTGGGCGTGCAACTCGATTGATTCCGTTCATCGCGCTGAACTCCCACCCGGAGCACATCGCGACCCCTACAATCTGCCGAAATTTTGGGACGATGACCAGCCCCTCGCTAGCGTCGGTGGATGTTCGCGCGAACCCCACGAACCTGGCGCAACGCTCTGTGGGGCGCCGCGTTCCTGCTGCTCCCGGCAGCAGGCCCCGCAGCGGCCAACGCCGAGGCCGCACACGGCGAGCCCGCGGGCACGAAACTCTCGCAAAGCCGCGTGCTTCCCTACCCCGTGGACCAGGTCTGGGGGGCCGCGATTCGGTACCTGCGGGTCGACCGCGACTACGCGATCGTCGATCGCGACCCGGAGACCGGCTACATCGTCTTCGAGATCCCGCTGGGCGAGCTCCAGGGCCGCGGCACGCTTGAGGCGTTCTCGACCACGGACCCCTCTGGACGGATGAGTACCCAGCTGCAGATCAGCACCGAGGCTGGACCGACTCACCTCCCGCACACCCTCATCGAGGGCATCGCGAAGAAGGTGCGAGCAGAGCGGGGCCAGGCACCCACCGCGCCGCGTCCCCCGGTCGCGCCCCCCAACGACCCGGAGCCAGACCCCGACGACGGGCACGCCCCGAAGATGCCGGCCCCCGGCGAGCCGAACCAGTTGCTGCTCGAGTAGCGGCTCTGGTACGGCCTTGAGGTGGCCCGTACGTTCGATCTTCGCAGCGATACCGTCACCCAGCCGACCGATGCGATGCGGGCCGTCATGGCGCACGCACCCGTGGGCGACGATTGTTATGGGGACGACCCGAGCGTGGCCGCCCTGGAGCGAGCCGTTGCCGAGCGCCTCGGGAAAGACGACGCGGTTTTCTTGCCCTCGGGCACGATGAGCAACCAGCTCGCAGTTCGGCTTCACGCGCGGCCCGGCCAGACCATCGCATGCCACGAGACGGCCCACGTTCGTATCCATGAGGACGCCTCCGCCGCAGCGCTGGGCGGGGTTCAACTCATGCCGCTGGGCGGTCGGACCGGGTACGACGTCGCGCAGCTTGAGGCCCTCGTGCGCGAAGAGAGCTGCGGCTGGCCTCCGGTCGCCGCAGCCTGGCTTGAGAACACCCTCGGGGACGCCGGCGGGGCTGTGTGGCCCCTGCATCAAGACGGTGGCGGACTGCGGCAGATCGCCGACTGGGCTCACCAACACCGACGAACCGTGCACCTCGACGGCGCCCGCCTGTGGAATGCCCACGTCGCCACCGGGAGTGCTCTGTCCGAGCTCGCCTCCGTCGCCGACACGGTGAGCGTCTCCTTGAGCAAGGGGTTGGGCGCGCCCGCGGGCTCGCTCCTCGCGGGACAGCAGGCGTGGATCGACCGGGCCCGCGCGATGCGGCACGGCATGGGGGGCAGCATGCGGCAGTCCGGCATCCTCGCAGCGGCCGGGCTCCACGGGCTGGAACATCATCTTGAACGGCTTGCCGACGACCACCGCCGCGCATCCGCCCTCGCGGCCGCCCTCACCGACCTGCCCGGCCTCAGGCTCGGCGTGCCTGCGACCAACATGGTCCTCGCACATCTTGAGCATGGCCCCGCCGAGCGGCTCTGCGCCCCGCTGCGAGCGGCGGGTGTCCTGTGCCACCCAAACCGCTACAGCGAGGTTCGGTGGGTGTTTCACCTGGGCATCGACGACGACGCACTGGCCGAGATCATCGAGACCATCCGGACCGTCGCGGGCGCGCTGCAGCACTGAGTTCCCCCTGCGTCCCCCTGCGTCCCCCGTCATCCAACGCCCATGCCCCGGATGCCCCCGCGCAAGAAAAAGCCCCGCGTGCAAAGCAGCGCGGGGCTTTTCGATCCGAGGGCTTCGTCTACATCGTGAACGGGTAGACCGCGCCAAGCTGCGACTTCTGGAACTTCGGGAACTTGGACTTCTTGACGGCCGCTGCCACGCAGTTGCCCAGCGGAGTGCCGGTGTGTGGCGGCTCTGCGCTGGCCGAAGCGACGGTTCCGGTTGACCCGGAGATCGAGAGCTTGATCTTGACCTTGGTCCCCGCGGACGCGCCGTGTTTGCCACCGCAGGCTTTGGCGGCCGACTTGTACGGGGCCACTCCGGCGCGGATGTCAGAGCTGCTCAGCGTCGCCTGGAGGTTGGAGTCCGCAGGTGCTGGCTTGCTTCCGCCCGAGGGCGCCGAGCTGCCGCCGCCCTTCTTGCATTTGCTGGGGTCGAGGATGCAATCCACGCTCACGTCACCGCTTTTGCCGGCCGGCGGCTTGGTCGACGTGCTCTTCTTGGGTGGCGGATCGTCGAAGCCAGCCAGCGGATCGTTGTTGTTGGACTTCTTGGGAGGGACCTTGTTGCCGGAGGACTTGCGCGTGTTCTTCCTGCCCGAAGACCCGGCGCCGGACATACCGTTGGCCGTGTCGCCCTCATCCTCGGAGGCCTCGCCGCCCTCGTCCTCCCCTTCGTCTTTGTCCCCTTCGTCTTTGTCCTCTTCGTCGTCCTTGTCCTTGTCGTCCTTGTCCTGTCCTCGTCCTCGTCTTTGTCCTTGTCCGCGACGGACGGTGCCGCACCGGGGACCTCTTTGACGATGACCTGCGGCTGCTGCTCGGGCTTGAGCAGGATGTACGCCGCCAACCCGCCCAGGGCGAGGATCAACAGGACCATCAGGACGTAGATCGGAGCGTTGGAGCGCTGCTGCGGTGGTGGTGCCGCTGCCGCTGCGGCGGACGCTGGCTCCGGCGCGTGCGAGACGACCAGCGGCGCTGCCGCAAGACCGCCGAGGCCACTTCCGCCAAAGCTGGGCAGTGCGGCGTCGTCGACCGCAGGAGCCGTCGCGGACGACGAGACCTGATGCTCGTTGCCCACCATGGAGCCCAGCGCGCGAATGTCGATCAAGCCCGACCCTTCGGACCCCGGCGCGGCGGTTGCCAGGCCCTTGGTCCCGACCTGCTGGTTGGATCCGGCGATCGGCTTGTTCTGCTGAGCCGCGCTCGGAGACGCCAGCGCCTGCAGGGAGTCGAGCGAGAAGAGGACAGAGTTTTCGTTGCGCTGACCGGTCAGGTTGGAGACACGCGGCGAAGCCGGACTCGCTGCGTGTGCGGGCGCCGCTGCTGCGACGGCAGCCGAAGCCGCTGCCGCTGCACCCGCCGCGTAGTCTTCCTGGTTGGCGTTCGCGAACGGGTCGTCGTCGTCCTGATGGCCGTAGCCGTCATCGTATCCGGCGGCGGGCGCGTGTTGGTGCGCCTGCCCACCATCGGGCAGGTCGGCGAACGAGGGCACGTCGCCCAGGGGGATCCAGTCTTCGAAGCCCTCCTGCCAAACGGCGGTGTCCTTGTCGATCTCGCCAGCGCCGTAGCGCGCACGAACGTCATCTTCCGCGAGCGGTCCAACGGTTTCACCGTTGATCGCGAGGTGCCAGCCCGGCGCCCCCTGATCCGCGTCCGCGTCACTCCCATCATCGGCGGCATCGGCAGCAACGCCCTTGTCCCGAACGATGATGACGTTGCTGCATTTCTTGCAGCGAATCTTGAAGGTTTTCCCGCGGACCTTCTCATCCGCGATGGAATACTTCGCAGCACACTTGTCGCATTCGATCTTCATTCGGGGGTCTTCCGCCGGGAGGACGACCACGTGGGGGCCGCTCTCCGCTGTCCGTTCAAGGTTTTGCTTGCAACTTCCGAGGGTTCCAAGCGAGGGCAGTATACGTGCAGGCTCACGTCACACACAACCGTGCAGCCGCGCAGGTACACGGTGTCGGCACCCACCTTTGTGTTCACTGTGTGCATGGTGAGCGCAGGGCCAGGCTGCACCGAGGCGTGGGGGTTAGCCTTGGAACGCTTCTGCGAGCGCGATGGTCTCTTCGCGACCGGGACCGACAGAAGCCAGAACCACCGGCACGCCCACCGCATCGCTGATCTTGTCCAGGTACGCGCGGACCGGTGCCGGAATCTGCTCCAGCGTGCGAGCCGCGCGAAGCTTGGGGCCAACCGAGGGATCGTCCCACCCCTGGACCGTCTCCAGCACAGGCCGGGCCAGCGCGAGGTCGTCTTTGCCCGGGGTCCGCCCGTCTTCGTAGGCGGTGCACACCTGAATCCGCGGCAGCGCGGCGAGCACGTCCAGCTTGGTGACGCACAGCCCTGACATCCCGTTGATCCGTGCCGCGAACCGAAGCGCGGGGAGATCCAGCCAACCACAATCCCGCGGCCGACCGGTCGTGGCTCCGTACTCGTTGCCCGCTTTCCGCAGCGCCTCGCCCTCGGCCCCCTCGATACAGGTCGGAAACGGCCCTGCGCCCACGCGCGTGGTGTAGGCCTTCGTGATGCCCCAGACCTCATCGATCTGGGTGGGACCGACGCCGATGCCCGTGCAGACCCCCCCCGCGATCGCGTTGGACGAGGTCACGAACGGGTACGTACCGTGGTCGATGTCGAGCATCGCACCTTGGGCGCCTTCGAAAAGCACGCGCTTGCCGGCGTCGATGTTTTCCTGACAGATCTCCCCGACGTCCGCGACCATCGGCTCGAGCCATTGGGCCCACGTGGAGGCGTCGGCGAGCAGGCGGTCCACATCGACCCGGTGCTCATGCCCGAGGCGCTCAAACTCGGGGTCGACCACGGCCTTGCACTGCTCAAGGCGATCGCGCAGCCCGCTGGCGTCGAACAAGTCGCGCACACGAATGCCCCGCCGGCCGGCCTTGGCTTCGTACGCCGGCCCGACCCCGCGCCGCGTCGTTCCGATCTGGTTGTCGTGCATGCTGGCTCGATCCTCCCGCAGGCCATCGAGGGCCCGATGAAAGTCGAAGATCAGGTGCGCGCCCAAGGACACGCGGAGCTCGCCATTTTGCAACAAGCCCAGGGTTTGCAGGCCTTCGACCTCCTCACGAAACACGACGGGGTCGATGACCATGCCGGACCCGAGCGCGCACAGGGTGCCCGGGTACGTGCAGCCCGAAGGCACCAAGTGCGTGATGATCTGACGGCCTTCAACGACCAGGGTGTGCCCCGCGTTGTTGCCTCCGGCAAACCGGGCGACGACGTCGGCTTTCGAGGCGAGGACGTCGACCACCTTGCCTTTGCCCTCGTCTCCCCACTGAGCTCCCACTACAACCAAAGTCGGCATCGCTTGTTCTCTCTTACTCTCGGGACTCGGTGGTCCAGGTGGATGACGTGCTCGGAGCGCGGCGGAACCGAAGGACCGCCAGGCCGCCCGCTGCGTCGGGCTGAAGATAGGTGAGTGTTCCGGCCCCGGCGTCCGCGGCGACGGCTTGGGCGTCGTGCAGCGAGAGACCGGCCTGAACCCAGGCCGGCGTCCCCGCTGCACGGGCAGCGGCAGCCAGCCCAGACGCTTCGATTCGCGCGGCGGGCGGGCACCCAGGGTGCAACGCGAACAGCCGACCGGACCGCCCCCCGGGGGCTGGAGCCCGCTCGCCGAGCGCTTGTTCGAGCGCGTCCAGGTCGAGCGCAAACCCGGTCGCCGGCGCGCGGGATCCGAAGCGCCCCACCAAGTCGTCGTAGCGGCCCCCACGAAGCACTGGCGCTGCGACACCAGGCGCCCACACGCGCAGACGGGCACCCGTGTAGTAGTCGAACCCTCGAACCTCGCCCAGATCGACATCCAGGACCTCCGCGGCGTCGGGGAACACGGCGCGCAGATGCTCGAAGATCGCCCGGAGCGTCCCCAGCCCCTCCGCGGTGCTGCCCGCCTCGCCCGCCTCGTCCGCGATGGCGAGGTCCGCGATGCGATCGATGACGCTGGGCCGCCCGTACGCATCGCACAGCGACCCTACGCCCGCCGCGACAGCGGGGCTGATCCCCTTGGCGACGAGCAGCGCCTCGAGACCACCTCGGTCCTTGCGGGCCAAGCGTGCTTCGACCGCCCGTCTGTCCGCGGCGTCGAGGCCGAGCCCGTCGAGCACCCGGTGCGCGATGCCCCGATGGGACAGGTCGAAGCGAAACCCTGTGAGTCCGACGCGGTGCAGGGCCGCATGCGCGAGGGCGACGAGTTCCGCATCGGCGGCCGGGCTGGCGTCCCCAACGAACTCCACGCCCACCTGGTGCTGTTCGGTCCTCTCGCGGGCGTCGGAGGGCTGGCGCACAACATCGGCGGTGTACGCCAAGCGCAGGACCGCGTTGGCCGGCCAGGTCGTTCCGCGATGGCGAGCCACCATCCGAGCGATCTGCGGCGTGACGTCGGAGCGCAGCGCGACGACGCGTGAAGCCGGTCCGGACACGAAACGGACCACGTGGGCTCGATCGGCTTCGGACAGGCCCGCCGCGAGGACGTCGTAGCGTTCCACGCTGGGCGTGATGACCTGCCGGAACCCCCACGCGGCAAACGTATCGAGCAACGCGTCGACGAGCGCTCGGCGACGTGCCGCAGCGGGAGGCAACAGGTCGACGCCGCCTTCGGTCCCGGGGATTCCGCCCATCCTCGCGCCTAGCCTTCGATGTCCTGGGCAAGGTCGTAGAAGACCAGACCGTTGGGGATCTTCGGGAAGAAGAACGTGCTCTTCTGCGGCATCACTTCGCCGCTGTCACAGACCGCGACCACATCTTTGACCGGCGTCGCGTTCATGAAGCAGATCAGCTGCGACTGCGCGTCGCCAGACTGCGCGAGCTCGATCGACTTGTCGTACGACTTGAAGTAGCGGAGGTTGGTTTTTGCGGCTTGGGCTTCCTTGGTGATGCCCAGGGCGCGCTCCAGCACGATCTCGTGAAGCAGCGCGACGTCGAGGAACTGGAGCGCGCCAGCGACATCGCCGAGTCCCGCCGCGGCGGGGTCGAAGTCGGCCCGCAGCGTCAGCACGGTGAGCTGGCCTGATCCGGGAACCGTGAGGCCAAACGCTGCCCGCTCCTTGCCCGCCTCGGCCATGCGCGTGCGCATCGCGTCGGTGTCGCCTGGAAGCGTCTCGGTGGAGACGTCGAAGAACGCTCGAACCTGCGAAATGACGGCGTCCAGCTCGACCCTCGCGAGCCCGTGCACCACACGGTGGGTCGGCAGCACGACGAGGCCGGGGTCGTCGAGGTTGCTCAGGTAGATCATGCCGTACGCCGCGCCCGGATGGCCGCGCCCCTCCAGTTCGTCTCGGAACGCGCACATCGTCTCGTACCGATGGTGTCCGTCCGCGATGTAGATGGATTTGTCGGCGAGCACGCCCTGGAGCGTCTCGATCGCCGCAGCGTCATCGACCTTCCAAAGCTTGTGGTCGACGCCATCGAAGTCCGCGGTGAGCACGGGCTCGCCCTTGGCGGGATCGACAGCGGTCTCCCAGCTTTTGCCCGGGTCGGAAAACATCCCGAACACCAGCTCGAGGTGCGCGTCGCAAGCCCGCATGAGCTTGAGGCGATCCATTTTGGGGCCGCTGAGCGTTCGCTCGTGCGCGAGGACGGGACCCTCTCCAAAGCGCGTCAGCTCGACCAAAGCGACAAAGCCCTTGCGGGTGTACGTGGTCCCGAGCGCCTCGAAGGTCTGGTGATAGACATACACGCCGGGCTTCTCGTCCCGGGTCATCGCTTCGGCGACGATCGAACGGAAGGCGGAGGCGCCACGAGCGTACTTCTCGTCCCCTTCCCCGTCGGGGAGGATGAACCGCATGGCGTTGTGCTCGCTGCGGGCCATGAGTTCCGCCCTGCCTTGCGCGTCCACGACGTCGTAAGGAGGCGCCATCACCGGCGTTGCCGAAGCTCCTGCTTCGAGCGTGTAACGCAGGCCGCGGAAGGGACGAATCTTCGCCATGGCGCCGTCTATACCATCGTCGCTCGGCGTCCGATATCCCGCCGGAACTGCATGCCATCGAAGCGGATGGCCTCGACCGCCGTGTACGCCTGCCGCAGCGCGTCCGTGAGAACCTCAGCGGTCGCACACACACCGAGCACGCGGCCACCGGCGGTCTCACAGCCCCCGCCCGGCGAGCTGCGCGTCCCCGCGTGAAACACGGTGACGCCGCGGACCTCCCCCGCCTCCGCCAAGCCGGTGATCACGTCCCCTGTGTGAGACGACGCGGGATAGCCCGCAGAAGCCAGCACCACGCTCGCCGCCGGGGACCCTGACAGTCTGCCCTCGGGGAGCATCCCGGTGACCGCCGCTTGAAGCGTCTGTCCCAAGGGTGCATGCAAGCCGAGCATCAGCGGTTGTGCCTCAGGGTCACCGAAACGCACGTTGTATTCGATCACCCACGGGTCCCCCGCCGCGTCGATCATCAAGCCGACAAACAACACACCGACAAACGGCCGGCCCTCGCGACGCAGGCCCTCGAGCGTCGGAGTCACGATCCGCGCCATCGTCTTGTCGTGCACCGCTTCGGTGAAGACGGGCGCCGGTGCATACGCGCCCATGCCCCCGGTGTTGGGTCCGGTGTCGTTCTCCCCGATGCGCTTGTGATCCTGCGTCGGCAGCATCGTGGCGGCATGAATGCCGTCGGAGATCACGAAAAAGCTGACCTCCTGACCTTCGAGGCGCTGCTCAAGCACGACGGTTGCGCCCGCATCTCCGAAGGCACCGGCCTCCAGACAGTCCCGCAGCGCGGCCTCGGCCTCCTCGTAGCTCTGCGCCACGGTCACCCCTTTGCCGGCCGCCAGCCCGTCGGCTTTGACGACCGGCGGCACCGCGAAGGTTCGCACCGCGCTCAGGCCTTCGCGCATCGAGGACACGCACACGTGACGCGCGGTGGGAATGCCGTGCCTGTGCATGAACGCCTTGGACTCGGCCTTGCTCGCTTCGAGTCGGGCCGCGGCCGCAGACGGGCCAAAGACCCGAACGCCCGCCGCCCGCATGGTGTCCGCGAGACCATCGACCAAGGGTTGCTCCGGACCCACGACGACAACATCCACGCGCAAGGTCAGCGCGAGCTCGACCAGCGCCGCTTGATCCTCGAACCCGAGCGGGCCGAGGGGATGGTTGGTCCCCAGCGCTTCCATGCCAAGGTTGCCCGGCGCCGCGTGGACCTCGTGGCCTTCGTGATACAGCCGCCAGCCGATCGCGTGTTCGCGACCACCTCCACCGATGATGAGGAACTTCGCCATGGGACGCTGCTAGTGACGGAAGTGACGCTCGCCGGTCATGATCATCGCGATGCCGTGCTCGTCCGCGGCCGCGATAACCTCGTCATCCCGCTTGGATCCGCCCGGTTGTACGATCGCGGTCACGCCCGCTGCCGCGGCCGCATCAACCCCGTCGCGGAACGGGAAGAACCCATCGGAGGCCAGCACGCTGCCGGGTCCCCGTGCCCCCGCCCGGGAGACGGCGCCACGCGCTGCCTCGACCCGCGAGGTCTGCCCGCCGCCGATGCCCACGGTCGCTCCGTCCTTGGCCAACACGATCGCGTTGCTGCGCACGTGTTTGGCGACCCGCCAGGCGACCTCGAGCGAGGCCATCTCGGCGGCCGTCGGTGCTCGCTTCGTCGCCACCTGGGCATCGCTGGGTGCCACGCCGAGTCGGTCCTCCCGCTGCACAAGCAGCCCGCCAAATACGGTGCGCACCTTGAGCGGTGGCACTGGCCCGCCGGTGGCGAACATTCCAGGCAGCTCGAGCACCCGCAGGTTCTTCTTGGCCTTGAGCACGTCCAGGGCCTCGGCGCAGAAGCCCGGCGCGATCACGACTTCGATGAACGTCTCGACGAGCGTTTTGGCCGTTGCAGCGTCCATCACCTCGGAGAGCGAGACGATACCCCCGAACGCACTCTCCGCATCGGCCTCGCGGGCCGCTTCGTAGACCTCGGCGAGCGTCTGTGCGTCGCGGGCTATCGCCGCGCCGCACGGAGTGGCGTGTTTGAACACCGCCGCCGCCCGACCCAGCGGCTGCAGATCGCGAATGATGTCGATCGCCGCGTCGACGTCCAGCAGGTTGTTGTACGAGAGCGCCTTGCCCTGGTGCACCCGCGCGTCCGCGATGCCCGGGCGGCTGTCCAGGCCGGGTGTGGCGATGAAGGCCGCACGCTGGTGTGGGTTCTCGCCGTAGCGCAGCTGGCCTTGCACCGGCCGCGCTCCCTCGACCTCAAGCGTCGGCGGCTGCTCCCCGCCCACAAAAACCATACTCGGGACGTCGGCCGCCGCCATGGCGTTGCCGGCGTCGTCATGCCGCGCAAGGTACTGGGCGATCGCAGCGTCGTAGGCCGCCGTATGACCAAACGCCTTGCGACTGAGCGCCCTGCGAACCGTATCGGGTACGGCCCCACCGTGCTCGCCGAGGGCCGCCCCCAGCGAGGTGTAGTCGTCCGGATCCACGACCACGGTCACCCGTGGCCAGTTCTTCGCCGAAGCCCGAAGCATCGTGGGCCCACCGATGTCGATGTTCTCGATCGCCGTCTCGAAGCTGCACCCCGGCTTCGCGATCACCTGAGCGAACGGGTAGAGGTTGACCACCACCAGGTCGATGGGCGGGATGTCGTGCTCAGCAGCCTCGGCTTCATGCTCGGGTGTCGGCAAGGCCAGGATGCCGCCATGGATCTTCGGATGGAGCGTCTTGACGCGCCCGCCCAGCACCTCGGGCGAGCCGGTGTAGTCGCTGACCTTGACGGCCGCGACACCGAGATCGCTCAGAGCCTGATAGGTGCCTCCAGTCGAGAGCACCTCGACCTTGTGCTCGACCAAGATCTTGGCCAGGGTTTCGAGGTTGCGCTTGTCGGAGACGCTGACGAGGGCTCGACGGATCCGGGTGGCCACGGCGCTGGAAATACGCCCTGGTCCCCGCGGGGTCAACCTCGCGGGCCTCGTCCCTACGCGCGCCGCCGCGACCTCATGCGGCACGGAAGCAATGTCGCGTCCATGTCACAGTCCAGCCACGGGGCGTACACCTCATGGGCACGCTCTGGCCTACTCGGCCGTGCGCGCGAGGTAGCCCAGCAGATCCTCGCCGCCGGCTTCCTTGAGCTTCATCAAACCGCGCACTTCAACCTGGCGAATTCGCTCGCGGGTGAGGTTGAGAATCTCACCAACCTCCTCGAGCGTGATGCCGCCTTGCTCAGCAACGTCGAGCGCGCAGCTGTTTCCCAGTTCCCAAACCTCGCGCTCGGGAAAGTTGACCTTGATGCTTCCCGTCGCCGGGTTCACGTCGATGTACAGGTGGTACTTGCACGAGACGTACGGGCAAGGGCGCGCAACGTTCGAGCACTCGCCGCGGGCACTGGGGCGCCAGTAGCTGCGCTCGGGGTAGAGCAGCGCTCCGATGCGGAGTTCTTCCTTGGTCAAGCGCTTCATCGCGATCGTCTTGGCGCGGCTGCGCCGGACAATCGGGGTCGGATCACCGGCGGGCACGGCGTCGTCGTGTATTTCGGTTTCGAGGGGGGTCGCGGTCGGTTCGTACTTGAGCATGGGTGTCCCTTGACGAGGTCGGGGAGCAGACCTCGGAGTAGAGCGAGGGTTGAGGAGCAGGAGAGTGGATCCACGCGGATCCGGGGAGTTCTGTTCAGAGCAGCTCGGTAGGGCTCGCAGCCCCGCCGCCGCGCGGGCGCGTCGTTTGAGCCGAAGAGACGAGTAATTTTTCGAGCCTCAGGACGCCTTCGAGCAACTTCTCGGCGGTGTCGCGAACCGAGGAAAGCTCGCCGCCCAGGCGGGTCCGAAGACGATTGGGAGGTTGTTCTCCGACCTTTTGTTCGAACAACTTGAGCAGCTCTGTGAGCGCCTCATCGAGCGTCTCGATGTTGTCCTTGAAGGTCAGGAAGCGGGTCTGGATCTCCTCGATCGTGTACCGCTCCGCCATCAGACGTTTGATGGTGTTGATGCGCCGCACCGCGCGAGTCGGATACACGCCGCGACTGCCGAGGTTCTTGCCCTTGCGGCCGACCCGTCGCGAACGCGGGACGAGCCCGAGCTGCACGTACTTCCGCAGGGTCGCCTCGCTGAACTTGATCCGCGCGCCAGAGAACGCGCCGACCAGCTCGGCGGAGGTCAATCCGTCCGGATGGGCCGCTTCAATTTCGCGGACCTGCGTCTCGGTCAGAGCGAGGGACATCGACGTGGGGGGGAGCGGAGCAGAGGAAGCGCCGGGAAGATGGCGCGGAGGAGAGCAGAGGGGGGATGAATGGGGAGCGTCCCATTCGCGAAGTCGCACCAGCGGAGTCCTGTGACGACCTCTTTTTTACTGTATTCCATTCAATGTATTTGAGGAAGCACTTTCCACTGCATAGGCTCAACTTTTTGTCATATTACCGCTGTCACAAGTTTCAGTATGCGGAGATGACACATGGACGAACGTGCGGTTCCGTTCAAGAACTCGCGAACGCGAATCCGGTCGTGCAGGGGGTTGGAACAGGCCGTAGACCCCCGAATTCCGCCCTGGAGAGGCGCGCTCCTGCGCGCTTGCGTCCAGGGGCCGGTGTCAGATCGGGCCCGTCGCGGAACGCCACGGCGGGCGCGAGTCGAGCGGCACGCTGGGTTCGAACCGCGTTCGCGTGACGCGAAAGCTGTTCGCACCGGGCTTGCTACGCTGCGCGCACCGACCGTCTCCCACCTGAGGCCGACGCACCTCGTGCAGCATCCCACCCCGAGTTCAGCCACTCCCCGCGCGAACGCCCGTCAACGGATGTTGACGATGCTGACCCTGATCATCGCCGGCGAGGCGACGTTCGGCCTCCCGTTCATCGTGAGCCGCGTCTTCCGCCCCACCCTGCTGGATGTCTTCGGAATCACCAACCTCCAGCTCGGCTCGGCCTTCGCCCTGTATGGCGTGCTCGCCATGGCCGCCTATTTCCCCGGGGGCCCGCTCGCCGACCGGTACTCCGCGCGAACGCTGATGACCATCGCGCTGTCCGGGACGGCGCTGGGGGGCGTCTTGTACTTTCAGATCCCCTCGGCCGGCACGCTAAGCGCGCTGTTCGGCTACTGGGGAATCACGACGATCCTCTTGTTCTGGTCCCCGCTGATCCGGGCGACCCGCAGCTGGGGGGGAGCCGACTCGCAAGGGCGGGCGTTCGGCATTCTCGATGGTGGACGAGGACTCTTTGCCGCGATCCTCGGCTCCGCGACGCTCTTTTTGTTCTCGGCCCTGATGCCCGACAACATGACGAACGCGACCCTCGCGGAACGCACCGCGGCCCTGCAGGCGGTCATCGCGACCTTCACAGTGTTCACCCTGCTCGCAGCCGCGCTGGTGTGGCTCGTACTCCCCGACACCCAACGCCAGAGCTCGCGGCCTCGCGGTTCGAGCCGCGAGGTGTGGTCCAACATGATCGAGGTGGCCCGCAACCGTGCCGTGTGGCTGCAGACACTCATCGTCCTGACGGCGTACTGCGGATACAAAAGCCTCGATGACTACAGCCTCTACGCCCGCGACGCATTCGGGTTTGATGACGTGCAGGCCGCCCAGGTCGGCACCATCGCGCTGTGGGTCCGGCCGGTCGCGGCCATCGCCGCGGGGTTCCTCGGCGACCGGGTGGGCGTCTCGCGCGTGGTCCTCGCCTGCTTCGGGGTCTCGACACTCGGTTATGCCGCGATGGGCTTGGGCCTCGCGAGTTTCGGTCTGCCTTGGATGCTGTTGCTGTTGGTCGTCAGCACCGCTGCGCTCGTGTTCGGCCTTCGCGGCCTGTACTTCGCGCTGTTCCGCGCAGCCAAGGTCCACCCGGCGCTCACCGGTACAGCCTCCGGCATTGTCTCGGTGCTGGGCTACACCCCCGACATCTTCATCGGTCCGCTCAACGGCGTCCTCACCGATTCGTTCCCCGGGGCCGCGGGCCACGAGTACTTCTTCGCGTCGATCGCCGTGTTCATGGCGATCGGCTGGCTGAGCGCGTGGCTTTTCAAGCGCGAGGCGGAGGTGGCGTGAGCCCGGGGACTCGCACGCCTACTCGAGCCGCGCCCCGGCGGACGTGATTCGAATCGTCGACTTGCCGCCCGCCGTGAGCGTCACCGGAGGACTCTGGATGTACGGCCGGTCTCGGCTTGGACGCCACATGATCGTGTGCTTGCCGATGCTGAGTTGGACCCGCTGCATGGGCTCGAGCACAATTTCGCTGCCACCGTCGATCTTCACGTACGCCACGGTCAGCGGCTTCTTGAGCTTGAGCGACACCTTCATCTGCGGTGCCACCTTCGGCGGCAGCTTCTCAGCGTTCTCAGCCTTGTCGGGCACGGCCTCACGCCGGTTGCGCCGCGGAGCCTTGGGCGTAGGCTTCGACGCGGGCTCGGGCTCAAGTTCGGGCTCAGGCTCAGGCTCAGGCTCAGGCTCAGGCTCGACGGCGAGCGCAGAGCCCACGTCCACGGATCCCAGAGCCGCGCCGACCTCAAGCGGGGCAGGGCCTCCGAGCGCAGACGCGTCGGGCACCTCGTCTTCAGGCGGCGCGGCGTCGTCCGGCGCGTCCGTGCGCTGGGCAACCGCGGCTTCGGTCTTGGCCGAGGCCGCGGTCTTGGCCGACGCCGCTTTGTCGGGCTTGAGCGCCAGCGCAACGCCGACGGCTCCGGCCGCGCACAGCAACCCCGCACCCACACCGAGCAAGAGGGCCGAGCCCCCTTTCTTGCTCGGCACCACGAACGATTCCGAGTATGCGTTCTCGATCCCCATCGGAATGCCGGGGTCGGTCCCGGCCCCGGGCATCGAGGCCGACAGCTCTGGCGACGTCGCGGCGGTCTGGCGCGTCTGGGTGGCGGCGGTCGGTGGCGCGGTGTCGGCCATCGCGTCGACGGTGGCCTGCGACACCGCCTGCATATGAATGCCCGAGCGCGGGGTGTTCACGCCCATATAGCCGCGAACCAGACGCCCCAACTCCCCGGCCGCACTGCGATACCCCGGCCACGCCTCAAGCTGTTCGAGCGCGAGGTCGGAGGACTGCACGCGGGTGTGCTCATCAGGGTCGAGCATCGCAGCGCGAAGCGCAACGACCTCCGGTGGCAGCCCCTCGCGCAGAAGCGGCGGCGTGTGCCCGCCGAGGATCTGGTTGTAGAGCTGCATCTCGTCCGCGTCGTGGCGGTACTTCGTGCCTTCGAGGAGCTCGTGAAAGATGGCACCCGCGCCGTAGATATCGACCGTCGGCGCCTTGGAGCTGCCGCCGAGGTGCTCGGGCGCCATGTAGCGAAGCTTGCCCTTGATGTGGATCCCCGAGGTCTCCTCCTGCGCGAGCCGGGCGACCCCAAAGTCGAGCACCTTGACCTCGCCGGAGACGCTGACCAGGACGTTCTGCGGGGAGATATCCCGGTGCACGATCGTGATCTGTCGACCCTGGTGATACAGGTTGTGCGCGTAGGCGAGCCCCTTGAGGACCTCACCGATCACGAACCCTCCCAACGACAGCGAAGGCAGCTTTCCTTCGGCGCGCATATGCGCCAGGAGTTGGGATAGGTTCATCCCGTCGACCCACTCCATCACCATGTACAGCCGGCCGTCGTCGTCGCCAGCATCGAAGACCTGAATGACGTTGCTGTGCGAGAGCATCATCGACAGCCGCGCTTCGGAGAGGAACATCTCTCGGTGGCGTTCGCTGTGCGTCTTCGAGGGAATGATGAACTTGACGGCGACCGACTTGCTGGCGCCACCAACCCCCTGGCGGCGGCCCATCCAGACCTCTGCCATCCCCCCGGAACCAATCCGGCGGACGAGTTCGTAGTCTCCGACCCTAGGTATCACCTGATGTCGAGACTGACGGCATGTACCGTCCCCGTCAAGGCCGCGACCAGACCGGGGACAGGGGAAGCCAGCGCTACAGCAGTGTCCGCGCAGGCCCGAGCAGGAGCCTCCACGCGACCGGATCGTAGCGCTCAGGCCCTTGATACTTGAAGGTCTTCTTCTCGTGCTGCCAGACCGGTCCAGAGTCCTGGCAACCGTGAAAGCGATCGGCTCGGGTGCAGTACACCCGCACGTGAAAGTGGTCGTCGTGAGGCGCAGAGTCGCCAGGCTGCCGCATAAGGGTACGCGCGTAGTCCAACAACCACTGCGGCCGCTTGTGCCGCGCCGCCCATTGCAGCAGATGCGCCTTGAGTTCGTCGCTGACGAAGATCCACTGCACGCGCACCGAAGCATCGGTGAGCAGCGCCTCGACGAGCTGCCAGTTGCGCCGCGTGTCGAACCTCCGCGACTCCCAATCGGCGTCTTCGTACGGGCTCTTCACGTTCGCCACCGGCTCGCCTTTGCCGTCGAACTTGACCATGCCCTCCTCCAGCGGGGCCATCGGTCGCCCCTTCTCGTCCCGCGTGTAAAACAGCAGATCCACATCGCGCCCCGCGTGGTGCGAGCTGTGCCAAATCGAGCGTCCGCCGGTCTTTCGCGAGAAGTCCGCGACGCCCAAGACCGCGCGGCGGTCCTGGCTTCGAACCCGGCCTGCCGCGCGTTGTACGGCGGCGATGAGCTCGTCGGTTGCGTAGTGGAACCCTCGGCGGTTCCACCGCGCAGGCACGCTCCACCCCTTGCCGTTCAGGGGTATGCGTGCCGGGTTGCGGATCCGCCCTCGATTGACGGTGCCTGTAGAGACGCTTCCCAAGTCCGTGAACAGGTTTGGGCCCGCACATCCCGCCGAGATGAGCGTCCAGAAGGCCAAACACGCTGCAAGGGGTCGGCGCCGCACGAGTCCTGGGATTCTAGCAGCCGATCGCAGGACCCCCTGCGAGACCGACCGATTTGGAGTCGGTGCTCTCGGACGGCTATGCTCTGCAGTCTGTGGACAGGATTGGATTGCTTCGTGGGTTTGGGCTTTGTTTGTGCCTCTCAGCGTGCACGGAGGGCGTGGCCGGCGCGGGCACCTTCACCTTCTCCCCGCCCGACGTAGACATCGGCGACACCACCGGCGATAGCTCGCAAGAATCCGAGACGGACCCCACCGACCCCACCGCGGGCTCGGGCGGCATCTCAGACTCTGCGTCCCCCACGACTGGACTCCAGGAGACGACCGGCGGGCTCGATTCG
>CAWCWO010000011.1:0-493721 GCA_963799255.1 uncultured Pseudomonadota bacterium | reverse complement strand
TAGTGGTTGATCGCCCATGGAGTCGTTCGCACTTGAATGGTTTGAGTTGAAAATGTTTCTGTCGTAATCATCCGTGCGGTGAGCGTCGACAAAGTCGCAGACCTTCCGGCCGGACTGGGCGAACCTTCGGACGATGGCGACTCCAAGGGTCCGAAGAAGCCAAAGAAGCTGCTCGACGTCAACCCGTGGGTGTTCTGGAGCGCCAACGCGCTCATCTTTACAATGGTCCTGGCCGCTGCGATCGCGACGCGAGACGTAGGAGAGACGTTCCAGGCCATCCAGGAGGGCGTGGTCGAGCAGTTTGGGTGGTTCTACATCCTCTCGATGACCGGGTTTCTGTGCTTCGCCGTGTGGCTGATCTTCAGCCCGTACGGGGACCTGCGCCTGGGTGCGGATGACTCCCGGCCCGAGTTCAGCACGCCGAGCTGGTTTGCGATGTTGTTCTCCGCGGGCATGGGGATCGAGCTGCTGTTCTTTGGCGTTGCGGAGCCGATTCAGCACTATCTCACGCCGCCGGTCGGACGCGCCGCGAGCCTCGGTTCCGCGCGGGAAGCGATGGGTCTCACCTTCTTCCACTGGGGTCTGCACCCCTGGGCCGTCTACGCGTTGATCGGTCTCGCCTTCGCGTACTTCTCGTTCCGCAAGGGAAAGCCGCTGTCGATCCGGTCGGCGCTCTACCCGTTGCTCGGCGACAGAGTGAACGGTCGCATCGGTGACGCCGTGGACGCGCTGGCCATCGTCAGCACGATGTTCGGCGTCGCGTCGTCGCTGGGATTCGGCGCCTCACAGGTCAACGCTGGGCTCTCGCACGTGTTCGGACTCCCCGAGTCGAGCACGGTGCAGTTCCTCATCATCGCGACGATCACCCTCGCGGCAACCGTCTCCGTGGTCTCGGGCCTGGATGCCGGGGTCAAGCGCCTCAGCGAGATCAACCTCGGCATCGCCGGAACGCTGATGATCTTCGTCCTTGTTGCGGGACCGACCGGTTTCCTGCTCAACGCCTTCGTCGAGAACATCGGGACCTACTTGCAGCATCTCCCGGAGAACTCGTTTTGGACGGCAAGCTTTGAGCGGCCGCAGGCGCACAACTGGTTGTCGAACTGGACCGTCTTTTATTGGTCCTGGTGGATCGCGTGGGCGCCGTTCGTGGGGATGTTTATCGCCAGGGTGTCGCGGGGTCGCACGATCCGGGAGTTCCTGCTGGGGGTGTTGCTCGCGCCCACGCTGGTCGCGTTCGTGTGGTTCACCGTGTTCGGGGACACCGCGCTGTACATCGAGGTGTTCGGAGGGGGTGGCATCGGTGAGGCGGTCAGCGAGAGCGTGCCCACGGCGATCTTCTCGATGCTGGACCGGCTGCCGTGGTCTTCGGTCTCCAGCATTCTGTGCATCATCTGCGTCATCCTGTTCTTCGTCACGTCGTCCGATTCGGCTTCGTTGGTGGTCGACACGATCGCCTCGGGAGGCAAGGACGAGCCCCCCGTGTTTCAGCGGGTGTACTGGGCCGTGCTCGAGGGCGCGGTCGCGGCAACTTTGGTGTTCGCCGGTGGACTGGAGGCGCTGCAAGCCGCGGTCTTGACCACGGCCGTACCGTTCACGGTGATCCTCATCTTGATCTGCTTCGCGCTGTATCGCGAGCTGCGATCGACCGACTGAGGGCGGTTGCGTTGACCGCGGTGCTCGTGCGCCGCATGCTCCCGGCGATGGATCCGGTGACTCAGGGGGCCCTTGGTGCGGCGGCCGCTCAGCTCCTGTTGCACAAACAGCTGGGGCGCCGGGCGTGGCTGTACGGCGCGCTGGGGGGCATGGCCGCCGACCTCGACATCTTCATTCGCAGCGCAGACGACCCGTTGGTCGCGTGGACCTACCACCGACATTTCACGCACAGCCTTGCGTTCGTACCGGTGGGCGGCGTTCTCGCGGGACTCCCGTTCATCTTTCGCAAGCCCAAGCACAGGCAGCGGCTGATCCTCGCCGCGAGCACCCTCGGCTACGCAACGCATGCCCTGCTCGATGCGTTCACGTCCTACGGGACCCAGCTGTGGTGGCCGTTCTCGAACGCCCGCGTGGCGTGGAACTGGATCGGGATCATCGACCCATTCTTCACCCTCCCGCTGTGCTTGGGTGTCGCCATGGTGGCCTGGAAGGATCGGCTGCGACCCCTGTGGATCGCCGCGGCTTGGTGCGCGCTGTACATGGGGTGGGGGGGTCTGCAGCACGCTCGCGCGATCGAGCATGCGGAGGCTCTGGCGGCGGCGCGTGGCCACACCACCACGCGCATCGAAGCCTTTCCCGGCGCCGTCACCAACGTGCTGTGGCGGACCCTCTACCTGGACGATGGTCGGATCTACGTCGATGCCGTGCATGTGCCATGGCTCGGCGAGACCTCCTCGCGCGAGGGGGGGTCCATCCGCAGGGTGGGGCCGGAGGCGCACGCAGGGCTCGCCAAGGGCAACGCCAAAGCCCTTGAAGGGCTGGCGAGGTTCGAGTGGTTTGCCGACGGGTGGGTGGCCGAACAACCCGACGAGGAGGGACGTGTCCTCGGCGACCTGCGCTACGGGCGGGGACTCGCGGCTCCGGATGCGATGTGGGGCTTGCGATTGCAGCCCGACCCGGAGCACCCGTTCTCGTCGTGGCGTTCCCCGCCCGGGGGGGCCGCGCTGGGCGAACGCGCCCGGGCGTGGTTTCGCGGCTTTTAGGTGGGCCCCAATCGCAGCCCTAAGGGGCGACGACACCGGATGGGTTGGGGGGCTGAAGCTTGTGCTCGCGCAGCCAGTCCGCGGCGCTGCCTCGCAGCTCGGTCGCGGCGGGTTGGGGATCGTCGAGCGTGTCGAGAATTGTCCGGGCCAGTTCGGAGGCTTGGACCTGCTGACCGGTCGCGGTCCAAAGCATGACGCGCGCCATCTGGACCTGTGCCCGAGCGAGCTGGGGTGCGTCTTCGAGCTGGGCGAGCCCATCCTCAGCGACCAGGAGCGCAGCCTCTGCCTCTTCCAGGCGGCCAAGCTCGACCAGCAGCGACGCTTCGGACCGCCGCGTGATCACGATATCAACGTGGGGCGCCTCGAGGTGTTGTTCTCGCAGCACCCGGGCGCGCTGGGTCAGCTCAAGCGCGCGGGCGAAGTCTCCCTTCACCCGGAGGAACTCCGCGGCGACCAGCAGCGCGTCGCCTCCCTTGGCGGTTTCGGCGTGATGCCGCTCGTTCCACGCAAGCAGGCGCTGGAGTTCGGCTTCGCCTGCCTGCCAGTCCTCGCGGTGGGAGAGCGCAAGCAGCAGCTGCTGGCTGGCGGTCAACACGACCGTGTTCCCGCCGAGGTCTCCTTCGGCCACGGTCGCGAGGCTGGCCCGCGCATATCGCTCGCTCGCTTCGAACCGAGCCTGCCTGTACGCGACGGTCGCGAGCAAGGCTTGCACCACGGCCTTGCTGGGCAGGTTCGGTTGCGTCGAGGCCTCAAGGACTCGGTTGGATTTCTCCAGCGTGGTCCGGGCGCAGTCGAGATCGCCCAGCTCGAGACAGACAGCGCCGAGGTTGTTCCGCGACTGCGACAACGTCGGATAGTAAGGGCCGTAGGCTTCCTCGAGGACATCGTGTGCCCGCTGAAAATCCTGCTGCGCACGAAGCTTGTCGTCGACTTGGATGAACGCGACCGCGCGCAGGTTGTAGATGTTGCTGAGGACTCTCGCCAGCGGGGGGTCCGTCTTGGACAGGGCGAGCGCTTCATCCATCGCCGCGATGGCCTCCCTGGGGAGGCCGTCGGAGCGCAGGGCACCCGCGAGGCGCATGAGGTAGCGGATGCGTAGGCTCGGCGGACTGCCGGCCCGGATGAGCGCAAGCTCGGCAGCTTCGAGTTGAGCGTCGACCTGCGTCCGGTCCTGCGGAGTCGCCGATTCGGTGTGGTACACGCGATCGATCCATGCAAGGACCTGGAGGTCGTCGTCGCCAGAACGAGCGGCGTCGGCTTGGGCGGCGCGGGTTTGTACCAACGCGTCGTCGTATCGATTCTCGAAGCGTCGCTGGGAGGCTATCCACAGGTGAATGATGGCCTTGAGCCGAAGCGCGTCCACACCCTCAAGGTCGGACAAGACCCCCTCGGCCACCTCCACGCCATCGCGAGCGAGGCCGGCTTGATGCAACGCCCGCGCTCTGGCCAGCCGTTGTTGTGCCTCGATCAGCACGCCCGTGCCGGTGGCCTCTGGGGCATCGAGGTCGTCGAGCTCGGAGCAGCGCTTCGGCGCAGGCAGAGCCGACGCGAGATTGCTGGCGCGTGCCAGGTCGAACTCCGGGACGTCCGAGAATGCCCGAGACAGCGCGGAGAGATCGTCGCGTTGGCGTTCGAGGCAGTTTCGACGGGCGGCGATGAGCTCGGGCACAACGTCGGCCGCGGTGCAAAGGCTCGTGTTCGCCTCAAGCCACTCGGAGGCAAACGTGTCGAGTTGACGATCGAACTGGGCGGCGGCCACGGGGGCGTCTGGGTGCTCGATGTTGGTGATGCGCGTTTCCAAGGCCGCCAACTCGGGGCCGGAGATCTGGGCTTGCAACGCGTCGGCCGCCGCTTCGCATGGGTCGTTGCGTGACGGGGTCATGGCGACCGCCGCGACGACGACGACCGTTAGACCGGCTGCGCCGAAGAGCGAGAACCCCTTCATCCGCCGCCGAAGCGAGGCGTCGAAGGCATCGTCGAGCACGAGCATGGACTCGAAGCGATCCTTCGGCTTCGTGCAGAGGCCTCGATCGATGATCGGCTCCAGCCAGCGGGGGACCGTGGACTTGCTCGGGCGGGGCCGACGGGACCCCGAGGAAACGGCACCGGCGAGTTCTGCAAGGGTCATGCCCGCAAACGGGCGTTCCCCCCACAGGCCCTCGTACAGGGCCACGCAGAACGCGAACTGATCGCTGAGCGGCCCGACCGCATCCAACCTGAACTGCTCGGGCGCCATGTAGGCCGGCGTTCCCCGGATTCGGCTGAACTCGATGGAGCGCGACCCGCTGCTGGAAGGAAGCTCCGCCTCGCCGGACTCCGTTTGCGGCGTGAGGGGACGCGCGATGCCGAAGTCCATGACCAGGACGCGGCCGTCCTGGGCGACCATCACGTTCTCGGGTTTGAAGTCGCCATGGACGAGGTCCGCAGCGTGCACGGCGGCCAGTCCTCGAGCCGCCTGTCGGTAGTGCTCCAGGATGTCTCGCCACCCGCGACCGGGCATCCGTTGCTCTTGTCGCAACGTTCTGCCACGGACGAGCTCCATCGCGAGAAAGAGGCGTCCCTCGTGTTCCCCGACGTCGTGGACTGTGACGACGTTCGGATGGTTGATCCGCGCGAGGGCTTGAGCCTCCGCCAGCAAACCACCGATCCCCTGGCCGGCGGCGTGCAGCAGCTTGACCGCGACTTGGCGTTCGAGCTTGGTGTCGAACGCGGCGTACACCGTTCCCATCGCGCCGCGGCCGAGTTCGTCGATGACGACAAACCGGTCGAGCGAATCTCCTCGCCGCAACCGGATGCCGCCCTCTCCCTGGGGAATGGAGCCGCTGCCGTCGGTCGCGGCGAGGGTCGGGTCGTCGAGCACCGAGCCCGATGATCAGTCCCGCGTCGCCGAAGGGCAACCAGGACGTTCGCGCGGCGTGCTGGGAGTGACAGCTCGGACGACGGTTCGCCGACGGAACCTTCGGAGGCGCGCAGTGGACGCGGCGGCCGCACGAGGTCTCGCCCCGGTTGGGTTCCCGTGGCAGACTCACCGCCGATCGTGGCTCTTCGCGTCTACAACACCCGCACCCGAAGCCTGGACCCGTTCACCCCGCAAACGCCGGGCGTTGTTCGGATCTACACGTGCGGGCTCACCGTGTACGCACCCATGCACATCGGGCATGCGCGGACGTACTGCTTTTGGGACGTGTTCCGCCGGTATCTCGAGTATCGCGGTTTTCACGTCATGAGCGTCATCAACTACACCGACATCGATGATCGCATCATGAACAAGGCCGACGCGACACACGGCTGGCTCGACGTGGCCGAGGAATCGATCGCGGCGTTCCGTCGCGATTGCCGGTCGCTGCGGATCAAGGACTACGCGGCCTACACGCGCGCGACCGACTTCATCGAGCCGCAGGTCGACATGGTCAAGCAGCTGCTCGACAAGGGGCACGCCTACGTCGTGGACGGTGAGGTGCTCTACGATGTGCAGAGCTTCGATCGCTACGGCAAGCTGTCGGGCAACACCCTTGAGGGAGGCCTGGCAGGCGCGAGCGGTCGACTCGCCGAGGATGCCGACCGCAAGAAACATCCCGCTGACTTCACGTTGTGGAAGCCCAGCGATCCCGGTCAGCCGACGTGGCAGACCGGGCAGGCGCAGTGGCCCTCGGGACGGCCAGGCTGGCACATCGAGTGTTCGGCGATGAGCTCGGTGATGTTGGGCGAGCACTTTGACGTGCACGGCGGTGCGATCGACAACCTGTTCCCGCACCACGAGAACGAGGTCGCGCAGTCTGAGGCGCTGTGCGGTCATCCATGGGTCGGGTACTGGATGCATCCCGAGCACCTCGACCTGCGCGGCATCAAGATGAGCAAGTCGTTGGGCAACGTGATCGGCGTGCCGAACCTGCTGGACACGCATCGCTACGATGAGATCCGGTGGTTCTTCGCGGCGACGCACTACCGAACCAAGCTCGCGTTCACGGACGACCTGGTCAGCGCCGCCTCGGAAGGCTTCAAGAAGATCACGCGGGCCGTGAAGATCCTTGAGACCCGGCTGAGCGAAGTCGAACCGGACGCCCGGGCCATACCTGTCGCGTCTCGCTACGCGAGCCTGCGCGAGGGCGAGGAAGCGGTGCCCCGGGAGCGAGAGTCGTTCCTATACGGCGAGTACGCCGAGCTGTCGAAGAGGTTCATCACTCGCTTCATCGAGGGCATGGACGACGACCTCGGGTGCCCTCGTGCGACGGCCGCGATGTTCGACTACGTGGGTGAGCTGTTCGCAGCGGGCATCGAGCAGGGCACCGATCATGCGAGCCTTTCGTCCGTCTACCGCTGCCTCGTTCGGCACCTGTACGTCTTGGGCGTCGAGCATCCCAACGAGGCCCTGTACCCGCAGCTTGCCGCTGACTGCTTTCCGGCGGCTGGCGGCGGTGAAGCGGCCGACCCGTACAAGGCGGTCATCGATCGGCTGCTCGAAGCGCGGGCCGACGCGCGAAAGTCCAAGGACTTCGCGAAGTCCGACATGATTCGCGACGTGCTGCAGGCGGCCGGCGTTCAGATCGAGGACACGCCCAAAGGCGCCCGCTGGGCACTGGAGAGCTAGAGCGAGTGTCCTGAGTCCGCGTGCTGCTTCGGCTTGTGTACGATCGGCCTTTCGGGTTGGTCTGGCATCGTTGAGGGAGTGAGGGAGCATGACGAGCAAGTCCGTGAACACGAGCGCCTCCGAGCCGGGCGTAAAAACTCGCGGTGCGGGTGCGGGTGCGGGTCCGGTTGCCGCCGAGAACTCCGGAGAACCAGGGCTGGAGACTCGGCGTCTGCAAGCTGCGCTCGAGCAGCGGCTGTTCGGCATCGAGTCCGCGCCGGTCACGGTGGGGCGCTTCGTCGTTGTGGACCGCATCGGGCAGGGGGGCTGGGGGACCGTCTACCGGGCCTATGATCCGGATCTGGATCGCCGGGTGGCCGTGAAGGTGCTCAACGTCCGAGCGGGTGCCACCCAAGAGGGGGGGCTCGCGCAGGAAGCCAAGATCCTCGCAAAGCTCAACCATCCCAATGTGGTCACGGTGCACGAGGTCGGCGTGACCGAAGCTGGGATGTTCTTCATGGCGATGGAGTTCGTCGAGGGCGGAACGCTGCGGGAGGTCGCCGCGAAGCACACGGGGGATCACAGTCGCAATCGTTCGCTGGCGGAGTTGTTCCTTCAGGCGGCGCGTGGACTCGAAGCCGCCCACGCAAGCGGCCTGGTGCATCGTGATCTCAAGCCTGCGAACCTTCTTGTCGGCTCCGACGACCGACTTCGGATCGCCGACTTTGGCCTCGCGCAGCTTGGCCTCCCGACCGAACACTCGCTGAGCACAACCAACGATGCTGGCCTGGGGGAGACGCAGATGCAGCCGCCCAGCGGTGAGAGCGTTGGCTGGCTCGGTACACCGGCCTATATGGCTCCCGAGCAATTCGAGGGGGTGAGCGACGAACGAGGCGACCAGTTCAACCTGTGCGCGTCCTTCTACGAGATGTTCTTTGGGCTGCGTCCCTTTGCCGGGCGAACGATCGTGGAGGTTCAGGATTCGGCCTTGGCAGGGAAGTTCGCCCCCGCGCACGATCGCAGCGTTCCCGGGTGGATTCGGGCGATCCTCGTACGCGGCCTCGCGGCAAACCCAGCGGAGCGGTATCCGAGCGTTTCGGAGCTCCGCACCGCTCTCGAACGTGGGGAGGGAGCCCGGCGTCGCTGGGTGCTCGGCCTGGCCGGAGCCGGAATGCTCGCAGCCGCTGGTGTATGGGGCGTTGCTCGCGGGGAGGCCGGTGCGACGACGGGTCCGGACTGTGCCGAGATTGCGTCGGCAGCAGCCCCCAGTTGGAACGATTCCGACAAGGACCGAGTTCGACGGGCTTTCGCCGCGTCGGGGTATGCCAACGACGAGCGGGTATTCACGGGGGTCGAGCGCACCTTGGATCATTGGGGATCCGAGTGGGAGACGGACCGCGAGCGAGCCTGTGTCGCGGCGCAAACCGCTTCCGGACCGGGAATGTCAGAGTCGCCCGCGCCGGCGGAGCAATGTCTCGATACGCTGGCCCAGAGCTTCCTGGCGCTGGTCAAGACGCTCGAGACATCGGACCCCAACGTCGTCGCCAAGGCTGGGCTGGCGGCCTTGTCGCTGACCAGTCCCGACTCTTGCTCCGACGGAGGCGCAGAGCTCGAGCGCGCATTGATCGAGGTGCCAACGCAATACGTTGCCACTCTGTATGGCGCGAAGAGTCTCCAACGCCTGGGTAAGTTCGTCGAGGCAGAGCAGGTGATGACCGAGTTGCGGCCCCACGTCGACCCGTATCCGGCCGTCGCGGCGATGTCCGATTGTTTGCTTGGCGGACTTGCGTATTCGCGAGGTGCTCTCGACCCGATGCGGACGCGAGTCGAGGCTTGTATGCAGGCCGCAGAGCACGGGTCCCTCAGTGAGACGTTGGTGCAGGCGTGGCTGCTTCGATTCGCTCTGCACCACCGGTTGCAGGAACGAGACGCGGCGCTCTTCGCCGCGCGGAGGGCCGAGTCGATCTCGAGGCGGGCCGAAGTCTCCACCGCCGCCCGGGCGCGAGTGCGCTGGAGGTTGGGGCTCGCCCTTCGTCCGCTGCTGCGCTATGACGAGGCGCTCGCGGAGTACGAGAAGGCCTTTGCGCTCTACAGCGAGCTGGGGACCAACGACCTTCAGCTCGCGTCGTTGTCGTGTGACTGGTCGGAGGCCCTCTTCTTCTCCGGCAAGCGCGAACGGGCGGTCGAAAAGGCAGAAGCGTGCCGAGACCTTCGCATCGCAGGTGGTGGCGCCGATTCACCACACCAGGCGCAAGCCTGGTGCATGCTCGCGCAATACCATCACTGGGGCGATGACGACGAGCAGTCGCTTGAAGCCGCTGATGCGGCACTCGCTATCCTTGCCATCCATCCTTGGTACAGCCCGCGCATCCGCTCTATCGCGCTCATTCGGCGCGCGGTCGCCCTCAATGCACTTGGCCGGTTTGATGAAGCCCAGGAGGCGTTCGAAGCGGCGGGGCGGCTTGTCTTCGAGCTGTATGGATCCGATGGACCCGACGCGATGTCGCACCACAACGACGTGGCGGTCTTCTACCGAGACCGCGGGAATGCAGACCGGGCATTCGAGGAGTTCGAGAAAGCGGGGCGAATCGCCGATCGGGGTGGGGCGGACAAATCGCCCGAGAATGCAGGAATCGCCTACATGAATCTCGCTCGAGAGCTGGCCGCTCGAGGTCGCGAGGACGAGGCGCGTGCGTACCTGGACAAGTCGATGGCGCGGCTGGAGTCTCTGCGGCCCGATGACGCAGCGACCGCGGTCGGCTACCGAGTCCGTATTGCGCAGGTCAATCGCGAGCTGGGGCAGTACGAGGACGCGCGCGCAAGCGTGGACCGAGCGCTGCGGATCGTCGCAGAGCACGATCGGGGGGCTCACGACAAAGGACGGGTTTGGGAAGAGGATGCGCGACTGCGCCTGGCCCAAGGCGATCGTGAAGGCGCGGGCAAAAGTTACGGCCGCGCCGTCGAGGAGTTCTCCGCCCGCGGAGATGCATCCAAGCGGGCGCTTGCGAAGCTACAAGAGTGGGGCGCGCACGCCGGGCTCGACCGTCGGTGACGCACCCGCGAACCTCGGATCCTCGACCCGGCGGCGCCGTACTCAGGGTCTCCGCTGGCGGCGAACGCGTGGAGGCCGTCCTCGCCTTCGGTTCGCGCACGTGACGCGCATTCTGCCTCTCATGGGCCAGATCTCCGGCGTCTTCGTCCGTCGTGTGGCTCGGCGTCTGAAGAACGGCCCACGGGCCTGGTTCCGCGGAGCCCCGGGGGGCGCGTCCGACGAACCGTAGGACGGCGCCAAACGCGTCCGAGGGCACCGTAGACGGCTTCGATTCCAAACTTGCGCCCCCACCGGCCCCGTGCGAAAACCCTGGGCAAGTTCACTGACACGAGTGTCAGTGACACGGGTGTCACCGCAGATACCCCCGCACGGACCGACTCATGAGCGACAACAAGTTCCGCATTGGCTTCGACCTGGGCTCTACCACCGTGAAGGCCGTCGTCATCGACGACGCCACCGATGAAATCGTGTGGCGAGACTACCGCCGCCACGACAGCAAGCAGGCCGAGAAAGCCATGCACATGCTGACGGACATCGAGAGAGACACCGGCGTCAACTCCAAGAACTCGCGTCTGTTCATGACCGGGTCTGGCGGGGCCAACGTGGGTCGCTTCACGGGCGCCAAGTTCGTTCAAGAGGTGAACGCGGTGTCGCTGTCGGTTGAGAAGCTGCACCCCGAGGTCAACTCGGTGATCGAGCTCGGTGGCCAGGACGCCAAGATCATCGTCTTCAAGGCAGACCCAGAGACCGGCCGCAAGAAGAAGATTCCCTCGATGAACGACAAGTGTGCCGGCGGCACCGGAGCGGTCATCGACAAGATCAACGCCAAGCTCAAGCTTCCCCCGAAGAGCTGTGCAACGCGCAGTACCACGGCAAGAAGCTGCACCCCGTCGCGGGCAAGTGCGGTGTGTTCGCCGAGACCGACATCAACTCGCTGCAGAAGATGGGCGTGCCCGCCGATGAGCTGCTCGCGTCGCTGTTCGAGTCGATCATTCAGCAAAACCTCTCGGTCCTGACCCGCGGCAATACGCTCATGCCGCACGTCATGCTGCTGGGCGGCCCCAACACGTACATCCGCGGCATGAAGGAGTGCTGGCAAGCCAACATTCCGCCGCTGTGGGAAGAGCGTGGCATCGAGCTTCCGCCGTGCGATGACCCGGCCGACCTCATCATCGTTCCCGACAACGCGCAGTACTACGCCGCCCTGGGTGCCGCCGAGTACGGCAAGTCCGAGGATGACGCCGTGGGTGTCTACAAGGGCCTCGACGGGCTCAAATGGTACCTCGACGTGGGTCGCCACGAAGAGAAGAAGAAAGCTGGCGGCTCTGGCCTGGCCAAGGACGATGCCGAGCTCGAAGCGTTCATGACGAAGTACACGCCGGAGAAGTTCATCCCGGCGACCTTCAAGAAGGGCCAAGTCGTTCGCGCCTTCATGGGTATCGACGGCGGTTCGACCTCCTCCAAGGCGGTCCTCGTGGACGAGGACGCCAACATCATCTGCAAGGTCTACCAGCTCTCCAAAGGCAACCCGATCGAGGACACCAAAGACCTCTTCGAGGACCTTCAAGGCCAGGTCGAGGCCAGCGGCGCGACGCTCGAAGTGCTCGGCATCGGCACCACCGGCTACGCCAAGGACATCCTCAAGGACGTGCTCAAGGCCGACGCGGCCATCGTCGAGACGGTCGCACACTGTGAGAGCGCCCTTCACTTCTACGACGACGTGGACGTGGTCTGCGACGTCGGTGGCCAGGACATCAAGATCATCATCTTGAAGAACGGCAAGGTGAAGGACTTCAAGCTGAACACCCAGTGCTCGGCGGGCAACGGCTACTTCCTTCAGGGGACGGCCCAGACCTTCGGCTACGACGTCCGCGAGTACGCCGACGTGGCGTTCAAGGCCGAGTCGATGCCGATGTTCGGCTACGGCTGCGCCGTGTTCATGCAGTCCGACATCGTCGACTTCCAGCGCCAAGGCTGGAGCCCCGAGGAGATCATGGCCGGCCTGGCCAACGTGCTGCCCAAGAACATCTGGCTGTACGTCTCGCAGATCCCCAACCTCGCCAAGCTGGGCACCAAGTTCGTCCTGCAGGGCGGCACGCAGCACAACCTGGCTGCCGTGAAGTCGCAGGTCGACTTCATCCAGGAGCGCTTCACCTCCAAGGGCATGGAAGCCGACGTCATCGTGCACAAGCACTGCGGTGAGTCCGGCGCGATCGGTGCCGGTATCGAGGCTCGGCGCCTGTACAACCGTGGTCACCGCACCGACTGGATCGGCTTGGAGAAGGTCCCGGGCATCGAGTACCGCCAGAAGCGCGACGAGAGCACCCGCTGCTACTTCTGCAAGAACAAGTGCCTGCGCACGTTCATCGACGTCGACATCGAGCTCAAAAACGACGAAGCGAAGGAGAAGATGGCCTCGGGCCAGCTGCTTCAGATTCGCAAGAAGACCGAGACCACGCAGGTCGGCACCAAGCGTCTGATCATCGCGACCTGCGAGAAGGGCGAGGTCGAGGATGTCGAGTCGATGCGCAAGATCAAGGGCGGTCTCGACCAGATCAAGAAGGACTACCCGAACCTCGCGGCGGTGGCTGCGAAGGACATCTGGAAGGCACAGAAGCCGCCGATCGTCGCCGACAACCCCGACGAGGTTGAGCTCGGGATCGGCTTGCCCGAAGAGGTCGTGCTTCCGGACTCGATGGCCAAGCACGCCGAGAAGGTCAGTGGCCTGCTCAAGCGGCTCAACCGAAGCGAGCGCGTCGCGAAGCTCCTGCAGACCACCGGTGGCAAGGGTCCCGCAAAGATCCTCGCCGACCGTCAGGCGGCCGCGAAGGAGCGGGCAGCGAAGATCCGCAACCGCGGTAACCTTCGCATCGGTATTCCTCGGGTGCTCAACCAGTACTCGCAGAACCCATTCTTCTCGGCGTACTTCGAGTCGCTCGGCATCAAGGCCAGCAACCTGGTCTACTCCGACTACACCTCCGAGGAGATGTACAAAGAGGGTGCGAAGCGCGGCGCGATCGACCCCTGCTTCCCGTCCAAGGTGTGCCTCGCGCACATGCACAACCTGCTCGAGAAGAAACACGCCAAGCGCAAGCTGGACCTCATCGTGTTCCCGCAGGTCGACTCCATGGACACCTGGCTGAGCTCGGCCAACGGCGCCCGCGCCTGTCCCACGGTGGTGGGCAGCGCCGACACCACCAAGGCAGCCTTCGTCAAAGAGGAGGACCTGTTCGTCAAGAACGGCATCCAGCACATCGTGCCGTTCGTGCACATGCGCGAGCCCAAGCTCTGCAAGCGCGAGATGCTTCGGTACTTCGGAGACGTGTTCGGGCTTTCCGAAGAAGAGAACGCTGCAGCCGTGGTCGAGGGCTACCGGGCCCAGGAAAACTACGTCGCCAAGCTGCGTGACCAAGGCCGTAAGGTGCTCAAGCACCTCGAGGAGACCGACGGCCTGGGCATCGTGCTACTGGCGCGCCCGTATCACAACGACCCGGGCATGAACCACGAGATCCCCGACGAGCTTCAGAAGCTGGGGTACCCCGTGTTCACGATTCACTCGCTACCGATCGACGACGACATCGTCAATCCGCTGTTCGGCGAGGACGTCAAAGCCGGGTTCATCAGCGATCCGTTCGACATCTACGACGTCTGGAAGAACTCCTACTCGGAGAACACCAACCAGAAGGTGTGGGCGGCCAAGTACACCGCGCGGCACCCCAACCTGGTTGCGCTTGAGCTCTCGAGCTTCAAGTGCGGGCACGATGCGCCCATCTACACGGTCATCGAAGAGATCGTGGAGACCTCGGGTACGCCGTACTTCTCGTTCAAAGACATCGACGAGAACAAGCCGACCGGCTCGATCAAGATTCGGACCGAGACCATCGGCTACTTCCTGAGCCGGTACCAAGAGGACCTGCAGCGTGAGAAGGGCAAGCGCACCCGCATCGCCGAGAAGATGCAGGCGTACCAAAAGGAGCTGCTCGCCAAGCTCGAGCACATTCATGCTGCGGCGTCCGAGGACGAGCGCAAGCGGCCCGACGTGCTGCTGAAGAAGGCTGGACTCGCACCCCGCCTCGTCGACAAGCGCTACGAGGACATGCACCACGGCAAGCAGGTCAACGCCGCGCAGGCCGAGGTCCTCAACAAGACCGCCGGCGCGCACCGGGGTGCGGACCCCCGCGCGCAAGCCGACGCACCTTCGGCGGCAGCGCCTGCGGACAAGGCCGAAGAGGTCTAGCTCCGGCGCTGCGCCGCCCGTGCGAAAGGCCCGCCTCGACTTCAGTCGGGGCGGGTTTTTTCGTGGGCAAGGGCGCTTGGATAGGCCTCTCAGAGGCGACCGTCATCGAGCTCGGTGACCCGCAGGATCCCCAGGCCTGATACGCTTCAAGCTCGATGGTCGCGCACGCTGCCAGTTCGATGAGTCGCACACGTGCGCCAACCTCGTCGTTTGCGCAGGTTGGGAACCTCCTCGGTCAGGTGCTCGATGGTCGCTACCGACTCGAGAGCATGATCGGCAGCGGCGGCATGGGGACGGTCTACCGCGCGACCCATGTCACGATCGGGAAGACGCTCGCGGTCAAGGTACTCGCCGAGGAGTTCGCAGGCGACGACACGTTTCGAAAACGCTTCCTACGAGAAGCCCAGGCGGTCTCCCAGATCTCGCACCACAACGTAGTGGAGGTCAGCGACTTCGGGGTGACGCCGACGGGGTCGCTGTACCTTGTGATGGAGTTTCTCGAAGGCGAGTCGCTCTCGGACCTGCTCGACCGCGAGGGCGGCCTGGGTTGGACGCGGGCCAAGCCTGTCATCCTACAAGTGTGTCGCGCGCTGCAGTCGGCGCATGAGAAGGGCATCTTGCATCGCGATGTGAAGCCGGAGAACTGCATGCGGATCTCACGGCCGGACAATCAGAACTTCGTGAAGGTGCTGGATTTCGGATTGGCCAAGATGCTGATGGCCGAGCCGGGGATCGATGTCTCGCTCTCCGCCAAGGGCGGGGGGATCATGGGCACGCCCGAGTACATGTCGCCGGAGCGGATCCGCGGTCTCGACCTCGATGCACGCAGCGACGTCTATGCGCTTGGTGTCCTCGCCTACGAGCTGGTCACCGGTTGCGTCCCGTACTCGGGCGACCACTACACGAAGGTCCTCGACCAGCAGCTCAACGCCGAGCCGGTGCCACCACGAAAGGTCTCGCCCAACCTCGACATCAGCCGGGGCGTGGAAGGGGTCATCCTGCGGGCGCTGGAGAAGAGCCGCGAGGCTCGGTTCTCCTCGGCTGGAGAGATGGCCGACGCGCTTGAGCGGGTCGATGCGGCGGTGGACCCAGCCGCAGAGGTCGGTGATAGCTCCCAAGAGGGCACGTATCGCGCGATCATCATCGTGCTGGTGCTGCTGGTCTTCGTGCTGTCGGCCGTCGTCCTCGGCCAGAGGTTCGAATGGTTTTGACGCGTCGCAGCCGCTTTAGGGCCCTTAGCCTCGGGGGACCCCACCGATGACGCGGAGTTCAGAGAACCCGCCGCAGGTGGTGTTCTCGTGGCCGCCAAGCTCAAGCAGGACCCGAGAACCAATCAAACCGCCGGTGTCGACCGCGAACGGCCCGTCCGGCGAGTTCGGAAGCGCGACCGTCTCTTCGAACACGACACTGTCGTCCTGAAGCACGAGCACGTCCACCGACGAAAAACCGAACTCGGTCCTGAAGTTGTTGTTGCTGTGCATCGAGTTGTCGTCGACTTCGATGCGGTTGATGCAGCGATCGGCGGCCGTACTCCAGCTGTAGACACTGGGACCCCCGCCACCTTCGGGTCCGGTCGAGAACCACGAGGTCTGGGTCGAGCCATCGACGGACAGGGCCGCGACGAAGTTTCCATTGAAGGTGGTGCTGGCGGTCACCATGCCTTCGTTGGTGATGTTGTCCGTGAGGCCGTCACACGGACCGAAGACGCCGGCCGTCTCCGTTGTTCCGCTGGACTCACCTGGCGCCGTGCCCGTGCTGGACTCGGTCGCGGACAGGATCCCGTTGCCCGTGCTCTCGTCTTCGTTGGGGCCTTCGGTGGTCGAGGTTGACGTCCCGACCGAGGACGTGGACCCGGATGTGACGCCTCCAGCGCTGTCCCCGGTCGTGGAGGCCGGGGCGGAGCTGTTGGGGGCGGGCACACAGAGGCCACGAGCGTTGACCCAGCCTTCCATCGACGAGAGGCCCTGGCAGTCGACGGATTGGTACGCGCACGTTGCCGTGGCCAGGTCGCACACGCCTGCGAAGCCCTTAAAGAAACAGACCTCGTCGGACTGGCACTGGTACCGCGGCTCTTCAAGACAGCCCAGGGGGAGGGCCAGCAGAAGCAATGTCCACATGCTACGCATCGTTTAGAACCGTCCACTCAAGCTTAGGCCGAAACCGTTTCGTGTGACCACGGCCGCTGTTTGCGTCTGCTTGGGCTCCGGCTTTCCGCCCCGCCGCGCCACCAATGCGTACCGAATCACCCCGCCGACCATCACCAGGCCACCAACACCGAGCGTCGCTGCGCCCGCGTAGTAGAGCGTTCGGCCGGCACCGAGCTCGGTGAAATATGCCTGTTCGGACGGGGCGCCCGCGGACTCGGCCGCCTGACTCCGACCCAGTGCGAGCATGACTCCGCCGGCGATCGCAATCGCGGCGCCCGCACCCAGGAGTGTGGGGGCGATCCACTCCCCCTTGAGAGGGCCGTTGGAGTCCCCTTCATCGGGCGGTGGCTCGGTCTGCTCGCTGGTCGCTTCGGGCTCCTCAGGCTCTGGGTCGACCGGCTCGGGGTCGTCGCCCGCAAGCGCACGCATCTCGATCATGTGGGCGCGGGCCTCACCTGCGCTCCCGCTGTCGGGGGATTCCTTGAGGAAGGCTTCGTACAGCCCCGCTGCGACGCGATAGTTGCCGGCCAGTCGCTCGACCTGGGCCCATGCGTAGAGCAGCTCGGGTCGCTGCTCGACCGCGTAGGCCGCTTTGAAGTGCACGGTCGCTTTCTCGTAGTCGCCGATTTTGAAGGCGGACTCCGCCGCATCGAGGTGGGCCAGCGCTTCGGGATCGGTGACGCCATGTCGCCCCGGTGCGGAGGCCGCAGCCGTCGCAGGCGCGGCCAAACTGACCACGAGCGCCGCAGTGACCGCGCGTCGGAAGATTGCTCTCATGACGACCGCGGCAGCGTACCAGTGTTTTCTGGCGAACCCCGAAGGCTGGATCACTTGGGATACAGCTCGTCGAGCGAGTGTTTGGGCTCCGGCTTGGGCGTAGGCTGCGGCTCTGGCGCTGGCTGGGGTTTGGGCTTGGGCTTGGGCTTGGGCTTGGGTTGGGGCTTGGTCCGCGTCTTGGCGGGCGGCGTCGTCGTCGTCGTCTCGGGCGTGGGCGTGGGCGTGGGCGTGGGCCTGGGCGTCGGCGTGTCACCGGCGAGCGGCTCGGGGGCGAGCGGCGCCGGCTTGACCACGTCGGTCGAGGACTCCACAGGCTTGGGCTGTTCCGGATCGATGATGATGCCCGGGACCAGCGCCGGCTTGTCGGCGGGCAAGGCCGCAGGCGCACTCTCGGACTCGGATGAAGGGGTCGCAGCGTCGTCGACTGCGGAGTCTCGTTTGCGTGCGTCGGCGTACCAAAGCGCACCAGCGAAGATCACTGCGCCGACCGCAACCGCCCCGGCGACGATTGCGATCGCCGGGAGAGTGGAGCTGTGGTCTTGGCTCGGAGCCCTTCGGGCTGTGTTTGCGCTCTGCGGTGGCAGTGGGGCGGCGAACGACGGGGTTGTCGGCGGGCCGATCATGCCCACGGTCGTGCGCAGCGGGGCTGGTGGGAGCGGACGCGCGAAGCCGGCGCGAGGTCCCGCACCGTCGAGCATGGTCGCGTTCGCAGGCATGCCGGAGTCCGAGATGGTCGCGTCCGCGGCGATCATCGTGTCGCTGTGAATGGGAAGCACCGAGGCCTCGGCTTGAGCCTCGAAGAACGTGGGGTCGGTCGCGGGGTGGGCGTGGGGAGGGATGATGCTCGCGACCCATCGTGCGAGGTGCTCGGGAGTACTCACCAGTCGGCGACGCTGCGCGAAGGCGTGCAGCGCTTGGTGCATCTCCTGTGCGCTCGAAAAGCGGTCTTCTGGCTTCTGAGCGACCGCCTTGAGGACGATGCTCTCAAGCTCTGGAGGGTAGTCGTGCCGCAGCGCCGAGGGCCGAGGCCGCTCGCGGAACAGCAGCTTGTGCATCACCGCCAGCTCATTCTCGCCGCCGAACATGCGCTGCAGCGTCGTCATCTCGAACAACACCGTGCCGATGGCGAAGATGTCGGTGCGACGGTCGACCGGATCGGCGACCGCCTGCTCGGGCGACATGTATGAAAGCTTGCCCTTGCGCGTGCCGGCCTGGGTGAAGCTGGTCAGTGCGAGCGCCTTGGCGACGCCGAAGTCGGTGATCTTCACGACACCGTCGCTGGCGATCATCACGTTCGACGGGGACACGTCACGGTGGACGATGCTCAGCGGTTGCCCATCGGTGTCGCAGTAGTCGTGGGCATGATGAAGCCCGGCGCACATGCCCATCGCAATCTGCAGGGCGTGTTCAAGCGGGACCGGATGCGTGCCCTCTTTGAGCTCCTTGAGGAGCATGTTGAGGTCGGGCCCGTGGACGTACTCCATCGCGAAGAAGCAGTCCGCGTCGGAGGCCCCCTGGTCGCCGTAGACCTCGACGATGTTGGGGTGCTTGAGCATCGAGGCCAGCGCGGCCTCGCGAGCGAACATTCGCGCGAACTGCTGGTCCTGGACGAACTGCGGCAGCACCCGCTTGACCACGACGATGTCCCGCGCCCGCTGGGGATCGGCAGGCTGCGCGAGGAAAAGCTCCGCCATCCCGCCCTGCGCGAGAAAGCGGCGCAGCGTATAGCCACGCACCTGGCCGCCGGCTCCCACCGCGCTGTTGTGTGCCCCTGCGGTCACCCGCCGACATCGTAGCGTCTTGGGCCGCGCGGCGGCGAGTTTCGGAGGATTGACGCCACGAGTGTTTCGGTCACGACGAGCGTTCGCCCCGCTGGGCGCTGGCGGACGCTCGTTGTCCGTATCAGGTGCGCAGTGAGCGAGCTTCTCAGCCAGGTACGACCGCGTTGAGCGAGAACCCGGTCATGTCGCTGTAGGTGTAGCAATCCTGCAATCCTTCGACCGTCATCACGATCGGGTTCGCGGGCGTTGTTGGGTCCATCTTGTAGGCGTGCTCCGCGTTGCGCGGGATCGCCCAAACGAAGCCGTCGAAGTCGACCGCCACGCCCCAGATGTGGTCGTCGCCTGCTTGGCCCGCCGGGAGCGAGACCACGACGTCGAGCGTCTCGGTGTCAATCCCCAGAACGTTGGCGTGCGCGCCTCGGTAGAGGATTCCATTGCCATCGCCCATGCAGCCGCCGGTGTGCACGTAGGCCGCAGGGTCGACGGCTTGGGACTGCGCCCATGTCTCCGTGACGGGATCGAAGCGGTGCGTATCACGGCCGCAGATCCACACGTAGCCCTCCTCGGTGACCGTGATGCCGTATCCGTTGTGGGTGCCTTCGACGTCCCAGGTGTCGACGGTCATGTCGGTGTTCACCCGGACGAGCTGGCCGCCTTGCAGCTGGGAGAACCACGCCCGGTCCTCGCCGTCGATGGCAGCGCCGTAGAACCCGTGGGTCTTCAGGGGCGTCTCGGGCATCGGGATGGTGTCGGTGATGGTGCCCGTGGTGCCGTTGAGGCGTGCGATCTCGACCGAGCCCTCCACGCCGCCGTCGAGATACGCCGTGTAGACGTCGACGCCCTCGTATTGGCAGGTCTCCTTGTTGAGCGTGCCGTTCGTCCAGGCGATGGGGCGGTTGTTGTTGTGGGCGATCTCCGTGTACCAGGCGACACACTCGTCCTCGCCCCAGGGCAGGACGTCGTCGGGTCCGGAGGAGGTCTGAATGCCCGGCAAGCCGTTGCTCTCCAGGCAGTCTTCGGAGTCCGCGTAGACCTTGGTGACGCCCCCGGCACGGTTGGCCACGGCGACATCACCGAAGCGGTTCACCGAGGTTCGTGATGGGTTGCCGGCGCCATCGGGACGGGTGATGTAGCGGCCGAGCTCCGCACCGGTTTGGGTGTCGAGCTTGGAGATCGTCCCTTGCGAGCTGTTCGCGATCCAGATGTACGAAAACTCGACGACCTTGCTGCCGCCTTGATCGCAGCCAGGCGTCTCGCCGGTGGTGGACTCCTCGCCGCCCTCACTGCTCGATCCGCTCGTGGTCCCACTCGAACTGCTGGCGGGATCGCTGTCCGAGCCTTGGCCGGTGCTTTCAGCCCCCGTCGTCAGAATCCCGGTGCCGCTGTTGCTGTCGGCGTCCGTGGGCGGCGCGCTGTCGGAGTCGCCCGATGTGCTGCCGGACTGCCCGATCGTCTCGATTCCCCCGCTTCCGGACGCTGACGCGGTCTCGTCCGCTCCGCCCCCGGATTCACATCCCCCGATTGCGAGCAGGGCCGCAACCGAACACAGACTTAGTCCCCCGAATTGCACGTATCGAAGCTAACACGAAAATCGAGAGGATCGAGGGTTTTGCACGTGGTCGGATCGGGGCGATCCCCTGAGGTGACCGAGCGCACCCCCGTGGGCCCACGCGGGATCGAGGGGCGTGGATGGCGCCGGCTAGACCCGCGCCGCGCGGCGAAGGCGGCCGGCGATCAACATCGCGACCTCCAGCGCCTGCTCGTAGTTGAGTCGCGGGTCGACGCGGCTGCGGTAGTCGCGGTGCAGGTCGGCCTCGGCGAGTCCGGTCGAGCCGCCCAAACACTCGGTCACGTTCTCTCCGGTCATCTCAAGATGGACGCCCCCCAGAATGGTGCCTACGCGGCGATGAAGATCGAAGCTGTGCTCCAGCTCGCCGACGATGTTGTCGAAGCGGCGGGTCTTGATGCCGTCGGCGGTGGTCTCGGTGTTGCCATGCATCGGGTCGGAGGTCCAGAGCACCTCCGCGCCCGCCCGCTTCACCGCCTCCAAGATCGGGGGCAGCTTTTCCTGCACCGCGGCGGCACCCATCCGATGGATCAGCGTGATGCGGCCCGGTTCGTTGTCGGGGTTGATGCGCTCCAGCAGTGCGAGCAGCCACGCGGTGTCCATGGTGGGGCCGACCTTGATGCCAACCGGGTTCCGGATGCCCCGGCAGTACTCGACGTGTGCCCCGCCCAACTCGGCGGTCCGCATCCCGATCCACGGGAGGTGCGTGCTGAGGTTGTACCAACCGTCGCGTCGTGGAACCTGGCGGGTCTGGGCGGACTCGTACTCCAGCGACAGCGCCTCGTGGCTGGTGAAGAACTCGACCTTCTCAAGCTGCGCGAACTGGTTGCCGATCACGGCCTCGACGAACGTGATCGAGTCGCGGATCGACTCGACCAGCGCTTGATACTCCTCGGCCCGGCTGCTCTGCGCCGAGAAGGAGATATCCCAGTTTTCGGGGTGGCGAAGGTCCGCGAACCCGTGTTCGGCCAGGGCGCGCACGAAGTTCAGCGTGAGCGCGGCGCGTTCATACCCTCGCAGCAGCAGGTCCGGGTTGGGCGTGCGATCCTCCAGGGTGAACGCCTGCCGGTTGACCAGGTCTCCGCGATAGCTCGGGAGCTCAACGTCACCGCGGCGTTCGATCGGTGCTGAGCGCGGCTTGGCGTACTGCCCCGCGATGCGGCCCACGCGAATCACGGGCTTGCGCGTGCCGTGCACGAGGATGACGCTCATCTGCAGGAGGATCTTGAGCTTGTCGGCGATGTTGCTGGAGCTGCAGTCGTCGAAGGATTCCGCGCAGTCGCCCCCTTGCAGGAGAAACGATGTACCGGCCGCGGCGGAGGCCAGGCGCCCCTTGAGATCTTCAACCTCCCACGAGGTCACCAGCGGTGGCAGCGCGGCGATCTGCTGAAGGACGGACCGCAGGTGTTCCGGGTCCGGGTACGCCACGGCCTGGCTGGCACTCTTGGTCTTCCACGACTCTGGGGTCCATCGGGCTTGCATGGCTTGGCGCGACCATACCGAGCGTGAAGCGGAACCGCGAGCGGGGGACGCTTGGCGAGGCGGTTGTGCTCGCGCCGATGCGGGGAAAACACCGCACGGGACTGCGCCGCTGTGCCTGGTCGCGCCCGCTCCAGGTGACCTACGGTCTGGGCATGTCCGTTGTTCTCCAGGAACTCCTCGAGCTGTTGCGACTCGAACAGCTCGAGCAGAACCTCTTCCGAGGACAAAGCCGGGACCCGGGATGGGGGACGGTCTACGGGGGCCAGGTGCTGGGGCAGGCGCTGTCGGCGGCTTCTCAGACGGTCCCCATCGAGCGCACGGCCCACTCGCTTCATGGTTACTTTCTACGGCCCGGGGATGTGAAGGCGCCGATCGTCTACGACGTCGACTGCATTCGCGACGGCAAGAGCTTCACCACCCGACGTGTGGTCGCCATTCAGCACGGCCGAGCCATCTTCAACATGGCGGCTTCGTTTCAGATCGCCGAGGACGGCTACGACCATCAGACGCAGATGCCCGAGGCTCCCGACCCCATGACGCTCAAGACGGAGCGCGAGCTGGCCAGGACGATCGCCGACAAGATTCCCGAGCCGCTCCGCAGCCGGGTACTCAGCGAGCGCCCCATCGAGCAGCGGCCGGTGAACCCGACCAATCCGCTGGCACCCAAGAAGGGTCCGCCACGTCGGCAGGTCTGGTACCGAGCCGCCGAGGCGCTGCCCGATGAGACCGCGGTGCATCAGTGCCTGCTGGCCTACGCGTCCGACTCGAACTTTCTGGGTACCGCGATGCTGCCCCACGGTGTCTCGCCCTTGCAGCCGACGATGCAGGCGGCAAGCCTCGACCACTCGATGTGGTTTCACCGCGCGTTCCGACTCGACGACTGGCTGCTCTACGACATCGACAGTCCGTCGGCCTGCGGCGCGCGGGGCCTCGCGCGCGGGCAGTTCTTCGATACCAACGGGCGGCTGGTCGCCTCCACCGCCCAAGAAGGACTCATGCGTCCTCGGTGAGCGTGCTCGGCGTGCTCAGCAGAAGGTGCGCCGCGATGGTGTCGGTGGTTCGGGCGCTCACTTCCACGTTGCGGACGTCGATCCACGCTTCGGCCCATCGCGCCTGCGGGTCGACGATCAGCCCCGAGTCGATGTCGGCCACGTCGCGAAAGTTCTTGGGACAGGTGTCGACGCGGTCGGGCCGCTCTGGATTCCACAACGGGATGCCGTACTTGCGGCAGATCCGAGGGCGGTGCTCGTACATCCTGCAACCCCCCTCGGCGGAGAGCACCGGGCAGGGCTGACGCGCGTCGGGTGCGTACGTCGAGGCGCGCTGCACAATGTCTGCGCGCACGTCATCGGGCAGGGCGGCGAGGCCTTCTCGAAGGTAGGCGCCCTCGAGGTGTGAGACTCGGAACGACTGTTTGCAGCAGTCGCTACAGCCCTTCGCGCACTCGATGTGTGCCCGATAGCGCGCGACGACCGGCTCGACATCGGCGTCGATGACCTGCAGGTGTCGGCGCAGTCGGCCTCGGGATTCGTCTTTCATCCCTCGATCTGAACGCTCGGTTCGAGTTGCCAGCTGGCTTCGTACTCTTCGGCCTCGACCGCGGCGGCGATCTCGTCGGCCACGGTTGGCATGTCTTCGACCGGGCGCGGCCCGCCCTGATAGTAGAACTTCTCGCTTCCGTCCCGGTCGACTTCAAACCAAGCGTCGAGGTCGTCGACGCACAGGATGTGGCCGAGCTTCCAGCGCTGCAGGATGTTCGTGGCCGTGATGTCGTCGTCGTAGACGTCGCGGATCTTGCCGATGCGCCGCGACTCTTCCCGCAGCTCGTCGAGGCGGTTTGCGATCACCAGGTCGAGATCGCCGCTCGCCGACAGCGACTCCATCTCTCCCAGCGCACCCCAGTAGCGGCCGTTGATGTAGACGTACGGCGGCACCATCTTGCCGGTGAGCTTCGCGAGCTGGGTCTTGGTCTGCAGGGGCTCTTTGTCCAAATCCATCACCCGCACCGGGGCGTCGATGCGGGCGAACACACCCTCGATCTCCGCGACCTCGTCATGCTCTTCGCTCGTCGCGTAGACCACGATCTGGCTGTCCTCACGCTTGAGACCGTGCTCGGCCTTGCTCTTGACCCGCTCCAATGCTTCTTTTCGGCGACGCTCGGCCGCGGCCGCGAGGGCGGCCTTGTCCTCGGACAGATCGGGTCGCGAATCCGGAGCGCCGTCTTCGGAGACGATCCGACCGATCGCGTCGGTGACCGCCACGGGCGCGTGCTCGAGCACCGTGTCCCGCAGCCGCCGGGAAGCTTCGAGGACCTCGGTGGGGAGGTTCTCCTCGGCCAGACTCTTCGCCTTGTTGAGAAGCCCGCGCAATCTCATCGATCGGAGGGTAGCCGCGTGCCGCAGCCCTCGTGCGTGAGAAAGCGCGACGTCGGCGGCAGCGTCGCGGAGGGGCGCCAGGGGTGTTGGGACCCTCGTCGTCGTTCCGGCAAAGCGTCACTTGCCAGAGTGGCCCGGCTGCTCCAAGGTTGCCGCCGATGGCCGCGGACGAACGCACCATGTTTGAGATTTTTCGGGAGGGCGACTACAACCGCTCCTTCCACTACATCTTCTACACCGACCTCGAAGAGCACGCCCGAGACGATCAAATCTCGAAGGCGGCGAAGGGCGAGAACGTGTACACGGGATTCCTCGACGACCAGACCAAAGAGACCGCGCGCGCGGTGTTGGAGTCGATCGTCGATGAGCTCAACGACATGGATGAAGACGAGGCAGGGATGGAGACGGCGGAGATCGAGCGCCGACTCTCCGCTTTCCTCGTCGAGAACCCGATCGACGGCATCCCCAAATAGCTCAGCCAATAGCTCAGCCGGCCGGCGCTGCCACGCCGCGCAGGAAGAAGTCGAGCAGCTCGTCCGCCACGGCGGCGGTCTGCGAGAACGAGTCGCCGTCCGGATCGTCGGACCCGGCCGCCTGCGCTTCAAGCATCCGCACCAACGCGCTGCGTAGGCCGCCCAAGGCGACGACGGAGACCACATTGACGTCGCAGGGGCCGACGAGGCCGAGGCCCTGGCCTACGTTGATCGCATCGCGCATCAGCTGCTGCACCGCGCCGAAGAAACCGTCGACCTTGGCGCGACTCTCGTCGTCGTAGCCGCGGCCATCCCGCAAGATGATGTTGGCCACCGCGTCATGCTCGAGCACGCTGGTGACGACCCGGCGGACGTTGTTGCGGAGCTGGGTGCGAGGGGGATTGGCGCCCGGCGCCAGCTCGATGCGACGGACCTGGCCGCGCACCAGGAGCAGGAACTCCGCGACGAGCTCTCCGAACAGGTCCTGCTTGCTGGAGAAGTACAGGTAGAACGTGCCGCGAGCGATTCGCGCCTGGTCGATGATGTCGTGCACCGAGGCCTGGTGGTACCCCTTGTCTCGGAACACGGCCTTGGCCGCCTCAAGAATCGCCTCGCGGCGTCGGGCCCGGCGTCGCTCGGCTCGGGCAGCGCGCCCGTCGAGGGCGCCGCCTGGGTCCTCTTCGCTCACAAGCGCCATATACCAAGGGTGCCCGGCCAGGCAGAGCATTTTTCGCGGGTATGTGTTACCTGCGCTGTATGGCACTGTCCGTGGGGATTGTGGGTCTTCCCAACGTCGGGAAGTCGACCTTGTTCAACGCACTGTCCGACGCGGGCGCCGAGTCGGCGAACTACCCGTTCTGCACGATCGACCCCAACGTCGGGGTGGTGCCGGTGCCGGATCCGCGCATGGATCAGATCGTCAAGCTCGTGAAGCCGCAGTCGGTTGTGCCGACCGCGATCGAGTTTGTGGACATCGCCGGGTTGGTCAAGGGCGCCAGCAAGGGCGAGGGCTTGGGCAACCAGTTTCTCAGCCACATCCGCCAGGTCGACGCGTTGTGCCACGTGGTCCGCTGTTTCGACGACGACAACGTCGTGCACGTCGAGGGTCGCGTGAACCCGATCTCCGACATCGATGTCATCGACACCGAGCTTTTGCTGCGCGACATGCAGTCGCTTGAGACCCGTCGCGACAAGGCGGCCAAAGGAGCCAAGGGGAAGGACCTCGCCGAGAAGAAGGCGTTTGAGGTTACGCAGCGGGTCCTGGAGCAGGCCGAGAACGGCGTGCCCGTACGGGCGATGGAACTCGATGATGACGACCGGGTCGTGCTCGAGCCGCTGGCGCTGCTCACCGCCAAGCCGGTCTTCTACGCCTGCAACGTCTCCGAGGACAACGCGGCCAAGGGGTTCGAGGCGCCGTACGTCGCCAAGGTTCTCGAGCGCGCCAAAGAGCAGGGCGCCGAGGTTGCCGTCATCTCCGCCGCCATCGAGGCCGAGATCGCAGCGCTCTCCGCCGAGGAGCAGGCCGAGTTCCTCTCCGAAGCCGGCCTCGAAGAGCCCGGCCTGCACCGACTTATTCGCACCGCCTACCGTCTGCTCGACCTGTACACGTACTTCACCGCCGGGGAGAAGGAAGTGCGGGCGTGGACGATCACCCGCGGCACCTTGGCGCCCGGCGCCGCCGGAAAGATCCACACCGACTTCGAGCGCGGCTTCATTCGCGCCGAGGTCATGAAGTATGCCGACCTGGTCGAGTACGGGTCTGAGGCCGCGGTGAAGGCCAAGGGCCTGCTGAAGTCCGAAGGCAAGGAGTACGAGGTCAAGGACGGCGACATCATGCACTTCCGCTTCAACGTGTAGCGGCGCTGCAGGGCTCAGGTGCAGTGGGGCAGCAGTCCGTTCTCACACGAGTACCGCAGGTCGTCCGCAGCGGCGGTGTCGAGGTTGTCGTTGCACACGCACACGTTCTGGCAGCACAGCTCGCCGAGCGAGGCGATGGGCTCGCAGGAGAAGCCTCCTTCGCACGCCGTTCCGTCCGCGCCGATGCAGTCGTCCGCCGTCTCGCAGTTCTGCGAGCACATCGAGCGTTCCGCGACGAAGTCGGGGTCGAGCTTGCACCTGCCCGCTTCGAGGTCGCAGTAGAACTTCTCGTCGCCTTCATCGCTGCTGCAGCCGTCGGCCGAGTCGCAGGTCCGAATGGATGGTGAAACCACGTCGGCGAACAAGCAGTAGCCCCCGCCGCAGGACCCACTTTGGTCATACTCCAAGAGGGCCGCTTCGATGGGCTCGCTCACCTCGCACGGCGCACCCACCAGCGAGGCCTCGGACGAGCCGGTGCTGTAGGAGTCCGAGCCCGACATGTCCTCGGAGGCCATACCGGTCGCGCTCTCGGGGAGGTCGCCCAGGGAGCTGTCCTTGGGATCGCAACCGGCGAGCAGCACCAGGCTGAGGCCGCCTACAACACAGAGCCGATGGAAGAGGATCGTGGTGTTCATGCTTGGGTGTTGCCCGCCGACGCTCGAAATGATGAATGCCATCACGATTTGCACGCCTGATCGATGCGGCCTCGATAGGGCGCGCTGGCGGGATCTCGACGAAGTGCAGCGCCCTCGCCTCGGCCCTGCGCCAAGTTTCCGCTGCGGCACAGGGCGATGCTCCGCAGCGCCCGCCTCTCGATGCTGAGTGTTCCCGCCGGGAAGGATTGCGCGTGCGTCTCGAGGGTCTGCAGCGCCTCGGTGAAGCTGTGCTCGCGTAGCTGGGCCTCGGCCTCTTGGATCAGCTTGGCCTCCGCAGCGAGCCGCAACGCGGCCGGGGCGGGGGACGGCACCGAGGGGGCGACCGTTCGAGCCGCGCGCTGCGGGGCGGGGCGCGGTGGTGGGGCAGCCGGAGCCGGGGTCGCCCTGGAGGGTGCAGGGCTGCGAGGCGGGGCTTGGAGTCGCGCCTCGTCGCCGGGGACGTCCGCGGTCTCGCGCTGCGCCTGCACCGATGGGGGTCGCGATTGGGGCGCCACGATCTCTGCATCCGCGCCCCACCACGCCAGCAGCACCGCGGCCGCGGCGGCACAGACGAGCCCCACGACCCAGGACGCCCGCCGTGGTGCGGGCTGGCGGCGCGCCTCAAGGCGAGCGCGAACCTGAGCGAGCTGGTCCTGCGACGGTTCGATGACGCGCCGGTACTGCTCGATGACTCGCTGTTTGTCGGTGGGAGACTTCATGATCGACTCACTTCCGTGGCGAACGCGTCGAGCCGCGCGCGGGCCACTCGAACCCGGGAGTAGATGGTGCGCTGGTTGGAGCCGCAGGCCGCCGCCACCTCGCGCGCGGTGAGCCCCTCGAGCTCCATCAGGACGAAGGCGGTGCGTTTGTCTTCGTCCAGACTCGCCAGGAACCGCTCCATGAGGCGCTCGCAGTCGTGGAGCTCCATCGATTGCTCCGGGCCCCGCGGAGGGACGGGATCCGGCAGCGCGCGCAGTCGGCGGTCCTCCCGGCCCCGCTTGCGCCGCAGGTGAGACACGACGCGGCGGGTGATGCCCGCCAGCCACGCGCGGATGGACTGCCTGGCGTCGTAGTCCTCGAGGCGGCGCATCACCACCAGAAACACGTCGTGGACGACGTCGTCGATGTGCAAGGTGGATACGCCCATGGCTCGTCCCACACGCCAGACGAAGGACGCGTGCTCGCGATACGCGGCGTCGAAGCTCAGAGGTTGCGGAGACTCCGCATCGGCTGGGTGGGCCTCGGGGGACACCGGTTCACTCCCGTTTGCCCGCGGGCGGCCCGAAGTATCATCGCCCATCGCGTTTTCTTGAGCGCCGCGTCGGAATCGAGACCGCGATGTGGGCGAGCGCTCGCAACTCGACGGGTCCGATCTGGCCGGCAGAGACGTCTCCGATGCTGAACTGGCGTCGGTTCAGGGGCGCGAGGACGACCGCGCTGAGGCCGAACCGCAGCGGTCCGCGGGTCCGCCACTGCGCCCCCAGCCGGGCCCCGGGCGCGAACCACAGATGACGTTGCGTGCGAGGCGGGGCAGCACCCTCGCCTCTCGCTCGGAGTTCGCCGAACTCGGCGACGCCGCACCCCAGCGCCTCGAGTCGTCCGAGCGCGCCGACGCCGCAAGCCTCCAGGCCCCCGACCGCGAGCCGGTAGGACGCCGCCACAGGACCTACCGCTCGATCTCGGCGAAACCACCAGCGGCCGTAGCCGCCGACTCGCAGGTGAGGGAAGCGAACCCCGAGGTCCGCACCAACGCCGCCGCCGAGGCCGGGGATGCCCACGCCGTGGATTCCGGCCGCCATCCCGAGCACCACCGCTGGGGATCGGCGCGCGGATCCTTCGGGCGAGGCCTGAGGTTCGAAGGGCGCGGGCGCCTCGGTCGCCGCGGCAGCCGGGGGCGATGGCAGGCTGGCCGCCGGCAGCGCGGGCGGGCCGGCGGACTCGGGAGGTGCGAGAGTTGGTTGCGGGGCTGGCGGCGGTGGCACCGCGGCCCTCGCCTGGACGCTGAGCATCGCGACCAGGGCATCGGCGAGCGCGTCGCAGCTCTCCCCTTCGAGCAGCCTCGGGGGGGTGTCGGCCACCCGTACCTCCAACCGCCACGTCGCTGAGTCCGCCGGGGTGGGAGGAATCACGTGGGCCACGACCGGACGCTCCACGCGCACGTTCGCGGCCTCCAGACGAGCGTCGATCGAGCCTGGGCTCGAGCAGGTCGGTGGCGCGTCCCAGCGCACCCCTGGGTCGGGCGCCAACAACAGGGCGAGGGGCAGCCAGAGCATCGGCCCGCAGCGGTTCGTCAGGTCAGGTCGTCGAGCGCGGCCGAGAGGTTCGCGAGTCCCTGCTCCAGGATGACCGGGTCGATGCCGAAGCTGACCCGCACGAATCCGGGAGCCTCGAACATGCAGCCCGGGACGACCTGGGTCTCGTAGCGCTCGCGCAGGTGCTCGGCGAAGGCCGTGTCGGACATGCGCGCGGGCAGCTTGATGAGGCAGGTGATCCCGAACGTCGGCGGGACCCACGCCACCCGCTTCTCGGCCTCGGCCCAGCGCTCGACGATCCGGCGACCCGCCGCCGCGACCTCCTGGGCCTTGCGCTGATACTCGGACGCGTTGCGCAAGATGCGTGCGCCGAGTACCCCGGTGGCGACGGGGGGATAGACATGAAGGTAGTCCGTGGCGGCGCGGATAGCGCGAGCTGCGTCGGCATCCGCGGAGACGATCCATCCGGCTCGAAGCGACGAGTGGCCGAAGGCTTTGGTGGTCGAGCTCCAGCTGATGCAGTTGGGAGCGACCCTGCACGCGGGCTGGATGGCGGCGTCGGGGGCGGTCGCGAAGTCGAAGTCCAGATAGACCTCGTCGACCAGGACCATCGCACCCACCCGAGCCGCGAGCTCGGCGATCTCCTTGAGGTTGGCGGTGTCCATCGCGACGCCGCTGGGGTTGTGGAGGTTGGTGAGCAAGACGGCCTTGGTTCGGGACGTGAGCAGCTGCGCCAGCCGCTCCGGAACGACGGCCCACCCATCGTCGAGGGTGCGCTCGAGTCGGCTGACTTGGGCTCCGAGGATCTCCGGAGCCCGGTGCAGCGGCTCATACGTGGGGCGCTCGACGACGACGTGGTCGCCCGCGCGGACGAGCGCCATCAACACGTGGGTGATCGCCAGGCTCGCGCCGAGCGTGGGCGTGACGAGTTCGGTGTTGACGCCGTATCGATCCGCGACGGCTTGGGTCAGCGTGCCCACCGAGTCCCACGCGACGTCGCGCCGGGACATCGCGTCGGCCCACGCCAGCGCGGGCGCGGATCCATCGGGCGGGCCGGGAGCGGCCAGGTCCCCGTGGGATGTCGACAACGCGGCGTCCGCCATGCCGCTGGCGGTGAGGTTGTGCCGCGCACCTTCGGGCACGGCCTTTGCCCATGCCATGTACTCGAAGGGACGCAGAGGGGCCTTCACGGTGACGCATCGTTTCAGAACTCCCCAGCCGCCGCAAGCGGACGTGGGGCCTTATGGCACGTCGCGCCAGCGCGTCAGACGTGGCGCTGCGGACCTTTTAAGCACGCGCGCGAGCTTAACCAGCTGATCCGCCACGGCCGCATCCAAGGCGGCGGGTTCGATCGCAGGGAGCCCTTTCTCATCCCAGCGCAGCCGCACATCGACGCGACTGGTACCGGGTAGGAGCACCTCCACTTGGTAGGTCAGGGGAGCTTCGCCTTCGCGGGTGAAGACGAAGCGGGCGCCCTGCTTGGGGTGGAGGTTTTGACTGGAGAGCATGACGGCGGCGCGGAGCAGGTCCGGACGCGCATCGTACTACGTGTCGAGCGTGGGCCGGCTACTGGCAGTTGCCTTCGTCGCCTTCGTCGAAGCAGCAGCAGGTCAGGGACTTGGCTTCGCACGTTCCCAGGTCGGTCTGGACCTTGGCTTCTTTTCCGGTGCAGAAGGTCTCGCAGTTGACGTTGGTGAGTTTGCCGAACAGGCACGACTGCAGAACGGTCTCGCTGCTGCAGTTGTCGTCGGCGTCGGTGCAGTCGGTGCCGGGGCCGCGGCCGCAGAAGTACTCGACCTCCTCAGAGTCGTTGATGTAGCAGCCGTACGCGAAGTCGTCGCCGATGAACACGCACTCGGCGTTCATGTCGATCGGGGTCCACTCACCGCCTTGGCACAGGAAGCCCTCGCCGTCCTCGACCGAGTCGAGGCCGCCGTTGTTGGTGCAGGCGGTCTGGTTCTCCAGGTCTGCGGTGCACGCAGGCAGGTCCGCAGGGCCGGTGCCGCCACCCGAGCTGGCGTCGGCGGACGGGTCGGTGTCGGTCCCGTCGGTGTCGGTCCCGGTGTCGGTCCCGCTCGTCGTGGTTTGTGTCGTCGCGTTGGTGGGGTCGGTGCTTCCGGTCCCGCCGTCGGGGCAGCAGCTGAAGTCGTCGGGGTCGGCGGTGCAGAACTGCCAGCCGTCGACGCAGACGCACTGGTCGGCAGAGTTGAGCGCGTTGTTTGGGTCGGACCCGCAGTCTCCGGTACCGGGCTTGGAGTCCGAGCGCTCGCACTCGAAGTTGCTGTTGCCGGCAGGATCGCTGCTCTCGAACACGTAGCCGGCGTCACAGACACACACGTTGTTCGTGGCGTCGTACTCGGAGTGACACAGCGAGTCTGGCTGCTGGCCGGCGTCACACCGGGTGCAGTCGACTTCGCCGACGGTGAGCACGCAGCCGATGGCTCCGAGAGCGCCGACTGAGAGAGCAAGCAGGATGGTGCGGAACGAGCGAGACGAGGTCATGAGTAGTCGAGTCCTTGAAAGGATGGGACGGGTGCGGTGCCCCTGAGTTTCATCCCGGAGCCCGCCTATGGCATGACAATGCCACGGCGGACGCCGGCTCGACGGTGCCGGATGTCACCGAATTGAAGAAAGGCGGCCCCGATTGGAGCCGCCTTTCACGCAGGCGTGAGGAATTGAAGCAATTTCTCCGTGCCCGCGGAAATTCACTCCACGGTCCAGGTGTGACCCGACCGGAGAAGGGCGTCGATGTCGCCCTCGCCGTTCCGCTCGATCGCTTGCGCGACCTGTGCCGTGACGCTTTCGTCGTAGGCCGGACCGGGATCTCGGAAGATCACCCCGAACGCCATCGGGAATTCTGGGGCGTGGAGCTGGGCCAAGGTGAAGGCCATGGACCGGTTGGTCTCGTTGTGGACGGTGATGTCGGCCTCGGTCACGCCGTCCTCACCGAGGGTCACGACCTTGACCTTGTCACCGGTGAGAATCAGGCCCTTGTTCTTGTCCGCGCCAAACAGCAGCGGTTGGCCGTGTTCGACCCAGATCTGGAGGTCGTCGGAGATGTCCTTGGCGGTCACGTGGGTCCACGTGCCATCGTTGAACACCGGGCAGTTCTGAAGGATCTCGATGAACGAGGTGCCGACGTGCGCGTGCGCCTCTTTGAAGAGAGCGCTCAGCGGCTTGACCATCGTGTCGATGCCGCGGCTCACGAAGCGGGCGTTGGCCCCGAGCGCGAAGGCCAGCGGGTTGACCGGAGCATCGATGCTGCCCATCGGTGAGCTCGGGGACTTGAGGCCGACCAGCGACGTGGGGGAGTACTGGCCCTTGGTCAGGCCGTAGATCCGGTTGTTGAACATCATCACCTGCACGTTCACGTTGCGGCGAAGCACGTGAAGCAGGTGGTTGCCGCCGATGCTCAGGCCGTCGCCATCCCCGGTGATCAGCCAAACGTCGAGCTTGGGGTTGACCAGCTTGACCCCGGTCGCGAACGCGGGCGCCCGGCCGTGGATCGTGTGGAATCCGTAGGTGTCCATGTAGTAGGGGAAGCGGCTGCTGCAGCCGATGCCCGAGATGAACACCGAGTTCTCGCGCGTGACACCCAGCTCGGGGAGCGTGCGCTGCATGGCGGCCAGGATGGCGTAGTCGCCACAGCCGGGACACCAGCGGACTTCTTGGTCCGAGGTGAAGTCCTTCTTGGTGAGCTTCTTGGCTGCGGGAGGATCGAGAGGGACCATTAGTTGGACTCCTTGCCTGCGAGGGCGGCATCGATGGCGTCGAGCACTTCGGCGACGCGGAACGGTCTGCCCGCCACCTTGGGTAGGGATTGGGCGGGCAACAGGTACTCGGCGCGCAACACCTTGACCAGCTGGCCGTAGTTGAGCTCGGGCACGATGATTTGCTCGTAGCTCGAAAGCAGCGCCTCAAGGTTGCGCGGCATCGGCCACATGTAGCGGATGTGGACCTGGCTGACGTCCTTGCCCTGGGCGCGAGCCCGACGAACCGCCTCGTTGACGGCGCCGTAGGTGGAGCCCCAGCTGACCATCGCGAGCTTGCCGCCGGCCTCGCCGAGCTCGACCTCCTGCTCGGGGATGTCGTCGGCGATCCCCATGATCTTGCTCGCACGCACCTGCGTCATCTTGTGGTGGTTCTCCGGGTCGTAGGAGATGTGGCCACTCTTGAAGTCCTTCTCGAGTCCGCCGACGCGGTGCTCAAGGCCGGGCGTACCGGGGATGGGCCACACGCGAGCGAGCGTTTTGGGGTCCCGAACGTAGGGGTGGAAGTCTTCGGTCTGCGCGTGGTACCGGATGTTGATCTTCGGCAGGTCGGCAAGTTTAGGGATCGACCAGGGCTCGGCTCCGTTTGCGATGAACCCGTCCGAGAGCACGATGACCGGCGTCATGTACTTGGTGGCGATCCGAACCGCCTCGATGGCCATCAAGAAGCAGTCACCCGCGGATTTGGGCGCCAACACACACAGCGGCGCGTCGGAGTTGCGTCCGTACAGCGCCTGAAACAGGTCGGCCTGTTCGGTCTTGGTGGGCATACCCGTCGAGGGGCCCGCGCGCTGAACGTCGAGGATGACCAGCGGCAGCTCGATCATCACCGCCAGCCCGATCGCTTCGCCTTTGAGCGCCATGCCCGGACCCGAGGTCGAGGTGACGCCGACAGCGCCGGCCCACGACGCACCGATCGCCGAGCAGACGGCCGCGATCTCGTCTTCCGCCTGGAAGGTGGTGACGCCGAAGTGCTTGAGCGGCGCGAGGGCGTGCAGCACCGAGGACGCGGGTGTGATCGGGTACGAGCCGAACATGATCTGCGTGCCTGAGAGCTTGGCCGCGGTCGCGATGCCCCACGCCAGGGCGGTGTTGCCCTCGATGTTGCGGTAGGTGCCGGAGGGGAGCTTGGCCTTGGGGACCTTGTAGAGCTCGACCCCGACCGGGAGCTCGGCGGTCTCGCCGTAGGCGTGTCCCGCGTCGAGAGCCGCGATGTTGGCCTCGGCCAGGTCGGGCTTCTTGGCAAACTTCTTTTGCAGCCACTGCGTCGTCGAGCTGCGATCGCGGTCGAAGATCCAGTACAGCAGGCCGAGCGTCCAGACGTTCTTGGTGCGAAGCGCCGACTTGGCACCCACCCCGCTGGGTTCCGCCGCAGCGGTGGCCAAGCGAGAGATGTCGATGCTCAGCACCCGATAGGCGTTCAGCGACCCATCGTCGAGCGGGTTCGTCGCGTAGCCAGCCTTCTTGAGGTTGGACTTCGTGAACGCGCCGCTGTTGATGATGATGAAGGCCCCGGTCGGCATCTCGGCCAGGTTCACCTTCAGCGCGGCGGGGTTCATCGCGACGAGGACGTCGGGATCATCGCCGGGGGTGAGAATCTCTTTCGAGGCGAAGTGCAGCTGAAACCCTGAAACGCCAAACAGTGTGCCGGCGGGCGCTCGAATCTCGGCCGGAAAGTCCGGGAAGGTCGAGAGGTCGTTGCCGGCCACCGCACTCGTCTGAGTGAACTGGGTGCCGGCGAGCTGCATGCCGTCGCCCGAGTCACCCGCGAAGCGGATAACCACGGACTCGAGTGTTTTTCGGGTCACGTCCTGGGAAACCGGAGTGTCCATATTCTTCTCGTTGTTGGGTCTTCGGAGACTTGGCGCCCGGTGTGGGACCCTGAAAACCCGTTGAAACACGGGGAAAAGGTTGCGCCCAGTGAGTGGAGTATGGACGCAACCCAACGCCGTGTCACCCGGACGCCGCTCACTGCGGGGCGACGGTGGGGGGACTCACAGCGGCACCTCGGTCGGCTCCTACCGCCCGTGCGCGCACGGGATCGAGGGGGCGTCGGTCGACGGTGAACGCGCGGATGCGGGGGTGCATGAGCGCGCTCACCTGGCCTCATGACAACGCGGCGACCGAGACCTGCGCCAAGGGTCTACGGTGGGCCTATGTCCGAGATCGACGCCCTCATCGACCGTGGCCTTGCTGCCGTCGAGGACGAAAACATCGAAGCTGCAACGGCTGCCTTGGAAGAGGCGACCGAGAAGGCTGGCGCAGAGCATGCTCGGGTTCTGCACCTCAGCGGTTTGCTCGCCTGGGCCCAAGACGACCTGGAGACGGCGACCACCACGCTGCTCAAGGCCGCTGACCTGGAATCCGGTCGCCCCGAGATTCACTTCGACTGTGCCGAGTGCCTGTACGCGATGGAAGAGGTCGAAGAGGCCGAGGACCAGGTTCGCAAGGTCCTTGCGCTTCCCGATGTCTCTGGAGAGCAGGCCGATGACGCCCGACTCCTCCTCGCGCAGCTCCGCCTCAGCGTCGACGACCCTCAAGGAGCGCTCGAGACGCTCGAAGAGATCGACAGCGATCGCAAGACCCACCCCGCATACCTGGGCGCGCTCGGCTCTGCGCAGCTCGCAGACGAGCAGTTCGACGCCGCGATCGCCACCCTTCGCAAAGCCCTGGAGCACGACGAAGAGGATGCGGACATCCACTACCAGCTCGGAATCGCTCTGGAAGCGGTCGGCGACTTGGCGGGTGCTCGGGAGGCGATGACGATGGTGCTCGCGCTCGACAGCGACGAGTGGGCGGAGCTTGGTGACAACGCGCCGCCGGAGCCGGACTTCGCCGAAACCCAAGAGCTTCGCTCGCGGCTCGAAGAGGTGCTCGAGGGACTCCCCGACCCGGTGCTCAAGCTGGTCGCCGCCACGCCCATCACGGTTCAGGCTCGCGCCACGGCCGAGCAGGTCGGAGCGGGCATCGATCCTCGCGGCACCGTCATCTTCCTTGGTTCGCCCAAGAGCGATGAGGACGAGGCTGAACTCAAAGGCATCGTCGTGATGCGTGACCTGATCCTCACCCAGGTCGACGATGACGACGACATCGACGAAGAGCTGTTCTACAGCCTTCTGGAGCAGATCCAGCACTTCTTCCGTCGTGACGACATCATCGTCGCGCAGGCCTAGGAGGCCGACTCCATGACCGACACCGCCGCGCTGATCTACGACTGGAACGAAAAGGACCGCCGGGGTCCGCTGCTGCGCAAGAAGCCGATCTTCGTCGATGAGACGATTCGTGACGGCTTGCAGTCCCCCTCGGTCCGGGATCCGTCCATCGAACAGAAGATGGAGCTGCTGCGGTTGATGGACCGGCTCGGGATTCACGTGGTGAACCTGGGCCTGCCCGGGGCGGGCAAGCGAGCGCAAGACGATGTCGAGCGCCTCGCGCGGTGTATCGTCGAGGAGAAGCTGAGCATCCTGCCGAACTGTGCGGCACGAACGATGGAGGCCGACATCGCCCCCATCGTCGAGATCTCGCAGCGTGTGGGACTGCCGATCGAAGTGACGGCGTTCATCGGCTCCAGTCCGATCCGCGGCTATGCGGAGGACTGGGACGTCGACCGGCTTGAGAAGTTGTCGGCGGACGCGATCGCGTTCACGGTGCGCAACAACCTGCCGGCATCGTTCGTCACCGAGGACACGACCCGGAGCCACCCGAGCACGCTCGATCGTTTGTTCCGGGCGGCGATTGGCGCGGGTGCAACGCGCTTGGTGCTGTGTGACACCTGCGGGCACGCCACCCCTGACGGTGTTGTTAACCTGCTGGGCTTCACCAAGGGGGTGTTGCGTGCCATGGACGTGGAAGACTCGGTTCAGCTCGATTGGCACGGCCACAACGACCGTGGCCACGCGCTGCCGCTGGCGCTCTTTGCTCTCGAGCACGGGGTCGACCGGGTGCACGGCTGTGGCCTTGGCATCGGCGAGCGCGTCGGCAACACGTCGATGGACCTGCTCCTGCTCAACCTCTACCTCCTCGGACAGCTCGATCCGCAGGAGCACGACCTGTCGTGCCTGGTCGAGTACGTGAACAAGGTCAGCGAGTACACGGAGGTGCCGATTCATCCGGCATACCCGCTCAGCGGGCGCGATGCGTTTCGCACCGCGACCGGGGTGCACGCGGCGGCGGTGATCAAGGCCGAGAAGAAGGGCGAGCTCGGTCTCGCCGACCGGGTCTACTCGTCCGTGCCCGCGCGGGTGTTCGGCCGTCAGCAGGAGATCGAGGTCGGTCACTACAGCGGCAAGTCCAACGTCGTGCACTGGCTGCAGACCCACGGGTTCGAGGCGACCGAAGGTTTGGTCGACAAGGTGTTCTTGTTTGCCAAGAGGGGCGACCACACGCTGAGCCGCGAAGAGATCGAAGCTGTGATCAACAGCTGATGGCCGCGGCTCCGCACGAGGTCCATCCGCAGTTGCGCGAGGCTTGGGCTCGCGCGCCCAAGCTGCCGTATCACAAGCTCGACCGCCTGCCGGTCATGCGGAAGATCGTGGCGTCGATGGAGCAGGACTCGCAGGTCCCCGGCGTGGTGGTGGAGACGCTCGAGGCCCAAGGCGTGCAACTTCGGGTCTACCGACCGGCGGAAGGCTCGGCCCGTGCCGGCCTGCTGTGGATGCACGGCGGCGGCCTGCTGCTGGGTTCACCGCGGCAGGACGACGTGCGCTGCTCGAGTTGGGCGCGCGACCTCGGCGTCGTCGTTGCCTCGGTCCGCTACCGCTTTGCGCCCGAGCACCCATTTCCCGCTGCGAGCGACGACTGCCTCGCGGGCTGGCGGTGGCTCGCTTCCCTCGGTCTCGAGCGGATGGCGGTCGGCGGGGCCAGTGCGGGCGGCGGCCTCGCGGCGGTGTTGTGTCAACGCCTGCGCGGCGGCGACCTGCCGCAGCCGGACGGGCAGCTGTTGTGCTGGCCCATGCTCGACGATCGAACCGCGGCCGATGCATCGATCGATCCCACGGCACACGTCGTTTGGAACAACCGAAGCAACGCCGCGGCCTGGGGTGCGTACATCGGCGGCCCCCCGGGGCAAGCCTCCATTCCCGAGTATGCAGCGGCGGCGCGGCGCGAGTACCTGACCGGTCTCCCTTCCGCCTGGGTCGGCGTGGGTTCGCTCGATCTGTTCGCGGCAGAGTCGCGCAGCTATGCGGCGCGGCTCCATCAGGCAGGGGTCTCGGTGGTTCTGGACGAGGTGCTGGGGGCATTCCACGATTTCACGACGCTGGCACCCGAGAGCGACATCACCCGGGCGTGCGAGGCGAGGCAGAGCGCGTTCTTGCGTAGCATCCTGTTGGACTGCTCGGCCCTCCCTGCGACCAACGGACCGGCGGGCTGAGGTACTGAGTCTGCGTTCATCTGAGCGTCGCCGGTAGGAATGGCCCGGGGGCGGCGAGTCGGAACTGTTCGAATGAGGCCAACCACGCGCTCAATTGACGGTGCGTGCTAGGCTGCCGGTTGAAGATGGAGCCGGCGCGTCTCAAGTACCTGTACAACCAGTGCAAGCCCGAGGAGCACCTGCCTGTCGGAGACGCGCGCTACATCGACCTCGACGAGGTCCGGGGCAAGTCGTGGGTCGCCCGGCTGGCGCGGGTCGTCGAACTCTCGGACGACCCCAGTTGCCAGTTCTTCACAGGGCTTCCAGGCTCGGGCAAGTCTACGGAACTCCAGCGGCTGGCCGAACGGCTGCGTGACCGCGCCGCGGCGAACGCCCACGTCGTCGTGGTCGATGCGGAGAAAACGGTCGACATTAATAGTCCTCTCGACGAGTCCACGGTCATGCTGGTGATGCTCGAGCAGTGCGAGCGCACGCTGCTTGAGGCCGAAGGTAAGGACGTGGACGCGGGCATGGCTTCTAGCTACGCGAACCGCATGTGGGCATGGCTCACGCAGACGGATGTGGAGCTTAAGAGCGTGGAGTTCAGTGTCGCAAAGGTCGCCAAGCTGACCGCCGAACTCAAGAGCCGCCCCAACCTGCGGCAGCGCTTCAATCAAACCATCGCAGCACATTTTCACCGGTTCTTGCGCGAGGTCGGCGAGGAACTGACCAGGTTCCAGATCCGGGCCGAGGAACTCGGACGCGCCCGCATCGTGATCATCTTCGACTCGCTGGAAAAGCTCCGCGGGACGAACACAAGCTACGAGGAGGTTCTGCAGAGTGCTGAGCGAGTGTTTTCTGAGGAAAGCCCATTGCGGAGCCTCCCAGTCCACACGCTGTACACGATCCCGCCCGCACTCATCTCACGGCAGCGCTTCGCGGATGTCGCGTACATCCCCATGATCAAGCTGCACAAGCACCCTGATGATGGCGGGGGCCGACACCAGGAAGGATTCAACGCGGCGATGCAGCTGCTGTTGCAACGGGTCCCCGAAAAGGACCTTGCGGAGGTCTTCGGCGAAGAGACCGACATCCGCATCGATCGGTTAATCGAGTGGTCCGGGGGCTATCCTCGAGAGTTGGTGCGACTGCTACGACAAGCGTTGCTCAGCCCCACCCTTCCGCTCGGCGAGCGCGACTTCGGACGTATTCTTCACGAGGTGAGCGACGCGAATCGGAAGCTCATCAATGCAGACGCGTTCGAATGGCTCGCCCACGTCGCGGTCGAGCGCTACCTCACCCACACAGACGACGAGCAGAGGGATACAGCGGACACGATGCTGCATCACAACCTCGTGCTTCGTTACGTCAACGACCGCGACTGGTTCGACGTGCACCCGAGTGTGCGGGAGATCCCGGGCGTAGCCGCGGCGATCAAAGCACTCGAAGCGCAGAAGCAGCGGGGCTAGCCGGGCCGTGGAGGTCGAAACGCCCGCGGAGCTGGGCCGCGAGAGTCTCCGTCGACGTCTGCAACGCGAGATCGATTGCATCGGGCAGAGTGAGGACGCCCAGCGGTTGGCGCGAGCGATCGAGTTAGGAGAGGGCTTTCACCTGGCCGTCGTCCTCGCGTACCCCAAGGCCAGCGCGGCTTTGCAGATCTGGCTGGATGGAAGGCTGGACGCGACTGCGGGTCTCCAGCAACTCCGTCTCTCTCCAACCCCGCTTGACCCTGGTTCGCCCGCGCAGCCGTTCGCGGCTGACGACCTCGTTGCGAGAGTTTTCGACGGCCTGCTGCAGGGGGAAACGACCATCGATCGCGTTGTCGTCATCGATGCGAGTCGTGCGAACGAGGAGACCAAGCCGGCCTGGCTTGAACTGTTTCGACGCCTCAACGAGCGACGGAACGTCGTGACCCAGGATTTCGGGCAGTCACTGGTGCTGATCCTCTCGCCTTCGCTTGAACGAGAGTTCGCCCGGGCTGCGCTGGATCTGTGGTCCGTCCGGAGCGTTGTGATCCGGCTTCCAGATCTCGTGGCCATCGCGCCGTCCGAGGCCCTCTCCCGCGCGATGGACTGGGGCCTCGCCAGCGATGAAGACCCGGACAGTCTGCAAATCGAGCTCGAGCAAGCACGAAAGCATGCCGGGAGGGGGAGCTCGGCTGCCAAGCGGGCGCTCGGCAACCTTCTACTTCGCCGCAGTGGCGGCTATTTGCGACGAGGCAATCTCGGCGACGCTGGGGCCGCGCTTGACGAAGCGGAGGGTCTAAAAGATGAAAACGGCCCCGACAACGCAGCCATCGAGGTCGCCAGGGCGCGACTTCTCACCCTTCGCGGGGAGCTCGACGAGGCTGACGCCCGGCTGGTGCGCGCGCTCGCCCTTGAGCCCGGGGAGGAGGGCAGCTGGTTTCGGGCGCGCACCTGGGGATATCGCGCAGACATCCTGGCGCAACGGGGGGAGTTGGACGAGGCGCTTCGGATTCGGCGCGAAGAAGAACTCCCGGTCTACGAACGGCTGGGCGACGTCCGAAGTGTCGCCGGCGCGATGGGGAGGGTCGGCGATATTTTGGTGCGCCGAGGGGAGCTGGACGAGGCGCTTCGCATTCGGCGAGAGGAAGAGCTCCCGGTCTACGAGCGCCTCGGCGATGTCCGAGGCGTTGCAAGCACGATGGGCAAAGTCGCGGAGATCCTGGCGCAGCGCGGAGAGTTGGACGAGGCGCTTCGCATTCGGCGAGAGGAAGAACTCCCGGTCTATCAGCGGCTCGGAGACGTTCGGAGCATCGCCGCCACGATGGGGCAGGTCGCGGACATCCTGGCGCAGCGCGGGGAGCTAGACGAGGCGCTTCGCATTCGGCGAGAGGAAGAACTTCCGGTCTACGAAAAGCTAGGCGACGTCCGAAGCGTCGCCATCACGATGGGGAGGATCGGCGACATCCTGGAGCAGCGCGGGGAGCTGGACGAGGCCCTTCGGATTCGGCGCGAAGAAGAACTCCCAGTCTATGAACGGCTCGGCGAGGTCCGAAGTGTCGCCATCACGCTGGGGAAGGTCGCGGACATCCTGGCACAGCGAGGGGAGCTGGATGAGGCGCTACGCATCTGGCGCGAAGAGGAGCTCCCGGTCTATGAACGCCTCGGGGAGGTCCGGGCCACAGCGGTCACGAGGGGAAAGGTCGCGGACATCTTGGAGCAGCGCGGGGAGCTGGACGAGGCTCTACGCATTTGGCGCGAGGAAGGACTCCCGGTCTACGAAAGGCTCGGCGACGTTCGAAGCATCGCCATCACGATGGGGAGGATCGCGGAGATCCTGGCGCAGCGCGGGGAGCTGGACGAGGCGCTTCGCATTCGCCGCGAGGAAGAACTGCCGGTCTACGAACGCCTCGGTGACCTCCGAGGTGTCGCCATCACGCAGGGGAAGGTCGCGGAGATCCTGGTGCAGCGCGGGGAGCTGGACGAGGCGCTTCGCATCCGCCGCGAAGAAGAACTGCCGGTCTATCAGCGGCTCGGTGACGTCCGAAGTCTCGCCGTCGCGATGGGGAGGGTCGCGGAGATCCTGGTGCACCGAGGAGGACTCGATGAGGCGCTTCGAATTTGGCGCGAAGAAGTACTTCCTGTCTTCCAACGCCTAGGTGACCTCCGAAGTGTCGCGATGACCTTGGGGAACGTAGCCGGCATACTCGCGGTGCGAGGGCAACTTGACGAGGCGCTTCGGATTCGGCGTGAAGAAGAGCTGCCGGTCTATGAGCGCCTCGGAGACGTCCGCGCCACCGCGGTCGCGATGGGGAAGATTGCAGACATTCTGGCGCAGCGCGGGGAGTTTGACGAGGCGCTCCGTATTCGGCGGGACGAAGAACTCCCGGTCTATCAACGCCTCGGTGAGGTTAGAAGCGTGGCGGTCACGATCGGGAAGTTCGCGGATCTCCTGGCGCAGCGCGGGGAGCTGGACGAGGCGCTTCGCATTCGGCTCGCAGAACAACTCCCGGTCTACCGCCGGCTCGGCGACGTCAGAAGCGTGGCCGTCGTAATGGGGAAGGTCGCGGACATCCTCGCGCAGCGCGGGGAGATGAAGGAGGCACTCCGCATTCAGCGTGAAGAGGTCCTCCCGGTCTACCAACGCCTTGGGGACACTCGGTCAATCGCAGGCAGCAAGGCGCAGATCGCGGCCGTTCTCATCAAGTCTGGACAGGACAGGGTCTTAGCCACGAAACTCCTCGTCGAGGCGCGCGACGCCCTCCGTTCCATGAACCTCCCCGAGGCTGAGCGGATCGAGCGATTCGCAGCTGGCCTCGGCATCGGGCTCGGCTGATCTCGCCGCAACACTAGAGTCTTCTGGAGATGGTCGAGCGCAGCCCGTGGAGGCCGAACGCTTGGCTCGGCGTGGCGGTCACGATGGATGCCGATGGATGCTTGGACCGCTGAGCGCGATTCACGGTGTCAGCAGAAGTCGGTGCAACGACCGCAAGGCCCCTCTCCCCAGCCGTTGCTTGCCGTAGCTTCGCTGCAGGAACTCGCCGATGAGCGTGCAGTAGAGCAGCTCCGCCCGGCGCTTGGATTCGGCCTTTGGAATGCCCGCGGCGTGAAGCAGGCCGGCCACGAAGGCGAGGCGCTTTCGGTCGACGCGCTTGGTGAGCTTGCGCGTGTGCGGATCCTGGCTGGCCCACGAGCGCACCGCGGTCTCGAACGCGTCGACGGTGGTTGGGGTGCCGAAGGTGCGCTCGAACAGGGCCCATAGTTGGTCGGCGGGGTCGTCCGATTCGGCCTCGACGCCTTTGATGATCTCGAGGGTGCCGCGCTGCTCCCAGGCGTCCACGACCGCGGCGAGCAGGGCCGCCCGGTCTTTGAAGTGCCAATAGAAGCTGCCTTTGGACACGCCGAGCGACTCGGCCAGGGGCTCGATCCTCACTCCATCTGCGCCGTGCTCAGAAAAACGAGCAGCGGCGGCCGCGATCCAATCGTCGGCGGAGAGCCTGGCCACGGTGGACAATACGCCAGCGTATGGTACGACGCCAGTGCGCGAAACATACGGCACCGTATGGTCGTGTCGAGGACACCATGCTCACCTACGTCGCCGTCGCGATTCTCTCGCTCATCGCCGTGCTGCACTCCGTTCTGGGGGAGGCCGCACTCCTGCGCCCGTTGTTTGCCAAGCCGTGGGAGATCGGAGTGCCGCGGTTTGCGGCGGAACGCATCTTCCGCTTTGCCTGGCACCTCACCTCGATCGCGTGGGTTGGCCTCGCGGCCGCGGTTACGGGCGTGCCGCTGCTGTACGCGGCGGCTTTGGTCTGTGTGCTCAGTGCGGTCGTGATCTTCGCGGCGTTGCGGGGGCACCTCGCGTGGCCGCTGTTTCTGGCGGCTGGCGCGTGCCTGTGGGTCAGCACGGGGGCAGTGCCGACGCCGGTCGTCCAAGGGCTGTCGCTTTGCGGTGCCGTCTTGGCGGTCCTGCTCGCAGGGCTTCATGCGTACTGGGGGATGGGCGGTCGCTGGGGGATGGACGCCGCTGTGCCGCAGCGTGCCGATGGTTCACCGGCCTTCAAGCCCGGTCCGGGGGCGTGTTTTGCGGTCTCCGCGGCCTGCGCAGTGCTTGCCGCATTGCTCGTATGGCCCACTGTCGCAGTCGCTCCGCTCACGGTTCGGGTGCTGCTTTGGCTTGCGCTCGCGGTGTTGGTGGCACGGGCGGTCGGGGACGGAAAGCAGGTGGGCTTCTCCAAAGCGGACCACAGCACGCGGTTCGCTCGGGCCGACGACGCGCTCTACTCACCGCTGGTCGTCGGCTTGGCCTTCGCCTGCTCGTCCGCGCTGCTGCTCGCGTAACGTCGCGGGGCCGCCAGAGGCTCCCACACCCGCGGCTACCACAGGACCTTCAGCTGCTTCTTGCACTCGGCGGCGAGCGCATCGAAGAGCTCGGCGTCGATCCAGCGCCCCGGGATGCGGGGGCGTTGGCCAGCGACCTCGGGGAGCGGATGCCGCAGCGCCACCTGAAGCGGGAAGACGTCGCGCCGGGACCATCCCTGGGTTCGAATGGAAGGCGTGTCGAGCGAGAGCCACTGCCGCGGTTCATCGCCCCAAGTCAGCAGCTGGGTCTCCTTGCGTCGGCGTCCTTTGGGCGCGCCCGGCCAGAACACCAGCCCGGGGCGGGCGGTGCCCTCGCGCAGCCGGAACATCGCCGGAAGCAACAGGGCGTCGGCGGGAAGCACATCCGCGGCGTCCATGGTGGCGCTTGGACGCTCGAGGATCGCACCGGTGTCGCGGGTGACCCAGAACTCCGGCGTGGCCCCGATGACCGCGTCGACCGAGACCTGCGAGATGGCGTCTCCCTTGAGCTTGGTACGGACTTGAGTGAAGTCGGGCTTCTTGGGGCCGCCGTCCTCGTGGAGGTGCGTGGTCTCGGCGAGCAGACGCTCGCGAAGGGCCAGGGGCTCCCACGCGAGCGCTTCGGCGTCCACCGTCCAGAGTCGTCCGAGCTGATCGTCGGATTGTGGCCCGGCCAAGACGAGCACCCCCTCTGGTGCGGTGAGCATGCACGTGGCGGAGCGCTGCAGTCGGACGGTCTGCGCCGCCGGACGAGCGCCGTCCTCTTCATCCTTGCGGGGGATGGCGAAACGGTCAAGGACGCCGCCGCCGCGAAGCACGTAGACCCACCCGTCGTCGGAATCCAGGGCGAGGGGAGGACGCTGAGCCTCCTTGGGAAAGCGCTCCTCCACCACCCGCAGGGCCTTGCTGGTCCATGCGACGCCCCCATCACGTGCGCCCAGAAGCGCGCGGCCGTTCGTCGCCACGTTCAGCGCGACGATGCCCTCCTGCTCCAGCTCGATGGCGCTTGTGTGTTTGAACTTGAGCTTCATGTAGCCCGAGGGGTGATCGGGGTCGATCACCCAGACCTGCGGGCTGCCATCGGCGAAGATCGCCCGACCATCGGCACTGGCCGCGAGCGCATGAACGTCGCGCTCACTCGTCTTGCGACGGTGGCTCTCCACCTGCTTCTGGGTGTCCCACAGGACTTCGCCAACCGAGCCCACACCGCAAAGGAGTCGAGGCCGCACCATGCACACGTGGTCCACGACCCCGCCCAGCTTGGTGCCGGCCTTCGTGGTCACGGCGTTCCACAGACTTCCGCGGTGGAGGTGACTTCCGCCGAACCACAGCACCCCATCCTCCTCGCCCTCGCAGGTCGTCGGCGCAGGCATGGTGAGCTCGATCGTCTTCTCGATCTCGAGCGAGCTGAGGTTGATGACCCATGCTTCATAGGGCAGCGAGACGACGACGCGCTTGCCGTCGCGCGTGCGTCGAAGCGACAGCGGACGGTCGTCCAGGTCGACGAGTGCGTCGGTGCTCTTCGCGGCCACCGTACGGCGGCCAGAGCCCTTGGAGACAACGCGGCGGGCCATGATGGGCGGACGATAGCATCGGTTTCGGGGGCGCGATGTTGGTCGCGATGCCGATGTGAACGACGTTCCGTCGCCTTGTCCGCGGATGTCCCGCTCTGGTATACCTGCGCTCTTTCGCCGAGTTCTCCGCGCTCCGGAGCGACTTGGCATAGCAAGGCGAGGGTTCAAGAGATGTCCGATACGGTCCGTTGCGGTTTGATCCAGTGTAGCAACCCCATCAACGATGAAACCGTCCCCGTGGCGGACATCCAGAAGGCGGCGCTGGAAAAACACATCCCCTTCATCGAGGAAGCCGCGAAGAAGGGCGTTCAGATCCTCTGCCTGCAGGAGATTTTCAACGGACCCTACTTCTGCCCGGGCCAAGACAAGCGCTGGTACGACGCCGCCGAGCCCATCCCCGGGCCCACCACGTCGATCATGCAGGAGTACGCCAAGAAGCACGAGATGGTCATCGTCGTGCCGCTGTACGAAGAGGCCATGCGCGGCGTCTACTACAACAGCGCCGCGGTCATTGATGCGGATGGCACGTACCTGGGCAAGTATCGCAAGCAGCACATCCCGCAGACCTCTGGTTTCTGGGAGAAGTTCTTCTTCAAGCCTGGCGACGGCGGCTACCCGGTGTTCAAGACCCGCTACGCCACGATCGGTGTCTACATCTGCTACGACCGCCACTTCCCCGAAGGTGCGCGTTGCCTGGGCCTCAACGGGGCTGAGATCGTGTTCAACCCCAGCGCCACCGTGGCGGGACTGAGCCAGTACCTGTGGAAGATCGAGCAGCCCGCCCATGCGGTCGCGAACGGCTACTACGTCGGCGCGATCAACCGCGTCGGTACCGAGCCCCCGTGGAACATCGGCAAGTTCTACGGCACCAGCTACTTCGTGAATCCGCGCGGTGAGTTCATCGCGGAGGGATCCGAGGACAACGACGAGCTTGTCGTCGCCGACCTCGACCTGTCGCTGATCGACGAGGTTCGCAAGACCTGGCAGTTCTATCGCGACCGTCGTCCCGACGCGTACGACGAACTGGTCGACGGAAAGTAGGAACGGCACATGGCGAATCTCAAGATCATCCAGGGGGGAACGGTCGTCACGGCCGAGGGCGAAACACGAGCGGACGTGCTCATCGACGGCGAAGCCATCGTCGCGGTGGGACTCGATCTTGCAGCGGACGGCGCGGAGGTGATCGATGCGACCGGCGCGTACGTGATGCCCGGGGGCATCGACCCGCACACGCACATGGAGCTGCCGTTTATGGGCACCGTGGCGTCCGAGGACTTCTTCACGGGCACCTCGGCGGCCGCAGCAGGCGGCACCACGATGATCCTGGACTTCGTCATTCCCGCGCCACAGCAGCGCTTGATGGAGGCCTACAAGCAGTGGCGCGAGTGGGCAGCGAAGTCGGCGGCCGACTACTCGTTTCACGTCGCGGTCACCTGGTGGGACCAGAGCGTCCACGACGACATGGGCACGCTGGCCACCGAGCACGGCGTCAACAGCTTCAAGCACTTTATGGCCTACAAGGGCGCCATCATGTGCGACGACGAGGTGCTGGTGAACAGCTTCTCGCGCGCCCGTGACCTTGGCGCTCTTGCGACGGTGCACGCCGAGAACGGCGAGCTCGTCTATCGCCTACAGCAGGAGATTTTCGACAAGGGCATCACTGGCCCCGAAGGACATCCCCTCTCCCGTCCCCCCGAGGTCGAGGGCGAAGCTGCCAACCGCGCGATCCGCATCGCCGAGGTGTTGGGCACGCCGTTGTACCTGGTGCACACCTCGTGCATCGATGCGCTCGAGGCGGTCACGCGGGCGCGTCTCGAAGGCCAGCGCGTGTTCGCGGAGGTGCTCGCGCAGCACTTGGTCATCGACGAGTCGCACTACCGCAACCCCAGCTGGGAGCACGCGGCACACTATGTGATGAGTCCGCCGTTTCGCAGCAAAGAGCACCAGGACGCGCTGTGGCGTGGCCTGCAAGGCGGCATGATTCAGACCACCGCCACCGACCACTGCTGCTTTTGCACGCCGCAAAAAGCCGCGGGCAAGGACGACTTCCGCAAGATCCCCAACGGGACCGGCGGCGTCGAGGATCGCATGAGTGTGCTGTGGCACCACGGCGTGCGAACCGGTCGCCTGACGCCCAGCGAGTTTGTCGCGGTCACCAGCACCAACACGGCCAAGATCTTCAACATCCATCCGCGCAAGGGCTCGCTCTCGCCGGGTGCCGACGCCGACATCGTGATCTGGGATCCGCAGCAGACCCGGACCATCTCCAAAGAGACCTCGCACCAAAACGTAGACTTCAACATCTACGAGGGGATGGAGGTCACCGGAGGCGCAGCCACCACGTTCAGCCGCGGCAACGTGGTGTGGACCGACGGCGAGCTGCGCACGGTTAAGGGCGCTGGCAAGCACATCGACCGTCCGTGTTTTCCGGACTACTGGGCTGGCCAGTCCAAGCGCAACGCGCTCGCCGAACCGACCGCCGTCGACCGCAGCTAGCATGTCGAAGTCTCCCGACAAGCCGGGCACGGGCCTGATCTACGGCGTCGAGGACATCCCCCCTCTGGGGGAGACCGCCGTCTTGGGCTTGCAGCACTACCTGACGATGTTCGGGTCCACGGTCGCCATCCCGTTGATGATGGCCGGCCCGCTGGGCATCGAGGACGACCCGCAAAAGATCGGGTGGCTGATCGGGACGATGTTCTTCGTCTCGGGCATCGCCACGCTGCTGCAGACGACGATCGGCAACCGACTGCCGATCGTGCAGGGCGGGACGTTTTCGTTTCTCACCCCGGCCATCGCGATCTGCGGCATGGCGTCGCTCAACACCGCGGGGTTCGAGGTCCGAATGCAGCACATTCAAGGCGCTGTGATCATCGGCGGCTTGGTGCAGATGGGCATCGGCTACTCGGGCCTGATCGGCAAGCTGCTGCGCTTCGTCGGCCCGGTCACGATCGCACCCACCATCGCGCTCATCGGCCTGGCGCTGTACCCGTTTGGCGCCCCCACGGCCGGCAAACACTGGGGCATCGGGGGGCTCACGATCCTGCTGGTCATCTTGTTCTCGCAGGTGCTCCGCAAGAAGCACCGGGTGTTTGAGCTGTTTCCGATTCTTCTGGGGATGGGCGGCGCCTGGCTGACCGCCATCGTGCTGACCGAAGCCGGCGTGTTCGAGCCGGGGCATCCCGCCTACACGTCCTGGGACAAGGTTGGGCAGGCCGACTGGTTTCGGGTGCCGCTGCCGTTTCAGTGGGGCATGCCGGTGTTCAGCGCCGCGGCCATCGTGGGCATGATGGCGGGCGTCGCTGCGTCGATCGTGGAGTCGGTGGGCGACTACTACGCTTGCGCCCGCCTTAGCGGGGCGCCGGTTCCCACCGCCAAAGTGGTCAGTCGTGGAATCGGCACCGAGGGGCTGGGCGGGCTGATCGCTGGAATCATCGGCTCGGGCAACGGCACCACGAGCTACTCCGAGAACATCGGCGCCATCGGCCTCACGCGGGTCGGGTCGCGCCGGGTCGTACAAGCCGGCGCCGTCATCATGCTGCTGCTCGGCACCACGGCGAAGTTCGGGGCGCTGTTCACCACCATCCCCCAGCCCGTCGTCGGCGGGATGTACTGCACCCTGTTTGGCATGATCGTCGCGGTGGGTCTGTCCAACTTGCAGTACGTCGATATGAACGCGCCGCGAAACCTGTTCATCATCGGGTTCGCGTTTTTTATGGGGCTGAGCATGCCCGCGTATATCGTTACCAACCCGATCTCGGCCGAGGGGGCGCACTGGATCGTGCAGGGCCTGGCCGATATCACCAACACGTTGGGATCCACAGGCATGGCGGTCGGAGCCGTCATCGCGGTTGTTCTCGACAACATCGTTCCCGGCACCGACGAAGAGCGGGGCCTTACGCATTGGGGCGGCGAGCCTGTCCCCGAAGCATCATCCTCTGCAGCGGCGTCCGCCTGACGCCCAGTGAGCCTGTTCCAAACTGGAGACTTCCGATGACTGACACCACCTTTTCCCCCCGTAGCTACGCGTTCAAACCTTACGTCGACTGCAAGAACTGGATCGGGGGCGAGTGGTCCGATGCGGCCAGTGGCAAGACGCAGGCGGTGATGAATCCGCGGCACGAAAAGGAGATGGGCAAGGTCGCTTGGTCCGACGGTTCGGACATCGAGCGCGCCGTTGCAGCCGCGAGTGCAGCGTTTCCGGCGTGGAAAGCCACACCGCTCAAGGAGCGCGCGGGGGTGCTCTATGGCGTCCGCCAGATCATGATGGACAAGCTCGATGAGCTGAGCTGGTTGCTCAGCCACGAGAACGGCAAGACCATCGCGCAGGCCCGGGGAAGCGTGCTCAAGGGCATCGAGTGTGTCGAGTACGGGTGCTCGGTGCCCAACCTGGGGCAGGGCGAGCAGCTCGACGTCAGCCGGGGCATCAACTGCTCGGTCACCCACGAGCCGATCGGGGTCTGTGCCGGAATCGTGCCCTTCAACTTCCCGTCGATGGTGCCGCTGTGGATGCTTCCGCAGGCGCTGGTGACCGGCAACACGTTCGTGCTCAAGCCCTCCGAACAGGTCCCGTTCAGCTCGATGCGGCTGGCCGAGATCTTCAAAGAGGCCGGCCTTCCCGACGGGGTGCTCAACATCGTCAACGGTGGCAAAGAGACGGTCGAGGCGCTGTGCGATAGCCAGGCCGTGCAAGCCCTGGGCTTTGTGGGTAGCACCAAGGTGGCCCGCATCGTCTACGCCCGCGCGGCGCAGACCGGCAAGAAGGTCATCTGTCTGGGCGGCGCCAAGAACCACCTGGTGGTCGTGCCCGATGCCGAGGTCAAGCTCACCGCCGACACGGTCGTGGCTTCGGCGTACGGCTGCGCCGGACAGCGCTGCATGGCGGCGTCGGTGATGATCGCCGTGGGCGACGTGCAGCCGATCATCGACAGCATCGTCAAGACCACCGCCGGCATGACGCTGGGCGAGGACATGGGGTCGATCATCAACCCCGCCAGCGTCGAGCGCATCACCAACTACATCAACGAGGCCGAGAAGCGCGGCGCCACGGTGCTGGTGGACGGACGCGGCAAGAGCGTCCCGGGGCAGGAGGGCAACTGGGTGGGACCCACCATCCTCGACAACGTGTCCCCCGACATGCCCGCCGGTTGCGAAGAGATCTTCGGGCCCGTGCTCTCGATCATTCGCACCAAGACGCTCGACGAGGCGATCGAGATCGAGAACAACAACGTCTACGGGAACGCCGCGGCTATCTTCACCACCAATGGCGCGGTGGCTCGCTACGCGATGGAGCGCTTCAGCGCCGGCATGTGCGGCGTCAACATCGGCGTGCCCGTGCCGCGCGAGCCCTTCGCATTCGGTGGCTGGAACGACTCCAAGCTGGGCAGCGGCGACCTCACCGGCTTTGACGGCTTCCGCTTTTGGACCAAGCCGCGCAAAGTGACAACCCGCTGGGACATCGCCAAAGACGCGACGTGGATGAGCTGATCGGTACCGGTTCGCAAGCGAAGGACGACGCCATGAACAGCGAAGAGATGATTCGGCTCTGCAAAGAGCACACGATGTACTCCTGGGCAGCCACCGACGCGGTTGTGCCCATTCCGGTCGAGCGCGCCGAGGGCGTGTACATGTACACACCCGAGGGCGAGAAGATCCTCGACTTCAACAGCCAGCTGATGTGCGTGAACGTTGGGCACGGCCACCCCAAGATCCGCGACGCGATCAAGGCGCAGGTCGACAAGCTCACCTACGTCTACCCGGGCACCGCGACCGAGGTCCGCGCGCGGCTGGGGCAGCTCTTGGCTGAGATTACGCCGGGCAACCTCAACACGTTCTTCTTCACGCTGGGCGGCGCCGAAGCCAACGAGAACGCCATCAAGGCGGCGCGGCTGTACACCGGGCGCCACAAGATCCTCAGCCGATACCGCAGCTACCATGGGGCGACCAACGCCTGCATGCAGCTGACCGGAGACCCTCGGCGGTGGGCGAGCGAGCCGGGGATGCCGGGCGTGGTGCGAGTGATGGACCCGCGTCCGTACGACTACTCGTTCGGCGAGAGCGACGAGGAGCAGACGCGCAACAACCTCAAGTACCTCGAAGAGGTGATCATGTACGAGGGCGCCCAGAACATCGCGGCGATGTTCATCGAGCCGGTCACCGGTACCAACGGCATCATGCCGCCGCCGGCGGGTTATCTCAAAGGGCTACGCGAGCTGCTGACCAAACACGGCATCTTGCTGGTGTGCGACGAGGTCATGGCCGGCTTTGGTCGCACCGGCAAGATGTTCTCCTTCGAGCACGGCGATATCGTCCCGGACATCGTCACGATGGCGAAGGGATTGACCAGCTCGTACATGCCGCTGGGTGCGATGGCGGTCAGCGACCCCATCGCCAAGCACTTCCGCACCAACACCTTCTGGGGAGGTCTGACCTACAACGCGCACGCCCTCGCGATGGCGACGGCGATCGCCGCTATTGAGGTGCTCCTCGAGGAGAACCTCATCGAGAACGCGGTCAACATGGGCAAAGTGATGCGGTCCGAGATGGACCGGCTCGTCGCCAAGCACCCCTCCGCCCGAGAAGGTCGGCAGCTTGGGCTGTTTGGCATCATGGACGTGCAGAAGAACAGCAAAGGCGAGCTGCTCGCGCCCTACAACGGCACGCACCCTGCGATGGGCAAGCTGGCCAAGCACTTCCGCGACAGCAGCATGTTCACCTTTGTGCGGTGGAGCAGCTTCATGTGCAACCCACCGCTTTGCATCAACGAAGAGCAGCTGCGCGAGGGCTTCGCGATCATCGATCGAGGCCTCGACATCACCGACGAAGTCTTCGAGGGCTGAGCATGACGAACAAACCCGCCGACATCACGCCGGATCGCTCGGAGACCGTCTTCGAGGAGTTCAAACCGCCTTACAACCAGATGCAGGCCGCAGTGGAAGCCAACCGCTGCCTGTACTGCGAAGACGCGCCGTGCATCAAGGCGTGCCCGACGTCGATCGACATCCCCACGTTCATTCGCAAGATTGCGACCGACAACGTCAAGGGGTCGGCCAAGACCATCTTCGAGTCGAACGTGCTGGGCATGAGTTGCGCCCGGGTGTGCCCGGTCGAGGTGCTGTGTGTCGGCGACTGCGTGTTCAACGAGATGGACCAGCCGCCGATTCAGATCGGCAAGCTGCAGCGCTACTCGACCGACGTGGCCTACGAGAAGGGCTGGACCTACTTTGAGGCTGGCGAAGACTCGGGAAAGAACGTGGGCATCGTCGGGGCTGGGCCGGCAGCGCTGGCCACCGCGCACGAGCTGCGCCGGTTGGGCCATGGCGTCACGCTGTACGAGAAGCGCGAGGTGATAGGTGGGCTCAACACCACCGGCATCGCGCCGTACAAGATGAAGGCCGACGCATCGATCGACGAGGTCAACTGGATCTTGTCCATCGGTGGCATCGAGGTGAAGACCGGGTTTGAGGTCGGCAAGGACGCCACGCTGCAGGAGCTGGAGTCCAAACACGACGCGCTCGTGTTGGCGTTTGGGCTCGGTCCCGACAGCTCGCTGAAGGCCGCCGGCGAGGACCTGCAGGGGGTCTACGGCGCGGTCGACTTCATCGAGCTGTTCAAGGTCGGCAAGGTCGATCTTGGTGCGGTCAAGAATGCGGTGGTGGTCGGTGGCGGCAACACGGCCCTCGACGCCGTTCGCGAGCTTCGCGGGCTGGGTGTGGAGTCGGTGACATTGGCCTACCGAGGCCGTGAGGCCGGCATGAGCGGCTACGCCCACGAGTGGAAGGCTGGCAAGGTCGAAGGGGTGCGCGCTGCGTTCGGCACTCAGCCGGTCGCGTTCGAAGGCGCGGGCAAGGTTCAGGGCGTGAAGTGCGTTCGCCTCGACGAGAAGAAAAAGCCCGTCGAAGGCAGCGAGCACGTGCTCCCCGCGGACCTGGTCCTGCTGGCGATCGGCCAGGGCAAGCTTGGCGAGCTCGCGGCATCGTTGCCGGGCGTGGTCGTCGAACAAGGCTGCGTGCAAGTCGACGCCGGCGGGGCCACGGGGCGTCCGGGGGTGTTCGCAGCGGGCGACGCTGCCAACGGAGGCACCGAGGTGGTCTATGCCGCCGCGGAGGGCAAGAAGGCTGCCCACGCCATTGACGCCTACTTCAAGGGCCAAGCCTGAAGGGATTCGACGACATGGCGAACTTGCAGTCCAACACCGCTGGCATCATCTCTCCCAACCCGTTCTGGCTCGCGTCCGCCCCACCGGCGAACTCGGGCGATCAGATCAAGCGCGCCTTCGACCACGGTTGGGGCGGCGCGGTCTGGAAGACGTTGGGGCAACCCATTCAAAACGTCTCCAGTCGCTTCGGGGGTCTCCACTATAAGGGGACCAAGAACATCGGCTTCAACAACATTGAGCTGATCACCGACCGCTCGCTCGAGACGAACTTTCGCGAGATCGCGGAGGTGAAGAAGAGCCATCCCAAGCACGCGATCATCGTCAGCTTGATGGTCGAGACCAAGCAGGAGTGGCAGGACATCATCAAGCGCTCGATCGATGCGGGCGCCGATGGCCTGGAGCTCAACTTCGGTTGTCCACACGGCATGTGCGAGCGCGGCATGGGCTCGGCGGTTGGGCAGGAGCCGGCGGTCAACCAGGAGATCACGTCGTGGGCGATGGAGTACTCCACGGTCCCCGTGCTGGTGAAGCTGACGCCCAACGTGGGGGACATCGTGCCGCACGGCCTCGCGGCGCAAGCCGGTGGTGCCAGCGGTGTGTCGCTGATCAACACGATCAAGAGCATCATCGGCGTCGACATCGATCGTCAGGTGATCAACCCGCGGGTGGGCGAGCTGTCGAGCAACGGCGGCTACTGCGGTGCGGCGGTCAAACCGATCGCGCTGCATATGTGCGCTTCGCTGGCGCGCGAGCCCGGCTTCAACATCCCGATCAGCGGCATCGGTGGGGTGTCGAACTGGCGTGACGCGGTCGAGTTCATCCTGCTCGGCGCCACGTCGGTGCAGGTTTGCACCGAGGTCATGCTTCGCGGCTACCGGGTCGTCGAGGACATGATCGAGGGCCTCGAGAACTACATGGACGAGCATGGGTTCGAGACCCTCGAGCAGATGACCGGGAAAGCCATCCCGAGCTTCTCCAACTGGGGCAACCTCGACCTCAACTTCGAGACCATCGCGAAGATCGACCCCGACAAGTGCATCGGTTGTTACGACTGCGTAGTCGCCTGTCAGGACGGGGCGCACCAGTGCCTGTTCCCAGCCGAAGACGGCAAGAAGCGGGTGCCGGTGATCGACGAGAGCGAGTGCGTCGGCTGCAACCTGTGCGAGATCGTGTGCCCGGTTCCGGGGTGCATCACGATGGAAGAGGTCGACAACGGGTTCGCCCCCGCGACGTGGAACGAACACGTGAACGAGGGCAAGCCGCTGCGGCCCAAGAAGGGCGCGCACTAGATTCGACCCGGGTAGCGACTCCGCAACGCAAGGCTGATGATCGTTCGCGTCCCGTAGCGCCGGGCGGGGGGGGCCTCCGCGCCCGCCTCACAGCTCTGGCGCGAACATGGGGCGGGCGGAGCTGCGGCGGGTGACGCCGCCGCTCGGGCTTGATACACGATCGCCATGAGCAACCCCGTTGCCACCATGGAAACATCCCTCGGCTCTTTTGAAGTGGAGCTGTTCACCGAGCAGATGCCGATCACCGCGGGCAACTTCGTCAAGCTGGCGAAGAGCGGCTTCTACGACGGGCTGCACTTTCACCGCGTCATCGACGGCTTCATGATCCAGTTCGGGTGTCCTCACAGCCGGGATCCCAAGTCCGGGCGCGCGGGCACGGGAGATGGCCCGGACGGATGCATTCCCGACGAGCATCCCGCCGAGCACAAGATCTCCAACGAGGTCGGCACGCTGTCCATGGCCAACACAGGGCAGCCGGGCAGCGGCAGCTCGCAGTTCTTCATCAACACCAGTCACAACGAGTTTCTGGACTTCTTCACCCCCGGAAACTCGAAGCATCCGGTGTTCGGCAAGGTCGTCAGCGGGATGGACGTGGTCACTCAGATCGGCACGACGTCCACGGACGGCAATGACCGGCCGCGGACGCCCGTGAAGATGGTGTCGGTCACGATCAAGGAGTAGCTCAGCCTTCGCCGACCAGCCGGATGTCGACTCGGCGGTTTGCGGGCCAGTCGCTCGGGTCGGCGGATGCGACGTCTTCGCCCATGGGGATGACTTCCATGCGCTCCACGCCCACGCCGGCGCGCTCCAGGTACTGCATCACCGCCGCGGCGCGGTCCTCCGAGAGACCCTCGTTGTAGCTCTCGCTGCCCTGCGGGTCGGAGTGGCCCACGAGCGCGATAGAAGCTTCGGCCAGCTTACCCCCGGCGAAGCACTCGGCGACCGCCTGCAGCTCTTTCTCGTCGTCGGCACCGAGCTTGGCGGAGTCGAACGCGAAGTACGCCTGCGGCAGCGACAGACCGCATGCAGCCAAGATCTTCTCGTCGATGTAGATTCGGGCCTCGTCATTTGCAGGGGGCGCGGGCGTGTTCTCTGCCGACGCCATGGACTCCTCGGGCGACGGGGACGGCACCGTGGTGTCGGCATTCGCGTGGCCGCATGCCACGAACAAGCACAGACCGGCGCTCAGGGTTGCGGTACGGAAGATGGATGTCGACGAGATGGTCATGATGCCCAGCGTTGTGCAAGCTGCGGGACCTTTCGTTTCCCAAAGGATTCCGAGACTGTGCTCAAGTGCGGGCGCGTACGCTGAGCCCAAGCGCTCAGTGCTGGGCCGGAGCGCACGACGGCGTTCGTTCGTCGCGCATGCGACGAGGGCAACCCGCGACGCTGCGGCGGACGGCGACCGAGTCTCAAGGCGAGGGCTCTTGAGCCGCGTCGTTGGCCCGCTGCGCGCCCCAACCCGGTGCAGGGAACCTTTGCCGGGCCCGCACGCACGACCTGGGTGTGCGCACCTCGACCCTCGGACGAACCTCCCTGCTGGCTGCTCTCGCGCTGGCTGCGCTGAGTGCTTGCGACGGTGCCGACGGCCGCGACCAGCGGACGCCCGGGTTGGGTGAAAACGGTGAGCCGGAGGAAGAGGCGATGGTCACGTTCATCGAGGAGGGGGAGTACGGGCCGATCGCGCAGTACCTCGTCAACAACGCGGACACACCGCTGCCGGAACCTGGCGATGGTGGTGGGGAGGGGGACGCCGGTGCCGAGGGCGGAGCCGAAGACTCTGGCATGGCGCCCGACGCTCCCGGGGCCTGCGACGGCTTTGCCTGTGGTGACGGCGAATGCATCGACGCGAGCTGGAAGTGTGACGAGTTGACGGACTGCACCGACGGCAGCGACGAAGCCGACTGCGGCCCGACCGACGACGGCGAGCGGAGCGCCGTGCGATGGATTTGCCTGCGGAGACGGCGAGTGCATCGAGGCCAGCTGGGAGTGCGACGACATCGTCGACTGCAGCGCGGGCGAAGACGAGGCCAACTGCGCGGGCTCTGGGGATGGTGGCGGAGGATCGTGCGATGGCTTCACATGTGACGATGGTCAGTGCATCGACGCCTCGTGGGTCTGCGACAACTACATCGACTGCCCGGGTGCCGAAGATGAGGGGGCATGTGGACGCGCGGACAGCCGCGGGACCTACGACTTGGCCCAGCCCCTCAACCCCGTCGCGCTCGACGGTGCCTGCATCGTCACGTGGACCGTCACGGGCGCGGGTGCTGGGGCCGCGGCGGCAGAGGTCGCGACCAAGGCTTGTGAGGGCGGCGGCCTGGTCGCCGGATTCGTCACCGCGGGCGGAGGCTTTGCGGCCGCGACCGTGTGCGGTGCTGCCGATATCGCGTTTGTCGACACGGTTGCCGGCGGGCTCATCGGCGCGCTGGCCGGGCTGACCGGGTCCGTCTACTTCTGCGAAGGCGGCATCCGAGACCAAGCGAGCAGCCTGATCGCGGCGCTGGTGGGCAACGACGCCGACGCCCTGCCTCGGTTTCAGGTGGAGACCGGAACCTCCGCCAAAAAGTGCGGTGTTCCGCTGGAGGTTCCGCGAAGCGGGGACGAGGCGCAGTGCAGCAGCATGCACGACGAGATGAAGGAGTTCGGGTTCAACAACCCGCACGAGTGCAGCGTCGACTTCGGCAACCTCGGCAACGACCCACAGGTTCTGGCCGACAACTGCAACGACATCAAGCGCCGGTTCCAGAACGCCTCCGACCTCGCCGACAAGCGCCTTGAGCTCGGCGACGCCTGCTATGACAACGGCAACCAGGGCCCGATGGGCAACTCGGACTTCGGTCACCAGGTCGCGTGGTGTTCGATCCACCGCTCGATGGCCAACTGCGTGGCGCAAGCCAAGCATCCCAAGCTGGCCGCCGCCGGCTGCGATCTCACCCAAACGATGCGCAACCACGCCGACCCCACCGGCTGCGGCAACGTGTTGAGCTGCGGCTAGCCATCACCGAAGGCGCGCGGCCGCACGGTGCCAGCCGTTCGCGTCCGCAATCTCGGCAGCGCATCGCCCGGGTTCATCCGACTGCGTGGCGGTGCGGCGAAGTGGAGCTGTCCACCCCAAGGGCTGAGCAGCGTGGCGTCATCGACATCCGTCACCAACGCGCAAGAAGTTCCCGGGGTCCACACGCAAAGAAAAGCCCCGGCCGTCGCGAACGGTCGGGGCCTGGTCGTGCCTTCGGGCGCAGCCCTCAGATGTTCACAACACGACCAGCCACATCGAGGGCCGCTTCCTTCACCACCTCCGACAACGTCGGGTGTGCATGCACGCTGCGAGCGAGGTCTTCGGCGCTGGCCGAGAACTCGATCGCGATCGCACCTTCGGCCGCAAGGTCGCCCGCGTGGGCACCGATCACGTGGAACCCAAGGATCCTGTCGGTCTCGGCGTGGGCCAAGATCTTCACCAGGCCTTCGGTCTCTCCCATGGCTTTGGCGCGTCCGTTGGCCATGAAGGGGAACTTGCCCTTCTTGTAGGGGATGCCGGCGTCCTTGAGCTCTTGCTCGGTCTTCCCGACCGTCGCGATCTCGGGGTGCGTGTAGATGATGCCGGGGATGGCGTCATAGTTCACGTGACCCGGTTGGCCGGCCATGGTCTCGACCGCTGCCACGCCCTCGTGCTCGGCCTTGTGGGCGAGCATGGGGCCGGGGATGACGTCGCCGATGGCCCACACGCCCGCAACGTTGGTGCGGAAGTGCTCGTCGACTTGAATGACGCCGCGCTTGTCCATCTCGACCCCGGCTTCTTTCGCGCCGAGCCCGTCGGTGTTGGCCCGGCGACCGGTCGCAACCAGAACCCGGTCCCCGGAGATGGTCTTGCTCTCGCCGCCTTCCTCGTAGGTGACGGTGACGGACTCGCCCTCGATCTTGGTCCCGGTGACCTTCACGCCCATCTTGAAGTCGATGCCCTGCTTCTTGAAGATGCGCAGCGCCTGCCGCCCAACGTCGGCGTCTACGGTGGGCAAAAACGTTGGCATGTACTCGAGGACCGTGACGTTGGCGCCCAGACGGCTCCAGACCGAGCCCAGCTCCAGCCCGATGACACCGCCGCCGATGACGACGAGGTGCTCGGGCACGGTTGAGTACGACAGGGCGGTGGTCGAGTTCCCGACCCGGTCGTAGTCCAGCTCCACTCCGGGGATCGTCGTGGGCTCGGAGCCGGTGGCGATCAGGATGTTCTTGGCGTGAAGCGTCTGCGTGCCGCCACCCTCGAGCTCGACGGTGACCGCTCCGTTGCCAGCGAGCTTGCCCAGCCCGTGAAACGGCGTGACCCCGTTCTTCTTGAACAAGCCCGCCACGCCCGAAGTCAGCTGATCGACGATCTTGTCCTTGCGGGCCAGCATCGTGTCCAGGTCGAGTTCGACCTTGGACACTTTGATGCCGTGCTCATCGAGCGAGCCGTGCGCTGCCTCGTGGTAGCGCTCGGAAGACTCGAGCAGCGCCTTGGACGGGATGCATCCCACCCGGAGGCACGTGCCGCCGAGCTTGGCTTCCTTGTCGATGCACGCCACCTTCATGCCGAGCTGCGCGGCACGAATGGCCCCGACGTAGCCACCGGGGCCAGCACCGATGACGACCAGGTCGAATTCCTTGGAGTCAGACATGCTTCGTTTTCCTTTCTTACACGCCCAGGAAGAGGCGCTCGGGCTCTTCGAGGGCTTCTTTGATCGTGACCAGGAAACGCACCGCCTCGCGACCATCGATCAGTCGGTGGTCGTAGCTGAGCGCCAGGTACATGATCGGGCGAACCTCGACCTTGCCGTCGATCACCACCGCCCGCTCCACGATGTTGTGCAGCCCCAGGATGCCGGTCTGCGGCGGGTTGAGGATCGGCGTGGACAGCATCGAGCCGTAGACCCCACCGTTGGAGATCGTGAACGTGCCGCCGGTGAGCTCGTCGAGGGTGAGCTTGTTGTCCTTGGCGCGCTTGCCGTAGTCACCAATCGACTTCTCGATGTCTGCGAAGGACAGGCGATCCGCGTCGCGAATGACCGGGACCACCAGGCCCTTGCCGCCGCCCACCGCCACGCCGATGTCGTAGTAGTGCTTGTAGATCACCTCTTCGCCGTCGAGCTCGGCGTTGACGGCAGGGAACTCCTTGAGCGCCTTGATCGCGGCCTTCACGAAGAAGGACATGAAGCCCAGCTTGACGCCGTGGTTGTCCACGAAGCTCTGCTTCCACTTCGAGCGCAGCGCCATCACCGGCGACATGTCCACCTCGTTGAAGGTGGTGAGGATGGCGGCGGTCTGCTGCGAGTGCACGAGGCGCTCGGCGACGCGGCGGCGCAGCGACGTCATCTTCTTGCGGGTCTCACGACCTTCGGCGCTGGGAGTCGAGACCGACGGGGGCGCCGCGCGGGTTGCCGGTGCGGGAGCAGCCGCGGCCTTCTGGACGTCCTCTTTGAGCACGCGACCACCGCGGCCTGTACCCTCCACCGAGCTGAGCTCGACGCCGGAGCGCTGCGCTTCGGCTCGCGCGGCAGGCATCGCAGCACCGCCTGCGGATGGAGCGGATGGAGCGGATGCAGCGGATGGAGCGGATGCAGCCGGAGCGGCTTGGGAGGCAGGCGCGGCGGCCGGCGCCGGAGCATCGGCGGCGGGCGCCGGAGCATCCGCGGCCGCGCTGGCGTCGCTGTCGATCGAGCCGATCACATCACCGACGTTGACCGTGTCGCCTTCGCCGGCCCCTTGCTTGAGCAGGACGCCCGCGGAGGCGGCGGGCACCTCCACGGTGATCTTGTCCGTCTCGATTTCAACGAGGGGCTCGTCGGCGGCAACCGTGTCGCCAACGTTCTTCAGCCATTGGGCGATCACACCTTCGGTGACCGACTCGCCCATTTGTGGAACCAGAATGTCGATAGCCATTGTCTTTTGCTTCGCGGGAGTTGAGTCGCAGGGAGCTCGGGGTGACCGAGCTCAGGCAAGGTCGGCGAATGCCCCTTGCATGTTGATCTGTTGCTCGAGCTTGTGGGACTCCGAGGAGCCCGTCGCGGGAGAGGCGCTGGCGGCACGACCGGCGTACCGCAGCGGGAGCTTGCCGACCACCTCTTCAAAGAAGGGCCGGACGAAGGCCCAGCCGCCCATGTTCTTGGGTTCTTCTTGAACCCAGAGCACCTCGGTTGCCTTGGCGTACCGCGCGATGGCGGCCTTGGCGGCTTCGGTGGGGAACGGATAGAACTGCTCCAACCGAATGATCGCGACGTCTTCGCGCCCAAGCTCCTCGCGATGCGCGAGCAGGTCGTAGTAGACCTTGCCGCTGCAGAACATCAGGCGGCGGACCTTCTGGGCGCCTTTGTCGTCGATGCTCTCGTCGTCGATGAGGCGCTGGAAGCCCCCGTCGCTCAGCGCCTCGCGGGGCGAGAACGACTGCCGGGTTCGCAGCAGGCTCTTGGGCGTCATGATGATCAGCGGCTTGCGCCACTTGCGGAGGATCTGACGCCGCAGTGCGTGGAACATCTGCGCGGGCGTGGTCAGGTTGCACACCTGCATGTTGTCCTCGGCGCAAAGCTGCAGAAACCGCTCCAGGCGGGCGCTGCTGTGCTCGGGGCCCTGGCCCTCGTACCCGTGCGGCAGGAACATCACCAGGCCGCTGATCCGGTTCCACTTGTCCTCGGAGCTGCTCAGGAACTGGTCGATGATGACCTGGGCCCCGTTGGCGAAGTCGCCGAACTGTGCCTCCCAGATGAGGAGCGTGTCCGGCGAGGCTAGGCTGTAGCCGAACTCGAACCCGAGCACCGCGAACTCCGACAGCGGGCTGTTGTAGCAGTCGAAGCGGCCTTGGCCCTCGGACAGGTTCTGCATCGCGAAGTAGCGCTCGCCGCTGTCGTTGTCGGTCCACCCGACGTGACGGTGGGTGAACGTGCCGCGGATCGCGTCTTGGCCCGAGATGCGGACGCTGTGTCCTTCGGTGAGCAAGGAGGCATACGCCATATGCTCGGCTGCGGCCCAGCTCAGCGGAGCCTCACCGCGCGCCATCTCGCCCAGCTCGCTGACGAAACGCTTGAGCTTGCGATGGAGCTTGAAGGTCTTGGGAACGTCGACGATTCGCGCCGCGAGCTCGTCGAGGCGCTTGGCCGGGACCGAGGTGTCCGCGACAGGCACGTCGGCATCGGGGCCCCCGGCGTAGTGCTCCCACACACCATGCATGGGCGACTTGGCGTGCTTGATGCTGTCGCCGTTGTCGTTCTTGCTGCGGACCTTGTCGAGAGCGGCCTCAAACTCGGCCTTGAGCGCCTCTCGCTCGTTGACGAGGTCTTGCTCGGTGACGGTCCCGCGCTCAAGCAGGCGCTGCTCGTACAGCTCGCGAACGCCCTTGCGGTCCGTGATGCGGCGGTACATGTCCGGCTGCGTGAACGTGGGTTCGTCGCCCTCGTTGTGTCCGAACTTTCGGAAGCAGACCAGGTCGATGATGACGTCGCTCTTGAACGTTTGTCGGTACTCGACCGCCAGCTTGGCCACGTAGGCCGCGGCTTCGGGGTCGTCGCCGTTGACGTGGAACACCGGCGCGTTGAGCATGTCGGCGACTGCGGTGGGGTAGACCGTGGAGCGCGAGTCACTCGGGTCGGTGGTGAAGCCGACCTGGTTGTTGATCACCACGCGGATCGTGCCGTGGTTGCCGTAGCCCTGCAGCCTGGACAGGTTGAGTGTTTCTGCGTAGACGCCCTGGCCCATGACAGCAGCGTCGCCGTGCAGGGTGACGCCAAGCACCTTGGTCTCGTCGCCGGGCGGCAGCTTGTCTTGGCTTGCGCGAACCCGGCCCGCGATGACCGGTGTGATCGCCTCGAGGTGGCTGGGGTTGAACGCCAGCGCCAGGTACATGTTGTGCCCCTCCCGCGTGACGTAGTCCCGGTAGCAGCCCAGGTGATACTTGACGTCGCCGGAGCCGAGGTTGGCCCAGGGGTCGCCGCTCTCGAACTTCTCGAAGATCTGCGAGGGCGTCTGCCCGAGGATGTTCATCATCACCGAGAGGCGGCCGCGGTGGGCCATCCCGATGAGAACCTCTTCGATGCCTCCGGAGCCGCCGGCTTCGATCAGCGTGTGCAGCAGCGCCAGCACGCTCTCAGCTCCCGCGATCGAGAACCGCTTTGCGCCCAAGAACTTGGTGTGCAGGAAGCTGTCCACCTCGTCGCAGCGGGCCAGGGATCGCCACAGCCCGAGCTGCTCATCCTTTGAAGGGACGACCTCGTTCTCCGAGGCCTCCATGCGCTCGCGGAGCCAGCTTCGCAGGCTGACGTCGTGGAGATCCCAGTACTCGACGCCGACGCGGCGGCAATAGGTTCGCTTCAGCTTGGCGATGATCTCGCGCAGCGAAACGAGCGGCTGCTCGAACAGCCGACCGGGGGAAAACTCTCGGTCCAGGTGTTCTTCGCCGAGCTCGAAGTAGTCGAGGTCGAGGCCCTCTCGCACGACCGGCCGGGGTCGGTCCAACGGATCGATGTCGGCGCGCAGGTGTCCGATCAGGCGGTAGTTCTCGATCAGGCGATCGACTTGCTTCTGCAGGGCGACCTGCTCGGCTTCCGCTCCGGCTGGGAGGTGGCTGGGAACATCGCGACCGCGATCGGAGCGTACGTGGCCTGCGGCCGTCGACGGAACTCCGGCACCGCTGCGGCCATTCTCATACTCGATGAGGGCGCGCCAGTCGGCACTGACGGAGTCCGGGTCTTGCTCGTACTGCTCGTAGATCGCTTCGAGGAAGGCGATGTTGTGGCTGCTGAGAGATCGCTCGGCGTCCATGAGGCTGGCGGCCCGCACTGTAGCGCGGCCGAGCCAAATTCGGGGCTTTCGCTGCTATGTTCCCGCCCGTGGTCGACGCAGGCGCAGCTCAGCTCTCCTCTCGTGTTCGTGACACCCTGCTTGGGTCGAAGGAGTCGTGGACTCGTCGCATGTTCGAGCTTGCCGGTCAGCTTCGCAAAGACGGCACAGGACCGGTTCACGACCTCTCCTTGGGCAATCCCAGCCTCGAGCCTCCCACCGCATGGCGAAAAGCGGTGGTGGAGGTGCTCGAGGACGAACCGCCAGGAATGCACCGCTACATGACCAATGCTGGCTTTCCAGAGGTTCGGGCCTTCATCGCCGCTCGAGAGTCCGCGCGCTACGGCCTCGAGCTCAATGAGGGCCACGTGTTGATGACGGTGGGCGCAGCCGGGGCCGTCAACGTCTTCTTCCGGGCCATTTTGGACCCCGGCGACACCGTGATGGTGCCCGCGCCGTACTTCACGGAGTACGATCACTACTGCACAAACGTGGGTGCTTCGTTGGTACCCATCCGCGCCACCGACACCTTCGAGCCCGATGTCGACGCGATGATGGCGGCGCTCACCGACCGCACGCGGGCCATCCTCATCAACTCCCCCAACAACCCAACCGGAGCGATCTACTCCGAGGCTGTCCTCCGCCGGCTGGCGGATGCGCTTCGCGCCGCCAACGAAACGCGTGAGCGGCCGGTCGTCGTGCTGGAGGACAGCCCCTATCGAGACCTGACCTACGACGGGTCGGACGTCCCCTCGATGATGCGGCTGTACGAGCACACCGCGCTGCTCACCAGCCACTCCAAGGACCTGGGCTTGGCCGGCGAGCGCATCGGGTACATCGCGCTGTCTCCCAAGATGGCGGGCGTGGAGACCGTGGCTCGCGGTCTTGGTTTTTGCAACCGAGTGTTGGGCTTCGTCAATGCGCCTGCCCTGATGCAGCGCGTGTTGCCCAAGGTTCTGGGGACGCCCGAAGGTCGGGTGGACGTGGAGGTTTACGCGCGTCGCTGCCGAACGATGGCGTCGGGGCTGCGTGAGCTCGGCTTTGGGATCCCCGATCCCGGCGCCGGCTTCTTCTTGTTTCCGCAGCTCCCCGCCTCGTTGCGCGGAGAACCGGACGCCGACATCAAGCTGACCGACGCGCTGCTGGCGAAGCGCACCATCGTCGTCCCCGGGACGGCGTTCGGGGTGCCGGGGTACCTGCGCCTGAGCATGGCGACCCCGGATGCGGCGGTCGAGGGCGCACTGGCCGCGTTCCGCGAAGTCTGCGGCTGAGTGCACCCGTCGTTTTCTTCCGCAGGCTGAACGAATTCTCTGCTTAATGTAATTCAGATTACATATACTTATCGAAGTAAAGGCGCATGGTGTTTTTCGTCATGAGCCGGGCCGCCGCAGAGAGAAGAGAGCACGAGAGATTCCCTCTTCAGGTCGCGATCGAGGCGCTGCACGGGGGGTGCAGGCTGTCGTTCACCAGTGAAGACCTGAGCGTGGGTGGCGCAAAGATCGTCGGTGAGGGGTCACTGCCGGTGGGCGAGGAGGTTGATCTCAGCCTCGCCCTGCCGGGTCAGTTGGCGCCGCTTGCGGCGAAAGCCGAGGTCCGTTGGTCGCGTGGGGGCGCGGTGGGACTCCGGTTCGGTCGGGTGGCACAGGCTGCCCTCGCCGCGTTCTTTGCGTCGGTTGTCGGCCTCAGTGGTGGGACCGCGTCGGCCAACGTCGCCGCGGTCCCGACGTTTGATCCAAACGCGAGCACCGAGCTGCTCGCCGAGGGTGGCGAGCGGCCCGATGAGTTTGTGCTGCTCGGTGCGTTTGAGCGTCAGCGTGCCCAGATGGATCGATGCGTCGACGAGGCCAAGGCGGGCGAGGACACCACCCTTAGAGGCACGGCGACGATGGAAGTGCTCCTCAACCCGGCCGGCCATCGTCCGCTGGGGATCAACGGGAAGGTCTCCGACGACGCGCCGAAGGATACGGGCCTGATGGAGTGCTTGCGCGTGGCGACGGCCTCGGCTCCGTATCCGGGCTACGACGGACCGCCGGTCATCGTGGAGTTCGACTTCGAAATCGACGCTGGGGTCGAGATCGAGGGCTGAGGTTGAGCGGCTAGCAGCCTGTTGAGAAAGTCGGCGCGGCGGCTCGGGAAGCATTTTTCGCTCCTGGGTAGGAGCCGAAACGCCGCTGTACCGGGTGTACTGCAAGTTTTGGCGACACCGCCAGGAGCGAAAAGGGCGAGCGAGACGTCGTGTCGACTTTCTCAACAGGCTGCTAGTCCTCGTTCCAGCTCGGATCGGGCGCGGGTCCGCTTGGCGCGGGGGCATCCGCGACCGGAGGGGCATCCGCGACGGGAGGGGCATCCGCGACCGGAGGGGCATCCGCGACCGGGGTGGTGGCCGCGACCGGGGTGGCATCCGCGGCCGGAGCCGCCGTCGCCTGGGTGGGCAGGACGAGCTCCCGCTTGATCGTCTCATCCAGCAAGTTGATCCAGTGGTTGTAGCGACGGTGGATCACCTCTCCGTCAAACTTCAGCCCTACGCTGCTCTCCTGGTGTTCGATCACCCAGCCACCGGAGTTGTAGCGGATCTGCACGGTCGCCGAATGCCCACCTTCTCGGACGCTGGCGATGATGGTTCCTCCTTCGTTCGCGCTGATCGTCCACGTCTTGATGGCGCAAGCGCGGACGATCGCAGCCTCCACCTCCTGGGTCGTGGCGGGCTTGCCCGAGGGCCCCATCACGGCACTCTGCGGGGCATAGACCGGAGCCATGTTGGGGTGACAACCACCGAGCGGGAGGCCCATGGCCAGGATGAGCAAGCTGGTTCTGATCGTTTTCATCGCGGGGTCTCCTGACCGGCCACGAGATCTTGCACAGGCGCCAAGAGGGGTCAAGCACCGCGCCTCCGCGCCACAGGACTTCAGGCGTCGGTGAGCCTCGCGAACGGCTCGCGAACGGGTAGCTTTGCCGCATGCGAGTCTCGATGCGCATTCTGCCGCTGGCCCTTGGTTTCGTCGCGTGCATACCCGCGCCTGCATCGTCCCCGCCCGACGAGGTCTCCGCGACTTGCATCGACGAGCCGGTGCAGGAAGAGCGTGTGCTCGAGGTGGATGCTCCTGCGTTGCCCGAGCCGCTCGCGCCCGATGGACTCGCACTGCGCGCTGCCGCTCTCGCAGCGGCGGGGGCGGCCGAACTCCAGCCCAAACCGCGCAAGGCGGGACGGCGTCAAGCGATGCCATCCAAGGGCGTTGAGCGAATCGCGGACTGGCGAGCGCTGCGGGAGCTCAAGCCCAAGGGCGAACCCAACCCGGTCGACTGGGCTTCGATGTACTTTACCGTTCTTCCCTGGGTGACCCTGTCCCCCGAAGGCACGATGACGCTCAACTGGGAGACGCGCACGCCGTCACCAGCAGGCTCGGGATATGTGGGGCTACGGGTCGAAGAAGATCCGTTCTCGCCGCCGCGCTACCGCAACCACGAGCTGGAGACCCGTCGCCGCGATGGCAGGGTCCACGCGATCTCGGGCGACATCTCCGGCCTGTTCGAGCCGAAGTATGACGTCAACGGATCTCGAGATCGGGGGTACGGGGAGCTCTCTTGGCAGCTTGAGCAGTTCCAGCCTGAAGCCGGGACGACGGTTCTCGCGGAGGGGCGCTCGGCATTTCGACTCGAAGCCAAACCGGAGAGCTTCGAGGTCGTTCAGCTTCCCACGGTCGTGCTGGGCCCGTTTGTGCATCAGGTCTCTCAGAGCCGGTTCATCGTGAGCTTCGAGACCGACGTCGTGACGACCGCTGCGATCGCCGTCGCCGACCGCACGCCCAACGTCTCCAAGACGCCGAGCCTCCGCCATGAGATCGCGGTCGATGGGCTCGAAGCAGGGAAGGCGTACACGTATCAGGTGGCGGTCTGTGATGGCGTGGAGACGTCGGTGGCACCGCCACGAACGGTTCGGACTCGTAGCGCAGCAGGTCCGGTCCGTATCGCGATCCTCTCCGACTCTCGCAGTGGCGTGGGGCCGGGACGAGAGGCCTACGCGGGCGTCAACGCGGCTGTCCTCACCGGCCTGCTCTCGATCGCGCAGCGCAGCGGCGTGGAGGCCATCTTCTTTCCCGGCGATCTCATCGACGGCTACTCGACGCACGTCGATGACTACGTGCACGAGATGCGGACGTGGCTGCGGGTGGCCGAGCCCGTCGCCGGCAGCCTCCCGATCTACACGGGCATGGGCAACCACGAGGCTCTCGTGGATATGCGGGCCGATGGCGTGTCGCTGAGCAAGCCTGGCGCTGACTCGGCCGAAGCTCGCTTTGCGTCACTGATGGTCAACCCGGGCGGAGCACCCGCACCCGAGGCTGAAGGCGCGCCCAGCTACGACGAGACCGTCTACTCCTGGGACCTGGGGGATGTGCACTTGGTGATGCTCAACACCAACTACTGGCGCACCAGCCATCCCGGTCATCCTCGCCACGAAGGCAAGGGGAATCGCGAAGGCTTCGTGATGGACAAGCAGATGCAGTGGCTGGAGGACGACCTGAAGGCCGCGCGCGAAGCGGGGGCCAAGCAGATCGTCGTGATGGGGCACGAGCCGTCGTTTCCCGTCGGCGGGCACGTCAAGGACGCGATGTGGTGGCTCGGCGAGATCGAAGCGGTCAACACCATGCGCGAGAGGTTCTGGCGCATCTTGGCCGAGCACGAGGTGTTGGCGTACGTGGCGGGAGACGAGCACAACTACTCGCGAGCGCTGATCGGGCCCGAGACCGTGTCCGGCGCCAAGGGCTCGGTCTACTCGGTGATCAGCGGCGGCAGCGGGGCGCCCTACTACGCGAAGCTGCCGCCGGCGGAGTATGCCGACCGGGTTCAGACCTTCAGCGCCCAGCAGCACGTCACCTTGTGGACGTTCGAAGACGGAAAGCCTCCGCACCTTGAGGTGATCGGACTCAGCGGCGAGGTGATCGAGTCCCTCGACCTGACCCAAGCCGGTCCGGGAGCGGTTCCCTGAGCGAGCGCGACAAGCCTGCGGCATCTCGCTGGCGGCGCGGGCTCCGGTGGACGGGCATCGCCTTCGCTGGACTCCTCGTGGTGTTGGCGGTTCGGGCATCGACCGTGTCCGCGCCGGCGATCGAAGGCGAGCCTTGGCCGCTGCCCGAGGTCGACGCAGATGCTGTCGCGCAGCGCATGAGCGCAGTGGTGCAGCACCGAACGATCACCGTGTTTGCGACGACCGGAGAACCTCAGGCGGGTGCGGACCGGGCTTCGTTCGAGCGTCTGCGTCGAACGCTCGCCGACCTGTACCCCGGGGCCCACGGCGCGATGACGCTCGAGCTCATCGAAGACAGCCTGCTGTATACGTGGACCGGCACCGAGCCAGATGCCGCGCCGGTGCTGCTCGCCGCCCACACCGACGTGGTGCCGGTCGAGCCCGGCACCGAGGCCGACTGGACCCATCCTCCCTTCTCCGGCGCGGTGGCGGACGGATACGTCTGGGGACGGGGCACCATCGACGACAAGCTGGGAACCGTCGGCATGCTCGAAGCCGTCGAGCTGCTGGTGGCGCGTGGGTACGCCCCGAGGCGGACCGTGCTGATCGCGTTGGGGCACGACGAGGAGACCGGCGGCAAAGCGGGCGCCGCAACGCTGGCCGCGGAACTCGAACGCCGCGGGGTTCGGCCTTGGTTTGCTTTCGACGAAGGTGCCGCGGTGATCACCGACATGCTGCCGGGCATCGAGGAGCCCGTGGCGCTGGTGGGCGTGTCCGAGAAGGGGTACGCCAGCGTCGAGCTGACGCTGCAGGGGGAGGGCGGGCACTCCAACATGCCGCCCGCTCAAAGCACGATCGGCCGTCTGGGTGAGGCGCTCGCGCGTTTGGAGGCCGATCAGTTCCCGACCCAAGCGCGGGGAAGCACGGGTCTGATGATCGACGCGATCACGCCCCACACCCCCTGGACGTGGAGGCTGGTGCTGGCCAATCGCTGGCTCTTCGACCCGGTCATCGCGTGGGGCTTGGGTACCCAGCAGGCCAGCAACGCCAGCGTTCGTACCACCACCGCCGTCACGCGGTTTGATGCCGGCGTCGCCGACAACGTGGTGGCCTCGCGCGCGCGGGCGATCGTCAACTTTCGCCTGCTGCCCGGGGACACCGTGCCGGGGGTGATCGAGCATGTGCGCGAGGTCGTGGACGACCCGGAGATTCAGGTGCGGTGCGCGGGGGAATGCCGCGAGGCGACACCCCAGTCGGACATCGACGGCGAGGCGTTCGCGCTGGTGAGGCGGGTGTTGCAGTCCGTCTATCCCGACGCTGTCGTGGCCCCGTATCTGGTCATCGGCGGGACCGACGTCCGCTACTACCAGCCGCTCACCGAAGAAGGTGCGTTTCGTTTCCTCCCGGTTCGGCTCTCCCCGTCCGACCGGGCCCGAATGCACGGCACCGACGAGCGCATCTCCATCGAAGACTTGCGCCGGGCGGTGCAGTTCTACGCCTTGCTGCTCGAGCACGCGGCTCGTTGAGTCCGTCAAGCATCGAAGATCACCCAGAAAACCCGAGCCGCGGGTTCGACCGCCCTCGGGGTCGAGTCGTCGCGGATGTGGCGCGTTTTCGCGCGGGCGTCTCGGGTGGACGAACGGGCGACACCGACCCCGGCCGCTGTGTAAGTTGTGGCGGCCATGGCCGGCGAGAAGCTCAACCTCGACATTCTGCAAAAGGACGTCGCCTATAGCGGCGAAGGCATCTCGGTCAAATCGCTCGAGGAGAACATCCACGAAGAGCGGTCGGTCCAAAACGTGAAGGTGGAGGAGCTCAAGGGGCTGCGGGACCGCAACGTGGAGATCCAGAAGTCGCTGGCGGAAGAGGTCGGCAAGCTGCGCAAGTTTGGCGACTACATCGACGGCACCGCGACCAAGGGCGGCTTGTGGGCGGGCATGAAAGAGATGCTCAGCCACCTGCCCGGGCTCAAGAACATCGCGATCTCTCAGCGCTCGATCGAGGAGCTGCTCAAGCAGCAGTACCAGATCAGCGCCACGCGGGTGAAAGAGGCGGCCGAGTACGTCGACACCCTCAAGCAGAGTGAGCAGGACCTCTACACTGAGATCGATCGCATCAACGAGAAGATCCTTGAGATGGCGACGAACGAGTCGATCGCCGCCGACCATGTGCTTGAGCTCAAGGCGCTGATCGATCAGATCGACGCGGAGATGCAAACGATCGAAGCGGGAAGCGTCGATGCGCGGGAACTCGAGGGCAAGCAGGACAAGGCGCGGGCCAAGCTGGCGATGCACTCGGCCAACCTGCAGCTCTACTCCTCGGCCGAGGACCGCTACGCGAGCCTCAAAAACAACACCCGCAAGCTGGTCCAGACGATTCGCAACCTCGGGCAGGACATTGGGCAGTACACGACCGCGGCTTCGATCAAGCTCGACATGGCCTCCGCCCAGATTCAGGCGATCGGCACCGCCGCGGACGCGTCGGTCGTCATGCTCGAGCTCAAGAAGAGCCTCGATGTGATGACCGAGTCCATGAACGCCACGACGCAGTTCGTCAGCGAAACCCAGGTCTTCTTTCGCCAGAATCTCGATGATCTGCTGGGCGATCTCGACACCTTCGATGAGACCACCACCAAGGTGCTGGACGACAACATCGCGTTCTCCAAGCAGATCGAGGAAGAGCGGATCGAGAAGGCTATCGCGAAGGCGCTCAAGAACCGCGCTCAGCGTGGTGACGCTGCTCCCACCGAAGGCGCGTAGTCGTTCGTGGCTCTCGTCGCGCTGCACACTCAGCACCTGCTCGAGCCGGTGGCATCGACCTACCTCGGGATGCTGAGCCGTGCAGTCCAGACCGCGCGGCTCAACAAGACATTCCCCGAGCGAAGGCAACTCGACGGTACCCTGCTCGCGCTGCAGGCTGTGTCCCACCACGGTCTGTACGACGGCCTGTACCTGGATTCGCGCTCGGGCCTGCCCAACATGGCCAGCTTCACCCGACCCCTGGCGGACCGTGGGGTGGGGGCGCAGGCGCTGCTTGGCTACGCGGACCAAGCCGTACTCGACGCCAGGCGAGACGAAGCCGAGGTTTTCGCGCGGATGGCTGCGAAGCGTCGCTATTTCGAGCTCCTGCAGACCCTCGCACTTGCTCCCGTCGATGAGCACCGCGTTCTGCTGCGGCGGCACGAGCCCGACTCCTCGCGGGCCAGCTTTCGCGTCGAGTTGACCAAACTCGATGGCTCCGGCGCCTATCTGCGCGTCGTCATCGAGCTGACGCAGACCGCGAGCGTCTGGTCGCACAAGCTGGTCGACCTCGACACCCACGGGGAGGTCGCCTCGGGCACAGAGGCGCTGCGCGGCATGGTCTACCGCTTCGCCTCTTACGACGCCGAGACGCTCTTCATCCGCTTGCACGAACTCGAGGGGGTGCACGTGGAGCGCGTGCAGCGTGGCATCCTAGGCCCCGTGCGGTTCTCGCTCCCGCACGGCGGGGATACGATCTCCGTGTTGGAGTCCAAGCCCGATCCGACGGACGCGGCATGGTCGGCCGCTTGCCATGCTCACGATGGCTCCCCCTTGATGCTGGCTTCGTTTGCGACCGACATTGCTGCGCTCGACGTGCGGGAAGAGAGGAGCAACGACCCGTTGGCGCCGCTGCTCTCCGAGGGGATCCGCGACGTTGAGCGGGCCCGCTACGTCACGCTGCGGGAGCGGTATCCATTTCGGGTCTACAAGGACCGCAAGTTCGTCGTGACGCCGTCGCTCGTCGATGGGGTGCGCCAAGCGTGCGTCGCGGCCGGCTGCAAGAACCTGGTCTATCCGTTGCGCGGCTGAAGGTCTGCGACGCGCGGCAGGGGGTCCACCACAGCTGCGACTTTTCGGCTGTCGGGGCGGCGTGTATGTTTTCGCAGTGCCCGTCCCCGGCCGTGCGCGGCGGATCGCCATCACTGCGTTCGCCGCCTTTCATGTCAGCGCGCTGCTGTGGTGGAACTTTGGGATCGTCCCGCTGCGTCCGCAAGACCAGGAGCCGGCGGGAGGCGATGGGTGGACGCGCATGCGAGAAGCGGCGAACACCGTGGATCGGTCGGGCCGAGTTCGGGGGGCCCTTACCGGCTACATCCGGGTTGCAGCCCTTTTTCAGCAGTGGGTCCTCTTCGGCCCGGACGCGCCGCACGAGACCGGGCGGATCGAGCTCCGAGGGATCCTCGGCTTCGACCTGGCGGGGCAGCCGATCGTCGATGCCACCCCGATTCGAGCGAGCGAGAGCGGCGGGCTCACGGACCAGACGCAGATGATCGGAAACCCGCCGTGCGGGTGGTCGCGAGCCGACTCGTCGCGGGCGACATTTCTGCGAGCGTCGTACGCGAAGTTCCACGCCTCGCGCGCGGCTCGAGAACGTGGCGTCGACTACGTCGGCGTTCAGTTCTTGTGCATGGTGCGACCGATTCATCAGCCCGGCGAAGACCCGGAGACGATCGAGTGGAGGACCGAGGTCCTGTGGGCGGGCCCGGTTGGGTCGACGCCTGTGCAGCCAGGAGCCCGATGATTGCCGCGTGGTGGAGGCGCTTCTTTTTCGGACCGCGGGACGTCCGTCCCCTGGCGCTGATGCGCATCGGGGTCGGCGTGATCGTGACGTGGATGCTCCTGGAGCGCGTCGCGGTGGCTGAGGCCGCGCTCAGTGACGACGGTTGGTTGCCCTCGGACGCCGCCGCTGCGCTGATGGACCCGTGGCACTGGTCCCTCTTTCACACCCTCGATCAGCCGATCGTGATCGCGGGACTGCTGCTCCTCGGAGGGGCGTGCGCGCTGCTCTTCACGGCCGGGTTCTTCACGCGGTGGGCGGGCGCAGCCGCGTTCGTCATCTTGGCGTCGACGCACGTGCGAAACCCGGCCGTGCTCTACGGCGCGGACTCGGTCGCCCGCATCTGGCTGTTTTACTTGTTGTTGATGCCTTGCGGACGGGCCTGGTCGATCGATGCGACCCGGGCCAGGATCCGAGCTGGCGGACGCGCGTTTCGAGAGCGGCCGGCGTCGATGGAATCGTGGCCGGTCCGACTGCTGCAGTTCCAGGTTGCGCTGGTCTACCTCGCGACCGGGGTCTCGAAGTTCTACGGCAGCGACTACCACGAGGGCACCGCCCTGTGGTTTGCGCTGGCAAACCCAACCTACTCGCGGTTCTACCTGTTCGCAGAACCCGTGCTCTCAAGCGTCGCACCGGTGCTCGCCGTACTGAGCATCGTGACGCTGTGGTGGGAGCTGGCGTTCGCGTTCATGCTGCCGTTTCGTTTCACACGACGGGTCGCGTTGGGCATCGGAGTGTTCGTTCACGGCGGCATCTTCATCGCGATGAAGATCCAGTTCTGGGGTCCGCTGATGCTGCTCAGCTACTTCAGCTTCGTCTCCGGCCGCGGTGTTCATCGCTTATGGATTCGCCATCTCCGAGAGACGCGACACAAGCGCTGGTCGCAGCGGCTCGTCCTGCGCTACGACCCGAAGGACGCCCAAAGCGAAACGCTCGCCGTTCGCGTGCGCGCGCTGGATAGCTTTGGGCTGATCCGCTGCATCCCCGAACCCGGCGCCCCAACGTCGTGGGCGCTGGCGTCCGGTGATGCGGTGTCGGACTCGGACACTCGCGCCCGCGTCCGCGGCGTGCTCCCCCTCGTGGGTCGGCTGTTCTTCTAGCAGCCTGTTGAGAAAGTCGGCGCGGCGGATCGGGAAGCATTTTTCGCTCCTGGCGGTGTCGCCAAAACTTGCAGTACACCCGACGAGCGCCGCGCGACACCGTCAGGTGCGGCCCCAGGCGTGCATCAGCACCCGGAATCAAACTGATCGCCGCTCTAGGCCGACGGCTCAGGACTCGCACACGAAAAAGGGACCCGCGGCCGCAGCCGGGGTCCCTCCCTCCTGGGTGGTCGTGGTCGTGGTCGTGGTCGTGGTCGTGGTCGTGGGGTGGGGTGGGGTTCAGGGAGAGGGCTTGTCGCCGCCCTTGCCCTTGCCGCCGCCTTTGCCTTTGCCGCCGCCCTTACCTTTGCCGCCGCCTTTGCCTTTGCCGCCGCCCTTACCTTTGCCGCCGCCTTTGCCTTTGCCGCCGCCTTTACCTTTGCCGCCGCCTTTGCCTTTGCCGCCGCCTTCGGGGGGCTCGCCACCGGCAACAGCACCGGGTTCGAGAGGCTGACCGTCAGGCCCGAGCTGCTTGCCCTTGCCCTTGCCCTTGCCCTTGCCTTTGCCTTTGCCCTTGCCTTTGCCTTTGCCCTCGCCGGCTTGGCCCTTCTTCTTGCCCTTCTTCTTGCCCTTGCCCTTGCCCTTGCCCTTGCCTTTGCCTTTGCCCTTCTTCTTCTTGCCGCCGCCTGTCGTCGCGGCGGTCTTCTTGGGCTTCTTGACCTTCATCAGGCCTTTGCGGCTGACGCTCTCAACTTCGCTGGCGTCCATGTGCCGGCCGAGCATCTCGGTGGGGTCGCCGCCTTCGTCCGCCACGCGTTGCGCGAGCTTCTTGACGACGTCGGGGTTGGAGCGGCTCTGGGCCGAGAGTTCCGTGTCGATCAGCGCCTTGAGCGCGGGATCGTCGGAGTTGGCCGCGATGGTGTCCATGCGCAAGAGCATGCGAGCCATGTCCTCCTCCATCTTCTCGCCGGCCTTCGAGTCCAGGTACGACTGCATGACGCTGACGACCGTGGCGAGAAGGATGAGCGCAGAGAGGGCGTAGGCGTAGCGGGGTGGCTTGGCCTGGTCACGCTCCATCCAGATGCCAAGGACCGCCGCGAGGCCAGCGACCAAAACGCCGGTCATGGCAACGAGGAGTCCGGGATCGAGGCCGTCGCTTAGAAGAATTACGAGAATTTCCCACATCTGAGGAGCGCTCCGGTAGGCGACGACGCTAGGGCTCGTCGCTCGCCGTTGTCAACGACGATCCAGAACCCGAAAGTTTGCATCGCCCCGCGTTTTTCTTCGGATTATCTCCTGCCGCACCCTGTCGGGGCTCAGCGCTCCGAAGTAAACGCGCGTGTGGACCCAGGAGCGAACGGCCTCCTGCCGGGGCAGAGGCGGCTTGGGGTGGGGATCCCTGGTGTGGCGTGGCGTGGCGTGGCGTGGCGTGGCGTGGCGTGGCGTGGCCTGGCTTCGCGTGGCTGGGCGGAACTCAGGCGGGGACATCGACGTGACGCCACTTGACGCGCGTCTGGTTGAAGTGTCCCTTAACCGAGGGATCTTCCTCGAGCCGCTGCGCCTCCCCATCCTCGGCGAAGGCGCGGGAGGCCACGACGTACTGTCCAGCCTTGGGCGCACGCCATCGATACGTCCACACCGACCACGCGTGCTCGAGGTCGTCTTCGTTGAGGCCCTCGGGCTTTCCGAAGTGCTCGGTGGGCGGCTGCAGCTCGGCGTCGTGCCAGCTCTCTCCGCCGTCGACGCTCACCTTCATTGCGGCGATCGCCTTGCCGCCGCCCCAAGCCCAGCCGGTGAGGATCCAGTCCTCGCCCTCTCGCAGGCAGCGCGTGGCCATCGACTTCAAGCCGATCCAGCGGGCCTGCTCCTTGACCCACTTTCCCTGGTCGTTCTTCCGCTTGTTCACGAACACGAAGCGGTTGTGGATGCCGTTGTGGGGCTGGGTCTTGCCCTCGATATGGCCCAGCCATTTGACGTGGGACATCGAGTAGACGCCGGGGACGACGAGCCGCACCGGGAATCCGCGAGCCCGGGGAAGCGGCTCACCGTTCATGCGCAACGCCAAGAGCGTGCGTGAGCGCGTGTACTCCTCCAACGAAAGGCCGTAGTGATATCCGCGGCGGATCAGCGGGATGGGGTCGAGGCCGTGACAGGCGAAGTGTGTGGACTCGCCGGGTCCGCCGCACGCATCGAGGACGGTCTGCAGCGAGGGCCCCGACCACTTCGCCTGACCCACGAGGCCGGCCGAGCCCATCATGTGGTTGCCGTTGCCGGCGCATTCCATCACCAAGACCCGGTTCTCTGAAGGGAGTGCCTCAAGCTCTGCGAGCGTGAACTCGCGGGGGTTCGCCACTCCGGTGACGCGGAGTCGGTAGGTCTGCGCATCGACGGACGGGTGGCGATGGCGATCGCGGCGGAAGTAACCTTTCACCGGGCTCAGCGGGCCCGACATGGTCTCCAGCGGCTGCTCCACCATGCTGACCATGCGAAACGCGATGGGGTGGAGCAGGCGGCCCAGCCACCGCGCCATGCCCTCAACGGGGCGCAGCGCCAGCTCCTCGGGTGCCTTCGCGAGCGCAGCGGTTGCCGGAGCGGCTGTTTCAGCGGTCGCAGCGGGAGAATCCATCGTGGGGCTTCGGGGGGTCATGGGAGGGGCCTGCAGGCACGCGGGTCCAACTTGGCGCGCAAATTAGCAGGTGGTCGCGGGTGCGCCAAACCGCGGTCAGCGCAAAAATGGCGACCAAAAAGCGGCTGATCTTCGGGAGGTTACGCTGCCGGCCGTCCGCGGATGGAAACCGCGAGCGGTGCGGCGCGTTCGGGTTCTGGTAAGAACCGTTCGCAGGAGTTTGTACTGCTCGTGAACACACGCAACACCCTCTCCCGACTTCTCCCGCTGTCTTTGACCCTCGGCCTGCTCGCCTCTGCTTGTGACGACGGCTCGAAGCCCGCCGCGTCCGCCGAAAAGAACGACGCCAAGGAAACCAAGGCCGACGACAAAGCCGAGGCGAAAGCTGAGCCCATCGCCGAAGAAGAACCCGAGGAACAACCTGCGGAAGCCGAGGTTGAGCAGGTGCCCCCCGTCGAGGCCGCGGACGCAGACGACTCCGAAGAGGACAAGGACGCGGAAGGGGACGAGGACGAGGCTGATGACGAGGACGCGGCTGAGGACGACGCCGATGAGGATCCGGACGACGAGGAGAAAGCCGCGGCCAAGCCGAAGGCCGAGCCCAAGCCGAAGGCCGAGCCCAAGCCGAAGGCCGAGCCCAAGCCGAAGGCCGAGCCTGAGCCCGCGGCCAGCGGCGTGGACGGCAAGGCGCTGTACTTGAAGAAGTGCAAGAACTGTCACGGCACCACCGGAGCGGCCGACACGAAGCTCGCGGAGAAGAACGATATCCCCTCGTGGAAAGAGCCGGGTTGGCAGGGCAAGTGGTCGATGTCGAAGGTCAAGGACATCGTGGAAAACGGGAAGTCCGGCACCAAGATGAAGGCCTTCAAAGGCAAGCTGACGCCCGAGGAGATCGACGCGGTTTCGACCTACGCACGCGGGCTGGGCAAGTAGGTGCAGTGCGCCAAAACTCGTGTCCTTGTGGGTGCTCTCGCGCTGGTCGGCTTTGCCGGGTGCGAGACGTATGAGCTCCCGCCGCGGCTGGTGGGCGTCGCAACCGAGGACTGCTCCGACTGCGAAGTGCTTGCGCTCAGCGAGAGTCTTCTGCCGCCAGGCATGGCGACGATGACCGCCGTCTTTTCGTTCGAGGACGAGTGGGGAGCCCTCAGCGAACTGCGCGTCTTCGTGACGGCGCCCAGCGGTCTTGTGGTGCCGGTCAACGGTATGCCATGCGACTTTGTCATCGACCTCCCCGAGCAGGTCGGCGCTGAAGAATGCGTCGTCACGGCGCTACGATTCCGCGACAGCGGGGACACGGTGTTCGCACGACTACGCGGCATCGAGGCCGGGGAGTTGGCGACCCGTTTCGGCCTCCAACTCGACGAGGTCGGCACTTGGAGCGTCGAGGTGTGGGCCACCCGCGACACGGGCGCGACCTCGAATCGGCTGTTGGGGACGTTCGAAGTTGTAGAGCCCCGCTCGGCAGATCCCGAGTGACCCCGCGAGGTGACCTTGAGTCCGTAATCGAGAACAACGCCGCTCGCTAGAAGCGGCCGACGAGGCTCAGCCCGCCCGGGTTCGGTGCAAGCACCGTCCGGGGGGTCTGTTTGCGATCGCGAGCGCGCAGCAGGAGCAAGACGACGCCCGTAGTCCCATACAGCGCCGCGGCGGCAGTGGTCACGACGCCGATCGTGCGCATCTGAGCTTGGCGATCCTCGGCGTCGACCCTGGGTTGGCCCATCAGGTCTGGGACCGCGCGCTTGGCCCGGTTGTGTTCGGTCCAGGCCCAGGCGGTGGTGGCGATGAGGCCCGCGGTCAGCGTGAGTGAGGCGATGCCTCCACCGAGGAGCGCTCGGCGAACGATGTCGTTGTCACGCCCCGAAGGCGCAGGCCCGATCGGAGCCGCGCGAGGTGCTTGGGTCGCAGTGGGCGGGGCGGTGGGGGCGGTCGCCTCGGGTGGGGCCTCGGGTTCATCCGTCATCGCCGCGTCGCCGGGGGGGACAGCGTCCGGGTCTGCGTCCGGGTCCCCAGCGGGCTCTTCGTCCCCAGCGGGTCCAGCGGGTCCAGCGGGTCCAGCGGGCTCCTCGTCCCCAGCCGGTCCAGCGGGCGTTGCTGCGTCGGGCTCGTCCGAAGCCGACGCGTCGGGGGTTGGGGCGTCGGCAGCTGGCGCTTCGGGCGTAGGGGTCTCGGCCTCGGGCGTGGCCGGTTCGTCCGCCGTGTTCGCCGAGGTCCGGGATGCATCGGGGGCGGCCGCTGGCTCGGAGGCGAGGCTCAGCGCGAGGGCGCCATGGAGGAGACGGACGAACACGGGGGCGCATCCTACCCGCGTGTTTCCGTCCCGCAAAGTGCGTCGGGACACCTCGTTGGGCCGGGTCGTTTACAGCCTGCTACGCTCCGCCCGTGGACGGAGCCCTCGCGCGGGTGGGAGCATCGCTCTCGAGGCGCCTCTTTTCGGGTTTCCCCCCGAAAATCGGGCGCTACCGCATTGCCGGGCGGATCGGGTCCGGGGGCATGGGTCAGGTGTTTCGGGGGCACGATCCTCAGCTCAACCGACCCGTCGCGATCAAGGTGCTCGGAGGCGGGGGCGCTCGTACCGCTGTCCTCCTGGATTCGGACGTGTTGCTCCGGGAAGCACGGGCGCTGGCGTCCGTCTCCCATCCGAACGTCGTCGAGGTGTTCGAGGTCGGCACGGACGACGGTCAGGTGTTCATCGCGATGGAGCTGGTCGAGGGGGCAACGCTTCGGCACTGGGTCGCCGAGGAGAACCCTGCCTGGGCAGAGATCGTGCGCGCGTACGTGCAAGCGGGCGAAGGACTCCAGGCTGCCCACGCGGCGGGGATCGTGCACGGTGACTTCAAGCCCTCGAACGCGCTCATGGCAAGCGATGGGCGAGTCCGGGTGCTGGACTTTGGATTGGCGACGCACAGCGCGGTGGCCGGGGGTGACCTGCGCCCTGACGCTATCGCTGGAACGCCGGCATACATGGCTCCGGAGTGCTTGCGGGGCCGCGGCGCCACGCCCCAATCCGACCAGTTCAGTTTCTGCGTCGCGCTGTGGCAGGCGCTGTTTGGAGGTCGGCCTTTTGCCGCCGACACGGCGAACGGGATGCGGCGCGCTGTCGAAGCGCAGAGACTCGTCCGCCCGGGAAAGACATCCGTGCCCAAGCGGGTTGTCGAAGCGCTGGTCCGAGGGCTGGAGCCCAAGGCCGCGGACCGCTGGCCTTCGATGTTCGAACTTCTCCGCGAGCTGCGGATCCCCAGCGCTCGAAAGGGACCGGTGCGGGCGCTGATACTCGCCGCTGGATGGGTCGGATGGAAGGTGGTCGCGGGGGCCCTTCTCCTGGCGATGTTTCCGACGCTCGGGGAGTCGAACCCATGCGACGCGTTGCGCCTGCGAACGGCGTCCGACTGGTCTGCGTCTCGGCAGCTCGCGACGCGCGCTGCGTTCAACGAGTTCGCTCGCCCAGAGCAGTGGCCCGCCTTCGAAGAGACGGTCGGCGCGCAGCTACAGGGGTTGGCCGAAGCGTACGCGCAGGCGTGTGAGAGCAAGCGTTTCGATGACGGTCCGGTCATGATCGACTCGGAGCTTGCGTGCCTTCGCCGCCGCTACCTCTCGCTCAGCCGGCTCCTGGAGGCCGCGCCCTCAGCCGAGCGGGCACAGCTCGGACGGATCGAAACCGCCGTCTATCACGGGGCGTCGGTGAGCCCGTGTGCCAGCGGCGGTGCCGCGCAGGTGTTGCCGTCGCGGATCGTGGCGGCCGTGGCGGAAGCGGACGCGGAGCTCGCCAAGGTGGAGGTCTTGCGGACCGCGGATCGCTACGACGAGGCGGCGGTGCTGTTGGAGGGGCTGGCGAGCACAGCGCTCGAGCTTCACTACGAACCACTCCAGGCCCACATCGCCTCGTCGCGCGGCGATGTGGAGATGGTTCGGGGAGACAAGGCCGCGGCCGAGGAGGCGTTGGTCTCGGCGTATCAGCTCGCGGTCGGACTCTCCGATCACCGGCTCGCGATGTCTGCGTCCGCGCGGCTCACTCATCTAGTCGGGATCGAGGGCTCCCGTCCCCTTGAGGCGCTCGACTGGGCGCGGCACAGCGAGGCGGCCGCGCAGCGCTTGGGGCTGCCCGACCCGCAGGCGCACCTGTGGATGACCCTGGCCAACGTCTACTTCAACGCTGGCCAACAGGAACAAGCCGCCGAGCTGTTCGAAAAGTCGGCGCTGCGGATGCAAAACGATCCGGCCGGCTCTCCTCGCGAGCGGATCGAGACGCTGCGCAAGCTCGGTGGTGTGTACCTCCACCTCGAACGACGCGACGACGCGCGCCAAGCCTTTGCCACCGCGATGGAGCTCTCCGAAGTGGAGGACGGCCCTCATTCCCACAACATCGCGGCGCTCGCCTTCAACCGGGGCCTGAGTACCGACGACCTGGCCGAGTCCGCGGCGCTGTTCGAGCGCTCGTCTCAAATCTATGGCGAGCTGTGGGACGACCACCCCGACCTCGGCGACGCGATGTTTCGCTGGGGGGGCGCGCTCGCGGACTTGGGACGCCCCGCGGATGCGCAGGAGAAGATGCGACGAGGCATCGAGATGCTGGCCCGCGGCATCGGGGAGGTGCACCCGTACGTGCTGGATTGCCGGACGCGTCTGGTGAGCCTGCTGCTGGATCTGGAGCGCTACGACGACGCGTTTGCGCTGGCGGTGTCCGTTCACGCCGATGCCCAAGCCGAGCTCGGGGACGCGCATCCGGTGACGGCCGACGCCCGTCAGCTCGTGGGGGCCTCGCTCGATGGGTTGGGCGACGCCGAAGCGGCGCGTGCGGCCTACGAAGATGCCGCGCGCCTCTCCCGTGAGAGCCCCGAGCCAGATATGCGGATGGTCCTGCGCACGACCGCCTCCCTGGCGGAGTTTCGTGCTCGCAACGGCGAGCCCGAGGCGGGACGAGCCCAGCTTGAGGAGGCCGCAGCCGAGGCCACCGAAGTTGTCGGAACGGACCACCCGCTGTGGGCCGACCTCCAGCTTCGCGCGCTGGCCTTGCTCCCGGAGGCCGAAGGCGATCCCGCCGACCTACAGCGGGCTCACGCCGCGCTCAAGGTGCTGGGGCAGGGCGCGTTCAATCGCAGCTACGCGAGCGCGATGTTCTCGGTGGTGCGACTCGAACACGCCCACGGTGACCGGGTTGCCGGCCGGGCCCAAGGCGAAGCCCTCGCGGCGCGCCTTCGCCAGAGTCCGCGCGACGCACAGCTCGCCGCCCAGGTCGAGCGCTGGTTGATCGGGCTCAACCCCTGAGCGGACTTGCTTTCCTCGCAGCCGGGATCATTGGCAGGCAACGGGGCCGCCGCAGCACAGCTCGTCCACGATGACGCACTCGTCGCAGTACTCACAGCCGAGGATCGGCCCGTCACACTCCTCGCCGATCTCGACGATACCGTTGCCGCATTGCTGGCAACCGATCGTGCGGTACTGGCATGAAGCGCTGCAGCTCAAGACGCCGCCGTCAAAGCCAAGGCTGGTGCAGCTCGCACCACCGAGGTTGGAGCCGTCGCAGCTCTCGCCCAGGTTGATGTTCCCATCGCCACACTCGTAGCAGCCGCTGGTGTTGAAGTTGCAGCTGCCGTTGCAGGCGAGGGAGCCGCCGTCGAAGCCTTGCGTGGCGCAGCTCTGCCCGTTCAGGTTGGCGCCGTCGCAGGACTCACCGGGGTTGACGCTGCCATCGCCGCACGCGTAGCAGCCCGAGGTGACGATGTCGCAGCTGCCGTTGCAAGAGAGCGAGCCTCCATCGAAGCCTTGCGTGGCGCAGCTCTGGCCGCCGAAGTTCGAGCCGTCACACTCCTCGCCCGCGTTGACGGTTGCGTCACCACACTCGTAGCAGTTGCTGGTGTTGAAGTTGCAGCTGCCGTTGCAGGAGAGAGTGCCGCCGTCAAAGCCCTGCGAGCTACAGGTCTGGCCGCCCAGCGCCGCACCGTCGCAGCTCTCCCCGCTGTTGATGCTGCCATCGCCGCACTCGAAGCAGCTTCCGGCGTTGAAGGTGCAGTTGCCGTTGCAGGAGAGGGTGCCGCCGTCAAAGCCTTGCGAGGCACAGGACTGGCCGCCCAACGCGGAGCCGTCGCAGTCCTCGCCTCCGTTGACCGAGCCGTCACCACATCCGGTGCCGTTGCAACCCGAGGTGTCGAACGTGCAGGTTCCCGAGCAGCCCAGTGTTCCGTCGAAGAAGCCGAGTCCGTCGCAGGATTGGCCGCCCAGATTGAGGCCATCGCAAGCCTCGGACCCATCGATTGCCCCGTTGCCGCACGCGCTGCAGTCGGACGCATCGAGCGTGCAGGTGCCCGTGCAAGAGAGCTCGCCCTCGGTGAAGCCCAGCGTCGTGCAGGACTGGCCACCGAAGTTGTCGGTGTCGCAGTCTTCCGTGCCCGAGACGCTGCCGTCTCCACACGTGAAGCACTCGGAGGTGTTGAACGTGCAGTCGGCAGCGCACTGAAGCGCGCCCCCTTGAAAGTCTTCGCTGTCGCAGGTCGAGGTGCCGAGGTCTGCGCCGTCGCAGGCCTCGTCCCCGTCGCGCATGCCGTTGCCGCACAGCGCACAGCCGGAGGTGTCGAGGCCACAGCCGGGGGTGCAGGCGATCGTTCCGGAGTCGAAGCCGGCATCCCCGCAGGTCTGGCTGACCTCCGCGGCAGGGTCACAGGCCTCGGGCGCCGTAACGACTCCGTCGCCGCACGCGCTGCATTCTCCGTAGTCGTAGGTGCAGGCATCGCTACAGCGCAGCGCCTCGTTCTCCTCGCCCAGACCCACGTCGGCGCAGCTTGTCGCGTCGCCGAGGGTGGAGCCGTCGCACTCTTCGCCAGGGTCGATCGCTCCATCGCCGCACTGCGTGCAGAAAGAGGCATCGAACGTGCAGTCGGCAGCACACTGCAGCGCGCCGCCAGCAAATCCTTGGGTCGCGCAGGTTTGCGTAGCGAGGTCGCTTCCGTCGCAGGCCTCCTCGCCTTCGACGATCGCGTTGCCGCATTCGGACTCGACCGCCGATCCGTCGGTGTCAGTGCCCGGCGCGTCGGTGTCGGATCCTTCGGTGTCAGACGCTGCGGCTTGGTCGGGCGGAACGCATTTTCCGGCCACGCCTTCGGGGGCGAGCTCACCGTAGCGTTGGCTCGACGCGCACGCGGGATCTGGGAAACTGCAAAAGCCCAGCGGTTGGCACGTGCCGGGTTGGCCGTTCCCTTGGCACTGCGAGTCGTCCGAGCACAAGAACGACGTGTCGGAAGTGCAACCGCCTGCCAGTGCGCCCAACAGCGCGCTACCGACCCAAACCCACCGTTTTGCTGTCGAAAATCCCACCGCGTCCCGTGCTTACGGTATCGCAAATGCCCCAGCGTTGCTGGTTGTGTGCGCCGCGTTCGTGCGAGGCTGCGAGCATGAAGAGCTTGCAGATGTGGGCGGTCCTCGCACTGTCGGGGTTGAATTGGGGCTGTGCAGGGGACGACGACCCCGGCGGTACCGACGCCGGTTCGAGTTCGAGCAGCAGCGAGGGCAGCACCACAGCGCCTGCGACCAGCTTGGGCACGACCGCCGCGTCGAGCTCGAGTTCGACGACCGACGAAGCGGAGTCCAGTTCCTCGACTGGAAGGGCGGACACGTCATCGTCGACCTCGTCTGCGAGCAGCTCCAGCACCGGACCCGCATGCGAACTCGGTACGCTGGATTGCGCGTGCGACGGGGATGCCTGCGAGGACAACCTGGTCTGTGTGGACGACGTTTGCGAGACGCCGCAGAACTGCCCGCAGGAGCGCTCCGAGCCGAATGACGCCGAGGCGGACGCGCAAGATCTCGGAGAATTCAACGACTTCGATCCCACGTTCGAGATCGTGGACGGCCGGATTCCGGGGGGGAGCGGTGACGAGGACTGGTTCAGCTACCAGTGCGACGACAACGCGCTCGGGCAGGTCGATATGGCGTACGAGATGGATACGAACATCCCGGTGCGGGTGTGTCAGTTCATCTCCTGCGATGTCGCGAACAACCCGGTCGTGACGTGCCCTGAGAACTCAGAGTCCGCAACATCTCCCGACGGACTGCCGGGGTGCTGCTCTGAACAGCCCGACCTGATCGTGGAGGATATCGACTGCAGCCCCGACGATAACGATGACTCCGGTCGAGTCTTCGTGAGGGTCGACATGCCTCTGCAGGACATGTGCGTGAGCTACGACCTCGGTCTGCGCTGCTGAGCTGGCGTCCTGTCGAGGAGGGCGACCAACGACCTTGTCATCAGCGTGCTGAGACGATCAACCGACCCAAGCCGCAACACAGGTCCACGGTCTGAGCCAACGACCACCGCCCTACGGGCTGCTACGACATCACACGAATCGTCGCTGGCATCCCGCCCTTGGGACGAAGCGTAATCCCCGGGTCCATGCCCACCCGCTCCGGGTCATGCACTTGGACCGCGAAGCGCTGAATCAGCGTGGTGAGGATGACCTTCGCCTCCATCAGCGCGAAGTTGTTGCCGATGCAGATCCGGGGCCCCGCGCCAAAGGGGATGTACGCGTAGCGGTGCCGGTTCGCGCTGCGCTCGGGAAGAAAGCGGTCGGGGTCGAAGCGCAGCGCGTCGGTCCACAGGGCGGGATGGCGATGCAGGGTCCAAGGGCAGGCGGCGACGATGGTGTCGCGCTCGATGGCGCGGCCGAGGACTTCGTCGTCTTGCACGGCGGTGCGCTCGAAGATCCAGACGGGCGGATACAGGCGCATGGACTCTTCGATGACGCGGCCGGCGACCTCGAGCTTGGGCAGGTCTTGCATCGTGGCGGACTGGCCGCCCAGGACGGCGTCAGCCTCCTCGCGCAGGGCTCGGGCCCACTGCGGGTTTTCGGTGAGGAGCTTGAACGTCCAGCTCATGTGGGTGGCGATCGTCTCGTGGCCCGCGAGGAACAGGGTGAGGACCTCGTCGCGAAGCTGTTGGTCGGTCATCTGCTCGCGGGTGAGCTCGTCTTCGACCGACATCAGCATCGAGAGCAGGTCGCCGCGGTCGTGGGGGTTGGCGCGGCGCTCGGCGATGATGCTGCCGATGGCGTTGTCGAGGATCCGTTGAGCCCCGCGGAAGCGGACGTTGCTGGGCGTGGGCACCCACATCGGGAGCCGTATGGCGCTGACCGCTTCGGCGTTGGCCCGCTGCAGCGCGGTGGTGATCGCAGGGCCCAGGCGTCCGGCCTCGGTGGAGAGGTCGGTCGAGAACAAGGTGTGCCCCACGATGCGCAGCGTCAGCCGCATCATCGCGTCGTGAAGATCGAGGCTGGTGCCGTGTTGCGAGGACCACTGCTCGGCGAGGTCCTCGGTCAGGCGGCCCATCGTGGCGGTGAGTTGTTCCAGCCGCTTGCGGTGAAACGCGGGCTGGCTCAGCTTGCGCTGCCGCTTCCAGAAGTCGCCCTCGGAGGTGACCAGGCCGTTGCCCATCACCAAGCGCAAGCCGTCGTACGATCGGCTTTTGACGTAGCGGCTGTGGTGCCGCACGAAGGCGTGGTGAATCGCGTCGGGGTCGTTGAGCACGACGAATCGGAACGGGCCGAAGCGGTAGCGCACCAGGTCGCCGAACCGGTCGCGTCCGTCCGTGAACAGGCCCAGGCGGTCCGACATGACGTCGAAATACGAGCCGAAGTAGGGGAGTCCGCGCGGCCCGGGCAGGGGTGCGGCGTTCGCTAAAGATGAGGAAGTCCTCATGTTTGACAAAAGGTGAGGAGCGCCTCAGATTCGTCAAGCGGTGACGAGTAAGACCACGAAAAAACGGGGGAAAAAGGCCACCCCGCGAAAACGACCGCAGCAGGAGCGTAGTCGGCGCCGCCATGACGCCATCGTCGAGGCCGCGGCCGAGTCGTTCGCGGAGTTCGGCTTCGACGCCACCACGATGGAGGGCATCGCCGCGACCGCGAGCACCTCGATCGGGTCGGTCTATCAGTTCTTCCCCAACAAGAAGGCCGTGTTCCGCGAGGTCGCACGCCGGGCGATCGAGGAGAGCGGGTTGACCTTCGCCTCGATGATGCTGCCCGGCACCGACCGGCCCTGGCCCGAGCTCCTCGAGCAGGTCTGCGACCTCTACTTCGAGCTCCACCACCGCAGCGTGATGATGCGCGCGATGGTCCGCAACTTCGAGCTGTACCGAGAGTTCGAGACCGAAGACGCCGTACAGAGGCAGGGCTTCATTGCGATCGTTGCCGTGCTGCTGTGCAACTGGGTCCCTAGTCTTCCGCCTGCCCGCAGCCATCGCATCGCGCAGACCCTGGTTCAGACGTTCGCGCTGAGCATGATCATCATTGCCAACGAGCCGAAGGCGGTCGGGCTCGAGCTGCTGGGCGAGACCAAGCTGATGCTTCGGCGCTACCTCGAGGGCTACGCGCCCGAGCCCGGCTGACCGGACGCGACGAACTACGGACTCAGGACACCTAGAAATCGAGGTCGAGCGCGACGGTGGCCCACGTGACGGGCTCGTTGCGGTCCGAAGCGGCGGGCCAGATCTCGGCGACGGTCTGGGTGTTGGTGACCCGCAGCGCGAGGCCGATCTCGCAGGTGGTCGAGAGGTCGACGCCCAGCAGCGCGAACGGGATCGAGTACTCGACGACGTTGGCTGGACCGACGAAGCCCGGCGTGCTCTCCCACATGGGGTTGTCGTCGACGCAGCCGGGCCAAGCGTCGAGCATGCCCTGCGCTCCGCACTCCTGGTCGTCGGTGTGAAACCACCAGTCGTCGGCGCCAAACATCACCGACTTGTCGTTCATCGGGTCGATGTAGAGCTCGGGGAAGATGATGAGTCCACCCTCGGCCAGCGGCTGGAAGCCGACGTTGAGGTTCTCGCCGTCGTGGGCGAGGATGACGTTGACCTCGATGCCCTGGACGGGGATGGCGACGAGCGTCGCCCCGGCCCACTCGAGCGCATCGATCACGCCGTCGGGGTTGATCGCGGGTCCAGCCGGGATGGTCGTCTCGGCGTCGCAGAACAGGGGCTCCCCGCTCGAGGAGGACTCCAGCGCCGCGGTGCTTTCTTCGCTCCCGGTGCTGGTGGAGGCGTCGGTGTCGGTGTCGGGATCCGCGGCGCTGCTGGAGGCGCAGGCAGCGAACAGCAGCAGGAGCGCGCAAGGTGCCGTACGCATCATCGAGGGCGATGGTAAACCCGCCGGGCGTCCCTGGTGATGGCTCGTTGGATCCGCAAGCTCACGATCGACCAATGGCAGGCGATCGACGCCGACCTGCTCGACCGCCCGCTGCCGGAGCGCCGCGTGATGTGGGTGCTGTTGGCAGCGACGCTGTGCCTGATCCTGCCGATCTATCTCGGCTCCCCAAAGTTCGCGCAGCAGCACCTGCAGTCCAGTTTCGAGGGATTCCCCGACCCGTATCTGGGCCCTTGGCTGTACTGGTCGCTGTTCAAGGCCGTCAACTACGTGCTCCTGCCCTGCATTTGCCTGCGTCTGTTGGGCGAGCGCGTCGTGGACTGCGGCCTGCGTCTGCACCGGAGCCGGCGGGTCTGGGTGGGCTACGCCGTCTTGCTCATGGTGGTGCTGCCGCTGGTGATCTTCGCGGCGGACTCGGCGGCGTTTCTGGGCCGCTACCCTCGCTATCCCCACGCGGGCGCGACGTGGTCCCGCCTGGTCCTTTGGGAGGCCGCCTACGGGTTCCAGTTCGCCGCGCTTGAGTTCTTCTTCCGCGGCTTCTTGCTGTTCTCCTTGGCCCGTTCGCTCGGGTCCGCCGCGATCTTCGTCTCGATGGTGCCGTACACCATGATTCACTTCGGAAAGGCGCTGCCCGAGACGCTTGGATCCGTGGTCGCGGGCGTCGTGCTGGGTACGCTCGCCCTGCGCACCCGGTCGATCTACGGAGGCGTGCTGCTGCACTGCGGTGTCGCGTGGACCATGGACGGGCTCGCGTTGGCACACCACGGTGACCTGGCCCGCCTCCTGGGCGGCGGGTAGTCGGAAATCGTCGCTGCCGGCGCACGAAAACGCAGAGTTATGGTTCAGTTGAGGTCCACAAGGACCTACCATGCCGTCCGTGTCGGCCCCTTCGGCGTCGGACACCTTCACTCGGCAGAGCTTGGTGGAGGAGATCCACAACAAGCAGCAGCACGACGCGGATGAGGCGTCGCGGCGGCGGCGGCTCCGCGAGCGCTCGATAAAGGCGTCCCGGAGGGCCAAGGTTCGCAACCGCGTGCTGTTCCTGCTGGGTGTGGTGGTGCTGCTGACCGCGGTTGCGCTGGGGGTCAAGCGGTTTGCCGAGACCCGGCGGATCGAGCAGGGGCTCGCGGCCGCGGAAGATCCGTTGGCAGCGTCCTCGGTGGCCAAGCTGGAGGAGGCCCGGACGGTCTTGGAGTCCAACCTTGAGGTCGCGGCGGATCATCCGGCCACCCTTGGGCGCATCGCGTTGGTGGTGACGCATCTTCACATTCGCGGCGCGGCACAGGCCCAGGAGGCGCGCGCCGCCGTGGCGCGGGCTCGACTCGTCGGTCGACCCGAGGGACCGCTGTGTGAGGGGATGCTCGCAGCGCTCGAAGGCGACTTCGATCAGGCGCGCCGAGCCTACGAAGACGCCCTCTCGGACCCGGACCCCTGGGTGCGCGCGGACGCTGCGTGGCTTCGAGGCGCGGTCGCATTGGGTCACCCCTACGACGTTGGGATGGAAGACGCTGCCGTCGCACAACTCGAGGCGTCGCTGGAGGAGACGCCGTCGGTGTTCAACCTGCGGGTGTTGGCGACGCTCGTGGCGCGCCGCGGGGATCTGGAGCTCGCGCTGTCGCGGACCTCGCAGGCTCGTGTGCTCGCCCCCGAGGATACCGGGCTCTCGGTCGACGAGGCGTTCTTCAAGGTCCTCAAAGCCGAGTCCGTGAGCGGTGCGCTTGAGCTCGTCGATGCACTTGAAGGCACGGTTCGAGGCCCGGACATGGTGCGGCTTTCGATCACCAAGGGGCTGGCTCAGCTTCATGAGGGCGAGCCGGACGACGGTGTCGAGGCTTTGAGCAAGGCATGGGGCGCCCTGTCCCCAGCGGACAATGACGCGCGGCTTCATGTGCTCGAGGGGCTGTTGAGCTATGGCCAGGTCGACCGCGTCGAGAGCTTGCGCGAGGGGGTCCACCTGGGGTCGCAGGCTGACGGAGTCTTGGACGCCTGGGAGTCGCTGGCCCGCGGGGGAAGCATGGAAGCCCTGGCGGCGCTGGAAGCCATGCCGCAGACGCTCCCCCGGGTTGGGCATCTGCAGGCTCTGGCGCTCGTAGAGCAGCATCGCCACGCCGAAGCGCGTCCTTGGGTTGAGTTTGCCCGCCAGCGGTTGCCCGACCGTCCCGACCTCGCGGTCGCCTCGGCCCGGGTCGCGACCGCTGCGGACGAGTCTCGGCCCGCCGCGCTCAAAGAACTCGAAGCGCTGGCCGACGCGCATCCCTGGACCTACCGGGTTTGGACGGGGCTGGCCGAGGCCCGGCTTGCAGCCCTTGAACCCGATGGTCCCGATGGTCCCGATGGTCCCGATGGTCCCGATGGTCCCGATGGTCCCGACGACAGCGCGCTGAAGGAAGCCGTCGCGGCGCTGAAGCGCGCCATCGATCGCGAAGCCGCGCCGGCGGAGGCGTCGTTCCGTCTCGCGAAGCAGTACGCCACGCAGATCTTCGACAGGCCACAGGACGCCGCGACCGCGCTCAAGTACTTCCGCCTGGCCGCGGAGACACCACCCCAGCTCGGACTGTACCGGGCGAGCTACGGGACCTTCCTCGTTCAGCTCGCACGCGCGCGCGAGGCTCGGGAAGTGTTGATGCCCCTGGTTTCGGACGTTTCGCTGGGGCCGGGTCCGCTCCTGGATCTGGCCCGCGTATCTTCGACCGATGCGTCGCTGCGCGGAACCCCGGTGGACGAAGGGGTGCTCGGATGGCTGACCGAGGCGGCCGCACGGGGTGCCGACCCGGCGCAGCTCGAGCTTGAGTGGGCTCGGTACGAGCTGGCCCGCCGCAACCCGCAGGCGTTGCTGCAAGCGCGGACCCGGCTCGAGGCGTTGGTCGCCTCCAATGCCCGCGATGTCGAGATCCGCGGCCTGTACGCCACGTCCCTGCTGGCGCTCGGTGAGTTGCGCTTGGCCAAGGCCACGCTGCGAGAGGGGATGCGCCGCACGCTTCGGACCCTCGACGGGCGCCTGTACGTGATCGAGGCGCGGGTCGAGTTGGCCGGTCGGCAGAAGCGTCGCGCCGCGAGTCTCGCCTACAAGGGGTGGCGAAAAATGGTGCGTGAGCCCGGCCTTCCCGTGGGGGGGCTTCTCGATACCGCGCCCTTTGTCGCTGGGCTTTGGACCGACCTCGGCCAGCCGAAGGCAGCGGCGACGGTCGGGCGTGGACTCACCCTGCGTGCCCCAGTGAGTCCTCGTGCGTGGGTGCTGCGCGGGGGAATCGAGCTGGTTGGGGAGCGCCCCGGGGCTGCCTGCGAGAGCGCGGACAAGGCCGTCGAGCTCGACGAGCGTTTGCCGTCTGGCTGGGAGCTTCGCGGCGACTGCCTGTCTGCGCTGGGCGAGTTCGACGACGCGGTGACTTCGTACGAAACCGCCACGAGCCTCGCTGAAGGGACGGTCGCCGAGCGTGCGCTCCGGCGAAAGCTTGTGTCGGCGCAGCGCAAAGCCAAGAAGTAGGCGATGCGTCTGCTGATGATCACGCAGGACTTCCCGCCGCGGACCGGCGGAATCCAGACGTATTGCGCCGAGCTTGGGCGGCGGTTCGCGGCGGCGTGCGAACGCTTTGAGATGGTGGCGCCCGCAGAGCAAGGAGCCGACGCTCTGGACGCGACGCTCGCGTATCGCGTGCATCGACTCCGCACGTCCTCGGACCGGATGGTGTTTGCGACGCTGCGCACCAGCGGCACCCTCGGCAAGCGGGGCTTCGATGCGGTGTTTCACGCCCAGTGGACCACGCTTCCAGCTGGGCTCTGGCTGCGTCGCCAGGGCCGAGTACGCCGGGTCTTCGTGGCGGCACACGGGCGAGAGCTGCTGCTCAACGTCGTCGAACAGGTTCCCGGGGTGGGTGCCGCCTACGCAGCGGCGCGGGACGCCCTGTTGAGAAAAGCCGACCTCTTGCTGCCGGTGAGTTGTTACACCCGCGGGCTGCTTGCCGACGCGGGGGTGTCCACGAAGGCCATCCACGTGGCTTCCGGCGGCGTGGATGCGAACACGTTCCATCGCCGTGACGGCGCGGCGTTTCGGGCGGAGCATGGGCTGGGAGACGGTCCGCTCGTCATCACCGTCTGTCGGCTGGTGCCCCGCAAGGGCATCGACACCACGCTTGAGGCGTTGGCCCAGCTGCGCGAGCGCATCCCCGGCGTTCGTTATGGGATCGGTGGCAGCGGCCCTGATCGTGGACGTCTGCAGGCGCGGGTTCGAGAGCTCGGACTGCACAACACCGTGCGCTTCTTGGGCCACGTGCCCGACCTTGCGATGGCCAGCTGTCTGAGCGCTGCGGACGTCGTGTGCATGCCCGCGCGGAGCGAGCCTCCCGATGTGGAGGGCTTTGGGTTGGTGTTCTTGGAGGCGGGTGCCTGCGAGACGGTGGTGATCGGGGCCAACGCCGGCGGTGTGCCCGATGCGATCGTGCACGGCGAGACCGGGCTGCTGGTCGAGCCGTCCGATCCCCGCGGCCTCGCGGACGCCCTGCACACGCTGCTGACCCAGCCGAAGCTCCGAGCCCGCATGGGCGCAGCGGCGCGGGCTCGCATCGAGGCCCAGTGCACCTGGGACCACACCGCGTCGAGGTTGATGGACGCGATGCGAGCTTCGTTGGCGGGCGAGCCTATACGTCCGGGGCGTCCGGGGAGGACGACGCCGTAACGACCCGGTTCCGACCCTCGCGCTTGGCTTGATACAGCGCAGCGTCGGCACGCTCGACCGCAGCGCTGAGCGCCTCGCCTTCGCGCTGAGCTTCGATCCCCATCGACACGGTCACGCTCATGCTCGCGTCACCGACACGAATCACCTGGGCCTCGATGGCCGCGCGCGCGCGCTCGGCCACCCGCTGAGCCTGGGACAGCGTGACCCCGGTGAGGAGCAGGAGGAACTCTTCGCCGCCGTAGCGCACGATGGCGTCGGAGGTCCGGAGGACCTGGCTGAGCAGCCGGGCCACGCGCTGAAGCACGACGTCACCGACGAGGTGCCCGTGGGTGTCGTTGATGGTCTTGAAGTGATCGATGTCGACCATGAGCACGGCCAAAGGCTTGGCCTCGGAGGGGGTTTCGGGCCGATACCCTTCTTCGAGACCTCGCCGGTTGAGCGCGCCGGTCAGCGGATCGAGCTTGGTCAGGCGCGACAGTCGGGCGATCTCGAGGGGAGGGGCACAGATCGCGGCGACCAGCTCGAGCAGCTGTTCTTCGGTCTCTGAGAACGGCTTGTCCCATCGGACGACGGTGAGCGCTCCGAGGCAGGCGTGGGTCGAGAGCAACGGGGCTGCCAGGAAGCACCCCATCCCGGTGAAGCCCGGCTTGGCGACGAAGCGCGAGTCCTGGGTGGGGTCGTCGAGTCGAAGCGGACGCGCGTGCTCGACGACCCAACCGATCAGCCCTTCTCCGCTGCGAAACTCCGCCCCGGGTCCGGCGTGAAGCGAAGGGCCCGAGCGGGACGCGGCGACCAGGTGGCTGCGGTTCGGGTGAATGAGCCGGACCGCGGCATGGCTTGCGCCGAAGAGCTCGGCGGTGCCATTGACGAGCGTCTGCAACTTTTGTTCGAGCACAGCGCGCTTCTGAACGCCACGCGCGAGCTCGGTCAGCGCAGGGAGGACGGCGTCCAGCACCGCGCACGTGTACCCCCGGCGGGGCGGGGAAACAAATGCGCCGGGTCACTCGCACGGGCTCGCCGGACATAACGCACCTGGCACAGCCCCGGTCGCCCGACGAGCACGGGCATCGAGTTGTGCCTCTACGCAGTGAATGTAGGCGCGTTCCCGCGTCTGGACCTCATCCTCCAGGGCTCGGGCCTGGTTGGCAACAGGCAGCAGCACGCGCTCGATCCCCCTTCGCTCGGCCCGGGTTTGTGCTCGTGCGAACTTCCGTCGAAGAAATCGCTCGGAGCGGTGCAAGCCTTCGAGCGAACGCTGGGCCTCGTGGACCTCGCGCAGACGAAGTTCGCAAGAGGGGGACACGGACGCCGCGTCGGAGGTGGGGGAGATCGCGGTCAGGACGAAGGCGAGGGCGTGGGCGAGCATGCTCGGCCGATGAGCAAGCGGTGCGCCCGGACTGGAGCGACACGATCTCGCGGGGTTGCGGCGCACCCCTGTCCGCCAGGGCGAGGCGTGTTCGGTAGCCGAGGGCAGAAACAGTCTTGGCCATGCCGGCTGCGGACACTGTCCATGACGACACCTTCTCCAGCGGCGCCGCGCGGGGCATGCTTGCGCGTCTCCTGTGTCTGAGCCGACCCACAGCAACCGGGGCCACAACGTCGCCGAGTTGCGCGGCGGTGTTGAGTCCATCCCGTCGGGCTTCCTCCCGCCGGACGAAGTCTTGGGTCGCTACGTGGTGCTGTATCGCCTCGGCGCCGGGGGCATGGGGGTGGTCTACGCGGCCTATGATCCCAAGCTGGATCGCAAGGTCGCGATCAAGTTGTTGCGCAAGGCGAGCAGCGATCCGTCCAAGCGCAAGCGCGGTCAAGAGCGACTGATGGCCGAGGCGCGCGCGCTGGCCCGGCTGAGCCACCCCAACGTGATCGCGGTGCACGACGTCGCGGTGCACGACGGGCGCATCGTCGTCGCCATGGAGTTCGTCGATGGCGAGACACTCACCAGCCGCCTCGCTCGAGAGCCGCTGCCGTGGAGGGGTGTGGTGAAGCTGATGCTGCAAGCGGGCGCCGGGCTGGCGGCGGCGCATGGTGCCGGGCTCGTGCATCGCGACTTTAAGCCGGACAACGTCATGCTCGCCCGAGATGGGCGCGTGCACGTCATGGACTTTGGATTGGCTCGGGAGTTCGAGCCCGAGGAGGGCAACGGCGCGTGGAGCGAGCAGCTCCCCACGTTGGGCGTCGCCGAAGTGAGAAGCCGCCTCGCGGGGACACCGGCGTACATGGCCCCCGAGCAGCACCGCGGCGGCGCGGTGGATGGCCGCAGCGATCAGTTCAGCTTCTGCGTGACGATCTACGAGGCACTGTACGGCCACCGCCCATTCGTCGCCGAGGGGGCGCAGGCCACCCTTGCGCTGATCGACCGGGCCGACATCGTGCCGCCGCCGTCCCACGTGAAGGTTCCCGGCCGCATCCGGGCGATTGTCTTGAAGGGACTCGCGGCGGACCCGGACCATCGCTACTCGAGCATGCAGACGCTGCTCGATGCCCTGGAGCGCGCGTCGGCACTTCGGCGCCCGCAGTTCGCTGCCTTGGCGGCGCTCGGTGGGACCGCGGTTGTACTCGGCGGGTGGGGTGCTGCCGCCGGACTCTCAGATGAGGAGTCCGTGGTCGCCGAGCCGTGTGCGGGCGCGCAGGATCGCTTCGACACCGTGTGGGACCAGCCTCGGCGCAGCGCCATCCAGGCCCGGTTCTCCAACACCGGTCAGCCCTACGCGGAGGCCAGCTGGGTGGCGGTGTCGAGAGCGCTGGATCAGTACAGGGCGCGCTGGGTCGAGATGCACACCGACGCCTGCGAAGCCACGCGGGTTCGTCAGGAGCAGTCCGATGGGTTGCTCGACCTTCGGATGGAGTGTCTCGGTCGCCGGCTCGACGAGTTTGATGCGCTCACCGAGCTGCTCGCGGACGCCGACTCCGAGCTCGTCCGGACCGGCGTGGCCGCGACGGCACAGCTCGTTCCGGTGCGTGTCTGCGCCGACACCGATCTGCTCAAGGCACCGGTGCCGGTCCCCGACGACCCCGATGTTCGAGAGCGGATCCGGGACCTGCGAGCGTCCCTTGCGCGAGTCAAAGTCCACGAGGACGCAGGGCGATATGCCCGCGGACTCGCCCTGGCCAAGGTCGCCGTGCAGCGGGCTCGGGTGGTGGGGCACGCCCCGGTCCTCGCCGAATCCCTGCTTCGCGAAGGGAGTCTCGCGCTGGCGACCGGAGACACGGACCGGGCCGAGCCGCTGCTTCGCGAGGCGATTCAAACCGCTTCGGCGGGCAGGGATGATCTCACCGCCGCTCGGGCCTGGGTTGCGCTGGTCGCGGTCGTGGGCCATGGCCAGGCCCGTGCAGAGCCCGCGCAGGAGCTGATTGACGCCGCGCGGGCTGCCGTTGCCCGCGCGGGGGCCCCGGTCGAGCAACAGGTTCAACTTGCGATCGTCACGGGTGCAACCTTCGTGCAGCAGGGCCGTCTGGAAGACGCGCAGGATCAGTTCCAGCTCGCGCTGGAGCGTCAACGCGCCGCTTCGGGCCCCCAGCACCCCACGATGGGTCGCATCTACAACAACCTCGCTGCCGTGAACCTCCTTCGCCAAGATGCGCATGCCGCCAAGCGCAACCTCGAGCGGGCCATCGACCTGCAAGAGCGAACGCACGGACCCGGGCACCCCTCGGTGGCGCCGATGAAGGCCAACGTCGCGGCGCTGCTGTTGCGGCAGGGTCGGACCCGCGAATCAAAGGAGCTTCTCAATGAGTCGCTGCAGGTTTGGGAAGCGTCCGGGGCTCGCAACGAGGTCTATATCGGGCAGGCCAACCTCAGCCTGGCTCAAGCTGAGCTCTTCGACGGGCGACCCGACGAGGCCGAGGTCCGGGCCCGTCGATCCCTCGCCACCTTCGAGGCGACCCACGCTCACCACCCCGACGTCGCGCGAGCGCTGAGCATGGTCGGTGCCAGTGTGCATGCTCAAGGGCGTGCGGCCGAGGCTCTGGTGCTGCTGGAGCGCGCACTCGCCGTGGGAGAGGAGACCCTCAGCGAGGACCACGACGACCTCGCGTCCCTTCTGACCGAGCTGGGTGCCGTGCAACTCGACCTCGGTCAGCGCGAGGCTGCCGTGGGTTCGCTCGAGCGTGCGCTGTCGATCCGCACCATGCGGCCCGGTATGCCGACCGAGCTTCCGCGCCTGCGCTTCGCGATGGCGCGAGCCACCGTTGCCTCCGACCCCGAGCGCGCCCTCCGGCTGGCCCGGAATGCCCGGGCCGGATTCGAAGCGCTTCCCCGCGAACACCCCATGCGCAGGCACCTCAATGATGTCGATGCGTGGATCGCCGAACATGCGACCGAGGCCGGATAGCCGCCGCGCTCCCGGACCGGTACAGTGCCGCCAACACCCCCAAAGCCGCGATGCAAAACCAACCGCCGTACACACCGGGTGGACCCCTTTCCACGGGTCACTACGAGTTCTCCGAGGAGGACAACCAGCAGATCGACCTGACGGGCGCCCGGGCGCGCATGTGGGGCGTCGTCTCGCTGATCACCGGCGTGCTCTCGCTGGTGGGTCTCGTCGTCTCCCTCGTCTTCAAGGCCGAGCTGATCCTTCACGGACTCGACCCGAGCTACGTGACGATCTTCGTCGTCTCGCTGGTACCGATCGTGCTCACCCACTTGGTGATCTCGATGCTGTACATCGGCGCGGGCAAGTCGCTCCAGGCCGTCGTCGCGACGCGCGGCAACGACATCGAGCACCTGATGCAGTCGCTCGACAAGCTGGGCACGGCATTCCTCGTCGAGTTCGCAATCGGCATGCTCGCAATCGTCGTCAGCATCGGTGCTGGCATTCAGATGGCGGTCGCGAATGTCGAGGCGCAGAAGGCCGCCGACGCGGCAAAGGCCGAGGCTGAGAACGAAGCCATCGACGAAGCTGCGGCTGCGGCCGAGGAGGAAAACGAGGACGAGGGCGACACCGATGAGGACGCCGAGGACGCCGAGGACGCCGACGGCGAGGATGGCGAGGATGGCGAGGATGGCGAGGACGCCGAAGCGGACAACGCCGAGGACGGCGACACGGACGGAGACGCCGCCGAGGAAGACGCCGAGGAAGACGCAGGCGGATCCGGGGCGGGAGACGATGGCGAAGATGCGGAGCAGGACGCTGCACAGGACGCAGACGAGCCTTCCGAGCCGCCCACACCCGAACCCGCCGAAGCACCAGTCGCCGGCTGAGCCGCGTCGCACGAAAGGACACCGCAGTCATGACTCAGCACACCGTCGTTGCACCGCCTCCAAGCGCGCCGCCCCCCTACGAGTTCAGCAAGACCGAGAACTCCACCATCTCGCGCTGCGCCACCTGGGCGAAGGCGCTCTCGGTGATGTTCTTCATCTCGACCTGCGTGCAGGTCGTCAACCTCAACATCCTGGGGATCTTGGTCGACCTCGCGATTGGGGTCACCTTCTGGAAGGGCGCCAACCTGCTCGATACGGTCGTCGGCACCGAAGATGACGACGTGCCCACCATGCTGGGCGCGCTCGTTCAGCTTCAGACCGCGTTCACCATCCGCATCATCATCACGGCGATCGCCGCGGCGATCGCCTTGGTCGTCTCCGTCGGTTTCTTCGTCCAGTACAGATTCCTGACCGAGCCCGTCGCCGAAGAACCTGCGGTCACGGTTGACGACCTGGAGGACGACGCCGAAGACGCCGAAGACGCCGAGGATGCTGCGGACGCCGAAGTGGTGGTCCCTGCCGACCTCGGGGCGCCAGGGGAGGTCGTGCCAGAGGAGGGCGAAGCTGCCGCTGATTCGGCGCCGGCCGAGGGTGCAGAGCCCGCAGCCGACCCCGCGCCCGCACAGGACGCGGCCGCCGGCGACACGCCGCCGGCATAGCCCGCAGTGTTACGCTGCGAGCATGGTCGCATTGGGGTTGCAGCGTTTGTGTGAGCTCGTTGCCCTGCACGGTGTGCCGGGAGCGCAGGCCTGGCTCAGCGCAGCGCTCGACTCGATCGACCCGGATGCCTTGTCAGGTGTCCGGGTTTTGCTTGCGCGCTGCGGGCGAAAGGTGGGGTCTGCACCCCTGCCGATCGAGGCCCTCGACTGCGAAGGGTGGACCGCGCGCGATGCCGCCCGGGCGGCGGTGGTGTTGGCGGTGTTCGAACGGGCGGATGCTCCGAGCGCACGGACGGCCTACGGTCAGTGGCTCCGCCGAGGGGAGCAGGGCGAGCAGGAATCCTTGCTTCGGATGCTGCCGCTGCTGCCAGGGCCACGGGGGCTAGTCCCGCATGCGGTCGAGGCCTGTCGCACCAACTCCGAGGTCGTGTTTCGGGCGGTCGCTTGTGGCAACCCATTTCCCGCGGCGCATTTTCCCGACGACAACTTCAACCAGCTCGTGCTCAAGGCGGTGTTCATGGGCGTGCCGCTGGGCGAAATCGACGGCCTGCGCGGTCGCGTGACCGGCGAGCTGCTGCGCATGGCCGATGACTTCGCTGCCGAGCGCACCGCAGCGGGCCGACCCGTCCCTGCCGACATTGGACTGCTGCACCAACTCTTGGAGTCCCGATGAAACTCTTCGACCCTCACATCCACATGACGTCCCGTACGACGGACGACTACCAGGCCATGGCCGACGCTGGCATCGCCGCAATCGTCGAGCCCGCGTTCTGGCTCGGTCAGCCGCGAACCCACGCGAGCACGTTCGAGGACTACTTTCTCTCGCTGATCGGCTGGGAGCGGTTCCGGGCCAGCCAGTTCGGGATCCGCCACTTCTGCACGATGGGTCTCAATCCCAAAGAGGCCAACAACCCTGAAGTTGCCGAGGCCGTGATCGAGCTGGTCGACCTCTACCTGGAAAAAGACGGCGTCGTGGCCGTGGGGGAGATCGGGTACGACGACCAGACCCCCGCCGAAGAGAAGTACTTCATTCGCCAGCTCGAACTGGGCAAGGAACACGGCCTTCCAATCCTCATTCACACACCGCACCGTGACAAGGCTGCGGGCACGCGTCGGACCCTCGATGTGGTCAAGGATGTTGGTGTCGATCCCTCGATGGTTTTGGTCGATCACAACAACGAGGAGACCATCGCCTCGGTGCTCGACACCGGGATGTGGGCGGGACACTCGATCTACCCCAACACCAAGATGGATGAGCACCGCATGGTGAGCATCGTGCAGAGCTTTGGAGGGGAGCGCGTGATCATCAACAGCGCAGCCGATTGGGGGGTCAGCGATCCGCTCAAGGTGCCCAAGACTGCCCAGGCGATGCGAGATGCGGGGATCACCGACGATGTGATCACTGAGATCTGCTGGAACAACCCGGTCGCGTTCTTCGCTCAGAGCGGTCGCCTCGATCTCGAGGCGGTCACCACCAACGTTCGTGTTGACCAGACGCAGCTTTGGTTCGGCAACTCGGTTCTGCGCGGCCAGGCCCCGCGCGTCGACGATTGAAGATGCATCGCACGCTCGTTCTCAACGTCGTGGGGCTGACGACTGATCTGCTCGGTCCCAACACTCCAAACCTCAACCGCCTGATCTCCCGAGGTGCTCAAGCCTCCCTCGAGACGGTCACGCCGGCCCTGACGTGCAGCGTTCAGAGCACGTTCATCACGGGCGAGCTTCCCCGCGGCCACGGCTGCGTCGCCAACGGCTGGTACTTTCGCGACCTCTCGCAAGTTTGGCTGTGGCGCCAGAGCAACAAGCTTGTCCAAGGGGAGAAGCTCTGGGATCGCGCCCGGCGACGAGACGGCCGCTTCACCGTGGCCAAGATGTTCTGGTGGTACAACATGTACGCCGAGGTCGACTACGCAGTGACCCCGCGCCCGATCTACCGGGCCGATGGTCGCAAGTTGCCCGACATCCACGCTGCGCCTGGAACCCTCCGCAACGAGCTGCAGGCCAGCTACGGGCAGTTTCCGTTGTTCGAGTTTTGGGGCCCGCGGGCAGGCATTGCGTCCACCGAGTGGATCGCACAGGCCGCGCTGCACGTGCATCGCAGTCGGCAGCCCACGCTCAACTTGGTCTACCTGCCTCACCTCGACTACAACCTGCAGCGGCTCGGGCCCGACGATCCGAAGATCGCGGAGGATGTCCGTGCGGTCGATGCCGTCTGCGGCACACTGATCGACGAAGCGCAGCGCGACGATGTTCGCGTGGTCGTGCTGTCGGAGTACGGCATCACGCCGGTCAGCGGCGCCGTGCACATCAACCGGGTGCTGCGAGACGCCGGCCTCATCGCGTTTCGGGAGGAATGCGGCGAGGAGCACCTCGATGCGGGAGCCTCCGAAGCGTTTGCCGTCGCAGACCACCAGGTCGCGCACGTGTACGTGAAGAACCCCGGACGGGTGGCCGAGGTCAAGGCGCTGCTCGAACGCGTCGAAGGCATCGAGACGGTGCTTGGCGAGGACGGCAAGCGGGCGGTGGGGCTGGACCACGAACGCTCCGGCGAGCTGGTCGCGATCTCGAAGGCCGACCGCTGGTTCACCTACTACTTCTGGCTCGACGATTCGCGCGCCCCGGACTACGCCCGCAACGTCGATATCCACAACAAGCCCGGCTACGACCCGGTCGAGCTGTTTGTGGATCCCCTGCTCCCAATGCCGACGCTCTACGTCGCCTCGAGGCTGTTTCGGTCGAAGATCCTCAATCAACGGGCGCCGCTCGACGTGATTGGCTTCGACACCTCGCTTGTGCGGGGCTCGCATGGTCGACCCACCGAACGACCTGAAGCGGGGCCGGTTTTCCTCACCAGTGAGGCGCGGCTTCTTGAGTCTGAAGTCGTGCAAGCCACCGACGTCCAGGCGCTGCTGCTTGAGCACATCTTTGGGTAGGTCCTGCCCCAACAACGCAAGAAGGCCGGCGACTGCGATGCAGCGCCGGCCTTTCTCAGTGCCAGTGCCCTGGACGACTGCTGCTAGGCGAGGATCTCGGTCAGCGGCGTGGTCGACTCGAGCGGTCCGCCACCGACGGAGTCTGCATCCGGGTCGAACGCCCGCAGGCAGGTGAGCAACACGTCGGACATGTTGCCCTCACCGTTGGGGTTGTTGTGGTTCCCGTTCCACGGCGTCGTCTGGTAGTGGATTCCGGGGTGCTGAAGGTATCCTCGACCGTGCCCTGCGAGCAGGATGGGCTGCCGACCGATCGCGTGCGCGGCCCCGGTCGAGCAGTCGCTGGAGGCGTAGATGATCGACGTGTCGAGCAGCGTGTCTCCGTTGAGATCTTCGGCGGCGGCGAAGATCTCGAGCAGGTCGGCGAACTTCTGCATCTGATACGTGATGCCAGCCTGGTAGATGGCGTTGCCCGGGCCCTGGTGGCTCGCGCTGTGATGGATTTCACCGGCGTCGATCTCATCGAACACCGTCGAGGAGACGAACCGCTTGAGCTGGAAGGACGCGACGCGGGTGATATCGCAGGTAAACGCGTAGGCGATCAGGCGTGCCATGGCGTCGTTCGTCGCGGAGATCGGCTCTATGCCCCCGGTGTCGGTGTTGGTCTCGGCGGGTTGGTCCGGCAGGTCACATGTAGGCGGCGTGGCCAGGATCTTCTGCTCAAGCTCATACACCCCCTCAAGGTGTGCATCGACCCGCTGCTGGTCCTTGATGCCGAGGTTGCCGCGCAGGGCTCCAGCGTCCTCACGCACGTAGTCGAGAATGCTGGTTCGCAGCTCGCTGTCGTCGGGCTTGGGCACGAACTCGCCGAACAGGAGCTGCCAGACCTCTTGCGGGTTGACCTGAGGCGTTTGCGCCACCAGGCCGCCGCCCTCGGTTTGCCGGTGCGACATGGCGATGTAGGTGGTGCCACCGTCGCCGTCGGTGCTCTCGCGCTTGGACACGCGGACGTGCGCGGCACGAATCGGGGTGACGCCTTCGAGCGTGTCCGCGATGCGCTGGTCGATCGTCGGTCCGCCCGCGTCGGTGTTGAACCCGCCGCCGCCGGCCGGCGCGAACTCGTATCCGTTGAAGCCGGCCATCCCCTCGTGGTGCGTAACGAGGTTGGTCGATCGGTTCTGCATTCCAGAGATGACCGAGACGTGGTCCTTGACGTTGGCCAGCGGCATCAGCTGCTCGGAGAGTTGCCAGTCGTTGCCGACCTGCTGGGGTTCCCAGCGGTCGATGACCATGCCGTCGGCCCAATACCAAGTCATGAACCGTAGCGGGAGGGCGCCGCCACCGGCGAGGGCATCGCCATGGCTGTTGAGCATCGCCTCAAGGATGGGAAGACCCACGACCACGGAGGTGCCGCCGGCCAATCCTCGGAGCATGCGGCGTCTGCTGAGCTTGAAGTTACGCATCGTTGTTCTCCTAGTGCGAGTGCCGGGTCTACTTGGGTTCGTCGACGAGACGGAAGAGCGGGTGGGCGGCCATTTCGACCAGGAGCGCCTGCACGCTAAAGCCGGTGTCGGCAAACGTCAGGCCGAGGTCTTCGACGCCTGGCTCGGAGTCATCCGAGGGCGACTGCCCAAGGCTGCCGCGCATGAGGTTTTCGATCAGGCAGTCTCCGGTGCGGGGGTCGGCCGCGAGCACGTCTGCGAGTTCGCGAGCGTTGTCCCAGCTTCCGACTCCGACGATCTCTCCGTCGGTTTCGACGGGCTTGCCGTTGTCGAACAACCGCATCGCACCGATTGCGCTGTAGCGCTCAAACGCGAACCCGAGCGGGTCGGTGAGCGAGTGGCAGGTCGCACACCCTGGCTGGTCCAGGTGCAGCTCGAGCAGCTCCTTGAGGGTGAGGTCTTCACCGTCGGGAAGGTTGAGGTCGACGCTGGGATCTGGCGGCGGGATGTCTACGCAGAGGATCCGCTCTTGGATGTAGCGGCCTCGCTTGGTCGGAGAGTTCCGCAGCGGACCGGACTGCCAGGTCAGGAAGCTGGCTTGGGAGGTGTAGCCGGCACGAAGTTGATCCTCGGGCCAGTCCACGCGGGCGAACAGAGAGCCGGTTCCCGGCGAGGGGATCCCGTACAGGTCCGCGAGGGCGTCGTTCACGTAGGTGTGGCGCGCGTTGAAGATCTCGCGGAAGTCCGCATCTCGGTCCCAAACGACGTCGTAAAGAAGGAGGAGCGTCTCGTCCTTCATCATCTCGCCGAGCTCGGGGCTGAACTCCGGAAACTGCTCCGCGTTCTTGGGCGCGTCCGCGAGGCTCCGCAGCCGAAGGGCTTCGGAAAAGAATCCTTCGAGCGCGGTCCGGGCCTCGGGGTCCGCGACCATCACCTCGGCTTGGGCACGAACTTGCTCTGCCGTGTCGAGCTGACCGGCGTCTGCCGCGTCGAGGAGCTCAAGCGTCGGCGTGTGTCCGGTGAGGAAGAATGACATCCGCGATGCCAGCTCGACGCCGGTGAGGTGGCGGTAGCCGGTCTCTTCGTCGGCTTCTCCAACCTCCTGAATGTAGAGGAAGGACGGCGCCTGAAGGATGGCCATCAGCTCGTAGCGAAGGCCGGTTAAGAATGCGCCGTCATCAGCCCATTGCTTGCCGGCGGCACCGATGGCCGCGATGTCCTCGATCTCTTCGTCCGCGAGAGCGCGGCGGAACGCGAAGCGTCCGAGGGTGGTGGCGACCTCTCGGTAGCAGGCCGCATTTGCGTTTGCCGACACGCAGGGGACCAAGGCCTGAAGCTGGGCAGGGTCCGCGATCACGGCGTCTGCAACGGCGGCGGCGGAGCGCTCGTAGAGCTCGATCGTGTCCGCCGGAAGGGCGAGGATGGACGCGCCGACCGCATCGAACCCCTCTTGCGCAATGTCGGTCGGTGGGGACGCCGCGTCCGCTGCAGCGTCACCGAGCATGACCGCGACCGAGGCGGTGTACTCGCGAGAGGTGAGCTTTCGCATTCCTCCAGGCAGGGGGACGAAGCCCTCCGGAGTCGGGCCGTCCGTGTCGCTGTCGGTCCCGCTCTCGGTGTCGCTGTCGCTGTCGGACATGGACGCCGACGCGTCGGTTCCGCTCTGGGAGCTGTCGGTCCCAGCGTCGCCGTCCGTGTCGCCGCCGGCAGGGTCTTCGTTGCACCCGGAGGCCATCAGAGCGAGCAGTCCCAGAGCCGCGAGGGGCCGGGAGATGGAGGGGATTCGGCTTCTGTGTTTCAACGCAGCGCTCCTCAGATCCGTGGCGTGCCCTTCCGGGCATTTTCTGCATGGTCCGACCGCCATGCAACCTTCAGCGGTTTCGCATAAACAAGGAACCCGCCAGAGGCCGCAACTCTACCCTATGATTCGCGGCGCACGGGCCGTCCGAACTTGCGTATCGAGCGTTGCGCGTGTTGCGATGGGCGCCTTGCCTGCCGGATCTGCGCCCGTGAAAGATGCATACCTACACTGCCCGAGATGCCTCCTGAAGCTGGGCTGGGTCCATGCGGGCCAAGGTTGCACTGGGTGCACTCGGCCGGGTCGGCGGGTCGACGGAATCCCGGTCCTCGCCTCGGACCCCGCTGCGATGCTTCAAGACTGGGGTGCGCAATGGACCCGCTTCTCTCGGGAGACCCGCGCCACAGCGGATCTGGTGCTGGCCCAGCTCGCTGGGCAACGACTGCCGACGGCCACCCGGGGCCGCCTCCAGCGCCTGCACGACCGCCTCGGCCGCCACCATGATCAGGTCGCGGCGCTGTACGAATCCGCCGGCGTCGTGCCCGCGGAACCCCCCACCTCGCGCGCCGAGCGCGTCCCCGGGGAGGGGATTGCGACGGCATATTTCGATCAGATTCACCGCGACTGGGGGTGGGGGACGGGGGAGCCCGAGGCGGCGCTCGAGATCGTGCTGGATACGCTGGGCGCGCGGCGACCCCAACGAATGCTCGTCCTGGGCGCGGGTGCGTGCCGGTTGCCGTACGAACTCCACCGCGCGGTCGGCATCGAGACGACCCTCGCGCTCGACATCAACCCCGTGCCGTTCTTCGTGGCGCGGCGCGTGATCGAAGGTGAGAGCGTCGCGCTCACCGAGTTTCCTGTGTCCCCAAGGGACAGTCACTCCGTCGCCGTCGACAGGACCCTCCGCAGTTCGAATCCTGGCGCCGCCGGGTTTCATCTGCTCTTTGCCGATGGTCTGGAGCCTCCCGTGCCCGACGGGTCCTTCGACCTCGTGTTCACGCCGTGGTTCATCGACCAGGTGCCGAAGGACCTCGCCACCCTCATCCCGAACCTCCACCGGGTCCTTGCGCAGGGGGGAGCCTGGCTCAACCACGGACCGCTGCTTTACCAGCCGACGCACACCCAGCCGGGTCATCGATATCGGGAGGACGAGGTCCACGCGCTGGTCGAGGCGGCGGGCTTCTCCTTGGAGCGGCATCGCTGGGACCGGATGCTGTACATGCAGAGCCCCGATGGATCACAAGGGCGGACCGAGGGCATCGCAACGTTCCTCGCCAAAAAGAACGCAGACACGCAGTCCTCCCCTACCGAGCCTACCGAGGAAGACGCCCCACGGTGGCTTGTGGACGCTTCTGTCGTCGTACAGCGGTGGTCTGGACTGGAGGACTATCAAGCCCCGCATGCGATGTTTGCAGCGGTGGCGAGCCTGGTGGATGGCACTCGCTCGCCGCAGATGATCGCCGGTGAGATGGTCCGGCGGTTCAAACTGCCAGCGGAGGCCGCGCTGGGCGGTGTGATGACCTGCCTCGCTGAAATGTGGAGGGCCAGAGGTTCAAAGTGAACGACTGGCCCTTCGCGGGAGCGGGTTGTGCCCGACCTAGCGCAGGGAGTACTTCGTTGCGCGGGCCTTGCCCTGGTACGTCACTTTTCCGTCTTCGATGAGGCGGTTGAGCGCCGTGCGGAGCTGAAGCGGGGTTCCGCCAATGGCCTTGCGCAGCTTCGAAGACCCGATGGGCTTGTTCGAGGCGGTGACGGCATTGAGGACCGCGACGTCGTATGCTGCACGGCCTTCGGGCGTGCGGGTGTTGACGTTTTTGCCGCCACCGGTGCTCGGTGCAGCGGGGGCTTTTGCGGCCGGTTTCTTGGGAGCAGCTTTGGGAGCTGCCGTTTTGCTTTCACCCGATTTCCCCGGGTGCGCCCAAGCGATAATCTGACTGACCGACCTTCCGCTTCGGTCCGCGAGTTCGGAGATCGTCATGGAACCGACGAACTCTTCGAGAGGGGATTGAGCCATACGGTTGTTTAGCGGCTCGCTGGCTCATTCGCAATTCGAGACTCACGTGCCGGCGATCTTCGATTGTCCGACCAGGGTCGCCCCGAAGGCGGCAACACAAACGAGTGCGAGGCCAGTGGCACCGCAATTTGCGACGAGCATCGCATCCAGGAGCGCGATGCCAGCTATCAGCGCACCGACGGCTCGACGGATATTCTCGGGTTTTCCGCTCCGGATCAGGGAGATCGCTCTTTGTACCCACAGGGCGTAGGCGCCCAGGAACGAGCGCAAGAGAGGCGCGCCCGACCACACCACCAATAGGGCGACCCCCGGAGCCGCGAGCCCGAGCAGCGGGGCCCACCCGGCCATCCCGCCCCTGTTCTCGAATTTCGCCGCGTAGGTGAGGCCTAGAACGTAGCCCAAGATCAGGAGTGCCCCAAGCCACACCAAGGGGCTCGGAGTTGGGGTGACCGCGAATGCGCCAATCGCATACACGCCGAATCGACAAAGCCCCATCACCACGGGGCTCAGTGCGTTCTGTTTGTGCCAGGCGTTGTAGCCAACGATGGCAGCACTGGTCGCGAGTGCAGCCACTCCGGCGGTTGGGCTTGCGGCGAATGCCAGGATCGCGCCCAGAGCGAGCAGTCCGAATCCCCAGCGCCAGACCGTCGCGCGCGACACATCCCCAGCTGGAATGGGCCTCTCCGGGCGCTCCTGGGCGTCAATGTCGGCGTCAAACGCGTCGTTGAGGAACATGCCTCCGACGTAGAGTGCGGATGCCGCGAGGGCGGCGAACACCAGGGGCGCTGGGTCGAGCGCCGCCCCTGCCAGTGCGGCGGCAGCAAGGATGTTGGTCCAGACGGTGGGCAGGTTCGAGGTTCGACCCAGTCGGAGTGCAGTGTTGAGGTTCATGGGGCGTGCCAGAGTGCGCGGGTCCACTGCAGCTCTCTTGCGATGGACGTGGAGCGGGAGAGCTCGCGCAAAGAGGGAGGAAGCACGGACCAGGTATAGGTCTCGACTTCAAAATGAGCGCAAGCGTTGCGCAGCTCGGGGAGTGCGGCTGCGATGAAGTCCGTTGTTGCGGTCAGGGGCGGCTGAAGGCGAGAGAACACCGGGACATGCAGGTGCACTCTCCAAGCACCGGGCGAAATGGCGCCACGTCTCCAGCGTTCCAGGGCTTCGGGGAGGTCGAGCATCCGAACCCGTCCTTCGTCGGTGCGGACGACGACTTGGTGCAGGTAGGTATCCTCAGCGAACGCTTCCAGCAGGTCGATTCCCGCCTGCGTCGGCTCCGCAAGCTCGAGGCCGGCGGTCACTTGAACCTTCGCGATTCGGATCGCCGCGGCGCGCAGCCGGCGTGCTCCTGCGGTTGGATCTTCGAACTCTACGGCGGCGTGGCACGTGTCGAAACAAACGCCCAGGTGACGGCGCAGGGCCTGCTCTGCTTCGTTCAAGGTGCAGCCACTTCGGGCCGCGAACAGCGAGCGTCCGGCGGCTGAGAATACGGTGTCCTCAAAGAACCCGATCGCCTCGTCGGTGGTCTCGAGCATGCACATGGGCTCCGGCTCGAGGCCAATGCACAGGTCGAGGCCTGCGGTTTCTCGCCAATGCCAGCACCGAAGCGCCGCGGTCACGAGCCCGTCCAACAACGAACTTGGGTTGCTCGCGGCAGGGTCGAAGCGAAATGCCCCTGGGACCGTGCTGATCGAACCGGAGGTCTCGGCAGGGATGAGCTCGGCCAACGTGTCGACCAGGTCGAGCGTGTATTGGACGCGCTGGGATGTGGACCAGTCGGGCCGATAGACCTCCTCCTTGACCGGCGTGCCGTGAAAACGCCCGTAGGGAAACCCGTTGAGCGTGAACACATAGGCGTCGTTCGCTTGCATCCACGCTTGAAATGACTCGCGGACTTGCGGGGCGCGTAGGTCCCGGGCGGCGACAGCGGACAACCGCAGACCCAGCCCGAATGCGCCCTCAAACCCCAGCTCTTTGCGGATCTGCGGGACATGCACCGCGAGCGCTTCGGCGACCTCTGACCAGGACTCTCCCGGGTGAATGTTGGAACAGTAGGTCAGGTGCGCCGAGTCGCGGTGGGTGGACTCGAGCTTCATGGCTCGCTTCGATACCCACGCAATCTCTGGATTGCTTGGTCCATGAGCGAGTCATCGATTGCGTGGACTTCGACGCCGTGTCCAACCGCATCCAGGAGCGTAATGGTGAGCTGTCCCCCGAGGTGTTCGCGAAACTCCTCAAGGCCGCGCAGGACCAGCCGCGTACCGCCCTCGCGAAGATCGAGCGCGTCGTGCCACCGCGGCAGTCCCAGTCTTGCAAGAACGGCTTCGATGCGTCCGAGGTGTTCCTGGGCGAGGCGTCCTTCGAGGCCTGCATAGTGCGCATCGAGCATCATGCCGATCGCGACCGCCTCCCCGTGGCGCAGCGCGTGGCCGCATAGGACTTCGAGCTTGTGCGCCGCCCAGTGTCCGTAGTCCAGCGGGCGGGCGCTCCCACGTTCGAATGGATCCCCACTGGTCGCGATGTGCTGGAGGTGCAGCTCGGCGCAACGGCGAATCATTGTGGCGGTGGCGACTCCCTCGCCGGCGTGGAGCGCATCGGCGTGGTCCTCGAGCCAGGCGAAGAAAGCAGCGTCTCGGATCAACCCCACCTTGACGGCCTCGGCGATGCCCGCGATCCGCTCCCGTGCGGGCAAGGTCCGAATCCAGGAGATGTCGTTGAGGACCGCGGAGGGGGGCTCGAAGGTGCCCAGGAAGTTCTTGCCCCCAAACGCGTTGATGCCGTTCTTGACCCCGACACCTGCGTCGTTCTGAGCGAGCACGGTGGTGGGGACACGAATGAGGCGGACACCGCGGTGGGCGAGGGCGGCGGCGTAGCCCACCGCGTCGAGCATCGCACCGCCGCCCATCGCTACGACGAACGCGTGTCGGTCCAAGCGGGCTTGGGCGATGCCGCCGAGCACCGCGTCGACGGTGGTGGTGTCGGCCTTGGCGGCCTCACCGCCTGCCACGTTCTGGACCGGTCCCGCGAGCTCGATGCCGGGGTGCGCGGCGAAGTACGCTTGAACATCGGCCTGCAGGGACGGCCAATGGGTCGCCAGACCGTCATCGACGACCACCAACGCCCGGTGCTCACCGCCGGGCTCAAGCCGCGAGAGTGCCCATGCCAGGGTCTGATTCGCGGGATCCAGCAAGTCGCGGGTGAACACGACCGGGTACTCGAACGGGACCGTGAACCGCTGCATGTGGACCGAACTCGGGTCCGGTGCCGTCGCCATCGAGCGCAGGATAACGCAATGGGCGGTGCGCGGCCTGGGGCTGATATCTTCGCGGCGATGAGCGCGACGGAAACTTGGTTGAAAGCGTTTCTCCTGCGTCATGACGCGGTTGCTGGCACGGTGCACGTCACCCTGCCCGACGACAGCGACATGTTGGCGCTGCGGGCGGCGGTGGGCATCCCGCCGAAGGTCCAAGAGATCACCGCTCGCGTGCCGCGGGGCAAGGGCATGGCCGGTCTCGCGCTGGAGCGCGGAACGCCGGTCTCGACGTGCAACCTGCAGACCGACAGCACCGGAGATGTTCGGCCCGGCGCGAAGGCGGTCGCAGCCCAAGCCGCCGTGGCGCTCCCGATCCAGCGAGGCGGGACGGTGGTCGTTGTCGGGATGGCCTGGATGAACGACCGCGAGCTGCCCGAGTCCTTGCTCGAACAGCTCGCGAAGGATGCCGACTCGGTCGCGCTGTAGTCGGCGGCGCTACGCTTTCTTGGTCGCGTACATCTCGTCGATCATGCTCGCGTAGCGTTCTTCGACGACGCCCCGCTTGACCTTGAGCGATGCGGTGAGCAGCCCGTTGTCGACGGTGAGCGGCTCGGGCGTGACGCGCCAGTACTTGATGCTCTCGAAGCTGGCCAAGCCGCCGTTCACCTTGGCGACGTGCTCCTCAATGGCCTTCGCGACCTCGGGATGATCGGTCTTGGCTTCAATGCCTTTTTGCTGGGCCCACTCGCCGAGCTCCTCGGGATCGACCGAGAGCAGGCAGACGCAGAAGTTGCGACGATCTCCCACCACTACGGCCTCTTGAATGATCGGCAGGCCTTTGAGCTGTCCCTCGATCTTGGCCGGCGCCACGTACTTGCCGCCCGAGGTCTTGATGAGCTCTTTCTTGCGGCCCGTGATCTTCACGAACCCATCGGAGTCTTGGGTGCCCAGGTCCCCGGTGCAGAACCATCCCTCGCGGAAGGATGCCTTCGTCGCCTCGGGGCGGTTGAGGTAGCCCTGGGTGATGTTGGGGCCCTTGGCCAGAATCTCTCCGTCCTCGGCGATCTTGATCTCCACTCCGGGCAGCGCGCGCCCGACGGTGCCGATCTTGATCTTGCCAGGCTGGTTGGCCGTGAGGCCGGGGCAGGTCTCGGTGAGTCCGTAGGCCTCCAGCAGGTTGAGACCCATCGCCAGGAAGAACGTGTGCACGTCGGGGTCGAGCGGGGCCGAGCCGGAGAGCAAGGCGAACGCGCGGTCAAAGCCCAGGCGCGCCCGCAGCTTGGACAGCACCAGCTTGTCGGCGACGCTGTTGCGCAAACCGAGGAAGAACGGGACGGGCTCGCCCTTGCAGCGGTAGGGCACGGTCTCTTTCCCGGTGCCGATGGCCCAGGCGAACAGCTTCTGACGAACCGGAGGCGCGCCCGCGACCGCGGTCTCGATCTTGGCCTTCATCTTCTCGAACACGCGCGGCGCTCCAGGGAAGAAGCCTGGGCGGGTCGCGCCGAGATCTTCGCCGAGCGTGGGCACCGAGCTGATGACCAAGTGCAGGTTTCGGAACGGCGCCGCGAACTGGATCAACCGCCCGAACGAGTGCGCAAGCGGGAGGAACAAAAACAGTCCCCCCTCGCGAATGTTGTCGGTGAGCACACCCGCATCGGAGATGGACCGCGCCATCGCGAGGTGGTTGTCGTGGGTCTGGATGACCGCTTTGGGGGGACCCGTGGTGCCCGAGGTGTAGGTGTACGTCGCGGTTTGGTCGGGGTCGGCTTCTTTGCGACGCCGGAGCATATCGTCGCGCTGGGCGTCGAGCTCCTTTTTGCCACGGGCTTCGAGATCTGCGAGCGACTCCCAGTCGTCGGCGGCATCGATGCCGGTCGGATCGATCACCACGACGTGCTGCAACGGGATCGCGTCTGCGTCGTACTCCTTGTCGAAGAACGTGAAGCCCTTCCGCATCTCGCGGATCTTTGTGAGCTGCGCCTTGTTGTCGATGATCACCAGCTTGATGTCGGTGTCGACGTGTGCATAGCCGACCTCTTCGGTGTGCAGCGACGCGTAGATCGGCACGGTTTGAAGGCCCACGCTCAGTCCCGCGAAGTCGCAGGCGAGCCAGGCTTCGCTGGTTTGCCCGAGCAGACCGATGACGTCGTTGTCGTCCAACTCGATCGCGGTGAGGATGCCAGCGGCAATCACATCGGCGCGGTCGCGCAGCTCGCTCCAGGAGCGCGTCACCCAGGTGGACCCTTCTTTGGTCCGGATCGCGATGTCGTTGGGGCTCGCTTCGGCGCGAGCGTGGAGGAGGTCGGCGAGGGTTCGAATATCCAACGACATAGCAGCGAGCGGCGCAGAGCATAGCGCCTCACCGACCGCTGTGGCCGGCCTTTTTAACCGTCCCAGAGTATCTTCGCCATCTGCTCACTCTCGACCAGATAGGCCGCGAGCAGGGCCCTGCGGTCTCCGGCCTCGGCGATGTCGAGGTTCTCGAGCCACCGTGCAGCCTCAGGATCTTCCTGGGCTTGGCCTTCGAGAACCGTTTGGACGAGGTTGACCAGCATGCGCCCCTTGAGGGGGTTGCTCGTTGGTACGCGGGTGAAGACGCCGGCGACCACGGCCGTGCTGACCGAGACCTGGAGACCCTTGGGCTTGGGCAGCAGCGCCTGCAGCACAGTGGCGGCCCCCTCACGCATCTGGCCGAAACCTGTGCCGACCACTGCGGCCTGGGTCATCGCGAAGATGATCGCGCTGTCCCGGGGCACCTGCTGGGCGAGGCGCTCGAGTTCCTTGTTCATGCGTCGCTTCTGTTTGCGCGCGGCATCGAGGACCGGCGCCAGCATGTCCTCGCGCGCGATGAGGAGCTGGTCTCGATCGACCCACGCCACATGCACGGCCTGACCCGCAAACTCGGCGTTCGTCAGCACCCAGTGGTCGCTCTCGACCTCGCGGAGTCGCCCATCAGCGACCGCCTTCGCGAGGAGCGGCCGGACCCCAGGGATCTCGGCGAGCATCATGGACCTGCGCGAGTCCTGATGGCTGGCGGCCCCGGCCATTCGTTTCCAGCCGAGCAGGCTGTCCTGTCCCAGCCGCTCCGCGAGCTCGCACGGCATCTCGCTGAAGATGGGAGCCCTTGACTCTTCGTCCTCAGCGGCCTCCTTCTGTGCGCCTGCTTTGCCCCGACGCGACGCGTCTCGCTCCCCCTGCCGGGCGCGCGCCTGCTCCCGTCGCGCTCGGCGGGCGTCCATCGTTTCGTAGTAGACCTCGTGCGCGGGGACCCCGCGCGCCGATGCAATGCGCTCGGCCCGGCGCCAACGCTCGGTCATGCCGATGTCGGCTCGCGTTTGGTCATCACACGTGAAGATGAACTCTGCGGATTGGGCCCCGACATCGCGCAGCAGCGGCGCTGCTCGAAGCTTGGCGAGATCGGCGACGAACATGACGTCGAGCTCGGGCGAGAAGAACCGCATGCCGTAGGGGAGGTGACCGCGAGACTGTCGTGCGGTCCCAACATCCCAGTAGCGGCGCAACACGTCGCTCACCCCCTGCGTGTTGCCGGCTTTGCGATACAGCACAAGCAGCCGAACCATGGCGTCGGTCACCAGCTCCCGCTCCCGGGTGTCTTCGTCCAAGACCGCCTCGAACTGTTCAATGGCGCACTCGGACCGCTCAATCACGTCCATGCAGTGCACACCTTTTCGGTGGTGTCGCTGCACGGACGACTCCTGGGCTGGGGCCACCATCAGGGCGAGCGGAAGCCATCCCAAGAGCATGATCCCTTCTATCCCGCGGGACCGGGGTTGGGTTGGCTCAATCCGGCCTCGGTGGTCCAGGGCACACGCACCGGTCCGGCTCGGGGATCCGGCTCGGGGGTCCGGCTCCGGGGGTCCGGCTCAGGGCTCGGCGTGCCGGGCACCGAAGAGCGCTGCGCCCTGGAGCGCGGCCGACTCGTTGAGCACGACCTTGATCGGGATCTGCTCGACCAGCCCACGCATGCGGCCTTTGCTGTCGAATCGGTCGAGGAACGCCGAGCTCTTCATGCGCTTGGCCAGCTTGGGGGCGATGCCCCCGCCGAGATAGATGCCGCCGGTCGCGAAGATCTTGAGCGCGAAGTTTCCGGCCTCGGCGCCATACAGCGCCAGGAACAGCTCGACGGCGGCGTCAGCGTGTTCATCCCCGTCGTCGGCGGCGAGCGCGATGGCTTCGGCGGGTTCCTTGGTGGACTGTGCGTCCTGCCACCACGTGGGCGTGCTGGCTCCGGCGCGACCGAGCAGGAACTCGTAGACGGTCGCCAGGCCCGGCCCGGAGACCACGCGCTCCCAGCTCACGTGGGCGTGGGTGCGCTGCAAGTGTTGCAGCAGGCTCCACTCAAGCTCGTTGCTGGGGGCGAAGTCCGCGTGGCCGCCTTCGGTCGGGAACGGGTAGAGCTTGCCGCGTACGAAGTGCATGCCGGCCTCGCCGAGCCCGGTCCCGGCCGACACGAGTCCGGCGTTGCCACCAAGCTCCGGGGTGCCCTCGCGCAGGACCAGAAGGTCTGCGTCCGCAAGGGTGCTCAGGCCGTGCGCGTTGGCCTCGAGGTCGTTGAGCAGGGTGATCGAAGGCAGCCCCAGGTCCCGCTCGAGCTCGTCGGCGTCGACGACCCAGGGCAGGTTGGTGAGCTGCGCCCGCCGGCCGCGAACCGGGCCGGGCAGTCCGATGCAGACGGCCCGAACGTCGTCGGCGCCGTGGGTGGAAGCGAATGCCTGAATGATCTCGGCGAGCGAGTCGTGCGAGGCGCTGGGTTCAATGTTGTGGACGAGCCGCAGCACCTTGCCCTCGTTGACCTCACACAGAGCCAACCGCGTATTCGTGCCACCAACGTCTCCTGCGAGTACCTTCATCGGATCTCCTGCGCCGGGCCTTCGCGGCGCTTCCGGGTTCGGAAGCAGCCGGGGCCGTCCCCAAGGGGGCCCTTCGACGCTGAGTGCTATTTAGCACTGATGACCCGATCCCGTGCAAGGCCCACCGGCGTAAAACGCACGCGGCGGGTCGGACGGGAGCCCAGAGGCCCGAAATGGCGACCTCCGGCCGGTTCTTTAGGGCCCTTAGCCCGCGAGCGCGGTCTCGAAGGCCTTTCGGAGCTGTCGCAGGCCCCCGAGCACGTCGGCGCCCAGGTGGACACGAATGGCCCGGCGCTCCCGGTCGATGAGGACTTGGAAGTCTCCGGCAGCTTGGGCGGCGGCCACGACCCCGAAGTCCATCGTGCGGCCTGGGATCGGCAGCGCGTGGCTGGGGTCGGCGGTGATCTGCACGAACACGCCGGTGTTGGGCCCACCCTTGTAGGCCTGTCCCGTCGAGTGCAGGAAGCGGGGCCCGAATCCGAGGCAGGTGGCGACGGACTTCACGCGGCGCACGGCGTTGCGCATGGCCGACAGCTCGGCTTCGTGGGCGGCGTTCATGTCCACGTAGGCGAGCAGGGCGAAGTAGTCGCCCGCGCCCAGGCGGCTCAGGTGCGCCCGAAGCCAGTCGGCGAGGCTCGCCCCGCCCAGGGCCGCCGCGTTGGTGTCGTCGGCGTGGATCCGGATCCCCTCGTGCTCCCAGCGCACCGCCAGCTCGGGGAGCGTCCCGTGCTCTTCGTACGCGGTGGTGAGCTTGCGGCTCTCGATCTTGCTGGCCTCGACGTCGGGCTGGTCGAACGGGTCGACGCCCATCACCGCGCCGGCGACAGCGGTTGCGATCTGCCAACGGAACAGCTCCTGCGGCAGCGCGTCGATGTCGTCGAGCTCCAACACGACCACCGACTCTCCGGCGTCTCGCCACGCCTGGGCGATGGTGTCTTGCGCCGGATCTGCGGTGGCGGCGACGCGCAGATAGACGAAGACGCGGTCTTCGGCGTTGCCTCGGATCCGCGCCGTCTCGCCGTCGATCGGGATGATGGCTTGGCCGTGCTTGCCGGTGGACTCGGCGACCAGCTGCTCGAGCCAGGCCCCGAAGCTGGAGATGGCCGGAGAGGTGAGCAGGGTGAGCTTGTCGCGACCCGCAGCTGCGGCGGCACCGAGGATCAAGCCCAGGTTCACGCCGGGGTTGGTCGCGACGTCGGCCTGGCGACACGCATCCACCATGAGCTTGGCTTCCGCGAGGAAAGCCTCGGTGTCGATGCCCATGCCGGCGGCGGGCACCATGCCGAAGTTGGAGAAGGCGGAGAACCGACCGCCGATCTCCGGCAGCCCGTACAGCGTAGTGCGAAAACCATGCGCGGCGGCGAACGCTTCGAGCTTGGAGCCCGGGTCGGTGATCGCCACGAAGTGTTTCGCGGCCGCATCGCCCAGCGCCTCCTGGGCGCGGCCCATGAAGAACTCCATCAAGACGGTGGGCTCCAGCGTGGAGCCGGACTTGGACGCGACGATGAAGAGCGTGCGCGACAGCTCGAGACCGTCGGCGATGCGCGCGACCTGCTCGGACACGGTGGAATCGACGATGCTCAGCGTGGGCGCGTCGGAGCTGCGACCCGCGAAGGTCTTGGCGAGCACGTCCGGGCACAGGCTCGAACCGCCCATGCCCAGCAGCACGAGGTCGGTGAAGCCCCCGGCCCGGACATCGGCCGCGAAGGCGTCCAGATGGCTGCGGTCGGCGATCTGCGACTCGATGATGTCCAGCCAGCCGAGCCAGCGCGCCTCGTCGCCTCCGGTCCAGACCGCGGCGTCCTTGTTCCATAGGCGGTCTGTTGTTTCGCCCCGGGTCCACGCTTCTGCCGCTTTCGAGACGCCCGCGGCCATGGCCGGTGAGAGCGTCGCTCGAGTGCGGTTGAGGCGGGGACCCCGGACCCCGCGCTGCGCTTGCGCGACGGTCGCGAGCAGCTCGTCCATTGCGTCCTCGAACGCGACGAGTCCCTGCTCGAGCAAGAGGTCGCAGACGTCGGTGAGGGAGACTCCCACGCGCTCAAGCGCATCGAGCCGAGCCTGGGCCTGATCGACATCCTCGGTGAGGGTGTTCTCGACCTTCCCGTGGTCGAGGAACGCAGCCAGCGTTTTGGGCGGGACGGTGTTGACCGTCTGCGGGCCGACGAGTTCTTCGATGTAGAGCACGTCGCTGTAGGCGGGGTCCTTGGTGCCCGTGCTGGCCCACAGCAGACGCTGCGGCCGGGCGCCAGCGTTGGCGAGTGCGCGCCATTCGTCGCTTTGGCACAGCGCCTCGAAGCTGCGGTAGGCGAGCTTGGCGTTGGCGATGGCGATGGTGCCGCGCAGGGCAAACGCTTCGTCGCTTCCGATGGCGTCCAGACGCTTGTCGACCTCGGAATCGATCCGGCTCACGAAGAAGCTGGCCACCGAGGCGACATCGGCGATGGGCTTGCCCGCTTCGAGTCGGGCCTGGAGTCCGCGGACGAACGCCTGTGCGATGTCTTCGTAGGCATCCCGGGCGAAGATCAGCGTGACGTTGACGTTGATGCCCTCGCTGATCAGATGCTCGATGGCGATGATGCCCTCGACGGTCCCGGGCACCTTGATCATGAGGTTGGGGCGAGCGACCGCTGCCCACAGTCGCTTGGCTTCGCCGACCGTGCCCACGGTGTCGCGTGAGAGCCGAGGTGAGACCTCGAAGCTGACGTACCCATCGATGTGTTCGGTGGCGTCGTAGACCGAGCGCATGGCGTCGCACGCCTCGCGGATGTCCTCGATGGCGAGCGTCTCGTAGACCGTCTTGGTCTCGAGGTCTCCGTCGCGAGACAGCGCGCGCAGAGCCTCGCCATACTCGTCCCCGCCGCCCATCGAGGCGCGAAAGATCGACGGGTTGGAGGTGACCCCGCGTAGACCCTCGGTCCCCACGCGCTTCGCGAGCTCGCCGCTGCGGGTCATGCTGCGCCGGATGTAGTCGAGCCAGATCGATTGGCCGGCTTCGGCCAGGGCGTTCACGGTGTTCGAGCTCATGCTGCTGCTGTGATCGCAGAGCCATGCGCTCACCGCAAGCCGCTGGGTGTGTGCCTGCTCAGAACATCTCGCGCATCCACGGCTGGGAGGCGGCGAAGACGGTGCCTGCGATGGCTAGGGCAGCCGGGGTGCCCTCGATGAGCCCCGCGGCTGCGAGGGCGCTCGGGTTTGCAAACCCCGAGTACAGCGCCGCCAGCCCGCGTATGTCGGTGCGGAGATCGCCCGCGCCGCCGCGACGCACAGCCCCGCGGCCGTCCCGAACAGTGAGCCGCCACATGCCGTTGTTGCCGTCGACGATGTCATCGTAGACGTCGAGATCGAGGGTGACGTCGACCTTGGGAGGATACCCGCGCTGCCCTAACGCGGCCTCGAGATTAATGAGTCGCAGCATCCAGGCATCGGTGAGCGTGACCGGGAAGTGGGCGTCGGGCAGGACCAGTCGGGCGGGGTCGTGGGGCGCGGTGTGGAACTCGAGGCCCGAGACGACGTGCGTGCACAGATCGGTGAGAAAGGACCACAGCCGGCGGTAGCCCCACGCCGAGGTGGCGAACATGTCCTGGACAATCACGCGGTGCTGAAATCCGGTGCCGCGTTCCTTGACGTAGGAGACGTAGCCCTCGACTTGGCCGTCGTCGCGGCTGACCAGGATGCACGTGGGCGTTCGTCCTCCCCACGGATGGAAGAGGCGCGTCCAGATGTATTCGGAGCGGTCGAGGAATCCTGGGAAAGAGGGTGCGTGTGACCCGTAGAGGGCTCGGACGCGGGTTTCGCCGGCCGCGTCCATGGGAAGCAGGAGCCCGCCGCGTTCCCGGACGCCCAGGCGCTTGGGGTCGATCTGGGCGGCGAAGCGACTGCCAGCGCATTCGTAGCCCGCCTTTCGGTACAGCGGCAGCGCGGAGCCGTACAATGTTGAGAGCGCAATTCCTTGCGCGTTGAGCTCTTCGACAATGCTCCGCATCAGCGTCGTTGCGCAGCCTTGGCGTTGGTAGTGCGGCGCAACCGCGACCGCGGCGACCCCGGACATCGAGACGCGGCGGTTGCCGAAGTACTGGCCCATCGGCAGCAACAACGCCGTGCCCACCACATCGGGCCCGTTGCACACGACGCGGCAGTTTTCGTGGCCCGCCAGGGCGAGCGTCGCGGGGACGTTGTCCGGGTTGGCCGCGAAGCCGTGCGCCACCAAGCGAGCCACCGCGTCGTGGTCGGGCGGCCGCGATGGGCGGACTACCAGCACGTCCTCGCTGCTCATGGGCGGCAGTATAGAGGCCTTCAGTAGTCCACGCGCACGCCGATCGCCGGGAAGATCGGCAGGCCGACGAAGCTGGCGGCCTCCCGGAAGTCGTAGCGGTAGAAGATCGAGTCTGGGTTGGCCCGGTTGTAGACGTTTTGCACGTCGACGTAGGCGGTCACGCTCGCCCGATCGAGGGTCCAGCGCTTGTCCACCCTCAGGTCGAGCTGGTGAAACGCGCCCAGCCGGGCGCTGTTGCGCGGTCCCAGGAGGGGGTACCGGGTCCCGAGGCTGTTGACCGAGCCGATGACCGGGGAGTACGGATAGCCCGACGAGACGCGGAAGCGACCGCCGAGTCGCCAACCCTTGGGCAGGAGATAGCTGGCCACCAGCCCGAAGTTGTGGCGCTGATCGAAGTCGGTGGGGCGACTGGGGAGGTCAAGGCCTGGGATCTGATCGACGAAGCGGAGTTGCGACCACATCAGGGTGTAGGTGACCCAGCCGTACAGATTGCCGCCCAAGTGCTTGCGCACCATGGTCTGAAGACCGACGGTGTGCTCTCGGGTTGCGTAGGGGATGTAGCCATTTTCGGCGGTGAACAGCGGAGTTGCGTTGTCTTGTTCGCGGCCAAAGACGGTGGCTTCGGCGGTGATTCCATCGGAGACCTGCCAGTCGGCACCGACGCTGGCGTGCAGGGCCTCGACCACCGTCAGGGGTTGCGCGCCGGGGTCGAAGGACACCGTCTCGTCGAACCGAGAGAGCACGGGCGGGTACCACAGCGCGGGCTCAATCGCGTTGGCGATGTCGATGGTGACGTCGTTGTCGGTGCTGCGCAGCTGCGAGTACTTGCCCAGGTTCGCGTGCAACACCCAGCGCTCACCCACGTCGAAGCTGGTGTTCAGGCGCGGGTCGAACGCGAACGCGGCGTCGTCTTTGATCGTGAACGCCGTGCCGCGAGCACCCAGCACAAGATGCGCCGGTCCGAGGTCGATGGGGGCGGTCGTGTACACGCCGATCGTCGACACCACGCCCTTGGTGCGCGGGGACTCCGGGTCGGTCACGATGGGGGATGGCTCAAGGACATCACGCCGCACCGAGTAGCTGTCGACTTCGAGGTCGGTGCCCAAGAGCCACGAGAAGTGCGGGGTGAAGCGCCGGGAGAGCTCGGTTCGCATCGAGACCACGCCGTCGCGGCGACGCTGCCGGAACGTGCTCTCATTGACGAGGAAGGACCCGCTCTCGAAGCGGACCGAGGGCGTCCACCACAGGCGCCATCCTGCCGCGCGGGTGCGGACGGCAAAGTCCGCACGGTGAAATCCGTTGCGGAGATCGAAGCCGGTATCCGGGGTTCCGGGGATGGGCGGCGGGGTGCGAAGTCGGTCGCCGGAGCCAAACAACCGGACGCTCCACGAGCCGCGGCGCAGCGGGAAGTCGAGCAGGCCTTGATAGTCGTAGTAGCTCGGGTAGAGGTTGCCGCCCGGCTCTCCGGTGACGCGCTCGCTGACGCCGTCTGCGGCCCGCAGCGCGAGGTCGTAGAAGCCCCGCTGGCCCGAGACAATGAACGAGCCCTTGCCGATCGGACCCTCGAGCATGGTCGTGGCCGCGCCGATGTCGAGCTCGGAGAAACCATGGATGCCGTCGCGTCGGCCCGCGCGTGGATCGATCTCGACGATGCCGCCGGTCGCGTTGCCGTATGCCGCGTCGAAGTTTCCCGGGACGAGCCGGAGCTCGTCGAGAATCTCGGCAGGAAACACGCTCGAGAGCGACAGCACGTGAAACGCTCGCGGGAGCGCGTGCCCACCCATGAACACGCGGGACGACGACGGGGACGCGCCGCGGAGGACCAGCAGCCCCAAGTTGAACGGGCTTCGGGCCACGCCGGGCATGTTCTGCAGCGCCCGAAGGGGGTCACCCTGCGCGCCGGGGACGGTTTGAATCTCCTCGCGCGTGAGCAGCTGTGACTGACCGCGGGCGCGCGTCGGCCCGCTGTGGGTCTGGACGACGGTGCGGAACGATGCCGGGTCGAGCGGATCGACGAACAGTGTGAGCGGCTTGTCAGCGGGCAGCACGACCCACTCCACGCGCTCGTGCCCCGCGGCGAGCACGATGATGCGCGCCCCAGCGCTCGGAAGCCCCTCAAGCGTAGCCTCGCCGTCCTCGTCGGTCGTGAACGTGCGCTGCCAGGCGGGTCCGTCCTCGGGCAGGGCAGGCGGAGGATCCAGCGCGCCGGCTTGGGCTCCGCGGGGAGCTGGGATCGCGATAACGGTGCCCTCCTGAATGGGCTGTCGATCGCCTCGCCGGCGCACCCGGATGCGGAGCGAGCCACAGGGGACCGCGTCGCACGGAGGCGCGATGGTGGTGGTGCTGCTGGAGGGGGCCGCGAGGGCGAGCGCCAATCCGAGCAGCACACTCATCGCGAAACCTCGACCGTGAACGTCGCCCAGTCGGTCGCTTCGAGGTCGTCGCGAATCACGGTGTATAAGGTGAACGTTCCCGTGTCGGGCCCCACGGTCCACCGGACGCCATTGGAGGTCCCTGCGTCCTCAAACTCGGTGGCGCGTTGCGTGGTCCACCACGAAACCGTGAAGGTATCGAAGGTGCCAAGCGTGGTGCCGTCCGACGCGACGAGGGTGACCTCGTCGAGGTCGGCGTCTGCGGGGCGCCACTCGAAGTCAAGCGTCTCGCCGACGCGCACAGCGATGGGCTCCGTGGGTTGCAGCTGCGTTCCAGTGTCGTCCCCTTCTCGGCGTAACCACACCCGGGACGCCAGCGGGACGCGGTTTCGCGGGAGTTGTCTCTGCAGGTCGAGCAGCGGATCCTCGGGAAGCCTGCCCCAGCGGCTCTCGTACAGCTGGGCGAACTCTCCGACGGATCCTTGGGCTGCGACCCCGTCGACGATGAGGCAACGACCGAGGTCGGCACCCCGCGCGAGCCGTTCGAGGCAGGCTTGCGGGCCCGGGTCGTCGATCAGGCCGCCGATCGCTCGCACGATGATGCGTCCACCGCGGGCCAGCAGTTCCAGGCCGACCTCCGGGTCGTCGGAGTCGGCGAACTGAAACGTCATCTCTGGCGCGGTCCCCAACGCGCACGGCTCGCGCCCCACGCCAGTCTCGGGGCACGGTTGTGTGTCCAAGGTGGAGTCGCATGTCGGTCCGTTGCAGGCGAACCACGCGAAGGAGAGCTCTTGCGGGGAAACCGGGCCTGCTGGGTCGGCGACCATCACCGAGGCTTGGATGCGGTCCAGCGGCATGGCCTCTTGGAAGGCTCGCCCCTGTGGATCGGGCGGGTCGCTCAGGGGACCGAGCTGCACGACTTCCACCTTCATGCCGAGGTCGAGGACGTCGACGACTTGCCATTCGAACGGGATCTCCGGACCACAGCCCGCCCCCCAGGTGACAACAAACGCGAGCGCAGCGCAGCGTCGAGCGAGACTCCGGCCCTGCACGGACATCAGCGTATCAGGGGTCCGGGGGCCAAAGGGACCTCCAGGGACGCAGAGGCCGGGCCGGCGTCATCGAGCGCCACCCCAGCGCGAGGGCGGCGGCGGCGGCGAGCATGAGCGCCAGGGGAATGCCGATGGCCGCGCCCAAACCCTGCGGCCACAGGCTCACCGCGAACGGTAAGACGCCGACCAGCAGCGGCGCCATAAAGGGGATCGAGCCCGAGACGCCCAAGGTTGCGTTGCGCGCGACGGAGCCGCTCAGGTCGGGGTCGACTGAGCGCAGCAGCGCGAGGCCGGTGGGCAAGGTGCCGGTGGCCATGCCGAACATCATGATGGCGTGCTCGAACGGCTCCTGCGGGAAGGCGCGCCGGGCGAGCCACAGGCATACCCACAAGGTGACGACTCCGATGGTGAGGGAAATGACCAGGACGGGGACAAACCAGCGCTCGAGCACCGCGAGCTGCACCGCGCACAACGCCGCGGTTGTCGTGAAGTCGACCGCGACGACCGCGAGTCGTCCCAGCAGACGGTCGTGAAACCACGACTCGCGTCCGAGGGCCCGCGCGCCGCGACGTACGGCGAGGGCGAACAAGGCACCGATGACGAAGTGAAAGCCCCACGCGGTGGGGATCAGGCTCTCGGGCAGCACGAGTACGAGCGCTGAGATGAAGCCGAAGACGGCGGCATAGATGACGCCGATCGACACCACCGAGCTGCTCAAGGGGTCCATCGAGCCCGCTTCGGACTGCGTGAGGGTTGATTCCTCGGGCAGCTGCGTGGCGCGCTGCGTCGAGACCCAACCGGCCCGTCGCGCCCACGCCACGGTGGGAACGCCCAGCAGGATGCAGGTCGCGAATCCGGCTGCCGCAAACGTCAGGCCGAGCTGGGCCCCATCGACGAACCCGTGCGCCTCCCAGGCGCCCCCCAACGAGAGCGCTTGGCCCGGGCCCTGCGAGAAGCCGAGCATCGGGAGCAAGGAGAAGCCGGGGTGAAGGCCGCCGCACAACTCCCACGCGGCAACCGCCAGCAGACCGATCGTGAGCTGAATAACGCAGAGCGTGGGGATGGCGAGCGCGACCGAACGCGCGCCCCCGGGTCGGGTTCCTGGCGCCGTTCTTTGCAGCCCGACCGCGATGAAGACCAGTGCGAACCCGTGATAGACGAGCAGCTCCAGGTCTTGAACCTGCAGCGGAATGACGTCGAGCGCCGAGGGGCCCAGAGCGAGACCGAGCGTCCCCGCGACGATGCAGTCTGGGATGCCCAGGCGGCGCAGGGGGCCGATGCGATTTCGCAGTCCAGCCGCCAGCGCCAGCAAAACGGCCATGGCCAGCAGATTGACGACGATGCCAGCGTTCCAATGTTGCACAGGAGCCTCAGTGGGTGTTGTGGCGGTTGTTCGAAAGCCTTATAGACTGCCGAAGAGTCATGAGTACGCCGTTCAAAGTTGATATCGACGACATGGAGTTCGTGTTTTTCGACCAGCTGCAGGTCGCAGACAAGCTGGGCGCCACCTCACAGTACGCCGATATCGACGTCGACACGTACAGGCAGACGTTCGCTGAGGCGAAGAAGGTCGCCGAAGACGTGCTGAGCCCGATCAACGCGGTCGGAGATCGTCAGGGCTGCTCGCTCGACGACGAGGGCAACGTCACCACCCCCGAGGGATTCCAGCACGCCTGGAACACCCTCGCGGAGGGCGGCTGGGTGGCCCCGTCCGCAAACCCCGCCCTGGGCGGCGTGGGCTTGCCCAAAGTGGTCGAGATGGGAACGCTGGAGTTCTTCGTCTCCGCAGCCTGTGCGTTCATGATGTATCCGGGGCTCTCGGCTGCCGCGGCCCGCGTGGTGGAGGCGTTCGGAGACGAGCGATACAGCGATCTGGTCGCCACCAAGCTCTTCACCGGCGAGTGGGGCGGCACGATGTGCTTGACCGAGTCCGGTGCGGGAAGTTCCGTCGGGGACAACCGAGCCAAGGCGGTCCCTGCCGAGGGTGAAGAGGGCGTCTTCCTGATCGAGGGCGAGAAGATCTTCATCAGCGGTGGCGACCACGACCTCGCCACCAACATCGTGCACCTGGTGCTGGCACGCACGCCCGGGTCGCCGCAGGGCACCAAGGGGCTGAGCCTGTTCGTCGTGCCCAAGTTCATGTTCGACTTCGAGTCGGGCGAGCTGGGCGAGCGCAACGGAGCCAAGGTGGTGGGCCTTGAGCACAAGATGGGGATCAACGGATCGGCCACCTGCACGGTGGCGTTCGGGTCCGACCGTCCGTGTCGCGGATGGCTCATCGGTCAGGAGCGTCAGGGCATCGCACACATGTTCATGATGATGAACGAAGCCCGTATCGGCGTCGCCGCGCAGGGCAGCGCCACATCGGCCGCCGCGTACAGTTTTGCGCTGCAGTACGCGCGCGATCGGGTGCAGGGCACCAAGCTCGGCCAGCGCGACAGCGAAGATGGACGCGTCGCGATCGTTCACCACCCCGACGTCCGGCGCATGCTGATGACCCTCAAGGTCATCTCCGAGACCTCGCGCTCGTCCTGCATGCGCATCGCGTTCATGGACGACATCATCAAGACGACGCAGGACGAAAAACTCCGCGAGAAGCTCGAGGGGCGGGCCGACTTACTCATCCCGATCCTCAAGGCGCACCTCACCGACCTCTCGATGGAGATGGCATCGCTCGCCGTCCAGGTCTACGGGGGCTACGGCTACACGCAGGAGTACCCGGTCGAGCAGCTCGTTCGCGATGCCAAGATCCAGGCCGTCTACGAAGGCACCAACGGCATTCAGGCGATGGACCTGCTCGGTCGCAAGCTGCGGGTGAAGAACGGCGCGCTGTTCATGGAGTGGATGAGCGAAGCGCAGAACGAACTCAAGGGCGGGGCCGAAGAAGGCTTCACCGCGCAAACCGCATCGTTGGGCAAGGCCATCGGCCAGCTCGGCGCGTGCGCGATGCATCTGGGCAAAGTGGCAGGTGGTGGGGACATCGACGGCGCGTTCGTGCACGCCGTTCCGTTCCTGCGCGCCTTTGGCACGGTGCTGCTCGGCATGGAAGCGCTGGACCAAGCGCGGGTTGCCAAGCGACTCATCGATGGCGGCAAGGAGACCAACCTGCTCAAGGGCAAGCTGGCCAACCTCGACTTCTACGTCGCGCACCTGCTCCCGGCCGCCACCGCGTTCGCAAAGACCGTGCAAAGCGGCGACCGCAGCTGCTTGGACGAGTCCCTGTTCGCAGCGCAGTAGGGACCCCGCCGTGGGACTCGAAGCCTCCGGCCGCCTCGTGCGGTGCGGAGGCTTTTTCGTTGGTGCTCAGAGAAGACCTCAGCGCAGTCGATGCAGACCCTCGAGTGTTGCGACAGATCAAGTGCCGCTTGGGGTCGGAGAGCACACGGAATCTTCTGCGCCGCACAAGTCCTCCGCAAGCCGTTTGCAAACGAAGGGGCATGGTGTCGGAGCGCCGGAGTCGGCGTTGCCCGCGAGACCAGGCTCGACGGACGCTCTGGCCCCTGGCAGGGTTCCTTCGTGATCCCGGAGGACGCGCGATATATGGAGGAAGCGCTTCGCATCGCCGACGCGGCTGCGGCCGCAGGCGAGGTCCCCGTGGGTGCACTCGTGGTGCTGGACGGAGTGATCATCGGTCGCGGTGGAAACCGACGTGAAGTGGATGCCGACCCGACGGGGCACGCGGAGGTCGTCGCGCTTCGGGAGGCGTGCCGGACGATGAAGCGTTGGCGAGTCGATGGCGCGACGTTGTACGTCACGCTGGAGCCGTGCCCGATGTGCGCAGGTACGTTGGTCAACGCCCGCGTTGCGCGACTCGTTTACGGCGCGAGCGATCCCAAGGGCGGCGCGGTCCGATCGTTGTACGAAATCTGCGATGACCCGCGCCTGAACCACCGCATGGACATCACCTCCGGGGTGTTCGAGGAGCGCTGCGCGGACCAGCTGCGGAGCTTTTTTCGGGCCGCGCGCGCCAAGACCAAGGCCCGCGCGATAAAGTGATCGCCGTGGCGCGGGATCTGACTGCAGAAGCGGAAGCGGTACAGACCATGCTCGCGAGGGCACGGCTGAGCATCGACGACACGACGTCGGGCCGGACGTGTTTCCTCTCTCACCTCGGTGCGCAGCAGCGGCTCTCGCCCGGCGCCTGGATGGGGCATCGCGATCTTCTCTATGGGCTCGCACTCGCCAACCTCTCGCCGGCGCAACGAACCTCGCTCGCCCGCGCGGTTCTTGTGGATCACGGCCGCGAGTTTGGGGTAGGGCGGTTGCGGCTTCAGACGTTGGCTTCGGGTCTTCCGTTGGGTGGGTCGTCGCTGCTGATGGAGCCGCGGACCGGCGGAACGTCCTGCCTGTACACTTGGGGACTCGGTCCGAACGCCACGCCTGCCGCCTGTGACTGGTTGCTGCTCAGGGCGAGTCCCGAGTGGGCCATCGAGCCCGCGCCCAAGAGGTTCAGCGCCCGGGGCATCCAGTTGCTGACGCAGCTCGGTGGGGAAGTGCTCCTGCTCGTCGACACCGCGGTCGGAGCTCTTCAAGTCGCGCAGGCCTGCGCAGGGACGCTTCGGATCGCCGCGCATCCTCGGTTCAGCCCGCACATCGAGGCGCTCGATCCCGAGGCACCCGTGCTGCTCTGGCCTCACGACGCGCTCGACGGGGCTGGGCTTCGGCGCCATGAGGTGGTCGCCGTTGCGCTCGTCGATGCGCCAGAGAGGGTGCAGACCGAGCTTCGCTCGTGGGTGAGTCGCCGGGTCGGCGAGCGAGACATCGAGACGGTAGATCTCTGCTGTCCTGGCCGAATGGATCGGGGGAGCCTGCGCGCGTTTTGGCGAGCCTGCGGCGAGCCGGCCGTGTTTCTCACCGGAGACCCGGAGTGGACCTCGTCGGGTGCAGCGTGGCTGCGGACCCTCGGCGCCGACGTGGTCGTGCACGGCGAAGCGACCCAGCTGTCGCTCCTGTGAGCACGATGGGGCGTTCGGATGAACACCCGCCCAGCGCCCCGCAACCGGGAATTCCGGCCCTCGGGACTTTACGCTGCGGCGGGGTCGGAGCGGGGCGATGACGCGGCTCGCGACTCACTTGGCTCCAAGGCACCGCGATCGTTACACTCGGGGCTCACGTGGCAGAGAACCCCACCCCTCGGATCCCTCCGCTCCTGCCCGCGGCAGCGGCGGCTCTGGCGGCCGCGTTGTCATTTTACCTGGCGACGGAGGGCGGACTGCTCGCGATTGGAGCCGGCGTCGCTTCGTTCTTCGCTGCAACCGCGTCCTGGCTCGTCGCCGGCGAGCTGCAAGTGGCGCTTGGCGCCGTCTCTTCGAGCGAGAAGCAGCTGCGCGAGAGCAATGCCGAACTCAAGGCTCTGCAAGCACAGCCCTCCGGGGACGCGGAAGAGATCGCGCGGCTTCGCAGGGAACTCGATGTTGCGAAGGCCGACGGGCAGCGCACTGCCGAGGCCCTTGCGTCCAAGTCCGCAGAGCTGGCGCTTGCCGTGGCCTCCGCGGGCGAGCGCACGTCGCCGAACGAGCACGGTGAGATCAAGGCCCCCATGCCGGCCGCCTATGCCGCGAGCATCACGCCCGAAGCCATCGACGGCCTTGAGCGCCAGCTCGGGGATGCGATGGGCAACCTGGACGAGACCCGGTCTGCGATGGACAACATCGATCAGGGGCTCAAAGGAATCTCGGAGAGCGTCGAGCTGTTGGCGTCCAACGCCGAGGAGAGCTCCAGCTCCATCCTCGAGATGGCTGCTGCAAACGACGAGGTCGCCGAGTCGATGTTCAACCTCGCGGCTTCGGTGCAACAAACGGCCACGTCGATCGAAGAGATGACCTTCTCGGTCAAAGAGGTCGCCAAGAACATCGAGGCGCTCTCGAGCACCGCCGAGGAGACCTCCTCGGCCATGAACGAGATGGATATCTCGATTCAGCAGGTCGAGAACAACGCCAACGAGACCGCGCAGCTCTCCGAAGAGGTTGTGTGGGCGGCTGAGGGCGGCGTCGATGCGATCAACCAGACCATCGAGGTGATCAACATGATCAAGCTGTCGTCGGCCGACGCCGTCAGCGTGATCTCGAGCCTGGGCGGACGCATCGAGGAGATCGGGAAGATCCTCAGCGTCATCGATGACGTCTCCGAGCAGACCAACTTGCTCGCTCTCAACGCCGCCATCATCGCGGCCCAAGCCGGCGAGCACGGCAAGGGCTTCGCGGTTGTGGCCGACGAGATCAAGGACCTCGCCGAGCGGTCAGCGACCTCCACCAAAGAGATCGCTGAGATCATCAAGTCGGTGCAGCGAGAGAGTCGCAACGCGGTGATCGTGGTCCAGCGCTCCTCCAAGAGCGTCGATGATGGGGTGCGGGTCAGTCACCAAGCCGAGGACGCCCTCAAGCGAATCTCCGACGCGGCCCGCCGCGCCACCCAGATGGTCCGGGAGATCGCCCGCGCGACCGTCGAGCAGACCAAGGGCTCCAAGCAGGTCACCGACGCGATCAACGTCGTGGCCACCACGGTGCAACAGGTCGCGACGGCCACCGCCGAGCAGGCCCGCGGCGCCGAGCAGATCATGCGCTCGGCCGAGAAGATGAAGTCCATCACCCGCCACGTCGAGCGCTCCACGCAGGAGCAGACCCGCGGCAGTCGCCAGATCACCCGGGCGATCGAGTCGATCAGCGAGATGGTCAACCAGCTGCACGACGCGCACCGAACCCAGATGGATTCGGTCCGCACCGCGATCGAGCGACTCTCCGCGCTGGAGAACGCGACCGACGCTCAACGCACGCAGCTTCAGGCGCTGCGCGAAGCGATGTCCTGAGTCCCCGACCACCGCGCTTCGGTGCGGGGTTGAGCGCAACCAGCGCGGCGTCGAACTTCGATGCCGCGTTTTTCGTTCGCTCCGATTCGTTCGCTCCTAGTAGATCGGGCAGGACGCCGCGATTCTGGACTCTCGCTCGGCTGTGCGAGCGCTGCTATGGTGAGCCGTGTCCTTTTTCGGCATCGGCCCCATGGAGATGGTCGTCGTCGCGGTGGTGGCGCTCATGCTCTTCAACCCGCGTGAGTTGCCCAAGATGCTGCGCAGCTTGGCGAAGTTCTGGGGGCAGCTGCGGGCGACCGCAGACGAGTTTAAGGACACGATCATGTCCGCCGACGGGGTCGATGAGATCCAAGAGCTGGTCAAGGGGACCAAGGGGCAGATTCGGCAAGTCGAGACCGATGCGCGTCGCGAGCTGATGAAAGCACGCGCGGAGATGCGCAAGGCTCAGCAGAAGCTTCTCAAGGCCAACCAGGCCAAGCTTGAGCAGCAAACGCGCGAGCGTGATGCCGAGAAGTCCGAACCCGCGGCCGGCTCCACGGACGATGCCGAGCAGGCGCATGGCGAAAGCGCCCACGGGCACCACGATGCTCCAACGACGCCAGTCCCACAGCCCGCGGCTCACTCCGAGCATCATTCGGACGATCACTCCGAGCATCACTCCGAGCGTCACTCCGAGCATCACTCCGAGCGTCACTCCGAGCATCACTCCGAGCATCATTCGCCACATTCGCCACATTCGGACGATCACGCCGACGAGGCACCCGTGGCAGCGACGCCTCCACACGAGCGGACGCCCGCGTCGGCCCCGAAGCCTGCGGCTCAACCTGCCACTTCCAGCGATGCGCCGCGGCCCGCCGGCGATGCCGACGACGACGCGCACAACCAGGGCGCGGCCTGAGGCCTGCGACCGACGGAGAGGACGACACCCGCGTGGCTGAAAAGACCGACGAAGAAATCTCAGGCGCCGCGAACCCCGAAGACGACGTGCCGATGTCGTTCTTCGACCACCTCAACGAGCTGCGGAAGCGACTGGTGCGATCCGCATTCGGCATCGTGATCGCGTTTGTCATCTGCTACGTGTTTGTGGGCGAGTTGCGCACCATCCTGTTGGTGCCGTTCTACGACTCATGGGTGTCGGTGGGGCTTGAGGGGCAGGCTCAGCTGCAGGCCCTCAGCGCACTGGAGACGTTCCTGACCGACCTGCGGATCGCCGTCATCGTAGGGATCTTCATCGCCGGACCGATCGTCTTTTACCAAATGTGGATGTTCATCGCGCCGGGCCTGTACCGAAGCGAGCGCAATCTGGTCGTTCCCTTTGTTGCGACCAGCGCGGTGATGTTCTTGGGCGGAGGCATGTTCTGCTACTACTTCGTCGTTCCGGTCGCGACGGACTTCTTCCTGCAGTACTCGCTCGATACGGCGGCAGGAGGAGATGCGGCGGTCTCGATCAAGCCCAACTTCACCTACGAGAGCTACATCCAGTACGAGACGAGGCTCCTGCTGGGCTTCGGAGCGATGTTTGAGTTCCCCTTGGGCGTCTATTTCCTGACCAAGGCGGGCGTGATCAGCCACAAGACCCTGCTCCACCACTGGAAGGTGATGACGCTGGTGTTCTTCGTGGTCGGAGCCATCCTCACGCCCCCCGAGCCGGTCACCCAAGTGCTGATGGCTGCACCGATGATCGCGCTGTACTGGGCGAGTATTGGGGTGGCGTACGTGGTCGGGAAGGAAGAGCGCGAGCGGGTCGAGCGTCTTGAGGCCGAGCTCGCCGAGATGGACGATGATAAGGCGGACGAGGCGGACGAGGCGGACAAGGACTGAGCGCGCAAGATCTTCGTGCGGCGGGTCGTGAGAAGAGGCTCAGGAAAACCTGACCGAAGGGGTTTGAACCGCGCACGAGCTTGCCTATGCTCCTGCGCATGTTCGGGTTCTCACGACTCCCGCAGCTTGTGCTTGCGTCGGCTTCCTTGGCCGCACTCCTGGTTCAGTCCGGGTGCACGTGTGGCTCAGGCCCGTACCAAGGCGACTACTACGACGGTGACCGTCCCGGCTCGGTGAAGAACTTCAAGTTCGTCGAGAGCGAGAAGGTCGACCCAAAAATCGCCGGCTGTGCCGATGGACAACGAGAGGGCTTCGCCGACATTGAAGCAAACCCTCGCGTCGCCGGATGCATGGGCAAGTGGAAGGAGAGCAAGTCGCTTCGCGAGGAGCCGACCGGGAAAGCTTGCGGCGATGACGGCGCGGAGTGTGCTGTGCCTTCGGATGTGTGTGCTCCGGGCTGGCACGTGTGCGGCGCCGACGGCCAAGGTGAAGACCTCAAGACCCGCGCCACCCAGAAGTCGTGCGACGCGGCGGGACCGGGTCGGTTCAACGCAGCGATCAGTCACTCGCCCACCGACGAGATCGATCCCTGCCCGCGTATCGCGAAGAACACCGAGCTTCCGTGCGTGCAAGCGGGCATCGGCGCCGAGCCCGTGTGCTGCGGCAACGACTGCCTCTCGGGCAAGTGCAAGGACGCCGTCTGGAAGGGCAAGACCCGAATCTCCCGCGGAACGACCGAGGGATGCGGGGCGATGACGTCCGAGCGAAACGGAGGCGTCATGTGCTGCTACGACGGCGAAGAAGCCCCAGGCGCTGCCGCTGGCGCCGCCTCGGATAGCAACGCAGCGAAAGCCGACGGCGGCGAAGAAGCAGCGAAAGCCGACGGCGGCGAAGAAGCCGCGAAGGCCGATGGCGGCGAAGAAGCCAAAGCGGACGGTGGCGAAGAAGCCAAAGCGGACGGTGGCGAAGAAGCCGCAAAGGCCGACGGCGGCGAAGAAGCCAAAGCAGACGGCGCCGAGGCGAAGCCCGCCGAGGGCAAAGGCGAAGCCGAGCCTGAAGCGGCCGCCGAAGAAGCCAAGAAGGAGGACTGACGGCTCAGCTGGCGATTGCGCCAGACGTCGCGAGGCTGATGTAGTGGTCGAGCGAGTCCTTGGGTGGTCGCCCGACCTCTACGACGGGGCTGGTGACCACGTCCGTGTGATTGCCGAAGAACTTGAGCCGCTCTCCGAGCCAGGTGTCGTCCTGACCCTGGATGGGGACGGTGACCGTGTGGAGTCGGAGCGCAGCATGATCGCGATACCAGCGACCGCTCTTCCGATCCCGCACCCCCACGCACTCGTCGCGGCGCAGGTGGTACTCGGTGTGGCACGTGACGAAGATACGGTGACGGCGACGCTCGATGCCCATGGGGCGAGCCTGCCCATCGCGGGCGGTCGCGCCAAAAAAACCGCGTTGCTGGCCACCCTACGCGTCCAATCTCCGGCCCAATCCAGCACGAGCGTGACCAGCCGGTGCCTGGCCTGCTAAGCTGTCCAGGTGACGCGCGCGTGCGGTTGGCCGTACTGACTGCATCCCGCGCCGGACCTGAGGTCGACTGATGTCCAATAACCCGTTTGGCTCGTTGCCCAAGTTTGGCCGGGGCTCGTTCGCGGTCTTTCTGACCGCCGCGGTCTTGTCCGCGATGCTCGGCGACAAGCCGATCGCGCACCAACTGGTGCTCCTGCCCGGGGACGTCCTGGCCGGCCGCGAGCTGTGGACCCCGCTCACCGCCAACTTCATGTTCCCCAACAACGAGCTGATCGGGTTGTTGGGGACTGGCTTCGCGCAGTGGTTCATCGGAAGCCAACTCGAAGCCTTCTGGGGCACCCGGAAGTACCTGACGCTCGTCCTGGGAGCCGGCGTCGCGGGCTATTGCGCGTCGATTCTGGTCGGCGCGTTGAGCTCCACGGCCGCGGGCATCGAAGTGGGTGGCAGCGTGGCGATGGACCTGGCCGCAATCACAGCGTTTGGGTTTGTGTTTGCCAATCGCCAGCTGCGGCTGCTCGCGTCGCTGCCTCTGAGCGTCAAAGGGTTCACCATGCTTCTGGTGGGGCTCTCGCTCGTGATCCCGCTGCTTCGGGGGAGTCCGTGGCCGGTCGTGGTGCCGCTGGTCGTCGCGGTGGCCGTCGCTGCCGCGGCGGTCACGCAACCCTGGCGTCGGTTGCGGGATTCGGGCAAGCTCGGGAGGTCTGCGAAGGCGAAAAAGCGCCATCTAAAGGTCGTTGGGCCGGACAACAAGCTGTTGAACTGAGCCGGCGGCCAAACAGGAACCCTCATCTTGGTGACCAAACGCGAGCCCGGCGGAACGGGCATGACGACCACGTTCTTCGCGGCCGAGCACACGCACAAGCAGCTCCGCCGGGTGATGCTTCGCGTGACGGACGGACCTGACAAGGGGGCGGAGCTCACCGTCGCGCGGTCTCGCATCACCATCGGACGAAGCGCAGTCAACGACCTCGCGCTTTCCGACACCTCGGTCAGCGGGACTCACGCCGAACTCATCATCGGCGAGTCGGGTGTGCATGTGCATGACCTCGACAGCACCAACGGCACCTTCATCGGGTCCGTGAGGGTCCGCGAAGCTTGGGTCGAGCCCGGGTCGATGCTCAAGGTCGGCAAGACCGAGGTCGAGCTGCTCTCCGCCGACGAGGTGCAGGTCCCCATCTCGGGCAAGGACCACTTCGGCGCGCTGGATGGAAAGAGCCCGGCGATGCGCGAAGTGTTCGCGGTCCTCGAGCGCGTCGCCCCCACCGAGATGAGCGTGCTGATCCACGGCGAAACGGGCAGCGGTAAGGAGCTGGTCGCCCGGGCGCTGCACGACGAGTCGCACCGCGAAAAACATCCGTTCGTCGTACTCGACTGCGGGTCGCTGCCGCGCGAGCTCGCTGAGGCGGCAATCCTCGGCCACAAAAAAGGCTCGTTCACCGGGGCGGTCAGCGACCGCGCGGGTTGTTTCGAAGAGGCCGACGGCGGCACGCTGTTCCTCGACGAGATCGGGGAGCTTCCGCTCGACCTTCAGCCCAAGCTGCTGCGGGTTCTCGATCGGCGTGAGGTCCAGCGCATTGGGGAGAGCCAGGTCCGGACGGTGGATGTCCGAGTTGTCGCCGCCACGCACCGGGACCTGCGGATGATGGTCGGCCAAGGCCAGTTCCGCGAGGACCTGTACTTTCGCCTGTCGGTGATGGGCGTGGAGCTCCCCCCGCTTCGCAAGCGTGGGGGCGACGTGGTGATGCTGGCGGAGAAGTTCCTCGAAGACTTCGTCCGGAGCTACCCCCGGCTCGTGACCAAGCCGCGGCTCAGTGATGCCGCACGGGAGGCGCTCGCGGCCGAGCAGTTTCCGGGCAACGTGCGTCAGCTGAAGAACATCATTCAGCGCGCAGCCCACCTTTGTCGGGACAGCGTCATCGAGCCCAGCGACCTTCACATCGGTCGCCGCGAACCCGCCATCGCCCCGGCGTCCTCGGATGCCGAGCCCGCGACCGGCGGAATCGATCCGGCGCTGTTCGACACACCGTTCAAAGAAGCCAAGCAGCACATGGTCGACGCCTTTGAGCGCGCCTACTTCGGCAAGCTGCTCGGCAAGACCGACGGCAACCTCAGCCGCGCCTCCGCCGAAGCGGGCATTACCCGCTACTACCTCCGCGAGCTGCTCAAGCGGCTCGGAATGCACAAGAGCCAGACCGATGCGAGCTGATCCCACCCTGCGACGTTGGCTTCGAGTCTCCATGACAGGGGCGATGAGCGCGATGTCTGTGATTGTGCTTCTCGGGGTCGCAGTCGCGGTGCCGGCCTGCAACGAAGAGGCGGCCCCGGTCTCCGCGGCCAAGCGGTTTGCAGCCGCGGTCCGCTCGCGGGACACGCAGGCGCTGCTTGAGACCGTCGACCTCAAGACGCTCGCGTACGTCGAGCAGTCCGCCGAACGAGCCAGCGATCAGATCGGCGGGCGCCGGAGCGTGAGTCCCTCCGAGATGCTGCAGGTTGTGGACGTGGACGTGCGCTTTACCGTCGCCGAGGCCGAGCTGCTGAGCGAGTCCGGCGACGCCGCGAGCGTCAAGCTCATCGGCGCCGATGGGACCGAACACCAGGTCCAGTTGGTCTTCGAGGATGGCGCATGGAAGGTCTCGCTTCCCACCCCGCCCCCGCCAGCAGGGGTCGAGAACGCGCCGACGCCGACAGCAGGAGCGAAACGATGAGTGACGCCGACCACTCAAGCCTGGGCGAGGCGGGCGACTCCGCCGACCCGACGGCAGCAACGTCCGCTGCGGCTGGTCCCGCCGCCGCACGGCCGCCGACCCGAGGCCTGCGTATCGCCCGCGCTTTGCTTGCTCCGGTGCTCGTTCTGGGCGCGGTCGGGGTGCATTTTGAGCTCAACGTGCCGGACGAGAAGGTCGTCATGCCCAAAAAGGAGAAGGCCAAGCCCAAACGCGGCCTTCGGACTCCGAGGGGCCGCGTCGCGGAGCGCACACCCGCGCAGATGGACGCCGCGTGGGCGCGTTGGAAGGACGAGCGCTACGACAGTGAGCCGATCAAGGGCAAGTGGGGACGCCGGACGCAGTCCAGCGTCAACAAGGCCGTGGTGGTCGCGCGTAAGGAAGCCTTCAAGGGCGCGCCCGAAGACCCTCGCGTCGTCGTCAGCGGGACGCAGTGCCGCACCGTGCGATGCAGCTTCGTCCTTCGCTCTGCGTACGCGCACGAGCCGGCGCTCGTCGTCGAAGCGCTCAAGCGACAGCGGTACGGCGGCGAGCCGCTGTGGCGGATGGTGGAGTCCGAGCCCACCGAGCCCCCGAACGAGCACTCGCCCAAGAAGGAGCACTACCTGCGCGTGACGATCGGCATGTCGCTCGATCTGATCGACACCGCCGAGATCGAGTTTGCGCCGGAGGTTGGAAAGCCAACAGCGCCGAAGCGCGCGCCCGAACAGCCCTCGCCCGCTCCGGGGCCCTGAGCCCGTGCCTGCTGACCAGGAGCGAAAGACCTAGAGCGGCCGAAGCCGCTCTAGAAGCGGCCGAAGCCGCCGAGCATCGCCCCGCCTTGGGTGGGGCCTCCGGTGAGTCGGAACCGTCGCTCCTTTTGGCGTCGAGCGTTGGTGCCGGGCCCTTTGTCCTTGTGCACGAAGTACACGACGCTGAAGACGATCGTCGCGGCCGCGCCAACGCCCGCGCCGATCCACCCGATGGTTCCGATCTTCGCCGCGGTCTCCCCCCGTGCACAGAAGGTTGCGACCTCGGCGTTCACCACTGCGGCTGGGTCGTCGCCCACCGTTCGGAACGAAACCGGGAGCGTTGCGACATCACAGGGGTCGGACGGGTTCTTTCCCTCGCTCTCGAGCCACGCCAACTCGTCGGGCGCGCTCGGAACGCCGGTATCGTTGGACGCGATGGTGTCGCTGTCGGATTCCCGTTTGGCCTCGTCGAACTTCCTCGCGTAGTGGAACTCGGAGAGGCTCCCTGCGACGATGCCAGTCACGAGTCCGGCGATAAGCACGCTCGCACTGATCCCGAGCGCAGCTTTCTTCCAGGTCGGTCGAGGTTCATACGGACCCCACACGTAGCCTGGGCGATCCGCCGAAGTCCGACCTCCGTCCGGATCGCCATCCTCGCGCGTCGAATCCTCCGGAGGGGTCGAAGCGATGATGGAGCTGTCGGCTTGCGGATACAGGCTGTTGACGACCTCGGTGGCTGTCGCGTCCACGTTGGCCGCGGAGAGGGCCTCCAGATCAAAGGGCAGCGTGCCTTCGGCTTCGACCTGCCCCGTGATGACGTCGAGCACGATGATGTCGACCACGTAACTGCCGCCGGACTTATTCAGGCTGCCGTAGACGAGCTTCTCAGTCTCAAGCGCGCGCCCGGCCTCGGTCATGCACGCGGTGTCTTCTTCACTCGCGCAGTCGAGGGTCAGCACGACCTCCTCGAGCGAGAGTTCTTGGCCGCCGCTCATCTCGCGCTCTGCGAACGCGGAGCGCAGCGATGCGGTCAGCCGGTCACCAGCCTCCTTGTCCTCGCTGCGCAGCCCGAGAACGCTGGTCACGACAGGCTCGACGTCTCGCGCGGCCATCGAGACCATCACCGCGCTGACCCCTGCCGGTGGCAACTGTGCATGCGCTGCCGCGGGGGCGAATGAGGCGAGGCTGGCGCACAGAAGGGAAGCGAAGAGCGGGCGCGAGTTCATGATGAGGGGCCGAGGCCCAACCAACAGTTGCATGGTGCGCTTCGAGAGAAAAGGGCCTCGCGTTTTGCGCCAATTCGACCGGGGGTCTATCGTGCTCGCGCGTGGATGTGAGCTCCGACGACGCGGCGACCCCAGCACCCTCCGCACGTGTTCAGCTACGCAACTCGTTGGCCGCGCGCATCTCGGTGCTCGTGCTGATCATGCTGCTGGCGGCTGCCGCTTCGGCGGTCGTGATGATCGCTCAGCTGCGCTCGCTTCAGGCCAGCTTCGACCGCCTCACCGAGGTCTATGTGGTGTTCAACCAGCGGCTGGCCGCGGCCCACGTGCAGGCGGTCCGTGTGCACGAGCAAGTGCGCACCCATCAGGCCCAGGCCGTCGACACGCTCGACGATGCGTTTCTTTCGAACTTCTCCATCGCGCTTCGTGCGCGGAGCACCAGCGTCGTTGCAGCGCGGGAGCCGGTCGATGTGACGCTGCTGGAGCCGTCCGCGTTCGGTGAGGGCCAGCTTCATGCTTTGCAGGAGATCCAGCGCTCGCTCGACCAGCTGCAGGAGCTGGTGCTCAACGACGAGCTGGTCACGCCAACCGAGGTCCTGGTCGACATCCAGACGCAGAACCAGATCACGCAGTTGTTCAAGACGCTGGCGGTGCAGTCGGAGACGGCCGTTCAGGAGTTGGATGCCGAGGTGGCGGAGGCGCGGGAAGAGACGGAGCGACGCACGGTGTTGCTGGTGGCAGCTGTCGCCGTGTTGGGGGCTTTGGCGACCGCTGGGCTGTTCCTCACCCTTCGTCCGCTGCGGCAGCTGACCCAAAAGGTGCGAGACCTCGCACGCGGTGATTGGTCTCAGCGGGTCGAGATCGACGGTTCTCAGCGCAGTGATGAGGTCAGCCAGCTCGCGGCCGAGTTCAACCTGATGGCGGGGGCGCTCGAGGAGCGTGAGCGAAGGCTGCTTCGGGGAGAGCGCTTGGCCGCCGCCGGGCAGCTCGCCGCTCAGATCACGCACGAGATCCGCAACCCGCTGTCGAGCGTGGCGCTCAACGTCGAGCTGCTTGAGGACGAGATCGAAGCCGCGAGCCCCGAGGCACGGCATCTGCTCGCCTCGATCACCAAGGAGGTCGATCGACTCAACGCGATCACCGAGGACTACCTTCGGTTTGCCCGCCGTCCCAAGCCCGAGCTCGCGCGTCTTGACCTGCGCGAGGAGATCAGCAGCCTGTTGACCTTCCTTCGGCCCGAGGTGGAGCTCGCCGGCGTCACGTTGAAGTCGGCGTTCCCAGAGGACGAGGTCTGGATCGACGGGGATGGCAACCAGCTGCGCCAGGTGTTTATGAACCTGATCCGAAACGCGGTGGAGGCCGTGACCGAGCCCGACCGAGAGGAGACCACGCCGCCGCGGGTCGACGTGGAGATGCGCTGTAAGGACGGCCGGGTCGTTATCGTTGTTCGCGACAATGGACCGGGCATCGAGCTGCCCGAGGACGCGCTTGAGCGCATCTTCGAGGCGTTTTATACGCGCAAGGCGCAGGGGACCGGCCTGGGTTTGCCCATCGTTCAGGAGATCGTCGTCGACCACGGGGGCTCGGTCCGCGTGGAGGAAACCGGACCCGAAGGGACGACCTTTCGGATCGAGCTTCCTGCGGCGTCCTAGGCGGTTGCGGCGTTCGCACGCGCACCCCAGAGCGTGCTTGCGCTCCCGAGTCACCCTCCGTAAAGTCGCCTCCCGCGTTGACCACGCAGACCTACACGGGAAACACCGTCACATGGCATTCGCATCGCGCTTCCGCACCGTTTCGTTGATCCTCGCCGCCGCCGCGCTCAGCTCCAGCTTGGCGTGTAGCTTGATCCTCACCCCGCGCGACGACGTGCAGCGGTGCGGCAACGTCGACGACTGCGAGACACCTGAGGACACGCGGTTCGAGGCGGTCTGCATCTCCGACCCTGCTGCTGACATCGACACCACCAAGGTCGAGCAGGTTTGCGTCGCGCAGTTTCGCAGCGTGAGCTGCGACCCGATGGGCTACGACGCCGAGGGAGAGTTCCGGGCGCTCTTCGACTCACGTACCTCCCTTGACTACGCCTGCCCCGCTGCGAGCGACCCCCCGGTTCCGGGCGTGCAGGGGTGTCCGCCCGAGGACGGTTGCGCAGCGGGCCTTGAGGTCATCGCTGGTGTTTGCGACGACCCCAGAGCGGAGGTTCCGTCGATCAACCTCAGGTCGGTCGACAACCTTGAGGCGCAGGACGTGAAGGACCAGTTCTGCCGCTCGTTCTTCTGCGACGACGAGTACGTCTGCAACTCCGCGGACGGGATCAACGCCTGCGAACTGTGTGACCCGACCAAGCCGTTTGGAGAGGGGGGCTGCGGCACCGTCTACACTCAGGGGACGCCGTCGTGCGTGTATGCGTCGGGCGAGGACGAGTGCGCTCAGCCGGACACGAACGCCGTCGATCGGCCTAGCTTCGGCGACTGCGGCTGAGCGGTCGGGCCGGTGACCCGGCCCACCTCTGCACAGCTGAGAAACTAGGCTTCGCGAAACCAACCCATCGTTGCGTATGTCCGATAAGGGCAGGAGCAATGATGACGAACAAGCGTAAACAAATCTGTGCAGTCTTGGCCCTCGTGGCTGGCGTGGTGTCCCTCGGTGGTTGTGACGCGGCTTTTGTCCGCCCAGACAACGACGACTGCCACATCAACGCCGACTACGAGATCCGCTGCGAAGGCGACGGCCCGGGTCTGCAGACCCCGTAGCCGGCCGTCATTGCGCCAGCGTCTCGATGCGGGTCTTGGCGGCTTTGGGAAGTCCGCCGATCTCGAGGGCGCGCTTGGCCATGACCTTGGCCGTCGCTCGATCTCCGGTGTCCGCGGCTGCGAGCGCAACGACCACGAAGGTGTCCGCTGGGCCTTGAGCCCCTTCAAGCCGTTTGGCGGCGGCTTGAGTCAGCAACTTGGCTCGCTTGGTGTCGCCCTTGGCCTGAAGCGTGAGCGCTTGCCCGGCAAGCGCGATGGGGTGCAAGGGGGCGATGGCGCGGGCTCGATGCAGCGCGAGCTCGCGGGCGGCGGCGTCGGCCGTAACAATGCCGAGCATGAGGAGGCGTCCGGCGGGCTCGAACGCGTCACCGTCGATGGCGAGGGTCTCGCGAAGGAGACGTTTTTCGTCGTCGGGTCGGTCTTCCTTGCGGGCGAGGTTGGCGAGCATGACCAGCGGCTCGACCGACTCCTTGTGAAACGCACGCGCGGCCTCGAGGTGGGCCCGGGTGCCTGTGCTCGGGGCGCTTGGATCGGCGAGTCGGACCAACATCATCCGCGAAGCAAAGCCGTCGCCGTCGCGACCGATCAGCGCTTCGAGGTCGGCACGGGCGGCGTCTCGATCGCCCTTCTCGGCGCTGACGAGCGCGCCTTGGAACAACGCGTCGCGCTCATCGCCTTGGGCCGGATCGGCCGAGGGCTGCCAGCCGGAGAACACAGCGTCCAGCTCCGCGAAGAACCACGCCTCGAACTCGTCTTCGACCTGGGACAGCGGCTTGCCCAGGTGGGTCTTCATGAGCTCATCGGTGTGCTTGCCTTCGGCGTATCCCTTGAGCATGCCGATGAGCTTGTCGCGGCCATACGTGGTCCCCAGGTAGCGGATCGCATAGGCCGCGGTGGCGTAGGCCACCTCCATCATCTGGGGGCTCTCCGCGCGGATGAAGGCGAGCTCAAGTTCACTCAGCTTGCGCAGCTTCCCCGCGCCCCGGGCCGAAACGAGCAGCTGGGCGCTCTCTCGGGCAAAGGCGGGGTCGGCCTGCTCCGACTCCCATTCGCTCAGGCCCTCGGTGAACCAGCGAGGCACGCGGCCCTGGCTGAGTTTGATCGCGTAGACGTGCCCAAGCTCGTGCCGGATCACGTTGTCGATGTTGAACCGCCCCGCGTACGGCCCGATGAACGTGATGACCGGGCCGAAACAGACGGCGACGGCGCCCAGGCTTGGCACGCCCACGGTGCGGATCGAGAAGTCGCTGGGGTCGGAGAAAAACTCCAGCCGCAGCTCGCCGGCTTTCGTGTGGTAGGCGGCGTCCAGCGCGTCTCGGGAGCTGCGGGTGGATTCGACGAGGACCGGCTCGATCAGGTCGCGGTCGTCGTTGGGCAGCCGAAGCACCAGGTCGCCGACCTTTCGCTCGCCGTAGAGCTTGTCGATGCGTTCGTCGTACAAATCCAGCGTGTTGCGGGTGCGCTCGTTAAACGGGTCTTTGGCCCATGCTTGCTCAAGCAGCTCGCGAGCGACTTTTTCTTTGCCCAGCCGCAGCAGGTTGAGGGCGCGTGCGGCGATGACGGCGGGGTCCTTGGGCGCGCGGGTGAGGCCATCGACGAGGACCGCGTCCGTCTCGGGGTACAGGTGCAGGAACCCGAGCACGTCGGCGAGCTCTTTGTAGTACAGGCCGTTGTGGGGGTTGGCGGCCAGAGCGGCGTCGCGCCAGCGGGCGTAGCCGGCGTTGTCGTCATGGACGATCGCGAGCGCGGCCATGACGGCCAGCCCGCTGGTGTGGCTGGGGTTGCGGGCCAGCACGTGCTCTTCGATGCGGGATTGGGCTTCGTCGCGGCGTCCCTCGATGAGAGCGATGCGAGCGAGGACGGCGTGGGCGTCGGGGTGTTTGGGGTCGACTTGAAGCGCCTCCTCAGCCAGACGGGTCGCGACCGCAAAGGCGAGGTTGTCGACGTGAACCCGGGCCGAGCCGGCGAGGGCGTCGGGGTGCCACGCGTCGCGCCCTTCGAGGATGAGGGCGTAGGTTTGCAGCGCATCCTCGGCCGCATATTTCTCCCGGAACATGTCGGCGCGGCGCAGCACGATCGCCTCGAGGTCCCAACCTTGCGGAGCGTTGGCGGCGGCGAGCTCTTCGGCTTCTCCGAACACCATGTTGGCGTCCTTGAGCGCACCCTTGGTGCCGCGGCCCAGGGCAGCCTGAGCGACCGCAAACAGGTCACCGGGAGTCTTCGCGCGGTCGGCTTCGTAGTCGTCGTACAGCCCGTTCATCAACGACTGCACGCCCGCGTCGTCGCGCTTGCCTCGGGCGACCTCGATCGTCACCAGGTCGCCGCGTAGTGCCATCGAACCGGCGTTCGCCTTGGAGGCATCGCGCAGCATCGCGGCGGCTTGCTCAAGCTTTCCTTCGCGCGCCAGGGACTCGGCGCTCAGGCGGGTGGCCATCACGTCCTTTCCGACCTGAGAACGCAAGGCCGACCGGGTTGCCTCGGTGTCGCCGAGCAGGAGGTGCGCACGCGCGAGGGCGTGCTGTGCATCCAGATCGCCCGGGTGCTCGGCGACGAACGCGGTGAGAAAATCTCGACCACCCTCGGGGTTGCCGTGGGTGATCGCCTCCAGCGCGGCGTCACGAGACTCGACCGCTGCGGGCTTGGGCCGGGTCCTGGGTTCGGCCGACTGCAGGCTGTCGGCGTCGTCGTGACCGGCGTAGGCGGCCGACGTGTCGCCGAGCGGTTCGTGTTGTGCGGGGCCCGCACCCGGGGACACGGCATCGATAGGCGCCGCGGAATCCGGCTTTTGCTCGCACCCCCCCGGACCCAAGAGTGCGAGGCCTACGAGTAGCGAGGACCGAAACCGCCGAAACGTCATCCTCGCGCCAGTGTGGAATCGGGCCCGCGCCCTGTCAAACGAGTGTGGCCTGGGTGCTATGATCGTTGCGATGGCGCAAAGCTCCACGGCCGACAGCGACATGGCCTATCCCACGGATGTCTACGAGACGTTCGACGCGTTCATGCAGCAGGTCATCACCGATGTGTACGAGACCGGCGCCAAGCGGGCCGAGTTCGTGGCGCTGGTGATCGCATCCGGCGAGGTCCTTCAGATGGCCTGGGGTCGCCTACGCAAGAGCGGCATCAAAGAGTTCGCGATGGGGGCGGCGGGCGCGGTGGCCCTGCGGGTCGGTCTCAAGTACCTGCTCGGAGGTCCGCTGGGCATGATCCTCACCGGCTTTACCGCAGCCACCCTCATCTCGTTCTTCTGGTCCAACCAGCGCGAAGTGATGGCGCGGGTCCCCGCTTACAAGAAGTTTCTCAACGACGCGAAGGAGAAGTTCGAGGACATCCAGGCTCGCTATCGCGACGGTCGCTACGATGCGGGCGAGCGGGCACTGCTCGTCGAAGGTCTGCTTCGCCGGGTCATCGGTGAGGTTGAAGCGCCGCTTCCTGCTCCCGCGGCCAGCACCGGCGACGACACCACGAACGACGGGTGAGCCCGCCCAGTCACGCGTGCGCGCCGAGGCGCTTGAGGTGACCGATGTGTGAACGCAGCGCGGACCACATCGTCGGCTGAACCCGGTAGGCGACGCCGTGTCGCTCGCACACGTCTCGCACGACCGTGCTCAGCCCCGGGTAGTGCAGGTGGCAAACCTTGGGGAAGAGGTGGTGCTCGATCTGATAGTTGAGCCCGCCCAGGTACCAAGTCAGCACTCGGCTCTCCATCGCGAAGTTCACCGTGGTGGCGATCTGTTGCTGGGCCCAGCCTTTGGCCATGGCCTCGCCATGCGCAGGCCAGTTGCCGAACTCGGCGGTGTCGTTGCAGTGCGCGAGCTGAAAGGTGATCGCCATCGCAAGACCCCAGACCCAAGCGATCAGCACATACACGCCGAACATGCTCCACGAGGGGGTGTGGATGCTCAGCGGGATCACAAGCATCCAGCTGTATGCGAAGGCCTTGCCCACGAGCATGGTCGCGATGCCGCGGCGGGTCGGCGGCGGAACGCGTCGCGGTCCCGCCCGCTGCGTGAACAGCCGCTTGTAGTCGTCGATGAACAACCACTTTGGGGTCATGAACAGGTAGAGCGCCCACGAGTACACGAACTGGTAGCGGTGGATCGGGAAGTAGGGGTCGGTGCTCGACAGTCGCAGCCAGGGTGCTTGGCTGATGTCGTCGTCGACCTGCTCCACGTTCGGATACGTGTGGTGCAGGACGTTGTGTTTGTAGTGCCACATGTACGAGCTGCCACCGATCGCGTCCAAGGCGAACGCGGCGGCACGACTCACCCACGGCCGGCTGGAGTACGCGCCGTGTCCTCCATCGTGCTGGATCGAGAAACCGACACCGGCCAGGGCGAGGCCCATGGAAATCGCGAGCAAGACGAACTGCCAGACAGCCGTCGCGACGAACAGCATCAGCAGGTAGGTGGTCACGACCCAGGCCACGATGAGCAGGCTCTTGACCAGCATCGGGACCCCGCCGTCGCGCGCAATCCCGGTGCGCGCGAAGTAGGCATCTGCCTCAGCCCGGATCTCGCGCTGCAGCGTCGTGTCCCCGGAGTATTTGAGAACCGAGTTACCGCCAACGGGCGGAAGCCAGGTTGGTTCGTCGGAACGATCGGGAAGGAGGGCGCGCGCGGGCATGAGCGTGGGGCGAGGCGGGCAGAGACATGCCTCAAAGTCGCGGAAATGTAGGGAGGACCGGCCGGCAGACTAGCGGACTCGGCCCAGGAGTTCATGCAAAGTCCGCGTGAGTCGACTGAGCACGTGAGGTCGCGACCGCCCCGCGGGCCGCCAGACCCCAACAGGCGCGGTATCGCTACGTCGTTTCGGGTCTCACCACGGGCTGCGAGAGCGGCGACCGGATTGAATTCGACCCGCAAGGCACGCCTGCGGCCACTTGTGGCCGCGTTGCTCGGCGCTCGACGGACCTAGCAGCCTGTTGAGAAAGTCGACACGACGTCTCGCTCGCCCTTTTCGCTCCTGGCGGTGTCGCCAAAACTTGCAGTACACCCGGTACAGCGGCGTTTCGGCTCCTACCCAGGAGCGAAAAATGCTTCCCGAGCCGCCGCGCCGACTTTCTCAACAGGCTGCTAGGCGTTTTCGGCCAGGAACTTCCGGGTGTACTCGGTGGCCTTGCGGTAGCTCTCTTCGATCTCGGAGACGAGGTACTTCTCGACCTTTCCGCCCACGAGCGGAATCTTCACCTTGCACACGCCCTCCCAGACCCGGGCGCACTTGTTGGGCCCGAGCTCTTCGACCCGAAACACGCCGTGGTTGTCGACGCGGTCGGCGGCGAAGTTGGGGATGGTCACGATCTTCATGCTCCCCGTTGCGTTCGAGAAGTCGTTCTTCTCGACGTACGTCACGGTCCCGCTGACCATCGTTTGGATCACCTTGGGCGCCTGGCGGTGTGGCGTCAGCTCCTGTTCGCGAATGATGCGAAGGTCTTTGCCCTCACCGCTGCGCTCGAACTTGAGCTGCTTGTAGTCGACGTCGATCGCGGGCCAGAGCCCGGCGTTGTACGCCTCGCTGAAGAAGACCTCCCAGAAGCGGTCGGGGCTCACGTCGAAGGTGTCGCGAATCGTGTACTCCATGCTGCGCCGGCAGAGTGCCGCAAATCCGCGAGCGATGCACGGCTCCCGAGGGCGGGCGGGCGCGACGTTTTTATCTCAGGAACGTGCAATCGATTCGCAGCGTCTGGGTACTTCCACCCCAGAAGTCATGAGCACCGCACGCAAGCCACCCGTCAGCGTTCTCTCCAAGCTCTCCGCGGCCCTCGCAACCTTGATGGGCTACTCCCGGTCGATGCGCGAAGAACTCAAGGGCCGGCTCCTCTAGCAGCCTGTTGAGAAAGTCGACACGACGTCTCGCTCGCCCTTTTCGCTCCTGGCGGCGTCGCCAAAACTTGCAGTACACCCGGTACAGCGGCGTTTCGGCTCCTACCCAGGAGCGAAAAATGCTTCCCGATCCGCCGCGCCGACTTTCTCAACAGGCTGCTAGATCCTGCTCATCCCGAGCCATGATCCTGCTCCGCGGCGGCGGCCGAAGCCCGCGCGCGTAGAGCGGGATCCCGGAGAAACAACGCCAGCGCGATACCGCCCACGATCTCACCGAACCACAGCGTGGCGATGCGGCCGAGCAGCGTGGCGGCGAGCGCAACGGGTTGGGTCACGCCGCGAACGAGTTGGCCGGTCGCGACGACCAGGCTGCCCTCGGTCATCCCGAGCCCTCCGGGAAGGAAGCTGAGTGCTCCGACCAGGGTGCCGGCCGACCACAGAAACGTGCACGTTGCGAGGCTGGCATCGACCTCGGCGAATCCGTCGACGATGAGCCAGAAGCCCACGCACTCCAGACCCCATCCAAGCACGCTGAGCACGCTGAGCACGAAGAGGTAGCGCAGCCGCAGCAAGGTTGTGGTGGACTCGATGAGGCCCTCCGCTTTATCGACGAACCTTCCAACGAGCGGAAGCTTGCGGCTCAGCTCGAGGCATCGGCCGAGCGAGGTGGGCGAGCCGAGGACCACGACGCCGCCGATGACCAGGGCGCCCGTGAGGGCTACGATCGGCAGGTACTTCGGAAACTGCGCGACCCCGATCAGGCTCAGCAGCACCAGCGCGATGAGGTCTGTGAGGCGGTCGGCGACGACGATCGGGGCGGTCCGGTTGAACGCGACGCCATCACTGGACTTGAGCAGCACGGAGCGCAGCACCTCCCCAACTTTTCCCGGGGTGACCGACATGCTCAGGCCAGCCAAGTAGATCATCAACGACCGGCCACGGGTGAGATCCGGGGCGTCCTTGCGGACCTCAAGCCACCCCAGCGCGAGCTCCCACTTGGCGAAGCGCAGCAGGTAGTTTGTGGCCGAAGCCGCCAACGCAGCACCAAACACCCACCAGGGGTAGCCCACGAGCGTCTGTCGAACAGGCCCGAGATCGAAGTAGATCATCGCCCCGACATAAAGAAGCACACCCGCGGCGACGCCGTAGAGCGTGCGTCGGAGCATCGCGTTCAGGGGTGGCCTCCCGAGCGTGGCCACGAGGACCAGATGCGTCCGAGATCTCCAGGGACGGCAGGTCCCAGGCGAGCGCGAGGCGCTTCGGGTTTCCAGAGAGCTTCGAGCGCGCGGCCGGCAAGTCCGCGCGACACCGATGGACGACCGCTCGTCAGCTCGGCTTGGGGCCATCGAGCCTGATTGCCGGCCCCCACGCCGCGGATGGCGTGATCGAGACCGGCGCTGCGCGGGCTGATACCCAGACGGTGGGCGAGCCAGGGGTCGAAGGTCTGGATGAGGGTTTGGGTCCAGGCGGGGTCGGGTCGCTCGGCGTGGGTGGTGAGGACGCGCCCGAGGGGAAGCAGACTGCGCGCGGTACCCGAGTGTGCGCAGAGGTTCGCCCACCAGGCCCCATCGACGACGACCGTAACGCTGGCGAACACCGTGGCGAGCACGCGTGCCGCGATACGCTGGCTCTCGCGATTTCGAGGGCCTGCGAGGTGCCGGTCGATGGCGCGCAGCGCTGCGGCGAGCGGACCGATGCCGGAGCTCGTCCCGGGCTCGAGGGCAGCACATGGCAGGACCAGGCAGGCGTGCCTTCCAAACCAGTGCGCGGGGATTGCCCGCGGCCGCCGTGCGCCGGGGAGAGCGGTCCGGATCACCGCGCTCCCGCTTGGCCCGCCTTCGCGTCCCATCTCGAGCGACTCGCGTTCCACCGTGAGCGACGCGGCTTTGGCCGCAGACTCGATGCCCGCCAGCGTCCACGGCGGGACGTCGGTGCCGGGGCCAGCGTTCCAGCCGAAGCCCAGAATCTGCAGGGGCCGTGAGGGCGCCAAGCTTGCGAAGACCGCTCGCAAGGCCGACTGTGCGGCGCGATCGGGTCGCCGCGGATCCACGAGTTCGATGGCAACGCGCAGAGGCACCTGCGGCGGACTATACCCCCGGCCGACCTGCAGATCCTCCCCTGGACCTCCATGACGCGATGTGTGAACACGGGTCTCATGAGCACCACTTGGCTGGGTCGGGTTCGCATGCGCGACGAGCGGAGGTCTCACGCCGTACGGGTGATCACCGACGGTGCGCCTCCGGTGCCGGAGGACCTGCTCGACATTGTGCGGGACCCGTTCGACGACGAGCTGTGGCCCGAGGACAAGGGCTCGGTCTGGGAGCGCCTCTTGGACCAGGACACGGTGATCGAGCACCGCTCCGTGGCGACGCTCGCCGACGTGGATGTGCTCGCGCCGTGTCGACCGGGCAAGGTGCTCTGCGTCGGCCGCAACTACCGGGCGCACGCCGCCGAGATGGGCAACGAGGTTCCCACGGAGCCGCTGATGTTTCACAAGCCAAGCTCGGCCGTGATCGGGAGTGAGGCGGACGTGGTCATTCCGCCGGGCTTCGAGCGGGTGGACATGGAGTCCGAGCTGGTCGCGGTGATCGGCCGCCGTGGACGCAACATCGCTGCGAAGGACGGCTTGGACTACATCGCCGGGTACACGCTGGGCAACGACGTCTCCAACCGCGACCTCCAGCGTGGGGACAAGCTCTGGACGCGCGGCAAGGGGTTCGACACCTTCGCGCCGCTGGGTCCATGGGTTCGGGTGACCGAGCCTGGGCTCGGGCTCCCCGCCGACGCCCGGATTCAGGGCCGGCTCGACGGAGAGCTGCGCCAGGACGCTGCGTTGGGCGACATGGTGTTCGATATCTCGGCCGTCGTCGCCTTCATCAGCGCGTGCATGACGCTCGAACCCGGCGATGTGCTCTACACCGGGACACCTGAGGGGGTCAGCGCGCTTCGGCCGGGTCAGAGCATCGAAATCACGCTCGAAGGGTTCGAGCTGGGGACACTTCGCAACGCGACCAGTTGATATCCTCAGCGCCAATGCCCCCTGAGACGATGAAGTGGATCGTTGGCCTCGACCTGCACCCCTCGGGTGTGGGGGCCCTTCGTTTTGCACGGTGGCTTGCCGAGGGCGGGGAGGCGTCGACCCCTGTGGTGGGCATCCATGTTCTTGAGGAGGGATACCTTCGCTCGGTGCTGAAGTATCACCGGTGGGAAGAGCTGGTCGAAGGCGCGACGGTGGCCGCAACGGCGGCGGTCGAAGCCGCTGGTGCCACCGCACACCTGGACTCGCTGCACGTGGTCAAAGGCGGCACGCCCGAGGAGGGGTTGGCGGCGGCGTATACCGATCACGCTGCGCGGGGACTCATCCTGGGGCGCCAGGCGGAGAAGGACGGGCGCGATCTGTTTCGTCTGGGTCGTGTTGCACGCCGCATGTTGCGAACGCTTCCGGGTCCAACCTTCGTAGTTCCGCCGGACTACGCTGCTCAGGAGGCAGACGGTCCTGTGGTGGCGGCGGTCAGCATGGGGGATGACTGTGTGGCGGCGGCGAGCTTCGCCGCCGAAATGGCCAAGAAGACCGGGCGCCCGCTCGTGTTGCTTCACGTCGTCCCCACGCCGGACGACTACGCCGCGCACTACCTGCCCGAGTCCTCGCTCGCGAAGATGCGCGAGGACAACCAGCGCGAGGCCGAGGAAGAGCTCTCTACATGGGCCAGCCAGCACGGATGTTCGGCGGCCGAGGAGGTGGTGCTGCTCGGGGGCATCGTGTCGGAGACCGTCCGGTTCACCACACAACGCCGCGCCGCGATGTTGATCGCAGGTTCGCGCCGGCTCTCGACGTTCGATCGCCTGCTGCTCAACAGCATCGCGAGCGAGCTGGCCGCATCGGCGACGTGCCCGGTGGCGGTTGTTTCCCCAAATTGCGTATAGCTGAAGCTCAGGTGTTGACGAGGCCCGTAAGCTCGTCGGCGGTGAGCTTCACCTGCGGCAGCCCGCGGTAGAGGCTGCCCATGTCGCGCCTGGCACCTTCGCCGTCGTGGGCTGCGTGGGGGATGTCGTTGTGATGCGGTGGCTCCTTCACGAAGTTCGCATCCATCGCGATGATCAGCCGGCCGGTGCAGTTGCACGGGTTTTGTTGATCAACGTGCACGCAGCGGGGGGCAAGGTAGTCCTCGACCCGCTTGCGCGCGCGCGTGAGGCGAACCCGGTACGCGCTCTCTTTGATGTCGAGGAGGTCTGCAGCCTCGGCGGGGGAGTAGCCAAAGAGGTCCGTGAGAACGAACGACACCCGAACGCCAGGGGGAAGGCAGCACAGCGTCGCCGTCAGGCAGGTTCGCTTGAGCTCCCACAGCATCAGGTGGACCTTGGCGGGGTTGTTGGCCAGCCCGCCGGCGCCCGCGGCCAAGTCGATGGGGCGGGTGATGTCGCTGCGCAAGATGTTGTCGAGTCCGTCGAACGTGAACTCCGAACGCCGTCCTAGGGACTCTTCCATCTGTTGCGCCAAGAGCCCGAGGATGGTGTCCGACGGATTGTCGGCACTCATCACCTTCGACTCATGCCGAACCTTCACGGCTTTGACGAGCTGGCGAACGTGTCCCCTTGCGTCATCTCGAGCTCCGGTCATGTGGTACGCGAATGCGTACAACCGCGGAATCTCGACCTGAAGAAGCGCTCCAAGGCTGGCTGGCTTTTCCGACATGCCTGGACTGCATAGTTTCACGAACTCCGGGCGCCGCCAAGCTTCGATTCGAGCGCATCCCAGAAGAGCGCTTGCGTTGTCGTCGCTTCATCGCGCTGCTCAAGCCGATTGATCTCTTGCATTCCTGTCGGGCTCGTGACGTTGATTTCTGTCAGCTTTCCGCCGATGACGTCGAGCCCGACGAAGAATTGCCCCGTTTCACGGAGCATGGGGCCGACTGCCGCGCAGATTTTCCGGTCGCTGTCGTCCAGTTCGATTCGGACCGGTGCACCCCCTGCGTGGAAGTTATTGCGCAGTTCACCTTTCGCAGGGACCCGCAGCACAGCCCCGATGGGCTCCCCGTCCACGAGGAGGATCCGCTTGTCGCCCTCGGATGCAGCTGGAACGTATTCCTGCGCTACGGTCCACCGCGTGCCTTCTGCGGTCGCCATCTCCAGGATGCTCCCGAGGTTTGCGTCGTCTTCCCGTGCGAGAAGGATCTCTCGACCGCCGAAACCGTAGACTGGCTTGACGATCATGCGTCCTCCAAGCAAGGCGAGGATCTCTCGGAGCTCGTCCTGATCGCGAGACACGAAGGTGCGAGGCGTGAGTTCGGCGAACGCGGCGATGGACAACTTCTCGTTGAGGGAGCGAAGCCCAGCCGGCTCGTTGACGACCAGCGTGCCGGCCCGGTCGAGGATCCAAGTGCTGGTCATGAACCCCTGATCGACCGGCGGGTCCTTCCGCATGATGACCACGTCGAAGCCCGCCATCGGCTGCCGGACGGGTTCGTCCATGAAGCGCAGCGTCGGGTCGCCGTCGCGGAATCCCAGGCGGCGGGCGTTGGCGAGGCCAGCGGAGGCGTGCAAGCTGAGGTCCGCCATCAAGGCGCCGTACGGCTCATGTCCGCGCCGGATCGCCTCGGTCACCATCACGTAGGTGCTGTCGCCGGTCGGGCTGAACGTTTCGGGGGGGTCGAGGACAAAGAGAGCTTTGCGCGCACCCATCGAGGGGGAGCATAGAGGTTCTCGTCGCAAAGTTGTCGGGTCGGGTCTCCGCCTTTCATAATGTACGCCACGTGACTACATCGACCGAGCGAACGCCGAGGGAATCGGCACAAGCGCGCCTGCGCCGTCCCCGGTGGACCCGGATACGGAAATTGGCGCTCATTCGCCGTGAAGTCCGCGAGTACCTTCCGGCGAGCACGGTCGAGGTGCTGCTGTCGGAGGGGGAGACGGTGTTCGAAGGGGGGACTGAACTGGTGGCGAGCGGTGGATCGTCTCGCGTGTTCGCCACGATCATGGTCACGGCCGACCTGGCCAGCTTGGCGGATCGCTTTCGTGACCGACCGGATGCCGCGACAGCCGCACGGGTTGCGGAGCTGCTTGAGGGGCACCCCGACCTGGCGCCGAAACTCGCCGCCCGGATCCGTTCGCGCCTCCCCGATCTTGCGGGCGATCCCTCCGCGGCGCAGTGGGAGATCGCGGTGGACTCTCAGGTTCGAGTCGAGGGCACGGCAGTGCTGATCGATGCAGACATAGTGGCTGCCCCCACGAGTGTCGAGGTCGGGTAGCCTGCATGCAGATGGTGACGACGCAGGGCGACGCGGCAGCACGCGACGACGCCTACTCGGTACGGCACGTCGCGCGGCTGTTGGACGTTCCAGAGCACCGGCTTCGGTACTGGTCGCAGTCCGGGTTCATCTCGCCGTCGGTCCGTCTTGGCGGCCGAGTCTTCTACAGCTTTCGCGACCTGATCGAGTTGAAGGTTGCCAAGGCCCTGCTGGAGTCGGGGATGCCGTTGCGCAGGGTTCGCCGGAGCTTGGGCGCGCTGGGCCGACGACTTCCCGAGGCCAAGCACATGCTCGCCTCGCTTCGCATTCGTCGCGAGGGGGACGAGCTGGTCGTCGAACACGTACAGGGCGACTACGAGGCCGAGTCTGGACAGATGGTCCTCGACTTCGACACCGACCATCTGCATCGGGAGGCGGCCGAGGTCCACGAGCTTCCGTGGGTCTCCGACGAGTCTGCTCGCCCCGCGCCGACCACCGCGTATGGATGGTTCTTGCTGGGGTGTGAACTTGAGGCCCAGTGGGACGGGTCGCCTGTGGACCAGCCAGGCTTTGAGTCTGCGCGCACCGCCTACGAAGCAGCGCTGGAGATGGACCCTGAGCTCGGTGCCGCGTGGACCAACCTGGGCAGCATGTTTGCCGAGATAGGGGAGGACGACGAGGCTCGGAGCCACTTCCTGCAGGCGCTGCGCTGCGACCCCACACAATCCGAAGCGCAGATGAACCTCGCCGAGCTTTTCTTGCGCGATGGCGATACCGATGCGGCCATCGATGGCTATCGCAAGGTGCTCGCGGCGGCCCCGGACAACTTCGAGGCGCACTACGGACTCGCGCGTGCGCTGCTCGATGTGGGCGGCAAGGTTCAAGCCGTTGCACACCTCAAGCGGTTCTGTGACGGGGCGGGCGAGTCCGCCAACGACGACGGCGATCCTGAGCTGCAGGGACGTGTCGATGCGGCGCGCGCGGTCCTCACCAAGCTCGAGGCTGAGCTGGCGAAGTCGTAGCGCAAAGAACTCCATGAAGATCGTTCGTCCCGCCAAGCACAACCGCCGCGACGACAGCTTGCGGCTGTTGATCGAGCAGCTGGGGCCGACGCGCCCGGGACGAGAGCTGGGGCTGCACGCGTTCGGGTCGCTCGATGACTTTCGTGCCTCGATCCCCATCCGCGATCGCGACCGGCACCAAGACGAGGTCAACGCGCGCTTTGGCTTCGGCATTGGCGACGACGACTTCGAGAACCCCGGCGGCTGGGAGCGCGACGTTCCCGTTGGGGTGTGGTCGGCATGGTTGGGCGACAAGCCGCCGCGGCGGGTGGCGTTGCTTCGCGCCCGTCGGTTCGACACCGCGGTCGACGAGATCTTGGTCGAGGACCTGGAGTCCCTGGGCGGTGAGCTGCGCCGGATCGATCGGTGGGACAGCGACGCTTCGGTGCTCGAGCAGCTCGAAGCCTTCGAGCCCGACCTGCTGGTCGTTCCCAGCGTGTTGACCGTGTGCGCGCTGGAATCGGTCCATCGGGCCCCGCTTGAGCGCAGGCTGCCAAAGCTCGGGTTGATCCTTGCCGAACACGACCTTCGCCGGACCCGGCGCACCCGGCTGCCGATTCGCAGCGCGGGATGGATCGAGGCGCCGGGACGGTTCGCCGTGCCCTCGACCCGTGGCGGGGATGATTCGGTCACGCTCGCGGTCGGGACGAGCTTCATCGAGATGCTCTCGTACTCCAACCCCGAGGAGGACGGACAGCGCGTGTACCAGCGACAGACGACGATGCCCGAAGATGCTGTGATGGGACAGCGGTACGAGCTCGTCGTCAGCTCGCCCCACGGATTTCTTCGCCTACGCACCGGTGAACACGTTCGGGTTGTGGGCTTCGACATGCCCTACGGACCCGCTGATTTTCCGCGCCCTCGGGTGCTTCGTCTCCCGCCGGCCCCGGCTGACGTGCGCCTCGAAGGGTGCACGGTGTCTGGTGCTTGGCTTTCGGCGTCGATTCGGCAGGCGCTGCATCGCGAAGACCCCGCGCTGGTCTTCGCCGAGATCGGTCCCGATCCGCTGAGCATTCCGACCCTCGCTGCGTCGCTTCGGTCGGGATCCGCTCGCCTACCGGAGGCGTTCGATGACACCGAACTCGGCTGGCTCGCCCGGACCGGCACGCCTCGGGTCGGCAAACGCAAGCGACCGCGCGGGCTCCTGCTGCGTATCGAGGTCCAGGGGTACGTCTCCTCGGAGCTGGTCGGCAAGCTCTCGGTGCGCATCGACGACAACCTCCAGCTTCGCTCCCCCGCCTACGCGCACCTTCGAAAGCGCGACGAACTCGACCCCCCGCGGGTGATGGTGGTTCCCGCCGGAACGAAAGGGCGAGACGAACAACGCCGGGTCGAGGCGCTCGGCGGCGTCGTCCGACACCCGGACGTTCGCATTGTCGAGAGCACGCTTCGTTAGCGAGCTGCCTTTGCCGTGCCTACTCGGCCGGTGCCTCAGCGCGCTCGGCCTCTTGATGCGCTTCCCAGGCCTCGGCCCGCGCATGATAGCGGTCGGCGAGGATGCAGCTCGAAAGCCCGGCCTTCTCGGCGGCTTCGCGCAGCAGCTTGGCCCGCTGCTTGTCGTCGAGTTTGCCAAACGCTTCGAAGAGCTCTCGCGCCTCGTCGTTTCGGACGCTTCGCTCGATGTGTTTGGCCATCGTGTCGTCGAAGGCGGAGAGCTGAGCGCCTTGGCAGGCTTGGCAATCACGCGGGGCGTTGCACAGCGTTTGCACGCCGGTCGTGTGGTCTTGGCAGCCCGCGCCGAGGAAGAGAAGAAGGAGCGCAGCGGAGCGCATAGCCGGACCATAGCGCAGGCCCGCGGGACTGCCCGCTGTGCGTGTGGCGCGGGCGCGGTCCACGTGGTGGGTCCGCCCGATGGTCGGCCCGAAGACGCCTTGGTATAGGTGAAGCATGCAGCGGACGGCATGGATGTTGTGGGGCGTGTGCCTGATTGCTTGCGGGGGTGACGGCGCGCAGGAGGCTTCTTCTGGCACCGACACCGAGTCTTCATCGGATGCGGCCGGGGGTGCCGGGCAGGCCGACAGCACGGACGGCGAGAGTGGCGCGGCCGCCTCCACGGCCGGCGCGACGACGGGCGGGGCCTCGGAGACCTCGGACTCCGCCTCCACGACCGGCGACTCGGACGACCCCACCGGAGGTCCCGGGGTGGATCCGCCGGCCTCCTGTGACGACGTCGAGCTTCCACTCCGAGAGGGAGCCGAGATTCACGTCTCTTCGGTTGCCGATGGTGTGGTGATGGTCGAGGGCGCCGGTGAGATGAGCCTGCGCCAGGCCGTGTCCTCGGCGAACGCGGGCGACACGGTGTTGTTGGCCGACGGCACCTACCTGCTTCCGGACGCGGACGCGGGCGGATTCTCCGGTGTCTACATCACCACGCCCGACGTCACGGTTCGTTCCGAGAGCGGGAACGCGGACGCCGTGGTGATCGATGGTGCGTACCGATCGCAGGGGAACGGCAGCGCACCGATCACCATCTCCGCGAGCGGGGTCGTGGTCGCGGACCTCACGGTACGGCGCTCGATTTTCCATCTGATCCACATCTGGGCCGACGGTGATGAAGCGCTCGTGCACAACGTGCACATGCTCGATGGCGGTCAGCAGTTCTTAAAGTCGAGCGTCGATAACGGGACGGTGGACGACGTCGAGATCTCGTGCAGTCAGTTCCGGATGACCGAGCAGGGCCGCGACAACGTGTGGGGGTATGGCGACCCCGCGGGCAACACCTCCTGCTACACCGGCGGCATCGACACCCACAACGCGCGCAACTGGGACGTGCATGACAACCTCTTCGAGGGCATCTACTGCACTCCGGACAGCGTTGAGCGGCCCGCGCATGGCCGGTTTCCCGAGGCTCGCGGAAACATGACCTACACCGATGGTGGCCTGTCGGAGCACGCGATTCACATGTGGGACAGCGAGTCGGGCACCGGGCACCAGATCTGGGGCAACCGAATCATCAACTGCGCGCGCGGCATTGGCATCGGGTTGGTCAACACCGTCTACGGGACGCGGGTGGTCAACAACACCGTGTTCTCCGAGCATCCCGGCAGCCGGGAGCATGACGTCGGCATCATCATCGAGCGGGGCGTGGATATGCTCGTCGGGCACAACACCGTGTTCATGAGCGACCCGGACGCATACGGATCCGGGATCGAGATTCGGTGGGGCGAGAGCAGTGATGTGACGCTGCACGGGAACCTGAGCAACCGCGAGATTCGCAGCCGGGACGGGGCCGAGTTTTCCGACGTCGGCAACGTTGAGGCAGGCGAGGACGCGTGGTTCCTCGACGCCCCCGCGGGGGACCTGCATCTGGCCCGCTGCGGATCGGTCGATACGGTCGCGCTGCACGACGAGGTCACGACCGACATGGACGGTGAGATGAGACGCGACCCGACGACGGTCGGCGCCGACGGCTGTCGCTAGAGCGGCGACCCGTTTGATTCCGGGTGCTGAGGCGTGCATCAGCGCGTGGAATCAAACTGATCGCTGCTAGCCCAGGCCCGCGGCGGAAGTGGGCGCCCGCTTCAGGTAGGCGTCGAGCTTGGCTCGGAAATCCGCGTGGGCGCCCAGTCTACGGAGCGTGCCGTAGTGCCCCAGAACCACGCGATCGAGAAACACGAGCTCGGTTGGCGGCTGAAACGAGGTCATGTACTTCGCCACAAATCCCGGCACGTGTTTCATCGCTTCACGCTGAAGCTGGGCCTTGCCAAAGTCGTAGGTGCCGCCGAGCAGCGGCTTGGCGAAGATGTCGCGCCAAACCTTGTAGTACTGCGGGGGGACGTGCGCGCCCTCGAGGTTGCGCGCGCCCAGGCGCACCATGCCTTCGTCGAGGTCTTCGTAACGCTCTTCGAGGCTGGCTCGGACCGAGAACAAGTAGGCCTCGATGATCTTGGGATCGAGCGTCTTCACGCAACCGAAGTCGTACAGGATGATCGACCCGTCTCGGCGGAACGCGAAGTTGGCGGGGTTGGGATCGGCGTGAATCACCTGCAGGTCGAACGCCTGCTCTGCGACCACGTCGAACAGGTGGTAGGCGATCTTGTCGCGGATCTCCTGCGGGTAGTGTCGGGCTTCGTCGAGGTGGTCACCGGGCTCGTAGGTGAGGGTGAGGACCCGGCCGGAGCTGCGCTCTCCCACAACTTGCGGGACGATGACGCTGGGGTTGTTCTTGTAGTGCTCGTAGAAGAAGCGGACGTTGTCGGCTTCGTTGGTGTAGTCGAGCTCTTCGTGCAGCCTGGCCTTGAGCTCCTTGAAGACCGCGTCGAGGGACTTCTTGGGTACGCGCACGAGTCCGCTGGCGCGGAGGGCAAGCTTGAGGTGGGCGAGGTCTGAATCGACGGCGCCGTCGACCCCGGGGTACTGCACCTTCACGACAACTTCGCGGCCGTCGTCGGTGACTGCCCGGTGGACCTGGCCGATGGAGGCTGAGGCGAACGGCACCCGGTCGAAGCTTCGGAAGAGCGTCTCGGGTGCAGCGGAGAACTCGGCTTCGACCTGCTTGGCGATCACCTCGAACGGCATCGGCGGTGCCTCGCGTTGGAGGCTGGTCAGGGCTTCTTGCACCTCTGCGGGCAGGATGTCGGCGGCGACCGACGCCATCTGCCCGACCTTCATCACCGCGCCCTTGAGCTCGCCGAGCGTCTTGGCGATGACCTCGCCGGACTTTTCATACATGTGCACGCGGTCCTGCGCCGACGCCTCGTCGCTTTGAAAGACCGACTTGATGCGATTCTTGGCATATCCGCCCGCGACCTGGGCGGTCATGCTGGCGAGCTTGAACAGGCGCCGCCCCTTGGTGGCGGGTTTCTCCGACATCTGCACTCCGAGCCTGCGCTTCGGCGTCGTTCCTGTCAAAGCGTTGGCTCCTACAGCCCGCTTCAGTGACCGCCAACCCCGATCAACGGATCGAGCGGGGGGCGCGGCCCACGGTGGGCGCCGTCGCGCACCGCGAGCCCCGAAGCGATCGACATCAGCTCGTCTCCTCCGGTGAGCTTCTCAGCGCCGAAGCGCTGCTCGAACTGGCGACGGACGCAGGGGACGAAGGCGGTGCCCCCGGTCATGAACACCCGGTCGATCGCATCGGGCTTGAGGCCGGCGCGAGCGAGGGTTTCGTCCAGGCCGGTCGTGATCGCGTCCACGCAGGGCTCGATCCAGCGCTCGAAGTCCGCCCGCTGGACTTGGGTTTCGATCTCAACCGGGTCGTCCTCGAAACGAAACGAGGCCTCATCCGCCGACGACAAGGCGATCTTCAGCCGCTCGACCGCCTTGTGCAGGTGAAAGCCCTGGTTGTTCTCCAGAACATGGATGAACGCCTCGAGCTTCTCGGGCTCGAGCGCGGCGCGATGCAGCCGCTCAAGCTCGGCGCGCACCCGCTTGCCCCGCAAGAACGAGAGGTGATGCCAGCGTGAGAGCTTGTAGTAGTAGGAGCTGGGGACGGTCTTTTCGCGGCCCATCTCGCGGTAGCGCGTGCCCTTGCCCAGCTCGGGGGACACGACATGCTCGATGATCGCAGCGTCGAGGTCGTCACCCGCCATGCCGACGCCCCCGGTGGCCACGATGTCGTCCTGGCGATCGTGACTGGAGTTTGGGCCGGAGCTCGTGCCGCCCAAGCGCATCAGGCAGAAGTCCGTGGTGCCGCCCCCGAAGTCCGCGACCAGTGCGAGCTCGGGGCGCTCGAGCATGCGCTCATAGTGGAACGCGGCCGCGATGGGTTCGAGTTCGAAACCCACGGTCTCGAATCCGCTTTGCCGGGCCGCCGCCTCGAGCCGTGCCTGCGCGGTGGCGTTGTCGTGTTCATCTTCAGCGCCCGCAAAGCGAACAGGCCGGCCGAGCGTGACCCGGTCGGGTGTCTCTCCCCAGGCCTGGGTCACGTGCTCTCGCAGCCGCGAGAAGAACAACATCAGCATGTCGTCCAGCGAGATGGAGTGGTGTCCGATCTGGGTGCGGCCCAGTGACTGCGTGGTCAGGTGGGTCTTGAACGACTGTACGAGGCGGCCCTCGCCCATCGCCTCAAGGTAGGCCTCGATGGCGCCCGTGCCCGCGCTGAACTTGATCGGAGCGCGGACGTCCTGCGCTTCCGGATCGAAGTACAGCAAGCTGCGAAAGCTCTGCGTCGTCGCGCCCAGCAGCGAGAAGTCCAAGAAGCGCACGTCGCCGCTTGCATCCGCGATCGCGACCGCGGTGTTGGACGTGCCGAAGTCGATGCCCACGTGCATGGAGCAGGTGGATCTACCGTCGCATCCGCGCGGACGCAAGCGCCGGTCCGCGTTGCCCTTGGCTCGGCTGGGTCTCGCTCGACAGATCTTCGGAAATCAAGAGGGAGGGAGCTTGATGGTGACCGGCGTGGCGCCCCAGATTTCTTTGGCGTACTGCGCGATGGTGCGGTCGCTGGAAAAGCGTCCCACGTTGGCGAGGTTGTGGACGACCATCCTCGCCCAGCGATCGGGGTCTGCGTAGGCCTCGCCCAAGCGCTGTTGAATGTCGCAGTAGCTGTCGAAGTCGGCACACACCAAGTACGGGTCGTCGTGCCAGAGGTCGTGGAGGACCGGGTCGAAGCGCTTGGGATCGTCGGGAGAGAAGAAGCCGGAGGCGATGAGCTCCAGGACGCCGCGAAGGCGGTCACTCTGCTCGATTTCGATCCGCGGATCGTAGCCCTCCTTCTTGGCGCGGGCCTGGGCAGCGTCGAGTCCGAAGAGGAAGAAGTTGTCCTCGCCGACCGCCTCGCGAATCTCGACGTTGGCCCCATCAAGCGTGCCGCACGTCAGGGCGCCGTTCATGGCGAACTTCATGTTGCCGGTCCCCGAGGCTTCCTTTCCCGCCATCGAGACCTGCTCGGAGACATCCGTGGCCGGGATGATCTGTTGCGCCAAGGAGACCGAATAGTTGGCCAAGAACACGACCTTGAGCTTGCCGTGCATCGCCGGGTCCGCGTTGATCGTGGCTGCCACATCGTTGATCAGCTTGATGTGCATCTTGGCTTTGACGTAGCCCGGCGCCGCTTTGCCACCAAAGATGAACGTGCGAGGTTGCACCTGGAGGCCGGGGTCGGCCTTGAGCCGCTGGTAGTGCGCGATGATCTGTAGACAGTTGAGCAGCTGGCGTTTGTACTCGTGCAGCCGCTTGATTTGGACGTCGAAGATCGAGTCGGGCGAGACCTCCAGGTCGTTCCTCTCGTAGATGACCTTGGCCAGATCCACTTTGTTGGCGCGCTTGATCGTCCGTAGCTCTTGATGAAACTCGGGATCCTCGGCGTAGCTCTCCAGCTTCTCAAGCTGGTCGAGGTCGGTCACCCACGCATCGCCGATCCGGGAGCTGATCGCCTCTGAGAGCTTGGGGTTGGCCAGCAGGATCCAGCGGCGAGGCGTGACCCCGTTGGTCTTGTTGTTGAACTTGTGCGGCCACACATCGGCGAAGTCCTTGAGGACGCGGGTGCGCAGGAGATCCGAGTGCAGGGCAGCGACGCCGTTGACGCTGTGCGACCCGGCGACCGCGAGGTGGGCCATGCGGATATCGGGGTCGTTTCCGTCGGAGACGATGGACATGCGACGGACCCGCTCCGGATCCTGGGGATCGAAGATCTGGATTTCGCGACGGAACCGACGGTCGATTTCCTCGATGATCTGCAGGTGGCGAGGGAGCAGCCGTTGGAACAAGCTGCGTGGCCAGGTCTCGAGTGCCTCGGGCAGCAGCGTGTGGTTGGTGTACGCGATGGTGTGGCGTGTGATCTCCCAGGCTCGCTCCCAAGGCACGCCGTGCTGGTCGATCAGCACTCGCATGAGCTCTGCCACGGCGATCGCTGGGTGGGTGTCGTTGAGCTGAATGGCGACCTTGTCGGGGAGGGCGTCGAAGGTGTCGTGGCGCTTGCTGTAGCGACGCAGGATGTCGGCGATCGAGCAGCAGGTGAAAAAGTACTGCTGCTTGAGACGAAGCTCGCGGCCCTCAGGGGAGCGGTCGTCGGGGTACAAGACCTTGGAGATGGTCTCGCCGTCCGCCTTCTCTTGGACGGCCCGGCGATAGTCGCCGTCGTTGAAGACGCCGAGGTTGAAGTTGGAGCTGGCCCGGGCTCGCCACAGGCGCAGGGTGTTGACCGTATTGTTGCCGTAGCCGGCCACCGGGACATCGTAGGGGACGCCGAGCACGGTCTGCGCGTCGACCCAGCGCGCTTGGTGAGCCCCGTTCGCGTCGGTTGTCGTTTCGACCCGGCCGTAGAGCTGCACCGGGACCCGGTACGACACCCGGGCAACCTCCCAGGGGTAGCCGTGCCGAAGCCACGCGTCGGCCTTCTCTACCTGCCAGCCGTCTTGAATACGCTGCTCAAAGATGCCGAACTCGTAGCGGATGCCGTAGCCAACTCCGGGGATGCCCAGCGTCGCCATGGAGTCGAGGAAACACGCCGCCAGTCGACCGAGGCCGCCGTTGCCCAGTCCCGGATCGTGCTCGCTCTCCAGGAGGTCATGAAGCTCGACCCCGTGCGAGCCGAGCAGCGTCTTCATCGTGTCCCAGAGCCCAAGGTTGAGCAGGTTGTTGCCCAGCGCTCGGCCCATCAAGAACTCGGCCGAGAGGTAGTAGACACGCTTGACGTCTTGGTCGTAGTAGGCGCGCTGGGTTTGAATCCATCGACGAACCAGACGATCGCGAACCGCATGCGCGACGGCCGTATACACGTCCAGAAGCGATGCCGACCGCGCGTCCTTGAGCACGGTGTAGTTGAGGTGATCGAGCACGGCCCGCTCAAGCGTGACCGGGTTCATGCCGGTACGGTCATCTTCGACCTCGATGCGGACGTCGGACTTCGGTGCGGTGGCGTCGCTCACAGCCGGGAGTATCGCCTACTGCAGGGCCCTGCGAAAACGGCCGGAGCTACTCCTCGACGAGGAGCGGCGCCTCGTCGTCGGGTGCGTCCCCGAACGTGGCGATCCACTCGAGCAGTTTGCGCTTGACGGCGCGCTCCGGATCCGGGTCTTTGGCCGTGGCTTTTTTGAGCTCCAGCAGCATGCGCTGCCGGGTCTTCACATCGAACGGGCTGCGCATCATCAAGAACACGGCTTCGAGTTCGTCGATGTCGCGGTCGGTGCTGAGCGTGTCGGATTTTGCGGCGCGCCACTGCAGAATCAACTCGGCGAGCAGCGACTTTCGATACGTCTGCGGGTCGGCGCCCGGTGGGGGGTCGATGGCTGCGCGGCGGTACTCCGCGAGCGAGAGATCGACCGCGTTGCGCGGGAGGCCGCTGAGCAGCGTGACGCGCTCGAGCTCGGCCTCAAGGTCCGGGACCGGGTGCCGCATGAGCGCCTGTTTGGCGGGGCCTGGTGGCTCAAGTCCTGGAGCGCTCGGGGGAGGCGGGGCGACGGCAAGCGCTGGCTCTTGGGGTGCCGCCACCGACTCACTCGGCGCCCGCATGAGCAAGGTGTACGCCCCTGCAACGCTTGCGCCGATCAACACCACCGAGGACGTGATCGCCAACGCAACAGCCCGCGTGCTGACGCCCGAGCGCGGGGCGGGGGGTTGCACGTCTACGGGGGCGGCAAACATGCGCGTCCCCATCATCGTGGTCCAGAGTTCCTCGGCAAACGTATCTGCGTCCTGGGGGCGTTGGTAGGGGTGTTTGGCGAGACCCCGCATCACGCAGGCCTCCAGCCCCGGGTTGATGTCGATTCCCGGAGCCGCGGCCATCATCGGGCGCGGCAACTCATTGAGGTGCTTGTTGAGCAAGGCAGCCGGCGAGCTCGCCTCGAACGCGGCGCGCCCGGTCAACATCTCGTACAGAATGTGCGCGAGCGCGTAGATGTCTGCGCGGCCATCGACCGGGTCGTCACGCAGCTGCTCGGGGGCCATGTATCCGGGCGTACCCACGGCACCGCGGCCCGCGGTCACCTCCGCGCCACCGAGCTTGGCTACCCCGAAGTCGAGCACCTTCACGAAGTCGGGGCCGCCTCGTCGTGCGACCAACATCAGGTTGTTGGGGGTGAGGTCTCGGTGCACGACGCCGCGTCGGTGGGCCTCCTGAAGCGCCTCACAAACCTGCGTGGCGATGCCGACGGCGCGATGCGGATCGAGCCGCCCTTGCGCGCGCATCAGGTCCGCGATCGTGCACCCTTCTAGGTACTCCATCGCGATGTAGAGCGTGTGGTCGGGCAGGCGGCCGTAGTTGTAGATCGAGACGATGTGCGGGTTTTGCAGGCGCGCCGCAGCTCGGGCTTCCGTGTCGAAGCGCGCGGCGATCATCGGATCGCTCGAGAGCCACGGGTGCATGATCTTGATGACTGCGTTGCGTCCGACCGACGGTTGTTCGGCCAGATACACCGCACCCATCCCGCCTTCGCCGATCCTCGCCCGCACGAGATACTGGTCGAGGACCCATCTCCCGATCATCGGGTCTTGCTGGACTTGGCCGTGGTAGGCGCCCGAGGTCGGCTGCGTCGAGAGCTGTCCTCCCGCCATCGTTACGCCGCAGCGCTGACACTGGGACAGCCCAGGCCGATTCTGCGCATGGCAGTGGTTGCAAACGTGCACCCCGCCCGAGCATAGCCGAGATCTCTAGCGGTTGACGTCGATGCGGGTCTCGAGCTCGAGCACGGCCAGGGCGTTGTTCGAGAGGTCGTCCGGGGTCAGGGTGCCAAAGTCCACGCCGTCGAAGAACCGGTCGTAGGTCTTGGAGACGGTGAGTTCGACCGGGAACGGCTCGTCGCCTTTGATGCGAAGCGGGCCGTCAGGGCGGTCGGCGAGGTCGGAGAACACGTCGACGGCGCCCTGCACTCGGATCTCGAACGGGAGGATTTCCTCGCCGCGTTCCGCGTACCCCTGCAGGAAGATGGTCAACCCGTCCATCTCCGCTGAGCTCGTCTCGCCCGGTGGGTCGTCGGTGGCGGCGGAGAAGGGGCCGTAGTGGATGGTCGCTCCGCAGAGCTCGCCGGCACCCACGTCGGTGCCGCCCATGGTTTGTCGCTCAAGGTCGGCGCTGCGCAGGTCTTCCGCGACCGAGCCGAAGTAGAACTCGATGGGCGCTTCGGCGCCGTCGCAGCGATGCAGGGTGACGCCTTGGGTGGTGATGAGCCCGTCGGTGAGGTGGACCGTCCACCCCTGGTCGTTCTCGAACACCCGAAGCTCGCCGTCGCCTCCGCGGTCGGGCACGAAGCCGTCCGTCGGGGTGGCGTGGTGGTTTGCGAACACCGTCACGAGTGTGTCGCCATCCTCGGAGAGCGCGTCGATCAGCTCGCAGCCTCCCGAGAGCAGGGACGCGGCGGCGAGGGCATACGAGGCACGGATCGGGGAAGACTTGAACATTCGGAAGAACCTTTGCTGGCAGCTTCAAACACAATGCAGCTTACATATATTCTTATCAACAAAAATGTTCAGGACTTGAGGAAAAAACGTGTTCTCTGCCTTGAGCCCGCTCGGTTCGGGAGAAGTCGGTGCCGCCTGTAGTGGGATGGGCCCACCTCCGAAGCATCAGGGGTAGCTACCAAAGCTGACTGTGCATTTGCAATTCCAGCCTGGGCCGGGTAGGCGAGCCCTCGCGATGACTGCGCGAATCTCCTCGTCCGCACTCCTGGCCTGCGCGCTGTTGCTCGGATGCCGTCCCGAGCCGAACCCTCCCGGGCCCCCGGCCTTGGACACGCCGGTGGAGGAAGACCAGACCGCGCCGCGCTCCGAGATCTCGCGTGACGTGCACTCGGTCTCTCATCCCGACGAGGTGGTCGTGACACACACCGGGCTGGACCTGGCCGTCGACTTCGACGCTCGGGTGGTGCGGGGGACGGCAACCGTGGCGATCCGGCGCCACGATCCATCGGCCCCGCTGCTGCTCGATGTGCGCGACCTCGACATTCGGAAGGTTCAGACCGCGCAGGTTCGCGACCTGCGGCCGCTGGCCACCGCGGATGTCCCTTGGGACGACGCCACGTTCACGGTGAAGGACGGTGAGTTCGGCGGAGCCCTCGCGGTGACGCTGCCCGAGAACGCGGACGCGGTGCGTATCGAGTACGCCACCGCCCCCGGAGCATCGGGCTTGCAGTGGCTCTCGCCCGAGCAGACCGCCGACGGGGTGAGCCCCTTCCTCTATACGCAATCCCAAGCGATTCACGCCCGCTCTTGGATCCCCTGCCAAGACACGCCGGGCGTGCGGTCAACGTTTGACGCCGAGATTCATGTCGGTGATGGGCTCACCGCCTTGATGGCGGCGAAGACGGTGGCCAGCCGGGATGCGGGCACGTTTCGGTTTGAGATGGACCAGCCGATCCCTTCGTATCTCGTGGCGATGAGCGTCGGGGCGGTCGAGTTTGCGCAGCTGGGTCCGCGAAGCGGCGTGTGGGCGGAGCCGTCGGTGCTCCCGCGCGCGGTTTCGGAGTTTGGCAACGTGGAGGCGATGATCGACGCGGTCGAGACCCTCTACGGCCCCTATCGCTGGGAGCGGTACGACATCCTGGTGTTGCCGCCTGCGTTCCCCTTCGGGGGGATGGAGAACCCCCGGCTGACCTTCGCGACGCCAACGATCCTCGCCGGCGATCGTTCCCTGGTCGCCTTGATCGCGCACGAACTCGCGCACTCGTGGTCGGGCAACCTGGTGACCAACGCGTCGTGGGGGGACCTGTGGCTCAACGAGGGCTTCACCGTCTACGTCGAGCGCCGGGTCATGGAAGCGCTCTACGGTCGAGAGCGCGCAGAGATGGAGGCGATGCTCGGCAAGCAGGACCTGGTGAAGGAGCTCGCCGAGCTTCCCGAGGCCGAGCAACGCTTGTCGACCGATCTGAGCGGGCGCGACCCCGATGACGGTCTTACGAACGTGCCCTACGAGAAAGGTGCGCTCTTCTTGCGCCTGCTCGAGGAGACGTACGGGCGCGATGCCTTCGACCCGTTCCTGCGGCGGTGGTTCACCGAGCACGCCTTCACCAGTGTTCGCACAAGCGACTTCGAGGCGTTTGTCAAAGCTGAGCTGATCGAGAAACATGCTCCGCTCGCCGGAAAGGCCCCTGTGGACCTTGAGGCTTGGATCCACAGCCCCGGGATGGGACCGGGGGCTCCCGAGCCCAGGTCGGCGGCGTTCGATGTGGTGGATGCAGCGCTCGCCTCGGTGCTCAAGAACGAGGTGCCGGTCAAGAAGCTCGACACCAAGGACTGGACACCGCACGAGTGGCTGCACTTCCTGCGCTCGTTGCCCGCCTCGTTTGGTCCCGACGACATGGCCACACTCGACGATGCGTTTGGCTTCACGACGTCCGCCAACTCCGAGATCCTCGCGCAGTGGCTGGAGGCCTCGGTCCGTCGAGGGTATCGGAAGACCGACGCGTCGCTCGAGCGCTTCCTGCTGGGTGTTGGCCGCAGAAAGTTCCTGACTCCGCTGTACCGCGCGCTCATCGAGTCCGAACGCGCTGCGGATGCCAAGCGGATCTACGCGAAGGCGCGCGTGGGCTATCACCCCATCACCCAGCGCACGCTCGACGCCCTGGTGCAGGGCAGCTGAGCACAGCCCCAGCTGCCCGGACTGGGGCTGCGCGAGCGTGCCTCCCTCGCGCTCGGTCGGTGTAGTAGGGTTGCGCAGCGCGCATGTTCCACGCTTCGCTCGCCGTCCAGCTTCCAGCAGCGCTCCCACGCCCCACCGCGGCGGTGAAGGGACTGCTCAAGCATTTCTTCCCTGCATCCGCAGATGAAAGCGACAAGAAGGGCGAGGGACTCCGCGAAACGCTCGGCGGCAACCTCGCTATGTTCGACGCGTTGTTGCGGTCGTTCGAGGCCTCCGGGTTTGATGACGTCGTTGCCATCGTTGTCGACGGCAACGCGGTGTATGTCGACGTTGAAGAGCGTCTTGGGGACATCGGCGAGGTCTTGCGCGGCTTGACGAAGTCCGGCGCGATCGCTGAGGGGTTCTCCGTGATTCGGACGACGTTCCGGCGGGAACAAGACGGGCTCGAAGTCCTCGGCGAGCTCCGCTCTCACGCCCGCGCAAGTACACGCGACGGCGAGATTCGTGTGCGGGTGTCCGCGAGACCCAAGGGACATGATCCCGTCGATCAGGAGGGCGCCCGGGAGTATGCCGCGCGCGTGAGAGCCCTGGTTCGAGATGCCGCGCGTATCGAGTCACAGCGGATGATCGTGGAGGCCATCTGCGAGGAGATCGGGTCGCAGATCAAGGCCAACGTTCCCGAAGCTCGCGTCGAGTTGAGCCCTGCTGTCGTTCGACTGATCGCACCGGGCCCGCGGCAGCTGGGCCGAATGCGTCACCTGGTTTTTGGTGCGGGCAGGCGACGCACGGTCTCCTGCGCCCTTCAGTCCTACGAGCGGGTGGGCCCCTACGACGACCCGTTGTCGCGGCACTACTACTCCCCCTACAGCGATCTGTTTCACTGGATCGCGGTCGGCGAGGCGCTTGCGGGTCACCTCCCCTCACCGGATGTCGAAGTTGTGACGACCACCGGCCGCCTGTTGTTTCGCGGAAGCGAAGCGAGCGGGTTCGATCCGGCCGATTTCGCGGTCTCGCGAGATGTCGTGCGCGTCAGCCCCGAAGGCCGGCTGAAGGTCGACCCCTCGGTGCCGGAGACCGCCGCGCTCGATCCCTCTGAGCCCGGCTCACCGCATACGAGTGGCTGGGCTGGCGAAGCCTGGGCCGAAGACATCGACGACGGCTAAGCTGCGGCCGACGCGTCGCCCCTGCGATTCACCTGAAGCGGACGGCGGACGGCGCGTGCTTTAGCTGCGCTCGTCGGGGATGAGCTCAATGTCGCGCGGAAGCTCGTCGCCGCGACGAACCGAGAGCGTGATCTTGCGGCCAACTCCGGAGAGCTGGGCCATGTAGGCGACGTCGGAGACGCGCGACACCGGCTCGCCACCGATGCGAAGAATGATGTCGCCCTTCTGGAGACCCGCGCGCGCTCCGGGGCCGCCGGCTTCCACCTTGGTGATCTGCACAACGGTGCCCGGGCCGGTGCCCGGGTTGGTTTGGTCGTTGGCGTTGATGCCCAGCCGGGTCTTGCGGACCCGTCCAAAGGTGCGGACCTCATCGAGGAAGCGCTCGGCCATGGCGGCCGGCGTCGCGAACGCGAGCCCCTGTCCGTCACTGCGAACCGCTGTGGTGATGCCAACGACCCGGCCCGAAGCGTTCACCAGCGGGCCCCCGCTGTTGCCGATGTTGACCGACGCGTCGGTCTGGATGAAGCTCCAGTATCCTCCGGGCAGCAGGCCTTCGGGGCCACCGAGATCGTGGTGGTCACGACCCAGACCGCCGATCACCCCGACGGTGACCGTGTTGCCGAGCCCGAACGGCTGCCCAACCGCCATCACCCACTGGCCGGGCTTCACCGGGAGCGGCTCGAACGACGCCGGCTGCAGGCCGCTGATGTCGCGCTCAAGCTGGAGCAGCGCGAGATCGAGGAGCGGCTCACTGACCTTCACCCGCGCCGGCACGCGCTCACCGTTGGAGAGCTCGACGTCAACCCGAGTCGCGGACGCGATGACGTGTTCGTTGGTGAGGATCTCGCCGAAGCGCTGACCAGCATTCCGCTGCCCAGGCCACGAACGACCTTGTTGCGCTCACCGCCTTGTCGCGGAACGGTGGCGATGACCGTGACGACCGAGGGGCCCACCGCCTCGGCAACCGCGGCGAAGTCTGGGACCACGACGGTGCGTGGCAAGGGCGTGTCTGGGGCGGCAGGCGATTGAACCTGCTTGGGGCTCTCGACGCGCTCCGCGATGAAGATCGGCTGCGCCTGGTCTTCCTCGATTCGCCGGCAGCCCGGGGTCGCAACCAACACCAGCGCCGCCACAGCGGCGAGCCGGTGGCGGAGCGGGTGGGTGCGGCCGCGGCGGACCACGATCAGTCGCCGGTGGGGGGCTCGTCGCCGGAGTCCTGCACGACAGCCGGGGCTGCGGCGGGTGGCGCCTCATCCGGGGCGACTGCGGGAGCATGAACCGGAGCGGCGACCGGAGCGGCGTAGTTGGGCGCGGGAGCCGGAGCGGCGTAGTCGGGCGCGGGAGCCGGAGCGGCGACCGGGGGCGCGTAGCTGGTCGCAGCGGGAGGGGGCGCGGAAGCCAGACCTGCGACAGCGACCGGAGCGGGGCTTCCAAAGCCGGCGGCTGCATCACCAGGCGCAGCAGCAGCCTCTTCTTCGGGCGGGTTCTCATCGTACCCGTCGTTGTCTCCGCCTTCCCCAACCGGTTTGATGTTTCGGCTGGCGTCGACGAGCGTGCCCAGGAATCGACCGTAGTCATCGGACGAGATCCGACCCGCCGAGATGTTGCGACGGACGACGCGCTGGTCGAACATGCGGTCGGTGTTTTCCTGCTTCATGTCGCAGGGGTTGTAAAACACCCCCCGAGGCCCGTCAAACAACCCCGCTGCTGCGCCTATACGGCGGTTGCGCCGGGATCCTCGGGCGGGAATACTCCCCCTCCCGCCGCAGTTGCGCGGCCCAGCCCTCTTTCACCCCCGCCGCCAGGCGCGGCGGGCCGGTCACCCTTGACCTCTGCGCGACACGGACTTACCCAACCCGGAGAAACATGGCAGGCGCCTACGACATTCGACTCGTCAACGAGATGGTGGAAAAGGAGACCGCTTTCCTGGAGCGGCTCTACGCGGAAGTGCACAAGGTGGTGGTCGGCCAAACGGACATGATCGAGCGCATGTTCATCGGCCTGCTCACCGGCGGACACGTTCTGCTGGAGGGCGCGCCCGGCCTTGCCAAGACACTGACGGTCAACACCCTGGCGACGTGCCTGTCGCTGCAGTTTTCTCGGGTGCAGTTCACGCCCGACCTGCTGCCCTCCGATGTGCTGGGCACGGTCATCTACAACCACCAGACCGCGTCCTTCACCAACAAGCAGGGGCCGGTGTTCACCAACCTGCTGCTGGCCGACGAGATCAACCGAGCGCCGGCGAAGGTTCAAAGCGCGTTGCTGCAGGCGATGGCCGAGCGCAACGTCACCATCGGCGACACGACCTACGCGCTGCCCAAGCCGTTCTTGGTGCTGGCGACGCAAAACCCGATCGAGCAGGAGGGCACGTACAACCTCCCCGAAGCGCAGCTCGACCGGTTCATGTTCAAGATCAAGGTGGAGTACCCCAGCGCCGACGAAGAGCTGACGATCATGGAGCGGATGGGGTCGGGCGACGTCATTTCGCAGCCGAAGGCCGAAGGGGTGATCGGGATCGAAGAGTTGGCTTCCATCCGCAAGACACTCGACAAGCTCATCGTTGAGGAGCCGGTCCGCCGCTACATCGTCGATGTCGTCGGCGCGACGCGTTCTCCGGGCGCGGCCGGGCTGCCCGGCCTCGCACCCTTCATCGACTTCGGGGCATCTCCGCGAGCCTCGATCGCGCTGTTTCAAGCGGCCCGAGCGCACGCGTTTCTTCGGCGCCGTGGCTACGTCAGCCCCGAGGACGTCAAGGCCATCGCGCCGGATGTGCTACGCCACCGCATCATCCTCAGCTACGAAGCCGAAGCCGAAGGCAAGACGGTCGAGCAGATCACGCGAGAGATCCTCGAGCACGTTCAAGTCCCGTAGTCCGCTTGGTTCAAGGCGTTCCCATGGTACCCACAGAGGCAGAAGTGGCGCGAGAGCGCACGATGGCGCTTCTTCGCGATATCCGGCGCATCGAGATTCAGACCTCGCGCCTGGTGACCGAGCATCTGTCGGGCTCCTACCAGAGCATGTTCCGCGGACAGGGCATCGCGTTCTCCGAGGTCCGGGCATACGAGCCCGGTGACGACGTCCGCAAGATCGACTGGAACGTCACCGCACGAACCGGCGAGCCCCACATCAAGCTGTTCACCGAGGAACGCGAGCTCACGGTGATGTTGCTCGTCGACATGTCGGCCAGCCTGTCGCTGGGCAGCCAAGAGTACGACAAGCGCAACCTCGTCGCACGGTTGGCCGCGACGTTTGCGTTCTCGGCGATCGCCAACAACGACCGCGTGGGGTTGATCGGTTTCACCGACCAGGTCGAGGTGTTCGTGCCGCCGCGCAGCGGTCGTAAGCACGTGCTTTCGGTCATTCAGAGGGTGCTCACCCACGAGTCCGAGCACCGCGGGACCTCCCCGGTCGCCGCCCTCGAGTATCTGGCTCGGCTGCACAAGGGGCACTCGGTCGCCGTGCTGGTCAGCGACTTCGTCGACGACACCGACGACGATCCGCAGGCGCGGGCGCGGTTCGAGCACGCGCTCAAGGTCGCCAAGCGGCGCCACGACATCATCCCGATCCGGGTCGAGGATCCGATCGAGCTCGCGCTGCCTGCGGTAGGTCTGCTCGCCGTCGAAGATCTGGAGCTGCTCGGTGCGGGAGGTGACCTGTTCGTGGACCTGAGCCGGGGCAACACCGAGCGGTTTGCAAAACAGGTCGCAGCCGAGCGCGACGCGTTCGAGGCCCTGATGCGCAAGCTCTCGTTGCCGATGGTCAGCATTCAGTGCGGCGACGACTGGCAGGCGCCGTTGATCGCCTTCTTCAAGCACCGGGCACGGAGGATGCGTCGATGATCGGGTTCAACTGGGTTGGTTTGCCGCTGGCCTCCGTGTTGCTGTTTTCGCCCGCGGAGCCGGCTGAGCCCGCGGTGGCTGACGCCGCGGCGGAATCACAAGCGGCGGTGACGGTGCAGACGCGTCTGTCGCCCGATCCGTCCAACGTCGGGGACTTGCTCCGCTACGAGGTCATCGTGGCCTTCCCCCGCGGCATCACGGTCAATCTCCCCACACAGCTCGACTTTTCGCCGCTGCATCTGGTGGAGACCCTCGACTCGGGCCCCGAGGTGACGGGCGCTTCGCTGCGCAAGACCTTCACGCTCACGCTGCAACACTTCCAGCCGGGGGAGGCCTCCGTGCCCGCGTTTGCGCTGACGACGGTCGATGCGTCCGGGGCGATCGAGACGGTCACCGTTCCCTCGAAGTCGTTCGTCGTCCAGGCGCTGCTCGCGAACGAGGCCGATCCGGTTCGCAAAGGTGAGGACGCCCCGGTGTCGATCGCCTACCCCAACGAGCGCGCCGAGGTGGGCATCTACGCCACGCTCGCCGGCATCTTGCTGGCGCTCATCGGCTGGGTTGTGATCCGGCGGTTCCTGCGTCAGCCCAAGGTCAAGCCAGCGCCGCCGCCCATTCCGCCGGACGTCGTCGCGCTGTCGGCCCTCGACGAACTCGAGCAGGGCGAGCTGATCCGCGAGGACGACTTGGTTCCGTTCTATCTGCAGCTCACCGAGATCGCGAAGGGCTACCTCGAAGGGCGCTTTGGGGTCCCCTCGCTCGACCGTACGACCGAGGAGATTCGGCGTGACCTGTTGCGCCGCGCAGACTCCATCGCGCCGCTTTCTGCCGACGAGGTCATCGCGTTCCTGCAGCGCAGCGACCTCGTGAAGTTTGCTCGCTTCTCACCCGAGGAGGACGAGGCCGGGACCGCGCTCGCTGAGGTTCGCGGGATGGTGCAGCGCTCGGCGTCGTCGGCGAAGCCCCAAGCGCCGAAACCCGAAGCCCCCGCCGCGGCCGTCGCGGCCGTCGCGGCCGTTGCTGAGCCTCCCCCGGTCCAACCCGAACAGGCCGAACAGGCCGAACGGGCCGAACAAGACGAGGACGCGCGCACATGAGGGTTGTTCTGAATGTGCTTGGCTTTGCGTTGGTCGCGGTCGTCATCGTCGCGGCCGTCCTGGGCGCGGCGGTCGGCGGGGACCTTCGTTATCTCGTGTTCTCGGAGCCGCTGTGGTTCTGGGCGCTGCCGCTTCCGGTGGTGGCCCTGGTGCTGCGCCAGACGTGGATGCCGCGTCCGGCCACGATGAGGTTCTCTCGGGCGCGGTCGCTCAAGCGACTGCGGGGCGGCTTCATGGCGCGTCTGGCCCATCTCCCGGATGGGCTCCGGCTCGCCGCTGGCCTGATGGTGGTGGTGTGTCTCACGCGCCCGCAGTCCACCCGGGGGACCGACCGGATCAAACACGAAGGCATCGACATCGTGCTGGTCCTCGACCTTTCGGAGTCGATGGAGACCCCCGACCTGCCGCCCACCCGCCTCGCCGCGGCACAAGCCGTCGTCGACGACTTCATCAAGCGTAGACCTCGAGACCGAATCTCGCTGGTGGCGTTCGGCTCCTCCGTGTCGACGTTGGCGCCGTTGACCATGGATCACGGGGTCGTTCGTACGCTGGTTTCACGGCTGCGCATCGGCATGATCGACGGCACCCACACCGCGATCGGGGACGGCCTTGGCGTGGCGCTCAACCGCCTCGACGAGTCCGAGGCGGACAGCCAGGTGGTCGTGCTGCTCACCGATGGCCTCAACAACTGGGGGACCAACGATCCCGACACCATCGCGGCCGAGGCTGCAGACCGAAGCGTGAAGGTGTTCACCGTGTTGATGGGTCGTGACCTTCAAGGGCGTGAGGGCAGCGTCGACGCCGGCCAACTCGAGCGTATCGCCAGCGTCACCGGTGGATTCTCCTACAACGCCGTCGGCAACGAAGAACTCGAGGGCAGTTTCCAGGATCTCCTCGACAAACTCGAGCGGTCCGAGATCGAGGGCACCGTCGTTCGTCCCGAGCGCTTCGAGTGGTTTCTGTGGCCGGCATTTTTCTTGCTGCTGCTGGACATCGGGTTGAGGACGACCCGCCTGCGGAGGTTCCCATGACCGTACTGCTCGCTTTGGCGGAGGACGCCGGCACACTCGACGAGGTCATCGCGGCCAACGAGCACCTGTGGCCGCTGGGCTTCGTTGTGCTCGCCGCGATCGGGGCGTTTGTCTGGGCGGCACGGCGTCGGGCGGCAGCCATCGCGCAGCTGGGCAATGCCGCGCTGCTTCGCCGATTGCTCGACACGGTCGACCACCCCGCGCGCCTTGTGTCGCAGGTGCTCATCACCGTTGCGCTCGCCTGCCTGGTGGGAGGGTTGCTTCGGGTGCAATACGGCGGCTCGGCCGAGGTCGTCCCCGCGTCGGGTCTGGATGTGGTGCTGGTGGTGGACTACAGCAAGTCGATGCTGGCTGAGGATGTCTACCCAACCCGCAGCGAGCGTCTCGAGGCCGAGCTGACCCGGTTCCTCGAAGACGCGGACCGCCGCGGCGACCGGGTTGGCGTGGTCGTGTTTGCGGGACGTCCCCGCGGCTTTCCGCTGACCCGCGACTCTCGAATGCTCAAGCTCTACTTGGAGCGTGCGGACCCCAAGACCGAGAACCCCGGCGGCACGGCGATTGGCCGGGCGCTGTCCTTAGCGCTCACCTTCCTCGTGGATGCCCGGCGTCCGCCCGAGGGGGCGGACCCTGGCGAGGCCGGCTCTCAAGAGATCCCGCTCGCCGAAAACGACCAGGCGATCATCCTTCTTACCGATGGCGAGGACACCGAGACCCGCCCGCTTGAGGTCGCGGCTGAGGCGGCGAAACTCGGGGTGAAGATCTACACCGTGGGCATCGGCTCCAAGTCCGGAGAGCCGATTCAGGCGTTTGATGCCAACGGCGAGCGCAGTGGGTTTGCAACCGTCGACGGTGAGTACGTGATGACCCGCCTCGATGAGACGCTGCTCGAAGAGATCGCGACCTCGACGGGCGGGCGCTACGTTCGGGTCGACCCCAAGGCGTTCGGGCTCGACAAGGTGCGAGAGATGCTTGAGGACCTGTCGCGCTCGCAGCGTGAAGACGAGATCGAGATTCACAGGGACGAGGGCTTTGCCTTCTTCCTCATCCCCGGACTGGTGCTGCTGCTGCTCTCGCTGGGGCTCCCGGACCGAAGGAGGTCGGCATGAGCGGATTCCCCACGCTCACCGCGAAGGTGGGAAGCGTCCTGATCGCCGGATGGTTGGCGCAAGCTTTGGCAAGCACCGACCCCGACATCGAAGCGGGTGTCGCGGCCTACGAGGCCGAAGAGTTTGAAGTCGCGCTGGAGCGCTTCGACGCTGCAAAAGAACGGCTCGGGGAGCGGCCCGAGGTTGGGTTCGACCGTGGGCTTGCCCTGTTGCGGTTGGGCGAGGTGGACGAGGCGCGTCGTGCGTTTGAGCGCGCAACCGAGGCCGAGGATGATGCCCTTCGCGCCAGTGCCTTCTACGAACTGGGAAACCTCGACTTCGATGCCGAGTCTTATGCGCCTGCGGTCGAGCGTTACATCGACGCCCTGAAGGCCAATCCACTTCACGACAACGCGAAGTGGAACCTCGAACTCGCCCTCCAAAAGAAGAAAGAGCAGGAGGAGCAAGAAGAAGAGGAAGAGAAGGACGAGGAAGAGAAGGACGAGCAGGAAGACGGCGAAGAGGACGAGGAAGAGAAGGACGAGCAGGAAGACGGCGAAGAGGACGAGGAAGAGAAGGACGAGGAAGAGAAGGACGAGGAAGAGAAGGACGAGGAAGAGAAGGAGCCCGGCGAAGAGGAAGAGCAGGAGCCCGGCGAAGAGGAAGAGCAGGAGCCCGGCGAAGAGGAAGAGAAGGAGCCCGATCCCAAGCAGGACGAGCCTCCCAGCGAGGCACCCAACCCCGAGGCCAAGCCGGTCGACCGCATGGATATGAAGCGCGCCCTGGAGAAGCTCGACGAACAGGACCCGTTCACCCTCGACAAGCCCAGCGGCGGCTACGTACAGCCGGAGAAGGACTGGTGATGTTCCGAAGCCTCGCGCTATGGATCTTCCTCGCTCTGGTGGTCGCGTCGTTCCCGGCCGCGGCGCAGGCCAAAGGCATCACCGCAACGGTGGAGGCCGACGAGACCCAGGCGGTCGTCGGGGACGTCATCACGATGGAGTTTCTGGTGTCTCGTTCCAGCGGCGGAGGCTCGTTGCCCACCCCCGAGCTACCGCAGTCCGTCGCGGACGCATTCGACGTTGGACAGTGCGCAAGCGGCACGTCGCGTTCCATTGAGATCCTCAACGGCCGTCGCACCGCCGCGACGACGCGGCGCGTAAGCTGCCCGCTCACCGCGAGAAAGGTTGGAACGTTCAACATCGCCTTCAGCGTCCCCGACGGAAAAGAGCGGGTCGCATCCAACTCGGTCAGCGTGCAGATCATCGCAGCCGATGGCGAACGGGCCCCGTTGGAAGACCCCACGGTCGAGGCGCCCACTGACGCCAGCGAAGACGTGTTCTTGTGGGTCAGCACCGACAAGAAGCGAGCCTACGTTGGGGAGCAGATCACGTTCCGACTGGACGTCTACGAGTCCCGACAGTTCCTCGACGTCTCGCTGCGGACCTCGCCCACGTTTGAGGGCTTCATCTCAGAGGAAATCCCGCTGCCCGAGGTCTACACAACGATGGTGGCCGATCGGCCGTTCCGCGTGCGTCCGGGCATCCGCCGGGCTCTGTTTCCGCAGCAGTCTGGGACCGCAACCATCGGAGCCTCCGAGCTCTTGATCTCTCGCCGCAAGCGTCGGTTCTCGGACCCGATCGCGCTCGAAATCCTGCCTCTCCCCGCGGAAGGACAGCCGGCGGGGTTCTCCCCCAACAACGTGGGCCGCTACCAGATCTCCGCCAAGGTTGATCGCGACGAGGTCCAGCCGGGCGAACCGTTCACGCTGACCTACACGATCGCCGGCGAGGGGAACATCGAACTCGTCGACCCTGGCCAGTGGGCGGCGCTGCCCAGCGTGCGCGCCTATGATCCCAAGATCACGACGGAGCGCAGCCGCGGTGACGTCGTCGGTGGTACCCGAAGCTACGCGTTTCTGATGATCCCCGAACGCTCCGGTACGTTGAGCATCCCCGCGCACGAGCTGGCTTTCTTTGATCCCGCGCAAGAAGCCTATGCTTCTGCATCGACCTCGGAGATCGAAGTCGTGGTCGGCGGGGACCCCAACGCGATCGTGCGCAGCGATGACGACGAGGCCGCGCCCTCGCGCACGGTCGTCGAGGATCCGCTGGCGCCCGTGTTGGCGATGGCATCGGTCCCACGCGAGGTTCCCCGAGAACGATGGCTGAGCCAGGAGCGCTGGAGCACCGGGATGCTCGCAGTGCCGCTGATCATCATGGCGGGCATGGCCGGAGGATGGGCATGGCGTCGCTTTGGACCCGATGACGTCGCACGCAGCCGCGCACAGGTTCGCGCACGACGACGCGAACGCATCGAGCTCGCGCAGGCGGGCGTAGAGACGGGGGAGGGGTTTCATGCGGCCATCTCGGCCTTGCTGCAGGATGTGGCGCTGGAGGTCGCGGGCCCCGAAGGCACCGGACTCCCGCGCTCCGAGTTGCTCCGGTTGCTCGATCGCAAGGGCGTGCAACCCGACGAGCAACGCCGTCTGGAGGCGCTGCTCGAACAGTGCGATGTGGCGCGGTTTGGGGCGACGGAGGGCGACGCGGAAGAACGCCACGGTCTGCTCGACGACACGCTGTCTGTCGTTCGATCGCTCAGCCCGGGTGCAGCATGACCCTGCGAAACTCGCTCACCGTGCTCGCGTTCGTGTGCTCGTTCGCGTTGTGCACCTCGGTCCGGGCCGATGCCGTCGACGACGCTTTCGTCGAAGGTACGCAGGCAGCGCAGCGCAACGATTGGCCCTCGGCGGCGGCGGCGTTCGAGACGGCCAGCGCCTTGCTGCCCCAGCGCAGCGCGGTGCTGTCGTACAACCTGGGCACGACCTACGCGAACCTCGGCGACTTGGGACGCTCGACCTACCATTTACGGCGCGCGGCCGACTGGCGTGCCGGGCCCACCACGGAGATTCTCGAAGCGGCGCGCAGCAACCTTGCCGCGGTACGCCGCCGTGCGGAGCTCGACGCGACGAGCAGCGGAGCGATGATCGACCGTCCGGAGACCACCTGGGATCTGCTCGTCGGGGCGATCGCTGCCCCCTGGGTTGCGTGGATTTCTCTGTTGAGCGGCGCGGGACTCTGCGTTGCGCTGTACGTGCACCGTCGCTGGCTTCGCACCCAGCCTCGGCGCGCTGGAGCGTCCCGCGCGTTGCTCATCGTGCTTGCTCTGGTGTTTGCAGTCCCCGGTGGCTTGCACGGCTGGTCGGTTCGCGCGGCGACCGCACAGCCTCAGGCCATTGTCCTCGCCGAGACCGTCGATGCGCGCGAAGGCCCGGGACACCATCGTTCGGTGTCGTTCACGCTCCAAGGCGGCGCGCAGGTGCGCGTGTTGGACCGATCGGCCGGATGGAGCCTCGTTAAACTGCCTGGCGGGTTGTCGGGTTGGGTGCCAGAGGCCTCGGTTGCGCGACTCGACGCTGTTCGCGCTGCAGGGGCGCCCGCTGGGGGCCGCGAGGGCAGCTCCGCTGTAGGGAAACACGGGGACGCGTAGGGCGTGCTCGCCTGCGCTCAACTCTGAAGCGACTGCCATAGATCGATTGGCGTCCAGAGGCACGCCGGGATAAGATCGTGGACAGGGTGCTGTCCGTCGTCGCGACGAAGATTCGAACGTCCCGTAACGGGGGCGGCCTCAACACGACAGTTGGGCGAATCTACGAGGGTTACTTGCTCTCGGAACCGGTGGTAGGCCGCGGGATGGTGATCTTCCGCGACCCCAACGGACGACGCATGGTGACCACGGCCGTACGCCGGGTCCTCACCACGTCCGAGACGCACATCCTCTACGTCGAGACCGAGAACTCAGTCTACCGACTTTGCATCGGTGACGAACGAGCCACGGCGAAGACCGCTTAGTAGCGAGGTTCGCGAAGGCTTGAGAAGGCTCGCGAAGGCTCGAGAAGGTTCGAGAAGTCTCGAGAAGTCTCGAGAAGGTTGGCGGCGCAGACCCTTCGAAGCCGGGGCTGCATCATTGGCGGCGGTAGACACCCACGCGCAGGTACTCGCCCTCGCGATGTCCTGGGGCGAGCGGATGATCAACACCGGCGCCAAGCATCGCGACGCGAGCCCATCGCCCCGCGACCGTGTTCATGACCCGGTCGAGATGGTCGCGGCCCAGATGGTGGCTGCAGCTGCACAGCACGATGTGCCCTCCTGGAGCGAGCTTGGCGGCGCTACGCCCCACGAGGCGGCACATCGCATCGACGGCCTTGTCGACGTTGCTCTTGTTGGTGGCGATCTTGGGTGGATCGAGGACGATCGTTCCAAAGGGCCCGGCGAGCTTGGGATCCTTGAGGGATGCAAACATGTCGGCTTCGACCCAGGTGAGTCCGTCCAGTTTGGACGCTGCCGCATTGCGGGCGGCGTGTTCGAGCGCCACCTTCGAGGCGTCGACGCCCACGGCTTCGACGCCCGCTTGCGCCGCATGCAACGCGAACCCTCCGATATGGCAACCCACGTCGAGCAGTCGTCCGCCGTGGGCAGAGGCGAGCTGGGCGACGAAGCGACGGTTGTTGCGCTGGTCGAAGTAGGCGCCCGTCTTCTGACTGGGAGGCGCGGGCGTTTCAAACGACAGACCGAACTCGCGGAATACCAGCGTTTGGGCGTCGTGCTCGCGGAAGACACCCGGCTCGAACCCCTCGAGCTTGGCCGCACCAGGCGGGAACACGACGTGCAGCCGCGTGTGGCCGCGACCACGAAACCATGCCTCGATGGCACCGCGTCGAACCGCCATCGCGGCTGTGGTGATCTGCAAGACGAAGTCGTCGGTGTATCGGTCGACGACCAAGCCGGGCAGGCCGTCCCCTTCGCTGTTGACGACGCGGTAGCCCGTGACGTCGTCCCGCCCGAAGCCTGAGGACTCGCGCGCGGCCACTGCAGCCGCCAAGCGATCTTCGAGCCACGTCTCTTCGGGGGGGGCGTCGCCGAAGGTGAGCAGGCGGACCGCGATGCTGGAGTGTGGGGAGACGAGTCCCCAGCCCAGTGTCTCGCCCTTCTGGGTGAGAACCTCGGCAAGTGCCTGGGCCGTCTCAAGGCCTTGAACACGAGCGACCTGTTTGCGGCGCACCCAGGGGCCCGTCGAGGGTCCAACGCGTCCGGCGTCTCGGCGGAGTTCGAAACGAGCGTGCATGCTTAGGTCCAGTCCGAGCTTGTGTGCCGTGCTTTGGTGGTTGGGGAGAGTTCGTCGCCGCGGGGCAGGCGACGCAGAAAGTAGCGGGGGCACTGCAACGCCTCGATCAACGCCATGCAGGCGGCTTCGGGCAGGGTCTGCCCACCGCATGTGAACACGTCGCACGCGGCATACCCCCGCTCGGGCCACGTGTGCACCGAGATGTGGGACTCGCCGAGTAAGGCCAGCGCCGTGACACCGTGCGGTTCGAACCGGTGGTGTGTCGTCTGCAGCAGGGTGGCCTTGGCGGCCCGGGCGGCGGCTCGCAGCGCTTCGAGCACAGCCTGCGGATCATCGAGCAGCCGCGCAGGGCTGTCGTAGAGCTCGAGGATGCAGTGGGAACCGATCGTGGACACAGGCTCGGGCAGCAGGAGGAGGGCGCTCAGCGCAAACGCAGCACGGTCTCGGTCGCCCGCGGCCGGAGCCTAGGCAATGTCGCAACCGCTCGCAACCGCTCGTACCGCGAACGGGTCAAGGCAACGTTGGAGCGTCCTGCGCCACGTCAACGAGGACCGGGGCCAGCGCTTCGAGGATGGCCTCCGGGGTCATCTCGACCAAGAACCCGCGCTTGCCCGCGTTGATCACCAGCTTCGGAAGCGCCGTCACGCTCCGCTGCATGTAGACCGCAAGGGGCTTGCGGGTTCCGAACGGGGAGGTGCCGCCCACCAGGTATCCGGTGTGTTTCTCGGCCACGCTGGGGTCGCAGGGGCGGACCGACTTGGCGCCCGTCACCTGCGCCACCTTCTTGGTGCAGACGCGCAGGTCGCCGTGCATCAGGACCAAGAGCGGACTCCCCTGCTCGGTCTCCAGCACCAGGGTCTTGATCACGGCGTGCTCATCGAGCCCGAGCATGGCGGCACTGCGCGCGGTGCCACCGTGCGGGGCGTAGTCGTACAGGCGCGGCTCGAACGAAACGCCGGCTGCGCGCAGGGCCCTGATGGCGGGAGTGATCGGATGTTTGGCGTTTGCCATCAGGACTCGTCGAGGATGAACTGAAGCTTGGTCCCGCCGGCGTTGCCCTGCATGCCGACGAACTGGCTGCGCATCTGTTTGAGACCCGACTTGGCCGGACCCTTCGTCTTCTCGCCGGTGTCGGTGAAGCGCGAGCCGTGGCAGGGACAAACCAGGTCTTGCATGCTGGAGTCCCAACGCACGACGCACCCAAGGTGCGGGCATCGCAACGACATCACGCGGAACTCGTCGTGCTCGAGCCGCATCACCAGGACCGGCTTCTTCGCACCCTTCGGCTCAAGCGCCACCATGCCGCCAGGCGTCGCCAGCTCGGGGTAGTCGGCGATGTCGAGCTCGACCATGCCCTCGGTGGTCTCGACCGACGTGGTGGTCCACTTGTCGGCTTTCCCCGCGCAACCGCACAAGACAACTCCGGCTGCGGCGCCGATCAGGTCACGTCGCGTGAGCTGCGTCGCGTCGACGTCGGGTCGGGTGGCTTCGTCGCAGGAGGTCGGGTGCTGGGCCATTCGTGCATGAAAGGACATCCCGGTCCCATCGTCAAAGCGTTCCCCGCCGCGGCTTGCTATGGTCCGCTCGATGCTCGGGACGACCCTCGCGCTGGCGTCATTGCTAGCGATACAGCCCTCTTCGGGCACCACCCGGGGCAATGATGCGCACGCGCGTCAGCGGGGTCCGGTCTTCTCCGTGATCGGCGCCGTCAGGCTTGGCGTTCTGCTCGGGGGCGGCGCGGAGGTGATGCAGCCGATGGGATTTGGCGCGGGGTTCTCGTTCCGGGTGCACGGGCTTCGCCTGGGTCCCATCCGCCTCGGCGCAGCCGCCGAGCTTGGACACACCCGCTTTATCGAGCGTCGTCAGGTGGCAGGGACCGTGGACAACCAGCCCCAGTCCGCGACCCGCTACGCCGCCCTCGCTCATTCAGACTTTGGCGCGGGCCCGTCGCTGCAGCTCGTCCTGGGCCCGATCTATCTGCAGGGTGACCTCACGGTCGGCGTCGGGATCTCCACGTTCGTCCGTCCGCTCGGCATCCTCACCACCGACGAAGAGCACCACTCGGACGTGTCGGCGATGCTCCGCGGGGGCGGGCTCGTCGGCATCCCGATCCGCAACAACCAGGGCCTGACGCTCGGCGTCTCGGTGCAGCGCTACTTCAGCACGTATCAGGTCGTCGCGCAGCCCCAGCCGGAGGACCCCGCGATCGTCCCCGCTGAGCCGGACACCAATCCCTTCGATCTCGCGCTCGACGTCTCGCTCGGGTACCTGTTCATGTTCTAGCGCGGCGATCAGGCGATCAGGCGATCAGGGCGATCAGGGCGATCAGGGCGATCAGGTTGACTCCGGGTGCTGAGGCACGCCTGGGGCCGCACCTGACGGTGTCGCGCGGCGCTCGTGGTGCGCCGGGTGTATCGGAAGTTTGGGCAACGCCGCCAAGGAGCGAAGAAGACGAGCGAGACGTCGTGTCGTTTTTTTTCCTCAGCCTGCGAGGCCAAGGACTCGGCAGGCGGCGAGCACTCGGCCATGATGGCTCGCATGGCGCTTCGTCCCCATGCTTCGTTCCAGCCTCCGAAGGGTCCTGTTGTTTGTGTCGTCATGGACGGCGTCGGCATCGGCGCTGGTGATGCGACCGATGCGGTCGCGCTTGCGCACACGCCGACGCTGGACTGGCTTCGCAGCCACGCCGCCAGCGGGATCCTGGCGGCGCATGGAACCGCGGTGGGCATGCCCTCGGACGCTGACATGGGGAACTCGGAGGTTGGCCACAACGCACTGGGTGCGGGGCGAATCTTCGACCAAGGCGCCAAGCTGGTGGAGAACGCGGTGCGCTCGGGCTCCTTGTTCGACGGCGCGACCTGGCGAGACGCCGTCGCGCGCGTCGAGGCAAGCGGCGAGCCGCTGCACTTCTTGGGCTTGTTGTCGGACGGCAACGTGCACAGCCACATCCGGCACCTCTTTGCGATGCTGGAGCGCGCGGCGCTCGAGGGCGTCGCGGCGTGTCGCGTGCACGCCCTGCTCGACGGCCGCGATGTTCCAGCACGCTCGGCGCTGGAGTACGCCGAGGCGCTCGAGGCCAAGCTCGCTGCGTTGTCGGTGTCCGGACGTGACTACCGCGTCGCCAGTGGCGGCGGTCGCATGTCGATCACCATGGACCGCTACCAGGCAGATTGGGCGATGGTGGAACGCGGCTGGAGGGTGCATGTGGAAGGCAAAGGCCGGAGGTTCGGGAGCCTCAGCCGCGCGATCCGGGTGCTGTATGAAGAGTCTGACAAGGGCGACCAAGACCTCGAAGGCTTCGTCATCGCCGACGCTGGAAAACCCGTCGGGCCGATTCGCGATGGCGCCGCGGTCATCTTCTTCAACTTCCGAGGCGACCGGGCGATCGAGATCTCCAACGCCTTCGAGGCCGAGACGTTCGACAAGTTCGAGCGAGGACCACGACCGGACGTGTTCTACGCGGGGATGATGCAGTACGACGGGGACCAACATGTGCCCGCACGCTTCCTCGTCCAGCCGCCGTCGATCGAGGAGACCATGGGGGAGCTGCTCGCGGCATCGGGCAAACGCCAGCTCGCGATCTCGGAGACCCAGAAGTACGGCCACGTGACCTATTTCTGGAACGGAAACCGCAGCGGGGCGTTTGACCCGGAGCTCGAGACGTACGTGGAAGTCCCCTCGGATCGCGTCCCGTTCGAGCAGCGTCCATGGATGAAAGCCGCGGAGATCACAGACACGCTGATCGCAGAGCTCCGGGAGGGCCACTACGACTTCGCACGGGTCAACTACGCCAACGGCGACATGGTCGGCCACACCGGGGATCTCAACGCATCGCGGATGGCGGTGGAGGTTGTCGATCACTGCCTGGCGCGGCTTCTGCCGGTGGTGCGCTCGCTGGGGGGCGTGCTGGTGGTGACCGCGGATCACGGCAACGCCGACCAGATGGTCGAGCTTGGAAAGGACGGCATCCTTCAACCACGCACGAGTCACACCCTGAACCCGGTCCCGCTGCATGTCTACGACGCGGCTCGCCCCGGGTTGGCGCTCGACCGCAGCGCCTTGGTCGGAGCCAGCCTGGGGAATGTGGCCGCGACCAGTCTCGAGCTGATGGGGCTCACGCCGCCGCCGGACTACGCACGTTCGGTGCTGGCGCGGTCCTGAGCTGAATCGGCGCGGTGAGTTCGTCCTCCAGCGGGGCGGGTGTGAAGCAGTTGGGGTGGCACTCGTAGCCCCCGCGCCCGGCATGCTTGGCCCGGTACAAGGCTTCGTCCGCGGCAGCCATCAGCTCGCTGACGCTTCGGTGGATGAGTGCTTCGGCCGACATCGCCCGGGTGTCGGCGATTCCGATGCTCAGGGTGACGGAATCGGGCAGCCCGGCGTCGCGTTGGATGTCCGCGAGCGCCTCTTGGATCCGTGTCGCGACCACGGTGGCTCCCTGGGCGTTGCAGCCCGCGAGCAGCACGCTCATCTCATCCCCGCCGATCCGTGCAGCGGCATCGGTGGGTCGGATGACGGCGCGCAGGGCTTCCGCGACGGCGGTGAGGGTCCGGTCCCCCATCGCGTGGCCATAGGTATCGTTGATGCGTTTGAAGTGGTCCGCGTCGCAGAGCAGGAGGGTCACCTCTTCGCCGGTCCGCGTGGAGCGGGCGAGCGCCTGGTCGACGAACGGATTGAACCCGCGGCGATTCCACAGACCCGTGAGTGGGTCGGTGTGTGCCTGCTCGCGGAGTTGGGCCTCCTCGACCGCCCGCGCGTGGAGCATTCGGATGGTCCCCAGCAGACCGTCGACGGTTTGACGGGCGTCAACGTCGCAGGGGTCGCGCAGGGCCACCGTCAGGGCGTGGACGCCCGCAGCGTCGGGCAACTGGACGACGCTGGCCCCCAAGGGCGCATGTTCGGCGGCGAATTGCGCCCAATCGACCTCCCAAAGCAGGCCCAGCCCCGAGGCAGCACGATCTCGGAGGGTGCTGGGGTCCCGGGCTTCGAGCAGGAACTGCATAAGCTCGGAGACCGCCCTGGCGGGCATTGATGGGCGGGCCGGGGCAGTCTCAGGAGCGGGTACGGCCATCGGGGTCAGCATCATAGGGGGGGGTGAGCAAGCCCAGTGCCAACGCTCTTTTGGGGCGATGCCGCACCCTGCTGTTCTCGCCGGCTTGTTTTGATACCTTTGCGCCCGGACATGGAGCGCTTTCAAGCCAACCGTCTCGGAGTCTGCCTGGCAACTGTCTGCCTGCTGGCCGTCCCGTCTTGTAAGAACAGCGAGAAGGGAACGAGCAAAGCGGCCGCGTGGGTGAACAGCCCAACCTCGGCTGCCAAGAGCGGCTCGATGCTGACGTTCAACCAGCTGGGCGTCCAGTTCGAGACCCCCGAGACCCTTTACGTGTTTCGGAACTGCGGCGAGGCCTCGCACAGCAAGGACAGCGGAACCGGGTGGATCCCGGTCATCGCGTGCAGCAGCGGATCCTCGGGCGACTTCGAGTTTGGGGATGCCGACGAAGAGGCCGATCCGTTCGCCGAAGAAGAGTCCGAGGACGCCTCGGGAGCGGAGCAGATCGACGTCACGGTTTTCGTGACCAAGAAGACTCGCCCCATCGACGAGCGCTCGGTCACCTGGTTCAAGAACAAGTACAAGCAGGCGGGGCTGTCGGTCGACGAGATCGCCTACCAGTCCGACTATCACAAGAAGGCCGGCATCTACACGCGCCTGCACGTGATGGACAGCTCCACCAATACGCCGACGCGGGAGATCGTCCAGTTCATGTTCCCGCGCAACGACGTCGTCTTCATCGCGCGCATGGAGTACCCCTTTGGCGACTCCCGCTCGATGGACAAGGACTGGCAGTACATCTTGTGGAACTTCGACTGGCTCGGCGAGGGTGGCGGTGCCGACGAAGCGGCGGCTGCCGGCGGCGACGACGAAGACGGCTGAGTCGCAGCGCATGCGCGACGAGTCCTCGCACCCGATCTATCTCGATCACAACGCCACCACGCCCGTCGCCGAGTCGGTGCGTGAGGCGATGCTGCCGTGGTTGGGTTTGTGCTTCGGAAACCCTTCCAGTGGGCACGTGTATGGACGCCGCGCGGCGCAGGCGATCGCCCAAGCACGGGCGCAGGTTGCAGCGCTCATCGGCGCGAGCCCGGAGCAGGTCGTGTTCACCGGCGGGGGAACCGAGGCGGACAACCTCGCCGTGCGTTGCTCGCAGGTGTCTTGCAAGCGCGTCGTTACGACGTCGGTCGAGCATCCGGCGGTTTCGGAGCCTGCAGCCGCCCTCGAGGCAGACGGGTGGCGTTGGGATCGCCTGGCGGTGGGGGAGTCGGGCCGGGTCGACCTCGCCCAGGCTCGGTCGGTGTTGGGTGAGTCTGCGGGGCTGGTGAGTGTGATCTTGGCGCAGAACGAGACGGGGGTGCTGCAGCCCGTCGCGGAGATCTCTGCGCTCGCTCGCGCAGCTGCGCCCGAGGTGATCGTTCACAGTGATGGCGCGCAGGCGGTGGGCAAGGTGGCGGTGGACGTCGACGCGCTGGGCGTCGATCTGCTCACGATCGTCGGCCACAAGCTGTACGGGCCGTGCGGAATCGGAGCGCTCTACGTTCGCAAGCCCGAACTCGTTCGAGGGTGGGCACTGGGCGGAGGCCAGGAGCGAGGCATTCGTCCGGGGACCGAACCCACGGCGATGGTGGTGGGGCTCGGCGCGGCCTGCCAGCTCGCCGCGGATGACCTTGAGCTCGAAGGGCGACGGCAGACCGCGCTCCGCGATGCACTGCAAACCCGGCTGCTCGCGGGCATCCCCGGTCTGCGGGTAACCGGACACGCGGCCGACCGGCTCCCGAACACGCTGCACGTCTGCGTGCCCGACTGCGCGGGGGCGGAGGTTCTACGCCGGGCGCCCGGACTCGCCGCGTCCACCGGGTCGGCGTGCCATGCCGACGGCGACGGCGGAATCCTCCACGCGATGGGCGTCGATACGCTTGTGGCCCGCGGTGCGATCCGCTTGAGCCTGGGCCGCGGTACGAGCACCGAGCAGGTGCAGCGAGCCGGGACGGCCCTGATTCGGGCATGGAGCGAGGCGGCGGGGACGTCCTCGGGCGATGCGTGATAGGCTTGGGCATCGGCGACATGGCCCAGCCTTCCGATCTCAAGCTGCAAAAGGTGCTGGCGCGGTTCCCTTGGCGACGACGGAAGCCGCGCGGGAGCGGCGGCCTTGCGCCGATCGACATGGTCGGCAAGGACGGGCGTCGCATGTGGGCCAACCCCGCCGAGCTCGCGGAGTTTGACGACCCAGGGCCGGCCTTGGTCTACGTGGCGATCCGCGAGGACACGGTCGCGCATGCGATCGTCCGCAACCTGGTGCAGCATCACGCGCGCGCGCGCGGGTTGGAGCTTCACGCCTCGGGCCCGAGGCTCACCGAGCAGGGCGTCGGCTTGCTCGCGGGCCTGCTCGTGGACGCGGGGCTCGATCCTGCGGAGCCGCTGGGCCCGCATCCGCTCGGCGACCTCGTGCGCGCGACCTGGGCGATTGCGGCTGCAACCACGCCTTGAGTCCTCCGAGGCCGATGACGGGCGTGAGTTCGACGAGCGAAGATGGGCGGTGCCCAGCGGACCGCATCCACTGTAAATTGCGAGCGGTCTTGGAGCGGCCAGCACGATGACGCGGCATCAAGCGGTTCTCTTTCGTCAGATCTTTCTGCTGAGCGACCTGTTCGTGTCCGTCGTTGCGTTCTTCGCTGCGTTGACGCTGCGGCAGTGGCTCCCGACCGTATCGGAGTACGTGCCGGCGTTTCTGGGTCGGCGAGAGGTCTCGGTCGAGCTCCTCCTTGAATCGAACTACCCGAAGTTCCTGCTGGGCATGATGCCGCTGTGGGGACTGACGTTTCACTTCTCGAACACCGCGGACTTTCGCGCCGGGCCCGGCCGAACGTCCGTGCGGTACGTCCGGGCGGTGGGCGTGGGCTTGTGCCTGCTCGTCATCGCGTCCTTTTGGTTCAAGGTCACGTTCCTCTCCAGGAGTTTCGTGTTTATCTTCGGCGCGACGCAGTTCACGTTGCTGCTCGGGGTTCGTGTCGCCGCCAGGGCCGTCATCCGCCGGACCAAGCGGGTCGATGACCACCGAGTCCTCGTCGTGGGCACCGGCGCCGAAGCGGTGGCCTTCGCCGGGTCGCTGCGGGAGCGGTCGTCGTGGAACAACAGTCTGGTGGGCTTTGTCGGCGTGCTGGGTCTGCCCACCTTAACCGAGGCGGAGCCGATCCTCGGCCAGGTGGAGGATATCGCCTACCTCCTCGACACCGAGGTCGTGGACGAGGTCGTGTTCGCCGTACCGGAGCGCTCGCACGAGGACTTCGCCGTAGCCCTCGCTGCTTGCGACGAGCGAGGCGTGGATGTGTTGCTCTCGATCCCGACCACGGTGCCGCTCAACGGTGAAATGGAGCTGGCGAACATGACCGGCTTCAACATGCCGATGATCGGCATCACCCAGAGGCCGACCGGCGAGGTCCGGCTCCTGGGCAAGCGGGTTCTGGACATCGTGGGGTCCTTCCTCGGCATCATCGCCATCTCCCCTCTGCTCGGACTTATCGCGTTGCTGATCAAGCTGGAGGATGGCGGCCCGATTCTCTTCAAGCAGGTGCGCAGCGGGCTTCAGGGACGCAAATTCCCGATGCTCAAGTTCCGCTCGATGTGTATCGATGCCGAGAAAAAGAAGAAGGAGCTGATGCATCTCAACGAGATGGATGGGCCCGTGTTCAAGATCAAACACGACCCTCGCATCACGAAGATCGGCCGCTTCATTCGCAAGACGTCGATCGACGAGCTGCCGCAGCTCTTCAATGTGCTGGTTGGACAGATGAGCCTGGTGGGTCCCCGGCCGCCGCTGCCCTCCGAGGTGGCCCAGTACAAGCCTCGTCAGCGGCGGCGGCTCTCGGTTCGTCCGGGGATCACCGGACTGTGGCAGGTCTCCGGTCGCAGCAACATCAGCGACTTCGATCAGTGGATGGCGCTCGACCTCGAGTACATCGACAGCTGGTCGCTGTGGCTCGACATCAAGATCCTCTTCATGACCGTGCCCGTGGTGCTGCTGCACAAGGGCGCCAGCTGAGCTGCGCCCCGTTCAACTCCGGTGTTACTCGAGCGGGGCGGGTTTTCCCAGCCGCTTGGGCGTGGACGCTCCCGGGCTGACCGCAGCGGGGCGTTCTTGGGTGGCCGCCGGGACGGACTTCGGTGCGGGCAGACTCGCACCGGCGAGCGCCTGCACGAGTTGGGTGATCTTGTTCCCCAGCTCGGGGTCGCCACCGAACGCGTCGTTGCGCCCCGCGAGCAGCTCGATCGGCACCGGCACGACGATCTTCGTCGCCGGCTCGGCCGCCATCTCGGTGAGGGTTTGAAACATCCGCAGCTGCATGGCGCCGGGGTGCTTGGAGATGGTCTCCGCGGCTGCGGTGAGTTGCTTGGCGGCCTGCAGCTCGCCCTCGGCCGCGATGACCTTGGCCCGTCGCTCTCGCTCGGCTTCGGCTTGGCGGGCCATCGCGCGCTTCATCTCCTGCGGCAGCATGATGTCGCGCAGCTCGACCGCGGAGATGTCGATGCCCCACTGCTCGGTGCGGGCGTCGAGGATGGAGCGGACCTCTTCGTTGATCGCCTCGCGGTGCGCGAGGATCTCATCGAGGTCCATCCGGCCGATGACGGCCCGCAGCGTGGTGGCGGCGAGCTGCAGCGTGGCCGGCATGTACTCCTCGACATCGAGGATGGCGTGCGAGGGGGACTCGACCGTGATGTAGACGACCGCGTCGACGACGATCGAGATGTTGTCCTTGGTGATGACCTCTTGGGGAGGGATCTGGACGACCTTGGTCCGGAGGTCGACGACGCGAGGTTTGTCGATGCCCAACGGCAAAAGCAGGACCAGGCCGGGGCCAGCGAGCTTCTTTTGGGCCCGCCCGAGCCGGAACACCACAGCGCGCTCGTACTCTTTGAGGACACGAACGCCGGTGAAAGCGATCGCCAGGACGAAGAAGAGCGCGATGAAGAGTCCGGGCATCATGGGCGAATGCTACTGGAGGGGGAGGGGGCCTTCTTCGAATTCCATGGACTCGATGTCGATGGACGGCGCGGACAGCTCGACATTCTCGAACACGCCGGCCAGCTCCGGGGTCTGCATCGCGAGCGCCTCGAGGCTGTCTGCATCTTTCACAACCCAGTCAGGGTGGCTGTAGAACTGCATGGTCTGGCCCTTGTTGTTGGAGAACTCCAGACACAGCTCGAAGGGCTCGGGCGCTTCGCCGGCACACTTCCAGGTGCGCGCCTCAACCTCGCCCCGCACGCGATCCTGCGGGAAGAAGAGCTTGAGTTGGCTGCCTTCGAGGCGCCAGCCGAAGGCCTCAAGGACGTGGCGCCACTGGGATCCGCGCCCAGTGATGCCGAACTGCTGGCGGTCCCGATCGAGAAGCACGATGTGTCCGATCATGTCCCGAGGGGTCTGGGGCATCCGCTCGATCCAGACCTGGTTCACGAGGTTTCGGGTGCCCGCGGCCTCTTCGTCGCTCGCGGAGAACAGGGAGTAGGTTCCGACGCTGAGGGCGGCGATGGCACCTACGGCAAGGGCGGTTTTGAGCTTGGCCATGGCAGCAGCCTACCAGCTTGGGTTGCAGCGTATTCCAGGGGCTCCCGTTCGGGCGGAGCCGGCCCTCGGACCTGCTCGGAGCGGAACGCCGCGGGGACCGACGGCCAAGCGAGGCTCAGCGCCGAGGGCGGCCCGAGACCGCCGTGACCCGGTGGCGCGAGCGCATAAGCATGACGAAGCCCCCCACGATTCCGCCCACGCCCGCCGCCAGAACTGCGCCTCCGGCGGCGTTGCTCATATCGTCGAGCATGAACCACGTGACAGACGCCCCGGCTGCCAGCGAGCCGGCGATGACGAGCGCGTATCCACCCGCGAACATCCCGACACTGCCGCCTTCGACCTCCAGTGTGACGTCACCCCCTTCATAGGCACGGAGATCCACCGGCTTGGACCCTAGGGTGGCTCCTGTTGCACGGCCAACGAAATACAGGGGCTCAGTCGCGACCGGCTTGCCGCACGGGGCACGGCACGTCGTCTCCCATGCGACCCCGGACGCCGATCCACCGGATCCGGAAACCACGACATCCGCGAGCTTCCGGTGAAGGGCGAGATCAGAGCGGCCTGCATCCGTGCGAACGAGGTGGAGTCGCGTGGTGCCCGGCGGGATGCTTGTCGATCTCGCGGCGGCGGCGATGGGGGGCTGCTCGAAGTCCACCGCCGGCGTCTCGACGACTTCGGGAGGTTCGGCGGGGGCTGGTGCAGATTGCCCGCCGATCTCGACACGGCTCACCTCGCTCGCCTCGAACGTTTTTCGAGTGCCGTCGGACTTGATCAGCACCACCGTCCCACCGGGCTCGTACTCTTCGACCGTCCCGCGCATCAACCCTCCGGAAACGAGATGGACGACATCCGCTCCCACGGCCTGGCTGGGCGTCGCCGGAGCGGCCGCTGCCTCGGCGGGCGGAGCCGGCTCATCGTCGTGGGACGAGGACGGTTGAGCCGAAGCGGACAATGCGACAGCAACGACCGCTGCGAGTACGTTGCTCATGCTCCCTGTATGTACCGCGTTCATCGCGTTGGTTGAAGGTGCGAGGGCTGTCTGGGTGGGCCTTGCATGCTGGTCTTCGGGGCCGAAAGCCCTGAACCAGGGGCGGCGGCAAAGAGGGGACGAGCTCGCGTGATAGGCTCAACGTCGCGTGTCAGCCCCCTCGGTTGCCCCTGTCGACGACGCCCTCGACGAACTCGTCAACCAGTTCTCGGACCCGCTTTCGTTCCTGCGGGAGCTGGTCCAAAACGCGATCGACGCGGGGAGCCACGAGGTGGAAATCTCCACGTCGTTCGAGGCCAAGGGGGAGGCCGGAACCGCTGTCATTGCGGTCTCGGACTGGGGCGGGGGGATGAGTCGGGACATCATCGAGACCAAGTTGACGCGCCTGTTCTCGTCGCAAAAAGACGGCGACCGGACCAAGATTGGCAAGTTTGGGATCGGGTTCGTTTCGGTGTTTGCGATCGGCCCCGAGGTTGTCTGCGTGGATACGGCCCGCGACGGTGAGGCGTGGCGGGTGCTCTTCGACAAGACGCGTGCGTTTCGTCTGCTGCGGTTGGACGAACCGATCGAGGGCACGACGATCCGCGTCTACAAGTCGATGCCCGCGCAGGAGTTCGGCGCCTTTGCGCTCGCGGTGCGCACAACGGTGACCTATTGGTGCAAGCACGCGGTGTGTGACATTCGCGTCGACGGTGAGCCGATCGCGGTCCCGTTTGGCTACTCCGAGCCTTGTAGCGTCGAGCATGACGACGGGTACTCGCGGATCGCAGCGTGCCACCCCACGGCGGGGCAGACGTTTCTGGGCCTGTACAACGGCGGCCTGACGTTGGTCGAGCGGGACAGCAGCCCTCATGTGGGGGTTCGGGTGCGAGCCTGGAGTCCGCATCTGGAGCACACGCTCACCCGAGATGCGGTCATCGAAGATGAGGGGCACGCGCGGGTGCTGAAAACGGTCGCCGACACGGTGCATGGGCCGCTGGCGCAGCGAGCGTTCGAGAACCTCGAGGCCGAGCTTCACAGTGCCATGCCCACCCCGCTGCGGGAGCATCATCATCGATGCGTGCTCTGGCACGTTGGCAATGGGATCCGCCCGAAGACGCGGGACAGGGTCGAACGGCGCAGCGTCGCGCTCACCCCCAGGGCGCAGCCGCTCACGTTTGGACGCCTGATGCAGGGCGTCCCGGATGCCCTCCTGCTCGTCACGCGCACGCCAGGGCCGCTCAGCGACGCGCTCGAAGCACAGGGAAAGGTGGTCGCGTACGCGGGGCTCGATACGGGCGCGGGCCTGCTGCTGCAGAAGATCGGACGGTTCGGTGGCGGGTACTCTGTGGCGGCTCTCGAAGCCCACTGGGCGCTGCCGCTGCCGCTGCGCGATGCGGCCGAACACGCGGCCCTGGATCCGCTCGCGGCCGCAACGAAGTCGGTGTTCCGAGCTGCGGGACACAAGGTGTCCGAGGTGCACTTCGGACACTTCGCCTATCCGGGATCAAACCTGGAGTCGTTGGTGGCCCTGTCGCAGCGGGATCCTTTCTCGCTCACACCCCTGGCCGACGTGAAAACGCTCGGCAGTGGGTTCTTCTCGCGGGCTCGGCCGGTGGTGGTCAACGCCGATCATCGGGCGACCCATGCACTGGTCTCACTCTCCCAGCGCGACTTGCCCTTGGCTGCGTACATGCTGGCGAAGTTGTTTTTTGTGGGGGCCGGGCTGACGCCGGCCATCGACGCCGAGCTCGCCACCGCAGCGCACCGACTGGAGTCCCGATGAGTTCCGAGGACATCTTGGCCGCGCTCGCGGCCGAAGGCGAGATCGAGGCCCATGGTGGCTTCAGCATCGACAAGAAAAAGGCGCGCGAGAAGATGCGCCAGTTCCAGCTCTCCGACCCCCGCCAGTACGTGCTCATGCTCGTACAGGCGGCGGTGCATCAGGGGGCGACACGCGTCGAGTTCCAGATCGATGCCGATGACATGGAGGTGTGCTTCGACGGTGAGGGGTACTCGCGGGCCGACCTCGATGACCTCTTTGTCTCGATGTTCGGCGACCGCGCTCGGAGCAACCTGCGTTCGCGTCAGGAGCTGGCGATCGCGCTCAACGGCGCACTCGCCCTCAACCCCCGCTGGGTCCGGGTGCACAGCCATCGCGCTGGGGAGGCGAGCTCGTTGCAACTGCGACCTGGCCCAGGTGCGCTCGAGTCCGCCGAGGCTTGCGCGGCGACCGACGAAGGCGGCACGCGGGTGCACGTCAAGCAGCGCTTTCGTCCCGGCCTTGCCCTGCGTTTCGTTGAGAACCTGCAAGGCACGATCGCCGAGGAGTTCATCCTCAGGGAGCGCGTTTGTTACGCTGAGCTGCCGATCATTCTCGACGGCGATCGAATCTCCGCCGGATTCCGCCTGGGGCAAGTCCTCGGACGCATCGATCTCGACCAGGGGGGGATTCGAGGGTGTTGCGGGTTTCGGATCGAACCCGATCCGCCGCCGGCGGAGCTCCTGGTGCTCAACGCCGGGGTCTGGCTCGCGACACATCGTCTGATCAGCTTTCCCGCTGGGTTCGTCGCGATGGTCGACAGCCACGCCCTGCGCAAGGACGTCTCGCAGACGGACGTCGTTCGGGACGACGCCTACACGGAGGTCCTGGGCAGGCTCTCCATCGCGCTCGAACGCTCGCTGCTTTCGCTGGTGGATACCTTCACCGACGACCCGAGCCGGTGGGCAGCGCTCCCGGATACCCTGCGCTCGCGGATGCCGACCTGGATTGCGGAGCGGGTTGCTGCACCCTGGCGCCTCAAGCTGGTCGGAGACGTGTTGCCGCGCTACCTCGCGCTCCCGGTTTGGCAGCGGCTGTGCGGCGAGTGGGTGAGCACCGCGACACTGATGGGCCTGCAGACCGTGGACTTCATCGCACGCGCGCAAGCAGACCGCGATGGGTTTGGGGGCGCGGTCTGTGCTGAGTCTGAGGAACTCCGGGCTGCGCTTCGGTCGATCTTCGGGGACGCGCTGCGTGACCGGACCTCCGCATACGAGTCGGCTGCTGCGAGAGCCGAGCACAAAGAGAGGGTCCTTTCGCGCAGCTGGAGCACTACGCTGGGGGACGGGCTCTACCTCGCCCGAGAGCCGGTCCGCGGGGAGGGGATCCGCGGGGAGGTCGGGATTCGCCGAAGCGACCGCGAGGAGTCGGTCGTCCAGGTCGTGTACCGAGGCTGCCTGCTGGAGACGGTCGTGCTCAAGTCGTCGAGCTTGTGGATCCCGGGCTTCGTAGCGGTGGTCGAGGCCGACTTCGAGCCGGTGGCCGATTGGACGCGAGCGCGGAGGAACGAGGGGTTCGCTCGGGGTCTGCATGCGGTCGCGGAGGCGACGATGCGCGCGCTCGAGGTGGTGGGTTGGACGGTGCACAGCGACGCCGAACCGGCCATCCTTCCTTCGCTGCGTGTGCTGGCGGCGCTGGTGTGCCGCAGAAACTTCGCGCGCGACTTCCACACTGCGACCGGATTCAGCAAGCAGCGAGCGCGACGTTGGGTGAACGCGTTCGGAGAGTGCGCGCCCGCGAACCCGTTCGAGGACGAGCATCCTCTGCTGAGCATGCCGCTGTATCTGCAGCTGGCCGGTCCACCCCTGTCGCTGATAGAGCTGCGAGAGACGTACTCCGCCGACAACCCGCTCAAGGTGTTGCTCCCGGGAAAACGCCGAAGCGCGAGCTTCGAGGGGTACGTCCTGTGCGGCAAGGAGGACCGCGTGTTTCTGCGCAAGGTCTTGGGCGCCGAGGCGGTCGTGGCCGGGGAGGAGGCATTGAGGCTCGATCTCGCCGCCGAGACGTGGCGCCGTCAGCCTCAGGAACCGTTCGAGTTGTTCTGCCAGACCGCGCAGTCCGTGACGTTCTCGGCCGAGGGGATGGAGGTCATCGCCGGCTTGCTCGTGGCCAAAGCGCGCGGTGAGGGGTCCGGGAACGCGAGCGTTCGCGTGATGATGCACCGACGTTCGATTCAGTTCGTGACGATGCCGTGTGCCATTGCGGGCGTCGTGGTTGTGGTCGATTGGCCGGGCGCGCCGGTGACCGCCGACTTCTCCGCGCTGCAGGGGAAATCCCATCCCGCCTTGCAGAAGGTGGTGGATCTGGCCCCCGCAAAACTCTTCGAGGCGCTCTTCGCCGCGTGCGGCGACGGTGGCGGCGACGCGGAGCTGCGGTTGAGTCTTCGGGAACTCACCTTCGCGCCGTTCCTGCAGTCTGGGTGGCTCGAGGCGTTCGACGACTGTGTCGATGCCCACGGCACGATGGATGCTGCCGAGCGAATGGTGATGCTGCTGCGTCGCGCGGCGCAAGACGAGCTGTCGGCCGAAACGGTTCGCGAGGTGCTGGACGGTGTCGCGTCGCAGCAGCCTCCTCCGGTCGACGCGGGGCTGGAAGCGCTGCTGCGAGCGATCGCGCAGTCCTGGAGGCGGCTGCGCGACGTCGAGATGCTGCCGGCATTGGGTCGATCCTGCTCGATCGCGTCCATCCTGGCGGACCTCGAGCGCCACGACAGCGCGCTGGTGATGGACGCCTCGAACCTGCCCAAAGCGTTCGAGGGCGACGTGCCCCGGGTCGTTCTCGTTGCAAGCAAGTCGGAGCGAGAGAGCCTGCGCCGAGTGTTCGGCACGCACGCGCTCGCGGACGGCCGGGTCTGGTTTGACCGCTGGCGAGCGCGAGAGGTGTTCGAGCAGCAGGAGAAGGTTGAGCTTGAGTTGCCCGCCGAGGAGGTCCTCGTGAAGGTCGAGATCAAGGGACACCTGCAGGGGGAGATCGGCATCCCGCGGTCGCTCCCGAGCTCGGACAGCGCGAGCATCGTCGCGTACCGCCGCCGCCGGAGGGTTTGCGACGTCGTCGTCCCCGAGGCCCGGGCTATCTTGGTCGGGGTCTTGCAATCCGAGTCGTTCGGGGTAGGGCGCGGTTTTACCTCCCTGTCTGAAAAGGACATCGTCCACGTTGCAGCCGCGTGCGTGCGTGCCTGGTCGCTGCTCGCCGAGGCCCTCCGGGTCGCGTGGCCAGGCTTCAACGACCAGGAGCGCAGCTGGGGACGCGCATGGGGGCGCCTCCTGCTCGAGCTTCTCGTGGGGGAGCGCGGCACGCATGCGTTGAAGGAGCCTGGCCCTGCGGCTCTGGTGAAACTGCGGCTGTTCGAACACCTCGACGGAACCTTCTGGAAACTCGACGCCATCCTCAACACGCGCACGGACGACGAGCAGGTGTATTGGGCGCGGACCACCTCGGATGCGAGCGGGGGCGCGCTTCCCCGGCTGGTGCTTCGAGATCAGCCCAACGTCAAACCGCTGCTCCAGAGCTTGCTGGGGAGCGTTGCGGACTACGAGGAGGTTCGGCGGCACGAGCGGCTGCGGGACGACAACCGCGCACGGGCGCCCCGGATGCCCAAGCACGGCGTCGACGCGGTCGAGCAGGTCGAGATCTCCGGGCGCGGGTTGGTCGGCTGGCTCTGGATCGACCCTCTGCTCGATGAAGGGGCGGTGGCGCTCGGGGACCCGGAGAAGGTCGCCGGCTACTGCGATGTGTCGACGCTGTACGTCGTGGGCGGTGCCGTCTACGGATCCGCGGTGTCGATCGATGACGGTTGGAAGTTCGCTTCGCTGGACGCGCGTAGCGGCGAGTTGCTGCAGAAGCACGCTCGCCAGATGTACGAGCGTGTCCACGCGCGGTTCGACCCGTTGGCCTCGGAGCGTGCATTTTCCTGGCTTCGCGACCGCAGCGTGTTGCGGGGACTCGTCGAGCGCATGCACGCCCAGTGGACACAGGGGCGAAAACCGAAGGATGGGCCGACGCGGAGGCTGTACCAGGCGCTTCGGGATGTGCCGCTGTTCGAGCTGCTCAACGGACGCAGCGTTTCGCTGGATCAGCGGGAGCGGCTCAACCTGCCGAAGCCGGAGCCGGAGCTGACGCCAAAGCCGGAGCTGACGCCAAAGCCGGAGCCGAAGCCGACGGTCGCACAGCAGGTCGAACCCGCACCCAGGCCGAGACCCAAGCCCGAACCGATCGCACCGCCGAGCGCGGACGCGATCCTGCTCGACGCCATTCGCACCGAGCTGCGGCTGGTGCGACGAGGCGCGCCGGGGATGTTCAGCAGCGCGATGCTCGATCTGCTTCGGGTCGTTGAGGTTCGCTCGAAGGTTCTCGCCCAGTTCGAGGAGGGCAGCGTGTTCGTCAACAAGCGACATCCTGTCGTCGAGATCGCGCTGGAAGGTTCACCCGAGCTGCGGGGGCGCTGCGTGTCCATCATCGCCTCGTCGGTGTTCTCGGCGTTTAATGCAGGGCTCGAAGAGGTGACCGACGACCACGAAGTCGATTTCCACCGGCTGCATGCGGAACATCTGGCGACATGAAAAACGCCGCGCGCCAGAGAGGCGAGCGGCGTCGAGCGAAGCGCTGGACCAGAATCTCGATCAGGCGCCGGCGGCCATGGCCCCAGCAAACAGCGTGAACATCATGACGACGGCAAGGACCGCAAACACGTAGACGAGCGAGGACACCATGCCGACGATCATCGCGGCGGTGGACGTGCCCGAGGGCTCCAGGCCCATGCTGCGGTAGTTGCGGCGAATGCCGTTGGCCTTGAGCCAGGACAGGGGGCCGGTGACGAAGCCGAAGCCGAGCCAGAAGCCGACGATCGAGACGATCAGCCAGGTGTTGGACTGGTCGGTCAGTTCTTTGATCCTCGGGTCTGCCATCGGCGCCGCGTAGGCACCCTGCGGAGAGCCGTATCCGGGCGCTTGGCCGGGGTACATCCCAGGTCCCATTCCAGGAGGCGGAGCACCGTAAGCGCCGGGGCCGCCGGGGCCCTGAGGTGGAGGGTCGTGACCTGGCCCAGGCGGTTGCTGGGGGCTCCCGTATGGACCGGCGTAGGGCGCTCCAGCCTGGGGATGGGCCTGGGCTTGAGGATGAGGATGACCCTGAGGACCAGGTTGTTGCGGGTAGCCGTGCGGGTTCTGGTTCAAAGCTCGTTCAGTGTAGGGAGATGGGACGGCTGCGGCCAGGCCGACGCCGGAAAAACTCCTACATCACCACGGCGTACTCGCGCCCGGTCTCGATCGCCCAGCCATCCATCTTGGTGCGCATCATGAGCTTCGCGCGGTGGAGCTGGGTTTTGACCGTGCCCAGGGGCAGGCCGAAGTGCTCGGCGATATCTCGGTAGGGCACGTGGCGCAGGAAGTGCATCTCAAGCACCTCACGATACCGGTCGGGGAGCTCAGCCAAGGCTCGGTCCATGTCCTCGCGCAGGTCGGACTGGGTCGAGGAGAACTCCCCGAGGGCCGCTTCGGCGGTGTTTTCGAACCCTTCGGGCAGGCTTGAGTGCCGCGGGACCCGGTTGGTGTGGTCGAGGAAGGCGTAGTAGGCGATGCGATGGACCCAGGTGGAGAACCGGGCTCGGCCCTCGAAGCGCGGAAGTCCCTTGTATGCCCGCAGAAACGCCTCCTGCGCCAGATCTTCGGTGAGGACGCGGTCCCCCCGGGTCAGGCGGAGCAGGAGGGCGCGAATGCGCGGTTCGTTTCGGCGCATGAGCTCGCCGAACGCCTCCGTGCTGTCGTCCTCGACGGCCTGGCGGACCAGTTCTTCGTCCTCGCTGTTCTGTAAGGGAAAAGCGCAGCGCGCGTGGTGGCGCTGCGTGGTGGCGTGTGTCCGTCCGTCCAGCCTCATCGGCAAGGGAAGTACCCAGCCGAGGGCAGACCGATTGCGCCTGATTTCACTTTTCATGAAGCCCTCTGAGTTTGGCCGCGGCGCCTGTCTTGCGGCCCATCGAGGGCCGGTCGTATGGTCGGCCCATGGTTCGAAGTGCTCTTTTCTTGGCGGTCCTGCTCGCCGCAGGTTGCGACTCCTCGGACAAGTCCGTCACCGAGGTCCTCGCGGAGTCCGACCAAAAGGAGGCCGACAAGAAGGCGAAGGCCGAGGCCGAGCGGAAGGCCGCCACGCCAAAGAAGGACCCGAACGCGCTCGAGATGCCGTGGAGTATCGACACGATGAAGGACGGCCTGCCGATGGGGCTCACCTTGGAGTACGCCGTGTCCGGGACCGACGCCAAAGGCAAGCCGGTCGAGGACACGTACCAGGCGGTGGTCAAGGCGACGAACCCAGGTGGGGTTGGCATCGTGGCGTTTCACGGGAGCGCGAAGGGCGAAGCGGCCAAGCAGCTTCAGACCGTCGACTGGAGTCAGTACTCGCCTTTCTTCGCGGTCGAGCGGCCCGAGATGACGCTTGTTCGCAAGGAGTCGGTCACGGTGCCGGCCGGGACGTTCGACACGGTGGTGGTCGAGCTGAAGGGATTCTTCGGAGAGCACCGCACCGTGTGGATGGTCGCGGACAAGCCGGGCATCTACGCCAAGGTCGTCGATCATCCCAGCGCCTCCGAAGACGCAGCCGAAGACGCGACCGAGCGCACCTACACGCTGTCGTCGATTCAGACCCAGTAGCTCGGCGCGATGGAGTTCACGGCGTTTGCGGAGCAGGTGTTGGTCGGGGGGTCGCTCGCCGACAAGTTGCGCATGCCGTCCGAGCTCACCGATGACACACCGACGTGGCGCGGGAGCATTCCCCGCGAGCCGGGTCGGCCCCCCGAGCTTGCGCTTTGCACCGCGGGCGTGCCGAAGATGTCGTTGCAGGTCCCCGAGGACGCTGCGCAACGGGGTGCGCTGCTGCACGCGTTCGCGAACCATGAGCTGCTGGCGATTGAGCTGCTCGCCGAGGCGCTGCTTCGCTTCGGCGACGCTCCTCCCGCATTTCGCCGCGGACTGATGCAGACGCTTCGCGAGGAGCAGACGCACCTGCGCCTGTACCTCGAGCGCATGCGGACGCTCGGCGTCGAGTTCGGATCGCGTCCGCTCAGCGGTTTCTTCTGGCGAGCGATGTCGGGGCTGCAGACGCCCGGTGCTTTCGTCGCGCATCTGAGCCTCACCTTCGAGCAAGCCAACCTGGACTTCGCCGAGCACTACCGTCGCGGCTTCGCGCAGATGGGCGATCATCACAGTGCGAACGTGCTGCAGACGGTGCTCGACGACGAGATCGGTCATGTGGCGTTCGGACTGCGGTGGTTCGAGCGGTGGAAGGACCCCGAGGATTCGCTGTTCGACGCCCATGGCAAGGCTCTGGTCGCTCCTCTGCAGATCGTTCGGGCCAAGGGCGCCGGTTTTGAGACGGAGCCTCGGCGACAGGCTGGGTTCTGCGACGCGTACATCGAGCGGCTGCGGACCCGCGGAGGCAGCAAAGGAAGCGCGGCTCGGGTGCTGTGGTTCAACGGTGCGGCCGAGCACGAGGCGGAGCACGGACTCCGGCACACGCCCCGGCGCTCGGCCTTCGCGGCGGTTGCGGACCTGGAGACGGTCCCGATGTTCTTCGCGGGGGCATCCGATGTCGTCCTCGTCCGTCGCCCGCCACGGCTGGCGTTTTTGGAGCAGCTCGGCGAGGCGGGGTTTGTGCTCCCCCGATTCGAGCAGGCGCAGCTTGAGCAGAGCCCTTGGCCGGCACCCAAAGCCCTCGGCGCGCTGCGTGAACTGTGTCCCTGGGGGCCATCCCCGCGTGCGAGTGCGTTCGGGGCGACGGCGCGGGTTCGAATCTCCGACCCGAACAAGGGCGCGGTTTGGAATGAGAGTGTCCGGGCGCTGTACGACAAGCGCTTCGCCGTCGAGCTCTCCGAGCGCCTTCCACCGGACCCCGCGTGGACCGACCCGAGCCTTCGCTCCCGGGTCGTCCGCTCACGCGAGGCGTTGGATCAGGCGCGGGCGGAGTTCGAAACGATGGGCTACGCGATGCGCGTCAAACCGCCATTCGGAGCTGCAGGTCGCGGCCAGCGGGTCCACTGTGGCGAGGCCGACGACGTCGCGTTTGTCGACGCGCTCCTGAGACGTGCCGGGGGCGTGGTGGTCGAGCCCGAGTTTGAGGTGCTCGCTCAGTTTTCGATTCGACTTGTGGTCGATGCAGCCGGAGCGAGCGTGCTGGGCGTGGGGCGCTGCGGGAGCACGGCGGCTGGCCAGTTTGTCTACGCTGCCATCGGGGCTGCTGACGTCGGGCTCTCGCCTGCGGTCCGGCGGTGGCTGCGGGGAGACGGCGAGGATCCCAAACGCCTGGAGCGGATGGCCCGGCAGGTCGCCGATGTGGTGGGGGAGGCTGCGTCGCGCCGAGGATTTCGCGGGCCCGCGGGCGTGGATGCGCTGCTGGTCCGTACGGAGGCGGGCTTGGGGCTGCGTCCTTTGGTCGACCTCAATCCTCGTCACACCATGGGGCACGTGGCCCAGGCGCTTCGATCCCACGTCTCGACCCGTGCCTATGCGGCGCTGGTCGCCACCACGCTCCGAGAGGCCGGGGGGGACTTCTGCGCGTGGGCTCGCTCAACCGAAGCGCCTCGCTTCGAGGATCGCGGCGGCGCACGACGCCTCACCGGCGGCGTCGTGCATCTCACCGATCCGGACAGCGCCGAGAAGCTGGTGCTCTCGTTGAGCGCCGCGGGGTCTGTGTCCGATGCGCTCCGCGCTGTGCACGGCGATCGATTGCCAGCTCCGCCAAGCCCCCGCAGTCCTCGGACGCGTGGCCTCGAAACCTGATCCGGTGTTGAGGGCCGCAGGTTGCAAGGGCGTTGTGGCGTCGGCAACCACGACAAAAGCCCCGGCGAAACCGGGGCTCTTGTTGGTTCGAGACGAGACGAGACGAGACGAGACGAGACGAGACGGGCTGCTAGGCAGGGATGCCGCAGACGCCGACGGTTTCCAACCCGGGAGGGGCCGCACCTTCGGCGAAGTAGGGAACGCACTCGGTGTCGACGTTGGGACAGGCTTCGCCCTCAATGTCGCAGAACTGAGTGCAGCAACCGGTTGCGCCGACGCAGTCCGGAACGAGCTCGGCATTGGCGCAGTACAGGCCCGGGTCACATGCGTTGATGAACTCGCACGGATCTCCGAAACCGCCGGCGTCATCGCCGGAGGCGTCGATGATGCAGGTGAAGCCGTCCGATCCGCTCGCGGGTAGACAGGCCGCCGAACCATCACAATCCTGAAGAATGGGATCGCACTCGGGGCGACACAGCGTCAGGACGCCGTCGTTGACGATGGTGCAGATGAAGTCGGTGTCGCAGGTGGGCGCTTGCGGGGTGCCGTCGCAGAACCCAACGCAGATGCCCTCTCCGGTGTCCGTGTCCACGTAGTAACACATCGATCGGGCGTCACAGCTGTCCACGCCGCTGACGCCGCTGCCCTCGACGGTGCAGTTGTCACCGACCTGACCGGGGTTGGCTTCGATCGGCGAGCAGCGCGTGGCGTTCCAAGAGTTTCCGCCGTCGTTTGCCCACGGCATGCACTTCTCGCCGTCGGGACAGTCGTCGGTCCACACGTCACACTCCACCGCGATACCGCCACCGTCGGGCTTGTCGATGAAGCCCACCGTCGGATCATCGGTGGGGTCGCTGTCGGTGGTGTCCGTATCGTTGGTGGGGTCGGTCGTAGGCTCCGGAACGCCCGTGGTCGCGCTGGGGTCCGGGGTGTTGGTGGTCGCAGAAGGATCGACGGCGGTCTCGGTCGCGTCGTCTTCAACCTCGGTCTCGCCCGCGGCCTGTGAGTCGCTGCCCGCCGAGTCGGAGCCAGAGTCGCAGGCGACCATGAACATGCACAGAGCCGCGGCTCCAAAGAGGGAAGGAAGAGTTTGACGTGCCATCGTTGATCCGCGGGTCCTACCCCGAAGTGACAGCGTTTCACAAACGAACAAAACTATCAATGGTAGTTTTAGCTGCTTTGCTCACTTTTCCTGTGGGCCGGACAGAACAGCGGTCTGCTGGCTGATTCGCAGATCTTGCCAGCGGACGAACCGCCGATCGTCCCGCTTCGGGCCGATTATGGTCGACACGCGCGACCCCGCTGCTTGTAAACGGTGATACTGTGAATTCGTGAGGCTTCCGGCAAAAGCAGGTCTTCACGACGAAATCGTCAGGGTGAGCATCCAGCTGGGCAGCGAGCTCGGTGAGGACGGCCTCACCATGAGGGCGATCGCCGCGAGACTCGGGGTTAGCGCAACAGCGCTCTACCAGCACTTTGAGAGCAAGGCCGCGATCCTTCGGGAGATCCGGCTTCATGGTGTGGACACGTTGTTGTCTGCGATGGCGCCGTCCGTGGAGCCCGGCAATGCCGAGGCCCGGGTTCGGGAAATTGCGCGGCGTTACACCGAGTTCGCGCTGAGCAACCAGTGGCTTTACAAGGTCCTGTTCCAAGGCGACGAGGTCGACTGGGCCAGCGTCGAGGAGGACGAGCGTGACCTGCTCATGGCTCCGCTTCGACAGGCCCGCGAAGCCTTTGATCTGGGCGTCCGCGTCGGTGTGTTTCGAGCGGATGTCGATGTCGACAACACGGCGCTGCTGTTTTGGGCATCGCTCCATGGCCTCGCCTCGCTGATGATCAACGGACGCATCAGTGAGGGGCACCCGGTCTTCCCGGTCCCCGATCGCGACGCGTTCGTCACGAACTTCATCTCGGGACTCGTTCGAGCCGTTCGCGCATCCTGAACGCATCCTGAACGCATCCTGAACGCTTCCTATAGTGGCCACGCCGCCATCGTCTGAGGGAGGTTCGAGGTCGGCAGGGATGTCGGCCCCGATGCTTTCGCGAGCGGGCGCGGGCGTGTCTGCGTTGCTGGGCCCGACGAACACCGGAAAGACGCACCGCGCCATCGAGCAGCTGCTGTCGCACCGCACCGGGATGATCGGGTTACCGCTGCGGCTGCTCGCGCGCGAGGTGTACGACCGCGTGACCGCGCGCGTCGGGGAGCAGCAGGTCGCGCTGATCACCGGGGAGGAGAAGCGAGTTCCGCCTCGTCCGCGATATTGGATCTGCACGGTCGAGTCGATGCCCCTCGACCTCGACGTCGACTTCGTCTGCATCGACGAGATCCAGCTCGCCGCGCATCGGCAGCGCGGCCACACCTTCACGCACCGGCTCCTGCATCTTCGGGGCACCCGCGAGACCTGGTTCCTGGGCTCGGACACCATGGTGTCCGCGATCGAGGAGCTGGTTCCGACCGCCGACATTGCGCGACACCCTCGGTTCTCGAAGCTGACGTATGGCGGCGCGGTGTCTGTCGCAGCGTTGCCGCCCCGGACGGCGGTCGTGGCGTTCTCGGTCGCCGAGGTCTACGAGCTGGCCGAGCACTTGCGGCAGCGGCACGGCGGCACCGCGGTGGTCTTGGGCGCGCTCTCGCCCCGGGCACGCAACGCCCAGGTCGCAATGTATGAGTCCGGTGAGGTCGAGTACATGGTCGCGACCGACGCGATCGGTATGGGACTCAACCTCGACCTGGACCGGGTGGTGTTCGCATCGACGAGCAAGTTCGACGGTCGTGAATCCCGTCCGCTCACTCCCAGCGAGCTGGGCCAGATCGCCGGGCGGGCGGGTCGGTACACGCGGGATGGCACGTTCGCGGTGCTGCGGCCCTGCCCTTTGCTGGAGGACCAGGTCGTGCGGGCGATCGAGACGCACACCTTTGAACCCATCCGCCACGTGGTGTGGCGCAGTGGCGATCTCGACTTCAGCTCGATCCAGGACCTCGAAGCGTCGCTGCGAGCCAGGCCGCGGCACGGCAAGAGGCTGCGGATGCTCGAGCAGGCCGACGACTTCGACGCCTTCGGACAACTCTGTCGATTGTCCTCGGTTCGCAAGCGAGCCCATGGCGCGGAGGCGGTCGCCTTGCTCTGGGAGGTCTGCCGAATTCCCGACTTCCGCAAGCTGATGCTTGAGAGTCATGTGCAGCTGCTCGCCCGCATCTACGACCAGCTCACCGGCGACACGGGGCGGATCGACGAAGCTTGGATGCGGCGACGAATCGATCGACTCGATGACGCCACGGGCGATATCGACGCGCTGATGACCCGGATGGCGTTCATCCGGACGTGGACGTACATCGCCAACCACGAGCGGTGGGTTCCCAACGCGGCGCATTGGCAAGCGGTGACGCGGTCGATCGAGGACCGAACCAGCGATGCGCTGCACCAGCGGCTGACGGAGCGCTTCGTCGCGAAGACGGTGGGCACACCGGCACGCCCGGCGGGCCGTCGGCGAGCTCCGCCCAAAGCACGGGCGACTTTGGGGGAGGCGCCGGACCCCAACAATCCGTTTGCTGCGCTCGCAGGCCTCGCGCTGGGAGGCGCACAGCCGGAGATCGACGACGCGCTTGAGCTGGTGCAGTCGATCGTGGAGGCCGAACACGAAGCGTTTCAGATCGACACTCGGGCACGGATCACGTGCAAGGGCATCGCGCTGGGTCGGTGGCGGCGAGGCAAGCAACTCCTGCACCCGGAGCTGGTCGTCGATGCCCAGGGGTGGACGGCCGGAGCGCAGACCCGATTGCAACGCCGACTGCAGGCCTGGGGTGCGGACGCTGTGCACGAGGTGGTGGGCGGTCTGGCGGTCCTGCTGGGTTCCGACCGCGCGCCGGTTCGGGGTCTCGCCTACCGAATCGAGCAGTCGCTCGGGTCGGTCCCGACGCCTGTCGTGCGGTCGGAGCTGGACGCGCTGACGGTCGCCGATCAAGCGGAGCTCGCAGACGCTGGCGTGGTGACAGGTCCGGTCGCGGTGTACCTGCGCGCAAGCATGAGCCCACCGAACCTCAGGGTCCGTCACGCTCTTTGCTCGGCCTGGACCCAGGGGGCGAGCACCGAGGCTGGGGCCCACGGCGAACCTTCTTGGGCCCTCCCCGACGGGTTCGAGACTCGCGGTTTGGCGAGCCTTGGGTTTGTCGCGATGGGCGGGATCGCGGTGCGGGTGGATGTTGCGGAGCGGGTCGCGGCTGCGCTTGCGGTGGAGGCTTCCACCGCAGATCCGTTCCCGATGCCATCCTTCCTCGCGCGCTGGCTTGCGTGCTCTCCGCGTGAACTCACAGCTGTCGTGCAAAGCCTCGGATACCGCTCTGCCGGGGACGAGAGCTTCTCGCGGCCCCGGTCTCGTCGATCCGGCCCGCGTTCTTGACGCTGCTCGGAGGTCGACGCATGGTCCCCCCTATGTCGGCCGTTAAATCGGGTTTGATCGGTGCTGCTGCGGTGGGCGGCTTGATCGCGGTGTTGTTCGCTTCGGGGACCGTGAAGTTGTCGGGTTCGGACGATGAGTCTGTTGGACAGGAGCCCGACGCGGCGGACGGTGAGCCACAGAAGAAGAGCGGCGGCAAGAACCGCAAGCGTCGGGGTCGCAAGGGACGTCGCGGCGGAAAAGACAGCGGGAACCTTGAGTCGCTCGGCTACATCGGCGCTGTCGATATCGACGAGAAGGACCGCGGGAAGATCGGGACCACCGTGAACGACAAGTCGCGAGCTCACTCGGGGCTCTCCCTGTACAACCCGTGCGCGTGGGGCCGGAAGTTCCGCAAGGCCGCGGGTGGCGACGTACTTCGTGAGGCGCGCATCATCAACAACGAAGGTGATGTCTTGCACGCGTGGTCGACCGACTTCGTTCCAGACGCCAAGCGGGGTTGGGCGATGGTGAAGATGGATGCGACGGGGAACCTGTACGCGGTCAATGCACGTTCCGGTTTCGTCAAAGTGGATTGGAATTCGAACACCGTATGGGGGGTGAAGAAGGCTTTTCACCACGACTTTTCGATCGCCGACGACGGCAGGGTCTGGGCCCTGACGGAGCACGGCCGGCATGTCACGTTCGACGGCCAGAGTTTCGATCTTCTAGACAACGGGATCGCCGTGCTCGGGCCGAACGGCGAGGTCGAAGAAGAATTCTGGCTGTTCGATGCGCTCCAAGACATGCCCGAACTCAGGGCGCACATTCAAAAGAGCCTCCGCCGGAAGGCTGCCACGGGCGGCCTGGCGCACGACGAAGACGAAGACGAGTTTGATGAGGAGGACGGCCGTGTGCTTTTCGGTCGCGATCTCTTCCACGCAAACACGCTCAACTTCGCAACGAAGTCGATTGAAGGCGTTTGGAATGAGGGCGACATCATCACCTCGGTCCGCGAGATGAACATGGTCGTGGTCCTCGACCGCGCGACCCACAAGCCGAAGTGGCATTGGGGTCCAGGTCAGCTGCAGAAGCAGCACGACCCTGAGCAGCTCGACAACGGGAACCTGTTGATCTTTGACAATGGTCGCCGCCGACACTGGTCGCGGGTTGTTGAGCTCGATCCGTCGTCCTCCCAGGTCGTTTGGGAGTACAAGGAGAAGGGCTTCTTCTCCAACATCCGTGGCTTGTCTCAGCGTCTGGACAACGGCGGGACGCTGATCGTCAGCTCCCAGCGCGGCCGCGCATTCGAAGTCACCCCCGAAGGTGAGATTGTCTGGGAGTACTGGAGTCCCGACGTATTGGACGGCCGAGTCCGAGTCCCCTTTCGGATGGAGCGTCTTCAGGGCGGGCCATTGGCCTTCGTTGAGAAGCAGCTCGCGGCGGGCAAGGGGAATCCCCAGGGAGGGATCAGGCCTCAGCCGGAACAGGCCGACGCGGAGGCGGGTGAAGAAGCCGCCACGGCGAATGAAAAGAAGGCCGAAGGCGAAGCGGAGAAGGCGGTTGAGAGCGACGCGAAGAAGCCGGAGAAGCCGGAGAAGGCGGATACGAACGATGGCGAGCCGACCCCGTCCGAGAAGCCTGCCCCCAGAGACGACGACAAGGCGCCCGTCGCTGGCGAAGCCGCGGAGTAGACCGCGCGCGGTCTGGGTAAGCCGCGCGAAGCGCTTCGAGCCGACGGTTCGAGCTCTCGGGCTCGTGCTGCTGCTCGTGGGGTGCGGCGCGAAAGCACCGGCGGTGGAGGCCGAGGCGACCAGCGCTGGCGCAGCGACTCCAACGGGTCCCTCCGAGGCGAGTGCTCGGCAGGCCACGACCCTGGCCGAGCGCTACCCCTCGCTCGGGCACTATCCCAGCCCGCATCCGTCGCTTCTGCAGGCGCTCGAGGCTGGAGACACAACTGGGATCCTTCGCGGACTGGCGCAGACCTTTGCCCCAGTGCGTCCGCGCTCCGAGGACTGGGACCGCAGCGGGCATCTTCGGCTCGCTGGCGAGACGACCGGGTTCGTCCGTCAGGTGGGCGGGGCGGTGGCGCGGCAGCCCTTGGGTCGCTACGACCTGTCGTGCGCAGGCGGCTTCTTGGAGGCCGTGCGCCTGCTGCTGCTCCCGCGAATCGAACTCGAGGAGCTGGGACACTGCGACGGCGCGTTGTTGGCTTCGGTGAATGGGGCGCCAAGCTCGTGTGGGCACGACGGGGACTTCGGTCTGCTGGCGCTGGCAAACATCGCGGCGCGCTTGGAGCTGGCCCAGCTTCCCGCGGGGCGAACGATCGAGGCCAACCCGATCCGGGGCCGCGACGATATCCAGGCCGACATCTCCGCGGGACAGGCTCGCTTGTGCACCGTCTCGCACGAATCGGCCACGCAGGAGCGCGCCCGGTATCACCACCACATGCTCCTGATGCTCGCGCCCGACGAGAGCGGTGAGATCCCGCTGTTCGACACCACCGGCTACAACGGCGTGCACCTGCGCTCGCGCCCGCACAACCTCATCGCCAAGTACGCCAAACACGCGTTGGCAGACGACGAACGCTTCCGCTACGACCGCAACTCGACGCAGTTGTCGTGTTTGCTCGTCCGGTTGTGACGCTGGCCTGGCTTCACAGCGTGTTGGGGCGCCACAGGTTGACGACCCAGCGCACCAGCAGCGCGCCGATGAGCGAGACGATCACCAGCCACAGCAGCCAGTGCATCGAGGTGCCCAGCCACGGCGTGTCGGTGGTCGGATACCGGATGTCGATCCAGGAGATGGGCCCGGCATCGAGGCGAGGCTCGATCGGGTACACGAGGGCGTCGGGTCCCTGGCGAGCGCGCCGCTTGCTGACGCGGACGCGCTGGGTGCCGACGTTGAAGGACTTCTCCACCGCGGTCTCACCGACGTGGACGGTGAGCGTGTGCTCGCCTTCTTCGAGGCCTTTGATGCGCCAGCTCGCCATGGAGCGGCGGGTGGCGAGGACGACCCCAGTCTCGATTTCTACGCCGTCGCTGGCCGTGAGCGTGACCGGCCCGTCGATGTCTTCGGGGCTCCCGAACTTGACGGTGAGCGCGGCGCTCTCCCCGGGCTCGACCGGGCGCATGCCGTAGTAGTGCTCCATCTGAAAGAACATCAGGAGCATCGGCACGGTGACCCACAGCATGGGGCCGAGCAGCGACAGGATGCTCTTGGCGTTCCACCAGAAGAGCTTGCCCATGGCTTTGAACACGAGCTTGGGCTCGCGGTCGTACAGCCGCATCTCCATCATGTACGCCTGCATGCGCTTGATGGAGGTGAACAGCAGCTCGGGGTCGCCGGTGTACTTGAACACCACGAGCATGATCGCGCCCATGAGCGTGGAGATGACCGCGAGGCTCCAGCCGAGTGACAGCGCCGCCAGTGGCACCATCATTCCGTCGAAGAGGGCACCGAAGAGCTGCCCTACAGTATTGATGACGGCGTCCATGGACGAATCGAAGTGGAGCGGCGGGTCGCCGGACTAGTCGATGTAGCCGAGGCCCTGGAGCTTGGCTGCGATGTCCTCATCGCTCTCGGCGTCGTCGAGCTTGGACATCTCTTTTTCGAGCACGTGCACGATGAACTCGTCGGTGGACGAATATCCGGCCAGTTCGGCGCACTTCTTGAGACGGGTGTAGATGGCTTTGTCGAGCTTGACGGCGGGCATGGCGTTTCCTCGAGACGGTGTTTAGCGGGATTCAATGACGTTTTGGCCGACCATTTGGGGCGGCTTTTCGAGACCGAAGGCGTGAAGGACCGTGACCGGCACGTCGTGCAGGCGCGGCTTGTCGCCAATGATCTTGCGGTTGGAGAACAGCACCCCGGGGACGGTCTCATGCGCCATGCAGTGGTCGCCGATCCACTCGTCGGGGTTGTCGTTGATCTGGTTGAACGGGACCGCGCCCAGGCCGGTGGCCGGGGACATCCGGTACGGCGGTGCAAAGCCGACCAGGAAGTCGGGCGCGAACTCCATCTGCGGGGATGGTCGTCCCTCGAACATCTCCTCGGGGCGGTAGAGCTTGAGCACCACGTTCTTGCCCGTCTCGGGGTCGACCCAGGCCAGCAGCTTTTTCTCGAGCTTCTCCCCGATGGCGTCCTTCTCGTCTTCGGTGACGCTCCCCTGGCCTTCACGACCTTCGAGGTTGAAGTACAGGCCGTTGAGGCCCATCGCGTACAGCTGCGTCTGTTCCCAGTCGACGTGGGGGAAGCCTGGAGTGGGCCCGGCGTTGTTGGGGTCGTCCAGGGCGAGAAAGCCCTCGTCCATCAGCCAGGTGTTGAGGTGCACCTCGCGGTCAAACCGCTGGAACCCATGGTCGCTGATGACCATCAAGGTGGTGTCGTCATCGATCGTGTCCAGCGTGTGGCCCACGACCTCGTCGGCGCGCTCGTAGATCGGGATCAGCTCGTTCTCGTAGTCGCCCCACAGCATGTGGGCGGCCTGGTCGGTGGTGGAGAAGTAGTAAAACATGAAGCCACCGCCAGCCTCTTTGTATTGGCCAAGCAGGTGGTCGTAGATGTTGATCTCTTCATCGAACACCAGGTTGGCCTGCGCGATGAAATCGTTGCGCGAGATGACGTGGGCCGACAGCGCCTTGGTCTCCTCAGCCATCCCCTGCGTATAGAAGAGGCCCACTTCCTGCGCGATGTCGGCCGCAAACTCGGCGGGCTCGCTGATGGGGACCTCTTGATTCTTGGGGTTGATGTTGATCGGGCTCGCGTAGAGCTTGAAGTTTGGGTACGCCTCTTTGAGGAAGAAGCGCACGATTCCGCTGGCCGACATCATGTAGGGGACCAGCTCGAAGTCGACCTCGACCCACTCGCTCCAGTCGCCCTCGCCCAGCACCAGCACGTCTTCGCCGATCTCGATCCGGGCGGTGCGGCGGTTGCGGTCCACGTCGACTTCAAGCCGCACCTCGGTGCGAGGCTCCTCCTTGAAGAAGGTGTTGACCGGGCCATACAGCGCGGTGGTGACGTGGTCGCCGATCACATCGACGCGATAGAGTTCGCCGCCGGAGACATCTTCCCGGACATACTCCGCTGGGTCGTCGGTGAAGAACTGAAAGGTGCCGAACGAGCCGAGCATGTCGGGCGTGCCCATGCCTGAGACCGCGCCGTTGCTCGCGGGCTGTGGCGGGAAGTCGGTGGGCATTTTCATCATCGTCGTGGGGATGTTGGCGTCGCCCAACTTCTTCCAGAACGGCTCCCCCTTGCGCAGCGGGATCGTCTCGCCCCCGGTGAGCGGGATGACCACGTTGCCGATCTCCAGCGTGTACTCGGGCGGAATGGCTTCGGCCATCGAGCTGAACGGGGTGATGTCGCCGGGGTGGCGATGCACAAAGTCGAACACGCCGTGTCCGCCGGGGGTCATGCCGGTGATCACCGTGGACCACGCGACCGGGGACTGCGGAGGCATGACGGTCTCGAGCTCCGAGAAGCCGCCTTGCTCGGCCAGGCGCATCAGGTTGGGCAGGCGGTCGGCATGCCGGCGCACAAACTTGGGGTCCATGCCGTCGAAGCCCAGCACGATTACGCTGGTTTCGGTCTTGGGCGTGTCGCCGCAGCCCGCGGTGCTGGTGACGACGGCGACCGCGGCCGCCAGGACTGTGGCGGCGATCCGGCCAAGGCCTGACCGTGGGGTGCGTGTCTTCGGGGCTGGAAGCCTCATGATCTCACTTGCCCCGGCTCGGAGCGTGGGACGGGAGACTACGAGCGCGGACACGGTGCGTCAAACGTCGGTCAAGCCGCCCACGGGGGGTGGCGAAGACTAGGGTGTGACCTTGAAGTCACCACTGGCCAGCTCGATGCCGTCGGAGGACTCGACGCTGACCGACCAGGTCCCGACGCGAGAGGCTCGCAGTCGCAGCCCCGCGCGGGTGCGGTAGGCGTGTGCGGCGGGGATTACGATCCAGGAGCGCCGCACCAAGCGACCGTTCTTGCTCCACTTGACCAGGACGCGTTCGCTTTGCCGCCGGTGCACGGCTCGAAAACACACGTTCACAGTTTTGGTGCTGGCCACGGAGTAGCTGCGGTTGTCTCCCTGGCAGACCCCGTCTTCGTAGCCGGACCCCAGGTCGAGCCGATCGAGGTGGATGCCGCTGACGCCGACGCCGCTCAGGGGCGGACGATCTCGTTCACTCTTGGGCAGCTTGCGCAGGGCAGCGACCCCGGCGGAGGGGCTTCCAGGCGGCGCGATTGGACCCCGCTTCACCAAGGACGGCGCGGATGGTCGCGGTCGATCCTCGGCGGAGGACGAGGCGGAGGCGGAACCGGAAACACTCGGAGTCGCAGCAGCGGCTTCGGCCAGCAGCGGCGGTGCGGCGGGTGGGGGCGTCGGCTCGTCCGAAGGCATCGGGATGGCCGAACTCCAGGACGAGCCGCGCTGCGCGGTGGGTGCGGACATCTGCGTCGCGTCCTCGGTGGCGGGCGGGGCCATCCGCCCAGCGTGTTTCGGCGTGAACGTGCCGATGCTGGACGCGGGCATGGGGCGAGCGGGCTGGAAGCGTGGACTGAGGCTCGATCACCACCGCCGCAGGTCCGCTGGGGACAGGCTCGGGGCTGGCAAGCGGGGTTGTCCGGGTGGCCGCTGCCGCAGCGACCTCGGCCGGCGGCGGCGTGTCCTTGGGAGGCTCGGCGATCGACCACAAGCCCCAGACGACGCCAGTTGCGAGCAGCACGCCGAGCAGCGCAGCCACGGGTGGGCGACGCTGTCCGGGGTCGACCCCAAGGCCAGGGCCACCCCCGCGCACGCGCGCGACCTGTCGCCATGCCTTGCGGGCAGCGTCCGGATCGAAGCTCGGCGGGTGCACCCGGTCCGGCCTGCTTTCGCCGGGCAGATGACGGCGCGGGCGCTGCATCGGCAGCGCGAGCACATCGCGGTCATCTTCGGCAAAGCGGCCCACGCTGGGAAGCTTACAGCGGTTGGCGGGCGGTGGACATCGCCGAGGCTACCCATGATAAATGTAGTGTTGTGTCCTACCTCAAGCGCGCTCGCGTCACGACGTTCTGCCGGACGGGGACGGCGCTGGCGCTGGGCTGCGTGGGCTCGGGCTGTGGGGGAACCTCGCTCAACGCAGACACCGACCCAGCATCCTCGTCGGCGACCGGGCTTGACGACGCGAAAACGACGAGCACGGCGGACCCGGCGCCCGGGACCGATGACTCCACCACAGGGCCGGGATCCTCAAGCGGATCCGCGTCGTCGCTGGGCGAGAGCGCCGCCTCTTCGTCGGGCGGGGCGAGCAGCAGCGGGGACTCCAGCGGCACCACCGGCGGGACCGACTGCACCAAGACCGTGGTGCTGATGGGCTACTGGCCGCCGAGCAACGAGATGCTTCGCCCGTTCAGTACGGATCCCGAGCAGAACCCAGACGGATGGGTGGGGGAGAACTGGCGCGGGCTCGGGTTCGATGTGTACGCGTTCTTTCCCGAGTTCCCGCCGGACGGAGACCCGACCAACGATCCGATCGGCTCTCCAGGGTCCGTGGGTGCCGATGGATCCGACCTCCAAGTCGACTACCAAGACACCTCCGCGGACTTCTGGTCGATCCTCGACGCCTATCAGCCGCACATCGTGATCACGCACAGCCGCGGCGGTGCGATCGGATGGGAGCTGGAGTCGATCGAAGGCGGTCACGGCAACGCAGGACCCGATCCCGCGCTGGACTGGATCTCCGATGGCTACGGCGCCGACACCCGGCCCACGCAGGCCACGGTGGACCCACGAAGCTGGGCCGCCATGAACACGTACCGCAACCGGCATGCCTCAAGCTTGCTGCCCCTGGACACCGTGCAGGCCGCGGCTGCAGCGTTGGGTCTGACGACGGTGGAGATCGACGCAGGCACCAGCGGAAACTATCTCTCCGGTTTTCTCGGCCTCCACGGGATTGTCTACGCCCAGACGACCCCGCACGCTGTCGCTGGGGGGCATATTCACGTGGGTACGAGCGTTTCGGTGGACGATGCACGCGCTTTGACCGATGCTTCCCTTGAGGCCGTGTTGGAAACGTATCCGGCAAAGTCGCTGTCCTGCCCGGAGTCACGTTGATCTGTCGCGGGGCCGTGCGTTTGCGTAGGCTTGCGGCGTGAGTTCCTCTGACGCCGTTCGCGAGCGCTGGTCGATGATCAAGCGACCCGTCTCCGCGCGCTTCGAGCATCCGCTTGGAGAGGTCGTTGTGCGACTCGCCTCAGGACCGGAGCGACCTCCGGGCCGGGCGGGCGAAGACGCAGCGGCGGTCCTCGACTGCGGCCCTGACGCGCTGCTCCTGGTGGTCGCCGATGGAATGGGGGGCCAGCGCGGTGGGGCGCGGGCATCTCAGATCGCTGTGAACGTGATGGCGCAGCGGCTGGTGGAGGGGGCCGCGGCGCCCGCCAACGTCGTCGACGCGTTCGACGAGGCTCAGGTGAAGACCCGGGCGAGCCGCGGGGCAGGGGCTACGACGCTGGTGGTCACCCTGATCACACCCGAGGGCGTTCGCATGTTTAACGTGGGCGACTCGGAGGCGATTCTGCTGACCCCGCGTGGCAAGGTAAAGGTCCGCACGACGGTTCAGTCGCCGGTCGGGTACCTCGTGGCAGCCGGCGCCATGGCTCCCGACGAGGCGCTGCTCCACGAGTATCGCCACCTGCTGAGCTCCGCCGTGGGCATCGATGCCATGCGGCTTGAGGTGTGCCCTCGTGTGGCGTTCGGCGCGAACGACACCCTCATCTTGGGAAGCGACGGCCTGTTTGACAACGTCTTCGAGCCCGAGCTTTTGGCGATCATGCGTGGCAAGGACGGCCTCGACGTGGCGGCCGACGACCTCGCGACGCTCGTCGCGAACCGGATGCAGCGCGGCGGAGGGCTGCCGTGCAAGCCTGACGACATGTCTTTCGCGCTGTTCCGTCCCTCGAGTAAGGCCGTGCCCGCCAAGAGGAAGCGGAAGTCCAGGGCCAAGCCGAAGCCGAACCCGAACCCGAACCCGAACCCCGAACCCGAGCCTGCGACCGAAGAGGTCTGTTAGCAGCCTGTAAAACCCGATTCGGCAAGCTTCAGCGTCACGCCGCTCTCACGCCGCAGCCGCGAGCTGGGTTTCGGGGGCAGCTGCGGCGCCGAGCGCCGAGGACGGATCGGAGCTGGTGCGGGAGAGAGGACTTGAACCTCCACATTGTTTCCAATACAGGAACCTAAATCCTGCGCGTCTACCAATTTCGCCACTCCCGCGAGTTGGAGCCGGACAGTAGCGCGGGGCAGGACAAGAGTCGATACGTTCTCCGCCAAACTCGGCATCGCCTTCCGACCCCTGATCCGGTCGTGATCAGGGGAGTACACATCGGTGCCGAGCTGCCGCCATCGTTGCGCCCCAGCCATCCTGGCGCTCATCGACCCACACTCGGAGTGGCTCCCCAACGACAAAGCCCCGGTCCGCTTTCGCGATACCGGGGCTTGTCCATCGAAGCGGCGAGCACCTACTGGATGATCGGTCGCCCTTCCATGTGCTTGGGCGGCTTGAGCCCGAACATGCTCATCGTCGTCGGCGCCAAGTCCTCGATGCCGGGGTCGTCCACCGTAACCTCGCGGTTGGAGAAGATCACGCCCGGGACCAGGTCGGGGTCGATGCAGTGGTCGCCGCCCCAGGCCTTGTCGTTGTCCTGGAAGATGGTCTCCTCAATGCCGCCGGTCGCCGCGGCCCAGCTGGCGCGGTAGCCCCGGCAGTAGCCGATCAGCAGGTCGGGTCCGGCGCCCAAGTATGGGCCTTTGTAGAGGTTGGAGGAGATGCCGACCTTTTGAATCGCCATCTCGCCGCGCTCTTCGTCCATGTAGCCCTCGAGCTTCTCCTTGAGCTCTCTCTTGAGCTCCTCGGCCTCTTTGCCGGGCTTGACGATGCCCCGAGCCTCCCGGCCCTTGCGGTTGAGATAGACGCCGCCCATCCCGACGGTGTAGGCGCGGGTCTTGGACCAGTCGACGTGCTCGAAGTAGTCGCCGCTGACCTTGCGGTCGTCCTTGAGCACCAGATAGCCCTCTTCACGCAGCCACGCGTTGAGGTTGACGCCGCGCACGAACGACTCGAAGCCGTGGTCGGAGAGGACGAAGAACAGGTCGTCTTCGCCTATCTTCTCCATGGCCCGGCCCACGAGGCCGTCCATCTTGATGTACATGTCCTCGATGACGTTCTTGTAGGTCTCGACGTCGCGGCCTTTGTTGCCGGGGTGGTCGGGAATGAAGGTTCGGTAGAACATGTGCTGGATGCGGTCGGAAGCATCGAACACGCAGGCCACCACGCCCTTGGGCGTCTTCTCGAGGGCGTTGAAGAACATGGTCTCCCGCTCCTCATGGTCGAGGTAGGCCTGGTCCAGGAACGCGTCTTCGTCGAGCACGCGCTCGTTCATCGCCCAGGTGTCCTCGGCGAGTCCCAGCGTCGAGTAGCTGCCCATCAGCTTGGAGAGATAGATCGCGTAGGAGGCCGGGTGCGAGATGGGCAGGGCTGGGGACGCCGGATCGATGTTGATCGGCGTCATGTACAGCTCCAGGTGCGGGTCGGTACCCGTGATGAGCAGCCGCGCGATGCCCTTGGCCGAGCCCATCATGCCGCTGGAGAACGCCATCGAGACCCACTCGCTGTACTTTCCCGGGGTGAGCTCGTGGCGTTGTCCACCTGCTTCGAACAGGTAGGTGCCGTCGTTCTTCTTGTCGAGGGTGAAGGGCAGCTTGAGGTGGTCGCCCTTGTCGCTGCGGGGATCCGGTGGTCCCCAGACCTCTCCCATCACGCCGCTGCTGGTCTTCACCAACGGAAGGCGCAGGCCCTCGCTCTGGCTCGGTTCGCTGTAGGCGGTCGAGTAGAACGAGAAGCTTCCTTGGGTGCCGCGAAGGTCGGGCGTGCACATCGCCGAGAGCACGTGGCCGTTGAACTTCTCCGGGGGGAACGTGATCGGGATCCGCAGGATGGTGCTGTGGATGTCGTGCTCACCGAGCAGCTTCCAAAACGGAACGCTCTTTCGGCGCATCTCCACGACGGGTTTTCCCAGAGGAATCTCCGTGCCGAAGATCTTCAGCGTGCGAAGCGGCGGGCGGACCTTGGAGCTGGACAGCTCGGGGGTGTAGTTCTTGGGGTTGCGGCTGATGAACCCGAAGATGTTGTGCTTGGCGGGGTTGCCCCCGGTTGCAAAACACGACCACGCCACCGGTGACAGGCACGGGAACGTGGTGCGAAGCCGGTTGTAGCTGCCTTGTGCCTTGAGCTTGGCAAGGTTGGGCAGCTTGCCCTCCTCGAGGTAGCGTTCGGCCAGCTTGGGGTCGAAGCCATCGAGGCCCAGGAAGACCACGCGCTTGACCTTGGCGTCCTTGTACGCGCGTGACCCCGACAGGGTCCGGCGAATCATGCGGATCGGCCACAGGAACAGCGAGAGGAAGCCGGAGAACAACGCCGCAATGAGCGCCAGGAAGGTGCCGCCAAAGACGAACCCGGCGCCGGGGCCAATGTAGAGGATCATCGAATCTTGCCTTCGAGGAAAGGAACCTCGAACACCTTGTCATGGTTGATCGGGCCATGCCCGAAGTAGCCGCCCTCGCCGAAGAGCTCGCCGTGGTCGGCCATCACCGTGATGTAGGTGTTCTTGGGAACCAGGTCGAAGAGCTCCTCGAACACGTCGTCGAGGTAGTTGACGGTGTCGATCTGCCGGGCGTGCAGCTCTTTCATCTTCTTCTCGTCGAAGAACTTCTCGTCCGAGGTGACGACCTTGCCGTCCTTGATGTTGCCGTCGAGCTTCTTGAACACGCCGTGCACGCCGCTGATCCGGGGCCAGTCGTTCTTCTCCTCGGTGGGACGGGCGTACGGGTAGTGCGTCTCGCCCACGTTGAGCATGAAGAAGTTGGGCTTCTCCTCGGAGAACCGCATGGTCTCGAACATGGCGCGCATGTCGTTGTGCTTGTCCATGAGCTTGTAGGTGTCGAAGCCGCGGTTGATGCCGGTCTTGGAGTTGAGCACCGGCATCGAGACGCGAGCATGCGTGTGGTAGCCGAGCTTCTTGAGCCACACCGGGAAGCACAAGCTGGGGATCAGGTCTTTGAACGCTGCTTCCTCGGTGCCGAGGCGCTCGCCGTACTTGAAGAAGTCGTTCTTGTAGTACTCGCTCGCGTACACGTTCGAGGGCGAGGTGTGCGGCATGAGGCCGGTCATCAGGTTGTAGTGCGACGGGGCGGTCCAGCTGGCGTAGCTGTAGCGCCGCTCGAGCTCACCGAGCTTCTCAAGCGTCTTGGTCTTGCCCGCGACGAAGCTGTCGAAGCGACAGCTGTCGAGGGTGATCATCATGTAGTTGTTCAGCTTCTTCCGCTCGGGCACCACCGCGGCGCTCACACCCTCGGGCGCGGCCTTTTTCGGTGCTTTTTTGGGAGCCTTCGCGGGCGCCCTCGTGACTGCTTTCGCAGGAGCCTTCTCCGCGGCCTTCACAGGAGCAAGCCTGGGCGGCGCTTTCTTCTTCGGCGCCTTCTTGGGTGCGTCCGCGTTGGCGACGGCCTGCTCAGGCGCTGGCTTCTTGGCGACCGGCTTCTTGGTAGCCGACTTCTTAGCGACCGGCTTCTTGGTAGCCGACTTCTTAGCGACCGGCTTCTTGGTAGCCGGCTTCTTGGCGACCGGCTTCTTGGTAGCCGACTTCTTAGCGACCGGCTTCTTGGTAGCCGACTTCTCAGCGACCGACTTCTTGGTAGCCGACTTCTTAGCGACCGGCTTCTTAGCGACCGACTTCTTAGCGACCGACTTCTTAGCGACCGACTTCTTAGCGACCTTCTTCTTGGCGGCCGTCTTCTTAGAGGCTGTCTTCTTGGCGGCCGTCTTCTTGGCGGTCGTCTTCTTGGCGGCCGTCTTCTTGGCGGCCGTCTTCTTGGCGGTCGTCTTCTTCGCGCCGGTCTTCGAGGTGGGTCGCTTCGCCGTTTTCTTACGCTTCGTGGTGCTCATGCTCGCAGGCCAATCCGGTCGGGGCTGCGAGCCTACGGGCGCCTGCAGGCCTGGTCAAATGGCGCTCACGGGTGGTATGGGCGGGTTGCTGAGGTGTTTGAAGGTGGCCTTTGTGGCGGTGTAGGCTCCGGCCGTGGAGGCTCCGCCCATCCCGTCCGCGTTTCGTGCCGTACCCCTGACTGGCGTCATCTACGTCACGACGGAGGCGGTCAAGCGGGGCTACGACGGCTCCGATCCCAGTTGGTGCAACCTGGGGCAGGGCCAGCCGGAAACGGGGGAGATCGAGGGCGCGCCGCCACGCATCAACACCGTGGAGATCGCCGAGTTCGACCGGGACTATGCTCCGGTGTCAGGCCTGAGCGAACTCCGGGAGTCGGTGGCCGCCATGTACAACCGACTCTACCGGCGCGGGATGCCGTCGCAGTACACGGCACAGAACGTATCGATCAGCTCCGGAGGTCGTGCGGCCCTCACCCGTGCGGCCGCGAGCATCGGTACCGTGCACCTGGGGCACTTCCTCCCGGACTACACGGCGTACGAGGAGCTGCTGGAGATCTTCCGCGCGTTCACCTCGATCCCGATCTTGCTGGAGCCCGAGCGCGGCTACGCCTTTAGCCCCGACGACCTGCGCAAGGAGGTTCAAGGCCGCGGTCTCTCGGCGCTCCTGATGTCCAACCCGTGCAACCCCACGGGCAAGCTCGTCGGCGGCGAAGATCTCCGGGGCTTTGTCGAGGTCGCACGAGAACTCGACTGCACCCTGCTGATCGACGAGTTCTACTCGCACTACATCTGGGCGCAGACACCTGGCGAGCTCCCGATCGAGAGCGCGGCCCGCTACGTCGAGGATGTCGATCGCGATCCCGTCGTGCTCTTCGACGGCCTCACGAAGAACTGGCGCTACCCAGGCTGGCGCGTGGCGTGGACGGTTGGGCCCAAGTCGGTCATCGACGTGATGGGCAGCGCGGGCTCCTTCCTCGATGGAGGCGGAAGCAGGCCGCTGCAGCGTGCAGCCCTGGCCGCGCTTGAGCCCAGTGTCGTCGACGCCGAGACGCTCGCCATCCACGCGACGTTCCGGCACAAGCGCAACAAGTTCATCGCCCGTCTGCAAGATCTGGGCGTCGAGTTCGACCACATGCCCGAGGGCACATTCTACGCGTGGGGCAACCTCTCCAAGCTCCCCGCGCCGCTCAACGATGGCATGGGCCTGTTTCGCGCCGCGCTTGAGGAGAAGGTCATCACCGTGCCCGGTCAGTTCTTCGACGTGAACCCCGGCAAGCGACGGCACAACACCTCACGCTTCCGCAACTACAGCCGGTTCTCGTTCGGGCCGGACTGGGCGACGCTGAGCACGGCGTGTGACCGCATCGAAGCGCTGATCGCCAAGCACCGCTGAGGCGCAGCGCGGTGGATCAGCCGCGCCCCAACATCGCCGCCACCCGGTGGACCATCTCCACCGACGCGTCGATCTCGGCCCGCCGAAGCGCAACGCTCTCGACGTTGCATCCGATCGCGAAGCCCTTGGATTCGGCGAACGCGTGCAGCTCTTCGAATGCCGCAAGCGCGGTGTCGACCGAGGTCTGCACAATATCGCCTGCCTCCCGAAGCTCGTTTTGGACCCACCGCGGCACGACGACGCCCAGCCAGTCGAGAAACTCCAGCGTCTTGAGTGAACCGCACGGGCTGAGGGTGACCAACACGGGCGGCATGGGCGTGCCGTCGCGGACGCTTCGGAACCACAGATCGCTGAGCAGGTCCTTCGTCGCGGTGACGTCGTAGACGGCCTGACTGACGAAGAACGAGCAGCCGGAGTGTTGCTTGAACGCGACGCGGGCGTCTTCTCCACCCCGGGCCCGATGCCGCTCGGCGATGACCACACCGCCCACGGACAAGCCCGGGCAGTGCGCCTGGCGTAGTCGATACGCATCCGTGAGGCGCAGGCGCACGGTCGCATCGCGCGAGGGTGCACCCACAAAGACGGTGGCCAGCCGATGGGCCTCGGCGCGTTGCATCCACGCGAGCATCTCCGCCTCGTCTTGTTTGGCGACCGAGCGGTACACGAGCTTGTCCACACGCAGACCCGCCAGATCTTTGGTTGCGTACTCCAGCGGGTCGACGGTTTGAAGGAACGGAAACGGCCGGACCGCGTCGGTGCGGCTGCTCTCGTCTTGAAGGTCGTAGACGACCAGCGCGTCGAGAGGCAGGGCTCCGAGTCGAGTCGCCTGCTGCTGTGCCAACCTCGCGCGGCGCTCGGCATCGAACGACAGCTTCGGCGGCGTGATGCCGTAGGTCAGGCGCGGAACGTCTGTGGGCCAGGGCTGCCGCATGCCGCTGTCTATCACGGGCGCCCCGGGGCTCGTTCGAGGACCAACAACACCGCCGCCATGACCTCGAGGGTCCCGTGAAAGCGTGCCACCCTGAAGTAGCCCCGGCCGGCCGCAAGCAGGTCGAAGCACGCCCAGCCGATGAGGCCCGCCGCGAGCACAGCGACCACCCCGAGCGCGACGCGGTCGAAGTCTCGCTCGAGGTCTTGCGCGCTCGCCCGAAACGTCATCACGGTGCTTCGGCCCCGCGCCTCATCGGGGATCATCTGCAGCCACATCGCGTAGTGGACCGACTGCATGAAGCAGAACAGCAGCACCAGACGCATGCCGAGCATGGGGGAGAGACCGGGGGCGAGGCGCCAGAGTTGACGGTCCGCGCTGTCGCCTCTCGCGTGCCACTGGAACCGGGAGCCGACCAGTTCCATCCCGGCGCTGCTGACCAGCAAGCACGTTGCGCCGACGAGCAAGAGCAGGGGAAGCCAGTGCGACCGTCCGCGGCGTGCTCTCCAGATCCACCAGAACGCGACCGCCCCGAAGTTGTGCACGTGCCCGAACACGATGTCGCTGCTCGGACCCAGACGATCGAGTCCGAGCCCGATAGCAAGGAGCACCGCGGCCCCCAGGAGTCGCCGAGCCAGCGGTGCACGGGCCACCAGCGCGACGCCTGCCGCCCCGACGAAACCCCAGAGTAGGTTCGCGCCGGCCCCGAGCAGCAGCAAGGGAATCCCGCCCAGCACCCACAGGACTCGCCGCTGGCCGAAGCCCGTGCGCACCACCAGGTATCGGATGTCGGCGGCGATGTGCGGGACACCCCAAAGCAGCGGTCCGAGCAGCAGCAACCACAGGGGAGCGACCAACGTACCGAGCAGCGCACAGACCACGACCGCGCTGAAGATCACCGACACCCGGAGCTCGCGGTCTCTCGCAAGGCGGGCGCCGACGGGCCCCAGCGCTCGAAACCATCGCAGCCGCAGCGCGTCGGCCCCCGCGAGCACAGCGCGACCCGCCGGGCCACCTGGTGCTCGGTAGGGCTCCCAGCTGGGCACTACTCTTCGTCGTCTTCGTTGGACGCCCGCAGCAACAACACCGGCACCGGAACGTTGCGCACCACCTGCTCGGAAACCGAACCCAGGAGCAAGCGCTTGAGTCCCTTGCGTCGGCGCGAAGGCATGACGATGAGCTCGAAGTTGTGCTCGGTGGTGTACTCGGCGATGGCGTCGGAGGCGGTGCCGAAGCGCACCGCGGCTGCGACTTGAGCGTGCCCGGTCGCGTTTACGGCGGTGCGCAGCTTGGCTAAGGTCTCAGCCAAGTCCTCTTGGGCGTCACGGTTGCGCTGCTCACTCATCGTGGCGATGGCTCCGCTGGGTTCCACCGCGTGCAGGACCGTCACGTCTCCAGGCTGCTCGACCATGCTCAGCGCCGCTTCGAGGGCCTCGAGGCTGGCGTCCGAGAAATCCCAGGGGACGAGTACCTTCTTCTTCGGCAGGGACCAGGACATACGCCTTGGAACCGTATCGAGGTCTTGCGGCGGAGTCACGAACAGATGGAGGCGTCCGCGAGGGGGCGACACTGCATCCCTTCGGGGCATTGTTGGCCCGCGCTGCAGTCCAGCGCGCAAACGGTGCCCAGACCCCCAGTCGATCGCGCCGGGAGGCAGAACGGGACCGCGGTGCCGCCGGGGGTCGGATCGCACTGCGCGAGCGGAGCGTCGCAGGGTCCGAGCGTGCAGAACGAATCGAGCGGTTGACCGGCAGTGTCGGTGCCGGCCAGACACGCGGTGAGTCCGACGCAGTCGACGACGCTGTCGCAAGGCGAGTACATGCCGTCCTCGGGCTGCTCGCTGGGAGGCTCACCGGAGGTTGAGGCGCCGCCGGTGCCCGCGTCGGTGCCCGCGTCGGTGGTGGCTGTGGCGGTGCTCGAGGTGTCATCCTCGGGCTCGGCGGTGTCCGAGGATGTGTTCGTGTCGGCGTCGGGGGTGTCGGTCGAGCCGGAGCCCATCGAGGCGTCCGTCGCGGTGGCGGCGGCGGTGGTGGGAGCAACCGTCGTGAACGCCGTCGTCGCCGGTTCATCGCCTGTTGCACACCCGGTCCAAAGACCGGTGAGCAGCCACACCCATCGCTTCACCCGCTGAGTATGGACTGCGGCCTCGCGAAACTCCAAGCCGGGGACCGACTACCAACCCGCAAAGGAGCAGACCGCCGAGCCGCGTCCCAGCGCGGTGACGCAGGTCTCGCCATCGCACACCAGCCCGTTGGCGCAGGCATTCACGTTGGCGCAGGACTCGCCCTCAAGCGGCAGGTCGATGCAGTACCCAGCCGGGCAGAAGCCAGACTCGCACTGACGATGGCCTGTGCACGCCCCGCCGAACGGTGCCCGGAGTGCACACTCTCCCTCGGGATCGCTGGAGGTGTCGCACCACAAACGCCCGGCGCACTCGCCAGTGGGGCAGGGCTGTCCTTCACCGTCGGGCAGCGCAGCACACCGACTGATGTTCCAGTCACACCAGCTGCCCTCGGCACAGCTCCGCTCGCTGCAGGATTCGCCGACCTCGGCCGGCGGCAGGCAGGTGGACCCGGCGCACTCCAGTCCCGCTTCGCAGCCAGCCTCGCCACACGGCTCTCCTTGCGCACCGGGTGTTTTGCAGCGGTCTGCGTCGTAGTCGCAACGCAGGCCTTCCTCGCAACGGCCTGAGCGGCACGACTCCCCTTCTTTTCGGTCGGGGACGCAGGTGGTGCTTCCCTCCCAATCGCACGACGATCCCGAGGCGCAATCGATGATGTCGCAGCGCTCCCCGACCTGCGCCGCGGGCTGGCACGTCTCGGAGTTCCAGTCGCAATAGGCGTCGCGGGCACAGTCCCCGTTGAGGCAGCGCTCGCCTGTCTTCGGAAGCGCCCGGCAGTTGCGGGACGTGAAGTCACAGGCCAAGTTCTCCGCACAGGTGTCGAACTCGTTTCCGTTTTCGTCCCGACACAGCGCGCCCTCTGGAAGCCCCGCGAGCGCGTCGCAGGGATCGACGCACGTGCCCTCGACGCAGGTGGAGCCCTGTACACAGTTGCTGGTGACGGCGTCATGGGCATCGCAGTCGCCGCCGAGCTCGACGGTGCCGTGGAAGACGGCGCAAAATCCTTCGCACAGGTGACCGTCTTCGGTGGTGGCATCGAGACACCCGTGGCTCTCGATGAGGGCCTGCATCGAAGCGACACATTCAGGGTCGAAGACCAAGCCCTTGTTGCGTCCAAAGTCCATGCGTCCTTCCCACTTCGAGCGGCGGACTTCGCAGGCATTCCTGTCCTCTTCGCCCGCGCATCGGCACGCCTCACTCTGCTCGCACAGGGTCGTGAGGAGCCGTTCCACATCCTTTTCGGCCGGATCTTCGATCTGACACCCCACCGCCATGATCGACGCGAGCGCGCCCACCAACATCCACTGTCCATTCAAGCCAAGCATGCGCAGCAGCTTGCGGGATGGACGCGTATGGGGCAAGTCGCGCAGATGGGTTCACCCTGCGAAGCCGGCGTGGTACGGCAACGGCAGTGCAAACGGTCCTGTTGAGCCTGACGATTGCGGCCACCGCAAGTCGCGCGCCGGAGCCCGTCAGCGTGTCCGAGGAGCCGGGGACTCGTCACCGAGTCTGCCACGAGAAGCGGCAGTTCTCTTGTTGCACCACGCAGGACGAACCCTGCGTGCGGACCGGGATGGCTCGGCTGACGCTGCTGGGAGTCGGAGCCGCCGTGGGCAGTGTTGCAGCGACGATGCTGTTTGCGCTGGGTGACCGAAGCGGTGCGGGCGACCCGGCAACCCTCTTCGTCGGCGTGGGCGCGGTGGCGGGCGCGGGCGCGTTGTTGGGTTCGTTGATCGGTCGGCTCGGTGGGGACGCCCCGGGGGACTCCGACCGGATCCGGCCGAGCACGATCGGGGTGGACTACCTCGTGCCGCAGCCCGGCGCGCTCGATGAGACCCACCCGCACGAGATGCGGATGAGCTTCGCTCCAAACTTTTTCTTTGCGGATGGAGGGGGCCGGATCCGGGTGTTTGGGCATGTGGGCGGCACGCTCTGGCAGGAACGCCAAGTCGATCCTCGACCGCAGTTTCAAGAGCCCATCCAGGGGCAGCTTGGCACCGCGCCGGTGTCTCTGCGCGAACGCCGGCTTTCGATCGGCGTGGGTGCCGACCTCGCGGTGAACCTTCCCTACCCTGCCTTCTCCCGGTCGTCGTTCCTGGGCGCGGCGGAGATTCGCTACAAGCCCGAGTTTCAGATCCGTCGCGAGACCCTCGACCCTGGGCTGCCCAGCGAGCGCACCGTCGAGCGAACGATGATGCTTCCGCTGACCGTGGGCGCCCGGTGGAGACTCTCCGAGCGCCAGCGCTTCACCGTATACTTCGGTCCGCGCTTTGATACGATCTCGTTCGCGGAGCCGGGGCAAGAGCGTCTGGAGCGGGGCGGGGTGCTGGTCGGACCGCTCTACGGCGAAGCCTGGTACGACGTGGACTTCCCGATGACCCGCGCCGAGCGGCGGGACGGTGCTGCACGCCGGGCACGGGTCAACAGCCAACTCAGCATCGGGTACGTGCACAGTCGATTCGATGGGCGCGGGCTCAACTTTGGGCCGGTGGTCGGATTCTTGGGCGCCTCTCATATTCGGTGGGCCACCCGGGTTCGTCCCACCGACTGGCCCGTTGCGCTGCAGTTCGGAGCGGGCGCGACGATCGGCAATGGGTTCTCGGCGGCCGCCAATGTCGGGCTCGTGTTGCCGGACCTGGGAGCACGCAGAGTCGCCGCAGGAGGCCAGCGATGAAGAACATCCTGTTTGCCGCATTCGCGGGGCTGTGCGCCCTGGGCCCGGGCGCGTGTGCTGTTCCCGAGTGTACCAACCCGGACTACTCGGACCCCGAATGCCGGGTCATCGTTGAGAACGAGCTCGCGAGGCTCCGCACCCCGTCGTCGATCGAGGTTCGCTTTCAAGACCCTGTGGCCCAGTCCACCGCCACCTGGGATGCACGGGGCCGACTCGAACTCGAGGCTGGGGTGGTGCGCGCTCGGGTGGCCGGCCCTGGACGGTTTGCGATCAGCCTCGAAGCAGAACAAGGGGCCCCAGAGATGGTCACTTTGGAGCTGAGCAACGTGGATCCCTCTGCCGACGTTTGGATCGATCGAGGCGGAGTCGAGACGCCTGTTCTCGCGCCTTCGGACCGAACGTTGCGCCGCAGCACCGAGCTTTCGCTCACCCCTGGGGAGCCGGTCTTCGTTCGTGGTCGCCGCGGGTGCCCTGAGCGCTACCGCCTCGCGTTCGTCAGCGATATCCAGACCAACCCAGCCCAGTTCGAACGCATCCTCGAGCAACTCGAAGTCGAGCGGGCTGAGGGCGAGATCGTGGGACAGCCGCTTGTTGCGGTGGTGATCGCAGGCGACCTGACCGAGTCATCGCGCGACGACGAGTTCGCGCTCGTCGAGAACCTCCTCAACAACGCGCCGGTGCCTGTGGTGGTGACCGCCGGCAACCACGACATCTATCGACCGCTTCGTCCTGAATACAATCGACGCTTCGGCCCGGGAAATCACGTGGTGGAGGTCTGCGATCTTCGGCTCGTGATGCTCGACACCGGAAGCGGTGCGATCGCGCGTTCGGTGGAGGCTCGGCTCCCCGAGTTTTTTGAGCGCGGCGACGCACGACATCTCATCGTCGCGATGCACCATCCGCCGCATCCAGGGCTCACCGGTGCGGGGTGGTCGCGCGAGGATCGGGCCCAACGTCTGCTCGCCGAAGCGGCGATTGCGGATGTCGATCTGATCGTCGCGGGTCACGCACATGCGCTGCGCGACTTTCCCAGCATCTCCGTCGGGGACACCACCTTGCGCCAGATCATTGTGGGCACGGGCGGTGCGTACCAGGGCCTGGGCGAACCGCGCTTTGGCTACCTGAGGGTCACGGTGGGGGGCGCGAAGCCCGAGACGTGTTTCGTCGAGACGCCCTCGCCGGGCTTCTCCGGGCCCACGGGTCAGGGACTGTCTGAGCGTCTCGACTATTGCCCCTGATCCGGTTGATTTGACCCCCTGCGCCCAGCAGCCCGTGGCGAAACCCGACACGACGTCTCACTCGTCTATTTCGCTCCTGGCCGTGTCGCCAAAACTTGCACTACGCCCGGTACAGCGGCGTTTTGGCTCCTACCCAGGAACGAAAAATCCTTCGCGTTCCGCCGCGCCGGGTTTCACCACCGGCTGCTAGCAGCTAAAACACCCGGGCCATGCACCGCTCTGGGCTCCTCTTTGGGCTCGCGCTGCTCGGAGCTTGCGGATCCCCTCCGCGGCTCGAGGCGTGGCCCAAACCGACGGTGGACTTGTCGCCGTCAACCGGCATCGTGGCGTTGCACGCAGATCCGCCGCAGCAGGTTTTTGCGTCGAGCTACGGGGCCCAACGCAGTTCGTGTGAGGGGTTTGTCGTGGAGTTCGACGAGCGCGGACAGCCTCGCCACCGCCGCCTTCGCAAGCCGTGGAGTCAGATCGATCGCGACCGCTTTCGCGAACTTGTGAGCATGGTCGCCAAAGAGATGGGCGCCGAGCCCCGCTTGTTTCACGCGTGGGCGATGCGCGAGTCGACGTATCGCCCCAGCGCGCTGCACGTGCTCAATCCCGATGTCCAGGGGGCCACCCAAGCGTGGCGCAAGTACGCCTACAACGAGCGCGAAGAGGCTCGCCTTGAGGCCGCGCTGGCGAAGAGCGAGGCGACCGACGAGCGGTACTGGAAGCTCAAGGGCAGGCTCGCCCGGCTGCGCCGCTTCAAGGGCAACCCGCACCTGTTCGCACAGGTTCGCTACGACCAAGTCGCGCCCGACGGTTCCGTGACGAAGACACGCGGTTCGGCGTGGGCGTTTGGGTACGGTCCCTTCGGCTTCAATCCGGCGTATTTCGTTCAAGTCTGGGACGCCAAGGCCCCGCCGTGGATCTTTTGCCACGACGACGGGATCCCAGCGATCGTGACCGCGATCTGGTCGGCCCGCGCGCACCAGCAAGAGTGCGAGGCGGCCGGTGTTGGCGGTTCGTACAACGTCCTGAATCGTCGGTTGGGACGAGGACACTGCGTCCAGCCGGAACCGGAGAGCGGCTTTGTGGATCGGCTGGCCCGCATGGGCTTGGACGCGCATCGCCGGGCTCGTTTGGGCAAGAAACATCCCGCCGCTGACACGGACCGCGAGGTGCTGCTCGGGGTCCTGCGCGCCCGGGCCCGCGAGCAGGGGTTGTTGTCGCCGCTGGCCCGAGACCCCGCGTAGGGAGCTGAGCTACGGCGCGGGGGCAGGGGGCGGGTCGACGCAATCCGAGCTGTGCACGCTGGTGCTGCCCGGCCATCCGTCGTTCTTCTTGCGCAACGCGCGGGCTCGCTCCGCGCCGAGTTGGTCGCTCACGAGACGCTCGAACTCGTTGCCGTCGTTGGCCATCAGTCGGGATACGCGTTCTTCGATCGACAGTCCCGAGGTTTGTGTGGGTGGCTCGCGAAGCCCGGCCCGCTCTTCGGAGATTTGGCGTTGAATGGCGTTGCTCAGCTCGGGGTCGAGCTGGTCGAGGATGAAGGACTGCAGCGTCGCTCCGGATGCATCGTCCGCGGTGCTCTCTTCCCCTCCGAGCTCCAGGTACATCGCCTTGAGATCGCGGTGGTAGTCCTCGTACTGCTGCATCGCCGCGGCGTCGAGTTTTTCGGCCTCTGCGGGGTCCGTCACGCCGAGTCGCTCGGCAATCGAGCCCGGTGCAGGAGGCTCGGGATCGTCGATGAAGCCGAGCGAGTCGATCTTCACGGTGGCGCAGCGAGCCATCTCCAACAGCGTGTCTTGGTCGGGTTCCAGGAACGGGCACGCACCGCCGCGACTCTGGCTGGCGCACACTTTTGCGCGCGCCTTCGCGGCCTCGGGGCTCTTGGGGTCGACCGAGCCGCCCAGCGTCAGCACCTCCGTCTCAAGCTCTTGAATCCGCGCCGCCTGAGCATCCTTCTCCTCGCGGATGCGCTCGATGTCGCGAGCCTGCCGCTGGATATGCGCCATCGGGTCTCCGGCAAGCTCGCCGGGCTTCGCCTTGGAGTTCGATGCGCTCGCAAGCTCCCCGCTGCGCTCCGAATCACTTCCGCCGGGCCCGTCGGGGTCGAATCGCACCGGCGCTTGGGCGTCGGAGACACGGCCCGCTTGGCCGGCCGTGAGATCGACGCTGCCGTTGTCGTTGGCCAGCACGACCCCCCCTTCGTAGACGGTGACAACGAGGGCGGAGGCGAGGACGGCACCCAGGGCACCTGCACGAGCTTTGGTTTTCATGATGTTGGACTCCAGGTCGACCTCGAAGCAGGTTCCCGTCACGGTCACGGTGCCCGCGGGGGTCACCACATCGAAACGTTCTCCATGGTCGACGCGATAGAACACGCGACCGGAGCTCTGATCGATTCGGGTGGTCCCATCGGATTGCACCGACCACTTCATTTTTGTGCCCGGCTGCGCGACGGCGGTCGCTCGTTCCCCGAGCGCGATGGTCTGCACATCGAATGCTTCGACCTGATCTTCAACGCTCTTGCCGCTGCGCAGGCCCCACAGCAATCCAGCGACAAGCACGACCGCGGCGACGGCCCCCAACCAGACCCTGCTTCGTTTTGGCGCTTCGACCGGAGTCTGCGCATCCTCGAAGTGCGCCGCAAGCACGCCCGCCGCAAACCCAACCGAAGGCTGTGGCGCGGGCCAGGCGTCCTCGATGGTCTCGATGGTCTCGATGGCCTCGATGGAAACCTCGGGCTCGGAGATGGGCGGTGCGGCGTCGTCAGTCATGGTCGGCCTCCGTCAGAGCGCGGCGCATGCGGGCGCGGGCGCGGTGCAGTCGCGACTTTGCGGCCGAGACGTCCAAATCGAGGGCCGTCGCGACCTCGGTCTCGGTGAGCCCATGGACATCTTTGAGAATGAACACAGCGCGTTGTTCGGGGGTGAGGGTGGCGGCGGCCTGAAGGATGCGCTGACGTGTGTCCAGCTGCTCGTGGGGATGGGTGGCTCGGGCGTCGAGGTCAGTGAGCGGCTCGGTTTCGATCCGGCGCCGTCGCAGATGACTCAGCGCAACCCGGGTCGCGATGGTCAGCAGCCACGTGGAGACCTTGGCAGGACCCGCCGGGTCGAACCGGGGCAGGGCGCGCAGGGCCTTGAGAAAGGCCTCCTGCGCCAGGTCCTCGACATGCGAGTGCCCCGAGCCCGGACCGACGATGCGCCCGATGGCCGCGAACACCAGTCGTTGGTGGAACGTCACGAACCGAGCGCAACCATCCCGATCTCCCCGCCGTGCCCGCGCGAGGCTGATCTCGTCGAGTTCACGGCGATCCACGGTGGATCGCAGGCGGGGCGCAGCCGACACGCTGGAGTACACCCCAGTTCGGGGCGAAACGATTCGGGGGTGGCGAAATAAATGTTGTTGGCCGGAACCTGCGTTTTGGAGCAAGCCCGGGCGGACTCTCTCAGCCTGCTTCGTGCGCCAGGATCTGCTTGATAATCTCCTCCAACACCGCCGGGGGAAACGCTCCCACCACCGAGTAACCGTTGATGAAGAACGTCGGCGTCCCGCTCAGGTCTGCCTTGTTGCCCAACCCAATGTCGTAGCGAACCTGCCCCAGCGACTTCGGGTCATCCAAGCACGTCTCAAACGCGTCAACATCGAGCCCCACCTGCTTCGCGTAGTCGACCAAGTCTCCACGCTCCAGCGATTCCTGGTTCTCGAACGTCAGATCCCCAAACTCCCAGAACTTCTCCTGCTGCGCCGAACACACGGCAGCCACGGCGGCCTGGCAGGCAAACGGGTGTAGATCGTTGATCCCCGGGTTGCACGCGTCGTTGAGGGGATAGTGGGCGAAGTGTAGGCGGATGCTGCGGTCGGTGGTGCCCATGTACTCCTCCATGCCGGTCCACAGCTTCTTGCAGAAGGGGCACTGAAAGTCACCGAACTCGACGATGACCACGTCCGCCTGCTCGTTCGTGGCGCCTCCGGCGAACTTGGTCGGGTTGTCGCGCATTTTGAACACATCGACCGGCTCGCGCTCGAAGGTCTTGTTCTTCGCCAGGACCTCCGCCGCGATCGCGGGCGCGTTGGCAGCGACGTCAGCATCTTGCTCGGCCTGCTGGTCGGTCAGGAATGCGTGGTGCCAGTATACGGCTCCGGACAGCGCCAGACCGAAGACAGCCAGCGGGACAAAGGCTTCGTTGCCCAGGATGTCGTCGAGCAGGTCACCCGAGGCTGCGTTGGGGTTGCGAGCAAACCAGGCCGCCGCAAACAGCCCGGCGTTGAGTCCGTACCAGATCACGCAAAACGGGCAGAACGAGCCTTCGATGATCGAGAACGTGCCCATGACCACCGATGCCAGCAAGCTCAGCGACGCCAGTGCAAACAGCAGCGAGCGGTAGCCGTCGTGTCGCTCTGCGCGGCGGCGAAACGCCATGACGGCGCAGGCGAGGGTGCCCAGCGCCCCGGCGAACCCGATGGCAGCGACGGGGATGCCGAGGAACGAGCCGAACCGACCCGCCGTGACCGAGCAGCCGTTCTCGGCATATTCGTAGCAGGCACCGGCGACCGTGTTCACTCCGGTCATGTAGTCGATGTGGACCCGCATCAAATAGATGCCGTCGGCCACAGCGAGGGTCGACAGGACGATCAGGGCGATGAGGGGGACGGTGAAGTTGCGCGGCTTCGACACCAGGGCTCCGGGAGCAGGCTTTCGTGACCCGCGCTGAGATGTCAAGCGGGCCCGGCCTCGCCTACGCAACGAGCCCGGATGCGCCTTTGTATCGCAACGCGGGCAGGACGCGTATCCTAGCTTCATGGGCCGTTGGCCTGCGTTCGAGCTGACTTCGGCCCATGTTCGGTACGATGCCGGGGGCCTGCTTGTGGTGTCCAAGCCCGCGGGGCTCGCCGTGCACGCGACCGTGGACCCAGCGCGGCCACACCTCTCAGGCGCCGTGCTTGCGTGGGTGCGAGCGCGCGGCGGTGTCGATGCCGCACTGCATCACCGCCTGGACGTCGACACGTCGGGACTGGTGCTGTTCACCACCGACCCAACGCTCAATCCCGCCGTCTCTAGGATGTTCGCGGACCACACGATCGACAAACGCTACCGCGCGGTGGTGCGACCGAACGCCCAGCCGCCTCCGGACACCTGGACCGTGGAGAACTTCCTGGGTCGCGACAAGGGCACCAAGGCCACCCGCTACACCTCCGTGCGTTCGGGGGGAAAGAAAGCGATCACCAGCTTTGAAGTGCTGGAGCGTCGCGCGGACGGGACGGTGTTGGTGGAGGCGCGGCCGGTGACGGGGCGCGCGCACCAGATCCGGGTGCACTGTGCACAAGGCGGATGGCCCATCGTTGGGGATCCATTCTACGGCGATGGCGTGGGCGTGCGCCTCATGCTGCACGCGCAGCGGCTGCGTTTCGAGCATCCGCTCGGGCACGCCGTGGATGTGCAAGACCCCGGTGACGGGTTGTTCTGCCCGCCCCTTCGGACCGGATGAGCGTCGCTCACGGTGCGGGTGCGGGTGCGGGTGCGGGGTCGCCTGGGTGCGCCTCGATCCACGCGCGAACCTCCGCCAGCGCTCGTGTATTGGCAGGGGACTTCTCGTAGTGTTCCAGCGCAGAGCGGGCGGTGTCGATCGCCCGAACTCGGTCCGCAGCCGAGGCTCCCTCGGCCTCCCAGAGCGCACGCGCGAGGAGGAACGAACTTCGGCCCTTGTCGCTGAAGTTGGTGAGGTCCGTTTTGAGCGCCTGCTCGACGAGCACCCGCGCCTTGGTGGGGTCGCCAGCCTCAAGCTCGACCTCCGCGAGCGCCATGCGTGCGTCGGCCGAGCGAGGATGGACGTCCCCAAACAACGCATCCGCGACCTCCACGGCTTCGGTTGCGTGTTCTCGGGCCAACTCGATGTCTCCATCGGCGAGGTTCAGAGCGCTTCGGAGTTGGAGCATGAGGCTGTGGACCCCGGTGTCCTCAAGGCTGTCTTTGCGGATCTGCGCGGTCAGCTGGTCGACCCGTTGACGAAACTGCGCCGCCTCGCCAGCCAGCCGCAGGTAGCTGGCGATGTTGACCAGGGCAGTCGCGCGTCCCAGGGGGTAGGCGGGGAAGTCTTCAAAAATGGCGAGAGCATCCGTGCTGCGCTGCAGCGCCTCATCGAGCATTCCCAGCTCCTTGAGCGCGACGGCCGTGTTGAGAAGCGCTGCGGCATGGCGCAGCGAGTCCTGTCCGAAGATGAGCTCGGTGAGACGCAGTGCCTCCTCGGCATGAACCCGCGCGCCGTCGTAGTCGCTTCGGGCGGTCGCGATCTCTGCCAGCTGACTCTCGATGGTCGCGAGGACCGAATCCGCCTCGTTGAGCTGGCTGACGAGCCGTCGGGCTTCACGAAGCGGCTCTTCGCTCGCGTCCAAGTCACCTTGGTCGCGGAGGGCACTGGCGAGGGTCAAGAGGAGCTCTGCGCGGGCGCTGGGCTCATACGTTTCGTCGTCTTCGGTCAACGCGAGGGCGAGCCGGGCCTGGGCGACCGCTTCTTCGTGCCGGCCCGCCTGGGAGTAGGCCCCCGAAGACGAGGCTGCGGCGATGGCCTCAAGGCGGTCCGACCCGGCGGCATGCGCGAGCGCTTTCGCAGCCGCGTACCAGCGAAACGCGATCGCGAGGTCGTTGGTGCCCGTGTACCACGACCCAAGGGCAGTGGCGGCGCGAGAGGCTTGAACGTCCAGTCCGTGCTCCAGCGCGAGCAGGTGGGCTTGCTCAAGCACCACCGGAGCGCGTGCGTCTCGGAGGTCGAAGAGCAGACGTCCGTGCCACGTCAGGTAGAGCGTCTGCACGAGGGGGTAGGTGCTGCGGTCAAGCGCCTCGGTGTGCACCTCGAGCAGAGCCTGGGCCTCCTCGAATCGGTCCGCGATCACGAGCGCGCGGAGGCGTTCGAGCACGGGCAGCAGGGTCTCGATCTCGGCGGCTTGTTCGGGCGTGTTGGGCAGGATTGCATGTTTGGGCAGCGCCACCAGGTCATCACACAACGCGAGGTCGGGCAGGCCCGAGGTGATCCTCGCCGACTCCCGAACCTCGTCGGGTTCGACTGCGGTGAGAATCTCGAGCGTCGCAGACAGGGCGAGCAGTCCGCGGTCCAGGCAGAGCATTCTTAGATCGAGCATCTGCCCCGACTGCTCTCCACGATCCGTCGCGACGCAGGCCGACTCCGCCGAGCTCGCCCAACGCCGGGCGAAGGCGTCGAGGGTCTCGGTTGCGGCGTCGAAAGACTTCTTCGCGGACGGCAGCCCGGTGGCGGTGAAAGAGGACTGGATGCGGCGTCGCGCTTCGGGGCCGTAGATCTTCGCGATCCGGTTTGACGCCGAGGCGCACGGGACAGGCGCGGGATCGCTGAGCCCGACGAGCGCGCCTCCAAGGGCAAGCCCGCCCAAGCCGGCGACGATCCAGGTGCGGCTGCTGCGTGTCGGTGGGGCCAGCGCGCGAAGGAGCGCCCGCATGGACGGGAAGCGGTCTTCGGCCTTCGGCGCAAGCCCACGCACAAGCGCGCGTCGGATGTACCTGGGAACCGTGCTCGGACGCGCGGGGAGCTTGGAACGCCCGATCGAGAGACACAGCTCATGGGCGTTGGCTCCCGCGAAGGGACGCACTCCATGCAGCGCCTCGAAGAGGGAAACGCAGAAGGAGAACTGGTCCGAGCGGTGGTCGGTGGGCAGGCCCGCGTGCTGCTCGATGGGCATGTACGCAGGCGTGCCCATGATCGCGCCGGTCTGGGTGAGTCGTGCGCTCGCGGAGTGCGATGAAGACCCGCGCGCGGAGTCTGGCAGGGGGACATTGGCTTCGAGCGCCAGCCCGAAGTCGGTGACGTGCGCCTCGCCGTCGGCGCCGATGAGCACGTTGTCCGGCTTGAAGTCGCGATGAACGATGCCCGCGTCGTGGGCAGCGAGAAGCCCTTTGCCGGCGCCGCGAAACACGGCGAGGATGTTGGCGACGGTGCGTTGTTCGAGGGAGAGCCACTGCCGTAGGTTGGGTCCGCCGATGAACTCCATCGAGATGAAGACGCGGCCGCGCAGCTCGCCGACGTCGTAGACAGAGACGACGTGGGGGTGCGAGAGTTTTGCGAGCGCTTGGGCTTCTCGGAGCAGGCGCGCGTGGTTCTCGGGGTCGTTTGAGGTGTGCTCGTGCAGGAGCTTGAGCGCGACGCGGCGGTCGAGCGTGGTGTCGTAGGCGGAGAGGACGACGCCCATGCCACCGACGCCCAGCCTACCCAGGACCACGTAGCGTCCAAGCTTTTCCCCTCGCTCGAAGGGAGCGCCAGAGGTCTCGGGGTCCGCGTCGCTGTGAAGGGTGACCCCGACGTTCGGGAGTGTCGCTTCGGCTGGGTCGTGGTAGCCGGACGTGTCCATCACTGCGGCTCCGTGTCGGGGCTGAATCCTGGATCGTGTTGTTCTAGCCAGCCATGGACGTTGGCAGCGTCGAGTGCGGTGGAGGGCGCGAGAGCGTAGTCCGCCTTGGCGGAACGCGCCAACTCGATGGCTTGCGTCCGGTCGGCGGTCGAGGCGTCCGCGGGCTCCCACAGCGCGCGCGCGAGGATGAACCGAGCTTGGCCACGCTCCGAGGGGACGGTGACATTCGCCTCCAGGGCCCGTTCCGCGAGCCGCCTCGCCTGCGAATGGTCCCCCGCTTCGAGTTCGACATACGCAAGGGCGGCCCTCGCGTCCGCGGTTCGATGGTGTTTCTCGCCGAATAGCGTCTGCATGATCTGCAAGCCCTGCGCCGCGTGGACACGGGCCTGACCGAGGTTCCCCTCGATGCGGTCGAGGGAGGAGCGCAGCTGCAGCGCCAATGCACCGGCTTCGGTTTGTTCGAGCTGATGGTCGGTGATCACCGACGCGAGCACGTCGAGGCGGTCCCGCATCAGCGCGTACTGTCCCGTCACCAGCAGAAGATTAGCTGTGTTTGCAAGGAGCTGGGCGTGGCCGTAGGCGTAGCTGGGGAACGCCGCGAGGATGTCGGAAGCGTCCGCGAGGCAGTCGAGCGCCTCGTCAAACTCACCGAGCTCTTGGAGAGGGATCGCGAGATTGGAAAGCGTGAGCGCGTAGCGCAGGGAGTGGCGACCGAAGTGAATCTCGGTGATTCGCAGCGCTTCCTCTGCGTGACGACGGGAGCGAGCGTACTCGCCTCGCAGGAGGGCGCGCTCGCTCAACCACGTTTCGATTTTCGTGATCACAGGCGCATCGGAGTCCAGCTGCCCGATGAGCGTACGAGCCTCGCGAACCTGCGCGTCGCCAGCATCGCCGCCATCCCGGCGTTGCAGGGTTTCTGCGTGGCTCAGCAGGAGTTCGACCCGTCCTCGCGGAGGGTAGTCCGCGTCGTCCTCGACCAGGTCGAGGGCGCGCTGGCTCTGCGCAACAGCCTCATCATGGCGCCCGGCATCGGAGTAGAACGACGACGAGTTTGTGGCCGCGGTCGCTTCGAGACGCGTAGATCCTGCGGCCCGCGCGAGTGCTGCCGCCGACTCGAGCCAGCGCATGGCGGGCTCGAGCTGGGCTTGCTGCGCATGGATGGTCGCGGCGGAGTTGGCCGTCCGAGACGCTTGCTCGTAAAGCCCGTGCTCGAGCGCAAGCAGGTGAGCCGCCTCGACCACTTCGAGGGCCCGATCATCGTGGCGATCCAGAAGGAGTCGGCCGCCCCAAGTCTGATGAAGGATCACCACGAGCGGGTAGGTGCTGCGTGCGAAATCCTCGGCGTGGGTATCCAGCAGGGCCTGCGCCTCGTCCAGACGATCCGCGATGATGTAGGTGCTGATGCGATCGATCAGCGGCAGGAGGGTCTTCGCGTCTTGGGCCTGCGCAGTCGTGGCGGGAAGGATCGCGAGTCTCGGGAGCGCTTCAAGGTCTTCGCACAGGGAGAGGTCGGGGAGTTGCTCGACGATCTTGACGGACTCCCGCACCCCGTCCGGGTCAAGCTCGGAGAGAACCTCGAGGGTTGCTGACAAGGCACCCAGGCCTCGGTCGAGGCACAGCATCCGCAGATCGAGCATCTCGCCTGACTGCGCCCCGCGCTCGCTCTGCCTGCACGCGTTCTCAGCCGACTTCGCCCACCGAGCCGCAAACGCGTCCAACGCCCCCTCCGTGGCGGCGAGGGAGGTCTGGGCGTAGGGAATCTGAGTCGCGGTGAACGCCGAGCGCAACATGCGGCGCTGCTCGGGACCATAGACAGTCTCGACCCGGTCCCCCGCGACGGTGCAGCGAGGGGGTGCGGGGTCGATCAGCCCAACGAGCGCTGCGCCGGCTGTGAGCCCCGCAACCCCGCCGAGGATCCATGTTCGGCTCTTGCGGGTGGGCGGAGCAATCGCCCGAAGCAGGGCGCGCATCGATGGAAATCTGTGTTCGGCTTTCGGCGAGAGTCCCCGGGCGAGCGCCCGCCGAATCCTTCGAGGAACCGACGCTGGACTGGCGGGAAGCCGCGCCCGGCCGATGGCCAGACACAGCTCATGGGCGTTGGCTCCCGCGAAGGGACGCACTCCATGCAGCGCCTCGAAGAGGGAAACGCAGAAGGAGAACTGGTCCGAGCGGTGGTCGGTGGGCAGGCCCGCGTGCTGCTCGATGGGCATGTACGCAGGCGTGCCCATGATCGCGCCGGTCTGGGTGAGTCGTGCGCTCGCCGAGTGCGATGAAGACCCGCGCGCGGAGTCTGGCAGGGGGACATTGGCTTCGAGCGCCAGCCCGAAGTCGGTGACGTGCGCCTCGCCGTCGGCGCCGATGAGCACGTTGTCCGGCTTGAAGTCGCGATGAACGATGCCCGCGTCGTGGGCAGCGAGAAGCCCTTTGCCGGCGCCGCGAAACACGGCGAGGATGTTGGCGACGGTGCGTTGTTCGAGGGAGAGCCACTGCCGTAGGTTGGGTCCGTCGATGAACTCCATCGAGATGAAGACGCGGCCGCGCAGCTCGCCGACGTCGTAGACGGAGACGACGTGGGGGTGCGAGAGTTTTGCGAGCGCTTGGGCTTCTCGGAGCAGGCGCGCGTGGTTCTCGGGGTCGTTTGAGGTGTGCTCGTGCAGGAGCTTGAGCGCGACGCGGCGGTCGAGCGTGGTGTCGTAGGCGGAGAGGACGACGCCCATGCCGCCGACGCCCAGCCTACCCAGGACCACGTAGCGTCCAAGCTTTTCCCCTCGCTCGAAGGGAGCCTTGCGCTCGCCGGAGTCCAGGGCGTCGTGCCCGGTGACCTGCGCGTCGGCGCGAGTCTCCTGGTCGACATCCTCGTATCCGTGGGTCTGCATGACAGCCGTCCTCAGCCTGGGCTGAATCCCCGGTCGTGCTCGGCGAGCCAGTCGAGGATCTCCGTGTGGGTCCCTTCGAGGTCGGTGGCCTCGGCAGTCGTCTTTTCAGCGGATCGGGCGAGCGAGAGCCCTCGGCGGCGGTCTGCAGCGGTCGAAGAAGGGTCTTCGACCAGCGCACGCGCAAGATAGAAGTCGTACGAGGCTGTCTCCGAGGTGGAGTCGTGTCCGATCTCGACCGCGCGCTGGATGGATGCACGGGCCGACGCGAAGTCTTTTTGTCCGAGTGCGATGCGCCCGAGCACGACGTGCGTCATGCCGGTTTCCATGTGGGATTCACCGTGGACCGCGAGCCCTTGGGTCAGGGCCGTCTGCGCGTAGTCGGCCGCCTTGCTCAGGTCGTCTTTGTAGATGCAGACCAGGGCGAGGTTTCGCAGCAGGGTGGCGGACATCGCGTCGGGCCCGTCGGCGTTGGTCTCGGCGATGTGCAGCGCGCCGGCAAATGCCGCCTCCGCGCCGTCCCAGTCCGAGAGCTCGGTGAAGATGACCGCGCGGTTGTTCATCACTCCGGCACGGGAGGGGTGGGTCTCCCCCTGCGCGCGCGCGAAGACCTCGTCGACGCGTGCGAGCATGTCTAGCGCTTCGCGCTTGCGTCCAAGCGAGCCCGCAACGGTCGCGACGTTGGCAAGCTCGTATGCCTCGTCGAGGCTGCCTTCGCCAAACGCGGCACGGGCCTGCTCAAGAGCGGCGTTGGCGTGGACAAAAGCGTCGTCGTAGTTCCCGATCTCGCGGGCGACCGAGGCCTGCTCGCTGTAGATGCCCACCAGGACGGGGTGGGTGGACCCCAGCTCTTCGAGCACGTAGTCGCGCGCTTCGAGGATGGAGGGAATCGCCGATCTGGGGCCATCGCGATGCCGGAGTACGCGGGCGAGCGCGAGGTGGGCATACGCGACGACCAGGGGTCTTGGGGTCTTGGGGCTTTGCGCCAAGGCGAGCCCCGAACGCGCAGCCTCGAGCGCCTCGTCGAATCGAGACTGGCGGATCCGCAGCGCGACCAAATTGCCGGCGACAGCTGCCTGCACATGCGCAGAGCCGGACGCCTTGGCGAGCGCGCCGGCGATCTGCAGGTAGTGGTCGGCTTGTTCGAGGTCGACCCGAAACTCCGAAGCGTAAAAGCCGATCGAGCTGGCTGTGGTGGCCGCGAGTCCGTCCATGCCGTTTTCGAGGGAAACGACGTACGCGCGTTTGAAGTGCTCCATCGCTGCGGCCGCGTTGTTGTCGGTCCCCAGCAGCCGCCCGCGAATCCATCCGGCGTACGCGACAACCGGTGGGAAAGAGGACTTGGCGAGTCGTGGTTCGTAGTCCGCGAACAGCATCTTCGCCTCCTCCTTCTTGCCCGCGCTGCGCATCGCCTCCACGCGATCGAGGGCGGCGAACAGCGCCGTCGCTTCATCCGCTTCGGCGGCATCCGTAGGCAGGACGGTGGTGCGCTGCAGCGCGTCGAGGTCGCTGCACAGCTCAAGCTCATCCTGGCTCGACGCGAGCGCCACGCCCTGCTGGACCACTTCTTTGTTGGCCTGGCGCAGGACCTCGATCGTCGCGGATAGCCTTGACCGAGCCCGGTTGAGGCAGTTCATGCGCAGGTCGAGCATGTGCTCGGACGTCTCGCCGCGCTCTGTTGCGAGACAGGCGTCGGCCGCCACTGCGGCCCAATCCTTGGTGAACGCGTCGAGCGTGCGGGCGGTGGATTCAAAGGATGCGTCGGCGTGAGGCAGCTTGGTGGACTTGAACGCCGCTCGAATCTCGGATCTTTGTTGGCTGCCGTAGACCTCCTCGATCGTGCGCTGGAAGGAGGAGCAGGGCCGCTGTGTCGGCTCGGCGCTCGCGACCGCCCCGGCTCCTACGCAGAGTCCAACGATCCCGCCCAGGACCCATGTTCGTCGGTTCCGGGTGGGAGCCGTGATGGCGCGAAGCAGCTCCCGCATCGAGGCGTGGCGTGACTCCGGCTTGAGCGCAAGTCCCTTGAGAATCGCGCGATGGACCCGACGCGGAACCGATACACCCGGCGGTGGAGGCGGAATCTGGCCGCGCTTGATCGATTGGCACAGCTCGGTCCCGTTCGCACCACAGAACGGGCGGACCCCGTACAACGCCTCATAGAAGGAGACGCAGAACGAGAACTGGTCGGAGCGATGGTCGGTGGGCTTTCCCGCATGCTGCTCGACGGGCATGTACGCGGGCGTGCCCATTACCATGCCGGTCTCGGTCAACCGTGAGGAGGCGGTGCTCGAACCGGCGCGAGAGGATTCGTTCTGACTGGGGACGGCCGCGTAGGACTCCAAGGCCAGGCCAAAGTCGGTGACGTGGGCGCGGCCGCCCGGACCGATCAGGACGTTGTCTGGCTTGAAGTCGCGGTGAACGATGCCCGCGTCGTGGGCCGCGATCAGGCCGCGCGCGGCATCGCGAAAGACGGCGATCACCTCGGCGGCGCTGCGCTTGGCCTCGTGGGTCCAGCGGCGCAGGTTCGGACCGTCGATGAACTCCATCGCGATGAAGACCTGGCCACGGACCTCACCCACGTCGTAGACAGCGACGACGCCGGGGTGGGAGAGCTTCGCGAGGGCTTGGGCCTCGCGAATGAGGCGCGCGTGGTTCTCAGGATCGGTCCGGGTGTGGGGATGCAGCAGCTTCAGCGCGACACGGCGGTCGAGCTTGGAGTCGTAGGCGGAGAGCACGATGCCCATGCCGCCCGAGCCGAGCGTATCCAGCGTGACGTAGCGGCCCAGCACCTCGCCCTGCTCGAACGGGGAGACGGCTTGCGGCAGCGCGGACTCTCCCTCAGCGAGCGTGACCTCGACGTCGGCGTCCGTGTCCATGCCGCCCCCATCGGCCCCGTAGTGTCGCGTCGAATGCACGCCCCGCAACGATACCCCCGGGGCAAGGCTCGTGTGGCTACCGAATCAAAGGTCGGCTTCCCACGTGAGCAGATCGCCAGCGATGGCTTCCCCGGCCTCCTGGGTGAGCAAATCGAGGGTGGGGGTCGAGCCGCGCAGGTAGACGTTGAAGAAGCCGATCCCGTAGTGGCGGATGGCAGCGCCGGCAACCGCGGGGTCGGTGTTCTCCTTGGTGCATCCGTCCTCGAGCGCCGAGGATACGCCCAGCTCGGCCACGGCCTCGATGTCGGCGATGTTGAGGCTGCACATGTCGCTGAAGGTGAAGTGACCGGCGTTGCTCAAGGTCATCCGCGAGCGGGGCTTGGACGCGGCGTCCCACACCGTGTCCGCGTTGGTTTCGGGCGGCAGGGTGAGGTCGGTGCCGCCCACCTGCAGCTGGATCGGGGTGGTGAAGTCCGCGAGCGGGGTGGAGATGGCGAGCCAGTTGAGGTCCATCCCTGGGGGCGCCTGGGCGACCACCGCGTCGACATCTGCGCCTTGTCCCATCCAGCGCAGAGACGTGAGCGCGCCAAAAGAGTGACCGGTGACGCCGACGTGCTCAAAGTCCATCAGCTCGGCCAGCGGGTCGCCATCTTCGAGGAGCTCCAACTCTTCGCGCAGGAACGACAGGTCGAGCGGACGGTTGCCCAAACTCTCCGCCAGGTCTGCGGTGGTCAGGTCGCCGGTGACGATGATGTCGCTGAGCGTGTTGCCGATGTGGTCGGGGGAGACCACCACATAGCCGTGGCTGGCCATGTCCACCGTGTAGTAGGTGGACTGCATGCGGACGCCGCCCGAGCCGTGGCTGAAGAATACGACCGGGTAGGGGCCGGCATCGCTGCGCATCGGGGCGTCTCGGACGGCGGTCGTGACGATCTCGGAGGAGAGGTCCTCGCCCAGCACCTCCACGGCATCGGGCCGGAAGATGTCCTGCGGGCTATAGGTGACGGTTTCCATCCCGATGGCGTCGTCGGTGGCCGGGTACCAGATCTCGGTGACCAGCGTGCGTCCGCCCTCCCGCGTGGGGTCGACGAACTCCACCGTCATCACGCCGACCTGAAAAGGCCCAGGCGCAGCGGGGTCGATCGCGACGCCCGGCCCCGAGGGTTGTGGTCCGTCCTCGCCGTCCTCCCCGGTGCTGCCCGACTCCGCGGTGTCTGCATCGGTTTCGCTCGCCGCGGTGGAGTCCGTGGGCTCGGTGGTGCTTGGCGCTCCGGTTGTGCCCGCTTCGGTCTCGCCTTCCCCCGTGCTCTGGTCCGCCTCGGCATCGTCGCTGCAACCGGAAGCACCGAGGAGCGCGAGGGTGAGAAGTGCCGAGGTCGGGTTCAGTCCAAGCCGTTGCATCACAGGGCGAGACTAGCAGGCGGCACGAGGTGCCCAAACTCGGGTACGCTCGGCGCCGATGGCGACCGCAGTCGAGCTGGATGCGACGATCGTGGTACGGGAGCTGAGCAGCGGCGGGGTCTATGCCTATCCGTTGGCCGACCCGAAGCTGGCCAGTCGCGCGAACTCGGTCGAGGCGGCGTTGGACCAGCAGGAGCGTTTCCTCACCCGCTATCTGCAGAACGTCCCAGCATCCAGCCTGGCCGGATTCTCCATTCCCGGGGAGGCATCGATGTTGGAGGTGCCGGTGGTGCTCTCTCGCTCGGACCTGCCGCGGCGGATCGCGGTGACCGAACCGGTGACCCTGGCGTGTGTACTCGTTCCGCACGAGCGGTCGTTCTGGGTCCAGATCCTGCCGCTTGAGACGTTCGTGTACCTCGAGCACCCCGACGATTTGCACCGGGTCGTCGCGGAGGCGGCGGAGAAGGCGGCGAAGGTTCAAGACCTCTCGGCGGCCGAGATGCTCGCTCGGCTACCGGCGGCGAAGCACAAGTTGCTCCAGGTCAAGCTGTCCGTGATTCGCGAGGACGCCGCCGACGCGGGCGTGCGTGCACAGGCGCGGCGGAAGCGGGCGAAGGCCCGCGAGCACTCGGCGGGAGAGAAACTCCTGGCCGAGGTCGGCACCTCGCTGCGCGCGCTGCATCGCAAGGGACGCCAGGCGGAGGTTCTGGGACGCACAGCCGAGATCGACGCGCTCACGGGTCTGCTCGGCGGCGCGGAGCGACTCAGCGTGTTGCTGGTGGGACGCGCACTGGCGGGCAAGTCGGCGCTCATGCATGGGCTCGTCTCGCGGTCCGTGCACGGGACCGGACCCGACCCTCTGCACGCTCGCATGGTGGTGGCAACCTCTGGAGCCCAACTCGTCGCGGGCCAATCCGGGTTCGGCGAGCTTGAGCAGCGGGTCGCGGACGTCATGAAGGCCGCCGAAGAACTCGATGCGATCATCTACTTCGACGACCTTGGCGACCTGCTCTCGGGTCGACCCGGAGCGATGGGAGACATGGTGTCGGGGATGCTCCCGTACATCACGCAAGACCGCGTGCGGGTGGTCGGCGAGCTCACGCCCGAGCAGGTCTCGCACCACGAGAAGCTGCACGTCGGGTTCTTCGCCGCGCTCTCGCGGGTGAGCGTCGAACCGCTGGATAAGGACGCGACGAGGCCGGTCCTCGAGGCTCGGGCAGCCCACACGCGCACGCACGAGCCGCATCGGCCTACGCTTGCGCCAGCCGCCCTGGCTCCGCTGCTGGATCTTTGCGACCGCTACCTCGCGTACGAGGCGTTTCCGGGCAAGGCCATTCGCCTGCACGACGAGCTTCGTGCGGTCCATGAGGCAGAGGTGACCCAGACCGGCGCGCCGAAACCCATCGGGCCGGCGGAGGTGTATGCCGCGTTCTCGGCTCGGTCCGGCATCCCACTCTTCCTGCTCAAAGAGGACCGCGCGGTCAAGCTGCAGGAGGTCGAGCGCTTCTTTGCGCGGCGCGTGGTCGGACAGCGCGAAGCGGTTCGTCGCGTGGCGCAGACGGTGTGCATGGTGAAGGCCAACCTGCAGCCCCCCGGCAAGCCGCTGGCCAACTTCTTGTTCATCGGGCCCACCGGGGTTGGCAAAACCGAGGTCGCCAAGACCCTGGCGCAGTTCCTGTTTGGAAGCGGCGATCGAATGGTCCGCTTCGACATGTCGGAGTACATGGACCCGCTGGCTGCCGACCGTCTCATTCGCGGGACGCTGCGCGAGGAGGGCGAGCTCACTCGGCGCGTTCGTCAGCAGCCGTTTTGCGTGATCCTGCTCGACGAGATCGAGAAGGCGGACAGTGCCGTCTTCGACCTGTTGCTGCAGGTCTGCGGCGAAGGCCGGCTCTCGGACGCTCGCGGCCGCACAACCTGGTTCAACAACGCGATCATCATCATGACCAGCAACCTGGGGGCGGCCTATCGTCGGCCCGACGCGGGGTTTGGGGACACCGCGGCGGACGCACCCGACGCCATCGCGACCTACTACCTCGAGCAGGTCGACAAGCACTTTCGGCCGGAGTTTGTGGGCCGAATCGATCGCGTGATTCCGTTCTCGGCGTTGCAGCGAAGCGAGGTGTTCGAGGTCGCGGAGGTCGCGATGCGAAAGGTCGTCGAACGCGACGGGTTGCTGGGACGGGCCACCACGCTGCAGGTCTCTGCGCAGGCACTGGAGGGGCTCTCCGAGGCTGGATACTCGGCGGCCTACGGCGCGCGTGCCCTGCGACGACATCTCGAGTGTGCCCTGGTGGGGCCGGTCTGTGCGGCCATGGCGACGAATGCTGCGGTGCTGGATGGCGCCACCATCACCGTGCGGCATCGCAGTGAGGAAGCGGTCGCGGTCGACGAAGGCTTCACTCGGGAGAGTGTTACGCAAGCGAAGGACCTGACCATTACGGTTCTGCGTCCTCTTGGATTGCAGCGACGGCAAGGCGTGCACTCGCTGGGGACGATCGCGGAGCTGCGGCGGATGGCAGACCGCTGCATGTACGGACCGAGCGTGCAGGGGCTTCGCGAACGTCTCGACTACCTCATCGCCGACCTCGCCGGTGCAAAGACCGATGACCGGGCCACAAGCGCGAGCGAGGCCGCTGCGGAACACGGTCTGTTGCAGGGCGGGTTGGCCGAGGCTAGCGAGCACGCTGCGGCGATTGCGGATGCAGAGGAGCTCGCGATGGCTGCGTTTCTGGAGGGGGCCGACGCGGACCTGTTCGTCACCGAGGCGTGTGAGGCCTTTGCCCGCTTCGAGCGTGCGTTTGTTCGAATGCTCGCCGGGCATGGCAGCCGCAGCATCGCTTTGTTTGCGCGTGCGCCCGGAGGTGCTCCCGTGCACGAGTTCCTCTCGATCATCGATGCGGCGGCGCGAGAGCGTGGATGGGACGTCACGGTGCACCGGGTCTCGGACCCGGAGTCTGAGCCGGGATGGCCCGAGCATGCCCGCTACGGCCCGCCTCGCTCGCTCGCATGGTGGCGGGAGTGTCGCGCGACCGAGTCCGACAAGGCGCGCGCGCAGTGGTCTGCGGTGTTGATTCGTGTCCGTGGAGCGCTGGCCGGGCAGCTGCTTGGGTTCGAGACCGGCTTGTGGCACTTCGAGCGAGCGCAGGACGAGCGCGTCGACGTCCTCGAACTCGCGGCGCTCGGCGAGGCGTACGACATCCCGCTGGGCGTGTTGTGTCCCGAGTCGCCGCCCAAAGACGACGCGTACGCGATTCCCTCGGTGCGCAAGGCCAACGAGCTTCGGCGGGAGACACCCGCTCGGCGTTGGACCGCGCACGAGGGCGGGTGGACGGTGACCCACGACGAACCGCGTACGAGCTTCGGATTCGCCGAGCTGACCGACTACGCCGAAGCCTTGGAGCGGGTGCAGTTTGCAGCACGCGCCACCGCGGCGCTCGAGCAGGAGGCGAGCTGAGATGGAGGTTCGTATCTCGGTGTTCTCCCGCGTGGAGGGGCGCAGCGTTCGTTGGACGACCCTGGGCGTGGGCCCGTTTTGCATGACGGTGAGCGGAGCCAGTCCCGCCAAGGCGCGGCAGCGGCTGATGGACGCGATGCGCAAGCGCGTCGCAAAGCTCTTCCCGTGTGACCTCGAACCCCTGGAGACCGTTCGCGGCCGGCGAATGCACTCGATCAAGCTCGACCTCTCGATGCGGGATGCGAGCGCCCGTTCGCGGTTCTACGGCACGGTTCCGATCGTCGTCGAGCCGAGAACCCGGGGGAGCGCCGTGGCCGGTCCCATCAACATCGCGTACCACCCGCTGCGCCCGGACGCGTGGTTCGTGCACGAGGAAGGCCGCGCGCTGGCCGACGAGGCCAAGGCGTTCTTTCAGCAGGCTTGGGCGGACATCCCCGAGTCCGAGCTGGGGCAGTTCGAGATTCAAAAGAAGGACAAGCTCGAGCTCGTCGCGTTCTCGGTCTCGCACAAGCCGCTGGAGGCGAAGCTCGAGCAGAAGAAGGACAAGCCCCCGGCGTTGTTGGGCGGCGGCGCGGGTCCGACGGGCGAGGCGCTGCTCTCGCGCTTGGGCGCGTGCGTCACGATGCACGAGGTGGACCGCGTAGCGGTGCCTGTGATCCCGCGGGCGCCGCTTCGCGACACGCTGGCCCAGCTCGCGTGTGGCCGACAGAAGAAGTCGGTGTTGTTGGTGGGCCCCTCGGGTTCGGGCAAGAGCTGCCTGTTGCAACAGCTGGTCGCCGATCTCCTGGGCGCCGACGACTACCCCTCGCACCGCAACCTCGACAAGATCCACAAGGTCTGGCGGGTCGCAGGGCAGCGGATCATCGCCGGGATGTCTTATCTCGGGCAGTGGGAGGAGCGCTGCGTCAACATCGTGGAGGCCTGTCGCAAGCATCGCGGCGTCCTGTGGATCGAGGACATCGCCGGATGGGGCCGTATCGGGCAGACGCGCGGCAGTGACCGCGCCCTCGCCACGTTCTTTCGCGGCCCCATGATGCGCAATGAGCTGCTGGCCTTTGCCGAGTGCACACCGGAGGGGCTCGCCCAGCTGCAGGACGACGCGCCGGGGTTTACCGCGGCGTTTACAACGGTGTTTGTCGAGCCGACCTCGCGCGAGGAGACGCTGCGAATGCTGGTCCAAGAGGCACGACGGTACGAGCGCGAGCGCGGCGTGGCCTTCGACCCCTTGGTCTTCCGCATGTTGCACGATCTGGGCGGAAGCTTGGGCGGGGCGGGAGCGCAACCGGGCAAGGCGTTGGACCTGCTTCGCCAGCTCGCCACCGATGACGCTGCGTCGCCGGTCAGCTTCCGGATGGCCGATGAGGCGCTCAAGCAGGGCAAGAAGATCCAGGCCATCAAGGCGTATCGTTCCAAGGTCAACTGCGGCCTGCTGGAGGCGAAGAATGCGGTCGAAGCTCGCATGGCCACCGGACACTGGGGCCCCGTTCCCAAGCGCGCCGCAAGCCCACCTGCGCCTCCGCGCTCGCTGCTCGATGAGCACGTCGGAGAGGTGACCCGCCCGCCGGACATCGGCTCAGCCGAGATTATTGCGCACCTCGCCGCTCGAACCGGTATGCCGGGCGTGTTGCTCGACGCCAAGAGGCCGCTCGATCCTGCGTCGGTGGAGGAGCAGCTCCGCGCGCAGATCATGGGGCAGGAGGCCGCTGTGGTGGCGATGCGCGATGTGGTGCTGCGCATCAAGGCCGGTCTGTGCGACCCCACCCGACCCTTTGGCGTGTTCTTGTTCACCGGGCCGACAGGGACCGGCAAGACCGAGATGGCGAAGTGTCTTGCGGACTACCTCTACGGGACAACGGCACGCCTGCTGCGGTTCGACATGAGTGAGTACGGGACACCGGATGCGCCGTCGCGACTGATCGGAGACCGGTTCAACCCCGAGGGGACGCTGACCGCGAAGGTCCGCGCTCAGCCGTTCTCCGTGGTCCTGCTCGACGAGATCGAGAAGGCGGACCCCTCGGTGCTCAACCTCATGCTCCAGCTCTTCGACGACGGTCGTCTCACCGACGCTTCCGGGCAACGCGTCGACTTCACGCACACCGTCGTGATCATGACCTCAAACCTCGGCGCGAAGAAAACGGCCTCGGTCGGGTTCGGGGGGGACGCGGTCGACGTCGGGGATGTGGCGGCCGCGGTCCGGGCGTTCTTTCCGCCCGAGCTGTTCAACCGGATCGACCACGTGGTCGAGTACGCGCCGCTCTCGCGCGAAGCGGCTTCGAGTATCGCACGCCGCGAACTCGATAAGTTGCTCTCGCGCCGTGGTCTGCTCGAGCGTAATGTGTTCGTCCGCTACACGCCCAGCGTCGTCGCTCGCGTTGTTCGCGAGGGCTTTGCTGCCCGGGATGGAGCTCGCTCGCTCAAACGCTACCTGGAGTCGCAGGTCGGGAGTCTGCTGGCGGATTCACTGGCGGCGGCGAAGGCCGACGCCATGCGGATGTTGTGGCTGTTCGAGCGCGGGGGCGCGCTGCACTTGCACACGGAGGGGCTGAGCGAAGCAGAGGCATTCGGATCGAGCAGCGCGTTGGAAGAGGCGCTGCTGTGGTCGGGCAAGCAGCTCAGGGCGGAGGTTCCCGCGGCGCTGGATCGCGCGGAGGCGCTGATGTCCTCCGAGGCGCTGGTCCGCCTCAGCCAAACGCTCAGCGACGAGGTCCTTCGTCACGGCGCCACGGGTCTCTCCGATGCCTCCGACCTCGAGGCGTTGCGGACCGAGGTGCGGACCCTGGCCGATGATCTGCGGCTGCAGCTCGAATACGATCCGATCCTCGCCGAGTCGCGTTCGTTGCACGCGCGCGCCGACTACGAAGGGGAGATTGTCGAGCAAGAGTCCTTCGCGACCCAGGCCCGGCGAGAGGCGTGGAGCGGGGTCGAGGTGCAGCTGCGGGTGCTGGGCCGTCACAGCAGCCCCACGCTTCCCCTTCAGGGCCGTCAGGACTTCTTGCGCAGCCTGGGAACGATGCGGTTCCTCGAACGCGCGGTCGCATGCGGCGCGGACCCTGCGGCGCATGTGGTCTTGCTGGAGCTCACCCTGGTCAGCGGGTCTGCGCGGGGGGCTCGGTTCGGGGCGTCGGCCCAGGGTCTGTTCGACTGGCTGCTCGCGGCCTATCGAAGCGGTCGCGGCGATGTCGAAGCGAGCATGATCGTCGACGAGACCGGGCGCCGCTACACCCACCGAGATGCCGCCGTCGCTGGAGCTCGCCGGGCGCTGCTTCGGATCGTGGGCCCGGGAGCGCAAGCATTCTACGGACCCGAAAGCGGGTCGCACGTTCGCGAGTCCATCAGCGGTGGCACCGAGGTCGTCCGGGTTCGGGCGCTGCCCGGATACGGGGCCGAGCTCAGCGAGCATCTCGACCGACTCGATGCCGAGCGCGGCGAGTTTTCCCGGGCTCTCGAGACCGGGCAGAAAACCCCCTCCAATCCCGATGCGCTGCTGCCGATCATCCGGCGCTACACCTTCGACCCGCCCACGCCCGGTGCCCTCGCGTGGATCGACGTTGAAGACTATCCGCTGATGTACGCGTACCGGGGCCGAAGCGCGAGCCTTCAGGAAGCGTTGGATACGGTCTGGTTGCTGCGGATGGGCGCGTCGATCAACGCCGAGGAGCGACACTCATGACCCGGCCGACGTACCGCGTTCACTTCGTCACGCATCACGACGGGAACCGCACCGGACGACTGCTGTCGCGTAGCGGCACGCTGTCCACGCCTCTGGCTGGACACGGTCCGACCGACGATGTTGTGCTCTCGCAGCTCACGCTGGCGCTCGAAGAAGCGGTGGGGTCGGTGGATGAGTTCCTGTGGGAGGAGACACTTCGGGTTCGCCGGGTGAAGGTTCAGGTCAACCCGCAGCGGGTCGTCCAGAAACGCACGGTCATCGGCAAGCAGACGATTCCGCTGCAGGTGACCTATGCCTGGACACAGCAGGCCAAAGGCGGCGTCCTCGTGATGCTGCCTCGCTTCGGGTGGTGGTTCGTGCTCGAGGACGTCGAGATGGCCCCAATGGTCATTCGCCAAGCGATCGGCCAAGCGATGCTCGGCGAAGAAGCGCGCTCCTTGTTTGACTTCCGACGGCTCGAAGATGAGCGCATCGTCTCGTGGACCCCGCCTTATTCGAGTCGAGCGAGGGGCGAGCGCGGGTCCGAGCGTTCCGAGGACCGCACAACCCTCGACGCGGTGGCGCAAGACCTCACCGCGGCCGAGCGCAAAAGCAGGCGACGGCCGGTCATCGGTGACCTCGTCGAGCCACGCCACGTGGACCTCCTGGGTGGCGAGCACCCGCGCAGTGTCCTGCTGGTGGGGCCGCCCGGAGCGGGGAAGTCCACCTGGGTTCGCGCACTGGCGCGCCAGTTGGGGCGCCGGGGAGCCGCTGCACCGCGAGTTTGGTCGAGCAGCGCGGACCGCATCGTCGCGGGCATGAAGTACCTCGGCGAGTGGGAGCAGCGTTGCCTGGACCTCATCGAGGAACTCTCAGCCTCGCGGGATATCCTCTACGTCGATCGGCTGGCCCCGATCTGCGCCACGCAGACGAGCACCTCCATCGCGGACATGTTGTCGCCGGCGATGCGCGTGGGCGAGCTCGTTGTGTTGGCGGAATGCAACACAGAGGAGTTCGAACGCCTCAGCGCCCAACACCCCGCCTTCCTCTCGCAGTTCCTCGTGGTCCGCGTCGAGCCGACCACGAACTCGGTCATGCCGCATCGCCTCGCCGAGTATCAGGCCCGACTGGATGCGGACCGGAGCTTCTCCCACCAGGCGCTGCGCACGATGGTTCAGCTGCTGGAGTTCTTTGCCCGCGACCGCGGCTTTCCGGGCAAGGGTTTTCGGTTCCTCGACTGGCTTGGCCAAACCCTACCCAGTCCGGGGCCTCATGAACTGGACGCGGCGGCGGTCACCGAGGCGTTTGCGCGCTCGACCGGGCTCCCCCTTGCGCTGATCTCTGACCGAGAGGTCGCAGGGCGGCAGCATCTGGTGTCGCGGCTTCGCGAGGGGGTGGTGGGGCAGGACGACGCGTGCCACACGGCCGCGGGCGTGTTGACCCGGTTCAAGGCGGGTCTATGCGACCCAGACCGCCCGATCGGAAGCCTGTTCCTGGTCGGACCGACCGGAGTGGGCAAGACCGAACTCGCCAAGCAGCTCGCGCGCGTGATGTTCTCCGACAGCGAGCGAATGATCCGGCTCGACATGAGTGAGTACATGTTGCCCGGTTCGGGGCAGCGGCTGCTCTCGGTCGGGCACGGCGTACAGAGTCTGGTCGAACAGGTCCGGCGACAGCCGCTATCTCTGGTGTTGCTCGACGAGGTCGAGAAGGCTCACCCCGAGGTGTTCGACCTTCTGCTGGCGATGCTGGGCGAAGGGCGCATGACCGACAGTGAAGGTCGTCTCGTCGACTTCCGCATGACACTGGTCGTCATGACCAGCAACCTCGGCGTGCAGAAGTCGGCGAGCGCGGGCTTTGGTGAACCGGACCCCTCGCACGACGCGCTGCTTGGCGCCGTTCGTGCTCACTTTCGGCCGGAGTTCTTCAACCGCATCGACAACGTTGTCCCCTTTGGTCGTCTCTCGCGCGCCGACATCCTGCGCGTCGTCGACCTCGAGCTACGCAAGACCAGCCAGCGCCAGGGACTGCGTGACCGTACGCTGACGCTGTGCGTGGACCCGGAGGCTCGCGCCCGTCTTGCGGAGCTTGGCTGGCACCCCACCCGAGGGGCCCGCCCGCTCAAGCGCGTGATCGAGGAACACGTGATGAGCCCCATCGCGGTCCGCCTCGCAGCGGGCCCGGTTCGGCAGCAGAGGATCCACGTCGTGGTCCGGAACTCAAAGGCCCACGCGGCGTTGGGTGCCGAGGCGTTTGTCATCGTGCTGTAACAGTCCACCGACCCTGCCCCGAAACGCCGTTCTGCGGACCCTCGCGGGCCCTCGCGAACCCTCGCGGGAGCGAAGCGGTGCCCGCAAACTGCAGCCGTGACGCTCCCGACCGGGGTCGTTACACTCGCGCCGCGATGTCCTGGACCGAGGCAAACATTCCCGACCTTGCCGGCAAGACGATCGTTGTCACCGGAGCCAACAGCGGGTTGGGTCTCGAGACGACATGCTTGTTGGCCGGACGCGGAGCGCACGTCGTCATGGCGTGCCGGACCGAAGCGAAGGCGGACGCGGCGATGAAGGAGGTCCGTTCGGAGCACCCGGAGGCCTCGGTCGAGTTCATGCCGCTGGACCTCGCCGACCTCGCTTCGGTGCGTGCTTTTGCGGCGTCGTTTCAGGACGCCCACGCCAAGCTCGACGTGTTGATCAACAACGCCGGGGTCATGGCATTACCGCGCACCGAAACCGCCGACGGGTTCGAGATGCAGATCGGCACCAACCACTTCGGTCACTTCGCGCTGACCGGAGCGCTGCTACCCCTCCTGCTCACGACGCCAGCAGCCCGCGTCGTGAGTGTCAGCTCGCTGATGCATAAAGTTGGTTCGATGCGGTTTGAGGACCTGCACGGCAAGCGCAACTACGACAAGTGGCGGGCCTACTCTCAGAGCAAGCTGGCCAACCTCCTGTTCTGCTACGAGCTCGACCGGCGCTTGCGCAATGCCGACGCCGACGTGCGGTCGGTGGCGGCGCACCCGGGCTACTCCTCGACGAATCTTCAAGGCGTCGGTCCGCGTCTGTCGGGATCCAAGCTCGCCGAGCGTTTCTACGCGTTCACCAATCGCCTCGTCGCACAGTCGGCTCGCATGGGGGCCATGCCCAGCGTCTTCGCAGCCGTGGGGGAGCCGGTCGGTGGTGGCGAGCTCTTCGGACCGCAGGGCCTGGGCCAGATTCACGGCTACCCGGTGCGGGTCGAGTCGAGTCGGGCCTCTCACGAAGAGGTCGCCGCGCAGCGCCTTTGGACGATGTCCGCCGACGCTACAGGTGAGACGTTTTCGATGCTTGACGAGTAAACCGTCGGGGGGCTTGGGCACTCCATGCTGGACGCTCTGGCGAACGTGCGAGCGCATCGACGGCTCGTGCGATTGACCGCACGAGCGGGACCATCGCCTCGAAGTCGACGCGCGAGGCCTCGTCGCTGACCGCGTGATAGTGCTCGTCGAGGGGACCGGCTGCGATCGTGTGGGCGACGACGCCGCGCAGGGCGAACGGCAGGTTGTCCGAGCGCTCGAACGCATCGCCTTCGACGGGGCCGATGCTCTTGCCCGGGACAAACGTGACCCCTTCCTGCGACCCGCCGCGGTCCAACCACTGGTGCAGCGACGAGTAGGCGTGCCCGGTCACCCACGCTCGGCGAGCTTCGAGGGGGTCGGGGTGGCCGAGCATCTCAAGGTTGAAGACCGCCGCGACACGATCAAGCGCGAACGCTGGCGCGGCGGCAAAAGCCTCGGACCCGCGGAAGTGGTGCTCCTCGCCGCAGAACGCTACGAATGCGATCGTGCGAAGCGGCGGGGTGGGGACTCGGGCCAGCGCATGTGCGAGTGAGAGCATCGCGGCCACCCCGGACGCATTGTCGTTGGCACCGTTGAAGACCCGGTCATCGCCGTCGGTCGTTTCGCCGATGTGGTCGTAGTGCGCGGTCACCATCACGACCTCGTCGGTGGTTCCGGGAAGGATGCCGAGGACGTTGAAGGCGCTCTCCCCTCCCGGACCGCAGCCGACCGCAAGCCTCCGCAAGCCAGATGGTCCAGGGCTGAGGCCCGCGTCGGCCATTGTGACCGCGAGGTACTGGGCCGCCTCGTCGAGCTCGGCCGACGGCGTCGCGCGTCCTCGCATCGCGTCCGAGGCCAGCCAGGTCACGTGCGTACGAAGTCCGTCCGCGGTGATGCTCTGCAGTGCGGCATCGAGGCTTTGGGAGCGAGGGGCGGACTGGGTGGATGCGCCCGAGGCTTCTGTTCCGACACCGTCGGGCGTCGTCCGGCAGGCGAGGGTCGCGAGGCACAGCGTCGCGAGCACGGAGGGAACTCGCATGCGCGCAGGGTACCAGGTACGATGGTGGTTGATGCGTCAGGGTGTGCTGTCGGCTTGTCTCCTGCTCGGCTGCACGTTCGACTCCGGTGCGGCGGGCGGCGGCGCCGACGGCATGCTCGGGCCCGTGACCAGCTCGGGCTCGGGCTCGGGCATGGCCGACTCCAGCACCGGAGCCGGGCCGGAACCGGGCACAACCACGACAACCGGCGCCACGGCCACGACCTCGGGCGGTGTCGGATCCACGAGTTGGGCAACCGCGACCGCTGGTGACACCACGTCCTCGGCGACGTCGGAGACCTCAGGCGAGGGCCCGGTGATGCTGTCCGACGAAGGGTTGGTTGCGCGCTACTTTCTGGACGAAGCCGGCCGCGGGACCGCGCCGATGTTGGCGCTGGACTCGGCGTCGGAGGACCCAGCACATCTCTCCCTCTCCTACGAAGACCGCTCCTTGCGGTATGTTTCCACGTATGGGAACCGCGGGTTGGCATTCGAGCTTGCGGGAGCCGACGATGGAGCTCGCATCCCGATCTCCGGATCAAAGTTCGAAGGCATCGATGGGATGACGGCGCTGACCCTGGAGGTGGTCGTGCGACTCGATGCGTCCGTCAGCAGCGGCTCGCGGATCGTCCATTTCGGAGGCACTGGGCACGGGGTTGCCGCGCTCAGCTCCCAAAACGCCAATCAGCTCCAGTTCGCGTGGAACGACCGCATCGTTCGAGAGTGGGACTACTCCGGGTTTAGCGACGGTGAAGCGCACGTGCTGCATGCCATCGCCGACACGTCGGCCGTCAGCGGAGCCTTGCGCTTCCGGTTGTTGGTCGATGGACAAGAGCTTCCACCGACGGCGAGCATGGCGGTGGACCAGGACGAGGGGGCGAGCTTCTCGGGCAATGGGGACTTTGCGCTCGGCAATCGGAACCAGGACCGAGCGATGCAAGGCATCCTGTTCTACGCGGCGGTCTATGGCAGCGCGCTTGCCGAGTCCACGATCGCCGTGCACGTGCCCGCGCTCCTGGCCGACAACGACAGCCCGGACTGAGCGTTCGTGGTCAGTGGTCAGTGGTCAGCGACGCTGGCCGGGCGTCGCGGCTGCCGAAGCGTCGCAGCTCATCGGCACGATGCCGAAGACGAACAGGCCGCTGAGCAAGAGCGACAGGGCGAGGGAGATCGGCAGGAAGCCCGTGGAGAGCTCCTCGTCCGATGCGTCCGCGTGCTGCGAACACTGGTGGCCTGCGCCCAAGCCCCTACGGTAGCACCGCCTCCCCAGGTCGCGCAAAAGCGCCCATTCCGCCGGGTTTTCAAGGGTTTGCCGGCTCACCGAATGTGCGATGGCGCGCCTTGCACCAGGCCAATCTCGCCGCCCCCTTGCGCAAAGGGGCCTCGGTGCCGTTAGATGCCCGCGCGATGGCGTCCGAATCGACATCTCCTTCCGTGGTTGCCGAACCTCGCGGGTTCTTCCGCCGCTGGATTCTCGACTTCCACAACCGCACGGTCCTCTTCCGGGTCGGCAACTGGCTGTTCACCACCTACGCCTTCTTGGCTGGGTCGGCGTTCGCAGCCGGTTGCGCCGTATCGCTTTGGTACACGGCGATGATCGGGATGGACGTCGTCTACATGGCGAAGCTCTACCTGTTCATCCTGGTGCCGATGATCCTCATCGGGCTGCGTTCGTTCAGCATCATGCTCGAGTGGCGAGAGCTGTTCCGCAACCCGCTGCAGACGATCATCAAGCCCGGCTACATGTTGCATGGGGGAATCGCGGGCGGCCTGGTCGGCTTCATGATCATCAGCCAGATCACGGGCGTGCCGCTGCTTCGTTTGCTCGACGGTCCGGCGTTGTGCCTGCCGCTGGGTGAAGCCATCGCGCGCCTCGGGTGCTACGTCTACGGCTGTTGTTGGGGGCGCCCCACCCAGAGCCGCTTTGGCGTTCGGTACACCAACCCCGAGTCCAAGGTCCTGCGCGCAGCTCCGCACCTGACCAACGTCAAGATTCACCCGGCGCAGCTGTACGCCTTGGTCAGCTACCTCGGGATGTTCGCGGTGTTCTACGCGATCCTTCCCGTGCTGCCGTTCGACGGCGCGCTGGCAGGCCTGTACTTCGTGCTGCACTCGCTGGTGCGGCTCAGCCTTGAGTTCTTCCGCCAGGACGATCGCGGCAAGCTGTGGGGCAAGCTCACCCACACCAACGTCTACTCGTTCGCGATGATTCTGGTCGGTGTCGGGTTCTGGGTCGCCGGGTCGCAAAGCGGCACCGTCCTGCACGTCGACCTGAGCCACCGCCTCGTGCACGTGGCGACCAACGCGACCATCGCCCCATGGATTGCGCTGTTCGGGATCGTCTTCGGGTTCGCCTACGGCGTCCACTACGGCAAAGTCGGAAGCTGGCTGCAGAAGAAAGCCAGCGCCGAGGAGTAGCGCTCGGCGGGTGCCACGCTTGGCCACCCTCCACGCAGATCCCCGGCTCGGTCCCTTGTGGACCGTCCGGGGATTTTTCATGTTCGCGTTTGGGGTGGGTGGCGGACTACACTCGAAGAACCCGCGGCGAACCACCGCCGTTCACGTGAGTCCCACTACGTTGGAGGTCGGGGCAAATCATCGGATCGCTTTGGTGCACATATGAAAGACCTCATGCCGAGCGCCGCGAATCCCAGCTCCGATCTCGAAGACCTTCGCGGACTCCTGCTCGACGAGCGCTACGAGATCGGGGAGCCGCTCTCGACCGGTGGGATGGGGTCGGTCTATCGCGGGCAGCAACTGGCGCTGAGACGACCAGTGGCGATCAAGGTCGTCAAGCCGGGCGTCAACAACCGGGACATGCACGTCCGGCGCCTGGTTCGAGAGGCGCAGACCACCGCGCTGGTCAAGCACCCGAACGTCATCGAGATCATCGACGTCGGCGTGATGGAGCACGGGTTCGTCTACCTGGTGATGGAGCAGCTCGAAGGCATGGACCTGCGTGCGCTGCTTCGTCAGGAGCGGAGGCTGCCGTGGCCTCGGGCCCGCGCCATCGCCATGCAGGTCGTCGCCGCGCTGAAGGCTGCGCACGCCCGCGACGTGGTCCATCGCGACATCAAGCCCAGCAACGTCTTTCTCGTCGAGCAGGCTCCAGGCATCCACGGCGACTTCATCAAGGTGCTCGACTTTGGCCTGGCCAAGTCGTACGCCAACGGGGGCTCTCCCACGCTCACGGGCGCCGAAGAGGTCGTGGGGACCGCCGCCTACCTGGCGCCCGAAGTGGCGCGCGGCAAGCAGGCGGACTTTCGCAGCGAGGTCTACGCGGTGGGGGTCCTCATGTACAAAATGGTCACTGGCACCGTGCCGTTCAAGGGACACAGCCCTCTGGACGTGCTGGCCAAGGCCATCTCCAACCCGCTGCCCGCACCGCGAACCCGCAACCCTGACCTTCCCGCGGAGGCGGACCGCATCATTCGGCGTTGTCTTGCCAAGCGCCCCGACCTGCGGCCGCAGGACATGGACGCGCTCGAGCGTGACCTGCATGCGCTCGGGGGCGACCCCGCCATCGTCGCGGGCTTCATCAGCAGACAAACCCCCGCAGCCCCGGTGACGGCATCCAGGGGCGAGCACACGCAGGTGACCCGGGCACCTCTGGCCCCGCCGTCCTCCGCACCGCGTTTCGAGTCACGCCCACCGGCGCTGCCTGTCCCCCGCACGAGCCTTCAAGTCGAGGACCCCCGAGACGTCCTTGAGGCCGCGATGTCAGAGGTGCTCGAACTCGACGTCGACGACAGGGTCGCGGGGAGGAGTCGGCGGCCATTGCGGCTGGTCCCGGACCCGGAGCCGTCGCCCCTCCCTGAGGGCGTGTCGATCCCCGTGCTGCCTTCGCCGGAAGCGGTCCCCGAAGGTCTCACGTCCGTTGCCCCGGTGCCCCATCGTCCAAACCCGCCGCGGTCCACGCTCGCGGAAGGGTTTGCCTCGGATCTCCCGCGCGACGAGCGAGGGTTCGCGCCGGCGCTGTCGATGGGCGGACCGGCGATGCTTCCGCTGCATGCGACAACGCCTCCGCCCGCCAAGGCTCCCAAGTCTGGGCGCGGCCGTTTCCTTGCGCTCTTGCTCGCGGTCCCCCTTGTGGCCGCCGTGGTGGTCGGCGGACTGTGGGCCAGCGGATTTATGTCCCCAAAGGACACAAGTTCGTCTGAGGTCCAGGTCAGCGCGGCCGCGGTCGCTCCGGATACCGCGGGGTCCCCGGCCGGGCCCGGCGTCACCTGGGATCACGACTTTCAAGCCGCGCCCGTGGCCAGCGATCCGCAGGTTGGTGAGCCCGCGTGGTTCACACCACCGATGCTGCGCCGACCCGAACCCGGCGCGGTCGTCGTCCCCGCGGTCGCGGTGGCAGACGACTCGGACGCGGTCCCTGCCGAGCCTGCGGCGCCAAGAGTTGTTCGCAAGCAGCGTCGGCGTCGTGCGAGCTCGGGGCGATCGTCCAAGCCCGCCTCACAGCCGGCCCAGCCCGCGACCTCGCAATCTCGGCCGCCTCCACCGCCGCCGAAGGTGCCGCTGAAGAAGAAGCCGTCTGCGGGAGACTCCGCCGCCCCATGGAAACGCGTGCCGGTGCCCTCGGACAACTGGTAGGCCGGTCCAGGAAGGCGAGACACGCAGTATTCGGCGTTGGCGTTGGCGTTGGCGTTGGCGTTGGCGTTGGCGTTGGCGTTGGCCCGAGCTCGTTGAACACGATATATCGTCGCCGCGACGAGGTTTCGGTGAGAAGGCAAACGTTATATCGTCGCTCCATCGTCTAACCGGTTGAAATTATGATGTCCAGGCTTGGGGCGGTCCTTGCTCCTGTGGAGCGACGAAAGAGCCAAACATGTTTGAAAACAAAGAAGGACAACGGGTACCTGAGGTCAACTTTCGCTTCATCGAGGACGGCCGATGGGTCGACCGCTCGACGGCGGATATGTTCGCGGGCAAGACGGTCGTCGTGTTCGCGCTGCCCGGGGCGTTCACCCCCACGTGTTCCACCGCGCACGTACCCCGCTATGGCGAGCTCCGTGACGCGCTCGCGGCCAAGGGGGTCGACGACATCCTGTGCATGTCCGTGAACGACGGCTTTGTGATGGACGCGTGGAGGCAGGACCAGAACGCGCCGGGCGTCACCTTTGTGCCCGACGGCAACGGTGAGTTCGCAAAAGGGCTGGGCCTGCTCGTCGACAAACAAGATCTCGGGTTTGGTGCCCGGTCGTGGCGCTACTCCATGCTTGTCCGCGATGGTGTCATCGAAAAGATGTTCATCGAGCCCGACAAACCCGGCGACCCGTTCGAGGTGTCCGATGCGGATACGATGCTGCGCTACCTCGATCCGGACCACGCCGCAGAGTCGGACGTCCTGCTGCTGACCAAGCCCGGTTGTGGGCACTGCGCGCGTGCGAAGTCGATGCTGCGCGAGAAAGGGATGCCGTACGCCGAGATCGCCGCGAGCCCCCGAATGTTGCGCGCCGTCTCCCCGATCCCGACCACGCCGCAGGTGTTCATCGACGGAAAGCACATCGGTGGTGCGGACGAACTGGCGAAGGTGCTCGAGGCTTGACCGTGCCCGCGAGCGGGGCCGACCCGATCGACCACGCCTCTGATCTGCGGCGTCTGGCGGAAATGGCCAGTCGCCCCCAGGCGTTGTCCGACGTCTTGCGCGGCGCTCTCGCGTCGCTTCGAGATGTTGTTCCCTACGACCTTGCCGCGGTGTACGAGCTGGACCGCAATGAGCTTCGGCTCCGGCTGGCGTCGGGTCCCCTGGCCGACGAGCGCGTCACGGGCCATACGCTGCGTCTCGATCGATTTCCAAGTATCGCCCACGCGCTGGAGCGCCGGAGCCCGGTTGCGCAGACGCAGGAGCAACACAACAGCGACGAGGGCGACCCCTACGATGGCGTGCTCGATCTCCCCGCGGGTCACTCCTGCATGGTCGTTCCGCTGTTTGCTTCCGAGCGCAACCTCGGGATCATCACGCTCGACCGAACGCAGTGTCAGACCTACTCCCCGCAGGTCGTTCAGTTGGCCGGCGTCTACGGGCAGATCGTCTCGATCGCGATGCTGTTCGCCGAGCAGGCTGAGCTCCTGCAGCGATATCGGCGGCAGCTCACCGACGAGAAGCGGCTGCTGCTGCAACGCACCGGCGGCGGTCGATGGGCGATCGGGGCGCTCGAGGCGAGCTTGTCCGAGCCGATGCAGCACGTCGTCCGTCTCGCCAAGCAGGTGTCGGCGGCCGACTTGCCGGTGTTGATCTCAGGAGAGACGGGGACAGGCAAAGAGGTGCTCGCGCAGGCGATTCATGCGTGGAGTCCTCGGGCGGACCAACCCTTCATCACGCTCAACTGCGCCGCACTCCCGGAGAACTTGGTGGAGTCCGAGTTGTTCGGGCACGTCAAAGGTGCCTTCTCGGGCGCGGCCTCGGAGCGCCGTGGTCGCTTCCTCACCGCCAACGGCGGTACGCTGTTGCTGGACGAGATCGGCGACATGTCCCTGGCGACGCAGGCCAAGCTGCTGCGCGTGCTTCAGGAGGGGACGTTCGAGCCGGTCGGTGCGGATCGACCGGTCCGGGTCGACGTTCGGGTCCTGGCCGCGAGCCATGTCGACCTGCGCGAAGCGGTTCGCGCGGGACGCTTTCGAGAAGACCTCTACTACCGACTTGCGGGGTTTCCGCTCGAACTCCCGCCGCTGCGGGAGCGTCTCGCGGACCTCGCTAGCATCGCGGGCGGTGTGTTGGCATCGTTGGCACAGCGGACGGGCCGAGGTCCTTGGACGCTCGGCTCTCGCGTGCTGGAGGCGTTGGCGCGACACCCGTGGCCCGGCAACGTTCGCGAGTTGGTGAACGTGCTCGAACGTGCGGTGATTCTTCAACCCTCGGGCGAACTTCGGCTTCAGCACATCATGCTCAATCCGGACCGGGTCTCGCGACCGCCCGCTCCGAACGTCGCCGAGGCCACGTTCGTGGCGTTCGACGACATGCAGCGCGCATATTTCGAGCGCGCGCTCGCGCGGACGTCGGGCAAGATCTACGGCGACGACGGTGCCGCCGCCCTCGTGGGCATGAAGCCGACGACCTTGCAGAGTCGGCTCAAGAAGCTCGGTATCGATCCCGCTGACATGCGCGGGTGAAGCCAAGACGCTCCGGCGCATCCCACCCTTCGCGACGGAATGTCTTGTGCGAATCGGACCTCTGCGACCTCTGGTCGCGGCGTCGCAATGGCGGCGGTCCGGCGGCGGTCCAGGACCATCGCGGGAGCGTCGAAGTGTCATCGACGCCGAACGAAGGGACGCGCGTCGTTGTCCGGGTGCTCGCGCGTATTGAACGCTCGTTTCCAGCCGCTCCTTGCACATCCGCGTCGCCGCGCGTCATGCCGCGACGCCTCGGCCCCAGACGCGTGAGACCGTTGGGCACGGACTCCGGATTCAAACGGGTCGCCGCTCTAGCGCTAGCTCGCCTCGAACAGAACCACGCCGTCGTCTGTGAGTGCGTCGCTCTCCGCGAACTGGAGCTTTGGCTCCGCGACCGAGACCAGCGATGTCGTGCCGAGGACCTCGACCAGCCTCTCGATCGCTCGCTCTGTTAGTGCTGTCCCCGCGCGGACGAACGGGACCCCTCCGTGCAGGAGAACGTCACGGCGAAGCACCATGCCGGGCGCGAGCTCCCGCACCTGCACCATCTGGTGACCTCCCCGACCCGGAATCAGCCCTAGAACGAGAGAGAGACCGCTCCCCTGAAGGACCCACGCGGTGTGGGTCCGGGAGAACCTCCTTGGGTTGCAGTCTTGCGGGAGGCCCAAGGTCACCCCAATACCTTCGTGCATGACCGCTTGCTTGAAGACCCCGGCGAGCACGTTCGCCATCTCGCGCAGGCAATCGGGCAGCGCGCTCTGCGGACCATCGTCTCCGAGTTGAGCGCGCACCAAAGCGCGGCCGCTGGAGGCCGAGCATCCTACGAGGATCTCCACGGTCGAAGCATCCTCGCGGCACGTAGCCCGAATTGCAGCCAAGACATCCGGCGCCTCACCCGTGTACGGCAACGATACCGGCGTCCAGTCCAGGGTCGAGGTGACGCTTTTGGACATCAAGGCCGGCACCTTGTCCCAAACGCTGACCGCCCGGAGCCGACCGTGAGGAGCGGTGGTGTTGTCGGTCTCAAAGCGTCCCGGGAGGTCGATGCGCGCGACGAGTTCGGAGGCGCACGCCGACCTGGCCATCAGGTCCACGGCCCCCGCCGCGAGTGCGGAGATCACCGACTTCTCATCGAGCCTGGGAAGTGCCGCGATGAGGTGCGGGGTGTTCGTGAGCGATGCGCGCTGAATTGCCCGCAGTGTCTTCCGGTCTCCGCAGATGAAGATATCTCCCCCGAGGCCCGAAACCATATCCGGCGAGAGTGGATCCACCGTGCGGACGACGTCGTATCCACGAGAACGCAGGGTGGATTCATACCGCTCTCCCACCGCCCCCGGCGGCATTGCAACTATGACGCGCACCGGGGCACCGTCCGTCCACGCTCGGACAGCTTTCTGACCGTCGCGACGAGGGATTCGGGCTTGTAAGGCTTCAGCATCCATCCCACCGCCCCGAGCGCGCGAGCACGTCGGATCAGGTTGGCCTCCGACTCCGTGGTCACCATCAGGATCGGGGGCAGGGGTTGGCCAGAGGCCGACGCAGCCTCGAGGAACTCAACGCCATTCATGGTCGGCATGTTGACGTCACACAGTACGCACGCGATGTCGTCGGTGAGACGCTGGAGGGCCTCAAGTCCGTTTGCCGCCTCGACCACTTCGAAGCCGGCCTCCTCAAGCGCCCGCTTCGCCTGCGCCCTGACCATGAGAGAGTCATCCACGACAAGAATCCGGACGCTCATCGTCGATCTCTTTTCTGGGGTGTCCGGTCGTTCAGGGACGCTGGGTACCGCATCTGCAAACCCTCGACCGCATCGGCGAGACCTTGAGTCCAGCCGCGCTCATCCCGGTTTGGGACGCTCTCGAACGGGCCGCTTGGAGGAAGCCTGGGACCCCATGGCCCGAGTTGGTCTTCAAGGATTCCACGACGCTGACGATTCTCCGGACGTGGCGCGACGGCCGACGCTTGCCAGGAGGTTTGCCGTTGCGTCGAGATTGTCATCTCCAAGATGTTATGTCCTCTCCAGCCACCCCCTCCCGCGTCAGCCCACTGTGTACAGCGTGGGGGGCGTTTGACGCCCTCACGGCGCTCCTGTGCGCCAGTATGGTCTGGGCCGCACGGGCGGAGTCGGGTCTTGAGCCCAGTGTGGGGGTCTTGGGTACCGTGGTGTTGGGGGCGGCCGTCGGGTGGATTGGGACGGAGTGTTTGCTCGTGACGACCGCGGACGCCCGGGAGGCTTCGAAATGATCGCGCGCCTTCCACGGTGGGCGGTCGGGGCTTGTCTTGTTCTGTGGGCGGGCATGTCTATCGTCGTTCAGTCCACCCTCATGGCGAGCCATTGGTACACCTTGCCCTCGCCGGAGCGCTCCGATCCCAAGCTCGAGGCGGCTCTTGTCGCGTTGGTGCCCGATGCTGCGGGGGAGTCGTGGACCGCGGTCCATGTGCTCTACTCCGGGTGTCGATGCTCTGCGCGAGTGCTGGACCACCTCTTCGAGTCCGCGCGGCCCCACGGTTTGGATGACGTGCTGCTGCTCGTTGGAGATGACGCTTCAAGCGTGCGTCGAGCAAAGGCGGCGGGCTTCCACGTCATCACGCTGTCGCCCCAGGAACTCCAAGAGCGCTACGGCATCGTCTCGGCGCCCTTGCTGCTTGTCCTGAGCCCTGAGCACAAACTCCGGTATGCAGGGGGCTACACCCAACGAAAACAGGGCTTCGCCAACGAAGATCTTGAGATCCTCGAGGCCCTTCAGAGCGGAGCCACTCCGGCCGAGCTCCCTTTGTATGGCTGCGGCGTCAGCAAGGAACTCCAGCAGCTGCTCGACCCGATGGGTCTGAAGTCCAAGTGAGGCCCACCCGATGAATGAGAGCTTCTTTGCAAAGATGAAGGCGCTGTCTCTACCTGCCGAGCAGTCGCCGTTCGAGCGGAAGTACCTTCTTAAGGTCAACCGGATGGCGACACGGTTCTTCGCGCTGCATGTTCCAGCGTTTGTCGCGGTGGCCTACTTTAACGACACCGGGCCGGGCCTCGCGTTGCTGTTGACGCTTGCCGTCCTGGTAGGCCCCCTGGTCGCGACGGCGTCCTTCGAGAACGCGCGGAGCATCTCCCTCGTTCACGGTTTCACCAGCATGTTGATGGGCGGCCTCCTGGTTCACTTTGGGCAAGGGCCGGTCCAGATCGAGATGCACTTCTACTTCTTCGCGTTGATCGCGATGCTTTCGATTTTCGGCAACCCGGCGGTGGTGCTCGTCGCGGCGGGTACCGTCACGATTCATCACTTGACACTTTGGTTCTACCTTCCGAGTTCGGTCTTCAACTACGAGGCTCCGTTGTGGGTCGTCTTGGTCCACGCAGCTTTCGTCGTCCTCGAGTCGATCGGGACCATCTACATCGCGCGGAGCTTCTTCGACAATGTGATCGGACTCGAACGCATCGTGCACGCCCGGACGACGGCGCTCGATGCCAAGAACCAGCAGATGCGTCTGGTCTTGGACCACGTGAACCAGGGGCTCCTCATCGTCGACCGCGATGGCGTCATCGCGCAGGAACGCTCGAGGACGGTGGACGATTGGTTGGGAGAGTGCGGCGGCGGGGCGTCCTTTGGAATGTGTCTGGGCAGGCGCGATCCGCGTGCCGGAGAAGCGTTCGAAGTCGCGTTTGAGCAGCTTCTCGACGGCTTCCTCCCCTCGGGTGTCGCGTTGGAACAGTTTCCCTCGAAGACCACCCTCGATGGGCGGGAATGCGGCCTGTCCTACACGCCTATCCTGTGCGGTGACGAGGTCTCTCAACTTCTGATCGTCCTCACGGACAGGACCGCCATCGTCGCCCGGCGGAGGCTTGAGCAGGAACAGCACGAGATGATGAGCCTGGTCGCCCGGTCGAGCCGAGACCGTGCTGGGCTTGGTGAGTTTCTGCGAGAGGCGGAGGTCCTGGTCCGCATCGTCACCGGCGGCGCCAGCAACGACCTCGGCCATCTCAAACGCACAGTCCACACGCTCAAGGGCAACGCCATGCTTTATGAGGTGGGATCGGTCGCGGCGATCTGTGAACGCATCGAGGACTGCATGGCGGAGAGCGGCGGCCCGCCGCAGGTCGGCCTCGTGCGCGAGCTTGCCGAGCGCTGGCGACAGCTGTTTGAGACCGTCGCTGGGATCTTGGACACCGCCGGGCCCGACTCGATCCTGATGCGCCCCGAGCAGTACCGAGCGCTGTTGCAGAAGGCTTTGGCCGGACCCGCGGATCTGGAGGTCACGCCGCTGCTGCTCCAGCTGAGGCTGGAGAGGACGGAGGACCGCTTGCGACGGGTTGGCGAGCAGGCGAACGAAGTCGCGGCGCGGTTGGGCAAGAGCGGGCTCGTGGTCGAACTCGAGGGTTCGGAGCTTCAACTCGACGCGTCTCGCTGGGCCCCGTTCTGGCAGGAGTTCGTCCACATCGTTCGCAACGCCGTCGATCACGGCATCGAGTCGAAACGCGAACGGCTGGAGCGAGGCAAGCCTGCGGTCGGGACGCTGTGGTTGAGCACCCGCTTGGAGGACGGCCAGTTTGTGGTCACGGTGCGCGACGATGGTCGCGGGATCGACTGGAGTCGCATCCGTGACAAGGCCGAAGCGCGCGGTCTGCCGGTCGAGACACCGGCGGACCTGGAGGCGGCGCTGTTCTTCGCGGGATTCACCACGAAGGATCACCTCACGGCGTACTCTGGCCGCGGGGTGGGTCTGAGTTCGGTGAGAGCCGCTGCGGAAGCGCGCCGAGGCCTGATCTCGGTGAGCAGTCAGCTCGGCCTGGGCACGACCTTCGAGTTTCGGTTCCCTGCGTCGCAGATGGCGCCCAGCCCAGAAGAGCTGCTCGTGGCCTGAGAAGAAAAGCTCGTCAGTCGAACCAAGGAAGCCACACAGATGTCCAATGCACTGATTCTCGTCGTCGATGACTCCTCTACAATTCGCCACCAAGTCCGAATGTGTCTTCAGATGTCGGGCTACACGGTGATTGAAGCTGACAACGGTGAGACTGGGCTCCAGCAAGCGAAGGACCATCCTATTGATATGGCCATCATCGACATCAATATGCCGGTGATGGACGGCCTCGAGATGTTGGCGGGTCTGCGATTGGTCCCTGGAAAACGGAGCCTCCCCGTGTTCGTTCTGACCACCGAGTCGTCCAAGGACTTGGTCGCAAGGGGCAAGCAGCACGGCGCCACAGGTTGGATTGTCAAGCCGTTCAGGCCGGGCGTCCTGGCCCAAGGTGTTGCGCACGTGCTCGCCCGCTGCGCGTAAGTACGCAGACTAGAAGAAGGACTCGACGTGTACGCACCCGCCCTCAAAGAGACTCCCAGCGTCGCGGACCCCGCTTCTCATCGGTCCGATCAGGCGGACGCGCTGGCCCAAGCGTTGGTGGCTGTGTTTGGGAGGTGCGGCGTGCGTGTCTCGTGTATGCCGGCGAGCGTGGAGATGCTGCCTGAGCGTACCTGGGAGAACGGAGCGACGCTGCAGCTGTTCTCCGGCGTCGACGATGTTCAGAACTTTGCGGTGTTCGCGGGAAACACAGCGGCCGGCGAGATGGTCCGGGGGCTTTTTGGCGACGGCGCCGGAGAGGTCGCCACGGACGCGTCGATCCGTGACGGTTTGGCCGAGACGCTCAATCAAGTGGTCGGTCGCATCAAGCACGCGGAGACGACGGCGGCAGGCGCCCAGCCCTCGCTGGGGACGCCGGACTTCCTCGACCCTGCGGACGCGGAGATGTATGCGCACACGCAGCCGGCAGCCATCTTCTGTGGAGTCACCTGTGACGCCTGGGACGCAGAGGTGATGTTCATGACGTCACCGAAGAGGCAGCGCGCGATCTCAGCACTGGAGCGGGCGACCGCGCTGCTGATTCGATCCGGCTTGGAACCCGCGGCGACCGTTCGTGCGTGCCGTCTGCTTGAGGTGGTCCGTGGTCCGCTCCTGGCGCTGTGCGAGTTGCCGGCGATGGGAATCACGCTCTCATGGTGCGTGGAAAACCTTGCCGTGCTCGTCAATGGAGACGTCGGCTACGGAGCGAGGGAGATGTTCTACCGCGTGCTTCGAGAGCTCGAGGCGCTGTTGGCTGCGCTGGTTCAGCTGACCGCCCCAGCGGAGACCACGGCTCTTGTCATTCCGACCGACGAGCACCAGCGGTCGCTGCTCCGGGATTTTTCCGGGGAGACGCTGCGAGGGATTGAGCGTTGCAGACACCTGTTCTCCTCGAGCCTGGAGGCGACGCCGCACTCCCCGTTTGGGTTGATGCACACCGTGCAGGTCACGGCCGGGTTCCTGCATCTGGAGCAGGTCGAGGATCTGGCCCGGAGTACCGGTCGTCTCATCGGATCGGTGCGCGAGTGTGGGGCGAGGATGACCCGACACCAGATGCAGGGGGTGCGACATTCCGTGTCTCTCATCGAAGGGTGGGTTGAAGCGTTGGTGGAGGGCTTGGACCGAGATCAGCCGGTCGCATGGAGTCCGGAGATCGAAGCCCACAACCGGATGATCGAGCATGTTCTTGAGTGCGGCGGGCAGATCGTCGTGCATGCTCCGGAGGGGGTTCACGTCGAATCCGTTCCGTCGGGCCAGCTGCAGCTGGACGAGCCGCAGCTGGCCCGCTTGGAGTCCCTCCGCACGGAGGTGCAGGAGTGGGCCGAGCTGTCGCGTTCCGAAGGCCCCGTGCGCTCTCTTGCCGAGCCTGGTGAGTTCTTCGACCGAGCCCACCGAGAGCTCGTATCGATCTGTCAGTCGGTTCGCCGGGCACCCATGGGGCCGGTTCTCGAGCGGCTTGCTCGCCACTGCCACGAGGCGTCCGCGCGCTACGGAAAGCTGGTCCGCGTCGACGCCGCGGGGCATGAGATCGACGCTCCAGAACATCTGATGAACGCCCTGGCTGCGCCGCTGGTGCACCTGGTCAACAACGCGATCGAGCATGGCATCGAGGACGGCACGGAGCGTGGACAGGAGGGCAAGCCGGTCTTGGCCCTCGTGCAGCTTCGGGCTGAGCGGATCGAGGGCTCGCTCATCCTGGAGGTGATCGATGATGGCCGAGGGATGCCGCTTGAGGTCTTGCGCCAACACGGCGACGCCTTCATCCCCGGGGGCGAGCTCGAGGGCGGCGGCCAGGAGGACGTTCATCGCCTGCGTATGCGCAGCGGTGGATCTGCGCTGCAGCCACGATCGGGGATCGATGTCGTCGTGTCCGAGGTCGAAGCCGCCGGGGGGAGGGTCGAAGTGCAGGGGGCGCGCGGAAAAGGGACGCGGGTGCGGCTCGTCCTCCCCGAGCCAGACGGACTCGCAGCGGAGCTCGACGACGACGATTTCGCCGAGCTGCACGCCGCGGGTGAGCTCGTCTTCTTGTAGCCCCAGGCGCTTTTTGGGCGTGAGGGCCTGCGTCTCGAGACGCTCCACCATCTGCGCGCGCGAGACGTGCTTGCGCCGGAGCATCAGCTGCCCCAGGAGGGTGCGGGCTCTGGAGGACGCTTCGGTGAGCTTCTTGGCATCGTCGTCGGTCGCTGCCACATGGTCTGCCCGTCGCAACCCTCACAACGCTCGCGCCGGAGGGTTTCGAGGTCCGCGATAGGCCGCCACGCTGAACAGAACAAGCCCGAGCCAAACGAGCCCAAACGCAGCGAGCTTGAGGGGGTCGAGCGCCTCGTGGAACACGAGCACAGCGAGCCCGAACTGCAGGGACGGGGCGAGGTACTGCAGGAACCCGATCATCGTGAGGGGAAGGCGCTGTGCGGCATGGACGAACAGCAGCAGAGGAATTGCGGTCACTGGGCCAGTGCAGACCAGGAGCAGGGCCGTGCTCGGGTCCCCGGGGGAGAAGTGGCCTCGACCCTCAAGCCCAAGCCAGATCAGGCCCGTGAGGGCAACAGGAGACAGGACGAGCGTCTCGAACGTTGAGCCCGCGAGCGGGGGAACTTGCGTCGTCTTTCTCAGCAGGCCGTAGAGCCCGAACGAAGTCGCGACCGCAACCGAGATCCATGGGAGCCCGTCCGCACCGAGCGCGATCACGAGCACGCCCATCAGGGCAAGTCCGACGGCCGCGAGCTGCAGCGGCTGGAGTCGTTCGCCAAGCACGAAGCGGCCGAGCGCGACGCTGATCAGGGGGTTGATGAAGTATCCCAGGCTGGCATCGAGGACGCGGTCGGTCATCACCGCGTAAACGAAGACGAACCAGTTCAAGCCCACGCAGACCGAGGCCAGTGCAAGTCGCCGTCTGACCGGAGGGTCTCGAAGGATCTTCACAACCGCGCCGAGTCGGCCGGACAAGGCGCTGTACAGCGCGAAGAAGGTCAGCGCCCAGACGACCCGGTGGGCGATGAGCTCCGCGGCCGGGACGCGTTGGAGCTCGTGCCAGAACAATGGCGCGACACCCCAGAGCCCGTACGCGGCGAGCCCAAAGGTGAGCCCTGCTCTCATGGCGGCCGGTCCCACCGCTGCGGGCGGCACGTCAGCGCTCCAAGACGAAGAGGCACGAGAGCCCCGAGGGCACGTTCCCACCGCTGCAGTTGCCCAACAGGTCCGAGAAACCGGCCGGGGGATCCCAGGTCCGTGCCGAGTCGCGGTTGAGCGCCACGTACACCTCGTCGTCCTCGTGGCTGACCCGGTAGACCCAGAAGTAGTCCTCAAGGACCACGGTCTCTCGCGAGCCTCGGCGCAGCGCGACGTGTGCTTCGCGGGCCTGGCCCACGCGGCGGGCGTGTTCGAGCGACTCTTGTTCGGCGCCGCTGAGCCCATCGAATCGGTGCATGGCTCGGTTGTCCGGGTCCGCCTGACCGAAGGTGCCGATGTCGTCGCCTTGGTAGAGCATCGGAACGTTGCCCGGGGAGGTGAAGAGGAACGTCTGCGCGAGGCGGAGCCGGGTGTGGTCTCCGCCGGCCTCGGTCAACGCTCGCCACTGGTCGTGGTTGCCGAAGAAGTTCCCCATGATCGCTCCCGGGTAGCCGGCGAGTTGTCCAAAGATGTTTTGGGGTGTGCGGTAGGCGGTGTCGTTGGCGATGGCGAAGTTGGCCAGGTTGCGTATGCTCGACGAGAAGTTGAGCAGCGCAGCCTTGGTTTGGTTGTAGTACTCCTCGTCGACTTGGCCTTGGACCATGTCCTCGCGGACGTGGTAGCGGGCCCAGCCGCCGAGTGACTCGCCGACCATGTAGAGCACCGTCGGCTCGACCGTGATCGCGTGGTCCTCGACCGTGGTCTCAATCTGCTCGACGACGGCCTGTTTGAGCGCCCGGACGAAGACGTCGTCCATGTGCTTGAGGGCGTCGGCCCGAAACCCGTCGAAGTTGTACTCCTCCAGCAGCCAGATCGCGTGGTCGACGACGGCCTGCCGCGCTTCGGGGACGTTGTAGTCGAGGTCTGGCATGTCGGCGGTGAACCAGCAGTCGACCCGGAACTCGTCCCAGTTGTTGTGACACGGCACGTAGCTGTAGAACCACTCTGGGTGTTGGTCGAAGATGTTGGCTTCGGACTGGACGTGGTTCGCGACAAAGTCGGGGATGACCCGGATGCCGCGGCGGTGGGCTTTGTCGACCAACTCGTGCAGCTCCTCCGGGGTGCCGAACGCGGTCTCGATCGGGTTGTCGTACCCGAAGTCGTTGAGGTGCGTGTAGCCGGTCGTGATCGGGTGGTACGAGTGGTACGAGCCGAAGCGCTCGGCGACGCCAGGATCGACGGCGGGCTGGCTGTTGTGCGAGTTGAGCAGCGGTGAGCTGATCCACAGGGTGTTGATGCCCATGGACTCGAAGTACCCGTCGTCGATCTTCTCGATGATTCCCTGAAAGTCGCCGCCCTGCCACTGGCTGCGCACGTCGGTGACCTCCGACAGGCTCCCTTGGGAGTTATCGATGTTGTTGGAGGGGTCGCCGTCGAGGAAGCGGTCGGTGAACACCTGGTACAGGATGCTGTCCGGCCAGGTGAAATCGGCGTAGCGAAGCCCGTCACCGATCCACATCGGCACGAACAGGGGCTGCACGTCGTCCCCGCCGACGGTGCGCATGCGGAACAGCACGCTGTACTTCGAGGGCGCCAAGCTGCTGGCTGTCACCGCCAAGCGCTGGGTCTGGGCGTCGAAGGCAATGGCTTTGCCAGTGAGAACCTCGGCGTTCAAGCGCACGGTGCTCTGCGCGAGGTCGAGTTCTCCCCCGCCATCGTACGCTGCGAGGACTGCGACCGTGGACGATGTGCTTTGGTAGCAGAATGTGAATGCGCCGCTTTGGGTGTCGGGTTCGCACGCCTCAAGGCAGTTGCCGTCGACCGGATCGCACAGCTCTCCAAATCCGCAGGAGACACCCGCACACAAGTCTTCGATGCAGGTCTCGAGTTCGGCGTCGAAGATGTAGCCAGCCTCGCAGTCGCAAACCCGCTCCTCCTCGTCGCACACGCCCTCGCCACAGTCGATCGCATCGCACCAGGCTCCGTCCTCGGTGTCGCCGCCGGTCGGAGGCTCTTCGTCGTAGATCACTCCATCCTTCACCCAAAACTCGGAGAGCTCGGTGAAGTAGTTGGCCTCGCCGTTGTTGTCCCACTGTCCGGCTCCATCGTTGAACGCGAACTCGACGCTGGTCCCGGCGCCGTGGCTCAGGACGAACCAGCCCTCGGAGTCTTGTGTCATCGCGAGCCCCGGCGGTGCGGTCCACCCCGACCCGTCGTCGAAGTGAAGCAGGGCGGTGGCCCATGGGCTGTAGTAGTGGCCGACGAATCCGGACCCCGTCGGGTCGGTGTCGTTTCCAGTCTCGGCCATCCCCGTGCTCTCGCCCGCCGTGGGCTCGGCCTCACCCGATAGTTCGCCAGGGCCGCACCCGAGAGGGACACTCACGATTGTCGACACGAGGACTGCGCGCACCCAATTCATGCGCACAAGGGTAGCAGTGCTCAGGGTGGTCAGTGTCTCGGCGTGTCGGCCGCCGCGGCTCGACGGGCGGGCGCCGCTGGGCCATCGTGTCGCCCGTGCGCGCCGTCGTCGTCCGTGAAGCCTTCGGTCTGGACAACCTGCATCAGATCGAGCAGCCCAAGCCCGATCCGGGGCCGGGGCAGGTCCGCATGCGGGTCCATGCCGTCTCGCTCAACTACCGCGACCTGCTGATGGTGCAGGGGCACTACAACCCCCGCCAACCCCTGCCGCTGGTCCCGGCATCGGACGGGGTGGGTGTGGTCGACGCCGTCGGGCCGGGGGTCGATCCCGCGCGGATCGGGGACCGGGTCGCTGGCTTGTTTGCGCAGGGATGGCTCAGCGGTGAGCCCACGCAGCACAGCGCACGGGCGACCCTCGGGGGTCCGCTGCCAGGGATGCTCCGGGAGTGGGCAGTCCTTGATGCGCACGGGGTGGCGGCGGTTCCGCAGCACCTGAGCGATGTGCAAGCGGCCACGCTTCCGTGTGCTGCACTCACGGCGTGGAGCGCTCTGGTCACCCTCGGCAGCGTCCGCTCTGGCGACACCGTGCTGGTCCAGGGGTCGGGCGGTGTCAGCTCGTTCGCCCTCGACTTCGCGGTGGCGGCCGGTGCCCGGGTCATCGCCACCTCTCGGAGCGCCAAGAAAGCGGAGGCCTTGGCGGCTCGCGGGGCCTGGGCGACGGTCGTCACGAAGGGCGACCCGCAGTGGGGCAAGAGCGTTCGTGCACTCACCGCGGGACGCGGAGTCGATCTCGTGGTCGAAGTTGGTGGTGCGGGCACGCTCGGGCAGTCGCTGCGCGCCGTTCGCCTCGGTGGCACGGTCGCGATGATCGGCGTGCTCGCGGGAGGGCGGGCCGAGGTTGATATGACGCCTGTCCTGATGGGGCAGGTACGTGTGCAGGGGGTCCTCGTCGGACATCGCTCGGGGTTTGAGGCGATGTGCCGAAGCATCGAGCAGCATCGGCTTGAGCCTCGGATCGACAGCGTGTTCTCGTTCGATCAGACGCTGGCGGCGTTCGAGCACCTCGCCTCCGGGGATCATGCCGGAAAGATCTGCATCGACCTCACGGTGGCTGACTCGCCAGCGTGAGCACGAAGCGGGCCCCTGGATTCCCGTCTTCCACCGCGAGGTCTCCGCCATGGGCTTGAACCAACCTGCGACACAGCGCCAGGCCCAGTCCGACGCCCGGCTTGGTGCCGGCCTCGTCGCGCTTGGCTTTGCGGAACGGCTCGAAGATCTTCCGCCGCTCGCCGGCCGGGATCCCCGGACCGAAGTCTCGAACCGCGATGCGCAGCTGCCGTCCTTCGAGCAGTGTTTCCAAGACCATCCGCGTCGGCCCTTCGGTGCTGGGCGCGTACTTCGTTGCGTTGTCGATCAGGTTGAGCAGGACCTGCTCGATGGCGGCAGCGTCGACCTGTACGGTGCGGGCCAGGCTTGACTCGTCGAGCACGACCTCGAGCTCGGTGCCCGCTGCTTCACAGCGTGTGCGCAGCGCAGGGGTGACCCGGTCGACGAGCGAGCGCACGGACAGCGTCTCGCGCGTTCGCTCGGCCTTGTCACTCTTGATCTGGGCGTAGGCGAGGACGTTCTCGACCAGGTGACCCAAGCGCTCTGCTTCGGTGCGTAGCGTGGCGATGTAGCGGTCGCGCTTGGACTCGACCATCTTCTCGCTCAACATCTCGGTGTACATTCGGAAGGTTGTCAGCGGCGTTCGCAGCTCGTGCGTCACGGTGGACACGAAGGCGGCGCGCCGCTCCGAGAGGGCCATGGACCCCAGTAGCAGGGTGATGACGGTCCCGGTCCCTACAAGCACGACGAGCCAACCGCCGATGATCGAGGCGCGAACGGGCGTAAACGCGTCGCTGGGCGGAGGGGGCAACGCGCCGTGGTCGAGCCGAACCGGAAGCGTGGCCAGCAACCGCGCGGTGTTGGTGGGGTCTGGGGCTGGCGTCAACCCGGGGGTAGGGAGCAGGTCAGAGATCTCGGCAAGCAGGCTTTCGCGAAGCTTGGGCCAGTTCATCCAGGCGCCGTGAATCTCGACCGCTTCTCCGCGGCGAACCCGGCGCGCCAGCACCAACTCGTCGCCGATCCAGATCGGCGTGACGGGGCCCAGCTGCGCGCTTGCCAGCGAGGCCTGCTCGTCTTCGAGGGCCTGGGCGAGCTCTCCGAAGCGGCCATCGCCTTCGAGCCCTTCGGGAGGCGAGTTGGCGTCGTCTCGTTCGCCTCCGCGCTTGCTCCCAAGCCCAGAGACCTTGCTGATGTTGTGCAGGTTGTTGAGCAGCGCCGCGCTCTGCTGCTGCTGCACGGTCGCAATCGAGTTCATGTTGTTGCGGGCACTGGACGCACGCTTTTCGAACTCTTGGCTGTTGAGCGACTGCTGAGAGGCGCCGTAGAACCCAGGTTTGAACTGCGCTTGTTCGGTGTTGACCTGGGACAGGGCGACCAACTCAAGATCCGAGGGGGCCTGGAGCGTGGCCTCGAGTCCCGCCGATTGCAGGGCGAGCGTCACCGTCTCCAGGACGGGGCTCTGCGGAGGGGTAAGCCAGCGAATCGTCCCGTCCGCAGCGCGCAGGAACCGACCGCGGACCTCCGGCGTGTTGGGGAGCGCGGGGACCGGGACCGGACTCTCCGCGAGCAGAGCGACCCTCGCCATCTCCTGGCTGATTCGACCGGGGACCGTGCTGTCGAGTCGCCACAAGGCCAGCCGGACCCGCTCCTCGGTCACCGCGTGCGCCGTCGCTTCGGCCGCGGACCGCTCGGTCGCCAGAAGTGTGGTGGTGATGGCGATCATCACGCTCACGACAGCGCACAGCGCCACGCCCACCGCGGTCCAAACCTTGAGCTGGCGGCTCATCCGCTCGCTCCGAACTTGTAGCCTTTGCCCCGAACGGTGAGGATCACCTTGGGGGATCCCGAGTCGTCGCGCAGCTTCTCCCGCAGCCGGGCCACGTGCATGTCCACGGTTCGGGTTTGTGTGTGCTCAGGGTTGACGTGCCAGATCTCGCGGAGAAGCTCGTCTCGCCCAACGGCGCGGTCTGGGTGTTGCGAAAGGTGGGCCAGGAGGGCGACCTCCCGGTCCGCGAGCTCTACCCGATGTCCGTCGTCAAAGACGATCTCGCGGCGAGCGAGGTCGGCATGTCCTCCGGGGACGGGCACGCGCGCATCTTCGCTCTCCCGAGGTGGCGCCCGGCGCAGGACCGCTTCAACCCGGGCGAGCAGCTCTCGAACGCTAAACGGTTTGACCACGTAGTCGTCTGCGCCGAGCCGAAGCCCCCGAACCCGGTCGGCCTCGCGCCCACGCGCGGTGAGGATGATGATCGGGAGCTTGGGCTTGACGCGGCGCACCTCGGTCAAGACCGTGAACCCGTCACCGCCGGGAAGCATGAGGTCGAGCAGAACGCAGTCGCAGTGGTCCCGCAGTGCAGCGTCGCGGCCCGAAGGGGCGGTGTCGGCTTGGATGACGCCGTAGCCATCGAAGCCGAGCGCATCGACCAGCCCCATGCGAATCGCGGGGTCGTCTTCGACGACCAGGACGGTTGCGCGCGTTTCGGACATCGGACTACAGAGTAAATCCCGCCGCCTGAGCTTGGGAGGAGATCGAGTCGATGATCGCGTTGTCGAGCCGCTGGGCGTCTTGCGACCCCTGCCCGGCGACGAAAGCCTCACGCTTCTCCTGCAGTTTCAGCAGCTCCCCCTTGAGCCTGTCCCGGGTGTCGCTGGCCTCTTTGACCCTCTGCTGGAGCTCTTCGTCGTTGAGCGTCGCGAATCCGGACGGAAGCGTCGAACGATCGAGACCGTCCAGCTCGAAGGTGCCGTCCTCCATCGCGTCCACGAGATCCCACTGGGCATTGTTGTACATTGACGACGTCTTGCTCATCGCGCGCGCGATCGAACTCGCTCGGCCGGCGGACAGGCTGTTGTTGTCCTGACGCATCTGGTTCTCCTGCGCTTCCTTCGCCCGGTGACCGAACCCGATGTACGTGTCGTTGAGCCGCCCCGAGAGCCTTTCGATCTCGTCGTCGTGGGGCGAGGCGACGTAGGCCTGCTTTGCGTTGTGGTCGATCCGCAGGGATTTGCCCCCGCCGATGCGTGCCGCCTCTTGCCAGCCTGCGTCCCAATCGCCGTGTCCCGTGCAGTTGACCGTGTTGATCACGATGCCGCGTGAGCGCGCGGTGGCCACCGACTCGCGGAAGTCCGCTGGACCCTGCGTGAACTCCTCGTTGCCGGCGACGTACATGACGCGCAGCACGTTGTCGCGCTCGTCCCACTTCAACTCGCTGCTCGCGCGTGAGATCGCCTGACCGGCAAACTCGTCGCCGCCCGCCGTGGTGAGTCTGAAGAGGCCTTGCGAGACCAGGTCGAGTTCACTCGAGAATCCGACGACCTGCCGGATGTAGCCGCTCGACTCTGCGAGCCCGTCGTTTCCATACTCGTAGACCGCGATCTCAAGCCGCGGGCCTTCGCCGCGAAACGTTGCGGAGTCGAGCGCGTTGACGACCGACCACAGCTGCGAGCGCGCTTGGTCGAGCAGGCCGTCCATGCTTGAGCTGGTGTCGAGCAGCAGCGCGAGCTGGATCTTGGGGGGGTGGGCGACCGCCGCGGTCGGTACAACGAGTGTGGCAGGAGCCGGTGATGGGGCGTTGCTTCCTGCGGCAATCGGCCAGGCCACGGCGGCGAGCAGGGCGGCGCTGCTCGCCAACAGCAAGGTCTCGATGGTGCGGAACGTGCTGCGGCGCGGCTTCATCCGAGCGCGTACCAGGGCGTATCCGGAGGCGTCGGGCGCGTGCGTTTCGGGGTCGAGGGGAGCATCGGAGGGCCAGCGAGGGGCGCGCGGGGTCATGTCTTGATCGTGGGCCCTGCGGGTCCATCGATTGTAACGACGACGTATGACGAATCAGCCGGGTCATTCATCCCGCGCGATTTGAGTGCGCCCGGTCCGTCGGGCACACTGGAGGCGATGGACTTGCCGACGCGTTGGAAACGAGGACTGTGCGTCGCCGCCGGTTGCGTCTGCCTGTTTCCGTCCGTTGCGTCAGCGCAACCGGCGCCTGCCCCACCGCCCGCGCCCGCGCCTGCACCCGCTCCGGCACCCGCCTTGCCTGCTCCGCCGCCGCCCGAGAGCACACCCACCGCGCCTGCCGACGCGCCACCGGAGCCGGCCGAAGCCGTGCCGGAGGAGCCGGTTGTCGAGGAGCCGGTTGTCGAGGAGCCGGCCGAGTCGGCCGAGCCGGTCGCCGAGGAGCCGGCCGAGCCGGCCGCCGAGACTCCGGCCGAGCCGGTCGTATACCGCGTGAGCGAAGCGCAGTGGCAAGCCGCGCTGGAACAACCGGTGACCATCGAGCGCGACGGTGCCGATGCGCTTCACGGCAAGCTGGTCGCGACGACGGAGGCCGCCGCGGTGCTCGTCGCTGACGACGGCGACGTGCACACGCTGCAAAAGTCCGAGGTGGCCGCGGTGACGATCGACGCGCCCGCGCCCGAGCCCGAACCCGAAACGGCTCCCGCGAAAGAGCCCGCCGCCGAACCGTCATCCGAGCCGGTGGCCGACCCCGAAGAAGACGACTGGAAGCGGTTTGGTGTCTTCACTTCGCACGGCATTTCGTACGCACACTGGAGAACGGAACCCTACCGAGCGGGCGCGGCTGCGTACGCGGGGGATCTCGGGGTGGGCTACAACTGGCGCCGTGCTTGGGGCGCGTACCTGGTCCTGGGTGGGCACGCCGGCGCTCGCTTGGTCGACCGCACGATCAAGGGCAACTTCGGACACCTCGCGGGCATGCTTCGGTATCGCGGCAAGAAGCGCTTCGTCGGCATGGCCGGACTCGCACTTGCCTGGTCGAAGCTCGACGAGCCGCAGCGGCGCGTTCGCGACATCTCGGTCTCGATCCCCCTCAAGGCGATGGCGCAGTTCAAGGTCGCCGACAGTCTGTTTGTGGCTGTGGGCGTGGGGTACGAGCCGGGCTTCTTCGCCCAAGGCCGCATTGCCAACGCGTTGTCGCTTCAGGCCACCCTCGCGCACTGGTAGCCGCTTCGCGAGGGCCGGGCTCAGGCCCTCTCAGCCGACGCCGTAGAGGTCTCGCACCATCGCGCGCAGGGGCTCCGACATGCTCTCTTTGACGTAGCCTGCAAAGAACGCCTCGTGATCGGCGGGTTGAAGGACGAGCTCGGGCGATGTGGCGAGCGCGAGTGCGATGTCGAAGCGGGGATCCCCGGCTCCGCATCCGCTCCAGTCGATGACCCCAGAGACTCGTCCCTCGCAAAACAGCACGTTGTCGAGCGTGAAGTCGCCATGGATGAAGGTGCGGACCTCCGGTGCGGGCGGTCCAAACGAGGCGAGCAGGTCGTCTTCGAGCGAGAGGGCGTCGGCGTCGAGGCGGTGACGTTCGAGCCACGGCGTGGCGTCGGCGTCGCTGAGCGCATCCGGGATCGGCGTTGCGTGGATTCGCGCGAGCATGTCTCCGAGCCCATGAAGCAGACCTCGTCGCTGCACGGCAGAGGTTTGGGCAAGCGCGGCCCAACCCGACTCGCCGGGGATCCGAGTCATCAGCAGCCATTGAGCATCTCCATCGATGTGATGGGAGACGACTTGCGGGACAGGAAGATTGGTCGACTCAAGCGCGCGCAGCACATTCGCTTCGCGTGCCAGCCAGTGCGAGTAGACGGGACTGGCCGAGTGCTTGATGACGATGTCGTGTTGGTCTGGGCTCCGGACGAATGCGACATCCGAGAGCTCTCCTTGCGGCGGCTCGACGAGCGAGAACACCTGGGGGAGGATCGCCCGCACCGCAACGGGCATGTCGTCCGCTTCGAACACGCGACCCCGAGAATACGCTGCCGGGCTGCCTGTGGCACAGGTCATCCTCGGGACCCGTCCACCTACGCGGGGGCGCGTGCGAAGGCCGCGGGGGCGCGTGCGAAGGCCTCTAGCGACGCGCGTGCGAAGGCTGCTAGCCGACGACCATTGCGAGTGCTGCGACGACCGCGAGCACGCCCAGCACGAGCAAGACGTAGATTCCTCGCGCCGGGCGCGGGTCGTCTGGCTCGGGTTCTTCCGCGTAGGTCACGGACGGAACGGTCTGCCCGCCGAGTGGCTCTTGGACTTCAAAGGGGGAGTCTCGTCGCAGCGGGTAGGGCTCGACCGGCATCGGCTGGGTGTGTGTCACCGCAGGAGGGGCGAGCACGGGCGCGATGAACGGGTGCGGATGTCGGAATGTCGTCGTCGCCACCTCGGTCGCCGGCTGGTGGGGAGGCGGGAGCGTCGTGGACGGTGGCGGCGCGGTGGCGGGCTGTGCTTGAAAGTAGGCGGTCGGGGCTTCATCGAACTCGTCCGCCGGGTGCGATGCGATGGTCGGCGCGCGCGCGTCCATCAGGGGCGTCTCCTCCATCAGGGGCGGGTGAAGTTCCTGCGGCGCATCTCGGGGGTCGGCGATGGGCGTGCCGGGTCGAGGCTCGGAGACGATGTCCGGGGCCACGGAGCCGGAGAGCACAGCGAGCACGTCGTGCATGCTTTGATACCGAGCATGCGGGGGTTTCTCGAGGCAGCGCAGCACGAATTGCGAGCCCCACGGAGGCATCTCTGGCGCGCTGCTGGAGGGGTCGGGCGCGGGTTCGTTGAGGTGAGCGCTCATCACCTTGAACAGGTCGCGGCCCGGGAAAGGAACGTCTCCGGTGAGGGTCTGGAACGCCGTGACGCCGAACGCATACACATCCGAGCGGAGATCGGCGGTGCGGCCCTCCGCCTGTTCCGGCGACATGTACAGGACGGTCCCGACGACGTCCTCCGCGCGCGTCAGGACGCGCGAGACCATCTGATTCTCAAGCTTGGCGACGCCGAAGTCGAGCAGCTTGACGATGAGCCCACCGGACCCGTCCTGGCGGAGCAAAATGTTCGAGGGCTTCACGTCGCGGTGCACGACGCCGCAGTCGTGGGCGGCCGCAAGCGCCGCTGCGATCTGTCGAAGCACCACGACGGCATGTGGCCAGTGCATTCGACCGGTACGGCCCAAGTAGGACGAGAGGTCTTCCCCCTCAAGGAACTCCATCGCGATGAACAGGAGGCCCTCAGGCGTCTCGCCGAAGTCGAGCACGTCGACGACGTTGGGGTGGTCGATCAACACCGCCGACCTCGCCTCGCGCATGAAGCGATGTCGGAATACCTCTCGCACCGCCCGCTCGGGCTTGAGCACCTTGAGCGCCACGCGTCCGCCCGTGCTGAGGTCGACCCCATCGTAGACGTCACCCATCGAACCCGACCCTACGAGCCGCGCGGCTCTGTAGCGGCCATGGAGTACGGCGCCAGAGATGTCCGCAAGCGGTGCAGACGTCATCGATGCCAAGGCATCCTCAGCGACGGTTGGGTCTTCGACGCCCAAGGCGTTATCCGCCCCAAGCGTATCGACTCGGGCCGGCCCTGTCACACCGCCGGCCCGACCCGTATGCTCGACTCGTGCTCGAACTGCTGCAGATCCCGGTCTGGCGGGACAACTACGTCTATCTGGTCCGCAATGGGGACCGCGCGATTGTGGTGGATCCCGCGGAGGCACCGGCGGTCCTGCGCGTTCTTGAGACCCTCGGCGTTCGTCTGGAAGCGGTCCTCAACACGCACCACCACCCCGATCATGTCGGCGGGAACGAGACGCTGCGAGAAGCGACAGGCTGCGCGGTCGTAGGCCCGGCGCATGATCGGTCGCGGATTCCCGGGCTCACTCGGCCGGTCGAGATCGGAGAAATCATCGAAGTGGCGGGGGTCGAACTCTCGGTTCTAGACGTGCGGGCACACACGCTTGGGCACATCGCGTATCGCTGTGACGCGCCGCTGCGACGCGTGACTCGGCACGGGCATGCTGGCTCACCTCACCGGGTCGCGCGTCTTGAGGAACGGCCGGCCCTGTTTGTGGGAGACAGCCTGTTCCTTGGGGGATGCGGGCGCCTATTTGAAGGCACGGCACAGGACCTGGAGGCGTCGATGCGGGTGTTCTTGGGGCAGGCGCCCGCGTCGTTGATCTGCTGCGCGCACGAGTACACGGATTCGAACCTACGCTTTGCGGCCCACATACTGCCTGCGCAGGGAAAGATTCGGAGCCGGTTGGATGGACTTGAACGGGAACGTGCTCCCACCGGGAGCTCGGTCCCCGACACGCTCGAGCGCGAGTTTGAGACGAATCCATTCTTGTTGGCTCTGGATTCGGAGGTCGGCGCGACGCTCGCAGGAGCGCTCGACGTGCCAGTTGGGGACACGGTCGGACTTCTTGCCGCTCTCAGGTCCGCGAAGGACAGGTTCTGACCCTGGGGGGCATGTCAGTAGATGTGGCCGACTGAGGGGGCGACTCGCACGGGGATCTTTCCCGTCAGATCTCCTCCGAGGGTCGTTGGGTCCCAAGAATCGCGAATTCGTCGCGAATCGACCCTTTCCTCACCGCGCCAGACTGTCAGATTAAATTCATGCGGAGAGATCGGACTCTCCTGCGAAACCCGGAGCCGATGCGATGAACCCTTTCAAGCATGATCGTGGCCTTCAAGACGCGGACGAGCTGCTTCAGGCAGCGGAGCGCGCCCTCTTTGACGCGACCGCACGGTTGCAGGAGGCACTTATCTACATCGACCGACACGGACTGGAGACCTCCCCAGACACGTTGGAGCGCGTCCGGCAGTGGTCGATGCTGATTCATCGGGGTCTGGACCGTCTCGACGCACGAAAACCCCGGCCGGTCCTGACGCATCCTGCCGCGCTCGAAGCGTAAGCTCAGGCACGGAATGTACGCCCTTGTAGGGTCCCCGGCTCTTGACGCGACAAGCGCTGATCGAGTCTGATCGTCCTGCAGACGGGCGGCGTACGAGGGGTGGCCGCCCGTCACGACTCAAGAGACTGAGTCTCTTGCTCTATGGGGGGCCACCGGATGATGAAACGAATTGAATGGATTGGAATCGCGTTGGCGAGCGCCGCGCTCGCCTCTGGCTGTGACAACACGGATGTCACGACACCGTTTGGCGGCTCGGCCACAGATGGAGGGGCGGGGACCGCAATCGACATCGACAGCGACGGCGATGCGACATCCGCCTCGGACACGGTCGACTCGGACAGCCAAGGTACGATTTCCGCGTCGGCGGGCGTGACCGACTCCGGGGAAGATTCGAGCACCGGGGGGGGCTCAGACACCGCACCCACGACCGGGGATCCGTCTGCAGGGGAGTCCTCGACGACCGGCGGCGGGGAAACCGATGCGACAACGGGACCAGCGCCGGACTGTATCGAGGACAGCGACTGCGACGCGGGAACGATCTGCGATGACAGCGAGTGTGTTCCCGGATGTACGGGCATGCAGCCGTGCGGTGATGGATTCGACTGCTGCGAGGGCGAGTGTGTCGACATCAACACCGACCTTCAGCACTGCGGTACGTGCGGCAACGTCTGCGAGACGCCCGACAAGCAGGCGATCAGCTGCGACGGAAAATCGTGTCAGATCGGTGCGTGCGACGACGGCTTCTTCGACTGTGATGGCGCCGCGGGTTGCGAGTCGGAGATCGAGTGTGCGTGCGAGCCCGCTTCCCAGCAGCCTTGCTACCCGGGTCCCGCGGGGACCGAAGGGGTCGGCATCTGCACCGGTGGCACACAGCAGTGCAACCCGTTCGGCACCGGCTGGGGGGCGTGTATCGGATTTGTTCTGCCCGAGGCGCTCGAGGTCTGCGGCAACAACCTCGATGACGACTGCAACGGGGCGCCCGACGACGTCGTCGACGCGGACGGCGATGGTTGGACCTACTGCGACAACGATTGCTGCGAGGACGAGTTCGCGTGCGGAAGCCCCGAGCTGGTCAACCCCGGCGCGTTCGAGTTCGTGGGCAACGGAGTCGACGATGACTGCGACCCCGCGACGCCCGATGGTGTCGCGGCGCCGAACTGCTCCGCGGCCGCAGTGTTTGGCGGGGTCGATCCGGACGACATGGCCGAAGCGATGGATCTGTGCCAGTTCACGACGCTGGCCGAGCCGTTGGCGACGCGCAAGTGGGGCGTCATTTCGGCGGAGTTCCTGACCGCGGCTGGTGCGGTCCCTGTCGGCGGCCACCTGGCGACGATGATGAACTCGTCGACCGCGGTGATGACCGGATACGGGACCGGCGGCGTGGGCCCGACCACGGGAAGCACCATGGCCGGCATGTCCTCGGGCTGGATGCGAGATGCCGGCGACCCGGGCTATGTACAACCCAACGGCGGGACGAACTTCGGCTGGGCTCACAACCCACCTGCGAGCTACCTCGCCGGAAACGGAGGGCAGCTGCCTGCGTCGGCCAGCTGCAACGGCGCGTGCGCGTCCGGTAGCGGCGCGAATGACTCCGTGCGTCTGCGCCTGACCATTCGCGTCCCCACCAACGCGCTGTCGTTCAACTACGACTTCCGATTCTTCTCGTCGGAGTACTGGACCTACGCGTGCACCCAGTTCAACGACTTCTACCTGGCGTTGCTCGACACCGGTGCCCCCGGCATTCCCGCGGACGGGAACATCTCTTTCGACAGCAACGGAAACCCGGTCAGCGTGAACAACGGGTTCTTCGAGAACTGCGTCCCGAGCGGCTGCTACACGTGCCCCGGAGGCTCCGGAGCGCTGGCAGGGACGGGCATGGAAATTGGCAACACGGGCGGGGCGACCGAGTGGCTCAACACCACCGCCCCGGTTCTGCCCGGCGAGATCATCACGCTCGACCTGACCGTCTTTGACGTGTCGGACAACGTCCTCGACTCGGCGGTTCTGCTCGATGGCTTCGAGTGGAGCATCGACCCCTCCGACGTGGGGACCCAACCTCAGTAGCGCGCAAGCGCTCCGGGCCCGCTCGCCCCAAGAAAAAAGCCCCCGGCACCTCAAGTGCGCGGGGGCTTTTCCTTTGGGGACCCCCGCCTAGAGCGCGGCGGAGCGAGTCGAGGAGAACGCGCCAAGCGTGCGGCGCAGGAGCCCGCCGCGCGCCTTGTCGAGCGCCGAGAGCAGCAGCTCCATCGAGCCCCATCGCTCGGCGGGGTTCTCGGCCATGCCGCGCGCAAGTACGGCGCTGACGCGCCGGGGCATCTTGCCCTGAACGACTCGCTGCAGCGAGCTCCACACCGTTGCGCAGAAGCTGAACTGGTCGGCGAGCGCATCGGGCAGACTGCCGGCCTGCACCTCCGGCGCGGCGTAGGCGGCGGTGGTGAACTGGTCGCTCTCACCCATGGGCTGCGCGAGCCGGGAGGTGAAGTCGCCGACCCGGATGCCTCCGTCGTAGCCGACGAGAATGCTGGCCGGGGAGAAGCCGCCGTGTACCAGACCGCGGGCGTGCGCGGACGCGAGGGCAGAGCCTCCGTCGATGAACATGCCCAGCAGCTGCGACCACGACATCGCGATGGGGCGCGTGAGCGCGTCGAGCCAGCGCTGCATGTCCATGCCTGAGACGAGATCGCGGACGACGTACACGCCTTGGTACCGACGCTCGCGCGGGTCCGCATAGGTGCCGACCTCGTGCACGCGCACCAAGAACGGGTTTCGGATGGCCGCCCACGCCTCGGCTTCGGCACGGAGCTCGGACACGGCGTTTGGGCCCGCAGCCGGGCTCACCAGCATGAGGTTGACGGCCACGTCTTGGTTGCTCTCGGGATCGAAAGCGGAGTAGACGCTCCCGGAGGCCCCTGTCCCCAGGAGCCTGCGCAGCCCATAGCGCCCAATGGAGCTCAAGGCTTCATGGGTGCTGAAGAGCTGCTGATGTGCTTGGTCAGCCATCGCGAACGAGGGGTGATAGCCCCTGCGGCTACCTTTGTCGACATGTGGTGCGGCGTATTCGATGTGCGGATAACGGCGTTCGTTCAACGAGCTTACGCTCGGATTTCATGCATCCGTCCCTCCGACAACCTCGGGGAGACGCCAGCTCCGGCTGCGCGGCTTCGCGCTCCGTTCGGCGCTGCATCGACGTCCCGCTCCCAGCCAGCGTAGGGCTGGTCGAGTCCGCATGCCGCGATGGCGTCGGCGGCTGCGGCGTCCGGCGGAAACTCCGCCGCGCCCAAACCGTGGCGGTGGGGACAGACTGAGGTTGGGTCGGCGCCTACGCGCCGCGACTCACTCGTGAACCACGACCATCGACCCGGGGCTGTCCTCTCGCGACTTCACGCCATGCCACGTCTCGGGGAGAAACGGCGTCGTCCAATAGAACAGCCATCGCGCGTCGGTCGGCCCGAGGTTCACGCACCCATGGCTGCGGGTGTTGCCGAACCGGGTATGCCAGAAGGCGCCGTGCAGGGCGTAGTTGCCCTCGAAGAACATCGTCCACGGGACATCCTGGATGGAGTAGTCACCGTCGGTCGCGGTGGTGCCGGCCATCGAGGACGAGATGTGTTTGCTCTGAATCCGCCATTTCCCCTTGGGCGTACGGAACGACTCGTCCTTGTTGCCCTTCTTGCCCGTGGACACGAGGGTGGTGAACACGGGGTTCTCGCCCTCGTAGGCGACGAGCAGCTGCCTTGAGAGGCTCACATCGATCCACCGCTCCCACGGATCAATGTCTTCGGGCATCGGCTGGCGCTTTGCCATGCGGACGTCGGACTCGCGGACCCACATGCCATCGGCGGTCTGATAGTACTCGCGCGTGCCGATGGTCTTGGGCTCGGGCTCAAGGTCGACGAAGGAGCGATACTCGAGCTTCTTCTTGCGCTTGAGCGAGCCGTCCTCCTGCAGCTCGAATGCGGCAGCGTTTTCGTCGTCGATGAAGCCGAAGGGAAAGTCTGTCCCTTCCTGCAGAGCCGCGCCTTCGAAGTCCGAGACCTTCTTCCCGTAGACGCTGCCGGCCTCCACGTAGCCGCCCCGCGCGGTCCGAAGCCACCTGCGTCCCTTGTCCGTGGTGCGGTCCCCGACGCTGAGGACGTTGCCCCTGGACATGAACGGGCTCCCCGGATGCAGCGGCAGACGATCCTTCTTGCGGGCGAGCTCGGCCTCGCGCTCTGCGGCGGCTTCAAGCCGGGCAGCCGCGCGTGCAGCCGCTGCCGCCTTCTTGCGCTCGGCCTCCTCTTTCTGCTCGGGGGTGAGCTCGACGACGGGTTCGTCGAGCAAGCTGGGCAGCTTGGCGTCCGGGCTGTCGCCATCCCCAGGGGGGGTGTTTGCCCCACCGGTGTTGCTGGCCGTTTTGGCGGCGGGACGCTCCTCGGGCGGAAGCGTGGAGATGTACTTCTCCTGGGCGAGCATGCGCTCGTCCGCATCGGCGGTTCGCCACCACATGGGCGTGCCCTCTTTGGCTACGACCGCGTAGTCGTACGGGTGCGGAGAGTCCACCCGCGGGGGCGGGGGCGGCATGTGCATGTACGGCTCTTTCTCAGCGTCGACGATCAGCCCTTTACTGGCGCACGCGTAGCCGCCGGTCGAGAGCCCATGGAAGCCCTTGCTGCAGCCCTCTCCCTCGTCGGGGATGGCCGGGGTGACCATCGCGCGCTGCCCGATCCGCATGTGCCCCAGGTGCGCGGACTCGAGGTTTGGTTTGGCGTACACGGTGACGACCTCGAAGGATGCCAACGCGTGCACGGTGAGCTCTTCTTCAGGAGGGACGGGGGCGGGGATGCGAAGGGTCCCGTAGTCCTCCGGCTTGACCTTCGGCTTGGGCGCATCGAGCGTGGCGACCTCGGGCGCCAATGGGGTTGCACCCTGAGCCGGGGAATCGGTCCCGTGCACAGGTTGTTCGGTCGCGGCGGTTTCCGGCTGGGCGTCGGTTTCGGACTGCGGGCTGGTCGACGCAGGTTCGACGGTGGGATCGCAGGCAGGAACGACGAGGAGCGTGACCAAGGCCGCGCGAGCGAGGCGAATCGAGCGCATGACGGGTCGGTGCATAACGCACCCAGACTCGCGGCGAAAGGGCGCCCATTGCACGGTCGTCACGGCGGGGTATACGTCGCAGGTGGCACGCCGTGTTTCAGGTTCCCGCGTGTCTCGACTCTCGAAGATGCTTTGGATGGCGCGAAAAGCCGTCCCTTTGGCGATCGCGCGCGTGAAGGGGCGTGGGGATGCTGGAGGTGAGGCAGAAAACCCCATTCACGTGCGTGCCGCCGAAGAGATGCTCCTGCAGCTCGGCGAACTCAAGGGCCTGGGACTCAAGCTGGGCCAGATGCTCTCGTATATCGATGGAGCACTGCCGGCGGACGCTGAGCCCGTGTTTCGGCGGGTTTTGTCCAAGCTCCAGCGCGACGCGCCGAGCCTGCCGTGGGAGGCCGCACGCGGAGTCCTCGAAGAAACCCTCGGGGACTGGCACGCGCATTTTGCTTCGATTGAAGAGGAGCCGTTTGCGGCCGCATCGATCGGTCAGGTCCATCGAGGCACGCTCTTGGACGGCACGGACGTCGCGATCAAGATCCAATACCCCGGCGTGGCGTATGCCGTCCGGGCGGACCTCGCGAACCTCGACGGGGCCAAGTCGTTGGCCCGACCGTTGCTCGCGATCTTGGGCGCGAGTTCCAACGCTGCGTTCACGGGCAACGTGCTTGAGGAGATCCGGGCGCGGATGGAGGAAGAGCTCGACTACGTGAGGGAGGCGCAGATGCAGCGGCGCTTCGGCCAGATGTACGCCGAGCTTCCCGACATCATCGTGCCCGAGGTCTACCCCGAGCATGGGGGCCCGCGTGTCCTGGTCAGTCGCTTCGAGCCCGGCAAGGGGCTGCAGGAGGTATTGGATGCGCCGCAGGAGCTGCGCGATCGGTGGGGACGGACGTTGGCGCGGGCCGTCACGGACTCGCTGTACGTGCACTGCACCTTCAACGGCGACCCGCACCCGGGCAACTACCTGTTCCGCGACGACGGCACGGTGGTGCTCTTGGACTTTGGATGCGTCAAAGAGATCCCAGAGTCGATGGCGCAGGACATGCGGCGCTACCTGACCGCCGCCATCGTCGCTGCCCGGACCGATGACCCCAAAGACTGGGCTGCCTTCGAACGCGCGCTCGCGCTGGCCTTGGACTTCGATCGCGGTGATGCGTCGGTGGCGAAATTCATGCGTGAGCTGTTCGTCTTCATGACCGATCCCGTGCTGCACGACCGCGAGTTCGAGTTCACCCCGGAGTGGGTCGCGCAGATGAATGACCAGATGATCGAAGGAAAGAAGCAGCTGATCTTCGGGGAGGGAGGGATGCCTCGGATCCCGAAGATGCCGCCGATGCCTGCGGGCTATACCTTCATCAACCGGCTGCAATGGGGCTTCTACTCGGTGCTCACGCAACTTCGCGCGAGGTTTAACTGGCACGAACTGTTGCCGGCAGACATTCGCGGCGCAAACGAAGCGTGAAGCGTTCAATCGCGGAGGGTGGCGGCACGTCCAAGCCGACGTGATGCGACACGCAATGACCTCCCTCCTCGCCCTGGGCATGTTCACCGCGGCCTCGACCGGATGCGCTGCTCGCTACAAGCTCGACGCGCAGGCTCCCACCCACGCGGCCCAAGCCAAGCTCAAGGTCAAGGTCAACCGCGACGAGCTTCGCGAGCTGAAGGTGACCGTCGATCACCTGGCGCCGCCGCAGAAGCTGGGCGCGCAGTACAAAGCCTACGGCGTCTGGATTCAGGTGCCCGGCCACGGCACCACCAAAGTTGGCCTGCTCGACTACAACGAGAAGCGCCGCCGCGGCACCCTCGACGCCACAACCCCGCACGCCAAGTTCGAGGTGCTCATCACCCTCGAGACCAACCTCAGCGCGGCGGCTCCAAGCGACGCCGTCATCGTCTCGAAGGTCGTCGGCAAGACGTAGTCCTCTGGTTTTCGAAGCTCTGGAACGGCTGAAGGGCCCGGAGTTGCGTCCGAGCCCTTCAGCCTTGGGTCCACGTCACGAGGCCGAGGCGCGCGTGGCGGTATGCTCTAGCAGCCCGTGGTGAAACCCGACACGACGTCTCACTCGTCTTTTTCGCTCCCGGCCGTGTCGCCAAAACTTGCAGTACGCCCGGTGCAGCGGCGTTTCGGCTCCTACCCAGGAGCGAAAAATCCTTCGCGTTCCGCCGCGCCGGGTTTCACCACGGGCTGCTAGTCTTCTTCGGCGAGGACTTCGTCGATCTCTTGCTGAAGAAGGGCTTCTTCTTCCGCTTGAATTTCGGTGGCGAATTCAGCGTCCGCAAGGTCGTGCTGAAGCTCGGCTTCGGTGATCTCGCCGGAGGCGAACTTGGCTTCGGCGACCGCGCGGCCCTTCTCCTCGGGTGTCAGCCCTTCGCCACTCCGACCGGCATTGCTGCAGACGCTGGCGCAGGCGTCCTCATCGGTGTCGTCGTAGTCGCAAGAACGCTTGGTCTTGCGCGCCGAACGGAGACACTTGCGGGCTTCCTTGCGGTCGTAGTCGTCGCAAAAATCGGCAAAGTCGTCCTCGCTGGCCTCGTCGAGATACTCGTCGACGCAGTCTTGGACGCTGTCATAGCCTAACTCGACCCAGAGGGCTTCTTCGCACTTCTTGGCTGTCCGGCAGTCGACGCGGGCGACGGCTTTCCAGAAGCTCTCCGGGGTGGCCGTACAGGCGCTGCCGAGGGTCGAGAGGAAGAAGAGGGCGGAGATTGCGATTCTTTGGGTCTTCACGGAGCGAGCTTCGTTCTTCCGGAGCGAGGTGCTGGCACTGAGGGGCCGGCCTTCATCCACAAGGCTGGGGGCAACCTTCTCATATCACCTGCGCTTGCAGCCCCAGCGGTCCCCGTTTTTTCTCGGACTTCTCAACGGCTGAAGGGCCCGGAGTTGCGTCCGAGCCCTTCAATCTCTGCCCTCACGAAGCGACGCCGAGGCGCGCTTGGTGGAACGGTGTTTTTAGTCCTCTTCGGCGAAGACCGCGTCTTCGGCGAAGACCGCGTCGATCTCTTCTTGAAGAAGGGCTTCTTCTTCAGCTTCGATCTCCGAGGCGAACTCGGCTTCCGCGAGATCGTCCTGAAGCTCTTCTTCGGTGATCTCGCCGGCGGCGAACTTGGCTTCGGCGATGAAGCGACCCTTCTCCTCGGGGGTCAGCTCACCCGTGCCCGGAAGCGAGGGGGTGCCACAGACCTTCGAGCAGGCGTCGGTGTCGATGTCACCATCGTCGCAGGAGCGCTTGTACTTGCGACCCGAGCTCAGACACTTGCGGGCCTCTTTCTTGTCGTAGTCCTCGCAAAGATCGGCGAAGTCGTCTTCGCTGACAGCTTTGAGGCTTTCGTCGACGCAGTCTTTGACGTTGTCGAAGCCGGCGAGATCCCACGCGGCCTCGTCACACTTCTTGAGGGCTCGGCAGCCGACCCGGGTGGAGGCCTTGTGGTAGCTCTCCGGCGTGGCCGTGCAGCCGGCACCCAGGGAGAGTGAGGAGAGGAGGAACAGGGAGGAGAGCGCGAAGAATTTCGTTTTCAAGGGTCTGACTTCTTTCTGCTCAACCGAGCCCGGAGGGCGACCTCGATCATCGAGCGCCTTGGTAGACGTCAGACCCCCTCCGACGGATTCATCCCAGTGGGGAGTTTCTCCCCGTCGGTGATGCGCGTCATGTCACGCGTCGCGCGGGTTGCGATTTCTTCGAGCTCTGGACATCTCGCCCGTCCGGCTACGAGCGGCCCACGCGAACCAGTCGGCCGGGCCTGTTTCCGGTGAGCTCGCCGTGCTCGGTGACCTTCACCCCGTGCACATACGTTGCAACGTAGCCGGTGGCGTTCTGCATGAGCCTTGCTCCGCCGGCGGGCAGGTCATGGATCAACCGCGGTGGACCTAACCTGAGGTTGTCGAAGTCGATGACGTTGATATCGGCGCGCTTGCCCACCTCGAGCGTGCCGCGATCGGTCATGCCGACGAAGCGCGAGGTGTCGTGGGTCTGCATGCGAACGAGGGTCTCCAGCTCGATGCGCCCGCGCTCGCGGTCCCGGCCCCACAGCGACAAAAGGGTGGTGGGGAAGCTGGCATCGCACACGGTGCCAACGTGGGCACCGCCATCGCTGAGACCGGGGAGCGCGAGCGGGTGGGTGAGCATGGTGTGGACGTTGTCCAGGTTCATGCTCGTGTAGTTGTACAGCGGGAAGTACAGCAGTGCTTTGCCGTCGTTCTCGAGCAGCGCGTCGTAGATGGCCTCGAGCACGCTGACCTTGCGGTTGGATGCCTCCACGCCAATGCAGGTGCTCGGGTCGGGCTCGTAGTTGGGTGTCTCGCCCAGCCGGTACAGCCGCATCGCGACGATGTTGATGCGCTCCAGCAGGTGGTCAGCCAGCGGCGGGATCGAGCTGCCGTCCCCGGATAGACGCACGTGCTCTTGGGAGAGCAACCTGGCCTTGAACTCGGGGTCCCGCATCGCCGCGACGCGCTGCTCCAGCGAGAGCGCAGCGATCTCGCGGTAGGCGGGATAGCCCATGAACGGGTGAAACGTCGCGCCGAGGCCCAGGAGCACTCCGATAGGACGTGGGGCCACTTGCAGCCGTAGGGTCTTGCCCGACGCGTTGGCCTGTTCGGCACGCTCGATGATCTGCTTCCACTGGGTGTGGACTTGCTCGCGCTGCATCAGCGAGATGGACATTGGGCGGCCGCCCGCGGCTTCGAGCATCTTCTCGAGCACGTCCCATTCTTCGTCGAAGCGACTGGCGTCCATGTCGAAGTCGCTGACGGCCTGAAGCACGCCGAAGTCGAGGCCCTCGAAGGCCTTGGCGATACCGGCGAGCTCGGGAATCGTGGCTTCGGAGGCTGGGGTGGCCTCGCCGCGGGCGGTGCGGTGGTTGTTGGTGCGGCCGGTCGAGAACCCGACCGCGCCGGCGAGCAGCGCTTCCCGGGTCAGCCGCCGCATCGTGTCGATGTCTTGCGCGGTGGCGATGGACCCGGGGGTCGCGCGCTCACCCATCACATAGACGCGCAGCGCGTCGTGGGGAACCTGGACGGCAAAGTCGATCGCGTGCGGGAAGCTGTCGATCGAGTCCATGTACTGGGGAAAACTCTCCCAGTCCCAGCTGAGTCCCTCGGCGAGCGCGACACCGGGGATGTCCTCGACGCCTTCCATCAGCTCGATCAGGCGCTGGTGGTCCTCCGGGCGGCAGGGGGCAAAGCCGACACCGCAGCTTCCCGTGACGCACGTGGTCACGCCATGAATCGAGCTGGGTGCGAGGTCCGGATCCCACGAGACTTGGCCGTCGTAGTGGGTGTGGATATCGACGAAGCCTGGGGTGACGATCGAGCCGGTGGCGTCGAGGACCTCGGTGGCCCCTCCCTCGCACTTCCCGAGCTCGACGATGCGTCCATCCTTGACGCCAACGTTGGTGGCGCGCCTCGGGGCGCCGGTGCCGTCGATGAGGGTGCCACCAGTGATTTTGAGGTCGTAGGTCGTCATGGATCTGGGTGCGTCCCCGTGGGTGAGGATACGTCATTGGGCCGACACGGGTCGTGGTCGGGGAGGAACTCCACCTCGTAGAGGACCAGGCCCAGCGCTCGGGTGTCGCCGGAGCCTGGACGCACCTGGGCTGGCACGAACGTGGGCGAGTGAAACGCGAGCTGCGTCCGTCCACCGGGCGCTGCGGTTCGAAGCACGACGGTGGTGATCTTGGGCCCGAGCGCGAACGTTCTCTTCTCGGCGTCGGTCGCGAGCGTGATCTCGCCGGGCGTGTGCGCGGGGCGTGCGATTTGTACCCGGAGCGTGCCAGGACGAGCGGGGAAGGACGCATCGGCGCGAGCTCGGGTCCAGGCGCCGCGGCGCTCGCCGGCGAAGACCTCCGGCGCCTCGAATCCCTCGAGCACAACGTCGTGGGCGCGGGTTGTTCGTGGGTGGCCCGGGGACCAGCGTGCGTACGCTGGCGCGTACTCGGGCCCCTGCACCCAGGCTGCCTCGAGCTGCACGGTGAGGGCACGCGGGTCGTCGTGGGCCTGGTGCAGTCCGGTGATGGAGAGCTGGGCCGCGCAACCGTCCGCACACTGGGTGGGGACCTCAAGCGACATCGGACCGGCTTTCAGGGTGCCCTCCCGAACGTGGCCACCGCTGGAGAGGGAGAACGCAGCGCCCTCGACATCCTCCGGGACCTCGATGCGCAGGTGAAGCTGCTCGCTGCGGGCGGGGAGGTAGAGGGTCGCTGAGGGTCCGAGCCACGCGAAACGATCGCCGGTCTCGTCGTGCTCGGGTGCGAAGATGCCCGGGCCCAGCAGCACCGCGTCGCGGGTGAGTCGCGCGGATCCGAATCGTCCTTGGCCAAGCTCCATCGCGCGGGCGGGCGCTGCCGGAAGCTCGAGCGTGCAGGCGGTGACGCCCTCGAGCGTGTGCAGGGTTCGACCTTCGATCGCGTAGGTCCTGGGCAGAGGCCACGCGGACGCGGAGGTGTCGTTGATGTCGAGACCGCGGAGCTGGGCGCGCTCTGCCTCGAGCCGAGCAAAGGAGAACACGCCGTGGCTGTAGGCGAGGGCAGCCGCGTTGGGGTCGGCCGCGGCGATGCGTGCGGCCGCGACGACCGGAATCGGGGCCGCGTGCATCGAGAGCAGGGGTCCGAGCGAGGCGACCCCGCCCACAAGGGTGAGGCCGATGCCGAGTTGCAACGCGAGCCGGCGCGGGAGCGATTCCATCGCCCACGCCATGCCCGGCAGACACGCGGCGAGGAGCGCCACCGCGTAGCGAGGAAAGCCGGGGTGGTGTTGGCGGAGAATCATCCACGCCGTGACCGCGACGAGTGCGACCAGCCATGCGCCGTGTCTCCGAGAGGCGCGTGCGGCTCTCCACAAGCCGGCCGCGACCACCCCAACAAGAGCGGCTGCGACCGCCGGATGGCCGAGCCCGCGAACGATGCCCAGCTCGGCCCACGACCGCGGAGCCGCCAGGCCATCATGGTGCCGACCGAAGTGGTCGACGAAGGCTTGTGCGACCGCCTGGAGATTCCCCGCGAACGCCAACGCGGCGCCGAGGAGCCCGAGTCCGAAGGCGAGTGCGACGCCGCTGCGCTTGACCGACTTGGAGTGCGTCGGCGAGGCCAGGGCGGCGAGGCTGAGGACCGCGAGCTCGGGCAGGAGCTGGGGGCGGATCAGCGCCGCCAGACTGAGCAACGCCCAGCCCGCGAGATGGGTCCGCTCTGAGCCGCGCCAGGCGAGCATCGCAAGGGCCGCGCAGGCGATCGCGGGTGTGGTGGAGAACGCACGGCCCGCGTGAATCCACACCAGAGGAGACATCGAAAACGCCGCGGCGAGGGCAGTGGAGCGTCCACCGGGGAGCACGCGATCCAGCAGGCGGGCGAAGGCCCAAAACGTGACCGTCGAGGCGATCGCCGAGGCAACCTGCAGGGCACGCACCGGATCGCCAAACAGCGGAAGCAGGAGCTTGCCGATCCCGATCCAGCCGGGGAAGCCGGGCGGCTGCGGGCGGTGACGGGTCACGTCGAAGTCGAGCACCCCGGCCGCGAACAGGGCCTCGTCTTGCTCCCACGGGCCGTCGGGGAGCAGCAGCAGTCTCGACAACAATACGGCGGTGAGCGCGGCGAGGGTGAGCCAGCCTCCGAGGCCCCGCGCCGGGAGGCCGGGCAGGACCCAGATGCGCAGGGCTTCGTCGGCGCGAGGCGACATCGAGGGCGCACCCTACCGCGACCCAGGGTCGCAGTGCGACAGCGGGTCACGCGTACGCGGCGAGTCAGTCTCTAGACTGACGCGATGAAGCGCCTCTCGAGGTTGGTGGCTGTGGCTGCGATGGTGTCCGCGCTCGCGAGCTGCGACGGGGCAGACGGCGGAGCGATCGGGGCGCCGTGCAACACCGCCGACGATTGCGAGGGCGATCTCATCTGCGACGAGCACAACGGCCAGGCGTCATGCCAGCAGCCGCACAGCCACGGGGACACCGACTCCAGCTCGACCGGGTCCGGGGAGACCGGGCACAGTCACGACACCCAGAGCGGCCACGACACGGAGCACGCCGACACGGAGCACGCGGACACCGAGCACGCCGATACGGAGCCCGCGGACACCGAGCACGCGGACACCGAGCACGCGGATACGGAGCACGCGGATACGGAGCACGCGGGCACACAGACCGGTGACGCCACCGACACGAGCGGCGAGGATCTGTGTGCGGCGTTTTGTGGCTGCATGGAAACCGCGTGTGTTTCGTACGACGCGTATCCGTATGCGGACACCGCTGCGTGCATGACCGCTTGCGAGGCCTTCGACGAGGCAACGCTGAGCTGCTTCGGAGGTTTTTGTCAGCAGGCGTTGGACGCCGAGGGCACGCTGGCGGAGCACTACTGCGAGCACGCCTGGGGCGAGCTTGGCGACCAGAAGTGCTGAGGCTCGGCGAGACACTGTTCGGCGAGACACTGTTCGACGAGATGACAGGGCTGGCTGGCCGCTCTTCTCGCGGCCGACGGTAGCGCTCAGACAAACCTGTCCGATTCAGCAGGCAACGACATCGGTCACTCCTGGTCTCCTGACTCTGCCGGGGTGGCCTTCTCGTCGAACCGGAGCGGCGACTTCCGCATCTACCTGGTCCCGGTGATTGGTGGGGAGTCAACCGAGCTCGTGGCTGGGGTGTCGCCCAGACTGCAACCCTGCGAGTGACGCCGGGCTGGCCCCGGCTGACCCGGCCCGGCCTCCTGCTTCCCCTTGCTCGCCCTGCTCCCCCCTATTCCCAGGGGTCGCTGAAGCTGGGCTCGGTGATGAACTCTTCGTCCGTTAGCGAGTCGAAGAACGCGAGCAGGTCGGCTCGGTTCTCGTTGGTCATTGTGAAGCCCGCGACGAAGGAACTCTTGTTCGGGTGGGTGCGGCCGTCTCCCGAAAACGGGCCTTCCTCGATGTTGCGGCCTCCCGCGGCGTAGATGTCGAGCACCTCGTCGAGTGTCGCGACGCTTCCGTCGTGCATGTACGGCCCGGTGAGCGCGATGTTGCGAAGCGTAGGGGGGCGGAACTTCCCGTCGTCTGCAGGGTCGAGCGTGAAGCGGAACAAGCCGCGCCCGCTGGCTGGGTACTCGCCGGTTCCACCAACGTTGTACAAACCATTGTTTTCGAACGGACGGGAGGTGAACACGGTGTTCTCGTGCACCGTGGAGTGTGTGAAGTTGAACGACCCATGGCAGTGAAAGCACTCGAGTTCTTCGCTGAAGAACATGCTCGCGCCACGCTTCGCCGCGTCGGAGATGGCATCATCGTCACCGCGGGTGTAGCGGTCGTAGGGCGAGTTCACCGAGATCAAGGTTCGCTGGAAACTCGCAATCGCCCGACGGATGTTAATCCAGCTGATCGGATCTTCGTCGTCGGGGTATGCGGCAGGGAACAGGTCGTCGTACAGCGGCTCGTCATGAAGGCGAGCGAAAATCTCGTCTTCAGCCAGCTGCGCGCCGAGTTCGACCGGGCTGTCTCCGAACAGGGGCAGGGCGGCCTGGTCGCTGAGAGTGAGCTCCAGCGGGCTCGCCCAAGTGTAGGTCGCGTTGTAGGCGACATTGACGAGGGCCATCGAGTTTGCGGGCACGACGTCGCCGGTCGACCCAGTTGGCAGTGGCAGGCCATCGGCAAACGCCTTGTCTTGGTGGTGGCAGCTCCCGCACGATTGCGTCCCGTTAGCAGAGAGCCGGGTGTCGTAGAACAAGTAGCGCCCAAGCTCGACCTTCTCGGCGCTCATGGGGTTGTCCTCGGGGATTCGTGGGGCCGGGATGTTCTCGGGAAGGTCCCACTCCCAGCTGGATTCCGGCTCGTCACCCGTGGTGGATTCGCCCCCCGAGGACGAACCGGTATCCGAGGTTTCGCTTCCGGAGCTGGGTGCGGTGCTCTCCCCGCCCGTGGACGTGCTGGTCGACGACCCGGGGCTGTCCGATGTTGAGCTTTCGCCGACCGTTTGATCCGTGTCGACGCTAGAACCCGCGCTCCCGCTGGGAGCGCATCCAAAGCCGACGAGGGCTGCTAGGGCGAGCGCGGATCGGTTCATGGTCTACTCCGCCGCTGAGATCGAGAAGAACGTCTGACTCGCGCAGTTGTCCGTGCAGTCCCCAGTTTGCCAGTCCATACCCCAGTTGGCCCAGAGATCGTCGCAGTCGGTAACTGGTTCGCCGCCGATGGTGTTGTTGTCTGCTGGAGGGATCGACTGGCATCCGATGACCGGAGCAGCCCCGATGTCTTCCTCAATGTTGACGCCATCGAGAAGAGCAGCGATGTCAGCGACGATCACATCGCTTGCGGGGTCGAACGCATCCAGCGCGACCTGAGGTCTCCCTGGGCGAGTGCATTGGTCTTCGGAACCGGGGGGCATGCTGGGATCGCTCTTGCCCTCCACGACGGGACAGATCGAACCGAGATGCACGTTCCACTGATCGACCTCGAGCGAGCCGGCGTTTTCGAGGTCGTTGTCGGTGTTCACCTCGATTTTCACGAATTTGCGTCCATTGAGCCAGTTCCAGTTCATGTCGACTGAGTTCAAGGGCGGCTCCGCGGTATTGATGTCGGTATGATTGAGTTCGTAGGGAACCCCAATCTGAAACCGGACACCGGTGTAGGTGCCTGCGGGAACCGTTCCGATGACCGCTGAGTTCGTCTCAGCCGTTCCGCTTGTACAGTCGCCCGCACCATCTTCGAAATCGAGCAGAGCAACGTCCTCGTATTGCCACATGCCGTCCTGCTCGAGTTCCAGGGGAACTTCGGTGCCGCCGTCGTCAACGAGGCGGATGCCAGAGACGTAGAAGCGAATATCGCGGAACGTGACCGCGTAGCTTTCGGTGCCCATCGCGTTCGAACCGACGTTGGCATAGGTGTCCGAACAGTTCGCTAACGCGTCCCCTACCTGCGCCGCGAACTGAAGGGTAATCTCTTGTGCAGCTTCGCCGGTCGAACTCGACTCCTCGCCCGACTCCGCGCCGCTCTCGCTTCCGCTGCCGGTGTCTGCCACGGTGGTGCTGCCCGTGCTGCCCGTGGTGGTCGTGCTCGAGGATGTCCCCGGCGTGGTGGTGGGGCCGTCAGTGGTGGGGTTGGGAGACGTGCTCGACGAAGTGCCTTCGTCCGTCTCGCCCTCACCGCCACCGCCGCCGGAATCACAGCCAACCGCAAGTGCGAGCGCGGCGAGGAGAAACCAAGAGGACGTCTTCATGCTGAAGGTCTACCGAATCCAGCGCATGCAGGCTGCGACGCGGTGCCCCTGCGACCCCGTGTCGTGCGTCCGGATGTCGCAGGGGGTGGGCGGCTACGGTGGGAGGATGCACGCGCCGACGTCTTCGAGCGCAGCCGAGGGCGGCATCTGGCCGTTCTGATACCAGTTGACGCACTCGAGCTCGGGATCGAAGGCACTGCAGTCGTCAGGCTCCGCCGTGTCGCACAGCGCGGTGCAGCAGCCGACCAGTCCGTCGCACTCGGGCTGGAACTCGGGCGTCACGCAGATGAAGCCCGGGGCGCAGTTCGAGAGCAGCCAGCAGTAGTCGCCGTAGGTGTTGGCGCTCCCGATGCTGGGCAGGCAGATGAAGCCCGTGCCGCCGGCGGCGCTGGAGTCGGGGTAGCAGCCCTGGTCGTCCGGACAGCCTTGGGCCAGAGGGTCACAGTTTGGAAAGCACAGCGGGGTGCCGGCGAAGTAGATGTAGCAGGTCTCGTCGCTCTCACACTGTGGGTTGGCGGCGCTGCCTCCACAGAACGACTGACAGGTGCCGCTGCCATCATTGTCGATGTCGAGGCAGAAGCTGCCGACGTCGCAGTCATCGAGGCAGCTGCCGAAGTAGTCCTCCACGACGCACGCGTCACCGGGCTGACGCCGGGTGTCGCCGACGATCGGGCAGCAGCGGATGTCGTCGGGGCGCAGGTCCGGCTGGTCCGAGTAGGGGGTGCACTTCTCGTTGTCGACGCAGTCCTGCCCGTAGATGTCGCATGCGGCCCCGCCGTCGTTGGAGGCGTTGGAGTCGACCTCGGTGTCGGCCGTCGTGGAGCCATCGCCCGGCTCGGTGCTCGTCGAGGTCGTCGCGGTCGTCGGGCTCGGTGCCGCGCCGGTCGTGGACGCGTCGGACGCCCCGGTGGACGCATCAGACTCCTCTTCAGAGGAGGTGCGGTCTTGGCAACCACACACCAGGAGGGTGAGCGCGCCAAGAACGCGTCCCAGGGTCTTCGAGTTCACCGTCATGAAGCGCACCGATAGTCTACCGTAGAGGGCATGCGGATTCCCTTTGGCTTGTTTTGCTTCGTGCTCGCCCTTGGCTGTGTCGCCTGTGACGACGCGGAGCCCGTCTCTGGCGGGGAGAGCGGCGCGGTCAGCGACGATGACGACGGGGGAGGGACCGACTCGAACAGCGGTGGTGCGACATCGGCGACGACCACGGGGGGGACCACGACGACCGATCCGTCCGGAAGCCCTACGACGACCCCAACGCCCACGACCATGGATCCCACGCAGGGGGACAGCTCCTCGGGGGACCCCACCGACGCGACGGGCGGATGCACGCCGGGAACCCAGGGCTGCGACTGCGACGACGGCGAGTGCGTGGGGAGTCTCATGTGTGTCGAAGACGTGTGCGTCCAGGACGTGGAGTGTGGCATCGACATCTACGAGGACAACAACACGGAGGTCGATGCGGCCGATCTCGGTGTCATCGGGGACGACGACGATGAGGCGGTGACGATCACGGCCGTCCTGGAGGGGGACGAGGTCGACTGGTTCACCTACCTTGGCGAGGACAACCTGCTCTCCACCGTCAATCCCTCTCGCGACCTGACGACGGCCGGGGCGCTGCGCATGTGCAAGTTTGCCGAGTGCGTGGGTGGTCTGGCCGGCACCGAAGTGACGTGTCCCGAAGGGACCGCTGCGGCCGAGTCTCCCGAGGGGCGTCCGGGGTGCTGTGGTGACGACACCTTCGAGGTCGACCTCAACTGTGGCGGGGTCATCGATGACGATGCCCGGGTCTGGATCCGTTTCGATCAGGGCCTCACGGACTGCACCCAGTACACGCTCGAGTACCACTACTAGGCCATTGCCGATCCCCGGGAGCGTGGTAGCTTCCGCCCGCGATGGACGCTGGGGCAAACCGTGGTTTTCGCCGATTCGCGGCCGTTATCGTCGTCTACCTGCTGTTCGTAATCCTGTTTGGCGCGTGGGTTCGCATCTCCTATAGCGGCGCGGGGTGTGGGTCTCACTGGCCGACCTGCAACGGCGACATCGTTCCGGTTGCCCCCAGTATCGAGACCATCATCGAGTTCACGCACCGGGTCACGAGCGGATTGCTGGGTCCGATGGTCATCGTGTTGGTGGCCTGGGCTGCGCGGCGCTTCGGTCGGAGCCGGGTCACGGTTGCGGCGGTTCTCACGATGGTGTTCGTGGTGCTCGAGGCGCTGATCGGGGCGGGCCTCGTGCTCAAAGAGCTGGTCGCCAACGACGACTCTGTCCCCCGCGCGGTGATCATTTCTCTACACTTGGTCAACACGTTGATCCTCACCGGGTCGGCCATCCTCACGCTGTGGTGGAGCTACGACGATCGCGAGTTGGGATTTGTCGCGCTTGGACGCGGCTCGTGGCTGCTGCTCGCCGGACTCGTGGCCCTGTTGGTCACCAGCATGACCGGCGCCGTGACTGCGCTGGGCGACACGCTGTTCCCGGTCGCCCCGAGCGCGGACGCGATGCTCTCGCATGTTCGAGACGAACTCTCCTCGGCCAACCACTTCCTGGTGCGGCTGCGAATCGTGCACCCCGTGGTGGCGGTGGTCGCTGCCGGCGTGCTGTATGGCGTCGGTGCGTGGGCGCGCGAGGCCACGCAAGACGCCTTCACCCCTCGTTTTGCACGCGGTCTTCAGCACGCCGTGGTCGCGCAGGTTGTCGTGGGCATGGTGACGATCGGCCTCGCAGCCCCGGGGTTCATGCAGATCGTGCACCTGTTGATGGCGCAAATCGTCTGGATGGCGGCGGTCCTCACCGCGGTCTCCGCCTGGGGCAGCGCTCGTTGATTGGCCGCGTCCGGCCCTTCGTGCGACGCTCGTGGCGTGAACTTGAAGCGGTCGATTCTCGGCGCGGGCTTATGCTGTTCGGTGCTCGCGTGTGGTGCGGATGGTGGCGGCGCCGACACGGACACGGGCAGCACGTCCCCAACCTCGTCCGAGGCGGGATCGCAGGGCACCTCCGCGACTGCCCCCGACGATGACGACAACAGCGGCGAGAGCACGTCGCTCGCAACAGCGTCTGAGGCCACGTCCGACGGCGAGGAGACGCAGGGCGATTCGATGGACACGAGCACGGGCGGTGACGCGCTGGGCCCATCGCTTCCCACCGCCGACGGCCCTTGTCCCGAGTTCGTCTCCGGTGACCTCGACTTCCAACCCGGCGAGACCGGACCCCGGCGGGCTCGCGTGTTCTTCGATCCAGACGCGGGCGGCGGAGGTCCGGTCGTGTTCTGGTTTCATGGCACCGGCGGCAGTGCGGCCAACTCCGATGGCGCGTTCCCACAAGACGACATCGCCGCGATCACGGGATCGGGCGGGATGGTGGTCATCCCGTATGCGGACCCCGCCGCCGGGCAGTTTCCTTGGTTTCTCGTGGTTGGCGAGCGCCAAGACGACCTGCACCTAATGGACGAGATCGTGGGCTGTGCGGCCGCGGGTCCAGGAATCGACCCGCGCCACATTCATGCTGCAGGCTTCAGCGCAGGTGGACTGCACACCTCCCAGGCCGCGCTCCGGCGCGCCTCCTACATCGCCTCAACGGTGCCTCTCTCCGGCGGGGTCTACTCAAGCGCCACACCCAGCGACGCTCCGGACCAAGTCGTCTCGTCGATGATCTTTCACGGAGGCGCTTCGGACACCGCGGGCGGGCTCGGGTTTCAGATGTCGAGCGAGTTGTTTCAACAGGCAGTCCAAGCGCGCGGGGGGTACACGCTGATGTGCGACCACGGCCAAGGCCACGCCTACATCAGCGAGCGCGAGGTTGCGTGGGACTTCATGCTCGCGCACCCCTTCGGCACCGACCCCTCTCCCTTCGAAGCCGAGCTTCCCAGCTGGGTTCCGTCGTACTGCGAGGGCTGATGCGCGGTCGCTGGGTGCTCCTGTGTCTGGGATTGGCCGGGGTCGTGGCGTGCCGGGCCGACGCTCCGCAGCCCGTCGCCGCGTCGATCGACCACGAGCCTGTCGCGGCTCCGGTCTCGGCGTCCAAGCTCGAGCCCGAGCCCGAGCCCACGCCGATACCCGAGTCGTCGGCGGTCCACGGCTCGCTCGAGACGGTGCAGGGCCAGCGTGTGCTTCGGGTCTGGGGGACGCCGCGACAGATGGGGCACGCGCAGGGCATGCTCCTTCACGAGGAGATCGTCGACGTGTTGGATGGGTACGCGCTCGACATCATCACCCCCACGCAGCTCGAAGCCGCGTCCGCGCTGTACGGGAGCATCGCCACGATTGCACCCAGCGTGCGGGAAGAGGCCCAGGGCGTGGTGGACGGAATGATCGAGGCCGGCGGGGCCCGAGTCGAACGCTTGGACCGTGACATTCGGGCAACCGACCTCTTGGTCATGGGCGCGATGACCGATCTCGTAGCGATCGGCTGCTCTTCGCTGTCGGCATGGGGGGCCTCCACGCAGGACGCGCTGGGCGGCGAGCCGATCGTCGTCCGCAACCTCGATTGGGATGACGCGCCAGCGCTGCTTCGCAACCAGCTGATCGTCGTGTACCAGCCCAGTGACCCCCAACGTCAGCCGGTGGTCTCGGTGTCCTTCGCCGGCTACCTCGGATGCTTGTCCTGCCTCAACGAAGCGGGTGTCACGACCTTGTTCAACATGGGCCATGGGGACGGCGCGGCGAGTCTCGCTCAGGCCGCGGGCGGCTTTTCTCCGGCCAACCTGCTGCTGCGGGACCTTCTGGAGCGCCGGGATGTGGACGGGGATGGCGTGTCACGGGCGGACGACATCGAGTTCGGCCTGCGCGAGGCGACGCATGCGGGCAGCTTTATCCTTCATGTGCTCGAGCCGAACGCCGAGCAGCCGGCGCGGGTGCTCGAGGTCGAAGCGGATGGTGTGCACGTGCGCAAGCCAGGTTTGGCGGGCGCGGATACCGTTGTGGCGGCCACGAATCACCTTCGCGGCAAGGACGGCCCGCAGTCCTGTCGGCGGTACGACACCATCGAGGCGACCAGTCGCAAACGCGCGAACCGCTGGGACGCGCAGAGCCTGTGGGACCTCGCGCGAGAGGTCCGGCTCTCGGATGTCGTGCACACGCTGATGGTGCAGCCGCGGACACGGACGCTGCGTGTATGGTTTCGCCAGCCAGGGGAACGTGCCCACACATCGGCAGACGGCGTGGAGTTCGGCTGGGACACGCTGGTGCGGGTACCATCCTCGCCGTGACTCGCGTCTGCCTTTTGCTGTCCGTGCTCGCTCTCGCCGCTGGGTGCAAGCCTCCGCGCGCAAGCACCTCCCCCGGTCCTGCCGAGCCGCAAGGACCCTCTGTGGCCGCCGCGGACATCGAGAATCGACCTCAAAGCGAGCGAAGCCAAGGCGCGCGCACCCACCAACCTCAACGCTCTACTTGAGGACATTCGCGCCAAGACCTCGGTCCCGGGCATCGCCGCCGCTGTCATCGACCGCGGCGGTGTCCTGGCCATCGGGGTCTCCGGAACCCGGCGCGCAGACGAGCCTGCCCCGCTCACGGTCGACGACGTTTTTCATCTGGGCTCGGACACCAAAGCCATGACGGCGCTGCTGGTCGCCCGACTGGTCGAGGACGGCGTGCTGCGCTGGGACATGACGATGGCCGAGGCGTTTGCGGGCGATCCGATGCACGAAGGGCTGCAGGACGTCACGCTCACCCAGCTGATGCGTCACCGCGGCGGGGTGAGCACGGTGCTCACCGATCTCGCGCCGGGCATCATGCAGCGGCTCGAGCCGCTCTCTGTGGAGGGGAGGCGCAAGCTCCTCACCACCGAGGTCTTGGCAATCGCGCCCCGCTACACGCCCGGCAGCAGCTTCGAGTATTCGAACTTTGGGTACGTCATCGTGGGGGCCGCGATCGAGCGCGCCACGGGAAGGTCGTGGGAGGAGGAGATGAAGGCGCAGCTGTTCGACCCGTTGGGGATGGAATCGTGCGGCTTCGGTCCCACCGCGGCTGGAGACGCGCGTGATCAGCCGTGGGCCCACGTCGACATGAAGGACAAGTTCGTCCCGGCCGAGCTCGACAACCCGCCGTTCCTGGGCCCGGCCGGCACCGTGCACTGCTCCTTGTCAGACTGGGGCGCGTTTGCGGCGGTTTTCTTCGAGGGGTCGACGTTCGTGAGCGCCGAGTCGATCGACCGACTCACCTCGCCGGTGCCCAAGTCCGATGGACGTGGGGGTTATGCGCTGGGGTGGGCGGTGCCGGAGATCGAGGCGTTTGGCATTCCTGTGCTGACTCACGATGGCAGCAACACCGTGAACTACGCCAGCATCGTGGTGATGCCCTCGCTCGGTGCTGCGGTCTTGGTGGCCGTGAATGCGGGTGGAGAACGAGCCCAGCAGGCAGCGGTCGCGGCGGCGTTCGAGCTGGCCAAGCAGACGCGTGGACCGCTTGAAGCTCAGCCGGACTGAACGGTTCGCTCGAGCTTCGAGAGGTCGTAGCAGCCCGACTTCTCCTCGGGGTCCCGCCCGATTTCCACGACCGAGATGTCACCGCTGTCGAGTTCGACGACCGGGATGGGGGCACCGGCCTCGATCTCCTGCGCGCCCGGATCCGGGGGGATGTAGTGCAGTGAGATGACGTCGGAGTCATCGCCGGCGTCGGGAACGAGCACGCGGCCGAGGTTGATGATGTCGGACTCCCGCGTCACCTCAGCAGGGCCGAGCAGCTCGGACGGGGACAGGCGCGGGCGGACCGCGATGGGGATGGTCAGCAGGTGCTGCGTGAGGTCGGCGGTTCGGACCCAGAGCTCGTCGTCGGGCCCGGATTCGTTGGCGACCAGGATGCACAGCTCGTCGGAGCCGGGCGTGTGCCGGACCAGCTTTCGAACGATGGGACGCCAGCGTTCGACGAGCCGCACGGCGCACTGGAAGCAGTCGTTGGCATCGGTGGTGAGACGTCCGTCCAGCTCCGCCGAGGACACGCTTGAGGGCTTGCGCATCGTCTCCAGCCGGGTCCGCTGAAGCGCGGTCCACAGCTCGGCGAGCGTCTCGGGCCCCACGGCGTTTTCATGCTGTGCGTCGCCAAGCGAGAGGCGTCCACGAATGCCGTCCGCCTCGGGTCGCAGCCGCAGCAGGAGGAGGTCTGCATCGCCTTTGGGCCGGGTCGAGAGCCGCAGATCGACCGCCGTGGGGCCGAGGACCGCCTCCACGATGTAGTAGGAGTCGAGCCGAAGCACGCGAGGTTTTACGCCCCCGAATAGGGTTTTGCGGGTCCCCGCCTCCAGCAGGACCTTGCGCATCAAGGTCCGCACTCGCTGCGGCAAGGAGCAGTGTTCCGCATCGACCGCGAGTTCGACACCAAGTCCGTTGGCGGCTTCGTATCGAATGGAGTCGAGGTACTGGGTCGGCCCGAGGCGACGAACGACGGTGACGGTGTCGCGCGCAGCCTCCAGCGCGTGCCGCAGATACACGAACAGCTCGGCCTTCATCGAGGCTGCAATGTCGTGCTGGTATTGGTGCAACGTACGGCGCGTTCGCTCGCAGGTGCTGGAGGCTTGCTCCTGCCATCGCCCAACCAGGGTCTGCAGCTCGGCCCCGGCTTTGCGGGCGTGCTCGCGGACCTCGGGGAACGACGAGGGGGACGCCGCTGTGACGAGAGCTGTTTCTGCTTCCCGCGCCATCCGCTGAAGATCGGCCCGGATCGCCATCGCCTTCTCTTCGGCCTCAACCTCTCGGCGTCGCAGGCTTTGGTCGTCACCATATCCGCGCCCCGCCTGACCGACGTAGACGATCAGGCTCCCGAGCTCATCGAGGATCGTTGGCGCGAAGCTGCAGGGCGTTCCGTCTCCAAAGCGAACCTGAGGGCGATCGGGCACGAGAGGAGAGCTTAACCTGGTTTGACCCGAAACGCGGCCGCCGGAGACCGGCTTCACTCTTTGCCGACGCAGAAGACGTTGAGGTGTTGAATCAAGGTGTTCTGCTTGTCCACCGCGTTGTGGATGCGGCCACGCGCGGCTTCGATATCGGCGTTGAGGGTGTTCTGACGGGTGAGGAACGCCTGGTAGGCTTTGGTGGTCGCGACCCGAACCGAGACCGCCTTTGCGACCGGCCCCTCACGCAGCTCGAGAGCTTCGAGCCCTGCGATGTAGTCGGCGAGCAGCCCGATGAGCTTGCTTGGTTCGGGGTGTTTGGGCTGGGCTCGAAGGACGTCTCCGACCGCGTTGCATGCTGCGGACGCGGTCGCGCAGGCGTCGAGGAGTCCCTGCCCGCTCTTCTCGAATTCCGACTGGACGCTGCTGCTGCGCGCACGTTCCTCGGAGAGGGCCTTCATGAGCGCCGAGTACGACTGCGACGCGTCCGAGAGGTCTTTCGCCGTTGCTGTGTAGGCGTGGGCTTGGTCTTTGAGCGCTTCGTCCTCGAGCTCAAGCCCGCTGACGTCGTCGGCGACGCTCGCCGCAACCTCGCTGAGCGTCTCCATGTCGGTGGCGAGCGTCGCCGGGGTGGTGCTTTCGCGCGCTTCGATCTGCGCGATTTCGGCCCCACGGCGGTTGGCGACGTCGGCGAGTTTGGTGCAGTCACGACCTCGCCCGCATCCCTGCGTGATTGACGCGACGAGGAGCAACACAGGCAAGGTGCGCGCGGCCATGAGCCTCGAAGATAGCCTCCCCGCGGGCCGGAGTCGGCGGCTTGAGAAAATCCGCCGCAGGACCGAACGCTTCGGGGAGCTGCGGCATAGAAGGAGTGGTGACGGCGGTGACGGCCAGCGACGAGGTGCTCACGCGCGCCGTTCGCGACGGGGACATGGAGGCATTCGACGCGCTCTATGCCCGATACGAGGTCCGCCTCTTTGCGTACGTCCGACGGTTCATCGTGGACCGGGCCCAGGCGGAGGACGTCTTTCAGGAGGTGTTCATGACCGTGCTTCGGGACCGCACCTTCGACCCGGCGCGGGGTCGGTTTGCGCCCTGGCTGTTCACGGTCGCGCGGAACCACTGCCGGATGGAGCATCGCAAGGGGAGCCGCGAGAGCCGGGCTTTGGATGCTCTGCCGCTGCCGGTCGAAGCCGAGGATCCCACGTACGTCGAGGCCGACCAGGTCCGCCGGGCCATGGATGCGCTTCCCGAGTCTGCGCGACAGCTCTTGCTCCTCAAGCAGGTGGCCGAGCTCACCTACCGCGAAATCGCGGCCGTGCTCGGTGTCGCCGAGGGCACGATCAAATCCCGACTTCACGCGGCGACCTCGGCGTTTCGAGCCCAGCTCGCCAAAGGAGAGACCCCATGAACTGCGACGCCGCCCTCGAGAAGCTGTCCGAACATCACCACGAGACCCTCGCCGCGCAGGAGACGGTCGCTTTGGCCGAACATCTGGGTGCTTGCGGCGGTTGTGCACAGGCCTACTGTCGTCTGCAGGCTCAGCTTCGCGGCATCGCATCGGCCTACGCACAGCGGCCGTCCGCCACCGCAAGGGCGGCGCTTCGGGCCGCGGTCCAGGCCGAGTTCGTCGCGAAGCCTCCGGGGCGTCTGCGCGCGTTCCTGTTGCGTCCGGTCCCGGCCTACGGCGCCGCGTTGGCTGCCGCGCTTCCGTTGATCGCGTGGTTCGCCTTGCGGCCTGGCCCACCAGGTCCAATGCCAAATCCGATGTCCGATCCGATGTCAGCTCCGATGGGGACGACGCAGCCTCCTGGACCGGCGCGCATCCGCGACTACGACGCGACCGTGCCCCTGCTCGACCGACACCTCTCTTGAACCCAAGGACCCCGATCATGAAGACCGAATCACTCTGGATGGGAATGTTCCTCCTTGCCGCCTGCGACGTCCTCGTTGCATGCGACACCGAACCGACTGAGGACACCACGCAGGTGGCCGGGCCGATCGTGGGCGACGGCGAACTCGGCACGCGCGTCGCGACGGCTGAGCCGGACCGACCCCTGGCGGCAGCGGGCGGGGCTCGGGTAATCCCGGGCGCCAAAGCAACGTTCGAGCAGGTTCATGCGCTCGTGCAGTCCAAGTACGTGGAGGGGCCGCTGCCTGAGGACGTGCTTTGGTCGGGCGCAACCGAGGGCATGCTGAGCCGCCTTGTGCAGCTTCCCGATCACCCGGTCAACGTGCTGCTCGATCCGCGGGAGCTCGCGGAGCTCGAGGCGGGGACCAAGGGCTCGATCGTCGGCGTTGGAGTGGCCATCGAGATGGTCGCCGACGTGGTCGTGATCCGAGAGGTCATGCCCGGCAGTCCGGCGGCCGAGGCCGAGCTGCAGGGCGGCGACCGTATCCTGGGCGTGGACGGCACGCGCCTGCGCGGCATGAGCTTGATGCAGGTGGTCGACCGGATTCGCGGTGAAGCGGGCAGCGAGGTCTCGCTGTTCGTACAGCGGGACACCGAGGAGTGGAATGAGGCGCTTGAGCGTGGCGCCGTGAAGTTCGAGAGCGTCAAGGCGGAGCTGCTTGAGGACGGCGTAGGGCTGCTGACGATCACCTCGTTCGCCCAGCAGACGGCACAAGAGGCTCGCGCCCACTTAGAGGCACTGTCCAAGCAAGGCATGACCTCGCTGGTCCTCGACTTCCGCGAGTGCCCGGGCGGTTTGCTCGAAACCGCGATCGATACGGCCTCGCTGCTGCTGCCGCCAGGCAGTGATGTGGTGGTGCTTGAGCGCCGCGACGCCGAGGATGAGGTGCGCCAGTCCGAGGGCACGACGGCGTGGCAGCAGATCAAAACGATTTCGATGGTCGGACCGCACACCGCTTCGGGGGCGGAGATCGTGGTCGAGGCGCTGAAGGCGGCAAACCGGACTGTTGTCATCGGCGAAGAGACGCTGGGCAAGGCCACCGTCGAGTCCATCCACGAGCTGCACAACGGTTGGGCATTGAAGCTGTCGATCAGTCGCTTTCACGCGCCGGGGTCCGAGCGCGCGGTGGGGGAGGGCGTCGTTCCGGACATTGCCGTCTCCGCTCCGGACGAAGGCGGACGCGATGTCCAGCTCGACGCCGCCCGCAAGATGCTGAGCCCGGGGTAAAGGCGCCGAAGTTGCGGGCTGCTAGGCGCGCGTCCAGCCCGTGGTGTTCGTCGAGCGGTGTCGCTCGAACATGCGCAGGGCGTGCTGCCCGGCCCGGGTCTGGCGAAGTTGGTCGCGCAGCTTGGCGTACTCTCCGTCCAACTCGGGGATCTGCGCGCCGTAGCCCGGGAGCGGCAGCAGTGCGGGCGAGAGCATCGTGGCCGCGGTGAGGTCGGCGGCCGTGAACCGGTCCCCGAAAAAGTAGTCCCGGTCTCCGAGCGTCTCGCTCAGGTCGGCACTCGCAGCCTCGAGTCGCGCCCGGACCTTCTCGTATCGCGGCTGGGTCAAGCCGAAGCGCTTGCGCATACCGGCCCTGGCCGCCGGGGCACCGACGGCGAACACCGCTCGCTGCCACCAACCAACGTTGTGCCGAACCAACTCGGCGAACGCATGTTTGTCATCGAGCAGGAACCAGTACGCCAAGAAGCGGGTGTCCTTGCCGACCTCGGTCTGCAGCGGTTTCTCGAACGCTTCGATCGCGTCTCGATGCTCGGCCGGGAAAAGGGTCGTTTCGGGCGTCGCCTGGGTGTCGTCGGCCCAGCGAACGATGGCTGCGGAGTCGTTGATCACGCGTCCGTCGTCCAGCACGAGGACCGGCGTGGAGAGGGCACTGCTTGCAGCGTCGGCCGTTCGCTGCGACTGCGGGACGGCGCGACGCACCGGGGCGAAGTGCAGCATCGGAAGATAGCGTCGCTCGTGGGCGGCGATGCCGTGATGCTGCATCGCCCAGCGAGCGCGCTCATTGTAGTGCGAGAACGGGATCGTCAGCAGCTCCACGCACGCAGGCTATCAGCGATCCCTGGCGGCCCCACGGCTACGCCAGCATGGCGTCGAGCGGGGTGCGTTCCTGGTTCGGGTCGCCAAAGTCGCTGATCAGCTCGCCGCTTGCGTCACGCAGTCCAGCGGCCGAGCCCAAGGTGTTGAGTACCCGGGCATGGTTGGTACCGCCGCCAAGGTCGATGTACTGACCCTGCCGGAGGAACCCTCCAGCGCTGCCGGCGATGATATGTGGAACGTTGGTGGATGCATGTCCGGGCCCGTTGCCGTTGTCGTTGAACCAGCAGCTCAGGCCCGCGTCGAGCAGCGACTGGCCGTCGGGCATGATGACCGCTTCGAGCTGCTCGAGCAGGAATCGGAACGTCTGCGCGAACTGGCGATCGACGTAGTGGTGCAGCAGGTCCGAGTTCGGGATGATCGCACCGTCGTTTCCGTGCGACTGCCGCCGATGGGAGAGGAAGTGGTAGTTCTCCATCTGCTCTCCGGTCTCGAGGTTGCGGTACCGCGTGGAACCGTCGTTTCCATCGCCGACCTGAATCGCGACCGAGCGCGAGTAGCCGCAAGCAACCGCGAGGGCCGCCACGCGCATATGGGCCCGGGTGGCGGCGAGAACTTGGTCGCCCTCGGTGCTCTCGTGGCCGGCGGCTTCACCATCCAGGAGCGCCTCGGCATCTGCTGCCAAGTTGCACTGCAAGCCGTTCTCCAGATCGCGAACGCTTTGCTGGTGGATCTCAAGGCGCTGGCGATCCTGCTCGCTGAGTTCGGGCCGTGCAAGGAGCCCGTCCATCTCGTCCTTGACCAGGTCGTTGATGCTTCGTTGACGAGCGATCAGCGTCGCGAACTGGTCGCCATCGAGCCCCATCATCTGCTGGTAGGCCGTGACCGGGTTGTGCAGGGGCCCGCGGCGGCTGGCGGCACCGCGGTGTGAGAGGCATGCGCCACCGAGCCACCCTGAGTTTTGGCCCGCGTACAGGTAGAGCGACTCGCGACCCTCGGGATTGAGCTCCGCACCGATGCGGTGATCGAGCGACTCTCCGCTCGCCTCGGAGGCCCCTCCGGCACCATCGACGTTGGGGCCACGTCCGGTCAGGGCCTGGAACACGCCGTTGGCGTGGCCATCACCGTAGTCGTAGTACTCCTTGTTGACGTTGCCAACGACGAGCATCCGGTCGGCGAAGTCGGACAGCTCTTCGAGCGCGCGCCCTTCGAGGTTGGCGGCGGTCAGCGCGCCCACGCTTTGAGGCCAGAACCGCTCAGGCTCCGCGCCGACATCGGTGTTCTGGGCTGCGGCCACGCCGTTGGCCTGGCGCAGAAAAATGGCGTAGGGCGGCGTGGCCTGGCCGCCGGCTTTGGCACCGCGGGGCGCCAGGCTCTCAAGCAGGGGGAGCGCCAAGGTGGCGCCGCCCAGCCCACGAAGTACGAATCGACGAGAGATCTTCATGGTCAGGGATCCTTATTCGAGCTCGTTGACGGAGCGGGTCTTGAACGGTCGAGACTTGATGATCTCGACCAACGTGTCCTCGAGAGACGCGTTGCCGTCGAGAGAGGCTGCGGCGAGTCGCGTGACGAGGGCGTCGTCTTCGGGGAGGGCAGGGCGCCCGGCTGAGTACTCGACCCAATGCTTGGCGTAACACGCATGGACCGCTGGGCTTGCTGCGAGCAGGTCGGCCAGCTCGATCGCGTTCGCGACCGGGGTCTGAACGCCGTCGAGGAAGACGGTGGTGGCCGGGTCGACGGTCTTGCCGTCGTCTATGGTCCGGAATGCGCCCGTGGAGTCGTAGTTCTCGAACGGAAAGCCCATTGGGTTGATGAGCTGGCTGTGGCAGCCGGCGCAGTTTGAGCCGGGTTGTTCGGTCAGCTCCTCGATGGCTTCGCGGTTGGTCAGCCCCGCCACGTCGGGCAGCGGCGGAATGTCGTTCGGGGGGGCGGCTAGCTTGGAGCAGGCGATCCGCTCGGAGATGAACGCACCGCGGTGAATCGGGTCGGGGTGGACGCCGGTCGCATTCGCGGCAAGGAATCCGATCTGCGTAAGCACGCCGCGTCTTCGTTCTGGGTCGAGCTCGATACGCTCGAATGCGTCGGTGGCCACTCCGGTGACGCCGTACAATGCCGCCAGCTCGGCGTTGGCGTACGTGATGTTGGAGGTGAGCAGCTCGTGAACGCCTCCCTTCTCGTCGATGAGGACCCGCTGAATGAACGTGTGGAACTCCTCCAAAGCGAGCTCGCCAAGGTTGTCGGGAGCGTCGGGGTACACGGCGGGAAGCGGGGCTACAACGACATAGGCTTCGGATTCAAAGACGTCGTCGTGAAAGGACTCGACGACTTCTTTGGCCCGGGGATCGGCCATCAGACGTCGCGCTTGATCCTCCAGCACGTCGGTCTGCGTCAGGGAGCCCTCGACTGCGACGTCGAGCAACTCGTCGTCGGGCATCGAGTCGAGCAGGAAGAAGGAAAGTCGCTGTGCGACCTCAAAGCTGTCGAGTTCGATGACCTCGCCCGCGATCGCGGTGCTGCGTTCGATGCGATACAAAAAGTGAGGCGATTGCAGCATCGTCTCGATCACCAGGCGAACACCGGCGTCGAACCCGGCCGTTTCTTCGTACAGCTCGGCTGCGCCTGGGAACATCGCAGCGTAGGTGGTGATCTCGTCGGCGTTCAGCGGGCGGCGGAACGCGCGGAGGCCGAAGTCGCGGACAAATGCTTCGGCGCGTGCTGCATCGTCGCCCCCGTCGACCGGCAGGATGGCGGTCAGCACTCCAGGGGTCGTCACCGCGAGCGCGGCGGTGTCGGCTGCGGCGCGCTGGTAGCCGGACCACAGGGCCTGATCGACCTCGAGAGCGGCCGCGCTGTTGTCGAAGAGGTAGCCCGCGTTGGAGGGGTCGGCGCGAAACACCTCCGAGAAGCCGGTGGGGGTGTCGAGGTAGAACAGGTCCTGGACCGTGTTCTCCCACTGAGAGTGGGTCAGCCGCGCGAGGCGAGCGGAGGGGGCAGGAAGCTCGGTTCCCTCGGAGTCGGCGTCGGAATCGGAATCGGAGTCGGAGCTCGAATCGGAGTCGGAGTCGGAGTTCGAATCGGAGTCGGAGCCTGAGTCCGTGCCACCGGAGTCCGCGTTGGGACCGGCCCCAGCAGCCTCCAAGTCGAGTCCGCCGTAGCAGCCCGTTGCAGCAACCAGCGCAGCGCCCAGAATCCAGTGGTTCTTCTTACCTCGCAGCATCGGCCCTACCCCTGGCTTCGAGAGTCATCGACAGTGGGTGTTGTCGCAATCGGAATCTCATCCCCAATTTCCGCTGCCGACCGAGCTTCGAGATCGGAGTGTTTGCAAGACTACCCGTTGTACGCGCCGCTCCGTGATCCTGTGGGGTCAGGCCCCCTATGCCTCAAAGGGACATTCGGGCGAGCCCTGAGACCATCGACACACATCCGAGTACACACGTCGCGAATGCGGTCGCTCCAACGTAGAAGGCGGGCAGGGTCCGTTCGCGCTCTGCATCGCTCAACTCCGTGTGCAGTTTTGTCGGATCGATCCACCACCGAGGCGGCAGCTTGTCCCGCGCGGACAGGGCTCGGTGAAGTCTCAAGTGGTAGACGCCACCGGCGATGCTTCCCAGCAGCAAGAAGCCCACCGCGACCACGAACCCTCCGCGGATGGCGGTCGCGGGCTCCAACGCAGCCGTTGCCAGCAGGGCGATGAGTGCAACCACGACGAGCAGGGACTCCCGCATCTCTGGAAGTATAGCCGCCCGCACGGCAAAGGCCGCCGACCTCGGGTGAGGGCGACGGCCTGAGCCCGCGAGTCGCGGTTTTTACTCCGCGGCTTCGGAAGGAGCGTCGCGCAACGATGCGGCGAGCGCTGGGATCGTGTGCGGAGGCATCGCGTCGACGAGGCCCGCGACCGTGGTCTCACCCAAGTCTTCGCCATCGCGCCAGCGAACGTTGATGGTGTCGGTCTCGGCTTCCTTTTGGCCGACGACGATCAGGTACGGGACCTTCTGCATCGTGGCCGCGCGGATCTTGTAACCGAGCCGCTCGTCGCTGTGGTCGACCTCCACCCGCACGCTGTGGCGAGCCAGCGCAGCTGCGACTTTGGCCGCGTAGTCGTTGTACTTCTCCGAGATCGGCAGCACCTTGGCCTGCACGGGCGCGAGCCAAAGCGGGAAGGCGCCCGCGAAGTGCTCGGTGACGATGCCAAAGAAGCGCTCGATCGACCCGTAACACGCGCGGTGCAGCATCACCGGCGTGTGCCTGTCGCCGTCGGCGCCCACGTACTCGAGCCCGAAGCGCTCGGGCATCGAGAAGTCGACTTGAATGGTGCCGCACTGCCAGCTGCGCCCGATCGAGTCTCGAATGTGAAAGTCGATCTTGGGACCGTAGAAGGCACCGTCGCCCGGATTGACCTGGTACTCGCGGCCGGCTCCGTCGAGCGCATTCTTCAGCGCGCTCTGTGCCTTGTTCCACATCTCGTCCGAGCCGATGGACTTCTCGGGGCGGGTCGAGAGTTCAAGCCGAACATCGGTGAGATCGAAGGCGCCGTAGACCTCGAAGAAGAACTGGATCAGAAGCTGAATCTCGCCCTCGATCTGGTCCGGGGTGCAGAAGTGGTGCGCGTCGTCCTGGACGAACGCTTGGACCCGGAACATCCCGTGCCGGACGCCCGAAGCCTCGCGGCGGTGCACGAGACCCATCTCCGCGATCCGCAGCGGCAGCTCGTGGTGGCTGTGCATGCGGTGCTTGTAGATCATCAGGTGGCCCGGGCAGTTCATGGGCTTGACCGCCATCGGCCGATCCTCTTCGGCGTTGTCGATGATCGTGGTGGCCTCGTCCTTGTCCCGACGCTTGCGCTTGGTGAAGAACATGTTCTCCAAGTAGTTGTCGTAGTGGCCCGAGGTGTGCCACGCGGCCTCGGAGAGGATGAGCGGGGTGCGAACTTCCTTGTAGCTACGCGACTGCAGCTGCGCCCGCATGAACTCCATCAGGTTGTTGTAGACGGTGGTGCCGTTGGGATGCAGGAACGGGAAGCCGGGCGCGTCTTCTTCAAAGTGGAACAGGTCGAGCTGCTCACCGAGGACCCGGTGGTCGCGTTTCTTGGCCTCTTCGAGCATGTGAAGGTGTTGCTCGAGGTCCTCCTTGGAGAAGAACGCGGTGCCATAGACCCGCAGCAGCTGTTCGTTGGCCGCATCGCCCCGCCAGTAGGCGCCGGCCAGCTTCATCAGCTTGGTGTGCTTGAGCCACTTGGTGTTGGGCACGTGAGGGCCGCGGCACAAGTCGATAAAGTTGCCCATCTTGTAGAAGCTGACCTCGGGCGCACCCTCGGCTCCGCTGAACGCCCCGAGCTCCTCGAGGCCTCCAATGATCTCGGTCTTGAACTTGTTTCCGCCGCCGTCGACCGCGACGTACTCCTTGAACACGTCGCTGTCCTTGGAAGGCGCAACGCAGCGCTCAAACGCGGTGCTCTGCTTGGCCAGATGCGCCATCTTCTTTTCGATGCGCGGAAAGTCGGCCTCGCCCATCGTGACGCCTTCGGGCAGGTGCACGTCGTAGTAGAAGCCGTCGTCGGTGACCGGGCCGATGGTCAGCTGCGCGCCCGAAATCTCCTCGAGAATCGCCGCAGCCATCAGGTGCGCGGCCGAGTGGCGCAGGGTTTGGAGGGCTTCGGGGTCTTTGGTGGTGAGGATGCGGACCTGGTCGCCATCGTGCAGCGGGTGGCGCAGGTCGACCTCGTGCTCGTTCACCACGCCGGTGATTGCGGCTTTGGCGAGGTGAGGCGAGATGGACTTGGCGAGGTCGAAGACGGAGCTGCCTTCGGGAACGGACCGGCTGCTGCCGTCGGGAAGGGTGATGGAGATGTCCATAGCGGGCGTCCTGGTGCGAAACGTAGGCGGTTGAGCGAAGTGGGGAGTTGAGCGAGTTGGGGAAGGTGCAGATACGAAAAAACCCCCGGGGTGCCGGGGGTCTTTGCAAGCGAGCAAGCGCGACCACCCCGGCCTAGGCCGTGTCGAGAGTGGTCGTGGTCGTGCGCAGCGAGAACATGCAGCCATCGTACGCGCTGAGCGTCGGGATGCAAGCGGCTGTGGGCGGAAATTGCGCGGGCGAGCTCAACGCGTTCCTGGAGGGCTCACGCGAGCTCGGGAGGAGAGGACGCCGGGCAAGCCCGTGGCGGCGTTCAGGACCGACCGGCAGGCGCGCGCAGAGCCGCGAGCATCTGCTCTCGGAGGGTGTCAGAGCGGGTCTGCGGGACGCAGATGACGTTGCGAGCGTAGACCTCCGGGGACTGCGTTGTCTGGTTTTCGACCAGGTCGAACTCGGGGAGCGCGCGCAGCTTGCCCTCAAAGATGACGTACGCGGCGTAGTCGAGCTCTCGGACGACGTCCAACACCCGCTGAACGCTCCCGGCGTTGTGGCGCTCTTCGACCTCGATCAGGATGCACGGATTGCACCGTTTCAAGGTCTCCCGAGCGCCCAGCAGAACAGCCTCTTCGTGACCTTCGACGTCGATTTTGACGAAGCCGACGTCCTGCAGATCGAAGCTGTCCAGGGTTGCCCTGGGGACGCGAACCAGGTCGATGGAGTCCTGGTCGCGGGTGTCCAGAGCGTTGTTGCGTTCGATGGTCGCGTAGCCGGTGAACAGACGCGGAAGGCGGAGCTCGACCTCACCGCCGTGGGTGTCGGAGAGCGCCACAGCGTGGACGGTCAGTCGCGCTCCAAACCCGCTGCGCAGCATCTTTGCGAACGCGGGAATCGGCTCGAACGCCACGCAGTCGCGGGCGAGTGTGACGAGCCTCGAGGTGTACATCCCGTAGTTGGCTCCGACGTCGACGGCCGTGCGCTCGCGGTCGCACAGCACGGGCAACAAGCACATCTCCCGCTCTTCGTCGCCACGACGCCAGTGTCGATAGTTCCAGTAGGCGTGCGGGGCATGGCTCACTAGCCACCCCCTCATTCGCTGCTTCAGTGCCCGGATCGCGAGAGACATAGGTGTCGGTCAGCCACCGGACCCCGAAAGCCGGAAAGCAGCGCGCACGATGCAACGAACTCCGCGCGTTGTCCATGGCCGCGGTGCGGGCCCGGGGGCCTACGCTGCCGACTTCATCGCCTCAAGGCGTTCGAACCACGCAAACAACCGCTTGCGGGAGCGCACGAGCTCGAACACCGGGAACGGTTGGATGCAGGTCAAGGCGCCGTGCATCGCGACATCGGCCACGCTGAGTGTGTCGCCGCAAACGAAAGCCTGCTCCCCCAACTCGGCTTCGAAGTGGTCGAGGTTCTCGCTCACCCACCCGTGCGCGTCGCTGCGACTGTTGCGCTTGAGAATGCGCTTGGCGACCGCGTGCATGATGATCGGCCCGCCGAGCTTGACCATGACCCCTTCGGTCGCGCCGAACCGGCTGTGCTTGGCGATGATCTTGGATGCCTGCGCTGCTTCACGCCAGGTGCCGTACAAGACCGGCGGGAGCGACTCGATGAAGCTGTCGTCGACCCAAGCTTCGAGCGCCTCTGCGCGGGCCCGGACGGCGGGGTCCTTGGGCGTGAAGCTCACCGTGTCGGGGTAGGCCTCGTCGAGGAACGCGAGGATGCGGGTGGAGTCCCATACGACGTCGTCGCCAACCTTGAGCACCGGAACCTTACGCGGCGCGTCCTCGGGCAGCGGGGGTAGCTCGACCCTGGAGCGCGGGCTCACTTCGATCTCGTCGAAGGGGATGCCCTTGAGGTGCAATCCAGCCCGCACCTTGTTGCAGAAGGGGCAGAGCGCGAACTGGTAGAGGGTTGCGGTGCGCATGACAGGACGGCGCAGAGACTGACGCGCACGGGTAGCGTGTGCAAGCGGCCCGCTTGGGACGCGAGAGCGGGAGTCGCGCGGTGGACGGCGACGGCACGTCGACGTGTTGCTCGCGGTAGCATCACCACGCGGACCGATGACGTTCACGACGCTCACGTTCCTCGTGTTCACAGCGCTGTGTGTTGCGGCGTATTGGGGACTCGGGCGTCGACAGGCCCAGAACGTGTTTCTCGTGGTGGCGAGCTATGTGTTCTACGGCTGGTGGGACTGGCGGTTCTGCGGGCTGATCGCCGCGTCGAGCGTCGTGGACTACGCCGTCGCGCGGCGCATGCAGGTCCGCGGACGCACTAAGGCACTGCTGTGGATCAGCATCGTGACGAACCTGGGGTTGTTGGGAACCTTCAAGTACTTCGACTTCTTCGCCGAAAGCCTGGTCGAAGCCGCGTCGCAGCTCGGCTTAGTGCTGCACCTCTCCACGCTGGACTTCATCCTCCCCGTTGGGATCTCGTTCTATACGTTTCAAACCCTGGGCACGAGCATCGACGTGTACCGCGGGCGGCTGGAGGTGAGCCGAGATCCGGTCGCGTATGCGGCCTACGTCTCGTTCTTCCCTCAGCTGGTCGCGGGTCCGATCGAGCGGGGCTCGAGAATGTTGCCGCAGTTCACGACCCCGCGGATCTTCGACCCCGCGTTGGCTCGCGCGGGACTTCGCCAGGCGCTGTGGGGTTTTTTCCAGAAGGTCGCGCTGGCCGACAACCTCGCGACGCTGGTCGACGGCTGCTACGAGAGCTCGTGCGGTGGCCCCATGCTGCTCGCGTCGACGGTGGCGTTCGCGTTTCAGATCTACTGGGACTTCAGTGGCTACTCCAACATCGCGGTCGGGGTCGCGAAGCTGTTTGGGTTCTCGCTGCGCCGCAACTTTGCGCGGCCGTACTTCTCTCGAACGATCGCCGAGTTCTGGAGGCGGTGGCACATCTCGCTCTCGACGTGGTTTCGCGACTACGTCTACGTCCCTCTGGGGGGGAGCCGCCATGGAAAGGCGCGCCAGGGCGCGGCGGTGCTGCTCACCTTCATCGTCAGCGGTCTGTGGCACGGTGCCTCGTGGACGTTTGTGGTTTGGGGGGCGATTCACGGGGTGGCCGCGCTGCCTTCGGTGCTGCGACGCGAGGATCGTCGCGGTCGCAGCTTGAGCTTTGAAACCAACGGTTTGGTGCCGCCATGGCGTGACCTGCTGGCCATGCTCGGCACGTTTTGCATCGTGTGTTTCGGATGGGTGTTCTTCCGCGCCCATGACCTCGCGCATGCGTTCTTGATCCTCGCTGCGATCGGACGCGATGCCTTCGACCCGCGGGCTTGGTCTGCTGCCGCGTTCGGGGCGGACTACCTGCAGGGCATGGCCTCCCTGGTCGGCATCGCGCTGCTCGTCGAGTGGGCGACCCGCAACCATGAACATGCGCTGGCGGTTGACACATGGCCTCGTGCGGCCCGTTGGGCGTTGTACTCGCTCTTGCTGTGGGCCACGCTGTACCTCATGCCCGCGGAGCCGGTGGGCTTCGTCTACTTCCAATTCTGATGAGACGCTTTGCCGCCGAAATCGTCGTGTTCTTGGCGCTGCAGGGGATCGTCGCAGCCCTGGTCGCGCGCGCGTGTCCGCGGCGAGAGGACCACTACGCCGCAGCAACCGGGGACAAGCGTCGGCACCTCGAGTCCTGCCCGTCGCCTCGAATCATCTTCGTGGGGGGATCGAGCGCAGCGTTTGGGTGGGACTCCCGCGTGGCTGCGAAGCACGGATTGCAGCCGGTCAACATGGGGCACAACAGCAGCCTGGGGTTGCGGTTCATGCTCGCCCAGGTGCGCGGTTCGATGCGGCCCGGGGACATCGTCGTGGTCTCACCGGAGATCCAGTTGTTGTGGAAGCCCGGCGTCGACGCCTCCTTGGTCACCCACCTCGAGTACGACCCCGCCAGCCTCGCGGTGCTCGACTTCGAAACCGGGCGCAGGCTGCTCGACGGGGGCTTGCCGTGGGTGGCGGGCAAGGTCCGTTGCGCGATGCACCAGGTCAGTACCGCGCCCCCGATCGGCTATGCACGCGATGCGTTCGACGCGACGGGGGACTTTGCGAGCCACCGAGGAAAACCTCCGCGACCCCACTCCTGGACCCCGTCCGCGTGGCCTGATGCGCGGGCGCTTCGGCTGGAGGACAGTCTCGCCCTGCTGGCGGAGTTCTCCGAAGCGTGCGGTCGTGCGGGCGCGCGCTGTGTGTTCGCATTCTCACCGCTGCGCCGTGGGCAATTCGAGGCCAACGAAGCGACGGCGGATGTGGTCGAGAGGGCGGTTCGCGAACGATCCGGGCTGCAGGTGGTGGTGTCCCTGAAGGACGCACTCTTTGCCCACGACGCCTACCAAGACGAGGGGCCCCACCTGATCCCCGACGCCGCCACAGCGCGCACCCAGGCGCTTCTTCGCGCCCTGTGAAGACTCGGGGTCCTGCGGTTGACCCCGTCGACCACGACCCGCAAAGTGCTGCCGTGATCGTCGTCGAGCAAAGCATCACCACCTCGGCGTCCGCCGAACGCATGTGGGAGGTTCTGACGGACCACGAGTCCATGCCCCGTTGGTTTCCTGCGGTCAAAAAGGTCACGCTCGACCCGCCCGGGCGCGACGATCGCAACGGGCTGGGTGCCATCCGTCACGTGAAGGCCCTGGGCCCGAGCATCGTCGAGGAGGTGGTCGAGTGGGACGCTCCCAATCGGTACGTCTATGTCCTGCTGCGCGGCGCCCCGATCCGCGACCACCGCGGTGAGGTCAGCGTTGTATCGACGTCCCAAGGTGCGCGGGCCACTTGGCGAATTGCGTTTCGAGCAACGATCCCGCTCAGCGGCCTCGTCCTGCGCCCCTTCATGAATCGACTCGCGGGCGCGCTGCTTCGCGGCGCGGCGAGGCTGGCGGAAGCCTAGCAGCCTGTTGAGAAAGTCGGCGCGGCGGATCGGGAAGCATTTTTCGCTCCTGGGTAGGAGCCGAAACGCCGCTGTACCGGGTGTACTGCAAGTTTTGGCGACACCGCCAGGAGCGAAAAGGGCGAGCGAGACGTCGTGTCGACTTTCTCAACAGGCTGCTAGAGCGGCGTTTGGGCGCTGCCCGGCTACTCGCCGTCGTCGGGCAGCGTGCAGGCCTCGGGCAGCGTGCAGTCGTCGGCGCCGGCCAAGCAACTCACCGCCACGGCTTGCAGCTCCGTGCTCAGGCTCGAGCAGAACTCTGCACACGAACCGGCACCTTCGATGGGTGGCGGGCATCCCATCCCGATGTAGACGTTGCAGGCGTCCAGGCAGGTCTGGGGATCGGGATCCGCGGTGGGATCCGGCGCGTCGTCATCCAAGAAGTTCGCCAGACACTGGCCGTTTTCTTCGCAGCCGGTCGAGTTGAGCCAGCACGCGTAGAAGAGCTCGATCTCGTCGTCGCTCCGGACGCCGCAGTCCAAGAAGCACGACTCATGCTGGTCGACGTCGATGCAGTCGGTGTTGCGCAAGCTGTCGCAGACGACCTTGCAGTCGTTCACCGAGTCCTCTGAGGGGGCGCCGCCCGAGTCGTCGGCGGAGCTCTGCCCCGAGTCTCCGGTCTCCGACGCGTTGGACCCGGTCGCGGCGCTATCCGTCGCCCCGTCGCTGGGGCTGTCCCCATCGTCTCCATCGCACCCGAGCAGAAGTAAGAGTGCGGTCGCGGTCAGGCGTAGGCGGGTCATCGGCGCGGAGGATACCCAATCCAACGCGGTCTTGGCCCCTGACCGCACCTGATCGCCCGTGATCGCACCTGGTCGCCCGTGATCGCACCTGATCGCACCTGATCGCCCCTGATCGCCCCGGATCATGGGTCGTCATCCCGCAGGCGCGCTGCCGGAGACCCAGCGGCGAAGGTGCTCGGCGATACGGTGCCGGGTCGCCCCATTTTCGCCCGAGACATGGCGAGCGATGAACGCCGCAGAGAGCTCCTTGCAGCACGCAGGGTCGCCCATGGCCGTGTCGATCGAAGACACAAGCTCGTCGAACGACCTTGCGCGCAGTCCGCCAATATCGTCCGGGGACAGCTTCCACGTCGCCATGGGATCCGAGACCTTCTTCACGCGCAGCTTGCCGCGCTTCATCTGGCGGTGCACGTGCGAGCCCGTAATCCCCGCCATGGGATCGATGTGGATGCTCGGTCGACCGGTGTAATAGAAGGCGTTGAGGAACGACGAGTAGTTCGAGATCATCACGTCGCTGAGCAGGACGTCGACCAGCGAATCCGGGCTCTCGCTCTTGAACTTCAACCCGACGTGCCTGTGCTGGGCCGCGAGCGCTTCCATGCGGGCGACGTCTTCGGGGGCGTAGCGGTAGCGGTCGTGCATGCGAATGAGGACGTTGCCGCCTGCGGCACCGACGTGTTGCACGAGTCGTTCATGAAGCACGGCGTCGTCACCCCAGTGACCCAGCGCCCCGCCGTGGTGCCAGGAGAGGCCCAATAGCACCGTGGGCCGTCCCACGTCGAAGCTGTAGTGCGGCGCGACATCTTCGGCCCGAAAACGACGGCGCACCTCCGAGCCTTCGCGCAGCACGTCGGCGTAGGCGGAGCCCAGCGCGTGCACGTTTGAGGGGTGAAACTGGCTGTGTTCGATGCGGTAGCTGCGGTCCCACGCCCCGAACGCCTGCCAGCCGAATCGCGGGTTGGCAGCGGTCACGTCGCCGACCAGCTTGCGAAGCTGCTTGCGCATCGTGCTGAGGTCGTCGACGCGCCAGCCAAACCCATGCCACAAGACGAAGATCCGCTCGCTGAGCGGCTCGGCTGGGAGGTGGTTGTCGACGATGAGGACGTCGGGTGCCCACGCCTGGACTTCCTTGAGCGTCGCTTTTTCTCGTCGGTCGAGCAGGCGCCCGTGAAACGGAAGCAGCGCGTTGACGGGCTCGGCGGCGTAGCGCGCGGGGTCGTCCATCGCGACCCACACGTCCATCTGCGGAAGTCCAGTGAGGTAAGTCGCTAGCGCCTGGTTGTCGGCTTGGAAACTGGTGCTCCAGAAACAAATCTTCACAAGTTTCTCCAGTCCTCGGGTCAGCCGGGTTCGCGTTCACGATAGCGTGTTGGCAACGGCGTGAGCACCGTATGACGGATTCATCGTCACCCCCACCGGAGTCGAATCCGAAGCCGAAGGTCGCGTTGTTTGCGACCAACTTCGGCGGCTATTCGCAGACGTTCATCTTCGATGAAGTGAGCCGGCATCAAGGCTACGAGGTCGAGGTGTTCGCCCGCAACCGTGAAAACCCGGACGTCTTCGACTTCCCCCGGGTCAACGCGCTCAAGCCGTACGCATCCAAGCGCGGGTGGGCCGAGTGGGCGCTGCATGGTGCCTCGCTGATCTCCCCAAGTTTCTTGCGCCGTATCCACCGGGGCAACTTCAAGGTGCTGCACGCTCACTTCGGTCCCGGAAGCATCTACGCGCTCCCGTACCACCTAAGCACTGGCCTCCCGCTGGTCGTCACCTTTCATGGGTATGACGTGCCGCTGCTGTCGACACCGCGACGCTTCGAGCCCAAGTTCTGGCGCTATTGGGGGCTCTCCAAGCTGATGCTGCGAAGGGTGAGCCGCTTCCTCGCGGCATCGGACGAGCTGCGAGATCAGCTGATCGCCTTGGGTGCCCCGCCCGAGCGCGTTCGCGTTTGGCGGCTTGGCGTTGAGATCCCAGCGCTGCAACAGGCCCCCGAGGGGCGCTCGGGCAAGAACGTGTTCTTGGTCGGTCGCTTCGTGGAGAAAAAAGGTTTCGAGTACGCGATCGAGGCGTTTGCCCGGGTCTTGGCCAACGGCGTTGACGCGACCCTGCACGTCGCGGGCGACGGTGAGCTGCGTCCGGCCTACGACGCCATCATCGCGCAGCACGGCATCGGGGAGCGGGTGAGGTTCTTGGGCGTGCTCTCCCACAAGGATGTTTTGGAGACGATGCTTCGCATGGATATCTTGATGTGTCCCAGCGTGGTTGCGGCGAACGGGGACCGCGAGTCAGGCATTTTGGTAGCGAAAGAAGCTGGTGCCCGCTTCATGCCCGTGATCGGGACCTGGCACGGCGGTATCCCGGAGATCATCGAGGATGGTGAGACCGGCTACTTGGTCGCGGAGCGAAGTCCCGAGCAGATCGCCGAGCGCCTGGAGTTGCTTCTGCGTCAGCCTGAGTTGCGCGCCAAGCTTGGCGCCGCGGCGCGGGCGAAGATGGTGCGCGAATACGACATCGACAAGCGCATCGACGTGCTCGAAGAGCACTACACCGAGGTGATTCGAGAACACGCGGCCCGACGAGGGTAGTGTCGGGCGACAGCCCAAAAGAACCCTCTGATGGAAGCCAAGACCGCAGCCCCAACCGAATCGGCGACCGTCGCCAAAGGTGCGCTCGTCAACCTCTTGGGGACGGTTGGAAAAGTCCTCGTCCCGATCTCCATCATCGTGATCGGTCGCCTCTATGGTGCCGAGGCGCTCGGACTGTTCGTCATTGCATCGACGTTGATGGAGAGCTGCACGAACCTCACGGTCAGTGGCGTCAACGACGGGGTCTTGTTGTTCGCCACACGGGTGCTGCAAAGCGGCAAGGATGAGCCCGGGGCGGTGTACCCGATCTTGGCCAACGGCCTGCTGGTGAGCCTGGGTGTCAGTGCCTTGGTCATGGCGGCGGTCCTGGTGGGGGGAGAGTCGTTGCTGCGGCACTACGACAACGACGCGGACCTTGGAACCGTCGCTCTCATCATGGTGTGGTCGCTGCCCTTTCGCGCGATCACGTTGGTGGTCATCGCCGCGACCAAAGCCCACCTCACGATGAAGTGGGACGCGATCCTTGGCGGCTTTGTCCGTCCGGGTGCCTTCATCGTCGCGGTTGTGGGCGGGTACTTGATCTCACCCAGCGTCCCGACCCTGGCGTGGGCCTATACCGCGGCGTGGGTCGTGGTGGCTCTGGCCTCGCTCGTCGTGTTCGCCAGCTTCTACTCGTACCGGGCGCTTTGGGCCGCTGTCCGCGGGTTTGAGCTGTCCAAGCCGATGCTGCGCTTCGCCATCCCGCAGAACCTGAACATGGCGTTCACGCGCTTCGCCAGCGACTTTGACATCGTCATGCTGACCGTCTTCCAGACCCCCGCTGCGATGATCGGCTTCTACAAGTTCGGTGCGGAGTTGATGAAGAACATCCGACAGGTGAAGCTGATCTTCTCTGGGGCCTACGCGCCGGTGATCGTGCGACTGCACGCCCTCAAGGATCGGCACCAGATGAACACCTCGTTCTCGACGGTGTCTCGGTGGACGACCACGCTGGCCCTGCCGCTGACGATCGTGACCCTGTTCTTCCGTGCCGAGCTGGTGGGATTGCCGGCGGAGAGCTTCAACGAAGATACGACCTTCATGCTCTGGCTGGCGATCCCACCGCTCATCGGTTGTGCGGTGGGGCTCTCCAGCAATCTCATCGTGATGACCGGCTATGCGCGTTGGAATCTCTTCAACGCGGTGCTATCCGGCCTCAGCAACGGAGCGCTCAACTACCTGCTCATCCCGGACTACGGATTGGTCGGTGCGGCGTTCGCCACGGCGGCGTCTTCCGTGTTTGTTTCTGGGATCACCCTCATCGAAGCACGCGTGCTGCTGGGGGTGACGTGGATGATGAGCCAGGTCTACAAACCTCTGCTCGCAGGCCTGAGCGCAGCCGCGGTCGCGTTCGTGTGGAGCATCTGGATCCCCGAGCAGGACCTGGGGTCTCATGCGATTGGTTGCGCGCTCAGTTTGGCGGCGTACTTCGCCGTGTTGCTGACGCTGGGTGTCCCCGACGAAGATCTCGACGCGCTGATGCCCTGGCGACGCAAGCCGTCGGTCAGCCCGGAGTGAGGCCGGGTGAGGCCTACAGGTTTGCGATGAAGTCGAGGACCGCCTGGGCCCGGTCGTCCCACGTCCAGGCGTCCATCTTGCGCCGCGCTGCGGCTCCGAGCTCGCGCCCGCGCGCCGGGTCGGCCAACAGTGCGCGCAAGCCTTCGATGGCCGCGGGGGCGTCGTCGGGGGGCACCAGGCAAGCGTTCTCCCCGTCCTTGAGAATCTCGAGGAGGTCCGGGGTTCTGCCCGCAAAGATGGCACGCCCGGTCGCCATGTAGAGGAATGTCTTCATGGGCAGCACGGTCGTGCCCGTCGTCTGCAGAGGCCCCAACGTCGGTGGGATCAGCAACACGTCGGAGGCGTAGAGGTAGGGCACCACCTCACTGAAGGGAAGCCAGGGGCGAACCTCGACATTGGCGATCGGAGCCGCCTCGGCTTCCATCTCGCCTTCACCCTCGGAGCCCACGATCACGAACCGCACCTGCGGAAGCGCGCGCGCCATCTCCAGGATCAGCCCAATGCCCTTGTGCTGTTGCACGCGGCCGGCGTAGGTGACCACTTGGCCGCTCTGGGGGAGACCGCATTGCCGCCGGGCCGCGTCGACGCTGAGGACCGGCTCCAGCTTCTTGGGGTCCCACGCGTTGTGGGCCACCAACAGTCGCTCGTTCGGGAAGCCCACGCGTTCGAAACTATCGGCCGCGAGCCTGCTGTGCAGCACGAGGCCCGCGAGACGACCGCTCTTGGCGAGCTGTTGCAGCATCACCCGCAGCGCGGGGTTTTGGTCGGGCCAAGGGCGGTAGGTCTCGTAGATGATCGGACCCAAACCAGCGGCGGCGGCGGAGACCACCAGGGGCAGGTTGCGGGTGTAGAGCACATCGGCGTCGCCGGCTAGCTTGGTGACGACGGCCCGAAGCGCATGTCCGGCTTTGGCGAGAACCCGCGGCCACGTCGGCATCGGGTAGGACTGCACCTCAAAGTTGGCCGGAACCTGATAGTAGCGCGCGAGCTCCTCGGCGGTGGGGCCGGGTTTGAGCGGCGCCCGTGGGACCACCAGCCGTACCTGTGCTCCCCGGTTGCCGAGCCCAGCGATCATGTTGAGGCTCTGCTCGGTGTCGGTGGCGGTCTGCGGCAGAAACTGGTCGGAGATGTAGGCGATCTTCACGGCGCGCTCGAAGCGAAGGTGACGGTGGACCGGGTGGTCATGCGGTGGGCTTACGCGGCCAGCCGAGTGCGACCACGGCGACCACCACACAACACAGCGTGGCGGTGACACCCAACAGCCCGATGCTCTTGAGTCCTCCGTGACTGGAGACGATGAGACCGGAGAAGCCGCCGGCGGTCGTCAGCGCTGAGATGAGCGCCGCCTTGCTGGTCGCGCCCACGCCCCGGCTGTGACGTGCGTGCCACAGGTGGATGCTGGCATCGATGCCCAGGCCCACGACCGCGGGCATGACCACCAGGTTGTAGAAGTTGATGCGGATCGGCCACAGGCCCATGACCCCAAAGGTCAGCAGCAGCCCCACGCACAGCGTGGCAAACGTGAGCGCAGAGGGGATGAGCTTGCGCAGGTCGATGAGGATCAAGCCCGCGATGACGGCGAGCGCCAACGGGGGCAGGCGCTGGGTGTCCTCTCGCACCGCGATCGTGAGATCTCCGAGAATGAAGCGCGTGGATGCCCCGCGAACCTGAGGGGCCTCCATCAGGGCGGTGAAGCGCTCGGTGACGAACACGACCTGCTCCAGGTCGTAGCCGTTGACCTGGGTGTAGAGCAGCCCGATGTTGCCAACCTCGCCGTTCTTCTCCTCGAACAGTTGCTTGGCCCAGCCGGGTAGCTCGTCCTTCGCCAGCGGCTTGGCGGCCGCGAGTCGCTCGAGGACATCCAGGTGGCTGGCGTATTCGTGCTCGGGTGCGGCGGCGCGCAGGCCCTGCGCGGTCTTGGCGATTTTGGCCAAGACCTCGACCTTGGTCTCTTGTTCGGCGGGCAGGTGGGTGGAGAGGCTGTAGACCGACTGGATCCAGCTGCGCTCGGTGCCCGGGATCAGGTCGCCCTCCTTCTGCGCTTCGAGGATCTGGACCGCTTGGTCGAGTTGCTCGCTCGAATCGGCCAGAAGCACCACCGGGGTGCCGGTGTCTTGTGTGGCTTTGAGCGCGCGTTGATACGCGATGCCTTCCTCGCCCGATGACTTCGGGGACCGAAGCTCGCGCATGTCCTGCTCGAACTCTACGTTGGGCGCACCCAAGGCACCCACGACGACCGCGGCGATCAGCAGCGCCCAGCGAAGCTTGGGCGCGCGTAGGGCTGGGAGCGGTCCTGTGTCCGGTGCGGTGGTGCGCGTCGCCGTCTCTGCGGTGCGCGGCGTCTTGCCCAGCAACACATCAAGCGCCGGCACCATGACCAAGGCCGCGATGAACGCCACACCGACCCCGATCGCAGCGATGAGCCCGAACTCTTGAAACCCGCGAAAGTCGGCCAGCGTCAGCACCAAGAAGCTGCCCATCGTCGTCAGCATGGAGGCGGTGAGCGGTCGCAGGTGGTCCTCGAAGATCCCCCCCCAGTCTGCGTTGGGTCCTTGCCGCTGCCGCTGCGCGAAGAGGTGCACCGCGAAGTCGACACCGATACCCAGCAGCACGGCGAACAGAAACGCGGTGAGGACGTTCAGCTCGCCGAGCACGATCCGCGCCAGCGCCACCGTGATGAGGACGGAGCTCACCAACGGGACGAGCACGACCATCAACCCGCGGAAGCTGCGGAATCCGATCAGCAGGACCGCGACGACGAGGCCGGCGGAGACCCACGTGGCGTCCTGCAGGTCCGTCATGATCGACTTGGCTTCGCCGGAGCTGGCGTAGGCACCTCCGACCTTCGCCAACATGTCGGGCGCGTAGCTTTCTGCGTCGAGTTCAGCGAGCAGCGCGTCGACCTTGTCGGTGACTCCGGTCGCGAACTGCAGGTCTGTGGGGGGCTGCTGCAGGCGGGCGCGCACCAGCATGATGTCTCCCTCCGGCGAGGCGACGGGCTTGCGCACGGTGTCCTCCCAGACCATCTGGCCGTTCTCGTCTTCCTTCGGCCAGATGAGGTCGAGATCAGAAGCTCGGATACGACCCGAGGCCGCCACGCTCGCTCGCTGTCGCTCAAGCAAAGCCCGGACGGATTCATCCTTGGGGGCGGGGGCGTCCACAGCTTCGGCGCCATCGCTCGCAGGCTCGTCCTCGTCCTCGTCCTCGTCCTCGTCCTCGTCCTCGTCCTCGTCCTCGTCCTCGTCCTCGAAATCGTCGTCCCAGTCTTCGCCGGCGAGGACGTCGTCGGGGTTGATCGCTTCGCCCGTGACGCTCATCGCGGCCGCGACGGCACGCTGCCGCTCTCGTTCGAGCCGCGTGTTGAGGTCTTCGAGTTCTTCGGTGTCGAGGTAGTACAGGGCGTGGTCGCGCAGCGGCGTGTAGTCGAGCTCGATGAAGGCGTCGATCACCTCGGGCCACTGGGTCACGCGCGCGTGGATGTCCTCGACGAGCCGACGGTTGGCTTGAGGATCACTGCTGCGGACCGCGATGTTGAGCAGGTCGGTGGGACCTTGGCGCTCGCGGAGCTCGGCCAGCGCTTCAACGCTGGGAGCGTTGACCGCAAGCAGGGCTTCGAGGTTGGTGTTGACCTTGATGCCCTTGGCGAACTGCGCGGCCGCGGCCGCGATCACCAAAGAAACGAGGACGACGATCGCGGCCCGGCGACGGGACCCGGCCACGGCCTGGCCGAGCCAGCGCCCCACGAGTTGGAAGACGGAACGCTTGGTTTCCACGGCGAGGGTTTCCGACGGGTGAGGCACGCGGTTGCTGCGGCGTCAAAGCGACGCGCAGCACCTTAGCAAGCTCGTCGCGCTGGCGCCGTGATCGCGGACAACCCCCGACCGAGGGCGAAGCCTGGCCCGAGCGTAGCTGGACGCCTGGCCCGCGCGTGGCTGCTAGCAGCCTGTTGAGAAAGTCGGCGCGGCGGATCGGGAAGCATTTTTCGCTCCTGGGTAGGAGCCGAAACGCCGCTGTACCGGGTGTACTGCAAGTTTTGGCGACACCGCCAGGAGCGAAAAGGGCGAGCGAGACGTCGTGTCGACTTTCTCAACAGGCTGCTAAGTTGGGGGCAGCGAGTTGCGGGGCTGCGCGGGGACGAAGCCGCGGCGGGCCTGCCGAGGGGTGATGATCTCGTTCGCCAGAACGAACAGCGTCACGATGCCGGTCAGAACCAGGTTGAGGCGAATCAGCCCGGCCGCGGCCAGGACCATCCACAAGGCGACAAACGAGTCGCGGCGGGAGAGAAAGCTGAGCTTGGCGGTGAACCGCGTCCAGGCTGTGATCTCCTGGTCTTCGTGATCCCACGACAGCGCGTAGTGGGAGCCGGAGCCGGCCTGCAGGAGCTTGCGGTAGATGTTCAGCGAGAGCGCGACCTGCACCGAGACGGTGACCACTGCGAGCGCGGTCCACATCGAGTTGCCGTAGACCGCGCTGGCGCCGATACCCGACCCGATGAAGAAGGCGAACTTCCCGATGTCGTCGGTGAGGGTGTCGAACCACTCACCCATCTTGCTGCCGGCGAACTTCAGCCGCGCCAGTTCGCCATCAACGCCATCGAGCATGGAGGCGAGCTGCCACAGCACCGCCCCGACGAACAGCCACCACGGAGCGCCGCTGGTGGCGTGCGCCGCTGCGAACGCCGCGAGGATGCTGATCGCCAGCGAGAACGCGGTGACGTGGTCGGGGCGGATAGGCGTGTTCTTGATGAGGCGAGTGACCGCCAGGCTGAACACGCGGTTGACGTGACGGGCGACGAGGCCGTCGACGTTTTTGCGAAGGGACGCCAGGAGGTGCTGATCGGCGCGCTCGCGACCGGCGGGCTGCGTTGCGTTCTGGAAAAACGCGGGGCCAACGTCGACTTCGCGCATCCGGTGCGCGGGGACCTCGGCGAGCATGCGGTCGATGTGCAGGGGGCGACCATCGACCTGGGCGGCGCGCAGAACCTGACCGAGCTCGCGGTTGGCGATGAAGAGTCCGGTGAAGCCCGAGCCGGCGTCGGTGCGGACGAGGTGGCTGCCGTACTCTCCGGCGCGCGAGTGGCCGGCTTCGGCGAGGGGCTTGCGCGCCTCGCTCGACACGGCGAGCGTCATCGACCCCGTGGATTGCTGCAGGAGGCTCCGGACAATCTGTCCGTCGAACACCCGGTCACACGGGACCACAAGATAGGGGTCCTGAACATCTGGCAGCGCTGCCAGGACGCTGAAGCCGTCCTCGGACGCGCGGGCTGCGTTGCGCACCCAGCGGATGTCGAGCGCATCGAGCTTGCTGTCTTTTCGGGCTTGCTCCCGAACGGCCTCATCTGCATAGACGACGCTGAAGCTCGTGATGCCCTCTTTGGCGAGGGTGAGAAGTGCCCGCTTGAGCAGCGAAATGCCCCCTACGCGTACGTTCGCGAGCGGCTGCAGGCTTCCGTGGCCGACGACGCGCCCTGCTGCCGGGTGGGTCGCAACGACGATGGCCTGAGTGTTGGAGCTGAGGGACATGAAAGGTCTCAAGGGCGGGAGCCGGCCGCGGTGCGGAGCTGCGGCCACAACAACGTCACATGGACGCGTCGTGTTGCTGTTAGTCGCGGCTCGCACGATACGGATCCATCTGGCTGCCCCGAAAAACCGTCGGATTCCTCACAACTCGTGGGGCGCACGGGCGTACAGCTCGAGCACAAGCAGCAGCGGCGCCACCCGAAGGCGACGCCGCGCGGGGGTTCTGGACCCACCCTCTCGCTCACCGTTTTGCTCCGGTGATCAGGTCTTCGCGGCGTCGGCTGCGAGCCAGCGCTCGGCCTCCGCCATCATCTCGGGGGTATCCACGTCTTGCCAGCGGAGATCTCCGATATCGAGCAGCTTCATCTTGCCGGTGCTGCTGAGCGCCTGCACGCCATTGGAGAGCGAGGCATCGCCCGTCTCTTTGTAGACCGCGTCGATGTGCTCGAACAGCGCGGGGCTGCACACGAAGCAGCCGGTGTCGACGCGGTTGTAGTCGGTGAGTTGTTTGCCGATCTCGATCAGCGTCTCCCCGTCGGCGCGGACCTTGGTGGCGTCGTCGATGTCGAACACCTCGTCGACCTTGGAGTCCACCAGGAGGCAGGCGCCGCCCTCGGCCAGCTCGTAGCCCATCGCCAGCTTCAGCACGCCCACGTCGAACACGTGGTCGGCCATCGTGAGGATGAACTCCCCGTCGATGTGCTCGCGAGCGCACAGCAGTGAGACGCCGTTGGACAGCTTGTAGTGCGGGTTCTCGACGAACACGAGATCGACCTCGCGATCGTACCCGGACTGCACCGCATCGCGCAGCTCGTGTGCCCCGTGGCCGATGACGATCACGATGCGCTTGCACCCCGCTTCCACCAGGCCGTCGAGGGTCCGGAACAGCAGCGGTCGGCCCGCGACGGGCGTGAGCGGTTTGAGCGAGGTCTCGTCCGAGACGCCCTGCAGCCGAGACCCGAACCCGGCTGCAAGGATGACGGCCGCGCGGGAGCTCAACCCTCGATCCCTTCGGCGAGGTGCGTGATTGGTTCCGCACCACCGATGACCCGAAGGGTGTTCTTCAGCCGCATGTGCTGGATGAAGAGGTCGTGCTCCTGCACGTGCCCGACTTCGACGTGGGGGCTCTTGAAGTAGAAGGACATCCACTCCTGAATGCCGCCCATGCCCGCGCGACCCGCAAGGTCGAGGAACAGCGCGAGGTCGAGCACGAGGGGAGCGGCGAGCACCGAGTCACGGCACAGGAAGTCGACCTTGATCTGCATCGGGTAGCCAAGCCAACCCACGATGTCGATGTTGTCCCAGCCCTCTTTGTCGTCGCCGCGCGGGGGGTAATAGTTGATGCGGACCTTGTGGTAGAGGTCGCCGTAGAGCTTGGGATACAGCTCCGGCTGAAAAATGCAGTCTAGGGCGCCGGACTTGGTCACCTCTTTGGCGCGGAAGCTCTCGGGGTCGTCGAGGATCTCGCCGTCGCGGTTGCCCAGGATGTTGGTCGAGAACCAGCCTCGGACGCCCAGCATGCGTGCCTTGAAGGCGGGGGCGAGCACCGTCTTCATGAAGGTTTGGCCCGTCTTGAAGTCCTTGCCTGCCAGCGGCACGCCCTTCTCGACGGCGAGCTTTTCAAGCGCGGGGAAGTCGGCCGAGAGGTTGGGGGCACCGTTGGCATACGGGACGCCTTCCATGATCGCGGCGTAGGCGTACAGCTGCGAGGGCGAGATGCCGGGGTCGTTGGCTTTCATGCCCGCGACGAAGCTCTCGATCGTTTGGTGCACGGCGGTGGGCTGCAGGTAGACCTCGGTGGATCCACACCACACCATCACCGCACGGGACGAACCGGTTTCTTTGAGCTTGTCGCGGATGTCCTGACGAAGCGCCTCGGCCAGCTCGAACTTGTTCTTGCTGGGTTTGACGTTGGGACCGGTGAGTCGCTTGACGTACTCTTGATCGAAGGCGGCCTTCATCGGCTTGATGCCGTGCAGGAAGTCGGCCAGTGGCGAGAGCTCTTCGGGGCGCAGCACACCCGCGCGCTTGGCCGCGGCATAGCCGTCGTCTTCGAAGACGTCCCAGCCCGCGAAACAAAGGTCGTCAAGGGGCGCGAGATCGGCGAAATCCCGAATCAGGGGTGAGTTGTTCTCCGAGCGCTTGCCGATGCGGATGGTCTGCATCTGCGACAACGAACCGATCGGCTCGCTTCGGCCTCTTCGCACCGACTCGACGCCAGCGATGAACGTGGTCGCAACCGCGCCCAGGCCGGGGGTGAGAACGAGGAGTTTTCCCTGATGTGGTTTTGCTTGTGAGGACATGAGAGTCGTTGCCCGAGGGGATGGGTGGGGCCGCGTGCCGAGCGTGTCGGAACGAGCGAGGCCCTGAGTGCGTCGAGCGAGGTGTCGTCCCACTCGTTGGAGACGCGAAGCCGGACGCGGAGCTGAACGGGAGAGGTGGGGTGCTGGTGTCGTACGCCGAGGCCGGAGAACCGGCAGGACTCGGGCTCGCTGGGGGCAGATAGCACGGAGCGGATTTCTGGCGGTAGTCCCCACGCCGCGCAATCGGTTGCATGCGCGTAGTCCGCAGATGCGTCAGGACTCCAACGTACCGCTGTGTTCAACCCCGCTGGCGTCCACGCACGTCACGGAGAGGTCTTTGATTCCGGTGGTGATGCCCAACGTCGTTTTGGCGTGAATTTCGGCGTCCGTGACCCGGCAGCCCGTGATCACGCTGCCGTCGGCCAGGGACACATCCGCGAACGCGGCGGCGTTGTGATCCCCGGTGCTGCGCACCAGAAACGTGAAGTGCCTTCCATCACTCAGGGCGAAGACGATGTTCCAAGACTGCTTGTCTTGGCGCTGGTAGCTGACCTCGAAGTTTCGCGAGGTCTTCTTGCTGAACGGGCCGCGCTCGCCTTGCTTGTGAGCTTTGAACCACCACAGGCGCACCGCATCGACGTGCGCGGGCGTCTCGTCCGGCATCCAGGCGTCCATCGCGATCTCGAAATCTCGTTTCCCGAAGTCGCGCCGGATGCGAAGGACGAGGGCGTGTTGGTAGCCGTCGGGGGCGAGCGCCGCCGGATCTGTGTCTTGCAGCGCGAGGTTGAACGCCGGCGGCGGCGGCGTGGAGGCTGGAACCGCGGGCACGGTGTCCGTCCCGTCCTGCGTGCAGTGGGCACCACACAGCAGCACGGTCGCGGCCGCGATGAATGGGAAACGGGCACGCACGGGGAGCAGACGCCGCCAGGATACCTCTCGTTGCCGTTTACACCACGTGATCTGTGAGACATCGATCACGTCAGGCTGGTCCGCTGGCGGCTGGGGGATCTCCGGGGCGACGTGCACGGGCGCTCGGGACACGCGATGCGCCCCTGCTCCGCCCGGATCGCGTAGGCTCGTCGCGTCGACATGCGCACTGACGCCCCTTCTTCGCGCCTGCCCGTGTTCGTCGCGGGCCTTGTGTTGCTCACATCCGGTTGCGAGTCGAAGGTCTCCGTCGGCTCCACGCAGCCGACGGATGTGACCCCGGCTGAGCCCGCGGGGCCATCCGAGCCGGAACCGGTCACGACCAAGACGTTGCTGGAGTCGACGGTGCTGGTTGCGACGCCATGGGGCCACGGCACGGGGGTGATCGTTGACGAGCGCGGATGGGTGCTGACCAACTACCACGTCATCTCCAGCGGAAAGAACGAGGACTTCGGCTACGAGGCGACGGTCACCACCGCCAAGATGCAGGACGACGGCAGCATGGTGGTCGATGAAAAGCTCGACGCGATCGTGCTCAAGGCGGACCCTGATCGTGACCTGGCGGTGTTGGCGATCAAGGATCCCAAGCGCTCGTTCGCCGCCCTGGCTCGCGCCAGCAAGGGACCCATCCCCGGCAGCGGTGTCTCGGCCATTGGCAACGCGGGGGTGGGCTTCGGATGGGCGATCAAGAAGTGCTCCGTCAACGCGGTTGGCACGTTTGAGAACTTTGCCTCCGCCGTCTTCGCCAAGCAGCGGGAGGACGGCCGCTCGGAGGAAGAGGTTGCGAAGGCCAAAGAGGAGATCCACGAGGCCAGCCGCAAAAACGGCAAACAGGTGCAGACCGACTGCAACGTACTTCCAGGCGACAGCGGTGGTCCGCTCGTCGATGGTGCAACAGGACAGCTCGTCGGCCTCAACGTGGCGATTCGTCCCGCCACTGCCGGCTTCGCCACGCTCGGTTCGGTGGCGTTCCACGTGCACATCGACGAGATCAACGACTTTCTCGCCGAGATTCCGGAGTCCCCTTCGTCCAATCCTCCAGACCCCTGGGAGGTTGCGGGAGCACTCGGTCGGTTTCAGGACTTCGATGAGGACGGTGAGATCGACACGTTGCGGTTTGAGGGGATGTGCGAGGGCGGCATGTACTGTTTCTCGGTGCTGGCCGACCTCGACCAGAGCTCGTTCAAGCAGCGCGAGCAGGTGCCCGAGCTCGCGGAGATTCAGGCGTCGCGAAAGTTCGATGCGGAGCTCGCCGCCGTGCGCATCGCTCGACCACCGCGCGACGTGAAGCAGGGGCTTCCGGTCTCGGACTTGTTGCTCTTCGTGAATTCCGACAACAAGGGTCCCTACGATCGACTCGTGGTCGTCGACGGTGAGACCCAGGTCAATCGGCTGTACACGATCGCTGGCGCTCCCGGAGCGTGGCGGTTGGTGCGGGACGAATCGGTCGAGAACTTCGACCTGGCCAAGCTCGGCGGCCTCTACGACAGCAAGAAGCTACAGTCGCGGGCAAGCAGCTTCATCGCGGCGGCGATGCGCGATGACGGCAGCTCAGACGTGAAGAATCCCGACAAGGCCAAGGCGCTGGAGGCTTCGTTTCGTGATGCGTCGGGGGACGGAAAGCTCGACACATTGTTGGCCCGAACTCGCATGGATTCGCGGGTGATTATCGATCTCGACCAGAACCAGTTTGGCAAGGTGGCCAAGCGGGTGGCCAAGAAGGCCGAACAGGCCGCCGCGAAAGAGGACGCCAAGCGGGATGTCGAGCAGATCGCCGACGCCAAGCTGCTCAAGAAGCTGCGCAACGGCAAGATTCACGGCGAGTTCCTGGCCGTGCTGGGATCGCCGGTGAGGGTCTTTTACGACACCGATCACGACGGCGCGTACGACCTGCTGCTCGAAGGAGAGTCCCTCGATCGCGGCGTGGCGCTGGGGGCAAGCCGACTCGATCGCTCGGGGCAACGGACCGCCGCGCCCGAGCATTTGGGGCGGCGGCTGCTCAGGCCGGGCTTGATTGCCGAACCCGAGTATGCCCAGCGGCTCGAGGCGGTCTTCGAGAAGACCTTCGCGGAGCAGCCGCGGGCGCAGGTCGAGGACGGGCACAGCTCGTTCCCCGAGTTCGACCCCGCCCTCGCGGTGTCAGCGAACCGAATCCCCGATGTGGACGACCGAGCGCTGAGCGTGTTGGACCGAGCTGCGATGAGCCTGGTGCTCGACCTCGACGGCAAGTCGAACAGCAAGACCAAATCCAAGAAAGACTGGGAGCTGACCGAGTTCGTCCGCGAAGGCGGCTTCGAGCCCGAGTTCGTGTTTCGCACCGACGGGCGTCTCGCGTGGGCCTACTACGACACCGACAACGACGGAAAACTCGACCGGGTCTTCGTCTCCCTTCCCGGCGACCCGAGGCACGTGGGTGCTGCGTTCATGTTCGACACCAAGGGGGCTGTAACGGTCGACGCGTCCATGACGGGGAAGGACATGTTCCAGGCCGAGCTGTTCAAGAACAAGGCGCACCGCACCGCGTTTGACGACGTGAGGAAGAAGACGGTCGACAGCGGACGGTTCTAGAGAGACGCGGTCCGGGCAGCGCTGGCGTTCTGCACTCGCCATGCAAGACCGTGCTCTGTGACGGCATTCTCTGACGCGCTTCGGGAGGCGAGCGCAGGGCTCGTGGTGAAGGACAGGCGGTGGGTCTATGTGCCCTACGACCAGCTCACGGATGCGGTGGGGCCGCTGTCCGAGGGGCCCCCGCAGTCGTTGGGGATCGTGATGGTGGAGAGCCCCCGCAAGGCTGGGCAGAGGCCTTACCACAAGCAGAAGCTCGCGCTCGTTCTGGCCAACGGTCGCCACTTTGCCCTCGAACAGGCCCGGCGCGGGGTGGCGGTTGAGCACGTCGTGGCTTCGGGGTCCTATGCGGAGGCGCTGCGCGAGGTGGCCGCGCGCCGGGGGCCGTTGTGCATGATGGAGGCCGCCGAACGCGAGCTGCGGGTCGATGTGGCGCCGCTGGTGCAGGAGGGCGCCCTTGAGGTCCTCCCGCACGCCGGATGGCTCACCACCGAAGCGGACTTTGACCCGAAGCGGAAGGGTCCTCCGTGGCGGATGGACGCGTTCTACCGCCGGGTTCGCAAGCGGACGGGGGTGCTGCTCACCCCCGAAGGCAAACCGGTTGGAGGCAAGTGGAGTCACGACGCCGAGAACCGCAAGTCTTGGCCCGGCGATCCCCCGGCTCCCACGCCGCCGACCTTCTGCGCGGATGCGGTCACCGCGGAGGTGGGCGCTCTTGTCGAGCGTCGATTTTCCCATCATCCAGGGACGCTCGAGCTTACGGCGCTGCCTACAACCGCCGAGGATGCGCAGACGCAGTGGGCGTGGGCCCTGCAGCACTGCATGCAGGAGTTTGGCCCCTATGAAGATGCGATGAGCACCGCGAGCCGCACGATCTTCCATACGCGGACCTCTGCGCTGATCAACCTGCACCGACTCCTTCCACGCGCGGTCGTGGGTGATGTTGCTCGGGCCACGCTGCCGCTGTCGAGTCAGGAAGGCTTCATCCGGCAGGTCCTTGGATGGCGGGAGTTCGTCCGGCATGTGCATCGTGCGACCGACGGCTTTCGAAGCGTTGCTCCGACGCTTGCCTCGCCCACCGATGGGGGATTCGAGCGGTGGGCCGGAGCGCTTTGGCCTGCCGCCGCGCCGCTTGCCGATGGCGGAGCACAACCCTCGGCCTTGGGAGCGGGGGGCCCCGTGCCGCCCGCGTTCTGGGGAACACGCTCGGGCATGGCCTGCCTCGACCACGTGGTCGAAGGGGTCTGGCGTGAGGGGTACGGCCACCACATCACCCGGCTGATGGTGCTGGCCAACCTCGCGAGCTTGCTCGACGTCTCACCGCGCGCGCTCACGGACTGGTTCTGGGTTGCATACACCGACGCGTATGACTGGGTCGTGGAGCCCAACGTGCTGGGGATGGGGACCTATGCCGCGGGCGATGTGATGACGACCAAGCCGTACGTCAGCGGCTCGGCGTATATCGACAAGATGTCGGATTACTGCGCAGGCTGTGCATTTCACCCGAAGAAGACCTGCCCGATCACGCGGCTGTATTGGGCCTTCCTCGCTCGGCATGCGGCTGCGCTGTCCGGCAATCATCGCCTTGCGCTGATCTTAGGGTCTCTACGGAAGCGAGACGATGCGCAGAAGGCTCGGGATGCTGCGACGTTCGAAGCGGTTCGAGACGCGCTCGCTGCGGGCGAGCTGGTGCCGGCGGCGCGTTGAGGCCTCGGCGCAGATTGGCTACAACGCCCGAGTGCAGGTTCGCCAGATCTCGGTCGCGCTCTTGCTGGTGCTGTTGTGGCCGACGATGGCCCGGGGAAACCCGGTCAACATGGAGCGCATCGCGACCAAGTCCAACGCTCCGGGCTGGAGCGCGTCGCTCGATCTCAGCGGGGGCGTCAAGGAAGGCAACGTCGTCAAGCGCGAGATCAACTTTGGCGGCGGGGTGCAGTATCGAACCTTTCACCCGCGCGTGGACACCACCGTTCCGGCGTTCTTTCGCGACCGCTGGATGCTGTCGAGCAACGTGTCGCTGGTGAAATTTTCGGGAGACAACGTGACCGACAACGGCTTCATGCACGTTCGCTACACGCGAATGATCGTCCCACGGGTGGGGCCCGAGGTGTTTGTGCAGTCGCAGTACAACGCGTTCAACAACCTTCGCTCGCGCTTGCTTGCCGGCGGCGGCGCCCGTGTCGATGTCGTGCACCGCAATCTGTTCGGGCTGTGGGGTGGCACCGGCTACATGGGCGAGTACGAGGTCAACACGATCGAAGGCTGCACACCGGTCGACGAAGACGACTGCAGCACGTTCACCCCCGACCCGCACCCGTCCGAGACGTTCAACCATCGCTGGACCAGCTACGTTTCGATGCGCCTGGACGTTCTGGATGAGCAGCTCTTGCTCAGCAGCACCACCTATCTACAGCCCAGGCTCGATGATTTTACGGACATCCGCATCAACACGGGCTTCCAACTCGAGGCCAAGCTCGGCGCCGTGTTCTCGCTGGGCTCGGACTTTGAGGTCCGCTACGACGCTCGGCCCCCGCGACCGGTGCTCAAGACCGACATCAGCTTCAGCGGCTTCTTGAGGTTCCGCTTCGGCTAGCTAGCAGCCTGAGTCCGTAGTTCGCACCGAGGGGGGCTCGCCGCGACAGTCCTGCTCAAGGAGACCGCGGGCGGCCTTCGTCGGCGACGCGCGCGGTGTCGACCCGCAAGCGGTCCATGCCGCGGAACCGCTTGAGGCGGAACTCGATGCGCAGCGCCTCGCCCTTGTCTTCGAAGGGTCCGTGCGTACAGCCCAGCCTCCATGGGCGTCCGGCCCGCGTCGCTTTGGCGCCGCCGGGGATCTGGCCGTTGTGTTGGTCGAGTCGTCGACGAACGTCGTTGGTCACGCCGACGTAGGTCCGCTCGGTCCGTACGGAGACCAGGACGTAGACGGTCCACGACTGCACGAGCGCATCGTGTCTCGGGGGCGCGGGGGGATCAACCCACAGAGGGTGCACAGGGTGCGGGCGCGAGGACGGTCTCGCCTCTGGGCGGCGCGGGCCAGAACGGAAGCGGTCGCTCCGGCGCCAAGGCGACCACGGTGCCGGAGGGATCTGCGATGATGGCCAAGGCCTCGGCACGCTGGCCATCAGCCTCTGAATCGTCGTCGGCGTCGTCGTCGTCCTCGAGATCGATGGGGACCTCGTCGCCCGCAACCCCGAAGCCGAGCGACTCGATCTCGATGGGCTCCCCCGGGCGCAGACCTCGGTCGGGCTCGATCGGGCGGATGCTCACAGGCGAGAAGGCCGCCGTCCGGAGCTCTTCGAGCGCGCGAAGCGGGGCGTGGGGAAGTTTCAGCTCCGGAACCACCGGGGCGCCGCACTCGAAGCAGAACCGGACTTCATCGTACAGCGTGGTCCCGCAGTGCACGCAGGGGGCTTCGAAGGGCTCGAGGGGGAGACGCGACACAGACATGCTCGAACGCGGCCCGGGCCGCCGTGTGCAAAGACGGGGGCCGGCGGTCCAGGTCGCAGCAATCTCCCCGATTTTCGCGACTACGGCGCCGATCGCGGGCATCGGACGGAGATCGCCGTATACTCCGCTCCGTGACGGGCTTCATGTTTCGTTCAGCACTGCTCTCCGCCGTCCTTCTGGCCTCGGCGGGAGTGATCGGTTGCGCTTCTTCCACGCCGGTTGTGGAGAAGGACGACGGCTTCGACTTCGCGGCGGTCTCGACCTACGCCTGGATCACCGATGAGCCGGTGTTGATCAACTTCGGCGCCGAGCAGCCCAACGTGCGAACCAAAGAGAACGAGCTGCGGGTGCGGGCCGCGGTGGAGCGTGAGCTGGCCGCGCGCGGCATGGAGAAGTCCGACGCTGCAGACGCCCAGCTCCTCGTCGCGTTCTCCGTGGGCACGCGGATGCGATACCGGCTCGAGGGCGGCGATCGCAGCAGCAACTTCACCGAGGGTCCGGGGGAGAAGCAAACCAAGGGCACGCTCAACATCTACCTGCTCGACCGGGCTTCTGATCGCGAGGTCTGGCACGGGAGCACGTCGAAGTGGCTCAGCAAGTCCGAGGACCCCGAGGCGGTCATCAACGCCGCGGTCGGCAAGATCATGGCGGTCTTCCCGTAGCGCCCTCGGCCCCGAGCGAAGCGAGCGCAAGACCACCGCAGCGCACGACCTACAACAGCGCTTCGATCGAGCTGCGGAGCTGCTCGGGTTTTGCGAACGGCCCGAAGCGTTGGACGACGGTGCCGGAGCGATCGATGAGGAACTTGGTGAAGTTCCACTTGATCCGCTTGGAGCCCAACAGGCCCGGCTGCGCCCGCTTGAGGTGTTCGTACAGCGGGTCAGCACCAGGGCCGTTGACCTTGAGCTTGGTGTGCATCGGAAACGTGACGTCGTAGTGCGTCGAGCAAAACGATCGAATGTCGCGGCTGTTCCCGGGCTCCTGCTTGCCGAACTGGTTGCACGGAAACCCCAGGATCCTCAGGCCACGCTCGCCATACTCTCGGTGCAGCGCCTCGAGCCCTTCGTACTGCGGCGTAAACCCACACTGGCTGGCGGTGTTCACGACCAGCAGCACTTGGCCCTTGTGCTCGGACAACCGGTAGGAGCCTCCGTCCAGACGCGTGAGCTCGAAGTCGTACAGGCCCACGCTCACTCGCCTTCAGGCGGCGGTGGCGGTTCGCCCTCAAGGCACACCAGGACCACGGTTTCCAGCTGGCAGACGTTGTCGCGGCACTGCAGGTTCCCCTGGCAAGGCGGCGTGTTCTCGCAGGACTCACCCTGCGCGGGCCGCCGAACGCAGACATCTTCAATGCATGCCGCGTAGGGCATGCACCTTCCGAACACGCAGGGCGCTCCGTCACCCGGCGCGTCCATGCACGTTCCCGAGGCCATGTCGCAGACTTGGTTGGATTGCACGCACGATCCCGTGTCGAGCGTGGCGTTGCACTGCTGGCCAGACTCGGAGAGTACGAAGCACTGGTTCATGGCGCAGCGTTGACCGTCGAGGCAAGCCTCGTTGCGGTCGCACATCTCGCCGTTGCCGGCCCTGGGCTGGCAGGTCCCCATGGTGGGCGGCTCGCCGCTCCCATCGTCCGGGGGCGGGGCGCAGTAGGCCGTGTCCTCGCAGAACGCCGTGAGTCGGTCAACGTCGACCGCGAACAGCGGGCACGCGGAGCCCAGGCTTAGGGTCTGGACCTCGGCACACGTACCCTCGCAGCAGAGCTGACCTCCGCATCCGGTCTGGTCGCAGATCGCACGCTCGCCCGCGCACTCGGTGTCGGCGAAGCAGGCATCCCCGGCTGCGATGCTGCCCACCAGGACCGCGGCTCTGGCCGTCTCCAACGCTCGGGCGTTCGCGATCGTGGCTTGGCATCCGACCTCGCCGAGCAACTCGATGTACGCGAGTGCGGCTTGGGGGTCGTAGGCGACGCGCTCGGAGACGATGCCCCCGAGGGCTTGAATCGTGGCGCGGCTACGCTCGACGGACCCCTCGCACGCCGCTGTGTCGGTCGAAAAACCGCAGCGCACGCGATAGTCGCAGACAGCGTCGCGCTCTTGCTGCGCATAGTCGGCCGCTTCGACGCCCGCGTCGTCCTGCTCCTCCTCGCACCCAGAGACCGTCACCAGAAGCGCGAGACTCCCCCAAAGAACTCGGTTCACGGGACAAGATCACACTCCTGCTGTGCGCTGCGCAAGGGGGGCAAGTCCTACCTGGACCGACGTGTGGTGGTGTAGGAAACCTGACGGTCTCGCCACAGGCGTCAGGAATCCCTGACCGCGGGCAACGCAGCCCCTGCGACTTGTTGAGGGGAAGGGGTTGGCCCGAGGCTCGCATCCCACGACGTTGATGTTGCGCCACCTCGCTTGTGCCGGGCTGGGCGCGTTGTTGTTTCTCGCGACGGCGGGGGGTCGCGACGCAGCCGCGGCGGCTCCACCGACGGAGGTCGAGATGAAGGCCGCGGCTCGCAACGCGGTGCTCGCAGTTGAGCAGCACGCCGATGGAAACTGGGAGCTTGCCGCAAAAGCCGGGCAGGAGGCGCTCGCGGTCTTCGGTCCTGCGATGGGCTGGAACGAGAGCCGCATCGTGCGTCCTGTGCTGGCGGTCACCGTCGACTCGCTGATGAAGCTCGGTCGAAACGCCGAGGCCGATGTCTTGCTCGCGAAGAACGCAGCCGCGGCGGAGGGGGCAGGGGCTCCGGATGCCGACCCGCAGCCGACCCCCGCTGCCCAGCAAACCCCGCTCGATGAGGCGAACGGACTCGCGGCGGAGTCCTTCATCGCGTTCGTGCAGGGGCGCTACGATGAAGCGCTCGCCAAGGGCACCGCGGCCGTCCGAGCGATCGAAGCGATCGATGCCAACGCGGGCTCGTTGCCGCAGATGCGGAGCCTGCTTGCCGTGTTGTATCAGGAGCGACTCGAGTTCACGAAGGCCGACGCCCTGTTGCGCACGAACCTGGAGGCGGCGAGGGCGGATGGCGACCTCGTGCAGCAAGCGGCCTGGACGCAGGCCCTTGCCCGAACGGCGCTGCGGCAAGGCAAAGCGGACGCAGCACAGGAAGGCTTTGAGCGCGCCCAACAGCTCGGTGTCGAGGCCGGTGACCTGGACAGTCAAGCGTCCGCGATCGGGGGGCTGGGCGACGTCTCTTCGTTTCGGGACAACAGCACCGAGGCGATCGCTGCGTATCGAACCGCGCTCGCGATGCATGAGCAGCGCAAGGGATTTGGGGCCTCACACCTCATCACCCCTTTGCACAACCTCGGGGTCGCGCTGGAGCTCTCGGGCCAGTTCGACGAAGCGCAAACCGTGCTCACACGCGCGGTCTCCATCGCGGAGCGAAGCTTCGGAGCCTCGAACCCTGCGACGTGGAACATGAAGCACTCGCTCGGGCGGTTGTATCGCTCGCGGGGGGAGCTGGACGCCGCCGCGGTGTTGTTCGAGGGCGTCTTGGCCGAGCAGGAGGCCATGCTGCCGCCGACATCGCCGGGAATCGCTGCGAGCCTCAACCACCTGGCGGAGACGCTTTGGGCCCGAGGGGATGCGCCCGCGCGGATCGTTGGGCTTGCGACCCGGGCCGCGGAAATTCACGAGCGGGATATGGCGAGTGTGCTGAGGTCCGGGACCGAGGGGCAAAAGCGGGCCTATTTGGAACGATACGGCTCGGGCACGGACCGCATCATCTCGTATGCCGTGAGGGACGCGAGCGCCGATCCGGGGGCGGTGCGCCTTGGGGCTGCGACGGTGCTTCGACGAAAGGGGCGACTGCTCGACGCCGTGAGCGACCAGTTCGCGCTGCTGCGAGATCGTGCGGACGCGGGAACGCGCGCGAAACTGGACCAGCTGGCCTCCGTACAGGCGCAGCTCTCGGCGCTGGCGATCCGAGGTCCAGACGAAAACCTCGGCGCGGAGAACCACGCCGCACTGACCGGCGCACTGCGCAAGGAACTCGAGCAGCTCGACGCAGAGCTCGCAGATGTCGTGCCGCCCGACGAGCGGGGCACCGTGCAGCTTCACGATGTGGCGGCGCTCTTGGGCAAGGACGAGGTTCTCGTCGAGTTCGTCCTGTACCGCCCGTTTGACGTCCACTACAAGAGCATGAACACCGCGTTCGGCCCCGAGCACTACGCCGCATTTGTCGTGCAGGGCGATGGCAGCACGAAGGTCGTGGCGCTTGGGGAGGCCGCGCGCATCGACGAGGCCATCGTGTCGTATCGCCGGGCGTTGGCCAATCCACGATCGGACCCGAAGCGGATCGGGAACCAGCTCTTTGGGTGGCTGATGCTCAAGCTTGAGCCAGCGCTTGAGGGCAAGACGAACGTGTACCTGTCCCCGGATGGCACGCTCAATCTGTTGCCGCTGGCGGCGCTGGTGGATGCGAAGGGGCGCTACCTGGTCGAGCGCTACCAGTTCACGTATCTCAGCAGCGGCCGCGACCTGCTGCGGTTGTCGAAGACGGAGGCGCCGCGTGAAGTGCCCTTGTTTGTCGGGTCTCCGGCATTCTCCGCCAGCGGTGGTGCGAGCACCCAAGGAACCCGGTCCGCGGGGCTCTCCGACCTGGTGTTTCCTCCGCTCCCGGGGACGTCGCAGGAGATCGACGCGCTCGCTAAGATCGTGCCGAGCGCTTCGGTCCGGCGGGAGGAAGAGGCGACCGAGTCGGCCATCAAGCAAGCGCACGGACCGCTGGTGCTGCATATCGCGACCCATGGGTTCTTTCTCGCCGACGCGCGGACCGGCGCCGAGGGGGGGCGCGGGGTCAAGTACGTTAAAGGCAAGGCGTTGGAGCTTCCCAGCCAGGCCGAGAACCCGCTGATTCGCTCCGGCCTGGCGCTGGCGGGAGCCAATCTGCGCTCGGGGCCCGACGGAGAGGACGGGGTGCTGACCGCCCTCGAGCTTGCATCGACCGACCTTCACGGCACGGAACTCGTCGTGCTGTCGGCGTGCGAGACCGGGGTGGGGGAGGTTCGCAACGGCGACGGCGTCTACGGCCTGCGCCGAGCGCTGGTGATCGCAGGCAGTCGCAGCCAGGTGATGTCGCTGTGGCAGGTCGATGACGAGGCCACCCGGGACTTGATGACCGGGTACTACAAGCGACTCGACAAGGGGGAGGGCCGGTCCGAGGCGCTTCGCGCCGTGCAGCGCAAGATGCTCAAGCGCAAGGGCACGGCACATCCGTTCTACTGGGCGGCGTTCATTCCCAGCGGCGACCCCGGCTCGATGGAGCTCGAGCCCCCCAAGCCGAAGCGTGACAAGCGGGGGCGCGGGGGAGGCCTGGATCTGCGCGATTACTGGGGCGACAAGTTCGACGACCCCATGCTGACCGTCGGCGGCAGCTACCTCTCGATCTTTGGCAAGCCGACGCTGGATGGCGCGCGAGCCGAGCATGTGCGCGGGTGGGACGTTCGTCTCCGCGGATTCACTCGTCCTCACATCCAGCTCGGCTTCGACTTCAGCCGCCAGGCGTGGGGGGTCCCGAGCAGTCCGCGTGCAACGAAGCTCACCGCCAACCGACTGGAGTTTGTGCTTGGCCTCGACGTCCTGCCGCTGCCGTACGAGATGCGGGTTCGACCGGCGCTGGTGCCCTACGCCGGTCTCGGGCTGGCGTGGGGACGCAGCCACGACACGCCCGGTGGTGTCGGTACGGAGCGCATCAATGATCGGATGGGAGGCGCGGGCGCCACCTTTGGCACCGACCTCCTGCTCTACATTCGCCCGGCCCAGCGCCTGCTGATCGGCCTGCGGGGCGGCATCAGCAAGCCGCTGTATCGAATGCGAGCCAACGACGCTCGCTTGGAGTACGACGACGGATTCCCGCGCGCCCTGCGTTGGCAGGTGGGCATCGACCTTGGAGTGACCCCATGACCCGGTTCTCGACGTTCCTTTCCGCAGCGCTGCTCATCGCGGCGTGCAAGCCCAACCACGAGCGCAACAAGGGCCCCACCGCAGACGTGACCTGCCCCGATGGAACCCTGCGCCCGCAGATCGACTGCGGGCAGGACGTGGGGCTCAAGGGCAAGGTCGTCGACGCCAACGCCTCGCTTGGCAACATTGGGCTGGGCATCGGGGCCTCGTACGAGGAGGGCGCGGTGGGGGAGGTGACCGACTCGACCTACCAGCTCGCGATTCAGCTGGAGTCGCTGTGCAAAGACTACAACGCCTGCGTCATGGACCCCACGGGGTATCAGGCGGCCTCGTCGGAGATTCGCCAGCAGCTCTCGGATCACGTGCGTTTGGTCGGGCGTTTGGAGGGTGCTGGCGGCGCGCCGGAGGCTGGCGACGCGGTGTGGTCCAACGCCCGGCCCGACCTCGCGTCGCAACGTATCGAGGTGGATGTTCGCGTCGAGGCGGTGAAACGCGGCGGGGTCCAGGCGATGATTCATCGCAGCGCAGACCGGCTCACGGCGGGGGACGGCTTCCGTGTTGTGCTGCGGCCCTCGGTGCAGTCGCATGTCTACGTGCTGCTGCTCTCAAGCCAGGGCGAGGCGAGTGTGCTCTACCCGAACCCTTCGATGGGCATGCGCAACCCAGCCGACGGTGGGGTGGAGATCGCCATCCCGCCCGACGGTCTGTTCGTCCTGGACGCCGTGCCTGGGACCGAGACCGTGCAAGTGGTGGTGTCCAAAACACCCCTGGTCGACCTGGAGGCTCGACTGGCGGCGCTCAAGGGCGGTGCAGCGATGGAGCCCAAGGTGGTGCTCGAGAACGTCGGCAACCTGCTGTGTCCACCCGGTGGCAAGCGCGGCGTCACGTACACCATGACCTCGGCGATGTGCGACGGCAAGAACCACCGCGGCGTCGTCTACCAGAAGTCGAAGCAGCCGAAGATCGCGGCCGTCCCCGGCGACGACGTGGTGGTGTTGCAGCACGTCGTCGAGCACGGGTAGGGACTAGGCGAGTCCGACGAGCGCCCGGCTCTTCTCGAACAGTGCGTCCGCGGTGGTGTCGTCGCTGGCCGCCGGGTTCGGGCTCTTCATCGGCCATCCCCCCTTGTTGCAGCGTTTCTCGCGGTAGACCCCGGTCTGGCTGTAGTACTCGCCGCTGTGCTCGGAGACGTCGTCGGCGAGCGCGGCGTACAGCGAGCTCTGGGCGCCGACCCACGGCTCGACCATGCCCATGAGTCCGAAGATCGGACGCAGGATATAGTCCTGCACCCACACCGGCATGCTGTGGCGTGCGAGGTTGGTGCGGACCCAGCCCGGGTGCACGCTCACCGCGGTGACGCCGGTCCCTTCCAGGCGCTTCCCGAGGGTTCGGGCGTGCAGCAGGTTGGCGAGCTTGGACTGCGCGTAGGCTTCCCAGCCGTCGTACTCGCGCTTCTCGAAGAACAGATCGTCCAGGTCGATCTTGCCCTCGCGGCCCATCGCTTTGTCGTGAAAACAGCTCGAGACGTTCACGACCCGCGCCGGGGCACCGGCCTTGAGCGTCGGCAACAGCAGCTCGGTCAGCAGGAAGTGCCCAAGATGGTTGACGCCGATCTGCATCTCAAAACCATCGGCGGTCTTCTGCTGGGGCGTGTTCATCACGCCCGCGTTGTTGATGAGCCCCTGCAGCGCGTCGTGCTTCTCCTGCACGGTCTTGGCGAACGCTCGGACCGAGTCGAGCTTGCCGAGGTCGAGCGCATACACCTCAAGCTTGGCGCCGGCGTGCTGCTCGCGGATCTCCGTCGCTCGGGCCTCGCCTTCTTCAGTGCGCCTGCAACCCATCACGACGGTGGCGCCCTGTGAGGCGAGCTGCGTCGCGGTGACGAGTCCGATGCCGGAGTTCGCCCCGGTGACGACGAAGGTCTGAGCGCTGAGGTCTTTTTTCAGCAGGGAGGTAGGACACAGATGTGGTTTGGGCATGTCGATCCTAGAGCGCGGGAAAACGAGTGACCGTGACGGTGTCGTCCGGTGTCGCGGCGCCGAGATAGTCCTCGGCGGCGGCGTCGTCTTGAAGATGAAAGGCGAAGAACGCAGTGACGTACGACGCGGTGATGGTGCGCCCTTGCTCGGCGCTGAGGTAGGTGAACGGGCTGCCGTCGGTCTGCCGATTACCCTCGCCGCAGCCGGGCATGAAGTCCTGCGTGATGCCGCACAGATCCGAGGGGCTCCAGTGCCCGGCATCGGCGAGCTCGACCAGCCACGCGCCGCCCGGCATGGCCATGGCGTTGTTGCGCAGCAGGTTGTTGCCGACGCTCTGGATACTGTTGTCCTCCTCCATCAGCAGGTACAGCATGGGCTCGGCGACCGCAGCGGTGTCCACCCCGGGAAGCAGCGGGTTTTGGATGGGGGCCGCAATCGCGACGCCAGCGCTGAACCGGTCGTCGTTTTGCAGGACCAAGCCTGCGGTCGTGGCCCCAAAGCTGTGGCCGAACACGCCCACGCGGCGAGTGTCCATCGCCGACGCGAGCTCGCCGCGCTGGGAGAGCACATCGAAGGTCCTGATCACATCCTCGCTGCGCGTCTGCAAGAACTCGCCGTTGAGCGGGCCGGGGTTGCCGGCCTCCGCGTCGAACAGGGAGCCGCCGGTGTGCGTGACGCCGATGACGATGAAGCCGTGGCTGGCGAGACGCTCGGCGATGAAGCCGGAGGACAGACCGAGGCAGGAGTAGCAATGCGACACCATGACAACCGGGAACGTGCCCGCTGCGATGGACGCCTCGAGCGTGCCTTCGGCTGTGGCGCGTACACACTCCGGGGGTGCGTCGTCGATCAGACCCGCGAACACCTCTCGGTCCGCTTCGGGGACCAGGTCGGTGACGGGGGTGCTGCCGGTCTTGGTGTCGCTCGGATACCAGAGCGTGGCTTCGAGCGCGCGCGCCCCGGCCATCACCGTGGACGTTTGCAGGCCAACCCCGTAGGGGCCGCGTGATTCGTAGGGCGGCGGCTCTGGCGTCCCGGTCGACGAGCTGTCCGCGCTCGAGGACGCGGTGCTGGTCGAGGACGCCGCGCTCGAGGCCGGGCTCGACGACCCGGTGGCCTCGCCCGTTTCCGGGCTGCCCGAGGCCTCGCCGGTTTCCAAAGTCGTGGACCCTGCGCCGTCTCCACCGTCGTCGTCTCCGCAGCCCAGGGCGACGAGCAGGGGCAGCAGCAGCGCGGCAGTTGCGGTTGCAATCGGGGCTCGGCGCGGGGATGGCTGGTGGATCGCGGCGTTGGAGGCTCCCGGCATCGCGCCGAAGGTAGCACCGCGGGCGCGGGGGATCGGTGACCGCTCGGGTCGTGGTGAGGGGGCGCGAGGATTTCCGCGTTCGCCGCGTTCGCCCGGCGGGTACGCAAGCCCGCAGAAATCTCAGGCGGAACGTGTTCCACTGCAGGCATGCGGAGGGGAGCCGCCACATTCGTGACCATGTTGGGTGTCTTTGCGGCGCCCGTGGCCGCGCATGCGCACTCGGGCGGAGCGCAGGGAGGCTCGTGCGGTGGCTGTCACGGAGACGGCGAGCACAACGCGTCGTTGTTCACGATGCCGAGCAATCTGCAGCCGGGCGACTCGGTCACCGTCGAGGTCGAGATTCAAGGCTCGGGCAACGTGGCCGGGGTGTTCATCGGCGTGGACGGTGGATCGATCTCCGCGATCTCAGGCCAGGGCCTCGCCTCGGTTGGCAGCGGTCTCACGCACACGTCCCCGCGTTCGATGGGCGGCGGCCAGGCCACCTTCACCTTCGAGTGGGACATCCCCGGGGCCCCGGGCGCGACGCGCTTTGGCGTGTCCTCGGTGGTGGCCAACGGGAACGGGTCCTCCAGTGGCGACCAGGGCGACGAGCACTTCCTCGATGTCGTGTACGGCTGTGACCCGCAGGAGTTTTTCCGCGACTTCGACGGCGATGGCCACGGCCGAGCGAGCCAGCCCCGCGTGTTTTGTGCCGGGTCACCGCCCGAAGGGTACGCAGCGGCCGGGGACGACTGCGACGACAACCGAGACACGACCTACCCGGGCGCGGTCGAGTTCTGCAACCTGCGCGACGACGACTGCAACGACGCGATCGACGACGACGCCATCCCGGTCGAGCAATACCCCGACGGCGATGGCGACGGGTTCTACAGCCCCGCCGAGCGAGAGTCGGGCGAAACGTTTGTCGGATGCGTGCCGACCGAAGGCTGGGCCGCAGACCCGGGCGACTGTGCGCCCGACGATGAGACGCGCAATCCCGGTGCCGAGGAGTCGTGCAACCTCTTCGACGACAACTGTGATGGACGGGTCGACGAACGAGTCCGTCCGATCTGCGGTGTGGGCTGGTGTCGACGGGAGTCGAGCACCTGCGAGCTCGCGGCCTGCATCCCTGGCGATCCGATCGAGGAGGTGTGCAACCTGCTCGATGACGATTGCGACGGCGCGGTCGATGAGGACGTGGCGTGCGATCCGGGCTTGTCGTGCATCGCGGGCGAGTGCCGGGTTCCCGACGAGCTGCCCACGGGGGGTTCGGGAGACACGGGGACGGCGGGCAGCGGAGACGAGGGTGGCCCCGCGGGGACGAGCGCCGCGGCGACCGATACGGACCCTGGCGCCGCGGGCTCTGGCGGCGGCGGCGGTTGCTCGGTCGGGGGCTCGGTCGGGGGCTCGTGGGGCTGGTTCGGCCTCGGTTTGCTTCCGTGGCTTCGGCTGCGAAGGCGTCGCCGGGGCACGCCGGGCTGAGCCCACGGGCTCACCCGCCACGCCGACTCGCGCTTGGGTTCACGCGCCGTCCGAGCCACCCGAGGACGGGGTGGAAGAAAAAACAGGATCTCGACCAAGGGCTTCGTGCTTTGTTGGGTAGCCTGCGCGCATGGCCACCGCGCGGGACCGACTTCTTGGCAGCTTGGCGTCGCGGGGCGAGCGTGTGGCACTCGTGCACGACACCGCGCGATGGACCTACGGGCAGCTCGACGCTGCGATGCGGGCGTGGGGAAGTCTGCTGCGAGAGGCGGGGGTGGGCCGTGGCGATCGCGTGGCCGTGCTGGCGTCCTCGAGTCCGCAGCTCGTCGCCGCGATGCTTGGCGCGTACGCGATCGGTGCGGTCTGGGTGCCGATCAATACGCGGTACCGCGAGTCGGAGGTCGACCACATTCTCGAAGACGCCGCGCCGTCGCTGCTGCTGTGCGACCCGGCGCTGCGAGACGCCGTCCCGAGCACCCGCACCCTCCCGATCCGCGACCTCCAGCGCCCTGGGCCCGCCACGCTGGAGCTCGAGGTGCTCCCCGACGATGCCCCGGCGATGTTGATCTATACCTCGGGCACCACGGGCCGCAGCAAGGGCGCAACGCTCAGCCACGCGGCGGTGCTCGAGGGGATCGCCGCACTCACGGGCCTGTGGGGGTGGTCGCACGCCGACGTGCTCAGCCTGCAGCTCCCGCTGTTTCACGTGCACGGCCTGTGCATCGGGGTGCATGGCGCCCTGTTGGCGGGGATGTGCATGCTCATTCACGAGCGCTTCTCGGCGCAGGCCGTGGTGGACGATGTGGCCAACCGCGGCGCGAGCGTCTTTATGGGGGTGCCGACCATGTACACCAGGCTCCTGGAGCATCTCGACGCGCATCCGCGCGAGGCAGCTTCGCTTCGTTCCGCCCGCTTGTTCACGGCCGGGAGCGCTGCCCTGCCGGCGGCGGATCTGGAGGCGTTCGAGCGCCACACCGGCCACCGGATCCTCGAGCGCTACGGCATGAGCGAGACGCTGATCACCTTCTCCAACCCCTTGGTCGGCGAGCGGCGTCCAGGAGCGGTCGGTCGCGAGGTCCCGGGGGTTTTGGCGCGGGTGGTCGATGAGCACGGCGCCGAGGTCGGCCCGGGGGTTGTGGGGGAGCTGCAGGTGCAGACGCCGGCGCTGATGACCGCGTATTGGAACAACCCCGGGGCTACTGCGGCCAGCTTCGATGGGCCGTGGTTTCGCACCGGGGACGTGGTGGAGCGCGACGAGGACGGCTACGTGCGCATCGTGGGTCGGATGTCGGTCGACATCATCAAGAGCGGCGGCTTCAAGATCTCCGCCCGCGAGATCGAGGAGGTGCTGCTCCTGCATCCCGCGGTCGCGGAGGTCGCGGTGGTGGGGCTGCCGGATGTCACCTGGGGCGAGAGGATCGAAGCGGTGGTCGTGCTGCGCCGGCCCCTGCCCGACGCAGCGTCCACGTTGGTGGCCCATGCTGCGGCCTCGCTTGCCGACTTCAAGAAGCCCAGGGCGGTCCACGTCGTCGAGTCACTTCCTCGCAATGCGCTCGGCAAGCTGCAGAAGGTGGCGCTCAAACGTCAGCTTCAGGGGGACTAGGCATCCCGCACGTGCCTGGGTGGCGGGTGCGCCGTAGACTGCGCCCGTGCTGAAAGGCTCAAGTGTTCCCGAGGTGCGCGTGCGCGTGCCCAGCGAGGCTCCGGTTCGCGAGACAGGCGAGTACGTCCTGTACTGGATGATTGCGAACCGTCGCTACGACTACAACTACTCGCTGGAGCGGGCGGTCGAGTGGGCGAAGGAGCTGGGGAAGCCGCTGATCGTCTTCGAAGCCCTGCGGGTCGGCTACCGCTGGGCCTGCGACCGATTTCATGCCTTCGTCATCGCGGGCATGCGCGACAACGCGGAGCGATTCTCAAGCCGCAGCGTCACGTACTTCCCCTACCTTGAGCGCGAAGCGGGGCAGGGCAGCGGCTTGCTGGAGGCGCTGGCCAAGCGCGCGTGTTTGGTCGTGACCGACGACTTCCCGGCGTTCTTCTTGCCCAAGATGATCGCGGCCGCGGCCGAGCGCTTGCCCGTGCGGCTTGAAGTCATCGATGGCAATGGACTGCTGCCCATGCGCGCGACCGACAAGGTCTTCGCGCGTGCCCACGACTTTCGGCGACATCTGCAGCGAACGATGCCCGAGGCGATCTATGTGTTCCCGAAGCAAGACTCCCTTCGGGGTGCCGAGTTGCCGATGCTGGACGGGGTGCCTAAGTCGGTCGCGAAGCGCTGGCCCGCAGCCACCCCCGACGAGCTCGCGAATCCTCCGTTGTCGTCCCTGCCGATCGATCACGACGTGGGCGTGGTGGACCTCGAAGGCGGCGGCGTGGCGGGCCGTGCGAGGACGCGCGAGTTTCTCGATGCACGGCTCGGTGGATACGCCGACGGTCGAAACCAGCCCGACGTAGAGGCAGCCAGCGGCCTCTCTGCCTACCTTCACTTCGGGCACGTGAGTGCGCACGCGGTAGTTCGAGAGCTGGCCCATCGCGAGGCGTGGAACCCCGACGTGCTGGTGCCCTCCTCCGCGGGCAAGCGCGAGGGGTGGTGGAAGATGTCAGCCTCCGCCGAGGCGTTCATGGACCAGATCGTCACGTGGCGGGAGGTTGGCTACAACATGTGCGCGCACCGACCGGACGACTACGACCGCTTCGAGAGCCTGCCGGAGTGGACCCTGAAGAACTTCGTTAAACACGCATCCGACCCGCGAGAGCACGTCTACTCGCTCGCGCAGTTCGAGGCCGCCGCCACCCACGACGAGATTTGGAACGCCGGGCAGCGCGAGCTCGTGAGCACCGGCCGCATGCACAACTACCTGCGCATGCTGTGGGGCAAGAAGATCCTCGAGTGGACACCCACACCCCGCGTGGCGCTCGACGTGATGATCGAGCTCAACAACAAATACGCGCTCGACGGCCGCAACCCCAACTCCTACAGCGGCATCTTCTGGTGCCTGGGCCGCTACGACCGCGCGTGGGGCCCGGAGCGCCCGATCTTTGGCACGGTGCGCTTTATGAGCAGTGACAGCACGCGGCGCAAGCTGAGGATCAAGCCGTATCTGGAGCGGTTTGGGGCGAGCAGCCAGATCTCGATGCTGGAGTGAGTGCGAGCGGACAGCCCCGATGACGAGCGATGTTCGCAGGCCTTCGGCGGCTGGTGATCGATGCACGACTGTCACCTGAACGTTGCATCGGCGCGACTACACTCCGCCGGTGCGTTGCGGAGTCCTTGCGCTGGCGTTGTCCGCCGTCGGCTGTGCCCCGGACCAGGATGCGCGGGCGCAGTGGTTGCGGCACACGCTGGTGCTCGACAACCAGATCTTCCTTGAGCGGTCACCCGAGCTCACCGCTGGCAAGTTCGCGGTGATGGGCGAGCGGCCCTTCCCCTTTTTTCGGGGGACGGTGCCGCAATACGCACGCGACACGCTCGGCCCCGGCGGTCCGGGCCACGAGCCGAGCGCGTTCGTGACCACACACAGCCGCGACGTCCTGTTGGTGGGTGATCCGCACCCGGAAAACATCGGGACGTTTCGGCGGCCCGACGGGACGATGGTCGTGGCGTTCAACGATTTCGACGCGTCGACCTATGGCCCGTTTACCTTCGACGTGCGGCGCCTCGCGCTGGGCTTTTGGATCGCCGGGATCGAGCTCGAAGAGACCGCCCTCAGCGACGCCGCGGCCACGATATCCGAGTTGGAGCGCCGTGCGGCCGTACGGGCGTTGCTGAGCGCGTATGTCGATGCGGTGAGCGCAGCGGATCCCGAGCAGGTGGGCCGCGAAGCGGCAGCGGGCGCGGTGGTCGACGATCTGCTGCACAAGGCGCTCGAGGACGGCGACGCGCTCGAAACACTGCAGACCTACACCGTCCTGGCGGAGGGCGGGCGGACGATGGCCCAGGGCGACCTCGATCCGGCCCGCCTGGTTTCGTTTGGAGAGCAGACGCAGCTGGTGCTCGAGGACTCGGTCCGGGCGCCGACCGCCGCGCAGCGGGCTCGCGTGCTCGCGCTGATCGACGACTATTGCCGCACCGCGAACGCCCCCGGAGAGGTGCTCGGGATCTCGCGGCGCTACGGAGCCGGCGTCTCCAGCTATCCCCAGGAGCGCTACTACGTGCTGCTCTCCGGACCCACCGAAGACCCGTCCGACGACATCTTACTGGAGGCGAAGGAGACGACGGACTCGGTGCTGCTGCCGGGGCTGGAGTCGCTGCCGAGCTGGTCGGCGCCGAGCAACGGCGAGCGCGTGGTCACCTTTCAGCGAGCGCTCCAAGGACATCGCGACGACGACGCGTACCTGGGCTGGGCGACCACCGGCGGACAGAGCTTTCGGGTCCGCCACCGCACGGCCTATCAGCGGGGCTTCCGGGTGACGCGGATGGCCGAGAAGCTGGCCGAGGGCGCGTGGGTTCCGGCGGACTTCGTCGAGTTCGCCGCGTTCGCAGGCGCCCTGCTCGGGCGCTCGCACGCGCGGGTCAAGACCCAGCGCGGCACGTCCGCAAAGGCTGCGATCACGGACGTGCTGGCCGGAGACGAGGACGCCTTCGTGGAGGAGACGCTGGACTTTGTCCAGCACTACGCGCCCATCGTGGTCGAAGACGCGGCGCGCCTGGCCGCGCTGCTGGAGCTGCACGGGATGACGCTGGGGTACTGAGGCATGCTGAGCAACGTCCTGCTTTCGATCGGCTTGGGGCTGATGGCGCCCGAGGACCCGGCGGTCGAGGTCGCCTCCGCGCCGGAGCCAAACGCGGCGACAGAGCCTGTGGCCGAGGCACCAACCACTGAGCCAGAGCCAGAGCCAGAGCTAAAGCCAGAGCCAGAGCCAGAGCCAGAGCCAGAGCCAGAGGCCGACGGCCTCACCCCCATCGGGGGTCGACGCGGGGACCGGGGCTGGGTGCCCAACAACTGGCCGGTTCAGCAGCCCTGCGACTTCCTCACGACCGAGCGCCAGGGCTGCCTGACGCTGCGCGGCGAGGTGTTCACCGGCTACCGCTACTCGGCGCTCGGCGCCCAGCACCTCGGCGAGTTCCGGCTCGACCGCGCCGAGCTGGGCTCGGGCATGGTGTGGAGGCCCAACGCGCGCATCGACGGCGGGGTGACGGTGGCGATGGAGGCGGTGCGTTCGGCCGGCCCGCAGAGCCTGATCGGGATCGACGGCAACTCACTGGTGGTGCGGATGCTGGAGGCGTACGGGCAGATGGCCGTCCACGCGGCGCCGATCGACGTCGGAGTCCGAGCGGGGTTGATCCCCGAGCGATGGATCGAGCAGGTCGAAAAGGGCTACGACACCCGCGGGCTTGCGCCGCTGCCCTCCGATGACGGCACGTTCTTCGACCGCTCGGACCTGGGTGCATCCCTCACGCTCACGGGCTGGAAGGGCCGGGGCGAGCTCGACCTGCAGTACGTCAATGGCGAGGGTCGAGCGCAGCAGGAACTCAACGCGGGCAAGAACACCGAGGCGATGCTGACGGTGCGCCCGATCCTGCGGCAGACCGAGCGCGGGCCGATGACGCTGGCGATTCACGGGGCGTACCGCGACGGCTCGCTGGGCATCGCGTCGCTGCGCAACCACCGAGGTGCTGCTGCGGTCACGTTCGCGTCGGTCTACGCGTACGGCGGGCTGGAGTACGTGCACGCGCTGGGCTACGGGCAGCGGGCGGAGGTCGAGGCTCGCGGCCTGGGCGTGTGGGGCAGCGCCCACGTCTGGAGGCACTACCTGGGCGTGATGGCCAAGTATGACCGGTTGCAGCAGGACAACAGCGACGGCGACGCCATAGTCCAGCGCGTCACCGCGGGCCTGTTCTCCGACCTCTTCGGCTACCTCGACCGCAACCGCCGTCGCCTGCGACTGAACGCCGCCTATCAATACGAAGGGTATGGCGACGCAGCCGGCCCACTCCCGGGATCGGTCGACGCGCTGACCACCCACCGCTTCCTGCTTCAACTCCGAGCCCGCGGCCTGATGCGGCTGTGGTGAACCGAATCGAGCCCGTGATGCTTCGCTCCACAATCCTCGCCCCCCTGTTCTTGCTGCTCCTTTCCGGCTGCAGCGGCGCCACGATCCCTGAGGAAGGGTCCTCGGGCGAGACCGAGAGCGCGTCGGCCGACGACGACGGACCCGACACGCTCGGCGCGGTGTGTGGCGACGGCGTGGCCGAAGGCGATGAGGTCTGCGACGGGGACGACGTGCGCGGCATGTCCTGCGAGGGCACGTTGGACTGCGTGGCGGACTGCTCCGCGCTCGACCAGTCCGGGTGCGAGGCGGACCCCTCGGGGCCGGTCGTGGTGTTCAACGAGGTGAGCTCACAGGAGATCACCGAGGGCGACTACGCCGGCGCCGGCGATGCGGTCGAGTTCTACAACGCCGGCGGTGCGGCCGCGGACCTGTCGGGCTGGGTGGTCAGCGACGACCCCGAGTTTCCCGAGGACAAGACCTACACGTTCCCCCAAGGGACGATGCTCGCGCCCGGTGCGTTCGTGGTGATCGTCAAGCTCGACGAGGTGACCGGAGAGGGGGACTATCCGTTTGGCATCAGCGGTAGCGACGAGGAGACCCTGACGCTGGCCGACGACGCGGGCACCACGATCACCGCGGTCACGTTCCTGGGGTCGGACGCGGCGATCTCGTGGTGCCGAGTCCCGGACGGATCCGGTGAGTTCGACCACTGCGCCCAAACGTTCGGGGGCCCCAACAGCGCCGGCGACCCGCAGCCGGACCCGGTGTGCGGCGATGGGGTCGTCCAGGGTGCCGAGGCCTGCGACGGGAACGACCTCGACGGGGAGGCATGCGAGGATATGGGGGCCTTCGGTGGCGGTACGCTGGCCTGCGCCGAGGACTGCACCTTCGACACCTCGGCCTGCACGCCGTCCACGGCGATGATCGTGATCAACGAGTTCAGCTCGACGTCGCCCGATCCGATCGAGTTGCTCAACGCGGGGGAAGAGGAGATCGATCTCGGCGGCTGGATCCTCACTGACGACCTGGCGTCCGCGGAGGATCGCTACGACCCCGAGGCGGACGCCGAGGCGCTGGTGTTCCCCGACGGCACGGTGCTGGAGCCCGGCGAGTACCTGGTCATCGAGCAGGGAGACATCCCCTCGCACCCGTTCGGGCTCTCCGGCGGCGGCGACACCATCGCGCTGATGGACGCGCGGCTGACGGTGGTGGACTTCGTGGAGTACGCCGACGCAGAAGCGGCGGATTCGTACTGCCGGCTGCCGGACGGCCCGGAAGGGGAATGGACTTCTGAGTGCACCCCGACCTTCGGCGACCCCAACGAGGGGTGACTCAGCTGGAACCGCTCACGGGGGCGAGTAAAGAAGAACAGGAGCCGGGCTGAGGCTCGGCCGCGAGGCGACACGCGTCCCACTCGGCCAAACATCCCGTGCCTCGCGACCGCAGCCGAAAGTCGAAACAGTCCACAACCCTCCCTCGCAAAACGCCGGCGACCCGTGGGGGCGCCGGCCGCTGCGAGAACTTGAGCGGGGCTAGAGCGCCTCGAGCACGGTGCGCAGCTCAGCCAGATCGGCGTCGCCAGGCAGCACTTCCTCGGCCCGCTCCACTGCGGTCATCGCTTCGGCAATGCCGGTCAGGTCGCCCTCATCCCGGGCCAGCTTCAGGCCCTCGGCGTAGGCGAAGACTGCGGCGCCCTTGAGCAGCTGAGGGTCTGACTGCGCCAGCAGCTCTCCGATGCTGACGGTGTACGAGACCTCCTGCGCCTCGAAGGTGACCGCATCGAGGAAACGCGTGGTGACCGTGATCTCCGCATCGTCGCCTGCCAGCTCCGGCGCACAGGTGGAGATGGTTTGGTGGAAGACCATCGCGTCGTTGGGCGCGATGTGTTGCGGCTCGATCTCCTCGGGCACGGCGCTGAACTCCTCGCCGCTGAACTTCACGATCTCGAAGCCAGGCGGCATGTCGAGCTGGACCTGCACGTCGCGAGCGGCCACGGCCATCGTGCTCAAGAAGCGGTCGCCAAACACCTTCTGGGCTTCGTCCTCGCTGTCGATGAACACCGACGCGCCTTTGCCGAGGTCGGTCACGTGGTCCATCAGCAGGTCGTTGTAGTGGGCCTCTCCAACGCCGACGCCGACCATGTAGATCCCGTCTTGATCTTGGGATCCGGCGTGTTCGGCGATGAGTTGTTCATCGGTGATGCCGGCGTTGGCCCCACCGTCGCTCATCAACACGATGCGGTTGATCCGGTTGTTGTCGTAGTATTCCTGCGCGAGCCCGTACCCCGCGAGGAGGCCTCCGTGCAGGTCGGTGCCGCCGCCGGGGCTCAGGCCGTTGCAGGTGGAGACCAGGACGGGGTCGCTCGCGCCCGAAATCGGGTGTCCGGCGAGTTTGATCGCGTTGGAGGTGTCCCACCCCACGACCGATACGACGTCTCCGGAGCGCAGGCTGCTGGCGATGACGCGACAGGTCTCTTGCTGAAGCGACATGGGGGCGCCGTTCATCGATCCGGATTCGTCGAGGACGAGCGTGAGGTTCATCTTGGCCCGCTCCTCGTTGTCCACCGCGGGGCTGGTGACCGCGATCTGCAGCTTGAACTCTCCCTGCGGCGCGTCTTCTTCGTGCAGCAGCGAGGCGTGAAGCGCCAACGTTCCAGCCTCTGCCGCCGGATAGTCAAAGCTGTAGTAGTTGAGGAACTCCCACACGCGGATCGGGGCGTCGGCGATGCTGCTTCCGGGTCTGAGCACCTTGGCGCGGACCTGAACCGGGGAGGACATCGAGTTGGAGTCGTCCGGTGAGAGGTAGAGCTCGACCGCGGTCTGGTCGTCGCATGCGGGCTCGCCGGTCGAGCCGCCGGTGGAGCTTCCGCCCTCTTCCCCGGGGTCCTCGGGGTCGGGGTCGGGGTCGGGCTCGTCCTGCCCGCCTGTGCCGCCCGGCGACCCGGTCGCTGCGGTATCGGACGCGCTGCCGCCGTCGGAGGTTCCACCACCGGCACTGCTATCCACACCGCCCGCGCCATCGCTCTGTCCGTCTTGAGCGGCGTGGTCTCCCGCGGGCGCGAAACAGCCAGGGGCGAAGAGTGCGAGGGTCGTGAGAAGTGTCAGAGGATAGCCCAAAGTCGTACGCATCGTTTCTTTCTCCAGCAAGTGAGTCCTGGGAGCGCCGTTCCTGGCCGCCCGTGTGACGTGAAACCTGTGCATGGGGAGTGCCAGCCGACGGGGTTTCGATCATGCGGGCAGTTGTTTTTCTTTTGGCGGGCATTCTCCCGACAAAGAGGTCGTGGTCTGACATCCCTGTCGTGCGCGCGACGCCATCGGTGCCACACTGCGGGGGTCATGTCGGTCTTGGCGTCTTCGGTCTCCGCGGTCATCGTGTTTCAGCGGGGTGCCTTGGTCACCCGGGTTGCGAAGGTGCAGCCTCGTGCCGGGGCGCTCGTGCTGGGTGGCCTTCCGCTTTGCCTCGACGATGAGTCCGTCCGGATCGAGCTCGGGGCGGCGGCGGCCGGGGCGGGATGGTCGGTGACGGACGTCCAGGTCGAGGTCGACGCACCGCAGCTCGATGAGGTCGCCGAGCCTCCCGACGACGCGGCGCTCGCGGACGCGAAGGATGCGAACGACCGCGCCCAGGGTCGACTTGCGCAGACGCTTGCGTCGATCGAGGCGTTGCGTGCGGTCGAGCTGCATCCCCGCGTCGCTGAGGACAACGACCGTCGGCCGACGCACGACCCCACGCAGGGGCGTCTGGAGTGGCTCGCGCTGCGTTCCCGGACCCTGGCCGAGCTTCAGGCAACGCTCGCCCAGCAGCGCGTCGCGCTTGAGCAGGCGGGCGAGGCCTGGCGCACCGCGATGGAAGAGCGTCGGTCCGCGTCCTCCGACCGCGACCCGCGGAGGTTCGAGCCTCGAAAGCGGGTCTCGTTGAGGCTGGCCGAGGGCACGACGATCGACGAGGTGTCGCTCGCCCTGACCTATCGGGTACCCGGGGCTCGGTGGGCGCCCTCGTACACATTGCGCATCGGCAGCGAGGCGCAGGCCAAGCTCGAGCTGCGGGCTGTGGTCGCCCAGCAGTCCGGCGAAGACTGGTTGGGCGCCAAGCTCACCGTCTCGACCGCGTCCCTGCAGGCCTGGCACGATCTCCCGCGGCTCGACGCACTTCGTGTGGGCCGCGCTCAGCCTCCGGCGCCACGGGCCGGGTGGCGCGACCCACCTCCGGATCCCGAGGGCCTGTATGCCGACCACGATCGGGTGATGCAGAGCCTGGAGCCGCCACCGCCGCCGGCCATGTCCTCGTACGGCGCGGTTGCGGTGGGGAGGCCCGCGCCCAAGGCTGCCCGGGCAGCCGCGCCTCCGCCGGCGATGAGGCCTCCGCCCCAGCCTTCGGTCATGGCGGCAAGCTCCGCGGGGGCACCGATGCCTCCGCCCGCGGCGGCCCCGATGGCGCGCGCGCTCAAGTCCAAGAAGTCCGCCGCGATGCAGCGCTCGTCCGTCGCGATGATGGACGCAGGCGCTGCCGATGCGGTCGAGGAGTCCGAGGCCTTTATGGATGAGCCGGCCGCGCCAGAGCCCCCATCCCAGGTCGGGCTCGACCGCTCCTGGTTCGACTACGGCCGATTGCGGCTCCCGATGCCTTGGGAGTCCGGGCGCGGCCGGCTTCGTCGCGTCAGCGTCTTGTCCAGTGGCGGCGGTGAGCCGCAGCGGTTGGCGGAGCTGGTCTCGCGCGCCACCGACCGCGCAGGAAACTTTTCGTGCCCACCTCCTGCCGGACACGGATGGGTGCGGGCGCGGCCCGGCCACGCCTACGCCTACGTCTGCGACGCCGCGGTGAACATCCCCAGCGACGCTCAGACCCACATGGTCTCCGTGCTCGAGGCCTCCGCCGAGATCGCTCGCGCCTACGTGTGCGTACCCGGGGTGAGCCCCGAGGTCTTTCGGACCCTGTCCGCCCACAGCCCGTTGGCGCTGCCCCTCCCTGCCGGGCCGCTCGACGTCTACGAACGCGGCACATTCCTGCTTACGGGATCGCTGGACGACGTGGCGGCCGGGGGGCGGTTCGAGGTGGGACTCGGGGTCGAGCAAGCGATCAAGGTCGCTCGCAACGTCCGCTTCTCCGAGGAATCCGAGGGCTTGATCAAGAAACACAACGCCTACGCCCACCACGTCGTCATCGATGTGCAGAACCTGCTGACTATGCCGGCATCGATCGAGATCCGCGAGCGCGTTCCGGTCGCGGCCTCGGACGAAGAGGATATCGAAGTGACCGAAGCCAGCGCGGATCCTCCGTGGGATCACTACAAGCCGAAGGACGATCCGCTCGAAGGCGGACGACGGTGGCGGGTCGAGGTGCCTGCGGGTGAAAAGACCACGCTCTCGGCCTCATGGACCGTGCGTGTGCCCGGTGGATCCGAGCTCGTGGGCGGCAACCGGAGGGACGCATGAACGCATCACGCACGATCGATCTTCCGGTCACCCTGGTGACCGTGTTGGAGGACCGCGCCCTGGTCACACGCAGTGGCCGGGTCGAACTCCCGGCGGGGTCGCATGCGCTGTGTGTCCGAGACCTCGCCGCGGTGATCGTGGACAAGACGCTCAGCGTGCGAGCGACCGAAGGCGGGCGCGTCGTTCAGGCTGGGATCCACCGGAGCGCGGCCACGTCCAAGGATGCGCAGCGCGATCGGGTCTCCCAGTGGATGACGCTGGAGTCCGAGCGTCGCGCGGCGGTCCAGGACGCGCAGCTTCACCTTGAACTCGCCCAGGAATCCCTGGCCGCGATCCAGACGGTGGAGTCCCTGCAGTTGGCAGAGCTGGCCGAGGACGTGGCCCTGGGGCGAGAGGTGACCGCTCGGATGGAAGCGCTCGCGACCCTGCGGGAGACGCTTGGGGATGCCGTGGATGCCCGCGTCGAAGCCGATCGCCGGTTGACCCAGGCCAACGCGTCGCTGGCCGATGCGCTCCGCATGCGGGCGTCGATGGACGACGAGACCCGGCTGGTCGTCGCGCGTTTGGATCTGCAGGTGCAGGTCGACGCCGATGCGCCCTCCAGCATCGAACTCACGGTTCGATACGCGGTTGCCGGCGCGCTCTGGCGTCCCTCCCACGTGGCCACGATGCACGAGGACGGGCGGGTCCGAATCGATGCACAGGCCTGCGTTTGGCAGGCCACCGGCGAGGACTGGACCGATGCGCGTCTGTGCTTCTCGACCGAGCGCCCGTCGCTCGGAGCGACCCCTCCGGTCCTCTTTACCGATTCGCTCTCCTTGCAACGCAAGGCGCACGCGGTGTCGGTGCAGACGCGGGACCAGGTGATCGCCACCGCCGGAGAGGGGGCGGCCGAGGTTCGCGACGAGATGCCAGGGGTGGACGACGGCGGAGAGCCGCTCGCGCTCGAAGCCGAGGGGCCGCGCACGGTGCTCAGCAACGGTCGCCCGCATCACGTGCCGCTGTTCTCGTTCGAATCCGAGGCGCACTCGGAGCTGATCTGTAGGCCCGAACGGGTCGAGGCGGTGTTGTTGCGAAGTACACAAGCGCACCGCGGAGCACTTCCTGTGCTGGCCGGTCCGGTCGAGCTGCGGCGTCATGGGGGATACGTGGGCCGCACGTCCACGCTGTTCGTGGCGCCGGGGGAGAGGTTCGAGCTGGGCTGGGGGCCACAGCCGGAGCTTCGGGTGCATCGTAAGGTCGAGCCGGCGGAGCACACCCGAAAGCCGCTGAGTTCCTGGGTTCGCAAGCCTCGCACCATCAGCGTCACCGTCAGCAACCTCGGCGCCAAGCCCCAAGAGCTTTGTCTGCACGAGCGGGTGATGGTCTCCGAGATCGACAAGGTGGAGGTCGAGGTTGGTCCGCTGCACGGCGGCACGCGCGACGCGGACGGCATCGTGACGAAGGTTGTGCGTGTCCGAGGATTTGGCGAGACCACCTATGCCTTCGAGTGGACGCTCGTGGTTCACGACGACGTGCGCGGGCTGTAGCCGCCGATCACGACGCGATGGTCGAGGTCGCCGAGCCCAGCGCAACGATGGCCTCGAGCGTGTCCTCGACCTCGCCGGCCATCCAGCGCGTGGGGCCTTCGGCCAGCATTCCCTGCAACCACGCGGCGGCGGGCTCGATCGTCCCGAACGCCTTGTTGGGCTCGGGCGATCGAGACAGCACGAACAATCCGCTCAGGAGCGCCACCACGGCGCCGCCCAGAAAACCGCCCATGGTCACGATAAATGCGGTCCCAAGGCCGCTGTCGGCCGTGTCCTCAACGAGTTGGCGCAGGCGCTCTCGGGTCTGCGCGTCGGGGGCGTGCACGACCTCGTGACCGGTGACGATGACCACCGATGCGTAGCGTTTGTGCTCGGTCATAAGCTCCGCAACGCACTGCGTCAGTTCATCGGCGTGCCCGAGCGTGGTCCGTCCCCAGTGCATCGAGACGACCAGGTTCTTGTGGCTGGCGATCAGACCGAGCCCATCATGGCGCCGAAGCACCGGAGCGATCTCGGAGCGTAACACGAGGGGTCGAGGCTACCGCTTTCGCTGCTCGCCCGACACTCGTTGGTGTCTCTGACCCCCAGCGGGCATCGCTGGATCGGCGCCATCACCTCACCTTCTGCCGAGATTCTGACGTTCCGGGGGGATCCCAGTGTTGTCGTTGCGGTGTTGGGCGCGGTACGCTTGGCGGCAGACGGGACGCGGTCCCAGTTGGGGTATTCGATGCACAAGGAACGACTGTTGATTTTGGTGGCCGCGAGCGTGGCCTGTTCGGGTTCGAGCGCTCCGGCTGACACCGGGGCCACAGACGGCCTCCCCGGCGTGTCCGCGTCGGCCAGCGCGACCGAGGGTGGATCCTCGGGCGGCAACTCGGGCAACAGCGGCAACTCGGGCAACAGCGGCAACTCGGGCAACTCCGGAAACTCAGCCGGTGACAGCAGCGGCGGGGCCGGCAGCGGCCCCGTCTTCGACGTTGGCAACGGCGGCGAGTGCATGGGCAAAGCTGAAGGCACGTACTGCAGCGAGGGCAACTCCTACGCCTGCGACGGTGCGGGCTCGGTCGTCGGCACGGCCACTTGCACCCCGGGCTACTGCATCGAGAGCGTCGGTTGCGTGCCGTGCCTTGAGGGCCAGTTCGACTGCGTGGGCTCCCAGCTCATGGAGTGCAACACCGCCGTCAGCCCCCCGGTCTGGCAGCCCCTGGAGACCTGCGAGCCGACCTCGGGCGAGGTCTGCAGCATCGAGCTCGGTGCGTGCACCCCCACTACCGTCATCGGCGACGTCACCCCAACGGGCGTTTACTATCAGTTCGCCTACTTCAACACCGGCACCGCGTTTCAGGGCGGCTACGACGTTGATGGTATTGACGACCGACTCTACGTCACCAGCTTCTCGGGCGGCATCGACGTCTACCAGGTCGAAGGGACCGACAGCGACGGCGATGGCGTCTTCGAACCCAACCAGCACCCCGACAACCCCGAAGAGCCCGGGCCCATCGAGGTTCGAACGCTGGTCCTCGTCGAGAACATCCCCTATGCGGGCGCGCTGTCCGGCTCGGTCAACGAGCTGTTCCTGACCCCAACCTCCATGTTCGTCGGTGGTAACGAGGTGACCGAGTACGACTTCGGCACCGCGCTCACCAACGTGGTGCTGACCAAGCCGGACTGGATCAACCGCCTGTCGATGATCGGCTATGACGAGGTCTTCAACCAGTGGTACGCGGCGAGCGAGTCGCAGCGCCGGGTCATCCAATACGACCCCGTCAGCGCGACCTGGGGCATTGCGTTCGACTTCCCGGACATGGCGGGCAGCCACATGGACGGCTTGGAGATCGTCACCGACCCCAACACGGGCGTCCCGTACGTCTACGTCTCGGACATGACCTCCGACTTCATCGGGCAGTACCGCAAGGACCCCACCCTGGGCTGGGTCCAGGAGAACCTGTTCGAGTATGCGGGCAACGAAGGCTCGCTCGTCGAGGGCATGGGCTTTGGTCCGATCAACCACTTCTGGGCAACGGGCGGCGCCGATCTCTACGAGCTTGGCGGCGGCGACTTGGCCGATTTCGTTGAGCCTCCAGGATAGTCTCCGCATGCGCGATCGCTTTGCGGTGCTGCTCGCCCTCGTCGTCCTTCCCTTCGGGGGAGGCTGCGGGGGCGATGACGCATCCGAAATCGAAGCCGAGGCCGGGAGTACGGCGGCGGTGCCCCTGGGCTCGACCGGGGGCACGAGCAGCTCTGGGGATGTTGCATCCTCCAGCACCGCTTCCGAGTCGAGTACGGGCGCGCCGACAACCGTCGATCCCACGACGGGGCCACCGGCTCCTCCCAAGCTGTGTTCGCTTGAAGCCGTCGACCCCCTCGCCGATCCATCGATTGTGGAGATGGGAGACGAGGCGGGGCTGTTGCCGACGGTCATCGGAGAGGCCCTGTTGCGAAACTGCGGCTGCCACTACTCGGACAACCCGGATGTCTTTGTCGACTACATCGGCAACTTGGTGCTCATCAACACGTGGGCCGACTTCCACGTGCCCTTCATCGGCGTGTTTCCGATGGGCTTCGAGGACCGGATGGTTTGGGAGGCGACCCGCGTCCGCGTCGTCGAGCAGATGCCGGTCCCGATGCCGGCCTTCGAGTGCGAGGTCCAGGACGAGGAGGGCGTGATCACGCAAGCCGATCGGGAGCTCTTCGAGGCCTGGTTTGACGCGGGGGCTCCGGATGGCGCGAACTTCCCGGCGCGCTGAGGGCCCGGCGCGCTGAGGCACCGGCGAGGATCAGCCCACGGCCTTGAGGATCAAGTATCGCAGCGGCGCTTCGGAGCTGAGGTTGCGCAGCGACAACACGCTGCCCAGCGGGAGCTGAACCACGCTGCCGGCCTTGAGCGGGAAGGCTTGCTGGCCCACCGTGGCTTCCCCGTCGCCCTCAAGACCGATCACGATCTCCGGGTAGTGCTCCTGGAGGTGTCGCCCTACGCTGCCGCCGGCTTCGAGTTCACACCACAGTGCTGCGGCAAACGGAGGCATGGGCGAGGGGTCGAGGTTGTAGACCTTGACGGCTCCGGTGCCGCCGAAGAGGTCACGGCGAATGTCGGGTTCGATTCCTGCGGGGGTCATCGTTGCAGCAGCTCCTCCACCTCGGCGGCGGCGTCGACCTGAAAGCGCAGCTCTTGCAGCGGCCCGGTCAGGTCGGGAAGGTCGGCGGTGTCGCAGGCCTGGGCCCGGACCAGGTCGAGGTGCAGCTGTTCGAGCTGCGTTTGGGCGATGCCGCGACGTGTACGAAGCTTGGCCAGCATCCCGGCCGCGGCCTCCAGGCCCTCGACACGCCGACGAAGGGCATCGCGCTGGCGGGTGTACAGGGCGAGGTCGTCGTCCCCGGTGGCGGCTTCGATCGCGGACTCGGCTTCGCTCAGCTCGCGCTCGACGCCCTCGCGCTCGGAGTCCGGAGCCTGCCGGGCCAAGGTGGAGACGTGCTCGTCGAGGGTGGCCACGGTGCGCTCGAGGTCGTCCAGGGCTGCGAGCAGCACCGCGGCCTGTGCGACGGGGCGACGCGAAAGGAGGCGGCGGCTGGCGGCGGCAAGGGCTGCGAGACCATCGGAGGTGGTGGGTCGAGGGCCCAGGGACTTGGACAAGTCCTGAACCGAGTCGAAGCGGGCCTCGGGCCCATGCGCAACGGCACGAAGTACGGTGCTGCGCACGGCCGGCGGAATGTCGATGCGGATAGGCGTCGCTCGCAGTGCACCCGCCAGCACGGCGCGCGGCAGGGGTCGGTCGTCGAGAGGTTGGTAGGGGTGGACGCCGTACAGCGCCTCGTAGAACACAACGCCCAGCGCAAACTGATCGGAGCGCGCGTCTGCATCCTCACCCCGAAACTGCTCGGGCGCCATGTACCGAGGCGTGCCAAGCATCGTGCCGCTGTGCGTGAGCAGGTCCTGCGTGTGGCTGGGGTCGCTGGGCTTGGCGAGGCCGAAGTCGAGCACGCGGACCCGCCCATCGGTGCCGACCATGACGTTCTCGGGCTTGAAATCGCGATGCACGAGCCCGGCGGCGTGGGCGGCTCCAAGCCCGCTCGCGGCCTGGTCGAGGACGTCGATGATGTCGGCGGTGGGGCGTGGCTGTCGAAGCCAGTCGCGGAGCGTCCCGCCTTCGACCTTCTCCATCGCCACGAACACGGCGCCCTCGTGCGTGCCGACGTCGAAGACGGTGACGACGTTGGGGTGGGAGAGCCGGGCCATTGCGCGAGCCTCTCGTTGGAGGCGTTCGGCCGCGGCGTCCATCTCGTAGCCCGGGCGCAGGAGCTTGAGCGCGACACCGCGGTCCAGCGAAGTGTCCTGGGCCGCGAAGACGATGCCCATGCCACCGGCGCCGAGGCGTTCTCCCAGGCGGTAGCGGCCGATCTCGATCGGGGGCGCGGACTCGGTGCCGAACAGCTTGCCGCGCACGGAGGCTTCGAGATGTCGCTGCTCGAGATCTCGGCCTGTCGCGCTCGCATTGCGTGTCACCCCGAGGGTTGGCTGGTAGCCGATTTCGCTGAGGGCGGGGGCGGAGACTTCGTTGGAGGGGAGGTCTACGGCCAGACCAGACGAGGGCGCGGCCGTGGTGATGGGGTGAGGCGCGGTGCCTGTGGTGCTGTAGCGGGCGGGCGCGGCGGCAATGGCCTGCTGCGGCTTCTGGCTGCTCCAGCTTCCGATGATCGGTAGGCGTCCCGCCTCGTTGAGGATCTTTGCGTGGGGCAGGATCTTCGTGCCGTGCATGAACACGCCCAGCCCCCAGAAGATGAGCAGGGGCAGGGGGAAGCCGGCTACGATGTTGACCGCCAGGAAAACGAGCGCGTGACCCATCCACCCCCGCACCGCTTTGTGCCGGGCGTGATCGAGCGGGTCGCCGACGAACGCGACCTCTTGGGAGTACAGGGGCAGCTGCCCGAGCGGGCGCCATTGTGGGTCGTCGGCCCGCCGGGCCAGCTCAAGGCCGTCGAACTTTCCGCGTCGCAGCTTGGCTCGAAGCGCTGTCTCCGACATCTGGCGGACGCGGCCGTCGGATGTCTGGACGAAGTACTCCCACATCGGTGGCTGATGGTACGGCAAACCCTGCCGGAGTTCACCCGGGGCGGGGCTCGATCCACAGGTGTTGTGCGTGGGCCAGCACGATCCCGTCCGCGGTCGAAACCGCCGCACCCGCGTAGTGTTTGCGGCCCTCGATGGTGCGGCCCCATCCGTAGACGATCAGCGGCTCGTCGCCCGGCACCGGATGCTCGAGCTTGGCGCTCATCTCGGCGAGCAAGAAGGGATTGTCGTACGGGACCTTCAACCCGAAGAAGCTGGGGCAGTCCAGAGCTGCCCAGACGAACACCGGATCCACGGTCCCGTCGGGCGCGAGAAAACCAGGGCCGGGGGACCACGTGCAGGCAGCCATGGGACGGCCTTCGAGGGGTCCGGCAAACAGGCGCAGCCCGTCCCCGGCTTCGCGCAGCGGGCCGCAGACGAAACAACGCGGAAACACGTGGGCGTGAAACCCGGTGTAGCGCTCCTGAGCCGCTTGGGCTTCCTCCAGCGTGGGCGATGCGGGGACCTCCTCCCACGTGGTTGTTGCCGCGAAGCCTTCAGCGACGAAGGTGTCCCCATGGTGCAGCTCAACGCGGCCGTCCGTTCGCACCACGCTCAGCGCCGTGTCGAGCGGCGGCTTCGCCCGAAGTCGGACCGTAGCGTCACCGGACATCAAGCCCGCGACGAGTCCGCAGGCATACCCACCGTTCGCGGACCCGTCGGGTCCGTTGAAGCGGCTGTCGATCGTGACGGTGTCCATTGCGCGCAGCGTAGCAAGTTGGGGCGGCCCGGCACCGCGGGCGGGCTCACGTCTGGACGGAGGCCCTACTGCCCGGCGTCGTCGTCGTCGTCGTCGGCCTCGGGCTTCTTGCCCAGCCGTTTGACCGCCGTCGCGACCAACTCCACGTACACGCTCTCCCAGCCCTCCTCCGCGGCGTCGTCGATCGCCTTGCCGAGGTCTTTCTCCGCGAGCGTGCGCTCGGGTCCTTCGCGTCCGAGCTTGCAGTCGAAGGCCCAAAAGTCCATGCCGTCGGGCAGGGTCTTTCCCCGCTCGCGTTTGATGTACTTGCGCAGGTCATGCTTGATGTTCTCGATCACCCGCGCGGGCTTGTGCTTGGGGTGCTCGAGTGAGAACGACTTCCTCATCGTTAGCCTTGTGGCGCGCGGCGAGCGATTTGTCCAGCCGGGGCCCCCGCACCGCGAACCTTCCGCCAAAGGCGGTCGTCCCACGTCGATCTGGTACCCTGAGGCGGTTGAGCGGTCAGGCTACGCGTGTCCTGCTGGGCGACTCTGCCGCGTCCCAGCTCCCCAGCAACATCCTCGACACCATCGTCGAGGTGTGCCTGTTTGCGCGTGACGTCAGCATCGCGCATGAGGACACCGACACCCTCTGGCGCCAGCTTGAGGCGGCCGAAGCCAGCTTCTCAGAGATCTCCGAGCAGCTGCAGCGGTTCCGCCGCGTGGGCGAGGCCGGGCTGCTGGAGGCGGTCAAGGACGCCTCGCGGGATGAGATGAAGGAGCATGGGCATCAGGCTGCCGACGCGCTCGGTGGCCTCGTCGACGGGTGGCTCGCGCACTACAAGAAGGCCCGGGATGCACAGGTCGCCGATCTGCGGCGTCAGATCGATGCCCTGCACAAGCAGATGCACGCATCGCTGGATCGCTTCGCGCTTCCGCTGCGGGCTGCGCCGGTCCAGCGTTTGGTTCGGCGCAACCTCGAAGGAGGACTCGAGGGCGGCTACCTCGACACGGCCAAGCTCGAGGTGCTGCCTGGGCTTCGCAGCGAGCTTCAGCTGGAGGACACCGAGCCCGAGCAGCCCCGCAAGATCAGGAGCCTGTTGGGCAAGGGCTGCACGCTTCAGGTCGGGACCAAGAAAAGCCTGCTGCGCCGCACCGAAGAGCCTGCGCGCTTGAGCCTCGACGACCTGCTGATCTCGGCTGCGCAGGTCTCCTCGGAGTCGATGCGGTTGGAGCTCTCCAAGAAGCCGGCGGGACCCGTCGTGTTGCGGCTTGGGCTCGGGCTCTGTGAGGCAGGCATCGTGGGTCGTGGAGAGCTTGGCGATGGCAGCGGAAACCAGCTTCCGGAGGAGGACCAGGAGGTCATGCAGCGGCTCTGGGACGCCATGCTGGCCGAGGCCCAGCGCATCGTGGCCTCACCGGCTCGGAGCCTGAGCTACGCGCTTCGCGAGGAGGTGGTCGAGTCGCCAGCCAGCTTCGTCAACGTGGCCGAGCGCATCCTCGAGCACTACCGCCCGATGATCCGCACGATCATGGAGCACAGCCCCAACTCCGAGGAACTCACGGTCAAGGTCGAGGTTGGGGATCGTCGCGAGGAAAAATGGATCGAGCGCAAGACGCTGGCCGAACACCTCTCACGGGTGCCCGAGACCTTCTCCTCCCGCTTGCGGGTGCCGGAGGTGTTCGAACCGCCCAAGGCGGCGGCGGCTCCCCGCATCAAGGCGGCTGCGTCCTCGGCACGGCGAGTCAATCCTCCGGAGCTCAAAGCGTCCGCGGGCGAGATCGAGGTCGACCCGCTCGAGGAGAAGGCGACGCGCGCGTACTCGGCCATTCCCGCCGAACTTCTGGTTCCCGACGATACGCAGGACATCTCGATCACCGACCTTGAGGTTGCCGACGAGGCTCAAGACGATGAGCCGAGCCATGGCGAGTTGCCGACCCGCGATCTCGGCTCCGCAAAGGCGCCCAAGGTCATCGCGCCGCCTTCGCCCAACAAGCCACCGCCACCCACCGGCTCGAAACGAACGAAGCGTTAGATGGCCCGCTTGGGATCCCAGGCCGAGGCCACCGCGGTGTTGCGGGAGGTGTTCGGTCACCCGCGGTATCGACCCGGGCAGCGTGACGCGATCAAGGCGGCGGTGGCGGGCCGCGATGTTGTGGTGCTGCTCCCGACCGGGCGCGGAAAGTCGCTGTGTTACCAAGTCCCGGCGATGGTGGCCCGGCGCCGCGGGCGTGGCACGGCGGTCGTGGTCTCGCCGCTGATCGCGTTGATGGATGACCAGGTTTCGCAGCTGCGGGGCAAGGGTGTGAAGGCCGCCGCGCTGCATAGCCACCGCACCCCCGAGCAGCGCATCGACACCACCGAGGCATTCCGTGCGGGAGCGCTCGACCTGCTCTACGTGTCGCCTGAGCGCGCCGCCACCGAAGAGTTTCGTCTCCAGCTCGAGGCCGGCGCCGTTTCGATGTTGGCGGTCGATGAGGCGCACTGCATCAGTCAGTGGGGGCATGACTTTCGGCCGGACTACATGCGGCTGGGTGAGCTGCGCGGTCGGCTTGATGTTCCCATCGTCGCGTTGACGGCCACTGCGACGCCGCAGACCTTGGCCGAGGTGATCGCCCGCTTGCGGCTGCAGGATCCCGAGCGGGTCACGGCCAGCTTTGCGCGTAAGAACCTGGCGTTTGTCGTGCGCTGCTTCGAGCCCGAGCACGACCGGGTTCACGCCCTGCGTCACGAACTCGATCGACTCAAGCTTCGTGAGGGGCCGCTGGGGGGCCGCGCGATTGTCTACTGCGCGACCCGGGACTCGGTCGAGGCTGTCACACAGCGCCTTCGTGCCGAGGGCTACCCCGTCGCCGGATATCACGCGGGCCGCGAGGCCAAGGCGCGAGACCGGGCGCAGCGAGCCTTCGAGACCAATAAGGCGCGGGTGCTCGTGGCGACCAGCGCGTTCGGGATGGGGGTCGACCTGCCCGACGTTCGGGTGGTCGTGCACCTTCAGGCGCCCGGAAGCCCGGAGGCTTACTACCAAGAGGCGGGCCGAGCCGGGCGGGACGGGAAGGCCGCGCGCTGCGTATTGTACTTCGGCGAAGAGGACGTCCGAATTCAGCAGCACCTCGCGGGGTCGAGTGAGGCGCTGCGGGCACTGGAACACTACGCGCACAACGACAGCATCTGTCGGCAGCAGACGCTGTGCGAGTACCTCGAGGGCGAGCCGCGGGAAAGTCCCTGCGGGCGATGTGACGTCTGCAAGCCATCGCTGCAGCGCGCCCCGGCCCCGAAGCGACGCAAGCCGCTGACCCAGGTGGAGCGCAAGCTCGTGGTCCGGGCGCTGCGTCGGTTGGCGCGTCCGGTACTCGTCGAGGCGCTGTGTCGAGCGCTGCGAGGGTGGGAGGTCAACCGGCTCTCCAAGGCCGACCTGCTGACCTTGCCCGAGCTGGGCGCGCTGGAGCGGCACGATGACAAAGCGGTGCTTGAGGCGTTGGACGAGCTCGTGTCCGAGGGCATCTTGCGGCGCCGCATGGGACGCCGGGGGCCCACGATTGCGCTCGCTGGAGTCGATGACGACGAGCAGTCGGTGCGGGAGCGTGCGCTGCCCCCACCCACGTCGGGTTCGAGCTCCATCGCACCTGAACTCGACCGGGCGTGCCGGGCCAAGGCACGCCAGCTGGATGTCCGCGCTTCGACACTCCTGGCCCGCCGAACGCTGGTGGGGATCGACCGCATCCGGCCCCAGACGCTCGACGAGCTGCGCCGCGTTCCGGGCATGCGCGAGTCGACGGTGCTGGCGATGGGCGAGGAGTTGTTGGCGTTGGTCGAGCGCTTCGCGCTGTCTCGGGTCCGGCAGCCGTAGCGCCCTGCGCTCGTACAGATGCCACGGCTTGCCGAGGTGCCCCGGGCTACACTGCGGGGGCATGCGATGGCTCGTGTTGGCGGCACTGACGTTGGGCTGCGGTGCACGCCGCGAGTCACAGGACGCACCGAGCGCTCCACCTGCCGCCGCGACGTCCGAGGCGCCGGCTGTGCCCGAAGCTCTGTCTCCTGCTCCTGCTCCCAAGCCCGAAGCGGTCCAGGAGGCCGAGGTCGCGCTTCCGGCCTCGGACGTGCCGCCCCACGCCCGGCTGACCGCGGCGTCGGCCCGCCCAGGGTTGATCGCGTTCTCGGACGCGTTGGAAAGCGATGGCTCGTTGTGGGTGGGGCAACTGGACGGCAACGGCGGTCGAGACACCGTCATCTTCGTCCCGCCGGGCGTTCGCGCGGACCAACCGTTCGAGTGGGTGGTCCACTTTCATGGAACGTATTCGGAGAACATCGCCGAGCCGACCCACGGGGTGCCGAAGAAGGCGTGGGTCGGTTGGGACCGGCTGCAGCAGACGATCGATGCGGTGACGGAGTTGCAGAGCCGCGGAGGAACCAACGTTGCGCTGCTGTACCCGATCAGCGCGGGCAAGCGCATGGAGCCCGAGCACAAGGGGTGGAGCAACAAGATGTACGACCGCATGTGGATGACCCCGGTCGCAGGAGACCCGCGGTACATCGACGACTTCGACGCCATGCTCGAGCAGGCCACCGCCATCTTGGGTGCGGAGCTGGGCGTCCCGCAGCAGCGTGTTGCGCCGCGGGTGCTGGCCGAGGGACACAGCGCCGGAGGGATCGCGTTGCGCAACGTCGCGGCCGCGGGAACCGAGCGCGTCAAGGAGTACGTCTTCCTCGACGCCAGCTTTCAGGATTGGGCGGATGGCTGCTTTGGCGCGGTGAAGAAGCAGGACGGGGACGCCCTGGTCACGTTGGTCATCACCCAGGGCGGCATCGCAGACCCCTTCGGCAAGCACGACCCCTGGTGCGACCGACTCGAAGGCGCGTCTCGGAGCTGGCCCGAGGTCTCGGCGCGCTGCACCGGACATCCAGAGCGTCGAACGGGCTTCGGCAAGCTGACCTGCGAGAGCCACGAAGACGCGGCGAAGGATTGGCCCGACTACGCGCAGTGGTGCGAAGGCATGAAGGACGACATGAAAGACGAGCCCGGGGTGTTCGTGTTTCGCACCAAGGTCCCGCACGGGAAGCAGCCGCGACACTTCGTCGGCGGGCTTGAGCTGCCGAAGAGCCGGCTTGAGTAGGCGTCAGTTGCCCGGCGTCTTGCCGCGTTCGTCGACCCAGCCGGCCTTCGCGTCCGGAAAGGCGTCGCAGTAGGGGACGTAGGGCTTCACGTCGAGGATGGGGGTGCCGTCGAGCAGGTCGGTGCGCTCGACGATCAAGCGCAGCCCATCGACGCGGAGCAGGCGGACCGCCGAGAGGGCGATCGGGTTGGGCCGATGCGGCGCGCGGGTCGAGAGCAGGCCCTTCTTCTGGAAGCCGGGGACGGCGACCTTGTTGTTCCAGCCGTGGTTGAGGTGCATCCACGACAGCACCCACAGGTACTCGAAGCCTTCGAGATCGTCGGTGGCATGCGGGGAGAGGATGTCGGAGAACAGCTCCAGCACGGTCTCCTCACAGGGCCGCAGCTCGGGCTTGGCGGGGAGCACCGCCTGCCTCGGGGTGCCGTGGCGCTCCTTGTGGGGGGAACGCACGATACCCAGCGGGCGCAGGCTCAGCTCGGTGGGGAACTCGGCATCCTGCGTATAGAACTTCGGCGGGATCGGCGTGGCCACCTCGGGTGAGTACCATGCAGGCGTGGAGCCCGAGGTGCAGGTGGTGGAGCATGTGGTCGAGGAATCGCAGGCCGGCATGCGCGTCGACGCGGTTCTGGTGGCCATGCTCCCGTGGCGCTCTCGCGCAGAGCTGGTCTCGTTTGTGACGCGGGGTGCGGTGACGGTGGAGGGAAACGCGTGCAAGAAGGCGAGGCGTCTCAGGGTCGGTGAGGTGGTTCGTATCGTCGTGCCCAAGGCCGCCGAGGAATTGGACGCGGTTCGTGCGTTGCGGTTGGACGTGCTCTTTGAAGACGAAGACCTTGTGGTGCTCAACAAGCCCTCTGGCATCGCGGTGCATCCGAGCGCGGGGGTGCAGACGTTGAACCTGCTGCGCCGACTTCAGCTCCGCTACGAAGAAGATGTGCCGGACCCGGGCGCGTGTCCGTCGGTCGTGCACCGCTTGGACCGCAACACCTCCGGGGTGATCGTCTACGCGCGCCGGCGCGAGCTCGTGGCGTTCTACACGGGCCAGTTCGAAGCGCGCACAACCGCCAAGACCTACGCGGCGCGCGTGCACGGGGTCACGCCGGAGGTTGGCGAGTGGAGCTGGCCCCTTCGCATCGACGACGCCACGAACGTGCTCGTCGACCGACACGGAAAGCCCAGCCACACCGCGTTTGAGCGCATGCAGACCGATGGGGACACCAGCCTCGTCCAGGTCCGCCCCATCACGGGACGAAAGCACCAGATCCGGGTTCACTTCGCGCACGGAGGCCACCCGCTTTGCTACGACGACCTCTACGGTGTGGATGGGCAGCCGCAGGAGTGGCCCGCAGGAGCCCGGTTGGGCCTGCACGCGCAGGTGCTCGAGCTGGACCACCGCAACGGAGAACGCCTCCGGTTCGAAGCTTCGATCCCGGAGGCGTTGCGCAGTGGCGTGTGAATGCGGACTCAGCGTGCCGCGCGGAGTGCTGTGAGCATCGCGTCGAGGTGCGCGGCGCCGAATTTCCGGGCCCGCTCCGGCGACCAGCCAAGAGGATGCGGGCTATCTACAGTGTCCTTGAAGGGCATCTCGAGGGTGACGGCCAGACACCCGAACCGCTGGCCCACCCAGTTGCTGGCCATCGTGTTGTTCGCCTCACCGTGCTCGGGCACGGGGTAGCCAAACTTGGTCTGAAAGTCCGGGCTTGCGACCAGCAGCGCATCGCTGAAGCGTTTCTCTCGCTCGGCCTTCGTGGAGTCCCATGACTTGATGCCCTCGCCGCCGCTGATGAAGTTGTAGGGCAGGGCTTCGTCCCCGTGCACGTCGAGGAAGAGGTCGACCCCGCTGCGCTCCATCGCGGCGCGGACATGGAACACCTCTGGGCTGTGCTCGAGCGAGGGCTCTTCCCACTGCCGGTTGAGGTTCTTGCCCGCCGCGTTGTTGCGAAGGTGACCGCGAAACGAGCCGTCCGGGTTCATGTTCGGCACGACGTACAGGCACGCGCGCTCGCGGACCTCGCGAGCGACGGGGTCCTCGTCGTCGAGCAGTCGGTCGAGGAGTCCTTCGACGAACCACTCCGCCATCGACTCCCCTGGGTGCTGCCGCGCGATGATCCAACACGAGCGTTTGTGGTCTGCATCGTCGCCGACCTGGAGCAGGTCGATATCCCGACCCTCGACCGTGGCACCGAGTCGATGCAGGGTCACGTCGTCGACCATCTGCGCCTCCGCGATCAGATCCTGATGATGGTCGAGCGAGTAGGGGGCGAAGTACGCGAACCAACACGCGTCGTACTCGGGCGTGTGCTCGATGATGAGCTCTCCGCCCTCGTAGCGCGTCGGCACCCGAAACCAATGCCCGCGGTCGTACGACGCACACGCTTGGTAGTCCTTCCACCCCTCCGGATAGCTCGCCCGCCGCGCATTCGTGATGCGCATGGTCAGGGGCACCCCCTTGGAGCCACTGACGCGGTAGTGAAACCACTGCATGTGGTCTCCGCCTGCGTCCGGTCGAATCTCGAGCTCGATACCGTTTGGGTCGTCCGCTTTGATGACGACGATGTTCCCCGAGTCGAAGGCGCTGCTGATGTCCATCGGGCCCATGCTAGGGATGCCATCAAGCGGTGTCCACGCAGCAGTCGGTGGTCGCATCCGGCTCGCGGAGTCTCAGGTGTCGTCGTGTCCTTGGAGCGTTTCCGGGGCGGGTCCGACGTGGAGGTGGCGGGAGCCTGAGGCCCGTGCCGCGCGGACCTGCCGCATCCGCTCCTCGCGACGAGCCCTCGTGGCATCGTCCAGCCGGGGTGCGCAGCGGTGGCAGCAGATCCCCTCTTCGTAGCCGGGAAGTCCGGTCTCGTGGGGTGCCACGGGCTCAAGGCATCCGAAGCAGAGCAGATGTGACCCTGGCTTGAGGTCATGGCCGACCGCCACCCTGCGGTCAAAGACGAAGCATTCCCCCCGCCACTTGGACGCGTCGAGCGGCATCGTTTCCAGATAGCGGAGGATGCCGCCGCGCAGGTGCATCACGTCCTCGACGCCCTGCTCCAGCAGCAGGGAGGTCGCCTTCTCACATCGAATCCCTCCGGTGCAGAACATCGCCACGCGCTTGTGCTGCTTGGGATCGATGTGCTCTGACGCCCACCTCGGAAAATCACGGAATGTCCCCGTCTCGGGGTCGACAGCACCCTCAAACGTTCCGATTCGAGTCTCGTAGGCGTTGCGGGTGTCGACCACCAGGACGTCGGGGTCTTCGAGGAGTTGATTCCACTCCGGCGGGTCGACGTAGCGACCGACCTGCCGGAGGGGGTCGATACCGTCCACGCCCATACTCACGATCTCTCGCTTGAGCCGAACCCTCAGCCGGCCGAACGGCGCAGCTTGGGCCGTCGACAGCTTGGTTTCCAGGTTTTCGAAGCCCGGTATCGAGCGCAGCCGCTCAAGGACCTGCCTCACGCCATCGGCCGGCCCGGCAATGGTCCCATTCATTCCTTCGGGTGCGACGAGCACGGTGCCCAAAATCCGATCCCTCTCACAGAGGTCCCGCACGGAATCTCGGAGCGCAGCGGGGTCGCTCACGGGGGCGAACGCATAGAGCGCCGCAATCAACACGTCAGCCACAGGGCCGAACCGTACCCGAGCTTCTGCACGCGGAGAAGCTCGAAGCGGCTGACAACGCAGCTTCTCCGCGATTCACGCCCGCCTCAGCAACCGGATGCGGGGCAGCCCGGCGCGCACGACGACACGATCGTTCGGACCCGTGGTCGCGGGAAACGCACGAAACGTCAACGCCGACGCGGGCTACGCGTTTGCAGTGTGAGGGCAAGTCGCGGTATGGCGAGGGCGTTCGGCTATCGCAGCCGTTTCTGAACAAGGACTTGTAGCCAGATGAAGACCCTTCCCCTCCGTAACTTGCTTGGCCGTGTTGCTCTCTCGGCGCTTCTCCCTCTCTGCATCACGGCGTGCGACGACCCGACGCCCAGCAGCAGTGACACCGAGGGCGGGACAGACTCGTCTGATGACGACGACGACGGCTCGGACACGAACGTGACGGTCACCGTGACCAGCCCCACGACGATGACGGACACCACTCCGACGACCGAGACCGGTGAAACCGAAACGACCGACGACACCGACTCGACCGTCGGTGACACGGAGACGACCGTCGGTGACACGGGAACGACCACGGGTGACACGACGACCGGCGACACGACGACCGGTGACACCGAAGAGACGACCGGCGACACCGAGGAGACCACGGGCGTCAAAGGTGACTGCGAAGTGATTGAGGTCGGGAACCTCACCGCTTTCCCGACGGCTAACGGCTTCGACATCTACCTTCCGATCGCGACGCCCAATACTGGAGCCGTCGAAGAGGACGAGTTCCAGATGCGCTTCTACGCCGAAACCCAAGGCGACGTGGACCTGGTCTCCGCGGTCAATGCGGAGTTTTCGACTTGCGAGCAGTGTCTCCTGTACCTCCAGGACTTTGACGTCGACGGCAACGCCAGCCGAGTCTTGTATCAGTCCGCCGGTTCCATCAACGTCGATCCCACCTCAGGCAGCTACGCCGCGACGATGACCTTCACTGGCGTCGAGCTGGTCGAAGTGACCATCGACGATGACGGTACCGTTCCGGTGAAAGACGGTGCATGCATCGAGATCACGGACGGTGCCGCCGTGACGGTGCCGCCCGAGTGGTCGTGCGGGTTGGACGCCTACGGCGATGGAGCGTCCTGCGACTGCGGTTGTGGAGCACCGGACCCCGACTGTGCCGACGCGATGGCGACCAGCTGCGACGAGTGCAACGGGACTGGCTCGTGCGCCGAGGGGGATGCGGATTGTGCGGGCATCGAGCCCGACGACAACGCCAGCTGCTTGCCGAGCAACCCCCTGTGCATGGACGACTCGGTCGCCGGCGAGCTCGACGCGGTGGATCCCCTGTTCACGCGAACCTTCGGTGTGGGAGCTGACTGCGCCCTGAGCGCGTCAGGCGTCGACGTTTCGTACGACGTGCTGAACTTCACCGCGCCCGCCGGTGGGATCAACATCACGGCCGACACCTGCGATGCGGAGTTCGATTCGTTCATCTCGCTGTATCAGGCTGCCGACGGTTCCGCAGACCCGTTCGACCCTGCGAACCCGTGCACCAACCTCGTCCAAGCCGATGACGATGGCTGCGTAGGTGGGACCTCCGGATCCTCGTTCCTCACCGCTGAGGGCCTGGTCGCGGGCGAGTACCAAGTCGTCGTGACCCAGTTTTCCGCCCTGGACTTTGACGGCGACCCTGACCTTGGCGCCTACACCATGACGCAGGTCTGTATCTGAGCTACAGCGTCTGTTGAAGAGGCCGGCACATCCTTGTGCCGGCTTTTTTTTGCGGGTCCGCGCCGCAAAGGCTCGCGGCGATGAGCACCTCAACACGGGCCCCTCACCCGAAGAACTCTGAGGCCCACGCTGGCCGCTGCGCTGCAAAGCGAACCCACGCGCGCGTCGAGGGCAGCCGTAGGCGGATCGCATCCGCGTGCAGGCACAGCGCTCCTCCGCTCTGGAACTGCGCATCGGCGTGGGGTCCATACGCACGGTCGCCGACGATGGGATGTCCTGCATCACGCAGGTGCAAGCGGATCTGGTTGGTTCGTCCCGAGCGGGGCCATGCCGCCACCAGGCTTTCGTCGCCGGGGTGCAGCGTCCAGAAGTGGGTGAGCGCGTCGGCTCCAGCGTCTGTCGAGCGCTTTCCCGAGGCGTTGGGTTCGCGTGCGATTGGAGCGGTGCCTTCGAAGCGACGCGGCGCGCAACCGTGGACCCGCGCAAGGTAGCGCTTGCCGACGCTCCGGGCCTCAAACTGTGCACCCAGATACCGCGCGGCCGCGGGGTGCTTGGCAAGAACGAGGACCCCGGTCGTATCCGCGTCGAGGCGGTGAACGGGGTGGACGCGAAGGTCGTCGAACACCGAGGCGAGCAATCCCACCACGGTGTTCTTGTTGAAGCGGCCGCTGGGGTGAACCGGGAGCGGCGCGGGCTTCGAAAGCACCACCAGGTCGGCGTCTTCGTGAAGGAAGCGGAGCGCGGCGCTGACCTCTGGCTCGACCTGCGCGGCGATCACGTGCACGAGCTGGTTTCCCCCGCGGACCCGCTGCTGCAGGCTCTGCACGACGCGACCGTCGAGCTCCAGCAGGTTGGCACGCAGGGATTCGCGCCAGACCGACGGTTCGATATGCGGATGCTGGCGCGCCAGAAACTCGCCCAGCGTCAGCCCATCAAAACGCCCGCCGACGTTGAGTCGCCGTCGGTTCGTGTAAGGAGCTGATCCGGGCAGCACCCGCAGCCCCGCCGCGAGAGCCTCGTTGCGCTGGTCGCAGGTCGGCATGGCGCCGACAGGGTAGACCACCGACCGGGCCTCGGTGTTGTGAGGCGTTGTGAGGCGTGGAGCTCTACTCGCCCACGGTAGGCAGCTCGACGTCGAAGCTCTGAACCGCGTTGGGGCTGGTCAGCGCGCGAAGGAACGCGACGAGGTCGGTCTGCTCCGCTGCGCTCAGACCCAGCGGGTGCAGCTCGGGGTCGACGTTGCGGGCGCTGGGGAGCGGCCCGGCGTTGTAGAGCGACACGACCTCTTCGAGCGTCGCCGCGGATCCGGCGTGAAAGTACGGCGCCGTGATCTCGATGTTTCGCAGCGTGGGTGTCTTGAACGCGCCCAGGAATCGTTCGCGACCGCGGCGGGTGAAGAACGCGCCCAGGTCGTTGTGCTCGAAGATCTCGACCGCATGAAGCTGCTCGTCGGAGTAGTTGGAGCCGCTGTGGCAGGCGACGCAGCGGGCTTTGCCGCTGAAGAGCGCGCGGCCTCGAATCTCGGCTTCCGACAGCGCCTGGGTGTCGCCAGCTTCGTAGTGGTCGACCCGGGACGCTCCGGCGAGCTGGGCCCGCTGGAAGGCTGCAAGTGCGAAGCCGGCCGCGGAGATGCGGGGCGCGCTGCGAAACACGTCCCCAAACCGGTCGACGTACTCCGGGACACTGCTCAGGTATTCGATGAACTCTTCTCGCGTCAGGCCCATCTCGGCGCCGTTGAAGATCGGCAGGACCGACTGCTCCTCGAGGGTCGGCGAGCGTCCGTCCCAGAACTGCATCGTGGAGAGCGCCCGGTTGAAGATCGTGGGGGTGCTGCGGGTCAGGTCGCTGCCGTCGACCGCGGCACCCACCGCGCGCCCGTCGGTGAACGCGAGCTGGGGATCGTGGCACGTCGCGCAGGAGATATCGCCGTTGCGCGAGAGCCGGGTGTCGAAGAACAGGAGCATGCCGAGCTCGACTGCGTTGTCCTCGAGGTTGGCCTGATCCGGCATCACGAACTGCTCGGCGTCGAGCCCCAGCGGCAGGTCGATCTCTTCGCGGATGCGCTCGACCGAAGCGAGCGGGCGACGGAAGAACGCCTCCTGCTGTGCCTCGGCATAGATCTCGTCCGTAAGTCGAAACTCGCGGGAGACGGTGACCTCATCCAAGGCGAGCACGGCTCCGTCACCGCTGGAGGTCGCGCGACCCACGGTGATCGCGCCGCCCTCGCCCGTGGGAAAGCCCCGACGCGCGAACTGGTCTTGAGAGACCAACGCGCCGTTGACGTAGGTTCCCATGCGGCCGGAGTTGCCGTCATACGCCACCGCGACGTGGGTCCAGGTGTCGCGGGCAAGCATCGGGCGCACCGAGTTGGTGGGCTCCCCCTCGGGGGCGGTGCCGCGAACCACGACGCCGTCGTCTTCGATCGTGATGCTTACGACGCCGGGCCACTCCAGCAACGTCCCGCGGACATCATCGGCCATGGGCCGCACAAACATCGCCACGCTGTAGCCTCGTGGGGGAGCGACGGTCGTGTCCGAAGCGGGGACCATCAGGCCCGCGCCGCTTTGCAGGAACACCGCCTGCCCATGCGCGCCGGTGACCGCACCGTGCTCGAACGACGCGCCGGCATCCAGGACCGCGGTGTTGAACTGCCCTGAGATGTCGCCGGCCCGCTGCGTGTCGAGCGTTCCGTCGGTCCGCGGGGCGCCGGTCATCGGGAGGTAGGTGACGTAGTCGCGGTCGGAGAACGCCACGAAGTCGATCTCGTCGTAGCTGCTTTGGAACTCGCCGTCGTGCTCGGTGAACCCAAACAGCGAGACGGTGGGCAGGCGGTGCTCGCGGACGGGGAGTCGGTGCGCGCGGGGGTAGGGCGCGTAGACGCTTCCGCTTCGCCCGAGGCTGAGATGGGACGCCGGTGCATCGTCGTCGCCGGCGTTGATGTGGCCGTCGAGTTGGCGAATCGCAAAGCCGCTGCGCTGGCTCAGGACCCTGGTTCCACCATCGGCCTCGAAGAACAACGACGTGGCGTCTTGTCCTAAGGAAGGCCGGGTGCCCGAGATCGCCTCGCCCGCCTCGATACGCGTGCCGTCACCCGCGCGCAGGCCCTCGCCCGCGAGGGGGTAGCGACTCGACAGCGCGAGGCCGCGGACCGTGTCGCCCGCTCGCTCGTGGAGCTGGCTGAGCGGTGCGGGCTCGCCGAACTCCGCGCCCTGCGCGAGTGCAAACCACAGCGTCTGGTCGCGTTCGAAGACCAGCAGGCCACCATCGGCGCTGAGCGTCGGGTGCTGGCCGTTGATCCCCGTGGGGGTGGGCTGCTCGTCCCACCGGGCGGTGACAACCTCGTCCTGGGTGGTGATGATCGTTCCAGCGCGGCGCACCAGCTGACCGGCTTCGTTGCTCTCAATCAGCGTGACCGCGTAGGTGAGGTGATCTCCCGCGAGGTCGAGCGCACCCTGCGCGGTGCTCGGGAACGGGTTGGTGCCCTCGGGCGTGGCCATGGCCATCGCAGGCCGACCGATCGTGGTGGGGCACGGAAGGCCCGCAGAGAACACGTCGGGACCGAAGCGCAGCGCGCCGCCTTCGCCGACCTCGATCGCGTCCGGCCGCACAGCGACAACCCGGCACTCCCCCTGCACGTCCGCGAGCAGCACCCGGCCGTCCCAGGTGGCGGCATGGGGGGCCAGCGGGAGGGCGCCGGTGATGCTGTCGAACCCGTCGCACTTGCCGATGCACGCCGGCCCGTCCTCAAGCGGCTCGGCCTGGCCCGCGTCGTCGGAGCAGCCGGCCAGCGCGCTCAGTCCCCAAAGAAGCGACGCGAGTGTGAGTTGGCTCTGGGGAGTCCGGAGGTTGGGTCGTCGCACGAGCGCCATCGCAACGGAGACGACCCGGATGTGTGGGAGTTGCAGTCGAAGAACCACAAAGTGTGCGGTCGCGTGCGGGGAACCGCACGATGGGGCGCTGCCTGCGCGTAGCTGGGGCGGGCGCGCTACTCGTCCTCGTCGTGAACGACCTCGGGCAGGGCGAGGATGTCGGTGAGCTTGGCGTCTTCGACCGCCCGCTCGACGCCCGCCTTCGGACCCTGGATCAAGGTGACCGAGAGTTCCGGCTTGAGGACACGCGTGATCGTGGCTTCGACCGCGCCCGGCTTGAGGACAGCGACTTGGGTGGCCAACTCGCGGAAGTAGGCGTAGCTGCGACCGCTTCGGACCGCCCGAGCCAGCGTGTTTGCGAACTCTTTCGGGTCGCCTTGCGCGTTGATCATGCGCTGCAAGACGGTGCGGCGAGCGAACGCAAAGCGACGCTCGAAGTCCTCCCGGGTCCGAAGCTCCTCGATCGCCGCCAGGATGGCGACCAGGCCCTCACCGGAGCGGGCGCTGTCGATCGAGCCTCCAATCGTGATGCGCGGCCGGTCGGTGTCGAGCCTGGCATAGGTGCCGTAGCTGGCGCCCAACTCCATCCGCACCCGCCCCACGCCGAAGTTCAGCATCTCTGCCATCACCATCAGGGACGCGTGCTCGTCCCCGTAGACCTCGGCGAGCCCGAAGTCGATCTGTACGTCGGTCTGCACCCGCTCCTTGTCGATCTCGGTGATGACGCGGGTGCTGCCGGGCTGGGGCGGGGGGACGGGGGCGGAGACCGGCTCGGTGTAGGGCTCGAGCCAGGTGTTGCCGCGCTCGCGGAACTCAGGCTTGCCGAAGAATCGGTCCACGTAGGCGATGGCCATCTCCATGTCGAAACCCCCGGTGATGATCAGCGCGCTGTTCCCCGCCCGGTAGTGCTTGGCCCGGAAGTCCTCCAGGGCGCGCACGTCGATGTCGCGCAGCTGCTTGCTGTCGGTGATGCTCGGCCGGACGTGCGGGTGTCCTTCCCCGTAGACAGCTTCGTAGAACGCGTTGCTGCCCTTGGCGACTTGCTGCCAGCGCTGCTTCTTGAGCTGCTCCTTGTTGAACGCCTTCCAGCCTTCGAGCGCCCGAGTCTGATACGACGCGTTGACCGTCTGCTCCGCCAGTCCCGCGATGATGAAGTCGAGGTAGACCGACAACCCACGAGAGGAGTACGTCGTCGCCCCGGCGGTGGTGAAGCTGCCGAAGATACCGCCCGCCTTGTCGAAGAAGTCCATCAGGTTTCGACTGCTGGTGAGCTCGTAGTCGGGCCCGTAGGTTCGGCGGGCGAGGCCGGCCAGATCGGGCTGATCCGGCGCGTCGGTGGTGCCTGCGGCGACCACCAGCTGCACGTCCATGACCGGCAGACCGCTGCTCTGTACGAGGACGATCTTCATGCCGTTGTCGAGCTCGTACTCCAGCGACTGACCCTCCGGGGGCGCGATGTCTTCCAGCGGGATGGGCCGCCGCGCCTCGGCCGGATCGATGTCCTCGGGCACGCCGAGGCTTTCCTCTGCGTTCGGGCTGTAGTCGAACTTGGCGCGTTCGATCTCCGGTTCGTTGCCGTCGGGGACAACCTTGACGATCAGCGCTTTGTTTCGCGCGAAGATCTTCCGGCCGATCGCCTGTGCATCTTCGGGGGTGAGGCTGTCCAGCTCGGCGATGTCCGCCCCGTAGAAGCCCGGCTGCTCTCCGGGCTCCTCGAGGTAGTCCGCAAACGCCACCCCGCTTTGTGTGATGGTGGCGACCGAGTCGAGGACCTGAAGTCGGGCCCGCTGCCTCGCGGAGTCGTAGGCGCCGGCATAGTCCTTGTTGTCGAGCTTGGGTGAGAAGCCCCGGGTGATCGCGTCCAACACCTCATCGATGCCCCGATCGAGCTGCTCGGGTTCCTTGGTCTCGACCATCACGCCAAAGAGCTGCGCTTCTTTGCCGCCTACGGGCATGAATCCCCACGTCTCGACCACCCCCAGCGGTCCGCGATCGACAAAGAAGGACAACGCGATCGCCATGGTCTCGATGCACGCCTGCGCTGGGAGGTAGTTGGGCGTGAAGCGCTTGGGCATGTGGAAGAGCACCAGCGCGGTCGGTTTCTTGACCGGTGCCTTGATCTCGACCGTCTTGCCTTCGACCGCTGGTGGCGGGACCGGGGCTCGCTTCGCGTCCGGCCGCTTGGGCAGCGGCTCCAAGTACTTCTTCGCCAGCTTCAGGACCTGCGCCGGCTCGACGTCACCGGTGATGATCACATCGGACTGTCCTGCGGTGTAGTAGCGCTGGATGAACTCGCAGGTGTTCTGCGGGGTGATCGATGCCAGCTGGTGGTCATCGCTCGCGCCGCTGCTGTGATACGGATGTCCTTCGGGGAACGCGATCTCGAAGACCTTGTTGTAGATGAAGCCGAACGCGCCGCCGAAGCGCCAGCGATGCTCGTTGCGGACCACGTCCCGCTCCCGCTCGAACGCCGCTTCGGGGACCTCCTCACAGTCGTACTGCAGGCGCCGCGCGGTGTACTTGAAGTAGTTCTCCAGCTCGCCCGAGAGCCCCATGTGCATGTAGTGGGTCTCGTCGCTGGATGTGAACGCGTTGAAGAACAGCGTGTGCTGCGGGAGCGCCTGCATCAGACGCGTGGTGCCCGGTCCGTCGGACCCGATCTGAAACATGAGGTGCTCGACGAAGTGCGCGATGCCGGCCTTGCCCGCGGGGTCGTCTCGGCTGCCCACGTGGTGGCGCACGTCAAACTCGACCAGCCGCGTGTACGGGTCCGGCACCACGAACAGCCGCAGCCCATTGTCAAACTGGATGAGCCCCGCCTGCGATTCCAAGCTCAGCTCCCGGTCGGGGGTGGGGAGCTCGGGGCTCTGCGTGGTGCCCCCAGCCTTGCCACCGCAGCTGCCGGCGGCGAGAAGGGAAGCGACGAGAACAGCTTGGAGGGAGGCGCGCGACATTGGCATGGCTTGACTCGGGGCAGACGGGAATTAGTTCCAGGAAGCGCAGCAGGGGTTTCACCGCGTGATCTCCTTTACCACCGGCCTCCGTGGATGGGTTTACGGACCCCGACGGGCCGGACCGACTCCCAGGCTACGGGTTCCCGGGAACGCACGCCCACAGGGTGTTTGACCGGCAGGATCGCGTTGCCTATCTTCGGGCGGATCCGCAGGCCCAGATGCTTTTTCCCACGTTCGACTTTCTGCTCTTTGCGCTGCCGGTGTTGGCGGGGTTCTGGGCGTTGTCAAACCGGCCGTGGGCCCGCGTCATTTTTCTGCTCGTCGCGAGCTACTTTTTCTACGCGGCCGGCCCCAAGACCACGCCGCCTCCGGCACCCGCCTATTTCGCCGGCTTGCTGATCCTCTCCACCTGTCTCGACTACATCTGTGGCCGCGCGATCTATCGGCACGACGCCGGCTTCAAGTCCAAAGACCCGGCGACCAAAGCCGCGGCGAGCCGCAAGCGAAACGTCTGGCTGTACCTCAGCCTGATCGGGAACCTGGGCCTGCTGGCGTACTTCAAGTACGCCAACTTCTTCCTGTCGGGGTTTGCCGATGTGCTCGGTCTGGTGGGCGTGGACATCGAGGTCATTCACCTCGACGTCATCCTGCCCCTGGGCATCAGCTTCTACACGTTCCAGAGCCTCAGCTACACGATCGATGTCTGGCGTGGCCGGCTGGTGCCCGAGACATCTCTGGCTCGCTTCGCGCTGTTCGTCGCCTTCTTCCCGCAGTTGGTCGCCGGTCCGATCGTTCGCGCGAAGGAGTTCTTGCCCCAGCTGCAGCGCGGTCCAAGATTCACCCGAGACGGTCTGGAAGAAGGTGCTTTCCGCATCCTCAAGGGCCTGGCGAAGAAGGTCATCCTCGGGGACTTCGTCGCGGTCGCGCTCACCGACCGCATCTTCGACGCACCCGACACCTTCACCTCGCCCGAGTTGATGATCGCGCTGTATGCCTACACGCTGCAGATCTACGCGGACTTCTCGGGGTACTCCGACATCGCCATCGGGCTGGGCAAGATGCTGGGGTTCACGCTGCCCGAGAACTTCAACCGGCCGTATCAGTCCAAGGACATCGCGGAGTACTGGCGACGCTGGCACATGACCCTGTCGGCGTGGCTGCGCGACTACCTCTTCTTTCAGATCCTCTCGCGCCTGGGTTCCAGGGGTGGCTACTACGCGCTGTGGATCACCATGTTCCTCGTGGGGATGTGGCACGGCGCGAGCTGGAACTTCGTCATCTACGCCAACATTCACGCGGGCGCGGTGGTGTTCAACCGCTGGAACCGGATGCGAGACCGCAAGCTCTCCGTGCTGGGCGTTGTGGGCTGGCCCGTCGCGACCGTGGCGCTGAGCATCGCAGTGGCGGCGTTCGGACGCTACGTGCTCAAGCTCGACCTACAGCAGGGGTCGATCCTCGGAGGCGCGGTCGGGGTGCTGTTTCTGATCATCGCGTGGTCGCCCATGCCCAAGGGCAAGGCGCTGGTTGCGGTGCACGTGTTGCTGACCTTCCACCTGGTGGTGATCTCGCGGATCTTCTTCCGCGCGCCAGACTTCGAGACCGCCCGGCGGTTCATCGCTGCGATGCTCACCTTCGACACCTGGGGCGTGCGTCCCGGACTGGCCAGTCCGAGCGTTTGGGCCTGCCTCATCCTCGGCCTCGCGTATCATTTCACACCCGTCCGATGGGTCGACGTCTACCTGCGGGGCCTGTTCAGCAAGATCCCCGGGGTGCTGGTGGGTCTTGCTGCATCCGGTCTCTTCTACGGGCTCATGCGCTTGATGGAGGGCTCACCCCGCGCGTTCATTTACTTTCAGTTTTAGTTTTATTTTAGGGGGGCCTTTCGGAAAGGCCCCCGCCACTTCGGGCGGCAAAGCCGCCCTTCGTTTCGCCCCAAACGGTCGCCCTGTCGGGCTCGCTTGTTTCGGCTTCCTTGTTTCGGCTCGCTTGTTTCGGCTTCCTTGTTTCGGCTTCCTTGTTTCGGCTTCCTTGTTCGGCTTCCTTGTTTCGGCTTCCTTGTTTCGGCTTCCTTGTTTCGGCTTCCTTCGGTTCTCTTTCCGGTTGTTGTTCTGCTTATGGTCAATCCACGTGTTCTGAAGAAGGACGAAGATCTTGGTGAGGCTGAGGCTTTGCGGATGTCGATGTTGCGGCAGGTTGCGCCGGCGATGGCTGTGATCGCGGCGTGCGTCGTGGCGAGCTACGTGGTGCCGGACTTGGCGTTTGCACGGCCATGGAAGTCCGGAGAGCCGCTGCCGTTTTGGAATCTGGTGGGGCGGCCGTTTGAGACGGAGGCGATCGAGGCCGAGGCCGAGCGGGCGCAGGAGGTGGAGGCGCTCGCGCTGGAGGTCTTGGCTGGCAACGATGCCGAACCGGTCGTTGCTCCGCCGCGTGCGGTGGTGAAGGTGGAGGCGGCGCCAACGCTCCCTGCGTATGCGCCGGTCGAGGGTGACAACAAGAAGGCGGTCAAGCCGATGGAGCTGTTCGCCGGGGACGAGCTGGACGGATTCTTCGAGCACCTGGCGCGCGCAGACGCGGGCATCGAGGGGACGATCGTCCGAGTGATCCACTGGGGCGACTCATCGATCGGTGTTGACGGAATCCCTGGCGCCATCCGGCGTCGGGTGCAGAACCGCTTCGGCGACGGAGGCCACGGGTTTCACCTGATGGCGCCGCCCAACACCTCGTATCGCCACCGTGAAGTCGAGTTCTCCCACAGCGACACGTGGAAGAAGTGCTTCATCATTCACAAGTGCCGCAGCGACGGTCACTACGGGCTTGGTGGGACCACATTTAGCTCCTGGGGAGGCGGTCAGAGCACGTTTGCGCCGCATCCGGAGCGCAGCGCGGGCAAGGTCTCTCGCTTCGATCTCTACTACGCGGCGCAGCCCGAGGGCGGACAGTTGCGGGTCCACGTCGACGACGGCGAGAAGTTCGTGCTCGAGACCGCGGCCGACGCCCTCGAGGATCGTTTCTTCTCCCTCGAGGTTCCCGACGGTCCGCACGAACTCACGGTGCGCGCTGTGGGGGAGGGACAGGTGCGGCTCTACGGCGTGACGATGGAGAGGCCCGGGCCCGGCATCGTCTGGGATTCGGCCGCACTCGTGGGCGCGTTCACGACCCGGATGATGGAGTTCGACGATGGCCACCTCGCCGCGCAACTCCAGCATCGCGGCACCGACCTGGTCGTGTTCACGTTCGGCGGCAACGACATGATTCGCAGCATGAAGATGTCCAGCTACGCCGACGAGTACCGGGCCGTCATCGCGAAGGTGAAGCAGGCCAAGCCCGACGCCGCGTGCATTGTGATGGCGCCGCTGGATCATGGAGAACGTCAGGGGGCACAGATCGTCTCCCGCGACGTTGTTCCGCGCATGGTCGAGGCGCAGCGCAAGGCGGCACAGGACAGTGGCTGCGCATTCTTCGACACGTTCGAAGCGATGGGCGGCGATGGGTCGGCAGGCCGTTGGTACAAACGAAGCCCTCGACTGATGAGCGGCGACTTGGGACACGCCACCGCCAGCGGTCATCAGGTGATCGGAGAGCTGTTCTATCGGGCGCTGCTGCGGGCCTACATCGAGTATCGGGCTCGGGCGGACATCGAGGGCATTCCGGCAGCCCCGCCCAAGTCACCCGAAGTCGAGCTGGGCGAACCCGCGCCGTAGTCCGTCCCTGACGTCAGCTCGCGCAGCAGCTCACGTCCATCGGGTTGTCGGTGCACCAGTCGAAGCCGGCGATGCATTCGCACTCGTCACCTCCGGCCGACTGGCTGTGGGTGCCTGGGTCGCCGCAGGCGCCGGCGCAACACGTGACGTCATCGGGATCGTCGGTGCACCACACCAGCCCCTCTTCGCACACGCATGCTCCTGCGGCGTCGAGCACGGAGTACGTGCCTGGGTCGGCGCAGATCACCGCCTCTTCCATCGGTTGCCCCGTCTCGCCGGCGTTGCCGTCGTCGTCATCAGGGTCGTCGGTGACGATGAAACAAGCCGGCAGCATCAAGGCGGTGAGCAGTGCGATGAGACTTGAGCAGCGCATGGGTGGAGTATACGAGGCTCCCCGAGCCGTCCGCTTCGAGCGCACGGTGTTGGGAGGATTGCACGGCTTGCGGAGGCGTCTGCGCTTCGAGCGGCGCGCGGAAGCTACCGCACGGTGACGCAGGGGGGATTTGCTCGCTGAAGCTCGTGTTGGGCATGACATCGGTTGCGCTTGCCACCACACTCCCCCCGACCATGAGTGCCTTTCGCGCCCTCCACGAAGGATTTCTGCAGAGCGCGCAGCGCGTGCCGCAGCGCCCCGCGATCACGATCGGCGACGCGATGCAGAGCTACGAGGAGGTTGAGCAGGCGAGCAAGGCGTTGGCCGCGACGCTCATGGCTCGACGGCGCGAGGGCGGGGTACCGCTCACGTGCGTGCTGGGGCAGCGGACGTTTCAAGGCTTCGCTGGAATCCTTGGGGCGTTGTGCAGCGGGCACGGGTACGTGCCGATGCTCCCCACCTACCCGGCGGCGCGTATCGTGAAGATGATCGATCGCAGCGAGTCGGATGTCCTGGTTGTCGACCCAGGGTCCCGAAGTGTCCTGGCGGATGTGCTCGCGGCGGTCGCCAAGCCCCTGCTCGTGGTCACCCTCGGCTTTACGCACGAGGCGGGCGAGAAGCAGGCCCGGCATACGATCCTTGGCGACGCGGACCTCCTGAGCGCCGATGCCTGGCAGGCGCCGAGCGTCGGCCCCGACGACATCGCGTACCTGCTGTTCACCTCGGGCAGCACGGGCGAGCCCAAGGGGGTGATGGTGGCGCACCGGAACATCGAGCGGTTCCTCGACTGGGCCGTGGAGCGCTACGGGCTCGGGCAACACGACCGCTTCTCGCACATGTTCGAGGTCACCTTCGACCTGTCGCTGTTCGACCTGTTCGCGCCGTGGACCGTCGGTGGCTGTCTTTGTGTCCCCGACATCCGACAACGCCTCCTGCCCGCGCAGTACGTCCTGGATGCTGGCATCACGGTGTGGTTTTCGGTGCCCTCGACGGTGCGCCTCATGAAGGAGACGCGGACGTTGGCCCCGGACTGTTTCCCCGACGTGCGGTTGAGCCTGTTCTGCGGAGAGGCGCTCACGGTGAGCGTTGCGCGGACGTGGATGGACTGCACACCCAATGCCGTCACCGAGAACATCTACGGGCCGACCGAACTCACGCTCGCGTGCACGGCGTATCCGATGGGGTCCTGCATGGAGGCGCACGCGGAGAACGGCGTGGTTCCGATCGGGGTTCCGTTCGAACAGATGCGGGCCCTCGTGCTCACGCCCGAGCTGGAGCCGGTGGTGCCTGGAGAACTCGGAGAGCTCGCGCTCGCGGGCCCTCAGGTCACGCTGGGCTACTGGCGGGATGCGGAGAAGACCGCAGAGGTGTTCGTGACCCCACCGGGCGAAACCGAGGTCTTCTATCGGACCGGCGACCTTGTTCGCAGTCCCACCCGGGAAGGCGAGCCGCTGCGCTTCTTGGGGCGACTCGACTCGCAGGTGAAGGTCCGCGGCTACCGGGTGGAGCTTGGAGAGGTCGAAGCGGTCCTTCGCCAGGTGGCCCAAGTCGACGACGCGGTCGCCCTCGACTGGCCGCGCACCGAGAGCGGCGGGGCGGATGGAATCGTGGGGTTTGTGACGGGGGAGGGCTTCGACGAGAAGTCCGTGCTCAGGGAGATGGCCGAGCACCTGCCGCGATACATGGTCCCCGCACAGCTTCGGGTGCTCGATGTCTTCCCGCTCAACAGCAACGGCAAGATCGATCGCAAGGCGCTGCGCGAGCTGCTCTAACAGCCGGACCTCGCTGCGTCGGCCTCACGCCGCCGACAGGCTCGCCGACGCGGCGGGAGATCCTGCGACGCGATTGCCGCGTCCGACGGGCGCAGCCGAGCTGCCCGACGCCTTCGAGGCATGCTGCCCGCGCGCAGATTGTTCCGAATTGGCGCAGAGGACTGGTAGGGTCCGCCCGTCATGGCGCTCACACGGGATGCACTGATTCAGTACCTTGAGGAGAAGGCTCGGGTCGATTTGAGCCAAGCCGAGGACGACACGGGGCTGTTCTCGAGCGGCCTGGTCGACTCGTTCGCGATGGTGGATCTGCTCGTCTTCCTGGAGAAGCACACGGGGACGAAGATGGGCCCTGAGGACATCACGCTCGACAACCTCGACTCCGTCAGCCGCATCCTCGCGTTCGCGCGGGAACAGATGGCATGAGCGAGCGGCCCGGGATCGTCATCCTCGGGACGCCGCGCTCGGGCACCACGTTGTTGCGGCGCTTGCTCGATGCCCACCCGAACATCGCCTGCCCGCCCGAGACCTATGTGCTCAGCGGGGCCGCACGATTCCTGCACGAGGAGTCCTTTGCGCAAGGACTGAAGATCGGGGCGCTGGTGGGGCTGGGCTACGCCGGGTTCGAAGACACGCAGGTCCTCGCGCGGCTGCGTCGGTTCGCCTTCGGGTTCTTCGAGGAGCACGCGGCCAAGGCCGGAAAGACTCGCTGGGCCGAAAAAACCGCCTTCGATGCGTTTCACGTGTCCGCGATTCGTCGGCTCTGCGAAGGGCACGTCAAGTTCATCGCGCTGCATCGGCACGGGCTCGACGTCGCCGCGAGCATCGCCGAACTCACCGACAAGACCGGTGGCTACGTTCAAGAACTGCACCGCTACGTCACCCGCTACCCCCAGCCGCTTGAGGCATTCGCCCACGCCTGGGTCGACACGGCCAACGCGATCGAAGACCTGGCCGAGCAGGACAGCGACACGCTGAGCATCCGCTACGAGCGGTTGAGCGAGGACCCGAAGTCGGTCCTCGCCGAGGTGCTCGCGTTCGTCGGGGAGTCCTACGACGAGGGCATGCTTGAGCGTGCGCTGGGCTCGAGCGAGAACGTTGGTTTCGGGGACTGGAAAACCTATGCGCGGGCCAAGGTCGACACCCGCAGCGTCGCGCGATGGAAGTCGCTGCCTCGGGCGGCGCAGGTGATGCTGGCGGAGGTCTGCAACCCCACGCTGGAGCGCTTGGGGTATGAGGCCGTTTCCACGCTGGACGAAAACGACGAAGATGCTCGTCGCCGCTACGAGCTCGGTTTGCTGCTCGGCCGACTCAAGAAGGAGGACTGATCGATGATGCGTGCGTCGTTTGTCGCTGCTGTGTTGTGTCTTGCCGGGTGCTCGTCGCCCGCACCGGACAGTGGGTCCGCATCCCCGGCTACGCCTGCGCCTGTGGTGGCGCCTGCGTCCGCCGAGGACTCCGCCGCCGCTCCGGCTGCGCCCGTCGCCGAGCCTGAGCCTGCGCCTGCGCCCGAGAAGCCCGCGTGGCAGCCTCGCGCTGAGGATGACATCACGCCGCATCACCCGCTCGAGGATGCCGAAGCGCTTCGCTACTTCTTCGATCAGCTCGCGGGGATCGATGATGGTCAGACCAAGGTCGTGCGGGTGCTGCACTTCGGCGCATCGATGATCGGCATGGACGACCTGCCCTCGGTGATGCGGGGGAAGTTTCAGACCCGCTTCGGGGATGGTGGCGCTGGGCTCGTGCTGCTTCAGCGCTACATGACCAACTACATCCATCGCTGGGTCGACCTGTCCGGCAAGGGGTGGGAGCAGTGCTTCATTGGCTACCTGTGCAAGGGCGATGGCCACTACGGCATGGGCGGCGCCACGTTTTGGAGCAACGGGGGGGCCAGCACGACGATCACCAACCGCAAGGAAGGGTTCGGGAACCACTCCTCGCATGTCGAGGTCTGGTACGCCGGGCAGCCCAACGGGGGACGGCTCAAGGTGCAAGTCGATGATGCGGAGCCGGTCGTCGTTGAGACCGCAGCCGACGCACTCGACGACCGTGTTCATACGATCGAGGTCGAGGACGGGCGGCATTCGGTCACCGTCCGCCCGGGCGGCGGCGGGCAGGTCCGGGCCTACGGCGTCGTGCTCGAGACCGACAGCGGCGTGGTGTGGGATCAGTTCAGCTGGCTGGGCGCGTTCACCAAGCGCATGCATGCGTGGAACGACGAGCACATCGCCGCGCAGGTGAAGCAGCGTGACCCCGCGCTGTTGGTGTTCACCTTCGGCGGCAACGACACGCGTCGCCTCGCAAACAAAAAGATCACGCCCGCGCAGTACACCGCCGAGTTCGTGCAGGGCATTGAGAAGGTCCGGGCCGGAAAACCGGAAGCATCGTGCTTGGTCACCGCGATGACCGACCGTGCGCGCTCGCTTGAGTTCGACGTCACGGACGTGCTCGAGGACATGGTCGAGGCGCAGCGGCAGGCGGCCAAGCAGGCGGGATGCGCGTTCTTCGACAGCTTCACGGCCATGGGTGGCAAGGGCAGCCTCGCGGCGTGGCGACGCAAAGATCCCCCGCTGGCGGAACCAGATCGAAAGCACCTCAATCATGCGGGGCGCGAGGTGCTCGGCGGGTGGATGTACGAGGCACTGATCACCGGCTACGTCGCGCGCCGTCGCGCGGCGAACTGAGCAGGCGGAGACACCGCGGGCTCGCCCGCGCTCCCTGTGGGGCGTTCTTGCCCTCTTGCCTCGCGCCATTCGTCTCACTGCTAGGTCAACCGCATTTCGTTTTCGTCGAATCGTTGACGCCTCGCGGGGCACCGCCGCACACTCCCCGCGTGGCTCTCTCCCTGCTCGGCCCACTCGGTCTGATGACCGCCCTCGTCGCAACGCCGCCGATTCCCGAGAGCGAGGAACCGGATCCGACGTGGCGCTGGACGCAAGCGGACAAGGCGGTGAAGGTGAGCGTGATCGGGGGCTCGGTCGGAGCGTTCTCGGGCGACTCGTTTCACAAACGCTTGGGCGGCGTGTGCAAGAACGTCGAGATCAAGAACCTGTCCAAGACGGGCATCGGTGCCCTGCAGATGAAGCAGCGGTTCCGAGCCCAGGTGCTCAAGAATCGCAACATCAAGCTGAGCGACGCGCAGTTCGAGCACTGGGTCTTCGTCGCGACCGGTCTCAACAGCATCGGCATGCCGGAGATGACCAACCACTACGTCAAGGGCTTGGTCGAACTCGCCCACGACAAGGGGATGAAGGCACTGGTGCTCAGTCCCACCCCGTGGGGCAAGGATGGGCTCAGCAAGTTCAAGGGGCTCGAGGGGCTCTCCAAGACCCAGGACACAAGGATCGTCGTCGACTACGTCATGGGTCGCAACCATCCCAAAGACGCGCTGGGTCGCTACGCCACCAAACGCTCGGTCGACGAGAATGCCGACTGGGACGCGAGCGAGCGCGTCGACATCGGGGTCGACCTCTACGACTCGAAGCTGCGTCACCGAGACGCCGAGCTCCGCGATGTGGATGCGCTGCGGCGGCTGTTCGAGCGGGACTACGCCTGGAAGAAGGCTCACGCCGATCTCGACCCTGACGCCTACGAGGCCGCGTTGGCTGCCGACGCGAAGCGAGCCGCCGAGGTTCCGCGGTGGTTCATGCGGCCCGAGCTGCAAGGTTTCGACTACATTCACCCCAACTCCGACGGGCACCGGGTGATCGCTCAGGTCACCTGCCCATCGCTCCCCGAGAGTTGGGGCTGCGCTTGCGCCGAGTTGTAACGCACGAAATCGAAAGGACCCCGCATGGCTAAAAAGATCCAGTGGCACTACCACCGCAACGGTTGAACGAGTTGCACAAGAGCGTCCAAGTTTATGGACGCACGGGGCCTCGCTGCCCAAGAACAAGTTCCGGCCAGCCGCAAGCTCGGCCGAGAGGCCGCTGAAGAGATGCTCGCCGATGCCTCCGAGCTGCATGTGGCGAAGGGAAAGAAGCTCTCCAACTTTAAAGGGGACGCGCTGCGCTCCGAGGATGCGGTTGCCGCGATGCTCGGGCCCACGGGCAACCTCCGGGCTCCGACGCTGAAGGTCGGAAAAACGCTGGTGGTCGGATTCAACGAAGACCTGTTCGAAGCGCTGTTTTCGTAGTTCAGCGGGGGTCTGGCGCGGGCGGCCGCGGGCTGACATCGGACCGATATGGAATCCCGTTCCCGAATCCGTATGTTGGAACCCAGATGAGCGAGTTTCGAAGCGAGTTCCGTCCCGAGCATGGTGTCTGGGTCCTCAAGCGCGTCGAATGCGAGCCGAGCCTCGACGTAGAGCCCCACCTCAAGCGGCATCCAGCGCCCCATCCAGCGCCCCATCCAGCGCCCCACACAGCGATGCGGCTGCGGCTCGTCGAGGCTGATTCGACGGCACACTCCTAAAGCGGCGTGACTGCGCTGAGGGGCCCGCATTCCACCGAGGAATGTGGGCTTTTTGACGTTTGGGCTCCTTGGGGCGGGCGCCAAGTCACCCTCCGTTCTCCGCGTGGGTACAGTGATGGGGATGGGGCTTCGCGTATGGGTGATGTTGCTGGCCGGGAGCGCAGCGCTGTTGTCCTCACCCGCGCATGCGGTTGCTCCTCGGATGCCGCTCGCGAAGGGGCGGCTCCTCCCGGTCGCGGGTCCGCACCGGGTTGTGGTGAAGTTTCTCGACGGCGCCGCCGTTCGAGGCCTGACGCCGATCCGAGTGCACGGTGTCGGAGGTTACAACCTCGCGGGGGTGAATGCTCTGGTGCGAGCGCGGGGCCTGAGCCTCAAGCCGATGTTCGTCGACCAGGACCGAATCGAACGGCTCACCGCGAGAGCGCGCACCGAGAGCGGCCGCGCTCAACCCGACCTGCTCGGGATGTTCGAGGTGCACGGCGCCTCGCTCGACGATGCCCGCGCGCTTCAAGCTCTCGACGTCGTCGAGTTCGTCAGTCTCAGTATCATCGCAACACCTCCGCCGGTCGACATCGCTCCGACGACACCCGAGCTGACAGGGTTTCAGGGATATCTCGGGCCCGACCCGGGCGTGGATGCCATCGGTGCTTGGGCGATGGGGTATCGGGGCGAGAACGTCGGGCTCGCGGACATCGAGTACGCGTGGTCGCTCGAGCACGAGGAGTGGAACGAGGGCACGATGACCCCCGAGGCCAACCAGACGCCCGACCTTGAGGCGCTGCTCGACACCACGGACGGCAACCATGGCACCGGCGTGGCGGGCGTTCTCATCGCGGGGGACAATGGGTATGGCATCACGGGCATCGCCCCGGACGCCAGGCTGGGCGTGTATCCGGAGCTGAGCATCGAGTCGGGCTCGCGGCGACCCGAGGCCATCGTCTCGGCGGCATCCGATGCGGCGCCCGGCGACGTCATCCTGCTGGAGATGCAGACCAGCGAGGGAATCACGGGCCTTCTGGGCCCCGCCGAGCTCAACGAAGCCGTGTGGGTGGTCAGCAAAATGGCGACCGATGCCGGAGTGGTGCTCGTGGCGACGGCCGGCAACGGGGACCTCGACCTCGATCGTGACGAGCTGGCGTACTACCGCGAACGAGGAGACTCGGGCGTGATCATGGTGGGCGCCGGCCGACCCGGGACTCGGGAGCGCCTGGGGTTTAGTACGTACGGTGAGCGGCTCGACGTGCAGGGGTGGGGCGAGCAGGTGTTCACGACCGGGTACGGCCAGTACGCGACGTACGGCGACGACCCCAACCAGAGCTACACGGCGGTCTTCAACGGCACCAGTTCGGCGGGACCGGTCGTCGCGGGTGTGGCTGCGCTCGTGCAAGGTGCGGTGAAGGACAACGGAGGTGAGCCGCTGAACTCCGTGCAGATGCGGGCCGTCCTTCGCGGGACAGGACTGCCGCAGCCCGCCGGAGATACGGGGCTCATCGGCCCGCTGCCCCAAGCCCCTGCCGCGATCGGAGCTGCACTCGTGCCTCCAACGGCGCCCCCTTCGGTCACGATCAGCAGTCCCGGATCCCTGCAGACCGAGCAGACCAGCCTGGCCACGGCCATCGATGTCGACGCCAGCAGCGATACCGCGTTTGTTCAGCTCTCGATCAACGGCGAGCTTCAGTCGGTCATCGACGAGGTCCCGCCGTTCTCGTTCGCCGAGGTTGTGTTCCCTGTGGGCACGTGGGAGGTGGTCGCCGTGGCCACCAACATCTGGGAGGTCGAGGCCAGCTCCGACGCGGTCGTGCTTGAGGTCGGCTGGACGCCGCCTGCGGGCACCACGACGGGCGCCGACGGATCGTCCGGGGTTGGAGCGGGCACCGGTGGGGGAACTGGGGACGACACCACCACCGGTCCCGCCCCCGAATCTGGAGCGACCGCCGCGACGGGCGGTTCGAGCGAGGGCGGGGACTCGGCGGGCGCGTCGAGCTCGGGTGGTGGCTGCCGGATCAGCAGCGGCTCCGACTTCGGGCTGTACGCGTGGGTCGGTTTTTGGGCGTGGCGACGACGGCGACGCTGAGGCTGCGTCGTCCGCTACTTTGCAAACCCGCGGTCGCGCATCAGCGCCCCCACATCCGCGTCTCGCCCACGAAACGCTCGGTACGCCTCGGCGGGATCGACCGCGTTGCGCGGCGCGAACAGATGTTCGACCAGCTTCTTTGCGACGTCTTCATCGTAGAAGCCACCGGGCGCCTGCGCGAACGCCTCCGCAGCATCCGCGGTGAGAACGTCGGCCCACATGTATCCGTAGTAGCCGGCGGAGTAGCCCTCGCCGGAAAACACGTGACCGAACTGTGGGGTTCGGTGGCGCATGACGACCTGGCTGGGCATGCCCCACTTCGCGAGCGTCTCGCGTTCGAACGCATCGGGGTCGATGCCGGTGGGATCGATCGAGTGCAGCTCAAGGTCCATCATGGCCGAGGCCAGGTACTCCGCCGTGCTGAATCCTTGGTTGAAGGTGGCGGCTTTGCGGATCTTGGCGACGAGCGCCTTGGGCATGGGCTCGCCGGTCTCGTGGTGCCGCAGGTACCCGTCGATGACAGCGTCGGTGAACAGCCAGCGCTCGAGCAGCTGAGACTGAAACTCGGTGTAGTCCCGAACGCCGCCGGAGAGGCCCGGGTACTTCACGTTGCTGCTCAGTGCATGCAAGGCGTGGCCAAACTCGTGGAAGAAGGTCGAGGCGTCGTCGGCCGAGACGAGCACGGGCTGGCCTTCGGGGGCCTTGATGAAGTTGGAGTTGTTCGACACCAGGACGGTGACTTCGCCGTCGTAGGTGTGGCTGGAGCGGTAGGTCGAGGCCCACGCGCCCGAGCGCTTGCCGGGACGCGCGAAGGGGTCGAGGTACCATAGCCCGATGTGCTTGCCGCTGGCGGCGTCGGTCACTTCCCACACCAACACGTCAGGGTGAAAGACGGGGACGGATCCTTCGGGCACCGGAGTGAACGCGAAGCCGAACAGCTTGCCGGCGACCATGAACATGGCCTCGCGCAACGGGTCCAGCTGCAGGTACTGCTTCACCTCGTCGGAGTCGAGCGCGTAGGTCTTCTGGCGCACCTTCTCGGCGTAGAAGCGATAGTCCCAGGGCTCGATGGTGATGCCGGCTTTCTCGGCCTTGGCAACCTTCTGCATCGCAGCGACCTCCTTCTTCACGGTGGCCGTCGCGGCGGGCCACACGCCCATCATCAGATCGCGGGCGCGCTGCGGGGTCTTGGCCATGCCGTCTTCGAGCCGCCAGGCTGCATAGCTTTCGTAGCCGAGCAGCTTGGCTCGCTCGTGACGCAGCTGGAGGATCTCCGCGATGAGCTTGTTGTTGTCGTGCGCATCGCCGTGGTCCCCTCGGCTGTAGTACTCGCGCCAGACCTTCTCCCGGAGCGCCCGCTGGGTGGAATAGGTGAGGAACGGATCCATGGCCGAGCGGGTGTTGGGCAGGACCCAAACCTCGGCGCCATCCTTTTTGATCGAGGCCTTGAACGCGTCGGGGAGGCCGCCGAGATCCTCGGGCCCAAGCTCGATGGCGGTCTCCTCGTCGGCGAGGACGTTGTTGCCGAAGGCGTCGTGAAGCTCGGCAAGCCGCGACTGAATCTGCGCATATCGGGCCTTGCCCTTCGCATCGAGGCTGGCACCGGCCCTGGCAAATCGTTTGTAGAGCAGCTCCACAAGGCGCTGCTCGCTCGCTGGACGCGAGGCCAGCTCGGGGCCCTCATAGACCGCCTTGATGCGAGCGAAGAGCGGCTCGTTTTGAATGATCTTGGTCTCGTACTCCGAGAATACGGGCGCGAGCTTGGCGAACAGCTCGCGAAACTCCGGCGTGGACAGATTGGCCGACCAAATGCCGACGTACACTTCGAAGCGGTTCATCGCTTCACCCGCGCGTTGCATCTCGACGATGGTGTTGTCGAACGAGGCGGGATCAGGATTGGACGCGATGACCTCAAGCTCTTCGAGGTGAGCGGCCATCGCCTCACGGGCGGCGGGCTCGAGCTGGGCCAGGTCCATGGCATCAAAGGCGGGGACGCCTCCGTAGGGGCCGTCCCACTCGGCGAGCAGGGGATTCGTTGGGGTCACGGTGGCGCTGGACGAGGTCGGGGAGGTGGGCTCGGTCACGGCGCCCTTGGGGGTGGCGCAGGCACACAGGGTGGCGGCGAGGCCGAGTAGGAGCGCGATTCGAGCGGACATGGAGCCGGCGAGGATACCAGCAACCTTTCGTGCGCTATCTTCGGCCGATGACTCGTGCCCACGCGTGCCTCGCGACCGTACTCGTGACCGTGGTGTCCTGTTCGGACGACACCTCGGCCTCCAGCGACACCGGCGCGTCGAGCACCACGACCCAGGCCTCCTCCACCGGGCGCGGCCCGTCCTCGTCCTCGACAGATTCCGCCGGCTCCGAGGCAACACTTTCGCCTACGGAGACGGGCGCCTCCACATCGACAGGGGGCGCCGAAACAACCAGCACTTCCACGGGCGTTACCACCGGCGACAGCGGTTCGTCGGACTCAAGCTCGGGGGGCGAGCTGGCCTGGATTCCCCCGGACTGCGAGCTCGTCACCGGGACCGGTGCGGTCACCTTCACCTTCGACGAAGGCGCCACGACGACCCCGATGGATCAGCAGATCCAGCCGGTCACCTACACGTTCGGCCTGGTCGCGTTGGGGCAGCCCGGCGCGATGCTGGCGGCCAGCGGCGGCGAGATCTTGGCATCGTCGGACGCGGGCTGCTCTTGGGCGTCGGTCGGGGAGATCGCCGGCGGAACCCCGGTGCTCCGCGCCGCCGGGGACGCGCGCGCGTATGGGTTCGTCGACAACGCTTCGGGGCTGCTCCGAGTCGACGATGAGGTCGTCACCCCACTGGTCTCCCCCGCGCAGAACATCGTCGGGCTCGGCGTCGACCCCACGGACCCCGACCACGTTCGCATCGGCGACTCGCAGGGCCAGCTGTGGGACTCCACCGACGCGGGGGCAAACTGGACCGCGCAGGGCATCGCCGTGGGCGCCGACCTGCTGGTGTACCGGGCCGTGTTCGATCCCACCGACCTTGAGCATGCGCTGTTCGGCGTGGCGGTGCAGGGCGCCTGGGTGACGACCGATGGTGGAACGCAGTGGGCACAATCCTCGGGGTTTGGGCCCGGCAACGCCAACGTCTTCAACCTGTCGGTCTCGAGCGTCCAACCCAGCCTGGTCTGGGCCCAGGGCTATGACTTGTCGAACCTCGACGATGCGAGCGCACGGCACGTGTTTCGCTCCGAGGATGGAGGCCTGAGCTTCGCCTCGGTCGTCGACGCAGACGAAGCGATTCTCTACAACGGAAACCACCTGTTTCCCCACCCCGAAGATCCCGACATCTTGTACTTCGTGTTTGGCGGCAACTTCCAAAACTACGGCACCGACGTCTTCCGCTATGACCACGGCGCGCAGGAGGTCACGCTCACGCACAACCCCTGGCACGATGTCGCGGCGCTCACCTTCCTCCCCGGCGACCCCAGCGTCATGTACTTCGGCCTCTCGATCGAGCCGTAAGCCCGCCGGTGTCCCTCCGACTGCAGCTCGACCTGGCGTGGTTGGCGGGCGCGGCCCCGCTGATGTGTGAGGACTACTGGGCCCAGCGCGGCACTCGGGGCGCGTCGCTGTCCGGGGTGGGCCGCGGCGAAAGCCAGAGCGCGGAGCCCGTCCGCCAAGTCGGGCGATGGTTCGAGCGCGTGCATCTTGCGGCGCTGCGGAGCACATCTGGGGTGGAGGTCTTGGCGGCCAACGAACCGCTGCGGTCTGGAGGCCGGACGATCGGGGAACTCGACGTCCTGTATCGGCGCGAGGGCTGCGTCGTCCATCGCGAGGTTGCGGTGAAGTACTACCTCGCGGCGAAAGCCGGCACGCAAAGCTCCGCCTGGGTTGGCCCTGGCAAGCGTGACCGCCTCGACCTCAAGCTCAACCGGCTGACGACGCATCAGGTCACGGTCGCGCAGCAAGCCCGCGAGGAGGACGCCTGGCCCCAAGACCTGCCGTTCCCGGATGTCACCGAGGTCTTGATGCTGGGGGCGTTTTTCTCCCCGGTCGGCGAGACGCGGCTGCCCGATGGCGCTTGTGCCGAGGTGGACCACGGGCACTGGTACTACGCCTCCGAGTTCGCGGACCGGTTTGGCGACGCGCCGTGGTGCGAACTCGAAAAGCCGTGGTGGCTCAGTCCCGAGCACGGGCGGGTCGGGACCGTCGTTGCTGCCCACGACCTGGTGAAACGACTCCGTCGGCCCGTCTTTGCGGCACGGGTCGGGACGCAGATGGAGCGTGCGTTCGTGGTGCCCGACGGTTGGTGGGACGACCTCGCGTGAGCGCGTGGGTCGGCCGCCTACGGCGATGCTGAGTCCGTCGTAGCGGCGAGCGTTTCCAGGCTCTGCTCGACCCTGCGAACGTCCTTGGACGAAGGACCCCAAACCTCGACGAGTTTTCGCTGCGCTTGCTGCAGGTTTCGGCGGGCGCCGCTGCGTTGGCCTTCGTCGATCTGAATCAGGGCGAGCGCGTATTGGGCGAGCGCGTAGTCGGGATGTTCGGTCCCCACGGCGGCTTCCAGCGTCGAGAGGCACCGGTCCGCAAAGTGGTGTGCCTCCTCAAGCCTACGTTGAGTGTGAAGCGCCTCTGAGATGCCGCTCAGGGCCTCGGCGACCCTGCGATGCTCCGGGCCGTACGCGGCGTGCCACAGCGCGAGCGCTTTGTGGTGAAGCTCAAGCGAATCCAACGCCTCGCCCTGCTTTCGCCGAACATGTCCGAGGTTGTTGAGCGACAACGCCACCGAGGGATGCTCGGCGCCTTGGCTGCGAATCCGGAGCTCGATCGCGCGTTCGTACTCGGCCGCCGCCTCGTCGAGCCGCTCCATCTGTTCGAACACGAGGGCTCGGTTGTGCACGGAGATGGCGACCATGGGGTGGGAGTGACCCAGCGAGGCCTCCCAGGATGCGCGGGCGCGGGCGTGATGTTCGAGGGCCTCCTCAAGTCGCTCAAGTCGGGTGAGCGCGAGGCCTAAGTTGCTGTGCGCGGCCGCGACGTCGGGGTGCTCGGCGCCTTGCTGCGACTCCCGAAGCTGTGCCGTTCGCTCGAAGCCGCGAGCCGCTGCGTCGTAGTCTCCTGCGCTGTAGGCCAGGGTGGCCTCGTTGTTGATGAGGCGGGCTTCGAGTCCGCGGTCCTCGACGCGCGCGAGCAGAGCTTCTGCATGTCGGAGCCACCCCTGTGCGACCTCGTGTTGCTGGAGTCGATAGCCGACCACATAGACCAGCTGAACCGCCGCCCGGAGGGCCTCGACGTCGTGGTGGCTCGAGTGTGCAAGGTGGAACGCAGCCTCCGAAGTCTCGGCGGCTGCGGCGTAGTCGCCTTGGCCTTCTTGGGCCGAACTCCATGCGTTGAGGGCCTCGACCTCGACCGGGGAGAAGCCGGTTTGATGGGCGAGGACGAGCGCCGCTTTGGCTCGGGCATGTGCGCCGTCGAGGTCGCCCGCTTCGTTCATGGCGGTCGACTCGCTGATCGCGTCGCGGGCCTGCTCGATCTCTTGACGTCGGGTCTCGTCCGCGGGCAGTGCGCTCGCTCGTGCAAGGGCTTCGGGGTCGAGGCACGTGTCCAGCTCGGGCAGGTGTGACAGGACCTGAACGGCGCGCTGCAGCCCATCGTCGGCCGAGGTCGTGAGGGCGTCGACGGCCGCTCGCAACGCACCGGAGCGCTGACGCAGGCACGCGGTCCTGCGGTCGAGCAGCGCGGGGTCGATGGCGGTTTGACAGGCCTGGTCGTGTGCGTTCGCGAGTTGCTCGACGTAGTTCGCGATCGTCTCGTCGACCCGGCCGGCGGTTTCGTGGGCAAACGGTTGCGGTGAGGACTGCAGCGCGGCGAGCAGTGTGTCGCGGCGCTCCTTGGACCAGAGCTCACGGACCGCATCGGCTCCGGTCTCGCAGGGGTCGGCGGGTGGAACCGCCGCGAACGCGACGGTCGCGAGTGCGGCCGCGCCCGCCGCCCAGACCATCCACGTCCCGCGCCCTACCGGACGCAGCCGGTCGAGCAGGGTTTCCATCGAGGGCCAGCGGTCCTTGGGGAGCTCCGCCAGGCCGCGAACGAGCGCCCGCAAGATACGAGGCGGGACACCGTTGCGCGGAACGTCCGCCAACTCACCCGCAGAGATCCGCATGACCAACTCGGTGACCGTGCGCGCACGAAACGGTCGCTTGCCAAACAAGCCCTCGAACACCGAGACGCAGTAGCTGAATTGGTCTGCGCGGGCGTCGACGTCGAACGCGAGATGTTGCTCGGGCGCCATGTAGGCTGGCGTGCCCTGGACCGAGCCCGCCCGACTGCCGCCGTCGTCGTCCGTATCGGGCGCACCTGGAAGCGGCGTCCCACTGACCTGGCCGCTGTCGTCGGCGGACCGTGCGAGGCCAAAGTCCATGACCACGACGCGGCCGCCGGGGTGAAGCATGACGTTGGCCGGCTTGAAGTCTCGATGAACCAGGCCCGCGGCATGCACCGCAGCCAGGCCTTGTCCCGCCTGGAAGAAGGCCTCAAGCACGGCATCCCACCGGCGGCCCTTCATCCACGAGCGAAGGGTGGGTCCACGGACCCAGTCCATCGCGACGAACACCCGGCCTTCGTGCGTCCCCACGTCGTGAACCGTGACCACGTTGGGGTGGGAGAATCGGGCCATCGCTTGGGCTTCGTGCAGCAGCGCCTCGGCGCGCACGGTCCGGCCGGGGCGGTCGTGCAAGACCTTGATGGCGACGTTGCGATCGAGGTCGGGGTCGGTGGCGGCATAGACGGTGCCCATCCCCCCCGAGCCAAGCGTGTGCAGGATCCCGTAGCGGCCGACGCGATCGCCGGCCCGAAACGTGACCTGGCGCCGCCGACCCGAGTCGGTCAGCGTGTGCTCGGTGCTCCCCGGATCCCCTCGATTCCCACTGGGCACGACCGGACTCTATCAGGCTCTGGCCGTGCCGCTGTGCGGCTGTGCGGCCGCTCGATCGATCGCGAGGAAGGTAGTCTGAATCCAATGGCAGCCCGCCTCCGCCCCGCGGCCCCCAGCGACTACGCGCACTTTGAACGGTGGTTTCCGATGCTGGGCTCTGGCGAGGCCACACCCTCGCCGCAGCAGTGGCGCGATGATCTGGTTCCCGCGTCGGCGGTGGCGGAGCGCGGGGGGCAGCCGGTCGGGTACTGCTTCGCGCAGGTCTTCGGACTGCATGGCTATGTTCGTCACCTCGTCGTCGATCCCCTCGCGCGGCGGACCGGCGCCGGCCGTGCCCTCCTCACCGACGCGGTCGCGAAGATGCGTGCGGCGGGCGGCAGGCACTGGCGACTCAATGTCCGCGAGGACAACGACGCGGCGCTCGGGCTGTACCGGGCGCTCGGTCTCGAGATCCATCACGTTTGCACCTCGCTGCGGTTTCCCCCTTCCTTGGTCGACACCCTTGCCTCGGCGGCGCCAGCTTGCGAAGTGGTCGAACCGGACGCGCGCCAGCTCGTCGCCCTCGAGCAACGCTTCGAACTTCCGCCGGGGCAGCTTGACTCGGTGCTCCAACGTCCGACCGGACGCGTCCTTGCGATCCTTGGCCAAGAGGCGCAGTCGAATGGGGTGGCGACGTTCGACCTGGTGGGGCAGGGATCGTTCCCGTTTCGGGCGGAGTCTCTGGAGATCGCCATCGGGCTGCTGCAGGCCTTGCGCCGGTACGCGACCGGGCCCGAGATGGGGGTTGTGAGCGAAGACTTGGACGCGCTCACGCGATGCTTGGTCGAGGCGGGGGCTCGGGTGCAGTTCCGGTTCGTGCACATGCGCGGCCTCCTGTGACGTTCGCTCCGCTCGATGAGCGCTCGCGCCGTCCTTGTCGATCTGCGGGACGCTCGGAGTGTCGGTCCCGCGTTGAGGCGCCAGCCGGATGTCAGAGCATACCGCGGCGCTTGAAGTACAAGAGCAATCCGCCGGCGATGCCAAACATCACCATCCATAGCGTGGGATAGGCCCATGGCTGATGCAGCTCTGGCATGTTGTCGAAGTTCATCCCGTACACGCCCACGATGAACGTCAGCGGGATGAAGATCGTCGCGATCACCGTCAGCACCCGCATATCCTCGTTGGTTCGCTGGCCCACAAGCGCCATGTGCAGGTTGATCAGGTTCGAGATCATCTCGCGATACATCTCGGTCGAGTCGATGACCTGAATCAAGTGGTCCTGAAGGTCGCGGTAGTACGGGAGGTTTCGCTTGGCGATGCGCTTTCCCTGGTTGTGCAACATCGCGTTGACGCCGTCGCGTAGCGGGGCGGTCACCTTGCGCAGACCCATGAGCTCGCGCTTGTGGTCATGCAGACGCTGTGGAAGCCCGTCGACGAGTTCGGAGTCGTCCTGGTCGAGGTCGCGCTCGGCTTGCTCGACCGCTTCACCGATCACGGAGACGGCCTCAACGTAGCCGTCGACGACGGCGTCCATGAGGGCGTAGACGAAGTAGTCGTGGTTTCGATCGCGGACCCGGCCGATGGAGTCGCGCAGCCGCGTCCGAACCCCGCCAAACACATCGTCTCCGACCTCCTGAAACGTGAGCACGAAGCCCTTGCCGACCACGAGCGAGAGCTGCTCAAACAGCAAAGACTGATCCTGACCCAGCCGGACCATCTTCATCACGATGTACGTGTGCTCTGGGTACACCTCCATCTTGGGCCGCTGGCCGGTGTGCACGATGTCCTCAAGCGTCAGAGGGTGCACACCGAACGCCCTGCAGACCGAGCGCACGAAACCGACGTCGTGAATCCCGATCACATCGACCCATGTGGTCGAGCCTTCATCCAGGGCTGCATGGGCTTGGGCAATGGTCGCGGGGTCGTACTCGTGGACCGCTTCGGTGGTCCAGTCGAAGACGCGAACGAACGGGTCGAAGTCTCGAACCGCGCCGCTGTAGACCGCGCTGCCCGGGACGGCACCGGTGCCGAAACCCGGAGAGAACCGCCCGTGCGCGGTGGACTCGGAGGCGGTCGAGGATTCGGACTTCATCGGAGACTCCAGTTCAGGAGAACCCGGCGATGCTCCCACAGGAAGACTCCCACAGGAGGTTCTACCCTGCTCTTTGATGCAGGGCGCCGGGCTCCGGGCATTTCTCTGTGATCACGGCCGGACTCGTCAGCCTGGTCGTCGTCGCGTTTGCCGTCACATCGACCGCTATCGCTACGTGCTCTGCGACGACTTCAACCAGGACCCGCCGAGCTGTTCTTGGGTCCCGGCCCAGGGAGACCTCAACGCGATGCGGAGGAGCGACCACGTCCGCGGCCACGACCGCGGCTGTTGCTGCTTTCCTTGCGAGCGGGGCTCGGACCGCCGGACTTTCCCCGCCCGGCGAGGTCGGTCATGGGCGGTGCGGGCTGGCTCGCGACGAAAGCGTGCGTCTCGACGCGGTCGATGTGTCGCTTGATGAGCCGCTCGATGTCGACGAGGAACTCCCGCTCTTCGTCTTCGCAGAAGGACAACGCGATCCCGGAGGCGCCAGCGCGTGCCGTTCGACCGATGCGGTGCACGTAGGTCTCCGGGATGTTGGGCAGGTCGAAGTTGATGACGTGGGAGACGCCGTCGACGTCGATCCCGCGGGCGGCGATGTCGGTGGCCACCAGCACGCGCAGGTCGCCGGACTTGAAGCCTTCGAGCGCGCGGGTTCGGGCGCCCTGGCTCTTGTTGCCGTGAATCGCCGCGGAGGAGACGTTGCGCTTCTCGAGAAACTGCGTGATGCGGTTGGCACCGTGTTTGGTGCGGCTGAACACCAGGGCGCGTTTGATACTCCCGTCGTCCAACAATGCGCCAAGCAGCGAGCGCTTGTTCGCCTTGTCGACGAAGTACAGATGCTGCTCGATGCGGTCCGCGGTGGCGGAGATCGGGGCGACGGCGACCGAGACGGGGTCGCGGAGCATGCTCTGCGCAAGCTCCCGGATCTCCGGCGGCATCGTGGCCGAGAAAAACAGCGTCTGCCGCTCTTTGGGGAGCTTGGCCACGATGCGCTTCACGTCCGGAAGAAAGCCCATGTCCAGCATCCGGTCGGCCTCATCGAGGACGAACACGTTGATGCGACTGAGGTCGACGAACCCGCGGTTCATCAGGTCGAGCAGGCGTCCAGGGGTGGCGACGATGATGTCGATGCCGCGCTTGAGCTCCTTGATCTGCGCCTTCTCGTTGACGCCGCCGAAGATGACGGTGTGCCAAAGGTCGCCCAGGTGCTTCCCGTACGTGGCGATGCTGTCGCCGATCTGTGCCGCGAGCTCTCGGGTCGGGGTGACCACCAGGGCGCGGACACACGGGTCGTCGCCGGCGAGCTTGTCGACGCGCTGCAGCAGCGGAAGGGAGAAGGCCGCGGTCTTGCCGGTACCGGTCTGCGCGCAGCCCAACACGTCGCGGCCCTCCAGCGCTGGGGGGATTGCGTCTCGTTGAATCGGCGTCGGCTCGGTGTAGCCAGCATCCGTCACGGCGCGGAGAATGGGGGCACAAAGGCCCAGCGCATCGAACTTCACGGGCGCCCTGTCCCATGGATCGGGCCTCGGGGCAAGCCACACGCGCGACGCGGCGCTGGGATCGCGGTGTGTTTGCACGGATCCAGGCGGCAGCTCGCGACACGCGAGGGTCCGAGAAGTGCCGCGGGGACGCGCGGAGCCACCGTGTGACGGCGTTGGCTCTTGTTTGCGGAGCTCGCGGGTCGAGTGCGGCGCCAGCGTGCGGCCGCGCGACGCGCAGAGTTTTAGAGACCGGCTGCCGCGCGATCGAGCTGTTCGTCGAGCGCCGCAAGCAACTCGCGGTTTCCATCTTGCGCGTAGCCGGCCAGCTTTTCTTCACAGCCGGGCACCGCGTCCAAGAAGTCGTGAACCACCGCCGGATCGCGCAGGTCCTTGGCGAACCGGCCGTACCCCAAGCGCTCAAGCCATCGAGCATTGAGGACCTGCTCGAACTGGGCGCGGATGGGCACCGAGAGCATGGGCTTGTGCAGATAGACGCACTCGCTCATGACCGTGAAGCCTCCGCCTGCGACCACGGCCCGCGCGCTTGCGAGGTCGGCGATGAACTCGGACTCGGAGAACGGACGGTGCACGAGGTTGCCTTCGACGAGGTCCTCGGTGAGGTCGCGATGCATGCCATACACTCGGCACGGCAGCCCGGTGTCTTGGAGGGTCTGGGCGAGCGTCTCATTGCCCTCGGCGGTCTGGTAGACCAGCAGGTGCTCGCCCACGCTGCGCGGCGCGTCCAGAATGCTGGGCCGCAGGATGGGCGGGAGCAACGTGGTTCGCTTCTTTCGCAGCGGCGGTCGGAAGAACGAGGTGACAAGGTAGTGATCGGCGAACGGGAGCTTCGACTTTACGAACGCCTTGGCCAAGTCGAAGCTGGCTTCGTACCCCTCGAGAACCTCTTTGGGATGCCGGCATCGGTTGATGACCTGCATGTTGTCCACGCTGATCACCGGGAGACCATGGGCCTTGGCGTAGATATACGTCCAACTCTCGAAGTCGCTGACGACGATCTCGGGCCGAAACTCGTGGAGGAGATCGAAGTAGGCCTGGATGTTCTGCGGCACCCCGAGCGCCCCGGCCAACACGTTGGACCACAGCGACTTGCCCAAGCGAACCCGGTTCTGTTCGGTGACGAAGTGCAGCCCGTGGATCTCGTTGACTCCTTCGAAGCGTGCGGCCAGAAAGTCCTTGGCCCGTCCCGAAGTCATGACTCGCACCTCGTGCCCCGAGGCGTGAAGGTGCTTGAGCACCACGCTTGAGCGCGTTGCGTGTCCCATGCCCTCCCCGACGACGCCGTACAAGATCCGCACGGCGTCACGATAACAGGGCGGCTAAGACCTCGTGTCTGAAGTCCGTGCCTTCGGCCCGCATTGCGCGAGGAGTCGCGCGCGCTCGTCTTTTCCAATCACCTCCGGCTCGTGGGGCAAGGAGCCGTCGGCGTTTCGGAACGGGTGGGGGCGATGCTGGCCACGGATGCGGTCCCACAGCAGGCCCGCCGCGATCCCGGCCATCGTGGCCTTGTCGATCGTGTGCTGGGAACCGTGGGGAGCCTGGCCCGTCGCGCCCTTGGCCTGCACGCGCAGTCTGACCGGACCCAGGGCGTCGTCGCGAGAGACGCCCGCTCCCTGGTGGTCACTGAAGGCGCCAAAGATGCTGATGAACGGAAGCGCCGGGGACGGGGTCCCGTTGGCGATCGGGGTGCGGCAACACGAGGCGAAAAACCGAAGTGTGCCCTTGGGCGAGAGGCGGGCGCAGCGAATGCTGTCGCCGCCTTCGGTGATGCGGACCCGGGCGGGCGTGGTCTGGTAGAGGTCGGTCCCGCCGACTTCGTCGAGGATCTTGTCTTCGTTGCCGAGCCAGCGCGCGAAGGTCTGGCAGTCGAGGCACATGCAAACAATACGGCGACCGACCGACGGCGAAGCGGGCTCTATGGTGCCGCGGATCTTGCCGCAGCTGCACTTGAGGGGGAGTGCGTCACTCACGGCCGGAGGGTACCAGCGGCTGCTAGGCCTTCCCGTGACAGTGCTTGTATTTTTTCCCGCTTCCGCAGTGACAAGGCTGGTTGCGGCCGAGCTTGGGGGCGTCGTTCTTGATCGGGACACCGCTCGCGTCGTCGCCCTCCCGAGCCTGGGTTGCTCCGGACGCTCGATGTTTCGCGCGGGTGTCGGCCCACTGGGTGTAGAACGACGCGGCGAGCGCTCCCAGGGCGGAGGTCCACTTGGATCGCATCGCGTCGCTGTGCATCGGGGAGCCCTGCTCCCCCACGCGGTCGAGCTCTCCGGAGAGGAGTGCAAGCGGCATCAGTCGGCGCATCGAGTCGGTGTCGGCAGCCCAGGTCGCGTCGCTTCGGGCCGTTTGAAAGTAGCCGCGGCACCATTGAGCGACGGCCTGCCGATCCTCAAGGTTGGGGCCGACGGTCTCGCCCGTCCGCAGGTCCGTGTCCAGCTCGCGGTACGCCGAGAGCACGTGCCCCAGAAAGGTGCGCGCATCCGCTTCGTCGTCGAAGCGGGCGTCGTCGGTCAGCGTCAGGAGCCACTGGGAGGGGTGGGGGGCCTGGGGGGCGCTGGCCAGGGCCGTCAGCGCGCCCATGACCTCGGAGACGGACTTCTGGGGCGTGACCCGTTGCAACAGGCGACCCAACTCGCCGAGGTCGAGGGCGGGGCGATCGTTCACCCCCCCAACGTAGCAGGGGGAGCCCACCACGGGGCGGACCACTGCGGGCCCTCGACGAAGCCCGACCTCCGGCGCTACTCTGCCCGGCGCACGGCGAGCAAAGTCCTTCTGGGACGATCGTCGACGGAGCATCCCCCATGGGCCGGAACTTCGAGAACCGAAAGCAAGCGATCTTCAAACGTGGCGCCGCCAACAACAAGGCGTTCACGCGTGCCACTCGCCAGGTCACCATGGCGGTGAACGCCGGCGGCGGCGACCCCGAGACCAACCCCACACTGCGGCGCGCGATTCAAAACGCGAACGCGGTCAACATGCCCAAAGATCGCATCAAGGGGGCGATCGAGCGGGCGCTGGGTCTGACGGACACCGACAACTTCCAAGAGGCGATTTACGAAGGATACGGTCCGCATGGCGTGGCGATCATCGTCGACACCGCGACCGACAACGTCACGCGGACGGTTGCCAACGTTCGCAACGCCTTCAAGAAAGGCAACGGCAACTTGGGCACCGAGGGGTCGGTGGCGTTCATGTTCGATCGACTCGGCGTGTTCCGGCTCAAGCCCGAAGGCGTCGACCGAGAGAAGCTGGAACTCAACCTCATCGACCACGGTCTGGAGGACATGCTCGACGACACGGGCGAGGACGGCTCGGCGCAGCTGGTGCTGCGGTGCGCGTTCGAGGACTTTGGGTCGCTGCAGTCGGCGCTCGAGGAGCGAAGCATCGAGCCCATCAGCTCCGGGTTCGAATGGATCCCCAAGACCACGACGGAGCTGAGCGACGAGCAGATGGACGAGGTCCTCAAGCTCATCGCACGGCTCGAAGACGACGACGACGTCCAGACCGTGTTTCACAACGTGGAATAACGCGTCAGGCCTGGCGCAGCGCGAGGCAGCCCAAGGCGCCGAGGGAGGTGAGCACCGTGCAGGCGGTGAGTAGACACAGCGCAAGCAGCACGCCGACCCCGGCCGCGAAGCCGCGCAGCGAGTACGTCACCACGGCGATCGCAAGGGCACCGACGGCTTGAGCCAGCAGCGCCGCGATCGCCATTCGCTTGCGGGGCTCGACGGCCTGAACCCAGGGCGCGATGAAGGCCTGCGGGAGCATGCTCAGGCTCTCGCGCAGTGGGACCAGCAGGCCGACCATCCCCGGGGGTGCGCCCGCGGTGAGCATCAGCCACGGGACGATCGTCTTGGCGTCGACGAGCAGGTCGCCCAGTTTGTCCGAGGTTTTTGAGACGACGAGCCAGCGCGCATTGGACGGGGTGTGCTCGTCGGTCATCGCCGCCGCGGGAGACTACGCGGTCTCAGCTTGAAGCGGCAGCTCCGCGACGTTGTCGGGCATCGGCTTGGGCTTGCGTCCTCGTTTTTTGGGGGGCATGCGGCGCGGCTTGGCCTGCAGTTCGATCTTTGCGAGGGCCTCGGACAGCTGCGCGTTGCCGGTGGCGTAGACGCGGGCGTATCCGAGGCCCCGCTCGGCGGCGGTGCGAAGCGCTCCGTAGGCCTCGGCGTGAAAGGTTCGGGCTTCACGAAGGGCGAGCTCCGCGGCGGCGAGGGTCTCGGCGGCGGCGTCGACGGTGCTGGCCTGCTCGCGCAGCGTTGCCGCGTTGACGCCGGGAAACTCGACCTCGGACAGCTCAGCCTCGAACACGTCGAGCAGCTGCACAATGGGCTCAGGGACGATGTTGGGGTCGTTCACAGGTTGACTGATATCATGTTCAGTGTTCCGATCCAAGAACGCGTGACGTCACCCGCCTCGAAGAAGAACGCCTGCGTCGGGCGATGCGCCCGCCCTCGCTCGAGGGGGGCGCTTCGCCGCGCGCTGAGGCTGCTGCTCAACCCGCGCAGAACATGTCTTGCACGACCAGCACGCGCTTCGCCGAGGGGAACGTCGCGGTCACGAGGCCGCCTTCGCAATCGCCCCAGTTCCACTGGAACTCGCCGAAGGACTCGCTCACCGAGAGCTGGGCTTCGTCGAGGTCGAGGCCGGCCTCGGTGAGGAAGGCCTCGAACTCGTCGTCGACGCCGTAGTTGTCGACGATGCTCTTGAGGGCGGAGGCTTCGGCCTGCAGGGTCTGGTCCAAGAAGGCGCCGGGTCCGATCTGGGTCTGGGCGCGTGCGAAGGCCAGGAGCGAGGCGGCGTCGGGCGCATCGCCGTCGTAGCGGTAGAGGGTGCCCTCAAACGCGCAGCCCGCATCTTCGCCGCCGTCGCAGTTTGGCGAGTGACTCACCGATGCGACCAGGGCATCGAGACCGCCATCGTTGTCTTCGGACAGGCCGGTGGCAGGCCGGACATACTCCGCTTCCCACTGGTCCATGCACGCGGTCAGAGCCGGTGCCGAGTCGACGCAGAGGGGCTCGTCATCATCGGGACAGATGGATTCGGTCGAGTTGTCGACCCACTCTTCGCACTCGCCCACCAGCTCGAATGCGGGCATCTCAAACCCGAAGTCGAGGCCGCCGATCTCTACGAAGCACTCCGCGAGAGCCTCTTCGAGGAACGGGTTGCACGCGGCTTGGGGGGCCTCGGGTTCGCATTCGCCGCTGTCGCACCCAAGGCGGAGGCGGAAGTCTCCGCGCCCGTTTGCCCCCTTGGTCCCGACTACGATCGTGTACTCGCCTTCGGAGAACAGCCGGAAGTCGCGGATGCGGCTGAGCGCTCCCCAGCCTTCGTCGTCATCGATCGCGATCCGGCTGGGCGCGCCGCCCTCGGGGTTGTTGCGATACAAAAAGAGGGTGGTGTCCAGTCCGCTTGAAGAGCCCGCTCGGGTGACCTCGATGTCGAGCTCCGCGTCGGCGCGGGCACGAAACGTGTACTCGAAGAACTGGAAGTCCTCGTTGAACGACCCGTCGACGCTCTCGCCGAAGCGGATCGTGCCGCCGTCCTCGACCCCGTCGAACTCATCGGACTTGCCGTCGATGCTCGGCTCGACGATGCCGTCCTCGGGGTTGCCTTCGGCGGATGGATCGCAGGCGGAGAGCGGAAGCAGCGCGAGGAGGGGAAGGAGCAGAGCGTTCTTCATGGCAGCCTGAAGACCATACATGTAGGACAAAGGACTGCATTGCAATACACAAGGGCCGCCCGGGCCCAAATTTTCCGTGAAGTGGGCTGAAACGGCGCAGACCGGGCACTGCATCGCCTGCAATGCCGCGGCCCCTGCGGAGATCCCTGAGGATGTGCGCGGTCGTCGCGTGCGACGGCCTCGGCCTATTGGCAGAGCAGTCGGACGTCGACGACCTCGCCGAACTTGGTGCTCTCGCCTTGCCGGTACTCGAACGAGGCCCGCTCGTAGCCGCAGTTGCCCATCGCGTCACACTCGGCTCGGCGGGTGAATCCGAGGTCGATCGACACCACGGTCGTCTGCTCCAGAGGACGAAGCTCGGCGTACGCACCGATGCGGTCGTCGTCGAGGTCGCTCCACAACACCAGCTCGGAGAACCGCGCGTCCAGGGCGTCGATCTTTCCGTCGAGGTTGGAGTCGAGCTCGGCGAGTGCGCCGAAACCATGCTGGGCGAAGCCACCGCTGCGCATCGCCGTCGCGTTGCCAAACAGCTCCGCGCCGCTGCTGATCATGCCGTCGCCGTCGCGGTCGAGCGCGAGCCAGGGCGAGGTGGGCCAGACGGTGTTGGTGCAGGTGCCTTCGCTGGACAGGTCGAACGTCGCGGCTGCCACCGGTGCGAACTCGACCGGACCGCCTTCGAAGTTCAGCACCAGCGGGGTGCTGCAGTCGTCTTCGGACCACGAGTACGGCTCGAACGCTTCACCGTTCCAGGTGCAGATGGTGCCCATGCAGCCGTAGTCCTCGTCGTCGCCGGGGGTGCACTTCGCGGACGCGGTCGTGCAGGGGGTCCAGAACTCTTCGCCGTCGAGCAGGATGCACTGCTGCGCGCCGAGCTCACCATCATCCATCTCGCACTCGTAGCCCTGCCACGCTTGTTCGTAGTCGCATGGGATCGCAGCTGAGGGCGCGGGCGCCGGAGGAGGGTCGTCGTCGGCGGGGTCGTCGTTGTCGGGGTCGTTGTCGTCGGCGGTCGTCATCATCGTCGTCATCGCCGTCATCGTCATCATCGTCATGTCATCGTCATCATCGCCGTCGTGGTCTTCGTCATCGCCGTCGGGGACGTCCTCTTCCATCTCTTCGCTCGACTCCATGCCATCCTCGACGATGGGATCCTGAGCATCGTCGCAGCCGCCAAGAGCGAGCGCGGGAAGGAGTGCAAGAGCAGGGGTGTAGAGTCGGTGCCAAGCCACGCCTCTGCTTGCTGCAGATCGGATGCCAACTCGCGATGGCTTCGAACGGCCGTTGCGAGCCGAAGTCTTCCCCTGCAGCCGCGACATCGGTGTCCGGGCGGGGGGCATTCGCGTCCGAGGGCGACGTCCCGATCAGCCCGGCTTGGGTCCCAGCAAGTCCCAGCGGTTCCCTGCGATGTCGATGAACACGGCGACCTTGCCGTACGGTTCGACCCTCGGCTGGGACACAAACCGCACACCCGCGTTCTTCATCCGGGTGACTCGGTCCTCGAAGTCCTCGACGCGCAGGAAGAACCCGACGCGTCCCGCCATTTGCTCGCCGACGGCGGCTGCCTGTCGCGCGCCATCGGCCCGCGCCAACACGATCCCCGTCGCCGCACCCCGAGGACGCACGACCACCCACCGCTTGGGCCGACCATCGTTGGTCCGTGACGCCGAGTCTTCGCTCAGCTCGAAGCCGAGGACGTCGACGAAGAAAGCGATCGCCGGATCGTAGTCTTCTACGATGATCGTGACGAGGTCGAGAAACGCCATCGACGCGAGGTTGCCACGAGGCTGGGCGTAGCAAAGCGGCGGTTCGCTCCTGAGGACGGCGCACCGGGTGGGCGCACTTGCAGCATTTGCGGTACAGGATCCACAGTGGCAAGATTCGGGGGCGCGAATGCCCGAGACTCCGGACAGGTCGAGTGAACTCCCCTTCCCCTTCTTGTTCGATCACGTCACGGTGTCGTCGCAGGCGCAGTCTTGCGGCGTCTTGGTGATGACGCCTCACGCACCGACCGTGTTTGGCGCGCAGCGACGCGCGGCCGTTGAGGGCACGTCTCGCATCAGCCCGGTGGAGGCGAGAATCCTCGACGCGGTCGACGCCCGGCCGGAGAACACTCCGATTCTCATCCTTCGCGGTGGGGCCGACGACGGGACTCGGTTGTGGGGCTTCGACCCGAGCTTCGGCGAGCAAGAACTCGGGCGTACTGGGCGGATCTTCTGCCGGTCGACGATGCCTCTGTATCGGCAGTTCGTGGCGCGTGGGATTGTGCTGTTTTTTCACTCCGACTGGGGGCACCGCGAAATCGGACCGATTCGCCACGGTCTCGACGCGCTCGCCGAGGAGCTGCCCGGAAGCGGTCAGCACCCGAGTCTGTCCGCACTCGATGAGTGGATCATCCGCAACTTGCTGTTGTTCTCGTCGCTATCTCTGCGCCACGTGCTCGACCGGCTGTTGCCGCTACACCTGAGTTTGCTCGGGCTGCGACAGCAGAGCACATCGCGAATCCTGGGGCGACTTGTCCCAGGTGCGCTGGGCTGAGCCGCAGCTCAACGTCGCTTGCGCCGGGCCGGTTTTCGTCCGCTCTCCCGGGCTGGTTTTCGTCCGCTCTCCCGGCCTGGAACACGCGACCGGCCGTGCTCGACCTTGTCGATGATCTTCGGGGGTCCGGGGACCAGCTGCACCACCGCCCCGTTGAACGGCACCACGCTGGGCAGCCCCATCTGCGTCGCGAGCTCGGCGTGGGCGGTCATGTGTCGTTCTTCGCCATGGACCGGAACGATGGACGCGGGCTGGGCGAGTTCGTAGACCCGGCGCAGCTCGGGGCGTCCGGGGTGACCGGACACGTGCACGAAGTCCTCTTTCTCACTCACCACCTCGACCCCCCGCGAGCGAAGCTGGGAGTGCAGGCGCTCGACCCCGTCCTCGTTGCCCGGAATGATCTTGGACGAAAACAAGACGAGGTCGCCACGCTCAAGGCTGATGTCGCGGTGATCGTCTCGGGAGATCCGGTCCATCGCGGAGCCGGGCTCGCCTTGTGTCCCGGTGCAGATCAGCATCAGCTTGCTCGGAGGAAGGAAGCCGAAGTCGCGGACCTCGATCTCGGTCTCCGACTGCGAGAGGTATTCGGTCGCTCGCGCGCAGCCAATCATGCGTTTGAGCGATCGCCCAAGCAGGACCGGGTGGCGCTCGAGATGCTCGGCCATCTTCATGAAGGTGTGGATGCGCGCGATGTTGCTGCTGAAACATGCGACCGCGATGCGGCCCGACTTGACCCGCTCAAGTCGCTGCACGAGGGCATCGCGAAGCTCGGCCTCGCTGCGACTGGCGACATCCTTGGTGGCGTTGGTCGAGTCGGAAACGGCGGCGACGATGTTGCGCTCGGAGGCCTTCGCGAGCGCGCGCAGGTCGGTGGCCGGTCCCACGAGTGGGTCGGGATCGAGCTTGAAGTCCCCGGTGTGCAGCACGGTGCCGACGGGCGTCCCCACGAGGATCGCCTGGGACTCGACGGTGGAGTGGGTGACGTCGATGAACTCAAGCGTGAAGGGGCCCAGGCTCAGGGGTGCATCCCGATCGATGATGCGAACCTCGAGGTCGCCATGGAACTCCGACTCTGCGATCTTGCGACGGAGCACCTCGGCCGCGAACGCGGTGGCGTAGACCGGGCACTGCAACTGTTCCCAAAGGTGCACCACGGCGCCGAGGTGGTCCTCGTGTGCGTGCGTGATCACCAGGGCCTCCAGCTGCTTGCGCCGCTTGTGGGCGAATCGCACGTCAGGCATCACCACATGGGTGACGCCGTCCTCCTGCTCGAACGTGATGCCGCAGTCGATCATCAACCAACGGCCGTCGTGGCCGTAGAGGTTGAGGTTCATGCCGATCTCGCCCGACCCCCCGAGTGGGAGGAAGAACAGCTCTCGGGGACCGGGCTCGCGCATCGACAGCAGTCGTAGCACGACTCGGGCCGGGGACTACGGTGCGTCGGGGTAGGGGGTGACGAAGGCTGCGATGTGAGCGCTGTAGTCGTCGTCTTCGATCGCGACGGTGCCCTCGGTTCCCGCCAGCTCGCCGATGATGAAGGTGATGTCCTTGGGGACGCCCGCCGCTTCATAGGCGGCGATGTCGGTGTCTGCGTTGCCGTAGAACGCGACCGGCGCCCAGCCAAACTCGCTGATCAGCCGCAAGCCCCACGCGGACTTGTACTCCACGGCGCTGCTGCCCACGGCGAGGGAGCCGGAGCTGATCACGGGTCCCGCGGGGTAGTCGTGCGTGTCCAGCCAGGCTCGCGTCTCGTTCCGCAGCACGTGCGGGCGCGCGGTCATGTAGACGATCGTGTAGCCCTTGGCGGCCCAGGTCTGCATCAGCTCGACAGCGGCACCCTTTTGCAACGGATCGTACGCGCCGTCGCTCACCTGCATGAAGAGCTCGTCGTCGCTGAGCGTCAGGGTGCCGTCGATGTCGGCCAGGATGAACGGCGTGCCCGGTTCGAGCAGCCAGGTGTAGTGCGGGGCGCAGCTTTGGTCCGCTTCGAGCACGGCATACAGAGGCTGCTCGTTGTTGTTGGACGGGGCGGCGTCGGAAAAGTTGTAGCTGCCATCTTCCGCGGTGTTCTGACGATCCGCCTGGGCCCAGTCCGCGCCGTCGTAGCGCCACAGGCTCACCGCTTCGCCGGCCAGCCCGGTGCGGTCCAGGCCGGTGTCGTTGGCGGTTCGGGCCTTCTCTCCTTCGTAGGCGGTGGCGCTGCCCACGGCGTCGGCGTTGCCTTGGGTGGTGTAGGCGTAGGGTCCGCCGGGGTTGCCCAGCAGGTCCGAGCCGACGTCCTTGAGCCGCGGATTCTCGGAGGCGACCATCTCCGCCTCGGGGTTCTCAAAGCCGCTGCCCTCGGTTGTGAACGGGAACGTGGAGCCGGGCGTGCAGTCGAGCAGCACCGGCTCGTAGTCCAGCGGCAGGGGCTCCCCGGTGGAGGAGTCGTCCGCTCCGGTGGAGGTCTCGGGAACGCCGGTCGTCGAGCTCGAACCGACACTGGCGCCGGTGCTGGATTCGGCGGTGCCGGAGGTCGCGGCCGTCGTCGAGCCATCGTTCGTGTCGGCCGAGGTGTCGTCGGCGGGACAGGCTCCAAGAGCCAAGAGCAAACCAGGGAGGAGGGCGCTGGACCGCATCGCGCCTGAGCTTGCCACGACCCGCACCCAGATGCTCAGCCCTTCGGGGCGGCGCGGTTCACTCGGGGTGTCGTGGAAACCGCAGTGCCGTGACCGTCAGGGCGGCGGGTCCCTGGATTCCGCTGAACTCGGCTTGGTCCCCGTCGGCCTGCTCCGTGCTGGCGTGAACGAGCTGGATGCGTGCAAAGACTGGTGAGCCGTCCTGCAGCCGCAGCGTCACCCGCACCGCGTCGGCCGCCACGGGCTCGGTTTCGGTTTCGGCTTCGGGCTCGCGGGAGCTCGGATCTCCGCCTAGGTCTGGGGTCTGCGGTGGCAGCGGCTCGTCGGGATGCTCGGGCGCGTCGCCTTCGGCGGGCCGCGGCGGTAGGAGCACGTTCTCAAAACCGTAGGCGGCCGCGGAGGGCAGCGCGAAACCATCGGCGCGGGCAGCCTCGCCCTCAAGCGTTCCGCTCTGGTCTCCGCGCGGTGGTGAGCGTGTCGTCGCCGAGCATCGCGGGCTCGTCTTCGACAAACTTCGTCACCTACGATAGCAGCGCGTCCTGTGGCGAGGATTCGATGCTCGTGTACAGGTCCTTCTTCTACGAGGATGATGATCGCGATGATGGAAACGGCCCGTCGCTTTCGGAGATCGATCCCCGAATGAAAACGCTGAAGTCCTCAGCTCTGTGTGCGTTCATTTTCATGGGCTGCATGCTCGACTCCGAGTCTGCGCCTGCGTCTTCGAGCGAGGCCGGAGTTGCGCCCCGAACGCGAGACCCAGAGCCCAGTGCTCCTGATCCGATCGAATGCGCTTCGGCCGGCGAGTGCCATCCGCAGCAGGCAGGCCACGGGACATGGTGTGGCCCCATCAAACAGGACTTCTCGACGGCATCAGTGGATGCCGTTTGGGTCCCGGGGAGCTTGGATGGCTCGGGCGAGGCCGTGGAGGGCGGTGTCCGTCCTGGCTGCCGTTGTGTAGATGGACGTTGCGGCGCGATGCTCAACGACGGTCGTTTGGTCATCGGACCGCAGCCTGAAATCTACGGAGTCGACGACGCGGGGTCGGGCGGGCAGGAAGAAGAAGAACCCAGTGATCCTCCTTCTTCAAGGTAGGCGCTCCTCGACCTAGTGTCCTGAGTCCGTAACGCCCGGGAAAAGTCAGGCTCCATCGCCGAGGTCGAGGAGCGTCTGGGAGTGACGCTGTACAGCGGCGATGATTTGGTCGGCGGACTTGGTCCAGATGAAGGGCTTCGGTTCCTCGTTGTGTTGGTCGATGAACTCGCTGATCCTTCTTCAGCGTGGCGAAGAAGCTCTCCGCGGGGGCGTTGTCCCGTTGTCCCAGCAGTTTCCTTTCCGACTCATGCTGCTGACTGTAGTGGCTCGCGCTTTGCAGTGGAGTTTGTCTCGCGGTACTTCCGGGACTTGCGTGGGGGCGCGCGTGAAGCCTGACGCGGACGCGATCTCGCGAGACCGTGAAGCCTGGCTGCTGGCCGCCGCTCGCGCTACTCCAGCGTCACGCTGGTGATCGTGATTGTCTCGACGGGCACGTTCTCAAACCCTCCCACCGTCGTGGTGGGAACGTTCACGATCGTATCGACCATGTCCATGCCCTCGATCACTTGGCCGAAGACCGCATAGCCGTCCCCGGAGTCGAGGCCGGCGTTGTCGACCACGTTCACGAAGAACTGCGTGGGCTCCATCCCGTCGCTGCCATCGTAGAAACCGGAGTCGATGTACGGAGAACAGCAGTGTTCCGAGATTTACGCGTTCCTCCCGGAACTGCCAGGGTTGTTTGCGTGGGTTTCTGCCCCGCCCGTTCTCCAAGCGGACCTGGCGGGACCTCAGCATCTTTCGATGTACCCTCTGCATCGATCCGCCGATGTCGATGCCCTCTTCCGTCACAGTTGTCTCCTGCGTCGAGTCGGACCGAGCGGCGCCCGAGGATGTCGTCCGGGTCATGCAGACCGCCGAGACGGTGGCGTTCGTTGTGGCTGACGGCGCCGGTGGTCTTGGCGGTGGAGCGCGAGCCGCTGAACTCGCCGCCGCGGGCTTTGAGTCGCTGATCCAGGAGATGAGTCCAGGCGAGGTGACACCGGAGGTGTGGTGCGAGCTCTTGGCTCAGCTAGACGCGAAGCTCGAGCGCGACCCGGATGCCGGCGAGTCGACAGCGGTCGTCGCCATCATCCATGAACACCGAGTGGTGGGGGCGAGCGTGGGGGACAGCGAGGCCTGGGTCGTGGTCCCTAATGGCGCTCGCGAGATCCTTACTTCGGGGCAGCACAAGGCAAGGCTCGGGTCTGGCCGGGCAACCCCCGTGGGCTTCCGGACGACCGTGGCCGAAGGCGTCCTCCTCGCCGCGACCGACGGTCTTTTTCACGCCGCGAACCCCGACACCATCCGCGCAGCACTGCTTGGGACGCCCACCCCAGAAGCGTTGGTGGCACTCGCTCGAAGCCGATCAGGGAAGCTCTACGACGACGTGGGCTTGGTCGTCGTGACCGTGGCCTGAGCCACGGGTTCCTGGATGACCTCCACTTGCGTTGCCCGCTGTGCAACCGGGGCAGAGCCACGGCGTCCGAGGTTGGGCCGCCCCCCAGGGCTCGGGGGTACTTACAGTCATGATCGATGTACGGGATGGTCAACAGAGCGGTGCGCGACATGGTGCTCGCACGGTTTGGGACGGAAGCGTGGCACCGAATCCACACCAAGGCTGCGGCGCCGGCGGAGTTTGAGAAGATGCAGGCGTACGACGACGGGGTCACCTACAGGTTGGTTGGGGCCGCATCCGAGGTGCTCGGGCTTCCACCCGAGACCGTCATGCGGACCTTCGGTGTCTACTGGGTGACGGAGACGGCGGCGACGGGATACGGGCCGTTGTTGGCGCTGTGGGGAAGCTCGTTCGTGGAGTTCTTGTCGAATCTCGACGCGCTCCATGTTCGTGTCGCGGAGACGTTCACTTCGCTCAAACCGCCCAGCTTCGAGGTCGTCGAGGAGGGCGAAGGGGCTCTTGTGTTGTCTTATCGAAGCCATCGGCCGGGGCTCGCTCCGTTCGTGGCCGGCCTGATCGAGGGGGTGGGGCAGCGGTTCCACACGAAGGTCGATGTCCGGCTCATTCGCAGTCGAGCGGTCGACGGAGGTGACGCCGACGTGTTTCAGGTCGCATACGGCCCGGACGATGGCGACGAGCGCATCGCCGCTGGTTGATGGAGGCGCCGAAGCCTGACGCGGACGCGGTCTCGCGAGGCCGCACCGCGTGGATGCTCGCCACCGTCCGAGCTACTCCAGCGTCACGCTGGTGATCGTGATCGTCTCCACGGGAACGTTCTCAAAGCCTCCCACCGTCGTGGTGGGAACGTTCACGATCGTATCGACCACGTCCATGCCCTCGATCACTTGGCCGAAGACCGCGTAGCCGTCCCCGGAGTCGAGGTCGGCGTTGTCGACCACGTTCACGAAGAACTGTGAGGTCGCGGAGTCGGGGTCGTTGGTCCGGGCCATCGACAGGGTGCCGCGGAGGTTGTTGAGTCCGCTGACGCCGTGCTCGTTGACGATCGCGGGCATCGTTGTCTTGGAGACGAGCGCGTCGGTGAGGCCGCCGCCCTGAATGACGAAGCCTGGGATGACGCGGTGGAAGATCGTGGGCTCCATGCCGTCGGTGCCGTCGTAGAAACCGGAGTCGATGTACGCGATGAAGTTCTCGACCGTGATCGGGGCTTCTTCGGCGAACAGCTCGATCGTGAGCGTGCCCGCCGAGGTCTCCATCACGACGAGTCCGCTGCCGCCGGTGGTGCTGGATCCGGCGTCGCTGGATTCGCTGCCCCCGGTTCCGCTCGACGACTCGGCCGAGGTCGCGGTGGGCGGGGGTCCGCTGGTTGCGGTTGTTGGGTCGCCGGTGCCCGTCGTCGCGCTCGTGGCGGGGTTGCTCGGGGTGCTCATTCCGGCGGACTCGCCCGTCGAGCTGGGGCCGCTGGTGCTCGAGGTGCTGGCTTCCGTGTCGGAAGACGCGTCACCGTTCTCGGAGTCGCATGCGGTGACGAAGAGGAGCAGGGAAGCCAAGGAAAACGAGAAACGCTGCATAGGAGACGTGCAGGCTACCTCAACCGCCTCGAGAAGACGCTGCGCCACCGTGGGGTAGCATCCCGCCCATGCTTGAACGCGAGACCCAGCCGGCACAGCCATCGCGAGAGGTGCTGGTGGGCGACGGGCTGGAGTGGCTCGCGGCCAGCGAGCTGGGGCCCGAGTCCGCGCTGGTGACCTCACTGCCCGACGTGTCCGAGTTTCCCGGAATGTCGGTGCAGGCCTGGACGACCTGGTTCTCGGACACGGTCGCCACCTGCTGCCGGGCGGTGCACCCCAACGGCGTCGCGATTTTTTACCAGACCGACGTGAAGGCCGACGGGGTCTGGATCGACAAGGCGCACCGGGTTCATGCGGGGGCGGATGCGGCGGGCAGCGCATGCCTGTGGCACAAGGTTGTGTGTCGCGTGAGGCCGGGGCTGCGCACCTTTGGTCGGCCCGCGTATGGGCACCTTCAGTGTTTCTCGGTCGGCCGACGCATCCCGATCGCGATGGCGAGCCCGGACGTCATCGACGGGCTTGGCGTGATGACATGGTCGCGTGCGATGCCGAGCAGCGCTGCGGAGTCAGTGTGCTCATTCCTGCTGCGACTCAAAGACGTCACCACGGTGGTGGACCCGTTCTGCGGACGCGGCACGATCCTCGCCGTTGCCAATCACTACGGCTTGGGTGGGGTGGGGGTCGATCTGTCGAAGAAGCGGGTGCGGAAGGCCCGGGCGCTTCAGTACGCACAGCTGCTTGAAGACGACGAAGACGGCGAGGCTCCCGGCGGCTCCTGACATCGGCGCCTGTGTTGACATCCACCGGGCTATCCCCGAACCTCCACAGCGAGCTCGATGACCTCGAAGCAGCCTTTCACCAACGTCGGGGCAGTTGTGATCGGACGCAACGAGGGCGAACGCTTGCGCCGCTGCCTGGAGTCGATGCTCACAGGTCCCGGACGCGTGGCCCATCTGGTCTACGTGGACTCTGGGTCGACCGACGACAGCGTCGAGATTGCACGCGGCTTGGGGGCTGCGGTGCACGACCTGGACACCTCGGTGAAGTTCACCGCCGCCCGGGCTCGAAACGCGGGCGCGAAGCTCCTCCTTGAGCGAGCCCCCGAGACCGCGTTCATCCAGTTTGTCGACGGCGACTGCGAGCTCGATGCCTCCTGGATTGCAACCGCGCTGGGCGCGATTCGCAAGGACCCGCGCCGGGCGGTGGTCTGCGGTCGCAGGCGTGAGCGGTATCCGGAGCGCTCGGTCTACAACCGCTTGTGCGACATCGAATGGGACACGCCGATCGGCATCGCGGATGCCTGCGGTGGTGATGCGCTGATCCGAGTCCGAACGTTTCAAGAGGTCGGCGGCTACCGTGAGGATCTGATCGCCGGTGAGGAGCCCGAGATGTGCCTTCGCATGCGGCGGGCCGGCTGGACCATCGAGCGCGTCGATGCCGAGATGACCCTGCACGACGCCGCGATGACCCACGCCTCGCAGTGGTGGCAACGCGCAAAACGCTGCGGCTACGCCTGGGCTGAAGGGTTTGCCCTGCACGGAGCGCAGGATGGGTACCGCCGCCGAGAAGTCGTCTCCACCTTGGGATGGGCACTGGGGCCGCCTGCGCTGAGCGTGCCACTGGCTCCGGTGTCGGGGGGCGTGAGCATGCTGGGGCTCGGGGCTTATCCCGCCCTGGGGTTCAAGGTGTACCGCTACGCGCGTGGCCGTGGGTTCCCGCCAGACGAGGCCCGGATCTTTGCCATCTCCGTCGTCGCCAGCAAATTTCCCCAGGCCGCCGGGATGCTCAAGTATGCGTGGAACCGGCTGCGAAACCAGCAGGGCACCCTCATCGAATACAAACACCAACCAACAAGAGGATCAGAGTGATGACCGTACGTCGACCCAAGGTGATGTACGTGGCGGCCATGCTGCCCAAGCGCTCGGAGACCTTCGTCTACCGCGAGCTGCTCGGGCTGAGGGCTGCCGGTTGGGATGTCTCCGCGCTCTCCGTGCGCCCGCCCCAGCTCGACCTGGGGACCGAGGTCCTCGATGCGCTCGCCTCCGAAGCCCAGGTGCTGTACCGAGGACTGTCCAAGGTGCTTGCGAGCGCGGTCGCCGAGGTTGCCCGGCACCCACGCAGCACCCTACGCACGTTGGGCCTGGCTGGAAAGCTCGCGCTGGGCGGCGACGACATCTCCGGGCTCCGACGGGCCAAGCTGATCTGGCAGGCGCTGGGCGTGCTGGGTGCGGCCGAGACCGCGCGCCGCCACGGGATCGAGCACGTGCACGCGCACATGGCCCACGTGCCCGCTTCGATCGCGATGCTGTTGGCGCTGCAGCTCGGCGTGCCGTTTAGCTTGACCGGCCACGCCGTGGACATCTTCAGCCAGCGAACGCTGCTGCGCACCAAGCTGAAGCGGGCGGCATTTTGCGCCTGCATCAGCGAGTGGCACCACCGGTTCTACCAAGAGTTGCTCGCCGACTCGGGCAAGCCAGCGCTCGAAGAGCATCGCCTTCCCGTGATCCGCTGTGGCGTCGATGTTGCCGAGTTCAGCCCGCCCGCGTCGCGGCCCCCCGGACCGCTCCGCATCGTCACCGTGGGCCGTCTCATCGAGAAAAAGGGCTTCGACCTCTTGCTGCACGCGCTCGCCGAGCAGCCCGCAAACATGCCCGAGTATCACTGCACGATCATGGGCGGCGGCGAACAAGCGCAAGCGCTCGAGTCCCTTCGCGACCGACTCAAGCTCCAGGGCAAGGTGGACTTCACCGGCCCCGTCCCCAATCACGAGGTCCGCGAGCGACTGCAGGCGGCCGACCTCTTCGTGCTGCCGTGCCGCATCGCCAAGTCGGGCGACCGGGACGGCATCCCGGTCGTGTTGATGGAGGCGATGGCCTCGGGCGTCCCGGTCATCGCCGGCGACATCCCCTCGATTCGCGAGCTCGTTGCACACGAGCACAGCGGCCTGCTGGTCGCGCCGGAGTCCGGTGCGGAGTTGGGCGCAGCGATCACTCGGATGCTGCGCGATGACGAGGCACGCGACCGGATGGCGCGCGGAGGTCGGGCCCGGGTGGTCGAAGAGTTCGATCTCTCCCTCAATGTCGGGCGCATCGCCGCCGCCATCGCCCGAGCACACGGCGTCGACCTCGACACTGCCGAATCTCCTCGCTGAAGGGCGCAGTCTGCATGAACGCCAAGAGCCGCGACTACCTCGTCATCTGCCCCTGCCGCGACGAAGCGGCGTACCTGCAGCGCACGATCGACTCCCTGATCGCGCAGACCGTTCAGCCCAAGCTGCTGCTGGTGGTCGATGATGGCTCCACCGATGACACGCCCGCGATGCTCGAGCGCTACGCGCAGGAGCACGACTTCATCCAGGTGGTCCGCAAGCCCGACCGCGGTGGCCGCAGCGTGGGCCCAGGCGTGATCGAGACCTTCTACTACGGGTGGGATCAGCTCGACGTCACCGCGTTCGAGTACATCACCAAGCTCGACCTCGATCTCGACCTTCCGCCGCGTTACTTCGAGACGCTGATCGAGCGCATGGAAGCCAACCCGCGCGTGGGCACCTGCAGCGGCAAGCCGTACTTCCCCGAGCGTGACGCCGAAGCGGTTTACAACGCCGCGCATCCCAAGCACGATCTCACCGCAACCATCCCCGACTACGCGCGCACGTACGGGCCGCTGATCAGCGAGAAGTGCGGCGATGAGATGTCGGTCGGCATGACCAAGTTCTACCGCCGGACCTGTTTCGAAGAGATCGGCGGCTTCGCGCGCGAGGTGATGTGGGACGGCATCGATTGCCACACCTGCCGAATGCTGGGCTGGATCGCCTGCAGCTGGGACGATCCGGAGCTTCGGTTCGTGCACCTACGCCCCATGGGCTCGAGCCACAAGGGCGTGATCACCGGACGCATGCGCCACGGCTTCGGACAGCACTACATGGGGACCGGCCTGGCCTACATGACCGCAAGCTCGGCGTTTCGCATGACGCGCCCGCCCTACCTCGTCGGCGGGTTCGGGATGTGGCTCGGCTACGTGAAGGCGATGGCGGAGCGAAAGCCTCGCTTTGGCACCGAGGCGTTCCGAGACTTTCTGCGCGAGTATCAGCTCGCTTGTCTGGTCAAGGGCAAGGCGGTTGCGACAGCCGAGCTGAACGCGCGTCAGAGGTCGGTTTGGGAGCGCCGCCGGGGTGGCGAGTAACACCGGGGTGCCCCGCGCCGATCCACCGCGCGAGCTTTGGAGAGACAATGACCGATTCGAGCCACACGTATACGCCCCCTAAAGTCTGGACCTGGGACCCCTCCAGCGGCGGAAAGTTCGCCAAGATCAACCGGCCGATCGCCGGGCCGACGCACGACAAGGTGCTGCCGGTTGGAGAGCATCCGTACCAGCTTTACTCGCTCGCCACGCCCAACGGTGTGAAGGCCGGCATCATCTTCGAAGAGCTGCTGGAGGCCGGTCACAGCGAGGCCGAGTACGACGCGTGGCTCGTCAACATTCAGGAGGGCGATCAGTTCGGCAGCGGCTTCGTCGAGGTCAACCCCAACTCCAAGATTCCCGCGCTGCTCGACAGAAGCGAAGACCCCGCCGTGCGGGTGTTCGAGTCGGGTTCGATTCTGCTCTACTTGGCCGAGAAGTTCGGGGCCCTGCTGCCCAAGGGACACGCAGAGCGAACCGAAGCGCTCAGCTGGTTGTTCTGGCAGATGGGCTCGGGTCCCTACCTGGGCGGGGGCTTCGGCCACTTCTACGCCTACGCGCCCTCGAAGATGCAGTACCCGATCGACCGCTTCGCCATGGAGGTGAAACGACAGCTCGACGTGCTCGACCGACGGCTCGACGAGCACGAGTACCTCGCCGGATCCGAGTATTCGATCGCGGACATCTCGGTGTGGCCCTGGTACGGCGCGCTGCTCAAGAACGAGGTGTACAGTGCAGCCGAGTTCCTCGCGGTTCACGAGTACGAGAACGTGATGCGCTGGACCGACCAGATCGCGAAACGACCGGCCGTGCAGCGCGGGCGCCGGGTCAACCGGATTTGGGGCGAGGCGTCCGAGCAGCTCGCCGAGCGCCACAGCGCGGCGGACTTCAAATAGGCTCAGGCCCGGGCTTCGGCCGGAAGCAAGCGCTTCCACAGGGGCCGGGTCTTTGCCAACGTGAAGAACAGCGCGGCGGGCTGCAGCTTGCCCTTGCCGCGCAAGAATCGGTACTGCGCCATCAGGAATGGCTCGCTCAAGAAAGCGCTGGCCAGCACCTTGGATTCACGAGCGTTGATCTCGACCAGGTCGCTCGCGGTGAAGCCAGCGGGGTAGGTCCGTTCGCGGCCTTGTGCGATCCAGCCCTCCGCGATTCGCTGCGCCTCGTTCGTGAGCTGGTCGGGGGCGCAGACCCACTGGGCCAGGCCGATCTCCACAGCTTCTTTGCCCGTAGGTTTCCAGCCCTCCTCGCCGAGCATGCGCGGGGCCGCGTCGCCCAGCAGCTTCGGAAACACCTCGGTGGAGCAGCCTTCTGCCGGGACCCGAAGTGCCGCGAACGGCGTAGAGAAGCTGGCCGCTTCGGAGGCGATGATGCCATCGCATAGGGTGGCCGAGGTCACGCTGGCCCCGATCGCAGGGCCGTTGACCGCGACCAGAATCGGCTTGGGGAACCGGATGAACTGGTCGAAGAGTTCCTGGTTTCGCTCGAGGATGAAGCGATGCAGTGACGCGGGGTGGTCGAGCTTGAGGGAGCCGCCCAGGTTCACCCCCGCGCAGTAGTAGCGTCCGGTCCCGGTGAGCACCAAGGCCTTGGTGTCCGCGTCGTTCGTCGCGTCTCGGAGCGCGTGCCCCAGCGCGTCGAGCATCGGCATCGTCCAGCCGTTGAGACGCTCGGGGTTGTTCATGGTCAGGGTCATCACCCCGGCCACGCGCTCGCGGAGGATCAGATCCTTGGGCACGCGTGCACAGTAGCGAGACTCGGCCGCGCGGGGGCGCCGGGCTGGCCTGCGGATGCGCAGCCTGCTTTTCGGAGCCTGGGGCGTTTTTTTCCGCAACGCTGGGCGGCCGCGGCCGACTCGGAGCCGTGAGATGCCCACCCCTCAGCGCCGTCCCTACCGCCTCAGTGAGACCTTTCGTCCTTCGCGTCGTCGCCTGAGGCGGGTGGTCGAACGCATGCACCGCGGGGGTCGGTTGCCCTGCGAGCCCCAGTCCGCGCTCGAAGCCGTGATCGCCGTGCATGACGTGTTGCGGGCCGAAGGCCGGCCGTTGGATCCGGCGTGCGCGCCGAGGTCCGAGGTCGATGAAGCGGTGCTGCGGGCGGTCGAGGTTCGAGACTTGGTTCGGGCTGGGCTCTGGCCGGATTGACACGAGCGTGCAAGGTCGCGAGGCCCCGCATGCATTCGGCGTGGGGGTACGGGCGAGCGGGGGCTGCCAGTGTCAGGTCTCCGTGACGCCAGCGCGTGGCCCTGTGCTACACGGCGTCGAGCACGGCGAGTTCCCGCGGACGCACAATCATTCGTTCTCCCGTGTGATCGGCCCGCAGATTTTCGACCATGCGGGCTGGAGGAAACCTGGCTTCCACCTCGGGGGTCAGTGTGACGCGAGTCGGATGGAGAGCACGCGCCGCATCATCGAGATTGTCGACCTTACGCGGACCTACCGCATGGGCACCGAGACGATCGCAGCCCTCGACGGGGTGAGCATCGATGTCGATGCGGGTGAGTTTGTCGCGATCGTCGGCCGCAGCGGCTCGGGCAAGTCGACGCTGATGAATCTGCTCGGCTGCATGGACCGACCCAGCAGCGGCGTCTACCGGCTCGACGGAGACGACGTCCAGGGGCTGGAAGACGACGCGCTCTCGCGGGTCCGCAACCGGCACATCGGATTTGTCTTTCAGAGCTTCCAGCTGCTGGGCCGAGTCTCAGCGCTGCGCAACGTCGAGCTGCCGCTGCTCTACCGCGGCACGCCCCGGCGCGAGCGCAGGCGTTTGGCGACCGAGGCGCTCGAGCAGGTGGGTCTTGGCGATCGTCTGGGGCACACCCCGGTCGAGCTCTCCGGTGGGCAGCGGCAGCGGGTGGCCATCGCGCGGGCGCTGGTGGGCGAGCCCACCTTGCTGCTCGCCGACGAGCCCACCGGCAACCTCGACTCCGCCACCGAACAAGAAATCATGGCCCTCTTCGACGCGCTGCATGCGGCCGGCAACACCATCGTCATCGTGACCCACGAGCCGAGCGTGGCGGCTCGTTGTCCACGTGCGGTGCGGCTGGCCGACGGCAAGGTGGTCGGCGATGGTCCCGGACCCGAAGTGGCGGCCATGTGATGCGGTCTTTGTACGCACTCCTGGTGACCGCGGCGCTGCTGCCAGGCTGCGACGCTTCGGTGGCTGTCCTGGACGGCGAGCCCGAATTGGCCGTGCCCACCGCCGTGCTTGAGCGTGGGTCGGTGACGCAGACCATTCTTCTCAGCGGCGAACTCGAAGCCGAGAATGCGGTTCATCTGCTGACGCCGCGTACCGAGAATTGGCAGGTCGCGATCAAATGGCTGGCCGAGGATGGCGCGGTCGTGAAGAAAGGAGACCGCGTCGTCGAGTTTGACAACTCGTCGGTCATCGAAAAGCTCGGCGACCTGGAGGTGGCGGTCGTCGAGGCGGAGGTGGACCTGGAAACCCAGCAGGCGGAGACCGCGGTTGAGGTCGCGCAGAAGGAGTTTGAGCTGGAGACGCAGAAGACGGCGGTCGCGAAGGCGAAACTCGACGCGAGCGTCCCGGCGAGTTTGGTCTCGCGCCGAGAGGCGCAGGATTTCAAGATCGCGCTGCAGCGGGCCGAAGTCGCGCAGACCACCGCGATGCGGGACCTTGAGGCCCTGCGCGGCGGCGGGCGCCTGGAGGAGCAGGTCAAGCGCGTCGCGTACGAGAAGGCCCTGCGTGCCTACAACGCGGCCGGGGAGCAGTTGGATGCGCTGGAACTCAACGCACCGCGCGACGGGATCGTGCTCATTGGCAAGCAGCCTCAAGAGGGGCGCAAGCTGCAGGTGGGGGACAACGTCTGGCCGGGACTCTCGGTCGCCGAGCTTCCGGATCTCTCCAAGACGTTGGTCAAGGCGACGCTCAGCGACGTGGATGACCGACGGGTCGTGGCGGGGATGAAGGTGACCTGCACGGTCGATGCATTCCCCGAGACTCAGCTCTCGGGCTTCATTCGAGGGGTGAGTGCAGTCGCACAGAGCCCCTCTCAAGACTCCACACGCCAAGCATTCACGGTCATCGTGGAGCTCGACGACGACCTGCCGGAGCAGATGCGGCCGGGTCTCTCGGTCAAGGTCGAGGTGCCCAGCGAGGTCGTCCAGGACGTCTTGCTGGTTCCTCGCGCCGCGCTGCATTTTTCGGACGACACCTCCAGCGCGACCGCGCGCGTCGAGGACGGACGAGACATTGAGGTGACCGTGGGAGCCTGTGACGCGCAGTCCTGCGCCGTCCTCTCCGGCCTCTCCGAGGGGGATCGCGTTCGCATGCCCGGAGGTGCCGCGTGACGCGGGTCCTGCGGCTGCTTGCACCGCTGTGGCTCGCGGTCGTGTTGGGGTGCGACGGATCGCCGGCCGAGCTGGCGGACGCGCAGACCGTGGCGGTCGAGCGCGGAGTCCTGGTGATCGGCGTCGAGGTGTCCGGGGAGATGAACGCGCTCGATTCGGTCCGCGTCTCGCCCCCTTCGGTCTCCGGCGTTTGGAACTACAAGATCGCGATGATGGCCGAGGAAGGAGGCGTAGCGAACGAGGGCGAGCCGGTGCTGGTGCTCGACACCACCGAGCTCAAACAGCGGCTCGATCAGAAGGAGGCCGAGCGCGACACCGCCAATACCCAGCTCAAGATGAAGGTATCGAGCGCCAAAATGGCGCGCGAGGATGAGGGACTCGCCCTGGCTGAGGCCAAGGCGGAGCTGCGCAAAGCCGACCTCAAAGCGGAGGCGCCGGTCGGTATCACCGCGGTGATCGAGCTTGAGAAGGCCCGGCTCGACCTCGAGCTTGCGCGCAAGAAGGTCGCGTTCCAGAAGACCAAGGCCCAAGCTGCCGTGCGGCGCGACCAGTCCGACGTGGGTCGCTGGCGGAGCAAGCGAGACCGTGCGGAGCAGAGGGTGGAGGAGATCGCGGCTTCGATCGACGGGATGGCCGTGAAGGCTTCCAGAACGGGCACTGTGATCTACAGCGCGGATTGGCGAGGGGAGAAGAAGAAGGTCGGGGACACCGCGTGGCGGGGCGAGCCGATCATCGCGCTGGCTTCGCTCGACGAGATGGAAGGCCAGGGGGAGGTCGATGAGGTCGACGTCAGCAAAGTCGCCGTGGGGCAGCGGGTCTCGCTTCGTCTCGATGCCCAAGCAGACGTCGAGATTCGCGGCCGCATCGTCGAGATCTCGCGCACCGTTCGTCGTGCGTCCCCGGAGAACCCGCTCAAGGTCGCGAGTGTCCGCATCGAGCTTGAGCCCAACGAAGCCGTGAAGCTTCGCCCGGGGATGCGATTTCGCGGCACCGTGGAGTCCGAGCGCATCGAGGACGCGCTGCTCCTGCCGCTCGAAGCGATCGTGCCCACGCCGGACGGACCCGTCGTTCGCCGCCGAGCGGGGCTGGGCACCGAGGAGGTGTCGGTGGAACTGGGGCGCCGAACCGGCCTTCAGGTCGAGGTCCTGCGCGGTCTGGACGAAGGCGATGAGGTCGTGTTGCCTTCGGAGGTCGCGTCGTGAACCGGCGCGTGTTTATGGCCTCTGGCCTGGCGGCGATGGTGGCCAGTTCGGGGTGTATCGCCGATGTGCTTGAAGCGCAGGTGCCCACGTTCGAGGTCGAGCCGGCCGCCACGTTCGTGCGGCGGGTGCGAGCCGAGGGCCTGCTCGAGGCGGTCGAGGCCACGCCGATCACCGCGCCGCAGGACTCCAAGCGTCCCATGAAGATCGCGTGGGTCGCCGAGGATGGGCATGCCGTCAAGGAGGGCGAACTGGTCGTCGAGTTTGACGCGTCGGAGATGGAACGCACGCTGGCCGACAGCCAGGACGACGTCGCGTCGTCGAACAAGCGGATGAAGAAGGAGCAGGGCTCGGCCCGCGCGAACGAGGCCAAGCGAGACGTGACCGCGGCGCTCTCGGATTCCGAAGCCGCCGTGGCGCGGGAGTTCGAGACCGATGACGCCGACATCCTCTCGCGCAACGAGATCGTCGAGTCGAGTATCGATGTCGAGCTCGCCGAGGCGAAGGCTCGTCACGCGCGTCGCGTCAAGGACATCGAACGCGCGGTCTCGTCGAAGCAGCTCGATCTGCTGTCGATCCAGAAGGACGTGTCCTCGCGCGCGGTCGAGCGCGCCGAGGAAGGTTTGGCCAAGCTGCAGGTCAAGGCCCCTCACGATGGCCTGCTGGTGCTGCAACGCAACTGGCGGGGAGACCCTGTTCGGGTTGGGGACACCGTGTGGATGGGCCAGAAGTTGGCTGAGCTTCCGCATGTCGCGACGCTGCAGGCCAAGGTTCACGTCCTGGAGGCAGATGCCGGCAACCTCGCGGTCGGGCTCCCGGCGGAGCTGGTCGTCGACGCGCACCCATCTCGTACCTACGAGGCCACGCTGGAGAAGATGGACACGCTGGCCCAGCCCAAGCACCACGACGTGCCCGTGCACTACTTCGGTGTGACGCTCAAGCTGGCCACGACCGACCCCGAGACGATGCGGATCGGGCAGCGCGTCCAGGCGACGATCCTCGTCGAACAACCGAACGCGCTGGTCGTCCCGCGCCAAGCGATCTTCGAGCACGACGGCAAGAGCATCATCTACAAGCGAGTGCTTGGCGGATTCGATCCCGTCGAGGTGGAGCTCGGGACCGCGAGCGCAGGCCGCGTTGTGGTCACATCCGGAATCGAGGCCGGCGACGAGGTGGCGCTGCGCGACCCCAAGGCGGATGCTGACGCGCTGCTCGGAGGAGTCGACGACGACCAACCGCAGGACCGCCCGAAGGCGCCAGGGGGCCCGCGATGATGCGGCCTGCGGACGCGTTCTTCGCCGCCGTGGAGAACCTCGCCTCGCACAAGCTCCGCTCAGCGCTCACGATGCTGGGGATGATGTTCGGTGTTGGGGCGGTGATCTCCATGCTGTCGATCGGTGCGGGCGCCGAGCAGCAGGCGATGGACCTTATCGACCGGATGGGCGTCCGCAACGTGTTGGTGCGAGCCAAGAACTTCGAGAAGGAAGACCTGCTTGAGATCCGAAAGAAGTCGATCGGGGTCTCCCCGCGCGACGTCCACGCCATCGTGGAGGCCGTCCCGGACCTCGACTATGTGGTGCCGAGGCTGAAGGTCGACACATACGCGATTCATGCCTCGGGCGGAAAGACCGAGGCGGCGGTGTTTGGGGTCTCACCGCTTCACGCCGAACTCACGCTGTTGACGCTCGGCGAGGGGCGATTCCTCGATGCCCGAGACGAGCTGGAGCACGCGCAGGTGGCCGTGCTGGGGTCTGCCGCGCGCAGGGAGCTGTTCGGCCCCGAGCCTGCCGTTGGGCGCCACGTCAAGATCAACGACGTCTGGCTGGAGGTGGTTGGCGTCTTGGCGCCCGAGGGCACCGAGGACAACTCTATCGAGGGCGTGGCGGTGGCTTCGACGGCGAGAGAGATCTATCTACCGCTGTCGACGGGGCTGCGGAAGTTCGACCGCGATCCCCTCGACGCACCGCTCGAGGAGATCGTGATCCGCACGAGCGAGGGGGCTTCGCCGAGCGAGGTGGCTGCCGTGGTGGGCGGACTGCTGCAGCGCCTGCACGGCGGCGAGAGCGACTACGAGATCGTGGTTCCCGCCGCGTTGCTTGAGCAAAGCAGGCAGACGCAGCGACTCTTCGACATCGTCATGGGCTGCATTGCCGGCATCTCGTTGCTCGTCGGCGGCATCGGCATCATGAACATCATGCTGGCTTCGGTGCTTGAGCAGACGCGGGCGATCGGCATTCGTCGTGCGGTCGGGGCCCGAAGGCGCGACATCCGGTTTCAGTTCCTGCTCACTTCGTTCGCGCTCTCGTTCCTGGGTGGGCTTGCCGGCATCACCCTCGGCGTTGGCATCGCCTATGCCGTGGCGTTTTATGCAGACTGGCCGACCGTGGTCACCGCGAGCTCGATCTTGTTGTCGACCGGCGTCTCGGTGAGCGTGGGTCTGATCTCCGGGCTGTATCCCGCGATCCGAGCATCCCGTCTGGATCCGATCGAAGCGCTGCGGCACGAGTAGCGCTGCCCCGCGCCCCCCCCTGTTCGACGACCCGCGCCGATGGAATTGCCTGCGAAGACTTGGGAGCGATGGGTCTGTGAAACCACGGGCGCGGACGCGGTCACGCAGACACAGCCGATCCAAACCCTGTGGAGCGGCTACGGGACCATCGTGCGCTGCCACTTGTCCGGTGGATCCACGCCTACGGTGATCCTCAAACGCGTGCAGTGGCCAGGCACTGCTCACCACCCGCGCGGGTGGGCGACCGATCGTGGGCACGCGCGCAAGGTGAAATCCTATGCCGTCGAGTGCGCGTGGTACGAGCGTTATGCCCCGCGCTGCGACGCGAGGTGCCGGGTGCCGGTGTGCCTGGGACACCGGGCGACGGGCGAGGGTGTCCTGCTGGCGCTTGAGGATCTGGACGCCGCTGGGTTTTCGCGCCGTGGCTCAAGCGTGACCCACGAGGACATCTTGGGGTGTCTGTCTTGGCTCGCAAACCTTCACGCCACGTTCCTTGGCCAGGTCCCCGAAGCCTTGTGGGAAGAGGGAACGTACTGGCATCTCGAAACCCGGCCTCAGGAGTGGGAGGTGCTCGAGGAGGGACGGCTCAAGGCTGCGGCCGGCCGGATCGCCGCACGCCTGCGCGATGCCCCGTTTCAGACGCTCGTACACGGGGACGCCAAGCTGGCCAACTTCTGTTTCGGTGCACCCGGAGCCGTTGCCGGCGTTGACTTTCAGTATGTCGGGGGCGGGTGCGGGATGAAAGACGTGGCGTACTTCATCAGCAGCTGCGTCGGCGAGCGGGAGGCGAAGGGCGTGGTACCGGGCCTGCTGGACCACTACTTCTGCGTTCTGCGCGAAGTCGCCCGGGGCGTCGACACCGACGCATTGGAGGCAAGTTGGCGTACGCTCTATCCTGTCGCGTGGACCGACTTCTACCGATTCTTGCAGGGGTGGAGCCCGGGCCACCCCAAGATTCATGGGTATAGCGAGGGCTTGGCCCGCGATGTGTTGAATGAGGATGATCGAGAAAACCGATGAACTGTGGCGGCTGGCGAAGCTCGCCGAAGAGGCGGCAGCCAAAGCCGCCGCACACATCCAGGGCCGCAGACCTACGGTGGTGGAACACAAGGAGTCCGGAGGCGGCGGCGCTGCATCGCAGGTTGTCACCGAGGTCGACCGCGAGAGCGAGTCCATCATCCTGGGCGTGCTTGAACCGGTGCTCGGCGGCTTCGGGCTGCTGACCGAAGAGCGAGAAGACGACGGGTCGCGATTGAAGGCTCCCGCATTCTGGTGCATCGATCCGCTCGACGGCACGCTCGCGTACATCCGCGGAATGCGAGGCGCTTGTGTTTCGATCTCCCTGGTTCGCCAAGACGGAGTGCCGCTTGTGGGGGTCATGCAAGACGTGGTCTCCGGACAGCGTGCCCAAGCCGTCCTCAACGGTGGGCTGATGGTCGACGGCGAAGAATGGTGGCCGTGGACCCGGTCCGGGGTCATGCAGGTGTTTGGGGACTGGAGCTTTGATGATGTGCCAGAGAATCGGCAGATCGCCGAGCAGCTCGGTTCGGTGAGCATCAACGTGGGCCAGGCCGCCGTGCTCAACGCCTGGTGCGCGCTGACCTTTCCGCCCGCGGTGTACTTCAAGCTGCCTCGTGCGGGACGCGGTGGTGGATGTTTGTGGGACTACGCCGCCACCGCGTGCTTCTTTCGAGAAGCTGGAGGTGTTGCGACCACCTTCGCCGGCGATCCGCTCCCCCTCAACCGACCGGACACGCCTTTCCTCGCCGACTGCGGCATCATGTTTGCCAGCGACCAGGTCTTGGCCGACCGAGTTCGGGCCGCCGCTTCGTCACGCTAGCGAGCGCGCCAAGGCGGGTCTCGAGCTGGGTCAGGCGGCTGGGATGGTCTCGCAGCCGAACTTGATCGCGACCTTGCCCGCTTCGAAGTCTCGGATCGTGTCGCAGGTTTGGGGGCAGAGAATGATCCGAGACGGCGTGATCGGGTCGTCGTAGTGCCAACCCTGGGCCACGCCGGCGCATGCAGCCTCAGACTCCACGCGTCCGATGCTCAGCGGGGTGCCATCGCTGTCCTCAAACTCGACGTTGACCTCGTCCTGATCGAACACCTCTCCGTCGGGTGGGGCGGGGATCTGGTAGCTGCATGCCAGCGAGGCGCCGCCGATGACCTGCTGGGCGACTGCGGCGAAAACCGGCTGGAACTCCTGATCGCAAAGGTTGCCCTCGACACCGCCAGTGGCCGAGATGAGCTCCTGGTAGACGGTGCCTTGGCTGGCTCCAAGGGCGCAGCACGAGCCGCATGCAGGACCGTCGGGGTCGAGCGAGCTGACGATGCCGTGAAAGACGAAGTTGCCGAGGTGCTCGGAGAGGGCCGAGAACTGGCTGGTGAAATCGGCTGCACTCAGGCTGGAGTCGTCGTCTGTGACCACCACCACGTGAGTGAGTGCGTTGGGGCGCAGGAGCGGGGAGTACCCCGGGTACAGCTCGATGAGGCGCTGCAGGGCATCGCTGCTGCCGACGCCGCTGTCGGGCACATGCAGGAAGTCGGGTGGGTTGGAGTCCATGCTCGGGCAGCCACCCGAACCCAGGGGCGGATCGATGCACACGCCGGGGCTGATCAGGAACGCGTAGTCCGCCAAGAGAATGAAGCGCGCATCGACCTGCGCCGCATCGATCTGGATCGAGAACGAGTTCATTTGTTGCTGCACGAAGCCGGCCTCCTGAATCATGGAGGCCGAGGTGTCGACCGCGAAGATGATGTCTTGGGGCCGAGGCCCGAGGTCGGCTTCGTCGACCAGTTCCTCGCAGCCGATCACGCCGCCTTCGTCGCCAGCGGATGCGCTCGTGGGGCTGTTGCTGGTGTCTCCACCGTCCGAGTCCGCATCTCCGGGGCCTTCGCCTCCCTCGCTCCCGTCCCCAAAGCCAGGCGTGAGGGAGGCGCTGGCGCTCTGGGTGGCGCTGTCCTCTTGCCGCGCCCCGCCGCCACCACACGCGACGCTGCATGCCGCGAGAAGCACCCAACCAACCCGACGCAGTTCCATGTCCCCTACCACCTTGCGCACATTCTACCACCGGGACGCGGCGACCGTTGTGGACGCGGGACTCGGTGCGTTGAGTTTCGCCCCTGCCTGCCGTGCGGTCCCTTGCGAAATGCAACATCCAGCCCAGGACTGCCCCGAGAATCGTTGTCGTCCCGCGGTGGCACGTGCATTGCTCCTCATCTCGATCGAGATGAGGATGATGCGAATGCGACAGCAGGTGGGGTTTTGTGGGGTCCTGATGGCCCTCGGCTGCGGAGACTCCCCGAGCGCGGCGGAGTCAGGGACGGGCGAATCGGCGACGAGCGGGACGAGTGAAGTCGACGCGGGGGGCCCAAGCTCGGGATCGTCCTCGGGATGGGGCTCGGGTGAGTCGGGCATGGACCCGAGCACGAGCGCGGCGGACTCAAGCGGCACGGGGGCCGATGCCTGCGCCGTCGACATCGAGGCGACCGAGCGCATCGTGCTCACCACGCGAGGCCCGGTTGAAGGCACGAGTACATCGGCGGGGCCCGTCGCGTTCCTGGGGATCCCTTACGTCGCGCCGCCGGTCGGGGACCGGCGATGGATGCCGCCGCAAGACGCGGAGTGTTGGAGCGACGTGCTGGCTGCGGACGCGTTTGGCCCGAGGTGCTCGCAGCTCGAGTCTGCGGATGGGCCTGTGGTCGGGGCGGAGGACTGCCTGCATCTCAATGTCTGGACCCCGGCCGCCGACGACGGCGCTCGGCCGGTCCTGGTCTTCATTCACGGGGGCGGCAACGCGGTCGGATCCGCCTCCGACCCGATTTACGACGGGGCCAATTTGGCGAGCGCGGGGGAGCAGGTTGTTGTCACGTTTAACTATCGCCTCGGGGCGTTGGGTTGGTGGACCCACCCCGATCTTCCCGGGGTGAACTTGGCGCTGCGGGATCAGATCGCGGCGCTGCAGTGGGTCCAAGACAACGCCGCTGGATTCGGTGGGGATCCCGACCGCGTCATGGTCTTCGGCGAGTCCGCCGGAGCCGTGAACACCTGCGCGCTGCTGGGCGCGCCCGAGGCCGCGGGCTTGTTCGCCGGGGCGATCGTGCAAAGCGGCGCGTGCGGCCAGCGAAGCGCGGCCGCATACACGCAGGAGATGTCGGCTCCGTTCCTTGAGGCCAGCGGGTGCGCCGGGGAGGACGATCCGCTCGGATGCCTTCGCGCAATGCCGGCCGACTCGGTCATGGCGCTGGAACCGACCGGGTATCCCGCGGTCGCCGGACTCGACGGACAGGGGTGGGGTCCGAGCATCGACCCGGACACGCTGCCGATGCAGACGCTCGACGCGATGCAAGCGGGTGTCCACAACGACGTCCCGTTGATCATCGGAGCGAACGCTGAAGAGACCTGGAGCAGCGTGCCGCAGGTCCTCGGCGAGGCCGCGTACATGGCGATCGTGAACGCGTCGTTCGGCCCGCTTTCAAGCGCGGTCCTGGAGGCGTATCCGGTCGCCGACTACCCGAGCGCTCGAGATGCCTACGTGGCGCTGACCTCGGACCTGAAGTTCGTCTGCACGGCGCGACACTCCTTGCGAGCCGCCGCGACGGGGCGCAGTCCGGTCTACCGCTATCACTTCGCGCACGACGACTACTTCGCGCCCAACGGCGACACGGGCGCGTTCCATGGCCTTGAGTTGGTCTACATCTTCGGAAACTTCGACCAGGTGCTTCCGGGCATTCGGTACCCCATGACGGTGGCCGACACGCAGATGCGGGACACGATGCAGGGCTTGTGGTCGAGTTTCGCCGCGGGCGCGCTGCAAAGTGATCCTGTTTGGCCCGTGTACGATCCGCAGACGGACTCCTATCTGCTGCTGGAGGACCCGGTGAGCGCAGGTGAGGGGGTTCGGACGGCGCAGTGTGATTTCTGGGAGCAGCTTGCCGGCTGATCCGGACCGCGTCCACGCCACAGGCCAAGGCTCTGCGTCGTGTTCGGCCGAGGCAGCGGCGGCGGACGCGAACCGGTCCCAAACACGGCCACTGTGGCTCACTCCTCGGGAACCACAACGGGACCGGCTTCGCGTTGCGGTTGGGTTGCGCGCCGAATACGTTGTTTCCGAGTCCGACAGTCGGTCGGAGAACCACGGAAACTACGGATGACCACCACGCTTCGATTGCCCCCTTTGTACTGTCCCTTTGAGCCAGGTGTCCATGCGCAGGTCGAGTTGGCCGAGTCCTGGATGTTGCGCTTTTGCAGGCGGCACAAGATCGGCGCGGGGCGCGTGACCGCGGATGATCTTCGCGAGATGCGAATCGCGGAGTTTGTGGCGCGGGCGTACGCGGATGTGAGCGTGGAGCGGCTGTGCATCATTCTCGACTGGACGGTGTGGGCGTTCGTCGCGGACGACAGGGCGGACTTCGCATCGCCGGACCAACTGCGCGTGCGATACGCGAAGAGCTTGGCGACGCTGCGTGGGACCGCCCCGCTGTCCAGTCGCGTTCCACCCTTGGACGAGTTGAGGCACCGGATCCTCGCCGCGAGTGGTGAGCGCTGCCTGCAGCGTTTTGCGAAGGCGGTCGAGACCTGGTTCGACGCCATGCTCTGGGAGGTCACGAACCGGGCCGAACGCGTGGCGCCGACGTTGGCCGAGTACATCGAGGTCCGCGAGTTCGACGTGGGCATGTACACCGAGTTCGCGTTGTTTGATGTCACCCATGCGACCGACCGAACCGATGCGATCTGGGACATCGCGGAGGTCCGGACCCTCATGGCGGCCACCTCCAACATCATCGGGTGGTCCAACGACATCTACTCGTACCTCAAGGAGAGCGCCATGCAGGATCCGCACAACCTCGTGGGGCTGTTGGCAGCGCACCAGGAGCTCAGCATTCCGGAGGCGCTCGCCGAGGCTGCGATCATGCACAACCGGGAGGTCGACCGTTTCATCCGTATCGAGGCGCGGCTGGCACCCCGACTCGCGGAGCTTCCCGAGGCGCGGAGTTTTGTCCAGATGCTCCGGGCTTGGATTCGCAGCAATCTCGACTGGTCGCTGCGTTCGGCCCGGTACGACACGACAGGGGCGAGCGTGGTGATGGCTCGTCCCAACACCGACGCGTACCGTGCCATCCCACCTCGAGCGCCTCGGGTCGCGCCACGTCGAGTCGGGCGGGCCAGTCCCCAGGAAGCACGCGGGTAGGATGGCATCTTCCTAGCGACGGCCGATCTTGGACGCTAAGAAGCCCATAGATGTGGAGTCTCGAAGTCGGCCCGGGGTGGATTCTTGTCCGTCCATCCGGTGAGCTGCTGCTTGAGGAGTCCTCGGTCGCAGCCGACGACTTCGAGCAAGCGCTCAGCGAACTCCAGGGCACCTGCACGCTGATCGTCGACTTGAGCTCCCTCACCGCCTACACCCCCGAGGTCCGGCGAGTGTGGCAGGAGACGATGAAATCCTGCCGTGGGCAGTTTCGCTCGATCGTGTGGGTCAGCGACAAGCCGCTGTTCCGGATGGTCGCTGCCAGCGTCAGCCTGTTCACGGGAATCCCCGGGCAGGTGGTGGGCAGCCACGAGGACCCGCTCCGGTTCGCGGCATGAGCGCGGGGGCGTTGCCGTAACCTGGCCCATTGTCGGCTCGTTCGAAGGAGGGAGACAGACCATGGCTACGCAAGGATCAACGCTCGAGATCACCGAGAGCAACTTCCCCGAAACCGTCAAGGACGGCATCGTGCTGCTCGACTTCTGGGCCTCGTGGTGTGGCCCATGCCGGGCGTTCGGCCCGACGTTCGAAGCCGCGGCGGCGAAACACCCCGACATCAAGTTTGGCAAGATCGACACCGAGGCTCAGCAGGGGCTGGCGGGGGCGTTTCAGATCCGCTCCATCCCCACGCTGATGGTCTTTCGGGACAACATCCTGCTCGCACAAGAAGCCGGCGCGCTGCCTCCTTCGGCGCTTGAGGAGATGATCGCGAAGGTTCGGGAGCTCGACATGGACGAGGTCCGGGCTCAGATCGCTGCCGAGCACAAGGACGCCGAAGCGGCAAAAGCCGGTGGGTGAGGAGAGCCGGCGGCGACACGTGCTCCGTCGCACGCTGTGGCGCTTGAGTCTCGCCTCCCCATCGGTCCATGCTGCGAGCGATGACGCAGGCCTCCGACAAGCCCGGCTTTCGTAACGTACCCCGGACCGCGCTGGTCACGGGCTCCAGCGGCTTTGTCGGCCAGCGTTTGGTCGAGATGCTGATCGAGCGCGGGGCACAGCGCGTGGTTGCGTTCGACATCGGCGACCCGCCCGAGCCGTTTTCGCAGCCGCAGGTCGAGACCATTCGTGGCGACATCACCGACGTCGAGGCCGTCAAGGCGGCCAGCGAGGGCGTGGAGTGCGTCTTTCACCTCGCGGCACTCGTCGGGCCGTATCACGAGGAGCACACGTATGAGGCGGTCAACTACGGTGGTTGCCTCAACGTGCTCGCCGCCTGCCGGGAGCACGGCATTCGCAAGCTGGTGCTCAGCAGCAGCCCAAGCACGCGATTTCCCTATCCGGACCCGAACGTTCGTGGAAAACGGGAGGACGAGCTGGAAGCGGACAACGGCGGGACCTACTCGCCGCAGTTTCATGCGACCTACGCCCGGACGAAGGCGATGGGAGAGCAAGCGGTCCTTGAGGCGTGCAGTGACGCCTTGATGACCATCGCGGTCGCCCCGCATCAGGTCTACGGACCGCGTGACCCTTTGTTCTTGCCCAGCATCCTCGAGGCGGCGCGCGGCGGAAAGCTGCGCGTGTTCGGGAACGGGAAGAACAAGATCTCCTTCACCCATGTGGACAACTACTGCCACGGGCTGATCCTGGGCGCGGAGGCGCTTCACCCTGGCTCCCCGGCGCTGGGCAACTTCTACGTCTGCACGGACAAGGAGCCGCAGCTGCTGTGGGAGGCGCTGGAGAAGGCGGTGACCGGCGTGGGCTTGCCCTCGCTCCACGAGAAGCGGGCGTTGCCACCGTGGCTGATGATGGGCGCGGCCAGGGTCACGATGGGGTTGGGGCAGGTGATGTCCAAGGCCACGGGCACCCCGTACCCCCACGTGATGCGGAAGCTCAAGCTCAACACCTTCGCGGTGAAGATGTTGCTCATCGACCGATGGTTCGACATCTCCCGCGCGGAGCGGGACCTCCAGTACGTGCCGATGCTCTCGTTCGAGCAGGGCTGGACGCAGACGATCCAGCACTTTCGCGAGCGTGAGCCCGTGCGGGCTTAGGGCACTGGTCGCAATACTCTTGCCACCAGGCGCCGAGCCTTAGGCCGGCTTCCAACCCTTCTTGATCTCGCTGGCGAGCATCTCTTCGGCGAGCGCGGTTGCTGTGGCCTCGTCGGGCGCGAGCCGAACGGTGCGCTGGAGAGGATCCTTGCGGCCAGGGCTGTAGTCGGTGAAGTGCACGACATACGCCGGGTAGAGCGGGTCCACCGCGTCCTTGTGGGTCTTCCAGACCAGCAGCTTGCGGACGGCGGTCTTGCCTTTGGTGACCTTGACGAAGGCCTCCCTGCGCAGGACCTCGCTCTTGGGTCGCTCGGCGGGGGGGGTGGCAGTGTCAGCTTCGGTGACGAGCACTCGCTCGAACACCTGACGGACGGGGACATCCGCCTCGACGGCCTGCTTGTCGTCCCGAACCCGGACGAGGCGCGGGTGCAGGATGCTGACGCCCGGCATCCGGCGTCGTGCTTTCCACCCGTCCTCATCGTGGACGAGCACCATGCGCTGCACAGCGTCTCCCGAGGATGACTCGCCCTGAACGTCGCTGATGCGGATCTCGATGACCATGCTCGGGCGCACGGCCTGAAACAAAGCGCCCTTGGTGTTGGCCTCGCTGTAGTTCGAGCCGCAGCACAGGGGGCGCACGGCTTCGCCAAGCGTGCGCCGATGCTCCTCGCTGCCCAGGCTGCCGCAGTGACCGATGATCTGGTGGGTACCGTCGGGGCGGATCAGTGACAACAGCAACGAGCTGAGCTGCGTGGGGTCTTCGGTGCGCTCGGTGTAGCCGATGACCACCGCGTCGATCGTGACGCTGGGCTTGACCTTGTAGGTGTGCTGCGTCGGGGTGCGAACGACGAGGCCCTCGGCCTTCCCTCCTGCTGCCCAGGCCTCGAACAGTGCGGCGACTTCGGCTTTGGTCTCGCAGCTCTCGCTCTTGGCTGCGCGCAGTCGCTTGCCTCCGTCCAAGAGCCGCTGCACGACGTCAAAGCGTTCCTTGTAGCTGCTCAGCGGCATCCGGGCGGCGGAGTCCCCACCCCAAACCAGGTCAAAGGCCATGAACGCCACCCGCTCAACCTGGGCCTTCTCGTCTCCGGAGAGCGCACTCGCGAGGTCTCCATGACGCGAGCGGCCTTCCTTGCGGGCGGCGAACAACTCGCCTGCGATCACGGTGGTGCCTTCGACTTTGGGGAGGATCTTGCGGGCCTCCTCGAGCACGGGGATGTTGCCGTGCAGAACACGCCCTGCCGGGTTGGCGAGGAATACGTCGCCCTCGTCGAACACCAAGCACCACTGTTCACCATCGAGCTTGGGGGAGACCAGATACGGTCCCGGGGGCAGAGCCGTCTGCAGTTCGTCGGGGACCAGGGCGGTGTAACGGCTTGCGACGCCTCGTTTGTAGCCGCGGATGGCATTCGCGAGCTCGAGGTTGGTGACGGAGCCGGCGGCACAGTGTTGGCCTTTGCCGCACGGCCGTGCGCTCTGGGTGCTGAAACTGGCCATGACTATTGCGCCTCCTGGGTCTGCGCCGGGCGCTTGAGTTCGAGGTGGCTCAGGTGCAAGAGCAAAGCGAATCGGTCACCGTCGACGCGGCCCTCGAGAAAGGCGCGGTAGGGCGAGCCGTTCTCTTGCAGGACCAGGGGCTCCTTGCCCGAGCTCCCCCCACCGACAAGGACCACCTCATCGGTGCTCGCGAGTTCCTTCGCCATCGCGGCGAGGAAGTCGAAGCTGAGGCCGTCGACGTGGGAAAGGGCGATGGTGCGGGTGAATGCAAACCGACGCACCGCGTCCCGCTTCTTCATGGTCTTGCCCGTCCAGCGTACCGGGAGCTCGGCGTTGACGTTGGCGTGCTGGTCTTCGGGAGCCCGTCGCTCTCGCTCGCTGCCGTCGGGATTGAGGATGACCTCCACCGTGTTGGGAACCGCGTGCATCACGTCGCCCTTCGCGGTCAGAAACACGCGAGCCGAGGGCACGAACCGGCGGCCAACCTGCTCCAGATCGATCTCGGGATCCGCTGCGACGAGCTGGTCGCCGTAGTCCTCCCCCAGCGTGGATTCCAGTGGCGCGTGCATGGTGGCCGGGGTTGCGGTCAAGTAGCGTCGAAACTCGACCTCCTGGCCAGGGAGTCCCAGCTTGGGGCCGGCGGGGGCTTTGGCTGAGGTGAAGGTGACGGTCGCATCTCGGCCGCCGGCATTGGCGATGTGAATCTGTCGCATGGTCGGCAGGCCTCCTAGAACATCTCGAAGTCGAGTTCGTCGTCGCTGTCTTCGTCCTCGTCGTCGAGGGGAAGGAGCTGCTGATCGAGGGAGCACCACGGGGTCTCGAACCGGTCGCCCAGCAGCGCGAAGGTGCCCTCGTCGTTGGCGACCAGGAACGCGGTCTCAACGTGATAGTCGGCGCGCATGTTGAACGCGAAGCGAAAGATCGCGCCGCCCTCGAGTCGAGCTTGCAGGGCGCCATCGACCTCGTCCGCATCGAGCATGTACACGGTGGTGATGGCGGCGTTGAGAAGGGCCTCCGGTTCGACCTCGGTCAGCGCCTGTGCCGCGCCGAGCGTCGATGGGTGCCTCTCGACCGGCGTGCCTTCGTTGTCCAGACCAACGAGTTCGCTGCTCTGCACCCAGCGCCCCGTGGCATCGAAGTAGCCCTGGCTGGTCATCCCTGAGGAGACCAACATCGAGCCATCCTCGGTCAACGTCGCCCGCTGGCACGGGTCCCCCTCCGAATCGAGCGGGATCCGCTTGCGGGTCGCGTAGAGCTTCGTACGGTCCAGCCGGGAAAACCCGAAGCTGGAGGTGTGCCCATCGAGGGTGACGAGGATCGTCCGAGCCATCAGTGCCTGGACCTTAGCAAGGCTTTCGCACCCGCGACATTCCGGGTGTGGAGCGCTGTCGATGATGTTGTCGTGCAGGACGTCGCAAGCCGCGGTGGGGTCGCGAGGGGCGCTTCCTTTCCGGCCGTCGTCGACCCGTGCCCGCACGTCCTCGACGGGTGCTGCGTGAGCTTCGTGCCTCTTGGTCGCGACCCCCGCTCACGGCTTGAAAATCCCGGGCCTGCTACCCTGCGCGCTCCGATGATCACGCTCGACAACATCGCCCTGAGCCACGGATCGCAGATCCTCTACACAGGGGCCTCGATGAACCTCTACGCGGGGGAGAAGGCAGGGTTGGTGGGTCCCAACGGGGCCGGGAAGTCCACGATTTTTCGGATGATCGTGGGGGAAGAGCAGCCGGACGAGGGCCGGGTCGCGGTCGATCGCGGGGTCAGCATCGGCTACTTCGACCAAGACGTTGGCGAGATGGCGGGTCGCTCGGTCTTGGAGGAGGTGATGGCGGGCGCCGGGGAGGTCTCGACGCTGGCGGCCGAAGTGCGCGAGCTTGAGGCGGCGATGGCGGACCCGGAGCGGGCCGACGAACTCGACAAGATCATCGAGCGGTACGGCGATGCGCAGTCGCGCTACGCCGAGCTTGGAGGGTTTGAACTCGAACCGCGGGCGCAGGAGATCCTGGCGGGCCTGGGGTTCCCGGCGGAGGTGGTCGCGGACGATGTCGGCAAGCTCTCGGGGGGATGGAAGATGCGGGTGGCGCTCGCACGCATCCTGCTGATGCAGCCGGACGTGTTGTTGTTGGACGAGCCGACCAACCACCTCGACATCGAGTCAATCCTTTGGCTCGAGAAGTGGTTGGCGGAGTTTCGTGGGGCTGTGATGCTCACCTCCCACGACAAGGAGCTGCTCAACCGGATTGTCACCAAGATCATCGAGATCGACAGCGGTGACCTCGTCACCCATGGCGGCAACTACGACTTCTACGAGCAGCAGCGGGCGATGCTCGCCGCGCAGCACGAGGCGCAGTACGCCCGGCAGCAGGCCATGCTCGCCAAAGAGCGCGACTTCATCGCTCGCTTCAAAGCCAGGGCCAGCCACGCGGCGCAGGTGCAGTCCCGCGTGAAGAAGGTCGAGAAGATCGACAAGGTCGAGCCGCCGCGAAGGCGCGAGGTTGTCGAGTTCGACTTCGCCAAACCGCCGCGCTCGGGGGAGGACGTCGCGGTGCTCGAAGGGGTGCGCAAAGCCTATGGCAAGCACGTGGTCCATGACGGCGTCGACCTCACCATTCGTCGGCTCGAGCGGTGGTGCGTCATGGGCATCAACGGCGCGGGAAAGTCCACGCTGCTCAAGCTCATCGCGGGGCAGAGCGAGGCCGACGCGGGGCAGATCCGCGTGGGTCCGAGCGTGAAGATGGGCTACTTCGCCCAGCACTCGATGGAAGTCCTCGACCCGGAGGCTACGGTCATCGGTCAGCTGGAGGCCATGTTTCCCGCCGCGTCGCAAGGAGCGCTGCGCAACGTCCTGGGCGCGTTCGGTTTTCGCGGGGACGATGCGGACAAGTACGTCCGGGTGCTGTCGGGCGGTGAGAAGGTTCGGCTCGTCTTGGCCAGCATGCTCTACGACCCGCCAAACTTCCTGGTCTTGGACGAGCCGACCAACCACTTGGACCTGGACACCAAGGACATGTTGGTCAAGGCTCTCGCCGACTACTCCGGGACGATGTTGTTCGTGTCGCACGACCGCCGGTTCCTGACCGAGGTCTCCAACCGGGTCCTGGAGCTGGGCTCCGAGAACGGTCCGAAGGTTTACGCCGGGGGCTACGCCGAGTACGTCCAGAGCACACAGTGCGAGGCGCCGGGGATGCGGGGCTGAGCGCGGGCGGAGCCGCCCGATTTACCCTCATGTGGGGGCGTGTCGGGAGCGAGGACCTCGCTGCGCCGGGCCTTCGTGCGGGCTCTGGCCCGCGCAAGGATCTGCTACGCTCGGTTATCTCGTGCGGGGAAGATGGCTCATCGCGGCGTTCGTGACGTTGTCCGGTTGCAGGGACGATGCGTTCTTCTGCACCAACGACAAGCAGTGCACGGAAGCCGGTGTGGCGGGGATCTGTCAGTCCAACGACCTGTGCAGCTTTCCCAACGACGACTGCGCTTCGGGCCAGGCCTACAGCAAGTACTCCGGCACGCTGGCTGGGCGCTGCGTCGAGGACGACACGGCGTTGAGCGGGACGGCGGGCGCCACCGGGATCGAGGCGATGACGATGGAGGCCTCCTCCGACACGTCCGAGGGGATGAGCACGGGTTCACCTCCGGACGAGACGACGAGCACCGGGGGAGGCACGCCGGCGGACGAGAGCTCGACGTCCTCGACCGGAGCGGACACGGATCCACAGGGATCGCCGAACGGGAGTACGTGCCGGTCGGATGACGACTGCGCTTCGGGTGCCTGCTATGCGTCGATCCTGGGCTCGGTCTGCGGCGAGTGTTTGAGCGATTTCGACTGCGAGTACGGCTGCACGCCGCCGTACCCGCTGGATCCCAGTCAGCAGTGGGCCGTGTGCAACGGCGGCGACCTCGGTGACTCCTGCCAGACCTCCGAGGCCTGCGTGTCGGCTGAGCTTCAGTGCGTCTCCTTCGCGAACGTCGCGGGGGTGCTGTCGATTTCGACGTGCAGTGAGTGCGAGAGCAACGACGACTGCCCGGGCTCGATGCTGTGCAACGAGTTTTTCAACGCCGGCGAGTTTCGAGGCGGGTTCGCCTGCGTCAACCCTGGATCGTTGTTCGACGGGTCGTTCTGCACAACCGGCCCCGTCGGCGAGGCGGCATGCATGAACCACTGCGCGCCGGGGAACTACGAGGGCCTGTTCAACTTTGGCGTGTGCAGCCCGTGTGCGACGGATGGGGACTGCGAGCCGGGCACGGAGTGCGTCCTGCCCAAACTCGATCTTGAGGCGGGAACCTCGAGCACCGCGGCGTGCCTGTGAGCGGCGCGAAACTGACCTCCCGCGGTCCCTTCGTGGGCTACGATGCGCCCCGATGTCCGGCCATCTCGACACGATCAAGCGCGTTCTCGACGGCAACTACGACCACGCGACCGATGCGGAGAAGCGGACTGCTATCAAAGAGCTAGTTCAGGTGTGCAGCGTTGCGGCTGGTGCGTTGACGGTGCAGCCGATCCCGTTTCTCGACACGGCCCTCATCGCGCCCGTGCAGATCGCGATGGTCCAAGGCATCGGCAAGATCCACGGCTACGAGCTGAACCGGAAGTCGATTCTGGAGATGTTGAGCACGTTCGGCGCCAGCATCGTCGCGCAGAACGTGATCATGGCCGCGGCCAAGTTCATCCCGTTCCTCGGCTGGGTGGTCACCATCTCGATGGCCTACGCCCTGACCTGGGCCATCGGCGAGGCGTCCAACCGTTACTTCGCCAGCGGCCGAACGCTCGGCGAGGAGGAACTCAAGACGATCTTCAAAGAGGTCTACAAGGAGAAGAAAGAGGAGAAGTCCGCGCAGCACAAGAGCAACAAGACGCTCAAGGAGAAGCTGGAGCAGCTCAAGGACGCGAAGCGGGATGGCTTGCTGACCGACGAGGAGTTCGAGGTCAAGAAGGCGGCCATCTTGGCGGATTTCTAGCGAGGCTGAGCGCCCCTGCTAGTGGTGGTGCTTCTCTTCGGGCACCAGATGAAAGGTGTAGTTGATCCCCACCGAGGCGATGAACGGCCACAGAAACTCGCCGTCGCGGGCGAACGTGTAGTACGGCACGGACAGGTTTGCGTGGACGCCCAGCCGAGGCTTCGGCTGGAAGAACACCCCCGCGGAGGCGAGGAGCGAGACCCGCCCCGTGCTCGGAGCCGCAACATCTTTCCAACGAACCGGACCGGCGGCGAACACCTCCTGCTGAAACAGGAAGCGCCACTTCACCAGGCCGAAACCGGTCGCGACACCAACGCCGCCTTGAAGGACGCGGGCCGCCCGGTTGTCGTAGCGGTTGGTGGCAACCGGCACCCGAGCGAGCGCGAACGTGGTCAGCCCCCACTTGCCTGCGTTGTAGTAGGACTCGAGGCCGTAGGACGGGTCGAGCGTGCCCGAGCCGTGCGAGAGCTGCTCCACGCCCTGCTCGTTTTCGGGATCGAAGGGGTCGGGGCGGACACGACCGGTGGGGAGGGTGGCGCCCAAGTTGAGGTCGAGCGTCCATCCACGAACGTCCTCGTCGCGGACGAGCCCCCAACGGGTCGAGAACAGCATGTCGCCGGCCGAGAAGACGGTCTGGTCGCGGTGGATGGTGTCGTTGACATCCAGCGCGCGGCCGCCGGGGCCAGTCGAGGCGACGCTCAGCGTGGTGAGTCGAAGCGGCACCATCACGTCGAACGCGAAGCGCTCCGCGATGCCGAGCTGGGCGGAGAGGTTCCATTGCGCCCAGCCTGCGTCGACGCGGTGCTCCGAGTTCGGGAGGCCGTCGCCGCTGCGGCCTTCGTGGGTCGAGCGCGCCCACGAGCCCAGCATCACCGCGCCGAGGCGGAGCCGGCCGGTGTCGAGGGGTTTTTGATTGAGCGTGGCACCTCCGCCCGGGAGGTTGGGGTTCGTTCAGCCCGGTCAACCAGCCCAGGCAGGGGTGGCGATGAGGCCGAGAACACCAAGCACCGCGAAACGAGCAATGACCCTCATGGCCGCGGAGCTTGGCACAGAGCTCCGCGGCCGCGCCAGGTCGCGTTCGCGGCAAAGCCCATCGCAAGACGCTCGAGCGCACCGTGCTTCGGGGGTCGCGCCGTCGCGTCCTCTTGACTCTCGGGGTCCGAAGGCGCAACCCCACTTGGCATGGCTCCCATCCTGTACAGCTTCCGACGCTGCCCCTACGCCATTCGGGCTCGGATGGCGATTGCGGCGGCAGATGTCCGGTGCGAACTGCGAGAGGTCCTGCTGCGTGAGAAGCCGCCCGAGCTGCTCGAGGCGTCGGCGAAGGGGACGGTCCCGGTGCTTGTCCTGCCGGATCGTGTCCTGGACGAAAGCCTGGAGGTCATGGCGTGGGCCCTGGCGCAGGCGGATCCGCTGGCGTGGTTGGCCGGTCCGCAGGAGCAGACGCGAGCGCTGCTGCGGGAGAACGACGGCCCGTTTAAGCAGCATCTCGATCGCTTCAAATACGCGGCGCGGTACGATGACGTCGATGCCCAACGGGAGCGAGATCAGGCGGCGGCCTTCATCGATCTGCTTGAGCGAAGCCTCCAAGCGCAGCCGTACCTCACCGGAGCCCAGCCGCGTTTGGCCGACGTCGCGATCTTTCCGTTCGTAAGGCAGTTCGCCGGGGTCGACAAGGCGTACTGGCAGACGGCTGCGTTCCCCAACACGCGGCGGTGGCTGCAGCAGTGGTGCTCTGGCGAGCTGTTTACGCGGTGCATGCACAAGTTTGCGCGCTGGACTCCGCATCGCGAGCCGGTCTCCTTCCCGCCGGCGCGATGACCTCAGCGCTCGAAAACGAACCCTCCGATCGCGTCGCTCGGGCAGCCAGGTGCCGCAACGGGCGTCGCGGATTTTGGTCGTCGCAAGCCTGAGTCTGTTAGTCTAGGGTTCGCGCATACGCTTCGATCGACGCCCAAACGCGACTGGGCGGTTGAAATCGTGCTGCGTCGACCGAAGAGAGGATGCCCGTGAACAATACGACAACCAACCGAATGCTGTTCAGCGCAGCGCTCAGCGCCCTGACCGCGTGTGGCAGCACAGCGCCTGGCAGCGAGAGCGCGGAGGACGGCGGTGAAGGGATCAGCGCGAGTGCCGGTGCGACCGACGGCGTCGCAGGCAGCGTGACCGGCGAGGGCGACGGGGGCGGGGGCGGCACGACTTCGACGGACCCGGGCCCTTCGGGGGGCGCAGCGTCGAGCGCGGAGGGGGACTCGGGCAATGACAGCGGGCCCCAGCCGATCAACTTCGATGTCGGCTCGTTTCCCGACGTGCCTGCGGGCGAAACCTGCACCGGGGGCGGGGGTGGCAAGGGCGAGCTTCTGTACTCGTACATCTGGATCGCCAACAGCAGCCAGAACACGGTCTCGAAGATCAACACGCAAACGCTTGTCGAAGAGGGGCGGTACTACACCCGGCCCGATCTGTTGGGCAGCCCGTCGCGAACGTCGGTGAACCTCAACGGCGACGTCGCGGTTGCCAACCGCTCCGGCGGGCTGACCAAGTTCTACGCGAACGCCGAAGACTGCATCGATGCCAACGGCAACGGCACGATCGAGACCTCCAGCGGCGTCGACAACGTCTTGTCCTTCGAAGAGGAAGAGTGCCGAGCGTGGCACACCCCCTTCGCCTATACGTCGCAGCGTCCGGTGGCCTGGACCTCGGGGGAGTGGAACCCGGCGACGTGCAGGTACGAGAACGAAAAGATCTGGTCGACCGGGGTTGTCGGCGACGTGATCGAGGTGATCCTTGTCGACGGCGAAACCGGAATCGTCGAGGACTCGGTCCTGGTCCCGGAGGTTCCCCCCAACTTCTACGGCTTCTACGGCGGCGCGGTCGATGCGGAGGGCAACCTGTGGGCGAGTCAGCTTGGCGGTGGCCAGCTCATCCGCGTCAACTTCAACGACCTCTCCGACTACGATCTCTGGCCGGCCACCTTTGGCGGCTACGGAATGACCGTGGGCCAAAGCGGCTATGTGTTCACGTGTTCGAGCCAGGTCGGACGCTTCGACCCGGTCACCGAGACGTGGGCCAGCGCAGTTGTGGGCGGAGGCGGCGGTTGCATGGAGGACGCCAACGGCATCCTGTGGCTGGCCAACAACCCCCTTGTTGGCATTGATGTCGACACGCTCGCGGTGGTGCACAGCTATCCGCTCCCGCAGTACGTGCACGGCGTGTCGGTCGACTTTGACGGCTCCATCTGGGCCGTCGACATGTCGAGCTCGGCCTACAAGATCGATCCGGCAACCGGGACCTACGACACCGTCACCGGCCTGGTGGGGCCCTATACGTACTCGGATATGACCGGGTTTGCGCTGTTCACTGTCGGTGGTGGTGTCCCTTCCGGCTGAGCTGGGCGTGCGTCGGTGGAGGCGTGAAGATCAACTGCGGTTCGATGACCGCTTGATGACAGACCCACGGGCGGCGCAGCGCGTTGAGACCTCGCCGCCACCCCGGACTGCACGACATGACCCGCCCCACCGTTCGTAAGAAGCTCCTCCTTGGCATCGTCTCCGTCGCGCTCGTGGGTGGAGGTGTCGCCCTGTCGGTCACCAAGCCCTGGCAGACCCCACCTCCGGCCGCGACGCGGCAGCTTGCCGCCAGTCTGGAGTTGGCCGCGGGAGAAGTGCTGCTTGAGACCGAAGGTGAGTCTCGCCGGCTGCTGTCGGGCACGCCGCTCCCCGAGGGCGCCCGTCTGCGGACCGCGGATGGGGCTCGCGCGTTGATTCGTCTCAGCGATGGCGCCCGCGTCTATCTCGACGAGGGCACCACCGTGGAGCTGCGAGAGGGGTTGGTCCTGGTTTCGGGGCGCGCATGGCTGGATGCGCCGGGTCTGGAGCGGGGCCAAGCGCCCGTCTCTCACCAGGTGGGCGATGCCGCCGTGGCGCTCTCGGATGGCGGCGCGAGCTTGGCGTTTCGGGGCGGCGAAGTGAGTGTCTACGTGGCCGATGGATTGGCGATCGTCAGCAACGCGAGCGGTCGAATCGAGGCCGCGGCGGGTGAGCGCGTGACGCTGGTCGAAGGCGCGTCGCCTCAGGTGGAAGCGGTCGCGTTCTGGGATGACTGGACCGGGGGCATGGGCGACGGCAGCGGCCTCGATGCGGGCGGGTCGGCCGGCTCGGGCAGCTTGTACGCGGTCGACCGCTCCGCAGCCCCGGGGGCCGAAGCGTTGCCGCTGCAGATCCAGCGACAGTCGGTCAGCGTGGTGATGCGCGACGAGTTGGCGGAGACCAAGGTGGAGCAGGTCTTCTTCAACCCTTCGAGCCGCGATGTCGAGGGCTACTACTGGTTCACCATTCCCGAAGGCAGCCAGCTGGTCAGCTTTGCGCTGGAGACCGACGGACAGCTCATCGAGGGCGAGGTCGTCGAGCGCAAGAAGGCGGCGCGCACCTACGAAGAGACGATTGCGAAGGCCAACGACCCGGCCCTGCTGGAGTGGATCGATGAGCACACGGTGCGGGCTCGTATCTTTCCCGTGCCGGCGCTGGGGAGCCGCCGTGTTGTGGCGCGTTATCAGCAGCTCCTGACCGAGTCCGACGGAAAACTCCGCTACAGCTATCCCTTGGCGGGTCCGGGGAAGAAGCAGACCGCGAGTATCGAAGACTTCGCGCTCACGGTGGATCTGGGCGAGCTGGCGAAGGACTACGACATCGCGACGCTCGCCGAGGCTCGCATCGAAGAGGATGGCAAGAAGGTGACGATGCGGCGCAGCGGGTATACGCCCCGCGCCGACTTTCAGCTCGAGCTCAGCCAGCGTCCGGACACCGAGCGTCCGCCGCTTCGGTTGTCGATGCTCGATCCCGGGGGCGACCAGGCTGGGTACGTCATGGTTCGCTACAGCCCAGACATCGACTTTGACGAGATCGCGACGCCCCAGGGCCAAGTCGTGGTCGTCGTCGACACCTCGGCCGCGGGTGACCCGGCGGAGTATCAAACCAGGCTGGCCGTCGCCGAAGCGTTCTTGCGCAGCCTGAGCGCGGGCGACGAGTTCGCCGTGGTGAGTGCGGATGTGCGGGCCGAGGTTCTGTATCCCGAGACCGGACTCGCCAAGGCTGGTCCTGACACGGTGTCCGCGGCGCTCGAACGCCTCGCCGAGCATGGGACCGGGGGCGCGACCGACCTGGGGGCGATCTTCGAGGAAGCGTTGGGGCGCGTGCACGGGCTGCAGCAGCCGGCGGTCGTCTACATCGGCGACGGGATGGCCACCAGCGGGGAGCGAGCCGGAGATGCGCTGGCCGAGCGACTACGCCGCAGCATGACCGGATCCCGCGCGCGATTGTTCACCGTGGGGGTGGGCCAGGAGGTCGACGAGGCCCTGCTTCACGCGCTCGCACGCATCGGAGGCGGGTCCCATCTTCGGGTGCAGTCACCCGAGCAAGCCATCGTTCGCGCCCTCGAGCTCTCGGGCGCGCTCAAGACCCCGACGATCACCGACCTGGAGCTCGATCTCGGCGAGGGGCTCGATGATGTGTTCATCAGCACCACGGGAAAACTCTCGCGCGGCCAGGAGCTGGTGATCCTCGCGCGCACGCACCACGAGCTTCCCAAAGAGGTGACCGTTCGTGGCCGGTTGGGTGGCGAGGCGTTCGAGAAGAGACACGCGCTTGAACGCACCCGGGGCGTGCTCGGGCAGGTGGTTCCGCGGCTGTGGGCTGCCGCCTATATCGAACGATTGCTGGGGGACAGCCGGGGACCGGAGGCGGTCCGCGGCAAGGTGCTCTCCTTGGGTCTGGAGTATGGGCTGATGAGCCCCTACACCTCGATCTTGGCTTTGGAGAGCGAGCAGGCCTACGCCAGTGCGGGCATCGAGCGTCGGCAGCGTCGGATCGGCGGCGTGCGCCTGACCGCGAATCTGGTGGACCGTGTGCCGCCCAAGCGGCGGCTTGAGGATGACGCGAGTCTTGCCGAGCGGGTTCTGGTGGGCATCTGGAGCGCGCCGTTCGGTTGCGATTCGAGCTCGAGCAACGAAGAGGCTGCTCCCGCCGCGCAGGTCGTGGAGGACTCCAAGTCCGAGGTGGAGCGCAGCAGCGTCGCGAGCCGGCCGACCTCTGCGGTGGATGTCCTCGCTGATGCTCCGCAGCTCTCGGAGACCGCGCCGTCCTCGGCGGACGGTTCTTCCGTCGCCGAGGAAGCAGCCGCAGCGCCCTCCGAAGATGGTGTCCGGGCTGCTGCCCAGTCCGCGCGGGAGGCAGGGAGTGCTGGACCCAGCCAGACGCCCACCTTGGGGTCCGGCGATGATGCGCTCTCGGGCCTGGATCTCCCGGGTGGGGGTGCGAAGGGAGCGGAGTCGGAGCTTGACAAGGATAGCGGGGACGAGCGCGCGCGGCTCAAGCAGCTCGCACAAACCCGAGATGCGGAGCGTCGCCGCATGGTCTCGTCGATCGAACGAGGCAGAAAGCTCCCATGCAGCGACGCATCCGCCCGCGGCCTCGCGCACCGACGCATCCTCTGGGAGAAACGCCTGGAGAGCGCGGTGACCATGACGCAGGCGTTGGAGAGCTACGAAGCGGCCGCGGGAAGCTGTGAGATTCGCGGCTGGAAGGACCAGCGCACCTTCTTGCGATTGCTTCAGGCCAAAGCCGCCAGCGAGACCGACATCGAGCTGCTGCTCAGCCACTTCTACGGCGAATCCGACGCCGTGCGGTACGTGGCGCGTGCGCTGCTGCGTCGCCTGGTCGACCCTTCGCTGATCGCCTCTGTGGACGGCGCCATGTTTGGCAGCCTCGTCGACTGGAGCGACGTGGACCGCCGTGTGATGCTGGAGTTCGAGCTCGACGACAAGCTCGAGGTGATTCGCGGGGCGCTTGCGCGGGCACCGGGAGATCCCGCCGGAGAGCTGCGGTTGCTCGAGCTGCTGGTCGCTGGCGGTCGACTTGAGGAAGCGGTCGGGCGCGGGCGTCGCTTGCGAGAGCAAGGGTTGATGACCCCCGCGCTCGCGCAATCGCTTGGCGAGGTGATGGTGGCCCATGGGCAAACCGACGAAGCCCAGCGGCTCTTCTCCGAGATCGTCGAGTTCGATCCGCAGAGCGCGACGAGCCGGAAGCTGCTCGGAGACATCTTCTTGCGACATGGCTGGTACGACGGCGCCTATCGACAATACGAAGACCTTGTCGAGCTTCAGGCCGACGACCCCGCCGCGGGCATCCGGCTCGCCCGCGCGGCTGCTGGCGCGGGTCGCACCGATGAGGCCTTGCGGACCCTCCGCAAGATTGCGGCGGGAGAGGGACGCCCCGGTGCCGACGATCCCCGGCGTTACGCCAGGCTGCACGCCGTCGCGTACCTGGCGGGCCTTCTCGACCAGGCGGGGGGCTCAGCCGACATCCCCGAGCAGAGCGTCGCCCGGGAGTTGCGGCGCCTTCAGCTGTTCGACGGTCCGTCCACCTGGACCCTGCTGGTGTGGGAGGACTTGGAGGCGGACCTCATCCTCGCCCACGCCGACCCGAGCAACGGGGCCCATCTGGGCGATCCGCTCGTCGCAGGCGACACGGGACTGTTCGCGCTGCAGGCACCCCCGAGTGGGTTGCCCGAGCTCGTGGTGCGACAGACCGGGGAGGCGATGATCCGGACGCTCGAGTACACGCGCATCACGATCACGTTCGATGGCAAGGCCTTCGCGGTGAAGCGCGAGCAGGGCACGTTGCCCGGCACGCGCTCAAGGCTGCTGCAGACGCCGCCGGAGTCCGAGGCCACAGACGTCGAGGACGACGCAGACGCGTCACGTGGGCTCGGAGACCGATAAGGATGCTCATGTCTTGGCAATCGCGCAGGCGTCGAACCCAGCGCGAAGCGTCTCTTCGTCGAGTTCCAGCCCGAGGATCACCAGGCGGCTGGTTCGGACACCGTCTGCCCACGGTGGCCCGAGGGTGACTTCGACCGCCTCGCCCACGCCCTGAACGATGACCCGCGCCTGGGTCCCTTCGACCGCAAGGATGCCTTTGAGACGGAGGATCCTCGCTTGCAACGAACCCAGCGCGTCTTCGACCCAGGCTGAAAAGCGGTCGCCGTCGAGCGCACCGTCGTGCTGTAGGGACACGGAGTCGATGCCGTGTCGGCGAGCGTCGCCAGTCTGCGAGGGGACGGCGCGCAGGACTCCGGACCGCGCGCGGAGCAGCTCGAGCAGCGTGCCGTGCTCTTCGCCTTCGAGCTTGCCGTAGCAGGCTCGCGCAAACGCGGCCCCCGGAGCATAGCGACCGAGCTTCTCTTCGAGGGCCGGTAGCTCCGCGTCGTCACACGCATCGACGTGCGAGAGCACCACGACGTCGGCAAAGCCGAGCTGCTCGGTCGTCAGATCGAACGCCAGCGCCTTGTCGGCCGCCGACGCGTCGAGCACCGTCACCACGCCGTCGAGTCGAAGGGATTCGCGGGCGGAGCCCAAGGTCAAGGCTCGGATGACTCCGGAGGGGGAGGCCGCGCCCGAGGTCTCGATAAGAATCCGACTGGTCCGCGGTGTCGAGGCGGCAAACTCGGCCAGCGCGGCGTCGAGCTCCGCTTGGGCCTGGCAGCAGATGCAGCCGCCGGTGATCTCGCGGATCCGCGACACCCGCTGCGCGAGCAGCTCAGCATCGATTCCGATTCGCGCTTGTTCGTTGATCAAGACGACGGTGCGCTCGGGGGGGAACTCGTGCAGCCATCGCTCAAGCAGCGTCGACTTGCCGGCGCCGAGAAATCCGGTGATGACGGTGACGGGGATGGGCGAGGACATGGATGGACTCGGTTCGCGCACCCGGTGCGGAGATGTTGAGTGTCTCGCGGTCGACCGCAAGAACGCAAAGCGGAGTCTGCGTTTCACGGAGCGCCCGACCGCGCCGCAGGGTGATACCCTACGTGTTGGTGGGAACCTTCGACCGCCTCCGCATGAGGCGACGCGCGCTGTGTCTGGGTGCCGCGTCGTCTGCGTTGTTGGCTTGCAAACCACGCCCCCCGGCCATCCCCGAGGATATCGGCGAGAAGGTCGTGCCGGAGACGATGGCTGTCCTGCTGCCGATCCGCCCCGGGCACAGCGAAGCGCTGCACGCTCAGCTCGAGAAGCACGTGTTCGAGCACCCCGTGGGCGAAGTGCAATACCTGCGGATGCTACCCCTGCACGAGAACACCCTGCTGCTCTCGGCGGTGTTTGACGAGGACCTCAACGCGTTGCTCAACCTCATGGCGGAGAACGCAACCCGCCTCGATTCCGTGTTGGTCCACACCCAGGGATACCCGGCCGGGGGCGCCGCGGATGTCCACGCGATGCGTCGGTTGCTGCGAGCCCACGAGACCAAGACGCTGATGCTCTACTCCGCCTTCGACCGGGCGAGCGAGCCGGCGGTGCGAGAAGCGAGCGTGCTGCGGCTGGCGTTCCTCGACCTCGTCAAGTCCGTTCAGCGCGACCCCGCGTCGGCGGGGGCGTCGTACTCGGCGTTTCTGCACACCCACCAGGTCCGCGTCGATACCCATGCGGAGGGGGCCGTGGATCAGCTCTCGGCGGCGGCTCTGACCGCGCCCGATCGGCAGAACCCGTTCTCGATGGTGTTCGAGATTCGCGACGATTGGGTCCAACGTCTCGACAGGACGCTCAAGGACGGAGAGTGGTTTCTGCACCACCTCGGCATTCACCCGCTGCGGCAGATCCCTACGGTCCACTACGCTCGCTTCGCCAGGATCTCGCGGACGAAGATCTTGTTCGAGTCCGTCTATGACGGTGAGTGGGAGCAGTACGTGAGCGACTTTGCGGTGCACATCCCCAAAAAACTCGACCTGGTGTGGGGCGGTGCCATCGGGTATCCCCCGGGCGGTGCCGCCGATGCTCCGGCGCTGGCCAAGTTCCTGGGCGAGCGCCGGCTGCCGCGAGACTACTTCTACATGTCGTACTCGAACCAAACGGTGAAGGAGATTCAGAAGTCTCTCGCGCTGGGTGAGAAGCTGCTCTGGTTCACGAGGGAGGCCCCGTCGGGCGGGCCGCGCCTCGTGAAGCATCTCGAACGATTCGTACACCGCAACCAGATGCTGCTGGCGTGACCATGACCACCTCCATCGCGCTGCGCAACGTTCAGAGCATCGTGCTTCGTGGCTATCGCGTGCTCGAGGCTCACCCTTACCAGCGCTACACCTATCTGCGTGTCGCGGACTTGGCCGGTGCGCGGGCGTGGTTGCAGAGCATTCTTCCCTGGGTCACCAGCTGTGCGGCGTTCGATGAAGCACAGGCTCCCTTTGTGCTCGCGCTCGCCTTCACCCATGGCGGGCTGCGCAAGCTCGAGTCGCCGGCCGGGGTCACGTGGCCCACGCCGTTTTGCGAAGGCATGCGTGCCCGTGCCGACCGGCTCGGCGATGACGGACCCAGCGACCCGGCGGGTTGGACAGGGGGCCTGGGCAACGACGAACTCGACATCTTGGTCTCGGTGGCGGCAGCCGACTCCGCGGGCATCGAAGCGGGCGTCGGACAGCTTGAGCGCTCGCTCGCAGACGCGCTCGTTGTGTTGGGGCGAGACGATGCTGCACACCTTCCGGACAAACCCGCCGGCACCGAGCACTTTGGCTACGTCGATGGAATTGGGCAGCCGTTTGTGGAGGGGAGCGGGCTGCGACCCTGGAATGGGGAAGGCGTGCCCGAGAAGGGCGGCCGCTGGGGTGCGGTGCAGGCCGGCGAGTTCGTGCTTGGCTATCCGCTCGAACGCGGAAGCCGTCCGCGCCTCGTCCATGCGTTCCAGAAGAACGGCAGCTATTTCGTGCTTCGAAAGCTGGCCGAGAACGTCGCGGCGTTCCGCACCTACCTCACCGACAACGCTCGCGTGAGCGGGCTGTCCGAAGAACTGCTCGCGGCCAAGATGGTGGGGCGTTGGCGCAGTGGTGCGCCCATCGTCCTCGCCAAGCACGCAGACGACCCCGGGCTTGCGACCGATCCCAGCCGCAACAACGACTTCCGCTACCAGGGCGACGCACACGGGCACGCTTGTCCCTTTGGTGCACACATCCGCCGGGCAAACCCGCGGGACGACGCCGCGGGCCCGACCGAGCTCCAGGTCCGCAGCCATCGAATCATCCGCAGGGCGCTCCCGTACGGTCCGTGGCTCCCCGAGGGCACCACGGACGCGGTCGACCGCGGGGTGATGTTTGGCGTGATCAATACCGACCTCGAACAACAGTTTGAGTACGTTCAGCGCAACTGGATGAACGCCTCGATTTCGTCTCGTCAGCTCTCGATCGAGGCCGACAAGGATCCGCTCGTGGGCAGCCACGATGGCCGCGGGAAGCTGCTCATTCCCGGCGCGTCCAAGACCGCGTTCTGCTGGGATCTGCCCCGCTTTGTGGAGACTCGGGGCGGTGCGTACTTCTTCGTACCGAGCCTCCCCGCCCTCGGGCAGCTCGCAGCTGGGGCGTCATGATTGGGCCCCGCGTTTGCCTCGTCCTCGCGCTGGGCCTGAGCGCGTGCAAGACAGAGCCCAACCCCGACGAACCCGAGCCCTGGCCCGAGACCTTGAAGTCGGGGCAGGAGTGGGTGCCGCCCGGAGAAGACGAAGACATCGCAGCGAGCGAGGCGCTGCTGCTCGACTTCGTGCAGCGGCGGTATGAAGCAACCGGGGCGCCGGACCGGGATGCACATGTCAAAGCGCACGGCTGCCTCACGGGGACCGTGACCATTGCGGCCGATCTTCCTCCCGAGCTCGCGGTCGGGGTCTTCGCGCAGCCGGCCAGCTTCGATGCCTGGATTCGGTTCTCGAACGCCTCGGACAAGGTCCAGCGCGACCGCATCCCCGACGGGCGTGGCATGGCCATCAAGATGATGAACGTACCGGGGACCAAGGCGCTTCCCGGCGGCGAGGACGGGACGTCGCAAGACATCATCTTGATCAACTACCCCGACTTCGTGGTGAAGAACGCGGCGGACTATGTGGAGTTCACGCGCGACAGCACCATCGGTCACCCTCTTCAGTTCTTCTTTCATGAGGGCGAGCGCTACCGTCTTGAGTTGAGCTCCGCAGAAAAACTCGCGATGCAACGCGTGGTGTCGCCGCGACAGCCGGAGTACTTCTCCATGACGCCGTACCTTTTCGGAGAGGGGATGGCGGTGAAGTACGGCGCCAAGCCCTGTGAGCCCGATCTGCGCCGGCATCGCAAGCTTGGGAAAAACTATCTGCGGACTCAGCTGGTCGCGGATATGGCTGCGGGTGGGGCCTGCTTCGAGCTGCAGGTTCAACGCCAGCTCGATCCCAATCAAATGCCGATCGAGGATCCGACGATCCGGTGGTCGAGCGATGTGTCGCCGTACCGCACCGTCGCGACGCTCGACATTCCGAAGCAGTCGTTCGATACGGATGGCCGGCGGAAGATGTGCGAGTTGATGTCGTTCAACCCGTGGCACACCCGGGCCGAGCATCGGCCGCTTGGCGGGATCAACCGGGTCCGCAAGTCGGTCTACTCGGCGATCTCAAACCTCCGCCATGCACTCGCGGGGAAGAGGACCCTGGAGCCGACCAGCCATGATGTCGCGGCCTACCTGGCCGCCCTCGGCGAGTGACGCGGCGGTCCTGCGGAGCCAGAACGGCTCGGAGGCTTGCTCGGGGTGGGGAAACGGGCGAACCTTGCGGGGGGCAAGGTTGGGTGGCGAGAAACGCATGCCGCGAGGCAACGACCGGGTCACCATGACGCGGACCGAGACCAACCTGCTGCACGGCCGGGGGACCGGTGCGGAGCGGGACGCGCAGGCGATCCCCCAGCGGCTGGGGCGATTCACGATCGTGGGTCGACTCGGGCGCGGGGCGGTCGGCGAGGTGTTCGAGGCTGCGCCGCCCGAGGCGGGGGATCCCGCGGTGGCGGTCAAGGCCGTGCTGGGCATGAGCCCCGACGCTCTGGTCCGATTCAAGCGGGAGTTTCGCGCGCTTGCCGAGGTTCGTCATCGCAACGTGATCCAGCTCCTCGAGCTCACGTTTGAAGGCAACCGCCTGTTCTTCTCGATGGAGCTCATCCGCGGCGAGAGCTTCGTCGAGCACTTGTGCGGTCCACCGCGCGACGGCGCACGCACGACCCACGATCCGGCGCGAGACTTCGGCCAGGTCCGCGATGCGATGCGCCAGCTCGCGGAGGGCGTCCAGGCCATTCACGAGGCCGGCTTCCTGCACCGGGACCTCAAGCCTTCCAACGTGATGGTCGAGCGCGGAGGTCGGGTGGTCATCTTGGACTTCGGTCTTGTGCGGGACATCGATGCCGGCGAGGGCGTGGGGATGACGGCCGACGGCGTGGTGCTGGGGACTCCGCTGTTCATGTCTCCGGAGCAAGCCGCCGGCGACCGCATCGGGCGCTCAAGCGACTGGTACACGGTCGGCGAGATGCTGTTCCAAGCACTCACCGGTCAGCCGCCCTACGCCGGTATGGGGTTGCTCGCGCTGCTCGCGGCCAAAAAGGACGCGGTCCCACCCAGGCCGAGGACCCTCAACCCACGGGTCCCCGAGGACCTGGACGCGCTGTGTATGGACTTGCTCTTGCGAGACCCGGCAGCGCGACCCGAGGGTCCCACCATCCTCAAGCGGCTGGGGTCCGACGCGGCGACCGTCGCCGAAGACGGCTCCGGAGAGCTCTTCCTGGGCCGAGACGACGAGTTTTCCAAGCTCCAGGTCGCGTATGAAGCCACCCGGGCGGGACGTCCGGTCGTCGTGCTGGTGGAGGGCGTCTCGGGGATCGGGAAGAGCGCGTTGGTGCAGCGGTTTCTCCGACGGTCGGCCCGGGAGGGCGCGGTCGTCCTGGACGGGAAGTGCTCCGAGCGCGAGTCGATCCCGTACAAGGCGCTCGACTCCGTCATCGACAGGCTCACAGGCGTGCTGCGGGCGATGGAGACCGCGGCTGAGGTGAAGGCCGTGCTTCCGCGCCACGTCGGAGCGATCGCGCGTCTGTTTCCCGTGCTGCTCAGCGTTCCTGCAATCGCGCTCGCGCCCCTGTACCGCACCGTCGACGTGATGCCCCACGAGGCGCGCCGGCGCGGCATCGGAGCGCTTCGAGAGCTGTTCGGCCGGCTCGCTGACGAGCGCCCGCTGATCCTGCATGTCGATGACCTTCAGTGGTCTGACCTGGACTCGTTGGTCGTCCTTGAGACGCTGCTTCGCGACACCGATGCGCCGCCGATGTTGTTGGTGTGTAGCTTCCGTGAAGGCGCACCCGAGCAGGTGTCGATCCTGGGGCGGTTCATCGCCGACCTGCACGCGGCGGAGCCTGCCCTCGATCTCCGGGCCCTGCGGGTGGGTCCGATGAATCTCGAGGATGCGACCGGGCTGGCGCTCCGATTGCTCGGAGACGGGCACGGCCCGGTCCAGACCCTGGCCGAGACCGTCGCCCGGGAGTCGGAGGGGTCGCCGTTCTTCGTGGCGCAGCTGGTTCGTCACGCGATGCGCCGGGAGGTCATCGGCGAGCACGATTCGTCCACCGAGGTCAGCCTTGATGATGTGATTCGGGCCCGGCTGAGCATGCTCTCCGCGACCGCGCGCCGTTTGCTGGCGGTCATCGCCGTTTCCGGCGGACTGCTCCCCCTTGGCGTCGCCATGCACGTCGCGACCGACGGCGGTCTGACGTCTTCGAGCCTCGCCGTGCTCGCGGAGCTTCGCGGGGAGTCGTTGGTGAGGACCAACGGTCGCTCCGACGATGACGCCATCGAGATCTATCACGACCGTATTCGGGAGGCGGTGCTTCGCGGGCTGGATGCCGATGAGCGCGCCAGCCTGCACTTGGCAGTCGGCCACGCCCTCGCTGCCACAGACGACTGCGATGCGGCGGATCTCAGCCATCACTTTCGCGAGGCGGGAGAGACCGAGCTCGCGGCCCATCACACGATCCGCGCCGCCGACGAGGCCGCGGAAGCGCTCGCCTTTGACCGGGCCGCCGAACTCTATGAAGTCGCCCTGACGCTCGGGGTTCCAGCCGAGGAGCGCGCCGAGCTTCAACAGCGACAGGGACGCGCTTTGGCCAGCGCAGGTCGTCAGTACGAATCTGCAAAGGTGTTGCTGGAGGCTGCGCAGGTGGTGTCTGCACAGGCCCGCCCTGCGCTGCTGCAGACCGCCGCCGAGCTTCTCCTCACCAGCGGCCACTCCACCGAGGGCCGGGAGGTGCTCCGCCGGGTCCTCGCGTCCTTCTCGATGCGTTTGCCCAAGACCCGCGGGCGCGCGCTCGCGTCGTTGCTGGCCAACCGGGCAGCGCTGGGCTTGCGTGGGTTGGAGGCCAGCCGCAAACCGTCTGCGGAACTCGACCCGGTGACCTCCGGCAAGCTCGACGCGTGCTGGACGGCAGCGCGGGGGCTCGTCTACACCGACGGGCTGGTCGCGGCCGACTTTCACGCTCGGCACCTGCGCCTGGCGCTGAAGTCGGGTGACGGCGTTCGCATCTCCAGGGCGCTGGGGTTCGAGGCGCACCTGCTGGCGTCCCTCAAGGGCGAGCCGGGTCGGTCTCGTTGTTTCGAGCTTGTGGACCAAGCCGACACCTTGGCGGAAACCACCCACAGCGAGTACGCACGCGGGATGGCGTCGCAGGCACGTGGGCACGTGCACCTGATGTTTGGCGACTGGGCGCAGAGCCGGACGTACTTGGACGAAGCGGTCGCGACGTTCCGCGAGCGTTGCACCGGGGCAGCGCAGGAGATCGGGTACTGCGAGATCCATGCGGCGCTGTGCGAGCAGCTGATGGGGAACATCCGGGCGCTTGCTCCCCGAGCCCAGACGCTGCTGCGAGAGTCGACTCGCCGTGCTCACCCCTACAGCCAAGGGTATGCCCGCGGGATGCTCGGTCACTTCATCTACCTCGCCGACGGCCGGGTCGAGGAAGCACGCGAGCTGCTCGACCTGTATCGCGACGAACTCCCGGTCGGATTCCAGGCGCACATCCTCAACTTCGTGGACACCCGGAGCGCGCTGCTGCGCTACGAAGGCAAGATCGACGACGCCTGGGCGCTGCAATGTGAGCGCCGCTCGGAGATCGAATCCTTCGACATGTTGCGGGCGCCGTTCCCCAAAGGAGCGCATCTGTGGACGCTCACCCAGAACGCGCTCGCAATGGCGCCGCGCAGCAAGGACGCCAGACCGTTCCTCGCGGTCGCCGAGCAAGCCGCCCGCAAGCTGACGAAGTTGGGCCTTCGGCACGCCGAAGGCTTCGGCCATCTGGGCGTTGCGTCGGTGCTCGCGTGGGGCGAGCACCACGACGGCGCCCTGGCGAGCCTCCGCGAGGCCCAGGCGAGGTTCGACGCGGGTGGCATGCAGATGTACGCCGCGCTCACGCAGCTTCGCCTGGCGCGGGTCGTCGGCGGATCGGAGGCCGATGCGCTGCGGGCGAGGGCAGCGGCGTACACCGACCGCGAGCAGATCAAGGACCCCCACAAGCTGTTCGAGATGCTGGCGCCGGGCAGCGCCCCCTGTTGAGCTGGCGCTTGTGGTGATGCTCCGGGGGTGGACCGCGCTCGTGCAACGCGGGCTGTTCGTGGTCGACCTCCTCCGCGATGTCCGAGCAGGATCCTCAGCTGCGCCTGTTTTCCGGGGTCCCCTCTGCGCACTGGGAACCGTGTGCGGCGCGGTTGTGGCTTCGTTGTCGGGCGTGCGGGGAGATCGAGGCCCGCACGCTGTCGTGCTCGCGGCCGTGCGCACAGTGTCCGTGGGGACCGATGCGCGTTCGAGCAGCATCGGGCCGACTGCCGCGGGTTCCCGTGCGTCACTGGGTGCTCGTGCCGCCTCCCCAATGGGCGCGCGTACTGCCAGCCGACCCGGTCGCGGCACAGGCGTTTCGGCGGGCGGTGGCGGGGCATGTGATCTCGGCGATCGAAGACCGCGCGCGTCGGCAACTCGGGCACGGGCGTGGCAAGGCTGGGGCCCTCGCGGTCTTACATACGGTCGGCGCCGACCTGCAGCCGCGGGCGCACGTGCACGTGATCGCCACCGATGGCGTGTTCGTGCCTGCGGCGCACGGGGTCGCCTCATTCGTCCCGCTGGCCCAACCCTTCGATCCTTCAGCGCTGCGCGAGCTGGCGCGGGCCGTGGGCGGTGAGGCACGAAAGGCTGTCCCAGAACCCGCAACCACGCCGCGCGCAACGACGGGGATTCGCGTGGCGGGTGAGGGGCCGCCGCGGCGGGTGCGGGGCGTCGTCGCCAACGCCCGCGGTGCCGAGGTGTTTGTTGGCGATCGCGTCGCGGCCCATGATCGCCGCGCGACCGAGAGCCTCGCGGCCTACGTCACCCGGCCACCGCTGGGGCCCACGTCGGTGCGAGCGGTGGGCGATGACACGGTCGAGCTTCGGCTGCGAGAACCCGCATCGGACGGAGCGGTCGCGGTGCAGCTGTCCAAGCCGACGTTCGAGGCTCGGGTGCGGGCCATGCTCGAAGCGGGCCCGTCCCGGCGGCTGACCCTGCACGGAGCGCTCGCGCCTGGATCGTCGGTGCGGTGGCGCGGCGAGGGAACGCAGCTGGCGTTGATCGACGCCACGCCGGCGCGAACCAAGCGGACCCAGGCCCGGACCGCGGACCGTTGCCGATGTGGGGGCCGGCTCGAGGTCGTGGCGGCTGAGCCGATCGCGGCCACGAAGGACGGTGGCCGTTGAGTCGTGGCCGCGAATCTATCGCTTCGGCGGTTGGAGGCGCAGGTGGCTCGGGGCTATGCTTGCTCGGATGCGAAACGCCTTGCTCCCGCTCCTTGGGCTGTCGTTGATCGCATGCGGCTCGGACGGTCCACAGAGCATGACCGGACAAGGGACGCAGAGCGGGACCAGCCCTTCAATGTCCACGACCGACGACGCCGCGGGGACTGGAAGCACCTCGGGCTCAGAGGGGACCTCCACGAGCGTGGCCACCACCACGACCCCCGTCGACACCAGCACCACGACCGCCGACCCCAGCACGGGTGCCGTGCCCCCGTTCGACGTCGGCAACGGCGAGACGGGTGGACCCTCGTGTGTCCCCGTGTCTGACGAAGAGCAGAGCTGTGACGGCATCGACGACGACTGCAACGGCTTTGTCGACGACATCGACGCGGGGGGCGACGGCATCTGCGACTGCCTCGCGATCGGAATCATCGGAACCTCAGGCGGCCTCGCGTCATCCCAGTTTCAACAGTGGTTGATCGATCGGGGAAGCAGCGCCGAGCGCATCGACCCTGCGCTCATCGACGCGACCGTGCTGGCCGACTACGACGTGGTGATCCTCGATCAGCTCACCCGGGAGTACACCGCAGCCGAGGCCACCGCGTTTGATACGTGGGTCAGCGCCGGCGGCGGTCTGATGTCGATGACCGGACATACCGCCAGCCCCGTCAGCGCCCAACAGTGGCCCAACACCGTCCTGGGTCCCATGGGGCTTACGTACCAAGGGCCGCTTCTCAATGGCCCCGTCACCGACTTCGAGCTGCACCCGGTCAGCGTTGGGCTCACCTCGGTAACATTCCTGGGGGGCTTCGAGGTTGTGGCCGACAATCCGGTGGCCAATGACGTCATCGGGCGGCTGCCGGGCGGAGCCGTCGCGGGCATGGCTCAGGAGCGAGCGTTGGGAAAGATCCTCGTCTGGGGCGACGAGTGGATCGAGTACGACTCAGAGTGGGAGTCGCTGCCCGAGATCACGCAGCTGTGGGTGAACATCTTCGAGTGGATCACGCCGGTCAGCCTGTGCACGCCGCCTCCGGGTTAGGGCAGCGGCGGGCACTGGCTTCGCTCGTCAGCTTCAGGTGCAGACGAACGGGAACGTGCTGCCGAGGTAGGCAGCCGTGACCTCGATGCGCAGGGCGTCGGGGGTGGAGCCGACGAGCGCGCCGGGGCCGGGCACGCAGTTCAGCGTCGGGTGGCTGGCGACGATCTCGACTTCACCGACGTCGACGTTGACCCAGCCGGCAAATCCGACCTCGGTCGTCTCGGTCAGGAGCGGGTCGATGCCGGATTGCGTCAGGTAGCCGATCGCGCCCGAGGAGGGCGTCATGGTGAACGACACTCCGGACAGCAGCGCGCTGTCGCCGTCGGAAACCGCGAGCGCGAGGTGCCCCAGCTCGGGGTCGATTTCCTCGTCCAGCGAGATCGCAAGCACGGTCGCGGCCAGGGTCGAGAGCAAGTTGTAGTTGAGAATCTCGTCCGCCATCGGGCCTTCGCCCCAAAACAGCGAGGGGAAGCGGCTGGGTCCGCTGAACTCGATCGCTCCCTCGGCCACGGGCACGCCCATCAGGGTGTAGGCCCCCGCGGCATCGGTGGTGGCGCAGGGGATGCCGTCTTGCCCGAACACGCAGACGTCGATGGCCGGGAGCGGAGTCGGCGAGCCGAAGTCGGTGACGACGCCCGAGAGCGTGACGGTGGCCACGGTGCCGGTCGAGGTTTCGTCGCCGCTGTCGTCCGAGCCGCTGGTGCTGCTGGAGGAGGTGTCGCCGGTCCCCGTGGTCGAGTCCGGGCCCGTGCTGCTGCTGGTGCTCTCGAGCGTGGTGGATCCGCTGCCGGACATCGACGAGCTGCTGGGCGTGGTGCCGTCGTCGTCGGTGGTGCCCGTGCTGGCGGACCCGGTCGAGCCGTCGGCGTCGGACCCGGGGCTGTCGTCCCCACAGCCGGCCAAGGCCATCGCAGTCGCAGTCGCAAGAATCATCGCTCGTGTTTGGATTTCAAGTGTCATGTCAACCTTGAGCGCGCCGTCCGACGCGTAGGGGGTGACTCTTTCTTCCGGTCCCGGCGATGTCAACCCTCGGCGACCGCGGGTGCTGGTGGCCACGCAAGCGCAGTCGCAGTGGGGCTGCCTACCAACGGATGCTGTCGATCGCGACGCCGTCGTCCCAACCCAGGCGCGAGAACACCAGATCGTCCCCGTCCGCGGCGACGATCATGAGGCTCTCGGCCAGCGGGACTGCACCCAGGAGCACGGGGTCCTCGCTGCGCGTGACGCTGGACAGGGCGCTCTGCCAGCGTTGGCTCGTGCCGTCGCGGAGGGTCAAGAGAGGATGGACTTCGCCGAACGCGGCATCGTCCGAGACCAGAAGTTGGACGCCAGGGGGGTGCACGCTGGGACAGCCCTCACCGGAGCTCGGCCACGGTACGCCACGTGGATGGATCAGCCCAGGGACCCGAACGCTCCCGCGCAGGCCCGCATCGACGGCACAGCCGGGGGCACCGAGCGCGGCCGTGTCGATGAGCTCCGCCGGATCGACCCGGACCTCGACCCCATCCCGGCGAAGGAAGACCACATCCCCGCCGTCCAAGCTGTGCAGCACCTTGGACTCAACCCCTTGAAGGGACGGCACCATCGTTCGAACCTCGTCGGCAGTCGCGACGACCGCCAGGGTCTCGGTTGAACGCAATGCCTCGCCGTCCCAAAAGGTTGGCGAGGGCACGAGGGGGCGGCGTGCCGCGCCGTAGCCCACCCGATGCAATCCCCGCGTCGACCCGCCGGGTCCCATCGCGCGCAGCACGACATGGTCGGTCTTGATCTTGCCGCCGGATCGAACGAGCAGCTGGATCGTGGCGCGCTGCGGCTGCCCGGCGTCGTCGAAGACAATGAGTCCACCGACTGGCCGTCCTCCATCGGACGCGTACAGGGACATCACGGTGACGGCGGCCACGTACAGGAGCAGGCGCGCCCACGCCCAGGGCGACAGTGGCGGGCGAGTGCCGTCATGGGGCCGCGGCTTGGGCTGCGTGAACCGGAGGTCCGCACCCCAGATGAGGAGCCCACCGACGACGGAAGCAAACAGCAGCAGGGCGCCCTGGAACACGCCGAGCTCCCATCGCAGGATGAGGTTCCAATACAACATCAGGTCAACGTGGCCGCTGCGGTCTGGGGACAGTACCGGCCGGTGGTGGTCTGTTACCGCTGATTTCGAGCGGACAGGTGTGTCGTCGCACGGTGCGTCCGGGGATCGCAGCGCCTCGCACTCGAGGACCGGCCGCGCAGTGTACCGCGCGGGAACCTGTCCTTGCGCCCGTTCGCGGCTTGCTCCGGACGCGTCGATCTCCGAGGATGCTCGCGGGTGCTCGGCGATCCAAAGAAGCTCCGGACGCGCAACGGGTTCGGGTTCCTGGTTAGCTGGCGGGATCGTTGGCGCGACCTCGACGAGGCCAAGGCGCAGGCGCTGACGGAGCGGGTGCTCGACGAGCCCGGCAACTTGGAGGCGCTTCGCCAAGCCTTGGGGCATGCGGAGGCATCGCGCGAGGAGATCGGGGTGTGGCTGTGTGGCGCGCTCGTGGCGGGGTCGATGGTGGGCGTGCGAACGCAGCGCAAGCCCCCGACGCTCGACGCTCCCGCCGAGATCAACCTTCGCGACTTGGTGGATCCTCGCGCCGACGATCCGGAGATCCAGCCGGAGCTCACCACGTGGCTGGAGCTGCGGGTGGTGGACGAGCTCGGCGATCCGGTGCCCGGGGTTCCGATCCGGATCCGCGCGGGGGCGCAGAGCGTCGTCGATACCAACGCCGAGGGCGTGGCGCGAGTCGAGGACGCGACGACGAGCTTCGGCACCGCGTCGATCGCCAGCGCGAGCACGCTGCACGAGGTGCTGCGTGCGCGGTGGTCCCAGGCTCGCGACGCACCGTGGCTCGAGGTCGAAGGCACGCCGCACCTGACGGTCAGCGGCGCGGCCGAGCCGCTCCCCGAGATGGGGCTGCAGGGCAAGACGCCGCACACGCTGGTGATCCAGCCCCGCGTGGGCCGAGTACGAATCGTGGGTACGGTGTTCGACACCAACAAGGCGTTCGTGCTGCCCGACGCGCTGGGCTTGCTGCGCGACGTGGCCGCGCTCTACGGCGAGCACCCCGGCTCCACGATGCTGATCGTGGGACACACCGACACCACCGGCGAGCCCGAGCCCAACCTGGCGCTCTCGCTGGACCGCGCGCGGGCGGTGTCGGCGTATCTCACCGACGACGTCGATCGGTGGCTGGCGTTCTACGAGGATGGAGTGTCGGCATCGCAGCGCTGGGGTGCCGATGAAGATGCGCTCCTGCTGGAGCGGGCGCTGTGGGCTCAGGGGCAGGTGCCGACCGGGGACCCGGTGGCGGCGTATCAGGAGGCGCGCGGGCTGGCGGTCGACGGTGATCTGGGTCCGGACACGCGGCGAGCGTTGATCGAGGACTACATGTCCCTGGATGGCAGCACGCTGCCGGCCTCGATCACGCCGGTGGTGCACGGCTGCGGCGAGAGCTTTCCGCTGGCCGACGATGGCGAGGCGCTCGACGTCGATCCGCCCGATGGCGTGGATGACCCGACGGATCGCCGGGTGGAGGTGTTGTTTTTCGATCCGCCGCTGGGGATTCTGCCGGAGCCGGCGGGGGAGACCTCGGGGCCGGGGGATCCGGCGTACGGGGTGTGGTGTCGGCGGGCCCGGTATACGCGGGACATGCTGGTGGTGCGGCCGCTGATGTTGGCGGTGCGGGTCACGGATGAGGAGACTGGGGCGCCGGTGGTCGGGGCCACGGTGGGGTTGCAGGGGGTCGATCGCCTGGGCGCGGGGGACCGGGGCAAGACCGATGCCTTTGGGGTGCGCACGTTCGTGAACGTGGTGGCGGGTGCCTACAGCGTTCAGGCTGGGCACGAGAGCTACGCGCAGGTCTCGGTTCAGAAGCTGGTCTCGCCCGGAGACGCGGCATCGATCGTCTCCGTTGCGTTGGCGGCGATCCAGGCGAAGCTCGACGTCGAGGTCGCGCTGTCGTTCGCGGACCCGCTCGGCAAGCCGGTGCCGTTTCCCGATTCGTGGATGTTCACCGCGGTGATGCAGGACGGCAGCGAACACCTCGGAACGACGCAGGATGGTGGCATCGTCCGGTTCAGCGTCCCACGCTCAGCCAAGGCGTTCACGCTGGAGTTCGAGTCCGTTGTGGGGGACTACGTGCTGGCCCGCGACGGTGAGGCTCCGCAGCTCGGGTCGCGCGAGGATGCTCTTGCGCACGCGGCTTCGGGGGGTCGTTTCATCCGCTTCCCGGATCTGCTGACGCTCGAGCACGCGACCTGGAAGGCCGACGGCGCCGCGACGTTCGATGGCAGTCATTTTCAGCAGCTGGAGTCGCTCAGCACCACGGTGGGCAAGCCCGGCGCTCCGGCGCAGCTCGTGCTCCAGCCAGCCTGGCAGTACTTCGCGTTCGAGTTCTTCGACCGCTACCACAGCGTCCCGGCGACGATCCCGGGTGGACAAGCGGATGGGCAGCCGATGGTGCTGGAGGGGTACACGGAGATCGCGAAGGGCGAGGAGATCGAGCCCGAGATTCACGCTCACTGCGCGTGGTCGCTTCAGGGGGCGGCAGGGACCGTGCATTGCCTCCCTTGGATCACGATCGACCCGGATGTTCCGCTTCCGTCGGCCACCTCGATGGTGCGATTCGAGTCGCCCGCGAATACGTACGTGATCTCCGGTGATGCTCCTGGGCGTTGGAGCATCGAGACCCTCTCGGGCAAGCGGCTTGAGGCGGCGACGACGCCGAGCGCGGAGCGACTTCGGTACTACGACCTGCCCGCGGACTGGCGCAGCTTCGGGTACTGGGTCCGCCGGGCGGGGGAGAAAGCGGCGGCGAAGCGGCGGTTTGAGCTGCGGGCGACGGAGGTGAGTTCGGTGAGCTCGCCGTTCCGCGTGGATCTGGATGACTTTGTACTGGGGGAGATCGGTGGCGACGCTGGGTTCGTCGACTATGTGCCGCGGGACGGAGCCGTCGAGCATGAGATCGCGGTGCTCGACTGCGACCTCCTCGTCTATAGGCCGCGGCAGGGGGCCGCAGGGGAGAACTACTTCTCCGACCCGGCTGTGCTGAGCCCGGTGAGCGACCCGGTACGCGACGGGGACCTTCGAGCCGTTGTGGACCATCCGCAGGCGACGCGGGCCGTTGTTAGTGGGGAGCATATCTATTCGGTTGGTTCGGTACGCACCACCGCAGAGACCCGCGGCGTGGGCGTGCCGCTTCCAATCGGTGCGAGGATGGCCCTGCGACGGGGGGAAGATGACGGACCCGACGCGGTACCCGAAACCTACCTCGACGACCCGTTCTTGATCGAGGTTCCGGATGGCGCAAGCGACTCCACAAAGTTGGGTCGGAGTCAGTTGGTGCTTTTTCGATGCTGCGGTCGGGTCGGGGGGGCGGAGACGTTCGCCGTGCTTCAACGAGCAAGGCTGCATCTTGAGTTCTCCTTGAGCACGTCCGACCTCCCGCCCGTAGCACCAACTCCAACACCTGTGGAGCAGGTTGAGCTCGCCCGGGACATGATTGTCGCGGTGAACGAGACATGGAACGGCGCAGAGGAAGGCTGCGCTGCGGTGTACCGGTTCGGAAGTCCGGCGCGCGCTCAGGGACGCCACGTCGTCCTCGTGCAACGCGGTGAGGCTGCCGACGACGAAAGGACGAACACGAAGTTCGAAGTCGCTGCGGAGGGGCGCGCGCTCGTCTCCAGGGGCTCGACGTCTCTCCTCGCGATCGACGACGTGAAGATCGTCGGCGACGGCAGCAGGACGCCAGGACATGAGGTCGGACATATCCTCGGCTTGCCTGACGAGTACGTGGAGCCTTCGATGCATGCGTCTCGAGGGACTCGGGGTGTGTCGGACAGCGGTCGTTCGCCCGGTGTTCCCTACCACTTCGACGCTCACGGAATCATGGGGCCCTCGGCGTCGCGGCCGCAGGGACGGCATTTCTGGTGGGTCGCTCGCTGGGTCTCCGATACGGCGAAGTCGTTCGTCGACGAGCCGGCGAGTGTCGAGTTGGGTGCAGACCGCGAAGGAAAACCACTGGTCTACTCCTTGCCGATAACACCGGGACCACCGCAGGCGTACTATCCGGTCGCAAAGACAACCGAGGTCGCAGGGGCGCCTGCAGGCAAGAGCGGGCTGTGCGATGTGTTCGTCTACCGGACGGGAGCCGACGGATTCACCGGTTCGTTTTTGGCGGGGTCGAGCGCTGACGAGCCTTTTGGCGCGTTGGCGGTGATTCAGCTCAAGATAGCCCTCGAGTTCATCGACGACCGAGACTTCCAAGCCATCGCGTCCACGGTCGCCAGCCTCGAGGAGCACCTACGGACCCATGCCGCGCAGTGGTGGAACGTGGAGGCGGAAGCACGCATCGACGGGGAGTCGGTTCGAACGAAAGTCCTCTTCTTCCCCCGTTTTATCATCCGAACCTTCCCAAACGCGGTCGGCGCGAAGCAGATCGAAGATCGGGAGGCAATGCTGGGCAAGCTGCGCTACGCGGGTGCTGGGCCCAGTTCGCTCGACGCCGCCGGGTATGAGGAGTTTGTCGAGAACCTCATCACGTCCGAGGGCGTGCACGTGGAGGTCCAGGTCGTCGAGTCCGGTCGTTCGGAGGTGGTCGATCCTGGGTCGGTTCCAAGAAAGGCCCGGATCCGCATCAGGAAGGGCAAGCTCAAGCGCGTCCAGGCTGTTCGTCTGTACGCGGACCTCTTGGGGCTCAAGAGTGCCTTTGCCCCCACCGGTCGTCAGTTTGAGCGCGTGTTGGAACTGGCGGTTCCCCAGGGGCCGCATTCCGTGGAGTTCGAGAAGGCGAAGGTGAAATTTTGAAGCACATGCAAGCCGGGCTGGCGGCGTGCCCCTCTGCGGTTTTGACCACGGTCCGAGCCGTGCCGGCGACCCGTTGGTTCACCGGCGTGGTCCTTGTGCTGCTCGCGGCCTGCGGTCGCGGCAGGCTGCCGCCGCCACTACCATCGGATGTCAGAGTATCCGGCTGCATTCCTTACGAGCCCGAAAGGGATGTCTCCTGCATGGAGTACTGCTCCTATTCGAAAAAGTCGCGCTTTCAGCATCTGGGGCCGAAGTGGAGAATCCCGGGGCCCGAGGTCGTCGAAGCGCTGCATCGTGGAGAAGTCTTGGTGGCTTTCGAGGGCGGATCTTTCCGGCATCTACCGGGCTGCAAGCTCGAGCGAAGGTTCGAGAGCGTCGCGCCGGCAGAAGGAGCAACTGGGGAGCTGTTCGCTTCGACACGGGTTCTGGTCCGCGCCTCCGAAGTCCCGGATGCATGTGGCGAGGCGACCCATGCTGTCGTGGCGTACCTCGACCGCGACGGTGAATCCTCGAACTTTCTCGTCGCAACGGTGATCCCGATTCCGTGCTCCGAACAACTGATACAGGACGGATATCCGGGCTGTCATCCGAGGGTCATGAGCGGGATCCCCGGCTACGCCGACGAGATCGCGAGCAACTGGACGGACGACGGCAGCGCGCGGGGGATCGCCGCCAAGCTTGGAACCCTGCTCGACATCTACCCGATGGATCCTCCGAGAGTTGCTCCGTTACTCGCGCGGGTCCTCGCGACCACCCCAGAGCCGATTTCCTGCTTCATTGCCGCGGAGGCTCGTCAACAAGTCGAGGACCCCGACGGGGCGCCGATCGAGTGGACCGATCCTGAACTGGAGGGCTGCGCCGCATTCCCGCCCTTTGACGTCTGCTACCCCGACAGTTTTCGCCCCGCCCGTTTGACGGAGGACCAGTGCCACACGGTCTCGCCGAAGCCCGGGGATCCTCCGGTCCCCAAAGCGTTGGGGATCCGACCATGAAGCGGAAGCTCCCGGTCCAGGACGACGACCGTCGTGGTGGGCTCGTCCCGCTAGGCTAGGTCGTGGGGGACCCCCAAATCCATGAATCGCGCCACATCCACGCCTGAACCTCCCTGGTACCCGCCGTTCGCTGCGGCGGCGCCTGGTGGCGTCTTTCCGGCGTTGCCGGCCGAGGGCCGGGCGCAGCCGCCAAACGGGACGCTGGTGGAACTGTGGCGGACGTCGACTCCCGGGTGCGAGCGGATCGTCGCCTCGTCGACGATGGTGGTCGCGAGCGGATCGCAGGGCAGCTGTGCATGGGCGCACTCGGGAGGACCGGAGATGGTGCTGCCCCTGGTTGGGCCGCACGTGGCGTTCAACCGCGCAGGGACACACGTGATCGGTGTGGGAGACGATGGCATGCCGCGGGTCGTGTCTCTTGCCGACGCGTCGAAGTCGGCTCGGGTGGCGTTGCACTACTCGGGAGCTCGGGATGTGCACGCGATCCTCCGGTGCCGCGAGGTTGTGGTGTTTGGAACCACGACGCGGCCCGGGTGGCATGGGGAGCGGCCGTTTACGCTGGTGGAGTTCGTGCAGCTGGTCGACGCCGACGACATCGACGAGTGTGGGTATGTCGAGGGGGTGGAGGACCTCGGCGCGATGATGTGCGACGACGTGGTCGCGCCGTTGCTCGCCGCTGGGCCCGGTGGCGTGGTCGCGGGGACGGACGGCGGTGTCACTCGGTTCGCGCTCGACGGGAGTGTGCTCTCGTTCGATGCGACGCCCTCGCGACCGCTGGGGCTCGCGGTTCTCGACGCGGGCGGGTGGGTTGCCGTGGTTCAAGGGGTGGCGGTGGTCGAGCTCTGGTGGTCGGGGGCCGACGGTTCGGAGCCGAGCGTCACGACGCTCCCGCTGGAGGTGTGGCCAAACGGGAGGCCGCCGCTTTGCGCCGGCGACGGCTCGGTGTTTCTGACGCCGCCGGGCGAGGTGTTGGGGTGCTCGAGGGACGGGGTGGTGTTTCGGTTTCGCCGGGTTGGGGAGAGCCAGGGCGTATCAACGGGGGCGGGAGGGCTGCTCGTGGAGCACGAGGGAGCGCTGTGGACGTGTGACAAGGCGGGCGGGGCAGAGGCGGTGTGGAGCGGGGGGCGTTTCGTTGCTGCGCCGGTGGTCGCGCAGGGGCGGGTGTTCGTTGCCACGGAGGTCGGGTTGCATCGGCTGGGCGGCTGACGCCCGCTCGGAGAACATCACAGGCCGCTTGGGTACAACGACCGGCCGCGGTGCGCGGTGGTCCAAAACCAAGACGCAGGAAGTCCAAGATTTGATCGAAGCGAACCTCGCTAGTATTCGCCGCTTGGAGGAGCGAAATGCGGCTCTCCAGGAAGAACCCCCCCCAGCAAGAAAGGACCGCACCCGCGCCGATCACGGCGCGGCCGCTGTTTCACGACAAGCACTGGTACGTGGCGAGCGAGGTCGGGCTGCATCGGCTGGGTGGGTGAGGCCAACGACCGGTCACACACGGCGCCCCGTTCGACGATGAACGATCGATCGAACGAACGATCGCGCCCTCAAGCCCCGAGCAGGCCTCGAAGCGCGTCGAGGTCCAGAGCCTTCGCGGTCTCCATCCCCCCCAGAAGATCCTGCGCGAGCCCTCGCTTGTGCTCGTGCAGGTCGAGGATCTGCTCTTCGATGCTGCCCTCGGTGATCAATCGATACATCGTGACCGGGTCGCGCTGGCCCATGCGGTGGCTGCGGGCGGTGGCCTGCTCCTCGACGGCGGGGTTCCACCAGGGGTCCATGTGGATCACGTACTGGGCCGCGGTGAGGTTGATGCCGACGCCGCCGGCTTTGAGGCTCATGACGAACACGTCGGCTTCACCGCGTTGAAAGGCGTCGATCCGGGTCTTGCGGAGGGCGGCGGGGGTGGAGCCGTCGAGGGTGAGCACTTCCAGGCCGCGCTCGGAGAGTTGCTCGTCGAGTCGGCGGATGCAGCCGAGGAACTGCGTGAACACCAGGCAGCGGTGACCGTCCGCGTGCAGGGCCGCGATGCGTTCGCACGCCTCGTCGAGCTTGGAGCCCGCCGGGGCCAGGTCTTCACCCAACAGGCGCGGATCGATGGCGGCCTGACGCAGCCGGGTGATCTCAGCGAGCACCCGGATCCGGGCTTTCGTGGGGTCCTTGCGCGCTTCCTCCAGCGTCGCCATGGCGCGCTGCCGCAGCACCTCGTAGTAGGCAGCCTGCGCGTCGGTGGGGGGCACACGCACGGTGATTTCGGTGAGCGCGGGCAGCTCGGTGAGGACCTCGGCGCGGCGCCGTCGCAGCACGAACGGATCGAGGATCGCGCGAAGCCGGTCGAGGGCGCCGAGATCGTGGCGAAGCACCGGGCGGCCGAGGCGTTCGTCGAAGCGATGCTTGGGTCCGAGCAGCCCTGGCACGGTGGCGTGCATGAGCGACCACAGCTCGCCCAGATGGTTTTCGACCGGCGTTCCCGTGAGCGTGACCCGGGCCCTGGCGTCAAGGCCAAACGCCGCCTTCGCGCGCTGTGAGGTCGAGGTCTTCAGGGCGTGCGCCTCGTCAAACACCACCGTGCCGAACTCCACTGCTCGCAGCGCCTCCTGCTCCCGCACCAGCAGGCCGTAGCTGATGATGAGCACGTCGCCGCCGCGTAGATCCTCGATCGCCTCCGCACGCCCGGTGGCGCCCAGCGTTGACACGCGGAGTCCGGGGGCAAAGCGGCTGCTCTCCTCCTGCCAGTTGGCGACGACCGAGGTCGGGCACACCACCAGCGCGGGGCCTTCTTTCTTGCGCAGGCACAGCACCGCGAGCGTCTGCACCGTTTTTCCCAGCCCCATGTCGTCGGCAAGGCATCCGCCCAACCCCGCCGAACACAGCCGCGCCAGCCAGACAAAACCTTCGCGCTGATAGTCGCGCAGCGTGGCGGTAAACGTTCGCGGAAGCCGAGGCTGAAGTTCCTGGGCCTTGCGGATCGCGCCGATGCGGGCCTTCGCGGCCTTGTCCAGCTGCACGCCGGGCGCGTCTTCGGTGAGCCCGAGCGACTCCGCCGCGGCCGGGTGCATCAGCACGGCCTTGTCGCGATCCGAAGCGAACGCCCGCATCGCGTCAAGGCGGCGGGCCATCTCTTGGGTGAGCGCGAGGTACTCGTCCTTGCCCAGCGCGATGAAGCGCCCGCCGCCCTCGCGTCCTCGCAGCAGCTGCGCGTAGCCCAGCACCAGCGAGTCGTCGACCCGGAGGCTGAGATCGGCCGCAAACCATTCGTCGGCCTTGCGAACCTTCACCTGAAGGGTGTCCGTGCTGCTTGATCCCGATCGCACCCGCAGCTGCTTGGCCGGCCACGCGCGCATCACCGTCTCGCCCAGCCCGTCGAGCGCTTCCACCACTGCCAGCGCCTCATCGAGCTCGACGATGTCCCGGTCCGTTTGCTCCGACCAGTCGCCGGGCAGGATGGCCTGGAGTTCGCGAGCCCGTCGCACCTCGTCCTCGTGCCGTCGCCTCGCCCCCACCAGCCCCTCGGGCCCCTGCCGGACCGCGTCTTGGGCCCCTTCGCCGATCGGATAGTGCGGACCCTCGGCGCCAAACGGAGCGCTGCGCAGCTCGACCCGCAGCGTGTGCCCATCCCACGTCAGCCGCGCCAGGATCCGCGGGTCCGCCTCGACCGTCCGGTCCCCAAAGGACAGGCCCTCGACCGTGAACGCCTCCTGCTCGGCCAGCGTCGCCGTGAGCTGCTCCAGCCGCGCGATGCCGCCCTTGGGCACCTCGAGCTTGCCCGAGGGCAGCTCGTCCAGCAGCGGCTTCCACGACGCCGGTCGCTCGCAGATCGCCACCGCATCGTCGCGGCGAATCAGCGCGACGGACTTGGAGATCAGCTGCGGGGGAGACAGAGAAAGCGTCGCGCCCGCGTCGGTCGTGCGCAGCACCAGCCGTGGCAGTTCGCGGTGGACCGACAGGCTCTGTCCTTTGTCGTCCTCGACCCCCGGGTGGCCGATGAGGGCACACACCGCGCGCGTGGTGAACAGCGCAACCTGCCGTCCCGACCAGTCGTTGCGTTCGACCACACACGCGTCGAGGATCGCTCGGTCCTGCGAGGTCACGAACGGCTCGTCGGCGTCCGCTTTCTTGATGAGGGTGAGCAGTGAGACCGCCCGGCCCTTGCGCGATCGTGGCCCGCGAAGCTTGCACTCGACCCGCAGGCTGCTGCCGTCTCCCATGACGACCCAGACGATCGACTCCTTGCTCGAGGTCGCATCGCTGCTGTCCCCGAGCGACCGGATCTTGACCTCGAAGGCGTCGAGAGCCACCTCCCACGCGGCCCGGCGCACGAACGCTCCCGCGAGCCCCGTGGGCGTCTCGGGGCTCTCATAGGCCAGCTCCAGCTCCTGCATCATCCGCGTAAGCCCCGGGGACTCGGCTGCGCGCGCCCGCCAATACGCCCACGAGGGTGGAAGCCGAAGTGCTGGGTCTTTGGCCGCATCGTGGGACCACAGCTCGCACAGCGTCCGCACGTACAGCTCCATACCGCCGTGGGGTTCCGGTGGCATGCCGTAGGCGCCCCGCAGACCTCCGTCCTGCGACACGACCGACACCAAGTCCGCGTAACACCCCTCGTAGAAGCGGGTTCGCGAGACCCCTGCGAGCACGGCCGCTTGTGCGTGCGGCATGCCGCGGGGGTCCGTGTTCGACACTGCGATGCAGGCCAGCGTGTGCAGCAACCCCGCCTCGCCCGTGAGCACCGCGTTCTTGCGCTTGAGCGCCGCGCAGGCCTGCAGCCCCACCTGCGCCGCCTCGTCCAACGCACCCCGGAAGAACGCCTCCATCAGCTCGAGCCCCACGTGCGTCTCCTTGCTCGTGCCCGCCAGCTTGCGTGCGGTCTCGAAGTCGCCACGAAGCGCCAGATAACCTGCGACCTCCCGGCGGAGCTTCGCTGGCCCGCCTTCAAGTTGCTTCACCACCTCCGCCGCCAGCGGTGACCACCCGCGCCGGGCATGCTCAAAGCTCAGCGTGCAGTACTCCTGCGCCAGCTCATCCCCGAACTCATACAGCAGCCCCGGCGTTGGGGAGTCGCCCATGATGTTGAGCCACGCCAGCGCTTCGCCATCGATGGAGTACTCCAAGCGGGAGCCGAGGGAGCACGCGCTGCGAATCAGCACCGGGTCCTTGTGCGCCACCGCGATGCGGGCACGGCACCACCACGTGGGTGCGCCACCGATGCTGCGGTCGTGGTCACCTTCGAGCGCGCGGGCCATCTGACCGAGCGCGGAGAGCTCGAGCGTTCGAAGCTGCTCCTGCGCCGGCGCCGGAGCGATGGCGTAGTAGGTATGGCCCTGCTCTCGCCGCACGAGCTCGCCGCGCTCGACGAGGTGCTCGCAGGCCGTGCGCACGCGCGGCCCGGGCTTGGGGTTGGTGGGGAGCGCCTTGGCCCCGAAGGCGAGGCGGATGGCTGTGATCAGGGTGGTGACCGACGCGCCGACGACCAGGAGGGCGAGGGTGGTTTTGATGTGGTCCTCGAGCGTGGACATGGGGGTGGGGAGGCGAGGGTAGCCGGCCTAGGCTACAGGGGGACCTGCTTTTCCCTCCAGGCGGCGTAGTTCTCCAGTGGGTCGGGGGAAGCGGTGCCATCGACGTCGCCCTGGATGTGCTCTTTGAGGATCTTTCGTGCGCTGGGATCTGGGGAGAAGATGTCGAGCGTGAGCGGGACGGGGGCTCCCGGGGTCCGGGTTTTGCTGGGAGCGCTCCGAAGCGCGGGTGGGGCAAGCGGACCGAGGGGACAGGGACAGGCCCAAAGAATGCCGCAACGGATCGGGTTCGTGGCCGACGGATGCAGGGTGACGGCAGCAAGCACCACCGAGGACTGGTTCTCCCGCAGCAAGCGTTGGAGCGAAGATCATCAAGCGTACGTCGAGGGCTGGTTGGAGCAGCATGGCGGACCCGCGGCGTCGCTCGGACATGACATCCGAGCATCCGCCGCGCACAGCCTGTTGCGGATCCCCGAAGCCCGGGCCGAGGGGAGGGCGCCTGGCGATCCCGACCGCGAGCCGTACGTTTGGGATGAAATCGATGCCTACGAGATTCTCTTCTGCCACGTCGTGCACGGTGGCTGCGGGCCCGATGACGCGGCCGAGTTTCTGCGGCTGATCGGTTCGTTTGCCGCGTACCTCGGTGAGCAGGGCGTCATCGGACGTGCCGAACACCTCGCGCTGCAGGACGAATGGCCGCTGTGGTCCCAGCGCCTGCTCGAGGTGTGGGAAGAAGGCGGTTGGTACCTGGCGGATGGGACGTCCTTCTCGCGCGAAGGCCTCGAGCGGAGGAAGCAGGAGGCGGCGGCGAGGGTGTGTGAAACCGGGAGTCGGTTTGGGAAGATCCGGCGACGCACTCGGCCGGCCCGGCGGCGGTGAAAACGGTGGCCGGGCGCGACCATACGCCGCGGGTGGATCGGTAGGACAGAGGCCGACCTCGCGATGGGCGATGGGCGGCGCGGACTGGTTGGCGTTCGCCCCGGCTGCAGCGGAATGAGCTTCCGCGTTCGGGCCGGATGCTAGGGAAACGGCCGCTGGGGTGAGCCGTGCTTCTCATTGTACTCGCCGAGCATCTCCTCGAGGAGGTCTGCGATCCGCTGAAGCTTGCGTCGGGAGTGACCTGTGTTGAACAGGATGACCCTTCCCGGTGCGATCTGAAGGCCCTCGCCTGTGCCACGCATCGGGTGCCACTGCGTGCTCGTGAACTCGACTTCCTTCGCGCCAACCTGTGGGTCAGAGAGCTGAGCGAAGCTGATGCTCTGACCGGAGAGGACGAGCCGGCGACGTTTCGGATCGAGTACGAGGTAGCCCGCCTTGACGATGCGGACGAGCATGAAAATGGAGAACGGGACGGCGAATATCGCCGCACCACCCAAATGGAATGTGGTGGACTCCTCGGGTGCGTTCGCAACCGCGCCGAGAAAGAGCAAGACTGAAGCGACCGGGGCAAACAGAAGCAGAAAACGGAGGGACGATGTGTCGACCAAAAATCGAACCTCCTCGGTGTGCTTGGGTGCTGTTGGGGCGTCGGCAGGCCCGTCGGCGACCGCGACCTGCGGCGAAGCATTGTCGGTATTGCTAGACATTGCTTAATCGTTCGTCTGGTTGATCTACCCCGCCAAGAATGAGCGGGAAGTTCAGCGTCTCCGCGTCGGAGTCGGGGGTGAGCCGGAAGTCTACGATCAGCCTGAGGTGTTCCGGATGCGTCCAGTCGTTGATCGCTCTCGAAGGGCGAACAACCAGAGTTCCGGGGAGGTCGGTGGGGAGCGATTCTTCGGCGAAGTCGGACATCGAGGATGTCACTTTCGAGCACGTCAAGAACGACCACGTCCGGGTGGTAGTCACAGAACAGGGTCGCCGCACGCCCCTGGAAGACACCGGAGGGGGCATCGAGCAACTTCTGAGCATCGTCGTTGCTCTGACATCCGAGAGTGAGCACGGAATCATCTTCATCGACGAGCCCGAGTCCCACCTTCACGAGGGCGCGCAACGACGCCTGGCCAACTACATCCAGCGAAACATCGCCAAGCGCCAGATCTTCATTTCTACACACAGCCCGGTGTTCATGACTGCGTTCAAGTCAGCAAGCATCTTCAAGACCCGGATGACTGCTCACGGTGCGACGGTCGAACGCGTCATGGACACCGACCATAGGCGGATGATCCTCGACACGCTGGGCGCGGAGGCCAGGGCAATCGCATCAAGACTTAAGCAATTCCGATCGGTTGCGGCGTGATTTGCATCGACGCAGGCAAACGTGATCTCTTTCGACGGATGGCGACGGCTACCAAGGGTGCGAAACGGAGACCGAAAATCCAGGCCTCGATGGGACCAGCGCCGGACGTCGACTCGTTCATCGAGTTGCTTTCGCAGGTGCCGGACCCGCGAATGAAGCGGACCCGCCGACACAGCCTGGAGTCTGTGCTGTTCCTGTGCTTGTGCGGAGTCGTGTGCGGCGCGAATGACCCGGTGGCTGTCGAGCGATTCGGAAACTCGCGCCTGGAATTTCTTGAGGGCTTCGTCGAATTTCCGTCGGGGATTCCCTCCCACGATACCATCGGCCGCGTCCTCGCGAAGCTCGACCCGGAACCGCTCGAGGCCATGTTTGCGACCTGGATGCGGGGCGTTGCGGCGGCGACGAATGATGGCGTTGTCGCGATCGATGGGAAGGTCTTGAGACGGGCGTTCGAGAAGGCGAGCGGCGGCGGATTCATCACGATGGTCAGCGCTTGGAGTACCGCGAACGGCGTCGTCCTCGGCCAGGTTGGGACGACAGAGGGATCGACTGAAATCGAGGCCATCCCACGCTTGCTGAAGCTGCTGCACCTCAAGGGCTGTCTCGTCACAATCGACGCTGCGGGCTGTCAGACCGACATCTCCGAGAAAATCGTGGAGAAAGGCGGAGACTATTTGCTCGCTGTTCGGGACAACCAACCGAAGCTGTCCGAGGCCGTCACCAACGCATTGGACGCTTTCCGAAGCAGCGATCCCGATCCCGTTCTTGATGGCAAGCACTACGCGGCGAGCACAGAGAAGAAACGAGGTCGAGAGGAGACGCGCAAGTGCTGGGTGCTGCCGATCTCCGCCGAGTTTCCGCAGGAAGTGCGGGAACGTTGGAAGGGGCTGGCACAGCTCGTACTGTTCGAGTCCACGCGCATCATCGACGGAGAGAAGAGCTGCGGAAGCCGGTACTTCATTACTTCGCGCTCGACCATGACAGCCGAGCAAGCGCTGGCGTCCGTCCGTGGCTCACTGGCAAGTCGAGAACAAGTTGCACTGGGTTCTCGACGTGGCGTTCCGTGAGGACGAATCCCGCCTGCGAGCAGAGAATGCCGCCGAGAACTTCACGATTATCCGGCACGCCGCGCTCAACCTCCTACGCAACGTGAAGGGCTCCAAAGTCGGCATCAAGAACCGGCGCCTCGAAGCTGGCTGGAACGAGCTGTTCCTCCTGAAGATACTCTCGTCGGGAGGGAATTAGATGCGTTTGCCCTGCCTTCGACCCCCACCGGAAGCTCTTGAAGTAGTGCACCGGCGGAGCGATGGTGGGGAGGATCGTCTGGTTGATGAAGTGGTTTTTCCGTTTCTCCGAGTCTTCAACCCACTGGTCGAGTAGGGCTCGACCGGCCAGGCTCTGGTCTAATGCCCGCGTGCACACGCCAAGCCAGCGGATGAGTTCGTCGAGGCGAGGGCTTCGGGTGGAGTCCTTCTTCTTTCCGAGGGCACCGGCGTCGAGACCCTCCGTAGAGAAAGCGGCCTGTTGGTACAGTTCGACGAAGGGCGAGGAAAAAACCTCGCAGAGCGCGCCGCCCGTTTGTTCTCTCTCTTTGACGAGATGCTTTCGCCGCTTCTTTCGTTGAGCAAACTTCTTGTTCATCCTCGAGATGTCGAGCGCTGACTTGTATCGCTTCTGCCCTTCGTCGCTTGCGAGGACGGTGTTCTCGATGAGGTCAAGCAGCGCCATTTTCTGGAAGTCGTGCTCGTCTTCGCGTTCGGTTTTTCAAACTCGGTTTTCAACCGTTCGCAGGCTTCGACATAGTCGAGGCTCAGGTTCTCAGTGACCGTGAACGGGTCGAAGCCGACGGCAATCGGCTTGAGTTTGTCGAACTCTGGGAGATGCGTCGGGTTCTCGGCGAACCACAGTGGCGTTGCCTGATACGACCATTCCTGCCCAGCGGCATCGGTGATGATCAACGGTGATTTTTCGTTGCGCCCCTTCTTCCAGTCCCACAGGGGGCGGACGTGGCTCCGCGATCTCATCACGGAACTTTTGTCCCAAGAGGGCGGTCGCGGCGGAGGGGAGGCGGAAGGGGGCGATGAGCAGTCTGATCCACAGCGGTTCCTGAACAGAGTCCTTGGCCGTCTCCCCGGTTTTCACGACGACGAACTTCGGGAACAGGACGGTGTGTTTGGGGAGCGAGGCGAGGGATCTCGCGCTCGTCAATGGGCGCATACGGTGAGCCCTGGTGACCCTGTGGTACCTGCCGCGGTCGTCGACGTAGGCCTCCTGCGTGATCTCCCAACCGGTCTTCCGGTCCTGGGTCTCGGCGATGACGTAGACCCAACGCTCCTTGACCGGGACCACGGCGTCATTGACGACCGTCGACTCGATCATCTTCCCTGCGGCCTCTACCTTCGGGGGCCGGTTGTAGAAGTGGGTTCGCCACTGCATCAGCTTCAGTGGCTTGAGTCCGCCAATAGTTGGATCTGCCATTTAGGCCTCCGGGTCCCGTTCCATGCCGTAGCCTTTCGTCGGCCGGCGTGAGTGAGTCCTCTGCTTCATCGTCGTCCTCATCGTCCGCGTCCTCGTCCGGAGACGGTGCAGACACAGGAGGCGATGGAGGGGCATTGGGTTCGGTGCACTGACTTCCTCCCGAGCAGCGGTCCTTGAGGCCGTGGAGGACGACATCTTCGAAGTACACGCCGTCGAACTCCGTGCCGCCGGCTTCGTCGTATTCGAGGATGAAGCGGGATTCGACGGGGACGTCGGTGAACTCTAGCTGAACGTAGTGGGTCGAGTAGGGGGTCGCCTCTGAGATGTGGAGCTGCTGCTCGAAGGAACCGTCGGTGCTCCGGAGCCGGAACCGAAGGGCAAGATCTTCGTGTTCGTCGCTCGAGGTGTCAATCAGAAGCCGGGCCGGGGAGGTGAGCGGCCAAGGCTTCGTTGCCTCCGCTGCGTGCGTCCGCGTCGCAGACCTTAAAGGCGGCTCGGTGGGGAGCGACCGGCTGTTCACCGGGCTCTGCCCCGTCTGGAATACCAAACGACCGCCGCGATCCCGAGTTTCAACCCCAGACAACTCGACGCTCAGCGGCTCACCCAGCGCGATGCCATCGGTCGTGTCGAAGACGCGAAACGTGACGGGCGCGTCGTCGGGGAGGGTGGTGAGCGCACTCAAAAAGAACCGACCGTTGGGGAGTGCGAGCCAGCGGGGGTCGTAGAAGCTGGGAGTGTAGGCGTCTGTCCGACCGTGGACATGCTCGCGGTACCACATGCAACGGAACGGCTCCTTGTCGACGAGGGCGCATGCGCCTGCGTCATCGGTGGTGCATGGAGCACGCTCCGAGTACTCGGGGACGAAGGCGTGGGTGATGAGGGTGAGGCGGCGCTGCGCGAGCTCGTCGTCCGTGAGCTGGTTGAACTCCGAGCAGCCTTGGGCCGGATGCGTTGGATGCATGGCGGCTTCGGGGACATGCCCACCGTTCGCGACGACAAACGCCTCGACGAGGGCGGCAGAGGTCCTGTCGTCGAGGGCCCCAGGGCTGCGGGGAATGGGTCGCGGTGCCCAGGCTCGGCGGGGGAGTGCCGGTGGAAGTCGCCGGCTTGGTAGCGGCGCTGGAAGAGCGAAGTGGGCCTGCTCGGTGAGATCTTCGGTTTCCCCATGAATCGGACCGGGGTCGCAGCCGAGGACACGGAGCATGGCCTGCTGGTACTCGAGCGACTCGTACCCGGAGGCGGCGAGCTCGGCCTTGAATGTGTCCACGTCCGCGCGGAGAAGACTGAGGGCGACGGCAGCGCGCCGGTCGGTGAGGCCCTTGTTGTAGTCGTCGTCGCCGGAGGCGGTCGCGTGCGCGTAGAGCTGGAAGACCCTGTCGGTCGCCGAGACGGTTTGGCCGTGGGGCAGGTGGCGGAAGACGGAGTGGGGCGTCCGCAAGTGCCAGAGCACGGAGAGGGTGGCGGGGAGGGGGAAGCTGGAGTCGTGGGGGAAGCCGCCGCGTCCGTCACCGATGGGTCGTGCGCGCTCGGGCCGGGTCAGGACCACGCGGTAGTGCTGGCCGACCTGGAGGGGGATCGGCTCGCGGGACTTGAGGCCCTCGCGGGTGTACTCGAGCGTGTCGATGTGAACCCGGATGTCGGCCACGTGCGGGAGATGATGGGGCTAGGCGGTAGATGCGAGCAAGCACAGCCGGATCCCGGGACAGGGGGCCGGCATTGATGGGGCTGGCTTGCGCTTGCGACCCGGCCCCGCGGCCTCTAGCGTCTCAAGCCGAGGCGAGACGATTCTCGGGAGAGGTGGCGAAGGCTCCGGAGGACCCGGCGACGCTGGCGACGCTGGCGGAGCATGCGGAGCAGCAGGTGCGGGAGCTGGCGGATGCGGTGAAGGTCGTTCGGTCACAGACGCGGCGCGATGCGTTGGTGGGGCCGATCGCGGTGACGGCTTGGCCGGTCGGGGCACGGGAGGCGGAGCCGAAGCGGGCGCGCGTGTCGGATCTGAAGAAGGCCGAGGCGTGGATGAAGGAGGCGGAGAGACGTTTCGGGCGCAGCGGTTTGCGCCGATCCAGCTGACGTCAGGTCCGCCAGTCCGCGGCCTTCTTTCGGTTCAAGGTGTAGACCTCGCCTCGACTGTATCCGTCGACCGGGATAGAGCGCTTCTTCCCCGTTCTTTCGAAGCCGTTGGCCTCGACGATGCAACAGACGATCGCTCCGACAAGTCGGTTTCCACTGGAGAGCTTGCTCGCGAGGGACGAGGTCACGGTGTCCGTGAAGGACCAGGACATGGCCGACACGACCAGGTGGCCAGTCTGACCGGGAAGGTCCCGGCGCGGCTGCCGGGCGGAACGTGGGTGCTCGGGAATGGAGCGCTGCGACTCGATGGCATCTGTTTCGCAGTAGTGCATCGGCGGCGACAGTCGCCGCGTGACGACCCCAGACTCACGCTATTTGCCAGCGAAAAAGCTGGGGCGCGGATGGCAACTCGATGACACGGTTTACACGGCTCGCGTGGGCGAGCACCGGGCTGACCGCGGCGAAGGCGAAGACCGCCGAGTGTCTCGATTCGAGACAGCGCTTCGGCTCACAGGCTGGTCGTGAGTCCTGCTAGCCTCGCGAGCGCATGCAGGAGCGGCACTGAGAGTGGCAAGGCCAACGAAGCGATCGGTGCTCGCGACCCTCGGCAAGAAGCGGTTGATCGAGCTCGACCGAGAGTTCGAGCTCGGTACATCGCAGGCGGAGTCGAAGGACGCGTTCATCGAAGCGCTTGCGTCGTCGAAGCGCGCGAGCTTTCAGAACGTCCTGGCGACGCTGCCGCTCGCGGAGCTGCGACGAATATGCCGTAGCCACGAGCTGGCGGTCAGTGGCACGAAGGCGGAGTTGGCTGAGCGGATTGGCGGGGGCGACTCAACCGAGACGCGCGGTGAATCGTCGCCGAAGCAAGAGCAGCTCGCGCTCGACATCGACGCGTTCATCCGTCGGTCGCAGCCGACGGTGTCGGGGATCGTGCCGATGCTCGACCCCCAGGCGCTCAAGGATGTGCTCCGTCGGCTGCGCGAGGGCGAGGACCTCGAGATCGACTGGCGTCGCTGCAGCCGGGCATCACCAGCCTGGCCGCAGCCCTGGAGCAGGCATGCAGCCTGCCGGTCTTCCTCAACGAGCTCGACCGGGCGCAGCTGCAGTCGGTGTGCAAGCACTACGCGCTGACACCGTCGGGCACGTCGCGGGTCGAGCTTATCCGCGCCATCTTGGCGGACGCTCGCGGGATCACGCTCGAAGAGGCCGAGGCCACCGAGGAGGAGGCCGCGGCCCCGGAAGCACCGGAGCCGGTCGTGGAAGAGCTCGAGGTCGACACCCCGCGACGACCCGCACCCACCCGTCCGCGAAGACCTCCGAGGCTATCAAGCGGACATCGCCGCGCTCCCCAAGGGCGTGATGCATCGGCTCGCGTCCGATCTCGAGCCCGGCGAGCTCCCTCAACCCGGCGACCTCGTCCGCGCCCGGCATCGCCAGTACGTGGTCGCCGAGGTTCATTCGCCGCAGGACCCCACCGCCCGGCGCGGACCCTCGGGCCTTCGCGAAGCCACCTTGGTCAAGCTGGTCTGCCTGGACGACGACGCGCAAGGCCGCGAGCTGCAGATCCTCTGGGAGCTGGAGCTCGGCGTGCAGCGCATCGACCCCGCCCACGAGGGGGTCGGCGCGGCGACGCGGTTCGACAATCCGGCATCGTTCGCGGCGTACATGCACGCGCTGCAGTGGAACTGCGTGACCACGGCGACCCGCCCGGATGCAGAGCGAGTCCAGGCGCCGTTTC
>CAWCWO010000010.1:0-9769 GCA_963799255.1 uncultured Pseudomonadota bacterium | reverse complement strand
CCCGGAGTTGCACGCCTGGGCGTAGCTTGAGGGCATGAAGAACCGGAAGAACTCCCTGTTTGGCGGTCTAAGAAGCGGTTTAGCGGCCAGCCTCTTCGACCAACAGGAAGTAACTTCCGGTGAGATCCAGGAAAGCAGAAATCGTCAGCTCCGTCCACGCGATTCCGACAGTGACGTTCGACGACGAGCGCCGGCTGACCTCGTTCGCCGGTCTGGTGCTGTTCCAGGCCTTGTTTCGCACCTTGGACCTGCAGAAGCGGCTCCGCGCTTGTTTCACCCACCTCGATCGGACCCGCGTCTTCGGCCTCGCACGAGTCGTCCTGCAGCTCGTGGTGCACGCCATCCTCGGATTCCGAAGGCTTCGCGATCGCGATTACTACGCGGACGACCCCTTGGCGTGCCGAGTCTTGAGGGTCCACAAACTCCCCGACGTCGCGACGATCAGTCGGACGATCGCCTCCGCCGATGCGGCGTCCGTCCTCAATCTGCGAGGGCTGCTGCGAGACCTCGTGCTCGAACGACTCGGCGCGGTCGGCCTCGCTCGCGTGACGCTCGACTTCGACGGCTCGGTGCTCAACACAACGCGTCGCGCCGAGGGGTCGGCGGTCGGCTACAACCCCAAGCGCAAGGGAGCGCGAAGCTACTACCCGCTGTTCGCGGTCGTGTCTCAGCTCGGGATGTTCTTCGACCTCCTGCATCGGCCCGGCAACGCACACGACTCGAGGGGCGCGGCGACGTTCATCGGCGAATGCGTCGAGGCTCTCCGCGCGCGCCTCGGGCGGCTCGTCGTCGAAGCCCGCCTCGACTCCGCCTTCTTCGACGAGAAGGTCCTCGAGAAGCTCGAAGAGCTGCGAGTCGAGTATGCGGCGGCCGTTCCGTTCTCCCGGTTCGCTCGCCTCCGATACCTCGTCGACCGACGCGAGCGTTGGCGTCGCATCGACGCCGAGTGGTCCTTCTTCGAGGCCCAGTGGCGCCCGAAGTCCTGGTCCGACAAGCGGCGCTTGGTCATCGTCCGCTGCCGGAAGCGCGTCCGTCGAAAGGGTCCGCTGCAGCTCGACCTCTTCGAGCCCGTCGACCACGAGTTCGAGTACAAGGTCATCGTCACCAACAAGACCGTTGGCGCTGCGACGGTGATCAAGTTCTTCAACGGCCGCGGGATTCAGGAGCAGATCTTCGGCGAGGCCAAGCAGGACGCCGGCCTTGGCTACGTCCCGTGCAAGCGCGTCGTCGCGAACCAGATCTACCTTCTGTCGACGATGCTCGCGCACAACCTCGGGAGAGAGCTGCAGTTGCAAGCCGACCCGGCGCTCCGCCGCACAACACCAACGCGCGCTCCTATGTTTGCACTTCGATCGTTGGGGACCGTTCGCGACCAGCTCATCCGTCGCGCTGGCGCTCTGACCCGACCGCAGGGCAGGCTCTGCTTGAACGTCGCAGCCCCCAATCGCGCGAGGGTCGAGTTCAACGAGCTGCTCGAGCATCTTCAGGCCGCCTGAGTATCCCTCACGCCGCCATCAAGCGGCCGCTCGTTTGCAACGCTGAGGTACACATCGCCGCGGATGATCCGAACGGTGGAAGAGGTCACCTAGGAGCCGCACAGCAAGCTGCCGGGCGGGCCATAATGGCCCTCTACGAACCTGCACGGGCTGCAGCGCTGTTCGTCTCCCGGGCGACTTCCAAGACCATCATGCGGACCTGCGGGCAGTTCACCGATGTAAGTGACGCGATCGCGCTCGCAGCCGAGGCGGAGCCAGGTTCGAACGCTTTTTCCGAGGCGGTCGCGCGTGCGGAACGCTGCGGGGATATCTCGTACAATGCGCTCCACACCCTGCTGGCGGCACTGCGAGAGGAACTCCTTTCTGCCGTCGAGACAGAGACGGAGCCAGTCTCGACCATCCCGGACGAGCGGCTAGGAGAGCCCCCCGTCTCAGCGGACGACAAACAACGACGAGACCGCACCATGACGCCACCGGGCTCCGCGTGAGGCCCAGCCCTCGGTGCCGACCGGCTGCGTTGCGGGTCATTCGATGCCCGCCTCAAGCTTGTTGCCGCGAACCACTCTGACGTCTCGCACGGTCTCTGCGGCGAGCCGATCGTTGTTGGCGGGTCCGTCGACCGTACACAACACGCCCTGGCCCCGGAACAGACGGGTCTGATCACACCGAAATCCGGGCGAGAATCGAGGAACTCCGGAACTCCGTGGCTCGGTCGATCGACTGATCGACTATCGACTCACCCAGGTCTCCGTTTAGGTCGACACCCACGCGTCGAACAGTCGAACGGTCGAACGGTCCGCGGGTTGGGTCGTATGAAGGCAACGCATCGAGGAACATAGGGTGCCCCGGACGACGGCTCCCCTTCCTTGCTCCCGGACACATCGTTCGCAAAAAACGCACGTTCTCCGGCCGCGAGATGGTCAGCGGAAGAAGCGGAACGATCGCCGGCCACGACGCCGCCGCGCTGTAGACTCGTCTTGCCCATCGCCAGTGGTGCTTCGCGGCACCCAGATCGTCGTAGAGCCTCCAGGAACACGGCGACGTTTGCTCAGCTCCGCGAGGGTGCCCACGCGTCGTCGTGGACCTCGACGAGGGTCATCATCCCCGACTCGGCGTGCTCCAGAATGTGGCAGTGGACCATCCACTTGCCGACATCGGTCGGGACCAAACCGAGGTCGACCGTCTCGCGCCCGCGGATGAGCACGGTATCCCGGAAGAACGGTTCGTCCACCGGCTCACCGTTGCGCGCCAGCACCCGAAAGAACGTACCGTGCATGTGGATCGGATGCAGGCGTCCGGAGTCGTTGGAGAACCGCACCCGATGAAACCGGTGACGAACGAGATCCATCGAGATTGGATGTGCGTCGTGACCGGTGAAGGGCTGGTTGTCGAACATCCATTCGATGCCGTGCTCCCCACCTCGACGCGCACTCATCCGGTAGTCGTGGTGCATGGGCACATCGAGCCCCTCCTTCCATCGGGGCACATGTGCCGCCGCAGGGGAATCGAAACGCGGCGTGCCCACGGGCTCGCCGTCGACTTCGATCGCCGCGAGCACGTGAGGACGGGAGAGCGAGAACAGGTCCTGCACCGGGATCCGTTCGCTCGCCAGGTCGAATGTGATGTCGACGTCGAGCCGGTTGCCCGGCGCCATTTCGAATCGAGGCATGTCGATCGGAGCCCGAAGGTACTTGCCGTCGACCGCGATCAGCTTGGGGCGCAGCGAACCAAAATGCGGCACGACTGCACGTCCGTTGGCGCAGTTGAGCATCCGCAAACGAATACGCTCGCCCGGACGGACCCGAAGCACCTCGTCGCTGCGTCCGTTGACCGTGCGCATGCGTCCCCATCGCCCGTCATGCGCGAGGTCGTGCCGCGTGTTGAAGTTGCCGTCGATCTGCCCCGTGGGATCCAGCCGCCAGTCGTCGAGGACCCACAACACGTCCTGCGAATACGGGTCGGGGGCGGGATCCTCGACGATCAACACCCCGACGAGCCCGCGCTCGACCTGCTCGCTGCCGCGCACGTGCGGGTGGAACCAGTACGTGCCGGCATCCTTGGGTGTGAACTCGTAGTCGAACGTTCCGCCGGGCTGAACCGGCGGCTGCGTCACGTGGGGTACGCCGTCCATGGCGTTGGGCACCCGTACTCCATGCCAATGGATGGTCGTCGCCATCGGGAGCCGATTGACGAAGCGAGCCTTGAGCGTATCCCCGAGCCGGATCCGAAGCGTCGGGCCGGGGACTTGACCGTTGTACGCCCAGACCTGCATCGCTGGCTGCTCGCCGATCGCGAGTGTGGTCGGCGCAGCGACGAGTTCCACCTCGTGGACCCGGCCAGTGGCCGGTAGGTCGTCTGGATAGGCGCCGGCAAACTCGGCGAGCAGACGCTCCTGGGCGGTGAGCGCACGCGCCGGGGCCTGCCCCGACGAGGGCTGACCGCAGCCCACGGGCACAAGCGCAGCCCCCAAGGCGGCGCTGAAGCCCCGGCGGGTCCACGGGGCAAGCCCCCTATCCTCTCGGTCCTCCATGGCTCACTCCGAAGCGGGAAGCTTCCCACCCACGGCCCGCTCGAGTTCCGCGAGCGCAACCTCGACGTCGCGCCGCGCCTCGATGAACTCCTCCTGCACCTCGGCCTGCTCCGCCCGCAGCTCAAGCAGATCATACGCGCTCAAGAGCATGGCGTTGTAGCGCTCGGCCGCTCGCGCACCCACGGTCTGCCGGCGAGGCAGGACGGTCTCTTGCAGGTACGCCAGCTTGCGGGTGGCGGTCACGAGATCCATGCGCTCGGTCCGGATCTCCGCCCGGGCCATCACCGCCGTTTGCTCAAGCTGATGCTGGGCCCCGCGGACATACGCCTGCAGCTTTGCGAAGTCGGCGTGGCCAGGGTCGAAGATCGGGATCTCGAGCGATAGTTCCGGGCCGAGCACCCACTCGTGGCCGGCGTCCGTTCCGACCTCGTTGCGACCCACCAGACCAACCTCCACGTTCGCGATCACGCCCCGACGCCGAAGCTCTAACGCGTACGTCACCGACTCGACCTGGGCTCGAGCCGCCGACACATCCAGGCGCTGCTCGACGCCCAGCGTTTCGAGGTTCGCCAGCGCGCTCTCTTCGACCTTCGGCGCCTCCTGGGCTTGGGCAAGCCTCCAATCCAACTGCTTTCCCCAAAGCCCCAGGAGCACATTGAGGTGCTCACGCGCATGCACGACTTCGAGTTGGTGCTCCGCAAGTTGCAAGCGCGCGTGATCGAGGTCAGCCGCAAACAGCTCGCGGTCCAGGTCGGCGATGTTCCCCGCCTCGTGTTGGAGTGTCGCGAGATCATTGGCGACCTCCGCCGTTTGCGTCATCACCCGGGCCAGCTCGGCCGAGTCCACCGCACGACGAAGCTCCGCGTAGGCGACCTTCACGTCTCGGACCAGGCCCAGCGTCGCGTCGGCCACCACGACCACGGTCTGTCGCAGCTGGGCTTTCGCCACCCGACGCTTGGCCGGGATCAGGAATGCCGACAGCAGGCTCTGCGAGATGCCGAAGCCTCCTCCCAAGCCGTTGCCCTTCGTTGACCCGACGAGTTCGAGGCCAAGGGTTGGGTTCTGCAGCAGACCCGCTTGCACGAGGTCGGCCTGGGCCACGCCGAGATCCTCGAGCGTCACCCGCAGCTCACGGTTGTTGAGCACCGCGATCTGGACCGCCCGGTCGGAGGTGATCGGGTCGCGAAGCAGCGCCTCGACGCGGTCTTCGATCGCCGCCCGACTCTCCTCGTCCTGCTTGGAAGAGATGACATCCTGCGGGCCACCGCGCTCCGCCAAGATGTCTCCGACCTCGTCCCGGTTTTCCGCCGGCTTCGTGGTGGCGCAACCCGAGGCGAACAACGCGAGGCACAGAGCCGCATACGTTCCGGACTTCACGGCGCGTCTCCTTCCTGGCCTGCGTGCCCTTCGTGGGACGGCTCGGGCTCCGGTTTTGGATCCGGTTTCGCTTCAGGCATCTTGTGGCCGCCGTGTCCCTTGTGCCCGGCATGCGGGTCTTTGGCGTCCAACTCGGCCGCGTCGAATGCCGAGCCCTCGAAGGGGCTGGACGGTGCCGTCCACGCTGTCGGAGCGTTGGATGCATCGGCAGGGTCCGCACCGGCGGGCGCCGGCGGAAGCCCTGCTTTGCACGCCGTCAGCGAGATCACAGCCAACGCGAGAACCGTTCGTTCGATCGATTGTTTGATCATTCGTTCGCCCTCCAACTCAGACCTTGATCCCGTCTCGCCGCAGCTCTTCGGCTCCGGCGAGGTCTGCTTGGGTGCCCGGCGGATTCTCGTACCAACCCGGGTCGTCTTCGTAGCCCCCCGCGTCGTCACGCACCTTCACGATCGTGAACATGCCGCCCATGGTGATGTAGTCGTGCGGGCCTTCGGCCCCCACCATCGGGATGCTGTTGCCGGGAACCTTCATGCCCATTGTGGCCATGTCGCCCATCCCCTTCTGCCCCATCGTCATGTACCCAGGCAGCAGCTTGCGAGCCTTCGCGTCCACCGCCTTGGTCCCCTTGACGCCGATCATGTTGGGGATCTCGTGTCCCATCTGGTTCATGACGTGGTGGGTCATGTGGCAGTGCATCGCCCAATCGCCGGGCGCATCGGCCACAAACTCCACATCCCGCGTGCTTCCAGTCGGCACGAGAACTGTGGTCTCGGGCCACTGCGCGCTGGTGGGCAGTCGGCCACCGTCGGTCGCGACGATCTTGAAGTAGTACCCGTGCAGGTGGATTGGGTGGTGATCCATCCCGCTGAGGTTGCCGACGCGAATCCGAACCCGCTCGCCGGTCTTGCAGACCAAGGGCGGGGTGCCCGGGTAGGTCTTGGCGTTGATCGTCAGGATGTTGAAGTCCGTCATCTCGTTGGGATCGGGTCGCGCGGCGCCCGGCTCGATGCTCCACTCGCTGAGCATCAGGACGAAGTCGCGATCGACCGCGTACCCCGGCGGAGGTCGGCGCGGATGCACGACGATCATGCCGATCATGCCCAGCGCCATCTGGGTCATCTCGTCATGATGGGAGTGGTACATGAACGTGCCGTTCTGCCGGAACGTCCACTCGTACTTGAATGTCTCGCCCGGCATGATCGCGCGCTGGTTGAGCCCCCCGACGCCGTCCATCCCGTTGGGCAAGAAGATGCCGTGCCAGTGCACCGTCGTCGGTGCTTCGAGCTTGTTTGTGACGTAGATCCGGACGCGGTCACCTTCGACCGCTTCGATCGTCGGCCCATGCACCTCGCCGTTGTAGCCCCAGCACTTCGCGGACAGGCCGGGCGCGAACTCGTGGTCGACCTCTTCGGCTATGAGGTGGAAGATCTTGACGCCGTCGACGACCTTGAACGGCAGGGTCGAGCCTCCGGGCGTGAACGTTGGCTCGTAGTCGACGCCGGGCTGACCAGGAGTCTCGGCTGCGCGGTCGGGTCCGCCCGAGTAGGTACGGTCCCAGGCATGGCCCCGATTCGGGGCAGCTTTTGCCGATCGAGACGCGAGTACAGCAGCCCCGCCGGCCACAGCTGCCCCGGCGAACAGCGCCTGCCGCCGCGACAGCGCGGCCGACGCGGTCGCGCCAGAGGTCGCGGAGGGTTGTTTCGGAAGCTTCTTGGCCATGGACGTGCGACAATATGTCGCATGGGTGCCCGCTTCGCAAGCTCGTCAGTCGAGCGCCTACGGTGATCGAATCCCGCCCGGGCGGCGCCGCGTCGTCCCGCGGTCGCTGGAAGGCCTGTCGCGGTGTGCCCGCTGACGGCGACGGGTCAGTTGTGACGGTGGCCCTCCCTAGAGAGCAACGTTGTTCAGAAGTTTACCGACACAGGGGAGTTCATCCTCGAGTTCGGCGGTCCCGGCAGCGAAGCGGGGCAATTTTCCGGGGTTTGGGGGATGTCGACCGACTCGGTCGGGCACCTCTACGTCGCCGACAGCGGAAACGGCCGGGTGCAGGTCTTCTCGAGCGGAGGCGTCGTGGTCGACGAGTGGTCCGGCTTCACCAAGCCAACCGGCGTATTCGTCGATGCGCAGAACAAGATCTACGTTTGTGATTCCCTGGCTGACGCCGTGGTGATCTTTGACGTGACAGGAGTGCTGCTCGAGACGTGGGAGCTGCCGCGCATTGTGGGTTCTGCGTCCGAGCCCGAGGACATCGTCATCACCGCAGACGGCATGCACATCTACCTCGGTGACGTGCTCAACCACCGTGTGATCCACCTGACCCGGCGCTAGCACAGGCGCGCATTCGCCATGTCATAGGCTCCCCCCGCGAGGCCGTCACTGGCCTTGGCGGACCTCAAGCCAACGCCGGCAGCACAAACAACGGCGCGAACCCACTTCCGGGGGTACGGAAGTTCGTCACTTGCCCGCGGTACACCCGGGCGGCGAACAAAAGGACCTCGCCGCCGTAGGTGTACGCGCGGATGTCGACCTTCATCGTGGTGGCCTCGCCGTCGACGTTGACGACGCGCTCGCTGGGCGCGATGAGCTGCTGGGCAACGTACTCGCCCTGCAGGACCTCTGCGAAGACCTTGCGGGTGATCTTCCGCCCTGCGTAGGTCGCCCGACTCCCGAAGCCGGTCGCGGGCTTGAAGAACAGCTGTTTGCGGTCTGCCCAAAGTGCTTCGGCGTCCTGGGGGTGGACCCGGCGCGTGGTCGGGACGGCGGCAGCCAGCAGGTCGCGTTCACGTTGGGCGACGCCGAACTCGCGAAGCCGGTCGGGGTCGGACAAGACCTCGAGGTTTCGCTTGTCGGCGAGCACGGCGTAGGCGGCCGGGTGCGGAGTCACCACTGTCTTCCCGGTCTCCCACGCTTCGCGGACGGCCGCGGCGGTGTCCGACTCGAGGTAGAAATCCGTCAGCCGGTTGTAGATCAGGTCCACGGGGTCGCCGCGATGCGTGATCAGGCCACCGTCGCTCTGCAAGGCTTCGGGGCCCACGACACGCGCGTCGATTCCGTTGCGCTCGAGGAGTGCCGCAAACAGCAGCATCTCCGGATACAGAAACTGAGCGGATGGGTCCTCGTCGACAATGACCACCCGCCGCAGCGCGGGGCGCCCCGCCGCGCTGGCCTCCTCGCGGAACATGTCCACGATCGAGGCCTCGACCGCCCCCTCGTCGAGTGCGGTCCGCATCAACGGCTGGACTTCAGGACAGCACGCCACCTGCGCTCGGGCCAGGGCGAGGTTGAGCATGATGCCGCCGGCGTTCGTATTGATCTCGATGAGCTTGGGGCCGTCGGGCGCGAGGTGGAAGTCGTAGCCGAACAACACCCCCTTGGCGGTCGTGGCGACGTGAGCGGCTGGCGGTGCGTTGGCGTGAACCGCCGCCCGATAGGCGTCGTTGCGGCCCACGCTCTCAAGGGCCCGGATGGTCTCGACGATTGTGGACACCTGCTCGGCCCCAATGAACACCGGACCGCTCGAGAACACGTTGGGCATCCCATCGCGAAGCAGCGCCGAGGCGTTCGGCAGCTGGTCGTCGAGTTGCGCCGCGAGTGCCTCCGCATCCGTGGTGATGCACTGGCACCCGCGATTGAGGGTGTGCACGCGCTTGTCGTCTTGCATGACGGTGGCACTACAACACGACCTCCGAAGTGAGCCTACTTCGTGATGCGAAGAAGGCATCGAAGGCCGAGGCCGCGCAGGACTTTCGCGAACCCCTACTCCTGCGAGGGCCACGTTCAGATCGAGATGGCGAACTTTTCACGACGGAAAGCAAGGACGGAAGGCTTCGGTGGAGGCACCCTTTTCATTGGGCTCTGGATGGGGCTGTGCGGATGCGGTTCCGACGACGGAGAGGCCCTCCTGCACCAGATCGACGATTCACAGCTCGTCATAGGCGAACTCCAGGTCGAAGTGGGCGCGCACGCAGACCTCGCCAACCGCACTTCCGACCTCGTGGAACTTCAGGACAGCGAAGCCGGACATGAGGAGGCGCTCCACGGCCACTTGGAGGACCTTAAGCACGGTATCGGGGATATGGGGATGTGCGAGGACGTTGACCCCGACCTACTCGACTCGATGTTCGGGACGCGTGGCGCATGTGACGAAGAGCGCGGCCGTCACCATGACGCGATGATGACGCAGACCAACGTCACTGACACCCGTGCGGAGGAGCAACGGCACCAAGTCCAGATGACGGACTGCCTGAGCGAGCTGGACGAGATGATGCAGGAGATGAGGCGGGACACAGGCACGGCCATGTGTCCCCAGCACCACGGGATGGACGGCCACCACGGCTCCTGACCCGCGGCACGGTGAGCCGCC
>CAWCWO010000009.1:0-24905 GCA_963799255.1 uncultured Pseudomonadota bacterium | reverse complement strand
GACCAGCAGCCGTGATACGTCGCCGTCCTGGGGCGTTTGCGTGGCAGCAACGCGGGACTGCATTCGCGGTATAACTTCGTCTGCTTTCTCCGGACAGCTCTACTCATGGATCGGACTGAGATCTCAACCGTGCTGGTCTTGGGCGCGTACGGATTCGCCGGCCGTGCGGTGACGCGCCGCCTTGCGGCAACCGGCAGATTCACCGTGATCGCGGCCGGTCGCAACCGGAGCAAACTCGAGGCGCTACGACGGTCAGATGACGTGGCGGTGTCTATCCTTCCGCTCGACATAGACGATCCCGCCGCCCTCGCGAGCGCCTTGTCGACCGCGCAGCTTGTCGTGAACTGCGTTGGTCCATACATCGGCAGCGGATCAAGGGTCGCCCGGGCCGCGGTGAACGCTGGCATTGGATACCTCGACCTGGCCAGCGAGCAGGAGCACTACCGACGACTGCAATCGCTGGATGCCGAATGCCGCCAGGCTCGCGTGCCGGTTTTGACCGGACTCGGCGCGTATCCGGGGCTCTCCGGAATCTTGTTGATGGCGCTGTTGCGGCGCCATCCGGATGCCGAGTCAGCAACGATGGCACTCGTGTCCGGACCCGACTCCGACTCGAGTACCGGAGCGGCGCAGGCGGCCTCGGGAATCATCGAGTTGGCGTACGAGCATGCCGAGCTTGTCGATGGAGGGTTGCTCCGGATGCGCCCGGGAGAGTCGCGGGACACCTGCTTCCCCGCGCCGTTCGGCACAGTGACCGTGATGCGATGGCCACAGATGGAGATCCTCGCGGCCGCGTCGGCGGGGGCGCTTCGGAACTTCTCGACGTTCGTCGCATTGGGAGGCCACCGACCCCCACCGGCGATAGCGCTCCGACTACTCAGCTGGCTGCGACCAACTCCCAAGAGCCGAATACTCAAAGTGTGCAAGTCGACACTCGCGAGGCGACCGACACCAGACAAAGCGTCCGAGAGCACGGACCAGGGCGCGATCGTTATCGCGCTCAACGAACACGGGGCGAGTATCAGCGTGTCCGTAGTCGCGAAGGACCTCGCAGCGGCCACATCCTGGTTGCCGGTGCGGGCGATCCTGATGTTGGCGGACGGCCTCGACGTCGCCGGTGTGGCAACCCCGATGACCGCGTTCAATCCCGATGACGTGCTGGAGGACGCGCAAGCCGAATCCGACACGTTTGTCTTCGACGGACTGTGAACCGACCTCACAAGCCGAGTGCAGGGAGCAGAGCGAAACACTGGACGAAGCTCGCGAGGCGCGGGTCAGGGCCTTGCGGCGAATCGAGCACAGCACGCCCTAGCAGCTCTCGGCATGGGCGACGGCCTCGCGGGCTGCACGCCCCCTGTTTCCGGCAACCGTGGCATTCATGGCGTGTCGGAAGACGTGCACGTAGAGCAACCTCCGTAGTCCCGACAAGTTCGTCCCCTTCGTCACGTAGAGGTCGTCTGGGTCGTCAAAAATGCCGAAGTCCTCGGCAATTCCTTCTCGCTGAATATACGTCGGCGTGCCGGACCACTCGACTTGCGGGTTCTGCAGGTCATCGGTTGCAACGCCAAAACCGCAGAACGACGTCGCGTCGGGGAATCGCTCTTGCACCGACTTGAGGTAGTCCTTGTCGAGGATGAAGCCTTCGAGAGGCAGCCACTTTCCATCCCACTGCACCTCGACCCAGCTGTGAAGAATACGAGCGGGGGCGAGCGGAAAAAGCCAACTTGGTATGGCGCCCTTCTGTAGGGCTTTGTCGATCGTGAACCCATGAAATCGAGTGGGAATGCCCAGCGCCCGCAGCAGCGCAACGAGCAAGTTTCCCTTGGTGTTGCACTGGCCGTAGCCGTCACGGAGGACCTCGCTGGCGACGAGGTCGTCTGAGCGGTTGTAGCCGAATCGGATTTCGTCCTTGACGAAGGTGTATGCCGCTCCGATGCGGTCGTAGGGACTCAGAGTCGTCCAGTTTCGGGATGCGACCAGCGCCTGGATTGACGGGTCGTCGTAGTTGGCGATCGGAGTTCGTTCGAGCCATCGTGCCTCGCTGGGAGTCTGCTCTGCCATGACTCCAGCATGGCCGGCAGGGCGCGGTCACGCTTGAACAAAGTGGCTGTCCCTTGCGAGCTTGCTTGGAGCGATGCCGAAGAGCGCGGTGAACTGCCGAGAGAGGTGCGCGAGGTCCGAGTAGCCGGCAGCGTGCGCAGCCGCGGTCAGAAGCGATCCGCGCGCGACGAGCGAGATCGCGACCAGTGCCCGTCGCCAGATCAGGTAGGTTCGCCACGGCGATCCGACTGTCGTCGAGAAGACGTGAAGGAAGCGGCTGCGGGAGAGGTTAGAAATCGCGAGCGCCTGTTGCAGCGACACGTCAAACCACTTCTCTTGGCCCTCGAGTTCGTCGAGCCAGGCGAGCACGTCCTGGACGCGGTTTTTGCTGTCCATGGAGGCGCGATTCGGCCCCAGGAAGCGCAAGATCGACTTGCCGTGCTCAAGCGACCCGTCCCAAGGTTTCGTGTCCACGTTGGTCGCCGGGGCGCCCCTCAAGCTCGCGGTTCTGAGACTTCGGGCCAGCGCAGAGGCGGAGTCTACGAGGGCGACGAGCCCTTGCTGCAGCTCGAGGGAGTGAGGAACTCCACCGTCGACGAGGGAACACGGCCCGCGGAATTCCTCTTCTCCCACCCGGAGACGAGCGAGGCAACCCGGACCGGCGACGTTGACTTGCAAAGCTTGGTGCTTGTGGGTGCGATTATCCGTAACCGCTCCCCACGCCCAGACGACAGAGTCTGTACGCGCGATGTGAAGCGTTGCGGAGCAGTTGGGGTCCAAAGGGCAACTCGGCCTCTCAGGTCGCATCGTCCCTAGACTGCCCTAACTAAGCTTTGCGAGCAGTCCCTGAGGCAGGTGTCGCCCCCTCCTGCCGATCATCATCGGCCGTCTTCCGCCGCCGGTCCCTGTACGCGAGAAGCCGCAGCGCATTCGCGACCACGACCAGCGTGGACCCCTCGTGCAGGGCAACGGCGGCACCGATGCCTGCAAGACCGAAGATCGTTGCGGGGACGAGAAAGACGACCATCCCCAGGCTCGCCCATAGATTCTGTTGAATGATCCTTCTCGCGGCCCGGCTTAGGCCGACTGCAAACGGCAAGGCGTGAAGATCGTCCGCCATCAAAGCCACGCCGGCCGTCTCAAGCGCTACGTCTGAGCCCGCCGCGCCCATCGCAATCCCGACGGTCGCCTTCGCCATCGCCGGAGCGTCATTGACTCCGTCGCCGACCATGGCCACCCGCGTTGACGAGCGCGCGAGCTCTGCGATGGCCGCCACCTTCGCCTCCGGCAGGAGATTCCCTCTCGCCTCCCGAATCCCGACGTAGTCGGCCACGGCGTCGGCAACTCGCTGGTTGTCGCCGGTAAGCATCACGGTTCGCTCGATGCCAAGCCGGTGCAGGTCCTGTATGACCTTTCGGGCGCTGCTTCGGGGGGTGTCCATGACCCCAAGAGCGCCAAGGAACTCGTCCCCCGACTTGACGACCATCACAGTGCGGCCATCGGACTCCAGCTTCTCGACCACCCGCCCAACCTCAGCAGGCAGCGAGCCTTCGCGCGTGAACATCCCCGGCTTTCCGATACGGACGGCGAGCTCGCCTACGGTGCCCTGGACACCAAACCCCACGACGGCTTCCACGTTGGCAACTTCGGGCAACTTCGCCTCTGGGGAGAGGCCGGCGGCCGCAGACTCGACGATCGCTCTGGCCAAAGGGTGGTCCGACAGGCGCTCGACCGCCGCGGCCGTCGAGAGCAACATGTCCTTCGTGGTCCCGGAACTCGGTACGATATCGACGAGCCTCGGCCTGCCCTCCGTGAGCGTGCCGGTCTTGTCAAACGCGATGGCCCGAACAAGGCCCAGGGACTCCAGGTCCGCGCCGCCCTTGACCAGCACTCCGCCGCGGGCTGCTCGCGCTACGGCGGCGAGTACCGCGCTCGGCGTGGCGATCGCGAGTGCGCAAGGACTCGCGGCCACCAACACCGCCATGGACCGGTAGAAGCTCGAAGCGAACGGCTCATCGATGACGACCCAGGCGAAGAGCAGCACGACGACAACGGCCAGGATCACAGGAACAAAGCGTCTCTCGAAGCGCTGCGTGAACTGCTGTGTCGGCGACTTCTGTGTCTCCGCCGCCTGCACCATTCTCACCACGCGCGCGATGGCGCTGTCGGTGGCCAGCTTTGTGACGGCCACCGTCAGGGCGCCACCGCCGTTTACGGTCCCGGCAAAGACTCGATGCTCCGGGGGCAGCACCTCGAGGTTCATCTCCGCTGCCTGCACGTCGTCTACGGGCCGCTTGTCGACCGGCAAACTTTCCCCCGTGATCGGGGCCTGATTCACGGGACTGGTACCAGCTACGACGAAGCCGTCCGCCGGAATCCGCGTGTTCGGCTTGATGAGCAGGCGGTCGCCCAGCACGACGTGCTCGACCGGAACCTCCTGTTCCCCACCACCGACTTCATCAAGGCGAAGGGCGGTCTGCGGCACGAGCTTCTGCAACGCTTCGATAGCGTTGCGCGCGCGGCTCATGGCAAACCCCTCCAGCGCGTGCCCGAGTGTAAACAGGAACAAGAGAAGGGCCCCCTCGAACCACTCCCCAAGCATCGCCGCGCCGACCGCCGCGAACAGCATCAAGAAGTCGATCTCGAATCGGCGCCCACGTAGCGCGACGAAGACCTCCTGCACCGTGAACCATGACCCGAGAATGTAGGCCCCCACGAAACAGATCAGCGCGGCCGGCGGGACCACATCGGCCCGGTCGAGAGCCCAGCCGACACCGGTCAAGACTCCACAGGCGAGGCTGAAGACGAGCTCGGTACGCTCCCCGAACAGGCCGCCATGTGCATGCTCATGGTCGTGGTCTGGCCCATGCTTCGGCGCGGCTGCGACTTCCGTACCCCCTGCGATTCGAATCCCCGCACGCGCTGCTGCTGCGACCACGGCAGACCGGGAAGTCGTCCGTGGATCGAACTCAGCGAAGAGTCTCCGCGTACCAAACGCGACCGCGACATGAAGCAGCCCCGGCTCTCCCGCCAGCACCTTTTCAACCAGTTTCGCCTGTCGTTCGTGCCGAAGGCCGTCAACGGCTTCCGCGAGGTGAGCAAACTGGGTTACCAGCCGCGCCCCAGCCTCTTCAACGACCGACCTCACCTGGGTCATTTGAACCGCCGTCGGGTCGTAGTGAAGACACAACGTCGGCGATTCCGCCTCCGACGCATCGACATGCGCGTCCACGACCCCCGACTGCGAGCGCAGCCCATCGAGGAGGCGCTGGATGCACGCTTCGCACTCGCCGGCATCGCCGGGTAGAACGAGAGCGAGGTTGATTCGATGTTTTTTCATGAGCCTTCCTCCTCGCCGCGCGGGACCGTGCGCTCCCCCAACCATGCGTACACCGTGGGGAGCACCACCATCGTCAGGATGGTCGACGTCACAAGGCCTCCGATCACGACAGTCGCTAAGGGACGCTGCACCTCGGCGCCGGCACTGGTGGCAAGGGCCATAGGAAAGAAACCGAGCATATCGGTCAACGCCGTCATCAGCACAGGACGCAGGCGGTCACGCGCGCCCTGCGAGCACGCTTCCTCGAGCGGCTTGCCCTCTCCCTGTAGGTCGCGAACGTGCGAAATGAGGACCACGCCGTTCAGAACGGCGATGCCAAACAGAGCGATGAACCCCACTCCCGCGGAGATCGAGAACGGCATCCCCCGGATGGCCAGCGCCAGCAGACCGCCGGTTGCCGCCATCGGGACGTTCAAGTAGATGAGGAGCGCCGGGCGAGAGGCCCCGTAGTTGACTTGCAGGAGAACGAAAATGAGCAACAAGGCCACGGGAACCGCGATAGCGAGACGCCCCGAGGCAGCCTGAAGGTTCTCGAACTGCCCCCCCCAAGTGACGAGGTAGCCCGGCGGGCGCTCCACCTCGTCGAGCACCCGCTGCTGCGCCTCCAATACGAAGCCGGCGAGGTCACGTCCTCGCACATTCGCTTGGATCACGAGGCGGCGCTGCACGTTCTCGCGGCTAACGCTCGCCGGTCCGTCGTCCAAAGCAATCTTTGCGAGCTGCCCCAGTGGGACGACGGAGCCGCCTGACGTCGAGATCGGGATCCGGCGAATCGTCTCCAGATCCGCCCGCAGGCGTTCGGGGAATCGGACCTGCAGCGCGAAACGCTTTTGTCCCTCGAACACCTCGCCCACGGCGAGCCCGCCCATGGCGGAGACCGCATCGAGCACGTCCTTCGCGTTGGCTCCGTAACGAGCCAGCGCGGCACGGTCGACCTTGATCGTGAGGAACGGCAGGCCAACCACCTGCTCGGCGCTGACGTCGGCTGCCCCTGGCACGCTCGAGACCACCTCTACGACCTCATCGGCGAGGCGCGCGAGGGTCGGAATGTCCTCGCCGTAGATGTTGATCGCAACATCGGAACGCACCCCGCTGATGAGTTCGTTGGTACGAAGCTCGATGGGCTGAGAGAACGTGAACCGCTGTCCGGGGAACTCGCGGTCCATCATCTCTGCCATGTCGGCCACGAGGGCCTGCTTGTTCGCCGCCTCCCATTCATCCGTCGGTTTCAGAATCAGGTAGATGTCCGACATCTCCACCCCCATGGGATCGGTCGCGATCTCGGCCCGCCCCGTCCGCGACACGACGGTCGACACCTCGCTCGGAAAATGCTCCAGCATCTCCCGCTCGATGCGCGTCGTCGTGGCCACGGACTCCTCAAGCGAGGCCGAGGGCAACCGAATCGCCTGCATGGCGATGGAGCCCTCGTCCAGCCGAGGAATGAACTCAGCGCCCAGGAACGGCACCACGAGTAGCGAAGACCCAAACAGCGCAACCGCTATGAATCCCGTCGTCCGAGGGTGCCGCATGGTCCGACCGAGCACCGGCAAATACACGCGAAGCGCGGCCCGGACCAACCACGTTTCCTTCTCAACGGCGCCCTTGCGAAACAGGACCGTGGCCATCGCGGGCACAAACGTCAACGCCAGCACGAGGGACGCGGCGAGGGCGAAGATCACCGTCAACGCCATCGGGCGGAACATCTTCCCCTCGATGCCCTCGAGGCTCAGGATGGGCACGTAGACGATGATGATGATGCCAACGGCGAACGCCACCGGCCTCCCCACCTGCAGCACTGCTCGCCGGATGGAGATTTGCACCGATTCTTGGCGCCGCTGTCCGAGCACCCGGACGCAGTTCTCGACCACGACGACGGCTCCGTCTACGATCAGACCGAAGTCGAGCGCTCCGAGGCTCATGAGGTTTCCGGCCACGCCCATCGCCCGCATTCCGATGAACGTCGCCAGCATCGCCAGGGGAATCACGCTCGCGACCAACAGCCCACCGCGAACGTTCCCAAGCAGCAGGAGCAGGACAACGATGACGAGGACGCCTCCTTCGATGAGGTTCGTGGCGACCGTCTTGATCGTGCGGTCGACGAGTTCCGTGCGGTCGTAGAACGTTTCGAGGGTCACCCCCGGCGGGAGGTAGGGCCGAATCTCCTCGATTCGCTCATCGACACGGCGCGCGACTTCATTGGAGTTCTCGCCAAGGAGCATCATCACGATACCGGTGACGACCTCACCTCGGCCATCTCTGGTCACGGCGCCCTGGCGGACGAGCGGCGCCGTTGCCACCTGCGCCACATCCCGAATCAGGATCGGGGCTCCGTGAGCCCGCGTTGTCACGACGACCGATTCGATGTCTGCGATGGACTCGATCAGCCCGACGCCGCGGATGAGACGCTGCTCTCCAGCGTGCTCGATGTACGCTCCGCCGGCATTGCCGTTGTTCTCGCGCAGCGCGTCGAAGACCCGGTCGAGCCCGATATCCAGCGCTAAAAGCCGGTCTGGGTCGACTTGGACCTCGTACGTCTTGAGTTCCCCGCCAAAGGTATTGACCTCAACGACCCCTGGGACCGACCGCAACTGGAACGCGACCTGCCATTCCAGAATCGTCCTCAACTCCATCAACGTCCAGCACTCATCGGTGTCCGGTTCGTCGTCCTTGCACGTGGGTTCGCCGCGCACCTCGAACTGGTAGATCTCGCCGAGACCGCTGGAGATCGGCCCCATCTCGGGTTCACCGTAGCCCTGTGGAATCGCATCACGGGCGGCCGCTAGCCGCTCCTCGACCAGCTGCCTGGCCCGTAGGATATCGGTTCCCTCCTCGAACACGATGGTGACCGCGGACAGCCCGAAGCGCGACACGCTTCGCAATTCCTCAACCCCTGGCAGGCCGCTCATCACGGTCTCGACTGGAAAAGTCACGAAACGCTCGACCTCGAGTGGGCCGAGCGCGGGCGCATTCGTGAGCACCTGCACCTGCACGTTGGTGACGTCAGGTACCGCGTCGATGGGCAGTTTTTCCATCGCCCGAAGCCCGAGAACGCCGACGAGTAGAACGAAGAACACCACCACGAGGCGGCTGTGGAGTGACATGTTGACGATGGCTTTGATCATGTCGACTCCTAGTGCGCGTGGCCTTCGCCAATCGAGCCCTTGAGGAACTCGGATTTGAGGATGAAGGCGCCGTGCACCACCGTCTGCTCGCCCTCCTTCAGACCCTCGCGGATCTCAACGAACCCGTGGGCGCTCGCGCCTGGGACCACGTCGCGCGGAACAAAAGCGCCCGGCTCGTCCCCGGTCACAAACACAACCGTCCGGTCCCCCACCGACGAAAGTGCAGTGTCGGGAATCGAGAGAACCTCGCTGCTACCGCCGTTCACACCGGCATCGACATCTGCGAGCGCAATCGTCCCGAACATACCCGGACGCAGAATCCCCTCCGGGTTTTCCAGCACGACCCGAATCGCGACACTCCTCGTCTCCTCGTCCAACGTACTGGCCACGTAGTCGACGACCCCGGGCCACGTCCGCCCGGGGTACGCGATCAAGGCGACCTCAGCCGCCACTCCCTCCGCGACCCGTCCCAGCTCCTGCTCGTACACGCGGCCCATGACCCAAAGCTGGGTGAGATCGGCGACCACGAAGTTCCGTGTCTCGCGGTCCACGATCTCGCCAGGGCTTGCATGGCGCTCGATGACGGTGCCGGCCAGTGGGCTACGGAGCGCGAGTTCGGGTCCACTCCCTCCGCTGAGCGAGTAGACAGACATGGTCGCGCGCGCACCGGCAACCTCGGCGTTGGCCTGGTCCGCCCGCGACTGCGCCTCGATTCGAAACTTCTTAGCTGCGATCCCCTCGTCCGCCAAGGTTCCCATCCTCTTGGCCTCGGCATCCGCTGCTTTCTTGCGTGCCCTCGCGGAGAGGAGGTCAGCCCTCGCTCGTCCAAGTTCGATGCTGTCCACGATGGCGAGGACATCCCCCTGCTCCACGTGGTCCCCGAGAGCGGCGCGGATCTCCGAGAGCCGTCCCGGTACGAGCGATGAAATGTGCGCGGTCTTGTCGGGGTTGACCTGTACCTCAGCCGGTACCTCGAGCGAGCCGAGTAAGAGCCTGCGTCTTGCCGGCTCGGTCTTGATCCCGTTGCGCTCGATCACGTGCTCGTCGAGCACGATCTCGCCGGCGTGTTCACCTCGTTCCTCCTCGGCTCCATGCCCGCCCTCCCCTTCCCCCTCATGTCCATGTTCGTCGGCGTGGGCAGCATCGCCGCCGCAGCCGAGCGTGAATCCAAGAAGCGAGATCAATAGCCGTGTGCGCGTGCTGCTCATGGTTCGTCTCCTTCGTCTGAGGCGGTGGCAGGACTGTCTTCGAGGAACGACCCCGCGGCCGTCACGGGCCCGACGAGTCGTTCCAAGTCCGCGAAGGCGTCGTAGTAGAGACCCCGCACGTCGAGTGCCCGCTCACGCGCTGCCCAGAGCCGCTCCAAGGCTTGGGCCACATCCAGAAATCCTAGTTCTCCGACCTCGTAGGCCCGTCGAAGAGCGGCAAGCGAACGCTCGGACGCGCTCACGACCCCGGCCTCCAGCGCTCGGCTTCGACCCGCCGCTGCGTCCACCCGCGCCGCCGCTGCACCGACCATGGAGTTGAACTGAACTGAGGCCGCCCGCCTCCGTGCATCAGCGACGCGCACTTGCGCACGGCTTCGGGCTACCGCCCCCTGGTTGCGTGCGAATGCAGGAATTGGGATCTGCAGCGTCCCCATCCAGATGGTCGACGCGGGGCTGAAGTTGTCGGGTGTCGATGTCGACCCCTCGCGGGCGAAGCTGACTCCAACGGTCGGTGAGGGCCACGCTTCCCGTCGGGCCGCAGCTAGATCGGCCTCTGCGACACGCGTTGCGGCATCGGCTTGTCTGAGCGTCGGGTTTGTCTCGGTCGCCCGCCTGGCAAGCTCGGCCCCACCCAGGGTTGGCGCCGGAGGATCGAGTTTCCCGATCGGCTGGAGGGCAGTGGGTGCCTCCGACCCGACGGCCAGGGCTAGCGCCATCCTCGAAGTCTCCACGTCAGCAGCGGCCGCGAGTTCGGCATTCTCGGAGAGCGCTAGATCTGCGCCTGCAATGTCGACCACAACGCCCGACTCGTCTCCGACCTCGACACGACGTCGCGCCATCCGCAGAAGATCTCGAGAGACGGCAACTCGCTCCTGCGCGAGCGTCAAGCGTTGCTCAGCGAGAAGGGCCCGCTCGAATGCCCAATGAACGTCCGCGTGCACCGACCAGGCCGCGGCGTCGAGCCCGAGAGCGGTCAATTCGCGAAAGAGGCGCGCCCTGTCCTGTCGCTTCTTACGCTGCCCCGCGATCTCAAGCTGCTGCTGCAGCCCGACCTGAGCGTCCAGCCCTGTTCCGCCTGCTTGCCGCCGCTGCCCGAGACCCACCGACAGCGTCGGGTTGAACGGCTGAGCCTGCTTGGCCGCCTCCACCTCGGCTCCACCGACCTCCACCTCGCCCGCCGCAACGAGCATGGCAGGGCTGTGCTCCTCGGCGAACGCAAGCGCCTCGACCAGGGTCACCCGCCCGTCGGAAGGTAGCAACGCTCGGCCCCGCTGCTCGGTAGAGGCCACGCCATAGCCGCCAGGAGAACGGTCCTCTGGGGCCGTGCTCGACGGGAGGTCGCAGGCCAGCGAAACGAGGCTGCCGACGACGAGGCCGATGGTTTTCAGATGGTTGGATAGCGGGTCGCGGGAAGGGGTCACCCCTCCTGCAAAGATATTGATTTGCACTGCTTTGCTCCTCGCGCGAAACGAGCCGACAAGGTCATGGCGGGCATCCGCAACCGAGGCCTCATGGGCTCGATCTGCGGACGCACCACTCCTACGTTTTCGGTTCTACGCGGAGGGGGGACGATAGACGCCCAAGCTGTGGCCCACGGAAGGGCGGCCTTCGGCGTCAGAATTCAGGGGCGAACTCAACACCAGGTCGGGGCCGAAGGCGAAGGCTTCGTTTCCCAGCAGAAATGACGGCGAGGCATGGCACGAGCAGACGTGGTACGTGCCAGAGCACCCGTGTTCGTCGCCTCTCGGAGCGTGGTCTGCGTCGTCTATGGCGTGCGCCGTATGCCCATCAGAGACGACGTGTGCCGCGTTCTCGACCATCTCCGCCGCTCCGGGCATGAGCACGAGCGCGATCAGCAACGCGACGAGTCTGGTGATGTTCCCCATGCGACTGCGCCAAGCGGGCTAGATTCGTACCCTGGTGAGGTCTTGGTTTTCGGCCGTCACCGCAGCCGCATCAGTCGAGCGACGACCGGGGCGCCGGCTGGGCGTCGCCAAACAAGTGAGTTCGCCTGCTGCTAGTTCATCACCGGCGGGGCTTGGCGCCTGCGCCCCGAGCCCCTTCGCGACGATGTGCTTCGCGTTCTCCACAAGCTCCGCCCGGCCCGGCGCCACGACGGGCAGCAGGACCAACAGAGCGAAAAGGTGGAAGACGCGGTGCATCGATCGTGTCCACTTGAACCTACTGCCGTACCCAGGTACGGAGTCAAGCACAGGCCTGCTTGGGGTCGTGACAGGCCAAGGGGGTCCTTCCGGCTGTACTCAGGTACGGTACCTGGCGCCCGAGGGCGCAGAAGCACGCGCATCCGGTCTTCGACCGAGAGCGTGCCCAGATGTCGACCAGGCATGAGCACCCCGACGAACGAGCGACCCACGAACATCGGCCAGAAGGCGTGCTGCACAGGTGTAGGCTGCGTCTGATGGCAAAGGAGACCAGGACGATCGGCATGCTGGCAGGGCTCGTCTCCGTCAACGTCGAGACCATTCGGTTCTACCAGCGGCGCGGGCTGCTCAAGCAGCCACGGAAGCCGCCTTCCGGCTCTCGGCACTACGACGACGAGGCCCTTCGCATCGTACAGTTCATCAAACAGGCGCAGAGTCTTGGGTTTAGCTTGGATGAGGTGCAGGAGCTGCTGTCTCTGCGCCGCTCGAACAGTCACGCAGTCTGCGCCCGCGTTCACTCGAAAGCTCAACGGAAGGTGGAGCAGATCGACACGAAGATCGCCGCTCTTCAACGGATGCGTGATGTGCTGGACGAGCTCATAACGGTGTGCCCGGGCCAGAGCGCAGAGCGCTGCTCCATCTTGCGTGCTCTTGATCTGAGTCCCGTCGCGGGATGATTCTGGCGAGGGTCATGACTCCACGACCCTCGGCTTGGCGCCCTTGCCCCGTCGCACCCAGACCCCGCCCTCATCGGGCTGCAGGCTCATGTGTTGTGGCTCGGGCTATGTGATCCAGGCCAGCTCGGCAGAACTGATCCGGTCCCAGCTCGCCTGAACTGATCCACGTCAGCTCGGCAGAACTGATCCTCCCACCTGAACGGGAGGCCAGCACATCGCAAGGGCGCGACCGGCGATGCTGTCGAGATGCGGAGGATCAGCATGCATCGGCTTCAAGAACTCGTTCGACTGTACCGACTTGGCGAGGGCGCCCGCAGCATCGCCCGGCAGTTGAGGATGAGCCCCAACACCGAGCGTCAGTATCGGAACGCGCTCGAGACCGCCGGTCTTCTCGCTGGCGATGCAGAGTCGTTGCCCGACCTCGCGGCGCTCCGGCTCGCGATCGAGGCTCACAAACCGACACGGCCGCCACCGCAGCATGAGTCGTCGGTCGAGAGGTGGCGCGAAGACGTCGAGGCCTTCGTGACCGCGGGGGCGACCCCCAAGGCCATCTTCGACCGGCTACGAGTCGACCACGAGGAGTTTTGCGGAAGCTTGTCGGCGATCAAGCGCATGGTCGCCGGCATCGCCAAGGCACGCGGCGTACGTGCGCAGGACGTCGCGATTCCGGTCGTGACCTTGCCGGGAAAGGTCGCCCAGGTCGACTTCGGCGCGGTCGGCAAGCTGTGGGACGCGACGGAGAAGCGGCTGCGCACCGCGTACGTGTTTCTGATGGTGCTGGGACACTCGCGCCATCAGTTCGCGCGCATCGTCTTCGACCAGAAGGTCGATACGTGGCTTGCCCTGCACGTCGCGGCGTTCGAGTGGTTTGGCGGCGTGCCGGAGACCGTCGTCCCCGACAACCTCAAGTCCGCCGTGATCCGAGCGGCGTTCGACGTCCGCACCGAGCCGGTCCTCAACCGCAGCTACCGCGAACTCGCCCGACACTTCGGGTTCAAGATCGACCCCACGCCCCCATACAGCCCGCAGAAGAAGGGAAAAGTCGAATCGGGCATCCGCTACGTCAAAGGGAACTTCATCAAGACGGTGGGCGACGAACGCGACGCCGACACCCTCAACGCGCTGCTCGAGCGCTGGGTGCTCGAGGTCGCCGGACGCAGGGTCCACGGCACCACGTATAGGCCGCCGCTGGAGTTCTTCGAGGCCACGGAACGGGGCGCCCTGCTCTGCCTTCCGGCGCAGAAATGGGAGCCGGTTTCGTGGCAAGAGCCTACGATGCACCGCGACTGCTGCGTGCTCGTGGCAAAAGCTCGCTACTCCGCCCCCTGGCGACTCGTCGGCAAGAAGCTTCTCGCTCGGGTGACCGCGAAGTCGATCGAGCTGTACTGGGATGACACCCGCGTCGCGACGCATGAACGACAGGCTCCAGGAGGCCGCAGCATCACGTCTGAACACCTCCCGCCCGAGCGCGGTGAATATCGGATGCGCGAGCGCAGCTACTGGGTCGAACGTGCCGAAGCCCTTGGCGCCGACGTCCTCCGCTATGTGCACGAGGTGTTCGGCAGTGACGATGTGCTCCACCAGCTGACCAAGGTGACGGCGATCGTTCGCCATCTCGAGACCTTCCCACCCCAGCGCGCCAACGCGGCGTGTTGGCGCGCGTCGTTCTTCGGCAACTACGGCTATGGCCCGATCAAGGAGATCCTGCGCAAGGGCCTCGACCTCGAGCCCTTGCCGCAACTCGCCATGCCCGAACGACGCCCCTCAGGGACCCCCAGATTCGCCCGCAACGTTCAAGAACTCCTGCATTTCACCCCGAATGATCCCGATGCATCCCACTGAAGACCTCATCCCCATCCTCAAGAAGCTGCGCCTCTCGGGCGTCCTCGAGACGCTCGACATGCGGCTCCGCCAAGCGGTCGACGACGACATTTCGACGGCCGAGTTCCTGCTGCGGCTGCTCTGTGACGAGGTTGAACGTCGCGACGCCAAGCAGCTCGACACACGCTTGCGAAAGGCGAACTTCGAACACCGAAAGTCCCTCAACGACTTCGACTTCACGTTCAACCCCAAGGTCCCCAAAGCCAAGATCATCGACCTCGCGACGTGTGGCTTCATCCGCAAGCACGAGAACGTCTGCATCGTCGGCCAGACCGGCGTGGGTAAGAGCCACATCGCGCAGGCTATCGGTCATCGGGCCTGCCTCGCGGGCTTCGACGTCCTCTACACCCCCGCCGACAAGATGCTCAAAGATCTCCGCGCCTGCCGAGCCGACGGGACACACGAACGCCGCCTCGCTCGGTACTCCAGCGTCGACCTGCTGATCATCGACGACCTGGGCCTGCGCACCTTGGCCGGCGACGAACCGATCGACCTCTACGACATCATTCGTCAGCGCTACGAACGGGCTTCGACCGTGATCACATCAAACCGGGCGCTCGAAGAGTGGGCGCCGCTCTTCAACGATGACCTCGTCGCCAACGCCGCGATGGACCGTCTGCTCCACCACGTGCATGTCATCGAAGTCACCGGCGCGTCGTATCGGAACCCGCCATCGCGTCCGAAGAAGAAGGCGTCCTGATGGTTCTCCGGCGCGTGTGCGTGGATCAGTTCAGCCGAGCTGGAGGTTCGATTCGCTCGCACGGAACCCACCAGGTTCGCCGGGTCGGAGTCACCGGATCAGTTCAGCCGAGCTGAGCGCGATCAGTTCACCCGAGCCTTGACACTCGCTTCCACCGCGACAACGTGCCTTGCGAAACCCCAGTTTCATCCGCCAACGCTGTCGCCGTGACCGCTCCGCGGCCCGTCATTTTTCTGATCATGCTCGCCTTGAAGGCGACGGAATACGCCATGGTTTTCGTCTCATTTCGCGCCCCGACTGCCGTAGGCTCCGGCTTCTACGCCGTCGCCCGGTTCATGCGGCAACTACCCTGACAGAGGGGGCCCTCGATGCCCTGGTCGAGGGCCTCGCCGACCCGATGGCGAGCGATGAGTCCTCGTCTCGAAAACTGGGGAAGGATGAGGGGGGGGTGATGGCCCTGAGCATCGAGCGCCTTGGGCCTCGCATGTACTCGCTGGCGCACTACTACAAGCAGAACGGAGACATGATGCGGGACCCCGACGTCGAGTTGTTTCGGGATGCGCAGGGGCGATGGTTTCCAGTCACCTTCCGGCAAGACGGCGGGATGCCGGTCTACACGGTGGCTCTTGAGATGGACGCGAGCGGCATCGTCGGTGTGTATCGACGGCGGTACGCGAGTCAGAGGGACTTCATGCGGCTGTGGCTGAGAAACCTACGAGCACAGCATGGCATCAAGTAGGCGCTGTCGACGGTGGTCAGCCTCCTAGGCCGAAGGGCCCCTCAGTCGTTCGTGATCTCGTAGAGTCGAGATTGGCTGAGGCGGTCGCCGCCGAGGGTGGGGGCGACGGGGCGATCGGGCAGTGTTGCGCCGAAACGAGAGGCATACACGCGAGACCAGCGCCGCAGTGTGCGTGTCGCATGGGGGGCGAGATGGCGCCAGTACGAGCGTCCGTCTCGTCTGGGGACTTGAACGCGGGCCGGGAGGATGATGGTGTCGTCGTCATCCAATGCAGAGCTCTTGCCAAGATCGACGGCTCCCCAGTCGAGGCCTCGGAGTTGAGTGTGGTCGAGGGATGAATGGGTGAGGAGGTCGACGATGGTCCGGTTGCGTGTCTCGAGGAATCGCTGTGCCCGTGCCTGAGCTTCGGGGGGAAGGTGTTCCGTGTCGGCATTCTCGACGGGGGTGGCGAGCGGCGAGGCTTCGTTGCCCGTGATCTTGAAGGTGTCTGAACGCCGTCCATTTTCGACTGTCCGCACCGAGCGAGGTCGAGGGCGGCAACGCGACCGCAGCGCAGCTCGATCGGATGCGCGCAGAGAAGCTGGCGGTTTGGGTCCGCGGGCAGGCTTCTCGTGACGGAGAGGGTGTGTCGTTTGCGTGGGGAATCCCGGCCGATATTTCGTACGACTGCCCCCTGGCGACAGACGTCGCAGCCGGCGATGTGGCGGCGGTCGAACTCACGATGCACGCCGACCACCTTTTTATCGATGACCTTCAGGTGGGCGGTGAGGTCGCGTTCGAGGCGATTGCGGATGCCGATGCGGACGGTGACGGTGCTGTGACCCCCCTGGAACTCGACGGTACCTCGCTCAACGGGCTCGCCCGCTATCAAACCGGCGGACGCCGCGACATCGACACGCTGTGGAAGTTCATCGGCGCCGCGTCGCTGACCATGGCGCACGTGAACGGGGAGGGGATGTGCACGCCCAGGCTGGTGCCAGACGCGTTCGCGGATCACACGCCTGCCCTGGCCGACGTTCCTCGGGCGGCTGCGCTGTATGCCGAACACTGTGCGTCATGCCACGGCGACGGAGGTCGCGGGGACGGTCCGAGTGCGGTCGGATCGCAGCCAGCGGCGACGGACCTCACCGCCCTTCGCGGCGAAGCGTCGACGCATCCGTACATTGCGTACCGAATCGCGGTCGGCGGGGCGATGTTCCCGTACGCCTCAAGCATGCCCGGGTACGAGGATGTACTCGACGCCACGGACCGAGGTCTGCTCACCGACTACGTCGCCGGGCTGAGCGTTCCTTGACAAGGCACCGGGGGTGCGACAACTTGTCGCAGATGGCTGCAGCATTCCTACGACTCCAGGGCGGGCGACTTCTGGTCGCCGCCCTGATGGCCGTGGTGCTGCTCCTGAGCGCGGGTTGGGCCGGATCGTGGGCCTGCGAGATGGGCGGCTCGAGCGGGTGTGCGTGTCCGTGCGGGAGCGAGGAGCCCGAGGGAACACCTCGGGACGTTGCCCAGCGGCCGAGCTGTTGCGCACCCGATGACCCTACAGACTTGATGGTCGCCGGCGTGGTCGGCGAATCGTTCGAGTCGTGGGCGCCAAAGGGTCACCTCTGCCCAGCACCTCGCGGGTTTGTCTCGGTCCTGCGGTCCGGTGTGCCGGGCGTGGGCGCGGGCCGAGGTCCGCCACAGAAGCTGCCGGTGTTCCTGAGTCATCAGGCCTTGCTGCTCTGAGGAGCGTCGTCGCAGACCCTCGCGACTGCGGTGGCCTTTGGCCGCCCGCATCAACACGTTTCCTCGCGTCTTCAAGGACCTTCCATGACCTTCTGTGGCCGCTCCGTCGGCCGATACATTTTCGCCACGCTCGCCGTGGGCTTGCCCGGGTGCGCGAGCACGTCGCCGCAACTCGCTCGAGATCTTCGCGCGGTCGAAGCGACGCTCGCCGAGCCTGTGTCCCAAGCGGACACGCCCGAGGCCGCCGAGGAGTTCGACGGCACCCTCGGCGCGTATCTGGCCTACGCCTTCGCGCATAGCCCCGCACTGCGGGCGAGCTTCGAGACGTGGCGCGCGGCAACGTTCCGCCCCGATCAGGAGCGTCGCCTGCCCGAGCCAACGATCTCCTACGCCGTGTTCGTGCGCAGCGTGGAGACCCGGGTCGGGCCTCAGCGACACCGGTTCGGAGCCTCGCAGTGGTTCCCGTGGCCCGCCAAGCTTCGGGCCGGAAGCGATGCCGCGGAACTCGAAGCCCAAGCGGCCCAGCGCAGGTTCGAAGGCCACGCGCTGTACATCGCCGCGGATGTCTCGGCGGCGTACTGGACCCTTTGGCGGCTGCATCGGCAGGGCGAGGTGCTGAGCGATGAGATCGACGTGTTGCAGAGCCTTTCCGAGCAGGTTCGGGGCCGCCTCGCTGTCGGCGCGGCAGAGCTCTCTGACCTCGCGCAGATTGACCTGATGGGCTCCCAGGCGCGGGACCGGCATGCGAGTCTGCTCGAGCGGCAGCGGGTCGCAAGCATTCAGCTCGTCCGCGTGCTGGGAGCGCCTGACGACACCCCGACTCCCGTCAGTCCGCGCGAGCCTGAGGTCGCGGGCCTGGCTGAGACGCCCCAGGAACTTCGCGCGGCGGCGGCCGAGCACCCGGACGTGCAGGCCCTGGCCACGCTCTCTGACGCTGCCGGGCAGCGCGAGCGTCAGGCTCGAGCAGAGCGGGCGCCGAGCTTCGGGGTGGGGGTGGACTGGATCCTGACCGGGGAGGCTTCTGCGAACCCAGGTCCTGCGGACAGCGGAAAAGACGCGGTCGCGCTGACCCTCTCGATGAAGGTGCCGCTGTGGTCCCGGGCCTACAAAGCCGGGGAGGCGGAGGCTCGTGCCCGGGGCGCTGCGCTGCGCTCGAGGGCCCTGGATGCCCGCAACGGCGTCGCGGCTCAGGTCGGCGAGCGCGCGGCGCTCGTTGACGATGCCGTCCGCCGAGTCGATTTCTACGGCACCACCCTGATCCCACAGGCCAAAACCACGTTCGAGTCGGTCTTGGCCAGCTACGCCTCCAGCCGCGCAACGGTGGCCGAGCTTCTCCTCGCCGAGCAAGCGCTCTTGAGCCTGCGCGACGAACGATTCGCCGCGCAGGCCGAGTACGGCACCGAGCTCGCTCGGCTCGAGCGCGCGGTCGGTCGACCCGTGCGGCTCTCCAGCTCATCACAGAAAGCAGTCTCCAATGCCGACCGACGTTGACCCCGAGACCACCAACGATGATGGGCCCGCGCCCGATGAACCCTCGAGTACGCTCGACGACGATCCGGGAGAGGGCTCAACGGGCGAGCCGGAAGGACCGACGCGGCTGGGGAAGGCGATTCGAGCGCTGGTACTCCTCGCGATTGGCTTTGGTCTGGGCGGCACCGTTTTCGCGGTGCGCTCGTGCAGTGCGGACAATGACAAGGACGAGCACGAGCAGGTCGCGACCTCCAAGAGCGCAACGACGTGGACGTGCGCGATGCATCCGCAGATCCAGCTATCCGAGCCCGGTCAATGCCCGATCTGCGGGATGGACCTCATCCCGGTCTCTTCGGCGGAAGACGGCACCGCCGACCAACCTGCGGGCCGCATCGTGCTCTCGGAGCGGGCTCGAACGCTCGCGAAACTGACAACGGCACGCGTCCGCCGCCAAACCCACGAGACCGCGGACCTGCGGCTCTTGGGACGCCTCGAGACGAACGAGAACTCGATCAAGACGGTGACCTCCTGGATCGGCGGGCGCATCGACCGGCTTCATGTGAAGGAGACCGGAAAGCGCGTGCGCAGCGGACAGACCATTGCCACGCTCTACAGTCCCGAGGTCTTTGCAGCTCATCAAGATCTGCTGGTCGCCAAACGGCAGGTCGACCGCATGCGCGACAGTCCCGAGCCGTCTCGATGGGCGGCGGACGCCGCATTCGCAGCTGCACAAGAGCGTCTCGCGTTGCTGGGAGTCCCAGACGCCGAAGTCACACGCATGCAGGGACAGAAGCGACCGACTCGCGCGGTTGCCATTCGCTCGCCCTTCCCCGGAACCGTCATCGAGCGCTTTGCGACCGAGGGGTCGTACGTCAAAACGGGGACCGCGCTGTACCAGATCGCGAACCTGAGCACGCTCTGGGTGCAGCTCGACGCCTACGAAAGCGACCTTGCACGGCTCTCCGTGGGCCAGGCGGTGACGGTCTCGGTGGAGGCTGTGCCCGACGAGGTGTTCGAGGGCGTGGTCACCTTCATCGACCCCGTGCTCAATGCCCGGCGCCGCACCGCACAGGTTCGGGTTCAACTCGACAACCCCGAACGCAGGCTCCGGCCGGGGATGTTCGCCGAGGCCACCGTCGCGACGAAACATCCCGAAGGGGCGGCCAGGCCCCTGGTCGTGCCTTCAACCGCGCCGCTGTTCACAGGTCGGCGTGCGCTTGTGTACGTCGAGGTGGATGACGGCTCGCGCCTCGCCTATGAGGCTCGAACGGTCCGGCTCGGTCCGAGGCTAGGGCAGGTCTATCCCGTCGTGGCAGGGCTCTCGGAAGGAGAACGGATCGTCACCCGAGGTGCCTTTGCGCTCGACGCCGACCTACAGATTCGAGGCGGGGCCAGCATGATGACCTCCGCCGACGACCGGGACGAAGGCATCTGGGATGGTGTCGTCGAGCTCTCCGATGCGCAGAGGCGACCCGTCGCCCCCCTGGTCACCGCCTATCTCGCCGTGCAGACCTCCCTTGCCGACGATGACCTCGCCGGCGCGAAGGCCTCTGCCGAGACGCTTGTCGATGCCGTCATGAACGTCGCCCTCGCCCAGCCCCGGGGGGCGAAGGAGGCGTGGTCGGAGATGTCGGTCGCACTGCGCGGACACGGGCAACACGTGGCGAAGGCGCAGACACTCGAAGGCGCCCGAGAAGGATTCGAGCCGCTGAGCGAAGCGGTCGTTGGGCTCCTGAGACGATTCGGAAACCCGCTCGACGAAACGATCGCTCTGGCTCACTGCCCGATGGCCTCGCAGAACGAGGGCGCGCTCTGGCTTCAACAAGGCGCCGAGGTCGACAATCCCTACTTCGGAGCGAGCATGTTGGACTGCGGTGAGATCCGCAAGCAGCTCGCCCCGGGGGCGTACCTTCGGCCGCCTTCGACGCCGCCGCCAAGAAAAAGCGCACGAAAAGCCGGAGGGCATCAACATTGAACCCCCACACTCAACCCGACGACGACGCCCCGCGCGACGCTTGGGAGGCGCTCATCGGTTGGTTCGTCGAGAACAAGCTCATCGTTTTCTTGCTTGCGACGATGCTCGTCGCAGGAGGTGTCTACGTCGCGCCGTTCTCGTTCGACAGCGGCTCGTTGCCACGCGATCCGGTCCCGGTCGACGCCATTCCGGACATCGGCGAGAACCAGCAGATCATCTTCACCCAATGGGAAGGTCGCTCGCCGCGAGACATCGAAGACCAGGTCTCCTACCCGCTCACGACGGCGCTGCTGGGGATCCCCGGAGTCCGCACGATCCGCAGCTCGTCCGCGTTCGGCTTCTCCACCATCTCCGTGATCTTCAACGACGAAGTCGAGTTCTACTGGTCGCGCTCGCGCGTGCTGGAGAAACTGGCATCTCTTCCGGCAGGGACCGTCCCCGACGATGTTCGGCCCACGCTCGGCCCCGACGCCACGGCCCTGGGCCAGGTCTTCTGGTACACGCTCGAGGGGCAGGACCCAGACGGCAAGACCGTCGGCGGCTGGGACCCGGACGAGCTCCGGAGCATTCAGGACTGGAACATTCGGTACGCGCTGCAGGCCGCCGAAGGCGTCAGCGAGGTTGCATCCGTTGGCGGCTTCGTCAGGGAGTACCAGGTCGACGTCGACCCCGAGGCAATGCGAGCGCACGGTGTCACGCTCTCTCAGGTCGCGAACGCGGTTCGCAACAGCAACCTCGATGTGGGCGCCCGGACGCTCGAGGTCAACAGCGTCGAGTACATGGTCCGCGGGCTGGGGTTCATCGAAAATCTGGCCGACCTCGAGGCGACGGTGGTCGTCGCTCGAGAGCACACCCCCATTCGAGTCCGCGATGTCGCGCACGTCTCGCTCGGGCCTGCGTTGCGCCGAGGCGCGCTCGACGACGAAGGCGCTCCAGCCGTAGGCGGAGTTGTGGTCGCGCGCTATATGGAAAATCCTTTGGCCGTCATCTCAGCGGTCAAGTTGAAGATCGCGAAGATTCAGGCTGGCCTTCCCAGACGCACCCTCGAAGACGGCACGGTAAGCCAGGTGACGGTCGTCCCGTTCTACGATCGGACGACGCTCATCAAGGAGACGCTCGGCACGCTTTCGACGGCGCTGTATCAGCAGATCCTCATCACCATCATTGTGGTGCTGGTCATGCTGCGAAACATGCGCAGCTCGATGCTCATCGCCATGATGCTCCCGTTGGGTGTGCTCGCAGCATTCGTTGCGATGAAGCTAACGGGGGTCGACGCCAACATCATGGCCCTGGGGGGGATCGCCATCGCCATTGGGACGATGGTCGACATCGGCATCGTCTTCGTCGAGAACATCAGCCAGCACCTCGAGGACGCGCCACCGGAGGCGTCGCGGGCGGTCGTGGTTCGCCGCGCCGCAGCTGAGGTCGCGCCGGCCGTGGTGACGTCGGTGCTCACGACCGTCGTCAGCTTCTTGCCGGTCTTTGGTCTCTCGTCCACGGAGCTGCGGCTGTTCGCACCGCTGGCGTTCACGAAAACGTTCGCGATGGGCGGGGTACTTCTGCTGGCGCTCCTCGTGCTCCCCGGCGCCGCGCTCGTCGTCTTGCGGGTGCGGCCCACCGCACCCAAAACAGCGAGCACCGGCCTACGTCGCGTCGCTCGGTCCCTCTTTCGCGCCGAGCATGCCCGAGACTGGGTCCTGCTGGTGCTGGGCGCCCTGCTGCTCACGCAAACGCTGCTCGGCGGTGGATTCGTGATCGGCCTGGGTGTGTTTCGCCTCGCCCGACCGTTGATCTCCTCGAAGGGTGTTCGCGGGATGACGGTTGGGGAGAATCTGCTCGCCGTTGTCGCGGTCACGCTCTTGCTCGCCGAAGACTGGCTGCCCTTGGGCCGAGCGGAGGGCCTACTCGTCAACGTGCTGTTCGTCGGCGGCCTCCTCGTGCTGGTCATGGGGACCTTTCGCTTGTTCGAGTCGGTCTATCCGCGGCTGCTCTGGGCGATCCTTCGCCACAAGCTTCTATTCTTGGTCTTTCCTGCGGCTGTGATTCTGTTTGGAACGACAGCCTGGTTGGGATTCGACGCTCTCTTCGGGGGGCTCCCGCAGCAGATTCGTACGACGCAGCCCGCGTCGAAGTTGGCGCAAGCGTTCCCCGGCTTCGGTCGGGAATACATGCCGGCCTTCGACGAAGGGTCGTTCCTGTACATGCCCACGACGATGCCGCACGCCTCGATGGGCGAAGTGCTCCAGACGCTCTCGGAGATCGATGCGGCGATCGTCCAGATCCCCGAGGTCGAGCGTGCGGTGGGCAAGCTCGGACGCGCCGACAGGGCGCTCGACCCGGCACCGCTGTCGATGATCGAGACGATGATCACGTACCGGCCCGAGTACCGCGTCGAGGAGGACGGGACCCAGGTCAGGCAGTGGCGCGACCACATTCGCTCGCCCGCGGACATCTGGGACGAGATCGTCGCGGTAGCCGAGCGCCCCGGTGTCACAAGTGCACCCATGCTCATGCCGATCAACGCTCGCATCGTCATGCTGCAGAGCGGCATGCGGGCCCCGATGGGCATCAAGGTGCACGGACCCAGCCTTGAGGTCATCGAGGCGTTTGGGCTGCGACTCGAGGAGGTCCTCCAGAGCGTCCCTGAGGTGCGTTCAGAGACCGTGTTCGCCGACCGCGTCGTCGGCAAGCCCTACCTCGAGATCGACCTCGACCGTGAGGCGATCGGTCGGTACGGGCTGACCATCGTCGACGTTCAGCACGTCCTGCAGGTTGCCCTGGGCGGCATGACGCTCACCCGCACCGTCGAGGGTCGCGAGCGGTATCCAGTCCGCGTGCGTTACATGCGAGAGGAGCGCGACAGTCTGGAGGCGCTCGAGCGCGTGTTCGTACCGACGCCGGGCGGAGAACAGATCCCTCTGAGCCAGCTCGCCCAGATCCAGTACGTACGCGGCCCTCAGGTGATCAAGTCCGAGGACACGTTCCTGACCAGCTACGTCCTGTTCGACCGCCAGCCCGACGTCGCCGAGGTCGAGGTCGTCGAGCAGGCAAGCCGCGCCATCGAAGCCAAAATCGAGAGCGGCGAACTCGAGGTGCCAGCCGGCGTCAGCTACGAGTTTGCGGGGTCGTACGAGAACCAGCTTCGCAGCGAAAAGCGCCTGGCGATGCTGATCCCGATCGCGCTCGCGTTCGTGTTCATCCTGCTCTACCTGCAGTTTCACCGGGTCGCGACGACGGCGATCATCTACACCGGAGTCGCGGTCGCGGTCGCGGGCGGGTTCATCTTGCTGTGGCTCTACGGTCAGCCGTGGTTCCTCGACTTCGAGCTGTTTGGCAGGTCGATGCGGGAGCTGTTTCAGGTCGGCACCATCAACCTGTCGGTGGCCGTGTGGATCGGCGTCATCGCGTTGATCGGCATCGCGACCGACGACGGCGTGGTGATCACCACCTACCTCAAGCAGCGCTTCGAGAAGGATCCGCCGACGACCGTGCTGGAAGTGCGGCGCGTACGCTCGAGGCGGGCTCCAGGCGCGTCCGTCCGTGCCTGATGACCACGGCGACCACGATCCTGGCGCTGCTCCCGGTGATCACGTCCCAGGGACGCGGAGCCGACATCATGGTGCCGATGGCGCTGCCCTCGGTGGGCGGCATGGCGATCGAGCTGATCACGCTGTTCGTCGTGCCGGTCCTGTACTGCGCGGTGGAAGAGCGCCGCTTGTCCAAGCGCCTTCATTCCGCCGCGTCCGAGCCCGAGGAAACATCCGATGCCTGAACCAACGTGCCACCACGCATCCTCCGCCAAAGACCCGGTCTGCGGCATGAGCGTCGAGCCAGCCAGCCCGCATCGGGCCGAGCACGACGGCAGG
>CAWCWO010000008.1:0-48073 GCA_963799255.1 uncultured Pseudomonadota bacterium | reverse complement strand
ATGCATGGGGCACGTGAACACCGTGCCTTCGGGCACCTCCACCGGCGGAGCCCGCTCACCCAAGAACTGGTCGGGATCGGCCACAAAACGCTCGCGGCAACGGGCCGAGCAGAAGTCGTACGTCCTGCCGTCGTGCTCCGCGCGATGCGGGCTGGGTGGCTCCACGGTCATGCCGCAGACAGGGTCCGTGGTGGAGGACGATGGGTGGGAAGTCGATTCAGGCATCAGGCGTTTCCTCGAGATCGGATGCGACGGCACGAAGGCGCTTGGCCAACTGGCGTTCTTCCACGGCGCAATACAGGACCGGAACGACAAACAGCGTGAGCAGCTCGATTGCCATCCCGCCCACCGACGGCAGCGCCATCGGCATCATGATGTCGGCCCCACGGCCCTGCGAGGTGATCACCGGCAGCAAGGCCAGGATCGTGGTGGCGGTGGTCATCAGACACGGCCGGACGCGCCTGCTCCCGGCCTCGAGGGTACGGCGCCGCACCTCCATCACCGTCTTGGGCGGATCCTCCTCGAACCGCTGCTTGAGGTACGTGGAGATCACCACGCCGTCATCGGTCGCAATGCCGACCAACGCGATGAAACCGATCCACACAGCGACCGACATGTTGATGGTGTGGACCTGGAACAGGTCCCGCATCGGCGTCCCCAGTACTTCGACGTCCAGAAACCATGGCTGGCCGTAGAGCCACAGCAGGATGAAGCCACCGGAGACCGCGACCGCCACGCCGGTATAGATGATCGCCGTCGTCGCGACCCGGTGGAACTGCAGATAGAGCAGGATGAAGACCAACGCCAGCGCGATAGGGATCAACATCATCAGCCGTTTCTCGCTGCGAATCTGATTCTCGTACGAGCCCGCAAACTCGTAGCTGACCCCCGCGGGGACCTCGAGTTCACCGCTTTCGATCTTCGCTTCGATCATCTGTTGCGCCTGCTCGACCACTGCGACCTCTGCGATGTCGGGCTGCCGGTCAAACAGGACGTAGCTGGTCAAGAACGTATCCTCAGACTTGATGACTTGAGGACCTCGCACGTACTGGATGTGGGCCAGCTGGGTCAGCGGGATCTGTTCCCCACCTGCGGCCGGCACGAAGACCCGGTCCAAGGCCTCGAGGCTGTCGCGCTCCTCCCTCATGTAGCGGACGCGCACTGGATAGCGCTCTCGCCCCTCGACCGTGCGGGTGAGGGTCATCCCTCCCAAGGCCACCTGGAGAACGCTCTGCACGTCGACGATGGTCAATCCAAACCGGCCGATAGCCTCCCGGTCGAGTTCGATCTCCAGATACGGCTTCCCGACGACCCGGTCCGCGAACACCGTCTCCGGGCGGATCGTCGGTACACCCTGAAGCACCTCTTCGAGGCGCAGGCCAAACGCCTCGATCGCCTCGAGCGTGGGGCCGTGTACCTTAATCCCCATCGGAGCCCGCATGCCGCTCTGCAACATGACAATGCGTGCGCCGATCGGCATGAGCGTGGGGGCACTGGTGACGCCGGGACGTTCGGCCGCGGCGACGATTTCGGTCCAGATGTCCGCAGGCGACCGAATATGATCGCGCCACTGCCGAACACGGGACCCGTCGTCGGCGACCTTGTACTCGGGAACGTAGGTGATGACGGTCTCCAACATCGACAGCGGCGCTGGATCGAGGGCCGTGTCGGCGCGTCCGAGTTTCCCCACCACCCGGTCGACCTCAGGGATCTGAGCGATCGCCGCGTCAATTCCAGAGAGCTGTTCGAGGACCTCTCCCATCGATGCGTGCGGCATCGTCGTGGGCATGTACAAGAACGAGCCTTCGTCGAAGGGCGGCATGTACTCCCGCCCGAATCCGGGAAACGCATGCGCAACCTTCGAGACGGGTTTCGTCGTGCGAATCTCCTGCGGGAGCTGGCCGAATAGGGTGTCGAACCCCAGCCAGGCGGTGGTTCCAAACAACACCATCGACGCTGGAAGCACCAGGAACACAGCTTTGTGCCGCAAGATGGCCGACAGCAACCGAGGGTAGATCGACTCGAACAGCCGGAAGGTGCCCATCACCAGCAGGATGAGGCCTCCGACGAATAGGACGTTGACCGCGAGCCCCTCCCCCCGGCCTAGCGGGAGCCAATCCTCGGCGAGCAAGAAGGTCACGGCGATGATGGCAAGCAGGTTCTCAGCCACCGTGATGCCGCGGCTCACCCCGCGATTCAGCAGCGGCCGCGCAAGGCGATAGAGACCGAGCCCGAGCACGAAGGAGCCTCCCAGCAACGAATACGGCAGCAGCAGGCCACCCAACCCGAGCAAGACCCAATCCCGCGCATGTTCGGCGCGGAACAGGGACCGAGCGACGCGGCGAATACCCGTGCTGGAGGTGACAGGCGCGGTGGGGCGCTCGCGAAACACGACCAGCGCCGCACCCGGGAGCACGAGCAACGCAAGCAGAAGGACTCCGCCCATCGCAAACGTCTTCGTGAACGCGAGTGGCCCGAACAGCCGTAGTTCCGTGGAGGAAAGGCCGAAGACGGGCAGGAAGCTGACCACCGTCGTGAGCACCGAGGTGACGACCGCCGGCGCGACCTCGGCTGCGGCTCGGCGCACCACGACCGCCCGCGAGGCTCCGGGCGGGGCATCTTCGAGGTGCTGGCTGATGTTCTCGACGAAGACGATGCCGATGTCGACCATCGTCCCGATGGCGATCGCGATGCCGCCCAGGGCCATGATGTTGGCATCCACCCCGGAAAGCTTCATCGCGACGAAGGCCGCGAGAACCCCCAGCGGAAGCATCATCGAGATCAACATCGAGCTGCGCATGTTTCGCAACATGACCAACACCACGATGATCGTGATGAGGATCTCCTGAAAAAGCGCGGTCGAGAGCGTGCTGAGCGTCTCTTCGATTAGCGTGGTCCGGTCGTAGAACGGAACGACGGTGACCTTGCTGACCGTGCCATCTTCGAGGGTGCGACTGGGAAGGCCCGCCTGAATCTGCTTGACCTTCTCCTTGACCGCCGAGATGACGGCCAACGGATTCTCCATGTAGCGGGCGACGACAACACCACCCACCGCTGGAGCGCCCTCGTCGTCGAGCGCTCCCCGGCGCAACGCTGGGCCCATCGAAACCCGTCCAACATCCCGAACTCGGATCGGGGTGTGCTCGCGAGCGACGACGACGGTTGCCTCCAAGTCTTCGAGCGTCTTGATGAACCCGAGCCCGCGCACCATGTACTCGACGTTGTTGACCTCGAGCGTACGGGCGCCGACATCGAGGTTGCTGTTGCGGACCGCGCCCGCCACCTGGGCGAGCGTGACGCCGTGTGCCCGCATCGCCTCCGGGTCGACGTCCACCTGGTACTCCCGTACAAACCCGCCAACCGAGGCCACCTCGCTGACGCCTTCGACAGACTGCAGCGCGTAGCGGACGGTCCAGTCCTGGATACTCCGGAGCTCATCGGGGTCCCAGCCGCCGACGGCTCTTCCTTCCGGGTCTTGGCCTTCGAGTGTGTACCAGAAGATCTGCCCCAAAGCCGTGGCATCGGGGCCGAGAGTGGGCGTGACTCCGTCGGGGACGGTCCCCGGTGGCAGAGATGCCAACTTTTCCAGCACACGCGATCGTGACCAGTAGAACTCGACGTCGTCGCCAAAAATGATCGAGATCGTGGAGAACCCAAAAGCCGACGAGCTACGGATCGTTCGCACCCCGGGAATGCCGAGCAGCGCCGTCGTCAGCGGGTACGAGACCTGGTCTTCGATGTCTCGAGGCGAGCGTCCCTCCCACTGCGTGAAGATGATCTGCTGGTTCTCGCCAATGTCCGGAATGGCATCCACGGGAACCGGATCGCGGGGCATCGAACCGCTGTCGAACGAGAAGGGCGCGACATAGATGCCGCCGGCGACGAGCATCGTCGCAAGCAGAAACACAATGAGCTTGTTCTCGACGAACCATCCGATGAGAGCCTCCCAAGCATCACGCGGTGCATCGCCGTCAGGCTGATGATCAGCGTTCAATGTTGATGCCCTCCCGCGGCCGGTCGCCCGGCCCTGGCCGCCCTGGCGGACGGGGGCCTGAGGTAGGCGCCCGGGCCGACCTCCTTCCGAATCTCACCGCAGTCCAGCATAGAGGCACCGAAGTACGGGTTGTCGACCACGGTGCCCTGCTGCAGCCAAAGCGCACCCTCGTTCTGTGAAGCCATCGGGCAGTGTGCCAGGTGGACTGCCGCCTCGAGCGGGTTTCCAAATCGACCCATCAGCCCAATGACGGCCTCGCTCAAGGGCTCAAATCCCGCCCGAGCATCTTCTAGTGTCTGTGCCTTGGAGACATGTTGCCCGTGACCGCGCAGCGCGACCGAGCTTCCCGACCACGCCTCCTTCGCCTCCGTTGGGCGCACCATTTTGACCGCGGCGACCACATCGGAAAGCACGTCCGCCGCGGTCTTGGCTCGTTCCAGATCGTCGTCGGCAAGCGCCACCTGGACGGCCAGATACGCAGTGACAACCGGGGCGAGTACCTGTCGCTGCTCGTCGGATAGCTCGACAACGCTGTCCCAGACTCCCTCTTCGCTGTCGTCGGCGGAGGTCATCATGCTGGCCCCACCCCGAATCTGAAGGTCGGCGTCGAGCGCAAAAGCACCTCGCGTCACGACCCTCTCCCCCTCTGAGAGGCCCGCGACGACTGGGTAGAACTTGCCGAGTCTGGGACCCAGCCGAACGACTCTAGCTTCGTAGACAAGCCGGTCCTCGGAGTCCAGTTCCACGTAGACCACCGCGCGACGACCGGTGAACAGCGGCGCGGTCGAGGGGACGACCAGCGGCGTCGGCGATCCATCAGGATGTTTCGTTGCGACCGTTGCCTCGGCGAACATGCCCGGCCGAAGGCGGCCATCGCGGTTGTCGAGCTGGACACGAACCCGCGCGGTGCGGCGCTTCGCATCGAGGATGGGATCGATGAACGTGACGGTGCCCTCAAACACTTCATCAGGCACCGCCTCTACCGAGACCTGCACTGTCTGCCCAAGCGAGAGTCGGGCCAGATCGCTTTCGTAGGCATCGAGTTGCACCCAAAGCGTATTCAGGTTGGCGATGCGATACAGAGAGGCCCCGGTCGTGATGTACACCCCCTCGGTGGCGACACGCTCGATGACCGTCCCCGAGAACGGAGAGCGGATCGCCACCGCGCGGGTGGGTTTTTTCTGCCCTTCCATTCGGGTGATCTCGGCGTCTGGAACGCCGAGCAATGCGAGTCTCTCGCGAGCGGCGTCGAGGGCTGCGTCGGCAGCCCAACGTGATGTCTCCGGGCTGTCACGCATCCGATCGACCTGCCGCTTCGCGACGAGCAGATCCTGATGGGCAGCGAAGACCTCGGGACTATAGAGGGTCGCAATGACCTGTCCCTTGCGAACACGTTTTCCGGTTTCTCTGACCCGTAGCTTGTCGATGCGTCCGCCGATCCACGACGTCACGGTCTTGAGCGAGGCCTCGTTGGGCTCGATCCGCCCCAGAAGTCGCAGGTCCGCCGTCGCATGCGCCTGGCGACGGACCTTGGCCGTGGTCAATCTCGACAGGACCCGTGCCCGCTCCGAGAGCACGATACGGTCAGCCGCAACGGCCAGGTCATCGCCGCCGTCCTTCGACACCGGGATCAGTGTCATTCCGCAAATCGGGCATTGTCCCGGCTCAGGTTGTTGAATCTGTGGGTGCATCGAGCACGTCCAGGTGGCGGCGACCCCGGGCGTGTCGTCATGTGCGTGCGTTGGGTCCTTCGGCTCCTCGCCGGACGAGAACAACGCCAGAGTGCCCGCGCCGAGCCCGAAGCCTACGACGACGAAAACCGCCGACCGCATCAAGCCCCGCGACTCGGCCGGCGCTTGCGCAGCGGGTCTCGGCTGGTCCTCTGGAACCGAGTCGGGTGAATCCGACCGCGCTGGCATCGGGCCGTCATCATCCAAGGTGTCAGGGTCAACGTTGGTCGTCATCGGAAACTGCCTTCGGTAGTTGGGATGTGGGATGTGAGGTGCGGACCGGCCGGCCAACGGCGCGCTCCAGCCGTGCCAGTTCGGTGCCGTAGTCGGCCTGCGCAGCGAACCGCTCGCCACGGAGGCCCAGGAGCGCCTGCTCGGCCAGCAGCAGCTCGGCCACCGTCGCCCGGCTGGACGCAAAGCTGGCCAAGACCGACTCGAAGGTGGTCTCAGCCTGAGGGATCAGGGTGCTTCCGTAGAAGTCGACCCGGCGGACGGCATCGTCCACAAGCGCCGCGCGCTCTCCGACCTGGGCCGCAACGCCATTGCGGGCATCCAGGGCCCTCGAGCGCAGCGCAGCGCCCCGGGCACGAGCCTCCGCCTCCCCAGCTTTGTAGGCCCGGGACCACAGCGGCACCTTCACCGAGAGGGTGAGCGCGACCGCGTCTTTTCCGCTGTCCGCGGGACCTGGATTCGCAGGGGCCTCCCCGGTGAGGATCCAGTCCACACCCAGCCCGAAGCTCGGCGCCCGCTCGGCTCGAGCCTGACGCTCCCGCTGCCCCGCAGCGTCGGAGAGCGTGGCCAAGGTTTGGACGTCCGGGTGCTCGGCCGCCGCCGCGCGAAGTTCTTGGGGCGTTTCAGCCAGGCGCGCGACCTCGGGCTCGCGCGGACTGACGGGAGTCGGGGTGTCGTCAGGCGCTCCCAGCACGCGGACGAGCTGAATGCTTGCGACCCGCTGCCGCTCGAGCAGACTCGCATGCCGGTCCCGTGCCTGGGAGCCCATCAGGTCAATCTGCGCGAGGTCAGAGAGCTCTGCCGCGCCGACAGCGAGGCGGCCCCGAACCTGCTCGGAAAGGCTCTGCAACACGTCGATTTCATCACGCAGCACCTCGGCCTGCCGATGCAGCCGCCACAGGGTCCAATACGCCGCCGAGACGTCGGCGGCGATGTACAGCGCGTGGCCTTCGAACCTGCGCTGGGCCGCTTGGGCTTCGAGTTCCGCGGCATCGCTTCCGGCCCGAAGCTTGGTGGGCCACGGGAACCACTGCGAGGCTCCGAACCGGTGTCGCTGAGGCCCGACCCGGGTCTCCACGCTGCGCACGAACACGGCGTAGGAGATCGTTGGCTCGGGCAGGCGACGCTCCTGATCGGGGCGGAACGTTGCCGCACGCCACGTCTCGAAGCTCGCCCGCAGTGCGGGGCTATGCGCGAAGGCGTAGGCCAGATACGCGCCGAGGGTGCCGTCGAATTCCTCGGCGGCCTCGGGCGTGTCCGCTTGGGACACAGGCTCCGCGAGCGTCGCTTCGACCGCGCGAAGATCTCGAGCGAGTTGCGGCGACGTGCTCGCGCACCCGGGCAAGCCCACGGCGAGCGTGGCGAAAATGTATCGGCCGACGGAGCGGCCACAGAAGGTCATGGAAGGTCCTTGAAGACGCGAGGAAACGTGTTGATGCGGGCGGCCAAAGGCCACCGCAGTCGCGAGGGTCTGCGACGACGCTCCTCAGAGCAGCAAGGCCTGATGACTCAGGAACACCGGCAGCTTCTGTGGCGGACCTCGGCTCGCGCCCACGCCCGGCACACCGGACCGCAGGACCGAGACGAACCCGCGAGGTGCTAGGCAGAGGTGGCCCTTTGGCGCCCACGACTCGAACGATTCGCCGACCACGCCGGCGACCATCACGTCTGTAGGGTCATCGGGTGCGCAACAGCTCGGCCGCTGGGCAACGTCCCGAGGTGTTCCCGCAGGCTCCTCGCTCCCGCACGGACACGCACACCCGCTCGAGCCGCCCATCTCGCAGGCCCACGATCCGGCCCAACCCGCGCTCAGGAGCAGCACCACGGCCATCAGGGCGGCGACCAGAAGTCGCCCGCCCTGGAGTCGTAGGAGTGCTGCAGCCATCTGCGACAAGTTGTCGCACCCCCGGTGCCTTGTCAAGGAACGCTCAGCCCGGCGACGTAGTCGGTGAGCAGACCTCGGTCCGTGGCGTCGAGTACATCCTCGTACCCGGGCATGCTTGAGGCGTACGGGAACATCGCCCCGCCGACCGCGATTCGGTACGCAATGTACGGATGCGTCGACGCTTCGCCGCGAAGGGCGGTGAGGTCCGTCGCCGCTGGCTGCGATCCGACCGCACTCGGACCGTCCCCGCGACCTGCGTCGCCGTGGCATGACGCACAGTGTTCGGCATACAGCGCAGCCGCCCGAGGAACGTCGGCCAGGGCAGGCGTGTGATCCGCGAACGCGTCTGGCACCAGCCTGGGCATGCACATCCCCTCCCCGTTCACGTGCGCCATGGTCAGCGACGCGGCGCCGATGAACTTCCACAGCGTGTCGATGTCGCGGCGTCCGCCGGTTTGATAGCGGGCGAGCCCGTTGAGCGAGGTACCGTCGAGTTCCAGGGGGGTCACAGCACCGTCACCGTCCGCATCGGCATCCGCAATCGCCTCGAACGCGACCTCACCGCCCACCTGAAGGTCATCGATAAAGAGGTGGTCGGCGTGCATCGTGAGTTCGACCGCCGCCACCTCGCCGGCTGCGACGTCTGTCGCCAGGGGGCAGTCGTACGAAATATCGGCCGGGATTCCCCACGCAAACGACACATCCTCTCCGTCACGAGAAGCCTGCCCGCGGACCCAAACCGCCAGCTTCTCTGCGCGCATCCGATCGAGCTGCGCTGCGGTCGCATTGCCGCCCTCGACCTCGCTCGGTGCGGACAGTCGAAAATGGACGGCGCTCACGGAGCCTGTCTCCACGCCGGTTGCGGCAAGCCGATGGCCCTGCCCCGACGACTCCGCAGCAAGGTCGAACACATAGCTTCCATCCCCAACCTGCGCGTGGGGCGACAAGCGCACGTCTTCGACAGAGACCACGAACTCAGTGAAGTCGATGGCCCAGCCGCCGACCACCTCGTCCGGCCCGATCCCCTGCTCCGCGTATGCCTCCCCGAATACGCGCAGCTCGACTTCCGCCGAACACCCGGCGGCCAGCGCGAAGAAGATCAGCCATGGGCGAGCCATACCCGAACGATACGATGCGGAACGGCGAACGGTTCGCTGAAAACGTAACTTCAAAGCTGTCAGCATCGGCGGGAGCAGACGGCAAAGTAGTAGCCGACCGAAACGCTCACGAACGACACGCCGCAAAGAGCTTGCAGCGCGGTCAGGACGCGGGCGGGAGCGGAGACCGGCGTGATGTCCCCGAACCCCAACGTCGTCATGGTGACGACGCTGAAGTACAGCATGGTGCCGAACACGGCGTGGATCCGCTCGATGTGGTCGGCGAGGGAGTGTGCCGCCCCGTCCCAAAGGGTGGGCGCACCTGCGAATGCGGCTTGGGTGGCAGCACATTGAACGAGCGAGTCCAGGCTCGCGAACACCACGAGCACTCCCGCATACAGCTCGAGGAGGATACTGACTCTGAAGCGGGACGTGTCGCGCACCAGCCGCACAAACACGATGATCAGGGCACTGAGCGGAACGAGACCTCCGACGATGGCGAGGATGGAGAAGAACATCCCCTGGGGACGTGTGATGGCCTCGAGCGTCCAATGCTCGAGGAGCAAGAAGCCCACGAGCCCGGCGTACGGAACCCCGGAGGTGGCGAGAACGACCGCAAGCGGTCGGCGCAACACCGTGGGAAGACTCGCCACGACACAGGCATGCCACCGGCCCTCGATCCGCGGGCCGAAACATCTGCGGTTCCCACCAAGATCGTGAAACCCAGTCGGTCACTCCTCGCTCGAGCTCCGAAAGCTCTCGGGCTGAATGCCGTGTCGACGCAGCAGGCGGTAGAAGCTCTCCCTCTCTACCGAAGCTTGCGCAGCGGCTCCCACGACGTCGCCTTCGAAGCGCTTGAGTAAGGCCATGAGGTATCGGCGCGCCACGTCTGCACGTCCGCGCGCCACAGCATCTGCCCAGCTCAGCGTTTCCCACGGCATCTCGAACGCCAGATCGCCTTGGATCCACTCCGGAAGTGCCTCGAGTCCGATACCATCTGGGCCAGCATGTGCCACCGCATGCTCGATCACCGCCCGAAGCTCGCGAACGTTTCCGGGCCATGCCGCGGCGCACAGGCGCTCCATCGCGCCGGCTGTGAACCCGGCGACGCTAGGGTTCCTCGGATTCCGCTTCGCCGAGGAGGCTGGCAGCGAGGACTGGGATGTCCTCGGGTCGCTTTCTCAGCGGCGGGACCGCGACAGAGGCGACACGAATCTGGAAGAACAGCTCGCGACGAAACGCGCCGTCAGCGACCATCGCGTCCAGGTCGCGCTGCGTCGCCGTGACCAGCCGAATGCCTGGGTTCGGCGATGTCGACGTCCCGCGGATCCCCTCGAGCCCATGCGCCAACGCTGCTTGCTCAGCGTGTCCCAGAACGTCGACTTGGTCGACGAAGAGCGTGCCGCGCCTGGATGGCGTCGGTACGAGCGCCCACCTCCCACAGGCCCAACTCGCGTGAGCGCCTCCTGCACGCCTCCTGCCGGAAGCGTGCGGCAGTCCAGGCTGTACAATGGGTGCTCCCGGAAGGCTGACAGCCGATGGATCGCGCGCGCCAGTTGTCCCTTACCTGCGCCCGACTCTCCCCCGACGAGAATGCTGATGCTTGTCGCTGCGATCTGCTGAACGACGGCAGCGAGTTCTCTCATGACCGAAGAGCGTGCATGCACCCCGGGAAGCAACTCGTCATCCTCGGCGACCAGAGGCCTTGGGGCGAGACTGTGTAGTGCGCGAAGCACTGTCGTCTTCACCTCGTCGGGTTCGAAGGGCTTCATCAAGTAGTCGTACGCACCATCTTTGAGTGCGGTGATCGCCGTCTCTACGGTGGCATACGCGGTCATCAGGATGAAACGGGCACGAGGCTGCCTCGCTTTGCATAGCGCCAGTACTTCGAGCCCGGTGAGGTCCGGCATCCTGAGATCGCACACGACCACGTCGACCACTTCACTGTCGAGGATCGCAACCGCATCCTTCCCATTGCCAGCCGTATGGACTTGCGCGATCCCACCAAGCACCTTCGTCATCAGGCGCAGCATGTTCGGCTTGTCGTCGACGACGAGGACGGAGGGTTTCGTATCTGTCATGCTCGGTCTCCCTTATGGGATCCGTTTCGATTCGGGGGGAGCTGGACGCGAAAACACGCGCCGCCGTCAGGAGCGCGCTCCACCCACATCGAGCCTCCGTGGGCCGAGACGATACTTCGAGAGACGGCGAGTCCCAGGCCCGAGCCCCCAGGGCGCTTCGAGACAAACGGCTCGAAGATCTGTTCTCGATCTTCAGCCGCCACGCCCGGACCGGAATCGACCACGGAAAACTCATATCCCCCGGCATCCGTCGGCCCTCCCGACACGCGAATCGGCGCCCCCGTAGGCGAGGCCAGTGCTGCGTTACGAATCAGGTTTGCAAGGACTTGTCGCAAGCGCGAGGGGTCCGCCATGAGCGCCCCCGTCTTCGCTTGAACGTGCACCGCGAGCCCGCCAGATTGCATCCCCTCAGCCAAGCGAGCCGCGGCATCCTTCAGGAATTCCCCCATCTCCAGCGGCCGGGACTCGAGACGGGGTCGCTCCGAGTAGGTCAGTAGGTCCCCGGTCAGCCTCTGACAAACGGCGGCTTCTTCGTCGAGAACCCCCAACTCTTCTCGAAGCTGCGGGTTGTCCGTCTCTGGGAGCATCGTCTTGATGTAGCCGCGGATGATCCCGATAGGATTGTTGATCTCGTGGGCGATACCGGCCGCGAGCCGACCGATTGCCGCCATCCTCTCCTTGGTCAGGAGTTCCTGCTCGCGCGCAGCGAGTTCCTCGGCCATCTTGTCGAAGGCAAGCGCGAGTTCGCCAAGTTCCCCCGTTCCCACGTTTCCAACGCGATGCTTGAACTCCCCTCGGCCGAAGAGGCCGGCGGCGCGGGCAAGTGCAGCCAACGGCTGTAGCACCGCGGCGCGCAGTCGAATCGTGTACGCAACGGCGACGACGAACACCGCTACGACACACGCTCCCCCCATCGCCATGCCTCGGAGTCCTGCGCGTCGGGCTTCGTCGTGGGCGTCCGCCATCCGGCGTTCCGCTGCGAGCGCCACGGCGTCGGCCTCTTCGGCGGCATCGCGCGAGAGTTCCTCGACTCTGTGATGCTCGTCTCGGACCTCGTCGAGGCGGCCGTGCTCCGCTGCCGGAAGCAGAACGTCAAGGAAAACACGATCGATCTCCGAGCCAAGTTCGATGACCGACTGCAGCCGCACCTGAAGCTCAGGCGGGGCTCCGCGCGATTGAGCTTTCGCGTCGGTCAGAAGCTGCTCCCGCCAGCGCCGGTAGTGCTTCAGGTGGGTACGATCGCCTTCGATAAGGGAGTGTGCGATGTGAATGTACTGCTCACGCGCCCCCGTCGAGAGTCGGAGTCCGGCCTGAATGGCGGCCTCTTCATGACGCATCTGCTCCACCACGTCACCGACCTGCCGGATCGTCCCAAGGAGCATGACGCACATCGCCGCGGCAATCATCGCGATCAAACCAAACCCCACGACGAGCTGACGTCCGATGAGTCGTGGCGTCCGATCTCTCCGGCGCCCCGTCGGCAAACTCCTTGTCAGAGACTCCACGGCAGAAGCATCACCCAAAGTCGGACACCTGTCTGCCGGGCCTGCGCCGGGCCGGGACCAACCCGGGGGCGAGGAGAGGCATCACGCCCGACATCACCGAGCTCGCTCCGCTAAGGTTTCGGCCCTGCGCCGAACCTCATGAAGCGTCGACTCGTGCGCAGCAATGGTGACGAACAGCTGGTCGCCGACCTTGCCGACGGTGGCCTCGACGCCCCGCGGCACGAGCGGGCAAAAGTCCATCTCGGGAACGTCGTGGCCAAGGGCGGCGTTCCGGGCGAGGTGACAGCCGACGAGTCGGCTCAACGCCTTTTCGTCGAGCCCGGGAACGGCGCGGAAGGTCACGCGAACGACCGGGACCGTCGACCAGTTCTCGGTGGCCGCGGGGTCGAGCATCTCGGTAGCGAGGATGTCCTGCGAGTGAAGGAATGGGCTGATATCGCGGTCGACCTCCGCGATTCCCACACATGCCTCGGACTCAGCGACCCGCAGGGCATCGGACTCTGCCCGGTGCGCTGCAGCGAGACGACGGTGCTTCTGTGCCTGGAACCGATGTTCCTCTGGAGTGTCCCAGCGAGTCCAGCAGATCTCGTACAGGTCGTTCATATCCGCGCACGGCTTTGCCCCCGCTTTGGCTCGGTCGTGAGCAGCAGCAACTTCGGCATTGGCCTTCGCGGCCGCGTCGTGCTCTGAAACGCTCTTGTCGGACGCGCGCATGCTCGGAGCGCACGCCGTCGTGAGCGCGAGGGCAGCGAGAAACGGCGAGGGTGCGCGGGGCATGTCTTCTAGAGTGCCGCGCGCCACCCGTCTGCGGGCGGCAGGTGTTGCGAGGAGTCGGTCGCGTTCTGTGACCCGGGCGGTCACTGGTCGACCATTTCTTGGAGGACCGGCCGGAGAGCAGGGCATCAGAACGACGCCTGGCAAGCGTGACCCTGCCGACCACACGGCCCCTAGGGCCGGCTGCAACCCTTTCGCTCCGCAGCCGCGGTCGCGGTGCTACCTGGGAATTGTGACTTCGATGAGACTGTCCAACGCCAACATGCTCGCTGCGTCCTGTCTCTTGCTTCCCCTCCTGAACTCGTTGGGATGCACCAGCTCCGATGATGCACCCAAGCCCTACGACTCCGCAGATCTTCACGAAGGGGGCCGCCTCTATGATCGGATCTGGGCCGACACTCCGACTGAGGACTTCACCGAGGACCACCCTCTGTGGGCCGCGCGACCAGACACTTCGAGCAGCGATATCGGTGGAACCGAGACCTGGCGCTGCAAAGAGTGCCACGGGTGGGACTACCTCGGCGTTGATGGTCAGTATGGAGCGGGGAACCACCGCACGGGATTTCCTGGGATTCTTGGAACGCAGCGTTCTGCCACGGCCCTGTTCCAGCTCCTGAGCGAGGAACCCAGCGAGAACCTGGCGGGGCACGCGTACAGCCGCTTCCTGAGCGATCGGCAGCTGTGGGACCTGGTGAGGTTCTGCCTCGAGGGCGCTGTGCCGACTGACGACATCATCGACGACTCGGGAACCTTCGTCCTTGCCCCGCAGCCTGGTGAAGCGCTCTTCGCCGACGGGGTCGAGGCCGAACCTTCCTGCGCAAGCTGCCACGGCGCCAGCGGGCGCGTCATGCCCCACGTTGACGACGGTCACGAGGACGATGCCGAGGAGAGCGGGGCTCCCGAAGGCGGGTCTGAACCCGAGCACCTCGAAACCGTCGGCTCCGTCGCGCGCGAGAACCCCTGGGAGTTTCACCACAAGGCACGATTTGGCCACCCTGGGTCTCCGATGCACGGGTACCAGAAAGCAGGAGCTTCGCACGCGGAGCTCGGCGCCCTGGGGGCCTTCGCGCAGTCGCTTCCCTGATGCCCAACCCAGGCTTACGACTCAAGCTCCAACCGAGGAAGAAGCACCATGAACATCTCGAATCTCCCCCGTATTCTAGCCACCCTCACAACCGGGGGTCTCGTGACGGCCTGTCCCAAGGCTGACCCGGCGACCGAGGTGCCGGCCGCACGCGCAGCCCCAACATCAGACGTTGCCGGAGAGCACGCGTGCGGAACCCACACCGAAGGCGCCTGCGGAGCTGCGGCCCCCGCCGCCGTTGCAACCCCATCGTCTCGCTCGTTCGACGTCGATCCGGGGGGGTTCGCCGAGGTCAACGTCTCGATGACCGAAGGCTCGAGCATGACAATCACGTTCTCCGAAGGGTCGACTGGCCTGAGCTGGGACGTTCATAGCCATGACCAAGCCGGCGAGACCGCGGTCCACGAACGTGGGGATGGTGGCAGCGGGACCATCGAGTTCACAGCCCCCGAAGACGGCGTGTTCTCCGGAATGTGGAGGAACCCAGCAGGGAGCGCCTCGCCTCTGCGCGTGTCGGTCGTACTCTCTGAAGGGGCAAGCATTCACTCGTGGGTACCAGCGGAGCAAAGTTCATGACTATCGACAGCGATCATCAGGAAGTCTGGAAACGGCCGAACTTACGAGCCACTCGGGTCCGCATCTTGCTCACGGCTGCAGCCGGAGCTTTGCTCGCTGGGTGTGCTGCCGCGGGCACGCGTCCGCAAGAGATGAGTGCCGCAGAGCATGAACAAGCCGCACAGGGAGAAGAGCGAGAAGCCGAGGCTCACCAGGAACAGTTCCGCGAAGAGGGTTGGTCTGCAGGAGCGGGTGGGTGTTCGACCTATTGCTTCGACACTTGGTCAAATCCAAGCAGCGAACACGCCAAGGAGGCAAAGAGGCATCGGGTGGTCGCAGAAAAACACCGAGAAGCCTCCGAAGTGCTGCGGCGCGCGGAGGAGCGCAGTTGCACAGGCGTCCCCCAGCGCGACCGGGAGGTCAGCCCGTTCCTGCATGTCGGTGACATCTCGCGAGTCGAACGCGTGTCGGAAAAAAAAGCTTCGGCCATCTACGAGATTGAGTTCTCGCAAGTCCCCGGTCTGGACGCCGAAGGTATGCAGAAGCTCGTCGACTGCCATCTCGCGAGAAACGCCGTGCTGGGACAGGAGGCTGCGGGCATGGAGTTCTGCCCTCTGGTTCCTGCCGGAGTCGAGGCAAGCGTAGAGCCGCGCGGAATCGGCATCCTCGTGCGCGTCGAGGTGGCTGGAGAGGAGAGTACGGCTCAGATGCGGGACGCGATTGAGACCCTCAAGTCCAGGCTCGGAGTCAGGGGGAAAGCTGAGACCAGACCGCGGTGGGAAGTGAACGGATGTCGGCCATGGGCGCTCCAGTTCTGCCTCGCGCGGAGGCAGACGATCGTCAACGCGATTGTCGCGGCGACCGAAACCAGGCAGCCTTCCGCTGCGTAGATCCAGGCTGCGTAGATCCAGGCTGCGTAGATCCAGGCTGCGAACGCCATCCCGCATGACAGCGATGTCGTGGCCCGGGCTTCGCTGTCGTGGCGGGGGTCATCGATGAGGCGTTGCGGGTCTCCGACGCCGGCATGGGACTTGCTGTCCGCACCGGACATGCGCACATCTTTCTTGTTCCTCACTGTGTTCGTGTCGCTTGTTACGGCGTGCACGGCACCGGGCATGGGCTCGCAGCCAGATCAGGCCGCGGAATCGGAGGATGGCACCGGGGAGCCGACGCTTGAGTTGTGCACTCAGGAGATCCTTCCGTCGCGGGCGATGGCAGTCGTCACCGAGGAGCCGGGCTTCGTGGACGGACCCCTTCGCAATCCGGATCAGCACAGCGTTCGACTGGTGTACCGCCAGCGGAATCTGGACGGGCTGGGGGGTTGATGTCACGTTCCTTTCGGGACGACCCGAACCGGGAACGTATGTTCTCGGGCAGGACAGCGAGGTCACTGCCCAGGGTAACTACGCCGAGAGCGAGGTCGAAGCGCTGCCAAGCAACCTCGACGGTGCGACCCTGCAGATCCTCGAGGTCGAGGTCGATGGCACCGTACGGGGCGCCCTGTGCGACGTCGAACTCCGCACCTACGACAAGCCCCTGCAGCTATCCGGACAGTTCTTGGCAGCCCCCTGATGAACCGGGGGTGCTCCCGCGGAATGGCACCGGCTCCCACAGCACCCGGAGCGCCACTTCAGCTCTCCGGATTCGACGACGAGTTCGCCGCGAGCCGTGTCTCCTCGGGCGTAGGCGAGGGTCGCATCCTTGCCGTGCCTTCGAACGATCCCTCGTGCACCCGGGAAGCGGGGCTTTCGAGCGGTGCGGCGGGCGAACGTGGCGAGGTTCATGCCCTTGCTGTCGACCACATAGGGCGTTCGTTGCACGAAAAAGACTCGCCCTGCCGCAGTCCTCGGTGGCGGTCGCTCGACCCGTGGGCCGGTTCGACGTAGCATCCGCGAAATGGGTATCGAAGTGCTTGAAGCGTTCGTGGGCGAGATGACCGTGTCGGAGCTTTGCGCTCGTACGGGGCGTAGCGTTGATGAGCTGCTCGCCTTCTGCACTGGCCCTCGGCGACCGAAGAGCGCACCGGCGCCCTCGAGCGTCGCGAAGAAGGCACCGCGAAGGCGCACCAACAGCCTTGACCTTGTTGGCCTCGATGAGCGCGTCATGAAGCTCCTTAGGCGCAACGGAAAGGGTCGTGGGGGACGCGAACTCGCCGATGCAATCGGAGCGCCGGTACCGAAGGTCCGCGACGCGCTGAAGCGCTTGGCTGCGGCGGAGCGGGTTCGCTTCGCCGGCCAGACCCGAGCTCGTCGGTATTGGGCAACCTGACCCCCTGCCCTGCGTCGCCTTTCACGCGGCGTGCTTTTCGGCGCCCGGTGCTACGCTTCGAACGCTCGTGACGAACACCCCCCATGACGCCGTGTTCAAGGCGGTGTTCGAGCAGCCCGAGCACGCCGCCGCGGAGTTGCAGCATGTCCTGTCGGCCGACCTCGTCGCCGCGATTGACTGGTCGTCTCTGGCCCTTGAGCCCGGGAGCTTTGTCGACGAAGAGCTCGCCGACCAGCACAGCGACCTGCTCTTCTCGGCCTCCGCCAAAGGTTCGGGCGAGAGCGTCCTCGTCTACCTGCTCTTCGAGCACCAATCGAGCAACGACCCGAAGATGGCGCTTCGTCTGCTCAGCTACATGGTCCGAATCTGGAGTCGGTTCGCGCAGACCCATCCCGCCGAACCGCTTCCGCTGATCGTTCCCGCGCTCCTCGCCCAGGTGCCCGGCGGATGGTCGTCCCCCACCCGCTTCTCGGAGCTGTTCTCACCCGGGCTCGGCGAGCTCGGGCGAGCCGTGCTGCCGGACTTCTCGTTCGCCGTCGACGACCTGCACAGCACGACCGACCACGAGCTGCGCCGCCGCGCGCTCGCCGACCAAGCGACGCTCACCTTGTGGCTGATGCGCGACGCCCGGGATGGCGCTGCCCTCTTGCAGAACATCGCAGACTGGGCCGAAATGCTTGAAGCGTTGGCGCTGGCCCCGGGCGGTCAAGACGCGATGGCCCGCCTTCTGCGCTACATCGTCCTCGTTTCGGACGACCTGCAACTCGCTCAGATTCGTGACATGCTCAAAGGGCGAGCACCCGCCGCAGAGGCCCTGACCATGACCATTGCCGAACAACTCCGAGCCGAAGGGCGCATCGAAGGCGAAGCCAAGGGGCGCGTCGAGGGCGAAGCCGCGGGAATCGCAAAGTCAGTCCTGATGATCATGAGCGCCCGCGAGCTTCATGTGGGCGACGCAGCACGGCAGCGGATCGAGGCTTGCTCCGACGTAGAGATGCTTGAGCATTGGCTCGTGCGGGCTGCGACGGCCGCCAGCGCCGAAGACATCTTCGAAGCTTGATCCCGGTCCCGTCGCGCGTCGATGGGGAGCGGTTTGAGTAAGGCCTCCTTCTGCGCCTCTGGAGGCGAGGTTCCGAGTCGCCTGACCACCACCACCACGCCGTCGCACGAGTGACCGTTGACTACCCTCGAAGGGCACGCAGGGGCGAGGCCCTCTGTGCCAAGATTCCGAAACGCTCAGAGGTGTCGACTTAGTAGGTCGGCGACGACTTCGCTCACGTCGACGCCGCGGATAGCCGCCGCCACGGCGAGGTCCTTGTCAATCTTTGGAGGCAGATAGACGACGCGACGCCGGACCTGTCGGCCTGACGAGCGAGTCACAATCCCTCGCTGCGGAACGGATTCTCCGCCAGTGGTTTTTCGGATGCGAGGCTTCGGCAGTCTCGCCGGTTCGGTCGGTACGACAGTCTCAGATGTCTCTGAGACTGCGTTTTTCTCGACTACGACCTCCATGATCTTGGGGACGACAACGGCTGGCGTCGCCCCCTCCCCTCGAACGAACGCCTCCGCGGCATCCGCGTCAAGTTTTGGTCGAGTCATCGACAACATCGGTTTGGATTTGGATTTAGGCGATGGCACGGACAGACTCCTGGTTTCCAATCAGACCTTCGAGTTCATCGACGAGGCTGCGCACTTCTCCGCCAGCTTTCGAATCCGGCGCGTACGTTGAGGGGCCCTGCCCCATCAAGACAGACTCTCGATACGCGACGAGGTTCGACAACATCGTCTCGAGAACAGGTAGTCCCGCTTCCCCAAGCGACTCACGAACGTTCGCATCCAGCTTCGAGCGAGGATCGCGGCGGTTCACAAGGATCGCGGCCTGGAACTGACTCTTGATCGCCCCTGCTCTACGGACGATGTCGATCGCATCTGCGAGCGCCCAGAGGTCGAATCCGCTCGGGGTGGCGGGCAAGATCGCGATGTCCGCCGCGAGTATCGCGGAACGCAGTATCTCGGCTTGGCTCGGGGGGGCATCGATCAGGGTCACGTCGAACTGGCCAACGAGTGCGTCGAGTTCGCCGGGCTGGTGCATCGTTGCCCCCATAGCGACAGTCGTCGGCGCAGGAAGACCCCCTGTCCGCGCGGCTTCAGACCATGCGTAGGCGCTTCGTTGAGGATCTGCGTCGACGAGGAGAACGCGCCTTCCTCGTGCAAGGAACTCGGCAGCTGTGGCGACAGCGACGGTGCTCTTCCCAACGCCGCCCTTGGGAGACGCGAAGGCGATGACATGACCCATGGCCACGCGATACTGCAGGAGCAGCCAGATCGAAAATTTTCGGCGACCTGAGTGCCCCGGGCACTCGGGGCACTCCGGCCACCGGCGCACCCAGGCCACTGGTGAACCCAGGCCACCGGCGAACCCAGGCCACCGGCGAACCCAGGCCACCGGCGCACCCAGGCCACCGGCGAACTCCGGCCACCAGCGCACCCAGGCCACCGGCGCACCCAGGCCACCGGCGCACCCAGGCCACTGGTGAACCCAGGCCACCGGCGCACCCAGGCCACTGGTGAACCCAGGCCACCGGCGCACCCAGGCCACTGGTGAACCCGGGCCACTGGTGAACCCAGGCCACCGGCGCACCCAGGCCACTGGTGAACCCGGGCCACTGGTGAACCCAGGCCACCGGCGCACCCAGGCCACTGGTGAACCCAGGCCACCGGCGAACCCAGGCCACCGGCGCACCCAGGCCACCGGCGCACCCAGGCCACCGGCGCACCCAGGCCACCGGCGCACCCAGGCCACCGGCGCACCCAGGCCACCGGCGCACCCAGGCCACTGGTGAACCCGGGCCACTGGCGCACCCAGGCCACCGGCGAACCCAGGCCACCGGCGCACCCAGGCCACCGGCGAACTCCGGCCACCAGCGCACCCAGGCCACCGGCGAACTCCGGCCACCAGCGCACCCAGGCCACCGGCGAACTCCGGCCACCAGCGCACCCAGGCCACCGGCGAACTCCGGCCACCGGCGCACCCAGGGCATCGGCGCACCCAGGCTGCTGGCGAACTCCGGTCACCGGTGCATCCAAGCCACCGAGTGAAGACCGGCGCCCGATCATTCCAAGCCTCCCAGAATGGCATTTCGAGCAGCAGCGAGGGTTTCGGCAAAAAGGACCTGGTCAATGCTATCTGGGATTTTTGCTCCTCTCGCTCGGCGCCGCCGCCAGACATCGAGATCGGATGGCTTTGGTCTTGCAACCTCGTCCAAAGCCCGCGCTCGGCCGCGAAGGGAGTCTTTCGGGCAGGGTAGGGGGTCACTGCCCTTTGTTTTCTCAGGCGGAGCCGGAGGCGCAGCTAGATTTGGCTCGCGTAGCGAGTCGTTTGGAAAGGGGATTTGAAGGGGTCTTCCCCTTCTCCTCCCTAGTCCCCCTTCCCCCGTAGGGGGGGGGGACGGGGTTGACGGCAATTTGTGCCGCGCAATTTATGGGCGAGGTTTCAGTCGCTTCACGACGAACCTGAACGGGCTCAGAGTCAGGACCCTCGAGCTTCCTCCTCACGACTCGCTCCGCCGCTTCACGTCGACCCACTCGGGCCTTCTGACGCAGCTCCACTGCCCGCTTTGCAGCCGAGCGCCGCGTGTAGCCCGAACGCTTGGGTACACGGCGTCCCAGTCGAGCCAGCTGCGTACAAGCCCACGGGAGCAACTGCTCCCCAAGTTCGGGTCCTACCTGCAGCAGCAGGTAGTGATGCTCGCTGGGCCGCCCCTCGGCGGTCCCTTGCTTCCACGTCTGGCGACGCTTCACGAGGCCGAGCTCGACCAGGCCTGGCGGGCGGTCTTTGCCGCCGTTGAGGGCGTAGCGGAAGGCTCGCTCCGACATCCCCAAGTCCGAAGCGAGGATGGCTTCGTACTCGTACACACCCAGAGCGCCGGCCATGTACGCGGTCACCACCGCGCGCAGAACGTCTTTTTGGGTCCGGGTGAGGGTAGGGTGCTGCCCCCGCAAGAACTCCGGCAGGCTGTTCGAGCGGTCGCCCAGCTCCCGCACCGTGAAGCACTGGGCCTCGACGTGCGCCATCGCAAGCGAGGCAGAACGTCCCTCGTCCCACATGCTGCGACGACCGCGGCGCTTCTCGATGCCGTCGAGCTTGAGCTCGAGTTGCTCGCAGCGGACGTGCGGCCCGGTGCCGCGTCGTCTCCACGACGCCCCCGGGAAGAACCCGAGCTGTGCGCTGTGCGCCGCGTCCCGGGCTTGCTCCGCCTCTCGCTTGGCCTTGGCTTCGACCTTTCGGCGCTCCTGCTCCTCGCCAGGTACCTCCTCGTCGGGATAGCCCGCCCAAAGCTCGGCGAGCTTCTCTCCCGGGGAGGCCTCCGTCGATACCAGCGTCTGCGGCACCTCGGGCAAACCCGCCTGGGCCGCCGCGTTCACGAATGGGGTAGGGCACTCTGTGGACGCCTGAGGCGTCCCGCAGCGGTCCGCTGCCTCGGATGACTCCCGAGGGACGCAGGACTGCTCCCGCGTCACCGAGAGACCCTCCTCGAGGTCCCTGGGGGCTGGGCGTGACGGCGCACAAGCCGTCGTGCTGCCCTTGGCCTCTGGCGGCTGACTGAAGCCCCGCGGGCCTCGCGCCTGAGTCTCGGCCTCTTGCGCCTCCCCGTCATCGAGGGGGGCCTCCCGGTCGGCCTCTTGCGCCGCCATGGCCCGTTCGAGCTGCTCTGCGAGCTTCGGATCGAGCTTTCGTAGCTTTTCGAGGTCTCGGCGTCTCACGAAAGCCCCCCAACTGCGGGGTTCGCGGAGAAGACCTCGCTACCGGAGGCGACTCCGGCACAGGACGCACATCGATCGACACGACCGCACAGCGTCTTGAAGACGCTCGTGCGGCCGCAGAATTCTGCCGGCGACCATCTCCGAACCTCAGCGCTGTCGTGTGACGCGGTTGTGAGATTCAGTGGGTTTCGATTTTGAGGGAGATCGTGTTACGGTTTTCACGTCGGCCTGTCAGAGAGGTCGGCAGTGCGCTCCGGGGTTCCGGGCGTGCAAAACCCGAGGGCTTCCGAAACTGAGACTTCGGACCCTGACCCCGGAAAAGACCAGCATTGCAGTGCTGGTCTTTTCGCTTTTAAGGGGAGCGCGATTGGTTGGGTTCATCGGACCAAAGCGGCACCCACTTGTCCAGGGCAAAGAACGGCACGGACAGGTACCCCGCTTCTGCGCTTGGCAACGCAGCACGCCCACTTTTGATGGGTTTCCGTCTCCCGTGCCGCAGCACACCGATCGGCAGCGCGGCACGTATTCCCCGGGATCGGGCAAGCCTCAGCCGCACCCGTGACAACGGGCCCGCCAGCATGTGTCCTCGAAGCAGGACTTCTCTCTCGTGGCACGCCCCGAACAGCTCAAACAGGACAAGAAGCCTGGCGGATGAGGGTCAGAAGAGCCGCTGCCGCCTGCTGTGGCAGCACCGTTCCACCGAGGCATCGGAGGCGGCTGCGCCGTCGACGAGCGTGTATCCCTCCGGAAGGCCCAAGAGCATCTCGACGAACTCCGGGTTGAGGACAGCCTTCCTTCGACCACTGAGCCCACGCTTTGCGGTCTTCCGGACACGGCGGGTACCCGATTCGCGCATCTTGTCGGTGAGGCTGGTCCCTCGATGCGACGGCGCGTCGGCCCGGACGGTGTGGCGGGCTGAGTCCCGAGCATCGCTGGCGCACGGCGTCGGCCACCAGCTCCCGCGCCCAGTCAACCTGGACAGACCAGCGCTGAGACGAGCCCGGCCGGAGCCCGAGCTGCTGCGCAAGGCTCCGCACGAGGTCCCGGTCGGAGTAGGCCAGGATGAACATCCTTTCGCGACGGTGCGGGGCGCCGACATCGGCCGCTCGAACGCTTGCCCACTCCGCATCGAACCCTGCTTCGGCCAGGTCCGCGAGGACTTGGTCGAGCCCGCGACTGCGCAACCGCCCAACGTTCTCCACGACCACGAACTTCGGTTCAGTCGCGCGAACGGCTCGGGCAAACTCGAACCAGAGGCGACTTCGTCTTCCGCGAAGCCCCTGACCCCCTCCGGCGCTGCTGATGTCCTGGCAGGGGAAGCCCCCGCAGAGGATCTCTGCGGCCGGGAAGTGCTGCACGGCTTCGATGTCCCCGAGGTTGGGAACTTCTGGCCACCAACGCTGCAAGACGTGGCACGCGTACGGGTCGTTTTCGCAGTGCCACGCAACCTTGCCGCCGAAGACGGCCTCGACGGCGAAGTCGAGTCCGCCGATGCCCGAGAAGAGTGAACCGATCGTGTTCGTGTTCGTGCCTTGTTCATGCCTGCGCTCCGTCAACGGGACTCCGTGGCGCTATGCCGGCGGAACATCTGGGCCACCACGTCGACCATCGTTTCGGGGCTGGCCGTCCGCCCTCGAAGCCCCGACAAGCCCGCCGACACCATCACCTCGAGCTTGACCTTGCCGCCCTTGGGCGGGGAGCCGTCGCGCTCCCATCCGCCTATCGAGAGCATCAGCCGGTTGTTCTCGCGCCGCGCACCGTCCGTGACGTCTTCGGGGACGTTGTAGTGATTGAAGTAGACCCCGGTTCGGCTCACCGAGGCGAACAGCTGCCCGCCGACTTCGGCGCCGAGGTCCTTGACGGCGGCAATGAACGCGTCACGACTCATGCTCGACGCCACGACCTTCCGCGGACGCTTCGGCCGCGGTTTGGGTCGGGCGTGCCGGTTGTAGCGGTACATCTTCTCGACCGCCTCCTCAAGGGACAGCCGTCCGGTCCGAACCTCGCCGTAGGCGGAAGCCTGCCCCTCCGGATGACCCGCCTTCCGCGATCGGAGAGCTTCGATGACCCTCGCGTGCGTCGGCGCCTCGAAGTCCTTGCCGGGGAAATCCACGTCGAGCAGCGCGAACTCCTCGCGCCAGAACTCGATGTCCGCGTCGGTGTGCGAGGGCTTGGGCGGTGTCGCCTCGACCCGTGCGTACGGCGTGTCGTCGTCCTTCTCGACGAACGTATCGAGGTACTGCATGGCGAGGTTCCACGCCCCGTCGCCGATCTTCCGCTGCCAGGCACCTTCGGAGCGGGCCCACCGGAAGCCGCTGCGCTTGAGCCAGTTCCGGTTCTGCTGGGGCGGCTTTGTGTCCGTGATGATCTGCAGGCGGTTGAGGTCGCCATCTTCGACCACCCGCACGCCGCCGCGCTCATACGAGCGAGCCGCACGACCCTCGCGCATGGAAAGTCCTTCGATGCGCTGTTGGACGCGCCGAATCTCGGAGCCGAGATTCCGCAGGGCGTAGCCGGGTAGGGGGTACTTCCGCTCCCCCATGATGTCTCGCAAGGAGACCGGGTTCATCGGGTTTTCCGCGTCGGAGAGTTTTCCTTGGCGTGCGAGTTGGTTCATCCGCTTGGCCTCCTCGCGCTCCGATTCCATGCGGGCGAGCTTGGTCTGCAGGCGTTCGAGCGCGCGTGGGTCGTCGCTGGAGATCGCTGTGTTGGTCTCCGCTGCATCCGCACGCGAGTCGAGGCGGTCGGCCTTCTTGCTCGCCTCGAACGACTTCCTCGCGTTGGACTGAGCGCGCTCGAGCATCTTGCGGTGGCGCTTCTCGGAGTGATGCCCAATCTTGATGGGCTCCCCGAGAGGTGGGACATGCTTCGAGGCCTCGAACCGGGAACTCGCCTCACCACGAGCTTTCGCCGCTCGCTCGCGCAGACGGTCTGCTCGGCCTTCCCGGCGCTCGTCGTGGTCTTTTCGGCCCACGCTCAAGCGCTCTCCGGACTTGACGACCGGGAGCGCGAAGTCGCTCATCGTCTTCGCCCACCGCACGCCATGCTCGGCCTTGGGCGCCCACGAGAAGATGCGTGAGTGCTCCGTCGACGCCTTCTCGTCCCCACGCATGGGCAAGGCAAAGGTGCTGAGGAAAAGCTCGCCCAGTCGGCGGTCTGTTCCGAACAGCACGGTGAACCCGCTCGGGTTGGCCAGGACCGAGAACGCCACGGGGCGCCCCTCGGCCTGAACCTGGATCGTCTTGCCGACGAAGTGCACACCCAACGCCTCCGCGGTCTCCTCGTGGTGGTTGGCGTAGCGGACGAAGGCCTCGACAAGCTCGCGGACCTTGGCGTCGTCGACCCTGTCGCCCGACGACGCGGGCGGCGAGGTCCTTTCACCGGGGGAGGGAAGGGCGGCGAACGGTCCCGGTTTCGAGAGGCCCGCAGCCGTCGCCACCAAGCGGCGGAACCTATCGATGCGCTCCGGCCGGATGCCGGTGGGGACACTGGTCGAGTCGTTGATGAAAGGACTGACGAGCACGGTGAACGAGTTGCTCCTCCCCGCGTCTGTTCCGAACACGTCCCGCAGCGCCGCGTTGTGCTTGTCGCTGAACCCCGATGACCCCTTGCCGGGCTGGACGTCGAGGGTCGTCGCAAACGCGTAGTTCGGAGTCTTGACGCTGAAGCCCTTGTGCAGGTCACCGAGCATCTGCCGCAGAGCCTTCGCGACGTGCTTGCGCTCGACGTAGTCCCCCTTGGCCTGTGCAGCGTCCTTCAGGTCACGCAAGACGTGGTCCATTCGAACCGGCGACGTTGTGGGCGACCCACCACCGGATGGTGACACGACCGCTTGAGGCCCTTTGCGCCGTCCTCGACCCTCAGCGACGGGCCGAGAGTTCGCCGGAGTCAGCGGCTCATCGCGATCCATCACCCCCTCAGCTCGCGCAATGCTCGCCTCGTTGGCCTCTGCCTCACGCTCAGCTTCGACCTGCGCCTCTTCCTCTGTCGGGATGCGTCCGCGGAAGTGGGCCTCGATTTTCTTACGCGCCCATGGGTACTTCGCAGCCCAGCCATCGAGCCACGCTCGGACCTTCGTCCGGTCCTCCCCCCATGTCCGGTCGTGATGGCGTAGCTGAATCCTGAGGGCCTCCCGCATGCGGGGGCTGTCGGTCGCCTCTCTAACCCTAGCTTGCCGCGACTCGGGCCGCGGGTTCGCTAGGGTCTCCGCCGAGCGGGTCGGCTCAGGCGCGCGCTCCAAGACCGACATCGCATCGACGTCGACCTCGCTCTGCAGCATCGTCGGCTGGAACCTGAGCTGCTGGCCACGCCAGGTCAACATGCCTCCCGCGCGATGTCCCGAGCGCACGTGACCGCTTGAGGTTTGGACGTAGACGATGCCCAGCGCCTTGCCCGTCTCGGTGTCGACGGACCCCGTAATCGTCAGCTTCCGAGGGCTGCGGCGCAGCTCTTTCGCGTGGAGCTCGACGACGTCGCCCTTCCGTAGGCTCATCACCATCTTCGCCACCGATCCAGAAACCGACGCCTCGACATCCGGCGTCTCAGCACCCGTCGACGCATCCGGGGAAGGACTCTTCCGAGCTGTCTTCCCCCGAGGTTTTCTCTGGAGAGCCCTTCGATCGCGGCTGCCGCGGTGCTTGGCGAGGAGCCGCCCGAGTACGCGTCCGGCCTGCTCGGGACTACAGTCACCGTCATCACCCACGGGAGGGTCTTCCTCGCAGAGCCCCTCCAGGACCGACGCCAGTGCGCGTGATTCCAGTGAGGGCCCCTTGGGCTCAGACCTCGGCACGGTCGGGACGGGCTCACCCGCCGGCGTCCTCGGAGTTGCAGCACCCGACGGCGCCTTGCCCCGCGCACAAGTCGGAACCACAGGCGCCGCAGGGCGCCAGCCCCAACGTGCCGCCGAGGCAATGGCATTGGCCTCCTCCAGCTTCGGCGCATCCGAACCGCAGGCCGCTTTGACCTCGGATTCGGTGTACGGCCGCCCCGGCCGCTTTGAGAACCCTGAGCGAGAGCCGATCACGCACATGCTTTGCCCGACGCGACCGCTGGAGGCGCCGGACGAACGAGGCGACGTGCCCTTCGCGGCCTTCTTGCCCCGCTCCTTGGCAGCCTTCAACACTCGCTCGATATCCTCTCGACTTGCCATGGCGTGTTCTTCCTTGCTCTCTCTTTGGCTCGGACCTCTTCAGGCCACGGACGGTGTCGAAGGCTCCTGCGCGGCGTGGAGCAGCAGCAGCGACGGGTCGCGAAGGGCAGGGGGGGCCTCATCGCCCTCGTACCAACGCTGGTTCTGCGTCGTGCCCTTCGTGTAGGTCTCGACGTGAAGCATGTGCGAGGTGCAGCCGCCGCCGTCGTTCCGGACCATGCAGGCGACCTCTGCGATCGGCTGCCCCGCTTTCACACACGCACCGACCGAAACCCCCACTCGGCTCCATGAACGCTTGTCGACCTCGCCGTACATGACGACGCTCTGGCCATGGTCGACGAACACCGCCCACGACCCCAGATGGAACGACTGCACCGCGACCACGACTCCCTCGGCGACGGCCAGGACCGCATCACCGGGGTTGGCGAATAGGTCGATGCCAGCGTGATTGCGGTCTCGCTTCCCCTTCGTACCCTCGCGCGGAGCGGCGAAACGCCGCCCCCACCGGCCACGGACCTTCCCGTCGATACCGCGGTAGCTGACGACACCTCTCCGTGGGTGAGAGGTTCGCAACGGCCACACCGGCCGACCGAAGCCCTCGGCAAAGGGGACACCAAGCGGCTTCGGTGGCACCACCTCGGCCGGCAGGGGAGGGAAGGGCTTGGCCTCGGCTTCGGCTTCGCACTTCAACGCGGGCAAAGGCTCACGCGAAGTCTCGGCTCGGGGCTCGAACTCGCCGTCACCCGAGCCTTTGGATGCACGTCTTCCTTTCGCCGCGATGCTTCCAAACAGCAGGCCTGTCGCCGCGCCGCCGGCGATGAACAGAAGCACACTCATCCCCGCCTCCAACTCAGGCCGCTGCCCTGGCCCTGCATCCGCAGCTTCGGGTCACCCATCACCTCGCGCACCGCGGACTCCACCAAGGCTGCGACCTTCTGCGGCATCCCCTCGATCTCCGCCGTGTAGAACCCGCCGTGTCGCCGTACCGTGACGCGAGTCCGGCGACCCCGGTCACCGAGCAGCGCCCCCTTTCGTACGACATACAGACTCTGTGCCCGTGCGCTCGCCTTGCCCAAAGGTCCGCGAACGAGCGTGAGCCCGCCCGCCTCGAACCGAGGCTGGAGGACATGCGCAACGTTGCTCACCAACCACCGCGGTGCGGCGAACTCCGGGTGCTTGCCTGCGAACGCTTCCTCGACCTGTGTGTCGGTCATCGACGCCAGTGCGCGGTCATTTGCCGACGTGCCCGCACCCGCCAGGCGAACCGGTCCGAGCGCCCCACGGATGAACAGCTCGTCCATCACCCCCGCCAAGGTTTCGAAGTGCGCATCACGTCGCGCCCTGGGCCAAGACTGCATGCCCATCCGCTCCTCCAGCTCGAACAGCAGCGCCTGCAACTTCGTCGTCGTCATCCCGGGCATGTCCGAGCCGCGTGCCGGAGCTCGCCGAGCCCGCTGTCGCTCTTTCATCTCCGACATCGCCGCTACCGAGACCTTGCGGCTGACGCCCGACAAGACGCTTTGCGTCCCACCGGTGCCCGCAGAAGCCCCGTGCACCGCCGCGGTTCCCCGCGGATGGGTCAGCGCGAAGCCCTCCTGCTCAGCAGTCACGAGCGAGCCCTGCTTGCCCGGTGCCGTCTTGACCAGCGTGGGCGAAGTCTTCTCGTTCTTCGATGCGGTCTTGCGCGCCTGCTGGGCAGCGACCGCCTTTGCCAAGGCATCGCTCGGCACTTTCGTTGAGCCGCGGGTCCGAAACAGCACGAAGTCATACTTCGCCGCCTTCCGCTCTTTGGCGCCCCCGAGCATCGTCGACATCGTGTGCTCGACCTCGCCGGCCTCGACCAGGTCCCACAGGGCCTCCTCGACCTTCGACCCGTGCACCACATCGCCGCTGAGCCCGAACGTTGTCAATGCGAGTTGGTGCAGCGTCGCCGGCTCCACCGACGGCAAGTCCTCGAGCATCGCTGCCCCGAGCTTCGCCGCGTCCAGCTTCTTGATCGCCAGGTGTGGCGCGACGCCCCACCGCGACCTCTTGGTCTTCCGATCGGGGCTCTTCTCGGATGACAGAGGATCGCGAGCCATCGTTGCGTACCCAGCCTCGCGAAAGTGCGGGGGCGCCCAGCCCGTGTAGAACGTCCAAGCCCCGGTCGTGCTCGTCGCGGGTGCGGTCTTCGGGTTTCCGTCGCCCTTGATGCCCTGATAGAGCACCCACCCGTCATCGGTCAGCCCGTCGCCCTTGGCCAGCCCAAGCGCTTCGAGTTCGCGGTTCTCTTCGCTTGAGACCGCCCCGTCGATGTACTGGAGGACCAGCCTACCGATGCGCCCTTTCCCGTGTGCCTTGAACAGTCCCTTGTCCTGGGCCGTCCCCCCCATCGCCAATCGCTCTGCGTACGTGAGACTCAGAGGCGACGGCGAGAACTTCGCGCTCCGGGTTGGCGTCGGTGTGCTCGCCTCCCGTTGGGCCTTGCGCGCCTTCGACACCCGCCCCCGTTCAACCTTCCGAGCCGCGGCATTCGCCTCTCGAGTCTTCCGGCGCTTCGCAGCGTTCTCGCGTCGTTTCGCCGCCCCAAGCCGGCCCATCACCCGCGCCGCCTCGCTCGGTGAGCACGGATCGCTCGCCTCCGGCGACTCGCCTTCGAAGGCATGGGCAGGCACCAACTCGACAGGAACGTCGTCGCGATCGCCCTCGGCCACTGAACCCGCGCGAGGCGAGCGCCGCACCGCTTCGTTGCGCCACGCCGTAAACGCAGCATCGCTCTCGCACGCGTCCCGCAGTCGCTGCAGCTCCCCGCGAAGCGGTTCCAGGTCACACGTATGCCCGGCGTACACGCGCTGACCGCAGACGCTTTCGGGAATTCCGAGGGCCTGCCACCGCTGGATCTCCTCGAGCCGCGCCTGCACGGTCCGCCGCCGCGGCGCCGGCATGCAGGCGGCAAGCCGCTCCACCTCGCGCACATACGTGGCGACGACTTCTCCGACCTCACGCGCAGACAACGACGCGGCGAACCGTCGATACGCCTCGGGGTCTCCATCCACCGAGAGCCGGTCGAGGATCTTCGCGTCGTCGTCTTCAAGGGCGATCGGGAACCAAGTCCAGCCTCCAGGGCCAGCCCCCGCGCCATCGCCTGCAAACTCCACGAGCATCTCACCGAGCATCCGGATCGCATCCCAGTCCGCCCGGTCCCACCGCCGTCCCGACGCATGCCCGAACACGTTGCGCAGCGCCCCCTTCACCGGCTCCGGTGAGGCCAGCATTTTCTTGGCCCACGGCGTCTGCGACAGGTCCCGAACCTTCATCCGCCCCGTCCGGCCGTGCGCATTGGACCGCAGCCACTCTCGCACCGCCTCACGAGGCTCCCCGCGATCGAGAATGGGTTGCAGGAAGTCGATGTTCCGGGCGTAGAACTGCTCAGCAGCTGCGGCGGCCGAGTCGAACGTCCGACGAAACGGTGCTCGCTCGCGACGCCCGGCAGACGCAGCTCCCCGCCCGACCGGCGCACGCCTCCCAAGACCTTGCGCAAATTTGCGGACCGCCCCCGTCTTCGACGTCGTCATCGCCTCGACCCCGCGAGGCGCTTTCGCCGATGCAGGACCAACGCCGTCCCCGCTAGACCTGCTGCGGCGACCATCGTCGCTGCCAGCACCTTTCCGCTTCCCGCCGTGGCCTCGGGCTCGGTGGGCACACCGAGGCCCGTCATCGTCGGCGGCTTCGGGACCGTGTCCCACTCGATCTCCGCCGCCTGACGTCGCTTTTTCTCCGCCGAGACAGGATCGACGAACGACAAGGTGCTTCCCGCAAGTCCGGCGCTGACGGTCGGACCCTCCGGATTGGTCCGCCACCGGGCCAAGAGACTGTTTCGCAATCCCTTGTCGGGGACCTCGTCCAGCTCCACCCCATCGAAGCGATCCGCATCCAGAAGCGTCGCTCGCTCCTTCAGGAAGTGTTCACGGAGCGCCTTGTCCCCCAACAGCGCCGGTGAGTTCTTGGACACCAACGCATTGAGACGAGTCCCCGAAGCCGCGTACTGGCGCATCACCAGGTTGCTCGCGGACCGCGTCGCCTGCATTCCCACCGTCTCCGCCACGGGTCGCCGGTTCGCATCCATCGCCAGATCGAGCAGCTGACTCTCCGACAGCAGATGACCGTCCGCCGTACGCACGTCGTGAAACGCCGCACCGACGTTCGAGAGGTAGCCGGCGATCATCTCTCGCTTCCATCGCTTGCTCCCGTTGCTCAGCTCCCGTCCGAGCCAGCGGTCCATGGCGTCGCGGAACCGGGCCGTCGAGTGGTGGTACTCGCTCCACGCGGCGATGAGCGCGTACCCGTCGACCTGAAACATCGCGGCACTGTGGGCCGTCCCGACCATCGACCACACCGATCGCCCAAGCGCCGCCAACCCCGGGTACCACTCGCCGATCGAGAACACGCGCTCTCGCATCGACACCGGGTTCTCCCCTTTTCGCAGGATCAAGGAGTGCCGAGGCGTCCGAGAGTCGTTGGGGATCGTCACGTCTCCGGTCGAGATCCGCGACTGCACGCCCTTGGCGACAAAGAAGAGGTCCCCTGGCGCACACCCGAACCCGAAGCCTTCACCTCCTCGGCCGAACCGAAAGCCGCCTTCCTCCTGGAACATCGCCCAGCCGCCCTGCTCGTCATTCTCGGGTCCGCGAGGAGGGGGCAGAAACAGCGGTGTCCAGTTTCCCCCGGAGCGGATCATCCTCAGCGCCTCGTCGACCTCGGCCGCGTCGTTGTCCGGGTCCATCTCCAGCTGCGGCGGCCAAGGGACCCGATACTTCAGCGCCTTCGTCAAGATCTGAGCCACCGAAACGATCGTCCCCACCGCCATCCCCACAAACGGCACCGAGCGTAGGGCCGAGGAGATCACGTCGAAGCTCGAGAACAGCTCGGGCGCATGCTCGAGGAAACGCCCGAGATTCGTGTCCTCCTCAAAGATCTCTTGCGAGACCAACGACCCGATCGACTTCAGCGTTTTCTCCCCGAACGAACGGAAGTGCCCAAGCCCCTGGTTGGCCGCGATGACATGAGGCGCCTGCGCGAGCTTCATCGCCTCCTGCTGCCATGGGCCCGCCAGCGTGTTCAGACTGGCCTCGGGCAGTCGCCGGGCATTATCCAGCTGCGCCTCGGACATCCGGGTGGTCGTGAACGTGTCGCCGAAAGCGATCGGCCGGGTCGGCACGCTCACGGCGGACTCCGGGATCTTCATCGCCGACTCGATTTGCGCTCGCGGGTCACCAGGTAGGTAATCCCCACCAAGCCGCCGACCACGACAGCGGCGGTCGCCACCTTGGCGACCGCCCCCACGACGGAAGAGTCCTTCGCGCTCTTCTCCTCCGCGTCGACGAGTTCGGAATGTGCGCTCAGCGAATACGGACTCGCCCCCTCCGTGAACGCTCTCGGGTCGAAGGTCGCGTCGCTGGGTGGCCCCCCGACGAGTACGCCGTCGACAGCGGGTTCTTGCGTACCGAGCCCCCCGTCTTCTCCGCCCGCCCCGCTCGAAGGCGGGATATCTGGCTCACCGACAGAGGACGGAGATTCGGGTGCTGCCGGCTCCGGCTCCGGCTCCGGATCCGGAGGCAGGGGTAGGGGTAGGGGAGGCACCGGCACGTCCTCCTCGCCTGGCGGCTCTGGCTCACCGGGATCGGGCAAGCTCTCCCCCGCACCAAGGTCGGACGGGAACGGAGGCGGCTCGGGCTTCGGCGGCGTAGGCGTCGGCGGGGGCGGAGGCCCAGGCGGCTTCGCGGTGAAACTTCCCGGCCCCACCTTCGAGCGAGGTTTCTTCGGAGGCGTCGGCGCGAGCCCGTCCGGAGCACCGCCCTGCGGCGTGTTCTTCCACTCTTCGCGTGCCTGCCGATACAACCACACCCGCCACAATCCGAACTGCGCGCACCGGGTGAAGTGACAAGCGTCGATAAACTTCTCCAGGATGTACTCCCGCGCCTCGAACCGTCGGTCAATCTCTTCCACCGTCGGACATCGATCGAAACCTCCCCCGAACACCTCTCCGGGGCCTGCCCCTCCCCGGGAGTCGCAGTCCGAGGCGTAGGTCACTCGCTCGAGCCCCCATCGACGGGCCACCCACGCCTCGTGTGTGATGTCGACGTAGGCGAGTTCCGCCAGTGCCAACGCGAGCAGGTTTCGGACCGCCTGGTAGTTGTCCTCGCCGATCCGCGACCGAAACTTCTGCGCGTCGGTCATCACCTGGTCGATCGTCGTCTCCAGCTGCGCCCGAACGCGGGTCTCGTGCTCACCTCGCCACGAGACCATTCCCTGGTTGGCGCGCATGTCCTTCGCAAGCGCTACCGGCTGCAGCGTCACCTCGAACTGGGCCCCGAAGGGGAGGTTCGGAATCTTCCCGGTTACCCGCAGTGGGTCGGACCACGAGGCACCGCAAGGCTTTCCGGAGCGCTCGGACGGATACGTGTCGCTTGGGCGCGCCATCTCAGAGTACCCCTTGCGCGATCTCGGCGGCCAACGGTGGCGACGTCATCGATTCGGCGAGTTGTTCGATGGCCGACTTGGCAGCATCGACGGCGATCGGATGTGTCTGTGCAAGACCGCTGGCCAAGATCCGGTCGTCAAGCGACACCGACCACCGCAACGGCTGGCCTCCCGCCGAAGCCTCGTCGAGACCGCGGGACTCGACCTGAATCTGGTAGCCGTACCACTGGATCGAGGCGGGGTCCCGCTTGGTCATGGCCACCACTGCGATTCCACCGACTGTCGCCACGCCGAGGATGCCCACGGCGATCCACGACTTTTTGCTCATCGTCATCCTGTTGCTCTCGTTCATCGATTCACCTCGCCGTCCGTCACGCCGCCTGCACCAGCCGTCCGCCCATGTCGCGATACAGCGCCATCAAGTCGCGCTTGGGCCACTGGGGTGCCGCTGCGTACAGCCACTCCGCATCGATCCCCAGCGCCTCCAGTTGTTCACGCCATCCCGGAGTCTTCCTCGCGTAGATGTTCGGGTCCTTCATGTTGGCCAGTGCGCCCCATCCGGCGCGGAGCTCCACCACCGTCCCGTCGAAGAACGGATGCCGACTCAAGCCGCGGGCAAACGAGTACGCGGCCGTCATCGCGAACACAGGGTCGAACACCTCGTGGGGATGCGCGCAGCGAAGCGGAGTCTTCCGCAGATGGAAGAGCGGGTAGGTCGGCAAGAACGCGAACAGCCCGCCCGAGCCAAAGCTGTACGCACTCGGCGGATGGCCGCAGTCCGCGAACACCTCGGCGTTTCGCTCGTACGCCCTGCGAGCCGCGTACGCCTCGTCGAGGTCAGCGAAGAAGCTGTGCAGCCCCGGGGGCTCAAGCGCAGGGTCTCCACGTCCGACGTTCGGCCGAAACCGTGATTCCTTGGCCGCGACAAACACCAGAAACTGAATTTGCGTGTCGGTCATCCTACCCCGTCGACCCAATCGTTCGATGAGCGCACGGCCTTCGGAGCTCGGACCCGAAACGCCAGCCATGCCCGAATGCTCGTCCTCAAGATCCGCGCGGTCTCCCTCGAGCACCCCATCGTCTTCGCTCGGCTCCCGCAGCAGCGCACCGCGCTGCAACCGGCGCGCGAGCACGGACACACCCACGCCCAGAGCGGCTCCAGCCCCCACGGTCATCCACAGCTTCATGCAAAGCCACCACCGGCCACCGCAAGGGCCGTCAGGTTCTGCACCGCCGTCGCGAGGTCTGCCACCACCGCAAGCCCCTGCACGGCGCGATAGGTCTTGCGCCCGTCCGTCCCACAAAGCCGTGCGTAGTACAGCTCGCCCGGCGAGGCCTCGGAGGGAATGCTCCCCGCAACGACGTACTCGAAGTGCGGTGCCCCGCTGCCCTTCAGCGACAGCCCGTCCTCGAGCGACCCCACCACCGCGAAGTCGGACACCCGCACCAGCTCGGCACTCACGTTCTTGAGTTCGATTGGGGCTCCAAACCCTGGCCGACGCGGAACGAACAGCGCGGAAAAGGAACGCCCTGCAGTGACTGGAATATGGCTCGCTTTCTCGTACATCACGCCTCCTCCTTCGAAGACTCCAGCGGGCCCGGACCTCTGCGCATCACCAGCGCCACCTGCCCGGCGTCGTCGTAACCCAGCGCCACGCTGCGCCCCCACGGGTGCCCGTCGTGCGTCCAGGTGTCCTGCACCGATTCGACACGTCCGCGACCGTCGTAGCGCAACGTCGTTCGCCGCACGAGCACCGCAGTATCAGCCCCCAGATCCGAACCATGCTGAACGGCCACCAGTCGTCCCCCCTCGAACTCGAACGCTCGCTCGGCACCTCGCGGCCAACCTTCATCCGTCGCAACCTGCAAACCGCTCACAAGCTCTGCCAACCCTCGGAGGGTCCGCACGCCCTGATTCGCGAGGCTGGCGTTGTAGACCTGGACCTCGTTCGTCCACACCGCAGGAACGCCGCCACCCGGCGCACTTGCCAACACCCGCCGTGCCTCGTCTCGGGCGACTTGCCGAACCTGCGCCGGGGTCACGCTGCCGCCTCTTCATCCACACGAGAGATCGCCGCGATGGCATCTCGAATCGATGCCTCACGAGTCGGGAACACCAGCTCGGATGGGCCATGCACACCCACCGCGTCGCGGATCGACCACCGATAGCCAGCGCCCGAGGGCCGGGCGAAGATCAGCCGCCCACGGTAGGCGAAGCGTTCACCGGAGATCCGCTGCTCGGTATCGAAGATTCCCTCGGCGAGGATGTCGGCCGCGAACGGAACGATCTGCGGGTCGAGGCCGGGCGCGAGCAGCTGATGTTGCAGTCGCCCCACCTGCTCGATCGCATCCGCGACCCAGATCTCCTCGCCATCGTCATTGCGCAGCTGCAGCGACAGCGTGCGCGCGTCGGCCACCCCGAGTTCGGGCAGCAAGCCCTGCAGCATCTTCGTGACGACCGCGGCCGGCGAATCTGCGAACGGGTCGAACGTCCCGTATGCATCGGTGACGTACGTTTGAAGGTTCGTCAGGGTGAGCGTCTTGGCCTGAAACCGGAGACCCGAGCGAACGACACGTTGTCCCCCCATCGCATCCGTCCCCATGCTGGCGGACCCAACGACCGCGACGCCGACGGGGGCAGGGGGCCTCGGAGGTTCAACGACAGGAGCTGGCGGGGCGGGCGTTGGCACAGGAGGCCGGGGTACGGCAGGCGAAACAGGCGCCGCCCCCTCGATGGGCCCCTCCGGCTTCTCAGGTGGAGGCGTCTTCGGTGCGGGAAGCTGCCGCACGACTCGCGCCGGCGGCAACGAACGCGAAGAGACCCACTGAACCGAGGCGGAGATCGCCCCGTTCTTCGACGTCGCCATTCCGGACCGGGGCTTGTGCCCCTCGCGAGAGACCGTCCACTCCCAGCCGCCACTGGCCACCTCGCGAACCCGAACGACAAACCCACGGTCCGAGAAGACGACCTCCTCCGCCGGCAACGCGGGCTGTGGTTCGGCCTCGGGCGCTTTGCGGCGGGTATGAACCAAGTAGATCAGGCCGCCGCCGACACTGGCGATGGCAAGGATGGGAATCAGGGGAAGGGGCATCAGCTCTCGCTCCGTTCGGGGACCGCCACATCGGGCGCGTTGGGCCCGTGCACGCCAAAGGCACGGGCGAGGTCATTCGGGGAGATGGGGTGTCTCGGTTGCAGCGGCGTCACCCGTCGCGCGAGTTCATCGGGCAGCCCACGCATCACCAGTCGCGAGCACACCAGCCCGCGGCGCCTCGGCGCGAGCGCGGCCACCACGTCGTAGGGGGCACCGACCAGGGCCGACATCGCCCCGCGCATGTGCTCGCTGTCAGACGGAGGCAGGACGACACGCACACGTTTCCGCGGCCGCCCGCCGACGCTCCCGTAGCGCTCCGAGATCGCGACACGGCGCACGCCCTCGCGAGGAAAGCAGTCGTAGACCAGGTGGCGACCGTCGGTATCGAACTCTCCACAGTCGACCACCACGTGGCTGAAGCCGCGATGACCGGTCTGCGCGTCCACCACTCGCTCGATGGGACAGGTCTTGTCCGCAGCGATGAGCACGACGGCAACCGGTTCGTCGAAGTCGACGTGTGCCGCCGTGGCCCCGTCTACCGTGCGCACCGCGGCGTTGGAGGCCAGCGCCCAACCGAGGGCTCCGCAACACAGTCCCGCGGCGAACAGGATCACAACGATCCGCCCTCTTGCTCGCCCATCACGACGGCGGCCTGGCCCTCCGGAAGCACCTCCACGTCTTCAGCACTCCGCACGACGATGACCACCCGCTCGGCTTCAGGGCAGGGGCCGAACATCCGCTCCAGCACTCTCCGCGTCCCGTAGGCAACGACGGTGAACACCACCGCTCCGCCTGCCAGCGCGGCAATCTTCTCGAAGGGTCGCAACTGCGACGCCTGTGCATTGACGTTGGACATCGCCTATCCCTGCAGCGGGCGGATCCCTTGAAGGAGAGTGAGCGGGGGAGGGCGCACGGCCGCCTGAACACCGCTGGCCTCGCCGAACATCGCCTTCCATTGCTTCATTGGCGCGTCGCAGTCCGGCAAGCTCGACAGTGCAGTGTCGATCCGCGACTGCGCCTGCCCCCACAGGAACTGCGGCAGCAGTCGCATCCGGCGGACGACCTCCTCGGCCTCCTGCTCGAACTGTTCCACAGAGACCTTCGCGTCAGTCAGGCCACTTGAGCGCAGGTCGACCTCGCTCGCCCCGGACGCCTCAATCTTCGCGCGCACCGACTTGAGCACCGCCTGAACGTCCCCGACGTTCTCTGCGCCTCGCAGCTCGCAGGCGATCGACTTGGCCTCGGCGGCCGAGAAGCGGAACACACCTCCGTTCGCGGGCGCCGACTTGGGAGGTTTCGTCATCGGCGGCGGCGTCACCTGCTTGGAGCCTTTTCCGCCCTTGCTGTGACCTCCGTTCGACTTCGCCTTCGCCGAGCGAGTCCACAGGACAATGCCCGTTCCACCGGCGACGACACCGGCACCGATCAGAAGCACGGTCGTAGTCTTCATGCCGCCTCCATCTGCCCCTCGAGCCACTGATCGCCCCACTGCAGTGCCGAACCTTGGTCGAGGAACTCGCCGAACTCATGGGCAACGGCCGACCCGGCCTCATCGACCAAGAACGCGTGCACTTGCCAGACACCATCGACTCGCTCATCGACCAGGTGCTTCGACCGTCGGTCATCGGCCGAGCGTCTCCTGGGCCTTGTCCGTGAGCACCCATGCCGACAACGACACGCCGCCAGCCTCGACCTCAATCCGCCCGACGTAGCCCCCGGCGTAGATCTGCAAGATCCCGCTCTCGCGGTTGTAGCTGACCGACGGACCCAGCCGGGAGATCAGGTTGAACCCCACCGAGGTTGCGATGACCTCCGCGACAGCCATCCCATCGACGGTGTCCATCCGCATCATGACGCGCTCCCCCTCGGGAAAGATGCCGGCACGGGCCTCGGGTACAGCGAAGCGCCACTGCGCATCAGAGCTGAGCAGCGCGACCGTATCCTCGAGCTCGGACCACGACGCCTCCCGCGGGTCGGGCATGACAGGACGCCGCACCACCGGGCTCGATGGCACCGCCCTCGCCCGCGGGGACGCCAGGCACCTGGGGAACCTGCTGAGGTCGCTCGCTCGCACCGGGAAGCTTCGTTCCGGGCAGCACCCCCGGGGCCACGGCCACCTGAGGGTTCTTGGGCATCTTCGTCCGCTTCGGCAGCTTCGGACCCTTGGGCTTCGCCGCCTTCGCCGTGAACGCGTAGGCCGTGATGCCGACCACCGCGACGGTACCCACGGCCAACGCCACGACCGTCGATGTGTTCATGGTCTTGTCCTTCTTGTCTTTCATCCGACTGCGTCCTCGCCTTCGCCCCACTTGAATCCGTCGCCGTAGATCGCCTTGCGTCCCATCTCCAAGCGCGCCAAGGCGTAGCCGTAGAAGTCACGCAGCGGTCCATCCAGCTTCATCGCGCGCTTCTGTCCGCCGCTCATCACCGAGGCCTCGTCCACCAGGTCTTGCAGAAGGCCCACACCTCGGGACGTCGCCGCCTCCAACGGGGATATCGCCGTTCCGTAGTACGCGGCGATCCACGAGAACACCGAGTCACGACGCAGCTTCCCGGTCTCGGCGTCCTTCTTGCGCAGGATCTTCCGAAGACTCGGTACCGGGTCCTCGCGATGGTCACGGTCCGTCGTCGGCGTGAGCACAGAACCATCGGCGATCAGGAAGCTCAGTCCATCCTCGTCCCACGTCACCCGCTCTCCCGCAGCGTCGAGACCGTCCATAAAGAAGTAGAATCCCGCCGCCGCCGCCTTCCGGTCTGCGGAGATCCAGATCTGGTTGCTCTGGTAGTCGAAGTCCGCGGGAATCTTGGTGCGGTCTCCCCACCAAAAGCCCTTCGGCTCATCCGTGCCCGCAGCGCCGTCCTCACCTTTGGGCTTCGCGTCGCTCCCGGGCCGAACCGGGCTCGATGACCCGCCACCGTTGCCCTTGCCGGACCCCTCCGAAGGAATGTTCCCGCCGGGGCCAGCAGAGCCACCGTCCGTTCCCTTCTCCCCAGCGCCTGCCCCCTTGCCAGGAGCGTTCGCACCTCCGCCCTTGCTGCTGCGCGGCGGACTCGCAGAGCCCGAGCCCTTAGACTTCCCGGCCAGAGGGTCGGGCTTCTTCGTGCCCTTCGCCGAAGCCGAACCGGCGATCAAGTAGACGCCGGCCCCGACGATGGCCGCCGTCGCGACGCCCGCAACGATCAGCCCCGTGCTGGACGTCTTCTTCTTTTTCTTCTTCGGCTTGGCTGTGCTGCTCATCTCTTGCTCCGTACAAAGGCGACGCCCAATCCACCCACCACGAGACCGGCGACGCCGACCAACACGTAGGGCATGGGGCTCGAAGGAGTGGCAGGGAGAAGGGGATGGCGAGGAAGGACCGTGAGCGCGGCGTCGGCCACTTTTCCCGCCTCTTCCGCAACGTCCTCCACCAACAACTCCGGCGTTCTCTTCTTCCACGCGAGCCAGACGCCGAGCGCATTCGCGACCCGAAACGGCTCACCGAGGTCAGGCAGGTGGCGAGCGGCCGTGTTGAAGTTCTCCGGCACGCCACCGGCGGGCAGCTCGATCTCGTCCCCCGTCTCGCCGCCGAACCATCCCAGGAACATCGGAGCGGTCAGCTCCCACAGCACCGCGTTGCGGTCGCTCGGGTCGGCTGCAGCCGCGACATACGCAAAGTACCGGTCGAGGCGCACGCGAAAGCGCTTCAAGTCGGTGAGCACCGCTTCGAGCGCGCGCTGATGCTCCCGCCGCGCCTTGTCTTCGAGCAGCCACAACCCGGCCCCGAACAACCCAGCGGCAGGGGTAATGAGCGCCAAGGTACCCGCTCGCGTCACCACGCTCTGCGGGCCGTGCTCGGCCACGTGTTCCTCGAGCTGCTCCGTCAGCTCGTCCAACTCCTCCAGCAGCAGGAGCAGGTTCGCCGGCGTGGCGAGGTTGGGCGCCGTCCCCAAGTACTCCAGCGTCTTCTGTTTGACGACCTCGCCGACGTCGTAGAGCCCCTTGGGGACCTCTTCGGTCCCCGCCGGTGGAGATTCGATGTCGAACGCAACCGCTGCCCCTTCGAGGAAGCCGGCGAACGCATCCGATGCGCGATCGAGAAGTGCAAGTGCCATCGTCGTTACCCGTATTCCCCTTGGCCTGCGCCACAGCCCCACACGCTGAGGCTTGCGCTACCCGTGGCGTCGTCGATGCCAAGATTCAGCACCACCGGCGGCGGGAAGTAGAACGACGACCCGTCCGCCCACGTCCCGGCGACCTTGAGCGTCCGTCCGTCGCTCTCCCAGAGTCGCCCGTCCTTCAGCCGTGGCAACCACAGCAGGGGAAGTTTGGCGTTCCCCTGACCTGCGTTCTGGGGCGTTCCCGTCGCGCCCGGCTTCCCCAGCTCAACGTTGCGACGCACCTGCTTTCGCTGTCGAATCCGCCACCAGTTGTTCGCGTGCTGCGGAACGAGGTCGATTCCCCGGCCATGCGGGCCACGGCGGTTCTTCGCTGCCACGACGTAGCTGCCGTAGTTGATGTCATTCCAGGCGACACAAAGGATGAAGTCGGCGCGCTCGGCTTGCGCCGCCCCCTTCGGACCGACGCGGGCACTCGCCCACGCCCGAGCCGCTTCGTCGTCGAGGCCGCCGGCGTTGCGGGCCGCCAAGAACAGACACGTGTAGAACCATCGCCACGCGATGCCGTACAGGCCGTCGGAATCCTGGCTGCCGACTTGGTAGAACTTGCCCGGGTCGGGCCACTCCGCGTTGTAGTACCGGTCGAGGTCGCGAATCTTCGGATTCGGCCCTTTGGGAGTCGTGGGCTTCGGGTTCGTCCGCTTCGGTGACCCGCCCTTCGGATTCGTCCGTTTCGGTGACTTGCCCTCGGGGTTCGTCCGTTTCGGAGTCTTGCTCGCCTTACCCTTCTTGCCGCCTCCGGGCTTCTTGCTCGCCGGGCGTCTTGGGGTTCGTCCGTTTCGGCTCATCGGCATCCGAGCCGCTGCCGCCAGGCCCGCCGAGCTTCCTGAACCTTTTCCGCCGGACCCCCCGGCGCCGGTGCCACCATCGGGCTTGGGGTCGTCCTCACCGGAGCCTGAGCTCCCGGTCGCCATCCACGTCGCCAACGCCGACAGCCAGAGTCTTGAACCCCGCGTAGCCTCCTCGCTTGCCCCCATCACTGGGCTCAGGATCGGGCTCCCCCTCGTCGGCGTTTGCGTTCTTCGCCAGATACAACAAAAGCAATCCGGCACCGACACCAGCCCCCACGCCAGCCCCGATCGCGACCCGCCGTTTTCGCTTCTGCGCCGTCTCTTTGGCCCGCTTGGGGCTCGCTGTGCTCATCGCCGTACTCATGCGTACTCCGGGGGCGCGCACACTTGCCGCAAGCCGGAGGTTGGGTCCACCAGCCCGTTGGGCGTTCGCACCACGGCATGCCAGTAGTCGATCGTCTCGGTGCCCGGCCGGCGAAGCAGACTGGCCTGCAAAGCGCCCCCGCGCCACCGGCATCGGCACCGCGTGCTCAAGCACCGCCTGCGCGCGGAGAAGTCCGACCTCAAGGACCGCGATGCTGCCGCAGGACCCGGTCCCAACCTTGAGCAGTGCAGGCCCATCAACGAGGAGCACGGAACGCGAGGCGCGGTCGGGACAGTAGAGCAGGGCGGCCTGCGCCACGGAGCGAGGAAGGCTCTCGCCTCTCCGCATGGAGTCCACCGCCCATCGGGTGTTCTCGTCGGAGATGAACCCCAACAACGCCTCGGTCTTGCGCTTGTCGACCTGCGACGTCCAGTAGCCCAGCATCATCATGGCTCGACCTCCCAGGCCACGACCGCATCACGGTCGACCTCAATGCTCCGAAAGCCGCACACCGGACCCCTCGGCAGGGCCGCATTCGAACCGCCTCCCGCGGACAGCAACACCACCGGCGTATCCGCGCCGATGACTTCGTATCGAACCGCCGACGGCGGGACCGGTGCCGGCACGGCGGCGGCGCAATATGTATGGACCACGGTCTTCGGCCGAAAACTCGCCCCGTCCTCGCCCAGCAGAGGCGTCCACACCTCTTCGAGTGCACCAAACCCATCGGCGGCCAGCGGATAGGCGGCGCGGCTGGGAGCTCCCATTGATGGCGGCGCCAGCAGGCTCGCCCGCACCCCTGACCCGAACACGTCGATGCCTCCTGAGCCGACGAGGAACGTCTTGCTGGCATGCGCCTCTTTCCGGGTCACCGAGACTCGGACACGAAGCAGCCCGCACCCGGGCGCCACATGCCCCTGTCGCAACGCCGACTCTGACAGTGCATCTGATGCACCCACCAACTCTTCAGACAGCCGCGAGAACACGGCAAACCGAAGGGACAGCAATGCTTCGCGTCGGCCAGGCACCGTATGGCTCCACGTCTCACCTTCTTCCCAGGCCTCCCCCGCCGCCGCAGTGGCGAAGGGGTCGAACGGACCCACCGCCATCGCATAGCCAGGACTTAGACACACGCCGCGGCCGGCAGCGGTGACGCTCATTGCATCGGACATGACCAGCCTCCTCGCTGGGTGAAGGGTTGAAAAAGGGGAGGGGAGAAAACCGTTTCTCGTACCGTCCTCGCCGAAACGAGCGGCACGAGAGCCGGATCAGCCTGGCTTGACTGGCTCGGGCGGAGCTTTGTCGACCCGGCAGTGCTTCTCGTAGCCGCAGCTCTGACAGCGACCCCGCATGTAGCCCTGGATGACCCCTGCCGAGCCGCCGAAGACGCGGACGTGAATCTTCAGGAACTGTCGCTCCTTCTTGTTCTCGAACGGTCGGATGCAGACCTTCAGGCCATCGCAGCATCCCCCCTGCACCGAGTACACGTGCACGGGAATCCCCCGCGGGTTGGTGCTCGAGATGCAGTCCTCGCGGTCTTCATCGATCTGGTAGGCCCGGACGTAGGCAAAGTGGTTGACGCTCCCATCGCTGTTGCGCGCCTCGAGGAACATCGTCTTAGGCCAGAACCAGTCGCCCCGATGGTCGACCTCGATCGTGAAGTCGCGCCCTTCAGCGGGAGGTGAATCGTCGGCGGGGATGGACTCAAACAGCGGGATCCGCTGGTAGTCGTAGCAGTCGTCCCTGTCAGAGCCCGTGCCGCAACTGGCACAGGTCCCCGGTTTCTCGCCGCCCACTCCAACCGCGGATGCGGCTCCTGGTGTGCGACTGGCGTAGTGATTGAGGTCTGTCATCGGTTCTCGTCCTTTGCTGCGGGTCTTTTCTTGATTCGCCGAGACCCGATCCCCGGCGAAAAGCACGTTGGTTCGTCTTCACCTGCGCAGCGCCCAAGCAGGCGCCCGCGGGCGAAACACACAGGAAGAAGTCTGAGGAGAGGGGAGGGGAGGGCGCCCCGCCCTATGCGAGGCGGTCCATGAGCAAGCGGAGCCCGCCCGCGGAGGCGCGGCCCATGGCTGCGCTGGCCCCACCCAAGAGTCCTGCCGAGGTCTGGTCGTGCTCGTCGAGGTACACCGCCCCCGCAAACGCTGCCGCGCCAACGAGCGCCGAAACAACGGCATCGACCGGTTCCGAGAGGTCAGCGACCTGAGCCACCCCTTCGAGTGCGAGGCCGCCCGCGACCCCACCTCCGACCTGGGCGAGCTTCGTGCTCCTGATGGTCTCCATCAGGTCATCGAGCTTGACCTTGGTTTCTTTGTTGTAGCGCCGTTTCAGGTCTCGCCCTTGCCGGTCGAGCATCTCCGAAACGTCTTGTTCATCGTACAGGACCGGCGCCATTTCCATCGTTGCTGCTGTTGCCATCGTTCTCATCGCTCCCCGTGCACATGTTTTGTTCACGTCGACGCTGCCGGTACGGGGGTGCTGCCGCGGCTCGTCGACCTTCGCTCCCCTTCGGCTTGAGCCCGATGCCGGCACCTCGCAACTACGTTTTTCTTCCCCGGCCGGAATCCCTCCACGGGCAATTCTTCGGGGTATCAGCAGATACCGGCTGACTCCTGCCGGTATCTACTAATTTCGTAAAAGGTATCAGCCGAAACAGCCTCTAAGTCCTTGGATATCAGTGATATCGGCGTATTCGGGCCATCTTTGCTCCCCTCAAAAAACCGCATCACCCTGAGGTGGCCATGCAGTTTTCACTCGTATCCGACCCTCCAGGCACGTCGATTCATGAGCGTGCGCTGAAAGCTCGCAACGAACTGGTCTCCAAGCTTCTCGCGCACTGGCAACGCCTCGCAGAGATTCAGCTTCTCTGTCACGAGCCCGGAAGCACCCTTGACCGTCTCTCGCAAACGATCGACTGCACGGTCGAAGACCATGACCGCTACACCCCTTCCATCGACGACGAGGACATCGATGGCGACGAGAAATTCCTGCGCGAGCGACTCGACGAACTCCAACACGAGCGTGCCCTCGTCGCCAAACGAGTCGCCGACACAGTCATCCAGGCCTGCCGAGAGGCGTACGAGAATGCCCCTCGCACCCGAACATTCGAAGCCAGGATCATGGTCTTCGCCAGAGACGGAAGCATCGAAGCGGTGACCGAGCAGAAGTTCCCCGCAGCCGCCCTTGGGGAGATTGCCGTCGACGACGCCCCCCCCGGAGAGCTTGCCCGCAACGCCGGAGTGCTCGACAAGCTCGTAGGCACGATCGACCGACTCGTCGCCAACACCGCTGCCGGAAGCGAGCAGATTCGCGTCGAAAAGGCTGACGTGCACCAACGCTACGTTGAGCTGACCGACAAGAACATGAGCATGCTCGACAAGTTCAAGGAGCTGGTCGAGATGGCGCTCACCCACGCGAGGCTCCCGCCCGAGTACTACAACCTCGAGACCACCAAGGTCCACATGCGTGCCCAGTCCCACCACGCAGCCATGGCCGCCAACACCAAGGCCGCCATGGCCCACGAGCGCCAACAAACCGTCCAGGCGTTCATCAAGGAGAACCCCAACTTCGTCCAAGACCTGCTCGCCACCGCTGCCACCCTCTACCAACAGCAACGCAACGCAACGCCGCCCTCCGACGCTTCGCCGGAAGAAGACACAGGCTCCGGCGCTACAGCTTCCGAGACAAGCGACGCACCAGGAGCAAGCGATGGACCTCGGACGAACGGTGCATCCAGCGCTAGCGAAGCCGCCCCCTCACTGTGCCTCGGCACACGGAAGCTCCACGCGATTCTCGACACGTCCACGATTGCCGCCCTTGAGCGCAACCTTGCGCCCGACCACTGGAACTCGCTCTCGCCTCTCCTTTCTTGCACCGACGAGGCCGAGTTCCGCCGTCACATCAACCTCCTCACGACCGCACTCTCGCAGCTTCCCGAGGATGACCAGGCACGCTTCCAGGCCGGACTCCGAGAGTCGGTCCCCTTCGCCGCACAACTACAATTGACCCAGTTCCTCGGCGCCTACGGACTTAGGACCCACTGAGAACCGACGCCTCCACCAAGCTCGACTCACGCAGGCTGGCGGGCACGGCACGGCAGAACCTTTGCAAGGGCCGCGGGGCCCGTTCCACCCAAGGGGCGGTTTCGATGATTTTTCGTGCAACGACATGCCCCGGCGGTCGACCCTCCAAGCATGGTTCGCGCTGCCGAGGTGACCACCCCGCAAGCGTGTTCGGCGCCTGCGCGCCTCCGGGAACAAGCCACGCGATCCAGGCGCGAACCTCAACACACAGCGGTCGTGCAACACCGCTCACAGACGGCGAACGAATTCGCCGGCAACTCCCGGATGGAGAGATGGATGACGAATCGAGACACCACGAACGGGCACGCCCCCCCGATAGGCGACACGAACACCGACCGCGGCGACACGCCCCGAGAACCCTCTCGGCGACGCGAAGATATGCACACCCCCGCGATGCGTCTTGCCGAATCCTACGCCGAACCACTGATCCATCGCACGGAGATGGCCGAGCGCCTGCCCGTCTCACGTTCCTCCAAAATCGGATTCAACCTCGAGACGGAACTCCTCGATGCGCCGCACCTCCGCCGACGCGTTGCCACGTTGCTGCGGGGATGGTCAGGGAACCAGAGCAACAACACGATCCGCTGCCGCCATTTCGACCTTCACCAGTTCGCCGCGTTCGTCCTGGAAGAAGACCTACCTTCCCCTGCGAAACGAGACAACACGCGCTCGGCGATCGTCATGCTCGCGCTCCTTCGCCTCCAACCCGGCCATGTGGCCGCCTCCGAGTTCGTCGAGTGGCTCAAGGGACGGTGCTACGCACACGAGACCATTGTTCGACGGGTGAAGACGCTACGCCTGTGGGCGCACTACCTCTACGAAAGACGAATGGTCCCCCGGAACATCGACGAGTTTCCCACCCCGAGGGCTCCCACCTTCAAGATCACGGGCAACGAAGCCTCGCCGCTCGCCACCCCCGTCGAGAATGCCGACACGGAACACCTTCCCCCCGAAGCTCAGGCACGGGCACAGCGATTCCTCGAGACACGCAACCGGACCATCGTCGACCTCCTCACCCATTCATCCCTCGACCACACTCAACTCCGAGGCCTCGACTGGGGAGCCGTCGATCTTGGCAAGAGCTCTGCATTGGATGACGACGACACCATCATCCCCCCGGCCCGCGTTCAAGTCCCCAGACGAGACGGACGCTCGTACTGGCGCCATCTCGCCCCCCATGCGACACGCACACTGCGGCGCTGGTCTCGCGTGTATGCCTCTCGTTTCGGCGCAACACTGCCCGATCGCCCCGTCGCCCCCACCCTCGGCGGCGACCGCCTCAGCCAATCTCGACTCTACGAGATCACGAACGACTGAGGGGCCCTTCGGCCTCGGAGGCTGACCACCGTCGACAGCGCCTACTTGATGCCATGCTGTGCTCGTAGGTTTCTCAGCCACAGCCGCATGAAGTCCCTCTGACTCGCGTACCGCCGTCGATACACACCGACGATGCCGCTCGCGTCCATCTCAAGAGCCACCGTGTAGACCGGCATCCCGCCGTCTTGCCGGAAGGTGACTGGAAACCATCGCCCCTGCGCATCCCGAAACAACTCGACGTCGGGGTCCCGCATCATGTCTCCGTTCTGCTTGTAGTAGTGCGCCAGCGAGTACATGCGAGGCCCAAGGCGCTCGATGCTCAGGGCCATCACCCCCCCCTCATCCTTCCCCAGTTTTCGAGACGAGGACTCATCGCTCGCCATCGGGTCGGCGAGGCCCTCGACCAGGGCATCGAGGGTGGCAGCGTCGGACTTACTCATGGGCCGTGGTGTCATGCCTCTAAAACGAGGCCACGGCCGAGCGCCATTCCGTCCACAAAAGTGTCTTCTCCGGATATCGCGTCCTCTCCGAACGACGCCAACACCACCAGGCTCGTCGAGGTCATCTTCTGTGCAACGCCCCGTCGCGACGGTCGGCAAGAAACAACGTGCGCCCCAAGGCCATCGCCGGATTCCGCCGTCGCCGTCCCCACATCCACCGCCCCCGCGGCATCGTCACCACGCTTGTGCCCGAAGG
>CAWCWO010000007.1:0-18307 GCA_963799255.1 uncultured Pseudomonadota bacterium | reverse complement strand
CGCCGAAACCACGGCGGCTGCGAGCGGTGGAGCCCCCGGCCCGAGAGAGACGGCGTCCGTGCCGAGGCTCATCCGCGACGTGGGGGATCCTCGGAGACGACCGCGCCGACGCCCTGCACGGGCACGTACACCTCGGCGCATGACTGGGCATAGCTCGACGCGGACCACACCTCGGCGTTAAAGGTGGTGACCACCGGGGCGAAGCGCCAGCGCAGCTGCGACGACGGCAGCCAGGCGTGAAAGATCCACTGCATCAACCCCTCAAGCGCCGCGGTCGAGCCGTCGTAGCCAAAGCGAGCGAACCAACCCGCCCGCATCGACCAGGGCGCGAGGCCAGCCCGCGTGCGCCCGCGCCAGCCGAGGTGAACACAGCGATACTCGCGGGGCCGGCTCGGCGCGGTGAAGCCCCACGGCGCGGTCGCGGCCGCGAGCTGTCCCGCTCCGGCGAGCGGCGCCCGCGTGAGGAGCTGGCGCCAGGCCTCGCCGATCGCGGCGCCGTCGAAGCGCTCGGCGAGCACTGTCGCCGGCGAAGCCAAGGGGCCGAAGCGGACGATGGTCGGCGAGGCGCACAGGCCCGCGGGCTCCGCCAGGCTGGTCTTGCGCGCCTGCGGGGCCGCGCCCCTGCTCTTCGGCGGCCCGCTCCGCATCGAGCTCGGCGCGACCCCAAATGTGCGGACAAAGGCGCGACGAAACGCCTCCGCCGACGAGTAGCCCGCGGCGACAGCGACGTCGAGCAGCTTCACCTCGGGGCTCACCACCAGATCGTAGGCCGCTCGCTCGAGCCGCAGGCTCCGCAAGTATCGCAGCGGCGGATGACCGACGACGCGCTGAAAGCCGCGGGCGAAGTGGGAGGGATCATAGCCCGCCCGCGCCGCCATGGTCTCGAGCGTCCAGGGCTCGTCGAGGTCGTCCTGCAGCGCGAGGAGCAGGGTCATGACCGCCAGGCGGGCCTCGGGCCCGAGCGCATACTCATCGCCCATCGCTCACCTCAATTCCCAGGACCGGTAGGGTCGCGCGCTCACGGGGTTGGTAGACCGCGGGCAGGCGCTGCCCGCCCGCGCGGCGCCGAGGAACATCCATGCGCCTGCACTTCTCACCAGCTCACCTCGCCTCGCTCCTGCTCACAATCGCCGCCGGCTGTGCCCCCACGGCCCCCCCTACCGCAGCGCCGGCTGCCCAGCAAACACAAACTCAGACGCGCTTTTACGTGGGGACGATGACGACCACCTCGCCGGACGGCGCTCAGGCCTACGGTCCGCCGCAGGAGATCGCCGCCCGTCGAACCCTCGATCGCCGCGCCGAGACGATCGATGAATACGTAGTTCACCCCGGTCGCGCCTATCCGACCCGCCTGCGACGGAGCGGGGAGGACGGGACGATGGTCGTCTTCAGCGCGGAGGACGAGGCCCGCTCCTTCTCCGGCACCGTCAGCTTCGAGGGCCCCGAATGGGCCTGGACCGCGTGGACGTACGATCTCTTGCTCACCGACGGCACAGGCACCCTGCACGGCAGCGGCAGCCTCAGCGCCCACACCATCGAGACCGACAAGCTCTTCGTCGACGCCGACGGCCGACCGCAGGCACGGATCGGCGAGCGCTTGGAGGAGGTCGATCAAGCGACCTTTACGCGCAAGCGCGACGCGCTCCTAGCCGCTCCCCCACAGGGACGCGAATAGCGAGCTGACGCCGGCTCGGGAGCGTCCGCAGCAGGGTGATCGCGTCCGCCGCAGTACGCGGATGATCGCAGGCGGCTCAGCTGTATCGACCGCCGGGTTGAGGAGGGTGGAGCTCGCGGGCATCAAGCGAAATGAAGTGTGGAAAAGCCGGGAAGGAGGAGTAGGGCGGGCGGCAGGAGAGGGCGAGTCCGCCGCCGCATTCACCACCGCCGAGCTCGAGACGTTCAAGGTAGACGCTCAGGCACCGCAATGTCCGTAAGGGACATTGCGGTGCCTGGGGACGAGCTAGCCCTTGGTGAAGCCTTCTCCGACACCATCGATGACCAGTACCCGCAGCGGAGCCTGCCCGAGCCTCACCGCGATGGAGACCTGGCCTCCGTGTGCGTCGGCATCGAGGATGTCACCGGGCGCGCTGGTGTCCCGTCCCTGGGGAACGCCCTGCAGCGGCACCGTGATCACGGCCTCCTGCGAACCATCGGTCCGCACCGCGACAAGGCGGAGTTCGAACGCAGAGTCCTCGTCCCAGACGGTGCGTATCGCACCAGCAATACGCACCGTCTGGGTTGAGGCAAGAGAACTTGGACTCGAAGTGCCGAGCGACCTCCCCGTGCACGTAGGCGTGGTGCTGATCGAGATGGTGGTGAACATCGTCCTCGAATCAGCTCCGGGCGCGGCAATCGCCTTCAACACTAAGGCGGAAGACACTGCCGACGCCGCGGCACGGCAGCTCCGCAACGGGTGACAGAGATCGACAAGAGCCGTCCGCGGGTTGCCCGGTTCGAGATCGGGGCGGGTCCACGAGCTGGCGCAGAGGCTCTCGACGGGCATGAACGCCGCCGCATCGTCCGCCATCGCCGGCGCCTCGAAACAGCCATCGGTCACCAGCGCGTGCAGATGCACGAACAAGCACGCGCCCGCAGACACCAGGCCCCTGCCGCCGGTGCTCTCGGAGCTGGCCGTCCTGCGCTACGATTGGACCCCCACGCTCCGTGCGAACTCGTGGAAGCACATCTGGGTGATGGCCACCAACGAAGCCGATGCCATGCTCACCGCCGACGCATTCTTGGGCGAACTGGGCGACCTGACGGGGGTTGTCGTGCACGCAACGGTCACCGCGGAAGGCGCAGGCGCTGCGCAAGGATATGCCGGCCTCGCAGAGGAGACCGGTGGCGCCTACTCGCAGGGTGGCGACTACAGTCTCTTCGACTTTCAGAAGCCGATGATCGAACGGCTCAAGGGTACTGCGCTCGCCTGTGAATACCGCATCCCAGAGCCGCCTGGCGGCCTCGTGTTCGCCCGCGACAAGGTGAACGTGCTGTACGACGAGGGCGATGGAGCGCTGCCGATCGGATACGTCGAGTCGGCAGGTGACTGCCTCATCGCCGGATACGGATGGCACTACGACGATGCGATGTCGCCGACGAAGATCATCATGTGCCCGGAGTCCTGCGAACGCTTCTCGGAGCTGACGGAGGCGACCATCGACATCCAGTTCGGGTGCGACACCATCCCCGCCGGGTGAGACGCCAGCGGACACTACGACCCCCGGCCTGATAGCCTCGCGATCCGATGTTCTCGAGCGCGACAATTCGCAGCGTCGACTTGATCGTGTACGTGGTGGGCCACGAGCGCGCGGGCCGAACATTCTTGACCGAACTCATCGAGATCGTGCGCCGACCGGACGCCCTGTTCGAGACGCCCTTCGGTTGCCTCACTTCGATATCGATCCCCATCGCCGATGAGCACGTCCGCTTCGAATGCTTCGCGGTTGACGACGACAGCCGCGAGCCCGGCGAACTTCTCGCCATCGCGCGTTGTGATGCGCTACTGATCCTTCCCGGGTCCGAGGCCATCAAAGCGGCGACCGCCGCGCTGGCCCACGTCGAGCATCCTCCGGTCGTGGTCTGGCCTGGCACCCCGACCCAGCCCCTCGGGGCGGCCTTCGCCGAGCTCCGGCAAGTGGAGCGTGTCGGCACGCCCTACGATGTCTTCAAGGGCGCGTGCGTCGGCCTGATGGCGGCCCGCAAGGCCGGGCAGTTGCGCGAGCGCAATCCAGAGTTCGACCGGTGACGGTGCGGCCGTCGTGGCCGCAGCGGCGCACAAGACACCCGGCTAGCTGCGAACGGTCAGCACCAGCACCCACAACGCCAAGCCTGCGCGAGCGGTCCACCCGATCGTACGAATCCAGTTCGTCCCAACCAGCCGCGGTACCGCGCCTGCCGTGCCCTCCGTGAGCAGTCGATTGTGAGCGGGGACCTGAAGCAACGCGGTCGACAGCCAGACAACCGCGAGCAACCCGATCCCCGCCCACGGGATCCACAGGGGGACCCCAGTCGGCCGGTCCAGCACCAGCCAGCCCGCCGTCGCCGCTTCGACCAGCATCGGCGGGCCCACCACCCAAGAGGTTCGCCGCATGTGCTGCGCCTGATACGTGGCCAGGGCTCCCACGCCCACCGACCCCGTTAGCGGGTAGTGCACGACCTGCACAAACCAGATCAGCCCCGTCATGAAGATGGTCGAGAACGCGTGCGCGAGGGCGAGGAGCACGGTGCGATTCTAGTGTCCTGAGTCCGTAGTTTGCACCGAAAATAACACCGCTCCCGACGCCCGCCCTTTCGGCTCTCATCGGTCACCTATGCCCGATAAACTCCCTCTTCGAGTCTCAGCTCGGCCGCCGCTAACGGCGTTCTTTTCGGCACGAACTACGGACTCAGGACACTAGGCTCGCTCCGCTGCTTCCTACAGGGCAATCGCAGGAAGAGTCGAGACACAGTCTAGAGTTCGAGGTTCACGAAGAACTCTACCGTTCAGTCGCGGAGCGAAAGGCGGGTTCTCCTGGTGCGACGCCACGTCAGCGTCGCCGCGGGGCTGCATCATGGAGGGAGACGTGCCCTTTGGTTGCCGCGCCTTCGCCATCCGCGGGTTGAAGCGCTGAGGCGTGTAAGCATCCGCAGGGAGGGGACGTTCCGCGGTCGGATGGACGCCCTCGGTCGAACGCTCGCCATGCTGACTCTCCTCGTGCTCGGGGTGCTCCCCTCGAGCGTGTACGCCTCCGATAAGTCCAAGCCCACAGAGCGTCGCGAGCACGAGGGGCTCCTGCTCGGCGTGCGCGTGGTCTCGGGCGCCACGATGCACGGCCCGCAAGGGTTCACCCCCGTGACTCGCCTCAGCTACTCGGTCGGAGGGGCCGTGACCTCTCGGCTCGTCCTCGGGCTCGACCTCGGCGTGACGGCCCTGTGGGACGACAAGAAGGCGAGCTTTCACGGGGACACGATGGGGCAGCTGTTCATCGTCCGCGGCCTGTTCCTTCGCGCTGCAACCGGCGTAGCCTCGCACACCTACGTAGCCGGAGATCGCCGCGCGGCCTTCGGCGGCAGTCTCGGCGCAGGCTGGGAGTGGCCGCTGCGCAAGCACGGCTTCGTCGCGCTCAGCGGGGAGTACGACGCCCGGATCCGCGGCGACCGCTTCCCGGTTCGAACCCTTCTGTTCGGGATCTCGATCGGGGCGTACAGCGACAAGAAGTGAGCGCCTTCGACGACGCCCATCCCCGGTCAGCCGCCGAACACGCTCTACGGCGAGACGCTGAGCAAGAAGATGTCTCGCTCACCTGCCGAGCCCGTGGCACATCGTCGAGTTCAAAGGCGCGCTCTACCTCTCCGACGGCGAAGGCCTCTACCGCTCTGCGAAGCCCGAATCCGCATGTTCCACCGGGGACGTGATCGAGTCGACTTTCTCAACAGGCTGCGAGGGACGGCACTGCGATCCAGGGTGGTCCCGACGCAAAAAAGCCCCGGGCAACAAGGCCGCGGGGCTCTCGCACGCTCAACGGATCGAACGCTACTCGTAGGTGACGCGCTCGAGGGCGCCCAGGTCGAGCACAACGATCTCTTGGCGGCTCAAGCTGAGGACTCCGTTGCGCTGCATTCGGTTGAGCGCGCGGGAAATCTCCTCGCGAACGGTGCCGAGCCGGGCGGCGACGGTGTTCATGTCGAGCTGGCGAGGGATGACGGTGGGCTTGCCCTGCTCGGCGCCGTTGCGAATGGCGAGCGTGAACAAGAACGACGCGAGCCGCCGTTCGACCGAGCGCAGGGAAAGGTCGAGGACCAGGTCGATGAGGCGGTTGGCGCGGAACGCCATCTGCCGCATGAGCGCGAACGCGAGGGTCTCGTTGCTGCTGATCAGCTTGACGACGCCGTCGGTGTCGAAGCGCCAGACCTCGGAGTCGGTCATCGCGAAGCCTGAGGCGGCACACTGCACGTCCCGAGGCAGGAAGCCCTCACCGATGAGTTTGCCGGGTTCGGCGAGGTAGAGGATCTGCTCGCGGCCCTCGCTGGAGATCAGGCTGAGCTTGAACTCACCAGACTTCACGAGGAAAAGACCGGGGCCAGGCTCTCCGCGGCGGAACACCGAGCGCTTGCGCTTGACCTCGATGGTCTCGGCGATGTCGCACAGCCCTTTGACGATGTCTTCGGGCACACGCTCCCAACCGGACCACCGGTGGAGCATTTTGCTGATCAGTTCTGTGTCTGCCTGGTCGACAGCCATGGCGGGGAATATAGCTTGAACCTCCCGACGAAGCGACTGATCTCACGTCCAGCGCCAACACCGCGTTCTGAGGCCAGCACGGGCCAACACGGGCCAGCACGGGCCAGCACGGGCAGGGCGCGGCCCGGGCTGGGGATGCACGGCAGGACGCGGACCGGTCCGCAGAACGAGACCCGAAGACTCAGGCCGGCTCGTACACGCCGCCCTCAAAGCGGCCGCGCTTGAGTCCTGCCGGGGGTGCTTCGGCGCGGATCTTTCGGAGCCACTCCCAGGTGTAGATCCCCGAGTCGTGGCCGTCGTGGAAACGGATGCCGAGCGCGTACGCACCGATCTCGAACAACCCATCGATGCGGGTCTCCTCGGGAGCGGCGAGGTACTTCGTCTCGTTGCCGTGGCCTTGGCAGCCCGCGCACGGACACCAGCTGCGCAGGTAGGGGACGGGGAAGGTGGACGCCGTCGTGTCCTCCCAGGTCACGATCAGCTCGTTGCGCGACTTGGAGTGGGCGATGTCGACCGGTTTCATCGCGGGCGCTTATAGCCCAAGGGCGATGAGCACGCCGCTGATCCGTGGTTGCAGCTCGACCGGGACCCACGCTTTGCCGGGCTCCATCGTGGAGCCGAAGACAAGGCCACAGGCGCGCAGATGGTCCACAGGATTGCGCTCCGGGATCGGTGCGCCTCCCACCACCAAGGCGAGGGGTGCCGGTTTGTCGAGTGCCTTGAGCTGTACTTCGTCGATCTCACCCAGGACGAGCTCGAGCAGCACCTGTTGGGCCGAGGGGTCGAGCGTCGTGATCAAGATCGCGAGCAGCTGATCGTCTCGCAGCGTCCGGACGATCGACTGGGTGACGCGGGTCCGCCGGGTGTCGGTGTCGAGGTTCTTGAACGGCGCGACGCCCAGACGCCGACCCAGCGCGAAGAGCTCTGGCTCCTCAAGGCTTCGCAGCCCCGCGCGGAGGGAGCGAAGGACCTGTGGCGCCCATTCTGCGGAGCCCTGGGAGTGGTCCTCAGGAGCGGCGTGGGGCCGCAAGAGTGGTTCGTGCAGTTCGTGGGTCTCGATGCGAATGAGGAGCTCGAAGGTGCGAACCTCAGCCAGCTGAGCTCTGCTGAGGCCGCACACCATCCACGCTTCGATCGCTCGCAGGCCGCGGACAGCGGCTTCGATCTCCACGTCGTCTCCGCGCCGATCGATCACGTGGCGAGCTGTGACCGAGTCGAAGTGGGCCAAGCGAGTGATCACGTCGCTTCGCCATCGTGTGATGCTGTGCCCCGCGGCCTGCAGCGCGCGAAGCAGCCGGGCAACGTCACGACGCACGTCCCGAACATCGGCCTCCAGAGTTTTCGGTGCCGTGGAGCTCTGGCCTCCGTTGACCACACGCAGTTGGGTTCTCTGCTCGCTGTCGGACACTGCTCAGACCATCGGGCGTCGGCGTGTCGAGCTTGACGGGCGCGAACGCATCGGGCCGTGACCGCTGGCGCGGGTTCGCGGTGCGGGACCCATTGTGGGGCAGGCCTACGCGCGGAGTGTCCCGGGCCACCGTCCCGCCGATGCTTCAAACGGGACGTCTACCCAAACACGGCGACGAGTTGCTCGGTCCAGCCGATCATGGTCCCGGTGCCGTCATACAGCCGCCCGGCGACCGTGTGCAGGCCCTGGCCTCCGGTGATGGCCTCGTAGCGGAGCGTGAACCAGTCGTCGAACGAGCGTGGGATCGCCAGCACGTGTGCGGTCCAGGTTACGGTGCTCGCCGGGCAAGGCTGCTTCGCGAGGGAGAGGACCGGAGATGGGTAGGTGTCCAGCAGCGCCAGTACGCCCTCGGCATCCCCCAGGGGCACGCGATACCGAAACACCCCTGTGAACGCGGCCTCGGTTCCGCCCGTGAACGGGGGACGTCCCTGGGCCCATCGCATGTCGACCTTCTTGGTGAACTCCGGCGTCACGCCTTCGATGAAGGGCAATGGGGTGAAGGCGTCGGGATCTCCGAGCTGGGGCATCGGTGGGGCCGCGACTTCGAGCGTGCTGCGGATGGGCTTTGCGAAGACCATCGTGGACCGAGCGACGAGGGTCTCGGCTTGAACCAGTCGGACCTCTACGAAGGTGATGTTTCGGCCGCGCCGCAGGATGCTGGCTTCTCCGCGAGAACCTCCGGGGAGGACCGGGGCCAGGAGCTGGATGCTGGCGGATCGCAGGGCGCGGTCAGGTTCGGGTTCGGCGGCGCGGGCGAGCGCGGCCATGGCCGCGGCGGTGAGGCCACCAAACGTGGAGCGGCCCTGCATCCAGCCTTCGGGAATCGTGATCGAAGCGTGGTCCCCGTGCTGGGTCCAGGCGTCGCGGAGTGAGGCGTCGAGGATCATGGGGACGAGCTGGCCGAAGATACGATCGCCTGGGATTGCCGACTTTTTTGAGCGTGTGACCAAGTGTAGGACAGTGTGGGTATGTCGCTGCGGATCGCCAAGCTCCCCAAACCCCAACGAGGCCACAACGAGCGGCGCGTCAATCGCTCCGAACACGCGGCTGACGCCCTTGAGATGGCGCTGAGCAGCGCTGCCTCCCGCGCCAACCTCGACGTCGTGCTGCTCGTCGACGACGCTGGCCTGCTCGTCAGCACCAGCGACACCACGTTGGACCTCAGCATGCTCGCCGCCGTCACCCCCATCGTGGGCCGAGGCAAGGCCGTACCTCGCATCAAGCGGAACGGCGAAAAGCGCGAGATGAGCGTCTGTGAGCTCGAGATCGACGGCGACATCCTCTACGTCGCGGCGCTTGGAGGCGACAACTCCAGCCGCCAGCGCGAGCTCGCCCGCAGCCTGAGCGCCGCCAAGCGAATCCTCGCGGCCTGATTGATTCGACCCCTCGCCCGGGTTCACACTGCGGCGGATGGTTTCCCGCTCGATCGGCCTTGTGGGCGCGATGGTCTTGGCCCTCGCGTCCTCGCCCGTTGCGGCGGGCAAGTCGAAATCACGCCGGGTGCCCAACATGCCGCGCGGTTGGAGCTGGCCGGCCAACCCGGCGATGCTCGAAGCGGGCACGCGCTGCGTCGAGGAGTTGGACGCGCAAGAGATCGCCTTCGAGGGTGGCAAGGCCAAGAAGGTCAACACGCCGATCGTGCTGCCGAGCATGGAGCTGGCAGGGATCGAGCTGGAGCCCACGTGGCGAAAGGGTCCGTTCGTGTTGGACTGCCACCTCGCGATCGCACTGCACGCCTTAGCACCCGAGCTGAAGGCGCACGGGGTTGCCGCGCTGCGGTTCTCGACGATTCACGAGCATCGCTACGTCAAGCGCAACGGGCGAAAGACCAACATCCTCAGTCGTCACGCGATCGGGCTGGCGATGGACATCTTCGAGGTCCGCCTGGACGACGGGCGGGTGCTGAAGGTGAAGGAGTCGTATGCTTCGCAAGAGGTCCTTCACGCGGTGGAGCAGGTCTTCGCGCAGAGCGAGCGTTTTCGAACTCCGCTGACGCCGGGCAATGATCCCAAGGGCCACGACGACCACTTCCACCTCGAAGCCCGGATGCCGCTGCAGGCGCCTTAGGGCCCTTCGCGCCGCCGGCGATTTCGCACAAGCGGTGCGTGCGGGCGCACCGGCCCGCCTGTGATAGCGTCAGATCATGGATTGTCGTTGGACGCTCGCGTTGTCGTCGCTGGCCTTTTTCAGCTGTACAGAAGCTCGACAGGAGGATGACGGGACGCCCCCGATCACGACCGCGAGCGAGTCTGCGGAGAGCACTGCAGGCGATGCCGCGTCGTCGACGACGATGGTCGAGGACGACGACGATGATGACATCAAGCTCGATGTTGGTGTCGACACCGACGGCAACACCGGCATCGATCCCGACGGCATGGACGAGAGCGGCTGCGACAAGGTCGATTTCCTGTTTGTGATCGACAACTCCGGGTCGATGGGTCCGTTTCAGGACAACCTGGTCGCGAACTTCCCGGGCTTCATCAACACCATTCAGGAGACGCTCGATGAAGCGCAGGACTACCACATCATGGTGGTGGATACGGATCCCGCTCCGCCGGCGGACTGCCCGGGGCTGTGCGGGCAGATCGAGGCCGATGGTTGTCTGTTGCCCGATGGGAGCTGCCCGATCTTCAACCTCGAGAACCCGCTGTGCCAGTTCTCGTGCATCACCGCGCTGGAGTGCACCTCGTCGCCGGGCGGCTGCAACGCTCCGATCGAGCCCGAACCCTGCGAGATCATGGGCGCGGGCGTCGTCTACCCGCGGGGCTCAGACGCCTCCAATACCGAATGCAACTTTTCCAGCGGCGAGCGGTTCATGGACGCGAGCGAGCCCGACCTGCAGGCCGCATTCAGTTGCGCAGCCCGAGTGGGCACGGCCGCCAGCGGTGCGTCGGAGCAGCCGATGGGGGCGATCGTCGAAGCCGTCACGCCCAACCGTCCGGCGTTCGAGTGCAACGGCGACTTCATCCGCGATGACGCCATCCTGGTGGTCACCTTCATCACCGATGAGGACGACGACGCGGGCGACGGATCCTCGGGCACGGTGGAGGGGTGGCGCCAGGCGTTGATCGCCGCCAAGAACGGCGACGATCAAGCCATCGTCACGCTGGGCCTCTTCGGCGGCTCTGGGTGCGGTGAGGACAGCCTGCGTCTCACCCAGTTCGTCGACAGCTGGGAGGACCGCGGCCTGCAGGGCAGCGTTTGCGGCGACTACCAGGGGTTCTTCCAGCAGGCGGTCGATCTGATCGACACCACCTGCAACGAGTTCGTCCCGCCCAAGCCCGTCGGTTGATTCCCAAGCTCGGGTTCAAGATGCTTGGGATCACTTTGGCCCGGACGGAGACTTGGTGCACGTGCAATGCCGCAGCATCCTCCTCCTCCCCTTCTTGCTGGCCGCGAGCTTGGTCGCTTGTGACAGCGGATCCTCCGAAGACGCCAAGCCCGAAGACCTCAAGGCCAAGGCCAACGCCGCGTGCGGTGCGGATGACAAAGCCAAGGCCGAAGGCAGCGCCTGCAAGGCCTGCTGCAAGGACAACGGCGTCAGCTCGTACCAATACGACGGCATGAACAAGTCCTGTACCTGCGGGTAGTGCTCGTCCGCTGCAAGTTGAAGGACCCCACGCTCCGGTGGTGGGCTGACCCGCGCAGCCCGACTGTGCCAGAACGGACATCCTGGGCGCTCACGCACACGCGACGGCGTGGATGTCGAGCGCCGGGCCGATTCGGGCGCTGGTACAATCCTTGCTCTTCGCAGCTGGCGTGGCCGATCCCATCAACATCGAGGCGATCCATGATGCGCCGCGCGAAGTCGTACGTCGCGCGGGCGAAGCTCCTGTGGTCGTCGCAGAGGCGCCCTCAACGGCCGAGCTCATCGGCGCGACCGTGTCCGATCTCGCCTCACTCGTGCGGGCCGAGCTGCAGCTGGCGAAGGCCGAGCTGCAAGAGACCGCCGCCGACCTCAAGCGCGTCGTGGTCCTCGGTGCAGTCTGCGCGGTCTTTGGCGTCGGTGCGCTGTTGCTCCTAACCCACGCGCTCGCGCTGTCGCTGACCTTCGTCCTTCCAGAGTGGGCTGCGTACCTCGCCGCCGGACTGTTGCTCGCCGGACTTGCTGCAGCTTTCGCGCTCCGCCTGCAGCGCAACCTCAAGCGCGTCGAGCCCCTGCCCGACCGAGCGCTCGAAACCTCCAAGGAGAACCTCAAGTGGCTCAAAGAACAGATCAGCTAGAGCGCGACGTCTTCGAGCGTCGCGCCCAGCTCGCGGACCACCTGGAGCAGCTGCAAGCCCGCATGGACCACGCGCGCGACGTCGCCCAAGAGCGGTTCCGCCGCGTCAGCTGGGGGGTTCTGCTCACCGGTGCGGCGGTCTGCGGCTACTCGATCTTTCGGTTTGTGCGTCGCTCGCGGACGCCACCGGCACCGCACCCGATCCTGGGCGCGTTGCGGGCCGCACGAGGGCGTCGCTGAGTGTTCGGACGCATTCTCAAAATCGTGAAGCTGGCCGCGGCCGACTTCTCAGATGATGAGGCTCTCACGCGCGCCGCAGCGCTCGCCTTTTACTCCGCGCTGTCCTTCGCGCCGCTGTTGGTGCTGCTGGTTTGGGTCGCCTCAGCGGTCGGCGATGAGGCTCAGCTCGCGGTGCTCGATCAGCTCGGGGAGCTCATGGGTGAAGAGGCGCGCAAAACCGCCGACGCCGTCATCAACAACGCCGAGAGCCAACCCTCCTTGGGATCGTTGTCGGCCGTGCTGGGCGTCGCGGCCCTGTTTTTCTCTGCCACGGGCGTGTTCGTTCAGCTCCAGCAGACGCTCAATCGCATCTGGGACGTCGAGCGCAAGCCGGGTGCGGGAGTGCGCTCGTTCATTCGTACGCGGCTGATCTCCACCGGGATGTTGGCCGCGCTCGGATTCCTGCTCGTGATCTCTCTGGTGGTCTCGGCCGCGATCGGGTTTGTCTTCTCGCACCTGGGACCGCTGGCCCGGGTCGGGTCACTGATCAGCAGCATCGTCGTCTTTGCCGTCGCGTTCAGTGCGGTCTACAAGACGGTGCCCGACTGCGAGATTCGAATGAAGGACGCGGCGCTCGGGGGCTTGATCACGGCGATCCTGTTCGCGCTCGGCAAGGAAGCAATCGGCCTGTACATCGGCCGAGGCTCGGTTGGGAGTGCCTACGGCGCCGCGGGATCCCTCTTGGTGTTGCTGGTCTGGGTCTACTACTCGGGCATCGTGATCCTGTTTGGCGCCGAGCTGACCCAAGTCTACGCCGTGGAGTTCGGCGACGGCATCCAGCCCAACGAACACGCCCGACGCACCGAGAGCAACCCAGCCCGTAAAGGCCGCGAGCCTCAGGAAGTGCGCGGCCCGGGACAGCCGTGAGCGGGTCGAGTCGTCTCGACATCCACCTCACCACGAACCCTCCGCGACAAATTCGTCATACCGGGCCGGGCTGAGAAATCTCGGACACGATGCAACCGATTCCCTCGCAGTGGCGACTGCCACCAGGTCGCCCCTATACTCGGGTGGTACTTAGAGGATTGGCCTGATGGAAATGAAAAGACGATTGGCGAGTGCGGGCCCAGCCGCCGGAATGCGGGGCGCTCGATGGTAGTGGGCTTGGGTTCCGCCCTCTTCGCGCTGGTCGTGGCAGCGCCAGCACCGACGACGAGCGTAGACCCAGCGCCTGCGCCACCGGCCACCGCTCCGGTTCCTCCACCGGCCACCGCTCCAGTTCCGCCACCTGCGCGGACGCAGGCGCCGATCGTGGTCCGCGAAGAGCCCTCGAGCGGCTTGGGCTTCCTGATCGCGGGGCCCCTGGCCGTCGTGATCGGTGTGCCTTTCTCGCTGCTGGGCAGCGACGCGTGGCGAAACAACTGCGGTCCCACGAATACGGACGCCGAGTGCAGCGGAGGCACGGTTCGTTCGCTTGCGAGTCACACGGTGTCGTTCCTCTCCTACAGCACGGGGATCGCGTTGACCGCCGTCGGCGGGGCGCACTACGGGAGATACTCCGCGTTCCACGATGCGCGTGAGCACGGCCGGGTCCGGGATCGCTCCAACCTCGTCGTAGCCGGGGCCATCCTCCTCCCGGCCTCGCTGGTCGGCATGATCACGGCCCGTACCCTTTACTGGATCCCCACGCCGGGTTGCGAAACCGAGGACTGCGTGAAGACCTATCAACGCTCCTCGACCGCGGTCGTGGCCGGTTTCGCGTTGGCGGCGAGCGCCAGCGCTGGGGTGCTGCTCTACGGTTCTTCGTACAAAGGCTGGGTTCGAAAGAACGTGCGGTTGTCGGTCGCGCCCAACATCGGGCCAGGCTCTGGTGGCCTCATGCTGCGAGGAGCGTTCTGATGCGGCCCGGAACTTCGCGAGTGCTGCTGACGATCGCGGTGTTGTGCATCGCCTCCAACGGGTGCGTTCGCTGGGGAGAGGAAGAAGAGCAGGACGATGATCAGGGCGGCTGTGGGATCGGCTCGGCGGATTCGGAATACGATGGCTACACGAGCGACCCCACGACTCCAACCGAAGACGACGAAGACGACAACGTGAGCGACACGCGGGCCAGTGGCGGTGATCCGACGCTTCCAGATCTCCCGCAATGGCCGACCCCGTGGCCCATCGACGCGGACGCTGCTGTTGTGGTTTGGGGGAAGACCGGGATCCCCACCAAGAACCTTCGCCTGGTGCGCAACATCTATCTGTCGTTGGGGACGCGTGGTGGCCCGGATACGGGCTCCTCGAGCTCGGGGAGCGCTACGGATGGCACCACGACCGACACCGACGGAACAACAGGGGCCTCGGATACCGATGCGTCGGGGACGACCGGCGGCATCGGGACCGGGGGCGCAACCGATGGGCCCACGAGCGGAGCGACCGATGGCCCCACCACCGATGGCGCCACGACCGACGGCGCCACGACCGATGGCCCCACGAGCGGAGGCGACACCGGAGGCGACACCGATGGCGTCGAGCCTGTGCCCGGCGGAGGTCTGAACATCCTGTGGGTGGCGGACTGCGACCCTCGTACCGACGCGGTCGGGTGTCTTGCGGGGAACGTGCAGCCGTACTTCGCGATGGTCGACACCATCGGGAACATCGACTTCAAGCCGCTCTCTGAGGTCGACCCGCTCGCGTACGACGTGGTCGTCGCTGACTTTTGTGGCCCGGTGAGCGCCACTACGGTGGGCGAGATGCTCGGTGAGGGAGCGCGGGTCTTGGTGCTGGGCGACCGATGGTGCGTGCGCAACGGGCAGACGAGTGCGGCAGCCGCCAACGAGCTGCTTGAGCATATCGGCACGCGCTTCGATGGTGCCGAGCTCTACAACCACGACTTTCTCGTGTCCGAGGGACGACGCGTGGGGATCTTGGAGGGGGTCGAGCGCATCGATGCGTGGGGCGTGGCGCTGCAGGGCCTCGGCCCGGAGTTTGACGAACTGTTGGGCACCTCGAGCGGCACGCTGCTGAGCTCGCGAAACTAGGAGAAGAGGATGCTGAGTCTCAAGAATCAACGAACAGCGATCTTCGTCCTGGGTCTGCATCTCGTGGCGTGCGACCCCGAGGAGTCCGGGACCTCTCAGGGGGAAGCTACGTCCGACGGTGGCACAAGCGCGGGCACGCAGACGGGGCCGGACGAGACCACGGGCGAGGTCGAGACGGAACCGGACGAAGGGTTCCGGGTGTTCCCCAAGTACATGTTGCAAGACGTCCAGGCGGTGGTGACCATGGTGGCCGAAGGTGGGGATGAGGCCGTGCCCTGTCCGGCGGATACCCTCGAGGCCGGGGGCTACCTGTGCGACACCGGGCCTTTGTCCGCAGCGGGCGGGGTGAGCATTTGGGTGGAACGCGATGGATTCGAGCCCGCGCAGCGGGACGCTGTGATCCAGGCGCTCACCGTGCAGCTGCTCGAGGTCCACCTCAGCATCGAAGGCGGACCCACCGGGTTGTGGAGCGACTGCACCAGCCTCGACACGTTCGCCACCTGCGCCGATGTCTGCGCCGCCGGAGAGATGCTTTGTGTGCCTGCCTCATGCGCGGTCGGGGAAGACTCGGACACCCTCGCCACCTCCAGGGTGTTTGGCGAGCTCGATTGCAGCGACGACGGCCAGTTCGCTGCTACCCAGTCGTGCAACACCGAGCTTCCCGAGCCCGACATGGAGGTTCAAGCTGTGCGGTGCTGCTGCGAGAGCTGACGCCGGATTTCTTCAGCGAAGGCGTCACTCCTCGTATCGGCGGGTCGCTGCGTCCACCTTGCCGTCAGCGCGATCTTTGGAGACAGTGCCCCTGCGATGTTTCTGAGCACGACGGCACTGGCCTGGGCGTTTGCAGCCGCCGCGCAAGCGGCTCCTCTCCCGGCGTATCCCGCTTCGGTCACCGGTGAGCTGCTCGATCCGGTGCCGCTCGAGGTGCTGCAGGAGATCATGGCCGACGCGGGGGAACCCGAGGCTCGGGTGAGCAGCTACCAGCGAACCGCGGAGAAGCAGGCGGCGCTCATGTACGGTATCTGCGAGCGCGACGGCGTCGCGAAAGCGAAGCGACTCTACAGCGGCAAGTCTCACGCGATCCTCGACGCGTACGCGCGCCACCAAGGGGAGCCCGAAGCCGAGGTTGTCGCGGTGATGGCCGAGGCGGTCCGAAGCGTGCTGGCCGAGCTCGGGCCTGGCCGACGGACGATGATGCATGTCGAGAGCGCCAACTACACCTTCGACATCGCGCCCTCTTCCTTGGCCAGCCCGGCCCGCTTCAAGGCTGCCCTCAAGAGACACCCCGACCTCGTGCGTTACTTCGTTCCCGGCGGCGCAGAGCGTGCTTTCCATCTCGAAGTCTCGCGCGAACAGCATGCCCTGGGCGGGACCTGGACGGGGACCTGCGACGACAGCCGAGCGCTTCGGCTGCAGCTGGGCTTCGAGGCGGGGTCATGGATCGGCACGTTGGCAGTCGGCTCCAAGGATTCGGTCGAAGCCACGGTCGTCGTCGATCGTAGGGCGCGCACGATGTCTTTCGCAGCCGGGGCGGACGAGTATGGCGGCAAGCTGACCGAGGGCTATGCGTCACTCGTCGTTTCACGCGACGGCGTCACGTGCACGCTCGCTCTTGCCTGAGGCGAGTGCCCCCGATCGGCTCGGGCGGCTGTGACGTCTCACTGGCACGCGGCGAACCGTTCGATCCAGTCGAGCATGTCGACGTAGGCTGGGTCGTCGGTCCCGTTCATCTTGTCGTGCCCGCCATGCTCCACTCCGCCCACGGACTCGCTCAGCGGCTTGAGCAGGAGCAGGCTCTGGCTCGGGTCCGTCGCATCGACGAGCCCTCCATCGATGACCTCACGCATCGTCCTTGAGGTCCCCAGCGCGCAGGAGCCGACGGCGATCCACTTCGGGGCTTCGATGTCGCCGTCTTGGTTGTGGCAAGGCATGCAGCGACCTCGCCAGCGATAGACGCGCGCCGAGAACAACGCCTCCAGCGTCGCGTCGGAGCAGTCGCCGGGATCCTCGAAGGCCTCGTCATCGCTGGAGCTGGGCACCGCGCAGTCCTCGTGGGTCGGTCCGTCGCCGCATGGATCGTCCATGGGCGCGCACGCCTCGGCCCCGCAGTCGGCGCTGAAGGAGATCCAGGCGAGCATGGCGTCGTACTCCTGCTCGACGATCTCGTCCGTGATCAGGTCGCTCCCACGAGCCCCAGGATCGGCCGCGGCGCGCTCGATCCAACGCAGGACCAAGCTGTCCTCGGGGTCGTCGAGGTCGACGACGCCCTGCTCGGCCATGCACGCCATCGACTGGCATGGCGTCCCGCGGGCGAAGGTGGCGAGGTCCAAGCCGGAGAGGTGACATGCGTTGCAGCTGCTCGGTCGGCTGTCCTCGAGCAGCGGCGCGATGCGCTGCGCGAAGAGATCCTGGCCCGCGTCCGGCTCGCAGCGTAGTGCCTCGGGACCGGTCTCCGTCTCCGCGTCCGTCGCGAGATCCTCGTCCAGCGGGGCGGAGGAACCGGCGCCACACGCCGCCAGGGCGAGGAGTGTGCCGAGCAGCAGCCCGCGGGATGGATGGGGTCTCGCCATGGTCCGAGGTTGGTACGGGGCCGTAGGCCCAGCGGATCGTTTCGTTCGCGGCTCGATCTACTCGCGAATCTACACCGTATCCCGCTTGCCTCGAAGGCAGAAAGCAAAGAAACGATGACGCGCAAACACCTTCATGTACTCGCGACAGCCGCGCTGGGCGCCTCGGTGGCCCTTGGTGGCTCCTTAGCCCTCGTCGGCGGCGCGGATGCTGCCGACCACCTCGATCCTCCCATGCGAACCGGTCTCGACGCTTCGCCGGAGCGCGACGCAAATGCCGACATTGCCGACGTGTTTGCGTGGCACACCGGCACCGGGGCTGCGGCCACGCTCGTCACAGCGATCACCTTCGCCGGGCCGTTGGATCCCTCCGACGACCAGGGGCTCCCGTGCGACCCGGACGTGCTCTACGTCCTGCACATCTCCAACGACGGCGACCCTGAGTCCGAGATCGACATCGAGGCGCGGTTCGGACGCGACGACGTCGGGAACTGCTTCGTCGAGGTCGAGAACCTGCCGGGAATGGACGACCCCGCGGTCGCGCCGGAGGGGCTGACCACCCGTCGCGGAGACGTCACCGTCTA
>CAWCWO010000006.1:0-738812 GCA_963799255.1 uncultured Pseudomonadota bacterium | reverse complement strand
GGACACTCCATTCCGGGGAGGCCGGTCGAGGTGCTCTCGGATGAGTCGCCTGCCGTCGACTCTGTGTCGCTCGGCATCGTCTCGGTTGTTGATGTCGAGCCTTCACCGACGGTGGATCCTCCCGGTATCGTAGACCCAGAGGGAATCTGCGTTTCCGATCCACTGCCCGCATCGGTTTCGCTCGTTGCGGGTTCGGTCGCGGGGCAACCGGACGCTGCCAGACAGATGAGTATGATTCGTCTACGCATCAGAGAAAGCTCCCGGCCAGGAATCGCTCCGCGACTCCTGCGACCCCTTCATTCACGACGCGACCGTAGATGTCCGCCACTTCGAGATCGCTGGTGTTGTTCTGCCGTGGGCGCTCACGGCAGCACTACCGTCCCGGGAACGACGATTAGGTCGAGGTCGCCTGTGGGGCAAGCAGGACACGTTGTCTCTACGACAGTGAAAGCGTTGGGTACGAGAATCGTGTAGACGTCACCACCCAACGTGACTGTGTCGAAGTCTGTGTCGAAGAGCATGAGCGGGCCGTCGTCGGCAGGGACTTCCAACGCGAGCGACCGAATTGTCTCTTGGTCGTTGCGCTGGCTCAGCCGAGTCGCGCACCCGGGGTCTCGTACGATGAGCTGGTGGGCCCAGCCGACTTCGGGTGATGGCAAAACTGTAGGCTCTCCTGACCATTTAGTGGGTGAAATGGGGAAGGACATGGCACGGGTGAGTCTCGACTCCACCGCAGCATACCGGATCACCCGGCCGGCTGAAGTTCGCGAAGCCCGGCACGACTGAATCCGATGAGCTGGCCTGGACTCGCGATCTTCATCGTCACCTACCTGGCGATCTCGGCGCGCAGACTGTCCTGGCTGGGACTCGACCGTCCCGCCGCCGCGCTGCTCGGTGCGGTCGCCTGTGTTGCCTTTGGGGTCTTGACCCCCTTTGAGGCGATGGATGCGGTCAATCGACCGACCATCCTCCTGCTGTTCGGCGTCATGGGCATGGGCACCGTCCTGGCCCAGGACGGTTTCTTCGATGACATCGAGGATGCGGTCGTCCGGTTCGCGAAGACTCCGGCCCGCCTGCTCGGTTCGATCGTGTGGGGCGCGGGCATTCTCAGCGCATTCATCACCAACGATGCGGTGTGCGTTTTGGCGGCGCCGTTGGTGGTCCGCATCATCCAGCGCCACAAGCTTCCGCCGGTCCCGTTTCTGTTGGCGCTGGCGACTGCCGCCAATACCGGCAGCGTCGGGACCTTGGTCGGCAACCCGCAAGGCATGCTCTGCGGCGTCCTCGGTCAGCTCTCCTACCTCGACCACCTTCTGGTCGTGGGTCCGCTCGCGCTGCTCTGCCTGGCGGTCAACCACGACCTCCTGTGGCTCTTCGTACGCAAGCAGCTTTCAACCGCAGCGCTCGAGGTTGCGTCGTCGCGCTCGCCCCTCAATCTGCGCACGGGCACTACGTTGGCGGTCATCGGTGCGACGTCGATCGCATACACGACCGGCGCTGACATGGCCTGGACTGCCACGGCTGGGTTTGCCGCGTTGATGCTGTTGCATCGCCGCGACACGCGTCCGCTGTGGGGAGGGATCGACTGGTCGTTGCTGCTGTTCTTCTCGGGCCTCTTCGTGGTCGTCGAGGGATTGATTCGCAGCGGAGCCCCCGACTGGTTGTTCGCTCGACTCCCGTTCGCTGACGGCGGCACCGACGGACTCTTTGGTGCGCTGCGAATGTCGGGCATCGTCCTCGTCGGCTCCAACCTGGTCTCGAACGTACCGTTCATTCTGTTGGTGCGGACGCAGATGGACGCCTTGCCCAATCCCGAGTTTGGCTGGGAGTTGTTGAGCGTGGCTTCGACCTTCGCCGGCAACCTCACCTTGCTTGGGTCGGTCGCAAACATCATCGTCGCCCAGAGCGCCCGGGACGTCGGTGGCCTAGGCTTCTTCGAGTATCTGCAGGTCGGCCTTCCCCTCGCGGTGGTCACCACGTTGGTGGGCGTGCTCTGGCTCGTCGCGTTTTTCCCGGGCTGACCGACCGGGCCGGCGCTCACACTGGCGGCGTCGTGGCGAGGGGCTCTTCTTCCGCGAAGCCCATCGTGTACAGCTCGGCGTACTGTCCACCCTTGGCCATGAGCTCGTCGTGCGAGCCCATCTCGGCGATCTGCCCCTTGCTGAGCACGACGATCTTGTCTGCCCGCCGCACAGTGCTGAGCCGGTGCGCGATGACGATCACGCTGCGACCGTGCAGCAGCTTCTCGATCGCCTCTTGGACCTTCTGCTCGGTGATCGAGTCGACGCTGGCGGTCGCCTCGTCGAGGATAAGCAGCGTGGGTTCGCGGGCGGCAACCCGCGCAAACGCCAGCAGCTGGGTCTCGCCCTGGGAGAGGTTTCCGCCGCGCTCGCCGACCGCGAAGTCGAGGCCGCCCCGCTCGTCGATCAGCTTGCGGGCTTGAACAAGCTCAAGCGCGCCCAGCATGCGCTCGGGGTCGCTCGAGATGTCGGTCTCACCGAGGCAGATGTTGTAGGCGACCGAGTCCTGAAACAGGAACACGTCCTGCTGGACCATCAGCAGGTGCTTGCGGACGTGCCCGGGTTTGACCGTGCGCAGCTCGACGGCTCCGCCGGGGGTCTGCATGCTGATGCTGCCGCGATAGCCCGTGTAGAACTGGGTCAGCACCCGGCCCAGGCTGCTCTTGCCGGACCCGGTGCGTCCGACCACCGCAACCACCTCGCCGGGCTTGACGTCGAACGAGAGCCCCTTGAGCACGTCGGGCCCATCCTCGCCGTAGGCAAACTCAAGGTCGCGGATCTGCAGGCCGCCTTTCCACGCATCCAGAGGGTTGGCCTCCCCAGGCTCGACCCGGGGCTCGGTGGTCTCGTCGAGCAATCCGTAGATGCGCTCGAGCGAGGCGGCTGCGCGCTGAATGGTGGCGAGCTTGCCGGAGAACTCCTTGACCGGGATGAAGATGCGCTGCAGGTAGTCGACGAACGCAAACAGCAGTCCGAGCGTGACCGCGCCCCCCTCGGTCAACACGCTGGGGGCGGCGAAGTAGATCAGCAGCGCCACCGAGAAGGCGGAGATGCCGTCCATGACCGCGTAGAGCATCGCGTCGAAGACGTTGGCGGTCTTGGTCGCCTTGAGGTAGCGCCCGCCGAGGCGCTGATACTCATCGTGCGCGGCCTTTTCACGGCCAAACAGCTGCACGACCGTGATGCCCGAGAGCTGCTCGGCCAGAAATCCGGTCTGCGATGCTTGGGCCTTGCGGACCTCGAGCTGCAGCTTGCGCAAGGCCGAGCCCACGTAGCGCACGAGCACGAACAGCAGCGGCGCCACCACCAGGGTGAGCAGCGTAAGCCACGGGCTGAGCCACAGCATCGCCGCGAGGATCGACAGGATCATCACGATGTCGGTGAGGATCATGAAGACCCCAAACGACAGCGTCTCGCTGAGCGCCTCCACGTCGGAGGTGGTGCGGGTCAGCAGACTTCCCAACGCGTTCTTGTCGAAGAACCGGTTGGGAAGGTGAATGACATGGTCGAACACCTTGCGGCGAACGTCGGAGATCGTGAGGTGGCCAGCGCGCTGAAGCGAGTACACCTGCACCGCCTGGCACAGAAACTCGGCCATCACCGCCACCATGAACCCCAGGCTCAAGAAGCGCAGCCCGATGATGTCGCCCTGCGGGATGAGCTCATCGACCGCGTGCTTGACCAGCAGCGGGCGCAGGGTCGACATCGCGGCCACCAGCGGAATCATCGCGAGGCCGAGCGCTAGCCAGCGCTTGTGGGCGATCGCGAACGACCAGAAACGACGCAGCAGACCCAGCGTGGTGGCGGCCGAGGGCGTCTTCTTCTTGTCGGTGTCGGGCGGGCCACTCATGCGCTCTCGCCCCCTTGGTGCTCATGGGTTTCGGCGTATTCGCCACCTTTGGCGAGTAGCTCGTCGTGCGTGCCCCGCTCGACGATGCGGCCTTCTTCGAGCACCACGATCTCGTCGGCATGCTCGAGCACGCTGGTGCGATGCGAAACGATCACCGTTGTGGGGGCCATCGAGCCCGCGACGCCTCCGCGAAGGTTGCGAATGGCATCGACCATGCGGGCCTCGGTGCCTTGGTCGACCGCGCTGAGCACGTCGTCGAGCAGCAGGAGCGGGCGGCTGCGGTACAGCGCCCGGGCCAGCGCTGCGCGCTGCCGTTGACCACCGGAGAGCATCACGCCGCGCTCGCCCACGACCGTGTTGAGCCCCTGCGGCAGCTGTTGCACGTCGTCCCACAGGCAGGCAGCGGTGAGGACCTCGTCCAACCGAGTGTCATCGCCAGCGCTCAACCCGTCGCCCGTGGGCTTGCGGGCGTCCTGGTACGGGTTGGCGCCTTGGAGCCGAACGTTCTCCCGGAGCGTGGTGGAGAACAAGAACGGTGCTTGAGGCACCACGGCCATGGCCTCGCGGAAGTCCGCCAAGGGAACGTCGCGCGCGTCGATGCCGTCGATGAGCACGGCTCCCGGCGGTGGTGTGTGCACCCGGGTGAGCACGTCGACGAGCGTGGTCTTGCCGCTGCCGGTCTTGCCGAAGATGCCCAGCGTCTTGCCGGGTTCGACGGTGAGCTCGATGCCCTGCAGCGCGGGTTCGTCGGCGTCGGGATACGTAAACGCAAGGTCCCGCAGCTCCAGCCGAGGCGGCGCGCCCAGCTTCAGGGTGGAGGTTTCCTCCGGGAGGTTGGGCGGGGTCTCCAGCAAGTCGTCGATGCGGCCGAGCGAGACCATGCCGCGGGAGATGGCGGCCAGGACCCACGCCAGCGCGGTGAGGATGCCGACCAGCGACATCAGCAGCGCGGTGAACGTGGCCAGGTGTCCCACGGGCATGCCGTCTTCGACCACGCGCGTGCTGCCGACCCACAGGACGATGCCGGTGCCGACCAGACCCGAGAACCCGAGCACGGGCATCGAGAACGCCCGGATCTTGGCGACCCGCAGCTGCAGCTCTAGGTACTCCCGGTTGCGCGCGTCGAAGCGCTCGAACGCGGCTGCCTCGGCGGCGTGGGAGCGGACCGTGCCGATGCCGGAGTAGATCTCGAGGATGCGGTCGCTGAGCCCGGCGAGCAGCTGCATGCCGTCGCGCACCATCGCGAAGAAGCGCCGCACCGCGAAGCGCATGTAGACGGCGCCGAACGAGACCGGGACCAGGCACCACAACGTGAGCTGCCAGTCGGTGACCGCCATCTGATACAGGTGCATCGGAATCGCGACCGCCACGTTGCACACCTGCAAGCCGGCGAACCCCACGAGCAGCCGGATGGCGGCGGTGTCGTTGCTGGCGATGCTGACCAGCTCGCCGACCTTGCGGCGCATGTAAAACGGCCGCTGCAGCGAGAGCAGGTGGCCGAAAACATCCACGCCCACCCGATACTCAACGTCGCGCCCCGGATTGAAGAACAGGATGCGCGACAGGCTGCGGACCGCGATCACGACCACGCCCAACACCATCAGCTCGACGCCCAGCTCGCGGGTGTTCGACAGCGCCTGCGCGCCCTGCCGTTCGAGGATGGTGAGCGCTTCGCCGATGATCGCAGGGATGCGCACGACCACCCAGTTGGTCGCGACGAGCATGACCGCCCCGAGCGCGTACTGCGGGACGTTGCGCGCGACGTAGCGCGCGGCAAAGCGACGGGCGGTGCTCACGGAATCAGCGGGTATCTACACCACGGGAGCGGCGGAGCTACTTCTTCTTTTTTCCGTCGTCGCCTTCGGCGTCCGACGGGGGCTGAGCCTCGATCTCTTCGTCTTTCTCGATGGCGTCGAGATCCGTTTCGATCGATGTGAGGGCCTTGCGGAACTCCTCAAGCGTGGGGACGAACTTCTCGTTCTGTGCGATGTCGCCGCTGAGGTCACCGTTGAAGTCTTCCCAAGAGGAGATGAACCCGCCCAGCTTCACCTGGACATCTCCACCCTTGGATTCCTTCTCGGTGAGCTCGCGGTACGCCTTCATGAACACTTCGTTGTCGGCGCTGTACCCCTCGTTGAAGTCGGTGAACGCCTTGTCGGGGTCTTTGGCTTTCGCCCACTTTGCCGAGCCTTTTTCCACGCTGTCCAAGGCGTCGCGAAGATCCTTGATCATCTTGCGGTAGCTCTCGAGGCGTCCTTTGACGAAGGCTTTCTCCTCCTTTTCATAGATCGCCTTGGCTTCGGCCATCTGCTCTTCCGGGGAGACGAAGCCGGCCTTCTTGCGCGCCTCGGCGAGCTCCTCGGCGGACATCTCTTCCCTCTTGGCCTGCTTGAGCTCGGAGGGCTTCTTCCCCTGGTTGGGCTCCACGATGGGCTCTTTCTCGGAGTCGCATGCGGTGAGCACGAAGGGGGCGAGCAGGGCGAAGAACAGAGCGAGCGTGCGCATGGGGGCCTCGGCCGCGACCGTAGCACGCTGGGTCGCCGCGTCGGCTTGCCGCGTTGCCTCCGCTGGGTTGGTCGTTTCGGTGCCGCCGAGGTTTGAGGGTGACTCCTCCATGCTCAAGCTTCCCTTCGCTCGGCGGATGCACGACGGAGTCCACGGCGTGACGGTTGTTCGGCCCGGCGGGAAGCGGGAGGGCGGGAGGTCCTGCGCGACCCGTTCGTCTCACGGCCACCGATTCAGACCACTCGCGAGCCGACGCGCCCGCCGCCGGCGGAGCTCAAGTCGACGAGGGGAACCCGCTGCGACCGATTGGCTCGGTTGTGAGGCAGTTCACGCATAGGAACGTGACGTTCTAGAGAAGGTTTGTCAGTCTCACCCTGTGAAGCGCAGCGGATTGGTTCTTTTGTCGTCGATGTTCTTGGCCACTGCATGCGACGGCGACGGCGACGCCGCAGCAGACTCAGGCGGGACCGGTGGCGCCACCGAAGCGTCCGCATCCAGCGAGTCCTCCCCGACCTCGGGTGCGACCGACTCCCAGTCCGGCTCCGCGACCTCCGACAGCGCGAGCTCAGGCGTCGATACCAGCGGGGGCGTCGTGCCGGTCGACGAGCCCGCGCGCGGCATCTCGATCTCCCGGGTCGAGGCGAACTCGGGCGTGGCCATCCCCATCGCAATCGGAGGCGCGTGGGCCGACGGTTCCCAGCGCAACGCTCAGATCCCCAAGAATCGAAACACGGCCTTCCGGGTCTTCCTCGATGTTGACGACGACGTCTGGGTGCAGCGGGAGATCGAAGCGCGGATGACCCTGCTCCTGCCCGACGGCACCGAGAAGGAATACATCGAGCGGTCGATGGTCGCGCAAGACAGCTCGACGTCTTCGTTCCAGTCCAACATCGTGCTCGGCGTGCTCGCCGAGGACATGCAGCCCAGCACTCGGTTCAACATCGAGCTGTACGAAGTGGGTTCCGGCTACGAGGGCCTGCCCGAAGTGTCCGAGCCGCCCAAGGCGATGCCCGAAGCGAACTTCATCGGCATCGAGACCTCGTACCAAAACATGCGCGTGATGATCGTACCGATCGAGTACGACTTTGGCGGGTGCCAGACGCAGTTCGACACGTCCGAAGAAACGCTGGGTCCTTACATCGATCATCTGTTCCAGCAGAACGCGCTTGAGAACATCGACATCGAAATCCACGAGTTGTTCCGGGTTGACGACCTCGACCTCACCGGCAACGGGTTCTTCTCGCTGCTGAACGTGATGGCGCAGCTGCGGGCGGCGGAGTCTCCGGATCCCAACGTCTACTACTACGGCTTGTTCGACAACTGCGGCGCATGTATTGGCGACGGTGGAGGCTGCACGCTGGGGGTCGCCAACGGGATCCCCGGAGACTCGATGGGCGAAGCGGGTGCTCGGGTTGCCATCGGCGCGCAGTTCTTGAGCAGCCAGGAGGTCGGCATCGAGACGTTCGTGCACGAGATCGGCCACAACCAGGGACGGCGCCACATCTTCTGCCCCAACGCGAACGCTGCGGGCACCGACCCATCGTACCCAGACCCCGACGGCAAGACGCTCGGGTGGGGCTTTGGCGTGCGTGACTTCCAACTGCGCAACGGCAACACGCACTTCGACTACATGAGCTACTGCAACCCAACGTGGGTTTCGGACTGGCAGTGGAAGGAGACGTTCGAGCGCATCCGGACGCTCAGCAGCTGGGAAGGCGCCGACATGCAGGACGCTTTGGAGGGTCGGTACGTGCTCATGGGCTCGGTCAACACGCAGACCGGGGAAGCGAGCTGGTGGACCGACCGCGGCTGGGTCGAACCAGAGGACGCCGTCCCCCAGCACCGCCTCCGGTTCTCGTTCGGTGCTGCGTCCAGTGAGGACACCCTGCTGGTCGACGCCGACCCGTGGAGCGAGGGCCCCTGGATCACGGTTCGGGCCCCCCTTCCGGCCGACTTCGACGCGGTCACCGCGATCCAGCTCGACACGCCCACGCTGACCGCGAGGGCGCCCCGAAACGAGATCAGGGCCTTCCATCTGGACTCCTTCCAGACGCCGTAGGCCGCCCGCCTGGCGTGGTGTACCCTCCGCGCCATGCGATCCGCCCATGTATTCCTGCTCGCTGGGGCCGCGAGCCTCATCGTCCCCGTTGCCGGGTGCTCCAAGAAGTCGTCGACCGAGACCGTCGACCCCGCCTCGGCGAGTGAGCCCGTTGCTCCGGCTCCGGGCGACGGTCAGGCAAATGCAGGGAAGGCAAAGGCCATCCCGGATGCCGACAAGGTCCAGGTGCTCGCCAGCTTCGAGGGCGTGCAGGACATGCTCTCGGCTGCGTTCGATTTGAAGGCTCGCATCGAGGGCGAAGAGGCCGGCGGCGATCCACTCGCTGAAGTGCAGGCCGGTCTGCTCGCTCAGGGCTTCGGGCCCGGGTTCCTCGGCAACATCAACCTCGATGGCATTCACGCGGTCAAGGTCGCCTTCCCCACCGACGACGCCGCGGGACCGGAGTCGATCGACTTTGCCGCGAGCATGTCCGTGGCCGACGGTCAAAAGGTGCTTGAGAGCTTTCCGTCCAGCATGCGCCCGCAGCCCCTGGGCGGTGAGATGTGGGAGCTGCGTCAAGACAACGACACGATGCTGATCAAACAAGCCGGCGCCGAACTTCTGTGGGGTCGCGGCCAGGCCGACGTCGAGAAAGCTGCAGGTCTCGTTAAGAAGGTGGGCGCCGGTCGCCGCGTTCGTGTCCGGGCGTGGAACATTCCGGCCGACACCGCCGACCCGGTTGAACTGCTCGGTTTGCCTCGTGACGCGCCATTCGTCGCCGAGATCTCCGAGGTCCTCAAGGAACTCAGCGCCGCCGAACTCCAGCTCGACTACGGCACCACGAAGCAACTCGAGGTGGTCGCGACTGCAGAGGCGCCGTTTGGCAAGCTCGGACTCGATCCCCTCGGCAAGGTCCGAACCCAAGCGACCGAGCTTGAAGCCAAGCTCCCCGCCGGAGCGGTGTTCGTCACCACGCTCTCGTTCGGTGACCCCGAGCTGCTCCACAAGACGATCGATAGCCAGATCCCGGTAGACCAGGTGCCCGCGCCCTTCGACACGATGGTCAAAGACGCGATCAAGGGCACGCACATGGTGCTGAACTCCATCTCGGCCAACGTCGTTGTCGCGCTGTACGTGGACAAGAAAGGCCAAGCCACGATGATGCTGGCCGCGGGCATCAAGGCGAAGAACGAGGACAAGGCGCTTGAGGGCATGCGCAAGCTCAACAGCACGCTCAAGGCCGGCCTCGACGCCCACGCCGCGCTGCAGGGAAAGAACACGAACGCCAAGTTCGCCGTGACCCTCAAAGAAGGCGGCCTGAAGATCTCCGGTATCAAGGCGGACCAACTCACCGTCAAGATCCCAAAGGACTTCGAGAACGACACCGAAGATGCCGCGCTCTTTCTCAAGAAGAACTCGGTTGAGTCGGTCTCCTTCGTTCAAGACGGTGTGGCTTTTTGGGCCGTCGGCGCGGGCGCTCGTTCGCTTGGATCCGATGTGGCTGGATCGCTCGGCAAGGCCCGCTCCAGCTCCATGGCGTCTGAAGGCGCGCTCACGACGCTTCGCGAGGGCATGGACGGCTGTCAGCTTTGCATGAGCTTCGACGCTGACGAGTACCTTCGGGTTCGCCTGCTCGACATGCAGGTCAAAACCACGGACAAGGCGAAGCTCAAAGAGATCAGCACTCAGCTCACCAAGCTCGGCAAGATCCAGGGCGACGCCGACGTTGGTGTTGGTCTGCGGTTCTCCGACAAGGACGGCGCCGCCGGTCTGGTCATCCCGTCGGGCACCTTGGCGCTCAGCAAAGAGAGCCTCGCCGGCATGACCGAGGTGATGGAGTTCGTTGATGGGGGCGGTGACGTTGCGGTCACCGTCGTCGAGGCTCCGATCCAGTGAGCGTCGCGGCGGTGATTCTCGCCGCCGGAGCCTCGATCCGAATGGGTCGTCCCAAAGCCCTCATCCGGTGGCAGGGGCGGCCCTTCTTCATGCACTGCGTACGCCGGGCTGAGGCCGCCGGATGTGCTCCCGTGGTGGTCGTGTGGGGAGCGACCCCATTGCCCGACGTCGACGGTGTTCAGCGAGTGCACAATCCAGGCTGGGACCAAGGACCCCTGTCGAGTCTTCAGGCCGGGCTGCGGGCGGTGATGCCCAGCGATCCTTCGGGCGTGCTCGTGATGACCGTCGATCGCCCGCACGTCGCCGAAGCGACGCTGCGGGCGTTGCTTGAGGCCCACGTTCGTTCGCCGTACGTCGTCGTCCAGCCGCGCGTGGGGAAGACCAGTGGGCACCCCATCGTGCATCCGCGTGCGGTGGTCGATGCGCTGCTGCAGCAAGCTCCAAGCGACTCCGTTCGGACGGTGCTTGGACGACCGGAGGTGCGCAGAACCAGATTGCGGATCCCCGTCCAAGACCCCGCCGTTCTCGACAACCTCGATGATCCCGCTTCATTGGCGCGCTTCTATGCCGCGACCGAAAGCGGTGAGCTGCATCGCGAGTAACGCCGCAGGTGATGCAGGGTTCTTGGATGCCGGCCGAGCCGATGGATGCTGGGGTCGGGGGCGCCCGTATGCCGCGCCTTGCAACGAGCAGGCGCAGGCTGTGACGGCTTCGTAGGTGGAAAAGAACAGTGCTCAAGGACCGGAGATCGACCTACGCGCAGCGCTCGGCTATGGTCCGCCGCGATGGACCTGTCTGCGATCGAAGGCCTCCACCCGACGTTCGAACCGGCGTGTCACTTGCTGACCCTGGAGCTCGATCACGGCAAAGCAAACGAGATGGGCACCGTCCAGCTCGCAGCGTTTGAGGCTCTGTGCGATCTCCTCGAGCAGGACGACTCTGTTCGTACGCTCTGCACCACCTCTCGGCGGGTGAGCAAGAACGGCCGACCGATCTTCATCGCGGGCGCCAACGTCACCGAGCGCACCGACTGGGACTCGGACCGGGTCAAGGCTCACGTGCTGCGGCAGCGCGCGCTGATGGTTCGGCTGCGCCACCTCCCGGTGTTCAATATCGCGGTGCCCTCTGGCGTGACACTGGGCTGGGGCGCGGAGTATCTGCTGACCACCGACTACTCCGTCGCGACCGCAGCGGCATCTTTTGCACTGCCGGAGACGGGGCTGGGCATCCTCCCAGGGGCGCGAGGCACGGCCGAGCTGGCGCTGTTGGTGGGACCTGCGCATGCCGTCCGGCTTGGTGTGACGGGAGAGTCGATCGATGCGACCGAGGCCGCAAGAATCGGGCTCGTGCAGGAGGTGGTCGCCGATGTCGATGCGGGTCTTGCTCGCGCGCGTGCGCTGGCAACGCTGGTCTCGAAGAAATCTCCGACCGCCATCGCCGCGTACAAGACCGCGATGCTCGCGGGACTGGGCCAACCCGAATCCGTGCGTCTGGAGGCCGAACGTCAGGCGTACGAGCTGACGGTGAGGGTTGGGGATGCAGCGACCGGTCGCGCGCACTTCGCTGCGATCCGCGAGGGGCAGTCGCCGCCTTGGGCAGCCCGCGCCGCCTGGCAATTCGAAAGTGGCGGCGAGGGGTAGGGTGTTTCGCTACCATGAACCCGCTGTCTCTACCTGAACCCTGATCTTCTGTTGAAATCGAGTTGATTCGGATTACACAAATTCTAGGCTGTATTGAGTCTGCTTCCCTTTGGGTTGTTAGGCTCCAGTGTCCTGCACTACAGTCCACCGAAACCAAGATCGAGTAGCGCCATGACCGCGAAACGCTCAACTGCGCCGGATTCCGACGCTTCTCCCGATGCGGGCACCCAGCCCGAGCGCATCGCGGGGCGTTACGCAGTCAAGCAACTCTTGGGGCGTGGCGGGTTCGGTGCGGTCTACGAGGCGTACGACGAACTCGAGGACCGGTCGGTTGCGCTGAAACTGATCCGGCGGGACCACGCAGAGTTGGCGGGGCTGCCGCTCGCGGACAACTCGCGCATGGAGTCGCGGTCGCTGCGGAGACCGAATGTGACCCGAAGCTTCGGAACGCCGGGAACTCGGGGAGGTTCGGGCGTCGCCCAGGCATTTAAGGAAGAGTTCCGCCTGCTGACGCAGTTGCATCACCCCAACCTCGCGGCGGTCCACGACTTCGGTCGCTGCGCGGAGCAAGACGGATTCTACTTCACCCAAGAACTTGTCCGCGGCGTCGAGCTTTCGGAGTTTCTTGAGAACGCGACGCGCGAGGTGATCGCGGAGGTCTTCGTTCAACTCGCCAGAGCGCTCGACTACATTCACGCGCTTGGGTTGGTGCACGGCGACATCAAGCCGTCCAACGTGTTGGTCTGCGCATCCGTCGACCCGAGCGTGCCGCCACAGGCCAAGCTCATCGATTTCGGGCTCGCGCGGATGCTTCGAGAGCCTCTGCCGCTCGACGACTTGGACGACTTGGGCGACGGGGAGGAGGAGAACGACGAGGACACGATCACGGTCCTGGGCACGCCGGGCTTCTCTGCCCCCGAGAAGGTGCGGGGCCAGTCCTCCGACTCCCGTTCCGACATCTATTCGCTCGCGGCCACGATGTACTCCGCGATTCGAGGCTCCCGTCCGTTTCCAGGCAAGACGTTCCGGCAGGTCCTCCGCGTTCAACGGGACTGGCGACCGGAGCTGGCCGGCGCGCTGCTGCAGTCCTCGGGGCCTGTGGTCGCGGAGCTGGTCGGGCGGATGCTTCAGCCCGACCCCGCCAACCGCCCTCAGAGCGCGCGCTCCGTTCTTCTTGAGCTGTTGCGGCGCGAACCATCCCATCTGCGCAATCGCCAACAGAGCGAGGAGAGCCGCCGGGACTTCGCGCGGGTGCTCGTTTCGCATCTGCCCTTTGTCGACCGCGCTCGTTACCTCGACCTCCTCATGGAGAAGGCCGACGCGGTCCTCGGGTCGCCCGAGCCCGCGGTTGGCTCGGTCGACTCAAGTGCGTCGTCGTCTTCGGCCGAGCGGATGCGTACCGGGCGACTGCTTCGTACCGTCGTGGTCAAGGCGCCGGAAGGCATGGGCAAGGCCCGGCTCATGTCCGAGCTTCGCCGCGAGGTTCAGCTCGCCGACGGCCTGTTCGTCGAGGGGAGCTGCTGGAACTCGGGTCGCAACGCGCTGGGTCCGTTCGCCAGTGTGGTGGCACAGCTCGCCACTGCGCTCGGTGATGACAGCCTCGCGGTGCGCTCCTTCCCCGAGCTGGTGCATTTGGCCCGGCGAGGTCGCGGCCACGAAGCGGCGGCCAATGCGGTCACCGAGTTCTTGATCTCGGCCGCGAAGGAACGCCCCTACGTGCTGTTGCTGACCGCGGTCTCCAAGGCGCCCGAGGAAATCCGGCGTCGCTTCGACCAGCTCAGCCGAGCGATCGATCACTCCGCCGCACCCATTTTGTTGTGCGCCACGACCGAGCCGCACTCGAAGGTGCTGTCGATCGTCGGCGGCCTCAGCCGCGACCAGTGCTCGGAGGTCTGGAACCTCCGCCCGTTCAGCGCCCGCGAGATGCAGAGCGTGCTGCAGGGGGTGCTCGGTGACACAACCGTCATCCGGGACCTCGCGGACATGCTCGACAAGCTAACCGGCGGCCATCCGCTGAGCTTTCGCGAGACCCTGCGGGTGCTCATCGAAGAGGGCATCCTCGTCCGCGACACCGACAGCTGGAGCCTGCGTGGTGCATCCGCGGCCGCCGACGAGCTGCACAAGACGCTCGCCCAGCGCTCCGAGTCACGCCTGGATATGCTCGGGGTCTCCGGCTGGGAGATCGCAAGCATCTTGTATCTACTTGAGACGCCGATCGAAGAGTCGACGTTGGCCGAGCTGTCCGACCTCCGCAAGGAACGTTTCAACCGGACGCTCGAGCGACTCGAAGGCGAAGGGCTCATTTCACGCAGTCCCGTCTCGGGATCGAGCACCGTGAGCCTCGCCCACGAGTCGGTTCGCGAAGCGGTCCGTCGTCGCTACGAAGACTCTCTCGACGAGACGCGGCTGGATCTTGCCGCGCGCATCGAGGAGTTTGAGGTCGGCGATCCCATGCTGGTGTTCTTGCGCGCCCGCCTGCTCGACGATGCGTCCGAGGCGCTTGAGTCCGTCGACGCGCTGGAGAGAGCCGCCGACGCGTTGTTCGTCGCCAAGCGCCCTCAACTCGCCGCTCAGGTGCTCGAGCGGATCATCGCTCGGCTTCGAAAGTACGGGGGGACCGGGTCGCTCGACCGTCTACTGGCGGCGCAGGTCAAGCTCTTGGAAAGTGCGGCTGGAGCTCTTGAGGATCCGGGCAAAGAAGCCGCGCACTACGAGGCCGGAATCCTTGTGGCGCAGCTGCTCGGCGACGACCGTGCGCAGGCTTCGTTCTGGCTTGGTCTCGCCGACCGCTACACGCAGACCGGCAACGCGGAGATGGACCTGACGCTTGAGCGACTGGCCAAAGCGGCCGAGGCCGCCAAGTCGGCTCGTGACCGGACGCTGGAGCTTCGCATCGCCAACCGACGAGCGGAGGTCTTGCTGGGCGCAGGTGAGATCGACAAGGCCAGCCGAGCCAGCCGTCGCGCGATGGAGATCATCGATCTCGAAGCCGCGAGTCCGGTGGACAAGTGTCACGTCCTCGGCGTGCGGCTTCGATGTCTGTCGCTCTCGGGGCAGCTTGGGGAGGCACGAGCGCTCCACGAGATGGCCAAGCCTATCGCCGCAGCGTGCCCGGTGCTGCAGCGGCAAAGCTACCTCTCGGGGATCGCGTTCCTGGCCGTTCTGGGAGGAGATCCGCAGCGGGCCATTCCGGAGACCGAGGACGCGATCGGTGCGCTGCACGCCGCGAACCTTCCGCGGCTCTTGCTGACGCCGATGCACAACCTCGGCGACCTTCGCCTGCGGGCTGGGGATCTTGAGCTGGCCGAAATCTCGTTCCGCGAGGCGATCCGGCTCGCCAGCGTGTACGGCTTCGACTACCACCTGCATCTCAACCGAGGCTTCCTGGGCTACGTTTTGGCCCGCCGCGGTGACGCGGATCAGGGGGCGGAGCTGCTGGGGGAGGCCAAGGACGCGATGACCGTGATTCTCGGCGAGCACCTGGCGCTGCAACAGTTGCGTCTGCTCGATGCCGAAGTTGCCCACATCATGGGCGACAGCGCGCGCGCTCGCCGAGAGCTTGAAGAGATGCTGGCCGACTTCCAGGCGGGCAACGAGCTCAGTCTCGCACACTGGGCGCAAGAAGCTCTGGCGCGGATCGAGCGTGACCTTGGGACCGCGTTTATCGAGGCGCCCGCGGCCGAAGCCGACGATTCCGACCCCGAGCAAGACACGGTGCGAACCAAACCGGTGCGCTGAGTCGAATTCGCGCTCTTGGCGCTGTCCTTTACGGCTGCGCAAAGCAGGTGGCGCTACGGTCCGTCTGCGTTGCAGGCTGCTATCCTGCGCCCGCTCCAACCGATGAGCGACCTTCTCGAGACACTGCATCAGGACCTTCGGTCTCTGATCGGCCAGACGGTGGCTGGACGCTATCGAGTCGAGGCCCTGATCGGGGTCGGTGGCATGGCTGCCGTATTCCGCGCGCACCACGAGGGGCTGCATCGCGATCTCGCGATCAAGGTTCTGCATCCCAACCTCAGCGCGAACTCTGAGATGTCTGCCCGCTTCGAGCGCGAGGCTCGCTCGGCCTCGCGGCTCGACCATCCCAACTGCGTGCAGGTGACCGACTTCGGGTCGACCGACGAGGGGATGATGTACATGGTCATGCAGCTGCTCGAGGGCTCGGAGCTCACGGGCATGTTGGGCAAGCCGATCGGCTCACCGCGCGCCGTCGAGCTGATGTTGCAGATCTTGCGAGGGCTCGAGCACGCGCACGTCAAGGGCGTGGTTCACCGCGATGTTAAGCCGGAGAACGTCTTCGTCACCCGGGACCACGACGACGCCGAAGTGCTCAAGCTGGTCGACTTTGGGATCGCCAAGCTCACCGACGCGACCACCGACACGCACAAGACGTCCGCGGGCCTCGTGTTTGGAACGCCCGCGTACATGTCTCCAGAGCAGGCGATGGGGGTCGAAGCCGACTCTCGTGCCGACCTCTACGCGGCAGGCATCCTGTTTTATCAAATGCTGTCGGGGCGGCTGCCGATCGACAACGAGGACCCCGTGGCCTTGGTGCGCATGCAGGTCGCGGTCGATCCAGACCCTTTGCCGTCCACGGTTCCGCCGGTCATCGCGGCGGTCGCTCAGCGGCTGCTCGAGAAAGACCGAGACCACCGCTTTCAAACCGCAGCCGAGGTCATCGAGACGCTTGAGAGCATCGAGCTGATGCTGCTCGACGAGCACGTCAGCGATGTCGAGATCACCGTCCCGGGCAGGTCGATGAGATCCACCGGTGTTCAGGTGGTGCCGCGACGCCTGGGGACTTCAAACCCCGCGCCAAGCGCTCCTGCAGCCGCTCGGTGGAAATGGGGCGCGGCGGCGGGCGTCGTGGCGCTGGCTTCGGCGGCCGTGTTCTATGTTCGCGGCGACGACTCGGCAGCAGTCATCAAGACTCGCACGGCGGTTTCGGCCGACAGCGGTGCTGACGGAGTCGACGACGGCGAGGATGGGGGGCCGGATGCGTCCCAGCTCGACGAGATCGACCTCCTGTTGTCCGCCAAGAGCGAGAAGAAGGCCGCGGATGCAGAGGCCTTGCTCGCCCCGCTTCTCGAGGAGTTCCCGGGTGACGCCGGCCTCCTGTGGCGCCAGGGCATGGCGATGTCTCTTCAGCGCCGCACGACCGCAAAGGCTCTTGAGCTCTTTCGCGAGGCGATCGAAGCCGACCCCAACCTGCTGCAAGATCGGGACTTCTACGCCGACCTTCACGCGCTGTTGCGGAATCCCAAGGTCCGCAGCGAAGCGATCGAGTTTTCGCTGAAGCACCGGGGCGACTACACCGACAGCTTCTTGGTCGAGGTCGTCAACGACGACAAGACGCCGATTCAGTTCGACGCCCGCCACGAAGTGCTCGAACGCCTTGCCGAGAATCCGGACATTGGGATCGACCTTCGCCTGAACCGAGCGCTCGATGTGATGCAGGCAGCGGACGCAAGCGCCCCATGCAAGGCCTACGCAGCGGCATTGGATGCGGTCATGCAGGCGCCCGAGTTCTACTTCTACAACCGTGTCGAGAAGGCCACGGTCCCCGTGGCGCCGACCAAGCCCGTCCCGGACAGCAAAGACGACGTCAAGCTTTGCGGCGCCCTGCCGGCCCGGCGCGACGAGGTGCTGGCCGAGCTCGCCACGCTTCACCCCGACGCTCAAGAAACCGGTGGCATCGAAATCTTGGATGACGCTGAGGCCGGTCCAACCGAAGAGCCTGCGCCCGCGCCCAAGGCGTCGAGGAAGAAGAACAAGAAGAAGCGGAGCGGTCCTGGGTCGGGCTGCAACAAGTTCGGCGCCATGTTCAACTCGAAGTGCTGGAACAAGTGAAGCTGCTGCTGGCGTCGACGTCGCCGTATCGCCGGGCGCTGCTTGAACGCCTCTGCATTCCCTTCGACATCGCCGCGCCCGAGTTCGACGAGTCCGCGCACGAGGGTCTGTTCGCAACCTCAACGGACGATGCGTTTGCGCTGCAGCTGGCCGAGGGGAAGGCGCGAAGCCTGGTGGGGTCGTATCCGAAGCACATCATTCTCGCGGCGGACCAGATCGCGACGCTCGACGCGCCGTCGCGGATGTTGCTGCACAAGCCGGGGACGGTCGAGCGTGCTGTCGCACAGCTCATGACCCTGGCGGGCAGGACTCACACGCTCACCACCGGCGTCGTGCTTCTGGACGCGTCGTCGGGTCGGCTGGAGACCGCCGTGGACCGACAACGGCTCACGATGCGCTCCTATGCGGAGCAGGAGGCGCGTGCGTACGTTGATGCCGCCAGGCCACTGGACTGCGTTGGGGCCTATCGCGTCGAGGACGCCGGAATCACGCTGTTCGACGATATCCACGCCGACGACGTGACCGGCATTATCGGCTTGCCGCTGCTCCACGTCTGCCGACTGCTCCGTCGGTTCGGACTGCTCACTTCCTGAGACCGTGCAGATCTGATATCCCCGATGCATGGTTGCTGGGATTCGCAATGGGCTGTGGCTGTTCGGTGCGCTCGCGCTCACGATGTCCGCGTGTGAGAGCGGTGGGTCGAACGAGGAGGAGTCCGGGGCGGTCGAGCAGACCTCCGGGCCCGAAGAGACGACCGGTGTAGACACGACCCCGGCGACGACCGATCCCGAAACCGAGGGACCCGGGACCACGGATCCGACCGACGCAACCACGGGCGAGACCACTGGCGACGAAGGCTCGACGGGGAACACGGACGACCTCGGCCAGAAGATTGAGCTTCGCGTCAACGACTTCAGCATCCCGGCCTCCGAGACCTCGTACAACTGCTGGGACTTCAGCTTCTCGCTCGACCAGCTTGGCCACATCACGGCCTTTGACGCTGTGATCGACAACGCGGCGCACGTGCATCACTTCGTGGTCACCCTCACCGCCGACCCCTCGGGCTCACCCGATGGGTACTCCTGCTTCGATCTCGAAGGCGACATGATCTGGGCGTGGGCGCCGGGCGAGACCCGCTTCGAGCTTCCTCCCGAGGCCGGCTACCTCATCGGGGATACGCCCGGCGGCAACGTGACGCTGCGGCTGCAGGTCCACTACAACAACCCGCTGGAGGTCACGGGGCAGACCGACAACTCCGGTTTCGACTTCTACGTGAGCACCGACCTGCGCGAACACAACGCCGGCACGCTCGTCTTCGGCGACATCGAGGGGATTGAGATTCCCCCCGGAGAGGCCGCGCACGAGCATGTGATGACGTGTCGGGGTGCGGTGACCGAGGCCGAGCTTTCCGAGCCACTGCACGTGTTTGGCAGCTCTATGCACGCGCACGACCTCGGGAGCGTCCTGTACAGCGAGCAGTACCGCGACGGCGAGATGGTTCGTGAGATCAACCGGGACGACCCGTTCGACTTCGAGAACCAAAACATGAAGCCGGTCGACTTCGACCTCATGCCCGGCGACGAAATCGTGAACCACTGCTTCTACGATTCGACCGGGCGCGAGGGCACGACGTTCGGCGGTCCCGGCACCCAAGATGAGATGTGCTGGAACACGATCGCGTACTACCCGAAGATCCCCTCGGGCTTCGACTACTGCTCCAGCTACAACTAGGCCTGCGCCGTCGCTGTGTGTCTCCTCGCCTCGCCTGAGCGCGAGGCTGCGCGGGCATGTGCTGAAGAGCTGCTAGGGTCGGCACATGGCGTACACACCGGTGCGAGCTCCGCGTGGGAACGAGATCAGCTGCAAGGGATGGGCTCAAGAAGCCGCCCTTCGCATGCTGATGAACAACCTCGATCCCGAGGTTGCCGAGCGTCCGGAGGACCTTGTGGTCTACGGCGGCACCGGGAAGGCGGTGCGCACCTGGGAGGACTTCCATCGCATCGTGGCTTCGTTGCGTGACCTCGAGTCCGACGAGACGCTGATCGTTCAGAGCGGCCGAGCACAGGGCATCTTCAAGACGCACGAGGACGCGCCGCGGGTGTTGATCGCCAACTCGAACCTGGTCGGAAACTGGGCGAACTGGGACGAGTTCCATCGTCTCGAAGGCCTGGGCTTGACGATGTACGGGCAGATGACCGCCGGGAGCTGGATCTACATCGGCACCCAGGGAATCTTGCAGGGCACCTACGAGACCTTCATGGCGTGTGCGCGCACCCACTTTGGCGGAACGCTCGAGGGCAAGTTTGTCCTGACCGGGGGTCTTGGCGGAATGGGGGGTGCGCAACCACTGGCGGCCCTGATGGCGGGCGCTGCCGTGCTCTGCGTCGAGGTGGACCCCGAGCGAATCGCGCGTCGGGTTGAGCATGGCTATCTGATGAGGTCGACCGAGGACCTCGACGAGGCTCTCCGCCTCATCGACGCCGCTGTCGCCAAGAACGAAGCGTTGTCGGTGGGGCTGCTGGGCAACTGTGCTGACGTGCTGCCGGAGCTCGTTCGTCGGGGGCGCATTCCCGACGTGGTCACCGACCAGACGAGCGCGCACGACGAGCTGCACGGCTACGTCCCGCACGGCATGTCTTTGGCCGAGGCGGAGTCGCTGCGCTCCGCTGACCCCAAGGCGTACATCCAGCGCAGCATCGATGCGATGGGCAGGCACGTGACCGCCATGCGGGAGATGCAAAAAGCCGGCGCGATCGCGTTCGACTATGGCAACAACATCCGCGCTCAAGCCGTGAAGGCAGGGGTCGAGGACGCGTTCGAGATCAAGGGCTTCATTCCCGAGTACATCCGGCCGCTGTTTTGCGAAGGCAAGGGCCCGTTCCGGTGGGCAGCGCTCTCGGGCAACCCGGAAGACATCGCCGTCACCGACCGCGAGCTGCTCAAGCTGTTCCCCGAGAATCGATCGCTGCATCGCTGGACCGAGCTGGCGCAGAAACACGTCAAGTTCCAGGGGCTACCCTGTCGGATCTGCTGGCTTGGCTACGACGAGCGAGACAAAGCCGGCTTGCTGTTCAACGACTTGGTCAAGACCGGCAAGGTCGACGGCCCGATCGTGATCGGTCGTGACCACCTCGACTGTGGTTCGGTCGCATCGCCCAACCGCGAGACCGAGTCGATGAAGGACGGCTCGGATGCGATCGCCGACTGGCCGATCCTCAACGCGCTCATCAACACGGCGGCCGGGGCCACCTGGGTGTCGTTTCACCATGGAGGCGGGGTCGGGATGGGCTACTCCCTGCACGCGGGCATGGTGGTGCTCGCCGATGGCACACCAGGCGCTGCACGTCGGCTGGCCCGGGTGCTGCGCTGCGACCCCGGCATGGGCGTGGTCCGCCACGTCGACGCCGGCTATGACGAAGCGGTCGCTTTCGCGAAAGAACACGGCGTACGGATTCCTGGCCGTACCATTCACGAGGACGTGGGCTGAACGATGGGCATGCTTCTACATCGCGCTTCGGCCGTTCTCACTCTTGCCGGCGACATGGGCCCGCGCCGCGGCGCCGCCATGTCGGAGCTTCGGATCATCAAAGACGGCAGCGTCGCGATCACCGAAGAGGGCACCATCGCCTGGGTTGGGCCTGCGGACGAGGTCCCTTCGTCGCTGCGCAGCTCCGGCGTGATCGATTGCTCGGGCGACACGCTCATGCCCGCTTTCGTCGATTCGCACACGCACCTGGTGTGGGGCGGCGATCGCAAAGACGAGCTGGAGCAGCGCCTGCGTGGTGCTGACTACGAGGAGATCTTTGCCGCCGGTGGCGGCATCCTCAGCTCGGTTCGCCAGACGCGCGCGTTGTCCGAGGACGACTTGTATCTGGAGTCGTTGGCTCGCATCGCTCGCATGCGCCGAGCGGGCACGACAACCTTCGAGATCAAGAGCGGCTACGGCCTCGACCTCGACAACGAACTCAAGCAGCTCCGTGTCGTTCGTCGGCTTCGTGACGAAGGCGGCTTCCGAGTGACCGCGACCTGCCTTGCGGCACACGCTGTGCCGGCCGAGTCCCGGGGCAGCGATGCCGACCGGGCCGCGTTCATTGCGCGCGTCATCGAGGAGATCCTTCCGGCGGTCGCTGAAGAAGGCCTCGCAGATTCATGCGATGTCTTTTGCGACCGTGGTGCGTTCACGGAAGAGGAATCGCGTGCGGTGCTCACGAAGGCGCTCGAGCTGGAGCTCGAACTCCGAATCCACGCCAACGAGTTCGGCCACACCGGGGGGGCCAAGTTGGCCGCTGAGCTTGGTGCCGCATCCGCCGACCACCTCTTGGCCCTCAACGCCGAGGAGCGCGCCGCCCTTCGCGAAGCCGGTGTGGTGGCCACCCTGCTTCCGGGAACCTCGCTGGTCCTCGGCAAGCCGTACGCGGACGGCCGCGCGCTCATCGAGGACGGGGTCGCCGTGGCCGTCGCCTCCGACTGCAACCCCGGGTCCTGCGCGATCGAGAACCTCGCAGTGGTGCTCGGCCTGGCGTGTTACGGCAACCGTCTCTCGCCAGCCGAAGCCATCTGCGCGGTCACGCACAACGCCGCGGCCTCGATGGGACTCGACGACCAGGTGGGGTCTCTTCGCCCTGGGCGCCAGGCGGACATCCTGAGGCTGGCGACCGAAGACTACCGAGACCTCGTCTATCACGCAGGCTCTGCGCTGGTTCGGACCGTCTATCAGAGCGGCACGGCCATTCGTGGCGGGCAGCCGTAGTACGCTCCTGGGTACCCATGGGTTTCGGTCTCGAAGAGTTCGGCATCACCGACGACGATGGTGATGACCCCCAGGACGTTGTGGAGCCGCGACCGTCGGTCGGGCCTCGTGGGTCGGGCGGCGGCGCGGGTCCGGGCGCACCGCCGTCGAGCGCTGAGCTGACCGCGGACTTGGAGCGACAGCTCCGCAAGGTCAGCCTGTTCGAAGGCCTGCTGCCCGTGCACCTTCGACGCATCGCATCACTCGTGCATGAGGTGAGGTTGGAGCGCGGGCAGGCCGTGTTCCGACACGGGGACGAAGGCGATGGGCTCTATCTCATCGTCGAGGGGGCCGTTCGAATCTCGCGCAACGTGGCGGGCATGGGCGAGGAGGCGCTCGCGGTGCTCGCCCCAGGCATGTACTTCGGCGAGATGTCGATCGTCGACGATGACTGCCCCCGCTCGGCCGATGCCATCGCGCACGAATCGGCCCGCCTGTTGATGCTGCCCAAGGACGACCTTCGCGACCTTATGTTTGTCGATCGAGAGCTCGCCTACGAGCTGCTCTGGCGGTTCGTCCGGACGCTCAGCCGACGACTGCGGGAGTCGAACGATCGCCTGCTGATGCTGACCGTCAGCTCGAAGTTCTGAGCGGCCGTCGCCGGCTCTCGCGTGGTTGGGTCAATCTGGGGCAGACTTACGCTCGGCGGTGCCCCCGATCGAGGCGTACTGGGCCGTCGCGGCTGTGTCCAGGACTGCTACCCTGGAGACGATGGCAGCTGGGGTCCCGAAGAATGAGTCTGAGCGGCTCCGACGTCTGCGGCGATACGAGATCCTAGACACGCCTCCGACCCCGCGATTCGACCGCATCGCGCGGCTCGCAGGGCGCCTCTTGGACTGTCCAATTGCGCTGGTCTCCCTGGTGGATGAGCAGCGTCAGTGGTTCAAAGCCCGCGTTGGCCTTGAGGCTTCACAGACACCTCGAGCAGACGCCTTCTGCGCCCACACGATTCTCGGAGAGGAGGTCGTGGTCGTGGAGGATGCCAAAGACGATCCGCGGTTCTCGAACAATCCGCTGGTCGTCGGGGAGCCCGACATCCGGTTCTACGCCGGCGCTCCAATCCGGGTCGGCGGTGGCTTCGCGATAGGCACGCTGTGTGTCCTTGACCGAAAGCCGCGCCAGCTCGACGAAGCCGGGCGGGAGATGCTTGCCGACCTCGCCGAGATCGTCGTGGATGCGATGGAGCACCATCACCACTCCACGAGGCTCGTCCAGGCCCACCTTGAGTTGGCGAGCGCCCACGACGAACTCCGGGCGATCAGCGACGCCATCAGCTACGACGTTCGAGCACCACTGCGGCAGCTCGGAGCGCTGCTCGAGATGTTCCAGAGCGACCACCGAGCCGCACTCTCGGCGGATGCGATCCAACAGCTTGCGGATGTTCGCCACGTGCGTGCGCGCGCGGATGAGGCCATTCGTGGGATGACGGAGCTCGCCCGGCTCCCCCGAGAAAAGATGCTTGAGCGCGAGGACGTCGATGTGGCGCCCATTCTTCGAGACATCTCAGAGACCATGGGGGCGTTCTATCCAGAGAGGGTCCTTCGCTGGGACCTGCCGGAGCGGCCCGTGTTGGCCAACGAAGTCCTGCTGCGTCAGATGCTGCAGCACCTGGTCGACAACGGATTCAAGCACGGCGGTCGCAACGTCCGGGTTGAGTTCACCTCCGACGATGTTCAGACGCGCATCGCGGTCCTCGACGATGGCCCTGGAATTCCCAAGGGCCACACGAAGGGCATCTTCGAGCCCTTCCAGCGTCTCGTTCCGAAAACGGTACCGGGAACGGGCGTGGGGCTCACCGTTGTGAAGCGGATCGTCGAGGCTCACGGCGGTCGTGTTTATGTCGAGTCCGACCGGACAGACGGCGCGTCATTTGTCGTCGAGCTTCCGTTCGACAACGGATGCGACTAGAGCACATCGCATCGTCTCGCCACGCCGTCTTGCGGGGCAGAACCAAGGCGAAGAGGCGGCCGGGAAACCCGAACCGCCTCTTTGCACCGCGCCGAAGCACGGAGGTGTTGCGCCGAGGCGCAGCGGGCCTAGCCCATCTTGCCCGAAACGATGAGCGCGACGACCAGGGTGAAGATGACCAACGACTCGATGAACGCCAGCGAAAGAAGCAGCGGCGTGAACACCTTGTCGGCCGAGCCAGGGTTACGGCAGATTCCGTCGAGAGCTGCCGAAGCGGCACGGCCCTGGCCGAGACCACCACCGAATGCAGCAATGGCAACGCCGAAGCACATGCAGACGGCGAAAACAGCGTCGTTGGGACCACCGCCTGCGGCCGGCGCAGCAAGAGCCACGGCGGGAGCAAGGAACGCGGCGGCGAAGGCGGAGAGCGTCGCAATGCGGTTCTTCATGATGTCTCTTCTTTTCTGAGCAGCTCGATGCAGAGCTGGAAATCTAGTGGCCCTCGCCGTGCGAGACAGCGAGACCAATGTAAATGATGGTGAGCAGGGTGAAGACGAGGGTCTGGACGATCGCGACCAACACCCCGAGAAGCAAGAACGGGACCGGAAGCAGAAGCGCGACCAGGCCCGCGATGGCGGCGACGACCTTGTGGTCAGCGACGATGTTGCCGAGCAGCCGCAGCGCCAGGGAAACCGGGCGAGCGATGTGGCTGGCGAGCTCGATGGGGAGGAACAGCGGAGCCATCAGAGGGATGCCGCCGATGCTCGGGCCGAGGAACTCGCCGAGGAAGTGCTTGGGGTTCCGCATCACGCCCACGCCGACGTAGATGCAAAAGACGATGAGCGAGAGCGCCAGGTTCGTCTTGAGCGTGTCGGTGGGGGGCAGGAAGCCGGGGATGAGGCCCTGGATGTTGCAGCAGAAGATGAACAGCGCCAGGGTGCCGGTGATGTGGAGGTAGCGCTTGGCGTTCTCCTCACCCATCACGTCGACCGAGAACTTGTAGACCGCTCCGACGAAGCCATCCATCATCGACGCAAGGTTGAACTTGCGCGGGGGCACCACACCGCCGGTCGCGTCGCTGAGACTGCCCCGGTAGCGGAACGTTGCCGCGAAGATGATCGCGCACGCGATCAGGGCTCCGAACACGTGGATCAGCGTGAAGTGGCTGCTCCCGAAGATGAGGAACGGCTCCTTACGCGCGAGCGTCGGCTCGAGTGCTGCCTCGAGCGAATGCCAGAACGGCAGAATCGAGTACCAAGTGTCGTGGTCGCCCATGGCCGTGAGGGTCCGAGCAGCACAACGCCGCGTCGGGTCGGCGGGCATGTACCAAACCCTCACGATGTGTGCAAGACGAGGACGGGCACCTAAGGCCCGGTTTTTGGCCGAATTCGGCGAGAAACGAAACCCCGAGATCGAGGTCCCTCACGCGCTGCGGGCCGCAGATTTCGGCCCATCGACCGCATGGCGTGTAGGCCCGCGGGATCCTTCGATTCGTCGCCGATCGGCCGGCGGCGGAGATCCCGCGGGATCGCGTCCACCCGGCCGACCGTCCGAGGTTTCAGCCGGGCACGATCGTCTCGCAGCCAAACCCAATGTTGATCACCCCATCCTTCATTCCCTGGATCGTCCCGCAGGTCTGGGGGCACAGGAAGATCATCGTGGGGTTCACGGCGTCGTCGTAGTACCAGCCGTCGGCCACGCCATCGCATTGCGTCATGTCGTCGACCCGCGGAATGGTGTCGAGGGGTCCGAGTGCGGGCCCGATCTCCACGTTCACCTCCTCAGGGTCGAGGGATTCGCCCGCGGGCGGCTCGGGGATCGCGAACTCACACGCGAGCTCCGTACCTTCGAGGACCGCGGTTGTCAGTGCGTCGAAGACGGCCTGAAAGTCCTGGTCGCACAGGTCCGCCGCGATGCCACCGGTTTGGTTCGACAGGTCGATGTAGTCCTGCCCGATGCTCGCCGCGCTGTCGCAGTTGGAGTGGGACACGACCGAGTGATGAAAGTATCCCGCGTAGTTTGGGTCGAGCGCGAGGAAGTCCGTGTCGAAGGCGTTGTCGGACATGTTGGGATCATCGTCGCTGATCACGACGATGTGTTTGGAGGACTGCTTGCGGATCGAGCCGGACCAATCCGCCCAGCTGTCGATCAGAACCTCCCACGCGTTATGACTGCCAACCCGAATATCGACGTGCAGGAACCCGGGCAAATTGGTGTCGGCGTTTGGGCAGCCCCCGCTGCCCAGCGGCATGTCGATGCAGATCCCGTTGCCCTCGTTGGGGTAGCTTGAGATCAGGACGACCTGTGCATTCACGCCACTCATGTCGATCTGCTCGCTGAAGTCGTTGAGGTTGGCCTGAACCTCCCCAGCCTCGAAGCTCATGGAGCCCGAGTTGTCGACGATGAAGATGATGTCCGCCGGCAGCTGGACAAGCTGCGCTTCGGCACTCACTGCGGCGCACTCGCGCTCACCGGTGCTGCCCGCGTCGGTGTCCGAAGTTTCTTCGCCTTGGCCTCCGCTCGATGAGGAGTCGGTCAGCGTGACTCCGCTGCTCGAGGCGGTTTCACCCGTTGTGCTCGTCGCCGTCATCGACTCGCTGTCCGCCGTATCGCTGGCTTCGCCTGATTCGCTCGTCCCCTGCGACGCGGTTTGTCCCGCGGTCAGGATCCCGTCGGTGGCGGAGCCACTTGCGGAATCCTCGTCGGCGCTGGCACCTCCACAGCCCGCGGCCAGCAGCAGTATGGCGGAGGCTCCCCATCTCCTCGTTGTCCTATGCATCCACCAAGAGCGTAACCCTGCTGCGCCATCGGGCGGCCGCGGATGTGCGCGCCGAAGACGAATCTCGAAGTCGCGCTATCGCTGCGCCTGATGTTCGCGCAACGCCGCCGTCGCGCCTGCGACAAGTGAGACCAAGGCACCGATCGCCACACCTTGAGGGCTGACCGGCAGGTACAGCATCACGATGGCGAGTGCGCCCAAGATCAGCGGCCACTTCACCAGCATGGTGACCGGGAGCGTCCATTTCGAGCCTCGATGCTCGTCCGGATTTTCGAACATCCGCTGCAGAGAACGGCCCAAAAGGATGAAGTTGAGGCCGCCAAGGGCTGATCCGCACAGGATCCCGAGCGCGGTCGCGACGTCCCACATGAAGCCCCCGATGAGCATCACGGGGACGGTGAGCGCGATGGTCCACTGCACGATGCGCGAGAGCAGGCGGCTGCGGGACTGCTCGTTCATGGCGATGCGTCGCTTTCGGTTGGGGCCTGGGCGTCGTCCGGGGCCGCAGACCCGCGCTCCAGAGCGTCCTGTTCGCGAAGTTGCCGCGTGTACTTTCGAGCCGTCCGCACGATCGCGCGCCCAGCGGTGGCGACGCCCAGCATCATTCCAAGGACTGAGGTCCAGGGGGCCCAGTGGGTGACGTTTTTCTCAAGCCACATCCCCGCCGCGGCTCCCAGCACAACCGACACCGCGATCTCGATGCCAAGGGACGAGGCATCCATGTAGCGGTACCAGGTGGCCGGCTTGTGCGGCGGCTCGGGCTCAGGTGCGGACACGATAGGCGGAGCATGGCACCACGACGTGTCGCCGACAAACTCGGCGACCTCTCCAGCGGCGTGGCGCGTAGACTGTGGCCGATGCGCACAGCGACAGGAATGCTCGGACTCGCCCTTGGGATCGCCCTTCCGGGATGTTCCGACGCAGGGACGAGCGCCACCGAATCGGGCTCGACTGGAGGGGCGTCGTCGGGGCCGGCGGTGACCTCGGCGCCGGACGGAAGCTCGACATCTTCCGACCCCGCGTCCACCTCGACGACCGCGGAGAGCGGTTCGACAGCTCCGGACTCCAGCTCTGAGGATACCGGTGACCCTCCGCCCATCGTGCCGGGGCTACGCGCCGAGTATTTCGCCGACTATCACGACGCTGCAATCGTGCAGGTGGAACCGCAGCTCGACGTGGACTGGGGAGCCGAAGCGCCCGGTGCGGGCATCGGGGAAGACCGCTTCTCGGTGCGATGGACCGGGTGGATCACGGCGCCGCTGACCGGCACGTACACGTTGATCACCGACACCGACGACGGGGTGCGGGTGTGGGTGGACGACGTCGCGGTCATCGACGACTGGACGCCGCATTTCGTCACCCGCAACGAAGGCGCGGTGGAGCTGGTGCAGGACATGCCCACGCCCATCGTGGTCGAGTATTTCGAGATCGATCTCGACGCATCAGCCAGGCTCTCGTGGTCCAGCTCAGACATGCCCGAGACCGTCGTGCCCGAGTCCGCGCTGACGACCACCCGGCCGTCCAGCGATGCGCTGGGCCCAAAGCCTCCCTATCGAAACCCGGTGGTGCCCTTCAACTGCCCCGATCCCGGCGTGTTTCGTTCGCAGCCCGACGCCGAGTCTCCGGGCTATTACATGGTCTGTACCGGGGGCAGGTTCCCGATCCGCTACTCCCGTGACCTGGTCCATTGGTCGGACACGAAGGGCCGCGTCCTCCCCGACGGCAAGCCAACCTGGGCGCTCAACGGAAACCGCAACTGGGCGCCCGAACTCCACCAGATCGATGACCGAGTCGTCGCATACTTCACCACCACCGACGCCCAGAACCGGCTGTGTATCGGTGCCGCATGGGCCGACGATCCGCTGGGTCCGTACCAGGAGATGGACGGTCCTTTGGTGCAGCACCCGCAAGGGGTCATCGACGCGACGTACTTTGAGGACGAGGGCGGGACCCGGTGGCTGCTCTACAAGATCGACGGCAACTCGGTCGGGCAGCCCACACCCATTCTCGCTCGGGAGCTCGCCGCGGACGGGCTCTCGTTCGCGCCTGGGAGCAGCGAGATTCAGCTGTTGGTCAACAACCCGGGCACCTGGGAGGGCGGCGTCATCGAGGCCATGTGGATCACGGCGCACGACGGCATGCTCTATATGTTCTACAGCGGGAACGTGTACGACAACCGGTACCGGACCGGGGTTGCGCGGGCGGCAAGCATGGCGGGCCCGTGGGAGAAGTTCGGGCCACCCATCCTCACCAACAACGAGCGCTGGGTCGGTCCCGGACACGGCACCGTGTTGGACGTCGAGGGCACGGACTATTTTTTCTATCACGCGTGGACCAACGCAGGAAACGGGACGCAGCTGCAGAGCGAGGGGCGTCACGGTCTGCTCGACCGCATTGAGTGGGTGGATGGCTGGCCGCAGATCGTCGATGGTTCACCCAGCAGGACCTGGCTGCCTTGGCCCGGTGAGTAGGCCTCGGGCTACTTTTTGCCCTTCTTCTTTCCTTTTTTGCCCTTCTTTTTGCCCTTCTTCTTGGTGTCTGCGGAGGGTGTGGGCTCGGGCTTGGGAGGTGCCGGTTTGCTGTCCGAAGGTGCTGGTTTCGGCTCGGAGGGCGTCGGTGCAGGGTCGGGCTTCTTCGGCTCGCTCGGCGAGGGCGTGCTGCCGCCGGCGCTGGGCTTGGACGCACTCTTGCTGCTCGTCGGCTCACCGGAGCCAAGGTCCAGACGCACGGTCTTGCCACCGGCTTGCACAGAGACCGTGCCACCGCTGACGCTGAGCGACTTGCAGTCCAGAGACGGCGTGTCGCTGGGGTTCACGTCTCCGTAGCTCTCGGGCAGCGTCTGCGTCCACCGGGCGGTTCGCTCGCTCAGCGACCACGCGGTCACGGAGCGTTCGGCCGCAAGCACGAGCGTGTCGCCGTCGCATCCCATGCCCAGCGGGAAACGACCCTTCGTGTACTCGCGTGCGGGCGCCGTCGCGGACGTGGCCGGAAGGTTGAAGGGCGTCGTGCTTCCGGCCTTCGCGGCGAAGGTGAACCTGACCGTGCTTCGGGTTCCGGCGCTGGTGATGGTGGTGCCACCCGCTTCGGCGCGAAGGTGCAACTCAACCGCGCCGGCCTTGGCTCGGCAAGAGCACCCCTGAAGCTTCTGGAACCCGTCCAGCGAGGTCCCCTCACCCGCGACCGCCGACGGGGAGTCTGAGGCTTCGACCGTGGGCTCTTCGGGTTCGAGCTTTGGGGCCGTCAGTGCCGAACGCGAGGTTCGAGGCACGAGCTGCGTGGGGGCCTCCGGCGTGCTCTTTGGTCCGGTTGCTGCGGCGATCGTGTTCGCGGTGGCCGCGGTCTGACTGGCCCTGGTCGCCTGCTGCGTCTGCCAAAACGTGATGCCCGCCCCGGCGAGAGGAACGGCGAACGCGAACAGCATCGTCACGGCCCACGCGCACCCGCTACGGCGAGGCGCAACGATCTGCATGGGTGGCGCCGCGGCCGGAGGCGTGTGGACCGGGGGGCCATAGGAGTTGAACGGCGCGTTCAGAGGCCGAGGCGGCGGCGGCGGGGGTGGCGGCTGCGGTGCCTGGGGCTGGTGCTGCCGAACGAACGACGTCGAGCAGTGGTTGCACGCGTAGTTGCCACCGCCGCGCAGTGTCACGTCGGTCGACGCACAGGACGGGCATTGAATCGCGAGGAACGCCACGGGTCGATTGCAGGGTATCGCGTCAAGAGAGTGCCGTGGTGGCGTCCTTCCCCGCGCCGTGTCCGCCCGGAGCCCAGGCCTCGATCCGGTCGGTCCCGACGACCAGCGAGACGGGGTGACGAGGTTGTGAGATCTGCTCTAGTTCGCGCAGGTCTGCAGTGCGAGCACCGCATACCCCGTGGACGCATCGGTCATGTACTGCGCTGGTCGAGCGCCCGGACGACCGTTGAGCGACTGTCCGCGCCACGAGCCGTCGGCTTGCTGGTTGGTTTGCAGCCACGCCAGGCCGTTCTTGGCCGCCTCAGGCTCCAAGCCGGTGGTGCACAGTGCGAGGGTTGCGAGCGCGGTGGCGTATCCGTCACCGTGCTCGGACGTGCCGGCGTGCCCAGGCATGAGCTGGGCGATGGCGAAGCTGCCGTTGCTGCGTTGGGTCGTGCGGAGCGCCGCGGCGATGTCGGCCGCCTGTGCGGAGGTGAGCAGGTCTTCGAGCGCGCTTGAGGACCACAGCAGCGCGCTCTGGTCGTGAAGGGGCACGCGCTCGACGTTGGCCTTTACGTAGGCGCGAAGCTTGCGGATGCCCTCGGTTTGGCCCGGCGTTGTGTCGGCAGGGATCCGGCCTGCAGCCAGCGCGGCGAGGGCGACACCGAACGCGTCTTCGTGCTCCCAGGGCTCAAGTCCGAAGTCGAGCCAAGGCCACGCGCCGTCGGCAGCCTGCTGCGACCACATGCGCTCGAGGGCCTCTTTGGCCGGCGCACCGATAGGCTTACCGCGGGCCAAGTCGTCCATCACGAACGCCGTGGCCACGAGCACCGCTTCGGTCGCGTGGGACTCTCGGACCTTGGCGTTGTTGGCCTTGCCGTAAAACGGCGTCGCCGCGCCGGCCGAGGGGAGGCGAGCTTCAAAGCGGGCTCGGGCCTCGCGGATGTGCGCGGTGCGATCGGCGGGCAGGCTTGGGTGGGCCAACACCGCCGGGAAGCTGGTGTGACAGCTCATCGCGCACTTCACGTTGGCGACCGGTGGAGGATCGGACAACCACTGCTCGACCCGCGCATCCAGGTAGTCCGCGGCGCTGGATTTCCATGCCGTGTTCACCACGACGCTGGGCTCGGGCTGTGGCTCGTTCTCCGAGGAGGCAGGGGACGGCGACGCAGGCGCTGATGTGTCCGACGCGAGCGGTGCGGGGCCAGGCGCGCTGCCGCATGCGAGGCCGAGACCCAGGGCGATGGCGAGGAGCAGGCGGGTGGCCGGGACGAACCGTGTGAACATGCATCAGCTCGCGGCAGCGACCGCGAGCATGGCTTCTTTTGCGGCGGCAATCGTCTGGTCGATGATCTCCTCGGTGTGGGACACCGACACGAATCCCGACTCGAACTGCGAGGGAGCCTGGTAGACGCCGCGCTCGAGCATCGCCGAGTGCCACAGCGTGAACTGGTCGAGGTTGCTGGCTTTCGCGTCCGCGTAGTTGCGCACTTCGCCGCCGCGGAAAAAGCCGGTGAACATCGAGCCCACCCGGTTGCTGGTGAACGGCAGGCCGGCTGCGTCGGCGGCTTGGACGATGCCCTTGACCAGTCGTTCGGTCATCGCATCGAGTTGTGCGTAGGGCGAGTCGCGCTCGAGGATCTTGAGCGTGGCCATGCCCGCAGCTACGGCGATGGGGTTTCCGCTGAGTGTGCCCGCTTGATAGACGGGCCCGATCGGCGCGAGCTTCTCCATGATCTCTCGCTTGCCACCGTACGCTGCACACGGGAGGCCACCGCCGACGATCTTGCCCAGCGCGGTGAGGTCTGGGGTGACGCCAAACAACTCCTGCGCGCCACCTTTGGCCAGCCGGAAGCCGGTCATGACCTCGTCGAAGATCAGGACGATGCCGTGCTCGGAGGTGATCTCGCGCAGACCTTCGAGGTAGCCAGGCTGGGGCGGGACGCAGCCCATGTTGCCGCAGACGGGTTCGACAATGATGGCCGCGATGTCGTCTGGATGTTTCGCGACGATGGCACGGATCGCGTCGAGGTCGTTTTGAGGGGCGAGCAAGGTCTGCTTGACCACGTCGGCAGGCACGCCAGCGGTGCCGGGAAGTCCGAGCGTGGCCGCACCCGAGCCGGCGGCGACGAGCAGAAAGTCGGCGTGCCCGTGGTAGCCGCCGTCCATCTTCACGATCTTGTCGCGACCGGTGTAGCCGCGGGCGAGCCGAAGCGCGCTCATCGTGGCCTCGGTCCCGGAGTTGACCATTCGCACCATGCCCCCTTGCAGGCTGGGCACCATCGAGCAAACCAGCTCCGCGAAGTCGACCTCCCCGGCCGAGGCCGCGCCAAAGCTCAGACCGTCTCGAACGGCCTTTTGCACCGCGTCGATGACCTCGGGGTTGGCGTGCCCGAGGATCGCCGGTCCCCAGGTCCCGACGTAGTCGATCAGCGCAACGCCATCTTCGGTGATGATGTGCGCGCCCTTGGCCTTGCGGACGAATGGGGGATCCCCACCCACCGGACCGAACGCGCGCACAGGGCTGTTGACGCCGCCGGGGATGACACATCGCGCGGCCTGCATCAGCTCGCGGCTGCGGTCTCCCGCGCGTCCATCGACCTTGGTCTCGACTGTGGGCGTTTCGCTGGTGCTCATGAGCGCCGCGACTCTAGCAGCCTGTTGAGAAAGTCGACACGACGTCTCGCTCGCCCTTTTCGCTCCTGGCGGTGTCGCCAAAACTTGCAGTACACCCGGTACAGCGGCGTTTCGGATCCTACCCAGGCTCGAAAAATGCTTCCCGATCCGCCGCGCCGACGTTCTCAACATGCTGCGAGCAGCCTGTGGTGAACCAGCGACGTGTGATGTCACAGGCGATGCGAGACGCGTGCGCGCTCCCTACAGAAGGACGTACAGCGCGGTGCCGTTGGCCGTGACGATCGCGGCCGTGAGCGAGGCCCAGCTGATGCGTTGCCACCGCTGAAATCGGGCGGCGGCGGCCTCGGCACACAGGTCTCCGCGCAGACCCGCGCGTCGGACTCGCTGGCTCACCAGGAAGCTCGCCCCGGCGGCCCCAGCAAAGCTCAACCCGAGCCCGAGCAGCAAGAAGGTGGACTCGTAGCGCCCGAGTCCCCCGGCGGCGCTCGCGACCCGGCACGCAGAGGGGTCATCGGGATCATAGGCCACCGCGACGGCTTCGACTTCGGCGCACTTGTTGGTCGCGCCGCCGCAGCCCTCGTAGCTCTCACCGTCGACACGAATCTGATACTGCGCGCCGCGTCTTGGGTCGCACTCGGCAGAACTCGACATCACGGTGGGGCTGTCCTCGTTGAGCTGCCACGGAGCAGACAGCAGACCGCCGAAGACCCAGAGCACGAGCGCCACACCGATGAGTCCGACGAGCAGCATCGTCGGGGCGCGGCCGCTCAAGAAACCGTCGAGCGCGGTTCGTTCCTCGGTCATGCGCGCAGGGATAGCAGGGCCGAGTCGATCGCGTCCATGCTCGCGGTCGCCACGTCCGGTCCCGGGTGTGCGAGGGGGGTGGGGCTCGGCGGCGAGTCCAAGAATCGGGCGAGCCGGGTCGGCGTGAGGGCCTGGAACGAGCATCCGTCCCCGAGCCCAGCGTTCAAGACCATCGCCGCGTTGAGCCGATGTTCGTCGTCGGCGTGTGCGTACAGGGCGAGGATGGGAATGCCCAGCCCCGCACACTCCGAGATCAGCTGACTCCCGGCGCTGGCGATGACGACGCGGGACTCGGCAAGCCTGTGGATCAACCGCTCCCGGCTCAGCGGCTCAAACTCGACGCCTTCGATCTTCGGGTCCTGTGCTGCGAAAAGGATTGGGCGCTCTGCGTGGGCGACGAGGCTCTCAAGGACCTCTGGCGCGCCATCGCGGAAGTAGCAGAGCACCCGAGATGGGGTCGCTGCGCGGTAGAGATTGGGGTCGAGGCAGGGACGGGCCAGGACCACTCGAGAGCTCCGTGGTTCCAGAGGAACGAAGTTGACCGCGATCCGTCGTTGCGCCCCGACGCACGAGGCTGACGCTTTGGTGGACTCCCGTAGCCACGGCCCGGCCGCGAGCGCGGGCGGACGTTTGCATTCGCTGAAGACCAGCCCGTGCCCGACCGCGACCGATGGGATTCGCAGCGCATGCGCGGCGAGCAGGCCGGGCAGATCGCCGTCCGAGATGACGAGCTCGACGCGGTCTCGGCGACCCTGCACGGTCGCGTCCCAGACACGAGCGGCCAGCCCGAGCGCGGCGCGGCCCGCAGTAGGGGGAAGGGAGGCGACCGCGGTGCAGGGGTATTCCTCCGAGAACAAGCGAACGCCGTCCCGTCCGACGAAGGCCCGAAACGGGCGTCCCGCGGCCGTCAGCGCCCGAGCGATGGCGAGAGCGCGCGTCGTATGACCGCGGCCTCGTCCATGCACGTACAGGTGGATCACGGCGATGAAGCGTATCACCGCGCGCGGCTGTTCGCGTTGGGCGAGACCTCAAGCTTCTGCGCGAGCAGCCCGCGGCGTTCGAGGGCATGGGCTATCCTGAGCGTCGGTGGGGGGCGAACAGCAGCCGCGGACGCGATCGCCGTACATCGTCTCCCCGCTGTACGACTGGGTGTTCTTTCTCGCGCCTCCACTCGTCGCGATGTGGCTCGGTGCGATGGTCGGGATGGGGGAGGTGGGGCAGGACGTGTTCGTCTGGTGGGACCAGGACGTCACCTTCAACAATGTGCTGCTGGGGATCTTCATTCATGCCCACCTCGTCATCGTCTTCTGGCGCAGCCACGGCAACACTGAGGTCCGACGTCGTTTCAAGTGGCGGATGTTTCTGATCCCCCCTGCGCTGTTCGTCGCGATTCACGTCTCCACATGGGTGGCGATCTCAGCCTCGGTCCTGGCGACGTTTTGGGACGTCTACCACTCGGGCGCGCAGACGTTCGGCTTCGCCCGCATCTACGAGGTGCGTGCGGGCAATGACCCGCTCGCTGGTCGCCGTCGCGATTTCTGGATCAATCAGGTGCTCTATGCAGGTCCGATCGTCGCTGGCGCGACGATGCTGGATCACTTCGAGGACTTCGGGGAGTTCGAAGCCGTGAAGGCGGCGTTCTTCACCGACATCCCGGTCAAGATGGAGTCCAACCAGGTCTACTTCACGTGGGCGATTCTCGGAATCGGGGCTCTGCTGCTGCTGTACTACGTCTGGGCTTCGTGGCGCGATCATCGTCAGGGCAAGCACGTGCCTTGGCAAAAGGTCTACCTGCTCACCAGCACCGGGCTCGTGTCGATCTATTGCTGGGGTTTCAACCCTTGGGGACAGGCATTCCTGGTGATGAACGCGTTCCATGCGCTGCAGTACTTCGGCTTGGTATGGGCGACCGAGGGCAACAATATGCAGCGCGTGCTTCGGCTGCGGGACGTGCCTGCCGGTCGTGTACTTACCTGGGTGGCCTTCGTGCTCGGCGCGCTGCTGTATGGCCTCGCGGTCGAGGCGTGGGCGGGGCTGGGAGGCTCGTTGTGGAGCTTCTGGGCCGTGACCATCGTGGTCAGCCTCATGCACTTTTGGTACGACGGGTTCATCTGGTCGGTCCGAAAAACCACCACGACGACCTCGTAAAGACCCGGACCTGGTGAGCGATCCACAACGCAACGTGTCGCGTGATGCGTCCATCTTGGTGGTCGGCAATGTGCTTGCGACCCTCGCCGATGTCATCACGCCCCTTGCGATCCTTCGTCTCGCGGGCAAGTCCGAGGTCGCCAGTCTTTCGGGGCTGCTGCTGGTCTACAACACGATGGCGCTGCTGCTGCTGGGGGGCTTCCACCAGAGCGTGATGTTCTTTCTGCCCGGCCGTCCGATCCAGGAGAGGGCCGCGATCGCGCGCAAGGTCGTGCGCCTCTTGGTCGGGCTGGGGATCATCGGGGCCGTCCTTCTCGTGGCGCTGGGTCGATATGCCACGCCGGTCATCGCCTCGTTCGGGTTGTTCCAGGAGGCGCCGACCGATCTTTCGCCGCTGATGTTCCTGCTCCTGTTCCCCTTGGGTGACCTTCCCGCCCGCATCTTGCCCAACCTCGCGGTCGTGGAGCGCCGCCCTCGAACCGCGGCGAGCTACGGCGTGTTTCGGTCTCTGACGGTTTCGGTCAGCACGCTGCTCCCGATCGCGCTGGGCTACTCGCCGTCGGTCGTGGCGATGAGCATGAGCGCGGTGGCCTTGGGCCAGCTTGTGTTTGTCTTCGTTGTCTTTCGCAGGCGCTACGCGGGCTGCCCGAGGGTGTCCTCGCCCGTAAGCACCCGAGAGCTCGTTCGTTTCGGCCTTCCGATCGGTGCCACCGATGTGGTGGGTTCGCTCAACAACCGCTTCGATCAGCTTCTGATCATCGCGATGTTTCCCGCGTCGAGCTACGCGGTCTACCGGGCGGGCGCCTATCAGATTCCGGTCGTGACCCGGATCCCCTACCTCGTGGGTGCCGCGCTTGCCCCCACGCTCGTCGAGGCTTTTCGAGAGGGGAGAGCCCGCGATGCGCTCGAGGCCTGGAGGGCCTCGATTGGCAAGGTGTCGCTGCTTGTCGTCCCGGTCACGCTCGTGTTCTTCGTGGGGGCCGAGGCCTTCATCGAGCTGGTCGGTGGGCCTCAATACCTGGATGCGGTGCCCGTCTTTCGCTGGTACACGCTACTCTCGATCTTCCGCGTGGCGGCGTTTGGGCCGGTGATCTTGGCCGCAGGCAGGCCGAAGTATGTGCTGCACGCGGCCCTACAGTCCTTTGCGTTCAACGCAGTGCTCAGCGTTCCGCTCCTGTTCATCGTCGGCTTCGAGGGGCCGGCGATGGGAACCGCGCTGGCGTTCTTGCCCATGGCATGGGCCTACACCCGCTACACCTCCAAAGCATCGGGCATCGCGTGGCGGGACATCTTCCCGCTGGGCGCCTACCTGCGAGTCGTCGCGGTGGCGGTCCCCGGGGCTGTCGCGGGCTGGGCGTTCGTCCTCACCACCGACACCGGACCCTGGGTCGAGTTTGCTGCTGTCGCGGGCGCCGGACTCGGAAGCTTCGCGGTGCTCGGGACGATCACACGAACGATCGGCGCTGAAGACTGGGCATTCGCGACCGCAAAGCTCCGCCGCAAGCGAAGCTGATCAACCCCACGAAGGCCACCACCTGGCGAGGTCGTTCCGGCCGATCAACGTATCCAGGCCGAGGTTGACCTGCGCGTAGTGCTGGGTCAGCGACGCTCGTGTCGATGGCGCCATCGGTGGGTACGCACGCCGTGACCGGAAGGTGTCGAGCAGATGGTTCGCATGGCCGGCCAACGAGGAGTTCCAAAGTCGGGCTCGCCACGGACCGGGGAGCAGTCCAGCACCGCGACCGGGCTCTGGGAGCAGGCCCCGGTAGCTCTTCTTGACCAGGAATGGAACGGTTCGATTGAGCCACAGCCGAGCCTCAAGGTTCCTTGGCACCCGAGCGACGTTGTAGCGCTCGCGCGCCAACGCTGAGGCCGGCGGCGGCGCCAACCCGAGAAAGCCGCAGACCTCGCTGGAGACTTGCGCGAGGTTGTTGGCGAACTCCTCGAACACCAGGACACGCACGCGATCGGGCCCAAGGGCGTTGTGGTAGCGCTGGAGTTGCTCGCGATAGCAGCCCCGCTGCACGACCAACGAGCTGCGGTCGCGCGTCACCTCCTCGAACGATCGGCTGCATCGGCCGCGAGAGACATCGTGCCAATAGTGGGAGTACGCCCGGGCGACGGGATCGCGAATGAGCGCGATCACCTTCGGATCGGGGCACAACCGGGCGATACGCTCGGGTGCCACGCTCGAGGACAGATAGCTCGTGGAGTCCTCACCGCGAAGCTGGCCTGGCTTCGCGCCTTTGAAGAAGCGGGCGTACCAGGCCTCGTAGCTCGCGAAGTCGGCGTCGAAGTCCCGCACCGTGCCGTCGGCCGGTGCAAAGTCGGGGTGTTGAATGGGGTCGTCGATGTCGAAGAAGAAGATTTCTCGGCTTGGGATGAACACATCCGGGTGCGCGTCGAGGATGCTGTGCAACGTGCTCGTGCCCGATTTCGCAGCGCCCACGACGATGAAGTGCGGAGGCTTTGAAAGCTTGGCAACCGGCGCCATTGCGCCCGATTGTGCGGCTACGCCCGGGTGCAGGCAACTGGTGTAGCCTCGGCGTCGCAGCCATGCGCATCCTGGTCGTCGCCACCGACATCGTGCTGCCCGGTCGTCACGGTGGATCTACCCACGTCCGGGAGCTGGTCGATCATCTCGGCAAACACGGCGAGACGCTGCTGCTCGCCAGCCGCGGATCGTCGGGCTCGGGCATCGCTCCACTCGGCCGACCGCTGCGACGCTTTCCGTCCGCGATGCGTCACGCCGATGCCCTCACCACGTTCCTCGACGCAGGACCCACGGTCGACCGCTTTCGCCCTGACGTGATCTATGAGCGGGCCACCTCGTACGGAACCGGGGCGATGCTGGCGCGGGAGCGCAACATCCCGCTGCTTTCTATGGTGCTCGATCGCCGCTACAGCTGGCTGTCACTCCTGCAGGCGAGCCGAATCGTCGCGACCGACCCGAGCGTCGTCGTTCCAGCAGCCGTGCGACACAAGGCGGTCAAGGTCAGCTGGGGGGCGAACGAAGGGCGCTTTCATCCAGGCGTTGATGGACGGCTGGCGCGAGAACGTTATGGTCTGGGTCAGGGGATTGTCGTCGGCTATGCGGGAACGTTCCGCCCGTGGCACGGCGTCGACGTGCTCGTTCGTGCGATCGGCCGGATCCCCGATGAGAGCGTTCGAGTTCTTCTGGTCGGCGATGGCCCTGGGCGCGCCGATGTCGAGTCTCAGATCGAGGCGGCCGGCCTCGGGCGTCGGTTCGTGTTGACCGGCGCGGTCGACTACGCGGAGATGCCGGAGATCTTGGCCGCCGCGGACATCTGCGTTGCACCGTTCGAGCCTCGTTTTCACAAGGCCAGTCGCGGCTCAGGCTTTGCGTTGGACCCGCTCAAGGTGTTTGAGTATCTGGCGCTGGGCAAGCCCACGATCACCGTGCGCGAGCCAAACATCGAGGCGCTGTTCACCGACGGCGAGGACCTTCTGCTCACCACGCCGGGTTCACACAGCGAGCTCGCCGACGCGATCGTGAGATTCGTGCGGGACCGGGACTTTGCAAGCTCCACGGCGGAGAAGGGGCGCACCAAGGTCTTGGCCAAGCACACCTGGAGTGCGCACGCGCAGCAGCTCGCCGGTCTGTTCTGCGAGATGATAAAGGAGCGGTGAGATGAGACTTCGCGACGAACTCATCGGGCACGTCGAGTCCCGCTACGCCTGTGACGAACGCCGCGACATCGTTGCCCCGGCCGCATCGCTGGCTGCAGCCCGTGAGGCCGCCGGGAACCGGGCGCTCCGGTGGACGTACGAGCCCCGCCCAGACCTGCTGCACTCGACGATCTTTCGAGCGCTCAAAGACGCCGGGCTTCGCTGGGGTCTCGGGCCGTGGCGTGCGGCCTCAAAGGCGACTCCCGAATGAACGCGCTCGCCGTCGCCGTCGCCGTCGCCGTCGCGGGACCGGGCCCGGGCCCGCGGGTTCACCTGGAGGTCGAGCGTGGACCGAAGGCGGTGGTCCTGATCGCCCGCGAGGCCCAACCCAACGAGGTGCGAGGGATCCGGCGGGTGGACGCGGAGGCGACCTGCACGGCGCCGTGCGATGCGGTGGTAGACCCTGAGGCTCCCGGTTTCTTTGTGGCCGGGCACGGCGTGCTGCCCTCCTCGACGTTTCACCTGCCACCAACCGGCGATGTCACCATTCGGGTCCGCGCTGGCCGTCGCTCCGCATTTCTCACCGGCTGGACGTTTGCCGGCGTTGGAGCTCCGGCCCTGCTCGCCGGAGCGACCCTGATGACCCTGGCCGATGACGACACCGATCGTTTGCGCGTGGGCGGGGCCGTGGCGGGGGTCGGGGTGGCGATGGTGCTGACCGGCGCCATCCTCATTGCAGTCGGCCGCACCAAGCTCCGCTTCGAGGAAACCAAGCCGCGCTGAGCTCGGCACGCCACTCACCGACGCGGTTGTGCCGCTTGCGCTCGCGAGTCGAGCTGCCAGCGCGCTAGGGCGCGAGCGAACTCGGAGTTGAGATCCTGGGGGCTGCGTTCGAGCTCCGCAGCGGCGGTGGCGAGCCAGGCACCCGGACGTCTTTGGGGGTGCTCGTGCGCGTCGATTTGGGCCAGGAGAAAGGCCGCGCGCGCACGTCGACCGATCGGGACCGACGGCAGGGCGCGCGCACGCAGCGCATGCGCTCGAGCGCTTTCATACTGCCCCCCGTCGAGCATCGACGCCGCAACCAGAAGCAGCGCCTCGGCAAGCTCGGGATGGTCGGGTCCAAGGGAGGACTCGTACAGACCCAGGGCCAGCGTGGCAGCCTCGAGCGCCGCGTCAGACTGCCCTCGAAGGGAGAACATGCGGGCGAGGTTGGTCTGTACCAGTGCCATCTCACGGTGCTGAGGGCCTCGGTGGGTCTCGACGATGGCTTCTGCGCGCCGCAGCAGCGCCTCCGCCTCGTCCCCGTCAGCGTCGGCGTTCGACATCACCGCGAGGTTGTTCAAAATCGGGACGAGCGCCGGATGCTCGGGGCCGTACTCCGTCTCCGCCGCGATGAGGGCTCGCCAGCTGGCGGCTTGCGCTGCGTCGGGTTGGCCGTCGGCGTGAAGAATGGCGGCGAGGTTGCCCAGCGTGTCGAGGGTTGTCGGATGCGTGTCGCCGTATGCCGCTTGACTCGCGATCAGTGCGGCTTCGGTGTGGACGAGCGCCCGGCGGATATCACCGAGCTCGAAGTACAGCCCTCCGAGGTTCCGCTGCAGCTCGGCGACTTCGCCGAGCGGCGGTCCGGCGTTCTCGTTGTCGGTCTCGAGCAGTCCTTCAAACCCTCTTGCCGCCGTCGCGAAGTCCCCTTGTTCGAACTGGGAGACCGCGAGATTCCACAGCGCGGAGCGACGCAGGTTGTGCTCGGCCGGGAAGTGACGAGTTGCGAGTTCGTTGGCAGCTGCAAACGTCCTGAGGCCGTCCTCGTTCTCCCCGAGTTGATTGAGCAGCTGGCCGCGTTGGAACAGAAACTCGATGACGTTCGCGGGCGAAACGCCCGGTGGGGCTCCGGCGTCGGGGAGCGCCCGTAGGGCCTCCTGGGGTCGCCCCAGCTGCATGAGCCGCTTCGAGCGGGCCGTCGCGAGTCGGAACCCGAGGCTCAAGTCTGTGGCCGTTCGACGGGAAAACCAGACCCCAGCCTCTGTGTCCCAGACCTCAGCGTTCTGAAGCTCGGCTGCACCGACGGCGATCTCGAGAAGGAGCAGTGCGGCCTCCGACGCGAGATTCGCGCTGGCAGATGCACAGGCGCGGAAGAAGGCGGACTCCAGCACGTGCACCGCGCTTTCTTGCGCACCGTTGGCGTATCGCGCCCGGCCGAGTGCAAGCTCAAGCTCAACCCTGGTTTCGGGCGATGCGGCGGACCGGATGGACTCGAGGGCGAGCGCGGAGGCGCGGTCGTACCTCTTGGCCGCGTGAAGCTTCGCGATGCGGCCCAACACATCGTCACGGCTCGCGTCATGGGCCCTCACGAGAAGGACCTGCTCGTCGGGCGTCGATGCTTGCGTGGCTGGCGAGAGAACCGCAAGGGCCGCGAGCAGGCTGAAACCCAGCGGCGCGACGACTTGTGGCCACGGCACCCCTTCCCGACAGACGGACTCAAGGGCAGCGTGGAACTCAAGCGCTGTGTTGAACCGGGCGGTCGCAGTGGCGGCGAGTCCGATGCGAAACATCCGGCGAAGGCTTCGGGGAGGGACGCCTTGCGGCGAAGGGACCCCGCACGCGGCAAACCACAGCGAGGCACACAGGCTGTAGACGTCTGCCCGCTCGTCCGGCGCTGCGCCGTCGCGGACCTCCGGGGGAAGGTAGGCCGGCGTTCCCTCGAAACGGATCGAAGGCTCGTGGTGGGCGGGTCCCAGAGGTTCACGCGCGAGCCCGAAGTCCGCGAGCTGAAAGATGCCATCGGGATCCACCAGGATATTGTCAGGCTTGATGTCTCGATGAAGAATGCCGCACCCGTGCAGGGCCGAAAGCGCGTCGGCCAGCGCGACGAACCCTCGCAAGAGGGTGGTGAGGTCGTTGGGGGTTGTCGCCAGCCATTGAGTGAGCGTGCGTCCGCCATGCACGAGCTGTGTCACGAGATAGGCACGCCCGGCGTCCACGCCCACGTCGTAGACACCGATGACGTTGGGGTGCTCAAGCTTCGCGAGGAGCTGTGCTTCGCGTCGCCAGCGGTCGAGTGCGTGCAGCCCCTCCTCGACGTGGCCGTGGAGCACCTTCACCGCGACCCTGCGGGACATCAGGGGGTCATGCGCCTCATACACCGTGCCCCACGACCCCGCGCCGATGCGATTCACCAGCTCGTAGCGACCGAGGGTGACGCGTTCCGGACTCGCGAAGAGGCGCGCACGGGCTTCTGCCCGGGCTCGCGTGTGGTCCAAAGCGTCAATCTCGAAGTCCACCGCGTTTCTCGTCTACCACGTCGCGACTGCCGATCGCGCCCCGCTCTGGGCAATGAGGAGCCGTCCTCGGTCTGATGCGTTTCTTTTCATCGCGCCTTAAACCAACGTCGAGCCGGTCCGACTGTCGGGCGGGCGACAAGCACGCCTCGGCGCCTGGGTGAGCTGGACGAGCGCTCTTACGTCGCTGCGCTGCGCGGATCGTATTTTTGCATCGACTCCAGCCAGCCTTCGATCGAGTCCACGGTCGAATCGAACTGGGACTGGGTGAGCGTGGCGTCGATCGCCCCGCGCAGGGTGAGCCGCGCTTTTCGCAGCCGGCTCTTGAGAGTGCCCAGGGGGCAGTCGTAGAGCCTTGCCATCTCGGCATCCTTGAGCTCTTCCCAGTACGCCAGCTCCAGCAAGATCTGTGACTCGAGGGGGAGGCGGCGCAGCGAGCGAAGCAGCAGCCGCCGCTCTTGGTTGCGCTCCGCCGCATCGACGGGCGTCACTCCGAAGTCGTGCGCGCACAGGGCCTCCACGTGCATGCGGCCTTGGGCACGATAGCTGTCGATGAGCTTGTGCCGAGCGATGCCGAGCAGGTAGCTGCGAAACCCCGTTGCGCCCTCAAGCGGGTGTTTGGAGGCTACACATCCGGCGAAGGTCTCCTGGACGAGGTCGTCGAGCTGCTCGGGCGTGGTCTTGTTGTAGAAGAAACGGTACAGCGCGTCGAAGTGGCGCTCGAACAACGCTTCGCCGCTGGGCTGGTCGCCGGACCGCCAAGCCTCCAGCAGCTCTGCGTCGCTTCGCACGGTGCGGGAACGTAGCATGGGCGCCGAGTCTGGCGACGGCGCCGGCACAAACCCCTCTTCTCAAGGCACCGCACCGGGGCGGCTGTGCGGGAGGGACCGAGACTCGGCCCTCCCGCCCTGCGCTACTCGGTTTCGTCCGACGGCGCGTCGGAGTCGTCGCCCTCGACGGCTGGCGCTTCAGCGTCGTCTCCGGGCGCCAAAGCGTCGCCCTCGGCCGGCATGACGCCCTCGACCTCGTCCACCTCGTCCACCTCGTCCACCTCGTCCACCTCGTCCACCTCGTCCACCTCGTCCACCTCGTCATCGGGGTCCATGATGCGGGCCACGGCGACGACCTTCTCCGTGGCGTCGGTATGGATGATGCGAACGCCTTGGGTGTTGCGGCCCAGCTCGCTCACGCCGCTGACCGGGGTGCGGATGACCTTGCCGCCGTCGGTGACGAGCATCAGCTGGAAGTCGTCTTGAACCATTAGGTTGCTGACGACCGGCCCGTTGCGGTCGGTGACCTTGATGGTGATCAGGCCTTTGCCAGCCCGGGTTTGGCTGCGGTAGTCGCTCAGCGCGGTCCGCTTGCCGTAGCCGTTGGCGCAGATGGTGAGGATCTGCCACTGGTCGTCCTCGGCCGGGTCGTGGCTGTTCATCGCCACAACGGTGTCGCCCTTTTTGAGCGCCATGCCACGGACACCGCGGGCGTTGCGGCCCATCTGTCGCAGGTCGGTCTCGTCGAAGCGAATCGCCATGCCGCGCGCGCTGCTGAGCAGCAGGTGCTGCTTGCCGTCGGTGAAGCGGATCGCGATGAGCTTGTCGCCTTCGTCGATGCTCACGGCGATGAGGCCGGTGGTGCGAATGTTGGCGAACTCGTTGATGCTGGTTCGCTTGACGTAGCCGCGTGCGGTCGCTGTGACGATGTTGTGCTCGTCGCTGATCGCGTCCTCGCGGTACGAGATCATCTCAAGCACCCGCTCGTCGTCCTTGAGGTCCAAGAAGTTGACCAGCGCCTTGCCGGGAGCGTCGCGCCGACCTTTGGGCAGCTCGAAGACCCGCTTGCGGAACACCCGACCGGTGTCGGTGAACATCAGGACGAACTCGTGCGCGTTCGCCTCGAACAGCGAGGTGACGAAGTCCGCGTCGTCGCGGCCTTTGCCGCCTTTGACGCCTTTTCCACCCCGGGCCTGGACTCGGTACTCCTCGCTGGGGAGGCGCTTGATGTAGCCGTTGTTGGTGAGCATGACGACCATGGAGTCGTCCGCCACCAAGTCGATCGCTTCGATCTCGCCTTCGGCTTCACACAGCTCGCTCCGACGCGAGCCTGGGTTGTTCGGGCCGCCATTGCCGGAGTCGACGCCTTCGGGGTCGCCGTACTCGTGACGGATGCCGAGCAGCTCCCCGCGGATGACGGTCATCAGCTGCTCGCGGCTCCCCAGGATGGCTTCGAGTCGGGCGATTTCTTCGCAGAGCTCGCGGTACTCGCCCTCGATCTTCTCGCGTTCGAGGCCGGTCAACCGCTGCAGCCGCATCTCAAGGATGGCTTTGGCCTGCCGTTCGTTGAGGAGATACGGCTTGCCGCGGGCCGCCTCGACCTCTTCAGCAGGACGGTCGCAGCGCTGGAGGAACGACGAGAACCCCTCCAGCGGCTCGGACATGAGGCCGGCCTTCGCCACGTCGGGGTCACGCGACCCTCGGATGATTGCGATGACGCGATCGATCGCGTCCACCGAGACGCCCAGGCCCTCGACGATCTCGCGGCGCTCCATCGCCTTGCGCAGCTCGAAGCGAGTGCGCCGGGTGATGACGGTGCGTCGGTGGTCGATGAAGTGGACGAGGCAGTCCTTGAGGTTGAGGATCTGCGGCCGCCCAGCGGCGATGGCGATCATGTTGACCCCAAACGTGGTCTGCAGATCGCTCATCTTGTAGAGGCGGTTGAGCACCACCTGCGCCGCGGCATCGCGCTTGATCTGAATCCAGATCCGCATGCCCGTCCGGTCGCTGTAGTCCTGAATGTCGCTGATGCCTTCGATTCGTTTTTCGCGAACGAGGTTGGCGATGCGCTCGATGAGCCGGGTCTTGTTGACCTGGTAGGGGATCTCGGTGATGACGATGGACTCGCGGCCCTTCTGGTCCTCCTCGATCGCACACAAGGCCCGCACCGTGATGCTGCCGCGTCCGCTGGCGTAGGCCGACTGGATGCCAGCCTTGCCGATGATCTGGCCACCTGTCGGAAAGTCGGGCCCTTTCACGTATTCCATGAGCCCCCGGATGTCGATGTCCGGGTCGTCGATCAACGCCATGCAGGCGTCGATCAGCTCGGTGAGGTTGTGCGGCGGGATGTTCGTCGCCATGCCGACCGCGATGCCAACCGCTCCGTTGAGCAGCAGGTTGGGCGCCTTGGTGGGCAGGACGCTCGGCTCGAGTTCCTTCTCGTCGTAGTTTGGAACCCAGTCGACGGTCTCTTTGTCGATGTCCGTCAGAAGCTCGGAGGCGAGCTTCTTCATGCGGACCTCGGTGTATCGCATGGCGGCAGCGGAGTCGCCGTCGACACTTCCGAAGTTGCCCTGGCCGTCGACCAGCGGGTAGCGCATTGCGAAATCCTGGGCGAGGCGAACGAGCGCGTCGTAGACCGCGGAGTCGCCGTGGGGGTGATACTTGCCGATCACATCGCCCACGACGCGGGCGGACTTCTTGTGCGGCTGCGAGTGGGTGTTTCGCAGCATGTGCATCGCGTAGAGGATGCGTCTGTGCACGGGCTTGAGGCCGTCGCGCACATCGGGAAGCGCTCGCGAAATGATGACGCTCATGGCGTAGTCCAAGAAGGAGCTACGCATCTCGTCTTCAATATTTAGCGCGATTTTTTGGTCACCTGACATGCAGATTCCGAACGCGCACTGTACCCGCTGCGCAGGCAGGATAGAACCCCGCCATTGGCCTCAATTCCTCCGATTTCGGCTGAATTCTGAGATCTCTCCGGTCTCTGCCAGGGCCACAACCGGGCCGGTACGACCCGCTCGTATCGGACCCGCCAGGTGGAGTCGTTCCTGAGCGCCCCATCCTGCCCCTTGGGGTCGGGGAGGGGGCTCGCCAGGGAGGCCTCCATCTCCGCCGCTCATCATCCCCAAGCGCTGCAGCCGTCCGCGTTCAGGTGGACATGTCCGCCAGCTGACAGTGCAGCGACCATCGGATGCCGAACCGGTCGGTCAGCGCCCCATACCGCGCGCCCCAAAACATGTTCTCCGGCGGCATTCGTGCGGTCCCGCCCTCGCCCAGGGCCTCGAACACTCGGTCCAACTCACCGGGCTCGGAGATGTGCAGGTTGACCGACTGATTGGTCCCGGTCTCGACCGTCATGTGCGGTGGAACGTCCGACATCTCCAGCGGTACCTTGCCCAGCAACAGGCGCGCGTACATCACCCCGTTTTTCATCGCGTCGGGAACGTTGCCATCGTCGAACATCTCGGGACTCCAGGGCATCCGGGCCTCGACCTCGGCGCCCAGCGCCGCGCGGTAGAGCTTGATGGCGTCGTCGCAGTTGCCGTTGAAGTTGAGGAAGGGGGTTGCTTCGATGATCATGGGTTGTAGACCGTCGGCGCCGCGAGAACTCATCGGTGTTTTTGCGAAGTCTTCGGTTTTTCTTCAGGCGTCCTCGCATGAGACCGAGCTGGGGCACCCAAACAACGGAAACAAGGCCGTAGTGTCCAGGAAGTTGTGGACGGCAGCGACTCGGTCACCGTCGAGTTCGAGGACGATCAGCGCCCACGGCGTTTGCCCGCCGCCCCGGTACTGCGCAAACCCCGGGCAGCCGTTGGCCCACAGAGGCGTCAGCACCGAGCCCGCGCACTCTGCCCCCGGCCCTCGCAGGAACGCGCGCACATGCTCCCGCCCGCGGAGCCACAGCGGAATCGGGGGCATGTCGAACGTGACCTCGTCGGACAGCAGCTGCACGATCGCATCGACGTCGTAGCGGATGAAGGCGTCTCGGTAGCGCTCGACCAGCGCTGGATCGGCGGGGCTCCGCGGGGGGCGCGAGCGCTCGAGCTTGGCGCGCGCGCGCTGCAGTGCGCTGTTGACTCCCGGAACCGTCCACTCCAGCGTCTGGGCGACCTCGGCCGCCGTCAGGTCGAACACATCGGCCAGCAGCAACGCTGCCCGCTGGCGCGGCGGAAGCTGCTGCAGCAGCGTCACGAACGCGAGGTCAACCTTGGCCCGCGTGGCGGTTAGCTCGTCGGGGAGCCACGCATCGGGATACGGGGCGATCCACTCGCCGGCGTCCGTCGGCTCAAACGAACCCGACGGCATCCCGGGAGGGGACTCGGTCGGCATGCGCCGACGCTTGCGTCCCTGCAGCGCATCAAGGCACACGCGCGTCGCAATTCGCAGCAGCCACGGCCGAAGAGCGTCCTGTTGCTGCAGCTTGGAGACGCTCCGGACCGCGCGAACGAAGGTGTCCTGCACCGCATCTTCGGCGTCCTGAGGATGCCCGAGCATGCGGTAGCACTGGGCCCGAAGCACGGAGTGATGCGTGAGCAGCTCATCGGGAGTCCCGGGCACGATGGATGCGTATCACGACCTCCGCTCGTTTGCCGACCGGGGCCGCGGAGCCGTGCAGCCTCGGAGGGGAAACACGAGGGCGGCGTACGCTCCTCGGCGCATCGCAGATCCGAACGACCTTCAGCCGGGCTCGCCGGCCGCGTCGCCGCCCTCCCTGCAGTGACTGCGCAGGGGGAGCGGCGCGTCGTGGCACTACTTCTTGAGCAGGTCGCGGATCTCGGTGAGCAGGATGACCTCGCTGCTGGGCGGAGCCGGTGCTGCGGGCTCCTTCTTCCTCATCGCCATCACCTTGTTCATCGGAACAATGAGGAAGAAGTAGATCACCGCGGCGACCATGACGAAGTTGAGCATCGCGGTCAGCACGAGGCCAAACTTCATGGGTCCGATGATGAGCGCCTCATCGAAGTTCGGGACGCCGAAGATCGACCCGAGCAGCGGATTGACGATGCCCTCGACGAACTTGTCGACGATGTTTTTGAACGAGGCGCCGATGATGACGGCAACGGCGAGGTCGATCACGTTGCCCCGCAAGAGGAAGTCTTTGAATCCCTGAATCACTTTAACTTTCCTTGAGGCGCTCGCGCCCGGGGGACCAGAGCACAAGCCTTGTCCGATTCAAAGACTTTGCAGGCGCTCGCGGCTCGGATCCGCCCGCGGCAAGTCGAACTTCGCGCTCCCTCGGTCAGCCCTGCTGCGCGCGCGTTCCATTCTGCCCCGGAGCCGAGTCCCAGCCTGCCCCGACGCGCCGTTTCGTCGGGGCCCGGTCGTGACTCGGATGAGCCTGTGCGGGCATCTCCGAGGCTGCGCGTTCAGGTCTGCGTTCCGTTGAGGAACTCCTCAAGGTTCGTATAGCCGTCGTCGTCCAGGTCGTCGGCCCCGTCGGAGCCGTCGGAGGGGTCGAGTCCCACGCTCGTCTCCCATCGGTCATCCATGCCGTCGACATCCGCATCGGGGTAGGGGGTGCCTCCGGAGAGGTCGGGCCATCCGCCCACATCGGATGGGTCGTCGATGATGGAGCCCGTTTGGTCGACAACGTCTTGGGTCACTCGAGCATCGACGGTGTCTCTAAGAGGCAGTGTCGCACCGATGGAGGGGAGCACTTCCTCAAGTAGATCCGCGGCGGCGACCACCGGATATTCGGGCATGTCGAACCTTGCGTCTGCCCGAAACTCGGCGGGCGCTGGCGGGTCTTGCAGGAAGACCGCGGTGGCCATCCACTCATCGTCGTCCGGTCCACGATAGGGCGTGAGGTTGTCCTCAACGTACACGCGCGCGTACAGGTCTCCGATCAGCAAGCTGTTGCGACCGCCACCGCACTCGTTGGCTCCCGCGATGATCGAGTTTCCGATGGCGTTGTACTCGGTGATCTCATCCGGGTTTTCCCCGTTGAGGGATGCCGAGTAGCAGGTGTTGTAGATGATGTTGTTGGTGACCTGAAACTGCCCACCTTGGCCGCCGATGGCGGGGTTGCGGCCCGTGTTGTGGGCGAAGAGGTTGCGGTGCAGGGTGAACGATCGGCTTCCATTGCCCAGCAGCATCGACAGGGCATGGGACTGGAACTCGCCGTCCTCCGCGTGCGTCGCGTCCCGCAGCGCTTCGCTGAAGATGCTGTCTTGAATGGTGACGAAGGTGGCCGGCCAGGTGTTGAACGTCTCGTCGGTGCTCCAGCTCATCGAGCAATGGTCGATGACCACGTTCTCGGAGCCGAGCAACGTCATCGCGTCGCCGCAACACTCGCCCTCGGCGCTGGGCCCTCGTCGCAAGCGAAGGTGGCGAACGATGACCTGCGAGGCGGTGACGTCCACGAGTGGAGAGCCGAAGCCCGACACCCCGCTGTGGCGCAGCGCGATGCCTCCGCCAGGCGCACTCTGCCCGGCGATGGTGACGTTGGGGTGCTCGATACGGATGGTGCTGTCGAGCGCGATGACTCCCGAGACCCGGAAGATGATGGTGCGAGGCCCTTGGGTCGCCAGCGCTTCGCGGAGCGTCCCGGGTCCCGAGTCGTCGAGCGAGGTCACGTGCAGAACTTGACCTCCGCGGCCACCGACGGTGTCCCTGCCGTAGCCGACCGCACCCGGGAACGCGAGCACGGGCCCGTCGTCGGTGTCCACCTTCGGGTCGGTGTCGACGCCGCCCGTGTCGGTCGCGCTCGTGTCGTCGTCGCTTGAGGTGACGCCGGTGTCGGTGCCCGTCGTGACGTCCTGCGCGCCCGTGCTGGGGGTCTCAGCGGTGCTGTCTCCCGGGCCCTCACTCTGGGCGCCACCGGTGCTGACGCACCCGTCTTCGGTGTCGCAAGCGTTGCCGGCACCGTCAGAAACGCCGCAGGCGCCCGCGAGTGCGCCGACGGTGAGGCCAAGTAGAAAGCGGCACTCGATGCCTCGATGTTTCATGGACGAACAGTATGTTCGACTCAAGAGCCGCTACAAGTGTCCGTTTTGTAAGCTCGACAACCCTCAATCTCGGTCACAGCCGCTGCGGATCAATGCGGTTCGGGTGCCGATGCGTTGTGTCTGGCGGTGGGTGGCAGGGCCGTTGGCCTACGGGTGACGTCGATCACCAACACGGCCGGTGACGGTTGCGGCCAGGGCACCGAGCGCGCACGGTACCGCCCCGGTTCGTCGGCAGCCCTCTCGCGTCGAGCTCGGAGCCTTGGATTTCCATGACCCTCGTACCCGGTATCAGCGGCTTCTCCTTGCGTGTTCCTCGACTTCGTGTGCCGCTCGCATCGTGGGCCGCATGGACCGGTGCGGACCCCGAAAAGATCGAAGCCGTTGTGGGGCGAAGCTTTCGGGTGTGCGCGCCTTCGCAGAACATCTACACGCTGGCGGCGGACGCCGTCCTTGATCTGATCGAGCGTTTCGATGTGGATCCGAGCAGCATCGGAATGCTCGCTCTGGGTACCGAGTCCAGCACGGACAACGCGGCCGGAGCGGTGCTCGTGCGAGGGATGCTCGACGAGGTGCTGCCGGGCCGTGGGCGCAGCCCGATTTCGCGAGAATGCGAGGTCCCGGAGTTCAAACACGCGTGTTTGGGTGGCGTGTATGCGCTCAAGGCAGCCGCGCGATACCTCAGCACCGACGGCGCTGGGCGACGCGCGATCGTGGTCGCTTCGGACATCGCGGAGTACGAGCGCGGATCGACCGGGGAGCAGACGCAAGGCGCCGGAGCGGTGGCGATGTTGCTCGAATCCGATCCCGCGCTGTGCAGCCTCGACCTCGCGCGCAGCGGGTCTGCGTCGGCGTACCGAGGACTGGACTTTCGCAAGCCATTCGCCCGCCACCGAGAGCCGTCGTACGCACCGGCCACCCAGCGCCTGCACGACTTTCCGATCTTCAACGGGGGCTACTCGACGCAGTGTTACGTGGAAGCCACCGTCCGTGCGATCGATGCGATGTTCGCTCGTATCGACGGGCCCCGGGCCGACTTCTACGCGCGGGTCGCAGCGGTCTGTTGTCATCGTCCCTACGAGCACATGCCCATGCAAGCGATGGCGGCTGCGTTGGTTTGGTCCGCAGCCCGAGAGGGCGGTGCGGAGGCGCTCGCGCCGATGTGCGAGGGGACCGATCTCGATCCGGCCAGCGTCTACGCGGAGATCCTCGAGTCTCCAGACCTGTTCGCGCAGATGAAGTCCGAAGGAATCGCGGCGTCGGCGTTTCCCGCCTTCATGGCGCTGACTCGGACGTTCCGCCGAAGCGCGACATTTCAGGAGTTCGCCGCGGCCAAGCTCCAGCTGGGCAACCCGATTACAGCCGATCTGGGCAACCTCTACACGGCCTCGCTTCCGGCCTGGCTGGGTGCGGCGTTTGAGACGGCGCATCACCTTGAGCGTGACCTTGCCGGCCGCGAGTTGCTGGCGGTGGGATATGGGTCTGGCGATGCGGCCGAGTCGATTCCGCTGCGCGTCGCCCCGCGGTGGCGGGAAGCGGCGGCCAAGCTAGGCTTCGCCTCCTCCCTCGCCGGAGCGTACGACCTCACGCGTTCGCAGTACGAGGCGCTCCACGACGGCGTCGCGGTCGACGGGCTCCCGCAAGATCCCGGGTTCGTCGTGGCCCGAGTCGGCGAGACGTACGAGGAGCGTTTTGCGGACCTCGGCGTCGACTACTACGACTTCTGCGGTTGAACGAGTACGCCGAGCAACACCCGAGCGGCTCTCAGCACACCCGCGTCTGTGACTTCTACCGTGAGTGGCTGTCACGGCGTCGACTGTCGATGCGCCACATCCACAAGCGGGCGAGAAGATCCAGAGGCTTTGAGGGCACGTTTGGTCGGAGTCTCCGACACGGGCAGTCCGGGGGTATCGTGACCGACGAGAAGGGCCGTGGGCCTGTCCCTGGGCTGGGGTTCTCGTGGTGCGGTCCCCGCTGGGGTCGGTGGTAGCCTGCGAGCGCCCGAATGGCTGACTCGCGCCCTGATGTGACCCACAACGTGCGGCTGCTGCCCAGCGGCGAGACGTCGCCGGTGACGGTCGAGCCGGGGAGAGCGGTCCGTTTGGCCTCGGCTGGGCGCTCAGCGTGCCGTACTTCCAACGGGCCACGACGCGTCCACACTTGGGGCAGAGCGCCCGCGGGGTGCCGACGTACGAGGATGCCGCGGAGTCGGACGTCTTCATCTTCTCGGACGCAGCCGAACTGGTGAAGACCGGGGCGGCACAAGGGCATGGGGGCTACGCCGTCACCCGCTACCAGCCACGGCTCGAAGGGGGCTTTGCTCGTATCGAGCGGTGGGAGAAGGGGGGCGTCTCGCACTGGCGGGTGACCAGTGGAAGCAACGTAGTTTCGATCTTCGGCTTCGACGCTGCCTCGCGTGTGGCCGACCCCGACGACGAGACCCGCGTGTTTCGCTGGAACCTCTCAGCCCAGATCGATCCTCTGGGCAACACCGTGGTCTACCAGTACGTCACCGACACCGAAGTCGAAGGGGGCCGGGCGGCGGGGTGTCAGAGCGTGCTGGTGCGGGTCTTGTACGCGAACCGGAAGCCGCCGCAGGAGGCGTTCCCGGTGGCCTCGGAGGCGGGGATGAAGGCGCTGATCGAGGGGGCGCCCGAGGACTTCCTGTTCGAGGTGCTCCTGGACTGGGAAGCCCAGCCAGGCTCGGCAGACCTCGACCTCGGTGGCCGCGAGGACCACCTGGTGGACGCCGTTGGCGTCGGGCTGCAGGACCGGCGAATTGCCGAAGGTCCACTTCGCGAACCTCCGACCCGTCGCGCACGGCCAAATCGATGCGCGTGAGCGGCCCATGGCCAGCGGCGGATCGCCACGCATGCTAGATCAGTATGTCGATGCCGGACGCATGGGCCTCGACTCGACTCCCTCCGACCTGCAGTTCGGACCCCCTGCTCGGCGAGGCGTTGGCGGTCACGACGTGGGTTGATTCGTGGGAAGCGCGTCTCGTGCCTTTCGCAAGACCGAACTCGTGCGCGTTGCCAACGCGCAAGATAGGGGCGTGTCCTACGGGACCACAACGCAGAGCCCGACATCCGCGTACCCGAAGACGATGCCCTCCTCCAACCAAGGCTCGCACGACGCACCGGGGCCGCAGCTGTTCGCGATCGAGAGGTCGCACCACGTCGCGCAGCACAGCGTGTCGTCCTCGCAGCTCGCGTCCAGCTCGGGCAGGATCGCGGTGGAGCCCGGTGGGCAGAATGCGGGGATCAGCTGATCGGGTTGACTGACCAATGGGGTGCCGGGCCGCATGCACCCCGAGCCGTCGACGTCGTAGCAAGCTTCGCCCTCGGGGCAGTCTTGCGACAGCGGATCGCACGTCGGTAGGCACAGGTTGATCGAGCCTTCATTGCCCCGCGCGCAAAACGTCGTCGGGTCGTCGCACCAGGGCGCATTCTCGCTGCCGCGACACCGCGCCACGCAGTGACCCGTGTTGGTCTCGGGGTCCACGCCAAAGCACATCAAGTCCTCGGCGCAGCTGTCGATGCCCGAGGTCGCGTTGCCTTCGACGGTGCACGGCTCTCCACTTTGGTCTGGGCCCACCGGGCTGCAGCGGGCGTCGTTCCACACCCCGCTGTTGTCATTGCTCCACGCGACGCACGTTTGCCCATCGGGGCACGTGTCGTCCCAGACCGAGCACGTCAGGATGGACACGGGGATGTCGTTGGGGACCGGCGGGACCGGGCCGGTGCTGCTGTCGTCGGAGGGACCGGTCGTGATCGGCTCCGGCCGCCCCGTCACCGTGGAGGGATCGGGGCTGGTCGCGCTGGGACTGGTCGAAGGCGCGGTCGTGGGAGGGACGGAGGTTGTCGAGCCCGCCGTCGTGGTGCCCGAGGAATCCGAAGCGTCGCCGGTTTCACCATCCCCGCTCGTCGCGACAGCGGGGCCGCACCCGAACAGGGTGAGACAGAGTACTGCGGTGCCGCGTCGAGAGTTCGCCATGATCGTTGCGACGATAGCAGCAGTGACCGCCCTGGCAGGCGATGCTTCGTACCTTCACCGCGTGCACGCTCCACGACCCGAAGCGACTGCGCACAGCTCACAACCTCGGTGCGGCGGTGACGATGTTCAGGTCGCCCGGTCGCACCTGGAGGCTGTACTCGGGGCGTCGCATCGACTCTCCGTCGAACACCGCTGAGGCGTCGCAGGACGGTCGGATGGTGACGCGGTGCTTCACCCGGGCGTGGGAGATCTGCGCCGAGGACGAGGCGTTGCCGCCCATGGCGTTCCACAGCACGTCGAGGTTCTCGCCAAGGCGCTTGCTGTGGACCACGAACACATCGAGGGCGCCGTCGTCGGGGAGGACGTCGGGGCCCCAGCGCAGGTCGCCGTAGCCGATCGCACCCACGTTGGTGACGATGACGCTGGAGCCTTCGACCTCCACCGTGGTCCCGTCGAGATCGAGCGTGAAGCGGGAGCAGGGCGTGTCGACGACGAAGGGGAGGGCGCTCCAGGCGTACGAAAGCGGGCCGAGCAGGCGCTTGGCTGTGGGGTTGGTGTTGGGTCCGACCTCTCCGAAGGCGCCGACGCCCATGCGGCACAGCATGCGCTGGCCTTCCATTTCGCCCGCGTCGCAGCGGCGGACGTGGCCGCGGGCGATCGCCTCGACGAGCTCGCCGACGTTCGAGGGTGTGGCGAGCTCGAGGGCGAACAGGTTCGCGGTCCCCGAGGGGAGCGCCGCGAGCGGGAGGCTGCTGCCGCGCAGCGCGGTCGCGGCGGCAGAGACCGTCCCATCCCCGCCACTGGCGACGAGGACCTCGGGGCGGTGCTCGGCGACGCTCTCGGCGATGAACCGGACCAGGTCGGCGCCCTCAGGCAGCAGCAGCACCTCGATGTCGTCGATGCGCTCGCGGAGCTCGCCTTCGAGCGTGGCAGGGTCAGCGGACCCGGAACCGGGATTGAGCAGGGCGAGGACCGCGGGCATGGCAGGGGTCTGTGCCACGGGAGGGCGACGTCAACGTCTAGACGGAATCCGCGGCAGGACGGACCGTCGACCTTCATCGGACGCTTGTTGCGCAAGTCTCGCCCGACCCGTGGTTGGCCGCCCTCTTCGCTCTCTTCCCAAACCACGACCATCCTCGGGCGCGGAGAGCTCGCGACGCCAGCGACCCAGGGTGACGAGCGATGTATCGTCGGCGTCGCGTGCAACACGAAGGAACGAGTGACCCGAGCCCCTCGAGGCGGGTGGTGTTGGTGACCGGCGGCGCCAAGGGCATCGGGCGGGGCGTGGTGCTCCATCTCGCGGGCAAGGGCTGGAGGGTGGTCTTCTGCGACGTGGATCGATCCGTCGGCGAAGCGCTGGCGGAGCGTGCGGGCGCGGAGCTTCACTTCGTGCAAGGAGACGTCTCCAGCGAGTCCGATGTCGAGCGCGTGGTCGATGATGCCGTGCGGTGGGGCGGGCGGCTCGACGCGGTTGTCAACAACGCCGGGCTGGCGGATCCCGAAACCGGGCCGGTGGAGCGCCTGAGCCTGAAGCAGTGGCAGCGACGACTCGATGTGAACCTCACGGGTCCGTTCCTGGTCACCAGGCGCTGTGTTCCCCACTTGCGGCAGACCCACGGCGTGGTCCTCAACATCGCCTCCACACGTGCGCTGCAGTCGGAGCCGGACACTGAGGCCTACGCGGCGACCAAGGGTGGTCTGGTGGCCTTGACCCACGCGCTGGCGATCAGCCTGGGGCCGGACATTCGGGTCAACTGCATCAGCCCAGGCTGGATCGACACCCGAGATCATCAAGGAGACGCATCGGACGTGCCAGAGCTGTCCGACGCCGACCATCGGCAGCATCCCGTGGGCCGGGTCGGCCGCCCGGAGGACATCGCCTCATTGGCAGCGTACCTGATGTCGCCGGAAGCATCGTTCATCACCGGACAGAACTTCGTGGTGGACGGCGGCATGGTTCGAAAGATGATCTACGACGCGTAGGTCGGCGTTCGCGCTCGGAGGGCCTCAGCGTGCCCACCGCGCGCTCCTGCAGCATCGTGTGATCTGAACGACCGCGTTGGGACTCTTCTCCCTTGAGAAGGCCCAATGCACTTCAGATCCAGAATATCAATCTCAGCACTCTTTCTGATCCTTCCAGCCTGCGTCGACGAGCTCGATCCAGAGGCCAACGAGCCGGTCGAGTGTGACGCGGTCGTCGAGACCTGTGACGGGACCGCGGTCGTCGGCGGAGAGGTCGAGGAAACGGAGGACCCAGCGTCGCGACCAAGCGAGGGCGAGCCCCAGACCGACGACGCGCCAAAACTCACGAGCGACAACACGATGGAGGGGGGGGCCTTCCGCGAGGTTTGGTTCCCCAGCGGCGACATCCCGTACTTCAAGGACAGTGCGTTCACTGTGGCTCAGGATAGTGCCATCGACGGCGCAATGAACTACCTTGAGGCACACACGCCCATCGACGTCACCGCGTTCCCGAACAGCGGGGGCGCGCGTCGGCTGCGCTTCCGCGCCGCGAGTTCGTACTGCGGCGTTACCTATGGCTACTGGGAGCAGAACCGCAGCAGCCCGACCATCGCGCTTGGGCCCTCGTGCCGAAATCAGCCTACGGTGCTGCATGAGATGTTCCACGCTATGGGGTTTGCGCATGAGTTCCAGCGTCCAGACCGGGACGATCACGTATCGATCTGTACCAACGTCGATCCGTTCAACTATGCAAAGTTGGGTTCGCTTTACTGGCCCGATGATCACGCGATGCTCAGCCCGTTTGATTTCGAGTCGATCACGAACTCCGGCTACACCGGGGCAGGAGGCTGCGTAAGCAGCACCAACGGCACCTTCGAGGACCCACTGTGGAGGGGGGAGGAGCAGCCTCTCAGCAGACACGATATCAACAGTCTATACCGAGTCTATGGCAGGCCTCTGGGTGTCGCAGATGATGATGACTTCTACGGCAACGCCCTCGCCGCGGCGGATTTCGACGACGACGGCATTGAGGATCTGGTGGTCGTCTCACGAGAAGTGCTGACGACGACTGCGTTGATCGGGCTGAATTTTTACAAGGGGGTCGAACTCGACGAAAGCGAAGGTCGCGCAGGTCGACTGTATGAGCCGTGGTTCAAGCATATGCTGTCGTTTACCCCCGACCCGAATGTGCAGCTCTCGGCCGTTGCGGGCGACTTTGACGGGGATGGAATTCCCGAACTTGCAGTCGGGGACCCGAGCTTCAACGGCGGGGATGGGCAGGTGCATGTCGTGACGGTGAACGAGGCCACGGGCGACACTGCGCCGTGGGGAAACAAGCGGATCGTGAGCATCAATCGTATCCTCGCGAGTGACGTGGGGCTCCAAGGCGGCCGCGCTCACGGCTTCGGCGCATCACTTGCTGCCGGCAACATCACGTCGCTGAATCACCAAGACTTGATTATCGGTGCCCCATCCGCACAACAGGTCTACCAATCGGGATCGCTGCTCCTCGTTCAGCGATCTGGCGGCGCGGTCGTCCACCTCCCGGCCGCCGACGAAGCCGAGAGCAGAGTCACGTGGAACCCCGACTTCGCACCGCCCTTCTCCGGCACATCCAACGAGTTCGGAGCGTCGGTGACCACACTCCCGTTCTACTGCGACCACGATCCGAACGCTGGAAACGATCAGTACGACACTTTCGTGGCGGGAGCGCCCGGATACGGAGACGATGCTGGAGCGATCTACACGTACGGTTGCTCGCGAACGGCAGTGGGAACGACCATCATCCCAACGCTCAAGCGTCGTGTCACCCATTCGCAAAGCGGCGCGCGCTATGGCAAGGCAATCGCGGGCTTCCGTGCGATGTCGCAGATCTCCGGTGGGCAAATGGAGTTCTATCTGCTGGTCGGTACGCCAGGGTTCGAATCCTCCGGTGTTGCGTCGGGTAAGGTGTATCTCGACAAATTTGATCAGGCTGGGAACAAGACATTCGTCGCGTCCCATCAGCCCAGCGGTGCGGTCGGGAACGATAAATTCGGGCTGTCGCTCGCGGTGTTTCAGGGCGGAGATCTCGGGATCATCGACCGTCGCTTCACGCACTTTGCGATCGGCATGCCGCGAACGGACACTAATGGCGTCGAGACCGGCAAGGTCTACATGTGGAGACCGTTTAACACGTCGGGTATCAACAACACCGTGGCGGTGTGGTCCCCGAGCTCGGGGGTCCCGGGCATGCGATTCGGCAAGAGCGTCGTTACGGTCCATGGCGATTCGCCAAACGGCGGCTTCGCGATCGCAGCACCCGAAGCACCGATCAGCGGTCACGCTCGGGCGGGCAGGGTCACCGTTCGTCTCGACAACAATCCAACCTCGACGGGCTGGACCTCGGCACAGCAAGAACTGAATGCAGCGACGGGGCCGGACAAGCCGACACTGAACTGAACTGCCTCGGCGTGGCGGGCCTCGGTGGCGGAGGGCCCCTCCCAGCGGCGGCTGGGGGGGCGAACGTTCGCCGATGGCCCGCTGGCGGCCATCTCGACCATCTCACTAGAAACGCAGTCCCACCCAATCGGAAACCAGGTTCCGATTTCACGCCGACGAGTTATCGCGGTTTCGTAGACGAAGACGTCCAAAGACCCCTGCTGCTTGGTACCTTGAGAGCATGCGCTCGACGGTTCGACTTCGCGGGGTGGTGGTGTTGCTGTGGGCCCCGGTCTTGGGCTGTGGAGATGATGCAGGCACAGGAGGCACACCCTCGGCCTCTTCGGGACCCACGACGACTGCAGCGCCAAGCGGTTCGTCGGGGGACGGCAGCGACTCGGCGGGGACGACCGCGGCCAACACCGGGACGGCGACGAGCGCGTCGACGATGCCCACCAGCTCTGGCATCGACGACGTCAGCACTGGAGAGCCTCCGGTCGGCAGCTGTGAGAACGCTGAAGGCCAGCTGCTCCGGCCCGAGATGGCGTGGAACACCCGGGTTGACGGAGCTGCCACCGCGGCGGACACCGACGCGGTGATCGCCTACCTCCAGGCCAACGTCCAGAGCGACGCACGCTTCCAGATCGACTTCTCGCTCACGCTGCTGGAGGCGGACGCAGATACGGTACGTCAGCCGTTCACGCCCAACGACGACTATTTCGAAGGCGACTGCGACCCCGCGCCGATTCCGGTGCCCGATGGGGGGCACATCGAAGGTGAGTCCGGGTACACGTGCGACAACGACGGTGACTGCCATCTCATCGTGATCGACCGCGACAACTGTCGGCTCTACGAACAATGGCGGGCCAACTACGCCGGGCCCGGCGGGTTCGATGGCGGGTGCCTTGCCATCTGGGAGCTCGACCGCGCCTACGACGAGACGCTGCGGGGGGACTTCTGCACCAGCGCCGACGCTGCAGGCCTTCCGATCGCTCCGCTCGTGTTTACGGCCGATGAAGTCGCAGCTGGCGAGATCCGTCACGCACTTCGCTTCATTCTCCCCAACGACAACATTCGCGCCGACGAGTACGTCCGCCCCGGCACCCACTCCACCGGCGCCACCGCAGGTCCCGGCGACGCACCGCCGTACTCGGCTCGACTCCGCCTCCGCCCTGACGCCGACCTCTCCGGCCTCAATCCCGCCGCTCGAGTCGTCGCCGACGCGCTGCAGACCTACGGCATGTTCCTGGCCGACGGCGGCAACATCACGTTCACGGCCGCCGATGACGACTTCATGACCGCGACCTGGGAGGACGTCGGTCTGGGACCCCACGACCTCAAGGGGTTGCAGTGGTCCGACTTCGAGGTCGTCGACGCCGGGCCAACCATCGCGTGGAGTTCGGGCGACTGCAGGCGAACCCCGATTGCCGATTGAGGTCGTCCATCGGACTTTCCGAGCGCCGCACGAGGCCGTCGTCTCTCACCGTGAGCGCGGCGCGAGAGGCAGTGATGACGCATGCGCATGCGTGAGGAGTCAGAGCGCTTCGAGCTGGACCGCGTCGATCATCGCCCAGCCGAGGTCTCCGTCCGGAACGACCGCGAGCGTGATGAACGTTTCGCCCTGGCCGACGACATCGACCGTGTACTCGGTTCGGGCCTCCGTCAGCGGGCCGGTGCGCCCGACCTCGACGCCGGACTCGACCTCGCTCGACAGCCCCACGGACACATCCGTCGACACCGCGGCTCCGGTCTCGCCGTACTGGGCGAGGAAGTGAATCCGATAGGGTCCCTTGAGTGGGCCCGAGAGCGCGAGCGCGAGCGCGTCCCCGTCATCTCCGTCGGCTCCGAGGCCAACGTGAAAGAACCCGTCGGCGGTCTCCACGAAGCAATCGGCGTAGAGATCGACCTGGTTCGCGGAGCCCAAGCCGAAGACGTCCGGGATCAGTGCTTCGACTTCGTCGTTGGTCAGGTTGTGGTAGCAGTCAGGCTCGAGGTCGGGCACCTCGAAGCTCCCGTTGAGGATGAAGACTGGCGCGCCCGTATCTGCCCCCGTCTCGCTCGACCCCGTCTCGCTCGACCCCGTCGCGGGGGTCGAAGCCGTCGTGGTGTCGACGGCGGTGGCACTGGAGCCTCCCGTGCCTTCAGCGCCCGAGTCCCCCGAGGTCGGCTCGTCCGTGGCCGCTGGGAGGCCGTCGTCGGAGGAGCTGGGTCCAACGTCATCGGAGCAGCCCAGGAGGGCGACAAACGCTAGGATACAGGGCGATGCAGAGATGCGCACGCATCAGAGACGAACGCTTGCGCGCGCCGTTGCGGCGGTCGGCCGTGCGTGACCCCACGAAGCGTCGGGGTCACGAGGGCACGCCCCACGCCGAGAACGTAGGCGTGAGGTCCTGCCCGGCTGCGTTGGAGCAGGGCGGTCGTCTCAGGCGCCCACTTCGAGAAGCACGGTGCTCTGCTCGGGGGTGAAACCAACTTCGGCCGGGGCGGACTCCGTGGCGCCGCCCTCGTAGTCGGCCACGAAACACGTCTGCTCGCCATCGGGGCAAGCGCAGGCGTCTGCGTCGGCGAGCGGGCAGGCGTCCGCGACCTGGACTCGCAACGAGTAGGTCCCGGGCGGAGCGACGACTTCCCGATGGCAGCTGGGACCGCACCACTGCGGGCCGCAGCTGGCAGGCACCTCCGCGTCCACCCAGACGGTCCCCGCCCACGGCACGTCGTAGTCGGCTCCCGCATCGACGCGAATGAAGCCACCGATGCAGTCGGCACAGGTCACACCGCACCCATTCGCATCGCCACATTCCGGCAGGTCGCACGAAGGGAAGCTCCATTGCGTCGGTCGGTCGGGCTCGTCGGGCCCATACACGCTCACCGCAGGACCACAGCCGGCGCCCACCAAAAACACAGGGAGGGCTCCGACGTTGCGCACCCGCAGGGTGACGGCTTCACCCTCCTGGCCGACCAGCTCCTCACAGGTCCCAGGCATCGTTCCGTCGGTCCCGCCACTTCCATCCGCTCCGCTCGCGCTGTCTCCGTCGCCGTCCGCGGGACATCCAAGAGCCCCCGCGACCACCACCATCATCACAAGCCACTGTCGCATGGCTGCATCGTAGCAGGCCGATGGTTTCGGCTCCGCTCGGGTGTACTTCAAGAGGCCCAACCGCTTCGCGGCCCGGTACGCCCAGATGACCTCGGACAACTTCAGCGTCACGCTGGGTGCCTTGGTCCCTCGGCTTCGGGCGCTTCGGCTGCCCGACGGAACTCCGTGTGTTCTGCATGCACGGCGCCGACCAGCGCGAAGAGATCGTCCGCGATGCCATCGTCGATTCGACTCGCCGCGCTCGAGAGCCCAGGATGCGTGTCGGTTGGCGCCTCCGCGTGACGCCGTCGCGGCATCACGGGCGCGGGCGGCAGCGACTACCCCGATGTGAGAACCTCACCCAGGCCGCGAATGTCCCCAACCCATCCGCCATTGCACAGGGCGAAGGATTGGCAGGAGCCGAGGTAGTAGAGGCCGTTACAGCTCGAAACGCCGGTCGCAAAGCAGGCGTCCGCACAGGCAGCTGCGTCGGGGGTGCATTTGTCCCCCTCCACAAGCGCCTCGTGGGAGGTTTGGATGATGTCCGCCATCGGCCGTCGTTGGTCGAGCGCATTCCACACCCCGCAGACGTAGTTCCGCGCGTCGACGGGATTGAGCAGGTCGCACAGGTCACCGTGTGCGCTGCAATTGAACGGGGTCTGCAGAGCGTCGGCGACGACAGAGAGATCCAGGTCGAGGTCGTAGTGGTCACGGATCCCCAGAACCTTCGTCTGGGTCATGCCGCAAAGGCCTGCTTGCATGGACGCCGGTTGCGCGGAGCTCGTACCACTCGGGGACGCGTCGGCGGCACCCGGAAGCACGGCGAGAGCAGCGGCGGACGCACTGGCGATCAGGAAGGTGAGCGTGACGGCGAACTTCTTCATCTCGCTCTCTCCTTCGTGGTGACCCCCTCGCTGATGACAGGGGTTCTTGTTGCCGTCATCGGTAGGTCCGCGGGCGAACAGTTGTTTCCTTCCAGGACAGACACGGGAGTTCGATCCGCCGCGGTTCGTGCGTCGGCACCGTTGAGCCCACGACGGAACGGAACGTGGTTGCGAGTACCACCCCGGAATCCCCGGGCCCCGGATGCGGAGATCCACCCGTTTTGGGGGGCATCTCGGAAATCGGACGCAGGCTCGGTGTCGGACGGCCGTGCGCGTGGGGAGAAGCTTTCGTTCATTCGAGCTGTGGTTCGCTGTCGCGTGCTTCACAGCCTGTGGAGGCGCGGACGCGGAAGGTCCGGCCGAGGAAACGGGCGGCATCCTGTCGCTCGGCACCGACGAAGGTCCGGGCGGTGGCAGCGGTGACGGGGCGGACGCAACGACGGGAGGTCCAGGCCCGGTCGAGAGCGGCGGCGACACCGATGGCGCGAGCTCGGGGAACGGCGACGGTCCGAAGTTCGATCTCCCACCGCCCGCGGACGTGCCCGCCGGGGAAGACTGTGTCGGGCTGACCGCGACGATCCGCGACTTTCAAATTTCCCACCCCGACTTCGAGGCCTACGGCGGAAATCAAGCGTACGTCGGACTCGTGCAGCCGATGATCGGAGGCGACAACACCCCGCAGTTTGACCCGACATACGCGGGCACACCGATGATCACGAGCGCCGCGAGTTTCTCGGACTGGTACCACGACGTCGCGGGAATCAACATGGCGTTTCCGATCGCTCTACCGCTGACCGAGATGGGCAACGGCGAGTTCGTCTTCGACAGCAACGCCTTCTTCCCACTCGATGGGATGGGCTTTGGCAACGAAGACAACCCGCACAACTACCACTTCACGACCGAGGTCCACACCAGCTTCACCTACCACGGTGGAGAGGTCTTCACGTTCCGCGGAGACGACGACGTGTGGATGTTTGTGAACGGAGAACTCGCGCTCGATCTCGGCGGCCTCCACTCCGTGCTCGAAGGCACCGCCGTCATGGACGACCTCGGCCTTACCGTCGGTCAGACCTACCCGATGGACATCTTCCATGCCGAACGCCACACCACGGAGTCCAACTTCCGCATCGTCACCACCATCGACTGCTTTGAGCCCCCCGCTGGCTAGCAGTGCGGCGGGTGAACTCTGCCGCGGCGACCACGACCAGCCGATCGCCAATTCACGCGCAGAGGCCGTGTGGTGCACCGCCAATGGCGGACTCCGGCGACAGCGCCCGCATGTCGTTCCGCGCGTTCGGTCCGAACGTCTGCGACGCGCCCGTCTCGAAGTAGAGACTTTTCGAACAGGCCTTGAAGCCGGCGTGGGGCGTGCTAGGCCCCGTGGACGACTGGCGGGCCCTGCGGCCCGCGCGAGCACGAGCGCCCCGGAGCTGGGGTGGAGGAGAGCTCAGCCATCTCACGACTGAACGGCAACACGACCCACCGAGCCCGCGCCACCTTGAACGCACTTCGGTAAGCTGGGGGCGCGGCTGCGCTCTATCTCGCCGCCAGTGCTTGTGTGAGCTGGGCCAGCGTGGCGGTCGTGTCCGACGTGTCCGCCGTATCCGACTTGGACGACGTAGACGCGCTCGAACCGACGCCCTGGGTTGGGCAGTCTTCTCCGGCATCCTCACGCACGCGGCCGCGCACCGCGGTCCCCATGCAGGCTCCGCTCGAGTTCGAGCACAACCCCTTCTGCCCAGACTGCGTCGAGCCGGACGCTCCCGCGGGGGAGCCCTCGACCGCCGAGCAGGGTCCCGTGGCGAGCGCGCTGCCGCTGCAGCTGCTCGCCACGATGGAGTCCGAGCCGCCCGCGCCTTCGCTGGCGACGCTGGCCGCATCCGGCTGGACGGGCGCGTTCGCCGTGGGGGACGTGGTGATGCCAGGCGTGCGGCTGGCGCGGGTAGACCAGGGCGTGGTGCTGCTCGACCACGAAGGATCGCTCGAGCTGCTGGAGATCGGTGCGGAGCCCAGCAAGCCCAAGCTCCCGCGCGAGCCCAAGGCCAAGACGACCCGCTCGACCTCGTCGCGACGACGCGCGTGGGAGATCGAGGGTGCGGAGGATGCCGTGGACTGCGACGGGTGGCAGTGCACGATCGAGCGCGAGTTCATCGAGACGCTGACCCGCAACCCGGCGCTGCTGACCAGCCAGGCCCGCGCGCTGCCCTATTCGAGTGAGGGGCTGCGAGGGTTTCGACTCAGCCGGGTCCGTCGCGGCACGTTGCCGCAGCTCCTGGGACTGCGGTCCGGCGATGTGGTCACCGAGATCAACGGCCGCGCACTCGAGACCATGGACGCTGCGCTCATGATGGCGTCTCGACTGCGCTCATCGTCTCATCTCAGCGTTGCGCTCACCCGCAACCGCGGCGGTGAGCGGTACGGGCACCAGCTCGAGATTCAGATCGTCTCCTGAGCTCACACGCCAAGCTCTCCCGCCGGCCGTCCGCGTTGCGCCCCGGTTTGCCTCACGAAAGCCGCTCGAGCAGCGGCTTGGTTTGCGCTCCGGTGATCAAGCGCCGAGCGCAGCGTTCCGCCACCGCGGCGATGCTCAACGAAGGGTTCACGCCCAGAGCGCCCGGCAGCACGCTGCCATCCATGACGAAGAGGTTGTCGTTGCCGAAGCACTCCCCGCCCGGATCGACGATGCCGTGCGCTGCATCCTCCGCCATGGGGCACGCGCCCAGGGGGTGCGACGAGTTGACGGTGCCGTCGGTGCGGTATCCGTCCGCAAACATCTCGCCACCCAACGACTCGTAGATGCGGCGCATCGCGTCGACGGCCGCGCTCCAGCGAGCTTCGGTCTCGGCACTGGTTTCGCGCCACTTCACGCAGATTCGGTCTGCGGCGTCGAGCTCCACGAGGCCTTCGCTGTCGTCGAGTCCCAGACAGCCCATTGTCAGCATCTTGGTGCTGAACAGCTTGAGACGCTCCTTGTAGCCCTGGCCCCACTCGGGCAGCGGGCGCCCGTCTGCTGCGCGCGCGACGGTCGTGGAACCTCGCCCGGTCGCTTGGGGATCGGCGGCGGGAAGGAGGCTGGTGATCTGGCCGAGTGCTGGGTACATCGGCGCGGCATAGAAGGGGATGAGCACGAACTGATGCTCGCGCCAAAACGAGGGGCAGAAGCTCGACATCGGCTTTCCGCGCTGCCCGTGCACGGGTCGTTCGTAGTCCCGGCCGAGCATGCCCATCACGCCATAGTCGCCGTTGCCCGAGAGCCGCCGACCCAAGACCACCGGGTCCGCTTCCCCTGCGGGGTCGAGCGCGCGGGCGCCGACGAAGTTCTCGTAGGAGCGCAGCAAAAGGCCAGCGGACGCGATGCACCCGGCTGCGACGACGAGCACGGTTGCGGTGACCTCAAACTCGCGGACGCCGTTGCGACGGTCGACGCCGCGGATCACGTAGCCGTCTTCGCTGGGCAGGAGCTCGGTGACCTCGCAGCGCGTCTCGAACTCGACGCCTGCCACGCGCGCGTCTTCGAGGTAGTTCTTGGTGAGGTCCTGGCGCCCCATGAAGCGCTGTCCCTGGTTCCACCAGCCTTCGTTGGCGTCGTCGTGGTCGGCCAGCTTGAGTCCTACGGCGGTGGCACCGATCCGCTGGCAGCCTTCGGCAAAGACGTAGTCACGTTTGGTGGTGAGTTGCCAATGCGGCGTCTGTGCGTCTGTCCACGCCATGCGATGCACCCGCAAGCGGGCCTCGACGGTCGCGTAGTCCGCGTTGAGAGACTCGCGGGTGTACGCGGAGGGCCAAAGTCGTCGGCCGTCGCGGGTCCGGTCGAAGACCGCAGCGGGGGTCCGCAGACTGACGCCGTCGTACAACAGCGACCCACCGCCCAGTCCCTTGCCGGCGACCACGTTCATGCTCGCGTGGCCGGCCCGATAGGCGCCCTCCAGGTCGGTGAACACTTCTCCGATCTCTGCGAGGTAGCTGGGGTCGAGCGTGTGTCGGAATCGGTTGCCGTCCTCGTGCACCGCATCGTCGGCTGTCGATGCCGAATCGAATCGTCCGGTCGGATCGCCGCCCTTGTCGAAGACCGCGATCGTGTGTTGGGTCGGGTTGAGGTGGGCGCCAAGCCGGGCAGCCATGACGGCGCCTCCAAACCCGGACCCGACGATCAGCACATCGTAGTGGGACTTCACAGGAGGTCTCCGTTCTCGTCGAGCACGTCGCTGAGCTCGTCCCCCGCGGTGGGCGGCGGCTCGAGGTTGTATGTGTAGTCTTCGAGCTCGCCGCGGGCTGCGAGCGCGGCGAGGTCCTCGGTGTCCACGTCCACGAGCCGCCCGTCCGACGTGCGCGGATACCCGCGGTTGGCGACGCCGGCCTCGAAGTCCTCGAACGGCGGGAACCCGGCGTAGATGAGGCCCAGGTCGTTGTGGGTTGCGCCCAAGAAGGCGATGAACGCGGCAGCCCGCGCAAAGACCAGCAGCGGGCGCGTGAGGGGGTCCTGCATCGCGTCTTGGACGACGGCCTCTTGTTCGTGCCGCGCCAGGTTGCGAAACGGGGTCAGAGGATGTTGCCCAAACGCGAGCGCATCGAGGTCGGCGCTGAGCAGCCCGCGCAGCGCGGCATCGAAGGTCTCGAGGTCTTCGAAGCCCGGTGTGGCGGTCTCGGGGATCAGGGCGAGGGCGCGAGCGGAGGGGAGGAACCTCGAGAACTCCAGCATCTGCATCGCGCCCGCTTCCAAGGCGCCGACGGCCACGAGCTCGCCGCTGGCGTCGCGCTCGGTCGGGATGAAGATGTTCATCAGCGCCTCAACGTTCTCGAGCGACGCATCGTTGGCGTCGTCGAGAGGTTCCGATGGCGCGTCCGGCCACTCGACGTCCTCGCGATCCGGAAGCTGGGGCTCACGGGCCTCGGCGGAAGGCTCCGCGATGCACGCGGGCATGATGCCGCTGGCGGTCAGCCACGCGAGCAGCGTGCGTCGGTGCATGCCCTTGCGCCTCTCCATCGAAGGTCCGAGTAGCACCTACACCGCCGTATATCTGTTCACATTAACCGAACACGCTGTGCACATCTCTCGCACGGACACTCAACCGACAAAGACGTACACCGGGCCGACGTCGGGAGATGAGCGAGCTTCTCAAAAATGCTGCAATTTCGGCGGTCTTCGCGGCGCTCACTCTGACGACAGCCTGCGAGGATGGCGCCGGAATCGGCATGGACCCGGACGAGTCTCCGATTCCGCTGCGCTGCCAGGCCCCTGTGGGCGAGGACGAGTTTCACTACGTCGTCGTCGGTTCTGGTGCGGGCGGAGGACCGGTCGCGTCGCGCTTGGCCCAGGCCGGCTGCCACGTTCTGCTGCTCGAAGCGGGTGAGGACGTGGGCGAGCACGGTCGTTATCGAGTGCCTGCCATGCACGCTTTGTCCACCGAGGACCCTGCGATGGCGTGGTGGTTTTGGGTGCAGCACCACTTCGATCGCTCCCTGGACGAGCGCGACAGCAAGTACACCAACGAGGGGATCCTGTACCCGCGGGGCAGTGCACTCGGCGGCTCGACGGCAGTCAATGCGCTGGTCACCGTGCTCCCGCCACCCTCGGACTGGAATCGGCTGGCCGAGCTGACGGGGAGCGCTGAGTTCCGCGCTTCGAAGATGCAGCCCACCTACGAAAAGGTCCGGCAGTGGTTGAGCATCGAGTTGCCCGACCCTTCCTTGGCGATGTCGGACCGGTCGGTCGTCGACTATCTTCTCGCAGCGGCCAACGCGTTTGCGGCGGAGGGGGCGTTGGGAAGCTCGGTCGAACCCGGGGATGCCGTCGGCACCGCGTCGGCGCTGGGCTCGCTCCTGCAGCAAGACCTCAACGCGTCGCTTGCGACCCATGAAACCGCGGGCTTGTTCCGACTTCCGCTCGCGACGCGGGACGGAACGCGCAACGGTACCCGCGAGCTGATCCTCGACACGGTCGAGGCTGGACATCCGCTGACCGTCCGCACGGGCTCGTTCGTGACGCGCGTGCTCTGGGACGACCCCAACGCATCGCGGCCTCGAGCGGTCGGGGTCGAGTACGTGACGGGCACCGGGGTCTACGACGCAAGCCTCGCCCAAGGGCAGGCGACATCAACCCGGCAGGCCGAGGCCAAGGTTGAGGTGATCCTCTCCGCGGGGGTCTTCAACTCGCCGCAGCTCTTGATGCTCTCGGGGGTTGGGGATGCCAACCACCTCCGCGAGCACGACATCCCTGTGGTGGTGGACAGCCCGGGGGTTGGCCTCAACTTGCAGGACCGCTACGAGGTCGCCGTCGTCACGGAACTCGACGAGCCGTTCTCGATCATCGAAGACTGCGACCTTCTGGGGGAGACGGACTCCGACCCGTGTCTCGACGCGTGGGTCGAGGGTGGGGGTGTGTACGAGACCTCGGGCTTCCTGGCGACGGTTCTCCGACGCAGCTCCGAGGCGTCGCCGTTGTCCGATCTCCAGGTGTTTGCAACCACCAGCGACGCTCGGGGCTACTTTCCAGGCTACTCGGCCGCCGCCCTACAAGACGCGCGCAGGTTCAGCTGGCTCATCCTCAAGGCGCACACGAAGAACCGCGACGGCTACGTCCGTTTGCGCAGCGCCGACCCGTTCGAGTCGCCGCAGATCGTCTTCAACTCGTTCGACGAGCTCGACCCTATGAACGACCCCGACCTGCAGGCGGTCGTCTCCGGCGTCGAGTTCGTTCGCGACATCGAGGCCCGGATGCAGGCGCGGTCGGTGAACCAGCATCTCGAGGAGCTGTGGCCAGGACCTCACGTGCAGTCGCGAGAAGAGATCGCACAGTGGGTCCGAGACGAAGCTTGGGGCCACCATGCGTCGTGTACCAACAAGATGGGGCAACCGGGCGATCCGCTCGCGGTCGTCGACCCTTCGTTTCGGGTGATCGGAACGCGCGGGCTCCGGGTGGTGGACGCTTCGGTCTTTCCTGAGATCCCCGGCACCTTCATCGCGCTGCCCACGTTCATGATGAGCGAGCGGGCAGCCGAGATTCTCCTCGACGAGGCAACATGGCCGCTCGAGTAGTGCTCATCGCGGCACTGGTCGCTTCGGGTTGTGGGCAGGAGCCGCCCGCGTGTGAGGACGTCGCGGCGCGCCTGCTGACCTGCGACCTCAAGCCTGACGCGCTCGCCTGCGAACGACTGACGCCCGCGGAGCAGCTCGGGCTGTTCGATCGACTCGACGAGCATGGCTGCGAGGGGTTGTGGTCGGACGACGGGCAAACGGTCGATGCGCGAGCCTGCGAGGCGTTCGGTTGGGACTGTCCCGCACCGCCGGGCACGCGTCAGTCTCCGATTCGTCCCCGGCACCCGCTCGTATTCGTTGGCGGCATCGATTCGAGCGAGGTCTTCGAGTGGAATCCCCGCATTCCAGAGCGCATCGAAGACGTGTTGGACATGCCGGCCTATACGGTGTCGCTGCCATCGTGGTCGCCTCGGGAGGTTCGAACCGCCGCGCTCGCCGAGGCGCTCGAGGAGCTGCCCGGCGACCGCTTCAACCTGGTGTGTTACGCGGTGGGGGGCCTGGATTGTCGGTACCTCGTCAGTCCGGGCGGCTTGTTCTCCGAGGACCTCGCCGCGGTCGATCGTGCCGCCCAGCGCGTCGCATCGATCACCACGATCGCGACACCGCACCGCGGCACCGACGTGGCCAACGCCGCCCTCTCGGCAACGACAGACAGCACGAGCACCTTGCTGGCCACCCTCGTCGGCCCCGGTGGCTTGACGGGCTATCGAGCCGAAGATGCCGTCCGAGACGCGCTTGCAGGGCTGAGCAACGAGGCGCTCGTCGGGTTCAACGCGGAGGTCACCGACCACCCGAGCGTGCACTACCAGTCCTGGGCGGGCGTCAGCTACACCGCAGGCCAACCGTTCTATCCGGCGAAGGGCGATGTTCAGACCTGGTGTGGGGGAGGCGTCCTCGAGGCTCCGACCGCGTATCGCGACACGATGACCGAGCTGTTGTGGGCAACGTCCCCGTTCTCGACACGGACCCTCGATCGCTTCGGCGCCGCGCTCGTCAGCCCCGCGGACGGCATGGTGTCCGTCGACAGCGCGCAGTGGGGCACGTTCCAAGGCTGCGTCGCCGCAGATCACTACGACGTCATCGGTCGACTCGGTGACTACGGCCCCGACCCCCGGACCGGGTTCGAAGCGACCAACTTCTATCTCGACCTCGCGACCAACTTGGCCCTGGAGGGACTGTGAAACGCCTTGTCGTGCTCATCGTTGCTCTGTCCGGCTGCGAGGCGTTTGCCGAGGTTTCGCAGCTTGGTGACGGCGGCCAACGCTGCGTCGACCTCAACGCCGAGATCGCTGCGTGCTTCGGTCAAGACTTTGGTCCGCTGGTTTGCGATGGAATCAGTGACGCCGACTTGGCGAACCTTGAGGCCGCGCTCGATGGAGGGGCCTGCGACCTTCTCAATGAAGCCGCTGCGATAGACGGGGACGTCCGCGCCTCGTACTGCCGGGTGTTGGGCGACGGCTGTATCGACCCCATCAATCCCGAACCCGACTTCCAGCCCACCCGCTACCCGGTGGTGTTGGTCAACGGCATCGATGTCTCGGCCGGGTTTCGCTACAGCGACCGCATCGTGGATGTGATGCGTGAACGAGGCGGGCACGAGGTCTTCCTCGCGATCGATACGCCCTACGAAACGCCGCAGCGTCGCGCCCACGTGCTCTGGGAGCGGGTCCAGGAGATCCGCGAGGAGACGGGCGCCGAAAAGGTGAACCTCATCTGTCACTCCCTGGGCGGGTTGGACTGCCGATATCTGGTGAGCCCCGGCGGGCTGCATTGGGAGGTCGACGCATCGGCCGACGAGATCGCAGGCGCGGTCGCATCGATCACCACGTTCTCCACCGCCCATGCTGGAACCCCGGTCGCGGACGCCGCGCTTGGGTTGTTGCCCGACGCCGATCGAAGCCAGTCGCTCGATGCCCTCGCCACATTCTTCGGCGACTGGTTCACCGAGGACGCGCTCGAGGAGGACGTTCATCTTCGCGAGGCCATCGCCGCGCTGTCGTCTTCAGCGGCCGCGGCATTCAACGCCGAGGTCTCCGACGCCCCGGGCGTCTACATGCAGTCGTTCGCCGGATTCTCGCGTCCCTTCGGCACCCCCGACCCGGACTACGACCAGCGCCTGCTGGAGGTCTGTTCGGCACCCGACGGACCCAAGATCTGGAACTGGAACGGTCGGCACGACTTCATGGCGCTGCCTCTGATTCCTTCCTTCGACATCGTGGGCGAGGCCAATCGTGACGGCGCGAGTGTGGTCCAGCCCAACGACGGGCTGTGCCCCGTCGCCTCGGCCCACTGGGGGCGCTTTCGCGGGTGCGTGCCGGCGGACCACATGGAGCAGCTCGGACAGTACGACCTGCCCGAGGTCAACGTACGGACCGGGTTCGACATCGCCTACTTCTACGCGAATGTCGCCGAAGACCTTGCGGAGATGGGCCTGTGAACCGCTGGGTACTCCTGCTTGCCTTGGCGGGCTGCAACACCGCGCCGCGGATCACCGACGACGGCTCTGCCTGCGCCGAGGCGAGGACCTTGCTTCACGGCTGCGGGGTCACGCTCAGCTTTGTGCAGGTTCAGGAGTGCGCCGGCCCGAGCCAGCTCGTGGCCGAGTGCGTCGTCGAGCACGCCGAGGACTGTGAGTCTCTCACCGAGGTCCGTTTTGACGAGTGCATCGAGGACGCGCTGGACCCGGTGATCGACGACCCCCCGTACGACCCGCCTCCAGCTGCCCCCGGCGACGCGGTTCCACCCGAGCCTCCCGCCGGCGCGGAGGAGCTCGACGATGCGCGCTGCAGCGACAACATCGACAACGACGGGGACGGATTTACCGACTGCGCAGACGTGGGTTGCTCGCAGAACGTGAGCGTCACCGTGTGTAGCCAAGACGACTCAGGAGGCAAATCATGACGCTCGAACGTTTCGGACACGCCTTGGGCGTATGGATCTCCCGTCACCCGTGGCTCACGGTCGTGTTTGGCCTCGCCACATGCCTGGCCGTCTCGGTCGGCCTGCGCGACGTCAGCGTCTCGAGCGACTACCGCGTCTTCTTCTCCGATGACGATCCCGAGAAGCTGGCGTTTGACGAGCTGGAGAGCGTCTTCACCAAGACCGACAACGTTGTCTTTGTGGTCAAGTCCTCGTCGGGAGATGTGTTCGAGCCTGAGACCCTGGGCGCGCTCCAGGACCTCACCGAGCGCGCCTGGAAGCTGCCGCACGCGACCCGGGTGGACTCGATTACAAACTTTCAGCACAGCTACGCCGAGGACGAAGACATCGTCATCGAGGACCTTGTCTTCGACCCGGCCGCGGCACTGAGCGAGCAGGACATCGCGGAGATCCGAAGCGTCGCTCTGGCCGAGCCCCTGCTCGTCGGTGGGCTGTTGGCGACCGATGCAGCGGCGGCCGGGGTCAACGTAACCCTGCGTTTGCCCCGTGAGTCCCCGGTTGAGGTGACCCAGACCGCGAAGGCGGCCCGTTTGCTCGCCGCCGAGTTCGAAGGGCAGTACCCGGGCCTCCAGGTTCGTGTGTCGGGCATGGCGCTGATGAACGACGCGTTCATGGAGGCGTCGATCGAAGACATGAAGATGATCGTCCCGGCGATGTACGTGGTGATGATCGTCGCGCTCGCCGTGTTGCTGCGAAGCCTCGTCGCCACAGGAGTCATCGTGCTGATCGTCGCGATGAGCTCGGCGGTCACGATGGGGATGGCGGGATGGATGGGCTACCCCCTGACGCCGCCCACCGCTTCCGCACCCACGGTCGTGCTCACGCTTGCGGTGGCCGACGGGGTGCACCTGTTCCTTTGTGCGCGGCAGGAGCTGCAGGCAGGAGCGTCGCGGGCCGACGCGGTCGCGGAGGCGCTGCGGATCAACTTCCGTCCGGTCTTGCTCACCAGCCTTACGACCATCGTCGGATTCGCATGTCTCAACTTTGCCGAAGCGCCGCCGTACTGGCACCTCGCGAACATGACGGTGTCGGGCATCACCGCTGCCTTTGTCTACTCCGTCACCGTCCTCCCTGCGCTGCTGATTCTGCTACCGCTGCGAGTCCCACCGGTCCGCGCCACGTCGGGCCGCATGATGGAGCGGATCGCCGACCTCGTGCTGCGACACCGCACGCGCCTGGTCCTGGGTGGAGCTGTCACGGCGGTATGTCTGGGCGTCGCCGCCTCGCGCTTGGAGAGCAACGACCAGTTTCTGCGCTACTTCGACGACACCATCACCTTTAGGCCGGACACCGAGTTCATGATGGAGAATCTCACCGGAATCTACACGGTCGAGTATGCCGTGCAGGCCGGAGGTGAGTCGGCGATCAACGAGCCCGAGTACCTTGAGGGCCTCGATGCGTTCACGCAGTGGCTGCGCCTGCAGCCCGAGGTGACACACGTCTACAGCTACGCGGACATCATCAAGCGCATCAACCAGAACCTCCACGATGGGAACCTCGAGCACTACGCGGTGCCGTCCACGCGCGAGGCCGCGAGCCAAGAGTTGATGCTCTACGAGATGTCGCTTCCGGTCGGGCTGGACCTCAACGACCGTGTCGACGTCGCGCGCTCGTCCACCCGCGTGAGCGTGACGCTGCGAGATCTTTCGAGCCGAGAACTGCTGGCCTTCAAGGCTCGCTCGCAGGGTTGGTTGCAGGCCAACACGCCGGCCCCGATGCATGCGCACGCGACCAGCCCGGTGATCATCTTCACCACGCTCAGCCAGGAAAACACCAAGAGCATGATGGTGGGCAACCTCGCCTCGCTGTTGCTCATCTCCGGCTGCTTGATGGTCGCGCTGGGAAGCTGGCGGCTGGGTCTGCTCAGCATTGTCCCCAACTTGCTGCCGATCCTTTTTGGCTACGGGCTGTGGTCGCTGCTGTTCTCGGAGATCAATATCGTCGCTTCGATCGCGGGCACGGTGTGCTTAGGCATCATCGTCGACGACACCATTCACTTCCTCACCAAGTATCGCCTCGCCCGGACCAGCGGGGGCAAGACCCCCTCCGAGGCGATTCGCGCGACGTTGGTTTCGGTGGGTCCGGCGCTGGTCTCCACGACGTTGGTGCTGTTCTTTGGGTTCGGCGTGCTCACGCAGTCGGGCTTTCAGATGAACAGCGACCTGGGCCTCTTGGTCGTCTTCGTCGTCGCATTCGCCCTGCTCCACGACCTTGTCCTGCTCCCCGCGTTGCTCTCCTTTGCCGAGCGCGACCCCAAAACACAGAAAGCCACTCCCCGATGAAACGCTCCCTCGCCCCGTTCGCAATTGTTGTTTCCCTCTGCAGCTTCGTCGCGCCGACGCTCGCCCTGACAGCCTCGGCGTCCGCGGTCTCGGCCGAAGACCGTGGCGCCCAAATCGCCGCGGAGCTCGACCAGCGCGCTACGGGCTACGGCGACATGACCTCTTCGGTGACCATGCAGCTTGAGAACGCCCATGGGCAGCAGTCGAGCCGGGCTCTTCGCTTGCGCTCGCTGGAGCGCACAGACGGCGGCGACTACTCGCTGGTTCTTTTCGACAGCCCCAGCGACGTCAAAGGCACCGCGTTGCTCTCGCACCCCAAGGCCGATGGCGATGACCAGTGGCTCTACCTCCCGGCGCTCAAGCGCACCCGGCGGATCTCCAGCAAGAACACGTCGGGCCCGTTCATGGGCAGCGAGTTCGCCTACGAGGACATCACCGGCGCCGAGGTCGACAAGTTCAGCTGGACGCTGCTCGCCGAAGAAGCCTGCGGCTCGCTCACCTGCTTCAAGCTGCAGAGCGTGCCGAAGTTCGACCGGTCCGGCTACAGCAAGCGCGTGGTCTGGGTGGACAGCGCCGAGTACCGGGTCCACAAGATCGACTTCTACGACCGCAAAGACGCGCTGCTCAAGACGCTGACCTACGGGGACTATCGCCAGTACCAGGGCAAGTTCTGGCGCTCGCACGTGTGGGCGATGAAGAACCACCAGTCGGGCAAGAGCACGGTGCTGAGCTTCAGCGACTACGGGTTCGGCAACGGCTACACCGAGCAAGACTTCTCCAAGGCCGCCCTCGAGTCGGTCCGCTAACCCCCGCGCGTCTCCTCAAGGACGAACGATGAAACGGTGGCTCATGCTCTGCCTGGCCTTCTTGGCCGGGTGCGTGCACGTGCGGGGGAAGACGGCAGCGGACGGGCGCGTCTTCTTCGAGCCGCCGCAGCAAGGCGCGCAGCGCTCGGGCAACGGCATCTCCCTGTCCGCGGAGCCCGAGTTCTACGCCCAGTCGGAGAGCGAAGAGCACACCGGGACGGTGCGTCCGTTCATCCGCGTCGACCCGCATGATGTCGAGCGCACCCACTACGACCTTCGCGAGGCCGACTATCGACTGCGCCGCGACGGGGCTGAGTTTGGAGCCGGGGTTGGCTTGTTCGACTGGGGCGTGATGGAGAACCACCGCATCGTCGATGTACTCAACCAAAAAGACCTGGTGGAAGACCTCGATGGCAGTGAAAAGCTCGGACAGCCCTACGTGGAGGCGGGCTACACGGGGAAAAACTGGGGGATCGCGTGGTTCTACCTGCCCTACTTTCGAGAGCGGACATTCGCGGGCGCTCGGGGGCGGCTTCGGTTTCCCGCGGTCATCGACACCGACCAGCCGGCGTACGAGTCATCGCTGGGGCGGTGGCATCCCAACTTCGCCGCCCGTCTGTCGTTTGCCGCGGGTGGGTTCGACGTGGGCATCTCCGGCTTCTCGGGCACCAGCCGCGAGCCTCGGTTCTTCGCCCAGGTGTCCGAGAGCGCGGTGCTGCCCGGCTATGACTTCCTCGAGCAGGTCTCCACCGATGTCCAGTGGACCCGAGGCGGCTTCGTCGCCAAGGGAGAGGCGCTCGCACGCTGGTGGTCCAGCGCGCTACGGCTCTCGGGCGCGGCGTCGGGCGGAGCGGAGTACTGGTTCTTCGACCTCGGAGGCAAGGGCGTCGATCTCACCCTCATCTCTGAAGTCTATTGGGACTTCCGCAAGCCCGATGCGCCGATCACCTTCTACGACAACGACGTGTTTGGGGGGCTGCGGCTCGGGTTTAGCGACACCGGAGCCACCGAGGTTCTTGCCGGAGGAATGATGGACGTGTTCACCGGTTCGTCGTTCATTCGCGCAGAAGCGTCGCGCCGGTTTGGCGATCACTGGCGGTTGTTTCTCGAGGGGCGCGGCTACGTGTCTGCACCCGGTCTGCTCGAGTCGTCGCTGAGGCACGACCACTACGCCCAGCTCCGGGTGGCGTACTTCTTCTAAGAGCGCGGACGATGCTGGCAGCCAAGATCATCTCAAGCGTACTCAGCCTCGCGCTCGTTGAACCTGCGGCGCAGGGCCCTGCCTCCGAGCCCGCCGAGGTGCACAGCGTGTTCGACATGGGGCTGGACGCACCTCCGCCTCCACCGCCCGAACCCCGCTCGGACGCCAAGGTGGACAGCGTGTTCGACATGGACCTGGATGCACCGCCTCCTCCATCGCCGAGCGCTGACAGCAAGGGGGTCGCGACGGGGCCACAGCCACCGAGGCTGCTCGACCCTCCTCCCTCGATGCTTCGTCAGGCGGGGTGGGGCACCCTGATCGGCGGTTTCGCCCTGGCCTCGATCGCGGGCGTCAGCTTTGGCTTTGCGCAGCGGGAGCGCAGCCGGACGCGGAGACTCTCGCTCGCGTACGACCTCTACGGCACATCCCCGCGCCCCCTGCCTGCGGACATCGCGGCCACGTTGGACGCCTCGCGCCGCAGCCAGACGCGCTTCAACTTCGTCGCAGCCGGTCTCGCAGGCGCGGCGGTGCTGGCATGGGTCGCCTCCGGCGTGATGCTGGGCGTTGCGCGAAAGCGTCGGAGGGCGGGCCGTGTTCAGGCAGCCCTGGGCACGGTCCGATTCTGAGCGACCCATATTTTGCCCGGCGGCCCACAGAAGCGAGCGGAGCCGCAGAAGCGAGCGGAGCCGCGCAGCCGCGCGCTCCCGCCCGGTCACTCGCGTGCGCCACGGGCTCTCAGGCCAGCAGTCGCGTCCGTGGCAGTCCAGGAGCGAAAGGGCGCTCTTGGAACGCAGATTGCAACCTTAGTGAAGAATGGGAAAAGAATCGAACCAAGAGAGCAAGTCCGACAACGCCAGCGGCGAGAACCACGGCGAGGGAAACCCGAAGGCGGGCCGCGAATACCAGAAGCGAACCCGTGCTTTTGTCGAGGACGGCAAGGTCCCCAAAGCCGCCAAGGAAGCCGAGCGGGCGATGTCCGACGAGGACGAGAAGGAGGACCTCGAGCGTGCGCGAAAGCAGAGCTCCCAGCACGCTTGAGCGAGATCGGCTCGCTCGTAGACCGGGCCCGACAACGCAAAGCCCGACAACGCAAAGAGAGACGCAGTGTAGGACGCTGCGTCTCTCTTGCGTTGCGACGGGTGCCGATCAGTTGTTTGTCGGCGCCGTGAGCACCCCGGTTCGGGCGCGGGGAAGCGATTCGACATCGCAGCTGCCGGCCTCGCATTGAGAACGGATCCGGTCTTCCGGCACGCACTTCACCGTCGGGCACAAGCCACAGTCCTCCCGGTATTCATCATCCAGGTCACGCAACTCGTCTCGAATCGGGTCCAACTCCACGGGGTCGGCCACCGCGACGTAACAAGAGATCGAAGGCAGGCAGGCGTCGGGCAGCATCTCCTCGGCGGTGACGGTGCTGCAGATTTCGTCCCGGCCGCAGCTCATTGTAGACGCGAGCAGGGACTCGACATCCTCGGAGATCCGCTCGCAGGCTTGATAGTCCACGGGGTCGTCCCCCGCGACCGTGAAGCCGTCCGTCGCCACAGCTTGTGCAGCTCCCGCGTCGGGCTCGTCTCCGGCACCGCAGCCAAGCGTGACCGCGGCGGACACGAGGGTGGTGAACAGGGCGAGGTTTTTGGGACGCACGAAAATCATGGGGAGGAAGAGGTGCAACCCCCGTTCCACCTCGGGATCCGGACTCAAAGGCCCGGCTCTGAGACTGCGGCGCCGAGCTCGACCCGAGTCCAGTGTGCCGTCGTGCCGAGGATCCCCAACCGCTTCGAGCCGGGGTACCGTGGTGCCCATGCGGCGCTTCCCCACTGGGTGTGTACTGGCGGTTGGCCTTCTCATCGGATGCGGAGGCGACGGTGGCTCCGCGGACGCGACGTCCGGCGACGGGAGCACCGCCGCCTCCGAAGGCCCGACGAGTTCGATGTCGACCGGTGGGCCCGGCCCATCCGGCACGCAGACGGCCTCGTCCACGGGCGCTCCAGGTTCGACCGGTCCGACCGGTCCGACCGGTTCGACCGACACGTCGACGACAGGTGGAGACGCCGAGAGCACCACCGAGGGGTCGGGGAGCAGCAGCACCGGAGGCGAAGGCTTCGTCTTGCTGCAAAACGACATGTGGCGCGACGGCGCCCAGACGTCGGTGCAAGGCGGCTTCACCGCGGGTGAGTGCTGGGCGTCCACCTTCGTGGCCGAGGCATCCCTGTATCCGTTCCGAGTGCGCGGACTCCAGGTGCTGATCAGCGGTGACGTGGAAGGGGAGTCAGAGGCATTCGAGGTCGGCGTGTGGTCCGTGGATGACGAACTTCGACCCCAAACGCAGATCGGCAGCGCCCTCGCCGAGTTCACGGCGTCCAACGAGGGGTTCAACGGCGCGGAGTTCGACCTGCTCGCGATCGACGACATCGTCCTGGACGAGGGCAACTTCGCGATCTCGATGTGTCTGTCCGAGCACGACGGCTTCCCCGCAATCGCGACCGATGTGCGTCAGGAGCTCCTCGTCGACCGCAACTGGCTGTTCTCGGCGGGGACGTGGAGTCCCTCCAGCGAGTTTGGTCTGACGGGGAACTGGATCCTGCGGGCGGTCCTCGAGCCGCAGTAGTCGCGGACCCACCGGCGGCCCGCCAACCAACGAAAAGGGCCGGCAGATGCCGACCCCTTTTGCGTCCGGGGGCTGAGGTTTACACGCCCGGAATGAGGGCGTCGCAACCCATGGAGCGCACGCAGCCCGAGCAAACCGTGAGGTTGCCGCGCTCTTCGGACTCCTGCTCGGGGCCGTTGCCCACACCCGCGAAGTCTGAGGGGTTTTCGGTGGCCAGGATGACGCTGCACTGGTCGGAGACCATCTGGATGCTGAAGCCAGCGCCGACGGTGGCGGGCTCGCCGGGGTAGTTGATCGACCCCTGGTTGCTGTTGGGCGACTGCACCAGGTCGGTGTTGTCGCTGAGCCGAACCGTGCCGGCGCTGTCCTGGACGACCGCCTCACACAGCGCGCCAGGATCGTTGTTGCCGGGGTTGTTCTGACCGTCGTTGCGCAGGTTGTACCCGACCCAGAAGTCGCCGGTTCCGGGGATGTCGACAACGGCGTCCGCGGCCTGGCCGTCGTTGGAGGTGACCTTCACCTGGCTGAAGGAGTAGCCCTGCGCCAGGCAAGCGCAGCCGTCTGGGTCCCAGCCGGCGTCCTCGCAGGGGACGCGGAACTCGTCGGGACACTCGGGCATCTCCGCCATGGATTCGTCGAGGATGACGTACGCCGAGCCGTTGCTGAGGCTGATGTCGGCCGAACCCGGGAGGTTCTCGATGCAGACGTTCCCGCGGTTTTGGTAGTCGGAGTCGATGTCGTTGTCCTCGGTCACGACGAAGAGGTCGAAGATGAACTTTCGGGGCAAGGTGATGCGAAGGTCAGCCCCGGAGCGGTCGACCTGGGTTTGTCCGTCGTAGAAAACCGCGATCTGACAGCCGTCTTGCCAAGGGGCTTGGTTTTGGGGATCGATGCAGTTGTCCTCGGGGGCCAGGTTGAACGGCGGTGGTGGAAGCGCGCTGGTGGAAGCCCAGAGCGAGAGCTTGTCGTAGTCCGCTTCGGCCAAGGATTCGCTGTCGACCTGGGTGAACTTCCGCATCTCGACCGTGATGCGATCGACGTCCGCGTACTTCACGATCACGTCGCCACGGTTGCGGAAGTTGTCGCCGCCCTCCTTGCCAATCGTCAGCGAGCCGATGTTGACGTTGCCTTCGGCGTCATAGACATCGAACGGCTGGTCGACGACGACGGTCCATCCGCTCTCCCGGAAAGGTTGAGAGACGCCGGAGCCGCTGCCGCCGGAGTCGCCAGGGCAGCCGGCCGCTCCTGTGAGGGTGGCGGCCGCGAGCATCATCATGGAAAAAGAGCGCTTCATATCGTTCTCCGAGGACTGACGCGGAGCATATACCCGCGTCTGGGGGGCAGCAATAACGTGGGGACGCAGTCCCGGTCAAAGTAGAGCAGGGTCGCGTGTGTGGACGCGCAGCGGGTCCGATAGCCGCCGTTTGCCCCATACCCTACTCTTCGGGGCCACGGAGCCAAGCCATGTCCGACCACGCAGCAACGTCCACGCTCAAGGCGCCTCCGGCGAGTTTCGATCTTCCCGCTCTCGAGGAGGGCATCCTGATGTTCTGGCAGACCAACGACGTCGAGGCTCGGAGCTTACGCCAGGGCGCAGAAGCAGCCGAGGGGGACGGGCGGACCTCGTTCGCGTTCTACGACGGGCCGCCGTTTGCGACAGGCCTGCCGCACTACGGTCACCTGCTCGCGGGCACCATCAAGGATGTCGTTCCGCGCTACCAAGCGATGCGCGGGCGCCCCGTCGAGCGCCGCTTTGGGTGGGACTGTCACGGCCTGCCGATCGAGAGCCTGGTCGAAAACGAACTCGGCATTCACGGCAGCGCTGACATCGAAGCCTACGGCATCGAGAAGTTCAACGCCGCGTGCCGGGCGGGCGTGCTGCGCTACACGAAGGAGTGGGAGCTCGCGGTTCGACGCATGGGGCGGTGGATCGACTTCGAGAACGACTACAAGACCATGGACGCTTCGTTCATGGAGACGGTGTGGTGGGCGTTCCGCCAGCTGTGGGACAAGGGCTTCATCTACGAAGGCCACCGGGTGCAGCCGGTGTCGCCGGCGCTTGGGACTCCGCTTTCCAACTTCGAGGTCGCGCAGGGACCCCAAGAAAAAGACCCGGTCACGCGCAAGGAAGGACACAAGCGTCGGCAAGACCCTTCCTTGACCGTGCGGTTCAAGCTCGAGGACGAAGACGCGTACCTGTGGGCTTGGACCACCACGCCGTGGACGCTTCCGAGCAACCTCGCCTTGGCGGTGCATCCCGACCTGGACTACGTCAAGTTCGAGGTCGTCGAGACCGGGGAGATCGCGATCGCGGAACCCGGACGCCTCGCCGACTACCAGGAGAAGGGCAAGGTCGGGGAGACCAAGGAGCTCGCGCGGTTCAAAGGATCCGAGCTGGTCGGACGACCCTACGCGCCGCTGCTCCCGTACTTCGAGTCGTACCGTCTCAAAGAGGACGGCTCGCGGTGGGCGTTCAAGGTTGTGGGGGCGGACTACGTCTCCACCGAGAGCGGCACGGGAATCGTGCATCAGGCGCCTGCGTTCGGCGAGGATGACTATCAGGTCGGCGTCGCGGAAGGCTTGCCGCTGGTGATGCCGCTGAGTCTGGCCGGCACGTTCTCGCAGGCGGTCCCCGACTTTGCCGGGCAAAACGCCAAGGATGCGGACAAGGGCATCATGGCGATGCTCAAAGATCGCGGGAGCGTCGTCGACCAGGACGTCTACGTTCACCCCTACCCGCACTGCTACCGCACCGAAGAGCCGCTGCTGTACATGGCGCTCTCCACCTGGTTTATGAAGGTGGAAGAGATGCGCGACACGTTGGTCGCGTACAACGAGCAGATCCACTGGGTGCCCGACCACGTCGGCACGAAACGCTTCGGCAACTGGCTCGGTGGCGCCCGCGACTGGAACCTGGCGCGCAACCGCTTTTGGGGGACTCCGCTGCCGATCTGGCGCTGCGACACCGACCCCAGCGACATGCACTGCATCGGCTCCGTCGCCGAGCTCGAGGAGCTTGCGGGGCTGCACAAGGGGTCCCTGCTCGACCTTCACCGCGAGAGCGTCGATGACATCACGTGGGCCAGCAAGGGCGGCGGCGTCATGCGGCGGGTCCCCGAGGTGTTCGACTGCTGGTTCGAGTCCGGCAGCATGCCGTACGCGCAGAATCACTACCCGTTCGACCCGGTCAAGAAGGGCTACGTCGAGAACAACCTGCCGGCGGACTTCATCGCCGAAGGTCTCGATCAGACTCGCGGATGGTTCTACACGCTGCACGTCTTGGCCGCTGCGCTGTTCGAGCGACCCGCGTTCAAGAACGTGATCGTCAACGGGCTGGTGCTTGCTGAGGACGGCAAGAAAATGTCCAAGCGGCTCAAGAACTATCCCGACCCCACGGCCGTCATGGAGAAGTACGGCGCCGATGCGTTGCGGGCGTACTTGATCAACTCCGCCGTGGTTCGGGCCGAGCCCATGCGCTTTGCGGAGAAGGGCGTGCGCGACACGGTGCGAACCGTGGTGCTGCCGCTGTGGAACGCCTACAAGTTCCTCAGCACCTACGCGCTGGCCGACGGCTGGTCGCCGACCAAGGCCGACCTCGAGATTCGTCCTCAAGGCACCGCCGATCGCTGGATTCTCAGCCGGGTGCAGTCGTTCCTCTCCGATCTCGTCTCCGAGTACGACGACTACGCGCTGTCGAATGTGGTGCCCGCGTTCCACCGGATCTGCGACGACCTCAACAACTGGTACATCCGTCGCGGACGGCGGCGGTACTGGCGTTCCAAGGAAGAGGGCCCCGAGGCGGAGCGTGACAAGGCAGAGGCGTACGGCACGCTGTTCCGGGTGCTTCAGACGATCTCTGCCGCCATCGCGCCGGTCATGCCGTTCTTTGCCGAATGGATGTATCAGCGACTCGTGGTCGAGCCGGGCCTGTCCACGGTGGACAGCGTGCACCTGAGCACCTTCCCGCTTGCGGACGCTTCGCTGCGCGATGAGGCGCTGGAGCTCGAAGTGGCCGCGGTACGGCAGGCCGTCAACCTTGGGCTCGCCATCCGCGAGCGCGAGAAGATCGGCGTGCGCCGTCCGCTGGGTACGCTTACCGTCGCATCCGTGGACGAGGGCGTTCGGGCGGCCGTGAGCGCGCATGCGGACGATCTGCTGTCCGAGCTCAACATTAAGTCCTTGAAGGTCGTCGCCGACGATGGAGCGCTCGTCACACTTCGGGCGAAGGCCAACTTCAAGGTCCTTGGGCGCAAGCTCGGCAAGCGCATGAAGACGGTCGCCGGTGCCGTTGCGGCGCTGCGGCCCGAGCAGGTGCAGGCCTTCGTTCGCGACGGCTCGATCGAACTTGAGGGCGAGACACTTTCCCCCGAGGACATCCTGATCGAGCGCGAGGTCGCAGGGGGTCAAGCGGCCGAGGCCGCCGACGGCATGACCGTGTTGATCGATACCGAGGTCACCGAGGCGCTGCGGCTCGAAGGGCTGGCCCGAGAGGTCATCAGCCGGGTCCAGAACCTGCGCAAGACCGCCGACCTCGACGTCAGCCAAACGGTCGAACTCGTGCTGGCGTGTGATGGCGCGCTGGCCCAGGTTGCGGGGGACGCCGAGCTCGTCGAGCTGATCAAGGCCGAGACATTGGCGGGGGTTCTGAGCCACCAGGCCCATGCCGAGTCGGACAGCCTGGGAACCGAGCATCACGCCGCCGATACGATCGACGGCGAGAAGCTGGCGCTCGGACTTCGTGTGTCCTGACCATGCAGCCCGACCCCACGGCGTTTCCCAGCCCATGGCGGGTGGTCCTGCGCGGCTCCTCCGGACTCGCCGCGGCCGGTGTTTGCCTGGTGCTCTCGTCTGCTGTGACGCCCGGTCCTGCGCTGGGCCTCATGGCATCGGGCATTGCGCTCAGCGTGTTCATGGGAGCGCTGTGGGCTTTTGCTCGCTCCCGTGCCGCACTGATCGAGCCGGATCTCGAGCGGCTTCGTCGCGGGGCGGCCGTGATGCGTTGGGAGCTGGAACCGCAGCAGTGGGCCCAGTTCGTTCGCGGACGACGGCTGCGAATGCGGGCGTGGCTGGTCGGGGGGGTCGCGGGTCTCTCGTTGGTGCCCGCGCTGCTGTGCGCAGTCCTGCTCGCCGGACCCCCAGATGCGCAGCCCGCCGCGATGTGGATCGTGCGCGCCCTTGGAGGTCTGTGGGCTCTGACGTTGGTGGGAGTGGTGTTTGTCGGTCGCGGCGCTCGAACGCCGCAACCGGTGGTGTTTGCACCCAAGCTCTGCGCGGTGGGGAGCACCGTGTTCGCCTGGCCGCACGGCATCGCGATGATCACCCTCGACGAAGCGTCGAAGATGCTGTGGATCACCAGGAAGGGGGCCTCGTTGCTGCCCGCGATGACGTTTGGCATCCCCGTCCCAAGCGGCAGCCTCGACCAGGCGCGGACCCTGCTGCCTTCATGAGCCACCCGGACGACGAACGCTTCGAGGGCGTGATCGAGCGTGCGCGTCTGCTTGGCATGAGCGATCCGGCGGACGCTCGTTGGCCGTCGCTGCTGGGAGATGCCCTGGCTTGTGCCGCGTTCGTAGCGTGGGCGACGCACCACCCGCGCTGGTGTCACGACGTGGCAGAGGTGGCGGACCGCGTCTGCGCCAAGCCCCTGGAAGCTGCTGCTGCAATTGTGGCAAGCATCACGGCTGATTCGCTGGGTGAATAAAACTGCGCCTGGACTCTGGATATCCGGGGTCTTCGCGGTGTCTAGAGGATGAGCCCGTCGAACATCGAAGGATGTTGGGTGGAGAAGCACGATGGTGACTCCCGCAGAGAACTCCTGTTGCAACCGTTTTTTGGGCACCCCGCACACTGGGGTTCGTCGCGACGTAGCGCCGGCCGGTGGCGCACCCTCGAGTGACATCCCCGAGCTGGCGCGAACGTGCTTGAGACTGGGTCACGAGTCGCATCGACTCGCCGGTTGTGGGTTTCGATATACCGGAAGCGCCGGAGCATTCTCGGTGACCGCCCAAGGCTACCAAGAGGTGCTCGCGGACTTCGACAACGTCAGGTTCGTGGCCCGGGACTTCGGCGAACAGAACGTCGGCGCGATGTACATCCCGTCATCGAACCGGGTGCAGTTCAATCAAAGGCCGCTGGAACTCCAGACGCGGAGGCGTTCGTTGATTCACGAAATGCTTCATCGGAGGCAAGACCGAGAGGGCTTCAGCGGAAGGCGCTGGGAGTTTGAGGCGACCGCGTACCTCGGGGACATGCTTTGGCATGCGGCCACCACCGTCATGGCGCCGGAGTACCGCGGGGTCACGTTGAGGGCCTTCCTGCAAGAGTTTCAGCGAATGACGCCAGACTCGCTGTCTGGGATCTCCGCCTCGATTCTCCTGGCGGTGGGCGCGGATGCGAGCGTTGTGGTGATTCAGGCAGGTCAGGTGCAGGCGCTGATGCGGAAGATCTCGACGACCGCTGCCTACGCCCGTGACTGGAACAACCAGGCAACCGGCGACGGCAGGTAGCAATCGACGAAGCGACCGCGCTTGCGGATCGAGGTATCCTCGCCCTCGTGCGGCACTCGAAGCTGGCGGTCGTCCTCGTTCTCGGAGTTGCCGGGTGCTTCAATCCCGACCCGCCCTCGGAGCAGGAGACCGACACGATTGGCGCGAGCACGGGGGCCGCGGCCACGGGGGAGCCGCAGACCACCACCTCGAGCGACCCGTCCGCGGGATCTTCGGAGTCGGGCCCTGGCGCCTGTGCGGTGTGCGTGCCGACGGCTCCCGAGGGCTGGCAGGGACCGCTGGTGCTCGGTGCCGGGGAAACCGCTCCGAGCTGCGCCGCGCCCTACACCGCGGTCGTGTTCAAGGTCGCCGAAGACATCTCGGGGGAGGACGCGTCGTGTGGCTGCGAGTGCGGCGATCCGGAGGTCGATTGTGACTCGTTGCTCGTGCAGTACGCACCGGCCGTGTGTGGACAGAACGTTGACGTCGAGACCTTCGAGCAGGCCGATACCTGCCACAACACGACGCCGACGGGACCGACGACCGCGGCTCTGTTTGCGCCCATTTCGGGCACCGAGGTGTGCCCGCCCTCGCTGGTCCGCAGCATTCCAGCCCCGAATCTCACCGAGGTGGTGCTGTGCGGCGGCGCGCTGCAGCAGGATACGTGTGCTGCGCAAGAGCTGTGTGCCGGGGCCATTCCCGATGGCTTCGGCGAGACGCTGTGCATTGCGCAGGAGGGGGAGCACGAGTGCCCCGCGTCGTATCCCAACGCTCGCGCCGCGTTTGACGACGTGGCCGACTCCCGCGGGTGCACGCAGTGCTCGTGCTCGGCTGCGGGCGCCTTCGCGTGTTCGGCCGACCTGGAGCTGTTCTCCGATGCCAACTGCGGGGGGACGGCGACGAGCGCGATCTCCGGGGCCGGGAATTGCTTCGACAGCCCGGAGTCCCTGCGTTTCTCCGCGCCGACTGTGACCGGAGACTGCACCCCCTCCTCCGTTTCGCCCATCGGGACCGTCGTCGGGGACGAGCCGGTCACGGTCTGCTGCCAGTAGGCGAGCGCGGCTCGACAACCGGGGTGCATACTGCACTCCAAGATGCAGGCAGCGATGATGACGGATCACCGGCTCGGCTCCGAGTCCCTCATGAGCGATGGCACCCAGGATGGGGGTGCTTGAGTGAACCCTGCATGGACGGCTTTGGTCGAACGTTGGGATGCCGCTCGCGAGGCGATTCTCGGCCGGTTTGACCGGGTGCTCTGGGAAGCGACGACGGTCAGCGAGCCGCTCATCGGCAGGATCACCACCGATTCGAGCGCGCTTCAAAGGATGTGGCAACCGGTCGAGGCCAAGATGCGAGCGATGAGCGGCGAGGTCAGCGAGGCGTGGGACACGATCAGCGACGAGATGGCCGACCTCGATGGAGCTCCAGAGCATGGGGTGTTCATCGAAGGCATCAAGCGGGATGCCACCTCGACCGAGCTTGAGATCCGCTACGGCCGTGCTCGGGCCGCGACGTTTGCCAAGGTCGCCGTCGCGATGCATCAGCATGCGCGTGCGAGCGGTGATCCTGCTGCGGCGCAGATGTTCGCGCACAGCGGTGCCGTGTTTCTCGCCGAGCAAGCCGCGATCGGGCATTGGGCGGGGATGAAAACCGCGGAGACGAAGATTCGCGCCTATCGCAGTAAGAAGGCCGTGCCGATGCAGCTGCTGAAGTACTACGCGGAGGTGTCGGCGAGCTATTGGAGCGTTCGCTACAGCACCGAGGCGAAGTACAACCAAACCCTGCGCGCGTCCCTCGAGACCAAGATCGCGAACTTCACCAAGGAGTCGCACAAGCTGCTGCACCAGCACCCCCAGTGGCGGTAGGGTACGCGGCGTGTCGGCTGCTGCTGGGGTTGTTGTGGCCATGCTCGCCGCGTCGCCGCAGGTCTCTCAACAGGGGCACTGCGCGGACACGAGTGTTGCGCACGGCGTCGCCGAGCTGCTTGAGGCCGGGCCGGTCGATGGCGCGGGTTGGACCGTGAGGGTCGACGTGGTGCAGGAGGACGGCCCACGCTACGTCGCCACCATTGAGATTGAGGATCCCGGCGGTGCGTTCGCGGTGCGGAGCGTGTCGAGCCCAAGCTGCGCGGTGGCAATCGACGCGGTGGCGTTTATCGTTGCGACCGCGCTGGCCGAAGACTCTCTTGAACCGGAACCCGAGCCCAAGCCGGAACCGGAATCGGAACCGGAGCCGGAGCCGGAGCCGGAGCCGGAGCCGGAACCCACCCCGGTCGCCGCCGTGCGCGAGGCCTCGTCGCCGCCTCCCTCGACGCCCCCACCGGCGCCGCGTCGCGAGCTCTCGAGTGTCTCGGGTCGGGTCTTCGCAGGGGCAGGGGTTATGGGCGGCGCGCTGCCAGGCGTGGTCGGGCAACTCCGGCTGGGAGGTGCGATCGAAGGGGTGCTCTGGCGGGCGGCGCTGGGGATCTCCGCCACCTCCAGACGCGATGCCCGGGCGACGCAGAACACCTCCGTGGGGGCCCAGCTTGGCCATTGGGCGGTCGATGCCCGCGGCTGCGGAGTGTTCCGTCCGGGGGTCGCGGTCTCGGTGCCGGTGTGTGCGGGCGGCGAGGTTGGCCAGCTCTACGCCTCGGGCTTCGGCTTCTCGGACGCCCACACGATCACACTGCCGTGGGGGGCCGTCCTCGCATCGGTGGGCCCCGGGTTCGACGTCACACCACGGCTGCGACTCGTGGCGCAGGCGACCGCCGGGTTGGTGCTGAACCGGGCGGAGATCGTCGTCGACAACCTCGGGTCCCTGCACGTGCTCAGCCGCGTTTTTGGCCGCGGATGGCTCGGACTGGAGCTGCGCATCTGACGCTAGCGTCCCGGCTCGGCGTTTTTCTCCTCGCGCGGTGACGGATCCGCGGCGCAGCGGGAAATGCCAAGGTCGACGCTTCAAGCCCCAAAATGCGCGAATCACCGCCCAGGCCACTGCGCGTGGTCGAATCGCACACGCCGTCGTTGTCGACGGTGTACCGCGAGCATGCTGCGTTCGTCCGCCGGTCCTTGCGCCACATGGATGTTTCGCCTGCGGGTCTCGACGACGTGTTGCACGATGTCTTCCTGGTCGTCCATCGAAGGCTGGACGACTTCGACGGACGCAGCTCGATGCGTTCGTGGTCGTATGGGGTCGCGCGCCGGGTCGCGCTGCACGAACTGCGCCGTGGTGTTCGCCGGACGCGTCGAGAGCATCACGCTCCGGTACCCCCCGAACAAGCCAGACCCGATGATCTCCTTGAGCATCGTGAGGCCGCCCAGTGGGTCGAGGTGTTTGTGGCGAGCCTGCCCCCAGAGCAGCGCGCTGTCTTCGTGCTGTGCGATGTCGAAGGGCTCCCCGCGCCCGAGGTCGCCGCGGCCACAGGGGTGAAACTCAACACAGTCTATTCTCGCCTTCGGCTCGCTCGCGGTCGATTCGAGCGTGCTGTGGCTCAGCGTTCAGATGGAGGCGAAGGACGATGAAAGAGCTCAGTCCAGGGGCTCGCGCACTGCTGGAGCAGTATCGCGACCACTCCGAGATTCTACGATCAACCAGACGCCTCGGTGCTCCAACGCATCGAGGAGTCGATCGACCCGTCCGCGGCGTCGCCAACCCAGACGCCACGGCGTGCGGCCGCATGGGTGCTGCCCTGCGTCGCTGCAGCGGCCGCGGTTGCGGTGCTTTGGGTGTGGGCTGGCGGCGCCGAGCTTCGCAAGATGACGCCGGCTCCGGTCTCGACTGCGGTCGATCAGGTCGTCGAGCAGGTCGTCGAGCAGGTCGAGCGATACCCGCTGGTTCCACAGCGAGCCCTCTCGGCGCCTTCGAATGCCGTGTTGCCCACGACGCCGCTGCGTGAGCCGTCACCGCCGACGTTAGAGCCGCAACCCCGCGAGAGGCCCCTGGTCGCCGAGCCCACCGAGCCCACCGAGCCCGCCGAACCGGACGACAGCCTTCAACGAGAGCTTGGGCTGCTTCGTCGCGCCCGCCAGGCGGTGGGGCAGGGGCAGTCGTTGGGTGCAAAGGCAGCCCTCGGTGCGCATGCCCGGTTGTATCCACAGGGGCAGCTGGCTGAGGAACGTGAGGCCCTGCTCGTGGTGGTGCGCTGCACCGACGGGGATGCAAACACCGGCCGGGCGGCGTTCGAAGCGTTGTACCCGCGCTCGCATCACCTGCCTTCGATTCGCGTTGCGTGCGGCTCGGCGGAGAAAGAATCACCCGGGGTGACGGATGACGCAGGCGGCGGGAAATGAAGGCATGACTTTCGAAACACGGCGACACTTGGGCCTGTGCGCGGCTCTCCTTCTTGGGGCGGCCGGCTGCGACAGAGGCTCGGTCGGGGAGTTTGGGGAAACCGACGGGGCGAGCGGTGGCGCCGGCGAAGGATCGAGTTCGGGTGCATCCCAGAGCGCTTCCTCGGGTTCCGCTAGCGCGGGTTCGAGTTCTGGGGGCACGGCGACGACGGGCACCAGCCTCACCGGATCCTCGTCGGAGACCGGACTTCTGCCCGATGTCGGCGGAACTGGGTTCTGCGAGAACCCCCGGCACGGCTGCTCGGGACCTGCGGATTGCGGCGAGAGCTGTGGTGCGTTGGACTCGATGTTCGACGAAAACGGATGCGTTCGTGTTGCGTGCGGTCTCGGGCAGGACCCGTGCGAAGGCGGCGAGTTCTGCTATCGCCCGGAGGACTACGGGGGCTGTCAAAGCTCCGACCTGAGCTGCTCGGAGTCGCCGGAGGGGACGTGTGGCTGCGGGTTCGACCCCGACTGTGGGGGTGCGTACTGCGTGCCCGAAGAGATCGTCTTCGGCGGCATTGCCCCTGGCCCGACCGACGGCCTCATGTCCAACGACTGTGGGCCTGCTGATGAGCCCATCTACGTGATCACCGTGGGCGCCTACGCTTCGGATGCGTGCGGCGGGGCGTTTGATCCCGGACCGCGCCTGCGCATCTCCGTGGACCAGGAGTCCGCAACGCCGGGCACCATCACCACCGATGACGGCTCACAAGTGGAGGCGTCGTACACCGCCGAGGGCACCCCCGAGACGATGCAGACCGCGCAGTGGGTCGTGCTGCGCATCACGGCATGGGAGCCCACGGTCACGGGAGACTACGAGGTGCTCTTGGAGGACGAGACGCTGCTCGTGGGCAGCTTCGCGAGCGTCGTGTCCTGCATCTCCGATCAGCAGTGCGGCTGACCCCGGGGACGCTCTGGCGATCCTGCCCGCGTTCGGGCAGGCTTGCCGCGCCATGGCGAACAAGGTCAGCACCAAGCCCCCAAGCGGGATGCGCGACTTCTTGCCCTCCGACCTCGTGCGCCGCAACCACGTGGTCGACGTGGTGCGCAAGGTCTACGAGCGGTATGGCTTCGTCCCGCTCGAGACACCTTCGATCGAGAACCTCGAGGTGCTCACCGGGAAGTACGGTGAGGATGAGAAGCTCATCTACCGCCTGCTGCACCGCGGGGACTCGCTGACGAAGGTGCTGGATTCGGACGAGCCCATCACCGCGGCTCGGCTCAGCGATCAGGCGCTTCGCTACGACCTCACCGTTCCGCTCGCGCGGGTCGTCGCGCAGTATGGGGACCTGCCCAAGTACTTCAAGCGCTACCAGATTCAGCCCGTGTGGCGCGCGGATCGCCCGGGCAAGGGCCGGTTTCGCGAGTTCTACCAGTGCGACGTGGACATCACGGGCACCACCTCCAACCTCGCCGAGTGTGAGGTCCTCGCGGCCGGCTGCGAGGTGCTCACAACGTTGGGCTTCGAGGCCTTCGAGTTCCACATCAACCACCGCGGACTGCTGCGATCCCTGATCCGTACGGCGGGCATCGACCTGTCCCAAGAAGGCACAGCACTTCAGGCCGTCGACAAACTCGACAAAATCGGTCGCGACGGCGTGTTGGACGAACTGGACTCCAGGGGAGTGGGTCGTTCGGCCGGCGAGATCCTGCTGGGGTTGATCGCCGAAGATGCCACCATCGAGAGCCTCAAGGCGTCGATCACGGACGAAGAGGGGATTGGGGCGCTGCTTGAGCTCGAGGAGCTGCTCGCGTTGCTTGAGCACACCCCGGCCGCTGGCAAGGCGCGTTTCTCCCCGCAACTCGCACGCGGGCTTGGCTACTACACCGGCCCGATCTTCGAAGCCCAGGTCACCGAGCTTGGCAGCTCGATCGCTGGCGGAGGCCGCTACGACGAGCTCGTCGGCATGTTCGGAAAACAAGCCGTTCCCGCTGTCGGCCTCTCCCTGGGCCTGGAGCGTATCTTGGTCGTCATGGCCGAGCGCGGCATGTTCCCGGAGCTCGCGCAGGGACCCGACGTCATGCTGTGCTGGCGCGACGTGGACCGAGGCGCCGTGCTCAAGCTCGCCCACGCGATGCGCGACCAGGGTCTGCGGGTGGAGGTGTTCCCCGAGCCGACCAAGCTCGGCAAGCAGATTCAGTACGCCGACGCGCCGGGTGTTGGAGCCAAGTGGGTGGCGGTGGTGGGCGAGCGCGAGGTTACCGAGGGCACGGTGTCGCTCAAGAACCTCGAGAGCGGAGCGCAGTCCGAGCTCCCTGTGGACGACGTAGGCTCGGTGGTTCGCGGCTGAGCCAAGGGTCCTGGCGCCGTGCTGATCACGTGCGTCACAGCGTCACGTCTGCGTCCGTGGTACGCCAATACCCTGTGACAGACACGAGCCTCGCAGGACGCATCCTCGTCGTCGACGACGAACGGAACATTCGGCGCACGCTCCGGATGGTGCTCGAGGGAGAGGGCGCGACGGTGCTGGAGGCCGCGACCGGCGAGGAGGCTCTGGCCGCCCTCGACAGCGGTGAGCCCATCGAGGTCATCATCACCGACGTGCTGATGCCGGGCATCTCCGGGCTCGAGCTGCTCGAGAAGCTCGCAGGCGCTTCCGGAGGCACACCCGAAGTCCCGGTGATTCTTATCTCGGGACACGCCACCGTCGATGACGCGGTGCGGGCCACCCGTTTGGGCGCGTTCGACTTCTTCGAGAAGCCGCTGGCGCGCGATCGGGTGATCGTCAGCGTCCGCAACGCGCTGCGACAGTTCGCCAGCGACGCGCAAACGCGAAAGCTCCGCAGACGGATCCGTGGGGAGATCATCGGCGAGTCGAAGCCGGTGGCGCTGCTGATGGGGCAGATTGCCAAGGTCGGCAGCACGAAGGCCCGCGTGTTGATCACCGGTGAAAGCGGAAGCGGCAAGGAACTCGTGGCCCGCGCGATTCACGAGGCCAGCGACCGCAAAGACGCCGAGTTCGTGAAAGTGAACTGCGCGGCGATCCCTCGGGAGTTGATCGAGAGCGAGCTGTTCGGCCACGAGCGAGGAGCGTTTACGGGCGCGACGGCTCAAAAGAAGGGCCTGTTCGAGGTCGCGGCGGGCGGCACGATCTTCCTCGATGAGATCGGCGACATGTCGCTCGGAGCCCAAGCCAAGGTGCTGCGAGTCCTGCAAAGCGGCGAACTCATGCGGGTGGGCGGCAACAAGCTCATCGAGGTCGACGTGCGTGTGCTGGCCGCGACGCACTGGAACCTGCAGGAGCAGGTGCAAGCCGGCGAGTTCCGCGAGGATCTGTTCTTCCGACTCAACGTGGTGCCGATTCGAGTGCCGCCGCTTCGAGACCGGGTCGAAGACATCACTCTGCTCGCGAGGCACTTCATCGACTTGGCCGCGCATGAGAACGGGGTTGCGACCAAGCGTCTATCCCCAGAAGCCCTCGATGCGCTGCGCGGCTACGACTGGCCGGGCAACATTCGGGAGCTGCGCAACGTCATCGAGCGGATGGTCATCCTGTCCGACGGAGACATCGACTTGGAAGACGTCCCCGAAGAGGTCCGGGGCACGGATCCCGAGGCCGAGATGGACGAGGACTCGCTCCTGCAGCTCAACACTGGTGCGGTGCCCGAGGGGATGACGCTTCGCGAGTTCCGCGAGGCTATCGAGCGCGCGTTCATTCACAAGCGCCTGGTGGAGAACGACTGGAACGTCTCTCGTACCGCGACCTCGCTCGGCGTCGAACGGACGCATCTGCACAAGAAAATGAAGCTGCTGGGGATTCAGCGCGGGAGCTGAATCCCCAGTCGCCGCATGAAGCTATCGGTTGCTACCGGTTGCTACCGGTTGCGCTCGGTCGCCTGCCGCACCACGAGGTTGCGCCCGGAGAAGTCCTGGCCATCGAGCTGCTTGATCGCTTGGTCGGCGTCCTTGCGGTTGGCCATCGTGACGAAGCCGAATCCGCGGGAGTCTCCCGTGTCTCGATCCTTGACGATGTGCACGTCGGTGACGGGTCCGTACTCTTCGAGCTTCTTCTGAAGCTCGGCATCGTTGACCCGCCAGTCGAGACCGCCGATGAACAGACGGCTGGGGATCGTCGCGCGGCGCTGGTCTTGTCCACCCTCGTCGTCACCGCCCTCCATGTTCTTCATGACCTGGTCGATCGTCATCAACCCGCCCTGAATCTCGTCGACGGTAGCGACAGGCACAGCGCTGGCGCCACTGCGGCTCCGGTCGCGCGCGCGATCCATCTTGTCCTTCTTTTTTTTCGCGCGCTCTTTTTCGCGCTGTCGCTTACCCGCGGAGTAGTTGCTTCTTGCCATGCGTGTCCTGGAGACTTCTTGAGCGGTCGTTGGGCCGTTTCTAGGCCCCCGCGCACACCACGACCTAGCGCGCGGTCGTTCACCTTGTCAATCGGACTCGCTCAGGGAGCCGCAGATGCGCGATCTACCCCCGGATCTGCCGCTGAACGCCTCGAAAAATGGCCGATTTCAGCAAATCCCACGTTCGGCGAATTCGCAGGGTATCCTCTGCGCGGCGCTTGTCGCCGTGAGAGCAAGGAAGAGAACGAGAAGATGTCGAACAAGTTGTTTGTCGGTGGCCTGAGCTGGGACACGAATGATGCGGGCCTGCGGGATGCGTTTACGGCTTTTGGTGAAGTCGTAGAAGCCAAGGTGATCACAGATCGGGAGACGGGACGCTCACGAGGCTTTGGCTTCGTGACGTTTTCGGATGCCGCTTCTGCGAAGACCGCGGTGGCGGAGATGGACGGTAAGAGCCTCGATGGCCGAGCCGTTCGGGTCAGCATTGCCGAAGAGCGCAAGCCCCGAAGTGGTGGTGGCGGTGGCGGTGGTGGCGGCGGTGGCGGTGGCGGTGGCGGTGGCTTCCGTGATGACCGTGGCGGCGGCGGCGGCCGAGATGGCGGCCGTGACGGCGACCGAAGAGACCGAAGCCCCGGACACCGTCGCGGTGGACGTGGCAGCGGTGGCGGTGGCGGTCGAGACGGCGGAGGCGGTGGCAACTACAACTGGTAGTGCAGCCCGCTTCGCGAAAGAAAACACGACGGTCGCTCCTCTTCGAGGGCGGCCGTTTTACTTTGGTGGCCGCGGTTGCGCCGCAGGCTGCTAAGCGACGGGGAAGGTGCTCGCGAAACTCTCGCGCTGTGCCCAATGTTCCGCGAGCTCGACAAGCTTGGGGTGTTGCGACACGTCGTAGGTGTTTCGGAACCGCATCCAATCCAGGGTCGTGACCAAGGCAACCTCGGGCAGGCCCAGCTTGTGGACCGGAGACAGCCAGGGTCCGGTCGCCCAGTGCTCAAGCCAAGTCATCGCGCTTGCCGCTCGCTCCTGCTGCTTGCGTGCGTAGGTGCAGGTGTCCGGCGTGACCCCGTCTCGCGCGAGGTAGAACGTGTTGATCAGGGCGTCGAGTGCCCCGTCGATCACGCTCAGCAGGTTTCGCTCGTGCACGTTGTCGCTGCGGAAGGGCTCCATCGGTTCCGGTCCGCGGTTGGTCAGCAGGTACACACAGATCGTCGTCGAGTCGAGCATGCTCAGCTCGCCGACGGTCGCGGTCGGAACCTTCCAGACCGGGTTTACGGCCCGCATCCGCGCCTGTCCTTCCTCTTCGAACGTGTCGATCAGCTCGACATCGACGCCCAGCTCGTGGGCGATGACACGGACGCGTCGGACATACGGGGATGTGGTGGTGCCGTAGACGATCAGCGAACTCATCGTGCGCAGCTTGCCACTGCACCCCATGCCGCGCCAGATGGCGTGAGACCGGCCGGCCTACTCACATGCGCACGCGCAGACCGCCTCGATCTCCTCTTGGAGCGTCCCGCCCCCACCGCTGGTCCCACCGCTGGTCCCACCGCTGGTCCCACCGCTGGTCCCACCGCTGGTCTCGCCGTGGCTTGAGGCCGATGCGCCGGTGTCGGCGACCCCGGTTTCGTCGCCCGTCGAGCCGCCGCTGTTCGTGGTCGAGCCGACACTCGTGGTGCCGCTCTCGCCGGACCACGGACAAGGCGTGAACTCCGAGAGTCCGTAGCAGAGGTTCGCGGTGTCGATGACCTCCACTGAACCGTCGAGCACGCGGTAGGACCAGCTGCCTCCGTCGGGGCAGGTCGCCTCTGGTTCGGAGCACCCATCAAGGCCTTGCTCGATCACGCAGGCGCCTCCACCCGTCGCCCAAGCGTCGCATGAGAGTACGTCATGGCCGAAGGTGGGGTACCAGCTGCACCCCTCAAAATCGGGGTCGCTGGCCAACGAGCAGGACTGGGCGTCGAACGCAGCCCCGCACGTGATGCGGGGGCCGCCAGAGCTCGATGATTCGGCAAGGCTTGTCGCGGAAGGGTCCTGGCCGGTGGAGGTTTCGATGTCGTCATCGCCCCCGGTTGAGCTTCCTGCCGACTCGCCCGAGACGCGCTGGGGCGCCGGAGGATCGGAGAAGCACGCGGCGCAGGTCACGGTCAGGAGCAGCAAGCCAAATCTCAAGGTCATGTCCCTGCAATGGCCGCTTGCCTTGCGAGCCGTCAAAGCGGCGCCGAAAAATCGCGGGACGGAGCGCTGCGTGGTACGGCGATCGTGTGAAGGCTCGTTTGTTCCTCGCTCTGTTGTGGCTTACCGCGTGTGCACAGCCGCCCGCGGAGTCGAGCGAGCCCGAGCTGACGGTCCCGGATGCGGTCGAGATCGATGACTATCCGGCCACTGCGGAAGCGCTGTTTGCGGAGTTCGCGCCGATGCCGGGTGGAGCGGTGAGCGTCGAATACTCGGTGGCGGGACCCGGTGGGATGTCGGGAACGATGACGGTCACGGTGGCGCAGGGCGCTCGCCGTGCCGAACGGTGGTCTCTGTCGATGCCACTTCCCGGCGCCGAGGCGGTGGCGATCCACGGCGCCTCGGTTTCCACGCCCGCGCTGTCCTGGGCGGACGGGGTCGAGGGCTCCGCCGAGCTGGTGGCGCTCCCTCTGGGCCGGATCGCGGACCGGTACTTTTCCCTCGATGTGAAGACGCAGCACGCGATCGTCGATCACGTTCGCACCTGGCACGAGGAGGTCGCGTGGGGCCGGGAGGCGCATCCGGGGTCCATCGATGTCGTAGCCGACCGACGCTGCCTGCGAAGCCAGACGGCCGGTCAGTCACTGTGCGTCTGGGAGCGCACCGGGCTCCCGCTCGAATACCGCTCCGAGGCCTTCACGCTGGTGGCGACCGAGATTCGAGAGGGCGTCGCCGTTGACGAGACCACCTTCCAGATCCCCAGTGGCGCCCAGCGAAAAGCGGACGCGCTGGAGGCGTTCGACGTCGACGACAGCCTCGCGAAGCTGGCTGCAGGCGATCTCGCGGAGCTCCCCGGGCTGCTGCAGCCGAGACTTCGCGTGGCTGGCTGACGGCTCGTGCACGCCGCCGGGGATGTGCTCTACACTGCCCGCTCGGTGGCAGACGAAGATCGCATTCAGTCGTACGCGGAGTTTTGGCCGTACTACCTCGGGGAGCACCGCGACCCAACCTGCCGAGCGCTGCACTACTTCGGCAGCACGATGGCGATAAGCTCCGCCGTGTCCGCGGCTGTGTTCGGCAACCCTTGGCTGGTCCTGCTGGGCTTCGTGCTCGGCTACGGACCGGCGTGGATCGGCCACTTCTTCATCGAGCACAACCGACCTGCTACGTTTAAGTACCCGCTTTGGTCGTTGGGCTCTGACTTCAAGATGCTCGCCTACTTCGTGACCGGCCGTATGGGCGCGGAGATGGAGCGTCTGTACGGGAGCCGGGCGCCGGCCAAAGACGCCCCGCTGCGGACGCGCACGTAGCGAGGCAGTGGCCCGGCGGGCCGGGTTTTTGCGGTGTCTTGTTTCCAGGACCCTGAGAAATCCGAACAAAGCCTGCAACGGCATCGGGGGGCGGCCGACAGGGACGGTGCTCATGACCGCCGTTGAATCCCTCCTCGCACCGACCCCTTCCCTTGGTGGATCCCGCATCCTGGTCGTGCAGACCCGGCCGATCGCGGTCCTTGGCATCGCAGCCGCCGTGGTGCGGACGGGCGCTCGGGTCAATGTGTGCCGGTCCAGCCACGCCGCGTTGGACGTCTTGGGCTCGCCCGGTCGCGGGTTCGATGCGGCGGTTCTCGATGGCGAGCTGAGTCGGGCTGCGCTCACGCGGCTGTCGCGAGCCTTGCGCGAGCGACCGAGCCCGTGTCTGAGCGTGGGCGTGGGCACCCAACGGGACGATGCGTACGTCCGTCGCCTCGTCGATGCGGGGGTCATGGAGCTCGTCATTCCCCCGCTTTCCACCGATGCGGTGCTCGAGGCGCTTGTTCGCTGTGTGCAGGAAACCCGGCAGATCCGCGAGCGGCTCGCAACCAACCCCCGCAGTGTCCGGGAGGCGGGTCGTCGCAGAAGCCCTCCGCACTGGTCTGCGGCCAACGTTGGCCAGCCCGTGCCTCGTTTCAACCCCGACATCGAAGAGGCCGTCGACCGGTACGCGGTGCTGGTGAGGTTGTCGCCGCGCGAGACGTCCGTGCTCAAGCTCATCGCGCTGGGCTACCTCTACGACGAGATTGGTGAGGTCCTGTCGATCGCCAATCGTACGGTCAAGATGCACGCCGCCAACGTCCGCAGGAAGGTGGGCGCACCCAACCGTATGGCGCTGGTCCGAAAGGTGCTCTGCGCATGAGTCTGGTGGCCCTGTTGGCCTTCGTGGTCACGAGCCAGCGCGTGTCGACCCAGCCCGCGCCGCCGCGTCACTGCAACGCCGAAGCGCTCGATTGCGCCGAAGCCTGCGCGGACCAGTGCGTGGGCGAAGACTGCCTGGTCCCTTGTGCTCGGGCTTGCCGGCGACAAGATGATCAATGCCATCGGTCCGTTCGGCGTCAGCGGCGTCATCGCATCCGCGAGCGTCGCCGCTGGGTCGCGCATCCACTGCAGTGTGCTGCACTGCCGCGGTAACCACACCGGGCACCACCGGCTCCCACCTCCCACCGGGCACCACCGGCTCCCACCGGCTTCCACCGGCTCCAGGGGACGACGTGGCGTGGGCCGTCTACGCGGGTTCTTGCGTGGCTTTGCGGGCTTTGGCGTCCGCCACCAAGCCTTTGATGTTGCTGATGTGCCGGAACCAGATCAGCGCACACGAGGCAACCGCGGCCGCGACGTAGGCGGGAGGCTTATCGGCGATCAGCATGCACAGGCAGATCGAGCTGACCGCGGTGAGCGACCCGACCGCGCTGCTGCGGGTGAGCGCCAAGCCCTGCACGTACATCACCATGGCCGCGAAGGCGACCGGGGGGTCGAGGGCGAGAAAAATGCCCAGACCGCACGCCACTCCCTTGCCGCCGCGGAATCGCAGGTAGACCGGAAAGATGTGACCGAGCACCGCCATGAGTGCGACGCCAGCCAGTGACCACGTGGGGTCTTCGAGCTGACCCAGGGCCCACCCGGACGAAGCGAGCCATACCGGAGCCGCGGCTTTGAGCACGTCGAGCGCAAACACGACGAGCCCGAGCTTGGTGCCGAGCGCTCGGGCGGCGTTGGTTGCCCCGATGTTTCCCGAGCCGATCTTCCGCAGGTCGATGCCCTTCGCCTGAGCGAGCACGACGCCCACCGGGATTGCACCCATCAGGTAGGCGGCGACCCACCACGCGGGCGCGCTTTGGAGCAGGGACGACACGAGCCCTAAGGATAGGCGCTAACCCGCCATGTTGTCGCCGCGGGCTGGCGCTTGGGGACGTGCGATCTCCCCCAGGGCGTGGCGAAGCCGCAGGTCCTGCTCCCGGACGGCGATGTGCGCTTCGATGGAGCGAAGCTCGGCGTCGACCCGCAACGATTCGGCTTCGAGCATGTCGACGACCCCAACCGCGCCGACTCGATACCGCGCGGAAACCTGCACGTACGCGGCTTCGGCACTCTTGAGGCCGACCTGGCTCAGGCTCACCGAGCGCCGGGCGGCCTGGAGCTGGCGGGCGGCTTGCACCACTTGGAGTCGGACCCCGCGCTGGAGTTGAGCAACTTGCGCGGCGAGGGACCGTCGCTGCGCACGCTGCGTGCGGACCGTCGAGCGTGTGGTGATCGCGCCTCGGACGTCGTAGCTGAGCCGTACCCCCGCGGCCCAGGTGGTGTCGAACTGGTCGCGCTGCGGTACCACGCGCTGGTTGGGATTGGCCGTGTCGAGCTGCCCCACCAGATCGAGCCGCGGGGCGTACCGCGTGCGGGCAACCTTGATCTGCTCGCGGAGCGCGGAGTCGCTGGCTTGCAGCAGCTGAAGCTCGAGCCGCTGCCCCAGCGCTTGTTCGACCAACGCCGGCGTGTCCTCGCGTTGGCGGTCGGCCGCGAACGTCGCGGTGATGTCCTCCCCGAGGCTGAGCGTGGTCGGGTCGGCCGCAATGCGGAGCCCGAGATCCTCGGCGGCGATGAACACGAACGCCTCCGCTTCCGCGACGCTGCGCTGCGCCGCCGCGAGCTGAGCTTGAAGACGGAGCACGTCCGTCTGCGTGATGGCCCCCGCGCGCAGCCGGGACGAAGCCTCGTCGATCCGCTTGCCGATCCGAGCCGTCGACTGCTGCGCCAGCTCCAGGTTGGCCTGGGCGCGAACCCAGTTGTAGTAGGTGATCTGAGCGTCCACGGTGGTGTCGATGCGCTGAATGTCTCGGGCGAGTTTGGCCGCGCGCTCACCGTGCCGGGCCGCTGCGACCGCGTGGGGAATGGTGAAGATGTCGTCCGAGATCGGCACGCCGACCGTGGCCGAAAGCGCGTAGGTGTTCTGGATCGCCGCGAACTGAAACGTCTGGGAGATCGCCGGAACGCCCTGCGAGTCGAGTACACACCCCGCGCTGCCGTCGGGACAGGCTCCGACCGCGAGCGGTCCGGGGTTGCGAGTGCCGGTGAGCGCACCCGTGCCGCCACCGGGGAGCGGGCTCAGTCGCATGTACTGGGCCGAGAGGTCCAGCGCAGGAACGTAGCCGGCCCGCGCTTCATCGACCCGGGCGGCGGCGGCTTCGAGCTCCGCCGCCCGGAGATCCACATCTGGAGCGTCGATCAGAGCCCGCTGGGCGACGCGCTGTGCGGTGAGACCTCCGTCGGTGGGGTGCAGCACCGAGGGCACCGTATCAACAGGCACCGCACTCGCAGGCTGGGCCTGTTCGGGCGATGGTGGGGCCGCAAGGGCCAGCGCGAGGGAGAGCAGGGCGCTCATGAGAGGTGAGCCTCCGGCTCGCCGTACGCTGCTGAGTTGCGGAACAGCACCTTGTAGAGCGCAGGGACGACCAGGAGCGTGAGTGCGGTCGACGCTGCGAGTCCGCTGATCATCGCCCAGGCCAACGGAGGCCACAGCGCTGTGCTCGACAACGCAAGCGGCATGAGGCCCGCGATGGTGGTGATGGTGGTGAGCAGGATCGGACGCGCCCGCTTTCGCACCGCATCGACCAGCGCGTCGTCCAAGCTCGCCCCTTCATGCCGCCGACGCTCCACCACGTCGACCATCACGATGGCGTTGTTGACCACGATACCAACCAGCGCGATCACGCCGAGCAGTGACATGAATCCGAATGGTTGACCCCCGAGGATCAGGCCAGGGATGACGCCCGCGGCGGCGAGTGGGACCGTCGTCATCACGATGGTCACCCGGCGGAACGAGTTGAACTCGACCATCAGAAAGCCGATCAACATCAGGAGGCCCAGCGGCAACGTCTGCAGCAGCGCGGTGTTGGCTTCGGTGCTTCCCTCGTTCTCGCCGCCGACCTCCAGCGTCACACCCTCGGGGAGGGGGGCGCCTTCGAGTGCTTCGAGCAGCTCCGCCACGATTGCAGCGGAGGTGAAGTTGGTCTCGACACCACTGAGCACCGAGATCTTGCGCGCGCCGTTGTAGTGATAGATGGCGGCGGGGCGCCAGGTGACCGAGGTCTGTGCGATCTGGGCCAGGGGAACCGAGGCCGCTGCGTCGGGTCCGACCGTGAGCGCGGGCAGTCCGTCGACTGGGGTGTTCTCTCCTTGGGGAGAGCGCACCATGATCGGCACCGGGTCCTCGCCTCCGCGGTACTGACCGACGGCAAGACCATAGGTGTGGCCGCGCAGGGCGTGTGCGACGTCGAGCCGCGTGACGCCATGGCGCGCGGCTGCGGCATCATCCACCTCAACCTCGATGTTGGGGACGCCCAGTCCGCCGTCGTCTCGCACGTCGACCGAGCCGTCGATCCTCCCCAGCTCGCCCATGACCAGCTCGGAGGCCTGACGAAGCTGGCTGAAGCTGTCCCCGGTGAGCCGCAGCTCGACCGGTGCCGGCAGCCCGGGACCCTGTTCGAGTCCCCGCGCGACGACCTGGACTTGGGGCATCTGCGCTGCGGCAAAGGCTCGGACGTGCTCGATCAGCCCTGGTTCTCCTGCTTGCTGGTGGTGTTGACCACCAGCTGGGCGAAGTGAGGCGCCCGGGGAACCGTGTTGAGGTTGTAGTAGAAGTGCGGCGCGGATCGGCCGACGAAGGCGACGACGCTGTGCACATCTTCGCGGGTTGAAAGCTCTGCCTCGAGCGCTTGCGCGTGGCTGTCGATCTCGTCCAGGTGCGACCCTTCGGGCAGCTTGAGGTCGATGAGGATCTGGTTGCGGTCCGAGGCCGGGAAGAAGCGCTGCTCGACCATGCCGATGGACCCGAAGCTCGCGCCGACGACCCCGAGTGCCAGCGCGATGACGATCAGCGGGCGGCGAATCGAGACGCGTCCGATCGCGCCGGAGACTCGTTCCAGCAGCGACTCTTTGAGCGCGACCTTTCGCTGGCGCAGGAGCCAGTTCGAGAGCACTGGCGTGACCAAGATCGCGTAGGCGTAGCTGATGCCCAGCGTCAGCATGATGAGGATGGGGATGGCGCGCGTGAACTCTCCAACCCCGCCCTCGGCCAGCAGCATCGGGACGAACGCAGCCATCGTGGTGCCGGTCGCGGCACCCAGCGGCAGCGCAAGCTCGCGAACCGAGCCGGCGGCAGCGCGCAGCGGAGAGATGCCCTCGTCGATGCGGCCTTGCACGTGCTCGGCCACCACGATTGCGTTGTCGACGAGCATGCCCAGCGCGATCACCAGCGCGGCGATCGACATTTGGTGAAGCATGCCGCCGGCGGCCGCGTACAGAGCGAGCGCCGCGAAAGCCACCAGCGGGATGACGGCCGAGACGACCAGGCCCATCCGGACGCCCATCGCCAGGCACAGCACCAGGGCAACGACGCCGATGCCCATCAGCAGCGAGGTGCCGAGTCCGGCGATACGCTCCTCGACCCGCTGGGGTTGAAAAATAAGCTCTTCGAGTTGGACTTGGGGGTAGCGCGCGCGGAGGTGGTCCGCCGTCTCGCGCATCGAGACGCCGAAGTCCACGAGGTTGATGCCTTCGCGGGGAACGACTGCGACCGCCACCGCGGGGACCCCGTCGTGGCGCACGCGATCGATGCGAGGGTCTGCCTCGCCGAAGCGGACGTTCGCGATCTCCTCGAGCGGCACGGTGACGCCGGTCGGCAGGACGACGGCGGTCGAGCGGAGCTCTTCGAGGCTGCGGAACTCGGTGCCCGGGCGCAGGGATGCCATCTTGTCGCCGACCCGCACGGCGCCGCCGGGGACCCCGGCGTTGCGGGCGTAGAGCTGGTCTCGCAGGAACACCGGGGTGAGCCCGTATCGGTGCGCCGCGGCGTCGTCGAGCTCGATCGTGAGCTGCTGGCCGGGGTCCGCGATCAGCTCCACCTTCGCGACGTTGTTCGCCGAGAGCAGGTCGTCTTTGATGTCCTGGGCGGCCAGGTGCAGCGTCCCCGCGTCGCCGGGTCCGGTAATGGCCCAAACGACGGAGGTCTGGTCGCCGATCCCGCGGTCCAAGACGGCCTCCCCCGCACCCTCCGGGAAGTCCTGCTGCGCGGCTTTGAGTGCATCTTCGACTGCCTTCCAGGCGTCGTCCATGGCATCGGCGTCGACGCTGTCGCGAAAGACAAGCTGCACGCTGCCAAATCCGGCGCGAGCGGTGCCAAACGTGCGGCGCAGTTCGTCGACCTCGGCCAGGTGCTCCTCGAGCGGATCGATGATCAGACTCTCAACCTTCTCCGCGTCCGCCCCCGCGAACTCCACCGAGACCAAGGCCCATCGCACGGTCATGTCGGGGTCTTCTTGGCGCGGCATGGTGAGCCACGCGAACAGGCCAACCGCCGCGAGCAGGCCCGCGGCGGTCATGATCAGCCGGGACTGGCCCAGCATCTTCATAATCGCATTCATCGCTGCACCCGCACGCTCTGGCCCGGCACGAGGCCGAAGTGGCCGCCGCTGATCACGTCTTCACCGACGGCGAGTCCTTCGGTGACCAGGGCGTCGGCACCGACCAGCTGCGAGACTCGGACTACGCGCTGCACTGCGACCCCCGCTTCGATGACATACACGGTGGTCTCGCCGCCTCCCGCATCGACGACGGACGAAACAGGGACGCTGACACCGGAGTCTGTGTGGCGCGAGAGCACGAAATCGGCCGACATTCCGGGGATGAGATCGGAGTCGGATGCAAGCGCGACGACGACCGGGAACAGGCGTCCGGGGCCCTCCGACGCATGCCCGATCGACTCGATCCGACCCTCGATGCGTCTGCCATGTTGGAGCGGCAGGGTCATGGTAGCGGTGTCGCCGACCGCGATATCGGCGAGGACGGTCTCGGGGACCTGCACCTCCACTTCGAGTGTGTCGCCGTTGATCTGCACGACGGGTTGTCCGGCGCCGACAAACTCGCCGGGCTCGGCGTCGACGCTGACGACCGTACCGGTGAACGGGCTGCGGATGACGCCGTCTCGGTGCATGCGCTGCGCTTCGTCGAGCTCGACCTTGGCCGCGTCGCGAGAGACGGAGTACAGCGACACGGAGTGCGCGGCCGATTCGAGTTCGGCTTGCGATGCCGCTCGTTCGGCGGCGAGTTGATCGGCCCGGGTGTGGTCGCGTTCGCCCTGCGCGAGTTGTTCGGCTGCCTGCCGAACCCCCGTCTTGGCGCGAGCGATCCGGTTCGAGGCGCCGCGACGGTCGAGGGCGGCGATCGCAGTCCCCGCTTCGACCCGATCGCCAACCTCGACCCACCGCGTCTGCACCCGGCCAGGTCCGACGAACGAGAGCTTGGCGGCGTGTTGGGCCCGGACCACGCCCGAGAAGCGGAGCTCCCGGCTGCTCTCGGACTGGGTTGCCCGGCTGACGACCACGCGCTTCACGGGGTCCGCAGGGGCCTGTGCGACCGCCGCGTCCGAGGACGGCATCAGTGAAAAGGTGAGCGCTCCGGCCACGGCGACCAGGGCGAGAACTCCGAGCGGCTTGCGGGGATTCATCAGGGCCTCGACGCGAAACCTAGGTCTCCGGCCGGCCCGATGCTGTGGGTCGAAGGGCGAATTTCGAGGCGAAACCGGGGGAGCGACCGCGAGTTCGCCAAAAATACGCCGTTTGGCGAACGGCGGTTCGCCGGAGGGGGTCGTAGGATCGCCCATGCAATGAAGACCGGTTCTGGCACCGAAACCTCAGACGGAGCGGCGACGTACCGGATCTGCGTGAAGGGGTACTTCGGGCAGGGGCTGCGAGCGGCACTTGAGCCGCTCAAGGCGTTCGAGGTGCATGGCCGCACCGTGTTCGAAGGCTTGGTTCGCGATCAAGCCGCGCTGTATGGTGTGCTTCGGCGCCTCGAATGCACCGGATGCACGCTACTGTCGGTGCTCAAGGTCGACGAGTGAGCAGCGGTATAGAAACGAAGCCGGACCCGCCGGACCCGGACTCGGTGGTTCCCCTGCGACGCGTCGAGGATTCGCCGTCGGCACGCGCGATCGAGCCTCGTCTCCTGGCGACCAAGCTGTTCGTCCCGGTGACGCGCGCCGCGTGCGTGCCGCGGCCACGACTGTTGTCGTTGCTGGAACGTGGAACCCGCGGACCGCTCACGTTGCTGTCGGCCCCCGCAGGCAGCGGCAAAACCACGCTCGTCGCCAATTGGCTGCGCGGTGCGGAGCAGCCGGCAGCGTGGTTGTCGCTCGACGAGCGGGACAACGACCTGGCTCGTTTCCTGCGCTACCTCGTGGCCGCGATTGCGTGTCGGCACGACGGCTTCGGCGAGGAGCTGTTCTCGGAGCCTAAAGCACTCTCTCGCGAGGACCCGCTCGACCTCGCGACCGACCTGGTCAACGAGGTGGCATCGCTGGGCACCCGGTTGGTGGTGGTGCTCGACGACGTCCATGTGCTCGACGACCCCGGTGTGCACGAGGTGTTGGCGCTCTTGGTGGACGCGTGTCCCCCAAACCTCCACCTGGTGATGACGACCCGGGCCGACCCCGCGTTGCCGCTCAGTCGTATGCGGGCCCGAGGTTTGCTCACCGAGGTCCGAGCGCCCGAGCTTCGTTTTACGCAGGACGAGACCGCGGCGTTCTTCGGCGACGTCATGGGCGTTGCGCTGACGGCCGAGCAGGTCGCACAGCTCGAATCGCGCACCGAAGGGTGGGCGGTCGGGCTTCAGATGGCTGCCTTGTCGCTGCAGGGGCGCGAGGACGCAGGCGCATTTATCGAGGGCTTTGCGGGGAGTCACCGCTACGTGCTCGACTATTTGATGGATGAGGTGTTGCGGCGGCTTCCCGAGGATAGCCGCACGTTCTTGATGCAAACCTCGATCCTCCGACAGCTCACCGGGGCCTTGGTCGACGCGGTGACGCAGCGCAGTGACGGCGTGGAGATGCTGGACACCCTCGAGAGCCGCAACGTGTTCACCATCCCGCTGGACAGCCGCCGGACAGCCTACCGCTACCATCACCTCTTCGGAACGCTGCTTCGGCACGAACTCGAAGCCACGGCTTCGCCGGAGATGTTGCGCGGCCTCCACGGCCGAGCGAGTCGCGCCCTCGAAGCCCAGGGGCAGTGCGAAGACGCCGTGGACCACGCCTTGCTCGCACAGCAGTACGACCGCGCGAGTGAGTTGCTGATCCCGATGGTGATGAGCTCCACGATTCGGGGAGAGAGCCACGCGCTGGCGCGGCTGCTCGCCCGCTTCCCCGTGAGCTACGCGGATGCCAACCCGCGGATCGCGTTGCTCGAAGCTTGGCTCGACTACTACTCGTTCAAGTATTCGTCGGCTTCGGTCCGGCTTCAGCGTCTCCGCGCCTGCCAGCGCGCGACCACAGAGCCCGGACTCGACGCCGAGATCGAGCTGTTGATCGGCATGGTGGCCCTGGAGGGAGGCGATCTCGAGCTCGGGACGCAGGCGCTCCTGCACGTCGAGGCTCTACCCGCGGATCGGCCCTACTTGCACGCCTTCAAGTCGATGCATCGAGCCGTGCTCGCGATGATGCAGGACCGGCTGGGGGACGCACGGGATGAGCTCGACCGAACGCGTCATGCCGTTCGCAAGACCGGCGATCCCTACGCCGAGATGTGGGTGGACTGGCAGTGCGCCCACGTGGACCTGCTTCGAGGGCGGCTCGACCTCTCTCGGCGCGCCCACGATGCCTTGCTTGAGTCCGCGATGAACGAGTTCGGCGGCGCGCCTCCCAGCAGCGCGCTCGTTGGCTTTGGGACCGGGATCTATCTGGCACTGCACCAGCACGACCTTGCGCGCGCGAGCGAGCTGGTCGCGATGGCGGCGGGTCTCGGCAAGGGCCTCGACCGACGGCACGGCTACGTCTCGTGCCTGCTGATGCCGCGCGCGGTGTTCGAGGTCCAGTCTGGCCGAGGCGGAGACTGGCAGGGCACCATCGACCAAGCCGTCCGTCACCTCGATGCGATGGACTCTCCGATGTCTGTCTCACGCATCGAGGCGCAGCGCATTCGCCTCGCCCTGCATCCGCGCTCGGGTGTGGACCCCAAGCCATACGCGCTGGGATGGGTGAGCGTTCCGGGGATTCGCGACGGGACCCACGAGGTCTACCGGCCCAACCCGATGCCCGGCGTACAGGTCGACCACCCTCGGTTTGTGCTGGCCCGATGTTTGGCCGTGCTCGGTGAGTTCGACGAGGCGCTCGAGGTCGTGGAGGACTGCTTGGGTCGTTCCGTCTCGGCACAGCGGCGCACGTGCGAGGTGGAGGGGGAGCTGCTGCGGGCGGAGATCGTCGCGCTGCAGGGCGGTTCGCCCGACCTCCAGCGCGCCGTCGAACGAGCGGCGATGGTCGGGTCGGTTGGGCCGTTCGTCGAGTTTGAGCGGACGGTGTTGCCAGGCGCGATCGAGGAGGCCGAGCGACAGGGTGCGCGGGCGTTTGCGGCGCAGCTCCGTGCCGCGCTGCGCCCCGAAACCTGTCCGTCGCCCCCGCATCGCATCGAGCCCCCTGTGAACCTCGTCGAGCCCAACGAGGAGCTCTCCGATCGTGAACTGGAGGTCCTGGGGCTGATCGCGGTGGGCATGTCCAACGCAGAAGCCTCGCGCAAGTTGTTCATCGCGCCCAGCACCGTGAAGAAACACCTCGAGCACATCTACGGCAAGCTCGCGGTTAATCGTCGGACCCAGGCGGTGGCGAGGGCGCGGGCGCTGGGGTTGATCGCGGGGTGAGAGCAGCTGCCGGGGTTGGCCTCAGCCGCGCGCGTCTTTCTCGTCGATGCCACTGAGACCAAAACGTCGGGCGAACTCGGCGGTCACCTCGGCCCACGTCGCGTCGCGGGCGGCGAGTCCGAGCATCGCGTGAAACACCAGGTCGGCGGCCTCGGAGATCACCCGTTGCGGCGTTTCGTTGCGCATGGCCTCGATCAACTCTCCGGCTTCCTCGGTGATCTTGGACGCCACCGCCTCCACACCCTTGTCGAGCAGTGAGCGGACGTAGCTCTTGCCCTCTTTGTTGGTCGCGCCGCGCCCGGCCTTGCGCTCCAGGACGACCCCAAAGACGCGCTCGATCGCGTTGCCCGGGGGTCCGTCGTCTCCGGGAGCCTCGGGCAATACGGGCGAGAAGAAGCAGCTGGTCGTGCCCGTGTGACAGGTGGGCCCACGAGGAAGCGCGTGCACCAGGAGGGCGTCGCGGTCGCAGTCGGTTCGAACCTCGACCAACTCGAGCGTGTTGCCCGAACTCTCGCCCTTCTCCCAGAGCGTCTGGCGAGAGCGGCTGAAAAACGTGACGTGGCCGCTGTGAGCCGTCGCCGCCAGCGCGTCGGCGTTCATGTAGCCGACCATGAGCACTTGCCCCGAATGGGCGTGCTGCACCACGCAGACCACGAGGCCACGCTCATCGGGCTTGAGGCTAGACCACGTGGCTTCGGCGTCGAACGACATCGTTGCGTTGTACCGCAGCGAGCCCGCGGTGGCTTTGTTGGTCGTCTCGGGAGGAACTTCGGCGGGCCCTTGGTAGTCTCGATGCACGTGAGTCGGGGAGCAAGCGGTGGGGTTTCGGTTCGCGCCGGTCCCTCGGAAAAGCTCAAGAGCAGGCGGGTCCGAGCGCGGCGCGAGCGGATGCGGGGGCCGGGGCAAGACGAGGTCGTTCGTGCGACCGGTGCGCTGCTGTGCTCGGAGTGCGGTCGGTTGACCTGGCCCGACGCCGTCTCGGCCTCTCCGCATCGTGCGTCGGGGCCAGCCCCGCACCGGAGCGCGTGTCCGCACTGCGAGTCGAGCGCGTGGATCGATCTGCGGCGCGAATCGACGGCGCTGGCGATTCGCGAGGGAGAGCAGGGATTCGCGGCCCAGGCGTCAGCGTCGGTCGACATCCTCCGCAAAGCCGGGTTGGGTCTCGTGGTGGGCTTGTTCGTCGGCGTCTTGGCGAGCACTTCTTTGCTCGCGGGGGTGGGCATCGCGATGCTTGCTGGGGTCGCGGGTGGACTGGCCGGGGTTCGGCTGCGGCGAATGTCGGCGCCGAGCGAGCGCACGCTCCCCGACCGGTGGTCGCTCGCATTGCCGCCCGTCGCAGAGAACACCACCACCGTCGAAGGACACGCGCAGGACGTGGAGCTGCTGAGAAGTCCGCTCACGGGCCGCAGCTGCATCGCGTTCGAGGTCGGCCTGCGTGGTGACCGCAACAGCAGCGGCGAGCTGTCTTCGTGGGCATTGCTCGAGCAACGCGTCGCGGCGATGAGCATTGCCGGGGCGCCCGTGAATCCTGCGACGACGTTCGCCGAACTCCCGCGGGAGTCACTCGGCGAGCTCGCACCCGATACGCTCGATCGCGCCGCGGTCGAATGGCTGCTTGAGCGAGGCTTCAGCTCCGTGGGCTCAAACCTGATCGTGTTCGAGTCGATCCTCGCGCCGCAGGGGCTGGTGTCGTTCGTCCAGTCGCCGCAAGGTTGTGTGCTGCGGCCCGCGAGCACGGCGCTGGCGCAGCACAGCCCGTAGGTGGATCGCACCCCGGCGGCCTCGCGCGCAGGCTGCTTGTCGGAGGGGCCGCACAGGGCCAGGATACCAGGAGCATGGTGCCGTCAGCCCGATCGAAGAGGGTCGAATCGCGGCCGACGGGCGCCGCCGAGCCTGAGCCCAGCCCGCAGAAGCCGGCCCCCAGGAGACGCTGGCGCGCACGCGTTCGACGGGCGCTGCTCTTGTGGATGGGGCTCGTCTGTGTCAACGAGGCGGTTTGGTTTATTCGTGTCGCTCGGTTGCGCTGGTCCGATCCTGGCCAGAGCGCGATGATGAAGCACCGCGCTGAGGCCGTTGGCGAGGAATTCAAGCTCGAGCAGCGCTGGGTCGAGCTCGATCAGATCTCGCCCAACCTCGTCCGCGCCGCCATCGCCGGCGAGGACATTCACTTCGCCACCCACTCCGGCATCGACTTCGGCGCGATCTGGGAGGCGGTCCGCGTGAACAAGGCACAAGGCCGCGTCGTGTCGGGGGGCTCCACGATCACCCAGCAGCTCGCCAAGAACCTGTTCCTCTCACCGACCCAGAGCTATGTCCGCAAGGCTCGGGAGGCCGTGCTCGCCTGCGAGCTTGAGCTTGTGCTGCCCAAGACTCGAATCATGGAGATCTATCTCAACGTGATCGAGTGGGACGAAGGTGTGTACGGAGCGGAGGCAGGTGCGCAGCACTACCTTCGGTTGCCCGCACACACGCTCTCACGCTGGCAAGCAGCCCACCTCGCGGCGATCATTCCCGGACCCCGCAACGCGCTCAATCCCCGCAAGAATCCCGCCCGGCACCAGGCGGCCCGCACCCGGATCCTCAGCGCGATGCGTCGCGTGGAGCCGCTTTAGCAGCCGGTCAGTTGTCGGCGGTCGAACACGGCTCCACCAGCAGGGGTCCGGTGAGGTGGTATCCGTCGCCGCTGCGCTGGAGCTGATCGTGAAGGCCGCTCTTGCGAAGCCTGGAGAGCTCGACGTTGAAGCGGTTGCGCGACGTGGTGTCGACGCGTCGGCGGTCGGGCCAGCCTGCGCGGATCAAAGCGTCTCGATGGACGCTCGGCGTCGGGCCGCGCTCCAGGGCATCGACCAGCGAGGCCAGGATGCGCCGTGCCGCGTCGGAGCGAACCTCGCAACGGCCTCGCGTGGGGTGCTCGATCATGCCGCCGTCCTCCCGAATGATCACCCGCGTGTGCGCGCGGTGCACGATGGACTCGATCAGACGCTTTGCGTAACGAGCTTCGTCGGAGTCCGTGGTTTGGGAGGGGACCGGAGCGCCAGCCAGGTGGGCCGCGTAGAGCCCGAGGGTCTCGTTGGCCTGCGTATCACCACGGTCGAGCGACTCCCGAGCCTTTTGCGACTCGCTCCACGCTGTGGCGGAGTCTCCGTCCTCGCTCGCGCAAATGCCGAGCAGCGCGTGCGTCAGGCCAACTTGGCGTCGGTCACCAGAGTACTGCAACGCGTGCAGAGCCTGGTGAAGTGTCCGTCGAGCAGCCCCGACGCGACCGCGCTCGAGGAGCAACGCGCCCAGGTCAAAGATCGCGATCGCGGCAAATCGATCTGCCCCTGAAGCTTGGTGATCTCGAAGCGCGACGTTGAACGCGAGCTCTGCGGCATCGAAGTCGCCGCGCTCTTGAGCGATCAGGCCCCGCACGTGTCGAACCCGCGCGATGCCAGCGAGGTCGGCGGTCTGGTGGAAGCCGTCTTCGGCGCGCTGAAGGTGCTGCTCGGCGAGCACGACCGATCCCTGCTCGAGCTCGAGTCCACCCAAGCGCTCCCAAGCCTCGGCTCGGGTGGACTGCGGCGTGCTTTCGGATTCGATGATGCTCTTGAAGGTGGAGCGCGCACGATGGAGGTCGTTGGTGTGGCGCTGGGCCGTGGCGAGGGCACAGGCGAGCTGGGCCTTGAGCGCGGGATCGGCCGCGTCGTCGTATCCGGACGAGAGCGCTTCGAGTCCGCGGGATGACTCCCCGGCGATGCGAGCGAGGGTGCCCAGCGCGAGCCGTTGCCGCGGCGTTGGGTGCTCCGGCCACAGTCGCTCGACCGCGGCAAGGGCCCGTCGCGCGGAGCCGCCGTATGCGATGCCCGCGGCGGCCGAAACCCACAGCGCCAGCGCGTCCGCGGGATCGTTCGCGCAGTCTGCAGCGGCGGCCAGCTCTCGCCACCGGGGGTGGTTGGGCTGCGCCTGGGCCCGCTGGAGAAACAAGCTGCGGTGACGCCGTTGCGCGGCCGCGTCGGGAGCGGTCAGGGTCGCGAGATCTCGCAGGAGCGGCACGACCTCGAGTTGCTTTTGGCCCTCGGTGATCCGACTGCGAATCGCCGAGTGCGCGAACAGGGTCTCCAGCGCGCCGAGATCGAGCTCGGAGACGTCCGCGATGTCCTTCGGGGACGCGGGCTCGGCGAAGACCGCGAGCGCGGACACGTAGGGCTGCGCGTGGCTCGGCAGCGCATTCCAGGCCTCGGCGACGGCGTCGTGCAGGGTCCCGTCCGGCGTGGGTAGATCGAGTCGGCCGCGTGCGTGCGACGCGGAGTCGAACAGATCGGCGGGTCCCAAGACGAGGGCGCGTCGCGCCAGCCCGAGGATGGCCAAAGGGGCGCCGCCCAGCTCAACGAGCGCCCGCACAAGCGCAGCGCGGTGGGTTTCGAAGTCGAAGCTCGCCCCCGACTCACGGACGAACTGTTCGAACAACCTGCACGCCTCCTCCGCCTCGAAGGCTGGCATCCACAGGGTTGTGTCCTCGCCGGGCCCGAGCTGAGTCCGGCTCGTGACCAACACCCGACGCTCGTCGTGCACGCCCAACCACCGCGGGAGCAGGCTTCGAATCGCCGCGGGTGCTCGGTCGGCGGCGTCCACAACCAGCAGCGGGTGCGCGTCGGCCCCGAGGCTCTCCAGCTTGGTCTCAAGGCTGAGCGCACGCTCTCCGGGGTCGACGCGCAGATGGACGGCGCGGGGATGAGCCACGGCTGCAGCTTCCCGGGCGAGTCGGGTCTTGCCACTTCCGACCGGCCCCACCAAGGTGACCCACCGAGAGGCGGACAACGCCCGGTTGACCCGGTCGATCCATTCGCGGGGGCCCGTCCAGGGATTCGATGGAGGGACCAGCTGGTCGGAACCCAGCATCGCGGCCTCACTCCATCACACGCTGGTACTCGATGCTCAGCGTCGAGACTTCGCTGCTCGCGACGGCCTCGATCACCCGTCCGCGGTAGAGGTCGCCGCCGTTGGCTTTGAGGAAGAATCCGGCGCCCGTGTATTCGCCGGGCTCCGCGTTGATCAGACCGAGGTACGCGATACTGCTCCAGCAGCCGGCCCGTTCGGTGCAGTCGCAGGAGGACGCATCGGTGGGGACCTCGCTCAGGCTCTCAAAGGCATCCGGGAGCAGACAGACGCTGGGCACGTCAGCGTCAGACTGCAGGACCAGATAGCGGCCGATGCTCGCGCGCACAAACTGGTCCTCCAAGGGCAACGGGCCGGCCTCGTCGTCCTGCGCCATCGTCTGCGCCTGCTCGACATCGAGCAGGACGTACATCCCAAACGTCGGGTACATGGTGACCTCGCAAGCCTCAATCCATGGGTCGCATTGTGGATCCTCTCCCGACTCCTGCTCGGTGGCCTCAGGCGCGCAGGCCTCAACCGATGGGTCGCACTGTGGGTCCTGGTCCGACTCCTGTTCGGCGACCGCGGGCCCGCAGGCCATGATTCCCAACGCAAGGATGGTGAGACCCGTCGTCCTGTTCATGGAGGCAGTTCACCACGCGCTTGATTAAGCGGCCGCTTAAAGCGGCGTGCAACCGCATCCGCCAGACGGCGGCTCCCGCTTGGCGAGCCCCTCGCTACTTTGAGGGCCGCACCGGGATGTTGTGCTCGGCGAGGTAGCCCTTGGCCTGCCCGATCGAGTACAGCCCGAAGTGGAAGATCGACGCTGCGAGGGCTGCGTCGGCTTCGCCTTCACCGGTCGCGAGGCCTTGGCGAATGTGCTCGAGCGAGCCGACGCCTCCGCTGGCGATGACGGGGACGTCGACCGAGCGAGACACCGTGCGGGTGATCCACAGATCGTAGCCTTCACGGGTCCCGTCGCGGTCCATGCTGGTGAGCAGGATCTCTCCGACGCCCAGGTCGGCCAGGGTCTTGCACCACTGAATCGCTTCGAGGCCGGTGCCCCGGGTTCCGCCATACGCGACGACTTCGTAGACCGGGCCTTCGTCCTCCGGAATGGGCGGCAGGCGGCGGACGTCGACGGCACCCACGATGCACTGCGAGCCGTAGCGCTTGGCCAGGTCTGCGATGAGCAGCGGGTTGGTGACGGCGGCCGAGTTGACGGCCACCTTGTCCGCACCCGCGGCCAGCATGCGGTCGACATCGCTGGCGCGGCGAACACCTCCGCCGACCGTGACGGGCACGAAAAGGGAAGGGGTCACGCGCCGGATCACGTCGATGAAGGCGGTTCGGCCTTCGGTGGTGGCGGTGATGTCGAGCATGCAGAGCTCGTCGGCACCTTGTTTGTCGTAGGCGCGCGCCGCCTCGATGGGATCGCCTGCGTCTCGCAGCCCGCCGAAGTGCACGCCTTTGACCACGCGGCCGTTCTTGATGTCCAGACAGGGAATAATGCGTCGCTTTAACATCGGGTCAGCGCCTCCTCGACGGTAAAAGCGCCCTCGTAAAGAGCGCGTCCCAGCACGACGCCAGCAATGTTGGCGCGGGCGCAAGCTTCGATGTCTTCGAGGCTGCCCACGCCACCGCTGGCGTACACCGGGATGGAAACTTCTCGTTGAATGGCTGCGGTGGCGTCGACGGCGGGGCCGCCCTGCATGCCATCGCGGGACACGTCGGTGTGCAGCACGGCGGCGGCTCCCCAACGTGCAGAAGATTGGGCGAGCTGCAGCGCCGTGACCTCGCTGGCTTCGGTCCAGCCCGAAACGGCGACCATGCCATCGCGAGCGTCCGCGGCCACCACGATGCGGTCCGGGTGCTTCTTGCACAGGGCTTCGACCGTGGCCGGCTCTTTGATGGCGAGGGTGCCCAGCACGACCCGGTCGACCCCAGCCGCGATCAGGGCCTCGACGGTGGCGGCGTCACGGATGCCGCCTCCGGTCTGCACCCGAACACCGTGCTGTGCTGCGGCGCGGCAGATGTTCACGACGATCTCGCGCTGGGTGGGGTTGCCTTCGAAGGCGCCATCGAGGTCGACGACGTGAATGCAGCCCGCACCCGCGCGCGCGAATCCCTGCGCCAACCCGACCGGATCGTCGGAGTAGGTGGTGACGCGGTCACGCTCGCCCTGAGCCAACCGCACCGCTTTTCCGCCCATCAGGTCGATGGCCGGAATGAGGATCATCCGCCGCCTCCAAGCAGGAAGGCGCGAAGAAACTTCAGGCCCGACCGTTGGCTCTTCTCGGGGTGGAACTGGCAGCCCAGCACGTTCTTGCGCCGAACCGCGGCCGGGAAACGAATGCCGCCGTACGTCGTCATCCACATGATGTCGTCGGGGTTCTCGCACTCGACGTAGTAGCTGTGCACGAAGTAGTAGTGCTCATCGGTGGGCTCGACCTGGTTCCAGCCCATGTGCGGGACCTTGAGCCGGCGAACGAGACTCTGCGCCTCGTTCGGCGCCGCCGCGGAGGGTGCGGGCGTCGGGGCGGATTCCCTGAATCCGGGGAGCTGGCCTTGGCTGGAATCCGGCTGATGGGCTGAAGACCCCGGGGGCAGGTCGCTGGCCATGGTCTGCGAGTGGCTGGTGTCAGCCGCGGGCGCGGCGGCAGCGGGTGAGACCTCTTGGGCCCCCGACTCCGCGGGCAGCTCCATCCCATAGGGGAAACGCCGACATCTTCCCGGGAGGATGCCGAGGCCCTTTTGCCCCTTGTTCTCCTCGCTGCTCTGAAAGAGGAGCTGCATGCCGAGGCAGATGCCGAGGAACGGGTCGCCCCGCTCGATGACCATGCGCAGGGCATTGCCCATTCGGCCGTCTACGAGCTTTTGGGTTTTGGCGCCAAAAGCGCCTTGTCCGGGGAAGACGACGCAGCGGGACATGGCGACCTCGTCAGCGTTCCGCGTGACATTCACAGCGCCGCCGACTTGGATGAGAGCGCGTTCCACGCTAGCGATGTTGCCGAGCCCGGCGTCGACGAGGGTGACTTCGCGCGCCATGAAGCTCGCATGAATACCACAAACCGCGGGGCTCGAAGAATCGGCGCACACTCGACCCTGCACGGGCTTTCACCTGAGGTGACCTTCGGTGACAGGGCTGCGGGGGGCAGGGCTTCGTCGCGGCTACGGACGAACTGGGCTCGGTGGGCTTGGGCCGTCCGGTAGGACGGGTGCGCCGGTGCTTCCCGTGGGAAGGAGCAGCTCTCGCTCGATGCTCGCGGGCGCAGCGTCGAGCTCGGACATCATGTACAGCGCGGCGACGGCGAGGATGACGAGGATGCTCAGCAGCTGCAGCGGCACAGCGACCAAGCTCAGCCAGGAGGTCGTTGGGGGCTGCAACACCTGCCGCCTTCGCAGGCGACGATTGAGCTTCTCGTAGAAGTCCTGCGGCGCCTGCACCTCGCCCAGGGCCCCCACCAGGGAGATGACTTTTCGGAGGTCTGCGAGTTCCTCCGCCACCTCAGGGGAGCTCTCGAGCAGGTCCTCGAACGCTTTGGCGTCGGCCGGCTCGAGTTCGTCATCGAGGTAGGCGCTGAGCATGTCGGCGCCTGGGTTGGGAGAGGTGCTCACGGTGTGGACTCGTCGTGCAGGGGTGATCGTAGTGCCGGATGAGGCTTCAGGCTAGGTGGGGTTTGAGCCGATCTCTCAAGGCGACGCGGGCGCGGTGTAGACGCGATTTGAGAGTGCCTTCCTGGAGGCCGGTGATGCGGAGGATCTCCTGGTAGCTGAGCCCTTGCACGTCGCGCAGGACGATCAGCAGGCGGTGCTCAGGGTCGAGTTCGGCGAGCTCGCGCTGGACGGCGGCCTCGATTCGATTGCCCTGCGCCATCGCCTCGGGACCATGAACGCGGCTCTGCAGCGGGTTGCCCGGCCCCGCCTCGCCGGCCGGGACGTTGGCCTCGGGGGTGTCGTCCACGGGGACCCTGCGGTGGAAGTGTCGACCCCGCAGGTACTTGATCCTGTTCTTGCAGGTGTTGGAGGCGATTCGGTACAGCCACGTGTAAAAGCGTCCGTCACCGCGGTAGGACCCGATCGCTCGATGCAAGGTGATGAACACCTCCTGCGCGAGGTCCTCGGCTTCCTGACGATTGCCGATCATCCGCAGCGAGAGCGCGAAGACGCGGTCCTCGTAGATGCGGACCAGCTGCTCAAACGCTCGGTTGTCTCCGGTCTTGAACCGCTCGACGAGCTGCTGATCGCGAACGTCTGCGGCGGCCCGCTCCGTCGCACGCGCCACGGATGCGTCCTCTTTCGACGCTCCGGGCCCGGCCGGCTCGGACTTCGCGGCGCCTTGCACGTCAGGATCGACTTCCGAGGCGGTCAAAAGTTCCCTACCGCCCCAGATTTTCACACGCTGGGTTTTTTGGCTACAGGGTCACTCCACGAGGATCGTGGTGACACGGTTGCGGCCGCCCCGGGTCGACTCCACACGGAACCTCTTGGTGCTCTTGAGGCGTCCGTACAGGCTGAGCATCGCGAGCTGGTTTTTGGTGCTGCTGCCGTTGACCTTGGTGATGACCTCGCCAACCGCGAAGCCGGCTTTTCTAGACGCGGGCCCCACGAAGGTGATCTGGTAGCCCGTGCCGACGCTCTTGCCACGCATCTGCTGACTGGCCTTGGAGGAGCTGCCGGCGATGCTGTCGAAGTACGCCTTGGGGACCCGGCAGGTGCTGCCGCTGCAGGTGACGGGCACGGCGGCGGGAGGGGACGATGACCCGCCGGAGGATTTGCTCGGGGTTGATTTTCCGCCACCGTTCGAGCTTGCCGACGAGGACGCGCTGCCCGAAGGGCTGTTGTCTGGTGGCGGATCGAAGGAGCGCAGGGCCTCCACTTCGAGGTACCGCGTCCACGCCAGTCCGGGCTCGATGCGGTAGCGCAGCGTTTTGGTTGCGCCGCTGCGTTGGATCTCGACCGAGAGCGTTCCTTCTCTGGGGATCCGCTTGCGGAGCTCGGAGAGTTTTTCGCCCCCGGGAGGCTTCGCCCCTTCGACGGACAGGACGAGGTCGCCCGGGCGCAGGCCGAGCCGGCGCCAAAGCGAAGGCATTGGCAGCTCGCCAACCTCGAACGAGGGCGGCGCACCTCCTCGGCGCTCTTTTTTCCCGGTTCGGGTGAACGGGAGGTCGTCGCCGCGCCCGAGCGTGTCGGCGACCAGCGTCAGCACGAACGGGTCGATGCGGTACACGCCGGGCTCTGCCGGAACGGTGACGATGGCGCGGGCCAGCGCGGCGTCGAGTTCGACCTCCGGTGCGGGCGCCGGCGGGGGCTCGACGTCCGGCTTGGGTTTGCGTTTGCGTTTGCGCCGTTTTTTCTTGGTCTGCGATTCGTCGGCCGATGCGTCGACCTCGTCCGAAGGCTCGTCGCTGCCGCTGCTGCCCTCCTCGTCGCCGAGCCCAAGTTGAGACGAGATGGCTTGGCAGCCGAAACATAAGCCGCTGAGTAAACCGACCAGGGCGGTGCGGGTGAGACCAAGGTGCACGAGCTTACTTGGGCTGACGGAGCACGGACAGCGAGGCGTTCTCGCACCAGTACACGTGGGTGCAGTCGGTCGCGATTCCCCAGGCGCCTGGCGACGTGGCGATCTGGAGCGGCGGTTCGGTGTCGAACATCGAGATCCGGGTCACGCTGCCGGCCTGGATGTCACTGACATACACGTGCTCCGCATCGCCCGTGATGCCGCGGATCTCTCCGCCGGTCATGGCGAGTTGGAGGGGGGGGCTGCCATCTTTGGGAATGCGGAAGACTCGCCCGGACCCTGTCGCGTAGACGTCGGGCTGCGTGACGAAGAGGTGACCCGGGAACGTGATCTCGTGCATCGTGACGCCGCCTTCGGGGGCGCCTTTGTCGAACCGGAACAGGGCGTCTGTGGCTTGGTCGGAGATATAAATGCTCTCGTCGTCGACGCCGATGCCTACGGGGCGCTCGAGGGTTCCGATCCGCTCGGGAGGTTGGTCGGCGATGGGGTTCTTGGGGGCCCGGAAGGCGCCACCTCCGACGTTCTTCGAAGGGTTGGCGAGTGCGAAGTACACCTGGGAGTCGTCGAGGACGATCTGCCCGAAGCCCGCTTCAAACTGTGACTCGGGTTCGGCGTCGTTCGCATCGGCGACCAGGCTCTGCGCGCCGGTTGTGAGGTTGATCCGGCGGACGCGCCCTTCGTCGTAGCTAAGGTAGTAGAGGTACTCGTCGTCGGTCGCGACGTTGGTGATGGCCTCGTTGGCTATCGTGAGCAGCGTGCTTTCCCCGCTCGTGAGATCGATCGTGTGGACCTCCCTCGTGTAGCCGGTGGTCCACACGAGGGTTGTCCCGACAACGACGACGGCAAGTGCCTCGCCGTCGTCGGTGCTGTCGAGGACCGCGGACTGACATGCGTCCCCGCAGACCGAGCAAGAGGCATCGCAGCACGTTGGCGTTTCGTCGGTGGTGGAGCTCTCGCCGCCCGAAGTCGAGGTGCTGGACTCGCTGGGCGGCTCGGTGGTGCTGGCGTCGCTGGTGCTCGACGATGTGGGGTCCACAAGCGTCGGATCGGACGGGCCGGTGCTGGATCCGGAGGTTGGGTCTGCACCGCCCGAGCCTTCGGTGTCGCTCATCCGCGGAACACAGGTGCCCGCAAGACCCGACGGTGCCAGGTCGCCGTATCGCCGACCCGTGTCGCACTCGGGATCAGGGAAGCTGCAATACCCCGTGGACTCGCAGGCTCCGCCGCCGCCCCCCGAGCTGCAGTCCTCGGGTGTGTCGCAAAAGAAAGTCTCCCGCTGACAGCCGACGCTGAGCAGGATGCACGCCGCAAGACCAGCCGAACGAACCATCGGCGGAAGTGTATCGCCTCCCTAGAGGTCGGGGTGCAGACGCAGACCGAGGTTGAAACCCAGGATGGTCTCAGGCAGCGGCCCGGACACCTGTTGCTGGAAGCCGAACCCGATATCGACGCCCATGCCGCCCGGGCGTGCATCCCTGACGTAGGCGAGGCCGCCGGCGACGTAGATGCGGTCGTCGTCGTTGCCCTTGCCTCGGTTGTCCCACATGGTGCCGAGGCGGATGGGCACGGGGCCGGCGATGAACTCAGCGCTGCCGCCGTAGGTCAGCCGCGTCTGGTCCTCGAAGCGGAACGAGGTGAAGTCGTACGTTCCGTCGAAGTTGATGCTGAGCTTCGGGCTTCGCAAGGGGAAGACCGAGAGCCCGTGCACGAGCGTGAGCGGGTAGTCCGAAATCTCCGAGAGATGACCGCGGTCGATGGTGCCCTCGGTGACCGGGAGTCCCTCCAGCGAGATCTCTCGGTCATCGGTGAAGTAGGGATCGTGGTTGCCGACGACGTTGAGGCCGAGCACGGAGATCGCGGCGAACCCGGCGATGTTGATGGAAAGCGCGGTATCGAGACCGAAGGCGTTCAGCTTGTCGTGGGCGTTGCGAGCGAGCCCCTCGGGGTCGCGATAGCGCAGGCTCGTGTACTGGTACTTGGGCTTGAGTCCCAGAGCGACCCAGTTGGGTACGGCGACGATGCTGAGCGCACCAAAAGCCTCGTGCCCAAAACGCGAGAGCTCGAGGCTGGTGTTCTCCCCCGTGTCAGCGTCCTGATAGTTGATCTCGGGGGCGCCGCGCATGAACAGGTAACCCAGGCCCAGGCCGATGCGGGAGTTGTTCAGCGAATCCATGATCACGAACCCAAGCCCGTTGGTCCGCTGCTGGATGTTGAGCTGATACATCGCCTCGATGGTGAACACCGGCGAGAACGACATCATCGCGGGGTTGGCCAGGGCCGCATTCGAACCAAAGCTCGAGCTGTGCGCGGCCCCACCCAGAGACACGTTGCGAACGCCATCGACAGCCGGACTGGCCTGCGCGCTGCTGGACCACAACCCGACCGCCATCGCCGCGGCGAGTCCAAAACCTGTTCGCACCGCGGTGCCCGCGCGTTTTCGCAACTTGAACATCCGTATTCAGAGGATACGGCCCCGCAGATCCGGGGCCAAAAAAGTCAGCAGGTCGCGTAGAGTCTTGCGCAGTGGCAGTAGCCGAGGCGTACGACGTCGTTGTGGTTCGTGATCCCACGATGACGGTGGGCGCGATCAGAACGCTTTCACGAGATCTGGCTCACCTCACGGGGGTGAAACAAGCCGACGTGGAGCTCGCGATGCAAAAGGGTCGCTTTGTTGTGTACCCCGCTCTGCCGGGTGCACGGGTCGACGCCGCGACCGAACAGCTTCGCGGGCTGGGGGCCGTCGTTCAGGTGAAGCCCTCCGAGGACGTCGAGCTTGGGCCGAACCTCGAGCCGGACACCGGTGCGGCGTTGGGCGTCGATGAGTTCGGGGGCCCGGTTGCCCACTTCTCGGACGCGGATCTTGGGCTTGGGTCGAAGGCGTTCAACACCGGGCCGGGCGCGAAGGTGCCGGGGCTGGCACCACCGCCCCTGTTTGACCAGCGCGGCGCGGGTGGTGGACCCCCCGGGCGGTTCTCGGTGGAGCGCAGCGCGGAGGAGGCTCGCACCAGTCGCTACGAGCCGGTGCCGCAGAGCCCTTCGCCGGGTCTCGACGATCTGTCCGAGCTGGCCAGCGAGCGCGACCGCGCCGCGAGTTCGAGTGCTCACGACATGCTTGCGCTCGCGACGGTCCTCGACGCTGCGGCGTTCGACTCACCGTCGGTCCAGACCATCGACGGGATGGACGGTGACGCTTTCGATGCGGCGGAGAAAGCCGCGGCGCAGGAGGCTGCTGCGGATCCCACCCCGGCCGCCACACACCCCGGCGCAGAAAAAGAGGTCGCGCTCGAGGTGGAGGCGCCCGCTGGGGTCACCCCTGTGGGGCCGGCAGGCGGCGCGGTGATTCGTCCACAGTTTCCGCCCGAAGAGGGCCTGCAGCTCGACCGGCCTTCGCAGTCGTCTGCGGCGATGTCGGCACCGACCTACGCGACCCCGCGTGCGCCGATGTCCTCACCCCGGATGCCAGTGCTCCACGCGGATGTTGGCGAACGTGGCCTTCTGCTTGAAGACCCGGTCGCCAACACGCTCGGGCTGATCGCGGCTGCCTGCCTGGTGTGCTTGGTGGCGGCGTTTGGCCTGACCCGATCCTCCAAGCTCGAGGGCGTGATCGCGCTGGAGGCCGAGGTCTCGGAGAGCTATCGCAGCCCTGCTGACGTCGAGGCCGGAAAGCAGCGCGCGCCCGCCACGATTCAAGAGGAGCTCGACGACCTCTACAGCTCGGCACGATTCCAGTTTCTGCTCGTGCTGGCGCTGGGAATCCCGGCGGGCTTGGGCCTGGGTCGAATCCGGCGCTGAAGCACCCTACGTCTCTGGCACCGGGGCGAGCTCGAGCAACACCTCGTTGCGCCGAAGAAACCCGATCGTCCAGGGCGGGTCGTAGCGGGCGTAGACCGGGGGCTTGCCCAGCGTGTCGTAGCCGGCGTCGTCCACCATGGTCTTGAGCGTCTCCATGCGCTTCTGGACGCTCTGCTCGCTGGGGTTGCCCGAGAAACGCATGACGGCGAAACGGGTCGAGGGGACCTCGCGGATCTTCACGCGATCGTTGTTGGGCGCAGGGAGCGTCTTGAGCGTGTACTTCGAGGGCATGGTGAACGCGATCGTCCACGCATCCTCGGTCTTGGATCGATCGACGGGCGCAGTCATGGCGATCGCCTCAGAGCGATCGACGGGAGCGGTCATGGCGACCTCAGCCTTGGCGGTGTTGTTGCCAAAGATGAAGTCGGCCAACAACCGGAACCCCGCGCTGGTCGCAGCCTTCGGATCTCCCTCGACCTGAACCTCCGCCACGATTCGCGGGGCGTAGTTCCGGACCTCGAACCCGTCGTGTTTCGCGGCAACTTCGTACTGGGGCTCCTCGGTTTTCGACCTCGCGTTTGCGGCGAACGCGACTGCTGGGGCGGCGATGGCTGCGACGATCCCGAGGGCGATCAGGGCACGGCGACGAGTGGACGACATGCCCCGAGCTTGCGAGGCGCGACGGCTCTTCGCACGTCGATTGCTCGTCAGGCCGCGGCTGCGAGGGCTGGGGCCTCGACCACGTCTGCAGCCGGGGCCTCGGGGGCGGTGGTGACGGTGCGCATCATCCGTGCGGCCGCGACGAGCAGCGCGAGCTGGAGCAGCGTCATCACAGCGACCAGCATGTTGTCCTGCCACTGCATCCGGTCGCCGGTGAGCACGTGCTCGATCGGGCGCGAAGCGACGAGGTCGGCCATGCTCCACGCGCCATACATCGCCGGCAGGATCACGAAGCGCTGAAGGCCGGACAGCCCCACCAGCACCAGCGCCACACTCGTGGCCCAGCGAGCCTCGAGCCATCGTCCGGCCGATGCCGCGATGAGCAGGTGCGAGGCGAGCACAACCTCTGCAAGCCTCAGGTGCAACGGCTCGCTCAACGAGACGACCAAGTTCGCGTCGATGAGGTTCGACTGCGCCCCCAACTCGGGCAGCAGCACGACGCGGCCCACGAGCTGAGCGCCCATAGCAGCTGCGCACGCGAGCAGACCGAGTACAGAGAGCGGCTTCATAGGGATAGGGGTGACATGAAGCAGGGCGCGGGACCAAGTTTGTGGCGCAGTTGTGGGGTCTATGGTCGCTCGACGCTGACCCCGGACTGACCTGGTACCCTACGGCCCATGCTCCTGCGCAGGCGCTGGATTCAAGGTGCAGCGGCGGCGACCGCCGGGCTCGCGTGTGGGGTTGGGTCTCAGTCGAGTCTCGCCGCGGGGGAGACGGTGCTCGAGGAGGCGGAGTCGGACTACAACCACATCGTGGTGACCGAGCAGGGGACCGTGCGCACGATGTATTTCGTGGTCGAGGGCACGTACTACATCGAGTCGCGGCTCGACCGGGGGTACGCTTCGAGCCTCGACCTGGACTACACGCGCACGATGATGGCCGGCTTCTTGGTGAAGCCAGACGTGACGCGGTTCTTGATGATCGGGTTCGGGGGTGGCCAGATTTCGAACTACCTGTTCAAGCGGTTCGAAGGCATCCAGATCGATGCGGTCGACATCGATCCCGAGGTGATCCGGTTGGCCCGCAAGTACTTCGAGGTGCCACAGAGCCCGCGCTACCGGACCCACGCCGCGGACGGCCGGCTGTTCGTCGAGCAGGCGAAGGGGCAGACCTGGGACCTGGTCTTGCTCGATGCGTTTCGAGGCGTGTTCGTGCCGATGCACCTCAAGACGGCCGAGTACTACGAGGCGCTGCGGGAGCACCTCACGCCCGACGGGGTGGTCGCCGCGAATCTGCACTCGCGCACCGAGAAGTACCCCAGCGACCGCAACACGTTTGCGGCGGTGTTTCGGCAGCAGTACGCGTTTCGCAGCGAGAACGGACGGCAGACCTGTTTCGTGGCGAGCCCGGCCGAAGATGCTGTCTCGCCGTACGCCTTGCGCGACCGAGCGCGGGCGCTGCAACCCAAGTTCGACTTCGACATGCTGGGGCTCGCTGCGCGCCTTCACCTGTCGCGAGATTGGGATCCCACGGCGCCGGTTCTGCGCGACGACTTCGAGCGGAGCGAGGCCGGCGCTCAGCGTCACAACAAGCGCTGCGTGGGCGAGCTTTGCCCGTACAGCACCCAGTAGCGGTCGAGCCTCCCCGGGCGGACAGCCTCTGGCCCGGCGCGCGAGACGCGTCTGAGCGCGGCGTGACATGGGGGGCGGAGCCCTGCGCTGCTACTCTTGCGCCTATGCTTGGCATGCTCAGAGGCGCCCCCGCGCTCGTGTTGCTTTCGGTCGTCGCGTTTCCTTCCACGGTGTTCGCGGCTCCGACCAACCCCGGTGAGCTGGTCAACGATCTGGCTCCGTCGGCGGACTGCAACTACTGCCACGCGTTCAGCAACCAGGACTCTCTGTTCGCCGAGACGCCTTACGCTCCGCAGACCACGTGGACGCCGACGCTGATGGCCAACGCCGCTCGCGACCCCGTGTTTTGGGCCGGCATTGCCATCGCCGCGCAGGACGACGCGGAACACACCGACGACTGCATCCGCTGCCACTCGCCCAACGCGTTCCTCAACGGGCGAGGCAGCGCGACCGCCATCGAGCAGCTCGAGCCCGACGACGGCGACCTCGAAGGTGTGACCTGCGAGTTCTGCCACCGCATGACCGAGGGCAGCTTGATCGGCAACGCGCAGTACGAACTCGACGACGTGCTCCAAGGGGCCAGCGTGGCGAGGCGGGGCCCGTGGGACTACAGCGACGGTGTGCCGCAGCCCGTGCCGGGGACCGAGGGACACGCCACCACCTTCGATCCGTTCACGGGCAGCTCGGAGATGTGCGGCACGTGTCACGAGGTCACCACGCATCGTGAGCGTGTCGACGCGCGTGGCGACGGCATGGGCTCGGACTTCAACGAGCAGCGCACGTACTCGGAGTGGGCCCGGTCCGACTTCGCCGCAGCGGGCGATGGGTTCCGGTCGTGCCAAGACTGTCACATGCCGGAGGTTCCCGACTCCGCGGCCTGCGGTCCCTACAACAACGTGCACGAGCACCCCCTGGGCAACCGTCGCCACGACCTGCTCGGCGCCAACCGCTTCATGCTCACGATGCTGGCCGAGGACGCCTTGCCCGGCTTTGAGGCCGCGACATTCGAGATCGCGCTGGGCAAGATCGACGACTTCATCCGCAGCTCGGCGACAATGCAAGTCACGCCGCCGGCTTCGGTCGAGCTTGGCGCGGGCTTGCAGGACTTCGTCGTCCGCGTCACCAACGAGACCGGCCACAAGCTCCCCTCCGGCTACTCGGAGGGGCGCGTGATGTGGCTTGAGGTCGTCGCGCGCTACAACGACCAGGTCGTGATCAGCTCGGGCCTGTGGGACCAAGCGACAGGCAGCATCCAAGAGGATCCCAGCGTGCGTCGTTATGAGGGCCTCGCCGAGGACTTCGCGACCGGAACCCGCAACCACTTGCTGCTCAACAACTACTGGGCGCTCGACAACCGAATCCCCCCGCGCGGACTCGCACCGCACCCCGAGACCGACCCGGTGAGCGACCGCTACGGGATGACGCCCGAAGGCGCGTGGGAGCACTGGGACGAGGTCACCTATGCGCTGCCCGGTGCGCCCGAGGTCGAGGATGCGACGCCCGGCGACGCTGGCGACGACATGCTGAACGTCTCGGTCCGGTTGTTGTACGTGATCAACACGCGCGAGTACGTCGAGCAGCTCGCCGACGACAACGAAACCTCCGAGGTTGGGACCGAGCTGGCCGGTCGTTTCGAAGCGATGGGTTGGGCAACACCGGTCGTCATCGCGCAGGAAGAACTCACCGTACCGATCTCCGGCTTTGGCGAGGTCGAGGGCGGAACGAGTACTGGCGAAGGGGCCGACGAGACGTCGAGTCCCACCGATCCCACCGACGTGACCGACCCCACCAGTCCTACCGACACGGTGGAGCCCGGCTCCAGCGGCGGCTCCTCGGACACCGAGCCCGCCGCCGGTGGTGGTGGAGGAGGGGGCGGATGTCGCGTGGGTGGTGACTCGGCGCCGTGGGGGTGCTCGCTGCTGCTGCTCGGCGTCTTCGGTCGCCGTCGACGCCAGGACACGTCGGCGAGTCTCCTGCGAATGCTCCCGCGATGACTCCGATCCAGTTGGAGACGATCAACGCCGTGACCTGGTCTTGGCTTGGGGCGGCCGCGGAGGATCGCGAGGATCCGTTCCGAACGCCGGTGGTCGCCACGGTGGGGCTGGACGGCAGCCCGCATGCGCGCACCGTGGTCTTGCGTGAGGTCGACTCCGCCGCGTGGACCCTCGTTTTCTACACAGACGTTCGCTCGCCCAAGTACGAGGAGCTGCTGAACGGGAAGGCGGTGACGTGGCTGTTCTACGATGCCGCGCGACAGCTGCAGGTTCGCGCGACGAGCACGGCCAGCCTCCACACCCGGGACGCAGCGGCCGACCGCGCTTGGGGGTGGAGCGCGATCGCCAGTCGGGCCGCCTATGCCTCGGCGTCGGCACCCGGGGCGGCCATCGAAGCGCCCATCCCGAGCGTGTTTCTGCGCAGCCAAGCCGAAGCCGAGCACGGAAGGGCAAACTTCTGCGTCGTGCGTTGCCGAGTGCACGAGCTTGACGTCTTGCAGCTTCACCCGGGCTGCCATCGGCGCGCGCGCGTCCGGGTGGACGGGGCCGCATGGCGAGCACCGTAGCGGTGCGACACCGCGAACCCAGGGTGTTGTCGCCTGCGCGGAATAGGGGGTGCGCTACGATGGTCGGGGATCCGTGTCGGAGTCGAAGCGAACCATCGGATGGGTGTTGGTGGCCGGGACGGCCAAGCTTGGCTTCGCGTTGTTGGCTGTCGCGACACCGCTGCTGGGGGTGTGGATCGGCTCGTCGTTGGCGCGGATGTTCGACGGCCCGGTGTGGCTGCCGATCCTCGCCGGTGCGCTGAGCTTCCCGGTGCTTCCCTTGCTCTGGGAAGGGGTCGGTCGGTGGCGCCGTCGCAACAGCACACGCCGCCCGTTCCTGACCGCTTTTGACCGCCTGCTGCTGCGCACGTTGTCGCTCAACCTGCTGTTCGTCGGCGGCCTGTTGGCGCTCTACCCCAAGGCGGTGTTCACCGCGTTGTCGCAGCGTGGGGACTGGATGCTCCAAGGGCAAGACACCCCCTGGGCGGATCGGGCTCGAGACGTTCTGCACGTGACGGCCGATCGCATGCAGTGGCTTCACGAGTTGACCCACCCCAACGAATACGAAGAGCTCATCGACCCTACGTCCACCGGTGTACAGACCGATGTCGACTCGGGCAGTTGGGGGACGTTCTCGTGGCAGCCCTCGGCAGGGGGCGTGTCCCGGCCCGAAGATGTCTACCGAGGCGACGCCTGGCCGTTTGAGCCCGAGCTTCATCCGCTGGTGCTCAAGATCCCCGCGGATGCGCAACGCACTCCCGAGGAGATCGGAGCGTTCTTCGCCGAACATGAATCGGACCCGCTGCAGCGTCTCAAGGCCGTGCATGACTACGTCGCGGATCGGACCGTGTACGACGTCCCGGCGCTTCGTACGAAGCAGTTCCCACCTCAAGATGCGCAGAGCGTGCTCGACAACAAGATCGGCGTCTGTGCCGGGTACGCCCAGCTCGTCAAGGCGATCGGGGACGCCGCGGGGCTCGAGGTGGTGGTGGTCGTCGGTGAGACACGATCGAGCGAGGGCCTCGGTCACGCGTGGAACGCAGCCAACGTCGGCGGCAGCTGGTACCTGCTCGATGGCACGTGGGACGCAGGCTCGGTCAGCGGCGACACGTTCACCAAGTCATTCGGCACCCGCTACTTGATGACGCCCCCGAGCGTGTTCTTGACCGACCACTTCCCGGACGATGAGAAGTGGCAGTTTGTGGACGCGCCGCTGTCGATGGGCGACTTCTTGCGCCAACCCAACCTTGAACCCAGCTTCTTCGTCTACGGGTTCACGCTGGTCTCGCCGCGCCGTCCTGCGGTGACGGTCAGCGATCGCTCGGTCACCGTCACCGTCGAGAACCCCAACGGCTTCGACGTCAGCGCGATGTCGTACGTCGGAGAAAGCTGGGATGGTGAATCCACGCGCTGCGAAGTGCAGCACAAAGAGGTCTTCGTGTGCCCGCTCGCCGCCGCGGGTCCCAACCTGATCGTCCTCTTCGGACCCAACCACCGGAACATGGCGCAGGTCCTGGTAACCCGCGATTTGTAGGGCGTGGACGAAAAAGCGCCGCAACCCGGAAGGGTGCGGCGCTTGGAAGCGGTTGGAGAATGCGGGCTACTTTGCAGCAGTGATTCGGTAGATCGAGCCAGGGCCGCCACCGATGTAGGGGCTGGGGTTTGCCGCGATGAAGACGTCTCCGTACGCGTTGCTGCCCCCGCCCCAGGTGACAAGGTTTGAGGGGAGGGTCGCCACTGTGCCGAACTCAGTCGCCGTCGTTCCGTCGTAGTGCACCGCGAACACGGCGTTGGCATCGATGTCCCCGTAGAAGTAGAGCCCGTCGAAGGACGGAACCTCGCAACCGCGGTAGATGCCGATGCCTGAAATCGAGACGCCGACCGCGTGCGAGTACTCGGTGATGGGTAGTGTGAGGCCGTCCGCGTTCACCTCACCGGGACCAACGCTGGTGTCGCACGCTGCACCGCCGAAGCAATGCGCGCCTTCCATCTCGCTCCAGCCGAGGTTGGCTCCAGCGCTTGCAACGCTCACCTCTTCCCAGGCGCCTTGGCCGACGTCCGCAACGAACATTCGACCGGTCTCTCGGTCGATGGAGAAGCGCCAAGGGTTCCGAACCCCCAGAGTCCAGACCTCGTCCCGAATGGAGTCGTCGCCGACAAATGGGTTGTCGCCAGGGATGGTGTAGTCGAAGCCGTCTTGGCCTGCGCACGGGCAGCCGCTCGCGCAGCCTGGCGTCGTATCCGGGCTTCCGTCGGCAGCCGGATCGATCCGGAGAATCTTCCCGAGCAGGGCGTTGCCTGCTTGGCCGGAGTTGCAGCCGTTGTTCTGCGGTCCGCCATCTCCGAGGCTGAAGTAGAGCATCCCGTCTGTGCCAAACTCGATCTGTCCGCCGTTGTGGTTCGACGCCGGTTGGGAGATTCCGATGACGTCTCGAGCGGAACCGGTGTCGACGACTCCGCCGCTAACTTGGTACTCGGTCACGTAGACGGCACCGCCCGCGCTGGTGGGGGTGTGCGCGATGTAGATCAGGCCGTTGTCAGCGTAGTCTGGATGGAACGCGAGGCTGAACAGCCCCTGTTCGTTTCCACCGCTACCACCGACGACATCGACGTCGAGCCAGTTTTCTTCCGGCGCCTCCGTGACGCCAGGCTCGAGGCGCTTGATGGTACCGCCGTGCTGAACGACGTAGAGGACGTCGCGGTCGATGGGATCGCCGATGACGTGAAGTGCTTGGTTGAAACCGCCAGCCACGAGCTCGAGACCGACCGTTTGCTTGCCTTCGATGGGCGTGTACGGGCACTCAGCCGGCTCGCCGGTCGTGCCGTCGGTGTCGGTGGCTGAATCGGTGTCGGTCGGATCCGTGGTGGTCGGATCCGTGGTGGTCGGATCCGTGGTGGTCGGATCCGTCGTGCCAGTCGGGTCCGTGGTGGTGGGGTTGTTCGTGGTCGGGGTGCCCGTCGTCGGCGCGGCCGTTGAGGAGGACGCGGAGTCGGTCTCGCCGCTGGCGGACCCATCGTCCCCACACGCGGTAAGGCTCAGGCCGAGAAGGAGGGAGGACGAAAGACAAGCAAAACGAACGCGCGGGTACATCAAGGGAAACGCTCCGGGGCGGACAGTAGCGTCGTTGGCCGGGCAAGTCACGTGTCGTGGGCTTCGTGGGGATTCACAGCTTCCGTGCCGGGCAGGGGGGTTGTCCCCGCGACCCATCTCGCCGCGGCGCAGTCCTCGCCCGTCCGGGCTCAGAGCAGCTCGCCCAGTACCGCGAGAAAGCGATCCACCTCGTCCAAGGTGTTGTAGTGGACGAGGCTGACGCGGACGACGCCTCCGGCATCTTTGAGACCGAGCGCTTCGATGGCTCCCGGGGCGTAGAAGTCACCGCACCGGAGCGCGATTCCGTGGGGGTCGAAGTGCGGAGGGACCTCGCTCGCGTTGTGGCCCTTCACGGTGAACGCGACGGTGGGGACACGAACGTTGGAGTCCGGGTCGTGGGGCCCGATGACGGTGATCGCGTCGTGTTTGAGCAGCCCCTGGAGCAGGCGCGCGCACAGGGCGGCCTCGTGGGCTGCGAACTGGGCGAAGACGGCTCCGTGTCGGGCGCGGGGGTCGGCGGAGTGGATGCCGTGGTGGGCTGCCACCGCGTCGAGGTAGTCGCAGATGCCCGGCAGGCCGGCGGTGAGCTCGTGGGTGACGTTGCCCGGCTGAAACTTGTAGGGCAGGCGGTCTTCGGGGATGAAGTCGTGGTTTTGGCCGTGTGCTGCCAGCAGCAGTGACTCGCGCCCGAAGACGGCTGCGAGGTGCGGGCCGTACACCTTGTAGAGGCTGGCGGCGTACGCATCCACTCCGAGCGCGTTGACGTCGATCTGTCGATGCGGGGCAAACGCGACGCCGTCGGCGATGACGATCGTGTCCGGCCGATTGTCCCGAATGACGTCGACGATCCGCGGAACGTCGAGCAGCGCACCGACGACGTTGGCGCAGTGGGTGAAGGCGACGAGCCGCGTCTTCGGACCGAGAAGCTCGTCGAGATCGTCGACGTGCAGGCTCGCCGTCTCTGGGCGCAGCTTCCATTCACGGATCACCAGGTCGTGCTGCGCGGCCATGCGACGCCAGCAGACAATGTTCGCGGCGTGGTCCAGGTTGGTGACGATGACTTCGTCGCCCGCGCTCAGGGTGGGGCCGATACCCGCGGCGAGCGTACGGAAGCCCATCGTCGTGGAGTGACTGACGATCGTCTCGCGGGTGGAGGCGCCGAACAGCAAGGCTGCCGCGGCTTCGCCGGCTCGGACATCGACCTGCGCGGAACGGGACAGGCCATAGCTCGCCCCGAGTTGCACGGCGCGATGTCGCATGTAGTGGGTCGTTCGGTCGATGACGTTCTCGGCCGGCACGCTGCCGCCCGCGTTGTCGAACAACACCCACGGCGATTGCAGACCGGGAAACTGCGCGCGAACAAACTCGACGTCGAAGCTCACGGCGCGCAGCGTACCAGCACCACCCGGGGCGCATGCCTCCCGATGCTGCGCGCTGGGCTGTCGGTCGGATGACGTAGAGTCGCTAGCCGTTTCCTCCTGCTCCGCCCCCGCCTGCATCACCCCCGCCTGCATCACCCCCGTCGCCCCCGTCATCGTCCCCCTCGCCCCCTTCCTCGGTACCACCGCCGCCGTCGTCACCGGAAAACACGGTCTCCGCCAAGCTCCCCGCTGCGCCGCCTACAGCGATCCCAGCGCCGATGCCGGCCGGATTTCCGCCGGTCATGAGTCCACCCGCGATGCCACCGATGATTCCGCCGACCACCCATCCCGCGCCGCTGTTGGACTGTTGAGTCGTGGCGTCGTTGTCGCCCTGACTGTGCTCGCCCGCGTTGGCCAGCAACAGCTTTCCGAACTCCGTCGTCGGCTTCCAAACCTCCAAGACCTCCGGGTTCGTGAGGACCTTGGACAGCAGTGCTCGGTCGGCCTTGGTGAGCTTGCCCTGCTTGACCAAGGTGGTGAGGCTCGCATTCCAGTAGCGCGCTTGCTGCTTCTCAGACGCGGCATAGAACCGACAGACCTCGGTCGCGATCTCGCTGGTCTGCTTGCGGTCTAGCGTCTTACCTTCGATCGCCTTGCGCTGCGTCTTCTTGAATGCGGGGGATGGGTCCACGTTGCGGCAGACCGTGGAGACCCGCTTCTTGGAGACGCGTAGGGTCGGCTGCGCGGCCTCCTCCTTTAGTGCGGACGCGGGAGACGAAGAGAGTGTGACGGCCGTGCACAGGCCGATGGCGAGGAGTGTGGGGATGGTCTTCATGGGTTCGTGTTCCTTTCGTGTGAGAGGCTCTTCGGGCTATTCGCCGCCGTCTTCACCGCCGCCGTCTTCACCGCCGCCGTCTTCACCGCCGCCGTCTTCACCGCCGCCGTCTCCACCGTCAGGCGCGAGGTCGTAGGCCGCCTGGCCAAGTACGTTCGCGGCTTCTCCTGCGAGCTTGCCGAGCGCGGCTCCCAGCGCGACGGAGGCCGGGGATCCGCCAAGCCCGCCCAGGAGCGCACCGGCGATCGTGCCGACATCGCCAGCGGTCGAGTTCGCTGTCGGCGTACTCCCGCCATTGTCGGATGCCTGAAGTAGGTCTCGAATCGTCTGGCCCAGTGGCGTCTCGGGCTTCCAGATCTCCATCGTTTGCGATGGGGCGACGAGGAGCTTGCTGAGGACGCGCCCGTCTTTCTTGGTCAGCTTGTCGGCCTTGACGAGGCGACCCAACAATTGGTCCCAGTACTTCTGCTTGGCGGCCGGGGGGACGGCGTAGAACCGACAGATCTCGTCGGCCATCGCGGCGGCGTCGTCGGCCTTCCCCAGGGTCTTGAACTCCTTGGAGGCCTTGACCTGCCGACACAGCTTTTCGGCGGCTTGTTTGTTGTGCTTTGCCCGGGGTGCGGTGCGCTGGGCCTTCGGGGAGGCGGTGACGATCGGGTCCGCCTTCGCAGTCATCGCAGGAAGAGTCACAAGGGCACTGATGGCCAGGAGTAGGGGAAGTTGCAGGCGAGTGTTCATGGCTCATTTGTGGAGAGTCCATCTCGCTTCAAACGGATTGCGCAGCGAGGAGAAGAAGCGACTCGCATGACAGCGCACCGACGCCGCATGGCAGTACCGCCCGACATCCCAGCGTTCCGAGCTTTTTTTGCGCTTCGCCATCACGCTTGGTTTGTCGAGGGTTCGCTTTGGCGAGGCCTGGGATGGGCACTAGACTGAGGTCCGAAGCGAGTTCCTCATGACGCAGGCCCCGAACGACGACGCCGAGAAAAACGGCCCCGAGCGCGAACGGGCGGCCAGGGATGTTCCGAGCGAAGTGGCCACGAGAGGTCCGCGCGTCAAGACCAGCGCCTATCAGGACACCCTGATGAGGAATCGGTTGTCCGAGCGCATGTTCGGTGGAGGTGGCGACCCGATTCGCGTCGGTCGGTTCGAATTGCTCAAGGTTATCGGTGCCGGGGCCATGGGTGTGGTTCATCTGGCCTACGACGAGACCCTCGATCGCAAGGTGGCGATCAAGCTCATCCACGAAAACCGTACCTTGTCGGATGAGGCGCAGGCTCGCCTCCTGCGGGAGGCGCAGGCGATGGCCCGGGTGTCTCACGCGAATGTCATTCCGTTGTTCGAGGCGGGCACATACGCCGGCGGGGTCTTCGTGGCGATGGAATACGTGCGCGGAAGCAACCTGCGCGGATGGATCGGGCGCAACAAGGACAAACCTTGGCGATCCAAACTTGCGGTCCTGCTCGGAGCCGGGCGCGGGCTTGCGGCGGCGCACCGTGAAGGGATCATTCACCGAGACTTCAAGCCCGACAACGTGATGGTCACCGAGCGCGTGCCGGGTCCCGTCGATTGACCCTTGCGGCAGGTCTACCGCTTGGGCGCGCGCTCGTGCAGGCACCGATGCATCTCGATCCACGCGTCGCCTGCTGCGTTCGCGCCCCCCAGCAACGCTTCGCTTTGGGTGGTGCCCAGGCGCTTGCAATGCTGTGTGCATTGGCGCCCGTGAACTTCGTCCGCCTGTAGATGAACGCTGACAAAGGCGGCGTTGTCGGGACCGAGCTGGAGCCGGGCCAGGGCGGCGCGTGCATCGCTGGCAAGGTGGCCTGCGACGCTTTCGAGGGCAAATAGGGCCCCGAGCGCTCCGGCACTCGATACGGCGGCGAGAGCATCCCATACCTCGGCGAAACGCTGCACCGCCGCCGGGGGTGTGTCGCCGGGTGCTTTCCCAAACGACGCGAGGTCTTGCTGAGCCAGCTGGAAGTGCGGCGCTTCATCTTCGGCAAGCTCCAGGAAGAACGCGCGCAGCTTGGTGTCGTGGGAGCTCGCGGCTGCAGCTCGGAGGCGGGCCTCGCTGCTGCGTGTGTAGTGGTACATCGTGTCGAGAAAGCGGCAGTACCCTTCGAGCGTGGCATCGGGCAGCCAGCCTCCGACCTCAGCAGCCATCCGCTGCGGAACGTGGAGAAGCTGGGACCACCAGGATGGGGAAAGGGTGCTGCGTTGCATGGGGTTGAGACCGATCAATCGCCGCGTACAAGAGGACCGAGGATGCGTCGGGCGTGAAGCAGGTGCGCGGAGGCGGGACCGCGTGCGCGCGGAGCATGTTCGTACTCGGAGGCCGTCATGGTGCGGGCCGCCAACCAGGTGTCGCCAAGCCCTCGCATGGTGATCGTGGGGGTGGCGTGCACGCGGCCCAGCGTGGGCGCTGCGCGGGCATCGGTGCCCAGTTGCAGCCCGAGCACCACGCCGGTTTGGCAGGCCAGCGTCGGAATGATGGAGGCGAAGTCACCCAGCGACCAGGCGATCACACCCGGCCGCGGCTGGGCGCCTCGCCGAAGTTGAATCGGACACGCAGGGTCCCACCCGTCGAGCGAGACGATCTCGAGCGGCTGCAGCACATGCGGGGAGCTCCCCAGGATGAGGTCGAAACCCATCTCCAGCAGCCGATACGCGTCAGCCCGCAACGCCGCGTCGGGCCAGTACTCGTACTCGAACCCCCAGTGTGGAAGCAGGACGATCCAGTCCGGATCGCCCGCACGCGCGCGGTCCAGAAGGCGTTGGACCTGTGCCCAGTCGGTGTGCAGCCCAGGGTCGCCGAAGCCGAGCTGGGGAACGCCGGGGACTTGGGTGGGGTTGCCCGGGTGCGGGTTGATCCCGAAGGTTGTCCCCACCACAGCAAAGCGAACCCCATCAACCTCAAGCTGGCGGACTGCCTGGCTCTCGTCGTCGGCACCCCCAACGCAGGTCCGATGCGCGGCGGACTCGATCGCATCCCGGGTCGCCCGCAATCCGTCCACACCCTGGTCGAGGGCGTGGTCGTTGCACACGGAGAACACTTGTCGCTGAACCGACTCGCGCGGGCCTGACCAGGCGTCGAGATACGAGGACGGGGCATTGTAGCGCAGGGTCTCGTAGGTCCACCGCTTGACCGGGCGGCGGTCGTCCAGCGGCGTCTCGAGGTTCGCGAAGGTGAGGTCCGCCGGCGCGAGCTGGGCGCGGACACCCGCGGAGAAGGCCGTTGCATATCCCTCCCGAAGCCACATCAGGTCGCCCACCGCCCTCACATCGAGGGGAGCTGTGTGCGGAGCAGGCCAGGGCGCGGCGGCGAGGTAGCGCGCCATGTCTGCGTAGTGGCGCGCATCCGCAGGTGTGGCCGGCTGTGGCTTGTGCAGGAGGCTCTTGGCGATGTAGCGCAGGTTCTTGTCCCACCTCCACAGCGGCCAGCGGCGGGCTTCGTAGCGCACGTCTTCGAACAGAGCGAGTCGCAGACGCTGCTGGATTCCCTGGCCCAAGCTACGAGCCTCTCTTGCGAACGCTGAGCACGGGGACGTGCTCGTCCACGACCAACGGACCGGCGAGCAGCGCAGCCCACATCACCCCAAGATATCCGTCGAACACCGGAGCATTCTGGCGCTCGAGTTCTTCACGAAGATGCTCGTGAAGTCGTGGGAGGTTGTAGCCGGGGACCCGCGGAAAGAGGTGGTGGTCGAGATGGTAGTTGAGCCCGCTCCACATCCAACTCACCCACGCCTGCGTCCGCACCGTCGTCGCGACGTGGAAGCGGTCGCCATTCCAGACGTTGTCATGGTGGTCTGCGATCGACTTGAGGCCATTGTAGGGGCCGGTGGCGAGAAGGGGGATGAGCCAGAGATCGAGCGCCAGCGAGCCGAGGCCAGCGCCGATGATGCACCATGCCAGCAGGACGTAACCCAGCGCTCCCAACCCCACCCGCAGGAAATGTCGCGTCAGATCGCGGCGGTCGAACCACTGCAAGGGGTAGAGCAGGTTGAAGTAGATGACGCTCAGCGGGAGTCCGAAGAACACCACGGCGTAGAACAGGCACCTCTGTCCCCAGGAGTCACGTCCCGCGTTGTAGGCGTCGGGGTCGCGGCTGGTGCGACTGCGGCGGTGGTGCATGAGGTGGTCGTGCCGAAGCGCGCGGTCCGAGAGACCCACCGGCAGCCCCAAACCGACGCCAAACACTCGATTGTGCCAGGGCTTCGGGAACAGGTTGTTGTGCCAGCTTTCGTGCGCAAGCTGTACCAGGCCGTTGATCACGAACCCGAGCGCCGCCCACAACACCACCCGCAGCACCAGCACGTCCGTGGTCAGGATCCCCGTGCCGAGTAGAATCCACAGTCCACACAACACACCGAGTCGAGCCGCGACCTGCCCAGGACGGATGCGAAGCAGACCTTGCAGCTGCGTCCGGGTCATTCCGAACGACCCCGGTGGCGTGGGCGGCGTTGCGCGAGGGGGCATGGTCGTCACAGGTAACGCCGCACGGTGCGGCAGTAGGTCCGGTAGGCGGTGCCCAGACGCTGGCGAAGGTGACGTTCTTCGTGGAGCACCAAGGTGTGCATCAGCAGGCCGATACACAAGCATGCTCCCATCACCGCGATGCACGGGGCCCAGCTTGAGATACCGACGAGGTAGAAAAACGAGAAGACGTAGACCGGGTTGCGGGAGTGGCGGAACAGGCCCTCGGTGATCAGCTGCTGACTGGCCGCGGCCGATTCATCTTGGCCCACTCGGAACGCGGCGCCCATCTGGAACTGCGCGGTGCTCATCCCGATCAGCGACCCGATGCCCAAGGCCCACCCCCACGATGCAGACAAGGCGATCTGTGGGCTGCCAAGCCATGTTGCTCGGAAGCCGGGGGAGAAGGCGAAGAGGACCAAGCCGGTCGCCCAAAGCAGCGTTGGGACCGCGAGTGTCTGGGTGGTGCGTTGGTGCGCCGTGCGTTGGCCCCGGCGGTACAAGATCAAGGGCGTGCCGCCAAAGCGCAGCCGGTACACGAGCGCGGCTCCGAACTGTCCCACCAGCAGGTGAAGACTTGCGAATCCGAGGCACAGCCAGGGGTGATCGAGCAGTCCGGGCATCACGCTGCCTCCCAAAGCGGGCGGTCGGAGCAGGGGTGCGCGAGCCCTTGCTCGAGGATCCAGTGCGTCACGTCCTGGGAGAACTCGGCCAGCGTGGTGCGACGCCACAGGCCCTCGAAGCTGGTCGCGTGCAGGCCCATGCGGCTACCAATGCTCCACGCGTGGGCACCCCAGGTCGAGGTATGGCTGAGCATGCGCTGCACGGTGAAGGGAACGTCTCGCAGGTAGTCGTCCAGGCGACCGACGAACGTGGTGACCAGCGTGTTGGTACGAGGGCTGTCGAAGAATCCTGCCGCGGCGCCGCGCCGAAGGAGCGTCCTGGGGATGAAGCGGGCGCTGAGGAACGCCTCGAGGGCGCACACGAGCGGACGCTGCTGGCGGAGGGCCTGCTCGATGGTGTCGCGAACGAGCGCTTGGAGTGCATTGGCATCGGTGCTCCGGGCGCGGACCTGGTCCGGTGCAAACTCCAGCGGGACCGCCATGCAGGTGTTGCCGAGCACAGGCCCCCAGCCCATCGACGTGGAAAGATCGACGGGCATGCGCAGACGCAGGGCTCCGTCGCGAGCCCCGATACGCCGGGCGGCGGCGACCAGCACTGCGGATAAAAACACCTCCGCGAGGGTACGAGTCGGTTGTGCTTCGGCGAACTCGAGCATCGTGTGGTGGGCGATGGGACGGCCGAGGCTGCGACCGTCCACGGGCAGCGCAACTGCGCGGCGTGAGAGCAGGCGGCGCTGCCCATCACGCAGGCCGGCCAGTCCTCGAGGATGGCGCGCGGCCCAAAGCCAGAGGTCGCGATCTCGCATCAGGATCTGCGGTGATCGGTCGAGCGCAACGTCCTGACCCCGAAGCAGGCGCCAGAGCCGGGTGAGCGTGCGCCCCAGGGCACGCGCGTCTCCCATCGCGTGGTGGAGCCGGGCGGCGACGGCATGGCGGGGCACCCCGTCCGCGACGACTCGGGCGACATCGAGGCGCATCGCCGGCATTCGCTCGAGGTCGGCGGGTTGGGCCGCCAGCTCGCTCAGCCATGCTTCAACCTCGCAGGTTTGCGACCATGCGCAGGCCGATCGGCGCAGCGTGTCGCGCGTCCAGTCGCGCGGAACCCAGCCTTTGGATTCACACCACGCGTGCCGAAGTCGAGGTGTGCGTTCGAAGAGTCGCTCCCATGCTTCGTGGATGGCGGGGAGTTCCGGCGGCTCGTCGGTGACAAACACCATCGAGATCCAGATCGGCGAGACGGCCCCTTCGAGCCGGGCGAGAAGGGTATCTACGAAGTGCGCTCGCATATCTCGCACCAGGTGGTCCAGAAGTCCCGAAGTTCGGGGGTGGCGAGGTTGGCGGCTCGCATCGCCCCGGCGACGCGGGACGGCTGCGCAGCGTGTACAAACACGACATCGTGAGGCTTTTGGGAGCCCCGTACATGCACGCCGCAGGGCACAAAGTCGGCGCGGCGAAGGGCGTGGGACACGGCGGTGATGCCCGCGGTTGCGGGCACGTGCACAAGCTCGACCCGGTGGCGCTCGGCGAGAAGTGACGCCGCGAGTCCGGTGTGGAACGCCGCGTGGGGAGCTCTGCGTCGACGTAGGCTTAGCGCGTCGTTGACCTCGATGAGTTCGGTGCTGTTGGGGAGCGGGGGCAGCGTGTTGTTCTCCTGCGTCCCTTCGGGCTCGTCGCGAGGGTCTAACGCAAGCGCACTCGCGCACGCACGCAGCCATCCGTGCCATGGGCCGCGCGGCAACCATACGGGCGCCAGCGTTTCGCTTGGGCACAGACGCGTGGTCATACACAGGGCGTGCATGTCGGCGCCCGATTCATCCAGACCGAGCACGGACTCCCCGCACGCATAGTAGGGAATCAGCCCGGTCGCTCGCGCGTGCAGGTGACGAAGCGCGTATCGCTGCGCCATCGGGTGGAGCGTCGTGGTGTGCTGATGTACCAGACCGACCAGCGGTGCGAGGCCTTCGCGGAGGGTGTTCCAGACGCGCTTCTCATGCGACCGCGCATCGCGGCGGCGAGCCGGATCCACGAGCGACAGCCCGGACTCGAGCGCATCGCCGGCGGGATCCTTGGCCCAAAAGCCCGTGTGTCCGCGAAGCGCACCGCCCTCGACGAACTCTCCTAAAGAGATCAGCGTGCCCGCCTCCCATGCTGCCTCGAGCGTTCCGGCTTGGTAGAGCGCCGCGTACGAGTACGACTCTGCGTAGCAGGCACGGATCAGCAGCCGTAGCGCCGCAGCATCCTGCGCAGAGCGAAGCCACCGCACGCCGGAGACCGGAGGCACGATGCAGCGCACGCGCTCGGCGAGCGATGTGGAAGCGATGAGCATGCGCTCGTCCTCGAAGCGTAGCAGCCGGGCACCGGCCGCAGGCGTGAAACCGTAGGCGTGAAACCGTAGGCGGGACTGGGGAACCGCGGCGGCGCGTTCACCCGTGCTCGCGCAACACAAACGCCTCGAGCGTGTCGACGAATGCGGACGCATCGATTCCACACCGTGGCTCGATCAACGTGTGCTCTCCCTCGGCGGTCCACTCGAGGATCCCCGTGTCGTCAGGGTCCCCCGGCGTCGTCGCAGCATCCAGCGTGAATGCGCGCGCGAACGGTGCTCCTTCGCCTTCGAAGCGTGCGGCGCAGGCCACAAAGTAGGCCTCAAGGGGGCGGGTGACAGGGGGCATGGTCACCAGCGCGATGAAGACATCGCGGTCCAATGCGAAGCACGCCAGTTCCACCCGAGTGTCCTTCACGCGTTCGCCGGGTTGCAGCGCTTCATCCATCACGTCCCACATTCCCGACAGGAAGATGGGGCCCTCATCCGAACCCAGGATCCCCATGATCGCGGCCGGGCTGCGGAGGAACGCCCGCGGCACGGCTCGGTGCGCGTACAGGTAGTGCGCGACTCGAGGCTCGCCAGGTGCGGGGTCGATTGCCACGCGGTAGGCTCTCATCGTTGCGAGTGCGAGTCACCACGCTGGAGTTCTCGAGTTGAGTCGCGCGTATCCATGGATTCAGGTCGCGCTGCGAACCGCGGTCAACGTGTTCTTCCGGCGGGTCGAGGTCGGCGGAACGTCCAACATTCCCTCCACGCGCGGAGGGCTGGTGGTGTCTTGGCATCCCAATGGCCTCGTCGACCCGGCGCTGATCCTCACCCAGTGCCCGAGACCGATCGTCTTTGGTGCGCGACATGGGCTGTTCTCGTATCCGCTCGTGGGCAGCTTGCTTCGCGAGGTCGGGACGGTGCCGATCTATCGGGCTTCGGACGTGTTGGACACGTCGAGTGATGCTCGGCGAGCGGCGAACCGCAAGAGCCTCGAAGCGCTGGCCCAGCGGGTGGCGTCGGGCTCCTTGTCCGCGCTGTTTCCCGAAGGAGACTCGCACGACCATTCGGGGCTCCAAGCGCTCAAGACCGGCGCGGCGCGGCTCTACTACCGCGCGCGCCAGCTGGCCCCCGAACAGCCGCCCGCGCTGCTGCTCGCCGGCCTGCACTACGACGACAAGCAGATGTTCCGGTCGAGCGCGCTCGTGACGTTCTTCCCGCCGCTTGAGTTGCCGCCGCACCTCGATGTCACCCCTTCGGGCGATGTGGACGGGGACGAAGTGCGAGGGCTGTCTCGCGAACTCACCGAGCACATGGAGCACACGCTCCGTGATGTGGTGCACGCGACCGAGAGCTGGGAGGTACACGATCTACTGCATCGGGCGCGTCGTCTTGTTCGCGCGGAACGTGCACATCGTTCGGGTGAGTCGCCGGGCAAGACGACCATCGGGGAGCGGGTTCTGGGCTTTGCCGAGGTTCGCGAGGGCTATCTACGCGCGAGAACCCGGGACCCCGTCGCGACCGCAGCGCTTCGAGCCCGCGTCACCCAATACGACGCCGACTTGCGCCTGCTCAAGCTCGAGGACTACGACCTCGACGCGCCACCTCGGACGCAGTCTGCCAAGTGGATCGCGCTGCTGGCGATTCAGGCGATGGGGGTGTTTTTCCTGCTTCCGCCGGTGGTGTTCGTGGGCTACCTGGTCAACCTCCCGACCGCGGGTCTGCTCCTTGCCGTCGCCAAGATCGCAGGCAAGCGGCGAAAGGACGAAGCGACGGTGAAGCTAATGTTGGGCGCGCTGCTGTATCCGCTCACGTGGGTTGCGGTCGGCATTGCTGCGGGGGTTGGTCACCACCAGCTGCACTTGGGCTTCCCTCGAATTCCAGATGCTCCATTCTCGGCCGGATTCCTCGCAGCCGTGCTGAGTGCGGTCGGTGGTGCAACCGCGCTGCGCTACTGGGTTGTCGCGCGAGAGACGGCTCGTGCTGTGCGGGTTCGCCTGACGCGTGCGCGTGCGATCCGGTCGGTCGCACAGCTGCGTCGCGATCGGGCGCTGATCTACGATGGGTTCGCGGCGCTGATCGAGCGCACGTCCTCGGTGGACGAGGAGCCCTCCGAAGACGCTGGCTGCTAGCCTGCGCGCGCGCGATGCAGTTGGTCGACCAGGGACTGCTCGGTCGCGGGATCTGGCGTCTGGGCCCGGTCGTGCAGGAGCGCGAGCCGGGCCAGTGTGGTGTGCAGGCGATCGAACCTGCGCCGCTGCGCCTTGGTCCCTCTTCGCCGCGCACGAAGCATGGCGCGAAAGTCACCGAACCACGCGATCTCTTGGGGAGCGAGGCCATAACGGTGCGCGAGCCACGGGACGAGCTCGCAGAAGCGCCGCTCTTCTTTGCGGCGGGTGCGGTACAGGGTGATCGCGACCGAGATGAACGCGACGAAGAATGCCGCCGCGGTGAGAAAGAGGACCCCGACGCCCAGGTTGCCGAGGAGCTGGGGCGCGACGGCTGCGGCGTTCCAAAGGGCGTGGGTGGCCACGGCGAGCGCGTACCCCCACAGAATGCTCGGGAACACCGAGCGGCCCCGAGAGAGCGCCCGACCCACTGCGAGGCCGGTCCAGGCCGTGAAGAGCGGATGGGCGAACGGGGCCAGAATACCCCGGAGCACGAAGACGGCCGCAAGCTGACCGTCGCTGGCGGCTTTGGCAAAGTACTCGACGTCCTCGACAACCGCGAAGCCGACGGCTGCCCACGCCCCGTACACGATGCCGTCGATGGGGCTGTCGATCTCGCGTCGCTTCACCGCGTAGAGAATCGCGCCCGCCTTGGTGGCCTCCTCGATGAGCGGCGCAGACACCACCATCGCAATGACCTCGCTCGCCATCGCGCTCACGGTCGCGTTCACGATGGAGGAGAGCAAGACGGCCACGGTCGCACCCCAAAGGAACGAGTGTAGGAGGGCGGATGGTGGCTCGGGTTCGACACGGTCGAGCCACAGCATCACGGGGAGGGCGATCGCAGCGGGGGTCAAGGACAGCAGGACGATGTGCGGCATCGTCACGAGGACGATGAGCAGGGCCGGGACAACCAGCAGGGCGGAGAGCAAGATCGGCAGGCTCATCCAGCTCGGCAACGCTGGCTTCTTGGGGCGCGTGCTCAGGTGAGGCGTCCACGCAAATCCGTCCCACCATCTCCATCGGCTGGGGTCCCAGGGATCGGGATGCCAGCCTGGCTGCGGAGGGCTCGCGGTTTGGACGTGTGCTTGCAAGGTGAACCCGCTAGCTCTTGCCGAAAAAACCGCGCAGCCCCGACTTCTTCTTCTCGGGCTTTTTTCCATCGGGCGACTGACCTCGGGCCATTTTGAGCGCCCGAAGGTAGCGCTCGGCGTCGATCAGCCGGGGGTTGGACTTCAGCGCCCGCTCGTAGCAGATGATGGCCGGGCCCGCTGCCCCGAGATCTCGCAGGATGTGTCCCCGCCACATCTGGGCGCGGGCGAGGTTGGGAGACAGCTCCAACACGGTGCCCATGAGGTTCTCCGCTCGGGTCGCGGCACCCCGCGAGCGCCCAGAGAGGTTGTACTCGCACCAGATCGCGGCGGCTTGGTAGTCGGGCTCGTCGGGGACGAGCTCGAGGGCGCGCTTGAACTCCGCGTTGGCCCGGTCGAACTTGTTGGCCTTGAGGTAGCGGTCGCCATCGCGTGCGATGACCTCGCTCTCGAACGCCGCCCGGGCCATGTTGGCGGCTTCGGCATCGGCGCTGGCTGAAACCTCCTCGCCGCGCCCCAGCGCCGCGGAGATGCGCTCGCGCTCCTCCTTGTTGGAGAGGGTGGTGTTGGCTTCACTCAACGCGGCGAACACGTCGTTCACGCGCTCGCGTAGATGCTCCCAACCCTTGGCCTGCAGCGCGTCGGGGTGCATGCGACGGCTGAGGCCGGACCACACGGCTCGGAGCTCCTTGCGGCCTGCAGTCGCGTCGAGCCCCAGGAGCGCGAATGGGTTGACCTCGTCCGCGATCTGAGCCTCGAAGGCTTCGAGCTCGGCCAGGAATGCGGCGTGCTCGGGACTCGACGGGCCGCGTGCGGGAGTGCTCGCGGGAAAAGGCGCTTCCGCAGCGGGGGCCGCCGCCGCGACGGGATGCGGAGCGGGGGCAGGCTTGGGGGCGGGCGCGGGTGTGTGTCCTTGGGGTGCCGGCTGGGGCGCGGAGACGTGCTGGGCGGATGCTCCGGTGTAGAGCATCTGCGAGGCCCACAGCACGTAGATGAGCTGGGCGGCGCGACGGGGTCCGCCCTGGGAGGCCCCGGCGAGGGTCTTGAAGTCGGTGCCGGCCACGAGCGCGTCGAGCAGCGGAGCGTCGGTGGGTCGAAAGCGGAAGTGCTCTTGATAGCGGGCGTAGGCCGCCGTGACCCGAACCGATGACTCCAGGTGCGCCCCCATCTCCGCCCGCACGCGCGTCTCATCGTAGTGCCGACCGACCGCAGCCAGCATCAGCTCGAGCACGTTGACCCCGGTCATCGCGACGAGCTCGTGTTGGGTGGGCTGCAGCGTTGCCTCTCCCTCGCGCATCGCGAACAGATGCGACAGCTTTCGACCGCATTGAAACCGGAGCGCGTCGGCCAGTTGCTGCTCGTCGATGGCACCCTGCCGCGTCAAGGTCTCACCCAGGAGGCTGCCGCCGTTCTGGGCCATCTGGGCCATCTGGGCCAGCGCCTGCGTCAGCGTGGCTTCGTCGACCTGTCGGAGCTCGAGCAAGACCCGCCCGAGCACGTCTGGACCGCTGACCCAGTTGGTGAACACCGGCATGCCGCCGCTGAACCACACGCGGCGCGGCCCCGCGCAGTGGCCTCCTTCAGCCGGCTGCTCCAGGTCCATCGTGCCCGTGAAACGCTTGTGCAGCAGTGCGAACAGCAGCCGGGGTGGGCTGACCTGCGCGAAATTCAGCACCGTGGCTGCAGCAGCGCTCTCGTTGGACACGCCTGATCAGCGTAGCATCGCTGCGCTCCCAGCTGGTACCGTTGTCTCGATCGCGCTCTCGCTGCCCATGAGCATCAGCTTCATCGACGGAAACAGTAAGATCCGGTTCTCGGGGGTCACCGATGTCGGGCGCGTTCGCGACCACAACGAGGACAACTTCCTCATCGCCAAGGACATGCCGCTCGCCGCCGTTTCCGACGGCATGGGGGGACACGCGAGTGGGGAGGTCGCGTCACAGATCACGGTCGACACGCTGCGGCGCTACTACTCGGACACCCACGAGACCGGCTCCGACACCTGGCCGTTCCCGATGCCGTCGCTGCACTTCGAGCGCGACCGGATGACGGTCTCGATCAAGCTGGCGAACACGATCATCCACGACACCGGGCAAGCGCGACCCAACCAAGAAGGGGATGGGCTGCACGGCCGACGCGATCTACTTCACCCAAGGGCGCTTCTTCATCGGACACGTCGGGGACTCGCGCGTCTATCGCGTCCGCGGAACCCAGATTCAGCTCCTGACCGAGGACCATTCGCTGCTCAACGACTACAAGCGGATGAAGGCGATGAGCGGAGCGGAGGCGGAGAACTTCCCTCACAAGAACGTCGTCGTTCGCGCGCTGGGTCTCGCGCCCCAGGTCTTCGTCGACATCCTGGTCGAGGAATATCAGCAAGGAGACCTGTACCTGCTGTGCTCCGACGGCCTCACCGATATGCTCGACGACGCCACGATTTTGGCCACCATCATGCGGTTTCAGAGCATCGATACGGCCTCACAAACGCTCGTGCAGCAGGCCAACGAAGCGGGCGGTGTCGACAACATCACCGCCTTGGTCGTTCGCGTCGAGCCTGCGTGAGTTCTCGCGCCACGGCGTAGACCGACTCTCGGGTTGGCCTGCGGTTGGCCTGAGGTAGGTTCGCCGAATCATGTCTGTCGTTGCAGCGAATAGCGTCGTCTCGATCCAATACATCCTCAAGAATGACGCGGGAGAGACGATCGACGCCTCCGAAGCCGGAGATCCGCTCCGCTACCTACATGGCGCCGGCAACATCGTCCCGGGCCTCGAGCAAGAGCTCGAAGGGAAGAAGGTTGGTGACAAGATCGAGGTCGTCGTGCAGCCCGCCGATGGCTACGGCGAGGTCTCGGGCCCGGGTCCCCAGGAGCTTCCTCGCGACGCGTTCGAGGGTGTGGAGCCAGAGCCGGGCATGTCGTTCGTCGCCGAAGACGAAGAAGGAAACGAGATCCACCTGTGGGTCCTGGACGCGGACGAAGAGCGCGTCGTCGTCACCCCCGACCATCCGCTGGCAGGGGTGACCCTGCACTTCGCCGTCGAGATCGAAGAGGTCCGCGAAGCCACGGCCGAAGAGATCGACCACGGCCACGTGCACTGAGCTCGTCAGTTGAAGTGCGTGTCGACGGCCGTCAGCGTCTGCTGGAGGCCGGAACGCGTCAGCGCAAGCTCGGGGACGTCCGCGTCTGCAAGCTCGTCGATGTGCGCTCGCAGATATGCGCGGGCGTCGGGAAGCGCGACGTAGCGGTGGTCGCAGCGTTGGTCTTCCCGGACCGGGAATCGGGTGGCCAACGCGTCGCCGGTCAGCCCGTCGTGGACGACGACCCAGATGGTCCCGCCGTCTTCCTCGAACGCATGTCCTTCGGAGTCCCACTGCCACCAGGCCTGGCCGAGCAGATCGAACGACATGGCGGCGGGGCCGAAGGCGTCGTACTCGAAGCGCTGGGCATCCTCGCCTTCCGCGTGGGGGCAGGGCTCCGGCGAGGCGACCGACGCAGGAGAGCTGTCTTTGGCTGTCGCAGGTGGCGCGTGCGTCGGCACCGGGTCGGAGATCGGCGCGAGGGGGGGAGGCGCGCACCCTCCCGTCAGGCATGCCACGGCCGCGATCGCTGGCAACACGCGATAAAACTCCACACCCGCGCTCATTGGTTTCCTCGATCCAGGGTTCGCGATGGGTTGTTAGGTGCTCTGCCATACCGTTGGCGGCACGGCGATGATGCCGGACATCCACGCGTAGTCTTTGAGGGTGACCAGCTCCATCGCGTTGGGTTCGGTGGCGGGGGCGTCCCAGTGAAACTCGGAGACGTTGGCCCCGGTCCCGCAGAACACGTGCATGCCGCCGCGAGCACAGCCAACCCAGAAGGGGACCTTGTCGAGCTTGTTGAGGCCCGTGAGGTCCTCAGGCTTGCGTCGGTAGTCGAGGATCATGTCCGACACCGTGAGGTTGTAGTAGGTCTTCTTGGTGCGGGCGATGTGGGCCGAGTAGCTGTGCTCGCTGTCGGAGGTGTCCGTGACGTCGGGGTTCCAGTAGATCCCCGTCCAGCCCTTTGCGATCAGTGCCTGGATCAAGAACGTGCCCTTGAGCTGGTTGCGCCGGGTGATCTGGGCAATCCCGTCCCAGACCGAGCCTTTGCCGACCTTGTCGAACGCATACTCGGCGCACTCCATCGCCCACACGACGCAGCTGCTCTTCGTCAGCGCCGCGCCGGCGGGAGGGGTGTACGACGAGTGGTCGCCGTAGTGCGTGCCGTAGCCGCGAGAGGCGATCGCATCTCGGTGGGCCTTCGTTTTCGTTTCGATGGCCTCTTTGCCCGCGCGCGCCAGTTGCATGCTCATTGTGCGTCCAAACCCCTCATGTGGGTCGCAGCATAGCTGGGCGGCTCCAGGTCGTCGAGGCGAACCGCTACGGCGCGAGTCGGTACACCGTGTCGCCGTTGACGACCATCGTCCAGGTGCCGGCCTCTTCGTGCGGCGGCGTGTCGACCTTGAACGTCGTCTTCTGGGTCATCACGCCGACGACGAAGTCGTCCCCGACCCAGCCCGCGATCGGACCTTCGGTGTGTTCGTTGCCGGCGCCTTTCTTTCGGTCGTACGAGACCCGCGCGTCGCTCGAGATCTGCAGTCGTACCCCATCGCCTTCCCAGCTCCCCGCGTAGCCACTCTTCTCGGGAGGCAGGGGTGCCGGATCTCCGCACGCGAGGACGGCGGCGAGCAGGGGGAGGGCATACAGACCGCGCATGGTCGCTAGGGTACCGCGTCCGCACCGGGCGGCCAGCTCGCAGCCTGAGTCCGTAGTTCGAACCGAAAATAACACCGCTCCCGACACCCGCCCTTTCGGCTCTCATCGGTCACTTATGCCCGATAAACGCGCCGACCTTCTCGACAGGCTGCGAGGAGGATGACTCCGGTCCGGGCTGGGTCTGTGCGCACCCGGCAAGGGCTGCGGGCTATTGCTTTCTCCTGCGTGCACTTAGACTGAGCCGGGAGACTGATGAGTCGCAAACACAGCGATTCCAAGACGGCCGCCGCGCGTTCGCCCGCGGAAGCCGTCGTTCATGCCACGCAGGACGCCGTGCTGGCGATCGACAGCGAGGCCAACGTCACATTTTGCAATGCGGGCGCGGCCCGGATGTTCGGCTTTCGCGAGGACGAGTTGATGGGCCGCAGCATCAACAGCCTGATGGCCGAGCCGTACGCCAAGGAGCACGACGGATACATCCGGCACTACGAAGAAACCGGAGAGCGGAAGGCCATCGGCCGCGTGCGTACCGTCAGCGGAAGGCGCAGCAACGGCGAGGAGTTTCCGATCGAACTCAGCGTGACGGAGTACCAGGAGGGGGGCGCCAGACGATACGCCGCGATCCTTCGCGATATTTCGGAGAAGGTTCGGCTCACGCGTTTGCGGGTGGAGAGCGAAAAAATGGCGGCGATTGGAACGACCGCCAGCAAGTTCGCGCATGAGCTGGGCAACCCGATCAACGGGATGGCGGTGAGCGCACAGCTGCTCAAGCGTTGGCTCGACCGGGCTGAGCCCGCCACCGATGCTCGTGTCATGGAACGGCTGGGCTTGCTGATGGGCGGCATCGATCGGCTGACCGAGCTGCTCGGCGAGTTCCGCATGATGTCCCGGAAGCACGAGTATCGCTTCGAGGCGACCGAGCTGGCGGTGCTGGTACGAGAGCTGGTGGAGATGGAACGACCGGTCTACAGCCAGCGCGGCGTCGGCATCGAGACCGACGTGGCACAAGAGCTGGGCTCGGTGCTCGCCGACGAGGGCAAGCTGCGTCAGGTCCTGCTCAACCTGTGCAAGAACGCGTTCGAAGCGATGCCCGATGGAGGAAGCATCACGGTCTCTGCCGATCGCACCGCGGTGGGCGTGATGATCGAGGTCAAGGATACCGGGCCTGGGATGCCGGCGGGCCTGGATGCCTTCGCCCCGTTTACGAGCTCGAAGCTCGAGGGGTCAGGACTGGGGCTGCCGATCGCCAGACAGATCGTCGAGGCGCATCAGGGGACGTTGTCCTATGAGAGCCGGCCGAGCGGTGGCACGGTGTTCCGGATCCAGCTTCCGGGCTAGCCGACGCTCGTTCGATCGCGAACGACCATGACGGTTCGTTCGCATCGGTTCACGACCTTGCCTGCGGTGGTGCCCAGAACGCGGTCCAGGGCGGAGTATCCGTGGCTGCCGATCACGACCAGGTCGCAGTTCCGCTCGTCGCAGGCGCGGAGGATCGTGTCCGCCGGCTGGCCGATCTCGGTGACGATGTCCGAGACCAAGCCGCTGGGGAGGGTTGCCACGACGTGCTGGACCTCCTTGCGCGCGTGCTCGATCAAGAACTGCTCGAACTCGTCGCCCTGAAGCGACCAGGCGAGGGCCGGAATGCTGCTGGGGATCTGTACGGCACGGCAGAGGACGAGCGTTCCGCCGCAGCGGTCGGCGAGTTCGATGGCTTGGCGCAGGACCTCGGGCTGTCGTTCCGAGCCGTCGAGTCCGACGAGGATCTTCGTGAACATGGCCCAAGAATGCCGGCTTGGGCGACGCGGCATCCAGCAAGAACTGCGGGGTTAGGGCACTGGTCGGGTTTATGTTGCCACCACGCGCCGAGCTGCGCCGCGCGGGCAAGGCGCGAAGAGGGCGTGTACCGGGTGTATGCAACCGATGAGCAACGCGGCCCTCGTGGTGCAGTGCGGTGCCTGGTGGCAAGAGTATTCCGACCCGGATCCTTACTTGGGAGGCTTGCGAGCCAGGAGCAGTGCGACCTGCTCCGGGTCCTCGTCGCGGTACTGGTTCATCCGATATTGGATGGTGCGCGGCGAAACGCCGAGGATCTTGGCGGCCCTCGAGGTGCTGCCCCCGACGGACTCCAGGGTCTTGAGGATGACGAAGCGCTCAACCTCGGCCATCGAAGACCCCGGGACAATGGGGAGCGCATCGAGTGCGCGGCCTGTGCCCAAGATCTCGCGCGGCAGGTGGCGCACGTCGATCTCGAAGTCATTGCACAGGGCTACCGCGTGTTCGATGCAGTTCTCAAGCTGCCGGACGTTGCCCGGCCAGTCGTAGCTGCGCATCGTCTCGAGGCAGCGCTCGCTGACGCTTCGGATCTGCTTACGAACTCGGCTGGCGTGTCGACCCAAGAAGTGCATGGCCAACAACGGGATGTCGTCTACACGCTCCCGCAGTGTTGGCATGCGAACGTTGATCACGTTGAGTCGATAGAACAGGTCCTCGCGGAACCGACCCTCTTTGACGTCGGCGAGGAGGTCCCGCTGGGTGGCCGCGATCACGCGGACGTCGACTTCGATCGGGGTGTCGCCGCCGACCCGCTCGTATCTGCGCTCCTGCAGGACGCGCAACAGCTTGGCTTGCACCGAGAGCGGGATTTCACCGACCTCGTCGAGGAACAACGTGCCCCCCTGGGCATGGGCGAATCGGCCGTCGCGGACCGCGTCCGCTCCCGCAAACGCGCCTTTCTCGTGGCCGAAAAGCTCGCGCTCAAGGACATCCTCAGCCAGCGCGGCGCAGTGCACCGGGATAAAAGGGCCGGCGCTTCGCGGGCTGGAGCGATGCAGGGCCACCGCCGCGAGTTCTTTGCCGGTCCCGCTCTCCCCGCTGAGCAGCACCGAAGCAGGCGAATCGGCCACCTGCTGCAACAGATCGAGGACATCTCGCGAAGCCTTCGACTGGCCCACCCAACCCACAACGGGGCTCTGGGCCTCTCGCTCCTTGCGAAACTGCTCCAGCTCGCGCGCAGTCTCTCGGTGGGCCAGCAACCGCTCCACCACGAGCAGCAGCTCGTCGAACCGAATCGGCTTGGTAAGGTAGTCGTCCGCGCCCCGCTGCATCGCATCGACGGCCCGCTCGACCGTGCTGTATGCCGTCATCACAATCACCCCCACCTCCGGGTGTGCCTCTTGGACCTTCGCCATCAGCTGCGTGCCGTCCATGCCCGGCATGTGCACGTCGGTGATCAGCAGGTCCGGGACCGCCGCCTCGATCAAGCCCAACGCCTTGAAGGCATCGGCCGCACCACGAACCTCGTAGCCCTCTTCTCGCAGGAGCTCCACCAGGCCCGTGCGGGCGCTGGATTCGTCATCTACGACGAGGACCTGAGTGCGTCTCGCGGAGATCTTCGACATGGCAGGTGGGTAGGATGCGAAATGTGCGAGCGGCGCTCCCGGCAGATTCTGCGCGACTGGAGCCAGCTCGCCAGCGACACCTTGAAGGCCTTTGCGTCTGGCGAGTGTCTTGAGAAGCTGAGTCAGGCTCGGCAGATTGTGTGTGGGCGACCACGCCGCGCCGAAAACCCGTCATACCGTCACTGCGAGGCCCGCGAGAACTCAAACGTGGCCGTGTCATGCAGCACGTGACTGCTGTCGGTGGCGACCAGCTCAATCTCATACCGCGTCCCGTCGATCTCAAACGACGCCTTCGATCCCACGCGCACGTTCTTCTTGCGCAGCACGGTCTGCTCGTCCTTGTGGTCGATGAGCTGCACCGTCTCGACGAGGTTCGAACCCTCGACGTCGCCGAGCACGATCGAGATCCGGCCGATGGTGTTTGGGACGGTCTGCGTGTCTCGTTGGCCAAACGTGGCGGTGTGTTTGGTGGACCCGAGATGCAGTGGGTCGTCGGCCGGGACCTCGCCATCCGGCCCTGATGCTGCACAAGCGACGCTGAAGAGGGCAGCACCGAGGGCGAGGATTCGCATGGTTCGAAGGATACATGCCCGCCGCGAGTTCCATCCGGCCGGTCGGCCTATGGCTTGGACTTGGCGGCTGGCTCACGGTGGCTGGGACGGCTTGGCTGAAATCCCGGGGCCGGACGCTGACACACTACGGTGGAGCACCCCATGCTGCGACGAACCTTCTGCACGCCCTCGACTTCTCCTGCGCCGCAGCTGGCACGCGGCATCCTGGCGACGATGGGCACAACCCTCCTCGGGCTGGTCGGTCTGACGGCCAGCGTCGCAAACGCGGCCCCGCTCGTCTCGCCGCCCGATCCCTCCGCGATCATCGGCGGCGGGCCTTCGCTTTCATGCGCGTGGCCGTCCACCGTCTTTCTGGAGAACTGTACGGGCACGCTCATTCACCCCGAGATCGTCGTCTATGCCGCGCACTGCGGGGACGATCGCGAACGGGTTTGGTTTGGGGAGGACATCTCCTCGGGCGTGGCGCCGCAGGGCGAGGGGTTCTCGGTCGACACCGAGTACTGCGTGACCAACCCGGTCTGGGACACGGGCAAAGACATCGGCGTGCGGCGGGCAAATGACTACGCGTTCTGCAAGCTGGCCGAGCCCGTGCTCAACGTTCCGATCGTGCCGCCGGTGATGGGGTGCGAGACGACGGTCCTCAACTCCGGCGCTCCGGTGACGTTGGTGGGCTACGGAACCACCGACCAAGATACGTTTGGCGTCAAGTTCGAGGTCGAGACCGAGCTGCACTACATCGATGACTGGGGCGCGGCGGTCATCGGCGGCGACGGCTTCAGTCCGTGCGCAGGGGACTCCGGCGGCCCGGCGTTCATCGAGATGCCCGACGGGACCTGGCGCAGCTTCGCGATCGTCTCGGGCCCGAACTTTGGCAACTGTGGGGACGCGATGTGGTTTGCGACGATCCACGACGCGGTCCCGTTCATCGAGGCCAACTCGGGGATCGACGTGAGCGCGTGCCATCACTCGCAGGGCGAGTGGAACCCCAGCCCCAGCTGCGGCGGTTTTCCGACCGAGCCCTGGGACGGCGAGGGCAAGTCGTGGGCAGACGGTTGCGGGGGCGGCCCGGTGGGACCCGACCCGGATCAGACCTGCGGTCCCAGCTTTGAAGGCGAAGGCGACCTGGCACCGCCCGAATCGTCCATCACCGCCCCGGAGGACCGAATGCGGTTTGATACCGAAGCGGGCGCGGAGTTCATCGTCATTCCTGTGTCGGCACAGGCGGCTGATGCGGGTAGCGGGGTGCAGCGCATCGAGTTGGTCATCAACGACACGCTCGTCCCGTCGTCACTGCGCCTGGGACCCCCTTATGCGTGGCCGATCACGCTCGGCGCGGGGGTCTGGGAGATGCACGTGCTGGCGACCGACTGGTCGGGCAACCAAGGCGAATCCTCGAGCATCGTCATCGGGGTCAACCAGGACCCACCCCCAGCACCGCCCGAGCCGGAGGGGACGAGCAGCAGCGGCGGCGGAGTGGACGAAACCGGCGACGCGGAGTCGGGGCCCAGCACGACAGGGCCCGCGACGACGGGCTTGGGCTCCTCAAGCTCTGGCGGGGAGGACTCCAGCGAAAGCGGGGCGCAGCGGGTCGAAGACGGTGACGGCTGTAGCTGTCGGCAGAGCGGTTCGCCCTCGGGTGCGTGGGCGCTGCTCTTCTTGTTGGGCTTGGCCCGACGGCGGCGACGCCTTGCGGCGGTGGTCATTCCGTTGACCTTGCTGGGGTGCGGTGACGACGGCGCCAGCACCAACGCCGAGGGCAGCAGCAGCAGCAGCAGCACCGACGCATCGACGACCGGCCAAAGCTCGACGAGCACGGGGATGAGCACCACCGGTTCGAGCGAGCCGTCGAGCTCGTCGACGGGCCCCGGCGTGGTGGAGTCCACCGAGACGTCAAGCGCATCGACCGGGCTCGGGTGTGAGCTGGGGAGCGAAGCGTGCGGTTGCCTTGCCGACCTGTCGTGCGAGGCCGGCCTGGGCTGTGCGCTCAACGAGTGTGTGCCCTGTCCGTCCGGGACACTCAACTGTCCGTGTGATTCGGACGGCGACCGTACCGGGACGTGCGAAGGTGATCTGAGCTGCCAGGGCGGGTTGTGTGTCGGCGGCCAGCCCTGTCCGTTCCTGGAGAACGGCTCGTGTGACGAACCAGAAGGCACGGGCGTCTGCTTCCCGGGAACGGACGCGTTTGACTGCTGCGCGGTCGAGCCCGGCGTTTGCGAAGAGCTCTCTGAGGGCGGTCGCTGCCCGGACGGATCGGACCCCGAAGACTGCGAAGGCGCGGGGACCGATTCGACGTCCACGGGCGCCGAGACAGCCGGCGGTGATCCTACGGCGGACTGATCTCACGCTCTTCGCATTCGAGGGGTATGCGCGAAACGTTGCGGATGAGCGTGCGGTGCCGCGAGATGAGCTTTGCGGCCGGAAAAAAGAACCGGCGGTTTCGAACCACGCCGGCTTTGTAACGCGTACCGAGCGCGCTTTCGCGGTTGCGCGCGAGCGGAACTCCGGGACACGCTCCTGTTGGCGAGCAGCATGGCGAACAACAAGACCATTCACGTGATCGGCGTTCCCATGGACCACGGCGCTGGCCGGCGCGGGGTCGGGATGGGGTCGGCTGCGATCCGGATCGCAGGACTACACCGCAGGTTGCGGGAACTCGACTACGAGGTCTGCGATCTCGGCGACCTGGTGATCCCGGCTCCGGAGACACGCCCCCAGGTGGACGTGAACGCGAAGTTCCTGCCGCTGATCGCCGCGACCTGCGCGGAGCTGGCCGACACCGTCCCGAGCATGTTTGAGGACGGCGGATTTCCGCTCGTGCTCGGAGGCGATCACTCGATCGCGATCGGTACGCTCTCGGGTCTGGCGCTCGAGCAGCATCGACGAGCCGGGACCAAGCCAGTGGGCCCGCCCAAGCTGGGCGTGATCTGGTTTGACGCGCACGGCGACATCAACCGCCCCGAGACATCTCCCAGCGGGAACATTCACGGCATGCCGGTCTCGTGTCTGCTGGGACAGGGACCCCTGGCCCTCACCGACATCTCGTATCCAGGCCCGAAGCTCGATCCGAAACGCTTCTGTCAGATCGGGCTGCGGGACATCGATGCGACGGAACGCCGGCTGCTCAAGGAGTCCGGCATTCACACGTACACCATGGCCGACATCGACCGCCGTGGCATGGCGAGCGTGGTGGAAGAGGCGCTAGAAATCGCGCTCGACGGCTCAGACATGCTGCACTGCAGCTTCGATATCGACTCGGTGGATCCGAGCGTCGCGCCAGGAACCGGCACGCCGAAGCTCGGGGGTCTCACGTACCGCGAGGCTCACCTGGCGCTGGAGATCATCGCGGAGACGGAGCGGCTGACCAGCATGGAAATGGTCGAGGTCAACCCCGCGCTCGACGACGCCAACAAGACCGCGGAGCTCGCGGTCGAGCTGATCGCGTCTGCGCTCGGCTCCCGCATCTTGTAGGGACCACGCCCTCCGGGTTTGCGCATGGTAGAACCAGCGCCGAGGCAAATCATGCGTACCACGGCGTCGATCCTTACCTTGAGTCTTCTGGTGGCATGCAGCGACGACGGTACGGTGTCCGCCGACACCGACGCCAGCACCACGTCCGGCACCGCAACCCCGGTCACCGGCACGCCCGACGGCTCGAACGGAGGCAACGCGAGCGGGCCGCCGACGACGGCCAGCGGCGGGAGTTCGGATGGCAGCAGCGGCAGCGACCCGACCCTCGTCACCGGAGACCCCACCGGGCTCGACACGGATGACGACAGCAGCGGCAGCAGCACCGGTGGCGAGCCGGCCGCGGGGTGCCCGGAGGGTCCCTTTGCCGACACGCCGCTGTCCCGACCCGTGGTCAGCGCTGAGCCGATCGAAAACACGTCCACCTCCGAGGGCAACGCCGGGCTGCTCGAAGGTCCGGTCTGGTGGAACGGCGAGCTGTACCTCTCGCGCTTCGGGTTTCCCAACCAGGCCACGGCCGGAAACATCCTGCGCTACGACGGGGCGGGCTTGGAGGTGGAGTTCGAGCAGAGCGGAACCAACGGCCTGGCGATCGCGATCGATGGTGGACTGGTTGGGGCCGACTACCAGGCCGGCGCGATCTCGGCGTTCGATCTCGAGGCGGGCACGCGGACCAGCATCGCGGACTCGTTCGAGGGGCAGCGCTTCAACGCCCCCAACGACCTCGCCGTCCGCTCCGACGGCACGATCTACTTCACCGACCCGAGCTACCAAGCTCCGACGCCCACCCCGCAGCCGGTGACCGGGGTCTACCGCGTCGAGCCTGACGGCACGGTCGAGCGCTTCGAAGCGGGCCTGAGCCAGCCCAACGGCGTGTCGCTCTCCCCCGCCGAAGACGTGCTGTACGTGGCGCACGAGAACGGCATCATGCGATACGACGTGATGGCCGATGGGTCGCTGGTGACGCCCGGCACCTCGTTTGGCAACGTCAACGGTGGGGACGGGATGGCGGTCGACTGCGCGGGCAACCTCTACGTCACCGTACACACCCAGGGCCGGGTGGTGGTGCTCTCGCCGAGCGCCGAGAACCTGGGGCGCATCGACGTGGTGCCTCAGGCCACCAACGCCGCGTTCGGTGGCGCCAACATGCAGACGCTCTACATCACCGCGGGCAACCCCGATGCAGGCAACGCCCTGTTCTCGATCGACCTCGCGATCCCCGGCCTCCCGTACTGAGCAGGGGGCTCGCGGGCTCGCCGACTAACGCTCGGCGACCACGAAGACTTCGTGGAGGTCGGGCTGGTCGAACGGCTCGGGCACGACGCCTTCGGTCGCGAAGACGTACAGCGCGGTGCGGTAGATCATGTCGAGCGTGCGGATGAAGACGACGCCAAACAGGGCGATCGCGCCCGGACCCACGAGCGCGCCGAGCAGCCATCGCGGGTCCTGAACACCCAGCGCGATGCATGCGGCGAACGGGACGATGGCCAGAGCACCGAAGCCAGCCCACACCCATCCAAGCGCGAGGCGCCCGATGAACGCCTCTTTCCAGGTCTTCTTGAACAGCTTACCGGAGCGACGCAGCGCCGAGATGCCGTTGCACTTCTCCTTGGCGAGCACCGGCACGACCAGATAGGTGACCGCCCACCAGGCCATCTCCAGCACGCTGGTTGTGACGCGACCGAGCAGGCTGCCGATGAAGCCTTTGGTGGTGTTGCTCTGTTTGCGTCGGCCGAGCAGGCGACCAACGCCGGCCTGCGCGACGGCGACCGTGGCGATCGCGGTGAGCCGGTTGGTCGCCGTGCTCGTGGCGCCGCGGAACGTCCACGCCCGCCCGGCGAGTGCATCCATCGTGGCCCGACTCAGGCTGACCGCGCAGATGAGCGACCACAGATGCATGAGCACGACGGTGAGGAATCCGCCTGCCGCCACACCGCGCGCCGCGACGTCGCCTCCCTCGGGAGGCTCGCTGGTGAACAGCAGGCTCCACGGTCCGAGGTCGACGGTGGGGTCCGCGGCGATCTGCGAGGACACCCACGCAAGCGTGGCGCCGAAGCCGACGGCAAACACCGCCCCCAGAAGTGTGACGACGGGAAACCACAACAACCGCGGGTTGGCGCGGAGGGTGTGGAACGAAGCGCGGAGGATGGCGCGGCTACTTGCGCGGGTTGGACGTGTCATCGAGGGTGTCCTGAAAGAAAGCGACCAAATCCCGGGCGCTGATCTTGTGGCGAGAGGCGTCGGAGAGCGCCCGATCATAGATCTCGCGCAGCGTCGCGCGGGCATCGATGGGGTCCGGAGAGCGTGGCGCCGGAAAGGTGCCACGACCCCGCGTCGAGACCAGATGCCCGCCCTGCTCGAGGTCTCGGTACGCCCGGGCGACCGTGTTTGGGTTTACGTCGATGCGCCGAGCGAGCTCGTGGATCGTGGGCAGCTGCTCACCGAGCGAGAGTGAGCCGGTGGACAGCGCGGAGAGGACCGCATCCATGATCTGCCGATAGATCGGGACCCCGCGGTCGTAGTCCAGCTGAACCTCCATCGGCACTGTCTATGCTTTTACTATCAAAATGGTAAAATGCAACCAGCCGCCCGATTTTTCTCCAGCCCACCACGCGTGGGGCCACCGGCTGCTACGGCGTCAGGGCGCGCGTGCCCTCGAGGCCGAGGGTCTCAAGCGCAGGAAGCTGGCTCAAGGGCGCGACACCCTCGCGGGTGACGACGGTGTTGCTGAGGTTGAGCCGACGCAAGCTCTTGAGCTTCACGATCTGCTCGATGGCAGCATCGGTCACCAGCGTGTTGTCCAGGCGTAGCACCTCGAGGTTTGTCAGGGGCACGAGGTGCGCGATGCCGGCATCGACGACATCGGTGTGGTCGAGCTCCAGCACCCGAAGCGAGGTAAGGGCAGCGAGCGACGCGAGCCCTCGGTTGGTCACCCGAGTGTGGTGCAGGTGGAGTCCGTCCAGCGTGGTCAGCGTCGAGAGCGACGCCAGCCCGTCGTCCGACACGTCCGTGTTCCCCAGGTCGAGCGTCTGCAAATGCGTGAGCGCGACCAGCTCGGGCATGGCGCGGTCGTCCAGCGTCGGGTAGTCGAGCACCAGCGCCTCAAGGTTGGTGAGAAGAGAGAGCTTCTCCATGTTGGGGTGCTCGAGCTCGCCCGACAGATGCAGTTTGCGAAGCTTGGGGAAGTTGGCCAGCGCCTCAAACCCTTTGGGACCGATGTCGATGCCGGTGAGCACCAGGGTTTCAAGCTCGGTCAGCTCCTCGATCGCGCTGAGCCCTTCGCCTGTGATCTGCGTACCGCGAAGCAGAAGCTTGCGGATGCCGACGCTGTGTCGCAGCGACTTCAGTCCGTAGTCGCCCAGGCGCGGGCAGTCGCACTCAAACGACTTGATCGGCAGCTCGCGAAAGTACAGTGGCGAGTTGTCGTTGAAGGTGCTGCCCGAGAACACGACCTCCCGAAGGTTCTCCAGCGGCTTGATCTGATTGAGTGAGAAGTTGCTGATTCGCGTGTCTCGAAGCTCGAGCCGCTCGAGGGCGTCGGCCTTGGCGAGCGTGAGCATCGCTTTGTGGCCGGCCCAACTTCCTTCGAGGACAACGCTGCGGAGCTTGCGAGGCCACAGGTCGAGGATGAGCGAGATCTCGCTGTCCTTGGGGAGCTCCGACAGCCGCACGGCTTGCAGGTCGAGCTTGCGCAGCGGGGTGAGGGGCTCGCTTCCCGCCGAGACCCGACGCAGGCTGAGTTGCTGGAGCTTCTCGAGCTGGGCGAGGCGACCGACGATCACGCCGTCGATGCGCATGTCTGCGAGCTCCAGTTGGGTGAGGCGTGGCGCGAATGCTCCGAGCCCGGATTGCACGGCGCCCGCACAGCCCGAGACGCGGAGGCTGACCAGCTGCGGGGCTTGTCCGGCGAGCTTCACGAGGTCGAGACCGGCGCATCCGTCCTCCGGACTGCCTTCATCGATGAATCCGACCCGGTCCGGGCTCGAGAGGGCGAGGTCCAGATGCTCGACGATCCCAAGGTCGAGCCGGGCGAGATCTCCCGCGTCATGAACAGTCACTTGCCGCGGGTCGGCTGGCCACGGGGTTTGAGCGTCTTCGTCTGCGGGGTTCGCGGCGGAGTTTCCAACCTGAGGCGGGGCCATCGGGGCGGGCGCCGGGCCGTCGTCCTGCCCGCAGTTGCAGGCGGAGAACAACAGGCTCGCGAGGAGCAGCAGACGGGCGAAGATGGGCACGAGAGGCGGCAGACGATAGGCTCCTGGGCGAGTCCGCAACACCCCTCGCGAACTGCGCATGTCCGGTCCGCGGAGTTCACGCGGGGTTTGTGCACCCGGTGTCGCGGGCCGAGCGCCCAACTGCGAACAGCGTTCCTATACCCGTCTCAGACGGAATCCGTGCGCGTGGAATGCGTACTCCATCCTGACCTGTGACAGCAAGCGTGATTGACGCGTCCCGGGCGGTTTTGTACAACGAGCGCGGTCGGCGGGGGATTCCGTCGACAATCCGTCCTCCCCGGCAAGAACTCAGGTCTCACCATGGCAACGAATCGAATCGAGCGCGTGCTCCGCCACGACGGAATCGTGGCAGTCCTCGACATGACGGGCGACGCTTCGTCCGCACCCGCACCCCGGCCGGCCGCAGCGCCAGCGCCCACCCCTGTGGCAGCCCCACCTGCGGGTTTCGGCGCGCCTGCTCCAAGCGCGCCTGCACCAAGCATGGCTCCAGGCATGGCACCAGGCATGGCCCCGGCCGCGCCCTCCTCATCAGGCTTCGGACCACCTGCCGCTCCCGCTCCGGCGGTCAGCACTCCTGCTCCGGTCTCGCAGGTCACCCAGGGGCCCCAGGGCTCGCAGGTGTCCTGGGTCGGCGACGAGAACTGGCGCGCCATCGTCATGGAGGCGGTCAAGCTGCGCCAGATCGCGAACGAGCCGTCCGTCCGCGTCGAGGTTGGCGACCACAAGGTGATGGTCTCCGGCGACGACAAGCACGTGATTGGCGTCGTCTTCATCAAGGGCCACCCCGTCGTGAAGTCGGTCGTTCGCATGGTGCGTCAGCTTCTGCGCCAGCCGAGTTCGTCCTCTTCGGGACTCTAACCCGTGCTCCCCTCGGGGGGTTCATCCAGGCCGCGGAAGTGATTCTGCGGCCTTTCTTCGTTGGTTGGTCATCGTCCGCGGAGCTCGGAGGTAGAGTCTGCGCGTGGCACAGGATGCATCCCTGATCCGAGCCCTGGTCGATGTCGTCGGCGCCGACCATGTGCGAACCGAGTCTGACGAGCTCCGCTTCTACGGCACCGATCGTTGCCGGGGCGACTGGCCGATCGCGCCGCACGCGATCGTCCTCCCCAAGACCAACGAGCAGGTGCAGGGCGTCGTGCGAGCTTGTGCAGCCGCGGGCGCGGCGGTGGTGCCCTCTGGCGGCCGCACGGGGCTGACCGGGGCCGCGACCGCGACCGCGGGCGAAGTCGTGCTGTCGCTCGAGCGCATGACGGCGATCCTCGGCATCGACGCCGCTGCGCACACGCTCCGTTGCGAAGCGGGCGCCACGGTCGAGGCGGTGCAACTCGCCGCGCAGGCCGAAGGGCTGCTGTACCCGGTCGACTTTGCGGCCAAGGGCAGCGCGCAGATCGGCGGCAGCATCGCGACCAACGCCGGGGGGGTGAAGGTGCTCCGCTACGGCTCGACCCGTGCCTGGGTCAGTGGTCTGGACGTGGTGCTCGCCAGCGGAGAGCTGCTTCACCTCGGAGGCTCGCTGGTGAAGGACAACACCGGCTACGATCTCCGGCAGCTCTTCATCGGGGCGGAGGGGACGCTGGGCATCATCGTGGGCGCGACGATGCGTCTGTGTCCGCCACCGCAGGGCTTGCTCGTCGCGTTGTGCTCCGTGGCCAGCGATGAGCACGTGCTCTCGCTGTTCGCACGGGCGCGTCGCGAGCTGCCGCTGCAGGCGTTCGAGTGTTTCGACCAGGGCTGTCTTCAACACGTCCTCGCGCATCGCGACCTCGCCGGTCGGGGCCCGTTCGCAGAGCCGAGCCCGCAGCACGTGCTGATCGAGATGGAGGTCGACGGTGTCGGCGACCACGCGTACGAGCAGGCGCATGACCGGCTGACGCTGTGCCTGGCGGATGCACAGGATGCCGGCGAGATCGAGGACGCTGTCGTCGCGTCGACGGCGGCCCAGGCCAAGGACCTTTGGGAGTATCGGGAGGGGATCAGTGAGTCGCTGCACGCCCACGCTCCACACAAGTCGGACATCGCGCTGCCGATCTCGGAGGTCACTGCGTTTTTGAAGGTTTGGCGTCCTGCGGTCGCGAAGGCGCTGCCGGACGCGGAGGCGCTGGTGTTTGGGCACATCGGGGACGGCAACCTGCACCTCAACGTCCTCAAGCCCCCAGCCGAGGAGCTCGCGTCGTTTGTGGCGCGAGCCAAGGCCTTCGACGAGGATACCTACGCGCTGGTCCAGCGTTTCGGTGGCAGCGTGTCGGCCGAGCACGGCATCGGCCTGCTCAAGCGTGATCACCTGCATTTCAGCCGCACCGAGGGCGAACTGGCAATGATGCGAGCGATCAAGAAGGCGCTCGACCCCAGCGGGATGTTCAACCCCGGCAAGGTGCTCCCGGCCTGATATCGTCCTTGTGCATGCGTGGCTTCGGGCTCTGGTTTGCTTGTCTGGTCGTCGGTTCTCTCGGGGCTGGTTGCGGAGGCGAGCCGTCTTCGGACGCGAGCACAATGCCCACCTCGGCGAGCGCCGGGGAGAGCGCGACGAGCACCGCGACAACGACGGAGTCCGGCACCGAAGGCGGCACTTCGGACAACACCGACTCGGCGCCCACCAACTCGGGGATGACCACGCCGAGCACGGGCCCCGGACCCACCACGGGGCAGGACTCCTCGGGTGGTGGTGAGGGCTGCACCTTCTGCAACGGACCCAACGAGCGCTGTGTCGACGACGCATGCGTGACCACGTGCCAAGGGCAGCAGCCCGATCCGTGCGCCGCCTCCGGCGAGGTGTGCGACCACATCTCCGGAGCGTGCGTCGACCCGGCCGGCGCATGCGTGCTGTCCGGCGAGTACACCCCGTGCGGCGGCCAGCTGTGCGGCCCGGGTTCGGTGTGCGACGACCAGGGCGAGTGCCTCCCCTTTCCTCCGTGTGCAGGCGTGGCGTGCTCGGATGAAAACACCTGTTGGGGCACGTTCTGCTCGTGCGAGCGCAGCATCGACTGCGAGCCGCCCACCGACGAGCTGCTCAACGGCTCCTTCTCCACAGAGATCAGCGACCTGGAGTTTGCGGACGACTGCACCGCTTGGATGGTCACGCTTCGCTCGGGCACCGACTTCTTGCGACGGCTCACGCCCGACGGCGAGGTCACCCAGTGGGCGGGCGTCTCCAACTTGAACATGGGCGAGGTGGCGGTGCTCAAGGCTCTGACGCCGCCGCCGGCTGCTGCGGTGCCCCTGCCGTTGGGCGCCGGTGTGGTGCCGCCTCCCCCGGTGAGCGTCGAAGGCATCGGAGAGGTCGCGCTCTCGTATATCTGCTGCTCGACGTGCGGCTGCTTCACCGACCCGCCTCAGGGCGTCGCGCGGCTGATCGAGGACGACGAGGTGTCGCCACTTCCACTGGTCATTCCTGCCATCGCCACCGATTCCACAGGGCCCTTTGGAAGCGCGGCAGCGGACGCGGGTCCGTTCGGACTTACGTGGGGGATCGACCGGGTGCTGTACGTGGGCAACGCCGAGGGCAACGGAAACCTGCATACCGCTGATCTCGAGACCGAAACCCAACAGCAGATCTCGATGTTCGATCAGCGGGTCACCGCCGCTGCGCCGCTCACCGAGGCGCACATCATGATCGCGACGCTGGGCGGAGCGGTTCATCGCTACAACGTCGTCACGGGGACCGCGACCGAGGTCGCGGACTTCGGTCAGGACGTCACCAACATGTCGTTCGACGCGTTCTCCGGGCTGCTCTACGTCAGCCTGCGAGACCTGGAAGTCGTCACGCTCGAGCCCTTCACGGGAGTCACCGCGACGTTCGAGACGATGCCCGCGAGGGGGCGCGTGACCGTGAGCCCGAACGGTCGCCTCTACTACTCGCCGCTGGGGGTCCTGGATGCGCAGCCGATCTCGTCGTGGGACCTGCCGGACTCGCTGTGACCGACGAGAGTCCGCACGCACTCGACCTCGCGCTGGCTCGGGCTTGCGTGCGCGGCGACGCGTCCGCGCTGCGGGAATTCGAGACCCGGCTGGGTCCCGAGATCGATGTGGCGCTGCAGCGGCTTGGCCTTGAGCATGGCGAGGCGGGCGATGTGAAGTCCCGCGTCCTCGAGAAGCTGCTCGCGCCGCCGACGGCCAAGCTTCAGCAGTACACCGGACAGGGGCCGCTGGCGTCGTGGGTGAAAGCGGTCGCGGCGCGCGAGGCCCTGAGCCTTCGCCGGACCACGGCCCGGCGACGCGATCTGCTGGACGCTGCAGGCGACGCGCTGAGCCCGGTCGACCCGGAGCTGGCGTTCCTCAAGCGCCACTACCGCGACGCGTTTCGGGAGGCGTTTGGGACCACGGTCAATGACCTCACCGCCGAGGATCGGTTGTTGCTTCGCTACCGATTCGTCGACGGGCTCACGCTGCCGCAGCTCGCCGCTGCGTGTGGCGTCCACCGAGCGACCGCTGCCCGGCGCCTCGCTACGCTGCGAGAGCGGCTGTTTGCGGGCACCAGGGCCCAGCTGTCGACGCGCCTGGACGTACCGCCCGATGAGCTGGAGAGCATCTTCCGACTCATTCAGAGCAACTTCGACGTCAGCATGCGGCGTCTTCTGGATTGAGGGGGGCTACGGTGGAGCCGCGAGCGCAGCTGCGACACGAGCCTCGTCGGGTAGGCTCGGCTGGGTTGTGAGCACGTCGTGTATCAGCGAGGAGGTTGCGCTCCAGCTTCTCTTCGAGCCCCGCGCAGCCGCGGCCGCAGAACACCGAGCGCACGTGGCCGGGTGCGAGGCTTGTCGAGGATTTGTCGCTGCACTTGCCCGCGTGATGGTGTCTGTGTCTGACCCTTCGTTCGGAGGTTGGGGTGCGGACGCCGTCGCGTTGGCGCCGGGGACGAGGCTGAATCAATACGTGGTCGAGTCCGTGCTCGGGCGGGGCGGGATGGGGGTGGTGCATGCCGGGCATGACGCGCGACTGGATCGCCCGGTCGCGATCAAGATCTTGTCCCACGGTGCGGACGCAGGCGCGGTCGCCCGGTTGCGTCGGGAGGCCGCGGTGATGGCCGCGCTCTCTCACCCCAACGTGGTCGAAGTGTTCGACTTCGGCGAGTGCGACGCGGGGCCGTTCGTTGTGATGGAGCTGCTGCACGGACGGACGCTGCGCCAGTGGCTTGCCGACGAGTCCAGAAGCGCGCCCGAAATCGTTGCCGCGTTCGTGCAGGCGGGGCGGGGCCTGGAGGCAGCGCACGCCCGAGGAATCGTTCACGGAGACTTCAAGCCAGCCAACGTGATGCGGGTTGAGAGCGGCGAGCCGGGGCGGGTCAAGGTGTTGGACTTCGGCCTCGCCGTCCCGCTTTCGGGAGGACCTCCGACGGTCCCCGAAGCGGTCCGTGGGACCTCGCGCATGCGCGGTGGCGCAGGTACGCCTCGGTACGCCGCTCCAGAGCAACTGCGCGGCGCATCGTCCTCGTTCGCCAGCGATCAGTTCAGCTTCTGCGTCGCGTTGTTCGAGTCGCTTTGCGGCCACGTGCCCTACCCAGGTGCGACGGCGTCTGAGCGTCGGACCTCGATGATCAGTGGTCGCATCGCGCCGCTGGCAGCCGCGGTCAGCCCGGCGCTTGAGGTGGCGCTGCGACGAGGGCTTGCGCTGGATCCGAAGCGACGTCACCGGTCGATGGCGGCGCTGCTGTCCGCGATCGCAGACCGGCCCCACCCGGGCAGATGGGTCGCAGGTGCGGCGGTGTTGGCGTTGGGGGCGTTTGCAGTGTGGCCGGCTGATGAGGCCCCTTGTGCGGACGGGACCGCGCGGATGGAGGAGGCCTGGACGCAGGCGCGCGGACGGTTCACGGGTCGCCCCGAAGTGGTGACCAAAGCCGCTTCGGTCGACGCGTATGCCCGGTCTTGGCTCGGGGCCCGAGCCCAGCTGTGTGCGCTGCGGGCTCAGGAGCCCACGCGGTTCGAGCGCGGCGCGGCGTGCCTGGAGAGACTGGCGACGGCGCTGGAGCGGGTGGCAGGCCAGCTTGAGCAGGTCGCGCGTGAGGGCCAGCCCATGCCGTCCAATCTCCTGGGCGATCTCCGAGACCCGATCGAATGTGTTTCGCTTGAGACGACGGGTGCGAACGACCCGGTGCTGCGGGACGAGCTCAGCGCGCTGCAGGTCCGAGCGACGGCGGCCGACCAGGACGGCATCGTCGATGCCCAGGAACAGGGGGACCTCGTGCGGGAGGTCGGGACCCTACTTCGGCGGGCCCGCCAACTCGGCGATGGTGGGGCGCAAGCAGCCCTGCTCAGGCTGCAAGGCACGCTCGAGTATCGGCGTGGCGACTACACGGATGCTGAGCGCACGCTTGAGGCTGCATACTTTGTGGCCGAACTCGCGGACGACACCAGCATGCAGCTTCTTGTCTGTGAGGCGCTGATCTTGTTGTTGGTTGTGGTGAACGAGGAACCGCACCGGGTGGCGACTTGGGTGACGCGGGCGCAAGCTCTGGCCGAGGTCATCGGGACCGACAACGTCCGGGGTCGCGCCGCGTGGCTCGACGCGACCGGGGCGCGGGCAGAGGGACGACTCGAAGATGCGATGATGTCGCTGACGAAGGCGATCGACTGGCTGCACTCGGACAGCGAGACCCGGCTGATTGCGTATACACAGCTCGGAGAACTCGCGATGCAGACCGGCGACGCTTCGAGGGCACGCAGCGCCTTGCGAGCCGCGCTGCAGCTGGCCGAGCGCGAGTGGGGCGAGGCGCACCCTCTGCTGGCGCAGCCGCTCAATGCCTTGGCGAGCGTCGAGATGGCCGAGGGAAACACCGCCGCTGGAATGGCGCTCATCACCCGCGCAATCGAGGTCGTGCCGGAGTCGGATGCCTTGTTTCGCGCGTACCTTCGGGCGAACCTCGGCAACGGGATGCGAGCGCTTGGACAGCTCGACGCGGCGCTCGAGGTGTTGGTATCGGTCCGTGCGGTGTTCGAAGCACAGCTCGGGGCAAACAACCTTCAAACCGTTCGGGCGTCCATCGACTGGATTGATACCTTGGCAGCGCTGGACAGGACGCAGGAGGCTCGGGCCGAAACAGAGCTTCTGCTGGGGATGCCGGGGCTGCAAGACGAGGAACGGGCGAGCCTGCTTTGGACCCGGGCTCTGTTGAGCGATGACCCGCGCCCCGACCTTGAGAGCATCCTCGAGCTCCCGGGCGTGCCGCCTTCGATGAAAGCCGCCGTGGGTGAATCCTTGGCCGAACTCGCGCATGATGCCCCGGGAAGCGCTGTTGATGAACGCTGAAGCCCCAACCAGGCCGGTCCATGCCGACTGCCTCAAGGAGCATGAAGCGCTCGCCCTGCTGGAAGGCACGGATGAAGGCAGCGGGGCGCGGTGGCGCGTCCACCTGAGCGAGTGCGAGAGCTGCGAGGAGTACGTCGCGGCGCTTGCCCAAGTGTTGCTCCCCGCCTCCGAGGCTTCGCACGGCGGTTGGGGTCCGGGCGTGGACGCCCTAAACCCCGGGACTCGGCTCGGTCACTACACCGTCGTGTCGATGATCGGTCGCGGCGGCATGGGGGCGGTCTACGAGGGACGCGACACACGGCTCGACCGCGCGGTCGCGATCAAGGTCTTGCGCGATGAGGTGGGCGAGCGCCGGGTGTCTTGGCTGCGCCGCGAAGCCGCAGCGATGGCCAAGCTCTCCCACCCTGGCGTCGCCGAAGTGTTCGACTTTGGGGAATCAGAGGCTGGGCCGTTTGTGGTGATGGAGCTGATTCGGGGCGTGACGCTTGCCGAGTGGTCCCGCGAAGACCACAGCGTCGCGGACACGCTTGAGGTCTACGTGCAGGCGGGACGCGGGCTGCAGGCGGCTCACGAGGCGGGCATCGTGCATCGGGACTTCAAGCCATCCAATGCGATGGTGACGACGCTGCGAGGCCCCGGGCGGGTGAAGGTGCTCGACTTTGGATTGGCGGCGGCGACGGGGGCAGGGATTGGTTCCTCGGTGAGCTTGTCCGGGTCCTCTACGCACAGCGCTCTGGGGGGCACGCCTCGGTACGCGGCACCCGAGCAGTTTCTGGGCGCTCCGGTCACCCCGGCGAGCGATCAGTTTAGCTTCTGTGTCGCGTTGTTCGAGGCCCTGACGGGGACGTTGCCGTTTCCGGGGGAGTCAGGATCTGCCCGTCGGACGGCCATGTTCGGCGGCGAGCTGCGCCCGATGCCAGCCTCGGTTCCAGCGTCCGTCGGCCGGACGCTCGAGCGTGGGCTGTCGCTGCAACCTGGGGCTCGGTTCGGTTCGATGCGGGCGCTGCTGGCCGCCCTGCAGCGTCCAGCGCGTCGTTGGCCATCGCTGCTCGCCGGGATCGGCCTGCTGGCGGTCGCCGGGTGGGCTGTGGTCCCGCGGCCGCAGGCACCGTGTGCGGATGGCGTGGAGCGGATGTCCCGTGCCTGGCCCCAGGCACGGCCCGCAGACTGGACCGCGCGGCCCGAGCTGCTCCGGCAGGCGGAGCGCCTGGATGCCTACGTGAACGACTGGCTTGCGGTCCGTGCGGAGCTTTGCGAGGTGCGGATCGACGACCCCGTTCGGTTCGAGTCGGGCGCGACATGTCTCGAACGACTCGCATCCCGGGTGGCGGATGCCGGGCAACGTCTGGAGGCACTCGCGGCGCAAGGGGGGCTGTTGCCCTCCAACTTGTTGGGCGCGCTTGCGAGTCCCAGCGCATGTCTCGAGGAGAGCTTGGACGAGCTGCAAGACGAGCTGCTTCGGGACGAAGTCGAGGCGTTCGTGTCCGGCGCACGATCTCTGGCGGAGAAAGACGATGTGAGGCTCCGAGACAGACCGCAGGTTCTTGCGCAGGGACGCGCGCTTCGCCAGCGGGCACGACAGCTGGGGGACGTTCGCTCTGAGTCGAAGGTGCTCCACATCATGGCGGTGGCGGCCATGCAGGCGGACGACCACGACGAAGCCGAGCGTCGGTTCGAAGAGGCGTACTTCCTGGCCAAACTCGCCGGCGATGCGGCGAGCCAACTCAACATCGCGGAGAACCTGGTCCTCCTTTTGGCGCAGTACGTGATCGAACCCGGGCGGGCGTCTTACTGGGCGGCAGAGGCTGTCGGGGTCGCGGCCGGCGGCTCAGACGCGCAGCGGGGGCGAGCCGCGTTGTTGCTCGCATGGGCCGCGCAGGCGTCGGGGCAAGCCGAGCAGGCATTGGCACACTACGAGACCGCCGAACCCCTGCTGCACGGGGACGTCCGTCATCGCGACGCTCTGGAAGGTGTGGCGCGGGCAAACCTGAGCCTTCAGCGTTGGGATGAGGGCCGCGCGGCGCTTGAGGCCGCGATCGCCGAGAACGAGCAGGAGCTTGGCCCGACGCACTCCGACATCGCCAAGCCGCTCAACACGCTCGCGAGCTTGGAGATCATGGCCAAGAACTTCGAGCGCGCGCAGAGGATGCTTGAGCGGGCCCTCGCCGTCACGCCCGAGGGGGATCTCATGCAACGCGCGGCAATGAAGGGGAACCTGGCGATTTTGTTGAAGCGGACCGGGAAGCTGGAGCGTTCCTTGTCGCTCTTCGAGGAGATTCTTCAAGACTTCGAGACCGTGTACGGCGGCCAACACGAGTCGATGTTTCGCACCGAACTCGCGATCATCGAGGTGCTGACGCTCATGGAGCGCAGCGACGAGGCGCTTCGTCGAGTCGAGCGTGCGCTCAAAAACGGTGTGCCCGACCAGGCCCTCTCCCAAGCTCTGTTCGCTCGAGCGTCGCTGCTCGAAGATCCCAGGCCTGACCTCGAGCGCATCCTGACGCTCCCCAACGAGCCCGAGTCGACCTACGCCGCTGCCCGTGAGGCGCTGGCCAGCCTGGACTCAGTCCCCTGACGACGGCGCAGCAGGCTTGCGGACCGTGGCTTTCTGCGCGGCCGTGAGCGGATCGTTGAGGATGAACTCGACCTTGGAGGTCTCCCACTTGCCATCCACGCTGGAGACCTCGACCCGGTACTGGCGGCCGTGCACCCGGAGCCTGGCAGCGCCGTTGAACCAGGACCACAGCTGCACGTTCTCCTCCGGGTTGCTCAGCTCGGGCTCGCCGGCAAGGGTGACGCCGACCTGGGCGAGCGCGGCCTTGGGATCGAACGCGCCCTCGCCAGGGATACCCTCGAAGACGAGGCCAGTGGAGACGCCGTCCTCGTAGGAGACGGCGATGGCCGCGTAGGTGCTCGACGCGTCGACGTAGCGCTGAAACGAGTACGCGCACTCAAACCACGTGCGCTCGGGCAGAAAGCGGAGGCAGGACTTGCGACTCATGCCCTTGCCGGTGGGGTCGCCCAGGCGCGGCTGGATCTCGCTCGGCGCTTTCCCGAGCATCTGGGGCAGCGGGAACTTGGTGTCCTCGGTGACCGTCGCGGTGGGGCCCTCGTCGAGCTTGGCGACCGGGACGGGGTCGGCCTTCACGACCGGGCCGGCGTCGGGCTTGGAGACCGATGTGGCGACCGGAGCGGGCTTGGACTCGGGTTGGGCCTGCGCCTCGGCCACCGGCGGATCCTGGGGCGAGCTGTCGCTAGGGCACGCGGTGAGCAGCAGGGCGACGCAGGCCAGGGAGACGCGCATCCGGCGACGATAACACCCTGCGACCGCCTGGGATGGCAAGCAAGCCTGCTCAGCGGCCGCGAGCGAAGGTGCTCTCGGGGAGCGGTCCAAACGCGCGGTGGACTTCGAGGTCGAGGCTGAAGAGGTGCTCGTCGACCGTGAAGACGACGCGGTGACCACCGTCTTCGACCTTGGCGAGGAACGCGCGACTGTCGAGGTTGATCCTGTGCTCTGGGGTGTCCGACCACCACAGGGTTCGTTTGCTCTTCACGACCACCTCGGTCTCGAGCGTGATCGGTGGCGCCGGCTTGCCCTTGCGTTGCGCCCGATCGAGCCTGGGCGTCGCGTTCACGGCGAGCGACACTTCGAGCTCGCCCTCTTCGAGGCGGACGGTCTGCTCGATGGTGGCGTTCATGCCCAGGATGGTGGTGACGACTGGCTGTGACAGCAAACGCCCCTGCATGTCGACATCGGGGTCCGGCATCGCCACCGGAAGTTCGTTGTCGGGGTACAGCCGCAGGGTCGCTCGCACCTGAACGGACTGTGGGTTCTCGAGATCTCCGGAGAACTCTTGGTGCGGCGCGTCGCCGACGATGCTGCCGACATCCGCCTGGCCCACCCGGACCTCCGGCGGTGGCGAGAACTCGACCGCCCGCATCAGAACGAGGATCGCACCGGCGATCAAGACCAGGTAGGCGTTGCGGCGCATCCAGCCCAGCGCGCGTCTCAGACGCCCCGCAGGGCGCGGTACGGGAGCGTCGGGGGTCTGATCGTCCACGGTCAGGGACGGTGGCACACCGCGCTCAGGCCTCGAAATTATCGGCCGTTGCTCGAGCCGACGCGTCAAAGCGCAGCAGGTACGCCGCAATTCCCATCGCGACCGAGACATTGAGCGAGCCTTTGATCCCCATCATGGGCAGGCACACGGTGCGTTCCGCAAAGGCCTCGATGCGAGGGTCGACCCCCGAGACCTCGTGGCCGAACACGAGCACGAGGCGCCCAGGCTTCCGGGCCTGGAGGACCGAGGGCTCGAACAGCGAGACCGCGGTGGGTCCTCCGTCAACGATCCACAGTCGGGCGCCCGAGTCGCGCAGCGCCCGAGCCGCCTCGACCGCGTCGGGGTAGCGAGTCCAGGGGACGACCGCCTCGGCGCCCAGCGAGGTCTTGGGCATCTTGCGATGTTCGGGCGTGGGCGTGAACCCGCACAGGTGGACGTGGGCGACACCGGCACCGTCGGCCGAGCGGAACACGGATCCCACGTTGCTGAGGCTGCGGATGTTGTCGAGCAAGACCTCGACGTGCACCTCGGTCGCCGGGCGGCAAGTCGCGGTGTGGGTCACGTAGGGTGGGTCGACAAACGCGGTGGCCGCCCCGCACAGGGGACACTCGGCCCCCAGTGGGCTGCCATCGGACACCGGGAATCGCAGGGCACAGGCCGGCGCACTGCACCGACGGGCGCGAAAGCTCGCCTCTTGCATGACCGGCTGGATGCTACTCTAGCGGCTCGTGGCGTACCGAGATGATCGCCAGGCGTTGTCGCTTCAGGTCGCAGATCTGGAGCGCGAGAACGCGGAGCTGAAGTCCGAGTTGGCCGAGCTGCGCGACGACGCCAAGCGCGACCGCGAAGTGCAGCGAGACCGGGCCCGCCGCGACTCCCGACACGGCTGCGTCATGTGTGGCGGCCGGATGCACGCTGTCGCCGTGTTCTCCGGACCTCACGCCGCGCCCAAATCTCTGCAGATGAGCACATCACGGTTCTCGCATCCATCCGGTGGTTTCAGCCGGAGCACGCCCATCAAGGCGATGGCGTGCTCGAGCTGCGGCTTCATCCACCACTACATCGAGCTTGAGGGCGCGGACAAGGCGATGGTCCCGGGACACGACGAGGACGGGTTCGTGGCCGAGGTTGAGGACCCCGGCGAGGACTGAGCTCGCCCGGCGTCCCGTCGCTCGCGTTGAGCGTCGCGCCCGGCACGGGGCGGCGCCCGCACGGTTGGACCTCGGGGAAGAACGGACCGTTTTGGGGCGCTCCCGCGCTCTGCCACCCGCGCGTCTACGAAGTACTATCGTCTGCCAATGGACTGGGAGTCGGCCGCTTTTGCACTGCCCGGTGGGGAGTGGACGCCCTCGCTCGTCGCCGCGATGGATGCCTGCGACGATCCGATGTGGGTCTTCGATGCAGAGCTCTATCGGATACCGTGGGCCAACCGGCGCGCCCTTGAGTTCTGGAACGCGAGCTCGATTTCGGAGTTGGCGGCACGGGACTTTTCGACGGGCATGTCCACATCGACGCGAATGCGGCTTGCCGGCTATCAGCGGTCGATCGCGCGCGGTGACTCTTCGACCGATCATTGGACGTTGTTTCCGGGCAACAAGCCCAAGACCATGCTCATTACATTCGGTCGAGTTCCGGGGGAGCGTGGCGTCGAGCGGATCCTGCTGCGGGGGCGTCCCTACGAGACGATGCCCTCGGATGTTCGAGGCGTAGAGGCGCTGCGCCATACCAGCGTGATGATCACGTTGTGCAGTCTTCGCGGTAAGGTGCTCATGCAGAACCCGGCCGCGACGCAAGCGTACGGAGACCCGATCGCCGCAAGCAACATCGACGCGATGAGGCGACGATTCGTCTCAAGCGCGGATGCGGATCTCGTGGTGGCCGCCATCCGCGACGTCGGCGAGTTTCGTGGCGAGCTGCGGGTGCGGACGACGGGCGGCGATGTCTGGCACGCGCTTCATCTGCTCACGACCAGCGACCCGGCGACGGGCAAGCCCGCGATCCTCGTCAACGAGACCAATATCGACGCGAGGAAACGGGGCGAGCTGGCGCTGGTCGAGGCCGCCGAAAAACTTGAGCACCGCGTCGTCGCCCGGACGCTCGAGCTCGCGGAGCAGCGGGCATTTGTCGAAGCGACCTTGGACACGTCGCCGTGCTTCATGTTCGTCGCCGATGCGGGTGGGGTCGTGGTGCGGGGGAACCGAGCGCTTCGAGCTTGGCTGGGGTGCGACCCCGTGGTGACCGAGTGCCCGGCGTGGCGACTGCTCAGCGATTGCACGCCCGAGCTGTACCGGGACTGGATTCGTAGCGCTCCTCCCTCGGAGCTCGAGGTGGAGTCGCACAGCGGCGCGGGCGAGCGCTCCGTGGTGTACTGGACGCTGCAGGCGGTCGATGTGGATGGCAACCGCTTCCTCGTGGGCGCCGGACTCGACATTACCGAGCGGCGAGAGATGCAGATGCGGGTGCAGACCAACGACCGCATGGCAGCGCTTGGCACCTTGGCGTCTGGGGTGGCGCACGAGATCAACAACCCGCTCGCGTACGTCCTGACCAACGTCGAGTTGGCTCAAGCTCGGGCACGTTCGGGGGATGTCTCGGGGGTTCAGGAGCACCTGGAGGCTGCGGCGGGCGCTTGTGTGCGGGCCGCAAAGATCGTGGCGGACCTCAAGGGGTTCTCCCGGCCTCCGGGTCCCACCACTTCGGTGAACCTGCTGACGGTCATCGACTCCGCGCGCCGGATGATGTCCCACCTGCTCGTCGCGCGGCAGATGTTCACATGCACGGTCGCCGAGGACGTCTGGGTGCGAGGCGATGAGACCAAGCTGTGTCAGGTGGTGCTGAACCTGCTCGTCAACGCCGCCGAAGCCTGCGAGGGCGGGGGCGCCGAGGCCTCGGTCGAGGTCTCCGCCCAACGTGATGGGGACGCCGTCGTGGTGATCGTGGACGACACCGGAGCCGGGATGTCGGAGGCGGTTCGGGCGCGAATCTTCGACCCGTTCTTCACGACCAAGGGTCGACGCCAGGGGACCGGGCTCGGCCTCGCAATCTCGCACCGGATCGTGGACCAGCTTGGCGGTACCATCGAGGTCGAGAGCCGAGAGGGGCAAGGCTCCACGTTTCGGATGCGACTGCCCGCGTGCCCTGCTCCCGACGCCGCGCTCGAATCGCCGCCAGCGGCCCTGAGCACCTCGGCACCGGCGCGCGTTTTGATCGTGGACGACGAGCCAGGGCTGGCCGACGCGTTTGCGCTGACGCTGTCCAAGCACAGCACCACGACCGCGACCTCCGGCGTCGAGGCTCTCGCGTGCATCGACGCGGGCGACTTTGATGTCGTTGTGTGCGACATGAGCATGCCGGAGATGGATGGTCCCCGCCTCCATGCGGTGCTCCAGTCCAAAGACCCCGATCTCGCCTCCCGGATGCTGTTTGTCACCGGGGGCGCGTTCACACCGCAAGCCCACAAATTCCTGCGTGAGATGCCGGGCAGGGTGCTGTACAAACCGATCGGGTCCGAGGCCCTACGCAAGCTCATCGGCGAGCTGCTCGTGGAGCGCGGACTCCGATAGTTCCTACTCCTGCTCGGCCAACCAGCGCTCGGCGTCGATGGCAGCCATGCACCCGGTGCCGGCGGCCGTGATGGCCTGGCGGTAGACCTTGTCGGCGACATCGCCGCACGCAAACACGCCTTCGACGTTGGTGTAGCTGGTGCCGGGACGGTGGATCTTCAGGTAGCCGGCGTCGTCCATGGCGAGCTGGTTGTTGAAGATGCCGGAGTTGGGCTGGTGCCCGATCGCCAGGAAGAAGCCGGTGACCTCGATGGTCTCGTCGGGGCCGCCGGTGGTGTCTTCCAAGAGGACGCCTGTGACCCCATCCTCGCCGAGCACTTCTTTGACCTGACGGTTCCAGTGCACCGTGATCTTCGGGTTCTCGAGCACGCGCTTTTGCATGACCTTGCTGGCGCGGAACTCGTCCCGGCGGTGAAGGATGTGCACGGAGCGACACATGCGGGTGAGGAACAGCGCCTCTTCCATCGCCGTGTCCCCGCCGCCGACCACGGCGACGTCTTGACCGCGATAGAACGCGCCGTCGCAGGTGGCACACGCGGTCACGCCCTTGTTGCGCAGGCGTTGCTCGGAGGGAATGCCGAGGTACTTGGCGCTTGCGCCCGTTGAGACGATCAGCGTGTCGCAGGTGTACGACTCGGTGTCGCCCTTGATCTTGAAGGGGCGGGTGCTGAGGTCGACCTCGGTGGCGAGATCGTAGATGATCTCGGTGCCAAAGCGCTCGGCCTGTTCGCGGAACTCTTCCATCATCTCCGGACCCGAGACGCCCTTGGGATATCCCGGGAAGTTCTCCACGTCGGTCGTGGTGGTGAGCTGTCCGCCAGGCTCGGGTCCGGCGAGCATGACGGGCGCCAGCTCGGCCCGCGCGGTGTACAGCGCGGCGGTGTACCCCGCCGGTCCAGCGCCGAGAATCATGACTTTGCAGTGCCGAGGCTCGCTCATGTGGGCCGGAGGATAAGCACGGTCCTCGGGGCCCGCAAGGGACGCCGACGCCCCGGCCTTCGACGCTGAAAAAAAGAGCGGCCGCGATCTCCGGAGGGACGGTGAAGATCGCGGCCAAGCCGACGTGCCAGTCGGCAGACGATGAGAAACGGACGTTTTTAAGAACGCTCCAGAGAGACGTTGTGTTTCACCCCGTCGCGAAGAAGTTTGATCTCGACCTTTCCTCGACTGCGGGTGAGCCCATCGCGGACGTCTTCGGGGCCTTGGACGGACACGCCGTTGAGCTCCAGGACGATGTCTCCGGCCTGAAGTTCGAGGTCCTCCGCCAGGCTGCCAGGCTCGACGCGGATCACCTCAAGACCATCGTCGTGGGCGCGCGCTCCGACCCCGAGCTGCTCGCCAAATCCCGCGGGCGGGGTGTCGAAGAGACGGCTCATCGAAGGGGGGGGCGCCACGGGTGCGGAGCGAAGGTGCTTCATTGTTCCCGGGGCGGGCCGGTCGCCGAGGACCGCGGAGAGCTCCAGCGTGACGCCTGCCCGCTCCACTTCCATCAGCACGGTGTGCCCAGGTTGCAGGGTCGCGATCACGCCGCGAAGGCCGTCGAAGTCGTCGATAGAGGTACGGTCAACCTTGCGCACCAGGTCGCCGGGCTGAAGGCCCGCCTCGGCCGCGGGGGTCCTCGCGTAGACCTCACCGATCACAGCGCCGTGGCCTTCTGGGGCACCGCGCTCGCTGGCAGCCCCGAGCCAGCCTCGACGGACGGCCCCGGTGGAGCGCAGCTGCTCGATCACGGGCTGGGCCTGGGCGGCTGGGATGGCGAACCCTGGCCGGCTGTTGGCTCCGACCGCGGTTGTGATGCCGACGACGGCGCCGCGCAGGTCGAACAGCGGGCCGCCGCTGCTGCCCGGAGCGATGTCGGCATCGGTTTGGAGAAAGTCCAGATAGCTGTCGGCGTAGAGGCCGAGGCTGCCACGGCCGCGTCCAGAGAGGATGCCTACGCTCGCGGAGTGGTCCAGTCCCATCGGGTTGCCGATGGCGACGACCCAGTCGCCGACGCGCAGCGATGCGCTGTCGCCGAGTTGGAGCGCGGGGAGGTCTCGCGCACCCTCAAGCTCAAGTACGGCGAGGTCGGTGGCGGCGTCGGAGCCCAGGACCCGGGCGTCGTATCGGGTGCCGTCATGCATGCGCACCTGGACGCGCTCGGCACCGTCGACGACGTGATGATTCGTGACGATAATGCCCTCCGACGCGTAGACGAAGCCGCTGCCCGAAGCCTCGGTTCCCGAGGAGAAGAAGCCCGCGCCGCGCCCCGAGGCTTGAATGCTCACGACCGAGGGCCCGACCGATTCGACCAGTGGCGCCAGGCTTTGCCGCGGGTCGTAGTGCAGGGCTTCATCGCCGTCGGCGGCTGGTGTCTGCGATCCTGTCGCCTCGGCAGCGGCTGGGAGGTTGGGGCTGGCTTCGGCTTCGGAGCCGCATCCAGCACCCGTCGTGAGAAGAAGGGAGCTGAGCGCGAGCGCCGCTACACCTGGCTGTGCTGACCCAGACATTGGGGCCGGAAACCCTCCAAAACCGGACGCTATTCCTTCCCAGGAGCAGTTTTTTTTCGTGGTAGATCGGTGCGCGATGCGCAGAGTTTCCGTCTGTTCCTCCGTCGTTCTCGGTTTGACGCTGCTGGCGATCCCGAGTTGCCGCGTTAAGGTCGGCAACACCTCGAAGCCGGCGACGGGCTCGGAGCCGGTCTCCAAGGCACCCGGTGGCGGCGCGGAGACCGGGAAGGATCATGCGGGGCGGCGGAGCAATCCGGCGAACCCCAAAGGGGCGAAGGTCTCTGTGTGGGGTCACTTCGTCGTGCCCGCGCCAGACCAGACCATCACGCGCATCGCCGACCAGTTTGCGCCGCCGGGGCTCGGCGCCATGATCAGCGTCAGCCAGGTCAAGTCGATGCTCGCGATGCCGCTCGAAGGCCGCAGCGAGGTCGCAAAGCACCTGGACCTCACCAAGTCGTTCGGCTGCGTCGTGGTGAACCCCAAGCAGCACGCGCAGCCGGTGGCATGCGCGGTTGGCTACGAGGGCGGCATCACGCAGCTCGTCGAAGACATGGGCCAAGAGGGCTATCTGTCCGGCGGAGCGGACTACGCGGCCTACGAGCTGTCCGGCGAGACGTTCTACTTCAAGGCGCTAGGGGACCACGTCGGTGTGGCTCTCGACCCGTCGCTGCTCGCGACGACCGGCTCGACCATCCAGGCATCGATCATCAAGCCTGGAAAGGCCGACCGAGATTTCTACTCCGAGGCCAAGCCGAAGGTCATCTTTGCCGACGCGCGGCAGGAGATTGAGGGCTTCTTCTCGGAGATGGAGCAGGCCATGAGCGCGGCCCCTCCCGGGACGCCAGGTGCGGAGTACTCGGGTGCGTCGGCCAAGGCTGCGACGGACATGTACCGCAGCTTTGCAGACCTCAAGTCGGTGGAGCTTCTGTTCCGCGTCGGCAAGCAGCGAAGCCGAGCGATCTACCGCAGCGCGGCTGCCAAGGGCACCGACACTGCCAAGCAGTATGAGCGTGAGGCAAACCTCCCTCAGGTGGATGTCGCGATGCTGGAGGCGCTGCCGGATGACTCGTTCTTCATCAGCGGCATGAACTTCGATTTTGCCCACGTGCTGGAAGACCCCTGGATCGGCCCCTACATCCGCATCCTCGGCGGCATGAAGACCGCCGACGGGACGGACCTGGGCGCCACGATGGCGAAGATGTTCGTCGAGATGGGGGACGCCATGTCCGGGCCGGTCTCCGTGGCAGCGTTCCCGGTCAAGGGCAGCGCCGGCGCGATGGTTGCGAGCTACGCGGTCAAGCCCGGCAAGCAAGGGCTGCCGGTGATCCGGGCGTTCATCGAGTCTTACAAGCTCGAAGCTCTGATGCCCAGCTTCGGCGAGTACATGCAGACCACGTACAAGAAGGGGGCCTTCAGCGTGGCCGGTGTGAAGGCCGACACCTTCACGATCACCCCCACCAAAAAGGCGTTGGCCGAGCTGAAGCAGGACCCCGACTTCGAGAAGCTGAAGAAGGTGGTGGGCGAGGTTCAGTTCACGATGGCGTACGCCGAGAAGGACGGGCACCTGTTCCTGGTGATGACCACCGCGAAGCCCAAGGTTGCGCTCGAGAAGGTGCTCAAGGCGGCGGCAGGCAAGGGCAACCTTGGCAAGTTCGGCGACGCGCGGAAGCGAGTCAACCAACACGCCGACACAAGCACCCTCGTCATGCTGGACGTCAAAGGCTTGAGCGCTTGGGCCCGCTCGCTCGACTTCGAGGGCGACCTCAAGGACATGCCAAAGTTGGGTGTCGGGCTTGACGACGTGGTGTGGACCGGCAGCGTGAACAAGCAGGGCAAGAAGGAGTACGAACTCTCCGTCTCGCAACCATTCATCGATCAGCTCCGCAGCATGTAGCTCCGCAGCATGTAGCTCCGCAGCATGTAGCTCCGCAGCATGTAGAGGGGCTCACGCGGGCCCGTTGACGACTTGGATGCCCCACGCCTCGCGGAGGTCTGCGAGGGGCCGGGCGAGGGTGGCGTCGCTGGGCTGCTAGCTCGGCAAGGCGCGGGCGCGGGCCAGGTTCTCGCGTTTGACGAGCTGGCCACACGCAGCCTCGATGTCGCGGCCGAGGCTGTGGCGCAACGTGGTGGTGCGGCCGGCGGCCTTGAGCGCGTCGGAGAACTCGGAGCAGCGCTGGGCGGAGGAGCCGCGAAGCTGGGCGCCGTCGACCGGGTTGAAGGGGATCAGGTTGAGGTGCACGTCGAGCCCCTGGGTCCACTCGATGAGCGCGGCCGCGTCGGCGTCGGTGTCGTTGATGCCCCCCAGCATCAGGTACTCGAGCATGACCGGGCGGTCTTGCAGCGCGTTGACCTGCAGCACGGTCTCTCGGAGCTCGGGCAGGGGGTAGCGCTTGGCGATCGGCATGATCGACTGCCGCGGTTGCTCGCGGACGCTGTGCAGGCTCAGCGCGAGGCCGACGCTGGGGAAGCGGCGGGCAAAGCGAAGCATGCCGCCGGTGATGCCGACGGTGGACACCAGGATTTTCTTGGGCGAGAGGTTGAACCAGGCGGGGTCGGTCAGCCGCTCGATGGCCTCGACCAGCGCGTCCTCGTTGTGGAAGGGCTCACCCATCCCCATGAACACCACGTTGCGAAGCCTGCGACCCTCGGCGGCGAGGAGCTGTCCGGCCTGGAACACCTGGTCGAGGATCTCGGCTTCGCTGAGGCTTCGAGCGATGCCCATCGTGCCGGTGGCACAGAAGCGACATGCCGCCGCGCAGCCGACCTGGCTCGAGACACACAGCGTGATGCGGCCGCTGGCGATGCGCAGGATGACCGACTCGGTGAGCAGTCCCGAGGAGGTGCGAAACAGGAGCTTGGTCGCGCCGTCGAGCTTGGAGTCGTGGCGCTGCTCGAGCACCAGGGTGTGCAAGTCCAGGGGCGACAGGGCCGGTGCGCGTGCGAGGCCGGCCGCATCGGGCTCGAAGTCCTTGAGGAGGGCGTTGCGCAGCATTCGAACCTGCCCGGGATCGGTTCGGGTGCTCGCTCGCAGGCCTTCGAGGGCTTCGGTGTCGAACAGCGGGGTACCCATCGTGACCGGCGGGAGTGTACCTCGCTCGCTCAAGGCATGGCGGTCAGGCGATCACGGATCAAGCGCGCGAGCTCGTATCGGCTCGTCGCCTCGACGTGCCGACCGGCGCGTTCCAGTCCGATGGCGTAGGCTTCCTGGACCTCCGCGTTGGTGGGGGCTCGCTCGGCCAGGCCTTCGAGCAGGGGGAGGGCGTCGGCGCCGCGATCGTCCAGGAGGAGCGCCTTGGCCTCCTGGTGGAGATCGGCGAGGTGGGTGATCGCCTGCATGCGCTCGTCGTGTCCTTCCGCGAGATGGCGGATGGTCAGCGTGCTGCAGTGACTGTTGCGGAGCGTCCGGGTGGTCACCGGACCAAGCCGGTCGCGGATGAGCGGGTCGTAGCCCCGACTCGCGATGACCATCAGGCCAGCGTGGTCAGCCGCGTCGACGATCCGCTCGGCTGCATCGCCGACGGCGACCTTGAACGAAACCTCAAGACCTTCGACGTCCTGCTCGGCGATGAAGGCTTCGAGCCGGTCGTGGGCATTCGACTGGACCTTCGCCAGCGACTTGCGTGAAGACTCGTCACTGACGACGGTGAGGAGCGACAGGGGAGTCTCGAACAGCCGTGCGATCCGAATCGCCTCGTGCAGGCCCGCGCTCGAGGCGGGGCTGAAGTCGACCGGGCACAACACGGGGCGCCCGTCTGGTGGGGTTCCGCGCGCGACCCACACCGGGATCGTGGATCGACGCACGATGGCCTCGGCGACGGACCCGACGACCCAGCGTCGCACGGTGGCAGGACGTCCTCCCCCGGTGACGATCATCTGCGCCCCACAGCGCAGTGCCGTGGCGACGACGACCTCGGCGGGATCCCCGAGCTCGACCGTCACGTCTTGCACGCTCACCCCAGCGGTCCGCATCCCTTCGAGGTGCGCGTCGAGACGAAGTCGAGTCTGCTTCGAGCGCTCGGCCAGGCCCTCAGGGCTCTCAAGGTGGCGCGTCGCGAGGGCGTGCACAACGAAGACCGGCACGTGGAGTCTACGCGCGAGCTCGGCCACGGTCGCCACGATGGCGGGGGTCTCGTGGTCGAGGGGTAGCGCTGCGAGTATGGGATGTGGGTGTTCCATCGTTTCTGTCCTCCGCCGCTGTGGGGCTACTCTTCTGGGGTCGGCTGATCTTCGTCGTCTCCTGAGTGCGCCGCGACCCCGTGCGCATCGCCTGCCAACTCCTCGCTCAGGGGCTCGTCGGTCTCGTCCCGCAGCAGCTTGCGGCCATCGACCATGCGAGCGAACAAGTAGTACAGGCCAGGGATCGCCAGCACGCCGACCACGGTGCCCAAGAGCATGCCGCCGACCCCGGTCGTGCCGATGGTGCGGTTGCCGATCGCCCCGGCTCCGGTCGCGAGCGCGAGCGGCAGGAGGCCGGCGATGAACGCGAACGAGGTCATCTGAATCGGACGGAAGCGGAGCTTTCCGCCCTCGATCGCGGCGTCCTTGAGCGAGAGGCCTTCGCCGCGTCGCTGCACCGCGAACTCCACGATCAGGATCGCGTTCTTGCCGAGCAGACCCACGAGCATGATCAGCCCGAGCTGGGCCCAGACATCGTTGGCAAGCCCCACCGCGTACAGGAGTGAGAACGCACCGAAGATGCCGATAGGCAGCGATGCAATGACCGCCAGAGGGATGATGAAGCTCTCGTACTGTCCGACCAGCACCAGGTACACGAAGGCAACGACGACAAAGAAGATGTACAGCGACGCGTTGCCCTTCCGAGATTCGTCCCAGGACAGGCCCTCCCATCCCAATGTGTAGCCCGGTGGCAGCGACTCGGCGGCGACCTCCTGGATCGCCTCGATCGCTTCACCGCTGGAGAACCCCTCTGCGGGCACACCTTGGATGGCGGCCGACGGGTAGAGGTTGTAGCGCGTAATCTCGTTGAGTCCCTGCTTCTTCTCCAGCTTCATGAACGCTGAGTAGGGGACCATTTCGCCGGCGTCGTTTTTGACGAACATGTTGTCCATGTCATCGGGCATCCGGCGGAACTCCGGCCATGCCTGCACGTAGACCTTGTAGAACTGGTTGAACAGAATGAAGCCCTGCTCATACGTGCTGCCGATGAGAATGTTGAGGTTCTCCAGGGCCTTGTCGATCGACACCCCTTTTTGCATCGCGATGTCGTTGTTGATGACGAGTTCGTACTGGGGATAGTCGGCGGCGTAGAAGGTGAACATGTTCTCCACCTCAGGCCGCTCCTCCAGTGCAGCCATGAAGTCCTCGGTGACCTTGCCCAGACGCTCATAGTCGGTGACGCTGGCTTGTGTCTGGTCGAGGACCCGGAGCGAGAATCCACCCGCGGCCCCGAACCCGGGAACCGCGGGGGGCTCGAAGAACTCAAGCTTCACGTCCGAGATCGCCGCGGTGTGTTCCTCAAGTTCCTCGATGATCTCCCGCGCCGTGATGTCGCGATCGGCCCAGTTCTCGAGGTTGATGATCGCGGTGCCGGCGTTGGATCCGCGACCCTCGGTGAGGATCTCGTAGCCGGCGACGGAGGTCACCGAGGTGACCCCTTCGATTTCCTTGGCGATCTTCTCAAGCTCCTGAGACTTGGCGTTGGTGTACTCGAGCGTCGACCCCGGGGGGGTCTGGAGCACTGCGTAGATGATTCCTTGGTCTTCGCCGGGGATGAAGCCGGAGGCCATCTGCGTGTTCACGGCCACGATGCCGAAGACGAACGCGCCGATGACCGTGAGGGTCAACACCCGGCGGGTGACGATCGGGCGCAGCATTCCGGCGTAGATGTCGGTGACCTTGTCGACGCCCCGACTGAAGGTCGGCTGGACGAACGGTGCCGCGATGAGCAACAAGCCCAGCGGGCCCCAGAGCTCGTAGGCAAGGTAGGTGAGGCCCGCCAAGGCGGGGAGCCCAAGGACAAGGTAGCCTAAGATCTTCGTGCCTCGGCCCGTCTTCTTCTGCGCAGGGTCCGCGGCCCCGTGCGAGTGGGGCTTCAAGATCATTGCGCAAAGGACCGGAGTCAGGGTGAGCGCGACGACTCCCGAGAGCACGATCGCGGTGGCCATCGTGACCCCGAACTGACGATAGAACACGCCGACGGGTCCGGGGATGAAGGTTACGGGGACGAACACTGCGGTCATTACCAAAGTGATCGCGATGATCGCTCCACTGATCTCCTGCAGCACCTCCAGGGTCGCCCGGTAGGGCGACAGGTGCTTCTCGGCCATCTTCGCGTGGACGGCCTCGACGACGACGATCGCGTCGTCAACGACGACTCCAATCGCCAAGACCATCGCGAACAGCGTGATGAGGTTGATCGAGAAACCCATCAGGTTGAGCACGAAGAAGGTGCCGATCAGCGAGACCGGAACCGCGAGGGTTGGGATCAGCGTGGACCGAACGTCCCCCAGGAACATGAAGACCACGAGCGATACCAGGATGAAGGCCTCAAGGAGGGTATGAAGCACCTTCTCGATGGAGGCGTCGACGAACGTGGATACGTCGTAGGCGATCTCGTAGTGCATGCCGGGCGGAAAGCCCTTCTCCAGCTCTGCGAGGGTGGACTTGACCTCCGCGATCACCTCTGCGGCGTTGGAGCCTGGCGCCTGCTTGAGCACCACGGACGCGGCAGGATGTCCATCGACGTCGGAGTAGATGTCGAAGAACTCCGAGCCTAGCTCGATACCCTCGTGGGTGTTGCTTTGATGTCCACCTTCGTCCGGCGCCGTGGCGCCCCACGCGGGGGTGTGGGACTCGGGTGGCACGCAAACATCGGAGAGTCGGAGAATCTCTCCGTCGGAGTTGGCCTTGAGGATGATGTTGGCGTACTGCTCCGGCCGGTTGTAGCGGCCGACATACGTGAGGACATATTCCTTGGACTGTGAGGTCATGCCCGTCGCCTGCCCCAGACGACCGGGGGAGCCGATGATGCTCTGCTCTGCGAGCGCTTCCATCACGTCCTCGACCGAGACGTCGTAGGCCCGCATGCGATCTGGGTTGAGCCAGATCCGCATGGCGAAGTTGCGGTTGCCCAGGTTCGTTGGGATGCCCATCCCTTGGATGCGCTTGAGGACGGGCATGATGTACACCCCCGCGTAGTTGAAGAGATCCTTCTGGTCTGTGTCCGGATCTGTACTGTAGAGGTTGAGATACATCAGCATGCTGGGGACGACCTGGCTGACCAGGATTCCCTCGCGGACCACCAGGGGGGGCAGCCGGCTCAGCATGATGTTGACCCGGTTCTGAACGTTTACGACGTTGATGTTCGGGTCGGTGCCGGGCTCAAAGTAGACCCGAATCGTCGCTTCACCCGCGCTGGTGGAGTCGGACACCATGTACCGCATGTCTTGGACGCCGTTGATCGACTGCTCAAGTGGAATGATGACGGAGTCGGTGAGGACGTTCGCGCTGGCGCCTGGGTAGGCGATCGACACATACACCGTGGGCGGCGCAACGTCGGGATACTGCGCGACGGGCAAGCTCGCGATGCCGAGAAGACCTAGGAACAGCAGAAGAATCGCCGTGACGAGGGCAAGGGCCGGCCGTTTGAGAATCTTGGTAAACATGCTTCCGGTTCCTATTCCGCGTGATGTTTTAGGGTCGCGAAGACCTCAGAAGGGTCCCGGTACTCGGCTTCGACGTGTTCACCGTCGTGGACCTGCCGGACGCCGTCGAGGACGATCTTCTCGTCGGCCTCAAGACCACTCTTGATCACGAAGAGATCGTCGTTCTCATGCGCGATGGTCACCGCGCGCTGATGTGCGACGCCCTTCTCATCCACCACGTACACATACTGCTGGTCGAGAATCTCGAACGTTGCCCGTTGAGGGATGACGATGGCGTTCGCGACCCGTCGGTGAAGCTGCAGCGTGCCGGTCTGCCCGTGGCGCAGCAGGTTTTCGGGGTTGGGAAAGTCGGCGCGAAACTGGATGTTGCCGGTCTCACTATCGAAGGTGGATTCGACTGTGACCTTGTTTCCGGCGTCGTGGCCGAAGACCTTGCCGTTGGCGAGTTCGAGCTCGATTTTGGTGTCGGGGAGCACGAGCTGCTGTGGGTTCTCGGGGTCGGGAGACTGGGGGATTTCCCTGAAGTCGAGGTAGTCCGACTCGGGGACGTTGAAGTACACCCACATGATCTCGTTGTCCGAGATCGTCGTGAGCATGTCTCCCTCCTCGGTGAGACTGCCCTGTTGCTCATACTGCTTGTCGATGATGCCGTCGAAAGGGGCTCGGATTTCCATAAAGGACAGCTCCGCCTTTGCGAGTTCGACTTTGGCCTTGGCCTTGGCCTTCTCGGCGCCCGCGAGGGCCAATTCCTGGTCCGACACGATGTTCTGCTCGAACAGCTTCTTCGAGTTCCGAAGCGAAATCTCCGCGCTGAGAAGCTCGGCTTCGTCAGCGTGAAGCTTCGCCTTGTAGAGCACTGGCAACAGCTTGAAGAGCAGCTGTCCCTTCTTGACCTCCTGCCCCTCCTTCACCTTGATGGTGTCTAGATATCCACGCTCCAGCGCGCGAACCTCGATGTGCCGGCGGGAGTGGATCTGGCAGACGTACTCGTCGGTCTGCGTGACGTCGGTCGTCACGGGGCTGGTCACCACGATGGGGTGGCTCTGGTGTTCCTCTGCATGCGTCTCTTCTTCCTCGGTGTGCTTGCAAGCAACCGGAATCAGGGACAGGCAGACGAGGAAGCAGGCCGAAATCGATGAACGGTTCATGGGACTAGGCTCCACTCTTCTTTCGCGTCTTCTTGGCCGTCGTCTTCTTCTGCTCGGCCTCTCGGGCGGCCTTGTCGGCCTTCTCGGCTTCGAGGTGCCAACCACCTCCGAGCGCCTGATAGATCGTCACCATTGCCTGAAGTCGTGACTTCCGGGCCTCGATGATCTCGATCTGTGCATCTAGGGCGTCCCGGCGGGTCATGAGCACCTCCATGTAGTCAGCACGGGCGCTGCTGTACAGAATGGTCGAGACTTCGGTGGCGCTCTCCAGGGCCTCCACTTCCTTCTCGAGTCGGGCGAAGCGTTGGCTCTCGTTGCGGACCAAGGACAGCTGGTTGGCGACCTCGGTGTAGGCCACCAGGATGGTCCGCTCGAAGTGCAGCACTGCCTCGATCTGCATGGCGTTCGCCGTTCGGTATTCAGCCTTGATCCCCTTGCGGTTGAGCAGGGGGGCAGTGAGGTTTCCGGCGAGGTTGTAGACGATCGACTCGGGAGTCTCGAGGAGGTGTCGGGCGTTGAACGCTTCGTAGCCGACGTCCGCCTCGATGCTCAGCGACGGGTAGAACCGAGCCTTGGCAACCTTCACGTCGAGCTTGGCCGCCTCCAACATGAGCTCCGCCTGACGCACGTCGGGTCGGTTCTCGAGCAGCTCTGAGGGGAGCCCGGCCTCAACCGAGTTCGGCAGCTGTGCCTCGAACATCCGAGCATCTCGCTTGACCGGTTGTGGATAGCGGCCGACCAACACGTTGATCCGGTTCTCCGCCTCGACCTGCATCTGCAGGAGCGTGTACCGACGCCCCTGGTTTGCGAGCACCTCGGCCTGGAACTTGCGAACCGCCAGCTCGGTCGCCCGACCTGCCGCCTTCTGTGCCTTCACGACCTCCAGCGCCTGCTGCTGCAGCTCGGTGTTCCGAGCGAGCACGCCCAGCTGCAGGTCGAGCGCAACGAGCTCGTAGTATGAGTGAGCGATCTCGGCGATGAGCTCGGTGATGATGAAGTTTTTGCCCTCGACCGTCGCCGCGTAGCGCATCCCGGCCGACTTCGCGGCGTTGCGCAGCTTCCCCCACGCATCGATCTCCCACGAGGCGGTCAGGCCGAAGCGAAAGTTGGGCAGATGGGCGGGCACGCCGTGGGCTTCGTCGCTGACGCCCTGGCTGGTGTGGCTCCCCACTTTTTCGATACCCGCCCCGGCGCGCGCGTCCAGCCGAGGCTGGTACTCGCCCTTGAGGCCCGCAGCCTCGTTCTTGGCGACGATGATCTCCTGCAGCGCGATGTTCAGCTCCTGGTTGTTCGACAGCGCGCCCTGGATAAGCTCCCGCAGATTTGGGTCGGCAAAGAACTCGTCCCAGTGCTGCTGCGCCGCGACGCTCGGACCTTCGTGGACTGTTGTGAAGTCGGCCGGGACCTCCCGGTTTTCCGCCCGCGCCGCCGGTTGGTCGAGCAGCCGTTTGGCGCACCCGGTGGGCATCAGGACCAGGGCCAGGGCGATCGTGGCCGTGGTCCACCGTGGGGGGCCGGCCTTTGTTTGGATGTGAAACGTCGTCGAGAATCTAGAAACCATTGCTTTGCGTCCACCTCGTGGCGCACACCTTCGTGCGCGGTCGAGACCGATGATCCAGAGGGCCCCGTGGCGACACGCGGGCCTCGAAGCGCTGCGAGAGAGCGTTCGCCGGTCAGCGCTCAACATCGCGGGCGGCCCCGAGGGACCGGACGCGTTGCGAGCACACTGCGAAGGCTAGACGCGCGCGGGCGGACCGCGTCCGAGGCCGCCAGCGCCGCCGAGACGGGGACGGCCGACCCACCCCGTCGCTGTAGCGACGACAGGATGCCGGGATGCCGGTCCGCGCCAGCCCGCGACGAGCAAGCCCTTTGCCGGGGTCGTGCTCTGCTGCTCAAGCTCGTCACGGGACTCCTCAGCCTCCGCGACGAGCTCTACAGCGCCGGCAGGACGCGGACATTGCTGGCTCGCGTGGTCGTTGGTGTCCGCGGCGACGGCGGCAACGCCGGGTGGTGTCGGCTCAGAAGCTGTGCCGAAGCACATCGCGAGCATCAGCGAGAACGCGACCGCGAGGCGAAACGCCACACGGACGGACATGCCGAACCCACCGGAGCCACCGGAGCCACCGGACCCACCGGACCCACCGGACTCACCAGACATGTCCGCGAGTCTGGCCATCTTCGCCCGCAAGGACCCCCGCCGCCGGATGGCGGACTGGGGGTTGCGCGCGAGGCGAGCGTCCATGTCCGGTGTGTAGGACTAAGCACGTGCAGCGTCAAGACGCATTCGTCCCCAGCGGTGTCGTTCGCTGCACCCGCGAAGCCTCCGGGGCTGGCGGTGGTCTGGGATGGTCGGGGCTCCGCGGACGCGCAGGCGCGCGGCCTGACCCGCTTTGGTGCAGCCAGCCACCGTCGCTCCACCCGCCCGCGCAGGGGGCGGGCACCCTCCCGACACCGACGCTACCGCAACCCGCAGGACTCTCCGGGCACACAGCCCTCGCAGGACCACACGAACTCGTCGAGGAGCACCACGGTATCGCGTTCGAGCGAGCCTTGATCGAACAGCGCTGCGACGAGGTGGAGGGTCTCGCCCGGTCTCGCCGGTCCGCGGAGTTCCATCCAGCCGGTGGATGCCCCTAGAGGGCAGGGCATGTCTACACCTTCGATCTCACAAACGCCAGTCGTCCCATCCATGCCCGTGCGCAGCAGCATCGGATGTTCCCCCGAGAACTCGTGCATACGCGCGCCGAGGCCGGCGACGTTGGCCGCGGCGCCGTCCCACGTCGCGAGGTTGCCCACGTAGTCCGCGCTCTCGTGCCACCATACGAACAGATCGCTGTCCTGGGTCGCGAGCGTCTCGGGGTACTCGGCGCTGAGGAACCCGACGCGGACGGTGTAGCCAAGCACGCCGGGCGGAACTGTGGCATCGAGGGAGAGCCAGATGAGGTCCTCGGCGGCGCCGCCGAATGCTCTGTGCAGCGTGCCGGAGCAGTCACCGGTCCCGTCGCAGTCGACGTACGGCGTGCCCGAGGGGCTGCCGGGCGCGCTGACGATGCCCGCGGGAAGCGAGGACACGCCGTTGGGATTGCCGTTGTCGGCCGCCGCGTTCTTTGCGGCGCTCGCGGTGACGTGGACCTCTCCGACCTCACCGGGCTCGGGAAGCACACCGGTGGAAAGCACCAGGATCGCCTCGGAGTCGTTCGCAACCCAGCTCGCGTTGCCGAACTCTCTCGCGCGCCGCCAGGCGGTGAGATCCGGGCTTTCGAACCGCGCCGCGGCGACCCCGTCGTAGCAGCTCAGCTCCGGTGCACGCAGGGGATCGGCCGCTTCGTCGCAGCCGGCCAGAGGCAGGGGTGGGGCGCACGAGGGGCTGCCCGAAGACGCCTCGACCCCGCCGGACGTTGTCGAGGCGGTGTCGGAGCTCCCACCCTCCAGCGGGTCCCCCGAGCCCGTCTCGGTCCCTGCGGCGACGGCCGCGACGTAGCTGGCGTTGCACCCCACACAAAGCGCTGCCAGCACCCAAACCGCCCGGGTCATGGCTTGAGCTTCGCACCGTAGGGACTGTCCGGATAGCGCCGCCGGAACGCTTGTCCGGCGCGCGTGGCCTCCGCGCTGCGTCCCAGCGCTTGCAGTGCCCGGATCTCGCCGTAGGCCGCGTCCTCGGCGAGGGCGCCGCCATGTTCGAGGTAGGCGCGGAACGAACGAAGGGCGTCTTGGGCCGAACCTTGGTCCAGCTGAAGCTGTGCCAGGCTCATGCGGGCGGTTTGCGCCGCGGGCGAGCGTGGGTGCTTTCGGATCAGCTCGGCGTAGGTTTGCATGGCGCCGCGAGGATCCCCTTCCCGTCGGAGCGCGCGGGCGCGGGAGAGCAGCGTGCTTGCTTTGACGGTGGGCTTAGCCTCCAGCTCCGCACGTGGGCTGGGTTTGGCACCCCGCTGCAGGCTTTCCCCGGCCCCCAGTCGCCGCGCCGAGCCTAGCTCGGTGACCGTGGCGGCGCCCGACTCGACCGTGACGGACCACCCCGCGGTCTCGCGCTCGATCACCACAACGCTGTGCGCCGCCGCAAGCACGGTGACCTGGTCGAGCTCGACTCGAACCCCGTCGGCGTCCTGGGTTTGCACGGTGGCGGTGCCCGAATGCAACGCCAGCGCGCCCGAGGACCGCGCGGTGACTTGAGATTCTGCGTCCGCGCAGATCGAGTACCCCGGACGTTCGACACACATCCCCGTGTCTTCGCTGGGAAGATCTTCGCTGGGAAGATCTTCGCTGGGAAGATCTTCGCTGGGGGCGACGATGGGAGCGGGCGAGGGCGACCGGTCTCCAGGGGCCACGACGATAGCTTGCCCTGGCTTGAGCTCGTGTGGGCGTTGGGACGCGGACCACAACGCGAAGATCGACAGGCCCGTGGAGAGCACCAGCGCGGCGGCGGTGGCCAGCCAAGGCCACCGTGCCCGAGTCGTGCGCCCGCGGGACTCGCTGGTGCTTTGCAGATGCGCATCCACGGCAGCGGTGAGCCAGGTCGGGGTCTCGTCCGTGCAGGCATCGATCGCGTCAGGGCCTTCGCGCAGCTTCTCCAAGAACGCCGCCTCGGCGCGCTGCTCGTCGCCACGAGGGTGGTAGTGGGCGAGAAGCTCCGACTGGGTCGGCGTGGCTTCACCGCGAAGCTCCGCATCGACGGCTGCCCGCCAGCGCGCATCATCGAGGTGGAGCGTCATGCGCTGGCTCCTGTGCGACCCAGCGCCACGTCGCGGCGGATGGCGGCCCGGACCCGGGCCATGGCTTTGTCGACCCTCGAGCGGACCGTGGGAACCGGTGCGTCGGTCACCTCGGCGATCTCAGGGATGGTGTATCCAAGGCTGTGGCGCAGGACCAAGGCGGTGCGTTGCGCTTCGGGCAGCCCGCGCAGGTAGTCGTCCAGCGGCCGCGGCAACGCTTCGGACCCCGACGCGACGACGCCAGGGGATGGGGTGGTGTCGGGGTTGTGCTCGTGGCTTGAGGGGGTGCCGTGCCGAGCATTCCACCGGACGATCGAGCGCACCGCGATTCGGCTCGCCCAACCGCTCAGCGAGCCTTGCGCGGCGTAGTGGCCGGCGGAGCGCAGGATCTCGAGCGTGGCGACCTGCGCCGCGTCTTGGGCATCCGAGGCGGTCCGGGTGAGGCGGCGCGCTGCGTGGCGTACGACGGGCATGAGCTGGCGGGCGAGGGCTTCGGATGCGTCACGGTCTCCTGAGGCCACGCGCTGACACAGCGTGTGTTCGGCCTGGCGTTCGGGCGGGGATGCGTCTGAAGACACGCGCACTCGATCGTGGGGGCAGGCGCGGCGAAATGGATGAAGAAAAGAATTCAATCAGCGGCTGCGCATCTGCGTCCATCGGTAGCCGACCCCCACCCACACCGTGCCCGCGACCGGATCTGTGCGTAGAAGGGGTCTGCGACCGGTTTCGCTGGTCTCCTCCAGGGTTGCGCCCAGGATCCAGCCGACGAGCCCGACGCGCGCGGTGACAAACCATCGCTGCGGACGCTCGGGGCCCAGCAGGACACGAAGGGAGGCGAAGGCCCCGGCGCCGACCCGGGGTGCCCATCCCGGTCGAGCCTCCGCGTTGGAGGGCGCGCCCGAGAAGCCCAGGCCTTCAGCCGTCGCCGTCGCGAAAACACCGGGCTGAACGCGGTCTCGGGCGCGAAACACCGCACCCACGCGAAGCTGACCGCCCACCCGCTGGACCGAGAGTCCCGCGCCTGGGTGATGCGGGGTGTAGGAGGCACCGCCGCCCACGGCCAGTCCGACCGGGGTTCGGACCTCAAGGTCGAGCGCGCCGCTGGAGTGCCACCGATGATCGGCGCCGAGCGTGTCCCCGCGGTATCCGATCGCCAGTCCCCACTGCGCACCCCACGGGGGCGGCGCGGGCTCGGGCGTTGGTTGGGGCTCCGGCTCCGGCTCCGGCTGTGGCTCTGGTTCGATCGTGGGCTCGGGGAGCGGAGCGCTGAGCATGCTGCGAATCAGCACGCTGAGCGACTCCAGCATCAGCCCCGCGTCGTCCTGGCCCGGCAGGGTGCGGACCCAAGGCTTCGTGTCCGACTCGCGCTGCACCGCGACGCCAACCGATCCGTCGGGATGGCGCAGCAGCTCCACCCGAACGGCGGCGGGAGGCCAGGGCCGGTCGTCGGGTGCGAAGTCGACGTAGACCTCGTAACCCAGATCTGCAAAGTGCCCCTCGAGGGCGCGTTGGACCGTGGCCTCCGCGAACCCAAGCTCAGAAGCGCTGCGCACCACGACGGTGGCGCTCGCGTCCGCCTCGGTTCGTGCGACCGCCGGCTCGGTCAACAGGGTCGCAAGCGCGAGGACGGGCGCCAACACGGTCACGCACGGTACCGCAATCGTCTCTCTGGCCGCGGCCGGGTCGTGGCCATTTCTCGCAATTCGGTTGTGCGGGGCTCTCCTGGATCTCGGAGCACGCTGGGCGCAACCGAGTTGCGGATGGTGCGCAAAACGTAGCGAGGTTTGGGAGAGCAGTGCCCACCTAGAGCGTTGGCTTTGCGTCCCCGAGGGGCTGGCGCCGTTGTTGCACAACGCCCTGGCATCATGATTTTGCGCTCCGCTCCACCGTTGACCTTGCTTGCTCTGCTCCCGCTTTCCCTCGCCTGTGGAGGGGATGATGCGCCGGCCGACACCGATGGCGCGACATCGTCGGAGGCAACCTCCCTGTCGAGTACCGGCGGCTCTGGCTCCGGGACCCAGAGTGGGAGCGGCACTACGGGGCGGCCGAGCACCGCGGGAACCGACCCCACGCAGGGCACCGGCACCACGGCTGAGGCGAGCACCACCGCGGGCGACGGCGAGTCTTCCGAGACCGGAAGCAGCTCCGGCGAGACGGGCGAGTCCAGGACCTGCGGCGCGGCGTTCGACGTCGAGTTCTCCACCTACTTTGGTCGCGGGGGCTGGGAGCACACGCGCGACGTCTTCGTGGATGGCTCCGGAAACATCTACCTCGCGGGCGGCACCGCGTCGTCCGACTTTCCCACCACCGCGGGCGCCTACGACACCACGTTCAACACCGGGGGATCGCAGATCGGGGGGCACGGCCCCTCGGACGCGTGGGTGGCGATGTTCTCTCCGGGCGGGCAGCTGGTCTGGGCGACCTATCTCGGCGGGCCCAACTACGACCGCGCCTACGCCATCGAGGTCGCCGAAGACGGACACGTGTACGTCAGCGGCCGCAGCGGGCCCGGATTTCCCACGACCCCGGGTGTCTTTCAGCCCGAGTACTTGGGCGTAGGCACCACCAACGACTTCTACGGCGTGCAGAACGGGTTCATCGCCAAGCTCTCTCCCGATGGGTCCGAGCTCGTGTGGTCGAGCCAGTTCGGCGTCAACACCTTGGTCCGCGACTTCGACATCGACGACCAGGGCGATGTCTACGCCGTGTTGAGCTACGATCAGAACGTCAGCGGTGACCAGGCGCCGGCGTGGTTTGCAGGGGCCTTCGACGCCGCCTACCAGCCCGCGCGCAACGGGGGCCACGAGAACGGCCTGGCGAAGGTGAGCAGCGATGGCACCACCGTGCTGTGGGCGACTTGGCTCGGGGGCAGCGGCAACGAGTCGGGCATCGGGTCGGTCCGCGTGGACGCGCAGCGCCGCCCGTACACGTCCTTCTATACCGACTCGAGCGACATCCCGACGACCACGGGCAACGGCGCTTCGGGAGGCCAGGATGTGTACGTCGCGCGGCTGAGCACCGACGGCGCCGAGCTCGAGCTGGGGACCTACGTTGGCGGCTCGGGCGACGAGGGCTTCGAAACCCACGGCTTGGCCGTCGCGGGTGGAGAGATCGTGCTGGCGGGCTTCACCACCTCCACCGACTTTCCCGTCACCGCCGGCGCCTTCCAGACCGCGTTTGGTGGCGGGCCCTCCGACGCGTTTGCGGTACGCATGGACGAGGCCGGGACCGTGCTGGCGGCGACCTATTTTGGGGGCAGCGGGTTCGAGGGACCCGACGGGTTGAACATCAACGCGGCCGGGGAGGTCGCGTTCGTCGGGGAGACCGATTCGGCCGATCTCCCGGTGAGCGCCGCCGCGCATCAACCCGCGCTCGGTGGGGACGTCGACGTGTTCGTCGTGGTCCTGGGCTCGGACTTCTCGTCGCCTCGATACGCCAGCTTCCTCGGGGGTACCGCGCACGAGAATGGCCGCGCCGCCTTCATCACCGACGACTGCGATGTCTTCGTGGCCGGTGCATCCAGCGGTCCGGGGTGGCCCACGACCAACGCGTACCAGGCCGACTTCGCGGGAGGCGGGCAGAACTGGGGCAACGGCGACAACATCCTCGCCAAGCTCGTCGTCACCCCGTAGCAGTCGCGCGCGCGACCATGCTCGCGTGCTCGGTGTCGTCGCTGAGCATCCCCCGCCCCAGCAGCAGCGCGTGACGCAGCGGACCCCGCTCCAGCCTTTGAGCGATGCGTTGGGGGTGCAGCCCCTCGTGCGGGAGCCCAATAGCGTCCCCCACCGCCGTCCCGAGCAGCACCCCTGCGACCGTGTCTTCCAGCATCATTCCCCGTTGTTCTGCAACGCACGCGCCAAGGCTCCCCGAACCGACTCGGCCCGACTCAGAGGGACCTCGGCGCTTTCGGCTGCATCGAGCGGTGACGTATTGGCGCCTCGAAGCGAAGTGAAGTGAAAGAAAGTCGGGATGGAGGGGAGCCGGGGCGGCAGGCTTTACGGCGTGAGAGCCGAAAGGGCGGGCGTCGGGAGCGGTGTTCTTTTCGGCGCGAACTACGGACTCAGGACACTAGCAGGCCGCGTCGAGTTCCATCGTGCGCGCGTCGATGCGGGCCCTCAGCGCGCTTACGGAGGGTGCCTCGGGAAGCCCGAGGGCGGCGATCCAATCGGCGGCCTCGTCGTGTCTCCCGAACACCTTCATCGCGTGGCTGTGTCGGTGGAGTAGGCCGAGGCCGGCGATGAAGCACAGCGCGGCCGAGGCCCAGAAGCCGCTGCCTTCGACGACCTGCGCGACGCCCTTGAGCGTCGAGCCGAGCGCCCCATAGACCTCCACGATGCGCGCGCGAATCGTGGCGCTGGGAATCGGAGCCCGGAACTGAGCGATGGTGATGAAGCCGATGCCCCCGGGGTGGGCCGCCGCGGTGCGATGCAGCAGTGCCGCGACCCGCTCGGTGGCCTCGGCCGTCACGGTCCCACGCCAGACGACGAAGACCATCGGGCCGACGGCTTCGGCGGCGAATCTGTCTCCTTCGTCCAGGTCCATGGGGGCTCCGTCGTCATCGGGAGGGCGGGTGGGAACTCGAGGCTCTGCGTCGCTCTGGGACACCCGCTGTCGCCCCCTCACCGCGAGCTTAACACGAGCCGTCGCACGCGTGTGGTCCTCGACATCCTCCCTGAGCACCCGTGGGGGCGAGTCCGGTCGTGACTCGCGTGGGTCCGCGCGACTCGGTTCGTTCGTCGGCCGAAGATCGGCGGAACGGGCTACGCTGCGCGGGTGCAGCATCCCGACCTCGACGATGCTCGGGACAAGGCCGAGCAGGTGGCAGCCTCCACCCCGTACCGTTGGTTCGTGCGCGGCGGCCTGGTCGCTTTCGGAATCGTCCATCTGCTCATCGCGTATCTCGCTGTCCATCTGGCCTTTGGGAAGACGTCCGAGGAGGCGTCCCAAACGGGGGCACTGCGGGAGCTCGCGAGTGCCCCGTTCGGACCGGTGCTTCTGTGGGGAGTCAGCGGGGGCATGTTCGCCATCACCGTCTGGCAGCTCCTCACCGCGTTCGTCGGTCACCGCCGCTTGTCCGGAACATCGCAAGCCCGGGCGCGCGCCACGTCGGTGGGGCGGGCGGTCATCTACGCCGCTCTGGGTTGGAACGCGGCCAGCATCGCGATGGGTGGATCCGGGGGTGACGGTGGCGGTGCTGCCTCCGCGATGCTGCTCTCCTTGCCCTTGGGTCGGGTGCTCGTGGGGCTGGTCGGCATCGGGGTCGGCATCGTGGGTGGAGGCCTGATCCTCAACGCCATCCGGGACAAGTACGAACAAGAGCTGGAGGGCTCCCTTGGCGCTCCGCAGCGCTGGATCGCTCGGTTCGGCCACTTCGGCAAGGGCGTGGCGATTGTGGTCGTTGGCGGCCTGTTTGTCTGGGCAGCTTGGACCTACGATGCCCAGTCGGCTGGTGGCCTGGACAAGGCTCTCCAGACCGTCCGCCGCGCCTCCTTCGGCTTTGTCATCCTGCTCGCCATCGCGTTGGGTTTCGCATGCTATGGCGCGTACTGCTTCAGCTGGGCGAGGCGCGCTCGGTTCCACGACGGTGCGTAGCAGCCCGTCCTGAGCCGCTGGTCCGGTGTTTTACGCTTCGGCACTGGGTGCCATCGCAGGGGCTCGCAGATCGTTCGGACGAGGAAAAAGCGGCCCGGGACGACGCGGATCTCACTCCCATGCTGCAGCCGGGCTGGAACATGTACGCGGCGTATCGGTAGCCGCCGGAGCGGGGATGCGTGGCCGCGACGCGCTCGCGGGGGTGCGCTCGGCCAGCGTCGCGCAGATCGAGACCTCGCTTCAGCGCCGTCTCGTCGGGGCGCTGCGGCCCAGTTTGGTTTCGAGCGGACCGAGTCGGGCCCGGCCTCATGATCGGCGCCAGTCGACCGAACCACAGCGACAAGCCGTCGACCCCTTGGAAGCGAGACCCCAGAGCACCTATGGACGTTCCTCACTCAGCGCCCCTCAAGGAGACAAACGGCGCAGACTCCCAAAAACCGCTGGCGAACACGGAAATCGCCAGTGAAGATCTGCGCATACTGCTCTACGCGGTGTCCCATGACCTCAAGGGGCCGACGACTTCAATCGCCGCGTTTGCGAGACTGCTGCTCGAAGAGTACGAGGAAGCGCTCGGCGCACAGGGCGAGCGCTGGCTTCGACACGTCCAGGACGGCGCCCAGACCCTCACGCGACGTCTGGATGGTTTGATGGACTACTGCCGCATGCACGAGTCCGGTGGGCCCCTCCGGAGCCTCGACCTCGTTCCACTCACGCGAAGCATCGTCGAGGAGTTCCCCGTCGGCTCGAGCGCTCGTGCGGACCTCGTGTGCGGCGCGGAGTCGGTGTGGATCCAAGCGGACGAACAACAGATTCGTACGCTCGTCCACAACCTCCTCTCCAACGCGGTGAAGTATCGCAAGCCCGACCGAGAAGCATGCGTACGCGTCGAGATCGAAGAGTCCGACGGCTTGGCGCGGCTCGATGTGCACGATGATGGGATCGGATTCGATGCGAGTCGTCTCCCCGAAGCCTGCCGAATGTTCCGGCGATTCGTGACCGACGACGAGTACGAGGGCACGGGTGTGGGCCTCGCGCTGTGCGAGCGGATCGCGCAGCGGCACGGCGCAACCCTCTCTGCAACGTCGCGTCCCACGACCTTCGCGAACCTGCGCGCACGATCGGCACTTTTGTCGACCTGATTCGTGAGAGCACGGAGTTCGAAGGCGAGCAGAAAAGGTACTTCCGGTTCGTGTCCGACGCGTCGAAGCGACTGTTGACGATGGTCGATGGTCTGCTGCAGTTCGCACGGGCGGGGCAGGAGATGCCGCTGGTTCCGGTTCCGCTCAATGAGGTTGTCAGCGAGGTCCTCGAGGACCTGGACACGGCGATCCGCGAAAAGGGGGTGAGCCTGGAGGTCGACGACCTGCCGGTCGTGATGGGCGCGCGGGAACCCTTGCGGCAGGTGCTGCAGAACCTGCTCGCCAACGCGATCAAGTTCGGCCCCGACGAAGATTGTCGCATCGCCGTCCGCTCGTCCTCGCAGGCGTACACTCCGATCCTCATCGTCGAGGACAACGGACCGGGCGTGGATCCGAAGCACGCAGACCGAATCTTTGCGCCCTTTCAGCGGCTCGACACGTCGAAGCCGGGCACCGGGATTGGCCTGTCGATCGTTCATCGCATCGTGCGACAGTGTGGCGGACGGGTGTGGGTTGCTCCCTCCTCCTTGGGCGGCGCGGCATTCCACGTGTCCTTGCGCCCAGCCGGTCCCCCTGCGCCTGCACTGGACTGACTGCGCAGCCGGTGGGGTCCCGGGGACGGGCGCGCACCCGCGGCAGCAGCGGCGCTCTTGGACCGCCCCGTGTCGATCTGGACTGCGCTACCCTGGTCGCACTTTGAGGCCCCGAAAACGCGTGGCGTGTCTGCTGCTGGTGTCCGGCTGTGCGCGGCTCAACCCGGAGTTCGATGACGGAAGCTCGACGACCGGGGTTGAGGCGAGCTCGACCCCGAACTCGACCTTGAAGCAGGAAGATTCTGGTTCGACGTTGGACCCGGAGAGCTCGACGACCGGCGGCCCGATCACGATCGCGTCCGACCCCACCACGACGTCGGGACCGCTGATGACGGGTTCGAGCGAGGGGGCCGCCGAGTCGACCAGCACCGGAGCCGACGTCGGTTTCGGTGCCCCTGTGCTCCCCGGCATCATCCTGTTTGGAAGCCAACCGGTCGTGGGCAGCTTCGCGTCTGTCATGGAAGGGAACATTAACGCCGTGGGTTCGGAGATCTGTTCGGGCACCTTCGAGGATGCTGGCCTGGAGCTGGGCTGCGACGATGTGTTTCCCATTCTCGGATGGTCGGGCCAGCCGCTGCCGTCGCTGCACCTGCTCCAGCCCGACCTGGACCTGCGCCACTTCGAAGATCTTGAGGGATCCGTTCTCGCTGAAGACTTTCAATCGATCCTGGACGACACCGTTCCGAGCGACTTTGGGGCACGCGTGACGGCCCACCTGCAACAGGCCGACTCGCTTCGCTTTTGGTGGGGGTACTCCGACGTTGGAGATCAAGACTGCGACAGCTGGACCAACCCCATGATCGACGGGGTTGCGCGGCAGTTCGCAGAGGGGGATCAGAACCGAGCGTGTGAACAGGAACACAGCTTGCTGTGCGCCTGCGTCCCGTCGCGCTGACGGAGCGGTTGCGCACGCGGCCACGATGAGACGCGCGGTGGACCAAGCACGACCGGCCCGCGCCGCGACCTGTCTCTCTCCTAAAATACACGATCGTTGGCTCCACGATCTGCGGGTAGTCTTCGCTCATGCTGCGCCCCTCGCTCGTCGCCGTCGCGTCCCTGAGTCTCTTCGCGTGTCATGTGTCGATCGGGCCGACCTCGCCGCCGCCCTCGACCGCGCCCAGCAGCGCTGCGAAGAAAGCCGCCGCCCCCCAGGCGAAACCGGCGCCTGCCCGAAGCGAGAGGAGCGCAAAAGCCCCGACCAAGTCGACGACCGCACGCAAGAGCGGGAACAAGAAGCGCAAGAAAGCCGCCAACGACACGGTCGCGAAGAACGACGCGGCGGTGCGAGCAAACCCGAAGAACGACGCGGCGGTACGGACGAACCCGAAGAAGAAGGGAGCGCGAGCAAACCCGAAGAAGAAGGGAGCGCGAGCAAACCCGAAGAAGGAGGGAGCGCGAGCAAACCCGAAGGGCAAGGGCAAGTCGATGCGCGTCAACCCCGTCACCCCGCCACCGGCCGCGGCATCCGGCATCAACGTCGTGTGTGACTTCGAGCAGGGCTGGGTCGCGGTCCTTCCCGCCGACCTCTACGATCCGGGCGAGGAGTTTCTGATGCAGGCGCTCATCGGCCTCTCTGGGGATCCGGGGTTCTGGGGCGGGCTCAATCAGTACGCCAAGTACGAGCCGTACAAGGCGCAAGAGTGCAGCGAAGGCGGGGTCCAGTTCGATCTGCCGCCGGGGAGCTACGTGGTCGCGGTGGGCATGGCCAACCAGTTCACGGTGCGCGGCGAGTACCGCGACAACGGGTACCTCGAAGAGCTGGAGCTGCAGGCCGGTGCAGGGCACAAGGTTCGACTGGGGGAATCCGAGCTGGTGCACACCTGGCTCTGCATCTCGTGCCCGTACCTCGTGGTCTTTCAAAACGGCAAGGCTGTAGAGGCCGGCCAAGTGCTCAAGGACCGCTACACGCGTCGGCGCTACGGGACCGACGTGGTGCGAACCCAGGCGGATGTGGTGGACGGTGTGCTCACCCTGCGACTCGATGAGCGAGAGCCGGAGACCAGCTTCATCGACGCCGTCGTGGTGCGCGTGAAGGGTCGCGTGCTCAAGCCGCTGAACAGTGCGCCGAAGGGACTGCGGGCGATCGACGACGACACGACGGCGCTCAAGCTCGGGGACTCTGCGGTGCTCGAGTTCGACGCGGGGCGTCTCGAGGACGGCTTGGTGGACGTGGAGGTGGAGGTCAGCGGCCACTACGAGCCGATCGGCCCTCTGCTGTGAACTCGCTGGCCGCGCTGGCGTTGCTGGCCGCGGTTCGTGCCAACCCGGCCTGCGGACTCCCGCACGGCGCGGTCGACCTGCATGTGGACCTTCCCTTCCAGGTGCACTACCGCCTGGCCGAAGGTGTCACAACCACGGCCGCGTTGCGGCGCGGGTGCGTTCGCACTGTGACGCTGTCGTTGTTCGTGCCGCACACCATGAGGCCACGAGACTGGCATGAGTTCAGCGCAGTCTTGCAGACCGCGAAAGCGCTGAGCGCTGCCCGGGGGTGGGCGCCGGTGGCTGCAGCCGGTCTCGGCCAGATCGCCGTGCTCTACGCCGTGGAGGGGTCCGAGCCGCTGTCGCTGCACTTGGACTCGATCCCCGAGCTCGTCGCCGACGGGGTTGGCTTGTTCGGACTCGTGCACACGCACCACAACAGCCTGGCCGAGTCCTCCTCCGATCCGCACCCTCATCCAGCCGGGCTCTCGCCGCGAGGCGCCCGGCTGGTCAACGCGGTCTACGACGCAGGAGGCCTCATCGATGTGTCGCACGCTTCGGACGCCTCGTTCGATGACGTGGCCAAGATTGCCCTGCGGCGTGGCAAGCCCATCATCGCGTCGCACTCCAACGCCCGGGCTGTGACCGCACACGATCGCAACCTGACCGATGCCCAGCTCCGAGTCATTGCGAAGAGTGGCGGCTTGGTCGGCGTAGCGTTTCATGCGCCTTTCCTCAACGAGACGTGGAGGTCCGCGTCCGCCACCGACTGGGTCACGCACGTGCTGCACATCCGCTCGGTCATGGGCCCAGGGCATGTCGCCGTCGGCTCCGACCTCGACGGTCTGATCGCCCGGGCCAAGGGCCTGGAGTCCCACGCCGAGCTTCCCGCGCTCGCCTCCGCGTTGCAGGAGAGCGGGGTTTCGACCCAGGACATCGCCGGGATCCTCGGCGGCAACGCGGCGCGGGTGCTTCGGCTGTCGCGGGCGCTTGGCTCGTCGGGCGGAATGCGCTCGGGCCCTCGCGCGTCATCGCGGTGATGCGAAGGCTCCTGCTCCCGGCCCTGCTGAGCGTGCTCGCGTGCACCGAAGCTCCCGACGCGCTCGCGCTGGAGGTCGAGGGGCTCGGGCCCGAGCCCGGGCTGGGCTGGGTCGTACCGAACGCAGAGCTCGCGCACCCGACCGCTTCGGAGCCCGACGGCGCGCGGCTCCCCAACCAGCCTCGGCTCGCGTTCGTGTGGGGTTGGGGCGACTACGCCCGAAGCGCGGACAGCTGCGGCTTCGGTGTCGACTTCCTCGGTGGGCCCGCGGTGAGCGAGGACGGCCGCTGGGTCCTGCACGATCGCAAGGACGCGTTTTGGGAGAGCGACGGCGGCGAGTCGTGGGAGGACTACGAAGCCCAGGAGCCGCTGCACGAGGGAGGGCTGGCGCTCGTCGACCTGCACACCGGCACCACGACCTGGCTCGCGTCGCTGATCCCCGAGGGCACCACGCTCCCGCATCACGCCGACGGGCGCCTGCACTGCCGCAAACTTCAGCCGCTGCTCAAGGTCGGGGTGGAGCGGGTCAACGCCGCAATCCCCAACGTCCGCTGGCGCCGCATGCAGCCCGCCGAAGACCTCGGAATCGCGGTCCCCGAGGACTCGCGCGACGTGGGCGGAGGAGCGGTCCCGGTCGAGTTCCTGCTGCGTCAGGACACCGTCGTCGTGCGCCGCAAGGGCATCGAGGTGCTGCATCGCGAGGATGTCGGTCCCCTCTCGCGCTGCAACATGCCCCTGGTCCTGCGCGACCCCCTGGTCGATGTCGAGACCGGGTTCACGCTGGTCAGCATCGACGAGCACTGCGTGTGCTTCGGCTCCGAGTCGACCCGAAACTTCGGGTTCACCCTGCCCGCAGCCGCCCGAGAGCGGATCGCCGTCACCGGGTAGCGGGTCGGTGGCTGCGGGCACCTGTGCGAGCGCTCGCGCTCCGTGTGGGCGCATGTGCACGACTTCGGGTCGAAAGCGTGTCGAATGGAGGCCGCAGACGTCCAAAGGCCGGGCACGCCGCTTGCAGCTGGTCTCGGCCATGACCACGATCTTCGAAGCCCTGGAGCAGGACCACCGCGAACTCGAACGACTCATGAACGAGATCGGAGAGACGCAGGGCGACTCCGCCGAGCGCCAGCAGCTCTTCGCAAAGTTTGGCGCGCTGCTCGAAGCGCACTCGCACGCCGAGGAGCGGGCGTTCTACTCGGAAGTTCTGGCCGACGCCGCGACCCGTGAGAAAACCGCCCATGGTACGAAGGAGCACTGTGAAGCCGCCGACGCGCTGGAGAAGCTCCGCGAAGCCGACCCCTCCCACGGCAGCTGGTTGCAGATCTTCAAGAGCCTGCGTGAGGACGTCGAGCACCACATCCGCGAGGAGGAGAACGAGCTGTTCCCGAAGGCGCGCAAGGTGCTCAGCTCCACGGAGTCCGAAGCGATAGGGAAGAGGTTCGACCGACTGAAGCACCAAGAGCGTCGCTCGGCCTAAACGAAAGCACTGATGTTCTCCGATTGGTTTTCCACCCCCGCCTACGCCTACCCCGCCGCCGCCATCTCGGTGGTGGTCATCTACGCCACGGTCATCGTCCTCACGCGCATCGTGGGGCTGCGAAGCCTGTCGAAGATGTCCGCGCCCGACTTCGTGATGACCGTCGCGGTGGGGTCGCTCATGGCGACCTCGATTTCGACCGCATCACCCCAGGCACCACTGGCGATGTTCATCCTCGCGCTCGTGTTCGGCGGGCAGTGGCTGATCGCCTGGGTGCGACGCCGATGGCCGGCGAGCTCGGAGGTGATCGACAACGCACCGGTGTTGCTCATGGACGGCGCCGAGTTTCTCCGGGACAACATGCAGCGCACGAACATCACCGAAGCCGACATCCGCGGGAAGCTGCGCGAGGCCAATGTGTTGGGGCTCGACCAGGTCAGAGCGGTCGTGTTCGAGGCGACCGGCGATATCTCGGTGCTGCACACCTCGGACCCGGAGCGAGGGCTCGACTCGGTCTTGTTGCAAGACGTTAAGCGCTGAGCCCCGTCCGCTCGGGCAGCGCCGCCCGTCGAAAAATCAAAAAATCGCCTCCGTAGACGATCAAAAGCCGGCGCGGCTGGACTACCCCCGCATGTCAGGAACTCGCGCGTTCGCGCTCACGCTTCTCGTGTTCCACGCCACGGCTTGTGTCACAGACGAAGACGCAACCGACGCCGACACGGACGCCTCCACCCCCACCTCGGCGACCTCCAACGCGCCGGACACCGCGGGGCCAGGCTCCACCGGACCGGGCTCCACCGGAGCACAGACGGGGGAGGAGACCGGCGCCGACGAGGAGAGCTCGGGTGGCCCCGAGACGACCGGGACCGTCTCGGACGAGGACTTCTACGAGTTCACGATTGTGGGCGCGGGCTTGGACCGAGACCTGAGCCGCTCGTTCGCTACCGAAGAGGCGTGGGGGAACGTGGAGACCGTGAGCGTGGACGAGGGCGAGCGGGATCGGCTGTATTTGGCGTTCCCCTTCGGCTCCAGCAACATCGCCCTCAACCTGATCGCCTCGGAGGCCGGGACCTACCAGCTCCCACAGGACATCCCCGTCTATCCGGACATCCTCGATGTCAGCTTCATCGAGGGAAGCGAGCTGATGAGCTTCCGCTCGACCGACGTCTCGCTCACCCTGACCACGCTCGAATCCAACGTGGACCCCGAGGCCAGGACCCACGCCGGGATCCCCATGGATGGGTTTGCCAACGTCGAGGGCACCTTCTCGGGGACCTTCGAAGAGGTCAAGGCCAACCCCGGCGACACCACCCCGAAGCTGGTGATCGAGGCATCCGGCAGCTTCCGGTCTTCCGAGAACTTCTGAGCTGCACGGCGCCCCGATCTTTTTTTCATCGGTCTGGGCGCCGGCGGATCCACGGCTCTAGGAGATGGACCGAAGCGCCGTGCGACTACGAAGGAGAACCTTCATGCGGATGATGGGGCTGGGGATGGCCGCGCCCTTCGCTGCCCAGATGGCGTCGTGGGTCCATGCGGATCCGGGGGATCGACCGGTGCGGTTGATGATCTTCTATGTCCCCCACGGCTGGCCAATCGAGGCCGTCGATCCCGGTGGTCAGGGCACCGGGTTCTTCACCGGCGACGTGCTCTCTGCGCTCTCCCCGGTCGCGGACCAGGTCACGGTGGTGCGCGGCGTGGGCATGAGCGACGGCGCCTCGAATCACGCCGCGCTTCGCACGGTGCTCACCGGGCGCGCCGAGGGCGGAGACGACGACTCGATCGACCGCCGCATCGCGGAGGCGTTGGGCGTGCAGGCGCACGTCTTGGGCACGGTCCCCTACGCCTCGTTCGCGGGCTTTGGGGTCGACTCCTTTCTCACCAAGCACGGGGGCGCGTGGGTCCGACCTACGGAGAACCCGGTGGATGCGGCCGAGGCTCTGCTGGGATCGCTCGGCTCAGGCACAGACCCCAAGGGGGGACCGACCGACGCCGACTTCCGACGCCAGGCGCTCGCGCTCACCGAGCGTGAGCTCGAGGCGCTGCACGACTCGGTCTCGGGCCTCACCTCCGAGCAGTCGAAGTTGTCCATCCACCTGGAGGCCGTCCGCGCCCTCAAGAGTGGTGGTGGAGGTGGCCCCAACCTCGTCACCTGCGATGAACATCCCGTCCTCCCGGCGGTCGATGCGATGCAGGGACTCGATGCGCTTGATCCCGCCAACTTCGGGCGGGTGCTCGATGGGCATCTCGAGGTGATCGCCGCATCGCTGATCTGCGGGACGGCGCAGGTCGTCACGCTGCAGAACATGTACGTCAACGGGCAGGTCCCGTTCAACTTCGCCGGCGGCCCCGGCATCGCCAAGGGGCATCACGATCCCATCTCGCACTCTTGGGACGCCGCGGGTCGCACCGAGTTTGCGACCTGTCAGCGATGGTTCTTCGAGCGGCTGATGGAAAAGGTGCTCACCCCGCTATCCACTACGCCCGATCCCTCGGACTCCGACCCCAACAACATGGTCTTGGACAACACGCTCATCTACGTGTGCTCGGAGATCAGCGACGGCGCCAACCACAACTCGGACGCTTCGCAGGTGTGGGTGGACGGGGTCGGGTATGACAACTACCTGCCCCAAGTCCTCATCGGAGGCGGTGGTGGATGCATTCGAAGCGGGGAGGTGATCAACGTGCAGGGGCGCTCCAATCTGGAGATGCTCGCCACGATTGCGGAGGCGATGGGGGTCGGTGGACTTTCGATCGGTGGGCAGACGCCCGACGTGATTGGGGAGGTGTTGGCATGAACCGGCTGCGTTGCGTGCTGTTGTTGGGCCTTGCGAGCGCGGCCTGCTCGGGGGACCCGGATGCTGTGGGTGAAACCGATGCTTCCGGTGAACCGCAGGGGGCCGAGTCCGGCGAAGACTCGGGCGGCTCCGACGGCGGAGGCACCGACGGCGACGACCCTGGCGGCGAACCGTCGGCCCGATGTGACGTCTCCAAGATCGGCCCGCCGCTGCTGCGCCGTCTGACGCAAGCCGAGTTTGACGCCACGGTGCGGGCGGTGTTCCCCCCGATCGCGGGCACGTTCGAAGGGGTCTCCGTCGGTGCGGACACCACCAGCGCGCTTGGCTTTCACAACGACGCAGGGTCGCTCCTGGTGGGTGAACAGACCGCGGCCGAGATTCTCTCCACCGCCGAAGACGTGGGTGAGGCGATCACCGACCCGGCGGTCTTCGCCCAGGTGTTGCCGTGTTCGGGGGATGCGCCCGACGAAGGCTGCGCGCGCACGTTTGCGCAGGAGTATGGGGCCCGGCTGTTCCGGCGGCCGCTGTCGGTCGAAGAGGTTGATCGGTACGTCGGCTTGCACGGGTCGGTGTCCGGAGACTCCGACTTCGCGACGGGCATCAAGTGGATGTTGGTGGCGATGTTCCAGTCGCCCCATGTGGTGTATCGCTCCGAGCTTGGCGAAGACGCAGGCGACGGCACGCGGGCGCTTACCGGGTGGGAACTCGCGACCGCGCTGGCCTACAACTACGCGGGGCAGCCCCCCTCGGATGCGTTGCGAACGCTAGGAGAACAGGGGGCGCTCGCCGATGCTCAGACGCGGGTCGAGCAAGCACGGATGCTGCTGGCCAGCGATGCAGGTCGCGAGGGTGTCCATCGCTTCTTCGAGGACTGGATCGACTACCCTGAGGTTGCGCTCGTCGCCCGGCCCGATACGCCGGAGTTCGACGCGGTACGCGGCGCGCTGGTTCGGGAAACCCGGCGCTTCATCGAGGCGGTGATCTTGGAGGACGAGGGCGACGTCGCTTCGCTGCTGCTGTCCGACTACACGAGCCTGGACCCCGAGCTGGCGACGTACTACGGCTGGGGGAGCGGTTCGGCACAAGGCGAGATCGTGCCGCGACCTGAGGAGTGGGGCGTGGGCTTGCTGGCACAGGGATCCGTCCTCGCCGCGAATGCGCAGATCGACGCGTCTTCGCCGACCCAGCGCGGACTGCTGGTCTATGAGCGGCTTCTCTGTCAGGAGCGACCTCCGGTGCCCGCCGACATCCCCGCGATCGAGGAACCGCAGCCCGGAGTGTCCACCACAAGGCAGCGCTACGAGGAGTCGCACATGGCCAACGCAGGTTGTCGGTCGTGCCACCAGTTTTTCGACCCCATCGGGTTCGCGTTCGAGCACTTCGGCCCAGAGGGCCGATATCGAGCCGATGAGGGCGGACTGCTGATCGACGCGAGCGGCACCATTCCGCTGGGCGTGCTCGAAGAGGGGGCCGCCTTCGACGGACTCACCGAGTTGAGCGAAACCCTGGCCTCCCTTCCCGAGGTCACCGACTGTGTCAGCGGCCTGACGGCGGCGTATGTATTCGGAGGCGCGGGTGGGCAATCCTGCCTGGCCGAGGACGCCCGCACATCGCTCGGCCAGGGGGAGATTGGGATGCTCGAGTTCATCGCCCAGCTCGCCGCCGCGCCCCACTTCAGCACCCGGCGCCCGTCGGACCCCTGAGGGCAGAAAATCCGAACTCGCGCGCTTGGCGTGGATTTGCAGGGACCGCAGCCTGCAGGGGCGCGACGGTTGTTAGAGTCGCGGCGTCGAGTCTCCGGGATGCGTCGCTCTACTGTTTTAATCTTCGCCTGCGTTCTCCTCAGCTGCGGCTTCAAGGGGCGCGGGAGCAAGGGGCACGTCCCCGTGCAGCCCGACTTGCCACCGCTCCCAGACTTCGTTGAAGTGTGCGTCTCCAAAGCGATCTCGTTGCCGTCGAAGGTCAACGGAAAGTCGTGGGATGGCATCGGCCGTGCCAATCGCAAGGCGCGCAAGCTGTTGCCCGACCTGATCGCGGCGTCGCAAGGCGGGGGGTATACGGCCGCGCTCAATGCGGCCGGTTCGGTCGGCTCGGCGATCTTCAACAAGGTGAAGGGGCCGCCCGACCTGCGGGTGCAAATGCAGCTTGGCCGGGAGTACATCCTCCGCACCGACTACGTGAAGGACACCGCGATCGCGCCGTTCGGCGCAAGCGAAGCGAACTGCGCGGTGATCGCCAGCAAGGAGTACGGCGAGCGAGTGCAGTTCGTCGTCGAAGACGTCGATGTGGGCAAGCCTGAGGTCGTCGGCACGACCTCGTTCGTCGGGATCCCGGTGGAGGCGCTTCGGTCGGGCTCCTGGACGGTCCTGGGTTTTGACGCGGTGGTCGAGATCGAGCTGACCCTGCAGCCGATGGAGGTGGCGACCGAACGAGCGCCGCTTGAGGAGGAACTCGAGCCTCCCTCGGTTGGCGACGATGGCGAGGATGGGCCCGCGCAAACGCCGGAGAAAAGCAGTCCGGAGCCTGAGGCGAAACCTCCGAACACCGACGCCAACGGCTGGTCTATCGAGGAGTAGCAGCTCGGTGGGTGGCGTTCGGAACGAGGGCTGAACAGCGAACGAGGTCGTGGTGGTTTGTGCAGTCCTGAACATGTCCCTTTGGGGCATATTCTCAAGAGATCTCCGCGGTGGAGATCTGCTCGATCAGATCTCTAGCTGCACGATCCCGGGATCTGATCGCCGATCTTCTTTTCAGGCCGCCCACAGCGATCCCTGAAAACACTACGGAATCGGCGACGCACCTGAACGCAACGCGTCTAGCGTCCTCGATGGGTGGTGGATAGATCCAATGCATGCATCTGACGACACTGGTCGAACTCCTCGAGCGTGACGTGGGCAGCAGCGCTTCCACTCGATCCAAGCTCGCCGAACTCCTCGCGGAGCGGGGCGACTCTCGGGGTGCGAACGTGCAGAGCCGACTCGCCAACCGCATGGCGAACCTCAGGCCTGGTCACAAGACCGACGCCTAGAGCGGCCCTTGTGATGGGGAGGACGGGGGCCTGGAACATGTCGTCCGATGCAGCGCGTCTCCTCGCTCTGCATGCGCAAGGCTTCTCCGACAAAGCGCCCCGCGCATCGGTTGATCGCCGTCATCTTCGGCGGGCGATGGCGCGGATGCGGGTGCTCCAGCTCGACTCGATTCCCGTCGTCATCCGTACCCAGTATCTGCCGCTGCTCTCTCGACTCGGTCCATACCCGGCCGGGTTGCTCGACCGTATCGCGTACCGCGACGACGAATGGTTTGAGGCGTGGGCACACGAGGCCTCCCTGCTTCCCGTCGCGTCCGAGCCGCTGTTTCGCTGGATGAAGGCGCGGGTGCGGTCCGGTCACACGTGGAAGTGGATCCACGAGTTTGCGCAGCGGGAGCCCGCCTATGTGCAAAGCGTTCTCGACGAAGTGCGGGGGCGCGGCACGGTAGCGCCGGCCGAGCTCAGTGACCCGCGCCCGGTGGCCAAGAAGAGCGGCGGCTGGGGAGGTCGGTCGCATGGCGCCTTGGCACTCGACTGGCTGTTTCGAGTGGGTGAGCTCGGCATCCGTCGCCGAGGGAACTTCGAGAAGCACTACAGTCCACTGGTCGACATCATTGGGGCATCGGTTTCCGCGACCCCAACCCCGGCGGCCGACGATGCGCTCCGGGCGTTGACGGTGCAGTCGATGCAGGCGCTGGGCGTGGGCACGGCCACCGATGTCGCGGACTACTTCCGTCTGCCGATCGCTCTTGTCCGTCGCGCTCTGGCGGAGCTCGTCGAGGATGGCCAGGTACTCGCGGCATCGGTGCCTGGCTGGAAGCACCCCGCCTTCGCGGATCCGGCCGGTCGTGTGCCTCGCGCGATCGAGGGTGCCACCGTGCTCTCGCCCTTCGATCCGCTGGTCTGGAAACGCGACCGGGCCCAGCGGCTGTTCGGCTTCGAGTACAAGATCGAGATCTACGTGCCCGAGCCGAAACGCCGCTGGGGTTACTACGTGCTGCCGGTGTTGGTGGATGGGGAGATCGTGGCGCGGCTCGACGTGAAGACCGATCGCGAGCACGGCGTGCTGCGCATCAAGGCAGCGCACGCCGAGGTTGGTCGCAAGCAGACGGGTACGGCGGCCCGGGTCGTCGAGGCGATTCGCGACCTTGCGCGGCTGGTCGAGGTGGAGACCATCGAGGTCTTTGGGAACGGCGACCTGGCGCCGCTGCTGCGGCGCGCCTTGGGCTGAACACTGGCCGGCGTGGTGGTGCTGCTAGGGCAAGATGCGGCGGGGCGTTGTGTCGGCACGCGGGTTGCAGGTACCCGAGTGTGGAAGCGCGTACCTCAATCGCAATCGTGGCCAATGGAGGAAGAACGCTCAGCGGCTTCAGCCGACGGGGCACGCTCGAGCAGGCCAGGCTCGCACTCGACACTGCCAATTCCCGCCTCTGGACGGTCGCTGAGAGCCAGGAAGCGTCGGTTGTCGTTACGGTCGGTGGCGTCACCGCCGAGTACGCGTCGGTGTGGCAGACCGAGCGCGAGCTCGCGGCGATGTTTCACGAGCATGTTCAGGCGTGCGACCCAACGCGCCCCGCCGTGGCATCTTTGGCTTCCCTGACGGTCGGGCTGGCTGCGGGCTAGCAGGCCGGAATACGCACCCGCGTTGCGCTCACGCGCGTGGGTCGAGGCTCCGCAGCGCGCGTTCGGCCGGGCCGAGGCCAACGCGAGCGCGCCACGATGGGCTCACCGCGACCTGGGTCAACGCAAGCACGCCGCCCACCAAAACCGCGCCCGTGGAGCCCAGGGTTCCCCAGGCTCCGAGCCCGACGCCATAGAAGACTGTCGCAAGCACGAGCGACTGCGCGAGGTAGTGCGTCGCGGAGAGTCGGCCCGCATGCATGAGCGCGTCCGTCACAATCCCTCGTTTGGCCAAGGGTCTCCACAAGATCGCGGCGTAGGCGAGTGCGCCCGTCGGCAAGGCCACGCAGGCGATCGTGTCGCGCAACAGGCCCTGCGGCGAGGGGGGCAGCGGCGGTGCGTCGGCCAGGGTGGTGAGAGCGAGGTTGGAGGTGATGGCGACGATCAGCAACACGCCCCACGCGAACGGACCGAGAACCGGGCGAGCGCGAATGAACAGCGCGCCGAGCAGGAACAGGCCCAGCAGTCGCAGCAGCCGACCCGACGCGAGGGCGAGCACCCAGCGTTGCTCGAGGAAGGCGGCGTTGGCCCACAGCAGGTCCACAAGTCCACCCGAAGCGAAGGCCGGGAGCTGATCGATGGGGCCGTAGATCAAGGCCGAGCTCGCGGTGGGGTCGGCCCAGAGCAGCAGCGCGAGGCTGAGCAGCGCGGGGCTGAGCAACAGCGCGACGGACACGCGAAGCACGGTGCGATCGGGACAGCGCGAGAGCGCGGCCAGTGGCAGGGCGGCGACGGCATACAGGCTGAGGATGTCGCCAAACCACACCAGCGTGGCGTGAGCGCTTCCCAGCAGGAACAGCGCCAGGAGCCGGCGTCTGGCCGCCCGCTTGGGGTCGCCCCCACGGCTGTGCTCCCGCTGCAGCATCAGAAAAAACGACGCACCGAACAGCAGGGAGAACAACGCGTAGAACTTGCCGTCGACCAACAGGTGCAGCGCAAAGCTCACCGACGCGTCCAGGCCGAACACGTCTTTGGCGGAGGCGGGATCGACAGCGTAGCCGGAGAACCACTGCGCGTTGCCGAGCGCAATGCCCACCAGTGCCAAGCCGCGAAGCGCGTCGAGTTGGCGGACGCGAGTTGCGGTCATGGCCGGCTCCTGCGGGAGAGCGTCCACGCGCCGCCGTACAAGAGGGTGCCGACCAGGGGCGTGACGATCAGGACCCCGAGCACGGTGTCGAAACCGCGGTGCTCCCACACCAGACCCAACACGATCGGGGCCACGATGGCCGCGAGGCTGCGCATCGCGTCGGGGATCGCGAGAAATCGGCCGCGAAGCTTCGGCTCGACTCGGTTCGCAACGAAGGTGGGCACGACGACCGAGCCGAGCATCTCGCCGAGCGTCCACAAGAGCGTGCACAGCATCAGGGCGGAGGCGGAGAGCCCGAGCGCCAACACGCCTAAACCTATCGCCCACAGCACGCCCGCGAGCGCCATCATCAGGATCGGGTCGTGTCCTGCCACAGCGCGCTCCAAGGGCAGGCCGAGCAGCAAAATGCAGGCGGCGTTGATGGTGTAGACGACGCCCACCAGGACCAGCGGCTCCTGCAGGACGGTGCCGACGAACAGGGGCACGACGTACTCCAAGCCCATCAGCGGCGCGATGACAAAGAAGCTGGCGCAGCAAAACGCGAGCACGCCCAAGGTCTTGGGCGAGACTCGCAGCGAGGTGGTGGGCACGCTGTCTTGGGCGCGGGCGAGGGGTCCCGAGGCGCTGGCGATGAACACCGCACACACGGCGGTGGTGCCGACGTCGCCGATGAACAGCCATTGGAACGATGCCGCCGCCAAGACGCCGCCGAGCAGGGGTCCCAGGCCCATTCCCACGTTGATGCAGATGTAGTTGACGGTGTAGGCGAGCTGCCGCTGACCACCTTCGGTGAGGTCGGCGATCCAGGCGTTGGCCGCAGGGGTGTACATGCCTGCGCCCAGCGAGGCGACGGCGAGGGCCAGCGCGTAGGCCGTGCCCGACGACAGGCCGGAGCCGAGCACGAGCATGCCGGCGGCGTTGATCGCCAGCGCCAGCAGCAACGCCGCCTTGCGACCCACGCGATCGGCCAGCCACCCGCCGGCGAGGTTGCCCAGCAGCAGGCCGACACCGCCCGCCGCGATCACCCGGCCGGTGACCGAGAGCGAAAGACCGCGATCCTGCGAGAGGTACAGGGTCAGGTACGGGACGACAAACGTGCCCAGCCGTGTCGCGACGGTGCCCGCGTACAGCGGAAGCAGACCGCGCGGAAGCGACAACACGCGGCGACGAACGCTATTCACGACGCAACCATCGATGCGCGTGCTGTCGGTTGTTGAGCGTGTTGATGTCTGGTGCATTGCCCCGCGCGGCGGCGTGGCCCAGCGCTTCTCCCTCGGCGATGTAGGCATCGACCGCGGCGCGGCCCTCATCGCCCTTGAGGTCGCGTACGAGCTGACCCATGAACACCTCCCCCAGCAGCGACAACGCGAACCCGTCCTCGGATGCGGTGATCAGACCCTCGTGCTGCAGCGCCTCAAACGTCTCGATCTGCGCGGGTGTGAGCGCGTCCTGCATCGCGTCCCACCGCGCTCGCGGCAGGCCCTCCCAGCGCAAGGGAAAGGTCCAAAGCGCCATGTCGCGCTGGTGCACGGTCGAGCACTTCGAGACGCAGACCGGCAAGGCGTCGCGCTGCACGGCGTCACTCCACTCGGCAACATCGACGAGGTTTTCCAGACGCACGCCGGGCAGGCTGCTGACCGCTTGCGGTCCGATCCCCAGCAGGAATGTCTCGTAGCTCGACGCGCCAATGCACTCGTCGCCTGCCATGCGTGAGAGCGCCTCGTGCGTGACCGCGCGCCGGTCCACGTAGGTGTTGGTGCCGCGCCGGACCCACCCGGAGCGTCGGAACGCCCCGTAGGTCTCCAGCCGCATGAGGGCTTGCTCGAGCGGGGCCGGGACCGCGGGCGTCTTGCCGCTGTCGATCGCGGCGACCAGGGCTGGGGCGGCACCGACGGTGAGCAGATAGGAGCTGATGGCGGTGATGCGCGGGTCGCCGATGAGCGCGTCGAGGTCGGCGGCGACCCCCTCTGTGGTTTGTCCGGGCAGGCCGGTGATCAGGTCCGCGTTGACGATCGGGATCCTGCGATCCAGCCATTCGAGCACGCGCTCCAGATGCACGAGCGTCTTGGGCTGGCGCGTATACCCCCGAACAACCGGGTCGAGGGACTGCACCCCAAAGGACACCTTCGACACTCCGTGCGCGACGAGTCGCTCGATGAACGATAGCTTGGTCGTGGCCAGCGTGAGCTCGACACCCACCTCGGTGTGCGGGCCAAAGCCCGGGAGCGCCTTCACGGCCTCCAAGACCTTGTCGATGCTCTCGCCCAGCAGGTCCGGGCTGCCTCCACCGATGTTGACCGACCGAATCGGCTTGCCCCGCATCGCGGTGCGACCCCACGTGTCCTCTAGGGACCGAACGAGCAGGGGCGCGTAGTCCTCGGCCTGCCGCCAGTCGAGGCTGTTTCCCCCCGAGAACGCACAGAACCGGCACCGCTGGGCGCAATAGGGCACATGCAGGTACAGGCGAAGTGATGCGCCGGGCAACACCGGGGCGTGCTCGACCGCTTCGAGGAGCTGCCTCTCCGACAGTGTCGCAGCGTCGGGCTGCATCCAGTAGTCGATCGTATTGCGGGCGAGCTGGTCGTATCGCGTACCGAGGAGTGCAGGGCGAGCATCCGTCACGCAGTCTTCATGTGCGGAGCACAGTGTTGTCTTGCAGTCTCTCGAGAATCCGAGGTGGGCCGCCGCTACAGCCGAAAGACGTCGAGCGCCTGCGGCTGATCCAGCGGCGTGATCTCGTAGAGCACAAACTCGCCGAGCTCGGCGCGGAAGATGTTGTACGGACTCGTCGCAGGAAGCCTCGGATGCGGGTCTGTCCACGCCCGCTCGATGCACACGATGGCTTGCGTGCCCGTGGACGCGTCGCGGACGAGCAGGGCTCGGTCGGCGGGGAGCTCGAAGTCGCCACAGTCGGTGCCGGTGCTGCCGCCACATTCCCCCAGCACAACGACGCCATTGCCTGCGAGCAGCGTCGGTTCGCCGTCCTGCGTCGCGCACTGCTCGACCGGCTCGGGGGGCTTGCAGTTGTCCGTGTCGGTCGGGAGTGTGTCGCCGCGGCGCAGAAAGGCGTCAAGCTGGAAGCCAGCCCGGTCGGCCCGCATCGGCGGCACGAGTTCGTGGGGTTGGGCGGTCTCGGCGATGATGGGCGGATCTGGCTGCAGGGGCTCGGACGGCTCCCAGGGGCGGGCGAGCAGAAGCACGATGGCCGCCGCAACGGCAAACGCCACCGCGAAGCCCACCGTCCATCCACGGCGTCGGTCCGCCAGGGGGATCACGGCGGGGTTTGGTTCGGCGAGCTTGGGCGTGTCCGCCTGAGCCTGCTCGGCGGCTGCCCGCGCAACACGCTCCTCCAACGCCTCCAGCGATGGCGGGGAGAACTGCCGCCGAAGGGAGGCCGCAATCGGATCGAACTCGCCGGGGTCGTTCATCGCACCGCCTCCTTGGGGCTCGCGCTGGTTTCGGGTTCCAAGAGCGTGCGCATCTTGGCGCGCGCCCGCGAGACATGGCTCATCGCGGTTCCGGCGGGCATCTCAAGCAGCTCGGCGATCTCGCCGTACTCGAGCTCGACCACTGTCTTGAGCAGCAGGCACGTCCGTTGCGACTCGCTCAGGCTGGCCAGTGCCTGCGCCACGTTGCGATCGAAGAGCGCCTGCGGATCCTCGGGAGGGGCCGGCGCTTGCGGAACGAGGCTGGGTCCCTCGGTATCGAGCGCTCGCTGCCGACGCTGTGACTTGCGGCGCTGGTTGAGGGCCAGGTAGCGCACGTACTGCCCCATCCACGCCGAAAAACTGGAGCCGGGCCGAAACGAATCGAGCTTGCTCAGCGCCAACAAGGCCGCGTCCTGGACGATGTCTTCCCCCTGGTCACGGTCGCCCACCACGCCCACGGCCACGCACCACAGCACCCGCGACGACGCTCGAAAGAGCACCGCAAACCGCGCGGGCGTGAGCGGTTCGGCGTTGGCAAAGGCGGGGGGCATGCAAAGCGCAGGTCCGGTTGGGGGGTCATGTCGCGACCGGGGCCAGGCCTTGCAGCCAGATTCACATGTTTCCTCCCCAGGCGGGGGCTGCCCCGTCTGCAAGGCGCTCCCGTCGCGGGGGAGGACTGCACCCCGTGCCGTGGTATCTCAGCGCAATGCGACGTCTGAGCCCAACGCTGGTTCTTGTGCTGCTCTGTGCCTGTGGCGACGACACCACGGCCACCTCCGACTCGGGAAGCACGGGCGGCGGCAGCACGGGCGAGCCGACCGGCGGCGTCATCCCGGTGGATCCCTCAACCGGAGCGACGAGCGGGACGGCCGAGAGCACCGCCGCAGCCTCCAGCGGTTCGGACTCCACCGCCGCAACCACAAGCGATGACACGAGCACATCCGGGTCCAGCGACACCTCGGGGACCAGCAGCGGTTCGGGCGAGGACAGCACGGGGGAGACCACCGGCCTCACCGCGTGCGACATCCCCGGAGAGCGGGTCTACATGGATGATGGCTGCAACTTCTGTGACTGCACCGAGGCCGGCCTCGACAACTGCACGCAGCGCGTCTGCGTACCGCTCTCCGATGGGTGCGAGTACGACGGCACGAGCTACGCCTACGCCGAACGCTTCGATGCCACCGATGCGTGCAACAGCTGTGTGTGTGCGGCAAGCGGGCTCGCCTGCACCCGCCGCGAAGGTTGCGATCCCGAGTTTGATGAAGGGGCGATTCTCCTCGAATCCCTCGACGCCCCCTGTGGTCCGTTCGACGATTTCACCGCCGAGTGGGTGCTCACCAATCTCTCCCCATGGGAGCGCACTGGCCCGCTCGACTACGAGAACGCGGGTCCGCTGTATCCCGAGTCGCTGGCCGACACCACGATGACCGTGCGGGTGACCTTTCCCGCCGACCTCTACATCGTCTGCCGCATTCCAAGCCCGGGCCAAGAGGCGCTCGACCTCGAAGCGGTGCTGGAATGGCAGAGCGAAGACGGGGCCTTCGACGAAGGTCAACACACCTACGTGCGCCGCAACTACGGGGGCTTCCTCGAGGCGTTCACGAGTGTGGGCGCGCTGGACTCCAGCGAACTCACCGGCAGCTACACCCCCGGTTGCCCGGACGCGGGCGGCGTCTCGATCGCACCGCTCTGGAACGACACCGGCGACGCGGAGGCTGGAGTGTTCAAGACCTGTGAAGTCGACATCGGCCTGAGCGTGGGTCAGTGGACCTCTCCGGGATGACTGGCCTGAAGAAGCAGACCGTTCGACGACGCTGTCCCGTCGAACGGACACTCCCGCGCATCTGAAAGGGCGAATCCGCCACATTGCGACGCTCGGCGGTTCCGATGCGGGACAGTCGCGAGGAGAAGTAGGTTCAAATTGCGGCTGCTGATAGGGTCGAGTGTAGATGGAGCAGACTTTGACCCAGGTGGCAGTGCCCCGCCAACGCTCGACGGTCGTCGGTTCTTGCATCGGCTTGGGTGCCTGCGCGTTGGTTCTGGCGGGAGCAGGATTGGGCGCGGGCGCGGATGGTTTCGCGGGGTGGTCCAGTACGCTGTTGGCCGGCTCGTCTCTTCTTGCCGCGGCCGCAGCTGGCTTCGTCGCTGCGCGAGGACACAACTCGGTGAGCGGACTCCGCGACTCCCTGGGGCACCAGGAATTCGTTCAACTGCTCGGAGATGCCGGAGACGGCGTGTGGGACTACGATCTGCGGACGCAACGCATCGTCTACAACGCCGCATGCGCCACGATGCTCGGCTACGCGGCGGACGAGATCACCTCGACCCTGTCCCAGTGGGGCACCCTCGTCCACAAAGAGGATCTTCAGCCTGCCCGTCAAGCTCTCGACGACTACCTCGAGGGGCGGGCCGAGCACTACCGGGTCGAGGTTCGCATGCGCCGCAAGGGCGGTGGCTGGAGCCGGGTGCTGGACTGTGGCCGAATCGTCTCTTGGGACGAACGCGGCCGGCCGCAGCGGGCCTGCGGCGTTCATCGCATCGTGCCGGACTCCGTCGATCGTCGCGACATCGCGGCGGCCGTCGGTTCCGACTTGGATCAGGCCCTCGCAGGATTGCTGGGCCAGGCGACTCTGGCGGCCACACCCAGGGAAGGCGCAGAGCTCCAGCGTGCCGCGTGGCGGTGCGTTGGGCTCGCGAACCGGATCAAGTCCGCGAACGCCGATGAACCCGAACCGCGGGGCACGACCGACGTGGTCGCGATTGCGCGCAGTGTCGTCGAGCATGTGGAGCGGTGGGCGCCTGAGCGTGTGACGTTTCGAGTGCGCAGTGAGCCCGGTGTGAAGACTGCCATCCTTCGCGAGGGAGTCTTTCGAAGCCTGGCTCAGCTCTGCATTGATGAAGCGGTCGAGCGAGTGGACATTGAAGGCGGTCACGTCGAGGTTCGCTTGTGGCGGGAGCCCAACCTGATCCTGAGCGTCGCCGTGACGTCTGCAAAGCACACCTTTGGCGGTGAGAACACTCGGATGCAGGCCATTCGAAGCCTCGCTGCCCGGCACGGCATCGAGGTCACGCCCGCTCCCGGAGACCTACGTCTTGCGTGGCCCCGTGAGCGCGCATGACGACCTCTTGAGCCGCCCGTTGGCACCTGCGGTACTCAACAACATCCCACCCCGTCGATGAGGCGCAGTTCGCCGACGTCAGACCTTGCTCAGCAGTGATGCCTTGCGCGCCTGGAACTCTCCCTCGGTGAGCAGGCCGCGGTCGCGCAAGTCGGAGAGCTGCCGGATGCCCTCCGCGAGGTCACCGGCCGTCATCGAACCCGAAGAGCTCGCGTGTTGGCTGGAGGGCGCCTCTGAGCTCGGGGCTCCGCCGCGCGACGCCGTCTGTCCTGAGGGGGCATGGGACGGTGGGGCTGCTGCGGGTTGGGCCGGCGCCGCCGGACCGCCGCCGCCGTATGGGTTCTGCGGAGGTGGTGCGCCGTACGGGTTTTGCTGCGGAGGGCCTCCATACGGAGACTGTGGAGGGGGGCCCGAGTAGGGAGACTGCGCTGCGTACGGCGCGTGCGCTGGAGCAGCCGGGCTGGGGTACGGACCCGGATGAGGCTGCCCGGGATAGGGCGCTTGGCCGGGATACTGGGCTTGGCCGGGATACTGCGCCTGGCCCGGATACTGCGCCTGGCCACCGTACGGATTCTGACCGTAGGCGGCGGCATAGGCCCCATGCACCGCTCCGGGGAGCGCCGCAAACGTTTGCGCCTGCAGACGACGTCTCTGCGCCGCGGCCTTCAGCACGGGGCGGCGAACCAGGTACACAGGAATTGCGATGAAGGGCAGCAACAGCGCAAAGAAGAACCAACCGACCGGTCCGGGCGCAAAACCCGGCACATCGTCTCCGTCGTAGCCGATGTTGGAGGCATCGACGGCCATCCCGATATAGATGGCGAGGAGGATGAGCCCACCCATGTGCGCGCCAGTGTAGTCGATCGAGACCGATCAGCCCTTGATGATCTTGCCCGCCCGCGGATCCGAGGGCAGGACCCGCAACCACTCCTCTTTGAGGGTGGCGATGTCGCGGGCTCCGGCGGCTGGGACCACGGCGTGGGCGAGGCCGCTGTTGCTCATGAACGCGATCACGGCGGCATCTCCGGCCTGTACGCGCTCGGCAAGCTCGGGCTCGATCGTGAGTCGGCCGATCTTTCCGGCGATCTCAGGAAAGTGGAACGGCGTGCAGCGCTCGCTCGGGACGCCCCCTTGGCGGTCGAGCCTGGCCTGGGTGACCCAACGCCGCACCGCATCGTAGAACTCGCCGGTCGGGGCATCTTTGAGCGCGGCGACGTTGAGCGGCCGGACTTGCGACTTGCCCGGACCGCCCTTGCTCGGACCGCCCTTGCTCGGACCGCCCTTGCCCGGACCGCCCTTGCCCGGACCGCTTCGGCCCTTGCCTTTGCTTTTCTTCTTCGCGTCGACGCGGTCGATGTCCGCTTGGCTGATCAGCCCTGCAGACGCGAGCTTCGCTTTCAGATCGAGCATCGGAGCCAGAGAGTGTAGCGCGATGCGAGTCGAGGGCCAGCCGGTCTCGCGTGCGTTGCGCGACCCGCTCAAACGGACAGCCCCCGGAAACCGTCAGGTCCAAGGGGCTTGTTCGGAACGAAAGGGGTGGCCCCGCATCGCCAGGGAAGGGTGGGGAGAGACGATGCGGGGCCGCGAGCGGAACTCTAGAGCTCGGTGCTCACTTCGACGACGCGGCCGACGTCGACCTCGACGACCGACGCATCGGCTGGCGGGACGAACGTGTCGCCCGTGAACTCGGCGATGATGTTGCCGCTGGCGTCCAGGGCAGTCCAACGACGTACGGGCTCGCCTTCGTCGAAGCCCTCGGCCGGGGCCGTGAGTGCACCGTCGTGTCGCTCGATGCTGGCGGAGAACTCGGCCATCGCGAAGTCGTTGGGGTGGCTGTCCGGAGCGACCGCGGTCGAGCCGAAGAGCTTTTGGTCCTGCGGGTCGAAGCGCCAGTCGCAGTGCACGTGCGAGTTGTACTCGACCAGCTTGCCGCCGTTGTTGTTGCAGACCGACTCGAGCGAGTTGATGCTGGTCGACAAGGGCTTGATGTCGAACGCGTCGCCGTACATGTGGCGCGACCGGGAGGCTCCGCCCACGCCCGCGTTGTAGGTGGGCGAGCGGTAGCCGGAGTTGATGCGCATGCTTCCAGCGGCGTCGCGCATGTCTTGGATGCGCTTGATCGCGTGGGGTTGAACGACGGCGTAGCGACCCTTGGCGCGGCTGGCGAATTCACCCAGCGTGAAGTTCGGTGCGATCTGGGTGCTCTCGTCGACCTGGTCGAGATCGATGTACGCCACCGGAGCCCGGTAGTTGCTGTTGAGCGGCGAGGGGTAGTTGTAGCCCGACGGCGAGCCGGGGAACGCGAGCGGGAAGCAGACGCTGTTGTCGCGGTCGGGGCCGAGGAAACACAGGTCGTTGGGGTTGGGCGCGTCGCCAGAGTCATCGGCATCGGCATCGCCGGAGTCCTCGTGGTCGTCGCAGTCGTCCTCGTTGGCCACGACGCTGCATTCGCGCGCCGCATCGGGGCAGCAGTCTCCGTTGGCCGCACACTCGGCGTCGCAGAAGCAGCCCGCCTCGGCCTCGCCGCCGCAGAAGCCGGCGCACGAACCTTCGAATGCGGACACTTCGCGGCCCTGGGTTTCTTGCGCATCGCAACCTGCGAGCAGCGCCAAGAGGGAGGAGACGAACAAGGTGGAGGAGAGTTTGGCGTTCACGAGCGGCAACCTGCGATCCGGTATGGGTGTGCGCCCAGTCGCCGTGGAGGTTCCCGGTTCCGGTATTTCGGTCGCTAGCGCGCTGCTGGGCCGCGCAGGGCGCTGTGGCGAGGCGGATGGATGTGCTCTACGCTGCCGCCTCATGGCTTACCGATGGGGACTCGCAGCGGTCGTTGTGGCCTTGGGCTGCGCGCCGGATGACGACAGCGATGTAGGACAAATCCCACCTGACTCGTGGTCGGCCGATCCGTTGTCGCCGCTGCCCGAAGATTTCGCCGAGCTGGGGATCTACAGCGAGCCGGGCGATCCCGAATCGGTACCCGACGCCGCGGTTGCCTACGAGCCGCGCTGGCCACTTTGGAGCAGCGGCAGCGAGAAACACCGTCACTTCGTCCTCCCTGCGGGCGCCGTGATCGACAACTCGGACGCCGCGTGGGTGTTCCCTCCGGGCACTGCGTTCTTCAAGACGTTTGGGTATCCCCGCGATGGTGTGTTCGTGCCGGTCGAGACGCGGGTGATGCACGTCGAGGAGGACGGTGGTCGGGCCTTCGAAGACTACCAATGGGATCCCGAGGGCGTGTCAGCGCGCAAGCTCGAGATCACCTTCGAAACCGAGGTCACGGTCGAGACCGACGATGGCCCGCTGGTGCACACCATTCCCGCGCGCCTTCAGTGTCGCGAGTGCCATGAGAGCGCGCCATCGTTTGTCCTGGGTTTCGAAGAACTGCAGCTCGGGCCCAGCATGCTCGACCTGCAGGGGTCATTCGCGCAGCCCGTACCGCAGCCGCGAGAGCTCGATGGCGGGGACGACACGACGGACGCCGTGTTGGGCCTTCTCGTAGGCCAATGCGTCCACTGCCACAACGGCACCGACGGTCCCTCCAGCGGCTTCGACCTCGGCCCGGACGTTGCGCTGCAGAACATCATCGGAGTCGAGACCGAGAGCTCCGCGATGGCAGCAGGCATTCGCATCGTTCCGGGCGACCCGGCCAACAGCATCCTGTTTCAGGCGTTCTCCGGCGAGACCGATGACATCGAAGTGAGCGACATGCCGCCGCTGGGAATCGACCGACGAGACCCCGAAGCGATCGAGCTGCTGCGGGGCTGGATCAGCGGGTTGTAAACGACCGCGCGTGCGCGCTCGGAGAACCATGACGTCTGCTCCACCCAAGGCCGTGACGGCGACGCTGCGACGCTTGTACCGCGACGTTGACGGTTTCGCGATCAACGCTGGCGAAGAGCGTCGGATCGAGCGGACGCGAAGCAGCGCAACCTACGGCGAGATCATGCCGGCGGCCTCCGTGCAGCTCATCGATGCGCTGAACTTGCGTGCGACAGACACCTTCGTCGACCTGGGCAGCGGCGTGGGCAAGCTCGTGCTGACCGCGGCGCTCTGCTCGAAGGTGGGGCGGGCGATCGGTGTCGAACTCGGACGGGAGCGCCACCGCGATGCGGTCTCCGTGGTTCGCGCCGCACAAGCGCTGGGCGTGCTTCGGCCCGGCGTGGTCGAGCTGCGCAACCAGGACATCCTGCGGACCTCGCTGGCGGGCGCCACGGTCCTGTACACCTGCTCGACCGCATTTCCATCCGCGTTCACCGAGCGTGTCGCACGCCGGGTCGCTCGACTTCGACGCGCCGTACGTTTCGTGACGCTGCAGGAACTCGGTTGTGACATTCCGGGGTTTGCGCTCGCGCAGGTCCTGCGCCTCGACATGTCTTGGGCGCGCAAGCGCAAGGTTCACGTCTACGCCGTGGGCGGCTGATCCGGCCCTGCGGGGCCGCAGATGGCGTTCCCGAAGCTCGTCTGGCTTGGCCCCTTGCCATCCGCTGCGGGCAGTTCCACAGTGCGCGGGCTACCGTGGACGAAGTCGAGCTCAAGCTGATAGCGGGACCTTCCTTTGACGCCGCACAGCTGCAGACGCAGCTCGTGTCCGTTGGGACGCTGGTCAAGACGGAGTCTTTCGAGCAGCGCGACACGTACCTCGATACGCCGTCGGCCGAGCTGGTCAAGCTGGGTCTGTCGGCTCGGGTTCGCGCCAAGAAAGACGGTCGACAGGTCGACGTGAAGCCGGTGCCGATCGAGTCCGGCCTCGTGATGCGCCGCAGCGAGTTCACCGCGCCGGTCTCCAAGAAGGGCGAGCCGGGTCGCACGCTTCGCAAGCTGCTCGCCAAGATGCTCGGCGTCGCGCTGGACGACGCCGCGGGGCCGGTGCTCACGCTGCATACCGACCGTGTGCTCCACACCGTCAAGGTCGGCGAGAGCCGGGTCGAAGTCTGCGTGGACACCGTGCGTGTGTACGGAGCTTCGGATGAGGAGGCCGGTGGTTTTCTCGAGGTCGAGGCCGAGCTCGTCGAGGGTGGCGAGGATGCGCTGCACACGTTGGCCGCAGCGTTCGCGTCGTTCGACCTCTCGCCTTCGGGCCGCAGCAAGTACGTCCGCGCCCGCGAGATTCTGGAGCTCCCCGCCTACGACTGGAGCGCTCCGGCACCCGTGTTCGAGCTCAGCACGGACATGGCAGAGGCCGCCCGCGCGGTGTGCCTACAGCAACTCCAGCTCATCCAAAACTACGAGCCGGGCACGCGCATCGGACTGGACACCGAGCACCTTCACAAGATGAGGGTCGCCACCCGCCGCCTTCGTACGGCGATGCGCGTGTTTGAGGCAGCGTTTGTCGACGCCGACCGCAAGCTGCTCGGTCGCGGTTTCCGCTGGCTGGGCCGTCGCCTCGGCGCGATTCGAGATCTCGATGTCGCTGTCCTCGCATTGCCTGCCTGGCGCTCGCGCTTTGGCCCCGAACCCGAAGCAGGATGGGACGCGTTGGCCGAGCGTCTCGAAGTCCGTCGCGGTCGCGCCCGACGCGAGTTGGTCGACGCGCTGGACAGCACCCGGTGGGCCGCGCTCTCCGAGGGAGCCGAACGCGTGTTCTCGGCGGTCTCGCATCCGTGCGGCCCTCTCAACGATCACATCGGCCCGCTGCTCGAGTCTCGACTGACTGCATTCGAAGCGGGGGTTCACACCTTCAAGCGCACGCACGAGCTCGGCGATGCGCACCAGCTTCGGATCCTTGGGAAGCGTCTACGCTACACGGTCGAGTTTCTTCGGCCTGCGCTGCGCACGGATGTGAGGCCGCTGCTCAAACAGCTGTCCGTTTTTCAGGACACCTTGGGCAACATGCAGGATGCCTCCGAGGCGGGGGCGTTCGCGCTCCGCGAGTACGATGAGCACGGCGATGCAGGCATGGCGTTCGTGCTGGGGACCCTGCGTGGGTCCGCGATGATCGAGGCAGAGCAGGCCCGGTCTCAGGTCGATGGCGCCCTTGAGGTCCTCGGCGTCGCCGAGCTTGCGGCCGCGCTTCGCACGTCCCTTGCGTGACATCGGGCTGGGTGCGCCGGCGCGGGGTACATGTCGCAGGCTCCGAGTGTCGCCACCCCAATCGCGCCTTCTCGGCGAGGGCCCACCGTGTAGGAGTGTCGGCGCGATTTCGCCAGGGGCGGGTAACTGCGCGTTCTCAGGAGGCCGACCCTACTGTCCAGGGTTGGCCAGCGTCTTGCTCCCTCTTCGGCCGTGATGGCCCCGCGACCTTCGATCAACCGAGCGCTCTCTCTGGCTGCCACGCAGCGTCGCTCCAACCGGCCTGCCCACGGGGATGACAGCGAGGCTCCCGTGATCGAGGGGCTGGCGTTCGGCACCGCCACCATTCGCAGTGGCGGTATGGCGGTGGCGAAGGTTCGCGGCCTCCATCTGCACCGGGGCGAGCTGCAGTGCGAGTCGATGGGCAGTGGCTTCATCATCGATGTGCTGCCGCAACACGCAGTGCAGCAAGCCGGCGAGCAGATCGTGCTGGCGATGCGAATCTTCCGGCGTATGGGCACACCGCGCGGGCTTTGCCTGGTCCGGGTCAGCATCGGGGGAAGCAGCGCGGTAGGCTCGATCACCGTCCGGGTCTGAGCCGCTGCGGTACGCTCCTTGTATGACGGACACCGCACCGCTTCGGGTTCAGGGCATCGAAGGACTGCACGCGATCGTCGGCCAGACGCTCGGGCCGAGCGCTCCGGTCCTCGTCGACGCGGCCAAGGTTCAGGCGTTTGCCGACGCAACCGGAGATCAGCAGTGGATCCACGTCGATGCGCAGCGAGCCGCCGCCGAAGGTCCGTGGGGTGGCCCGATCGCGCACGGGTATCTGATCCTCAGCCTGCTCCCGGTGCTGCTGTTTCAGCGCCTCCTCGTGGTCGAGGGGGTGCCCGCGATGATCAACTACGGACTCGACAAGCTCCGCTTTCCCGCCGTGACGCCCGTGGGTACCGAGGTGAGGCTGCGCGCCGTACTGGAGAGCCTCGAACCCAAGGCCGGCGGTCAGCTTGGACGGTTCGCGCTGTCGTTCGAGGCGGAGGGGGCCAGCAAGCCGGTCTGCGCCGCCACAGCGCTGATCCTGTTCACCTAGCGTTTATCGTCCGCACCGAAAACAATGTCCGCTCGGCGCGGACCGGCACGACGGTGCGTACGCGGCTCGCGTTCACGCCGGTGTGGGCGTAGGCCGGTGCCACATCGCCGTGCGGTCCTCCTCGCTGAGCGTGTTTTGAACCGGAGACGTCGAGGCGCGCAGTTGGCTCGCCACCTGCCGAAGTGGGGGGAGCTTGTCGAGCTTCTTACCGCCCCGCTTTGGAGAGGGTGCAGGCGCAATGCTCGGGCGCTTCTTCGGCACGGTGGCGATCGGCTTTGCGTGTTTGCGCGGCCGAGGTGCCGGAGCGATCGCTCGCTTGAGCGTCGACACTGGCTCAGCCGCAGGCGCCGCAACGGGCTTGGCTTTTCTGCGCGGGGGCGGTGGGTTGACGACGGTGGAGGGGCACCACTGGGGCGCGAGTTTCTTCGCCACGCCACGGGCAGCTCGCTTGGCTTTTTGGGCCACGATCGGCGTCGAGTCGATGGCAGGCGCGGCGGTCCGCGGAACCAGCGGTGAGGGGCGGAGCATCGCGTGAACCGGAGTTGGGGTCGGGTGCGCGGGCTGGGCCAGCGTGTTCAGCCGGGAGCTCGGAGGCGGGGGGGAGGGCTTGCCGCGATGCGTGGAATCGGAGGTGGGGTGGCGTGCCCGGTGTGTGGGTTGACGAACGCCGCAGACGGCGACGCGGCGGGCTCCGTCTCGGCCGGCGCGGCTTCGAACGCGGCCGCAGCCTCCAAGACCAGCTCTGCCTCTTCTTCCTGGCCTGCCGCAAGGTAGGTCCGCGCCAGGTTCTCAAGTCGCAGCACGGCCATCTGCGCCCGGCCGTCTGCGGCTTCCAGCTCGGCAACGTCAATGTGAAGGTCGAGACGCGCGGGGGCGATCGCGAGCGCCTTGGTCATCAGCGCGAAGGCCGACCGCATCGAGCCGGTCTCGGCGTAGCCCCGCGAGCCCTCCGCAAGCAGATCAACGGCCTCGTCCACCCGGCCCTGCCCGGTCGCGCAGTCCGCCAACCCGAGATAGGCGCGGAACTCCTCGGGGTCGATGTTGAGGACGGCGCGGTATACGCCTTCTGCTTCTGCGAGCCGTCCGGCGCTGATGTGGGCGCCGGCCCGAGCCAGGGGTTTCTCCGTGCGTCCAGCCACGCTGAATAGGACACCACATCTGCCCCAGGATCCGCACGGAGGAAGATCAAAAACCACTCGTACGCCCATGTAGGACTCGGGGCCCAGAACCCCCGGCAGAACTCGCGTCTGTGATGCGTATCTCCCGCCATGTCGCGTGAGGGTTCAGTTTCCTCGGTTGGCTGCCGATGCAAACCGGTGATGACTGAAGTCGCGCACGAGCCGATGCCGCCCGCGTATCTGACCCTGCCTCAAGAGGTGCAGCTGCGGGACGTCGCGAATCTCAATCGTCGCATCGAGGCCGAGCTCGCCGTCGGCACGCCCGAGATTCACGTCGTTGGGGTTGTCTCGCTGTCCTACGCCAGCCAGGCCGCGCTCGATGCTGTCGCCCGCCGACTGGCCGCCCGGGGTGTGTTCTTCGAGATCCGCCGGCGCTAGCAGCCTGTTGAGAAAGTCGACACGACGTCTCGCTCGCCCTTTTCGCTCCTGGCGGTGTCGCCAAAACTTGCAGTACACCCGGTACAGCGGCGTTTCGGCTCCTACCCAGGAGCGAAAACTGCTTCCCGATCCGCCGCGCCGACTTTCTCAACAGGCTGCTAGAGCGGCGATCAGTTTGATTCCACGCGCTGATGCACGCCTGGGGCCGCACCTGACGGTGTCGCGCGGCGCTCGTGGTGTGCCCGACACAACTTCGGCCACGCTCCTACCCAGGAACGGCCCCAGACGCACCTCAGCACCCGGAATCAAACTGGTCGCCGCTCTAGCGGCAGTACTTCCGACCTGTCTTCGGTTTCTTGGCCCAGGCTTTGCGCCGCTCCAGAAAGCCGTCGACCGCCGGGTCGAATGCGCCGACCTCGTCACGTTTGTTCTGCGCCGCGTCTTTGGTGCTGGTGAGCTTGGGCCCGGGAGTCGTGCGCGCTCCGGCGAGTTTTGCGGACACTCCTGCGCTCTTGAGGTGTTTCTTGTGCCACGGAAAGATGGGCGCGGTCTCCAGGCATCCCGCCGTGATGTCGTCTGGGCTGCAGAACAGGCGGATGTGCATGTGGTCATCGTGCGGGAAGTTGGGCTGGCACATCAGCTGGCCTGCCCGTTCCAGCACGGCCTTGTCCGCGCCCGCCCGCGCGCCCTCCTCAAGCAACATCGTCCGCACGTGCTCGACCACGAAGATGCGACCGATGTGGTTGCGATCGTCGGAAACCAGCGCTTCGAGGAATGCCCACGTCCGGGTCACATCGATGCGAACGTGAACATCGTCGTCGGCGGTCGTGAGGTCCTGGTAGTCGACACCCGTGCCGTCTGGCTCGATCGGGATCGCCTTGGCGTCGAACGGCGTGCCGTCCGGGTTCTGTAAGTAGAACATCACATCCACATCTCGGCCGGAGCGATGAGACGCGTGTCCGTTGATGTCTCCTCCCGCTGCCAGGGATAGATCTCCGACCACCAGGGTGTTGCCTGGATGCGTCTGGTCGGCGACCGCGCTGGCGTCCATGATCGCGCGCACCAGTTCCCAGGTGCCATACCGGCGCGAGGGATCTTTGCGCGGGTTGAACACAAACCCAGGTCCTGATGTGGGCAGCGGCACGCTTGCGGTGAGCTGCCCCTGCGTCGGGCTCCCGACCGAGGCTGACGCGCTGCCGTCAAGCTCTCGGGGGTCGGGACCGCCTCCAGGAACGCCCTCCGGTTCGGGCTCGGGCGCAGTCTCTGCGGGCTCGGGTGGTGGGCTTGTAGGCGGCGGTCCGCTGCGCGGCGTCGCAGCCACCGAATCCGGCGCCTCGGGGGCTTCCACATCCGGCGAGCGGCCGCACGCGAGCAGCCCCAACACCAACCACGTCACGTGTCGCATCCGCCCACACTGGGTGTCGGATGGGGCTGGACGCAAGTTTTCCCCAGGACTGCGGGTTTCTTGGGCCTCCAGCGCGAATCCGCGAAAAGCGGGAATGCAGCCCGTGCGCCGATACCGGGGTCCTGCGGACGCGATCCGCATCGGCCATTCCCACCGGCCGCTCCACGACCTCTACTTCGAGCTGATGCGCGGCTCTTGGAGCTGGCTCGTTTCGATGTTTGCCGCCGTCTACGTCGCGGCGAACCTGCTGTTTGCGACGCTGTATTGGTTCGACCCGATGGCGGTCGATATCGAGGGCCGTCTCTCGTTCGCCGACGCCTTCTTCTTCTCCGTGCAGACGCTCTCGACCATCGGGTACGGCGCCCTCTCCCCTGCCTCGAGGTACGCCGACGTCCTGGTGACCATCGAGTCCTTGGTCGGCATCCTTGGCGTGGCGGTCGGGACCGGGATCATCTTCACCAAGTTCGCCCGGACGCGGGCGGGCGTGATGTTCAGCGACAAGGTCCTGATCAACGTCCGAAATCAGAAGCCTTGCCTCATGCTCCGGGTTGCGAACGCGCGAGGAAACGAGGTGGTCGAGGCCGAGCTTCGGCTCTCGATCCTGCTCAAAGAGACGACCACGGAGGACGTCACGATGCGCCGGATGGTGGACCTGGCTCTGGTTCGCAACAACTCGCCGATCTTCTCGCTGAGCTGGACCGTGATGCACGTCATCGACGAGACCAGCCCGCTGTTTCGGATGTCGTTGACGGAGCTCGCCGAGCAGCGCTCGATCGTGGTCGTTACGATGACCGGGATCGACGACACCTTCTCGGACACCGTGCACGCGCGAAAGGTCTACACGATCGACGAGGTGCGGCTCGGAGAGCGGTTCGTCGATGTGATCGACTTTGAAGGAGACTTTCTGCGGATCGACCTACGCGCGTTCCACGACACGGAGCCCGATCCCGTGTGGCCGCAGGGGCTACAAGACCAGACGTTCTTCTCGCCCGAATCGGCGGCGTTCCTGCCCGACTCGGCAGGCTAAGCCCGGGGTCGGGACAAGGTTCGTAACCAACCGCGCACTTGCGGAGTCTACTGACGTGCGCAGGCTGTGCCTCGGCGCCCGGCAGTTCCGAAAGACCCGTCCGTGCTTACGGGCCGTTTACCCCCACACCCGAAATGAATCGGCTGTGGAGGGAGTTCTAACCCCAGTCCCCCCTCTCTCCCCCCTGTCGCCAACCTGGCCACAGCCACACGGCTTTTCTCTGCGCAACGTCCGCCACAGGCGGCCGACCGAAGGAGTTGCGATGTCTACGTCCAAGAAACCCGCCTCTGAAACCAATCCCGCGTTCTCCGCCTATATGCGTGACGTGGGCCGTCATCCCGTGATGACCAAGGCTGACGAAGCAAGGCTGGGAGCCGAGCTCATGGCGCTGCGTCGCCACTACCACCGACAGGTGCTCTCGTATGCCCCCTACACCGCAGCTGTGCTGGACGTGATCCGAGAGACCCTCGACAAGTCCGTCAACCTCGAGACCGAGTTTGGCGAGCTGGCCGCGGCCGCTCGGGGTGTCCGTGACAGCAACCGCAAGGCTCCCGCCGAGCAGTACGAGCGACTGCTGGACGAGGTGTCCGCCAAGCTCGCGATGGTCGACTCCGAGTGCATCGGTGCCGATCGTGTCGCCGCCGATTTGGACACCTTCGCCAGCGAGGCCAACCGCGAGACCGTCCTGGCCGTAAAGCCGCCCCGCAAAGGCAGCCGACCCTTCGGGGACTACCACTCGCGCGTGCGTCGCGCTGCGGCCGGCCTCCGGAACGCGCGCAACCGCTTCGCGCGCGCCAACTTGCGGCTCGTCGTGCGCCTCGCCAGTCGTTTCCAACAAAACCTCTTGCCGCTTCACGACCGGGTGCAGGAAGGAAATCTCGGCCTGATGAAGGCGATCGATCGCTTTGATCCGACCCGCGGCTTTCGGTTCTCCACCTACGCAAGCTGGTGGATCAAGCACGCGATCCGTCGCGCCGCCGTCAACCGCGGTCGCACCATTCGTCTGCCCGCCCACCTTCAAGCCACTGCGGCCAAGGTCAATCGCGCTCGAATCAGCTTGCGTCAGTCGCTTGAGCGCGAACCCACCGCAGCCGAAATCGCCGCCGACGTGGAACTGCCCGTCGACAAGGTCGAACTCACGATCGACGCCATGCGACAGCGGCACATCAGCCTCGACGCCCCTGCAGGCGGCGATGACGATGCCCGTACCGTGCTCGAGACCCTGATCGACGACGATCAGCGACCGATGGAAGAGATCGTCGGCGATGTGAACGACGCCGAGAAGCTCCGCGGAAAACTCCTTTCGCTCGCAAGCATCGAACAGGACATTTTGCGGCAACGGTTCGGCCTCGACGGCGTCACGCCGCGGACGCTGACGGAGATCGGCCACCAGTACGACCTCTCGCGAGAGCGGATCCGGCAGCTACAGCAGCGCGCGCTCGAGAATCTGCGGCGCACGCTCGAGTCCTCCGCAGCCTAACAGCCCGAGGAATACTCCAAGAGGCCGAGTCCCACCGGGGGGCTCGGCCTCTTGGTGTGGGTTCACGCTCTATCCGCCGATGGGGAACGAGACGAAGTACGCGTCGTTTCCCGAGTCCGGGTGGATGAAGCGGACGGTCACCATCATGTCATCAGGGTCGAACTCGACGATGCAGCCACGCGGCTGGTTGATGCCGTAGTCGAAGTGCGGCGGGTTCCAGCCCAGCAGTCCGTTGGGGATCGGGTTGTTGTTGCCGCTCGCGCACGCGATCTCGCGTAGCTGCGAGAACGTATCGATGCCGCTGGGCTCCAGCCGCGAGAGGAAGGAGCAGTGGAAGTCTCCGGACACAAACAAGACGTTGTCGATGTCGTTGTCGTTGATGAAGTCGCGGACGCGGTTGCGTGAGATCGCATACCCGTCCCAGCGGTCGTTCGCGGCGATGTCCCACTGAAAAGGCATGTTCGTGATGGGCACCGAGTTCATCACGATCTTCAGCCGACACGGGCTGTTGAGCAGCCGGTCCTCGAGGAACAGCATCTGCGCTTCGCTCATGTACAGGCCTTGCGAAGGGCGTCGCTCGTACCGACAGTCGAGCACGATGATCTCGGCGGTGAGCCCCCAGCGAAAAGATCGCCAGAGTTGATAGTCGGGGCCTTCCTCGTCGATCGGCACGAGTTCGAAGAACGAGTCCATCCCGTTCTGGCGCCGGATGAGCTCGGCGGGGTCCATGGTTTCGCGATCGAAGTTCGAGTTGTCATCGATCTCGTGGTCGTCCCACGTCGCAAAGACTCCAGCGTTGGAGAACAGATTGCGGTAGTCCGGCGTGGACATCCAGTCTCGCCAGTTGGCTCGGAACTCGGCCAGCGTCTCCATGCCGTCGTTGTAGGCCATGTCCCCAAGGTGCAGGATGAGGTCGAAATACTCCTCGTTGGTGCGGCCCACCGAAGGCCAGTCGAGCGCCGACCCGCAGCAGGAGACCAGGGCCATGACCAGGGGTTCGAGGGCGTCCTGCTCGATGGCGGTTCGCACGTGTCCGATGCGGCTGCGGGCGGAGAAGTCTCCATCCTCGCCGACGAAGTATCCGTAGTCGTACCAGACCCCGGGGCACAGGCCCTCGACGGTGAACTTCACGAAGCCGTCGGCGTTGGGCTCGACCGTGCGCTCGTGGACGAGCGAGACCTGCCCCGCGCGCTCGCCAGGCGTCCAGACTCGGAACGTCTTGGGCGCGCCGTCCGGAACGTAGACGGTGAACATTGCCGACTCTGGTCGCATCTCGCCCGCCATGACGGCGAGCGGGAACACGGTCTCGTCGAGCGCCACGTCGCCGGGCTCCCAGTCGATGAACTCAGGATCTTCGCAGCTGGGCGGCGGGTCGTCGGTGTCGGTGCTGCTGGAGCTGTCGTCCAGGCCCTGTGTCGTGTCTCCGGACCCGTCGGGATCGGTGGTCGCGCTGCCCGTCTGGAGGGTGGGATCGACAGCCGTTGTCGAGCTCTCGGCGTCCGTGGTGTTGCCCGAGGTTCCGCTCGAGCTGGACCCACCGTCGGTTCCGCTTCCGGTGATGGAATCTTCGCCGCACGCGACCAGCAGCGCGGCGAAGCCCGCAGCGCTGACCGTCAAGAAGGTGCGTCGCCCGTGCTCAGAATCCCAAGACATGTTGCATTGTTATTCGATGCGAGGGTCCCAGCGCAAGCTGGGCAGTCCTTCGCGCAGCCGGTATGGTCGGCCCTCGTGACGCGTCGGCTCCTCCTTGGACTCTCGTTTTTGCACCTCGCGTGCGCCACAGATCCAGCGCCCAGCTGCCCTCAAGCGCCTGCTCCCGCGGTGGTGGTGGCGGTCTCCGAGCCCGAGCCCATGCCTTCGGTCCAGGCTCCGGAACCGCCGCGTGCGGCGGCTGAGCGCGTGCAGCATGAGGTTCTCGCCGACGACGGGCACGCGATCGCAGTGTGGGCGCGGGCTCCGGCGGAGCCTCGAGGCGCGATCGTGCTCCTACACGGCCGGACCTGGAGCGCGCGCCCGGACTTCGATCTTCAGGTCCCCGGCGAGGGCCCCTCAACGATGGAGGCCTTCGCGGAGGCGGGTATCGCCGCGTATGCGCCAGACCTTCGTGGCTACGGGGAGACCCCGCGGGATGCGACCGGCTGGAACACTCCGGATCGTGCGAGCGCGGATCTGATCGCGGTTCTGGAGTGGGTTCGGGCGCGTCATGGCGATCAAGCCCCCGCTGTTTTGGGGTGGTCCTTGGGATCGTTGGTCTCGCAGCTCGCGGCGCAGCGCCGGCCCGAGCTGATCTCAGCGCTGGTTCTGTACGGCTATCCGCGCGATCCTGACCGCCGCTACAAAGCCGAACGCGATGAAGGCCCACCGCCGGCACTCGCCACCACGGCGCAAGCCGCCGCGTCGGACTTCATCACTCCGGGAACGATCTCCGCAGTCGCGATCGAGGCCTTTGTCGAGCAGTCGCTCGCCGCCGATCCCGTGCGCTCGGACTGGCGAGGCAGCGACGAGTGGAACGCGCTCGATCCCGGCAAGGTCACGCTGCCCACGCTCGTGCTGCACGGCGCCAAGGACCCCTACGCGCCGGTGCCGAATCTCGCTAAGTTGTTCGCGCGACTGGGAACCGAGGACAAAGCCTGGGTCACCCTCGCCGGAGGCGATCACGCTGCGCATCTGGAGACGCCGGCGCCGCGATTCGTGGACGCCGTGTTGTCGTTCTTGGACACACCTCGCTGAGCGAAAAAAAAGCGGAGGGACCATGCATCCGTTCTCGGTTCGCCGCGACTATCCGGAGTGCAAGGCCCGGGCGCCAGTCGTCGCCCCTCAAGTCCTCCTCAGGGGTCGCTCGGGCGCTGTAACCATCGTCTCCGACGCATCAGAACGTCGACCAGAGCCAAAGCAAGCCACCGCCCCCGCGGCCGCCGCGTCCCGCCACCACCTAGGGCAACGCGACCGCGGGGGCTCTTTTGTTGGCCCCTGTCCGCGATCCTCGGATCGGCTCTGCAGCAGCTTGCGTAGAGGGGTAAGCTTGCGGCCGAGGAAGCTCGACGATGAACGAACAGAATCCGTACGGAGGTCAGCAGCCACAGCAGGGTTGGGGGCAGCAGCCGCAGCAACAGCAGCCGGCTTGGGGTCACGCGCCTCAGCAGCAGCAGCCTCACCATCCACAGCAGGCTCACCAGCCTCAGCAGTTTGGCGGCATGCATCCGGGCATGCAGATGCCGGGCCCGACGCCGGGCGGCTCCGCCTACAGCGGTGCCGATCAGAGCAACATGATCGCCTCCGAGGCCTCGGTCGAGGCGCGGTCGAAATTCATCGAGCGCACCTATCTGCACTTGGCCGGCGCGATCGCGGTGTTCATCGCGCTCTCCGCTGGGTTCCAGATGATCCCGGGCATCGACGAGATGGTGTTCAACCTGCTGATGGTCAGCGAGTACTCCTGGCTCGCCGTCATGGCCGCATTTGTCGGCGTCAGCTTCCTCGCCGATCGCTGGGCACGCGGAAGCTCGTCTCCGACGATGCAGTACGCCGGGCTGACGCTCTACACGGTGGCCGAAGCGGTGATCTTCCTTCCGATGATCATCATGGCGCGCCAGCTGATCGGTGCCGAGGGCATCATGACCGCAGGCGGCGTCACCTTGGCGATGTTCGCCGGCCTCACCGGCTACGTGTTCATCACCAAGAAGGACTTCTCCTTCATGCGCGGCGCTCTGTCCGTAGTCGCCGTGGGCGCGATGGGGCTGATCGTCGCGTCGATTCTGTTCGGATTCAACTTGGGGATCCTCTTCAGCATCGCGATGGTCGTCATGGCCTGCGGCTACATCCTCTACTACACCGGCAACGTCCTGCATCACTACCGGATCAACCAGCACGTCGCAGCATCGCTTGCGTTGTTCTCGGCCGTCGCGCTGCTGTTCTGGTACATCCTGCGCATCTTCATGTCGCGTCGGTAGCACTCGCCCGCCGCTTCAACGAAGCCCTCTGCCCCCTTCACGTGAAGGCGAGTGCAGGGGGCTTCTCGCGTTGCGGCCTGTGCGATACTTCAAGCATGCGGTGGCAGCAGTGCTTGTGGCTATGCGCGGGGATGGCTGGCTGTTTTGCTTCACCCCCTGAGGTTTCGGACAGCGGCACCAGCGGTGATGGCTCGAGCTCCTCGGGCGTGGCCGGGTCGGAGGGGTCCTCGACGTCCTCCGAATCCACCTCTACCTCCACCGGTATCGAGAGCGAGTCGAGTTCGTCCTCGACGCGGGGCGAGAGCTCCAGCAGTTCGGGTGACGGGAGCAGCAGTAGCAGCGGGGAGCCCCCCGTCTGTCCCGGGAAGGACGAGTGCTTTCCATCGGGGCCGCCCGAGTGGGAAGGGCCCTTTACTCTGTTGATGGGATCGAGCCCAGGGGAGGAACCCGCATGTCCTATGAGGACAGACGTGCTGTGGCGCGCGGGCACGGATCCGGAGGCTCCCTGCGACTGCTCGACGTGCGGGGGCGAGATCGGGTGCGACGTTGCGCTGGGATACGGCGCCAACGGATTCTGCGAGTCTTCTACGGACCAGGTTGGGTGCGCACCATTCTCAAGCGGACTGTCGGGTCAGTTCGTGATGTCTCTCAACATCTCGACCACACCGGGAGAGTCCTGCGTCGCCCCCGCTGCAGGAGAGCCGGCGTTTCGAGAGCGGTTCGTAGGATGCGCCGCGAATGCTGAGCCGTGCGATGGTGGTGTCTGCCTGCTGGGTCCGGCTTGCATCTCTCGCCCCGGAGACCACCCGTGCCCGCCTGAGTACGGGGATCGCTCGCTGCTGCATACGTCGGTCACCGGCGACGACTTGTCCTGCGACAGCTGCGGATGCGGTGACGCTGAGAGCGCATTCTTCTGCGGTGAAGCCAACGTGGCGGTCTATGAGTCGGGAGACTGCTCGGGCGAGCCGATGGAGGTCCCGTACCTGTATCAGGACGAAGATCCGTGCCAGCCGTTCCAGGACAAGAGCAGCATCGTCTTGATCGAAGAGATCGGGAGCATCGACGTCGACATTCCAGCGGCCGACTGCTCGTCGGATCGCGGCATCGAGAACGCCGCGGGCGAGCTCACCGAAGTGGGTCCACGCACGGTGTGTTGCGCCGGCTGAAGCTGAGTCGGTGATCAAGCCTGTCGCCGCGCCGCGTCGATCGAGCGAACGCTAAGGATCTCAGTCATTTCCAGGCCACGTGCGCAACCGCCTGCGCGCCCCTGCGGAAGCGCATTTCGGCGTGGCCGCGCAGGGGGGTGACACCCAGTGCGGGACATGTAGACTGCGCCATCCGTCTGCATTGGAACGCGTGAAACGCGGGTCCAAGCCAAGGAACGAGCACATGAGCGAGTCCAATACCGCGGCTTTCTTTCGGGCCGAAGGCACCCTCATCAAGAGCGGAGTCCTCCAAGCGGCCGCCTACATGGCCTCTCAACGCGCCGGCATGCGTGAGCGGCTCTTTCGCTTCGGTCAGGCCGCCCTCGCGGCCCCGATTTTCGGGGTGCTAGGGCAGAACGACCGAACGCTGGGCAACCGCGTGGCGCATCTGAGCTACCGCGACATCACCGACGACCGCGTCGCCATCCTGGCGGAGGAGTACGTCGAGGACATTCTCAAGGAGAAGATCCTCGACTCGGGTTTGGAGCTGATCAAGGACGCCAAGAAGGCCGGTCACCGCATCGTCGTGATCTCCGAGGGCATCTCGGAGATCATGGAAGGCCTGCTTCCGCACCTGCGCCACGTGGATGAGTTGGTCTGCAACCGGCTCGAGTACAAGAATCACAAGGCCACCGGCACCCTGCTGGAGCCCATCGTCGGAGGCTACGACGGCGGCACGTGGCTCAAGGAGTACGCACGCAAACACGAGATCGACTTGGACCGCTCCGTAGCGTTCGCGGGCCATGGTCCAGACTTGCTGCTGCTCTCCGCGGTGGGTCATCCGTGCGCGGTCAATCCGGACTTCACCCTGCGCAAGGCCGCCAAAGAGGCGGACTGGCCCATCATGGAATACACGGCATGAGCAGGATCTCGGTGAAGAGCGAGTACGCCGGCAAGCACATCTTGCTGACCGGTGGCACCGGCTTCGTCGGCAAGGTGTGGTTGGTGATGGCGCTGACGCGCATCCCCGATATCGGCCGCATCTACCTGCTGATGCGCGGCAAAGGGCGGAGCGTCAATGACCGTTGGCTCAAGATCGTCAACGAGAACCCCGCGTTCCGCCCGCTCCACGAGCGGCACGGCGCAGGGCTGAGCAAGTTCATCGCCGACCGCGTCGAGGTGATCCAGGGGACCCTCGACTCGCCCAACATGTCCATCGAGGACAGTATCCTGGAGCGTCTTCGTGACAAGGTCGACCTTATCGTCAACTGCGCTGGGTTGGTCGACTTCAACCCCGACGTCCGCGTCGCGGTGTCGTCCAACCTCGATGGCTCGATGCACGTCGCGGACTTCGCCGCTTCGTGCAAAAACGCCGCGATGATTCACGTCTCGACCTGCTACGTCGCGGGAACCGTCGACGGTGTCATCGAGGAGACCATCGCGACCACAACGCCCAACGGGCAGCCGCTGGACGCCGAGGCCGAGTACCAGCGCCTTCAGGAAATCATCGCGGAGACCGAGGCGGAGAACGAGTCAGAGGAGACCGTCCGCGCGTTGACCGATGAGGTGGTCGCTCGCGTCGAAAAGCGGGGCTATGAGCCCACGCCGTCGCGGGTTTCGGGCACGGTGGGTCGGCTCAAGGCCAAGCGCCTGCGCGAGGTGATGTCGCAGGCGGGCACCAACCGAGCCAAGGAACTCGGATGGCCCAACACGTACACGTACACCAAGGCGCTGGCCGAGATGCTGACCAAGTCTCGGTATCCGAACCTGCGGCACACCGCGCTGCGGCCGGCGATCGTTGAGAGCGCACTCACCTTCCCGTTCCCCGGCTGGAACGAGGGCTTCAACACCTCGGGTCCGCTCATCTACCTGGCCAGCACTTGGCTGCGACACATTCCCGCCAAGCCCGGCAACCCGCTCGACATCATCCCGGTGGATCTTGTCGTCAACGGGATCTTCATCGCGGGCGCGGCTGTGATGCGGGGTGAGCACGAAGAGGTCTATCAGACCGGGTCCTCGGATCGCGTCGCGCTCAGCATCGACCGGCTCACCGAGCTGTCGGCGTTGGGAAACCGGCAGCACCTGCGCAAGACCGGCGTCAACCGACTTGAGAAGCTGCTCCTGTCCCGCTGGGACGCGGTCGCTTCGGATCCCGAGCACGTGCTCAACGTCAGCAACATCCGTGAGGTGGTCTTTCAGATCAGTCGCTATCTGCGGCACGGCCGTCCGGAGAAGATCCCCAGCGAGTGGAAGGATGGGGCGGAGGACCTGGCCAAGACGGCCGACAAGGCGCAGCGCAAGCTTCGGCAGATCGAGGAAGTGCTCGAGTTGTTCATGCCCTTCACCTACGACCACTACATGGTCTTCAAGGCGCGAGCGCTCGAGAAGCATGAGGTGGTGGAGCCGGAGTTCCGGTTCACCCCCGAAGAGATCGACTGGCGGAAGTACTGGCTGGAATGCCACATGCCGGGACTGCGCCGCTGGTGCTTCCCCAAGCAGTACGAGAACAAAGAGACCGAGACTTACACGCCAACGGTGCCCTTCGTGATCCTCGAAGAGGGCGCTGCCGCAGTCTCCAATCCCCACGAGGCGCGCTGAACCATGTCTACGACCTTTCTTACCGGCTCGACTGGGTACATCGGTTCCTACGTCGCTGATCTCATCCTGCGGCATCATCCCAACGAACGCCTCGCGGTGCTGGTGCGGGCCAAGGACCCAGACGACGCCCGCAAGCGGTTGTGGAAGTCGCTGCAGATGCACATGAACTTCGATGAGTTCGTGTCGTTTTTGCCTCGTCTGGATATCTACCTCGGCGACCTCACCAGCCCGGAGCTGGGGCTGGATGCCGATGCCAAGAAGAAGCTGGTGAGCACCGCAAGCTCCGTGCTGCACGTGGCTGCCTCGCTCAACCGCAAGTCCGACAAGACCTGCTTCAACGTCAACCTTCGCGGCACGCTGTCGGTCATCAAGCTCGCACAGGCGATGGCTGCGACCAACGGCCTGCGCCGGTTCAGTGATGTCAGCACGGCGGCCGTCGCAGGGCAGCGTAAGAACGAGACGGTTTACGAGGACAACTGCATCGACTGGGACCGCAGCGACTACGACCCGTACGCGCGCACGAAGAAGTTCTGCGAGCACATGGTCCACGAGCTGCTGCCGGACGTGCAGAAGTCGATCTTCCGCCCGGCGATCGTGCTGGGCGACAGCCGATTCCCTGAGACCACGCAGTTCGACATGGTCCGTGCATTTGCGGGGCTGGCGTACATGCGGGTGCTTCCGTTCAAGCCCGAGTGGCGTGCCGACATCGTGCCGGCAGACTACGTCGCCAAAGGCATCGTGAAGGTGCACATGGATGACAAGCCCAAGCACGAGGCGTTCCACATGAGCTCGGGCGAGGATTCGCTCACCTATGCGGAAATCGTGCAGGCACTGCGCGACGGCGGCCACAGGCCCAAGATGGTGTTCGCACCCAAGCTCAAGGGCACGTTCGGGGGCGCTGTGGAGGCGCTGATGTCCACCCCGCGCAAGTGGGGCGTAGCACCGGCGGCTTCGCTGATGAAGGTGTTCCTTCCCTATCTCACCTACAACACGGTCTTCGACAACAGCCACATCGTCGAAGCGCTCGGCGGCGAGAAGCCGCGGTCGTTCCGCGACTATGGCTATGCGCTGCTGCGGTTTGCCGTCGATGGGGACTTCACGTACCCGTACAAAGACTGGCCATCCGACGGCGACGCCAAGGTCTCGAAGGTGGCCTAAGGCGGCCGAAGGCGGCCTGGTCCCGCCCGTTCGCGGTTTGCGAGGGAGGCCTGTGGGTCGCTCGCGAACCGCGTCGCGTGGCTCATGGCCGCTCGTTGACGAAGAGTGTCCAGGTGTTGCCCTCGATCTCGGTCCACATCACGACCTGGTCATCGATGTAGCGCCCCGTCGAGTTCAGAGCTTCTGCCGGGAGCTCCGCGAGCACGACGGGGTCGTTGCCCATAAGGTCGTAGGCTCGCACCTCGCCGTCGAGGTCCACGATGATCCCGTGCTCTGACACGAAGTAGTCTCCTAGAGTTCCAGAGGGGACTTCTTGGATGAGCATCGTCGAGACGTCGGTGGCGAGGTTGTGTCGAATCAGTCCGAATGGGCCACCCTCGGTCGCGCGGCCGTACACAACGATGGAGCTTCCGACGCCGAATACGGGCCGATTGCAGGCGTCGTTGGCGAGCACCGAATGGGACTGGGGGTCGCCTCCGTCCTCGAGGATGGACTGCACCGGACTCTCGAAGTTCGTGCCGGTCCAGACGATCCGCCCCGCGGCCTGCACCACCTGGCACATGACCCCCGGGACACCTCCCGCAATCTCCACGGTCGTCGCCGGACTCGCGTGGGTCGCCTGAAGCAGCGTGGAGACCTGTACAGCGTTCGAGACTGTTGTCGTTGGATAGTAGAGGTGGTCAAGGGACGCGAAGGGGGAGCCCGCCTGCTCGATCGCGAACATGAACTCAACCGCCCCGCCCTCAAGCGGTACTTGCCGGGCTGAGCCGTCGTTGTAGTCGAGCCAAAACACCGAACCGTCCGCGACGGCAAAGCGTTGGAACCCGCCGGTGAGGTCACCGGAGACCAGAACCTGCACACCCTCGGCGCCGAGGTCCCAGCGCAGGATTCTGCCAAAGCCCGACTCGTCGAAGACGAACGCATCCCCGGCGCGGGCGATCCGTGTGGGGCCGGACCCGATGCCCTCGGCGATCGCTGCAGGTGCGCACATCGAGTCCTGGCACACGCCGCTGGCGCAGATGTGGCCACACCCGCCGCAGTTGTTGCTGTCGATCGCGGTGTCGATTTCGCAGCCGCCCGACGGGATCTCGTCGCAGTCTCGGAAGGAGTCCAGGCAGGTGATCGTGCAGTCGTCCAAGCACGCGGAACCCGGTGGATCCTGGCCATCGCAATGCTCGTTGCCCTCGACCACCGCGTTGCCGCACTCGGAGCCGGGCGCCGTGGTGTCGCTGGATGAGCCCGGGTCGTCGGTGGTCTGCGACGATGCATCCGCGCCCTCGGTGGCGTCCGTCGATCCGACCTCGCTGGTGCTGCCGCTGGACGCGGTTGTGCCCATCGTCGTGGGTCCGGCGCCTTCGTCACCGTCCGTCGACGGATCCGTATCGTCCGACGCACCGGACTCGTTCGGTTCACTGAAACAGCCGGTGGCCAGAGCAACCGTGATCCAAAGCCAATGCCTCACCCAGGGTTGGAGGCGCCCGGCCTGCTTCGGATCACGAGAAATTTCGATTTTTTCGTTTGGCGGTCAGCACGCGCCCTCCGCGGACCCCGCGGCTGTCTAACAGGGGTTGTTCGGCGTGGGGATGCACTGTCGTTGGCATGTACGGAGGATGGAGCACGACGCGGGCCCGGTGATCGAAGCTGCCGAGCGGCTCCGGCGTGCGGGGAGATATGCGGAGGCCGCCGAAACACTTCGCACCGCGTTGAAGCGTCGGTGGCCGACGCGAACCGCCGACGTGCTCAGCCACGAGTTGGGACGTCTGCTCCAGCGAAGGATCCGCGACAAGGCCTCCGCGTGTACCCACTGGCGCAGGCACCTCGAGCGCTTCGAGCAGACCCGCTACCGGACCCGCATCGAACGCTCGATGGACGAGCTCGGCTGCGAATAGCCGGCTGGGCCTTCGTTCAGGGGCGAAACCGTCAAACTTGGCGCGCGCGAGCTGCGGGTGGGTACGATGCGGGCCTGTGGTCGACGCGCGCCGAGAGCTGATCGAGGACCTGCACGGCTGTTACGACGCCGGCACGCTGCGCATCCTGGTGGGCGCAGGCGTCTCGATGGCTTCGGGCCTGCCCGGGTGGGACGCGCTCAACCTGGGGCTGCTGCGGGCGGTGATCGAGTCGGATCTGCGCGGCCGCTGCGAGAGCGGAGAGGGGGCGTCCTACGTCCGCTCGTTGGTCGGGGACGAGGCGATCGAGACCCTCACGCAGGAGGTCTATCGCCGGATCGGTCGCGACGCGGCGGCCGATTTCGCGTGGCGTCGGCTCGGGGATACGGAGTTCAAGCGTCAGCTCGCGCGGCAGCTCTACCCGCGGCCGATCGAGAAGCTTCCGCTCAGAAGTACGCAGCGCCAGCTCGCCGCGATGGCCCATCAGGTTGACTCCCGCGACCTGCTGTTCACGACCAACTACGATCCCATCTTGGAGCGAGCCATCGCCGAGCTGAAGGGCGCGGCCGAGCAGTGGGCCAAGCATCGTTATCCGCTCAGTGCACGCAGCCGATCCAATGCCCGACCGCGGGTGCATCACCTCCACGGATGGCTGGATGAGCGCGGTGCGGTCGGGGGCACGCTCGTACTGACCGAGACCAGCTACCTGGGCTTGTTCGCGGACAAGCGCGCCAAGCCCAACACGGATCTCAACAAGCTACTGATGGGAAACGCCCCGGTGCTGGTGCTGGGCATGAGTCTGGCCGATCCCAACCTGCGCCGGCTTCTCGACCGACGCCGGATGACGCCGCTGCGCGACGGCGACAACGCGATCTATACGGTGATGGTCGGGGGCAACGAAGCGGCCGACGACCAGATCAACCAGTACTGGACGGGCACCTGGAACGTAAACCCGCTGTGGTTGCCGAACTTTGGCTACATCCCGCACCTGCTGCGTCAAGTGCAGTGGGGGTGGACAGGGGATTCGTTGCCCTGGTTCGACGAGTGTCGGGCGTGGGTCGACAAGCATCTGGCGCAGCTGCGCTTTACCGACGCGTGGCAGCGACGCGCAAACCGTTCGCTCAAGACGCTGGTCGATCACGTGCGCACCTACTTCGGGCTGGAACCCGGCGAGGTCATCACCACCAGTCTGTTCTTGCCTGAGCTCGACGATGACCGGCAGGTGTTGGAGCTGGTGGCGACCTCGCGGAGCGAGCGGACTGGCGACGAGGCCCGAAAACACGCTCGAACCCGGGCGCTCAGGCTCAGTCCCGAGCGCTCCGTGCAGGGGGTGGCCGGCATCTCCTTCCACTACGGGAACAGCAACGACGCCTGCGACAACCATCCGAGCATCAACTACAACTTCAGCCCCAAGCAGGTGCGGGAGTGGGACCGGGCCTTCAACATGCGGGACTGGCGGTCCATCCTGGCGGTGCCTGCCCTCGATGGTGAGACGTGGCTGCCCTACGCTGTGATCACCCTGACCTCCAACTTGGCCAAGCCGTTCTGGCGTCGCTTTGGCAACGAACAACACGACCTCCCGGTGCTCAAGACGCTCATGCGTCGCCTTTGCAAAGAACTCGTGGTGCACCACGGACTCAAACCCTGATCGCACAGGGGTGCTAGCAGCCTGTTGAGAAAGTCGGCGCGGCGGATCGGGAAGCATTTTTCGCTCCTGGGTAGGAGCCGAAACGCCGCTGTACCGGGTGTACTGCAAGTTTTGGCGACACCGCCAGGAGCGAAAAGGGCGAGCGAGACGTCGTGTCGACTTTCTCAACAGGCTGCTAGACTGTTCGCGGGAGACATGTCCAGTCCAGCCAAAGCCAAACCGGTGCGCAAAGCCTCGGCCCGCCGTAAGAAGCGCGGAACGACCGCGCAGACGATCCGGTTCGACTTCGACAAGCACGGCGCCCACGCTGCGTTTGTCGATGTCCAGGACGAGTCGACTCGGGACGCGTCCGATCTGATCGCGGCGGCCATCCAGCAGAGCTGGGACGCCCTCGACGACGAATAGGCCTGGCTGCAGCTAGCCCGCGATCGCCGCGGCAGGCATCACTTCGACGGTATCCTCGAGCAAGTCGATGGGGGTGTCGAGCACGGCGAGCACGGCGAGGCTCGGCTCACCGCGAGTACGAAGCAGCAGCTGCACCACGCTTGCGCGCGCCAGGGCTGTATCCCCCCGGCGACCAGCCTCGATCTGAGCGTAGGCATGGTCAAGCGGCTGCAAGGTGCGGCCGACGGGATGGACCAGATCGGGGCTCAGCAGACGCTGGAGTTGGAGCAACACGGCTCGGTTGATCGAAGCTTCGTCCCGGCTCAGGTTCGTGTCGGTGATGAAGGCCTGCTCAAGGTGACGCCAAGCATCCTCGACACGCGCGCCTGCGATGGCGAGGCGTGCTTCTTCCACGGCTCGCTCCGCTCGGACTTCGCGGGTTTGGGCGCGTTGTCGATACCCAAGGGCGAGGCCAACCGCCGGGAGCGCAAGCGCCAGAGACCAGACGATGGGTCCAACATGCGCGGCAACAAGCGAAGCAACCATCAGGGGTGAGACGTTCGGATGCTGCTGGGGTTGCGGGCTTGGTCCCGGGAAAACCGAGCCCGGCGTCCGCGCCGACTCAGGGTTCGGTGTCCACGCCGACGCAGGGGTCGGCCCGGGACGATCATCCTCGAGCGGCCGCGCAAACTTGGCCACACGACCTCCCGTAGATCCGGGAATTTCGGCTGTGAGGGCGTCGCTGGGCCCGAGGCGGCCAACCTCGGCCAGCGGTCAGGGGCGCGGGACTCACGCGCGTGAGCGATCTTCGAACGCAGGCCGTCCCGCATTCCACTATCCTGCGCGGTCTATGGGCTTCCTGAGCCGATTCAAGGATGCGCTCGATCCCGACAACGTCCTGATGGAAGTCATGAACGGCTTCATCGAAGGCGTAGCGATGAAGCGTTCGCTGGGTATCGATCAGGAGACGTGGGAGCCGGGCAAGCCGCTCAAGTTGTGCCTGGCCGGCTACGTCGGGACGCGAAACACCGGCGCCGACGTACGGGTGGAGGAGATGATCCGGCAGTTCCGGCATGTGGTCGGCGACGACGAGCTCGAGTTGACGATCATGTCCGTCAACCCCGCTCGCACCGCGGGCTACTTCCGTACGGTTCGGCAGGTCGAGATCCCCGTCGTCTTCCCCAAGTTCTTGTTTGAGGAGTGCCCCAAGCACCACGGCGTCATCGCGTGCGAGGGGTCGATGTTCAAGTCGAAGTTCGCCAACGCGCTGTCCACGATGATGGCCGGCTCGCTGGGCATCGCGGCGGTGGAAGACAAGCTGGCGGTGGGGTACGGCGCTGAGGCGGGCGGGATGACTCCGACGCTGCGCGATTTCGTGAAGAAGCACTGCAAACACGCGCTCGTGCAGTGCCGCAACAATCCTTCCCGCGAAGTGTTGGGCCGGTTGGGCGTGCGCACGACCGGTGGCACCGACACCGCGTGGACCTTCGATCCCGGCTCATCGGAGATCGGGGAGAAGCTGCTTCGCGAGAAGGGCTGGGACGGAAAGCAGAAGATCGTGGTCATCTGCCCGATCAACCCGTTCTGGTGGCCGGTCAAGCCCGACCTTGGCAAGGCGGCTGCACAGACCTTGGTGGGTCAGTACAAGCGCGAGCACTACCGCTCGTTTTACTACCACCACAGCTCCGAAGAGGCGGACCTGAAGTACGACACGTACTTGCAGGGCATCGCCGACGGTCTTGAGCGCTTTTTGCAAGAGGAAGACGCGTTCACGATCCTCGTGGGCATGGAGCGGGTGGATCGTCAGTCTGCCGAGGCGTTGTCGGAGCGGCTCACGGTCAAGCCCCCAATGTTCATCAGCGACGACTACGACATGTTCGAGATGGTCTCGATTCTGCGCCGCTGCTCCGCCATGGTCAGCTCCCGCTTTCACGCGGTGGTCACCTCGATGCCTGGCCTGGTCCCCTCGGGCGGGATCACGATGGACGAGCGCATCCGCAACCTGATGAACGACCGGGGGCACCCGGAGTTGTTCCTCGAGGTCGACGAGGAGAACTTGGACGAGAAGGTCTACGCGATGCTTCGCCGGCTTTGGGACGACGGTGAGCAGATCTCGGACGACATCGGCCGGGTGCTCCCCCAGCAGTTCTCCTTGATGGGACAAATGGGGATCGACTTCATGGACGAGGTCCAGCGGGTCTATCCGGAGTTTCCCCGCCGAGACCTGCCCAGGGATCCGATGGCACACCTGCCGCCTCTGTCTCCCCATCTCCAAGGGTTGATGGAAAAGTACGGCTGAGCGCCCCCGTGGCGTGCGGTGAAGGGCCACATGTCCGCTGAATTGGGGCGTAAGCCCGAACTGCGGCCGCGAACTGGCTTACACTGCTCGCGGTGCGAACGACGGGCGACGCGGACGGCGCAAGGATGCTTCGGTGTGCCGTTGTCGGAACGCTCAGCGTGGAGGGCCTCAACCCCTACGCGGACTTCGACTTTGCGCACGACGTCGCGAAGCGGCAGCTTCTCGAGCCGCCTGTCTCCAAGGGCGACGCGAGCCTTCTCCGGGTCGAGGACGACCTCCCCGGCGGCGCGGTGGCCGGCCGGCTGCGTGATGACGCGCGGCTGAGCGACGGCACCCCAGTCGACGTGGAGATGGTGGCCGCGGCGTTGAGCCGGTCTCCTTGGTATCAGCCCCTGCTCGACGTCTCCACGAGGGGCGAGCGGGTCATTTTCACGCCCAAGGGTCGCGCGTTCGATGTCCGGGCGTTCCTCGGGTCGGACCGGGTGCGGTTTGGGGTTCAACCCGAAGCCGCTTGGCTCGGGACGGGTCGCTATCGCGTTGTCGAAACCAGCGACGAAGGCATCCTGCTGGAGGCCAATCCGTACCATCCGCGGCCGCCTTCGATCTCCAGTGTGATGCTGCGAGGGTATGAGCCTCGTGACGCGTGCGAGCGGATTCAGGCCGACCTCTCCTCCGAGGACATCGATCTCACCGCGGCCCTGAGCCGTGAGGAACTCTCGGATGTCCGCGGGGTCCGCAAGCTCTTCGCTGCCGGGACGAGCACGGCGCTGCTGTGGCTCAACACGCGGGTGTTGTCGGCGCCGATTCGTGCGGCGATCGCCAAGGGCATCGACCGGTACACCGTCCTCGCCACCACCTACGAGAACCCGATGGCCTTCCTCGCGCCGTCGGTCCTGCCGCCGGGGCAGGGGACGATCCGGATGCGGCTGCCGTTCGAGCTGGCCGAGGCGCAGCAGGCCCTCGCGGCGCTCGAGAAGCCGGTCGGCCCGCTGCGGATGGTCGTGGTTTGGGGACGGCGGCCCTACATGCCGGACCCGGACAAGTGGTCCGCCGAGCTTCAGCGCCAACTCGGTGCGCTGGGGCTTCAAGTCGAGTTGGTGCACACGGCCACCCTTGAGGACTACCAGCGCAGGCTCGCGTCGGGAGACTACGCGCTCGCGTTAGGGGGCTGGAACGCGGTGTCGCCGTCGCCGTCGGAGTTTGTCGACGCGATGTTGCACTCCAGCATGATCCCCAAGGGCACCGGCTCGGCGGGGTGCAACTACGCCTGGGTGGAGGACCCGAAGATGGACGCCGCGCTGCAGGCCTTTCGCTCGGTGCCGTCCCGAGAGCACGAGCAGGCGCTCCTGCACCGGGTCGAGACGTCTGCGCCCGTCATGCCGCTGGCCTACGGAACCACCTCCATTGCGGCGCGTTGGGACATCGAGGGGCTCGAGTCCTCCGATGGGGCGATCTTCAACCTCGCCAAGCTGCGGTGGAGCGAGACTTGAGCCTCGCTCAGTACGACACCCGCTCTTTCCACGATTGAAGGTCGAAGAGCTGCGGCGCGCTCACGTGTCCGGCGCTCTCGAACACCGCCTCGGCCTCGTCGATGAGTTGGCGCGCTGGTTCGTAGTCGCCTTCGTGCCACATCACCTTCGCGAGCTCGAACTTGGTGTAGTGCACCGTCAACGGGTCGATGTCGAAGGCGGCGAAGATCCTCAGGGCTTCCTCAAGCAGTGGCTTCGAACGCTCCGGCTGCCCGCTGCGGACGTACGTCATCGCGATCGCCGAGAGCGTCTGCGCCACGAATGGGTGCTGGCGTCCAAGCGCGTGCTCGTCGATCTCCAGGCTGCGATGCATCGCCTCAAGCGCCTGCGGATACTCGCCCTGCTCAAGTCGTACCGAGCCCAGATTGAACCAGTGAATGCTTGAGTCGGCATGCATCGGTCCGAGCTCGGACTCGATCAGCGCGATGGCTTGCACAAGACTGCGCTCCGCGAGCTTGTAGTTGTTGGCCCGTGTGTGCGCGACGCCCAGGTTGCCGACCGGTCGTGCAAGGTCGACCCCGTGATGGTCTCCGGATTCGTAGGCTTGGATCGAGCGCTCGAACAGCACGATGGCCTCGGCGTCTCTGCGCAAGGACATCAGCGCGGTCCCCATGTTGTTCAACGACATGGCCACGCGGACATCGTCCCCACCGTACAGCGCAACCTCGGTCTCATAGACCTGCGCAAAGTAGTCGTGCGAGGCCTGGTGGTTCCCGCGGAGTTGCTCAAGGTTGCCCAGGTTGTTGATGATGGTGATGTGCCGGTTGTTGAACCGACCGACCTCGCGCTCGGTCTTCTCCAGGGCGCTCCGAAACGCGGCGTCCGCAGCCTCGAGATCCCCGAGTTCGACGGCGGCGATTCCGAAGTTGCTCTGCGCTTCGGCTTGATGCAGCGGGGCCGGGTTGGTCAGCCCCTCGTACAGGGCGAGCGCCTCCTCGAAGCGCTCCCGTGCGAGTGCGTAGTCCGCGTTGCGCAGCGCCACCAGGCCCACGGTACGCACCTGCTCGGCCCGCAGCGCCCCCGCGTCGTTTCCGAGTCGGTCGACCGCGGCTTGGGCGAGCCCGGCCCAGCGAGCGGCAAGCCTGGGCCGCGCGACGTGATAGCCGTAGGTCAGATGTAGCTTCACAGCAACGCGGGCCGCGAGGCGGTCTCGGCGTGCTGCCTGGGCGGTGTGAAACGCCTGCTCGAAGAGGTTGGCGGCGTCGAACTGAAGCCCTTGGGCATGCAGGAGGTCCGCACGGCGATGCTGTGCCTCGGCCAGCAGCGGCGCAAACGCGAGCTGATCCGCCTCCAGGAGAACGCGGGCAGTGATCTCGTCTGCGCGTTGGTAGCGGTGCAAGCTGACGAGCGTCGCGATCGTCGCGAGCTCTTCTTCGAGCCCTTCGACGCGGTCGCGAATCTCCGGCGGTGCCGCGGCGTGCTCGTCCGCCACCGCTGCGTCGCACGAGGCGAGGGTTGGCAGGGAGGAGACCGCCTCGGGCGAGTTGCGGAGGGTTGCGGCGTCGCCAGCTGCGACCTCCTCGACCAAGACCGAGAACTGCTCCAGCGCGCGATGGAGGCAGGTTCGCTGGGCACTGCGGCGCTCGGGGGCGCCACTGGCTGTCTCGCAACCCTGAACTCGCGCGGCCGCCCACTGCTCGGCGAAACGCGAGAGCTTTGCGTCGATGCGGGCGTGCTCCAGATCGGGGTTGGCAATGCCCGAGGACCGAAACGCGTCGCGGATCTTCGAGCGGCGTTGGGGGGTCCAGACCGACGCGGCCTCTTCTCCGGTCGCGGCGCATGGATCGACTGCGGGCACCATCGCCGCGCCCGCGAAACCCGAGCCCATGAGCCCGGCGACGACGAGGCCGCCGACCGTGCGCGTCCGACTTCGGCTGCGTTGTAGCGCTCGCAGCAGGGCGTCAATGTTTGGCCAGCGAGCCTCGGGCTCCGCTCGAAGCCCCCGCACGAGGACGGCGTGAATTCGTTTCGGGACGCGACAACCAGGGGGCGGCAACGGGACGGTGTCCGCGAGCATGCGTTCGAGTCTTTGCCAAGTACTGCGGCCCAGGAACGGAGCCTGTCCGTACAGCGCTTCGTACAGGGTCAAGCAGAAGCTGAACTGGTCGGTGCTGGGCGTCAGCGGTTCGCCCTGCAGCTGCTCGGGTGACATGTATCTCGGCGTCCCCGTGACCACTTGTTCGCGTGGTGCGGGTGGATCGAGCGAAGCTCCGGTTTGGGTTTGGCCCGTGCGAGGTTCGGGCCGGAACACCCGCCGCGCGATCCCAAAGTCGAGGACGCGCACCCGTCCATCCTCCCCGACCAGTACATTGCTGGGCTTGAAGTCACAGTGGACCAGCTCGACCGCGTGGGCGGAGGCCAGGCCTCGGCCGGCCGCGATCAGGACGTCGAGAATCTCCGAAGGTGACCGCGTGCTTGCGTCGAGCCAAGCTCGCATGCTCTGACCGCGGACGAGTTCCATCGCCATGTAGAGGCGGCCCTGTCGGTCGTGGCCGACGTCGTAGACGGGCACGATGTTGGGATGGTTGAGCCCTGCGAGGGAACGGGCTTCGGCGAGAAGCTGCGCTTGTTCCGTGGGTTCGCTCAGGTCCAGTCGCATCACCTTCAGCGCAACCCGCCGGTCGAGTTCCACGTCGCGGGCGGCGTAGACGACACTCATCCCGCCGGTGCCGACCTGCTCCTGGACCTCATAGCGGTCGATTCTGGGGCGGTCGAATGCTTGTGAGAGCCGAGCGCTGACGTCGACGCCGACCTGCACCGTCGGGGAGGTGTCCCCTTGTCGCGCTCGCGTCTGGGTGCCCTGGTCGTTTTGACCGAGCTCCGGGACGGAGGGGACCGCGACAGGCCCTTGCCAGGCCGGCTCATGCGACGCAATCGCGTCGTTGGCCGCACGCTCAGGGGGCGCATCCGCGGCCTGCTCCCCGCCTGTCACGTCGGAGAGGGGCGAAACGAATGCGATGGGACGCGCTGGGGGCACCGCGGAACGCATCGGCGACGGCGCCACCGACCTTGAGCGAGTCAGCGATGGGACGCGGCTCGCTACGCGAGGACGCGACCGAGAAAGCCCTCGATGCTGTTTGCGGCCTCGAGCGGTCCACCCAAGGATGCGACGACGAAGCCGTGCTCACCGATGCTCAAGCGCTGCGTGAACAGGGCCTGGGTAGACCATCCGGCCTCCTCACAGGGGCCCGCGACATTGTGCCCGGCGTCGGCCGCAGAGCCGATGGCGGCGAGAGCTTCGAGGTCTTCGTCGCCGACCCCGCTGAGCAGCATGCCTTCGCCAGACGCGACGACGGCGGCCCTCATCCCTGGACTGCCGCCGTTCTTCGCCAGGAAGAGTCGGATGGCGTGGCAGGGGTCTTCGCTGCGAAGGACACGTCGCTCGTTGTTCATGGGCTGAGCTTGCCGCATTCCGCTGAGGTCACGAAAAAACCGACATGCGCTCGCGCCTCCGGTCGACGTGAACGACCGCGAAGCCTCACCAGGTGAAGACGCCGGAGGGGTCGCCTGCGGACGGGGCGACCGAGAGTGTGCCTTCGGGGAGCGCGTTGACCTGGGCTCCCCGAACCTTGGGAACGCGGACACAGCGTGGCGTTTCTTCGAGTCGGCAGGCGAAGAAGACCTCGGGGCTGTCTTCGCGTGTGTCCGTTCGCGCGAGGCCCAGCACGTAGCGACGATCGAGCCCCTCGGCGAGCTGGCGCGCGTACAGGCGGAGCTTTCCCAGCCGGGTGTTGCGAGGCGCGTCGAAGACCGGAGCGGAGAGCCACCAGCCGCCGGGTCCGTGCAGTGCGATGCGAACCCCACCTTCTTTGTTGGCGCGCAGCATCTTCACATCCGACCATCCCTCGGGGAGTCGTTCTGCGGCGAGAGAAGGGGGGTGTTCATGCCCTCGCCCGATCGTTTTGGCGCAGCCTCCGATTCCGCGGCACAGCTTCGCCAGCGAGCCGGGCCCCTCAAGAGGGAGGACATACGCGTCGGGAACGGGCTGGGCATCGCCACAGTGGGCGGCCTCGTCGGCGTCCTCGCTGCATCCCTGGACGCAGCTGTCAAAGGCGGGGGGAGCGAGTGCATCGCGGACCGCGGTGTCGCATGCGAGGTGGCACCGGGTGGAGCAGGGCTGTTCGGCGGCGACAAGCTCGCGGGGGCTGTCCCCGTCTCGGACGCCGCGAAGGAAACCGGTCAGTCCTGCATCGCGCCACCGCGAGCCCCGCTGTCGATACACGCCCGAGAGCGTGTCGCCTTGCGCCGCGAACGAAAACTCCACGATCCCGTACGCACCGAGCTTGCTTTCGAGTTGGAAGGCCGCACTTGCGAAACCCTCGCGCACTCCCCGGCCGGACTCGAGTGTCGCCGATGCACGTTGAAGTCGTTCCTCGGAGAACATGCGCGCGGTGTAGCCGGTCTTGGTCAGCGCGCCCGAGGCCACGCAGCCCTCCACGTCGACATCCAGCGTATAGAATCCGTTGAGCCCGTTGGACTGAACGACCCGGGATCCGGTGACCTCAGTCGTGAAGGTCCAGTGTCCGTCCAGGGCCAGGAGCTCGGGGCACCCCGGCGCGGCCGTGGTCTGTGATCCTGGGGTGGCTGGGGCCGGGACGGTCTCGTCGGCTGTCGCGGTGGAGGCCGGTTTCGTGTCGAGCCGCGTGTATGCGACCGCACCGACGCCGACGGCGACCGCCACACCGAGCATGACTGCGACCAAGGGTGCGCGTCGTCTTGGGCGAGGGTCCTCGAAGTGGATCTCTGGGTGGGTCTGCGCGAGGGGAGCTTCGTTTCCAGGGTGGGTCCAATCCGAAGCCGCGGACTCGACCGCCGTGATGTCGGCCGCGGACTCGAACGGATCGAGCGCGCGCGCCGTCAGGGGGGAGGCGCACTCGCGGCACGTCTCATCGCTCGGCCGCGCCTTCGCGCCGCACAGCTCGCATCGTCTGGGCACCCGCGCCCACTTTAAGGGACGATCGGGGTCTGCTCCAAGCCGGACGGCCGCGGCGCGTCATCAGAGCAAGTAGAGCGTGACCTGGACGGTTGCCGACCACGGGCGCGGGAACGTGCGGCGGCGCGCGCGGGCGGTCGCGGTATCATCGGCGTCCACGATATCGGCCGTGCTGAGGCACTCCTGCGTGTTTCCCTGGCGAACGCACCGGCTCCCGCCAAACGGGACCACGAGGTCCGCCCGCGGTCCGACCGCGACTCGCCGCGCGAGGTACACGTCGATGCCCAGGCTCGGCATGACCGCGCCGCGCCGGTCGACAAGCTCGAAGTCGCGCTGGTCGGAACGGAAGCGCTGCTCGACCCGCGAGAATCCAAACGCCAGCCCGAGGTGTGGATCGACGCGTCCGAGATCGACGGGGTGAAGCGCCGCGCCCACCCCTGTCTGGAAAAACGTCAACCCGCCGCGGATCCCCGTGACCGGGCCGTCGTCGTCTTCAAAGGGGGCGAGGTCGAGCCGACCCCCTCCGCCATCGGCGGTGAGCCAGAGGCTGTAGAAGCCGGCGCGGTAGCCCACGTCGAGTCTGCCCATGCCGCCCATCGGGATGTCGCTGCAGAGCGGCTGCGCGCAGTGGATCAGGCCGGTGCTACCGCGGAGCATCAAGCCTTGCCGGCGCCAGGCGGGCCAGGGGGCGGGGGCCGGCGGCGACGGTGGGAGGCGGGTTTGGGGCTGGGGCGGAGCCGCCGATGCTTGCTCGAGAGCGGGTGCGCCGCGCAGGAGGCACAGCGCGGCGACCGTGGCGGCAATCACGGACGCAGACTACCAGCGGTTGCGGCTGTCCTGGGTCGGAGGCTCGCGCGCAAGGACCTCGGCGCGAGGCGCCGGGCGGTGGGCTCAAGGTGCGAACCGATCACCGGGGACCCGGCCGCGTAGGCCGGACCGCCATCGCGCCGTGTGCAACAGCACGAGTGCGCTGTTCGCAGTGAAAAGGCGATTGAAAACGATGCTTTACATGACCGTTGTCCCCGCGCCGCCGGGGCCGGAGCGACGGCGTGCCGACACGGTTGAACGACGGGCCTTGGTCGGTATGCTGCCGCCTTCTCCGTCCCGGAGGGCCGGCCATCGATGAGCTTTCTGACCACGATCTTCGAGAATCTGCGGACGAAGCCCGAGCTGACCAAGCTCATTGAGGTGCACGCCACAACCCTGCGTGGGACGGATGGCAACGGCATGCTCGACCTGATCGCGCGGGCCCGCGGATCGTTGTCCGACGCCGGTGTCGAGCCCGGTGACCGTGTCGCGATCCTGGCGCCCAACTCGGTGCGCTGGGTCTGCGCGGACCTGGCCGCGATTGCGGCCGGTGCGATCAGCGTCCCGCTGTACGACAGGCAAGAACCCAAAGACCTCGCGGGGATGCTCGACAACTGCCGCCCCAAGGTCCTGATGGTGGGGAGCGAAGCGCTCGCCTCGTCGCTCACGCAGGTGTGGGCGGCCAGCGGCGACTGCAAGATCATCACCTTCGACACGCTGTTCGACCACGAGCCATCCGAAGCCGCTCCCCGGGAGCTGGCACCAAAGGACACGGTCGCCATCATCTACACCTCGGGCACCAGCGGCGAGCCCAAGGGCGTGATGTTCTCCAGGGCCAACGTGGACTTCATGTTGCCCAAAACCGCCGCGCGCTTGGGCGCCGTGTCCAAGCCCAAGGACGGACCGGATCGCGTCTTTCACTTCCTACCGTTCTGCTTTGCCGCCAGTCGGATCACGTTGTGGACGCAGCTTTCGCGTCCCAACCCGATGATGATCTCGACCGACCTGGCCAAGCTGGTCGTCGAGATGGCGACGGCGAAACCCAACTACTTCCTCAACGTGCCCGCCGTGTTGGAGAAGATCCGCTCGGGCGTGGGCGCAAAGATCAAAGAGCGCGGTGGCATCGGCCTCGAGCTCTACAACCGCGGAATCGACGGCTACAAAGCCAACGTCGCCGGCAACGCTAGCTTCGTGCAGAAGGCCGCGCTGGCCCTCGCGCAGAAGGTCGTGTTCAACAAGATACGCGACCAGATCGGCCCCAACCTCGAGTTCCTCATCAGTGGCTCCGCGCCGCTGTCCGAGGACACGCAGCGCTGGTTCCAGATGCTGGGCATCCCGGTCTATCAAGCGTACGGCCTCACCGAGACGACCGGCATCGTGTCGATCGACGAGCCCGACCGCACCGTGCCGGGTCGCGTGGGCATTCCCCTCGAAGGCGTGGAGACGAAGCTCTCCGAAGAAGGTGAGTTGCTGGTCAAGGGGGCGAACATCTTCTCCGGGTACTGGGAAAAAGAGGACGAGACCCAGCGCGCGATCGTGGATGGATGGTTTCACACCGGCGACCAGGTCGACATCGAGGACGGCAACCTGAAGATCGTCGGGCGGATCAAGAACCTCCTCGTTCCCGAGTCGGGGCACAACATCGCGCCCGAGCCCATCGAGGAGAAGTTCCTTGAGTACTGCGAGGGCGCCTCGCAGGCGGTGCTCGTAGGACACGCCAAGCCTTTCTTGGCGGTGATCGTCACCGGTAAGCCCACCGCGGCCGCCATCGAAAAGGCGCTTGAGGCCGTCAACGCCGACAAGCCGTTCTACAAGCGCATCAAGCAGTCGATCGTCGTCGACGAGGAGTTCACGCCCGAGAACGGGCTGCTCACGGCAAACCAGAAGCTGCGCCGGGCCGTCATCGAGAAGCGGTTCAGCGCCCAGATCGACGCGGTCTACGAGGCGTTCCGGGTCGAGAAGGAAGCCAAGGCCCGGTCGGAGGCAGCGCGCTGATGATTCGCTGGACGCTTCGCGACGGGACCTACGAACTCGAGCTGGGCATCGAGCCCTGCAACGAGATCGGCACCACGGTGTTGGAGGAACTCGAACGGTTTCTCGACCAAGTCGACACCGAGAACGCCTCCGCGCTGATCATCCATAGCACCGTGCGTGGCGGCTTCTCTGCGGGCGCGGACCTCCGCGAGCTGTACACGGGCTTCATGGACGTGCCCGAGAAGGAGCAGGAGCCGCGGCTCCGCGCGTTCATCGATCGCATCCACAGCGTGATGGACCGACTCGACATGCTTCCGTTGACCACGATCGGCGTGGTGCATGGCATCTGCTTTGGGGGTGGGTTCGAGCTCGCGCTCACCTGCGACATTTTGATCGCCGAGAAGAGCGCTCGTTTTGCGTTTCCGGAGCTCCGGCTGGGGATCGTCCCGGGGTTTGGCGGCATCCCCCGGCTGCGACGCGACGTATCCAACGCGATCGTTCGCGATCTGCTGCTCACGGGTCGCTCCATCAACGCGAAGAAGGCGGTCACGTGCGGGTTGGTCTCTCAGATGGTCCCCGTCGGGGCTGGCCTTCGTGCCGCCCGCAAGAGCGCCGAGCAAGCCAACAAGTTTGACCCCGAGTCACGTCGCTCGTGCAAGGCGTTCATGAAGCCCTTGCCGCGCGAGCAGCTCGACGAGGAGAAGGAACTGTTCGTCCGCCTTGCGCTGCGCCCAGTCCTTCAAGCCGCGCTCAAAAAGTTCGTTGAGAGCGACGACCTGCGGCCCTACCTTCCCTAAGGAGTAGAACGACCATGTCTGCCAGTTTCGATCGCCTCTCTTTGCTTTGTGCCAAGCGCTACTCCGTCGATGTGTCGACCATCAAGCCCGACGGAGACATCTTTGAAACCCTGAAGATCGACAGCTTTCAAGCCGCGGAGCTCATGAGCGAACTCGAGATGGAGTTTGACGTGGAGATTCCCGACTACGAACTTCAAGACATCAAGACCTTCGGTGCCCTGTCGGGTGCCATCGACGCTCGACTTTGAGTCCGAGGCTTCATCATGCTCACGCTTGATCGCATTTCATGCGTCGGAGAGGCGATTCGCGACGCGATCGTCACCTTCAAGACCAACACCGCGCTCATCGAAGCGGACCGGCATCGCGAGAATGGTCGCTGGACCTATCGCGAGCTTCGCAGGGACGCGGAGCGGTTCGGGGCGCTGCTGCAGTCGGGCGGGTTCGAGCCTGGAGACCGCTGCGCTATCGTGATGCAGAACCAGGCCAAGTGGGTCGTGTCCGGTTTGGGTGCGTTCTGGGTCGGGGCGGTCTTGGTGCCCATCGACTACAAGCTCACGGTGCCCGAGCAGCTCTCGCTGCTGGCGCATTGCAAGCCCAAGGTGCTCGTCACCGAATACTCCACGTGGGCGAAGATGCTGCGCGAGGACCTCGCTTTACTGTCGGACACGAAGGTCTTCGTCACCGAAGCGCCCGCGAACGCAGAGCTTGGCTCGGGCCACCGCTGGGAGAGCGAGCCCTCCACGGCGTTCTCGATGCAGCTCCGGTCCCGTCAAGATGTGGCGTGCATCGTCTACAGCTCGGGGACTTCCGGGACACCCAAGGGTTGCATGCTCACGCATGACAACTACCTGACGCAGGCGCAGGTGCTGGGTCGGATGTACCCGATCGCGGAGGACGGGCGCTTCTTCTCCATTCTGCCGACGAACCACGCCATCGACTTCATGCTGGGGTTCATCATGCCGCTGACCATGGGCGCTGCGGTGGTCCACCAGCGTTCGTTGCGTCCGCAGTTCATCCGGTCCTCACTCAAGCAGTACGAGATCACGCACCTGGCCGTGGTGCCGACGATCCTCAAGAACCTCGAGAAACGGATCCGGGAGCGGCTCGACGATCTCGAGGCTGGGCCGCGCAAAGCCGTCGACGCTGCCATCAAGGCCAACGATTTTCTTACGGCGCGCAAGCCGAACCACGCGCTCTCCCGCTGGCTGCTCAAGCCCATTCACGACGAGCTGGGGGGCAAGCTCGCGCACGTGTTTGCGGGCGGCACCTTCGTGGACCGCAAGCTGGTCGAGTTCTTCTACGAGTTGGGCATCCCGGTCGCGATCGGCTACGGCCTGACCGAGGCCACCACCGTCATCGCGGTCAACGACCTCAAGCCGTTCCGAAGCACGACCGTGGGCAAGCCGGTCGACGGCGTGCAGGTGGAGATTCGCGCCGCCAACGATGAAGGTGTGGGCGAGGTCTGGGTTCGCGGCGCCACCGTGATGAAGGGGTACCTCGATGCACCCGAGCTCACGCAGGAGACGATCGTCGACGGATGGTCGCGGACCGGCGATCTCGGACGCGTGGATGTTTCCGGGCATCTCACGCTGCGAGGTCGCGCCAAGAACATGATCGTGACCGAGGGCGGGAAGAACATCCACCCCGAGGACATCGAGTCGGCGTTCGAGGATCTTCCCGAGTGCGAAGAACTCTGCGTGTTCGCGGCCAACTACATCTGGCCCACCGGCACCATGACCGATGAGCAGCTCGTCGTCGTGCTGCGTCCCGACAGCGACGCCGACATGGACGCGCTGGTGCAAGAGCTCGCCGCACGCAACCGACTGCTGCCGGAGTTCAAGCGGGTCTCGGGGTACATCGTTCGCAAGGAAGACTTCCCGGCGACCGCGTCGCTCAAGATCAAGCGCAACGTGCTGGCAGACGAGCTGCGGACGCTGCAGCGCGCGGAGGCGATCGTCGCGCTTGAGGGCTGAGGGGCTATCGTCCCCGGGCTCCGATACGGCACCATAGAGGCTTCATGGGTTGCCGTATCTTTTGTTGGGGCTTGCTCTGTCTTGGTTTGGGGTGTTTCTCGGAGCCCTCGAGCGGGGAGGGTGGGAGCACGACCTCTGCGGGTCCACCTCTTCGGCGTCCGGGCTGACGACAGGCGTGACCTCCGGGGGGGACAGCTCGAGCAGCACAACCGCGGTGGACTCGAGTGGGAGCAGCGACTCCTCCTCGGACAACTGCTCCGACGAAGTCTTCCCTGGCAAGCTGGCCGACGTCGATATCGCGATGGTCATCGATGGGAGCCCGGCGATCGCGGACAACGCCCTCGACATTCAGAACATGCTCGATGATCTGTCCGCGACTTTCCCCCTCGACATCACGCACCGGTTCATCCTGACCTCCCCGGTTGAGGGCGCGGTCCCGCAGTTCTGCGTGCCACCACGGCTGGGTCAGCAGGTCTGTGGAAACCCCCGATTTCCGCATTTCACCCACCGTGATGTCGAGACCTCCGTTCCGGAAGGTGATCCGCTCGGGGTTTTGGCGATGGAGTTGAACGCAGGGATCCCAGAGGTTCGTCCGGCGTCGCAGAAGCACTTGGTCGTCGTGACCGACGGCGACATCAGCACAACGCCGGCCACCGCGGTCAGTACGGTCCGTGGGCTGGGGCCAGGGTTCGCCAACGTGCGTATTCATGCCGTCTCGGGTGGGAAGAGCGTGGGCTGCCAGCTGAGTCCAGGCTTGGACGAGGCGGTGGCCCTGACGTTCGGGACCTCGACCCCGCTGTGTTCGTTCGAAGGCGCCGACGCTTCGGTCCAGGAACTCCTCGCGCCGCAGCCGAGCTGCATCTTCGACATCTCGAACCTTGAGCGCGAGAGCATCGCCACGTTGACGCTTGCGGCGGGAGCGTCGGAACTCGGCTTGGAGCTCGTGGGCACGCTGCTGGAGTGCGCGAGCAATGTCCCTGGCGCCGCAATCACGCCGGTGATGGGCGTTCAGAGCTTGGTGCTGTGTCCGAGCGTCTGCGCGATGTACCAAGACGTTTCGTCGCAGTTCGCGGGCGAGCTGACCGTCAGCGTTTGCGAGTGAACTCGAGCGCGGACGCACCCGTGGAATCGACGACTACTCTTGCTGTGAGGTCTGAGCCGGGTGTGAGGGAAGCCGCCGCAGCGGGCGGCGCCAAATCCTGCGGCGTTGAGCGGCGGTTTTCTCCAGGTTCCGCTATGTTCGCCCGCGATGACCACTTCGGACGCTGAAGCGCAGCCCAAGCCGGATCAGTTCGGAGGCCCTCTCGGCGCCCTGGCGCTGTGCATCGTGATGCCGCTGGCAGGGTTCTACCTTTGGGCGGCGCTCGAGCATCACGGTGGATCGATGTGGATGCCGCGCTCGGTCGCGGACGTGCTCGCGATGTTCCCGGCCCCCACGCTGCAGGCCATCGCGATGTTCGCAGCGTTCGTTGGGGTGCACGCGGTGCTGTATGCCTTCGGACCCGGCCAGGTTGTGGAAGGCCGACCGGCGCCCAACGGGGAGCGGGCCGAGTACCGGATCAACGGGCTGTTCGCGTTCGTCGTAACGACGATGGCGCTCGTCGCCGCGCTGTTCTTCGAGCTGTTGTCGGCCAAGACGATCCTCGATCAGTGGGGACCCCTGCTCATGGTGGCCACGTTGTTCTCGGTGGTGGCCTCGGTGCTTTGTTATGGCGCGGGACGCCGCCGGGGGTCCCTGGAGCGCAGCACCGGCAATGTCGTCTACGACTTCTTCATGGGGACGATCCTCAACCCGCGCCTGGGCCGACATGACCTGAAGTTCTTCTTCGAGTCTCGGGTGGGCATGGGAGGCTGGGCTGCTTTCGCCGTGTTGCTTCCGGCGGCGCAGATCGAAACCCAGGGTTCGTTGTCCACGGCGATGGTGGTGGTGACGCTGTGCCAGGCGCTGTACATCGTCGACTTCTTCGTGCTTGAGGCCAACCTGCTCTCGATGATCGACATCATCGAGGAGAACCTCGGCTTCATGCTTTGGCTCGCGTTTCTGGTGTGGATGCCGTTCAACTTCACCATTCAGCAGCAGTACATCCTGGTCGCCGAGCCTTCGCTCTCCACGCTTGGGGCGGTGGGTCTGCTGCTGCTCAATGCGGCCGGCTACTACATTTTCCGCAGCGCCAACCTTCAGAAGCAGCAGTTTCGCCGCGACCCGAGCCGCCCGATCTGGGGGAAAGCTCCGCAGAGCCTGCAGACCCAGCGCGGCACCAAGCTCCTGTTGTCGGGGTGGTGGGGCATCGCGCGGCACGCCAACTACCTGGGCGACATGTTGATGGCGCTGGCCTGGTGCCTTGCGTGTGGCGTGGGCAGCATCGTGCCGTTCTTCTACGTGATCTACTTTGTGCCGCTGCTGCTGGATCGCGAGCGTCGGGACAACACGATCTGCCAGCGCAAGTACGGAGACGATTGGGACCGCTACTGCGCGAAGGTCCCCTACCGGATCATTCCGTTCGTGTACTGACGCTCGGCTCGCAGGCGGCCATCAGCTTGGCCGCCGTTGCGGGGCTGGCATGCTTTGCGTGGTGTTGGGCGAGCGCGAACGCCTGCGCTCGCTGCCCTCGGCCGCACGTGGCCTGGACCTCCAGCACATTGCGCAGATCGGCAAGGCTTGAGTTCGGGTGCTCCTTCGCATGGGCTGCGATCGTGGAGAGTGCAGCGACGTGGTTGCCGGCCTCAAGCTGGAGCTTCGCGGACGTGAGCATCTTCGTCTCGTGCTCCAGGTCGCTGCTTGGCCCGGGGTCGGTGGGAGCCACGCTTGGCATCGCGCGTCGAGGTGGTGACGCCGCAGCGGGTGTCTCCACGGTCGGTGCCGAAGAAACGGGGTCGGCAGCGACGGCGATGGCTGAGGGTCGAGGCGGGGCTGCGGTTGGTGGAGGTGTGGCGGGCCTTGGAGTCTCGATGGCGGTGGCATTCGCCGCCGACGCTACGGATGCCGGACGCTCGGGGAGCGCAGCATCGAGGCCGACGAGCCCCAGACTTCCTAGCAGCGCACCGATGCTGACCAACTTCAGCTTGGCGAGCAGTCCGGTGCTGGCCGTGGCAGCCGTGGTCATGCCCGTGCCGGCGAGTTTGGGAGCGAGCGCCACCCAGCAGCGTTTGGCGGCATCGGGCGGGGCCTGCGTGGCCTTGCTCATGGCGTCCATGCAGGCGGCCGAAGAGAACTCGCTGTGCGACTCCACCAGATGCTTGCGCAGCTGCTGTCGAGCCAGTCGAACGCGCGAGTACACGGTGTTGGGGCTGGTGCCGACGACGCGTGCGATCTCCGGGGCGCTCCAACCTTCGACCTCACTGAGCACGAACGCGATGCGCTTGGTCTCGTCGAGTTTGGCGAGGAACACCTCCATCGTGAGCGCGGCCTCGCGGCGTTTCATCGGCTCGCTTGATCCGCGCGGGTCGGACACGGAGTACGCGGCGAGCTTGCGGCGGTGTCGTTGATCGGTGCGGCGATAGTGGGAAGCGACGCGGCGGGCGATTCCAAAGAGCCACGCCTTGACCGACGCGGCGGGATCGAGCGACTCGAGCTTGCGGTGCACGGTGACCCACAGATCCTGCGCGGCGTCGTCGATCGTCGCGGGCGCGACCCCAAGCCGACGCAGACTGGCCCACGCAAAGCCAAAGTAGGTTCGGTACAGCGCCGGGAAATCGGGCGCGAGCGTCCGCATCTCCATCGCCGTACTGGACACCGCCCCCATGCATCTATCGTAATGCCCGGGTTTGGCAGGACCCGTCATCGGCGGGAGAAAAAAAAAGTCGCGCCGTGTGCGCGAGGCGTCGGGTCACCGCAACGGTGGTCCGGTGAGGCGAACCTCAAGCCCGAGCAGGCCACGCACGGCGACGGGTTCCGGGCGATAGACGTCCTCGACGATGCTGCTGTCGGAGGGGTCGCGGAGCTCGAAGTCGGGGTAGCGAACCGGCACGATGACCTGGGCGGACAACCACAGGCTGAGGCGGTCGGCGAACGCCCAGCGGACCCCGGGCTCTGCGTGCGCTGCGATCCAAAGGGCGTTGGTTGTCCCGCCCGCGGGCGCGTTGCTGTCGGCTCGCATCGCGCCAATTTCGACGCCTCCGCACAGCGGGATCTCGATCGGTCCCGCGGGAAGCGTGGCGCAGACCCGGGGCGCAGCGGCGCCGAGCTGGACACCGACTCTGGCGTTGTCGCTCGTGACGTCGCGGCCGATCGAGTACAGCCCGACGACTTCGACACGAAGGCGACCGGCCGCACCAAGGCCCGCAAGCGCGACCCCGAAGTCGAAGCTCCCCGTGCCTCCGGGGATGGCCCCGAACTCGCCTCCGCCGCGCAGTCGCGCGAGCACCCGCGGTGCGAAAGGGGTGCGGGGTCGTTCGACGCGCGGGCGTTCGGGTTCGGGTTCGGGTTCGGGTTCGGGTTGGGCCGGCGGTGGGGGTTGGACCGGTTGTGCTTTGGCCTCTTCTTCGCGAGCGACCTGCGCGGCGGCGGCCTCTTGTTCGATGCTGTCGGCGGCGCGCACCGGATCGAGCATCACGACGGCGACCAAAGCCGCGGCGTCCGCCAACACGCTGCAGTCGTTGGCCTCAAGGCTCCGCGCATCGACCAGCGTACCCACCGTCGTCGTCAGGGTGAGCGTCCATCCCGATGCCGCCGCTTCGATGCGTCCGTCCAGCTTGAGCTCGGAGGGATCGAGCGCTCGCCCCAGCAGCGCATCGATCTGCGATCGGACGCGCGCTTGGTCGGGACAGCCGGCCGGCGCGGTCCAACGAACGCTCGGTTCTGCAGGGGCCGGGACCGATTGCAAGGCCGCGATGAGGCTCCACGACAGCAAGGTCCGGAGGGTAGCAGGCTGCCGTGGCTGTTCGGGATGTACCGCAGCCAACATCGACGCGAAACGTTGCTGGGCTCACTTGGGAGGGGGCGGACAGCCCTTGTTCCGCGTCGCGCGAACCCGGCAAACTCCCCCCGATGCCACGCAACGCAGCTCGAACCAAGCTGGGCAATGCGCTCTGGGCTCCGTACTCGATTGCGGTCTTTGGCGGTGGGCTCGCGTGGATGGGGGGACTGTGGGCGAGCGCGCTGCCGTTCACGCTCTTTCGGCCGTTCGAGAAGTTCCAGATGGCGTGGGTTCAGCCCAACGTCGCGATGCCGCTGAAGTTCGCGCTCAGCAAACTCGACGTGGAGTACGACCCCGCGTTCGACAAGACGAAGATGTCGGTGTTCATGCAGAACCACGTGAGCATGTTCGACGCGGGCATAGCGTGTGGGGCGATTCCCGTTCCCTTGTGCGGGCTCGAGAACGCCGCGCACCTCGACCTTCCGGGGTACGGCTGGCTTCTGCGGATGTCCAACGCCATTCCCGTGCGCAAGGGCGCCAAGCGCTACGAGGAGGTGGCCGATGCGTTCGAGGAGCGCGCGTCGCGAGGAATTTCGGTCCTCACCTTTCCCGAAGCCCACCGCACCCTCGACGGAAAGGTCGGCTCTTTCAAACGGGGCGTCTTCTCAATCTCGGTGAAGTCCAATCTCCCGATCGTTCCGTTGTGTGTTCGCGGGGCGTACAAGCTGCTGCCGAAGGGCGAGTTCACGATCCGACCGGCGCGCGTCGAGGTGTACATGGCGCCGCAGATCGACACGACCGAGCTCACCGATGACGACCTGCCCGAGCTGATGGAGCGGGTGCATGAGGTGATGCGCTCGTGGGTCGAGGACGGCGTAAAGAAGCCCGAGTTGTGCACGGCGCCGTTCGGCTCGCGCGGCCGCGCGCAGGAGAGTTGAAGGTGCTCGCAGCGCACCTTGGCGCGGTGCGGCCCGCAGCGGGTCGCGTCGAAAACTTGAGGACTGTTCCAGGGCCGGACGCCGAGCGTATCGGTTTGGATCGGGCCTGAGACGGTCTGGCCAACTCAAGCCGAGTAACTACCCGGGATCACGTGCGCCGTGGCGTCCGCATGCGGTGGCGTCCGCTTTGCTCTGTAGTGGGACATGGTGGGACGGGGATGGATCATGGGGTTGCTGCTGTGCCTCTCGGCGTGTGTGGGCCCGGCGTCTGATTCTATCGGCGAGCGAGGCTTGGGGGGTGCCGATGGCGTGTTCGGATCCTGTGTCGAAGCGTGCGGCGAGCCGAGCCCCGAGGGAAACTGCTGGTGCGACGAAGCGTGCGCAGAGCACGGCGACTGCTGTGCTGACAAGGTCGAGACGTGCGGTGGCGAGGCCCCGGAGGCGCCGCCGTCGGTGCTGTGCGAGTCCGTGCAGGACTGCTGGTCCGGGTTCACCTGCGACACCTCCGCGTGTTACTCGAGCTGCCGCGACGGCGAAGACTGCGACGAGGCGTGTCTGGGGATTTGTGTCGAGCCCTCGCAGCAGTCGCTTCCGACACCCAAGTCCGACGACCCCGAGCCGGCACCGCCGCAGGACGAACCCAGCGACGACCCGGGCTCGGACGACGCGCTCGATCCCGAGGTCCCGGAGTGCGACTGTCCGGAGGATGCGGACCTATGCGTGCCTTTGTGCCCGGTTTGCCCCCCCGACGTGCCCGACGAAGAGTGCCAGTGCACGGTGGTGTGCGTGACGCTCTGAGGACGATATCCTCTCGGCGTTGAGTTCCACACCAGGCCGACCCGCAGACGCTCCTTCCTTCGCCGAGATCGAGGCATTCACCGCCGTGGTCGGGCAGGGGAGCTTCTCGGCGGCTGCGACCCGGCTGGGCGTCGCAAAGTCCAGCGTCAGTCGGCGGGTCGCGTCGCTCGAGCAGCGCCTGGGCGCCCGACTGCTCCAACGCTCCACCCGGAGGCTCGCGTTGACCGAGGTCGGAGAGCGCTACCACCAGCAGGTGGTCGAGGCGCTCAACGGACTGCGGGCAGCCGAGGATGCGGTTCGCGAAGTCCAGGACGAGCCGCGAGGTGAGTTGCGTGTGACGGCGCCGGTGGACTTGGGTTCTCTGCTGGGGGCGCTCGTCGCAGAGTTCCGGGTCTCGTTTCCCAAGGTCATCGTGAGTGCCACGATCACCCAGCGGCGCGTCGACCTGGTTCGAGAGGGGTTCGACCTGGCGATGCGAGCCGGTGAGCTGCTAGACAGCTCGCTGATGGCACGAAAGCTCGACGGTGGGGAGAGCGTGGTCGCGGCATCTCCGGGGTTTCTCAAGCGCTACCCAACCCCGACGACGCTGGCCGAGGTCGCGAAGCTGCCCTGGGTCCTATTCCGGGGCAACCACGGCCAGATGCCTCTGTGGTGGGACGACGCCAATGGGGAGCCGGTGATCGTGCGCGGAGAGGTCAGCGGAGACGAGTTCGGGTTTGTGCGCGCGGCGGTCGTTCAGGGCGCGGGCGTTGGCGCCATGCCGCGGTTCGTTGCGGAAGAGGACTTCAAAGCGGGTCGATTGGTCCGGCTGCTCCCCGAGCTTCCCAAGCTGCGAACCTCGCTCGCGCTGGTCTTTCCCAGCCGCGAGTACATGCCCGCCAAGGTGCGAGCGTTCACGGACTTCGCCGTGCCCTGGTTCAGCCGTACGCTGTCCTACGGCGAGACCGACTGAGCTTGGCTGCGGCTCAAGGGCTCACAGCGAGGGTGAAGCCGCGCCACGCGACGCCGCCGCGGGCATCGGTGACGACGACCCAGCCGTGCACGGTGGCGGACTCGGACGGAGCGGTCCACGTCGTGGAGGCGATGCTGGCACTCGATCCTGAGAACGACACGGTCTGTTGTCCGGCACTCAAAGCGCCCTCGGTGACGAACCACTGCACCCGAAGCCACTCCCGCTCGTCGAGCAGGACCCCGGCTGCGCTGTCGTAGCGCACGTAGGTCTCGGCCGCGGTCGCGGGCAGCTCGACGGCAATCTCGACCTCGGACTGCGCGTCGACCGTGACCGCCTCATCCTGCGGAAGTGCGGGCCCGCTGCCGAGTGCGACCCCAGCGATCTGCGGAAGCTCGTTCGCGAAGTAGCGGTCCTCAAAGGCGTCGAAGATCGCTCGTGTCACCCCCGGAAGATCGCAGCGGATGCGCAGCGCGCCGAACGCTACGGCATCGTCGGCCTCGGCGCGAAGCGGGAGAAAGTAACCTCCGCTAGGATCGGGATCCGCGGGACGCTGAGCAGCGGCGTCGCCTTCCGTCGGTGGTGGGTTGGGTCCAAAGCGCGCGCAGGCGTCCGACAACACGAGCATCGAAGCGGAGGTCGGCTCAAGAGACTCGCCCTCAAGGCAGCGAGCGGTGACGGAGGTTCGCTCGGCCGAGGTCCGGGGCCGGGTGCAGACCGACCACTGAGGCGCGATCGTGAGGGTCCCGTCGGGTGACGCGGTGAGTGCGGTCAGCATGACCGGATCCCCGGGGCGGGCTTCGGGCGGTGTGGCGGCGATGGCAAGCACCCGAGACTCATCGACCCGCCACGGCGCATCGTTGAACTCCGGTGTGCAAGCAGGCGTCATGAGCGACGCCAGCGCGAGGAGTCGGCGGCTCATAGACGCACCTGCATCCCCACAAGGGGCAACACGGGCAAGCCGCGGACAAACCCGCGTCGGCTGTAGTCGGCGCTGTAGAAATACTCGTAGGCGTTGGTCCGGTTGGTGGCGTTTTGCACGTCGAGCCACGTCTCCAGCGAGCCCCACGCCCACGACTTTTGATAGCCCAAGCGCGCAGACAGCTCGAAGAACAGCGGAAGGCGGTCGGCGTTGTGTGCTGCGAAGACCGGGTCCCACGCGCCCGACGCGGTGTTGGGGACTGCAGCCGTGACGGCAGTCCGAGGAAAGCCCGAACTCAGCGACGCGCGGCCGCCCAGGGAGACGCCCGAGCTGTGGGTCCAGGAGGCGAGCGCGGTGAGCAGGTGCGGCTGATCGTAGTCCGAACGACGCCAATCGGGCGCTCCGGGATCGCGACGCTCGGTGCGGGTCCAGCCGTACACCAGCCTCGTGGAGAGGCTTGGGATCGGCTCGGCGATGGCAACGAGCTGAGCGCCGAAGCTTCGGCTGGCGGTATCGTTGGTGAGCAGCGCGGCGGTGGGGGGCGTGGGACCGGGGGTGCGACCGACCAGACCGCGACCGCGGAGCAGGAACCCGGTGGCGCCCAGGCTGAGACGACCGAAGACCCGTCCCGTGAGCCCGCTGACGACATGCTCGGAGGTTGCGGGTCGCAGCTGTGGGTTGCCGAAGATAGGCGAGAGCTCGTCCGCATCGGGAGCCTGCAGGTAGCGTCCGCCCGCCACAAATGCGGTGAGGCTGGGAAGCGGGGTCCACTGGAGCTGCGCCCGGGGCAGGACGCCCACGGTGACTGCGGCGTAGCCGACCGCGGGCTCGACCGGACGCACCGGCAGGATGCGGTCGCCCGATTGCAGGGTGGGTTCGATACGAATACCCGGCTCGAAGCGCCATCGGTCTTCGGCCCAAGAAAACGCTGTGGTGACGTAGCCGGCGATCGAGCCTTGGGTCGAGCGCCATGCGTCCTCGCCCACCCGATCGCCCGGTGGCTGACCAAACACCGTGATGTCGCCTTCCCGGGCGGGGAGGGTGAGCGCGCCCTCGCGGCGCAACGAAGCCCGCGCAACCTCGCTGTCGATGCCCCACCGCAGCTCCAACCATCGGACCAGTGGCCGTGCCTGCGACAGGCGAACCCCGCCGCGCCACGTGTCGCTCTGGGCGCCCACCGCCACCGTCGTGAAGTCTTGTCGCACCCGATCTCGATCGACACCAAACCACGACGCGACCTCGGCGGTGCCTCCATTGCTGCGTGTCCACTGCAGGCGTGCGCCCAGGCGGTGGAAGCCCGCGAACGTGGTCTCGGAGAACGCCACGTCGGCCGTGCGGGCTGGAAGGGAGCGCTCCACCCGGTCCTCCGCACCCAGTCCCAGCACGTGCAGCGTGAGGTCGTGGCGGAGCTCGACGGTGGCCTTGGCTTGGTAGTCCCAGCTCTCGGGCAGTGGCACCACCTGCCGGGTGGACTCCGGCGCGACCCGGCCGAAGGTTTGGGTGAGTACGCTGCGACGCGCCGAGAGGGCGAAGTGTCCTCGTTCCCCGGCGAACGTGTCGACGCCAGCGCCAATGTCGATGGGGTCGGCCCGCACGAACCCGCCCACGCGACGTGTTCGATCCTCGGGGGGCGCGGCCGTCGTGACCAGGACCAGTCCGCCCAGCGCTCGTCCATAGGCGGGTCCATAGCCCCCAGGAGAAACCGAGACGGAACCCACGCGAGGCGAGGGCAGCACCGAACGGCCGCCGCCCAGATGAAACAACCTCGGGACGAGAATCCAGTCGACCTGGCGCCGGGTCTGCGAGGGCGGTGTGCCCCAAAGGACCAGTTCTCCGGTGCCCAGCGCCGGGCGGCCAACCCCGCCGAGGACCTGCGCGGCCTTGATCGCGTCCCCCTGGCTCCCGGCGACACGCTGCCCCTCTTCCGCGTCGAGCGTCGCTTCTGCCGATTCGAGGGGAGGCCGGACGGTCCGAACCTCCTCGAGTTCATCGATGCTGTTGTCGACAGGGGGCACAGCGGGCTCGGGTTCGAAGACGTAGACGAACTCGATCTCCACGGCGATGGGCGTGCTGCCTTCGCGGGCGGGAGTGAAGACGAAGCTGCGCGCGGCCTCGAGTGCTGCGGGTTCGAACGCGGCGTCGGTGGAACTGAGGACTCGCGCGTCGTCGACCAGGCCGGTGCTGTCCACGACCAGGACGAGAACCACCTCGGCGCGCTGCGACGGCTCGGCTCCGGCCGGACGCGCGGTCGCAGGGCTTTGCACGAGTTGAGGCGGGACGACATCGGCGTCATCGGCCTCGGGTGGCTGCGCTGCGGCGAGACACGTCGCGAGAAGTATGGCTGCGCAGGACAGGTCAGCCACCGGAGAACTTCCACGCCTTCGCGTAGGTCGAGGGGACCGCCTTGCCGCACGCGGTGGCGGGCGTGAATCGCCACTTCGCGAACGCTTCCTTGGCCGGCGCTTCGACCGAGGAGCCGGGCGACGTCACGACCTTGACCGACGTCACGCCTCCGCGAATATCGACGCTGGCCCGCAGGACCAGGTCGCCAGAGATGTCGGAGCGCAGGGCGGCGGCCGGGAACTTGGGGTCCACCTTTTCTACGGGCACCGGCTTTACGAGGGGCTCGTCGCAGCGCTTGGCGGTGGCGCGCTCCCGGCCCTGTGCAGACGGTGCATTGCTCAAGCGTTGCCCGAGTTTGCGCGGGGCCACCGGGTCGGACGATGTGGAGGCACCAGGCGTCGCGGTCGTTGCCGGGACGGGGACACTCGGGGTCGCGGCGGGTTCTGGACTGGGGGCGGGGTCCGGCGAGCTCGGCTGCGGATGCGGCGGAGGTGAGGGAGACGGTGCTGGCGGTTCGGGCGCCGCGGTGGGCTCGGGTTCGGGCGCCGCGGTGGGCTCGGGCTCGGGTTCGGGCTCGGACTCGGGTTCGGGCTCGGGCTCGGGTTCGGGTTCGGGTTCGGGTTCGGGGGCCGGCGCCGCAGCAATCGGCAGCTCGACCAACTCGATCGTCGTCACGTCGAGTGCCGGCTCAGGTCCTGGCTCGGCTTCGATCTCGAGACTGCCCAAGACGACGAACGCCACCGCGTGTGTCAGCAGGGTCGCGATGCCGGCCGTGGCTTTCATTCCACCTCAAACTCGAGAACCAAGAACCCGGGAACCTCACCGTCGCGCGCGTGCTCTCGTGCATCGAACGCGTACAGCGTGCCACCCGAGCCCGCGAGCGCCTCGGTCCCCTGCAGCGCGGTTGCCTCGAAGTTGACCGCCGCCGCATCGCACGCCGAGTACAGCTCCGCGTAGACCCGATACCGCCCCGGCGGAGGCATCACCTGCCAAACCACGTTCTCGCGGTTGCGAAGGTCCAGCGTGCACTGCTGGTTGGAGTCGTAGTCGTGGTAGCCGCCCAGCGTCGTCCCGTCGGGAGGAGGCTGCACGCCGGGGATTGGTTCGAACGCGTTGACGTTCTTTGCTCCCACGATGACGCCCGAAGGCAGCTCGACGTGAAGGTCCAGGTCCACCGGCGCATCCCAGCCCAACGAGACGAGCAGCTCGGACGCCGGCACATCCGACTGCAGCTCGAACGTCCTGGAGGTGACCGCGCCTGCACGCCCATCCTCGTCCACCGCCTGAAGCTCGACCTCAAGGGTGTTGGCTGCGATCGCGTGCGAGAACTCGAGCTGTGTCCCGAACAACAGCTCATCGGCGATGATGAAGTCGAACCCCGAGGGCGCGACCTGCCAGTGGTCGTCGTCGCCGACGCCATGAATGAGCAGGGACACGCCGCCGGCACCCAGGCGCCCTCCAAGTTGCACCGTGCCTTCCCCGCGGCGCACCCCGACCTGCGGGGTGAGGATCTGCGACACCTCGGGACCCCCTTCGTCTGCCCGAAGAACCCCGCGCTGAAGCTGGGCATCGCGGACACGAAGCTGGAGGTCCAGTCCCATGCCTGGCAGAGACGGGCTCTCGTCGCACGAGAGGGCGAAGAGGCACAGTGTGGCGGCCAGTCGACGCATCAGAACGCAACCTCCGCCCGAATCCTGAACGTGTCGTTGTCGAGCTTGGCGGGGCGTCCGTTGGCATCGCGGCCCAAGTCGTTGTCGAGCTGCCATTCGTACTCGAACAGCAGGCGAGCCCGAATGCGATCGTCGTGTCGAAGGTAGCCCGAGACCCCCGAGGACAGGGTCCGAAAGCGCTGGCGGGTGATCACGACGGTTCCGTCGTAGGGCTCCAAGGCGTCGAGGTTGGGGCGGTACTCATCATAGCGGACACCCACGCCCGCGTGCCGGGTGAGCGATTGAACGAAGCCCGCATACCAGCCGATGCCTCGCTGGTCGCGCCCGAGCAGGACCGGGTCGGCAACGGCGATGCCTCGGTCGACGTTTTGCAGCACGGCGAACTCCGCGTACGCCAGCAGGGGTCCGAGCTTGGGAATGTCGCCTCGAAGCTGGACGTCGGTGCCGATTGCCCAGCGCTCGAAGTTCTCCGAGGGACGACCCGCGCTGCCCGGAATGGGGATGAGCTCGGCCAACGCCACCCGTCCGTCCTCATTGAGGTCGGTCCATTCGAAGTCGTCCTTCGTGGGTGGCGTGCCCGCCGAGAACCCTCGCCCCCGCAGGAGCGAGAACCCCATCGCCCCGCCGAGCCACGAGAACAACGCCCCGCGAAGGTGCAGGCGCCCGACCACATCCTTGGCTCGGTTGGGGTCGCGAAATCCGAATCCAGGGGCCCCGGTGGGTTGTCCGTTGTAGACGCCCACGACCCAGTCCAGCGCCCACACGTGCCCAGAGAGCGACGCGCCCGCATCGAACACGCCGGGCACCAGGGCTTCGGACACCAGCGTACGTTCGCCGAAGAAGCGCTCGCCGTCGGTCTCGCCATACAGCTCAAACCCAAACGGCACCCGCAACAACCCCGCCGAGAGCTTCAGCCACGGGGGCGCGCCATCGGGTGCGGGAAGCTGAGCGTGCACATCAGCGGTGAGCGGCCGGACCGGACCACCAGCGCTGAAGAACTCGGCGACGCCGCGGACCCCGAAGTACTTCCAGTCGGCCTCTGCGCCGATTCGCGCGTTGCGAAGCAGGAAGGCGTCCTCATTGAGGGGCTCGGACGAACCGTCGGAGAGCTGGTCCTCCGAGCGTTGTCGCAGCAGCATGTCGACCTGCACGAGGCCGAACGTGCGGGTGCGTGGCGTCCAGTTCTTGGAAGCCGAGGGGGCGGGCGCGGCAGGTTCGGTTTTCGGGGCGGCAGCGGCGGTCTGGGAGATCTCGGACGCGTCGACGTCCGGGGCGGTGGCTGCCGCCACGGTGGTGACCGCTGCGGGCGCCTCGACGGACTCCGCTTCATCGACGGACTCCGCTTCATCGACGGACTCCGCTTCATCGACGGACTCCGCTTCGTCGACGGACTCCGCTTCGTCGACGGACTCCGCTTCGTCGACGGACTCCGCTTCGTCGACGGACTCCGCTTCGTCGACGGACTCCGCTTCATCGATCTCTTCTGGCGGGGCCGCAAAGGCGGCGGTGGAGCGTCCAAGGACGCATGCCACCGCCAGCGTGCCAAGCCTGAAACCGACGGCCATTGGCGACTACGGGAGGTCTGTGGGGCCCGGTGCTCCGGGATGCGTCGGGACCTTCTGAATCACCTGGACATCCGCTTCAAGCGGGGCGTTGAACAACGCGGCCTGCTCGGGCTGGGCGCCCACGGGGTCACAAGCGTCTGCGCCGTCGTCGGTTTCGCCGCCGCCGTCGGTGTCCGCGGTCGTGTCCTGCGGATCGGAATCGTCACACCCACCCATCGCCAAGGCGAGGCCGAGCAGACATGCATGAAGGGTCGTTCGGGTCATGGTCATGTCGGGTCTCAAGCGGGTTCGCAGTATCCGAAGCGGCACTCGCCGCCGTTCGAGCAGGTGTCGCCGTCCGTGCAGGACTCGCAGCCGCTGTCGATTCCGTTCTCCTCGAGGAAGAAACAGTCGCACGGTGCGGGGTGCTGATAGGACGCGATGGGTCCTCCGTCCACCTCGCGGGCCACATGCATCGCGCAGCTGGGGACGTTGCCCACGCCGATGACCGCCTCGGCCACGCCGACGCCTTCGACCTCCACGGTCCCGGTCATCAGATCGACCAGAAGCTGGGCTCGAGCGGCCGCTTCGTCACCGTTGTCGGAGACGGCGTTTCCTGCCGCGTCGGTGCGGAGGATGAACCGCAGGTTGGTCCAGATCGGGTAGTGCCCGTCGCGGACGTTCCGCTTGTCGCGAGCGGTGGCCGTGGAGTCGGGGAACAGGGCGCCAAGGCAGCCGTTGAAGGGCTCAAAGGCCAGCACCCGCATGTCGTCGGCAGCCGCTTCCCACTTGCTGCTATTGAGGATGCCGAGCACGCGCTCCGCGTTGCCGGTTGTGTTCTCGGCGATGAGGGCATCTCGGACGTCGCTGGAGCCCGCGTGATCCCGCAGTGAGCCGTTCCACATGGTGCCGGCGATGCCCGTGTTGGCGCCAATGGTCAGCTGGGTGCTGGAGCCTGGGTTGCGTACCAACACGAAGTTGGGGTCGGTCCAGGGCTCGACCTGCCGACCCTCTTCTCCCCCAAACTTCAGGACGTAGTACGCTTCGGTGGCGGTGATGGCGACCTGGGTCGAGTTGCGCGGGACGACGAAGCCCAGCGTCTCCACGTAGCTGGGCACCTCGAGCAAATTGTCCGGCGGGCTCTCTCCGCCGAGGCAGGTTGCGCCGCCCACATCCATCGCGGAGAGGTCCGAGCGAATCTCGACGTCCGTCGGCATGTTGCACGATCCCTGGGCCCCCTCCGCCGTATAATAGATCGCGGTGCCCGAGACGGGCGTCTGCTCGCGCTGCACGTCGTAGCTGATGCACGACGAGAGCGGAAAGTGGACGATCGTCATCGCGTCGTCACCCATGATGTCGGGATCGGCCAGCGCGGGTGAGAGTTCGGCGAGGACCGACTCCAGCAGCGTGGTTGCGGGGAAGTAGACAGGGTTGAGCAGCGACGTGCAGTCGACGGGCGCACCACCGGACTGGGGGTCCGTGGGCATTCCGAGGCCGGCTGCAGCCGCAAAGAGAATCGCAGTGAACATGGGGAGTCCTTCGAGCCGAGCGTCTACCGGGGGCAGCAGGGGAGCTCAACCCGTGGCCACGAAGCTCCGCCGAGCACCCGGTCCGGGGCATGAATCGATATATTCAATGCGGGCGTGAGTGTGAATCGATTTATGTCATGATCTGCGCGTTGCATGTGGCTGCTGTAGGCTGCGCGGCGATGCGACGTCGCGAACTGTTGCGCAGCCTCGCCGCTGCGCCATGCCTGCTGGCGGGCTGCGGTAAGGGTTCTGCTTCGCTTCGATTCTCGGGGATCCCCGACGGGGACAAGGAGGCACTCAAGGATGGCTACGCGGCTGTGGCTCGGTACCTTTCCGGGGCGATGGACGTGCCGGTCGAGCCGGTTCACGTGCCGGACTACGCCGCTGCGGTCACCTCATTGGCCTCGGGGGGCATCGACTTTGCGTGGCTCGGAGGTGTGACCACGGTGCAAGCCGAGCAGCGGACGCCCCAGGGGGTACATTTTGTGGCCGCCCGCGAGAGCGACCTGCACTTCAAGAGCTACGTCGTCGCCAACGTCCAAATCGCGGCGCAAGCGGGTCTTGTTCCGGTTTCTCCGCGTGAGCCCGGGACGCTCGCCGACCTCGCCGCGTTGGCGCAGCCGATGAAGGGGAAGCGCTTCAGCTTTGGATCGAAGAGCTCGACGTCGGGTCACGTCATGCCGCGGTCGTTCCTGTCAGACCCCGCGGTGGGGATCGATCCCGAAACACATTTCTCGGGCGGCCCGGTCTATCAGCGCCAGGGCGGGCATGCGGCCACGCTTCGGGCGGTGGCGTCGGGGGCTGTGGACTTTGGTGTGCTCAACTTTGCGAGCTGGGAGGACGCCGAGCCTGAGCTTCAGGCGAGGGCTCCGGTGGTCGCGATCACGCCAGAGTACGTCGACTACTGTCTCGTTGCCCGGGGGGCGATGCCGGCGACGCAGGTGGAAGCCTTGCGGGCCGCGTTCGTGGAGCTGGATGCCGAAGTCCCCGAGCAGGCGGCGGTGCTGGAGGCGTTTGCTGCCAAGCGCTTCGTGAAGGTTGATGCGAGCGCGTGGGGTGGCATCCGTGCGGTTCTGTCCCGGCTTGAGGCCGAGGGCGCGCTTCGGTGAGCGCTGCGGTCGAGTTGGATCGGGCCTCGGTGCGCTACCCAGACGGGCGTGGCGTCGAGAACCTGAGGGCTCGGCTGGACGCTGGACGCACCGTCGCGCTGCTCGGACCCTCGGGAGCGGGCAAGAGCACGCTGCTGCGGCTCATCGCAGGCGCGGTCGCACCCGACGCGGGGCAAGTGTTGGCGCTCGGCCAACCGATCGCCGAGCTTCGAGGCCGGGCGTATCGAGATGCGTGCACGCGGGTGGGCCTGCTCAGTCAGGCAGACGACCTCACGCCGGGCCTGAGCGTCCTGCACAACGTCTTCGCCGGGCGCCTCGGTCAATGGTCTGCGCTCCGGGCCCTTCGCAACCGGGTGTGGCCGCGTGCCGACGATCGTCGCGACGTCGAGTCCGCGCTGGCATCGGCCGAGATCGCCGACCGGATCGATGCCGACCCCTCTGAACTCTCGGGCGGAGAACGGCGCCGGGTTGGACTGGCGCGGCTGGGCTTTCAAGCGCCGGCGCTCTGGCTGGCGGACGAACCGACGACAGGCCTCGACGTGCGGCTGCGTGCGGACATGATGGACCTGCTGCTGAAGATGGTTCGCGAGGCCGGAGCCACGGCGATGGTCGCCCTGCACGACCTTGAGCTGCTCCGCTGCGACTTCGACGAGGTCTGGGGGATGCGCGGTGGCGAGCTGCGGTTTGCTCGTGCCACCGGCGAGGTCTCCGCAAAAGACCTTGAGGCGTTGTTCGGGAGCGCGACGTGAGTCGGCGAGCGGCCGTGCTGGGCACGTTCGCGATCCTGACCCTGGCCCTCCTGTTCTCCTTCGACTTTGGTGCGCCGAGGTGGGATGGCGCGCTCGAGTCGGTCGGGTCTCTTCTCGCCGGATTCGGGCGTCCGGATCTACGTGCTGCATCCCTGGTCCGCGTGCTCGAACTCGCGGCCCAGACCGTGGCCGTGGCCGTGCTGGGAACGGGCTTGGGTGCCGCGCTGGGCCTTGGGTTGGCGATGGTGGGCGCGACGGCGTGTGTTCAGGGCCACCGGGGCCGGGGGCGCAGCGCTGTTGCGGAGCTGCTGCGCTTCGCACTCGATGGCCTGCGAGCGATCCCCGACTTTGCCTGGGCCCTGGCGTTGCTGGTCGTGTTGGGACCCGGCGCGCTCACCGGGGCGTTCGCGATCGCACTGTCGGTGACCGGCATCTTGGGCCGCGCGTTCGGTCAGCTCCTGGAGTCCGTGCCGCCCGAGCGCGTCCGGGGAATCGAGCGACTGGCCCGCTCCCCGCTCGCCGCGGTGATCTACGGCCGGCTTCCACGGATTGCACCCGCGGCGTGGTCCTTCGGGCTGGCCCGCCTGGAGTGCTCGATTCGCAACGCGTCCGTGATTGGAATCGTCGGTGGCGGAGGGCTGGGCGCGGAGCTGTTCGAAGAGCTCGGGTACGGTCGCATGGACCGGGTGGCCACGCTTCTGCTGGCTCTGGTCGCGCTCACGGCCAGCGCCGATGTGGGGTCCGGGATGTTGCGCCGTCGCCTGCTTGAGCTGCGTCCGCAGAGGCGTCGCGGGGCGCTGCGGTGGGCCGCTGTGGCCTTCGCTGCGAGTGTCGCGTGGCTGGTCCCGGCCGCGCTGATGCTCGTCGATACGCTGCGGCGACTCGACCTTCGCGTCGCCGCCACGTCGGTGGGTCGGATGCTCCACCCCGACCTGTCGAGCCAGACGCTCACCGAGGTGGTGCGGGGGGCCGGGCCACCGCTGGTGCTTGCGTACTTCTCGATGTGTGCGGCGCTTGTGCTCGCGCTGGTCTTGCTGCCGTGGACCAGCACCGCGGTGCGTCGTCGCGCTCGCGGACCCGGGGCCTCGGACTCGCGGTTGTCCCTGGTCGGCGCACTGTCGCTGCGTGGTGCGGCGCTGCTCGGTCGCGCCGTGCCGGAGGTCGCCTGGCTGCTGTTGTTCGCCGCCGCGCTGCGAATGGGCCCACTTCCTGCCCTGTTGGCGCTCACCGCCCACGCCAGCGGCGTGTTGGTGCGGCTGTTCACCGAAGCGGTCGACGACCGGTTTGCGGACGGTGATCGCGAGGGCGCGGCGAAGGGAGCCGCTGTCGGATGGTTGGTCTACCGTGCGTTGCCCCGTCTGCGCGGGACGCTGGCGACGCACACTGCGCTGCAGGCGGAGTCGAACCTGCGCGGCGCATTTACGCTGGGGATTCTCGGCGCCGGCGGTCTGGGCAACGCTTTTCACGGCGCGATCAGCTACTGGCAGCTGGAGCGTGCCTCGACCCTGGCACTGGGGATGCTCATCGTGTTCGTTGGGCTGGACCGCGCCGGCCGAGCGATCGGCCGGCGCTGGGCCGCGCAGTCGCAGGGATCATCTTGACAGGGGCCTTTCGAAACGTCCCTTCGCTGCGCTGCTAGTGGGGGAGGTCGGGAAGCGGCGGGAGATTGTCGGTCTCCCCGTCGGAGTCTCCGGTGGTGGTGCCGTCGGTTTCGTCCTCCGGTTCCTCGGGCGTGGTGGCTTCGCAGATGACTCCGAAGGGATCTACGACCGCAACGACCGATGCTTGGCCCCTCAGGTCGACCCTCCGTCCGACGATGCTTCCTTCCAGATTCGCTGCGCTGAGGATCTCGACGGCCGCCAACGGTGCGAAGATTGAAACGGCAGCCACCGCTTGATCGGTCAGGGTCGTGGTCTCAGAGCTCTCGGAGAGGATCAGCAGCTCACAGTCCCCCGGGCTCCCCAGCGTCGTCGCGCCGCTCATCCGCAGGGGTCCTTCGAGGAACACGCGGACGGTGCCCGCGCAGGTGACCGACGCGTCGTTTGCGAGCGTCAACGATCGCAGCGAGTAGTCGCCCGCTTCGAGATGCAAGGTCTCTGTCCCACCGAGCGTGATCTCCCCCTCTTGAACCGACTCCCCGAGTCGGCTGTTATCGTTGGAGTACAGCGCCCTGTCGAAGGCATCGGTTGGGACCTGCGCCTCGTACCTGGCGGTGCCTCGGACCATTTCTCCGCGCACTGATGCGGTTTCCTCGACGGTGATCTCCTCCCCGGCGGTGCTGGTGTTCCCTTCCACGCTCGAAGAGCCGGCCATCGTGATCGCGCCGTTGCTGCCGACGCTGCCGGAGGATTGTCCGGCCAGGACGATCGCCGCGCCGTCCATCGCCACCGCGTCCAAGCCGATGACCGAGGCCTCGTACTCGTGACACCCGGGGTCTTCGGGCTCGGGTGGGGCACAGCTGCCCACGACAACCTCCTCGGTCCGGCGGTTGCTGAGACAACCGATCGTAGTGTCGATGCGGAAGTTCGAGGCGACCGTGTGTCGCTCGGCGAAGAAGATGTCCAGCGGATACCGAGATCCGGTCTCAAGGCCAAGCTCGGCTGCGGCTTGGTCCAGATCTACGGTCTGACTCTGCTGCCCGTGGACACCGCCGAGGTCGATTGCGAGCTGGCCGTTGATGAATACGAAGAGGTCGTCGTCCCCGGTGAAGGTGAACGATTCTGCGCCGCGATAGACGAACTCCGAGTGAAGCTCAAGCGTGAAGTGGTAGTTGTGGCTTCTCCCCTCGTTTCCTAGCCCGAGGCCGTCGATGGGGAAGAATGCGTTGTTTCGATACTGGTAGACACCGTTGTCGAGCTCCTCGAGCACGAGCGGGATCTCGACCGCTTCGTTGACGCCGGGCGTGTTGTTGAACCACTGGGAGAATGTCTCCTCTCCGGAGGTTGTTGGGGTGCTCTCCTGGGCGTAGACGGGCTTGGCGTCGAGGCCCAGCGCTCGTGCAACGATGCCGCGATCGGTCGCGTTCGCGTTTTCGAAGTCGGGGTGAGACGATGAGAAGTCGCGGACGATCGCCGTGAGTTCGCGCGAACCGGCACACTGCTCGTCTTCCACGTCCACGGTCGTGGTCTGCAGGGTGCACAGCGCAGATCCGCAGCAGTCTCCGGCGTCGGCGCAAAGCTCACCGTCGGCGCGACACGGAGTGCAAGATCCGTCGATGCACAGTGTTGATCCGCAGCAGTCTGCGTCGCTTTCGCACGATCCGCTCTCCGGTGTGCACATTTCGCACGAGTCGTCGAAGCAGGTCAGCTGACCGCAACATGTCCCTGCGCCCGCACACGCCTCTCCTGCGTGGCCGCAAGGCTCTCCGCAGGTGCCGTCGTTGCAAGCCAATGCACCACAACAGTCGTCTGAAGACTCACAGGACGACTCTTCATCCCCGCAGTGCAGGCACGTGTTCGAGAGACACTGTTGCTCGCCTGCGCAGTCGTTGTCGGTCGTGCACTCGCAGGCGGGGCGCGACTGGCTGTCGTCGAGGTCGAGCGCGACTACGACGGGGATACGAACGTCACAGGACGGGTCTCCGTCCAGGGTGGCCCACGCCAGGACCTTCTCTCCGTCGCCTACAGGCTGCGAGTGATCGATGTCATCGCCGTAAAGGAAGGAGAGCCCCCCAAGCCCCGCCGACAGCAGGTGGTCTGAGGTTTCGTCGAAGGTGACGCGATACGATGCGCCGACGTTGTTGTCGGTTTTCATGCCACAGGTTGTTGTCCCGTTGCTGATGTATTTGAGGAAGGTAAACGCGGAGGTGTCTGCCTGCTCTTTGTAGTTGAGCGTGATGTCGTCGCCCGACAATACGAAGCCTCCACCCGCCTCGCGAAACGACCCCAGGGTCTCAAGACTCGCGCGGTCATCGATGGGGTGGCCCGGGTTCAGGAACCAGACGACGTCGTAGCCCTCCACATGGGACTCCGTGATCCCGTTGCTCGGTTCGTCGATGACCGTGACGCGATAACCCAGCTCGTAGATCTTGGTGGCGATGAAGGCGGCGTCTTCGGTGTATTCGTTGTTGTGGTTGTCGTCGAGGACCACCAGGACCTCTGGAGTCTCGACCTGCGAGACGTACTCGACGGTCGTCTTGATCAGGGTGTTGGCGACATCGTCCGGGGTGCGCGGGTTGGAGAACGTCAGCAGGATGACCGCATGTCGACCCGGGTCTGCGCACGGGTCTCGTTGCGTGACAAACGTATCCTGTTGCTCGGTTCCGGCCGCGGCTTGGGAGAAGTGCGTGCGCTCCACGGTGAGCCTCTCGCCGTCGAAGCGCATGTCTGCCGGCTCCTTCACCCACAATCCGCTACGGGTATCGAGCGAGTAGTTGTGCAGCGCCCCCTGAGCCCACGCGAGCCGGGCGTCCTCGCGCTGTTCCGCGGCGATCTCGATGTCCCAACTGAGGCTCTGGCCGGGGGCGACCTCCAGCCGCTCTTCACCGGCGAACAGCTCGACGGAGAGCAGGGCGACGGGGTCAAAGCTTGTATGGCGACCATCGACGGACCGAACCATCATCGACGATGAAAAGCCCGCTTTGTCGTTGTCGCGCGGATGCTGCGCTTCGATCTGGGCGCGCACGGGTCCCGAAGCTGGAGCACCGGTTTCGGTGACCAGGTCTCCGGCCTCGACGCGAAGGCTCGCGTACGCGCGTCCGGCTTCCGAGTCGAAGCCCAAGATGACGTCGGGTTCGCCGGGCTGTGGAACGGTGAACTCGAGCGGCTGCGGTCGCGGCCTGAGGTCGACATCGAAGATGCTCACCCCATCGTCTTTGAATCTCTGGGTTCGAAGCGCGGTGGTGTGGCCATCCGCGACGAATCGCAGCGTTGCCCAACCGGTCGGGACCTCCAGCGAGAATCGCCCCGTGGCATCGGTCTGGGCCGTCGCGGTGGGCTCGCCCGCGGGTCCGTCCCCATGAAAGTCAGGCGCTTCGTCGTCGGCGGGGTCGAGTCGGTAGACCTCGACCTTTGCGTTGCTCAGGGCGAGGACGTCGCCGTCTTCGAGAACGGCGGCGACGCGCCCGCGTGCCTGGGTCCAGCTTTGGGAAGCAGAGGAGGACGTGTCCTCGCCGGATCCACACCCTACCGTCGCAAGACAGGCTGAGAGCAGAGCCACGGTTCGGTCGTAGGGCAGGCGCACCGAGTGCACATCGCCAGGAGCCGAAAGACCTTGAGACGGGCTGGAGTCGGCGGCTCAGCCCATCGTTGGCGTGAGGCGGGCGCCCACGCAGTCGTTTGCTAGACCACGGCGGTGAGCGAGACCCTTCCCGCGTTGATTCAAGGAGCCAGCCGCGGGATCGGGGCTGGACTGGTGCGTCTGCTCCTGGGACGCGGGCAGTCGGTGGTGGCCACGAGCCGGACCCCTGAGGCTCTCGAAGACCTTGCGCACGAGCACGGTGATCGACTTCTTCGGCTGCGGGTCGACGTGGAAGACGAGGCGTCGATCGAAGCGGCAGCGTCCGCGGTCGGCTCGGTCCATCCGCGTCTGGGGCTGCTCATGAACGTGGCTGGGCTCCTGCATGACTCCCAACGCGGGCCCGAGCGAAGGATCCGGGAGGTCGACCCGGCGTGGCTTCACCGAACCTACGCGGTCAACGCGGTCGGGCCGCTGCTGGTCGCCAAACACTTCGCCTCGCTGCTGCAACACGATCAGCGCGCGGTGTTGGCCAACGTCTCCGCGCGGGTAGGCAGCATCGAGGACGACCGGGCGGGAGGCTGGTATGGCTACCGGGCCTCGAAGGCGGCGCAGAACATGTTCACCAAGAATCTGTCCATCGAGCTCACCCGGCGCCACCGGGAGCTGGTGGTGCTCGCGTTGCACCCGGGCACGGTCGACACCGGACTCTCGAAGCCGTTTCAGCGCGGCGCGAAGACGCTGTTCTCGGTCGAGCGTGCGGCGGGGCAGCTGCTGGGCATCGTCGATGCCGCGGGGCCCGAGGACAACGGCCGGTTCTTGGCATGGGATGGCACGGCGATCCCGTGGTGAGCGGTGCGCCGCGCCCACCGCAGAGTGCGCATCCCGCCAGGCCGTCCGGGGGCCCGGTTTCGCAGCACGCGAGACACCCGTGCAGGTCCGTCAGTTCCCCAGTCCCTTGGGACGACCGGCCAGGCTCGCTAAGGTGTCGCAGATGAGATGGACCTCCCTCGGGCTCGCACTTGCGGTGGGCTTCGCGCCTTCGTACGCGGTGGCCAAAGACCCCGCGCCCCAGCCTCTGCGTGCCTCGCTTGAGGTGAACGCGGGTGCAACCGAGGATGGAGCGGAGCTTGAGGAGCGCGTGAACACAGCGCTGGGGGCTCGGCTTCGCAGGGCCGAGGTGTTGCCGCGGAAGTCCTTGGAAGACGGCCTCATTCACGTCGAGCTGACCCCGCTCCCAGGCGGCGATGGGTACCACTACGACGTCTACGCGAAGCAGGCCGATCGGACCCTCGCGGCGACCAAGACCGAAGCCGACTGCGCGGGGTGTGACGAAGCTGCGCTGCTCGAAGCCGTCGGTGAGGCGGTCGACAAGTGTTTGCCTCCGTTGGCTGCGACCGTAGCGCAGCCGGTGCAACCCGAAGAGCCGCCGCCGCCCGTCGTCGATGTGAAGCCCGCGCAAGACCCTGACTCCGACGGGCGCAGTCGCACGGGGCCGCTGGGAAAGACCGGGATCGGCTTGATGGTTGCGGGTGCGGCGACGGCTGTCGTCGGCGTCATCTTCGTCGTGCAAGGACGGACGTTCGACACGCGTCCAGGCGCGCTCGAGCAAGAAGGCGTCGACTTTCGTCCGCCTGGGTTCGCGATGTTGGCCGGAGGTGCGGCGATGCTGATCACGGGCGGAGCCCTGTACGGGGTCGATCGCCGCCGGCACAGGACGGGGGCCGCCGTGGCGTGGATTCCCGGTGGCGCGGTTGCCTCGGTTGGAGGTCGGTTCTAGTGGGCTCCTGTCGCTTGATGGTTTTGGGTGCGCTGCTCGTCGCGACGGCCGCTGGTTGCCCGTTCAGCTTCACCAACGACGAGCATTGCGCGGCCCGCGATGGCGATGCCACGTGCGCAGCCGCGGACGGGTCGACACCCTACTGCGCGCTCGACGGATGCGGCCTGTACGACGAGGCCGACAACGTCTCCGGCTGTGTGGCGGAGCAGCCTGCGGATCTGTCCTGCTACAGCCCCTGCGGGGACAAACAAGACGCGAACACGCGCAGTGAATGCGATTCGGCGGCGACCGACACCGCCACGGACTCGACGGCGTCCACCGAGGGGTCGCAGACCGATGGCTCGACGGATTCTTCGACCGTGGACCCCACGCTCCCGGACACCGACGGCTGTGACTGTGGTGCAGATGCGCCGCTGTGCGTGGATTCGGACTGCGTTCCGTGCACGGATGACGACGCCTGCGCCGACGCGGGGCTGCCTGGCAGGTGTTTCGAGGGGCGCTGTGTCGACTGCGTCTCGACCCTTCCCAGTGCGGGCGCATCGACTCACCTGGGCTGCAGCGCGTTGCAACCGAACTGTGTCCAGGATGTCTGTCAGCCTCGCTGCCAGTTTCCCGAGGACTGCCCAGGGACCGGATGTGACATCGCCTCCGGGCTGTGCGCGCCTCAGGACGCGACGTTGTACGTGTCCCCGGAGGGAAATGATGGGAACGACGGGACGCGGCAGCAGCCTCTGAGAACCATCCTCGAAGCTCGTGATCGGCTTCGCGCGGACAGCAACCCCGCGCGCTTCGGAACGATCGCGCTGCGCTCGAACGGGACGTACGCGGAGAACATCGTCCTGTCCGGTGAACGGGTCGTGTTGCGGTCCTGGGTCAGCGAGCCTCCGCCCAAGGAGTCGGTGACCGCGCCCGTGGTGATCGGTGCCGCCCCGACCGATAAACCACCAGCGGAGGTGACACGAGGGGTTCTCACCCTCAACGACGACAGCACGTTGATCATCAGCGACGTCGACTTCGAGCTCGCTGAGAGTGCGTTGCCCTTTGCCGATGTTGAGACCACGTGCGAACTCATTGTCGATGGTGCGGAGATCCTCAGCAGCCCCGGGGTGATTCGGGGAGGAAGCGTGAGCGTAGCGTTTCGGAACTCGCTCATCGCGAGCAGCACGCAGGTACCCTTTCGGACCGACGACTTCTCGGACATTTCCATCGTCGCCTCTACGGTTGTCGACAACGGAGCGGGGGTGATCTTTGAGTGCCCGCGGGGCGGGGGGTACCGAATGGCGATCCTTGAGAGCATCGTCGGCTACGACGACGCCGCCGACAACAGCACGAGCGCGCTGATTCAAGCCGGATGCGACCCCTTCGATGTCGTACCCCGCAACAGCGTGATCGGAAACGACGTCGCCGCGACCGACTTTCGGGACCCTGCAGGCGACGACTTTCGACTTGAGGCCCAGAGCGCCGATCCGTACTTCGTCGCCGATCCGGACTTCGAGTTCTGCCCCTTGGGCAGGGCGATAAGGATCGGATTCACCGTTCCTTGCCCGCCGACGATCGACGCGCGAGGCATCGCGCGGGTTGGCATGCCGGGCTGGGTTGGCTACGACGCCTCGTCCCCGACGCCATGAGCCGAGGCCCCGACCGCGACGCGCCCCGGGATCCCTGCACGATCGGCGCCGTGAGCTTGTGTCTTGGCTGAAATTGTTGTGCCGCACCCCAGATTTTGAAGCCTGTCCGTGCGAGGCTCCGATGATGATGTTGCGTGTCTTGCTGATCGCCACCTCGATTGGACTTGTAGGGTGTGCGGGAGGGAACGACCCCGCCGAAGCTGGGACCGACGCCGGGTCGAGTGGAACGACGGGGGACTCAGACGCTGCGAGCACGTCCACAACAGCTCCGGTCACCACGACTTCGAGTTCGACGACCAACCCCACCACCGCGGAGTCGAGCACGACCGATGCCGAATCCTCGAGCAGCACCAGCGGCGACACCACCAGCGCGGAGAGCTCCTCGACGGGAGCGTGTCCGCTCTCCACCGAGGGATGCGGGTGCGATCCCGCCTCTGATCCCGAGTGCGGCGACGGCTTGGTCTGCAGCGCGAACGACGTGTGCGAGGCGGCGCTGTGTGCTGAGAAGAAAGACGAGCCCAACGACAGCCCGTTCGAGCCGTTCGCGTTGATGGATCTCTCGGACAACGACGACCCGGTGCTGTACGAGAGCCAGCTCAGCGGCGAAGAGGACGTCGACTGGTTTACCTACGGCTGTGATGACCCGCTGTTGGGGTTGAGCGAGCCGAGTGTCGACTTTGCGGTGCCCGATGGCGTGCGCGCGTGTTTGTTCTTGGCGTGTACCGGCGAGGCCAACCCCATCTTCGAGTGTCCGGAGGGAACAGAAGCCGAGACGGCGCCGATCGGCTTCCTGCCAGGATGCTGCGTCACGGGCTCAGCGTCGTTTGAGATCGCGTCCTATATGTGTCCGGGGACCTCGAATGACGCGCTCGAGGCCTACCTGCGGGTCGAGGACGGGGCGCAGGAGTGTTCGGACTACAGCGTGACCTACGGTTGCTGAGCCCGGCGGAGGCCTCGGTGCCGTCTGCGTGGCAGGGGAGTCGATGTGGCGCGCGAGGTCGTCCGCCTCATCCCCACAGGGACTCGAGCGTATGTGGCGAGCCCTCGGGGCACCAGAAGTCCCCGGTCACGTAGCGCTCGCCCCGATCGAGGGTGTCGATTTTGAGAAGGTCCTGCTCGCTGAGGCTGACCTTGGTGGCCGCGAGGTTCTGGGCGATGCGCTCGGGGTTGGTGCTCTTCGGGATGACGGCGGTGCCGCGCGCGAGGGCCCAGGCGATCAAGACCTGAGAGGAGCCACAGCCGTGCGCTTGGGCGATCTCGCCGACGAGCGGATCATCGAGCAGGCGGGTCTCGTTGTCTCGTCGCATCGAGTCGGGCCGACCGCTCGAACCCAGGGGCGAGTAGGCGGTTACCGCGACGCCGCGTTCCTTCATCGCGGCCACGAGTGCGGGCTGGGCGTTGTAGGGGTGCAGTTCGACCTGGTTGACGGCTGGGGCGAGGCCGACGGCTTTGGAGATCAAGTCGAGCTTGCGGACCGAGAAGTTGGAGACGCCCACCTGCCGGGCTTTGTCGGTCGCGGGAAGCTTGCTCATCGCCTCCCAGGTCGCTTCGAGGGAAGACTCGGGGGGCGAAAGGAATGAGCGGGCGGTCTGGGGGCGAATGACACCCTTGCGGTGCGCGACTGGCCAGTGCACGAGGTACAGGTCGACGTAGTCGAGGCCGAGCTGCTTGAGCGACGCGTCGAGCCCTTCTTCCACGTCTTGCGGCGCATGCATGTCGTTCCACAACTTGGTCGTGACCCACAGCTCCTCTCGCGAAACGTCGCCTGCAGCGATGGCCTCCCGGATTCCGCGACCCACCTCTTCTTCGTTGAAGTAGATCCACGCGGCGTCGATGTGTCGGTAGCCGAGCTTCAGGGCCTCACGCACGGCTCGATAGACGTGCTCAGGTTCGCTGAGCCAGGTGCCAAGGCCAAACGCGGGGAACGAGGTACCGTCGTGGAGCGAGAGCGTGTGCACGGCGCAGAGGGTAGACCACATCATCCGGCGCGGTCCCCCCACCTCGGCCCTCAGGCGAGGGCTGCGAACGATACGAAGCGCGCTATCCTGGTGCCTGGTGCCCTCCGCCGATCAGTACCTTCGCGTGGTCGAATATCTGCTCGATGAAGGCGTCGCGGGGCGGTCTCTGCTTCTTCTCAACGAGACGGCGGCGTTCATTTCGATGGAGGACGCGAGCCTGGCGATCGTTATCCATCCCACCAAGAAGGGCGCCGAGCTGCTCGATGCGATGACGAAGCACTTGGGGATGAACCCTCAGGCGCACCACAAGCTGATCATGATCGGGGGCGGTGACGAGATGCGCGCGCTGCTTCTGGCGTGCCAGCCGGGGGTGTTCGCGCGTCGCATGGTCCAGGCCTATCACTTGTCGGACGATGGCGAGGTGTGGAGCGGACGGGCCAGCCGCTTGGATTCCTCGGCCGGTCGGGCACTGGAGGCGGGTCGGACGGGGAACAAGCCCGTCGACATGCAGGCGCTGGCTCGGCAGGTCCGCCGCCCGTCTCGCGACGACGTGGCGCGGGCCCAAGAGCACAGCTCGTTCGTCGATGCGTACAAGCAGGTGCAGCCGGTCCTCACCATGGGTTCGGTCGCGTTGGTGTTGGGTGTGTACGGGCTGCAGATGACGTGGGGCGGCGGGGAGTTCGTCCCCACGCTCACTCGCATGGGCGCCAACACCGAGGCCTCGCTGGGCGCCGAACCTTGGCGTCTGCTGGCGTCCACCCTGCTGCATGGTGGCCTGGTGCACGTGCTGATGAACGGCGTCGTGCTCTACATTCTCGGAGCGCAACTCGAGCGCATTCTCGGGTGGCGCCGCCTCGCGGTGCTGCTGGTCACCGCGGGCCTGTTCGGTGCGGTGGCCAGCAGCCTCGCGGCGCAGGCGATGCTCAGCGTGGGGGCCTCGGGTGCCATCTGGGGGCTGTTTGGCGCGGCCCTGGGGATCTCCGTGCGGCCGCGAGGGCTGATCCCGGCAGCGATTGTGGGCAACCTCAAGCGAGCAGCGATCGTCAACCTGGTCATCAACCTCTCGGTCTCGTTCATCCCCGGCATCGACATCATGGCCCACCTGGGCGGCGGCGTGGCGGGGCTCCTGCTCAGCTTCTCGGGTCTCCTCACCCGAGGACTCCCACCGCTGAGCGAGGACCCCGAGCGGACGGCCGATGCACGCAGCGCCTGGACGGCGAGCGCCTGGGTTGCTGGGGCCGTCACCGTCGGCAGCCTGGTTGTGGCATGTGTGCTCGGCCGACCGTGGGAGCTGGGCCGTGCTCCCACGCTCGCCCGGGTCGCGCTCGAAGGGACGCACTACTCGATCATGGCGGGCGAGGGCATGGCGGGCGAGGGCGACATTCAGCGCGAGCCGACGGACGAGGGCGGCGCCTCGTTCTCGATCGGCGAGCCGCTCTCCGCACCGTTCACGATTGGCGTGGATGTTCATCCATGGGCACAGAGCGGACCCTTCGCAGACTCGGAGATCGAAGCCTGGCGTACACTCGATCCCGAGCTGCCCGAAGGCGTGACGCTGGTCTCGACCGGTCGTGTCACCGCGCAGGAGCACCCGGCTGTCGACGAGGTGCACGCCTACCCCAACGGCGGCCGGTTGTACGTCCGCTACACCCTGTTCGACGACGCCGAAGTCGGGGTCAGTGCGTTCGTCTTCGAGGGAGCGCGGGAGGAGGTGACCGCCGCGGCGAAGGCGGTCACGGTGTCGCTGCGGGTTGAGTAGCGGGTGTGTCTACGGGAGCTGTGCCGTGCACCCGCTCGACCACTCCGCGCTACAGTCGAACACCTCCTGGCTGGTGCTCACCGCCCCGCCCGGCCACTCGATCGTACCGGCCGTCCAAACCTGCTGCGGCGCGAGGGCGTCGATCTCGACCACCGTCGTTTGGCCGGCGACGTTGAACGTCACCGTTCCGGGCGCGTTCGCATCCCCGGTACCCCAGTGCTCGACGAGGACGGTGTAGACCCCAGCTTCGGGCCCGGCCAAGAAGATGTTCTCTGGACCATAGGCGCCGGTATTGTCGACGTCCTTTCGCGGGTCGTCCGCTGGGTCGCCGACCTCACCCCAGTCGGGTCCGGAGCCGACACACGTGGTCCAAGTGCAGTCATCCTCGGTGTTGATCTGCCCACCGGGGCGGACCAGATGCAGCTCGAAGTCGTCGCCGAGCTCGGTCCACGTCAGGCCGACGCGGATGTCGGGCTCGATGCAGTCCTCGGTAATCACGCGGGTGACCAGCGCGTACTGGCCGCTTTCGTTCGACCAGACGCACTTGACGAGCTGCTCTCCGCAGAACAGCGGGGTCTCGAAGCTGAACGCGCCCGAGCCGTCGGTCGGGATGACCCCGCCGAAGGTCCGTCCTCCAGGTCCTTCGATAAAAAACTCGCCGTCTCCGTCGGCGCCGTTGACCGTTCCGGAGAAGGTCCAAGTGGTCGCGTCCCCGGCCAGGATGTCGTCGGTGGGAAGCTCGCTGCTCGGACATCCCTCGCAGGTGCACTCGCCCGGTGCGTCGCATTCAGGCGCGGGGTCGTCATATCCACCGCCCTGGCCCGTGTCGTTCCCCGTCGAGTCGTCGGCTCCGGTTCCGCCGGGGCCAGTCTCGTCGGCGCCGGTGGTCTCGGATGTGGACGCCGGTGCCGAGTCGGTGCCGGAGTTGTCGGTGTTGCCGCTGGCGCCGGTGGTCGCACCAACGGTGTCCTCGTCGGGCTCGTCCACGATGATGCAAGCCGAGAGTCCGAGCGCGAGGAGGGCGGGGACGAGCGAAAGGCGTCTGGTCATAGGAGGGTTGTCCGGCCCGAGCACGTCTTGATCACGGCCCGGATGCCTTTTCTTTGCGCGCGTCCGATTGCGCGCGGCCGATCACTCACAAAACGCGCGGTGCAGCGCCCGCGTGAGCGCGTCGACATCCGCGTCCTCGCAAAACAGCGTGGCCCGTAGGGGGGAGGTCGCCATCGCCTTGAGCGACAAGCCCATCCCGGCCGCCACCGACCGGGCCTTCGAGAGCTTTGCGGCGTTGCGACCCACGAAGTCACCCACGAGCGAGACGGCGCCGCAGCTCTCCTCAATCTGGACCTGCCCCATGAGCTGGGTGCGCAGGTTGGGCCAGTCGTGGACGTCGTCGAGGCCAAACCAGAGGTCGGCGATCTCGTGGTCGGCGTCCATGTGCAGGACGGGCAGGGAGGAATCGGCCGCGGCGGCGAGCATCCGGTCCATGCTCTGGGCGCCGGTGGCTCGCAGTCGGACCAGGTTTCGTTGCGCACTCACCCCGGTCACGGTGTGATCGCGGGATGCATCGTCTGGGCGATCGATGCGCGTACCGCCGACGCTGCCACCCGCGGTCGCACGGGCCCACAGCGCCACACCCTGGTCTCGGGCAAAGGCGACCGACTCAGCATGCAGAACCTTTGCGCCGTGCGAGGCGAGTTCGAGCATCGCGTCGTGGCTGATCGTCTCGATCAGTTTGGCCGCGTCAACGATGCGAGGATCGCTGGTGTAGATGCCGTCGACGTCCGAGCAGATCTCGCAGTACTCCGCCCCGAGCGCGCCCGCCAGCGCAACAGCGGTCGTGTCGGAGCCGCCTCGGCCCAAGGTCGTCACTTCGCGCTGGTAGGACACCCCCTGAAATCCGGCGACGACGACGACCTTGCCGCGCTCGAGCTCGTCCGCGACCCGGAACGGGCGCACCTCGATGATGCGCGCGCCGGAGTGCCGGGCATTGGTGATGATCCCCGACTGCGAGCCGGTGAGCGAGACGGCGTCGACACCCAGCTCGTGCAGCGCCATCACGAGCAGGGCCATCGACGCTCGCTCCCCACAGGACAGCAGCATGTCGAGCTCGCGGCGAGAGGGAGAGCTGCTGATCTTCTTTGCGCGTGCGAGCAGTTCGTCGGTGGTCTTGCCCATCGCCGAGACGACCACGACCACGTCGTAGCCGCGCTCTTTGGTCTCGCGCACACGCTGCGCGACCGCGCGGATCTTGTCGGTGTCCGCGACCGAAGATCCTCCGTACTTCTGCACGACGATAGCCATGGCCGGAGGGTACCGGGGGAGCTTTCGCGAGGGTAGGGGGCCGCGGCGGGTCGCAGCGGGTCGCAGCGAGAACCAACGCAAAGCGCCGCAGGGGAGACCTGCGGCGCTTGAAGCTGGGTGCCGGTGACTAGTTGTCGTCGTCGTTGGCGTCGTCGTCGTCGTCGTTCGTTGTCGTCTCGTCGTCGTCGTCGTCGTCGTCGTCGTCGGCTTCTTTGGCGGGAGCAGCGTCGGCTGTTGCCGGTTTGGCCGGATCAGCGTCGGCTTCCGCGGTTGCCTCTGCGTCTTCGTCCGCCGGTGGAGCATCCGGGACGATGACCAGGGGCGTCGAGCGACCCAGGACATCCTCCGCCCGAACCCGAGCGAGGTGCTCGCTCGCCGCAGGACGCTGGGTGATCCAAATCAGGTCGTAGATGTCGAGCAGGTCGTGCGGAGGCGCGCCCGCGTCGGACAGCGCATCACGAAGCTCTTTCACCATCTCCAAGTAGCCGCGATAGACCCGAGCGGTCGGCAGCTTGGTGGGGCGGATCGGCTTGGACGTGCAGTCGGCCTGCTTGGTGAACACGCTGGGTTTCACGCAGGTGTGCTCCTTGGGGTGCACGAGCGCCAGCGGAGCTGTGATGACGGTCCACGGTACGCGGGGCCACAGCATCGCCATCGCTTTCGCCAGCCCGCTGAACCGCTTGCCCATGTCCTCCGTACCCCAGAGCATCGCGTGCAGTGCCCGGGTGAAGGCCTCGCCGCCCACGCCTTTGCGGTACGGCTCGAGCTGCGCCTTGGTGACCAGGTCGGTCGCGCCCAGCACTTCGACAAGGGTCTCTTGGAGCTCCTTGTGTGCGCCCTGCTCAAGGTAGCGATCCATCTCCGATTTGGAGAGCCGCTCTTGCGCCTCAAGGATCGCAGGAACGCGATGCCGCTTGAGCCGACGCTTGCCTTCCTTGCCGCGATAGCCCTTGACCCACGCGTCCGAACCGAACGCGCCGGGGTACTGCGCGAGGAACACGGCGAGCTGCTCGTCGAACGTCATCGCGTCCAACTTGTCGTCGGAGTCCCCGCCCTGCATCCGTGCGATGGCAGCGATGAGGACCGAGTCCGAAGTCGGCTCCTCGTCGGTGCGGTTGAGGAGCTTGTAGTACGGCTCCGCGATGATGCGTTCCTTGCCGTCTTCGAACTTGTAGCCTCGCTTGCCGTCCCGCTCCCATAGGATGAGCGCGAGTCCCCACTCTTTCTTGCGGGTGTGACGGTAGAAGGAGATCTCTTCGCTCTCGTTCGCCGGATCTGTGGTGACCTCTGACGTCATGAATTTCCTTGCGCGGCCGTTCTGGAGTGAGTCGAAGGGTGCAAGCGATTGTCCGAGCTACACAGAGGCGCGACTCGGGCTGACCCAACCGATGGGCGGACCGTAACACAGCATCCTGCGGGGCCCAACCGTGCCCGTGAACACGGTTTCTGGTGCTGCTTTCGACTTTCATAGCGACAGTGAGCGCGAGCATCGCGCGGCGCCGGGCCCGAAGGCCCTGGGCCGGGGACAGACCTTGGGGGGCCGGATCGCCACGAAGGCCCTCAAACGTCGCGTTCTTGAGCCGCCGCTAGGAGGTTGCCCCGCCGGGTTGCGGCCCGTGTCGTCGCCAGGCCTGCGACCGCGGACCGAAGGACGGCCGGCGGTCGGCCCGGCCGCCGGAGCGCGCCGGGATTGAGGCGCCCGAAGAGACACCAAGGGCGCCCGCTGAACTCGATGTGTGCTCGCGCGCCGAGTTTGATGCGCCGGGTCCGTTCCTCCCGAGAGGCGATCTCGGCCGGGGTGAGGCCGGCCGGTCGGAGTTCGTTCGCGACGCAGGCCCCGGGCGCAGCCGACCGCCGCCTGCTCGGCACGCCCCGAAGGCTCCCGGCTCGGCCCGGTCGTCGGCGTCGGGTGTGACGTCGCGTCCGCCCTCACCCCCGCAGCTGGACATCGGCAAAGTCGTTCGCGGGTTCGGTGGCCGTTCACCGGTCTCGGAGTTCGTGTGTCGGTGCCCGGAGAAGACACCCTGTCCCTTGTGTGCCGACCGGCGCTGAGGACGACAACGGGAGCCGCCACCGATTCGGGGGAGCACTCGGTGAGGGCTCGACCTGCGACGGATGCTGCCGTAGCCTTGTAAGCACATGCCCCGAACAGACACGATCCGGGGATCGACGTTGTTCGACTCGAGCCGGGTTCCCGCTGCACCCGAGCAGTCGCGGCTGGTCTTCGTCGGCTCGCCCGAAGACGGGTTTGAAGGCGCAGGGCAGTGCTTTCCCCTGGCCGGTTTGCGCCGGGTTGAGTTCCGCCGCTCCGGGCGGGGTCCGCTCACGGCCACCCAGAAGGACGATGTCTTGCGCATTGGTCTGCCACATCCGTGGGTGAGCAGCCATCACGCAGACCTCGAACTCGACGGAAGCGCCGAGCTGGTCGACCTGGAGAGCCGCAACGGGACCTTGCTTGAGGGAGACATGATCGAGCGCTCGGTCCTCCGCTCGGGCGACATCTTCGAGGTCGGTCGGTGCTTCTTTGCCATGCGCGAGACCAAGGCACCGATCCAGGCTTCGACCTCCGCGCTTCATACGGTGGCGCACCCGGACTACGCGGCGAGTATGCATGCGCTGCAGCGGCTGGCCCCGACGCGGGTCCCGTTGCTGCTCATCGGGGACACGGGCACGGGCAAGAGCGCGTTGGCGCGGGCGCTGCACCGAGCGACCGGCAGAGGTGGTCCCTTCGTCGCTCTGAACATGATGGCCCGCTCAATCGAGACCCATCTGCTGGGCGAAGACTATGGCCTCTTGGGGCAGGCTCGCGGGGGGACGCTGTTTCTCGATGACGTAGGCGCACTCTCGACCGAGGACCAAGGGCGACTGCTGTCTGCGTTGCTCGGGTTCATGCTGCCGGACACCGACGCGCTCAGCCTGCCCGAGGACGGCGTTCGAGTGATTGCGGCGGCCAGCAGCGACCTTCACCGAAGAGCGGCGGAGGCCACGTTTCGTCCCGATCTGTACGCTCGTCTTGCAGGGTATGAATGCCGCATCCCGCCGCTGCGAGACCGCCCCGAAGACCTCGGCTTGTTGGTCCGGGGCATCTTCGAGGCCGCGGGTGTCTCCCAGCAGCGGATCAAGGTGGACGTGTTCCGGACGATGCTCGCGCAGGATTGGCCGTTCAACGTGCGAGAGCTCAACAACTGCGTGAGCGCTGCGCTGGCGCTGTGCGAGGAGTCCGCTCCGATCACCGCGGCGATCTGGCGAGAGGTGCAGTGGCCCAGCGCCGGGGTTCCGGCGGCGCCTCGGCTCGCGTCAGTCCGCGAGACGATCATCCGGGAACTCGCGTCACATCGCGGGGACAAGGCCGCAGCCGCCGCAAGCCTGGGCTGCGAGCTGGTCGACATCGACCGGTGGCTGAGCCGGTTTGATCTGGTGCCTGAGCAGTTTGCCAGCTGAGCCGCCCGAGGGTCCGCAGCGACGTTCTGGCGGGGTGGGGAGACTGGCGCTGCGCGGGCCAGCTGTGCGAAAGATACTTGTCTGCCGATGACCAACGATCGGGAGCACGGCGGGGCAAGGCTCGCCAGCGGTGTCTCGCCGCCTACCCGTTTGGGTCGCTACACGCTGCTCGACCGCATCGGGCGCGGTGGGTTTGGTGTTGTGTACCGAGCGCTCGACCCGGTGTTGGGCCGCGAAGTGGCGGTGAAGCTGCTGCGCTCTCGCAAAGGCTCGGACGGGCTGCGTGCCGCCGAGGCTCTGATCCACGAAGCGCGGATGACCGCGCAGCTCCAGCATCCGCACGTCGTCCGAATCTTTGACGTTGGGCGTATCGAGGGCGACGCGTCGGCGTACGGGGCGGATGTGTTCCTCGTGATGGAGTTGCTCGATGGCAAGCCGCTTCACGAATGGCTGCGCAAGCAGACCCGGCCACCGCGGGAGATCGTGGAGGTCTTCCTGCAGGCCGCGGACGGACTGGCTACGGCCCATCAGAGCGGAATTGTCCACTGCGACGTGAAGCCGGCCAACATCTTTGTCACGCATGAGGGGCGCGTGAAGGTGTTGGACTTCGGGCTCTCAAGGCATACGTCGCGGCGCACGCGAACAACGACCCTGCTCGAGCGAGCTCCGACAGAATCGGGTGCCCACCGGCTCGTCGTTGGGACGAAACTCTACATGGCTCCCGAGGCTCACCAAGGTGGCGACCTCGATGCCGCGGCGGACCAGTATTCGTTCGCGCTGGGGCTGATCGAAGCGCTCGCTGGAGCGATCCCGTTCGCTCGAGCGGGACGCGGGACGCTGGTGGTCGAAAAACTGCAAGGCGTCTCGGCACAGTGGCTCAAGGAGCACGGCGTCGCCCGTGCCCTTGGCGCGATTCTTACGCGGGCGACGAGCCCGGACCCCGCCCATCGCTATCCTGGGATGGACTCGCTGGCGGCGGAGCTTCGAGGCTGGCTCAGTCCGTCATCGGCGTGGCGATGGATTGCGGGTGCGGGCCTCGCAGCAGCCGCTGTGGGGCTGCTGGTGTCCGCATTGCGTGACCGGCCACCGTGTGAGCTGCAGCCCACGGCAGCGTCGGAGCTGTGGAGTCACGCGCGCGCCGCTGTTGATGCTCGCTGGCCACAAGGGGACCCGAGCGAGGGACACCAGCGTTTCGTTCGTGAGATCGATGCCTTCGTCGACGAATGGAGCGCGGCCGCCTCCGCCATGTGTGACCGCGCGGAGCGCCCCGCCGTCGCACTCGATCAGGCGCAGTCGTGCTTGCGCGAGCGTCTGGGGCGGCTGGACGCGGTGCTGTCGATCGTCGCGTCCGCCGAAGACCCGGTGCTGCTCCGGATCCCAGAGCTGGTCACGCAGTTCGTCTCCCCGTCGTATTGCCTCGACCCCGAACGCGCTCACGAGCTCCCCCCCACGCCCCAGAATGCTCGGGACCAGGAGAACATCGCGGAGGTTCGCGACCTGCTCTCGCGGGCGCGCGCCAACCACGCGGCGGGAACCTACGCCGAGGGTCTTCGGCTAGCGAAGCGGGGTCTCGTCGGGGCGAACGACGTTGGGTTTGAGCCGGCTCAGGCCGAGGCGATGTACGAGATCGGGGTCCTCGCGGTGTCCTCGGGAGACATATCGGAGGGCGCGGACTACATCGAGCAGGCCTATCTCAAGGCGGAGGCCCGAAAGCACGATCGGCTCGCGGCGGCGGCGGCGGTGCGGCTCGTGTCGATTCACGGTCGTCACTTGATGCAGGACGAGCGGGCGCGAGATTGGGCGCGACGCGCAAGTGTTGCGTTGGACCGTCTGGCCGACAACACGAAGTTCCGCGCAGCACTTGAGTACAATCTCGGGTTGATCGAGCACGCAGGCGGTTCGCTCGACCTCGCGAAAGACCACTTCCAGCGCGCACTCTCGCTGTACGAGGCCAACGGCGACGAACGGGACGCGCGAACCTGCCGGATGTCGCTCGGCGTGATCGAGGAGATGAAGGGGGAGTCGGAGACGGCGCTCGAGCTGTTCAGCGAAGCCTACTCGGGGGCTCGGACCTCGCTCGGGCTTCATCACCCCGACACCGCAACCGCGCTCACGACCCTGGCCGGTGCTCAGTCGTCGCTGGGCCAGCTTCTCGTTGCGCGGGAGAACTTCGAGACCGCGCTCGCCGTGTTCGAGCAGACCTTCGGGGCGGTGCATCACACGGTCGCCTCCACGCTGCTCAACGTCGGCAACGTAGAGCTAGCACTTGCGGAGTACGACAAGGCGCTCGCGCATCACGAACGCGCGCTGGAGATCTACGAGGCGATGTTCCCAGACGGCCACCCCCGGACGGCACTTGCGGTCGACAACATCGCGGGTACCCACTTGCGGCTGGGGGCCTTCGAGCTCGCTCGGGAGGGACATGCGCGTGCGCTCGAAATGCGACGTCTGCATCTGGATCCCTCCAGCCCCGTCCTCGCCCGCACCCATGCGAACCTGGGACTCGCGCTCGCCAATCTAGGGCGTCACGAGGAGTCTCGCGACCAGTTCGATGCTGCGTGGGCGATCCTTCGCGTCGCAGCAACGGATGCGGACCGAGCGAGCGTGCTGTTGCAGCGTGCACAGGCTCGAACGCTGGCGGGGGGACGCCCGGTTGACGACATCCGGCGGGCGATCGCTGGGTTTGAGGAGGGGCGGTCCCAGGTCCAACTTGCCGAAGCGAAGTTCGAGCTGGCGAAGCTGCTCGTTGAGGACGACGCGGGCGAAGCCGCACGAAGCGCGCGCGAGTCCCAGGCGCTGTACCGCTCGATGGGCGCGAACATCCCGGCGGAGGCCGTGAAGGTGTGGTTGCAGGCCCATCCCGGTGCGGACTGACGTGCGTCGTCGCGATGAACTCGCGGAAAACTCAGGACACTAGATCTCGCAGCCGTCGGTGCCGCAGCTTGCAGCTTGCTGGGTGGAGGTCTGCGCCGGTGCGTCGGCGATGGCTTGTTGGAACGCGGACAAAAGGGCCTCAGGGGGCTGGGCACCCTGGACCGCGATGCGGCCATCGATCACGAAGAACGGGACGCCGCGGACCCCGAGTTCGGCGGCGCGCGCTTGGTCCGCCCGAGCCTCTTGCGCGAAGTCATCGCTGCCGAGGACCGACTGGGCGCGGTCGGGATCGAGCCCGACATCTTCGGCGATCTGCACGAGGGTTTCGTGGTCGGAGACGGACTTGCCCTCGTGCATGTAGGCCTCGAACAACCGCTCCTTGAGTGCGGTTTGTTTCCCCGAGTCGGCAGCCCACGCCAGCAGGCGGTGGGCGTCGAAGGTATTGCCGGGCCGCGCGCGGTCGAACCGAAAGTCGAGTCCGCGCTGACGCCCAACGTCGGTCATGCGGTCGATCATCTCCTGCGCGCCGTCTCGGGAGGTGCCGTACTTCCGTGCGAGCCGGTCCACGTAGTCCACGGAAGTGTCCAGCTCCTTCGGCGCGCTGGAGTCGAGCTCGAACGCGCGCCAGCGAATCTCCACCGGCCGGTCGAGTGAGGCGGCGGCCTGCTCCACGTGACGCTTGCCGACCCAGCACCAGGGGCACGCGACGTCGGACCAGATCTCGACCTTGAGCGGATTCACCGGGGCAGGGTAACCACGCGACGCGCGAGTGCAAGGCGGAGGCCGACCCGACTCCGCCGAAGCGTTCGACCGTTGCGAGCGCCCGGCCGATCATGCGCCTCGTCCAGCCGCGGGCCCTCGATATCGACGAGAGGGACCCGTCTGGTGGAGTCCCAACCGCTGCACGGACGCCAAGATCCCAGCCGCGGGAACCTCCTGGGCCCGTTCGCACCCTTCCTCGCTGGGATTACCTGTAGCGAAGGTCGCCGGGGGCCGCCTACACTTCAAGAGGGGATGCGCAGGATGGAACGGAACGTCGGTTTTCTAGTTGGACTCCTGGCCGCGGCTGGCTGCGCTCAAGAGGGACCCGCGGCCCGAGGCTGGGACGGAGCCGCCGAAGGCACCGCGGGCAGCTCCTTCGATCCGGTCGAGGACGACGGCATCGACGTTGAGACCGAGGGCGGCGGAACCGGTGGGACCGGCGGCTCGGGCGGTGACCCCACCGTAGGCGACCCCTCCGATGGCGACCCGACGGACGGCGATCCCACCGATGGCGACCCGACCGGCGACACCGACGGCGCGGAGCCGGTGGACTGTACGCCCGGCTGGGACACCCCGTGGATCGGATCTCCCTGCGGAGGCGACGGCGACTGCTCCTTCACCGGGGGCACGTGCCTGCTCCCGGACGACGGATTTCCGTGCGGCACCTGCTCCCTCGACTGCGCCACGTCGTGTCCCGACGAAGACGGCGCCCCGATCACGTACTGCATCAACGGCGTTGACGTTGGGCTGCAGGACTCTGGCTACTGTCTCTCGCGGTGCGACTCTGGCTTCTTCCCGGGGTCCGCCTGTCGCGACGGATACGTGTGTGAAGTGCTTGCGCGTTTCGACGAGACGGGAAGCCAAGGGGTCTGCATCCCCGAGCAGTTCGACGCGATCGATCCCGGCGACGGCCTGGTCGAGCAGATCGACCACGAGTATCTGATCGAGATGCTGGGCGGCGACCCGGTCAACGCGTTCGACTACGGGCCAGATCTCGACAGCTTTCAGCTGTACCTGGACGCGGTGGGGGTGCAGCACTTCACCGCCGAGGAGATCACCCTGCCCCACAACCAGGCCGCCGCGACCGGGTGTGGCTACACCATCTTGCTGCCCGAGCGGGATCAGTGGGAGCGAGCCGCCGCGCTGGCGCTGTTCACCGACGAACTCCGCGGCTTGGTTGGGGAGCCCATCTACATGCGCAACTGGTGGCGTCCGCCCTGCTACAACGCGGCCGTGGGCGGCGCCGCAGGTGGAGATCATCCCGACGCGGACGCGGTCGATCTGGATTTCTCCTCGGCGACCTCTCGGGCCATCGCCCAAAAGTTTCTGTGCGAGCAGTACTGGAACGCTCCCATCATCACGCCCGACCAGATCGCGCCCGGGGCCGACATCGATCCGATCCTCAACATGTCGGTGGGCCTCGGCGGGCTGACGATCCACCTGGGCGTGTTGTCCAACGGAGGCCGGCGAAGCTGGTTCTACGGCAGCTACACCAGCGAGCCCAACTCCGGAAACTGCTGGTAGGGCGCGTCCTGGGTGGCGCTACCCAGGCGGGTCACCGAGCATGACGCGGGCGGTGAGCAGGCCATCTTCACTGCCGAGGTGGAAAACGAAGGGGTCCTGCGCGTGCGCATCGATCCACCCGAGCATGAACGCGGGCGCGTGCTGGCGCAGGGCTACGAGATGCTCCACCCGCAACGCAAGCGCTGAGGGCCCGGCTTGGGTTTGCGGTGCGTTGGCAAGCCAGGTGAAGCGCTCGGCGGAGGACGTGAACGCGATCCATCCCATCGCGGGCTCGACCCCGTCGTCGAGCGCCAACACGACGCCTCCGCGTGGGAGCGCCGACCAGGAGACTTCGGTTCCATCCGAGAGCACGGTTGTGCTTGGTGTCCGGCCTACGAAGGCGAGCACGCTGGCGGTGTAGTTGACCCACGGGCTCGGCAGTCGAAGGTAGGCGAGGAAGGTGCCGTCGGCCTCAAGCCGACCGCCGGAGAAGCCGACCTCCGCCAAGCCGGCCAGCGCGTTGTCGAACATGCCTGCGGCGGCGGTGGGCAGCGTGCCTCGGAGATCGAGGATCGTGCTCGCGAGGACGTGCGGCCAAGCGCTCCTGGCCAGGTCCAAGGGGGAGTCGGGGTAGACGCTGGAGAGCTTCGCCGGGGCCAGTCGCGACAGCCACGCGAGCGCGTCCGGCCAGGGTCCGGTCCGGAAGCATGCCGCCGCGCCCGCGCACAGGGCATGCCACGACGGGGCAGGCGCCGCACTGCTCTCGCCGGCGGGTCCGGAGGCCAGTCTCCATCGGAGCCGCGCATCCACGTGACCCTCCGCTGCGGTCAACTCAAGCGAGGTTTCCTCGATCGCGGGCGGTGTGGGCAGCTTGAGTTCGGGGCGGATCCGAGCAGCGTGGCTGTGAGCGACAACGTCGCCGGTGAGCCCAAGGTCCGCGGGTGGAGGGCTCACCTCGAGCGCGGTCGCGGTCCCGCCCACCGGGTCGGAGAAGACGTCGAGCTGAACGCGGTCTCCTTCGACGGTGACCGCGGCGACTCTGGTTCCAAGTCTGACGCAGGTTGGGCCCTCAAACAGGTTGCAGGACTCAGCCCCGGGGAGGACGTCGCGCCATGAGGTGGCAGGGCGCTGCCTCCACACCACGCGGTCGTGAAGTCCACCGCGGTGGGGCCGGCCCAGCGTTGCGGTGATCGGCTGGTCGGGGTCGATGGATTGCAGCGCCTCGGGGAGGAACTCGGCGGGAACGGCCGACAAGCGGACTGTGGCGAACAACGTACCGCCGCGCAGGTGCCCCGGGCCGACGGGGTTGTCGGGACCACTCCAAGGCGGGAGCCTCGGTTCTTGCTCCACGGGGGCAAGGTCTGGCACCGAGACTTGAGCGGCCGGCTGGTGACAGTTGCATGCGACCCCGGTGAGGGCGAGGACCAACCCCGGCGCGCTTCGAGCCACGCGCCGGGAGTATCACGCGTCGAACGAGGAGCGTACGCTGGGCTGCGGTGGCCCGGGCAGGTCGCGATGCCGCGGTGCAAAGGACCAGAGCAATGGTGGGTATTCGTTGCGGACTGCGACGTCGCGCCGACCGGGCGTTGCAGTCCGCGGTACTCTTCGGCGGTGCGGACCTGTGCTGCGTGCGCGCTTGCCTTTGCAATCGCTCTGATCCCGACCTCGTCGGCCATTGCCGCGAAGCCGACGCGGATCGAGCCCAAGCCGCTCAATGCAAAGGAGCGACGTGAGGCTCGCCGCGAGCGCGACGAATCCCAAGGCGGGACCGAGAACGGCACGTTTGAGTTCGTCCTGGGCTCGGTGGCTGCGGTGGTGACCGCTGCGGTCATCGGTCGCGGCATCTGGGAGCTGACGCAGATCGAAAAGCTGCAGCAAGACTGCGGCAACGGAGCGTCCGACCTCGACTGCGCGACCGAAAACCCGGGGCGAGGGAACCGGATCGCCGCGGGGCTTTCATTCGGTTTCGCGGTCCCGATGGTGGCTGCGACGGGGTTCTTGTTCGCCCGCGGCACACGCACCAGACGCGACCATAGGCGGTGGCACGCACAGCACCCCGAAGTGAGCCTGCGCCCCTCGGCCTCCCGCCACGGCGGCGGGGTGGCGCTGCAACTGCGCTTCTGACATCTTCTGCTTCATGACGGACCTTCCGCCCCGTCTCGTGTCGGGCGTCCAGCCCAGTGGCGAGCTTCACATCGGCAACTACTTCGGCGCCATCGCGCAGTTCGTGGAACTCCAAGAGGAGTACGCGGGCAACTGCTTTGTGTTCATCGCCGACTATCACGCGCTCACCACCGTGCGTGATGCTCACAAGCTCCGCACCGCGGTGTTCGACGTTGCCGCGACCTATCTCGCGCTTGGGCTCGACCCGGACAAGGTCACGCTGTTCCGTCAGTCGGACGTGATGGAGCACATCGAGCTGAGCTGGATCTTGGCGTCGGTCACAGGGATGGGGCTGCTAGAGCGGGCGACGTCCTACAAGGACAAGATCACCAAAGGCATCCGTCCCTCGGTTGGGTTGTTCTACTACCCCGTCTTGATGGCCGCCGACATCCTGCTCTACGACGCCTCGGTCGTTCCGGTGGGCAAGGATCAGGTTCAGCACGTTGAGATGACGCAGGCCATGGCCACCCACTTCAACGAGGCGTTCGGCGGGTCCGAGGCCGTGCTGCGTCGTCCCGAGTACAGCTTGTCTCCGGTCTCCAAGGTGCCTGGCATCGATGGTGAGAAGATGAGCAAGAGCTACGACAACACCATCCCGATCTTCATGTCGGGCAAGCAGCTCAAGAAGAGGGTTGGGGGCGTAGTCACCGACTCCAAAGCCCTGGGCGATCCGCTCGATCCCGACACCTGCAACGTCTTCGCGTTGCTGAAGATGTTTGTGCACGGCGAGGAGCTTGAGCAGCTCGCGGGCTGGTACCGGGCCGGTGCACGCGACGGAGCTCCGTTTGGCTACGGTCACGCCAAGCAGCTTCTCGTCGCGAAGATCGACGCCCACTTTGCGGAGGCCCGGGCCAAGTACGAGGCGTTCCACGCCGACCCTTCGCAGGTTGAGGCGGTGCTGCAGGCGGGCGCAAAGCGAGCCCGAGAGGTGGCTGGCGCGACGATGGCCCGCGTCCGCACTGCAACCGGGCTCCGCTAAAAGGGTGAGCGAGACGTCGAGTCGACTTTCTCAACAGGCTGCGAGTGTCCTGAGTCCGTAGTCCCTACTCTTCGTCGTCCGCCGGAACCGGAACCGGGACCGGAACCGGAACCGGAACCGGGACCGGCTCGGGCGCTGGCACGAGCTCCGGCGAGAGCGGCTCGATCATGGGGTTGTCGGCGCGGGGGAGGATCACTTCGGGTCTCTCGGGCGAATCGGCAAGGTCCCACACAAGGTCGAACGTGACGCGTGCAGTGTTGGCGAGCGCGGTGAGGGGGACGGCGGGATCGAGCGTATCCGGTCGCGCGCCGCCCCGCCGGGTGAGTGTGACCCGAGGGACGCGCGGGAGGTCGAAGACGAGATGGCCGGCGCCGGGCTCGTGGTCGACGAGTTCGACGGAGGGAGACAGGGCTTGAACCCGTTCGCCGACCGTCGAGCGGTGCCCGCCGATCACGGTGAGCTTGGGCGCCGTCCAGTCGAGCTCGCCGAGGTGAATGACGGCCACGATGTTCTCCGGCAGGGCGATGGCCTCGCGAGCGAGCTGTTCGAGACCGAGGTTGCCGAGGCTGCCTCCCGCGGCTGCGACGAAGACGACGGAGCGAGCCGGGACCCGGCCCGAAGCTCGCAGCAAGCTCATGCGCTCCACAACCGCCAGCAAGACAGACAGGCCGGAGCCTTCTTGCGCCGCGCCGCCGGACGGGTTCGACTTGCCCAGACCGCCTGCGTCCCAGTTGGCCGTCACCAGCACGACCTGCTCTGGTTGACCCCGACCGGGCACGCGACCGACGACATTGGAGTCTTCGAACCAACGCTCTTCGGCCATGAACGAGACGTCGACCGTGCTGCCCGGGGTGAGGGTGGCGCTGCGAAGGGCGCCGAACACGTCCGGGGTGACGAAGCCTTCGATTGGAAGCGCCGGAGGAGAATCGCTGCCCAGGGCCCGCGCTTGGATCTCCACGTCGCCCCAGGACAAGGCGGCGTCATGGAGGTCTCCGAGGCGTTCGGGCGGGAGCTCCAAGAAGCAGCCGCCGGGGCGCCGGTGCGCGATGGCATCAAAGGTGCCGCGAATTCGCGTCGCAGGGTCGGCGATCTCGCCTCCAAGCAGCGGCAGGGAGCCCACTGCGAGTCGATCGGCGAGGTCGGTCTGGGGTGCCAGCACGACGGCCTCCATCGGAAGATGAAACTGTCCTGCCGCGCCGCGATGACGCAGCGAGAGTCCTTCGACAAAGATGCTGACCGCGGGTTCGCCCGCTCCTCCAGCGACCGGAAGGGTGACGGCGATCTGTGGCTCCTTGACTTGGATCGTGCGGATGCCGAGTTGGGTGGTCCAGCCGAAGGTTGGCGCTGAGGGAATCAGCCCCGCATCGTCGAACAGTGAGATGACCGCGCTACTGGTGAGCGCGCCGCCCTTGGTCCCGGGCCGACGGCCCCCAAGAGCGGGGGCGGTGAGGAAGGCCAGGGTCCGCCGAAGGGATGCGGCCCACACCGTGGTGGGATCGGTCTCATCGTTTTGAGACGGGATTTCTGGCAGCGGATTGAGGTGGTAGCGAGGCGACTCGACGGCGATCGCCTCTGGATCGACCAGCTGGATATTGCAGGCGAGGACGCAGGCGGAACCGGCGATCAACGAGAGTCGTTTCATGTGTTCTCCTCGCCCGGTCGACCCAGGAGCTGACGTTCGAGTGCGCGGCGCGCCCCGTCGACGTCGCGGGTGGACCAGGTCTGGACGCCGAGCACCCATCCGCGTTCCGACTCGGTGAGCGTCGGCCAAGAACCGCCGCGCCGGAAAGGGCTGACGTGCGCGAGTCGAAGCAGCATTTCGCGCGCCTCGGGGCTGTTGGTCGCCTCCGGGGGCAGGAGGATCTCGACCGGGGCAGCCTGTTGCTCGCGGCCGACCTGAATCGTCTGCGCCAAGACCTCGCGGTTGGGAACGGAGAGGGTGCCACCATCGCCGGCGCGAATCGCCGTGCGCAACAGACCGATGTGCCGGACGGACCCGACCGCACTGGGCAGCCGCACTTGGTCTCCTTCGCGGAATCGGCTGCGGTTGGCCAACGCGACACCCGCGGCGAAGTCTCGCACCCACGACGGCAGGGCGATCGCCGCGGTGAGTGAGAGCACGGCGACGTTGAGCCAGGTGACGATCGGTGCCGCGATCATCAGCCTGCGAAGAACGAGCAGAGTCAGGACGGTGAGCAGCGTGATGTCGGAGATCGAGCGCAGTCGAGCCAACCGACGCGACCGATCCCAACCGAGCCGCCAAACGACGCGGGTCCCCGAGAGCAAGGCTCGGCGGACGAGCCACACCAAGACGAGCAAGAATGCGACGTACACGACGAACTTCGCATCGAGGTGCGCTTGGACGGCGAGAATCTCGTCTTCAAGTCGGTTGGTGAAGCTCATGCTGCTGCCTCCTCGTGAAACACGCCAGCTTCCTGAAGACCGACGGCGATGTCGTCGGCGAAGGCGGGATCGAGCCCGTAGTGTCCCGTGCGATCGGTTTCTCGAATCAAGGTCGAGGCGGTGGCGAATCGGACCGCCTGTACGAGGTCCGTCTTGGCGAGGCCGCTGGCGTGGCCGATCGAGGTGACCGTGCTGGGGCCGTGACGCATGAGCGTCGCGAGCACGACGAGCACCGCGTTGGGCATCCGCGAGATGAACGGAACGCCCCACGCGAACCCATAGATAGGCTCGAGCCCGATCACCTCGTCGCGAAGCTGGGCGTGGGCGACCCACAGCTGGAGGGCGCGCCTGAGATTTCCTCCCGAGGCAGCGGCGATGTCTTGAGCGTAGCTCGCCCGTTCGCTTCGTCGCAGAAGACGACGCCGGACATCGGCGCGCCAGTGGCTCGGAAGCTCGAGCCTGAGGCCAGAGAGTTCATGGCGGGCTGTAATCGCGGCATCGAGCTGCTCGGCGGACGGGCGCCGCAGTCGGACGATGCTGCTAAATGCGGATTCGATCGGCGCCAGGGCGCGCAGCACCTCCATCGACTCGGCGGCGACCGAGGCCAGCCAAAAGGTCTGCTCGGACTGCTCGGCCATGAAACATAAGAAGCGCCGGAAGTCCTCGATGCCCTCGCGAGAGGGCTGGAACCAGGTGTGCAGATCGTCGACGAGCATCACCGAGCGGGTGTTGCCCATGACTTTGGCCAGCGCCTCTGAGTTGGGGTCGACGTCGAATGTTCGGCCCAACGCGTGCCAGATCGTGTCGCCTTGAGCCCCTGCATGCCGCACGGTGAACACCCGCCGGGTGCTGAGCTTGAGCTGCGCGATGACCAACGTGGAGGTTTTGCCGGAGCCTACCGGGCCGATCACCAGGGCCCCGTTGCCCTTGCTGGTGTCGGACTGCCACGCGCGCTCGGCTTTGACGGTTGCGCGAAGTTCGTCGCGATGAAGTGCGAACAGCCGTGGGTCGCGAAGGGGGCCGGAGGTGAACAGCGACGCGTAGATTCCTTCGACACCGGGCATCCGTCGCTTGCGCTGCTCATCGAGAAGCGCGCGAACGCTCTGGGCGTCGAGCGTCTCACCGCGTGCTCGCTGGCGATATCGCTCGGCGAGGTCTGCGGCCGTTCCGCCCTGGAGGAATCGCGTGGCGCGGGCCCAGAGTTGGCGGAGCGAAGCGATGCCTTCTTGGGCGACCGAGCGGACACGTTCTTGCGCCGTCGGCAGCGCCTCGACGTTGGAACGCTGACCTCGAGCCACCGCCCGGGCGGCCTCGACCAGCCGCTGGGACATCTCGTCGACGTCGGTGCTGAGTTCCTCACGCACCCCGCTCCAGGCCAGACACGGCCCCTCGGGAAGCGCGTTGAGCATGGTGCGGGCGCGGCCAACCGCTTCTTCGAGTCGGGTGAGCGGGCTGTTGTCACCCTCCTCCCGGGCCTTCTCTGCGGTCTGAAACCCGAAGCTCACGAGGGTCGCGGCTTCACGCATCGTGTCGCGCGCGGCGGAGAACTGCTCGTGCACGGACTCCAGCCGTTGTTCGACCGACGGCAGCAGTCGGCCGGCGATCTGCACCTCTTTGAGCTCGCGAACGTCGACGGACACCACGTTTACCGTGGCCGGTCGGGGCGTCTCGATGAGTTCAGCAAGCGAGGGGACGATCTCAAGCCGAGGCTCGCCGTCGTTGACGAAGGCCATCAGGGCGGCGAAGGGCGACGAGGTGGACGTGGCCCGGCGCACACGTGAGCTCGCCGCGCGCAGGATCTTGGCCGCGGGCTTGGTGAGCACGGCCCCCGACTGGAGGCCGATGCGCGTCCACTGTTCGTCGTCGAGCTCTTTGGAGTCGGGGAACTGAATCGTTCCCAGGCGGTTGAGTTCTTCGCCGACCTCCGTCGTGATCGTCTCGAATGCGTCGTCGAGGGGACGGGTGACGTCGCTCAGCAACCGCTCCTCAAGCCGGCCCTGGGCACGTTCCACGGCCGCGACGAACTCCAGCAACGTGATGGCGGCTTTTTGCCGGCTCGGCCAGGCGGCGGCATCTTTGGTCAGCCGATCGAGGCTGGACTCGATGGCGCGCTCGACCCGGCTGAACCGTACTTGGGCCCGCGCACCGGGAGCGCCGGCGGTGGCAAAGATCTTGGTCAACTCCCGCGTGGCTGCCTGGGTCGCGGTTTCGCGGTCCTCGCCGAGCTGTTGCACGAGGGACCGCTCAAGCGTGGTCAGCTCCGCGCGCGCTTCGTTCCAGGTCGCGGTGCCCAGCACGGCGCGTTGCAGCGTCTCCAAGCAACGCGCTTCGTGTCGCTGCCAGCTTCGTTGGACCGACTCGGTGAGCTCGGCCATGCGCGGCTCGAACGTGTAGCGGACCGCGAGCTGGACCGGGACCTGACGCTTGCGGTTGTTCCGGCCGGAGAAGAAGGCGAAGAAGCCAGCGATCCGCTTGCGCATGCGGACTTGGACCTCGTCGCTTTCGTGCACTGCGGCGAGTGCGGTCTCCAGCGGGACGGTCTCAACCAGGGGGAGTGTTTGTGTGAAGTGTGCTTGTTGAAGCAACACGCTGCGAAGCGACTCGGGGTCGAGCGTGTACTGGCTGGAGCGCAGCCGTTCAATGCGGGCGAGGACCTTCTCGGTGTCGGTTCCCGGGCCTCCCTCGGCGCCTGCGACCTGACGCGTGAACTCGGCGAGCTTGGGCCGCAGCTCCTCCTCAAGCCATGGCGCCCACGCTTCGAGATAGGCGGCTTGGGTCTCGGAGACCAAAGCACGCAGGCGGGGCGATTCGAGGGATTCGAGGCCCTGGGGCACCTCCGCGCCCGCGGCATCGTCGGCGTCCTCGGCGAGATCGTCGGTTGCGGACTGAATCTCCCCGGCGCCGCGCAGCGCGACCCTCAAGGTGATGGGGCCGACCAGGAGGTTGATTGCGACGACAGCGATGCCGAGGGTGGCGATGACCGAGGCGAGTTGGTCGGCGAGCGCCTGGGTCTCGGCGTCCAAGCCCGAGATTTCGGCGAATCGAACACTGGCAAGGGCGAGCAGGGTGAGGGCGACGCCGGCCTGCGGGAGGTAGGCGAGCCACGCCAGCCGTTGGACCTTTGGTTCTTCCCCACCGATTCGGCCGCCAAGGCGCGCGGCGATGAAGTAGGCGACACCGCGGGCACCGCAAACCACGACCGCGGCGGGCAGCACGGTCCACGTGGCCCGCAGGTCGATCTGGGCGCCCGCGGTCGTGAAGAACACGATGAAGACCGGCAGCGAGGCGGTCTTGAGCGGCTTGAGCAGGTCGTGCTCAAGCTTGGGCGTCAGGTTGCGGACCATCATGCCCGCGACGATGAACACGAGCAGCAGCTCGAGCAGGACGTGATGCTCGGCCTTGAGGTAGACCGCGATCTCGGCCACCACCAGCACCATGGCGGTGACGAACAGCAGCATCTCGGTTCGGACGAACCGAAGGTAGGCGATCAGCAGCCCGCCCAAGATCGCACCCGCGACGATGCTGGCGCCGATCTCCTCGCCGACATGAATGAGCACGCCGACGCCGAGTTCTCCACCGGTCGACATCGCCAGCGCTGTGGCCAAGGCGATGTTGAAGGCGACGACGACGACGACGTCCTTGGCGACGGCCGCACCCAGGACAAGCTCGGTCAGCCGACCCTTGGCGTTACTCTCGGACGCCACCGCGAGGGCGATGGCCGGCGACGTGCCGATCGCCAGGGCTGCGAGCAGCATGGCGAGTCCGTAGACCTGGGGCGTGGTGGAGAGGCCCAGCAGCCCGGTGAACAGGCCCATTCCCAGGACCGCGCCGCCGACGAGAAGGGCGCACAGCACCACCTTGATCCCGATGGTCGCCGCGAGGGTGCGGGTGAGCTTGGCGAGACCCTTGAGTTCGAGCTCAAGGCCGGCGGTCGTCGCGATCAGGCCCAGCGCCAACGTGCCGAACATGGTCATGTCCGCGACGACGGCTTTGGAGAGGATGTTCCCGGCAAAGGGGCCGAGCACCACACCGCTGACGATGTAGCCGGTCACCTTCGGGAGCGACATGCGCCCTCCGAGCTCGGCGATTGCGAACGCGGCGAGGATGACGAAGCCGATCGCGGCCAGCGTGACGGACTGGTCCGCACGCAGGGCGTGCAGGCCCAGCATCATGCCCAGCAGCGCAATAACGACGAACATCCGACGCATGTCAGCGCCTCCAAGTTCCGGCTGAGAAGATGGCGAACAATGCGAAGATTTCCAGACGACCGGCGATCATGCAGACGCACAGCACGGCTTTTCCGGCGCCGTGAATGAAGCCAAAGTTCTGAGTGGGGCCGACCGCGTCGAGGCCCGGACCGATCGAGCTGAGGCAAGCGACCGTCGCGCTCATGGCCGAGATGAGATCGAGTCCACAGGCCACGAGCAAGAACGACGCGGTGCCGAACAGAAAGAAATAGGCCGCAAAGAACGTGGCGATTCCGCCGGCGACCTCTTGGCTTACGGTGCCATTCCCGACCCGGATCGCACTGACCTGGTGTGGGCGCACGATGACGCTCAGCTCGCGCAGGATCACTTTGCCCAGCACAAACACCCGCGAAGCCTTGAGCCCGCCCGCGGTCGATCCCGCGCTGGCACCCATGAACATGCAGCAGAACAACGAGAACCGAGCGATGTTCGGATAGGTGTCGAAGTCCTCGGTCATGAAGCCCGTGGTCGTGGTGACCGCGAGCGTCTGAAAGGTGGCGTGACGCAGCGTGTCGGCCCAGTTGCCGTGTCGGCCGAAGATGCTGGCCGCAACGATGACGATGACGACGAGGTTGACGGACAGGAAGAAGCGCAGCTCGTAGTTGCGATAAAACGAGCGCCACTTGCGGCGAAGCAGACCGTAGTAGAGGCCGAAGTTGAGCCCCGCGATCAGCATGAACGCGTTGATGATCCAGTCGATCGTCGGGCTCTGAAATGCGCCGACGCTGGCACCCTTGGAGGAAAATCCGCCGGTGCCAAGGGTGGACATGGCATGGCAGATCGCGTCGAAAATGGGCATGCCTGCCAGCGCGAGGAGCAGCGTGCAGACGGCCGTCAGGCTGCCGTAAATCCACCACAGCGCGGTGGCGGTCTGCTGGATCTTGGGTCGAAGCCCCTCGGTCGTGGGGCCTGGAACTTCGGACTTGAAGAGGTGTTTGGCGCCGACACCCAGCTGCGGGAAGACGGCCACGAACAGCACCACGATCCCCATGCCCCCGATCCAGTGCATCTGGCAGCGCCACAGGTTGGTGGCACGGGAGAGCCCGTCGATGTCGGAGACGACGGTGGCGCCGGTGGTGGTGAAGCCGGAGACGGCCTCGAAGATGGCGCTGGGGATGTTGGGGATGGACCCCTCGAGGATGAAGGGAAGGCCTCCGAGGATACCGAGCGCCAGCCAGGTGAAGCCAACGACGCCCAGCGCGTCCTTGCGGTGAATCTCGTGCTGTTCGTCTAGCTTGCCGATGCGGCGCAGCGCGAGCGCGAGGGCCGTGCAGCAGAACGTGGCCACGGAGTACGCGGTGATGGTGCGCGGTTCGCCATCAAAGATCGCGAGGCCAACCGGGGCCAGCATGAGGATTGCGACCGTAAACAGCAGCAGTCCAACGTACCGGCTGACGACTCGAAGGTTCACGCGTCCTTGGTCTCCAACCGAGTGACGCCGCGCTCTGCACTGCGGCGGTCGCGAATCGGACACACGACGAGCAGGTGTTCGCCCCCGGTGAGGATCGGGTTGGCCTCCGGGGCGATGGTGGGGTCGGAGTGCGGCAAGACGCCCAGGATGCGAGTCGAGGCGCCCAGGGACAGATCGCGAACGCGTAGCTGCCGTGGGAGCGTGTGCGGCACCCGAAGCTCGAGGATCGACCAGTCGCTGTCGGGCAGGGTGGCCGAGTTGACCACGGTACGGCCCGGAAGCAGCCACTGCAGCGTGCTGGAGAGGACCTCATGCGCGCTCGTCGTCCCGTCGATGCCGAGGTGGGCGTACACCGATGCGTAGCCGGGGCGGTGAACGAGCGCGAACGTGTGTGCGACGCCGAGTTCGTTGCTCAGCAGCGACGACATCAGGTTGACCTCATCGGTACCCGTGACGGCCAAGGCCGTCTCCGCGCGACCGATCTGCTCGTCGCGCAGGAACGCGAGGTTGGTCCCGTTGCCGTGCAAGATAGTGGTCTTCGCCAGCTTCGACGCCAGCGCTTCACAGCGATCGCGAGACTCTTCGACGATCGAGACCTCCCGGGTCAGGGCAGAGAGCGCCCGGGCAAGCTGGAGGCCGACGTCGCCACCACCGATGATGACGACGCGGTTGGTGCCTCTGGCCCGCATGCTCCGAGCGACCGAGGCCACGCCCACCGGAGCTCCGGCCAAAATCACGCGGTCTCCAGCCTCGAGCGAGGCGATCTCGGAAGGCAGTCGGATCGAGTCGCCACGCAGTACGGCCCGGGTGATCGATGCGGCTTCGGTGCCAAGGCTCCCGACGGGACCGCCGGCCACGGGCGAATCACCGCCGAGTTCGACGACACCAACGTGAACGGCACCGCCGACGAAGGTGGATGTCCAGCCGACCTCGACCCGGTTGACCAAGCGAAGCAGGTCGACGCCGACAAGGCGGGAGGCGCAGACGCAGGCGTCGATGCCCGCGACGTCGCGTTCGACACCCAGGGACCCTCGGTAGAAGCCCGGGTCATCGACCCTCGCGACGGCTCGACGAGCCCCCAGGTTTTTTGCGAGGACGCTGGCGGAGACATTGACGGCGTCCGTGCCCGCCACGGAGATCACCAGGTCGGCCTTGCGAACCTCGGCGGCTTCGAGCGCGTCTCGGTGGGTTGCGTTGCCCTCCATGACGAGAACATCGAGTTCCTCCTCCGCGATTGCCAATGCACGGGGGTCGGAGTCGAGCAAGACGACGTTGGCTTCACTGGAAAGCGAACGTGCAAGATGACGTCCGACTTCGCCGGCGCCGAGGATCAACACTCTCATGGGTGATGCGACTCCGAGGGACTCGGCCCGGGTGTGTCGGCCGAATCTTCCGCAGGCTCGACGGGGTCCGGTGCGGGTTGGGTGGCGACCTGAATCTCTCCCACGTCGGCCAGATAGCGACGCAGAGCCCGCATCGCCAGAACGTCCGAGATGACGAGGCCGCCGAGGATGATGGTGCCCACGGTCGGGCTGAGATCGGGGAAGCGCTGGGCAAACGCAACCGCGATGGCCGCCGCCAGGACGCCCTGTCCAACCATGCCGCGGCCCAGGCCCACGCCGAGCGAGCCTTCGTTGACGAAGGTCGAGACCGCGAGGCGAGTGAAGAAGCGTCGAAGCAGCACCCGGGCGAGCGCGTAGACCGGGACGATGGCCCAGACCGCAAGGGACGTAGATGGGATCCACGTCGCGCCCGCCAGCAGCAGGATCAACACCGTGGTCGGAAAGCTCAAGGGCTCAAGGGCTCGATGGAGCCGGGGAGCATGTTGGGAGGTGTACGCGACGGTGAGGCCGGCGATCACGTTGACGAACAACGGAGACACTCCAAGCCCCACGCCCACGCCCGCGGCAAAGACCACCACGCCCAGCGTGGCCACGAGCATGCGCATCGGGTCGTCTTCGCGACCGATGAAGACGCTAAAGAGAATTCCGGTTGAGCAACCAGCGACGACGGTGATGAGGGCCCACTCGATGAGCGTGAGCCCCAAGCCCGCCGAGGCTTCTGCCGCTCGGTGGCCCGCCATCGCCATGCCAAACGCGCACGCGGCGAGGAGCTGCGCCGAGCTGGCCATCGTGCGGAGCAGTCGCGTTCGTTTTGGCGAGACGTTGAACCGGTCGATCGCGACGTCCATCAACGACGCGGAGCATGCCGCCGCCGCCGCCCCGATCGTCACCCCGCCCCACAGGGCGCCCGGAGAGAGCCAGAACGAGATGAGCCGGTCGCCGCTCACCTGCACCGGCGCGGAGATGAGCGGTTCCAGCTCGAGGAGCTCGGGGTCGAGGATCTGGAGAACACCCGTGAGCAGGAGCCCGACCGAGATCACCACGCCTGCGGCCGAGGACAGCCCGGCGAGGGAGAACTCCGTGCCGCCTCGGCCTCGTCGCGCGCCAAGCCCCACAAAGAACCCGACGACGCCGAGCACTGTGGATACGAACAGATCCAGCGCGGCCAGGGTCTCTTCGTTCAGCGGCCCGATCGGTGAGACCGGTCCCAGCGCGATGCCCAGCGCCAAGTACTCCATGCCCGAGAACAGCAGGAGTTTGGACGCGAAGCGGTCGATGAAGCGCCCCGCAACGAATGCGAAGACGACGACGCCGACAAAGAGGACGGTGGTGCTCATGGAGAGGGGGGCGTCATGCCATCACGAACGTGCGCTTGAGTCACCATTCGTCGGTTTTTTTGGGCCGCCCGGCCCGTGTGCGTACGGTCCTTAGAGACTCCACCAGAAGTCGCACGGTGCACCATGAGCTTTATTTTGTCGATCCTCGTCGTCGGACTGCTGAGCGGCTTTGCAGGGTTTATCTTGGACCCGCGGAAGCATTCGCGCGTAGTCCGCTAGCAGACGGCTGCTAGGAGAGCTTCACGGGGAGGCTGTCGAAGCCTCGCAGTACGTTGTTGCGCACGTAGACGGGATCGCCCACCTCGATTCGCTCGACTTTTCGGGCGAGGGTTTCGAGCAGAACCGTGAGTTCGAGCTTGGCCAGATGTCGGCCCAGACATGTGTGCACGCCGTATCCGAAGCCGAGATGGTCCGTGTTCTTGCGGTGGATGTCGAAGGTGTCCGGGTGGTCGTAGTGGCGCTCGTCGTGGTTGGCGGACGCGTAGATCACCGCCACGCGAGATCCTTGCGGAAGCGTGCGCGCCTCGTGGGTGCCGGCCCCCACGACGTAGTCTTCTTTGGCGTAGCGTGTGAATGCGCGGATCGGAGACTCGATCCGGACCACCTCGTTGACCGTGCCTGGAATGAGCGCCGGGTCGGCTCGAATCTGCGCCCACTGCTCGGGATGGCGTCCGAGCTTGTGCAGCATGTGGCCGATCGAAAAGATCGCGGTGTCCAGGCTCGGCGCGATGTAGTCCTGCAGAAGCCCGGGAATGTCCTCAGGGGCCAGGGTTCCGTTGTCGGCGGCATCGAACAGCTGGTCTGCCCACCCTCCGGGAACGACATCCGCTCGGGTGAGCGCCTGGGTGTAGCTAAAGGACTCCTGAACGACGGGGATCGCCTGGCGTGCGAGCTTGTTGAGCGAGCCCAAGGTGTCGAACGTCGCAGCGGCCCACTTGAGCATGTTCTCGCGCCCTGCTTCGGGGAGGCCGACGAGGTGGGAGACAATGTCCAGCGGGATGATCTGCGCAATCTCGGTGACGCCCTCCACGTGGCGCCCGAGCAGGCCGTCGATCAGAGCCTCAGCGGTGGCCTCGACGCGGCTGCGTAGGACCTTGATCTGCGAGGCCATGATCGGCTTCATCACCAAGCCGCGGTGCAACCGATGCCGATCGCCGTCGCTGACCAGGGTCGCGACCTGCAGCTCGTTGTTCATGAAGCGGTTGTTCGAGACCCCTTTGCCGGAGATCAGAACCTCGCTGGCTTTGAGGGCCGCACGGATGTCGTCGTAGCGTCCGAGCGCCCACATCTCGTTCTTGGGCAGCCACACTGCGCGGCCCAGATCGCGAATCGCCTTGTAGTGCGGGTAGGGATCCGCAACGAGGTCTTCGTCGTAGAGATCAACGTCGTACTGGGGGGCGTCGGCCGGAACCATGGTGCGTGCGTCTGTCGTGCGGAGCCCAGGCGTGAGCCGGGCGGGCAGGTTGGCGTACCGCAGTGTGCCGTGTCGAGTCGCGTGCGGCACGCACTATCTGCGCACACCAGAGGGAGCCTGCTAGCTCAGCGCTGCGATGAGATCGGCGAGTTCGTCGCTCGACTCGGAATTTTCCTCACTGGACTGCTCGCCTCCGTCGATCAGGCGAACGTGACGGTGGTGAAGCAGAGCCGACAGCGCGGACAGTGTCCGGAAGCGCCCCAGCAGCGCGCGCTCCGCAATCCCTGCGACGTCGGTGAGGCCGTCGCAGAAGGCGAACACGTATCGAGCGTCCAGCCACTCGGCATTCGCGGCAGGGTCGGGGTGGTCCTCGAAGTCGAGGCTCGCGGCGAGCTGGACCTTGGGGGCTTCAGCCCGGTTCTCGGGTGGCTTGGAGACCGGGGCCACGACCGCCGCGAGCGACCCCATCCGCGCCTCCAGAGCGGCCCCCTCATCTTCGCGCCGAGCCAGCTCCATCAGGACGAAGCCGATATCCTGCGTGTCTTCGGGGTCGAGGCGATCGTGCAGCCATTGCACAGCGCCTTCGATCAAGAGCAGCGAGCCTCCTGGTTCGTCGCAGATGCGCAGCGCCTCCAACAACATCTCCTGCATGAACGCCCCGCCGGGGCGCAGGGCTCGAACGACCGCGGCATCGCTGGCGGACGACGCTCCGCCCCGCGCCTCCTGGTACCGTCGGTGAAGCTCGACGACCCAGCTTCCCATCGACTGGTGCTCCTGGGAACCGACGGCACCGACGACCCGCCCTTCGTCGAGCTCCACCGCCAGTGAGTGCTCACCGCTCGCGCTCCCCAGGAGCAGCACACCCGTCGGACGAACCGCGGTGAGCATGCCAAGCAAGGCCGGGAGCGTCGTCGCGGCCCCAACCCGGGCGAGTACCGCTCCGGTCGCGTCCGGATCGGCGAGGACGGCCACCGGTTCGGGCCCCAAACACAGCAAGCGTCCCGAGGGTCCTGCCAGCGTCGCAACGCTGCAGCCAAGGACCTCTTCGAGCGCCGCCATACCCTCCTTAGGTCGTCCTGTGACCGCCGAGGATTGAGCCCCCGATCGGGACGCTCGGGCCGTTGCTCGATCACTCAAGCGTCCCGGGTTGCAGTCGATGCGTCGAGTGTCTGTGGTCGCCTTCTCGCAAGCCTGTGCTGTGACGCCCTCGGTGGTCGACTTCGACCCCCGACACGAGGTGATCCTGCTTTGCAGTGACGCTGGTCGTAGCGAAGCTGCGGGGCTGGCGGAGACCCTGCTCGCCGAGGGCTTCGACGCGGTTGTGTTCTCGGGAACACCGCCGGAGATCGCATCTGCCCTGGACGGGCACGCACAGGGGAGCCGGCCCGCCCTGCTCGTCGCGACGGGCCCAAACTGTGGCGGTGCCGTTCTGCGCAGCCGGGTGGCGCGTGCCCTCTCGCGTCCCCACTGCTGGCTTGAGGCCGATCCCGCACGCTCCGCGCGAGAGCTGCAGCACGAGATCTGCGCCCGCATGGATGGGTTCGAACGGGAGCACGCCGAAGACCCGCGGGTCGAGCCCGTCGTGGTGGAAGAGGTCTCCAACGTGCTCCTGCTCCCCGTCGTACCCAGGCACGCCCCGGTGCGTGCGCAGCCAGCCAAGACGCTCTCTCGCATTCAGCTTGTGGCGTGGCCGCTGCTGGGTGCGGGCCTGACCGCGCTGGGCTTGGTGCTGTTGGGCAAGCCAGCCTCCGAACCGCCTCTGCCACCCGATCCTCCGCAGGCTGCTGCGACCCCGGCCGCGGCGCTGGCCTCACCTCCGGTGCATGTCGAGCCTGCGCCGCCGGTCCCGGAAGCCCACGCCGCAGTGAAGCCTAAGGCAGGGCTGCCCGCCGCGGTGCCGCCTCCGCCTCCTGTAGTCCCGCCCGAGCCGTCGGAGAGTGCGCTCGACAACGAGCATGTCGCCGCGACCGACGCGTGGTTGGTCTACGAAGCACCGGCACGACCCCGAGACTGGTTCGCGGCGATGGACCTCTGCAAGGGCCGTACGCTTGCGGGGTCTGACGGGTGGTCGACGCCGAGCTCGAAACAGCTGCACGCCCTCGCAAAAGCCCGTGTTCTTCCCGATGGCGCCTTGTGGTCCCGCACCCGCGCACTGAGGGCGGATGACGTCGCGTTCGTCGTACACGGCCGCGCAGGCACCGTGCGAAGCGCGATCAAGACCGAGACCATCGACGCCGCGGTCTGTGTTCGCAGACGCAGCCCCTCACCGTGACGCCATGCACCCCTCCGCCTCGACCACGCACGCCGGCCAGCACGTCATCCATCTCTCGCCTCGCGACATTCCCCCGCTCCCCGATGCGATGCTCGAGCTGCTGGGAATCGCCAACGACCCCAACGTCTCGTTCGACAAGCTGGGCGCGGTGATGTGCCGGGACCAGGCGCTGACGCTGAGGGTCCTTGCCGTCGCCAACTCCCCCTACTACGGGTGCAGTCGCCGGATCGACTCCGTTCGAAGCGCCATCGCGGTGCTGGGGACCAAACAGGTTCAGAACATCGCCTCGGCCATGGCCCTCGCCCCGGCCTTTGAGAGTCGCCGCGGCCCCCACCTGTGGCGGCACGGGCTGACCACGGCCGTCTGGACCACCCACGTCGTGCGTGCCCTGGGCGTGCCACCTCTGGACTACGTCTTCACCGCAGGCCTGCTGCACGACATCGGCGTGGTGCTCCTTCTGGGAAGCGCCCCCGAGCAGGAGGACGCGTGTATCGCCGCGGCCGAAGAAAGCGGCCGATCGCTGTGCGACGTGGAGCGAGAGCAACTCGGCTCCGACCACGCACACATCGGCGCCCGCGCGTGTTCGACCTGGAAGCTCCCGGTGCGGCTGACCGAACTCGTGCGAGACCACCACGACGACAAGGTTCATGGCGCGCTCGACCTGCGCGTCCTTCAGGCCGCCAACGCACTCGCGACGCTGTGCGAAGAGGAGGAGGGCACGCCGTCGCCGGAGTGCGCAGCGTGGGACGCAACGAGGGAGAGCCTCGCTCGACTCGACCTGGACGAGGAGGCCTTCGAAGGGCTTCTCGATGCGCGCGATGACGTGGGCAACGCAGCCAGAGCGTTCGGCTGAAGGCTTCGGTGGCCTACGGCGTCTTGGCGCTCAACACGTCGTGGTCGTCAAACCCGGCCATCATCGCGTCCACCATGCCCATGCCCACGCGCACGTATCCGCGCCGGGTAAAGTGGATGTGATCCTCTTTGGCCATCGGCGGCGTGGCGGCGGCCCAGTCGGTCATGCTCATTTCCCCGCCCATGAACGCGCGCAGGTCCCAGAAGGCGCAGCCCATCTCCAGGGCGATCTCTCGCTGGGCTCGGAGGATGTAGGAGGTGCTCTCGCGGGGGCCGTAGACGCCGTCTTCGCCCTTCTTGGGGAAGTCGCCGGGTCCGACGAGCAGGCACGCGGCGTGGGGCGCGGCTTCTTTGAGGCGGGTGAGGACGCCGGTGAGGCGCTCGCGGTAGGCCGCTTCTGAGATGCCGCTGTTGGCTTCGTTGGTGCCGTAGGCGAGCGTGATCAGGTCGGGATTGCGGCGGCGGATGTTGTCGTACCAGACCTCGGGCGCCCACTGCAGCATGTTGGAGGCCCGGGTGCCGCCGATGCCGAGGGTGTCGACGACCACGCCCGGCGTGTCGCGTTCGACACTGACGCCAAACAGCCGAACCTCGCCGTTGCCCTTGGGCTGGACCTCGATGGTGTGCGCGCCCTCGGGAAGATCGATGGAGAAGTACCCGGGCCCAACGGCGGCCGCCTTGGTGTTGACCTTGGCGTGCTGCGCCCCATCGACGAGCACCGTGAAGCTGCCGCCCCCAGGTTGCTTGAGGTAGTAGATCTCGTAGTTGGATCCGACGCTGCCAGCGCGATGGCTCACCCGCCCAAACGCTTTGGACTTTGTGGTGGCCATGCTGACCCCGATGAGACCGTAGAGTCCGTCGTCCCGCCCGCTGCGGCGCTGGGCATGCTCGGTCTTCCAGTTCTTGAAGCCCTCGGTGAGCATTTCGACGTGCCCATACCAACGCCACGGCTTGGCGAGGTGCACGAAGCCGTGGCCACCATCCCCAAAGCGTTCGCGCAGGTAAGCTCGAACGTAGTGGGTGTAGATGTCCGCGTCGGTATGCGAGGCGCCGTACATCAAGATGCGGACCTTGCCGTCGGAGTCTTCGCCGGCCTCAAGCTTGCGAAGCGCGGCGTAGAAACTCTCGAGCGGACGGGCGTCGGCCCGGGCGATGGTGAGCGGTTGGTAGATCCCGAGCGCGTTGCCGTTGACGTGGCGCGTGGGGACCTCGGACCCGGCGAGTCCGGAGCTGCCCGGAAGGCTGTCGAGGAGCGCATCGTCGAGCGCGTCCTCGCCCAGCTCGGGGGTGAGCGCGGTGGCCTGCGGGGAGATCCACGGCACGCTTTGTCCGCGGGTGTCCTCGAACAGCGCGTCTCCGAGCAAGGCCGTCTGCGCCCTGACCCGAGCTCTACGGGCCTCCTCACCGAGACCGGCCACGACCGGGAGCGCGGTGTCGCTGGCCTCGGCGGTCACGGGCGTGAGCGCCTGCGCAGGAGCATCGTCCGCGGTGGCCGGGGTCGTAGAGAGGTTCCCGCCCTCGGGTTCGGGCTTGCACCCCCCGCATCCGAGCAGGAGGCTGAGGCTCACAGCGCCCCAAGTCGCACGCTTCGACACCTGGTGGATGCTGCGTCCGTAGGCCGATCGGGTCAAATTCGACGCATCAAGTGCGCGCAATTCGCTCAAAATTGGTCCAGACTGCCCGACATGCCCACTTGGCGCATCGATCGTTTGGCTCACCGCGCGTTGCCGCTGGTGATCGCGCTCGATGCCGAGGATGACGCCGTCGTCGCCATCAGCCTGGGCGGCGGGATGCGCAGCATGATCAAGCACGCTGCGCAGCACGGAGCGGTGCTCGAGCCGGAGCGTCGCCCGGCCACGCAGGCTCGGGTCCAGCTTCGCGAGTACCTCGATGGAAAGCGCCAAGACTTCCAGCTCCGCACCCGCGCTTTGGGCACCACGTTCCAACGAAAAGCCTGGTCGGCGCTGTGCGACATTCCATTTGGCCAGACGCGCAGCTACGCCGCGCAGGCCAAGTCGATCGGAGTCGAGGGCGGCGCGCGAGCGGTGGGGCGTGCCAACGGTGCCAACCCGATCGCGATCGTCGTTCCGTGTCACCGCGTCCTGGGTGCGTCGGGTTCGATGACGGGCTTTGCAGGTGGGGTGGACACCAAACGGTGGTTGCTCGCGCTGGAACGGGATGCGCACGTGCCATCGTGGACACCCGCGCAGCGATTCGCGCGTCGGGCATCGGTGGCACAACTAGGACTGTTCGCGTGAAGAAGATTCTCGAGTCTCTCGAAGCGACCGGCGCCTTGGCGGTCTTCGCCCTCGACGTCGTCCGGGCGATGCTCAGCCGCCCGTTCTTCGGAGAGGAGCTGTTCCGCACGATGTGGCTGCTGGTCAAGCGGTGCCTGGTTCCGGTGGGGCTCGCGGTGGCCCCGGTGGGCGCGGTCATCTCCCTTCAGGGTCTGGAGCTGTTCCGAATGTTCGGGCTCGACCGCATGCTCAGCTCGTTGCTGGGCACGGCGATCTTTCGCGAGTACAGCCCGGCGCTGGCCTCGGTAATGGTCGCGGCCCAGGCGGGCTCTTCGATCGCCGCGCGGATCGGCACGATGCGGGTGCGCGGTCAGATCGACGCGCTCGCGGTGATGTCGGTCGACCCCATGCGCTACGTGGTCGTTCCCGGGGTTATCGCGTGCGCCTGCGTCACGCCGCTGCTCAACGTGCTCACCAACTTCTTGGGGCTGTTCAGCGGTTGGCTGTTCGCGGTGCCGCTGGGCGGTGTCGACCACGGCGCCTTCATGGAGCACCTCACCGCTCAGGTGACGCCCGCGGATCTCTGGGTCGGGCTGGGCAAGTGTCTGTTGTTCGGGACCTCGGTCGGGCTGATGGCAGGCTTCCTGGGTATGCGGGTCTCGGGCGGCGCCGAGTCCGTCGGAAAAGCCGCCAACGACACGGTGGTCGCCACCATCGTGATGATTCTGGTCGTCGACTACATCGTGTCGTACGTGCTGCTCGGGGTGGGCGTGTGAAGACGTTCTTCGAATTCCTCACCTTTGCCCGCTACGCGGTCGCAGCCCAGTTCTCGGGTTTTCCCGATCGCCGCGTCCTCGCCCAGCAGCTCTACACCGCCGGGGTGGGCAGCATGGGCCTGCTCACGGTGCTCACGATCTTCGCGGGGCTGAACCTCTCGGTGCAGTCGTACAGCACGTTTCAACGCTTCGGCGGCCAGGATTTCCTGGGTATGTTCGCCGGCATCGGGGGCGTGCGCGAGCTCTACCCGGTGATGGCGGCGATCATCTGCGGAGCCCGCATCGGCGCCAACCTGGCTGCGGCACTGGCGAACATGAAGATCAGCGAGCAGGTCGAGGCGCTCGAGGTGATGTCGGTGGACCCGATGCGCTTTCTCGTGGCACCCAGGCTCTGGGCCGTCACACTCGCTCTCCCGCTGCTGTGTGGCTACGCCAACGTCGTGGGCATCGCCGGCAGCTACTACGGTGCCGTTCATCAGCTCGGCCTCGACGGCGGCACCTTCGTCAGCCAGCTCGAGCAGTTCGTGCACCTGAGCGACCTGCTTGTCGGCGTCGGCAAGGGGCTGATCTTTGGTTGGCTGGTCGCCCTGGTGGCGTGTTTCCACGGGTACCGGGCCGCGAAGAAAGAGGGCGCAGAAGGGGTGGGCATCGCCACCAACCGCGCGATCGTCCACGGGGCGGTGCTCTGCATCGTGCTCAACCTCGTGCTCAGCTGGCTGATGTACGGCTGAGCTGCGATTCGAAGCTTCGGGGCATCGGCGCCGGATCCTTCGGAGGCCTCCGACGGTCTCCAAGTGCGGGAGACCTCACAGTAGCCCGCCCAAAACCGGTTTGTACGCCGTTCTGGGCCGGCTCACGGGTCGGCGCCGGCGAGCCACAGCAAAACGGGTGACGAAACCGCCGAGGTGGCGTAAGGGTCTGCGAAGGGCGGCGTCATGTCGGCGTAGGGAGGTGTTCCACCTCCACAGTGCACGCCGGGCACGGATATGCCCGCTTCGACGACTAGGATCTCATCATGAAACGACAAGTTTGGCTCACTACTTTGATCGGTTTGCTTGCTATCGGATGTGGCGACGATGTCGCTGCCACCTCGGACACCGACACGGACACCGACGGCACCACCGGCAGCAGCACCGATCCCACGACACCGCCCCCCGGGAGCAGCAGCTCGACCGGTCCCGACCCCGACACCACGGACACCGACTCGACGACGGGCCCTGGCCCCACGACGGGCACCGACACGACCGACACCGAAGACCCGTCGGACACCGAAGACCCGACCGGTGCTGGCGAGCCCGCGGACTTCATCATCACGATCGAGAACATCTCGAACCTGGGCCCGCGACCGACCCCGTTCTCCCCGGGCGTTTGGACCGAGCAAGACTCCACCGTCGCACCGATCTTCACGGTCAACACCGCCGCCTCCGAAGGCTTGGTCTCGCTGGCCGAGGACGGCGATCCCACCGCGCTCGGAGCGGAGATCGATGGCCTCGCTGGCGTGATGCAGTCCGGCATCTTCGACACGCCTGTCGACGGTGCTGGCCCCGGTCCGATCATGCCCGGTGAGAGCTACAGCTTCGAGTTCACCGCTCAGCCCGAATCTCGCCTTGGCCTCGCGTCCATGATGGTCGCAAGCAACGACGTGTTCTGGGCAACCGGTCCGCAGGGCGTCTCGCTCTTCTTGGGCAACGGCGACCCCGTCGACCGCGACATCACCAGCTTCCTCAACCTGTACGACGGAGGCTCCGAGGCCAACCAGCCTCCCGGTGGCGGCGCGTACCAGCCTCAGCCTGGCGGCGACCCCAACCTCGGCCCCAGCGAGTCCGGCGTCATCAGCATGCGCGACGAGTCGACCCGCGCCATCGTGGCCGCCCGTCGTCTCATGGACGTCAGCGTCGAGCTCCTCACCAATGAGGACGGCACCGAGTTCCAAGGGTACGAGTTCACGTTCGAGAACATCTCGGGCGACACCGGCGGCACCCTCACCCCGCTCTCGGCCATCGCTTGGGCGCTGCACGACAACACCGTTTCGCTGATCACCCCCGGAGGCGCCGCTTCCGACCTCGCCGGCCTTGAGGCGCTTGCCGAAGACGGCGATACGACCGAGCTTGCGGCCACGTTGACCACGCTTCTGGGTGCGGGCAACGCGGGCGTCGCAGGACCTGCCGCGGGCGGCCCGATCATCCCCGGCGGCACGGTGACGTTCACCGTCCTTCCGAACATCGGCAGCGAGCTGCTGTCGATCGGCACCATGGTGATGGTCTCCAACGACGCGATCATCGCGTTCGAGCCCGAAGGCGTTGCACTGCTCGGTCCCAACGAGGACGGCGACATCGTCCCGCGCAGCCCCAGCTCCATCGCGAACGACATCCTCGCGAGCATCGAGGTGTGGGACGTGGGCACCGAAGCCAACGAGACCCCCGGCGCGGGTGCAAACCAGCCGGACATCGGCGGGCTCGACATCGGTGATGCTGATGCAGACGCGACGATTCGTTACTACAACGACTCCACGAATGACCTGGCTGCGATCGTCGACAGCCTGAACGTTATCGTGGACACGACGGACGGCGATCTTGAGATCGCACTCCTCAACCTGTCGGAAGGCGACGCGTTTCAGTTCACGCTGTCGGCTGGCCTGGCCGCGCTCACGCCCGACACGGTGCCATTGTTCGAGTTCGACATGACCGCATCCGCGAGCCTCGAGGCTCTCGCAGAGGACGGCACGCCCACGGCACTGATCGCCGACGTCGACGCGGCGACTGACGGAGAAGTCCTCGCGGTCGACGCCATCCCGGCGGACGACCTGGAGACGATCTTGTTCACCGCACCGACCAGCGCACAGCCCATGCTGCACTTCGCCGCAATGATCGTGCCCTCAAACGACACGTTCATCGCCACCGGATCCGCCGGCGTCAACGTCTTCAACGACGAGGGTGACCTCCTCTCTGAGGAGGAAATCGAGAACGCCATTCTCGCTTCGCTGCAGGTCTACGACGCCGGCACCGAGCAAAACCAAGCCGGTGCCTCGGGCGCGGATATGGCTCCGCTCCAGTCTGGCCCCAACACCGGCGCGTCTGAGGGCAACGGCCTTGTTCGGGTCGTCACCGCGGGCGCCAGCGGTGCGCTCAACAACGAGCCGGTGTGGGAGTACCCCCGCCTCGACCAGCTGATCCGCGTGACGGTTTCCCCCGCCCGTTAGTCAGCCTGTTCGTTGAATGAGAAGCGGCGGTGCCCTCCGGGGTGCCGCCGTTTTTTCGTGGGCCGACCGGCCTGCGGGCGAAACGTTCTCAAGCCCAGGTCCGTTGTCCGCCCGATGAAGCACGTTCTCGCTTTGGCGATGGCCGTCGGGCTCCCGGCCTGTTCGTCGTCCTCCCCATCGTCCTCCTCCTCGACCGCGGAGGCGAAGAGTTCGGCACCCGCGTCTGAGTCCACGACCACGCTCTCGGCCGGGGATCCCGCGCCTGGGTTCTCACTTCGGGACCCCACAGGCGCCGAGGTCACGCTTGCTTCGCTCACGGCCAGTGGTCCGGCGGTGCTTGTCTTCTACCGCGGCGACTGGTGACCCCATTGCCGCAAGCAGCTCGTGAAGCTGCACGAATCCACCGCCAAGTTCTCCGCCAACAACGCCAAAGTCGTCGCCATCGTGTCCGACGACACCGAGACCAACGCTGCGCTCACCAAGCGCCTGGGGGTCACGTTTCCCATCCTCAGCGATCCAGACCTGAGCGCCATTCGAGCTTACGGCGTGGAGCACGTAGGCAAGGACATCGCGCTCCCGGCCACGGTCGTGGTGGGTGCCGACGGGACGGTGCGATGGGTCTACGTGGGTGACCGGCCCGCGGATCGACCGCTGCTTCCCGACGTGTTGCGGATCCTCGAAGGGACGTGAGTTGCGTGGCCGCCAAACTGCGTCTCTATCATTTCGACAGCTGTCCTTACTGCGCTCGGGTGCGCAGGGCGGTCAAAGATCTGGGACTCGATGTCGAGCTCGTGAACATTCACCGCGACCCTGCGGCGCGGACGGAGCTGGTGGCCGCGACGGGGCGCCAGACCGTCCCCGTTCTGCGCATCGAGGACGGAGATGTTTGGATGCCCGAGTCTGGGGACATCCTTCGCTACTTGTACGAGCGTTTTGGCGAGGGGCGAACGCCGCCGCTGTGGGTCCGGCTCAACCGGCAGTGGCTTGTCGTCGGCGTGGCGATCCTGATTGGGCTCTTGATTGCGCTGCGGTGACGCTGATCTCGACCGATTTCGACCGCGACCACCTGGGCATCGGCAGCCCGAGACAAGCGTGTGACGGATCGCAGGAACCTGGGCGGTACGATGAGGGTCGCAGACCCATGGACCGCCTCGCCGTTGCTACGCTCATCGTCCTTGCGGGCTGCAATCACGGGGCAGACGCGAACCCCTCAAGCCTCTCGCAGTCCGTCACGCCGCTGGTTGTCGCGCCCGCGTCGGCGCCGCGGGTTCGGGTGCTGAGCTTCAACGTCAACTTTGGGGTGGCCGATGCGACTGCGAACCTTGAGGCGATCGCTTCGATCGACGCCGACGTGGTGCTGCTGCAGGAGATCACGGCCGAGTCCGAGGATCGCTTTCGCGATGCGTTCTCCGAGCAGTACCCGAACATCTTGTGGCAAGACTGCTGCAACGCGGGCGGGTTGGGCGTGCTCTCGAAGTATCCGATCGTGGGAGAGACCTACCTCGAGCCAGACGCTGGATGGTTTCCCGGGTGGCTGGTGGCGGCCCAGACCCCGATCGGAGAGATTCAGTTCCTGGATGTGCACCTGAGACCTCCGGTGAGCGACTGGGGAAGCTGGGTCACCGGGCGGTTTTCGACTCGGAAGATCCGCGCGCGTGAAATCGAGGGCTTCTGGAAATCGGTTGAGCCCCACAGCCCGGTGATCGTCGCGGGTGACTTCAATGAGGGGACCGACGGTCTCGCCGTGCAGTTCCTGACCCAAAAGGGCATGCGCAGCGCACTGGCTCAGGTCGATCCCAAGGCGGACACCTGGCACTGGCCGCTGAAGCTCGGGGAGCTGTCCGCCATGCTCGACCACATCGTCTACGACGCGCGCTTGTCCTTGCTGCGGGCGCAGGTCCAAGAGCTCGGCAGCTCGGACCACTATCCGGTGGTCGCAGAGTTCACGCTCGCCGACTGATGCTTGAACCGGTCCTTCGAGGGCGTGCGAGGGCGTGCGAGGGCGTTCGCGCTCCGCTCAAAGCTCTACCAGCGCAAGAACGTGGCCGCGCGAAGGCCAGACCGGGTCTTATTGAATCGAGATCAGCTCGACGTCGAAGACGAGCATGCCCGCCGGACGACCAGGTGCACCTTTGTAGGCCAGGATCTCCGGGATCCACAGGCGGTGTTTTGCGCCCACCGACATGAGCGGTAGGCCCAGGGTCCAGCCTTGGATCACACCCGTGAGCGGGAACGTGGCTGGGTCGCCCCGCGCGACCGAACTGTCGAACATCTCGCCGTCGGTGGTCCAGCCCGTGTAGTGGACCGTGACGGTGTCCGTGGGAGCAGGCTTGGGGCCATCTCCCTCCTCAAGCACCTTGTACGCCAGCCCACTGGAGGTGACCTGCGCATCCGCGGGGGGTGCACCGACGTCCGCGGGCGGTGGAATCGGCTTGGTGCAGGCCACGGAAACGAGGGCCAGAAGGGGTACGGCCAGACGGCGCATCACGCCGGGAGGATAGCAGCCGTTCTCATCAGGGGGATTCCAGAGTATCGTCGCCGCTGTGCCGGGACCGGATGACGCGATCGTTCTTGAGAACGTCTGCAAGTCGTTCGGGACGTTCCGTGTCCTCGACGGCATCAGCCTCACGGTCAGGAAGGGGTCGATCACCGTCCTGCTCGGACCGTCGGGTACCGGGAAGTCGGTCTTGCTGAGGATCCTTGTGGGGCTGATGCGCCCCGACGAGGGCAAGGTCTACGTGGGCCAGCAGGACATCGCCCAGCTCGACGACAAGCGTGCCAGAGACCGCAACAAGCTGTTCGAGGTGCGGCGGAAGTTCGGCATGCTGTTTCAGGACGGCGCGCTCTTCGACGACCTGACCGTGCTCGAGAACGTCGCGTTCCCGATGCGGATGCACACCAAGATGTCCGAGGAGGAGATTCGCGCCAAGGTCGGGGACAAGCTGGCCCGGGTCGGTCTTCCGCACGCGGTCGATAAGTATCCGTCCGAACTCAGCGGCGGCATGCGCAAACGCGTCGCCTTCGCCCGAGCCATCGCGCTCGAACCCGAGATCGTTCTGTGTGATGAGCCGAGCTCCGGACTCGATCCGGTGATGTCGGCCACGCTGGACGAGCTCATCATGGAAATGCACCGGACGTTGGGGCTTTGCTTCATCGTCATCTCGCACGACACCGCGGAAGCCCTGACGATCGCTGACACGATCGGCATGCTTGCCGGGGGCAAACTCGTGCACTACGGGCCGCGGGCCGACCTCGAACACGAGTGTCACCCCGCGCTCCGCCAGTTCTTCGATCGACGGACCGAGGGACCGATCAAGGTCGTCTGATGAACCGTACGTACATTGGGTTGGGAGCGTTTGTGGTCGTGTCGGTGGGGCTTCTGCTCTACCTTGCGCAGTCGATCGGTGCGATCGGGGCCGGGGGCGGCACGAAGTATGAGCTGCGCCTGGAGTTTGCGGCCGGCCTGGTTGAGAACAACGCGGTCAAGATCGCCGGGGTAGGCGTGGGCCGAATCTCGAAGATCGAGGTCGAACATGACATCGCCGTGCTTACGCTCGAGGTCGACGAAAACATCGTCCTGCACGAGGACGCACGCGCCATCGTTCGCGCGAAGAGCCTCCTGGGAGAGAAGTACCTGCAGGTTCACCCGGGCAGCGTGGACGCACCCGTGCTCCCTGGAGGCGGGGAGATCGTCAACGTCGACGCGCCGTTCGAGATCGACCAGGTCCTCAACGCGCTTGAGCCGGTCTTGGGCGGCGAGGACAACATCGCCGCCTCGCTGGCGCCGCTCGCCAAGACCCTCAGCGAGCTGCTCAACGATGCCGCCGGCAAGAACGGCGAGCCTGCCATCATCTCGCGCGAAGAGATTCGCGGCATGATCGACGACATCAAGGCCACCACCGCTTCGGGGCGCCGCATCGTCGAGACCAACGAAGAGGGCATCGCCACCCTGGTCACCGAGGGCAACGCGCTGGTCAACAAGTCCAACCGGCTGCTCGGCGATGCGCGGATCGACCGGGTGCTGACCCGCGTCGACTCGATGACCAAGACCCTCGACGAGAAGCTTCCCGGCCTGATCGAGCGCTCCGAGTCTGCGATCATCAAGCTCGAGAAGATGGCGGATATCGTCGACGACGACCGGGCGCAGAAGATCAAGACGATGATCGACGACGCCTCGGTGGCGACCAAGAACCTGCGCAAGATCAGCAACGACCTCTCGGATGTTGGCGGCGTGCTCGACCCCATGCTTCGCGATCTCAGCACCATCGCAAAGCGTGCGGCGGCCATCGACGAGCAGATCATCCGCAAGTTCGTGCAGAAGGAAGGCATCAAGGTCTTCGTGGGTAGCAAGCGCGAAGCCGAGCGTCTGCTCGACGACTAGTTGCGGCGCGCGTTGCTGCAACGGGGACGCCGTGACACGGTGGCCTCCGCATGGCACGTCATCCTCGTTCGTTCACCACGTCGTCGATGCTCGTTGCCGCGCTGCTGCTCGCGCCTGCGTGCAAAGGGGACCGCCCCACGCAGACGCTTCCCGCCGGACCCGAGGGTCCTGACGACTCCGCTGCGCCGCCGAAGGTCGCGCTGTCCGACGAGGGACCGCTGCCGAAGCTGCGCACAGGTACGCAAGCGATCGATGTCAAGACAGCCGTGGTCGCGGAGACGGTCGCACACGCCGAACGCGGGGCGCACTACTACGCCGTTGCGTTCCCCAACACGGTGGCGTTCCGCGAAGGAAAGGCTGCTCGCGTGCACCTCGAGAAGCCCGCGGCGGCGGTCGGCGTCTTGTTCGAGTTTGAGGGCGTCACAAAGGCGCTCATCCGAGTCCCGGCCTCAGCCGGGTCGGCCTCGGAGATCGCCGGAACGCTCTTTGTCGAGGAGGCCGGGGACCACCGATGGGCCGCCGTCCCATTCATCGCCTCGGGGGCAGCCAAGGCACCCAAAGACGCCGGCTTGCCAGAATCCTGGGCCACAGCTTTTGGACAGGAGCGTCGCGGAAGTCGGTCTGCCTGGTGGGCGGCTCCCGCGTCTCACCCGTGGAACGAGTTTGCGGCGGGCCGGGTGTGGTCGGCGGTGAAGGCCGAGGGCAAGAGGAAGCGCGGTGGGGTGGGGCCGACCGGAGAGACCCGGCCGCGGCGGAGCGAGCTGTCGCAGCTCATGCACACGACGACCGCCGCGACCTCGATGCAGGAGGCACTGCAGCACGACCGCGGTCTCCGGCTGCGGACGACGCCCGGCCCAGCGAACATCCCGCTGTCCGATCTGAAGGGGCCAGCCCTCGAGGAGCACCCGTGGGCACAGATGACCGCCGCGCTCCACAACCCCGCGGGAGCGACCCCAGAGTCGCTTGCTCGCGTGGCCCCAGCTGACTTTTGGTATGTGCGCTTCGACGACATCCGGGTGTTTCTTGAGGTGCTCGACGAAGCCGACCGATGGATCACGCCGGTCGCGAGCGTGTTGGAGGAGCGCGGCGAGGTGCACGGCTTGGCCGAGCGTTACCAAGCGCAGCTGGGGTTGCGGCGCAGTGGGCTGGCCAAGAAGCTGGGGCACACCGTGGTGGAACGTGTCTCGGTCGTCGGGAGCGACCCCTACCTGCGCGAGGGCAGCGACGTCACCTTCGCGTTCGAACTCAACAACCAGGCCGTGTTCGACACCGAGCTCGCGCGGCATATGAGCGCGTATGAGTCCGAGGTGCCGGGCGTGGTGGCGTCGAGCATGAAGCACGGCGCACACCAGATCACCGTGCACCGCGATCCTACCGGTGTGGTCCGCCAGCATCGCGCGCAGGTCGACAAGGTCGCCTTCGTTTCAAACAGCGAAGGCGCGATCCGGGCGGTGCTCGACGCTGTCGACGGCAAGCGCCCACGGCTCTCCGAGGAGCCCGACCTCGGCTACATGCTGGCGCGCGACCCGGGCACCCACGAGGGCTTTGCCTTCCTCAGCGATCGTTTCATCGCCAAGGTGGTGGGTCCGGAGCAAAAGGTGCTGGCGTCTCGGCGTCAGCGCGCGCTCGCGGACCTGCTCACGCCGGGTTACAGCGCGCTGTTGTATGGATGGCTCGAAGGCGCGCCTCCATCCGACACCAAAACGCTGATCGCCTCAAGTTTGCTCGACGCGGAGGAACTCCGCCACGAAGGGGGCGAGGCGATCACGTTCTCTCCGGGGACCGGAGCCCGTTCATCGTGGGGAAGCCCGGCAGCGCTCACGCCAATGATCGACCTGCCTCGGCCCGCGAAGGTGACCGAAGCCGAGCGGGACGCCTACGCCGACTTCATCCTCGGCTACCAGAACTATTGGCGCAGCTTCATCGACCCCGTCGCAGTTCGGCTCGATCTCAAGGGGAAGCCGGGGGCCGAAGCAGCGGTCATTGATGTCCGTGTGTTGCCCCTGATCTCGGGCACCGACTACTCCGATATCGCGGAGGTCGTGGGGGAGAAGCGGCTCGAGGTGCCCAGGATTGATGATGGTTTGCAGATGGTCTGGGCGGTGGGCGAGCAGTCGTCGCTGCGTCGCGAACTCGATCAAGCCGCCACAAGCCTCAGCGGCAACAAGGACGTTGGACTGGGGTGGTTGGGAGACTGGGTGATGGTGGGCAGCCTGGACCGCAAGGCGGTGCTCGAGCTCATCGTGGAGACCCAGGAAGGCATCCAGCTTTCGCGCCCAGAGTCCGAGGAGAGGCAGGTCAGCCGAGACCTGCAGCTCGCCCGCGTGGTGGGCAAGCTGCCCGTCTATGCCGCCGCCCACGTTCGCAATCCGACGGCGCTGATCCTCGTGCTCACGGCGATCCGAGGCATGGTCAACGAAGTGGCGCCGGGTATGGTGCGGTGGGGCGAAGCGTCTCGCTATCGTGACTACGCCATCGTGCGGGTGGGGATCGACCCTCAGGCGCCCGGCGAGGTCAGCGAGTTCGCCGACGCGATTGCGCTGTATTACGTGCAGGCCGATGAATCGGTCGTGTTCGCGCTGGATCCCAAGGTGCTCGAGGTCCTAATCGATCGCATCGTGGATGGAGGGGGTCCCAGCCCTGGGCCAAAGGACGGTCCCCAGTTTGTTGTCGATGCGCGGCTCGCCAAGGGCCGCGCGAGTTGGACCGCCGCCGCATGGGCGCTGCAAGCTCAGGCCAACCGCAGCCAGGGCTCGTCGCGCGTGGCCGCCGAGATCCTGCTGCGCGGTGATCCGAGCGTGACCACCCCGGCGCAGCTCATGGAGCGCGGGCTCTCCTACTTTGGGAGCTACCCGGTCAGCGCGTCGGGCGGCAACGACTTCCAACTCGTGGAGCACGGCGTCTCCGACCCGGTCCATGGCAGCGAGATCACGCCCTCGTTCCCCGAGCTTCCCGTCGCGGGCAGCCCGATCGATGCCTTGATGAAGCGACTGGCCGGCGTGCAAGCGTCGGTGGCTTTCGACCGCGAGCCCGCCAAGCTCGATCCGCCTGCCCGCAGCCTGCATACGCGTTTTCGCGTGCAGCTGGGCGACCGGTAGCGCCGGGGCGGAGCGTTCCGTCACCGTGCGGTGTAGGGATCGCCGAGGCGGTGCGTTCTCCAAGCAGGGGCCGCCCGCCGGCCTCTGCGAGCTGTTCGATGCCCCGTCTCCTTGCCCCTGTCTCTGCCTTGTGGTCGCTCGTGGCCTGCAGCGCAGCGCGTCCGCTGTACCGCCCCGAGCCCGACCCCGCACCCCCGCCGCAGGGTGTCGTCCGCGTCGCGAGCGGCAAGGGGTTCGTCTCCTCAGACCTCGCACCCATCCCGTCTCCGCTGTCGTTGACCGCCTCCGATGGCTCGGGGCTTGAGCTGATCTCAATGCGTGCGCGGGCCGAGGTCGACGACCCCATCGCGCTGACACAGCTCGAGCTGCGGTTCGACAACCCCAAGGACCAGGTGATCGAGGGAAAGCTGCAGCTCACCCTCCCGCCCGGGGCTTCGATCACACACTTCGCGATGAAGATCGGGGAGCACTGGCAGGACGCGGCGGTCGTGGAGCGACAAGCGGGGAGAGTGGCCTACGAGGAGTCGTTGCATCGTCAGCGAGACCCGGCGCTGCTGGAGACGTCCTCGGGCAATCGCTTCGGTGTGCGCGTGTTCCCGATCGCAGCCCGCGGCCAGGTCCACCTGCGCGTCAGCTACGCGCAGACCTTCCCGGAGCCCTCGCAGCCGTATCGATTGGCGCTTCGCGGCCTGCCTCGGGTCCGCGAGCTTGATGTTCGAGTGGGCGTCCTCGACCCGGTGACCGGCGAGCGCACGTGGACGGAGAAGCAGCTTCAGCGGCACCGACCCCGTGAGGATTTCGTCGTTTCACGAGGGGGCGCGGTGGCCACGGCTTGGCGGCATGGTGAGCATTTGCTCGCGCGGGTGGTGGTCCCGGCAACGCAGGACACCGCCGTCCCCACGGGCGGCTACACCGTGTTGTTCGACACCAGCGCGTCGCGAGCGGTGGGATTTGCGCTGAAGGTGGAGCGCCTCGAAGCGCTCCTGGGTGAACTCGGGATGCGGGCCCCCGCTTCGGCCGTGGTCACCGTCATCCCTTTCGATCAAGCCGTGGGAGCGCCCGTGTACAGCGGCGTGCTGTCCGGGTACGCGGACTCCGGGGCGAGTGCCAGGCTCCGTTCGCGAGGTGCACTGGGGGCTTCCGACATCGGGCGGGCTCTTGCCGCGGCCTCCAAGCAAGAGAACGAGCGTGTCGTGTTGCTCACCGACGGCATGCTCACCGCGGGCGCTCGCGATGCGGCCGGACTGCGAACGAGCCTCGAGCAGGTCTCAAGCGCGGGTGGTCAGCGGGTGGACGTCATCGCTGGCCGCGACCTCCAAGACGACGCGGTCCTTCGCAGTCTCGTGACGACGGCGTTGCCTCAAGACGGTGTGATCATCGACGCGTCGTTGCCTGCCGAAGCGGTCGCAATGCGGCTGCTTCGCTCGACCGCGCCGGAAATGGCGGTCCGCGTGGAGGGGGCGACCCGGGTGTTCCCGACGACGCTCGCTGGGGTGCAAGAGGGAGATGCCGTCCTTGTCTACGCGCAGCTGAAGTCGCAGGCGTCGTCCGTCCAAGTGAGCCTGAGCCCCGAGAGTGGCGAGCCCATCGACAGGCGTCTCGAGGTTACGACACGAGAGGATGCCGAGTTCGAGCGGGGCTGGCTTCGTGCTCACGTGGAGGACAGGCTCGCCAGCCTTGCCGAGGGCGGGCAAGCCGATCGTCGCCAGCTGGCGGCGCTCAGCGTCGAGCACGGCATCCTCAACGACCTCACAGCCCTCATTGTGTTGGAAACCGACGCAGACTACGAACGCTTCGGGTTCGAGAAGTCGCCCGAAGGTCCGCGGGCCGACTCCGCGCCGCAGTCTGCCGTTCCCGGTTCGATCTCGATGGAGGAGTTCCGGAACACTCCGGTCGGGTCGAACACCGGGCGGGACTTCACCGCTGTTGTGGAGGCCTCGGCCGCGGCGTCTCGTGATTCGGCTGGGATCTCCTTGGCCGGGACGACCTTCGCCGAGTCGCAGCCGTGGCGACGAAGCGCGGTGGAGAACGACCACCACCTCCAGCCCATGTTGTTGTCGCCGTCACCAGGACGCGTGGCGAGATCCGGCGACGCGATGCCGCTGCCTCCGTGGCGTTGGCGAAGTCGAGCCTCGAGCGGTGTTACTTCGATGCTCTCGAGACGGGCCTGGTCGAGGCGGGCACGATGACGCTGCAGCTGCGGGTGTCCGACGCGAAGCTTGGGCGTATCGACGTACTCCGAGATCGTCTGGGTGCGCCGCAGAGCCTTCGTCGATGCATGGATCAAGCGTTGCGAGACCTGCCGTTTGGCGTGGCGGAGGGGCGGATTGGTGTGAGGGTTTCGTTTCATGACGGGCCGGTGCCACAGCGTGAGCCGTCGTTTGTCTCCGGCATCCCCGGCGATGGCCGCACGGTGTTCGAGGGGCGCTTCGGGGACGTCCAGCGACTCATCGCCGCACAAGCACCGCAGGACGCCGTCGAGCTGGCTCTGCAGTGGCGGCAAAAATCCCCAGACGATCTGATGGCGCTCACCGCCCTGGGACGCGCCGCGGAAGCCCGCGGAGATGTACAGCTTGCGGCCCGTGCCTATGGATCCATTGCAGAGCTTCACCCGGCGAGCGCACCGATGCTGCGTTTTGCGGCGGGTCGCCTCCAGGCGCTCGGGGCCTCGGGGCTCGGGCTGGCCGCGGACATCCTGCAGGAAGCGCAGCGCCAGCGCCCCGATCATCCCAGCAGCCATCGCGCCTTGGCGTGGGTGCATGTGCAGCGCCAGCGGTACGCCGAGGCATTCGAGGTGCTTGTGCAGGGCTACGATCGTGACTACCCGGACGGTCGATTTGCCTCCGCCAAAGCAGCCCTCGCCGACGAGCTGAGCGTCGTCGGTGCGGCTTGGGTTCGCCGCGAGCCGAAGCGCCGCGCCGAGGTGGTCCAGAGGCTGGAGGAGCTCGGTCTTTCGCTCTCGACCGAGCCTTCGCTGCGATTCGTCCTGACCTGGGAGACCGACGCGAACGACGTCGACCTGCACATTCGCGATGGACGCGGCAACGAGGCCTCGTACAGCGCTCCCAGGTTGCGCACCGGCGGTGACCTGCTCGCGGATGTGACCAACGGATTTGGCCCGGAGACCTTCGTCATCCACGGGACGCCGCAGGCGTATCCGTACGACGTCTTCGTCCACTACTACTCCCGCGGCCCGATGGGCTACGGGATGGGCCAGGTCCAGACGGTCTTTCACGACGGGCAGGGCAGGCTCGAGATCGATACGCTCCCCTACGTGGTCATGAACGACGACGCGAAGCTTGGCGTCGGCTCGGTCACGGCCCGCTGACCGAATCCTGAACACGCGCACCCGTGCGCCGCCGCGGGCTTTTGGGGCGAACTTGCCGCGCGTTGATACGCTCGTGGTCCGTGGCCACCGGCTCACCGCGCACCAACCCGCTCGTCCGCGCTGGTGGCACGCTGCTTCGCGGCCTGCCATCGGTCGCGCCCACCTTCGTCGTGGTGGCGCTGCTGGCCTGCGTGCTCGTGCCCCTGCCCACGCCGCTGGTCGACCTTCTGCTCTCGGTCAGCTTGGCGGCTTCGGTGCTACTGCTCGTCGGCAGCCTGACGATCGGCCGCAGCTCGGAGTTCTCCAACTTCCCCGCTCTGCTGTTGCTCGCGACCTTGTTTCGACTCGCGCTCAACGTGAGCACCACGCGGTTGATCCTCTCGCAGGCGGATGCGGGGCGCGTGGTCGATGCGTTCGCGTCGATCGTGGTCCGCGGCGACCTGATCGTTGGGGGTGTGATGTTCGCGATCATCACCATCGTTCAGTTCGGCGTCATCGCGCGCGGCGCTGAGCGAGTGGCCGAGGTCGCGGCCCGGTTCGCGCTCGATGGCCTCCCGGGTCATCAGGCCGCTATCGACGCGGATCTGCGAGCCGGCGTCATCTCGGCCCGGGTCGCGAGCCGGCGCCGAGCCCAGCTCGCCCAACGATCGAGCTTCTATGGCGCCATGGACGGGGCCATTCGGTTCGTCAAAGGCGACGCGGTCGCAGGGCTGGCGATCACCTCGGTCAACCTGGTGGGCGGGCTCGCGATCGGCGTCGGACGGAACGGCATGTCTTGGAGCGACAGCCTAACGCTCTACGGCCAGCTCACCGTGGGGGACGGATTGTTGGCCCAGATCCCTGCGTTGTTGGTGAGCCTGGCTGCGGGCGTCCTGGTCGCACGTGTCGATCAGCGCGAAGGTGAGGAGCGTGCCTCGGTCTTGCGCTGGCTGGAGCCCGCGATGCTTATCGTTCCCGCCGCGCTCCTGCTGGTGCTCGCCCTTATCCCCGGCATGCCCCGGGTCGCCTTTGGCGTCACGGCGGTCGGGCTGGTGACCCTCGCGATGGTGATCACGCTTCGTCGGCTTGCCGCCGCGCCCCCAAGCGGGCAGCAGCACGAACGCAGCGTAATTCGCGTGGGCCTTCATCGGGCCGCTGTCGCGGAGCGGACCGAGTTGGTGCGGGTCCTCGCGCAGTTGCGTTACGACTGCCAAGCGACGCTGGGGGTGGCCGTGCCGGGCATCGAGCTCGACCTGCGCGACGCGATTCCCAAGGGCGCACTTGAGATCTCCATCGGGGGTCGCTCGACACCCCGCCAAGCCTTGCCGGAGGGGGCTGGCACCGACGCCGTCGTGCTCCGAACATTTCGGGCAATCATGGATGCCGCGCCCGAGCTGGTCGATCTACAGGTGCTCGACCGGATGCTCGAGCAGACGCGTCAGTCTCACCCCATCGTCGTCGCGCGCGCGCTGACCAAGGTCGAGATCGAAGACGTGCTGTGCATCGTCCGCGGCTTTCTCCGGGAGCGGGTTCGGGTGCCGCCGCTGCACGTTGTGCTGGGGCTGTTGGCCGAGGACCGTCGTTTTCACAATGCTGCCGAGCGCCCGTTCGCGAGCGAGCGCGCACGCGCGGCCCTTCAGGACTACTGGGTCCACCCCGAGCTTGCAGGGCTTCGGGGGCTTGGAGAGCCCCGTCTCGTTCGGCTCACGCCCGATGCGGAGGAGTTTCTCGTCACCGTGGTCGACGATACCGAGGCGGGTCCTGTGGCTCGTGCAGGCGGCGAGAAGCGCCAAGCCTGGGTGTCTGCGATTCAGGATGCCGCGGAGGCGGGGCCCGGTGCGCTCGTCGTCGTCGCTTCGGGACGGCACCGGGCGCGGGTCGCAGCGATCCTGCGAGGCGTGACTCCACGCATCCCGTGCTTCAGCACAGATGAGCTGCAACACGCAGGCCTTGCGGTTCGCGGGCCCTGGCTCGACGCCGATATCTTCGAAGGCGCTTGATCGACGGACCCCGTTGGTGGCAGCGTCCGACTTCGATGCGCCGCACTCCGACGACCTATTGGGATTACATCAAGGTCGAGGAACTTCTCTCGCTGCAATCGGGTCTCTCCCAAAATGAGGGGGAACTCGAGAACGACGAAGTCCTCTTCATTACGATCCACCAGATCGACGAGCTGTGGTTCAAGCTCATCATCCGAGAGCTGGTCTCCATCCGCGACCTCTTCGCCGCGGAGCACGTGCCCGAGCAGTCCCTCAGCGCCGCAGTGCGCGGCATTCGCAGGGTCGCGCTCCTCATGCACAACATTGCGGAGCACTTCGCGCTGATGGAGTCGATGACCACCCGTGACTACTTGGCGTTTCGCGACAAGCTCTCCCCGGCCAGCGGATTTCAGAGCGCACAGTTGCGCGAGATCGAGATCCTCCTCGGCCTCGCCGCGGACGAGCGCATCGCGCTCGGCCATGAAAACAGCTATCTCGACGCCCTTCGCGACGGCGACGGAAATCCGACCGCCGCGTCCGAGCGGGTCCGTGTTCGCCTCGATGACACCCCGTCGATCAAGGACGCGATCGATGCGTGGTCGTTCCGCACGCCGATTCGAGGCTCCCGCCCCGAGGACGACGGTGATGAGGCCGCTGTGGACGCGTTCATCGAGGACTACCTCGCATCGCAAGTGCGGCAGAGCGAGTTCAACGAGAGCGATGCGGTCGAACTCGCCAAAACCGAAGCGGACGAAGAACGCCTACACAACCGCTACATCAAGGAACGACACAGCGCGCGCAGCTTCCTGACCGCGGCCGATGTCGATGCCGATCAGCGCACGACAACCCGGCGTATCCGAGCCGCGCTTGTGTTCATCGAGAGCTATCGAGAGCTGCCGCTGCTGGCCTGGCCTCGGGAGGTCGTAGACGGCGTCGTGGCGCTTGAGCAGTCGATGCTGATCTTTCGGCAGCGACATGCTCGAATGGTCGAGCGGGTGATCGGTCGCCGCACTGGGACTGGGGGGTCGGCCGGCGTCGACTACCTCGACCAGACCGCGCTCAAGTACCGCGTCTTCTCCGACGTCTGGGCCGTTCGTACGCTGCTCATGCGCCGGGCTGTGCTCCCGGAGCTCCCGAACCCAGAGTTCTACGACTTCGCGGGTCGGTAGGGGGGGATTCAGGCTGCTAGAACCGGTCGGATTCGACGAGGTCCATGAGCGCCTCGACCGCGAGGTCGCCGGCCGTTTCGTGCAAGGAGATGCTCTCTTCGTAGTCGTCGTTGCGTCCGGTCATCCACTCGTCTCCCAGGATGAAGTAGCCATACGCAGGCCCGGTGTTCCCGAGCACGGCCTGGTGCGGCGTGGTCATCGTGCTCTTGATCTCGAGGCCCGTGCGTGTGACGGGCTCGCCCGGGAACGAGACGAACTGCAGCTCTTCGCCGAGGCGAACGTAGGTAGAGCTCGCCATCACCGAGAGGTCACCGCCGGCGTTCGAGAAGGAGTAGTCGAGCAGGTCGATCGCAGCGGCGAGCTGAAACAGCACGTTCTCCACGGGCATCGTCCATGCGGTGTGGTCGACGACGATGCCGTCGGAGATCGGGTCCGCAGCCCCCGAGGCTTCGTGGGCGAGGTCTGCAATGATGGCGCCGTAGACGAACGCGCGCTCGAAGTCGTCGGCGTACTCGCCCGGCGGCGACGCTTCGCTCGCGTCTCCGAGAATTCCGTTGAATAGCACCGCAGGTGCTCCGGAGTGCGCTTCCATCGTGTCGATGTAGCCCGCGCACCAATCTCGGGTGATCGCGCGATTGCTCTGGCCGAGGACCGTGGGATGTGCCGCGAACACTGCGACGCTGCCCATCAGCTCGCCACCCTCGTCGCGCGCCATCAAGAGCGTGAGCGAGTCGTCGGTGAACTCCCAGCCGCGACGGTTGTTGTTGGGGGCGGTTGTGCTCGCGACCTCGAGGGTCGCGGGTGCGCGAAGCAGGTAGGCGCGACTCATCGAGCCGACGACCTCGTCGATCGCAGGGTTCCGATACTGAGAAGGGCCTCCGCCCCACAGGCCCATGAAGTCCGGGGCTGAGTGCGTGTGCGTCGCTCCCACCATGATGTGCTCCGGCGGCAGCCCGGTGTTTTCGGCGACGCGGGCGACGATATCCGCGGTGAAGTCGTTGCCAAACCCGGGCAGGTCCGCGACGGCTGCAACGAAGCCCACGTCTCCGAAGCTGATCGCGAAGCTCCGGATGTAGACGCTGTCGTGGACCGACTCGGCGGCGCCCCGGACAAAGGGCGGGCCGTAGGCGCCCATGTAGACGTTGAGCGCGAGATGCCCGGCATTGGGCGAGATGTCTGTGACGTCGAAACCGGCGCTGAACTGCGCAGGGGGTTCCCCGGTGGTTTCGTCTCCGGTGCTCGAGGAGCTGTCAGACCCCGTGTCGCCTGAGGACGTGTCGCTCGAGGTGCTCGAGGACGAGCCGGCTGGAGGGGATGAGGTGCTCGAATCCCCGGGTCCGCCGCTGCTGCTGGGGTCGACCCCCGACGAACTCTCGCCCTGTCCTCCGACGGTCGCGTCGTCGCCGCAGCCGACCATGCACAACGCGATACACCCAGTGCCAAAGAACAACCGCATCAAACGATGATGTCCTCTTGGGGGCTGGCCTTCAAGATTACGCAGTTGGCGGACATCGCGCACGCCGTTCTGTGGGCGCTCGTGCCGTGAAACGAAAACGCGCGCCTCCGCAAGGACCTGCGGAAGCGCGCGAATTGTCGAGCCCGACCCGACGGGACTAGAGAAAGCCGTGACGGGTCAACGTCGTCGATGCCGCTGGATGTGCTTGATCAACCCCATGGAGACGACGACGAAGCTTCTGGAGCTTTTGGAGCGGGAGCGCCAGGCTGGCCGGGCTGGGTGGCTGGAGACACCGACATGACGGTGGCCTCCTCCCGAAGCGGTGGGCGGACTTTGCGCGACATCCGGCGGATCATCCGCCGAAGCGATTTCGCAATGGCGTGCCCGGTGGGAAGCACGACCGCGACAGTTTCGTCACGTTCGGTCTGAACGACGACCGTGTGCTTTCCGATGACCATTCGGATGGTCGACTCGCTTGTTTTTGCCAACAGGTTCAGGGCGCCGTCCAGGACTGCACTCCAAGAATCGTCGCCGCGGAATTCTTGACCCGCGTCGTCTTGGGAGATGACAGCCACGGCTTCGATGCCCTGGGCTGCACTTAGGTGCTCAATGTTTGCTCGGAGACTCATGACTACCTCTTTCCGTTTGTCCTGGTCGGGCCAGGACTCGTTCTAAGTCTGGTCGATTCGGGGAACGGCGCCAGTGTTCGGGTGCTGCTTCGCTTGTTACGAGGGCGGAAGCGGGTCCGATCGCTCTTGAGGAGCACTTTTCGTCGGCGTCGTTGTCCCGACCGTATCGGAATACTCTCCGAGGCCCGGTCGCGTTACGCCCAACCGGTAAATCGTTGTTCACTGCGTGGGGTGGAGCACGCCATCACGGGCTACGGAACGGCTCGCAGCGGTCGCGGGGGCATCCTGTCCCTACGCGTCAGTCGCTGCTCGCAGCCCGTGCGACCTGCGACAGGTCGGTCTGCGTCAACTCAGCGCACCGCGACCAGAGTGCGTCGATCGCAGCCCGCTCCCTGAACTTGCAGGTTGCGGGCGCTTCGTCGATCCAAAACTCGGCGCGCAGGTTGCCCAGCTCGGGATCGGACGCTAGCCGCGTAGGTGTACGCGCACCTTCGGCGGGGCTTTTTAGGAAGCGCCGTCCAACCTTCATCACCGCCGCGGCCAGCCCTGACAGATTGTCGTAGATGCGGGTATCCACCCCACCCGGATGGCAGGCACTGACGCTGACCATGTCGCCGATGCGTTGCTGATAGCCCCAGCTCAGCATCCGGTTCGCTTGTTTGCTTTGCTTGTAGGCCTTGGTACCCGAGTAGGAGCGCGACTGAAAGTCGAGGTCGCGCAGGTCGAGTCCCCCCGCGAGCTTCGACGCGACGTTCACCACCCGACTCGGCGCGTTTGCGACCAGCGACGGGGCGAGCAGGTTGGACAGCATGAACGGGCCGAGCGCGTTGGTGGCCCAGGTGAGCTCGTGTCCCTGGGGCGTGGTCTCGCGGGCGTCCCGATAGGTCGCGGCGTTGTTCACCAACACGTGCACAGGCGCGCCACCGATCGTAGCCTGGTGTGCAAACCCGCGAATCGAGTCGGGGACCGCCAAGTCCAGCGGGATCACCGAGAGTCGGTCATTCCCGCTGTCCTCCGCGATCTCCTGCAGCGCGGCCGACCCTCGCTCGCGGCTGCGGCAGGCAAGCACGACTGTTGCGCCAAAGTAGGCGAGATTGCGCGCGATCTCCTTGCCGATGCCGGATGAGGCACCGGTCACGATGCACCTGCGGCCTACGAGATCGAACTTCACTTGAGCATCATACCGCTGCGCTCCGCGGTCCCAAGAAACCGGTAGGCTCCGGCCCATGGCACGCAATGGAGAGATGATCGAGTTTGCCGCCGGGTCTGGTGCGGTCCCGGGATACCTGGCTCGTCCTGCATCGGGGTCCGGGCCGGGCCTTGTTGTTCTGCAGGAGTGGTGGGGGCTCGTCGAGCACATCAAGGACGTCGCGGACCGCTTTGCGGCGGAGGGCTTCGTCGTCCTGGCCCCGGACCTGTACCGCGGTGAGACCACCACCAACCCCGATGATGCCGGCCGCAAGATGATGGCGCTGGACATCGCCCGAGCTGGGAAAGACGTCGCTGCGGCGGTCGATCACCTCCGCGGCCTCGACGCGGTCGCGCCGAAGAAGGTCGCGGTTCTGGGCTTTTGCATGGGAGGCCAACTCGCGCTGCAGGCCGCGGTCGAGCACGGGGACACGGTCACGTGCGCCGTGGACTTCTACGGCATTCATCCGAGCGTGGAGCTCGACTTCTCGAAGCTGAAGGTCCCGGTCCTCGCCCACTTCGGAACGGGCGACACGTTCGTCGATGAGCCAAGTGCACACGCGCTGATCGCATCCATTCGATCGGAAGGCGGCAGCATCGACCCGCACTTCTACGAGACCGGTCACGCGTTCTTCAACGACGCGCGTCCTGAGGCCTACGATCAAGCCTCCGCGAAGCTGGCGATGACGCGAACGCTCGACTTCCTCCGCGCGCAGTTGGGCTGACGTGCGCGAGCGACTGGCCATCGCCTACTTCATCGCGTCGACCGCCGTCCTGGTGGCGCCGATCTATACGGTATGGGGCAACCGCATCGAGCCCCGGGTGTTCGGTCTGCCGTGGTCGCTGGCGTACGTGCTCGGCGTGATCGCGGCCAACTTCGCGGTGCTGGTCTGGATGTACCGCAAAGGGGTTGGCCGGTGACGTTGGCGCATGGGGTCGTGTTCGGCTACCTGGTGCTGGTGCTGGTCGTGGGCGTCGTCGCAGGACGCCGCGGTGGCGGTGGCGTGGCGGACTTTGTCGCAGGCGAGCGCGCCTTTGGACCCGTGCTCATGTACTTCGTGATGGGCGCGACAGTGTTCAGCGCTTATGCGCTGCTCGGTACGCCGCAGCGCGTGGTGTCCAAGGGCTCCGACGCGTTCTACATTCTGGCCTACGGGGCGGTCGGGTTCGTCCCGGTGTACTTCTTCGGCGCGCGGGTTCGAAAGCTGGGCGCGAAGCTGGGCTGCGTGACGCAAGCCGAGCTGGTCGGCGGGCGGTTTGGCTCGCGCTACGTCTGCGGCTTGATGGGCGTGGCCACGGTGCTGGCGTTCGTCCCGTATCTGGTGATCCAGCTCAAGGGCGCGGGCATGGTGATGGCCGCGGTCACCGGATGGGATCCGACCCTCGGAGCCGCGGTCGTCTACGCCGTGGTGATGATCTACGTCGTGCTTGGAGGCGTCCGCGGGGTGGGGTGGACCAACGTGGTTCAAGGCATCGCGATGCTGATCGTGGTGTGGGGTCTGGGCCTGTGGATCCCGCACGCGTTGTACGGGGGCGTGCCCGAGATGTTCGACCAGGTGATCGCAGAGCGACCGGACACGCTGGTGCTTCCGGGTCCCGGGCCCACCAGCGATGGGCAGTACACCGCGGAGATCCTGGTCTCGATTCTGGGGTTTTCGATGTGGCCGCAGGTGTTCATGAAGTGCTTCACCGCCAAGAGCTCCCGGCTGGTCCAGCTCTCGGCGGTGCTGTATCCGACGTTTCTGTTCTTCCTCGTGCCGCTGCTGTTCATCGGCTATGCGGCGGTGCTCGAGGGAGGCCCGGCGGACGACACGGTGTTGCTGTGGATGCTGGACCGACCGGCGCTTGGGGGACTTGGACCGGCTGCGTTCGCGTTCGTCGCGTTTGCGATCTTGGCGGCGTCGATGTCGACGGGCGACGCGTTGCTGCACGCGGGCGGTTCGATCTTGATCCGGGACGTCGTGGTCGGAGGGTTGGGGCGGAATCTTGATGACCGGACGCAGACCTTCGCGATGCGCGTCAGCATCGTGGCGCTGGGATTGGGCGCGCTGGTGGTGCTGGAGCAGTCCGCTGGGACCTCGGTTGTGGACCTGTTGTTGCTGGCGTACGCGATCCCGATTCAGTTCATGCCGTTGGTCCTCGCGGGCTTGTACTGGCGCCGTGCCAACGCTTCGGCTGGAGCCGCGGCGCTCTCGGTAGGCGTCGGGTCTGCGGTGGGGCTGTTCGCGCTCCAGCAGCTCGCCCCAGATGTGTACGCGGCGATCAATCCGTGGGAGCTGCAGATCGGCGCGATCGCGGGGGCTCTCAACCTCGTGACGTTGGTGGTGGTAGCGCTGGCGACTCGGCCGATGCCCGCAGCCCACTTGGACGCCTACGAGGTCGGGTAGGGGCGGGGACCAGGGTCGTTCCCTCACGACATCTGAGTCCAGGCCACGACCGCCGGGTCGCATCATCCACGACGACGCCTCCGCGGGGCTCTGCATCCCGCATCACCCCGCTGGCGCGAGGCTTGCAGCCCCGTGTGTGTGTTCGTTCGACGAAGCGCGGCAACCTTCTACACCCGGACCGTCCTCGGCCTTTGGGTCGCGCTCGCAACCGCCTGCGGCGACGACACCCAGGCAGACGGCGAAACCCAGCCCGACGACACCCCGTCGCGATGCGCTGCCCCTCCTCGTCCGCGGACCGACGCCGTCGTAGCGTTGGCCCGCGCGTTTCCCAACGTCTCCATCGACGACGGGGTGGCGCTGATGCAGCTCCCCAGCGGTCGCTGGTATGCGATCGCGAAGAGCGGTGTGGTCTACACCTTTGCCGACGACCCAGACGCCGAAGCCTCGGTCTTTCTCGACATCTCGGGGCAGATCGTCGACGGCTCCGAAGCGGGCCTGCTCGGCATCGCGTTCCACCCCTCGTTCCCCGACGATCCGCGGGTCTTCCTGCACTACAACGCGGCCCTCGCAGACGACGACGCCAGCGGCCCGTTCGCCTCCCGAATCTCGAGCTTCATCGCCGAACGCGACGGCCTCACCGCATCTGCGTCCAGCGAGGTCCGCGTGCTGGACGTTCCCCAGCCGTACTCCAATCACAACGGCGGTGACATCGGATTCGGACCGGACGGCTTCTTGTACTTCGCGCTCGGCGATGGAGGAAGCGCCGGGGATCCGCTGGGAAGCGGCCAGGACACACAGACGCTGCTGGGCTCGATGCTGCGTCTCGACGTCGACGGCGCTGCGCCCTACCAGATCCCGACCGACAACCCCTTTGCCCAAGGCGGCGGCCGCCCCGAGATCTTCGCGTGGGGCTTTCGCAACCCGTATCGATGGAGCTTCGACCCCGCCACGGGCGAGCTGTGGGTCGGTGACGTCGGGCAGCACACCTGGGAAGAGGTCAACCTCGTGTCGGTCGGCGGAAACTACGGGTGGGCAACTCGCGAGGGAACGGACTGCCTGAGCGCGGACACCTGCACCGTCGACGGGCTCTCGCCTCCGGTCGTGCAATACCGGAACACAGGGGATGCATCGGTCGTCGCGGGCGAAGTGTATGGCGGAGACGCTGTCGACGACCTGAGTGGCGTCTTCATCTACAGCGACTTCTACTTCGGCACAATCTTCGGCATCACCGCAGCGGGCGGAGAACCCCGCGTGCTCGGCGAGGGAGCCCGCGGCATTGGGGGATGGGCGCGGAACAACGAGGGCGAGTTGTTCGGCATCGACTACTTCGACGGATCGATCTACGCGCTGGAGGCTGTCGATATCCCTCCGCCGGGGCCGGATCCGTTCCCCCGCTCGATCCTGGAGACGGGCTGTGTCGCTTTGGGCGACGTGCGAGCGCCCGTCTCCAGTACCGTCCGCTACGCGGTGAATCTTCCCTTCTGGTCCGACGGCGCGCAGAAGGAGCGGTTCATCGCGATGCCCGAGGGTGCTTCGGCAGCGGTCGGCCCCGGCGGTGACCTCGAACTCCCGGTCGGCACGGTGCTGGTCAAGACGTTCCTCGATGGCGACCGACCGATCGAAACCCGCCTGTTGGTCCACCACGAGGATGGTGGATGGGCCGGCTACGGCTACGCTTGGAACGAGACCGGCACGGATGCGACGTATGTCGAGCAGACGGTCACCAAGAGCCTCGGCGACCGCTCGTGGGTCTTTCCTTCAACCCGCGACTGCGAGGCCTGCCACACCCAGGCGGCAGGAGACTCCTTGGGGCTCGAGCTCGCGCAGCTGACCGCAGCTGACCAGCAGGCCTGGACCGAACGCGGCTGGCTGGTCGACCCGCCGACCGTCGCGTCACTGGACGTTGCCGACGCGCGCGACTACCTCCACGTCAACTGCTCTTCGTGTCACCGCGACGAGGGGACCGGCGGGCGAGCCAACCTGGACCTCCGTCGTGACGTGCCCCTTGAGGACACCGGCCTGTGTGGTTCACCCCGCGCCGGCGACCTGGGACTCGAGGGCGCCCGCATCGTGGACCCAGGAAACCCGGCCACGTCGGTCCTCGCCGCGCGGATGCAGGCCGAGGCGAGCGCACGAATGCCACCGCTGGGCAGCACGATGCCCGATACGGATGGAGTCGCGCTGATCGAGGCGTGGATCGAGTCGTTGACCAGCTGCCCGTAGGTCTTGCGTCCGCTAGGCGAATCCGTTGGCCTTCATCCACGCTGGGTCGGGGTCGATGTGCTGGAAGATGTCGCATTCCGGCAACGTGGACGCGATGGATGCGGGTGTTGATGACGCCGCCTTCGAGTTCGCTTGCGATGTTCGGACCCTTAGAAAACTCCGAGTCCGCGCCCTCACCTCGCGGAAGACGGATGTGTGGCTCGTTTCAGGCCTTCTGCGCCGGTGCCGCTTCCAGGTTTGCCCAGCGAGGTTTCACTTCGGGACTCCAGGCCGCGCTGCACGGATGCCGAATCCTGTACATTTCACGTCTAGAAACGGCCTGGCGAGCGGGCTCGTCGGCACTAGCACTGCGAGAGGAGAGTCGTGAATGCGCCTGTGGCAGAGATTGGTCGTGCTCTTGGTTCCCGCCGTTTTTGGGAGCGCGATTGTCGGTGCTGGGCTGTTGACGGCGAGTGTCCGCGGTGAGCTGATCGAGGCCGAGCAGCGACGGCTGGAGCTCGACGCCGCTCTGCGCCAAGGGGCGCTCGATGCCCGCATGGGAGAGCTTCGTCGTGATGTCGCCGTGTACGCCGGTACGCCGCCACTTCACGGTCTGATGCGGTCCATGGCCAACGACGACATCGACCCTACGGATGGGTCGTCCACGGCGCTGTGGACCGGTCGTATCACCACCATCTTTTCCCAGGCCTTTGAGCACAAGCCCGACTACGTCCAGGCTCGCATCATCCTGCTCAGCGAAAACGGCGGGTCCGAGTGGGTGCGGGTGGACCGACAAGACGACGGAGCCGTTGTCGTCACGCCTCGCGACGCGCTGCAGGACAAGAGCAGCGAACCGTACGTCGTCGAGGGGCGTCAGGCACCGGAAGGCGCGGTGGTCCTGTCCAGCATCACCCTCAACCGCGAACATGGACGCATCGAGGTCCCCTACCGTCCGATGCTTCGGGCCACCTCTGTCATTCGAGACGAGCAGGGCCGAGACTTTGCCTTGGTCGTGCTCAACGTATCCGTCGGTGCGTTGCTCGCAGAGATCATTGATGTCCACGACAGCTCGCATTCCTTCTGGGTGATGGACGAGGCCGGCCACATCCTGGCCCACCGGCAGCAGGGCGTGGCGTTCGCCCACGAGCTGGACAACGTACCGGCGCAGGACACCAACGCGCTCCGTCAGCGTCTGGACCGCGCAAACGGTCCGTCCGCGGTGACCTCCTGGATCGATCGCGACAACGGCAGAGTGCGGACGGTCCGACGCATCCCCTTCGACGACTCAACAAACCGGTCCTTGGTGCTGGTGGGTGAGCAGTCTTTCGGCGCCATCAACGGCGTCATCACCTCTGCCCTCCAAAACGCTGCGTTCGTCGGAGGGGTCCTCGCACTCCTCGCGGCCATCCTCGCCGTCTACCTGGGACGGCTGACGCTTGAGCCCATCCTCACGCTCACCAAGGCCGTCGAGAAATTCAGCCCGGACAACGACACCCTCGAACTCCCGCAGGACCTCGGAAGTGAAGCCGGTGACCTCGCCGCGGTACTACGTCAAGCCTTCGAAGCGCTCAAACTCCGAAACCGTGTCATCGCCGCGAGCAACGCAGAGCTGGAGCAGTTTGCCTACGTCGCGTCCCATGACCTTCAAGAACCCCTGAGGACCATCACCAGCTTCACCCGACTGCTGCACGACGACTACCAGCACCTCTTCGACGACGACGCCAAGCAGATGATGGGGTTCATTCTGGCCTCCTGCGACCGGATGGCGTCTCTGATCCACGACCTGCTCGACTACAGCCGGCTGCGCCACGAGCCCGAGCCCGAGGACGTCGACGTGGGCGATGTGCTGCACGACGTGGTCGCGGACTTGGGTGCGGCCATCGCCGACAAGGGCGCCATCGTAGAGGTGGAACAACTGCCGACGATGCGCCTGTACCCCCACGCGGTGAGGGTGCTGTTCCAAAACTTGTTGAGCAACGCCCTCAAGTACCAGCGCCCAGGCGTCACTCCTCACATCCACGTGAGCAGCGAAGCGATGCCGCAGGGACACGTATTCCGGGTCAGCGACAACGGCGTCGGAATCGCCCCGGAGCACCGCGAGAAGGTGTTCCAGATCTTCCAACGCCTGCACGCGCGCGACGAGTACAAGGGCACCGGCATTGGCTTGGCGCATTGTGCTCGGGTGGTCTCGATGCACAGTGGTAGCATCTGGATTGAAGATGGTGAAGCGGGCGGCATCTGCGTGGCTGCACACCTCAAGGACCTCTCATGACTCCCCTTCGTGAAGTGTTGCTCATCGATGACTCGGATGCAGACAACTACCTGCATCGGCGAGTGATTCTGCGCAGCGGTCTTGCCAAGACCGTTACCGTCAAAAAGAACGCTGTTGATGGGCTCGCATACCTGAAGCAGGTCGCCAGTCCGCCGGACATCCTGTTTTTGGACATCAACATGCCTGGAATGAATGGCTGGGAGTTCCTCGACCAGCTTGAGGCCCTACCCGCAGAGAAGCACTCGCCCGTGTTCATCGCCATGCTGTCCACGTCCGTCAACCCCGCGGACCACGAACGGGCTGTGAGTCACAACCATGTGCAAGGGTTCTTCTCGAAGCCGCTCACCGAAGAGGCCCTTGTGCACATCATTCGTCAGTGCACCGAAAATTGCTGACGCGAACCACGCGCTCGTCGCACGCCCGCTGAGGAGCCGACTCGGCGTGAAGGCCTCAGCTCCAGCGGAGGCAACATCGCTCCAGCGCGCAGAAGGCTGGGTCACGAGCACGCGTCCAGCGCGTCAGCGCAGGCTTGGTCGGTAAACGCGGCCCAACAGGTGAACGTGTCCGCCGGCGAGTTTCCCGACCCGCAGCTCTCGTCAAACAGCGCCCGGTCGGCTCCGCACGGTACGCCGAGCGCATCCCCGCAGGCGCAGAAGAACTCGACACCTTGGCTGCACGCGTTGCTATCGGACATGCCCGGCACGAACGGCGCGGCGCTGCACGGACTGCACACGCCGTAGTCGGCAGTGTCGACGAGGGCCCCGCAACACCCGGCCTCGCAGTCGCGGTCCGCGTAGCAGATCCCGGTGCACTCCGCGACCTCGTCGAAGTTCACGCACAGGCCCGCCCCGCTGCGGCTCGACCCGTCGAAGCGGCAGCAGTCCCCGTTGACGGAGCACAGGTCACCGTCGGGAGCACACTCGCCCGCCTCCAGTGCCACCGGCGGGTCCTCGGGTGAGAAACACCCGAGCAGGGACACGAGGGCAAGGGCAAAGAAGTGGGCGTACCGGGCCATCGAGGACCAGGTGCGGCAGCGGCGGGATTCGATCCCCGAGATTCTTCGTTGCGCCCCCTGCCGCCGAGCGAGTCAGGAGCCTACCGCTACTTCAGGACCGCGTACGAGATCTTTGCGTCATAGGGGTCGTCGGTGTTGTTGTCGTTGAACATTAGCTGGAACTGCCGATCGTGTTGTTCGATCGCGAACTCCTTGAGATGCCAGCGTCCGCGCCGGGACTGCCTGGTACCAGGCTCTGGAGGTGAACGCGACCTCGTCGAAGTTCACGCACAGGCCCGCCCCGCTGCGGCTCGACCCGTCGTACCCCCCGAATCCTGCTGCGCAGGGCAGGGGGGTCACTCGGCCGAGGTGTTGGTGAACATCTCCGCGCTCCGACACGGCTGCCCCCGCAGCGACGGGCACGGCGGTCGCTCCGTCGGGACCGCAAGCCCCGGGATCGTCGGCAGCACAACACTCGACGCGTTGCTCATCGAGTGCGCGACCGAGTGAGTCGTACCCGCTGGAAGATCCTGCAGCGAAAACCGCCAGCCGGTCCGGCTCGCTCCAGGAGTGTCGATGATGACGCGGACCTGTGAACCCTCGCGGAAGACGTGACCGAAGGCCATGATCTCGACCCGGACGAGCGTCCACTCCCCGGCGGGAAGGGGCTCGGCGTCTTGCTCGAGGAAGGTCTTCACCGGACGTAGCTCGGTGGCATCGTCGGCGAGCGCCCGGAGGCTGGCGCGCTGCCACCCCCCTTGGACGTACATCTCTTGGCCGTCCGGGCGGAGCTCGCTGATCGTGACCTCGAGGTCGGCGTCGTCGGCTGTGGACTGAATCCACAGGTCGGCGCTGCCGTGCCCGAGCATGACGGTGTCTTCGGCGAAGGGCTCGCTGTCGAACACGATGCCGCGCCCCGCCTCGGGTAAAGGCCAGTCGTACTCGGGGATGAGGTCCCACTCGCCCGAGCCGGGCGCGAGCGTGCCGCGTTGGCCCTCGTCGGCGTCGTGCTCGAAGATCGATGCGCCGGCCTGGTCCGCAGACGGCTCGGTGCGCATCGCTCCGTCGCCATGGAAATACAGCCGCAGCGGCTCGGTACCTTCAGGCGGCCATTGGTCGAAGGAGGCTTCCCACGTACCCTGCGGAGCGCCGAGGTCGGTGTCCTGTGAGGCGCCGCTCTCGAAGATGACCCGCAGATCCGGCTCGGACTCGTACGCGGCCAGAGCGTCCTCGAAGCTGCCATATTCGGTGAAGCGATCCTCGGGGAACTCGATTTGTGCGCCGAGCAAGGCCTCGAACATCAGCGGAGCCAGCACCCGAAGCTCTGGATCGATCTGCGGGATCTCTTCGCGCAGGTAGAAGCTCAGGAAGTTATTCCACTCCACCAGCGTCTGGGGTGAGTAGCCGTCGGGGTGCACGCCGTTGAGCACGGTGAGGCGCACGGTCGGGGATCCGGTGAACTTGTCGAGGACCGACGCGAAGCCGGGCCCGGTCTGCTCGTCTTGCCATTGTCCGGTGAGGAACACCGGGACCTGGATGTCCGGGGCCTTGAGGTTGAGGTTGAGCGGGTCGGCGACCTCGGGGTCGTAGAACGGATTCTCGTAGGCCTTGGCGATGAGGTCGACGGCCTGCCCATGCAGCAGCTGGTTGTCGTCACAGTAGGGGTCGCCGCCGGCGATGACGTCGTCCTCCCAACCCTGCCCGTACGGCACTGCGCGGGACAGCACGCGGTCCGCCCACTCCAGGGCGAAGCCGTCGTTGAGGATGCCGCCGGGCACCAGGACGGACTGCGCGTCCGCGATGATCGACAGGGGCGTGATCGCGGCGAGGCTGGGCGGTTGCTCGGCGGCGACGAAGGCCTGCGAGATGCCGGGGTAGGACAAGCCGGCCATGGCCACCTTGTTCCCCTGGACCCACGGTTGGGCGGCGACGGCCTCGATGACGTCGTAGCCATCGAGGTTCTGCAGGGTCTCGAAGAAGTCGTAGGCCCCGCCCGAGCAGCCCGTGCCGCGCATGTTCACGCCGACGGTTGCGTAGCCCAGGATGCCGCCGATCAAGCCGCTGGGGTGATCCGGAGCGTCGCACAACACCGGGTAGTCGGGGCAGAGCCCTTCCACCGGGATGTTGCCAAGGTCCAGCGGCGCTCCGGGGCGCGAGGGCGAGTAGCCCGAGTAGTTGACGAGCGTCGGATAGGGCCCATCCTCGGGCGGGCCGGGCAGGGAGACGAACACGGACAGCCGCGTGCCGTCGCGAGTCTCGATGTAGCCGAAGCCCGGCTCAAGCACCTGCTCGGCGTAGAAAGCCTGCTCTGGCAGGCTGTTCTCGACGGACATCACGGTGAGCTCGCGGGTGTAGATGTCGGCGTTGTCGGTCTCGCGAATGACGTAGCCACCGCCCGGCTCGACCTTGCGAAAGATCAGGCTGCCGAGGTCGTCGGTCGTGCCGGTCTGCACCTGTGCTCCACCCGCGTCGTATAGGGTGATGCTGGTGCCCGGTGCGGTCCGGGTGATGTGGAGCTGCTCGACACTCTCTCGCACGTCGAACTCGGCCGTGCCGGGGTCGGTGCCCGTCGAATCGTCCGCACCCGTGTCCTCCTCGCTCCCCGAGCTCGTGCTCGCGTCCGGACTCGTCGGCGCACCCGAGCTTGTCGGGTCGTCGGTCTCGCCGCCATCGGTTCCGCTGCTCGAGCTGGCGTCCTGGCAGCCGAGGACGCCTGCGAGGACTGGGACCGCAAACAGACGAAGGGAACGAAGAACGTCGAATCGCATGGCAAGTCCTCGTCGCCGAAGTCAGCCCGCCAATGCGCCAGCCGAGGTGTCGGACGAACCTTCGTACCACGCGGGCACCAGTCGAGAACAGGTGGGTGTCTAACCCACTGCCGCGCAGAGAGAGGCGCTGTAGCGATCGGGAGCTGCCGAACAGGGTCGTGCAGGACGAGTCCTGTGCTGTGGCAGCATTCATGGTGCTTGAGTTCTCGCAGCTCAAGCGCGGTGCCCGATTGGGGGTCGTCGTTCGCCGCCGTTTCCACTTTCTGCGGAGCGGATTCGGTCGCGGAGCAACGGACCGCTTCGATGAACACCTTCTCCTTGAAGCTGACCTTGTTCGCCGCACTCGCAGCCTTTCCCCTCGGGTGCGGGGACGATGGATCGGACGGCGACACCAACGCGGATGCAAGCGGTGAGACCAGCGAAGGCCCGGCCGGAACGTCCTCTGCCACCGAGGACGGGGGCCAGACCGCGACGTCCGGCACCACCGGCGAGACCGGCACGCAGACGGGGCCTGCGACCGGTGGCTCGACCGACCCCGGTGATGAGACCGGCTCTAGTGATGAGACTGGCTCCAGTGATGAGAGCAGCTCGAGCGGTGGCTCACCCGTGGTCGAGTGCCCGGACCGCGCGCAGACCTGCGAGTCACTGTCGCCGCTGCGGCACTGTGACTTCGGGGCGGAGTTGGGTTTTTGCCTCGAGTATTTGCATGAATGCACACTCCTCGATGGGCTCGAAGACGGTTGCGTGGAATCGGGCGGGAGCTTTGGCGAGGGGTCGTGCCCAGCCCCTGGTTCGGTGGGCACGTGCATCGAAGCCGCGCAGCTCCAGCTCGGCACCGCCTACTACGAGGCCGAGGGGTTCGATGCCGACGACTTCGCGCAGGTGTGCGTCGACGGGGGCGGGGTCTGGTGTGCCGGATGAGGTCGTGAGCCTCACCCCTCCGCCTCGAGCGCAACCACTCTCGCGACCAGCTCTGGAACCTCCATCGTTGAGAGGTCCGGCTCTGTCTGCTCCCCGTACGCAACGAAGCTGAATGCGACCATACGGCTCGCCCCAAGCTCGGCGGGGGCGGGCCGAGAGAGCAACGCCTGGTTGTGTGGACCGCCGCTCAGCACGACATCGATGTCTGCGCGAAACGGATCGGGGAGCGCAGCGAGGCGAACCACGCCACCACGGGGAATCCGAAGCGAAGCCGAGGGCGCCGACCATCCGCTCCAGTCGAGCCGTCGCTCGACCCTGGGGTCCTCGAGCAGGACAACCCACTCATGCTCGAACCCCGGCGGCGCCTCGAGCTGAAGCGTCGGTCGCGTGAGCGCCTCGCCGTAGAACGTCGCCGCGATGCCGATGCCGCCCCCGACGGCGCCAAGCACAACCGCCGCACCGGTGACCGCGCCACTGCCCCAGATGCGATGCGCGAGCCCACCGAGCACCACTGCGGGAACGACCACCATCAGCGCCATTGCGCCAAAGATCACGGCTGCGAGAGCTCCGAACCCGTCCATATTCCGCACAACGCTAGCAGCCTGTTGAGAAAGTCGACACGACGTCTCGCTCGCCCTTTTCGCTCCTGGCGGCGTCGCCAAAACTTGCAGTACACCCGGTACAGCGGCGTTTCGGCTCCTACCCAGGAGCGAAAAATGCTTCCCGATCCGCCGCGCCGACTTTCTCAACAGGCTGCTAGCAGGTCGCGACGGAACGGTTCCTGCCCGTGCGGAGCGACTCGGGTTACCCTGCGCAACGCATGCGTCGAGCATTCCCGCTTGTCTTGGTGTTCTGGGCCGGCTGCGACGCCCATGAACCGCTGTACCCGATCGCCGACGCGCCCCAGCCGTCGCCGCACACGGTCGAGGTTTCCGACCCTCCCAAGCCGACGGATCCCGAGCCGGAGATCGATCCGGAGAAGGTCGCGGAGTGCGTGCGCGGCACGGGCAAAAACGCGGAGGGGACGTGTGAAGTCCTTCGGACCCGCAAGACGGCGCACGGCCAGCAGGTTCAGCTTCCGCGAGGTCTGTTCGTGATGGGTGACATCCCGATGCGCTACGACGCGGACAAGGTTCGCGAGTCCCTGGAGTCGGCGTGGTCGGGACAGCCGCCGCGCGGCAAGAAAGCCGAGGCGTTCTGGCTCGACCTGCACGAGGTGACGCGCGAGTCGTATGGCGCCTGCGAGAAGGAGGGCAAGTGCACGCCTGCGGTCTGTCCCGAGGGGCAAGATGACGGCAGCAAGACCTACTCTCAAGAGGTGCTCGCCCAGGTCCCGCAGACCTGCGTCACGCGGGAGCAAGCGAGGACGTTCTGCGAGGCTCGCGGAGGCCGACTTCCGTCCGAAACCGAGTGGGAATACGCGGCGCGGGGTCCCGACGGTCGCCGGTTTCCGTGGGGCAACGAGATTCGCGATGAATACGCTGGTGCGTTGACCCCGGTCTCGGGGATGGTGGACACCTCGTTCTTCGGCTTTCTCGGCATGGGCTCCAACGCGCTCGAATGGGTCTCCGATGACTTCGAGCTCGATGCGGGCCTCAAGCCGTTCATCACCAAGCCGTTCCGCGGTGACGGGGCGTTCTCCCAGGCCTATGCAGCCAAGTCACCCAAAGCTGGGGTCGCGAAGGGAGGCCGTGCGGGTTTTCGTCGCGAGTCTTCGGCCGCCAACGGACTGCTTGGGTTTCGCTGTGCCGCAGATCTCGACCCGGGCACCGTCGCGCTCGATGTCCCGCAGCCGATGGCCACCATCCCTCATGTCGCGACCGGAGCGGGGCTGCGATGGTTTGGCGGCGTGGCCGAGGGCGTGACGCGCACCGAGGCGGAGTCGTTCTGCTCGGTCCTGCGCGTGCCTTGGGATGACGGTATCCTTCAAGGTTGGCGCCTTCCAACCCTGGCCGAAGTCGAAGCCTCCGCCGAGGTCTTCCGCGGGCCGGGTCCCTTTTGGTCGAGCGAGGGCGCGGTGTATCAGCAGCCGGCCAAAGAGGGCCTCACCGCGTCCGCAGACGCGCCGTGGGTCAAGACCGAAGAAGACCCCTCCGCGCCGCTTGCTGCCCGCTGCGTTCTCGCGCTCTAGACCGGCAGGTGGGCTGCGCACGTTCCTGCTCGCCCGTGCGTGTCGGGTATGTTAGTTTTCAGTCCTCATGCTCCGCGTGACGACTGCCGCGTTCGCCATTCTGCTCTGTACCGCCTGTGACGGTGGATCTGCCAAGGCCAAGCCCGACGGGGCGCAGGCGGCAGCCAAGCCCGAGACCCCGCCCGACGCCGTAGCAGCCGAGGCCGCGGTGGAAGAGCCGGCCTCCTCGCAGCCGCCGGCGGTTGAGGATGCCGATCCCCTAGGCGCTCGTTTCAGAGACCCGAGTTGGTTCAGCAAGGAGATGTTTGGTGACCAGGCAACGTTCGTAGACTTCGCTCGCTCCGAAGCCAACGAGGCCGGGTTGTTCAAGAGCCACGTGATCTTCGAGCTCGCGGAGGGCACGACCACGGACAAGTGCACCGCGATGATCACCGGAAGGCTGGAGGGGGTCGTCGAGCTGACCGCCAAAGACCTGCCCGACGATCGGAAGCAGCTCAATGGCGCGACCGACCGATACGATGTGACGGCGGTGTGCGGCGCGGCCGAAGGCAAGATGAAGGCGTACATCGCGTTCGAGTGGACGCGTTAGCAGCCATGAGAGCCGCAAGGTAGGAGCCAAGCCCACGTGGCCTGAGAGCGGCCGCCACGTGCGGTCTGCGGCCGATTCACGCGCGTTGGGTGGACGCTGCCGTTGCGGCATATTAGTTTGATCAAGCGGTGGAAAAGGATGCGGTCTACTCGCCCTTCGGGTGGTCTGTCGGTCGATGTGGCCAGAGTCGGTCGCAGGTTCGGGACGAGGTGCGTGCGGTGGTCGACCAGGTCTCCGAGCGTTGGGCGAGCGTGTTCCCCGAGCACGAGGGCTACAGCATCTGCGCTTCGTCTCCCGCGGGCCCCAGCAATGGCGTTCGCCTCACGGTCGAGCGCGGCAACTTTCGGGCCTCGGTCTGTGTGGAGTCGATCCGCGATCCCAGCCGCCACGCGCGGGAGCATCAAGCCGTGCGCATGTTTGGGCGCGCCGAGGCACGCGCGTTGGTCAGCGCGGCCGCGGCCAGCCATCGCTCCGTCGCTGCGCTGCGCCAGGTCGGGGTTGTGCTCAGCGCGCTCGCGTTCATCCCGTTCCTGTGGCTGATCGCGGGTGCGCAAAGCACCGCGTACATCCTCGCGGGCATGCTCTGCATGGTTGCTGGCATCGCGACGGCAACGCTGGGGGCCAGCCTGGGTTCTTACCTCGGCGAGTGTGTGGCCGAGGGGGCGCGTCGGCGTGCGATCGCCGAGACCTCGCTCGACACTCAACTCCAAGAAGACCTCCGTCGGTGGCGAGCGTTCAGCCGCGAGCTCTCCAGCACCCGGCAGGCGCTCAACGGCGCGGCGGCGGCTGGGCCCTTCCGGGCCCTCTCACCCGATGGCCGGGCAAACCGGCGCACGCCCAGTCGGCCTCTGCCTCGGCTGGCGACTACTTCTTTTTCTTTTTCCCCTTCTTGAACTTCGCCGCGTGTTTGACGTTGCGGTTGGCTCGTTGGGTCACTTGCCCGTCCTGCTGCATCCGCTGCGGGGCTTCGCCGGTCTCTTGAAGCATCTGCCCCTCGGTCAGCTGCAGAAGCTGCAGCGTGCCGGCAAACAAGAACGGAGAGGTTTGCAGCATCAGGCGCTTGTCGAGCTGCTGCAGCTCCACCTGAATCTTCACGGGCAGCCGCAGGTTCTTCACCTCGGCGGCCTGCGGATAGCCTGCGTGATCGGGCTGATGAAGCGCGGGATCCCCAAGCGGGTGATGCATCCGGCATGCAACGGGCCGGTGCTCCCAGATTCGACACTTGCCCTTCTTCGAGTCGAGGTACGGGCATGCCTCCATTCGCCGGGCGTAGGCGAGCCGGCCCTCGCGGACCGCCTTGCTGCCCAGTCGGATCTTGCCCGGGTCTTTGCCCCCGTGGCCTTCCTGGATGTCCTTGAACTGCATCTCGCCGAGCTCGCCGAGGTGTTGCGCGACCTGCTGGAAATCCTTCCAAGGTCGGACACGGCGATAGATCGCGAGCGCCTCGATCGACGAGACCCCCATCGGCGCGGTGTGGCACGGGCCGTCGCCTCCCTCTTCTCCGGGGCGCACGACGTCCTCACCAATCTCGGGGAGCTGGGCCCGCACCGCTGCGTGATAGTCGTCGACGTGGCCGAGGAACGTGTCCACCAAACCGAAGAATCCTCGCGGCAAGCGCTTGGTCTGCGCGACGTCAGCGAGGCCGGGTAGGGCGCCGATTTTGACCAGCGTTTCCTTCATGCCCGCCGTGGCGACAGCCGCCGCTTTTTTGGCGCGACGAGGGACCCGCGTGACCCGGTCGGTCGGGAGCTGGTTGCGACGCCCAAACAGGCCGCTTAGGAACTCCAGAGCCATCGCTGGCGGCAATAGCACACCCCGAACCCCTCGAACACCCTTGCCAGGCCGCAATGACGACAGGTAGCGTCGGTTGCAATGCTTCGTCGATGGGTCTTGGGCGTGCTCCTGGGAAGTGCTGCCTGTAACCCTGCGCCGGGCATTCCAACGACATCCCCGGGCGGCGGGGATCCTGCGGGCCCTGGGAGCCCCGGCGTCGTCAGCGAATCGGCTACCACGCTGCGCTACGACGCGAGCGCTCGCACGCTGCGGCAGGTTGGCCACTTGGAGCTGATCCAGCGCGGCGCCGGGCAGTACGCGGAGGCCATCGTCGAGCTTGACGCGGTGATCACCTTTGAGCCCAAGGGGGACCGCCTCGAGGTTGTCTGGACCATCCGCGACGTCACGGGCTTGGAGCTGCGCGGTGCGCTTGCGGGGGGCGACGACAACGCTGAGTCCTTCCTTGAGACGCACGGCGTTGGCGCCTACCTCAGCGATCTCCGGGGCCAGGTCGAGGCGGACCCACAGCTGCCCCAGAACCTCGAGCGCGAGGCGAAGCTGGCCGCGATGCGCCAGGAGATCGCGGACGCCACGGCCGCGGGGAAGCCTGCACCGATCATCCCGGGTCTGCAGATGCTCAGTTACCTGCCGCCGCTGCTGCAGTTGCCGACCCTGCCCGAAGAGGCGCTCCCGATGAACGAACCCGTGACCGTTCGCCACCAAGAGGAGACCGAGCTTGGGGAGACGGGCCTGATCCTCCCGTTCGAGGTCGAGGTCCAGTACACGCTCGTTCGCATCGATGAGTCGGGTCGCAGCCCGATCGCGGAGATGGTCTTCGAGGGGACCGCGATCGGCACGCAGGATGGTCCGGGCGGGGAGATTGTGATCGAGAGCAAGCAGCGTGGAACGTTGCTGTTCGATCTCGGGCGGCGCATTCCGGTCTCCTACGAATCGACTCGGACGGAGACCATCGAGATGGGGCAGTTCAGCGGCGAGACCGAAACGACCCTGCGCGCGAGCTGGGAGGAGTAGTGGGACCCTGGGCCCTCCAACGCGACGACTGCGTGCCCAATGCGGTGGTGCGGCTGATGCCCGATGGTGCCGTGGTCGGTCTCGACGGCGACTGGCCCCGGCTGTGCCCGAAGCTTCGCTTCGGTGGCTCTGCGTTCGATGTGATCACCGATGGGCTCCGCGTTGGGCTCCAGGCTGCGATGGCCCAATCGCATGCCACCCGCTTCCGGCTCGCACTGGGTGAAAGCGAATGGCTGTGTCGTGTCGAGCCCGACGGTGACGGGTTCATCCTGCATGCCTCGGCGCTTCCGGCTGCCGCCCTTGGCGGCGAACCTCCCCATCACCGCGTGGGTCGGTTCATGGACGAGGCCCCGTTTCACGTCAGCGTCGCCGACGCTTTGAGCAGCGGACGCATCGTCGTGTGGAGCCAATACTCCTGCACGATGTTTGGATACACGCGCGATGAAGCGCTCGGTGGTCTCACCGCCCGCGAGCTCTATGCGTCCGAATCCGACTATCTCGCGATGCTCAACGCGGTGGAGTCCGGCCGGTCGTTCGCCGAGTGTCCCATGATCCGCAAGGACGGCACGACCTTCATCGGCCGCGTGCTGGTCATGCCCGGGCTGGACGCCGCGGGGGTGATCACCGAGCGTTGCACCTTCATCGAGGATCTCAGCGTGAGCCAGAAGGCCGAACAAGAGCTCGTCGAGGCACAGCGGCTCGCTGGGCACGATGACCGGGTTCGGTTGATGGGGCAGCTGGCCGGAGGAATCGCGCACGACTTCAACAACCTGCTGACGGCGATCATGTCGAGCGCGGAGTTGCTGGAGCTGCAGTGCCGCGATCTGCCGGATGCGACCGAAGACCTCGCCGTGATCACCAACGCAGCTCGGTCGGGGTCGAGCCTCACGCGTCGCCTGCTCACGTTCACGCGCAACAAGGTCGAGGACCCGCGCCGCATCGACGTGCCGCTGTGGTTCGCCGAGCTGCTCCCCTTCCTTCTGCGACTCGTGCCAGAGCGGGTTCGCTTCGAGCACACGATGGAGGGGGTCGGGGCGATCGAGATCGATCCCAACGAGCTGGAGCAGGTCGTCCTCAACCTGGTGGTCAACGCGGTGGGGGCGATGCCCGACGGTGGGGCGCTCACGCTGCGGTGTCGTTGTATCGACAGCCGCATGCTGCTTGAGGTGGAGGACACCGGCGTCGGTATCCCCGCGAGCTTGCACGAGCAGGTGTTCGAGCCGTTCTTCACGACCAGGGCGGAGGGAACGGGACTCGGCCTGGCCACCGCGCGCGCCATCGTGCGCCGCGCTGGTGGCGAGATCTGGGTCCTCAGCGCGGCCGATAGTGGCTCGTGTTTTTCGGTGTCTGTTCCGCTGTGCGAGGGCCTGCCCGCCTCAGCGAAGCCGCCGGGCCCACAGCCCGGCCTTCCAACCGAACGTGGGTTCGCGTTGCTCATCGAAGACCAGGACGACGTTCGCTACGCTGTCGAGCGACTGCTGCGTTCGATGGGCTTCGATGTGCGTGCCGAACCCGACGTGCGCTCGGGCAAGCATGCGCTCGAAGAGATGGAGCGATGCACGCTCCTGCTCACCGACTACATGCTTCCCGACGGCACTGGCCTCGATTTGGTCGCAGATACGCGGGCGGTCTTTCCCCATGCGCACGCGGTCTTGATGTCCGGCTATTTGCAGGAGCTCGAGATCGCCGACCAGAGCTTCGATCGCCTCATCGCGAAGCCATTCACCCGGACCCAGCTCTGGGAGCTGCTTGCGAGCCTGCAGTGAGGCCGAGCGACTACGGATAACGAACGACCGCGATGACGTCCGCGCCCTTGGCGACCGTCAGCACGCCGCTCGACAAGACTTCCGACCCGTCTCGAATCTGAAGGTCGTTCTTGCCTGAGGGGATCTCGACGCCCTCGAGCGGCGCGGTCCCGGCGTAGCGTCCGTTGATGAAGATGCTGCCGCGGCCGCCTTCGACCCGAACCGTCAGGCTGCCGGGAGACTTGTCGGACTGCTTGCGTCGGTCCTTGGACGAGGTGCGTGAGCCCGAAGCCCAGGTTCCGCCGCTCTCGATACACAGATTTCCCTCGTCCGCGCACTCGAACGCCGCTTGGGCGGTGGGCGTGGCGGTCATGAGCCCCAAACCGAGGCCCAGCGTCGTGACGAGCAGGGAGGTGGTGAACTTGGACATGAAGCGCATGGTCGACTCCTGGGGGGCTCGACCGTTCCGAACCCGAGTCGAGAATACCACTGAGGCATTCGCGCGGCCCGGTGTTGATCGTTGGGCGGATTACCAGTCTGGCGACTGCCAACCTCAATCGGGCGTGGGGATCTGGGGCGAATCGACCCGGAGATGCAACACAAGGCCCGCGATCGACACCCATGCCTCGGTGGGAGCCGAGCGCAGTCGTTTTTTTGGTACGCTCCGGCCGTTGTCCGTGATGTCGCGACTGCAACCTTGGCTCGTCCTCGCCTGCCTCTCGCTCGGTGTGAGCGGATGTTTCCGCGGTGCTGAGCGGGAAAAGAAGGCGCCTCCGGGTGTTCCAGGCGGCCTCTGTCTCGCGCCCGATGGCAGCTGCCAAGACGGTATGTGCAACCGCGAGAAGAACTTTTGCTACAACCTGCAAGACCCCTGCGAAGGGTTCTTTTGCGGCGGCAGCGAGCGCGGCATCTGCATCGTGAACAACAACGAGCCCAGCTGCTCGTGCCAGGTTGGCTATGAGGCCGAGACGTTCGAACTCTACTGCTGCCCGGATGATGCCACGCTCGACGCAGCCTGCGCGCAGGCCCAACAAGACGGAGGCTGAGTGACCGCCGATGCTCCGGCCGCGGTCGTGCTGCTCAGTGGTGGCCTCGACTCGGTGACCGTACTCGCCCTGGCGTCCAAGCAGGGGTTCGCCGTCCACGCGATGAGCTTTGCCTACGGGCAGCGGCACCTTGTCGAGCTGTCGTGTGCGGCGCGGCAGGCGAAACACTTCGGCGCGCGCGCCCACGAGATCGTCGACCTCTCCCACTTAGGTCGACTCGTCGCGCCGGTCACTGCCCTTGTCGGTGGCAGCAGCCTCGATGTCCCCAAGGGGCATGACCCCGAGGCCGCGGGCATTCCGACCACGTACGTCCCCGCCCGCAACACGCTGTTCCTCTCGTACGGACTCGCCTGGGCGGAGGTCCTCGGCGCTCGGCACATCTTCATCGGCGTCAACGTGCTCGACTACTCCGGCTATCCCGACTGCCGGCCTGCGTTCATCGAGGCGTTCGAGCGCACCGCCAACCTCGCCACGAAGATCGGCGTCGAGGCCGGCGATCCGCTGCGCATCGAGACGCCGCTACAAGAGCTTCGCAAACACGAGATCGTGGCGCTTGGGCTCGAGCATGGGGTCGACTACGCGGACACGGTCAGCTGCTACGACCCGAGTGAAGACGCGCAGGGCCTGCCGCTGGCGTGTGGCTCGTGTGACAGCTGCCAGCTGCGCAGACGGGGCTTTGAACTCGCGGGGGTGGACGACCCCACGCAGTACGTCGCAGCCGCGCTTGTTTAGTCGATCGAGCGGTAGCGCGGGTCGGCGAGCAGTCGGCGAACGAGCCCGTTGAAGCTGTAGTTCGACGCCTGCAGTTCGTCGGTCTGTGCCGCCAGCCACTCGAGGTCGCTGGGCTGAAGCTCTCGGCCATACAGGTGCGTCGCCAGGTTGCGCACGGTGCACTGGGCGACTTGGCGCTGCTCGGTGGGCTCATCGACCAGCCCGCTGGGACCGACCTGCAGGTGGTCATACTCTGCGGGCTGCAGCCAAGCGGCGGCCTGTGGCTGCCCGGCAAACTCCGCGTACTCGTCGGGATGCGAGTTGTCGGCGGTGACGTAGTACGCCTGGCAAAAGTCCGAGCACTCCACTTCGCCGCCCTCTGCACAGCTCGCGCATTCGTCACGCGGAGTGTCGAAGCTGACGAGCTCTTCGCGCAACAGGCCGAAGGTGCCTGAGGTCCGCCACCGACCCCAATGAGCGGCCGCGGGCTCGAGCACCTCGTGGCAGCCATCGCATCCGGCACGCTCTCGAAGGTTGGCTGGAGGGTCGCCCGCTTCGGCCGGAATGCCGCCCTCGGGGGGGATGAAGGGGTCGCAATAGAAGGCGGTGTAGAACTGGTTGGCGCGGGCGCGGTTGGAAGCGAAGCGAATCAGGTACGCAAACGTCGTCAGCACACCCGCGTGGCTGCCTTCTCGCTCGACCTGCACCCAAGCGCTGGTCTCGGGGTAGGCGAGGTTTGGGATGTCACCGTATGCGTGATCGTAGCCGACCGTGCTGGCGTCTCGCTCTTCGTCTCGGACCCCGGTGAGCCACTCGTAGTAGTGCGCGCTGGGGCCGTTGACGAAGGTTGTTTGCGTGCTGAACGCGTCGAGATAGGACCGGTCTTGGGTGATCACCCATTCGAAGATTCGCAGGGGCTCCTGCGCCAACGCGTCTCGAGCCTCCTCATCCATACCGCCGGTGAATCGACCGCAGCGCAGCAGGTTGGGCCCACAGCCGCATCGGATGTCGTTGACCGAGTAATCGTCGCAGGACTCCTGCGTGCTGCCGACCTCGAACTGCTGCGCATCGAATGCGCACACGCGGACCTCGGATTGCGGATCCCAGTAGGGCGCAACCCAGACCCAGCCCTCCTGCCGACACACGCCGCCCGCACACGAGGGGTCGTCGTATTCTTCGAGATACAGCGGTCGCCCGCTGGCGTCGTACATGTCTTCGGGTTGTTCCTGATCGACACAACGCACGCCGCTCCCGCGTCGGTAGGCTCGCTCCTTGCTGGGAGCCGACCAGATCTGACTGGCACCGACCGGCCGAATGCGGGCTTGCGGTGATGCCAGCCGGGGCAGGATGTCTTCGTCCACCGTCGACCACAGCAGACCCGCGTGATACTCGCGCAGCGTTCGGCGATAGGCGTCGCCATCGAACATCTCCTCGATGATCAGCTCGACCTCGGCATCCGGGTCAGCCGAGACCCGGACGCGCTCGAGCTCTTCAAAGCTGGGGATTTCACCCCGAACGTCGAGGGACGTTTGGCGCAGCAGCCGGAGGGGATCGACGGTTGCCGTGGGCGCGCACTCTTCGGCGTGGGCCGGGCTCGAGCACAGCGCGAAGGCGACGAAGGCGACGAAGGCGAAGGCGGTGGGGATGAGGCGTTGCATCGGAGTTCCTCTCGGGTTCAGGCGATCCAGGCGTTCAGGGGCTCGACGCGGAAGTCTTCGTAGGGAAGGCCCTTGGCGTGCGCCAGGGTGGCGCCGATGTGCTCAGGCCTGATCACCTCGCCGGCCTCGTCGGGAAGACCGGTCTGCAGGTTGACGGCCGCAAGTCCCAGAGAGTCGGGGGTAGTGGCGCCGAACACCCCGCTTCGCAGGCCGCCACCGAAGACGAGGACCGAGTTGGCGAACCAGTGGTCCCGTCCGCCGCGTCCGTTGATGCGAGGTGTCCGCGCGAACTCGCTGTGGGCGATGACCGTGGTGTTGTTGAGCATGGGATCGGTCTGCCGGAGGTCGGTCAGCAGCGCGGCGATCGAGCGGAACCCGGTGCGTTGACGCGGGCCGTGGTTGGTTGCCCACGTGGTGTCGTGGGTGTCGAGACCCGCTTGCAGCTGGGCGCTGATCGAGGTGGTCAAGCCAAGGTCAAGCAGGCGCCAAACCGTCGCTGCGACCACACCCGCCTCGCGACCGTTCTGCGGGTTGTTGATGATGTAGCGCTGCGTAAGGGCCTCGTCGGAGACGAAGTCGAAGGCGGCGCCAAGCTCAAGCCCGAGCAGCTCCTGGACTCGAGCTCTCGCGATGTCGAGCTTGGGACCCGGGGCATCGGAGTACCCTGCGCCGACGCAACTCGAAGACGCTGCCCTCGCTTGTTGCAGCAGGGCCGTCGTCTCCGCACTGAACGGGGTGCTGACGGGCTCGACCAAGTTGGTGGCGTCGGTGGATTGTCCCATGCCGATCCCGCTCACCTCCGGCGCAAAGCTGTGGTTGAACGAGGGCATCCCGATCGACACGTTGGGCAGCAGAAAGTTTTCGTGGTCTGCACCCGCGGCCATCCGGGTTCCTATGGAGTCGCCTTTGGGCACGACGCCCGTTGGCGGGATCCAGGTGTTGACGTACGCGCGGCCGGTCGGGTGTGCGACGGTGTTCATGTTGACCCCGCGGAAGATGGTCATCACGTCGCGATGCTCGAAGAGGTCGACCATCGAAGGGCCGATGAGGTGCTCCTGGCCGCCAAAGTCCCAGGCCGAGGGTTCACGGTAGCCGGCCGCGAGGTCGTCGGTTCCCAAATCGATGCCGGCCGGGTTGGACAGCGGATCTCGTGGGTCCAGCGAGAGCAGCACATCCCATCCCCCGTTGAAGTACAGCGACACGAAGCGGTGCCCCTCGCCAGGCATTGCGAGCGCCGGAGGGCTGTACGGGGCCAGGCTCAGTGCCGCACCTGCGGCAGGAAGACCCATCATGAATGCGCGTCGGCTGGTTGCGTAGTTCGACATGGCAGTTGGCTCGTTTCAGTACGTGATGAAGTCGACGTGGGTGGCGAGGCCGACGCACACCGCAGCCCATCGTTCCCGCAGGATGTCTCGTGGCTCGAGGTCCGCGCCCATCGGCGCCAGCACCAGCTCGGCCCAAACATCGACGCGCGGGTCGTCGAGTTCGACCTCGTCGGCGAGGAAGCGCAGCACCAGGTACTGCACGTTCGCGCGCACCGCTGACTCGTCCAGGTCCTCCAGCGTGGCGTGTCGCAGGATGGTCTGGGTGTTCTCGCCGGCGTCGAGCTCGACGGCGGCCCGGCACGTAGCGATGGCCGCGTCGGTGGCGAACTTCTCGAAGGTGACCGAGAGGTTGCGGTCGTGCTCCGTGATCTCGGAGAAGTTGGCTTTGCCCATCGCGGCCGAGTAGGCCTCGAATCCGTCCCAGCGCTGGGTGGTGGCGCGCTCGAGGGAGCGGACGAACTGGTCTGCGGTCATCCGGCGAATCGCTCTGCCTACGGGAAGCTCGGCCGGACCTTCGCCCTCGGGGGTCGGCGATCCGCTGTCTCCGCCATCGTCGTCATCGTCCCCGTCGTCATCGGGCCCGCCACTCTCCGGTGCGCCGGTCGTCTCGACGTCGGCCCCCGCGGTGAGCGTGTCCAGCCCGCTGCCGTCGGAGTTGGAGTCGGATCCCGGGCCTGCGTAGCAGCCGGGCAGCACGGTGGCGCCCAGCGCCATGATCATCGAGCGTTTCATGGTCATTCTCCTTCCGGAAGGCCGGCGTCGAGCCAGCCCAGTACGAGCAACGTGTCTTCGACGCCCCAGTCGCTCAAGCCTGTCGGGGGCATGTCCCCGCTCTGTACGACGCGGATTCGAAGGGTCTGCGAAAGTTCGACCCACGCCTCGTAGACGCTGAGGTCGGGGCGGTCTGGCGAGGACGGGTTGGGCCCGTGGCACGCCGGGTTTGCACAGTGCGCCTCGAAGAGCGGCAAGATGTCGTCTTGCCAGGTGGCTTGGGTCAGGCGCTCGACCGAAAAGTCGATGCGGCGCGCGGCTCCATCGTGGAAGACCTCGAGCGTGTGCCAGCCTTCGTCAAGCCACTCGACCGAGAGCGCCCATCCCTCCGGCGTCGCGGAAAGTTCGATGGGCGCGTCGTCGAGGTGGGCTTGCAGCGCGTCGACGTCCGCGGTGAGTTGAAGCTCAAGGCCCGGGAGGCGGCGGTGTGCCGCCGGTCGCACGCCCACGACTTCGATCGGTTTGGCTGGCCCGCGAAAGCAAACCTCGTCCTGGGCTTGCACAACAACTCCGCCCGCGCCCGCGCCGTGGAGGGTCTGGACGCCCAGGCTCGCGCCTTCGAGGAGCAGCTCTCGGAAGCCCAGACCGGCGTCCATCGTGTAGACGCGGTCGCCGGCGACGATGTAGAGCTGCTCGTCCCCTGCGGCGAGCCCCGTGACCGGGCCAGCCTCGAAGGAGAACACCGCAGGGTCCTGCTCGGGATCTCCGACTCGCAGCTCGCCATCCACAGCCGCCGCGACGCCGAACGCATCGTGCCCGACGACGGCGCTGGCGGGGCCAAACGCCGGCAGCGACTCGACGAAGTCCGAGCGTACCGACCACACCGTGCCTTCGTGCAGCAGGTAGCCTGCCCCGGACTGATCCGCACACGCACCGGCCTGCATTCCCATGCTCGCGGAATGACCGACCACACCGGCGGGCGCATTCCAGCGCCACCACTGACCCAAGTCGCGGGTGTGGATGTCGTCGGTCAGGACGCGCCCGTCTCCATCGACCGACAGGTCGCCGCAAAGGTCTACGACGGCCGCCGGGTCGCCGGACCACGCAAGCAGATCGATGCGCGGTCCGGAGACGGTGAACAGTCCCTGCGCGGTCGCAAACGCACCCCGCTCGCCGTCGAGGGCAGACGTCGCGAGCAGGAGACCCGAGGTTTCGAAGCCGAAGTCCGACGTCCCGCGGACGGAGATCACACGCACCATCGAAGTGTTCTCTTCGTCTCGGGCGAGCCAGGCCTCTGCGTTGGGGCCCACCGCAGCAACGCGCTCGCCGTCTTGCAGCGCGGTGCAGGGTCCTTCGACGGCGACGGCCTCTACGTCGAGCGGTACGAGCGTCGGCTCGCTGTCTTCGTCCCCGCCGGAGCTCTCCTCCTCACCGGTGCTGCTGCGCTCGACCTCTTCGGGAACCGAGTCGGTCTCGCCCAACCCGACCTCTCCGAAGTCGATGGCCGCGGGAGCTTCGCCCCCACATGCCAGCAACCCCAGCCCCAACGCGGCCCCTGCTCCCCATCCCCTCATCGCGATCTGGGGTTCTCGCGACAGCTGTTCTTGTCTCAGAAAAAGATCGAAAAACCGTCGATTCGTCCCGAAACGCCTCGAGAAGCCCGATCGCGGCGGTCCACGACCACCATGCGGACCACTCCGACCACCCACAGCGCCGATCCGGTTGCGACGAGCCCGATCCCGGCCGGTTGAAGGCGACCCGCGCGTCGCGCTGCATCCGCGTGCTGAGTCTGCAGCGCCACCTGTCCGGTCTCGCGGGCTGCCGATCTTCCCAAGGTCAGCAGCGTGCCACCGGTCGCGGTCACAGCGAACCCTGTGCCGAGCAGCGTCCACCCCCACGGGTCGCGCTGCCAGCTCGCCGGTGGGGGTGGGGTTGGCGGGGCGGGTTGTGGGCTTGGGGCGGCCTTGAGCGCGGGCGGTGGGCCCGAGGCTGGTCGCGGGTCCGGCTCGGGCAACGGCTCCGCGTCGCAGCGCGCCAGGCCTGCCTGGGCTTCATCCCGATCCATCGGAGCCTCGGCCTGAGCGTAGAACTCCCGATACAAGGGAATCGCGACGCTGCACCGCCCAAGTTGCTCCTCCAGGGACGCCCGCATGAACAAGTAGCGAGGGTCCGGATCGGCTTCATTGGCAGCATCGATATAGGCGAAGGCCTCGTTGATCTTTCCGGCTTCGAGCAGGGCGGCGACCGCTCGCGCCACCTCGCGAGGGGTCGCCGGCGCCGAGTCCGGTGCGGTCGGGGCTGGCGCTGCGCCGAGGCAGGCGATGAGGAGCGAGGCGATCATCAGCGCAGCGAAGGGGCCAGGATCGAGTCCGGGTCGACCTTGGGTCCAGAGGGGGTGGGCGGCTCGGGTGCGGGAGGCTGCCTCGTTGCTCGTCGCTTACGGGGTGCCGTGGGAGCGTCGTCTGGGAGCTCGAACACATCGGGCTCGGGCTCGGGTTCGGGTTCGGGCTCGGGTTCGGGTTCGGGCTCGGGCTCGGGTTCGGGCTCGGGTTCGGGCTCGGGCTCGGGTTCGGGCTCCTGTGGCGCGACCGTCCGAACCGTGTCCGGGGCCGGCGACACCGGGGTCTGGGCGTGGACGACCTCAGCCTCAACCAGCGGCACGACGACCTCGAGCTCGTTGGGTTCGGACGTGCGCTGGCCGGCCAAGAATCCTCCCGCACCCACCGCCGCGATGAGGCCCGCCAGTAAGACCCATCGTCCACGGCTGCTCTTGGAGGGCTCCACGGCGCGCGGAGCCGGGTCGGAGTCAAGCTCGGGCTCGACGGGTGCGCGTTGGGTCGCGACCGCGACGTGCAGCGTCGGGGGGGACACGTGGATCTCGGGTGTGCTCAGTTGTCCAAAGAGCCCGGCGATGGCGGACGCCCGGGTCTTTGCGTCAATGGCAAGCTCCAGCTTGGCCGCGAGGGCTCGAAGCTGGGTCGCGACCTCGGCCGCGGTTTGCGGCCGGCCGTTGGGGTCGGAGCGAAGCATCCTGTGCACCAGCGTGGTGACGCCAAGCGGGAGGTCCGGCTTCTGCACCGTGAGCGGGACGTACTGCCCCTGAATGATGTGTGCGAGGATCTCGAGGTCGGTCTCTCCATAGAAAGCGCGCCGACCCGTCAGCAGCTCGTACAGCAGCACGCCCATGGCAAAGATGTCGGTGCGTCGGTCGGTGGCCTCGGCTCGACACTGCTCGGGGGACATGTACCCAACCTTGCCTTTGAGCGTGCCGGCCTTGGTGACCCGCGTGTGTCCCACCGCGCGCGCAATGCCAAAGTCCAGCAGCTTCACGTCGCCGTCGGTGGAGATGCGCACGTTGGAGGGAGAGACGTCCCGGTGGACGAAGCCGACGATGCGCCCGTCCTGCGACCGAAACTCGTGGGCGTAGTGCAGCGCGTCTGAGAGGTCCGCGACGACCCCGAGCGCGAAGCCCAAGTCGGCGCCGCGTTTGGACACGACTCCCAAGACGTCACGGACATCGTGCCCGTGCACGTACTCCATCGCGAGGAAGTGCCCACCTTCGCCCGTACCGCAGTCCAGGAGCTTCGCGATCCCCGGATGCTCCAGCTGTCGCGTGATCTCGACCTCGGTCAAGAACATGCGGACGAACTCGGCGTCGAAGGTGAGTGATGGAAGCAGGCGCTTGACCGCCGCCAGCTCCGTCTGCTCGGGGCCTTGCCGAACCGCGAGGAACACCTCGGCCATGCCCCCTGCGCCGAGTCGCTCCCGCAGAAGGAAGCCACCCATGCGTGTCCCCAGCGGGGTCGGTTTGGCGTCGGAGCGAGAGCCGAGCACGGTCTGTGGAATCGTATCAGGCTCTGCGACGTGCGCTGTCGCGACGGATGCGATCACGAGGCCGGCGTCAGCAGGGCCGCGACCCGCTCGGCGAGTCCCGCCGGGATTTGCTGGAGCGACTGGGGTCCGGCCAAGGAGCGGGTCCAGCCCTCCAGGTCTTGCAGCAGCGTCGCCGAGGTTTGCGGGGTCGCCAGCTGGCGGATGCCCTCGGCGAGCCGCAGGCGGGCGCGCGCGAGTCGGGTCGTGGTGGTGCTCACCGGAATGCCCATGACCTCGGCGATTTCGCGCGCCTTCAGGCTCTCCCAGTAGGCGAGCGCAAGCAGGGTCTGCGTGTCCTCGGGCAGGGTGGTGAGCACCATCAGGAGGAACTGCTGCTCCTGACGTCGTGCGAACAGCGCGCTTAGCGAGGTGTTTCGCGGAGCCTCGGGGGCGTCGAAGCTGGACAACCGCTCCCGGCGGTATCTCTTGGACATGCCGTTGAGCAGAACGCGTCGCGCGATGCCAAAGAGAAAAGCGCGGAACGAAGCCTCTGCTCGGAAGGTGTCCCGCGACTCGACGATCGCCAGGAGGGTCTCTTGCGTCAAATCCTCTGGCGTTCGGGAGCGCAGCTCGAAGAATCGGAGCAGGGGGCCATAGTGCCGCGCGACCAGGGTGTTGCCCGCAGCGCCGTCGCCGGCCTGCCAAGCGGCGAGCAGATCAAAGTCGGACGCGGGCTGATCCATCGCGCGACTGGAGATACCATAACGACGGTGTGGAGCCTTCGACCCCTGCTGGCGTTGGCCTCCCTGGGCTTGGTCTGGGTGCCCGCTGGGTGCATTCCGTCCGCGGCGTTTACGTGCGCCGAAGACTCGCAGTGCGACGCTGCGACGGGTGCACAGTGTGTCCAAGGCGGGTGCGCGGTCCCGGACTCGCAGTGCGACGGAGGCTACCGCTATGCCGACGATGCAGGGGCAGACCGACGCGGAACGTGCGTGCCCCCCGAGGCGACATCCTCCAGCAGCGCCACCTCCATGGGTGCCGAAGACTCGAGCGTCTCGACCTCGCAGGGGACCGACGGCGGTTCGTCCTCGTCGAGCGGGTCGGTGGAGAGCGCCAGCAGCACTGGAAGCTCTTCCTCAAGCGGTTCTTCGGGCGACTCGGGCACCGCGGAGTCCGAAACCACCGGATGCGGAGACGTTTGCACGTGCGCCCCGTCGATCGCCGTTGGCTTTCAGCACAACTGCGCGGTTCGAGCCGACGCCACCGTGGCTTGCTGGGGCCGCAACCACTACGGGCAAGCAGGGACCGCAGCGGGCCCGATGTCGATCCCGCAGCTTCGCGTTGTAGACCTGGGAGGATCCGCGGCTGCATCCGCTGCGGCTTCGTTCTTTCACACCTGCGCGGCACTGCAAGACGGGACCGTGTGGTGTTGGGGGCGAAACCTCGCTGGCCCAGTCGACCCTACGTCGGTGCTTGAGGAGAGCCGCGATCCTGCACCGGTGGGCGGCATCGCCTCCGTCGTCGCGGTCGCGGTCGGGGTGCGCGACACGTGCGTTCGGCATGCCGACGACCGAATCTCCTGCTGGGGTGACAACACGTACTTCCAGCTGTTGTCTGAAGCCCAGGGGGCTGGGCCCTACGAATCCGGTCCCTACGCCGGGCTCGAGGAGTTTGGCCTGGGCTTTTATCATGGCTGCATGCGATCCGGGCCGCAGGTGTCGTGCTGGGGCCGCAACAACTGGGGCCAGCTCGCAGAGCCCATCGGCGCTTCTTCGGCGGAACCTCGGCCGGTGTCCTTGTTCGGCCCCGCCGAAGCCCTCGCCGTGGGCCGCGAGCACAACTGCGCGCTCGTCGACGGGTCCGTTTACTGCTGGGGACGCAACGAGTTCAACCAGATCTCTGGCGAGAGCACCGCGACCTACGCCGCTGCGACCGCGGTTCAACCTGTCTGGGAGGGGCAGGTCGTCCGAATCTTCGCCCAAGCCTACACCACGTGCGTTGAGACCGACGAGCCCGCACTTTGGTGTTGGGGCGGGACCTCGAGCGGCTACCTCGGCGTGCAAGGGGCGACCAATGGCGTGCCGTTTTGGCCGCCCCAGCGACTCGCTGCCTACGACGAACTCGAGCAGCCCGTCACCGAGGTGGGTGTCGGGGTTCAGCACCTGTGTGCGGTGCTCGGCTCGGAAACCGTCTCGTGCTGGGGCAACAGCAACGTGGGACAGATCGGGCCCATGCTGCCGGACAACGACATGTACACCGTCGCCGTGGACGTTTGCGGCTCCCGCTGAAGCTCACTCCTCGTAGGGCGGCAGCCCGAACGCCCGGACCTGGTCTTCGCCCGAGCTGTGGCAGCCGGTGCAGGTCTTGTCGTTTTTTCCGGCCGACACGAAGCGACCGTTGCCCTTGTACTCGCCCCAGAACCAACCGCCATCGCGTCGCTCCATGAAGCTGAGGTACTCCAGCGATCCGCCCTCGGCGCGGTTCCAGCCGTCCTTGACGATGATCGATCCCTCGGGCCAGCGCTCGATCGGCATGCCGTCGTCGATCGCCTCCTGCATCACGTCGTTGATGTAGACGTCGATGAAGCCGCCATGGGGCCCGCCTTCGGCCGGTAGCCGTCCGTCTTCCCAGCCTGGAGCCCGCGCGTAGGTGTTGCGGTAGTCATCGTCGCGAAGCTGGTCGCGCAGGTCGTCCGCTTCTCGGGAGTTGCAGCCGCACAGGAGCGCCAGCACTACGAGGGGGCGAAGGAGAGTCGACGTCATACGTGCTGTACGGGCCGGCGGCGATCTGGTTACGCGCACGTGTCGCTCAACCGAGCACGAACGGGAAGATGCCCACAACGGCGAGCATCAGCACCACGAACCCCACCAGGTCCAGCCGAAACCCAAAGCGGACCATCGCGTCGAGCCGGATCATCTGCGTGCCGTACGCCATCGCGTTGGGCGGGGTGCTGACGGGCAGCATGAACGCGTAGCTGGCGGCGAGCGTGACCGCGACTGCGGTGGCGGTGGAGTCGAAGCCGCTGGCTTGAGCGATGCCGATCAAGACCGGCAGCATCATGCTGGTGGTGGCGGTGTTGCTGGTGACCTCGGTGAGGAACACGACCAGCAGCACTGCGGCCGCGGTGAGGCCCAGCGGTGACTCGACCAGGGGCCCCGCGGCTTCGAGGATGCCGCGTCCCATCGCCTCCGCGAGCCCGGTCTGAAAGGTCATGCGGCCGAGCGCGAGACCGCCGCCGAGCAGAAAGAGCGTACCCCAATCCATCTTCTGAGCGTCTTCCCAGTCGAGCAGTCGCTCGTCGGGCCGGTCGCGCGCGCCGCTGGGCACGAAGAAGAGCAGACAGGCACACACCAGCGCGACCACCCCCTCGGCCAGATGACCGTCGGTCCAGACCGTGAAGCGATGCTCGGGTCCGAGGAAGAGGTTGGCGAATGATGGCGTCAGCCAGCCGGTCACGGCGACCCCAAAGACGAACAGCGTGCGGAGCTCGGCGGCGGTGACGGGACCGAGTTGCTCAAGCTGCCGCCGGACCTCGTCCATGAGGCCGTTCACCTTGCGAACCGGGGCGGGAAAGTAGCGAAGCGTGCCCCAGAGCATCACCACCGTCATCGCGACAGCGGTCGGCAAACCGAAAGACATCCACTGGAGGAAATCGATCCGAGCGCCAGTCTTCGCTTCCAGCATTCCCACGGCGATCACGTTGGGACCGGTGCCGATCGGCGTGGCGGAGCCGCCCAGCGACGCCGCGTAGGCCAACGCGAGACACATGCCCCCGCTGAACCGGTGCAGCTTCTGGGTGGTCGCCTGGTCTTTGGGAAGGACGGCGAGCATCGTCCCGTGAAGTCCGAGTGCGACGGGGATCAACATCGCGGTGGTCGCGGTGTTGCTGATCCACATCGAGAAGACGAACGAGATCAAAGCGATGGCGATCATCGCTCGGGCAGGGGAGCCCGCGACGATCGGGCGCGCGATGAGCCACAGCGCAGCGCGGCGGTCGAACCGATGACGGGACAGCGCCGCGGCGAGCATGAAGCCTCCCATGAACAGGAAGATGAGCGGATCGGCGAACGCACCGAGGGCGTCCTTGGGCGAAGTGACGCCGAAGATCGCGGCCAAGGCGGGGCCGAGCAGGGCCGCGGCGGGGAGCGGAATCGCTTCGGTCACCCAGAGCAGCACCGTCATGGCGGAGATGGCAGCCAGCGAGTGGGCCTCCTGGCTGATCCCGGGCATGGGGGTGGCCAGGAGCCCCACGAAGACAACCGGAGCGGCGATGAGACCCACGCGCTTTCGCAGGGCGTCAAAGCGCGCTTCGGCGTCGCTGACTTGGGCCGTGGTCACCTCGCGCGGAGTCTATCAGTTCATGTGTGCGCCTGTGGTTGTTCAGCGTCGCGCTTGCATTCCCTACGACCGCGGTATTCTTAGGCGGTGGGAACGCATCGCTGCCGCCGCTGTGAGGACGACGTGAAGGGCCAGCACGAGCAACCCCGGCTCCGGCGGCTGGCTCGGTTTTACTTCATCCTACCGATCCCGTTCATCCCGCTGCTGCCGATCATCGCGTCGGACTTCGTGGTGATGATCCCGCTCACGATGGCGTACCTGCTCGGAGCGGGCGCGGCCCTGAACTTCATCACCCAGAAGCCGACGTGCCCAGAATGCGGAGCGTTCGTCGAACCGCTCTGACCCCGCCACGTTTCATGTCATGGTCCCTCGGTGTCTGGACCGAGCCCCGCGTCTGCGCGCCCTCGCCTCTGGGTGGGAGTGTTTGTAGCGGTTTTGGGTCTGTTCTACGCCAGCCAATCCGCGGGGCTCGTGAGCAGCAACGACGGCTCGCACGTGGCGCTCGGCCGCGCGTTGGCCCTGCGGGGGGAGGTCTCGATCACGCCCGAGGTTGGTCTCACGCTGTGGATCGATCGCGCGCTCCGAGACGGTGAGGACTACTCCGACCGGCCTCCGGGCACCGCGTTTGCGGCCGTGCCCGCGATCTGGCTCGGGTCTCATCTCGACGAGGGGTGGGGGCATGACTCCATCGAGCGCTTGAAGGCCGGCGCGGACGCTGGCGACCTGGACACCCTGGTACGCGTGCGGCCAGCGACAGACCGCTACATTGCAACCTACGGCAAACGGCGGCTGGAGATGGGGGCTCGCTCGCCCAACCTGATCGCGTTGCAGGGCACAGCCCTGCTGGTGGGCGTACATGCGGCGGGGATGGGCGCGGTGGGGCTCGCGGGGTTGTTGATGCTGCTGCGGCGTCGCAACCTCGACGCCGAAGGGCAGTTTATCGTGGTCTTGGCGATCGGAGTGGGCACGCTGTGGGGCCCATATTCCACCATGCTGTTCAGCCATGTCACCTCCGGCGCGATGTTGGTGTGGTGCGTATGGGGACTGGAGAGCCTGTCCTGCGAAGACACGTCGTCCTTCCGGCGTTGGAGGGCGGCCTTGGTCGCAGGCATGAGCGGGGCCTGGGCCGTCAGCGCGGACTATGCCCTTGTCGTCGCCGTGGTGCCGTTGGTCCTCGCAGTGGCCCCGCTGCGGGAGTCCCCGAAGGTCGCCCTCGGAGCGCTTCCGGTTGTGCTCGCGACGGCGCTGTATCACGACGCCGCCTTCGGATCCCCGCTGTCGATCGGCTACGACCACCACGCGACGTTCGCGTTTGCCACCTCGCGCGCGGCGACCTTCTCCGGCAATCCGCTGGCCGGCTTCTGGACCCTGTGGGGTGCCGGTCAGGGCGCGGGTGCGCTGCGCATGGCCCCGATTCTTCTCGTCGCGGCCGGCGGCATGGTGTTCGAGCGCCGCATCGGCCTGGCCCTGGTGCCCTGGGCGATCCTGCTGTGTTTTCACCGCACACCCAGCGGCGGGGCGGGGGAAGACCACCGCTACCTGGTGCCCGTGGTCGCGGTGCTGGGGCTGGGGCTGGCAGGGGTGTGGCGCTGGTCGGGAACGCTGGCCTCCAGCCGAAAGGTTCTCGTCCGCGGGTCGGTCGTCCTGCTGACCGCGGTCAGCGCGGGCCTCGTTTGGTCCCACTTCTTCGCTTGGCGCGGCTGAACCTCTATACAGAACCTCCGTGAGCGCCGACCCCCCCATTCCCGTCCCGGAGAGCTCCGGGGGGGACCACGAAGGCTGGGGCCGTGAGGCGGGCTGGGTCTCCAGCACCTACTTTGCCGAGGGCCTGCCGTACGCCCTGGTCAACAACGTCGCCGACGCGATGTTCACGATCATGGGCGCGAGCCTGGGCGCGATCGGGCTCACTTCGTTGTTCCACTTGCCCTGGAACCTCAAGTTTCTCTGGGGCCCGCTGCTCGACGCTTACGAGACCAAGCGAGGCTGGCTTTGGGTCTGTGAGCTGCTGCTGGGTGCCGTCGTGCTCATGCTCGCTTTCACCTCGAGCAGCGAGACCGGGCTCACCATCGCCTCGGGCCTGTTCTTCTTGCTCGCGATCGCCTCGGCCACCCACGACATCGCGGTCGACGGCTACTACCTCGAGGCCCTCGACGAGGCCGGGCAGTCTCGCTACGTCGGGCTTCGGGTCGCGGGGCACCGCGTCGCAACGCTGCTGGGGTTCGGGGGCTTCCTCATGCTCGCCGGGGCCACGAGTTGGCCCGTCGCGTGGGTGGTCGCATCGATGGTCTTGTTTGGGCTCGCGCTCGGGCACGCCCGCCTCCTGCCTCAAGCTGAGCGCCGCAAGAAGGCCGTGGGCGTCTTGGGCCGCATGTTGCTCGGTCGGCGCGCGCTTTCGGCGTTTGGCGTGGTCGTGGCGCTCGTCGTGCTCGAACACCAAACCGGCGTGATGGCATCGGCGCTTGCGTCGGTGGGCAGCGGCCTGGTCTCCCTCGCGCCATGGACCGGCGGGATCTCGGTGTCCGGCTGGATCGGCCTCGCGCTGCTGATGGCACTGCTCGCGGTGTTCGCCATGCTGCCTCGGATCCGCCGCCGGATCGAACGAAGCGACTCGGACTTTGCGCAGTCCTACGTCACGTTTCTCGAGCAACCGGGCATCGGCCGCGCCTTGGCGTTCGTGATCACGTTTCGACTCGGCGAGTCGTTTCTGCTCAAGATGCGCACCCCCTTCCTCTTGAACGAGGTGCAGATGACCGAGGGCGAGTTCGGGTTGCTGACGGCGAGCATCGGCGTGGCGGCGACGATTCTCGCCTCCGTGGTCGGAGGCCTGCTCATTGCCAAGCACGGACTCCGCCGCTGGATCTGGCCGTTCGTCCTGAGCCAAAACGTGCTCAACCTGCTCTACATGCTCGTCGCGCTCGGAGAGCCCTCCGAGACCTCGATGGGGGTGTTCGCGCTGGTGATCGTGGCTGAGAACCTGGGGTCCGGCCTCGGCACCGCGGTGTTCATGGTCTACATCATGCGATGCGCCGCGCCGAGCCACCGCGCCTCGCACATGGCGATCGTCACCGCGCTGATGAGCGTGGGGTTCACGGTGGCCGGGGTGAGCAGTGGCTTCCTGGCCGAGGCGATCGGGTTTGCGCCGTACTTCGGGTTCACGTTTTTAGCGACGGTGCCCTCGATGCTCCTCATCCCGTTCATCCCCCATCTCGACCGACGACCCGGCGCGGCGTGAGACCAGCCCCGCGGGTGGACATGGAGCCCGGCGGCCTGGCCGGTGCTCCAAAGGCCAACGGCCGGCGGCGCAACCCCGCTTCGTGGGTGCACAGAGCATCGCGGCGGACCGCAATCGTCCCGCCTGCTTGGGCGTTGGGGCTCGCGTGGCTGCGTGTCCGGGTAGGCGCACGTGCCGCCTGCGAGACCGCCTTCGTGCTGGTGTACCCTCGACGCCGAGCCGACTCGTGAGCGCTTCTGTCTCAGTTCTTGTCCTGTCCTCGCTGCTTGCGGCGGCACCCTCCGATGACCCGGCGGAGGACACCGATCTCGTCAAGGTCTCCACCGCTGAAGAAGGCGAGGAGGACGAGGAGGAATCGGATGACTACGGCCCCTTCTTCGAGGACGAAGCGCCCAGCGATCTCCAGTACCTCGGCCAACCTCGACCCGGGCGCGTGCCCGTGCTCTCCGTGGGGGAGGGCGCCTTCTGCTTTGTCGAAGGCACCTACTGCAAGGCGTCGATGATTCTCTCGGCAGACATCGGCGCGGGAATCCGTGCCCCTGCGAGTGACGAGGGTCCCGACATCCCCTACGCGCAGTTCACCTTTCGCGGAGGTGTGGTGATTCGACCTTCGATGATCCGCCCGCGCAAGCGAAAGGCGTGGGGCTCTTGGGGCGTGGGCATCGTGTCGAGCTGGTCCAAGGGCACGGGCTCGATCACCGCGCGCGGCGACTCCCAATCCCAAGAGGTCGATTCGACCGACTCCACCACGGTGTTTCGCGTGGCAGCGCTCAACCAGATGTGGCTCTCGAAGCGCAATCACGCCGCTCACCTCGACTTTTCGTTTGGTGGGGCGCAAAGCGACGTGCTCACCAGCGGTGTGAGACTGTGGGGAACTCATGCGGAGATCGGCATGGGCTTTGGTGGCTGGGGCGGTCTGTTCCTCAGCGGTGATTTTCTCGACCGCGACACCCGCGTGGTCCTCGGCTTCCGCGGACACGGCATCGCGGCCGCCCCGATCGTCGCCATGGCCCTCGCCGGACTGGCTGCTGGAGGTGCGCTGTGATTCTCTCCCTCATCCTGACCACCGGCCTGCTTGCGCTTCAACCCGCCGCGGGGCCTGAGTCGCCGTCGAGTGCAGCCGCCGAACCTGCGGCCGTCGCAGCACCCGACGAACCCGCGCCGCCACCGGCCGAAGTCGCGGCGCCCGTCGCAGACGAAGCCGAGCCTGCGCCCGTCGCAGTCGAGGCCGAGCCTGCGCCCGTCGCAGACGAAGCCGAGCCTGCTCCCGTCGCAGACGACGCCGAACCGGTTGCGGACGAGCCTGCACCGCCGACGGAGGACGCAGAGCGCTACGTCGTCGCGGCCGGTGATGGCGGGCCTCCCTTTTACGACGACGCCGACATGGCCGCTCTGCGAGCGCGGCACGGGATCAAGATCGAGCCTCTCGAGCGCGGCGAGGGGCCGCGCTGGCGTTGTCTCATCGCCGACCCCGCGTGCGGCCGAAGCTTCGAGGTCAACGCCCTGTCCGCCTATACCTATCGCGGCCGCCAAGGCAGGGTCGACGGTCAGGGCGATGATCTGCGTTGGAGCAGCGGTCGGGCCCAGTACGACTTCTGGATGAACCTGCCGGTCATGACCGAGGTCGTCGGCAACAAGTTGTTCTCACGCATGACGCTTGGGCCCAAAGGCGGGCTGACCTTCAGCGATGGCGGCAGCACCTGGGGCAACCTCGGCATGGCGTTTCGCTACTGGATGGGCCGAGGCCGCTGGGCACCGACCATCGAGTTCAGTAGCGCCCTGACGTTCAAGATCGGTGAGCGCAGCACCAAGGACGAGGTCCTCGAGGAACCCAAGTGGAAGATGACGCGAGGTCCTGTGGGGTTCACGGCGGACGTCGGCTTTGGTCTGGGGGGGTTCGGAGCGATCGTCCTGGGTGGCCAGTACGACAGCCCGCTGGCTCGTGAAGAGGTCCCGGAGAAGTACCGGACCGCGGCAGGGGCTGCGTTCTTCGTCGGCTTCCGCGGCAACATCCTCTGGGGCGGACCTGCAGCCGCCGCTGTGGCGACCCATGCGATCACGCAGCGCGCTGTAGAGACGCCCTAGCGAGCACGCCGCGCGAAGCTCGCGCGGACGTCGTGCCGTGGTGCAAAGATCTGAAAAGCTCGGGACGAGGAATCGTCTCGGGCTTTCACGCGTTGGCCCTGCTGTCCCCACGCTCGCTTTGTCACCGGTATGTATCCCGGCCGCGGAGTTGGCGTTTTTGCGTGGAACAAAACGACCCCTCAGACGTCTGAACACCCGCCATGCCGAGCACTCCGCGAACCCTTGCCGTCCTGAGCACCCTCGCCCTTCTCGCCATGGCCGGTGGAACGGGGGCGCAGGCCCGTTCGGTTCTGAAATCAAAGCCTCAGAGCATCCAAATCAACGAATCCATGATGCACGGGAACTTTGAGCGCGGGTTCGGCATGGGCATGGCGCCCGATTTCGCGCTCGACGGTAAGCCGGTCGGCAGCGGCACGGCTCCCGCCACGTCTCAACCCGTCGGCCTGCACGGCAGCAACATCGCGGTGTTCGGCGGCGATGTGATCGTGGCCGACGCCGACAGCGGTGAGCTCGTTCGGACCACGCCCGACGGCACCGTGACCGCCTCGCTGCTCCTTGGATCTGGGGTCTCGCAGCTCGTCCTCGACCCTGATGCCAAGCGAGCCTACGTCGCGGACCGAAGCCACGACCGCGTCGTCGTCATCGACGTCAGCGACGGCTTGGTCGAGGTCGATGCCTTCCGCACGCCGACCGAGCCGTTCGGACTCGCGCTCACGCCGGACCGAAGCACGCTGTTGGTCACGGCGGTCGCGGACAAGACCCTCAGCGCGATCGAGCTGAGCACCGGCTTTGAGCGCTGGTCGATGACCGTCGGACCGGAGCCCCGCGGCGTCGCGATCTCTCCCTCGGGCCACGAGGCGCTGGTCACCTTCCTGACCACGGGCGTCGTTGGTCGCGTCTCGCTCAACCACGAAGACCCGCGCATCGAGTACGTCTCCCTCGACCCCGCCGCACCACAGCTCTCCCCTGGCATGCCGGCCACGCAACCCTCGGGTGACGAGGGGCGCGGCTTCGTTCGCAACGCGTTCGCGGCGATCTATGCGGGCAACGATGTCGCCGTCGTTCCGCACCAGCTCAGCCTGCCGCAGGTGGAGAACGCCGAGGCCATGGGCGACTCGGGTGGCTACGGCGGAGGTGGGGCCTTCGCCTCACCGATCACGCACCGCCTCGCGTTCCTCGGCACGCCCGATGAAGGGGAGTCGCGCCGCGTCGCGACCGCGTTCGCGACGACCAACGTGCACCAGCCGCGCGCCGCGACTTATGACGCTGCGTCAGACACCTTGTTCGTGGTCGGATATGGTTCCGACGACGTGCTCGCGGTGGGCGACGTCTCCCAGGCGAGCGTGCACATGGCGTGGAAGGCCGCCGTTCCTTCGTCCAGTGCATGTGGTCCCGAGGGCGTGGCCTTCGACGCAGGCGCGGATGAGGTCGTCGTCTTTTGTTCCTTGTCTCGCACCACCCACCGCATGACGGGCGCCAGCGGTGCCCAGGTTGCCGCTGGCCAGAGCGCGCCGCTCACCAAGAGCCACCTCTCCCAGTCGGCCCAGCGCGGTCGCGAGGTGTTCCGCTTGGGTAACAGCACCCGGATCTCTGCCAACGGAGCGATGGCCTGTGCCAGCTGTCACGCAGAGGGCCGCGCCGACGGACTCACCTGGTTTCTCCAGGGCAACATCCTTCAAACCCCGTTCTTGTCCGGTCGCGTGATGGGCTCTCACCCGTTCAAGTGGGACGGCAAGGACGCGACGATCTCCGACAGCCTCAGCAACACCGTCGGGCGTTTGGGCGGCTCCGGCATCACCGAGGCGGAGGTCCGCGACCTCACCGCGTTCTTGGCTGCGATGCCTGCACCGCGTACGCCCTCGCCGGATGAGCCGGCCGCAGTCGCACGCGGACAGGAGCTGTTCGAGGGGGCGGCGACCGGTTGTGCCACGTGCCACAACGGCCCTCTGCTCACGGACCAAAAGTCCCACGGGATTGCTGAGGACCTCGCCGCGGTCGACACTCCGTCCCTCATCGGCCTGGCCGCCAGCGCGCCCTACTATCACGACGGCAGCGCGCCGACGCTGGCTTCGCTGCTTCGCGGTAAGGGCAACGTTCACGGCATGGGCCGGCTGTCCAAGCTCGACGAGTCTCAGATCGGTGACCTCGTCGCGTACATGGAAAGCCTCTGAGGCGAGGCCTCCGCAATATCGATAGACTGCGGCCCATGCGACTCTCAAGCGCCACAGCGCTGGCGGTAGCGTGTCTTCTCCTCGGCTGTGTCCCCAAAGACGGGGACACGAGTGCCCCCGAGCCTGGGCAGCCGAGTCCGGAGGCCGAGCCCGACGAGCCGCCCGCGGGCCCGCTCACCGCCAGGTACTCCGGGGTCGCGCATTCGGCCAGCATCGACCTGGTCTCCATCGACCCCACCGGAGTCGCCGCGTTGACCCGTGACACCGTGGGCGGCGTTCGCATCTGGACCGCGCTCGACGGCTCGGCCGAACCGCAGGTCGTCCCGAGCGCCAACCCCCGTTCGATGGCGATCCTCAAGGTGGACGAGGAGCGATTCGTCGTCTTCGCGGTCGAAGCCTCGGGCGGGGCGCGCTTCATCTCGATGGCATCGGACGGGCACGCCAAGGATGTCGCGACCCTGCCCCCGTTCAACCCGGTGCTGCAGGTCGTGGCGCTCGATGGCACGCAAGGCGGCCAGTTCGTCGCCCTGATGAAGGACGGCTCGATTCGTACCTTCAACCTCCAGGGAGAAGAGAGCGCGGCGTTTGATGAGAAGGGGTTCCAGCCGGACTCAATCCGGGCCAGTGCAGACGGTGGTTCGGTGCTTGCGCTCACGGGGATGGATCGCGTGGGCGCGGACAACCGGGTCGAGGCCCAGCGTTTTTCGATGGGCGGCACCGCACAAGCACCAACGCTGCGGCGCAGCGGGACCCCGCAGATCCTCAAGACCACCGCCGTCGTCAGCGACACCACCGTTGCGTTCTCCTGCGACGGGAGCGAGGTCGCCGTGCTCGCTCGCTCCACGCCCGCGCACTGGGAGATCGACGTCTACGATCTTGGCACCGACGGCGATCCGCGGAACATTCCGGTCAAGTTTAACCAGAGTCAGCAGCCCCATCTCGGCTACACGGGGGCGGGTCGGTTGCTCGTGTCGACCAACGAGGGCACGCCCTCGCAGCTTGTGGACACCGCCAGCGCTTCGATCCGGCTGCGGACGCCCATTCCGCAGGATTTCAACCATCAGGGGCGGGTCCAGGCTTCGACCGCCCGGCACCAGATTTTGGGCTACGGCACATTCCTCTTTGTTCACGACGTGGACGAGCGCAAGCATCGCTTCCTCGGATACGCAACGACGCAGGGCAGCAGCGTGGGCGTGTCGCCCACGGGCCGGTACGTGGCGTGGGCGTATGCGCAAGGTCCGGTGGTCGTCGAATCGGTCGATGCCTCGACACCCGCAGTGGAGATCCAGTACGGGAGCAACAACTTCGCCGGGACACGTGTTCGTTTTCTCGACGACGACCACGTCATCATCATCGACGCGGTGGGCGAGGTGACGCTGTGGCACTGGCCTTCCCAAACCGTGCTCGCGCATGCGGGCACAATGTCCAACGTTCGCAACGTCCACATCGACGCGGCTCAGGGCGTGCTCGTGCTGGAGCGGCAGACCAACGAGGCCTGGGTTTACGAGGTCAGCGTGGAGGATGGCTTTGTGGGTCCATACATCGTCGGGGACGTCTTTCGGCTGGGGATCCTGCGGCCCAAGCCTCCTTCAGACGCCTTGCTGTGGAGCATGCAGAGCTCAAACAACAAGGTGCGAGAGTTCACGCTCGACCAGCTGCGCTCGGACATGACCAACGCCGAGTCGGAAGCGGTCGCCGTCGACCTGGTGGCGGGTCAGTCGCCTCCGCTCGCGGTGGATCCGCTTGGGCAGCAGTACGGCGTTCGCTGGAACGGTGCCGCGCTCGAACTGTTCGTCGCGCAGGGCGAGCAGACGCTTGGAGCCAAGCCGATGCCGAGCAACGACATCAGCCAGATCCTACCCTCCCCACGTGGAGATCGCTTCCTGGCCGTGCTCAACCGGGCTGGGGCGGTGAGCGTCGCCATGCTCGACTCGAAAACGCTCGAATCTCTGTGGAGCTACGCAACTGGGGTGTTCAATGCGGACATGGCCTGGAGCGGAGACGGGCGCTACTTGGCCTTGTCCTCCAACACCGGCGCGGTGCTGTTGGACGCAGAAACCGGCACCCCGGTGCAGTCTCGGTGCGGTTTTCGATTCGTGGCCCTCGGCGCACCCCCCAGCACGGCCTTCTCCGCCCCCAACCAGAAGAGCCTTTGCGAGCTGTGAGCCGGCAGCGTCGCTTTGCGCGGCAACCGCTTCGTGTCACGGACCTGTCACACCGGACCAGGGGTCCGGCGTTATGGTGTGGCACTTCCGATGACCGGGACCATTCTGATCGTCGATGACGAGGCCGACATTCGGTCGACTGTGGAGTTCAACCTTTCGCGAGAGGGGTTTCGAACCGTGACCGCGGGGCTGGGCCGTGAGGCGATCGAGCGCGCCGGCGACACCCCGCAGCCGGATCTGATCATCTTGGACTTGATGCTGCCGGACATCTCGGGCACCGAGGTCTGTCGTCAGCTGCGCCAATCCCCCAGGACGCGCAGCATTCCAATCGTCATGCTTACGGCCAAGACCGACGCCATCGATCGCGTCGTTGGGTTCGAGGTAGGTGCTGACGACTACGTCACCAAGCCGTTCAGCGTGCGTGAGCTGGTTCTGCGGGTGAAGGCGATCTTGCGTCGGTCGGGGTCCACCGAGGAGACTCGCGAGAGCCTCAACATCGGCGTGCTTCGGATCGACGTCGAGGGGCATCGGGTCTGGGTCGAAGGTGAGGAGGTCGTGCTCACTGCCTTGGAGTTCCGGCTGCTCACGACGCTGGTCAAGCGCCGCGGCCGGGTTCAGACCCGCGAGGCGCTGCTCAACCACGTCTGGGAGATGAGCGGTGATGTCACCACCCGTACCGTCGACACGCACGTCCGGCGCCTACGCAAGAAGCTTGGGCCTGCGAGTGAGTATGTCGAGACGTTGCGCGGAGTCGGCTACCGGTTCCGGCCCGAGGTTTCGGTCACCTAGCGCCTATGTCCCTGGGCATCCGCGGCAAGCTTTTCTTGCTGGCGGCGCTGATGATCGCTGCGGTCGTTGGCTCTGTCGGTCTCTACGTCGAGCGCTCGGTTGAGTCTTCGCTTCAGTCCCGCTTCGAGCTGGAGCTGTTTCGACACGCGAAGAATACGGGTGTGCTTCTCGAGCATCGCGGGGATGGCGACGGCCTCGATGCGGTTGCGGATCGTGTCGCCGATGCGACGGGGTCGGAGGTCTGGATCTTCGACCTCAGCGGACAGCCGATCGCAAGCTCGGTCCTGGCGCCGCTGGAGCTCAAGCAGCTGGCGCAGACCTCCTCAGACCCCGAGGTACTACAGGCGGCGCAGACCGAGCGAGGCGTGGACGTTCGAGCCGACGCATCGGGAGCTCGTACCCTGTTCGTGGCGGTGAAGGTTGCGGCGCCGCGGCAGGCGGTCGTTGTGCGAGCCTCCGCCTCGCTCGCCCCGGTTCAAGCGGCGCTCACGCGGCTTCGTCTTGCAGCTTTGGTCGCGGGTCTTGCTGGGCTGGCGATCGCCGGCGTCCTGCTGACCGTCGTGGGCAGCCAGGTCGAGCGTGCACTCAAGCCGGTCGTTTCGTCGGCGGCCGCGGCCAAAGGCGTCAATTCGAACGAGGACGACGCGGACGTGGACGAGAGGCCGCAGAGCCTTCGGACCGTGGCTGTCGACCTCGAACGTACGATGGGGGCACTCTCCACCGAGCGCAACCGCTTCGAGGCGGTGTTGCAGACGCTGGAGCAGGCGGTCTTGGTCCTCAACGCAGATGAGCAACTGATCACGGTCAACCGCGCCGCATATCGGATGCTGTCCCTGCCCGAGCGCGCCGTGGGGCGTCGTTTGTTGGAAGCGGTCCGCGTGCCTCGCCTCAAGGCGTTGGCCGAAGCCGCGGCTGAAGGAGGCACACACCACGACGAGTTCGAGCTGCCCTCGGGCCTACGCGTTGTCGTGCGGGCGACGCGGCACGACGACGAAGGCGTGGTCATCGTGGCGCAAGACATCACCGAGGTCCGCCACCTTGAGCGGGTGCGGCGGGACTTCGTCGCCAACGTCTCGCACGAGCTTCGAACCCCGATCAGCGTCATTCGAGCCAATGCAGAGACGCTTCTCGATGGCGCGCTCGACGACCCGAAGGTCGCCCGGATGTTCGTCGAGGCGACCCACCGACACGCCGATCGCCTCGGCCGGATCGTGACGGACCTGCTGGACATCTCGCGCATCGAGGCCGGCCGCTACTCGCTCAGCCCCACAAACCTCAATGTCGGGGACGTGGTGGATCAGGTGTTGGATCTGGTCGAGTCGAAAGCGACCGAGAAGGGGATCGAGCTGTCGGTGACCATCGAGCCCGATCTCGATATGTATGCCGACCGCAAGGCGATGGAGCATATCCTGATCAATCTGGTGTCCAACGCGTTCAAGTACACGCCGGCGAACGGGACCGTGGAAGTCACCGCCCACGCGCCCACACCCAACCGGGTCCGCATCGAAGTGCTCGATGACGGGCCGGGCATCGACCCGGCGCACCGGGAGAGGATCTTCGAGCGGTTCTTCCGCGTGGACTCGGGTCGGTCCCGTGACATGGGCGGCACAGGCCTGGGGCTGTCGATCGTAAAGAACCTGGTCGAAGCCCAGCGCGGGGAGGTCGGAGTCGATTCGCGCAGCCCCAGCGGCTCGATCTTCTGGTTCACGCTGCCCGCTGCGCGCCCCAATGAGTTTGACTCGGACGATTCGGAGACAGCAACGTTATGAAAACGTGGCACTACGGTCACGTGGCGGGTGCGGGCTTTTGGCAAACTACCAGGCGGTGCTCACCTTGACTCCAGTCGCGCGGAAGCTCGACACCGAACTGAGCAGCCTCCGCGAGGAGCTGTTGCTGATGGCGGGTCGCGTCGAGGAGATGATTCATCGCGCAGGGCGCGCGTTGGTGCAGCGCGACGTGAAGCTGGCCAAGGAGACGATTGCGCTCGACCGGGCGGTGAACCGCGCCGAGGTCGACATCGACGAGCGGTGCATCGACATCCTGGCCCGGTTCCATCCGGTGGCCAAGGAGCTCCGGTTCGTCACGCTCGCGATGAAGATGGTCACCGACCTGGAGCGGATCGCCGACCTCGCCGTCAACATCTGCGAGCGGGCGATCGATCTCAAGCGAGCCGACCGCATCGTGGTCCACGCCGACATCCCGCTGATGACCAGCCTCGTTCAGCAGCAGGTCGCAGGTGCGATCGATGCTTTCGTCAACGGTGATCCCAGCAAGGCTTGGGAAGTGCTCGAGAACGATGAGGAGGTGGACTTGCTGTACCACCGAGTGTTCGAGGACACGCTCGAGCGCATGCGGAGCGACTCCGAGCAGGTCCACCAACTCATTCACGTGCAGTCGGTCGCCAAGTGGCTCGAGCGCATGGGCGACCACAGCACGAACCTGGCCGAGCTTGTGATCTTCATGATCGAAGGCCGGGACATTCGTCACCCGGGGTCGTAGCTTCTGCTCCGGCGTGTGTCCGAAGCTGGACGGATCGCACGCGGGAAGCTTTCACTCGCGGACCGCCGTGTGCCGATCCCACGCCACGTACAGCAGCGATCCCACGACCGCCACGCCGGCTGCCGTCGAGAACATCGCCGCGTAGTTCGACCGCTCGAGAACAAGCCCGAGCGCAGGCGCCCCGATGAACAGACCCAGATCGAACAGCGCCGTGAATGCGGCCAGCGCCCGTCCTCGTTCATGCGCCGGGGTTCGCATGACGACCATCGCCGACGCGATCGGAAACGCATAGCCATGTCCGATGCCGCAGAGCACCCCGGCGACGATCGTCGAGTTTCCGGTCCCGCCAAACGCCAGCACCAGCAAGCCAGCCGCAGCACACCACACGGACGGGACCAGCACGCGCTTGGCGCCCACGCGGTCGGGCAGCCAACCCAGCACGAGTCGCAGCATCACCGCCGCGATCGTGTACGCGGTGAAGAACCCGCCCACGCTGCCGGTGCCGGTGTCGTCGACGAACGTCTTGAGGAACGTGAAGTATGACGCCAGCGCAAACGCGAAGCTGAAACCGATCAGCCAGATCGGTCGCAAGGCGGGGGCGGACGCGGCGGCCAGGAACGACCGCCTGGGTCCCTCTGGGCTGTCGGGCCTCAGCTCGGGAAGCGTGAGCGCGGCCAGGGTGCCCAAGACCGCCGCGGCGATGGCCGCGAAGAACAGCTCCTGATACCCCGCGACGGCGAGGATCCGGTCGCCGATGAGCCCTGCCAGCGACAGGGGAATCATCCCGGACACACCGAACAGCGCCATGCCCTCGGCGCGTCGCGCTGCAGGGATGACGTCGGCGGCGATTGTGAAGAATACGGAGAACAACATGCCCTCCGCGACGCCGTGTCCCAACCGCACCACGAACAGCAGGGGCCCCATCGTGTCCACCAACAGGTAGGCCGCTGAGAACACGATGTTCAAGCCGCTGCCGACCAGTGCAACCACCCGCCGGCCGCGGCTGTCCATGATGCGCCCAATCCATGGACGCGAGAGGATCGCCGAGGCAGCCATCGCAGCCATCGCCAGCCCGATGAGGAAGTCGTCCTCGGTGTGCCCGCGAAGGAACCCGGGCAGGTGCAGGAAGAAGAAGAACGAGAGGCTGTGCAGGAAGTTGGCCGCGAAGCCGAGCGCGAACGGGCGACTCAGGAGGGCGGGCCGACTCACCGGCTACCCTTCGCATGCCCGGGTGCGGGGTGCAATGCGCGGAGGTATGCTGCCGTGCATGTCTGAACGGGAGCCTCCGCAGCGCGGCGAGACGATTCGCGATGCCATTCGTCGCGAGCTTCGTGGCGGGTGGCTTTCGGCGCGTCAGCTCTCGAGCCTGGTCAGCATCTCCGAGAAGGCCGTTCCAGGACACCTCGAGCATCTGCGGAAGTCGGCGTCGGGCGCGGGGGAGACCTTCGAGCTGGAGCCGGCGATCTGCACCAAGTGCGACTACGAGTTCGAGGAGCGCGACCGCTTATCCAGGCCCAGCCGCTGCCCACAGTGCAAGGGCCAGCGACTTGAGCCGCCCCGCTTTCGCATTACGGTGGACGAGTCGTGACGCCGCTTCAGATCGTTCAGATCGAAGTCGGACTGCTGCAGAACTTCTGCGAGGTGATCGGCTGCCCGCAGACGGGGCAAGCCGCGCTCGTCGATCCCGCCTTCGAGGTCGACCGCTTGGTCGGGGCGGCCAAGAGACGCGGGTGGACGGTCACCACGATCCTCCTGACCCACACACACGACGACCACATCGCGGGGCTCGACGAGGCCGCTGCAGCGACCGGTGCCGTCGTTCGATGTCACCCCATCGAGGTGGACACTGCGCGTGAGCAGGCGCCGAACGTCGTCTCCATCGAGGATGGCGAGGATGTACTCATTGGCCAGGGCCGGATCCGAGCGCTATACACCCCGGGGCACATGCCTGGCTGTATCTGCTGGTATCTACCCGAGACCGGCGCCCTCATCACTGGCGACGTTCTGTTCGTCGGCTCGACAGGTGGTGTGAAGTTTCCGCAGTCCGATCCGGACGCGATGTTCAACAGCCTGCACCGGGTGCTCGGCGCGCTTCCGGAAGAAACGCGCGTGTATCCCGGGCACGACTACGGCAAGACGCCCACCAGTACGCTCGCCTGGGAATTCGTGCACAATCCCGCGCTCCAGGTGGACGATGCCGCCGCGTTCCGCAAACTGCACGGGCTCTGAGCGGCCCCCCGCTCCGAGGAGCCGACCGTGACCGAGGCTCTGTTCATCACGACAGGGTCGATCCTCGTCGGTGTTGTGCTCGGTGTGCTGACCCGTCGCAAGTCGGCTTCGTTCGGCGCGCTGCGGGTGTTCGCCGTGGCGGCGGTCGCGACTGCGGTTGCGTTGCAGATGCTGCCCGAGGCGCTCACGGAGATGGGCGGCACGGCGCTGCTGGTCTTTGGTGGAGCGGTCGTTCTGCCGGGGTTGCTCTCCCCGATCCTGCGTCGGTTTCGCGGCACGGAGACCACCAGCCACGCGCTGAGTGCCGACTTGGGCTTTCTCGGGTTCTTGGCCCACCAGGTTGCCGAAGGCGTCGCGCTCGGTTCGTTTTCTACCGAGGCGCACGCCAATCACGGACACGAAGGCTTGGTCCTGGCCGTCGCCGCGCACACGGTGCCGCTGACCGCACTGCTCATCGCCGAAGCCCTCACGCATCGCACGCGCCGGGTCGCGATGGGACGTGCTGTGGCGCTGGTGATCGCGACGGGCCTGGGGTTCGCGCTGGCCGACCTCCTGCATGACGTGCTTCCCCACGCGCTGCACTCCTGGCTGACCGCCGGCGTCGCCGGAGTGCTCATCCACATCCTGTTTCACGACCACGGCGAGGATGGTCCCAGGACGTTGCTGCGGAGGACCTTGGATTCTGTCGCGGTGCTGGCCGGCATTGCGCTGCCCATCGTCGCTGCATCGAGTACGGGGCGAGAGGTCCAGCGTTCGGTGTCCGACGCGTTCCTCGAGCTCGCGCTGGAGACGGCGCCGATGCTGCTGCTCGGTCTCGGACTTGGCGCGCTCCTGCAGCTGTTGGGCAGCAAGATTCCCCAGCGGTTCCTGACCAGCGGCGGGGCGTTGCGGCAAGCGATTCGTGGCGTTGTCGTCGGGGCCCCGCTGCCGCTGTGCGCGTGCGGTGTGCTGCCCGTGGCCGAGTCGCTGCGCAAGCGCGGCGCAGGTCCGGCGCTGGTGATCGCGTTCCTCGTCGCCACCCCCGAACTCGGGCCCGAAACGCTCACGCTCACGCTGCGCTTCATGGGGGGTCCGTACGCCGCGGTTCGGGTGGTGGCCGCGGTGGCGCTGGCTGTGTTCGCCGGCCTGTGGTTCAGCCGGTTGGTGCGTTCGAACCCAGAGGCCCTCGCTCCTATCGAAGCAACGCCGCCGCCTCCACCATCCGAGGGTGTTGGAGTTCGGGTGCTCGCCCACTTCGACGAGCTGCTGCTCCACGTTGGGCCGTGGGCGTTCGTCGGCCTGTGGGCGGCGGCGTTTATCCAGGTTTCGCTTCCCGAAGGTTCACTCGCCCAGAGCACAACCGGTGGTCTCGACATCTGGTTGGTCGCCGCCGTCGCGATGCCGGCCTACGTTTGCGCCGCCTCTGCCACCCCGGTTGCGGCGGTCCTGCTGCTCAAAGGCATCTCACCCGGTGCGGTCCTGGTCGGCCTGCTGCTGGGTCCGGCGACCAACATCGCCACGCTCGGCGTGTTGAAGAAAGCGTACGGCGGACGCAGTGTGCTGCTGGGGACCCTGGGCATCGCGCTCGCGACGATCGCGATGGGCTATGGGGTCAACGCGTTGGAGGTGCCCATCACCCTGCCCGAGCAGCTCGACGGGGAGCACGGACACGGCGCGCTCGCTTGGGGCAGCGCGGGTTTGCTGGCTCTGGCCCTGGGTCGGCAGCTGTGGCGCTGGGGCCTGGGTCCCTGGCTTGAGATTCTCGGGGGGCACGAGCATCACGGTCACGGTCACCACGGCCACGAGCATCACGGTCACGGTCACCACGGCCACGAGCATCACGGTCACGGTCACGAGCACCACGGCCACGAGCATCATGGCCACGAGCACCACGGCCACGAGCACCACGGCCACGAGCACCACGGTCACGAGCATCACGGCCACGAGCCTGGTGACCACGGCTCCAAGCAGCATGGGTCTGACGGTCCGTCGTCCGACTAGACATCTCGCGCTCCGAAGGGGTTGGCCAGCACCCCAGACGGAGAGCGCGGGACTGAAGCCACGCCGTGCACCTGCGAACCCTCTGCGACGGCCTGGGCGGAGGGACGCTTTGCGTCACCCCGGTGACAAAAATCGATACTCTTTGCGGACCCGGGCGCGGGCCAGGCGGTGATGCAGACACCTCCTGCGCGGGCAATCCGTTGGGATTACACGAGAATCGCAGCCACGCGCCGAGTTGGAATCAACCTTGCGAGGGATAAGGATGCGCGTTGAAGCGAACGCGTGGTGAGCAGATGAAGCTTCGGATTCACAGCGCTGTGTCGATGGGGATGCCTCAGGGACGATCGTGGAGCATCGACTGGCCGGTACCGTCTGGGGGGATGGGTACGTAGCCGCGCTGGTGGCTGGTGGCTGCTAGCTGGTGGCTGGTGGCTGGTGGCTGCTAGCTGCTAGCTGAAGGATCCGAAGGTTTGGCGGCTCGCACAGAGGCACGCCTCGCGCCATCGGGCGCGGGTGCGTGTCTCCTTCTTGGGTGGTGCACCACCCCGATCCCTGTCCACGGTACCCTCGCGGGATGCTCGGGTGGGTTGTGGTGCTGAGCCTCGCATGGGCTCAACCCGAGGCCGCGCCGGAGCAGCCGCTTCGCTCCGCGCTCCAAGTCGATGCGGGCGCCACGTGCCTCGAGCTCGACGAGCTTGAGGACGTGATCCGTGACGCGCTGCGCACGGACACGGTGGATGCGCGCATTCAGGTGGCACTCGTCGGGGATGCCCAAGATGCGTTCGCCCTCGAATACACGGTGCGGCGCAGTGGAGAGGTGATCGCGACCCGTCGATTCGATGCCGAGGCCACCGACTGCGAGCATCTGCACGCGGTCGTGGGCGTGTCGGTGGCGCTGGCGATCGACGCCACGCTCTTGCTTCCGGAGCCCGAACCCAAACCCGAACCCCAGCCCGCGCCGGAACCCGATCCCGAAACGCCACCGGAGCTCGCAGCGCGCCGGGCCGACAGCGCTGAGCTGGAGCCCTCACCTTGGGAGGGGGCCGTCGTCGTGCGGGGGGGCGTTGGCTTTCAAGCTCCACCGACCTGGGCCGGGGTTGGGGCTGTGGCGGTCGAGCTTCGATGGCGTGATCGCGTCTCGATCGACGCCGGTCTCGTCGGGGCGCGAGGTGGCTTCGTGTCGGTGGGGGAGGGCCGAGCCGCGTTCACTCTGGTTGGCGCGATGCTCGGCCTCTGCGGTGGAAAGACATTCGGACGCGTTCATCCGCGTGGGTGCGGCGGAGTCGTTGTCGGCGGTGCCTTGGCCAAGGGGCAGGGCTTCGCAAACGCTCGCAATGACGCGATCCCTTGGGTCGGTGTGACGTTCGGCGGTGACGTGCGCGTGCGCTTGACCGAGCGTGTTGAGTTCGAGGTCGGGGCCGACGGTCTCGCGAACCTTCTGCGACCCGCGTTCGACTTCGTCGATGCCGCAGGAACGCGGCAAGCTGGGCGCGAGTTTCCCTGGGTTGGCGGATGGTCGACGACAGGCATCGTCGTGTCCTTCCGGTGACGAGCGTCGGGGGTCGAGAGAGAGCCGAGATCGTGAGGAAAGTCTGCGCTCGGCACACGAATCACGGGGGTCGAAGGACACCAACGCTGGCGAGACGATGAAGGATCCAGCTAGCCGGGCAATACATGGCGTGGGACCCTCATGCCTTCCCGTGCCCGAACACTTGGATGCAGATGCGCTGTATCGCGCCCACGCGCCGTTCGTAGCTCGATTCCTCGTGCGAATCGGTGCTTCAGGGGAAGACGTGCCTGATCTGGTGCAGGAGGTGTTCCTGGTCGCGCATCGACGCGGCGGCTTCACGGCGGATCGTGCGAAACCCACCACGTGGCTGGCGGAGATCGCGTTTCGCGTGGCGTCGGACCGTCGCAAGAAGGCCCGGCGCAGACTCGAGGACGCCAACGCCGAGGTCGTGGCACTCGCCCCGGCGGTGGCGGCCTCGGCCTCCCCGAGTCAAAAGGCGGAAGCTCGCGAGGCGCTGGCCCGGGTTCAGCACGCGCTCGACACCCTCACGCCCGAAAAGCGCGCCGTCTTCGTGCTGTATGAGCTCGAAGGACAAGCGTGTGATGCGATCGCCGAGGCTCTCGAGGTTCCGGTCGGTACGGTATACAGCCGCCTGCACTCGGCCCGGCGCGAGTTTGCCAAGGCGCACGCCGAGCTTGAAGGCTCCAACCAGAAGGTGCGGGCCCCTAGCGACGCGGCCGACGGTGAGAGCGCGAAAGCACCTCCGAACCCGGCCGTTGTCGGAGCGACTTCATGATGTCCGAACCCACTCGCTTGCTTGATGATCCCGCGCTTTCCGAGGGCCTGCGCGCTGACTTGGCGCAGGCGCAGTCCGTGGTGCTTGAGGGCTTTGACGTCTCTGCCGGAGCGGCGGGCTTGAAGGCCGCGATTGCAGCGGAGACGACCGGCGCGGGAGCGGGAGCTGCGGGGTTCAGCAAGATCCTCGGACTTGGGCTCGCCGGCGCCGTGACGGCGAGTGCGCTCGCGTGGTTTGCGCTGCGGGCCCCGGAGTCTGGCCCCGTTCAGGGCGAGGCGGTGGACCCCGTGGTCTCATCGGTCCCCCCTGTCTCATCGGTCGCAGCGATCCCAGTGCCGGAGACAGCCGAGCTCGCTCCGCCGTCTCCGCAGCCCGAGGTTGCCGCGGTGCCGAGTCTTCCGGAGCCCGAGATGACCGCGCCGGTGCGCATTTCGGAGCCCGAAGCACAGCCGCTGGAGGACGCCGCGCCCGCGGCTCGCAAGCGCCCTCGAAAGCCGGAGACGCAAGGCGACCTCCTGCGCGAGGCCAAGCTTATCTCCGACGCCCGGGTGGCACTGAAGACCGACGCCGCGCGGGCGCTCAAGCTGTTGGACGACGCGCGTTCCGAGTTTCCACGCGGCTTGTTAGGCGAAGAACGCGAAGCGCTCACGGTCCTGAGTCTTCACAAGCTCGGTCGCTTTGCGCAGGCAAAGGCCTCCGCAGAGCGCTTTCTTGAGAAACACGCGCGGGGCCCCTACGCCGGGGCCGTTCGCCAGGTTCTCGACTGACTCCGGGCGAAAAGACCACCGAGACATCGTGTCGGGTTCCACGGCGGGCTGATAGGATTCTCGGGTGGAGGGGAGCTGGAAAACTGCGGTGTGGTGCATCGCGCTCCTCTCTGGTTGCCAAGTCCGTGGGCTTGTCGGCTCCAATGAGAGCGCCGACGACACGGCAGACGCAGTGGTTGTCTCGGCGGGCATGGGTGGCAGCGGCGAAGGGGCCGACACGTTCGAGCCCAACTCGGGTACTGGGACGGGGGGCGAGAGCGCGAGCGGCAGTGGTGGCGGAGCTGGGGCGGCGTCCGCTGGTGACGCATCGTCCTCCGGGGATGGGCAAGCTCGGTTTGATGTCCCGCCCCAGGACGAATCGGAGTTCTGCGCGCCGCCTTCTTTCCCCGCGTGCGACGGAGGCGAAGGCCTGGGATGGCAGCGCGCGCTCGGCTTGTGCGATGGCGACAGCGAGGCGGTGTACTCACAGGCGACGCGACCCGGGGCGGTGTCGATCGTCCAGGGGCGCCTTGGCGGTCCAAAGAGCCCCTTCGCTCCGCGGGAAGGGAAGCGAATGGTCGTCCTCTCGACTGGAAATGCATCGGACCTGGAGCTGAGTCCCCAAGACCTGCGCAGCAAATACCCGCTCGAGTGTGGAGACCCGTTGTTCTGCCCCAGCTCCGATCTTGGTGGCGAGCGCCGGAGCGCACTGCCGGAGCCGATGACCTGGCGTCCGGTCGAGGGCGATGGGGACTGCACCGAAAACCCCTCGTTGGTCGGCGAGGGTGACTGCTCCAACAGTCTCGCCGACCCTTGGCTCGGTGGTCACGGCGCGTACGACTACGGCGAGCTCCGTATGCGCGCCGAGGTTCCTCGGTTTACAGACGCCCTGCAGTTCGACTTTGCCTTCTTCTCGAGCGAGTACCCGGTTTCCACCGACGATCCCGACGCGGCCTACAACGACATGTTCGTCGCGTGGCTAGAGTCCGAAGCGTGGACGGGCAACGTTTCCTTTGACGACTCGTTGCAGCCGATCACGGTGCACAGCGTCTTCATGGACTATCGCAGCCCCAGCGAGGCCTGCCCGGACTGCGCGGCACCGCAGCTCGAGGGGTTTGCGATGGAGCATCACGCCGGTACGAAGTGGCTGACGACCAAAGCGCCCGTCGTTCCCGGGGAGACGATTGCGCTGGTGTTTGCGGTCTTCGATCTCTCGGACGCGACGTTCGACAGCGCCGTCTTGCTCGACGGCTTCGAGTGGTCCTGCAGCTCGACGCGACCGATCACCACAGAGGGTTGAGCGGCGCACGAGAGCCGGACGGTGAGCCGATCTCGGTGTGTGCTCGATCTCTGCAGCCGGAGAAAAAAAACGCCTCGGAGATGAAGGAATCGGAGGCGGCCGGACATTCATCGACTGTGAGGCCCTGAAGGTCTCACCGCTGCCGGGGATTCCCCCCGTCAGTGTCAGTCCAGACAAGGTCGGCATCCCTGGCGCGAGTCACGTCCCCCTAAATTTCGTGGCTCGCGCCACCTTTATTGGTTTCGCCCTTGGTCTCGGAATCAAAAAGAGCGTCCGCCCTCCGCAGAGGTGGACGCTCTTGGCGCGTGTGGCTCGAGTGAAGGCCTACAGGCCGTCGAGCGGGTTGTCCCCGCCGCCAACGTCGATGTTGTCCTCGCGCTTGCTGCCCGGGTTTACCTTCACCGAGACCTTCGACTTCTTGTCGTCGCTCTGGAACGTGATCCAGGCCGCACCCTTTGCGGATTTGGTCGCCTTGAGGTGCTGTTTGCCACCGCTGGAGTAGGTGACCTCGACCGAGTATCCGCCTTCGCTGGACTCGACGTAGACGACAGCCTCGTGCTTCGTCTTGCCCTCGGTCAGGACCAGGACCAGCTCTTCGCCGGTCTCCATCTTGTGCCCCGGGTGCTCGAGCGTCTTGCCCTCGGTCTCGATCTTGAGCTTCACGAACACCTTTTCGCCTGCGGCCGCAGGCGTGGGGGTGCTGGACGTGGGGGTGCTGAAGACGACGGGCGAGGACGCGGGGACCGCCAGCGCGCTCGCGGATGCGACCGGGGCGATCAGAAGAGCGGCGAACGCGACAGGCAGCAGCATGGCCGGCTTGGGACGGGCTTGCATAGGCAGATATTCACACCGACCACCCCGAAACGACAAGGTTCCTTACGGCGCTCGAAGATCGAGCGTAGCGACACACTCGATGTGTTGGGTGTGCGGGAACATGTCGACCGGCTGCACGTCCACGAGGTCGAATGCGCCATCCTCGCCGCACAAGATGGCCAGGTCTCGACCGAGGCTGGCAGGATCGCAGGACACGTAGATCACGCGCCGTGGCTTGAACTTCGCGACCGCCTCCAGCGCCTCGGGCAGGCATCCGCTGCGCGGGGGGTCGAGGATGATGACGTCGATCTTTTGCTCCAGCTTGGGAAGCAGCAGCTCGGTCCGGGCGCAGATGAGCTCGACGTTCTCGAGTCCGGCCAGGGCCTTCTTGGCGGACTCGATTGCAGGGGCGCTCTCTTCGATCGCGATCACCTTGCCGACCGAGTCTGCGAGCAGCGCCGCGAACGTGCCCACGCCAGCGTACGCATCGGCGACCACCGTGTCTGCGTCACCGTCGACTCGCGTTCGGACCACGTCGATCAGCTTCTCGGCTTGCGGCCGGTTGACCTGGAAGAACGCGCTGGCTGCGACAAGAAACTCGCGCCCGTGAAGCCGCTCGGTGATGTGCTGCTGGCCGGTCTCCAAGCCGAACTCCGCGAGGTCGAGCTTGGGCTGGATCATCACCTGGTCGGCGTCCGCACCCACCCGGATGTTGCATTGCGTGGCGCCGTCGAGCTTGCCCTGCACCTTGGCCAACACGTCGTTGATCCGCGGGTCCATGATCTTGCATTCGGCGACCTCGAAGAACTGTCGTTTGAAGCGTCGGATGTAGCCGAGCTTGCCGTCGCGAACCGTGAACCGGGCGTGGTTGCGGTAGTTCCACGGGTCGTCGGCGCCGATCACCTCGGAGACGGGGGGATCTTCGAAGCCACCAAATTTCTGCAGCTGTGCCCGCACCATGTCGCGCTTGAGCGTGAGTTGGTGCGGGTAAGCGACGTGCTGAAACTGGCAGCCGCTACAACCCTCGAACAGCGGGCACGGAGGCTCGACCCGGTGCTCCGAGGGACTCGTGATCTCCTCGACATCCACGGCGACGTAGTTGCGTCGGACCTTTCGGACCGTGACGCGGGCTTCTTCGCCTGGAATCACGCCGGCTGCATAGATCGGCAAGGCCAGCCCTTTGCTCGCGATGCCATCGCCGCGGGGAGCTACATCGTCGAACCGGATCGTTACGGTTTCGCCTTCTTCGAATTCGCGCGTCATTCGTCTTCCAATTCGAGGTCCCAGGGGACCTGCGTCCAAGTTCCGGCCCGCAGAGACTGCAGGTTCTCGGAGATCCACCGCATCGTGTCGTCGTCCTGCGAGCCGTCGAGGGCGAGTTCTTGCCACTGCCGACGTGCGCGTACATAAGCTTGGGCCATCGCGGACCAGTCGTCGTACGCGTCCTGAAGGCGGGTGGCGATGGGGCGGATTATCGACCAGCTATCGTCGTCGTCGATCATCTCCGCCGCGGCCCCCAGGCGAGCGACGAGGATGAAACGAAGCAGCTCCCAAGCGTTGTCAGGGTTGGGAGAGTTGCCGAGGCTGCGCAGGACCTGGTGCAGTTCGCGGGGGCCGTGCACGTGCCACCATCGCTGCAGCATGCGACGGGCGTCGCCACGGGGGAGGTGCCCGTAGTCGCAGTCGCGGCTGACCAGGCAGGCGCCCGCGTGGCACCACCGGCGAAGTGGGTCGCGGGCGTCGCTCTCGGCACGGGTCTCTTTGCGCTGGCGAGGTCCGCGGCGACGTCGGCTCGTGAACCAGGCGAGCAGGAGGAGGAGGAGCGCGGCGCCGATCAGCAGCCACTGCCAGTGCTCCGGCTGTGGGCTCATCGTGTGACAGGCTCCAACAGCTCCAACGCGCAGTCATCCGCGCGAAGTCGGACACGGGTGCCGAACGGAAGCGCCATGTTGCGCCCGCTTTCGTGGCCAAAGTCGAAGCCGGTCACCACCGGCACGCCAAGGGTGCCCAGTCGCTCCAACACGACCTCCTCCGCCGAGGGCCCGACGCCGGGCTTGGGCCGCTCACACATCGCAAGCTGCCCGACCAACACGCCGCGAACGCCTCGAAGCGAGCCGCTGCTGAGCAGATGGGTCAGCGCCCGGTCGATGCGGTAGGGGGCCTCATTGATCTCTTCGAGCGCGAGGATATTGCCCCGCATCGGCGGGAAGAAACGGGTCCCGATCAAGCTCCGCAGGACCTCCAAGTTGCCCGCGATCAGGCGGCCTTCGACGGTGCCTCCATGCAACGCGGAGCCTTCGGACGCGACGATGGGCGGGGGGACCTCGCCGCGCAGCAAGTCGAAGAGGTGGGCGACGTCGCCGGGATGAAGGTCACTGAGCTGAGTCAGGACCGGACCATGGATGGTCGCAACCGAAGCCGCGACCCAGGCCCAGCAGAGCAGGGCCGTGACGTCGGAGAACCCGATGATCGACTTGGGGTTGCGGCGTAGGCGGGCGGGATCCAAGCGGCTGAGCAGGCGAGTGAGCCCATACCCGCCGCGAGCACACAAGATCACACCTGGATCGGGCGCGGAAAAAGCAGCGTGCAGTCCGGCGGCGCGCTCGTCGTCCGAACCCGCAAAGTAGCCGTCGCTCTCGAGGAGGTTGGCGGCGAGATCGATCGGATACTCGTCCCCGAGCGCGCGTTGAAGCGAGCGCATCCCCTTGTCCAACCGGGGCGGCTCCACCGGACCCGATGGCGCGACGACGTGCACGTGCGCGCCGGCCCGTAGGGCGGGGGGAATGTTGATTCCAGGCGTCGGAGAGGGGGAGTTCAACGGGGCCGCACTATACCTGGTACCGCTTCGTTTCGGCTCCTACCCAGCAGCGAAACATCCATCCCGATCCGCAGCGCGGGGTTTCGCCACGGGGGCCTAGCGGCGCTTCCGGTTGCGACGACGTCCGCGCTTGCTACCGCCGGATTCTTCCGCGGCTGCGTCCGCGTCCTCGCCGTCTGTACGCGGCTGCGCATCGGACTCCACTTCGAGACGCTCAAGCTCGTCCGCGTTCGGCTCGCCGTCGTCGAGGTCGGGGTCGACGACGGGTGCGGGCATGGCCATCGCGGGGGTGTGGTCCTCGGGCGGCGCCTGTCCGTCGTCGAGATGTTCGGTCCCGAGCATCGAGGCGGCCTCGTGGGCCTGGGCGTCGGTCAGCTTGCCGAGCACACCACGGACGCGTCCCTCGCCCTCCACCTCGAACACGCTGTCGACCACGAAAAACTGCGGCGGTGCGTCCGGACGCTCGCGCTTCTCGCCGTTCTCCCCGGCCTCTGCCTGGTGCAGGGTCAGGATCGAGTTCGTGGGCGGCGGAGCCGCGGTCGCGATGAAGTACCGGTCGTCCCCCTTGGCTTCCAGGGCCGCGGACTCGAGGAGCGTGGTGTGGCGGAGCGCGACTCGATACTCGGACATCTGCGAAACCGACTCTATCAGCTCCGATTCGACAAGGCAGGCCACTTTTGACCCTCCCGGTCAGATCTTCACGGGTGGGGGGTAGGCTCTGCGGTGGGGTTGCGGCGAGTCCGCGTTTACAGCTGGGCGTCCGAACCGTAGCCTTCCCCACACTCCGCGTCTCGTCAGGCCTTCGCAATTGCGCGTCTGGACGGGTATCAACGGCGCGAGAAAGCCACGCACGCATGTTCGGCGGACTGATCCAGAAAGTTTTCGGCACCAAGCACTCGCGGCAGATGAAAAAGCTGCAGCCGATGCTCAATGCCATCAATGAGGCGGGCGAGAAGCTCAAGGACGTCGACGACGCCCAGCTCAAAACGATGATCGATGGGTGTCGGGAGCAGTTCGACAAGGGGCGTTCCCTGGACGACTTGCTCATCGATGTCTACGCGATCGTCCGTGAGGGTGGGTGGCGCGTGCTCAAGATGCGGCACTACGATGTCCAGCTGATCGGAGGCATCGCGATGCATCAGGGCAAGGTGCTGGAGATGCGCACCGGCGAGGGCAAGACCCTCTCCGCGACCTCAGCCCTCGTGCTCAACGCGCTCAGCGGTCGAGGCGCGCACCTCATCACCGTCAACGACTACCTGGCCAGTCGCGACGCGGAGTGGATGGGGCAGCTCTACGGCTTCTTGGGTCTGTCGTGCGGAACGATCGTGCACGGTCTGTTCCACAAGGAGCGGCAGCGTTCGTACCGGTGCGACATCACGTACGGCACGAACAACGAGTTCGGCTTCGATTATCTCCGCGACAACATGAAGGAGACGATCGAGAAGTACGTGCAGCGCGAGCTGAACTTCGCGATCGTCGACGAGGTCGACTCGATCCTCATCGACGAGGCACGAACGCCGCTGATCATCTCAGGCGAGGCGGACAAACCGGCGGACCTGTATCACACGGTCGACAAGGTCATGCCGTCGCTGCGGCGCGACATCGACTTCGTGCTCGATGAGAAGCACAAGAGCGTGCAGCTCACCGATGCGGGCGTCGATCGCATTGAGAAGGAGCTGAGCTGCCGCAACCTGTTCTCCCCCGAGAACAACGAGCTGCTGCACCACGTCAACCAGGGCCTGCGCGCGCACACGCTCTACAAGAAGGACGTGAACTATCTGGTCGAAGGCAGCGAAGTGCTGATCGTCGACGAGTTCACGGGGCGCAAGATGGAGGGCCGGCGCTGGAGCGATGGCCTGCACCAGGCGATCGAGGCCAAGGAGGGCGTGCCCATCCAGCCCGAGAGCCAAACGCTCGCAACCATCACCTACCAGAACTACTTCCGCATGTACCGGAAGCTTGCTGGAATGACCGGTACTGCCGATACCGAGGCGGAGGAGTTCCACAAGATCTACGACCTCGACGTCTTCGTCGTGCCGCCCAACCGCAAGATCATTCGCGAGGATCGCGACGACTTCGTCTACAAGAACGAGCGTGGAAAGTTCCACGCCGTCATCGCCGAGATCAAAGAGAAGCACGAGGGTGGACAGCCGATCTTGGTCGGTACGACCAGCGTCGAGAAGTCGAACGTCATTCACCAGCTGCTCGATCGCGAAGGCATCCCGCACAACGTCCTCAACGCCAAGCAGCACGCGAGCGAGGCGATGATCGTCGCGCAGGCGGGCCGCAAGTACGCGGTCACGGTGGCGACGAACATGGCCGGTCGCGGCACCGACATCATTCTGGGCGGCAACGCGGAGATGATGGCGCGCGAGCACTTCGACCCCGACAAGCAGCCCGCGGAGTACGAGAAGCTCTTCAAGGGCCTCAAGGCGCAGTGCGAGGGCGAGAAGAAGGAGGTGCTCGCCATCGGCGGCCTGCACATCGTCGGTACCGAGCGACACGAGAGTCGTCGGATCGACAACCAGCTTCGCGGCCGGGCGGGTCGCCAGGGCGACCCCGGTTCGTCACAGTTTTACTTGTGCCTCGAGGATGACCTCATGCGGATTTTCGGGGCCGACAAGATCACCGGCCTGATGGAGCGCCTCGGCATGGAGGAGGACGTTCCCATCGAGGCGCCGCTGGTCAACCGGGCGATCGAGAATGCTCAGGAAAAAGTCGAAGCGATGCACTTCGACACTCGGAAGAACATCTTCGAGTACGACAACGTCATGAACGAGCAGCGCAAGGCGATCTACGCCCTGCGTAAGCAGATCCTCGAGGGGCGTTATCGTCCCGAGATCCTTGACGACAAGGCGCGCGAGGAGCAGCAAGGAAAGTTGCCGCCGCCGCCCGAGGTTTCCGGGCCTCACACCATCGAGACGCTGTCGAACGACATCCGTGAAAAGGTCGTCGGTCTCGTGGACGATCACATCGCGGAGTTGATCGAAGATGGCGCCGAAGTCGGAGACGGCGAGCACCCGTTCCCCAAAGACGGGGTCGAGGCCGACGGCCTCATGCGAAGCCTGTATCGTCACTACGGGGCAATGGTGGATCTGGTCGACGTCCGCCGCTCCTACAAGAACCTCTGCGACACCGCGGTCCGCGAGACCGCGGCGGCGCTGATCCAGCAGCGTGAGCGCCTGCATGACCTCGCGTTCGCCCTGGTCGAGAAGACCGTGGACGGCCTTTGTCCGCAGGACGTCCACCCGGACGACTGGGAGGTCGAAGAGCTGGAGACCCGCATGATGGAGAGCTTCCACGCGAAGCTCGACCTCAGCTCGGTCCCCTCAAACCAGGAAGAGCTGGTCGAGATCTGCTGGAGCGCCACCGAGGCCCTCCTCCTCAAGCGCGAGCAAGACTACCGGCTCACCGTCTACCTCTATCATATCCGCCATGCGTGGCTGAAAGAGATCGACGGGCAGTGGATCGCCCACCTCAAGAACATCGAGCACCTGCGGACCGGGATCGGCCTGGTCGGCTATGCGACTCGCGACCCTAAGAACGAATACAAGATTCGGGGCTACGAGCTGTTCCGCGACATGTGGGAGGGCATCGAACAGACCGTGCTCGACAAGGTCATCATGCTGCAGCTGACCGAGGAGCAGCGGCGCGAAGCCGAAGAGGGTGCCGAGTACGAGACGGCTCTGACCCGCGCCAACCAGCGCAGTGCGGGCGGCAGCGGCAAGAAGCGGCGCGCGGCGGCGACGAAGGGCGAGCTCAACAAGCTGCAAGAGGCGGCCCGGCGCGCGATGGAGCAGCTCAATGCGAGCGCGAGCGCGAGCGTGCCGCAGGTCAGTGCGTCCGAGCAGGTGGAGAAAGCGGTCAAGGCCGCGACCGCGAAGAAGGAGTTCGCGAAGGGGCGACCCAACGATCCGTGTCCGTGCGGTTCGGGCAAGCGCTACAAGAAGTGCCACGGCAAGAAGGCCGAGGCGTCGGCCAGCGCCTAAGCTGCTTGAGATCACGTTCACGGGCTCGCGGGAAACCGCGGGCCCGCTGTCGTTCTCGCACCCCTACAGAATCGGTCCGGCTCCGTCCGATCTGTGGAATCGGGGCGCAGCCCGGCGGGTACCTCCCACACGATGAGTGGAGCAGGTGGAGTCAACGAGGCTGTTCGGAGCGCAACCCAAGCACGTCGTTGGGAGTCCCGGATGCAGGGACGCGCTGCCGTGCGTCGCGCGGGGCGTCGCGCCATGTCCAAGCTGAACACAGCGCCGGATGCCGGCTTTGGGATGGAGTCGCTTGTGGTCGACGCGCCGGTGATCACGCCAGCGCAGCGGCTCATCCGTCGTAGCGCAGCGGTGCTCACCGCCCTGGTTGTCGTCGTGATCGGCGGTGGGCTGATCTTCCTCACCGGGGTCAGCGGGGGTAAGGGGTACCAGGTCGCGCCCGTGCTGGCCGTCATGGTGTTTGTGATGTTCGGCCTCCCGGGGATCGCGGTTCTGGTCCGACACGTTCAAGGTGTCTGGCACGAAACGCGGTAGCGCTCGGCGCAACCTCATGGCGGCCCTCACATGTCGACGCGGTGGGCTCGGTACCCCGAGACGTTGGGCGCGCGTTCCAGCGCTTTTTCGATCCAGCGTTCGTCTTTCTCGGCGACGGCAACGAGGCGGAGGTTCGCGTTCTTGGCGAAACCCTCGAAGCCCAGGGCTTTCGCTTCGGTGCCCGTCATGACTTGGGCCGAGGTCTCGGCGAGAACTTCGGCGCTGAGCAGGCCTTCGCCGTCGTTTCCTGCGGTGAGGTGAACTTCGAACACGATCACCGCCCAAGGTTCGCGTGCTCACGGCGCCAGGGCAAGCGCGCCGTGTTTGGTGCCCACAGTCCGGGGCGCCTCTGCTAGAAAGAAGGCATGCGAATGAGTGGTTTGTTGGTCCTGGGCGCGTTTCTGGCTGCGTGCGGCGGTGATGCTGACGCCGGTACGGCGGGCGGGAGCACCGGCGATGAGGGCGAATCATCGTCGAGCACGGACGCGCCGAGCACCACGACGATCACGACCACGGGACCGACCACGACCGGCACGACCACCCCGGTGACCGAAACGACCGAGCCGTCGGAGACGTCACCTTCGACGACGTTGGCCGAGAGCAGCACCACGGATGAGACCGCCGACACGGGCAGCTCCACCGGGGGCTGCACGCTCGGCGAGCTGGACTGTGGCTGTGACGAAGGAAGCTGCGTCGACGGACTGGAGTGCAACTCCTCGGATGTGTGTGAGGCCCCCGGTGCGTGCGAAGACGACGCGTGGGGCGACATCACGACGGAGGACGACGCGCACTTCCTCGGCATGATCGACGACGACGATGACAACGGCGGCAACGTCTTGGGCGTGCTGACCGGACCCGACGACGTCGACTGGTTCCGCTACGACGGGGATGACGTGTTTGGCAACTTGGTCGATCCCTTCCGCACGATCGCGGCTTCGGCGGGCGTCCGGTTCTGCAAGTTTGCGGAGTGTATGAACGGCTTGGACAACACCGAGTTCGAGTGCGGAGAAGGGGTCACAGCGACCACGTCACCGGACGGGCGGCCGGGCTGTTGCGCCGACGCGGTCATCCACGTGCCAGACGCGAACTGCAGCGGCACGGCCAGCGATGACATGGCGATCTGGATCCGGGTTGATCAGGCTGAGGACGCCTGCGTTCAGTACGCGTTCGACTACCACTACTAGGATGTCTAGCGGCGGCGCGAGAGACTGATGCGAGCTAGCCACGGGGTGCCGAGGAGAGCGTCTTCTCCACCTGTCTCTCCGCACGAGAAGTCGGACAAGCCGTACATTGGATGTCCACTCTTTCGGGAGACGCCCGGAGGCCATCGTCGTCGGCACATCCGTGACCTCGACTCTACGGACGACCGGGCGAACCCGCCGCTGCATCCACCCCCAAACCGCGTCCTCTGCTCAAGCCCGAGCTCTTGCGTCGCTTGGGTCTTGCTCACGCCTTCAGAGACGCGGGCGCTGACGTAGTCGACGACTTCCCCACGAATATCCTCACTGAACTGTCGACGGCCCGCGGCGTTGCGTTGCGCTCGCTCCAGCCTTCGTCTCGGCTCCCCGCGATGAGGCGCAGTCACATCGCGGACGGTGCCGGGCTCCGCTGCGCCCGTAGACGCGGGGCACGGCGAGCACTTACCGCGTAAGCGATCAGGCAGAGACCACCCCGCGAAACAGGGCTGTGATCGGCCCCCCGAGGGTTATTCGGGGATTCGCTTCGGCGCGGTTGGCCGGAGCGGAAGATCCGGTGGCGGCACCCAGTTCCAGGGCAGCAGGTCATCGACTCGATCCGGTGGGCGATCGCGGAGTCGAACGATGACGTCGCGAATGTACTCGTAGGGATTCACATCGTGAAGCAGGCAAGTCGAGACGATCGACTGGAGGACGGCGAGATTCTGAGCGTGCTCCGCACTTCCGGCGGAGAGGAAGTTCTTCCGGCCCAGCGCGATGATCCGAAGCGCCCGTTCGGCGTAGTTGTTGTCGAGCGCGAGCTTCGGGTCTTCGAGGAAACGTCGCAGCCGCGTTCGCTGCTTTTTCGCGTAGGTCAGCGCGGAGCCCATCGCACTTTTTGGCGAGTGTTGGCCGTGCTGTTCGTCGACCCAAGCTTCGATACGTTCGACGATTGCGGCGCTCTGTTCTTTGCGCATCTTCGCGTGGGCATCCGTTCCGAGGACCCCCTTGATCGCCGCGTCGCGCTCCACGACATAGAGTTCGACGATCATCTCCAACACCTCGCGTGCGGTCGGGACGTTCTTCATCGCCGCGTAGAACTTTCTCCTCGCATGTCCCCAACAGCCAACGCGGGTCCGTTTGGACTCGCCCTCCGCGGCCTCCGTGACGTTGTTGTAGCCGCTGTATCCGTCGACCGTCAGATAGCCTGCCGAATCGCCGATCAGTTCGTTGGCCGTGCTTGCACCGCGGTCTTCGCTGAACTTGTAGGCCAAGACCTGCGTCGACATGATCCCCCAGACCCAGCCCTTAACGCATCCGCCCCGCTGCTGCACGTTCAACGTCGTTTCATCCGCGTGGAGGTACGCGTCGTCTCGCGCGATTTCGAGAAGTCGGTCGTAGATCGGAACGAACCGTTTCGCGCCGCGGTGATACATCGAGCACAGGGTGCTGCGTGCGATGGATGCTCCGGATCGGTCGAGCATCTTGGCGAGCCGGTGGAACGGAATCGAGTCCGCGCACTTCGCCGTGATCACGTGCGCATGAAGGCCGGGGCCGTATTGACAGCCGTCGGTGACCCCGGCCGGAGCGCGAGCCTTGATCAGTCGCTCACCGTCTTTTGACGCGAGCGTCTGCAGTGCGAACTCGACCACGACGATGTGCTCGCGGACGTGCTCGACACGACGCACCGGGTCCGCGCAGCCGACTTCACGGAAGTCGTCCAGCGTCATCCCCTCCGGTAGTTGGCTGGGGTCGACGTCGACCTGTTCGTGGACCACGGGGAGGTTCTTCTTGAGCTTCCGGTTTTTCTTGCGTTTCGTCTCCGACTTCTTCCGAGCGACGCGGCGCTTCTCCTTCTCGCGCGCGTCTTCGTCCTCGGGCATCGGGTCGCCGTCCACCGTCAGTTCGTCGGCCTCGACCACGCGCCGGACTTCGCTCTCGATGGGCGGAAGTTTCTCGGAGCGGCGGCCGAAGAGCATCCGCTGCAGTTCGCTCAGTTGCTCGCTCAGCCTGGCGATCTGTTGCGTCAGGGCGGCGTTCTGGGCGGTCTGAGCCGCGACCTGTGCGGTCTGAGCCGCGACCTGTGCGTCGCGCTGCGCGATGATCCCCTTGAGGAACACCACCACGCTGCGGGCGACGGGGTCGAGGGACTCCTCAAGTTCGTCGAGCTTCGCCTCCGTCACTCGAGCATCTGATCATTGGCAGCCCCGGGTGTCGAGCATCGTCAGGGTGTGGTCGCACACTGCGACCGCGGAGCGGGTTTCGGCGCCCAGTGTTTCGGTCGGTTCACGCGGCTCACGTCGATGCCATCGAGCAGCATGGCGAGCTCGGTGGCATCGATCTCCGCCTGCCCCTCGCTGCACGTCGTCGTCTTGAAACGTCCTTGCTCGAGACGCTTGTACCAGAGGACGAACCCACCTTTTTGGAACGTCAGGATCTTGGCTCGGTTCCGACGCTTCGAGATGAAGACGAAGAGGTGCCCGCTGTAGACGTTCTCGCCCGCGGCGATGACCATGCCCGTGAGTCCATCGAACCCGCGTCTCATGTCCGTCGGTTCGGAGAACAACAGGATTCGAACCGAATCGGGGAGCCCGATCATGGGCTGGCCTCATCGAGTCCGCGCAGCAACGCGACGACGTAGTCGGCCTCGGGCCGTTCGGAAAACTCGACACGAACCTCGCCGACGAGCAGCGTCGTTCTCGACCCGCGCTTCTCCTGCGCGCTGGCCGTGCTCTCCGTCAGCTCGAGGAACCTCGGCTCTTTCGCTGCCCGACGAATCCTGTAGACCCACGAACGAAACGTGCCGACCTTGAGTCCCTTCTTCCGCGCGAACATCTCCTGGGTCAGGCTGCTCGCGCCAAAATCCGCGACGAGTTCACGCCACTCGTCTTCTGTGCGTCTCCGGGAGTACATGCCCGTAGGCTCCGGAATTCGAGCGCGTGGCGGTAGTGGTCGTCGTCTGGCCGCTTACCTTACCGCACGACAAAGCGGCGAGGCTCGCACAACCGCGTCGGTGACCGCATGACAACGCGAGACCGGAAGCCATGACTCTGCAGACCGAGCTGCCGCCGTCCGCGGAAGCACTGTGACGCCTGTCCGCAGCGTGGGCTGGCTCCCGGTCGATACTCCTTCGTGGTGGGCTCGCGAGCCATGCTCACGGCTGATCTCCACGCGGAGGATGAGGGGGTTGGACTCGGAAGCCACCAGATTGGTCGTACACTGCCCGCGAAGCGTCAACTTGAGCCGCACACCGGTCAGGGATCTCGTTCCCGTGGGCCGATCCCGCTCTCGTACCGATTTCGGCCAAGAGATCGTTGATCTGTTGATCTTGCAGGGGGTGATGTCGTCACGGTTCGCGGGGAGACCAGGGTACACCGGCTACTACACCTTCATCTACCCGATCAACCCCTGCGTCCAGGACACGACAAGCGTCAGAGACTGATCTTTGCCAACCAGGCTGAGCCTTCAAGCAGCGCTGTCGTATTATCGCCGCCCGGCGCAGGGCCGAGTATCTCCGCATCCTGGAAACCATACACATACACGGCATCGAAAGAAATCGAACATCCGAGAACGAATGGATGTAGGGAGGGGTCGATAAATCCGCGTATTTCCCAGACCACACTGAGGTCATCATCAAAGGCAACGACAAACGGTTCCGTTGGGTCCGTAAACGAGTCTCCCTGCACCTCGAACGCGGGCCCATCAGTTCCGCAAAGCACCACGCCAGAGCCGCTCTCCAGCACGCCGAGATCAGCGACGCGATCGCTCCAAAGAGTAACCGCTTCCCCAAAACCGTTCGCGGGCTCGCCACCGGTTGCACTCTGCAGAACAACGCCGTTCGCGGAGTAGCGAGTAACCCCCCATCCGATATCAAAGCGCTGGCCGGCCAGATACACCCCTCCCCCCGAGGCTGCCGCCAGGCGATGGTTGCCAACATAGAGTTCGTCGACGCCAGCTGTCCAAAGGGAGCTCCCGTTGGCATCGAGCGCGAGAAGACAGTTTTCTGAACCCGCGACGCATTCTGATTCGGACAGGAAGGTCGGGTCTCCAGCTGCGTAGTACGCAACCGACTCCGCTCCGACATCAGCAGCAACGAACATTTCAGCGTCCGTTTCTGCGGAAATCGACTGACTGTTCCCCTCGGAGTCGTAGCGCCTGATCTGATCGGGCCGCGTCGTCACATGCACCCCCCCATCGAACGATGCGAGAATCGGACCAAGTGCCGCCGCCGCAGGATCAGGAGGGATAGAAGCGACAATCCACGAGTTGGATGTCGCCCCGGTGAGCCGATCGATCTCACGGACCGTCCAGTTGCCCAGCTCCGGAGCAGCCAAGAACAGCGACCCCGGACCTGCAGCACTCACGCGACGGCGGATGCCATCGGGAAAGCTCTGCATCCACAACGCTCCGAGCGAGGTTCCTCGGGCAAGCAGGACACCACCGGCCGCATCCATACCGGAGACATAGACCTGTTCATCGACCGCGAAGACGCCTCCACCGATGACCATCGTCCCAAAGCCCCACATCTCGACGTGCGCGTCGAACAGATTTGGCTCTAAGTCATCGAGGCTCCCGCCCTCAATTGCGACAGGAACAACGAGAGAATCCTCTGCCTCTGCTTCACCAGAACGAGCGACAGCGCGGAACGTCGTCTCCCCCGTGTTAGCGGACCAGAAAGCGAAGTCGTGAGTGTACGGAGCCTCGCCATCGGATCCGAGCCGTTCGGTACCCGCGAAGAAATCGACCTCGACGTCACCGACGCCGCCTTCGACTGCTGCACTCAGGGTCCGAACGCCATGGTTTGTAATCGGAGCGCCATCAAACCCGCTCAGATCGAGACTGACTGCAAATTCACCGGGCGGCTCCCCGGTCCCCGTCCCGAGTTCCGTACTCTCGCTGGCAATGGAGGACGAAGCGTCGCCAGCGGTCTCCTCAGACGCTCCAGGCCCGGTAGATGTTGCCCCCGACGTACTTCCCGTGCTTAGCTCGGTGTCGCCGGATGGGACCGAGGGGCTGAAGCAACTGCTGAGAACACCAGCGGCGAAGCACGTGAACAGGGGTTCCGATCGCATTTGCTGACGGTACCGGAGTCGCGCCTCGGTACACAAGCCTACGCGCCGCACAGGGACAGGGCTTCCGACCGGCCCCGTTGTCGAGCGAGCGAAGCCGGAGGTACGCGTTCGGATAAGACGCGCCTACTGTATGGACGTCGCCGCGGCCGTCTTGGGCACACCCCCAACGCTCTTCCGGTAGCCTCACGCCCGTGGCATCCGAACGGGAGAGCGCGTTGCTTTGGCTGCCGGGCACGTTCGCGATCGAGGTGGTCGCTTGGGAGGTTGGGTCTCGAATGGGTCTGGCGTTTGCGGACCCGAGCTGGGAGGAGTTTGGGCGGACGATCGAGATCGAACGCATCACCTGGGGCTTGGCCATCGCGGTCGGCTTGCTGTTGGCTCTGTTCTGGGTGCTGACGCGGCGTCGCAGCACAAGCCAGCTCTCCTTGATCCAGCTGTTGGGGGTGCTGGCGTTGGCGGCATATTGGATCGGGGCCTCGGTGCTCGCCAGCGCGGCCGTGGTGGTGCTTGCGACGTTTGCCGCGTGGATCCTGAGCGGGCGACGCGAAGTGGAATGAGCATCGATTGGATTCGAGGCGTTCGCAGGGCACGCCGCGGGACGTCTCAACCCGGGGGAACGGTTCCCTCCGAAGGGCGCTCCGCCTCCACTCGTGGCGTTGGCGAGCCGGCGGCGGCGACGATCGACCGGCGGCGGCGGCGACCGGCGACCACGCGGGCGCACGCCTCGGCAAGCCTGGCGACCACGCGCCCGAAAGGATCGAGGAGCCATCGCTGGATCAGCGAATTCGTTTCGATCGATGCCACCTCATCGCACCTCGTGAGGTGGTCGTGGATCCACGACTCCGCCTGAGTCACCACCTGAGCGCCGTCGACCTGAACGAGGACTTCGAGGTTGGCCATCGAGAATGGGTCGAGGTTGAAGCTTCCAACGAGCAGCCTGCGTCCGTCGACGGTTGCGACCTTGGCGTGCAGGACCGATTCGCTCCACTCGTGGATATGCACGCCCGCTTTGAGCAGCTGGCGATACAAGCTGCGGGTCGCGGCACGGGCAAACGGGATGTCGCTGCGGCCGGCGAGGAGAAGTCGAACCTCGACGCCACGGCGCGCCGCAGCGGTGATCACACGGACCACCCCTCGATCGGGCAGGAAGTAGCCGTGCGCAACGTCGATGCGCTCCGTTGCCTCCGCGAACGCCCGGAGATAGCGACGACGCAGACGCCACCCACCGCCGAGCCCGCAGAGCAGGATCTCCAGCGAGCTGTCGACTCGGCTCTGCGGCTCGTGGCGGATCCTCTGCCCCAAGCGCTTGCACTGCGGTCCACGGATCTCAAGCGCTAAATCGGCCCAGCTCAGACGAGTTCCATCAGAGAGGTTTTCATCGCCAATGTTGATCCCGCCGACGAACGCGACCGCGTCGTCAACGAGGAGGATCTTGCGGTGGTCGCGACCGATGCGACCCACGAGAGCGGCAAGGAGACGGTTGTGGATCTGAGCCACGCAGCCCGCGTGACGAAGCTCGGCCGCGACGGCTCGGGCACTGCGTGCAGAGCCCCAGCCGTCCAGCTTCACCCGCACATCGACCCCACGAGACACTGCCTCCTTGAGTGCTTCCACGAACCGGCGGCCCACCTCGGACGGCGCGAACGCATAAACCTCCAGATGGATGCTCCAGCGGGCCTCGGCTATCGCGAGGAGCATGCGGGGATAGGCCTGCGCGCCACCGTCGAGCAGCTCGACCGACTCAGGGGCAGCGGCCCCAGGGGAGGACACCGCAAGCGCAACCGCGGGATCCGTGGGTTCGGTCTTGACCCGGAGACCACGATTCAGCGGACGCGGCGTGGTTTGTTGGGTGGACAAGGGAAGCGCCTGCTCGTCACCCCTGGGGCCCTTGGGGCACGACGAGTACAGGCGTGGGTGCATTCGCGGCCAGGTGGGAGCCCACGCTCGACTCGAAAATGCGCTCGAGCGTTGAGAGCTGGCGCGAGCCGACGACGACCATCGCAGCCTCGACCAGCTGCGCGTGACGATGGAGTGCGGTGACAACGCTCGCCCCAGTCAGCGTCGAAGTCTGCGTGCTGCTCAGGCCGTGCGTATCGAGCCACTGCCGCATCGCGGCTTTTTCATGGGCCGCCGCATGGGTGACGACGGTCTCGTGATCGGCGGGTGGGAGGTAGATGTTGAGATGATCGTGCGGCTGGCGAACGTGCACGACTTCGAGTTTTCGACCCAGGTCCGCCGAGAGCTTCTTCGCGAGGGCTACAGCACCCTCCGACGCTGGCCCAAAGCCGGTGGCGAGGAGAATCGGGCCCGTTCCGATGCCGCGCAAAGAGGGAGGGACGACAAACGTCGGGCGCCCCAGCCCGCGCAACAGATGGCGAGCCGTGCTCCCGAGGTGGGTCCGGTGGCTCCACGGGAAGTACTTGGTGCTGCCGACGATGATGCCGTCCGACCCATGCGCCTGTGCCTCCTCCTCGATCCGTGAGGCGGGGAAGCGGGTGTCGACGACCTCGACCCTGGAAAACAGTCGGTCCGACTTGAGTTTGGCGAGCACCTCCTTCGCCGACCTCAGCGCAGCACCCGAGACGAGTCCAGCAGATTTGGGATCGACTGAGTTGTAGGCAAGGCCGCCGGGGAGAACGACGACGTGGACTCCGTCGAACGTGTACGAGCTCGACTGAGCCTTCAGCCAGCGTGCGAACGCGACTGCTCCACGATCAAGCGCCCCGATGTCAATTCCTATTGTCCACTGCATCTCGTATCCATCGGGCGGTCGTGTTCGGGGCGGGCACGCTTCGGTCGCCAGACGAGCGTGAGCATGAAAGCGATGAGTACCACGGCACCTGCTGCAAACAGAGTCTTGCCACGGACACGAAGCCAGCGGAGCGGCTCATCGTCGCGGTCCTAAAGAGCTCGGAGCTGCGCGCGTCCCAGTCGCCGACTGCAGATCGTAGTGTTTCCATTCGTCATGGGCGCCGACCTGATCGAGATGCCCACCAAACGCTCGGCTCCGCGGCATGACAATCCATTGGAATTCGGGTCTCTTGAGAGCACGCGGCGGGACAGCGGCCCTGTCCTCAGGGACAACGAACGCATGAACGCGCAGCCGCTCGACGTCGTCCTCACCCAGCTCCACGCGATGGCACCGACGTACGACGGTGGCATGAGCAACCACGGGCCGATGGTGCTCGAAGCGTTGGAGGCAGGAGGGCTCGCAGCGTTCGTCCCCGCGTTCGCGACGCAGGCCCTGAAGACCCTCGAACCGCTGGGTGACGCCGGGGACGAGGGGCTCGTGTTGGGGGACGGGCGAGAAGCCGCATGGATTGCGCACTATCGGCGCCGACTGGCGGAGGCTTCGGTCGAGCTCGTGGTGCGCGAGACACTGCCGGGCCTGCTTCCGGGTGCGATGGCGGGAGCGACCCACGGCCTGATTCGGCTCTCGCACGCGATCAGAGGGTGGACCCGCGCGCCGTCGGCCGTTCGGGAGGAAGAGGTCGCGCATGCGCTGGGATACTGGGCGTCTGCGTATCAGGCCCTCCCAGGCGAGGTTGGAACCGCGCCTTCGGTCGACCTGCACACGGCGATGGCCGGTCTGCCCGAGCTGAGCGAGGCGCAGCAGTCGAAGGCGGGGATGATTTTTGACCGCGTGCGGGCGCTGGACGGGTCGCAGGTTTTTATTGAAGCGATCTCTACGGTCGACCTGCGCGAGCAGACCTGTTCGGACTTCATCTCGGAGATGGTGGGCATCGCGTCGCGGCTCATGCTGACCGCGTCCAGTGCCGGGTTTGCGTACCTTCACGCAATCACAGCGACGGCGGCGATTCGTCCATTGCTCCGGTTCGTGGATGCGTCGACCGAACTTGCGGTTCGGCATGCGGTCTTTCACTGCGTTGCGGCGCTGCACACCGCCCACGGTGGTTCGAAAGCGTGGCTGGCGTGGACGCCCCCGGAGTCGCTGCCGGACGTGAAAACGCTCCCCCTCGACGCGGCGCGTTCGGGAGGCGAGCATGCGGTCAAACTCGCGATCGCCGTGACAGCAGAATACGCGCTGCGACCGGATCCCGCGTTGTTGTGCGCGGCTGCAGCGGAGATCAGTCGGTCCCGAGGGTAGCCAGAGCACGCTGCATGTCGCGCTCGTGCTGCGCTGCAGGATCTTGCACCGCAAGGCCCAGTGCGATGGTGCGATGCAGGAGCGCTTGCGTCTCAAGCAGGCGGTGAAAGAGGCCGGCTCGTTGGTCCTCGAGGGCCCGCAGTCGGTCCAGGCCTTCAAGGATGGACTCGCGGTTTGAGGGCGGGTCTTTGCGGGCCTCGGATGCGGCGAGCGCTCTCACCATCGCGCCCTCGTCGAGCGATGAGAGCTCGTTGGAGATGGTCGCGAGCCGGTCTGCGGAGCGTTCGACGGCGCTGACCAGCGACTCGACCGGAGCGGTGACGACGTCGAGTTCGTCCGCGTTTGTCCCGAGCAGGGAGGCTCGATGATCGACCAACCGTTGGACCATCAACGCGAGGTCCGCCACGACAGCACGGACGTCGGCGGGGAGGGAGTCTCGGAGCCGCGTGGAGAGACGGGCCACGAACGGATCCGATGCCGGGAGTGCCACGGGCGCGTCCCGGAGCCGAAACGTCCCCGGCGCTCGTTTCTCTACGGCGCTGTTGCTGAACCGAATCAACATCCCCACGGAGGCCGCGATGAACACGACGAGCGCCGACCCCCAGATCGGCGTGGACACGAACTGCAGGAGCGTCGCGAAGACGCTCGCGAGGACGACGGTCACCCCCAGAAACTGCAGTCCGTTGCGCCGTGACGCGCCAGGAGCCACGAGCGCGACCTTGAGGCCTTGCTCGCGCATCTTGTCTTGGAGCGCCAGGGCGGTGTCGCCCTCGAGGTCGGAGTACAGCCGGGTCGGAAGTCGGATGCGGCCGAGCTTCTCATCGTCGTCGTACAGATGGACGCTCCCGATGATGAACTCGGGCGGCCGCATCGGGTGGCGCGAAACGTCGACGAGAAAACGCTGCAGCCACTTGAGGGGGATGGCGTCCTCGGTGAGGGCACGAAGCTCCAGCGCCCAGCCATGTTGCGCGACCGGTACGTGAATGAAACGCACCGCGAGGCGCCCGCAAGAGAGGCATAGGCGCTGGCCGACGCGGAGTGAGGCCTGGCAGTGCTGGCAGTTCGTGGTGCCGTCGGCGAGGGCGAGGGCCGACCCTCCGCGAAGGACCCACGTGATGTCCGACGCGCTGGGGGGGCGGTCTTCGGGGTGTTCGCGCAGGAGCCGGGGCACAAGCTCGGCGAGCGCGGGGGGAGCGTCTGCTCGGAGCGCCCGCAGCTCCGGAAGCGGTGTGCGCTCTCGCAGCAACGCGGGGCCATCGTTGAATGGAATGGACCCGGTGAGGGCATGCCACATCAGCGCGCCGATGCTGTACAGGTCGCTGCGCTGGTCGAGCGTGGTCTTGAAGAGCTGCTCGGGCGCCGCGTACGGGCTGCCCTGGAGCAGGAGGCTCGATGCCGTGTGACTGGAGAGGACGTCGACCCGGGCCAGCCCAATGTCGCACAGGACGACGGCACCGGTGCGAGTACGCAGCACCTGTTCGGGTCTCAGATCTCGCAGGACTGCACCGGCTTGGTGGACGCCATGGACCGCGTCTGCCAGGCCCGAGAACAACGCGGTGAACTCCTCGAGCCCGAGTGGGGCGCGGGCCAAGATCTCGGCGAGACCTTCGGCATCAGGGACCGAACGCATGCGCCACGGCGACGCTCCCCCCGGATCTCGCGGGTCGGGTTGCGGGCCCAGGGCGAGCGTTTCGACGACGGCGTGGGCTTTCAACCCCGTCACCCGCTCTTGGTCGCGAACGTATCGTCGGCGAATGGAGTCGTCCCGCGCGAGGTCTGGCGCGAGTTGGGCGACCAAGGCGCTGCGCCCATCGTCGAGACGGACGATCCATCGCTGCTCGGTGCCGACATCGACCGGACCCTGCAGAACCTCATGGGGCGTGGGGAGAAAGCTCAGCGTCACAGAGACTGAACCTCCTCGAGCGACTCGACCGTGGCGCGCAGCGACGCGAGCGTATCGGCCTCTGACGCTTGGTCGCGTCGGTGTGAGGCACAGGCCCGGCGAGCCGCGAGAGCGTCGAGGGTCGCGGTGAGGTCGAGCAGGCGGGCCGACCAGAGGTCGCGCTCATGCATGCTGTTTCGATGCTCGGGATGCGCGGGGTCGAAGTCGTCGCGCGACATCAGGGCATCGAGCTCGTCCATGCGCCGGGCGGCAACGGCAGCGAGGTTGAGTGCGTGGGCCATCTCGTCACTCACCTCGGCTTGCTCTGCCTGAGGCAGCGTACGGGTGAGGTCGAGCGTCCGGTGAACGACGGCACGCAGGGCTTCACGATGCCGGGCTTCCTCGAGCTTTGGGACAACCTCGTAGAGGGCGTCGAGCCGCTGCTGCATCGCGGTGGGAAGGGCTCGATGCTCGGTGCTTCGACTCACGCGCAGCGCGGGACGGAACGCAGAGCGGCGCGAGAGCAGCAAGACGACCGGAAACGCCAGCAAGATCCCGGCGATCGTGATCGGTGTGAAGAACACGCTGAGGATCGAGGGCATCGCCATGATGGCGGCCACGACGGTCATGCCCCGCTTGAGCAGCGCATGAGCGGCTCGCTGGGAGCCAGCGTGAACCGAGGCGCCTCCGTGGACGGACTCCGCCTGGATACCCAGGTGTCGCATGGCGTCGAGCAGGGTTTGCGCACTCGTCGAACTCAGTCCCACGGCGAGCGGGAAGGCCAGCCTGGGGATCCGCCGTTCGAGCTCAGCGGGGTCGAGGCCCGCCGCGGCATTGGCCCGGACCCAGCGGACGAGCTTGTCGCGGAGTTCGGTCGAGAACTTGTGCGTGAGCTTGCCGGGTCCGACGACAAACACGGAGCAGGGGCCGGGTTCGACGAAGAGCTGCACCATGCCGCACCGGAAGCAGACCCGGAGCTCGGCGAGCACCTCCGCACCGCAGCGGGCGCAACAACCGTCGGCGGTGTCACCCGCGTCTTCGACCCACGCACCCTGAACCGGGGCGATCGCGGTTCCGGGTCTCTGCAGGCGTTCGAGGGCTTCCACCACGGTGGTCGCTGCCTGCGGGCGTTCGCCGGGTGCTTTCGCGAGGAGGCGACGAACGAGTCCGCCGAGTTCGGGACCGTAGGCGTCCGGAAGCGAGGGCACGTCCTGGGTCCGATGCGCCTCGAGCACGGCATAGGGGGTGCTCCCGCCGTAGGGCGGCGCGCCCGTAGCGAGCTCGAAGATGATGCAGCCCAGCGCATAGAGGTCGGTCCGGGGGTCTACCGCGAGCGGGTCGAGGCACTCCGGTGCCATGTACGGCGGCGTGCCCAAGACGGTGAGCGCACGTCGATCGGCGGAGGCAAAGGATGCGGCCCGCGCCATTCCGAAGTCGGCGATCTTCGCCACCTCGTCCTGCGTCAACAACACGTTGGCCGGCTTGAGGTCGCGGTGGATGACGCCGCGGGAGTGGGCGTGCGCGAGCCCGCGGGCGATGTCGCAGGCGATCGGCACCAGCGCGTCGAAGCTCAGTGTCTGCAGCTCGGCCAGGCGCGCGGCGAGCGTCGGGCCCTGCACCAGCTCCATCACCAGAGCCGTTCGCTGCTGGACCTCCCGAACCCCGAACACCCGGACGATGTTGGGATGCACAAGACCCGACGCCAGCTCTGCCTCCCGCGCAAACCGTGCTCGGGCCCCGGGATCGCGTTCGTGCCGCGCATGCAGCACCTTGGCAGCGAGCCGGGTACCCGTCCGCGCACCCGTGATCTCGCGAACCGTCGCAATCGCCCCGCTGCCGATCTCCGGCCCAGGCTCGAAGGGCTCGTCGGTCAGGGGCGCGGCGGGCTCCAACCCGGAAACACTGGCAAATACGGGCTCACACGGCAAGCCTCGACCGGTTCCAGGCACTGGATCTGCGAGCGTGGTAAGAACGCAGAAATGCGGTCCCTGGGCCTCGACGTCGGTTCCAAGACCATCGGCCGGGCCTTTGGCGAAGAGGGAGGCCTGATCGCGATGGCCTTCGATGTGTGGCGGCGTAAGGGCCACGTGGAAGATGCCCGGGAGATTGTACGTCAGGTTCAGGCGGAAGCTGTGAAGGCGATCGTGCTCGGACTCCCGCTGGAGCTGGACGGACGGGTCGGACGCCGCGCCCGGGCGGTGCACAAGTTCATCGAGGTGCTCGAGGTTGAGCTTGCGGACCAGAGCGTCGACGCCGAGATCCACTTGTGGGATGAGCGGTTCAGCACCGCGGCGGCCGAGCGCACCCTGCTCGAGGCCGACGTCTCCCGGGCACACCGCAAGTCAAAGATCGACGCCGTTGCTGCTCAGGTGATCCTGCAGGGCTGGCTCGACGGACAACGCAACAAGCGGGAGGCAAATCGGTGAGTGCTGCACGATCCAAGACCAAGTCCAGTCGTCGTCAAAAGCGACCGTGGTGGAAGCCCAAGGGCTCGGCCCGGCCTCAGCGGTGGGCGTTTGCCGTAGTGTTGTTGTGCCTCGGCGGTGCGGCTTGGGCTGCGCATGGTGCCTACGAGCGCTTGCTTGAGTATCCGAGCCAGGCGCTGGGTGGGGACGCGAAGACCATCGAGCTGGAGGTGCCGAGCGGCGCATCGTTCCCGCAGGTGCTGGACCTGCTCGTCGAGCATGGCGTGCTCGCATCCGGAGATGCGAACGCGTTTAAGGTCTACGTGCTGCACAAGGGGGCGGCACGCAAGACCACCGCCGGGACGCACCTGTTCCGTGGGGACATGACCCCCGAAGAGATCCTCGAGGAGCTTCAGCGCAAGCAGCAGGTCGCCGAGGTCCGGGTCACCGTTCCAGAGGGCAAGAACCTCCTCGACGTTGCGCAGATTCTCGCAGACTCGGGCTTGGCCACCCCGGACGAGTTCGAAGTCGCGATGCGGGACCGGGCGCTGCTCGACTCGCTCGGGATTACGGGCGAGACCGCGGAGGGGTATCTCTTCCCTGACACCTACAAGTTCTCCGCCAAGGCGACTCCGACCGAGGTTGTCACCAAGATGGTCAAGCGCCATCAGCAGGTGTTCGAAGGCTTGGCGCGTACGCATCGGGACGCGATTGCCAGCCTCGAACAGAGCTTGGGATGGGGGCCAGAGCAGATCGTAACGCTTGCATCCATCGTCGAGAAAGAGACCGGGGCCAAGCACGAGCGTCCGCTGATCGCCGGGGTCTTCCTCAACCGAATGACCTTCGCCAGCTTCAAGCCCAAGCTGCTGCAGACCGACCCGACGATCATCTACGGCTGCACGGTGCCTGCCGAGAAGTCGGCGGCTTGTCAGAAGTTCGAGGGACGCATCCGGCGGATCCACCTCGACGACAAGGACAACCCCTACAGCACCTACGCCAACGAGGGGCTTCCACCGGGTCCGATCTCCAACCCGGGGAAGGCCGCCCTAGAGGCTGTACTCGCGCCCAAGAAGTCGCGCTTCCTGTACTTCGTCGCGCGCAACGATGGCACCCACGAGTTCAGCAAATCGGTGGCCGAACACGAGCGGTGGGTCGAGCTGTACCAGCGTCAGGGACAGGTCGGAAAACCGGCGAAGCAGCAGCCATAGCGGGCTAGGGCTAGCGCTAGCGCTAGCGCAGGGCGTCGATGACCCAGCCGTCGCCCTTGCGCAGCATCGACACCGTCGTTTCACCCCACCGGACCGAGGCGCGGCGCTCGGAGCCCTCGGCGCTCGAAGGGGCTGCGTCCATCGCGAGTGTCTCGAGCGCCCGGGACACTCCGGTGCGGCTGAACAGCAGGGCGTCGTCGAGCCCCCGCGTGAACCCAGCGAGGGCTCGCGTCTGCTCGTCGGGCGATGTGTTGGGCTCGAGTGCGGCCACGGCTTGAGCGTGCAGTGTCTCGAGTGCAGCGCGGGCATCTGTGGCCGCGACGCCCTGCGGCCGTCCGCCGACGGTGTGGCCTGCGGCGCGGCTCCGGACGAGTTCCTCGAGGGCGTCTTGGTCGCTGTGCTCGCCGGGGCGCAGCGCCAACAGTGGCGTCGGAGGACCCGTGGGCGCGAGCGTTTCGTCCTCTCCGTCTGAGGCAAAGCGCCACGCGGCCAGCGACAGCGACTTGCCATCGTGGTGGGCGAGGACCAGGGAGAGGGCTCCGGTGGCCGGGTTTCCGACCTCGGCGATGAGCACCATCGCGGAGCCTTGTGGTCGATGGGCGCCAAGCGTCGGTTCGAACTGGAACCCACTTGGTTTCGCGACAGGCGCTGGGGGTGGGGCGGGCGCAGGGGTCTCGTCGCACGCTCCGAGTGCAAGAGTGCCGACGAGAAGAGCGGCGAGGCGTGGCACTCCCCAGCCTCCCCGACACCGCCCGAAGCGGTCAAGCGGTGGTAGGCTGCGCGAATGAGCGCTGTGTGGAAACGCTGTACCGCGTTTTGGGTCGCTGCTTGTCTATGGGGTCTGGGGCTTCCGGTTCCCATCGCAAACGCGGCTGCCGCTTTGGTGCCAGGATCCTCCGAGCGGGCGGCCACCGTCGCGGTCTTGCCTCTGCAAGTCGAGGGCGAGCTCAGCCCAGCGGACCGAGAGAGGCTGACCGAAGAACTGGTCTCCGGACTTCAGCGCGGCGCTTTTGGTGTGGTCGGCCCGGCCGAGGTTGTGAGCGCATCGCCCAAAGCCGAGGGGTGTGCGAAGGCCAAGTGTTACGCGTCCACGGCCAGTGCCACCAACGCCACGCATGTCTTGCGAGCCCGGGTCACGGTGGTGGATCGAGATTACACCGTCGCGGTCGAACTCTACGACGGTCGCACAGGCGACTCGTTGGCCACGACGGATGAGTCCTGCGAGATCTGCGGGATTGCGGATGCCGGCGCTCTCATGGAGACCGCGGCCGCGACGCTTCGAACGAAGCTTGATGCCCTCGCCAAAGGCCCAAGCACGCTTTCGATCGTCTCAGACCCCGACGGGGCCGAGGTTCGGCTCGACGGCGAGATCATCGGCGTCACACCGATGGAGCGCCCAGTCATCCCCGGAAAGGGGGTCGTGCGGGTCAGCAAGGAGGGCTTCATCGGGATCGAGCGGGAGGTGGAGTTCGTCGACGGTGTCGCGGAGAGCCTGAGCTTCGAGCTTGAGAAGGTGCCCAGTCGACTCCCGTCTCGCCCGTGGGGCTGGGTCTCGCTCGGCGCAGGCGTGGCGGCCCTGGGCGCCGCGACGACGTTCGCGGTGTTCGGTGCGACCGAGCGCGAGTACAAGCTGGGCGGCGACACGAAGAACAATTGCTTCGAAGATGAAGACGAGCGCGGCAACTGCAAGTTCGTCTGGAACACCGAGTGGCACGCGCTCGGGTTGGGCATCGCAGGGGGCGCGCTCACAACCCTGGGCATCGCCATCCTGCTCAGCAGTCGTCGCAGCAAGCGAACCAAGCGTGACAGCACCGGCGGTGCGCTCGACGCAAAGACTGCACGCCGCCGCGACCGACGACCGCGGGTGGGCCTGGGCTGGGGCAACCTGACGCTGCAGGGCCGCTTTTAGCCACCCGTCTTGGCGAGGACCTTCTCGATCCGCGCCTGAGCTCGCGTGGAGCCTTTGGCCTTCGCCTTCTCGTACTGCTCGAGCGCATCGCGGTATCGCAGCACCTTGAAGTACGCGTCGCCCAGCTTGAGGCGATAGCTCTCGTTGGAGGGCGAGGCCCGGACCGCTCGTTCGGCGTATTCGAGCGCCTTCTGACTCTTGCCGGTGTCGAAGTAGACGTCGCTGAGGCCCATGAGAGCCTTCGCGTTCATGCGGTCGAATGAGATCGCCTGGTTGAACAAGGACGCCGCTTTGGAGCGCTGGCCCGCGTGAAGTGCCGTCATGCCCTCCTCGGCCAAGGCGGCGGCTTGATCGGGGTCGCGTTCGGCCTGGCCAAGCAGCTCGGTGGGGTCTGCGGTTTGGGTGCGGCGCGTCTTCTTGGCGCGGGGCCCGGTTTCGGTCGTGGCCTCAGCAGGGACCTCGGGCTCCGGCTCGCTCAGCTCGAAGTCGCTCGGGTCAGCGAGGGGTGGGGGGTCTTTGACGACGGCTGCGACAAGCGGGTCGAGCTCGTTGTCCGAGGCCCCGCGCCGGGTCGTACTCGCCATCGCTTTGCGACCCACCCCTTCGCTCACCATGATCATGGATGGGTCGTCCTGCGACTTGTCCATCATCGCCACAACCTCGGCGAGCTTGGCTTCCTTCTTCTCTGGGTCCTGCTCGACCTCGGCCGCCGCCACTGCGGACATGGCTCGGTCGGCGTTGGTGAAGACGCCCTGCTTGGCTTGGTCGATGTACATGCCCAGCGCGACCGGAGTGGTCATGGAGCGCTCAAAGGCGGACTTGTTGGTCTCGTCGAAAACGAGGGCGTAGAAGTAGTACTGGCGGGCCGGGCCCTGGGCGCCGTTGTCGTAGAGTTCGTCAGCGTACTTGGTGAGTGTTGCGGAGAACTCCTTTCGCAGGACCTGCCCGCGCTCGTCGCCGAGGTCTTCCGCGCTTCCCTCAAGCGCCTCAAGGGCGAGGACCTTCACGTACGCGCTCGCTTCCGGGTCCTCTTCGGGTGGGACGACCCAGTGAGTGCGAGACGCTTCTGCGCGCGCCTCGGTCGTGAGTCGTTCGACGTCGTCGACCTCGTCCTTGGTCGGGCCGCCGTTCATCCACAGGAAGAGCCCCAGCCCCGAAGCGGCGAGCGTGCTGAGACCGGCGAAGACGGGCCACAACCAGCTGCGGGCCTTGCGACCGCCCTGATGAATCGACGGCATTCGAGCCGCGATCGCTGCCACGCGCTCGGGATCAGACGGGAGCTCGGGCAGTGGAAGGTCGTCCCAGTCGGTCTGAATCCCCGCGGCGATTTGGGCTTCGCACAGGGCGGCTTCGAGGTGCGCCGTGTCGACGAAACGCTGGGCCGGATCCTTGGCGAGGCAGCGCATGATCAGCGCGTCGATCGCCGGGTGAATCTCCGCGTCCGGCCGCGCTCGGCGTGGAGACACAGGGAGCTCGTTGACCTGCATCTCGAGCAGGGCTTCGACGGTTTTGGCGTCGAACGGTGTCCGGCCGACGAGAAACTCGTACGCCATGCATCCGAGCGCATAGATGTCGAGTCGGCCATCGAACGGCTGTCCGAGGATCAACTCGGGCGCCATGTAGTGCGGCGTGCCTGCGAGGCCGGTGCCTCCCTGAGCGCTCGCCGCCAGCATCGACGAGATCCCGAAGTCGACGATCTTGATCTGTTCGCGGCCGTCGGGTGCTGTGGTGGTGAGGACGTTCTCGGGCTTGATGTCGCGGTGAACGACACCGGCTCGGTGCGCGACGCCCAAGCCCTTGCAGGTCTGTCGCATGATGGGGATGAAGGTCCCCGGATCCATGCTGTAAAGCTCATCGGGTGGGACCAGGTCGTGCCCGTCGAGCAGCTCCATCACGAAGAACAGCCGCCCGTCGGAGAGCTCGCCGAAGTCGTAGAGGTCGACGAGGTACTGGGATCCGAGCCGGCCTGCGGCTTTGGCCTCGTCCTTGAAGACCTTGACCATGTGCGCCTGCTGGCTCAGGTCGAAGCGAAGGATTTTCAGGGCGACGCGTCGTTCGATGTCGACATGTTCAGCCTCGTAGACGACGCCCATCCCGCCTTCGCCGAGCCATCGGATGATCTTGTAGCGCGTCCCGGGAATGGTCTTGCCGGTGGTCAGCCGGAGCTTGGCGTCGCTGCCCGGCGTCTGCAGGTTGTCGCCGCCGCGCACGTAGGTGCCCAGCCGATTCTCACGCGTGAACGTTGCGGCGTCCTCGTGGCGCGGCGGTCCAAATGGTTGGGTTGGCCCGGTCGCAACGGGCGGCGGAACTGCACCACGGGCGATCTGGGTCGGGGCTCGACCGAGGACCGACTGGCTGGGGTCGGTCGCGTCGGACACGGCCGGTTGGGTCGAGGGTCGAGCAGGCATGGAAAACTAAGGAAGCAACACCTGGGAATTGTAGGGACCGGCGCCGCGGGTTTCAAAAATGCGCCGTACGTTAGGGCTCTGGTTGGGCCGGCGGGAGCGCTTCGTACACGCCGGCGAGCCCAGACGAAAAGCGTACCGTGCCGTCTCGCTCGATGATCACCGCGTCGAGGTCCGGTCGCGATTCTACGAACGCCATCCCGGCTTCTACGCCCATGACGGTGACAGCCGTACAGTATGCGTCGGCCTGCGCAGCGTCCTTGGCGAGCAAGGTGACGCTTTTGGGGCTCTTGGCTTGTTCGATGGGCCAGCCGGTCGTGGGGTCGAGGATGTGCGCATAGCGCCGACCCTCGTGCTCGAAGAAGCGCATGTAGTCACCCGATGTCACCACGGCCCGTTCCTTGATGGAGAGCACACCCAATGAGCCGGAGGTTTCGGGGTCTTTGACGCCGACCCGCCAGGGGGCGCCCGCCTTGTCGCCGGCTGCGTACGTGTCGCCGCCGGCTTCGACGACGTGGTCGGGGAAGCCGCGCTCACGAAGCAGTGCCGACGCGCGGTCCACCGCGTAGCCCTTGGCGATGGCGCCGAGTCCGATCTTCATGCCGGCGGTGGGAAGCCGGGCCGTGCGGGTCTCCGCATCGAGCTCGATCGCGGCGCCGTCGACCCACGGAAGCGCCGCCTCGATCTGCGCGGCGCTCGGAGGCGTGGAGCCGGCCTTGAAGCTCCACAGGTGGCCGACTCCGTGAAAGGTGACGTCGAACGTACCGCCGGTTTCGCTGTGAATGCGCTTGGAGAGTTCGAGAACCTCGAACAGCTCCTTGGAGATGAGCATGGCCCCGCCGCCCGCGGCCTGGTTGAGGCGAGAGAGCTCCGTGGTGGGCTTCCATTCGCTCATCAGCCCTTCGATGCGATCCATCTCGGCGAGCGCGTCTTGCATGGCGACGCCGGCTTTTGTGGCATCGCCGTCCGGGCCCACGAACACGTTGAGGGAGACGGTGGTGCCCATGAGTTCGGACGTGCCGAACATCGTGCCGTCTCGCCGGACCGGGGGCGTTCCCTGGGCCGGCTCGTTGACGGAGGGGGCGGGCTGGGGCCCGGACGTCGCCGCGGTGCCCCGCCGCGGAGCCGCAGGGGTGGGCGTCTCAGCTTTGGAGCAGCCGCTGCACAGGAGCACAAGCAACAGGGGGGCGGACGACTTCACGGTCACTTTTTCCAGCCGCTGCCCGGGGGAGGCGGCGGAGGCATCCGCGGAGGAGGCGGCAGCAGGGCCCTGATCCGCTTGAGGGTCTCGCCGGGCCGGTGCCCGTCGACGTGGACCAACTCGACTTCTGCGTCGTCGAGCTCCTCGACGTTGTCGGTGGACGTCACCCGGTTGGAGTCGAACTCCAGCACCTGGTCGAGCAGGGCATCGAGGTTGTTCTCGGTGCTCCGCTGTGGGGATGGGCTCTCAAGCAGCGCCCGGATCGCGTCGTCTTCGGCAGCTTCGAGCGCGTCGACGACGGGCTGAGGGCCTGCGGGGTTTTCGTCCCAAGCATGGGGCGCACTGACCTGCGCGGTTGCGCTGCCACCAGCATCGAGGTCGGCGTCGAGGTCGACGTCGAGGTCGACCTCGAGCCCTGGCCCGGCTGCGTCCTCGGGCAACGAGCCGGCCTCGGCTTGCGACCACAGGTTGTCCAGGGCCGGAAACCTCCGCCAGTAGCGGGCGCCGGGAAGGACCCGCGGGTCCTCGCCCTCCATCGGCCGCTGAATGATGATGGCGCCTGCGACCGCGCTCACCGTGAACAGGCCCGAGGCGCAGTAGGCGTCGATCGCCTCCTTGAACCGGAAGAAAGCTTGCTGCGGATCGCCATCACTGGCGACAACGGCTTTCCACAGCCGCAGCGGACCCAGCTCGACCAGGGGTGAGAAGAGAAACTCGCGTCCGGAGCCGAACAGCAGCGAGAATCGCTCCTGCTCAACGACGTAGTGTGCGGGCGTGATCTGGAGCCGCTCCAGGGCCTGCGCGATGGCGGGGCCGGTCGGGCGCAGGTTGGCCATCCTTCGCAGACGGTTCTGCGCCTGGTCGAGGCCTTCATCGCGCAGGACCTCGCGCAGGAGATCTTCGGCTTCGGACCACGTTCCGTACATCGGCAGGGTGGCCATCAAGGTGCCGCCGGGTTTGGTGACCCGCAGCAATCCGTCGAGGGCATCGCCCAGGTCGTGGGCCTCGCGCAGCACCAGGTTTGCGACCACCAGATCGTAGAGCGAGTCGCCCATGTCGGCGACCGAAGATGCGTCCTCGGCCTTGAGGTAGACTCGCGTCTTCCACTCGGGCGCGATCTTGCTCTTGGCGAGCGCCCGCATGGCCTCCTGCGGCTCAAGCCCCAGCACCCGTACGCTGGCGGGCAAACGGGTGAGCAGCTGTTCGATCGTGTTTCCGACCCCGCTGTGGATGTCGAGCACCATGCCCTCGCGCAAGGGCGGGAGGTGGCGCCACAGGAGTCGGGCGAAGCGCTCGTTCCAGACGGGGCCGACCTCGCGCTCGACCAAGCGCGCGACCTTTTGCTCGCGCAGGTTGGTAGCGGCCGCCACGGGTCTTACTCCGGCTCCGGCACCATCAGAATGCTGAACTCGATGCCGCCGTCACCATTGGCGCGGACGTTTTCCCCGCCGTCGCAGGGGCCGTCGGTGTCGGACAGGCAGTAGTCCAGGGCGATATTGACCGTCCACGGGCGGTCGCGGAAGGCCTCGTCCACCTGGGGTCCGGCAATGGTGAGGCCGTGCGTGAAGCCTTGCGGTCCGCCGCCGTCGGTCAGGATCGCGGAGTTCGTGATGCTGAAGGTCTCGGCGTCGAACGGCGAAGCGTTGATGCCGAAGGAGAAGCCGAAGAAACAGGCGTTGGTGCCACAGTCGCCGGGCGAGGTGATCGTGAACAGCGGATCGCCGTCTTCGCCCAGCGCCAGCGCGGCGTCTGGGTTAAAGGTGCGGAAGACCGGGACCAGCGTGCTGTCGACGCCACTGTCGCCGAGGCCCGAGTGATCGACCGACACGTCGTAGCCGCTCGGCTCGTCGTTGGTCACGCAGTACGGGACGAACACCTCGGCGCCGGATTGAACCCCCCGAACGATGAAGACCCAGGTGCCGAAGCGGTCCTCGGTGAGTGAACCCTCGACGGCGCACGTCTGCGCGTTGACCGAGATGCCGGCTGGGCGGGTTCCGTTGCCGGTTCCGCCGTCGCTGGTGCACGTGATGGGGGTGCCATCTCCGGTGCCGTCCACGACGAGGTCGAGCAGGGTTTGCCCACCGGGCCGCACGCAGTACGGGACCTCATCGAGAACCAGCGCCTGGTCCACGTCGAGTCCTTCATTGATGACGAGGTCGCAGGTCGTCGCCGCCATGCCGAGGCTGTCCGTGACGGTGAAGTCGACCGAGGTCGTGCCCGCGGTGGTGGGTGTGCCCGTGATGCGGCCAGAGCGCTCGTCGATCTCGAGGCCTTCGGGGAGGGTCTCGGCGATCCAGCTGCGGGAGCCGTCATCCATCGCGCTGAGCTCCGGCGTGTGGTCGTACTCGGCACCGACCGCGCCCGTCGGGAACGCGTCACAGTCGATCCCGAGTTCGCCGGCGGTTTCGTTGCCCGCGGAGATCGAGGGCTCGGAGTAAGCATCCGGAGCGTCGAGGTCGCTCGTGCAAGCGGTGAGGAGCCCGGCGGCACACAGGGCGAGGCCGGCTGCAGGCAGAGCAGGCACAGCGAGGTGGGAGGCGGCGACGCGGAGGCGCATGACGGAGAACCGGGGTGAACCCTAACACGAGGGGCCAGCGCTACGAAGCGGCGGTGCCGACCGCGGCCTCGACATCGGCGATCTCTTTTGGGATGGCGGCCGTGAGGATCTCGGGTTGTGCGTCCGTACACAGGACGTCGTCCTCGATGCGGATGCCTCTGACGTCCGCGAACCGGGCTAGCGCCTCTTTGTTCAGGGTGCCATCGGCCACGAACGGACCCGCGATGTCCTCATTGTCGAGGATGGCGGGGACCAGGTAGATGCCGGGCTCGATCGTGACCACCATCCCGGGTTCCAGGTCCCGATCGAGTCGCAAGAAGCCCAGGCCAAACTGCGCGCTGCGGGTGCGACCCTGTGCGTATCCGGCCCGGTCCCCGAGGTCCTCCATGTCGTGCACGTCGAGGCCGAGGATGTGTCCAACCCCGTGCGGGAACAGCAGCGCATGTGCGCCGCGTTCGACGAGGCCCTCGGGATCCCCCTTGAGGATGCCCTCATCGACCAGGCCACGGGTCAGCACGAGGCTCGCGTGCAGGTGGATGTCGCGGTAGCGGGCGCCGGGTTTGACCAGGGCGCACGCCTCCTTCTCAGCCTGGAGCACGATGTCGTAGAGCGCTCGCTGGGTCGGGCTGAACTTGCCGCGGACCGGCCAGGTGCGGGTGACATCGCTCGCCCAACCTTGGTGTTCTCCCCCGAGGTCGGCGAGCAGCAGGTCCGAGGGCCCCAGGCGGTGATGATATTCGGTGTTGTGCAGCACCTCGCCGTGCACCGTGACGATGCTGCCGTAGGCCGGCTCGCAGCCGCGGGCGAGCAGCTCGCGCTCCATCGCGGCTCGAATGTCGTGCTCGAGCAAGCCCGGCTTGGTGATCGCCATGCCGGCACGGTGGGCAGCGGTCGTGGCCGCGACGGCCGATCGGATCATCTCGATCGCGCCGGCGTCGTGGCAAAGCCGAAGGGCGATCATCGCATCGGCGAGCTCCAGGTCGGGCGCGCTGAGGGTGTCGAGGGCGGGCCAGCGGGTGGGGTCCCAGGTGCGACCGAGCAGCGCGCACTGCTTGGCCCGGGTCTGCGGATCGGCGGAGGGGAGGGTGCCTGCCTCGCCCAGCTCTTGGATGGCATCGGCGAGTTCGCTCAGAGGGCGCACGGCGTCGACGCCCGTCGCGGTTCGGATCGCCGCGAGCGAGGGCGACGCCCCGTGCCACAGGGCATCGTCGGCGTCGCTCGGGATCACGAACAGCTCGCTCCGGTCGGGGCGCACGACCAGCGCGGCGCTGGGGATGGCTGCACCGACCAAGTATAAGAAGTGGGAGTCGGCTCGGTAGGGGTAGACGTTGGCCGGGTAGTTTCGTGAACGGTACCCGCCGGCGAAGATGACCGACGCCCGATTCCCGAGTGCCCGTGCGAGCGCCCCACGGCGGCTGGAGAAGACCTTGGGGGACTGCACCGGTAGCTGGCCCGACATGCCCAGAGCGTACTTGGAACGACCGACAGGCGATAGCGAGCGCTGTTTTCCGCCCGGGCCCCCGTGCTGTTACCCTCCCGCACCGTGAGCGAGCAGCCTGACGGGTCGCCTGAGACCGCCACAGCCCCGAACGGGTCGTCGGAACGACCCGGATTTCTGTCGCGCATCACGCCAGACGCTCGCTTCTTGTTGCTCTTGTTGTTTCTGGGTCTCGCCACCCGGTTCGCATGGGTCCTCTGGATTCACCCTCCGTGGGACTACGTGTTCTCGGACATGGCGAAATACGTGGACCGAGCCCAAGTGCTGGCCGATGTTGGCTTCGTTTGGGGCGACCGCACCCACGCCTGGCAGGCTTGGGGCACGCACTACATCCTCGCGGTGCCGCTGCGGTTGTTCGGCAAGGACAACCTCGTCGCGGGCGCCGTGTTGTGGGGAATCATGGGCGGCCTCACCGTGCCGCTGGCCTACCTCGTCGGGTGTCGTGTCTGTAGCTCCCCGCTGCTGGCCAAGATCGTAGGCGTGGCGGCGTTGGTGTGGATGCCCAGCTTGAGCAACTCGGGCAGCTTCCTGTCGGAAACCCCGTTTTTGTTCTTCCAGCTGTGGTCGACCTACTGGCTGCTGTGCACACTGCAAGACGGCAAGCGAGCCCTCGGGGCCGGCCTCGTCTCGGCGATTGCGCTCGCGGTGCGCCCGCAGTGTGCGTTGTTCTTCCTGCTGGTGTTCGTCGCGTGGCTGGTGAACATCAAACGGCTGCGTCACGTGCGGTGGTTCCACCTCGCGGCGATCGCGGCTCCGCTCCTCGCGATGTTGTGGTTCTCGATGTGGCGCTTCGAGCAGCACACAGGGTACGGCCCCGGTGTTGCCGAGAATGCGAACATGAACCTGACCGCGGCGCGCTGCCACAACATCGTCACGCAGGCGTTCCATACCGAGGCTCTCAAGAAACGGAGCGAGCGGCGCAAGAGCACCCAAGACGGGCGCCGCGTCAGTCTTCCGGGCTATCGACTGATCGCAAAACGCATCCCCGATGACAGTATCCTGGGGCTTCGTCCGGCCCTCGGTGGTGAGACGATTCGCATGGTCGGATACATCGGCGACCCAGAGATTCACCGCGAGACTCGCAGCAAGTGCTACGCGCAGACCGGCGTGTTGGAGCAGGCTCGGTACACGCTGGTGAACATGACGCTGCTGTGGTTTGTGGGCGAGCAGTGGCCCGAAAAAGAGAAGGGGCGAGAGTGGTTCTTGGGGCCGGTCGAAGTCTTCAAGTATCTCTACCAGGTCGTAGTCTGGCTGCCTTCGTTGGCTGCCATGGTCTGGTTCATCGCTTGGATTCGGCGCCGTCCTTCGATGACGCTCATCGCGTTTCAGACCTTCACCTCCACCGCGATCGCGGGGCTGTTCTTCGGCTCGATTCGCTTGCGGACCCCCTACGACATCTACGCGATCATTTCGGCCGTCGAGGTCTACGCCGTGCTCTACGCGTGGTTTCTGGCGTACCGTGCTTCAGCGGCCCTCAAAGCCGAGCCCGAGACCAACCACGAGTGAGCAAGCATGCGCCTTCGAATCCATCCCGAACGCCCTGCCCCGCGCAAGCTCGCCCCTGCGATCGACGCGCTGCGCCGCGGTGAGGTCATCATCTACCCCACCGACACCGGCTATGCCTTCGGCTGCGCCATGTCGAGCAGCAAGGCCGTCGCGTCGCTCCGAAAGCTCAAGGGCATTCACGACAAGCACGTCAAGCCCCTGACCATGCTCGTGAACGAGCTCTCGCAAATCGGTCGCTATGGGCACATGGGCAACAAGCACTTCCGCGTGATTCGGCGGCTGCTTCCCGGGCCCTACACGGTGATCCTTCCCGCGACGCAGGACATTCCGCGGGGCATGAAGAATCGCAATCACGAGGTCGGCCTGCGAATCCCGAACTATGCGATCTGCACGATGCTCGTGGACCTGCTCGAGGAGCCGCTGCTGACCGGCTCGGTCACCCCGGCGGAGAGCCCGCCGGGCCTCGAGGAGCCCGAAGACCTCGAGCAACTCCACGGTCGCAACGTCTCGGTGATCATCGATGCCGGCCCGCTGTGGCCCGAGCCCAGCACCGTGCTCCGGCTCTTCGATGACCAGATCGAAGTGCTCCGCGAGGGACAGGGCGCTCTGCCCTGAGGCACTCCGCGGCCCGAACGGGTCCTCGTGTCGACGTTCTCAAGAGGCTGCTAAGCCTCGACCTCCTGGGCCAGCCGCCGGATTCGTTCCATGCGCTTCTCCATGAGGGTGAGCTTGTCGGGGAGGATCGTGGCGATCAGTTTCTCGAACCCGAGGGTGAAGAAGAAGTTCAGGTTGCGCAGAAGCCACAGGTCCAGCTGCGCGCGCTTGGCATCGAGCCCCGTGCCCGAGGCTTCGGGCTCGAGCTTGGCGACCCGAATGTCGGCCGCACCCCGAAACCCGTGCACCGCGAGCGGGTCGAGATCGGTGTGTAGGAACAGGCAGATGCCGAGTCGAAGCATCTCCCGATACACCTGCATTTGCCCATCGAGCATGGCTTGAGCGGTCTCGACCGCCTGACTGTCGCTCATCGAAGGGGCGAATCGATACGAGCCGAGGCCGCCCGGAGCTCGCGCGCGGAAAATGCAGACGGATGCGGCTGCCGCCTTCGCGTCACGAGCTCCGCGGAGGATCAGCTGGTCCGCCTCCGAGGGGGTCGTACTGTTGGGGAGGTAGCGCCGCGGCGAGACCACGAGGTCCTCGACCGGCGTGATGACCAGGGCAGTGCGGGGTCCGCTGGGCGTCTCGATTTCGAGCGTGTCGAAGTCCAAGCTCATCGGTGTCACGTGGACTGGCGTCGGAGCCCAGGAACCTCGACACGGAGCGGCGCAAGCGGGGCGCGGGAGGAGCGAATGGCCCACAGACCCAGCGTGCGCACGCGGGGTTCGAGTCCACCGACCTCGAACGCAAACCCCATCGTGCTCGACTCGCCGGCGGGGATGATGAACTGCGTCGGTTGGCCGGTGAGGTCAAGCGGCGGGATTCCCAGACCGTCATCGTCGAGCAGCACGCCCTCGCGCTCGATGGTCACGGTGTTCTCGCCGGCGTTGTGCACCGTGCATTCGAGAGTGAGTTGACGCTCTGCGTAGTGGGCACCCACGACGTCGATACGAAGGTCTCGGACCTGGGTCCGGTACTGCCCCGGTTCGAAGGACAGCACGTGGTCCTGCGTCCCCGCGCACCCGGCCACGAGAACCAGCAAGAGCGCGACGAGAGAGCCGCAGGCCGCTCTGCGAACCGTCATGCTTCCATGGTACACGGGCGGAGCGATGAAGCTCGCAATACCCTCCTTCCAGTTCCGCTTTATCCCGTCGATGGGTAACGTGGTCTTCCCGGGCAACTTCCATCCCGTGGGTACCCAAGCGGCGGCCGACGAGATGCTTGAGCGGGTTGGAGCCTCCCCCTCGCAGGCTGGGTCGCAAGCTGGGGAAAACTGGCTGGTCGTGGGCGGGTCGGGCGGGTTTGGGAGCGCCGCGCGGGCGGTCCTCGGCGGCGCTCACGGTGCGAACACCCTCAACGTCTCGCTCGATGCGCAGCCCACCCCCGAGAGCAACAACAAGATCCGGAAGATCGGCTCGCCGGGTTTCCATCGCAACTTGGCGCTTGAGCGCGGGCTGAAGAAACGCGGCACGAAGGCGGACTCGATCATCGGCGACGCGTTCGACCCAGCGCTTCGTGACGAGGTCGTCGCGACCGTGCGCGAGCGCTTCGATGGAAAGATCAACGGCCTGGTCTGGGCCCTCGCGGCTCCCCGGGCGAAGGACCCTCGAACCGGCAACATCATCGCCAGCGCCCTCAAGCCGCTGGGCAAACCCCTCAGCGTCAAGACGTTCTCCGGGCGCGACGAGAAGCGCGGCAAAGGGTCGGAAATCGTCGGGATGGAGCTTCCGCCGGGGAGCCCCGAAGAGGCCATCTCCACGATCTTCGTGATGGGCGGCGGCATCGTTCGTCAGTGGATCGATGTGCTGATGGCTGCGGACGTGCTCGCCGAAGGCTTCACGCTGTACACGATCAGCTACCGCGGCAACCCGCTCAACTCGGGGATGTACCGCGATGGCCTCATCGGTCTGGCCAAGGCCGACCTCGAGTTCGAGACCGCGGTGCTCAACGCTCAGCTTCAAGAGCGCGTGGGCGGCAAGGCGCTCGCGGTCGAGGGACCCGCCGTGGTCACCGAGGCGTCGGGGGAATCCCTGGGGTACCGTTCTATCTCGCGCACATGCTCGACGTGATGGGCGACAGTTTCGAGGACCCGCTGGCGTCGATGCAGCGCATGTTCGCGGGGCACTTCGCCGAAGGTGGCCTGCCCACCGACGACGAAGGCCTGGTGCGCATGGACGACGTTGAGTTGCAGGAGGGGTTTCAAACCGAGCTCGCGTCGCGGCATGAGGCCGCAACCGTCGGCTCCGCCTTCGAGGATGGGCTCTACGACAGCTTCATGTCCGCGTACGGGCAGACCCGCGGCTTCGACATCGCCGGCGTCGACTACGAGGCAGAGTTCGACACCGACACGGTTTGCGGGCTTCCGCCCTCGGACGGGTGATTTGGGGCCGCCGCCGGGACGGTTGGACCTATCACGCCCCCTCGTGTGATGCGCTGATCCTCGTCTTGAGGCTCAGCCCCCCGGGGTCTGGCGTGTCATGATGCTTCGGGATGAGTGCGGAGCGCGACGTGGGCACGCTGGCCGGAGACAGTCTCTCCACCGTGAGTGATGAGCCCCGGTTCGACGGCACCCGAGCTCGTGCGGCGTCGATGGGGCCCGTCACGGCCGGGATCATCGGACAGGAGATCCTGGGCCAGTACCGGGTGGTCTCCAAGCTCGGCCGTGGGGGCATGGGCACGGTGTTCTTGGCGGAGCAGCCCGGCATGCATCGCCAGGTCGCGATCAAGGTGTTGCACGCGGAGGTGAGCGCCGATCCCGATGCCGCGCGGCGGTTCCACATCGAAGCTGAGGCCGCAGCCCGGCTTGCCAGCCCGCACATCGTGTCCGTCTACAACTTCGGCCGCCTGGAGAGCGGAGAGTTGTACCTGGCGATGGAGTTCCTCCAGGGCCGCACGCTTCACGCCGAACTCGCCACCTACGGTCGGCTCGCGTTGGAGCAGGTTCTCGGTTTGGTCCAGCAGATTGCGCGCGGTCTCGACGAAGCCCACCGGAAGGGCGTCATTCATCGCGACCTCAAGCCCGGCAACATCATCGTGGTGCGCGGACCCGAGGGCGATGTGGCCAAGCTGCTGGATTTTGGCATCGCCAAGCTCGACGCGGGAACGGCGACGCAGACCCAGGGGTGGGTGGGCACGCCTCGCTACATGGCGCCCGAGCAGTTCACCGGCGCGGCGATCGACGCACGAACCGACATCTACGCGCTGGGGCTCATGACCTACGAGATGTTGTGCGGCCGCCCGCCGTTCCTCTCGGACAACCCGATGAGCTACGTGCACAGTCACGTCTACTCGGCGGTGCCCAGCATGCAAGACGTCGTGCCCGGCATTGTCCCTGCGGCCGTCGAGCGCGTGGTGTTGTCCGCGTTGGCCAAAGAACCTGGCGCACGTCCGCACAGCGCGTCGGCGTTCGCAGACGCGCTGCGTGCCTCGGTCTACGCCGCTGCGCCGCAGCCCGCAAAGTCCTCGTGGGGTCCAGTGCTCTTGGCGAGCGGGCTGGGGCTTGCGGTCGCGGGCGGGCTCTTGTTCTGGGGTGTCTCCGCATGGCGAGCTCGCACGTCTGCCGAGCCGGTCGTGACCCGCACGGACACGCAGCAGCCCGATTCGAAGACCCTTCAACCCGCGGCCAACCTCGGACTCCACGTACCGCCGCCGACCGAAGACCGCTTCAACCCCGAGTACGTCCAACAGCTTCCCGAGGAGTTCAAGCAGCTGGTGGAGCTCGACGAGGCCGAGCTGCTCAAACGTCTGGATGTGGCCATGTCGAACTACCCGCCCAGCACGCGGGGTCAGATGCGAGGTCAGTACACGCTGCATCTTGCGTCGATGCCGAGCGAGCCGACCGTGCCGCGAAGGGCAATGCTCATCAGCGCGATCGTCGGCATGGGAGCCGCTCAGAACATCTGGGTGCAGGATCCCCGGACGACCGACGCGCTGATCGAGGCGTATCTGTCCGCGCCGGGGCCCATCCCCAGGGCGTCTCGCCAAGAGATCATCGACAACATGCGTGCTTCGGTTCGAGAGCCCGCCGATCGAGACTGGACCGTCCGGCAGTGGTTGCTGAGCCTCGAGGCGCACGAGGCCAAGTCGGCGCTCTCAAGATGAGAGTCCGCGAAGTGTGCCGGCGGCGGCGTCGAGGTCGAAGCTCTGGCCGGGCGCCGTCAGCTTCGCGATCGCTTCTTGGAGTTTGCCGCGCGCACGGTGCAGGCGGATCCGGACGGCGCCCGCGGAGATGTCGAGCACCGCGGCGATTTCAGGGCCCGTGAGGCCTTCCCAATAGTACAGCTCAAGCAAGGTCTGGTCATCGACGGGGACCTGCTGTAGCCCGCGCAAGAGCAGCTCGTGTTCTTGCCGTGCTGCGACGATCGAGCTTGGGCTCATACCCATCTGTGCCACCGAGGAGACTCCGAGATCCGCATCGAAGCGGTCGCGCTGCGACGTGCGAGTCCGGAAGAACTTGAACAGTTGGTTGCGTGCGATCGCGAACAGGAAGGTGCGGAACGAGGCCTCTTCGCGAAAGCGCTCCTGACCTTCCACGCACCCCACGAACGTGCGTTGGATGAGGTCCTCGACCTCGTCGGGGGAGACCTTGTTGCGGAAGAATCGACGGACAGCGCTGAAGTGGCGGCGAAACAGCGCGTTGCCAGCCTCCGCGTCCCCTGCACGCCACTGCTCAAGGAGCGCCCGATCCTCGTCCTGTGCCATGTCCCCACGACGACGGTACAACGCGTGGTCTCGCGCGTCGAGACACGGGGTGGACTCGGTCGCGCCGTCGGAGCACAGCCCGTCCATGGTGTTTGCCGCGGTTGGCCCGAAGTTGGCGCTTGACGGCCTGATTTGGATATGTGACTAAATGGTAACGTGTTGGGCGTGGACGACAATGGGCTCTGGAAGGCGCTCGGCGACCCGACACGCAGGGCGCTGCTCGATCACCTGCGAGCCGGTCCGCGGACGACCGGAGCCCTCTGCACGGAGTTCGACATGAGTCGGTTTGGGGTGATGAAGCATCTCAAGCAGCTCGAAGACGCGGGCTTGGTCCTGGTCCGTCGACAGGGCCGACAGCGCTTCGACCATCTCAACGCCGTCCCGATCGAGCGCATCGCACAGCGATGGATGGGGCGACTGACTCGAGACTCGGCGCAGCGACTCCTCGCGCTCGAGGCTCACCTTGACCCCTCACCACAGCGAGACGCCATGAGCACCCAACCCAGCTTCAGTTTTCACATCGAGCAAGCCATCACGTTGAACGCATCGCCGGAGCGAGTCTGGCGGGCGATCACCCACGAGGTTGCGTCCTGGTGGGGTTTCCACATCGGGCCCAACGACTCTGAGATCTCCCTTGAGCCCCGCGTCGGCGGACACTTCATCGAGCGCTGGGGCGATGGGGAGGGCGAGCTCTACGCGACCGTCACGTTTATGCGCACGGGCAAGAAGATCACGCTCGAAGGCGGCATGGGCATGGCAGGGCCCGGGTACAGCAAGTTTAGCTACGCGCTTGAGGCCCAAGGAGAAGGCACGGCGCTGCAGTTCAACCACCACTGCCATGGGGCAGCCAGCGCGGACGTCGAGGCCAGCTTTCGCGAGGGGTGGTCGGCGCTGCTTGGCGAGAGCCTACCGGCCTGGGTCCACGACGGAAAAGTGGCCGAGCCCGGCTGAGGGGTTCGGCGGACTGCCGGGCCGAAGGGCCCAACGAAAAGAAGGCACCGTGCTTTTCGCAGCGGTGCCTCTTTGGTGAGCGTGAGCGTGAGCGTGAGCGTTCGGCTAGATCTCGCCGTTCTGCGCCTTGGCGATCCACTTCTCGACTTCGCCGCCGACGACCTTCTCGATCTTGCTTTCGAACAGCTTGAACATGAGCGGGATCTTGCCTTCGATGCGAACCTCTTCCGGGGTGATCTCGAAATCGGTGCTGAGCGACTTCTTCATCACCGAGAAGGACACGGTGGCGTGCCGGTCGTCCTTCCAGGTGAGGTTCGGGCTGAATTCCGAGAGCCTCTCCTTGTAGGAGCCGTAGGCCTTCTCGATGACGGTCTTCACCCGGTCGAGGTCGTCGATCCCGTGCTTGGTGACGTATTTCATGTTGGTGTCCCAGGCGGCACGAGAAGCCGCCTCGCGAGACTATAGCAAGCCAGCGCACCAGTTCTACAACTGCGAACACGAGAGCCCAGTGGCGGCTCGCGCAGGCTCCAGAGACCCGTTGGAGACTGCGGTGTTAGCGGGGCGCCACAAGTACGCCCAGCACTTCGCTTTGAGCGCTATCGTCCGCCGGGCATGGCCTCCACGGATTCAACCAAGCCGTGGCGCTTGCTGTTCGTGCTGTTCTTCGCCTCCGGGATCAGCGGGTTGATCTATGAGTCGATTTGGTCGCGTTACATCAAGCAGCTGGTGGGGAGCGCTGCGGAGGCGCAAATCCTGGTTCTCAGCCTGTTCATGGGGGGCATGTCCTTGGGAGCGTTGCTTTCGGGAAGACTGCTCGCCCGCGTGCGCGTGCCGATCCTCGTCTACGGCGTGATCGAGGGCTTGATCGGGCTCTACGCGCTCGCGTTCCCGTACATCTTCGCGCTCGCGTCTCGATTCGCCTACGACACGCTCTTCCCGGCGTTGGGCGGAGGGTCCGCGGTGATGCTCGCCAAGTGGGGAATCGCCTCGCTCCTGATCGTGCCGCCCTGCCTGTTGTTGGGCATGACGTTCCCGCTGATGTCCGTCGGGATTCTCAGGCGGGAGAAGCAGCGCTCCGGCGAGGTCCTCGCGGTGCTCTACTTCTCCAACTCGCTGGGGGCAGCCTTCGGAGCGCTGCTCAGCGGGTTCGCCCTGGTGCCTTGGCTCGGGTTGCCCGGCGCGCTGATGGTGGGCGCAGCGTTGAACCTGGGCATCATGGTGGTCGCGATGCGCGACCGTGTCGCGACCGAACCCATCGCCGCGACCCCGGACCCGAGCGGGAGTCCGGCGCAGACCCGCGACATGGTGTTGCTCTACCTCGCGGTGGCCTTCGGGACCGGGCTCTCGTCGTTCCTCTACGAGGTCGGGTGGATCCGCCTGCTGTCGATGGTGTTGGGAAGCGCGACCCACTCGTTTGAGGTGATGCTGTCCGCGTTCGTTTTTGGTCTAGCGCTCGGCGGCTTCTGGGTGCGCAAGCGGATGGACAAGTTCAAGCGTCCCGAGATCACCCTCGCGGTCGTGCAGATCATCATGGGCGTATGTGCGGTGGCGACGCTGCCGGCGTACGAAGTGGCGGTGGAGGCGATGGCGTGGCTGCTCAGCCCGGCGGAGCGCACCGTCACCCTCTGGTACCAGTTCAACATCCTTCGCTACGTGCTGTGCTTGCTGATCATGCTTCCCGCGACGTTCTGCGCCGGGATGACGCTGCCCTTGCTCACCCACGTCATGCTGGGGCGAGGCCAGCCCGAGGCGGTCGTGGGCCGAATCTACGGCGTGAACACCCTGGGCGCGATCACGGGGGCCACCCTCGGAGGTCTGGTGCTGATGCCTCTGCTGCGACTGCAAGGTCTCATCGTGATTGGAGCCCTTGCAGACATGCTGCTGGGCATCGCGTTGATCCGCGGAGAGATTCGCCACGGCAGGGCCAACGCGCTCACGCCCAAGCTGTTGCGGACGGCCACGATTGGAGCGGTGCTCGTGACCGTCTGCGGGCTCCTGATCAAGCTGGACCCGATGGTCCTGACTTCGACCGTGTTCCGAAAGAGCCGAACCGCGCTCCCGGAGTCCTTCGAGGTGCTCAGCTATGTCGATGGCCGCACCGCGACCGTCGCCGTGGTCGAGAACGTCGAGTACCCGGGATACCGCATCATCTACACCAACGGTAAACCGGACGCATCGGTCATCCTCAACCGTTGGCCGCAGGACCGAGATCCGCTCGATGGCCCCGACATTGCGGGCGACGAACCGAACCAGTTCCTGGTGGGGTTGGTCCCGTTGATGGTCCGGCCCGACGCCAAAAATGGCGCCTTGATCGGCTTCGGTTCCGGCGTCACTTGCCACACCGTGTTGGGCTCTCCAACCCTTGAGCGTCTCGACACCGTGGAGATCGAACCGGAGATGGTCGAGGGCTCCAAGTTCTTTCGACCGGTGAACCGGCGGGCATACGAGGACGAACGCAGCCACATTCACTTCGACGATGCCAAGGCGTTCTTCGCCAGCTCCGGCATCAAGTATGACTTCATCGTCTCCGAGCCCACCAACCCTTGGGTCAGCGGCGTATCCAGCTTGTTCACGGTCGAGTTCTACCAAGAGACCAAGCGCTACCTCGCCGACGACGGGGTGCTCGCGCAGTGGCTGCAGGGTTATGAGCTCTCCGACGACCTGCTGATCAGCGTGCTCGCGGCGCTGGATCAGGAGTTCGAGGACTACCTCATCGTGCGGATCGGTTCGCGTGACTGGGTGATCCTCTCCTCCCCCAAGGGGCGCATTGGACCCCTGTCGGATGAGCCGCTGTCGTGGCCCGGAACGCAAGAGAGCTTCGCCTTGCTGGGCATTCACGACATCGGCCAGATCGACGCCTTGATCGTCGCCAACCGACAGCTCCTGCATCCCTTCCTTCGCGATCGCCAGCCCAACCGCGACAGCCACCCCATCCTCGACACCGGGGCCGAGCGAGAGCGCTTCCTGCGTTCGTCGGCAGAGTTTCTGCACAAGCTGAGGTGGACGCCGGCTCCGCTCATGGAGACGCTCGCCTCGGTTCCGCGCCGCCCGTATCCGAGCTCGGGGATCGGCGATCTCCGGGACCCGCACATCCTGTACGAGAGCGAGCAAGCGGTGCTCCTGATGCGGCGCTACACCGAGCCCGGGGCGCCGGTTCCTCGGACGCTCTCCGCGGCGGCGATGGACCACTGGCGCTCGATGACGCGGCTCATCGACAGCGACCCCGAGCCGTGGCCGCGCTGGTTGCACGCCACCTACGAGATCTACGCGCAGGTTGCCGCGTACCTCCCGATTCACGACACCCCGTTTTGGAAGCACGTCGGCACGCTGATGCTGCGAGACGACGTACCCCCTGACGTCCGTGAATCGATCGCGTTGTTGACGGCGCTCTCAACCCGCGACGGGGAGGCCTTGCTGCCCCTGGTGTTGCGGTCTCTGGAGGCCGAGACCTACCCGCTGCCCCTGCAGCTACGAACGATCGCCGGTGTGGTTGCTCTTGAGGAAAATGGAGCGTCGGCTCCGCAGCGGCAGGCGTTTGTGGATCGCTGGATGGCCGACCTCGGGGAGGGGAACAGCAGCGCCGACCTGGCCTACCAGGTCATTCGGGCCTACGCCGCCCGAGACGACTGACGTGGCTTACGTCTCGGGCCCGGGCTCGCCGAGCCCCGAGCGTTGTGCCTGGCGCAGGCCGACCAGGCCGACCACGACGACACCGATGGTGGAGGCCATGATGTTGGCCAGCACCGGGACGATCGAGGCTCCGACCATGAAGCAGAGCATGGCGAGGATGGCCGGGACCTGGGGGAGCGAGGTGAACAGAACCAGCGAATCGAGGACTTGTTTGTCTCGAAAGTGTTGGGTCTGTTGCTCCGGGGGGCGCGCGGCCATCTTCCGATTGACCCGGCGCTGTTGGCCACGAGTGCCCAACCAGGTGGTGAGCGCGACCAGGCTCAGCAGGCTCCACACCGGAGCCTCGAGGCTGGGCCGCAGGAACATGCGGACCTCCTCGAACTCTGGCGGGAACATCAGCTTGCGCAGGTACGTCTCGGCGACGAGCGCCATCGGCATCGAGACGGCGATGAGCACCAGCATCAGCCAAGTCTGTCGCCGCAACGTCATGGCCACCGCAGCATAGCGCTACACGAGGTCCTAGTTGCGGTTGCCGGCGCTCGTGCGGCGGAGAACTCCGCTGATACCAAGCAACAGCTGCGGGGAGTGGGCGGAGCCGGCGTTCTGCGAGCGTTTGAGGACCACATCGCGCAGACCCAAGCGAACCGCAAGGTTCTTGGTCGCGAAGAACTTCACGCCGCCGCCCCAGTGGAAGCTTGCATCGGTGTCGTCTCCGAGGACGCTGGGGTCCGAAGTGAGGCCGGTGACGCCGCCTCCGAGCAGGAGGTAGGGCGTCACGCGGCCGGGCATTTGCGCGATGAGTGACGCCCGTCCTTCGAACAGCAGCACGTCGCTGCCTTCGCGGAGCCGAGTCGGGGCGAGCCCTCCTTCGAGCTCGATGCCGACCTGACGCACGGGGTAGTAGCCGAGCCGAAGGCCAACGTCGGGAGAGACTCTTGCGATCGCCCGGTCGTTCGCCAACGGGCTCTCGGTGGTGAGCAGCTCGTGGTTGGTCGACATCGCGATGAAGCCGCCGTACACGCCGGCTTCGAACATGTGCAGGTCCCGTTGCTTCTCCGGGGGCGGAGCATCGGGCTCGGGTTCACCGGCCTCAAGAATCGTGACCGGGAACTCAGCCAGCTGGACGTCGGTCCCGGCGATGATGATACCGAAGGTGGAGGGGGACCTGGCGGTCTCGCCGGTGCTCACGTCGATCTCCCAGCGTCCGTCGTCGCGCTTTCGCATCGCGCTGACGTCGAAGCCGTCGGGGGCCCGGATCGCGAGCTCTGCGGGGAGTTCTTCTTGGGAAGACAGGGCGAGGTCGAGCGTGGACGACACGCCGCGTCGGACCGCGAAGGCGTCGCTTGGGCTGTCCCCGGCGCTTGAGACCTTGATCTCGATCACCTCGACCGAGAACCCACCGACGGCTTTGCCGCCCGCGTCCTGGCAGCGGAGCGCTTGCACGCCCGCGCCCGAGGCGATCACGGTGGGGCCCATCGTGGCCGTCCCGAGTCCGCATGTTAGGCCTTCGGGCACCTCGACACGAGTGCCGGGAAGCACCCGAACCGGCGCCATGGGCTTCCCTGCCTCGGCCGGAGGTACCGCGACCGCGTCCCCGGTGGGGGCGAGGATCGGCGTGGTGACGACGTTGCTCTCATACAGTCGCGACGGCGGGCCCTCGAACGCGTCGTCGTCGATGGCGGCGACCGTGGCGAAGTACTCGCCAGGCGGGAGACCGTGCACCTCGAACGCCGTCGCGCTCTTGGGAATCTGGACCGAGCTCATGGTGAAGCCGCCCTGCGCCATGCGACCGACCTCGACCCGGTAGGTCTCCGCTTTGGGCACCGAATCCCAGGCGCCGGTCATCGTTCCCGAGGCACCATCGGGGATCAGGTAGGTGCTTGCGTTGTCCGCCGCCCAGGTGGGCGTGGCTGGTAGGGGCTTGGGTGCACTGGGGGCCTTGCCTTTGCGAACCTTGGACCCCATGCGTTCGGGCACGCTGACCGCTTTTGCGCCCGTGCTCGAGCTTACTTTGGCGCTGCCGCCCCCGTGGTTGGCGACGCGCGAGGTTCCCTCGGGATCGACTGTGATCAGGGCCGACCCTCCGGTGAGTTGTGTGCTGGACGACGGGGTTTCCACGGCGAGGGTCTTGCCGCCGGAAAGCTCGCCAAGGCGGCTTCGCAGCGCACCTTGGTCGAGCTTCGCGGTGGTTCCGGTTCGCCGCGTTGCGCCCTCGGTGTCGCCGTAGATGATCACGAGCGTGTTCTCCCGCATGTAGATGCGGGACGTGTCGCGGAACGTGACCTCGGCGAAGGCTCGTTCCAAGGTCGAGACCCGCCATCCACGAAACAGCGCGAAGCCTTGGCTCGCAGCACGCCAGCCCTGGTCGGACGGCGCCCGAGCTTCGACTTGCCGCTCGGATGCCGTCACGTGCGCGGCGGGCTTGGCTTGGTCGCGGGGAAGCTTGAGTACCGTCCCGGGGACCAGGCTGTGCGGCGTGGGGCCCATGTCCGGGTTGTGCTCATGGATGCGCGCGTACGCCTTGCGGTCGCCGAACTCCTGCTTGGAAATGCTGGCACACGTCTCGCCCTCCTTGACCGTGTAGTCGTAGAGATCGACATCGGAGTCGGGCGCGTAGATCGCGAGGATAGAGACGACGGGGGCGATGAGGGAGAGCATGGGCTTAGGTCTTGCGCTTGCGTTGCCGCCTGGAATGGACGCGGCGAACCTTACGCGTGAGTTCTTCGATGCGGACGGGGATCGGGACCACGTCGGCGACCCCCAGTCGCAGGAGCTGCGAGATCCGTTCCACTTCTGAGGTGTCGGCGATAGCAATGACGGCGTGCCCCTCGCGGACGGTTCGCTCCAGGACTTCCGTCCCGCCGCCGGAGACGATCACGACGCTGCACTGGGGCGAATCTGTGCTGTGGGGCTCCATGGGGATCACGCGGATTCCGTTGCTCGCGAGCGCGACAACGATCTCGTGGGTCAGCTCGCCGACAAAACCTGCATCGACGATCTCGATTCCGCTGGGGAGCGAAGCGTCCGGCGCGAGGGCCATCGCGGCCGGAACAGAGAGCATTCGGTCGGTGCGCTCGCCGAGCATGCGGTCGTTTCGGCTGCGATGGCGAGCGCCCGAGAGTGTTCCTGAGACTCGAAGAAGCTCTTCTTCAACGCGCTGCATCGTGGGTCGCTCGAACGGTTGCTTGGCGAGCATGCTGAGCACCAGCGCCTCGAGGTCGCTGGGAATCCCCGCGTCGGGCGCCCGCTCTCGAAGGGAGACGGGGGCGACGTAGAGGTGCTGGGTGAGCACGTTCATCCAGCTGCCGAGAAACGGCGGCCATCCGGTGGCCATCTCGTACAACATGCAGCCGAACGAGTAGACATCGCCGGGAGGCCCGACCACTTTTCCCTGGGCTTGCTCGGGAGAGAGGTAGGCCGGCGTGCCGACGACCAGCCCCTCTTTGGTGAGGCGCCCCATGTTGTCTTCGCCCTCGACGAACGCAAGGCCGAAGTCCAGCACGCGGACGGCTTCTCGCTCGCCATCCTGCTCGAGGAAGATGTTCTCCGGCTTGAGGTCCCGGTGAACGAGGGGAATCGCGTGCGCGGTGACGAGCACGTCGACCAGAGGCGAGGCGATCGCAAGCAATCGCTCCATGGGGAGCGGTACGCCGTCCTGCATAAAGTCGCGAAGCGGTGCCCCCTCGAGCAGCTCCATCGCGATGTATACGAAGGAGCCCGACGCGCCCACGTCGAAGATGCGGACCGCGACGGGATGGGTGAGCGTAGCTGCGACGCGAGCCTCTCGTTCGAATCGGCGACGCCCCAGCTCGTTGGCGGCGAGCGTGGGGGCCAACAGCTTGAGGGCGACCTCGCGACCGAGATTCAACTGCGTGGCGCGGTACACCGACCCCATGCCGCCTTGGCCGATCAGCTCCACGATCTTGAACTTGCTATCTACGACCGTGCCCGGCGCGATGAGGTCCTCGTCTGCGGAAGCGTCCGTGAACTGCGCGTGTCCGGCATCCTGGGTTCCGGGGCTCTCGACGCCACGAAACACCTCGGTGACCGGAGCCTTTTGAGGGCCCGATTGTGCTCGTTGGGTCAGGGGCGCGCGGCCACCCGGGGGCACCGCAGACTGCGAGACGATCGTGCCGCCTCGCTTCAGAGGTTGAGCTCGAAGAGGCGCGTCGGAGTCTCGCGTCCCGCGAGCTTCCTCTGCGCGATCTCGGTGAACGAGAACCCCTCGCCCGCTGCGTCCTTCGTCTGCTCCGTGAGTAAGATCTGCTGCGGTCTCGCGATTGCCTCCAGGCGGGCTGCCACGTTCACCGCGTCGCCGATCGCCGTGTACTCCATCCGAGTCTTCGACCCGATGTTCCCCACCACCGCCTGCCCGGTGTTGATCCCCACCGCGATCTGGATCGTCACGCCGTACTTCTTCTTCCAGTTCACGTTCCCGATCTCTAGCCATGACACGATCTCCTCCGCGGCCTCGAGGGCCCTCGCCGCGTGGTCCGGCTCTTCGCTGGGGGCTCCCCACATGGCCATGACGCAGTCACCGATGAATTTGTCGACGGTACCATCGTGTCGAAAAACGATGTCGGTCAGGATGGTGAAGAGCTCGTTGAGGATCTGAACGGTGACCTCAGGCTCAAGCTTTTGCGTGAGGGGCGTGAAAGCGACGACGTCCGCGAACAACACCGTAATTTCACGCCGTGACCCGCCCAACGCCATGTCCTGTTCGCGCTTGACGACCTTGTCGACGAGCTCGGCGGGGAGATAACGCCCAAGGTCGGCGCGGATGGCCTCCTCTTCGCGAATACGGACCTCAGAGGCCTGCAGGTCGTTCGCCGCCTGGTTCATCGCGCGGCCGAGCACCGCGAGCTCATCGGAGGTCTTGATCTCGACCGTCTCGGTGAACCGCCGCTGCGCCAGCGAAGCCGCGAAGTTGCTCAGCGCTTCGATCGGGCTCGTCACCTGACGCGAGAGCAGGACGCTCGCAATGACCGCGATGAACAGTGCACCGAGCACGGCGCCAGTTACAATGCGCTGGACCCGAGTCACTGGTTCGTACGCGATGGCGCGCGGGACCTGTGCCACGAGAGCCCAGCGCCGAGAGCGGAGGCCGACGACCGTTCCAACCCATTGGTCCCCGGCGTCGTCGGTGTACTCCGCAGCTTGAGAAAAGCGGCGGTGCTCGCCGACCTCGATGCCGCTCAACGCACCTTCCTTTGCGGCGCTGGCCAAAGAGTCGGCGAGTTCGCGGTTGGGGTGTGCCAGGTAGCGCTGCGCTTCGTCGACCACGTAGAGCGCGTTGGCCAGGTCGGTGAAGTGGGCATCGGCCTGGGACTCGACGCGTCGCTGGATCTCCGAGGTGGAGACCAGGCTCATCGCATAGCCCGTGACCGCATCGTCTGCGCGCAGCGGAACGACAATCGGGATGCGCGGTCCGTCCGCGGTCACCGACGCCAGTCCAGTCGCAACACCCTGCTGCGTCGCGGCGGTTCGTAGGTCGGACGCGAGGGTGGGGGGCGCCTTGAAGTTCTTGAGTCGACCCTCGACGATCGGCGTGATCAGCTCGCCGTTGACGTCATAGATGATCGCGTTGTCGAGCACCTCATTGCTCTCCACAAGGATCGACGACATGGAGATGCGTGCGTCGTCGGAGAGGGTGGCGTTGGTGAGCGTGCGTCCGATCGCATCAAGGCCGTCCTGGGCCTGCGAAAGTTCGTGTTCGATGGCTTCAGCCACGACTTCGAGCACTGCGATCTGCAGCTCTCGGTAGGAGGTCTCCACGGTGGAGCGGGTCAGCGCGATCGCTGCCCAACCGACGCCAACGATGTGAACGATCAGCAGGAGCGCGGCGAAGACCGCCAGTTTCAGACGGAGGGGAAATCGAACCGCGCGCTGGCTCATGGGAACCTGGAGGACGCGAACTCAAGCTCGCGAAGTCGCAGCTGGAGCCCGGTCCAGTCCACGGTACCTTTCGCCGCCAGGGCTCGCAGCGCGCTCTCGACGTCCGCGCGGAGCTGAAGTGCGACGCCGCGAGCGGATTCGCCGGTCAGCATCGTGGCGAGGATATTGAGGTTGGCGTGTGCGTCGTCGAGCGCGGCCTGGAAGGGAATCGACCCGTCTTCGTCGAGCAAAGAGCGCAAGGACGCGATGCGTTCCGTCGGACTGGCCAACGCGTCTGGTGCGAACAGCCCAGAGTCCACGGCGATCGTCTCTTGTCGCTGTTCGGCCGGGGTGGACTGCCGACGAATCGGCGAGCGCAGGCGAGCCTCGGAGACCGGCCGGGGCACCTCAAAGCAGAAGGTGGATCCGTGTCCGACCTCGCTCTCCACCCAAATGCGTCCGCCGTGTGCATCGACGATGGACTTGGAGATCACCAGACCGAGCCCGGAGCCCATCTTGGTGCGCCGCGTGCTGGAGTCGAGCTGGCTGAACTTCTTGAACAGGCGGGGAAGGTCGCGGGCAGCGATGCCCGGGCCCTGGTCGCGGACGCGGACGCGGACGCGGTTGCCGTGGGAAGGCTCGATGTCGATCGTGACGACGCCAGAGTCCGGAGAGAACTTGATCGCGTTGGAGACCAGGTTGGTCACCACCTGGTGGATGCGGTCTCGGTCGATGTGAACCGCATCGGGCGCGATGGACTGCACGTCCAGTGAGACGCCCGCCTGGGTGGCGAGAGCACCGATCTCGCGGACCACGTCATGGGCAACCTCGCCCATCGAGACGGTTTTGCGTTTGAGGTCGAGGCGGCCCGACTCCATCTTCTCAAGGTCGAGGATGTCGTTGATCAGCCGGATCAATCGGTCGGTATTTGTTCGCGCGATGCGGGTGAGGTCTCGAGCTTTCTGGGGGAGCTCTCCGGCCACACCGCCTTCGAGCAGGCCCAGCGAGCCGCGGATCGAGGTGAGCGGGGTTCGAAGCTCGTGGGAGACGATCGAGACGAACTCGTCCTTCATGCGCTGCGCTTTGAGGCGCTCGGTCACGTCCGTGGCAACGCCGACGACGCCGTCACGACTACCGTCGCGCGAGGAGTACGGGGAGCATCGGACCTCGTACGCGAGTGAGCCGACCTCGATGGTGCTGACCGCGACGCGCCCCGACAGCGCCTCCCGGACGATCTCCAGCAAGTCTGGCATCTGGGCGTACGCTTCGAACACGCTCTGGCCGACGAGCTCGGGGGAGGCGAAGCCGGCTCCAACCGCGCCCATACCCTCGATCAGGGTGAACTGGCCCTCGTCGTTGAGCGCGAACAGTACGATCGGGGCGCCGGTGACGATGGTGCGCAGGCGAGCCTGCGAGCGACGCAGTTCTTCTTCGGTTTTTCGCTGCGAGGTGACGTCACGATGCGAGAGCACCAGGCAGCGCGGTTCGATGTCCGCGGGGCGAACCTCGGTGCGCCACCACTGGATTTTTTGTTCCGAGGTCCGGACGCGGTAGGTCAGTGTCCGAGGGTGCGGCGCGGTGCCGTCGAGCGCGGCATCGATCGCGCGCCCGAGCTGTGCTCCGGCATGGCGGAGCGCGGGGTCGAGGTCGTCGAGGCTTGCCCGGTACGCATCCCCAACCTCTGCCCGCGCGCGGCCGGCAAGGGGCGCCCCGTCATCGGCCAGCCAGGCTGCGTTCGCGACCCACAGCTGGCCGGCGGGGCCAATCAACGCGCTGGGGAGCTCCAGTGCGTCAACGATGGCCTGGGCGTAGCGCCGCGCGTCGGGAGCCATGGCCATGGATACCACCGGGGTCGTCAAGGCGGTTGGCTAGATGAACCGGACGCCGAGCAAGACCGAGGTGATCGTGTCGAGTTGGTCGATCGTGTCATCGACCGGGCTGTTCTCGTACCGCAGCGTGAACGTGGTCGCGAGGCTGATGCGGTTGTTGAGGTTCGCCGTGAGCGCGCTGGCCCAGTTGATCCGAAAGACCGGCGCGTCGATGACGGACTGCAGGTACTCCAAGCCGGTATCGAACGAGACGTATTCGTTGAGATTGTTGGCGTATCCGCCGAACAGTCGCGCCGCGTGGTTGATGAAAACGCGGTCTACGTCGCGAAGCGGGTCGTTCACCGCGTCATCGGTACGAAGGTCGTACTGGAAGTCATAGCCGGCTTCAAACCAAAGCCGCTGCTTCGGGTCGGTCAGCGCGTAGAAGGAGAAACCAGGATCGATGTTGGCCCGGAGGTCGAGGTCCTGGAACCGGTCATGGCGAGCCGTTCCTTGGAGGAACATCGACCAGCGCTTGGCGAAGAACCAGTCGTAGCGAACCATGCCCTGCACGTTGCCGACCGTGACCTCCACCGGAGGGGAGGCGACGCCGTCGACGGGAACCGAGGCTCGGCCGTAGTTCCCCGCTGCGTCCGTGCGGAACTGGTGCGCGCCTCGGCGAAGCCGAAAGTTGATGATGGCGGTAGCCGAGGTCGCCACGGCGTTGCCGGTGGACATGAAGCCACCGACGGAGGCGTTCAGCTCGGTCGCGTCGTCGGCTTTCTTATCCTCCGGGGCCGCGGATGCAGCAAAAGTGCCTTGTCCGGCGACCTCCGTGTTTCCGGTGGTCGCGGGGTCCTTGGTAACGGTGCCCTCGGGGGGCTGAGCAAGCGTGTAGCCTGCGGTTCCGAGGTTGATGGCGGAGAAGGTCAGTAGAGCGAGGGCGTTCATGCGCGTCCTTCCAGTAGTGGGGGGCACCTTTGCAGGACCGGGGCCAACCTTGGCAACTCTTGTGAATTTCGGAGTTCCGAGGGGGTTCGGGCCCGAACGGAACCGGGGCACGCTGCCCCAGCGCGGAGACTCGCCCTCCCCGTGCCGGCTCTGTGACCCCGTTTTCAATACAGGTTTGGGCCGCTTTGGGTTGGAACGAACAATGCTATAGACGGAGGCGTGCCCGACGCGAAAGACCACGGCCGCCTCCTCGTTGTCGAGGATGATCAAGACCTTCGGGAGCTTCTGAGTGAGGGCCTCACCGCACACGGCTTCTCGGTTGAGAAAGCGGCTTCCGCCGAGGCGTCGCTCAAGCTGCTCGAGTCGGAGCGCTTTGACGTCGTCCTGGTGGACCTCAACCTGCCGGGGATGAGCGGGCTGGAACTCTGTTCACGAGTCGTGGCGGAGACCACGTCGTCGGTGATCATTATGACCGCCTTCGCCTCGATCAAGAGCGCGGTCGAAGCGATGCGGGCGGGCGCCTACGACTACATCCTCAAGCCCCTCGATGTCGACGCCGTGGCGCTGCGGCTCGGGCGTGTGGTCAAGGAGCGGTGGATCCACGAAGAAGCGCGGCGCCTTCGCGATGTTGTGCACCCCACCGGTGGTTTCGGAAGCCTGACCGGGACCAGCGCTCCCATGCAGCGGATCTACGACTTGTTGGGGCGTGCCGCCCCGTCGGAGGCTTCGGTGCTGATCACCGGAGAAAGCGGCACGGGCAAGGAACTTGCTGCGCGTGCGATCCACGACCACAGCAATCGCCGAGAGGGGCCCTTCGTTGCCCTGAACTGCTCCGCGGTGCCGGAGCAACTCATCGAGAGTGAGCTGTTCGGCCACGCCCGCGGTTCGTTCACCGACGCGCGCAACGATCGCATCGGGCTCTTTGCCCAGGCCAACGGTGGAACCCTCTTCCTCGACGAGATCGGCGAGATCCCAGGGCCCATGCAGGCCAAGCTGCTGCGCGCGCTGGAGGAGCGCCGGGTTCGTCCGGTCGGCTCCAACAAGGAGATGGACATCGACGTCCGCATCGTCGCAGCGACCAACCGCGACCTCGAGGCTTGGGCTGAGCAGGGGCGCTTTCGCGAAGACCTCTACTTCCGGGTCAACGTCATTCATGCCCTGCTACCGCCGCTGAGGGCCCGGGGTACCGATGTGCTGCTGTTGGCGCAACACTTCCTGCGTCGCTTCTCGGCCCAGGAGGACAAAGAGGTCACTGGCATCGATCCCGTCGCGGCGCAGCGGCTGTGCGACTACGAGTGGCCGGGCAACGTGCGAGAGCTGCGAAACTGCATCGAGCGTGCGGTCGCGCTGACCCGTTTTGCGGAGCTCTCGCTTGAAGACCTGCCGGAGCGCATTCGGACCTTCAAGCGCTCGCACGTTGTGGTGGCCTCGGATGACCCCTCCGAGCTCGTGCCGATCGAAGAGGTGGAGCGGCGGTACATCATGCGTGTGCTCGAGGCCGTGGGCGGCAGCAAGACCGCCGCCTCCAAGATTCTGGGTCTGGATCGAAAGACGCTCTACCGTCGGCTTGAGCGCTACAAGGCGCAGGGCCTGACCTGAGTTCCGCGGCGGGGGCGGGACACGGCCCCGACGGGGCAGGGCGCCTCGGGCGCTGTCACGTCCTTCCCTCGAAACTGGCCGACCTTTGGTGGTGAGCGGTTGGCCCAACCCATGCATTTCTCGAAGGGCGGAGGCGGAGTGGTGGAGATTCGCAAGGTGGTGCTGTGCGACGACGATCCCGACATCAGGGCGATCGGAGAGATTTCTCTGCGTGACGTCGGGGGGTGGGAGGTCGTTTGTGTTCATGATGGCTTCGCGGCCGTGGATGCGGCGCGGGCCGAGATGCCGGATCTGATCCTGTTGGACATCATGATGCCCAACCTCGACGGGCCCGAGACGTTTGCCAAGCTGCGCGCTGACCCGCAGTGCAGTGGCATTCCCGTGGTGTTCATGACCGCGAAGGCGCAGTCCCATGAGCTGCGCGGCTACACCGAGCTGGGGGCCGCCGGGGTCATCGCCAAGCCGTTCGACCCCCTCACGTTGCCGGCGCAGATTCGGGCGCTGGTGGAGCGAACATGACGACAGACGCTGCCAAGGCCGCTGCCCGAGACAAACTCGCCGCCCTTCGCAAGGGCTTCGCAACCCGCCTGCGGGAGCGGGTGCAGGAGCTCGAGGACGCTGTCGAGGCTGCGTGCGCCCGCGATGATCTGGGGGTGCGGAACACCGAGGTGCTCGCGCACCAACTCGCGGGGACCGCCGGTTCATACGGGTTCCTCGAGGCCGGGGAAATCGCAGCCGAGCTCGAAGCGCTGTGTGTTGCGGGCTTTGATGCCGAGGCCGCGCGCACGCTGGTCGAGCGCCTTTGGGCCGCGCTCGGTCGCCGCTGACGGCGTTGTTTCGGCACGGACTCAGGACACTCGCGGCTCGCAGAGAAAAAAACGGCCCCTTCGCGACGAGCGCTCCGGGACCGAAGAACGGGTTGCGGCGCCTCGAGGGCGCAGCCGGCTATTCCAAAAGCTTGAACTCGATCCGGCGGTTGTCCGCGCGTCCGGCCTTGGTCTCGTTGTCCGCGATCGGCTCATCGGGACCCAACCCCTTGGTCTCAATGCGGGACCCGTCGATCCCAGCGTCGACGAAGTACTGCTTCACGGCGTCGGCGCGGCGCTCGGAGAGGTCGACGTTGGAGGTGCGGGATCCGACGGAGTCGGTGTGCCCGGAGACTTCGATGCGAAGCTCGGGGTACTTGTTGAGCACCCGGATCGCCCGCTTGAGGACCTTGTTGGAGTCCGAGCGGATCTCGGCCTTACCCGAGGCAAAGTTGATGCCTTTGATGACCCCGTTGAACTCCTCGAGCTCGGCCGGCCGCTCGTCGGGGCAGCCGTCCTTGTCCTCGAACTTGTTGTAGTTCTCGGCCTCGTTCGGACAGGAGTCGTCTCGGTTCATGATGCCGTCGCCGTCGTCGTCGGGGACGGGGCAGCCGCCGGGGTTGTCGCTCCACTCGGTGGGGCAGCGGTCGCGGCTATCGGGAATGCCATCGCCGTCGGAGTCTTTCTCTTGGGTGGGGCATCCGTCGTCGCCTGTGCCGGGCTCGTCGGGGCACACGTCGTAGAAGTCGGAGATACCGTCACCGTCGGAATCGCCACGCCGGCGGCCGCCCTTACCGCTGCGCATGCGCTTGAACCGAAGGGTGACATCGAGCCCCAGGAGAAGCTCACCGTGATGAGCTCGCTCGCCATCGTTGCCGCCGCCCTCGACGATATGGCGACCATCGAGCCGCACCGCGACCCACTTGTTGATGTGGGCTTTGACGCCCGGGCCCCAGTGAAAAACACCCTCTGCGGCCTGAAGCAGCGGGTCGCTGGAGCGGATGCCGAGCAAGCCACCACCCAGGACGAGGGTTGGCGTGATCCGGTAGGGGAGCTGGCCGACGATGTGCCCACGAAAGGTCCAGAAGGCGCCGTTGGTGTCGCGCTGTGGGGCGCGGGTCGGCATGGCGCCACCTTCGATTCCGACGCCGACGAAGCGAATCGGGAAGTACGTCGCACGGCCGCCAATATCTGCATTGGTCTTGTTGACGAACGGCTGGGTGTCGACCCCCTGGTCAAACAGGCCGTGGTCGTCCGCGCGAAGGAACAGTCCTCCGTAGATGCCGAGGTCGAGTTCGTTGTTCTCCGGAGCCCACCGCTGCATCCAAGGCTTCTCGCGCTCGGCTTTGACCTCCTCGTCGCGTTCCTTCTTCTTCTCGGCCTTCCCCGACGCTTTGCCGCCCTTGGTCGACAGCTCCAGCTTTCCCTCCGCGGCGGGAGCGGCAACGGCCGTCGCGGGGAGGAGCGCCACGGAGGCGAGTGTGCAGAGCGTGGTCGAGAGCAGCGTTCGAAGGGGGTTCATCGGCGAGTACCTGGGCGTGATCGTCCTGAGCCCTGCAAGCTCTAGACCGTCGGAGTCTACGCATCACAGACGCTGGCAACAAACCCCGGCGGGCTATCCTCCATGCGTGGGGCAGATTGGGGCGGCTGTGGGGCCCGACGTGTCTCGTGATGAGTCACATCAAGCCATTCCGGTCTACCCAGGAGCGAACAATCCTTCGCGATCCGCTGCGCCGGGTTTCACCACGGGCTGCTAGAAGCTGAAGAACAGCTCGCTTCGCACGCCCTCAAAGTCCGGGAGCGTACGGCGAAGAATCACGCGGTCAGCCGGGGCGCAGCACGGTATGCAGGAACGCTTCGAGTTCTTCCGTATCGCCGGTCCTATACCCCTGATGCTCCTTGAGCACCCTACCGCTCGCATCGAGCACCACGTAGTACGGGAGGTCACCGCGAGGGTTGAATCGAGTGAGGACCTGGGTCTCGCGGTCGAGCAGGACCGGAAACGCGTAGCCCTCTCGCTCTACCCAGGGCCCGATCTGCGCGGCCGTGTCGGGCCCATCGATCGCGATGGCATAGATCTCAAGACCGCGAGCCTTCATGCCCGGGTACATCGTGTTCATCTCGTTCAGCTCTTGCTGACAGGGCTGGCACCACGTGGCCCAGAACGCGAGCACGAACACGTCACCCTTGGCGTGGGCGGTCGGGGTGACCATCGTGCCCTGCAGATCCGGGAGCGCGATGTCGATGCCGCCGGAGCCAGACGGACTGGCTGAGCCGGTCGCCGTGGACCCCGCGCAGGCCGTCAACAGCGTGGCGAGTAACAGGGGGAGTGAAGTCTGCATTGAGGGCACCGCGTAGGGCGAGGCCAGGATGGCGCCGAGCTGGGCACGAAGGAGTCTTTGGCTCTTGCGTGCACCGCATCGTACACATGTTGCGTCGAAAACTGGCCGTCGGGACATGCTGCTGGGACTCGGGCGTACAACGCGGTCCGACCGTGGGCGTTACTTGTGTGAGCTGCCTGCCCTCGCAGCCCCTTGAGGGCTCGCGGCGAGCTGCGTTTCGAGGAAGGCCTCGAGTTCAGCGACACCGCGCGGGTTGTAGCCCCGCCGGGTCTCGATGCGCTCCCCGGCGGGGTTGAACACCACCAGGTACGGGATGGACCCGCTTGGGTTGAACCGGCCAAACAGGCGCGAGTCGGAGTCGAGCAGCACCGGGAACGCATAGCGGTTGGACTGTGCCCACGACTCAACGTCGGCCACGGTGTCCGGGCCGTCGACCGAGATCGCGTAGAGCTCGAGACCGCGAGGGTGCAGGCGAAGATACATCTCATTCATCTCCGCCAGTTCGAGCTGGCAGGGCCTGCACCACGTCGCCCAAAACGCGAGGACGACCACGTTGCCTTCTGAGCGCGGGCTGACCACGTTGCCATCGAGGTCCGGCAGCGTGAAGTCGAGCGAAGGGGAGCAGCCCGCGATGCCCAGCAGCGCGAGCAGGCGAAGGAGGCGAGCTCGCACGTTAGTCGACCAGCGGGGTGTGCGTGAGGTGCTCGTAGAGATCGGCCACGGCGACGCCCTGCTGACGCGCTGTCTGGGCGCGCTCGAGCTCTTCTTCGACCAGCAGTCGCACGTGAATCTCCGGGTACGCGCCTTCGAGCGGCCGGCCGTTGACGAAGTACGCGGGGGTTCCGTTCACACCCAAGGCCATCGACAGCGCGAGGTCGGCCTCAACCCGGTCGGCAGCGGGCTGCGCGTTCATCTCACGCTCGAACGCCTGCACGTCGAGCCCGATGTCTTTGGCGATGGTGCGTAGGTCTTGCGCGTCGAACCCGGGCCCAAAGGCGTACAGGGCGTCGTGAAACTCCCAGAACCTCCCCTGGGTCTGCGCCGCGACGCCGGCTCGTGCTGCGGGGTCGGCCTGGGGATGAAACGGCAGGGGCTTGTGCTTGTGCACCATGCGGACCTTGTCGCCGTAGTGCTCCTGGATGCTCTCCATCGTCGCGTTGCCCTTGGCGCAGAACGGGCACGCAAAGTCCCCGAAGCTCACGATGGTGACCGGCGCGTCGTCGGGCCCCTTGCGCGGCGAGTCGCCCAGGGGGACGGCGTAGACACCATCGGGATCGAGTCCGCGCCGACCCTGCGCGTACTCGACACCTTCGAAGCCCCCGCGCAACGTCTCGGCATAGAGCTGGTTGTCCGCAACGCCTGCGGCGCGCAGGTCGTCGGCGTAGCGAAGCTCCTCGCCGATCATCTGGTCAAACTCGGAGAGCGGTTTGGCGCCCGAGATCACGCGGCCGTTGATGAAGAAGGTGGGCGTGGCCGAGATTCCCAAGCGCCGAGCCTGACGAGCATCGCGACGAACCTCGGGTCCGTACTCCAGCGTGTCGAGGTCGCGCACGAGCGTCTCCATGTCGAGCTGCACGTGTTGCGCGTAGGAGAGGATCACGCTGGGGTCGAGCCGGCGGCCCGAGAACAGCAGGTCGTGGAACTCCCAAAACTTGCCCTGGGATTGGGCCGAGCGAGCGGCCATCGCGGCGAGCAACGCGTTGGGGTGCCGGTCCATCGGGAGCGCCTTGTAGGCGATGCGAACATCGTCCGGATAAACCTCGCGCAGACGCTTGAGCGTCTCGAGTCCCTGCACGCAGAAGGGGCACTCGAAATCACTGAACATCACCACCGTCACCGCGGCGGTTTCGGGTCCCAGGGTGGGCGCGTCGCCAAGCGTCACCACGAAGCGTTCGACGTCTGCATCTTTGCGGGCCGCTTGGGCGCGGTCGGACACGGCAGCCGAAGGGGCCGGATCGGTGGGGGGCTGCAGCGCTCCAGAGCCTTTGTTGCAGGCCAGGAGCAGGCTCGCGGCGAGCGAAGCCGAGCAGATCGCGTTGCGCGTACGCATCAGCAGACGTTGTAACGCTACAATCGCGGTCCTCGCTACGTTGGTGGGAACCGAAATGGCGCTTCGTGCGTCTGACGAGAAGGATTCGCAGTGGAACACGTGCAATGCCGACAGATCCGCCACTCCTACGACGGCGTTCGAGACGCCATCGGGGGCCTCGACCTTGAGATTAAGCGCGGAGAGGTCCTCGCCCTCATCGGTCCCAACGGCGCCGGAAAGAGCACCACCCTGCGCATCCTCGCGACGCTGCAGCGACCCGACGAGGGCACGGTCACCTGGGATGGGTCCGATGCCTGGAAGGATCGCTACGCGCTGCGTCAACGGATCGGGTTTCTGGGGGACGGCACGGCGCTGTATCCCAGCATGACCGCCGCGGGGTATCTCCGCTTCTTCGCCGAGTGCTACGGGCTGAGCGATGCCGATGCCAAGAAGCGAGTCTCCCTCGTGCTCGACATGTTCGATCTCTCGACCAAGGCCGACGCGACGATCAGCGACCTCTCCAAAGGCATGCGCCAACGCTTGGCGATCGCCCGAACGATGATTCATGACCCCGAGCTGCTGCTGCTCGACGAGCCCGCCGACGGTCTCGACCCGCTCGCGCGTCGTCAGCTGCGAGATGTGCTTCGCCGCGTCGCCGACCAGGGCGTCGGCATCGTGGTCAGCTCGCACATCCTTCGCGAGCTCGACCGCTTCGTGGACACCGTCGCTCTGATTCAGAAGGGCAGGCTGGAGGTCCACGGCGCGGTCGAAGAGGTCATCGCCAACTACGACGTCGGTCGCCGCCTGCACCACGTCGAAGTCACCCGCGGCCTGCGAACTGCGCTTGAGGTGCTGCGCAAGCACGAGGGTCTGATCGAGGGCGTCGAGCCGCTGCACAAGGACGAAGAGGCCGTCGACCCCGAGACCAGCGAGCGGGGCCGCATCAAGGTCCGCATCCACGGGGAGGAATCCCGGGCGGCCACCATCCTCAAGGCCATGGTGCTGGCCGACGTCGAGGTGATCGCGATGTCCAAGGTTCGCAGCGACCTCGAGGATGTGTATCAGAGCATCGGGCGCGACGAAGTCAGCTGAACCCGGCGGTCGATCCGGATCGCCTCGAGGAATTCGTCGTCGTGGCTGACGACGATGAGTCCGCCCGGCCACGCGCGTAGCACCGACTCCAGCGCATCGACGCCGACGAAGTCGAGGTGGTCGGTCGGTTCGTCGAGCACGAGAACCTCGGGCGTGCTGGCCTCGGCGAGCGCACAGATCAACGCCGCGCGAAGACGTTCGCCCGGGCTGAGGTCCCGGAGAGGTCGGTCGCCGAGGGCGAACGGAAACCGGTGCGCACGCAGCATGGTCGCGATGTCTTGCGTAGGTGCCGCCTGATGAAGGCGCTGAAGCACGCTGTCCTCTCGGCACCAGTTGGCGCTGTTTTGCGAGACGTAGGCGACCCGATGCCGCTCGCAGCGAGCGCGCCCGGAGCTCGGGGCGAGCTCGCCGAGAAGGATGCGGAGCAACGTGCTCTTGCCCGCACCGTTGGGCCCGACCACGGCGAGGCGCTGTCGATCGAGCTGCAGGTCGAGGTGCTCGAACAGGACGCGCCCCTCGCAGGTGCTGGACGCGTCTTCGAGGACTGCGACGGGACGCTCGGGCGCCGGAAGCGTGGGAAGCACGAGCTCGAGCGGAAGATCGATCGCCAATGCCCTACGGGTGGCCTTGGCCCAGGCACGAGCGTCCTGCAGCCGGGCCTGCTGGATCTTGTTGCGCCGCCCCTGGCTCTCCTGCGCGTAGGACTTCTTGCCGTTGAGCAGTGACCGCGGCGGGCAGCGCCCCAGCTCGCGAATACGGCCGAGGTTTTTCTTTCGCGCCCGGCGCTGTTGGGTCTGGGCGTGGGCACGCTCCCGGGCCACGAGGTCGTTGAGCGTGCGGACGTATTTGGCCTGCTCCGCACTGGCGTGAGCGTCCAGGTGCTCCCGCAGGGCATCGAAGGATCCGTGCACGTGCCGGCTCCCGGACTCCGCGACGACGAAGAAGTCTTCGAAGATGCGCAGGATCCGTCGGTCGTGAGAGACCACGACGAGCCCGCCTTGCCATCGGCGCAGGCGCTGCGTGAGCCATTCGATCCCCTCGGCGTCGAGGTCGTGGGTGGGCTCGTCGAGCAGCAGGAGATCGGGCTCGGGTGCCAGCGCCGCTTCGAGCCGACGACGCTGGGCCTGTCCGGGACTGAACGCGCCCGCCGTTGCGGCGGGATGTTGCGAGACCAGCGCTTGGGTGCCCCAGCGTCGCACGGTCCCCGCCGTGGGCGAGGCCTCTCCGGCCAAGACACGCAGCAGGGATGACTTTCCAACCCCGTTGCGGCCGACGAGCGCCACTCGCTCGCCGGGCTCCAGTTGCAGGCTGAGGTCGTTGAACAAGGGGCGTCCACCGGGCGTGTCCAACGACAGCCCTCGGACGCAGAGCAGGGGTGCGGTCATCGGTGCCTGCTTCGCGTCTCTTGGGCGATGTGTGCGACGACGTGCGCGGGACCCTCGATGAGAAACTGCGTACCGGTGGGTGCTGCGGCCGAACGCAGCACCCGGCAGCGGGCGTAGATCGCCTTGGTGAGGTCGGCGCGCGCGTAGGAGACGAAGACCTCGCGGGTCGCATGCCCGGCACGGGAGGCTTCGAGAAGCCGCGCCCGGAGGTTCGCAATGTCTTCGGGGTTGTGCGCGCTGAGGGCCGCAAACGGAGCACCGCCGGCGAGCTGGCGGAGGTGCTCATCGTCGATCTCTGGGCACTGGTCCATCTTGTTGAACACCACGAACCGGGGCGTATCCCCGGCGCCGAGCCGTTCCAGGACCTGCTGTGTCGAGTCCAGGTGGCGCTGCACCTCCGGGTCGGACACGTCGAGGACGACCACCAGCAGCGACGCCTCAGCGGCTTCGGCCAGGGTCGTCTCGAAGCTGGCGTAGAGCCGCTCGGGTAGGTCTCGAATGAACCCAACCGTGTCGCTGAGCAGGATGTCCCCGCCGTATCGGCTCAGCGAGCGCGACGTGGTGTCGAGGGTCTCGAATGGGCGGTCCCGGACCGAAAGCTCGGCGCAGCTCAGGGCGTTCATCAGCGAGGTCTTGCCGGCGTTCGTGTAGCCCACGAGCACCAGGCGCGCGCAGCTTGATCTTCGGCTTCGCTGCGCGCGGTCCGACACCTTGAGACGGGACAAGCGTCGTTGAAGCTCCGCGAGTCGGTCATCGAGCCTGCGGGCGAACAACTCGGATGCGGTCTCACCCGCGCCCTTGCTGCCCATGATGCCGCCGGCCTGCTGATCCATGTTGAGGCCGATGCCCCGAATGCGCGGGCGTAGGTATTGAAGGTGGGCGATCTCCACCTGAGTGCGCGCGCGCGCGGTCGTGGCATGCCGCTCGAAGACATTGAGGATCACCGCTTCTCGATCGCCGATCGGGAGTCCGACCAGGTCCTCGAGGTTTCGCGTCTGCGATGGGGTGAGCTCGGCGTCGACGACCAGCATGTCGGCACCGCTCGCCTGCGCCGCCGCGGCCACCCGGGTGGCGACGCCGCGACCGATGAACGTCCGTAGATCGGGGGTTGCCAGGCGTTGGCTCTCGCGCCCGACGATGCGGTCGCCCTGCGCTTCGACGAGGCCTGTGATCTCCGCGAGCTGGGCCTGTGGAATGCTGCGGCGGCGGCGAACGACCGACAGCACGTAGCAGGCGTTGCCGTCCTTGTGGGCGGTGCGAGGACGAAGGCGTTTCGTGTCGAACTGGGTGGTCAGGTCCTCGAGTTGCCCCGCATCTGCGAGGGGCACCTCGACGTGTTCGTCGATCGGTTTCGAATGGAATTTCATGCGGTAGGCCTCTTCATCGAGCTCGCAACGGTGTTGCGAGGTGCTCGGGTTCGTTGTGAGTGGCCGGTCGCGGAGCACGTCTAACCGGTCGGGATCGGCACAGAACCCGGCAACTGGACGTTCCGCGGATCACCTCGAAGCGGGCAATGCCGCCGAGGGATCCAAGACTGGAACCACGGTCAAACGAAGATGAAGAGCCGCATGATGTTTGAGGCGTAGCCCCGTTGAGGGGACGACGCAAGGCGAACTTTGGAAAACCTCAACGGGCGGCGGGCCGTCACACGCCGAAGCGGCGCGTCTGGGTTGCGAACTGCCGCCACTGTTTCGGAAACTGCTCGGCCAGCGCGGCCTCTTCGATGCGAAGCCGTGCCACCAGCAAAGGGAGCTGGAGCGCAGCGAGGACCGCGGCCATCAGACTCGGTGCCGCGACGAACAACCCCAGCGCCCAGCACAGGAGGCCCAGCTCTGAGGGGTGGCGCATGACCGCGTGAATGCCTGTGGTCACGAGTCGCTCGGCGCCGGCTTCCGTGCGGAACTGCGAGCCGAGGTTGCGCATCGCTGCCGCACGAAGCCACCCGCCGCCGATGACGAAGGCCGCTGCGGCGAGCGGTCTGATCGCTCCGCGGGTGTGCAGGGTCGCGTAGAGCGTCGCGGCGAGCAGCACCAGGCTCGCCGCCAGCGCGAGTCCTCGAAGCTTCGTGTCGGCCGGGTGCGAACTCGAAGCCCGGCCCGGTGGCGACGCCTTGGCCTCGAGCCCGATCGCGAAGCCGATCGCCGACAGCACGATGAACGCGCTCACTGCCCGGCGACGTAGGCCTGAATGGTCTGCTCGACCACGTCGGGGGGCACGCGCATCGCGGCGCCGCAGCGATGAAGGATCTGATGATCCTGGGGTTCGATGCGCCGCGCGGGCGCCAGCGTGGCCAGGATCAGGCGCATCAGCAGGGACTTGCCGTCGGCCGAGAAGTCTTGGGTCTGGGCCTGGAACGTGGGCTCGAGCTGGGCTTGGGCCTGCTGCGCGAACTGGACGTCCTGGTGCACGACCTCTTCGGCCACGAAATCTTGCGTGAGCTCCTGCAGGGCGGTGCGCAGCGCGTTGACGTTTTCGGGCTGGTAGCGGTTGGCGAAGAGCATGGCCAACACCGACAGGCGGCGGAGGCGGTCGAACATCTCGGCGCGCTCGGCTGCCGGGTCGTGATGCAGCGCTTCCATGTCGAACGTGCCCGCGCACGCGGTGCACTCGAGATACTCACCCGCGGTTCCCAGGGGGATGACCGGGATGAAGTACAGCGTGAACCAACGCTTGGCCTTCTTGTGGGTGTAGGGCTTCTGCGGTCCGCAGCGGGGACAGTTGAAGATGCCCTGTCCGGCCGTGGGGTTCGTCGTACGGGTGCCGAAGATGATCATGGCAGGTGACGGGACTCTACCGCACCGAGCCGTGCAAGACTCGCGGTATGGCCCAAGAGGACGCTGGGGGCGACAGCGGTCGCGCGGCGTGGGGCGCAAGAGGACTGCGTGAGTCGTTCTTCGCGGCGCTCGCCCTGATGGCCGGCTGTGCAGATGCGCCGGACCCTCCGACGAACCTGCGCGCCAGAGTCGAGGTCCGCCCGAAGCAGGAGGCCGTAGAAAAATCCCCGCAGCCCCGCGCACCGCTTCCGCGAGTTCGCGAGCCCCCCGAGGGTTTCGTTTCCCTGTCCGAGGCTGTCCCCGGGGTGGTGCTTGAGGTTCGATACGCGACCGCGAACAACTTTACCGGGGCACCATTGCCGGGCTACGTCGTGGGGGTGTTGTGGGTGCATCGCGGCACCGCGCGCGCGTTGGCCGGGGTTCAAGCCGCACTCGTGCAGTCCGGGCTGCGGCTGCGGGTGTTCGATGCCTACCGGCCTGCTCGGGCGAGCGAGGCGATGGTCGCGTGGGCACAGGCCTCAGGCCGGGAGGAGCTCCTGCGCCAAGGCTACGTCGCACGGCGCAGCAACCACGCGCGGGGGAACACGCTCGATGTCACGCTGGAAACGGCGACGGGGGAGCCGATTGACATGGGTACGGCGTGGGATTCGTTCTCCCTGGACAGCCACTATGCCGCGGCGCGGGGCGAGGCGATGGCGAATCGCAGGACGCTGCGCCGAGCGATGGTGCGGGCCGGTTTCCAGCCCTACGCTCGCGAGTGGTGGCACTTCACGCTACCCGTTCCCGCGGGCTTGCCCAGGCTGGATGTGTCGTACGAACTCAGCCAAACCGAACCGCGCTGATGTGTGCCCCGAGGAGCTGGGTCTGCAGCGCGATCGTGGCCGCGTCTTCCCCCGCCGCGCCGGCGACCACCATGAGCGGGAGGAGGTGTTCCTCGCGGGGATGGCAGGCGCGCGCAGCCGGTGCTTGGGCCCAGTGTGCCAGCCTCTGTTCGCGCTGCGGCGGCGCGGCGAGGACCGACTCGAGCATCCAGTCGTCGAACGCCTTCGAGGCGTCGGCCACCTCGCGCTGTCCTGCGTGATCTCCAGCCGCAACGCGAAACCCTCGCATGTTGTGGTAGCTCATCCCGCTGCCCACGATGAGGATTCCCTGCTCGCGCAGAGGCGCGAGCGCGCGACCCATCGCGAGGTGTTGCTCGGGGTCGAGCGAGCGCAAGAGCGAGACCTGAAAGGTCGGGATCGTGGGTTCGGGGAACGGAACCATCAGCGGGACGAACGCGCCGTGGTCGTAGCCGCGCTGCTCGTCCGCCGCCGTCTCGAACCCGGCAGCGTCCAGGTGTTCCCGCACGAGCGCCGCGGCGTCCGGATCGCCGGGCGCGGGCCACTGGTACGTATAGGCTGCGGGAGGGAAGCCTCCGTAGTCGTAGAGCATTCCCGGACGCGGAGACGACTGTACGGTCGGCACGTCCTCCTCCCAGTGCGCGGAGATGCAGAGGATCGCGCGCGGCGTCTCGGGCAAGTCTGCGGCGAGCCCGGCGAGATACGCTCGCAGCGGCGCGTAGGCGTCAGCCATGCCCATGTCGACGATGGTCCAAGGGCCTCCGCCATGGGGGATGAAGAGCGTGGGCTGGATGGGAGCGTTCATATCGGCGGGCCTTGAGGGGGTGCGAGTCTTCACCTGGCTGAGCTCTCAGCCATGGTCTGCGACCAGCGAGCGGCCGGCGATCGCCGCCGCCGATCGTGGTATGCCAGCGTCCATGAAGTTCTTGGCTGTCGTCAACCCTGCGGCCGGCGGCGGTCGATGTGGCAAGGAATACCCCGCCGCGATCAAGCGGCTTGAGGACGCGGGGATCGAAGTCGAGATCGTGACCACCTCGGGCCCCGGTGAGGCGAGCGAGCTGGTCCGCGACGCTTGGAACAAGGGGCAGCGCCGGTTCCTGGCGGTGGGTGGAGACGGAACCGGCTACGAGATCATCAACGGCATATTTCCCGCGGCGCTCACCTCAGATGGCGAACCTCCGCAGCTCGGCTTCCTCCCGATGGGCACCGGCAACTCGTTCTTGCGCGACTTTATGGCGGCCGGCGACAAGGACGGCGAGGCCCATGCCCTGGGCGCGCTGCTCGAACGACGCACGCGCACCGTCGACGTCATCCGCATCGAGCACGACAAGGGCGAGAACTTCTACATCAACCTGTTTGCGATCGGGTTCGCCGCCGATGTCAACTCGAGGGCAGCTCGCTACAAAAACTGGGGCGAGTTCGGCTACATCGGAAGCGTTATCGCCGAGACGCTCGGCCTCGCACCGAGCTCGTATCCTCTTCGTGAAGACGGCGGGGAGTGGAACCGCGACCCCGCCTCGTTCATCGCCATCTGCAACAGCAAGTTCACGGGAGGCACGATGATGATGGCGCCCGATGCCGACACCGCCGACGGAAAGCTCGACGTCGTCCACGTGGGGGCGCTGGGACGCATCGGCTTGCTGCGCGCATTCCCGAAGATCTTCGAGGGCAAACACCTCGAGCTCGACGCCGTAAAGGGCAGTCAGCCCAGCCGGGTCGAGTTCGAGCTGCAGGGGCCCACCAACATCATGCTCGACGGCGAGGCGTTGTACGTGCAGCCCCAGGTGATCGAAGTGCTTCCGGGCGCCCTGCAGGTCTTCGCCTGAGGGCACCGGGAAGCGTTGCCGGGTTCAGTCGGCTTGGCGCGAAGCGGTCTGCGCCTGCACGACCGTCAGTGCGGTCATGAACACGATGTTGTCCACGTCGCAGTCGCGCTCAAGCACGGTCACGGGCTTGGCCATGCCCAGCAGCACCGGGCCAACGGCCGTGATGCCGCCAAGCTCACGCATGAGTTTATAGGCGATGTTGCCGGCCTCAAGGTTGGGGAAGATCAACACGTTGGCGGGACCGTCCAGGGTGGAGAACGGGAACGAGCTCTTCTGTAGCTCGTAGTTCACCGCGTAGTTGGCCTGCAGCTCGCCCTCAACCTGGAGGTCGGGGCGGCGGGCCCGGAGCGTTGCCGTTGCCTTGGCCATCTTTTGGGCAGCCGGATGTTCGACCGAGCCGAAGTTGGACATGCTGAGCATGGCGATCCGAGGCTCAGCATCGAAGGCGACCGCGGCATCGGCAACCATCTCGGCGATGTCGGCCAGGTCGTCGGCGTCGGGCGCCACGTTCACAGTGGTGTCGCCGAAGAACAGAGTCCCCCGCTTGTGCAGGATCATGTACATGCCCGCGATCCGCTTGTTCTTGTCCGCGGGTCCGACGATCTGAAGCGCGGGCCGAAGTGCGTCGGGATAGTGGATGTCGTGCCCGGCCACGATACCCTCGACCCGTCCGGCGTCGAGCATCATCAGGGCGTAGTCCAGGGGTGACTGGAGCCGGCGAGCGGTGGCACGGCGTCCCTCTCCACGACGCTGACGCTTCTCGTAGAGGCGCGCGCGGTAGTCCTCCGCCTTGTCGTCGGTCGCGGGATCGACGATCTCGATCTGGCTGAGGTCGAGGTCGAGTTCGTGCTCGTGCACAATCGCCTCGATCTCCGCCCGGTTGCCAACGAGGACCGGCGTGGCGAAGCCTTCGTCCACGATCACGCTGACGGCTTGAAGGATGGCCGGCTTGGTGGCTTCGGGGAAGACGATGCTCTTGGGCTCGCTCGCCGCCTGCTTGAGGAAGCGTCGCATGACCGCCGCGGACTGTCCCAAGAGCCCCTTGAGGTGCTCTCGGTAGGCGGCGTCGTCGTAGGGGCGCGTCGAGACGCCCGAAGCCACGGCCGCCTCGGCGACGGCGGGCGCAACCCAGTGCAGCACCCGTGGGTCGAACGGCTTGGGGATGATGTAGTCGGGTCCGAACACGTAGTCCTGCCCGTAGGCGAGCGAGACCACCTGCGGGACGTCTCGGCGAGCCAGGTCCGCAAGGGACCTGGCGGCGGCGATCTTCATCTCCTCGTTGATCGTCGTCGCGGAGACATCGAGCGCGCCGCGGAAGATGAACGGAAAGCCCAGGACGTTGTTGACCTGGTTGTGGGTATCGCTTCGCCCGGTCGCGACGATGGCATCGGGCCGGGCCTCTTTGGCCTCGTCGTAGGGGATCTCGGGGTCGGGGTTGGCCAGCGCAAACACGATGGGGCGCTCGGCCATCGTCTTGACGGCTTCCTGGCTGAGCAGCCCGCCCGCGGAGAGGCCCAGAAACACATCGGCCCCCTTGACTGCATCCTCGAGCGTGCGGGCGTCGGTCTCTACGGCGAGCTGCTCCTTGGAGCTGTTCATCCGCTCGGTTCGTCCCTTGTAGATGACCCCGGTCGAGTCACACATGATGATGTTCTCGCGCTTGACGCCCAGGCTCACGAAGAAACGTGCACACGCGACGGCAGACGCGCCCGCGCCACTGACCGCCACCTTGAGGTCGGGCAGTTCCTTTTGTTGAAGGAAGGCGGCGTTGAGAAGTGCAGCACCCGAGATGATCGCGGTGCCGTGCTGGTCGTCATGAAACACCGGGATGTTCATGCGCTCGCGCAGCTTTTCCTCGATGTAGAACGACTCGGGAGCTTTGATGTCCTCCAGGTTGATCCCACCGAAGGTGGGCTCAAGCGCGGCGACGCACTCGATGAACAGATCGGGATCGTTCGCGTCGAGCTCGAGGTCGAACACGTCGATGTCCGCGAACTTCTTGAACAGCACGCCCTTGCCCTCCATCACTGGCTTGGATGCGAGCGGGCCGATGTTGCCCAGCCCGAGCACCGCGGTGCCGTTGGTGATCACTGCGACCAGGTTGCCGCGGGCGGTGTACTTGTAGACATCGGCCGGGTTGTCGCGGATCGCGAGGCAGGGCTCGGCGACGCCGGGCGAGTACGCAAGGGAGAGGTCGAGCTGGCTGTTGAGTGCCTTGGTGGGCACCACCTCGATCTTTCCGGGGCGTCCGTTGGAGTGGTAGTCGAGCGCGTCGCGGCGGCGGACCTTTCGCATGGCGCGGAGGGTATCGCAGTCAGAACCGTCCCGAGGGGGAGACTCTACCGACGCCCGGACCGCCGATCGGGACCATGCAGAGGTTGTTGGCGCGACGGTGCAAAGTGTGCGCCCCGTCCCGTCGATGCAAGGCGCGCCGGCGCGAGTCCTTGGAATGGCTCAGCTCGAGGGCTTTCCCGGGGCTGGGTGCGGGGGGCGGGGCGGCAACACCAAGCTGATACAGGCGCCTTCGCTGTTGTCGATCTTCAAGTGCCCACCGTGCATGTCGACGATCTTGTGTGCGATCGCCATGCCCAGGCCGGTCCCGGTCTCTTTGGTGGTGAAGAAGGGCTCGAAGATTCGCAGGGCCACCGCTTCGTCGATGCCCGGACCATTGTCGGCGACGACGATTCGGGCACCGGCCCCGTCTTGATGCACAGAGAGCAGGATCCTTCCGTCCTCTTGATCCCGCACGGCCTCAAGGGCGTTGCGCAGCAGGTTGAGCAGCACCTGCTCGATGCGCTGCCGGTCGACCTCCACCGGGATGTCGCGGGCTTCGCAGCGGGTGACGAGCGTGATGCCCATCTGGTCGGCGACGGGGCGCTCGAGGCTCGCGACGTGCTCGATGAGCTCGCACAGGTTGGTGGGCCGAGCGTTGATCGCGGTGGGGCGCGCGAAGGTGAGGAAGTCGGATACCAGGGCTCCGAGCCGCAAGATTTCCTCGCGCACGGTGTCGAGGGGTCCGAGGATCTTGGGGTCGTCGCTGAGCTTCTTGACCCGGCGTTCGAGCAGCTGAAGCTGGAGGTTTGCCGCGTTGAGGGGGTTTCGAATCTCGTGGGCCAGGCCCGCGGAGACGGTCCCCACCGCGGCGAGCTTCTCGGCCATGCGGGTGCGCCGTTCCAGCTCCGCGAACTCGGTGACGTCCAGGCCCGAGGCGTAGATCCGAAACGCCGTACCCTCGCCCAGCGCGGCGAGCTGCCAGCTGATGCTGCGCTCCTCGAGCCGGCCATCTTCGGCGCGGCGCGTGATCAGTCCATCGACGCTCGCCCCGGCCGAGCCGCCCCGCAGGGACGCGAAGGCCTCGCGTGCGGTCGCTCGGGCGCGCGGGGGCACGCACGTCTCCAGCCAGTCCGCGCCTTCGAGGTCTTGGCTGTCCAATCCCGTCGCCGCAGCAACTGCGGGGTTCGCCTGCACCACGCGCAGGTCCCCGTCGAGCACGAGCAGCAGCGCTTGCACCGTGTCGACCATGGTGCGCAGTGCTTCCTCGCTGCGGCCGAGTCTGGACTGCAACGAAGCGGCCCGTCGATGCAGGTTGACCTGGCGACAAGCACGCTCGACGATGGGGATCAGGTCTTCGGGATCGAACGGCTTGAGGATGTATGCGAACGCATCGGACTTGACCGCCTCCGCGGCGTCGTGAATTGAAGCGTTTCCGGTGACGAGCAGGACCTCCTGCAGGCCGTCGCCGGTCTTGAGCTGCGGAACGATCTTCGGCCCGCGCGCGTCGGGTAGCTGTACGTCGAGCAGCGCAATGTCGTAGCCGCCCCTGGCAAGTTCAAGGCCAGCCTCGGCGTTGTCGGCGGTCCACACGGTCGCGCCTTCGCCCTCAAGGATCTCTTGGAGGTTCTCGACAAGATCCGAGTGGTCATCGATGACGATGATGCGAGCGCCCGAAAGCCGCATGCGCTCAGTGTGGGACTTGGGCCGTCCCCAGGGAAGACACAAACCTACAAACCGGGGCTACGGCGCTGAGCCCGGGCGCGGAAAGTGCAGCGAGACACGGGCACCCCCGTCGGGGACATTTTCGGCGCAGGCCCAGCCCCCATGGCGGCGAGTGATGCTGTCGACGAGCGCCAGGCCAAGCCCGATCCCCGAGGTCGTCGACAGCGGATCGAAGGCTACGCGCAGGAGTTGCGGGTCGAAGCCAGGGCCGTGATCCCGGACCCACAAGGCGAGCGTGTCCTCGGACTCGGTCGCACCGAGTCGGAGCTCGCCCGCGCCGCGCATCGCAGTGCTGGCGTTGCAAATCACGTTGACCAGGGCGCGCCGAAGCAGTCCGGGGTCGGCATGAACCCGAAGCCCCGGGGCGATGTCGATGCGGCAACGGATCCCGGCGGGCAACGAAGCCTCCGCGATCGCCAACGCATACACCTCGTACGCATCCAGGGACTCCAGTCTCGGCGGCGCGTTGCGGGCCAGGTGCATGAGGTCCTCGATGATGCGGTGGCAGTTGCCTGCCTGACGCCCGATCTTCTCGATGTGTCGGCGAGCGTTCTCTTCCTCGTGCGGCCGGCGTTGCAGCAGGTAGACCGACGACTGGATCACGCCGATCGGGTTGCGAAGCTCGTGGCCGAGCGTGCCCGCCGCCCTGCCGAGCATGGCGAGTCGGTTTCGCCGAGACAGGGGGTCATCGAAGCGGGCCTGGGCAGCGGCGGTTGTGATGCGAAGCTCGGCGTCGCTCCAGCGCGAGAGTGGTTCGGCCAGCTTCGGTGCGTGCAGGCGGCGCGCTTGGGAGACTTCGAGCAGCGCATGGACGTGCAGGGGAAGGGAGGTCTGCTCCAGGGCGGCGTGGGCGAGACCGGCGCGTTCGCGTCCCGTGCCGGACTCGCCAGCCGCGGCCGCCTCCAGCCAGTGTCGGTACTGCGCGGGATCAAAACCCAGCGCTCGCGCGTCCTCGTCGGCCCGAGCGAGCAACGCGGCGCGGGTGTCGGACGCGGCTGGCTCGGCGGCGAGCGGCCACGAGACTCCATCCCAATCGGGCATCTCGCGTTCAACTTCGGGCAAGACCGCGTCTTCGCCAAGTCTCTATTTCTTGTGCACGGCCGCGGCGCATGACGCGCGGCGCAAAAGTTGCGCTGCGACGGCGGGAACCGCGGGATATCCCCGGTAGAGCGCATGACTGGCATCGAAGCCCCCACCGACGAGATACGAATCCTGGTCGTGGACGATGAGGCCTCGGCTCGCAACGCGCTGGTCGAGCTGCTTCGCGAGGAAGGATTCGCCGTGCACTCGGCGGCCGACGGCTTCAAAGCCTTGGGCCAAGTCGACGCTTGGAGCCCTCACCTCATCATCACCGACGTGAAGATGCCCGGCCTCGACGGGCTGGAGCTGATGAAGAAGCTGCGCGAGCGCGGTGACGTTGTCGGCATCGTCGTGATGACTGCGTTCGGTTCGGTGGAACGCGCGGTCGAAGCGATGCAGCAGGGCGCCGACGACTATCTGACCAAGCCGGTGCACTTCCCCGAGCTGTTGGTCGTGGTTCGCAAGGTCCTCGAGCATCAACAGCTACGTCAGGAGAACTCGCTGCTCAAGTCCGAGCTGAGCGAGAACGGCAGCGATGGTGTCCAGTGGATCGGCACCTCGAAAGCGTCTCGCGATCTGGTGGCGTTGATTCGCCAGGTTTCGCACTCCGATGCCCCAGCCCTGGTGCTCGGCGATCACGGAACCGGCAAACAACTCGTGGCTCGGGCGCTGCACGATTGGGGGGCGCGAGCGGACGGCCCGTTCGTCACCGTGCACTGCGCAGGCCTGGACGCGCAGGTCCTCGAGACCGAGATCTTTGGCCGGGTGGCGGGTGCCCTACCTGGCGCGTCTTCGGCACGCGAGAGTGCACTCGCGCGGGCGAACTCCGGCACGCTGTTGCTCAACGACGTGTCCCATCTCCCCAGCGGCGCCCAGAATCGTCTGCTTCAGTTTCTTCAGGAGGGCGTCTACGAGCCTCTGGGCGGAACGCAGACCGAGACCTCCGATGTTCGCATCGTAGCGGCGTGCGATGTCGACCTGCAGCAGGTGGAGACGTTCCGAGACGAGCTCTACTACCGTCTCAACGTCGTGACACTTCGGGTGCCGTCACTGCGGCAGCGGTGGGAGGACCTTCCGGCGCTTGCGATGCACTTCCTGCAGGTGCAGGCCAAGCAGCGCGGAAAACACATCCGAGGCTTTAGCGACCGCACGCTTCACGTGCTCCAGCACTTCGACTGGAAGGACAATGTGCGGCAGCTTGAGCACTGCGTCGAGCGTGCAGTTGTGTTGTGCAACGAGCGCGAGGTTCAGCCTCGCCACCTGCCCCGCGAGGTCCTTCACCACAGCCCGGACGACAGCGGAGACGCGCCGCGCATTCCGGGGTCCTCGATGGCCGACATCGAGAAGTACGCGATCCTCTCCACTCTGGAGTTGGTTCGCGGATCGACGCGCAAGGCGGCGGAGCTGCTGGGCATCTCGCCACGGAAGATTCAGTACCGGCTGGCGGAGTACCGCGACGAGGGGGGAGCGTCGGGTGTGCCCGCGGTCAAGCCGTCGAAATAGCGGTCGGCTCGGCAGGCACGCAGGGCGACGCGCATCACCGGGACGCGTCGAGACTCTGGCTAGCGCTGCTCGAGCAGGGCCAGCATCGTCGAGTCTTGAGTGACCGGCACAAGCTCGATCTGCTGCGGTCCGTCGGCGACCCTGGAGACTGGCGCCATCGCGGTGACCTCTCCTGCGTTGTTCTGAAAGACGATGAACTCCGATCCGTTGGGCGCCGTGCGCAGCGCGAGGTGCCCGAACTCCGACATTGCGGCTCCGCCCCCGCCCTGCACGTAGATCGCCCCGGTTCCGAAGTCGACGATGATCGCGATCAAGCCGGGGACAATACCGGGGATGAACAGCAGGATATCCACCACGAGGGGAACAACGTCCACGGCGCCGCCGCGGTTGCCTACGCGCTCGGGGTGGAGAATGCGGGCGCAGCTGGGCAGCAGCGCGAGTACGCACAGGGAGGAGACGAGTCGCAGTCGACGTCGGACCATGAAAAGCGCTTAGTATGAGGGGGCGAAGGCGCAAGTCCGGGGGTCCATTTCTTCCTCGCGCGGCGGCCTCGGGTCGGATTTCCGCTTTGCCGCGACAACCCCACGTACGAGCCCGAATGTCTGCATCTCCCATGAAGCCCTTTCAGGTCGCCACCTGGTCCGCGCTCGACGACCGAGCCCCCGCCTACGCACTGGTCGCGAACGTCGACCTCGTCGTCACACGTTTTGACGACCGAGTGTCTGTGCTGTTCGGACGCTGCCTGCACCGCGGTGCGCTGATGTCCGATGGCAGCGTGCGCGGAAACGATCTGGTGTGCGGACTTCATGGCTGGGACTACCAGCTCGACTCGGGCGTGAGCGCGTACGACAACAAGGAAGCGCTGCATCGTTTCGAGGCTTGGATCGACCCCGACAAGGATGCCGTCTTTGTCGACGAAGCCGAGGTCGCCGCCTGGCATGAGAAGCATCCGCAGGCCTACGACCGCGAGGCCTATCTCGGCCTCTACGACGACCATCACGGAGGTCCGGAGGAGCCCTACAACAAGCGGATTCGATCGCTAGCCGTGCTCGGGCCCGAGAAGACCGGGCACCACGGGCCGATGTCGTCGATGGGGGTGCCGCTGACCGAACTCCCTCGCTGGGACTCGATCCAAATCCTCACCGCACAGCTCCACACCAAGCCGCGCCTCGACGAAGACGCCGTGGGTAGCGAGCTCACCATCGGGCCCAACGCCAAGAAGCCGCTGCAGCTGAAGATTCCGCTGTTCGTCAGCGACATGAGCTTTGGGGCGCTGAGCGAAGAGGCCAAGGTTGCCTTGGCCAAAGGTGCGCAAGGTTCGGGGACCGGGATCTGCTCGGGTGAGGGGGGCATGCTTCCCGAGGAGCACGCCGAGAACTCGCGGTACTTCTACGAGCTCGCCTCGGCACGGTTCGGCTGGAGCCTCGACAAGGTCGCAAACGTGCAGGCGTTTCACTTCAAGGGCGGGCAGGGGGCCAAGACCGGCACTGGCGGGCACCTGCCTGGCGAGAAGGTGAAGGGCAAGATCGCCGAGGTCCGTCAGCTCGAGCCCGGCACCGCTGCTATCAGCCCCGCCACCTTTCCCGACCTCAACACCCCCGCCGACTTTCAGGTGGTGGCCGACCAGGTTCGCGAACGCAGCGGAGGCATCCCAATCGGCTTCAAGCTCAGCGCCCAACACATCGAAGCCGACATCGACTTCGCTCTCGCCGCGACCGCGGACTACATCATCCTCGACGGCCGCGGTGGTGGCACGGGCGCCGCGCCCGAGGTGTTCAAACAGAACATCTCGGTGCCGACGATGATCGCACTCGCCCGGGCGCGCCGTCACCTGGACCGCCGAGGACGAGGGGATGTCACGCTGATCATCACGGGCGGACTGCGGACCGAGTCCGATTTCGTCAAGGCGATGGCGCTGGGAGCCGATGGGGTTGCTGTCTCCAACGCCGCCATGCAGGCGATCGGTTGCCTGGGGATGCGGGCTTGTCACACGAACAACTGCCCCGTCGGCATCGCCACCCAGAAGTCTCACCTTCGCCGGCGGCTGGAGATCGACAAGTCCGCGGCGCAGCTCACCAACTTCTTCGACACCACCGTCGGCCTGATGAAGGTGCTGGCGCGGGCATGCGGGCACGAGCATCTGCGCCAGTTTTGCCTCGACGATCTCACGACGTATGACCGCGACCTCGCCTACCTGACGGGCGTGTCGTACGCAGGCGTGGTTCCGCTGTAGCGGACGCTCCCGCTGCGGAGCCGGCCACCTTCACTTCGCAACTCGCCGATGCTCGACTCAGCGTGCTTTGGGCGCTGCGTCGTCGTCTTCGGCCACGAGTTGGCGCAGGTGCCAGGCACGCACCGCGTTCTCGCGCTGCGCAGCGTTCCAGGCGTTGCGGGCGCGGCCGATGAGCACCACCGGGGTGACGATCAACGCCAGGCTGGCCACGGTCAGCACCACGGGGGTGAATGACGGATCGAGCCCGGTGATACCCGGGAGGATTTCGATCGAGTCCCTCGTGAAGACGGTCTGGGTTGGGATCCATCCGGCGGCCTCCAGCACCACGGGACCCAGGATGCCCAGGGCGCTCATCATGGCTGCGATGGCGCGCTCTTTGCGATAGGGCGAGAGGCTGAACGCGACCGCTTGGCCCATGAGAATGGTGGGCAGCAGGAGGTACGGCCCGAACAAGCGCGTCATGCTCGAGAGCGCGAGGGTGCCGGCAAGCATGACCAACAGCGAGTGCGCACGGACGTAGCGATGCCGACGGGCCGCCCACCAGCTGACCCCCGCGGCGGTGACCATGAGCACGGTGGAGACCGCGAGCGAGAGCGGGTCCCGCAGGCCCATGAGCAGCAGAAGCGGGACGTACAAGACCCACGACATGTAGCCGATGGCGCCGTCGCGAGCGGCCAGGCGCATGTTCTCTTGGTGGAGTGCGTCGATCTCTGCCTCCGCCTCGGGGGGCAGGTCCTCGGGCGGTCTCTCGAGCAGGTCGACCATCGTGGCGATGGCGTCGCGGTTGCTCGGGTCTAGACCGAGGGCGCGGCCGATGGCCTTGAGTGCTTCGATGCGGGCCTGGTCGTCGCCTTTGAGCGCACGCGCCCCGAGTTCTTCGGCGCGCTCGGCAAGCTCCGCCGCCGCGCTCCGCCGCAGCTCGAGGTCTTGGTCGCCGTCGAGGAAGGCGGACAGGGCGGCATGCAGGGCGCGGGCGCTTGCGAATCGGTCCTCGGGCTTGGGGGCCGTCGCGCGAATGCAGATCGCTTCGAGCTCGGGCGGGACGTCGAGGTCGGGAAACCGGTGGGCGATCCTGGCATCCGCGCCATCGATCGTGGAGGCAACCAGCGCAACAGGGGAATCTCCGGCGTGTAGTTTTTCCAGGGTGAGAATCTCGAACAAGACGCAGCCCAGCGCGTACACGTCGCAGGAGCGGGTCGCAGCGTTGCGAAGTTGCTCGGGCGAGGCGTAGCCCGGGGTGCCCAGGACGGCGCCGAGCTGGGTTTCACCAGCGACGGAGGATGGGATCGAAAGCTCATCCAGCTCGGGCGCGTCTTCGATCTTCGCGAGACCCCAATCGAGCACGTACACCTCGCCGTATCCGCCGAGCATGATGTTGGCGGGCTTGAGGTCGCGATGCAGCACCCCGCGCTCGTGGGCAAAGTCGACCGCAAGGCAAACCTGTGCGAAGGCTCCCAAGAGGCGCCGCCGCGTGTCCGTCTCCAGTGCGGCTCCCGAACGCATGCGCCGCAGGACCTCGAGCAGCGAGTCACCTTTGACCCGCTTCATGGTGAAATATGTGCGGCCATCCTCGTGCCGAGAGAGCTCGTACACGGGGACGATCGCCGGGTGTTCGAGCTGTCCTTGCACGCGGGCCTCTCGCAGGAAACGCCGGCGAGCGCTGGGGTCGTCGTTGACGCCGTCGCGGATCTGCTTGAGCGCGACTTGGCGTCCAATGACCGGGTCGATGCACAGAAACACCTCTCCCATCCCCCCGCGTCCCAGCAGTGAGCGCCGGTCGTAGCGGTCGCCCTCCACGCTCAGCGTGTCCTCGTCTCCCGCGACCACAGCCGGCGCCTTGGACGAATCTGCGGAAAAAATCCCGAGCGTGTCTGCGTCCCCTGCGGCGGGCACCACCGTTGGGATGTCAGCAGGATCGTCCGAGGCCGGAACAGACACCCCCCACTGTATCGCTTCGGGGTTGGCGTGGGCCTTCGTGACCTGCAGGCCGCGGCTGAACGTCGGAACGGGGCGTTCTCGTGCTAGGAATCGCTCACGCCATGAGTGATCCGAGCGCAGCCACCGAGCAGACTCCTTCCACCGGCGCCGAAGAGGTTCGCTGGGACCTCTCCGACCTCTACAAGGACCTGGACGACCCACAACTCGACGCCGACCTCGCCCAGCTGGTCTCGATGGCGGAGTCGTTCTCCACCGCGTACGAGGGCAAGCTCGCGACCAAGCTCGGGGCCGCGCTCGAGAGCCAGGCGGCGATGACGTGCCTGACCGAGAAGCTGATCGTCTATCTCATCCTCCGTCGCAGCACCGATGCGAGCAACCCGAAGATTCAGCAGAAGCTGGGCATCGTGCAGGAGACGTGGAGCCGGACCGCCGCCAACCACCTCAACTTCTTCGACCACGAACTCGTCGCGATGCCCGAGGAGACCTACCAGGGACTGCTCGCCAGCGACCCGGTGGTCAAGCGTCACCAGTCGATGCTGGACACCGCACGCATCAACGGAAAGTACCTTCTCGACGAGAACGTCGAGCGCGCGCTGACGCTACGGGGTCCGTTTGGAGCCTCGGAGTGGTCCGACTACATCGACGAGTGGGAGGCCGAGCTTCGTTTCGAGTTCGACGGGCAGTCGATGATGCTTCCGCAGATCCTGCACATCATCAGCAACCACTCCGACGGCGAGGTTCGGGACCGGGCGCTGGGCGTGTTCAGCAAGACGCTGACCGAGCAGAAGTTCGATCGCCTCATGGCGCGCACCCTCAACGTGGTGCTCGGGGCCAAGTCGGTGGAGGACAGCGAGCGCGGCTACGCCACCCCGATGTCGGCCCGCAACCTGGGCAACAAGATCGACGACGCCACCGTGGAGGCGCTGCATGATGTGGTGGCGGAGACCGGGGCCAAACACGCGCGGCGCTACTACAACCTGCTTCGCAAACATCTGGGCAAGGAGACGCTGCGCTGGAGCGACCGCAACGCCAAGCTTCCCTTTGCCGACAACCGCATCGTGCCCTGGGACGAGTGCCTGGATACGGTGCTCAGCGCGTATGGCTCGTTTAGCCCAACGCTGCGCGGCCTCGTGTCGACGATGGTCGAGCGCAAGTGGGTCGATGCGCCGCCATCCGAGGGCAAGACAGGCGGAGCGTTCAACTTCGCCGTGTGTCTTCCGGGCCAAGAAGCGCGGGCCTACAACTTCCTCAACTACCTCGGCTCCACCCGGGACGTGATGACCGTCGCGCACGAGGCCGGACACGGTGTGCACGGCATGCTGGCCGCAAATGCCCAGGGTCCGCTGATGTTTCGCGCGCCCATGGCCTACGCCGAGACCGCCTCGATCTTCGGGGAGATGACCACGTTCAAGTATCTGCTCGATCGAGCCGAGACCGACGAGCAGCGCTTGGTCATGCTGATGGACAAGTGCGCCGACCACATCAACACCGTGGTCCGGCAGATCTCGTTCTCCAACTTTGAGCGCCGCATCCACGAGGCGCGCAAGGCCGGGAAGCTCACCGCCGAGGACCTCAACGCGCACTGGATGGCCGTGACCCACGACTTCTACGGCGAGCCAGGAGACCTGTTCTCCTACGAGCACACCGAAAACCTCTGGTGCTACGTCAGCCACTTCCTGCGGCCGTTCTACGTCTACGCCTACGCGTTTGGAGAGCTGTTCACGCAGTCGCTGTTCGCCGTGCAAGACAAGTTCGGCGACGAGTTCGAGGGCATGTACCTCGACCTGCTCAAGGCTGGCGGGACCAAGGACGCCGTGCAGCTGATGGAGCCTTTCGGGCTCGACCCGCGCGAGGCGTCCTTCTGGACCCATGGCATCGAGGGCAGCCTGGCGAAGTGGCTCGACGAGGCCGAGGCGATCAGCGCCAGGATGGGCGTCAAGTAGGGGCGAGCAAGGCGCACCCCCGAGATGGCGGGGTCCGGGGCCGGCGCAGCAGCGCCTCGGGCCCCGGGCCTGCTACGATGCCGGCATGTGGATGAAGGTCTTGGCGGCGATCGCCATCTTGGCGGTTGCGGCGCGCCTGTTCGTGCGCCGCGACTCCGAGCTTGCGCGACGCTTCCGGATCTTCGTCGACGTCAGCCTTGTGGCCATCGCGGTGCTCTACGGCACGCGGCTGGTCCAGCTCTACGTGCTGTAGCGGCCCGCGGTGAACCCCGACGCGAGACACTCGCGCGCGACCCTTCGAATCGGTGCACCGGGACTTCGCCGAAGGGGCCTACATTGAGTCTCGACCGGGGCACGTTGGCGCGGCATGGGCTGGGTATGGGCGAGCCTGCTGTCGAAAAGTCCCAAGCTCTTCAGCGGCTCTACGAGGCGTTTCCGTATCCAAGACAAGTCTCCGGCCTCGATGAGTTCAAGGCGGGCAAGCGCCAGCCCATCTGGAACCCCAAGACCAGCTACTCGGTGTTCTTCCCCGAATCGCGGCCTCGGGAGGACTTGGACATCCTCGTCGCTGGATGCGGCACCAACCTCGTGCCTGTGTTCGGTGCATTCATGCCCGGCGCTCGCATCGTCGGCGTGGACATTTCGGGCGCGTCCTTGAAGATCAGCGCCGAGCAGTGCGCATCCCATGACATCGCCAACGTCGAGCACCATCAGCTCGCGCTCGAGGACGTCGCATCGTTGGGACGCAGTTTTGACTTCGTGTGCTGCACGGGGGTGCTTCACCACCTCGAAGACCCCGCGCTCGGACTTCGGGCGCTGGGCGAAGTCACCAGGCCCCGGGGCGCAATCATGGCGATGGTGTATGCCCGCTACGGCCGGCAGGGCATCTACATGCTGCAGGAGCTGGCGAGCATGCTGGGGTTGCGCATCGACGAGATCAGCGCCGCGAAGACCCAAAAGCTCCTCGCCCAGCTTCCCCCGAACCATCCGTTCCGCTTGGTGTACCGCGAGGTTGGTGAGGTGATCAGCCTCGAGGAGGTGATGGACATGATCCTCAACCCCCGTGACCGGAGCTACCGGGTGCACGACGTCCGAGACCTGGTCGATGACGCAGGACTGAAGTTCCATCGCTGGCTTGGCAACGCGCCGTACCGTCCCGAGATGACGGCGCTGGGCCAGGCGGGCTTGCTGCCCGAAGCGGATGGGCTTGGCCCGTGGGATCAGGCGGCAGCCGCCGAGCTGGCCTTTGGAAACATCATCAAGCACAGCTTTGTGGTCACGCATCCGGGCCGCGCGAGCGCGTCGGAGCTCTTTGAGGGCACCGCGTTGCTGGATGCGTATCCATCGCTATCGACCCATCTCAAGGTGGAGCATTCGGGGGCCAACCTCATCGTCACGAACGAGGGCCACGCGGTACCGATTCAGACCGCGGCACCGGTGAAGGAGATGGCCGCGTTGCTCAAGGCGTGTGACGGCCGCCGGACCGTGGGTGAGCTGGCCTCCGCGCTAGGAGATGCTGTGGTGTCCGCCTATCGCCACCTCTACAACGCCGACGCCATCGCGCTCTCGACCGTGTCGTGCGTCCCCGAAGCGTCCCCGCCTCGGTGAGAACGAGGCGGGGCTCTGCGCAACGACACGCACGTGTCTATGCGGCACCGGGTGCGCCGGAGGAGCGTTGGAGATCGAGCCCTTGCGAGCTGTGACCGCGCGGCGCTACCGTCCCGCCGCCATGCTGTCTCAGGTTGCCCGTCTCTGCGTTGCTGCGTCGCTGGTCTCCGTGACCGTCGGCGCGTGTGAGTCTTCCACGCCCGCCCCAACGCCGGCCACGCCCGAAGCGAAGGCTTCCGACGCGAAGGCTGCCGACGCGGAGGCCGTCAAGGCGCAAGCCGCCAAGCGGGTCGCGATCGATCCGAAGGGCAAAGCTGGAAAGAGCCCGTTCGAGAAAAAGTCGGACAAGACGCCCGAGCAAGCCAAGGCGTTTGCCGAGAAGATCGACAAGGAGCTCAAAGAGCTGTGGACGCGGTCGGCCCAGGCGCAGTGGACCAAGGCCACGGACATCACCGACGAGCACGATCAGGCGGCAGCGGTACTCACCGCCGAGGTCATGGCCTACGAGACCCAGGCGATCGCTGAGGCTGCGACGTTTGACGGGGTGGAAGCCGAACCCGACGTGCGGCGCCAGATCGATCTGCTCAAGGTCTCCAGCACGGTCCCCGCCCCGGACGATGAAGCCAAGCGCAAGCAGCTCGCGGACATCACCTCCAAGCTCGAGAGCACCTACGGCAAGGGGAAGTTCTGCACCAACCCGGACGACGAAAAGACCTGCAAGGATCTGGGCGAGCTCTCTGACGTGCTCGCGACCAGCCGTGACTACGACGAGCAGCTCGCGGCGTGGGAGGGGTGGCGCACGATCTCGGTCCCCATGAAAGAGGACTACACAAAGTTTGTGGAGCTGGGCAACGAGGGGGCCAAAGCGATCGGTTTCGCGGATATGGGCGTGCTGTGGCGCAGCCGATACGACATGTCCCCCGAGGCGTTCGAGCAGGAGATGGATCGCCTGTGGGAGCAGGTCAAGCCGCTGTACGAGCAGTTGCACTGCCACGTTCGCGCCTCGCTCAGCGAGACGTACGGTGCCGACAAGGTCCCGCCGGACGGCATGATCCCGGCGCACCTGTCGGGCAACATGTGGACGCAAGACTTCGTCAACCTGTACCCGATGCTCGAGCCCCACAAGGGACAGCCAAGCATCGACGTCACCAAGGCGCTCAAGAAGAAGAAGACCACCGAGATCGAGATGGTGAAGATGGGCGAAGGCTTCTTCACCTCGATGGGCCTCAACCCGCTACCCGACACGTTCTGGGAGCGCTCGATGTTTGTGCAGCCCAAGGACCGCGATGTGGTCTGCCACGCCAGCGCATGGGACGTCACCTCGAACAACGACCTGCGCATCAAGATGTGCATCAAGGTCAACCACGAAGACCTCGTGACCATCCATCACGAGCTGGGTCACGACTACTACTACAACAACTACTACACCAAGCCGGTGCTGTTTCAGCAGGGCGCCCACGACGGCTTCCACGAGGCGATCGGCGATGCGATCGCGCTGTCGATCACGCCGAAGTACCTCAGTGAGATCGGCCTGCTGAGCAAGGTCTCCGAAAGTGACGAGGCGGTGGTCAACAAGCAGATGCAGGACGCGCTGGCGAAGATCGCGTTCCTGCCGTTTGGCAAGATGATCGACCAATGGCGCTGGGACGTGTTCTCCGGGAAGGTCAAGCCCGAGCAGTACAACGCGCACTGGTGGAAGCTGCGCGCCAAGTACCAGGGGGTGATGCCGCCGACCGAGCGAGGCGAAGACAACTTCGACCCGGGCGCGAAGTACCACATCCCCGCGAACACCCCGTACGCGCGGTACTTCCTCGCGCACATCCTGCAGTTCCAGTTTCACAAAGCGATGTGCGAAGCCGCTGGCCACGAGGGACCGCTTCACACCTGCTCGGTCTACGGCAGCAAGGAAGCAGGCGCGAAACTGGCCGCGATGCTCGAGATGGGCAGCAGCCAGCCGTGGCCCGACGCGCTTGAGAAGCTCACTGGCACCCGCGAGATGGACGGGGGCGCCGTGCTCGAGTATTTCGCGCCGCTCATGGGATACCTGAAGGAGCAGAACGAAGGGCGCAGCTGCGGCTGGGACGGCTGAGTGGGTCGGCTGACTCCCTGGGCGTGAGTCAGCCCTTTTTTCCGAACCCCGAAGCCGGCTATGGTGCTTGGCTTCGGGGTTCTTATGCGTCGCGCGAGTCTTTTCGTTTTTTGGATCGCTTTCCTGGGCCCGGGCTGTGGGTCCGAGGTGGTCAACCCGTTCTCCAGCGCGACGATGTCGGCCATGGAGAGCAGCTCCAGCGGCCCGCCGGATGGTGACGCCGGCCCTCGGACGACGGGGATCAGCGCCAGCGGCGGCGTCAGTGCCAGCGCCAGCTCGACCACCGACGATGCGACGTCCAGCACGGTGACGTCGGGACGCTCGGACTCCAGCAGCTCCACCGAAGGGGAGACGACCAGCGGTGTCATCGATGAAACGACCGGTGGCGTCATCGATGAGTCGACCTCGGAGAGCAGCTCGTCGAGTTCGTCGAGTTCGTCGAGTTCGTCGAGTTCGTCGAGTTCGTCGAGTTCGTCGAGTTCGTCGAGTTCGTCGAGTTCGACCACGGGGGACGTCTGCGACCAGCCTCCCGCCGACTACGACGACTGTTTCAACTCGGGCAACGGCGTCTGCGATGAGCCCAACTCCACGTGTCTGCTGGACGATGTGATCGGCCCGACCCACGGGACGTGCGCGGCGCTCGAGTGCCTCGAGGACTGCGACTGTCCCGCGGCTCCCGACACCGGGACCGCCGAGTCGACCTGTGCGGAGATCCTGTCTGGAGGAGGAACCGCGTGCATCCTCGACTGCTCGGGCTCGGCGACGTGCCCCGACGGGATGGACTGCATCGGCAACCAGGTCTGCATGTGGCCCGACCTTGTCTGCGAGGACCCTCCGCCCGAGGGGGTCTACGGCGACTGCCTCACCGAGGGGAATGGCGTGTGCAACGACGTGTCCGCGACGTGTCTCCAGGACGACACGATGGCGCCAACGGTTGGCGTTTGTGCGCCGCAGGGCTGCGAGACCGACTGCGACTGCCCGGCGGCACCGGGAACCGGCGACCCCACCGTGTCGTGCGGGACGATCGTCGAGGGCGGAGGCAACGCGTGCTTCCTGAGCTGTTCGGCTGGTGAGGCCTGCCCCGACGGCATGGTCTGCTTCGACGACTTCCTGTGCATGTGGATGCCGTAACGGCATCGCTTGGAGAAACGGTGGCGGGTGTGCCACCGTCGCCGGGCCATGCAACTCGCCCGGATCTCGCGTTCGCTGCTTGCCGTGCTGTCCCTCCTCGCTACGGCCGGGTGTGACGAGCTCCTCGGAGATTCGTCGGACGACCAGGCCGCTGACACGAAGGCGGACGAGGCTTTCGCGCAGGAGGCCAAAGAGGAGCCCGTGCTCGAGGCCAAGACCGATGTCCCGGCGGAGGTGTTGGCGGCGATCGATGGGCTCCCGTGTTCGGATGGGACCCTTGCGCAGGGCGCCGCTCCGCCGCTGGGGCATGAGGCATGGTGCGAGCGGCCAGCGGAGGATGACGGCGTGGGCGTGCGGCACGGGCGGCTCATCCGTTGGCACGACGGCACCGAACAGAAGTGGCGCGAGGGCGACTACAGCGAGGGCAAGCGTCACGGGCCTTGGACGACGTGGCACGAAAACGGCGAGAAGGCCGAAGCGGGGGAGTACGTGCAGGACAAGAAGTCCGGCTTGTGGACGCACTTCGGTGAAGACGGGGCCAAGACGTCCGAAGCCCGGTTCCAGGACGGGACCCGTCAGGGCACCTCCACAACGTTCTTCGCCGACGGCAAGCCGCAGACCGAGTCGGAGTTTCAAGATGATGTCGAGAGCGGCGCCTTTGTTCGCTTTCATCCCGGGGGCAAGAAAGCCGAGGAGGGCTCGTACAAGGAGGGGCGCAAGGACGGCACGTGGCGTACCTTCGATGAGTCCGGGGCTCCGCTCACCGAGGAGCGCTGGACCGACGGCGTCCTGGAGCCCAGCGATTCGCTTTGTGGCGACGAGCTGGTGGCGGGTGGAGCCGCGCCGCCCAAGGGGAACGAGCAGTGGTGCGAGACCAAGGGCGGAAAACGCCAAGGTCCGTACAACAAGTGGTTCGAGACCGAGGCGCAGAGCAAGGACGCGCCGCAGCTAGAACTCACGGGTTCCTACGACGATGGGCAGAAGACCGGCAAGTGGAGGACGTACTACGAGGACGGCGACCTTCGCGAAGAGGTGACCTATCGCGAGGATCGACGTGAGGGCGTTTTTCTGGGCTACTGGCAGAACGCCCAGAAGCGGGTCGAGGGCGAGTACTGGGACAACCGGATGCAGGGCGCGTGGACCTACTGGTACGCGGGCGGTCAGAAGAACGAAGCGGGTGACTTCAAGCGCGGCCAGAAGCAGGGCGAGTGGCAGGGCTGGCACACCGGCGGTGAACGCCGCTACATCGAGAACTTTCAGGACGGCAAGCGCGAAGGCCTGGGCCAGACCTTCCATGCCAACGGAAAGCTCGAGTCCAAGGGGCCGTTCAAGGACGACCAGAAACACGGCCAGTGGACGTTCTTCGACGACACCGGCAAGAAGACCGGGACCTCGAAGTTCATCGCGGGTGAAGAGACCGAGCCGGACGAGGGGCTCACGCCGGTCACGCCGGACCCCAAGCCTGACTCTGACCGTGATCCCGACACCAAGCCGCCCGTACCCGAGCCCGACACGAAGAAGAAGAAGGGCAAGAAGAAGAAGGGCAAGAAAAAGAAGGGCAAGAAGAAGTAGCCAGGCGCCGCCCGGTTACGCCTGGGAGGTCCCGTGGGCGGTGCGAAGATCGCCCGGGCGGGACTTGAGGGGACGGAGTCGATCTACGCCGCGATATGGAAGCAGATTCCACCGTCGCAGGTCATGTCATCGGGGCAGGTCTGGCCCTCGTCGCATGCCAACACGCAGGCCGTGCCGCCGCCTTCGAGCGTCTCGCGGCACACCGATGGCGCGTCACCGGTTGCGGGAGGGTTGAAGCAGTCGCAATCGTCGACGCAGTCGCGAATCATGCAGACGTTCGAACCCTCGGTTGGACCGTTGAGGCAGCTCACCGTGCCGACGGAGGCGCCGCTACCGAGGTAGTTGCACTGCGAGTTGTCAATGTTGCCGTCCTTGCCGAGACAGGCGTTGTACTCGCCGACCACAGGGGGGTCGCACGCGCTGGGGTTGCCGGTCGAGCTGCTGCCCTCGGCGGCGCCTGTGCTGCTGCCCTCGGCGCCGCTGGTGGTGCTGCTGTCCGCGCCGCTGGTGCTGCTTCCGGTGGTCCCGGGGATCCCGGTCGAGCCGCTGCTCGAGCCGTCCATCGTGGTGGTCGACGCATCCCCGGTACTTCCCCCGGAGCCCCCCTCATCGCCATCACAGGCGCCCAGAAGCAGCATCGCGGCACATCCCAAGGCAAAACGCGTCATCCCCGGAGTATGTCGCACCCAGGGTGCGCCCCACAAATCCTGTGCGGAACGTATGCTCCGCGCCGATGCGACGCCTCTTGCTCGTGATCGTGGCTGCGGCCGCTGGCTGTACCCACAAGGCCGCCGCCAAGGTCGTCGACGCGCGGCTCCAGGCCGAGGGCACGATGGTGCAGCGAAGCGGAGGCTCTCGCGGCGGCTTCGTGCTCGGCGCGTACACGTTTGAGCGCACCGAGCTCCAACGGACGCCGGCCCCCAACGCGAGCACGGGGCTCTCCCCGGACGGGCTCAGCCGCCCGGCAGAGCGGCTCGATCTGCAGATGTCGATGCAGGTGCAAGACCGCCGCTGGACCGGGGTGTGCAAGGCGTTGCGAGAGCCGACCGGGCGCCAGGACTACGCGGCGGTCACCGGGGAGTTTCACGACATGGTGCAGATCGATTGCACCTTCGAGAGTGTTGGGGGGAGCTGGGCCTTCTCCATGAACGGCTCCCTCGCGACCAACCTCGGCGGCACTCTGACACCCAAGAACAGGTCGGGGGCAGCACAAGGCCTCGAGGTGGAGGTGCTGATGTGGCGTGACATCTGGGGCCGGGTGCGCCGCGAGATCCCAGAGCCGGTGGCTCAGGTGCGGCTGACGCGGACCACCGCCGCCGCGATGATCTTGGCGCGTCCCGAGCAAGCGTGGTTCGATCCGAACACCCCGCAAGAGCGGCTCGACGTCTCGATGGTCACCCTCGGTGCGCTTCGGATGCTGCCGATAGGCTTCGAGGGCTGACCGGCGCGGGTGCTGCTCAAGACGCGGTCGCGGGGGCAGATGCAGGCTTGGGCGGTGGATCGGGGCTGGGATCGTCCGACATCCACCACTCGAGTTCCAGCCCCGCCGCAGAACCTTCGGCGGCGGCGAGCTCCCGGAACAATCTTCCGTAGCGGCGCATGAGGTCCTCGTCGGTGCGCCGCACATAGTCGACCGGATCGGCGAGCGCGACCCGTCGAGGGGAGGAGGGCTGCAGCTTGTCGGTGGTCCGCAGCTCGCTGCTGCTGGCCTCGCGCCACGCGGTGAGTTCGGGGACGCCCAGGGAGTCTTTGTCGTCGAGAACGCGGGCGGCCCACGCCTCGAGCTTGAACGCGTAGTGCTCGAACGTGCCGTGTTCGGGGTCGAAGCGAACAATCGCATCGCGGTACATCGCGAACCCATAGCCGAAGATGTCGTCCGCGAAAAACAGCAGCTCGCTGGAGGTTGCGTAGGGCTTTCGCCACCCGCTCAAGCGGTTCCAGGCCTCGATGCCGGCCGTCGTTGCGACGCTCACCGAGGGCCGGATCAGCAGCGCCCCATCGAGGGCTCGAAATCCGTCGCGCAGGTGGAGCACGGTCTCGAGCTCGACGCGGCGCTCTTTGGCGAGGGTGACTGGGAGATCCCGTAGCCGCTGGGGTGTGCGGCTGACCGGAACCCCCGCCGACTTGATCAGCTGTGCGAGGGCCGACATGCTCGCAGCATAACAACGGATGCCGCGGCCCCATTCCGTTGCGCAAGCCGGGGGAGGGTTGCTCGACTTGGGCAACTCGGGCCGCGTTGCTCAACCGTAACCGGTTGATATCTCGCAGGTGGATGGTGGGCACGGACGCTGCTTTCCCTACCTTTCGTGAATGCGAATCGGACCCTCTCGCTGCTGCTGGCGATGCTTGCCTCCTGCTCGCACCGCGCCGAGCCGACGGACGTCTCCCCGGAGCAGACTCAGGTTCTTCCCGTGGTCTCCGACGCGGCGACGGGCCGGGTGTCGACGCGGACCGAAACGCCCCCGCCCCGGCAACCGGTCGGAGATGAGGACGTGATCGTGCTGGAGGATATCCCCGACGGTTCGTACATCCTGCGCGCGCCGTCGGTCATTCGCGTGGCGCCCGAGCCGGACGCGGTTGCGCTCGGGGTGCTCGCCGTCGGGACCCGGCTACAGCGCAGCGAGCCTGTTGATGCCCCGGGGTGCAAGGGCGGCTGGGTTCCTGTCGAGCCCCGGGGATTCGCCTGCGTCGCGCTGGACGTTGTGGACGATGCGCCGCGTGCCTTGGTGCAGCCCGTGTTGTCCGGCGGCGCAACGTTGCCCACGGTCTACGGCCGAGTACGTCGCGACGCGAAGGTGTACGCGGACGCCGATGCGGTGCGGGCCGGGAAGGGGGCGCCGCCGTCGGTGTCGCTCACGGTGGAGCGGCGCGGGTCGGTGACGATCGCAGGCGAGACCTACTGGCGGACGCGGCACGGTCTGATCTCTGCTCGTCAGGTTCGCAGGCTTCGTGGCTCGCGGTTCGAGGGCGTGGCGCTGGGCGATGGCGTGAGCCTGCCGGTCGCCTGGACGCTTCCCGGCGAGCGTCGGTCGGTGTCGGTGCTCGCCAAAGCATCCAAGCGCGCGCGCAAGAAGGGGCGGCTTCCGGCACACACCATGCTGAGCCAGCCCGACGTGGTGAGCGACACCGACTTCGTCGCGGTCCCCGGGAAAGGGTGGATCGCACGGGAAGATGTTCGGGTTGCGCTTCCGGTCGAACCCCCCGCCGACCTCCAAGACGATGAGCTGTGGCTCGACGTGAACCTGCAGGAGCAGACCCTGGTCGCCTACCGCGGACAGACCCCCGTGTACGCGACGCTCGTCTCGACCGGAAAGGCTCGCTACGAGACGCCGACGGGCGAGTTTCGGATCGAGCGCAAGGTGTCGATGCGGACGATGAACAGCCGCCAAGGCGCGAAGGAGACCTACGCCGTCGACAAGGTGCCATGGACCGCCTACTTCAAGGACAGCTACGCGCTGCACACCGCCTACTGGCACTCGGGGTTTGGCCGGGTGCGCTCGCATGGGTGCATCAACCTCTCGCCCGCGGACGCCCAGCGCATCTACGGCTGGATGGGTCCGCATGCGGCCCCGGGCTGGCGCGAGGTGTATGCGACGGACGAGCAGCCCGGGACGCGAGTGCTGATTCGGCAGGGGGCGTAGGCCGAGCCCGCTGTAGGGACACAAAAAAGCGCGACGCCCGAATCGGACGTCGCGCTTTGTTCGGGGTTCTTGTCTACCAGCGGTAGGTGAACAGCAGCCGGGCTTCTTGCGAGTCGGCGAACGTACCTTCGGCAAACGCGGTCTCCTCGCGGCGGTTTTGGTAGACCGCCGAGGCGAAGAACACGTCACGCCACAGGTAGACGTGGGCCGCGGTGCGCCACTGCGTGGACTGCAGCTGACGTCGTAGATCGGCCTGGACCTCGTCCTCCCCAGGGGGCGACTCGAAGTCGGTCGCCAAGAACTGTCCGAAGTCGGCCGCGAGCAGGATGCGCTTCTCCCAGGCGAGGAAGCCAAGCTGGACGTTGTAGGCGTTCTGGAAGTTGCGGAACTCCAGCTCGCGCTTGCCGTAGTACTCGCCCTGAAGGTGGAAGCGCCAGTAGCGGAACACCGTCTGAGCGTTCCAGGCGGGGTAACGCTCCTGCGTCCGCTGGTCGTACTTCACGCCCCCGATCAGGGCGAGCGTCATGGGCGACTTCGTGTACAGGAACGGGGTGTCCCAGCGGTTGTAGTAGCCGATGATGTTCGACCAGACCTGGCCACCGATCGACCAGGTGTAGCGCGTGTTGCCGTCGGGGAAGAAGGTGCCGCCGAGGTTGCCGTTGAAGCGACCCGAGCCACCGGCTGCGAACGCGCGGTACAGGAACCGACTCTTGCGATCGATCGGGCCACCAAACTCAAGCGCAGCGCCGTTGCCCTGCTCAAACGCGTTGTAGAGGTAGAACGCTTGGTCGACGAGCAGTCGCTTGTGGACCGAACGAACCGGCTCGAGCGCGAGACCGCCACCGCCGCTGTTGATGTTGAAGTAGTGGCCCTTCTTCCCGATCGGCACCTGAAACAGCGCGAAGGTGACGCGAGGGGTCTTCTCGACCCGCGAGCTGATCAGGAAGAACGAGTTCTGGATGAACGGCATCTGGCCGAGCACCCGAAGCTGCAGGCTCTCGAACTCGGTGTTGAACTGCTTCTCCTGGAAATCGTAGCCCAGCGCTTCGATGCGGCCGACCAGCGAGAGTCGAAAGTCGCCGGAGGGCTGGCAGATCGTGACCTGGGTGTCGAGTCGACAGCCGATGTCTTGGCAGTCGATGCGCCCGTCGTTGTCGTTGTCGATGCCGTCCGAGCAAAGGACGTTGGAGTTCTCGCCGAAGTTGTCCTCATCGGCGATGATCGTCGTCCCCGGTACGGGGGTACCGGCGGCCGTACCACCCGTGGTGCCACCAACCGTGCCCGCAGGACCCGACTCGGGCACGACGCCGCCTGCCATCTCGGTGTCCCACGAGCCGTAGCAAGCGGTGCTGCCGTTGCAGTCGTCATCATCGCAGTCGACGTAGCCGTCGGCGTCGTTGTCGACCCAGTCTTCGCAGCGTTCGGGCGTGTTCTCCGGGTCGCCGTCGGAGGCGCAGGCCGGGTCTTTCTTGCAGTCGCTGTCGCCGCAGTCGAACACGAGGTCGCCGTCGTTGTCCTGACCGTCGTCGCAGACGGTTTCCTTGGCGCCGCCGCCGGGGTCGGCTCCCTCGGGTGCCGCGTGGGCGGTCACTCCCGTGAGGAACGTGAAGACGAATGCAACCGGCCCGAGTAGGCGCAGCAGGTTGGTGGAAGAGCAGAGCGTCATCGGATTACTCGGTGTCGGTTTCGGGGTCGGAGTCGTCTGCAGGCGGGCGGGTCGGGCCCATCCATTCGCAGACGCGTGGGCCGTCGTTGCAGACGGTGACCAGGGGGTCGTAGGCGCAGTCGAAGTCGTCGCAGTCGACGAACCCGTCGAGGTCTTCGTCTTCTCCGTTGCTGCAGCGGCCGTTGGCAGCGTTCCGCTGCTCGTTGTTGGGGTCGTCCTGCGCGTCGATGAAGCCGTCGAAGTTCATGTCGAAGGCCGTCGTTCCGCTCTCTTTGCACGCAAGCACGACGCTGGCATCGTCGGCCTGCGCGCAGCCGAAGTCGCCGCAGTCGATGAAGCCGTTGCCGTCGTTGTCGATCCCGTCGGTGCAGCGCTCGAACGTGTTCTCCAGCGACTCGGCGCAGAACTCGACGGCTTCCATGGACGCGCCGGACATCGCGTCTTGGCAGCTGAAGTCGTCGCAGTCGATGAAGGTATTGCCGTCGTTGTCCACACCGTCGGAGCATTCCTCAAGGCTGGTCTCTCTGATTTCCGCGCACGCCTGGAGCACCGCCGGGTCCGTGCTCATCGAGCAGCTGAAGTCATCGCAGTCGGTGAAGTCGTTGCCGTCGTTGTCGATGCCGTCGGTACATTTCTCGACGGTGTTCTCGGCCAACTCCCGGCACAGCAACACGACCTGCTGGTTGGGGTTCATCGAGCAGGCGAAGTCGGCGCAGTCGGTAAAGCCGTTGTCGTCGTTGTCGACACCGTCGGAGCACTTCGCGAGCGTGTCCTCGGGCTCGGGCTCGTTGCCGCAGGCGGCGTCCGCGTAGCAGCTGGCGAGGTCGTCGCAGTCCGTCAGACCGTTTCGGTCGTTGTCGATCCCGTCGTCGCAGTTGCCGGACTCCGCGCAGGGTCCAATCCCGGCGCAGTCCGCATCGTCGCAGTCGATCCCCTCGCCAAAACGAGCGTTGTTGTTGTTGTCGATGCCGTCCGAGCAACGCTCCGGGGTGTTCTCCGCGCAGACGGTGACGAACTTGGCGTTGCGGCAGCCAAAGTCCTCGCAGTCGGCAAAGCCGTTCTGGTCGTTGTCGAGGCCGTCGGTGCAAAGCTCGTTGGTGAACTCGCGCAGACAGCAGGTCTCGGCGATGTTCTGGCAGACCCGGTCGCCGCAGTCGAACTGGCCGTTGCTGTCGTTGTCGATGCGGTCGAAGCACTTGAGGAAGGTGTCCTCGGGCTCGACGAGGTCGTCGTCGGGAACAACCTCGCCGCACAGGACTGAGAACACCAAACACTCGGGATCACGGCAGTCGATCAGTCCGTCGAAGTCGTTGTCCTCGCCATCCTGACAGGCGAACTCGTCGACCTCGTAGCCGTAGACTGGAAGCGTCGGGGCGTCGCCACACGAGGCGAGTCCGAGCGCGGCCAAGCCCGCCAGCGCAAGAAGGCGGACTACTTGAGGCACGCTGCACGCCCTTCACCGAAGCGGCGCTTGAAGTCGATGTGCACCATGCAGGCGCCGTCGCGGCGTTCTTGGTCGCCGAACTTTCCCGCGTTGGCGTAGTTGATCAGCATGTGCTGCTTGAACGCCTCGCGGTCGTCTTTGGCGACCGAGCGGTTGACGTGCCGGAACTCGGCAAACTCCGCCACCATCGCGCGCAGCTCGGCGTCGGAGAGGCCCCCGACCCACTTGGCGGCGATCGTGTCGGACTTGAGGGCGAGGGTCACCGCCTCGACGGCGGCGTCATCCACCTCGTAGACGCTGTGGCAGACCTTGTCGCACTCGCTGTAGCGGGTGGTGTGTTTCCACTTCACCGAGTGCGCATCCTCTGAGGACACGAGGCGGTTGTAGGTGCCGTGCCCGTCGACGTCTTCCTCAACGCTGTGCAGCGAGGTGAGGATGAACTCGGGAGCCCCGTGGGCCCACATGCCGCGCTTGTTCGCGATGGCCTCCTTTTGGGCTTCCAAGAGGACCGCGGCAGCCGGCTGGTCGTCGATGCTCATGGCGTGCGCGTAGCCGCCTCGGACCAACTCGGTCGCCAGATCCTCGCACCACAGCAGCGTCCGTCCGTAGGTGTCGGTGTCGCCGGCGGTCTCGCAGTGCCAGACGCCCTTGCGCGCCAGCAGCGTCGCCATCTTGGCGAGGACGTACATCTCTTTCTCGGTCCAGTCGCCCCAGCTGTGCACCGGGCCGTAGGACTCCAGTGTGTTGTAGCCGGCGAGGCGAGCCTTGGTCCCCTGGTAGCTCCCCCCCATCCCGCGGAAGCTGTCTCCGTCGTTGAAGAAGACCGGGGTGGGCTCCCCGTTGATGAACACTTTGGTCTTCGGTTCCTTCGCGTCGGCGCTCGGTGTGACGAGCGCGCCAACAGTGACGGCGACCAACGCGGAGGCGAGTTTCCAGTTGCGGTAGGACATGGCGAAAGCGGGCTCCGGGCCGCGGAGCCGCGCGCATCATGCGGGAAGGTGCCCCGCAGAAACAACCGAAACCCCCGGGTCCGCGATGTGTGGCAGCCCCGCAGTCCGGACCGCGGCGGTCCTCGCGGGTGGGGAACGGCCCGCTGCTCGTCCTCAAGGGCCGCGACCTGCGGCTTCAGCGGCGCGTGGGCCTCGAGAGGTGGCCGAAATGTCTCCCAGAGAAAGGGGGAGATCCGGCAGGGTTCGCCCGCCGCGCTATCGTTCGCCGGATGGATGAGCTCGCAGGCAAAGTCGCAGTCATCACGGGAGCCGGCAGCGGCTTGGGCCGGGCACTCGCGCATCGGCTCGGGTCTGCGGGCATGCGGGTGGTGTTGGCTGACATCGACGCGAACCGGCTCAATGACGTGGGCGGCGAGCTCGATGATGCGGGGGTCGAGGTCGCCACGCTCATCACCGATGTCTCCAAGCGCAGCCAGGTCGAAGGCTTGGCCGACCTCGCCTACGAGCAGTTCGGCGCGGTGAACCTCCTGTGCAACAACGCCGGTGTGGCGGTGGTCGGCCCCGCATGGGAATGCACCGACGCCGACTGGGCGTGGGCCATCGGCGTGAACCTCTGGGGGGTGATTCACGGGCTGCAAGCGTTCTTGCCCCGGATGCTCAAGGCGGGAGAGCCCGGCCACATCGTCAACACCGCTTCGCTCGCCGGCATTTTGGCACCTCCGCTCAGCGGCCCGTACGTCGCGACGAAACACGCCGTCGTGGGGATGACCGAGAGCCTCTTTCACGACCTCGCGCTTCGGCAGGCGAAGATCGGATGTTCGGTGCTCGCTCCGGGTTTTGTGAAAACAGGGATCGCAACTTCGGAATCGGTCCGACCCGACGAACTCAAGAACCCGATCCCGTCCACCGACCCCTTGATGGCGGAGGTGGGCAAGTACTACGCGAACGAGGTCGCACGAGGCATTCCAGCCGAAGCTGTCGCCGAAGCCGTGCACGAGGCCATCCTCGAAGGACGCTTCTACGTCTTCACGCACCCTGAGATGACCGCCGCGTTTGCGGACCGATTCTCCCGGATGGTCGCCGGCAAGAACCCGAAGACACGCCCGCTTGCGGCGTCGTTGGATGACGAGCGGCAAGGCTAAACGAGACGCAACGCTTCAGCTGCCCAGCTTCGCGTCGACCTTTTCGATCCGGCGCGCGGCTGAAGCGACCCCAAGCTCGTCGGCTTCCACGTACTGCGAGCGCGCTTGGGACATGCGGCCGAGCTTGAAGTAGGTGTCCCCGAGGAGCAGGCGGTACTTCGCGTTTCCGGGCACCTTGCGAACCGCCTTCTCCAGGTGGGACGCGGCCTCGCGGTAGTCGCCGCGGTTGAACGCGTCGTTGCCCAGGTCCGCGAGCTCTGCGGCCGAGGATCCACCGGTGTTCCCCGACGGGGTCGAGCTGCTTCCCGAAGGTCTGCTCGAAGGCTCGCGGGAAGGCTTGCTCGGCGCCGAAGGCTTGGGCGTCCGTTTCGCAACGACGGGCTTCTTCGGCTCTGGCTCTGGCTCTGGCTCTGGCTCTGGCTCTGGCTCTGGCTCTGGCTCGAGGAGGGGAGCTTCCTCGGCGGCGGGCTCCGGCTCGACGACCACCGCGGGCTGCTCGGCGGTGCCCGGCGTCGACGTAGCGGCGAGCGTTTCCGAGGGGGTGGGGCCCTCGTCCGATGGACTGAGCTGTGCGATGCCCAAGGCGACGATGGCGATGCCACCGGCGATGCCCAGCCACAGACCCCAAGGTTTGCGGGGTGGGTAGAGGCCGTCATCGAGGTCGTCCCCGAGATTGTCGAGCTTGTCGAAACCTCCGAGGGCGGGTGCGGCTTGGGGTTCGGCGAACGGTGCCGAGACCGGAGCCTGATCGACCCGCGGCGCTGTTGCGTTGGGGGCGATGGGCTCGTCGGTCCGAGCCTGAAGGGGGCTGACGTGTTCGGCTGCGGCGACCGGAGTGACCAGGATCGGCGTCGGCGCTGGGGCTGGGATCGGCGTCGGCGCTGGGGCCGGGATGGAGGCCGGGATGGAGGCCGGGACGGGGGCCGAAGCCGCGGCCGCAGCGATCGACTCCGACGCGGGAGCGGGCGCCGCGACGGGGGCCTCGAGGATCGACTCGGCCTCGGGAGCGGGCTGCGCCATCGGGGCCGGGGCTGCGGGGGCGGCTGCGGAGGGCGGCTTGGCAAGAGGAGCCGTCGAGCTTCCAAACGGGGAGACCCGGGGCGCTGACATGTCCTCGGGCCCCGTCTCCTGCTCAAGATCGACCGGGCCGACGAACGGAATCTTGCGCGGGACGGAGGTGGCCTCGAGGGCGTTGTCGTCTTCGGCGTCGCTCGAGCTCGTGTCGATCGACCCCACCGGACCCGGCGTTACGATCGGTGGTGGGGCTGGCGTCGGGACGAACAGGGACGCAGCCGGGGGAGGCGGTGCGGCGGGCGTGGGAATGGAGGCGGGGGCAGCCGGAGGGGGTGGGGCCGGTGCGCGTGTGGCGAGGGGCGGGAGGCCTCCGCCGGGGAACCGCACCGGCGGCTTTGCCGCGGGACCTGGCGGCGGGACGAAGCTGGACCCGGTGACGACGCCGCGTGTCATCGTCTGGGCGGTTGTTGCCGGAGCGACGGGGGTGGGGACGCCGGGCCCTCCCTGCATCATGTGGCTCGGCTTTGGAAACGCCTTGGCGTTGGGCCGCGTGGCGAGGCTGTCGAGGTCGTCGAACGTGGGGCTGGGGCGTTCGGGAATGGTGACGCGGGCGACCGCGGTCACGGCCGCGTCGAACTCGTCGAAGTCCTTCTTCGGCCCTTTCGCGATCGGGCCTTTCGCGACCGGGAACGACTGACCCAGCGGAGGGGGAGCCCGGTGCACGTGCAGCGGAGCCGTCCCTTTCTCCGGGAGCGCCGTGGGAATGCCGGTGAACTTGGGCGCCGGGAGTGCGGACTTCGAGGACGGGCCTTGCGGTCGCGGAATGGAGAGCGGACGGGTGCCGGGGTTGGGGATCGGCGGCGGTGCTCCCGGCACGGACCGAGCCCCGGCCCGCTGCACGTGCTCTTTGCGCTTGGCCTCGACCTTGGCGGCGAGGGACTCCGCTTCACCAACCGTGATGGGTCTCGACTCGGCAACGTCTACGATCGACGGTGCGCCGAGTCCCGACTCGTCCGGCCGCTGTCTCTGAAGGCCGTGCAGGATCGCGCGCCGACGGACCTCATCCACCCGCGGGATGGGAAGATCGTCCCAAGGGGTGCGAATCCCGGCGTCGATCTGGGCGAGACAGATCTCGGCCTCCAGGTCGGCCATGTCTTCGAAGCGGTCCTCTGCATCCTTCGCGAGGCAGCGATGGATGACGTCGATGAGCCCCTGGGGAGGCAGTCCCGTGGCGCGCAGACGGGCCGCGATCGGCATCGGGTCTTCGATCGCGTGGCGGCGAGAGACTGCGATCGCGTTGCCGGTCCGGAACGGCGGCGAACCGGTGAGCATCGTGTAGCCGATGCATCCGACCAGGTAGAGGTCCTCACGCTCCGAGCGTGAGAGCCCTAAAATGCGCTCGGGTGTGACGGGGTGATGGCCGGCGTCGCTGTCGGGGATTTGCAGATCCGTGCCCATCAGCCCTTGCAGCGCGAAGTCGGTGAGGACGACGGTGTCGGGTCGACCCTGTGCGCTGGTCAGCAGCACGCTGCTGACGCTGAGAGCTCCGTGCGCAACACCAGCGCGGTGGGCCAGGCCAAGCGCGCGAACGACTTGTCGCAGGATCGCGACCACACGCGGTGCCGGCAGTGCCTTGCGCCCCAGCTGCTGGCTGAGGGCGCTTGCGTTGAGGAACTCGGTGATGACGGCGACGCGGTCGTCGGCATACGGGACGATGTCGAGCACCCCGTTGATGGAGGGATCGATGACTCCGCCCAGCACGTTGGCTGTCGCGCGGGCTGCGTCGAGGTGGCCGGCGGTGAGTCGTCGGGCCGGATGCAACAGGGTGAGCACGACCCGGTCACCGGTCACCGAGTCGATGGCGGTGAAGACGTCGCCCAGCGGATGCATCCACCGGCGGCCGCGAGTGCGGTATCGCGTGCTGGATTCGGACGCTTCGTCGGGCGCGGCCCGGCGGGTCGTCCGCTGGTCCTCCGTCGGGTTCGTCGGGTTCGCCGGGTTCGTCGGGCTGCGATGGACGCGCGTCTCCTGACCGTCCACGGGGGTGAGCGCGGGGGGCTGGATTCGAGGCGCTCCCCCGCGATGCCGCAGCCCCCTTGTAGGTGGGGGAGGTGGCGGTGGCGGGGCGTTGCGGCCGGGGCGGTCCGACGACAAGACCCCCTCAGGGTCTCACAGACCAACGTGAGCGTCGCAGCAATTTCGGGGCGACCCTTATTGTTGTTACGCTGGGTGTTGGAATGCAGCGGATCGGAACGTATGGGGGGATCCACGGGCTACGAAGTGCCGCGCTCGTAGCGGCTTTTTGCGTGGCCGCGACCCCCTTGACCGCCCTTGGCGCGAAGCCGAAGGGCAAAACTCGGGTGGCGGTGATGCCCCTGTTGACCGAGGGCGAGGTGCCGAGCGAGGTGCGCTCGCAGGCTCGAGACGAGATCAAGGCGTCTCTGAGAGACGAGAACGTCGAGCTCGTCGACGGTCGTCCGACGGGGTCGAGCTGCACAGATTTCGAGTGCATTCACGCCGTCGCGGAGGAGGCGGACGCGCAATGGGTGGTTCAGCCCGCGCTCTCGACCCTCGATCACGACTACGGAATCGCGGTTCGGCTGTTTGATGCGGCGGGCAACCTCAAAGCCGACGAAACCTCGACGTGCGAGATCTGCAGCTACCCCGATGCGGTCGCGGCGCTGGTGCGGGAGGCGAAGGAACTCAAGGTCCCGCTGCTGGGGTTTGTCGCGAACCCGTACGGCGACCGTGAGCAGGCGGTGGCCGAAACCGAGGACATCTCCCGGTTCGCGATTCGGACCGAGCCCGAGGGCGCGTTGGTCAAGATCGATGGCGAGCGTATCGGAAAGACGCCGCTGGAAATCGATGTCGAGCCGGGCCTGCGTGATCTCGAGATCACGCTGCGCAACCACAACGACTTGGTCACAACGGTTCGAGCCCCGCGCGGCGGCTCCGAGCTCCTGAGCTACGCGCTCGTGAAGAACAACGAGAAGCAGACCCGTGCGCTGCGGATCACGGGCTGGACGTTCTCGATGTTGGGGGTTGGCCTGCTCGGCGCTGGTGTGCCGCTGCTCGCCCTCGAAGAGCGGCCGGTCAAGAGCCAGTGCTCGGGCAACGACGTCGACTTCGAAGGCCGGTGTCGGTACCGCTACGACACATTGTTGCCCGGAGCCTTGTTGACCGGGTTTGGGATCGCGTCCTTGCTCACCGGCATCACCACCGGGGTGATCGCCGCGTCGCGACGCGGAAAGAACAAGAGTAAGGGCACGCTGGATTCGATGGACGAGGATACGATCTCGGTTCGCCCGATCCTCGGCCCGACCAGCGCCGGTGTGAGAGTGAGATTCTGATGAAGCGACTGATTTTCGGCCTTGTGCTTCTACCGGCCTGCATCGAGGACAACCCGTTCTTCATGGAGACCGAGGCCCCCTCGACCGGGTTTGTGGCCCCGGATCTTTCGACCGGTGACGAGACGACCAGCGACACGACCACGGGCTCGACGAGTGCGACCGGGTCCTCGGACGCGTCGTCGAGCGGTTCGTCGTCGAGCGGCTCGTCGTCGAGCGGTTCGTCGTCGACCTCCGCAGAGGGCGGCGACTCCAGCAGCACCACGAGCACTACATGAGGCCGAGTCGACGGCCCCGGTCGCGAATCTCCGCGTCCGCGCCAAACACCGTGGCAAACACGGCGGCTCGGATCCACATCCCGTTACGAACCTGACGCCACACCACGAACCCGGGGTGATCCTCCCACGCATCGGGCAGCTCGTTCACCCGCGGGAGCGGGTGCATCAACACGCAGTCGGGGCGGATGTGCTTTCGGTATGCGTGGTGGAGGATGAACTCGTCGGGGGCGCCCAGCTTCTTGCTCGCATCGGGCCGACCTGCCGCGCTGCCTGCGTCCCACTCCTGCTGGAGGCGGGTCATGTACATCGCATCGATGCTCTCGCCGTGCTCACGAAGCAGCGGCTCGATCGCGTGGTGCAGCTGCACCTCGATGTTGTGGCCGCGGATGTAGGCCAGCAGCTCATCGTCGGGAGCGTAGGCCTCCGGGGACACAAAATGGATCTTCGGCTTGTCGAACTTGGTGAGCAGGTACGCGAGCGAGCGGGCCGCCCGGTTGCGGCCGACGTCACCGACGATCATCACGGTCTTGCCGTCGACGCCGCCCTGCTCCGCGAACGAGTACCGTAGCGTGTAGAAATCCAGGAGCGACTGGGTGACGTGCTGGCTCTTGCCGCTGCCGGCGGAGATCACCGGGATGCTGCGCTTGGTCTTTGACAGCGCCCACGCGGCCCGGGTGCCAAACTCATCGTCGGGATGGCGCGTGACGATCGCGTCGAAGAAGCTCGACAGGGTTCGCACGCTGTCTTCGACCGACTCGCCTTTGGAGAACGAGCTGGTGCTGATGTCGGAAACAAGCCGGCTGTGTGCACCGAGCTTGTCGGCGGCGGCCACGAACGACTCTGCGGTTCGCGTGCTTGGCTGCGCGAACAGGTTCATGACCCGAGCGCCTCGCAGCAGGTTGCGTAGGTAGTCGCGGCCCTCCAAGTGACGATCCAGCCGCCGAATGGCGGTCGCTGTATCACAGAGGTTTCCCAGCTCCTCCTTGCTGAACTGCTGCGAGATCAGCACGAAAAAGTGCCGACCATCGCGCTTGAGAACTTGTGCCCGCCGGCTGCGGCTGGCGAGGCTGTCGCGAAACTCTTCGAACGTTAGATTCATGGCGACTCCGGGGGTGTGGGCCGCTGGGAAATCTACCCGAGTCGTGTGACAGGATGGCTTCAGAAATTGCGAAGCCCCGAGCCTTGCAGCCCGCGAGATACGGGCCAGGAGCGGGGCTTGCGGGGTGAGTTCGCGCGCGCGATCTCAGTTGGGCTTGGGCGGCTTCGCGGCGGGCTTGGGTGTCAGGCCACCGTGCGGGTTGGGCTGCGCCGCGCCGATCTCGATGAGCTCGACGTCGAAGACCAGCATTCCCGCGGGTTTCCCTGGCTGATCTCCATAGGCGAGATCTTTGGGGATCCAGAAGCGGGTCTTTTCGCCGACGGCCATGAGCTGCAGGCCTTCGGTCCACCCCTTGATCACGCGACCCAGCGGGAACGTGGCCGGTTTGCCGCGCGTGATGGAGCTGTCGAACATCTCTCCGTCGGTGGTCCAGCCGGAGTAGTTGACCGTGACGGTGCTGTCGGCGGTCGGCTTCTGCGTGCCCTTGCCCTTGGTCAGCACCTTGTACGCCAGGCCGCTCTCGGTCTTGATGGCGTCCTTGGGCGCCGCCGCGACGTCCTTGGGCGTCTCGGGAGGCGGGGGCGGCTCGGGCTGGTCCTCGATCGAGAGCAGCTCGACGTCGAAGACGAGCATGCCTTGGGGACCGGGCTTGCCTTTGTAGGCGAGCTCTTCGGGGATCCAAAAGCGGGTCTTCTCGCCGACGACCATCGTGGGAATGCCCTCGGTCCAGCCGGGGACGACGCGGTTGAGCGGGAACTTGGCCGGCTTGCCGCGGGAGATCGAGCTGTCGAACATCTTGCCGTCGGTGGTCCAGCCCGAGTAGTGGACTTCGACCTCGTCCCAGGGGTCGGGATGCTCGGTGCCCGTCCCCGCCGTCAGGACCTTGTAGGCCACGCCGCCTTCGGTTTTTTTGGCGTCCGCGGGCGCGGCTTTGACGTCGTCGGGCACCTTGGGCGCCGCGATGATCTCGACGAGTTTGACGTCGAAGACGAGCATGCCCTGCGGTCGTCCTTTGCGACCTTTGTAGGCGAGCTCTTCGGGGATCCAGAAGCGCATCTTCTCGCCCTGGTGCATGAGCTGCATGCCCTCGGTCCAGCCCGGGATGACCTGGCCGACCTTGAAGGTCGTTGCTGCGCGGCCGTCGGTGGTGTCGAAGGTGACGCCATCGGTGGTCCACCCCGTGTACTCGACCTTCACGCTGTCGTTGGCGCCGGCGGTCTCGGTGGACCCTGCCGGCGCGGGCTCGAGGATCTTGTACGCGAGACCGCTGGCGGTCTTCTTCGCGTCCGCAGGCGCGGCGGCGACGGACTCTGGAGGAGGAACCTGCGTGCCCTTGGGCGGCGCTGGTTGTTCCGTCCCCGCAGCCTTTTCCGGAGTCGCGGTCGCGGCTTGGGTGTCGGCCTTGGTGTCGAAGGGTTGCCCGTCCTTGCCGGCGTTGGCCGCAGTCTTCGGGGGCGCTTCGGCCGGCTTCGTGTCGCAGCCGAGTGCAAGGCACAGGACGGCGAGGCTCAGGGTGCGCGATACGCTCAGCACGGCGCGCACTGTAGCAGGACTGCACACCCCGGTGGGGTGTCGCGTCTACTCGTTGTTTGTGGGCTCCGCTTGAAGCGTCTCAAGGGTCGCAGCCAGCTTGAGGAGGCGTTCGGCGAGCTTTCGCGTCTGTGCCGCGTCGAGCTCGACCGGCATCCCCTCCGCGGTGACGGCCTTGAGCTGCACGCAGCGCGGCGCATCCACCCAGGCGAGGGCTTCCTTGACGCGAACCATTTCCGCCGTCGTGTTCATCGGTGTCGGACACTACCAGAGTGGCGGCGGCTGCGACATCCACGGCCGGCCGTCGCGGGAGTTGTAGACTCCGACATGGCCTCGAAGTGGATGGTCGTTGCATTCGTTGCACTCCTGGCTTCCTGCGGAGTGCAGGAGGGCGCCACCGGAGAAGCGTTTGATCTCGAAGATACCTCGGGGACCACCGCGGGCGAGCTCGGCAGCTCGGTGACCGGCGAGTCTCCTCCCGCAAGCAGCGGTGTGGCCTCGGTCGGCACCACCACATCGGGGGCATCGGCGGATGGCACCAGCTTGGACCCGACCGACTCGGATGGCGGGACCGAAACCGGCGAGTCCGACGAGGGATCCACGGGGGTGCACAGTGACTGCCCGCGGGTCCAGGTCAACGTCGGCGCCGGGTTGACCCTCAACGTGCGCCCCGATCCTTCCACCGCGAACGCTCCGGTCGGCTCGCTGTCGCACGGGGCCATCGTGGATGTGCTCGGCGAGAGCACAGGGGAGTCGATCGAGGGGGTCGATCTTTGGTTCGAGATCCAGAACCCCGCGACGCAGGGCTACGTGCTCTCCTCGCTGGTCACGTGCACGACGAAGGAGCCCCCCGAACTCGACGGCTTCTACCTCCCGCTCCCCTGCGGCACGACGGCCCAGGTGACTCAGGGCAACAACGGCGCCCTCAGTCACAACGGCACCTCGGCGTACGCCTTCGACTTCGGCCTCCCGTTGGGCTCCTCGCTCGTCGCGATCGCCGATGGTGTCGTGACCCATGCGTTCGGTGGAACCGGGCCTGGGGACCCTTGCTACAACGGCGGGGGCATGGAGTGTTCGGGGTTCGCCAACTACGTCACGCTGCTGCACGCCGACGGCACGAAATCGGTCTACATGCACCTGCAGACGCTCTCCGTCGGGGTCGGCGACAGCGTGACCATCGGTGCCCAAGTCGGGCTGTCTGGCTCGACCGGATGGTCGACCGGACGGCACGCACACGTTATGCGGATGGAAGACTGCGGCGGGTCCTACTGCCAGTCGGTCCCGCTCGCGTTCTCCGATGTGGCTGGCGACGGGGTGCCGGTCAGCGGAGACACGGTCACCTCGGGGAACTGTCCGTAGCAGGCTGTTCGGTCAGGCATGCGGGGCGTCAGGCCGCGCGCGCTTCTCGGAGGTCGGCGAGCAGCTCGAAGGATCGCAAGCGGGCGCGCTGCTCGTAGAGCATCGAGCTGACGATCAGCTCGTTGGCGCCGGTGCGCTCGGCGAACGCGTGCATGGCGTCGCGGACGGTCTCGGGGGAGCCGATCGCGGACGCGGAGAGCACCGTGCTCAGCAGCGCGTGGGCTTGCGGTGGGAGCTGGGCGTCGAAGGTGGGGTTGGGCGGGGGCAGGGTGCTGGGGCGCCCGAGCCTGAGGTTGACGAACGCTTGCTTGAGCGACGTCGCGAGCAGGCGGGCTTCGTCGTCGGTGTCGGCCGCGATGACGTTGTAGCCGAGCATGACGTAGGGCTCGCTCAGCTGCTTGGAGGGGCGGAACGTCTCTCGGTACAGGCGGATCGCGTCCATCATCTGGCCGGGCGCGAAGTGAGACGCGAACGCGTAGGGCAGCCCCAGCGCAGCGGCGGTCTGGGCGCCGAACAGGCTCGAGCCGAGGATCCAGACCGGCACGTTGGCGCCCGTGCCGGGCACGGCTTCGACCGGGCCGGTGCCTTCGAAGTAGGCGATGAGCTCTTGGACATCCTGCGGGAACGCGTCCGGGTCCGAGTGCAGGGTCCGGCGCAGCGCGCGAGCCGTCGGTCCGTCGGAGCCAGGGGCGCGGCCCAGACCGAGGTCGATGCGGCCGGGGTACAGCGCCTCGAGGGTGCCGAACTGCTCGGCGACCATCAGCGGCGCGTGGTTGGGCAGCATGATGCCGCCCGCACCCACGCGCAGGGTCGAGGTGGCCCCCGCGACGTGTCCAATGATGACCGACGTGGCCGCGCTGGCGATGCCCGGCATGCCGTGATGTTCGGCCAGCCACATGCGGTTGTAGCCTAGCCGCTCGGCGTGTTGGGCCAGCTCGACCGTGTTGCGCAGCGTCTCCGCGACGGATCCACCGCGCGTGATGGGGGCCAAATCGAGGACGGACAGCTTGACCATGACGACCCGGAGACGATACCGGCGCAGCCAGGGTTACCGGCCGGCCTCGGCGAGGTTGGGCCGCAAGGGCCCGGCGCGCCTACTTGTTGGGCTGCGGCGTGGTGCGCAGGTACGGCTTGACCTCGGTCACGCCCTTGGGGAACTGCTTCTTCGCGTCTTCGGTGCTGATCGAGGGGACCACGATGCAGTCGTCGCCATCGTTCCAGTTCACCGGGGTGGCGACCTTGTGGTTGGCGGTGAGCTGCAGCGAGTCGATCACGCGCAGGATTTCGTCGAAGTTGCGGCCCGTGCTGGCGGGATAGGTCAGGGTGAGCTTGACCTTCTTGTCGGGCCCGATGATGAACACCGAACGCACCGTGAGGGTGTTGTCGGCGTTGGGGTGGATCATGTCGTAGAGGTTGGCGACGGTGCGGTCGGGGTCGGCGAGCAGCGGGAAGTTGAGCGCGGTGCCCTGGGTCTCCTCGATGTCGCCCTTCCACTTGTTGTGGTCCTCGACGCTGTCGACCGACAGCCCGACGGCCTTGACGTTGCGCTTGTCGAACTCGGGCTTGAGCTTGGCGACCATGCCCAACTCGGTGGTGCACACGGGCGTGAAGTCCTTGGGGTGCGAGAAAAGAATCCCCCACGAATCACCGAGCCACTCGTGAAACTTGATGGTGCCCTCCGTGCTGGGGGCTTCGAAATCGGGTGCGGTGTCTCCGAGACGGACTGCCATTCGGGGAAAATACCGCCTTTTGCAGCCGGCCTGACCGTGCCGTTGCAGCGAATTTTTTTAGCGGCTCTTGACCGGTAAAACGGATCTGGAGCCGACCGCTCCGGTCCATCGGCCCGTGGCCTCAGTGCGAGCCCCTCTGCCGCGTGTCAGCCGTGTGCAGCTTCGAGGGGGCCCGAATGCGTCCCCCGAAGTGATCCTCCACCCCCCATGGCGCCCATATAATGCAGGCGTGCCGATCGACTACCGAAGGTTCGTTGAACTCTCGCTCGACCTGTTCGCCGTCGCGACACCTGCTGGTTACTTTTCCTGGCTCAACCCGGCCTGGACCCGGACCCTCGGTTGGTCCCTCGAGGAACTCATGGCGAAGCCGTTTGTGAGTTTTGTGCATCCGGATGATGTTGAGTCCACGCTGTCCGAGATCGAGAACCTCGGCTCGGGGAAGGATGCGGTCGAGTTCACAAACCGGTACCGGTGCAAGGACGGCAAGTACCGCTGGATCCAGTGGAACTCCCACCAGCAAGAGGGCCTCTTCTATGCCTCGGCTCGCGATGTCACCAGCCTCAAACAATCGCTCGAGTCGGCCCAGCGCGAGGTCCACACCCTTCTGCTCGCGGAGCGGCTGGGGGAGTTTGGACACTGGCGCATAGACATGCGCGCGGCCAGGCCGATTGTGCGTTGGTCTCCGAACGTCTACCGGATCCACGGGCTCGATCCGGACGAGTTCCAACCCTCGCTCGAAGACGGGGTGAAAGCCTATCACCCCGATGACCAAGCGACCGTCGCGGCGCACATCGAGACCGCGATCGCCCAGAAGCGGGGCTGGGATTTTCGGCTGCGCCTGCTTCGTCCCTCAGGGGAGGTTCGGCACGTGCGCGCGGTCGGGGAGTGCGAGTTCGATGCGAGCGGGGATGAGGTGACCGGGCTCTTCGGGGTCTTTCATGACCTGACGGAGATGGAGGCGACGCAGCGCGCCCGAAACCAAGAACTGGAGCAGTTCGCGTACCGGGCGGCCCACGACCTCCAGGCGCCTCTGCGGACGATCTCGGGGTTCGTGGGGTTGTTGCGCGAGGACCTCGACGGCGAGGCGTCGGAGACGGTCGATCGGCATCTGGCTTTTGTGGAGAGCGGAACGGCCAGGATGCAGGCCCTCATTGAGCAACTCTTCCGCTACGCCAAGACGGTCGGCGATGCGAGCGTGCCGGAGCCGGTCGACATGGCCGCCGTCGCTCGCGACGCGGTGGTGGCGTTTCAGGCGGAGCTCTCGCAGATCGGAGCCGTGGTCGAGGTCGGCGCGCTCCCGACGATTCCTGGGCGACCAGGAGCGCTCAACTCGGTGGTGCTCAACCTCCTCGACAACGCGATCAAATACCGCTCGAAAGAGCCGCTTCGAGTGCAGATCGACTGCGAGCCCGACGGCGGGTCCTGGCGCTTTCGGGTCGTCGACAACGGGATCGGGATCCCACCGACGCACCTTGAGCGGGTCTTCAACCTGTTCGAGCGCGCCGCTTCCCAAAACGCCGGAGGGGTCGGCCTCGGCCTTCCGATGTGCCGAAAGGTTCTGGAACGGTTGGGCGGGAGGATCTGGGCGGAGTCGGGTCCAGGCGGAGGCACTGCGTTCGTTTTTACAGTTCCGCGCCAGCCCGAAGCGGGGCGTCGTTCTGAGGGCGAGCACCCCATCACCTCGCCAGGCTAAAACGTATGAAGACCCAACGACTCTCCTCCGTCTTGATCGTCGACGACAGCCCGGACGACTGCTACCTGACCAGCTACGCGTTGAGCAAGAGCGGAGCCGTCGAGCACGTATGGTCGCTCCACCAGCCGCAGCAAATCCTCGACTACTACGCCGACTACGCGGGCACGTGTGTCTCTCGACCCGGCGAGTTCCCGCCCGCGGTGATCTTGCTCGACATCAACATGCCTGGGATGACCGGCTTCGAACTCGCGGACGCCTTGCATGAGCGGGTCTATTCGAAGGACGAGGTTCGGCCCGCGGTGATCTGCATGCTCACGTCGTCCTTCCATGACGACGACGTGAGACGAGCCAGGGAGCACCCCCTGGTCCGCACCTACTACACCAAGCCGCTGTCCTCCGCGAACATCGCCGAGATCTTCGCGGCGTTCGGCGACGACGCCCCGTGAACCGTCTTCGCATCCGTCGAGTTGGACGCGTTATGCTCTTTCCATGCGAACGGGGTGGATGTTGGTGGGGATGTTGCTGGCCGGTTGCGGAGGCGACGGCGGCGACGGAGCGGTGGACACAGACGTCGTAGGCTCGACGGGAGCGAACACGTCCGGGCCCACCACCGGTACGACAAGCTCGGCCGAGGGATCGACCGGGACCACCGCGAACCCGACCGACGCCGACTCAAGCGCGAGCTCAAGCACCACGGATCCGTCCACGACGGTTTCGATGGAAAGCTCCAGCGGCACCGGGGGCGATCTCCGATTTCCCCGACGTCGACGTCTCCGATCCCCAGCTGTTTGAGTTCGAGCTCGACCCGGCCGCACTCGATCCGAGTGTCCAGGATGCGATCGCGCTGCAGTACGCGCATCTGGATACTCGCGCCGCGCCGCTGGGTAAGCTGGTCTTCTTCCTGTCGGGGTTCACCAACACGCCCGCGGCTTGGCGCAACTTTGGTGTGCATCTCGCCGGATACGGCTTTCACGTGGTCGAGCCCCACTACGCCAACGATTGGACGTGCGACGGCAGCCCCGACTGCAACCCCAACACGCGGTGGGAAGCGCTCGTGGGCGAGGACCTCTCGCCTGTGATCGACATCAGCCGGGCCGACAGCGCCGAAGGGCGCGTCGTCACCATCCTCGAGCATCTCGACCAAGCCCATCCGGGCGGAGATTGGGGGTTTTATCTCGACGGTGAGGGGGGGCTCCGCTACGAGCACGTCATCATTGCGGGCATCTCGCATGGTGCGTCGAGTAGCGGCTTGTTCGCCACGCGACGACCGTTCTCTCGCGCGGTGATGCACTCGGGCGGGTGGGGCAACGTGGATGCGTCGACCATGACGCCGCTCGAGGTCGTGTTCGGTCTCTCGCACGTGGCCGACGAGCAGCACGCGGGTCACCTCAGCGCGTGGGAGTCCGCCGGGCTGCCCGGATCGCCGGTCGTCGCCGACACGATGAACCCTCCGTACGGGGACTCGCACCGCCTCGTCGTGCAGACCCCCAACGGGTACCCGCATTGCTCGGTGGTGGTGTCCGGGGACTCGCCCATCGTGGACGACGCATACGTCTTCGATCCGGCGTGGCGCTACATGTACGGCGCGCCCGCGCTGTAGCGAGCGGTCCATCCGAGCGGTCCATCCGAAGGGGCTGCGTTTCAGCGCCCAGCGTGAGTCGTCACGCGCAGGCCGGATCCGAAACGGGGGGAGCGGGGGCCGCAGTGCGCCGTACTATGTCCGCGAAGTCTGCGAACGATGGAGCGAGAACATCCCAACGACCCGCTGCACGGCATCACGCTCAAGGCCCTGCTTGAAGCCCTGCTGGCGCGCCATGGCTGGGCGGGCCTCGCGTCGAGGATCGACATTCGCTGCTTCAGCAGTGAGCCGAGCATCAAGTCTAGCCTCACCTTCTTACGGCGCAACCGTTGGGCTCGCAGCCTGGTCGAGCAGCTCTTTCTCGAGGGCACGGACGCTTCGACGTCGGAGTAGTACCCGGACGGCGCGAGCGGAAACGCCCCGCTACGGGGGGTGGGGGCGCGACCGAGAGGATGGTAAACACAGGCCGCGCGACCGCAAGCCGTGTTCGTAAGGAGCAATCGCCGATGACAACCCTACCTCTGATCCTTTCGACGCTTCGTGACCACTCGGGCACCCCGGCCACCCAAGGATTGCCGGTCAGCGTCCTCGAAGGGTTCCTGGCGCGAGCCGACCTGCAGCGCGCACTCGAGCTGGCCGAACAGGCCTGGAAGAGCCTGGACGCGCAGGCTCGCGAGCTGCTCCGAGGCCCCGAGTCTGAGACCATCGCCAAGCTTCAGCGCGGCTACGCGAACTTCTACAAGGCCGAAGTGGTCAACCCGTACCTGCCCTTCGCAGCCTGCGGGCCGTGGATCATCACTGCCTACGGCGCGGTGCTCTACGAGACAGGAGGCTACGGAATGCTGGGCTTCGGCCACAACCCTCCCCAGCTCTCGGGTGCGCTTGGGTCCGAGCAGACGATGGCCAACATCATGACCGCGAGCTTCGCTCAAGAACGGTTCATGACCGCGCTCCAAGCCGAGTGCGCGTATGGGCGCCAACACAACCCGTTCCCAAGCTTCGCCTGTCTCAACAGTGGTTCGGAAGCCATGACGTTGGCGTTGCGCCTCAGCGACATGAACGCGTTCGCGTTGACCGCTTCTGGCGGACGCTACCAAGGCCGCGTGCCTTGGATGGTCGTGATGGAAGGCTCGTTTCACGGTCGAACCGACCGACCTGCGCGCGTCAGCAACAGCACGCGCGAGACGTACGTGCGGAACCTAGCCTCCCAGCCGCGCTGGGAGCACGTGCAAACGGTTCCGCCCAACGACGTCGACGCGCTCAAGGCCGCGTTCGAGGACGCCGAAGCTGCGGGCGCCTATGTCGAAGCGGTCTTGCTCGAGCCGGTGCTCGGCGAAGGCAACCCGGGACTCGCGATCACCCGAGAGTTCTACGACACCGCTCGCCGACTCACCGTAGAGGCGGGCTGTTTCCTCATCGTCGACGCGATTCAGGCGGGCCTTCGAACGTATGGCTGCCTGAGTCTCATGGGGGCGCCAGGCTTCACAGACGCCGAAGCTCCCGATGTGGAGTCGTGGTCCAAAGCGCTCAACGGGGGCCAGTATCCGCTGAGCGTCATTGGCTTGGGGCCCCGGGCGCATGAGGTGTTTCGGCCCGGCCTCTACGGAAACACGATGACGACCAACCCGCGGGCCCTCGACGTGGGGACTTCGGTGCTGCGCTCGATCACTCCCGAACTGCGCAAGAACATCCAGGAGCGAGGGCGGGAGCTCGTGGAGAAGCTCGAGGGACTTCGCGAGCGGTTTGGTGCGGTGCTTGGGCCGGCGCAGGGGACCGGCATGCTGCTCAGCGTCGCGCTCGATCCGTCGATTCCGGTGGTGGCGCTCGGAGGGCTCGAGCAGACCTGTCGCCGGATGGGACTCAACGTGATTCACGGCGGCGTGAACTCCCTTCGCTTCACGCCCGTGTTCACGCTGACCTCGGCCGAAGTCGACCTGATCGTCGACGTAGTCGGACAGGCGCTGGCCGAGTTCGTCTCGTAGGCGAAAAGAAAACGGGCGCCCAGAATGGGGCGCCCGTGCAGGGTGATGGAGAACGGGTGAAACGCAGGGGCTACTCCTTGCGAGCCAGCGTGGGGTCGCTCTTCTGGATGCTCTTGGCCTTCTTGACCAGGGCGAGGAAGGCTTTGCGATGGCCGTGGGTGTCGGAGCCGAGCGACTCGCCAGCGAGCTCGAGCACGTCGTCGTAGCTGGCGGTGCCCTTGTATTTGCTGTGGCGCAGAATCATGCCGAACTGGGCGACGGCGGCGGCGAAGCGGAAGTCCTTCGTGGTGTTGCGGATGCCGCGGTCGTCACCGGAGACTGGCAGGCTGATGAGCTTGCTCTTGTCGCCGTCGGGCTTCTTGTAGCGAATCTTCACCGTGAGCAGCTCGCCGGATTCGGCAGCGGCCGTAAGCTCGGTCTTGTCCTGGTACTTGAGCTTGTCCGTAGCGCTGTTGGTCTTGCTTCCCTTGGGCAGCACTTCGTACAGCGCGGTGACCGAGTGGCCAGCGCCGATCTCTCCGGCGTCCTTGGTGTCGTCGTTGAAGTCGGCGTGGGCGAGCTTGCGGTTCTCGTAGCCGATCAGGCGGTAGCTCTCGACCTCGGCCGGGTTGAACTCGACCTGAATCTTCACGTCTTTGGCGATGGTCACCAGCGTGCCGCCTGCCTCCTCGACCAGCACCTTGCGTGCCTCGGCTTGGTTGTCGATGTACGCGTAGTTGCCGTTGCCCTTGTCGGCCAGCATCTCCATGGTGGAGTCCTGCATGTTTCCGGTACCGAAGCCCAGGACCGAGAGGAACACGCCGCTCTCGCGCTTGGCCTCGATGAGCTCGACCAGCTCGGTGCGGTTGGTGACGCCCACGTTGAAGTCGCCGTCGGTCGCGAGGATCACGCGGTTGATGCCTCCTTTCTCGAAGTTCTTGCTGGCCATGTCGTAGGCCAACTTGATGCCGTCGCCGCCGTTGGTGGATCCGCCGGCTTCCAGGCGTTGCAGCGCTTCCATGATGCGCGGCTTGTCGCTGCCCATGGTGGGCTGGAGCACGACACCCGAGGCTCCGGCGTAGACGACAATGCTGACCCGGTCGTTGTCGCGGAGGTTGTTGACCAGCATGCTCAGGCCCTGCTTGAGCAGCGGCAGCTTGTCGGGGTCGTTCATCGATCCGGACACGTCGAGCAGAAAGACGAGGTTGCGGGCGCCGACCTCACTCATGTCGATGCGCTGCCCTTGAAGGCCGACCGAGACGAGCAGAGAATCCTGGTTCCACGGCGTGCCGCTGACCTCGGTGTTGATCGAAAACGGTCCGGTGCCGATGGGGCTCTCGTAGTTGTACGAGAAGTAGTTGATCATCTCCTCGACTCGAACCGCTTCGGGAGGAGGCATCGAGCCACCTTCGAGGTAGCGACGCACGTTGGAGTAGCTCGCCGTGTCGACATCGATGGAGAAGGTCGAGCGCGGATCATCGGCGACCGCGATGAACTCGTTCTCTTGGACGTGGTCGTACGCCTCACCGCTGGTGTCTTTGGGTTTCGATTCCGGCGGCGGAGGTGGAGCCTCGTCCCATCTGTGCGGTGCCCGGCGACCGAAAGCCTGCTCGCCCGGCACGATGCCACCGACCGCGCCTCCTTTTGCGCCGGTGCCAGCCATCGACTTGGCGCGTGGGGCGGGAGCAACCATGCTCGGGGCCATCGCGCTCGCGTCTGCCCCCGCCTCGAACGCCTCCTCCATCTCGGGTTCGGGGTCTGGCGCCGCTCCGTCGCCTTGGGCGACAGCGTCGTCGAAGGGCGAGGGGGTCGCGGACGCCTTCTTGTCGGATGAGCGTCCCTCTGGGGCCGCCTCGCCGGCTTGGGCGAGTTGAGCCTCGGTTTTTTCTTCGCTAGCGGCGGGGGCCGGGGCGCTGTCCTCTTCGGGGCTATCACATGCTCCGAGTGCAGTCGCGCCGCACAGAAGGACCATCACGCTGAGCTTGGAAATACCGTTGATTCGTCGCATCGTTCTTTTCCAGTTCGCCGTTTCGCGGCTCTGGACTGGCAACGCTAGCCCATCCACATGGGTCTAGGTCGGTGTGAAAAAAACTACAGATGCCCGTTCCATGACAATGCACCCGGGCCGCGCCGAAAGGCCGCGCCAATCGCGAGGGCTCGACAAGGGCTGATGCGAAGTGGACGCGAGGCAACCGTAGACCTCGATTTGACGAGTTCCCGTGCGTGGGGGCATCGTCCGCAGATGCACGCGCGATCGCTGCTCCTGGCGTGGCTGGTGGCCTGCGGGTGTGAGGGGGAGCCAGCCTCGGCGACCCCACCAACGGCGGCGCCGGACTCCGAGCATCGTTGGCGTGACGTGACCTCGGCCGACGAGCTCTCTACGCTCGCAGCCGAAGCCCACGCCGCTCACAAAGCGCTCCTGCTCGACGTGCGAGCCGACTGGTGCGTGCCGTGCAAACAGCTGGAAGCCGAGACGTTCACCGATCCGTCCGTCCTCAAGGTGTTGGGCGATCGGTTCATCCTCGCGAGACTCGATGTCACCGACCCTGCGCCCCCGGCTGAGACCTTGCAGAATCGGTTGGGCGCGCAGTCGATGCCCAAGCTTCTGCTTTGGACCATGGACGACGCGGATGCCACCGTGTTCGCGAACGGCGAACTTCCCCCGGCCGCGACGACGATCAGCACGTTCGTCGCGGCGGCGGAGTTCTTGCCGGTGCTGCGGCGTTTCTAGCCTGCGACCGGTTGGTACGCGATGCCGTCCCAGGTGAGGGTGTTGGTGCCCGCGTCGAAGGTGGCGCTGAGCGTGGGGTCGTTGCTCACGGTGATCGTGCCGTCCTTGCAGGCATACTCGCCACCCAAGCCAATGTCGGAGTACTGCCAGAGGTAGTCCCCGCCCAGGCCGAGCTCGATCGACCAGTTGCACAGGACCTCGCCCTCCTTGGCGATGCCGCACTCGAACTGATCCACCGACTCGAATGAGGTCCCTGCGACGCCATCGCACCCGTCCCCAGTGGTCACGGGCACGCAGAGCGCCGAGCCGATAACACATGAACCGCAACAGACGTCGCTCTCGTCACAGATGCAGGGGTTGACCTCAAGGGTCAGGCAGACCTCGGTGTCTGTGCAGTCGCCCTCGCCCTGGGACCCGGGGTCACAGGCGGCGTAACATCCCGGGTCGATGATGTACGGCGTCCCTTCGCTGTCGGAGGGGCAACTGGCGGCCTCGTAGTAGTCCTGGTCCGCGGGGCAGGGTTCCGGTGGAGGCTCGTCGCCGGAGTCCGAATCGCCGGGGCACGGGTCGAACGCGCAGTCCGGGCCGCTTCGACCGACCGCGGTCCCGTCGGGGCAGACCATGGCGTCGGTCGGGCAGACAACACCACTGTCGGAGTCACCCTCGGTGTCACCGGTGTCGGAGTCGCTCCCGGAGGCGGTGTCGGACTCCGCGTCCGCGACGGTTTCGGACTCGACCTCTCCGAGGGACTCCTCTTTGTCACAGGCGACGAGGATGAGGAGGGCGGAACACAGGACGGGGGAAAAGAAGCTACGGGTAAGCATGGCAAGTCTCTGCTGGGTTTGTGGCCGCGCCCAAGTCCAGGTATCACTCAAAATGCAGTGTCTCTGACGATTGCAGCGCTGGCCGTTCTCGCCGGGCTTTCCGAGCCCGCCGCGCCGCGTGTCGTTGTGCGCTGGGACGCACCTGCGGGTTGTCCAGACGCGTCGTCGGTGTCCGAGTCCATTCGCCTGCTCTCGGCCGCCGAGGTGTTGGAAGGGGACGAGGCGGCGGGCGCACCCCAGGAGGGCGCCGAGCTCGTCGCCACGGGGTCGGTCACGTTGGGCGCCGAGGGCTATGGGTTGTCGTTGACACTCGCGTCCGCTCGCAACACGCAGGTGCGGCAGCTCGAAGCGGCAGACTGCACGGTCTTGGCCCGCGCAGCGGCGCTGGTCGTCGTCGTGGCGCTCGACCCCGTGGAGCTCGCGATGCGGCTGCCGGAGCGCGAGCCCCAGCCCCAGCCCGAGCTGGTTCCAAACCCAGAACCAGCGCTTGAGCCCGACCCGGTCCCCGCTCCCGAACCGATCCCCGAGCGCGAGCCGGAACCAGTCGCCCAGCGCGAGCGCGCCCCCCCGCTGCGCCTCAACCTGGGTCCGCTGGAGTACGGCGTGGGCGTGGGGATCGGCGTCTCAGCCCTGGCGCTGCCCGGCGTCGGTCCAGCCCTCGACCTGTCGCCGTTCCTGGGCGTGCGGCGCGTGCACGCTCGCCTCGTGGCGCAGTACCGAACACCCCGAAGACGCGCGTTGGAGGACAACCCCAACGCTGGCGCCCGGTTCCAACTCGCCGCCGGGGGGGCGCGGCTGTGCCCCAACGTCGTGCCCCGCGATGGCCGGATCCGCGTGCCGCTGTGCCTAGGGATCGACCTGGGCGCGGTGATCGGCTCGGCCCGAGGAGACAACGTGCGCAACCCCGGCGACGCGACCTCGTTCTGGAGTGCGGGGACCTTGGAGGCCGGGGTCGCGGTGCAGGTTGCCCGCTGGGTTTCGGTGACCGCCGCGTTCGAGGCCGGCATCGCGCTCAGCCGGCCGCGCTTCGTGCTCGAGGGTGGGGGAGTGCTGCACGAATCGGCCCGGTTCGCCCCGCGCGGGATCGTGGGCGTGCAGTTTCACCGGCCGCGCGCGGCGCCCTGATCCCGCCACATCGTCCTGCTTGCGGGCTGTGCGCGACTCCTTGCGGGAGCGGCATGGCATGCTCGCAGGGCAAGGTTCTGGCCGCGAGACGATTCCGTGATGTCTGCGCCCCGCGGCGGCACTCACCCTCTGAAACCCCGTGCCCGACGGCTCCCGCAGCGTTGTGACCTCGTCTCCCGACCTCGATCGGGTGGCGGTGTTGTTCCGTGCGCACTTCGAGTTCGTGCGCCGGGTCCTGCGTCGCTGTGGGGTGGGGGAGACGGAGCTGGACGACGCGGTGCAGGAGGTGTTCCTTGTCGTGCACCGCCGCATCGACGACTTCGAGGGGCGTTCCTCCGAGACGACGTGGTTGTATGCGGTCGCGGTGCGGGTGGCGTCCACGCTGCGCCGTTCGGCCTCGCGTGAGTACGCACGGCGGGAGAAAGCCGGCGCGCAGATGCACAGCGCGAGCCATGCCGATCCGGAGCGCGAGCTTTCACGCTCGCAGGCCGCGGCGCTGCTCGATTCTCTGCTCGACGAACTCGACAACACCAAGCGGACGGTGTTCGTGTTGGCCGAGCTGGAGGGCGTGCCGATACCGGAGATCGCCCAGATCATGGCGGCAAATCTCCGCACGACCCACTCACGCCTCCGGTTGGCGCGCAAGCGGTTCAACGACGCGCTCGAACGACATCACGCGCAGGAGGCGGGCCGGGTTCATCGCACCTCGTTGCGCGCGCTGGCGCGCCGCGGGTCGCCACCACCGGCGGAGCCCCATCGACCCCAGGCGGCCTGGGCTGCGCTCGCGATGCGCATCGGCGACGGCGCAACCCCGATGGCGATCGCGTGGACCGGCACGAGCGCGGCGGCTGCAACGTCCGGTTTTTGGATGCCCTTCGCGCTGACGATGGCGTTGGGGGTCGGAGGGCTTGGGGTTGTTGCGGCCGTTCCGACTTCGGACCCTTCCCCACCACCACCAGCGGCTGCGAGCGAGGCGAACCCGGTGGCGGCGGAGGTGTCCCCGAGCGCGACGGTGGTGTCGGTTCAACCCGCGGCGGTCGAGCCTGCTTCGTCCGTCGGGTCCGCACAGCCGGCGTCCGAGACCGCGGCTGCGGCCGAGACGCGAAGACGCGATCCCGAAAAACACGCTCGGCCCGCGTCGCGCGTGGTCGAGCCTGAGCGCGCCCCGGTGCTTGAGATTTCCGGCCTGGAGGAGGAGACCCGCCTGCTGGAGTCTGCCCGTGCCGGCCTGCGTGCCTCAGACCCCGCGAAGGCACTGGGGGTGCTCGATGAGTATCTCAGGCGCTTTCCCCAGGGCTTGCTCGCCGAGGAATGCCGGGCGACGCGGGTCAAGGCGCTGTGTCTGGCGGGACGCGCTTCGCAAGCCCGTCTCGAAGCGGGGACCGACGCGAGTCTGCAGGCGATCGTGGCCTCCGCCTGTCCCTGAACCTCTCGCGGGAACATCCGGGCGGTCGTGGGAGTCTGAACCGTAGATGGATGGCATGACCCGGGACTCGCGCGAGACGCTGACCTCGGGATTGCGTCGTCGACTTCGGGCCGCGATCGCCATCCTCGTGCTGAGCCTCGTCGGGGTCGGCGTCGCTTGGTGGCCCCGCGAGGACGCGGAGACCACCGTCGCCGCGGAGCATTCGGTGCTCATCGTCGGCCCGGGTACGCGCCCCCTGGCGACGGGCGTGCGCGGGCTGGGGTTGATGGCGGAGACCCTTTCGCGGACCGATGGGGTGCCCGAGCTTCTGACGCTGGCCGACTCCAATGGCCATGGCTACCTCGCGCTGCACCCCCCGCAGCTCTACGACTTCGCGAGCATCGACCCCGACGCTCCGTCGGTTCCAGCCGGCGCGACGATTGCGGTCGTTCGCGTCGCAGATGGGCATACGACGTTCGGTACGCTCGCCGCCTCGATTGATGCGCAGGGTCCCGGCGCCAAGTTTTCTGCCCTCGTGCTCGGGCTCTTTGCGCAGCCGTACTACGCCGCGCTGCTCGAGGACGGTATCGACCTCGACACGTTGGACCCGGTCACGCAGCAGCCCTTGTACGAGATGCACGAGGTGGACGCGCTGGAGCAGGTCCGCGAGATCTTCGAGACACAACAGCATTTTCGCGGGATCGAGACCTCGTGGCAGCGGGCCCGTGATGGGGTGGGATGGGCGCTGCCGGCCCAACAACTCGGCCAAGCCTTCGCCTCTACGCAGGGGTTTCCGCTGGCGAACGGCGGGGTTGTGTTGTTGGTCAACGAAGGCCGCTGGAGCCTCGCGCGACGCCGCGCGGCCACGATCGAACATGCGGCTGGGGCGACGCTGCACTACCTCTCGCCCGAGATGCTGGCCCGCGAGGTCCCCGAATCCGATCCGGACTGCGACGCGCGTTTTGGGGCACACGTCGATGGGCTCATCGTGAACGCGGCCGGAGATGGCCTCGCGGTTCGGCGGGCCCTCGAGCTTCGGCCGCATGCAGCGTCGACGCGCTGGAGAGTGGACGCTTGGCAGCTGACGCAGGGTCCGTGCCCGTTCGAATCGGTCGGCCTTCCCGACCGCGGCAAGGATCCTCGCATGATGGGACCGGTGAGCAGTGATGGGGTCATGCTCTCAATCGGGTCTTCGGGCTCCACGCCCATCCTCGAACGTGAGCCTGACGGAACCACGCTGCACCGGTCGCGCCAGGCGGCGTGGATGGAACCTGGGCTCGCGGTTCGGGCGGCGAGTCTGATGCGTCGAGGCACGAGCGTCTCCGGGTTGGCTTTGGTCGAGCCCGATCCGGTCGACGCTCGAGCAGGATTCCTGACCGCGCGCGCCTTGTTCGGTCGCAACAACGACGAGCTTCAGGTTGCGCATGTCGCCGTGGTCGACGCGCAGACCGTGATCGTGGGCACCGACAGCTGTACCGCGCTCGAAGTCTCGTTTCCTGAGCCGGTGCGTCGCTCGCTTCTTCGCGTCTCGGCGCGCGACGACATCCCGCCCCGCGCCGACATCTCGCGGGCCCGGTTCAAGACCCGCTGGCTCATTCCTCCCGCCGAGGGGGTGTGGCCGTGCGGGGCGATGTCCTTCGACCGCGCGGGGCACCGGGTGGTGACGATGGAAGACGGAGCTTGGCGACTCCGGGACTTCGGTGTGGCGGGGCGGCGCACGCTGCTGACCCCAAACAACCAGGCCGTCCAGGACATCCTGGTCGCGCCCGATGGCCAGCACGCCCTCGCGCATGTGTGGGTTGAAGTGGACGGCGAGGAGGTGCTCACCTCGGAGCGGTTGACCTTGCCTTCGCTGTGACGCGAAGCGTCGTCGCGTGGGCCCTTCGCGTTTGCACAGGCGAGCGCCGCATCGGTGCCGGCCTCTTGGGCGTCATTAAGGCTACGGGGCTGGCTCGCAAGGGGGTGGGTCCTGTGTCGCTTGCAGCAGCGCGCTGGGATCGAGCAGGAGCAGAACATCCCGCTCATGCCTTGAGTTGAGGCGCAAGGCTCGGTGTACGTCCTGATGCTGCTGTTGGCTCTGAGTCCCGCGAAAGAGGTGGAGCGCGGCGCTGTAGTCCTCCGTGTCCTGCCCCTGAATGATCTCGCCAAGACGGTCGACGAGGAGCCCGAAGGTGTGTCCGTCAGCCTCGACGATGATGATGCGTCGCGCATCGGGCGGATTGACCGATTCGGATTCATACCGACGGCCGGCGTCCACGACGGCGATGATGTCACCGCGCACATTCATCACCCCGTGAAGCTCCGGCCGCGCTCCGGGCGGGACCATGAGGGTCTTCGGGTACTCACGGATCTCTCGGATGTGTTTGGTGTCGATTCCGAGGGTACGGCGTCCGACCTCGAAGGTCAGATAGAAGGCGTTCGGGAGGTCCTCATCAAGCTCGACCCGACTCTGGAGCAGTCCTCGACCGACGCCGGTCGGGCACTCTGGGTCGACACTGCATTGCTTGAACAGGCAGGCGACGTCCAGCAGGAGCACGTCACCCTCACCATCACGGACGACACGCGAGTATGGCTGGTCGTTGGTCGGGCTGGTCAGAAGCGGGACCGACACGATATCGCTGCCGGGAACAGAGAGGACCGCGACGACCTCATCGACGGGAAACGCAACCACGCTTTCACAATGATGCACAAAGACGTGCAGAGCCGGGGGCAGCGTTGCCGGAGCGAGGCCCAGGCGCTTGCGGATGTCGAGCACCCCAACCTTTGCGTCTCGCAGCGTCACTGTGCCGGTACAGTCGAGAAAGTATGGAATACCCCTCGTGAGGCCAAGAGCCTTGTGAACCTCGAACGAGTGTTCCATCTCGATCGCCAGCCGTACTTCCCCAATCCGGACGATGATGAACTGGAAACGCGCGCTGTGGAGGGCGGGATCGTCGGTATGGACGTCGCGACAGGGAACCACCGGGACGCCTTCAAAGGACGAGGGGTCGAGGACGCGGATCAATCGCCGCGCATCGGGAGACTGGATGATGGCTCGTACGGGCTGGTGCGTCTGGGTCTGGATCTCCCGGATCTCAGGCCGTTGGACCTCCATGACCTCCCCTGTGGTGTCGAACAGCGCGCCGACCAGATGCCCTTGACAGTCGACGATGGCGACTCTGCCTCCTGGCTTCTCGGCGTGTTCGATGCCGAGCTTGGCGCGCATGTCCACCACGGGCACAACATTCTCGCGCAGGGAGAACATCCCGATGACATGCGCGGTGCTGTCTGGGAAGGGCACCATGTCCGACGGGTACTCTACGACCTCCCGAATGTTGTGGGCTGCGAGGCAGAACTCCTCGTCCCCCACCATAAAGGTCCCATACGTTTCAGAGTCTGATTGCGTCGGTTCCATCAGCGCGGCATCCATTCTGTAGTCGTGGGTTCGGGAAGCATGCGGATGACGCTGACCGCGAGGCCGTCTCCGTGAATCCTGATTCGCCTGGGAATGTCGCAGCCCACGTCGTGGCCGATCAGTTTGATCCCAGCTGTGCGCAGGGCAGCACGACCCGCAGCGATGTTCTGCCGACCGATGTCCGCGCTGGACCGAACTCCATACAGGCTCGCTCCGCCGCCAAGCACCGCTCTCACCTCGTGCATCTTTCGCTTGGGGACCCGGAGCCTGCGGATCAGGTGTGCAGGGGCAGTGCTCGCAAATCGAGAAAAGCGGCGGTCTGTCCCGGTCCCCGGGTGAGACGGAAGGAGGCAGTGCGCCAGCGCGAATGCGCCCTCTTCAGGCCACAGCAGCGCGATTCCTAGACAGGACCCGAGGTTGGCCTCCAGGATCGTCGATGCGTCCCCAAGCGCACAACTCCCGATCGCGACGTGGGTTACGTCCGTATGGATCATCGAGCCTTCCTCTTGTAGATGCAATGGTCGACCAGCTCGATGTCGTCGCGCGCGCCGACCAGCGACTCCGACTCCCCGATGATCAGCAGGCCTCCGGGGGTCATGGCGTCCAACGCCCTGGAGACCACTCGAAGCTTGTCCTCCGTCGAGAAGTAGATGATCACGTTCCTCACGACGACCAAGTCCACCCGCGTGAGGGGGGCGCGGTCGAAGAGGTTGTGCGTTCGAAAGCTCATGTTCCGTCGCAGGGCGGCGGCGAGTTGCCGGGTACCCTCTGTCGAGGGGCGCCCGAAGTACGAGTCGGGGTCGAAGCCGGGCGCCGACGCAGCGTCGCGTTTGATTCGGTCCGCAGCGAACGTTTGGGACCGAGCAGAGTCCACCATTTCGCTGGAGATGTCCGAGGCGACGACGCGCCAGCGAAACGGGTTTGTTTTGGCCGATTCGGCGAATGTCACCGCCAGCGAGGCTGCCTCTTGGCCCGAGGAGCACGCAGCCGACCAGGCCGTCACGGACTTGTGCCCCGACCCAACGTGCTGCGGGAGCCAAGTCTCGCGTAAGTAGGTCCACACGCTCTGGGTCCGAAACATCGAGGTCTTGTTGGTCGTGACGACGTTGACGAAGTGTTCCACCTCGTTCGGCGTCGACCGGAGGTAGTCCAAGTAGTCTCCGAACGTCTCGAGGTCTAGGGCGCGAGCCCGTCGACGAAGGCGGCCCGAGAGCATCGTCTGCTTGCCGGCATCCATGCTGATGCCAGTGTGGCGGTGGACCTCTTGAATGAACTCCGAGAGGATTTTCGGTGCGATGGCTGCTGACATGAATGGTCCTGCTCCAGGGGTAGCGGTCGGGTACTGATGTGCTTAGAGCGTAAACTTTCCGACCATCTGAGAGAGGTTTTCCGCTCTCTCCGAAAGGGCACGGACGGCTTTTGCGATGTCTTCGCTCGAATGCGCTGTGTTCTCTGTCTCCGTTGACACCGATTGGATTCCGCTGTTGACCTCCTCGGCTGCCATCGATTGTTCCTCGGCAGCTCGAGCGATTTGGCTTACGGCCTTGTGCGTGGACCCCACGCTTGTGACGATCTCCTCGAACGCCGTCGAGGCTTTGCGTGAGACCTCGCTGCCGCGCTGGACCCTTCGCGTCGATGCGTGGATCAGCTTGCTGATCTGGCCAGCCGCCTTGGAGGACTGTTCTGCCAGCTTTCGTACCTCATCCGCAACGACGGCAAAGCCGCGCCCGTGTTGTCCCGCCCGAGCGGCCTCAATCGCGGCGTTGAACGCGAGCAAGTTGGTCTGGCTTGCGATCTCGCCGATGACCGCAACGATCTCAGAGACCTCTTCGGAACTTTGCTCAATCTCTTCCATCGCGGAGATCGACTCCTTGATGGCGATATTTCCTTCTTTTGCCTGACTCGACGCGGCCTCGGCGAGCACGTTGGCTTGTCCGCTGCCCTCGGCGATCGAGGCGATCGAGGCGGTGAGCTCCTCGACGTTGGCCGACATCTCCTCGCTCGTCGCGCCCAAGCGCTCGGCCTGTTGGGCCACATCAGAGGTTCGAGACATGATGTCGGTGGTCTGTGACGACAGCGACTTTGTGGTCGTGGCCACCTCGCTGACCAGGGTGTGCAGGGAGTCGATCATCACGTTGAGCCCGCGGGTCAGGTCGGCGAGACCATCGTCGCCATCCTCGGGGAGACGCGCGGTGAGGTCACCCTTGGAGGCGCGTTGGACGGCCTCCAGAGACAACTCCACCCTGCGTCGAGTGTCTTCGTGCTTCGCCTGTTCGGCCTCCGCTTGGTCGGCCCTCTGCGCGAGCTTCACCTGCTCTGTCACATCGGTCGCGAACTTGACCACGCCCCGTACCTTGCCGAAGGAATCGAGCAGCGGGTTGTACGACGCCTGAATCCAGATGTCGTTGCCCGACGAATCGACACGGCAATACTGTCCCGAGTTGAACTTGCCTTCTCGCAGACGCTGCCAAAACTCCCGGTACTCAGGGCCAGAGCGGAAGTCCTCTTTGCAGAACATGCGGTGGTGTTTTCCGACGATGTCCGTGGCGCGGTAGCCGAGGCTGCGAAGAAAGTTGTCGTTTGCTTGCAAGATCGTTCCGTCGAGGTCGAACTCGATCACGGCCTGAGATCGGTCGAGAGCTTCAAGCTTGCTCTCATGCTCCAGCGTGAGCTCCTTTCGCTCTGTGATGTCCGACGCGATCTTCACGACACCGGTCAGGACGCCATTGGCGTCTCGTTGTGGGATGTAGGACGCTTGGATCCAGACAGCGTCTCCGCCGCGCGCGACCCGTCTGAACTCCCCGCTGACGGCCTCTCCGGCCCTGAGACGACGCCAGTGGTCGGCATACGCGGTCGAGGAGGCGTCCTCGGGCGCACAGAAGATTCGGTGGTGCTTCCCGACCACCTCTTCGGGCGAGTACCCCAGCACGGTGCAGAAGATGTCGTTCGCCTCCACGACGGTCCCGTCCAGCTTGAACTCGATGAGCGCCATTGTGCTGCGCACGGCGTTGTAGACGGTCTGGGCCGTCGACGCCTCAGGCGAGTGGTTGTGGGGAGCCTGTTGGGGGTCTGATACCGTCGCGATAGACATGAGTTGGGTCGGAACATCGGACCGACCCACGCGGACCTTGAGTCCCCGGGCGCATCGCGGGCAGAGCCAGGAGGCCGCGCAGGGCCGCTAGCAGCGAGTCTTGACCCACATGCGTTGCGTTTCGGGCCGCCCCCGCGACAGCGCGGTCTCCAAGATCACGTTGCGTGGGCGTAGGGGACCGACAGCGCAGCCGCGGCGAACGGCTGCAGCGCGCCTCGGCTTGCTCGATGACTCGGCGGGACGCAGCCGCGGTGTCCAGGGGCAGCGCGAGTGCATCGTGGTGTCGATCCAAGCCCTTGGAGGGGTAATTTCACGGTTCGTGATCAGCTGCACGTGGTCGGTCCACTCACCGGATACGATGGACACCGCCACGCCCGCGCCCCTTCCTGTGATTCACCCCGATACGCTCACCTTCGTCGGTCTGCAGCGCTCACACCTACGCAGCGCCGTGTATCGACGCGTCTTCGGGGATGACGCGGGGCCAGTTCGTATCGGTCGCTACTCGCTGCTGGAGCGCGTCGGCTCTGGAGCTCGAGGTGTGGTGTTCAAGGCGTTCGACAACCAGCTCGATCGCCTAGCCGCGCTCAAGGTGCTCTCGACACGCGCCGACGACCACGACGAACTCATCCGAGAGGCCAAGGCCCTCGCTCGGCTTTCGCACCCCAACGTGCTTCCCGTCTACGAGGTTGGAGAGACGCAGGACGGTCAGGTGTTTCTCGCCACCGAGTACGTCAAGGGATGGACGCTGCGCGGGTGGTACGAGGAGGAGGCCCGCGGTGAGGCGGCGATCCTTGAGGTCATCCTCCAGGTCGCTCAGGGCGTACAGGCTGCCCACGATCAGGGACTCGTCCACCGCGACCTCAAGCCCGCCAACATCCTACTCGGAGAAGACGGACGGGTACGGGTGGCGGACTTCGGCTTGGCGCGTTTCGATCCCAGCGCGCTGGCGCCGGCCGCCGACATCCCCCGCGACGGACTCGCCACCACCACCGCCGGTACCCCTGGCTACATGGCGCCCGAGTTGTTTCGCGGCGCGCCAGCTTCCGCGGCTTCGGACCAGTACGCGCTGGCCGTGACGCTGCACGAGCTGCTGTTCGGTGCCCTCCCGGACGAGGTCAGCTCGTCGGCGCAGCGCGGGGCCAGCAAGACGGTATCGGTCGCGGTCCTACGAGGACTCGCCGATGCTCCAGAAGACCGCTTTGCAACCGTGGGTGCATTCGCGGACGCCCTCGTCCTGGCCGCTCGCTCGCCGCTGAGGCGACGGCTGCCTTGGGCGCTTGGGTTGTCGGCACTCGCCGCGGCGGCGGCCGCGACGGTCTGGATTGCGGACCCCGTGGGCGAGCGTGCTGCGGACAATGATCTGGCGCTCCTGCGCGCCAAGGCGGCCCTACCAAGCGATCCCGCGACAGCGCTCGACGAGCTGGGCAAGGCCGCTGACCTCAGCGACGAACGCCTGCTTCCCGTCGCTGAGCGGGCGCTCGCGCTGGGTCCCGAGCGGGCGAAATACCCACTCCCCCCAGGGGCACGCGACATCACGCTCGTTGGCGGTATCCTCGTGTTCCGAGACGCACAGGATAGACCCTTAGCGCGCCGCTTGACCCGCGACGGACTCCAGCCGTTGGATCTGCGCGCAGCCGGACTTTCTGGGGAGCCCCGCAACCCAGCCTTGCCGAAGACCTTCCAGCTCGGCGGGACCCGCGTGGTCTTGGACGATGCGCGCGCACTGGCGGAGATCGACCCGCGCGCAGCGCAACGACTTGCTGCTCAAACCTGGGACCTCGCCCTCTCCGCGGATGGCCGCAGGGTTGCGAGGACGACCGACGCGGGACACACGATCCTCGTCGAGGACCTCACGACGGGCGAGATGGTGTGGAGCGAGGACCGCGGCGAGGCTTCGATTCGATCCGTCAGCCTCGACGCAACCGGCGAGAGGGTCGCGTGGACCGAGGGCGACGGGGAAGCACGGGTATTCGACCTTTCGAGCGGGATGATGACCCGCCTTGAGCCCAGCGCGTCCAACGTGCTGTTCGAGTCTGCCGAAGACACCGTCATCGTCGCGGGCCGCTTCTCGGGGGTCTTCCAATCCCACCTCTCGAACGCTCAGAGCATCCGTGTGCTCGGGGAGAAAGAGACGTTTCGTACGGTGGAGGTCTCGCCTGGCGGTGTCTGGCTTGCCGCCGAGGGGACCCGAGACGAGATCACCGTCACCAACCTCGCAGCCTCGGTCCCGCGTGTGATCCATGGAAGCGCGTTCGAGTTCTCGCCCGACGGAGAGTCGTCTCGCGGTGCTCAATGGAGACCACATCGAGGTCCACGACCTTGCGTCGTCAGACATGCAGAGCTTCACCTCAGGGGGCGGTGTCGCATCTTTTGACTTCTCTGACTCCCGCACGCTGTGGGTCGTGGGGACGGATGCGGTCGTTCGACGGCACGAGGTCCTTGCGACGCACGCCTTTTCCGGCCACACCGCGGCCGTCCAGGACATCGTGCTTTCGAACGACGGCAGCTTCGCACTCTCGGTCGCGGCCGACTTCACGGTTCGGCGCTGGGACGTCGAGGCCGGAGGGGGCCGGGTTCTTGTCAGCCTCAACTCCAGCTCTCACGGCCTCGGATTGGATGAGGGCGCAGGCCGGGTTGCCGTCACAGATCACTGGGGGGCGGCCACAATGCTGTTCGATCTTGAGACCGGGGCTCGCCTCGCGGACGCGCCCAGCAGCGTTGCGAAGCCCGTCGTGGGCCCGGGCGGCGCACTGTTCGGAGCCGGAGTTGAAGGCGTCTGGCGGGACCTTCGCGGGACGAGCTCTGTGGTCGCAGACGACGTGGGCGAGTGCTTGAACCTCGCCGCGACAACAGCTTGGGTCGCAGCGGTCTGCCGCGATGACGACCTGCGGCTCCACCTCTGGGCCGACGATGAGCACACCTCAACGCCGCTCTCAGGCGGGACGCGTGGCGCCTCCCTGCACGCGTGGCCCGATGCCCAGCACCTCTACTTCGTGGGTGCTCAAGAACAGTTGGTGCGACGCAGTGACTCGGGAGGACTCGAACACCTCGCCTCACCTCGGCTGCAGAGGGAACTCGAGCCGTTTTTCTTTCCCCCTGTCGCGAGCAGCCCCGCGCACGATCTCATCATCGGTCGATCCGATGGCATCCACTCCATGTGGGACACAACGGACGAGACCGTGCCCTTGGTCGAGTCCAACTCCCGGAGCCTCGCCATCTCCGGCGACGGCCTTCGCATCGCATACGCCACCGACCGGTATCAGGTCATCGTGCGCGACCGCGCATTGTCCAAAACGCACCCCGCACTGGCCGACGTGCTCGAGGCCGCGGCCGCTGTGGGGGGCGAACGTTGACCGCAGCAATCGCGCAGCGGACGATGGGTGTCGTTTCAATGCAGGACGACGAACACCTGTACGCGCGCTGGGCCGGCGGCGAACGCGACGCGGGGGAGAGACTCATCGAGCGCCACCTCGACACGGTCGGGCGGTTCCTGGCCAACAAGTGCCCGGACCCCTCACGGCTCGAAGACCTGGTCGCGACCGTGTTCGAGCGCTGCGCGAGGAGTCTGGGCCGCTTCGGCCAGCGCTCTTCGTTCCGGACCTACCTGCTGGGCATCGCCTACAACGTCGCGCGGGACGACCTCAAGCGCCACGTACGCTCGCCGAAGTTCGACGAGACGCTCACGAGCCTCGCCAGCGTGTCCAGCTCCCCAAGTGCGATCATCGCGGTGCGAGAGGAGCAAGCCCTGCTGCTTCAAGCCCTTCGTCAGCTCCCCTTCGCGCTTCAGGCCGTGCTTGAGCTGCACTTCTTCGAGGAACTCTCGCGGGCGCAGGTCGCCGAGGTCCTCGAGCTTCCCGAGGGCACGGTGGCAAGCCGGCTGCGAAAGGCCAAGCTCGAGCTCCGCAACGAACTCGAGGCCGTGGCTGCCAACCCGGCGCTGCTGCAAGCCACCGTCACCAAGCTGCCCACGTGGGTCGCCAATCTGCGGGCTCGACTGCTCGGCTCCGCAGACTGACCCCCGCGTTCAGCGTGCGCGGCACCTCGAGGCGTCAAGCCTGCGACGATGTCCCGGTCGCGGCGGGTCCCCGGGCGAGCATCGCGATGCGCCGTTGCCCGCGAACGGCATCGTCCAGTCCTCGCGTGGTTGCGTCTTCGGTTGGCATGCGACACATTGTCGCAGTCTCATGGCCAACAAGCCCGCCAAACAAGCCACAGCCGCTTCCCGCGCCTCTGTGCCCGCGCTCTCCCGGCGTCAGGCGCTGTTCGCGGGGGCGGCGGTCGCGGGCGGGGCGGCAGCACTGGCCTCTGGGTCGGCGAAGGCCGCTCCCAGTCGCGGTCACGTCTGGGAGCGCACCTACTCGGGTGGGCCGGAGCGGGCTGCCGAGGCTCCGGGCCAGCCGGGCGTGGACTACCAGCCCACCTTCACGCCCGGAGGCTCGACCCTGCCGTTTACGGTCGTTGACGGCGTCAAGATCTTCCACCTCATCGCGGAGGAGGTCGAGAACGAGTTCGCGCCCGGACTGACGGCGAGGTGCTGGGGCTACAACGGCCAGGTCCACGGTCCCACGATCGAAGCCGTCGAAGGCGACCGGGTTCGGGTGTACGTGACCAACAAGCTCGAAGCACCCACCACGGTGCATTGGCACGGGGTCTTTCTTCCCAACGGAATGGACGGCGTGGGCGGACTCAACCAGCGCGCCATCTTGTCCGGCGAGACGTTCAAGTACGAGTGGACGTTTCGCCAGAACGGCACGTTCATGTATCACGCGCACCACGACGAGATGACCCAGATGGCGATGGGCATGATCGGCATGATCGTCGTGCATCCGCGTCGTCCACCGCCCGGGTACGCCGTCGACCGGGACTTCGTGCTGATGCTCAGCGAGTGGAGCATCGAGCCCGGGTCGCAGCGGCCCGACCCCAACGAGATGACGGACTTCAACATCCTGACGATCAACGCCAAGACCTATCCAGGCACAGTGCCGATCGTTTGCAAGACCGGCGACCGGGTTCGCATTCGGGTGGGCAACCTCAGCGCGATGGATCACCACCCGATTCATCTGCACGGCTACTACTTCAAGGTCGTCGCCACCGATGGCGGCCGGCTTCCCGCGAGCGCGCAGTGGCCCGAGACCACGGTACTGGTACCGACCGGAAGCACCCGCGACGTGGAGTTCGTGGCCGATGCGCCGGGCGATTGGGCGATGCACTGCCACATGACGCACCACGTCATGAACCAGATGGGACACGAGATTCCCAACATGATCGGCGTCAAAGGAGCGAAGGCGGTCGACGCGAAGGCTCGCAAACTGCTGCCGGGCTACATGACCATGGGGCAAGAGGGCATGGGCGACATGGCCACCATGGGCATGAAGGTGCCGGGCAACAGCATCCCCATGGTGGGCGGCAAGGGACCGCACGACTACATCACCATGGGGGGCATGTTCACCATCGTGAAGGTGCGCGACGACGCGGGAGGCTACGAGGACGACCCGGGTTGGTATGAAAATCCGCCGGGGACCCAGGCCGAGCTCGCGCAGGCCGATGAGCTGCGGCGAGACGGGATCAAGGTTTGATCGAAGGGGCGAAGGCATGCTCAGACAAGCGATTAAACGCACCGTTTTGGGGCTGGCGCTGACCTCGTTGGGCGCGTGCAAAGCCGGGCTTCCGCCCGCACCCGCGGGCGCGGATCCTGCCGACGTCTCCGGTCCTCCGGCGGTTTGGGCCGCACCGCCCAGCCCCTTCGAGGGCTCGGCATTCGAGGCCGCGCAGCTCGACACCCAAGACCCGCATGCTGGGCACAAAGGACACGCTGCCCGCGGCTCTCGAAAACCGCAGTCAAAGCAGCCGAAGCCCGACGCGGCGATGTCCGATGAGGACCACGCCGGCCATCAAGGACACACGCCATGAGGTCTAGACTGCACGTGCTGCTGTACCTTGCCGTGTGCGCGCCCGGCTGTGCGAGCACCAAAGCGGCGCAGAACCGGGACGCCGTGGGCGATATCTTGGCCGAGCGCGGAGGACCCACCGACGTCATCTCCTCGGAGCAAGACGAGCAGAGCCGGGCCGCGATCGAGGCCCGCGTGGAAGCGCTCCTGGGTGAGCCGCTGACCGTGGACCGAGCCGTCCAGATCGCGGTGCTCAACAACCGCTCGCTGCGGGTGACGCTTGAGGATCTGGGCGTGGCGCAGGCCGACCTCGTGCAAGCGGGGCTCCTGCAAAACCCAACCCTGGGCCTCGAGCTGGTGGGCTCGACCCAGGGCAACGGGCTGGGAGGGGGCTTCTCCATCTCGCAGAGCCTGCTCTCGGCGTTCTTGATCCCCGCCAAGCGGCGCCTTGCCAAGGCCCAGCTGCGGCAAACGGTCGTGGTGGTCGCCGACGCGACGTTGGGCTTGGTGCGCGACGTCAAGGTCGCCTACGCACAGCTGCGCAGCGCGACCGACTCGGCCGAGCTGGCGCGGATCCTGACGGAGACCGCCGAGGTCGCCCGAGATCTGGCCACACTCCAGCACGAGGCCGGGAACATCGCCGACCTCGACCACGAGCTGTTTGCAGCCGACCTCGATCATGCGCGCCTGCAGCTGGCCGAGCATCAGCTCGAAGTGGTTCACGCTCGCGAAGATCTCAACGTGTTGCTGGGACTTTGGGGGGAGCAGCTCGATTGGAGCCTCGCGCCCGCCCAGGACGCACCCGAGGTCGACCCCAACGCGCTGGAGAACCTCGAAGCCCTCGGCGTCGAGCAGCGCCTGGACGTCTCGGCCGCCCGGGCGCAAGTGGACGCGATGACGCATGCCCTCAAGCTGCGCCGCAGAGGCGTGATCCCCAACGTCGAGGTCGGGGTTGTGGGTCGCAACGAGGTGGGGACCGACGAAGGCCACGAGTGGGTGCTGGGCCCCGAGCTTTCGCTGGAGATCCCGATCTTTGACCCGGGCCACGCCGACTTTGCCCGACTCCAGGCATACATCCGCGGCGCCCAGCATCAGCTGGAGCAGACGGCCGTGATGGCACGCGCCGAGATCCGAACCCAGCGCATGGAGTTGCTCACGGCGTCGCGAAAACTCAAGTATCTGCAAGACACCGTGTTGCCGCGCAGGCAGACCGTCGGCAAGCGAGCCCTCGAGCGCTACAACGCCATGTTGCTCAGCGCCTACGAGCTGCTGGAGCTGCGCGCGGAGCAGGCTCGGACGCAGGAGGAGTTCATCGAGGCGCGGCGCGAGGTTCAGGTGGCGCTCGCAGAGCTCGAGCGCGCTGTCGGAGGGCAACTCCCCGGTTCGAAGTAGATCGGCAGGGGAGCGAGGCGTGCCCTCTCACCCCTTGCGGACGCGCGGCACGAACCGCCCCGCCTGCAGTCCGATCTGATGATCGATCACCGCGTCGAAGTCCTCCACCAGTCCGCCGATCCCCTCCGTCTCCGGCTCCAGGTGACCCAGCGCGTACGCGATCGCTTCGATCGTCGACACCTCGACCTCGGGGTTCTTCGCTTTTCGGATCCGATAGTTCCCCGGGCGCGGCGGCTGCAGAGCCACGCACGGCAGCGCCTTCAGCCACGGCGTGATGTGCAGGAGCTTTCGAGCCTCCGACCAGGTGCCGTCGATGACCACGAGCGTGTCGACCGAAATCGGTTCGCCCTCGCCCAGGGTCGTCGCCGCTTTGCTGGGGTACAACACCGCCGCATTCGACACCTCTCGATGGGGTACGCGCAGCTCACCCTCGGGATACTCCTTGTGAGCCTGCAAGACCTCGACGCTGCACAGGCCGAGCCTGGCGATGCGTGTCGTTCCGAAGGGGTGTTTGCGCTCCCGCGGGTGCTGCACGATCAGGACGCGGGTTCGGTTGGCGACCTGACGCACGAGGCTGCAGATGCAGCCAACGGCGGGCCGAAAGCAGCGGTAACACGTCGCACGGCCCACTCGGGGGACCATGCCCGAAACCGGCCAGGCCCGGGGCGAAAAACTTCGCCTTTTCAAGCAACGCGAATTCGGGTGCAGTGGCCCGCGATGACTCGACATCTTCGCAGCTTGCTCGACCTGGACGCCGACGAAACCAGCCGCCTGGTGGATCTCGCTGCGGCCGTGAAAGCGGAGCCGGCCAAGTACCGCACCGCACTCGATGGGAAGTCGATCGCGATGATCTTCGCGAAGCAGTCCACGCGCACCCGAATCTCGTTCGAGGTTGGGATTTCGCAGCTGGGTGCCAAGCCGCTCGCGCTGAGCACCTCGGGCGGGACGGGGATGCAGATGGGGCGCGGGGAGACGGTGCAGGACACGGCCAAGGTGCTCTCGCGTTTCGTCGACGCGATCGTCATTCGGACCTATGGCCAGGATCAGGTCGAGATTCTCGCCCAGCATGGGTCGATCCCGGTGATCAACGCGCTCACCGACCTCTACCACCCGTGCCAAGCGCTCGCGGATCTTCTGACCATTCGGGAGCATCTGGGTTCGACGCAGGGGAAGAGGCTGGTGTACTTGGGCGCGGGCAACAACGTCGCGCACTCGCTGATGCTGGCGGGACCTCGCGCGGGGATGGATGTTGTTGTGGGCTGCCCCGACTCGCTGCGGCCGGACTCGAAGGTGTTGGAGCGGGCGCGCGCCGACGCGAACAAGTACGGCACGCGCGTTGCGGTGGAGACGGATGTGACGGCCGCGGTCAAGGGCGCGGACGTGGTCTACACGGACACTTGGGTGAGCATGGGCGAGGAGGCGGAGGCAAAGCGGCTGATCGAGGTGCTGCGGCCGTTCGCCGTCACCCCGCAGGTCATGGCCAAGACCGGCAAGGACAAGAGCATCTTCATGCATTGCCTGCCCGCGCACCGCGGCGATGAGGTTGTTGCCGAGGTTATGGATGGCGAGCGCTCGGTGGTCTTCGACCAAGCGGAGAACCGCCTGCACGCTCAGAAGGCGCTGCTGTTGCTGCTGCTCGGAGCCGAGTCGTTCTGAGCCCGGGCTCGTCGGCGCGGCCGTTTCGATCCGGCCATTTGAAGCGCGGCTGTGGGCCCTTCGGCCACGGCGTTCGAAGCGAGACGACGACCGCTAATCCCCGAACGCGCGCACCCACTCGAAGCCCACCGGAAGCGTCTGCGCCCAGACCCGCAGGGGCTCGCGCAGCGCGTTCCACAGGGCTGCGAGGTTCGGCGGGCCCTCGTCGTGCTGCCGGACCAGTTCGGCAAACGAGCGAATCACCGGGGCGAGCAGGGGCACCGAGATGGGGTCGTTGCCGTGCCGGGGAGCGACCGCGTTGACGTGGGTGCTGCGGGTGCAGAACAGGGTGGGGGCGCCGGGGTCGATGGGCTCGATCAACAGAAAGAGGGACGAGCCGGGCACGGGCACATCGCCCTCGGTGCTCGCCTCCGCAGCGTCCCGGTCGCGCGTCCGCAGGTGCACACCGATGAAGTCCAGCTGCCCCGGCGTGTTGTCCAACGTCGTGCCTTGGATCTTGCCCTGGCGTGCATCCACTCGAGCATCGAGGGCGAGGTTGGAAACCAGGCCCGAGGTCAGCAGGATGAATGCTTTTTGTGGCTGCAGTCGCTCGTTGTCCGCGTTGAGGATGCGCTTGCTCTCCCAGAAGTAGTCGTCTCGAAACGCGTTCTGCCGGTAGTAAAAACGGACCATTCGCAGCAGGTCGTCGAACATTTCGCGGTGCTTGGCGAGATAGCGCTCGCACGCCTCGGCGGAGGTGCGCGTGCCTTGAATCTCGTCGCGGGCGCACTGGACCGCAAGCCAGCCGCTATGAAGCGCCAGCATGACCCCCGTGGACAGGACCGGATCGATGAAGCCCGCCGCGTCCCCGACTGCATACCAGCCCGAACCCGCCGGACGGTGGCTGCGGTAGCTCCAGTCGCGTTCGGCGCGAACCGAGGACTCGCGCCGGGCGACGGGTCCCATTGCCGCGACCAGCTCGGGACACCCGGCCACCAGGGCGTCGTAGTTGGGGCGTGGTGCCGAGCGTCGGCCGTCGGAGTCGAGCTGCACCACGCCCACCGACGCGCGTCCGTTCCCGAGGGGGAACATCCAAAACCACTGCTGCGCTTGCGCGACAAACAGCGCCTGCCCTTGCCGCGGTGGGGGCAGGCCCGCCGCGCCCTCGAAGTGGGCCCACATCGCCTGGTGCTGGAGTCCCGCGATGTGGTCGCGAGCAGCATGGGCGCGGGACACCAGCCCGGATTGGCCCGAAGCATCGATCACGACACTCGCCTGGCGCTCGTGCGTTGTGCCGGTGTTGCGGTCCTGCCAGCGCACGCCGCAAACCCGGCCGTCCTCATCGAGCACCTCGCGGACCGGCGCCCGGCTGTGGGTCTCCACGCCGAGCGAGCCCGCGTGCTCGAACAACAGCGCGTCGAAGCGAGCCCGCTCCACGAACCAGGCGTGGTCGTACGCGTCGCTGTCGGCGAACCACAGATCCCACCTCGGGGTCCGTCCCCAGTCGACGAGCGTGCTGCCGGTTTTTCGCGCAAAGCCGGCCGCGCGGACCTTGGCGAGGGCCCCGATGTCGTCGAGGATCGGAATGATGCCGGGCAGCAGACTCTCGCCCACGTGCGGACGCGGGTGCTCGCCGGCCTCGAGCAACAGCACCTCCAGCCCGTGCCGTGCGGCAGCCGCAGCGGCGGTGCTTCCGGCGGGCCCGCCTCCGATCACGATCACGTCGGTCACGCGTCACCCCGAAGCTCGGGCGGAAGCTCGCCGTCCCACAGCTGCACGCCCCTTCGAGCGAGCGCTTCGCTCAGCGCGGTGAAGCGCTCGCGCTGCCAAGAATCCTCCGCGCATCCGCGATAAGCCTCCGACTCGAAGAGCGGGCCGGCCTCGTTCGTGCCTTGCAGGCCGCCCAGGCTCACCGACTCAACGTGGGTCGCCAGCAGGTCCGCGAGCGCCTCGACCGGGCCGGGGAGCATCGGCTGCACGACGGCCATCGTCGGAACGCCGAGCGCAGCGAACCGCGCAAGGACCTCGACTCGGGTCGCGAGCGGAGCGGCACGAGGCTCGAAATGCGCCAGAACGGCCGGGTCCGCCGACGGCAAAGAGACTCCGACGCGGGCCGCCGGGAGCGATGCGATGCGCTCCGCGTCCTGGAGGATGTCGCCGGAGCGGGTGAGGAGCATGGTGGTGAAGCCCGGGGGTGCCGCCGCGAGCACCTCGAGGCAGGCTCGCGTGAGGCGGTAGCGTTGTTCGAGGGCTTGGTAGGGATCGGATACGATGGGGCAGAACTTGATCGGGCCCGGCTTGGCGCTGACCAACTCCGTGCGCAGGACCTCCGCCGCGTTCACGCGCACGTCGACGTAGCTCCCCCACGGCACCTCCGGCAGCCCCATCAGGGCGCGCGCAGGCGAGAGCCTGGTTTGTGCGTAGCAGTATCGGCAGCCGATCGTGCATCCGAGGTACGGACTGAGCGTGTAGTGGCTCTCAGCGCCGAGCGATCGGACCTCGAGCATGCGGCGCGCTTGAACCTCGCGAACCCGCGGCGCGGTCGTCAAGGAGGCGATGTTGGGTCGGTGATCGGGGAGGCGCCGCGCCACGGCCTCGCAGCAGCGTTTGCCAAGGGCGGCGTCGATCGGCGCGTCCGAGGTCCCGGCGCGATAGCTCAGCGCCCACGGCCCTCGGGTGACGGCCCACTGCCGGGCGTGCTCGAGCAGCGCGACCTCGACGTGAATGGCTCCAGCGGACGAGTCGAAACACAGCCGTGGACCGAGCTCGCTCGACGTGCCCTCGAACCGGATCCCCGGCGTCAGTTCGTCTCCAACCCGCAGCGGCTGCACGAGCGTGTGCAGGAACTCGTGCAGGTCCATGCAGAGCAGGATATCGCAGGCCGCGCGCGAACGCACAGACCCAGCGGCGCGGCCGGGCGGGACGAATCACGAAAATTCAGCTATCCATCGGCCCATGGAATGCGTTCAACGTGCGACAGGATGCCTCGCGCTCTTTGCCCTCGGACTTGGCCTCGGCGGCTGCAAGGACGACAAGACCAACGTCAACGGTTATGTCGACGGATTGGCGAGTCGAGTCTGCGACGCCGTGCTCGAGTGTGATTGCGAGTACGACGGCGGTTCGAACTATGATCACTGTGTGCAGCAGCTCGGCGTCGGCGCTTCGACGCTTGCCGAACTCAACGACGTCGAAGGTCTGAGCTTTGACGGCGAGTGTGCCGATCAACAGATCTCCGAGATTGGGCGACTGGGCTGCGGCGTCTTCACGTTCGATGCTGACGCAGAGTGTGAGCGCCCCTGCAAAGTGTGGGTGGGGCCCATGAGCAAGGGCGGCACCTGCACAACGATCAATGGTTTCGACAACTGCAAGCAAGGGCTCTCCTGCGACGACGGCGTCTGTGTGGACCCTTGCGACGAGCCTGATCTTCCCAACATCGGAGAACCCTGTGCCCCGCAGTTTGGTTGTGACGAGGGCGCTTGGTGTGACGACACCAGCATGCCGTTGCTTCCGGTGTGTGACGCGCTTCCCGGAGCTGGGGAGGCGTGCCTCGGACCCGAGCGGAACTTCGCCTGCAATGTCGACCTGATGTGCGACACCTCGGTCGCCAATGCACCGGTTTGCGTGGCGCCGCCAGCCCTCGGCGAAGAGTGTCCCTTTGGGTCATGTGCCGACGACCTCTTCTGCGACACCGTGGCCGTGCCGGCCGTGTGCGCCGCGCTGCCTCGCCTCGGAGACCTTTGCCCGCGAGGCGTCTGCGCCGAGCCCAACCTGTGTGAAGGCGGGGTCTGTGTCGAACCTCGGCCGCAGGTCTGCGGGCTCTACTCGGGCGTACCCGAGGGCCTCGATCCCACGGGCACTGAGACCACGGGGATCGATCCCACGGGCATCGATCCCACGGGTCCGGAAACCGGTGGTTTCGAGACCGAAGGGGGGGAGACGGGGATCGGCGGGAACAGCTGCTGCGTCCCGAGCGATTTCCCCGGCTGTGACGATGTCGAGGTCGTGTCGTGCGTCTGTCAGCTCGACGAGTCCTGCTGCATCGACGCTTGGTCCGAGAGCTGCGTCTCCACGGCGTTCGAGTGCGGCGGCTGCTAGAGCGGCGACCAGTTTGATTCCACGCGCTGATGCACGCCTGGGGCCGCACCTGACGGTGTCGCGCGGCGCTCGTGGTGTGCCCGACACAACTTCGGCCACGCTCCTACCCAGGAACGGCCCCAGACGCACCTCAGCACCCGGAATCAAACTGATCGCCGCTCTAGGCCGGCGGCGTCGCGCGTTCGATCAGCAGCGCCTCGTCGATCCCCGCCGGTAGCGTTCCGTAGGCGATGCCTCCGCGGGTGCGCAGCCGCGCCTGTACGAAGGCGTCGGCGATCGGCGTGGGCGCGTGTTTGCGAAGCAGGGATGCCTGAAGCAGCAGCGCGAGCTCCTCGGTAAATCTGCGCGCGCGCCTCTCGAGCGATGCGGGGTCGGAGACCATCGCCTTGGCGACCTCGAGCTGGGCCGAGATGTCCGGGTCGCCCTTGGCCGCATCTTTAACCTCGGAGACGAACACGTCGAAGCACCTCGGGTCGCGATGAATCGCCCGCAGGACGTCCAGACAGATGACGTTGCCCGAGCCTTCCCAGATGCTGTTGAGCGGGGACTCGCGAAACAACCGCGGCATGATCGACTCTTCGATGTAGCCCGCCCCGCCGTGGCACTCGAGGCACTCGTAGATGAGCTGCGGGCAGCGCTTGTTCGTCCAGTACTTGTTCACCGCCGTCGCGAGCCGACCCAGGCGCGCTTGGTCCGGATCGGCGCTCTCGTCGAAGGTCCGCGCGACCCGAAACGCCATCGCGGTACACCCCTCAAGGTCGAGTGCGATGTCGGCGAGCACGTTGCGCATCAGCGGCTGCTCGAGGAGACGCTTGCCGAACGCCTTGCGGTGCCGAACGTGGTGGACGGCACGGGTCAAGGCTTGTCGCATCATGCCGACCGGCGCGCAGCCGGCATCGAGGCGGGTGTGATGGACCATGGCGACGATGGTGCGAACGCCCCGACCCTCTTCGCCGACCATCTGTGCCCACGCATCGTGATACTCGATCTCGCTGCTGGCGTTGCTGCGGTTGCCGAGCTTGTTCTTGAGCCGTTGGATGTAGATGGTGTTGCGGGTGCCATCGGGACGGAAACGAGGCACGAGAAAACACGAAAGGCCGCGCGCCGTGTTTGCCAGGGTTAGGAAAGCGTCGGACATGGGCGCCGAGCAAAACCACTTGTGGCCCGTGAGCAGATACGCGCCGCCCGGGCCTCCTTCGGCCACCGGGCGGGCCCCGGTGGTGTTGGCCCGCACGTCGGAGCCACCCTGCTTTTCGGTCATCGCCATGCCAAACGTTGCTCCGCGCTTGTCCTGCGCGGGGATCATCCTGGGGTCGTACTCGCCGGTGAGGACGCGGGGGACCCAGGTCTGGGCAACGTCGGGTTGGTTCATCAAGGCCGGCACGACGGCGTAGGTCATGCTGACCGGGCACAGCACACCCGCTTCGACCTGCGTCATCAGGTGCATCATCGCGGTGCGCGCTACGTTGGCCCCGGGCCTGGGGTCTTTCCACGGGAGGCTGGGGAGCTGGTGCCGCGCAGCGAGGTGCATGAGTTCGTGGTAGGCGGGGTGGAACTCGACTTCGTCGATCCGGTGCCCAAAGCGATCGAAGCTCTGAAGCTCGGGGGCATGTTTGTTGGCGAGGTGGCCGCGATGGAACATCTCCGGTGTCCCGAGCTCGGTGCCCAGGGCCACCAGACGGTCCTGCGCCCATGCTCCGCCCTCACGCGCGACGGCTTCCCGCAGCGGCGCGTCGGCGCTGTAGAGATCGAACGCCGGCAGCTCTGGTGGCTGGTTCTCGACCTGATGGGTGGGGAGGGCGGCATGAGGGGCGTGGGAGGTCATGGCGATACGCTGGGAGTGACGGCCTGAAGGCAGAAGTGGGTGAGGTCGGAGACGAGCGCATCGGCGGCCTCGGGTTCGATGATGTCACCAGGGGACAGGGGCCCGACCAGGGCTTCGGCCAGAGCACCGACAATCGCGGCAGCCGCGACCTCGATGTTGGGGAGGGCGAACTCGCCGTGTTCGCAACCCCTGCGAAGGATGCCGCGGAGCACCTCGACATAGGCGCGTCGAAGGCGAAGGCGTGCGGCCTCCACCTCAGGGACGACAGGTTCGGCGATCAGGGCGTAGGCGAGTGTCCGCCCCTGCAACGCCCGAGACGCCCACATGCGAACCGCAGCACGAAGGGCTTCGGTCGCGCTTGGGTGCCCTTGTGCGGCTCCGGCCATCTGGCGCACCTCGTGGGCCGATGCGCTTGCAAACACTTCGACGAACAGCTCGGCCTTGGAGGGGAAGTGGCGATAGACCGAGCCCGTCGCAATGCCGGCCCGCGCCGCGACGGCTTGAACCGAGGACCCCGCGAAACCGCCCTCGGCGATCAGGCCGCGGGCTGCCTGAAGCAGCAGATCGCGCTGAGCCTGGCGTCGCGCCAGTGTGTTGGGTGTCGCCCGATACACCATGGACTGCGAAGAAGTGAATCATGGTTCACTTGTTGGCGCAATGGGTCGCGAGGCTTGTGAAATCCGGCCACCTGTCCGATGGTCCTGGGGTGCGGCGCGCTGCATCCCTGCTCGTTTTGGCGGTCGTTGGCTGCACCTTCGACAGTGCGTCCGACCCACCGCCAGCGTTTGAGGCCGGCGACACCGGGTCGTCGGTGACCGGTTCCCTCGGCGATACGACCGGTGGCCCAGAGCTCGGCACGAGCTCGACGTCGACCTCTGCTGGACCCAGCGACACCGCGAGTGACGCCGCCTCGACCGGGGGGGTGACGGAGGGCGAGACGTCAACGTCGGTCGCGTCCGGCGAGGAAGAGGGGACCACGGGCGAGGTGGCCTCGAGCACGTCCGAGGGCCCGGTCGACTGCACCACGCCGATCACCCTGACGCAGACCGCCGCTGAGGGCACCTTGTCCGGGCCGATGCAGCTGGGCATGTTTGAGGGGAGCGAGTACGCGTTCTCGCTCGAGCAGAATGCAGGCGCGATTCGCTTCACGTTTGAGGTCGCGTGCCCTTCGACGTACCGATTGTTCGGTCGAGTCCGAGACGACGTCCCGGGGACAGGACCCGGAGACCCCGATTCCTTCGACGTTGAAGGCCCCGACGGACTGTTCGATTCCTGGTTCTACGGCTGCGACACGCTCAACCCTGGATGGACGTGGGCCCAGGTGGAAGCGGGCAAGGGCCTGGGTAGCTGCAACGAACCGTTGGGCCTGATGGTGCCGCTCTCGGCGGATTCACACGACTTCGTGTTCCGCAATCGAGAGGCGGCCGTCGGCCAGGCCCACGCAGGCATCGCGGAGCTCGTGCTGACCAACGACCCCAGCTACGCACCGTAGCGGACGGCCTCCGGCCACGGCGATCGACACGCCGGGAACCCGGCGGTCCCGCGCACGTTTCAAACCCTTGGGTGACCGATCACAGAACCATCCCCAGGCGGCCAACGTGTCGTTCGATGTCCGCACAAGAGCCGGAACTGGAGCGGATCGTTCGCGACTACTCGGCGATGGTGCAAGGCGCCCTGCTGCGGCTCGGGGTGCCGGCGCACCAGCTCGACGACGCGGCACAGGAGGTCTTCTTGGTCCTCTCGCGTCGCTTCGAGGACTTCGACGCCCAGCGGTCTCTAGCCAGCTGGCTGTGGGGGATCGCGCGCGGGGTGGCCTCGACCCATCGTCGCTCCTTGCAGCGTCGCCAAAGGCTGACAACCTCGGTGGCCACGCAGCCGCGGCGCGAGCAGCCGTCACTCGACGAGACCCTCGCGCGACGCCAAGCACGGGACATGCTGCGGACCTTTCTCTCCTCTTTGGATGAGGACAAGTGCGCGGTGTTCGTCCTGGCCGAGATCGAGGGGTGTTCGGGCCCTGAGATCGCCGCGCGCCTGGACGTCAACCTCAACACCGTCTACGCGCGGCTTCGAGCGGCGCGCCGGCGGTTTGACACCGTGGTGCAGCAGCGCCGGGAACAGGCCGCGGTCGCCTCGGCCTGGCTCGGGCTGCGATGGGGCGTTCCCAAGGTGGCGACCGCGTCACTGTCGACCGTGATGGCCGCCGCGGTCCTCGTGCCCTCCCTGCACATGGTGACCCGCCCCGCCCGCACCTGGGTGCCTGGGGTGTCCGCGTCGATGCCCCGGGCAGAAGGAATGCCGGGTGCACGGATTGCTGCGCGGCCGGCCAAGGTGGGAGATGAAAACGACGAGTCGCCGATGCCCAAAGCAATCCCCACCCTCGCCCTCGCTGCCTCTCTCACCATGCCCGCTCTCGCGTATGCCAAGGCGCCCGAAAAGGTCGTCGTCCGCCCCAGCGATCAAGACGCCGACGACGCTGCGCTCGTTGCCGATCTGGAGACGCGCGAGTACATCTTTGATGGCGACATCGTGGATGGAGAAGGGCTCGGACCGGTGGGCGAAAACGTCACCGCGCGGGTGGGCGTGCACCACGAGAGCCTGATTCGGATCCGCGGACACTTCATCTCGGAGTTGATCACGCTCGCCTCGGACATCTAGCGCTAGGGCGGCGAAACCGGCCGGAGTGCTTAAACAACACGGCGTGAGAGTTGTTGGGCGCCCGTGATACGTTGTTCGGCGTTCGAGGCTCTCGCTTCTGCCGCCGACTGCCGACACGTATGGGTCACAAACGAATCGATCGCGCTGCCCCGCCGCTTCAGCTCGCGCAGGCGGAACTTGCACAAAGTCGCCGAGCGTTGGAGCAGGCCAACGCCGACCTTGAGGCGCTGGCCTACGGGATCTCGCATGACGTTCGTTCCCCGCTGAGCACACTCGCCGGCCTCCTGAAAATCCTCGATGAGGACCATGCAGCCGAGCTTTCCGGCGATGGACGTGAGGTTTTGGCGCTGGCGGCTGGGGCTGTCGATCGGGTCAGCCGTACCGTGGCCGGGGTCGTCGAGTTTGCGTTGGCGAGCACCACCACGTCCGAGTTCGCCGTCGTCGAGCTCGACGGCATTCTCGCAAAACTCGTCGCGGGCCTGCGGGCGGACATCGTGTCGAAGGGAGCTCGCGTTCAAGTCGCGTCCTTGCCGAGCATTCAAAGCAATGCGTCGGCGCTGACCCACGTGTTCTCCAGCCTGCTCTCCAATGCCCTCAAGTTCACCGTCGAGCCCCCTGCGGTCCCGGTCATCAAGGTGGGCGCGGAGGAGGGCGATGAAGGCTGGACGTTCTTCTTGCGGGACAACGGCCCTGGCATCGACCTCGCAAACCGCGAAGAGCTGTTCAAGCCGTTCGTTCGGCTGCATCGCAAGGCGGATGTCCCAGGGGCGGGGTTAGGGCTGGCGACGTGCCGCCGCTGCGTCGAACTCCACGGCGGGCGCATCTGGATCGATGAAGCGTACGACGGCGGTACCCAGGTCAACGTGTTCATCCCCGCCACGCAGGGGCCGTGAATGCGGTCTGGGGCACTGTCCGGGTGTGCAGTTTTTCGAGGCGAGTTGTGCGGGCTGAGGGTCGGGCGCGTAGGGTGGTCGCGCACCGCGGCCTGAAAAACGGGCCGCGGAAAACCAGGCGCAAAAATGTTGCACCGGTCCGTCATGACGTTACGGACCCATTGTGGACCGGCACCTTCAGCTGTTGACCCCGGGACAGACTTTTGACGCTCCGGCCGACCCGCCGCTTGTTGAGCCACGGCCGCTCGGTTTCGAGGGGACGCTCGACCACGCTCCGTTCGCGTGTTTATGGCTCAACGACCGCGGCGTGATCACGGCGGCCAACCTGGCGGCTTGCGCGCTGCTCATGATTCGGCCCAACCGCCGGGTGCGGCCGGTCATGTCCGCCTTCGTCTCGCCCGCCGAGATGAGGAAGTTCTTCGCGTTCCTCCAGCAGCTCGAAAAGAGCGAGATCGAGCTCCGCGTTCGGCTGGAAATGCGGCGTCCCTCGGGCCGCCAGTGGTGGTGTGACTGCGTCGGCAAACCGGACCGCGACGGAACGAGCCTCGTGTCGCTGGTCGACATCTCGGAGCAGCACCGCAGCACCGAAGAGTTGCGGATCTCTGAAGAGCGCACCCGTGCGCTCATCGAGAGCCTTCCAGACGCCGTGTTTGTCATTCAGGACGGGATGGTCGTCGAGGCCAACCAGGCCGCCGAGCAGCTCGTCGGTCAGCGGGCCCTGGGCGTCGCTTTCGCCTCGTTCGTGGGGGACCAACAGCGCACGCTGGTCAAAGCCCGGCTGGCGACGCGCGACTGCGAGCAGCTCGAACGCCACGAGTTGGCGTTCCTTCCAAGCCCTCACGACACACGGTCCCGGGTGATCGAGACCACGTGGCTGCCGATCACCCTTGGGGGGCAGCACGCCACCGTTTGTGTTGCGCGCGATCGGACCCTCGAGCGCGAATCGGACGCCCTCAACGCCCGGCGGGACCGCCTCGCGACCGCCGGCGTGCTCGCTGCAGGGGTCGCCCACGAGCTGAACAACCCCCTGACCTACGTGACGATGAATCTCAACGAGCTCGTTCGAGAGCTCTCCGGGGTGCCGTCCAACGGTCCCGCTCTCAAGGCACTGGCTGCGGACGCCCGAGATGGCGCGCAGCGAATGGCACGAATCATCGGCGACCTGCGAGGCCTCGCCAGCGTGGAGGAACGGCAACATCCCGTGGACCTCAACGCGGTTGTGGAGCGGTCCTTGTCGCTGGTGGCGGCCCACCTTCGCGGTCGCATCGAGGTGGTCTCCGACTTCGGCAAGCTCGTCCCGATTCGCGGAAACGAGGGCCAGCTGACCCAGGTGGTGTCCAACCTGCTGCTCAACGCCGTGCAAGCGATCGGAGATGCCGAGGGGCGCATCGTGGTGTCGACAGCGGCGTCCCGGGATCGGGTGCTCTTGACGGTGTCCGACTCCGGACCCGGCGTGCCGCTGGAGGTCGCCGATCAGCTGTTCGAGCCGTTCGTCACCAGCAAGGACGTCGGAGAAGGAACCGGCTTGGGCCTGTACGTTTGTGCTCGTTACGTGCGCGCCTGCGAGGGAGACATCTCCTGGAGAAACCGGGCTTCGGGGGGCGCGGAGTTTCAGATCGAGCTCAAGCCTTGGACCGACGCTTTGCCCGAGGTCGTGCTCCTCCCTGCACCGCCCGCTCCGGCCGTCTTCGGTCGGGGAGGCGGTACAAGGCCGAGTCCTGCAGCTTGAGGAGGAGCTCAACCGGACCAAGGCAAAGCTCCTAACGACCGTGGAGGAACTCGAGGCTTCCAACGAGGAGCTTCAGGCCACCAACGAAGAGCTGGTCTCCTCCAACGAGGAACTGCAGTCGACCAACGAAGAGCTTCAGTCGCTCAACGAGGAGCTCCACACGGTCAACGCCGAGCTCCAGGCCAAGGTCGAAGAACTCAGCATCCTCAGCGCCGACCTGGGCAACCTCCTGCGCACGATGGGCGCCGGCCTGCTGTTCCTCGATATGCAGGGGCAGGTTCGTCGCTACAACGACAATATCCTCGAAGTGGTTCCGCTCGTTCCTCACGACGTCGGGCGACCGATCGCCGACATCGCGCACCGGCTGTCGGACGTCGACTTGGGGGCAGAGGTGACGCGGGTTGTGAAGACCGGGGTGGGTGCGGAGCGGGAGGTGACCGCCGTCAATGGCAAGGTCTATTCCTTGACGCTCCACCCGTTCTCGAACCGCTCCGAGGATGTCGAGGGCACGGTGGTGACGCTCAATGACGTCACCAAGCTGCACTTGGCGAGGGAGCGGCTCCAGGTCTACTCCCGACTGGTCGAGCAATCGCCTTCGCTCAGCGTCATTGCGGATGCGTTCGGCAACATCGAGTACGCAAACCCGGCGTACAGCGCCGCCACGGGGCTACGCCCCGCCGACCTTCGCGGGCGGGACATTCGGACGACGCTGTCGGACCGAACCTCGTCCGCGGACGGGGACGCGATTCGCGAGGCCCTCGATACCGGAACGCCGTGGACCGGAGAGATCTGGCTCAAGACCTCGTCCATGCGACCCCTCCGGATCAAGACCTCGCTGTACCCGATCAAGAAGAAGGACGGCACCGTCAGCCACCTCGTCAGCATCGGCGAGACGATAAGCGAGCACGACGCGACGGGCGCTGCGGAGTAGCGCTGCTAGTCCTCGAGGAGGGCGAGCAGCTCGTCTTCGGTGATGAGCTTGACGTTGTAGCCGCGGGCCTTTTTGGCCTTCGCACTGCTCGAGTCGGGGTCCGCCAGGACGAGGTAGGTGAGCTCGCGGGTGACCTTGTCGACGAGCTCGAACCCTGCATCTTCGAGCGGCTGCTTGTAGTCGTTCTTCTTCTTGCCGCTGGGCAGCTTGCCGGTGATCGCGACCGAGCCCTTGCTGTCCGCGGCAGCGCTCGCCGCCTCTTCGAGCAGCGCTTGGCCGTCGGCGTTGTGCACCGTGACGCCCCGTTCGAGGAGGGCATCGATCACGTCGGCCACACCGTGGATGCCATCTTGCAGCCGGTCTCCCAGGGTCGGCACTCCGGCTCGGGCTGCGAACTCGGCGTCTCGGAGTTTGTCGCCCCGCCAGTCGGGCAGCGTGTCGAGTTCTCCGGGCACGGCGGTGAGCATGAGTTCGACCCGGCGCGGGCCCAGGCCATGGATGCCCAGCGAGCCCATGAACTTCACCAGCGGGAGCGCCCGGGTCTTGTCGATCTCGTCGAGAATGGTGACTGCCCGCTTCATGCCCAGGCGGATTTCTCGGTCCTGATTGATGATCAGCGAGGCGAGGGCGTCGCGGTCCTGGTTCAGGGAGTACAGCCCGGCGGGGTTTTCAAGGCCCATCTGCATGATGAGGGCCTCAAGGACAGAGTCACCGATGCCCTGAATGTCGACCCCCCGGATCCAGCGGGCGATCTTGCCGCTGGATTTTTTGGGGCACTCCGGGTTGAGGCACACGGTTGCCACACCCAAAGCGCCACCGGTATTGGTGCGACGACCGACCTCGCCGTCGCAGAATGGACACTGCGTCGGCTCTTCGATGGCGCGCCGGGAGCCTTCGGGTGCGCGCTGCACCACGCGGATGACCTTGGGGATGATGTCGTTGGCCTTGATGACGTAGACGGTATCGCCCACGGCCACCCCGAGGCGTTCCACCTCTTCCCAGTTGTTGAGCAGCGCGTTTTGAACCGTTGTCCCGCCGATCTCCACCGGGGCAAGTTTTGCGGTGGGCACCAGCACGCCGGTGTGTCCGCCGCCGATCTCGTAGTCGAGCAGCGTGGTCTCGCCGCCCTCGGACACAAACTTCCACGCGGTCTGCCCCTTGGGACGGTTCGCGGTGGCGCCAAGCTTGGCTTGGGTCGCCAGGTCGTCGATCTTCAGGACGACGCCGTCAATCCAAAACTCAAGGTCGCCGCGCCTGGTGGTGATCTCCCGGTAGTAGGCGACGCAGGAGTCGAGGTCAGGGCAGGTCCTGGAGGGCATCCGCGTGAAGCCCAGCGCCTCGAGGAAATCGGCTTTCTCGGTTTCGGTCGCGAAGGCGGTCTCGGGGTCGTCGACGTCGAACGCGTAGACGCTCAGCAGATGCGAGTCCTTGCCGTTTTTGCGCCCCATGATGCCGTTGCCGAGGTTGCGCGGGTTCTTGGCGCGGCTCGGGTCCACGATGCCCCAGTTCTCGACGGTGAGGATGACCTCGAAGCGGACGGCGCCCGAGAACGGGGTGCCGTCGGGTCGTCGCACCAGGACGGGGAGGCCACGGAACTTCACCGCGTTGGCGGTGATGTCCTCGCCGATGATCCCGTCACCGCGAGAGATGGCCTGCTCCAGCCGGCCGTTGGTGTAGTAGGCCGCGGCGCTGGCACCGTCACCCTTGAGCGAGGCCTGGATCACCGGACTTCCGTTCTTGGTGAACCAGGTCTCGAACTCCTCCTGGGTGTTGACCTTGCTCTGGCTGCCCATGGGCATCCGGTGGCTGGCCTTGGTGAGGATCGCGTCGGCGGAGACCGGAGCACCCACGAGCGCGAGCACGTCGTCGTTGGGATCGATGGCGCGGAGCTCGTCCTCGAGCGCGTCGTACTCGGTGTCGGTCATGATGGGCTGACCGCCGAAGTAGTACGCCTGCTTGGCCTTGAGGATGGTGTTGCGAAGCGTGGTCCGGCGCTGGGCGTCGTCCATGCCGCACAGATTACTGCGCTCGCTGCCTCCACGGCCAGTCCCACGCCGGGTCGAACGTACACAGGTGCAGGACGAGCATGCCCAGGGTGAGGTCGGCGAAGTCGATCAACACGAGCAACCCCAGGTGCATGCCCAGCATGCCGGCCCACAGCCAGGGACGGGCGCGGGGGCTCAGGGACAGCGGCGCAAACGCGACCTCGAAGCCGAGGGTGCCCCACGTGAGCGCTCTGAGCACCCACGGGGGGCTGGTGAGAAAAAGATCGCGGAAGAACCCCGCGCGGGCGAGGGGGTTGCGCAGAACGTACTCGAACGCCTGGCCGTCGACCCAGGAGGGCGCGGCGAGTTTTGTGACGCCGCTGTAGCTGTAGCCCACCGCCATCGCGATCCAAAGCGCGCGAAGAACGGCGGGGGACCAGGCTCGTGCATCCGTGCGTTTGGGAGACGCGGCCCACGCGAAGAGCAACAAGCCGATGTAGGGCATCGCCGGGTTTGCGATGAGCGGGTTGCGTCCGAACAGGCACGCCGACACGAACACGGCCAGCGCCGCGGCGGGACGGTCGCAGCGGCCGAGCACGATGGCCACCCCTGAGACTGTCGCCAGCAGCACCAAGACGATAACGACACCGGGCGCGTCGCACAGGGCGAGCACGTTGGGGAACGCGTACAGCAGCGGGCTTGCGCCGCGCTCGGGAAGCATGCCGCGGTTGGAGAACAGCTCCGCAGCCCACGGCAGCAACCCTGCGAAGTGCAGGGCCACGTACGATCCCAGGGCGACGCGGACGGTGGTGCGCAGGTCAAGCATGGCTGTGGCCCTCGGTGCACTGAACGGTTTGTGGCGGAATGCTCGGCGTGCCCGGACGCGCCGTGTACTCGAGCGTCACGTCTGAGCCGATTGTTGCGGCATCGATGCCCAACTCGGCGAGCAGCGGGCGATCGCCGCAAAGCGAATGCTGTGCGATCGCCTCGAACATCGGGGTCAGGAGGGGTTGCTGCCGCGCCTCGGGCAAGAACACGACCACCGCGCCGTAGGCGTTGCGCCGGTTGTAGGCGCCCCGAAGCCGTGGCCCGTCAGGTTCCAGCGGCATGGCGTGATGGACTCCCTCCACGTCCGTCCAGCGAAGCGTGACTTGGGTTGAGAACGGCTCGAACTCGCCGAAGGCGGTGAACACCTTGGGGGCGGGGCTTGCTCCGGTCGCGGCCGCCACGCCGCCGAGCATCGGGAGTCCGAGGGGGTCGGCAACCATGCGAACCAGGCCCAGGCTCACCACCGCCGCCGCGACCCCGCTGGGACCCGGGGCGTCGTCATCGTTGACGTCCACCCCGACCAGCATCGCGCCCAGCCGTGCCTCCCGGTGCGCCTCGAAGCCGCAGTCGGCGTCGAAGACCTCCGGGTTCTCGAACGTCCCAAAGAGCATGTCCCAAAGAGGCAGGTCGCTGTAGTTGTTCGTGTGGCGGGAGCGCTGGTGGTGGACGCAGTGCATCTCCGGGCGCTGAAAGAACCATCCCATCCACCGCGGTGTCCGAATGTTCCAGTGGTAGACGAGCTCCGCGAGGCCCGTGAGCAGGACCGCCGCTGCACCCGCTTCTGGGCTCACGCCAACGAGGCCATACAGGACCGCCGAGCTGAGCAGCGCGTTGACACCGATCTCGAGCGGGTGTTTGTAGAAGCTGGTGATGATCTCCAGTCTGGCCGGGCTGTGATGCAGCTGGTGGAGCGAGCGCCACAGCCAGTCGACCTCGTGGCGGGCTCGGTGCCACCAGTAGTAGATGAACGTGATCGCGAGGTAGCCGATGGCGGCGCTGGCGAGGGTGCTCAGCTCGGCGAGGTCCCACAATGCGAGCCGGCTCCACCAATCGTCGAGCGTGGATCCGAGAAGAAAGACCGACCCGGCCTGAACGAGATTGAGCCCGACGGCGCGGGCCAGGAAACCCGGGGCGGTCGGCAGCTGGCGACCAGGTCGGACGCGCTCCACGAGCATCATCGCGGACGCGGCTCCCAACACGATCAGGGGGATGTTCATGGGAACTTGGGTGAGCAACTTGCGGACCGCTGGTAAGTCGCTGAAAATACTGATATGCGTGGTATGCGGTGATCCTCTGGTGCCGGGTGCTGTACACCGTGTGTACCTCTGGGGTCCGGGGGGCGCCGCGAGAGGCGGGGATCGTGCCCCCTCGCCCTGCGAGCTCGGGTGGAAGACCTCCTTGGCGAGGCTCGCAGGTTATAGAGGGGCCGCCCGGAGTGGACGTGCGTCGTGCCATCAACGAGACCATCGAAATCAACGCGAAGCCAGAGACCCGCCAGCACCGGATCCAGGGCTGAGAGGTCCGAGCTGGAGCGGCTTGGCGAGTGCGCGACCCTCCTCGATCGCGCGCATCGACAGCTTCCCGTGCTCAGCGCGATCGCCTGGCCAGACTCGACTCGCGACCGATTCTTCTCGGGTGGGGCCACCGAGCTTCCGAGGGTGAAGTATCGGGCGTTTGACGCGGAGCAGGCGCTGGAGATGATCGCCTCGGCCCGCCGGTTGACCAAGGGCAGCGGGCCGATTCGCGCCTGGATGCGGCGTTCTTGCGCAACCCTTCAATGCACCGCGGAGATGCTCGGCTCGATCGGAAAACGGAGCTTCTCCGTCCGGTCTCGCGAGCTGTATGGGACGCCGACGACCGGGTTCCCGGGGACCGAGCGGACGCCTCTGGAGCTGGCACGAAGGCTGATTCGCGCCACGAAACGGGCCCAGCTGCATATGCCGGATCCGCCCGAGCCGAGCCTGGGCGCCGGCGATGTGGCGTTCGAGATCCGGCGGGCCGTGGTGAAGCACTTCGGCAAGAGCGCGCCCGAGGTCTTGGTGGTCCCCACGCTTGCGGCGCGGGCGTCTGCGGGACCCACTCGAATCCGTTTGCGGCGAGGCGCGAAGTTCTCCGACCTGGACGTCAACCAGCTGATCCACCACGAGGCGTTCGTGCACGTGGGGACCTCGCTCAACGGCAAGAAGCAGAAGAAGTTTCCGCTGCTGGCCTCGAACCACGCCGGGACCACGCGAACCCAGGAGGGCCTCGCGGTGTTCGCCGAGCTGATGTCCGGGGCGCTCGACCCGGCGCGCCTGCTTCGGCTCGCGCACCGCGTCATCGCGGTGCAGATGGCGCTCGATGGCGGTGACTTTCTCGACGTGTATCGCTACTTTCGGGAAAACTCGCCCAACGAGACCGAGGCCTACGCCAGCGCGTCTCGGGTGTTCCGCGGCGGGCCAACCTCTGGCGGGTCGCCGTTCGTCAAAGACATCGTGTACCTCGACGGTCTGTCCAGGGTTCACGTCTTCATGCGGTCGCTGGTGATCAGCGGGCGTCTGGATTGCCTGCCGCTGGTGTTCCTGGGCAAGTGTGATCTCGAAGACGTGGAGGCGTTGGCGGACCTCTCCGCCCGCGGCTGGGCCAGGCGACCCATGTTCGTGCCTCCGTGGGTGAAGGACCCGCGTCGTCTCGTGGCGTACTTCTCGATCACCGACGGAATCGGCCGGGCCGCATCGGCGGGGATGCGAAAGTACTACCAGGAGCAACTGGAGCGGATGCCGACCGCGGTCGGTTTCTAGCGATCGCAGCGGTGGCGGTGGCCGTGGCCCGTACTTGGGAGTACCTTCCGTGACATGGACGACCGCATCGTCGAGCTGGAGGTTCGAGCCGCCTACCAGGACAAGACCATCGCCGATCTGGACGAGGTGATTCAGGCCTTCACGCAGCGGGTGATCCTGCTGGAGCGCGAACTCGTTCTGCTCAAAGAGACCCTGAAGGCCGGTGCGCCCGACGTTGGTCCGCAGGACGAGCGTCCACCGCACTATTGAGCGCGGATGTTGGTTGCGACTGGGCTCTGCACAGCCCATGACATGGGGCACATGTTTACGAACAAGCACGTGCTCATCGCCGGAGGCACCAGCGGCATCAACCTCGGTATCGCCAAGGGGTTTGCAGGCGCGGGCGCGAAGGTCTCCGTGTTCAGCCGCAAGCAAGACAAGGTGGACGCGGCCGTGGCTGCGCTCAGCGAGCTTGGAGCGAAAGCCCACGGCGGCACTGCGGATGTGCGGGATCCCGAGCAGGTCAAGGCGGTCCTCGCCGCTGCGGTCGATGCCCACGGACCCATCGACGTGCTCGTCAGCGGTGCGGCGGGCAACTTCCTGGCCCCCGCGGTCACGATGTCACCCAACGCGTTCGCCTCGGTGGTGGGCATCGACCTCAACGGCACGTTCCATGTGCTTCGCTTCGCCTTCGAGCATCTCACCAAGCCGGGCGCTTGCATCATCAACATTTCGGCGCCTCAGGCCTGGGTCCCCATGGTTGCGCAGGCCCACGTGTGCGCCGCCAAGGCGGGTATCGATATGCTGACCAAGACCCTGGCGATGGAGTGGGGACCGGCGGGCATTCGGGTGAACTCTTTGGTGCCTGGGCCCATTGAAGGCACCGAGGGCATGGACCGACTGCTCGTCGACCCGTCGAGAAAGGCCGCGCTCGCCAAGACGGTTCCGCTGGGTCGGCTGGGTCAGGTGGAAGACTGCGCCGACGTGGCGATGTTTCTCGCCTCGGATGCTGCTCGTTACGTCAGCGGCGTGGTGCTGCCGGTCGACGGCGGCTGGTCGCTGGGTGGGGCGACGATTGCGATGGGCCAGATGATGGGCGGCTGAGACGTGCTGGCAGTTGGGCTTCGCACGCGCCGACCTTCCCGTCAGCGCTCGAACGAGTCCAGGTCACCACCTATCAGCGTACCGCCCCGTGACCCCCCGCCCGGCCCGAGCTCGACCCGCCAATCACACGCGGCGATCAGGCTCTGGCGGTGTTCCGTGATCACGATGAGGTCGCCGCGCTCGACCAACCGGTCGAACAGCGCAAGCAGGCGGACCACGTCCGCCTCGTGAAGCCCTGTGCCCGGCTCGTCCAACAGGATGAGCGAGGGCGACTGGGTCTGGAGCAGACGAGCGGCGAGCATGAGGCGCTGTGCTTCGCCGCCGGACAGGCTCTGTTGGGAGCGCCCCAGTGCGAGGTGTCCGAGGCCTGCGTCGAGCATCGCGGACGCGGCAGGGGCGAGCTTGGTGCCCTCAAGCTCGGGAGCGAGGGACTCGATATCCGTACTCAGGAGGTCGGCGATGTTGCGAGCGTTCCAGGTCACCGCCAGCACCTCGGGGCGGAACCGTTGCCCGTCGCACACCGGGCAGGGCAGGGCGAGGTCGGCGAGGGCATCCATTGCGATGGTCTGGACCCCGTGGCCCTTGCACGCGGGACAGCGCCCTTTCGGGCTGTCGAAGGAGAACGCTGCCTTGGGGAGTGTGTTGCCCGACACGGCGGCAAACATCGTCTGCAGGTCGACCGCGGCCCCGAGCGTGGTGAGCACAGTGTGCCCGATCGGTCCGCGCGAGCTTCGGATCTCGACGAAGCGGTCCAGGCCTGTGATCTGATCGCAACCGACGGCGTGTCGTGCGTGCGCCGAGGCGGCGAGCACATCGAACAACAGCGTGCTCTTGCCACTGCCCGAGGGGCCGGTCACGCCGACGAGTCCGCTGGACGGCAGCTGGAGATCGAAGCCCTTCAGGTTGTGCGCATGGGCCCCGTGAAGGGAGATGCCCACGTCGAGCTTGCGCGGCATCCGGGCGGTTGCGGTGGCTCGCAGCGCGCGGGCGGTCGGGGTGTCGCCGCGCAGGACTTCGGCCGGGGGACCGTGGGCGAGGATTTGCCCCCCCTTGGGGCCTCCGCCTGGCCCGAGTTCGACCAGCACGTCGGCGCCGCGAAGCATCGCTGGCCTGTGGCTCACCACGATGATGGTGTTGCCCGCGTCTCGCAGGACTCGCAGGCGCTCGATGAGCGTGCGGACATCCTCGGCGTGGAGGCCAGAGGTTGGTTCGTCGAGAACGAGCGTGGTGTGGGCGAGCCCGGAGCGAAGCGTGCTCGCGAGGCGAAGGCGCTGGAGCTCGCCCGAGGACAGCGTGGGGCTGCGGCGATCCAGCGTGAGGTGCCCAAGGCCAAGCGCGCACAGCGAGTCGAGCGCGGCGGCGAGCTCGGGGCGCAGCGCGGCATAGGCGACTTCTGCCGTCCCGGAGAGCTTGAGCGCATCGAGCGTGTCCAAGACGGTGTCGGCGGGCTGCGAGAGCAGCGCAGGGAGACGCTGTCCTCCGACAAGCGTGCGCGCCACCTCGAGCTTGAGCCCCGTACCCTCACAATCCGGACACGCTTGCTCCACCAGGGGCACTTGCCAGGCCGCGGCATCCTTTCGCTTCGCGTGGCGGATCGCTTCGCGCTCGACCAAGCCACAAAGCCCCAGCCACGGGCCTTGGAACGTGTGGGTCCCGGTTCGTTTGCCGCGCTTGAAGGACCAGGTCACCGAGACTTGCTGCTCCCCGGCGCCTCGCAGGATGACGTCGCGGACCTCGGCTGGAAGCTCTCTCCACGGCCCGCCCAAATCGCTCGGCAGCCCGAGAGCGTCCAGGGCCGCGCCAAGCGTGGCGATGTGTTGGTCGTCGGGGAGGGTGAAGAACGCCCCCGGCTTGGTGCCGGCCATCGCTCCTGCACTCAGCGGCAGCGACGGGTCGGTGACCAGTCGCTCGGGTGCACAGCGTCGCTGCGAGCCCAGTCCGGCGCAATGCTGGCATGCCCCCAGGGGACGGTCAGGGCTGAAGTGCTCGGCGGTCCAACCGGTGGGCGTTCCCGCCCGAGACCACAGCAACCGGAGCAGGGGTCCGAGTTCGGCTTGGGTGGCGACGGTCGAGCGGCGACCCGCTCGCGTTCCGCCTTGCTGCAAGGAGATCACCGGCGTGAGTCCGGTGGCGCTTCGCAACGCAGGCCGGGGCTGCCGACGGATCTGCGCGCGCACGTGAAACGGCAGCGACTCCGAGAACCGGTGCCAGGCCTCGGCCGCCAACGTGTCGAAGACCAACGATGTCTTGCCGCTGCCCGACACACCGGCCACCGCGATGAGGGCACCGTGTGGGAGGTCGACGTCGACGGATCGCAGGCCGTGGGTGGTGACGCCGCGCAGCGCGATGCAAGCCGGCGTTGGTGTGGCCGGCCGGGACGGGCGGCGGGTCGAAAGCGGCGAGAGGTCAAGCTCCACGTCGTGCTGCGCCACACCGTCGCGAACCTCGGTGCACACATCGGCGGCAGCCCAGACATGACGGTGGTGCGAGATGGCGACCACGGTGTGCCCGGCGTCGACCAGGGCATCGATCGCGCCGAGCAGCCGCGCGATGTCGGTGGGGTGAAGGCCGCGGTCGGGCTCGTCGAGCAGCAGGAGCGTAGGCTTGGCGTTCGTGGTGCCCAGGAGCGCTGCGAGCTTTACGCGCTGCGCCTCGCCGCGGCTGAGCTGATGACTGCCGTGTCCCAGCGGCAAGTAACCCAGGCCCAGCGTCTGCAACGCGAGCACCATCGCGTGCGCGCTCGGATCGGGCTCGAAGTAGGAGACCGACTCGTCGACGGCCATCTGTAGGACCTCGGCGATACTCCTGCCTCGCAGCTTCACGCCGAGCACAGACGCATCGAAACGGCCGCCGCCGCACGTCGAGCACGGGCGTTCAACGTCCTCGAGCAGGTGCAGCCGGATGCGCTCGATGCCGAGGCCCTCGCACGCACGACAACGTCCGGCCTTGTTGTTGTAGGAGAAAACGCTGGCGCCCAGCTTGGCCGCCTTGGCATCGGAGGTTGCGGCGAACGCCTTGCGGACGCGGTCGAACAGACCGGTCCAGGTGGCCGGGGTGCTTCGCGGAGTCCGGCCGATCGGGCGCGCATCCACGGCCGAGACGGCAGCATCGCTCAGGCCATGCAGGGCCGCGAACGCGCCGCCGGGTTCGCCAGAGATGGCGGGCAACAGCGTGCCAAACACCAGCGAGCTCTTGCCCGCACCCGAGGGCCCGAGCACCACATTGAAACAGCCAAGTGCGAGCGTGAGGTCGGCCTTTCGCAGGTTGTGCAGGGTCGCGCCCCGCAGCTCCAGCAGCCCCTGGGGCGAGCGACGGGGCGAGCGGCGGGCCGGGCACACGCCCAAGGGATGCGCGTGATCCCCCGACTCGACGATGCGACCGCCTTCACTGCCCGCACCCGGGCCCAGGCTCACGACGGTGTCGGCGTGGCGCACCATGTCCGGGTCGTGCTCGACGACGATCAGCGTGTTGCCGAGCGCGACCACCTCGTCCAGTGTCTGCCGCAGCCCGGCTTGTGCCTGAGGGTGCAGGCCCAGCGTCGGTTCGTCCAACGCGATGAGCAGCCCACCAAGCTGCGTGCCGAGCTGCGCGGACAGGGCCAGGCGCTGGGCCTCGCCGCCGCTGAGCGAGTCCGAGGTGCGGTCCAGGCTCAGGTGCCCAAGGCTGAGGGTCTGCATTCGCTGCAGCCGCCCTCGCACCTCCGGCTCGATGCTGGTCCAAACCGGGTGCTGTGGCATGGCGTTCAGGGAGCAGCGCAGCGCATCGATCGGTTGCGCGAGCAGCTGCGGAAGCGTCATGTCGGCGAGCAGCGCCTCTCGACCGGGGCGGGAGAGCCGGGTGCCTGCGCATTGGCTGCAATCGGTGGAGCGAACGAAGCGCAGGATGTTGGGGTTGCGGTCGCGCTGCAGCGTCTCCCGGATGACCGGGACGAGCCCGCGGTAGTAGCCCTCTTCGCGGGGACGGGCGGTGATGCCCTCCCACTTCATCCGGGACTCGATGCTGTGCTTGCCGAACGGGACCTTCAGCGCTTGGGTCCCCAGCATGATCACGTCGCGCTGGGCGTCGGTGAGATCCTGCCACGGCGTGTTGACGTCGAAGCCGTGTGCCTCACAGATCGAGTCCATCACCTCAAGCGTGACCTGGCTGTAGACGGTGTAGCCATTCTTCAGGGTGGGAACGAGCGCTCCATCGCGGATGCTCTTGGTGGGGTCGGCGACGATGAGCGCGGGATCGACGAGGTCTTCGGCGCCGGATCCTCCGCACGCCTCGCACGCGCCCGGGGCAACATTGAAGCTGAAGTGGCTGCGGGTGAGAGCCTCGCCTTGGGGGTCGAGGGCCAAGCGCGCGAAGACCAGGCGCAGCAGGTCGAGCACGCCGCTGCGGGTGCCCACCGTGGAGCGAGCGTTCGCGCCGGACTGCACACCGACCGCGATCGTGGCGGGCAGCCCGTCGAGCGAGGTGACCTGCGCCCGTCCAAGCTTTCCGAACAGCTGCCGGGCCCGAGCCGAAAGACCCCCGAGGACCCGCCGCTGCCCTTCACGTACGAGGGTGTCGAACACCAGGCTGGTTTTGCCCGAACCCGACGGGCCGGTGACCGCCGTCCACTCGCCCCACCCCAGGTCCAGGTCGATACCCTGCAGGTTGTGCGCGCTCGCCCCCCGCATCCTGACGCAGCGGTCGTTCACGGGATCCGGCCCATCGCCGCGCGAGTATGGGACCGGTGCGCGGGTCGTTCAAGACCCTGGTACGCTGATCTCCGTGGTGGAATCGACGTCGAGCGAGTCTCCGGGGTTCTACGCTGCGCTTCCCGTCTTTGACCGTTTCGCCGATGTGTACGACCCGGCGCGCTACAGCCCGGTGCCGCTGGACTGGGACGTCGTGGTCACCGACGTGGAGGGCTCGACCCTCGCCATCGAGGCTGGGCGATACAAGGATGTGAACGCGTTGGGGGTGGCCTCGATCGTTGCGCTCCGCAACGCGTTGCCCGAGTTCGACCTGCCGTTCGTGTTTGGCGGCGACGGGGCGACCGTCCTGACGCCGGTCTCGCAGCGGCCGCGCGTGCACGCAGCGCTGCGGGGGATCCGAGTGATGGCCAAGGACGCGCTGGGCATGACGATGCGCGCGAGCATGGTTCCTGTGGCCGAGTTAGATTCGGCGGACTGCGCCGTTCGAGTCGCCCGGTTTGGAGCCAGCCCCAACGCGACCTTCGCCATGTTCTCCGGCTCCGGCCTCAGTGAAGCGGAGCGACGGATCAAAGATCCCGTCGAAGGCGAGCGCTACGCGGTGAACGACGAGGGTCCCTCCGACGCCAGCTTCGAGGGCTTTGAGTGTCGCTGGAAACCGCTGGGGAGTCGGCACGGCAAGATCATCAGTCTCCTTGTGCAGGCGACCGCCGCCGATCGGACCGAGGCCGCGCAGGCGTATCACCAGGTCCTGGAGGCGATTGCGGTGGTGCTTGGACCGGCGCAGGGGCGGCCGGTGGCCCCGGAGAACCTCAACGTTGCGGCCCAGGGACGCGCGTTTCAAACCGAGGCGCGCATCCGGGTGGGCAGGCGCGGCGGTGTGGGGGTGCTCGCGCGGACCCAGCTGATCAAGGCGCAGACCGCCGTAGGGCGCTTCGGCATGGCGCGGGGCAAGCAGACGTTGGGCTTTCCGGCTGATGTCTATCGGGACGAGGTCGTCGCGAACACCGACTTCCGCAAGTTCGACGACACGCTTCGCATGGTGCTCGACGTGACCGACGCACAGCATCGGGCACTGGAAGACGATCTCTCGCAGCGCCACGCCGCGGGCACGATCATCTATGGCACGCACGTTGCGACCGCCGCGTTGATGACCTGTGCGATCACCAGCTACCGGGGCCAGCACATGCACTTCGTCGACGGGGCGGACGGCGGATACGCGCTCGCGGCCAAGCAGCTCAAGGCGCAGCGCAACGCCTGAGGGCGAACCCAGCCCCGACCCAGCCCCGACCCAGCCCCGACCCAGCCCCGACTCAGTGAGGCCGGTTGCGAAGCGTACGGATCCGCCGCGCGAGGTAGGGCGCAAAGTGCTCGCCGTAGCGCTCCCACAGCTCCGGGATCCTCCAGTCGTCTCCGGTGACAGTGCCGCGGCACGTGGGGCTTCCACACTGGCAGGGAAACTCGTCGTACCGGCTGCCGTCGGTCATCGCGTAGTCGAAGCAGATCTCTTCTCCGGGCGCGATCGGACGCAACGCGATCAAGACGAGCTGGCCAGACAGTCCGGTGTTGGGGTCGCAGGAGTGGTTGATCCAGTCCGATGGCCCCTCTGCGGTGCTGACGATGTAGAGGTCCTCCTCGATCTGCAGCGCGAGCCTACGGGCCTGCTCCCCTTCGTAGGTGAGCGTGCGTCCGTCGACAACGTGGCCACCCCAGGCTGCGACCAGCTCCCCGGTACCGATCGGGGATGAGCAGAAGACTGCGCGCTGGCCCGCCTTGTCCACGGACCCAACGTCGGCCTTGTGGGTAAGCCACCCTGACTCGGTCGGGGCTGTTGCGTGTGCTGGTGCGGATGATGACTTACTCGACATGAACAACCTCGATGTTCGTCTTTGATGTCAGTTCGTACAGGTCGAGCCGGCGGTCTGCGAGGGGGCGCACTGCGCCCTGCCGTCGGTGTTCGGCCAAGGTCGTGAAATCAAGGTCGGCGATGGCGACCGTCTCGACGTTTGCATCCGCCTCCGCCGCGACCGCGCGGTCGGGGAAGCCGAAGTCACTGGGGGTGAGGATCGCACTACGGGAGTAGTTGATGCGCTGCTCACGAACCGGAAGGTTACCAGCACTCCCGGCGAGGACGACGTAGATGCCGTTTTCGACCGCGCGTGACTGTGCAGCGTAGCGAACCCGGTTGTAGGCGTTGAGTTCGTCGGTGGAGAACGGCACGAAGATGAGGTCCACTCCGGCCAGGGCGAGGAGCCGCGTGACCTCGGGAAACTCGATGTCGTAGCAAACCTGGATCGCGACCCGCCCGAACGGGGTCTCGAAAACCCGCAGGCCGTGACCCGGGCGAACGCCCCATACCTCGCGTTCATGCGGCGTGATGTGGAGCTTCTCCTGCGCGTAGGAGTTCCCGTTGCTGGACACCAGATAGGAGACGTTGCGGGACTCGCCATCGACGATCGTTGGCATCGAGCCGGCAATGACGGTGACGCTGTATTCGCGGGCGCATCGCTCGAAGAACTTGAGCAGTCGCGGGGTGTGACCGGCGACCCAACGGAAGGCTTCGGCTCCTCGAACGCCGCTGGGAGCCATTCCAAACAGCGCGGCGCCGAAGTACTCAGGCAGCAGCAAGAAGTGGGAGTGGTACTCGTCCGCCGCTTCGATGAAGAATCGCACCGAGTCCTCGAGCTCGTCGACGCTCTGGATGCTGCGCATCAGGTACTGCGCAGCACAGACTCGGGCTTTGCGGGCTGGACGGTAAATCGGTGCGGCGGCGATCCTCCGCTTGGCGGAGTCGTAGTCTTCGTTGGGGCGCTCGAGCAGGGTGGCGTAGTTGAGGCTCGCCTCGTCGCGCATGATGTTCATGCCGACCGTCAGGACCTTGTAGCCCGCGCGAAGGTGCGCAGTCAGGGCGCTGTCCTTGAACTCACCGTTGGAGACCGCATCGACGTACTCCTCGGCCGTGAGCGCGCCCGCATACGCCTCGTAGCCCGGAATCCGTCCATACGCGACCATGCGACGAAGGTTGTAGCGACGTACCAAGGCGTGGCGGCCGAGGTAGAGCTGCTGCGCCACGCCTTTGCCGCGCCACTGAGGATGGACCGCGATGTCAGCTCCGTACAGGGTGTCCCCCGCTGGCATGTGAGTGCTGAATGTCCCCGCTCCGGTCAGCTCCTCGTACTCATAGAGGTGGGGCTTGTCGTCAAGCTGAACGATGAGGCTCGTGGCGTAGCCGACGATCTCTCCGCGAGACTCGGCGACGAGTTGGCCTTCGGGGAAGGCGTTGTGCTGCAGCTCGTAGATCCGCTCGTCGTACATCCCGGAGTCGGGGTACTCGGAGTAAGCCGCGCGCTGGCACTGCACGATCTTCGGGATGTCCTCTGCCTTCCAACGCCGGATGCGGACCTTGGGTGCTGGTTGAGCTTTGGGCGTCATAGCGTGGATCTAAAAGCGCACAGGGACGTGAACGAGGGCAGTGGCGTGGCCCCATCCAACCATGCGCGGGCCTGCTCGGGATCCAGCAGATAGGGCCACAGCGGCTGATCGAGCGTCGCCGCGACCGCTGCGAGGTCGCGGGCTTCGGCATCCCAGACCGGCCCCAGTTCGACAAGGTCGGAGGCGTGGACCTTGCCGCGACACCGGGGGGTGTCACAGCTGCAGTGCAGGGCTGGGTGCACGTTGCACTCCGCGTAGTCGCACGTCAACTCGTCCCCCTCGATCAGATCTCGGCGCGCGACTTGGAACCAGGGGCCGACGCCCCGCACAGATGGGTTGCAGTCGTGGTTGATGTAGCGCCCCTCATCCCAACAGAGGATTCGGTTTCGGTCCGCGTCGAGATGCGCATATCGGTCCACGGCCTCGTACAGCGCAGGAGGGAGGGCATCGAACGCCTCGGGCGAGAACACCTGGTCCAGGCAGTCCTGCGTCCATACGATCGTGCCTCGTGGGATCGGTCCGGTGGCAAACATGCCGTCACCGATGTGTTCCGCGGCGGGAAGGAGGCGAGCCAGAGGATGGATCATGCAGACCGTTCGGGCTTGAGACGCTGAACCGCGAGAGGGTTCGCGAGGGAAGGGCGGGTCATGGTGCGGGGCAGCCGACTCGGGTCGCAGCGTTTGGAAAGTATGGCGATCTCGTGAGCTGTCGCAACAAGAGAACGCGAGGCCGTCACGCGGGCGGGGCGGCGCGATTGGGGACCGGTGCAGGCTGTCGAAGCAGAAGCGAAAACGCCAGCCGTTGGAGGACCGAGAGTGCCAACAGGGGCCGACGGCGGGCCAGCTTTGCCCACTGTTCTGCGGGGAGCCGGAACACGGTCACCGGGGTCTTCGCGACGATCGTGGCGGGGCAAGCGATATCCTTGAGCAACGCCGTCTCCCCGAACCAGTCTCCGGGGTCGAGCTCGGCGGACGCGGCCCCACTCCAACACACCGAGCCCGACAGCACCAGCCAAAGCCCCCCCAGGGACTTCCCCTCCTTGAGCAGCGTGGCGCCGGTGGGCCACGTCTTGACCGTTCCTGCACCCACGACGCGGGAGCGTGCGGCCATGTCGAGCCCACCAAAGGGGGCGACGCCGCGAAGCAGGTCCGCCGCGACCACCCGTGGGTCCGCGCTGGCGTCACTGATCTCCACCACAACGACGGTCGCGTTGTCTCGGCCCCCGCGCAGGTTGGCCTCTTCGATGAGCCGGCTCGCCGCAACCTCAAGGTCCTCTTGGGAGAGGATCTCCTCAACGGTGCCGACGTCGTCGAGGACATCGTTGAGGCCGTCGGTCGCGAGGACGAAGGTGTCGCCCGGGGCGAGATGAACGCACAGGGTGTCGACGACCACCGAACGTTGCGGCCCGAGGCACCGGCTCAGCACGCGCCGAAACGCGTGACGGCGGGCTTCGTCCGGGCCGATGAAGCCCGCCCTGAGGAGCTCGTTGGCGACGGAGTGGTCGTTGCTCAGCGCTTCGAGCCGCCCGTCCCGGAGCATGTACAGGCGGCTGTCCCCGACATGACCCATCGCCGCACAGGCCCCGTCCACCAACAGGACGGTCAAGGTGGTGGCTGCGCCGGTGTGTTCGGGGGTCTTGGACAGGACATGCACGGCCTCGCATGCGGCCTCGACGGCCTGGCGAACGACCTGCAGCAGCGCGTCGGGACTGGCGGGGCGCACGAGGGCGGCCAACCGACGCTGCGCCTCCTCGTGAACCCTTGCGATGGCGGCTGCGGATGCGACCTCTCCATCGCGCGCGCCTCCGACCCCGTCGGCAACCGCGAAGACGCCCACTCCGGGATCGCTGACGAAGGCGTCTTCATTCTCGCTGCGTACCCGGCCGATATGGGTCAGTCCCGCGGAGCGAATCTTCCTCATGAGGAGGTGATAGCGCATCCGGATGCGCCCGGGGCGGTCAAGCGATGCTGCTGGGAGCGCGGCTCCGCGGCGAGGTCACGTGGGCGCGCTGTGCTGTTCAACGGGTCCGCGTGTAGATGCCCACCGGACTCTCGCCGAGCATCGAGTCGGCCAGCTTTTCGAAGCCGCACTTGTGGGCGACGCGAATCGAAGGGGCGTTGCCCTGCTCGATGATGCAGGCGGTCCGCGTGAAGGGGAGCGACTGGTCTCCCCACGCGAGGCATGCTTGGAGGGCCTCCGTCGCCAGGCCCTGACCCCAGTGGGTCTTGGCGATACTCCACCCGGCCTCCGGTGTGTCCTCGACGCCCGGGTCCATCGCCCGCATGCCCGGCAGGAAACCGGCCTCACCCAGGACGCGCTCATCTTCGCGGGATTCGAGGACCCAGAACCCGTAACCGACCAGAAACCACGAGCCGATGTGGCGCTGCAGCGAGACGAAGACCTCGGGGCGAGGGCGGGTCTGGGCACCGACGAAACGGACGTGCTCCGGGTCCCCCCACATGGCGGCGAGGGGGTCGAGATCGCAGAGGCGGTGGGGGCGAAGGCGCAGGCGCTGCGTCTCGAGGACCGGAATTTCGGAGGGCTCGCGGGATCCGGCTTGAGGCGGTCCAAGCATGCGTCGAGGATAAGCTACGTAACCTTCGAAGGACGAACGACACGTCATCGGTCGACGATCTGTTTCAGTTTTTCGCGCGCGGCGATGACCTCACGGGCGGTGCCGTAAACAGCATCGCCAGGATCCCACGCGACCGGACCGCCGTACTGGGAACCCAACATCGCCCAGTGGTTCTCGAGCCCGGCTACGGTGAGTCCCGTGTTCGTGATGAGACAGCGCGCATCCAGAAGCGCGGTCTTGGGCCGATACCCGCTCAGCGCGGTCAGGCATTGCAGCACCTTCGGTGGCCGCGTGAAGAGCCCTCGCAGCCCTCGCGTCGGGGCGGGTGGCGCGGAGGTGATCGCGCCGAGTTCGCGGTACAGCGCCTCGAACGCGGGTCGCACGGCGTCTGTGTCATTCATCGCGACGAGGTCGAGGACATCCAGCGTGACGTACATGGCCGCACGCGCGCGGAGCTCTTCGGTCAACAGCGCCACGTACCCTTCAAGCTTGGGCCCAAGCACGCCGGCGAGCTTCGAGGCGCTGGCTTGCAGGATGTCCAGCGCACGGTCCGTTGTCGAGAAGGGTGCCCAGCACCGAACGGCTTCGCCCTCTTCGTCGATGACCTCCGCGTCGGTGAGGTCTTGCGCCTCGAACAGAAGAGCCCACAGGACGGGCACTGCATACTTGCCATGCGCGATGGCAGGCCGCGGGTGCCCTGGGGTGGGAAGGAAGACCGGGCAGAGCCGAGGCTGCTCAGTCGCACACAAGTAAGCGTATGAACCCATCGTCGCCGAGTGTCGCCGAGTGTCGCCGAGTGTCGCCGAGCGTCGTCGAACGCCGCTACTCCAACCGCAAGATCACATCCCCCTGAGCCAAGTCCGACTCGTTCTCGGGCACCACCGCAACCACCGTCGCGGTCTCCGGCATGCCGTCCCCGCCGTAGGTCAGCCGGTTGAAGGTCTTCATGACCTCAAGCAGCGCCACGGTCTGCCCAATCTTCACCGTGTCCCCAGGAGACACAAACGGCGGCTGGTCTGGTGCGGGCCGCAGGTAGAAGCGACCCGAGAGCGGTGAGCGAAACGCCAACCCGCCGGCGTCGGCTTCGGACTCGACCGCCGCGGCCGCAACGGATCCCGTCGCCGCCTCGAGGTCGAGGGTCAGCAGCACGTCCCCGTAGGCGACGTGGCCCGGCGAGGATGCGTTGCCCTTGCGCGAGGTCACCACGCCGACGGCGCCCGCAGGCGCGACAACGCGCTGCAGCACGCCAAGCGTATCGATGAAGCCCAGCGTCGCGCCCGGCTGGATCAGGGCGCCTTCCGCAGGCGCCTCTCGCCAGTGCCCAACCGTGGGGCACTGGACATGCACGAGGCTGCCGTCGCGCTCGATGGTGGCGAGCAGTTGCGGTTCGAATGCGCGTCCGGTTTTCATCGCAAGCCCTCCGTGAGCACCGCGAGGTCGTGCAGCGACCAGATCCGCGGGTTTTTGATCCTTCGATAGCCCGTCGCCTGATAGCTGGCCTCGACCAGCATCGCAACGTAGGCCCGCAGCTCGCCGAACTCGACGATCTCATCGGTGTCCATCTGCCGCGCGGCGACGAAGGGGTCCATGTCCGCCTCGATCCGCTTCTCGACCGACGCCATGCCCTTCTCGATCGCAGCGCGCTCGTCCGGGTCCTGCGAGACGATCTCGAAGTCGTCGTCGAGTTTGGTGTTGTAGGTGGCGATCGCCAGCGTGCGTCCTTCCATCACCGACTGCCGCGACAGCGTCGTCGACAGCTGCACGACCGGGTCGTAGGGCATGCCGGCCATCGCGTAGTAGCCCGCGCCCGAGGCCTTGCGCAGCAGCACCGTGAACATCGGCGTGTCGTTGGTGCTGTTGGTGTAGATGAGGTTGCTGCCGTACGACAGCAGACCCTGGCGCTCGGCGTCGGCTCCGATGTCGAAGCCGGCGATGTCCTGCAGCCACACGATCGGGATGCCGTCGGAGTTGCAGGCCCGCGAGAACGCGGAGATCTTGGCGATGCCCGCCTTGTACAGGATGGACGCAGGACGCCGCGCGCCGGGGTCGTCGGGGTTGCCGACCAGGCCTTGTCGGTTGGCGATGAAGCCGGTGTACAGCCCGTTGACCCGGCCGATGCCGCACATCATCTCCTCGCCACTGCCGCCCATCACCTCCCAGAACAACGACTGGTCGCACAACCGCGCGAGCACCTCGTTGATGTCGTAGGCCTCGCGGTGGTCGCTGGGCATCAAGCCCGAGAGCTCGGCGGCGGGGAAGGCGGGATCCACCGGCCCTGCGCCGCCCCGATAGTAGTCCGCGCCCGAGCTGGGCAGCCGGGCGACCTCATCGCGCAGACACGACAACAACGTCGCGTCGTCGGGCACTCGCACGTCGGCGCAGCGGCTCTGGTGCACATGCACCTCGGGTCCGCCGATGCCCAGGCTGGTCATCTTCTGGCTCTTGGCGCCTTTGATCAGCGCGGCCCCGGCGATCACCATGTAGGCTTGCTCGGTCATGTAGACGCGGTCGGAGATGATCGGCATGTAGCCGCCTCCCGCGATGCAGTCGCCGAACACGCCCGCGAGCTGCGGCACGCCGTGGGCCGAGAGCAGGCTGTTCATCTTGAAGATGTGCCCCGCGCCCTTCGCCCCCGGAAAGCTGCGCGACTGCTCGGGCAAGAACAGGCCGCTGCAGTCCACGAGGTACAGCGTCGGCAGCCGCAACCGCAGCGCCATCTGCTGGGCCCGCTGAATCTTCTCCGGCGTCATCGGCCACCACGACCCCGACGCCACCGTGTTGTCGTTGGCGATGACCATGCACCACCGCCCGTGCACCTGGGCAAAGGCGGTGACCACTCCGGCGCCCGGAGACTTCATCCCATTGTCGCCGTACTCCAGCCCGTAGTTGACGAACGTGCCGACCTCGAAGCTCTGCGAGCCCGGGTCTTTGACCGAGTCCAGCCGCTCACGGGCGGTCATCTTGCCCTTGGCGTGCACGCGGCCGACGTACTTCTCGCCCCAGCCGGCATGAACCTCGGCGCGCCTGGATCGCAGCTGCTCTTCGCGAGCCGCCAGTGAGGAGAGGTTCGACTCGAACGTGTTGTCGTCGCAGAAGGACGCGCGTGCGCGCCCGATGGGAGTCAGGGGAACGTGAACCATGATTACTCCTGCGAGAAGCCCGGGATGGCGCGGGTGTCGTAGTTGTTGGAGCGGAAGGGCTCGCTGGCCAAGATCTGCTGATGCATGCCGGCCGTGGTGTGAACGCCTTCGCAGACCAGGTCACCGAGCGCGGCGATCATGCGGTCGCAGGCTTGGTCGCGCGTGTCGCCGTGGGTGACCACCTTGCACAGCAAGCTGTCGTAGTGCGGCGGCACCTCGTAGCCGGACTGCACGTGGGTGTCGACGCGAACGCCTTCACCGGTGGGGCTGACCCACTTCTCGATCTTGCCCGGACTCGGGCGAAACCCGTCGAAGGGGTTTTCGGCGTTGATGCGGCATTCCAGCGCGTGCCCGGTGAGCTTGATGTCGTCTTGCCGCCATCCCAGCTGGTAACCCGCACCGACGAGGATCTGTTGTTCGACGAGGTCCTTGCCGCTGCGCACCTCGGAGACGCAGTGCTCGACCTGAAGCCTCGTGTTCATCTCCATGAAGCGCAGCACGCCATCTTGGTCGAGCAAGAACTCCATCGTGCCTGCGCCCACGTAGCCGATGGTCGCCGTGGCTTGGGCCGCAGCCTCGAGGCTGGCCTGGCGGACCGCGTCGTTGAGCACCGGGGAGGGGCTCTCTTCGATCAGCTTCTGGTGGTTACGCTGCACCGTGCAGTCTCGCTCGCCCAGATGCACGACGTTGCCGTAGCGATCGGCCATCACCTGAATCTCGATGTGGCGCCCGCCCTCGATGAGCTTCTCCATATAGACCCGCGGGTCGCCGAACGCGGCGCGAGCTTCGGCTTGGGCGTCGGCATACGCCGCCTCAACCTCATCGCCGCTTCGAGCGATTCGCATCCCGCGACCGCCCCCACCGCTCTCGGCCTTGATGAGCACGGGGTACCCGGTCGCATCGGCCACGCGCCGAGCATCCTGCGCGTCCTTGAGGATGCCGTCGCTTCCGGGGATGAGCGTGAGCCCAGCCTTGCCCATGGCTTTCTTCGCGGGCGTCTTCTTGCCCATCAAATGCATGACGTGCGCTGGCGGCCCGAGAAAGGTGAGCCCGTGGGCTTCACACAACGCCGCGAACTGCGGGTTCTCGGCGAGAAACCCCCAGCCCGGATGCACGGCGGTACATCGCGACTGCCGTGCCGCCTGCACGACCTTGCTCAGGTCGAGGTAGCTGTGTGTGGACCGGGCCGGCCCCAGGCACACAACTTCGCGGTCCTTCAGATACGCCGCGCCGAGGTCGGCTTCCGAAGCCGCAAACACAGGCGTGATGCCCATGGCGTCGCAGGCCCGCGCGATGCGGACGGCGACTTCGCCTCGGTTGGCGATGAAGAGCCGGTGAAACAGACGAGGCGCACCCGCAGACGTCATCGCGGCGGACACTAACAGGACCGGTCCGTCCTGGCGAGACACGGCGGTGTGCGCTTCGTGGGACCGCGGCGCTTCCGGCACGCTCGAAGGCGCCGCGGGTCCGGTGGACACAGGCCCCTACGCGCCTTCACAGTCGCCTTTCGAGCCGAGGTCGTGGCGATCCCGCGGAGACCGGCGCGGACCCGCTGCGCCGCGCTCACCGAAACATGTTGCGAACGAACACGCCGACCCGGCGGAGAAACTCATCCGAGGCAGGGTCTTGCAGGTCACCTTCGAGCCAGGCCGGTCCCATCCCTGGACTGGTAGTGAGCCCATGCGTAAAGCGCTGCTTGGCGTCCCGAAGGCTCTCGGACTCGGCGTGTTTTTGGGCGAGACTCAGGCCGCCGCTGCGCACAAAGTCGACGACGCCTGGCAGCTCGCCGTAGTCAAAGAAGGTGCCGTGACGCCCGCAGACGTCGACGACGATGCCGGAGATGGTGCCGAAGTTCTTGCGCAACATCGCCTGCTCGCACTCGGGGCAGCGGCGATAGACGACCGCGCTCGTCGCCAGGCCCACCGGCATCGTCTTGCGGCGAACGGTCTCACTCGAGGATGGCGAAGCTGCCTGCGCCGCCGACTCCAACAGCTGGCCAAGCGTGTCGCGGTCGACCCAGACCCCCGCACAGGTTTCACACGCCTGCACTTGAATCGGGCTCTCCGGCGCGTCCCGGTAGGGGCTGTTGGACGGCGGCGGCCAAGGCCTCAGCGACGTACCGTCGTCACATCCAGGGCAGCGCAGGTGCGGCTCGGTCACAGGGGCAGGGTACCAGCCGCGTTGGGCGTTCATTCCGCGGCGAGCATCACCACACCGCGACGACGGGGGTCTCCGAGAGATCGAGTCGGAGCTGGGCGTCCATCATGCGGAGCTCGGACACGTCATCCAGGGGCGTGAGCGTGACCTCGGCACCCACGGTCACCGGAAGCTGCACATCCGCGCGAACCCGCCCGGCGGTGGTTCCCAGCCAGGCGACGACTGCCTGGCGTCCGTCGGCGTGCGCGAGGCGGAGCGCCCACACCGACTCCGGGAGGCCTTCGAGCAGCCCCTCAAGCACGAAGTCACCCACCGTGCGCTGCAGGGTCTCGAGGTGTCGCAGGGCGGGCTTGGGAGGGTGCCCCGGAGCCGGGCCCCGGAGTCCGGAGGTTGTCCCCGAGTTCGGGGTCTGTCCTGCGTCTGCCCAGGTCCCGACCATCACGCGGTCGGCCCCTCCGGCCAGCAGCAACAACGTGGCGCGTACGGTCCACTGGGCGTGCACGAGGTCGGCGGAGACTCCGGGGACAGCCCCTGCGCGCAGCGACGATCCGGGGTGGGTGTCGTAGCCGAACCGCGTCACCCACAGCTCGCGACCGGGTGCTTCCCGGTCTCGCCACTGCGCGATCGAGTCGAGGAGCGCGTGGACCTCGGCAGACTCGGGACTGCTGGCTGTGTGCCCGGCGGGGTCTCGCAGCTCAAGGTGCAGCCCGATGACGTCGGCCGGGAAGTCCCCATCGCGCTGGCCCACCGACCACGCGCGGATGCCACCGAGGTAGTCGAGCGTGGTGTCGCGCCATACCTGCGGCCGCGACACGCGTCCGCTGATCCCATCCGCGACGACCCCCATTTCAGGCGCTCCGGCCTTGGCCCCCGCGTTTGCGCCCAAGGCTCCTCGATGACCATCGTAGGTCGCGCTGGCGAGGGCGGCGTACTCCGGTGGACTCAGTGCAGGGGCATCCGGCGGCAGGTGCCCCACGAATCGCGTGACGCCGGGGGGGTCGTTTTGCGCGGACGCCCGCCACTGCAGCGCGAGTGCGTGCACGGCTTGGGCCTGCTGTGCGTAGGCGGCGGGGTCGCCTCGCCGAAGCTTGTCCGCTGGGGATGCGAGCGCACCGGAGAGGATCGGGACGGTGGTCGCGGTCGCGTCGATGGGTGCGAAGGCGTCGGCACGGACGAGCCGTCGCGGATGCTGGGAGTCCGGCCCGCCGTTGTCCGCGATGCGTTCGCCGAGCGTGCGCTTGGGCAGGATGACCGGCGGCGCGGTGGCGCGGGCCTGGGTGGCTTGTTTGGGTGGCTCGGAGACGAGCTTGGAGGGGGACCGAAGCCACGTGCCGACGCCGAGCCCCGCCACGAGGGCGGCCACGCCCGCCCAGACCCTCGTGGACCGCTGCCGCTGGTCGAGCTGGCGATCGATCGGCTCAAGCAGCTTGGCCACCGATCGCTGCCGCGCCTTCGGGTCGTGCTGCAGGCCCCGCTCGACGGCAGCTCGGATGCGTCGCGGAACCAGGCGGCCGGGGTCGGAGGGCGGCGCGTCGGTGTAGGGGTCGGGGAGCTGCCCGGTCAAGGCCTCCCAGGTGCAGACGCAAAAGCTGTAGATGTCGCCCGCCACGTCGGCGTCACGCCCACGGAGACGTTCGGGGGCCATGTACGCGGGGGTGCCAGCGGGCCCCGAGGTCAGCCATGATTCGCGACCCGTGGTGGTCATGGCGTCCTCGCGCTTGAACCCGAGCTCGGGCACCACCGACACGTCGTGGGCGATGCCAAAGTCCGCCACGCACACGCGCCCGTCGTTGCCGATCAGCACGTTGTCCGGTTTGAAGTCACGGTGGACGATTCCCGCGGCGTGGGCCGCAGCCAGCCCGTGCCCGGCCTCTCGCAGCACCCGCAAGACCTCGCGGGTCCCGGGCTCTTCGTCGTTGACCCACTGCCGCAGGGTGCGGCCCTCGATGTACTCCATCGCGACGAACACTCCGATCGCCGCTTCTCCCACCTCATAGACCGTGACGACGTTGCGGTGGTTGATCTGGGCGAGGGTTCGGGCCTCGCGCCACAACCTGCCCTCCTCGCCGGCGGTTCCGGCCCACTGCGAGCCCTTGAGCAACTTGAGCGCCACCCTCCGATCGAGCTCGCGGTCGTGCGCGACGTAGACGCGTCCCATGCCGCCGACGCCCACGAGCTCACCCAGCACGTACTTGCCGATCCGCGTCTCTTCTTTCTTGCCGCCGAAGAGGCGGGCACGCACGGAGTTGCGCGCGAGCTCGGCGTCCGCGTCGTGATCGGCCACCTTGTAGCGACCAAGGATGGGCTGAAGATCGTCAGGCACGACGTCCTCCTCGCCGGTGTCTGCCCACGATGCCCCTGTCGTCGACCTCGGGCAACGCGGCGCGGCTAGCCGTCCTTGCGACCTTCGAGCGCGGAGGTGCGAATGCGCTGAATCCACTCCGACTTGTCGAACTCCTGGGCGTCGCTCGAGGCGGACTCGGGTGGCAGGGCTTCATCCGGAAGGTCGAGGGCTTTGCGCAGCTGAAGTCGTGCGCGTCTCAGCCGCGAGCGCACCGTGGATTCGGGAACGTCGAGAATCGCGGCGATCTCTCGGCTTGGCACGTCCTCCCAGTAGAACAGCTCAAGGGAGATCTGCAGGTCGAGCGGGAGGCGGCAGATCGATTCGTAGAGCCGGCGCTCCTCCGCGTCGCGACCGAGCATCGTGGACGGGGAGGGCCCGAGGTCGGCGACGCTGTGTTGGAGCGGTGCGGCCATCCGACCGCGCGACTTTCGTTTGCGGAAGTCGGTGAGGAGCTGGTTGCGCGCGACCCCGTAGATGAAGGTGCTGAACTTGCCCTCCCCTCGGTATCGGTCCCGTGCCTCCAGGCATGCGAGGAACGTGGCCTGAACAAGGTCCTCCACGCCGTCGACGACCTTGGTCCGAAAGAACCGGTACACGCGCGGGAAGTGTCGGTCGTAGAGCTGCTGGCCGGCGGGTTCGTCCCCATCGCCCCAGCGCAGCAGCAGCTCGCCGTCCTGATCCATCGAAAGCAGGGTAACAGTCTCGGGATCGCGTTGCCGCAGCTCCGGCCCAAGCCTTGCGCCTCGAGCTCCGCTTGCGAGGGGCCCTCACGCGTGCGCGCCAAACCAGCTGCGAGCACCGCGCACAGGAACGTTGCTCCGACTGCCGTCTTTCGATCCACCCAGGGCCTCCGAGGTATGGGTGTCGCCCGGTCCGGCTTTGGTGCATCGCCCGCGTCCGCGGGCGTACTGTGTAGCTGGGCTTACGTTCTCCAGAGCGTCGCGTTGTGGCCGTGGCAGCGCTTCTCGGCCGCCGACCCGGCCTGCGAGATCACCTCGGCGAGGCTGCGCATCCCGTGACCCCGGCTCGACTTGGGCCGCAACCGACCCGCCGAAATGCTGCCCGAGCCGGGATGTTGAAAGCCTCCTTGCGCCTCGGCTCGGTTCGTGGTCCGGTGGTCTCAGGCCCCTCGCATGAGCACCCAGAACGTCGACGTCGAAAACCTCGAAGTGACCGGAAAGAAACCCGAAGGAGACGGTGCAGACGCGGTTCAATTCGCGGACGACGTCACCATCGTGGTCTCGCAGGCGTTCGGTCCGACCGGCAAAAACATCGTCGGGATCACCGACGTAAAGTTCGACGGCTACCCGGCGATCACGTTGTTGGTGCGAAGCGGAGGCCGCGAGGAGCTGGTGCACCTCAGTCCGATTCACGGGGATGGTCGCAAGCAGGGCTTCGAGGATCTGGCCAAAGGTTCCAAGTGCGAGCTGCTGTGCCCCGTGAGCAAGCAGCCTCTGGACCACATCGGCAAGGTCGTTGAAGGCGGCGATGCCGAGTACGTCGCCATCTACCTCACGCCCAAGCTCGACCGCGGCTCGACGATCTACATCAGCGATGTCTGGGGACACCATCACTCGCGCGTCGTCGACAACAACGAGCTCATCTCCTACTGGGCCGCGACCGCAGACGACGCCTAGCAGCAGCCCGAGTTGGGCTCGGTCGCTGTGGCGAGGGCTCGCGGTCGTCTACACCGCAGGGCTCTTGTTTCTGCTGTGGAGCCCACCAACCGGGCAGCCGCAGCTGTTTCCCCATGACGACAAGGTCTTTCACTGTTTGTCGTTTTGCGGCGTTGGGGCGCTGTGGTGGTGGGCCACGCGGCGCCGTTTCACGGTGCTGGCGATCGGCTGTGGGCTCGCGCTCGGGTCCGAGCTCGTTCAAGGGGTATTGCCGTGGCCACGCTCCCCCGACGTTCTCGACGCGCTCGCGGATCTAACCGGCGTCGCGATCGGCATGGCCTGCGCGCGCTGGCTCTGCGCGGGAGAGGGCCCAAAAAAATGAGGGACGCTCCAGATGGAGCGCCCCTCGTGCGGAGTCGGAGGGATTCGAACCCTCGGTAAGGTTTCCCCTACGCAGATTTAGCAAACCTGTGCCTTCAGCCTCTCGGCCACGACTCCACAGAAACGCTGCTTTTGGGGGCAGGAACCTAAACCCTAGTTCGTCCGGTTGCAAGCCCGCATTGCACCGGGCGAGCGGGAGCCCCACACTGCCCCGGATGCGTGAGGCGCCCTCGTCCCGACCGCGGCTGCGCGGCGCTCTTTTGGAGGTCGGGCTCGCGGTCGCGGGCTTGCTCGTCGGCAGCGTCTTTTTTTTCCTCTTGGGGGCGCTCGGTTGGGTCCCCACCGAGGGTGCGCTCGGGATCGGGGTGCGCATGGCGGCTGGCCCGGCGGTGATGCTGACCGGCTTCGTGGTCTACCGCGCGCTGGCGAAAGTCGTCGACGCGAACGACAGCGCAGGTCTGGGGAAACCTCCGATCGATGAAGCGCTGTTTGCGCGAGTCTCGATCGCCCACGCGCTCGGGTTGGTGGTCTTGGGCATCCTCGCGGCGATCGGCGGCAGCTTCGTGCTCGGCGTCGGGCTTGAGGCTGTCGGCGTCCCAGTCGAGGAGCAGGGCAGCATCGTCGAGCTTATCGAGGGCTTCAAGTCCGGCGGCGGGGACCGGGTTCCGATGATCCTGCTCGCGATCTCGGCTCTGGTGCTCGCGCCCATGGGCGAGGAGCTGCTGTTCCGCGGGCTCGTCTTTCGCCGCATCGCCGCGCAGGGCAGCAGCTGGCCCGAAGCGTATGCGTTGTCCGCCGCCGTGTTCGCGGCGATCCACACCAACCCGGTCGGCTTCTTGATCTACCTGTGGCTCGGGCTCGTCTTCGCCGAGTCGTACCGTCGCTCCGGAAGGTTGTGGGTCGCCATGCTGGTGCACGCGGGCAACAACGCGTTCGCGCTCAGCCTGCTGATCTGGGGCTGAGCCTGCAGCGGCGTCGCGCTGAGCAAGCGGCATTCGATGAAGACCACGACCATTCGGGCGCTCTACCCGGGGCGTCACCGGGTCGAGCTGCTCGTGGGCGGCGAAGTTTTGGCCGAGACCAGTTTTACGCTGGCACCGGCTCGGTGATGATGCTGATCTTTCCGGCGCTCAGCGTCCGGTGCACCGGGCATCGGTCGGCGATCTCCATCAGCCGCTGGCGTTGGGTCGCATCGAGCGTGCCGCGCAGCTCAATGCGCCGATCGATGCGGTCGACCTTGGCCTTCGGATCGTCGTGATCCGCACACGCTTCGCAGTCGGCCGCGTGCACTTTGGAGTGCCGGAGATGACACAAGGCTTGGTCGAGCGGCCAGCCCTTCCGGTCGGCGTACATACGCAGCGTCATCACGGTGCAGGCCCCCAGCGACCCCAGGAGCAGTCCGTAGGGGCTCGGTCCTCGGTCTTCTCCGCCCACCTCGCGAGGCTCGTCGGCGAGGACGCAGTGCTCGCCCACGGTCAGCTCGGTGGTGAAGCCGCGCTGGGGACCCCATGCCGTGACGTCGTCGCTGGCCGAGGCGGAGTGGTCCGGCTCGGGCAGGAAACGACTCGCCCAGGCCGCGATCACGCTGGCTGCGAAGCGGGCGTCGCTCGGTCGGCTGAGCAGGTGGTCGGCGCCGTCGAGCGCGACGAAGCTCTTGGGGTGCTTGGCCGCCTTGAAGATCTCCGCGGCGTTGTCGATGCCGACGACGTTGTCCCCGGGTGCATGCATGACGAGCAGGGCGCGGCGCAGCTTGCCGATCGCGGCCTGCATCTCCTGTGCCCGGACGTCCTCGAGGAAGCTGCGCTTGATCGTGAACCGTCGTCCCGCCAAGTTGACGGTCGCTTCGCCCTCGCGTTCGACGGTCTCGAGCTGATCCTCGAGCAGCGCCAACACATGGTCGGGTCGGGCGGGGGCCCCCAGCGTTGCGACCGCGGTCACGGCATCGAGGGAGGCGGCGGCACGCAGCACTGCGGCACCTCCGAGGGAATGCCCGACCAGCAGTTGCGGCGGGCCGTGGTGTTGGCTCAGCCACTGGCAGGCGCTGAGCAGGTCTTCGACGTTGCTGGAAAAATGGGTGTCCGCGAACTCGCCCTCGCTGTCTCCGAGACCCGTGAAGTCAAACCGAAGCACACCCCATCCAAGTTCGACGAGCGTGCGAGACACGTGCACGGCCGCGTTGAGGTTCTTGCTGCACGTAAAACAGTGGGCAAACACCGCATAGGCCCGGGGCTCATCCCGAAGCGGGAGGTCGAGCCGCGCGGCGAGTTGGTTGCCGCGTCCGTTGTCGAAGCTCACGCCGCGGGTCTTCATGCCCCGATCGTCGCACACCTCGTCGGCGCCAGCGGACCAAGGTAGAGTCATCCGATGAGGGGGGTCGGGTGGCTTGGGGTCTTCGCGCTGGTCGGCGCGACGGCGGGCTGCGCGGGGCCCACCTTCTCCTGCAGCGACGACGCCGCCTGCGGTGCCGAAGGGCGCTGTGAGGTTGGCGGGTGGTGCTCATTCCCGGACTCGGAGTGCGGCTCGGGTCGGCGGTACGCGAAGTTCTCCGGCGACGGGGTGGGCGGCTTGTGCGTTGACACCGCGGCACAGGATTCCGACGGCCCCGGCACCCAGGGGACGCAGAGCTCGGGCGCGACCGGCTCGTCTTCCTCCGGCGACGCGGTGAGCACCCTGAGCGAGGGCTCGATCACCAGCGCTCCGGTTGAAGCGAGCAGCGGCACGGCGGGTTCAGACAGCGACGGGACCACGTCGTGTCGAGACGAAGCATGTGCCACGGCCGGGCCTACGGGTGCGTCCTCCGGGTCGACGGGGGATACGGACGATACGGGGGGTCCGATGCCTCCGTGCTCGGGGTTCTTCGACACATTCGACGATGGCGAGTTCGATCCGAGTTGGGAACCCTACGGATCCACCGCCCACGTCATGGAGGAGGCGAACGGCGAGCTTCGCTGGGATTTCGCCCCTGGCATCGTGGATCAACGCGGCCTGTACCGACCCTTCGCGGGCTCGGTCTCGTCGCTACGCGTGAACGCGACCCAGGCCCCGGCGCTGCCCGGCTCGCAGGCACAGATGGTGCTGCTGTTTCGCGAAGAGGGCGGACCCGAAGACCTCGTGTTGGTGTGGAACAACGACAGCGTGGAAGTGCGTCAGAGCAGCACTCCCGTGGCCGACAGTCCGATCTTCGAGTGGATCGAAATCCGTTTCGTCGCGGGTGAGGTCCTGGTGTCGACGTCTGCGGACGGGGTGGACTTCGAGCTGCTGACCACGCTCGAGGCGGTCTATGGCGAGGGTCTCAAGAGCGTGCGTCTCTACGGGCAAACCTGGACGCAGGCCCCTGCTGCGGCGACCGCCGCCTTCGGCAGCATCCGTGCGTGCGAACCGTAGCCCTCGCCCTGCATTTCGGCGGCGGGGGTGTTATCACTGGCGAGTTCGTGGACACGCCGCTCTTCGACGATCTCTCCCGGGCTCTGGGAATGACACTGATTCAGGTGGGGGATTTTCGGGTCACGCCGCTGTTTCTGCTGAAGTTCGTCGTCCTCTTCGTTGTCCTTGCGTTGTTCTCCCGGTTTGTGCGCCGCCGGCTGGTGTTGCGGCTGCTTCGCAACTCCCAGATCGACCCCGGGGTGAAGTACGCCGTCGCGCGCATCGTGGCGTACGGCGTGTGGGTGCTGGGCCTGCTCTTGGGGCTCCCCCTGGTGGGGATTCAGCTCAACAGCCTGCTGGTCGCGTTTGGTGCGGTCGGTATCGGGATTGGACTCGGCCTTCAGAAGATCGCCGAGAACTTCATCAGCGGCATGATCCTGCTGTTTGCCCGGCCCGTGAAGGTCGGCGACCGCGTGCGCCTGGACGACGTCGAGGGGACCATCATCGAGATTCAGGGACGGGTCACCCTGGTTCGCGACAACAACAACGTCGTCTACCTCGTCCCCAACGCCACGCTCGTCTCCGACCTGGTGGTGAACCTGACGCACAACGACCGCATCGTCCGCTACGTGTTCGAGGTCGGCGTCTCGTACAGCGCCGATCCCAACGCGGTCAAAGAGCTCCTGCTGACCGTCGCCTCAGGGCACCCCGCCTTGCTCTCCGATCCTCCGCCCGACGTCCTGTTCGTCGGTTTCGGCGACTCCTCGATCAACTTCAAGCTGCGCGCCTACTCCAAGGAGATGGTCGAGATCCCCGACACGCTCAAGAGCGAGGTCAACTTCGCCATCTGGTACGCGCTCAAAGACGCCGGCATCGAGATCCCCTTCCCTCAGCGCGACCTGCACATCAAATCCGCGGGTGGACTCGAAGGCGTCCGGCTCCCGACCACGGTCGCCGTCGCGCCCAAAGCCATTCAGACCCGCGAGTAGCGACCCACTGCGAGCAAACGGCCCCCGCCTGTCGAAACCGCTTGCGCCGCTGGGGCCCCGCTGCTATCAACTGCGCCCACCAACCCCCTGCACCCTTAGCTCAGCTGGATAGAGCGTCGGTCTACGGAACCGAAGGCCACACGTTCGAATCGTGTAGGGTGCACATCAAAGGCCGCTTTCTCCGCAAGGAGGAAGCGGCTTTCTTCTTTTCGGGGCCGAGCGCAGGGGATAAGCGCAGGGGATAGCGGCTGCCCGCGACGCTTTCGCGCTCAGGCGGGGCAGAGCAGATTGGTCAGGGCGTCACTCTGCAGCGGCTTGACGTAGTAGGCGTCGAAGCCGGCGGCCTGTGCAGCGTCGCGGTCGCTTTGCTGGCCGTATCCGCTGAGCGCGACCACGCGAATGGGGCGGGTCTTCAGGGTTTGGGCCCGACGTGCGACCTCGAAACCATCGATGTCGGGAAGGCCGATGTCCAAGATCGCGAGGTCGAACTGCTCGGCGCCGGCGGCCTTCAGCGCCGCAAGGCCGGTGTGCTCAACGGTGCATGTCGCCCCCTGACTCTCCAGCACGAGCGCGAGCATGGCCGCGGCGTCTTCGTTGTCATCCACGATGAGGATGGCCAAAGGCGCTGACGCTGCGGATGGCAGGGCCGCAGAAGGCTCGAGGGACTCCAGGACGCTGGTGTTCGGGAGCGTGACCGAGAACGTCGAGCCCAGGCCAAGCCCGGGGCTGGCCGCAGTCACCTCGCCGCCGTGGAGCTCGATGATGTGCCGTGAGAGGCCCAGGCCCAGGCCCAAGCCACCGGAGGCGGGCTGGGTCGGCGGGACGCTGCGGGCAAAGATGTCGAAGATGGTCTCGAGAGAGGTGGCCGAGAGCCCGGGCCCGTTGTCGGTGATCGACACGTGGGCGGTGGTGTCCTCGATCCAGCCTCGGATCTGAACGATGCCACCGCGCGGGGTATGGGTCGCGGCGTTGGACAGAAGATTGGAGAGCGCCTGGACGAGGCGGGTGCGGTCCGCGTTGACCACGACGCCCTCCAGGTCCTCCAGGTCGACACTCACCGAATGCTGCAGGTCTTCAAACTGTGGGCTGCAGGAACTCAACGCATCGGCGACGCTGTCGGCGAGCGGGGTGGGTGCCAGTTCAAGGCGAATCTGGCCCTGCGCCGCCTGTTGGGTGTCGAGGACGTCGTCTACGATTCTCGCCAACTGTTCGACGTTGCGTTCGATCGCGATACACGCCGTAGCCGGCTCCGCTCCACTCTCGCGAAGATGTCGCGCCGCGAGCCGTAGGGGTGCCAGCGGGTTGCGAAGCTCGTGCCCGAGCATGGCCACGTGCGGTCCCAGGACGTCATTGGGCGAGGCGTAGGGGCGGACGATGACGGCGCGCAGACCCGCGAGCACGCCCGGGAGCTCCTCGAGTCGAACGCACAGACGCGGCGTACTCTCGGCAGGCCCGTACGCGACCTCGGGGATAGAAGCATCCGTGGGGTCGAGGCACAGCAGGGTATCCATCGCGATTGCGCGCTCCGTCGTGTCCTCCGGGGCCCGCAGCAGCGTCCGCGCCGCGCCGTTGAGGAAACGGATGCGTCCCGCGTCGTCGAACGCGACCACGCCGAGCGGCAGGGCGTCGAGCAGAGCTTCGAGTGCGACGTCCGAACTCATCGCGAGCCCTCGACGACGACGCGACCCTGGTTTGCACACCCGCGGACCGGGACACGGGAGCGCGCGCGTCTCATGGCGCCCCCGCTTCGTACTTGTCGAGGCGGCGATACAGACTCCGGCGATCCAAACCGAGAATTCGGGCTGCCTTGCTCTTGTTGCCCTCGACCGCCTTCATGACGCGCCGGATGTAGCGAGCCTCGATCTGCTCCAGCGTCAGCAGTTCTTCATCGGTGCTCTCCTCGCCCTCGATGGACACCTGGTCGCTCTTGAAGTCTCGGATCTTGCGGGGCAGGTCTTCGAGTGCGACCTCTTCGTCGCGGGACAAGGCCATCGCGCGCTCGATACAGTTCTCAAGCTCTCGGACGTTCCCGGGCCAGTCGTACTGCAGAAGCACCTGCGCCGCCTGGGGAGAGAACTGCGAGACGGTCTGCTGACCCAGGTGCGCATACTTCCCAAGGAAGTGCTGGCCCAACAGCAGCACGTCACGCCCGCGCGACCTCAGCGGGGGAAGCTCAAGCCGGACAACATCGACCCGGTACAGGAGGTCTTCACGAAAGCGTCCAGCCTCCACTTCGTCCTCGAGATCGCGGTTCGTGGCGGTGACGATGCGAGCATCGAAGGGCGTCTCCCGTTCACCGCCCACGGCCCGGACCGTCCGCTCTTGCAACGCACGAAGCAGCTTGGGCTGCATCTCCAGCGGCATCTCTCCGAGCTCGTCCAAGAACAGGGTGCCACCCTCAGCCTGAACGAGCAGCCCGTCCCGGTCTTTGCGGGCGTCGGTGAAGGCGCCTTTGACGTGACCGAACAGCTCGCTCTCAATCAGGGTGGAGGGGATGGCTGCGCAGTTCAGCGCGACGAACGGGCCGTCGGCGCGCGGGGAGGCTTGGTGAACGGCACGCGCCGCCAGCTCCTTTCCGGTGCCGCTCTCGCCGGTGATCAACACGTTGACGTCCGAGCGGGAGACCCGGTCGATGAGGTCCCGAACCTGACGCATGCGTCCGCTCTCGCCGAGCATTCCGTGTCGCCCGGCGACGCGCTCGAGCTCGCCTTCGAGCAGCGCGACCCGTTGCTCGAGCTCGCCCTGTCGAGAGGCTCGGCGAACCTGGTGAATGAGGACGTCGGCCTCGACGGGCTTGACGATGAAGTCCTGAACTCCGGCTCGCATCGCGTCGATCGCCGAGCTCAGGTCCGAGCTTCCGGTGACCACGATCACCGGCATCGTCGGGTGAATCTCGGCCGCTGCCTTCGCGAGCGCGAGACCATCCATTCCCGCCATTGCGAGGTCGGTCAGGAGGACGTCGTATCGCCGGCTCCGAAGGAGTTCCAACGCCTCGCGACCCGTACCTGCGGTCGTGACTTGGAATCCGGCACCGCGCAAGACGATCGAGAAGTACTCGCAGACGTTTTCGTCATCGTCGACGACGAGGAGCTGAGCGTTCATCTCCGGGGAGTGTATCGGTGGCTGCACGTGGCTGCTTTCGCGAGAAACTTTGGACGGGTGGATAGCCGCTGGGGTGTCGAGACGGAGGAGATCGGGTCAAGCCTTCGAGGACTGGCCGGCTTCGAGCAGCGTCACCTTGTTGACCACGCGCTCGATGAAGCCCGCGTCTTCGAGACACTCCTGAATCTGAACCCGCTCGGCGAGCGTCGGCGCGGAGCCCGAAACGACGGCGACGGGTCCAAAACACTTGACGACTGCGGAGGACTTCGGGAAGGCCTGATCGACGAGCTTCTGCAGCGTTGCCGCGTGATCCTGGCCGACAACGGCGTCGCCGGGCGAGATGCAGACGTGGTTGTCGACTCTTGCGACGCCTCGAATGGACTCCGCGAGTCGGACTGCCTCCCGAAGCTGGCGCTTCGACTTGACGACGCCCGCCAGCGTGACCACTCCGTCGGCGACGCTGGCCGATACCGTTTGGTCTTCAAGCTTGGTGTTCGCGGCGAATGTTGTCCCCAGCGCAGTGGAGAGGGCGTCATCCGCCACGGAGGGGGCGAGGACTTCGAGGCCGAACTCCACCACCGCGACCACGCCAGGAACTGCAGAGATCCGGTCGACCAGGCGTCTGTGTTTCCACAAGGAGTCGAGCGTTCCGTGCAGGTGGGCGACCCCGTTTCGAACCTGACAGCGGATGAGCGACGCGAGATCGGCGTCTAGATCGATCCTAGCCTGGGTCGCCTCGCTGAGCGCCTCGTCGACCGAAGCCGCTTCGTGGTCGGCGAGACTCACGGTGGCCAGCTCGTTCACGAGTTGAGGGAGCAGCAGGATCTCTTGGGGCCATGCGATGACCGCGGTCGCGCCGTCGTCATAAAGCGCTTGGGCTCGGTCATCATCGAACCCCTCGCCTACGGCCACGAAGACTGGGCGTCGTCGCGCCTCATCAAGCGAGGCGAGGAGGGTGAGCGCTTCCTCGGCGGACTTGTGGGCCAAGGGCGAATGGAGGATTACGCCCGCGGTCTGGTGACCGAGCGCATCGACGGCGGCCTCGACCGAGTCAACCGTACGGATATCGGCGTCGAGTCCTTCAAGCGCCCGTTGAAAGGATGCGCTGTCTCGGTGGGTGACGAGCAGCAGTTCCCGACGAGGCGGCTCCGCAAGCACGGTCCGGGGCACGACGGGCGGGGCTTTAACTGCAGTCTGGGACGGGCGCATACGGGTCGAGTCATGCGCGGCCCGTTCCGAGACAATAACCTTCAATATTTCATGATGTTGCGTCGAGAGTGTTGGGGCTCCCCTGAGCCACAGCGCACAGGTGTGCTATATCGCACGCAGGCGTGCGCCGGGTTTTCACATCAAGCCCAAGACGCTGAGTTCCGTGAGCGATGGCGCTCAAGGGTGCGGCACAGCGCACGCAGTCCGGCGCGCACGGCCGCGACTCGCTCCTCCAAGAGGCCCAGCCGACCTCCGGCGGGCGTTGGCACGCCGGATGCACATGGGCTGCTCGTCCCCATAGACCAACACCTGCAAGGAGAACGACACAATGACCTACCGATTCAGACTCAGCGCACTCTCGACCGTACTCGTCGTCGGGTGCGCCGCCCAGCAACTCCCGCAACAGCAGCTTCTCGACACCACGGCCTCCATCGATTCGGCGCAGGAGATCGACCAGTCCCGAACCCCGGAGGTCGATCTGCACGTCAAGCTCGCCCAGGACCAAGTCGAGATTTCCCGTGCGCTCCTCGAGGACGGCGAAGAGGACCGGGCGATGCGAATGCTCGACCGCGCCCAGGCGGACGCCGAAGTTGCCTTGGCCCTCGCGAAGACATCGCGCAGCCGCGCCGCCGCGCAGACTGCCTGGGACGACATCGCAGAACTCCAACAACGTTAGACCACGAACGTTAGACCACGAACGTTCGACCACGAAAGAACTCCATGACCATGTCACTACGCCCCCTCGCTCTGTCTCTCGTCACGACCGCCGCGCTGCTCACCGGGTGCGCCCACGAAACGTCCTCCGACCTTCGGGCTGCTCGCACTTTGTATGGACAGGCGGAGCAGTCGTCCGCCGCCACACTGGCGCAGTCCGAACTCTACGAGGCGAAGAAAGCACTCGATGAGGCGGAGTCCGTCGACAAACGCAAGCGCGGCTCGCAGCTCGAGCAAGACCTTGCCTATGTCGCCGCGCGAAAGTCCCAATACGCCATGGCGGTCGCCAAGCAGAAGTCGGCAGTTGATGACGAGAAGCAGGCCGCCGTCGAGCGCACCAACTTGCTTGAGGAACAGCGCGATGATACCGCAACCAAGCTCAGCGAGCGCGAAGAGGCGCTCGAGGTGAAAGAGCGGGAACTCGCCGCCGCGGAAGCGGAGCAGGCTGAGCTCCGCGGACGACTCGACACCGCCATGGCATCCCTCTCCGAGATGGCAAAGCTTGAGGATAAAGAGGGCAAAATGGTGATTACCCTCAGCGGTTCGGTGCTCTTCAAATCGGCCAGCACCACCTTGCTCCCCACCGCGCAACAACGCCTTGCCGAGGTGGCGGCCGTCCTCAAAGAATACGATAAGAACAACAGCATCATCGTTGAGGGCCATACCGACTCTCGTGGAGGTACCGACTACAACGCGACGTTGTCGCTTCAGCGCGCCCAGGCCGTGGAGCGGTTCCTTGAAGGGCAAGGGGTGGATGATGATGCCCTTCAGGCGGTGGGGCGCGGCGAATCCGAGCCGATCGCCGAGAACAACACGGCCGAAGGTCGGGCCAACAACCGGCGGGTCGAAATTGTCATCGACAAGAACACGGTCGCCAGCCGCTAGCCAGCCGCGAGAGAACTCGCCCCCGGCGCGTGTGCGCCAGCGAACGTCGAAGCCTCAAGGCTTCGGCGTTCTCGCGATTGCAGCCTCTGAACTTTGGCCTAGTCCGGTTTCATGACGGACTATCACGAACCCCCCGAATCTCTGAGCCCGAGCGTTCGCGACGCTCACCGGGCGCTGACAAGCCTGCGCGAGGAGGTTGAGGCCGTCGACTGGTACCACCAGCGGGTCGAGATGTGCACCGACGAGGATCTCAAGGCAGTCCTCGCTCACAACCGGGACGAGGAGATTGAGCACGCAGCGATGACGCTGGAGTGGTTGCGCCGACGGTATCCGACTTGGGATGCACAGCTTCGAAAGTTCCTCTTTACCGAGGGGCCGATCACCGAGGTGACCGGCGAAGGTACGGGTCCAAGCGGCGTTGGCCTGGGGATCGGCAGCCGAAAGGTCACGGTGATGCGATGAGCATTCTCCGCCGCGCCTTCGCGCCGCTGACGGCAACCCAATGGACGACGATCGACGACGAAGCTCGGGGAGTCCTTGAGCGAACCATGGTCGCCCGCCGATTCGTCGACATTGACGGTCCGCACGGGTGGGAGCACAGCGCCTACAACCTGGGGCGACTCGGCGAGCCGCAGGGGAAGGCACCCACAATGTGGCGGTGCCGGCAGGTCCGGACGCTCGTTGAGCTGAAGGTCCCGTTCGCGCTCTCGACCTCGGACCTCGATGACCTCGCTCGGGGCGCACCGGAGGTGGACCTCGACGCCGTCGTGCGTGCGGCCCGCTCCGTGGCGCGGTTCGAGGAGCAGGCGGTTTATCACGGGCTTGAGGGCGCTGGAATCGTGGGGTTGTTCGACGCGACCGCCCACCCCGCGCGCAACCTGCCTGCCGACCCCGGTGCGATCTTAGAGGTTGTCGCCGGAGGCGTCGCGACCCTGACTGAGGCAGGGGTGCAGGGACCCTTCCTGCTCGTGCTCGGTGAGGCGCCGTTCCAGCTGGTCGCCGGCTCGCACGATGGCTACCCGGTGCTCCGCCAGCTTGAGGAACTCCTCGGCGTGCGACCGGCTCTGAGTACTGGGCTTCATGGTGCCGCGCTCGTCTCGACCCGAGGCGGAGACTTCGTGCTGTCGTTGGGGGTTGACACATCGATCGGGTTCGATCGGGTCGATGGTGACCAAGTGCACCTGTACCTGACACAGTCGTTTACCTTCGACGTTCCCGGCCCAGAAGCGATCGTCACCTTTCCGATTTGAGCCGCGCCGGGTCTCACCACGGGCTGCTAGACTCTCCCCCTCGATGGCCGTCGAACCCAGCATGCTGATCTGCACCGTCGACGGTGAGACACGCCGGCTCGCGTCGATGTCGGTCGTGCGGGTCTCGCTGCGTTTGCCCGTCTCGCACGGTCCCGATGGCGGCGTGGTCGAGTTCGACAGCTTGACGTGGCCTGTTGTTGACGAGAGGGTCAGCAACCCCGCAATGGAGGACCACTTCGTCTTCGTCCAGGACGACCGCGGGCCACGGGTGATCGTCGTCGATCGGGTCGTCGGCCTTGAGACCGCGGGCAGCAACGGAGCGACGTCGCCATGAGTGTCGACCTCGAGGACGCGCGCCAGCTTCTGGGTCGCGACTACGGACTGCAGTTTGGACCCTCGCTGGATCCGCGGTTGGCAGGGGCGGTCCGTGAGTTCCCCCGTGCCGCATTCATCAACGAGGCGGCCTGGTTGGAAGGCCTGGTCGAACAGGTCACCGTCCAAGAGTCCTACGTGCTGCGTCACCGCGGACAGCTGGAGGCGGTGGCGGGGCGTATACCGATGTTTGGCCGCGTGTGGTCCGCCGCCTGCGCGCACGGCGAGGAAGCCCTCTCGATGGCGATCGTGCTCCAGCACCAGCCCAGCGTTGAGATCTTTGCGAGCGACGTCAGCCACGACGCGCTCGCGATCGCTCGGGGTGGGTATCTGCGGCCTTGGTCGCTGCGCGGACTCGAGCCGTCGATGATCCGGCGACACTTTCTCGAACTGAACGGCGGGTACCTGGTCCGGCCTGAGCTGGCCTCCCGAGTTCGCTACGAGCATCTCAACCTCGCACGGCCCAGCACGCAGTGGCCCGGGGCGATCGACGTTGTGCTCCTGCGCAACGTGCTGCTGTACTTCACCGAAGCGCAGATCTCGGCGGTCCTGGGCCGCGTCCGCACGATCTTGCAGCCGGAAGGGCTGCTGGTCGTCGCTCCTGCGGAGGCAGGGTTGGTGCGGGCGCACGGATGGAGCGCGGTTCGTGGGATGCCCACCGGGTGCGTCGCTCCAACGCGTCCGTTTTCGCCGCTCCCGATCCCTCCGCTTCCGGCCCTCGCTCCACTCCCCCCCGCGATGGCGCTGCCCAGCCATCCCGTCCCGGTCTTGGGCGTTGTCTTGGTCGAGCCGCAGGATGCGAGCACCGCCCTCGCGCGGCGCCTGGTCCGAGGAGAGTCCACGCGCGATGTCTGAGCAGGAAGAGGCTTGGACCGAGGACCAGCGCGCCGTCCTCGAATCCCGGGCGAGCCGACTGCTTGGCTCGCTCGATCGCGAGCGCGCAAGCCCGCACCCGAGCGTGGTCGTTGTGTCGACCGCGGGGGTGGAGGTCGCGTTTCCGGCATCCATTGTGCTGGGGGTGCGGCGGCTGCGAACGCTGACGGTTGTTCACAGCGGGCCACCCACCTTGCTCGGCGTCTTTGCATACGGAGAGCTGGTCCTGCCGGCGTTCCAGCTCTCCTGCATGCTCGGTCTGCCCCGGCGACCCTCGGAGCGACCGTTCTTGGTCATCGTGGGACGCACCGCCCCCGAACTGGGCTTCGAAGTTGACCGCGTCGTCTCCCGCGACGTGGTCACACCGCAGATACCCAGCGGGTCGACGTTGGGGCTCTCGCTGTGTGGACAGACCCCATCGGGTGTCCCGGTGTTGGACGCCGAGGCCCTCTTTCACACCCCTTCGCTTGCAGTGAGCTGAGATGAAATCCGTTCGTTCGAGACTCCTCGTTGGCATCGGTGTGCTCGTCGCAGCGCTCCTGGCCTTGGCCTTTATCAACTGGCTGCAGGGACAGCGCGCGCTGGAGGCCAACAACAGGCTCTACGAAGGGGGCATCCAGGCGACGCGCGCGCTCGGAGATGCGCACGCCGAGTTGGAGGCCAACCGGGCCCACGTGCTCAACCACGTCGCGACCGATGACGAGACGCGTCGACAGGATCTCGAGCAGTCGATCGTTTCCAGCGATTCGGCGTTCCGAGGGCACCTGCGACGCGCGGGCGTCAGCATCACAAAAGCAGCTGTGGAGCTGGATACGGAGGACGTCGAAGCCGCGTTCGAACGCTACGCGGAGCTTCGAGACGCCGAGGTCCTCTCGGCGAGCCGGGAGGGGCGAGCCACCGACGGGCTCTCCGGGCTGCTCGAGGAGACCGGCGGCGCATTCGTCAAGACCGATGATGCCCTGCGCTCCCTGGTCGACGGGCAGGTCGAGGCGTCGGACCGCATTCGGCTGGAGTCGGAGCGTGTCCACGCCGCGGCGACCACCATCGCGGCGCTCGGGACCCTCGTCGTGGCGGCACTTGGCGTCGTGATCGCGCTGGGTCTTGCGTCGGGGATCTCCTCCCGGATCGCGCGCCTGGTGGACTTCACACAAGAGGTCCGGGCTGGCAAGCTCAACGCCCGTTCGACCGTCGGCGGGGACGACGAAATCGGGCAGCTGTCGCAGCGTTTCAACGAGATGCTGGCAGAGCTCGAGACTTCGATGAAGTCGCAGGAACGAGAGTCCCAGCAGCTGACGTCCACCCAGGCCAGCCTGACCGCGATGTTGACTCGCATCGCGCGTGGGGACCTCACCGACGGTCCCGAGGAGACCGAAGCGGGCTCCTTGTCCGGACTGAGCACGAGCCTCCGAGAGATGCGCGCGGGTCTGCGGAAGATGACCATTCGGATTCATGAGGCCGTGGGGGCGCTCTCGACGGCCGCGGTGCAGCTGCAAGCCATGGCGCAAGAATCCTCCGCAGGCGCGGCCGAGTCAGCCTCCGGTGTCGCCGAGACGGCGGCCTCGGTCGATGAGGTCGCTCGGACGGCCGAGGTCGTTGCGACCACCGCTCGAGGCGTGCAAGGGACCTCGCGGATGAGCATGAGGGTCTACGAAGCTGGCAAGACGGCGGTGCGCGACAGCGTGGATGCCATGGCCACCGTTCGGGAGCGCATGCGGTCGGTCGCGGAGCGGATCTTGACCTTGTCCGAGGACCTGCAGGAGGTCGATGCCGTGGTGGCCACGGTCAACGAGCTTGCGGAGCAGTCCAATGTGCTCTCCCTCAACGCGGCGATTGAGGCGGCACGAGCCGGGGAGGAGGGCCACGGCTTCGCGGTGGTGGCCCGGGAGATGCGAACCCTCGCCGAGCAGTCTCGTGCGGCCACCTCCACGGTCCGCTCGCTGTTGCTCGGGCTCCAGCGCTCGACCGGAAAGGTGGTGGTGGCCGCCGAAGAAGGCTCGGGAAGTGTCGAGGCGGCGCTTGAGACGGCGACAGCCGCCGGACGACGGATCGACCAGCTGCAGGAGGTGATTCGTGATGCGGCCACGTCCGCCGAGCAGATTCAGTCCAGCGCCGAGCAACAGGTCGACGGCATGTCACAGATCTCCGACGCCGTCCGTTCCATCGAGCAGGCTGCGAGACACGGTGTCGATGGGGCTCGCCTGCTCGAGGACGCGACGCGTGAACTCAACCGCGTCAGCTCCCGCCTTCAGCAAGCCATCGCTCACTACCGGGTCTGAGCCACGTCGGGCTGAAACGCTTCGCACCCACGCGCCGCCATGGACCCCAAGCTGCTCGCGGAACTCAGGGGCGTCTTCGACGAGGAAGTCGCAGTGCAGCGGACCTTGCTCGCGAGGCTGCTGATCACCCTCGAGCGCGACACGTCCTCGCCCGAAGATCTCGATGCCGCCACAACCGAGGCGTTTCGGATCGCCCATGCCCTCAAGGGGGCCGCGCGGGCCGTCGGCGCCGAGGAGATCATCGGGCTCGCCCACCGCGTGGAAGAACGCCTCCTCGGGGTTCGACGCGGGCAGCGGGTCCCACGCGAGGACGCGATCGCGGCGACCTCCGAGCTGCTCGATGGGCTGCCGGACGGCCGCTCCGACGCCCCCGCGCCCGATGCGGTGCACCCTCCGGCCGCCGACGTTTCCATCCAGATCTCTTCGGAAGCGCTCCTGCGAATGCGCGATGAAGCGAGGGAGCTGCGCGCCCACCTGCTGGTGGCGGGTCCTGGAGGGGAGGCCGACATCGAGCAGACGATTGCACGGGAGCGCGCCGTCGCAGGTGCGGCTGCCTTGAGTGAAGGCCTTCAGCGGCTCTGCGCGCAGCCGGTCGATGCGTTCGTCGACCGCCTCGAACGCAACGCTCTCGAGGTTGCCCGGGGCGGTGGCAAGCGCGTCCGCTTCGTCGTGGAGGGCGGCGCGCTTCGTGTCGACCGCGGACTGCTGCGGCGCGTCTTCGAGGCGCTGCAGCACCTGGTCTCCAACGCCGTGGACCACGGCCTGGAGTCCCCCGACGAGCGTACCGCGCTGGGCAAGCCAGCGTACGGCACCATCACGCTCCGCGTCCGTCCACACGGCATGTTCACCACGTTCTCCATCCGGGACGACGGGCGCGGTATCGATCTCCAGGCGCTACGACTGCAGGCTCCGGAAGCGGCTGAACCGGCGTTCGAACCGGGAGTCAGCACGTCGAGCTCCGAATCCAACGTCTCGGGTCGTGGGATGGGGATGGCGTTTGTTCGCCAGAGCGCAGCCGAGCTGGGCGGAACGGCCGAGGTCAAGACAGAGTTGGGGGCCGGGACCACGGTTGAACTCCGGGTCCCGATGAATGAGGGCGGCGTGTCCGCGGTCCTCGTTGGGCTTGAGAACACCACGTACGCCATCCCCTTGGAGTCGGTCGAGCGCATCGTCCGATTGAACGCCTCCAGCTTCGGCACGGAGTCGGGCGCTTCGTACTGCGTCGTCGACGAGCGGCGCTACCCTGTCGTCCGCTTGCACCGCTTGCTCTGCGGGGAGCGAGCCGGGGGTCGCCTCGACCCCCGAAGTGTCGGCGTGATGCTGCGTGCTCGCCAACCTTTGGTGGTATTGGTTCCTCGCGTGCTTGAACTCGCCGAGATCGTTGCGCGCCCACTGAGGGGCCACCTGGAGGGGCTGCCGCTGGTGACCGCGACGTTCAGACGGCCGACCGGTTCAGTCGGGCTCGTGCTCGACATGGCTGCGGTCGGGCGGCGGATTCGAGACGGGCACGTGGACGAGGCCAAGCTTGACTTTGGCCAACCCGCGCGTCGGGTGCTGGTGGTGGACGACTCCGTCACCACGCGTCTGCTCGTTCGAGTCGTCCTCGAGGGGCAGGGGTATACCGTCGACACCGCCAGCGGGGGTGCCGTCGCGTGGCAACGGCTCATCGGACACGACTACGCGCTGGTGGTCTCGGACCTTGAGATGCCGCATATGGACGGCTTCGAGCTGCTCTCGCGATGCCGTGCGGAGCCAAGGCTCGCCAACATCCCGTTTATCGTCCTGACCGGCCGCCAGGACACGCAGACTCGTGATCGATGTCTGGGGTTGGGGGCGACAGCCTTCGTCGAGAAGGGAACCTTCGAGACCGACGAGTTGGTCGAAGTCGTTGCGGCCTCCCTCGGAGCTTCTCGCTGATGCGCGTCGTGGTGTTCAACGACTCGCCCACGGTGCGAGCGTCGCTTCGGCGAGTGCTGGAGGACACCGGGGAGTTCGAAGTTGTCGCCGAGGCACACGATGGTCGCGGTGCTGCCGATGTCTGTCGGCAGGCGCGGGCCGAAGTCGTGTTGATGGACGTCGTCATGCCATTCGTCGATGGTCTGGTCGCGACGCGGGCGATCGCAGCGGAACTCTCCACGCCCGTTGTCATCGTCTCCGCGGTGATCGACATCGCGGATCCCGACGAGCTGTTCGGTGCCATGCAGGCCGGAGCTGTGTTTGTGATGGCGCCGCCCTACGGGGGCCCGGACTCGGTCGGCGCGCGCGAGTTCGTCCAGGTGCTGAGAAACATCGTGCAGCAGGACCCGGAGGCCGGCCCGAGCGACAGCTGGCGCGCGCGCGCGGAGGCGGCGCTCGAGCCTCCGCGCGCCTGGGAGATCGTCGGCATCGCCGCTTCGGCGGGTGGTCCGGGGGCGACCTCAGAACTCATCCGGGCTGCCGGACCCGACCTCCCCCCGACGCTCCTGGTACAACACCTTGCCCCTGGGTTTTCCCAGTCCTATGCACGATGGCTCTCAGGCGTGACCGGCGTGCAGGTCCGCGTCGCAGACGGCGGCGAAGTTCCGCAACCGAACACCATCTTCATGGCGCCGCATGGACGCCATCTGGTGGTCGAGCGGGGCCACATCGCACTCCGCGAGGCGCCAAGCAGCACGCTGTTCCGCCCCAGCGCGGACGTGATGTTCGACTCGTTGACTCGTTATGCGGCCGGAGCGCTTGCAATCGTTCTCTCGGGAATTGGGGACGACGGCGCACGTGGGGCCGAGTCCTTGCGCAATGTCGGAGCTTCCGTCTGGGTGCAAGATGCCAAGAGTTCGGCGGTGTTCGGAATGCCGGGCGCGGTCTGGTCACGCTGCGGGGCGGACATCGTCGCTCCGCCTGAAGTCTTAGGCCGCCGCCTGCGAGGAAGGAAAGAATCATGACTCGAATCGTTGTGATTGAAGACAGCCCAACTCAGGCTGCGGCCATCCGCGCGAGCCTGACGGATGCTGGGTTCGTGGTCGAGGTTGCCTACGGGGGAGAGCCCGGCCTGGAGGTCTGTCGCGCATCACCTCCAGACCTGGTGCTGACCGACATCGTCATGCCGGATCTCGATGGCTATGCGGTCACGCGAGCGCTGCGCGAGGATGCCCGGACCGCGCAAGTCCCCGTGATTGTGATGACGACGCTCGAAGATCCGACGCACGTCTTGGAGGCCGTGCGGGCGGGCGCGGACAACTACATCACCAAGCCTCTGTCGATGGACGTGGTTCTGCCTCGCATCCATCGGGCGTTGGCCGGCCCGGCTGTGGCAGATCAGGAGCTGCTTCGTCCCGCGCTGGCGGCGGTGCTGGTGTCGTGCCTTGAGGACGCCGCCACCCGCCACGACGCGCTGGCGCGGAATCAGGAGGAACTCGAGCGCACCAACGCTCAACGCGAACACTCGATGCGCATCGTCGCGCACGAGCTTCGCGGTCCGCTGCAGGCGCTTTCGATGCGGGCCGAAGCCGCGAAAGCGATGGGAGCCGCGGCGGGTCCTCTTCTTCAGTCGCTGCCGTTGGCCATTGCAGGGACCGTCGGGTCGATGGTTCGCATTATCGACGACCTGACCGACCTGACCGACCTCGATCTGGGCCGGATGGTCCTACGCCGTCGTCCCGTGTCCGTGGATGAGCTCGCACAGCGGCTCGTCGATGAGGCGCGAGGACTCCATCCTCAGCGGACGTTTGACTTCGAGGCGCACCGAAGCGGGCTTGTCGACGCGGATCCGATGCGACTCGAGCAGGTCCTGCGTAACTTCCTGACCAACGCGGTGAAGTACACCTCCGGCAACATTCGCGTCGAGGTTCGCGACGAACTCGAAATGGTCAAGCTCACGGTGGCCGACGAGGGGCCTGGCCTCAGCGCGGAGGCCTGTCATCGGGTGTTCGAGCGGTACGCTCGTGTGTCTGGGGCTGCGGACAAACCCCGCGGCGCCGGTCTGGGCCTCTACATCTGTCGGCGCATCCTTGAGCTGCACGGGGGGTCTGTGGGGGTCGAGAGCGAGCCAGCCCTGGGGTCAAGCTTCTGGTTTCGTGTCCGTCACGCGAGGTGAGCCTTCACTTCGCGCGGTCCCCCGCTTGCGGCGCCGACGTGGCGGACTAGCTAGGCCTCATGACATGGTCCGAAGACGATGCTTCCTCGCGCGAGTCTCGTCGGACGGATCGAGCGGGCAACGTCATCGTCGTCGGGCCTTCGAGGCGGATCGCAGCGCAGTTGCTGGGCAGCGGCATTGTCGTGAGCGAAGTGCGGGGTCTCGCGGTGCCAGCGGACACGACCGCCAACACCCGGGCGGTGGTCGTCGTTGTCGATGACGTGGAGCATGCGCTTGAGCGGGCGACGCTGGTTCAAGCCTGGGCGCACCAGTCCGTGGTGCCGTTGATCTTCGTTTCGGACTTCGACCATCAAGCCCGAGACGCGGCGCTGTGGAGCGCGGGACTGTGCAGCCTGAGCCTGGAGCGAGATGCCGAGCGCCTGCGCCGCTTGCTCTCGTCCCTCAACACAGGCCGCGCCGGCCCTCCCGACGACAACGATGTCGAGCTTGGGTTCCGACTCCGCATGAGGTTGCGAAACGACGACGTCGAAGCGCTCGGGGTTGGGATCGACGTTTTCGTGGCGAACAAGACCGTGTTTCTCACCGGCCTGCTCGCGCCGGGAGCGTCGGTCGCCATGCTTACGGCTCTGCTGCCGCCGCTGGGCGAGCATCTGCTCAACACGGCCGGACTGGTGTAGCCGCGCACTGGATGGGGGGCGATTGGTTTCAGCGGGGCGAAGGGCGACCGCGAGCCCTCCCCTGTGCGCGTTGGTTACGCCTGTGCACACGCGCACGGTATCGGTTGCACGACGTTCAGAGGGACGTCCGTAAGATGCTGTAAACACGAGCGAAAGGGTCTTGTTTGATGTTTGCAGAGAAGGGGGGCATGACGCGTTCCGCCTCGACAACCAACGGCCTGACGACGTACCTCGACGCGGCCGCCGGACACGGCTTGATGAATCGGGATGAGGAGCGCGACGCGGCGCGGGTGCTCGTCGCCGCCCGAAGGGACTGTTGGCGCCTTGGCCTGCAGAACCCCGATGCTCTCAGGCGGGCCTTTACCGCGGCGGTTGGAGATGACGGTCCGTCTCGGAAGGACTGGGCATCCCGCGCAGACGACCCCGCGTTCTTGGCAGAACTTGACGCGCAAGATCCCGACCGGAAGGCCCTCACCGCGCTGCTTGAGGGCAGCGACGTTGACCCAGCCACCGCACGGGCACTCAGGCAGGGAGTGGCGAAGTATCGCGCGCTTCGCAATCGCTTCATGTCTCGAAATCTGCGTCTGGTGGTCACGGTCGCCAAGCGCCTGGGGCGACTGCACATGCCCCTCCAAGATCGAGTGCAGGAGGGCAACCTCGGACTGCTCAAAGCCGTGGACCGTTTCGACCCCGAGCGCGGCTTCCGTTTCGCGACGTATGCCGCGTGGTGGATCCGTCACACGGTGACCCGTGCGCTGATGCGGCACGGCCGGACGGTTCGGGTGCCGGCACATCTTCACGTGGTGTTCAACAAGGTCCGCCGGGTGCGGCCGATTCTCGCCGCCGAGCTGGGTCGCGAGCCCACCGTCGAGGAGATCGCGACGCGAATTGACGCTGAGGTTGCGCGGGTCTGTACGGCGATCGAAGCGATGGAGCGACGCTCGGTCGGGCTCGAGGCTCCGGTCGGGAGCGCCGACGGACGCACGATTGGCGAGCTGCTTCCCGACGACCGGGCCGGCGAGTGGACCGAGCGGTTGGAGCGGGGCATCGATGTTCCCCGTGCGCTCCGTGCTCTGAGCGTTCTGGACAGCAAGGGGCTCGACATCGTGCGCAGGCGCTACGGCCTCGGTGATAGCGACACCGCGACCCTGCGAGAGTTGGGGACCCGCTACGGCGTGTCGCGCGAGCGCATCCGCCAGCTCCAGGTCCGCGCGCTCGCGGACATGCGCACCGCAGTGGAGACGACCGGGATTCCTTCAGCTTGCGTCGCTTGAACCTTCCAGCTTGCGTCGCTTGAACCTTCAAAATCCAAGACTAGAACCCAACACTCGGACTCCCTCATGAACGAAGCATCCAAAACCCTCCTCGACGTCCTCTCCGAAGCCGACAGCACGATGCTCGTCACCACGGGCGAGGACGGCATGATCGCGGCTCGCCCCATGAAGCTGGCGAAAGCGCCGACCCTTGAGTCGTTCTGGTTCCTCACGGCCCAGGATGCGTCCCCAGCTCGGGACGTCGACTCTGACATTCGGTCCGCGGTGACCGTGCAAAACGGCCGCAAACACGCGTGCGTCTCGGGGATGGCGACCTTGGTCACCGACAAGTCCACGCTCGAAGAACTGTGGTCTGTGTCCATGCGCCCATGGTTCCCCGGAGGTCCGAGCGACCCCTCGCTCGTCGCGATCAAGTTTGTCCCGATGAAGGGCGAGGTCTGGGACGCCTCGGGCATGAAAGGCATCAGCGTGCTCTTCGAGTCGGTCAAGGCCATCATCAAAGGCGAGACCGTCGACATGAGCGAAGCTGGCGTTCACAGCGAAGTCACGATGTGACCTGACCGGGGCAGGACCCGGGGTAGGGAGAGGGCACTCCATGTGGAGTGATGTGAGCGGCGCTCGATGCGTCCATGCTTGAGGGCCGGCCTGCGCAACATTGTGGCGCTGGCTTGGCACGAGGGGTGGCCACCGGTGATGCCACCTTTTTACGCCGCGTCCTCGCGGCGGTGGTATTTGCAGCAGGGAGCGGGTCCCGCCCCGGTTGACCCGCCCCGGTCGTCCCGTCTCCCGACCCTGCCAATGACAATTCAAGTCGCCCTCCACCACGTGACTCGATACCGCTACGACAAAGCGGTGACTCTCGGACCACAGTCGGTGAGGTTGCGTCCTGCTCCGCACTGCCGAACGCCCGTGGCCGAGCTACTCGCTGCGGGTAGAGCCGGCCGAGCACTTCTTGAACTGGCAGCAGGACCCGCACGGCAACTACGTCGCGCGCATTGTCGTGCCAGAGCCGACGACGGCGCTCTGCATCGAGGTGGACCTCGTCGCCAACATGGTGGCGATCAACCCGTTCGACTTCTTCGTCGAGCCGTATGCCGAGTCGTTTCCCTTCGAGTACGACAAGGCGCAGGCGGTGGACCTCGCGCCCTACCTGCGCGTCAGCGAAGGCGGCAAAGAACTCGACGCGTGGGTCGCTGCGTTGCCGAAGTCTCGCGAGCGCACCGTCGACCTCCTCACCGAGATCAACGCGCAGCTGTGCGAGAGTCGTGGACTATGTGGTCCGCATGGAGCCGGGGGTTCAGGCGGTCGAGTACACACTCGCACAGCGGCGGGGTTCGTGTCGCGACTCGGCCTGGCTGCTCGTACAGATCCTGCGCCGACTGGGAATTGCGGCTCGTTTCGCGTCCGGATACCTCATCCAACTAGCAGCGGACGAGAAGTCGCTCGACGGCCCGTCGGGACCCGAGACCGACTTCTGCGACCTGCACGCCTGGGCCGAGGCCTACCTGCCTGGAGCCGGATGGATTGGTCTGGACGCGACGTCGGGCTTGCTCGCCGGCGGTGGCCACATCCCCATCGCCTGCACCCCCGAGCCAGGAGCCGCGGCCCCGATCAGCGGCGCGCTCGAGAAGTGCAAGGTCGAGTTCGACGTGCAGATGAGCGTCACCCGCATCGCAGAAGATGTCCGGGTCACGCGTCCGTACACGGCCGAGCAGTGGCGCGCGATCGATGGGGCCGGGCAGGCCGTGGATGCGCAGCTTCTTCGCGACGACGTGCGGCTGACCATGGGCGGTGAGCCGACGTTCGTTTCGATCGATGACGCGCGGAGTCCCCAGTGGACGACCGAGGCGGTCGGCGAAGACAAGGCTCGCTTGGCCGCCCGGCTGGCGATGCGTCTGCGTGACCGCTATGCCCCCGAAGGCGCCCTGCAGTTTGGCCAGGGCAAGTGGTATCCCGGTGAGCCGCTGCCGCGGTGGTCGTACGCGCTGGTCTGGCGCGAGGACGGTGTGCCGCTGTGGCGCGAGGCCAAGCTCATCGCTGAGACGCCTAACACGTCGGTCGACGGCGATGACGCGCGCCGGGTGATCGATGGGATCGCGGCCCAACTCGGGGTGGAGCTCGCGAACGTGATGCCGGCCTTCGAGGACCGACGCCTGCGGGGCACCGTGGGTCACGAGAACAAGGACTACGACAAGCCGGTCGGGTTCATCCTGCCCGTGCAGCCCTGGCAGGCCCGCGATGCCCGAGGCTGGCACAGCACCCGCTGGAAGCTCCCCACGAAGCGACTGCTGCTCATTCCCGGGGACTCCCCCGTTGGTCTGCGACTCCCGCTCGAGAGTCTCGAGCCCGTCTCCGCCGACCAGCGGCATGAAGTGGTCGCGCAGGTTCCCTTCGACCGCGTGGATCCGCTGCCCAGCGAGGAACAGCTACAGATCACGCGCGCCGAGCGTGGCGACAAGGCGCAGCCCACCACGGACATGTCCGTGCGCACCGCGCTCGCGGTCGAGAACCGTGACGGTTTCGTCCAGGTGTTCTTGCCCCCGCTCCCAAGCGCCGAGGACTACGTGGAGATGCTTGCCGCAGTCGAGGCCACGGCCCGTGCGCTCGACCAACCGGTGCGTCTTGAGGGCTACGAGCCGCCGCCAGACCATCGACTCAAGACGGTTCGGGTCACCCCCGATCCCGGCGTGATCGAGGTCAACGTCGCGCCGTCGTCGTCGTGGAAAGAGCTGGTCGACTCCACCACCTCGCTCTACGAGGAAAGTCGTCTGTGCCGGCTGGGGACCGAGAAATTCATGCTCGATGGACGCCACAGCGGCACCGGCGGCGGCAACCACGTCGTCTTGGGCGGCGCGACCCCAGCCGATAGCCCGTTTCTGCGTCGCCCGGATCTGCTGCGAAGCTTCCTGGGCTACTTCATCAACCATCCTTCGCTGTCGTTCCTGTTCTCGGGGATGTTCGTGGGACCCACGAGTCAGGCGCCGCGCGTGGACCAAGCGCGCGACGACGCGCTGTACGAGCTGGAGGTCGCCTTCGCCCAGCTTCCCGAGCGACACGCCGAGGACGAGATCGCCGCGCGTCCGTGGCTGATCGACCGCATCTTTCGCGATGTGCTGGTGGATGTCACCGGCAACACCCATCGCACCGAGATCTGCATCGACAAGCTCTACTCCCCCGACTCGGCCACAGGTCGTCTGGGCCTGGTGGAGTTCCGCTCGTTCGAGATGCCGCCGCACTCGCAGATGAGTCTGGCGCAGGCGCTGTTAATTCGCGCCCTCGTCTCGCGCTTTTGGAACAAGCCCTACCGCGCCGCGCTGCAGCACTGGGGCACGTCGCTGCACGACCGCTTCATGCTGCCGCATTTCGTGTGGGACGACTTCTGTGACGTGCTGGCCGAGCTCAGTGCCGGCGGCGTGACGCTGGAGCCCGAGTGGTTCGCGCCGCACTTCGAGTTTCGATTTCCCAAGATCGGCAGCCTCTGTCATCGCGGCATCGAGCTTGAGCTACGAACGGCGCTAGAGCCGTGGCACGTCACCGGCGAGCACGGCGTCACCGGGGGCACGGCGCGATACGTCGACTCAAGCCTCGAGCGCGTGCAGGTGCTCGTCCACGGTCTGCCCGAAGCGCGCTACCAGGTCGCGTGCAACGGCACCCGGGTCCCGCTGCGGCCGACGGGTGTCGCGGGGCAGTTCGTCGCTGGGATCCGCTACCGGGCCTGGCAGCCTCCGCAGTGCCTGCATCCAACCATCGGCGTCGACACGCCCCTGGTCCTGGACCTGTACGACACCTGGTCCGGGCGCAGCGTCGCGGGGTGCAGCTACCACGTCGCGCACCCCGCGGGGCGCAACTATGAGGTGTCTCCGGTCAACGCACTCGAGGCCGAGGGGCGAAGGCTCGCGCGCTTCTCCACCGACCAGCATAGTGGTGGTCCCATGCAGCTTCGAGAGCTCCCGCCCAACCGCATCATGCCGTGGACGCTCGACATGCGCCTCACCCATGGCGGTGTGGCATGACCAGTCCCACCGAAGTCCAAGCTGTCCTGGACCACGCGATGCGCTTGGCGTCCGCCAACGCCGACGGGACGGTCGCCACCTACATTCCCGAGCTGGGAAGCGTCGACCCCGACCGCACCAGCGCGGCCGTCGTGCTCTCCAGCGGGCAGGTGATCACGGCGGGCGACGCCGCGCAGCATCGCTTCACGCTCCAGAGCGCCGCGAAGCTGATCGTGTTGTGCGGAGCGCTCGAAGAGCTCGGCCCGGACTGTGTCTTTTCGGCTGTGGGGTCCGAGCCGTCCGGTGAGAGCTTCTCATCCATCGCCCGACTCGACTCCCGAGGGCCGCAGGCCGCCAACCCCATGGTGAACTCGGGGGCCATCACGTTGTGCGGCCTGATCGAGGGACAAGCCGAGGAACGCATCGCGTGGATCGAGCGGTGGGCCAGCAAGCTCTGTGGCACCCACGTGGGGGTCAACGCTCGGGTGCAGGCCTCGGAGCGTCGCACCGGAGACCGCAACCGTTCGATCGCGTACCTGCTGCGCGCCAACGGGTCCCTGCTTGGGATCGGTCGATGACGTCCTCGACGCCTACTTCGCGTTGTGCTCGCTCGAGGTCACCGTCGTCGAGGCCGCGCACTTGGGCTGCGTCCTCGCCAACGGAGGCGTGGCACCTTCGGGCGAGCGGGTGGTCAGCGCAGGGAACGCCCGGCGGGTCGTCTCGCTCATGGCCAGCTGCGGCATGTACGACGAGTCCGGGACGTACATGATGAACACCGGGCTGCCCGCCAAGAGCGGGGTCTCGGGGGTGATCGTCGCATCGGCCGTCGCGGCCGGAGGCATCGCCGTGTGCAGCCCCAGGCTCAATCGGCGTGGTGGAAGCGTCCGTGGTCACGTGATTCTTGAGCACGTCTCCAACGCCCTCAACTGGCACTTTGCGGCGCATCCATCCTCATGAACCACACAAAACCAGCGCACATCGCTCCTTCCGTAGCCCGGCCCCTCTTCGAGGACTACGCGCCGCTACCGGGCACCTACGACGAGCTGTTCGAGGTCTCTGGAAAAGCCAGACCCGGTGTGGGCTCTGTCGTCGAGCTCCTCGACGCGTTGCATCACGACGCGTTCAAGAGCCGCAAGCGAATGGCCGACCAAGCGATGCTGCGCGGCGGGGTCACCTTCACCGTCTACGGAAACAAGGGCGGAACCGAGAAGGTATTCCCGTTCGACCTCATCCCTCGCGTGGTGTCTGCTGGGGACTGGCGGACGCTTCACGCTGGCCTCGAGCAGCGGATCCAGGCGCTCAACGCGTTCCTCGCCGACATCTACGGCGAGCAGCGCATCGTACGCGAGGGCCACATCCCGGCCGAGGTGGTCGACTCCTCCAGCGGCTTCCTCCCAGAGATGCTCGGCATCCGGCCTCCCGGCGGCGTCTACGTCAACGTCGCGGGAATCGACCTGATCCGCGACGGGGAGGGGTCTTTCATCGTTCTCGAGGACAACCTGCGTTGTCCCTCGGGGGTGTCCTACGTGCTCGAGAACCGCTCGGTGCTCAAACAGGTTTTGCCGGGCGTCTTCTCCAGCGCCGGCCTGCGTTCGGTCGACGACTACCCGACCCGGCTGCTGGAGCGGCTCCTGCAGTGCGCCCCGACGCGGGACAAGGCTCCAAACCTGGTGGTGCTTTCGCCCGGCCCCTACAACTCGGCCTACTTCGAGCATTCGTTCTTGGCCCGCCGGATGGGCTGTGACCTGGTGGTGCCTAGCGACCTGTTCGTCGACGACGAGCGCGTGTTCGTTAAGACGACCGCCGGTCCGGTTCAGGTCGACGTCATCTACCGCCGGATCGACGATGAGTTCATCGACCCGCAGGTGTTCCGTGCCGACAGCTTGCTGGGGGTTCCCGGCCTGGTGTCGGCCTATCGCGCCGGCAACGTCACGCTCGCGAACGCGTTGGGCAACGGCGTCGCGGATGACAAGGGGGTCTACCCGTTCGTGCCGGACATGATCCGCTTCTACATGGATGAGGAGCCGACGCTCGGGCAGGTCAATACGCTCTCGTGCGCACGGGACGATGACCAGGCCCAGGTGCTGGCCCATCCTGAGCGTTTCGTGATCAAGTCGGTCGATGCTTCAGGGGGGTACGGGATGGTCATGGGGCCGATGGCCGCCGCCGCAGAACTTGCCGAGATCAAGACGAAGATCCGAGCCAACGGCCGCGGATACATCGCACAGCCGCTGATCGAGCTGTCCACCTGTCCGACGTGGTGTGGAGACAAGGTCTCGCCTCGACGCGTGGACCTCCGTCCGTATGTCCTGACCGGAGATGATGTCTGGGTGCTGCCCGGCGGGCTGACCCGTGTCGCCCTCGAGGAGGGGTCCTACGTCGTCAACTCGAGCCAAGGCGGCGGCTCCAAAGACACTTGGGTCATGGAGGACGACCGATGATCTCGCGCGTCGCATCCACTTGTTTCTGGCTCCACCGCCAGATGGAGCGCGCCGACGCCATGGCTCGACTCCTGCGCGTCAACCAGGCGTTCGTGCTCGACGCCCCAATCCCCGACGAGCGCAAGTGGTACCCCCTGCTGGTCGTCGCCGGTGAGCACGAACGCTTCGACGCGGCACACCCCGTCGAAGCCCGCGCCGATGGTGAGCGGGTCCGCGAGTTCCTGACCTGGGACCTCGAGAGCCCGGTGAGCATCGTGTCGGCGGTCTACTGGGCCCGCGAAAATGCTCGGATGATCCGCGACGTCGTCAGCCTCGACGTGTGGGAGGTGCTCAACGGGCTGTGGCACTGGCTCAAGCGCGGCAAAGGTCGGCGGGCGTTCAACCACGACCCCGACACCTTCTATCGCCACATCACCGACCGCGCGGCGATGTTTCAAGGCGTCTGTCAGAACACCATGCTGCACGAGACCGCCTTCGACTTCATGCAGCTGGGCATGCAACTCGAGCGCGCAGGGCAGACCGCGCGATTCCTCGACGTGCACCACCATACGTTTGATGACGCACCCGCCGGGGACAGCTCGGGCGACGGTACGGCACTCGCTCGCCTGCAGTGGTTGGGCTTGCTGCGCTCGTGTTCTGCGACCGGCCCGTTTCTTCGCCGAACCGCTGCGGCGCCCACGGCATCCAGTGTGCTGGGCTTTCTCGTGCTCGACGCCAGCTTTCCCCGCTCGGTTCTCCACTGTGTCGAGCGCGCCAGCATGCTGCTCAGCGGCGTTCGACCGAACCCCTCGATCGGCGTAAAATCGTGGCAGAAGCTTGAGAGCGTGCGCGAGTCTCTGACGGGGCTCAGTGCCGACGCGCTCTACGAGAAGGGACCGCATGATGAGCTGACGCGGATCGTGGACGCCATCTCCGGGGCCTGCGATGCGCTTCACACCGACTACTTTGATCCACCCGCTGCGGCGGTGGACACAGCTGCAACGACGGACACCGAAAGCCACCCCTTATGACTCAGCTCATCGCCATGTCCTTCGATGTCGCCACATCGCCATCGATCACGCTCATGAAGCCCGAGCCCGGGGCCGGTCCCTCCGTCGGCGCAGGTTGGGGCTTCGCCTGGTATCCGGGCGACAACCTCGCGGCGTCCGTGATCCGCGACCCGAGACCCGTCCGTGACAGTCGCCTCGCGGCCGTGCTGCGTGACTGGGATCGTTTCCGCGGGACGTCCTTCCTGTGCCACATCCGTGGCGCCGCCAAGCGCCCCTCCGAGCAAGACACCCACCCGTTCTCGCGGCCCTATGCCGGGCGTGACTTCACCTTCGCGCACAATGGCCGGCTTGATCCGGCGGGCGCTCGCCAGCTTCCATTGGGTGAGAACCCCGTCTTCGAGCCCCTGGGCACCACGGACTCCGAGCAAGCGTTCTGCTGGCTGCTCACCAAGATGCGGGAGACGGGCGCGCGTAGCTTTCACGATCTGGGCTTTGCGCGGCTGCACGGGTGGCTCCGCGAACTCAACGAACTCGGGACGATGACCGTCGTGATGAGCGACGGTCAGTCGACGATCGCGTACACCGACAAGGACGGCCACTACCCGCTCCACTTCGTTCGTCGTTTGCCGCCACACGGGGACGAGGTGCTGACCAACGGCGTGGTCACGATCGACCACTCCGACCCGGTCGACCTCAATCGCACGATGCTTCTGGTCGCCACGACCCCGCTGGGCCCCCAGTGGCACCAGCAGCATCCCGGGGAGCTCCTCGCCGCGCGGCGGGCTGCGGTCGTATACCGGGCCGGTCCTGGCGACGAACCGCTCGAGTGTATGCCCGTCCCGGTGCCGGTCGAGCAGGCCGTCGACGCCGCGGTCGCCTCCGTGAGCGCCTCGACCACCGGAGTGTTCGGCTCCACGCAGACGCAACACGCCGCCAACGGCACCAATCCCGCGGCTGACAGTGGAGAGACCGTGCGCCGCTATCGTGTGCTGCACGAGACGATCTACGAGTACGAAGAACCGGTGGAGCGCAGCACCCACATGCTGCGCCTTGAGCCTCAGCACTCGCTGGACCAGCACCTGGTGGAGTCCAAGCTGGAGATCTCCGCCGAACACGAGTCACGGGTGTTCGATGACGTGTTTGGCAACCGCACCACGAAGGTGTGGATCGAGGCGCCCTACGATCGCCTCCATGTGCTCTCGACCAGTATCGTCGAGGTCCGTCGGCCCGAGATCCCGACGCCACGCAAGCGCACCACGCTGCCGATGGTCTGGATGCCGTGGCAGCGTCAGATGATGACGCCGTTTCTGCTTCCCACCGAGCTCCCCGAGTCCCAGCTTCGGGAGCTGTCGCGGTTCGCGATGAGCTTCGCGGACCGGCAGGATTACGACGTCGTGGAGACGTTTCGCGACATCAACGAATCGATCCGGCGCGACTTCGCCTACGTCCAGGGGGCCACGAACATCGAGACCACACCGTTCGAGGTCTACGTCAGTCGCCGCGGCGTCTGCCAGGACTTCGCAAACCTGTTCATCTGCTTGGCGCGCCTGTTGGGCGTCCCCGCTCGTTACCGCGTTGGTTACATCCACACCGGAACCGACTACGACAACCAGCTCCAGTCCGAGGCTTCGCACGCGTGGGCCGAGGTGTACCTGCCGTGGGTCGGCTGGCGGGGCTACGACCCCACCAACGGTTGCTTGGCGGGCCTCGACCACGTCTGTGTCGCTTCGGGTCGAAACTACCGCGACGCCACGCCCACCTCCGGCACCCTCTACAAGGGGGGCAAGAACGAGCGGCTCTCGGTTCGGGTCGAACTCCAGCAGCTCTCGGCGCCGCAGGGCGCCCCGAGCGAAGAAGAGACGTGACCCGGCCCGCGCAGCCTACAAAACGGTCTCGTCCGCCTGCGCTGGTGCTTCGGGTTTGGGCATCGCGATCTCGGCCCACACCAAGTAGTGGTCGCTGACGTCTCGGTAGGGAGCTTGCTCAATCGGGATCGATGGCCATGGAGAGTCGGCGGGGTCTTCGAGTTCCCGCACGACGTCGCTCTCCGCAGAGGTCGTCGCACGGCGTAGCTCGAGCCCGCACGAGATGATGTGGTCGCTCGGCGTACCTGCGGTGGTGGTGCGGCCGGTGTCGGCGGCGGAGTCGGTGCAGTCGTCCTCATCTGCCTTGTTGTCGCGCCCAGAGAGAATTCCCGGGGTCCGCCGCGCGTAGTCGTCGTCGTAGGGGTGAGACAGGGACCCGAACGTGCCCATCACCAACAGGGGTCTCTCCCCGACCGAACGCGAGAGCTCGCGTCGCAGCGCCCGGGCGGCCTTGCGGCGCTTGGAGGCGTAGGCGGGCTGCTGCGATTCGTGCAGGTGCAGGGCGACGAGCACCACCGTGTCGCCCGAGGGCAGCTCGATGTCGACGGCGAGCTGCTTGTCGATCGAGGTGGCAAGGCGGCGGGCATCCGTCATCGAAAAACGGGACAGGACCGCGACATGTTTCCCGGTGGCCTTGTCGCGCGTGGGTAGGCACGCGACGTCGTAGCGGTATCCACCCCCGGCGAGCACCGCATCCGCCACCTCCATCGCCTCTCGTTCTCCGCCGATCTCGGTCAGCGTGACCACATCCAGCTCTTCGGCGATCAGGATCTTTGCGATGCTGTCGCGCTTCCAGTTCCAGTCTTCGGCCGTCTGAGGCTGGTGCGGGCGGGCCTGCTTGGGCCGCTTGTCGACGTCGTCGAAGGCCCACTCCACATTGAAGGTGCCGACCGCGATCGCATCCTCGGGGACCTTCGGGGGCGGCTTCGGCTCGGGCTCGGGCTCGGGTTCAGGCTCAGGGGCCTGCGCGGTCACGGGAGGGGACTGCGGCGGGGGCGCGGCCTTGCATCCCGAAAGAGCGATCGAGGCGAAGGCACAGGTGCACACCAGAGCAGACTTCATCACGATCCCTCCGTAACGCGGCGGGTGAACGTTCGCCGTGTCGGCTTGGGCCGATTTGTCGGGGCGATCCTGGAACCGATCCGCGTACTCAGCGACCCAGGGCGGTTTGGATGCCGACCATGAGGTCCTCGTCCGAGGCGAACAGCTCGTCGACCTCGGCTTGCTCGAAGAACCAGTCCCCGGGGCGCCGGAACATCATGGGGTCGCGCTCGAGCGCAAGCTCAAGGCGCTCGGCCAGCTTGCGCGGCGAGGCGCCCTCGACCAACTCAATCTGCTCGGTGGCGACCAAGTTCTCGATGAAGGCCACGAAGGGGTCCTTCCCCGTTGGCGCGCCGCTGTCGCCGTGCTCGTCGTCGCCGTCGTCGTCGTCGTCGTCGCCCAGTCCCGCAATCGCGGCGAACAAGCGAGATGCGACGGCGCCGGAGGTCTTCTTCTCGCCCTTGCTCGCTGCCTTGCTGCCGCCCCCACCCGCGGTACCGAACAGCGCGCGCAGGTCAGGCAGGGCTGCATCGTCGAGCGCATCACCGGGCAGTGCCAGCGCATCGGGAAACGGTGCGCCGCCCGGGGTGCGTGCAGCATCGGTCAGGTGCGGCATCGACGGCCAGCGAGGTTGCGGAAGGGCCTGTTCCTTGGCCAGCACCAGCACGTACTGCGCACCCACGCTCTCTTCACAGTCGGGGAACACTTCATACAGCGCGCCCCAGTAGGCGCCGTCTTCGACGGACCAGCTGCCTTGGGAGTCGCCGAGCTTCGTTCCGAGGTGAACCGGACCGGCGACGTCCAGGGGGAACGCGAAGGCGGAGTGCAGGACATCGGCAACGCTCGCGAGCTCGTCCTCGGGAACGAGTCGCACACCGAACGTGCCCTTCTCCCCCAGCTCGATGCCAAACGCTCGCGCGTCGGTCATCGCCTTCGCAAGCGTCTTTGATGGGTCTGCGTCGGCGTGATCACCGACGTACACCACGATACGTCCCTCGGACGCTTTGCACTCGAGCGTGGCCAAAGCACGGGGAGCGTCGTGCGAGGGGGCAGTGACGTCAAGCCCTGCCGCGAATGGAATCGGCGAAATCGCGTGAGGTTTGGGGCTCGTCTCAGCCGTTCCCGGTCACGGTGAGGGCCCAGCTGGAGCCGACTGTGCATTCGCCCGCCTTGGGGAAGATCTCCACGGCCACGAACGCGTCGTCGTCGACGTTGTTGGCGAACGTCCCGCTTTCCCCCCAATCGAAGCGGACGGAGTCAGCGCCCGTCGTCTCGGAGGACGCCTCGGTCCCGCCGCATCCGTTGGAGTCGCCGGGGTCTCCGAGGTAGGCGCGGATGTCCCAGTCCCCGCCCAGGCTGTCGAGCTCCAGGGTCACGCTCATCGCCTGCGCGAAGACCCCGCTGTCGTTTTCGCTGACCTCGACCTGCAGCCAGACCGGCTCGCTGCCGGCCTCGTTCAAGGAGGGTACGGTGGTGTCGCCCGCCACGCCGCCCAGACCGGCAGCGCTGTTGCACGTGGTGGGGGCGTCGCACGGGAACGTCTCCGCGCCGGTGTCCGTCGTGGAGGAGGCGCCACCTTCCGAGGACTCCTCTTGCGTGCTCGAGGTGGAGCCGTCGTCGTCGTCGTCGTCGCCGCCGGTCGTCCCGTGGCCGGCGCTCGTCGTGGTGTCGTCTGGGGGGTTGATGCCGGTGGTCAGCGGACCGTCTGAGGTGTTGTCCCCATCATCGCCGGATGCGGGGGCCTGCACGGTCGTGATCGAGGGACCCGCAGGGTCCGCCGAGCCCGCACATCCCATCCATAGCGCGCATGCACCGACGCAGCCGCTCCGCACCCACCCCATCACGCGACGAGTTTAGCAAGACGCGGGGGCCGAGACCTCATCCTTCCTCGAGTTGCGCCTTCAGAGTGCCGTCGGCGAGCGCCTTTTCGAGATCGGTAAAGCCGCCAAGGAGGGTGCCACGCACGAAAACCTGGGGAAAGGTGGACCAGCCGCTCCACATCTTGATCGCCAACCGAGGCTTCCATTGCGACAAGTAGCTGCCGTACTCGAGGTAGGTGAACTGGACCTCGGCCGCGCTCAGGGCGTTGCGAGCCTTCTTGACGAAGGGGTTTTGAGCCATGCCCACCACGACGACCTTGTCGTGCTTGACCGCCTTGGCCACCTCGTCGACGACGTCGCGGTGAAAGTTCGCAACCTGGGTTGCGGTTTGTTCCGAGTACGCAGAGTCCGAGAGCAGAGGCCGTTGCATGGGCGAGGACATAGCAGGTTTGCCGGCCCCGGACCTGCGCGATTGCTCAGGCCTTCGCATTCTTGCTGCTGGCCTTCTGGGTCGGCGGGTGCGGGGTTTCGCCGCGCTCGAGCATCTCGATGTACTTCTTCACGCGCCGGGCTCTCGTCGTGTCGGTGGCTGCATCCCAGACCCCAAACAAGACCGAGAAGCGGTTCGCACCGTCGAGTGCCTCGAACGCGGAACGGGCCGACTCCGAGCCTGCGAGTGCCTGGTCCAACGCGGGGTGGACCGTCATCTTCGACGCCGGCGGATAGGCTCGCTCCCAGCGTCCATCCTTCTGTGCAGCTTCAACCTGGGCGAGTCCGGAGGGATGCATGGCTCCGGCATCGATGAGTGCCTCTGCGATCTCCCGGTTGATCAGGGACCACTTGCTGCGCGCCCGCCGAGGCGTGAACCGCAGCAGGTAGTAGGTCTGGTCGTACGCGTTGATGAGGCCATCGATCCAACCCCACGCGATCGCTTCCTCGCGCGCCTTCTCATACGAGGTGGTCGTCGCGCCGGAGTTCTTCTTCGCGAACATCACCCACACCCCCTCGTCCTGCCGGTGGTCGCGGCGAAGCCAAGTTCGGAACTTCGCCTGGGTCGCGAAGGCCAGCATCGGGAGACCCTTGTGTTCCGCCATGAAGGGAGAGGGTAGGCGCGGTCGCCGGTGGTGGCTATCGGGCCTCGCGAACCCGCTCGACCAGCACCGGCTTCAGCGGCGCGGTGATCTGCTCGCGCCAGATGTCGCCCCACGGGGCCAGGGCGCCAAGCTGGGCCAAGATGGCGTTGAGGCCCCACTGCAGGCGGTTGAGGAACAGCCACTGGGGGGGCATGCCGCTGCGGTTGCGGTTGGGGTTGCTGAAGATCAGCAGGTCGTAGCTCTGCTCGACGTACTCGGTGGTGTAGCGAAACGAAGGCTGAGTGTAGGGGCGATAGATGTACTGCATCACCTTGTACTGGTGGTCCCAGTCGAAGTTGTCCGCGTCCGGGACCATGCCCATGCGCACGAAGCCGTCGCGAAACGCCCGCTGGTTGCCGTCGATGATCGCGACGGCGGTCTCCTTCCACGCGGTGATCATGTGCGGGTCGAACTCGCGAATGCAGCCGAAGTCGAGGAAGGTGACCTCGCCGCCCTCGTGCATGAGGTAGTTCCCCGGGTGGGGGTCGGCGTTGTAGATGGCGTGTTGAAAGATCGACTCGAAGCAGGTGCGAAAGATGATCGCGCCCGCGCGGTCGCGGGCCTCTTGGGTGGCGTCATCACAGAACCGCTGGAAGCGGGCGGCGTCGACCAACTCGGTCGTCAAGACGCGGTGGGTGCTGTGGGTCGCGATCACGTTCGGGACGTGGGCGCCCTCGATTCCGCCAAACAGCTTGGCAAACGCCACCTGGTTGAGTGCCTCTTGGCGGTAGTCACACTCTTCGAGCACGCGCTCGGACAGCTCGCGCGCCAGCCCTTTGCCGTCGAAGGCGGTGCCGAAGGTGGCCAGCCGCGCCAGGATGTCCGCTTTCTTGAGGTCGCTGCGCAGCACGTCTTCGATGCCGGGGTATTGAACCTTGACCGCGACAGCCTGGGTCCCCAGCTGGGCCCGATGCACCTGGCCGATGGACGCCGCCGCGAAGGGTTCGCGGTCGAAGGCATCGAAGCGGTCATCGACCGAGCCGCCGAGTTCGGTCTCCACGGCACTGGACACCGCGTCCCAGTCCATCGGCGTTGTGTTCGACTGCAGCTCGGCGAGGACCCGCTGCGCCTCGGGCGGAAAGGCGCCGGGCATATAACTGGCGATCTGGCCCAGCTTCATCACCAAGCCCTTGAGAGAGCCGAGCTTCTCGACCAACTCCTTGGCGTTGGCCATCGCCGCGTCGGAGTCCTCTTCCCGCGTGTTCTTGCTGATCGCGCGGCGCAGATAGCTGGTGCCGAGTTTGCCCGCCAGCTTCGCGCCTTCGAGCGTGCGTTTGCGAAAGCCCGTCGGGAGTCGCTTCAGCGGGGAGTCGGCCATCGGGTCAGGCCTAGCAGCGGCAGTCATCCACAGCAACGGATGCGGTGCTGCGAGCCGAGGACGGGGGAGCTTTGAGCAGCCCCGTCCTGGGCCGGCTTGCCTCGGACCGAGCGTCACGGGCATCCTCGGCCCGATGGACCGCTCCTGGGACGAGTCTCGCAGCGCTGACGACGACGGCCCGACCGAGGCGCTGACGCCCCCCGAGCAGGGCACGCTGCGCACGGGGCCTCCCGCCGACTCCGCGGCGGGCATTCCGGCGGTGACGAGCAGTCTAGGCTACGCGCTTCGGCAAGCGGGCATCGTGCGGGGCACCAAGGCCTTGCTCAAGGTCAACCAGGAGGGAGGCTTCGACTGCCCTTCGTGCGCGTGGCCAGACCCGAAGGACCGGGCGGTGGTCGAGTTTTGTGAGAACGGCGCCCGGGCGGTGGCCGACGAAGCCACGACACGCCGCGTCGACCCGGGGTTCTTCGCCCGCTATGCGGTGCGGGACCTCGCGCAGCGCAGTGACCTGTGGCTCAACGCGCAGGGGCGTATCACGCAGCCGATGATCCTCCGCCCCGGGGCGACTCACTACACCCCGATCTCGTGGGACGATGCGTTCTCGCAGATCGGGGATTCGCTGCGCGCGGTCTCCAATCCCAAGCGCGCGGTGTTCTACACCTCGGGACGGACGAGCAACGAAGCGGCGTTCTTGTACCAGCTCTTCGTGCGCAGCTTCGGCTGCAACAACCTGCCGGACTGCTCCAACATGTGCCACGAGAGCAGCGGCGCCGGGTTGGACGGGTCGATCGGGATCGGCAAGGGCACCGTCACGCTGGAGGACTTCACCAAGGCCTCCCTGATCTACGTGATCGGTCAGAACCCCGGCACCAACCATCCGCGCATGCTCTCGGCGCTTCGCGAAGCCAAGCTTGCAGGGGCGAAGATCGTGGCGGTCAATCCGCTGCGCGAAGCGGGCCTGGTGCGCTTCAAGCACCCGCAGATGGTCGGCGACATGTTGGGCAAGGGGGTCGCGCTGGCGGACACCTATTTGCGCGTGAAGCTGGGCGGCGACATCGCGCTGCTCAAAGGCTTGATGAAGGCGCTGCTGGCCCTCGAAGAAGCCACGCCCGGAACCGCGTTTGACCGCGAGTTTCTGGATGCGAAGACCCACGGGCTGGATGCGCTGCTCGAAGACCTGGCGGCCACGTCGTGGGAGGAGATTGTCGAGCGGAGCGGCATCTCGCGCGTGGAGCTTGAGGCCTTGGCCAAGCAGCATGCTGCAGCCAAGGGCGTGATCGCATGCTGGGCGATGGGCATCACGCAGCACCGCCATGGCGTGGGCAACGTGCAGATGATCGCCAACCTGCTGCTCTTGGGCGGCCACATCGGCCGTCCGGGCGCGGGCCTGTGTCCGGTGCGCGGTCACAGCAATGTCCAGGGCGACCGCACCGTGGGCATCTGGGAGAAGTTCCCGGCCTGGGGCGCGCGCATGGAAGAGGTGTTCGGCGTCACGTTGCCGCGCGAGACCGGCTTCGACGTGGTCGAGGCGATTCATGCGATGGCGGCGGGCGAGGTGGACGTGTTCTTTGCGATGGGGGGTAACTTTGTCTCGGCCACGCCCGACACGCTCGTGACCGGGGCGGCGCTGCAGCGCTGCAAGTTGACGGTGCATGTCAGCACGAAGCTCAACCGCAGCCACCTGGTGCCGGGGTCGACCGCGATGATTCTGCCGTGCCTGGGACGCAGCGAGCACGACGAGCACCAGGGCAAGACGCGCTTCGTCACCGTCGAGAACTCGATGGGCATTGTGCACCGCTCGGTCGGCACGCTTGCACCCAGTTCTGCGCATCTGATCTCGGAGCCGGAGATCGTGGGGCGACTGGCCGAAGCCGCACTCGGCAAAGAGCACGCGGTCCCGTGGCGAGCGCTGGCGGCCGACTACGACGCGATTCGGGAGAAGATCGAGGCGGTGATCCCCGGCTTTGACGACTACAACGCTCGGGTGCGAGAGCCCGGAGGGTTCTCCCTGCCCAACGGTCCGCGCGAGGGCACGTTCACGACGGAGTCTGGCAAGGCGCACCTGTTCGTGCACCCGATTCCCGACATGTCCCTTGAAGACGGTCGGCTCTGGCTCTCCACCATTCGGACCCATGACCAGTTCAACACCGTCGTCTACGGCGAGGATGACCGGTACCGGGGCGTGTACGGCCACCGCCGCGTGATTCTGATGCACGCCGAGGATCTGGCGGAGCGGAAGATCCACGTGGGGGACAGCGTCACGATCACCAGTCACCACGAAGGTCGCACGCGCGCCGCCGAGAACTTCATCGCGGTGGCCTACGACATCCCCCGGGGCAACGCGGCGGCGTACTTTCCCGAGGCCAACGTGCTGGTTCCGCTGGAGCACGTGGCAGCGGTGAGCAACACGCCGGCGAGCAAAGCGGTCGCGATCACCGTCGCTCGGGCGTGAACCCGTGGGCGGAGCTTGAACGCCCGCCCGTGAACGGGTCGTGGCCCGCCCGTGAACGGGTCGTGCTGCCGCCGCGCGCGCGTCGTTTCGCCTGGAGTGCCGCGTCGGCGGGGACCCGGCACCGGCCCGGCTCATCGATGATGGCGAGACCCTGCGGGCCCTCTCGGAACGGCAGGCCTGGTGGCCTCTGTGGTCAGGCTCCTCCCGGCCGGACCGCGCGAGAAGCGACCGCGGCGGGATCGGAGGTATAGTTCAGGGACGATGTTGTTGACCGCGTTGATTTCCATCGCCGCAGCGGGCGGAGCGTATGCCGTGGCCAAGAAGAACCGGACCAACACCGGATCCGCGGCGGCGGTGGGCATCGCCGCGGGCGCCGGGACTGGCGCGGCGATCACGGTGTTCGCAGCGACGTGGCCCCTGTTGTTCTTGTTCGGCTTTCCTGCCGCGGCCGTCTACTACTACGGGAAGTCGAAGGGCCAAAAAGCCATCGGCCCCGGCGGCTGACTCGTCACCCCCGCCAAGACCAGAGGTCTGAGCTCCACGCCAGCGTGCGGACTCCGGTCTTGAGCTCGAAGGCCTCGACCGTGACGCCGTGGCTCTCCGCCGTGAAGACGACGAGCGCTCGCGGGTTGGAGTTCGCCTTCACGCGGGGGTTGACCGGGGGATCTTCGAGCACGACCGACTCCACGATCATGGAGCCGAGCCCGCCTAGCGCCTTGCGGTCGGCGGCACAAACCTCCGTGCTCCACAGCTCCTGGCCATCGCTCCCCACCGCGCGCAGTGGAAAGCGAACCCCGCCGGAGGCCGGCTCGAACAGCGCGACGTACAGGGTGCTGCCGGCTCGGGCCCTCGTGACTTCGATCGCGGTCCCCGGATTGCTCGGTATCGGACCCAGCGCGACGCGGCCCATCGAGAGATCGTAGGCCAACATGCCGCCGGACTCGACGAGCGGCTGGCCCGCTCGGACCCGCACGCCTCCGGGTCCGGCCCGAAGCGCTCCTCGTCGGTCGCCTTCCTGGGTGAGTCCCAGATCGTACGCCGTCGCATCGTCCACCCTGCGGGCCGACCTGAGGGTGTCCACCCACCAAGAAGGCGGAGCCATGCCGAGCGCGGCAGCGAAGCGCGGCAGCATGTCGTCGACGCTTGCGGCCACAAGGCGACCGTCCCCGTCGAAGGCGCGAGCCTGCTCCCACCTTGCCAGCAGCGCAGCGCTCGGCGGGGACGTGTCGAGGTCGAGGGCCGCGAGCGCATCCGCTCCGCGAGCCATCAGCGCAGCGCCATCACAGCGAAGGGCTTCGGCCTCCACCTCGTTCGGTGGAGCAGCTGGTATTTCGCGGGTGGGCGGCTTGTCCATCGATGCGGTGGGCTTCGTTGGGATCTGCTCGGGTGCGGGCCCGGCTCCCGCGCAGCCACAGGCCAGCGCCATCACGAGGCTCAAGCGCCGCGCCGCGTGATGGAGCGATGGCATGTCCCGCTACTCGCTCTGCGTGAAGAAGAACCCGACCAAGCACATCTCGTCTTGGGTCCCGAAGCCAGCTTGTAGCGGCTGCGTTTCATTGCTGGTGTCGAAGTCGCACTCCACGTGCAAGCGGTCGACATCGTTGACCGTCAGCGGCTCTTCGTAGAAGTACGTGCGCTGCCAGTTGTAGTCGTAGCGGTCCACGTCGGCCGCGCATTCCATGCCGTCCGCGCGTTCGATCTCGATCGCCATCTTGCGGCCGTGGTCGTGCATGTGGGGCAAGACGCCAAGCACATCGATCGACTCGAAGTCGTAGCCGTCGAAGGCGAACATCTCTGCGAACGTCGCATCCCAGTTGTACTTCACGCTGTCCATGCCGGGCTCGAGCGTCTCGCCGCCACCGCCGAAGGAGCCGAACAGGAAGGGGTCCCACAGGACTTGGAAACCCTCTTTTTCGACCTCGTCGGCCCACTTCAGGCGGACCTTCGAGGCATCGATGCCGCCGCCCTCATCGAGCAGGTTGTAGTGCATCTGCACCACCATCAGATCGCCCGGGGTGAAGCGGACGCCCACGCCTTCGGGGTAGTTGAGCGCCCCTTGGCCCGGGGCCCACGTGACCGGCACACCCTGCGGCAAGATTCCGTCGCCCGCGGCGCCATAGCAGGGCCAGCCGGGTTCGTCGTCGAGGCCTTCAAGGACGCTGATCGCGTCGGCGTTGTTGAGGAAGGCCGGGTTCACGCGGAAGCCCAGCACGTGGTGGACGAGCTCTTCGTTGTCCGGGAGCACGTCGTAGCCCACGAGGTAGCGGTCCTGCTCGAGCCCCAGCTCGATCGGAAAGCAGCGGTAGTCGTCGAGCGCGAAGCCCAGGTCTTCTTGGGTCCCTGGCTCGTAGTTGGGGATCTCCACCAGCTCGGTCTCGCCTTCGAGCGTCGGGAGCGTGGGAGGCTCGGGGGCTGCGATCGTGTCGTCGCCCGCCGCCATGCCGGTGTCGGCCCAGGCGGAGATTGTCGCGACCTGCTCGTCGGTCAACCAGCGAGGCTCATCGAAGTCCTGGCAGCTGCCGTCCGCACGGACCCCGAACGGCGGCATGGTGCGGGCCTCGACCACTGCCTTGATCGCGGGGGCGAGGCCGGCGGCGTCTTCGTAGGTGTCCAGGCGGAACGGGGCGATCGAGCCATCGGTGTGGCAGGAGACGCAGTGCTGAGCCAACAGCGGGCGGACATCCTCGTAGTAGCTCGGCCCAGCGGCAGTTCCGCCCGAGCTCTCGTCCGAGGTCTCGGTTTGGGTGTCTTGCGATCCCTGCGCATCGGTGGTCGCGGCCTCTGTGTCCGCCTCAGCTGCAGGCGCGGCGTCGTCGACCCCGCAGCCCATCGGCAGTGCGAGGGACAGGAGCAAGCAGGTTGAGTACGCGCGAACAGTCATCGACTTCCCAGTAGGTTTCCCCGCGCCCAGTATGCCCCTGCTTCGCCGTCCCGCCAAGAGATCTGGCACGCAGGCGCGTTCCTCGCAGCCTCGGTTTGCACGGTCGTTGCACGGCGCGGGGTAGACCGTTCCAGCGCTTGGGGGGTGCGCGGCGACGGAGCGTTCCTACACTCGTTCGCATGATTCTGGAGTCCGTACCCCTCGGGTTTCCGTGGCCCACGCTGGACCCGTTCCTCTTCTGCGCCTACCACCTCGACGCGTACCCGAAGGGCGAGGCGTCGATGGGCCCAGACCCCGCGCTGCTCAAGGGGCGCAGCATCGGCAGCGACTTCGAGGTGCGCGAGGGCTGGCGCATGTATCACGGCGACGTCGTCCCGGGCTTCCCGCGGCATCCCCATCGCGGCTTCGAAACCGTCACGGTTGCGCGTCGGGGGCTGCTCGACCACGCCGATTCGCTGGGCGCCACCGCGCGTTTCGGTGGGGGCGACTGTCAGTGGATGACCGCCGGCAGCGGCATCGTGCACTCCGAGATGTTCCCGCTGCTCGACCGCGAGTCGGGCAACACCGCGGAGCTGTTCCAGCTCTGGCTCAACCTCCCCGCCAAGAACAAGATGGTCGAGCCCGCGTTCAAGATGCTGTGGTCCTCTGAGATTCCGAAGGTGACCCTTCGGGACCAAGACGGCCGAGAGACGCTCGTGACGATCAACGCTGGCAGTCTCGAGGGGCACGCCGCTCCTGCGCCTCCGAAACACTCTTGGGCCGCGCAGCCGGACTCCGCGGTTGCGATCTGGACGCTGGAGATGCAGCCCGGAGCACACGCGACCCTGCCGCCCGCACCCAAAGAAGCGCACCGGATGATCTACTTCCATCGCGGTCAGCGTCTGGCCGTGGGGCAGGGGGCGCTCGATGGGAACACAGCGGCGCTTGTGCAGTCGGACGCGCCGTTGGTGCTCCACAACACCGGGGACATTCCGGCGGAGATCTTGCTGCTGCAAGGCCGACCGATCGGTGAGCCCGTGGCGCAGCACGGACCGTTCGTGATGAACACCCGCGAGGAGATCGAGCAGGCGTTCGCGGACTATCGGCGCACGCAGTTCGGGGGCTGGCCTTGGAAGAGCGATGCACCCGTGCACGATCGCGAGCAGGGGCGGTTTGCAGTGCACGCGGATGGCCGGCGCGAGGACGCTCCGGCGGCCCGGTAGCCTTTCTGCCTGGGCGGTGTCGTTCTCGCCGGCCTGTGGAAAGTGTCCGCAATCCCGGACACATTCCACAGACCGGTTGGGCGGCTCTGCGACTTGCCCGCTGGGGGGGTCGGGGGTGAGACTCCCCGCGTGGGAGCCGGAAAGGTGTTGGCCGTCGGTCGGGCACAGGTTGTCGTCGACGAGGAAGGCCGCGAGATTTGGTCCCTCCCCGACGACACGACGCGTCAGTGGCTGTTGTGGCTCAGTTCGGTGAACGTCGGTGGGTTTCGAGAGAAAATCCCGAGCGCCGGAACGCACGCCACCGTGGAGCGTCGCCTCGGTCCGAAGCTCGCGGATTCATTTCCGCAGGAGCCGACCCCATGGAGAAGAGCCTGTGCGCAGGTGAACGCCTTGGCGCGCGGCCTCGCTGCAGGCGCCGAGCGTAAGGTCCGAGTCGGCCCGATCGAGCCGGAAACACTCGCGTGGTCGGGCCCCGACGAGCGCGTATCGCTGGTGATCGCCGAAAGCGGAGGCGTCCGACGTCTCGTGGATGCGCATCCCCATTGGCCGGTGTCGCAAGGGCTGTGGCGACCGTTCGGGACCCCTGCATCCCAACCTTCGGTCACCGCCGATCAGTACGCACTGGGGCGACTGCTCTATCGCCTGCTGACCGCGGAGGAGCCGTTTTCCAGGCCGATGCAGCTGCGTCGCGAGGACGAGCCTTCTCCCATGCCGTCCGCGATTGCGGAGGAGATGCCCGCGGGCCTGCACTCGTTCGTGCTCTCGATGATCAGCACAAGGCCGCGTGACCGCCCAGCGTCGCTCGAAGCGATCATCACGACGCTCGATGGGTTCACGTCGGTTCCCGAGGCTTCGCGGACGGTGTTCTCCGGTTCCGAAGGGGAGGACGACTACACCGACGCGGTCCTTCGGCGTGATGCGGTGGCCAAGATGATGCCGCTGGTCATGCATGGCATCCCGGCCGCGACGCCTGCGCCCACGCCCACGCCCACGCCCACGCCGCCGGCACCCGCAGCGACAGCCAAGCGGCCGCGGTTTCGCTGGGTCGCGAGCACGCTGATGGTGGCTGTCTTGGCCCCTGCGGCATGGTTTGGCAGCGGGTTGCTCGAAGCGGGCGCCGCACCAGAAGGCACGCTGCGACCCACGCGTGCCCTCACCGCGGAGCACACCCGGCCCTCGGATTGCAGCGCGTGCCACCCACGGCAGACGCTCGAGTGGAAGCGCTCCATCATGGGGCAGGCCGCCCGCAGCCCGCTCTTTCAGGCGCTCGAGATGCTCATTGAGGAGCAGGTCGGACGCAGCGATCGGTGCAAGCACGGCTCTGGCGTCCTTCGGTTTGCCGATGTCGAGCATGCCTGCACGGTGCCCGGGAGCGGCCGCGCGATCACGGGCGCGGGGGGAGAGGGTTGGTGCATCAACTGCCACAGTCCGCTGACGAACTTGGGGCCGCAGGTGGCCCCGTGGGATGCGACCAGCGCGTCGTCCAAGCGCAGTCAACCGCTGGCGAGCATGCTGAAAGACAACCAGCTCGAAGGCATCGACTGCGCGTTTTGTCATCAGGTCCAACGCGGTGTGAATGCCCTCGACGTCAAGGAAGGGCGCTACTCGGGGAACGACGCTTGGCGCTCCTTTTTGGCCGACAAGACGTTCTCGATGCGGCCCGAGGCGCCGGGCGATCACGGCATCGCAAACTCCGGCTACGTGCTCGACCGAGACGCCTTCCTCGGCGAGACGGGCGAGAACGGAATGCCGCATGCGAGCACGCCGCAGAGCGTGCGTGAGTATCGAAAGAGCAGCGAATTCTGCGGTTCGTGCCACGACGTGCGGCTGTTCGGCACCGACTCGATCGGGGTCGAAAAGGGCGAGCATTTCAAGCGGCTGCGCAACGCCTACAGCGAGTGGGTCGTATGGTCGGACGCTCGGCGCAAGGCGAAGGAGCCTGTGCACTCGTGCCAGGACTGCCACATGTCGCTGTTCCCCGGGGTGTGCGAGCCCGGAGCGGGGGATGGGGATGCACAGGACGGCGACTCAGCGCTCCAGCGCGCGTGCCCCGACGACATGCACTTCTCCTCGCGGGCGCCAGGTGTGTTTCCAACCGGAGGCGTCGCGAACCGTTCGGAGCCCAGCACGATCGTCTCTCACTACTTCTCCAGCGTTGACACTCCGCTCACGCCTCATTTCTCCGAGGAGTTTCTCGAGGAGAAGGCTGTCGATATCTCCGGCACTCCGTTGGGGCTCGAGGCCCGCCGAGACCTCCTGCTGGGGAGCGCGTTTCGGTTCTCGCTCGAGCCGGGCAAGCGAAGCGCCAAGGAGGTCGAGATCCCGATCGTGATCGAGAACATCGGCGCGGGGCACCGGATCCCGGCCGGCTTCTCGCAAGAGCGTGAGATCTGGGTTCACCTGCGCGTGAGCGACGCGAAGGGGGCGCTGGTCTACGAGGTGGGGAAGCTCGAGCGCGACGATGAAGACCTCCACGACAAGGTCTTCGATCGCGTGACGACGAGCGACGACAACACCGACGACGCGGGGCAGCCGCTGGGGCTGTTCGGAGCGAACGTCTCCGACGGCCCGGACCACCCGCAGTGGGATCCAAACCCGGCGCAGGGCGGCACGGAGTTTCGCGGCCGCGGGCTGATCAACCTCCAGAACGGCTTTCTGCGGTGTGTCAGCTGTCGCGGTAAGATCGACGACGAGGGGCGCTGCCAGCCCCGGCTGTTTCAAGACGGGCATCACGCCGATCGCTACGAGGACGGCGATTACGACATCGACACCGGTGCGTGCGGATCGAACCTCACCGGGCACAACAAATTCATTGAGGTGTACTTCCCGGTCGGATCGCTCGACGCGGAGCGGGGTGTCCTTCGAGGCCCCGACGCGATCATTGACACCCGGTCGATCGCACCCGACACCCCGGTTCGCTACACCTACGTGATCCCGGTCGAAGGCGAGCACCAAGGACCGTTCAAGGTCGAGGGGCGTCTGCTTTTCCGCGGCTTTCCGCCGTTCTTGCTCAAGGCGTTTGCGGCCTATGAGCTGCACATGGACGCCCAGGGCGAACGACCCGATGGCCCGCTGCTCACCGAAAAGGTCCTCGAGCGACTCGAAATCGTCGAGCTCAACCGCGTCGAGGGAAGCATCTGATGAACGAACATCCTTTCGACGCGCGGGTCTTCAACGCACCCTTGCTCGCGGACCTCACCGACTCCGCGAAGGGCCGGATCCAAAACGCGGGCAAGATGATCCACGCCCTGGACGGCGAGGTCCTCTACGACTTGGGAGACCCCAGCGACTCCGTGGGGCTGATCATCCTGGGGCGCATCGACCTGTACGCGACGCCTCGCGGCCACGACCGACCGCGGCTCATCCGGGTGGCCGAGCCGTTCTCGACCTTCGGGGAGGAGGCCTTGCTGGGTCACTCCAGGCGGCTGCAGGCCCGCGCTGTGGGGGCCGTGGTCTATGCGTCGATCCCCGGGCCGCTGTTCCGCCGCGCCGCGTCGATCAGTCGGGCGACCGGCAACGAGCCCACCGAGCTCGAGCGGCTTGGCCGCTCGCTGCAGCGCAATGCGACCCACGACATCCTTCGCGGATCTGCATTCTTTAGCGAGCTCCCCGAGGCCGACTTCGCGATGGCGGTGGACGGCTCCAAACACCTCGAGTTCCGCCGCTCGGAACACATCTTCCGGGTCGGGGATGACTCGCCTGCGATGTTCATCATCCTCGAGGGCACGGTCCAGCTCCAGGAGAAGAGCGGGGACGACACCCGAATCGCGGCGTACCTCACCAAGGGCGACTTCTTCGGCGAGAACGACGTGATGGCCAAGCGGCCGCGCAAGCGAGCCGCGGTGGCGCAGGGGGAGTGCAGGGTGCTCTCGATCTCTTCGCGGGTGTTTCGGACGCTTGCGGACAGCCACGGTCCCCTCCTTCGGCAGATGCAGCGCACCAACCTCGAGCGACGAGACGCGCAAAAGAGCATCGTGAGCGGGGCGGTGGTGGACGACGCCAACAGCACCCGGCACGTGTTCGAGGACCTTTATCAGCTGCAGATGGCGAGTTCTCTGCTGACGATCGACCAGGACCTTTGCGTGCGTTGCGGTCACTGCACCTGGACCTGCAGCAACGTGCACGGCGTGGCTCGGATCGTTCGCCGCGGAGACAAGTCGTTGGTCAAGCTGCAGATCGCGGGCCGCGATGAGGGCGCTCGCAACCTGATGCTGCCCAACTCCTGTCAGCACTGTCGCAACCCGATCTGTATGGTCGATTGTCCGACCGCGGCGATCGGTCGCGACCGCGACGGTGAGATCTACATTCGCGACGAGTTGTGTACGGGCTGCTCCAACTGCGCGAAGGCGTGTCCCTGGGACAACATTCAGATGGCCCCGCGCCCCAAGGGGCTCCCGGTTGCCGCGAGTCTGTCGGCCATGCCAGGCCAGAGGCCGGCCGAAGCTCCTGCCACGCTCGCGGTCAAATGTGAACAGTGTCGGGAGTACGAGGAGCCCGCCTGCGTCTCGGCGTGTCCGACGGAGGCTTTGCTTCGGGTCGATCCTACGACCGACTTCCGAGATGTGGTGACGCTGTTGGGTTCTGCGGTCGAGCGGGGCGCGAAGCGATCGGCAGCGCAGAAGGTCAACTCGGCGTGGCCCTGGGCGGTGGGCCTCGTCGGGGTGGTCGCTGGGGCGAGGCTGGCCACCGGCGGCGTGCTTTCCACCCTGGGCGGGGCCGGGCTGGTCACGGGTCTGTTGGCGGGCGTCGGAATGCTCGTCGTGGCTGGTTATGCGATCCCTAAGCGGTTCCCAAAGGTGTGGCTTCGCCGACGCAAGAGCGGCCCAGCCGCTGCGAAGAGATCCGGCACTCTGGCGCGCTCGAAGCTGCGTCGCTACCTCAGCGTGCACACCGGCGCTGCGGTGATTCTGTGCGGGGTGATCGGGCTCCACACCCAGATGCGCATCCCCAACAACGTGGCCGGGGCGACCGCGCTGACGTTCTGGCTGACGTGCGCCCTGGGGATCTTTGGCATGGTCGTCTACCGCCGGATCCCAGAAGCCCTGACCCGGTTGGAGCGCAAAGGCCTGCTCCCCGAGGACTTTGCGCAGGAGAGCCAGCGTCTCAAGGAACGCTTGCCCCAGCTCCTCTTGGAGCTCGATCCCGGCATTCGGGGCGCCGTTCAGCCGCTGTTCGGCATGTATATGCGCTCGCCGCTCGCGGGGGTCAGCCTCGTCCTCAGTGGTCGGGGGCTGGCGGCGGAGGAAGCCAAGTTGCTTCGCGAAGTCTCGGCGCGGATTCCCCCCTCGCACAACGGAGGTGAAGCGGGAATCGAGGAGGCGGTCCGTTGCGCTGTGGCGACTCGGGCCATGCCAGCGCGAATCTGGCTCACCCGGGTCGTTCGAGTCTGGCTTCCCGCCCACATGGTCACGACGGCGCTGCTGCTGTCGTTCCTCGCGGTTCACATGGTGTTTGCACTGGAGCTGTGGTGGGCATGAGTTCGAACGGTTCATCGTCCAAGGCCCAGCTCAAGGGGCGCTCTCGGGTTGCACCGAAGTCGTCGGTCACCAGCGACGTTCGACGTTTTCGTGGTGTGTTGCTCGCATCGATTGCGGGCGGACTCGTCGCTGTTTTGGGTGTGTTGGGGCTGGGACTTCTCAACCCAACGCTGCTGTCGGGTCGCGAGTTGTCGCCGCCGCATCAGGCGGCGGGGGTCGAGTGCAGCGCCTGCCATACCGGGTCGCTCTCGGTGAAGGAGGACGCGTGCGTGGGATGCCACGCGGGCTACGCCCCACGACGCGCGGGTCATGTCGCGCTTGCCAAGGCGGGCGCATGGAGCTGCGTGACGTGTCACGACCCCCACGACGCGCGCGGGGTCACGTTTGCCCCCAGCGGCGAGGTGACCTACTGGACGAGCGCACGCAAAGACCGACTCGAGGAACTCTTCGGGATCATCCGCCCCGAGCAGACCGAGCACGTCTCGCTGGTCGAGGCGGCAGCCTGCGAGACCTGCCACGACACGGGACACCTCAACGATGTGTCGAGCGCCTGCGTACCTTCGGGGGAGGGCGTGCGCTACAACCAGTGCTTCGACGTTCACGCGAGCGCCGAGGATGGGGATCGGGCGGTGGCCTGGTTGGCAGCTGCCCGCGTCACGTCGTCTTCGAACCCACTTCCCGAGACGGGCCCCAGTCCGCTGGCCCCATTTCTGTGGCTCTTCCTCGCAGCGCTTGCGGCCGGGGCGACCTACGCGGCGGCGGTGGGGGTCATGCGTATGAGGTCCCGCCGAACCGCGACCGATGTCTCTCACGTGGACGTGATGCCCGCGACTCGGGTCCGGCTACCTCGGATCGATCCCGCCACGTGCATCGGATGCAATGCCTGCGTGGACGCGTGCCCGTACGACGTCCTTGAGATGAAGAGCTACCTGGCCCGGGTCAGCCGGCCCAACGATTGCTGTGGGCTCACGCTTTGCGAGCAGCGCTGCCCCACGGGAGCGCTGGTCATGTCCGATGGAGACCCGATCGGTGACCTGCCGCGCATGGACGACAACCTGCAGAGCCTCGACGCACGGGGCGTCTACCTCGCAGGCGACATTACGGGGCTGCCGCTGATCAAGAACGCGATCAACCAGGGCTCGGTCGCGGTGCGCAACGTGCTCGCCTCGCTCCAGGGCGCTCCGGCTGCCTCGGCCGACGCCTACGACGTGTGCATCGTGGGGGCCGGGCCGGCGGGGATCAGCGCGGCGTTGGAGGCCCAGAAGAACGGCCTTCGATACGTCCTGCTCGAGCAAGGCGGAACGGCCGAGAGCATTCGCAGCTTCCCGCGGAGCAAGCTGGTGTTCGACCAGCCGCTCGAGGTGCCCGCCGTGGGCGCGTTGTGGATGCAGGAGGCCACCAAGGAGGAGCTGCTCGCGCAATGGACCCGGATCATTCGGGAACAGAACATCCGGGTCTACGAGCAAACGCGGGTCACCGGCATGGTTCAAGACCCTCAGCACGGCGCGATCTGGGTGTCGACGCGGACATCGGCTGGGCAAGATGCTGGGCTGCGAGCCCGGCGAGTGGTCCTCGCGTTCGGACGGCGCGGAACCCCAAGAAAGCTCGCGGTGGAGGTCCCGCCAGAGATGGCCAACCATGTGCACTACTCACTCGCCGACGCGCGAAGCTTCGCCGGGAAGCGGGTGCTCGTGGTCGGTCTTGGCGACGTGGCGATGGAGGCCGCGATCGCCCTCGCGGCGCAGCCTGGGACGCTCGTCACCGTTTCGTATCGCGGCCCCGACTTCAAACGGGGGAAACGGCGCAACATCGAAGAGGTTCGTCGCCTCGCGAAGCTGGGGAAACTCTCGCTCGCGCTCTCCACCGAGGTCGGCCGCGTCCTGCCCAACCTCGTCGAACTCACCGCGACCAGCGGGGGACCCACGAATGTCGCCGTCGATGCGATCTTCGTCATGGTGGGCAACGTCGCGCCTTGGGCGTTCCTAAAGTCGCTTGGGGTGCGGCGCGTGGACGAAGGTCCGGCAGTGGCCGCGCACGGTCACTGGCACGGCGGTGCAGCCACGCCGGCTGGCGGTCATCCCGGGAGGGCGGGTTGAGTCTGAACCGTGCGCTCGGCGAGGGGTGGTGGTTTGGAGCCTTCGCGCCGGCCTCCTGACCGGTCCCCCGACACTCAAGGATCCTTGGTCACGGGTTGTTGAAGTAGGGCCGAACCGTCGCCCACCCATCTGCCCGTCGTGGCCCTTTGCAGCATCGAAGCTTGCAAGATGCCGGTGCCCCATGTTGACTGCGTCGTAGCAAGGACTGCTCGTACATGACGCATACGCTTCCCTTTCACGGTTACCTGGAGTCGGTTGAGAACTGGAGCCTCGGCGTTGGCTCGAGCGCAACGCTCACTCACCACACCACCGGTGTCGTCCTCGCGCAGGACGTCCCCGTGGCGCTGGATGGAGTGTTGAGCGCAGCGGTTGAGTCGAGTGTTGTCAGTCGGCTCATCGCCCAACTCGCCCGTCTCGGCGGTTCGTCATCGACCCTTGAGCTTGAGGTTCGGGTTCAGACCCCGGGAGCCGCAGCCTCGGTGGGACGCGGATTCTGGAGTCCGACGGCGAGTCTTTCAACGAACGGTCCTGTGTCCTTTGCCGCGCCGCAACGCGGCCCCCATGACCGGGTCGCATCAACCTACGAGGTGTACGGCGTCCTCTCCGGTGCCGGCAGCACCAGGAACGCTCAAGTCCACGTGCTGGTGCCCGGATCGCCGAGCTTCGCCGTGGTGGGCCGCTCGGACATCGGCGCCGGTGGATCGTACCGAGTCGCCTACAACACGTCGGGAAGCAGCACGGGGCCGGACCTGCCGATTCTCATTCGGGTCGAGCGGGATGGAGTCCGGCTGCATGAGAGCGAGTCTCTTTGCCGCGTCCCCGCGGTGTTCGAGTACAACGCCCAGCTCGGCGCCGCTCCAGCTCGGCCAACGCTGTTTTCCCGTTTTCTCGCTGCCGACTCGCAGATCCCCGTGCAGGGCTCTGAGCTGTCTGTGTCCGAGATCGACGCGGTCGCCTGTCTCCTCGACGTGCAACCCGCGGATGTTCGCCGCTTTTATCTCTCGCTGGGTTTCGCGCGCGCGCGCTGCCAGGAGGTCCCCACGGAGGTCATCTTCGGCGTCGCTCATGGCGCCAATATTGAGAAGGAGGCTGACCTTCGTGCCCTCGACCTGCGTGCGCTCGGGCGCCACTTGTCTCGTGCCGCGGCCGGGGGGGCGGTCGAGGCGCGGGGCTTGGACGAATGGCTTCCAGCGCTCGCCCGCTGCATCGCGGACGGACATCTCGAGCCGGAGACTCGGGCTCCTATCGGTGAGCTCGTCGCAGCTCTCGATCTCTCCAGTATCTCCAGCCAGGACTTCTTGCGGAACCTGCTGTTCGAACACGCGGGCAACAGCGAGGCTTACCTCTCGGCGTTCGAGGCCCAGGCGCCGGTCGAGGAGGCGCGGACCGTTCGGTTTGCCTTCGACCTCTGGCCGCTGCTCGGCGACGTCGACGTGCTCGTCGCCATGCTCCGCCGACGCAGCGACACGCTGAGCTTCGCCCAGGATGCGGCGAGCTTCACCGAAGGCCAGTGGCGGGGCGTGCTCGCCGAGCTCGACCGCGACCACACCCACGATGGTGCGGTTGCCGAGGCCTACGCGGTGGCGCTTGAGCAGGCCTACCCGACCCACGCCGCCCTGTACCGACTCGAAGGGGAGGGCCGCTTCACGGCGGCCTCTGCCTATCTTCGCGCGAACCCCTCGCTCGATCTGATCCGCGACCGGGTCCGCGAGTTCGTCGGCCGCGACTCCACCACGGCGGCCACCGATGTTGTCGTGTTCGAGCTTCATACGGTCCAGCGGCTGCTTCGCATCGTGCCGTCCGTGGCTGTGGCTCCCTCCGTTCGCGCCCTCGTCGACGCGAACTACACCTCGGCGATGGCGATCGCGAAGACGCCGTGGCATCGCTTCCGTGCCGATCTCGACGCCCAGACGCCGGACCCCACGGCCAGAGCGATCTACCAAGGGGCACGACGCTCCGCCATGTGGGTGCTCAACGCGGTGGTGTCGGTCCAGCAGGCCCGGTTCCAACCGGGGTTCAAGATCCTCGAACCCGAAGAAGCACCGAATGACGGCGATGGGATCGACTTGCGGGGGCTGTTCGACTCGCTCGACAGCTGCTTCTGCGAGCCGTGTCGCTCGGTCCTGAGTCCGGCGGCGTACCTCGTTGCGCTGCTCGAGTTCGTTCACGACCAGGTTTCTGCCGCGGCGTACCAAGAGCTGATCGCTCGGCGCCCGTGGATCGCTGACACGCTGCTCGATTGCGACAACGCGATGACCCCGATGTCCAAGCTGGACCTCATCAACGAGCTCCTCGAGTTCGAGGTGAGTCCTCCCGTCGGCGGCCGGCCTGCACCCCAAACAACGTGGCCGGCGCAGCGGTTGACCGCCGAACCTGAGCACCTCGATCGCCAGGCCTACGACGTTGTTGGGGCCACGATGACGCACCCCTGGGACCTCCCGTTCGACCTCGATGCGGAAGAGATCAAGACCCTTCTGCAACCCGTGGGCGTGGGGTGGGGCGAGCTGCTCAGCGCGTTCGAGACGACGCAAGCGGCGTCCGTACGCGGGGCATGGCTGGGGCTGTCGGCGGCGGGGATCGGGCTGGTCGAAGCTGCCGCGGACGACCGACCCGGCCCGCGGTGGAACGACGAGTTCCCGGTCGCGGGTGTACCCGGTGGCGTTGCGCGCTTCCTCGAGACGACGAAGACGGACCTGGCGCACTTCCACGCGCTCGCGGGCACTTGGTTCGTCGGTCGGTTCGGGCTGGAGATGAGTTGGGCGAGCGGCGATGACCCGTGCAGCCTGGAGGACGCCCGACTGCAGGCCAGCGCCAACTTCGAGGCGTGCATGGTGGCGGTCGAGCGATTCGAGCGTCTGCGCCTCGCGACCGGTTGGTCGGTCGTCGAACTCGACGAGGCGCTGCAGGCTTTTGCCCAGACATCCTCGGACGGCCGGGTCTCCGCGAGCTCGACCGCCGCGCTGGCGGTCCTCGAGGCTCTGGTCCGTCGTTTCGACGGGCTGGGCCGATCCGAGATCATCGCGTGGTTCCGCGTCCCAACCCACCCACGCGAGGCTGGGCAGGAGAGCGCGTTCGAACGTCTCTTCGGGGCACAGGATCGTTTCGAGACGCTTGGCGGCGCGCAGACCGAGTGGTTGGAAGTTGTCGCGGGGGCGATCGGCAGCGAGGTCAGCGTCGTGCGGGAGGTCTTCGGCACGAACGAGGATGGAAGCCTCTCCGAGGTGGCTTCGGGGGCCGTGCCGCTGTCCCGGTTCAGGGGACTCCAAGGTCTGGCCAAGGCACTCGGGACGACGCTCTCTGAGCTGGTCGCGTTCACGCGCCTGTGCGGAGTCGAGCCCTTCGGCACCGGGCCTGCGGAGGCGTCCGAGGCCAACATCACCGACGCGGCCGTCGCCGTACTTTCGTTCCTCGAACTTTGGGACCGCTGGAGCGTCGTGGAGGCCGACGTCGCTCAAGTCACCGCAGCGCTGGACGTTGTGTCGCCCCATGCGGTGACCGAGGCCGAGGGGTTCTTCGCCGCGCTGGCTGGGGCCCGCATCGACGCCGGCGCATCGATCGATCCCGACGAGGACGCTTCGACGGCGGAGCGTGCGCAGCGGCTTCTGCCGCGATTGCTCGAAGACGACGCCGCGACAGCACTGCTGGATGTGTTGGTGCACCCTCTGGCCGCGGATTCGCTCAGCCTCGCGTATCCGCAGTGGGTCGACACCGCAACGCTCAACGCTGCGCTGGCCGCCACGCCGGTCGACGAAGCGTCGATTGCCAGCGTCGCTGAGCAGCTGGTGGACCGCGCCGTCGCCCTCCTGGGGGCGACGGCTCGAGCGGCTGCCTACGCTCGGCTCGCGCAGCAACTCTTGGAAGGGTCGTTCGTTCCCCAGGCTGCGCTGGAACCGGCAACGCCCACGGACGACGACCGAGCACTCCTCGGGCGGGCTCGACTGCTTCGCGCGCTGGCTCCGCTTGCCCTGGACCCCCAGTGGCTGGAGCTGATCTTCGCCGAACCACAGGGATGGCTGCACGCCTCGCAACTGGACGGCTCGGTGCAGACCGAACTGCCCACCGCCTTCACGGCATGGTTGGAGGTCGCGGCGGCCGTGGCATTCGACAGGCCGAGCGAGGGCGAGTTCCGACGTCGTCTCAGCGCTCGGGTGCAGTCCGAGGACGGGGAGGGCGCGTCATGGGACGCGTCGGTGGGTTCGTTCGTCTCGATGTCTCAGACCGACGTCGGCGCCGCGCTGTCGGGCGGATCCGTTTCGGTGCCGCCCACGTCGGCTGAGCTGTTAAGGCTGCAGACCACGCAGCGACTCTCCCAGCGCGTGGGGGCTTCAGTGTCCCGGATGCGTGCTTGGTCGCTTGGGGGCGCGTCCCCCAGCGGCGTGACCGTGTCCAGCGTGCGGGACGCGGTGCGTTCACGGTTCGAGCCTGAGCTCTGGTATGCCAAATCTGCGGGGGCTCGCGACCGGCTGCGGACGCGGCAACGCAATGCATTGGTCTCGTACCTGATGGCCCGCGGCTCGAACCGGCAGGGCGAACGCGACTTTTCGAGCGCGCAACGGATCTCCGACGCATTGCTCATCGACGTGCAAAGCGAGGCGTGTCAGACCACCTCGCGGATCGTCGAGGCGACGCTCGCCGTGCAGCTGCTCGTCTTCCGCATACAGCTGCGCCTCGAACCCTCTGTACTGGAGTTCCCGGAGTCGGCTGCCCGCCACTGGACCTGGCTCAAGAACTACCGGGTCTGGGAGGCCGCGAAGAAGATCTTCTTGTTCCCCGAGAACTACCTCGAAGCGGACTTTCGTGCCGACAAGACGCCGCTGTTCGAGAGCTTCGTCAGCACGCTGGGGAGCAGCAACACCGACGACGAACTCGCGCAGAAGGCGTTTACGACCTACGCAGAGGGCTTGCACGCGATCTCCTTCTTACGGCCCGCGGGGATCGTCTACGACGACGGGCACGAAGACCCGGCCAAGAACATCCTGCACGTCATCGCGCACGACCGCTCCGATCCTCCGACCTACTTCCACCGTCAGCGCGTGTTGGGTCGCTGGTCTCCGTGGGAGGAAATCCCCGGGGCCATGCCCAACCGAGGCGTGCTCCCCGTTGTGCGTCGCGGGCGACTCGCGCTGTACTGGCCCTCGATCGAGCCGGAGGAGCTTCCGGTCGATGACGCGCCCGAGAACGCGCGGCCCTGGCAGTCGGCGAAGGTTGCGTTGTCGTGGGTCGAGCGGACGGGCGAAGGCTGGCAGGCGGAGCGCCGCTCCGTGGCCAAGGTAAGTACCCAGAGCGTGGTGATTTGGGTCCGCTCTGGAAGCTCGAACGGGGATCTGACGGATCACTTCGCCTCTCCGAGTTTCTACGCCCTCCACGAGGACCCTACAGATCAATCTGCCGTACACCTGTCAATCGTGTTGCCAGACGACAGAGGGCGACTGGATCTCGGTTCGTTCCGCTCGGGAGGGTGTGGGGCCGCTTGGAGTGTCGCTTCTCGCGAGCAGCGCTTCCCCCTCGCGACGACCGATCCCCTGCACACCGCGAGGCGAGGGCAGCGGTTCCGTTTTTCAGGTGAGGCGGGTCTCGACGTCGCAACGATCGTTTCGGATGGCATGGTCTATCCTGGTCAATTCGAGCGTCTCATTCGAACACCCCGGTCCTACGAGTACTTGTGTGAGCGTCGGGGAGCGCAAGCCGTCGTCCTGCGCCCGTTCTTGTTCACCGACACTGACCGGAGCTTCTTGGTGACCACCTGGTACCGAGATCGCCAGCCTCCTCGAGGAGGAGGCGGAAACGAAGACGCCATGCTGGTGGTGCAGCTGCCCGAGGTCACCGGCTTTGCGAGCGTGGTCGCGAACGCCTCTCGCTCCGCGAATGGCGCATCGACCGACCTCACACTCCCGTCCGACCAACCCACGATTGAGCGGGTCTGGCGGTTTGTGGCCTTCTCCCACGAACTCAGCTGCGACGTCGTGCATGCACTGCGTGAGCGAGGTGTCGACGGCGTGTTCAATCCAACCCTCCCCTCCGTGCTCGGTCGCCAGCGTGGGTATTCCGGTCCGATTCTGGAGGGGTTCTATGAACCGTCCGGAAACGTCGTCGAGCCGTTTCCCGAGCGGACCTTCGACTTCGAGCCCGGCTCCCCGTACGGCACCTACAACTGGGAGCTGTTCTTCCACGCGCCCGCCTTCACCGCCCTGCAGCTCGCCAGCCAAGGCAAGTTTGCCGAGGCACAGCAGTGGTGGCACTACATCTTCAATCCGCGAGAGCCCTTCGGCAACGCGCCTGCGGGGTCGCGTCGATTTTGGCGGGTCAAGCCCCTGGCCGTCGACACGGGCAGCATCGAGGACATCCTGCAGAACCTCGCTGCGGGCGATGAAGGGGACGAGGCGCTTCGCGTCGAAACCCTCGCTGCGCTCGAGGACTGGATCAACCATCCCTTCGACGCCCATGCCGTGGCAGCCCGCAGGCCCGGGTCGTATCAGCGGTGGGTCGTGGCGCGGTACCTCGACCTGCTCATCGCCTGGGGCGACTCGCTGTATCGTCAATCGACTCGAGAGTCGATCAACGAGGCGGCGCAGCTGTATGTGATCGCCGCGCAGCTGCTGGGCCCCAAGCCCCAGCGGCTTCCTGGACGACCGGCCGACCCCCGGAGCTATCGGCAGCTCAGGGCGTCCCTCGACGCCAGCGGCAACGCGCTGGTCGAGCTTGAGAACGCCGCGCCGCTGCTGTCGTTCGCCAACACCCTCACCCTGGACGCTGCGTTGCCTCAGGCCACGGCGGCCTTCCCGGCGCTGCGGACTCATCTGTACGCGGCGGCCCCGAACCGTCTCTTCGCGCGCGCGCCCTCGGAGGGTCCGCAGTCCACCTTCGTCGGCCCGCCAGCACCCGAAGAGCTTCGGGAGGGTGAGCAACAGCTCGAGCTCGCGTCGGTGGTCGCGGTTCTCGACGACCTTCCTCTGGGCTATCGCGGCGCCGACGAGCCGCAGAGCGGTCTGTACTTCTGCATTCCGCCCAACCCGGTCTTCGATCAGTATTGGGACAAGGTGGGACAGCGCCTGTTCAACATTCGCAACTGTCGCGACCTGGACGGCAACGTTCGTGAACTCGCCCTGTTCGCGCCGCCTATCGACCCCAAACTCCTGGCCCGCGCCACCGCATCGGGCCTCGACATCGGCTCGGCGATCTCCGAGCTTTCGGCGCCTGTGCCCTTGTACCGGTTTCGAGTCGCGCTCGGGCTGGCCAAGGAGGTTGCCTCAGAGGTCAAAGCGCTCGGCTCGGCGATGCTCGGTGCGCTGCAGGCTGCGGACAGTGAAGAGCTGGCGCAGGTGCGTGCGCGACAGGAGGTTCGCAACCTCGACCAGATTCGTACCGTCCGGGAGACGCAGATCGAGGAGGCCCAAGCGGCGATCGCATCGCTGGAGGCGGCCAAGACTGTCGCAGCTGATCGCGCCCAGCATTACCGCGATCTTTTCGGGGGGGAGTTGCCATTCGTTGCGCCGACGTTGATCGGCGACGCGCGGGTCCTCGAGGCCGAGTCGCAGCAACGGGATCAGCTCAAGGAGAATCTCGACCAGCTCAACCGGGGTGGGAAGCTCTCGATGACCGCAGGGATTATCTCCCAGATCCCGGATTTTGATCTGGGTTTCTCCCTGGGGGGGCACGCGACGGTCGTGCTGGGTGGGAGGCATCTGGCTGCCGCAATAAACGCCGCCGCGACCCTCGCAAACACCCGCGCGAGTCGCCACGGTGCTCAGTCGAGTCTCGCGGGACTCGAGGCGGCCCAAACCCGCCGCGAGCAGGACTGGTATCTCCAGATGCACCAAGCTGAAGGGGAGGTCGCGCGCCTGAAGAAGGACCTGATCGCGGCGCAGATCCGTCTCCAACTCGCGCAGCACGAGCTCGACGACCACGACTTCGCGCGCGAGCAGTCCCAGGCCGTCGAGACCTACCTGACCGGTCGCTTCACCAACGCCGAACTCCATCGCTGGATGGCCGGAGAGCTGGCGGCGACCTACGCGAAGGCCTACGGATTCGCGCTTGACCTCGCACGGCGGGCCCAGCGGTGTTTCCAGTTCGAACTCGGTCGGCCCGGGGTCAACTTCGTCCGCTCGGGACAGTTCATCGGGCAGCGCAAAGGTCTGCTTGCGGGCAACGAGCTCGTCGCTGACCTGCAGCGGCTCGAGGCTGACTACCTGGCCAGCAACACGCGGGAGTACGAGCTGGTCAAGAACGTGTCGCTGGCCGAGATCGACCCTTGGGCGCTCATCCAGCTGCGCGAAACGGGGCAGTGCCAGATCGGGCTTCACGAGGCGCTCTTCGACCTGGACCACCCCGGGCACTACTTCCGGCGGATCAGGATGGTGCGGGTTTCGCTGCCCACGGTGACGGGCCCCTACGTGAGTACGGCCGGAAGGCTGACGCTTCTGTCGAGTCAGATCCGCACCGAGGGCGTGCCGGGAAGCGAGCTGTTCTCGGTCCCGCCGGGAGGCACGAGCAGCATTGCCCTGAGCACGGGCCAGGGCGACAGCGGCATGCACGAGCCCAACCTGCGAGACGACCGCTACCTTCCCTTCGAGGGCAAAGGCGCGGTCAGCCAGTGGAGTCTGAGGCTTCCCCAGGCGCGCTCATTCGACTACGCGAGCATCTCCGATGTGGTGCTGGAGATCTCCTACACCGCGCGGGAAGGGGACCCTGCGTTCCGGGACGCGGTGGAGGACGCGCTGTCCGGACGGCTTCTGGAACGCGAACACGTGGGTGCGCCCGACGAGCTGCCCTCGGTGGGACCCACGCGTGCGTGGTCGCTCGCGGCCGCGTTTCCCGAAGCCTTGGTGGCGCTGGCAGAGAACGCGGAGGCGACGTTGGTCCTGCCTGCGAGCGCGGTGCCGCTGCGACTGTCGGGCGAGGGACCGGCGGAGGTCTTGGCCTCGACCCTGGTGCTCTTCGGCGCCGCCGAGGGCACTGAGGTCTCGCTGTCGGCCGACCCGGAGGCGGAGCTCGTCGAGACCGCTGGGGTCACGCTCGCCGGCGGCGAGGCCACGACCCTGCTGGCGGCCTCCGCAGGGTCCGGGGACTGGGTGGGTCAGCCGCTGACGCTGCGGGTTTCGGCTGCGGGTGCACCCGTCCCGCTCGAGGACATCGTCCTGTTGCTCACGTTTGGAGCCTGACCCATGCCCCGACGATTCGGTCAGACCCTCATCTCCGACGACGCGAGCGAGGCCGCGGGACCCTCCGGTCTCGCGTCTGGTTCGCGAGCGCACAGCCAGCAAGGCCCCCAACAAACCAAGCCGGGGACCTTCGGCGGGCTGCCCCCAGGCCTCGGCAAGTCCGTGGCGGCGGCGCCCGAGCCGAGACAACCCGATGCGCAAAGTGCCTTCGTCGGCAACTCGGGATTCGGCGGGGGCATCAGCGCAGGACTGGGCGGCCCCGACCTGAGCCAGGACCCCGGCCAGGACGGGCTCGCGCCGTCTTTGAGTCTGCCCAAGGGCGGCGGTGCGCTGCGGGGCATCGGCGAGACCTTCGACGTTAACACGTTCACCGGGTCGGGTTCGCTCAGCATCCCGGTGGTGTCCTCGCCCTCGCGCGGGGGCGGGGGGCCTGCGCTCTCGCTGAGCTACAGCAGCGGCGCGGGGCAGGGGGTGTTCGGCCTCGGCATGCAGCTGTCGGCGCCTTCGATCACCCGCCGCACCGATCGCGGACTGCCGAGCTACGACGACACCGGGCATCGGGACACCTTCATCCTGTCGGGGGCCGAGGATCTGGTGCCTACGCTGGACGAAGACGGCGCGCCGCAGGTCCGTGCGGTGTCCGAAGGGGGCGTCGAGTATCAGGTCTACAGGTATCGACCGCGCGTGGAGTCGGGGTTCTCGCGGATCGAGCGGTGGGTGCCGCAGGGTGCAGGTCCAGGCGAGGTGTTGTGGCGGGTGCGCTCGTCAGGGAACGTGGTGTCGAGCTTTGGTGAAAGCGCGGCGGGGCGTGTCGTCGACCCGGATGCTCCTTGGCGGGTGCTGACGTGGTTGCTCGAGCGGGTCGAGGACGACCGCGGCAACGTGACGCGCTACGAGTACCGGGGGGAGGACACGGTGGGGGTCGAGCTGCGATCGCCCGCCGAGCAGCGACGGCGCCACGGTGGGCTTCCGCAGCGGTACCTCAAGCGGATTCGATACGGCAACCGAACGCCGTGGGTGGCGGAGGACTTCGCCTTCGAGGTGGTCTTCGACTATGGCGAGCACGGGGCCTTGCCTGCCCCGGATGTGGAGCGGGTCGATGTCGAGGTTACGGCCGAGCCGACGGGAGACTGGTCGGTTCGACCCGACCCCTACAGCCGTTACCGCGGTCGCTTTGACCTCCGGACGTATCGGCGATGCCAGCGGGTGCTGGTCGTCCACCGCTTCGAGGGGCTGCATGACGGTGTGCCGACGGTTGTGGCGTCGACGGACCTGCACTACGACGACGACCCCGTGGGCTCGAAGCTGGTGGCGGTGGTCCAGCGCGGGTACGTTCGCGACGAAGAGGCGCCCTCGCTCAGTCTGTACACGACCCGAGCCGGGCCACCGCTGCGGCTGGGCTATCAGGGGCGTAGCCTTGGCGGCACGCTGCAGGATGCGCGGAGTGGACACGCCTTGCGGGCGGGTGTGGATGCCGAGGTCATGCAGCTCGTCGACCTCGACGGCGATGGCTTGCCGGGGATCCTTCACGTGGCCGGTGGCGCATGGATGTACCAGCGTCCGCTGGGTGAGGGCCGGTACGCGGCCCCTCAGCCTCAACCCACGCTGCCCAGCATTCAGCGCGGCCGCGGTCTGCAGCTGCTCGATCTCGACGGCGATGGGCGGCGATCGGCGACGTTCACCGAGGGCACGGTCCGCGGCTCGGCGCGGCGGGAGAAAGACGGCTCCTGGGGACCGCTGCGCGCGTTCGATCAGGTTCCGAACACCGACCTGGGCGGCAGCCGAACCCGCAGCGTCGACGTCACGGGCGACGGCCTTGCAGACACGCTCGTTGACCTTGGTGACCGTCTGCGGATCTACCCGTCGGCGGGGCGCTCGGGCTACGGCGCCCCGCTCGAGGTCCCCAAGCCCGGGGATGAAGATGACCAACCTCGCACGGTCTACACGAGCCCGCAGGTCGCGGTGTTCTTCGCGGACATGTGTGGCGACGGGCTTGGGGATCTGGTGATTGTGGGCAACGGCAGCGTGCGCTACTGGCCCAACCTGGGGTGGGGGCGCTTCGGTCCCAGCGTGACGATGGCGGGCCTGCGTCCGTTCGACGACCCGGCGCGGTTCCGGGTCAGCCGGGTGCGGCTGGCGGACGTGGACGGGAGCGGGACGAACGACCTGGTGCTGTTCGATGAGGAGGGCGCGGTGGTGTGGTTCAACGCGGCGGGCAATCGGTTCGTCGAAGAGACGCGCGTCGCGGGGTTCCCGGCGGTGAACGACGTGACGCATGCGGAGGTCCAAGACCTGACGGGCACGGGGACGGCGGACCTGGTGTGGAGCAGCTCGTGGCCGAGCGCGAAGGGACAGCACCTGCGGTATCTGCCGCTGTTCCCGGAGGGGAAGCCGTACCTGTTGACGCAGGTGGACGGGGGCGTGGGGGCGAGCACGCGGCTGACCTACGCGCCCTCGACCCGGTTCTCGCTGGCGGACCAGGCGGCGGGGCAGCCGTGGCAAACGCGGTTGCCGTTTCCGGTCCAGGTGCTGGCGTCGGTCGAGCGCTTCGATGCGGTGACCGGGTTCCGGCTGACCTCGACGTATCGGTACCGGCACGGGTACTTCGATGCGACCGAGCGCGAGTTTCGCGGTTTTGCGCGGGTGGATCAGGAAGACGTGGAGCGGTTCGAGGCGGGGGAGGATTCGCTGGACGTTCCGCCGGCGCAGACCCGGACGTGGTTTCACACGGGGGCGCCTGGGGGGTTGGACGCGATGGCGGAGGAGTTTTGGTCGGTGCCGGGGAGTACGCCGCTGCTGGAATCGGTGGTGGATGCAGAGGCGCCGCTGAGCTCGGACGAGCGGTTGGAAGCGCTGCGGGCGTTGCGAGGGCAGGCGGTGCGGCAGGAGGTGTACAGCCTTGGTGGCAGCGAGGCGGAAGGGCGACCGTATGCAGTCACCGAGACGCAGAGCGCGGTTCGGCTGGAGCAGGCGCGGCGGCGAGGCGAGGCGTATGGGGGGTCGCGGGCGGTGGTGTTCGTGCACGGAGCGCAGACGCGGACGTGGCAGGTGGAGCGGGAGGCCGGGGACCCGCGGCTACAGCAGTCGCTGACGCTCGAGGTGGATGCGTATGGGGTGACGACGCGGAGTGCGACGCTGGGGTATCCGCGGCGTGAGCCGCAGCACCCCGAGCAAGGGGAGAGTGCGGTGCTGGTGACCGAGGTGGATGTGGTGCACCGCGACGGTGAAGACGGGTTCCTTCTGGGCGTGCCGGTTGAGCAGCGGGCACAGAGCCTGCAGGGGTTGGTGCTCGACCCGGACGCGCCGGTTTCTGCGCAGGAGCTTCGGGCGGTGCTTCAAGGGGCCGCGATGCTTCCGTATGAGGCGGACCGTTCGCTGCCCGGGCTTCGAGGGCTTTCCCGAAGGCAGGCGCTGTATTGGGACGATGGGATCACCGGCCCGCTGCCGCTTGGGGACGTTGGGACGCGGGCGCTGCTGCACTCGCAGCGGGCGGAGCGGTTTTCGGATGCGCTCGCGCAGTCTGTGTTCGGTGAGGTGTTGGACGACGAGGCGCTCTCTGACGTCCTGGTCGAGGGTCGCTACGATCAGGTGGGCGATTCGTGGTGGGGGCAGAGTGGGCATGCGGTGCCCGACCCGGCGCAGTTCTACCTACCGACGCGGATCGTCAGTCCGTTCGGGCACGAGACGACGGTGGCCTACGACGCGCCCGTACAGCACGTGATCTCGGTCGTCGACCCGCTGGGGAATACGGTGAGCGCGGAGGTGGACTACCGGGTGCTGTCCCCGCGGAGCGTTACGGACCCCAACGGTACGCGGACGCAGGCCCAGTTCGATGTGCTGGGGCAGGTCAGCGCCTACGCGATCTCAGGGCGGAATGGCGAGGGCGATACGTTGGAGGATCCGACTGCGACGTACGAGGTCGATCTGTGGGCGTTCGTTCGTGACGGTGCGCCGACGTCGGTGCGGACGCGCAGCCGAGAGGTGCACGCGGACCCGCAGACGCGGTGGGTCGAGCAGTGGTCGTACGTCGATGGGTTCGGGAACCTCGCCCAGACCAAGGCGCGAGCTGAGGCGGGGCTGGCTCCGGTGCGGGATGAGGCGGGTGCGCTGGTGCGGGATGCCGAGGGTGGACTGGTGCTGGCGGAGGTGACGGAGCGCTGGGTGGGCAGCGGACGGGTGATTCGCAACAACAAGGGGCTGCCCGTCAAACAGTACGAGCCGTTCTTCTCCAATCGGCCCGACTATGAGGACGAGGCGGTGTTGGTGGAGACGGGGGTGACGCCGATCGTGCACTACGATCCGATGGGTCGGACGGTGCGGACCGACTTTCCGGATGGGACGCTGGCGCGGGTGGAGTTTTCACCGTGGTTGGTGCGGAGCTTCGATGCGGGCGACACGGTGCTGGAGTCGGAGTGGTACGCGGCGCGGATCGGCGGGGAGCTGGGGCCGGAAGCGCAGCGGGCGGCGGAGCGCTCGGCGGTGTACGCGGACACGCCGAGCACGACCCACCTTGACCACCTTGGGCGGGCGTTCCTGCTGGAGGGGCGGAACCGGTGGGTTGACCCTGAGACGGCTGAGACGGAGGAGACATCGCCGCTGACTCAAGCGGTACTGGACATCGAGGGGAACGTGCTGCGGGTGGTCGACGCTGGGGAGAACGTTGCGCAGGAGAGTACGTTCGGGCCCGGCGGGGTGACACTGCGAACGCGGAGCGTGGACGCGGGGAGTCGCTGGGCTCTCGCGGCGGTCGATGGGACGCCGCTTCGGAGTTGGAATAGCCGCGATGTTCGGACGTGGAGCCGCTTCGATGCGCTACGGCGCCCGACGCACGGGTTCGCGCGCGAAGCCGGCGGAACACCGCAGCTGGTGACCCGAGCGGTGTACGGCGAGTCGCTGCCGAATGGGGAAGCGACGTATCACCGCGGGCGGGTGTACCGGGTCTACGATGGAGCGGGCGTGATGACGCACGAGGCGTACGACTTCGAAGGGAACCTGCTGCGCCAGACGCGGGTGCTGGCGGGTGCGTACGAGGAGACGGTGGACTGGTCGGCGCTGGCGGAGTTGGAGGACGTCACCGACTTGGAGGTGGCCGCGGCGGAGTTCCTAGAGGAGGAGGTGTTCGAGACGGCGGGGGCGTTCGACGCGTTGGGGCGGCCGGTGTCGCAGTCATCGCCCGACGGGACGCTGCTTCGCTACGGGTACAACGAGGCGGCGCTGCTGGAGTCGGTGACGGGGCGCATCCGAGGGGCGAACGCGGAGACGACGTTTGTCTCGAACGTGGACTACAACGCCCGTGGCCAGCGAACGCTGGTGGCGTACGGGAACGGGACGCAGACGGCGTACACGTACGACCCGCAGACGTTCCGGCTGGAGCGACTGCGGACGGAAGGCGGAGGGCAGACGTACCAAGACCTGCGGTACTGGTTCGACGCGGCGGGGAACATCGTCGAGCAGCAGGATGGCGCGCAACAGTCGACGTACTTTGGCAACGCAGTGGTGGAGCCCGGACAGCGGTTCGCCTACGACGCGCAGAGCCGGCTGGGGTGGGCGAGCGGTCGAGAGCATCGTTCGCTGAGCCAGCCGACGCACGAGAGTTTCGGGTCAGTCGTGCACCGCGAGGACGGTTCGGCGATGCGGCGGTACACGCAGCGGTACGTGTATGACGTCGTCGGGAACATCCTGCGGATGCAGCACGCGGCGGACGGAGGAGGCTGGATGCGGCGCTACGTGTACGCGGAAGACGGAAACCGCCTGCTGGCGAACTCGGGCCCCGAGGACGCGGCGGACCAGCACAGCCACACGTACGGATATGACGCGCACGGGAACATGACGTCGATGCCGCACCTGAGCGAGGTGCAGTGGGACTTCGCCGACCGAATGCAGCGCGCCGACCTGGAGGGCGGCGGGACGGCGTACTTCGTGTACGGCGCGGGCGGGGAGCGGGTTCGCAAGGTTCGGGTGAACGAAGGCGGTGGCCGCAGCTTCGAGCGGATCTACGTGGGCGGGTTCGAGGTGTACCGGGAGCGCGTGGGCGGGACGGTCCGGCTCGAGCGGGAGAGCGTGCACGTCGGGGACGACGCGGGCCGCATGTGTCTGCTGGAGACACGAACGGTGCGGGATGGAGCGGCTGTAGACGCGCCGCAGACGGTGCAGCGGTACCAGTACGGCAACCATCTGGGGTCGGCGTCGCTGGAGCTGACCGAGGACCGGGAGGTGATCTCGTACGAGGAGTATCACCCGTACGGGACGAGCTCGTACCGGGCGGCGAACTCGGGCGTGGATGTGTCGGAACGGAGGTACCGCTACACGGGAAAGGAGCGGGACGAGGAGACGGGGCTCGGGTACCACGGGGCGCGGTACTACGCGTGCTGGCTGGGGCGCTGGACGGCGAGTGATCCGATCGGGCTCGGGGATGGGGTCAACCGATACGCGTATGTGTCGGGCAATCCTGTCTCGTCGAGTGACCCGAGTGGGACGGAGGGTGTCGACCTCAAGCGGGGGGAGATCATCTCGAAGGAGCAGTTCCAGTCAGCCGCCGACGGCGAGCTGTCGATCAGCGCGCAGGACATTGCGCTGCGCTTGCCTGGAGACCGCGGAGAGCACCTCATCGTTCCGAAGAGTGCGGTTCAATACGACCGGTCCGTCGAGGGCGACGAAGACCACATTGGAGTCACGCTCGAGAGCAGTCGGTGGAAAAAACGCTACGCAATCGCAACGCTGGAGCTTCAACACCGCCGGCAGACTGAGATCGGCGCCCTACACATCCTGGGCAGCAAGAAGGTCATTCAAGCGACAGCAGTCATCGGCGTCAGCGGAGGGGTGTCTTTTGGCCTGGCGAGCGCTGGAGCGGTGGCCGGAGCGGGTGGGCTTGCGCTCGACGTGGTCCTGGCTTCGGCCGAGGGCGCTGCTCTCGCGAAGGTTGATGGAACGGCGGCGGGGGAAGGCGCGCTGTCGAGCGGGGTGACGGGTCTGGGTGCCGCTGGACTCGGAAAGCTGTTCGGGAAGGCGCTCGGCCCCCTCGTGGAGGCTGCGGCGAACAAGGCCGACGACGTACTGCAGGGGGTCTCGCGATCTGCGAAGGACGGAGTTGAGGAGGGACTTGGAGGGGTCCAGTCGATCGTGGACGACCTCGCTCCGACGTCTCAGAGGACCGCGTCGGCCGCAGAGGGCGGAGTCCCGCAAGGCTTCTCGGAAGCTCAGTTCGGGCAACTTTCGAAGACTGCCCGGTCCGGTGCTGGCGACCTTGGCGATGATATCGCAGTGCACGGAAGCCGTGCGTCCGGGACCGCGAAAGCCACCTCGGACATCGACATCGCGATCCGCGTGTCGCCGGAGAACTTCGATGAGCTGATCAGTGCTCGTTTCGGCAACCCAAGCCTCGGTTCTGCCAAAGAGCGGACGATGCAGCACGCGATCTCCACTGGAAAGATCCAGGCCGGAGAAGCAGGCCTTCGTGGGTTGCGAAAGCAGCTTGCCAAGGAGGCCGGGATGCCGGTAGACATCTCAGTGATCCGTGTCGGAGGTCCGTTTGACAAGGGCCCGTACATCCCGCTGAGACGATAATGGAAGAGCTGTACACCAAGCTGTTCGTAAACTCTGAGCGCTCCCACGAGGACCTGCTTGCATCCGTGGCGCAAGCCTGCGCCGGCAAAATCGAGGCGGGATGGACTGTCGTCTCCGGAGACTACGAGATGGATGTGCGGCCCAACGACGAGGGCACGGAGGAGGCTCGTCGCAAGCATCCCGGCGACTTCTTGTACTACCCGTTCATCGTTGAAGTGGTCACCGAGGGTGATCCGGATGAAGCGGAGAACTACGTCGGCTTTGTCGGGGCTCTGATGGCCAAGCTCTATGAGAACGGGATGAAGGTGGTCGCTTCGTGCGACTGGGAGGACGACCTCCCAGGTTGCGGCCGCCTAGGTGCGTAGCCTCTACTACTCGCCACCGCGACAGGCGCCACGCGGGCCAAGGGCAGATGGGGCTTGGTGTGCACTTTGTGCGCGGTACCTGGACTCGGGATGTGGTCGTGCGCGAGTCAGGATGCTCAGCGCACGCGCGGTGCGGCGTGGGCCGTGTTCGTTGGTGAAGGTGACGACGCAGGTGGCGATACCGTGGGGCACGATCAATCGAAGACTTGGGTCACGGTAGCGGAGGCCAGCATGCTCGGGATAGCTCGTCCCAGAGCTCCTTCGCCGACTGTGGTCGGCTTGGTTTTGGTCCGATGGCTCTTGAGATCACCGCGTCGAGTGAGGCAGGGGTTTGATGCTGAGCGGCCAGCGGCAGGTAGTCTTGGTGGTTGGGCAAACGTCGAGCGATCAACTCGTAGGTGATCACTGCGCACGCAAAGACATCTTGGAGTGGCGTCCTCTCCTTTGGGTTCAACTGAACCTCAGGAGGAATGTACCCAAGCGATCCTACCTGCTTCGTTGTCAACGAGGAGCGGTCCATCTCGTCAAGGATGAACGCGTTTCCAAAGTCGACCACGATCGGCTGACCGTCGCTGCTACGTACGAGAATGTTCGACGGCTTCAGATCCCGATGCAGCACCCCTTCGTCGTGCGCATGTTGCACGGCAAAGAGGACCTCGCGCATGAGTTGAACTTTGTCGAGTGCAGCCCAGCCTTCTGTGTGGTTACGAATATTATGGCCGTGGATCCGTGGCATCACCACGAACGGCCGTCTCTCGCGGTCGAACCCGGCGTCCAGGTAGCTGATGATCCCACGGTGTTGCAGGTGCTGAAGGGCACTGACCTCTCGCTTGAAGCGCGACGCTGCTTTGTCCGGGTCCGCGACAAACGGGTGGGGATCCAACCGCTTGAGGGCGTACTCGAAGCTGCCTGCGCTGGTCTCCCGCGTCGCAACGAACACCTCGCCGAAACCGCCGCGTCCGAGCAGTTCTCCGAGGTGATACCGATCGCTCCCCGCGCCGTGGCCGAGTTCGGTGGAGCCTACAATGGCGTCGCCATCGGCGCGGACGAGGTCCGGCGGACGAAGCTCGTAGTCGACCTGGTTCCTACGGAGCACCGAGTTCAGCTGTTCCACGGTCGGGCTGGCAAGCCCCGCGCGCCGCGCCGAGACGACACAGCTGTAGAGCCGATCGAGGAAAATAACCGCGTTGAGATCGTTGTCTCTCATGGCACTTGCGAGGTCGGCATGGGCCCACTCAATGTTCGAGCTCGTACCCTGGTCGCCGAACTCGTCTTTGAACGACTCGATCCAATCCCAGGCGGTGTCGGACGTCGCAGCGATCTTCACCAGCCAGTCGTGGAACATCATCGCAACCGAACTCGGGACCGGGGGAATCTCGTTTCCGTCCGCGAACTTCCACTCCGGGGGATATTGCAGCTCCATCGCAGAAGAACAGCGTACCAGCAAGCGGGGCGAGCCTGGGTGATCCCCCCTCGTTCAGGGGAGTTTCCGCATGAACCGGGCGACCGCGTAGAAGCCGGAGCTTACGGCAGCGGGGCTGCGATGCGGAGGTACACGCATCGGTACGTGTATGACGTCGTCGGGAACATCCTGCGGATGCAGCACGCGGCGGACGGGGGAGACTGGACGCGGCGGTATGTGTACGCGGAGAACGGGAACCGGCTGCTGGCTAACTCGGGCGCCGAGGATGCGGCGGAACAGCACAGCCACACGCACGGATACGACGTCCACGGGTGCGCTCGTCAGGGAACGTGGTGTCGAGCTTCGGTGAAAGCGCGGCGGGGCGTGTCGTCGACCCGGATGCTCCTTGGCGGGTGCTGACGTGGTTGCTCGAGCGGGTCGAGGACGACCGCGGCAACGTGACGCGCTACGAGTACCGGGGAGAGGACACGATGGGGGTCGAGCTGCGATCGCCCGCCGAGCAGCGACGGCGCCACGGTGGGCTCCCGCAGCGGTACCTCAAGTGCATTCGATACGGCAACCGCACGCCGTGGGTGGCGGAGGACTTCGCCTTCGAGGTGGTCTTCGACTATGGCGAGCACGGGGCCTTGCCTGCCCCGGATGTGGAGCGGGTCGATGTCGAGGTGACCGCCGAGCCGACGGGAGACTGGACGGTGCGGCCCGACCCCTTCAGCCACCATCGCGGTCGCTTCGACCTGCGCACGTATCGGCGATGCCAGCGGGTGCTGGTCGTCCACCGCTTCGATGCGCTGCACGGCGGGGCGCCCACGGTCGTGGCGTCGACCGACCTGCACTACGACGACGATCCGGTGGGTTCGAAGCTGGTTGTTGATGGTCGCCTAGAAGCGCGGTTTTCTGAACGGATGGACCGAGCGCCGGTGCGCGCAAATCTCGCGACAACCGCTGCGATCGGCTAACCAGAACGGCAACCAAAAAGAACGGCCCGGCACCCAAAAGCACACGGACCAACTCGAGTTTCGCGGCACGAGTGGTGATGGCGTCTCACGCCGTGATGGTCGAGTCCAATTTTTGGCGAAAGCCGAGAACACTTGGACGAGTCGCTACGATTGGTGAGGTGCATGAACAGCGCGTGCGGCAAGATGTTCTTGCTCTGCCGCCCTTGCGATCGCGGGAATCGCTACTGCTCGGGGGCCTGCAGCGCCTCAAACCGGCGCGAGTCGCTGAAGGCCGCTCGCCGACGCCACCGCCAGAGTGCTGAAGGCCGCGCAGATCATCGCGATCGCCAACGCGACTATCGGCGCCGCCGCGCTGGCGTGGTGGATCATGGTCCTAAAAACTTGCCCCGACTGACAGATGTCGTTCTGCCGCAGCTGCGCGGTGAGGAGGACCATGTCGACAACGTTGAGGATCGCGGTGTGCCCGAAGCGGTCGCGCACGAAAGCACTGGTAACGCAGGGCGAGCGGGCGCGCCTGAAGCCAAACCTCTCTCAGCCATCGGCCCGCTCGAGACCACTGCCGACGTCGAGCGCGACAATCGTCCTCGGGGACCGCGAGAAGAACCACGCTGTGCTTCTTGCGGACGCATCGGCAGGCATGTCCGGCACGAGACTCTCGCGCGTTCTCGTCGTCGCTATCGAGCGGAGGCCCCTGTTTCATCGCGACGCCGTGCCCGGCCGCCGCCGTCGACATGATTCGTTCGAGGCAGCCCGATGATCTCCGCCGAGATGCGAGCGAAGATCCGCCGGCTCTTCTACGCGGAGCACTGGAGAGTCGGCACCATCGCCGAGCAGCTCGATGTCCACCGGGACACGGTGCTTCGGGCATTGAACCTCGAGGGACGCCCTCCGCCGCCCAGGCGCGTGCCGTCGACCATCCTCGACCCGTACAAAGCGTTCGTCGAGCAGCAACTCGTCGAGTACCCGAAGCTGCGCGCGACTCGGTTGCTTGAGATGATCCGCGGCCGCGGCTATCGAGGTTCGTACTCGCAGCTTCGACGCTACGTGATGGGTGTTCGCCCGAAGGCTCAAACTGAGGCGTACCTGCGCCTGACGACACTTCCTGGGGAACAAGCCCAGGTCGACTGGGGTAGCTTCGGCAAGCACGAGGTCGGCCATGCCCGCCGTTCGTTGTCGTGTTTTGTGATCGTGCTGGGTTGGTCGCGTGCGATGTACGCCCGCTTTTTCTGGGACCAACGGCTCGCGAGTTTTCTGCGTGGGCACGTCGATGCCTTTGAGCACTTCGGCGGAGTCGCCCGCGAACTTCTCTACGACAACCTCAAGTCCGTCGTGCTCGACCGCGACGGTGACCACATTCGATACCATCCGCAGCTCCTCGAACTGGCGGGGCACTACCACTTCGCTCCCAAACCATGCGCGCCCTACCGCGGCAACGAGAAGGGCAAGGTGGAGCGTTCGATTCAGTATCTGCGCCATTCGTTCTTCGCAGCGCGCTCGTGGAAGGACATCGATGACCTCAATGAACAGCTTGAGCGTTGGCTCGCCGACGTGTCCGGACGACGGTCGGTACCTGGCGCGCCCGATCGACGCCTCGTTGTCGAAGCGCTTGAGGACGAACGGCCACGTCTGTTGCCGCTACCTCAGCACCCCATGTCGACCGACCTCGTCCAGCCTGCGCGCTCAGGGAAGACGCCGTATGTCCGCTTCGACCTCAACGACTATTCGATCCCGCACAGCCTCGTGCGCAAGCCTCTCGTTCTGATCGCGTCGCCGACGACGGTCCGACTGACGACCCCCGAGGGCGCCGAAGTTGCCCGACACGACCGAAGCTACGACCGCGGACAGGTCCTGGAGGACCCCCAGCACATCGCCGAACTCGCTCGCGTGAAACGACACGCGCACGAGCTGACGACTCGCGATCGCCTCCGAATCGTGTGTCCCACCGCCGACCGATTCATCGAAGAACTCGCCCGTCGAGACGCGGTGCTCTCGTCCGAGACGCGGCGGCTCTCAGCGCTGCTGGACCGCTACGGAGCCGAAGAACTCGACGCTGCCATGACCGATGCACTCGACCGCGGGACGGCTTCGGCGACCTCGGTCGCGTACGTGCTCGACCAGTGGGCACGTCGTCGCGGACAACGTCCACCTGTGGATGTCGTGCTTCCTGATGACGCGCGTGTCCGGGACGTCCACGTCGTGCCGCACGACCTCAACACCTACGACAACCTCGACAAGGACGACAGCGATGACGACCGATGACAACCCCCGCGAACTTCTCGCATCACTCGTGGAACTCGACCTTCGGTGGGTTGCGTCCAATCTCGACGACCTCGTCGCCCTCGCGACGCGCAAGCGGTGGAGCATCGTTGCAACGCTCGAGTACATCGCCGAGCACGAGATCTCCGACAGGCGACAGCGCAGCCTCGAACGTCGTCTTGCGCGTTCCAAGGTCGGGCGTTTCAAGCCGATCGCGGACTTCGACTGGGCTTGGCCGAGGAAGATCGATCGCAAGCTCGTGGACGACGTACTGAGCCTCGAGTTCGTCGAGTCCGCCGGCAACGTCGTGCTCGTTGCGGCACAGGGCCTCGGCAAGACGATGCTCGCAAAGAACATCACCTACGCAGCCGTCGTCGCCGGGCACACCGCACGATTCGTCACCGCATCGGACCTCCTGCTCGACCTCGGTGCCCAGGAGTCCGCGCGCGCTCTCGATCGGCGGCTCCGATACTGGAGTTCGCTCAAGCTGCTCGTACTCGACGAACTCGGCTACCTCTCGTACGACGCCCGAAATGCGGACCTCCTGTTCCAGGTCGTCAGCCGTCGCTACGAACGCAAGAGCCTCGTGCTGACGACGAACCTCGCGTTCAAGGACTGGCCGACGATCTTCCCGAGCTCCGCGTGCACCACTGCGCTCATCGACCGCATCGTCCATCACTCCGACGTCATCGTTATCGAGGGCGACAGCTACCGCCGCCGTGAGGCGAAGAAGAAAACCCGCTCACGCCGCACGAAAACCGAGCCGAGCAAGGACTGATGCCGCCGGTCCATCTGTCGATTTTTCGACGTTTTTCAGTGCCCGCCAACAAGCTGGTGGCGGTGGTTCAGCGCGGGTACGTTCGCGACGAGGAGGCGTCCTCGCTCAGTCTGTACTCGACCCGAGCCGGGCCACCGCTGCGGCTGGGCTATCAGGGGCGTAGCCTTGGCGGCACGCTGCAGGATGCGCAGAGTGGACACGCCTTGCGGGCGGGTGTGGACGCCGAGGTCATGCAGCTCGTCGACTTCGACGGCGATGGCTTGCCGGGGATCCTTCACGTGGCCGGTGGCGCCTGGATGTACCAGCGTCCGCTGGGTGAGGGCCGGTACGCGGCCCCTCAGCCTCAACCCACGCTGCCCAGCATTCAGCGCGGCCGCGGTCTGCAGCTGCTCGATCTCGACGGCGATGGGCGGCGATCGGCGACGTTCACCGAGGGCACGGTCCGCGGCTCGGCGCGGCGGGAGAAAGACGGCTCCTGGGGACCGCTGCGCGCGTTCGATCAGGTTCCGAACACCGACCTGGGTGGCAGCCGAACCCGCAGCGTCGACGTCACGGGCGACGGCCTTGCAGACACGCTCGTTGACCTTGGTGACCGTCTGCGGATCTACCCGTCGGCGGGGCGCTCGGGCTACGGCGCCCCGCTCGAGGTCCCCAAGCCCGGGGATGAAGATGACCAACCTCGCACGGTCTACACGAGCCCGCAGGTCGCGGTGTTCTTCGCGGACATGTGTGGCGACGGGCTTGGGGATCTGGTGATTGTGGGCAACGGCAGCGTGCGCTACTGGCCCAACCTGGGGTGGGGGCGCTTCGGTCCCAGCGTGACGATGGCGGGCCTGCGTCCGTTCGACGACCCGGCGCGGTTCCGGGTCAGCCGGGTGCGGCTGGCGGACGTGGACGGGAGCGGGACGAACGACCTGGTGCTGTTCGACGAGGAGGGCGCGGTGGTGTGGTTCAACGCGGCGGGGAATCGGTTCGTCGAAGAGACGCGCGTCGCGGGGTTCCCGGCGGTGAACGACGTGACGCATGCGGAGGTCCAAGACCTGACGGGCACGGGGACGGCGGACCTGGTGTGGAGCAGCTCGTGGCCGAGCGCGAAGGGACAGCACCTGCGGTATCTGCCGCTGTTCCCGGAGGGGAAGCCGTACCTGTTGACGCAAGTGGACGGGGGCGTGGGGGCGAGCACGCGGCTGACCTACGCGCCCTCGACCCGGTTCTCGCTGGCGGACCAGGCGGCGGGGCAGCCGTGGCAAACGCGGTTGCCGTTTCCGGTCCAGGTGCTGGCGTCGGTCGAGCGCTTCGATGCGGTGACCGGGTTCCGGCTGACCTCGACGTATCGGTACCGGCACGGGTACTTCGATGCGACCGAGCGCGAGTTTCGCGGTTTTGCGCGGGTGGATCAGGAAGACGTGGAGCGGTTCGAGGCGGGGGAGGATTCGCTGGACGTTCCGCCGGCGCAGACCCGGACGTGGTTTCACACGGGGGCGCCTGGGGGGTTGGACGCGATGGCGGAGGAGTTTTGGTCGGTGCCGGGGAGTACGCCGCTGCTGGAATCGGTGGTGGATGCACAGGCGCCGTTGACCTCGGATAAGCGTCTCGAGGCGCTGCGGGCGTTACGAGGGCAGGCGGTGCGGCAGGAGGTCTACAGCCTCGATGGGAGTGAGGCGCAAGGGCGGCCGTATGCGGTGACGGAGACGCAGAGCGCGGTTCGGCTGGAGCAGGCGCGGCGGCGGGGGCAGGCGTATGCGCGGTCGCGGGCGGTGGTGTTCGTGCACGGGGCGCAGACGCGGACGTGGCAGGTGGAGCGGGAGGCGGAAGACCCAAGATTGCAGCAGTCGCTGACGCTCGAGGTGGACGCGTATGGGGTCACGACGCGGAGTGCGACGCTGGGGTATCCGCGGCGCGTGCCGCAGCACCCCGAGCAAGGGCTGAGCGCGGTGCTCGTGACCGAGGTGGACGTCGTGCACCGCGACGGTGAAGACGGGTTCCTTCTGGGCGTGCCGGTCGAGCAGCGGGCACAGAGCCTGCAGGGGTTGGTGCTCGACCCGGACGCGCCGGTTTCTGCGCAGGAGCTTCGTGTGGTGCTTCAAGGGGCCGCGATGCTTCCGTATGAGGCGGACCGTTCGCTGCCCGGGCTTCGAGGGCTTTCCCGAAGGCAGGCTCTGTACTGGGATGACGCGATCGTGGGTCCGCTGCCGCACGGGGATGTTGGGACCCGGGCACTGCTGCACTCGCAGCGGGTGGAGCGGTTCTCGGATGCTCTCGCGCAGTCGGTGTTTGGTGAGGTGTTGGACGACGAGGCGCTCGGGGACGTGCTCAGCGAGGGCCGGTATGTGCAAGAGGGCGGTTCGTGGTGGGGGCAGAGTGGGCATGCGGTGCCCGACCCGGCGCAGTTCTACCTACCGACGCGGATCGTCAGTCCGTTCGGGCACGAGACGACGGTCGACTACGATGCGGACCGTCAGCACGTGATCTCGGTGGTCGACCCGCTGGGGAATACGGTGAGCGCGGAGGTGGACTACCGGGTGCTGTCCCCACGCAGTGTGACCGACCCCAACGGCACGCGGACGCAGGCCCGGTTCGATGCGCTGGGGCAGGTCAGCGCCTACGCGATCTTGGGGCGGAATGGCGAGGGCGATACGTTGGAGGATCCGACCGCGACGTACGAGGTCGATCTGTGGGCGTTCGTTCGTGACGGCGCGCCGACATCGGTGCGGACACGCAGCCGAGAGGTGCACGCGGACCCTGGCACGCGGTGGGTCGAGCAGTGGGCGTACGTCGATGGGTTCGGGAACCTCGCCCAGACCAAGGCGCGGGCAGAGGCGGGGCTGGCCCCGCAGCGGGATGACGCGGGCGCGTTGGTTCTGGATGCCGAGGGCGGACTGGTGCTGGCGGAGGTGACGGAGCGCTGGGTGGGCAGCGGACGGGTGATCCGGAACAACAAGGGGCTGCCCGTCAAGCAGTACGAGCCGTTCTTCTCGGATCGGCCCGACTATGAGGACGAAGCGGTGTTGGTGGAGACGGGGGTGACGCCGATCGTGCACTACGATCCGATGGGTCGGACGGTGCGGACCGACTTGCCGGATGGGACGCTGGCGCGAGTGGAGTTCTCGCCGTGGTTCGTGCGGAGCTTCGATGCGGGCGACACGGTGCTGGAGTCGGCGTGGTACGCGGCGCGCATCGGCGGGGAGCTGGGTCCCGAGGCGCGGCGGGCCGCCGAACTCTCGGAGGTCTACGCGGACACGCCGAGCAGGACGGTGCTGGACCACCTGGGGCGAGCGTTCCTGCAGGAGGCGCGCAACCGTTGGGTTGACCCTGAGACGGCTGAGACGGAGGAGACGTCGCCGCTGACGCGCGCGGTGTTGGATGTCGAGGGGAACGTGCTGCGGGTGGTCGACGCTCGGGGGAACCTTGCGCAGGAGAACACGTACGGCCCGGGCGGGGTGACGCTGCGAACGCGGAGCGTGGACGCGGGGAGTCGCTGGGCTCTTGCGGCGGTCGATGGGACGCCGCTGCGGAGCTGGAACAGTCGCGGTGTTCGGACGTGGGGTCGCTTCGATGCACTGCGTCGGCCGACCCACAGTTTTGTCCGCGAGTCCGGGGAGAGTGCGCAGCTGGTGACCCGAGCGGTGTATGGCGAGTCACTGCCGAACCCGGAAGCGACGAATCACCGCGGTCGGGCGTATCGGGTCTACGATGGAGCAGGCGTGGTGACGCACGAGGCGTACGACTTCGAAGGGAACCTGCTGCGACAGACGCGGGTGCTGGCGGGTGCGTACGAGGAGACGGTGGACTGGTTGGCGCTGGCGGAGCTGGAGGACGTCACCGACCTGGAGGTGGCCGCGGCGGAGTTGCTGGAGGAGGAGGCGTTCGAGACGTCGGGTGAGTTCGATGCTCTGGGTCGGCCGGTGTCGCAGCGCTCACCCGACGGAACTGAACTGAACTACGGGTACAACGATGCTGCGCTGCTGGAGTCGGTGACAGGCCGGGTCCGCGGGGCGAACGCGGAGACGACGTTCGTCTCGAACGTGGACTACAACGCCCGAGGCCAGCGAACGCTGGTGGCGTACGGGAACGGGACGCAGACGGCGTACGCGTACGACCCGCAGACGTTCCGCTTGGAGCGGCTGCGCACGCAAGGCGGAGGCCAGACGTTTCAAGACCTGCGGTACTGGTTCGACGCGGCGGGGAACATCGTCGAGCAGCAGGACGGCGCGCAGCAGTCGACGTACTTTGGCAACGCAGTGGTGGAGCCGGGGCAGCAGTTCGCCTACGACGCCCAGAGCCGGCTGGGGTGGGCGAGTGGTCGAGAACACCGCTCGCTGAGCCAGCCGACGCACGAGAGCTTCGGGTCGGTGGCGCATCGCGAGGACGGTTCGGCGATGCGGAGGTACACGCAGCGGTACGTGTATGACGTCGTCGGGAACATCCTGCGAATGCAGCACGCCGCGGACGGGGGAGACTGGACCCGGCGGTATGTCTACGAGGAGGACGGAAATCGCCTGGTCGCGAACTCGGGCCCCGAGGATGCGGCGGACCAGCACAGCCACACGTACGGATATGACGTCCACGGAAACATGACGTCGATGCCGCACCTGAGCGAGGTGCAGTGGGACTTCGCCGACCGCATGCAGAGCGCCGACCTGGGCGGGGGCGGTACGGCGTACTTCGTGTACGACGCGGGCGGAGAGCGGGTGCGCAAGGTTCGGGTGAACGAAGGCGGCGGGCGGAGCTTCGAGCGCATCTACGTGGGCGGGTTCGAGGTGTATCGGGAGCGCGTGGGCGGGACGGTCCGGCTCGAGCGGGAGAGCGTGCACGTCGGGGACGACGCCGGGCGCATGTGTCTGCTGGAGACACGAACGGTGAGGGACGGAGCGGCTGTAGACGCACCGCCAACGGTGCAGCGGTATCAGTACGGCAACCACCTCGGGTCGGCGGCATTGGAGCTGACCGAGGACCGGGAGGTGATCTCGTACGAGGAGTATCACCCGTACGGGACGAACTCGTACAGGGCAGCGAACTCGGGGGTCGACGTCTCCGAGCGGAGGTACCGATACACCGGGAAGGAGCGGGACGAGGAGACCGGGCTCGGGTACCACGGGGCCCGGTACTACGCGTGCTGGTTGGGGCGCTGGACGGCGAGCGACCCGATTGGTCTCGGGGATGGGGTCAACCGATACGTGTATGTGTCGGGGAATCCGATCTCCCTCCGCGACCCGAGTGGCACGCAGGCCATGAGTCCGCCAATCTCGGAGGAGGACTACACTCGGCTCTCCGACGTGAGTGTCAAGGCTCGCCTGATGTGACCGGGCCCAGTTCGGCAGATGTGACCACGCGGCGAAGTTCTGAGAATCGGCGAATTGCGTTTCTGAGAAACGGTCGCTCAGTTCGGCAGATGTGACCACGGCGGCAGGACGGTCCTTCGAAGGTCAGGCGGCGTCGCGGTCTCGGCCGCTGGGTGGGTTTCGGTACGAGTCGCCGACGATCTCGATGATGTGGCGGTGATGCAGAAGGCGGTCCATCGCCGCGCTCGCCAGGAGCTCGTCGTTGAACAGTGGCGCCCATTCCGGCAACGCGCGGTTGGACGTGATGATGGTCGACCCCCGCTCGTATCGCTGCCGGATGATCTCGTACAGGTCGATGGGCTCGTCGCCGACGAGTGGACGGAGACCGAGGTCGTCGATGACGAGGAGGTCCGCGTTCGCGAAACGCTGGAGCTTTCGCTCGTGGGTGTTGTCGGCTCGGGCTGCGCGGAGCTGCGTCAGCATCGCGTGCGCGGATGTGTACAACACGGTGTTGCCCGCGATGCAGGCGCGGTGACCGATCGCTTGTGCGATGTGGCTCTTCCCGACGCCCGTCGGCCCGACGATGCAGACGTTCTCTCGTTTGTCGATGAAGGCGCACGTGGCCAGGTCGATGATCTTGCTTTTGGGGATCTTGGGGTTGAATCGGAAGTCGAAGTCCTCGAGCGCCTTGTGGTGCTCGAAGCTCGCGCGACGAAGGCGTAGGTCGAGTTGTTTGGCGTCGCGACGCTCGACCTCATCGGCGAGCAGACGGAGCAAGAACTCCGGATGGGACAAGTCGTCGTCGGCTGCTTGCCGAGTACGCAGGTCGAGAGTGAGGAGCACGCCAGAGAGGCGGAGCTTCTTCAGGATGGGCACGAGTTCATCAGTTGGGTGCATCGGTTTCTTCCAGGGGCAGGTCCAATAGTTCTTGGATGTCTCTCGCGAATCGAGGTCGCGACGCGCGTCCGCTCTGGGGCACGACCGCGTTCGGAAGCGCCTCCATGTCGAGGCCCTTCTTGAGGATGTTCTTGATCGCGCCGTAGGTGTAGCTGCCGAAGTAGCTCGCGCGCCGGCACGTCGCCTGGGCGCGCTCGACTGGGAACCCCTCGAGATGGACGACGATGCTCTGCACCTTGTTGAGCTGATGCAGGACGTCGTCGCTGTCGAAGACCTGGCGGACAAAGAGGACGACGTCTTCGCCAATGCTCTCCGCGCGTTCTTCCCAGTACGTCCGACTACGGTGCCGGAACTCGCTTCGATGGCTCGGCAGGTGTTCCTCGTTCGTGCTGCGACCACCCTCGGGTTGCCGCTCGTGGGTCGCCACGCGCGTATCTTCGAAGTACAGCTCGATGCTCCGTTCGGTGATGCGGGCCAGTAGCCTTCGGCCGATGAGGCGCCATGGTGCGGAGTAGCGCGCGTGTTCGATGAGGACGTGGCAGTCGCGTCTGAGCATCGGCTCTCGCCAGAGCACTGGCTCCCATCGGATGTTCGGCAACGGCAACAACTCGTCGCGTTCCGCCTCCACGAAGAGTTCAATGGGCCGTCGTCGAGTCGTGCCGTGCGTGCGCAGGCCTGCGATTTCTGCAGCCCAGCGCGCGAGTTCACGGCGCAGCACATCGATGTCCTTCTCGTCCTTGCGGACGGCGAAGAAGCTCCGTTTGACGTACTTGACGCCCGCCTCTGGCCGTGGTCTCTGCCGAACGCCGGGTCACTCCCGAACTGCCGTGGTCACATAACCCGTCACAACGCTCATTCGGAATTGAGGACGAACCAGAGCCGAAACCGAAGTCGAAGTCGACGGAGAATGAGCCGGACCGGAGCGGAGACCGGCCAATCTCGGCTGAGAGTCACGCATCGAAGGCGGGCAGGGCCAGGATGAGAGCGGCGGGGGAGGCGAGGTCCGAGCGGGAGTACGACGCGTCCCGGACGGTCGGAGACGCCGTGACCAATAGCGGAGGCCTCGGCGAAGTCATCGTCGAAGAAGCCTTGGGCGCCGTGCCGATCCTCGGTTGGGCCGTGGACGCGAAGGGACTTCACGATGCCATTCAAGGGTTCAACGAATCGCCCGGGATCCTTCGAGGTGCGGGTGTTGTATTGGCGGGCGCTGGTTTCATTCTGCCGTTCACGGGCCGATTCGGCAAAGGACTCCGACACCTCGACGACGTGATCGAGGAAGGCGGCGACCTTGCGCGACGAGCGGACGGGGTCCCTAGTCGCACACCGGACAGCGGCTCCACGTCGCCCTCCGGGTTGGGGGATGAACTGGACGCGGTGCCGGGAGGAAGTTCTGCCGCAAAGGGGGGAGGACGAGTTGCCGACACGGCGGTGATAGGAAAGCCGACTCAGGCTACTGTGCCGGTGCGAACCCTGAAAGGTCGCCAGGGACCCCAAGAGTTCAGTGGCAGCCAGCTACGGAGGCTCAAGAAGAGCATGAAAGCGAGCGGCTTCGGCGCGGCTGAGGCAATCGATGTCGCCGTAGTAGACGGAAAGCGCATCATCATCGATGGTCATCACCGAGCCCGAGCTGCCGGTGCGGCAGGCATCAAGGAAGTCCCGGTTCGCATCTGGCAGGTATCGGACGAGACGGGAACGACGCTCATGATGCAGGCGGCGGAAGCCGCAGAGCGTCTGGGTCTACCATTCTAGGACGAGCGAGATGTCATGGGAACACACGCCCTGAGCGAAGTTAGAGAGTACGTTGCTTTGCAGGAGATGCTGATCGCCTCTTTCTCTCGGGGAGATGAGTCCGGTAGTCACGGCGACGTGAGCCTGGCCGGCCTGGCCCGCACGGGAGCGGTAGTGGTCGGGACAGACTCGTGGACCTACAAAATTCATGGGGCCGGAGTGCTGTTCCAACACGGAGCGACAGGTCGGCAAGTGGATGTTCATCGACGCCCCGGCCGTCCGGATCTGTTCGATGCATGGAGGTTGCGTGCCTACTTCGGCTCACTGGGTCGCCGGGGAGTGAAGATGGTCGAGCGCGAGATCGGCAGCAGGGGGCAGCCACTGGACAAGGCGATTGACCTGCTTCTGAAGCGTTGGCTGGAAGCAGGCATCGTCAGCGAGGACGAGGGGAGCTATCGGCTAACAGCATGACCGCGACTCGATGTGCATAAACGTGGCCGAAGGTGGATGTGGGGTCACAGAGGGTGACGCCGATCGAGCACTACGGTCCGATGGGACGGACGGTACGGACCGATTTTCCGGATGGGACGCTGGCGCGGGTCGAGTTCTCTCCATGGTTCGTGCGGAGTTACGACGTTACGACCCGGGGGACGCGGTGCTGGAGTCGGAGTGGTACGCGGCGCGGATCGGCGGGGAGCTGGGGCCCGAGGCGCAGCGGAGCGCTCGGCGGTGTACGCGGACACGCCGAGCACCACCCACCTTGACCACCTGGGGCGAGCGTTCCTGCTGGAGGCGCGTAACCGCTGGGTGGACCTTGAGACGGAGGAGACTCCGCCCGAGACCCGAGCGGTACTGGACATCGAAGGGAACGTGCTGCGGGTTGTCGATGCCCGGGGGAACGTTGCGCAGGAGAATAGGTACTGGGCCTGGCGGGGTGACGCTGCGAACGCGGAGCGTGGACGCAGGGAGATTGAGTCGAGGTTCCTCGAGATCATGGCCGTTCCGGTTGCTCCGGCCAGCCATCGAGTGACCGAAGCAGTTCTGACCCTGATCGACCCCGCCCTCGACGTCAAGTCTTGGACGGAAATCGAGCCCGACGTCGAGGCAGCTCGGCCGAGCCACTGCCCGCGCTGCGGTAGGGCGGCCCACCGTGACGACGGTCTTCGGCTTCACGGGCATGGGCTCCGCGAGCGGTGTATCTGGGGTCCACCGGAGGTCGGCGCAGAATCGATGCGCGGAACAATATTGCTGCGGCGCTACCGCTGCATCGAGTGCAGGGCCGTCTGCACCGTGGCGCCGCGAGGCATCGCGACCCGCTTCCTCTACGCGACCACGGCGATCGCCTCGGCGCTGTTGATGTGGGGCGTCTGGCTGTGGACCGCGGCGAAGTGCCGGCTCAAGGTCAGCCCTGATCGCGTCCGCGGCGTCAGCGAGCCCGAGCGCTGGCGAAGTTTGCAGCGATGGGCGCGGCGCAGCAGTGATCTGTTCGGATTGCCAGAGGTCAACTCGGGAGCCAGCGTTCGCGGACGTGCCCGCCGCGCTGGCCACATCCTCGTCGGACGCGGCCCTCCCGACCTCGACCAGCACCGTCGCGCTGTCGAAGGCGCCCTCGCTCGATGATCGAGATCGGGCCGTGAACGCAGGACGCTTCGCGTCCCACCATCGAAGGCCCATGCCCGAACTCCCATGGCGATCGTGAGATCGGTCCATGACAGCCAAGCTATGTCCCAAGGACCACGCGGAAGAGGTTGCGCTCTTCCGCGTCCAGGTTCTCGGTCCCGTTCTCAACCGCGAGCTGCAACGTGGAGAGCTGCTCGCCGAACTGCGCGTCCTCGCGACCCGCCGCTTCCGTCCACCGGGCAGAACGTCCACGCGGACCTTCTCGGTGCCAACGCTGCTGCGTTGGCACCGTCGCTATCGCAAGGATGGTCTTGCAGGTCTGCGCCCAGCTTCGCGGCGAACCGGCGACGCCCAGTCGCTGACTGAAGCCGAGCGCGAACTTCTTGTGCAGATTCGGCGCGAGCACCCAGCCGTTCCCGCCAACGTCATCTTGGACACACTGTTGCTCGACGGCCGCATCGAGCAAGGCCGCATCTCCGCCCAGACACTGCGGCGCTTCTACCGTCACCAGGGGCTGCCGCGGCTCACCAAGTCGAAAGCGAACCGTCCTCGCGGCGAGCGTCGTCGATGGGAGGCTGGGCACGTCGGCGAGCTGTGGCACGCCGACGTCTGCCACGGCCCGACGCTCGTCGTCGGCGACAAGCGGATTCCGCTGCGGATCCACGCACTGCTCGATGACAAGTCTCGCTACATCTTGGCGCTGCGCGTCTTCGACAACGAGCGGGAGGTGTCGATGCTAGACCTCATGCTCGAAGCGATTCGGCTCTACGGCGTGCCGCAGCGGCTGTACCTCGACAACGGCAGCACCTACCGAGGTGAGGCGCTCGAGACCGCGTGCGGTCGACTCGGCATCAACTTGCTGCACGCCAGTCCCTACGACCCGCAGGCACGCGGGAAGATGGAGAGGTTCTGGCGAACGATGCGTGACGGTTGCCTGAGTCCGATGAGCAAGCAGGACTCACTACACGCCGTGCAGGTCCGCCTGCTCGCGTGGCTGCGCGAGCGCTACCACAAGTCCGCGCATGCGAGCCTCGTCGGTCGCAGTCCAGCCCAGGCTTGGGCCGAACGAAAACTGCACGCTCGCACCGACGACGAACTCGTGGAGGCGTTGACCGTTCGCGAGACGCGTCGCGTCCGCGGAGACTGCACGCTCACGATCGGCAACGTCGATTGGGAGGTCGCTGAGGGGTTCCTCGCAGGCCGAAAGCTCGCCGTCGCCCGGACCCTCGCCGATACCCAGCGTCCGCCGTGGATCGAGCACGACGATCGCGTCTACGCACTGCGCCCCGTTGATGCGGTCGCCAACGGCCTTTGTCGAAAACGAAGGAAGCCCAAGCCCGGCTTGGACGCGGTGGACTTCGACCCAGTGGACGTGTTGCTTGACCACGCCATGGGACGGCTGTCGCACAAAGGAGGTGTCCGATGAGGACATCAGCATGGTTGCGACACTTCGGGCTGAAGCACACGCCATTCTCGAAAGACCTTGCCGACGACGACCTCTGGTTGCCGACTTCGCGCAAGCAGGTCGTCGACGACCTCGTCGAGGCCCTTCATGACCACAACCATGCGCTCGTTGTGGGCGAGCCGGGCGTGGGCAAGACCTGCACGCTTCGAGCGCTGCGTAAGCGCCTACCCGAGGCGAACTTCCGGCTCACCTACTGCCACAACGCCACGCTGGGACGGCGCGACTTCTACCGCCAGCTCAGCCTAGCCATCGGCCTCCCGGCCAAAGCCACCGCTGCTGGCGTCTTCTGGGCCCTGACCAACCAGGTTCAGGAACTCTCCCGCAGCAACGTGCACCCGGTCTTTCTGCTCGACGAGGCCCAGCTCATGCGCGACGACGTGCTGCAGCATCTGCACATCCTCGCGAACTACCAGTGGGACCAACGACCGCTGCTCTCCATCGTACTCGTGGGTTTGCCCGAGCTGTGGCGACGGCTCAGCCTCGGCGTTCATCGTTCGCTTTGGAGCCGCATTCACTGCCGCGTGTCGCTCGAGCAAGCCCAACCCGAGGACACCACCGAGTACATTCATCATCGACTCACGCTCGCGTCGGGCAAGGCCACGCTCTTCGCCTCCGACGCGCTCACCCTGCTCCACGAGGTCACAGCCGGGCAACTGCGCGACATCGATCGACTCGCGACCAACGCCTTGCGAACCGCGAGCCGCCGCAAGCTCAAGCACGTCGACCGCGAGCTCCTCCAAGACATCATCGACGCCGACACGCTACTGGACTGAGTCCCGCCCCAAGGGGCGGGCGGCTTACGCCGCCCGCCTTTCGCGGTCGGGATCAGCCAGCGTGAGCGCATCAAGTCCATCCAGCGTGAACGTCAACAGTCGGGGGAGGCGGCACAGCTGGTGACCCGAGTGGTGTATGGCGAGTCACTGCCGAACCCGGAGGCGACGAATCACCGGGGGCGGGTGTATCGGGTCTACGATGGAGCGGGCGTGATGACGCACGAGGCGTACGACTTCGAGGGCAACCTGCTGCGACAGACGCGGAGGTTAGCGCGCGTCTTCGAGGAGACGGTGGACTGGTCGGCGCTGGCGGAGCTGCAGGACGTCACCGACTTGGAGAACGCGGCGGCGGAGTTCCTAGAGGAGGAAGCGTTCGGAACGTCGGGATCGTTCGACGCGCTGGGGCGGCCGGTGTCGCAGCGCTCACCCGACGGCACGCTGCTTCGCTACGGGTACAACGACGCGGCGCTGCTGGAGTCGGTGACGGGCCGGGTCCGAGGGGCGAACGGGGAGACGACGTTCGTCTCGAACGTGGTCGGAGAGCGCCGCGAACTGGTAGTGGCACTCGACGGGACCGACTTCGATGGCGACGACCAGAGCGTGATCGCTGCGTACCTGATGACCTCGCACGGCCGACGCGACGTCGGTCATCAGGCTTCGGGAAGGCGATGCTCGATGCTCGATCCTCGCGATCACGATCGGGGGGCACATGGACCTCGCCTCGGGACCTGAGCGGTGCGACGACGAGTCGCCGCCGGAAAGCAGGGACGCCAGGCAGGGGTACAGACGCGTCGACAGGAGCGCTTCGGGGCTCTGCGTTCTCCGAACGCCGCGATCCCAGCACCACACCCTGATGTCAGGCGGTGTACCCCCTGACGCCGGCCTGTGAGCCGTCTATGCTGCTTGCATGAAGCGCGGCAGGCTTGGCCTCATCGTTGCGGGGCTGATCATCAGCTGCGGAGGCGCCTCGGGCGATGACGGCGAGGGCTCCGGCAGCTCGTCGAGCGAGGGCATGGGCGCGGGGCCCGGGACGACGGCTGCGGAGTCCACCGGGGTCGGTGCGGAGTCGAGTTCTTCCAGCTCCGGCACTGCCGAGAGCGGTGTTGGGGACTCATCCTCGTCATCTTCCGGTGGGTCGTCTGTCGATCCGTTGTGCGACGATCTGCAGTTGTCCCGCGCAGCGCTGCTGGAGGGGGAGGGCGTCGCTTGGGGGGAGGTCGCCGGAGACTTCAGCGTCGAGACGACGTTTGGTCCGTGGTCCCTGGCTGAGAACTTCTCGGGCTGCGACTCGTACGTGTTCATCAACGACCAGGGCAGCACCACGGCTTCGGGCCTGCGCAGCACGGCCACAACGGAGCTGTTCGACCGCTCGGCGCTCAACGTGCACTACTTCTTTTTGACCACGTAGGGTGATGCGGGCGCGGGTGCGGACGCTTGGCAGGCGACGATCGGCGGCGCGCTGGCAGGGCTGGACGCCGCAGCTCAGGAGCACTGGTCGGCGCGCGTACACTTTGTGACCGATGGCTCGGGCAGCGTGGCCGAGTTCCTTGGGGCGCGCCCGGACCAGGTCACGTTTGCGATCGACCGCGCCCAACGCTGGGACGACCCCGGCTCCACGAGCGACACGACAGGCGGAGGCTTCGCCCCTGCGGCTGTGGTGCTGGGCTACACCGGCCGCTACTACAACGCTCGTCACGCGCAAGACCTCCGCCTCGCCGCACAACGGGACGTGACGGAGGTTGTCGTGCTCGATGCGTACGCATTCGAGCCGGAGTGCGGCGGCTCCTGCTCGGGCTTGCCCGATGGGCCGTTCGCCAACAGCAACAACTGGATCGCGTGGCCAGCTTCGTTCCCGGACCCCGAAGCCATGGCCGAGTTCGACACGATGGAGGTCGTGGTCACCGCCCAGTGCGGGCCCGACCCCGATGCCGACTGTGGTCACTGGGACTACGAGGCGATGCTCAACCTCTGCGACACCGATGTCTGTGATGGACAGGTCAACGAGCTGGCGCGATGGATCACCCCGTACGCCCGGCCCGGAACGCGTCGCTGGGTGTTCGACGCGTCGCACATGCTCGGCCTGGTGCGCGCAGGCGGCATGCGGTGGGTTCAGTTCGGGATGGTGTGGAACATGAACCCGTCTGTTTGGGACATCCGCATCCGCTTGCGGGACGCGGGCAAGGATGCCTCGGTCCAGCAGAGCATCCCGACCTTCGCCGGAAACCGCGGCTTCAACGACGACTACAACACGTGGGAGCCGGCCGTGTTCACGCCGCCCGCGGGCACGACCCGGGTCGAGTTCACCGCGCTGATCTCCGGGCACGGGCAGGAGGGCAACAACTGCGCCGAGTGGTGCGAGCACCAGCACGAGTTCACCCTCAACGGCGAGACCGTCTACCTGCGGGAGTTCCCGGGCGAGGTCACGGCGCAGCGCTGCGGTGAGGCGGTCGACGAGGGCGTCGTGCCAGGCCAATGGGGCAACTGGACGCCGGGGCGTGCGGGCTGGTGTCCTGGCGCCGCCATCGCGCCGTGGGTCATCGACATCACCGACGCCGTCAACATCGGCGAGCCCAACACCCTCGAATACCGGGGCCTGTTTTCGGGCGTGCCGGTCGAAGGCGGTCGCGGACGGATCCGGCTCTCAAGCTACGTGACGTTCAGCGAGTAGGCCTCACATCCCGTACGCGTCGGCGAGCGCACGCTGCCGCGCCAGCTCGTTGGCGTAGGCGGGCCCATGCTTGGCCACGAGCGCTTCGCACAGCTCGAGCCAAACCGCGGGCCCGGGCCAAGCGTTGGCGGCCGCGGTCAGTGCACCGTGCAGCTGCTCGATGTCCGTGTCCTTGGGGACGGAGGCGTAGAGATACACGCCAGGGACGTCGTCAGACTCGCCCCCAGCTTCGTCGGCACAGGGTCCGGTGAGCATGTAGTCCTCGCCCGAGCGCTGCTGCAACCGAAGCGAGAACTCCCCCATCATGTCCACAAGGTTCTGCAGGGCCGATCCTCCGGGGTGCGCGGCATCGATCGTGAAAGCGCGCCGCTGCCCTTGGGAGAGCACGTCAAGCTCTCGGTACGTGAACGTGGTGTGTCCCTCGGTCTCGTCACGGTCGACGGGGGCCGGGTCGAACAGCACCACATCATCCTGGCGTTCGCGGTCTTCACGCTCGCCGGTGATCGTCTCGATGCGTGCGGTGACCGGCCCGGTTCTGCTCGCCCAATAGGTGTGTCCCCCGGCCGTTCGGATCCATGCGCCGCCCCAATGTTCGTCGATGGGAGCGTCCCCAGGTTCGACCTCCATGCCGAGCCGGGTCGCGGAGTCGCGGACCACGTCCCAGCGCCCCAGCGCCGTCGCGGCGACGATGCGGTCCCAGTCGTGCGACCCGGGCTCGTGCCGCAGCACCAGCGCGTCGGCCAGTGCGAGCGCGTCGTCCCAGCGCCGCTGCTTGGCCGCGATCTCGCTCAACCGAGCCCGGGCCACATCTGCGTCGGGGTCGAGCGCGAGCATCTGTGTGAATCCGTCGACCGCCAGGGCGAGTCGACCGGCCCGCTCGTGACTGGACGCGAGCAGCCACCGACCCATCGGATCGTCGGTGGCGAACCGGTCCTGAACCAGCGCTTCAAGGTCCTCGTGGGCTCCGATGTCGCGAAGCACTTTGCCCAGCGCGTGGGCAACCTCTTGAGCGTCGGGGTGGGCTCGCAAGAACGACTCCAGGTGTCGGCGAGCGCCCGTGGTCAGCCCAAGGTGCGACAGGACCACGCCCTGAATGGTGGCCAGCCGCGCATCGTCGGGCCATCGCGCGCACGCGGTGCCCAGCAGTTCGAGGGTGGCATCGGCGGCTTCGGGCAGCTCTCGCGAGTCCAGCGCTTCGGGGGCCGTGATGCGCGGGTCCAGGGAGACCGCTGGGGTCCGCTCGATCAGGGTGCGCGTGCGTTCGAGTGCATCGCGCAGGTGATCCGGTGCCTTGAGCTCCGCGCGAGCCTCCATCGCGAGCTGCAGGAGGGTCTGCGCTTGCACGCGGAGTCCTCGGTGTGCCGCCAACCTGGCGGCCATCAGCGCCGTCTCGGCCGTACTCCACAGCGCGCCGTTGGCCTCGAAGCGGTGCACGACGGTGGCGGCTTGGCGCCCGAGCTCGTTGTCGTTGTCGCGGCACTGCGCTTCGACCAACTGCTCGATCACCGCCAGCCAGTCGCGGCCGTCTCCATCATCGATGTCGTCCAACGCCGGAAGTGTGCGGCTCGCGTCTTGGGGCTGTCCGACCGCGACCAAAGCCTCGGCCATGGCGATCTTGTAGCCGACCGCGCCGCTCTCGCCCGAGGCCGAGCTTGGCGGCGCGCTGCGTAGCAGGGCCAGTGCTTGTTCGCTGCGACCCAGCAGGACCAGGCAGTGGGCCTTGTTCTTGAACATCTTGTCGTGGCTGCGAACCACGTCTGCGGCCGTGGCTGCCTCAAGCTGCGCGTCGATGAAGTCCACCGCGTCTTGCAGCCGGCCTGCGTCCGCCAGGGCACCGGCCCGCTCCAAGCTGATGCACTCGAAGCACGGCCAAGAGGGGTCGATGCGTCCGAGCGCCTCTTCGGTGACGGACAGCCGCTCCTGCGCATAGCCGGGCCCATCGGTGACGCCGTAGCAGTTCGCGAAGTCTTGGACGACGCACAAGCTCTGGGGGCAGTCACGGTTGCCCGGTCGATGCGAGAACTCTAGCAGCGAGACGCAGCCTTCGAGGTTGTCGCGCCCTTGATAGCGATGCAGCACGCGGCTCTGCATGAGCCAATGGCGAAGGAAGATCTCGACCCACGGCTCTTCGAGGTCGGCGGCCAGCGCGAGGCCCTCGGGTACCATGGCCTCGGCCTGCTCATGTCGCATGTCGCAGACGGCGGTCGGCAGCGCGTCCACAATCGCTGCGAGGCGGTGGTGGCCCCGCTCGCGGAGGTGTTCTTGTTTGTCGTAGACCCACGCCCAGATGTTCATCGTTTCGTGTCTCCTCCTTGGCCGGTCAGCACACAGACCGTGTGCTGCAAGGCGAGCAGTGATTCGTCCAGCGTGGGTGTGCCACGCAGGTCGTCTTGTGCCGTGAGCATGCCAAGCACGGCGCGAAGCAGCTGGACTCCGCTGGCCCGTCGGTCCTCGTCTTCGCATTCGAGGACGGCCTCGATCGCCGGGCAGGCGAGGTTTACGTACAGCAGCTGGGTCGCCCGCTTGCGGAGCGTCTTGGTGAACGAGCGTGCGAGCGCCAGCGTGGCAGCGCCCATGGCCGCATCGGCTTTGTCGTCCTCGATCCTGGCTTTGAGTTCTTGCTTGCGATCGACGAGCGCGACGAAGGGCAGCGACTTGGGCTCGAACCGGGCGGCGAGCACCTCGAGGTCGTCGGCCCCAAACCAGGCGAGCAGCCGAGGGTCGAGTGCGTCCTTGGGTTGCACGCCGAGCATGCGTTCGTCGGCGCCGTCGCCGATCAGGTGCACGGTCCCGGAACGCGCGCTGCAGTAGCGCTGCACGAACCCGAGTGCGCCGTACCGCTTGCCGAGCACCACCGGGATGTCCCGCGCGCGGTAGAGCAGGGACTCCACGCCCGGGCGTTCGCTCTGGCTGACGTAGACGGTTCCCGCCGAGCGCCGCAGGATCGCTTCGAGGTCGAGGTCGCCCATGGAGGTTGGAACGGTCAGCTCGTCGGCGACGAGCTCGAACAGGCCCGCAGCGGCGAGCGAGCACCCCAGGAGGGCCTCGTTGTGTCGACGCACGACCCGACGCCAGGTGTGAGGCTCGTCTTTGGCGAGCCGGGCGAGCTCGGTCATCAGGGAGCTCGCGAGGGTGGTGCGGGCGTGCTCGTAGAACTCGTCGCGCTGCAGGTCTTCGCGGCTGGCGGTCGGTACGAGCTGGTCCGACTCGACGAGGGCGCCCACGAACGATGCCCATTCGGGGAGCAGATGGCGGGCGTCGTCGTCGACGAGCATGCCGCGCACGAACACGCAGACGTTGCGGTTGTCGGCGCTTCCGTACGACGATCCGTCTTGAATCCACAGCAACCCCGCGACGTGGGCGCCCTCCGGACCGCCGCCTTCGTCGTTGACCGCGAGGGTGCACAGCGGCGTGAAGCGTTGCTCATAGCGCTGCGCGAACGCCATGCCTTGCTTGCGTCGTTTCAACGCGCTGGCATCGGCGTCGCGCCACGGTGGCGGGTCCCCATTGATCGCCCCGAAGCCATCGAGGGTGAGCGGGATGCTCAGCAAGGAGCAGTATTTCTGGAGCAGTGCCCGCAGTGGACCCATCTGACCGAGCGCACGGTGGGCCTCTTTGAGACGCAGGCTGACGCAGGTCCCCACGTTGCGGGGTGGCGCCTCTTCGATCGTGTACTGGTGCCCGGACCGCGAGGTGAACCGCCACGCGCAGCCGGGCTCCTTGTGCGAGGTCGTCCACACCTCGGTGCGTTCCGCGACCACGTACGTGGACAGGAAGCCGAGCCCGAACAGACCGATCAATCCATCGGCTCCATCCTCTCGGAGCTCGCGGGTGCGCCCGCGCCCGACTGTGGCGAGGTAGGTCTGGATCTCCTCGTACGTCAGTCCCGCGCCGTTGTCTTCGACATGCAGCCAGCCCTCGCTGGGGTCGGCCCGGATCGAAATCGCCGGCGGCGGGGCGGCGCTCTGCTCGTGCGCCCGGCGGACGCACGAGTCATGAGCGTTCTGCACCAGCTCTCGCACCACGACGTTTGGGGTGGAGTACAGGTGCTGGCCCAACACACGCATCAGGCCGTCGAGATCCACCTCCGTCTTGTGGAGCTGGGGGGTACGCATGGGCGCATGATACCCGAGCGGCGCCTCAGCTTGGCGTTACGCCGGGTTCGGACGCATCAACGGACCAGGCCCAGTTGTCCAGCAGGACGGTCGAGTCCCAGACGCCGTCGCTCGTATCCCAGATGATGAAGCGAACATCGAAGATCTCGCCGGGCTCGACGTTCCCGCTGAGCGTCAGCCAGCCGGTGCCGCCGCCTGCACGACCGGTGTGACCACAGGCCGACGCGGTGATGTCGAAGCCGGTCCCATCGAGCGCGCCAGGGTCGACACAACCATTGTAGGTGCCGCCGAGTCCGCACTGCGCGATGCCGCCGTTTTCGCAGGCGGTGAAGAGACCGTTCGCCGCCGAGACCAGGTTGATGCCCACCGGCCAGGTCGCGCCCGCGCCGTCGTCGTAGATCGCGATGTTTTGGTCGGCGGGGTTCTCGGGGTCGGCGCTGTCGACCAGCGTGACGAAGAAGTCGTTGAACGCAGTGCACACGTACTCGGGGTACTCGGCCGAGTAGAAGTACATCTGCACCGAGAACGAGTTGGCGTTGGTTGGGGCGCGCACCCTCAGGTGTAGGTTGGCGGGGTTGTACGCGGTTGTGTCGTTGGGTTCGGGACAGCCCGGCGCGTTGGGCAGGTTGCCGCCGTTGGCCGCGAGCCATGCGGCGGGAACTCCCGAAGTTTCACCGAGGTCGATGCCCTCTTGGTACGGCGAAAACCCGGGGCTGGTGTCGCCGGCGTTGTCGGCTGCGTGCCCGGTCGAAAGCACGACGAGACGCTCGCCGAACTGCGTTGTGACATTGTTGCCGAAGCCATCGCGAAGCGAGCGAGAGTTCGGGTCGGGGGCGCCGGTGTCGTCGGCGAGCAAGAGTTCGGCTTCGATCACGCCCCACACCGCGTCTTCGGGGTTGGCGGGCGCCTCCTCGGTGAACTGGCACAGGTCGAGCGCCCTGGCGTAGTCGAAGGTATCGTTCGAGTTGCTGGCCAACATCGCGTCACACTCGGGGACTGGGTTGTCGACGATGCCGTCGCAGTTGTCGTCGACCATGTTGCCGTCAACCTCGAAGGCACCCGCGTTGACGAGCCCGGGCGAGGAACAGTTGGGACCGGCGGTGTCACAGCAGTCGCCGCCGCAGGTGGTGAATCCGTCGCCGTCGGCGTCGACGTCCTCATCCACCTCGCCGTCGCAGTTGTCGTCGATCACGTTGCCACAAAGCTCCGACACCGGGACGACCTCACCGTCGCAGGCTCCCCACGCGGTTCCGGCGTCGTTGCAGGTCTGGGTGCCGCCAACGCAGGACCCGACGTCCAGGGTGGCCGGATCGGCGGAGTAGCAGCTTTGGGTTTCACCGGGCGCGCACGCACAATCGCCCTGGGTCTCGCAGCCGTCGGATGCGTCCCCGTTGCAGTCGTGGGTGCCGGCGGGACACTCGCCAAGGCCGCATTGAGCCTCGACGCACGACATCTCGCCCTCGCAGGCCTCGCCGCACGATCCACAGTTTTCGGCCGAGTTGATGACGTCCACGCACGTGGCGTCGCAGCAGGACAGACCATCCGTACACGGAGTGTTGTCATTGCAACCGACGACGCAGTTTCCTTGTGAATCGCAAATCTCGTCGTCGCCGCATGCGTCGTCCGAGAAGCAGTCCGCGCCCTGGCTTTCCGAGATGTTGGAATCCTCGGTGTCGCCGTTCGAAGCGGTGCCGGTTCCGTCGTCAGGATCGACCGGGATGATGCCGCCTGAAGCCGAGCCGATCGAGTCCGCGGGAGCGTCCGCACCGCAAGCGAGCAGCACAACCGCCATACCCATTCCAATCCAGTGTCGTCCCATCGCGTCCCCGTCCCCGCTCACGATATCCGGGTGACCGAGATCCACCAAGGCATCTGCGAGGTGGCCCTCCGCTTTGGGCGCGTCACGCATGACACAAACCCACAAGGTGCGATGCACATGGGGGCAAACTGCTACGGCTCCGGCGTGTCGACGGCTCGAAGCTGCCGCTCGATGTCATCCGGCCGGGACAGGCGGAGGCGGAGGCTCTGCAATCTTCGCGACGCCGCTGCCTCCGACGTACCCGTAGCTGACGTCGTCGGCATGTCCTGAAACGACAATCCCCAGCGGCTGATCGCCTTCGATCACGTGGGGACCAGCCGCGACGCTCACATGCGCGTAGCCGAACGCGACACCCCCGACTTGTCCCATCGCAGTGAGCACCGCAGCGATAGGGGAGCCATCGAGGGTCACGACCGCGTCGACCGGCGCGGCGAGGGTGACGTAGTTTGTGGCGTAGCCCTGCGGCATCAAGAAGACGTAGCGCTCTTGAAACTGCTCCACGGCTGCGAGCAGCATCATCGAGGGGTCGCCGGGTCTGCCCCCGAACCCCCCAAAGTACTGGTTGCTGAGCAGGAACTGCGACACGGCGAACGGCTCGTCGTTTGTGGAGCGAACGGAGAACGCGACGTCGGTGATGAAGGCGACCGTCTGGTACGCGTCGATGGTGGCCGGGGCTCCGGCGGGTGCGATAGGCTCGTATTGCAGCGCGGTCCCGTCCGCGGCCCCGGTGACGCGGAACATCGACGCGTCGTTGCCCGAGCCCTGGGCGGAGGCGGCCGGCGCCGCGACGTACGCCGAGCCCCACGCGGTCAGCGGAAGCATCTGGTGCTCGACATGGTCGGCGCAGCACGCCGCGTTGACGCTGGGCTCCGAGGTGGCGACGCTGCCGGAGAACACGGCGACCGGGGCATCGGCGACCACGCGGCTTCCCGAGAGGTTGCCGAAGCTGGGTGCACCGCGTTCGGATGAGATCGCGGTGAGGACCTGGCCGCGGTCGAGGACCACGTCGGTCACCGAGCCGGGGTGGAGCTCCGCGGTGGGAAACAGCGTCACCGCGGTTCCATCCTCGGTGGCCACCACGGACACGAACGCGCCTGTGTTGGCGTCGGAGGCCGAGAACGCGTCGGAACTCGCCAACGTCGCATCGCCGGTGATCGCCGTGTAGTCCAGCCCCAGGACGTGGGTGGGGAACAGGATCGTGGCGTCGTTGGAGTAGACGGGGTTGGAGTTGTCGAGCGGCTGGAACTGGTAGGCCGTGATCGGGACGTCGGCCACGATGCGGTACGCGGTGCCGTCGGCCGTCGTCGCGCCCGGCGTGATGCTCATCGCGGGCAGCTGAAACACCCGCATCGTGTCTGAGGGCACGGTCCCCGACTCGACTGGAGTCTCGCTCGAACCGACAAACACCTCCACGTTGGCGGTCTGCTTGGGGAGCGAGTTGGTCACCACGATCGCGAACTGCTGGTCGTGGGGTGTCACGGCCAGCGGGGCCGAGGAGACGTTGGGCAAGTCGACCGCCCAGAACTCGCAACCCTGGTTGGTGGGTAAGTCTTCGAGGTCGTCGCAGCTCGCCTCGGCGGGCGGGAGTGTCGTGCCCATGTCGGGCGCGACACCGATGTCGAGCTTGTCGCCGTCGTCCCCGGACTCGTCGTCGCCGCCCGAAGACGTCGATGAGACGGGCTGCATCGTCTCCGAAGCGCTCGAGGTATCACCCGCGACTTCGTCTTCACGCGGAGGCTCGCTGCAGCCCGCGATGAAGAAGGCGGCAAGGACCCAGCGGTACCGAGGAAGGCGCACGTGGAATTGACTACTCCGAGCTGACCGCGGGCGCCACCGTGGGTGCCCAATCGACCTGCTAGGTATGCTCGCGGGTGCCCGCGAAGATCACATCTGGGAAACGCTCCTCGACCTTGGCGAGGTTCCACTTGTTCGGTGCCAGATACGACAAGTCCCCGTGGCCATCCTCGGCGAGGTTGGCTTGGTTGCGGCGCTCGAACTTGTCCATGATCTTGCGGACCTCTGCCGGGGTCTTGCCCTCGGTGTTTGGGGTGACCCAGCGGGCGGTGCTGAAGTCGACGCCTTCGTAGTCGGCCTCGACCGAGTACTCGTGCAGCAGGCGGTGCTTCATGACTTCGAGCTGCAGCTGGCCGACCACGCCCACCACGTACTCGCCGCCGAGCTTCATCTTAAACACCTGGATGGCGCCCTCCTCGGAGAGCTGCACCAGGCCCTTCGCCAGCGCCTTGGCTTTGAGCGGGCTCTTGAGCACCACCCGCCGGAAGATCTCCGGGGCGAACGAGGGGATGCCCGTGAACCGCAGCAGCTCGCCCTGGGTGAGCGTGTCGCCGATCTTCAGGGTGCCGTGGTTGGGGATGCCGATGATGTCGCCGGCGTAGGCTTCTTCGACGATCTCGCGCGACTTGGCGAAGAACATCGTGGCGTTGCCCAGGTTCACCTCGCGATCGAGGCGGCAGTGGTAGCCCTTCATGCCGCGGGTGAATCGTCCCGAGCAGATCCGCAAGAACGCCATGCGGTCGCGGTGCTTGGGGTCCATGTTCGCCTGAATCTTGAACACGAAGCCCGTGAAGTTCTCCTCGGCGATCGCCACCTCTCGCGTCTCGGGCGTCTCGCCGGGCGGGGGTGGGTTCTTGACCGCGTCGCCCGTGACGGCCCGGCGCGGCTGCGGCGGGGGCGATTTGGCGAGAAACGTCTCGAGCAGCTCGCGCACTCCGAAGTTGTTCATGGCCGAGCCAAACAACAGCGGGCTCTGCTTGCCGCGCAAGAACGCGTCGTGGTCAAACTCTTCGGCCGCACCCTCGAGCAGCTCCAGGTCGTTGCGCAGGTCTTGGGCCTGATCGCCGAGCAACTCGTCGAGCTTGGGATCGTCGGGGCCCGTGACCGGGATGCCATCTTCGGGCATCTCGTCCTCCGGCTCCGCTTCGCCCTCGGCGGCCTTCTTCGTATCCCGGAATCGGAACATGTGGACCTTCTTGCCGACCAGGTCGTAGACGCCGCGAAAGCGCTTGCCCATCCCGATCGGCCACGTGAACGGGACGCACGTGATGCCGAGCTTCTTCTCGACGTCGTCGAGCAGCTCCAGCGGCTCGAGACACTCGCGGTCGAACTTGTTGACGAAGGTGACCACCGGCGTGTCCCGAAGCCGGCAGATATCGATGAGCTTCTCGGTGCGTGACTCGACACCCTTGGCGCCATCGATGACCATCAGCGCCGCGTCGACGGCGGTGAGCACCCGATACGTATCCTCACCAAAGTCCGCGTGCCCAGGTGTGTCGAGCAGGTTCACCTCGGCCGGCGGGTCGCTCGGCTTGGAGCCTGGAATGGGATAGTGGAACGACATCACCGACGTCGTCACCGAGATCCCGCGCTCCTGCTCCATCGCCATCCAGTCGGACACCGCGTGGCGTGAAGAACGGCGGGCTCGCACGGCGCCCGCCACCTGAATCGCGCCACCAAAGAACAGCAGCTTTTCGGTCAGCGTCGTCTTGCCCGCGTCGGGGTGAGACACGATCGCAAACGTTCGCCGGCGCGCGGCGAACTTCGCCACTGAGGTCGACTCAGACACGCCCGCGTTGTAGCACCCAAACGAAAACGCCGCCCTCCCGAAGGAAGCGGCGGCGCTGCGTATCGGTCGAGGGCTTGGGCTAGGCCAACGACACGGAGTCCACGATGGCGGCATCCACGTCGTGCTCGCGCAGGAACGCTTGACGGTCCGTCTTCATCTGGGAGACCCAGCCGTCGTACTCATCCATCCGGCCTTTGGCCTCGAAGTAGCGGCGGGGCTGGAGGATCTCGACGGGCACCTTGCTGACCAGGTCTTCGTTCTCGGGGGCGTCGACGTCGACGATCTCGTAGCCAAAGTCGGGGTCCCGGGTCCACTTGATGGTGTCGCCGATGAGCGCCTCAAGCATCGCGGAGCTGTGGCGAATCTTCACCTTGTGCGCGTCGCCGGCCTCGACCTCTTTGGTGCTGCCTCCGATGTAGCCGGTGTTCATCAGCCACATGGTCGTCTCGCCGAACGACTTCGCCAGCTCGGAGAAGCGTTTGGCCTGCAAGCTGTGCGCAAGCGGGAAAAACGGCTGGGTGAACGGCGACCGGGTACGACCGCGATCTTTGCCGGAGGCAGAGGTCTTGCTGGTCTCGCCGAGCATGAAGTAGGCGGCGGCCTGGTTGGGGTCGGTGAAACGAACGATGCCCGGCGTCGCAGCGTCGGGGCCCTCGTCCCGGTTGAGGATGCCCAACGAGCGCATCGTCGGCACGTTGTTCAGGTCGGCCGAGTTCTCGATCGCGCTCATCGGAATGATGCTGCGGCCGTTCTGGCTCCACATCACGAAGTCCCATCCATCTTTGGGGATGCCATCTTCGACGACATCGGCCGCGGTGACTTCCCCGGAGATGAACTTGTCGACATTGCCCTCGGGCGCACCGGTTCCGATCAGGACCTCACGCAGCCGCTTCACATCGGCGGCCGACAGCTCGCTCTTGAAGAAGTCTGGCTGACCCTCTGCGTCGACGTAAGCGTTCTCGAGCCACGCCGACTCGTGGACGGTGCCGCGGTAGATGATGGGCTCGTTCTCTTCCCTGAGGCCCTCGGTCTTGGCGAAGCAGCCGTTCTCGGTGATCGAGATTTCACCGCCACCCCAGATAGCGATCATGTCGTCTTGGATCGGCTCGACGCTTTCACCCTGCTTGGAGAAGGTGGTGGTCGTTTTGCCGGTGCCCGACAGGCCCAGAATCGACATCGTGAGCGAACCGCTGTCCTTGGTGTGCACAGCCTTCGCGCCGGAGTGCATCAGCAACCCACCGTTGCGGTAGATCAGTGCCGCCGACATCCGGAGCGCGCCCTTCTTCGACTCGCCGAAGTAGTCGGGCCCCATGATGTAGGTGACGTAGTTGTCGAGGTCCGCGATGATCGCCTGACCGCCGGGGACATCGGGCCTGTGGTCCGGGGTGTAGACCAGGCGGAACGCGGGCTTGAACGGCTTGGCGAGCTGCTCGGGGGTCTCGACCGCGGAGCGCGGGAACGAGAGCACCTGCTGCATGCCAGCGATGTTCGCGGCCTCGAGCGTGTAGAGCCACTGCACCGGGATGGCTTTGCGACCGATGCCGACGTAGCCCTCGATGCAGATGAGCTTGCCCTTGGACTTGACGTACTCGGTCTGCGCAGCGATCAGCCCCTGGGCTTCGGCGGGGTCGATCGTGCTGTGCGAGTAGGCTGCGGCATCACCGTTGCGGTCGATGATGTACGTGAACTTGGCCATCCGCGACTTGTTGCGGGCCACCTTGTTGATGTTGCCCAGTGCGGTCTTGGTGCAGAATGGCGTGTGCTCGAGGGCGAGCTCGCGCAGCTGTTTCTGCTCCGGGTTGGCCAGGATTTCGACGTCGAAAGGGATCGCCGGTTGGGTCGGCAGTTCGATGCTCGCAGACATGGTGTTTGGTCCGTTCCCGTAGAGAAGAAGGACCTGCTGGATAACATGGCCACCGCTCGTGTTTCCATAGCGCCCTGGTTGCACCGGCCGAAGCGACCCAGAGTGAGACGCTTTCGGCCGACGCGGTGGCCGCGCTGCCCGGGAAAGTGAGCAACGTCAGCTGGCGCGGGGGCACCTCAGCGGGTCCAGAAGACCTGCGCTGCGCGAGTCGTTCCAGCCGGAACGGACACAGCGAGCGTCCGGCGGCCGTGCGGCGTCACCAGCTGCAGGTTCGCCGCGACGGGCCGCGCAACGCCTTCGTCTGAATCGGTCCGTCGCCGCGAGACCTCGACAAAGACCGACCCGCGGACCTTCGATAGGTCCAGCTCCTCCCGACCCGGGGTCTCAAGCGTTCGTGCGGATCCGCGATCGTGCAGGCTGGAGATCCTTCGTCCAGCTCGGTCGATGATTGCGATGTCGAGCTCGTCGCCGCCGGCCCAGGTGAGCGTGGCGCGAACTTGGCCGCGGCGGCTTGGCGTGGGCGCGGCCGCGAGGATCTCCTTGTCGAGCGTCACCGCGACCGCGGCAGCGTTGCCTCGCGTCACGACCGTGCTCTTGAGGACTCCCGCTCGCGCATCGGCGGCTTCGCTCGTTCGTCCGGCGCGCTGGAGACATGCGATGAGGCCAGCCTGGTGCTCGAGGGTGGGTTTGATGCTCACCAGTGCCCGGCGATGCGAACAAGACCTGGGGAAGTCCCCCTGGTTCTCGAAGGCCCGTGCCAACGATTCGTGTTCGCGCGAGGAGAAGGGATTCACTTCAACGACACTCTCGTACGCGCGCAAGGCGATGGGCTCACCCGCTCGGGCAAGGGCGTCGGCAAGCGTCTCGAGAGCACCTGCGTGGTCCGGGTCCACCTCGGCCCAAGCCCGCGCAAACGCGAGCGTCTCGGGATGTCCGACGGCGAGTGCGGTTCGCACCAGCTTGCTGTGGGTCGCGCGGTCGGTGGGGTTTGCAGCGACGGCCGTGGCCAGCGCCTGGATACGACCCATGTCGCGGCTTTTGGGGGCCGGAAACTCTCGAATCGCGAGATGCGGGGGACGGCGACGCCCCCAGCCGGGCCCGGACGGGCCGCGACTACGCCGGTTTTGCTCGCGGTTCCACGGCTGCGACTCTTCAGCGTCGCTCTCCCCCTGGGCCCACCCATCTCCGGGAGCCGACGACTTCTTCTTGCTGGGCTTCGTCGTCGTCGTCGACGAGGAACGGTCCTCCATGGGTCGGTTTCTGGCTGGGGATGAGGGGGCTGGCGCTGCGCGTGGAGCTTCCTCGGAAGACTCCGAGGAGCGCCCGCCGCCGCCCTTTCCTCCGATGAGCCCCCCGATGCCTTCCGCGTCGTCCCCATCGTCGTCTTCCGTAATGACATCGTCCAGGCCATCGCGGGGTGCATCGAACGCAGCATCGGGCTCGGGCTCCGCTTCGGGCTCGGGGGCATCGTCGAAGCCAAACTGACCCGGGCCGAACGAGTTGCCCGACTTCTCGTCGTCGGCCTCGTCGCGGTCAGGAGCTGGCGCGGGTCTGCTCGCAGCGTTGTCTTTGCTGCTGTCCGCCGCCGAGCCGCCAGCGGGCGTGGCCTTGTCCTCGGCCCGCCGTGCCGCGCGGGGCGCCTCCGAAGGCTCCTCCGAGGCACCGCTCGGGTCCGCAGCGGGCGCTTCCTTCGCCTGGGCTGCCAGCTTTCCGTCCCACTTCGCGGTGTCCTTCGCGCTGCGTACGACGTTGAACTCCCGGAACATCGCGTCGTTCTCCAAGACCAGCAACGCGGTGTGGCGAGACAGGACCGTGTAGTCCTTCGACAGCTCGATGATGTCGTCTTTGGCTCGAAACCCCTCGGTCTTGGTGAGGTGCTCGATCTGCATCTTTGCCCAGGTCCGAGGCAGGTGGGAGTCCACGACGCTGGTGCTCGCCTGCGAGGCGGACAGCTCGACCGGGAACGTGCTCGACACCGGACCGCTGGGCCCATTGCCGCGCAACACGATGTTGCCGGCGACGCGGTGATGCAGCTTACCGGTCACGACGACGGTGTCGCCGGGTCGAATCGCCGAGACGTTGTTCATGCGAGCCATGACCATGCCGTCCGGGAGATCCAGCGATGCGTCGCGCAAGGCGGGAACCTCAGCCCTCAGTCGCAACTCGCGAACCATGGCCCGCAGGTCGTCACGCGCATCGGCTTGCACGAGGTCGCCGCCGGTCACGTCGACGACGGCCTGCAGCGCGGTCAAGTCGCTGCGGGATCCGAGCGCGACGGCGAGGACGCGGGTGTTGGCGAGGGGATCGCGAAGCAGGTCGGTGATGCCGTCGGGCGCCATCTCGCCGGAGGTCGGGACGCCGTCTCCGAGGTAGACGAGCACATGCTGCGCCGAGTCTCCGCTGCGATCGAGGATCTCGGAGGCCTGCTGCAGTGAGCCGGCAAGGTCGCTGGCCCCGGCGAGGTCTTGGGTCTCGAGGAACTGTTGCGCGCGGCTGACCGCTTCGTTTGTCGGCTCCGCCAGGCCGCCTGGGTGCTCTTCGCAGGCGCTGTCGCAGGCAAGCACGGTGAACTGGTCATCCTCGTCCATCAGCTCGGTCATCGCGTCGACGACACCGCGCGCGGTGGTCCACAGCTCGGGCGAGGTGCTGTGGCTGCGGTCGAGGACGAACGCGTAGTGGACCGGGCGCTCGTCGATCCCCATCTCGAACTGGGGTTCCATCGCGACCATGAAGTAGGCCTGGCCGTCTTGATCCAAGAACGTGCGGCTGTGGACCGGGCGCTCTGCCTCGGGCACCGGAACGTCGAGGCCGAGGTCGTAGGTGGGCAGGAACGCCTCGCGCTCGGTGTGCAGCTCGATGACGTTGCCCTGGTCGCGGCGCTCCAACGCCAACATCGGTGTGGTGATCTCGTCCAGCTTGTCGCTGGGAATCTCCGAGCCGTCGAGGCGAACGGTGAACGCGAAGTTGTCGATCGGGGTGCCGGTGGCTCCCGAACCGCCCAGCGGGTAGCGATAACGAAGCTTGCCGCCCACGACCGGGAGGACCTGCGTGTACGAGAGCTTCACTCGACGCTCGCCGCGTCCGGGGATGGGGAAGATGCGCAGCTTGAACACGTTGCCGCGCTCCCACTCCAGCAGGGCGGGGTCGCGTGGAACGGTGGCGTCGACGATCTGCGCGAAGATCTGTCGCGCGCGCTGTTTTTCGACGACCTCGCCGTCCATCCAGGTGTTCCCCACCAGCAGCGAGAGCCCCGAGATGGATCCGTCGGCGGGGATGGGGAACCGGTAGATGCCTTCGAGGACGCTGGGCTGGTCGTTGAAGAACGCCTGCTCGACCTCGGTGTGGGCGACACGGCCCGAGATGCTGACGGTGACGTTGTGGTCGGTCAGGCGCATCGCTTGCTGCTCGTTCTTAGAGCCGGCTGCGCGCGCGGTGAGGCTTCCGACGCCGCGAGGCACGGAGTCCGCCATGGAAGCAGCGGCGTCGAACGTGCGCGCCCACCCCGTGTCGGTCAGCGGCGTGAGGCTGCGGGTGGGTTTCGGGGGCTCGGCCTCGGCGAGCTTGGGAAGTGGGGTGTCGAGGGTGTCGCCGGCGCTCAGCTCGACGGTGCGATCGCCCGAGGTCAACGCGGCGTGGCCATGGACCACGGCGAATCGATGGATGTCGCCTTCGGCCCGCACCTGGACCTCCCCGGTGTGCAACGTGAGGGCGTCGTCCCCGGTTCGAATCACGACCTCGCCCGCCTCCGCGGTGGTCGTCGCGACAAGCTCCCCGCGATCGAGGGTGACGGCACCGGGGTGATCTCCCCCCGGCAGCGACAGCCGCGTGTCTTCGTTCATGTAGAGCTGGCCACCTTGGTCGAGCTCGAGCTCCGCCAGGGTTCCTTTGGCGGTCTGCAGCCCAACCCCCGCCTCAAAGCGGCCCCCGGCGCCGACGAAGGTTCCGGCCGGCAGCTCGGGAGAGGTGATGCCCCCGGGGCCGGAGATCGAAGTGACCTTGGCCCCCGACCCCCCGCCTTTGGGGTCTTCCGAGGCCGAATTCTCGGCTTCCGGGTTGGTCGGAGCGTCATTGCTCCGCTCGCAGCTCGAGAGTCCGAGCACTGCTCCTGCGATCAGGGGGAGAACATTCCAGTCAACAGCGCGCATCAATACACCGAGCGGTCCCCAACGCGTGTCTTCGCCGGATGGGTCTATCCAAAGTCGGCGAAACAATGGCGCCGTGCTCGGTCGCGGCGGGGACCATCCCAGCGAGGTTCGCGCAGGTGTTCAGCGATGACAAGTCGGCTCAACCGCAATAACCTGCTCAGCGCATGTCTGCCGCGCGGGAGACGTTTCTCGCTCACGTACGTACGCCCGACCTCGACGCCGAGGTCCATGGTCTACGGCTGTCCCTCACGAACCTGAAGCGTGAGGCGCTTGAGCAAGTTGCCCGGATGGATGAACAGCGCGCGGCGCTGGTCATGCCAGGGCTCTACGAGCAGCTGGTCCAGACGACGACCCAGCTCGCCGGTCACACGGGGCTGGCGATCGCGCTGTGTCTCTCGGTGCTCGACGAACACAACTCGGGTGCATCGCTGTCTCGTTTTGACCGCGAGCTTCGCGAGCAGATGAGCGACATCAGCCTTGAGATGTGCCAACGGCACGGGAGCCGGCTGTCCAAGATGGTCGCCGACGTCGAGGCACAGCGGCTCATCTGGCGGCACAGCCACGAGTTCATGTCGTGGCTGGCGTTCCGCCGGGGTGACGAGCGGTATCCCGCCAAGGACAGGCTCGAGCGTTTGGGCGCGTTTGGCCTCCAACAGCGGCTGCTCGACGCTCGCGGGAAGGTCATCGAGCGGGTCGGCATCGGACTCTCGGCGGCGGTCGAAGGCTCGGACCGATTCCTGCTGGGCAATCGGTGGCGACTCTCCGATGGACCCGAGCACGCGCTGGAGCGCTACGTCTGGCCGCTGCTGTCGTACCTCCCGCCCAGCGCGGTGAAGATCGAGCGCATGCGCTGGGAGTACGACGCGATTGCCGACGCGGACGCAGCGGAGCCGCGACTCGAAGGCGAACGCGCCAAGCTCTCAGGGCTGCTCGAGGCTCAACTCGCCCACTCTTTGCGGACGCTGCCCGAGGGCGCCAACGCGGGCGAACTCTGAGGCGGGCCTATGTTGCAGGATCCCCTCGGCCTCGTCGGCTCCACCGTTGGCACGCGCTACGCGGTTACCGCCTGCATCGCGGTCCATGGCGCTCGGATCATCTACAAAGCGCAACATCGCGAGTGGGGCCGGCCGGTTCGGCTTGAGGTCTTTGCAGGCGCGGCGGAGCAGCAGCGCAAGGCCTTCGTCGATGCTGGAGGCGCGGTCGCGGAGCTCGGAGCTCGGTTCTCGGCGATCGCCCAGGTTCGCGACGGTGGCTTTCATGCTGGCCCCGGGGGACCGGTGGCGTTCGTCGCCACCGAGTGGGTCGAGGGTCCGGCGTTGGCCGATGCGATCGTCAGCAGCGGACGGACGCGCTTCGCCCCGGAGCAGGTGCTGGAGTGGATGGACCCGGTGCTCGACGCCATCGTGGCTGCGCACCGCGAAGGGGTGGTGCACGGGCACTTCGACCCCGATGCGTTCTGGGTGCTGGGCGTGCTCGGACCCCGGGCGATCTTCAAGATCGATGGATTGGTCGAAGCCGCATGGCGACCCAAGCTTCAGGCAGGCGCGCTGCCGAGCCGGGTGCCTGCGACGGGCTTTGCGGCGCCGGAGCTGGCCTCAGGAGACATGACGCTGCTGGGTCCGTGGACGGACGTCTACGGCCTCGCGGCGATCATGTCGGTCCTGCTGTGCGGTTCGAGCAGCGAGGCGATGCGAGACCGGGCGCTCCCCTCGGGGGTCAAGTACGCGTTCGACAAGGCGCTCAACCCCCGCATCGATGCTCGCTTCAAGACACTCGCCTCGTTCCGGGCGACGATGATGGAAGGCATGGCGCAGACGCTGGAGGGGAAATCTCGCCCCAACCCGCGGCGCACGATGGTCGTTGCAGATGTGGAGTCCCGCATGGCCGAGGGCTCGGCAGGGGGCTTCGAGGTCAGCGACGACGATGGCCAGCTCGACGTGCCGAGGCCTTCGCGCAGCAAGGCGCGGGTTCGCCTGGCGTATACACAGCCGGCGATGTCGGTCCCGGACGCGTTGGCCAACCTGGACTCGCAGCCGATCCCACGCACACCCACGGGGTCGCAGCCGCCCGTCGCGGCCAAGCCGGCGTCGGCCGGCAACTTCATCGCGTTGTTGGCGGTGCTCCTGGTGGTCGCCGTCGGCGGCGGCGTCATCGTCGGCTACATGTTGTTCCGCTGAGCGGTCACGCGCCGGTCGTGGTGCTTGCGCTGGTGCCCGTGCCGGTTTCGCCGCCCGTGCTCGAGCTGCTCGAACCCGAGGACGAGCTCGTGTCGCTGCCGGAGGTCGTGGGATCGCCGGTCGTCGGCTCCGGGCCCCCAGTGGGATCGAAGTCGTCGCTGTCGAACGAGCACAGGCTCTGCACGCCGGTGAGCGCGACGCAGTTCATGCCATCCGGGCACGCCTGCCCCGAGGTGCAGTCGAGCACACACGCCAGCTCTCCTCCGGGAAGCACGGGTGCGCACTCGGGCGTTGCGTCCGTGCCTTCGGGGGCAGCCCAGCAATCACAGCGGTCGGAACACGACAGGATGCAGGTTCCCCACGCCGGGTTCGTCGTCGAGTTGGCCAAGCACGACGCGTCTTCGTTGCCGCAGGCCTGCGCGTTCCCGTTGATGCAGTCGCCCCACTGACCCGCGAGCGGTTCGCCGCAGACGGAGCCGAAGGTCTCGGGTTCGGGCTCGGGCACGCCTGTCGTCCCCGAGCTCGTGCTGGCCTCGGTCGTACCCATGGGCGAGCTCGCGGAGTCGGTGGCTGTCGCGACGGTGTCCGCCGGATCCCCGGAAGGGCAGGCGGCCAGCAACAGCAGGGCGATCAGGGCACCGGTTCGGGCTCGCATCCGAGCTCAGGATCGCAGCCGGAGAGGCAGAGCGTCAAACCACGTCCGGTCCCGATTCGGCGCGAACCCGAGCGATGCCCGCATGCCCGTCATCCCGTCACGGGGCGGAGAAAAAAGAACGGAAGCTCCCGCAAGTACTTGGAATCGTGAGGGCTCTGAGTCTTCGACAAGAAAAACGCGGGACCCGTGACGGGATACGTCGGGCCTGGTCACAGCACAAGTGAGCCCCACCGGGCCTAACAAGGATTAGCCATGAAGCGCATTTCCAATCTCACTCCCTTCCTGCTCGCCCTCCCACTCGCGGTTTCCTTCGCCGCGTGTGATCTCGACAAAGACGGTGCCGCGGATACCGGGGCGGTCACCGAAGACGACGACATCGATGAGGATGCCGAGGACGACGGCGAGGATGACGGCGAGGATGGCGAAGGAGGAGGAAGCTCAGCCGGGACGAGTCCGGGCCCGGACGAGCCGGCGGACGACGACGCGGACGACACTGGGGTCGCCACCACCAGTGGCGACTCGGACGGTGACTCGGACGGTGACTCGGACGGTGACACAGGAGTTGGCGGTGGTGAGACCGCGGGCTTCGCGATGTTGCACGGAGAGATCCCCGACATCGAAGACGATGGGGGATCGGACACCGGGGGGTCCGGTGGCGATGGCGAGTCGGGGATTCCCGAGGACGCGCTGCTGGTGGTGCTGGGCAACGATGGCTCGGCCACGTGCGAGCAACCCTGGAACGGCCCGGACTGTGGCGGAAACTGGCGGATCAGCTTCACCCTGTTGCCCGAGATGCAGGTGCCCGGATCCTACGACTTGTTCGAGCAGGCGTTTGGATCGTTCGGATTCGGCGATGAGCCCCATCCCGAAGGCGACTGCGCGTGGGGTGGCGGCTCGTTGGGCGGCACCCTGGTGATCGACGCGATCGACGATGTGTCGATCAGCGGCCACATCGAAGACTCGGACGCATTCGACTTCGACGCGGATGTTTCGTTCGTCGTACCGCGCTGCTAGCAGTCGTTAGTCGTCGAAGTGGAGGACTTGCCGGCTCCCGCGGGCATGCACATCGCTGTCGTCGACCTCCGGGGGCGGGACCTCGATCTCGCCCTTGACCATTTCGGCTTCGGGCGGAGGCGGAGGCATCACCATGGCACCCGCGAGCGGGCGCTCCGGCATCGGCATCTCTCCCTCGACCATCTCGAGGGGCTCGCGGTCGGTGTCGGGCGTCTTGGGTTTGTCGCAGGGCTCTTCGACCTCCATGCCGCCGTCGACCATTTCGACGGTCTCGACTTTCGGGGGGACCATCTCGCCGACGACGTTGTGGGTTGGGTCGGAGTGCGGGGTACATGCTGCCAGTGCGACGGCCAGGGCCCAACCCGGCAGCCGCAGCGGCGACTGGACGGCGGGACAGGCGGGCCAGGGGGACAACCTGGGGCGTCGGCTCCGGCTTGAACTGAACCGCGCCGTCCTTGGTCCGCGCGTAACTCACGCACAGGTTCTTGCCGGCATTGCGGGTCATGAACCCGCGAGCCTCGCGCTCGGTCATGTTGGAGAGCACATGCACGCTCTTGTCGCAGTGGCCGCAGTGGCTGCGCTTGGAGCTGCGGTCGAAGCCGATGGCGTCAAGATCGATGGGGCAGGGGCCGGTGATCGGAAGGTTCTTGCTGTCCATCGCAAAGCGTCCGCACGGTTCAGCGTGCGATCCGATCGACGGATGCGCATGTTTTTTTGGGGGTTCGGATCGGGGCGGCGCAAAGGGCCCGATCAGCCGCACGCCGGGCTGCAGAGGTCATCGAGTGGGCTTCCCCCGAAAAAGTGGACACTTTGAGTCAGGCCGCAGCTGCGGCATTGCGGTTGTCGTAATAGCGCCGCTCGAAGACCGCGGGGGCGACGTGCCCGAGCGTCGAGTGGCGTCCTTGACCGTTGTAGAAGACCTCGATCCACTCCGCAATGGTGAACGTGGCGGAGGCCTTGGAAGTGAATATGACGTCGTGTACGAGTTCGGTCTTGAGGGTGGAGAAGAAGCTCCCGGCGACCGCGTTGTCCCAGCAGTTGGCCCTTCGGCTCATGCTGCATTGGATGCCCGCGGTGCGCAGTCGGGCTTGGAACGCGTCGGACGCGTACTGTGAGCCCTGGTCGGAGTGATGGAGGAGGCCGGCGTCGGAGGGCGCTCGGCTGCCGAGGGCAGCCTCGAGGGCGTCGAGGACGAGCTCGGTCCGCATGTGGTCGGCCATGGCCCAGCCGACGGCGCGACGGGAGAAGAGGTCGATGACGGCGGCGAGATACATCCAGCCTTCGAGGGTCCAGATATGCGTGATGTCGGCGACCCAAACCCGGTCAGGTTCGGTGGCTTCGAAGTTGCGGTCGAGGTCGTTGGCGGCGACGGGCATGGCGTGGTTGGAGGCGGTGGTCTTGCGGAAATTGGGCTTCTGACGGCCAAGGAGGCCGTGTTCGGACATGATGCGGGCGACTCGGTTGAGGCCGACCTCGATCCCGCGCTCGAGCAACTCGGCGTGCACACGCGGGCTGCCGTAGGTTCGAGGACTGGCGTTGAAGATGTCGCTGATGACGTCGAGCAGAGCCTCTTCCTCGCAGGCGCGGGGGCTCGGCTCGCGCTTGCGCCACACGTAGTGTCCGCTGCGGGAGACTTCGAAGCAGCGACACACCAGCTGGATGGGGAAGTTCGCCTCCTCCGCGTCGATCACCTCGTAGGCGGTGCCTAAAGGCTCTCCTTCGCGAAGAAGGCACTGGCCTTTTTTAGAAAGGCGTTCTCCTGCTGGAGGCGCTTCTTATCCCGGCGAAGCTGGGCGAGCTCCTCGCGCTCGTTGGTGGTGAGTGCTCCGTTGTGGTCCTTCTTCATGTCGATGCCTGCCTGCCTGCCTGTCGTACCCAGTTTCCCAGGACGCTGGGCGTCAGGTCCAGGTCCCGCGCGACTTCGGAGAGGCTCTTGTCGCTGGTGCGGGCCATCTCCACGGCTTGGGCCTTCTGCTGCGGCGTTAACCGCCTTCGCTTTCGTTTTCCGATCTGAGTTTCCTCCTACTTGGTTTGCTTCGGAAGTGTCCACGAACTTGGGGGAGGGTCAAAGGCTGCCCATCGGAGAACTGGCGGTTCCGGATTGCCATCAGCAAGCCGGTGCCGGTCGCCAGCCTCCTGAGCACCCTCGGGACCGTCCTGCGGGAACGGCCGGGGCCGAGCACTGAGGGCGCCATCGCGATTCGCGGACGCGCCAGGATTGCTCGCGCTCGCTCGTGCCGCCGACGCTCGCTCGTCAGATCTCGGCATGCCTGGAGGGTCGCCCGGCCGAGGCATGTGGTGTGAGCAGCTGTCCACGCTGCCGGAGCTGCTGGAGCTGCCGAGGTGTGGCCAATGATGCAGGCGGCTGGTCCACCCGCGGGCCACCGGGCGACCCACGAGCCGTGCAACCGCCTTCGAACACGGCGATGCGGGAGTGGCCCGGCTTGCGCATCAGCAGCGCCGTGCAGTGGCCGACTGTCACGCTCAGGCGCGCTACGTTCCGCGGACCACCCAGGACAGCGACGCCCTCGCCCTGGTGCGCGAGCACTGGCCTGCGTTCCGCGAGCGGCTCGAGGAGCGCGCCGGCTCGCTGCCTGGGTTCGTGCGGGACGAGCTCGAAGCGTTCATCACCTGCGGAGACTTCCAGCACGGCTTCTTGGTGGCCCAGTGCCGCCGCTGCGGCGACAGCCTGCGGGTCCCGTTTGCCTGCAAGAGCCGCGGCATCTGCCCCTCGTGCATGGGCCGGCGCATGGCCGAGACCGCCGCGCTCCTGGTCGAGCACCGCTTGCCTGATGTGCCGTGGCGGCAGTGGGTGCTGAGCTTCGAGGGCCCGATGGCAGTCCGGCTTGGCTACGACCGGCCGCTGCTCGGGCGTGTGTGTCGGCGGTTTGCGAAGCGAGTGATGCAGACGCTTCGGCAGCAGAGCAAGCGGGAGCATGGGTTGCGCAGCAGCAGCAACCTGCACCCCGGAGTGCTCATCGTGGTGCAGCGCTTTCGCAGTGACCTGGGCTTGTTCGTGCATCTGCACGCGCTGGTCACCGATGGCTGCTTCGAGGCGCCGGCGGTGGTGGGTGACGCGGTCGCGTTCACGCCTGTGGAGAGCCTCGGCGAGCAGGACCTGTTGCGGACGCTGCAGCGGCTGCACGCCGACCTGGCCGAGCAACTCGAGGGCGGGGACGGGGACGATGGCGCCGGCGAGCCTGTCGACGAGGCGCTCGTGGCCTGCGTCCAGCTCGGCCTGCCGCTGCGTGCTCTCGGACCCTCGCCCTGCGCTGCGCCGCCCGCTTCGCCGATGCTCGTCCGCGGTTTCGGCATGCAGCTGCACGCCGCGGTCACCGTCGACGGCCGCGACCGCAAGCGTCTCGAGCGGGTGTGCCGGTATCTCCTGCGCCCGCCCTTCGCCCTCGATGTCGTACAGCGCACCCACGACGGGCAAGTGCGGGTGCACTTCAAGAAGCCCAATCGCTTCGGGGCCACCTACGCCCAGATGAGCGCCGACACCTTTCTCGCCCGGCTGTGTGCACTCGTCCCGCCTCCGCGGGCACACACCGTGCTGTACTACGGCGTCCTGTCGGCCCACCACGCCCTGCGCTGTGCCGTCGTGCCTCGTGCCGACGAGCCCGAGCCCGAGCCCGAGCAGCTCTCGCTGTTCATCCCTCGTGGCCAGCTCGAGCTGTCCGCCATCACCACCACCTTGCTCGAAGCTCAGCTGCGTGATGCCGCCCCCTCTCGGCTGTCGTGGATGAAGCTCCTCGCCCGGGTCTTTCGCATCGACATCTCGCTCTGCTCCCGCTGCAGCGGACCGGTGCGTGTCACTCGGGCCGTCACCACACCGCAGGAGATTGCGGCCGAGCTCCGCGGTGCTCGGCCTCCGCCGCGTGCCCCTCCTGTCGGACAACTCCTGCTGTTCTCGGGTCCGCCCGCTGCCCCCTGAGTCTCCCTGTACGAGCGCGTCGCCTCCCACCGCGCTCGTCTCGGCGTGCCTGCGAGTTGCATTCGGGCGCCGCCTCGGTCCCTGTCGCGGCGTGTTTTGCCCTGAAATGGCTCCGCTCTCACCGGCTCTGCTTCGCGCGACATCCGCCAGCTGCTCCTCGGCGCTCGTTCCGCACTCTCCTGCCGCCCGTAGTACTCCTCCATCCCCGCTTTTTCCCACTTCATTTCACCTAAACGCTCCGCTGCTCCTCCGCTCGTCGCATCTGCCGCCCGTGTTCCTCCATCCCGCTCCCACTTCATTTCACCTAAACGCTATGTCGACGAGGTGGACGTCTCGGTTGTAGGCGACGGACAGCGAGAGGTTGCGGTGGTCAGCGCTCGCGAGCGTGGCTCCGATGACCTCTTGGTGTTCACCATCGAGATCTCGGCTTCGGGGGATCTGGACCGCATCGGCGGCTACGAGGCGGGCTCGGTTGGCGGTTTGGCTTCGGCAACCGCCGGGGCGGGTGACGTCGTGCTCGGGGTTGTCTCTGCTGCAGGGTCGCTCATTGAGCTGGCGTTTGGCGTCCGCTCGGATGCCGAGACGGGCGACGTTGCGCGTACCGGGACCCAGCGATGGGAGACTGCGACCGAGCTCGCCGTCGCGGCGCGTGCAGGGCAAGGGGAGGTCGTGTTTGCGTCGCAAGACGGCTCTGGGGATCTGCAGCTGGCGCGGCATCGCTTGAACGTGTCGGACTCGCTGTAGACGGCCGAGGGGACCGCGGCGTCGCAGTCGTGGCATCCTGCCCACGTTGGACGCCGTCCCCTACTGCGACCTTCCGATCCCGGAGACCTCGGTGGTCGGCTTGCACGCCACAGCGCAGGCTTGGGGCATCGACGCGACGGACCCCGAGCGCGCCGCCGTCCTCGAGATCGGATGTGCCCACGGCGTCAACCTGCTGGCCATGGCATCTCGCCATCCCCAGGCCCGCTTCGTCGGCGTAGACATCGATGCCCAAGCCATCGCCGTCGCGAGGCGGCGCGCCAAGCAGGCCGGTCTGACCAACGTTCGGTTCGTCGAGGTTGACCTCTCGAGCTTTGTCTCCGAGGCCAAGACGTTCGACTTCGTCATTGCGCACGGTGTGTACTCATGGGTCGACGAGGGTGGCCGGCACAACCTGCTGGCCTTGATGGGCCGGCTGCTCACCCCCTACGGTGTGGGCTACGTCAGCTACAACGCGCTGCCCGGCGCCAGCGTTCGGCTTGCCGTGGGGGAGGTGTTGCGTGGAGCCGCGAAGGACTCGCTCGACGCCGAAGACGCCAGCTTGCGGATGCGCGCCGCGTTAAGACAGCTGCGCACGGCCCCCTCGGCGGGCACGGTGTCAAACCGGCTGCTGCTGGACGAGCTCGTCACGCTGGACGCGCAGCCCGATGCGTATCTGCATCACGAGTTTTTGGGGGCGGACCATGGTGCCTATGGCGTCGCCGAGTTTTGCCGTGCCGCGCAGGAACACGGCCTGGAGTATCTGGACGACCTCGCCGAAGTGCCGTTGTGCGAGCTCGACCTCGAAGACCTGCGCGAGCATTGCAACGCCGCCGCAACGGGTCGGGTTCACGCGGAGGCGCTCCTGGATGCTGCGCTCTTCCGTTCGTTTCGCGCGACGCTGTTGGTTCGTGGCGAGCGCAGCCTCGCGGCGGTCAAGGGCCGCATCCCCGCAAATCTTGTCCCGGCCCGCCTCGGCGCGCGCCCGCAGGTCCGCGCATACACCCGGCTCGAAGCCGAAGAACTCGGCTTTGTCACCACTCGCATTCATCGCGCCCGCACGTTGCACCCTTTGCATGCAGCACTGATCCGTGCCTGTGACGGGACACGCGACCTCGACGCGTTGGTGGCGATGATTCTCGCAAAGATCGAAGCGGGCGAGCTGGTGCTGCAAACCGCAGACGGCCAGGCGGCGCAACCCGAGGAGGTTGCCGCGGGCCTGCCGATGGTGGTGCGTGACGCGCTCGAGCAGCTCGCCAGTGGCGGTCTGTTCCTGCCTTCGCGGTGATGGCGTCACGTCCGCCTTGGCAAATCTCGAGTTTTCCCTGCGCGACCAAGGAAGTGCCGCGCACCCTGTCGTTCGCCCGGCCCGTCCTCAGGTCGAGGCGGACCGCGGGTTCGCGATCTTTTCTGGGAACGATGCGTGCTCTCCGGCAACCACCCCTCTCATGAAGAATCGCAGAGTCCTGGGTGCGGCGGTGCGCCAGACTACTCCCAAGCAAGCCGATAGGCGCTGGGCCGCCCTCCGGGCAGGCCTCCCAGTCGCGGTGGCATTGGCCGGGACGTTGGTCGGGGCCGCCGACGTGCGGGCCGCCCAAGTCCACAGGGACATCCCGATCTCGCGGATGTACCAGCGAACGGTCATCGTCCCGGCGGGGCAGACGTATGTGTGGGAGACCACCGACCTGAGTTTGACCGCGGACACGGTGCTCCACCTTTGGCGCACTGGTTCGGGTGAGGTCGGCTTTGACGACAACGGAGGCCTTGGAAACGCTTCTCGGGTCAGCTACACCAACAACACAAGCAACAAAGTCACGCTCATCCTGATCGCGCGGGCACGGAACTCCCTGACCGGAGGAACCGCGCGGTTGCGGCAGAACGGAGCGACGCTAGAGTCCTCGTTTGCCGTCGGGGGACGACGCATCAGCGTTGAAGGCCCGTTTGGTTACGAACACGAGACGGTTCAAGCCCCCGGTGGCGACGTCGCCCCGTTCCTTCTGGCGCTCGACGACACGGGCCACTTGCTCGATCTGGACTTCAACAGCGGGGTAGGGGAGCAAGCCCGGGTCAGGGCCGTGGGAACCGACAGCGTGGTTGTGGGAACGCCGTATGGCACCGGGCTCGTTCACCTCTACAGCAACGATGCCATCGAGCACGACGACGATGGCGACGGCGTCGGTGCTGGACTGGAAGCCGAGCTCGGTACGTGCGACCGGACGGGCTGGGCGGGCTGCGGCGACGTTTACAACACACAGGACACCGACCGGGACGGCATTCCCGACGCCGCAGAGGTGTTTGGTATTGATGACGCGGTCGACCCTCAGCACCTACCGGCGTGGGGGGCGGACCCACTTCACAAGGACGTGTTTGTGGAGATCGATTGGCACGTCGCGCTTGGTGCAACAAACATCTTCAGCGAGTCTGACATCCTCCAAGTTCAAGCCCGCTATGAAGTTGGGGGCGCGGCGGACCTTGTCAACCCTGACGGGCTGGACGGGGTTCGCCTTCACATCGACGCTGGCTACGCGCCGGCGGATACCGCCAATATCACGCTACTTGGCGACTGGGGCGGCTCGAGTGCGGTGCCCAACAGTACGAGTTACGGCACAGCCCCGGCGACATATCGGTCCGCCGCACGCGCCGGAGTCTTTCACTACGCATTGCTCGCGCCGGGAAACGGCGGAGGACAGGCCGCTACGCCGGGGGACCGATTCGTCTGGGCAGGCAACGGAGGGAATCGAAACCCGGATAGTTTTGCCCATGAACTCGGCCACAATCTCAATCTCCGGCACTGGGGGCACGCGGCGTGGGGCGCCGTCAATGGAAAACCAAACTATGTAAGTATCATGAACTACGCGTTTGGCGGCCTGGGGTTTTCGACGCATCAGAGCAGCGTTGTCTTGAACCCGGCGATTGTTAATGAAATGGGTGGGATCGGTGCGGATGCGTCGTTGTTGGCGGGAAATCCGTACTTTCGGCAGATCGGGATCAATGATGAAGTTGACTGGGACTTCGATGGAGACTTTTCTGGAAACGGACTGTCGCAGATTCGCTCCGCTCTGACCTATGCGACCTGGGTGGGGACATCCGCGCTCACGGTAAACGAGCAGTCACTTCACCAGGAGGCGGATTTGCCCGCAACAACCCCTGCGATCATGTCTCGAGGCGACAACCTGTACGTCTTCTATGTGGACGACGGTCGTATCTACTATCGCCACTCGAAGCTGGGTGGCGGCCTTACGAAAGGGCAGTGTCCCGGAGGGGATGAGATCGGAGACACTTGCACGAGCTGGAGTAACGCGAACGAGGTTCCCTCTTTCGCCGACGCTCGCGGTGTTACGGCCATCTACGCTGATGGGCAGGTCTTGCTGGCGTTCAGAACTGCGTCCGACGGCGTTCGGACGATCCGAGCCAAGGGAGTAAAGAGCAGCGGGGAGCTCACGAGCTGGCAGGGCGAGTTCGCCCATTCGGGCGCAAGCACCAACAAGGAGCCCGAGCTTGAGCTGATGCGGGTGGACCCTGGTATGTTTGGGGGCCAAGAACTCGTTGTGGGGCTGTTCTACCGAGACACGAAAACGGGTGAGTACGCCTGGCGCACGATGGAGAATACGTACTCGAACACATCGACGTCCCAGGGGCGGATGACGGATGGGCTCGGTCAGGTTCTGAAAGGAACGCAGAGCCCCACCTTCACCGCTTGGCCCTACGACCCTACGAGTACGGAGGACGGTACAATCTGCGGGGCCGTAACGAACACCGCCGCCGAGGTCGGGTTGTATTGCTACGATCGGACGTCGAACAGCTTTCGCGATCGTTCGAGCAGCGCCTTTCCCCAGGGGAAACCGGTCACCACGGGCAAACCGGGGCTTGGATTCCATGCGTACCGTTCGGTGTTCGGTGTTCCCGTGAACAACGAGGCGAGCCGCGGCGCGTTCTGGCTCAGCGTGACGGTGGGAGATCCGAACTGGGACTTCGTCGACGTGTGGATCTCCGACCCGATCAGTACGCAACCCGGCGAGGAACTCTCCGCAGTCTACTTTCCGCGGGAACGCCGGGGCAAAGCCGGCAACGAGTGGACGAACCTCGTTGACGGTACGGGAATGGCGATCTACGACGCTGGGCTCGGTTCGATGAAGGCGGTGTGGCTGCGCCAAGACGGTGGTGACCAGGATTCAACGCAGGCGGCCCCGGTGGTCCGGTTCCTCCCGTTCGCGGACGGCACCTTTCGCGCCCAGCTCAAAGATGGCAACGACTTTCAGGTGATGGAGCGTGGGATCTGCCTCGGGCTCGCGAACGGCTCCTCATGTGGCGACTCCTCCTTCGGTCTCAACTAGATCGCGAGTACATACGATGACGAAAAAAATCTATCTCGCCCAGTTCTCCTTGGGCCTCGTGCTTGCCTTGTGTGCGTGCGATGGTGCGGCCCCAGCCGAGGGGATCGACTCCGACGACGCGTCCAGCGGGGAATATGATGAACTCCAAGAAGATCGCTTCGCGCATGAAGCCGGCGCAGAGGCCGAGGAACACGGAGGCGCCTCCGAGCGCGTCGGAGTGGACGCCGCCGGAAGCGCGCGCTGCGAACACGGTGCCTTCGATGCTGAACCTGAGGTCTTCGAAGTGGAGCCCCCGGCACGCGGCTTGGTTGAGCCTCGCTTCCGTGTAGAGGAAGACCAAGCCACCGTTGCCTTGCGGCTGGAGGGCGAGGCAGAGGCGTACGACGCAGCCCACCCCGCGCTCGAAGATGAGCCCTGAGCGCGGTCACGGGAGCCGGCCTACGGGGTGACGGGCACGTTCGGGTAGCTACCCTTTGCCCGCGCTAGCTCTTCGAGCTTACGCATCGCGGCCAGCAACACACCCTCGGACCGCGGCCGCGCCACCAGCTGCACGCCCAGCGGCAGTCCCACGCTCTGCGCCTCAATCTCGGCTGCGCGCTTCTCCACGCGATCGCTGGGGTTGGGTCGCCGCGTTTCGTCCACACGAACGCGGCTGATCGGCACCACGCCAGCGGGCAGGTCCAGCAGGTTGTAGCGAGCGAGGTTTACGAAGGCGAGCGTGAAGTCGTGGCTTGTCCCGTGCGGTACGGCCGGCGTCACCAAGGCGGGTGTGATGATCACGTCCACCTGCTCGCGATCCCAAAACGCCATCTCTTCGTGGCGGATCGCGTTGCGACGCGCGGCAAGCTTCCACAGCTCGCCGGTTCGCTTTTCACCCAACGACGACAACACGCCGGCCATGCGAGTCTCGCCCATCATGCGCGCCACCTTGGCCAGGCCCGCGCGCACGCGTTTGGGGGCACGGCCTGCCCGCGCCACCGTGCGCAGCGGCTGGATGAACGCCTCGCCGTCCATCGCTTCGACAACGGTATCCATGCCGACGCCCGAGAGCGCCTTGAAGAACATCTCGACGATCTCTTCCACGTTGGGCGGGCGGACGCGGGTGACGGACAGGCCGGCGTCTTGCAGCAGGCCAGCGGCTTCGGTCACCGCGCGCTGCACCGATGCCGCGGGCGTCAGGTAGCCGTCGTCGTCGTAGAAGCCGATGCGAAGCTTGGGGACGTCGATCTCGTCGGGGTCGACAAAAGGCACCGGCGGCATGCTGCGATCGCACTCGATGTGCTTGGGCCCCGCCAAGGCGCGCATGTAGAGAATGAGGTCGTCGGTGCTGCGGCCCATGGGGCCGATCTGCGGTTGGATGAACTCTTGCCCGGGGATGACGCCCGCCGACCCACGGTTGGACCAACGTCCCACGGTGGGCTTGATGCCGTAGACCCCACAAAGCGCGGCGGGCGAGCGAATCGACCCGCCCACGTCGGTGCCCACGCCCAGCACGCTGGTGCCCGCTGCAATCGCGGCACCCTCGCCGCCGCTGCTTCCCCCCGGGCCACGTCCGAGGTTCCACGGATTATTCGTTGTACCGAAGACCTCGTTGGTTGTCTCGAGAGGTGCGAGCAATGTCTGCGGTACGTTGGTCTTGCCCAGCACAAAGGCGCCGGCTTCGAGCGTGAGCTTGACGACCACTGCGTCCTGCGTCGCGTTTGCGCCTTGGCGTGCCTTCATGCCCAACGTGGTGGGCACGCCCGCGGTGTCGACCGATTCTTTGATGCTGACCGGCAGCCCGTGCAGCGGACCCAGGTTGCTGTCGTCGTTGGCGCGCGCCTTGTCGCAAGCGTCGGCGGCATCGAGCGCGGCTTGCCGAAACTCGTGGGCAAACGCGTTGACCCGCGGCTCCACCTCGTCGGCACGTCGATGCAAGTCCTCGACGATCTCGCGCGAGCTGACGCGCTTGGCGTCGAGCATCGTCTTGAGCTCAGTGGCGCTGTGGGCGTGCAACGGTCGGCTCATCGCCGAGCGTTATACCGCAGCGCTCCCCAAGCGCCCGCCTCGGAACGCCCTAGAACGGACCGACCCACAGCGCCACGCACCACGCGATCATGACCGCGTTGAGGGCGAAGCCGGTGGTGAAGACGAACCGGACGCAGGAGCGGCGGTCGTCGGCTGCGGCGTCGCGCCACAGAAAAATCGCCACTGCGAGCACCAACAGGGGAACCGCCTCGACCCGAAACCAGCCCGAGGAGTCCAGGCGTGGCAGCACCCACGGCGTCATCAGCACGGCGATCGCCACCATCTGCAGCGTGTGCTTGCGGGCCCGGGCGAGTCCGAACCGAACCGGCCACGTGTGCTTGGCGCAGCGCTCGTCGGCCCGCTTGTCGGGCAGTGCGGTGTTGATGTTGCCCGCAAACCCCAGCAGAAACAGGGGCGCCAGGGCTTCCCAGCGCATGCTCTGAAGCTCGCCCGCCACCGTGTAAAAACCGATCAGCGGCAGCACAACCCCAAGACCCAAACCCTGCGCGACCTCGCCATAGCCGCGATACGACAGCCGAAGCGGCGCGTAGCTGTAGGCCCACAGCAGCGCGACGCCGACGACCCACAGCGGGAACAGCAGTGGGCGGTCAAAGGCGAACGACATGACCGCTGCAAGCGTGAGCAAGGCACCGGCGGCCACAACGGACGCCCGTCGCAGCTGCGCGGCATCGAGCTTGCCCTCCACCAACACGCGGGACCCGCCCGAGAAGGGGGTCGCTTCGTCGTTGCCGCGATCGCCGGCTTCATCGGCAACGTCGTTCGCAAACACGATGAACAGCTGGTCCAAGACGCCCGCGAGGTGAGTCAGCACCACCAGCCAAAGCTCGAACTGGCCCGTGATCGCCCACGCCAGAGCCTCGCCCACCAGCAGTGGCGTGGCGATGTTGGCGTGCGCCAGAGGGCGCGCGGCTTGGACCCAGGCTCGAGCACTCACGGTGGTGGGCAGTGTACGTGCTGCCAGCGCGCTCGCGCACCTTGCTCGCGTGCGTATCAGCGTTGTTGGTATGCTAGAGGGCGTGCGGGGGTGGATGAGAGCGGCGGCGATGGGCGCCGCGTGGGTCGGTTTCGCCGGCGGCACCCTCGGATGCCTGACCGAGACGTTCACCTGCAGCCAGAACTCGGAGTGTGGCGCCGACGGGTTCTGCGAGTTCAACGGCTACTGCAGCTTCGAAGATCCCAAGTGTGACAGTGGCCGCCGCTTTGGCGACCTCGCCAACGAGGGCGTGGCCGGTCAGTGCGTTCCGCCGGGCGGAGGGACCTCGGGCGGGGAGACCGAGCCGGGCACATCGGGTGACACGTCCGGCCCGCAGCCCACCACCACCACGGTGCCCGACACCACCGACGGATCGTCGACCATGGCGCCACACCGTGCTGTACTACGGCGTCCTGTCGGCCCACCACGCCCTGCGCTGTGCCGTCGTGCCTCGTGCCGACGAGCCCGAGCCCGAGCCCGAGCAGCTCTCGCTGTTCATCCCTCGTGGCCAGCTCGAGCTGTCCGCCATCACCACCACCTTGCTCGAAGCTCAGCTGCGTGATGCCGCCCCCTCTCGGCTGTCGTGGATGAAGCTCCTCGCCCGGGTCTTTCGCATCGACATCTCGCTCTGCTCCCGCTGCAGCGGACCGGTGCGTGTCACTCGGGCCGTCACCACACCGCAGGAGATTGCGGCCGAGCTCCGCGGTGCTCGGCCTCCGCCGCGTGCCCCTCCTGTCGGACAACTCCTGCTGTTCTCGGGTCCGCCCGCTGCCCCCTGAGTCTCCCTGTACGAGCGCGTCGCCTCCCACCGCGCTCGTCTCGGCGTGCCTGCGAGTTGCATTCGGGCGCCGCCTCGGTCCCTGTCGCGGCGTGTTTTGCCCTGAAATGGCTCCGCTCTCACCGGCTCTGCTTCGCGCGACATCCGCCAGCTGCTCCTCGGCGCTCGTTCCGCACTCTCCTGCCGCCCGTAGTACTCCTCCATCCCCGCTTTTTCCCACTTCATTTCACCTAAACGCCCCGCGAAGCGTCGATCCTTCGCACCGCGTCGACGACTCGGCCGACCCACCCCTGGCCTTGGGAGAGCCCCTCGACCTTGCGTCGAAGAAGCCGGGCCACGTCGTGATCGTTGCCGCCGATGGCAGCTGGCATCGTCCGATGACGACGCTCGAGCTCGCCGCACTGCAGGGCTTCCCCACGACCATCGGCGGTGAGCCTCTCGTATTGGACGGCAAGAGCCACGCCGGATGGAGAGAGAGGATCGGCAACGCCGTCCCTCCGCCCACGGCGTTCGCGATCGCCAAGTCTTGCGCGGCGACCCTTGCCGCGGCCGCTGCCGGCGTCTGGGCGCTTGACTCGAACCCGATCTGGGTACGAGAGCAACTCCGCCGGCGCGACGGCCTCACGTGGTCGGAGGTGGCAGCGTGAAACGCTCCGAGACCCTCACCGCGAAGGAAGCCGACTTCCTGGGGCGGATCTACGACGCTGAGTCGAAGTCCGGTCTGTACCTCGAGCGGGCGGACATTCCCCGCGCTCGGCGGATGTTCGTCCTCGGGATGGTCACGCCCGGACGACTCGACCCCAAGCGCTACGCCGTGCTCACGACCAAGGGCGAGTCCTTCGTGGAGAGACTGCGAGGTGTCCAATGATGTTCCGGTACGGCGAAAACGGCCGCTGGTACATGCTGGGACGGGTCCGCTGGACGGAGCTGCCAAAGGGAGCTCGCCCGAGCGAGATCTACAGGCGCGCCGGGGACCATTCGCTCGGAGTGCCCACGGATCCCGAGTCGATTGCGCTGCTCAGGTGCTGCGACACGATCCAGGAGCACGACATCGCCCTGGCGCTCCGCGTGGCATGCCGGGTCAGCCAGAGGCTACAGCGTCCCGTCCGCCAGATCCTGGGACTCGGGCGAATGGGAGGGCTCTGGGCGTCTCGCGGCCTGATGGTGGCGTGCTCGATGCGCCTGGGGGTGAACCGAGAGGAGATCGGCGAACTCATGGGACGGGGCGCAAAGACGCTGACAAACTACTCATCCGGCTTCCGCAGCCGGTCCCGACGCGACCCCGATCTCCGGCGCGCCTACTTCGAGATCGTCGAGGCCGAGCAGTTTGCCGCGTGCTGCTACGCCGACGGCGGCCAAAGGGTCCGTGGATGCGGCCAGGAGTCAGCATGGTGAGCCCGCCTCCTCACCGCTGCCCACTGTGCGGCTCCGGGGCCGACGAGTGCACGGTCGACCGATACGAGCCCCCCTACCACGGCCGCGCATGCGACCACGGAGGCTGACAGCCCCCCTCGTTCTTGGCCGCGCCGCGTGTGCCGAGCAAAATGAGGCGAAAGTCAGCGCGCTCCGGGGACGACGCTCCGCCTCTATCCACGCCCTGGTCGAAGCGGGCTAGCTTCCGGGGAGCTCTGTTGCTCATCCTCGAACGGGCCTTGGAGCAATATGGAGCGAGATGATGCTCGCATCCACAACTCGGCCATCGGCCATCGGGCCGTCCTGCTCCCGGCCCGATTCGGGTCACTGACCGCCCGAGAAGAACGCGCACACTTGTCCCCATGACAAGAATCTCGAACTTCGCCGTGTTGCCGCTGCTAGTTTTCACCGCGTGTTCGGACATACACAATAAGCCATTCGGCGCCCCCTCGAATGACCAGACCCACGAAGTCGTCATGTACCCGGGCCACGGGGGGGGGCTGGTCCGGCTCAAGACGAGCCATGTCTGGGTGGTCGACATCGACCAACAGAAGGATTGCGCCTCGGCGCACTCTGACGACAAGGAAGACAGGGACTCTTGCGAGGGTACTGCGGGTGCGGCCTCTGAGGATTTAGTGGAGATCGTCTGCCTGCTTCCGCCGGCTCAGTCAGCCCGTGATTTCGGCACAAAGAGCTCATTGCGAGCCAAATCCGGCACAAGCATCGACGCTGCGGCGACGAACGAAATCACGCAGCGGGTAGTGCGACTTCACGCTCAAAGCGAGCGAACTCTCGCTTTGACGCACTCCCTGTCGAACGCTTGCTTCATGTACGCCAACAACGCGTTCGGCATCCCGGGTCATCCTGGAACCCACACCAATTACACGAACTTCGTCAAAGACATCCTAGATAAGTTCAGCACGGCGAATGGCGTCCTTGGCATCGGCACCGGAGTTGGTGAAGCCGAAAAGGCTAAGATTGAAGAAGATATTCGAGGGGAGATCTCGAAGGAAGCGGAACTGAAGAAGTGCCTTGTCGAGGCGCGCGTGGCGTATGGGAAGTGCCAGGGTGCGCCTGAAGCGTGTGAAGCCATTCTCGAGGAGCAGGCAGCCGTATGCCCCTCGACCGTGAAGGCGCAGGCGTCAGGGCCAGAGGGAGCGCCGGAGCCTGGGAGCGCGCCTGTGTCGGGACAGAAGAAGGTGAAGAAGTAGTCGAAGCCGGTAGCCTCTACGCTCCAACGGAGAAGCTCACCGAGCCGCCCCCTCCCCATGGCTTCCAGGCCGGATCGGTCACGATTCAGCGGAGACGCCAAGCACCAGGAGGACCGCAGCAGCGTAAGCGATCAGGCAGAGACCACCCCGCGAAACAGGGCTGTGATCGGCCCCCCGAAGGTTATTCGGGGATTCGCTTCGGCGCGGTTGGCCGGAGCGGAAGATCCGGTGGCGGCACCCAGTTCCAGGGCAGCAGGTCATCGACTCGATCCGGTGGGCGATCGCGGAGTCGAACGATGACGTCGCGAATGTACTCGTAGGGATTCACATCGTGAAGCAGGCAAGTCGAGACGATCGACTGGAGGACGGCGAGATTCTGAGCGTGCTCCGCACTTCCGGCGAAGAGGAAGTTCTTCCGGCCCAGCGCGATGATCCGAAGCGCCCGTTCGGCGTAGTTGTTGTCGAGCGCGAGCTTCGGGTCTTCGAGGAAACGTCGCAGCCGCGTTCGCTGCTTTTTCGCGTAGGTCAGCGCGGAGCCCATCGCACTTTTTGGCGAGTGTTGGCCGTGCTGTTCGTCGACCCAAGCTTCGATACGTTCGACGATTGCGGCGCTCTGTTCTTTGCGCATCTTCGCGTGGGCATCCGTTCCGAGGACCCCCTTGATCGCCGCGTCGCGCTCCACGACATAGAGTTCGACGATCATCTCCAACACCTCGCGTGCGGTCGGGACGTTCTTCATCGCCGCGTAGAACTTTCTCCTCGCATGTCCCCAACAGCCAACGCGGGTCCGTTTGGACTCGCCCTCCGCGGCCTCCGTGACGTTGTTGTAGCCGCTGTATCCGTCGACCGTCAGATAGCCTGCCGAATCGCCGATCAGTTCGTTGGCCGTGCTTGCACCGCGGTCTTCGCTGAACTTGTAGGCCAAGACCTGCGTCGACATGATCCCCCAGACCCAGCCCTTAACGCATCCGCCCCGCTGCTGCACGTTCAACGTCGTTTCATCCGCGTGGAGGTACGCGTCGTCTCGCGCGATTTCGAGAAGTCGGTCGTAGATCGGAACGAACCGTTTCGCGCCGCGGTGATACATCGAGCACAGGGTGCTGCGTGCGATGGATGCTCCGGATCGGTCGAGCATCTTGGCGAGCCGGTGGAACGGAATCGAGTCCGCGCACTTCGCCGTGATCACGTGCGCATGAAGGCCGGGGCCGTATTGACAGCCGTCGGTGACCCCGGCCGGAGCGCGAGCCTTGATCAGTCGCTCACCGTCTTTTGACGCGAGCGTCTGCAGTGCGAACTCGACCACGACGATGTGCTCGCGGACGTGCTCGACACGACGCACCGGGTCCGCGCAGCCGACTTCACGGAAGTCGTCCAGCGTCATCCCCTCCGGTAGTTGGCTGGGGTCGACGTCGACCTGTTCGTGGACCACGGGGAGGTTCTTCTTGAGCTTCCGGTTTTTCTTGCGTTTCGTCTCCGACTTCTTCCGAGCGACGCGGCGCTTCTCCTTCTCGCGCGCGTCTTCGTCCTCGGGCATCGGGTCGCCGTCCACCGTCAGTTCGTCGGCCTCGACCACGCGCCGGACTTCGCTCTCGATGGGCGGAAGTTTCTCGGAGCGGCGGCCGAAGAGCATCCGCTGCAGTTCGCTCAGTTGCTCGCTCAGCCTGGCGATCTGTTGCGTCAGGGCGGCGTTCTGGGCGGTCTGAGCCGCGACCTGTGCGGTCTGAGCCGCGACCTGTGCGTCGCGCTGCGCGATGATCCCCTTGAGGAACACCACCACGCTGCGGGCGACGGGGTCGAGGGACTCCTCAAGTTCGTCGAGCTTCGCCTCCGTCACTCGAGCATCTGATCATTGGCAGCCCCGGGTGTCGAGCATCGTCAGGGTGTGGTTGCACACTGCGACCGCGGAGCGGGTTTCGGCGCCCAGTGTTTCGGTCGGTTCACGCGGCTCACGTCGATGCCATCGAGCAGCATGGCGAGCTCGGTGGCATCGATCTCCGCCTGCCCCTCGCTGCACGTCGTCGTCTTGAAACGTCCTTGCTCGAGACGCTTGTACCAGAGGACGAACCCACCTTTTTGGAACGTCAGGATCTTGGCTCGGTTCCGACGCTTCGAGATGAAGACGAAGAGGTGCCCGCTGTAGACGTTCTCGCCCGCGGCGATGACCATGCCCGTGAGTCCATCGAACCCGCGTCTCATGTCCGTCGGTTCGGAGAACAACAGGATTCGAACCGAATCGGGGAGCCCGATCATGGGCTGGCCTCATCGAGTCCGCGCAGCAACGCGACGACGTAGTCGGCCTCGGGCCGTTCGGAAAACTCGACACGAACCTCGCCGACGAGCAGCGTCGTTCTCGACCCGCGCTTCTCCTGCGCGCTGGCCGTGCTCTCCGTCAGCTCGAGGAACCTCGGCTCTTTCGCTGCCCGACGAATCCTGTAGACCCACGAACGAAACGTGCCGACCTTGAGTCCCTTCTTCCGCGCGAACATCTCCTGGGTCAGGCTGCTCGCGCCAAAATCCGCGACGAGTTCACGCCACTCGTCTTCTGTGCGTCTCCGGGAGTACATGCCCGTAGGCTCCGGAATTCGAGCGCGTGGCGGTAGTGGTCGTCGTCTGGCCGCTTACGCAGCAGCAAACGGGTCTCCGGCATCGGGGGCTTGCTCCCTCACCGCCCGTTCCACTTCTCCGATTCGTTCCATCGCACACGTGGGGCACGTCGGATCACACGGTAAGAACTCCGGTAGACTGAGTAGGCCAAGTGGCGAGCGTTGGATCTTCACGACAACCCTGTCGGCCCTGGCAGGGCAATCGCATCAAGACTTAAGCAATTCCGATCGGTTGCGGCGTGATTTGCATCGACGCAGGCAAACGTGATCTCTTTCGACGGATGGCGACGGCTACCAAGGGTGCGAAACGGAGACCGAAAATCCAGGCCTCGATGGGACCAGCGCCGGACGTCGACTCGTTCATCGAGTTGCTTTCGCAGGTGCCGGACCCGCGAATGAAGCGGACCCGCCGACACAGCCTGGAGTCTGTGCTGTTCCTGTGCTTGTGCGGAGTCGTGTGCGGCGCGAATGACCCGGTGGCTGTCGAGCGATTCGGAAACTCGCGCCTGGAATTCCTTGAGGGCTTCGTCGAGTTTCCGTCGGGGATTCCCTCCCACGACACCATCGGCCGCGTCCTCGCGAAGCTCGACCCGGAACCACTCGAGGCCATGTTTGCGACCTGGATGCGGGGCGTTGCGGCGGCGACGAATGATGGCGTTGTCGCGATCGATGGGAAGGTCTTGAGACGGGCGTTCGAGAAGGCGAGCGGCGGCGGATTCATCACGATGGTCAGCGCTTGGAGTACCGCGAACGGCGTCGTCCTCGGCCAGGTTGGGACGACAGAGGGATCGAACGAAATCGAGGCCATCCCACGCTTGCTGAAGCTGCTGCACCTCAAGGGCTGTCTCGTCACAATCGACGCTGCGGGCTGTCAGACCGACATCTCCGAGAAAATCGTGGAGAAAGGCGGAGACTATTTGCTCGCTGTTCGGGACAACCAACCGAAGCTGTCCGAGGCCGTCACCAACGCATTGGACGCTTTCCGAAGCAGCGATCCCGATCCCGTTCTTGATGGCAAGCACTACGCGGCGAGCACAGAGAAGAAACGAGGTCGAGAGGAGACGCGCAAGTGCTGGGTGCTGCCGATCTCCGCCGAGTTTCCGCAGGAGCTGCGGGAACGTTGGAAGGGGCTGGCACAGCTCGTACTCTTCGAGTCCACGCGCATCATCGACGGAGAGAAGAGCTGCGGAAGCCGGTACTTCATTACTTCGCGCTCGACCATGACAGCCGAGCAAGCGCTGGCGTCCGTTCGTGGTCACTGGCAGGTCGAGAACAAGTTGCACTGGGTTCTCGACGTGGCGTTCCGCGAGGACGAATCCCGCCTGCGAGCAGAGAATGCCGCCGAGAACTTCACCATTATCCGGCACGCCGCACTCAACCTCCTACGCAACGTGAAGGGCTCCAAAGTCGGCATCAAGAACCGGCGCCTCGAAGCTGGCTGGAACGAGCTGTTCCTCCTGAAGATACTCTCGTCGGGAGGGAATTAGATGCGTTTGCCCTGCCGATTCCCCCACCGAGCTCTTGCGCCTCGAAGGCGTCGCCGCAGGAATCCCTATCGACGTCTTCGACCTCGGGAACGCGGTCAGTGTGAGGTACGGCCTCACGAGCCAGTCCGACCCCACGGAGCTCAGCTATCCGGAGGTCTTCAGCGTCGTGGACAACTGCGGCGGGGCTCCGGTGCGCCTTGCTGAGACGTTCGGCCTTGGCTCAGGTGCTGCAAACGTCGGGGGTGAGGTCGTGCTGTGCGCAGGCAACGAGCCCTTGGAGGACCGGGGTGTTTGGGAGCTGCTGGACGACGGAAGCCGAGGGCAGGACCTGGGTCTTGGGGACCGCTGCAGCGGGCCAAGCTTCCCTTTCGACGTCCGAGAGCCGTCCCTCGGCATTGTCTACGCCGACAACGATGCCGGCGTCGGTGCCACGCAGTTCTTGCCCGACGGCACCACCCGCGTTCTCACCGATCCGGGCGGCTTCGACCTCATCTCTACGAGCGAGGGTTTGGCCGTGTTTACCTTCGGAGAGAATGCAGCGATTCATCCCCCCGATGGCTCGGCGCCGAGCAGCCGAGCTACGGTGCTGGCTTTGTGTGGAACGGGCTGGTGCTGGCCGTGGACACGGTGCCCGGTGCCACCGAGCTCTCCCAGCCGCGGCGGGAGCTGTGGGCCTACCCGGTGGACGGCCGCCCTGCCTTCCCGTTCGTCCCCGAATCGACCCATCTGTACTTCGGCCGCGACACCGTCACAGGCCTTGGATTCCGGCCCGGCAGTAACGAACGGGACATCTGGCTGTTTCAGCGCCGCGTCGACGGCGAGTTCGACGTAATCGCCGACGACCTTGCCAGCGGACAGAACGCAGGCGGGCTTCTCCACGCGTGGACACCCGAGCTGGGGCGGGTCTTGTACTCCGTCCGCGATGGCGACGCGGTCAGCGTTCGCCAACACCTCGTCGATTGACGGCTACCAGGGCACGCCCTGAAGCGCGACGAGGATCCCGAAACCCGCCGCGGCGCCCACCAACCCGAAGAAGAAGATGGCCCCTGCGCCTGGTCCGGAGGACGCGAGCGCGCTGGGTGGCATGGTGTCGAGCGACAGGCCTCCCATCGGGCTGCTTCGGTCGCCGTCGATCGAGTAGCCGCCGGAGCTTGCGTTACCGGAGCCTGCGTTGCCCTCGAGCGTGTACGCGGAGGGGCTGCTGGCGCTGTGCCCTCCCATGACGAACGAAGGGTTGCTCTTGGGTGGGGGATCGTTGGGCACGGTGACGGGCTCGATGATGGCAGCGGGTGCAGGCGGTTTGGGTTCGTGTGCGGCGTGAACGGGGGCCGCGGGCTCGGCGGGGGGCGGCGCAGGTTCGTGCGCGGCGTGGACGGTGACCGGGGCGGCCACGACAGGCGGCGCGGGCTCGACAGGCGGCGCGGCCGCGACAGGCGGCGCGGGCTGGGCGGGCGGCGCGGGCTGGGCGGGCGAGACCGGCTCGTGCGGCGCGGCCATGGTCGCTCCTCCGCCCAGCGACGCGTTGGGCCCGGTGTCCGCGAGCCCGGGATCGGTCTTGGACGGCTCGGTGGGCAGGACGGTCGCCGCGTCGCCGAACGGGTTGGGCGGCGCAGGGATCGCGGCTTCGGTGGCCTGGGTTGAAGGCTTGCCCGAGGCGCTCGGAAGCACCGTCGCCGCGCTGCCGGGGTGGGCGACGAAACAAAGCCGAGTGGCGCCGATCTTGAGCTCGTCGCCGTCCGCGAGCCGATGCCGCTGCACCTTCTCGCCGCGCAGCATGAGGCCCGCGCTGCTGCCCAGGTCGACGATCTCGTAGCCGCCCGGCACCGGCTCGATGCGCGCGTGGTGGCGCGAAGCGGCCTGTTCCAGCAGCACGACGTCGTTGTCGTCCGCGCGTCCCAGCGTGATGGGAGCCTCGCCCAGCGGGAGCGCCCGCTCCTCGGCACCGACCTCGATCGTCAATAAGCGCAGAATGGCCACGCGCGGAGTGTAGCAACCCAGCGTGGCAGACGAGGCCACGCGTGGCTGCTATCGTCCGCGCCCGTGCGCGCCGCAATCTTGCTGCTGGTCCTGTGCTCCAGCCTTTCGCTCCCCGGCTGCAAGCGCACCGTCGCCCCGGGAAACCGCCAAGACGCGGTGGCCATGGGGGATTGGTACTCGTGGCGAGATCTAACCCCGCTGGTCGAGGTCGCGCAGGCCCACGCGCCCGAGACGGCGGTGCGCGCCATGAAGGACGCCTCCAAGCTGGTCCGGGACGGCAAGGCCGCCTCCGCCGACCGGCGGCTGTCCGAGGCTTCGAGTGGGGCCGGTCGCCAGTGGATCTCGGTGGCGCGTGCCGACCTCGCCGCCCTGCACTTTTCGATGTGCATCCGGGGGGTGGCGTGGCGGCTGGTCGATGGTGAGGAGCCCAGCGCCACCGAGCGCGAGATGGACTTCTCGGAGGACACCAAGCTCGAGCCCGGGGATGTCTCCGTGCTCGCCCTGCTGACCAACCTCGACGAGCCGCTGGGCAGCGAAGATGAAGCGCTCTCGGTCCAGGCCCGAATCGCGCGGGCCCGGGTGGCGGCGTTCTCTCAGCGTTGCCCGGCCAACGACGAGGTCGCAGAGATGTCGACCAACACCCTGGAGTCCGACCTCGCCACGCTCGCCGCCGAGGGCCACCTCACCCCTGATCTCGCCTACCTCTGGGCCGGGGTGCAGATGAATCGGTTCTCGGGGACCGCCGCGCGGCCGTTCCTGCTTCAGGCGCGAGACGGCGGCTTCGATCATCCCGCCGTCACCTTCATGCTCGCCGTCATCGCGCTTGAAGAGGAGAAGCTCGACGAGGCGGACACGCTCGCGAGTGAAGCGATCGAGCGCTACACCACCCTCGAAGATCCGCAGAATGTCGGAGAGGCCTGGTTTGTGCGCGGCGAGGTCGCTCGCGCCCGTAAGGACACCAAGGTGGCCAAGGGCTACTACGCGAAGGCACTCGCGGCCAACCCGCTGCACGCGCCTTCCATTCTCGCCACCGCCACGCTCATCGCCGAAGCGTCCACGCCCGGCGACGCGGTCGAGTATGTCGCCGGTCGCCTCGGGCCGTTTATGCTCGAGGGTCCGCTCGACGGCGCGGGCGTTCGCGAGGTGGGGATGAACCTCGAGACCATCGTGTTTATGGCCACCGAGCCACTCGCCGCCCAGATCAGCCGCGACGCGATGCTTTCGTCGCTCGACGACGAGCCCGACCCGATGCGGCGAGGGCTGCGGTACTTCTTTGCGGCGACGCTCGATGTCCGTCTCGGCGAGTATGAGGTCGCCCACGGGCATGGCGTGCTCGCCAAGGAAGAGTTCGCAGAGAGCGGCTCGCCGCCTCCGGTCGACATCGAGCAGTTTCTCCAGCGGGTGGCTCCGCGCTGAGGGGCTGAACGCTCACCGGTCGGCTGCGGACTCATCGAACGCTGCGAGCTGCGCTTCGATGCGAACGAGGTCCGCATCGGTGGCGGTCTCGAGCGCCTTGTGAAGGGCGTCGGCGGCCGCGTCGGGGTCGGCGTCGGCCAGGCTGCGGCCCAGCGCCTCGTACAGCGGAGTGAGCTTCGTACCGCTCCATCCGACTCGCCCGGCGAGGATCGACGCCCGTTCGAGAACGGCGGCCGCCTGGGCGTCGCTGCCCGTCTCGAGGCGTGCGAGCCCGAGGCCAAGCAAGACCTCCGCCAGCTGAGCGTCGTTCTTGGTGCCCTCCAGGGCCAGCGCCGCATCCGCGAAGTGCGTGGCGGCGAGCCCGTGCTGCCCCTGCTGCGCCTCAAGCTCGCCCATCGCCGAATGCAGGGACGCCAACGCCTCTGGTTCGAGGCTGCTTTGGTTGGCGATGACCAACGCGCGCTCGAAGCTTCGCGCCGCTTCGTCAGTCTCCTGGGCGCCCGCCTGTGCCACGCCCAGGCTTTGCAGCGCTGCGATCAGCTCGGGGTGGGCGGGGCCAAACGTGGACTCTCGCAGCGTGATGACCTCAGCGAGGTACCGTGCGGCGGTCGACCACTCTTGGCGGCCGTTGGCGAGCCCGCCCAGCTCGAAGAGAATGTCTGCGCGGGTGATCGTCGCGCGGGTGTCACCGTCGGGCAGGAGCGCGAGCGCGCGGTGGTACGAGGCCAAGGCGTCGCGATCTTGTCCCTGGGACCGCTGATGCGCGGCGCGGGCGACCAGAAGATGGGCACGGAGCCGGTCGAGCTTGATCGCTTCGACGAGCGTGCTCGCGTGCTCGAGGGCGACGGCGCGACCGCCCTCGACGTCGTAGCGACTCAGCGCGATCCAAGCTTCGGCCTGGGGAATGCGAAGGGACGCCGCAGCCGCCGCCGAGGCTGCGTCGTGCAGCAGGGCGGCGGTCTCGGGTGCGCCTTGCAGGGCGGCGGCGAGTCCCATGACAAGCTTGCCGCGCACGAACGCGGGCGGGTCTTCGGAGGCTGAGAGTTGCTCGACGGCCCGGGTCGCCCGCAGTCGTGCGGCCTCGGCGTCCCCGGCCAGGAGCATGAGCCACGCCTCGTCGATCTCGAGCTTGGCCGGCGAGTCCGAGGGGATGGCGTAGTCGAGCATGTCGACCGAGCGACAGTCGGCCGGTCTCCACAACCCCGTCACCACGCGCTGCGCACCCTCGACGGCGCGGGCGGATGCACCTCCCTCGATGGTGGCGTTGGCGAACGCGGCGAAGGGCTGGAGCACGCCATCGAAACAGGCGTTGCGGCGCGCGAGCAAGGCGGCGTCGTCGTCGGCTTGTCGCACCTTGCACGCGAGCGTGTAGGCCTCGAACCACTGGGTGCTCCAGTCGTCCATGCTCGCTTCGACCTCTGCCCAGGAGTCGGCTGCGTGAGCTCGGCCGCTGGCCAGGAACGCTTCTTCGAGCGCCGCGCGGGTGGCAGGGTCCCACGCGCCGTCGAGCATCGCCATGTCCGCCTCGCAGCGGGTTGCCTCTGTTTGGACCAGGTAGGCCACTCCGCCCGCCGCCGCCGCGACACCACCGAGGACGCCGATGCCCGCGACCCAGCGTCGTCGGCGACCGGGCGGGTCGTGCTCGAGGTTGCGCAGCACGACCTCCATCGAGGCGTATCGCTCTGCTCGCCTTGGGCTCATTCCCTTGAGAAGAACCGCGCGCAGCCACAGCGGCACGTCCGAGCCTTGCGGTGCTGCCCGCACCGTATGGGCGAGTGCTGCCGCGGCGATGGCTGCCGGGGTCTCCCCCTTGAACGGCACCTCGCCGTAGAGCGCCTCGTACATCGCCGCACAGAACGCGAACTGGTCCGCCTTGGCGTCGGGCTGGATGCCGGCATGGAGCTCGGGTGCGAGGTATCGCGGGGTCCCGACGAGCTCCGATCGGATCGGGCGGGAGACCAAGCTGTCGACCAAGCTGTCCTCTGGGTCCCCGGTCGTGGTGAGGCTGACGCCCAGGCCCTCTCGGAGTCCTTCGACGGTGAGCCTCGGGCTCGACACCTCGGCCACCGGGGTCGCCAGCCCAAAGTCGGCGACGCAGATGCGGCCGGACTTTTCCATGAACACCCGGCTGGGCGTGAAGTCCCCGTGAATGCATCCCGCAGCGTGGGCGGCGGCCAAACCTGCGCCTGCTTCCCGGAACACCCGCAGCACCTCCGGCCACGGGAAGGGCTCATCCCGCGCTTCCATCCATTGACGGAGGTCGATGCCGTCGATGAACTCCATCGCGACGTAGACCGCATCGCCGAGCGTCCCCGCATCGAGCACCTCGACGATCGCCGGGTGGTCGAGACCACCTGTGCGCATGATCCCGGCGATCATGGCGTCGCGAGTCTGCGCCGCGTCGTGCTCATCGTCCTCGCCGTGCTCGGGAACCTCGACCAGCTTGAGCGCGACCTTGCGATCCAGCCGGGCATCGAACGCCGCGTAGACGTGGTCACCGTCGCGGTTCGAGAGCTGGCTCAGGACGACGTAGTTGCCGACCGTGGACCCGCGTACGAGATCGCGCAGTGAAGCGTCGGGCGTCGCGGCATCGCCGACGCCTCCGGCGAGTACAGCCCGAATGACGCCGCTGTCCTCGTCTGCACTTTCGGGCGCGGATGCGGGGGCGTCGGTCGACGAGTCAGACTCGTTGGGCTCGTGGTCGTCGGCCATCGGAAGCGCAGAGGATAACCGCTCGGCCCGGACCGCGCGCGCCGTCGGGGGGGGGCTGAAATCGAGCTCCTCCTTCCCCGCTCTTTCACGCTTCAGTTCGCGCAGACGCAACCGCTGGTGTGGGATCTTGGCGCGCTCGGCTTCACTTCGGATTCCGCCCCGTGGCGCCGCTACGCGTCGGCGCCCGGGTCCCGCGTTGACTTGTCCTGCGTGAACCCCGAGGATTGTCAGCGTTGTGAAAACCTCTCGCCTATTCGCGATCGCTTCCGCCTTGTTTGCTACGGGGTGTTATGCGGGCGTGGCAGCGCAGAGCACCGACGGTGACGCGGGCGGCGACTCCACCGGCGGCACGAGCACCGCAGTCGAGGACGACGACTCGGGGACCGGTGAGCCCGATGCGTGCGAGTCCACGCAGAGCCCGGGCGCGCCCGTGCCGATGCGGCGACTCACCGCTACGCAGGTGCAACGCAGCGCCGCGGACATTCTGGGCGTGAGCACGCCCGTGGGCGTCGCCGATGAAAAGCTGTTCGCGTTCCAGAGCAACGTGTCGAGCGCGATCGACTTCGCTGGGGCGCGAGGCTACCTCGACTTCGCCGAGGCCACGGTGCTCGCCGCCGACCTCTCGTCGTGCGCCGAGCCCACCGAAGGGTGCACGTCTTGGCTGCTCGACGACGTCGGCCGCCGCCTCGCTCGGCGCGCGCTCACAGCGGACGAGCGCGCCGGCTACGAGCAACTCTTCGCGGCCGGGAGCGCCGAGGAAGGCGGCTCCACCGAAGGGGCGCGGTGGGTCCTCGAGGCGATGCTGCAGAGCTCGAGCTTTCTCTACATGGACGAGGTGGCCAAGCCCGACGGCTATCTCGACGACCTCAGCATGGCCTCACGGCTGGCGCTCACCCTGTGGGGGTCCAACCCCGACGTACAGCTCCTCGATCGCGCCGCTGCCGGCCAGCTGTCCACCCCCGAGCAGGTCCAAGCCGAGGCCGCGCGCCTGATCGAAGATCCTCGTAGCATCGGTGGCCTCACCGACTTCATCGACCAGTGGCTACGGTTGGATCGGCTCAACGATCCCGACGCGCGCCCCGATCTGGAGGCGCTCGGTCCTGAGACCCTCGCGGCGATGCGGGCAGAGCCCGTTGCGCTGCTCTCGCTACTCCTCGCCGAGGAAGGCGACCTCACTCGGCTCTTCACGAGCACCGAGACCGCACCCCTCCCGGAGCTCGAGCCGCTTTATGGCGACGACATCGTCGCGTTTGGCTCGACGACATCCCTCGATCCCACGCGTCGCGCAGGGATGCTCTCGTTGCCGGGGGTCATGGCTGCGCTGTCGCACGCGGAGGGCACCTCGCCGACGCTGCGCGGCTTCAATGTGCTCGGGAACATTCTGTGCGCCCCGCCCCCGCCGCCTCCGCCCGGGCTCGACGTCACGCTGCCCGAGATCGGTCCCGACGCGACGACCCGCGAGCGCCTCGAGGCACACTTTAGCGACCCGTTATGCGCCTCGTGCCACGCACAGATGGACGGCATGGGATTTGCGTTCGAGACCCTGGACTGGTTGGGCCGCTACCGCGACGAGGAACACGGCAAGCCGATCGACGACAGCAGCACCTTCCCACTCGATGGAAAGCTGGTCTCGATCAAGGGCCCGGCGGAGCTGGCGGTCGTGCTCGCCGAGAGCGAGGCCGCGCCGGCCTGCATTGCGAGTCAGTGGGCCAGCTACGCCGCAGGCACGCCCGACAAGGAAGAGGCCGCGTGCCTGATTGAGCAGCTCGCCGCGGACGCGCGCGAGCCTGATGGCCTTCGCGCCATGATCCTCGGTACGGTGGCCTCCGACTGGTATCGAAAGGCAGGCGTGGTCGCACCATGAGCAGACGAATCGCATCAGGGATCGCATCAGGGATCGCATCAAGGATCACATCACGTCGCGCGTTCATGGGTGGCGCCGCAGCAGCGGGCAGCGCCCTCGCGCTGTTTCCCTGGCTCGACGCCGCGGCCGCGGAGGGCGCCCCACGGATCCTGCTGTTCTTCACACCGCACGGCACCGTGTGGGATCAGTGGCGCCCCATCGGCGGCGAGACCGACTTCACGCTCTCGCCCATCCTCGATCCTCTGTCCGCCCATCGCGAGCGCATGGTGATCGTGGACGGGATCAGCCTCGACGTCGGCACCGAGTACTACATCCCGCACACGTACACGATGCCGCTGCTGTGGACCGGCTCTCCGATCGACACCTCGACAGCGGAGTTCTGCCGCGAGGACCACGGCCAGTGCTACGGGTGGAACACGGGGGTGTCGGTCGATCAGTTCATCGCCTCGCAGCTCCCCGCCGGCCAGACGCCGTACAGCTCGATCGAGCTGGGCCTGGGCTGTGGCGGCTTGAACCCGGCCACGCGCATGATCTACACCGCGCCCGCGATGCCGCGCAGCCCGCTCGACTCGCCAGAGCTGGCGTTCTCCACGTTGTTCGGCTCGATCAACCCCGATCAGCTCGAGGCCGAAAAGAACGCGCGCCGGCGCGCAAGCGTGCTCGATCGCGTCGTCGCGGATTTCGGCAACCGCCGCGCGACCCTCTCGGCCGCCGACAAGGCGCGCCTCGACGCCCACGGCGACAGCATTCGCGAACTCGAGCTCACGCTCACCGCGGTCTGCGACTCGCCCGCCGCACCGCAGGACATCAACAGCGAAACGTCGATCGACCTGCAGTCGGATCTCATGGCATCCGCACTCGGTTGCGGCCTAACCCGCGTTGGCAGCATGCAGGTGCGCATCGCCGACAACGACAACACGCTCTATCCGTGGCTCGGCCTCTCCAAGGGCGGCCATCACACGATGTCGCACGACTCGAGCGCCGCGACCCAGGCCACGCTCGCCCAGCTCTACCGCTGGTACGCCGAGCGCTTCGCGTACCTGCTCGATCGTCTCGCGGCCACGCCCGACACCGACGGTCGTTCCGTCCTCGACAACACCCTCGTCATTTGGGGCTCGGAGCTCGGCCGCGCCTGGGACCACGACATCAGCAACGTGCCGTTTGTGTTCGCAGGAGCCACCGACATCCTGCGCGGAGGCCGTTACCTCTCGGGCTCGCCGATCGCCCACGGCCGCATGCTTGTGTCCGCCTGCCACGCGATGGGCCTGGATCGCGTGCAGCAGTACGGCAGCCTCGACACCGGCAGTGGACCGGTGCCCGGGCTGTTCGTCTAGCAGCCTGTTGAGAAAGTCGACACGACGTCTCGCTCGCCCTTTTCGCTCCTGGCGGCGTCGCCAAAACTTGCAGTACACCCGGTACAGCGGCGTTTCGGCTCCTACCCAGGAGCGAAAAATGCTTCCCGATCCGCCGCGCCGACTTTCTCAACAGGCTGCTAGCTCTGCACCCGCTGCAGCGGGCCCATGCGACGCGCTCGGGCCGGCACCACACCGAACACCCGCGCTCTCCTACCTCCCGGACGTGTCCGCGACGCTTCGCTCAACCCGAGCGAGTTGCACGCGGGCATCGTTGAACGTCGCGCCCCCGCCCAGGTCGGTCAGGGTGGTGGGGCACAATGCGTTGGAGGTGTTGCCGTTGCGCGTGTGCCTCTCCCACAGTCCCTTCTCAAGGGAAAGTACTCCGGGCACGAGGTCTTCGCTGATCTCCGCGTCGCATTCGACGGTCCCCAGGGCGTTGAACACGCGAACCGCGTCGCCGGTGCGAATGCCTCGGGCTTCGGCGTCGCTGCGATGCACTTGAACCCTCGCTGGCGAGGATTGGAGCTGGCCGAAGGTCGAGTTGATGCGCTTGGCCGTCGCCGGAGACAGCAGCGCCAACGGGAACGCTTCGGTGCTGGGATCGGGCTGGTAGCTGTACAACGGGACCCCGGCGGAGCGTCGGCATTCGGCGTCGAGCTCGGCCGGACACAGGTGGATCTTTGCGTCGTGGGTCTCTGCAAACCGGTCCCGAAACAGGGCCCCGGCTCGCGGAGCGTCGAGGCTTGATTGCTCGACGAGGGTGTTCCGGTCGGCGTCTTGCAGCGTGATCGATGCGGTGACCGCATCGGCGAGGGCGTCCGGGCAGGTCACGTCGGTGTCGCGCGCCAGACCTGTCCGCTCCAGCAACTCCGCGAAGACAGCGTAGTTGGGTCGCGCCAGGCCCACCGGGGGAACCGCCGGCCGAATGCGGTTGAGCACGCTGGCGCCATAGCCACGGGTGAGGTCGTGGTGCTCGAGGAAGGTCGTGGCCGGGAGGAGTACGTCGGCCCACTTGGCGGTGTCGGTGTGGACCTGATCGAAGACGACCGTGAACAGATCCTCTCGGGCCAGGCCGCGCCGCACCGATGCTTGATCGGGAACCGTGGCCAAAGGGTTGGCGTTGTAGACGAACAGGGCTTCGATGGGACGCGTCGGTTCGAGCAGCGCGGGCCCGAGTCGATTCATGTTGATCGCTCGGACCGCGGGCGCGGGTTCCCCCACGACGGCTTCGAGGTTCCACCGAAACGTCCGGCTCTGGCTCATCGTGAACCCGCCACCGCGCGGCCCAAACTTGCCGGCGATCGCGGGCAGGGCGAGGGCCGAGGCGACCGCCGACCCACCGTTGCGGTTGCGCTCGAGTCCCCATCCACAGCGGATGACCGCCGGCTCGGCTTGCGCAAACCGAAGCGCAAACGCTTCGATCTCCGCTGCCGGAAGTTCACACACCTGGGCGGCACGCTCCAACGTCCACGGCTGCGCCCGGGCCCGGAACTCGTCTGCGCCCGTCGTATGCGCGGCAAGAAAAGCCTCGTCGGCGTGCCCGTGCTCGAACAGCCAGCGCGCCACCGCGAGCGCCAGGACCACATCGGTTCCCGGGCGCACCGCGAGGTGCTGGTCCGCGGACTTGGCCAGCGGGGTCCGTCGGGGGTCGACGACGATCACCTGCGCACCTGCAGCGCGGGCTGCCTTGAGGATCGGGACCAGGTGGATGCCGCTGGCGCTGGGGTTGAAGCCCCACAGCACGATGAGGGAGGCGTGCACGTAGTCGCGAACGTCGACGCCCGGCATCATTCCGTACAGGCCGTCTTGGGCGCGCGAGGTCGCGGCCGCGCAGATCGTGCGTTCGAGCCGGGAGGCGCCGAGGCGTCGGAACCATCGCGTGTCGAGGGTGCCCTCGGTGAGCGCGCCGTTGCTGCCCCCGTAGGAGAACGGCAAGATCGCCTCGCCGCCAGAGCGCGCTGCGGTCTCCAGCATTCGGGTTGCGACGTGCTCGAGCGCTTCATCCCAGGAGACGTCGCGGAACTCGGCGGCGCCCTTGGCTCCGGTTCGAATCGCCGGGCTCGCGATGCGCTCGGCCCCGTACAGGTGCCGGTCGAAGCGTCGGACCTTGCCGCAGATGATCCCCGCGGTCAGTCCGTTGCGGGTATCGCCCTCGATGCGCTCCACTCGCCCGTCCTCGATGGATGCCGTCAACGTGCAGGCGTCGGGACAGTCGAGTGGGCAGGCGGTGCGGACCTGGCGTGTGGACATGCGCGCAGGATACCGCCGAAGCGCGTTGTCTTGGCCCGCGGCGCGCGCGAACCCCCGCAACCCCGGCAAACCCCGCTACATGGAGAACGCGGCTTCGCGCGCGGTGAGCACCTCGTAGCCGTCGGCGGTGACCAGGATGGTGTGCTCGACCTGAGCGGAGAGCTTCTTGTCGATGGTGATCGCCGTCCAGTCGTCGTCGAGGATCTCGCAGTGCGGGGAGCCCTCGTTGATCATCGGTTCAATGGTGAAGGTCATGCCCTCGACCAACCGCTTGCCCCGGCCTCGTTTGCCGCGATGCGCGACCTGGGGATCGGTGTGGAACTTGCGACCGATACCGTGGCCGCAAAACGCCTCGACCACGCCGTAGCCGTGCTCTTCGTGGGCGTACTCGTAGATCGCGGCGCCGATGTCCCCCACGCGCTTGCCCGGCGCGACCTCGTGAATGCCCAGCCACAGTGAACGACGGGTGATGTCGATCAGCTTGGTCACGTGCTCGGGCACCTCACCCACGACAAACATCTCGGAGGTGTCGCCGTGGTAGCCGTCGAGGATCGTGGTGATGTCGATGTTGATGATGTCGCCATCGAGCAGGGCCCGCTCCTCGGGGATGCCGTGGCAGACCACCTCGTTGATCGAGGTGCAGATCGACTTGGGGAACCCCTTGTAGTTCAGGGGCGCCGGGATGGCGCCGCGCTCGAGGATGTAGTCGTGGCAGAGCACGTTGAGCTGCTCCGTCGTGACGCCGACCTTGACGTGGGGTTCGATGAACTCGAGGACCGAGGCGGCGAGCCGACTGGTGGCTCGCATCTTCTCGATAGCTGATTTGCTGTGAATCTCGACCGCCACGGGACTTGCTTTCCGGTTGGACTGCGCTTCCCGCGCGGGGCGGGCCCGGAGTCTACGGCATTTCTAGAACGCAGACTATGGCCTGTTGCCAATGGCTATGCCAGGCTCCGACCGAATGGCCGGGCAACCGCCCGCGCTCGAGAAGCGCAGCGCATCCGCGATCTTCGACGATCTGAGTCGGCGGCGGCTGGTGGTGGTCAGCGGCAAGGGCGGCGTCGGCCGGACCACCTTCTCCGCGCTGCTGGGCCTGGCGCTTGCCGCTCGCGGTCGCCGGGTCCTCGTCGCGACCACCGGACACGATGACCGTCTCGCCTGGATGCTGGGTGCGCCGGCGCTGAGCGACGCCGCGCAAAAGGTCGGCCCGTCGCTGTGGGTCCAGCGGCTCGTCGCGCAGACGTGCATCCGGGAGTACGGCGGGATGGTCATCCATTCGCAGCGGGTGTCGTCGGCGGTGTTCGACAACTCGGTGGTGCGCCGCTTGATGCGAGCGATTCCGGGCCTCGACCACTTCTCGGTGTTGGGCAAGGCCTGGCACGAAGCCGCCCGCGGCGGCGACTACGACTGTGTGATCTTTGACGGCCCCGCGACGGGACACCTGGTCTACACGCTCGGGGTCCCGCAGGCGATCCTGGAGACGGTCCCCAGCGGGCCGCTCACCTCCGAGGCCCGGTTGATGCAGGCGGCGCTCGAGGATCCCGAGACCACGCAGGCCGTGCTAGTGGGCTTGCCCGAAACGTGGCCGCTGACCGAGTTGGGGGAGCTGGGTGCCTTGCTGCAGTCGAAGGTGCGAATGCACGTGGCGGCGCTGGCGGTCAACGGCCTGTGGCCCAGCGACGCCCCCAGGCTGCCGGCACCCAAGGATGCGGGCGATGGCCTCGCAACCGCCTTCGCAGCCCACGTCGAACGGATCGGCGACATCGGCCGGACCCAGGCTGAAGAGGTCGAAGCCTGGAGCCACAGCGACGCGGCTCGTGGGTGCGGGGCCCAGGCATGGATGACTCTGCCATGGCGCTGGCATGGACTCGCCAACCTCGAAGCGATGCAGGAACTCTTGGTCGCGCTCGGCGAGCCGGGAGGTCAGGCGTCGTGAGGCTCGATCTCGATGAGCACAGCGCCCGCATCCACGGTGTCTCCTGCAGACACCAGGATGCTGCGGATGGTTCCCGCGCCGACGGACAACACCTCGTTCTCCATCTTCATCGCTTCCACGATGATCACGGGTTGTCCGGCCTCGACCTCGTCGCCCTCGGCGACGAGCGCTTTGACGATTCGGCCGGGCATGGGGGCCTTGACCGCACCGCCGCCGCCGACACCTCCGCCAGCCTCTTCGAGCGCGGCTGCCAGCGCCGCCTCGGCAGCGGTGTGCACGGTGACCGGCACGGTGTCGCCACCGGCCGCGGCGTACGTGGGACGACCCGGACCTCGGTCCAGCCAGACGCGCTGCTGCGTCGTGCTGCCTTCGGGTCGAACGCTCCACGAACCGTCGGGCGCAGGGTGGACGGTGAACGTTGCATCCCCGACCACCGCCGTCATGGTTCCATCCTTGGCGGGCTGAAGCTCGACCTCGACGGACTGCTCCCCCACCTCAACACGAAATCGCTCCGGACGGCTCACGGAGCGCAAACCTAGTCGATGCCAACCCCCTCGTCCATGCACGGTGCGCAGCCTCGGCTCTCCTTCCCCGCCGATCGCAAGGTTTTGCTGACGGTGGGTCCCGGCGGCGTGGGCAAGACAACCGTTGCGGCCGCGCTGGGCCTCTCGGCCGCGGCGCAGGGCCGCAAGGTCATCGTCGTGACCATCGATCCCTCACGCCGACTGGCCCAGGCGCTGGGGGTGGGGGACCGAAACGCGGCCGAGATCGTCAGGGTCCAAGGCAGCGAGGCTCTGGGCGAGCCGCTGGATTGTTTGCTGCTCGACACACGCGCCGTCTTCGACAGCATCGTGCGTGGCTACTCCAAGACGCAGGAGGCCGCGCAAAGGATGCTCGACAACCGCATCTACCAGGCGACCGTTCAATACCTCGGCGGGGCGCTTGAGTATGCCGCGATCGCCCGGGTGCACATGTTGGTCTCCGAGGGGAACTACGACCTCATCGTGCTCGACACGCCGCCCACCGCGAACGCGATCGACTTTCTTGAGGCACCCGCGCGGATCGGCGAGCTGCTCAACAACCCGGCGGCCAAGTTCCTGAGCAAGTCCAGCCGGCTCAGCATGCGCTTTCTCGGCCTGGCGAGCTCCATGATGATGAAGGTGCTCGAGGCCATGGGCGGCGGGCAGTTCATCGGCGAGCTCGGAGCGTTTCTCAGCGAGTTCGGCTCGTCGCTGGGCGAGTTCCAGCGACGTGCGGGCGACGTCGCGGAGCTGCTCGTTTCGGAGAGCACAGGCGTGGTCTTGGCGACCTCGGCCAACGACTTCAGCGTGCGGGAGGCCAAGGCGTTCCTCGATGTGTTGCGCGAGCGAGGCCTGCACGTCGACGGCGTAGTCCTCAACCGCGTGGACACCCTGATGCCTCCCTTGGCCCACGACTCGGTCCTCGCGGAGGCCTTCGGTCACGCGGTCGATGCCGCGACGCTTCAGCGGGCCGCAGAGATCTACGATGACGCGCGGGAGCAGAGCGAGCGCTCTCGCAAGGTTCGCCTGGACCTCGAGCGCAGCTACCCGGACCTTCCCGTCTGTACGCTCGAGCGCATGAGCCCCCCGCCCACGGGTCTGGAGTCGCTCGCGGAGATGGGCGCTCGCATCACGCGGCCGTGACTCTTCGGGCCCGGGCGCCTGGTGTGGGCGTAGCCGGCCGCCGATCGTGTATTCGGGCTTGCGAAACTTCCCGTGGATGGGGGTGCCGCGTTCCCGACTCACCCCTTGGTGACGGGACGAATGAAGACGGGGGCGTGGGTGGCGGTGCTGCTCTCGCTAAGCGGTTGTTACTCAGGTTCCAGCGTCGGCGTGGGTGCCTCGGGACAGACCGATGGTGTGACGGACTCGGCCAACGCGGCTGAGGGCGGGGGCGCGAGCGAGGGGGAGACCGACGGCCAAGCCGAGGGGGGAAGCGGGGAGCCCGCGGAGTCGTGCCTGGACGCGTTGGAACCGCGCGCGCTGCAGCGCCTCTCCGCCGCCCAGGCCCGCAACACCCTGCGCGATCTCTTCGGCGTCCCCGATCTCGAGGTCACGTACGCGGACGAGACGAACCCGATCACCGAGCTCGGCGTGCGTCAGCTTCGCAGCACCGCCGACGCCGTGCTCGCCGCGCGCGACGCTTGGGCCGTTGAGGTGTTCGGATGTGACACCGCGGGCGCGCACGACGAGGTCTGCGCGGAGGCGTTCATTCGCCGCTTTGGGACCAAGGCCTTCCGCCGCCCAATCACGGAGGCGCAGGTCGATGCGCTGCTTTCGGTCTACGAGAGCGCGGCGTACGGCGAGCAGCTCTCGTTCTCCGACAGCCTGGACGTCGTGTTGTCGAGCCTGCTGCAGTCGCCATCGTTCATCTACAGGTTCGAAGAGGGCGCGCCGGTCGACGACACCCAGGGAGTTGTCCTCGAACTCGACGGGTACACGCTGGCCAGTCGTTTGAGCTACTTCCTGTGGGACACGATGCCCGATGACGTGCTCTTTGCCGCAGCGGATGCGGGGGAGCTTTCGACGCCCGCGGGCCTTGAGCAACAGGTCGAGCGCATGTTGGCGTCGCCGCGTGCGCAAGACCGTCTGCGTTTGCTGGTGACCCAGTGGCTTCACATCGACGGTGCCGGGCTGCGCCTGGTGCTGGAGGATGCGATCAAGGAGCCCGACCTGTATCCGGAGTTCAGCCCCGCGTTGCTCGAGGCGATGCGGATCGAGGTGAATGCGCTGGTCGATCGCGCGCTGTCCAGCGGCGAGTCGGGGTTCGACGCGCTGCTGCTGTCGCGCGAGGCGTACGTCAACGCGTCGCTCGCGGAGCTCTACGGCGTGCAGGGACCTGCGGATGATGACTCCTGGGCTTGGGTGACGCTGCCCTCCGAAGAGCGGGCCGGCATCCTCACCCGAGGCGCCTTCCTGGCGGTCCACGCCGGACAACGGGTCCAGTCGCCGATTGCCCGCGGCGTGTACGTGCTGGAGGAGGTCATGTGTGCCGACTTGGGGGAGCCGCCTCCGACCGCCAACGACACGCCCATCGAGCCCGGGATGGACGATCAAGAGGGTCCTCTGACGGTGCGCGAGTTGGTCGAGGTCCGCACGATGGACAATCCGGCGTGTGCGGGCTGCCACGCCTTGATCAACCCGACCGGCTACCTGTTCGAGCACTACGACGCGCTCGGGCGCTGGCGGGCGAGCGAAGTGGAGAGTGGGCTGCAGATCGACGCGCAAGGCAGCCTGACCCTTGGGGACGTCGCGCGACCGATGGCCGACGCGGTCAAGCTCTCCGAGTCGCTGGTCGACAGCGAGGATGCTCGCGCTTGTTTCGCCAAACGATGGGCACAGACGGCGCTCGATGCTGAAGCGTTTGATCCCTGCACCGAAGAGGAGGTCATCACCGCCTTCGTCGAGACCGGAGATGTCCGCGCGTTGTTGGCGGGAATCGTGCGGAGCCCGGCGTTCCGGTATGCCCGCGTGGGAGGGGAAGAGTAGTCATGTTCGAACGATTCAAACACTCCGGTCGTCGTTCCTTCTTGAAGGGGGCGGGCACGATGGCGCTCGGTCTTCCTCTGCTCGAGTACACCCATGGCAAGGCCTTGGCGCACGGCGGCGGGGCACCCAAGCGCTTCATCACGGTGTTCTCGCACGGCGGCACGATCAGCAACCAAGGCAAGAACTGGCGGCACGACGGCGCGGGAGGCCATCACGGCGAAGACCTGTGGCGCCCGACCGACCCGTCGGACGCAACGCTGACGCTGGGCCCGATTCAGGAGCAACTCCAGCCCCACGTTGGCAAGCTTCTCTTGCTTGAGGGCATCGACAACAAGTCGGCGATCGAGCAGGACCAGTATTCCTCGGGCGCGCACCGCATCGCGAACCGCACTGCGCTGACCGCTGGCGATCAGGACGACAACGGGTCCAAGAGCCCCAGCATCGACCAGGTCGTGGCGCAGCGGCTCGCGGCGAGTCAGCCCACGCCGTTCGAGCGCATCCACCTGAGCGTACAAGGGCACAACTACGGCACCCCGTACTATCGCGCTGCCGACGAGTCGATGAGCGGCATCACCAGCCCATCCGAGGCGTGGACGACCTTGTTCGCGGGCGTCGCCGAGGGCGGCCAGCCCAGCCCGGAGGCCCAGCGTCTGCTCTCGATGCGGACCAGCGCCCTCGACGGGCTTTTGACGAGCTACGGCGATGCGAAGACGCGGGTGAGCGCTTCGGACCGGCACAAGATCGACGCCCACCTCGACCACCTCCGGGCGCTTGAGAACGAGCTGATGAACCCGGTGGTTTGCAGCCGTCCTGAGGAGCCGGACAGCGCTGGAAGTGCGCAGCAGGTCGGTCCGCAGCATGTGTCCCTGCTGATCGCGGCGCTGCGTTGCGGGTTGTCCAACGTCGCCAACCTCGAGATCGGCGACCTGCTCACGCCGTGGACCGCCGCGGGCAACGCGACCGGCGTGACGCTGGGCCACTCGCTGGGACACGATGCCCGAGACATCGGCCCCACGGGCCCGAAAGCGTCGATGTACGACGACTGGTTCGCCGAGGCGCTCGACAACCGTCGCTGGCGCATGAGCCTGGTCAAGGCGCTGCTCGATGGGCTCGACGACGAGACCTTCGTCGAGCCCAACGGGATGACCGTGCTCGACAACTCGCTGCTCATGTTCACCAGCGAGTTTCGCAATGCGTCGGGGCACTACGCCTACAACCTGCCGATGCTGCTTGCGGGGTCTGCCGGCGGCTACTTCGAAACCGGCCGGTTTATCGACTACAACAGCTTTGGGGTCGACGGCGGGCTCGAGTACGAATCCGAGCACTCGACCCACAACCTGTTCACGTCGATCCTGCACGCCATGGGCGGCGATGACGCCCACTTCGGCAACGAGATGTCCTCCTACCAAGGCCCGCTCCCCGGCCTGGTCTGAAGTCTCCGGCGGACTTGGTATCCTCGCCCTCGTGCACCGCTTGGGGATCCTCGCCCTGTTGGCGATCGGAGGCTGTTCGTTCGACGATGCGTTCGTCTGCGCTCAGGACCCTCAGTGCGCGCTGCGATCCGGTGGGCTTTGTGAAGCGGACGGATGGTGCTCGTATCCGTCGGGCTCGTGTGAAAGCGGGCGCGTGTATGGCCCGTACGCTCCGTCTCCGCTCGCGGATGCCTGTGTCGACCCGTCGTCGGTGACCACGGGCTCCGAAGCGACCGGCGATCTTGGGGATGAGACCTCGGACGCGGACGGCTCGTCGACCGGGAGCGAACCTGTAGCGGCGTGCGGCAATGGAATCTTGGAGGAGGGTGAGGCCTGCGACGATGGAAACAACGCGCCGGACGACGGCTGTCATCCGCTGTGCGTCGAGCCGTACGAGCCTGTGTGGACGGAGAGCTTCGACGGTGGCGATCGAGACGACCGGGGCTTCGCGCTCGCGATCGATGTCTCCGCCGACGCGCTGTATCTGTGCGGCATGACGACCCCGTCCGAGGACAGCGGCCCCGACCTGCTCGTGCAGCGTTACGGGCTGACCGACGGGGCTCGGGCATGGAGTTGGTCCTCGGACACGGCAGGTCAGGTGGACACCGCCGAACACCTGGTCGTGGACGGCAACGGCGATGTCGTGGTCGTCGGTGTGGTGACCAACGGCGCGGGAGTCGAGCGTGGATGGATGGCGAAGCTCAACCCTGTGGGCGAGGTGCTGTGGGAGCGACTCGACCCTGTGGCATCGAAAATGGAGGGGGTTGCGCTGGCGGAGGATGGCCGGGTGGTTGCGGTGGGTCGCGCGGGGAGCCTGGGCGGATCGATGTTTTGGCAGCAGTGGTACGCGGCGGACGGCTCGCCCGCCGGCGAGGCGTTGCTGGATGCACTCGACGCGCAGGGCGACAGCCGCGGCATCGACATCATCACGGTACCCGGCGTCGGGGTGCAGGTGACCGGAGTGCGGTTCGAAGGCGACGTGCCCAACCTCTGGACCGCGCGGTACGACAACCTTGGCGCGACGATCTGGGAGCAACGCGTGCCAGACCCCGAGGGCGACGCCCCGCGCGGCGTCGGACAGGCCCTCAACCCGCTGGGGGGCTCCGCGATCGCGGGCGTTCACGACACGGACATCTTCGTACAGTTCTACGACGACGATGGCGCTCCGCAGGGAAATCCGTTCACGCAGGGCGCCGGCGGACAGGATGAGGCGGCGGACATCGCTTTTCTCGCGGATGGGCGCTACGTCGTCGTCGGGTTTCTGGGGTTCAATCTCCAAGACACCGGAACGGCGGACGGGTGGATCCGCTTCAACGAACCCGACGGCACCGAGATTCGAACCTACCCGGTCAGTGGCACCGGGGGCGGCATCGACAAGGTGCTCGCCGTGGACGTGGCCCCACACAGCGTGATCGTCACCGGGTACGTAAAGAACGAGGGCACAGGGATCGATCTGTGGCTTCGCCGGTACGCGATCTAGCGCTCGTGGCGAACTCAGCGGTTTCGTAGGGCGGCCAGCGACGGGAGTCGCCCGCTGAGGAGCACTCCGTTGCTGCGGAGTGAGAGTTCAACGCTCTGACCCCGGCGGTGAACGACGACCCACCGCATCACGCCGCCGAGCAACACGGCGCCTCCGAGGCCAAGCGTCACGCCTCCCGCCAGCGTCTTGGTGCGAGCGCGGTCGAGCGCGTCGCCGAAGTCGCGGTCGTTGGCAGCGTCGACGCTGTTGTTTCCGTCCCGTCGACCCAGTCCCAGCACCACGCCGCCGGCGAGCGAGGCCGCGAGGCCGACCGCGACCAGGGCGTCGCCTGCGGGGTCGCGGTACCAGGGGGTGGGGGGCTCGGGCGGGGGCGAGACGCTGGATTGGAGCTCGGTGGTCGCAACGACCGGCGCCGCCAGAGCTTGTTCTCGAGCGCGAGCGGCCGCGAGCTCCTCCTCACAGATCTCGACGCGCCGACTGGCGAGTGACTTGATGGAGTCGCTCTGGCCGCCGCTGACACACTCCTCGTACATCGGGATCGCATCGAGACAGTTGCCGCCGTACCGCAGCGCTTCGGCTTGGGCGTAGCGAACCCGCAGGTCGCCGGTCGCCTCGAACACGATGCCGTACTCGGCGGCGGCGTCGAACCACCGGCCCTGCCGGGTCGCGATGTCGGCACGGTCGATGCGAGCCTGAAGGTCGGGCTTCGGGGCGACGGCGACAAGCGCCCAGAGTGCGGCTGCACGGAACACTACGGGTCGGGGGGAAATAACATGCCGCGAAGCTCGATATCGTTCGCGGGTGCTGCATCTGGCTGCGGTTTGGCCTTGCGGCTCCGGACCTTGCGACGATGTTTGGGGGCGGCGGGTTCGGAGACGGGCTCCGGCTCGGCGGGAGCGGGTTCGGGGAGCGCGGGCACGCGATCGGGCCGCGCGACCGCGACGGGCTCGGGCATCGGGCGCGGCAGGGGGCGGAGCATCGGTTGGACGGCGCGCGACTCCGCGGGCGACCGCAGCATCCACGTGCTGGCCGCGCCAAGCGCCAGCGCCAGGGGGACCAGCGCGTAGGTCGACCACGGTCGAACCGCGGCTGGGGTCGTCGGTTCGGACGCGAGCGGGTCGGGGCCCAATTGCGCCTGAGCCTGCACCTGCACCTCGCTCGTGAGGCGGTGGAGTTCCTCGGGGTTTGCGACCGCGGGCGGCTGTCCGAAGAGGTCGCGCAGCAGCGTCGCGACCGGGCCGGGTCCGATCGCGATTCCTTGCGCTCGTGCAAACGCGGCAACGCTCTCCGCAAACTCGCCCGCGGTGGCGGGCCGCTCGTCGGGGGATGCCGCGAGCGCACCTCGAACCAGGGCAGCAAGGCCAGGGGGGTAGTCCGCGACCAGCGACTCCGGCGGATCGTAGCTGGCCGCCGCGACCCTGCCGAGCACGGCGAACTCGTTGGGCCCGGTGAATGCCCGCGTGCCCGTGGTGACCTCGTACAGCAAGATGCCCAGGCAAAACACATCGCTGCGCCGATCGATCGTCTCCCCGCGCGCCTGCTCGGGACTGGAGTGACCCAGCTTGCCTTTGAACGTGCCCGTGCGCGTGGCCGAGGTGAGCTCCATCGCCTTGGCGATGCCAAAGTCGGTGAGCTTGACCGAGCCGTCGTAGGCCAACAACACGTTCGACGGGCTGACGTCGCGGTGGACCAGGCCCAGCGGTCGTCCGTCGGTCGAGCGGTGCTCGTGGAGCTCGTGCAGGCCGCGAGCGACGTCGATGACCACCTGCAGCGCAGCCTCCATCGGGAGTGGGGTGCCCGCCTGATTGAGCGCCTCGAGCAGGTTTGCGCCGTGCACGTACTCCATCGTCAGGTAGTGCTCGCCCTCGCACTCCCCAAAGTCGAGGACGTGCGCGAGGTTGGGGTGGTTGAGGTCCGAGGCGAGCCGGGCCTCGGCCAAGAACATCCCCGTGAACGTCTCGTCCTGTGAAAGGTGGGGGTGGATGCGTTTGAGCGCGACGATCTTGCTAAACCCTGCGGCGCCGGTCTGCTGGGCCAGGTACAGCTCTGCCATCCCGCCCATCGCCAACCGCCGTATGAGCGTGTAGCGGTCGAGCCGTGTTCCCGGCGCGAGCCCAGCCGCGTGCGCGCCGCTCCCCACACCGGCACAGTAGCAGGCTTGTGAGGCCCAAGCGGGAGCGCGGGTCAGGATCTTGTTCGGTCTCGGTTCGCGTCTGCGGTGACCGGTCCGAGCGCGCGCGACCAGGCCTCAAGGTCCTGCAGGAGCCGGTCTCGGAGCGCTCCAGGGCGGGTCATCAACGCGATGTTCTCGCGCAACAGTTCGCGGGCGCGAGCCAGTCGACTCCCCACGGTGCTGGTGTTGGCATCGACCACACTCGCGATCTCGGCCAGCGGCATGTCCTCCCAGTAGTACAGCTCGATCAGGACCTGCATGGGGATCGGCAGTTGGGTGAGCGCCATCAGCACGAGTTGATGTTCCTGCTTGCGGACCGCGACCATGCTCAGCGAGGTGACCTCCCCGGCTTCGGTTCCGTAGCGCCGGGCGCGGGGACCCTGCGCCTTCCCTTCGAGATGTCGCAGGAGCTGGTTGTGGGCGATGCCGAACAGAAACGTCTTGAACTTGGAACGACCCTCGAAGCGGGCTTTCGCCTCGATCAACGCGAGGAAGGTCTGCTGGGTGAGATCGTCGGCTGCATGGGCGCAGCGCAGGTCGAAGAATCGGCGGACACTGGGATAGAACCGCTGCACGAGCGCCTGCTCGGATCCTGCCTCGCCACGCAGCCAGGCCGCGACCTGCTGCGTCTGCGCCTCGTCCTCCACTGGCGCAGGATACTCCGAATCACGCCGGCGGAAGCGTCAGGACCTCCACGCCTGCCTCGGTCACCAACACCGTGTGCTCGAACTGTGCGCTCGGGCTTCCGTCGCTGGTTCGAATGGTCCAGCCATCGACATCGACCTCCAACGCAACAGGCGTAAGCGTCAGCATCGGCTCGATCGTGAACGCCATGCCCGGCCGCAGACGCATGCCCGTGCCCGCCCGGCCCACGTGTGAGACGTGCGGTGGCATGTGCATGTTTCGCCCGATTCCGTGGCCGCCGAACTCTCGGACGACGGCGCAGCCAAACTCGGCTGCGCGTGCAGCGATCGCGGCACCGATGTCTCCCAGCCGCGCCCCGGGCCGCACCGCTTCGATGCCGGCCCACATGCACGACTCCGCGCCTTCGGTCACTCGACGCCTGTCCGCATCGATCGGTCCCAGCGCGAGTGTGCGAGATGTGTCGCCGTGAAAACCGCCGATACAGCTGGTGACATCGACGTTGACCACGTCACCGTCGCGCAGCACGACGTCGCCGGAGGGGATGCCATGGCAGACGACCTCGTTGACGCTGGTGCAGACGGCCGCCGGAAATCCCTTGAAGCCGAGCTGACTGGGGGTCGCGCCACGCGCGGCAGTGTCCTCCCGGACCCATCGGTCGATGTCGGCGGTCGTGATGCCGGGCTCGATACGACTGCAAATGGCGTGCAGCGTCGCCGCCGCGGTTTGACCCGCGAAGCGCAGCGCTTCTCGTTCCTTCGCTGCGTAGACCATGATCGCCATGGATCAGAGGTGCCGTACCGTGGCCTGTGGGTCCAATACCGATTCGGTATCGAGGCCGGTCTGCGCCCGCGATACAATCCGGGCGTGTCGCTCGTCCAGCTTGAGTCGTTTGTCGCCGTGGCCGAAGAGGCGAACGTCGGGCGAGCCGCGCGGCGTCTGCACGTCTCGCAGCCCCCGCTCACGCGGCGCATTCGCGGCCTGGAGGAGGAGCTCGGCACGCCGTTGTTCGAGCGGACGCCCCGGGGGATGCGGCTGCTCCCCAGTGGGCACCGCTTGTTGCCGCGGGCGCGCGCCATCCTCCATGCGATCGAGGCGGCACGAACGGCCGTGCAGGGCCCTCCGCCTGGCCCAACCGGGCTCGCGGACGAGCCCTGAGGGCCGGGACACGGATCAGGCGGTCTCGGCGAACACGCGCTCGATCAGCTCCAGCACATGGTCGAGGTCTTCGCGGGTCGCGACGAGCGGCGGTGTGAAGCGCAAGACCCAGCGGTGGGTGCCCTTGATAATTGCACCCATCTTCAGGAGCTTCTTCGAGAACGCGTCGGCGTCGGGGTCCTGCTTGGTGACCTCGATGCCGAACATCATTCCGCGTCCGCGGACGGACTCGATTCGCGGCGACTTTGCGGCGATCGCCAGCAGTCGCTCGTGGACATACCCGCCCTTCTCCTGGGCTTGTTTCACGAGGTCTTCCTGCTCGATGGCCACCAGCGCCGCGTAGCCGATCGCGCTGCTGATCGGGCAGCCGCCGAAGGTGCTTCCGTGCGAGCCCGCGGCGAACAGCTCCATAAGATTGTTATGGGCCAGAATACCGGCGACGGGCGCGAACCCGCCGCTGACCGACTTGCCGACCGCCATGATGTCGGGCCTCGCCGCCTCGCCCTCGTGCATCCAGCAGAACATCTTGCCGGTGCGGGCCCAGCCGGTCTGAACCTCGTCGAAGATCACCAGCACGTTGCGCTCCTTGCAGAGCTTGCAGACCGCGGCGAGGTAGCCGTCATCGGGAACGTTGATGCCGCCCTCGCCTTGGATGGGCTCAAGCATCACCGCCGCGGTGGTGTCGGTGATCGCGGCTTCGAGGGCGGCGAGGTCGTTGAACGGGATGCGGCGAAACCCAGGTGCCCAAGGACCGAATCCGGATTTCGCCTGGGGCTCGTCGTCGCCAAACATCTGGGTGACGGTGGTGGTTCGGCCATGAAAGCAGCCCTGCGCGTAGAGGATCTCGGCGGTGCCTTGCACACCCTTGACGTGATGCGCCCAGCGACGCGCGAGCTTGATCGCAGCTTCGGGGCCCTCGACCCCACCGTTGGCGGGAAGAAACCGCTCGAAGCCCGACATCTCGCAGACCTTCTTTCCGAACAGGCCCATGTAGGGGTTGCCCAAGAAGCGCCCGAGCACCGTCGGTTGCTGCGCGTCGAGGAAGCCCTTGAGCACTTCGCGGATCAGGGGATGGCCGTGGCCGAGGTTGGCGGCCGAATAGGCGGCGACACCATCGAAAACCTTCGCGCCGCTGCGCGTGTACAGCCAGGCGCCTTCCGCCTTGATGATGGGGTCGTCGAGGATGATCGAGTAGTTCGGCGCAAAGTAGCGGCGGATCATCTCGGTCGTCTCGTCGCCGCCCAGGGCATCCGCGGCGGCGAGGATCGAGGCGGCTTCTCGTTGGGCGGTCGCTTGGTCCATCGCGCGGCAGTGTTTCAGGCGCCTTGATCTCACGCAACACGCGGCGAGTTCGCGCTGTGGGCGTGGTGAGGGTTGGTATGCTCCGCGCGTACCCGATTGGGCCGAACATGTCAGAAACAAAGAAGCCCAAAGAAAAGCGCAAGAGCGTCAAGAAACACAAGCCTTCGGCGGGGAAGACCAAGGCGCGGCTCACCGTACGCCAGCTCCGCATGAGCGATCTCGGCGCCGTGCAGGAGCTTCACCGCCAGATCTATCCGACGCTGGAGCCGTGGTCGAAGCTGAACCTTCAAAACCACATCCAGCTGTTTCCAGAGGGGCAGCTCGCGGTTGAGCTTGATGGGGAGCTGGTCGCGACCTCCAGCGCGTTGATCGTCAACTCCGGGGATCTGGGCAATGAGCACACCTTCCGCGATGTGTGCCTCGATGGAAACCTCGTCGCGCACGATGCCCTGGGCGACATGCTCTACGGGATCGACATCGCGGTCTCGCCCAAGCTCCGCGGCAACAAGCTCTCGCGGCGGATCTACGACGCGCGCAAGGATCTCGTCACCCGAATGAACCTGCGGGGGATGATGTTCGGCGGCCGCATGCCCCGCTTCCACAAGTACTCCGCGGAGATGGACTCGCGGGAATACTTGGCCGCCGTCCTGCGCAAGGAGCTGCGGGACCCGGTCATCACCGCGCAGCGAGCCAATGGATTCGCGGTCCGGGCGCTGCTGCCTGGCTACCTGCCCAAGGACGAAGAGTCTCGCGGCTTCGCCGTCTTGATGGAGTGGCAAAACCCCTCGTGGCTCCCCGTGGGCGGCATGCGGAAGAACCGCGTGCGGGTTGCCTCGGTGCAGTACGAGATGCGCCCCATCGACAGCTTCGAGGCGTTCGCGACCCAGTGCGAGTTCTTCGTCGATACGGCGTCCGAGTACCGCAGCGACCTGGTCGTGTTCCCCGAGCTGCTCACCAACCAGCTGCTGGCGCTGGTCCCGTCGGGTTCGCCTTCGGAGTCGGCGCGGAGCCTCGACGCCTACACCGAGCGCTACGTCGAGTTCTTCGGCGGCCTGGCGATGCGATACAACATCAACATCCTCGCAGGGACGCACCTAACCTGCGAAGACGACACGCTGTACAACATCGCGTACTTCTTCCATCGCGACGGGCGGATGAGCAAGCAGTACAAGCTGCACATCACGCCCTCGGAGGCCCGCTGGTGGGGTGTGGTGCCCGGCAAACGTGCCGAGATCATCGAGACCGACTGCGGCAAGGTGGGGATCGCCATCTGTTATGACGTCGAGTTCCCCGAGTACGTCCGGGCCCTCAAGAGCCAAGGCGCCGAGATGCTGCTCGTGCCGTACAACACCGACATTCGCTCGGGCCACCTGCGCGTTCGGGCGTGTGCTCAGGCGCGCGCGGTCGAGAACCACGTCTACGTGGTCACCGCGGGTGCGACCGGAAACCTGCCGCAGGTTGAAGGCGCGGACATCCACTACGCACAAAGTGCGATCCTGACCCCCAGCGACATCGCCTTCGCGCGCGACGGCATCGCGGCCGAGGCGACCCCCAACGTCGAGACGATGCTCGTGCACGACATCGACCTGGGCGCTCTGCGCAAGACCGAAGCCACGGGCACGGTCAGGCCCTGGGTGGACCGCCGCACCGACCTGTATCGCGTGATCTTCCGAAACGGCGACGAAGACCTCGAGGTCTGAGCTCGCTGAGAAGGCGCCCTCTTTGGGGGGCGTCACTGACTTGTCTCGCCGCTCTAGAAGCGGCCGGAGAGCGAGGCGCCTGCGAAGTCTCCGGTGACGGTCGGGGCCGCTCGCAGCGTCGCAAGACGGTTCTTGTAGGCGTGGTCGTCTTTGTACTCGTACCTGTAGACCATGCCGTACGCGGTCATGCCGAGGCCGGCGGTGAACATGCTCTGGGCGGCCTGACTGGCGATCAGGTAGCCGGCGAGGTTCTGCGTGCAGGATGCGTCGGTGCAATCACGGCCGAAGGCCAGGCTCGCCGAGGCAACGCCGGTGGTGATGCCGGCGAGCGCGAGGCCGATGCCGCCGCCGATCCACAGACCGGAGCGTCGGGACTTCCGGCCGGCCCACACGTGGTCGATCGCGTCGTAGTTGCCCTTGATGGCGCCGGCGGTGCCCGCGACGGCCCAGTTGCTCACGTTGCTCAGCGCCCGAAGACCGCCCATGGAGGCCACCTGCGGGTCGTCGTAGAGGCAGCCTTGGACGCTGAGTTCCTCGTCACCGCCGAGCCGTGAAGAGCATCCTCGGACCATCGCGATCTGGCCGAATGTGAGTCCCCAGCTGAGGGCGCCGAGGCCGATGCTGCTCCCCACGAGCCACTTTCCGCTGAGCGCTTCGGGACGGTCGGGCTCCCAGCCGACGTTCGTGGATGTGGTGAGAAGCAGCGGCGGGCTGACCCGGGGTGCGGGGACGGGCGGCGCGGCGGCGGGCTGCGGCGCGGCGGCGGGCTGCGGCGCGGGAGCGGCTTCAGGCGCAGGAGCCGGAACGGGCGCGGCGACCGGGGCAGGGGTCGGTGCGGGGACGGGTGCGGCGACGGGCGCTGCCACCGGGGCGGGTGTGGGCTGCGCGGCGGGGGCCGCGGCGGGGGCCGCCACAGGAGCGGGCGTGGGCTGCGTTGCTGCGGCCTCGGGAGCGAGGGTCACGGAAAGGAGGGTCAGGGTGGTCGCGAAGCTGCTCATCGGGTGCCGTCCTTCCTTCGATTGTGCACGCGTGGTGCCGGCGGTTGCGACCAGAAAACGCTGTGATTTCGGGAGGGCGCCGGGCGTGGATCGCAACGGCGATGCACCTTGCAACGCTGCAACCCGGGCCATCCGCGGTGTCCTGCTGCGGTTCCTAGCCGCGCGCGGCGGGGCTCTCAGGGTCCGCGAAACCGAAGCAGCTCTGGATTGGGTGCCGTGGCTCTGGCGGTCTGCGCGGTGATCTCGCCGCGCTCAAGCAAGCCGTCGAGCGTCGCTTCCAGCGGGATCATGCCTTCACCACGACCGGGATGGAGTTCGCTGCGAAGCTGGTACCCGCGACCGTCGCGGATCTTCGCAGCCACCGCAGTGTTCACGAGCAGCAGCTCGTACGCCGGAACCCGCCGCGGCGGATGGACCGAGGGCAGCAGCGTCTGTGAAACGACCGCCCGAAGCACGGACGCGAGCTGGGTGCGGACCATCGGATGGCGGTGTTCTTCGAAGACATCGACGATGCGGTCGATCGCCGTCGCGGAGTCGGCACAGTGCAACGTGGAGAGCACGAGGTGTCCGGTCTCGGCTGCGGACAAGGCCGCGGCGATCGTCTCGCGGTCGCGCAGCTCGCCCAGCAGGATCACGTCGGGCGCCTCGCGCATCGCGGCGCGCAGGCCCTCGGCAAAGCTGGACACGTGGCGACCGACCTCCCGCTGATGGACCAGGGCGCTTTGGGATGTGAACCGGTACTCGATCGGATCCTCGAGGGTGATGATGTGCTTCGCGCTCGTTCGGCACAGCCGCTCGAGCAACGCTACGAGCGTGGTCGACTTTCCCGAGCCCGCGGTGCCCGTCATCAGCACCAGTCCATTTCGGTACTGCGTGAGCTGATGAAACGACTCGGGCAGCCCGAGCTTGTGGAGCGTCGGGATCGCGGTGCGGATCGGCCGCATCGCGATGGCGAGACCGTCGGCTTGCTCGAACACGTGCACCCGAAAACGAGCCGAGCCTTGTTGCCATCCGGCATCCGCGCTGCCGTGCTCGGCGAGCCGTGCCTGAGCCTCGGCGCCCAAGACCTGGTCACTGAAGGTCTTCAGCGACGCCGCGTCGATGGGCGTGGATGCGAGCGCAGCGATGTCGCCACCGGTTCGAATGAACGGCGGACGACCGGAGGAGAAGAAGATGTCGGATGCATCCAGGCGCTGTGCTTTTTGAACCCACGCCTCGAACTCACCGGGCGCGGCAGCGACGGGCTGCGAGCTCGGGTCCGGGGCGCGGAAGGGCATGGCCACGGGCTCCGGTTCAGGCGTGTGGCCCGGGTTGTGGCGACGGATCTGCAGCGTCGTCCCGGCAGCATCGAGCACGATCTCGAAGCGCTGCCCCTTCACCTCCAAGGAGTCCTGTCCCGCGAACTCGGCGCATTCCTCATCGAACAGCTCCTGGGCCAGTGGCGGCATGCTCAGCGGCACATGGGTGCCACCGCGTCGCAGCTGAGGCGGCCGCTGTGGCTGGAGAATGAGGGCGTCCGCACCTTGGGCCAGCAGCAGGTCGAGGAGTCCGTGGACGAGCATGTGCGTGGCAGTGTTGCAGGCCTCGTGCCGCAGGGAACCCCCCGAAACTCGTGAGTGTGAGCGCCTGCGCCGTGACGGGGCGGCAAACACCCGGGGAAGGGGTGGACAAAATGTCTCCGCGTCTCCGTGTTAGCGTCCGCTGCGCCATGGCGAAGCTTTACTTTCGGTACGGCACGATGGACAGCGCCAAGACGCTGAATCTCCTCGCTGTCGCCCACAACTACCGCAAACAGGGCAAGCGAGTGATGCTGCTCAAGCCCTCCTTCGACGACCGATTTGGGCAGGGGCACATCGTCTCTCGCTCGGGTCTGCAAGCCGAGGCCGACATGCTGGTCAACGCGGACACTGTGTTCGAGGCGTCCACCTTCGACGACCTCGACTGTGTCTTGGTCGATGAGGCCCAGTTCCTGTCCCCAGGGGTCATCGAGCAGCTTCGGGTGCTCACGCTCACCCGGCGCGTTCCCGTGATCTGCTACGGGCTTCGGACCGACTTTCAGACCCGCTCCTTTCCCGGGGCTCAGCGTCTGATGGAGCTGGCGGACACCATCGAGGAGGTGAAGGTCACGTGCCAGTTTTGTGATCGCAAGGCCGTGTTCAACCTGCGCATGGCCGGCGATGCGGCCGTTGTGGAGGGCGAGCAGATCGTGCTCGGGGACGAGACGTATGCGCCCGTCTGCGCGCGCCACTACGTCGAGAAGGTCAGCGCGAAAGGGCTCAGGACGATGGGCTTCACCGTGCCCACCGGCGACCTCGAGTAGCCGACCCGCCCGAGTCGTGTGGGTGTCCATCGGGCCTTGGCCCTCGCGCGGCTTCGTCCGCGGCCCGCGGGTTGGTTGAGCGAGGCCCGGTCGCACGTCGCCGGCGCCGCGTGTGCCGACCCCACAAACGAGCGCGCTGTGGTGGTCCTCCTTCTATAGGGCTTCGACGCGGGCTGATTCCGCGCGCGAGACGTCTTCCTGCCGCACCGCGCGGTCGTGGGCCTGCTTGACGGCCGTGGCGCTCCGGGCTACGCCCGCCATCATGTTGGGTCGCCTCGTCCGTCGCGCCGCTGTTCAGTCCCTCGATGCAATCGTCACGCGGGGCAAGGAGTCCGGGCGCTCGCCGATCCGGGTGATGGCGTCTGCCATCGACCAAGCGCGGTCCGTGGTCGGCTTGGATGCGCTCGACCGGGACGCTCCCCTTCCGCAGTGGTCCGAGAGCCACCCGGAGCGTCCGATGTGGGAGACCGACAAGCGCAAGCTCCACAAGTTTCAGGTCGAGAAAGGCATCATCAAACCCGACGCAGGCGAGGCGCAGCCCGAGGACGAGCCCGCGGCCAACGATGCTCCAGTCAAGGTTTTCTACAAGCGCGGATGCCCGTATGCCCGCGCCGCGCTCGACCTGCTGCGCGAGCGAGACATTCCGTTCGAAGAGGTCGACATCAAGGGTGATGAGGCCACGCTTGGCTGGCTGAAGATCGTGACCGGAAGCCGCACGACGCCGCAGATCTTCCTGCGCGGCGAGTCGGTTGGAGGCTACGACGAGCTTCGCGAGCTCGACCTCTCGGGCGCGCTTCGTGAGCGCGTTGCGAACGAAGACAACACCGCGGCCGAAGCGGAGCTTGCCGCCCGCCGGGCTGAAGCCGACGCCGAGCTGGCGATGGAGCGCGCTGATGCGGCGCGCAAGGTGGCCGACGATGCCAAGGCCGGTCGCAAGCCGAAGAAGGTCAGCCTGGCCGTCATCGGCAAGGAGCGCTCGCCCTTCGAAGATCTGCTCGAGCTCGGGGATGCGATCACCGACGAGGTGCTCGAGGGCGATGCGCTCGTCGCCCGGGTGAACGAGGTCTTGGACGAGTGCCGTCCGATGGTTCGGGCCGACGGCGGCGACATTGAGCTGCTCGACGTCCAGGGCGACATCGTGCATCTGCAGCTCACCGGAAACTGCGTGGGTTGCCCCAGCTCCCAGGCCACCCTGCGCCAAGGGATCGAGCGGCGTCTCAAGAGCCGAATCCCGCAGATCACCGGGATCGCCTCGCCCCAGCTCGACGGCTGACGCGTTTCCGGCCCGAGGGCTCGACCGGCGCTGCGGTTCTCCGCGGCGCCGTTTGCAATTGCGGCATTACCGCCGGCCTCCCTCGTTTCGCTTTGGACTTGCGAGGCGGGATTTCGCGTGGGACAACGCGGTGGAAGTTCACTGACACGGGTGTCAGTGAACGAGGGGGAGCGGTGCGATGCCCGTGAACCCGGAACCCTTGAGATCGACGAGAACCGCGATGGCTACGACGACCGAGCACCGAAGTGACCTCCTGTCCGTGATTCAGCAGCCTGCGATGCAGCAGCTTCTCGACGAGAAGAGGCAGGCGCTGTCCGACGAGGAAGGCGTCAGCTTTCAGTCTGTGAACCTGCAGTTCCAGCGCCCCGTGGAGCATGACTTCACGGCTGACCAGCGCGAGAACACCACGCTGCTCTTCGGCGGGTTCACCTTCCGGCACGAGTTTTTGATCAAGTGCCACTTCGAGAACCTCGGCTACAACACCGACGTTCTGCCCACGCCGAACACCGACTCGTTCCAGGCGGGCAAAGAGTACGGCAACAACGGCCAGTGCAACCCGACCTACTTCACGGTGGGCAACCTGGTTCAGTACCTTGAGCATCTCCGCGACGACAAAGGCATGTCGGTCCAGGAGATCAACGACAGGTACTTCTTCATCACCGCCGGTGCTTGTGGTCCTTGTCGCTTCGGCATGTACGAGGCCGAGTACCGACTCGCGCTTCGCAACGCCGGCTTCGATGGCTTCCGCGTGCTGCTCTTCCAACAAAAGGGCGGACTCAAGCAGGCTGAAGTCGAGGCGGGTCTCAACCTCAACCCCGACTTCTTCATGGGGTTGGTCAACTGCATCAACATGGGAGACCTCCTCAACGAGTTCTCCAACCAGGTGCGCCCGTACGAGGTCAAGCCCGGCGAGACCGACGATGTGCTGTCTCAGGCGCTCGAGTTCCTGGGCAAGGCGATCAAGCAAAAGGAGCCGGCCGAGATCAAGGGCCGCCTTCGCAGCTTCCTCGAGCAGCGTGAGAGCGGCTCCCTGGACACGCTGGACCTGCTGGCAAAGTTCGTCGACCAGCTCACATCCGTCGACTACGTCGAGCCGCTCGAAGAGGTCGCGCGTCGGATGAACGAGGTCGAGCTCGACCGACTTCAGCCCAAGCCCGTCGTGAAGGTGACCGGGGAGTTCTGGGCCCAGACCACCGAGGGCGACGGAAACTTCAACATGTTCCGGTTCCTTCAGGTCGAGGGCGCCGAGATCATCACCGAGCCAATCGCGACCTGGCTCACCTACTTGATGTGGCAGGAGAAGATCAAAGCCGGCGACCGCCGTCAGCTTGATGAGGCCGATCAAGAGCTCAAGTGGTGGGACCTCAAGAAGCGCGTCACGCTCGACGCCGCCTACTACAAGAAGCGGGCCGCGATGTTTGTGGCCGACAAGATCTACCGCCGCGAGTACGATCGTTTGCGCAACGCCCTCGGTGGAACCGCCCACGAAATCGTGGACATGTTCGAGATGGAGCGTCTCGCGCACGATTTCTATCACACGCGCTCCGAGGGCGGCGAAGGCCACCTCGAGGTCGCCAAGAACATCTACTACACGGTCAAAGGCATCGCCCACATGGTGCTGTCGCTCAAGCCGTTCGGTTGCATGCCCAGCACGCAGTCCGACGGTGCGCAGTCGGCCGTGATCAACCACTTCAAGGACATGATCTACCTGCCGATCGAGACCTCGGGCGAAGGCGAGATCAACGCGCACAGCCGGGTGCAGATGGCGCTGGGTGAGGCGAAGGCCAAAGCCAAGACCGAGTTCAAGAAGGTGGTCGATGACAGCGGTTACACCCTTGAGGAGCTGCGTGCCTACCAGCGCGCCACCCCCGAAGTCCGCCGGCCCCTGTATCACATCCCCCACTACGAGGGCGTGGTCGGTACCGGGGCACGATTCGCCAAGCACATGGGCGAGCGCATGAAGGCCGAAGGCATCGAGCCCGGCTCCCTGCAGACCCAGTCGGCGACCGCCGCCGAGTAGTCATTCGCGATCCGTCGCACAGCAAGCCGCGGTCCCCCGGGATCGCGGCTTTGCTCGTTCGGAAAAAAGCCGAAATCGTCCGAATCTTCTCGCAGACTCGGTGGGTCGAAGTGAAAGGAAGCGAGGCGGGCCCCGTTGAAGGGCCGAGCGCAAAGTCCCCTGCGGTCTCGTTCTCCTCGTCGTCGGTTCCGTCCCCGCGGTCGACTTGGATGCCGAAGAGATTCGGTGCCGCTCCCGGAGCGGCGGATGTTTGGTGCCCTCCTGCAACCGCCGATTCGGGAGCGGTTTTTTTGGATCAGGGATCGAACTCGGTCGCGTGCAGGTCGGCGTCGCGGGATGCGTCGCCGGGCGTGAGAAGCGGAGCCGCGTCGATGTCCGCCGCGTCCATCATGTGGACGATCTGCTCGAGCATCGTCGCGATACCGGTCTGGTTGGCGTCCGGGAGCGCGCCGAGCCGCGCCGCGAACTGGGTCTGCAGGGGCGAAGGCGCGTCGGCCAGGAGGTCCCGGCCGGCGGGAAGCACCGACAGGGTCACGCGACGGCGGTCTTTGGTGCCGCGCCGCCGCGACACGTACTGCCGCCGGGCGAGGCGGTCGATGATGCCGCTGACCGTGCCCTGGCTGAGGTCGACCCGGCGCGCCAGCTCCGACGGCTGAAGCGGCCCCTCCTGGCCGATCACTCGCAAACACACGAGCTGTGGGCCCGTGAGGCCGAACTGGCTCTTGAGCTGCCGGCTGTGCAGGTCGATCGCTCGCATGATGCGGCGAAGCGAGCGGAGGACGCGGTCCTCGACCGTACTCTTCATCTCTAGCAGCCTGTTGAAAAAGCCCCGATTCGGAATGGAGGAGATCGCGAGTCGCGGCGAGGTTCGCTAGGATCTCAGAGATGGCGATGGGCGAGAAGGGGTCGGAGCAAGGGGAGCTGTTCGTGCCGCACGAGTCGGTGCGGCACGCGGCCGGGCACCCGTTCTACCAGGCGCTGGAGAAGATCCTGCGCGAGGCGAACTTCGATCGGCGTGTCGAGGCGATGTGCAGGAAGTTCTACGCGGAGAAGCAGGGGCGACCGAGCATTCCGCCCGGCGTGTACTTCCGGTGTTTGATGATCGGCTTCTTCGAGGGCATCGACAGCGAGCGCGGGATCGCGTGGCGCGTCGCGGACTCGCTGAGCTTGCGAAGCTTCCTGGGGATCGCGCTGGGCAAGTCGACGCCAGATCACTCGAGCTTCTCCAACATCCGGCGTCGACTCGACGTTGAGACGCACCAAGAAGTCTTCACGATGATCCTGGGCAAGCTCGCTGAGCACGGTCTCGTCAAAGGGAGGTCGCTCGGGGTCGATGCGACGACCCTTGAAGCGAACGCGGCGCTTCGTTCGTTGGTGCGGCGCGAGGACGGGCAGTCGTACGAGGACTTCCTGCTTGAGTTGGCCAACAAGTCCGGGATCGAAACGCCGACGCGCGCGCAGCTTGCAAAACTGGACCGTAAGAGGCCGAAGAAGGGCTCCAACAAGGATTGGGTGAACCCGTACGAGCCGGACGCCGAGATCATGAAGATGAAGAAAGGCGGCACCCGAATGGCCCACAAGCACGAGCACGCCGTCGATCTGGAGACGGGAGCGATCCTTGGGTCGTCGCTGAACGGAGGCGCGCGCGGGGACACGAAGACGATGGAGGAGACGCTCGCGGACGCCGACGAGAACGTGCAGAGAGTCCGAAGCGAGGCCGACGAAAAGACGTCGAAGCGAGTCAGCGAGACTTTCAAAGAAGTGACCGCGGACAAGGGCTACCACTCGAACGAGATGTTGATGCGCCTCGAGGAAGCCGAGATTCGAAGCTACATCTCGGAACCGGATCGAGGGCGCAGGCGCTGGAAGAACAAGGAGGCCGAACGCGATGCGGTCCACCGGAATCGGAAGCGGGTGAAGCGGACGAAGGGCAAGAGGCTACTGCGCAAGCGAGGAGAGTTGCTCGAACGACCGATGGAGCATCTGTTCAACAGTGGAGGGATGAGACGCATTCACTTGCGTCGCCACGAGAACATTCAGAAGCGGCTTCTGATCCACATGGCCGCGTTCAATCTTAGTGTGCTGATGCGCAGCTTCTTCGGAGTCGGGAAACCCAAGCGGCTCCAGGGGAGGTCGGGCCTCTCCGCGGCAATACTGGCCGCTCTCTTCCAGCTGTGCGCGCTCCTGCAGCGCATGTTCGCTCGGACGGTTGCCGCCATCGCAGGCACCGCCGAGCCTCGATCTTCCGCTTCCGCGATCTGAGCCCGCCGTCGGCCGCTTCCTGAGCCGAACCGGGGCTTTTTCAACAGGCTGCTAGTTGGGGCCCGCTGCTTTCGAGCTCATTATCTCCTGAGTCCGGGGGCAGCTGCGTCCCTATGGAACTCTATCCTTTGTTTCTGAACAATATGTTCTGTGCGGGGCACACGCATCTGCGCGACGGCCGGATCCTCGTTGGTGGGGGTGGTGGTGGCAGTGGAGGTGACCGGACCTCGGTTATGAGCATCTTCGACCCGTCCACGTATGAATGGTCGGAGTCTCCGGCGATGAACACAGCCCGGTGGTATCCGTCGATGATCACGCTCCATGACGGGAGAGTCGCTGCGCTCGGCGGCGCCGCGGGGCCTCCGAACTACTGCCGAAGCGGGCAATGTTGGCCAGATGGCCGCACCTGCATCGACGATCTCGATTGCGACCCGTTCTGTGACAACGGAACCTGCAGTCACAACGAAAACACCTGTTCTTCGGATGCCGACTGTCAGATATACCAAACCGTCCTTGCTCCTCGTGCGATGGAGATATTCGACCCTGAAACGAACCAGTGGGAATACGCCACGAATGAGATCCCGGCGGCAATCAATGTAAACTACCCAAACATCTACCTTCTTCCTAACGGTAAAATCTTCTACGCCGGGCAGGAGAGCGAACTCGATGTTCCCGGTGCCGCGATAGCCAACGGGCACACTTTCGATCCGCAGACCCGCAGCTGGGAGAGTTTCTCCGCCGATTCACCCGTTGGTTTGGGAGGCGTCGCCGTTCAGTATGAACCCGGAAAGATCATGCGCTCGGGAGGCTCGATACAGGCGTCGGCAGGAACTGAGTTCATCGACCTGTCTGAAGTGGACGGAGGCAATCCCAACGAGGACTGGGACACCTTGCCAGGAGAACTCGGCGAGATGTGTCATCCTCGCCACCTACACAGCCTCGTGTTGCTTGCCGACGGGCGAGTGATGGCGGTAGGCGGAAACCTCTTCGGGAACTCCGAAACCGGAGACAACTCTGAGAACTCCTGCGATGATGCAGAAGTGAGTTGCTGTACCCCTGGGCCCGACGGCGAACCTCAGTGCAGCAATTCCGCGTGTGCTAACGACTCCGAGTGCATGCCTTTCCTGGGTGTCTGCAATCCCCGGAACAACGCGTGCTTCGGGGTGATGGAAATTGAGATCTGGGACCCGGCCACGAAGCTGTGGTCGAAGCTCGTTGATGGCTCGGGTACCCCGGTGAAACTGAACCGTGCTCGAATGTACCATCACACCGTACTCCTGATGCCTGACGGCCGAGTATCTGTGATGGGTGGAGGAAACCGCGGCGGACTCGAGGATCATTCGAACCGCGAGATCATCACGCCGGCCTACCTCGAGGGCGACCCCTCTAGACCGCAGCTGTCCTTTGTCAGCGGCGAGAGTACGCTGGCCTACGGAGCGTGCGAGCAGCGCACCGTGCAACTTCGGGTTGTAGGCAGCGAGCCGTCCCGTGTCACGGCTCTGAAGCTTGGCTCGGTTACCCATAACTACGACGCTGACGCCAGATTCCTGGAGCTTTGTAGCGAAGATGACTTAGAGCCGTGCCAGCTTGCCCAAGCGCCGAACGGCGATTGGATTGTCACTGCTCCTCTTCCATGCCCGGTCAATGACGACCAGTTGCAGGCTGCGATCGCCCCACCTGGCCACTACATGGTCTTCGTCTTCGACGATGCCGGGGTTCCCTCTGAGGCGGAGATTCTTCGGATCGACACGCCGGAGTTCGCTGGCCAGTCGAGTTGGCATTGCGGTCCGTCTCAGAGTTTTCACGCGAACGAAGCGACCTGCGATACGCCCACATCAGGCGGGAGTTGTAGCCCCGCGCACGTGAATGACGTTGCGTTGAGTCTTCCGGAAACCGGAATGGGGAAGGGCTGGGAAGTGGTCGCCAAGGCAGGCAGCCTGAGCAGCATCTCCAACCCGTCGGCCCAAGACCTAGCTGAGCTTGAATCGCTGTGTGTGAAAGCGTGTGAGAGCGAGTGGTCGATTCTCGACGTTGACGCGAACTGCGGGCAGGCAGGCGCTCTGACCACGCCGACCCTTATATCCGACGAGGCAACCGCACTCCGATTCTTCGTGGGCCCGTCGGATGCCGATGCTTCGGGCATTTTCAGAAACGTCTCACTCTCCTGTGACATCGCCACAACTTGCTACGAGGAGTTTGATGAGCCACTTTCGGCTCACCAACTCGTCTCGGCCGCAGTCGCGGGCTCCGCAGCGAGGAATGGCTCTGAATACCGTGTTGAGCTTGACGCCAAGGAGTCGGGCCTGACGATCGTTTCTGCCTCCGACACTACGACTGCGGCTCTGCAGGGCGAGCTCGAGTTCAGCTACTGCCGTCAGGGGTCGACCACTCCGGGGTGCCCGTTCCTCCTTTCTCGCCTCGAAGCCTCGACCGGAGGTGCGGACATCTCCGTTCTGGTGACCACCGCCGACGGGACTCGCGAGTTCAAACTGAAGGACTTTGAACTCTCGCTCGTTCAGGCGGCGATAGGAGTCACGGAAGGAGGAGCCTCCGGTGATGTGGGATTCCCCTCCGGAGCACTTCTCCTGGAGACCGCGTTCTCCTTGGATGGCGTCGAGTATCGAAGCCGGCGATACAATGAGGAGGCGGTCATTCTTTCGCGCCGCTCTACGGCGGAGGATGACTACGAGCTCCGGAACGTCGGCGTGCAACTTCGGGTGCCGGTTTTCGACGGGGTGGAGTTCGTTTCCGCGAGAATAACGCTTGAGCTAGGCAAGACCCTGCAGTCACCTCCAGCCGTTCAGATCACGACACCAGATGAAGTCAGTTGCCCATCAACAGTGTCGCTGAACGCGACCACGTCAGACCCCGACGGCGACGATGAGAAGGTGGTGTGGTACGTTGACGGAGTGCGGGTAGAGGACGACGGGAGTCCTGAAGCAAACATCACCGCCACAACCGTTGTCGAAGCCCGAATCTCTGATTCACGGGGTGCAACCACCACACAGGAGCTCCAGGTAACGTGCAAGTAGACAGGAAAATGGTGGCCGGCCTGCTCAGTACAGTCCTTTGGGTCGTTGGGGGGTCCACCGGCTGCGCGCCGAGCGTCGACGACCCTCCCGAGGCGAAGTGGCTCGCCGGGAACTGGCACCAAGTGGGAGACTCCTGCCCGGGTGCGTGCCGCGTCGTGAGTGGCTACACCACGATCTCGGTCAGCGACGACGGGCTGGAAGCTGACGTGACGTGGACGTCCTGTTCTGGCGGCTTGGAGGATGAAGGCGGTTTTGAAGTTGTCGGAGAACAGGGAGATCGGACGCTTCAGGTAGGAGAGTTGTTTGGCGACGCTCCCGCCTCTCTGTGGGGCTTGTCTGCCGATATCGTGCTTGAGGAGGTGAATCGTTGCGAACTCCAGCTGAGTTTTCCAACACCTTCTGGCGGGGTTCGACAGAAGTGGATCCGAGGCCGCGTCTCGTACATGCCCCTGCCGGAGGGGTGCGAAGGTCGTCTCATTCCCGCAGACGACGAGGCGGCCGACTGCCACGAGTTCCTCTCCGAGAGGTAGACGAACACCGAACGCCTAGAGAGCCGATCCGCTTAGCTTGAGGGGGGCCGATGTGGCGTGCATCACTACGGCGCCGGGGAGCCGCTCCGCGCAGAACGCACAGCGGCGCGGCTTCGTGCCGCTGTACACCCGGCTGCTGATGACGAAGCCCGCGGTGTGACGCAGGTCAACCCCTCGCGTGTCATCGCAGGCGGGTTCGAACGAGAATGGGCCTCGTGCCGCTCTCGCTGCTCCTCCTCGCCGTCGTCCCCACGATGCAATCCAACCCGTGTGGCTCCTGCACCGACCCGGGCGCCGCCGTGGTGCGGCGCGGGGGCAGCATCGACGGCATCCCGATCGACGGGCCGCTGGCGACCGAGGTCCGGACCGCCGACGGGGCGCGCACCGTGTGGGCGGCGCCCGAGGTCGAGCTGGTCGGGCCTCGGGTCGCGACGGTGACCGAGGACCAGGCGATTGCGGCCGTGGTGTAAGCGATCAGGCAGAGACCACCCCGCGAAACAGGGCTGTGATCGGCCCCCCGAGGGTTATTCGGGGATTCGCTTCGGCGCGGTTGGCCGGAGCGGAAGATCCGGTGGCGGCACCCAGTTCCAGGGCAGCAGGTCATCGACTCGATCCGGTGGGCGATCGCGGAGTCGAACGATGACGTCGCGAATGTACTCGTAGGGATTCACATCGTGAAGCAGGCAAGTCGAGACGATAGACTGGAGGACGGCGAGATTCTGAGCGTGCTCCGCACTTCCGGCGAAGAGGAAGTTCTGGCTCTCCTGACCATTTAGTGGGCGGTCGAAGGGCGCCTTCTCCAGGGGTAGCGGGTGTAGGACCGCTTTGGAGCGGGGTTTACGGGCGTGAAGAAGTGCGCAGCGGGTGAGGGCGTAACCTTGGGGTTGCAACACCAACCAAAACCCACCCAGCCCGCATGCGCTCGACCAGTCTACTCCGAACCCTCCTCGCCCTCCAGAAAACCCGTGTCCTCGACCTCGAGTTCGAGAAGGACGCCCTTGTCGTCCACGTCGCCCCCACCTGGAAAGTTTCGCGCTGCAGCGAGTGTGGCAAGAAGTGCAGGAGCAGCCACGACTCCCGCCTTCGAGACTGGCGCCACATCGACCTCGCCGGGGATCACAAACCATCCTGCGCTACCGAATCCGCCGGGTCAGCTGCAAGAGGTGCGGCACTCCTGGTCGAGAAGGTGCCCTGGGCAGAGTCGGCAAGCCGCTACACGTTTCCGAAGGAGGGGCTCGTTGCCTACCACGCGCAGAAAACCGACCACACCACCGTCGCCACGCTCATGCGCATCGCGTGGCGCACCGTCGGGAACATCGTCGAGCGCTTCGTTCATCGGCAGAGCGAGGACATGCCCGACCCGCTCGACAACTTGCGTAACATCGGCGTCGACGAGATCAGCTACCGGAAGCACCACCAGTACATCACGACGGTCGTCGACCACGATCGCGGCGTTGTGGTCTGGGCTGCCCCGGAAAGAACGCGGAGACCCTCAAATCCTTCTTTGACGCCCTCGGAACCCAGCGTGCGGCGAAGATCGAGGCTGTCACGATCGACATGTCCAGCGCGTACATCAAGGCGGTCAAGGAGTCGGTCCCAAACGCGACGCTCATCTTCGATCGCTTCCACGTGCAACGACTCGTCCACGACGCTGTCGACGAGGTCCGCCGAGACGAGGTTCGCTCCGCCTGTGCCGAGGAGAAGACGGGGCTCAAGAAGACACGGTGGCCGCTTCAGAAGCGGCCATGGAACCTGTCCGAGCTCGAGACCGCGAAGCTCGCGTGCCTCGAAGAACAGAACCTCCCTCTCTACCGGGCCTATCTGCTCAAGGAGTCGCTCGCCGCAATTCTCGACGGCCGCCAGGTCAACGTCGCGCGTCGCAAGCTCGACCAGTGGCTCGGCTGGGCTCGCGAGTCGGAGCTTCCTGCCTTCGTGCGCGTCGCGGCCACGATCGAGAAACACCGCGAGGGCATCCTCGCCTACGTCCGCACCCGCCTCAACAATGGCCGCGTCGAAGGGCTCAACGGCAAGGCCCGCGTCATCACGCGCCGAGCCTTCGGCTTTCATTCAGCGTCGGCCTTCATCGCGATGCTCCTCCTATGCTGCGGCGGCATCGAGACTCATCCGTTCCACATCGCTCCCCATTGGACCCACTAAATGGTCAGGAAGAGCCAGATATGCTCGCAGGTCATCACGGTACCCGGACCTGCCGACGGTGAGATTGTCCTGTTCTACGTCCACGTTGCACCCGTATGGGTCCGGGGGTTTCTGGATCAAGGTGTACTCTTCTCTCGAAGGAGGCCGCGCCCGACCGGTTCGACGACTTGGAGCCAGACGACGACTACGACGATCTACGGCTCGTTCCGGGATTTGCTCGGGTCCACCATCGAGCGATTCGAGGTGAGTTCGGGTGCCCTCGAGATAGTTTCCGTCGGTGGTGCTGGCATCAAATATGGGAAGACCCCGAAGGGGAATGTCGATGGTGCGCGTTCGGGGGGAAGAACAAGAGCCCAAACGGCCTGTAGGTTTTCTCCTGACTCTCCGCAAACCGCCGTTGTGAGTGCGGGCCGGTTCGGATCCTGAGCCGGCTCGAGCGCTACATCGCGGCGTCGCCGAAGGGAGGCGTTGCCCTCAGCGGCCCGAGGGCAACGAGGACGCACATCAAGGTAGGCCCTCGTCCTATCGCGGTAGCGCATCATCCCTGCGTGACAACTCCGGAGCGCTCGCTCGGTGGCGTAGTCGCTGTCCAGCGGCACGTACGGGTCGTCGACGAAGACGGTGAGCCCCGGCCAGTACCTCAGCATGTAGTCGATGGCCTTGCGAAGGCCCGACTTCGGCAGTCCGCGTTGTTCGAGCGCCCACGCCCCGGAGCTTCTCGAGAATCGGAGGCGCTCTCTCCTGCCGCGCGGCAGTCGTGCTTCGGAAGCCTGAAGCTTCGCGTCGCCTTCGAGTTCACTGGGGTTCGCCGTAGTGCGATCGATCGCGAACAGCTCGCCGATCAACGTCAACGCCTCGGTGCATTGCGGGTAAGTTCGTTCGGCCTCGACGAACTTCCGTCGCGCGTGCGCCCAACAATGCGCGAGCAGCAACGCGTCGTTCTCTTTCTCAAGCGTGTCGTACACGCCGTAGCCGTCGACCATCAGCGTTCCGTCGAACTCGCCAAGGTATTGCCGAGCGGCATCGGCGGAACGCGACGGAGCGATGCCGTGCCAGACCGCGCCCGGTGCGGTCATCGACCATGCCCACCACTTCTTGCCCGAAGACCGGCTTGCCATTCGTGCCCATTACCCGCCACCCCGTCTCATCTGCACCCACGACGTCGCGCGGAGGATGAACTCGCGGAGCTTCTCGTGCGTGAACCTCGGCGAGGAACGCTGCCGCCGTCCCCGCTGCGTCGGCGTCAGCACTCATGCCGACGCATGCGGGCCGGGGACTCGCCGTACTCGCGCTTGAACGCCTGGCAGAACGCGAACTCGCTGCGATAGCCCACCTTTGTGGCGATGTTTTTGATGCCGAGGTTGGACTCGCGCAGCAGCAGCTTGGCTCGTCGCATCCGGCACTGCGCCAGGTAGCGCAGCGGCGAGAGGCCGATCAGGCTGGTGAAGCGCTCGGCGAACACGCTGCGGCTCATGCCGGTCGTCTTGGCCAGCGACGCGACCGTCCACGGCTGCTCGGGCTGCATGTGGATCGCATGGAGCGCAGCGGCGAGCTTGGCGTCGAGCACCGCGCGGAACCAGCTGCCCTCTTCGAGCGAATCCGACTGCACGTGCGCGCGGATCGCCTCCACGAACAGCGTGTACATGAGGTGGTTGACGATCGTCTGGTACCCCGGCTGCAGACCCTGCAGCTCGTTGTCGATCAACTGCAGCGTGCTCATCACCCACGGGGCGTTGCGGATGTTCGAGCCGCTGGCGTGAAGCACCGGGGGCAGCGCGGTGAGCCAACGGATGCTCCTCGTCCTCGTCCGGTCCTCGAAGAAGAAGGGGCCGATCAGCACGCGCTGCTGGGCGCCACCACCGCCCACTCGGATCCCGAGGCCCTGCCGCATCGTGCTCTCGTCGTCCACGAAGCTGCAGATGTCGGTCAGGTAGCTCCATTCGTCGCGCAGGATGACCAGGTCGTCGCTCACGACCACGTCTCCCGCCGTGAGGTTTTGCCGGTAGCTGCGCTCGGCGACTTCGATGCAGCACGACCCCCCGGAGGACGGCGATGATCACGCCGTGAATCGGCGGCACCGGGTCGGGCGCCGGGAGCCCGGTGGAGCGGAAGTGAAGCGCGATGCGGTCCGCCGGGAAGCGTCCGAGTCGGACGCCCATGGCGCCGTGAACTGGTGCGCGGAGGGCGTGGGCGGCGCAGTCGATGCCGCCGAGGATCGGCGTGAGCGGATGAAAGCGCCGGAAGGTCCTGGTGCTCGAGCGTGCTCATGGCGCACTTCAAACTATCGTCGTCGTCCGGGGCACCAGGACAATCAGGTGGTCCCGGACAATCGAGCCCCTGGACGTCCTGAAGTTCGTGAACTAGCTTGGCAATAGACACGTATGGAATATTCCCGACTTCGTCTACGTCCGGTGGCCCTCGCCGAGCTCCTCGTCGCTTCGGTTGTGGGATGCGGCCGCGCGCAGGCCAGCCCGAGGAGAGACCTTCCCCGCCCGCCAGCGCGCCCGCACCCATCGAGGTCGGGGTCATCGAGCTGGCGCCGCCGTGGTCGCCTTCACCACCGAGCTGCCCGGTCGCGTCTCTCCGTTGCGCACCGCGGAGGTTCGGGCGCGCGTCGACGGCGTGGTCCAAACGCTGACTCTCGAGGGAGACATCATCAAGGGCGCGGTGCTCTACCGCATGAGCAGGCGAGCTGCCGACCTGGCTGCGCCAGTCCAAGGCCTCGCTCGCCCGGCCAAGGCGACGGTCGTCTCCGCGAAGGCCACCGTCGACCGCTATGAAAAGCTGCTGCCGACGCATGCCATCAGCGGACAGGTCTACGACCAGGCCGTGGCCGATCTGCACGCGTACCGCCGACGTCGCGTCGGCCCAGGCTGCCATCGACACCGCGAAGATCGACCTCGACTACACCCGCGTCGTCTCCCCGATCCGCGGTCGCATCAGCTTCTCCCAGACCACCGAGGGCGCCTACGTCCAGGCGTCCGCAGCCACCCTCATGGGCTGGTGCAGCAGACCGACGAGGTCTACGTCGACGTCACGCGCTCGTCGGTCGAGCTGCTGCGGCTCGGTCCACCTCGCGGTGGACGAGGGCCAGCTCAAGCTCGACGATGGCCGGGTGAAGGTGCAGCTGCTGCTCGACGACGGCTCCGATTACGCGCAGGAGGGCGTGTTCCAGACCATGGACGTCGCCGTCAACGAGACAACCGCGTCACCTGTTCTGGCGTGCGATCTTCCCGACCCCAAGGGCATGCTGCGCGCCCCGGTCAGTTCGTCCGGGCGCGCGTGGTCGATGGCCGCAAGGTCGCGCGTGGTGCGGCTTCGCCGTCACCCGTGACCTCGCGGGCGCCCCGCTCGCGTTCGTCCTGCGCGGCGACGGCGCATCGAGCAGCGCAAGCTCACCGTGCCTGGGCCCTGGGCAAGTGCCACTGGGTGGTGGAGGAGGGGCTCACCACGGCGATCGCCTGATCGTCGACAACTTCGGCGAAGGTTGCGCCAGCACGTACCCCACCGTCGCGGTCGAGGCCGACCTGCCCGAGGCCTATCTGTACTCGGGCGCGACCAAGGCCCGCCCGAGGCCGCCGAGAAGGCCGCCGAGAAAGAAGGCTGAACGTGTCTCGCTTCTTCATCGATCACCCCGTGTTCGCGTGGGTGATCGCCATCGTGATCATGCTCTTGGGGGGTCTGTCCGTGCTGCGGATGCCCGTTGCAGCAGTCCAGACGTGGCGCCGCCGAAGATCAACATCAGCGCCTATTCCAGGCGGGAGCGTTAGGCCGAGACGCTGCAGGACTCGGTCATCCAGATGAGCAGAAGGTGACGGAGCTCGATCATCTTCGCTACATCGAGTCGTCCGGGTGGTCCAACGGGCGGGCCACGATCAGCGTGACCTTCGACGGTGGCACCGATCCCGACATCGCCAGGTCCAGGTCCAGAACAAGCTGCAGAGCGCGATGGCCCTCTACGAGGCCGTCCGAGCCAAGGCGTGCAGGTATGACGCCGAGTCCAGCGGCACCATGTCGATGATCATCTCCGAGGGCAGCGACACCACCACCGCCGAGCTGGCGGGCGCCGTCGCCGACGCAGGACCCGATCAGCCGGGTCAACGGCATGCGCGCCAGGTCAGCGTGTTCGGCTCCCAGTTCGCCATGCGAATCTGGCTCGACCCCAACAAGCTGATTCAGTTGGATGACCTCCCTCGACGTGATCTCGGCGGTCCGGGCCCAAAACAACGAGGTCTCCGCCGGGTCG
>CAWCWO010000005.1:0-33246 GCA_963799255.1 uncultured Pseudomonadota bacterium | reverse complement strand
AGCAGCCTGTTGAAAAAGCCCCGATTCGGAATGGAGGAGATCGCGAGTCGCGGCGAGGTTCGCTAGGATCTCAGAGATGGCGATGGGCGAGAAGGGGTCGGAGCAAGGGGAGCTGTTCGTGCCGCACGAGTCGGTGCGGCACGCGGCCGGGCACCCGTTCTACCAGGCGCTGGAGAAGATCCTGCGCGAGGCGAACTTCGATCGGCGTGTCGAGGCGATGTGCAGGAAGTTCTACGCGGAGAAGAAGAGGGGCGACCGAGCATCTCGCCCGGCGTGTACTTCCGGTGTTTGATGATCGGCTTCTTCGAGGGCATCGACAGCGAGCGCGGGATCGCGTGGCGCGTCGCGGACTCGCTGAGCTTGCGAAGCTTCCTGGGGATCGCGCTGGGCAAGTCGACGCCAGATCACTCGAGCTTCTCCAACATCCGGCGTCGACTCGACGTTGAGACGCACCAAGAAGTCTTCACGATGACCTGGGCAAGCTCGCTGAGCACGGTCTCGTCAAAGGGAGGTCGCTCGGGGTCGATGCGACGACCCTTGAAGCGAACGCGGCGCTTCGTTCGTTGGTGCGGCGCGAGGACTGGGCAGTCGTACGAGGACTTCCTGCTTGAGTTGGCCAACAAGTCCGGGATCGAAACGCCGACGCGCGCGCAGCTTGCAAAACTGGACCGTAAGAGGCCGAAGAAGGGCTCCAACAAGGATTGGGTGAACCCGTACGAGCCGGACGCCGAGATCATGAAGATGAAGAAAGGCGGCACCCGAATGGCCCACAAGCACGAGCACGCCGTCGATCTGGAGACGGGAGCGATCCTTGGGTCGTCGCTGAACGGAGGCGCGCGCGGGGACACGAAGACGATGGAGGAGACGCTCGCGGACGCCGACGAGAACGTGCAGAGAGTCCGAAGCGAGGCCGACGAAAAGACGTCGAAGCGAGTCAGCGAGACTTTCAAAGAAGTGACCGCGGACAAGGGCTACCACTCGAACGAGATGTTGATGCGCCTCGAGGAAGCCGAGATTCGAAGCTACATCTCGGAACCGGATCGAGGGCGCAGGCGCTGGAAGAACAAGGAGGCCGAACGCGATGCGGTCCACCGGAATCGGAAGCGGGTGAAGCGGACGAAGGGCAAGAGGCTACTGCGCAAGCGAGGAGAGTTGCTCGAACGACCGATGGAGCATCTGTTCAACAGTGGAGGGATGAGACGCATTCACTTGCGTCGCCACGAGAACATTCAGAAGCGGCTTCTGATCCACATGGCCGCGTTCAATCTTAGTGTGCTGATGCGCAGCTTCTTCGGAGTCGGGAAACCCAAGCGGCTCCAGGGGAGGTCGGGCCTCTCCGCGGCAATACTGGCCGCTCTCTTCCAGCTGTGCGCGCTCCTGCAGCGCATGTTCGCTCGGACGGTTGCCGCCATCGCAGGCACCGCCGAGCCTCGATCTTCCGCTTCCGCGATCTGAGCCCGCCGTCGGCCGCTTCCTGAGCCGAACCGGGGCTTTTTCAACAGGCTGCTAGTTGGGGCCCGCTGCTTTCGAGCTCATTATCTCCTGAGTCCGGGGGCAGCTGCGTCCCTATGGAACTCTATCCTTTGTTTCTGAACAATATGTTCTGTGCGGGGCACACGCATCTGCGCGACGGCCGGATCCTCGTTGGTGGGGGTGGTGGTGGCAGTGGAGGTGACCGGACCTCGGTTATGAGCATCTTCGACCCGTCCACGTATGAATGGTCGGAGTCTCCGGCGATGAACACAGCCCGGTGGTATCCGTCGATGATCACGCTCCATGACGGGAGAGTCGCTGCGCTCGGCGGCGCCGCGGGGCCTCCGAACTACTGCCGAAGCGGGCAATGTTGGCCAGATGGCCGCACCTGCATCGACGATCTCGATTGCGACCCGTTCTGTGACAACGGAACCTGCAGTCACAACGAAAACACCTGTTCTTCGGATGCCGACTGTCAGATATACCAAACCGTCCTTGCTCCTCGTGCGATGGAGATATTCGACCCTGAAACGAACCAGTGGGAATACGCCACGAATGAGATCCCGGCGGCAATCAATGTAAACTACCCAAACATCTACCTTCTTCCTAACGGTAAAATCTTCTACGCCGGGCAGGAGAGCGAACTCGATGTTCCCGGTGCCGCGATAGCCAACGGGCACACTTTCGATCCGCAGACCCGCAGCTGGGAGAGTTTCTCCGCCGATTCACCCGTTGGTTTGGGAGGCGTCGCCGTTCAGTATGAACCCGGAAAGATCATGCGCTCGGGAGGCTCGATACAGGCGTCGGCAGGAACTGAGTTCATCGACCTGTCTGAAGTGGACGGAGGCAATCCCAACGAGGACTGGGACACCTTGCCAGGAGAACTCGGCGAGATGTGTCATCCTCGCCACCTACACAGCCTCGTGTTGCTTGCCGACGGGCGAGTGATGGCGGTAGGCGGAAACCTCTTCGGGAACTCCGAAACCGGAGACAACTCTGAGAACTCCTGCGATGATGCAGAAGTGAGTTGCTGTACCCCTGGGCCCGACGGCGAACCTCAGTGCAGCAATTCCGCGTGTGCTAACGACTCCGAGTGCATGCCTTTCCTGGGTGTCTGCAATCCCCGGAACAACGCGTGCTTCGGGGTGATGGAAATTGAGATTTGGGACCCGGCCACGAAGCTGTGGTCGAAGCTCGTTGATGGCTCGGGTACCCCGGTGAAACTGAACCGTGCTCGAATGTACCATCACACCGTACTCCTGATGCCTGACGGCCGAGTATCTGTGATGGGTGGAGGAAACCGCGGCGGACTCGAGGATCATTCGAACCGCGAGATCATCACGCCGGCCTACCTCGAGGGCGACCCCTCTAGACCGCAGCTGTCCTTTGTCAGCGGCGAGAGTACGCTGGCCTACGGAGCGTGCGAGCAGCGCACCGTGCAACTTCGGGTTGTAGGCAGCGAGCCGTCCCGTGTCACGGCTCTGAAGCTTGGCTCGGTTACCCATAACTACGACGCTGACGCCAGATTCCTGGAGCTTTGTAGCGAAGATGACTTAGAGCCGTGCCAGCTTGCCCAAGCGCCGAACGGCGATTGGATTGTCACTGCTCCTCTTCCATGCCCGGTCAATGACGACCAGTTGCAGGCTGCGATCGCCCCACCTGGCCACTACATGGTCTTCGTCTTCGACGATGCCGGGGTTCCCTCTGAGGCGGAGATTCTTCGGATCGACACGCCGGAGTTCGCTGGCCAGTCGAGTTGGCATTGCGGTCCGTCTCAGAGTTTTCACGCGAACGAAGCGACCTGCGATACGCCCACATCAGGCGGGAGTTGTAGCCCCGCGCACGTGAATGACGTTGCGTTGAGTCTTCCGGAAACCGGAATGGGGAAGGGCTGGGAAGTGGTCGCCAAGGCAGGCAGCCTGAGCAGCATCTCCAACCCGTCGGCCCAAGACCTAGCTGAGCTTGAATCGCTGTGTGTGAAAGCGTGTGAGAGCGAGTGGTCGATTCTCGACGTTGACGCGAACTGCGGGCAGGCAGGCGCTCTGACCACGCCGACCCTTATATCCGACGAGGCAACCGCACTCCGATTCTTCGTGGGCCCGTCGGATGCCGATGCTTCGGGCATTTTCAGAAACGTCTCACTCTCCTGTGACATCGCCACAACTTGCTACGAGGAGTTTGATGAGCCACTTTCGGCTCACCAACTCGTCTCGGCCGCAGTCGCGGGCTCCGCAGCGAGGAATGGCTCTGAATACCGTGTTGAGCTTGACGCCAAGGAGTCGGGCCTGACGATCGTTTCTGCCTCCGACACTACGACTGCGGCTCTGCAGGGCGAGCTCGAGTTCAGCTACTGCCGTCAGGGGTCAACCACTCCGGGGTGCCCGTTCCTCCTTTCTCGCCTCGAAGCCTCGACCGGAGGTGCGGACATCTCCGTTCTGGTGACCACCGCCGACGGGACTCGCGAGTTCAAACTGAAGGACTTTGAACTCTCGCTCGTTCAGGCGGCGATAGGAGTCACGGAAGGAGGAGCCTCCGGTGATGTGGGATTCCCCTCCGGAGCACTTCTCCTGGAGACCGCGTTCTCCTTGGATGGCGTCGAGTATCGAAGCCGGCGATACAATGAGGAGGCGGTCATTCTTTCGCGCCGCTCTACGGCGGAGGATGACTACGAGCTCCGGAACGTCGGCGTGCAACTTCGGGTGCCGGTTTTCGACGGGGTGGAGTTCGTTTCCGCGAGAATAACGCTTGAGCTAGGCAAGACCCTGCAGTCACCTCCAGCCGTTCAGATCACGACACCAGATGAAGTCAGTTGCCCATCAACAGTGTCGCTGAACGCGACCACGTCAGACCCCGACGGCGACGATGAGAAGGTGGTGTGGTACGTTGACGGAGTGCGGGTAGAGGACGACGGGAGTCCTGAAGCAAACATCACCGCCACAACCGTTGTCGAAGCCCGAATCTCTGATTCACGGGGTGCAACCACCACACAGGAGCTCCAGGTAACGTGCAAGTAGACAGGAAAATGGTGGCCGGCCTGCTCAGTACAGTCCTTTGGGTCGTTGGGGGGTCCACCGGCTGCGCGCCGAGCGTCGACGACCCTCCCGAGGCGAAGTGGCTCGCCGGGAACTGGCACCAAGTGGGAGACTCCTGCCCGGGTGCGTGCCGCGTCGTGAGTGGCTACACCACGATCTCGGTCAGCGACGACGGGCTGGAAGCTGACGTGACGTGGACGTCCTGTTCTGGCGGCTTGGAGGATGAAGGCGGTTTTGAAGTTGTCGGAGAACAGGGAGATCGGACGCTTCAGGTAGGAGAGTTGTTTGGCGACGCTCCCGCCTCTCTATGGGGCTTGTCTGCCGATATCGTGCTTGAGGAGGTGAATCGTTGCGAACTCCAGCTGAGTTTTCCAACACCTTCTGGCGGGGTTCGACAGAAGTGGATCCGAGGCCGCGTCTCGTACATGCCCCTGCCGGAGGGGTGCGAAGGTCGTCTCATTCCCGCAGACGACGAGGCGGCCGACTGCCACGAGTTCCTCTCCGAGAGGTAGACGAACACCGAACGCCTAGAGAGCCGATCCGCTTAGCTTGAGGGGGGCCGATGTGGCGTGCATCACTACGGCGCCGGGGAGCCGCTCCGCGCAGAACGCACAGCGGCGCGGCTTCGTGCCGCTGTACACCCGGCTGCTGATGACGAAGCCCGCGGTGTGACGCAGGTCAACCCCTCGCGTGTCATCGCAGGCGGGTTCGAACGAGAATGGGCCTCGTGCCGCTCTCGCTGCTCCTCCTCGCCGTCGTCCCCACGATGCAATCCAACCCGTGTGGCTCCTGCACCGACCCGGGCGCCGCCGTGGTGCGGCGCGGGGGCAGCATCGACGGCATCCCGATCGACGGGCCGCTGGCGACCGAGGTCCGGACCGCCGACGGGGCGCGCACCGTGTGGGCGGCGCCCGAGGTCGAGCTGGTCGGGCCTCGGGTCGCGACGGTGACCGAGGACCAGGCGATTGCGGCCGTGGTGTAAGCGATCAGGCAGAGACCACCCCGCGAAACAGGGCTGTGATCGGCCCCCCGAGGGTTATTCGGGGATTCGCTTCGGCGCGGTTGGCCGGAGCGGAAGATCCGGTGGCGGCACCCAGTTCCAGGGCAGCAGGTCATCGACTCGATCCGGTGGGCGATCGCGGAGTCGAACGATGACGTCGCGAATGTACTCGTAGGGATTCACATCGTGAAGCAGGCAAGTCGAGACGATAGACTGGAGGACGGCGAGATTCTGAGCGTGCTCCGCACTTCCGGCGAAGAGGAAGTTCTGGCTCTCCTGACCATTTAGTGGGCGGTCGAAGGGCGCCTTCTCCAGGGGTAGCGGGTGTAGGACCGCTTTGGAGCGGGGTTTACGGGCGTGAAGAAGTGCGCAGCGGGTGAGGGCGTAACCTTGGGGTTGCAACACCAACCAAAACCCACCCAGCCCGCATGCGCTCGACCAGTCTACTCCGAACCCTCCTCGCCCTCCAGAAAACCCGTGTCCTCGACCTCGAGTTCGAGAAGGACGCCCTTGTCGTCCACGTCGCCCCCACCTGGAAAGTTTCGCGCTGCAGCGAGTGTGGCAAGAAGTGCAGGAGCAGCCACGACTCCCGCCTTCGAGACTGGCGCCACATCGACCTCGCCGGGATCAAAACCATCCTGCGCTACCGAATCCGCCGGGTCAGCTGCAAGAGGTGCGGCATCCTGGTCGAGAAGGTGCCCTGGGCAGAGTCGGCAAGCCGCTACACGTTTCCGAAGGAGGGGCTCGTTGCCTACCACGCGCAGAAAACCGACCACACCACCGTCGCCACGCTCATGCGCATCGCGTGGCGCACCGTCGGGAACATCGTCGAGCGCTTCGTTCATCGGCAGAGCGAGGACATGCCCGACCCGCTCGACAACTTGCGTAACATCGGCGTCGACGAGATCAGCTACCGGAAGCACCACCAGTACATCACGACGGTCGTCGACCACGATCGCGGCGTTGTGGTCTGGGCTGCCCCGGGAAAGAACGCGGAGACCCTCAAATCCTTCTTTGACGCCCTCGGAACCCAGCGTGCGGCGAAGATCGAGGCTGTCACGATCGACATGTCCAGCGCGTACATCAAGGCGGTCAAGGAGTCGGTCCCAAACGCGACGCTCATCTTCGATCGCTTCCACGTGCAACGACTCGTCCACGACGCTGTCGACGAGGTCCGCCGAGACGAGGTTCGCTCCGCCTGTGCCGAGGAGAAGACGGGGCTCAAGAAGACACGGTGGCCGCTTCAGAAGCGGCCATGGAACCTGTCCGAGCTCGAGACCGCGAAGCTCGCGTGCCTCGAAGAACAGAACCTCCCTCTCTACCGGGCCTATCTGCTCAAGGAGTCGCTCGCCGCAATTCTCGACGGCCGCCAGGTCAACGTCGCGCGTCGCAAGCTCGACCAGTGGCTCGGCTGGGCTCGCGAGTCGGAGCTTCCTGCCTTCGTGCGCGTCGCGGCCACGATCGAGAAACACCGCGAGGGCATCCTCGCCTACGTCCGCACCCGCCTCAACAATGGCCGCGTCGAAGGGCTCAACGGCCACCAAGGCCCGCGTCATCACGCGCCGAGCCTTCGGCTTTCATTCAGCGTCGGCCTTCATCGCGATGCTCCTCCTATGCTGCGGCGGCATCGAGACTCATCCGTTCCACATCGCTCCCCATTGGACCCACTAAATGGTCAGGAGAGCCGAACTTTATCCATCGAGTTGTGGTGGAGGGGCAGACGACTTTCGGGAGGTATATGACGTATCCTGAAGCTCAGTGGAGCCGGTTTGGAGATGCTATCGTGGTGAGACAGATGGACGGCACGTTTATTACATTTCTTGACGCGACTAAAGCAGGGGTCGCCGTGTTTATTCCTGGGGCGGGCGGCTGAGATGCCAATCTCAAGGCAGCACGACTCGACCGTCGTTCAAGAGGTTCTTGGCAAGATATGCTCGCAGGTCATCACGGTACCCGGACCTGCCGACGGTGAGATTGTCCTGTTCTACGTCCACGTTGCACCCGTATGGGTCCGGGGGTTTCTGGATCAAGGTGTACTCTTCTTGAAGGAGGCCGCGCCCGACCGGTTCGACGACTTGGAGCCAGACGACGACTACGACGATCTTACGGCTCGTTTGGGATTTGCTGGGTCCACCATCGAGCGATTCGAGGTGAGTTCGGGTGCCCTCGAGATAGTTTCCGTCGGTGGTGCTGGCATCAAGATATGGGAAGACCCCGAAGGGGAATGTCGATGGTGCGCGTTCGGGGGGAAGAACAAGAGCCCAAACGGCCTGTAGGTTTTCTCCTGACTCCGCAAACCGCCGTTGTGAGTGCGGGCCGGTTCGGATCCTGAGCCGGCTTGAGCGCTACATCGCGGCGTCGCCGAAGGGAGGCGTTGCCCTCAGCGGCCCGAGGGCAACGAGGACGCACATCAAGGTAGGCCCTCGTCCTATCGCGGTAGCGCATCATCCCTGCGTGACAACCCCGGAGCGCTCGCTCGGTGGCGTTGTTGTCCAGCGGCACGTACGGGTCGTCGACGAAGACGGTGAGCCCCGGCCAGTACCTCAGCATGTAGTCGATGGCCTTGCGAAGGCCCGACTTCGGCAGTCCGCGTTGTTCGAGCGCCCACGCCCGGAGCTTCTCGAGAATCGGAGGCGCTCTCTCCTGCCGCGCGGCCAGTCGTGCTTCGGAAGCCTGAAGCTTCGCGTCGCCTTCGAGTTCACTGGGGTTCGCCGTAGTGCGATCGATCGCGAACAGCTCGCCGATCAACGTCAACGCCTCGGTGCATTGCGGGTAGTTTGGTTCGGCCTCGACGAACTTCCGTCGCGCGTGCGCCCAACAATGCGCGAGCAGCAACGCGTCGTTCTCTTTCTCAAGCGTGTCGTACACGCCGTAGCCGTCGACCATCAGCGTTCCGTCGAACTCGCCAAGGTATTGCCGAGCGGCATCGGCGGAACGCGACGGAGCGATGCCGTGCCAGACCGCGCCCGGTGCGGTCATCGACCATGCCCACCACTTCTTGCCCGAAGACGGCTTGCCATTCGTGCCCATTACCCGCCACCCCGTCTCATCTGCACCCACGACGTCTGCGCGGAGGATGAACTCGCGGAGCTTCTCGTGCGTGAACCTCGGCGAGGAACGCTGCCGCCGTCCCCGCTGCGTCGGCGTCAGCACTCATGCCGACGCATGCGGGCCGGGGACTCGCCGTACTCGCGCTTGAACGCCTGGCAGAACGCGGACTCGCTGCGATAGCCCACCTTTGTGGCGATGTTTTTGATGCCGAGGTTGGACTCGCGCAGCAGCAGCTTGGCTCGTCGCATCCGGCACTGCGCCAGGTAGCGCAGCGGCGAGAGGCCGATCAGGGTGGTGAAGCGCTCGGCGAACACGCTGCGGCTCATGCCGGTCGTCTTGGCCAGCGACGCGACCGTCCACGGCTGCTCGGGCTGCATGTGGATCGCATGGAGCGCAGCGGCGAGCTTGGCGTCGAACACCGCGCGGAACCAGCTGCCCTCTTCGAGCGAATCCGACTGCACGTGCGCGCGGATCGCCTCCACGAACAGCGTGTACATGAGGTGGTTGACGATCGTCTGGTACCCCGGCTGCAGACCCTGCAGCTCGTTGTCGATCAACTGCAGCGTGCTCATCACCCACGGGGCGTTGCGGATGTTCGAGCCGCTGGCGTGAAGCACCGGGGGCAGCGCGGTGAGCAACGGATGCTCCTCGTCCTCGTCCGCGTCCTCGAAGAAGAAGGGGCCGATCAGCACGCTGCTTCGGGCGCCACCACCGCCCACTCGGATCCCGAGGCCCTGCCGCATCGTGCTCTCGTCGTCCACGAAGCTGCGGATGTGTCGGTAGGGTGAGCTCCATTCGTCGCGCAGGATGACCAGGTCGTCGCTCGCGAGGACCACCACGTCTCCCGCCGTGAGGTTTTGCCGGTAGCTGCGCTCGGCGACTTCGATGCAGCACGACCCCCGGAGGACGGCGATGATCACGCCGTGAATCGGCGGCACCGGGTCGGGCACCGGGAGCCCGGTGGAGCGGAAGTGAAGCGCGATGCGGTCCGCCGGGAAGCGTCCGAGTTGGACGCCCCATGGCGCCGTGAACTGGTGCGCGGAGGGCATCAGGCAGCGCAGTCGAATGCCGCCGAGGATCGGCGTGAGCGGATCGAAGCGCGGAAGGTCCTGGTGCTCGAGCGTGCTCATGGCGCACTTCAAACTATCATCATCGTCCGGGGCACCAGGACGATGGCGACATTTTTACGGACAATCGACCCTTGGACGTCCTGAAGTTCGTGAACTAGCTTGGCAATCGACGCGTATGGAATTCTGCCAAGCTGGTCTACGTCCGGTGGCCCTCGCCGGACTCCTCGTCGCTTCGGTTGTGGGATGCGGCCGCGCGCAGGCCAGCCCCGAGGAGGACGCCCCGCCCGCCAGCGCGCCCGCACCCATCGAGGTCGGGGTCATCGAGCTCGCGCCCGTGTCGGTCACCTTCACCACCGAGCTGCCCGGTCGCGTCTCTCCGTTGCGCACCGCGGAGGTTCGGGCGCGCGTCGACGGCGTGGTCCAAACGCGGCTCTTCGAGGAGGGGAGCGTCGTCGAGAAGGGCGCGGTGCTCTACCGCATCGAGCCGCGGGCCTACCAAGCCTCGCTCGCCAGTTCCAAGGCCTCGCTCGCCCGGGCCAAGGCGACGGTCGTCTCCGCGAAGGCCACCGTCGACCGCTATGAAAAGCTGCTGCCGACGCATGCCATCAGCGGACAGGTCTACGACCAGGCCGTGGCCGATCTGCACGCGTACCAGGCCGACGTCGCGTCGGCCCAGGCTGCCATCGACACCGCGAAGATCGACCTCGACTACACCCGCGTCGTCTCCCCGATCCGCGGTCGCATCAGCTTCTCCCAGACCACCGAGGGCGCCTACGTCCAGGCGTCCGCAGCCACCCTCATGGCGACCGTGCAGCAGACCGACGAGGTCTACGTCGACGTCACGCGCTCGTCGGTCGAGCTGCTGCGGCTGCGACGCGCGGTGGACGAGGGCCAGCTCGAGCTCGACGACGATGGCCGGGTGAAGGTGCAGCTGCTGCTCGACGACGGCTCCGATTACGCGCAGGAGGGCGTGTTCCAGACCATGGACGTCGCCGTCAACGAGACGACCAGCACCGTCACCTTGCGTGCGATCTTCCCCAACCCCGAGGGCATGCTGCGCCCCGGTCAGTTCGTCCGGGCGCGCGTGGTCGATGGCCGCAAAGATGGCGCCATCGTGGTGCCGCAGCTCGCCGTCACCCGTGACCTCGCGGGCGCCCCGCTCGCGTTCGTCCTGCGCGGCGACGGCACCATCGAGCAGCGCAAGCTCACCGTGCCTCGGGCCCTGGGCAACCAGTGGGTGGTGGAGGAGGGGCTCGCCGCCGGCGATCGCCTGATCGTCGACAACTTCGCGAAGGTTCGCGCCGGCATCCCCGCCGTCGCGGTCGAGGCCGACCTGCCCGAGGCCTATCTGTACTCGGGCGCGACCAAGGCCCGCCCCGAGGCCGCCGAGAAGGCCGCCGAGAAAGAAGGCTGAACGTGTCTCGCTTCTTCATCGATCACCCCGTGTTCGCGTGGGTGATCGCCATCGTGATCATGCTGCTGGGGGGTCTGTCCGTGCTGCGGATGCCCGTTGAGCAGTATCCCAACGTCGCGCCGCCGAAGATCAACATCAGCGCCACCTATCCAGGAGCGTCGGCCGAGACGCTGCAGGACTCGGTCATCCAGATCATCGAGCAGAAGATGACGGGGCTCGATCATCTTCGCTACATCGAGTCGTCCGGGTCGTCCAACGGGCGGGCCACGATCAGCGTGACCTTCGACGGTGGCACCGATCCCGACATCGCGCAGGTCCAGGTCCAGAACAAGCTGCAGAGCGCGATGGCCCTGCTGCCCGAGGCCGTCCAGAGCCAAGGCGTGCAGGTGACCAAGTCCAGCGGCACCATGTTGATGGTGCTCGGCCTCGTCTCCGAGGGCAGCGACACCACCACCGCCGAGCTGGGCGACTACCTCGTCGCCAACATCCAGGACCCGATCAGCCGGGTCAACGGCGTGGGCGAGGTGAGCGTGTTCGGCTCCCAGTTCGCCATGCGAATCTGGCTCGACCCCAACAAGCTCATTCAGTTCGGGATGACGTCCTCCGACGTGATCTCGGCGGTCCGGGCCCAAAACAACGAGGTCTCCGCCGGGTCGCTGGGAGCCGAGCCCGCGGCGCCCGGCCAGCTCATCGACGCCACGATCGTGGCCCAGGGCCGCTTCACCAGCACCGAGGAGTTCGAGCACATCCTGCTCGAGGTCGGCACCGACGGGTCGCGGGTCACCCTCGGAGACGTGGCGCGGGTGGAGCTGGGCAGCGAGAGCTATGGCTTCTCCGCCCGCTACAACGGCCAGCCGGCGGCCGGGCTGCGGATCATGGCCGCCTCGGGCGCCAACGCCCTCGACACCGTCGCGGGCATCAAGGCGCGCGTCGACGAGCTCTCGGAGAACCTCCCCACGGGGCTCTCGGTGGTCTACCCCGTCGACAACTCGCCCTTCGTGCGCCGTTCGATCCAAGAGGTGGTCAAGACGCTCATCGAGGCGGTGGTCTTGGTGTTTGTGGTGATGTTCCTGTTCCTGGGCAACATCCGCGCCACGCTGGTGCCCACCCTCGCGGTGCCCGTCGTCGTGCTCGGGACCTTCGGCGTGCTGTCGATCGCGGGCTACTCGATCAACACGCTCACCCTCTTCGGCATGGTGCTCGCCATCGGGCTCCTGGTCGACGACGCCATCGTGGTCGTCGAGAACGTCGAGCGCGTCATGGAGGAAGAGGGGGTCTCGCCTCGCGAGGCCGCGCGGATCTCCATGGATCAGATCACCGGGGCGCTGGTCGGCATCGGCCTGGTGCTGTGCGCGGCCTTCCTGCCCATGGCGCTGTTCGAGAGCTCCACGGGCATCATCTACCGCCAGTTCGCGATCACCGTCTCCACCGCCGTCGCGCTGTCGGTGTTCGTCGCTCTGGTGTTCTCGCCGGCCCTGTGTGCGACGATCCTCAAGCCCCCCACGCACGCCGCGACCGAGCGCAAGGGATTCTTCGGGTGGTTCAACCGCACCTTCGAGCGCATCTCGGGTCGCTACGCGGACCTCGTCGGGCTCGCGCTGCGGCGCCGGACGGCGTTGCTCGTGGTCTACGGCGGGGTGATCGTGGCCGTGGCGCTCTTGTTCCGCGCGCTTCCGACCGGGTTCCTCCCCGTCGAGGACACCGGCTCGGTCTTTGTGATGACGCAGCTGCCCGCGGGCTCCACCCAGGAGCAGACCGACGCTTCGTTGCGGCGCGTCGAGGCTCAGGTCGAGGAGGACTTCGGCGAGACCCTGTACGGGATGATGGCCGTGACCGGCTTCAGCTTTGCGGGCCAGGGGCAGAACCAATCGATGACCTTCACCCACCTGGTCGAGTGGGAGGAGCGCGAGGACGCGGGCAAGACCGCCTTCGCGCTGCAGGGCAAGCTGGGGCAAGCGTTCGCCAAGCGTCGCGACGCCACCATCAGCCCGATCCTTCCCCCTGCTGTCCGCGAGCTGGGCAACATGAGCGGCTTCGACATGCGGCTGGTCGACGCGGGGGGGCTGGGCTACGAGGCGCTGGCGCAGGCCGAGGCGCAGCTGCTGGAGCTGGCCAACGAGAGCCCCATCCTCACCCGGGTGCGGCGCAACGGGCTGGCCGACAAGCCCCAGCTTCGGCTCGACATCGATCTGGAGAAGGCCGGAGCCCTGGGACTGACCGCCTCCGACATCAACGGCGAGTTGTCCAACATCTTCGGCTCCGCCTACGTCAACGACTTCATCGACCGCGGCCGGGTGAAGAAGGTGTACGCCCAGGCCGACGCGCCGTATCGAATGAACCCAGAGGATCTCGAGCTGTGGCGGGTTCGCAACGACACCGCGGGCATGGTCCCCCTGTCGGCGGTCGTGGACTCGCGCTGGGAGATGGGGCCGCCGCTGCTCACCCGCTTCAACGGGCTGGCCGCGCTGTCCATCGCAGGCGAGCCGCAGCCGGGCTGCTCCTCGGGAGACGCCATGGCGGAGATGCAGCGCCTGGCCGCCCAGCTCCCCAAAGGGATCGGCGTGGAGTGGGCCGGCCTGTCGTACGAGGAGCGCCTGTCGGGCTCCAACTCCACCGCGCTGTATGCCCTGGCGCTGGTCATGGTGTTTCTGTGTCTAGCGGCGCTGTACGGCAGCTGGGCGGTGCCCCTGGCGGTGCTGATGGACATCCCGCTGGGGGCGCTCGGCGTGCTGGGGGCGACCTACGCCCGCGGGTTCTCCAACGATATTTACTTCCAGGTCGGGCTCATCACGATCGTGGGGCTCTCGTCGAAGAACGCGATCCTCGTGGTCGAGTTCGCCAAGGAGCGTTACGACGCGGGGGCGGATCTCGTCGAGGCCACGATCTTCTCGGTCAAGCAGCGGCTGCGGCCGATCATGATGACCTCGATCGCGTTCGGGCTCGGGGTGCTGCCGCTGGCGATCAGCACGGGCCCGGGTGCCGCCAGTCAGACGGCTGTGGGCACGGGCGTGCTGGGCGGCGCGATCATGACGACGGTGTTGGGGTTGTTCTTCGTCCCGCTGTACTTCGTGTCGATCTACAAGCTGTTCCGGGTCCGGCGCGCCGTGCCCCCAGAGCAGCGCGACGCACCCGCACCGCAGCCCAGCCAGGGGGACCCGGCCCATGCGTGACGCGGCGGTGCTGACCCTGCTGCTGGCGCTCGGTGGCTGCAAGATGGTCCCCAAGTACGAGCGCCCCGAAGCCCCGGTCGCGGAGCCCTTTCACGAAGGCGACGCGGCGGCGTCCGAGATCGAGCAGCTCGCGTGGCGCGAGGTCTTGGTGGATCCGCAGCTTCGGTCGCTGGTCGAGCAGGCGCTGACAAACAACCGCGACCTGCGGATCGCCATCCTCAACGTCGAGGCGGCTCGAGCCGCCTACCGCATCCAGCGCTCGGAGATCATCCCGCAGGTCGAGGGCACGGCCTCGGTGATCAACAGCCGGACCTCGGGCAACTCGTTCCCAAACTCGTTCCAAGGCGCGGGCATCACCCGGACGAACTATCAGCTGGGCGTGGGCCTGGTGTCGTACGAGCTCGATCTCTTCGGTCGGGTCCGAAGCGCCAACGAGCAAGCGGTGGAGACCTACCTCGCGCTCGAGGAGACGCGGCGCGCCGCCCAGCTCAGCCTGGTCGCCGAGATCGCCGCCCAATACATCACGCTGCGCGAATACCAGGAGCAGCTGCAGCTGGCCCAAGAGACGCGAGAGAACGCGGCCGAGGTCTACGGTCTGGTCGAGCTCAAAGCAGAGACCGGGGTGATCCCGGCCGACGACCTCGCGACGGTCGGCGTGCAGCTGCACAGCGCCGACGTCGAGGTGAAGGCGTACGAACGCCTCGTCGCGCAGGCCACCAACGCCCTCGAAGCACTGGTCGGCGCTCCGGTGTCCACGCTCGCCGAGGCCGACGGCGCCGCGGTCGGCGAGTCCGTGCTCGCCGAGCTTCCTTCCGGCCTCCCCTCGGACCTGCTGCAGCGCCGACCCGACATCCTCGCGGCCGAACACCAGCTGCTCGCCGCCAACGCGAACATCGGCGCCGCTCGGGCCGCGTTTTTCCCCACGATCGCGCTCACGGGCAGCGCGGGACTGTCGAGCGCCTCCTTGGGCAACCTGTTCGCCCCTGGGTCGGTCGCGTGGAGCGTCGGCCCGTCGGTCACCGTCCCGATCTTCTCGGGGGGTCGCAACAAGGCCAACCTCGAGCAGGCGAAGGTCCTCAAGCGCATCGAGATCGCGCGCTACGAGAAGGCGATCCAGACCGCCTTCCGCGAGGTGTCCGACGCCCTGGTCGCCCGCGAGTCCTACGTCCGTCAGCTCGAGGCGCAGCAGGAGCTGGTCGAGGTCCAGACCCAGCGTTTCGACCTCGCGACGGGCAGGTACGATGCCGGGGTCGAGGACGCGCTCGCCGTCCTCACCGCTCAGCAGGACCTCTACAGCTCGCAGGCCTCGCTCATCACCGCCCGGGCCGAGCAACGCCGCAACCTGGTGACGCTGTACAAGGCCCTGGGCGGCGGCTGGGATCCGAACGACGTGTCCGACGAAGCGGTCATCGACGGGGAGGGCTGAGCGCGTCGGTGTCCGGGGGACCCGAACGTGGACTGAGTTTCTGATTCTATCGCAGCCGCGTTTGGCCGATACTCTCGGCGGTGCTTTCGGAGCCTCAGTATCGCGGTTCCCTTTGTAAGATGATCCTGGCTGCGATTCGGAGGCTTCCAAACGCGGAGGCAATTCTCGCCCGCGTCCCACCGGAGTCGATCGCGACGCTTGAACATTGCCACGGCACAAGTTGGGTTCCGGCTCGCCCCTATGACGAGCTGGCCGAGGCGCTGCTCGCGGAGGTGGGGCTGCCGGGGATGAGCAGCTTCTTTGAGAGCCAGGCCAGCCGTTGGTCCGACTCGAAGCTGCTTGGACAGATCTTCAAAGCGGGGCAACGCATCTTCGGCTTCACCCCTTTCGGTCAGCTGAAGTGGTTGGGCCACGGGTGGCGAGTGATGACGCGGGGCATCGGGGAGGTGACGACCCGCCCCTGGTCGGACGGGCTTGAGATCGAGACCCTCGGGCTGCCCCCAAGCTACCGGATCCCCAGGATGGTCGTGTCCATGGAGGGCTCCATCCGGGGAATCGTGCTCGGGTACGGGGCAACACCGTCGATTGAGACCGACAGCTCCGGGCTTGACCAGGGTCGCATCCTGTATCGAGTGCGATGGACCATGGGTTGAAGCCGCTCAGTCGAGGCGACTCATGATCTCCAGCTCCCAGCTCTGCACCGACCCGCTGTTCGCATTCTCCACCGTGTCCTGAACGCTCAGCGTCCACGTCCCGTTCACGGACTCATCACCCGAGAACCCGGTGGGCACGATGGGGATGCCGCCGGGGTGCAGAGGGGTGCTCTGCAGGTTGGAGACGGAGACCTCATTGCCGCTGGGGTTTTGCAGGGTGATCACCAGCTCTTCGGGCGCGGGGTGGTCGTGCACAAGCAGGATGGTCACGTCCATGTCGACGGTGGTGAGGCCCGCGACGTTCGTGGTGATCTCGGCGAGCGCGCCGTCGGCTGGAATGCTCACCTCTGGGCCGGTGAACGTGCCGCGGTTGGCGGTGGGCAAGCACAGCCCGCCTGGGTTGTTCGCCAAGACCGTGCTGCGAATGATGCCCGCGCACAGAAGACCCGTGGCACAGGGCGAGTCGAGGTCGCACGCCATCGTGTCGGCAGCTCCGCCCGCGCACGAGGCTTCGAGGACAGCGGTCTGGTCGTCGACGGCTTCGACCTTGCCGTCCAGGGCGTCGAACGAGAGCAGGGTGTCGGCGGGCCAGATGAACGCGTAGGTCTCGCAGTCGTCGGCAGGCTCGACTTGGTCGCCCGAGACGCTCAGGGTGTCGCCTTGCCAGGAGAGCGCATCCACGGAGAGCGCGTGGCCGGGGTAGGGCTGCGGGCCGCGGGATCCGAACAGCACCCACTGCGCCGGGAATGTGACGCCCGCGGGCACCGGCGCGTCGGTGAACGATGCCCATTGTTCGGCGGTGCTCACCACGGTCCATCCGGTGGGCACGCGCGCGGTCAGCTCGAGAGTGCTCGGGTCGTGGACGGTGAACGGAACGTCGACCGCGCTGGCTCCGGTCGAATCACTTGAGCTTGAGCTTGAGCTTGAGCTCGAATCGACCTCGGTGGTGCCGGACCCCGTGGTGTCGCCGGTCGTGGAGTCTGCTGTGCTGGAGGAGCTCGTCGTGTCGGACGTGGACGTCGTGCTGCCTTCGGCCGACGCGGTCCCGGTGGTGCTGCTTGTGACGCCACTTGTGCTCGACGGGTCGTCGGTCGCGGTGCCGCTGCTTCCATCCGTGCCGGTCAAGGTGGGGCTGCCATCGTCGCCGCAGCCGGGCGCAGTCGCGACGCACAGCAGCGCGCCGAGCAAGAGGGCTCCCGAGGGGGAGTAGGCGGATCGGACTCGGGCAGCAGCGCTCATGGTCGCGCAGGCTACCCCAAACCGACCCCCACCTTCGCGGGCACGGATGTGCGTGACGACACCACCCACGGCCGGCCCGGCGACTTTAATCGGCGCAGCAGCGGAAGCCGACCGCCGAGTAGCGGTCTTCTCCCGGCGGGATCCGCAGCCGCTCTCCCATCGCGCACTTCATCCCGATGCCCGAGTGGTTGTAGCTGCCGCCCCGAACGCGGCACCCTTGCTCGTCGCACGAATCGACCCACTCCAGCGCGTTGCCGCCCAGGTCGAACACCTCTGCGTACGCCGCGTCGGGCGACTGGCAGCCGGGATGCGTCGCGACCTCGATCTGTGCCCAGCCCTCCTCTGGGGAGTCCCAGCAGACATGTGCTGCCTGCTCCTCACCGTAGGGGTACGCGAACTGGCCGCCCGCAGAGCATGCGGCAAACCACTCGTCGATCTGCGCGTCGTCGTAGTCGTCCACCGCCGTCGGCCCGCCTCCGATCGCGCCGCACAGGCGCTTGTCGTGGGCTTCACAGAAGCCGCGCGCGTCGCAGAAGTCCACGCATCCCACGGGGCGCTCCAAGAAGCGGTCGAGTCCCCAGGCTCCGGTGGTCTGACACGAGGGCTCGTAGACGTTGTCTTCGCACGAGCGCGGCTGCTGCGTTGGCGCTCCGGCCAGCCATGCGAAGTACGCGCCCCGAGTCACCTCGTTGACATCGATGCAGAACCCTTCAGGCAGGCGTTTCATCGTGCCGCCCTCGGACGGACACGGATCCCCACCAGGAACAGGATCGGGTACCGAGCCCAACGAGCGCTGCGTGAGCACGCCGCCGGTCTCGACTCCACCCACGTCACAACCGACGCCAGCCAAAGAGACAACGAGCAAGATTCGAGTGCTGAAGACGGTCATGGCTCACCAGAGATGTGGAGGGGAGTTGGTGTAGGGGGCGTCGTCGCCCATCAAGAAACGCACGACCTCGCCTGCGAAGCGATTGTCGTGTGTCTCCTCGCCGGAAACCTCGCGGAACTTGTAGGGCTCGCCGACCTCGCCGCCCACCTCGTTGTCCTCAAGTCGCAAGCAGTCGATGCGCGAGCCCAAGATGCCAAAGCCGGTGAGGCTGTTTCCTCGAACGACGAAGGACTCGGTCCTGGCCATGTGCAGTCCGGCGTCGATGAACACGTTGTCCTCGAAGTAGTTTGGGGCCGTGTTGCCGCCGCGGGTGCCTCGTCCGGGGCGCTCGGGGTCGTCTTGGGAGTAGCCGATCAGGCCCCAGCGACCGTTCGAGCTGCCCACCGTGACCGTGATCGTGTTGCGCCGGATCACGTTGTCGGACCGTCCCCAGTGCACGATCGGTCCGTCCGTTTGAGGCTCGGTCAACCCCGTCTGGTCGCAGATGTTGTCGATAAACCACAGGTTGGTGCCGTCGGTGTTGACCAGGTCGCCGCCGGCATTCTCGTGGAAGTTGTTGTCGCGGATCAGGATGTCCGCGCTGCGGAAAGACAGGCTCTCCACGTCGACCCCAAACTGCGGGCTCGTGCCGTTGATGTGATGGATCTCGTTGCCCTCGATCAGCACCCGGACGCCTCCGACGATCGAAACCCCTTGCCGACGATTGCTCGCGATCTCGTTGCCTCGAATGGTGATGTCGAAGCATGAGTTGCCTGGCTCGCCCGAGCCCACGATCAGCACGCCGTCGCCGGTGACGTCGCGTAGGACCATGTCCTCGACCAACACCCGCTCGGAGTTGCCTTCGATACAGATCGCGTGGCCCTCATCGTGGGCGCCACCGCCCTCGTAGATGTGCGTCTCTCGGTCGCCGACGATCGTTCCCCCTCGAAGGACGACGTCCTCCTCGCCGCGGACCGCGATGACGCAGTAGTTCCAGCGGTCGTTCGTGTCCATGGTGAGCGTCGCACCGTCTTGCAGCTCGAAGACCATGTTTGAGGGCACGGTGATCCCAGCCCAGTAGATGTCGTTGCCTTCACGGCCCACGAGGTAGTCGCCGGCGGGCACCACGAAGTGTCCGAAGCCCTCGGTGTGGGCCCAATCGATCGCCTCTTGCAGTCCCTGCGTGGTTCCCAGCGCGTCGGTCCCGTTGGTCGCGACGCCCCAGTCTCCGGCAACGAGGGTGTACGTCTCCCCACCGGTTGCGGGCGGCTGGACTTCGGGCATGGGTGCCGGTGGATCGAAGGAGCACTGCGCGGTGTCGAGCGGTCCCGAGTCGCCGGTCGAACCGCCAGTTGTCTCGTCCCCTGGGCCCGTGTCGTCGACACCGCCGGTGGATGTGCCCCCAGAGGTCAGGGGCGGGCCGCTTGTTGAGATCGGGGGCGTCGTGCTCGACGTGCCCCCGTCGGTGTCGCCCGCGCTCGCAGCATCTCCAGGAGACCCGCAGGCCATGCACATCACGAAGACACCGCAGCTTGTCCACCGCATGACGTCACGCTAACCCGTTTTTGGCACTACGTGTCACGTTGTGGTCGGCAGCGTCGCGTCGGTTTTCCAGGGGCTGATGTCCCCCACACGAGGCCCCCAACGTTGCGCCTGGGCGTAGCCGCATCGCGCTAGCGGGCGATACTCTCTGGGATGGATCGGCGCGGCTTTGTTCTGGGGACGGTTGCGAGCGCGCTTGCCAGCTGCGGGGCAGCGGGGTCCTCCGCGGTCACGGTTGACGCCGCAAACCCCCAAACCCCGGCCGCCCCACAACAGCCTGGCGCGATGGTCGTTGGCGGCTGCGCGTTCGACGTCGTCTTCGATGGTGATCCCTATGGGCCACCTCGTGCGTCCTACGAAGCCTGGGTCCAACGCAGCGCCCAGATGATCGCCGACTACTACCAGGGCACGTTCCCGGTGCCGAGCCTCGAGGTGACGATCGTTCCGCGCGGTCGGGGTGGCGTCGGCTTTGGCAGCCACCGCCAGGGACGGTGGATCCGGGTGAACTGCGGGCGGGGCACGCGAGCGCGCTCGTTCGAGCGCGACTGGGTGATGGTGCACGAGATGCTGCACGCGACCTTCCCCGACCTCGACAACACCCATCGGTGGATGCAAGAGGGACTGTCGACCTACGTCGAAAAGATCGTCCGCATTCGGGCGGACAACATCACCGAGCAAGACATGTGGTCCCGGCTCAGCGGTTCCATGCATCACGGGCGACCTCGGGCCGGGGACCGCGGCCTGGAGAAGACCCACACTTGGGGCCGGACCTATTGGGGAGGCGCACTGTTTTGGATGGTGGCGGATGTCGAGCTTCGGGCGCAGACCGACAACGCCCGGTCGTTGGACGACGTGCTCCGCTACGTTGCGTCGATCGGCGGGAATGCGCGTGAGATGTGGGAGCCCCAGCAGGTGTGCAGGGCCGCGGACCAAGGGACGGGCACCCAGGTGGTGTCTGCGCTGTACGAGCGCATGGCCAAAGCTCCCGGTGACGTCGACCTCGATCGTTTGTGGGCGGAGCTGGGGATCGTCCGCGTGGACGACGAGGTGCTCGACTTCGATGACACAGCACCGCTCGCGCACGTCCGGCGCGGTATCGCGGCGGGATAGCCCGCCCGCGGATGCGTTCGTGAGATCGTGCCCTGAACCTCAACGCTGGGTCGCCGCATCCCCAACTCGGATCGCTTGCCGCAGCGTCGCGAAGTCCGGCGACACGAAGAACGCAAGCATCGCGGCCACCCGTACGGCGAGCATCTGATCGCGCTTCGAGTCTTCCTCGCCGCGAACGAGCACGTCGACCAGGGGGTGGCGCCGCACCAAGGCCCACTTGGCAAGGTTGGCGGGGTGTCCTGCGAACATCGCCCGAATCGCCGCCGTGGGCGAGCCGGCCAGCAGCAGCCCCGCTCGGTCCGCGGTGAACTGCATCACGCGGTGTGCGGCGACAAGCTCGCTGTTGTCATGGGAAAGCGAGCCTCGCGACTGCTTCTTGTTCGCCTTCAGGTTGCCGCGCACCCTGTCGACCATGGGTCCTCCCAGCGTGCTCACGACTTTTCCAAGCGTGGTGCTGTAGACCTTCTTGATCAGTGGCGTGGCGGCGAACATCACCCCCAGGCCCTCCACGCCGAGCTCGAGCCCGCCGGCCCAGACCTCGGCAGAGGTCACGCGGGAGTGGGCCAGGCGCAGGTGCGTGAGCTCGGCACCCACAGCGAAGTGAAGCGCGGCGGGGGGCAGGTATGCGTCGGCCTTGGGATCGAGGTGATCGCCACCCACAACGAGGAACGGCACGTCGCCCTCGTACGCGCGCATCCCGATCGATTTGTCTCCGCGCGAGAGGTACGAGAGCATGGTGGGGACACCGAGCACCGTCGCCGCCGCGGTCATGGCGGCCTCGAGATCTTCGTGGGCTTTGTACTGCACCCGCTCGCAGTAGGCTTTGACCGCAGAGCCGTCTGGGGCGGAGACCTTGGCGAGCATCGACTGCAGCCTGCCCATCACGCCGCCGTCCCGGGCTTCGCGATGCCGCAGTGTTTCTTCGATCAGCTCCGTCCGCAGCCCGCGGACATGGGGCACCGGCGGCGGCGCTTCATCCTCCGAGAAGGCGTCGGGGTCCGCCAGCAGCCGCGCGACCGCCTTTGCGCGCGCACCCAGGTCGGGATCGGTGGGCTCTGGCTCGCGGTCGAGATGTTCGGCCAGGTCCGCGAACCGTAGGGGCTGCAGGGGCTGCAGCGCGGCCAGCTCACGCAGCGACGCCGTCTTGTCGGCTCCCGTGGTTGCGGTCACCAGGATCTCCAATGTGGCCACCCTCGCGTGGCGACCCAGAAGCGCGGCCTGCTCATCCTGCGTGTCCGCTCGCGTGTCTTCGCGCTGTGGCGCGACAAGCTCATACACCTCAGCACTGGGGAAGCGCTCAAGGGTTTCCCGAAGCACCGCGGCTGCGCGCTGGCGCTCCCCGACCTCGAGCAAGTGCTCCGCCAGCGCGTGGTCGGTCGCGATGCTCTGCTCGTCGAGGGGAGCGGTCGCATGCAGGCGGGCATGGAGCTCCGTCGCCAGGGCAGCGTGCGGTCCGTTGATCGTCCTCAGCGCTGCAAGCAGAGCCCGCTGGTCCGCGCGGGCGAGCGCCCAGTCCGCGGACCACTGCGCGAGGGTCTCGCCGGCGTTGGGCTGCGATTGCAACGCATGCAGCGCGGCGTTTGTCGCCTCGGACAACCCGGCTGGGCGCTGCTCCGGAGGCGCCAGGACCCACTCAAGGCTGAGCGTCGACAAGGCATCGTTGGGCAGGGCGCTCAGCAGCGCTCGAGCCCGCTGCTGGTCATCCGCGCTGCGCTTTTCGTGCCGCCACAGCAGGCGTGCGACCTCGCGTGCGGCGAGGGTGGGAGACATCCCAGGCACCGCGCACAGGGCCTGATATGCGCCAACATTGCTGCGTGTGGTCTTCCAGGTTGCCGGAGCTGTGACGACGCCTCCGCGCACGACGGATCGGTCAACGACCAGCGCGGACCACGGCAGCGTTTCGAGAATCAGGTCCCCGATGGGGGACATGCCGAAGAGCGCGTGGCGGCGGTCGGTGAGGATGTACCGCAGCGGGGCGCTCGTATCCCCCATCACCGTCGAGCTCAAGGCGCGCGTCTCGTCGGTGTGCAGCCACGCCAACAGCGGCTCGTCGGGCTCAAGCCACATCGAGAGCCACGTATGCTCCGCAACCCGCATGGAGTCGCAGAACGACGAGGCGAGCGGTGTCAGCGATGGCGGTGGCGAACCGGTGGCGAGGATCCGGCCGGTGGCGATGGCGTCCAACACCCGCTGCCCTTGCCCGGTCGGAACCGACAACGAAGCTCCCGCGACCTCGAGGGTGTCCCCGAGCAACGCCGGGCGGTAGCGCAGGTCGGTCGCGACGCCGAGGTCGAGATGCGTGTGCACCAGGTCGTCCGTGGCACCGACGAGGTACGTTCCACGATCCGTCGCGGCCACGTGGCCCTGCAGCTGAACCCCGGGCTTGCCCGGAAAATCACCGCGCAGCGCGACGTGGTCACGAAGGAGCCCGAGGTCGCGATCTCGGAAGTATCCGCGCAGTGCATCCGACATCGTGGTGCGAGCACTATAGCGGGCCGCGGCCCGGTGTCCTTCTACCCGATCGGGCTACAGCCCTCGACGGGGTCGGTGCCGTTGTTGTCCTCGATGCACTCGTTGAACGCGCCCATGCTCATGCCGTCGTCGTCAACGACCACGGTGAAGGCGTACGGAGGGTCCGCGGGCGGAGCGATCGGAAGCTCGAGCGTCAGCGTACCCCCGGCGGGAATCGCCGCATCGGTGACAAACGTCTGCAGCAGCGCCCCGTCCTCGTACAGCGAGACGTTCACACCCGGACCCACGCCCAGGCAGCCCTGGTTGATGATCTTCACCGAAAGGTCGAGCTCGGTCTCGGTGCAGCTGAACTGGTCAAGGCTGAGATCGGCAGCCGTCAGATCCGGCGCGCACAAGGCCTCGAGCGAGCCTTGGCCGTTTCGCCGGTAGCTGTTGTAGGGGTTGCCGACCGGCGTGCTCCAGTTGGGCTCTTCGGTGTCCGGGATGCTGCCGTCCGCCCGCACGTTGGTGACGTGATAGCTGTGCTGGTTCCAGATCGGCAGCGTGCCAACCCAGTTGTCGAGTCGGTCCTCGAAGACCTCGATCCCCGCGTCCCCGATCGCGCCTTGGCCGGACTCGTTGTTGGTGCTGACGATGATCTCGGCCTTGAAGTCCCCGTCCACGTCCGCGACGACCGGGTTTTCGGAGCGGGTTCGCGACGAGTTGATGTCGATGAAGAGGATCTCCTCGTCGGTCATGACCCCGTCGCAGTTGGGTCCTCCTGGGCAGTCGGGTTCGGTCCCCGGATAGATCCGCAAGTACCACTCGTCGGCGTAGATCACCTCAGAACGACCGTCGCCGTCGAAGTCAAACACGGAGGACCCGGTGCGCTGGGAGCTGCCGTCTCGGGTCTCGGCGTTCCACAACTCTTCGAGGGCCTCGGTCCCGTTCCACTGGACGACGACGTAGTTGTTGCCGCCCGCCGTGCCGATGTCGGGGATGCCGTCGCCGTCGAAGTCGGCGATGTTGGGCGGTCCGCCTGCGCCACCGCCCGGGATGGTGGCCGACGCCATGGTGGCGCCGCTTTGTCCGTTGAAGATGGTGATCGCATTGCTGCGAACGGTGACGACCTCGGGCATACCATCGCCGTCGAAGTCCGCGATTCCGCAGTAGCCATCGGCCGGCGTCCCTTGCCAAAGGGTGGTGGCGGCAAAGTCGACGCCGACGGTGCCGGTGAAGGTGTACACGGTGGCGCCCGCGATCAGCTCGGGCCGGCCGTCGCCGGTGAGGTCGGCGACGCAGGAGATGGGGCCGATGCCGTTGGTTCCCGTCGCGTCGGAGGCGGGCGCTTCGAACAGGATCACGCCGTTCGCGTCGTAGAGCGTGTGCCCGAAGGCAATCTCAGGGTTGCCAGCGTTGTCGAAGTTGGCGATCGAGGGGGCCCCCGAGACGCCGCCGTTGTTGTGGTTCTCGGACATCCAGAGCACCGCGCCGGTATCTCCGCGGACGGCGATGAGCGCGTTGGACGTGGCTTCGGTGATGACCTCGGGGATGCCGTCGCCGTTGATGTCACCGATGGCGGGGTGCGAGCCGGGGTCGGTGCGGTAGGCCTCGTCGCCGAGGGTCCACAGCGGCTGGCCCGTGTCGCCCCGGATCGCGCGCAGGATGCCGTTGCCCGTATACGCGGAGTTTTGATAGGTGTTGAAGATGATCTCGGGCACGCAGTCGCCATCGAGGTCGGCGACCTGCGGCGTCATCACGCACTGGTGAAACTCCGGGAAGTCGTCCTTCGCAACCTCGATGTGTGGCCACGTCGGCTCGCACAATCCGCTGGCGACGTTGCACACCTCCTCCGTCTGACAGCCGAGGTCACACGCACGCTCTTGCCTCACGCCCCAGCTGAACCGCGGGACCGGGTCGAACACCCCGACTTCGGGCTCGAACGCGCAGCTGGGGTCGGAGAAGTCGGGCACGCATTGGCCGAGTTGCGGGTCGCAGACCTCACCATCTCCGCACTCGGATCCGACCTGGGTCGCGCACGCTGCTGCCGAGCACACGGCCCCCGGGACGATGCACTGGCCCACGTAACACAGCTCGCCGCCGGCTGCGTCGCAACACAGGTCACCGCAAGGATCGTCGGTGCCGCAGTCGAGGCGACAGACCCCGTTGTCGTCGCACGCCTCGTCCGCCTCGCAGCACGCTTCGCCGCAGACCTGGCTTGGGTCGCACGCCCCGGCGGTGGAACCCCCGGTGTCGACGCCCGAGGTCGTTGCGTCCGTGGTGCCGGCGTCGGAGTCGGTCTCGGTGCCCTGCGTGACAAGGGTGAGCGTGCCGGGTCCTGCTGTGTCCGTGTCGGCGTCGCCCGATCCTCCGCCGCAGGCGCTGGCAAAACCTGCGGTCCCGAAGGAGAGCGCGACGAGCGTGATGCCTCGGGTCGCATGAAGGCGGGGAGCAAATCTCATGCCCGATTAGACACCGGATCTGCGCGACGATCCGACCGCGGACGAAGAGTTGCGGCGTCGCAGTCCAAGCAGGACCAGCGGCACGAGGAGCAGCGCTGTGCCCCTGCCTGGGCCGCTGTGACGGCATCCGCACCCGTCGTCGCCAGCCTCGCCGCCTTGGCCCGCGCTGTTTCCGTCGGTGTCTGCGCCGCCCGTCATGTCTTCGGAGGTGTCGGGGGCGCCCCCACTGCTCGCACCATCCGTGGCCCCCGAGCTTGCGCCGTCCCCACTGCTGTCGCCGCCGCTTTCATCGCCGCCGGTGGAGCCCGCCGCAACGTTGCCCACGGTGAACACGATCTCGTCGGTGGTGGTGTGGTCGGCGTGGTCTTGAACCATCGCGATGGCCCGGTACTCGCCGTCGGGGAGACCGGTCAGTTTGAACTCCAGCGCACGGTCGTAGTCGACGGCCATCGCGAGTTCTTCCCCGGTCTGCGCGTCCTCAAGCGTCAGCTGCCAGCCATACCCGCCGAAGTCATCCCACGGGTCGACCTGGATGATGACGTCCTGCCCGGGCTCGTAGTTGAGGCCGTCTTCGGGGCTGGTGATCTCGATCGTGGGTTCGACCAGGTCCGGGCCGCGCGGGGCAAACGTGGCGAAGAGGGTGTTCTTGTCGTGTTGGGCATCGGGCACGCCGCAGTGGCAGCGGTTGACCCCGATGCACGCTGCGCCTTGTCCCGAGACGGCGATCGTGTCTGCGCAGCTGTCGTTGAAGCCCAGGTCCCCGCCTTGCGTGGGGGCATAGCCCGAGGCCATCACGGAGTCCGACGCGTTGGTGTGGCCCAGGCCGAGCGTGTGCCCGATCTCTTGGCTCGCGACGTTGGCTTGCTGCACCGCAGGGGATCCGGGCAGGAACATGTAGCAGACGTTGCGCTGACCGAAGTCCTCACAGTCCAGCGGTGCGACGCCCCCGCTGGGTCCGGCGGTGGTGTCCGAGTAGTGGCCGCCCATCATCACCATCGTGTATGGCAGCACCTTCGGCGGACGCACTTCATAGACGATGCGAACGGCCCAGTCTTCGAAGTCGGCGGCGACGGCTTGGGCGGCTGCGATGGCTCGCATCTCGCCGCCCGAGTACACCGGGTAGGGGTGCCCGGTTCGCGCGATGCGGGAGAGGTCTTCGGCCGCGTTCTCGCCGCTGCTCGACATCGTGGCTCCGACGTAGTTGAGGTAGACGGTCGCGTGGCGCGGGGTCTCGCCTCCAGGACGCGCGTCGTAGTCGTAGATGCCCGGCGGAACCTCCTCCGGGAACGCGCAGATTTCGTTGATGTCCGGAGCCCCTCCGCCACCCGCCAGCGGCCCTACCTGCGCGCCGATCGTGCTGGCCGCGTTGGGAACCATGTCCGCGCCGTCGAGCATCTCCTGCGGCACGACCATCGATCCGATCTGGACCAAGCCGTTGCCCAAGGCGTGGGGTTCGGCGAGCGAGAGCGGTGCCTCGGGGTGCGTATCGGTCGCGTACGCGTCCAGGGCGTTGAGCGAAGGCGCTGGCTTGGTCGGCGCTGCTTTGGGTGCGCCCAGGTCGATCACCACCGCGCCCGGCGAGGGGTTGACGCTCGGGTTCTGCACGCGCGTGGGCCGGGCGCTTACGGTCGCGGGCAATGCAAGGGCCAGCAGGGCGAACAAGGTGAAGAGGCCCCGAGGCTTCGATGCAACCACAACCCCAACACAATACCGGGTTTGCCGAGGCTTGTATCTTGGGTGCGGGCCAAACGGGACCCGCGGCGCGTCGCAGGGCTCCCGCAAACACTCGAACGCGGGTTGGCGCGCGGATCAAAGCCTTGGCATCCCCGGCCGCCGGGGGTTTTGACGCCCCGGACGCCGGTCGAGGCCGATGCTGGGCTGAGGCTTCCGGCCGCGGAGACACCCTCCCGCATCGACGTCGCCGATCGAAGCGGGCGAAACGAGCCCGTCTGGATCACCGCAAGGGCGCATCGGATCGAGCCCGCATCGATCAAACCGATCGCACACACAACCACCTGATCAGATTGATCGGGTCGCCTTGAGAAAAAGAAAATGAATCCGCGCGAAAGGCTAGACAGCGATCTCGCTTTGACCATAATGGCGGCCCATGCAGTTTGCTTCGGCTGCTGCCTCGGTGCGAGCGTTTGTCCCGTGCTTGAGGCTGCGAAGCGAGACCCTGCTTATCGACCAATCGGAAGGCTTCGGTGAAGACTTCCGTGAGGTTGAGAGTGCGGTGATCGATCTTCGCTTCAACTACTCCGGTCTCGAAATTGAGGCCGGACGTCCGCTAACGCTCGAAGAGTGCTTTCGCGACGGACGCGGAGAATCCGAGTGCCGACGCGTGCTCGAGAGCTTTGGCGCCGTCGAGCTGGCCGAACTCCAAGACATCGCGCTGCTGCCGGGTGCCACGGCCGACTATGCGGTGAGCCTGGATGGCGATGCGGATGCGCTCGCCGCGTTTTCCACGACCGTTGTGCCGAAGCTTCGGGCTTTGGGCTGGGAAGTGGACATCGACAAGGACTACCCCTGCCACGTGGTGAGCGACGCCCGTTGGTATGCTTCCGTCACCGCCGAGGCGGGCTCCGATGAGACCGCTGTAGACGGAGGCGAAGAGCGTGGGTGGTTCGAGCTTGAGCTCGGCGTCGAAGTCGACGGCGAGCAAGTTGATCTCTTGCCCGTGCTCCTCGATCTCATCGAGACCCGCGGTATGCAGGCGCTTCTTCAAACGCCTCGGCAGCGTCAGATGGCGCTGCCACTGGGCGGCAAGCGGTACCTTGCCGTTCCCCCCGGCCGTATTCAGGCCGTGGTGCGCGTACTGTCGGAACTCTACGAGATCGAGGGCACTGGGCCTGGAGGCGGACTCCGGGTTCCGGAGCTGGCTCCCGACATCCTCGACGAGCTGCAAAGCGCGTTCGAGGACGATAGCTTGAACTGGTCGGGCGACACCGAGCGCGTTCGCATGAAGGTGCCGCGCAACGTCCCTCCGCCGGTCGAGGTTCCGCTCGGGCTTCAGGCCACGCTGCGCCCATACCAGATGGAGGGCCTCGCCTTCCTTCAGAACCTCCGCGAACACGGGGCGGGTGCGATCCTTGCGGACGACATGGGGCTGGGCAAGACGCTCCAGACGATCACCCACATCCTCAAGGAGAAGGAGTCGGGGCGCATGCATGAGCCGGTGCTCGTGGTCGCGCCAACCTCCCTGGTGGGAAACTGGGCTCGAGAGATCGCCAAGTTCGCGCCCTCGCTCGAAGTTCACGTGCACTACGGCAGCCGCCGTCGTCATGTGGTGCGCAACGTGAAGTTCAGCGACGTGGTGATCACCACGTATGGCCTGCTGATGCGGGACAGCGATGTGTTCGGATCGCAGTCCTTCTACATGGTCATCCTCGACGAGGCCCAGACGATCAAGAACGCCCGGTCGCAGGCTCATGCCGCGGTCAAGGCCGTGGACGCGCAGTTCCGAATCGCGCTGTCGGGTACGCCGGTCGAGAACAACCTCGACGAGCTTTGGGCATTGTTCGACTTCGCGATGCCCGGGTTGCTGGGCGCGGCGTCCCAGTTTCGCACCGCGTTCCGGGTACCGATCGAAAAGCAGGGCAACACCGACCGGATGGACACGCTCCGGCGCCGGGTTGCGCCGTTCATCCTTCGACGACTCAAGACCGAGGTCGCCACCGACCTCCCGCCCAAGACGATCATGACGCGGCCGGTCGAGCTCAAGGGGAAGCAACGCGACCTCTACGAGTCGATCCGCATCGCCGGGCATGCGCTGGTGCGAAAGGTCGTCAAGAAGAAGGGCATCGCAGCCTCGACGATCGACATCCTTGGGGCGCTGATGAAGCTGCGGCAGGTGTGTTGCGACCCGCGGCTGGTGCGCTTGCGTTCGGCCCACGAGATCGAGCAGTCGGGCAAGTTCGATGCGTTGTTCGAGATGCTGCCGGACATGCTTGCCCAGGGCCGCCAGGTGCTGGTGTTCTCCCAGTTCACCCGGATGCTCTCGCTCATCGGGGACGAGCTTCGCAAGCGCGGCATCCCGTTCGTCGTGATCACGGGCGCCACGACCGACCGTCAGGCGCAGGTCGATGAGTTTCAGGCTGGCCACGCCAAGGTGTTCTTGCTCAGCCTCAAGGCGGCCGGGACCGGGCTCAACCTCGTCGCTGCAGACACCGTCATTCACTTCGATCCGTGGTGGAACCCGGCCGCGCAGGCGCAGGCCACCGACCGTGCGTATCGCATCGGCCAGAAGCGGCCCGTGTTCGTCTACAACCTGATCGTCAACGGCAGCGTGGAGGAGCGCATGGTCGCGCTGCAGCGGCACAAGCAGGCCCTCGCGGACGGGCTGTTGGCGAAGGACGACGAGGGATTCGAGCTCACGGCGAGCGATGTGGACGACTTGTTCGCGCCCCTGGGCGACTCGAAAAACCTGTAGTTGCCCCTCGTGCGGCTCAACCCTGTGACTTGGCCCACGTTGTTCGCACGGGCGCCGGGTCGGGAATCGGGGTACTTGCATCGTTCCGGACCGGCGTCCACGAAGTGCGTGGGGTCGGTGTCCGGGAACCAAGATGCGTGGCACAAGCCGCGCAACGAAGAAGAGAATCGATGACAGAGAAACTTTTTGTGGGCGGCCTGAGCTGGGACACGAACGACGAGAGCCTTTCGAACGCTTTCGGTCAGTTCGGACAAGTGAAGGAAGCGAAGGTAATCCTCGATCGCGAGACCGGACGGTCGCGTGGATTTGGGTTCGTGACCATGTCGGAGTCCGCAGCGGCCAAAACCGCCATGCAAGAGCTCGACGGCAGCTCGCTTGATGGCCGAGAGATCCGCGTCAATGAAGCGACCGAGCGCACCGGCGGTGGTGGTGGCGGCGGCGGTGGTGGCGGTGGCGGACGCGGTGGTCGAGGCGGCGGCGGTGGTGGCGACGGCGGCGGTGGTGGTGGCGGTGGCTACGGCGGCGGTGGCGGTGGCGGCGGCGGCGGTCGCGACCGCTACTAGCCGGAACGCTCGTCCATCCAAGCCCCGTTCGTGTCTGCACGAGCGGGGCTTTCTCGTGGCAGCTCGCGGTCGTGATCCCCGTCGTCTCAGGAGGGCAACCTCAACCCGCGCAGCACGACCGTCGCCTCGCCCTGCACCCCCGAGAACTCGGCTTGGTTGCCCTCCTGCGCCTCGGTTCGCGCGTGGGACAACTCGATCGTGCCGGGCAGAGGCGTGCCGTCGTCGAGCCTCAACGTGATGCGAATCGAGTCTGCCGGGACCGGACCTTCGAACGGCTCTTGGGTGGAAGGATCGGTTCCCGTCGGCACGGGTACGATCGGGTTTTGCGTGTCGGTGTCGCCGGCTTCGTCCTCATGCTGGTCGCCCTCCTCGACTCGCGGTGGCAGGATGACCTGCTCGAACGCAAAGCTCGCCGCCGATGGAATCACGAAGCCATCGTCGCGCACGAGCTCACCTTCGAGCGCCCCGGCATGCTCCCCGTTCTTGGTCGTGAGCGTGTACTGCCCCGAAAGCACGGGGTCCTGTTCGACAAACAGCTCGACAGAGACGAACGCGCCCGGATTCGGGTGCACGATCAGCACGTGTTGTCGTCGTGTTGGCAGGCCTATGGCGCTGCCGAGTTCGTACCGAGTGCCCGTAGGGATCGGGAGAGTTCCGCGAGCCACAGCGTCCCCGGACAGCTCGAAGTGCGCGGTTCCATCGTCGGTCAGGTCGTCAAACCGCACGGATGACCGCGCATCCAGGGTGACGAACTCGGAGCGCCCTTCCGGAAGACGATCCAGCCCGAGCGCCCGCGAACGACTCGCCCTTGGCCGAGACGCAGATGAACTTCGATCCAATGCAGCCCCGGGTTCCCATCGGGGCGGAGGTCGCCACCGTCGATGCCACGACCGGGGATCAGGTCGAAGATATCAATCGCCTCCGCGGCCTCGAACGGGACCTGCGGCGGCGGGATCTCAAAGAACGACGCCGCGCCGTCTTCAAGTTGCTTGCGTAGCTCGACAAAACCCCCTCGGTATCGACCGAAGGCGTGCACATCAACGCGTGCCGAATCGCCCGGATGTTGTCCGGGCAAACCAGCTCGAACGCTGCGCGGCGGGCATGGAGATAGCCCCCCCAGCGGTCGAGTTCACGCTTGGCTACGAGATGAATCTCCTCGCCATCGAGACTCAACTTGATCGGAGGCAAGGCCACGGCGTCGCAAGTCTCGGTGAGTTCGATGCCAGCGCAGAAGCGCAGAGACCACCGAGGGGCAGCACCCTGTCCCTTCGGCCGAGGTACCGATGGTCAGGCCGTGTGGGCAGGTGATAGCCTGCGATCCGCTCGATGGCCGAACCGCGTCCAGACGTCAAACACGACGTCGGTGCCTTTCAGGACGCGCACGGTTTCTCGGGTCCGCTCGATCGGGCACAGCGCGCGCTGCTGATTCGAGGCTAAGGCGCTGGACGGCACGTCCTTGCCGCCTGGGTGACGGTGCACGTGGTCGGAGCCGGCGAGCACTTCGGCAAGTCGCCACGCCCGACGACACCGACGAGCCCGCCAACCGCCGGGTCGAGCTGTTCTTCTTCGACAACGGCGTGGCGCCAGCCGTGCCGGGCCCGCTCCTCTCAGACGGAGCGCCCGAGTACGAGGCGTGGGTCTCCGCGATGGACCGCACCCTGGACGTGTCCGCCCAGACGGGGAAGATCGACGACCCCACGGCCGCGGCCCCGATCACCCTGCCTCCCGAGCCCACCCGCCCCGCGGCGCGGCCGACTCTGCGGCCCCCAGCGATGATCCTCAGCTGCGCACGGAGGTGGTCCGCACCGAGGCGGTGACGGTGTTCAACATCGACGCTCCGGATCACCACCGCGTCGGCGTCGTCGCGGAGACGAAGAGCTTCGCGGTGTCTGGCCAGGCGGGCGATTCCACCGCGCCGTTTTCGATCGGAGCCCTGCAGGGCATGAGCGGCGGGACGCTGCTCGGGCACTCGCGCACGCACTTCTATGACGACACGGTCACCGTCGCGTTCGGGCACGACGGGGAGACGTTTGCCCCGCAAGGGTCGCCCAAGGGCATCGGCGTCACAGGCCTGGTCCACTCCTCGCAGTCGGTCGCCTTCACCCAAGCGCAGTTCTCCGCGGTGTTTGGCAGCGACCCGAAGGCGGACGAGCGGCTCCGAACAACGCAATACCTCCGGGACGAAGGCGCATTGTGGGTGCCCTCGGGCACGGCCACCCACGACCCGGCCCGCTTCTTCTTGGCCACGGCCTCACGCGACCCGTTCGGCAACGTCAGCACGGTCACCTACGAC
>CAWCWO010000004.1:0-72943 GCA_963799255.1 uncultured Pseudomonadota bacterium | reverse complement strand
CTCTCCCGCGCCTCCACCTCCGAGTGCGCCCGCCGATGCACCTCCACCACCCGCGCGTCCAGCCGTAGCCGCTCCACCGCCTCGGGCAGCCGGTTGTCGTGCGTGAACACCACGACCTGCCGCGTCTGCGCGACCGAGGCCAGCACGCGCGCCAGCCCGTCCACCTTGTCCAGGTCCATCGCCTGCACCGGGTCGTCCACCATGACAAACCGAAACGGCGAGCCGGGCTGCTCCATCCGCGGCAAGAACAAGCTCAGCGCCAGCGCATTGAGCTCGCCTTGCGACATCACCGACAGCGCCACGCTCTTGCGCTCGTCCACGCTCACCTCCAGCTCCACCCGCCGCCGCGTCGCCGACCCCGCCAGCTCCAGCGTATCCAGCGACACGCTGCTGCTCTGCCGCAGCATCTCCCACAGCTCCCGCGCCCGCGTCTGAATCGGCGCAAACCGCTGGGCCCGAAGCGACTCCTCCACCGTCTTCATCCACCCCTCCGCCTTCTTCAGCTGCGCAACCCGTGCCCGCTTCGGCTCCACCTCCCGCGCCCGCACCAGCCACGCCGCCAGCCCCTCCGCGATCGGACCCCACGTGTCCACCAACGCATCCCGCCGCGCCGCCGCCTGCGTGCGAACCAGCGCCACCGCATCCGCCAGCTCCAGCACGTGCTGCTCCGCATGATCCGCCAACGCCCCCGGATCCTTCGGCGCCTCGGCCCAGCTCGCCCACCGCGTCCGCAACGACTCCACGTCCACCTCCGGCACCGACCCCAAAAGCTCCACCGGCGCCGCCCGAACCAACCCCCGCAGCCCCGCCACCGCCTCCGTCAATCCACGCTCCGCCTCCGCAAGCGCCTGCGCCAACGCGCGAGCCTCCGACAGTCGCCGCTGCGCATCCTCGCGCCACCCCTGCGGCAGCGCCGACAAACACACCGGACACTCCGAGCTCGGCTGAAGCCCCAGCGCCTTGTCGATCACCCCCGCCAGCGCCGACGCATGCTCCGCCTGCTCCGTCTTCGCCGCCGTCCGCTCACCCAACGCCCGACGAACCGCGTCCGCCTTCGCCCCCACCGCCTCCACATCCGGACCCCGCAGCTGCGCTAGCCCCTGCAGCCTCCGCATCACCTCCGCCCCCGCACCCTGCGACCCGCCCGTCAGCAGCCGCCCCAGCGCGTCCAGGTCTGGCGTCTTCGCCTCCAGCACCGCCGAGCACTCCCCCGCCCGCGGATCCTCGCTGCCGCCCAGCTGCGCCACCAGATGCTTGCGGTCCGCGTCGCACTGCTTCACCTCCCGCGCGAACGCCTTGTGCCGATCCCCCAGCCGCTTGCGCGCCGAGGCCACCGCCTCCAGCCCCAGGATCCCCTCCAGCTGGTCGTACAGCCCCGACGGCTTCTCCACCAGCGCCCCAAGCTCCGCGTAGCTCAGAAACGGCCGATGCGTCTTCAGCGGCGTCTCCCACCCCAGCGCGCTCCACTCGATCCCCTCGCTCCCACCGCCTGGACGCTCCACCGTGCGAGCCCCCGCATCCAGCTCCGCCCCCTCCTCCCACCGCACCACAACCGTCGTCTCCCCCGCGCCCTCCACCGCCAACCCGCACCGGATCATCGGCGCATGCTTGGCATGCAGGTTCCGCCACCCCTTCTGCCAATCCACACTTCTTCCCCGACCACCGCGAACACGCCGACGTCAACGCAAACTCCGCCGCCTCCGCAAAGCTGCTCTTCCCCGAACCGTTGCGCCCCACCACCAACGTCAGCCCCGGCCCCGGGTCGAGCGCAAGCTTGCTGCTCTGTGCGATCCCCCGAAACCCCCGCACCTCGATCGAAGACAAGAACACCGCCGCCGGCGTCGGTCGCTTCTGCCGCAACGGCTTCGCGCTCGCCTGGGCCCCATCCCCCAGCGCCTCGTCGATCGCCGCGTCCCCGCTCCAGCACGCCTCCACCAGCGTGACCGCCTCGTCGGAGAGCTCCGAGTCCCCGAGCCGCTCGATCAGATCATTGTGCAGTTCTGCGTCCATTGGCCTCCTGGCTGAGATCGGGGCTACCACGCGCGCTCAACAATCGTCTCGCCTCGTTTTGAGACGCTGAAGGCCTGCTGGCCGGGTCTCGGAGCTCCTTCTCTATCGCGCAGTTCCCCCTGTCCCTGGAGTCTGGCTGTGCTTGCCGTGCGTTCCCGGGTGCCCCCATCATCACTCCCACGTGGCCGACATCCAGGTTCACATCGACACGCTCGACTACACCCGCGAGGGCCTCAAGTCCTCCGACCCGATCCCCCTCCAGGTCGGCTCGCACAACCGCGTCGTCCTGATCCGGCCCAGTCGCGCCCGCCCCATCGGCGATGGACGCGGCGGCTTCCCCCACGACTCCAGCTTCCCCCTCCCAGCCACGCTCTCCGTCCTCTGGCACTTTCGAACGCCGCACTCCGTCTTCCGCCACCTGCCCCACGGCGAGACCGTGTCCGCGACCGACAGGGTCTTCCAGCTCTACGCGCACGCGACCGCATCCGGAGACGACGACTACAACAAGGGCCTCACGGACCGGCGCGCGGCCGTCGCCCTCAGTCTTCTCCGCGCGGACGTGGACGCATTCCAGGCCGAGCTCGCCGCCTCCGGATACGAATCGCTGGAGTACCAGCAGGCCATGCTCCGCGTCCTGGGCTGCGATCCCGGTCCGATCGACGGGGAGCCCGGAGATCTCACCGAGCAAGCCACTTCGCTCTTCCAGCGCCGCTACCAAGCCGGCGACTTCCACCGCCACACCCCCGCCGAGCCCGCGCACCCCGACCCGTTCCCCGAGCCTGGGGCTCTCGACGACACGACGTCTGCCGCCCTCGTCGAGGCGTTTGTCGTCGCCAACGGTGGGCATGTCCCCGAAGCGGCCATGCATCCAACGCATCCCGCCCAAGGCTGCTCGGAGTTCAACCAGCTCACAGATGACGACTTCGCCCAGCGCCGCCTCACGCTCATCGACCACGCCTTCGTTCCCGAGTACTCGGAGCGCGCTCCATGCACGACCGATGATGCAGGCGCATGCGCCGTCGTCGATGACGAGCCCTTCCGTTGCATGTGGTACCGCGAGCACGTCTACGGTCGGACGGACGTCTACACCCCCAGCTTCTACGACCCCCGCTGGCTCGCGCTCACGAACGGTCGCTTCTTGCTGACCGCGCTCACCACCCTCCCCGATGACGCGCCCGTCACCTTCCGTGTCTTCGACACCACCGATGGCATCGAGCTGGGTGAGCCGCTGAGCGTGGAGCTCTGTGGGGTCGTGAAACTCGGCGTCGCCATGGTCGTGTGGGCTCCAGACGGCGGGGTTCCAGGTGAACCGCCGGTCGCTCCCCACCGAGCCGCCTTCAAGGTCTGCGACGCAGACGCCCGAGCGGAGGCCATCAAGCCCTGGCCACTCACCTCGCCGGCGCGGCTTCTGATCGACACCGCCCACGACGAGCACGAAGACCTCGAACTCCGGTTCCGACTCCGGAGCACCGATGGCGCCTTCGAACAAGAGCTCCACATCTCAGAGGCGACCCCCTACTCGGCCCACTACGTCCAGCTGGAGTTCACCGACGTCCCCGTCGAATCCCGCTTCATCCTCGAGTACGACGAAGCTGGCGGCACCGAGTTTGACGGCGTGTACTTCGAGGACGTCGTCCTGCACGGCCTCGCGGGCCGCTGCTCGGGGGGAACGCAGTGCACCGAACCCGATGCCCCCCCATCGCCCCCCGGGTCCGCACCTACCCCGGCCGACGAAGACGACGCTGAAGACGGACTGACCCCAGCCGACGATGGCTACGGCATCGAACGGGACCCGGAGGCCTAAATGGGAGATCCAACGATCGGCGGACTCAAGCCACTGAAGCTGATGCAGTGGCGGACCCACTTCTACAACCGCCCCCCGAAGGTGGAGATCGCAGGCGAGATGACCGAGACGACGGTCGTCAACGGCGCCGTCGAACCGGTGAAGGAACGTTGGGTCTACGTCATCGCCGAGACCCAGGACCGGAAGACCGGTTGGGAGATCTTCGAGGAGGCCTACGTCGACGACCGTGGCAGGTACCACAAGGTCACGAAGGGCCGCCCCTACGCGCCCATTGAAGAGCGCGGAGACCCCTCCCCTCGCTACCCCAAGCACACCGTCCTCTTCCCAAAGTTCTCCGTCGTGAAAGTCGGAGACACGGACGGGGACTCATTTCAGGAACCCCTGTGGATCAGGCTGCTCATCGCCCCCTTCCGCCTTCCCTCCGCCGTGACCGCCCTCTTGGGACGGAAGTTCCGCGATGAGATCGCGGAGCATATCCGGCCCCTGTGGGACTGGAAAAAGGGGCGCGACGAAAAATCACCGTTGATCATCACCGACTCGTATGGCGAAGAGTGGTCCTATCAGGCAACGCCGCTGTGGTTTGCCGAGAACTCAACCCACCTCGCAGAGTTCGACAAACTCAAGCCGATCGCCGTCGGGTTCGACCCGTTCACCGTCGCGGAGAACCTTAGCCTCGACTATGTCGAAGCCTGCGAACGGTTGAAGACCGAGTTTGAAAAACCGAACGCTAAGACGAGCACCACCTTCCAGAAGATGGCGTTGCTCGACCTCATCGAGAACACCGTCCTGGCCAGCGACGAAGGAAAGAAACGATACAAGTCAGCGCTCGACATCTCGAAGATGAACACGAAGTTCAAGCAGCGAACGAATCGGCGAACACGTCTCGTCAAGGAGAAAGAACGAGCTGGCGGCGCGCTCTGTGAGGTCCTCTCCTCGCCCTTCGTCGAGCTGTACCAGCAAGCCGGTTTTTCCACGGAGGGTCTCGACACCGGCGCCCTTGGAAAGAAGAAGGACGCCACCCGAAGCCCTCGCCTGGACGAGCTCATCCGGTGGCTTGGCGTGTGCACGAGGGCATTGAACGAGAGCCTCGCCGGTCGGGCTCTCCTCGACCAATGGGTTGAAGATTCCGAGAAGCGGAAAAACCACTTCATCAACCAGACGATTCTCCCTACGATCGTTCCGCCGGTGCACTACTTCAAGAGCTTCCGCTGGGGCTCAAAGGCGATCGCGAGCGTTCTGGCGCAGTTCATCTCCCACAAGGTCGCCAAGACCCGAAGCTGGACCGCCCTCAAGCTGAGCAACGAGGTCATGACGCCTCTGACCAAGCTCGCGCAGATTCAAGGCACCCCCGAGTGGACCTGGTTCGCAGACGGGACTTTCGACCCGAAAAAGCACATCAAGGGGATCGGAGTCGCGGGAGATATCATCCAAACCGACAACATGTCGGTGAAATACCTCGACGTCGACATCCAGGTCTCACCTAACAAAATTGACAAGATAAGTGTCCTTGTCGTCGAGCCGAACAAGGTCGACTTCATCGCGGACTGGATCGACGCTGGTGAACTCAAGGACTTCGGAAGGCACTCGAAGTTTCTCAATGCCAAGCTACTCGCCAGCTTCATCCTCGACGGGCTGAATGTGGCGCTCGCGTTCGAATCTCTTCGGGACAAGTGGGGAGAGCGCGGTCAACTCACGGCCGGAACCGACTTCGGGGTCGCCGCACTCAGCCTCGTGGTCAACATCACGGAACTCTACTTTGAACGCCTTGGGCTCAGTCAGACTGAGGTCCTAAAAGCAACCAGAGCGTTCTCGGTTGTTCGCGGCATTACTGGCGCCTACTACGGATGGAAAGACATCAAGGCCGCGCAGAAGGCCTTCCGGCAAGGCGACAAAGACTATGGCACCGCCATGTACGTCGCAGCGGGCCTGGAGTTCACCGCAGCGGCAGCAACGTTCTATACAGCCGCCGCAGCCGGTTCGACGCTCGGACCGTGGGTCGGCGTCATCGCAGGCCTGCTCGCAGCTGGAGCCTACATCGTCGCCGGCCTGCTCAAGGACGACGAGCTTGAGGAGTTTCTCAAGCGATGCGAGTGGGGAGCGTCCCCGTACCTCGCTTTCGACACGGACCCCAAATGGTGCACCACCAGTCCCAACGCATGGGGCGGTGACTATCTTCTTCAGCAGCGGTTTCTCCTGCGGATCCTCTCTCAAGTGTCGGTGGGATGGGTTTCACACGCAAACGAGACACTGGGAGTCTCCGTACAGACCCAGATGCTGTGCCCACAGTCCACCATTTCGGTCGAGTTGATCGGCACGCTTCGAGATGGGGGGCAGGTAGTCGACCTCGCGGAGTTTGCTGGCGCGAGCCTCCCCGCGAAGGTCCCCGGGGCCATTGTCGTTCGCCCGTCTCGCACGGTGAATGACTGGACGCACCCGAAGGACTTGATGGCCATCGTCCGGTTCCGGCTAACCCCAGACTCAGATGCCGAAGTTCTGGATTTCCCGCTGGTTCTAGACGGAGTCGACCAACCCGACGAGCGCTTGAGCAATGTCTGAGGAACACCAACACAGCTCGGATGAGTCACCATTGGTTCCAAGGGCAGGTGCCGGTGGCGACAACAGCAAGTCCGAACACATAGAGGAGGTCCGAGTCATCGTGGACATCTCCTCGCTCCGTCTACTGCTCATCGCAACTCCACTAGGCTCCGCGTTCCTGTTCTGGGCCAGCCAAGCTGACAGCTCGGAATCGACAGCCTTCCATGTCATGGGAGCGGCGATTTTCGCCGTCCCGTTCTCCGTCTTCATGCTGGTCCGCATCGTCAAGGCGGGCTACCTCGTGCTCGATCCGAAGCTCGGTCGCTTGGTCTGCTCTGGCCAGAGCACCAGCTTCGCTGATCTCTCCGAGCCGAAAGTCGGCTCTAGCGAAGTCGAGTTCACGAGCACGCAGTGGCACCCCATGCGCGGGAGGGGTGAGGGCCTTCAGATCGCCCCGGGAAAGTTCATCCTTTTCAACACAGGTCACTCCCGGCGCAAGCTTCAGTGGATCGCAGACCGCCTCGAGGAGATGCTCAAGGAATACGACAAGAAGCACGGGCTCGGGTCCCGGCCGTTCCCATAGACCAGGTGGCCCGCCCGCTCGAAGATGTCCGCGACCGCATGATCGGGGGCGCGCCCACCCGGTGCACGACGCCCGCGACGCGCTCGCGCTCCAGCCTCCTCTCGAGGCGACTCCCGCCCCCTACCGCCCCCGCACCTTTAGCTGCCTGGGCCGAATCACCTCGAAGTCCGTCCCCGTCCACCGAGCCAGCACGTACTGCTTGCTGCGAAGTGGTCCACCAAAGGTGAACGCAACCTCGGTCGCAAGCCCACCGTCAGCTGAGACCACCTCCGCTTCGAAGCCCAGCGTCTTCACGCGATCCCCAGCAACGAACGGAACCTGCCGCCCCCGATACAGCGCCGACCAGCGTTCGCGGAACAGGCCCTGTGTATCTAGTGCCACCACCGTGCAGCATCCGCGCCGCTTGAGTTCCACGTCTCCCACTCCGAGGACCCATGTGAAGCTCGGCGCGTCCAGGCCGACCTCCGCTCGAGCCACGGCCACTTGTTGTGCAGTGATGAGGTTCGGGGAGTTGAGAATGATGAGATTCGTCCCGCGCAGCTCGCCAAGCTGCAAGCCCAGTGCACCAAGGCCAGATCCTTCGCTGAGGCCCGCTTGGGCAACCGTGCGACTGGCAACGAACGGAGAAATCCCGAGGTGAGTCACGCCGATGGCGAGGGCCAGGACTCGCTTCCGCGGCCGCCGCGTGTCCCAAGCCGCCACGAGGGCCCCGGCGACCAGCGGGGCGAACCCGAGAACACAGGGACCGAGCAGTCGTGGTTGCGCGATGCTGGTCAACAGGGGCACGAGCGCCAGCGCAGTGCCGATGAGCCAGAAGCGGTTCTTCTCCCGTAGACCGTATCGTAGGACCGGCATCGCAAGAACGACAAGCCCGACTTCGACGAGGGTCGTGACCCTGGAGTCGCCCATCGGCAAGCCCTGCGCCGGGCTGAGCACAAACCGAACCAGCGCCACGAGGCGCTCCGGAGCAAGGGTCGCGAACGCGACCGGGGAATGCAGCGGGTCGATGTAGGTTCCTGACCCGACTGCGCCGAAGCCCATCCCCGAGTACGCAATACGCCAGCCGACAACTGCGATCCCCATCAAGGCGAGCGCGGGCAGGCGTCGTCCCGGCTGCGAGCGGCCGCGCGTGACCTCGTAGGCACCGACGTACGCCAGACACGCCACACCTGCCTCCGACGACAGCAGGGCCGCGATGAGCAACAACGTGGCGCTCCAGGGGATCGTGTCGCCTTCTCGCGCTCGCACGTAGGCCCGGACCGCCAACGCACCGAAGGTCAGCGCGATGAGGGCGTTGCGGTTCGCGACCCATCCGACCGGCCACGCGTGCACGAAGCTGGTCGCGAAAACCGCCGCAGCGATCGTCGCGAGCCGTCGGTTCATGAAAAGCGCATAGACGCTCCGGCTGGCCAGGGTCGCAGCCGAGAGCCACAACGCGCTGTGCAGATGCATGAGCCAGGGCCGCTGTGGCCAGAGCAAGACGTCCAGCGCGTGCGAGGCAGCCGCGACCGGGCGGAAGAAGTGCAGCTGGATCCCCTCGGCCGTCCACCACGGCAGAAGTCCCGAAAAACGAAGCCTTTCGTCGTAGCTACCGAGAACGTACAGGTCCCACCAGCTCGCGCCGGGGACGCCCGCTTGCCAGCCTTCCAGCCGGATTAAGATCGCGAAGTCATCGAGGAAGAGCCCCGTGCCGATACTGGGCCAGTGCAAGAGGACCGGCAGCACCGCCAAGAGCACCAAGTCCCAAGCAGGCTTGCGAAGGAAGGCTCGCACCACGGGCATGGTGGCCCTTTTCTCGTCGCCCCGCGAGTCGTCTGATTGCGGCAGCGGAGAAAAGCTGCAACGGTCCGATTGTGCGGTCGACAGGAAGAACGATGAAGACAGGCTCAATTCTGAGTGTCACGCTGCTCGTTTCGGCAGCAGGTTGTTTTTCGCCGGAGGTCGGCGTCGATAGCGAGACCGCCACCGCGGATGCCGACGCCACGGGGTCCTCATCTGCGACCGACAACGGGAGCATGTCCGGCCCAACGCCTTCGGGGACGGGAAGTTCATCGTCCCCCGGAGAGACCGAAACAGTGGCGGACGCCTCCAGCACCGCCGAAACCGCCGAAACCGCCGAAACCATAGACCCGACCACCAGCGAGACAGACGCTGGCGCGGCTCCCATCGTGTCCCTGCTCATCAACGGGTCCGAGGACCCGGACGCCGTCGCGAGCGCGAGCGGCATCGAGATCGAGATCGGCGTCGAAGACCCCGATGGAGAGGTTGCCGGGGTCGAACTGCTCGTGGACGGGCAGCCTCTCGATATCACCCTCTCGGAAGTCTCGGGCGGCTACCGGGGCGAGTGGATCGTCTCTGGGGCAGAGGTCAACGGCGCGCGCGTCTTGGAGGCAGTTGCGGTGGACGACGACGGTCTGGAAGGCTCTGCGTCAGGGGAGGTCACGCTTGAGCTGCCGGATGGCGGGCTCATCGAAGGCTGGGTCTACGACAACGGGGAGGGCGGCTCGGCGCTCGGCATCGCCCCGAGCCCGGAAGGCGACGAAGTTGTGTGGAGCGGACAGGTGTTCGTCGGCGGCAACCAGCTCATGCGAGTCGACCGGATCGTCGGCGACCCGTGGCAGGGCAACGGGAGCACGAACGACGACCAGGGGGGCGATGTTCTGCGGCTGAACTCGGGAAGCCATGTAGTGGCAAGTGCTGCCGGCGATGCGTTCGACCTCGACACCCGGCTGCGCCGCTACTCTCCGAGCGGCGTCGCGCAGGGTATGGGGGTGTTCGACGGAAGCGACAACAACGCATCTAGCTGGCCTTTGGGTCTTGAGGCGGATGACGCCGGCGACTACTACGTCCTGGGTGCGTTCACCGGGGCCGGGGCGTACTCGTCTTTCCTCCTCAAGGCCAACTCCGACTACACCCAAGAGTGGAAACGAAACCTGACCGCGTCCGCCGAGACCGACGGCGCCCCCCTCGTGTACGATTTCGACGTTCGGCCGGATGGACAGATCGCCGTGGTCGGAAGCCACGCTGAGATCGAGTACCTCTGGCTCGCGACGTACACCCCCGGCGGCGAGCTGGAGGAGCAGCTCTCGCTTCCCTCGGAGTTCGACGCGAGTATCGGCTTCGATGTGTCGTGGGACCCCGACGGCGGTCTCGTGGTTGCTGGAAGCGCCGACGAGGGTACCGGCTGGGGGCGTTTCGTCCGAAAGTACGACAGCGCCCTGCTCGAGGAGTGGACCGTCGATGGGCCGGGCAACGACGACTTCGGATTGGCCGTCACCGTCGACGACCACGGGCACACTGTGGTGGCGTTCACGGAGAACTGCAACTTCACGAACCCGTTCGGATACAACGACTGTCGATTGGTGTTGCGGAGCTATGACGGGTCGGGCGCGATGCGATGGCAACACGTCGCGGAGGACTCAGGCTCGGAGTTCACCGGGCCGCTCTTCTATCGGCCTGGTGCGAAGCCTGACGTCGAAGTCGACCGCTATGGGTACATCTACGTGACTGCGCTCCACGACCGGCCCCTGGGCGGTGGTGAGACACGGCCGCAGTGGTGGGCAGAGAAGCACCACCCATAGGCCTCTCGATCACGCGGGCTGCACCTCTCGCTCGCCTTGTCGCTCCCCGATCGTCAGCAGCCACACGTGATGCCTCTTGCGCGTGGCCCTGCCGCGCCGCGAGCGCGCACGACCCATCGGCGATGGACGCGGAGGCTTCCCCCACAACTCCACCTTCCCCCTCCCACCCACCTCTCCGTGCTCAGGCACTTGCGGACGCCACACTCCGTGTTCCGCCACCTGCCCCACGGCCAAACCGTCTCGGCGACCGGCTCGGTCTTCCAGCTCAGCGCGCGCGCGATCGCCTCCGGAGACGACGACAAGGGGCTCACGGACCGGCGCGCCGCCGTCGCCCTCAGTCTTCTCCGTGCGGACATGAGACCGAAGAACTGGACTTCCCCCTCATCTTGGGCGGCGTGGACCAACCGGACGAGGCACTCAGCAATGTCTAGCAACGGCGTCGAAGCTGCTCTGGTTTCTGGCAGCCTCGCCAACGGACCGTCCGAGTCCACCACATTCCACATCGTGATGGCTTCATTGTTTGCTGTCCCCTTCGCGACCTTCCCGTTGAGGTCCGACCGATGATCGGCGCACTCGGGCGCGTGAAGGTGTTCGCGTACTGCGAGCCGACCGACATGCCCAAGGGCTACGAGGGGCTTTCGGGGCTCGTGCGCGAGGCCATGGGCAACGACCCGCTTTCGGGCGCGCTGTTCCTGTTCGTCAATCGTCGTCGCACACACGCGAAGTGACAGAGACGGAGCGATGCGGTGTCGAATCATGGCGCCACCGTAGCCTTTCGGCTCACGGGCATCTTCTGCCGTTCGACTCGGGAAGCAACGTCGTGGCCAGCGCTGCCGGCGACGCGTTCGACCTCGACACCCGGCTGTTCCGCGACTGATGGCTGGACCTCGTGGCCTGCGTCGGTTCTCCGACGCAGGCCACGCTCTGCCGAGCTCGCCCAACACCGCCCTGCTCAGCGCATCAGGTCGCGCAGCTCGTCGAGGTCGAGGCGCTTGCTCTTGCTCATGCCCGACAAGATGTCCTCGGCCAACTGACGCTTCGACTCGTGGAGCGCCAGGATCTTGGGCTCGATGCTCTCTTGCGTGCAGAAGCGGTAGACGGTCACCGGCTTGGTCTGGCCCATCCGGTGCGCGCGAGCGCTGGCCTGGTCCTCGACGGCAGGGTTCCACCACGGGTCGACGTGAATCACGTAGTCGGCGGCGGTGAGGTTCACCCCGACACCTCCCGCCCGCAGGCTCATCAGGAAAACGTCGGCCTCGCCCGCCTGGAACGCCTCGATGCGTCGCGCCCGCTCGCCGGCAGAGGTCGAGCCCTGAAGCTCGAGCGTACGGACCCCCCGCTTGCGCAGGCGGCCGTCGAGCATGCCGAGCACCCGGATGAACTGGGTGAACACCAGCACCTGGTGCCCCGCCTCCACCAGCTCCTGGACGCGCTCGCTGACCAGGTCGAGCTTCGTGCCGCGCGGAGCACGGTCGTCGAGCAGGCGGGGCTCGACCGCAGCCTGCCGCAGCCGGCCGATCTCGGCCAAGATCTGGATCCGCGCCTGGCCGGCGGGCGCGTCGCTGTGGGACAGGCGCTCGACCGCGCGACGTCGCTGCGCCTCGTACCACGCGCGCTCTCGCTTGCTCTGCTGGACCGCGATGAGCGTCTCGGTGCGCTCGGGAAGCTCGGCGAGAACCATCTCCTTGGTGCGCCGCAACAAGAACGGCCGCAACAGCGACCGGAGGTGCTCGGTGGCCGAAGCATCCCCCGCCGAGATCGCTCGGGCCAGGCCGCGCTCGAAGCTCTCGGCATCGCCGAGCAGGCCGGGCACGCACACGTTCATGACGCTCCACAGCTCTCCGAGGTGGTTTTCCACCGGCGTCCCGGTGAGGCCCAGCCGGAAGTCGGCGTGGATCGACGTCGCCGCCTGGGTCCGCGACGCGCGAGCATTTTTGAGCGCGTGCGCCTCGTCGTACACCAAGGACGCGAGCTGCTGCTCCCCCAGCGCCTCGCCGACCCGCGGCAACAAGCCATAGCTGAGCACCGCGACGTCGTCGGGACCAAGACCACGCAGGACCTCGGCTCGCTCAGAACGGGCCACGGCACCGACGTCGATGACGGTCAGTCGCGGAGCGAAGCGCCGGGCTTCGGCCATCCAGTTGCCGACCACCGAGGTGGGGCACACCACGACCGCCGGGCCCAGCTTGCCCCGCGCGAGGAGGACCGCGAGCGACTGCACGGTCTTGCCCAGGCCCATGTCGTCGGCGAGGACGGCACCAAAGCCTGCCGCCGCCAATCGCAGCATCCAGCGCACGCCCTCGCGTTGGTAGTCGCGCAGCGTGGCCTTCAATCCTCCGGGCAGTCGCGGCGTGCTCGACAGCGCCGCCTCGATCTCGTCTCGGCGCTCGACGACGTCCTGCGCCCACGAGACCTCGACGTCGTCTCCGAGCACCTCGCTCAGCGCGGGCAAGGCCACGTCGGGGACGGCGAGCGTCCCTTGGGGCCCGCCCGGTCCCAGCCGCCGCAGCGCCTGGAGCTTGCGGCGCAAGCTGGTCGACAGCCGCACGATCTCGGCGCTGCCCAGCCGCACGAACCGCCCCAACCCCTCGGCGTCTTGGGTGAGCAGCTGCCAGGCGAGGACCTCGCCGTCGTCGACCGCGACGCCGGCATCGAGCTCGAGCCAGTCGGCCCGCCCCCGGCACACGCGGACGTTGAAGTCGGCGCTCGTGTACTCCCGGGACAGGCGAAGCGGCTTGCCGCGCGGCCACGCCAGCACCACCAGGCCCTGCGCCGCCGCCTCCGTGAGTTCCTCGAGCATCAAACACGCTGGCTCAAGTCCCTCCACGACCCCCTCAACGAGCCTCGCCGCGGGATCCCCCGTGGGCAGCGCGCCCAGCCGCGGACATGCAGCGCGCAGCATCTGGGCGGCTTGACGCTCGGCTTCGAGGTCACGCGTGGTGGACACGACCCCAGCGCCGCCGTGCGCAACGACGCGGTCCGAGCCGTCCCCCGGCACGCATCGTGGGCCGTCACGTCCCAGCGGCCAGACGCCGATCTGGAGGCTGAGCACCGGGTCTTGCCACTGCAGATCGATCTCGACCCCCGAGGCTGGCGCAACCTCCCGGCCCTCGAGGTCCACCCCGCCTCGGCCCTCGAGCCGCACCCGTCCCCCCAGACGCGTGAGAGCCGGGAGCAGGCGCTGCATCGCCTCCGCGGGGATCGCAGTGGTGTCGGCCGATCGCAACAGCCGAAGGACGGGCATCCACGCCTCGTCGAACGCAGACACCCTCAGCCGCTGTGGGGTCTCCCACCGCACCACGATGGGAGACTCATCGACGCCCGCCGGCTCGACGAAGACGCGCGCCGCCCCGTCCGCTCCGCCCTCGACGACCAGCGACGGCTCCCCCTCCAGGACCTCGACGGCGGTCCCACCGGGCCGACAGACCCCGGGGTGCCCCACCAGTGCCGCCGCGAGGCGCAAGGTGAGCGCGCGATGCAAGCGGCCGCCGCGGTGCAAACCGTCGGCTTCGTAGCGAAGCTCAGCCTCCGCGTGCACCCAGGCGTAGGCCGCTTGCGTGTCGGCCACCGTCGCGATGGCGGCGTACCGGGTGAGGATGTCTTCGAGACGGACCGCGCATCCGCGCCGCGATCCGGGCCTGTCGAAAAGGCGCGCGGTGATCGAGAGCGACGCCTCGCCGTCCGCACCGTCCTCGCCCGAGATCTCCCAGCGCAACGAGGGCACAAAGGGCGCCGCCTGGGCATCGGCGAGGGGCACCAGCGATTCGGCGAGCGACTCGAACCCATCGACGACATGCTCCCACGCGGCGCGGGACCGGTAGATCTCGACGAGCGTCCCCGCTGCGACGCTGTCGTCGGTGCGCGTGGAGGCCAGCGCGGCGAAGCTCGCCCGCAACAGCGGTGCCTCGATGCGGCCAGAGCCTTCGGCCCACGCGTGCAGCTCCTCATCGAGCTGCGGTGTCGGCCAAACGTCGAACCATCGGAGCACCAGCCCTCCCACCAGGACCTCCGGCCAGAACACCTCGCCGAACCCCGCGAAGGTTTGGTCGACCACCGAGGACAAGACGTCGGCGTCCCAGACCCCCGAATCGACGTGCCCTGCCGCCGCCAACAGTTCGCACGCCGCCCGCCCCGGTCCTGGCCGCTCACTGGCCCGCTCCATGACCGCCTCCATGACGCGAGCCGCCGGCGCGACGCCTCGCCGGGTCGCGTCCAGGGCGGCCAGCGCAAACGCCATCGCCTCCAGTCCTGCGAGCGAAGCCTTGGGAGACTCGAACAGCTCCAGCCCCTCGGCATACGCTCGCTCCAGGTCGCCGGCGACAAACGCATGCAGCAGCCTCATCTTCGCGCGGGTGGCCGTCGTGCCGCGTCGGAGCAGGGCCGCGGAGCGGTCGGGATGCATCGAGAGCACCGCGCCTCGCAGCAGCTCGATCGGGTTGCGCTCCCTGGGCTTGAGCTTGCGGCGCGCCAACTCCTCGAGCACCGCGTCGATCACCGGGGGCATCGGCGCGAGCTGCTCCGACGAACGGAGGCCCAGCGCCTTGGCGTACTCCATCAACACCGCGTCGGGCACCGACTCGAGCCACCCCGCAGGCGGCGCGCACCCGAGCAAGGCGATGGGCCAGGCCTCGTCCCCCTCGAGCTGGAGCCGGCGCAGCCATCGCGACTCCCTCTCCCCCAACAGCTGCCCGGCGGCATCGAACGACTTCGCGGCCAGCAGCGCCCGCGCGGCCCATAGACGATCTTCGACCTCGAGGAACCGCCGCCGCTCCACCGGAAACAAATGCTCGATAGCCCGCGCAAGCAGGCCGATTCCATGCGCGCGCTCCAGCACATCCTGGGACTGCGCGGGGGTCATCGTGTACTCGTGCTGCCAGCCATCTTCGTCGACCGACACCCACCCCGCCTCGACGAGCTTCCGTATCCGTCTCGTGAGGCCCTGCAGGGACATCGCGGCGGCCGAGGCGTCTGCGTCCCTGAGCACCGTCTGCACCAGCCGCGTCCACCTCGCAACGCCCACCGGCACCGGCTCGATCGCTTTGGTCAGCAACAGAGTCTGTTCGACCTCCCCGAGCGCTGAGAATTCTACGGACACCCGCACAACATCGCGTGTCCGCTCGCGAAACTCAACGCACCCAGAGGCCGACAACGACTCATTCGGGCCCAGGCGCAGATCCCGGCCCAGCCCCCTCGATCGAGCCGCCCAGGATCTGAGCCAGCGCGGTCTGCCGCCCGACCGAGTCGGTGTTGGCCACCGCGCGCCGCATGGAGTCCCCGGCAACCGACGAAGATCGCCAGGCTGACCAGCGGACCGAGTGAGCGCCGTGTACACAAGATCGCAGAACAACATCGAGAAGTGCTGCATCACCACCGGCACGACCACCACCGCGAACTCGCTGCCCTGAGACTTGAGCGCGCGGTCGGTCAGCTGTGCTCGCGACACTGTGCCGCCCCCTCAAACGTCACCGGCCCAGGGGCGCAGCGCGAAAGCACGCGTATCCGCGGTGAGGTCCAGGTATGTTCAGGACGCCAAGAGCTGGCGGTTTGGAGAGGTTCACTTTTCGACACTCATAGACTTGCACATTATGCACCTCTGCACCAAAATCTCCTCATGGCCACCCGAACCGCCCAGTTCAAAGTCAACATCCCCTCGCTCACCGACGTCGGAGAGCGCTTCCCGCAGTACGCAGGCATCGTCCGTGAGGATGGCCGGGACCTCTACGAGCTTCTCACCGAGCCACGGAACGTCGTCCGGGCGCTCTTGAAAGCCCAAGAGGGTGCTGCTCCGGTCGAAGGAGTCGCCCGCGCTGCCTACGAGCCGGCGAGCAAGCTCTCGAGTGGCAACCGGCTCGTCGGAGCGATCGTGTGCTGCATCGTCGAGGCGAACGGCTTCGAAAAGACGGGCAAGAAGCGCTCGATCCCGGTCGATGGCTACAGCCGAGGCGAGGTCTACACCTTGAACCCCAAGAAGGCCGCCGACTGGCTTACATGAAGCGGAACCCCAGCGACTCAATCTGGGACAACACCCCCCCCACCGCGCTCCCCTCCCCCCGTGGAGCTCACCGTCGGACCCGACCTCGAACCCGGCCCGGACGCCCTGTCTCCCGCCCGCGTCGCCTCCCCCGCCACCTCCCCCGCCGGCGTCCTGACTCCGCGCCCCGCTACCCTCCGAGACCGAGCGCATCACCGCCCTGCTCCCAACCCTGCGCACCACCTCCGGCTACTGGTCGCGCTCGCTGACCGCCGACGAATGGGGCACGGGGCACCGCTCGCCGACTGCTGCGCGACCTCGCCGCCCTCACGCTCGAAGGCTGAGCAGGCCAACCGATCTCCCCGCAGTGGGACGCCCTATGGCAGGTCATCCGCGGCACCGGTCCCACGCAAGGCGAGCGCTGGCAGGCCGTCGCCACCGCGCTCACAGATCGCCCGAGCATTGGGCTGCACACCCTGAAGCTCCTCGACCCGCTGCCCACCGGGCCCGGCTCGAGAAGATCGCGGACAAGAGCTTCACCTGCTACGCAGGAAAGGCGCGCGTTGACATGGGCCCCAGCGCTTCCGCCGACTCGCTGGTTGTTGGGTTCCCCGAGGAGGTGTCTGCTGAAGAGGTCGACAAGACCATCCAGGCTGAGTTCAAAAAGCAGGGCTTCGAACTCGAGAACACCGAGGAACAGGACAACGGGGTCATCATCCACAGCTTCAAGTCTGGCGACGAAGGCTACGTCGTCTCCATCGGGCGGGTTGGAAAGCAACCCGATGTGGAGATCTTCCACCACACCAAACCCAAGTGATCGTTCCCGCGCCATCGCCGACAGCGACTGCTGCCTGGGCTTGTGCGTGTTCGGGCTTGTGGACCTGACTCAGCCGGTCGGTTGCATCCGCACGACTCGCCCGAATCGCAGGTGTTCGGTCTCGGTGGTTCCCCCGGTGCTGAGGATCCAGATCAACGGGCACTTGGGAGGTTCGACCGGCTCGTAGGCGAATCCGTCGGTCAGGTAGACGCACGCGTCGAACCGGGCCGAAGTCTCCCGCACGGCCTTCAAGGCTTGGTCGAACGATGTGCCACCACGGCCATGCACCTTGCTCGGAGGGCGCCCTCGGTAGACGTAGCGCCGCTGCACGCTCACGTCCGCTTCGATGATCACGATGTCGGCGCCTGCCCTGTGAATCTGCTCGATCTCTGCAAAGAAGCGCCTCAGGTCGTCCTCGGAGATCGACCCCGACGTGTCGACGCATACGGCGACGCGGTGCTTGCGGATGAGCTTGATGCCGGGGAACGACCCGTAGCGCTTGCTCCGGCGGCGCATGGTGTTCTTGATTCGGCTCTTGCGACTTGAGGCTGCGAAGCGACGCAGGGCAGATCTCCAGTCCAGCACCCCCTCGACGCGGCGGATCAGTCCGGCCAGATGCTCGGCAATGTGCCCGGGGAATCGGCCGATGCACTTGCCGGAGCCGGCCTTCAGCATCGCGTGGTAGACGAGGCGGTCGAGGAGGGCGTGGGCGATCTGACGGGCAGCCGGACTTCCCTGGCCCGCCCAGGGATTGGGCACCTCCCCTTCCTCCTCGGCCGAGGAGCCCACGCAGCGAGCACCCCAGTTCGGCATGCTCCCGCTGCACCGCGCAGGACCGCCATCACACGGGGGCCTGAGGAGCATCGCATAGTACGCGTCGGCCGTGAGGTCGTGCGGGAGCGGGGGATCGAAGTGATGCAGACACACCATGTCCTCGAGAGGCATGCCCTGCGAGAGGAGCTGGTTGACGACCAGGTCGCACGCAAGAGCGAAGCGGGCTGCGTCTTCTCGATACGCGAAGGATCGCTCACAGTGTCGAAATACGAGGTGGAGCAGCTCATGCTCCAGTGCCACGCGGTGCTGTCGCTCGGTCAATGCCATGAACGTGGAGCGTGACGCGACTACCCGAAACCCGCGCGGCGTGACTTCCGTGACCAAGGGCCACCGTCCCTCGCCTACGCTTCGCGATAGGCCCCCGAAGACGTGACCGAGGAATGGATCTTGCGTCAGCAGCTGGATCGCCGCGCGCGTGAGCGCCTCCATCACGTCGTCGTCGGTCATCACATGCCCAGGAGCATCTTCTTGGAGACGGCGGGGGTGGACACGAGTCGAGCGACCTCGGCCCGGCATTCGTTGACGATGCGTCGGTGCATCGCCATCCGCATGTCGTTGGGGAGCGGCGCTTCGAGGAGGAATCGAACCAGGTTCTGCCCGTGTTCCGGCTTGGCGGCGTAGTCGTCACGCCGAAGGTGCTCCACGACGCGCTCGCAGACGAGGCCCAGCCGGTCGGTGTGGACGTTGCCGTCGGTGCCCCGCAGGTTGGCGATCCGGGCCTTCACACCCTCGAAGTTACGCGTCTCGAGAACGTCGAGGGCGGTCGGAAGCAGGTCCATTCCATCGTCGAGAAAGTGGAGGAATGCTGCCGTCGTGCTGTCGTCGAGCGAGGACAAGCCAAGGGCCTGGACGAGCTCGCGCTCACGGCTCCAGTCCGCGATCCCTTCGAGGGCCTGGAAGAAGGCGGTGAGCGAGCGCGGCGTCGTCCGCCGCCCCATGTTCAGCTCGGGGTAACCGCGCACGAAGGCGATGCCCCGGGGGTCGAGCCCCTCGGCCTCGGCCCACCGAGCCCACGCTTCGACCTCGAAGACCATCGTCAGGTGGCGAAACCGGGTGAGCATGGCGTCGTCCATTGAGGTGACCGAGTAGTCACCATCGTCGGGGTTCGCGGTTGCGACGATCTGCCATCTACGGGGGAGCGACCAGCTGACCAGACCCCCGGTCTGGAACAGCTGCATCAGGCCTCGCAAGATCCCGTCGTCAGCGCGGTTGATGTCGTCGAGGAGCAGAACACCGGGTCCATCCTCGTGGGGCACCCATTCCGGAGCTGCGAACCGGGTTCGCCCCTCCTCTCCGACGACCGGCATGCCGTTGAGGTCCCCCATCTCCTCGAACTGCGCAGGGGCGCAATAGGCGAACTTCATCCCTCGCTCGGCGGCGAGTCGTTCGACCAGCATGGTCTTGCCGATGCCGTGGCTTCCCCAGATGCAGACGGGTGTCGGCCAGCGCCCCTGCGCCTCCGCGTGCTCGTTGGTGGACCAAATGTGATCGATGACCCTGGCCAGCGCGGGAGCCGGCAGGCGTGCGCCATAGGTGCTCATGTTGGCTCCGGGAGGTTGGGGAACTCGGCGTAGGTGATCACCTCGAGCAGACTCGCGGGGATGGCGTTGGGGTGCAGCGGGGTCTCGGCCGCAGCCAGGGCTTGCAGGGTTCCGGCCTCCGCAAGGCGAGCGGGGCCGGAGAGGTCGTCGGCCCAGGGGCAACCGCGCAGGTCGAGGACGTGCAGAGATTTGCAGGCGTCAATCCCTGCGAGCGACCCCGCTTGCGTCGACAGCTGGAGGTAGGATAGGTCCTCTAGCTCGGACCAGGACAGCGTCGCGTCGACCTCGCCGCGAATGACCAGGCGCCGCAGCGTGAGCGGGAACTCGACGCGATTGTCGAAGCAGCAGCCGTCGAGGATGAGGGTCTCGATGGGTTGCTCGCGGAGGGCGCCCAGGTGTTTGACCCGGGTCGCGTGCAGCTCGAGGTGGCGGAGGGACTGGGCGTCGCGAAGCGGCGCCAGGTCGACGTCGGTGGCGTTGGAGATGACGAGGGACTGCAAGCAGTCGAGCCGAGCGACGTCCTGGAGCCCTCGCAGGGGCGTGGGAGCGCGCGAGTTCGACTCGGTTCCGCACTCGAGGATCAGCAGCTCGAGCGCGGAGAAAGCCGTGATGGAGTCGAGGCGGAGCGGCAGGTCCCAGTAGCCCTCCAAACGGTTGGTGCCGATCGACAGCGCGCGAAGTCGCCGGAAGGGCCCCACGACGTCGTCGTCGTCGGCTCTCTCGATCAGGGCCGCCAAGGCAGCGGTGTCGAGCTTGGCGAAGCCGGAGATCCGGTGGACCTCGACCGACTCGAATCCCCGCGGCAGGCGCTCAACCAACAGGCCGATGTGAGGGTCGAAGCTGGCGCCGCGCTCGAGGGTGAGCTTCTCCAGAAGCCAGCGATCGATGGCGGGATCCTCGAGGCCGAGAATGAGCGTCTCAGCCTGTTTCTGCAGGGCCGCGTCGTCCCCGTTGATCATCGCTCCCAGTTTCTCGATGGTCGCGCGGGTTTCGTCGTCGCCGACTCGAAGGTGGTAGGGCGTCTCGACCTCCCGGATGGGACACGCTGTGATGCCCCTGAAAGACCATCCCCTGGACAGCAGCTCGCGCTCGGAGACCTCGAAAGCAGCGGTCGCGGCGACCTCGTCGTCGAAGGGCTTCTCCAGGTGGAGTTTGAGCTCGGGCTCGTCCCGCATCCGTCGCTCCCACCGGTCTGGGTTCATACCCGCAGTCACGAACGCATCACGCTGAACGCCCCGGCTGAAGACCTTGCGAGCACCGCCGGGGCGACGGTGATGCTCCCGGTCCTCGTAGAGTCGAACGAACACACCCTTCTTGGGATCGAGGTGTCCATCGACGCGCCGCTGCGATTTGGGCCGCGAGCGCACGAACGCCTCGACGAGGCGTGTCGTCCACTTCTCCTCTCGGCAGTCGACGACGGCGTGCAGCTGGATGGACCCGTGGCCGTAGCCCCCACTGAAGACCATCTCCTGCAGGAACACGACGTTGCCGTACCGCTGGAGCAGGGACCACGAATACTGCCCCGACCAGAACAAGATGCGCTCGTCCAGGGGCGTCTCCCCCGTGATGAGGCGGTAGCCTTCGACCCCGCGCGGGTACTCGATCGGCGTGCTGTAGAATGTGGTGCCATCGAACCACTGCAGGGGACCCTCGTGGAGATGCAGGAAGACGGTGGAGCGACCCGCCTGACCGAGGAGGACGTCCAATGAGGCTTGTCGAGTCTTGGGTCGGGCGAAGCGGAGGAACGTGTTGGCAGAGATCGCCTCTCTCGACGCGATCCGCTCCAGCAGCGCCTGCTCGGCCTTGGGGCTGCCCTCCTTGGCCCTGGCGCGAAGCTCGACCGGGAGAACTTTGGCCAGCTCGTCGTCCATCGCCTCGAGGTGGGCCGCAGCGATCGCGGTCTCGCCGACTGCGACCAACCACGCGAGCTGAAGGTGCGCCAACTTGCGGGCCGTCGCGTCCTTGCCGGTGTGTGCCCGCGGAGGCGGGACGAGTGCACACAGTCGGGCGAGAAAGGTGTCGGCGCTCATCTGGGCGAAGGTGGCCCCGAAGCGATTGGGCTTCTTGAAGTGCACCCGCACTTGCCCGTCGTGGGTGCGCTGTACGGCATCGAGGGCGAAGGGCGGGCGCAGGAGATAGCGGCACACCCGCTCGAGACGCTTGCGGTCGCGGCCGTCGACGGTGACCGCGGCGTGCAGCTGCATGCCGAAGCCGCGGACGAGCATCGGCGAAGCGGGCGGCGCAGCGCAGGGCGAGGGTCCGAGAGCACGCAGCGGCAGGCCGAGCTGGACGCAGGCCACGAGCGCCTCGTCGACAGGCTCGCCATCGCCATCGTCCACGACCTCGAGGTGCTCGGCCAGGTCGGCGTGCAGGCGCTGCAGCGTCCGCAACAGGTCCGGCTCGCCGAGGCTCTCCACAGGCATGAACGCGACCGCGTCGTCCACCACCGCCGGCGCCTCGAAGCAGCCATCGGTGACCAGCGCGTGCAGATGCACGAACAGGCCGAGGTCGCTGCGGAAGCGCTGCACCACGATGAGCACCCCGGGGTGCAGCTTGCTGCTGCTGCGCAACCCGTGCTCGCGCTTGCTCTGCTGCCGAAGCGTCTGCATTACCCGCTTCGCAAACCGCCGGCACACCCTCCCGAGCAGCCGCCGGTCGTAGCCAAGCCGGACTGCCATCGGGCCCTCGAAGCTCAGCACCCACTGCCGCCACGGCACATCAGGCAAGCGGTGCTCGACCAGGAGCGCGGCGGTCTCGGCCATGCGCCGGCCCATGCACGAGGGGCAGATGCCGCGGCTCTTGCAGGCGAATGGGACCCGCAGGCTGTCGCCGCAGCGGCGGCACTGGGCCACCAAGAAGCCGTGCTGGAAGTCTCCGCAGGTGATGAACGCTTCGAGCTCGTCCCGCACGAACCCAGGCAGCGAGCCGGCGCGCTCCTCGAGCCGCTCGCGGAACGCAGGCCAGTGCTCGCGCACCAGGGCGAGGGCGTCGCTGTCCTGGGTGGTCCGCGGAACGTAGCGCGCCTGAGCGTGACAGTCGGCCACTGCACGGCGCTGCTGATGCGCAAGCCGGGCCACTCCCGCATCGCCGTGTCCGAAGGCGGTTGCACGGCTCGTGGGTCGCCCGGTGGCCCGCGGGTGGACCAGCCGCCTGCATCGTCGGCCACACGTCGGCAGCTCCGGCGGCTCCGGCAGCTCCGGAAGCGTGGACAGCTGCTCACTCCACATGCCTCGGCCGGGCGACCCTCCAGGCATGCCGAGATCTGACGAGCGAGCGTCGGCGGCACGAGCGAGCCCGAGCAATCCTGGCGCGTCCGCGAATCGCGATGGCGCCCTCAGTGCTCGGCCCCGGCCGTTGCTGCCGACCCTGTACGTCGAGGCCTACTTGCTCGACGACCTGCGTCGCGCCTACGTCCCCTCGCCCCGGATTGACGCTGAGCTTCTCTTCTTCGTCGTGCGCGACTGGGACGGATCGGCGGACCGATTCGAGTTTGGCCCCGACGAACCGCACTGGGCCGCGGTGGGCAGTGCTCCCAGCCAGGACAGCCTCACCGGCTTCGTCGAGATCTTCGCCCCCGAGCCCTTCGCCCCGATCTCGGCGCACCTCGAGCTCGACGGTTCTTTGGCGGGCGACTTGGACTTCACGGCCTGCCCGCCCCCCGCCTTCGCTGCGTGCCCGTAGCGATCCGACCGCGGAGACTGCGGTTTTCGCATGCCGACTGCAGTTCTTGCAGACATCCGCAATGACGCGCCCACTCGTGGCGGCCCTCGAACGCCGCCGATGGGCGCACTGCTGCGAAAACACGCGTGGCCGAGATCGAGGTTGCGAGTTGGCGTGCGACTTGCCTGTTCGAGAGCCGCACGCCATGAAGAAAACGAATCATCTCGCTCTCTCGGCCACCGCAGCGGCGGCGATCTTCCTCTCGGGCTGCTCGGATGATCCCGACGCCTCGCAGACGGCCGATGCCACCGACACTTCGGGGACGTCCGAGACGGGGCCGGACACAGGGGAGGCTGGCGACCTGCACGCTGCCTTCGGTGAGTTCGACGCGGACAACATCGACATCTATCTCGACGGCGACGAGGTCGTCCTGGAAACCAATGGCCTGCCCAACCACACCTCACCCTATTGGGGCGAAGGGCATGAGCTGTACGTGGCGCCCGAGGCAGGTTGGGAGGAGAACGCAACTCCCAGCCTGATCCCTGGGTACGACGGTCGCTTCACCTTGCGGGTCGCGCAAAGCCCCGAGCTCGCCGCGACGCCCTCGGCGACGCCACTGGATTCCATCGGTCTCTCCGTCAGCGGCGCGGCGATCTTCAACGAGCAAGAGGGGATGGGCATTCTCTCGGCGCCCGTCGCCGCAGGCCTAGACTACACGGGTGGACACATCGGCCCTGGCCGATACCACTATCACACCGAGCCCGTCGCAATCACCGATGACGACGACGCCCTGCTGGGAATCCTAACGGACGGGTTCTTTATCTACGGACGTCGCTGCAACTCCACGGGCGACTATCCTGACGACCTGGACGAAGCGGGTGGGCACGTGAGCACCACCCAGCACACCAGCGATCCCGAATACCACTATCACATCGAGAACATCCTGTTCCTCGACAACTACTACATCATCTTCGACGGTGACTTTCAGGGCACTCCGGGATCGGTGCAGTAGTGAAGGCTCCGCTCGTCTCGTCGGCTCTGGCCCTCGTGCTGCTCGCGGGGGGCGGACTGTTCGCCGTCGCGAGTTCCGCCGCTCCAGGCCGTGAGCGCGAGGCGGAACCGGTCGCAGCCGCCCTGGCGGTCGTCGACGCATCCGAGCTGGTGCTCCATCAGCTCGAAGGTCGCTGGTACCACGGCGAGACGCCCTTTGACGGACGCTCCGAACGACGAACCACGGCTGGCGGCTTCTCGAGTCCATTGCGTTCTCGGGCGGAAAGAAGCACGGAGAGGCCGTCTCCTACCACCCGGACGGAAGCGTGCGTCGGCGTGCGAGCTACATCATGAACCAGTTTGAAGGCAAGGCCCAGGTCTGGCTACCGACGGGCACCCTCATCGAAGAGTCGAACTACAAGGATGGGCGACGCCATGGCGTTCAACGGGTGTGGCATTCCAACGGTCAGCTTGCCAAGGAGCGACACCTCGACAATGGCCAGGAGCGCGGAATGCAGCGCGCGTGGACACGCAACGGAAAGATCTATGTCAACTACGAATACAAAAACGGTCGCCGGTTCGGACTTGAGAGGTCCACATTGTGCCTGGGGTTGGAGGACGGACGTGTTCAGCCGTAGCGCGCAGACGATCACGTTGGGCGTGGTGGCGTCGCTCGGATTCGTGACGTTCGGTTGCGAGACGCGAGACGTCCCGGGTTTGCACGCGGAGTCCGAAGCGCTCGACGACGACGCGCACGCGGCTTTGTTGCCGTACTACGACAACGCGCAGTTCGACCCGCGTTGGCACGCCAGTGACTCCCCGGCGCTTGAGTCCTTTCACTCGATCCCGGGGTTCACGCTCACCAATCAGGACGGCCAGGAGGTCACCGAGCGGACCTTTGAGGGCAAGATCTACGTCGCCGACTTCTTCTTCACCGCATGCCCCAGCGTGTGTCCGAAGATGACCGAAGCGATGGCCGCACTCCAAGAGACGTTCATCGACGACGAAGATGTCCTGTTTCTCTCCCACTCGGTCACGCCACAGGCCGACTCGCCCGAAGTGCTCAAAGCGTACGCAGAGCGACGCGGGGTCGTCTCCGGCAAGTGGCATCTGGTCACCGGAGATCGGTCCACCATCTACGGCCTCGGTCGCCAATCCTATTTCGTCGAGGAGGATCTCGGCGAGGAGAAGGCGGACGACGAGTTCCTCCACACCGACAACTTCGTCCTCATCGACAAGCGTCGTCACATCCGAGGGATCTAAAGCAGCCTGAGGAGGTCGGACATGCGTCGGCTTATCGAAGATATCGCCGTTCTCGAGAACGAACCGGGGTGACCGCGGTTCACCCCAGCTCGACGAGCACCAGATTGAGCAGGAACGTGATCACCTGATCTTGCTCGGCGGCGCTGAGCGAGGCGAACGCGTCGCGCGAAGGTTGTGCCTCGCTGGGCGTTCCCACGGGATCTGGTTGGCCGTGCATGAGGACGGCCGCGCGCAACGTCAGGGCTCGGCCGTCGTGGAGCCACGGGCCCGTGTTGCCGACCCCCCACAGCTCGGGGGTGAGGAACTCGCCCAGACCGATCGCGGGAGTGAGCTCGGCGGACGCGGCATCCGCGTCGGGTGGCATCTCGGTCTGGTCGAACTGCCCGGCGTCCTTGGGGAAGTAGAGCTTTGCATCGTCGGCGAGATGCTCTCCCATGAAGTGGCGCTTCAGGTCGGTGTACGGACGGATCACGGCGGACCCGTCCTCGGCCTTGGTCACCCGTGGTGCGTCGGCGATCGCGGTGGCCAGATCCATCACCACGGGTGCAGAGGACGTGTAGCCCACAAAGCGCCCCGCCAGGTCGACATCCTCGAACGCGCCCTTGGCACGCGGCGATGGTTCGCGGAACTCCGTGGTGCTGAGTCGGAACCGAGGCACGTGGCAGCTCGCACAGCCCACGCCACCGTCGGTGACCGAGGCCTCAAACAACACCTCGCCAGCTTCGATGGCCTCGCGTTCGTCCTGCGACAACGCGGCCATCTTCAGGTCGGCCAGCTCGACGACCGTGGTCGGCATCTCCTGCGCTGCGAGGTAGAGCGTGAGCGCCGTAATATCTCCGACGGACAGTTCGTGCGACACGCCATCGCCGTCACCGTCGGCGTCCGGCGTCGCGGGACCGTAGGGCTCGGTGGTCAGCTTCCAGAGGATCTCATCGGCCTGCATGCCCATCTCGCCGAACGCCGCATCCGCCGAGAATCCGCGGAGCGTGGGGAAGTTGCCTTTCCAACCCATCGGCCGAACGATGAGGTCGGGCGAGACGCCCACGACCTTCGTGTAGTCGCAGCTCGCCTCGTGGGCGCAGGTGAGGGTGCCGAAATCGACCGTCCCATCGGCGACCACCAAGCTGACCGGCGACCCGGGATCGGAGATCGCCTGCTGCTTGAGCTCGAGCAGCGCTTCGGTCATGTCCTCGGCGAGGATCTGAATCAGCCCCCCACCCTGCATGCTGATGGTCTGGCGGGTGTTGAACTGACCTTCGATGAGGGGCTCGGGATCTTGCGCAACATTGGCCATGATCGATCCGCCGCTGTTGGAGATGGGCGCACCATGACAACTCGCGCACGAGGATGCGTTGGGCCCCGTGAAGCGGCCCCCCGTGGGCGCTCGCGAGAACCTGCCCGCCAGCGGGGTTGCATCGGGCGTCATCAACGACCCGACCCCATCTGCTTCGGTAAAGTCGAGCTCGCTGAGTTCGTCGCCGTGGTCGAACAGGAACAGGAGCTGCTCGTCCGTGAGGCCCGCTTCTCCCCACTGCGCGAGCGCGGCCTGGTCGAGGTGGCCCGCGGGGTCGTCCCCGCCGATCTCGATGACGGCGTCGACCAGGGCATCGTACGCCTGCTCTGCTTCCTCGAGCTCAAACTCGAAGAAGCCCGCCCCCGCGATGCATCCCTCGACCTGCGAGCCGGCCACGCACTCGGGCAGACAAAGGTCATCTTCGAGCAACGTGCCCGGTCCGCATTCGACATCGGTGCCTCCAGCGTCAGCGTCACAACCGCCGAGCATCACCAGCGCCGATACGACCGCTGCACACCGCATCAACTGCCACCTTGACCGCCTTGACCGCCTTGACCGCCTTGACCGCCTTGACCGCCTTGGCCGCCTTGGCCGCCGTGCGGGGGTTGGCTCGGCCGGCACGCGAGCGGCTTGGTCGAATCTTGGGGCGGTCGCTCGCAAGTCCCCGACACCTCGTCGTCTTGCGGGCCTTCAAAAGTGCATGCGTCGCCTTCGCTGGCGCTGTTGCAGGCATCGAGCGCCGCTTGAGGGGGCGCTCTGCCGGGACCGGGCTGCGCCGCGAAGGCGGCAAGGCAAAAGACGGAAGAGACGAGGATGAGATTGTGGAACACGTGGCTTGGTATTGCGAATGTCGTTCCAACTCAGAACCCGGTTGATCGTCGGCAATCGTCGGGCGGCGCAACAGGGACCAAGCATGTCGGCATGCAGAGCACGCAGACGGGACCTGCGACATCCGCAGGACCAAGGCCCGGCCTACTGCAGTCCGTAGCGCTTGAGCTTGTCGTAGAGCGTGCGCTCGGGAATCTCGAGCTCGGCGGCCACACGTCGGCGATTGCCGCCGTGGCGAGCCAGTGCCCGGCGGATCGCATCGGTTTCGATCTCGAGCAGCGTGGTCGGTTGGTCGGGGGCAACCTGTCCAACGCCACCCATGGCGAGCTCGAGCAGGCTGTCGGTCACCGCGTCGCCCTCGGCCAGAATCGCCGCGCGCTCGAGCGTGTTCGCAAGCTCGCGTACGTTGCCAGGCCACCGCGCGCGTCGAAGTCGGCTATGTGTTTCGGGCAGCAACGTCATGGCGGCCCGCCGCAGCTCGCTGGCGGCCCGAACCAGAAGGCGCTCTGCGATCGGAACGATGTCGTCGACGCGATCCCGAAGCGGGGGCAGATGGATGGGGAATACGCTCAGGCGGTGGTACAGGTCGTCCCGAAAGCTCCCGGCGCGAATCATGGATTGCAGGTCGCGGTTGGTGGCTGCGACCCATCGAACATGGGCCACCAGCGACTGTCCGCCACCGACGCGCTCGTAGGTCTTCTCTTGCAGTACCCGCAGCAGCTTGGCCTGCAGGCCCGGCGCGAGCTCGCCGATCTCGTCGAGGAAGAACGTGCCGCCCGAGGCCAGCTCGAGCCGTCCGCGGCGCCGCGCCGTGGCCCCCGTGAACGCCCCCTTTTCGTGGCCGAACAGCTCGCTCTCGAGCAGGTTCTCGGACAAGGCGGCGCAGTTGATGGCCACAAACGGGTGAGCGGATCGCGGACTGGACGCATGAATGCGGCGCGCGGCCACCTCCTTCCCGGTGCCGCTCTCGCCCAGCAGCAAAACGGTGGCGTCAGTGCGCGCGACCCGGGCCAGCGCTTGCTCCACAGGCGCCATCGCGGCCGCGCCGTAGGTCAGCGGTGGTGGCTGGTCGCCTTGGGCCATCTCCGCGTGCGTGCGCAGGCGATGGCGTTCGGCCGCGCGCTCGACCACCAGGCGGAGCGCGGCGGGGCTGTCGAGGGGTTTCTCCAGGTACTCGACCACGCCCAGCTTGGTGGCCTCGATCGCCGACTCGACGCCGCCGTGCGCGGTCAGCATGACGACCTCGACCTCGGGCTGATCGGCGCGAACGCTCCTGAGCAGCTGCATGCCGTCGACGCGCGGCATCTTGAGGTCGGTGACGACCACGGCAAAGCTGCGCTCGGCCAAGCGGTCGAGCCCCTCTTGCCCGTCGGCCGCCGCCACGACGTCGTGCCCGGCGTCCTGCAGACACTCCACGAGAAACTCCCGCAGGCCTTCTTCATCATCGACAACGAGAACGGACGCCATGGGTCTCTAGTCTGCTTTCTTCGTCTCCGGTGCCTGCAAATCCACGGACGCGCTCGTAGCGGGGACGGAGGGCCGGGGAACGACGGCCCGGAAGACCGCACCGCCCTTGGGATGATCCTCGCACGCGATCGTCCCTCCGTGAAGCTCGATGATGCGTCGCGCCACGGCCAGGCCCAGCCCGGTGCCCTTGGTCTTGGTGGTGGCGAACGGCGCGAACACCCGCTCTCTTTGGTCGGCCGGGATGCCGGGCCCCCGGTCCTGAACCGTGATGAGGAGCGCGCCACCATGTTCGGCCACGCGCATGCGCACCGGCTCACCCGGAGCGGCGTCGCGGGCGTTCTCGAGCAAGTTGATCACCACCTGACGAATCCGGGCGCGGTCGAGCGTCCACACCCCGGGCGCATCATCGACATCCAGGTCGACCTGTACGCCCGAAGCATCGGCGGCCTGTCTCGCAAGGGCAGACACGTCGACCGCAACCAAGTCGACGCGGCCCGAGCGTACGAACTCCAGCAAGCCGGTGCTGAGTTCCTGCAAGCGCACCGCTTCGTCCAACACGCGTCGCGCCTTCTTCAGCGCGCGGGGTTCGGTGACCTGATCACACAGCAGCTGTGCGTGGCCCTTGAGCGACGCCAGCGGGTTTCGCAGCTCGTGCGCGACCACGGCCGACATCTCGCCCAGCGCGGTGAGCTGGCGCTGCGACACCAGGATCGCCTCGGCCTGTGCCGCGCGCGTGGCCAGCCGCCAGAACAGCACGGCGGCGCCCCAGAACACCGCACATGCCAGCAACCCGATGGCCAGATCCCGCCGTGCGCGCTGGTTCACCGCCGTGACCATGGTCGGCTCGAACTCCAACACGATGCGCAGAGGAGGGCCGCGTCCCTCGGGGGGACCGGCCGCGAACGGATCCCATGGGCCTCCGGGCCCCCGCGGTGGAGGAGGACCGCCGGGTCCCCCGACCCCGCCGAGCACGGCCATCGACCGCGCAACGGCGCCACGGATCTCGACAACCGGCTCGAGCGGGATGGGGTCGTCATCGAACTCGGGGAACGGGTCGCCGCCAGAGGCCAGCAGCACACCACGAGCACCGACGACAGCGACGTAACGGAGCCCGAGCCCGGCTTCGACCTCGACCAGCGCCTCGAGGTCGGCGTCGGACGGCGGCGGCGGACCGTGTCGGAGCGCCTGGGTTGCGGAGTGCTCGAGCAGGGCCGCCTGCCCGCGCGCGATCGTGTCGGCCAACTCGCGCGCACCAAAGAAGCTCGAAGCGATCGAGGCGGCGACGACGATGGTCATCAACACCGACATCGCAACGAAGGCCCACCGCAGCCAGGTGGGCTGAGTCGCAGCCGGCCGCTGCACAACGGAGCCAACGGGTTGCACGCGGGCCAGCATAGTCTCATCTCGCTTCGGCGTTGCAGGTGCTGGACGGTCCGGGGTCGGCGAAGGGCTTGAGGAGCCCACCGGCAAGCGCGACGCGCTGGTCGGCGTCGAGCACCGGGCAGAACACCTCGAGACTCGAGATGAGCCGGGCGCGACGCGCCTCGGTGCGGGCCAGCATGTCGGCCTTGAGGTCGAACCGAGCCGCGTTGAACCTCTTGCCGCTAAAGGCCTCGAGCAGGGCCGTGGGATCCGCGGGGAAGAGGTGGTCCTCGGCCTGCGGTTCGGCGTCGGCCAGTCCGTCGGCGGCGGCGAGGATCTGATCGTCGGTCAGCTCGACGGTTCGGGCCAGCACGCGAATGAACGAACGCGAGGGCTGCGGCTCGGATCGCAGCTGGTTCAGCGCCGTCCGGACCACTCTCATGCGTTGCGTCGCATTCAACAGCTCGTGCAACGCATCGAGTGCCTCGACCTCGGCGGCCCCAAACTCCTCCGCGCTGGCTGCGGCAGCCTGCAGCGCTGCGGCCAGCTGGTCGCTGTCGAAGTCGCACGCCTCCGCACCCGCAGCCAACGCCGCATTAACCGCGTCCTTCGCTTGAGCGTGGCGTTGTTGAGCGTAGGCGAAGTCATCAATGATGAAGTCGAGGAGCTGTTGCTCGCCGTCGTCGAGTCCTCCCGACTCGTCCGCCGCGCGTGCGAGGGCTGCGACGACCGTCGGAGGCCCCAGAGGCTGTGGGCGCCAAGACATCTCGGCCTCCAGCTGCGCGTCGCGGTCGCTGGCATCACCGGGCTGCGAGTCGCACGCCGCCGAGAGGAGGAGCATGGCGGCTGCGATGGTGATTCGGCACAACACGAGAAGTTCTCTTGCACCGATTGCGCCAGGACTCGAATCCGGGTCTCGGCCACGTGGTTGCGGCGGGGCGTCCCCGTTCGACCTGCAGTTTCCGCGCTGTAGATCGGCGAGATCCGCAGACGGGGTGCCACTCGCCGCGACGCGACCGGACCCACGCTTCTGTGCGACCGCTTCACGAATCCCCCGCCAATTCCCACCCCACCTCCGAGAGGCATCCCGTCACCTCATCGACATCCAGCGGCTTGTTCAACACGGCGAGCGCGCCCAGCTCGGGACCTCGCGTATGGACGGTGGCGTCTCCGGGTGTGGACACGAGGATGATCGGGATCCTCCAGCCCATGCGCTGCATGGTCACCAACACGACCAAGCCATCAGCGCCCGGCATCCGGGCATCGACGATCATCGCGTCGATGGACGGACGCCCCGCGCGACGAAGCAACTGCGTCCCCAAGAAGTGGAGCAGCGCGGGACCACTGAGCTGCTCAAGCACGTCGTAGCAGCGCGAGCGGAGTGCTCGCGACAGTCGACGCCGCGACAGGGTATCGGCGTCGGCCACCAGAACCCGCGCGCGGGGCCGACTCAGCGCGAGCCGTCCCTGAGCCGCGGTCCAACGTCGACCGCGGCCCCCGGGGTCTCCGGCGGTGGGCGCCCGGTTTGTGACCGGTTTGACAACCTGGTCGGCGAGAAATGAGGTGGCGAGTGCGGAGCTTGTTTTGGACATCGTGCACTCTCCTGGTGCACGAGCTCTGCCAGGTCTGGCTGCATCGCGCCGCCGCTCCAGCCGCTGGTTGTGTCATCACGTCAACGCCCGAGCGCCCCGACGGACGAGCCGGCAACCGCTTGTCGCGATGGCAGCGGAGGGCTGCACCACGAGCAAGAACCTCGACGTTCCCCGCGACATATCGACCCCAACGGCGAGTGTGAAGTCTTCGCAAAGCCGACTCGGCCCCGCCTCGTTTGCCCGGGACCCGAGCGGGTTTTGAGATCCGCCGTGGTGGATCGGCGGTTGTCGCAGGCCGCCCCAGCAGGATCCGCCGCGCTCGGACGACCTCGACCAGGGAAGGTCGGTTCAAGCAAGCCCTTCGGCAGCTTCGATGTGTAGTTCGGTACGAAGCTCCGCAACCGGCCGCGCCCACCAGCGCTCCAGCGGCAGCGAGAGTAAGCGATCGGCCCGACGCCCCATCGCCAGACCGCGCCGGAGATTCTTCCACAAACGCGGAGTCTGCCGCGGAGCGGTCAGTGGATAGAAGGGGCAACCCATGGCCAACGCGAAGCGGTGCATCGGCTCGTATCGGCGGACGGTTGGGTGCGCGAGGCACCAGGGCAGCCGCCCCGTTGCCGCAAACGCAAACGCGAAGGCAACGACTCGAGTGACGGGTTCGGTGGGGACCATGCGATAGCCGTTGTGAACGCACTGGCATGTCACGGCTCCAGACTGGTGACCGCCGTCGAGCGCACTCGGTGCTATCTTGAGCAGACCATGTCCGACGACGCTGCATCGACGCCCTCGGCCCGCCCGAGCCGCTCGCATGACGAGGCGCGGCGGGCTCAAATCGAGCGCGAGTTTGCGATGACCCCGATGGAGCGGATCGCGCTAGTGTTGTCGCTGGGCCGGCGCCACGCCGAGCTGGCGAGACGCCATCGCGACGAAACGACCGGGTCATGACCGAGCATGCGCTGGAGACGACTCTCCTGGTCGCAGACGAGGTGCTCGTTACGCTCGCCGAGCATGGTGCTCGAGCCGTCATCATCGGCGCGCTCGCGCTCGCGTCGTCGACATCCGAGCCCCAGGTGCCGACCTGATCCAGCTGGTCAACTTCGACAACCCACCCGCCGGGTGCTTTCCGAGGCTCGTCCCCGACGCGATCGCATCCGCCCAGGAACTCGAGCCCGGCGCCCGCCTTCGCGTCGCTGACCCCTACCGCCTTATCGTTTTCAAGCTCTACGCAGGTGGGGCGAAGTCGAAGCTGGACATCCACGAGCTCCTCACTCGGCTCCCATCCCTCGACATCGACCGGCTGCAACGACTCTGCGCGGGGTACCGGCTCGGTCCGGCGCTCGAGCAGGTCCTCGCACTCGCTTCCGATTGACCAAGTCGTGCCGCCGAGCCCGCAGCTCAAGGGCGACACAAACGACTTCCAGACCGGTTTTCGCCGTTGGAGAGCCACGTGCCCAAGGCGCTGGCCTTTAGCGCCCCGCTGCTGCTCCCCCTCCTGCCGCTCTCTCCGCGTCCCCGCCGTACTCCTCAATCCCGACTTTCTCTGCGTTCATTTCACCGAACTAAACGCCCGCGAGTGCTAGCTCGACGCTCAGTCCACGGTGACGCGGCAGATCACCTCGTTGTCCAACACGAGACTCGGCCCCCAGATGAAGCTCGCCTCCCCGAACTCATCACGGTAGTCGGTGTACGCCTGCTTGGGGCTGACCTGCCCCTCGCTGAACACCGTCGCTGAAGGCCAGTGGGAGTCGTCGAATCCGGGCTGGGCCCAATCCGCGGGCTCTTCCCAGTGCAGGGCGGAGCAGCTCTGAGGATTCTCGATGCACGCCGGGCGGTCCGAGCATGCGGTGGAGTCTCGGTTGAGCCCCTCGATCTTCTCACAGCTCGGGTCGTCGAGAGGGCTGGTGTAGAGCACCTGACACTTCCAATCCGCCCCCGTGAGCGTCCCGTCCGAGAACGCCGCCGCAAACCCTCCATCCCCGACGTTGTAGCGGTCGTACTCCATCCCAACACCCAGATGCTCCTCCCAATCGACGAGCCGGACGGCGTAGGTCACCGGCCGCGTCGCGCTGAACCGGACCACGTTGGAGTTGAACGGCGTGAACGCAATGGGATCGCGGCAGATGCTCTGCCCGTTGACGTAGAGCTCGAAGTAGTTGTCGCCGTGGATGAACCCCGTCACGGTTTCGCCGCCGCTTCCGACCTGGGTGGTGGTAATGCTCTCTTCCCAATCCGCATTGTCACCGCTGCCCGTGCAGTCATTGTAGAGATCAGCGCATGCGGGGGCGCTTGAAGGCTCGGTCGGGACCCACCAAGACTTCCCGTCCGCGTCCTCGAGCGTCCCGCATCGAGCCTCCGTAAAACGCCCGGGGCAGCTATTGATGATGGCACATGGTTTTTCTTGGGTTGCCAGGCCACGGGTGATCGCTGTCCCAGGGAGCGGCTTGGCAGACTCCGCGCTGGGGTTGGTTTGCGCTTCGGCGGACGGGGCGTCCTTCTTGCATCCAAAGCTGATGGCACTTCCGCAGAGGCAAAGGGCAAGGCTGATGAACGAGCGTGTGGTCGGTGACATGAAGATCCCTCAGCGGCAGAACGTGCCCGTTTCCGTGACGCCGCCGTTTGTCACGGTCTTGTATTCGAAGTCGAAGCACCCGCTCTTCTGTGCCGGGCTGTAGCTGATGTGATAGCTCTGCCCTTGGTGTTCGTAGGTCATGGAGCGCGTCCCCTTGACGTCGCTCATCACGAGGTTTTCGACGCCGCCGCGCGGAGGGACCCCGGCGTCCTTCCCCCCGCCTCCGAGCTTGTCGAGCGGGGGGACGCGGGGGAGCGCCTTCTCGTCGACTTCGCCCACCAGACACTGGAGGATGTAAGGCCACGCCGTGGAGGTGTGATACCGGTACCCGAAGACAGCATCGTCTTGTCCGTTGCACAGGTCCAGGGCTCCGTCCGCGATCTTACTTCCATCCGGATTGTTGTCCCCGTAGATCGGGAAGCCGTCGAATCCCCATCCAAGGACCGCGTCATCCCCGGCGTTCTTCATCGACTCGATCATGCAGGTGGGGGAGGCATGATAGTGATAGTCGTCGCCGCGACCGGCATGCCCACCACAGACATCGAGCTGCCCTGTCGCGACGGTATCCAGCCTAGAGCTGTAGGTTCCGAGGTCGGCCTCGGAGAGTTCTCCGGCCGAAGTGTAGTCGTAGATCGGGACCCCATTGACCGCTGTGCCCAGCGCCTTGTCTCGGGAGAGGTTCTTGCCACTGCGGACCGGGTTCAGACGAACCGGTGCAGCGTAGTCGGCCGCGGGCACGGGGATCTGCTCGTTGGTGCCCACGATCCCCGTCATCAACACGTGGTCCGGGTATGTGTCCGAGGTGAGGTACGCGTTCGTCCCATCGCACGTCACAGCCACGTCGTCGCCAAACCCCGCAGCTGCGACGCTCTTGCGGACCAAGGCGCAGCGATCCCCGGACGCGGCGTTCGGCTCGGGGCTGTCGGGCTTGCAGGACAACAGACCCAAGGCCGCCAGAATGAGCATCGGTTCGACTCTCATGTACACGGGTCACTCCACCGTGATGCGGCAGACGATCTCGTTGTCGAGAACGAGGTTGGGCCCCCAGATGAACTCCGCTCCGCCAAACTCGGTGGGGTAGTTGGTGAAGGCCGGTTTGGGGTTGACCTGCGCTTCGGAGAAGATCGTGGCAGAGGGCCAGCTAGAGTCGTCGAACCCAGGCTGAGCCCAATCTGCGGGCTCTTGCCAGTGGAGGCCGTAGCAGGTCTCCGGTGAGCCTTGGCAGCGCGGCGCGTTGGAACATCCCGTCGAGTCACGACTCGCCCCGTCCACCTGCACACAGCTCGAGTCGTCCACCGGACTGGTGTAGAGGACCTGGCACTTCCAGTCGGCCCCGGTGACCGTGCCGTCGGAGAACGCAGCCGCAAAGCCTCCGTCCCCAACGTTGTACTGGTCGTACTCCATCCCGACGCCCAGGTGCTCTTCCCAGTCGACGAGCCGGACGGCGTAGGTCACCGGTCGCTCGGCGGAGAACCGCACCACGTTGGAGTTGAAGGGTGTGAAGGCGATCGGGTCTTGGCAGATGCTCTGCCCGTTGACGTAGAGCTCGAAGTAGTTGTCTCCGTGAATGAACCCGGTGACGCTCTCGCCGCCATCACCCACGGACACGGTTTCAACTTCATCCTCCCAGTTGGGGTTGTCCCCGGTTCCCGTGCAGTCGTTGAACAGGTCGGTGCATGCGGGGGCGGCCGAAGGCGCCGTCGGAACCGCCCACGTGTTGCCGTCAACGTCTTCGATCGTGCCGCACCGCGCTTCGGTGAACATTCCCGGACAGCTGTTGATGATCGCGCAGGACTCATCGTTGCCGCCGAGACCTTGGGTAACCGCGGGTTCCGACGACGGCTGGTTGCCCGTCGTTCCGTCCACTCCAGAGGTCGTGGTCTCTCCGTTCGACGAAGACTCGGCGCCGCTGTCATCGGAGAGTATCGTTGTGCTCTCCCCTGCGGATGATCCGACCGTCTGTGAGCCGGCCCCGGACCCTGGCGACTCCCCTTCCCCAGTGCTTGTGGTCTCGACGTTGTTCTGCGACTCCTCGCCGCCGCCGCAACCGAACGTTGCGATCGCGAAGGAGGCGGGGATGGCGAGTGCGATGAAGAGGGGTTTTACGCTGGAAGACATGTTGAGTCCGATCTGAGTCCCCCGAGGGCGTGGCGTGTTCATGGCCTACGAAAAGTGAACGGGTCGTACAGTCGAAGGCCCGCAGCAGAGGTCAAAGCGCCGCCGGCGAACGCGAAGAGGATCGCGGTCCAGGGTATCGGCTCCGTTGGGCATGGACCGGCCGGGTCCGAGGGGTCACCGTTCTTGGCCGTCGAGTGGAAGCTCGCCGTTTTCCCCGGCTCGACGAGTCGGCTGCGCGGCTCATCGAACGTGACGAAGCTTCGCCCCATCACCCCGGGCAACGATAGACTCAGGGTCTGCGCGTCGGGGAACGCAGCCACGGCCAGGAGCCGCACCTCTTGAAGAGAGACCGGGCCGTGCGGGTCCAAGTCGGACCGCACCAGTGCCTGCACCGCCTGGCGCTGGATCGCATCGAGGGACGGAAACTCCTGCACCCGCAGCGGGACAGGTTCTCCGTCGAGGCGCATCGTGGTCTCCTGCTCGAGGACGTGCTTGATGTTGTCGAGCTCTTGCGCAAGCGCCTCTTCCGACACCTGGCCGAACATGAGCGCGGCCCCGTGTTCGTGCTCCAACACGCCCACGAGGTCGAAGTTCAGTGACAGCGCGACGTGCCCATCTCGGAGGGATACCCGGGCCGTGCTCTCCTGCGGAACGTGAGCTCCGGCGACCTGCGGCGCCAGGCACAGCCCGCACGAGAGACCGATTCCTAGCAACGACCTCATCGACAATATGTCCCGGTCTCGACGACGCCGCCGTTGGTCACCGTGCGGTACTCGAACTCGTAGCAGTCCGGCGTCTCCGACGGGCTGTAGCTGATGTAGTAGTCCTGCCCCTGGTGCTCGTAGCTCATGGTCCGGGTCCCGTCGACGTCATCCATGACCAGGTTCTCGACCCCTCCCTGCGGAGGAACGCCAGCCTCCTTGGGGCCGCCGTCAATGCTGTCGAGCGGCGGAACTCGAGGTAGCTCCATCTCGTCGACGTCTCCGACCAGGCATTGAATGACGTACGGCCAGGTGGGTGATGTGTGATAGCGGTAGCCGAACAGGCTGTCGATCTGACCGTTGCAGGGGTCGAGCGTTCCTTCCTCGATTTCGCTACCGTCGGGGTTTTGGTCACCGAAGATCGGAAATCCGTCGTACGCCCATCCAATAATGGCATCGTCTCCGGCGTTCTTCATCGCCTCGATCATGCAGATCGGCGAGGCGTGGTAGTGGTAGTCGTCGCCGCGGCCAGCATGTCCACCGCAGACATCCAGCTGCCCGGTGGCGACGGTATCGAGATTGGGGTTGTAGGTGACCAGATCTTCCTCGCTGAGTTCACCCGCCGAGGTGTAGTCGTAGATCGGAACCCCGTTGATCGCGGTACCCAACGACGCATCTCGGGAGACTCTGTTGCCCGTCATCACTGGATCCAACCGGACCGGAGCAGCGTAGTCGACGGCGGGCACCGGGATCTGCTCGTTGCTTCCCACGATGCCCGTCATCAGCAGGTGATCGGGATAGGTGTCCGAGATCAGGTAGGCGTTCGTCTCGTCGCAGGTGACGGTCACGTCGTCGCCGAACCCGGCAGCTTCGATCGTGCCTCGAATCAGTGCGCAGCGGTCCTGGGGGAAGCCGGTCTCGCCGTCGGAGGTGACGCTCGACGTCGGGGTCTCGGCTCCGGTCGAGTCGCGACTCTCGCCCAGCGTCCCGCCCATTGGGGATCCGGACGTGGTGGGATCCGTCGTCCCCTCGACCGAGCCCTCCTCGCTCGACGTCGACGACGAGCCCGCTGTGTCCTGGGAGTTGGGGGGCGAACTCTGGCAGCAAACCATGCTGCCAAGGGCCAGCAAGAGCTCGAGTCGTGGTCGCACGTGCACCTCAGCAGACTGCAGGCTCAATCTGCAGAGAGTAGGGAGCAATCGTGGAGAAACGGTGAACTCAGAGATCGAGCCGGTAGCCGACCCCGTACACGGAGCGTAGGTAGTCAGGGTCCTCACCCACCGGGAAGGCATCGGCGATCTTCTTGCGCAGGTTCTTCATGTGGCTGTCGACGACCCGGTCCACGACATCCGCCGGGTCGGAGTGGATCGCATCGAGCAGCTGTGCTCTGGAGTACACGCGTCCGGGGTGACGTAGGAACGTCGCCAGCAGGCGGAACTCGGTCGGGGTGAGCTCGAGCGTGGTTCCGTTCACGTCGATCTGCATCGCGGCCTCATCGACATTGAACGGCCCGCAGTGCTTCGCGTCGACGGCCCGGTCGAGCTCGACGCGCCTCAAGAGAGCCTTGACCCGAGCCACCACTTCCCGAGGGCTGAACGGTTTGCAGATGTAGTCGTCCGCTCCCAGCTCCAGACCCAGCAGCCGATCGATCTCCTCGACCATGGCCGTGACCATGATGATCGGGACGTCCGAAGTGGCCCGAAGGTCTCGGCAAACATCCATGCCACTCCTCCCCGGCAGGCGAACGTCGAGCAGGACCAGAGCAGGGGTTCGTTGCCGCACGAAGCCCGCGACCCTATCGCCGTTCGCCACACACGCGGTGTCCATCCCAGCGGCGGCAAGGTACTGCCGCAACAGTTCGGCAATCTTGGGATCGTCCTCGACGATCAGGACCAGTGGAGAGTCGCCGGGCATCCCTCACCAACGTATCAGCTGGTCTCCAGCACCGGCAGCTTAACTTCGACTGCGAGACCACCCCGCTCACTGTTTCGCACACAAATCCGCCCGCCGTGTGCTTCGGCGATGCGCCGACAAATGGCGAGTCCAAGACCCGCCCCCCCGACGCCGCGAGAGCGTCCTTCATCGGGCCGGTAGAACCGTTCGAGCAAGCGTGACAGCGCGTCCGGGCGAACGCCAGGAGCGCTATCTTCGATGGTGAGGCATGCCTCCTCGCCGACTCTGCACAGTCGGACCTCGACGTGACCGGGCGCGTCCGTATAGCGGCGACTGTTCTCCAGGATGTTGGAGATCAGCTGGATCAGCCGCTCACGATCTCCGTACACGGTCAGCGCGTCGGGAAGCTCGCGCCGGATCTGAAGCCCCGATGCCTGCAACCGCAGTTCGTGCCTGTGAACCAGGGTCTCGGTCAGCGCGGCGAGATCGACCTCCGCCATGGCATACGAAATCTCGCCGCGGTCGGAGCGAGCCAGCAAAGCGAGGTCGTCCACGAGTTTCCCCAGATGGAGCACCTCTTCGTGCAGCGAGCGGAGCCGCGCGGGCTCGGGGGCATAGACGCCGTCGAGAAGCGCTTCGAGTTCTCCCTGAAGCACGGCCAGGGGAGTCCTCAACTCGTGAGAGGTGTCCGCGACCCAGCGTCGACGCCCCTGCTCAGCGTCCGCAAGAGAGGCAGCCATGGTGTTGAAGTCACGAGCGAGGTCGCCCAGTTCGTCGCGTCCGGTGACAACGACGCGTGCGTCAAGTCTTCCTGAAGCAACCTCTCGGGCACCCACCGAAATGGAGAAGAGCGGAGACGCCAGCCTGCGGCCTAGCATGACGCCCACGAGAATTGAGAGCGCCGTACCCAGCGCGGCAACCAACAGCAGGGTCCACCGCAGGCCCTGCATGTAGTCGATCTCGAGCCCCCGCTCCAGTCGCTCGATGGGGCGAACACCCAGCTGTGCGACCACGGCCCCATCGACGTGGATCGGGAGGCGGACCTCCTTCGTTCCGACGCCGCCGGTCCCCGCGAGAAGGGCCCCCGACGCATCGTAGAGGGACACCCGGTGGGTGAGCTCCAGCGGATCGCGGTTCGGAGGACGCTCCGCTCTCGGTGGACGCCGCTCTGGTCGCGGCTCGCGTCTTCGCCTCGCGGGCGGGGCAGACGACCGCCGCCAGCGCAGCACTCGACTCCATTCGCCTTGGTCCTGTGCGAATCTGTCCAGGGTTCCTTGCTCGAGGTACTCCTGAGCGATTCGATTCCGCGCCGGCTCCAGACGCGTCATCTCCAGGTCGGAGACGTAGTTGAGGAATCCTCGCTGCAGGCTGAAGTAGATCGCGACGGTCCCCAACACGAGTACGACAACCGCCGGCACGGTTGTCGCGACGATCGCTCGGTGGAGAATCCGCATCGCGTCCGCCCAGTGGAGCATACGAGTGTGCACAAAGTGTGGAGATCCGACGCCGCGGCGTACGTCGGGTCAGCTTCGGTCAGCTTCGCCCACGGACGACTCGTCCGCTTCGATCACCTACGCGTCGAGCCAGCGCCGAGCCGCGGCTTCTCGAAGCTGCAGCAGGACAGCGTCGGCGCGTTCGGAGTCCGGATGCGGCGGAAGCACGCTGTGGGCATGGGCGGCCTCGAGGTGCGCGGCTTCCTCGTCGGTCCACGCCGGCGCGGTGTCCGTGTCGACCTCGCCGGCCTTGATCGCGAGCAGGCGGTCCCGGAGCGCTTAGACTGGGCCAGCGCGTAGCGACCGAACGAGTCGTAGATGCGCTGTGAGACGAACGCGTCCCCGGCGTCGAACAGCACGTCAGCCACACCCGGCGCGGCCGGTGCATGCGTGCTGTCGAGCGACGACCCTCCATCGAATCATGTGAGGGGTGCATGGGCCGCCAAGCGCTGCTACGGGACGTGCCCGGCTGGCACGATGGACCTGCTCGAGGGCTTCAAGCTCCAGATCGATGAGAGTCGGTCGCCGCGGCAGCAGGGGAGCCCCGCACCTTCGAGATCGAGACGGACGAAGAGTCGATCGTGCTGCGGCTACACCGACGACGGATCGACGGAACTGATGCGGGTGCTGAGTCATGATGAGAGCGTCGGCAAGTTCGACCATGACGGCTCCAAGTACTCGGTCGCGTTTCCTCGGGTGGCGGACTGAAGCCCGGGCTGACTACGAGCCGCCTTCGGCGGGACTCCTATCGCCGAACAGCCGCTCCATATGGGGCTGGAATGCGCGCCAGTTTTCGCGCGCGCGCATCACCCCCGCGTGCGTCGATGAGGACGAGCGTGGGAGTCTGCGTCACCCGATATATCCGCGAGAGGCGTGCGGCATCCGGCCCCACCGAGACCGGCCACGTCTTAGAGGCGAAGCCGCGGTCGCGCATCAGCGCCCCGACGACCATCACGCTTCGATGATGTGCCTCTGAAGCCGTTGAGAACGTCGACACAACGCTTCGCTCGGTCGTTACGCTCCTGTCGGTGTCGCCAAACCTTGCAGTACCTACGCTCGCTGCAGAGGCGTTTGGGCTGCTACGCAGGAGCGAACATCCCTTCGCGACGGGCCGTGCCGACGTTCGCAACGGCCTGCTGGGCGGTGGTCCGCAGACGAGAAGCCCACCGCGAAGCTCCGCGAAAGCTCGGGTAGGCTACGCCGCAATGGCCGGCCTTCCCGAGCACGTCTGAAACACGCCACTGGTCCGTCTGACACACATTGGGCGAGACCTGCCCGTCCCCGTGTTGGTCGAATGCGAGCACATGAATCCCGGTGGCTCGGTGAAGGACCGCATCGCGCTGGCGATCATCGATGACGCGGAGCGTCGCGGGGTGCTGCTGCCAGGGATGACGCTCGTCGAGGCGACCGCCGGGAACACGGGGGTGGGTCTCGCCCTGGTCGCGGCCGTGCGCGGCTACCCGCTGGTGTGCGTGATGCCCGAGAAGATGTCCGTCGACAAGCGGGTGTCGCTGCGGGCGATGGGCGCCAAGGTCGTGCTCGCTCAGAACGTGCCGACATCGAACCCCGCGAACTTTCAGAACGTGGCGCGGCGGCTGGCGGAGGAGAACGGGTGGTTCCTGACCGACCAGTTCAACAACCCCGCCAACGTCGCGGCCCATGAGCAGACGGGGCGAGAGATCCTCCAGCAGGTCGGGGGCCCGATCGGCGCGTTCGTCTCAGGCGTGGGCACGGGCGGGACGATCAGGGGGGTTGGGCGGGTGCTCAAGCGGTCCGATGCCCGCACCGTGGTGACGCTGGCCGACCCGGTCGGCTCGGGGCTTGCGAGCTGGCTGGAGACGGGGACCCTGGGACCCTCGAGCGACTACGCGGTCGAAGGCATCGGCTCCAGCGCGGTGCCGGGCAACCTGGACCGCGAGGTGGTGGACACCGCCGAGCGGGTCAGTGACGCGGAGAGCTTCGCGATGGTCGAACGGCTCGTGCGCGAGGAGGGGCCGAAGCGGGGCTGCACAGTGGCGAGTGGTCGCGCTTGGCCTCCAACTGAGAACTCCCGGTCGAGTCCCTGTGTCCGTCGCATGACAGCGCTGCGAATCTCGGCGCCGCGCTGCCCGGCATGGCCCCCGATCTGCGAGCAGCGTCAGATCGCGCTCGTTCTGGAGACCGGGCTCGAAAATCCCCTGTCAACCACCTACAAGTGTCAGCGCGGCGAAGGTGCGATGACGATCTACATGAACGGCGAACCGGTCGTTCAAGCGCCACTTGGCAACGAGGAGTCGGCACGCGAATGCTTGGCCGCCGCCGATGTGCTTTCCGGTCATCTGGAGCCCGGGCCGCACGGACTTCGACGACGTCGACCACAGCACCGGCCAGCCAACGACCTGGCCGATCGGCGTCGACTACGACGCGGAACCTGCCTGGCTGTAGCCGGGCGACTTACCCTCGTTTGGGCTTAAGTGGCTTCTTGCCCGTCGCGGCCTCGGGGATCGTGAGCCCGTGTTCGTTTGCCAGCGCTTCGAGTGGAGTGCCGGCAACTCGGTCGTCGAGGATGCCAAGCATCGTTTCGCAGTCGCGGGTGGGGTGCTTGGCGGGGCACTGCAGCAGGTGACTCAAGAACGCTCGCGCGACCGTCGCTCGCACCAGCACTGTATCCACTTGGTCGATCTGTTCGCGAACCGACGCGCGCCAACCCTTGCTCGGAGGATCGAAGAGCGCCGCCGCCACCTCGAGGTTAATCTCCAGCCGTTGCAGCATCTGCAGCAAGGCGATCTTCCGCAGTTGCGACGGCCCATAGAACCTGCGCCCGCTTCGACGGGTCGCCGGTGCAACGAGTCCGCGTTCGTCGTAGTAGCGCAGCGCAGACGTCCGCACGCCCATTTTCGCAGCCGCCTCGCCGATCGACAGAAGTTTTTCCACGATGTCATTTGACTTCAAGTCGACTTGAAGTGGCAAGCTCTTGGGCATGGGCAAGCTCCTGCATCCCTGGGCAGTCGATCGTCCGATTTCCTCTCCGTTCGCGTTCCCGCAGGGCTTGCTCGGCTCGCTCGCGGGTCGGTTGATGGCGTGGACCTACGACGATCGCGAAGTGTTGGCCCTGAGCGAACTGGGCGCCGGACAGCGTGTCCTGGAGGTTGGCTTTGGCGCTGGAGCGCTGCTGCGGCGCATGGAGGCCCTCGACGTCGCATCTCTGGCCGGCGTGGATCCTTCCCCGCGCATGGTTGCGGATGCCACGGCCCGCAACCGTCGCGCGGTTGCAAGCGGACGGATGACGCTGAGTCTTGGCACCGCCGCGGAGACCGGCTACCCCGACGCAAGCTTCGAGCGGGTGGTCTCGGTCCACAACGTCGCGCTGTGGCCGGACCTACGCGCGGGCATCGCCGAGTTACGCCGGGTCGTGTCGGACGGCGGCATGGGGCGGACGTCGCCGCTGAGCACCGGGAAACTGCGGTTGCCCGAACCGAAACTTGATCAGATCGCAGCCACGTTGTCGGGGCACTTTGCTCGGGTCGAGCGCGTTGCAACGACGCGGGACGATGTGTTCCGTGCCTGGCCGACGGCGGCCGCTCTCCGGCACGAGTGAGGACCGCACTCTTACGCGCGGGCGCGTTTAGGTGAAATGAATTGGGAAAAGCCAGGATTGAGGAGTACGGCGGGGGGGGGGGCATGAGATGGCGGCCGGAGCGAAGGGGAGCAGCAGCGGGGTGCAGAGCGAAGCTGAGCCAGTGAGCGCCTGTTGGCGGGCACTGAAAAACGTCGAAAAATCGACAGATGGACCGGCGGCATCAGTCCTTGCTCGGCTCGGTTTTCGTGCGGCGTGAGCGGGTCTTCTTCTTCGCTTTACGGCGGCGGTAGCTGTCGCCCTCGATAACGATGACGTCGGAGTGATGGACGATGCGGTCGATGAGCGCGGTGGTGCACGCTGAGCTCGGGAAGGTCGTCGGCCAGTCCTTGAAGGCGAGGTTCGTCGTCAGCACGAGGCTCTTGCGTTCATAGCGACGGCTGACGACCTGGAATTGCAGGTCCGAATTTCGGGCGTCGTACGAGAGGTAGCCGAGTTCGTCGAGTACGAGCAGCTTTAGCGAACTCCAGTATCGGAGCCGCCGGTCGAGAGCGCGCGCGGACTCCTGGGCACCGAGGTCGAGCAAGAGGTCCGATGCGGTGACGAATCGTGCGGTGTGCCCGGCGACGACGGCGGCGTAGGTGATGTTCTTTGCGAGCGTCGTCTTGCCGAGTCCCTGTGCCGCAACGAGCACGACGTTGCCGGCGGATTCGACGAACTCGAGGCTTAGTACGTCGTCCACGAGCTTGCGATCGATCTTCTTCGGCCAAGCCCAGTCGAAGTCTGCGACCGGCTTGAAACGTCCGACCTTGGAACGCGCAAGACGACGCTCGAGGCTGCGCTGTCGCCTGTCGGAGATCCCGTGCTCGGCGATGTACTCAAGCGTTGCAACGATGCTCCACCGCTTGCGCGTCGCGAGGGCGACGAGGTCGTCGAGATTGGACGCAACCCACCGAAGGTCGAGTTCCACGAGTGATGCGAGAAGTTCGCGGGGGTTGTCATTGGTCGTCATCGCTGTCGTCCTTGTCGAGGTTGTCGAGGTTGTCGAGGTTGTCGAGGTTGTCGAGGTTGTCGAGGTTGTCGTAGGTGTTGAGGTCATGCGGCACGACGTGGACGTCCCGGACACGCGCGTCATCACGAAGCACGACATCCACAGGTGGACGTTGTCCGCGACCACGTGCCCACTGGTCGAGCACGTACGCGACCGAGGTCGCCGACGCCGTCCCGCGGTCGAGTGCATCGGTCATGGCCGCGTCGAGTTCTTCGGCTCCGTAGCGGTCCAGCAGCGCTGAGAGCCGCCGCGTCTCAGACGAGAGCACCGCGTCGCGACGGGCGAGTTCTTCGATGAATCGGTCGGCGGTGGGACACACGATTCGGAGGCGATCTCGAGTCGTCAGCTCGTGCGCGTGTCGTTTCACGCGAGCGAGTTCGGCGATGTGCTGGGGGTCCTCCAGGATCTGTCCACGGTCGTAGCTTCGGTCGTGTCGGGCAACTTCGGCGCCCTCGGGTGTCGTCAGTCGGACCGTCATCGGCGACGCGATCAGAACGAGGGGCTTGCGCACGAGGCTGTGCGGGATCGAATAGTCGTTGAGGTCGAAGCGGACATACGGGGCTCTCCTGACCATTTAGTGGGTCCAATGGGGAGCGATGTGGAACGGATGAGTCTCGATGCCGCCGCAGCATAGGAGGAGCATCGCGATGAAGGCCGACGCTGAATGAAAGCCGAAGGCTCGGCGCGTGATGACGCGGGCCTTGCCGTTGAGCCCTTCGACGCGGCCATTGTTGAGGCGGGTGCGGACGTAGGCGAGGATGCCCTCGCGGTGTTTCTCGATCGTGGCCGCGACGCGCACGAAGGCAGGAAGCTCCGACTCGCGAGCCCAGCCGAGCCACTGGTCGAGCTTGCGACGCGCGACGTTGACCTGGCGGCCGTCGAGAATTGCGGCGAGCGACTCCTTGAGCAGATAGGCCCGGTAGAGAGGGAGGTTCTGTTCTTCGAGGCACGCGAGCTTCGCGGTCTCGAGCTCGGACAGGTTCCATGGCCGCTTCTGAAGCGGCCACCGTGTCTTCTTGAGCCCCGTCTTCTCCTCGGCACAGGCGGAGCGAACCTCGTCTCGGCGGACCTCGTCGACAGCGTCGTGGACGAGTCGTTGCACGTGGAAGCGATCGAAGATGAGCGTCGCGTTTGGGACCGACTCCTTGACCGCCTTGATGTACGCGCTGGACATGTCGATCGTGACAGCCTCGATCTTCGCCGCACGCTGGGTTCCGAGGGCGTCAAAGAAGGATTTGAGGGTCTCCGCGTTCTTTCCCGGGGCAGCCCAGACCACAACGCCGCGATCGTGGTCGACGACCGTCGTGATGTACTGGTGGTGCTTCCGGTAGCTGATCTCGTCGACGCCGATGTTACGCAAGTTGTCGAGCGGGTCGGGCATGTCCTCGCTCTGCCGATGAACGAAGCGCTCGACGATGTTCCCGACGGTGCGCCACGCGATGCGCATGAGCGTGGCGACGGTGGTGTGGTCGGTTTTCTGCGCGTGGTAGGCAACGAGCCCCTCCTTCGGAAACGTGTAGCGGCTTGCCGACTCTGCCCAGGGCACCTTCTCGACCAGGATGCCGCACCTCTTGCAGCTGACCCGGCGGATTCGGTAGCGCAGGATGGTTTTGATCCCGGCGAGGTCGATGTGGCGCCAGTCTCGAAGGCGGGAGTCGTGGCTGCTCCTGCACTTCTTGCCACACTCGCTGCAGCGCGAAACTTTCCAGGTGGGGGCGACGTGGACGACAAGGGCGTCCTTCTCGAACTCGAGGTCGAGGACACGGGTTTTCTGGAGGGCGAGGAGGGTTCGGAGTAGACTGGTCGAGCGCATGCGGGCTGGGTGGGTTTTGGTTGGTGTTGCAACCCCAAGGTTACGCCCTCACCCGCTGCGCACTTCTTCACGCCCGTAAACCCCGCTCCAAAGCGGTCCTACACCCGCTACCCCTGGAGAAGGCGCCCTTCGACCGCCCACTAAATGGTCAGGAGAGCCACATACGGCGTCTTCCCTGAGCGCGCAGGCGGTCGAGCACGACGGACTTGAGGTTGTCCTAGAGAAGTTCGCGGGCGACTCCCCCGAAGTGCTCAAAGGCATCGACGTGCCCACGCAGAAAACTCGCGAGCCGTTGGTCCCAGAAAAAGCGGGCGTACATCGCACGCGACCAACCCAGCACGATCACAAAACACGACAACGAACGGCGGGCATGGCCGACCTCGTGCTTGCCGAAGCTACCCCAGTCGACCTGGGCTTGTTCCCCAGGAAGTGTCGTCAGGCGCAGGTACGCCTCAGTTTGAGCCTTCGGGCGAACACCCATCACGTAGCGCCGAAGCTGCGAGTACGAACCTCGGTAGCCGCGGCCGCGGATCATCTCAAGCAACTGAGTCGCGCGCAGCTTCGGGTACTCGACGAGTTGCTGCTCGACGAACGCTTTGTACGGGTCGAGGATGGTCGACGGCACGCGCCTGGGCGGCGGAGGGCGCCCCTTGAGGCAGGGCAAACGCATCTAATTTCTTCCCGACGAGAGAATCTTCAGGAGGAACGGCTCGCTCCAACCCGCTTCGAGGCGCCGGTTCTTGATGCCGACTTTGGAGCCCTTCGCGTTGCGTAGGAGGTTGAGTGCGGCGTGGCGGATAATGGTGAAGTTCTCAGCGGCATTCTCTGCTCGAAGGCGGGAGTCGTCCTCGCGGAACGCCACGTCGAGAACCCAGTGCAACTTGTTCTCGACCTGCCAGTGGCCACGAACGGACGCCAGCGCTTGCTTGGCTGTCACGGTCTCGCGCGAAGTAATGAAGTACCTGCTCCCGCAGGTCTTTTCTCCGTCGATGACGCGCGTGGACTCGAACAGTACGAGCTGTGCCAGCCCTTTCCAACGTTCCCGCACTTCCTGCGGGAACTCGTCGGAGATCGGCAGCACCCAGCACTTGCGCGTCTCTTCTCGACCTCGTTTCTTCTCTGTGCTCGCCGCGTAGTGCTTGCCATCAAGAACAGGTTCGGGGTCGCTGTTTCGGAAAGCGTCTAATGCGTTGGTGACGGCCTCGGACAACTTCGGTTGGTTGTCGCGAACAGCGAGCAAGTAGTCCCCGCCTTTCTCCACGATTTTCTCGGCGATGTCGGTCTGGCACCGGCGATGCCCCACCGGACTTCGAACGGGTCTGCGCGGTGGATGCGAAGCACGAGCGTGGGGTCGACCGCGCCTCAGTCGAATCGAGAGATCCCCGAATCGCGGTATGGAGGAGCGAGGGCGCCTGGGTCGGTGTCTGGCGTCGAGTCGCGGACGCTCGGGGAGCCCACCCACTCGCAGAGAGCCGCGACGGCCTCCGAGACCTCGTTGGCGACATGAGGGAGATCGTCCGTGCCGACAGCAGCGAGGATGCAAGCTTGATCACCGTCGGGGGAAGCTTCCGCAACGACCTCCCCGACCACTCCGAAATCGCTCTGTCCGACGACGACCCAGACGAAGGACTCCGCGAGTTCCACGAGCGCGCCATCGCGGCGCTCACCGTCGAAGGCGCCACGATCGAGGGCTTCGAGATGCGCGGAGACTACGGACGCCTCGGCATTCGGTGTGCAGCCGACACGCCGCCCAAGGGCGCCGCACTGAAGCCCGAGAGTCGGACAATCAACGGAGCGCAGGTTTCCCTTCCTCGCGGCCTCCGGCGGTTCTCCGAGGCAGCCACGCTCTGCCGAGACTTCCGAGTCGCGACCCAAGCAGAGCTGGACGCCTTCGCTTCCCAGGCGGAGCTCCTGGACGTCCCACACTGGACCGAAGGGGGGCTGCTCTGGCATGCGGGCGAGAACCCGAGCAAGCCTGAGCCCGCGCGTTCCACCGCACGCGTTGTCTGTGTGCACAGAGGAACTTGAGCGACCCTAGGTCCTCACGCCCGAAGTCCGTGCCGGGTTTCTGCGCGACCCCCTGCGGGGTGTGGGGTCGCTCCGAACCCCTCGGCTACCAGAGGTCTGAGTTCGGTACTCTCTATCTCTTCCGCTGCCCATCCCTTCGGGACGCTTCGCTCTCTTGCTCCGAACCCCTCCCAGAAACCCGGAACGGACTTCAGAACTGCGGTACTAGGTCCATGCAACACCGGTCGGGGGCGTCATCCGTCCGCACGGTATTCGACACAACGGCAAGCCCCCTGCACAGATCCACCCGCGGCGTAGGTACTCGCGCCCGGCTCACCGCCGCCGGGCCGGCCGAGTCCGTCGCCGGAACTTCCCAAACCGACTCCCGGTTTCACACACCCTCGCCGCCGCCTCCTGGTTCCTTCGCTCGAGGCCTTCGCGCGAGAAGGACGTCCCATCCGCCAGGTACCAACCGCCTTCTTCCCACACCTCGAGCAGGCGCTGGGACCACAGCGGCCATTCGTCCTGAAGCGCGAGGTGTTCGGCACGTCCGATGACGCCCTGCTCACCGAGGTACGCGGCAAACGAACCGATCAGCCGCAGAAACTCGGCCGCGTCATCGGGCCCGCAGCCACCGTGCACGACGTGGCAAAAGAGAATCTCGTAGGCATCGATTTCATCCCAAACATACGGCTCGCGGTCGGGATCGCCAGGCGCCCTCCCCTCGGCCCGGGCTTCGGGGATCCGCAACAGGCTGTGCGCGGCGGATGCTCGGATGTCGTGTCCGAGCGACGCCGCGGGTCCGCCATGCTGCTCCAACCAGCCCTCGACGTACGCTTGATGATCTTCGCTCCAACGCTTGCTGCGGGAGAACCAGTCCTCGGTGGTGCTTGCTGCCGTCACCCTGCATCCGTCGGCCACGAACCCGATCCGTTGCGGCATTCTTTGGGCCTGTCCCTGTCCCCTCGGGCCGCTTGCCTCCACCCGCGCTTCATGGCCCAATCGCCTCCGTGCTGAGCGACCCCAAGCGCCTCCGGACGCCCGGCGGTCACGGCTATCTGGTCCGCTGGAAGCATCGCCTTCGTACGAGGTCCGAGCCCGCCGCTGCGGCGATCGTCGAGCGAATCCTGGACGATCCGGCGAACATCGCAGCCCTGCGCGCCGGGATTGGCCGCCCGGAAGCCGGCGTTCGCTCCCCGCGGAGCAGCGGCGCTTCGACGGAGAGCTCAAGCCGGATGCTGACATTGAGCTCGAACTCTCGGCCATTGCGGCCCTTGTCCCGCCCCAGCGCCCGGAGGCCGAGGTCAAGCCCCCCTCGCCTCTGGGACCCGATCCCGAACCCGAGCGCCCAACCCCCGCGCCGGACACCGCTCCTGCACGCGAGTGACCCATCGGAGTCCATCATGGCTTCGCGGCTTCTCGTCGTCGCCCGGCTGGCCCGTCGTCACCCGGCTGGCCCGTGGCGATTCCAGCTCCCCGTTTCGCGCGACGGAACCCCCGATGCTGTCATCGACCTGTGGCCCGATGACTTCTGCGAGCTCAGTGCCGCGGCCCCTCGATACGCTGTCAACACTCCTCCTCTTTGCGCTGGGGTGTCCCGAGCGTTCTGAGGTGTCCGACGCGATTCCCCACGGACACATCGTCGTGGATGTGCGGGCAGCGGGGGACTTCATCGTGGTGCACTGCGGTCCAACTGCGAGTCGGATCGTGGCGGAAGATCTCGCCAACGAGATCGAGCGCTGCGACGAGCTCGCGCCCGTGCCGGTCACGCAGGGGCGGGTCCGAGTGAAAGCCGACACCCCATTCTCTGCGATCTTCGGCACCGCACAGCTACTGGCTCAAACCCTACGCGATACAGGTACGGACGTGTCGATCGAAGAGGAAGGCGGCGCCTCTGTACCGTTCCGCCGATGGGACGTCTGCTATGCAACAACGCCGGTTGAGCCATGCACCCACCTTTCGATCGAGGTGCTGCGCACGGGACTGGCGCTGAAGACATGGTCGGGGCACGTTGGGCCCTGCGCGAGTCCAAGAGAGAAAGCGACACCATATGCCTCAAAAGCGGCTGTGAGAGCCCCGCCCGAGAAGCAGCCGCTCGCCTGTCACGTCGAGACAGGGGGGACCATGGCGGAGCAATTCGGTCGAATCGAAGCAAACGCTGCTCACGCAACCCAGAGCGTGGCAAGTTGCTCAATCGGCACCGCGAACGTGCATCACAACGTTTCGTGGAGTCGAGTTGCTGCGGTTGTTGCCGAACTCCAATCTCGGACGGGAGAGGTCCCCACATTGTCCGCGATTCCTACCGAAGAGCCGGGACTGCGGGGGTGCGGGGACACCCTGTAACTGCGTCGGTCGGGAGGCCATCAGACTGTGCGATGGCCTCAGCCCAGTTCAGGCGGCTCCATCAACGCCGCGAACGCGGTGCTCGAACCGGGTCAAGATCACGGCGGTGAGATACGGGTTGGCACGGGCCATCTTGTGGGCAAGCGCGATGGCTTGTGCGACGGGGATCCCGGCCGCCTCGACAGGCTGCACGAGCAGCTCAAGAGCCCAAAGTACGCCGACGCCATCCTGCGCGCATACGCGTCGGAGTCGGACGTCGTGGGTGAGTGCGCGGACGTCGGGCGGCTCCCGCCGACGGGGAGCAGGCGTGGCGGCAGCGTTGACGCCTCCGAGGCCCGGGCTGCTAGCCCGACGCCAGCGATTCCGGAGGCAGCAAGACATCCACAAGGTCCTTCGAGACGTCTCTCCAAGCCGCCAGCAGCACCGACCCAAAGTTCGCATCACGGATCAGCGCCCCAACTTCGAGGTTTCGGTCATCACGACCGCGGTTCGAGAAGTTCGCGGATCCGACGAGCACAGACTCGTCATCCACGACGATGCACTTCGCGTGCATGCTGCACAGTGCCTTGCCGTTGTGGGTGCGCGAAGCCGAAGGCGTGTAGTACTGAATCCGCGCGCCGAGTTCCCGGACCTGCGGACACGACAAGACGAAGTCTGCGATCGACGCCTGGACGATCTGGTCCGTCGACATCGACGGGTCCTGGACGCCAGAGCAGTCGATGACGATCCGGATCGACAAGGGCGGAAGCCCTTGTTCGGTCCGATGCCGAACCCGCTCGCGCAACGGATCGAACAACTCCGCGGCGCGGTAGAAGCTGTAGCCGGCGATGAACACGTTCGTCTTCGCGGATCGAAAGAGCTCGTCGATGACGTGTCGCGTCGCTCGTGCCCCGCTGCGGCCACCGGTGGGTCCACTCCACACCAGCTCGGGTGTGTTGTTGCCATAGCGACGCTCGAGACGGAACACGGGCCGCGGCGCCACCCCAACGGGGGGCTTCGTGGTCTCGATGCGACCCCGCTCGGATAGTACGGCCTCAAGCATGCCCGCTAGGATCCAAGCGGGCTGGCCGAGAAAGTCGACGAGCGCGACGCGGAGTTGCTCGTCAACGACGTGTTCTTCGGTGACCCGGGCGCGGGCCGGCAGCGCGGTGAAGAGCTGCCACGCGGCCTCAAGCACCTCGGGAGACACGGTGCGCAAAGAGAACTTGTCCTGCGCCATCAGATCACCCCCGAACCGGGTCGAAGAAGGCGAGCTGTTCGGCCTGGGGCTCGCCCAAGATCGGGACAACGAGCGCGCGGTCGAGGTACTGATTAGCGCGCTCGCACGAGCACTCGGCGATGAAGAGGCATCCATGGCACGCAGCCCCAAGCAGGGAGCGGCCGGGGATGCCGCTGGAGGGACTGTGGCGCGCACACACCGGGTCGTGTGAGCACAAATTGGCGCGTCGCAGCGCTTCGGTGAGGTGGAAGTCGATCCGCCGTCCTTGTTCGACCAGTCCGCCCAGCGTGCCCTCGCTTCCGGCACTTCCGGTCGACAGCAGGATTCCGGCCATCGGAACCTTCGTGTCCGCACCGCGCAGACTGCAGTAGATGCGCTCTCGGATCGCCGAGGCCGCATACCCACACGTCAGCGCGAGCTGTGTGATCAACAGATGGGAGAGCGTGTGCAGCAGGTAGAAGCGGGCACCGGGAAAGTCGATTCCCTGCTCGGCGGCTTTCGGGAACCGAGCAAAGAACCCGCTCCGGAGCTTGGCTTCTCTCTCCAGCACCGCCTCCCGCTGCTCCCAGGCCTCAAGCCGGTCCTGGTCCAGCTCCATGAACACGCCCTCGCCGCGGATCTCCGAGGCGGGAAGCCAATCGCTGGCGGCCGACACCGACGCGATCGCCGACCCAAGGTTGAACTCCCCGTAGATATTCTGGGATTTTGACTCCAGACGCGTGAAGCCCATGAGCACCCGGACTTCGCGGAGGCGCTTGAGCAGCACGAGGTCACGAACCCCCGGTGGCAGCGACCAGGCCCCGGGCGCTGGCCGCTCGGCGTAGTAGTCGCGCTGCTCTCCGTAGCTGTCGAAATTGCTCCCGGGCTGCTCGGGGCCCGCCGTGAGCATGGTGGCGTACTCCGTCTCGCGAACGGGTCCGGAGTCCACGTCCGCGTCGCGTTCGGTGCGGTAGGTCTGCAGGCGGTCCCAGAGTTCGGCATCGGAGAGCTTGGCGATGCATGCGGGAGCGTCGTCGCTGATGCACGGAAGCATCTCGCGCATCACCTCTACCTTCGCCTGCGAGTCGAGCTTGCGGAGCTGCTTGGCCTCGTACTGGTCGAAGAACGTCTTGACGTCCTCCTTCAGCGCGCTGTGCACCGGAATCGACAGCGCGCTTTCGACGAGGGAGAAGTAGCCGTTGCTCGCAGTTCGCAGCAACAACCGCTGGTCCTCCGTGCACTCTTCGCGAACGTTGTCGTCGCCGACGCCATAGCCCAGCCACGGTCGTTTACCTTTGCAGCCAGGCAGCGCTTTCTCGCCCCTGGCTTGCGCCATGGAACGACGCTCGTCGCAGCCATCGCACCGGACGAAGACGTCGCTGAGGTCGCCGCTGCCGCTGTCGGTCAGGCGCAGCTCGGGCGCAGCACAAATGCTGCCCTTCTCCTTGTGCACGAACCAGTTCCAGGGAAAATCGTCGAGGTGACCGTTCTTGCAGGCCATGACGAAGCGGACCGGAACGAGCTTGCTGTCCTTCTTCGCGCTCACGCAGCGGTGCACCCGTCGCCCACTTCGGTGCTCTGTGTCTCTCTTGTGCAGCAGCTGGCCGCATCCCCTCTGCGGGCACACGAACCAGCTGGGAAACTCGACCGCCCCGATACCACAGCCGCGGTGGGGGTCTTCGTCGGCGTTGACGGGAGGGGCGCGAAACGGCAGCCCTTTCGACAGCTTGAGTCCGCGCTTGCGCAGGTTCTGGGCCAGCCGGTCGTGCTCGATGCCGTAGCCCGACGCTCCGTTGTAGTGCCAATGCTCGAGGCCAGGGATGAGGACGGCGTCTGCGACCAGGTCGACGAGCGCACCGGGCCCATACGTGGTGATCATCTGGCTCTGCCGCAGTTCGCCGTCGGGGCGCGGCTTGCCGCCCTTGCCTCCAGTCTTGCTTGCTCGTGCCATGGCTTCAGTCGTTCTTCTTCGGTTGGCGGCGGACCCAGAGCGCAATGCTCGGCTCCACGTCGCGCATGGAGGTCGGCGCGACGAAGGGGTAGCGGTTGTCGGTGTAGCGGATCTTCTCGTCGTCCGGCGCCGAGGCATCCTGCTCGGGCGTTCGCATCAACGCCTTGGCGGCGGCCGCAGTCCGCTCATACGGCGAATAGCAGTAGCGGCCCTTCGAGCCTGCACTGTCGACGGTGGGGTCGATGATGTTTCGCCACTTGTCCCCGATGGTCTTGGCCCGGGTGACGACGGCGTGTTCCATCGACATCGCGGGGTCTTCGGTCTGGGCGGCAGCGCGCACGGCGAGCGCATCGGCAACCGCGGGCATAGCCCGACCGAGAGCCTCGGTCTCCTCGGCACCCCGCGGCGCGGCGAGCTTCGGGCCTCGGGTGTGGCGAACCATGCCGACGACAACCGAAGCGAGTCCGCGGTCGAGCGCCGGCAAGGAGAAAGGAGTGACGCTCTGGGCCTCGACGTAGCGGTAGAAGCTCTCGTGGTAGGCGACGAAGTGCTCGAAGTGCGAGCGGTCGCGAGGCTTGTGCAGGTTGTAGACGGTCACCACGAGACCGGGGCGCTTGTCGTCCCGGCCCACCCGGCTGCTGGCCTGAATGTACTCGGAGGTGGTCTTGGGCTGGCCGGCCATGACCATGATGCCGAGCCGGTCGATGTCCACGCCGACGGCGATCATGTTGCTGGCGAGGGCGACGTCGACCGGGGTGAGGGCGTCGCGGTCCTTCTTCGTCTCGCCATCGGTGAGGAAGCCGGTCTCGAGGCGGGCCTTGTTGCGGCTGATGTTGGAGGTGCGTTCTCGGCTGGTCAGCTCGACCGGCTCGCCGATCTCTCGGTTGGCAAACCACAGATGCGGCGCTCGGTGGTCCAGCGGGATCCGCTCGTCGAGCTTGCCGGCGCGGGAGTGGACCTCGTCATCGACAAGACGGCGCATGCCGCCCAGCTCTCGGAGGCTGTTGAAGTAGCCGACGACGGTCTTGTAGGGGTCGGCGGACTTGGGGTCCTGCTTGAACAGCGCCTCGCCTGAACCGAGCAAGGCGAGGTAGGTGGTGAGCAGGTTCCGCTTCATGGAGCGGCCCGCAGCAGCGATGCCCACGTACATCCGCTCGTTGGCATCGGCGTCGCGCTCGGCGAAGAAGGTCTGCCAGGCATCCACGCCCTGCGGCGGGAAGAGCTTGGTCTGCTCGGCGTTGTCGCGACCGTACAGCGCCCGGACCTGCTCGCTCGCCCGCCGAACGGTGGCGGTCGCGGCGATGATCTTGGGGCCGACGCGATGCTCGGGGTCCCCGAGCTCGCACAGGGACTCGACGAGCGTCTCGAAGAGGCCAACCATGGTCCCGAGGGGGCCGGAGATCAGGTGCAGCTCGTCCTGCACGATGAGTTCCGGCGGACGAAGGCCATCGGGCAGAAGCTCAGCGCCCTTGCCGGGGCGGACGTGGTTCTCGCCATCCCCACCGCCCCAGTAGCGGCGGTGTTCGCCGACCTGGTCGGTGTAGCTGTGCACGCGGCCGAAGAGCTTTCCGGCCTGGCCGCGGTGGGTGAGCATGGCGAACTTGTCGACGGTCGCGACGACGAAGCAGGGCAGCTCGTCGTAGATGTGCTCGTCGACAAACAGGACGGGCAACTCGCCGACCTTCTTGCCGGATTCGCCCCGACCCAAGGCGGAGAACTCGCAATCCCGGTTGGCGCAGACCACGACGGTCCGGGTCGGGGCGGCCTTGCCGTGCGGGAGGGTGGCCATGAGCCGGCCCTTGATCTCGGTCTCGCACCAGGGGCACTTCACGAGCGGGAACGGGGAGCCACGGGACTCCGCGGTGTTGCCCTTGAAGGCCTCGATCGCCTTCTTGGCCTCCTTGAGGTAGTTGGGCGAGCCGGACCGCCCGACCCACAGACCGATGGAGTAGCGCTCGGTGCCGAGCCTCTCGGGGTGCTCTCGCCGGATCAGCTCGAGACTGCAGACGAGGGCGGAGGCGCGCTCGAGCTGGTCGAGGGTGAGCAGCCGCAGGGTGTAACGCAGGAGCACGGTGACCCCGAGGCCGCCGTCCTCACGGGCCTGGCCTCGCATGCGCCGAAGCAGCAGGGTCATGGCGATGACGCCGAGATACGCTTCGGTCTTGCCACCGCCGGTGGGGAAGAAGAGCAGCTCGACGTCGCGGCGGTCCTTGTGGGACGGGTCGGAGACGCCGCGGATGTTGAGCAGGAGGAAGGCGAGCTGGAAAAGGCGCCACGCGGGGCGGTCCACCTTGATCCTCCTCTTGGCGACCTCGGCCATCGCGAGGTTGACCCAGGCGAAGGCCTGCCGAAGCTCGGGGTCATCCTTGAGCAGGTCGATACCGGCCTGGATGCGCTCGAGTGCGGTCTGGGCCCTGCGGACGAGCTCGGCTTGGGTCTGGCGATGGCCAGGCTCTTCGAGGGGGATCTTGGCCTGGTTCTGAATCCAGGCGGAATAGGCCGCCGGGAGGGTGCCGAGGGCCTTGTCGACGCCCTCGGGGGAGTCGATGTCGGCGAGGCTGAACATGTCGACATCGACGCCGAGGTCGTCGGTGTTGATCGGCTTGACGCGGGCGACGCGGGTTCGCGGGAACCACTCGATCTTGGCACCGAGGGCGGGGTTGGTCTTGGGGTGCGGCCGCTTGGAGGGATCGACGCAGATCGGCTCGGCGGCGATTCCGTGTCCGACGACCCACTCGACCTCGTCACGAAACTGGACGTCGACCATGCGGTCGTCGAAGTCCTGGGACCGACTGAAGTGGGCGTCGGGCCGCGGAAGCAGGCCGTGCTCGGCGCGGAGGCTGAGCTCGAGCTGGAAAAGGCTCTGTGCGTTGAGTTCGCGGGAGTAGCCCCGGCCGTCGCGCTCGCGGTCGGCCATGATGGTGCGACCGTTGACGAGGAAGACAGCCAGCGCACGCGCAGCCTCGCCGGGCTTGCCGATGCGCAGCTTGTCGGCGACGGCGGGCTCGAGTCGCTCGACGCGGTACTCGATCTTGACGCCGGGGGCGCCCGGGACCTCGAGCTTCTCGAGCGTGCCGTCTTTGGCCTTGCTGAGATCGAGGGTGACGCCGGGGGCATGGCGGGCGACGCGTTCCCAGAGGTCTCGTGCCGCGCCCTTGCCCGTGAAGGCGCGCTTCTCCGAGATCCCCCTGGCCGCACACAGCTTCTCGACCTCCTCCTTCTTGTTGTGCAGGACGTACTCGCCCCACGCGAGGTCGAGGACGACGGTGTCGGGGCCGGAGCTGGGGGCATCGGGGAGCAGGACGCTCAGGCCGATGGCGCTGGGCAGGATGGGTCGCTGCTTGGCGGCCGGCTCGGGGTTGTCCTCGCCCTGGGGCTCATCGCCGGCGCCCAGCTCTTCGTCTTCATCACCGGGGGCAGCGGTGTCGTGACTGAGCTCGCCCTCGGGAACGAGGAAGCCGGTGAGGTACCACCGCATGGGCGGCTTCACGAGGACCTCTTCTCCGCTCTCGGGAGCGTACGGACCGATGAGATCGGCACGCAGCGCGCCGAGGAGATGGGACCGCTGAGAGGTGTTCGGCTTCATGGCGCGGCGTAGACGTTGATACCACGGGGTGCGGAGGATCAGCCCGGGTCTGAGGATCTCAATCGAGGCCGCGAACACGGTCCTGAAACCGGGTCAAGATCGCGGTGGTGAGGTACCGGTTGGCGCGGGCCATCTCGTGGGCGAGTGCAACGGCTTGTGCAGCGGGGATTCCGGCCGCCTCGACGAGTTGCGCGAGCAGCTCGAGACCCCAGAGCACGTCGACGCCATCCTCGGCGCAGACCCGTCGTAGTCGGCCGTCGTTGGTGACACAGGTCCAGCCGTGCATCCGCGCGAGGATGAGGCACTGCTGGTCCTGATAGCTCAGACCACGCCCTGCGGTGGCTGCTTCGGACAAGACCTCGAAGTCCGGTTGGACGACTCGAAGGCCCGCGTCTTGGGCGGTGCTCGCGTCGAGCCCTCGCACTTCGGCGAGTACACCCTGCGCGACGTTCAGCTGTCCGACGTGCCGACAGATCAACGCAACGACGCTGGGGTCGGCGTGCCAGAAGTCGATGAGCACACACGCATCGACGATCAACAGGGCGCGTGTCACAGACTCAGTCGATCCAGGAGTTCCGCAGCTCTCGCATCTCTAGGAGACTCAGACCGAGGATCTCGGCGCCCCGGCCGAGCGAAATCTTATCGGTGTCAACGGCCTTGCGGACGAGTCCGCAGAGTCGGTCCTCCTGGAAGTCATCGCCGAGGAAGCGGGCGGGTTCATCGGCGGCCCGGGAGATCGGCGGCCCACTGAAGGCATCGGCGGTGAGGGCCTCGGGCTCGGTGGTGGTCGGCGCTTCGTGCCCGAATCGGGCTTGGTAGGCAGCTCGAAAACTGGCCCAGATAGCGTCCTTCTCCGCTCGGGGGAGGCCCAGGGCAACGCGGTAGACGACGGTCTGCCAGCTCACCTTGAAGATCCGCTTGAGCTTGAACACCCGGTCGACGAGGCCAAGCCCGCGAGCCTCATCCCACTCGTTGTGGAAGAGGTCCTGGGGCATGATGAAGAAGCTGGCGAAGAGGTCAGCCTCTCGCTCTTCCTCGAGGTTCTCGTCGGTGCGCTCGACGTCGTAGGCGGTGGGGTGCAGCAGCAGGTGAGCGAGTTCGTGGGCGGCGGAGAAGATCCAGCGCTCGACGGTAATGCGCTCCCAAACGTTGATGACAACCGCGGGGCCACCGTCTTGCGGGCCTACGGAGAGTCCGAAGAAGCCATCGGTTGCGACGGGCACGGTGAGCAGCTTGACGCCGTTGTCCTCGAGAAGGCCGCACATGTCCCGAATCATCTGGCCTTCGAGCTCGAGTTCCTTGCGGACCTGCTGGGCTGCGTACTCGGCGAGGCTCCGACCGCTGCGCGTAGACCTCTGCAGCTTCTTGGCGAGCGCTGCGAGCTTCCAGTCCTCGGTCGACCCAAGGGCTTGCTCGACTTCCTGATAGCCGTCGAGCCAACGGCCGACGTCGGCGAGAATGTTCTCGCGCTTGGCGAGCTGACGGTCGGCTCTGAAACGGACGTGGTGGAGTTCGCGAACGGGCGCGAGCAGGTGCGGGATGGCGACGCCGAGGGCGACGGCGAGACTCTGAAGGGTGTCAGGACGCGGGGTCGACTTGCCGGTCTCGAGGTCTCGGTAGCCGACGCGCGACAGGCCGGCGCGCTCCGCGAGCGCGCTCTGGCTCAGGCCTTGCGCGGTACGAAACCGTCGCAAGTTAGCCGCGAGATGGTTGGTGGGGAGCACGGACTCAACTTATCACCTTGACGCACCACGTGCACGTGACAAGCCGACGAGAAGGGCCCGGCTCTGAATGGCCGTGGGCTCTGGAGCAGAGGATGGCCGAGGAGAGATCGAGATGACCAGCATGATTGCAGAGTTCATGAAGGGGCGATTCCAAGCCGTGATCGGCTTTCGCAAGGGGCATCAGTGGGACGAAGCTCGCTCCGCCCTCGCGGAGATCGAGGAGCTGGCGCGGCAGCTCGAGCCCGAGGCTCGGGAGGTCTGTGAACTCTGGGTCCGGATCCACCGACATCTCGTCGAGGCAGCCCGGCTATCGTCAACGTTTCAAGACGAAGCGGAGCTCGCAAGGCTCAGCAAGGCCCGCTACGGTCTTGAGAAGCTGCTGGCTCAGGAACCCGACCCAGACTCGGAGGCCTGCCTCCAGCTTGAGTGCATGCACGCCGACGTAGCGTTCGCAGAGCTGACAATCGGCCTCCGAGTACAGGGGTTCGGCGACCGCCTCAGAGCGGAGCTCGTTCAGAAGCAGGAACTCCTCTTTGACATGGCCATGCGACGTTCCCAGGAACTCGGCGTACGGCGCCTCCGCGGTGAGGCACGGTTCGAACGCTTGCCGTACTGGATGCGGGAGATGATCGCGCGGTCCCACCTCGCGACGGCAATCGGCTTCCTGGGCGAGAACGACGCGGTGATGAACGAGCCAGCGACTCTCGTCGCGCGGATGGGAGGCCTCCTGGCGCACGATGGCGACCCGAAGATTTGGCTGAAGCCATTGTTCGAGGACAAGAAGTTTGTCGAGTCCTTCCGGGCGACGACTCGCCGAGCTGTCGACGAGCTGATGGCGAAGCCCGGGGCAGCCGAACTCCACAGCTGGTTCGAGACGCTCCGTGATTCCGGTCTTTCGGCGACGCGCTACGAGGACCTGATGCTCGAGTTGGAAGAGGGTGTGGGGCGCGGATTCCTTGAGTGCCTTCCGTACTTCCACGGGTTCTCCAACGCGACCGGCCCCGAGCATCGCGCCCGGGAATGTGCAAACTTGATCAGCAAGCTCGCGGAACACATCTACAAACCCACGCTGCAGGTGTTGTTTCGGCTCACGACGGACCGCGACCGCGACGTTCCAGGCTACGTACGAAAGCTTGTCTGCGACCTGCAGAATATGTGGAAAGACCGCGGACCGACCGAGCTGCTCGACGATGACGCCACGCTCATCCGCAATGCCGAGTGCCACGCGCAGACAGATCACGGGCCACGGGGAACGCGGATAACGTTCACAACCCGGGACAGAGTGCTCGGCCCGCTCTCCGTTGAGGAACTGGAGCAAAGGCTTGAGCGATTCCTGGATCGCATCATGGTGCTCCATCACTACGCCTGCTACGTCCGCCACCCCGACTCTAGAAGCATGGAAGGCAACGAGCTAGCAGGGGCAGCTTGAGCGAGTCTCCCAGCGAGGAAGGCCTCAGTCGAGGATCTTGCGGACGAGGCGGGCGACGCCATCCCCATCAAGGCCAGGGATGAGGGGAACCGCGCCGACGCCTACCGGCTTGGGCTCAAGCTGGTCCACGCTGTCGGCAATCGCACCGCTCATGGCGAAGAATCGCAGGTCGGTCCCGGGATAGAGAACCCAAGCCGCGCGCACGGCTGGGAGGGCGTCTCTGTAGGCGTGCATCTTGTACAAGTCGGCTCGCTTGAACACGCCGCGGGTCTCCTCGTCGGCATCGGCGGCGTCGGGGATGTCGGCGGCGATCCGGCGGACCTTGAACTTCGCGTCGAAGACGTGGTCTTCGTGGCCGGGGCCTCGATGCACGCGCAGGACGATGTCGGGGCGGAGCAAGACGGAGTAGGAGCGGTTCGGCCCGGTGCGGGAGTGGCTGAGGTTGTAGAAGAGCTCCACGCCGCCGTCCCAGGCCACGCGGAGTCCGCGGTGCAGGTGGGCGGCGAGGTCTGTGGTGGTAGCGGTCTCGGCGAGGATGGGCGGTCGACCGAGGGCGATGGTGACCTGGCGCTGGACTTCGAAGAAGCACCACATCTCGTAGAGCTCGGCGATGTCCTTGATCTCGAGGAGGTGCTCGGTGGCCTCGTCATCCATCGGGAGGAGTCGGGCGCTTTGGCGGAGGCGGATGTAGCTGCGGAAGACCTCGCGGTAGCCTCGTCCGCGCTGGAGGACCTGGGACTCGGCGGGGAGGCGACGCATCTGGGAGACTTCGCGCCACAGGGGGTGCTTGCGGACGGGGGCCAGCGTCCGGGTCATGCGGTCGCTGTCGGCGAGCAGGCGGTCGCGGAAGTGGCCCGGCTTCATGTGCAGGGCGAGGTCGCGGACGCGCTCGATGATCGACTCGGCCTCGACCAGGAAGGCCTTCACGAAGCGGTTCTCGGGAACGTCGAGCATGTCGAGGGCTCGGGTCTCTTCGAGCTGCTCGGGGAGATGACCTCGCAGGGAGTGTGCGAGCGCGGGGGCGCGGCCGGCAGGGGCGCGGTACAGGGCGGCGCGCGGGGTGACGGCGGCCAAGAGGGCGCGTGGCTCGACGCTGCGCAGGGCGCCCAAGGGGGACCACTGGGTGACCCGGCGGAGCCTTCGGTGAGGACGCGAGACGATAAGGCGCAGGGCGACGGCGAGGCGGTCGTCGGGGAGCGCGGTGGGGCTGAGCAGATACCGGAGGTAGGCGAAGGCGTGATAGAGGACGCGATGTGCGGCGGGGCCTCGGTGCTCGAGGGCCCGCTCGGCGCCGGTGGTGGCGGCGAAGGGCAAGATGGCGAGGCGGCTAGCGATCTCGCCGAGCATGCGATCGAAGTCGGACTCGCCCCACTTGTCGGAGTGTACGGACAAACGTCCGAGGGGACCGCCATCGAATCCGCCGACGGCGTTGCCGAAGCGCAGGAGCAGGGCCGGGCCGACGCGCTCGCAGAACAGCGGCAGAGCGCCCTCGACGGCGGCGACGAGGTCGGCGTCGCCCTGGACGAGCCAGGAGACCTCGGCGCTCAGGCGCGCTTCGCCCGAGGGGCTTCGCTGGGGAGGGTCTCCGGTGCGGTGCGAGGTGATCGACAGCTCCATGGGCGGCCTACTCGATGAACGAGACGAAGCCGATCTGGCGGACGCGCCGGAGCATGCGCCAGACCTTGGCGGCGGCTCGCGGCAGGCGTGGGGGTGTACCGCCCTCCCCTTCGGCGACGAGCTGGCCGTGGGCGAGCCGCCAGTGGGCTCCGGTGTCGCGGTGGTCCTCGGTGGCCTGGACATCGACGGCGAAGGCGAGGAGGCGCTCGAGGATCTCCTCGACCTCCTGCTGGGTGCCGTGGAGCTTGGGGAGGACCTTGGAGACGATGGCGACGTCGAAGGCGTCCCACGGGACGGCGGGGCCATGTCCAGCCTGGGTGTGGGCGAGACCGACGAAGCGGGCGATCTCGTTGGCGACGCGGTAGCCGAAGTGTCGGTGCTCGGTCTGGAGGCGGGCGTTGAGGTCGAGGAGGGCACGGTGCAAGGCGCCGTCCAGGAGCGCGCGGAAGGCTCCGTAGTCGGAGGGGGTGGGCTTGCCGCGAACATCGAGGGCGCCGGTGAAGCGCTTGAGGGTGAGCGGGCTGGGGTCCTGCTCGGTGTCGTCGCTGGCGCCGGCCCCGAGGGCGTGCAGGTTGACGTCGTTGAACTCGAGGACGAAGGCGCTTGGCCTGGAGGGCGAGCAGGTAGGAGGCAACCAGGTCGTCGGGGAAACTGAGCCCGCGCTCGCCAAGGCTGTCGAGGATCCCTTCGAAGTTTCGCCGGTCGTCGCTTTGGGCCTCGGCGGAGGGGTCCTCGGTGGGCTCTTCGCCGGGAGAGGGTGCGCTGAGGATCTTGGCGAACTTGTCGGCGGAGAGCTGCCTGCCTGCCTGCCGGCCGTCCGGCCGTCCGGCCGGCAGGCAGGCGGTACAGAAATGCATCCTGCGGCGTCGTAGGAGGTGCAGTTGGCGATCCTGCGAGCGAGAGTGTCCGCTCGAGGCTTGAGCGGACGGTCTGGCCGCATGAAATTGGCCTCGCCAAGACGTCCTTGTCTTCGACGCGCCGCCGCCGTAGCCTGCAGCTCGGTTGGTTCGGGGGGCGGGCCCACCGCCTCCGACGAGTCGCGGCCTTCATGCCGAGCTCGGCATGATTTGTATGGTTCTACTAGACTCGCGCTCGGGTATGAACTCTCAAGAAATGACCGTCATGCTTGGGCTGGTGCTGTGCGGCTGCCAGGAGGAGGACATCGGCCGGTCCGACGTCATCCCGCTGTACTTTGCGAGGGGAGAGGAGCCTCCTGCGGGAACGACGGAGGAGCTGGAGGACTCGTTTGGGATGTCCCTTCTGCTCTATGACCAGGGCTACGGGGCGATTTCTGTCTTTCTCTATGACGAACTCTCGGACGATGGTCTCGCCGGAGAAGCTTCTTCCGGCGACTTTTGTGCGGGGTCGTTGTGGTCAGTGAGAAACTCAAAGGTCCTCGCCCACGAGGTGGGGCATGCGCTGGGATTGCAGCACGTAGACGACCCCACAAATATGATGTTTCCGGGCGCCAATGATGGGCTCTTGGATGATGAGCAAATCGATACCGCGCGTCGCTTCGCGTGGTTTCATGAAGAGTGCAGGAAGGAAATACGAACATGGTGAACAGGAAGTCGACCTATGGAACCCTCTTCGTCGCGATGATCGGTCTCGCCGCGTGCAGGGGGGATGACGACCCCAACGCGCCGCCCCTGACGGGCGGAGGGGGCGGGCCCACGATCGGAGGGATCTCCACCGGGGGCGGTTCAACCTCGGCAGGTGACTCCTCGAGCGATGGGGAAGGCGGCGGAGCCGGAGGCGAGGCATCGTCATCCGACCCCGTCTGCGAGCAACACCTCACGTTCAGCTGCCGCGGATATCGCATCGGCCAGTACAATAATGGCAATGCATCGACGTGGAACCCAACCTCAGATGGAGCGACCATTCAGTGCCTCGACTGGGATGAGGTGGAGGTGTGCGCTCCCTCCACCGGGGCGATCGACCTGCAAGACCCCGACGACCCGATGGTCCAGGAGATCCTCATGAGGTGCGAAGACGCCTGCGACTTGATGCCGGTTCAGGAGCAGTCGTTGCCTCTTCTGGTTCCCGGTGGCTGGACGAGGATTAATACGGCCTGTGTCTTCGAGGCGGACCCCGTCGACGACACGGCGCCCGCTGGCCTCGGAGGGTTCACGCACGCTTGCGGGTCCGTGACGAGCCTGAATCAGCAGATTCGATCGACCGGGGTTTGCGACGGAGGGCCAGGAGATCCGACCGAGTGCCCGATCGGAAGCGAATGCGAATCGTGGAGGCCCCAGCGGTTCGTCTACGCGTCCGGAAGCCAGAGCATTATCGACGTCGACTTCTTCGACGCCCTCGATATTGGGACAATGTTTGCGTGTGACTCCCCGAGCTTCGTGTACAGCTCAGACGGGACGGGGACATCGTTCATCGATGGGCTTGAGCGGGGCGACATGCTCTATCAACTCGGTCTTCGAGACGGGATGTTCGACTTCGAGATCCGAAAGTCCGAGGGGTCTTGGTATCCGTTGAACACATACGCAGAGATGCTCACCGCGTTTTCGTCCCTGGGTGGGGTCACGGAGTTTGAGCTTCGGTACTACCGGGCGGGGGCGACGAAGAAGACCGTGACGACCGTCGAGGTCAAGCAGTGTGGCAGTGGCTGTGACCACTCGGACCTGTAGCGGAAAATAGTAGGCTCCGATATCGGTGCCGCGTCGCACCGTCGCACGCTGCGGAACTCTCGCCTTGTGGAGGCGGTAGACGCGATTGAGCGGTACACTTCGGTATGAGTCGTTGTCGCTGTCTGCTGCTGGTGCTCACCACCATCGCGTGCACCGTGCCGTCCAGCGCGACGCCGCCGGGTGGTGCTGAAACCGACGGTCCGAGCGGCCCGGGTCCTTCGTTCACTTCGGCTTCTGACGGTTCGGAAACGACGGCTGAAGGCGACTCGAGCGGAACGACCGGCATCAACCCGGAGGATTGCGTCGTCTTCGTGCGTGCGGACGGGGGAGACGACGGTGAGGATGGTCGAGGGTGGGGCAGCGCGAAGCGGACGGTGACCGCGGCGCTTGAGACTGCGGCTCCGGATGGGTGCGCACTGTGGATTGCAGCGGGGGTCTACACTCCGACCGAGGGCGAGGACCGTACGGTGTCGTTCGAGCTGTTCCCGGGCGCCGAGCTGTACGGTGGGTTTAAGGGGACGGAGGCTGCGCTCGATGAGCGCGACCTCGAGACGTCGCGCGCGACGCTCTCGGGAGACATCGGGCTCGTGGGCGATGCGAGCGACAACAGCCACCACGTGCTCATCGGAGCGGACGAGGCCCTTCTCGACGGTCTGATCGTCGAGGACGGAAACACCGGCGCGGGCGGGGGGCAGGACGCTGAGTCGTTGAGGGGTGCGGGTCTTCTGCTCATCGCGGACTCGATGAGGGTCGTCAACACGACGTTCCGTCGCAACCGTGCCGGCGGCGTTTCGCCCGAGAATGGGCAGCTCGCGGGCTCGGGAGGGTCCGGTGGGGCGATCTACGCTTTCAAGCGCCGGTTGGTGGTGGAGGACTCAGAGTTTTTGGACAACTCGGCGGGCAACGGAGCTTCGGGTCCGAACAATGGGGGTGGAGGCGGCGGCGGTGGGGCGATTGCGTTCGTCGAAGGGACCGAGCTCATCATCGTGAACACGACGTTCTCTGGAAATCGGTCGGGTGATGGCGGCGGGGGGGAGGACGCTTCGCGGGTTCTGGCGCGAGCGGAGGTGCCGTTTTCTTTACTGGCGAGCTTTTGACCGTCGATGGATCCTCGTTTGACGGCAATCGCACCGGTTCGGCCGGGTCGACGGGGGGAGCGTTCGGAAGCCAGGGCGGTAGCGGCGGCGCCATTGCCGTCGTGTTCGGGCCGGCATACATCGAAGACTCGACTTTCGTGGGTAACCGAACTGGCAATGGTGGTGGTGGGGCCGAGATGGGCGGCGCTGGGGGCTCTGGAGGCGCAGTCTTCGCAAACGGTTTCAGCGACTTCGTCCTCGTGCGCAGTCGCTTCGAGGACAACGAGACCGGCGTCGGAGCGGTCGGCGACCTCGAGAACGGCGCAGCGGGCAGCGGTGGTGCGGTCTACGTCCGAGGCAGCGACGATGGGGTGTGGATCGCATCGAGCACCTTCGATGGCAACCGAACCGGTGACCTCGAACAGGCAGGCTCGAACGGAGGGGCTGTTGCCATCATCGCTATGACGCTTGATGGTCCGTTCGGCGCCAGCAGGATCGTCAACAACACATTCTCGAACAACGAGGCGTACGTCGGTGGCGGTATATTCGCGCAAAACAGCGGCAGCGCCGCGCTCGAGTTTGTGGGCAATGCGTTCGGCGGTAATGCTGCGACGGCCTCAGGCGGTGCGCTGGCCTACGAAGCGCTCGAGCCTTTGGGTCGCGTCTCAGCGATGCTGGCCAACTCGGTGCTCTGGGGGAACACCGCGCCCATGTTCCCCGAGCTGTTGGCGGAGTCCAGCGCCGGCAAGGGCCTGGGAAGCCCGCTGCTGGTGGTGTGGACTTCGATCCAAGACGGGTGTGTGCCCGCGGAGGCTCTCGAGTGCGGCGCCGGAGTCGACCCTGTCGATCCCGGTTTCACGGACGTCGCGACCGGAGACTTGAGGCCGTCTGGAGATGCCCTGATCGGCCTCGGCGACAACGCAAGCATCCCCGCCGATGAACTCGACCTCGATGACGATGGCGATGTCGAGGAACCGTTGCCCTTCGATCTGGACGGCGATCCTCGGATCGTGGGGGCCGCGGTCGATCTTGGCCCCTACGAGCGCGGATGAAGGCCTAGGGCGTGCGCTGGGGGCTCAAGGGGCTCCGTGGCGTGCCAATGCGCGGTACGGATGCGGACACGCGCTCGCAGTGAGCGAGGGGCGTACTTGGGTGGCCACTGCTCATGTGCTCAGGCTACAAACAACATCAGTTGTCCGTTGTCCGCGAGGTAGGGGTCGCGGTGGCGGCCGAGCGGCATGCGGCGATTCGGCGATTTCATCGGGGGCAGGTCACGGCACGGACCACCCGCATCGGCCCCTGGCAGCGCAGGCAAATACGGAGGACCGTTCGGCTCGCTGGTGAGGTTTAATCTTCGAGGCTTCGAGGCGGTGCAACGGTGCACGGTGCAACAGCGGCAGGGGCCGCCGAACGGAACGTCGACGTCGGTGAAGCGGTGAAGCAGCTTGCGGAGCTGTTGAAGGTCGACGTGCTCGTGTCTCTGCAACGCGACGACCTGTCGGCGCGAGCTGGCCGCAAGCGTATCGCGCAAGACCACGAGATGTATGCGGATGCCGTCAAGGCCCGCCCATCTCACCGTGAGCGCGACCAAATCGGGGAGGCAGGTTCCACCGGGTGCACCTCGGCACAGGGGCGCACTTGCTCGGGCACGTCGAGGAAGCGGGCGGTGGTGAAGTAGCGGAAGATCGAGTCGTCGAGACCCTCGTAGGCGTAGTCGTCCAAGGTGGCGTCGGACTGGGCAGTCTCGGGCTCGCTGAGGGTGGGCAGGTTCAGGCCGATGCCGACGACGCCGCGCCGGACCTCTAAGGCGACGGTCCTGCTGATCAGCAGTCGCAGCCTGGGGCCGCGTCGGCGGGTGACGGCCCAGGAGGCGGGGCTGACGGTGTGGGCTTGCTCGATGGCGTGGGCCATCCAGGTGAGGCCGGGTGTGCGCTGGGTGGGGTCGAGGTCGTCGAGGATGGCCTATAGACGAGACACGCAAGCTTTCTACAGCCCGGCCGGCTCGGCCAGCCCGGCTTGTCAGGCGTCTGATTCCTAGGTCGGCGGGGCGACCGACGTGGACCGGACGAATCGCACCAGGCGGTCGAGGTGGACTTTGAAGTTCGCTGGCCAATCGACGCCGTCGTTCGCTGCGATGAACTCCAAAACCCTGCGGGCGTTGAGTGCCTTGTTCGGCCGTTCCCCCACGCTCGCTCCAGCGTCCCGAAGTGCGCCGTAGAATGGCCTCCCGCGTTGGCCCGCCAGCTTGCTTTCGCACACCCCCCAGAGCTTCTCGACCGCCTCAGCGGGAAAGTACCACTCGAACTCGTAGTCGTCGGTGATCCAGGAGCGCTCCGCACCGAGATCTTCCGACACGCGGTCGACGTTGGTTTTGAGGTCTTGTCCCGGCGGTTTGTCCCGGTCGAAAATCCCGAAGGAATTGCGGCAGACGCAAAGCATCTGGACCCGATCGAGGTCTTCCTCCGCGGAGAAGCGCGCCAGCATCGACCCGCCGGTGACCATGAACTCGAAGTCTTCGTGTTCTCGGAGACCGCGACTTGCAAGGAGTGGTCTCAGAATCTCGATCTCCGTGCTGCCCTCCACCCAGATCGCGGAGTTGGCCTGTAGGATCGTCTTCGCCTCCGCGCCAGGGCAAACGCATCTAATTCCCTCCCGACGAGAGTATCTTCAGGAGGAACAGCTCGTTCCAGCCAGCTTCGAGGCGCCGGTTCTTGATGCCGACTTTGGAGCCCTTCACGTTGCGTAGGAGGTTGAGTGCGGCGTGCCGGATAATGGTGAAGTTCTCGGCGGCATTCTCTGCTCGCAGGCGGGATTCGTCCTCGCGGAACGCCACGTCGAGAACCCAGTGCAACTTGTTCTCGACCTGCCAGCGGTGGATTTCAAGAAAGTTGCCGCATGAAGTTGTTTCACGCCGCGGCGGATTCGGCCTTAGCGTCCTGCCCTGTTGAGGGCATGTGTGATGGATTGAGTCGGACGGTCGCGTGGCGGTCCCAGCGACGAGTGTTGCCGGTCCAGCGCTCGGGGTGTCGAGCCTTGGCGGCGGCGTAGACGTGCTCACGATGCTCGAGGAGCGCCTCGTGAACGCCGGTGTGACGTTGGCCCGGCGTCACGAAGGAGATGCCGCTGTGGCGATGCTCTTCGTTGTACCAGGCGACGAACTCCGCGACCCAGGTCGCCGCAGCCTCACGGCTCGCGAAGGGCTTGTCCGGAAAGTTTGGGCGTCCCTTCACGGTTCGGAAGGTCGATTCGATGAACGGGTTGTCGTTGCTTACGCTCGGCCGCGAAAGCGACCGGGTGACGCCGAGCGACTCGAGCGTGGCGACCATCGTGGCGCCCTTCATCGGCCCGCCGTTGTCCGAGTGCAGGACGAGCTTCTTCGGGTCGGCGCCTTCCGCTTCGCAGATCTCGACGAAGGCCTTGGCGGAGAGCTCGTTGTCCTCGCGATCGAACACGCGCCAGCCGACAATCTTCCGGCTCCAGACATCGAGGAAGAGGTACAGATAGAAGAACGCGCCGCGGGTCGGCGCGCGCAGGTACGTGATGTCCCAACACCACACCTGATTGGGTCCGGTGGCGCAGTGCTCCCGAGGCTTCGCGTTCTTCGCAGGTCGATGTCGCCCACGGTGGGCGTTCAGCGACTGCTGCTTCAGCAGACGGTGGATCGTCGACTCCGACGCAACGTAGATGCCCATGTCGGCGAGCCTCGGCACGAGCTGGGACGGGGGCAGGTCGCGGAATTCGGCGGACGTCACCAAGTCGATGATCTGCGCCCGCTCGACCTCGCTGAGCTTGTTCGCCGGCACGGTCTTGGGGCCTCGACGGCCATCTTCGCCGCCCTCGGGGCCGTGTTTGAGCCAGCGTTGAACGGTCCGGACGTCGATCTCGATGAGCTCGCAACACGGACCGAGTCGCGCTCCGGCAGCGCGAGCCTCACGGACCAGATCGAGGATCATGTGTCGCTCCTTGGGTTCGTGCCGTCGTCCTCGTCCTCGAACAACGCATTGAATTTTTTTTTGAGTACCAGCAGCGCGGTGGTCTCCGCGAGCGCCTTGTCCTTGCGCAGGACCTCTCGTTCGAGCCTCCGAATTTCGCGCTGCTCGTTGCTGCGCTTGCCCTTCGTCGCCGCACCACCCAGCGCAGCCACGGCGGCCTTGTGCACCTCGGCCCGCCACGTGTCGAGTTGGGTGGCGTGCAGGCCGTGACGACGCACGTACACGCCGAGCTCGGTCTCGCTCAGCTCACCGGTCTCCATCACCGCCTGGAATTTCTCCTCCGGCGTCCAGTCCTGAGCGCGCTTGCCCGGTTCGTCTCGCGGGGCGGGTTTGTCGTCGACGGCCACGTACAGCACGCTACTCGCGTCTCGCTTCCACCGCGACAACGTGCCTTGCGAAACCCCAGTTTCATCCGCCAACGCTGTCGCCGTGACCGCTCCGCGGCCCGTCATTTTTCTGATCATGCTCGCCTTGAAGGCGACGGAATACGCCATGGTTTTCGTCTCATTTCGCGCCCCGACTGCCGTAGGCTCCGGCTCCACGCCGTCGCCCGGTTCATGCGGCAACTACCCTGACAGAGGGGGCCAGTGACCACGAACGGACGCCAGCGCTTGCTCGGCTGTCATGGTCGAGCGCGAAGTAATGAAGTACCGGCTTCCGCAGCTCTTCTCTCCGTCGATGATGCGCGTGGACTCGAACAGTACGAGCTGTGCCAGCCCCTTCCAACGTTCCCGCAGCTCCTGCGGAAACTCGGCGGAGATCGGCAGCACCCAGCACTTGCGCGTCTCCTCTCGACCTCGTTTCTTCTCTGTGCTCGCCGCGTAGTGCTTGCCATCAAGAACGGGATCGGGATCGCTGCTTCGGAAAGCGTCCAATGCGTTGGTGACGGCCTCGGACAGCTTCGGTTGGTTGTCCCGAACAGCGAGCAAATAGTCTCCGCCTTTCTCCACGATTTTCTCGGAGATGTCGGTCTGACAGCCCGCAGCGTCGATTGTGACGAGACAGCCCTTGAGGTGCAGCAGCTTCAGCAAGCGTGGGATGGCCTCGATTTCATTCGATCCCTCTGTCGTCCCAACCTGGCCGAGGACGACGCCGTTCGCGGTACTCCAAGCGCTGACCATCGTGATGAATCCGCCGCCGCTCGCCTTCTCGAACGCCCGTCTCAAGACCTTCCCATCGATCGCGACAACGCCATCATTCGTCGCCGCCGCAACGCCCCGCATCCAGGTCGCAAACATGGCCTCGAGCGGTTCCGGGTCGAGCTTCGCGAGGACGCGGCCGATGGTATCGTGGGAGGGAATCCCCAACGGAAATTCGACGAAGCCCTCAAGAAATTCCAGGCGCGAGTTTCCGAATCGCTCGACAGCCACCGGGTCATTCGCGCCGCACACGACTCCGCACAAGCACAGGAACAGCACAGACTCCAGGCTGTGTCGGCGGGTCCGCTTCATTCGCGGGTCCGGCACCTGCGAAAGCAACTCGATGAACGAGTCGACGTCCGGCGCTGGTCCCATCGAGGCCTGGATTTTCGGTCTCCGTTTCGCACCCTTGGTAGCCGTCGCCATCCGTCGAAAGAGATCACGTTTGCCTGCGTCGATGCAAATCACGCCGCAACCGATCGGAATTGCTAAGTCTTGATGCGATTGCCCTGGCCTCCGCGCCCAGCGTGTCGAGGATCATCCGCCTATGGTCGGTGTCCATGACGCGTTCGACCGTCGCACCGTGAGCAGTCATCCGGGTCTTGAAGATGCTTGCTGACTTGAACGCAGTCATGAACACCGGGCTGTGTGTAGAAATGAAGATCTGGCGCTTGGCGATGTTTCGCTGGATGTAGTTGGCCAGGCGTCGTTGCGCGCCCTCGTGAAGGTGGGACTCGGGCTCGTCGATGAAGATGATTCCGTGCTCACTCTCGGATGTCAGAGCAACGACGATGCTCAGAAGTTGCTCGATGCCCCCTCCGGTGTCTTCCAGGGGCGTGCGGCGACCCTGTTCTGTGACTACCACCCGGACGTGGTTGTTCTTGACGTGCTCGAAAGTGACATCCTCGATGTC
>CAWCWO010000003.1:0-14223 GCA_963799255.1 uncultured Pseudomonadota bacterium | reverse complement strand
CAGTGCTCTACCAACTGAGCTACCTGGGCAGGTCGCGGTTGGGCCGTCGATTTACGCGATCGGCTGCAGGCCGTCAAGGAGGATCGGTTCGATTTCGTGCAGTGGGTACTCTGGTGGCCCGGCGAAGGGTTTTTCCGGGCCTGGGGAAAAACTCCGGCCCCGCTGTAAGCCGACCGCGGGGGTCGGGCGTTCGGGGTGGCATGAAGCGCTTCTCGACCCTGCTCGCTCTTGCCTCCCTGACCGCATGCGCCGCGAACAAGAGCAGCGCCCCGTCCTCGGAGCTGGGCCGGGCGGACGTCGCCGACGCCGGGTCGCCGGAGCCCGCAGTGGACGCTCCGGGCGACTACAGCCCGGGGGGCTACGCGGCGGAGCCCGGGGCCAGCGGGGCGACGGAGGAGGATGCGGGCTATGCGTATGAGGGCGGAGCCGACGAGGTCGCGTCTGCGACCGACGAAGCGAGCGAGGTCTACGCAGACGCCGACGATGGCGAAGCGAAGGCCTCGCCGGCCCCCGCCTCGGCGCCATCTCGCATCGCTGGCAAAGGCCGAAGCTCGCGAAGCCGCGGGGCTGCCAAGCGAGAGGCCGAACGCGCTCCGCTAAAAACGGCAAAGAAGAAGGACCACCGAAGACGACCCGCGCCCGAGCCGGAGTTTGACCGTCAGATCCAATCCGGTCGTCTCACCGCCGGGGCGTTCGACGACACGCTCAACCCCGACGTGCTCACGAGCTTCGCCCATCGCATGTCGCAGCAGCATGAGACCCGCGAGGTCGCCGACCGCGTGACCGGAGCCATGACCGTCGTCCGCGTCGTGGATGCCAGCGGCCGTCCGATTCGGGACGCGGCCGTCCGGCTCAACACCGACCAACGCGGCGCCAGGGTCCCGACGGGCACCGACGGACGCGCGGTGTTCTTCGCGGGCTGGGATCTTCCTCCCGAGCACCAGCGCCAGGGCCCGATCAAAGCCGCCATCCAGCACGGGCGAGAGACCCTGTCGGTCCCCATTCGCGAAGGCACGATCAACACGATCACGATGCGCAACGTCCAGTCCAGCTCGGTCGACGCTGTCGACATCGTGCTCGTCATCGACGCGACCGGGAGCATGGGCGACGAGATCGACTACCTCAAGGTCGAGCTCCGCAACATCGCGCGGACGATCGAGCGCTCATTCCCCCGCGTGGATCAGCGTTTTGCGCTGGTGGTCTACCGCGACGACGGCGATGCATTTGTGAGCCGCTCGTTCGACTTCACCGAAAACCTCTCGCGGTTCGAGAGCCATCTGGGTGCCCAGGACGCAGCCGGAGGTGGCGACTATCCCGAGGCGATGGACGCCGGCTTGAACGACGCGACCAAGCTGTCGTGGTCGCAGGACTCGGCCAAGATCGTGTTTCTCGTCGCCGATGCCCCTCCGCACGCGGAGCAGATGCGGCGCACGATGGATGCGGTCGATGACCTGCGCGCGATGGGTGCGGCGTTCTACCCCGTGGCCGCCAGTGGCGTCGCGTCGGAGGCTGAGATCGTCATGCGGGCCGCCGCCGCGGGAACCGGAGGCCAGTATGTTTTTCTCACCGACGACTCGGGCGTAGGCAACGGTCACGCCGAGCCGCACATCCCTTGCTACGAGGTGCAGAGCCTACGCGACGTCATGATCCGCATGGTGCACACCGAGCTCGCCGGAGAGCGCATCACCGCCGGGCAGGAACGCACGATCCGAAGCGTGGGCAGTTCGACCGACGGGGTCTGTCAGCTCGCCGCACGCGCTCGCTAGCCCTTCAACGACAAACGCCGCGCAACTTTCTGGGTGCGCGGCGTTGTTTTTGCTCTTCTCTCTCAGGCCGAACGAATCGTCGCCTGGACCTTCTCCATGAAGGCGGAGCGAGCTGCGGGCGCTTCATTGAGCAGCTGACCGAGGCCGTCTACGAGCAGCGGGAAGGTGTACGTGGACGGGTTGCAGCACAGCAGCCACTCCCGCAGCTGCTCCCGCATCATCGTCTCGGTCTCCTCTTCCCCGTGTCCGGCGTGCATGGCGAACTCGAGGAATTGCGCTCGGATCCGCTGCAACACCGGGCCGAGTTCGCCTCTGAGGATCCGCTCGATCTCCTCTTCGGCCTCGTCGACGACATCGACATCGATCTCGTCCTCCTCATCGGCCAGGAGTGCACGAAATGCACCGAGTTGCAGCCCCAGCATGCGCCGCACCGGCGTCACGGCGGTATCGCGCTCGAGCAACCCGACGACGGTGGCGTCCTCGGTGACCGGAACGACCATCATGCGGGCCGGGCCGAAGTTGATGAGGAGGTCTTTGAGCGGCACGCCGACGGTGGCGGAAGCGACGGTCATCCGCCGGATGGTCTTCGCGACGTCGTTCGCGGTCTCCGCGGACATCGCTGCGCCGCCGCTGGTCGCAATCGCACCGTCGGCCGTTGCGATCAGCGCAGCCCGAACCCCGGGCACCGCACCGAGCTCTTCGAGGAGTTCGAGCAGCGCCTCTCTGACTTCGATCACGAGTCGACCCCCATCACTGCGTCCCGAACCGCCTCAGGGTCGGCGCCCGGCTCGACGGAGAGGACCGCCGACGCCGCGCCCATGCTGACCATGACCATCTGTTGCCCTTGTACAGACCGGGCCACGATCCCGTCGAAGACGTTGTAGCCCAGCGTGCGAGCGATTCGAGCCGCACCACGCATGTAGAAGCCGGCGAGCGTGACCAAGGACGAGTTGTTGCGCATGTCCTCGGCGAGCACCTTCCCGGTCGACGAGATGATCGCGACGCCGTTGATTCCCTCGAACTGCCAGAACTGATCGAGCATCGCCGCACGGGTCTCGGGATCCTCGAAGACCGCGTGCCCCGTCGCCAGCCCGCTGTGCGAGTCCTCCGCGAGCGTCGGCTTTACGGCTGTGCGGGCCACCGCGACGCCGAGCTGTTGGATCGAACCGGTCATCGAATCGGCAGGGCCGAGCTCAGGTTGAGCCTCGATCCCCTCGAACTGAATCGCATCACTGACCAACGCGACAAAGTCCTCGTCGCCGAAGACGGGGCGCGCAGTCCCAGCAAGGATGGCTCCGCTCGCTTCCGCATCGCTGATGACCGGAGGGTGCGGACCACTCGGTCCCGCAGGCGCACTGGGCGGGACGCGTGGAAGAGGATGTTCCTCGGTCGGCGCATCTTCGAGGATCTCGCCGAAGGAGGTTTCTTCGTCCTCCTCGAACGCACCGGCCTGTCCGAGGGTGCCTTCGTCGGTCTGTCGCGCCGCCTCCATCAAGAGATGGGTGCTCGAACGAAGGACCGTGCGCTTGGGCGGAGCGGTCGGGAGCGCCTCCCGAAACAACCCTCGGCCCGCGGCCAGCATCTTGTAGAACGCGAGTTCGCCGCGGAACTGATGGAACTCGGCGTGCACGATGTCACCGTGCTCGAACCAGATCCGGCCCAGCCCTCGTGGCGTGGTGACCTCGACCAGCTTGTCGCGACCGGTGAGCGCGACCATCTGCACGTAGTCGAACAGCTCGACCTCGATCGAGTTCCCAAAGAAGCCACGACGGACGCCCAGCCCTCGCAGCGTTTCGGTGAGCGCGTCATGGTCGTCGGGATCCTCGACCCATCGGATGCCCAGGGACGCGAAGCGTTTGGCGACGTTGGCTTCGTTGCCAAGCACGACGATGCGCATCGACGGCGAGCAGCGCCCGATCCACTCCACCACGCGTTCCGCCAACGCGCGACCGGCTCGCGTCTCGCAGACCACGGCGTCAAACGTCTCGCTGCGAAGACGATCAAATGCCTCCAAGTCTCGCCGCGCGCGCGCGACCTCGAAGCCGGCAGCATCCATAGAACGCTGTACGCCGGCGCTTCGCGGAGCGTCGTCGTCGACGAGGAGGACGCGTAGGGAGGCGCTCTTCACTGCGTTACCGTCATCCGGCACGGGTTCGCCATGGTAGTCGCGAACCCAGAATCCCCGAAGGCCCAAGGAGTCCCATCGACTGGGGGCATTCAACCCCATTCCGGGATGCCCCGATTCTACGGGAATCCCCCGATGCTGGACGGCCTCCCTCCGCCTCGGCCGCGCGGGAAACTGATAGTGAATCTACCATTGTTCAAGATCGCGCATCGCGGTCAGAATGGTGTTCCGAAGCGAGCATAGGCGGTCACTGTCGCGCATTGAGACACCTGCACATTGGCTGATCGGCGCATACTCGCGCCTCTGTGCACGTTTCCGACCGCCACGTGATCCGGGCGCCGATACGCACCGACCCCGGCCGACAAGGTTAGATACAATCGTATCAGTATGAGACATTACCAGAAATAGCTTTCCCACTAGCGACTCTTCGCCTATCCTTGAGACATGCCGATCCTCTTGGAAGACCTGAATCTCCGTAAAGCCGAGCGCACCTTGTGCCAGACCGCCCTTCAAAAGGCCGGAAGCATTGTGGAGGCCGCGCAGCTCCTGGGGGTCACGCGTCACGCGCTGAAGCGCAGGATGATCAAGCACCAGATTGAGTGGCCCCCACGCACGCCTGAGCGTCAGCCGCGCGTCTCGCCACCGATGGACGCACCGGTGTCGATCCGCCCGGACACTCCGTAGCCCCTGCGGACCCGCGAGAACTCGGCGCCTCATTCGTCTTCGAGCACCGAACGGGCCGCCGCATCGAGCGCCGCCACCACCGCGGCCATGGCCCGGTGGAGTTCCTCTGAAGCAGTCGGCATGGTGAGGTCCGTGCGCCGAACCAGTTCGAGCGCACTGGACCACCCAGACAGATAAGCAGCAACCTGGGGAGCAGGAAGTTCTTCCCCATGAGCCATGAGGGATTGAGAAACGAGACGGTTGAGGTCGTCGTTCATACGAACTTGAGTGAGACAATCTGAGGGCGGGGCCACGGGTTGCTCCGTCACCAATCTGTGTTGGGCGGTGATTGGCGGTGAGGCGCTGAGTCTATCGGGGCCACTCTCGACGCTCCAAAGTTTGGGGTCTTGCGCGTGCCACTGCTGACCATGCGACGAGCCGCTGCTATCGTCCGCCCATGTCCGGCAACCCCGACGCGCACGTCCTGGCGAGTGCCATTGACGCCATCGTCGAATCGTACGCGGAGCACGGCAACATCAACCACCTCGACGGGCTCAACCTGCCTTCAAGGTCGGAGGTTGCGACGCTGCTGGACGACCTGATCTCGATCGTGTTCCCGGGGTACTTCGTCCGGCAGCACGTGGATGCGCTGACCTGCCGTTACTTCGTCGGCGAGCGCTGCGCTCGGACCCTGCGAAGCCTTGAACTCGCGGTCGGACAGGCCCTGCGCGCGCGATCGGGCGCGCCCGAGGCGTCCCATCAACAGCGCGCCCACGAGTGTGCCATCGAGATGGTGCGCGCCATCCCGGCGATCCGCGCAGTGCTGGACACCGATGTGCAAGCCGCCCTGGTCGGCGACCCTGCGGCATGCAGCGCTCCGGAGATCATCACGTCCTATCCCGGCGTGGAGGCGATTGCGGTCCACCGCATCGCAAACACCCTCTGCCGTCTCGACGTTCCGCTGATCCCGCGGATGATGTCCGAGCAGGTGCACAGTCGCACCGGGATCGACATCCATCCAGGTGCGACCATCGGAGAGAGCTTCTTCATCGACCACGGAACGGGTGTGGTGATCGGCGAGACCTCGGAGATCGGCGAACGCGTGAAGCTGTATCAGGGCGTCACGCTCGGTGCGCTCTCCGTGCGCAACGGGTCGGGTCGCTCCACCGAGCGCCGGCATCCCAAGCTCGAAGACGACGTCACGATCTACGCAGGCGCGACGATCCTCGGCGGGGACACCGTGATCGGTGCGGGCTCGACGATCGGCGGCAACGTGTGGCTTACGCACAGCGTCGAAGCAGGCACCACCGTGATGATCGACAAACCCTCGCTGAAGTTCTTCAAGCAGGGCTCGCGGGCCCCGGGCAAGACTCCCCCGGTATCGAAGGAGTAGTGCCGAGCGACCAGCGCGTGGTGAAGGCCAGGGGCTACAGGGGCTACAGGGGCTACAGGGGCTACAAGAGTTCGGCTTCGAACGTTTCGAGCTGCGACTCCAGCAAGCGCTGAAGCTGGGCCCGCTCGCTGCCATCGAGGAAGCTCTGGCATGCAGCCGAGGGAGACTGGGTGACCGGCGTGTCCCCGGCAGCAGGTGCGCACTCCTGCACGACGGTGCCCGTGGACATGTCCGACCAAAAGCTCTCCCCGGGCAAGAAGCTGTACTCGATGCTCGCGCGAACCATGCCCTTGAGTTCCAGATAGTTGAGCCCCTGGTCCATCACGCCCCGGACGAACTCCGCCGCGATGCTCGAGCGCGCAATGCCCTGGTCGTCGGTGGCCAGTGACACCGGGACTCCGGCAGCCAGGTAGTCATGAACCGGATGCGTCGGCCCCGACACCTCAAGGATGATGTCGTTGCTGGCGAAACAGATCTCCACCAGGATGTCGCGCTCGCGTAGCAGCTCGAGCAGGCCTTCGGCGTCGCTCTCGAACATCACATCAACCCCGTGCCCAATCCGGCGCGTGCCCGCGATTTCGACCGCTTTGCGAATGTGGTCCGCTTCGTCGAGCACGTACCCGCCGGGCACCGACGCTGCCGTGATCTCGCCGGCGTGCAGCGACAGGCGCAGTGGGCTGCTCTCGGCGTAGTACTCGCCGAGGTATCCCAGCATGTCCATCTGATCGTCGTAGTTGGCCATCGCGGTCGAGCCATCTTCGGGGCCCACCAGGTTGAGTCCCACAAGGCGCGGCTCGATGATCGCGGCCTCGTAGGCGGCGACCATCTGCGCGAACACGCCAGAGTCGGACCCACTCCGAGAGATGTAGGCCTGGTAACGCGTCCGCACGGCGCACCCCGGCGCGGCGTCTGGTGTGCCGCAACCCTGCTCGGCGTTGGCGATGTTCTCGCTATCTTCGGCGTCATCAATAAATCGCGCTCGTGCGGCCGGAAACCCGGAGTCCGCCAGGAGTGCCGCATGGAACGATGCGTACTGCGAAGTTGTGACCGAGCCACCGCCGAGCCCGGACCACACGTCCTCGCCCAGGCTGCGCGCGGTGGAGTTGGAGGTCAGCATCGGCTCGATGTAGAGCAGGTTCTCGGCGGCCGCACGGCGACGAACGTCGGCCAGCATCCGGCCGTGTTGGGTGCCCGAGAGCGCGCCGAACTTGGAGAAGGTGGAGAAGAAATGATCCGCGCCGCTGTAGCCGGGCGAGGGTACGAAGTCGAGCATCGACCACGAGCGAACGACCTCCAGATAGAACTCGCGGCGTCCGGAGGGGACAGGAACGTCATTGCCATCGCCACACGCTGAGGAGAGCGCCAGGTTGCTCGTTGCGATGCAGTAGTCGCCCTCCGCTGCTGCCCAGCCAAGGTAGGTCTCGGCGTAGACCGAGCCGGAGAGATGGTGGTGCAGGTCGCCGCCCAACGGCATCGCGATCAGGAACGCCTCGACCGCGCCTGCGTCGTCCCGGATCTCCTCAAGCCTCGCTGCGGCGTCATCCTCTGCTGCGGCTGCGCACTCCGCTGGCGTGTCGCAGGCTTGCTCGCCCGAGCCGCCTTCGCTGCTGTCATCGCCCGAGTCGGTGTCGTTCGTGGTCCCCGAACCCGGCGTCGTCGAACCGCCGGTCGTGTCGGTCGCGACCGGGCTTGAGGTCCCCGTGCTCGCGCCCGAGCTCGCACCGTCGGTGTCCGTGTCCGAGGCGCCCTCGCTCGCGTTTTGACAGCCCAGAAGGGTCAAGCCGATGAGTGCCCATGCCAAGCTTCGAGGTACCCGCACACAGTTCATGCGGCGAAGACTACCTCAGGTGTTCGGGTCGCTTGGCGCGCCGCGGTGTGACGTCCCGCGTACTCAGGACGCTCGCTTGCGCTGACGGATACGACCCTGCAACGCCTCGAGAACGATCGCCTTGGCGTCGTCGTCGAAGCGCCCCTCAAGGACCACGCGAAGGTAACGACGCTCGGTGGGGTCGGACGCGACCCAGCGCAGGCTGCGGCCGCGAAGGCGCCCAAAGTTGAACACCGGCTCGTTGTCCCGCCAAGCGAAACGACGGGCTTGGTCGCAATACGCGTCGTTGTGGCTCGCCGACAGCTCGTGCAGGGCCTCGATGTCGAGCGCGATGTCGTCGTAGCGTTCGAGCTGCCCGGCGAAAACCTCCAGCGACGCGACCGTGTCGGCGGCCGCTCCGTGTGCGCCCTCGAGGTCCTTGTCCCGGTAGAATCGAAGCGCTGCGGTCAGGTTTCGGGGCTCGCGCCGGTGGTAGATGACCTGTGCGTCGATGACCCGCTTGCTGCTCAGGTCGAGGGCCCTTCCGGCGCGCACGAGCTCGGCCTGAACGATGCGAACATCGAACCGCCCGATCGCGAACCCGGCGAAGTCAGCGTCTTCGATCGCGGCCAACACCTCGTCGCAGACGACATCGAACGCCGGCGCTGCTTCGACATCCTCATTGGAGATCCCGTGAACCTCGATGGCCTCGATCGGGATTCGGATGCCGGGCTTGACGCGCCAGGTTCGAAGGGGCTCGACCCCCTCGCGGCTCACCCGCAGCACCGACAGCTCGACGATCCGGTCGCTGAGCGGGTCGGTGCCCGTCGACTCGATGTCGAAGAAAACGAGCGGCCGCTCGAGCGTGGCCGCAAACGCGGAGAAGCGCTCTCCCAGCGCGGCCAGATCGAGTCCGGCATCAGAGAGCGTGGCGTGGGTGGAAGCGGGTTCGCTGGTCATGCGATCGAGGCGCCGCCCAGAGCGACGCGCGCGCAGAGTCGCACGCTCCGCCGGTCCGCAACAGCCTCCGAACGAGCCTTATCCCACGTCACCAAAAAATCGCGGCGAGTCGGTTGGAATCCGAGAACAGCGCAGAACGGCGCATTCGGGGGTTTTGCGCTCGTTGGAAGGTTCGTCGGCGGCTGATACCGTCATCCGCATGTCCCGGGTCGGAGCCAGCATTCTCATCCTGTTGGCAGGTTGCGCGCTCACCGAGCGGGAGGACCCGGATGCAGCCGACGTCGGCGGAGGTCTGACGACCCCAACCGGCTCCACGGACAGCGGTGTCGACACGTTCGACCCTACCGCGGACGACGACGACGGCGAGACCGGGGCCATCAAGCTCGACGTGGGTCAAGGCGGAAGCGGCGGGCCGCAGGACTGCGTGGAAGGGCAGGAATGCCCGGACCAGTGCGAAGCCATGGCGCACGTTCCGTGTGATGAGGGCACCGCGGACGTCTTCGCGGCCATCGGCCTGGGGTGCGCCGGCGAGATTCAAGTCACCGGCCTCACCCAGGGCGACCCGGGCTCCATCGGCGTTCGGACCGGGTTTGGCCCGACCGACACCTGGGCCCCACGAGAGGGTTCATCCTTCGCCGTGATCGGCAGCGGGTCGGTCGCCGAGCTGGACACCGAGACCCCGCCTGGAGACAGCAACGGGGGCCCGACCCACTGCAACGACGACATGGCGGGCAGCCCCGACCCCGGCGGCTCTTTGCCCGACCCGATCCAGGTCACCAACGTCACCGGAGACTGCACCGCGGACGAAACCCTTCTGGGGTCCGGAGACTGCTCCAACACGATCTCCGGTCAGTTCAGCCAGGGCGGCGCCGCGTTCGACTACGCCGAGGTGCGGGTGATCGCGAACGTGCCCACCGGCTACAACTCGATAAGCTACGACTTCGCCTTCTTCTCCACCGAGTACCCGGACTATTTCGGAGACGTCTACAACGATATGTACGTGGGCTGGCTCGAGTCGGAGAGCTGGACCGGCAACATCTCGTTCGACGAGCAGGGCAACCCCATCTCCCTCAACGCGGGCTTCCTCGATTTCCGCGATGACACGGCATTTCCGCAATTTGGAGCGAGCCTATCCTTCACGTTTTTTGGTATCCTGTCTGGCTGCTGCCCCTTTCCACTCTCTATCTGGGGTGGAGAGCCCGACGAGACCCCCGCTACGAAGCAGCGATCTGGTGGGCCGTGCTCGCTTGGCTTTCTCTCTTGATGCCTGCCCTCATCGATTTCGGAGTGTTCGAGCCAGAAACCGCACGCTGGTTGGTGGTGACCGCTTTGGGGGCGGCCATCGCCCTGGGGATCAGCCTTGCTCTGTTTTGGCAGCAGTGGTCTTGGAAGGCTCTACCTTTCCTATTGATCCTGGTCCTGATCAATAGCTTCGGTTTCAAGATCTCAGCCACCGACATGCTGCATGCCTATCACCATCCGGGTACCCCGCTGCCCATCGGTAGGCCCGGCCTTCCGCCCGGCAGCCGACTGCTACCAGACCCAAGCCTCGCCCTCGACTTCCACTACGGGATCACCCCGGATCTGCTGCGGGCGGCCGCCTGGCTCAGAGAAAACTCCCATCCTGGTCAGAGGTTTATCTGCGACAACCGAGATCTCCCGACCAACGCTCGAGGCTCCATCATCGGGGCGGTCGGTCTCCTTCCCGCCATGGAAGCCAAACCTCCCGTATGGTCTCGCAGCATCGAAAGCTATCAGGCCAACCTTCAGCAGCGAGGGTTCTGGGTGACTCAAGATCCTTTGCGCCTGGCAGAAGATGTGGACTGGCTCCTGATGGGGCCCGCCTCCGAGGGTGTGGGAACTCTGGTTTACGAGAACGACGGCGCCAAAGTCTATTCCGCTCCCAAAATGGAACCCAGACCCCAAAGCGTTCCAGCTCCATTCCATCTCAACTTTTCAAGAAATGGCCGACCCAACGAGCCGCTCGTCTTAGAGTTCCGAGGCTCGATAGGCACCTGGTTCGAGCTCCGGTTTAGGCCGCTGGGCGGGCAAGAGTTCGTAGCAGACGAGAACATCCAAGGAGCAGCCAGTCGAGCCGAGATGGTCTTTATAACCCCTTACGTTGTCGGGGAATACATGCTTCAGGCACGCGTCGCCGGCCACAAAGAATGGGAAGACTTTGGAACCTTTACAACGTCTGAATGAGATTGACCGTCGGTAAAATTGCAGCTAGGACAATAAATCCCACAACCACACCCATGAACGCCATGATGATGGGTTCGAGGACCGATGCGATGTCATTGAGAGCCAACTCCACTTCAGAGTCGTAGAGGTTGGCGATATGGCTGACCATTTCCGATAGGTTCGCAGACTCTTCACCGACAGAGATCATCTGAATAGCGGCGTTGGGAAAGACTTCGTAGATGCCCAAGGCTTCGCCCAGAGACGCCCCCTCCATCACACTCTCCGTCGCCCGGTTGAGTCGATAAGCTATAAACTCGTTACCCGCCGCTTGGGCGGCCCGTTTCATAGTGGCGGTCATGGTGAGTCCGGCGTCCAGCATTCCCGCCATGGAGTACAAGATTCTCGCTGTAGCGAGCTTTTTGTAGATTCCTGACATCACGGGGATGTAGAACGGTATCGAGTGGAGCTGGCGGAGCTTCTCTGGATGGTCGCGCAGGTAGATTCTGATCCAAGGTCGTCCCAGCCAAAGACCTATAAGCCCAAAGAAAAGCACGGCACTCATAATCGGAACAAAGGTTCGACTCGCCATCAGAATTCTGGTGGGCAGCGGCAGTTCAACTCCCATGTTGGCAAACATAGGGGTCATCATCGGCAAAACAAAATACACGAAACCCAAGATCGCGGCGAACGAGACCACCATGAGCACACAGGGATAAGTCACTGCGGAAATGACTTTCTTTTTCATGTTGGTCTGGCGTTCTAACAGGTCAGCGAGGCGCCGGAAGGCGTTCACGATCTGTCCAGATTGCTCGCCCATCTCCGCCAAGGCGATATAAACGGTTTCGAAGATGTGCGGATACTTTCGCATGGCATTGGAGAAAGTGTGGCCGCTGGCCACTTCGGTGGCGACATTGCGCACCACCGTGGGGAGATCCCCCTCGGAATTCTCACCGTAGTAGATCAGAGCCTGGTGAAGCGGAATCCCTGAGCCGAGCATGGTGGCCAGTTGGCGGGTAAAGATTGTCAGGTCTTCACCAGACACTCGATAGCGGCGCTCACCTTTGCCCATGAGACCACGCAGCTGGGCCTGGAACTCTTCCAAGGGCGTCAGTTTGTTACTGCGTTCTGCAAAACGCTCTTGCCTAGTTTTTATCTTCGCCACCTCCTTGACTTCGCGCTCCTGACCAAGCTTCCTCGAGCGGAATGTTAATAAAGCTCCAAAGCCGCAAGATTGTGACTGATCGAGCGAGGGAAGGAAGGACCCCGGCTCGAGAAAAAGCACCCGGCGAGAAAATTCATGCCTTTGTCCGTCATCCTCATCGCCCTCTCACTCCTATTGGGGTACCAGATCAGTCGGCAGTTTCTGATCCCAGGGAGGTCGGCTGCGGAAGCTTTGACGATGGCTCCTTTGGTGGCTGTCCTCCTCCTCGTTTGGGGTGCCGGGATTTGGGGACCGGTGGAAGGTCGCGCTTGGTTCTCCGCGCTTTTGATGATTCTCAACATGGGCTTGCTACCACGTCAGCATTCGAAGGCGTATCCCCCTTGAAGGGACGACCTGGGGCTTCAGTCGCCGGTTTACTCTACTCCTTGGTCTCTTGCTGATCGGCATAATTTCCACCGTGCTTTACTACCACTTTCAGGGAGCACGCCTTGGAAATTGGATTCACGACTCGCTGGCCGCCGAGTATTCTTTAGGGGTGTCGCCACCCGTTCACCCCTTCTTTCCCGAGATTCCTATGGGGCCCATCGATGCGCGCGATGTGTTGATGGGATTCTTGCTACCAAGGGGGTCTGGCCCCTTTGAGGTGGCCATTTGGCTTGAGCCGTTGCTGGCCCTCTCAGCCTCGGGCCTGCTCTTTGTGACCCTTAAAAGGGGGGAGGCGCGACCAGGTTCTCTCCTCGCGGGCATCGCCGTCCCGTTCTTTGGAATAGGTAGTACAAGTCATCTGGGCTTGGTCGAAGGTTTCGAAGAAAATTTCGGTCTGCTTTGCGCCACCACCATCTTATCGTTCTACCTGCTGCTCCAAGTCCTGGAACTCTTCGACGCTCCAGGTGAAGGTGGCTCGTTCAAGTCTCCCGTTATTCTATGGGTCTCAACGGGGGCCGTGTGGGGCGTGTCGGCTCTCATCGAGCAGGGACTTTTCGTACAACTATTACTCTGCGCAGTGGTGCTCGCTATCCCGGCGGTCATCCGCTCGCCTCACAAACTCCGCCTGATTCTCGGGATAGCGATTGCTACGGCCGTGTCCGCCACACTTCTATTGGCTCTCAACGGGCCGTCTCTTTTCGCTCGCCCCGTCGAAGGGGGGCAGATCTGGGCGAATTTGGTCCACTTTATCGAAAGGTCGGTTACGGGCAATGTCTACGCCTGGCCCGTTGTTCTCTGTCCGCTTTCGCTCCTCTGGCTCATACGAAGACGAGCTTGGTACGGAGCCCCCTTTTGGATCTTCGGAGGGCTGTCCCTGTTGACGTCTTTACCTGAGCCTCTCTGGGAGTCGTCGACTAGCTTCGGTTTCGCTGTTCCGCTCGGCTTGATGTGCGGTGACCTCATAACGCTCCCTCCCTCGTCCGGCTCCACTGGGCCCCTCAGACTGCGGCGAAGGGGGCTGCAGGCTCTTGGAGCGATCGTTCTCGTTGCAACGTTACTGCCGGCCGTAGAGGGCCTGAGCCAAAATATCTTGCGGGGCCTAGGCGCGCAATCTAGGACGAGTGAGCCTCAAGAGGCGTGGCGGCTCCGGCAGAAAGACTTTGGCATCACCCCATCTGACCTGGCGATCGCTCAAGCACTCTCCTCTCAGATTCTCCCCGGAGAAACCGTGCTCACAAATCTTGGAGGCGAGTCGCTTGCCGGCTTTTGGCCCGACTACGTCCTGACGACACTGACGGGTTGCCTGGTGCGCGGCCGAACCTATCCCGTGCCGCTGCACCTCTCGAAAGACACCCTGCCGGGCCCTTCCTCTTCACCTCCTTACTGGCGCTCGGCGCTGCAAAAAAGTCTTCTGGCCGGAAAACGCTTAGATCTTTTGTGGAACAGCGGAATCGACTGGCTCGTGCTCGACCCCTCGAAGAGCGACCTGAGCGAAGCGTTAGAGCTCTCGGGATACGCCCGCAAGGCGGCCGGCAGCATCGACGAGACCGGGACCGAACGAGAACTTTGGAATCTGGGCCCGCCGCCTACCCTACAGGTCGGCCGCATCCCCTCTCAACCGCCCTTTCGTAGTCGGACCCTCCTGGAGACTTCCGAAGGCTTACTGCCACTTCACCGCCTAGGCGACTTCGACTGGAAACCTGGGCAGGTCTACAAAATCCGAGTGAGCGCGGCCAA
>CAWCWO010000002.1:0-206145 GCA_963799255.1 uncultured Pseudomonadota bacterium | reverse complement strand
CGTCCGCCTGTTGCGAGTCCCGCCCGCCGAGCTCGAGCCGCTGCGAGCCTCACTCGCGCATCGCACGTTCGAAACCGCCGAGCGGCACTACTACCAGCCGGGGGTGCTCGATGGCGGTTCTCTGATCATTGCAGACATGGCAACGCACCACCGCCGCGTCATCGTCATCAACCAGCCTTCCAAGCTTCCCACACCCGTCGCCGCGGCCCAGTCGGCGCTGGACCGCTTGGCCAAGTCCGTTCAGGAGAGCGGCCAAGACGGGTTCGCTGCCGGACCCGACCGCATCCAGCTCCTCTACCTCTTCGCGCGCGGCGAGGAGAATCGCGCCCTCACCGTTTACGAGAGCGGACGTATCGAACTGCGCACCGAGTTCACAACTGACAGCGAGGCGCACGACGCCGCCGACTATCCAACGCCACGTTCCGTCACCGGCCAGCTGGGCCCCGAGGATCTCGAGGACCTGCGCGCCAGCCTGTCCGCGTTGCTCGCCAAGCCACCCGCTGCGGCCGCCGCAGGCACAACGGACGTGCTGTTCGTGGGGTCGGCTTCGTCGGCCTATCGCATCACACCGCAGCCTCCGCCCAACATGCTCGACGCGCTGGCTGGCCTGGAGGCTGTGATCGGTGCGCTCGACTCCCGCTGAGCCGGGGCGGCGCACGGAGGTCGGTCCGGGGCGCCTCGACGTCTGTCCACAAGCGTCGGCCCACGAACCGGCTCAAGATCCCCGCAAACCGGCTCAAGATCAAGGTTCCGACTTGCACGACCGAGGTTTCGTCGCAGTGTGCTGCGGTGTACGGGCTCTATGACCGATTCGACCGCTACCGCGGGAGGCCTTCATGCGATTGAAGGTCAACGGCGAAGACCACGAACTCAAGCTCGACGCGCGCACCTCGCTGCTCGACGCGCTGCGCGAGAAGCTCGGGCTCACCGGGACCAAGAAGGGCTGCGATCACGGGCAGTGTGGTGCGTGCGCCGTCATCGTGAACGGTCGGCGGATCAACTCGTGCTTGGCGCTGGCCGTGATGCACGAGGACGACGACGTGTGTACGGTCGAGGGGCTCGCCGGCGAGGGCGGTGAGCACCACCCGCTGCAGGCGGCGTTCATGCGGCACGACGCGTTCCAGTGCGGGTACTGCACCTCGGGGCAGCTGTGCTCGGGGGTGGCGCTGCTGGAGGAGTTTCGCCGAGGCGATCCGAGCGTGGTGACCCCTCGCGACCAGCCTGCGCGCCCCACCGACGAGGAGATCCGCGAGCGAATGAGCGGCAACCTGTGCCGCTGTGGTGCCTACGTCAACATCGTGCGAGCCATCGCTTCGGTGGCCCGGGAGTCGGACGTATGAAGCCCTTCGAGTACGAACGCGCCAGCGACCCGGCTTCGGCGGCGACTCGCGTCGCGCAGGGCGGGACGTTCATCGCCGGGGGGACCAACCTCGTCGACCTGATGAAGCATGGGATCGAGACCCCGCGGCGTTTGGTCGACATCAGCCGGCTGCCTCGAACCATCGAGCCCACCGATGATGGCGGCCTGCGCATCGGCGCGAGCGTGACCAATACGGAGTTGGCGGTCGATGCACGGGTGCGCAAGGGGTGGCCGCTGCTCTCCACCGCCCTCCTCTCCGGAGCCACCGTCCAGCTGCGCAACAAGGCCACCACCGGCGGCAATCTCCTGCAGCGCACCCGGTGCTACTACTTCTACGACATGGCCCGGGCGTGCAATAAGCGCGAGCCAGGCAGCGGCTGCGACGCCCTCGAGGGCTACAATCGCATTCACGCCATCCTCGGCGGAAGCGAGCACTGCATCGCGACCCACCCCTCGGACATGTCCGTCGCCATGGCCGCGCTCGGAGCCCGGCTCGAGACGCTGCGTCCCGATGGGCGTCGACGCACGCTTCCGACCGAAGACCTCCAGCGCCTGCCCGGCGACACCCCGCATCTCGAGCACGTCCTCGAGCCCGGCGAGCTGATCGAGTCGGTGTGGCTCCCCCCCTCGCCGCCCCGGCGGCAGGTCTACCGAAAGGCCCGCGACAGGGCTTCGTACGCGTTCGCGCTGGTGTCGGTCGGCGTGGCGCTCTCGATCGAGCGGGGACGGGTCACCGCAGCCCGCATCGCTCTGGGCGGTGTCGCGCCCAAGCCATGGCGGGCCCGAGCCGCCGAAGACTTCCTCGAGGGCCGACCTGCAACCATCGACGACTTTCGCGACGCCGCGCAGGCCGAGCTGCGGCGTGCGAAGGGGCGCGGGCACAACGACTTCAAGATCGCGCTCACCGGGCGCCTGATCGCCTCGGCCCTCGCCGAAGCTGCAGGCTTCGAAGACCACCAAGATCCCACCCGAGACGAGAGGGACGCATAATCATGGCAGATCGAAACCAAGGGATCGTCGGACGCGCCATCCCCCGCGTCGACGGGCCGCTCAAGGTCACGGGGCGGGCCGACTACTCGGCCGACCATCCGATCGAGCCCCGGCCCTACGTCGGGTGGATCGTCGAGTCCAGCATCGGCCCCGGCCGCATCCGCGCGCTCGACGTGTCGAAGGCCTGCGCTGCGCCCGGAGTGATCGAAGTCCTCACGCATCACAACGCGCCCGAGCAACGGCCCTACGGAGAGCCGAGCGACGAGGGGCGCTTCACGCAGTCTCACGCCCTGCTGCAGACCGACCAGCTCCGCTACCACGGTCAGCCGATCGCCCTGGTCATCGCCGAGACGCTCGAGCAGGCGCGCGGCGCTGCGCTGGAGATCGAGGTCGCCTACGACGCGGACCACGGCCGGTTCGCCGTCGACGGCAACGAGCCGAACGGGGACCTCGAGCAGCCCGACAGCCTGGACGGCGGACAGGACCCCGACGTGATCCGAGGCGACTTCGCCGAAGCGCTCAAGGCGTCCGACGTCGTCGTCGACCGGACGTTCACCACCCCCGACCAGATCTCGGCCGCGATGGAGCCGCACGCGACCATCGCCCAGTGGGATGGGGAGACCCTCACCGTTCACACGTCGATCCAGGTCGTCGCCAACGCGGTCGAGGCGCTCGCCAACACGCTGAAGCTCGATCCCGACAAGATTCGGGTGCGCGCACCTTTCGTCGGAGGAGGGTTCGGCTCCAAGCTCGGCATCCACAGCGACGCGGTGCTGGCGTGCCTGGGCACGCTGGCGCTCGAGCACCCGGTCAAGGTGGTGCAGAGCCGACGGAACGTGTTCTCCAACGGGCCACACCGCGGCAGCTCCGTTCAGCGCGTGCGTCTGGGGGCCACCGCGGACGGACGGCTGCTGGCGGTCGGACACGACAGCATCATGCCGATGTCCAGGGGCTACGAGTTCGCCGAGCCCGTCGCTGCGAGCGCTCGCGCCAGCTATGCCTGCGAGGCGCTGCACACGACGCACCGCGTCGTGAAGGTCGACATGCCTCCGATCGACAGCATGCGCGCACCGGGCGAGGCGATCGGGACCCTGGCGCTCGAGATTGCGATGGACGAGCTCGCGACGGCGCTGAAGATGGATCCGCTTGAGCTGCGCCTGCGGAACGTGGCGCAGCTCGAGCCGATGAGCGGACGCCCATTTGCCAGCAACGATCTGCGCCGCTGCCTGGAGCGAGGCGCCAAGCGATTCGGCTGGGCGACGCGAGCTGCTGGCGGTCGCCGTCAGGGTCGGTGGAAGCTGGGCTGGGGCATGGCCGCGTGCACCCGCTTCAGCCTCCTCATGAAGGCGAGCGCGTCCGTCGAGCTGCGACGAGATGGGCGCGCTGTCGCCCGCTTGGACATGACCGACATCGGCACCGGCTCGTACACGATCTTCAGACAGATCGTCGCCGACGAGCTGGGGCTGACCATGGACGAGGTCGACGTGCAGCTGGGCGACTCGAACCACCCGCAGACCTCCGGGTCCGGAGGCTCGTTCGGCGCCGCCTCGTCGGGAGGCGCAGTGCTCCGCGCCTGCCGCGAGCTGCGGAAGAAGCTGGTCACGCAGGCTGTGGGCCACCCCGACACCGCGATGGTCGACACGGACGAGGACGACGCCCAGTTCGTCGACGGGACGCTGCGCATCGGCGACGAAGCCATGCCTTTGGGAGAGATCGTGGCGCTGGAGGGCGAGACGCTCGAGGCCGAAGGATCCGTGGAACCGCAGGACGCTTCCGAGGAGCACGCCCAGTACTCCTACGGCGCGCACTTCGTGGAGCTCGCGGTCGATGACGTCAGCGGCGAGGTCCGACTTCGCCGCGTCGTGGGCGCGTTCTCGTTCGGTCGCGTGCTCAACGAGATCACCGCCCGCTCACAGCTGATCGGAGCCATGACCTACGGCATCGGTGGCGCGCTCACCGAGTCGCTGGCGCTCGACCCTCGCTACGGGGCCTTCATGAACCGGGACTTCGCCGAGTACCACCTCGCCGTCAATCGAGACGTGCCGGACATCGACGTCCTGATGCTCGGCGAGCCCGACGAACGCTGCGGTCCGCTCGGGTCGAAGGGACTGGGAGAGCTGGGCCTGTGCGGAATCGCGGGCGCGATCTCCAACGCGGTCTTCGACGCCACCGGCGTGCGCATCCGAGATTTCCCGATCACCCCGGATCGGGTGCTGGCTGGACTCGCCGCTTTGCAACCGGGATAAACGACCCGAAGCGCAGGCGAACGGGCGCGTTCCGAGTCCCCACGCACGACCGGCGTCGTCCGGGAAGCGGTCAGTGCTCTGGACGGACTCGACGTCCTGGTCAACAACGCCGCCTTTCAGCACCACGTCGACGCGATCGCGGATCTCGACCTTGAGCAGTGGAATCGAACGATCGCCACCAACATCACCGGGTACTTCGTGGTGGCCAAAGCCGCACTCGAGTTTCTCGGCGACGGGGGAGCGATCATCAACACCGGCTCGACCACGGGCCTCGATGGCTCCGGCGGTCTCCTGGACTATTCCGCCACCAAAGGGGCGATTCATGCGTTCACAAAATCTCTGGCCCAGCAGCTGGTCGAGCGAAGGATTCGCGTCAACTGCGTCGCTCCTGGGCCCGTCTGGACCCCGCTCAACCCGGCGGAGCGCTCGTATCGCGGAGAGCACGGCTATCGCGAATTCGGAAAGTCCACCCCCTACGGTCGACCGGCGCAGCCAGAGGAAATCGCGCCGCTGTTCGTATTCCTGGCCAGCAACGCCGACTCCAGCTACATGACCGGTGAAGTCATCGCTCTGCTGGGAGGAGAAACGACGGCCGGGTGACGGCCGTCCCGAGTCCGGCCGACCGCCACGCCCAAGGAAATTGGGGCCGGGCGGCGCCGTGCCTGCTAACGAGCGTCGCTCACAGCTGCGCCAGCAGGGCGTCGGAGAATGGACCGAGGTCGTCGGGCTTGCGGGAGGTGATCAGATGTCCGTCGACGACAACCGGCTCGTCGACCCAATGCGCACCCGCGTTGACGAGGTCCGTCCTCACCGAAGGCCACGACGTCATCGTCCGGCCTCGAACGCCTTCGGCCTCGATCAGGAGCTGAGGCCCGTGGCAGACCGCCGCGACCGGCTTCTTGCTCGCGATGAAGTCTCGGACGAACGCAACGACGTCTTCGTCGATGCGCAGGTTGTCCGGCGAGTGTCCCCCGGGGATCAGCAGCGCGTCGTAATGCTCGGCCTTCGCCTCGCGCGCGGAGACGTCGATCGTCTCATCGAGCGCACCTTGCTTTCCCTTGACCCGATCCCCGGCCTCCGTCCCGATGAGCGTGACGGTGTGCCCCGCGTTCTGCAGCGCCTTGCGCGGGTGCTCCAGCTCGGAGTCTTCGAACTCGGGGCCGACGATGGTTGCGACATTTGCCATGGAGCGGTGCAGGTGCAACAGACATACCAACGGCATGGATCAGCCCTTGCACAGGATCTGCGAGTCTCTCCCGAGCGTGCCCGCGCACGCGTGCCCGATCGCCCGCGCTCGAAGGACCAGGACGGTTCTCGCGAGATGAACCTGCTCGGGCCCGGTCCGTTGCCGCCCGTGCTGAGCAGTGATGGGGTTGCTACGCCCGGTCCGCGAGGTGAAGATCGATCCGCAGCGCGAGCAGGCCGATCGCACCCAGGGCCAGCTCCACGATCATCGCGATGACCAGCGACGGATGGGGGCGCCCGTCGAGCGCGAGGCTCAACAGCCGCCCGGCGCCGAACGACAGATACACGAGGGCGGCTGTGCCCAGCGCGAGCCGCGTGTACGCGGGGCGCACCGCCGCGAAGAGCATCAGCACTCCAGCCGCCAACAACGCCGCGCCCGGGGCCCGCGTCTCGCTCATCACGCTCGCCGACATCACGCTCGCCGAGCGCTCGAGCGCGATGCCGACGCTGTGTCGGAATGCGACGGGCGTGAACAGCAGCCCGCCGCCAGCGCCCATCGACGTGAGGCCCGCGACAGCAACGTAGATCCTCAGCGCGCGCGTCATCGATTCCAGCACCCCGTCGCCGCGGTGTCGCGCACGTAGTCGTCGAAGCGACGCGGCGGTCGGCCGAGCGCTCGCTGCACGCCGTCGCAGACCGAGGCGTTGCGCCCGTCGAGCACGGTCGCGAAGAGGTAGTCGCACATGCCGACGATCTCTTCGGGCAGCTGGGCTGCGCGCAGGCCCGCGAGGAAGTCGGTGTGCTGGACCTGCGCGTACCGGATGTCGCGACCGGTTATCTCCGACACGCGCGTGGTCACGTCGGCGAAGGTGAGCAGCTCGGGGCCCGTGAGTTCGTACAGCTGCCCTGCGTGCCGGGTGTCGGTCAACGCAGCTACGGCGACGTCTGCGATGTCGTCGGCGTCGACAAACGGCTCGCGCACCTCACCGGCCGGCAGCGCGACCGTGCCGCTGCGCAGCAGCTCGCCGAACATACTCTCGCTGAAGTTCTGGTTGAACCAGCTGCAGCGGACGATGGTCCAGGCGAGGCCGCTGCGCTCCACCACGCGTTCGCAACGCTGCGCCTCCTCTTCACCGCGGCCCGACAGCAGCACGAGCTTCAGCACGCCTTTTTGCTGAGCGCGGAGGACGAACGCGGTGATGATCTCCAGAGCTCCGGGCATCGCCAGGTCGGGGTGGAACGCGATGTAGACGGCCCCCACGCCGTTCAGCGCCGCGTCCCAAGTTGCGGGGTCGTTCCAGTCGAAGCGCGGCGTGCCCGCTCGCGAGCCGACGCGCACCGGGAGGCCCATGGCCTCGAGCCGAGTCACGACACGTCGGCCGGTCTCGCCGGTGCCGCCGAGCACCAGCGTGAGAGATTCCGTCGAGTTGGGGTTGGTCATGGACCCCAAGATGGGTCCCCCGAGATGGACGGTCCATGTCATCACGTCCACAAGGATTGATATTTCGTCCAGATCCGTGGAGGAATGGTCCGATGGCAGAGCCATGGGAGTACGCGTTCGCGCCGGTGGACCCGCTGGGTGAGGCGCTGCATTCGCTGCGGCTCAGCGGCACCTTCTACTGTCGTTCCGAGCTGCGGGCGCCGTGGGGCATCAAGATGCCGCCCATACCCGGCTGCATGCTGTTCCACATCGTGACGTCGGGGTCGTGCATCGCGGACGTCGGAGGCAGGGCGCGGCAACGCCTCGGACCGGGCGACATGGTGCTCTACCCGCACGGGCGAGGGCACAACCTGCGCAGCGACCCGCAGGCCAAGGTCGTCGACCTCTTCGACCTCCCGCGCCAGATGGTCAGCCCGCGCTACGAGTTGCTGAGTTGGGGTGGCGACGGCGAGGAGACGCATGCGATCTGCGGGGCGGTGTCGGTGGGCGAGCGCAGCGCGAAGCGCCTCGTCGAGCGGCTGCCCGAGATGTTGCTGCTCAAGGGCGACGCGCCCGAGCACGCGTGGTTGTTCGGCACGATCCGCCTGATGGCGAGCGAGGCGCAGTCACTGCAGCCAGGCGGAGACACCGTCATCACCCGGGTCGCCGACATCCTCGTGGTGCAGGGGATCCGCGCGTGGCTGCGCAGCGACCCGCAGGCGCGCCGTGGCTGGCTCGGCGCGCTCCATGATCCACAGCTCGGGAAGGCGCTCGCGCTCGTGCATCGGACACCCACGGCGCCATGGACGGTCGAATCGCTCGCGGCGCAGGTCGGCATGTCGCGCTCTGCGTTCGCCGCCCGGTTCATGCAGCAGCTGGGCGAGCCACCGATGGCCTACCTGAGAGCGCGGCGCTTCGACCTAGCGGTCGACTGGCTCGAGGAGGGCGCGCTGACGATCGCCGACATCGCTCAGACTCTTGGCTACCAGAGCGAGGCCGCGTTCAATCGCGCGTTCAAGCGTCACGTTGGTCGCACGCCGGGCGCGGTGCGGCGGGCGGCTGCTCAGCGGCCCGCTTCGAGCGCTTCCTCGTAGTGGCTTCGAGACCCGCAGTCGGGGAGCTCGGCGATCCGCTCGATGGACTCTCCGGGGTTGCGGGCGGATAGGACATCCATCATTGGGTTTCTTCACACCCCGCCGGGCGTACTTCGAGCTTCGGCGACAACGGAACCCGTTGCCGAGTCTCGAGCATCGTTGAGACTCCGCTCAGGCGACCGCCCGCAACTCAGTCGCACTTGCTGGCGGGACGACAAGTCTGGCTGACCGGGTTCGTAGGGAAGTGATATTTGCAGCAACCCGACTTGCACTGGCCGTCGCGCGCGCACGTCTTGCTTTCGTTCTTCTTGCTGCGACACTCGTTCTTCCCGACCCCCAGCACGCCGGTCCAGTTTTGCGACCTGACGGGGCGTTGCGGCGGCGACGAATGATGGCGTCGATGCCAAGGACTTCGAGATGACCGGGCGTTCGACGAGGAGGTTCATCTCAGCGTTGAGTCACCGCGCCGTTCTGTGATCGGCGCTCTCGCGAACAAAGAGACGATCGGTTGCACTGGGTTCTCGACGTGGCCGAGGACGAATCCCGCCTGCGCGAGCGCCAGCCCATTATCCGGCACGCCGCACTCGACCTCCTACGCAACGTGAGGGCTCCGTCCATCAAGACCGGTCGAGCTCTGGAACGAGCTGCCCAGTACTCGTTCGAGCCGCAATCAGGGTCGATGTTGCAGTCATCGTCGAAGATCCCGTTGCACTCTTCGATACACCGGTCGCGAACCGCACGCGCCAACGTCACTGTCTGCATGAAGGCGGCCGTTGCGGCGATCGCCCACGCAACTCCGGCGATGCCTTGGGAGACCGAGGCTGCGAGGGCTGCGATATAGGCCACAATCGCGACCCCCACGAGCACGTCGTGCGCCAGTTCGCACTGCTCCTCGCAGGCTTGAACGTCGGGGTCGGTGTCGTTGGCGAGCTGCTCTTCGATGAAGGCTTCGAGCGCCTCCACCATATTTTGGCTGGAGAGCGCGGCCGAGAACGCGTTCTGAACCTGTTGCGGGCTCGCATCCTGCAGCCCGTGGCGAGCCACGAGGTTCTCGATGTGCGTCCGCATCTCGTTGAACACGCTCGTGTCACTGCCGAGGTTGGTCAGCAGGGTCGGCAGGTCGATGTTGGCCTGAAACTGAGGATGTTCCAGCGTCTGCAGGATGGAGTCGAGTTCCTCGCCGGACAGTGAGCCCGCGAAGGCGTGCAGGTCCGCGCCCATCTTGACCCCCAGCTCGACCACGTCGAGCAACTCGGGGTCGGCCGCGAGCGCCTGTGCAACGGAGGCGGCCCCCGAACGCTCGACGCTCGCGGCGGGCCTGATCGCGACCTCCGACTCACACCCTGCAGCAACGAGGGCGAAAGACAGCGCGAATGCGGCACCGCCGCGGAAGAAGAGAAGGACTCGATGCAAAAGGGCCATCACAGGTCTCCTTCGCACCGCGGCCCGTCTCGATGACGACGCGGTTCACTTGCAGCGATGGAAGCTCGTGCCGAACGGCTTCTTGCACTTCTCTCCCGAGGGGCAGTCACTGTTGCTATCGCATTCTTGAACGCACTCGTCGGCCTTGAATGCCCAACGCGCGCATCGCCACCCCGACGCACACGTCTCCCCGCCGCAGTCCCCCTGGTCGGGATTGGAGTCGCCGCTTTCCATGCAGACGTGCGCGCCAAGCTCAGCACTGCACCCCCACAAACCCGCGCAGACGCCGATCACCTGGCTGTTCTCGCAGGCCACCTCCAAGAAGCCCATGCAGCGGGTGTAGCAAGTCCCATTGAAGATCTCGATGCCCGGAAAGGCGGCGAAGTTCGAGAGTAGGAGGAGCTCCGCTTCGATGTCGGCGCCAGCATCGGCCGCATAGGCATCGATCTCGTCGCGCTCGGTAGGCGTCATCGCGACGGGGTCGATGTATCCCGCGAGGTCGATCAGTCGGTCCTCGAGCACGGACCACTCGAACTGGTCGGCCTGCTCAATGGTGAACACCGATTCATCGATTGCTCGCCGAGCGTCGAGAAACGCCTCGGAGGGACCGTCCCGAAGCACAGCGGCTTCAAAGCCGGCCCCTTCCGATAGGAGCTGCGGTTCTTCTGCATTGCACGCAGAACCGCAGACCGCCGTCAACGCGGCGAAGACGAGGTAGGGGGAACACGCGAGATGAAGTCGCTTCATGGAGGTGCATTCGCGCTACGACGGCCCCCGATGACGCGGCGCGGTGAGCAAGTCGCTATGCTCCGCCTCATGCCCATCACCCTTTCGCGCGAAGGCAAGACTGCGATCGACACCGGAGCCGGACGCGGCATCGGCAAAGCGATCCGGCTCCGCTCGCCGAGGCCGGCGCCAATGTCGTGATCGCGTCCCGAAAGCTGGAGAACCTCGAGGCGACGGCAGCCGAACTCGCCGAAATCGGACCCCGCATCGCGTTTAATTCAGCGAAATTGAAGTGTGAAAAAGCCGGGATGGAGGAGTACGGCGGGCGGCGGGAGAGGCGGCTGGTGAGCCTGGGAGCGCCGGGGAGCTGCAGCCGGTTGTCGAGCGAAGCTGGGCCAGGGAGAGCGGAGCGAGTTCAGAGGAAAACGGGCCCCGACAGGGACGCCGACCGCACCGAGGGGAACTCGCAGGCACGCCGAGACGAGCGCGGTGGGATGCGACGCGCTGGCAGAGAGTCAGGGGGCTGTGGGCGGAGGCGAGAACAGCGAGCGTGTCAGATATTTTGTGTTTGCGGAGACCCCGCAGCTTCAGATGGGCAGTCGGCCCTCAAAGTGTAGGGCGAGTTGGTTGACGGCTTGAGCCCAGCCTTGGGGCGGACGAGTCCACCGTTTCTCTGCAGCGACGACGGCCAGGTAGATGACCTTGAAGGCGGCGTCATCGGTCGAGAAGTGTCCTTGCCATTGACGAGTTTTCGGACTCGCGCGTTAAAGGCCTCAATGGTGTTGGTGGTGTACAGAATCCTCCGAAGGTCAGGGGGAAGTCGAGGAAGGGGACCACGCGCTCCCAGTTCGAACGCCAGGACTGCGTAATCATGGGGTATTGGCGCCCCCACGTTTCCTCGAATACCTGCAGAGCGGCGTCGGCCCCGTCGCGGTCCACAGCAGTGTAGACCGGCTTGAGGTCTCTGGCGACCTGTTTCCTGTCCTTCCAGGACACGTATCGCGTGGAGTTCCGAATCATGTGCACGATGCACGTCTGGACAGTCGCCTTGGGAAACACGGCCTCGATGGCCTGGGGAAAGCCCTTGAGGCCGTCGACGCACGCGATGAGAATGTCCTCGACCCCGCGATTCTTCAGCTCGGTGACGACCGAGAGCCAGAACTTCGCGCCCTCGGTTTCCTCGAGCCACAGGCCAAGGACTTCCTTCTGTCCTTCCACGCCGATACCGATGGCGAGGTACGCGGACTTGCGTCTGACGCTGCCGCTTTCGCGCACGCGAATGACCATGGCGTCCAGGTATACGATCGGCCAAATCGCTTCCAGGGACCTTGTGCGCCACGCTCCGACGTCTTGGAGGACTGCATCGGTGACCTTCGAGATGAGCTCCGGAGAGACCTCGACCCTCTTCGAGGTGGCCGCGGATATCTCGGGTGCTCATCCCGCGCGCGTACAGTGAGATCACGGTGTCGTTGAAGCCGTCGAGACGGCCCTGGTGCTTCTTGACGATCACCGGCTCGAACGTGCCATCGCGATCTCGGGGGACCTCGATCTCAAGTTCGCTGTTGCCCGTCTTGACCCGTTTTGTCGATGACCCGTTGCGCGGGTTGCTGCGAACCTCGGAGCCCCGCTCGCCCTTCTCGTAGCCGAGGTGCGCGGTCATCTCGCCCTCCAGCGCGCGTTCGAGGAGCCGCTTGGTGAGCTCCTTGATCAGCCCTCCGTCTCCTAGACTTTGGGTGTCCTTCGTGATGTTCAGCTGATCTAGCAGCTTTTCGACTTCTGGATTTCTGGTGTTCATGCTTGCTCCTCTCGGGAGCCCATCTTCAGCCAGTCGGCCTCATACACAAAACTTCAGACAGTCCCCATCGTCCACCACCGCTGGTCTCGTGGCCTCTGTCTTGGAGGGCCGCCGGGCCAGGACCGGAGTCGCGAAAACACTTGCCCGATACTCCGCCCGACCTTCGGTAACGAGTCCTGAGCGCCGACGACGGTCCGACGAGCGCCTTTAGTTCTGGCCGCTTCTGTTCCGCGCGGAGAGCCGCTCGCGCAGCACGCGGATCATCCCCTCGCTGCCAAGATCTCAAGCAACCCAATGTCTCGCAGGCGACCCTCTTGATCTCTGCTTCGTCGCGGCCGAGGAAGCGCTCGATGGCATGCAGGACGCGTGGTTCATCGCGCGGGACCGCAATGCGAGTACGCAACGACGCTGCCGCGAACTGCCCATCCTTCGCGTAGACGTTACGCACCTCGTCCCTCGCGGTTTGCCATCCGCCCCGACGTCGCGACGGCGCCGAGCGGTGGAGCGTCTGCGGGGTTACGGGCGATGAGTTCGCGAACTGGCCCACCCGGAGGTGCTCCAACCACACGTCACCCCCCGGTGCGACAGCCTTCGCAACCGATCGTCAGCAAGTGCAGACACCAACCCGCGGTGCTGAGGGCACCGACGGTGTACACGACGCACAACGGGAGCGGCTCGGCCACTCGGGCTTTCGTCCCGAGCCACACCACGACGCCCAGACCGAGGGCGAGCAGGAGCACTCGGCTGACTCCAATTGGGTGCCCGAATCCGAGGTGGCTGTTCGCTGTGGACTGAGCGTATCGGGCGATCGAGAACCACGCTGCCTGCGATCCGAGGACTGCCACGCCGGCCAGGACGGCCTTCGACCACGAACTTTGACGGTGGCTGATGAGCACTGCGGTGGACGCGTATTCCAGCTGTTGTATTCCCTTCGCGTCTACTCGGATTCCGCGGGGACAGCCGGTCGAGTAGATCACCTGGTCTTCGAACCCCGCGACTCTGCGCCGGACCAACAGGATCTCCTCGAACGTCTCGTAGGTCGCATGAACGATATCGCCACACGAACTCAGCCGGCAAGCTGCTCCCAGAAATCACACTGCGCCGTCCGAACCCCCTCGCGTGCGGTCACCGGGTCCTCCAGCAGCAGATAGGAGTCCGTCTGCGGATCGTACAATGGCCAAACAGGATCACTTTGCAGCGCGCCCGCAGCGAAACTCGACCACAAGCCCTGCATCGTGTTCCGCATCTGCGTGTCGGCCACCGTCATCGGGTACCGAAGGCCCGGAAGCACCTGGTCGAAGTTTCCGAAGATGTAGACCAACTCAAGGCCATGGAACGCGCCCGTGTCGCCGTTGGGTGTGAAGTAGTCGTCGTGCGCGAAGTGATAGCGGTAGACCGGACTGCGCCCCATCGCGGCGGCTCGCGAGGAGTGTCGCGCCGTGCAGACGAACTTCAGGTCCGAGGTCAGCGCCACGTAGGCATCTCGAGCGCTCGGGTAGTCGGCGACCGGATACGCCTCCAGGACCGCGCTTGAAAGCGGGCCGAACGACGCGTCCACGATCGCCATGTACGCGGCCTCGCCGAGGACCTGCGGCACGCTGCTCCAGGTCTCTTCGGCGTTCGCTCCGATGATCAACGGGACGTCGTTGTGGACACCCGCTTGCATCGCGTCGAGCGTCTGCATCGGCAGCGTGTCCGGGTCGATGCTCGGACCCCACCCCTGTCCGTCGAGTCCGGCGACCGCGGGAGACCCGGTCGGCTCCAGCGAGACCGCCGCATCGCCGCATCGCCGGTAGTGTGGAGATCGGGCTCACGTTGGGCACGGCCGCCCTGGCCGGGCTCGCCTACGTCGCCAAGGGACGCGAGGGCCAGCTCCGCGCCCAGGGCCACGCAGAGGATGTGTCGCTCGCGCCGTCGTTCGGGCCTGGGTTCGGGGGCTGACGCTACGCGGTCGATTCTGAGACCTGCGGCCCACCCACGCGCTGGAGGCACTGGGAGCTCGAGATTTCGTCGAGCTCATCGACCGCATCGTCCATCACTCCGACGTCATCGTTGTCGAGGGCGACAGCTACCGCCGCCGTGAAGCGAAGAAGAAGACACGCTCACGCCGCACGAAAACCGAGTCGAGCAAGGACTGATGCCGCCGGTCCATCTGTCGGTTTTTCGACGTTTTTCAGTGCCCGCCAACAGTTTCAAACGGAAGCGCATAGGCTATCGGTGGCAGGCGTTCGCGGAAAGCTCGATGACGACGGAAACGTGACCGATGCAGATACGCAGGCTGCGCTGCGCAAGGTGCTCAAGACGCTCATGGCCGAAGTGCGGTCTGCGAAAGAACGCGTCACGCGGACGAGCCCCTCGAACGACGAGGCGACCTCCCCGCGGACCCTCTGACGCTCCTGGCTCGCTCTTTCGCATCGACATCTCCATCTGTGCTCGCGGTGCGGCTTGGGGTCGCCCTGTCAGTCGCTCACTGGCCGAGCGATTTTTGGCCCATCGTCTCGGCTCGGCGGGATTCCCGCTCACAACGGTATGAGGACATGGCCTCGGGAGAGAAACGAAGCGTAGTTTTCTCGTGTCTCTTGGGAGCGCATCGGGGCGAGCCGCAACTACAGGGTCATGAATCGAACCCAATCGGTCGTGGCCGCGTGTGCCTGCCTCATGCTCTGCATCGCTTGCGGGAGTTCGGGGGCCGCAGCCCCTGACGCAGTGATGGACGGCACGACGACGTCCCAGGCGGAGGACGAGATTTCGACCGGAAACGAGCCGACGTCCAGCCCGATCGACACGACGGGCAGCGAGGGGACCACCGGTTCGATGGGTTCGACGAGTACGGGTGTCGAGTCCTCGACGTCCGAGACCGACACGGGTTCGACGGGCTCGACGTCGGAGTTCGCCGAGTCGAGTGGCGCGACCGGCGACCCGAGGCCCAACTCGTGTGCCGACGCGGCTGATGTGCTGAACGTCTGGCCGGGTCGGGCAGCACTGTCGAGCGAGCTGGACGATCCGACACTCGTGCCGGGCTCGTTCCCCCCAATGTCGTTGGTCGTGGCGGTCGCAAACTCCAAGTTCGTCTGCGCGGACATCGGCGAATACCCGGGTCTGCCCGGAGATCTAATCTCCCACGAGAAGCTCGTCATCTTCCTTCCCGAGGGACAGGAGGCTGGCACCTTCGAGATCGGGTGGCCGCCTCAAAGCGACACCCCCGCCGTGCTCACTGCGAGCGCGGGTGGCTTTCCACCCGGTAGCGGCTACTCGTGGGAGACCGGCGTCTTGGAACTCACGTCCATTGATGAAACCTCCGTCGAGGGCGTGTTCTGCAACTCCCCGGAGAGTGGCGACTCACAGGCGTGGAGCTTCGCCGTCGATCGCTGCTGAGCGGGGGCGGCGATCACCCCTCGTCCGCACTGCCAACTCGACCTCCACGACCTGAGGCACCCCGCCGGCGTTGTCCCACTGCACGTTCTCCTGGGCCGCCGAGGGCGGACCCTCGACTCCGCCCTCGGCGGCGGCAAAGTACACAACCCCGGCGCCGACGAGTCCGACCACTGCGAGCATGGCCACCAGCCCGACCACCAGCCCGCCGGAGCCGCCGGAGGGCCTGCTCGCGTGGCCCAGCCCCGGCTGCTGGGGATCGGGTTGGCCAGCGGCGTCCGCAGCTTTGCGTTGCGCCTCGATGATCGCCGCCGCGATCGCGTGGGGATCGACGGCGATCCCGGCCTGGGTCTGGGCCTTCTTGGCTTGGTCGAGGCGAAAGCCGTTCCCACAGTAGCTGCACCGGTACTCACCGCTGGCGGGCGCGGACGGGAGCTGGGCACCACAACTGGGACAATCAACGCTGATGAGCTCCATGACGTGGCGCAGTCTTGGCGTGGTTTAGGAGGGCTTGGCGAGATCGGGCAGGCGTGGTGTGACACGACCGATACGGCCAGCCGCGGGCGAGGAGCGCCGTCCCGTTCCAACGGCCTGACCACGACCCTGCTGCAACGTGCAAGACTGCACCACCAGGTGACACGCACCCTGCCCCTGACCTTTGCGCTCCTGTTCGTGTTCGCTCGCAACCGCAGGGTCGGCCCGAGCGATGCCCCTGTGGAGGCTCCGAGCAACGAGCCGGCATCGAAGGGGGGCGCGCCACCGGTCGGCCGCGATCAAGCGAAGCACGAAGAAGCACCGCCGCCGTCGATCCCTTGCCGGGATGACAAAGACTGTCCCAAAGAAGCCGCGTTCCGGGACCTCGTCACCCTGTACGGCTCCCGAGAGGGCACCGTGCCGCTGGTCTTCGACGGCAAGACCGGGCTCAATGTCGCCATGCTCGCTGACCTGCCCGCGGACGGGAGTCGTGCGCAAGTCGTCTGCCTCCGGTGGGGCCTCGCCGTCCGGGTGTTCGTCGAGCAGGATGCGCTGCACCCCGTCCTGGTCGAGCACACGACGGCGACCGCGTCCCCAGAGGGCTCGGCCGCGGGCGTCGATCCGCGAGTCGGGCTGTTTCTGCTTGCGGGGACTACGGTCAACGTAAGGCAGACGCTGGGAGCTCGCGTCGAGATCGCGGTCGCGGGCGTCGGGGGGAAGTGGGCCGGTTGGGTGGACGAAACCGCAGTGGGGCTCAGCTATGATCGCCATCTCGTTGACTGGCCCGCGCGCCCCACGGGCGACAGCATCGAGCTCGTTTGGGCGTCTCCTGTCGTGCTGCTCGATCGGCCAGGTGGTCGCGCGATCGCGACCGTCGATGGCTACGGCAACCTCCGTGCGCTGGGCCCGAAGCGAGAAGGCCACGCTCTGGTCTCGATCAGCCCGTGGGTGTCCGGCGGTGTGCATGCAGTGGGCTGGATCCACGATGACGTGATCGCGCGCGCCAGCTCGTTGAGGCGCTCGCCACCCACGATCGGAGGAGTCGTCCCAGACGGTCTCGCCCCGGGGAGCTCCAGGCCCCCGCCCCGCGTGCTCGTCCCCAAGGGAACGCAGTTGCAAAGCGACGGCGGCGAGACGGTCGGCATTACAGAAATGGCGGGTACTCTGCTGCCGTGCCTGGCCGACTGCGAGACCGACCAACCGGTCGTCGAGGTCCGATGCGTCGCCAACTTTCCCGCCCGCGGCGTTTAATTAAGCGAAATGAAGTGTGAAAAAGCCGGGATGGAGGAGTACGGCGGACGGCTGGAGAGGGCGGCTAGTGCGTGGGGGTGGGCCAGGGAGCTGCAGCCGGTTGTCGAGCGAAGCTGGGCCAGGGAGAGCGGAGCGAGTTCAGAGGAAAACGGGCCGCGACAGGGGACGGCGCAGGTCGGCTGTGGGCGCTCCAGCGTCGCGTTCGTCGACCTGTGGGTCGCCATGAAAGACGGAGCGGTCTCAGGCTCGCCTCCAAGTGGGGCGATCACCATGCCGAGCTCGGTGTCGTGTGGGAGCACGGTTTCGCTTTCGGCGTCCTTCAGCGACCCGGACGGGGACCTCGCGAATGTTCGATGGTTCGTGGATGACGTTCCGCTTTCAGACGCAACCAGTGCGATTCAGGTCTCCGAAGGACACCGATTTAGCGCGGTCGCGACGGACTCACGAGGTGCAGCCACCACAGTGGCTCAGGAGGTCTCATGCAACTAGGTCTCGATATGACCCGAATGCTCATCCCTTTGACAATGGCCCTTGTCGTTGCTTGTGGTCCTGAGAGCGATGATGAGGCCGCGGAACTCAGAAACGAGCTCGCGGGCGTCTACTCCACTCAAGTTGAGGGTGATCAAGTGGTTGCGAGTGCTACCTGGGTAACGAACTACGAGTTTCGAGAAGACGGAACAGGTACGCTTCACCGCCTTTCGTGCCTGAAGGAAATCTCTGGCGAGATCGAGTTCGCGTGGTCCCTCGACGGCAGCGATTCGCATGCCGCAATCGAGTTCGAAGAAGAGTATTCAGCCATGAGCGGAAAGTGGACCTTGCCCGAATCCGACTGCTCGGAGAACTCGAGTTCGAGAGTCGACTTCGAGTTCACAGGAGGGGACAGGTTGTTCCCTGGTCGACGTTGCAATCCGCAACTAGGAATCGAGCAAGTGGACGGCGTGCAGACTTGCGAGTTTGAAGTGTGCGGAGGTGAATCGATCCGGTGCGGTGGAATGGGTGTCGAATGATGATGCGGTTTCCTCACGCTTTCTGGCAGCGCCTGCATAAGCGAAATGAAGTGTGAAAAAGCCGGGATGGAGGAGTACGGCGGGCGGCGGGAGAGGCGGCTCGTGAGCCTGGGAGCGCCGGGGAGCTGCAGCCGGTTGTCGAGCGAAGCTGGGCCAGGGAGAGCGGAGCGATTTCAGAGGGAAACGGGCCGCGACAGGGGACGGCGACCGCACCGAGTGGAACTCGCAGGCACGCCGAGACGAGCGCGGTGGGAAGCCCCGGTGCGCTCCAATCCGTCGAGCTGCTCGGCGTTCGATGCACTCAGCCAAACGCGCCAGGATTGGCGCATCTCAGATACGACAGCGCTGTCGTATTTGCAAAACGACGAATTCGACCACCAGACCCCATCTTGCGGCGCGTTTTCCGATGCTCGTTTTCGCCCCCTGCCCCTTCGCCGAGATGACGTGGCACCCGCACGTTGCGTGCATGAACCGCTACAGGAAGCTCGTGTCGATGCGTTGTACGAGCACGGAGTCCGAGTCGGCAGCGGGTCCGGCGTGTACGAACGAGGTGTTGTCGAGGAAGGCCGCGCGCGTAGTCTCGAGCTTGGGCTCGGAGTACTGCCAGAGCGTGTCTCCTGTGGTCGAGTACCCGGCGACAGTGGCGTCCGCATCCGAGCCTCGGCCTCCAACGAGGAATCCCTGGCTGCTCCAGGAAAGCCGGGTGATGGAACCCGGCGACTGGGGACTGGCAGCGAGGGAGATCGCCTCGACGGGCTCGCCGTTGCTGGTGAGCACGAGGGTGGCCTCGTCCCCGGTGACGTAGAGATTCTGATCGCTACCCACCGATACGGTGACGATGGGGGCGTCCAGGTCGAGGTGCAGGTCCCAGTCTGTTTCGCCGCTGGGCGAGAGTCGGCCAACCCAGCTGTGGTCGAGCTCCACTCTCCCGGGGTCCGCGCTCCTTCCGGCGACCGCGATCCCACCGTCGGGCAGGATCACGACGGCGTCCCCGGAGGACGCGCCTTCGAGTCCGGGACGCCTCCAGGTCCAGGCGGGCTCGGACGTTCCGAGCCTGTACGCACGGACGACAGCGGCTTCGGCTGTGCCTTCTGAGAAGTCGGTGGCGCCCGATGTGCTGAGGACGAGGTTCTCGCCTGCGAGCGCAAGCCCAATGCTCCTGGACTTGGTCGCGCCGCTGTCGGTACTGTGGAGTGAACCATCCCGGTTGAGGACGGTGTAGTGGTACGCGCGCCCAATCGCGCCGATGCTCGTCAAGACACCCACCGCGACGTGGTCTTCGGTCGCGACCAGCGCCGTGTGCTCGATGTCATCGTTGTCCAGCGCGTAGGACCACACGGTCTCTCCTTCGGGGGAGAATGCGAACAGGATTGGGCCAGACTCGCTGTCCGCCACCAACACGTAGGTTTGGCCGGACGGCGACGTCGCGACCTCCAGGGCGGACGGCCAGTCCGCGTTTGGGTCCACCGTCAGCGTGGCCTCCCACATGACCGCCTGATCTGTCTCATCCATGTCTCCGGTCGAAGCCAGCCCGGTTCCTCTGTCGTCGGAGGAGTCCGACCCGTCGTCGGTCGTCGCGCCACTCCCGGATTCACTGCTCGTGGAGGACTCGCTCCCGTCGGCACACCCCGAGAGTCCGAAACTCACCACCGCGAGCGCCGCCAAGAAACCGGTTCCGCTTCTACGCGTTGGAGAGTCGTTGACGTTGGTCTTCGGAGGACCTTCATGCGCATGCCAGCTCGTCGATGCCGTCGACGAACCGAGCTCGCGCTGCCGGGCGATTCCCACCGGCGACGTCGCATCGGTCGCCGGGACTGACACCTGCAGAGATGACTCACATCCGGGCGTCGCACTGCAAGTTTTGGCGACGTCCCCAGGAGCGGACAAGACGCGTGAGACGGCTGCGAAGGCTTTCTTCGACATGGAGAGGTTGTTGCCGCCGTGGTCCAAGCGTTCCGCATTCATCGAATCGAAATCAAGCGCGGCAAAGCGCGGTGGGTGTCGCTTCAGAATCCGATGTCGATTCTGCGAGCAGCCCGTGGTGAATGATCGGAGTTGATCCGAGTGTTTCCCCGCGCACGCGACCTCGATCCGAGTCGATGGGCGGCTCGTGGCAATCTGCCTGGGTGCGCGCCGACGTCGAGCTGCTCGCCGCGTGGCGCCAAGGGGATCGCGATGCCGCCGATGCCCTGCTCGAACGCCACTTCGCCTCGCTGTGCCGGTTCTTCCGCAACAAGGTGAACATCGGGGTCGAGGATCTCATTCAGCGCACGCTGCTGACCTGCGTCGAGCGTCGCGATCGGATCCCCGACGGATGGTGCTTCCGAACCTTCCTGTTCGTGGTCGCCCGCGACCAGCTCTACATGCAGTACCGATCGCAGCGTCGCAGTTTCGACGCCACCCAGACCTCGGTCGCCGATCTGAGCCCTTCGCCGAGCACCATCGTGGCCACCCGGCAGGAGCACGCGATGGTGCTCCAGGCCCTGCGAGAGCTGCCGCTGGAGACCCAGGTCCTGCTCGAGCTGCGCTTCTGGGAGGGCCTGACCGGACCCCAGCTCGCCCGCGTGCTCGGCATCTCCGAGGGCACGGTCCGCAGCCGGATTCGCCTGGCCCGCCAGCGCCTCTTCGACGCCCTCACCACCGCGGCTGCTGGACGTGGCCTCGTCGTCGAGTCGGAGGCCGACTTCGAGTCGTGGGCCCGCGCGGTACAAGCCAGCGTCGTGTGATCCCCGGCCCCTTCACTTGCCGTCCCGGGCCGGGTCGCCCCCTGTGCTGTCCGGGGCCGGGACGGCGATCGAAATCCCGCGGACAAAACGCGTCGATCGCCCGGAACCGCGCACCGTCCCTGCGCTGGCTGATCTACGATCCATGCGTGCGTCCACGTTCGATCGCCTTGCTCGCAGCCGTCCCCTTCACCTTGATCGCCGCCGGCTGGTTGACCAGTCCGCCGCCCCCCGCCAAGACCCGCGCGAAGATCTCGACCAAGGGCGAGCGGGTGACCGTCAAGATCAGTCCCACGCAAGGGGGACGACTCGCGGCCGCAGACGGCAAAGCGACGGTCGCCGTCCGTCCCCACGCGGTCAGCGAGGAGACCACGTTCACCGCCCAACAGGTCACCGGCTACACCGACCGCAAGCTTCGTTCGCACAGCTACGCCCTGGGGCCCGGCGGGCGCTTCGCCAAACCGGTGGAGGTTTGCCTCGAGCAACGTGGCGACGACAAGTCCGACAGCCTATGCCTCGGCTTTTTCAACGACGCTTCCGACCAGTGGGAGTGCGAGGATGCTTGTCTCGAGAAGAAGGGCGGCCTTCTTTGCGGATCGACCGACCACTTCACCAACTTCGCCCTTCTGCTCTCCGGCGGCTCCAGCAAAGGTGGCCAGTGCGACGACGACGACGACGACGACGAGCGACAGATCCTCGAAGTGCCGGCCCCGCGCCGGCGCTGACCGCTGGTGGGGGCGCGAAACGCTGACCACGGGGGACACCATCGCTAGTTGGTGGCTGGCATCAGCTTGAGCAGGTCCGCCGGGTCTCCTCCGGCAACGACGATCGCACCGCTGCTGTCGATGGCGAGAAGCTTGGGATGCTGGCCGTAGTAGCTCCAGACAAAGTCGGTGTTCAGGAACCAAGACTCGGTTTCGCCGGCGGGGCGTCCCACCAACCTCCGGGGGCCCTTACGGCGCGCTGCATGCGGGCCTCGACGTCTACCTGACGCCCAGCTTCGCTCTCGGGCCCGTGTTCCGGTAGGTCATCCCCTTCGCGGGGCGGGTCTGTTCCCAAGGGACCCCATACATCGAGTTCTAGGGTCTCGAGGTCATGAGCGACGATGCCGAGCGCTGTGCGGAGGTCGCCGACGCCATCTCCAACGACGTCGGAGACGACCTGCCGCACGTGTGGAGCTTCTCCCTCGCGTTCACCGGGACGTTCTGATCGGCTTCATCAGTCGAAGACCACCCCGGACGCGATTCCCCGTCCGTGGGTGGCGCAGATGCGCACCGGTTCTGCAACCTACCCCAGTCTCCCCCATTCGCAGCCTCGCGACGCGAGTCGAACCAGTAGCAATCAGCGCGGGGACCCGCCGCGCATCTCTCAATTGTCGCCGTGGCTCAGGCCAGCGCTGCCGCGCATCGACATCGATGCCGCTGCACCATCAGCCTAGCAGGATGAGGAAAAACGCCCTGATTCATCGCAGCCGGAGAGCGGCGAGGGCGGAATGCGCCGATCACTTGAGTTCGGTGTCGGCCAGAGCAGTGACGTTGCCGGCCCCGTCCTCGGCCTCGATGTGCATCTCGTAGACGCCCTCGGGTGGTGTGACGCGCGAGCGGCGGGTTGGGGCGTCGGTCAGAGCACCCGCTTCTGCACCAGGATGCAGGGCTCTGCGGGACAGGCTGAATCCGAGCCCGAGTGGGAGGTCGCCACCGCCAGGGTTCCGTCCCCTGTGACTGTGATCTGTGGCCCATACCCTCCCGCCGCGTCGTCGACGTCGACAAAGCGCGACGACAGCAGCTCTCCATCACTCCCATATACGTCGACATAGGTGTGAGGCACTCCGTCGAACCAGGCCGTGCCGGCGACGATTGGCTCGCCGTTGGGGCTGATGGCCAGGCTCGGGGCCGATGCGGCTGGAGAGTCATCGGCCGCCGCGAGTGGGTCACGATCCCAGATGAGCCCTCCTGCTTCGTCGAGCTTCACGAGCACCCGCCGCAGCAGGATGTTGTCGTAGGGTCTGACCACGGTCAGGTAGACCGCATCCTCGGTGACGACCATCTCCCCAGCCCCTCGGTATGCGGCGTGCACGTCGTCGCTTGGGGTCGCAGTTCCGTCTTCGGCGAAACTGTAGAGCAGCATGCTCCCCTCGGACGTCTCCCCGAGCCCGACCAGTCGTCCATCCGGACCAAATGCAATGTTGTTGACCCCCAACGGGGTCGACCACTGCTCGTTGCCGTCGGCGTCGAACGAGGCAACGAGTCCGATGCTGAGCGGCGTCTGCTCGGGATTCTGAAGTCCGATCGCGATGGGGCCAGAGTCTCCGACGACGCAGTGGGACCACCCGGAATGAACCTCGAGCGGGCCGTCGGCGGCCCACGCGAGGTCGAGGCCGTCGAACGCGGTCAGTCGCCGATATTCCATGGCGCCGCCTGCGGTTTCGGCCCTGCCCACCGTATAGACGCGTCCCGAGGGGCCGGCACAGAATCCGAAGGCAACCGCGGATGTGGCCCCCGGCGGTGTGCCGAGAGCGGTGGACCCGAGGAGCTCTCCGCCCCCCCGCGTATCGCTGTAGAAGGGTGGTGTGAATCGCTCCGCTGAGATCGCTGAGCAGCGCGATGTCGTCGTTGGTGGGGTCGACATCGATGCGTCTGACTGTCGCGAAGTCGGTTTTGGTGATGTAGTGCGTCGTCCACAGGACTGTGCCACTGACTTCGCACTGGCTGCACCCGTCGCCGAAAACGTCGTTGCCATCGTCGCAACTTTCTGTCGCTCCGAGGAGGCCATCACCGCAAACATCAGCGGGGCCGGTTTCTTCGCTGCTCCCGGAGCTGCTGCTGCTCGCGTCGGCGCCGCCCGTGGTGGTGGAGCCGGAGTGGGGCGTTGCCGTCGAAGAATCCTCGGCGCTGGTGTCGGGGTCCGTGGAGGTGCCGTCGTCTGCGGACGAGCCCGGGGCCGCGGTCGAGCCGGAGTTGCTCTGGATTCGAGGCATCGGCGGCGGGCGGTGGACCCGCACACGCCAGGAGTGAGGCGCAAGACACGGCGTAGAGGTAGGGAGTCGTTCGCATTTTCGGTCCGGTCCGCTGGCGGTCGAGCAGGTGGTTGCCACTGCCTGCCTCGTGACCGTTCCGAAGAATCGTCCCGACGCGCCGATCGAGTCCAATCCGGGAAGCCTCTCTAGGTCGAGAGGCGGAACCGTGTGGAGTCTGCCGACCTCACATCAGTTCTTTTTGCTGGCGTTTAATTAAGCGAAATGAAGTGTGAAAAAGCCGGGATGGAGGAGTACGGCGGGCGGCGGGAGAGGCGGCTGGTGAGCCTGGGAGCGCCGGGGAGCTGCAGCCGGTTGTCGAGCGAAGCTGGGCCAGGGAGAGCGGAGCGAGTTCAGAGGAAAACGGACCGCGACAGGGGACGGCGACCGCACCGAGTGGAACTCGCAGGCACGCCGAGACGAGCGCGGTGGGAAGCGACGCGCTCGCAGAGAGTCAGGGGGCTGTGGGCGGAGGCGAGAACAGCAGGAGCTGTCCGACAGCAGCGGCTCGCGGCGGTGGCCGAGCACCGCGGAGCTCGGCGGCGATGTGCTCAGGAGTGGTCACGACTGGTCGCGGCAGGGTTGGAAGCGCGAGGCGGTGCTTCGTCTCGGAGGCCTGCATGATGAGGCGTCCCTCGATCTCCTGCTTGCAATGCTGAAGGACGGGCGCGATTGGACGCAACAGCTCGATGCCGCGGCCGCACTCGGATCACTCGGGGCCGCCGAAGCTCGACCCGATCTCGAGCGGATCGCGGAGACGCACTGGTCACGAGGGGTGCGGACCCAGGCCGCGAACGCGGCTCTCGTACTCGCAGGCAAAGCGACCGCGACCGAGCTCGAGCGCCACAACCTCTACGACCGAGACCCTCGGAATCCGGAGGTCCTGGCCCAGACCCTCGGAGAGACCGGGCTCGGCTGGCGACGCTACGGTCCGTACTCGGTCGTCGCGGACGGACGACGTGTGGAGTTCGAGCCGCTCGCCGTCGGGTCCGCGGCCGTGCCCGAGGCCCTCGAGTCGCGAGACCTCGCCGCGGAGCTCCCCGACGTGGAGAGCATCACGCGCTGGCAGGCGGGCCTCACCGCCGCCGAACGGGTGAAGGACGGCTGGGTGCTGGGGACGGACATGGGAGAGTTCGGCGGCGGCGTGATGTTCGTCCCCGAGAGTGGGCCTGCGCGGGTCCTGATCCCGCACAACGTCGTCGGGGCAATCACGTGGGCCGGCGCGCGACACCTGTTGTTGGGCTTGGGCCACCTGGGCTCCGACGGGTCCCTCGTCCGCATCGACGACGGTCCCGACGGTCCGCACCTTACGCGAGTCCTGGAACTCCCCGAGGAACCCTACCGCGTCGCGCTCGAGGGCGATCGCTTGCTGCAGGCAACCCGCTCGGGGGTCGCCGTGATCTCGCCGACGTTCGAGGTCGACATGCTGCCGTACGCCACCGCGCGACCACAGCCCGAGACCCTTCCCGAGGGGTACGAGGCCGCGATGCGTGCTCACCTCGCCGAGAATCACGACGCCCTGCAGCGGTGCGTCCAACCCCTCGCGGGCATCACCGAGGGCTGCGAGGCCCGCCCGCCCGGGGTCAGCCTCTGGTTCGACATCGAGTCGACCGGGGTGCTCGCCGAGGTCGTGCCGTTCAGAGCCTCCGAAGACCGCCACCGTCGACCACCGACGCCCGAGGTCACGGCGTGCCTCCGCCAGGTCACGGCAACGTGGACCTTCCCCCCTCGCGTCCGGCTGGACTACGCTGGGGGTGACGTTCGAGCCGGAGGTCCGCTGAACAGCTCGGCCGGCGATCCCGTCGCTCGCCTCGCGCGTCACGTCGCGATGAGCCCGCGCTCGCTCACCCGGTGGTGCAGCGCTCACCTGCGGGAGTCCCCGGCGGCTTGGGTTCGACGCCATCGGCTCGAAGAGGCACGGCGCCTGCTTGAGACCGCCGAGCTCTCGCTGCAAGAGATCTCGACCCGCACCGGGCTGGGCGATCCGAGCACGCTGTGGCGGCTGTTCGACGCTGCGCTCGGGGTGACGCCCGCGACGTACCGCTCCCGCTTCGGCGCGATGCCGGGCCGTTGACGAGCTGCGCACAACCGGCGCGGGCGTTGCTGGACGTGGCCGCGCCGCTGGCGGGCTGGTGCGTGGGGACGATGCGCCTGCCGTGAGCGCAAGACGTTGGTCCTGCAAGACGTGGGTCCTGTACAAATCGGCGGTCCCAAACGTCGCTGACCCGCCGGTTCGGCACCCACCGCCAGCGGGCTGAGGCTCAGGCCTTGGCGAACAAGGCCTCGGGGTCGCGCATCGCTTTGAACTCCAGCGCGTTGCCTGCGGGATCGTAGAAGAACATCGTCGCTTGTTCGCCGACTTCGCCCGCGAAGCGGATCCCCGGCTCGATCTCGAAGCGCACGCCCGCGCGCACCAGGTTGTCGCGAAGCTCGGTCCACGCATCCATGCTCAGCACGACCCCGAAGTGGGGAACCGGGACCTGCGCACCGTCGACCGGGTTGCGCCCCTCATTCCCGGGCGCCGCGGGCACCTGGTGAATCACCAGCTGGTGCCCCCACAGATCGAAGTCCACCCACCTCGCCGAAGATCGGCCCTCCTCGCACCCCAGCACGCGCCCGTAGAAGTGACGACAAGCCGCGAGATCGTGCACGGCGATGGCCAAGTGGAACGGATGCAAGACAGGGCGAGCCACGGGGATACGGTACCCGGTTTCGACCCGCAGCCCGTTGTGGAGCGCGGAGATTGCGTGTTGCCGTGTGCAAGAGGCGTGTGTTCCGGCGCCGAGTGTCGAGCGAATGAGGCGCGTATCTGGGTGCAACAGTTGACTTCGGCCGGAAGGTGGACGGGACGCATGAAGCTTCCGTACGACGCTTCGCGCCTCCATCAGTTGTCCAACTTTCGGTTCCCAGCGTACTGGGGACGATTCCCCGTCGGACGTCGGCTCGTCGACCCCGCGCTGATCATCGCGGGTACTCGTCCAGCCACTGCTGGACCTTGCGGGCCTTCTCCAGATGTACGAACTGACCAGAAATCCTCACGGGTTGGGGAATTGGCCCGCACCGAGGGTGTGAACTGGCGAGGCTTACTCATCCTGAGTCCCCTGCTGAGCGCTTGCGGCCCAGCCATCGGCGAAGAAGACCCACCTTTGCCGAGCGAAAGCTCGTCCAGCACTGCGGGGACGACGTCCCGGGTGGATGACGGTGGCGGCACCGAAGGGGACGGATCAGGCGCGGTGGCCCATCGCCGACCCCTTCTGTGGGCTCGACATCGTCCGACACGTCGTCTTCGACGGGCAAGGAGGGCGAGATGTCCTCGTCCTCGTCGTCCTCCTTCTCGAGCGACGGAGGGGTGTCCTCGTCCTCCTCGAGCAGCCGTGATGGGACGACGTCGTCCTCCTCCTCGAGCGACGGAGCGGAGTCCTCGTCCTCCTCGGGAGGGGATGACGACGGCTGTGGCCCCGGGCTGTGGTCGACGCCGATCGACGCGCCCTCGAACGCCCAGATCACGACCATGCCCGGCGGCGACGTCCTGATCTCGATGAGCGTCATCGTCCCCAACCTGTATGCGGACTGCGGGATCAGCCCGATCGCGGATTCGGACCAGACCGCCCGGTTCGCGCGATACGACGGCGTCGACGGTGGGCTGGTCTGGACCAATGACTACAAGTCGCCCGACCACTGCGCCGACACGGCGGTCGGGATCGCAGGGGTCAGTGACGGCAGGGTCTATGCGTTCGACTCCGTCTACTTCGGTGACTTCGACGAGTTCACCACGGGCTACGTGCTGCAGTACGACGTCGACGGAAACCTCCTGACCGAGGTCGCGCTGGCGAACCTGGGCTACCACCTGCTCGACGTGCAGGGCGCCTACGACCGCGTGTTTGCGGCCGGTACCCGCAGCCCCAACGGCTTCATCGTGGAGATCGACCTCGACTCCGGTGACCGGCTGTGGGAGGAGGGCGGACTGTGGGGCAACGATCTGTTCGAGATCCAGGGGCTCGACGTGTTCGCCAACGGCGAGTTCGCTGTTCGGGGCCACGACGGTCAGATCAAGCGCGTCGCGCAGGGCCAGCAGGAACTGTGGTCGACGGCTGTCAACGGCAACGGCGAGCTCGACGTGGGCGGCCCGAGCGAGCGGGTGGCCGTTGGGCTGCAGGGCGGCGTCGTGCAGGTCCTCGACTCGGCCGGCAATGCGCTGTGGCAGACACCCGGGGGCTGGCTCGCCGTTGACCCCAGCGGCGACGTGTTCGTCGGCGTCGGAGATCAGCTCGAGAAGCGGGCGGGCGAGACCGGTGACCTGCTGTGCGCGATCTCGCTGCCGTCGCCGGTTCGCTCGCTCGCCGTCGACGAACAGGGCGCACCCGTCGTGCTCGACGATCTGTCGATCACCAAGTACGGGCCGTGAGCAAGTACGGGCCGTGAGAGGGGACCGCGCGCATGGGCCACGCTCAGCGGACAGACGCATCGGACCGTGGGCGCGCGGTCACAGGTGACCTCGACGGATACGCCGCCGGTGGTGGTGGTACGCAGCTCAACGGCGAGCGAACACGCGTCGGTCGGCTCCCATCGGGACGACGGGCCGCCCGTCGTGCTCGTCGAACTCTTGTCGGGCGTGGCGCCGGAGGAACTGCCGACCCTGGCCGAACTCGAGGATTCGCCCCCATCGGGTGCTCAAGGAGCCCTCGGGTTCGCCGCTCAACGCGGGGGCGGTGCAGCCCAGAAGCGGGGTAAGCGCCAGCAACGCGAGCGTTGGCAGTCGGGAGCCGTCGTGCCGAGTCATGCGGTGGTAGAGGAGCGCGCTCCACGCCCAGCTCCGTGATGCCGCCAGAATGCCATTAACATCCGTGCTGCGCCCGCGGAGCCGGATGTGCTGCTTCCCCGTCGTGGCGTCGACGGTGACGTGCTCCAGCGCTACGACCACAACCACCGCGGCCAGCTCCAGGTGTTGATGCACGGGGTGGTCTCCAAGAAGGCGTTCGACGCCGGCGCGGTCGAGTACGAGATCCTGCACGGGAACGAGTTGAACGGTGTGGATCCGGGGGCCTGGGCGGCAAGGCGAGCGACCACGCGTATGTGCTGGCGCGGGTCCGCGTGGGACGGGCCGCGGGTTGATGACCTACGCTCACGCGCATGAGCCTCAAGCAGGTCCTTTCGCTTGGCGTTGGATTTCTCGCCGGGATCGCGTTCGTCGTGGCGTGTCCCGCACCGGTCCAGCTCTCGCCGTCGACCACCAGGGCGGAGTCGGCTGGGGCCGCGGTTCGCCAGCCCTCCGGCTGCCGGGAGTGGGAGGTGTCTCTTGCCGTCAACGGTCTTCACGTTCCGAACACCCGAATCATAGAGCCTGGTTGGGAACCCTTCGCGGAAACGGACTACGGCATTAGCATCCGCCGCTGCGTTTCGCGCGAGCCTGAAGCGTAGCCAGCGAGGGCACCGCGTTTTCTCGTGAAATGGCTTGGCTCTCCCTGGCTCAGGTTCGCTCTACACCCCGCTGCTGCTCCCCGGCGTGGACGTAGGAAGAGGAGATGACGTGGCAACTGGGTTTCTCGGACCTTTCGGAACGACGAGCAGCTCGAGAAGCAGGGGGACCCACTGGCTCGGCTGGCCGAGGTTGTCGACTTCGAGATGTTCCGCGCACAAGTTGAACGGATCTGGGAGAACCCCAAGCGCAAGTCTGCGGTGCAGCGCAAGCCGAAGGATCCGGTGCTGACGTTGAAGGTGCTGGTGATTCAGGCGCTCTACAACCTCTCGGATGACCAAACCGAGTACCAGATTCGAGATCGGCTCTCGTTCATGTCGTTCTTGGGGCTGGGATTGGGAGAAGACGTGCCGGACGCGAAGACCATCTGGGCGTTTCGGGAGCGGCTGAAGGTGAAGAAGGTGTTTGATGATGTGGTTGCGCGATTCGAGCAGCACTTGAACGCAGAAGGCTATCGAGCGTCGAAGGGCAACATCGTGGACGCGTGCATCATCCGGGTGCCTCGCAGCCTCAACGCCTCAACAGCCGCGGGGAGAACGAGCTTGAGCCGCGAACAAGAGCAAGGATGTCGACCGGCTCATGGCGGAGCGAGAGCTTTGCGTCCTCAATTTTAGCCCTTCTTCCGGCGGCGAACCCCCGTCGCGATGCCGTGGATGTCGGCGCCTACGAGCTGCAGTGAGGTGCTTGCGCGGCGCACAATGCCGCGCACACGCGGTTGGTCACAGCTCGTACATGGCCGCCAGCAGTACGGCGGCCTCGGCCCGAGTGATCGCTTCGCTGGGACAGTAGCGCAGGGGGTTCGTCGCGCAGGCGCTCACCGCAGAGATGTCGAGCGCCGCCTCGATCCGTCCGTACGCCCAGTGCGAGGTCGAGACGTCGTTGAACGTTCCGATCGATGGGTACGCCGGCGCCAGCGAGGCAGCGCGGCCCACGAAGGTCGGCGCGGCGGCGCGGCTGATCGTTCCTTGCGGGCAGAACTGGCCGCCGCCACACCCCGAGATGATACCCAGGGCGCTGACCTCTTGGACCGACGCGCGCGCCCAGTGGCTGGGCGGAACGTCGCTGAAGGTGGGGCCGGAGGTGGTGTTCACCTCGTTGAGGTGCGCGATGGCCCACGCCAGCTCGGCGCGGGTGAAGGGCTGATCGGGACAGAAGAGTCCGGCCGCGCACCCGTACAAGGCGCCTGCGTCGCGAAGGGCTTCGGCGGCCGCGTGTCCGGGGTGTGACGGCGGCAGGTCGTCGTAGCTGCAGTCGCTACACGAGCTGGAGACGCAGCTCCCCTGCGCTTGCAGGATCTCGATGTCCTCTCCGTAGTAGGCCTGGAGAATGTCGACGTGGTCATAGCCCAAGGTGTTCTCGAGGCAGCGCGCGCCCCATTGCGACATGCAGCCTCGGTTCTGCCCATAGCCGTAGTCGCCGACGTCGTGCACGAACCCCAGGGGCGTTTGTTCGACCCCAACCCCTTGCTCACCCTCGTTGTAGGTGACCCATTTCTCGGTCCCGACCGCCTCGTTCCCGACGCAGCTGGGCGCTGCGGTTTGGGAATCGCCGGCGACGTAGAATCCGTAGGTCAAGAAGCCGCTGTGGCTGAGGTATTGACCGCGCGTGGCTTCCACCGCAGCCACCGCCTCGGCGGATGGGGGATGGTTGCACGTATAGACCTGGCACGCCTGGCTGTCGCAGATCGAGCCATAGGTGGCCATCGCGTAGTAGGCCACGGACCTCGCGGCGATGGCCTGCGCCCGCAGTGCCTCCGGGCCCGCCCCGCCGTTCTCACACGTCACCACGCGCGGAAGGTAGTCGTCTTCCATGGAGACGGTCCCGACGCCATCGACCACGACGTCGCAGTACGCCGCCGTGAAGGCCACCACCTCACGGAGCTCGTCTCCGGGGAGCTCCGATGCATCGCTGCCGCAGCCGAGTAGGGTGGAATACAGCACGAGGCTGGCTCGAGAGGTCTTCGCCATGGCTCTGATGAACACGGCCCAAGTCTGCGCTGGGATCGGTGCTTGGAGGGGGGTCTGCGTGGCGATACTTGCAGGACGAGTCCGCAAACATCGTCGGGCTGGATACCGTCGGCGCAAACCGCTGGCGCGAAACCTGGGTAAACGTGCCGCAAGGTGCGATGTGGCTGCCGTGGGCCTGCGCGTCACGATCGACATGTCCAGCGCGCACATCAAGACGGTCAAGGAGTCGGTCCCCGACGCGACGCTCATCTTCGATCGCTTCCACGTCCAACGACTCGTCCACGACGCTGTCGACGAGGTCCACCGAAAGGAGTCGCTCGCCACAATTCTCGACGGCCGCCAGGTCAACGTCGAGCGTCGCAAGCTCGACCAGTGGCTCGGCTGGGCTCGCGAGTCGGAGCGTCCTGCCTTCGTGCGCGTCGCGGCCACGATCGAGAAACACCGCGAGGGCATCCTCGCCTACGTTCGCACCCGCCTCAACAATGGCCGCGTCGAAGGGCTCAACGGCAAGGCCCGCGTCACCAAGCGCCGAGCCTTCGGCTTTCATTCAGCGTCGGCCTTCATCACGACGCTCTTCCTATGCTGCGGCGGCATCGAGACTCATCCGTTCCACATCGCTCCCCGTTGGACCCACTAAATGGTCAGGAGAGCCATAACCCGCCCGGCTTTGGCAACCTGTCAAGCTTGGGTTATCTTGGCATTTATGGCAGATGCGAAAACCCAGATCACAGAGGTAGACCCGGACGAGTTTCTTGAGACCGTGGAGCCGGCAAAAAAGCAGGAAGACGCTTATAAAATCGACGCGCTGTATCAAAAGGTCACAGGCACAAAGCCTGCGATGTGGGGCCCAGCGACACTCGGCTACGGTTCTTACAAAACGACCTACGCCAGCGGGCGCGATGTTCATTGGCTGCGGGCGGGGTTCAGTCCCCGTAAGGCGAAGCACTCGCTGTATCTCATGGCGGGGTATTGCGACCAGAAAACCGGGGCCCTGCGCGATGCGCTGTTGGCCAAGCTGGGCAAACACAAGACCGGGAAGAGCTGCCTGTACATCAACAAGCTCGCCGACGTAGATATAGAGGTTTTGGAACAGCTGGTCCGCAATGATTGGGAGGCGATGGCCAGGCTTTATCCAGAAGACTGATTAGACCTCTGCGTACCACTGATAGCCGGAACGATCCTCCCAGCACCCGCCTTTTCCTCCCGCAATATCGTCCAGGCTCGCGACAACTTCGATTCCGGCCACGCATTTGGCATGCTTATAGCCCAGCTGCCGCTGGATTCGCATCCGCGCGGGAGCGCCGTTCTTCACCGGTAGATCTTCACCGTTCAACGTGTGCGCGACAATGGCTTGTCGGTGGCAAGCATCAAGCATGCCGACGCTCTCGCAACAATCGAAGCCGCCCAGATTGTCAGCACAGCGAAACACGATAAACGCGCCCCACCCTTCACTTGGCTGCGTCCAAAATAGTGGAGAGTTGCGGGCCGGTCCATTGGCCGATCGCGCCCCAGCCTTCGACACAGTCGTGGCGCGCTATCTGGCAGCCCGTGGTGAAGGTCCGAAGCGGCCGCGCGGTAACCACGCGCGGCGGCAACCACGCTTCGCATAGTAGATGGTGCGGGATCGCGGATTGAGATCGAAGCGGCTACGATCCTTCGGCATGGCGATGGGGCACAAGGACGATGAGCAGGAGGAGCTGTTCGTGACGCACGCCGGCCTTCGGAAAAGCGGCGGCCATCCGTTCTACGAGGCGCTTGAGAAGGTGCTCAAGGCGGAGCGGTTCGACGGGTTTGTGGAGGAACTTTGCGAGCCCTACTACGCCGAGCGCGGCAGGCCGAGCATTGCTCCGGGCATCTACTTTCGTTGCCTGCTGATCGGCTACTTCGAGGGCATCGGCAGTGAGCGCGGCATCGCGTGGAGGACGGCCGATTCGGTGAGCCTGCGGTTTGTTCCTCGGCTTGCCGCTGAGCAAGAACCCGCCCGACCACTCGACGCTGTCGCGGACTCGAAGGCTGCTTCACCTCGAGACTCACCACCGAGTTTTCTCGTGGGTGCTGGCGGTGCTGACGAAGTCCAACCTGGTCCACGGGAAGACTGTGGGAGTCGACGCGACAACGCTCGAAGCCAACGCGGCGATGCGCTCGATCGTGCGACGCGATGACGGGCAGGCCTACCAGGACTACCTCGTCGAGCTCGCGAAGGAGTCGGGCATCGAAACGCCGACCCGCGAGGAACAGGCGAAGACCGACCGCAAACGGCCGAAGAAGGGCACGAACAAGGAATGGGTTCATCCCGGTGACCCCGACGCCGAGATCACGAAGATGAAGGATGGCAGCACGCATCTGGCTCACAAGCTGGAGACTGCGGTCGACAGGAAGACGGGTGCAGTGCTTGGCGTGACGCTGCACGGCGGTGCCCAAGGCGACACGAAGACGATCGACGAGACCCTCGAAGACGCGGACAACAACCTCGTCGACGTGCACGAGCAAGTCGACAACAAGACCTCTAAGCACGTCAGGCTACGCGTTGAAGAGGTCGTCGCCGACAAGGGCTACCACAGCAACGATGTGCTCACGCGGCTCGAAGAGTCGGAGATCCGCACGTACATCGCGGAGCCGAGGCGAGGCGAGGGCGACGGCGCTGGAAAGGTAAAGAGGCAGAGAAGAAAGCTGTCTACGCAAACCGACGACGCATGAAGCGTCGGCGATCGAAAGGGCTGATGAAGAAGCGCGGTGAGCTTCTCGAGCGTCCCTTCGCGCACATGCTCAAGACAGGTGGGATGCGGCGAGTCCATCTTCCTCGGCATGACAACATTCTCAAGCGCGTGCTGATGCAGGCCGCCGCGGTGAACCTCGGACTGCTGATGCGGACGCTCTTCGGAGTCGGGACTCCACGAGGTTTGCAGGGCGGGCGTCGTCGCGGCCTCGCTGGAGCGCTTTCGGCCGTCCTCGCGGCACTCATCGCGCTCTGGTTTCGACAACGCCGGTTCTTCGACTCGATCTTCGTCTTGCCGGGGTTCGTCCGCGACTTCGGACTCACTCGGCTAGAAGCCGCTGGTCCTTCGTAGCTACGCTGCGAACCGGGTTTCACCACGGGCTGCTACAACACAGCCGTGAAGGACGAGACCATGACCGACGACGCTACACCCTTCGCCGCCTTCGCTGCAACCCTCGCCGAGATTGCTGCGCTGTGTGGACGACTCGAGAAGGCGGACCGCCTTGGCGGGTTCTTCGGCCGCCTCGGCGATGCCGACCTTGCGCGTGCGGCCCGGTGGGCGACCGGCCGCGTCTTCTCGCTCGCTGACGAACGAACGGTCCAGATCGGCTCCCGCCGCATCGCCGACGCGCTCGCAGCCGTCACGGACCACGACTCAGACGCACTCACCGCAGCGCTCGTACGGCTCGGCGACCCTGGAGAGGTCGCCGCCTGGGCTCTGGGAGACGGACCGGCTTCCGGGCTGTCCCTCGAGGAGGCAGAGACTTTCTTCGAGACCATCGCCAAGACGCGCGGCAGCACGGCTCGAACAACCCTCGTCGCGGAACTGCTCTCGCGGCTCAAGGGCGACGAAGCGCGCTACCTCGCGAAGATGCTCTCCGGCGACGGCCTGCGGATTGGGCTGAGCGAAGGTGGCGTCGAGAAGGCGCTGGAGCGGACCTACGGGCGGCCGGGTGCGGCCATCCGCCGCGCCGCGATGCTCACCGGCGACTACGGAGAAACAGCGCGACTGGCCCGACACGACCTGCTCGCGTCGGCGTGCCTGAGGCTCTTTCATCCGATCCGCTTCATGCTGGCCACTGCGGCTGAGGCATCGGATGAGCAGACGCTTGCCGAGGACGTGAGACGCCAGGTCCCGCCGCCCTTCGCCGTCGAGGACAAGTTCGACGGAATCCGGGCGCAGGCCCACATCGAAGTCGAGCCCGCAGAGGATGCGCCGACGGCTGGTGAGCCGCTACGCAAGGACCTGCACGGCGAGCTCGTCACCCGGGCCGATGGGGTTCGCGTTCGCGTTGCCCTGTTCTCGCGGACGCTCGACCCGATCGGGCACTCGTTTCCCGAGCTTTGGGCGCCATTGGCTGAAATGGCTCACCCAAGCGGCGGGCAAATCTTGGACGGCGAAGTCGTCCCGCTGGACCCTGAGACCGGAGCGATCACCGCCTTCGCTCGCATCCAGAAACGCCTGGGGCGCAAGCGCGTCTCGGAGGAGCTGCGAAGCAAAGCGCCTGTCGGATTCGTGGCCTACGACGCGCTCGCTTGGGCCGGACAAGCACAGCTCGATGTCCCGTTCTCCGAGCGCGGCGCCCACCTCGATACGCTCGCGCTCCCGCTCGCGGATGCCAAACCTGGAGCGCCGGCGGAAGGAGGTCTCGCCCGTCGGTCGCGCGTCGAGATCGTCGACGATGCCGACTCCCTCGATGATCTCTTCGACGCCGCGCGGGCCAGGGGCAACGAGGGCCTCATGGTCAAGGCGCTGGAGGCGACCTACCGCCCGGGCAAGCGCGGGCGCGACTGGCTCAAGGTGAAGAAAGCACTCGCTCTGCTCGACGTGGTCGTGACCGCGGCCCAGGTCGGGTCCGGAGGCAGACGCCATCTGCTCTCGGATCTCACGTTCGCCGTTCGTGGTCCAGACGGCGAGCTGCTCAACGTCGGCAAGGCCTACAGCGGCCTTACCGAGGCAGAGCTCGTCGAGCTCACCGCCTGGTTCAAGGCGCACACGCTCGAGACCTTCGCGCATGGGCGCGTGCGGACCGTCGAGCCCAAGGTGGTCCTGGAGGTGGCGTTCGACGCTGTGCAAGCCTCGCCTCGTCACAAAGCCGGCTATGCGCTCCGCTTTCCCCGCATCGTCCGGCGCCGACCTGACAAGCCGGTCGAGGACATCGACACACTCGACACCGTCGCCGCCCTCGCTGGCGGCGGGCTACCCTGACGTGCTGCCCGGCACCGAAATCCGGAAGTCGCACCGCTGCGCTTGCTCGCCCAGCCACTCTCGCATCCCGCGGCGCTTCCGCATCGCAGTGTCGCTCTTCCGCGGAACCCATCCGTACACCGGGGTCTCTCGGTACGCCTTCTTGCTGCGGCCAAAGCACCACTGAAGGTTGCCGTACGTCGCCGGATCACGTCCGTCCAGACTCAACCGATCGTTGAGGTAGCAAGCGGCACTCCAGGCATCTTCCGGGGTCCGATGCCATCCGATGAGCTGCTTTCCCCAGTACATGCGCAGGTTGTTGTGCATGTAGCCTTCGTACAAGTACTGCTTCTGCGCCGCATTCCAAGTCTCGTCCGATGTCTCACCGTGAAGGAGCTGGTCGAGCGAGTACAGCGCCTCGCGGGGATCATTTCGATGGTCCTCGAGGGTGCGACGAGCCGCGAGCGGAACCGCGTCGTAGCTCGAAGGTCGATCTTCGAATCTCGCCAGGTGGTGGAAGAACTCCCGCCACGTCAGCAACTCGTCGAGGAATTTCCACCGCGGAGCCGCATGCACATCCGCCCGGTTGACGGCCCGAACCACCTCGCCGGGGCTGAGCACACCGAAGTGCAGGTAGGCCGACAAGCGGGATCCCGCGGTTGGATCTGCAGCGTTGTTCCGCCGGAAGTTGTAGTTGGGGAGAACGTCTTGGATTGCCCACCGAAGGCGAGACAACGCCGCTTTGCGTCCGCCGGCGAGCTGCGGCGCGGGTGGAAGCGTCATGTCGACGCCGCATTGCCCGATGAGTCGGCGAAGCTTCTTTTGTCCGATCCCGTGGAGCGAGGTGTGGGTGATCGGGAGAGCCCCTTGGAATGCGCCAGTGTCCAGCGTCGCCGAGAACTCGCGCTGCTCGAGGTGCTCAGTTCGCAACGCCCGATGGGCCGCGCGAAAACCCTTCGTCGTCGGAATCAGCTCCGAGAAGCTACGCATGGGGACCGTGCAGGTCGCGTCCACAGCGAGAACGCTCGCCCGCGCCCGCTTCGCGAATGACTCCGCCTGACGCCTCGCGACAAATGCGGGTTGGTCATCCGTAACCACAACGGCCGCTCGTTCCGCGAGCGAATACACAGCGCCCCTTGCGTCGTCGGGGCGCTCGACGTGCCTCAGAAGACCGATGCCGCGCGCGGCGAGGTCACGCTCCAGATCCTTGGACGCTTCCAAGATGAACTGATGCAACCGGTGCGAAGCGTACGGATATCGACAGCCGACGCCGTGATAGACGAGGAGTGGTAGCCCACACGAGTTCGCGATGCTGATCGCCGCGTCGAGTATGGGATTGTCGACGCCCCGCAGAGCCTGCTGCAACCAGCACAGAACGAAATCTCGGCCGCGAACCTGTAGTCGGTGCGGGTTGAGCGGACGAGAACGAAGCTGGAGCTCAACCGGTAGCCGAGCAAGGCTCATGTCTTCGCCACTAGATCACGTCACTCGAAATGCAAGTCGGGCTCCGCCAAATCGCCCGCCTTCTCCGGCTGCTCTATCGCTGCCGCATTCGGCACACCGCGCCGGGTCGCTACGACTACGAGCGCCCACGCGTCGGGGAGATTCAGACGAGCGACCTGAGGCGCGCGGTCGCCGTCGAGTGCGACGGGGGCGACCCTGCCAGAATCGATTCGACCGGGTTGGGCCGGGCCACCGCAACGTGGTCGGCAACGCATCTCGCACACTCCCCGCTCACGACGTCAACTTGCGCTTCGAGCACTGATCGGGCATGCGGCGTTCGCGCTATCACGCAACATCCGCCACGAGCTGCGGATCCTCGCCGACTCCGCCGTGTTCGACGCCCCCTGCGCGAGCAGTGGCTCCAAGCGCAGTGGCGGTGATGGGCTCGGCAGCACGCAGGGCATGGGCATCTGCCGAAGCTACGCGCCGGACGGCCGCTGCATCTCGTTGCTCGAGGTGCTGCTGACCGACGTCTGCATCTACGACTGCGCGTACTGCATCAACCGGCGATCGAGCGACGTGGAGCGCGCCACGTTCGAGACCGAGGAGGTGGTCCGGCTGACGATGGAATGTGCCGCCTCATATTCTCGTGAACTGCGCCCAGCGTTCCGTCGTCGCGCGGATCACTCCGAGGCGAGCAGCTTCATGAGCGCGCTCTCGCCTCGGTCGCGCCATCTCGAAGTGCGCGATGCATTCCAAACCCGCTCCACTTCGCTCTGCTCGGCCGTCAGGACCGCCGGATGCACGTAGGAGCTGCGAGCGACGGCACGGGTGTTGCCAAGCTCGGCTGCCGCTTCGTCGATCGCATGCAGCACCTTCTTGCCTTCGGCACGCGCGACCATTGCGGCGCGGCTTCCACCCCAGGTACGAAAGTCGCGGGCGGAGAACGCTTCGCCGGCATGCTCGACGATGAATCGGTTGACATCGGTTGCCGTCGCCCGGCGTAGGTTGGAGCGATCATCGCAGAACCAGAACAGCTCGTTATCCGCGTCCGCAGCCAGCTCGACGAGTATGTCGGCGAGGTCGTCGTCATCGACAATGACGGTACGTTCCTTCCCGCTCTTCGCGACGTAGTCGAGCTCGACGTGGCCACACTCGTCGATGTGTTCGACTGTGAGGGTCGTCGCGCCGTAGTGCCCACTCTCGGCGGAGCGACGGTTGCCCACCCGAAGGAGATGGGCGTCGATGAGCCGAACCGCCGCGGCGATCGAGCGGTCGCGATCTCCCAGCGGACGCTCGAAAGCCTCGGCGACGGCTTTGCGAACTTCGACCACAGCCCGCCCGAAATAGTGGAGGCGTTCAAACTTGCGTTGCTCTGCAAACGCTCGGTAGTCGTCGTGGTAGCGGTACTGCTTTCGCCCGGCCGCATCCTGGCCGGACGCCTGCAGGTAGCCGTTTGGATCCGGGCAGATCCATACCTCTATCCACGCTGGGGGAATCGCCAACGCGTCGAGACGCGCTGTCGTCTCGGCGCCAACGTTGACTCCGGATTCGTCGAAATAGTGAAACTCGTAGCCGTCCCCGAGCTGCTCGCGGCGTAGACCTGGGACGCGGTCGGTCACGTACGCCAAGCCTGCCGCCGGGGCAAGCACGGACGGCGCGTTTTCGGTGAGCTCTTTGGGCACGCGAACGGTCACGAGGGAGGTAGCTATACCGGGACACGACAGCGTTTAGGCGAAATGAAGTGGGAAAAATCCGGGATGGAGGAGTACGGCGGGCGGCGGGAGAGGCGGCTGGTGCGCCTGGGAGCGCCGGGGCTCGTCGGCGTCGATCAGGTCGTCGGTGAGCACGACGAGCCCGCCCGCGAAGACCCGACGGCGCGTGGGGTGATCGCGCAGGCCCATGCCGCCGACAGTGTACGATCTGGACATCGGCCCGAATCCAAACGCACCGGCTACGGGTCTCACGCCCGCGTTGTTTCGCCTGAGTCGACTCGTCTGGCGCGATGCAGCGTCGCGGTACTGGGCCGGGCTCACGCTGGTGTGCGCACCGGCGGCGTACATGGGCCGAGAGTGGCCGCCGTCGGTAGTGAGGGCGGCGCTGTGGCGAGCCGGGCTGGGCGTGGTCGTGGCCCTCGCGGGGGTCTACGTGCTACTCACGCTCGGGCCGACGCGACAGCTCGTGGCCTCGGAGCGCCTTACGTACTGGCGGCAGTGTCCGATTGCGCCGTGGCGGTGGCGGATCTTCCACGGCGTTCATCTGACGTTGCTGCACGGGCCCGCCCTCACGGCGCTCGGGTACGGGCTCGCACCCGCCGGCACGGCGATCTCGATCGCGGTCCCCGTGGCGGTCGCGGGCGCTGCGATCGGGCCGCTGGCGTGGCGGCTCGGTCACCCGGTGGCAGAGGTCCGCGTGTGGTCGCTTCGATGGCCGCAGCCCAAGACGCGGGCCGGGGCGATGGCGCGGGTGCTGGGCCTGGCGTTGGCGCGACGTCGAATGGCGGCCTCGCTGGGCATCGTGGTCCCGAGCCTCGCCCTCGCGCTGCTGGGCTGGGTCGCCACCACCCACCTCGTCGCGGCAGGCGAGCCGCCCGAGCACGCCGCGTGGGGCTTTGCGGCGGCGTCGAGCGTCATTGGGGCCTCTGCGGTGTGGAAGGCGTGGCCGCTGGTGCGGCGCGAGCAGTGGTGGTTCGACAGCATGGGCGCTGTGGGCTGGGTGCCCGTCTTCGCCTCGATCGGCGTGAGCGCCGCGAGCGTGCTGCCCGGGCTCGTCGTGGTCGGATACACGGCGACGATGCTGCCCGTGGCCGACGCGGCCCTGCTCGGGCTGTCGTGGTCGCTCTCCTGCGTGTGGGCGGGGGCGGCGACGTTTGCCCTCGATGCGGCCGCCGTACGCCGGAGGTTTCCCGCGGCGCGTCGCAACGGGCGATTCGTTCTAGCCCTGGCGTGCCCCGTCATCTTCGGGACCTGGATGCCACCAATCCTCCTGATCCCCGCTGGCCTCGCCGTGTTGCACGCGCGACGGGTCGGCTTGCAGGCGGTCACGGTGCGGCGTCGCTTCGAGCTGGATGACATCCGAGACGACCATGGCTGAGGATGTGGCGGTGAGACGGACCCTGAGCCTCGTGCTGGCGCTCTTCGGTTGCGGAGAGCCTTCCGCCCTGCGCTCGGTGCCGATCCCGACCGCGAAGCTCGACGTCCCCTCTTCGGCTTCATCCGAAGGACTGGAACACGTGTCTATGTCCATCGGGGACACGCGCACCGACGCCGAAGTCTTCATTGCCGACCTGGCGCGCGTTCGCTTGGTGGCCCTCGACGCCCGCACGGCGGAGCGGACCGCCGCGCGCGTCACGGCCCTGCGGGAAGAGCACGACGCCTGGCTGGTGGTCAACGGGACCTTCTTCTCCCACTCGGGCGAACCGATGGGGCTGCTCCGACAGGGCGACGCCGAGCTGAACCCGCTGCGCACCGCCGACTGGGGGGTCTTCGAGGTCGACGGCCGCGGGAACGCTCGGCTCGTGCACACGCGCGACTACGTGCCCGCCGCCGAGGTGGAGATGGCGGTGCAGTGTGGTCCCCGCGTGGTGATCGACGGGAGCGTTCCGAGCCTGAAGCCTCAGTCGGCCCATCGAACCGCCCTGTGCATTCGCGGTCCGAGCGAGGTCGCCGTGGTGATCACGCGTGGCGCCGTGCTGGCCGATGCGTTCGGAGCCTGGCTGGCCCACGACCTCGGCTGCCGCGACGCCCTGCTGCTCGATGGTGGCCCGTCTACGCAGCTCTCGGCCCGCGTCGGTGCGCTGTCCATGGACGTGCACGGCGGATGGGGCGTGCCCAACGGGATCGGCATCATCCCACGCGAGTCCGCGAATCAGCGAGCTCGGCAGACGACGGATCGACCCTACCCCGGATAGAATCAGCCCAGTGACTCCGCATATCGAGGTCGAGCATCTCGCGGTGTGGCGGGGCGGCCACACGGTGGTCTCGGACGCCAGCTTCGAGCTCGGTCCGGGGCTGTGGCTCTTGCGCGGGGCGAACGGCTCGGGCAAGTCCACGCTGCTGCGCGCGCTCGCAGGCGTTCTGCCGACACGCCGTGGCACGGCGCGGATCTGCGGTCACGACCTGCGCCGCGATGCCGACGAAGCCCGAGCCCTGCTCTGCTACGTGCCCGAGTCGGCAGAGCTGTTCGGCTACCTCACCGCTCGCGAGTTCCTGCAGACCGTCGCGGCGTTTCGGGGCTGCGCGGTCGAGCCAGCCCTCGACGTCTTCGTCTCGCTCACCTCGGCCGACGCGCCCGCGACCCGGATCGCCTCGCTCTCGGCGGGACAGCGTCGCAAGCTGCTGCTCTCGTCCACCGCCTGCGGGACGCCGCGGGTAATCCTGCTCGACGAGCCGACCAACGCGCTCGATCAGGAGGCCTTGGAGTGGCTCCGCGCTTCCCTCGAGCGGTGGCGGGACGAGGGCCGGGCGGTCCTGGTCGCGATGCACTCGGACCCCGTGGCGGTCCGATGGGACGGACGTCTGTCGGTCGAGCGCGGTTTTGTCTCCAGGATGGCTGCAACCGAGGCCTCCTGACCGCGTCTCCCAGGCTCAGAAGAGACTCGGGTCCCGCCGGATTTTGCATGATTCGACTGGGCACAGGTTGCACCGGGATCACGCCCTGGTGCCCTTGTCGACCTGCGCCGCTAAGCGATCAGAACTGCTTAAGATTTCAAACTGATCGCCGATCTAGAGCGGCGACCCGTTTGAATTCGGCGCGTCAGGCCGCATTTGCAAGCCTCGGGCGCTGGAGCTCTCGCTGGATCACCTGAAGGTTGACGAGGACGGCGGCACGCGTGAGGTCGTACTCGTTCTTGCGCTTCGCCGAAGTATCGGGCCCGATTGCCTTGACGCTGACTGACATGCGCGAGCGTGTGTTCGACAGGGACGCGCTTTCGAAGGTTTGCCCTTCCATCCGTCGATCTTTGGAGCACACGAAGCTTTGCCTGGAGCGGCTCGTTCGCGGCGACGCGAAGACCTCGCCCGCGTTCCGAGGTCGTGCACTTGGGCTTGAGTTCGCACGCGTTGCAGATGTCGGGCTCGAAGCAGGCTATCTCACCGAGGACCCATGAAGATGCTGCGTGTTGGCTCAACCAGCTGTGGCCGAAGGGTGTCAACCGCGCCTAATCGTGTGCGCCGGATGCAGGTGGGGAGGAGACGTTCCAGCCACGAAGGGCCGAGGCAACAGGCGAGTGTGCTCGTCCCTCTGCGCTCGAACCAACACCGAGAAGCCGATCCCCTCGTCGATCTCTCGCGGCGGCGAAGCCATCTCCGACTCCGTCGAGCTGACACACCGCTGGCTGCAGGAACACCCCTTTCAGGTGGGGGACTCCTGAGCCTGCGTGAGTCTTTGCACGCTCGCGCTGGGAGGGAAGTTTGGCTTCGGATGAGATTTCGATGCCGAGTTCGTGTCGCCCGCGGTGGCCATGATGAAGATCAATAAGACGAGCTTTCTGCGTTTAGGCGAGATGAAGTGTCAAAAAGCCCGGATGGAGGAGTCGGGCGCGCGGCAGGAGAGGGCCGGAGGTGCGCGGGGAGCCATTCGAACACGCACGTGACACGGACGGGCCCGGGGTCGGCGTATTTCGGGCGCCCCTCAATACGGTGGGGGGGGATGTGGCGGGTGTACGCGTTCCCGTTCACTCGCTGGGCGGGGTGAGCTTCGACGCGTCCCAATAGGTGGCCTCGATCTTGTGGCCGTCGAGGTCCCGCACAAAGCATCCGTAGTAGGCGTCGGAGTACTGGGGGCGTGCGCCCGGATCGCCGTCCGTGGTCGCCCCGGCAGCGATCGCGGCCGCGAAGAAAGCATCGACGTCTTGTCTGCGCGCGGCGAAGAATCCGATGTGGGTTCCGTTGCCCCGGGTCGCGACCTCGCCGTCGATCGGTGTCTGCACCCAGAACTCGGGAAACTGCTTGCCGTACGCGACGGCGCCGGGGTGCTCCAGTTGCCGGGTGCAACCGATCGTCGCGAGCACGGCGTCGTAGAACTCGACCGCAGCCTCGAATGCGTTGGTTCCCAGTGAAACGTGCGAGATGATGCTCGGGTTTTCGATTTCTGCCATGTCTGGTCCTTCGTTCTCGGGTTGACTCATCAGATTCGCACGCAGACCTCGGTGAGGAGGTCTGCGGGTGGGGTCGAAAGCGGCTCGTTGAGATAGATCTCGATGACGGGTTCGTCGACGAGTTCGTAGTCGCGGTGGGGAAGCCCCCTCTGTCAGGGTAGTTGCCGCATGAACCGGGCGACGGCGTAGAAGCCGGAGCCTACGGCAGTCGGGGCGCGAAATGAGACAAAAACCATGGCGTATTCCGTCGCCTTCAAGGCGAGCATGATCAGAAAAATGACGGGCCGCGGAGCGGTCACGGCGACAGCGTTGGCGGATGAAACTGGGGTTTCGCAAGGCACCTTGTCGCGGTGGAAGCGAGACGCAAGTAGCGTGCTCTACGTGGCCGTCGAAGACAAACCCGCCCCGCGAGAAGAACCGGGCAAGCGCGCTCAGGACTGGACGCCGGAGGAGAAATTCCAGGCGGTGATGGAGACCGGTGAGCTGAGCGAAGCCGAGCTCGGCGTGTACGTGCGTCGTCACGGCCTGCACGCCACCCAACTCGACACGTGGCGCGCCGAGGTGCACAAGGCCGCCGTAGCTGCGCTGGGTGGTGCCGCGGCGAAGGGCAAGCGCAGCAACGAGCAGCGCGAGATTCGGAGGCTCGAACGGGAGGTCCTGCGCAAGGACAAGGCGCTCGCGGAGACCACCGCGCTGCTGGTGCTCAAAAAAAAATTCAATGCGTTGTTCGAGGACGAGGGCGACGACACGAACCCGAGGAACGAAAGATGATCCTCGAGCTGGTCCGTGAGGCTCGCGCTGCAGGAGCGCGCCTGGGTCCGTGTTGCGAGATCATCGAGATCGACGTACGGACTATCCAACGTTGGCTCAAACACGGGCTCGAGGGCGGCGAGGATGGGCGTCGAGGCCCGAAGACCACGCCGGCGAACAAGCTCAGCGATGTCGAGCGGGCGCAGATCCTCGAGTTGGTGACGTCCGCCGAATTCCGCGACCTGCCGCCGTCCCAGCTCGTGCCGCGGCTCGCCGACATGGGCATCTACGTCGCGTCGGAGTCGACGATCCACCGTTTGCTGAAGCAGCACTCGCTGAACGCCCACCGCGGGCGACATCGACAAGCGAAGAACACGAAGCCTCGGGAGCACTGCGCGACCGGACCCAACCAGGTGTGGTGTTGGGACATAACGTACCTGCGCGCGCCGACCCGCGGCGCGTTCTTCTATCTGTACCTCTTCCTCGACGTCTGGAGCCGGAAGATTGTCGGCTGGCGGGTGCACGATCGTGAGGACAACGAGCTCTCCGCCAAGGCCTTCGTCGAGATCTGCGAAGCGGAAGGCGCCGACCCGAAGAAGCTGGTCCTGCACTCGGACAACGGTGGGCCGATGAAGGGCGCCACGATGGTCGCGACCCTCGAGTCGCTCGGCGTCACGCGCTCGCTGTCGCGGCCGAGCGTGAGCAACGACAACCCGTTCGTCGAATCGACCTTCCGCACCGTGAAGGGACACCCCAGCTTCCCCGACAAGCCCTTTGAAAGCCTCGAGGCCGCGTCGACTTGGGTCGCGGAGTTCGTCGCCTGGTACAACGAAGAGCATCGCCACAGCGGCATCTCCTTCGTGACGCCGGGACAACGTCACACCGGCGTTCACGAAGCGCTCCTCGAGCATCGTGAGCACGTTTACGCCGCCGCCAAGGCCCGCCATCCCGAGCGCTGGACCGGCAACACTCGTCGCTGGGATCGCCACGCGACCGTCCGCCTCAACCCAACACACATGCCCTCAGCAGGGCAGGACGCCGAGGCCAACAGCGCCGCGGCGTGAAACGACTTCATGCGGCAACTTTCTTGAAATCCACCGGAAGCCACCGACCCAGCAGAGCGACGTAGGTCTCGGTCAGCGTTTCGTGGGGCCCGCGGTGGGTCGCGACCGCATAGCGGCCTCCGGGAATCGTGCGCACGGTCGTTCCAGCCGGGGCCGCGTCGCGCCGAGGGGCTGGCGCGAATTCCAGACAAGCGTCGTAGCGGAGCTGATCCGCTGCGGTCACCTCCGGGTCGTCGTAGGCCATGCCCAGCGAGCGCCCGCTCGGAGGGAGCTCGGGGTGTCCGGCGACGATCGACTCCAGCTCGGCCCAGGCACGGGCGCACTCGCCGTAGTCGCCCACGAACCGGCGGGTCAGGCAGGTGCTCGGTGCCCTCTCGACGATCTGAACCTCCAGCTCGGCCACGGAGACTCGATGCTGCTCGCGGAACATCGAAGGACTGGTGCCGAAGCGCGAGCGGAACGCCCGGGTGAAGGCCTCGTGACTGCCATACCCACTGGCCAGCGCGACGTCGGTGACCGGTGAACCTCCGAACTTCAGCCGTTGGGCCCCGCGCTCCAGTCGTAGTCGGCGGATGAAGCCCATCACCGACTCGCCGACCATTCCGCGAAAGACTCGATGAAAGTGGTGCGCCGAAAATCCGGCGACCTGGGCCAGTTCGGTCGGCGACAGCTCGCGCTCGAGATTGGCCTGAATGTAGTCGGTGACCCGCAGGATTCGCTCGGACCACGCCCCCGATGTCGACATGCGGACCACCCTAGCCGCCGGGTGGACCTCGCGCTTGACCGCCAGTGCTGAGGCGGCATCGCGGTCGCGGATGCGCCAGGACTGCTCGGGCTCGCTCGTGCCGCCGACGCTCGCTCGTCAGATCTCGGCATGCCTGGAGGGTCGCCCGGCCGAGGCATGGTGTGAGCGGCTGTGTCCGCGCTCCCGGAGCTGCCGAGCTGCCGAGCTGCCGAGGTGGCCAAAGATGCCGTCGGCTGGCCCACCCGCGGGCACCTGGCGAGCCACGATCCGTGCAACGACGGGAGAGCACGGCGCGGAGTGAGCGGCCCGGCATGTGCATCAGCAGCGCCGTGCAGTGGCCGACTGTCACACCCAGGCGCGCTACGTTCCGCGGACCACCCAGGACTGCGACGCCCTCGCCCTGGTGCGCGAGGAGGTAGCCGTCCGCGAACACGACGTCGGCCCAGGGTGCGACGTCGCCATCACTGGCATCGTCCGCCTTCCCGCCTACGGCGGTTCCGTCGAGTTGCTCTTCGTTGCTCTCAGCGCCACCGCACGCGAAGTCCGAGTCTCCGGAACATCGGACCCCCGCTGGTGTCCGACCGCCGTGCTCCGGCGTTCTCTCCTCATCGCTCTGATCGCAACCGGTTGCGCGCCCACCGGGACGCGCGACGAACAGCCCCCGACTCCGCAGTCTGCGAACCCTACGAGCGTCGCGCCGGGCAATCCACTCCTGGCCATCGGAAACTGGCGCGCGCCTGTGTCGGGTTGGAGTCAGTGGCTGGCGGTGTACGAAGACACGAAGACGGCCTCGTCGAGCTGAGATGGTTCGAGCCCGTGTGGCTGCCCGACAACCCGTTTGCGGAGGAGCTCCGCGTCCGCCTGTTGCGAGTCCCGCCCGCCGAGCTCGAGCCGCTGCGAGCCTCACTCGCGCATCGCACGTTCGAAACCGCCGAGCGGCACTACGACCAGCCGGGGGTGCTCGATGGCGGTTCGCTGACCATTGCAGACATGGCAACGCACCACCGCCGCGTCATCGTCATCAACCGGCCTCCCACGCTTCCCACACCCGTCGCCGCGGCCCAGTCGGCGCTGGACCGCTTGGCCAAGTCCGTTCAGGAGAGCGGCCAAGACGGGTTCGCTGCCGGACCCGACCGCATCCAGCTCCTCTACCTCTTCGCGCGCGGCGAGGAGAATCGCGCCCTCACCGTGTACGAGAGCGGACGTATCGAACTGCGCACCGAGTTCACAACTGACAGCGAGGCGCACGAGGCCGCCGACTATCCAACGCCACGTTCCGTCACCGGCCAGCTAGGCCCCGAGGAGCTCGAGGACCTGCGCGCCAGCCTGTCCGCGTTGCTCGCCAAGCCACCCGCTGCGGCCGCCGCAGGCACAACGGACGTGCTGTTCGTGGGATCGGCTTCGTCAGCCTATCGCATCACACCGCAGCCTCCGCCCAACATGCTCGACGCGCTGGCTGGCCTGGAGGCTGTGATCGGTGCGCTCGACTCCCGCTGAGCCGTCGATCGTCTCATCGAGCGCACCTTGCTTTCCCTTGACCCGGTCCCCGGCCTTCGTCCCGATGAGCGTGACGGTGTGCCCCGCGTTCTGCAGCGCCCTGCGCGGGTGCTCCAGCTCGGAGTCTTCGAACTCGGGGCCGACGATGGTTGCGACGTTTGCCATCGAGCGGTGCAGGTGCAGCAGACATACCAAGCCGCCAACAACGCCGCGCCCGGTGCCCGCGTCTCGCTCATCACGCTCGCCGAGCGCTCGAGCGCGATGCCGACACTGTGTCGGAATGCGACGGGCGTGAACAACAGCCCGCCGCCAGCGCCCATCGACGTGAGACCCGCGACGGCAACGTAGATCCTCAGCACGCGCGTCATCGATTCCAGCACCCCGTCGCCGCGGTGTCGCGCACGTAGTCGTCGAAGCGACGCGGCGGTCGGCCGAGCGCTCGCTGCACGCCGTCGCAGACCGAGGCGTTGCGCCCGTCGAGCACGGTCGCGAAGAGGTAGTCGCACATGCCGACGATCTCTTCGGGCAGCTGGGCCGCGCGCAGGCCCGCGAGGAAGTCGGTGTGCTGGACCTGCGCGTACCGGATGTCGCGACCGGTTGTCTGCGACACGCGCGTGGTCACGTCGGCGAAGGTGAGCAGCTCGGGGCCCGTGAGTTCGTACAGCTGCCCTGCGTGCCGGGTGTCGGTCAACGCAGCTACGGCGACGTCTGCGATGTCGTCGGCGTCGACAAACGGCTCGCGCACCTCACCGGCCGGCAGCGCGACCGTGCCGCTGCGCAGCAGCTCGACGAACATACTCTCGCTGAAGTTCTGGTTGAACCAGCTGCAGCGGACGATGGTCCAGGCGAGGCCGCTGCGCTCCACCACGCGTTCGCAACGCTGCGCCTCCTCTTCACCGCGGCCCGACAGCAGCACGAGCTTCAGCACGCCTTTTTGCTGAGCGCGGAGGACGAACGCGGTGATGATCTCCAGAGCTCCGGGCATCGCCAGGTCGGGGTGGAACGCGATGTAGACGGCCCCCACGCCGTTCAGCGCCGCGTCCCAAGTTGCGGAGTCGTTCCAGTCGAAGCGCGGCGTGCCCGCTCGCGAGCCGACGCGCACCGGGAGGCCCATGGCCTCGAGCCGAGTCACGACACGTCGGCCGGTCTCGCCGGTGCCGCCGAGCACCAGCGTGGGAGATTCGGTCGAAGTGGGGTTGGTCATGGACCCCAAGATGGGTCCCCCGAGATGGACGGTCCATGTCATCACGTCCGCAAGGATTGATATTTCGTCCAGATCCGTGGAGGAATGGTCCCATGGCAAAGCCATGGGAGTACGCGTTCGCGCCAGTGGACCCGCTGGGTGAGGCCCTGCATTCGCTGCGGCTCAGCGGCACCTTCTACTGTCGTTCCGAGCTGCGGGCGCCGTGGGGCATCAAGATGCCGCCGATACCCGGCTGCATGCTGTTCCACATCGTGACGTCGGGGTCGTGCATCGCGGACGTCGGAGGCAGGGCGCGGCAACGCCTCGGACCGGGCGACATGGTGCTCTACCCGCACGGGCGAGGGCACAACCTGCGCAGCGACCCGCAGGCCAAGGTCGTCGACCTCTTCGACCTCCCGCGCCAGATGGTCAGCCCGCGCTACGAGTTGCTGAGTTGGGGTGGCGACGGCGAGGAGACGCATGCGATCTGCGGGGCGGTGTCGGTGGGCGAGCGCAGCGCGAAGCGCCTCGTCGAGCGGCTGCCCGAGATGTTGCTGCTCAAGGGCGACGCGCCCGAGCACGCGTGGTTGTTCGGCACGATCCGCCTGATGGCGAGCGAGGCGCAGTCACTGCAGCCAGGCGGAGACACCGTCATCACCCGGGTCGCCGACATCCTCGTGGTGCAGGGGATCCGCGCGTGGCTGCGCAGCGACCCGCAGGCGCGCCGTGGCTGGCTCGGCGCGCTCCATGATCCACAGCTCGGGAAGGCGCTCGCGCTCGTGCATCGGACACCCACGGCGCCATGGACGGTCGAATCGCTCGCGGCGCAGGTCGGCATGTCGCGCTCTGCGTTCGCCGCCCGGTTCATGCAGCAGCTGGGCGAGCCACCGATGGCCTACCTGAGGGCGCGGCGCTTCGACCTCGCGGTCGACTGGCTCGAGGAGGGCGCGCTGACGATCGCCGACATCGCTCAGACTCTTGGCTACCAGAGCGAGGCCGCGTTCAATCGCGCGTTCAAGCGTCACGTTGATCGCACGCCGGGCGCGGTGCGGCGGGCGGCTGCTCAGCGGCCCGCTTCGAGCGCTTCCTCGTAGTGGCTTCGAGACGTCGTCGAAGCAACGCCCGCCTTCTGGTCTGCGAACTCAGCCCAGGCTGAGTCTGCGACGACGGGGTGTCCGTGGGGGACGGGGGTGTCCCTCGGCACGGCTTTGGTTTGACGGGGTTCGAGCCATCGTGAATCTTGGCGTCCATGCCAAGGAATAGGAGATGACCGGGTCTTCGACGAGGAGTTCATCTGAGGGTTGAGTCACCTCGGTTCTGTGATCTGGTGCTCTGCGAACAACGAGACGCTCGGTTGCACTGTGTCTCGGTGGGAGTCCGATCGCCGACTGTGGAGCGTCAGCCACGATCCGCCCTCCGGACCGGACCATCTGGACGCGACGGGGGCGCCGCCCAACGAGCTGGTCGAGCTCCGCAAAAAACTGCCCGCTGACTGTTCGCGGTCGGGAGCCACGCGCCCTTGCTGGTCCGCGGAGCCATAGAACAGAACAGGCTCTTTGGAAACTAGGACCCCGTGCTCGTCGACGAACGCCATCGGTGAGGGGCAGTCGCTCTTCGACTCGGTTGCTACGACCGTCTGCGTCCCGGCCGTGATCCGTCCCTTGAAGGCCCGCACGACGTCCACGAGCATCAAGCCTTCGGGGCCTGCCTCGCGGGGGCGGGCGATGAAGACGCTTTCGGCCCGATCGATGGCCTCGCGAACCCCGGAGACCTTGCATTGACACGCGTACGCGGAGGCAGGGGCCAGTGCCGCGGCGAGAACGACGGCGAGAGCGCCGGCCTTCCAGAAGTACGGGCCTACCCACCAACGCCAACGCGGGGTGCCTTCGCGAGACAGACCGATTCGAGCCACGTGGACCGGAAACGGGTGAGACACCACACCCCAAACGTGTTCGTCCCCGGGTTCGATGTTGCCCTTGCCCGTGCCGTCATGACCCAGCTTGTTGAAGCGGTGTCGCCAGCCCGGCGCCTGCGCAGGGCCGACGACATCCACCGCGCCGACGCGCTCGATGAGCCGGGCCCGGCACATGTTCGATCCGAAGGCGAAGTACAGCGACCCCACACCGAAACGTATACTCGATGACTGGGCGAACTGTGCCACCCGGAAGGCGAAGTACAGCGACCCGGTTCCACCGATTGGGTCCTTGAGCTCCGAGACCTCCCGTCCGGTTCTCCTTTCCGTCCGGTTCCCGTCCGGTTCTCCCCACTCCGGTTCTCCACCCGCTGTGCTTGCGAGCGCTGAGGCGGACTGATAACTCGGAGGTTGTGCTGTCTGCCTCGCTCGCTGCGGTGATGCTCACTGCGCCCGCAGAACCCACAGAGCAACGCTCGCCCGCCGCCTACGAGCTGACCTGGAAAGCCCCCGCCGGGTGCCCCACCCAGGAGCAGCTACGCGAGAGTATCGCTGAACTCGTCGCTGACCCCAGCGAGGGGGAGGGGGTGATGTTCGTGGATGCCACCGTGCTCCAGCTTCAAGAGCGGTTCACCGTTCGTATCGTCACCGACTTTGCCGGCCACGTCGACGAGCGCACGGTTGAATCCTCGACGTGCACCGACCTCGGCGACGCGACTGCATTGGTGGTGGCGGTCGCACTCCAACCGCGGCTCGTCGGTCCGGGACCACCAGCGTCACCCAACGCCGTGCCCTCACCACCCTCACGTCGTGCACCGAAGCTTTCCGCCGACTCTGCCCCACCGAAAACGGCGCGTCTGCCTACGATTGTTGAGCAGGACCGACAGCCGACCTCCACCTCGTCCACAGCAAGACGCCGACCACAGCGCTCGTCCGCGCCGGAGCAGCTTTTCTTGCGCGTCGCACCGTTGCTCGAATACGGCAGCTTGCCGTTGGTCAGCGGAGGCACAGCGCTCAGCGCAGGTCTGCTCTGGCGACGCTGGCGTGCGGAGTTGTTCGGGCTCTACCTCTTCCCACAACGGCAGACATTCGACCGCACCCGCAGCTTGCTTCAGCTCGGCGCGGCAGGGGGACGTGCGTGTCACCGACTGTTTGCGGGTCGGGTCGAGTTTCCGATCTGTCTTGGCATCGAGGCTGGAGCGTTGCGAGCCCAGACTCGAGGGCAGCGGCCCGGCACCACGCTCAATCTCGGATGGCTCGCTCCATCCGCGCAGGCCGGCATGGCCGTCGGAGGCCGGCGCGTTGGGTTCTTTGCGGCGGGCGAAGTCGCCGTCTCGACGTTGATCCCCGGAATCCTGGTGGGCGCGGATACCGTGTTCGAGAGCCGTACGGTGTCGCTGCGTGCCTTCGCTGGCCTCGAAGTCTTTTTTGCAATAGATCGACGCTGAGGCGGACACTGGGGAGGCAAGTGGCCGAGAACTGCCAGCCGATCAGCTCGGGCTGCGATTTTCGCGCAGTCTACGAGACGTACCACGGCTTTGTTTGGTACGCGCTCCAGCGGCTTGGTACGGCGACCGAAGCGGTTGAGGATGCGGTTCAGGATGTCTTTGTCGTTGCCTATCGGCGACGGGCGACGTTCGAGGGGCCCTCAGCGAAGGCGTGGCTGTATGGCATTGCGCGGAGGGTCGCGAGCAACTATCGCCGCTCCGGTCGGCGCCGGCGGGAACGCGTCCGGGCGCTTCGGACTGCGCAGCCGCGGACGATGAACGAAGGGACCCGGGAGGCGATCGAGACGCTCGACCGCTACCTCGTCGGACTCACCTCGGTCGACCGTGAGATTTTCGTGCTCGCCGAGATCGAGGGGATGACGGGCCCTGAGATCGCGGATGTCTTCGGCCGAAAGGTGCAGACGATCTACACGCGCATTCGGAAGCTTCGCCTGGGTTTTCGGGCCGAGCTCTCCGACGTCGCGCTGATCAAGCGAGACCGCCCACAGGCAAGCGCGGGCTCGTGGGCAGCCCTGGCCTCGGTGTTGAGTGAGTCCCCGGTACTCGTGGCGACGGGATGGACGGCTGCACTGAGCTCGGCGTGGGTGGCGGCCGGCTTGGGCGCGGCTGTGGCCACGGCGGGGCTTGTGGTCGCAGACCAAATTCTACCCGAAGTGTCCCAGGCTCAGCGGGTGAGCGTCGGCTTCGTACCTGCTGTCGCTTGGCCAGAGCAGACGGACGCTGTCTCGGCACCGGCTGTCGCCAAGCTCGTGCAGGAGTCCTCGGGTGCGTTGCCTCGGTCGACTGCCCGGGATGACGGTTCGACGGACCGGCCCAGCGCTCGACCAGCAGATCCGGTCGCCTCGCCTCCAGCAAAGGTCTCCCCGGACACGAACTCCCTCGCAGCGGAGAACGAACTGCTTCGCAGAGCCGCTGCTGCCGTTCGGCGCGGAGGCATGCAGGAGGCGCTGCAGCTCACCGATGCGCACGCGCATCAATTCTCGGCCAGCGTGCTCACCGACCTTCGTTCGGCCATTCGAATCGAGGCGCTCTGTGGCCTCGGCAAGCTTGCGCAAGCCCGGGGCGAGGCTGCCCTTCTCCGTCTCCGCCACCCTGATTCTCCCGCGGTGGTGGGTCTCGAAAAGAGTTGTGCAAGTCCGCAAGAGATGGCGGCACAGCCGGACAAGCAAGGACCATGAACGTCCATCGATCGAACCTCGCATCGCCCCTCGTGTTCTCAGCCTTGCTGGCGTTGAGCGGTTGCGTGCTCTCCGGGCAACTCGACGATACGGCGACCGAAAGCGAGTCGATGACCTCAGACGCCGAAACAGAGGGGTCTTCAAGCACGAGCGCGGGGGCGACAGCAGATCTTTCCAGCAGCAGCAGCAGCGGTCCGCTCGAGTCCGACAGCAGCTCCGGCGATGGGGACGCTGTTTGTGCCGACTACACCCCACCGGCGTCGGCTTGCGAACCCGCCGGTAGGGTGGCGGATACGACCTTCGTCGGAGTTTCTATCGGTCTGGGCGCGGGGGCACCTGGCCTCGACGACACCGAGTGTGTGGTCGTCGGGATCGACGACGACCTCGACGGGATCGGCGGAAGGGTCAGGTTCGCTTGCCCCAAAGAGGAGGTCGGAATCTCCCTCGCTAGCCGGTCGGCTACATTCGATCTTCCATTCGTCGAGGGAGACTCGCTCTCGCTCACCTACCGTGCTGAGTACCCCGAGTCCGGGTACGGCTCCATAGTGATTCGTACCCTCAGCGGCGACCTGCTGCTCGCGTATATTATCGTCAATGGGTGGGAGCCGAACATCGACCTGGGAACGATCGAAGTTCTACCTGGCCTCAGCGGGTGTCCTGCGGAACCGGTCCCCGTCGCCTCGTGCAGCGCGGGCGGGTCGGTCGCGTACCAGCACACCACGCTCCAAGTCGCATCGGGCGGTGCTGTGAGTGAGAGCGTTTCAGGGGGCCGATCCACTATGGTCGAGTTGGAGAATCGTTCGTTCCTCCTCAGTGTGGATTACGCCCTCAAAACGGTGTGTTGGGATGACGACTGCACCATCGACAGGCAGTACGTGGGCGCGGAAGGCGGAATGGGTTTCCTTCTGCTCGCCCAGCCCTTGTAGTGTTGTCGTCGTGCCTGCGCCACGACAGCCAAGCCGTCGCAGGTCTTCTGGCAACGGCGATCGAACGACGGTTTCGGGCGTGGGCGTGACAACGAAGCGAAGCGCGCGCGGCGAGGGCCGGATGGGCGGGTGAGTGACGCACGAGGCTTGCGTAGGGTGCCGTCCGCCAGCCCCGCGTCGTTTTTTGCTGTGCGAGCAGTCCGTGCAGGCAGGCAGGCAGCCAGACAGTCCGTCACCGCGCGCGACTCGGGGGCCGGATCTGCGATCGTGCCGCCCGGCTTGGCGATCGCGCCGGGCGCAGCCGCCACCCTGCCGTCGACCCGCACGTCCCTATCACCCGGACGTTGCCAGGGTCTTTGGACTTCGGCGCATCCTTGGGGCTCATCCCGGTCCGGCCGGTTGCAGCGTCTCTTCCAGTCGGGACAGATCATACTGGTGCTCGTCCTCGAGGCGCCGGAGGATTCCGTCGTAGACCGCGGGCTCAAGCGAGGGTTGGCGGGCGAGAATCCACAGGTAGTCGCGACTCGGGTGTCCGACCACGGCCCACTGGTAGTCGGGGTCGAGATCGATGATCCAGTAGTCCCCCCAAAACGGCCTGAAGAAGCTGACCTGGAGTTTGGCGTTGCTCTTCTCGTCGACGACGCGGGCCCGCCCCTTTGCCGCGTCCACCTTGCCGTCGAGTCCACCTTTTCGGCACCGGTTGACCACCGAAATCTGGCCGCGCTTGTCGGGTGAGTAGTTCGCCGTGGTGGCGGTGCACCCCTTCTGAAACCGCTGGGGGTAGCTCGCGATCTCGTACCAGGTGCCCAGGTAGCGCGGCAGCTCGACTCTCTCCACCGTTTCGAGGGGTGGCAGCGCCTTGGCCTCGGTCGTCGTCTTCGCGCAGCCGGCCGTGGAGATGCCCAATCCCACTCCAAGGAACAATCGTGCCGCGAAGGGTCTCATGCCCCCGTTCTGGCCGATCCACGCCGGGGTGCAAGGCGCGATGGTTTCAGAAACGACGCGTGAGTTCAAGACAGCCGGCGGGTAGGATGCGGCGATGTCCGACCGCGGCGGCCCCGAAGAAGAGCGGAGCGATCGCTTTGCCCAAGGCGAGTGCCGCTCACTCATCGAAAACGCGGACTGGGCCTCGACGCCGCTTGGCCCAGCGGACCGGTGGTCGCCTGTGCTCCGCAGCTGGGTCGCGACGATCTTGGCGTCGCGACAGCCGATGGTTCTCTTCTGGGGTCCGAAGCTCACCCTGTTTTACAATGACGCGTTCGTGCCGAGCTTCGGCGTTGGAAAACACCCGGACGCGATGGGGCAGGAGGCCGAGGAGTGCTGGCGAGAGGCCTGGCCGGTCATCGGGTCACAGATCCGGCGGGTGATGGATTCGGGAGACGCCACCATCGGCGAGGACATGCGGACCCTGAACTTCAGGAACGGCCGCCTGGAGGAAGTCTACTGGACCTACAGCTACTCGCCGGTGTTCGAGGCCGACGGCCAAGTCATCGCCACGCTGGCTGTTTGCACGGAGACCACCAATGGTGTGTTGGCGCGCCGTCGGTTGTCGTCGATCGCTCGCCTCGCAGAGGTCGTGAGGACGCCCGACTCCCCGGCGGACGCTCTTGGTCGCGTGCTCGAATCCCTCAAGCAGGTTCCCGAGGACATTCCATGGGCCGTCCAGCTCGACGCCGAGCTGGAGGTCGAGGCTGTCCTGAACGTGGACGCATCGTTGGCCCAGACCCTGCGCGATGTCCCTGTGCAGCACCCCTCCGCCGAAGGGTCGTTGTGCGAGCTGGAGCCGGCGGTTGCAGCCGAGGCGTGGCCGGACGCGGCGACCCGCGTTTTCGCGGCGCCCCTGGACCAGCACGGATGGCTGCTCTTCGGCATCAGCCCGCAGCTGTCGTTCGACGGGGCGTACCGAGACTATCTGCAGCAGCTCGCCAAAGCGACCGGCAACGCGATGCGGCGGGCGCAGGCTCAGCAGCAGCGAAGCGAACTCATCGTGAAGCTGGAGTCGGCGAACCGAGTCAAGGACGAGTTCTTCGCGCTCCTGGGGCATGAGCTGCGCAATCCCCTGGCTCCCATCGTGACGGCGCTGGAGGTCCTGAGGCTTCAAAGCCAAGGCGCTCTGCCTCCTCAGTACGCGATGATCAAACGTCATGTCGCGCATCTTGTCCGGCTCGTCGACGACCTTCTCGACGTCGCTCGCCTCACTCACGGCAAGGTCCGTCTCAAGAAATCGAACTGCGATCTCTGCTCGATCATCGAACAGGCAGTCGAAGAGGTCGCGCCCATCTTGGCGGCGCGTGGCCACCGCCTCGACGTGGACGCCCAGGGTCCGATCCCCGCTCGGGCGGATGCGGGCCGCCTCGTTCAGGTCGTGGCGAACCTGTTGACGAATGCGGTCCGCTATACGGAGCCTCGCGGCCTCATCCGGGTGAGCGCCCGACGTGACGCGGAGGAGCTCGTTGTCGAGGTGTCCGACACCGGCCGCGGCCTGCAGGCGGATGCCGTCACGTCCATCTTCGACGTGTTCGTCCAAGGCGCGCAGGGATCGGATCGGCCCGAAGGTGGCCTGGGCCTTGGTTTGGCGCTGGTGAAGAACCTCGTTGAACTGCATGGCGGAACCGTCGAGGCGCAAAGCCCGGGGCTGGGCCGGGGCAGCACCTTCATCGTTCGCTTGCCTGGGCGGATGACACCGACGACGGAGACTCCCCGTGTGGAGTCGGCTCGACCGCATCCGACGACAATTTTGGTGGTCGACGACAACCCCGACGCCGCGGAGATGCTGGCCATGTTGCTTCGGATCCGAGAACACACCGTCGCGGTTGCGGACGATGGACACTCCGCGCTCGTGGAGTTCGAGCGCTGCCGGCCTGCTGTGGTGGTGCTCGACATCGGCTTGCCGGGCATGGACGGATACGAACTCCTCGGCGAGCTTCGAAACCGGTCGAGGGCCTTGAAACACAACTTTGGTGCGATCGCGCTGACGGGGTTTGGGCTGGAGTCCGATCGAGCACGGTCCGCGGCCTGCGGATTCACCGCCCACTTGGTGAAGCCGGTGAACTTGGAGCTGCTAGACGCCGCGCTGGCGAAGTGTGATCCGCGGCAGGGCCGGCCGGACACAACGAAGTAGCGGACGGCGGAGCCAACAGCTGGAGTCATGGCGACCGCCTACGGCCCGTGGGGCCTCCCCCCTCCGGGCAAGAACCCCACCTCCTGCAGGCTCTCCATCAAGGCCCGCGTAAACGCGCTCCTCGTCTCGCGGGGAAGGTGGGAGCCATCTTCGGCCACGAACCGCTGCAGACGAGGCACGTCTTCGAAGTGCAGCGTGGTACACCCGCGTCGTTCACATTGTGACGCCAGCACGTCCCAGTAGCGATCGCGCGGGTAGTAGGCTTGCTCGACCGCGCGGTGCGGGTCGGACATTCCGTGTGGTGGAGGCACAGTGCCACTCGCAGCCGCCCGCGACATTGTCCGGCTGTGTCGCTCGGTGCGCGCTGAAGACTGATGCACATGGTTGGGGTTGCGACGCCGTCGTCGTAGTTCAGACCGTGGCCGTGCAAACCGAACCGAAGACGAGAGACAACGCCACCAAGCTGCAAGCGTGGGCCCGCGTCCATGCCTCGCCCGACGATCGCTCCTTGCGCCGGCTCTCTCGGGCCGAGCTTCGGGCACTCGCAGAACAGCAGGAAGGTCCGCGGGTGTCGTTGTTCATGCCGACGCACGAGCGGGGCGGCGAGATCAAGCAAGATTCGCTCCAGCTCCGGAGTCTGCGAGAGGAGGCTCGGATTTCCCTCGAGAGCATGACGGGGGTCTCCCAGAGCGAAGCCGCCGCGATCCTGAGCCCTATCGAGGAGCTGGAGGGCCAAGAGGGTTTTTGGCGCTCGAGTACCGCCGGGCTGGCGATTCTGGCCGACCGTGACGGCATGAAGGCGGTACGGCTCCCCAAAGCCGTAGGCCCCCGCTGCGACGTTGGAACGCGCTTCGAGCTGCTACCGCTGCTCTCGCTGCTGGAGCGAGATGAGTTCCTGGTCCTCGCGATCAGCCGCAGCCAGGTGCGCCTGTACCTAGGCGAGCGCGACAGCCTGCGGGAGGTCCCGCTGCCGCCAGACATCCCGCAGTCCCTGCCCGACTTCGCCGGCCACCAGCTCAAGGACAGCACCCACCAGGTGCACTCCGCGGGCGGCCCGACAAATCTGGGGGGCGGCGCTGTTTATCACGGCCAGGGCACCGGACATGACGACCGCGACGCAGAGCACACACAGTTCGTCCGTGCGGTGGTCAGCGGGATCGCGGGCAGCGACGAGCTACGCGAGCTTCCCGTGGTCGTCGCCGCGGTGAAGCGAACGATTGCGGAGGTTCGAGAGCATCGCTCGGGGCTGCAACTCACCGATGAGGCGGTTGTGGGCGACGCATCGGCCTGGACGCCAGAAACGCTTCATGCTGCGGCGTGGCGCTGCGTGTCCTCAGCGCACAGCGCCCGGAGCCACCGCGTGCTCGACCAGATCGCGGGGGCTGCCGCGACTGGCGCCGCAACCGACCTCTCGGTGATTCTCACCGCGTCCCGGCAGGGCCGGGTGGATACGCTGGTGGTCAGCGAGAGCGGGCGCAGCGAGGCCGATCCCAGCCGTCCACGCCCAGGCAGCGCCCGTGCGCGCGCGGACCTCGAGCAGTCGATCACCCACGCCCTGACCCATGGCTCTCAGATCCTGGTCGTCCCTCCCCAACAGCTTGCCGAGGGCCAGCTCGCTGCTGCCCTGCTGCGATACTGATCGGGCAGGCGTCCCGGCAGTGGTTGGCGGCGCACACCCGAGCGAGAGCGACCGGTCGCAACCGCACGAGCGATCCCATCCCATCCCGCCGCTGTGCCGCCCCACCCGTCGCGGGACGTCGCGGGACGTCGCGGGCACAGGCGTTGCAACGGTCCCGTTCCATGCCCGAGTGGACCCGCAAAGACAAACGCCAGTACGAGCACGTTCTCGACTCCGAGCTCGAGCGCGGCCGCGACTCCGAGCGCGCCGCGGAGATCGCAGCCCGTACCGTGAACAAGCAGCGCCGCGAAGAGGGCCGAACGCCGAAGCGGACCACCTCGGGCACAGGCAACCCCCACGCCGACCTTGAGAGCCGCACCCGCGACGAGCTCTACAACCGCGCCCGCGAACTCGGCATCGTCGGCCGCAGTACAATGACGAAAGCCCAGCTGGTGGAGGCAGTGCGGCACAAAAACGGCTGAGCAACCCGCCCTCATCGGCGCGCGTCGGCCCTCGTCATGGACGAGCTCCGTCGACGTTGCCGCCCGGTCACCGCCCGCGCATGCGGTCTGCTCTCGACACCTTGAGAGCCCGACACCGCGCGAGCGCGATCGTGCCAGGGATCCTTCCCGGCTGTTGATATCCCTGGCCCTCAGGCTACCATCGGGCCTTGGCGGACCCACCCAAGTCTAGCGGCGTCGCGCTTGAGGCGAGCGAGTATCGAGAAGTCTTCTACGCGTTCGACCAGGGCTTCTGCGTGTTCGAGGTCCTGTTCGACGACGCTGGCAAGCCTCGCGACTACCGCTTTCTCGAGGTGAACCAGGCCTTCGAGCGGTTCACCGGGCTGACGGATCCCACGGGGAGGACGGCGCTCGAGCTGGTCCCCGACCTGGAGGCGCACTGGATCGAGATCTACGGACGTGTCGCCCTGACGGGGGAACCGACGCGCTTCGTTCAGGAGTCGCCAGCGATGGGCCGATGGTTCGACGTGCACGCCTCGCGGATCGGGGAGCCGCAGCGACGCCTGGTCGCGCTGTTGTTCCTTGACATCACGGCACACCGCGACGAGCAGCGCGGCCGGGAAGCCGCCGAAGAGGCGTTGCGATTGAGCGAGCATCGGTTTCGCGGGTTCGCCGACACGGCCCCCGCGATGCTGTGGGCGACCGATGTGGAGGGCTCGTGCACGTATCTGTCGCGTGGCTGGTACGAGTTCACGGGGCAGACCGAACAAGAGGGGCTCGGCTACGGCTGGCTCGACGCCGTCCATCCCGAAGACCGAGGGGCCGCGGCCGAAGCGTTTCTCGCGGCCAGCGCGAAACGTGTGCCATTCGAGCTCGAGCATCGCCTTCGTTGCGCCGACGGCGTTAACCGCTGGGTCATCGACGCCGGCCGCCCTGGAACGGACGATGCTGGGCGCTTCAGCGGCTACGTCGGATCCGTGACCGACATCCACGAGCGCAAGCTGGCGGAGGCGCGACTCGACCTCGCGGTCAACTCCGGGCGCGTGGGCATTTGGTACAGCGACCTGCCGTTCGACGTCTTGGTGTGGAACCGGCACGTCAAAACGCACTTTGGCTTACCACCCGATGCGGTGGTCACCATCGACACGTTCTACGAGCGCATGCACCCCGAGGATCGCGAGCCCACCAGGCGCGCGATCGACGATTCAATCACGACGCGCACGGCCTACGACACCGTCTACAGAACGATCGGACTGGACGGTCAGGTCCGCTGGATCCGGGCGATCGGTCGCACTGGCTACGCGGACGATCGACCGGTGCACTTCGATGGTGTCACCCTCGACATTACCGAGCTCGTCACGCTGCGAGAGGCCTCTGAGGCCGCGAACCGAGCCAAGGACGAGTTTCTCGCGATGCTCGGGCACGAGCTGCGCAACCCGCTGGCCCCGATCCTCACCGCCCTGGAGCTGCTGAAGGTGCCCGGCGTGACCGCGGGGGAGCGCGAGCGCGCGATCATCGAACGGCAGGTGCAGCACTTGGTCGGTCTCGTCGACGATCTGCTCGACATCTCGCGCATCACCCGGGGACGGGTCGAGCTGCGCAAGGAGCGACTGGAGACCGCGGACGTCGTGGCCCAAGCGGTCGAAATCGCCAGCCCGCTGCTCGAGCAGCAGCGCCATCGGCTGGAGGTGGATGTGCCGCGCGACCTGTTCATAGACGGGGACGGCAGACGCATCGCGCAGGTGCTGGCCAATCTACTCACCAACGCGGCCAAGTACACGAAAGCCGGTGGGCACATCGAGCTTCGCGCCCATGCCGACGAGGACACGATCGTCATTCGCGTGCGCGACAGCGGGATCGGAATCGAGCCGGAGATGCTCCCCAAGATCTTCGACCTGTTCGTTCAGGAGACCCAGTCCCTCGAGCGATCGCGGGGCGGATTGGGACTTGGGCTGGCGATCGTACGGGGCCTCGTCGACCTGCACGGCGGAACCGTGCAGGCGACGAGCCAGGGAAGGAACGCCGGTACCGAGTTCACCGTGCGGTTGCCCCGATGCCGGCAAGCGCCCTCGGACGGACCGGTCCCGGATTCCTCCGAGCAGCGGGCAGCGGCGCGCGCGGTGCAGGGCAAAGTGCTCATCGTCGACGACAACGAAGATGCCGCCGACCTCCTGGGCTACCTGCTTCGCGCGAAAGGCTATGAGACCGAGGTCGCCTACGACGGACCGTCGGCGATCGAGGCGGCGAACCGGTTCGAGCCCAAGCTCGCGCTGGTCGACATCGGGCTGCCGGTGATGGATGGGTACGAGGTCGCGCGGCGTCTCGGGGCAGAAGGCCGCAATCCTCCGATCACGTTGGTTGCGGTCACCGGCTACGGGCAGCAGCGAGACCACGACGCGAGCATGCGCGCCGGCTTCTCGGCTCACCTGGTCAAGCCGGTCGATGCAACGCGGCTTCTCGAGGTCGTCGCGCGCCTCATGCGTGGCGGACCGGCGCAGAGCGACTGACTGGCGGCCCGCCTCCTCGACAGGACACTCGACAGGACGCGAACTGGACCAAGGCCAGAACGGGCCGGTACGCCCGCCCGTCATCGCGCCGCACGAGCGAACACATCGCCGCGCTGGCCGTGATTCAGCTCGGGGTTCCCAAGCCGGTCTCTTCCACGAAACGGTCCTCGAGACTCTTCCCGACCTGCAGCTCCACGAACGGGAGGTTCAGATCGGTGAGCCGACGTGCCACGTCGCTGGCGGCATACCCTGGGCTGGTGAGCGTGGCGTCGAAATCCAGCTGCAGCCGGCCCTGCGTGGGCAGCCACTGTGCCGCGGTGATCGCTGGCAGAGCACACAGCTGTTCGATCTGCTCGGGCGAGGGCGCGCCCGAGAGTCGGATCATGAGCACGGCTGCACTTCCGACGACCCGTCCAACGTGGTCCTGACGCAGGAGCGTCCCGCGATCCAAGATCGCAATCTCGGCGCACAGGCTCTCGATCTCCGCCAGGTTGTGGCTGGAGACGACGACGGTTTGTGTGGGCCCGATCGAACGAATCAGGCCATGGATCCCGCGCGCGGCGTGAGGGTCGAGGCCCGCGGTGGGCTCGTCGAGGATCACGACCGCCGGATTCCCCAGCAGCGCTTGCGCGATCCCCACCCGCTTGAGCATGCCGTGCGAGAGGGCCTTCGCGCGCTTGCCTGCGACCTCGGGCAAACCCACCAACTGCAGCGTTCGCTCAACCTCCGCTTTAGCCTGCTGCACCGAAAGTCCCTGGAGGCGACAGAAGTGCTCCATCTGCCAGCCGAGCGAGAGCTCGCGGATGAAGCTGGCGTCCTGGGGCAGCACCCCGAGCGAGCCCGGCGGAGGCGGAAAGCCGGGCTCGATCTTCGTACCCAAGATGGTGACCGACCCAGCATCCTGACGCAGGAACCCGGAGATCACCGAGAACAGCGTGGTCTTCCCGGCGCCGTTGGGACCCACAACACCGAACACGCCGCCCAGCGGAACGGTGAGATTCACGCCAGCCAACGCCTTGTTGCTGCCGTAGCTCTTGGCGAGGCCGTGGATTTCGATCGCGGCACTCACAGGTCGCGCCTCCAGAAGTGTGCGAGTCCGAGTCCGACGGCAACGACCGAGTACAGGACGACGCGCGCAGCGGATACAAGCCACGGGCCCCCTTCATCGAGGATGAGGTTCCATCGCCCGTTGGTGGGCCACAGCACGTCGATGACCTTGGCCAGCAGCTCGGACTCCAGGCCGAAGCGGGCGGCCGCAGAGGCCAAGGCCAACGCGAGCCACAGGAGCACGGCCAACAGCGCCACCCGTCGAGCGCTGCCGCGCAGGGTTCCCAGCAGGCCCAACAGCGCGAGCAACGGAAGCGCAGCCACGCAGACGGTGATGATGCAGCGGCCCAGATACACGAAGTCAGCACCACCGGGGATGGTGCCCGCACGAACCTGGATGTAGCCCGCCATCGAGACCGCCGCGAGGGCGATCGTCAACGAGATGAGCATCCAGGCGCCGAGCAGCTTGCCCAGATACAGCGTGGTGCGGTCGATGCGAAACGCGAGGTACCGAACGTGACGCGTCTCGATATCCCCAGCGCACTGGTCGTATCCCATCGTGAGGGTGAGCAACGGCATCACGAACATCAAGAACGCGAACGCTCCGACCAGCGGCGGGGAGTGCAGCTCGAGGGTCGAGCGGACGGTGTCCAGCGGGAACTCCGCCATGGAGGCGACCATCTCGGTCATCGCGCGGAACGCGTCCGCCTGCTGGCCGTGGGACGCCTCCTCCAAGGCTCGTGCCGCCTCCGCGAGCTGGCGACCGACAACCGCCGACGCGAGGATGAGGGAGACCAACGCGACAATCCCCGAGATCGAACGCAGCCGACGGGCCACCTCGAATCGGCAGACATGCCACACCTGCAAGGGTCGTGACGCCATGATGCCCGAGGGGCTTACCACGCCGGACGTTTCGGCGTGGTGGCGCCACGATTCTGCGCCACCCACGGGACCCGGCCGGCGCAGAAGACGCCGTTGTTCCACTTACGTGGGCTTCACGCGGGTCTCAGGGCTTGCGCAGCCCGCTTGAGTGCATAGTCCCCGGGTAACCCGTGCGCTTCAGAGACATCGGCTGTGCGGCCCTCATAGCCTGCGCCTTCAGCGTCGGCGGCGGTTGCAAGAAGGACGGGGCTACCACCGCCCCTGGGCCGCTGGTGCGAAAGGTCGAGATCGACGGCAACACGGCATTGCCCGACGAAGAGATCGTCCCGCACCTGAACCTGCAGCCCACGCCCGCGATTACGTTGGGACCCAAGTCCTACTATCTACCGGGGCTGGAGTCGGTCGACTCGGAACGGATTCAGGAGGTCTACCGCGCGCACGGCTACTACGACGCGCAGGTCACCGACGCGCAGATCGAAGTTCGGCGGAAGGACAAGCCGGTCAAGCGGCAGCGCGCACGGGTTCGGTTCGCGGTCGAGGAGGGCCCCCCGATCCGGGTGCGCAAGCTGAGGTTCGAGTGGGAGAACGACATCATGCCCGTCGCGGCTCGTCCGGGTGTCGAGGAGGCGTGCGACTTGCGGCCAGACCTACGCTTTGGAATCTTCGAGCTGGCGGAGGCCCACGATGCGCTGCTGGGCTCGCTCGAGGACAGCGGATACGCGTACGCGACCGTTGAGGAGTCCGCCCGCGTCGACCCGGAGCTCCGCCTTGCAGACGTCTCGTTCAAGGTCAACTCGGGGCCGGTCAAGAAGATCACCGAGGTGCGCGTGGAGGGACTCAAACGCGTCCCCGAAGACCTCGTCCTGCGCGAGGTGGACTTTGTCATCGGGAAACGGTTCTCCCGGCGACGCATGCAGGAGGTGGAGTCGGGCATCTACGGGCTCGGCGTGTTCTCCACCGTCGTCGTAAGCCGAGGGCCGGAGACCGAAGGCGACGAGATGGCGCTGGTCGTCAAGGTCAACGAGGGCAAGATGCAGCGCGTCAAGCTCGGCGCCGGCATCGAGATCGATCCAGTCCGCTGGGAGCAGTACGGCACCGCCCGCTACGAACACCGCAACCTGGGCGGCCGGCTGTGGGGATTCACCGCCCGCCTCAGGGCTGGGTACGCCGAACTCCCGGCGTTGTTCGACCCCCGCGAACATGGACCCGTCGCCGACGTACAGCTTCAGTTTCGCAAGAAGGGCCTGCTGGAGAAGCGACTGGTCTGGACCGAAGCCCCGCGATTCGAGCTCGGCATCTGGCAGGGCTATCAGTTCTATTCGGTGAGCAACCGAATCGCCACCTCGCGGTTCTTCACCCGCTACCTCGAAGTGGGCCTGGGCTACAACAACCGGTTCACCGATCTCTTCGACATCCAGCCCGACATCGACCAAAACCGAACGGTCCTGGGGCTCGATTTCCGCGACCCCTATTTCCTCGCGTTCATCGACGTCGACCCAACCATTCACCTGACGGACAGCATTCTCAACCCCACCAACGGCGCTCGCCTTTCGCTCGAGTACAACTTCGCCAACCGCTACTTGGGGGGACAGTTCAACTACCACCGCTTCGCGCCCGATCTTCGTGGCTACTACCGGCCGCACAAGCGCTTGCAGTTCGCCGCCCGTGCGCAGGTTGGGTTCGAGCGCCCCTATGGTGAGGCGGCCGCCGTCCCCATCGACCAGCAGTTCTATCTCGGTGGCGCCAACACCGTTCGCGGGTGGCCGCTGAGGCGGTTGTCTCCCCGCGTCAGCTTGTGCCCCGAGGCTCCCGACACCTGTAGAAGCACTCCAGTCGGTGGCCTGTCGATGGTCAACGGCAGCGTCGAGGCCCGCATCAACCTCTACGGCCCGATCTGGATGGCCTTGTTCGCCGACGCCGGAGACGTGCAGTCCGGCTTGTTCACCGTCCGTCCCAACGACTGGCTGTACACGACCGGAGGCGGCTTTCGCTACAAGTCCGAAATCGGTGTCTTTCGGCTCGACGTGGGTGGCCAACTCAACACCGACCCGCGCTTCCCCGAGCCCCGGCGCTGGGCGTTGCACTTCGGTATTGGAGAGGCGTTTTGACCCAAGACGCGAAGGTGGCCGAGCCCAAGGTTCAGCCCAAACGCTGGCGTCGATGGATACGCCGCGCCGGGTTGGCTCTGCTTGCATCGATCGGTCTCGTTGTCGTCGCGGTCGTCCTCGCCCTGACAACCTCGGTGGGCACGCGCATCCTGCTTCAGCAAGGCGTGAGCATCTACTCCGGCATGATCCCGGGGACCATCGAGTTCGAGCAGTCGGACGGCGCGTTGGCCGATGCGACGACGCTGCGAAACATCTCGATCCGCGACGCGTCGGGCATCGTGCTCATCGAAGCCGAACGCCTCAAGCTCGGCGTGGACTTGGCCGCGGTGCTGGACGGGGCCGTCGAGGCTGGCACCATCGAGCTTGAGGGCGTCGTCGTCGATATCGCAGGCGACTTTGCCGACTTGGGTCCGGCCGGTCCTTCCGCGCCCGAGCCGCCCTCCCCTGTTCTCGGGCCCGACCTTCCGCTCGAGATTCGGGCCGGGCTTGAGGCACGTTCGGTCGAGGTCCGCAATGGCCCCCTCACGCTGGTCCAGGTCCACAGGCTCGACGCCGTCGCTTGGGGCGCGGCCACATCCGCGACGGTGCAGCTGCAGACCAGCGCCACGTTCCCGGCCGTCGACGTGTCGATCGACGCCCTGCATCTGGTTGCGGCCTGGGACTCTCCGAGGGTTCGGGTCCCGGAGCTCCTCGCGCAAACCAGCGAGGGGACCTTGTGGCTCTCGGACACGCTCGTTGACTTCGAGGCTGAACGCTTCGAGCTGGGGGAGCTGCAAGCGGTGGCCAGCACTGCCTACCTCGCCGCCCTCGTGCCGGGTGAGCCCCGCGGTCATGCCACCGTTACGCTCGAAGGCGGCGGCTATTTCGACGCCATGATGCTGGAAGCGTTTGTCGACGCGCCCTACTTCGGCAGCGCGATGCTGGTGGCGCAGGGCGGCATCCAAGACGTCCCGTGGGTTTCGGTGTTGCTCGACGTCGGGCTGCAGGAGACGACCACCTCCACGGGAACACACGTGCCTGAGCTCACCGTTGCGCTCGACGCCGAGGCCGAAGGAAACTTGGGCGTCGGTGTGGATGCTCGGGTCCATGCGCAGTGTTTGGGGTGCGACGCAGACGTCGATCCGATCACACTCGACGCGAGCGGCCGCGCCTCGCCCGGGGCCACGATCGTTCGCCTCGACGCGGACATCGTCGCCGACGCACTGAGCATCCATGCCGGCGTCCGAGGGAGCGCCCTCGTCGGAGGCGGCGCTGCGGTGTCGGTGCGCATCCCCCAGCTCTCCGAGCTCTCGCCGGTGATCGACCGTTTCGCACCCGGGCTCGGCCTGCGCGGCGCCGTGTCACTCGACGCCTACTGCGGAGCCCTGGTGAACCCGGGGATCGCCGTTTGTCGAGCCGACGGTGGGATCGAGCGCGGCTCGCCTGTGCACGAGGTGGCATTCGACGCGTCGGTGGGCATCGCCGGAGAGCGCATCGCGGCGCTGGTTCATGGGTTGCGCCTGGAACAAGGCCAAGCTCGGATCCACATGGGCCCCGGCCCCGCTCGCATTCTCTACACACCGCAGCTCGTGACCGCACACGACATCGTGGCTCGAGCTGGCACGCCGCAAGGTCTGGGGACGTTGGTCCTCGACGGCGAGCTCGGGCTCGGTCCGGTCCAGCGCATCGACGCGAGCACGCGCATCTCGGGCCTGCCGCTGCACGCGATCAAGACCTTCGTGCCCACCTTGGACGTGGGCGGGGTGCTCTCCGCCCGGGTCGAGGTTGCAGGAACACTCTCCACCCCAACGCTCGACGCCAACGTCGGCGGCCGTGGGCTTCGATACGAGTCCATCCGCATCGGCGACCTGAAGCTCGGCGCGCGTTACACCGGGGACAAGCTCAGCGCGAAGCTCGATGTCGAGGGCGGTGACCTCGGGACCATCGACCTCGACGCGAGTGTTCCGGTCATCGTCGACGTCAAGCACAACAACTACGAAGTCCTCGGTCGACGCCCCTCGTCGGTCTCCCTTGTGGTCACCAACGCAGACCTTGAGGTGGCGCGTATCGCAGGCCCCCAGCTCAGCAGCCTGCGCGGCCGTGTCGACGTAACCCTCCGCCAACAGGGTTCCCTCGCCAGCCCGGAGATCGATCTCGAAGCGGCGCTTCGAGAGGGCGGGTTTCAAAAGCACACGCTGCCCGACGTCGGCGTCCGCCTTCAATACGCGGGACAGACCGCCGAGGCGACGGTGTTTGCGACCCACCCTGAGGCATTCGACCGGATCTCACTCTCGGCGACCGCCCCGGTTTCGCTCAACATCCTGCGCGGCGCGGCCAAGCTGCGAACCGGCGAACCCGTGGTGGCCGACCTGGAGCTGGCCAACCTCGACCTCGCGTATGCACGTCGCTTCGACGAACGCGTCGCCGCCACTGGCCAGGTGTCGATGACGGCGAAGCTTCGCGGGGATCCTGCCGAGCCACAGCTCGACCTCACGCTGGATGCGAACGCGTTGACCTGGGAAGAACAGCCGGTCGGAGACATCTCGCTGGCCCTTGGCTACCAGGACGAGATGGCGGTGGCGCGCCTTTGGGCGGCCGGCCCCGAGGTGTCCGGCATCGGCGTGGATGCTGCAATCCCCGTCAGCCTCGACCTGGCGGCACGCAGCGCCCGATGGCACTCGGAGCGCCCCCACGACGTGCAGGTTGCGGTCAACGAGCTGTTGGTCCGTCCAACGTTGGCGAGAATCCCCGACGCTCCACGCCTGGACTTCGACGCCAGACTCGATGCGGTGTTCGAGATGCATGGGTCCGCAGCTCGCCCCGTCCTGCGCCTGCACACCGAGCTTGAGGACATCCAGTACCAAGGGCGCGAGGCGGGCGGAGTCAAACTCGACGCCGCCTACGACGACGCGCGCGCCCACGCCGAGGTCTTGTGGAACGCCTCCCAAGGACGCACGGCGTGGGTGAGCGCCGACGCGCCGCTTGCGTTGAATCTTCCCGCTGGCACGGCGAAGTGGGACCAGGCTGGCGAGCACCATCTTCGCGTTTCGATCCCCAGGCTCGACCCGGTTCTCCTCGCGCCGTTCCTCGACGCCGGAGACTTCGAAGGCGCAGTGGCGATTAATGCAGTTGCCGACGGCTCTCTCGAAGCGTTCGACGGCAGCTTGTCCGCCCGGGGTTTCGTAGGCGGACGTGGGCAGAGCGTCCCCGTCGATGCCCGCGTCGTCATCGCTCCGGCCCTGCAAACCTTACGCGTGGACCTCGGGTCCAGCGTTCATGTCCGCGCAACCACCAAGGCCGTTGTGGCGGAACTCATGAAGGGTGGGGATTGGACCGCCGCGGAGGTCGAGGCCACCGCCGACATCGACTCGTTGCGAACCTCCGACTTCTCGGCGTTCATGCCCAACGAGATTCAGAACCTTCGAGGACGCCTGGACGCCCACGTCACCGTGGGCGGTCAACTGGGCAAGCCGCTGCTCGAAGGTTCGATGGTCATGCGGGACGGTGCGGTCACCGTTGTTCCGGCCCGCGTTCGGCTCACCGAGCTCGAGCTTTCGTCCTCGTTCAGCAACCAGGGTCTGCGGCTCGAACGCTTGAGCTTTCAAGCGGCCGATGGATCCGTCTCCACATCGGGCGCGATCAACGTGGTCCCCAACGAAGGGTTGCGCGCCGAGATGGACATCAAGGTGAAGAAGTTCCCCATCCGCGCCCCAGGACTGCCGCGGATGGCACTCTCGACCCGCGTGCGCGCCAAGGGCTTCGCCAACCTCGACAAGTTCGACCTCAACGTCGGCATTGGCAAAACCCTCGTGGACGTCTACGCCTCCAGCATCTCGGCCGCCGACCCGATCCCCTCAAACCCTAGCGTGGTGCTTGCGGACCTCTCCAAGCCTGAAACACCTCCCCGCGAGAAGGACGAGGAGGGGATAGACGCGGCGCCGATCCCCAAACACATCAGCATCGACTTCGGCGACGACATCAGCATCATCGGCCCCTCGATCAACATGCGCTGGGCGGGCAAGCTCGAGACGACGGTCGACAAAGACGGCGCCGCCACCTCGGGCAAGCTCAACGCGGAGAAGGGCACGTTCTCGCTGCTCGGCAACGAGTTCGACCTCGAGCAAGGGGACGTGTACCTGGCCGAGGACGGCAGCGGGATGCCATTCCTGGACGTGACGGCGAACACCCAGGTCGAGGACGTGGTCATCTCGGTCGCCATTCGCGGCCCGGCATCCCGACCCGACTTTGAGCTGTCCTCGGTGCCTGCGCTTCCACAGTCTGAGATCTTCACGATCTTGGTCACCGGCACGGCCGATACGCAGGGCGCCGACTCCGAAGAGGTTCAGGACAAGGCCGCATCCATTCTCGCCGCGATGTCCAACAGCGCACTTCAGCGGCAGATCGGACAGAAGCTGCGGGTCGACAAGGTGGGCGTTGGCTTCGGCGAGTCGACGGACCAGCCCATCCTCTCCGTCGGCAAGAACGTGACCAAGAACGTGTACGCCGAGACCGAGTACCACCACAACGCGCCCGACGGAGAGAACACCGCGCAGCTCGAAGTGCAGTACGAGTTTGCGCCGCGGTGGAGCCTTGAGACGTTCTTTGGAGACGCGGCCGAAGGTGGGATCGCGGTCTTCTGGGGCTTTGCGTTCGACACCAAGGCCAACAAGGCAGAAACTCCAGAACGGATTGAGGGGGCCGACTAGATCCTCGATGAGGGGAGTCCACCGGGCTCACCTCACGCGTTCGAGCAGCCAGCCCACCACGTCGATCCGGTCGACGAAGTGCAGCAGCGGGTCCCCGCGAAACTCGAACCCGTGCGCATCGGCCACGGTGTTCACCGAGATCTCGGCTTGGGCCCGTCGCAGGGGCCACGGCACGTGCTGGATTTCGCCGCGACCCACTCGGCCGTCCTCATCCGCCGAATACAAGCAGTAGCGCTCCGTCAACCACGCGTCGAGCGTTCCGGGCTGGCTGCGATACGGCTCGCCCACGCCTCGGTAGCGCCCCTGGAACACCCCCGGTGCCAAGCGCTCGTCGTCGCGACGGCTGCGGTAGTTCACCCAGCCCTCCTCGTCCTTGCGGCAGTCCATGTCGGCGCGCACATACGGCAAGTCGAAGAATGTGCGCGCACCCCAGACCGCCAAGCGCTGATCGGCGTCCAGGCTGAAGAACCACACGCCTGGTTTTTCGCCGCCCGCGGTCACGTAGGTGCGCACGTTGAGCTCGGGGAATCGAGACAGTCCGGGGACGTTGGGCAAGAAGCGTCCGGTGACGTTGTCCATCCAGAACGGCACAACACCCACCCATGCTTCGCCTTCAAACGTGTCCACTTCGAGCCCTTCGGGGAGCTGGCTCGCGATGCGCTCGACCGGCACGCGCCAGTGCGCGAACAGAAGATCGAGCCAGCTCATCGTCATCGCCCAGCTGCGCGGCGACACGGGCCATGGGCGGTGGGCAGTGTCACTCGCGATCGCGGACCAGTTCACGGACATGGGGCCCGCAAAGTATATCGGCCACTACCCTTCGGGGGTGGTCACCGGGGCACCGGGCTCGCAGCCCCACTGGAAGTTGTCCAAGAAGACATAGCTGTCGAGAATCGAGTCGCTGAGGTCAAAGATGCCGAACGCGACGGTGATGTGCTCTCCGGGAGCAACTCCGGCGCTGGTGCTGAGCCACCCCGTGCCCGCGTGCTGCCGCATGCACGTGCCCGCAAACTCCGGCAGGTTGCCAGCGTCGTCGCGGTAGTTGAGGAAGCCCGCGTTGAGCGAGATCGGGTTGCCCATCGCGTCGAAGGAGATGTTCCCGGTCCAAGCCTCGGATTCGAGCCAGCCGATGTACATGTCGTTGAACGCGGAGCCAAAGTAAAACGGATACTCGGTCGAGAAGAACGCGAAGTCGTAGCTCAGCGAGACGACGTCGACCGGGACGTCCAACTCGAACCGAAGCTCGACGTAGTCGTTGGCCGAGCTGCCCTGGTTGAACTGGTCGGCGATCGTGTTCGAGCAGTCGCCGGTCCCCACCAACACGGGGTCGGTGGTGCAATCGCCGGCGACGCCTCCGACCTGGAGCGGCGGGGGAAGGGTACCGCCGAGGTCCCACTGCCCACCGAGGTCGTCGTTGCAGTGCGTCGGACCTTGGTTGCTGTCGCCCGGAGGGGTTTGAAAGTCGAGGTCGGTGACGAAGCCCGAGCCGATCACCGCGTAGCTCTGGCCCTCGCGGGGGGCGAAGGTTCCGTTGCCCCCGAACGAGGAGCGGACGCCGATCGCCCCGGGAGGCCCCGTGACGCTGGACTGAACCGCGAGCTCGCCGGGGCAACCCAGACCCATCGCGCGGAAGGGATCCCCGGTGGCGCCGTCGCACGGCTGGTGCTCGGGGATGGTGCACTCACACTCGGTCCCGCAGGAGTCGGTCGCGTCGGGATTGGCGGTGTCGCCATCGCCCACGTCGAACCGCGGGCCATCCGGGTCGAACCCCGAGCCATCGCTGCCCGAACCGGCATCCGTGTCGCCAGCGGCGCCGCTGGTGTTGGACGCGTCGGTGTCGCCGTCGGTGTCGCTGTCGGCCTTGCCCAGCGTTCCGAGCCCGATCCCGCTTGAGCCATCGCGGGCCGCCTCAAAGTCGCCGCATCCCACCAGGAGCCCGAGCCCCAATACACACCCAATCGTCTTCGCGCCCATGCTTTGATCCCCGTTACGGTGTGCGAATCCAGGGTGCGAAGGGTCCCTGCCCGGCGAAAATGGGCACGAAACCGGACGTAGGGCTGCTTCGTTGGTAGAAGTGCCAGGCATGCTCGCCCGCATCGGACTCGCCGCCAGCCTCATGCTCGTGGCCTGCGATGGCGCCTCGCCGGTCGACGCGCCAACCGAGTCTGCGGCCCTACCGGCCAAAGTCCCCGCGCAACCGCAGCCCCCGGCGACTGTTCCCCTACCCGCCCCTACAGAGGAGCCGTGCACCGACTGGTCCAACGAGGATCTCTCGGAGCTGGCCGTGCTCCCCGAGAGCCGCTATCGACGAACCCTCGAGCAGGCGTGGACCCTCGTCCTGGAGAAGCACTACGACCCGACGTTGGGTTGCGTGGACTGGCCGGACGCGCGGGTGCGTTACGGAGCCAAGCTGGCCAAGACACGGGACCAGACCGAGGCGTTTGCGGTGATCAACGAGATGCTTGAAGAGCTGGGGCAGTCCCACGTGAAGTTGTTCTCCGGGGGCAGTGACGAGGCGACGGGTCCCGCATCCGTGGGGCTTCGCGTCCGCTGGATCGAGGAAAGGCTCGTGGTCGTCGACGCCCCCTCGGGCTCGGCCGTCAAGAGGGGCTCGGCGCTCGAGGACGTCGCCGGGACGCCGGTGTCCGAGCTCACCGAACGCGCCCAGCAACGCACGCAGCGCCCCGCGGAGTTCGCAGGCATGACCGCACGACTCGCGGCCGCCAAGCTCTCCTGCGCGGCACCAGGCGAGACCCGCTCGGTCACCGTCGAGGGCGAGGCCCAGCCCACGTCGCTCCCGTGCATTGCCGACGCCTCCGAGACGATGTCTCTGGGCAACCTCACCGATGTGCCCACGCGGGTCGAACACCGGATGTTGGAGGGCACCACCGTTGGCTTGCTCGGGTTCAACGTCTGGATGCTGCCGATGCTTCCCAAGCTGCAGGCCGCGCTGGCCGAGCTCCGAGCCCAGGGCATGACCGCCCTGATCTTGGATCTGCGCGGGAACCCGGGCGGCGTGGGACCCATGGCGGTCTCGCTCGCCCGCAGCCTGTTGTCGCAGCCCGGGAGCCTGGGCAAGCTGGAGATGCGGGCGTTCACCCAGGAGTTCAACGTCACCCCGGACGCCCACCCCTTCTCCGGGCCTGTCGCGCTTCTGGTCGACGAAGGCACCGCGAGCACCTCGGAGATCTTCGCGGCCGGGATGCGGGACCTGGGCCGCGTCACGATCTACGGCGCTGGCCCGTCCGCTGGCGCTGCGCTGCCCTCCCTCATCGAGCAGCTCGACGGGGGCGCTATCTTTCAATACGTCGTAGGCGACTATCACTCGCCCAAGGGCGTACTCATCGAGGGACGCGGTGTCGTTCCTGACCACGTCGTTCCCGAAACCGTAGCCGACTTCGCCGCGGGCAAAGATCCCGTCCTCGAAGCGGCGCTCGCCGATCTCAAAGGTTCATGATGCGCCGACTCTCCCTGTTGTTCACCGCCTCCCTCCTCCTCCTTCAAGGTTGCGACAAGCCAACCGCCGAAACGCCGGGGCCGGAAAGCGCCCGCGCCAACGAGACCCCGAAGTCGGACCTCAAGAGCGTGCCGGGCGAAACGCCGCCCGAGGCCGATCCGCTCCCGGATGCCGCGGAGCTGCTCGCCAAGTCGGTGGACGCCGTCGGTGGAAAAGCGAAGCTCGAATCGGTCAAGAGCTTCCACCTCGAAGGCACCATCGGCGCGCCCAAGCAAAACCTCAGCGGCAAGGTCGAGACCTGGTGGAAGGGCGGCGACTTCTACATGATCCAGACCATCCCCGGTCTGGGCATCAACCGCAGTGGCAAGAAGGGCGACCTGATCTGGGCCGAAGAGCCGATCAACGGCCTGCGCAAGCTTGAGGGCAAAGAAGCCGAGCAGCACATGTGGGCCAGTAGCCTGCTTCTGACCGCCGACTGGCCGAAATTCTTCGAGTCGGCCACCACCGTTGCCGAGCGCGACATCGAAGGCACCAAAGCCTACGACGTCGAGCTGCGTGCCAAGTCCGGAGCCGTCCTCACCGTCACGATCGACGCGCAGAACCACCTGATGATCGAGCAGTCGTTCAAGGTCTTCAGCCCGCTGGGCTCCATGCCGGTGACGATTCGGTCCACCGACTATCGTGACGTTGACGGGATGAAGATCCCCTACAAACAGGTCACCGACGCGTCGCTCATGGAGCTGACGCAAGAACTCAGCCTGGTCGAACTCAACGCGGAGGTCGATGAAGCCAACTTCGCGATGCCAACCGAGGACGTTGGCGTCGTCGATGCGAACGATCCTCAGAGCATTGGTACGGTGGTCCCACCGGCCGAGGCGCCCGCGGCCGCTTCAGCCAAAGAAGAATAGCCTATCTGGCTCCGTCACGGCTTTCGCTGGCGTGCCGGATGCCGCATGCTCCAGCGCATGAAGCGACTTGGTCTTCTTGCGATCGTGGCAACGCTGGGCTGCAACACCACATCCGACGGCGACACCGATACCGATGGCGGCTCGGGCGGGGGCGGGGGCGTCTCCGAAACCGAGGACGTCACCGAAACGGTGACCGACACCGTGACCGACTCGGCCAACACCGAGACCGCCTCGGGAAGCGCGACCACCAACGACGCGTCAACGAGCACGAGTGACGCCAGCTCCAGCAGCGAAGGCAGCGGGAGCAGCTCCACCAGCGGGAGCACCTCTACACAGGGCACAACGACAGGCGATGAATCCACCGGAGAGCCTGACCCGCAGGCGCTGTGCGAGTCCACAGAAGGCACGTGGGAACCCACTGCGTGCGGCGACTACGTCTGCGGAATCCCGAATGCTTGCCAAGCGATCGTTCCAGGCTGCGACTGCGGGCAAGACGCCAACTTCGTCGAGGACGAAGGCTGCGTCGCGGACGATTCCTGCTCCACATTCGACTGTGGCGATAAGCTGCAGTGCGTGACCGCGGCCCAGTACTGCGAAGGGCTGTTTCCGGGCATGAAAGGCGCCCCCACCACCTACGCGTGCGAGCCCATGCCCGCTTCGTGCGTGGACTCTGTCGACTGCCTCTGCCTCGCGACAGCGCTGAAGCTGCCCCCGCCGGTGGACTGTTCCGAGCCCACCCCCGACGGCCTGGTCATTCAGCTCTTCCTCCCCTAGCCCGGCTCGGGGATGGCCTCGAAAACCTCGAGCCGCTGAAGCGGTACCGCGAGGTCTTCGGGCACCGGCGCGCGCAGGCGCAACGTGCCTTCACCGGAGGGATGGGGCAGCTCCAGCTCGAGGGCGTGCAGCGCCAATCGATGCAGGTCGTAGCTGGAGCGGTAGTGGCGGTTGATGTCGCCCTTGCCGTAGCGCACGTCGCCGATCAGCGGATGCGAGATGTGCTTGAGATGGCGCCGGATCTGATGAAGACGGCCCGTGCGTGGCCGAGCCTCGACCAGACTGCAACGATCCACAGCGCTGCGCGCCAGCCTTGTGCACCAGGTCACCGCGTCGACGCGCGGGCCGTCCTCGGTCTTGGGCACGGGGTTGTCGATCTCGGTCTCCTCGGGTGCGGTCCCGCGGACGAGTGCGATGTAGCGCTTCTCAACCTCCCTCGCGCTGAACGCCGCGCCAAGGATCCGTGCAACCTCCGAGCTCAAGGCGAACACCAAGACCCCGCTCGTGGCGCGATCGAGCCGGTGCACGGGGTACACGTGACAGCCGGCCTCCTCCCGCGCCCACACCATCGCAGTGGGCTCGGTCCGTGGCACCCACCCCGGATGCACGGCGAGCCCAGTCGGTTTGTTCATCGCGAGCACGTGTGCGTCGAGGTGCAGGAGCGAAGGTGCAGTCGGCACATGAGCACCGTAGCAGGATCAAACCGGGCCCCCACAAGTTCGGCCGCACCGTGTCCGGTTTCTCAACAGGCTGCTAGCCTAGAAGCGCGCTTGAGATCGCCGAGTACAGCCGAGCCGTCGCGACCGGCGATGGGACTCCCATGAGTTCGCACGAGGACGGTGTCCAAGGGACTCCGGCCGGCGTCGGCCTTGAGACCGCGCCGGTGGCAGAGCGCGCCGACCTCGAGTTCGTCGACCTCCCCCCAGGTGCCCGGCTCGGCCGCTACCACGTTCTGCAACGTATCGGAGCGGGCGGGATGGGGGTCGTCTACGCGGCATTTGACCCGGACCTCGACCGAAAGGTCGCGCTCAAGGTCCTGCATCCCGAACGACTCGACGGCGACGCGGGCAGCCGCGGTCACGCGCGCCTGATTCGGGAGGCCAAAGCCATGGCCAGACTCGCCCACCCCAACGTTGTCGCGGTGCACGACGTGGGTGTGTTCGACGGGCGTGTCTTCGTCGCGATGGAGTTCATCGAGGGCGAGACCCTGACCGCATGGATGGACACGCGACCGGGCTGGAAGGAGTTCGTCACCTGCATGACGACCGCGGGACGAGGCCTGATGGCAGCGCACGCGCAGGGCTTGGTGCACCGCGACTTCAAGCCCGACAACGTGCTGCTCGGGCTGGATGGGCGCCCGCGCGTGTTGGACTTTGGCTTGGCCCGGTCCGCGAGCAGCGGCTCGACCGAGCCGCAGGAGCGGCCTGCGCTGGAGAAGATATCGCTCGAGGCGCGCATGCGAAGCCACGACGACTTCGGCGATCGGATTACGCGGACCGGAGGTCTCACAGGCACGCCCGCGTACATGGCCCCCGAGCAATACCTCTCCAAGCCCTTGGACGCTCGGACCGACCAGTTCGCGTTCTGCGTGGTGCTTTGGGAGGGGCTCTACGGGGAACGCCCCTTCGCCGGAGACTCCACCGCGGCGCTCGGGCTCGCGGTCTGCTCCGGCGAGAAGACACCGCCCCCCGCAAACAGCCCCATCCCGGCCCGCCTTCACCGAGCCATCGACAAAGGGCTCAGCCAAAAGCCCGCCGATCGCTTCGAATCGATGGACGCGCTGCTGCACGCGATTGCCCTCGAGCCGCCTCACGCTCGCCGGCCCCTCTGGCTCGGCTTGGGTGGCGCCACCATCACGCTGGGAGCTCTCGCCGCGCTGGCCGAGCCGCCCAAAGACCCGTGCGAGGCCGGCCGTGTCCACATCACCGAGGTCTGGAACCGAACCCAGGCCGGGAAGCTTCGGACCCAGCTCTCTGCAGCTCCGGAGGGCTTTGCCCGCGCCAGCGCGGACAGGGTCGTGCGGAATATCGACGCCTACGCCTCGACTTGGGAATCCGCCTACCGCGAGGCCTGCGAAGCCACGCACGTTCGTCGGGAACAATCCGCGCACGGGCTTGATCTTCGTATGGGCTGCCTTTCGCAGCGCCTCCGCGGGCTACGGACCACGATCGAGACCCTGCAGAGCTCGGACACCGACCTGCTCCAGCGCGCGCCGCGAGCGATCGAAGCGTTGCCCCCGATTGCCGCTTGCAGTGACACCGACAGCCTCGACACCTATGCCCACCCGCCCGACGACCCGGGAGCAGCGCAGGCGGTGCAGGAGATCCGAGAGCGCATCGCGGGGCTCAACGCCGCGGGTCGACTCTCGAAAGAGGTCGGCCCCGGGACCCAGGAAGCCCTCGCCGATGCAAAAGCGACTGGGCATGGACCGCTGATCGCCGAGGCGCAGTACATCGCCGCTCGTGTGGCGGTTTGGCGGGGCGACCACACCGAGGCCGTGCGGCATCTTGAAGAGACCGTCTACGCGGCCCTCGCCTCCGACCACGACCGCCTCCTCGCCGACGCATTCACCCAGCTGGCTCTGACAACCGGTATCCTGCTCTCCCAATACGACGAGGGACTGCGGTGGGCCCGGCAAGCTGAAGCCGCGATCCACCGATTGGGTGACGACACGAGCGAAGCGGCGCAGTACCACGACGTCATGTGCAAGCTTCTCGCCGACAAAGGCGACACCGAGCTCGCGCTGTCCCATTGCCACCAAGCCGTCGAACTCTTCGAAAGCGTGCACGGGCCCGACACCCTCACGGCGACGTTCTCCCATGAGTCCTTGGGCATCGCGTACTTCTACGTGAAGGAGTACGACAAGGCCCTGAGCCAGTGGGAGTTCGTGCGGGATCGGCTCATCTCTCAGCTGGGCGAGTTCCACCCCGACGTGGCCCGCATTTCCAACAGCCTGGCCGCAATCTGTTTCGAGACGCGCGGCGCCGAACCGTGCATCGAAGCCTTCGAAGACGTGGTGGAACGCGCCAGTGCGGCCTATGGCGAAGACCACCCGCAGACCACGGACTTCCGCAACAACCTGGCACTCATCGAAATCGAGGCAGGCCGGGTCGAGCCCGCGCGTGCGCACGCCACCCAGGCGCTCGCTGCCCGCCGAGCGCACGACGGCGACAAGCACCCCGCCGTCGCCGCCTCTCTGCGCACGCTCGCCAAGGTCGACATCGCCGACCGTGACTTCGAAGCAGCTCGGCTCAAGCTCGAAGAAGCGCGGAGCATCGTCGGGAACACCCGCGGGGCCGTTCACCGCGACCACTTGCCCACCCTGCAGTACCTCGCGGAGGTCGCCATCGAGCAGTCCAAGCCCGACGCGGCCCGCTCGTATGCACAAGACGGGCTGCGGATGGCTCAGGAGCTGGGCAACGACGAGAGCGCGGAAAGCTTCAAGACAATCCTCGCGGGGCTCGACTGATCCGCCGTCGCCCTACGACTCGCTCTGCGCCAAGCCCTCGGAGCGGTCCGAGGGAACCCGGTAGCGGGACAGAATCTCCGCTTGCTTTGCACGGGCCTCCACCGCGTCGAACACGACCAGCGCACCGCTGCTCATGCGCAGCACCAGGTTGTCGCCGCACGCATCGACGAGCTCGGCGAAGTGGACCAGGTCGCGGGGGATGCAGCCGTTCACCGACTTGACGGTTTCGGCGTAGAGGTCTTCGTAGCCGACGTTGACCTCATCGGAGAGCACCTGGGTGAGCGCGACGATTTCGCGGCGCTTGGCGGTGGGCTCTCCCATGTAGTAGTGCACCAGGAACTCCTTGGGCGCGGTGTCCCACCAGTCTGTCCAGGTCCGCAGAAAGTTGACGCTCAGCGGCTGGAACACGAGCCCCGCGAACACGAAATAGCTCGGGACGTGGTCGTAGCGAGCGCGATGCACCAGCGGACGCAGCGGCGTGAGTACCAGCGTCACCTGGTGCTCTTTGCCATCTCGCAGCAACGTCGCCTCGACCGAATCGCCCACGAAGTGATCGCCCAGCAGCACCAGGAACCCGGTGCGGTGGTTGACGTCGTAGCGAATGGTGCCGTTGTTGGCGATGTCATAACCATCGAACGACATCAGCACGTCGTCGACATGAAGCACGCCGTCGACGGAGTTTCCGGCCGCCACCGTGCGAATGCGGACTCCAGTCTGCCCAGGCTTCATCTTGAGTGCCGCGCGCAGCGACGCGTTCTCGAGGGTTTGAATGGTGCCGCCCAGACCCGGGACAAGGACTTGAACGTTCGTCTTGGCGCCCTCGAGGAAGCGCCGGATCAGGGGCGTCGGCACCATCTCGCCGATGTTCTCGGCGTCGTCGAGACTCTGAAACGCGATGCCGACGACCTCGTCGTCGAGAAAGACCGGACCTCCGCTGTTGCCGTTGTTGATCGCAGCGTCGACCGTGACCGCGAGCAACCAACGATCCGAGTGGGCATAGCGCTGAAGCTCGATCCGGCTGACCACCCCCTCGGTGACCGAGACCTCCTCGCCACCGACCGGGAAGCCAACGACGGACACCTTGTCTTGAAGCTCGGGGAGCTGGTCACCGAGCGCGGCGACGGTCGTCTCGGCCACGAAGTCCTCGGCTACAACCTCAAGCAGGGCGAGGTCTGAGTCGTGACAGATCGCTGCAAGCCGGGCGATGAACTTGTCCGGATGCGTGCTGGTCTGGACCTGGATGAAGGTTGCGTCGGCCACCACGTGTGCACCCGTAAGGATCTTCCCGGGCGCGACGACGACGCCCGACCCCGTGCCGCTGGTCGGGCGCGTGGCCTGCCATGGGCTCTCGTAGTCGGACTCTTGGGCGGTGGCGAAGATGCGGACGACGGACGTCTTCTGCATAGCCGGCGAACCTAGCACGGGGCCCCACAGCTCGTGCCGAAAGCTCAGGAGTGGTGCTTTTCGCCGTAGGTGATGCCGTAGGCCTGGGTCAGCAGGGTCTTGCCTTCCTCGAACTGCGCGTCGTCACTCCCGCGAAGGAAGGTCACGAGGTGCTCCCAGACCGCGTTCACCCGAGCCGTGTTCCGCACCGCGGCGTGCCCCACCAGGTACACCGTGGCCGGGCTCCCGAGCTCGGGCTGAGGCAAGCGCACGAGGGTTGGACAGACTCGACCGAAGAACGAGGGAAGCAACGCCAGCCCGACCCCTGCCGCGGCCGCCAATCGGATCGTCTCGAGGTTTGACAGCCGCATCACCACGCACGCCCGAGGCGCCAACGCTACACGTGCCGCCGCGGAGGGGAGATGGGCATAGTCGGAGGTCCAGTCGACCCACGGCCAGTCCTCAAGCGCGGATCCGATGGCGATCAATGCGGCGCGGTCTTGTGGATCGACGCCCCGCGACTCGAGCAGTCGACGCGCCGCAAACACCCCCGCCTCGGACTCCCGCAAGCGGGTGATGACCAGGTTATCACCAGACTCCGGACGCACCACTCGAATGGCGATGTCCGCTTCCCAACGTTCCAGGTCCGCGATCTCGGTGCTCTCGATGAACTCGACGGTGATCTCGGGATGCGCCGCCGAGAATTCCGGCCAGTTCGGCAGGACGACCGAGTGCAGCAACTCTGAGGACGTCGAGACCCGAACGCTTCCGCGAAGCACGTCTTGCGCGCCCACGCCGAGCTGCATACGGGTCACGTGACGCTCGGCTTCCTGCGCGTCATGCCACACCTGGGTCCCTGCGGCGGTTGGTTTGAGGCCGTCCGGCGAACGAATGAAGAGGCTCTGTCCCAACGCGGCTTCCAACGCGGTGAGTCGCCGGCTGACCGTTGACCCGCTCACCCCGAGTCGCTCCGCCGCCCGCCCGATGCTCCCCTCTCGGAACGCGGCAAGGAACACCTTGAGGTCGTCCCAGTTGAGCACCGCACTACAGTACCGGACTTCCCCGGTCCGTTCCGCCAATGCAGGGGGGTCTTGCATCCGAGCTTAGGGTTGGCCGTATTCGCGGGTAGAGCCCTCTGCGAGCCGCTGGCCCGCGCCCCGCCCATTCCTGCAAGGGGCCCCTCCATCGCTGGGCCTGCCGCCACGGGACTTCCGCCCTCACACTGGGACCGTGGTTGCCCGAATGTTCCTCACCTGCCTGGCCCTCACCGCGGCGTGCTCGGTCGCGGAAGCGCCATCGGTCGATTCGGCCGAGAAGAAGGCTCCAAGCATGCCGTCCATCGAACCGACCGAGGTCCAGGTGCTGGGAGGGGTTGTGCACGAGGTCTTGCCTGCGGAGCACTACACCTACGTCCGGGTTGGAGCGCCGGGGACCGACGGCGACTGGGCCGTCGTGATGGGCACGCTCGACGCCGTGACGGGCCAGGCGATCACCCTGAGTGTCCAAGGCAGCCAGCACGACTTCCACTCTCGCCGGCTCGACCGTGACTTCGAGCGGCTCTTCTTCGCCAGCGTGCCTTCACGCGCCTAAACCGACCCTTTCAACGATCCCACACCATGAAAACCTACGCACGATACGCCTACGTTCTTACGCTTTCCCTCGCTCCGACCGCCTGCGGTGACGATACCGAAAGCAACGAAGAACCGAGCACCACTGCATCCAGCACCGACGCGTCCAGCAGCGAAGAGGGTTCCGGCTCGGGTGGAGCTACGAGTCTCGAGCCTGCCTCCAGCTCCGGGGACTCGACGGCGGATGAAAGCAGCACCGGGGACGCGACGGCGGATGAAAGCAGCACCGGGGCCGCAGATCCCTTCGCGAACTGCCGCCACGACGTCCTAGAGGATGACTACTATGTCGTGGACGCCATGGGCATGCCTGGACCCGCACGTTGGTACGGCCCGGGTGCCGACAAGGATGGCAACCTCATCGACGATGGCGAATCAGAGTACGTCGTCTCGGTCACCTACCTCACGATCACCCCGGAGAACAACGACGTGTTTCTCGGGCTTGCCGCTGGCAACGCGATGGCCCTGTACAGCAATCCGGGCATGGTCGCGTTGCAGCTTGGAGGCGGGCAGGCCTGCGCCACCGGACGCACCTTCACCGTCTGGGAGGACATGGAGGCAATGATGGCCTTCGTCGGAAGCGAAGCGCACGTGCAGTCAATCAGCGCCTTCCCCCAGATCTCGCGCGGTGGCAGCTACCTGAGCGTGTGGCCCGAGCCCGTTCCTGTGTCGGAGATCACCCTCGAGAACGCGATGGCGAGGCTCACGGACGAAGTCGCCTACGACTGACTCGTCGCCGTTCGCAGGCTGTTCGGACGCGAGCGCTAGTTGCCGCCGAGCAGCTGGAGCGCCGCGGAGGGAAGCTGGTTCGCCTGAGCCAACATCGCGGTGCCCGCTTGGGCCATGATCTGGTTGCGCGTGAGCGTGGCGGTCTCGCGGGCCACGTCCACGTCCCGGATCCGTGAGTTCGCGGAGGTGAGGTTCTCCTCCTCCACCCTGAGGTTGGAGACGGTCACCTCAAGCCGGTTTTGCATGGCGCCCACGTCGGAGCGCGCGGTGGACAGCACCGTAATCGCCGCGTCCACGGCCCCGAGAGCGGCTTGGGCACCCGCAACGGTCGTGAAGTCCATCGCGTTCACGCCAAGGGCGTTGGCGTGGGTTGGGGCGAAGATGACATCGATCGTGTCGACGCCGCCGACGCCGTCCTTTCCGACCTGCATCGAATACGACCCTGCGTCTGCCCCCAGCATCTCGAAGCTGTTGAACTCCGTCCCAACCGCAATGCGCTGAATCTCGGCCACGAGCTGCTGATGCTCCACCTCGATGAATGCGCGCTCGTTCCCGGAGAGGGCGCCGTTGGCACTCTGGATGGCCAGCTCTCGAAGTCGAGCCATGATTCCCGACTGCTCACTCATCGCTCCCTCGGCGATCTGAATCATCGAGATCGCATCGTTGGCGTTGCGTTCGGCCTGCACGACGCTGCGAATATCCGCCGACATCACAGAGGAGATGCCCATACCCGCCGCGTCATCGGCGGCCGACTGAATCCGCAAGCCCGAGCTCAGACGACCGATCGACTTCGCGAGGCCATTTTGCGTGTTCCGAAAGTGATTCTGGGCGCCAAGGCTGGTGGGGTTGCTGAGCATCGAGAGGGTCATGTGCGCGTCGCTTTCGGGCGGCCAAACCGAGGCCGGTGCGATGAGAGATTCGGCCGCTTTCTCAAACGGTCGAGGCCCGGCGCGACAAGGACTCGGATCGGGACGCCCGGGCGACGCCCTGGACCCGTTTCGTGCTCCAGTTGCCCCTTGCATCTGCAGAGGCGCGCGATAGAGGTCTCGCTACTCCTCAAGCGCCCACTGCGTACCGTCGGAGTACTCAACCTTGCGAACGAGCAACCCCACGGTCTTCATCCCGTCGGGCTTGCTCATGATCACCGTCTTGAATTCCTCGACCGACTTCGGACCGATCGTGCCCATCCACATGAACGGAAACGTACCGACCTCTTCCCCACCCTCATCGAGGTAGCGCTGCCGAAGGCTGATCTTGGAGACCGGCTTGTCCGCGAAGTTGTAAGCCTTCACCTTTGCCCCGTCGTCCTCAACCGCGAGCACCTCGACCGCGAGGTTGGATCCGTCGGTCGGCGCCTCCGGCCACTTGATCTCTTCGGCCTTCGCCTCTTCTGGCTTCTTGTCATCGCACCCCGAAACGAGAAGACAGGCGGTGAGAAACATCGTCGCGGATCGAACCACGCCCGAAGCCTACCAGCGGACGCAGACAGGCACTTGTCTTTGCTGCAGACGGCGAGCTGAACCTCTGAATCACCGCGGCGCCACATGGCCGAGCGCCGTCTCACACCCCGCCTCGACCTGGATAGAAGTCGACGCAGCTCGGATACGGGCGACGAACCCTGGTCCAGGCCAATTCCCGGTGATAGGTTTCGCTGGTGCGGCGCGCATTGTCGATTGGCCTTGGCTTGGCACTTCTGAGCACCTTTGCCGTCGGCTGCCCGGATACCGAGGAGCCCGGTGCCTACCCCGAGCCCGGCGGTCCCTGGACCGACGCGCTGGAGGTCGACCGCTCCACCGGTGCCTTCTTGAGCGTGTGGGGTCCCTCCGCCGACGACGTCTGGGCGGTCGGTGGCCAGGTTGCCTCGATCGGCGACGACGGTCAGGGCACGATCTACAGGCGCACCGCGGGCGCGTGGGCTCCTGCCGAGGTTCCCGCGGACACCCCCTTGCTCAACTGGATCCACGGGCGCGACGGCGAGATCTGGGCGGTCGGAAACGGCGGCGCCGCCCTTCGCTTCGACGGATCGGCATGGCAGACGGTGGACACAGGCGTGGAGCTGCCGCTGTGGGGAGTGTTTGTCTTCAGCCCAACCGAGGTGTGGGCGGTGGGCGGCGACGCGTTCGTCACCGAAACACCCGGCATCATCCTGCGCTACGACGGCACCTCGTGGGCCGAGTCACCGCTTCCTGCGCTCGACCGAGATTCGGGCGCGGTCTTCAAGATCTTCGGGCTCTCCACCGACGACATTCACGCGGTCGGTGCGCGCGGTGTGCTGCTCCACTACGACGGCTCCGCCTGGGCACAGATGGACTCCGGCACCGGCAACGACATGATCAGCCTCTGGGGGAACAAGCCCGACGACATCATCGCGGTCGGTGGACGTTCGGGGGGCACGATCGGGCGTTGGGACGGCTCCCGGTGGACGGTCGAGGAGATCGGCGGGCTTCCGGGTCTCAACGGGGTTTGGATGGACCCCGAAGGCCGCGCTACGGTGGTTGGCAACCTCGGTGCGGCGGCGATCATCCGCGAGGGCTTCGAGTTCGAGGACGAGACCACGGACGTCGTTTTCGAAGTGCTGCATGCTGTCTTCGGGCTCGAAGACGGCACCCGCATCTCCGTCGGCGGCACGCTCAACTCCAGCCCTCCGTACACCGGCATCGTCATCGAAAACGCTCCTTAGCTCCTTAAAACCGATGAACCCCCAAACTCGACTCCTGGCCGCGCTCCTCCTCGCTCCCGCCTTCGCCGGCTGCCCCGCCGACGACGGTGTCACCGCGGGCAGCGGACCACGGCTCGCCGAGGACATCTACGCCCCGATGGGTGATGCCATCCCGGCCGCTTCGGCGGAGCAGCTCGAGACCTTCGAGCGCGGAAAACTCGTCGCCCAACGGCGCTTTCTCCCCTCGGATGGCCTGGGCCCCAACGCCAACGTCTCCTTCTGCGGGTCCTGCCACGAGAAACCCGTGCTCGGAGGCAGCGGACCTCGCTACCGCGATTTCTACATCGTCGGCCAGAAGCTCGCAGACGGCACCTTCCTCGAAGGAGGGGTCAACGGCGTGCTCACCTCCTATGGTTTTCACGGCGCCGACGTCCGCACTGGAAACGCTCCGCTCAACAATGTCTCCGCCCATCGCAACGCGATCCCGTTCTTCGGCGTTGGGCTGATCGCCGAGCTCGATGAAGACGCCATCCTCGCCAACGAGGACCCGGACGACGCCGACGGAGATGGCATCAGCGGCCGGGCCAACTACGACCAGGGGTTCGTCGGGCGGTTCGGTCGCAAGGCGCAGACCGTCAGCATCGAAGGGTTCATTCGCGGACCGCTCTTCAACCACCTGGGGATCACCACCGACCCGCTGCCCCCCGAGCTTCAAGCCGCACTGCCCGTGCCTTCGATCGCCCAGGTGCGTGACGAGTTGCAGTCCGCGCAGGACGACGTGTTTCGTCAGGCCGCCGCTCCGGCCGAGCCGCTGTCCGACGACGACGACGTGCCCGATCCGGAGATGAGCTCACAAGAGCTGTTCGACCTCGTCAGCTTCTCCATGCTCACCGCGGCTCCGGTTCCCGACGCGAGCCCGAGCGCCGCTGCACGCCGCGGCAAGACCCAGTTCACCGATCTCGGCTGCGCGTCGTGTCACACCCCCGCGTTGGAGGGTCCCCGGGGCATGGTGCCGCTGTACTCGGACCTCCTGCTCCACGACATGGGTCGCGACCTTGCCGACGGGATCCCGATGAAGCTCGCCACCGGTTCCGAGTTCCGCACCCAGCCCCTGTGGGGCGTGGCCGCCACGCCTCCATACCTGCACGATGGCCGCGCCGACACGCTCGACGAAGCGGTGCTCTCCCACGCAGGAGAAGGACAAGCCGCTGCCGATCGATACGCCCTGCTCGACGAGGCCGACCGCGAAGACGTGATCGCGTTCCTCGAATCGCTCGGGGGCCGAGAACAAGCCTCCGAAGGCTTGCTGCCCCAGGGTGCATCCGTTCCCGATGCAGGCGCCCCTGGATCCCCTCGCGCGGTTCTCGACTGGGAGGTGCCGCGTTGGCTCGAAGGTCGGCGCTTGTTCGACCGCGACACACCGATGTCCGCGGGGCTCGGGCCCATCTTCAACGGTGACAGCTGCCGAGCCTGCCACTTCGACCCGGTCATCGGCGGTGCCGGACCCATCGACGTCAACGTCATGCGCTTCGGCACCCTCGACGACGGCAAGTTCACGGTCGACCCGCGCGGAAGCATCCTGCACAAGCTCAGCACCTTCGATCGTCCGCGGGAAGAACACGGCACGGGGAACAACGTCTTCGAGGCTCGTCAAACGCCCTCGGTGCTCGGACTTGGTCTCATCGAGCGCATCGCTCAAGACGATATTCTCGCGGCGGCCGACCCCACCGACGCCAACGAGGACGGCATCAGCGGCACCCCCAACTTCATCGACGCCCAACGTCTGGGTCGCTTCGGCTGGAAGGCTCAGGTTCCCAGCGTCGAAGAGTTTGTCCGGGACGCTCTGACCGCCGAGCTTGGCGTCACCGTGCCGATGCTCGAGGGCTTCACCTACGGCGCTTCCACCGACAGCGACGCGGTGCCCGACCCCGAGTTCACGGCCGAGCAAGTCAAGACGCTCTCGTTCTTCATCGAACACCTCGACTATCCCCGCCCGAAAGCCGAGGTCCCCGAGGGTCGCGAAGTCTTCATCGCGATTGGCTGCGCCGACTGCCACACGCCCGAGTTCACATCGCTCGACGGAGCTCTCGTGCCGCTGTACAGCGACCTGCTGCTGCACGACGTCGCACCCGAGGGTGCCACCGGCATCCCGGATTTCAACGCCCGCATGCGGGAGTTCCGAACCCCTCCGCTTTGGGGAATCTCGGACACCGCACCCTACATGCACGACGGCCTCGCCGAGACGGTCGAGCAGGCGATCAGCGCCCACGCCGGTGAGGCCGATGCTTCCCGGACCGCGGTCGAGAACCTCTCCGACGACGATAAAGACGCACTGATCGCGTTCCTCGAGTCGCTCTAGTGACCGCTCGTTCGGTCGCCGCGTTCGCCTTGCTCGCAGCCTTTGCGGGTTGCGAGGGCGCGGCGCCCTGCGAGGAGAACCTCGGGGCTCAAACCCTCGAGGCCCGGGTCGAGGTCGAGCTCGGCGATGCCACGGTCTCCGCCGAACTCGCGGATGACGCGACCAAACGCGAGCGCGGCTGGAGAAAAAGAGCCTGCGATCGAGAAGCGATCCTCCTGGTCCCCGAGCAGCCCGCCCCACTCCCCGTCTGGGGGTGCGAACTCGTGGACACGCTCGACGTCGTCGGCATTCGGGACGACCGCGTCGTGTTCATCGAGCCTCTCGCCCCGTGCGCTGCCCCGTGCGGAGGCTGTCCCACGGTGGGCGAAGGGGTAGTGGTGGATGCGATCCTCGAAGTGCCCGCGAACGCCCTCGACATCGAGGTCGGAGACTCGGCGTTGATCGGCGAATAGCTCCTCCTGCGGACGCGCGAGGGTCCTTAGATCCTGTTGCGCCGAGCCCAGGCTTCGACGTTCTCAAGGTCGTGCTTGGCCTCGGCCTCGGCATAGCCTTCCCGGGCCGAGACAAGCAGCGCCTTGGCGCGTGCACGCGATTCCTTGGACGGCGCCACCATCACGGAGGCTTTCGCCAAGACGAAGGCCGCTTCCCCCCACGTGAGGGGCGTGGCGCGGTCTGCTTTGGCCCAAGCTTTCTCGGCGAGCGGCATCGCCTCCCCTGCGGCCCCGCGCTCCAGCAACACGCGGGCCAGCGCCGTTCGGACGGTCGCCACCTGTGGGTGGGCTTCACCGAGCGTCTCGAGGCGGATCGCCAGCGCCCGGCGATAGAACGGCTCGGCATCGGCGTCGAGGCCCTGTTCCTCCAGCATCGCGGCCAAGTTGTTGCACGCGATGGCCACGGACGAATGACGCTCGCCCAGCGTCTGCTCCAGCGTCGCGAGGGCGGTCCGGTAGACCGTTGCCGCTTCGGCATGTTTGCCCCGTCGCGCCAGGTCGTTGGCGATGTTGATCCGCGCGATTGCAGTGTCGTGATGATCGGGGCCCAGCGTTGCCTCGGAGATCTCTAGCCCGCGCTGCATATGGACCGCGGCGTCGTCGAACAACCCCTGCGTCTGCTTGGACACAGCCAGGTTGAGGTGCGTGCGTGCGAGCTCTCGGTGGTCGGGCCCCAGAACTTCGGCCTGCAGCACCAACGTCTCCTCAAGCTCGACCCCGCACACCTCCCACTGCCCTTGGCGGCACAAAGCGAGCGCGAGGTTAACGCGAGCATGCAAGACCTCGGGGTGCTCCGCGCCCAACGCAGCGATCCGCAGGCTCAGCGCCTTGCGGTGCGCCGCCTCAGACTCGTCATACATGCCCTGGTTGAAGTACTGCGTCGCGATGTTGACCATCGCCATCGAGACGTTGGGGTGCTCGGGGCCCAGCGTGGCTTCCCAGATCGCCATCGCTTTTTCGTGCTCACGCTGCGCCTCGGCGTGACGGCTCTGCGCCGTGAGGACGGTCGCCAATGAGTGATGCGAGTTGGCCATCGACGGATGCGAAGAACCCAGCGCATCCAGCCGCAACTTGAACGCTCGGCGCTGCGCCGACTCGGCCTCCTGAATGTCTCCCTTCTCGACCAACACCAACGCGAGCGTGTTGGCGAGGTCCGCTTCCTCGAGCGGGTGCCCTTGTGCGAGGCCCTCCGCGAGCGGCTGAAGCGCGAGCGCTTCGTCAAACCGCGCAAGCCGCTTGCCCATCAGAAACATCAGCTGCGTGCTCGCATCACGAAGCAGCGCCCTGCGGCCTGTTGCGGCATTGATCCGGACAGCCTCTTGAAACGGCCCGACGGCGTCCTCATAACGGCCCAGCGCGTCCAACACCTTGCCCTGCTCAAGCCCGAGCTCACCGCGGATGGGCGCGTAGTCTATCCCCGCCAGGGCCACCTCCGCTTCGCGGACATGCTCAAACGCGGCTTCGTAGCGCCCACCGTTGCGTTCAGCCTCGGCTTCGGCCAGCCGCATCCGAGCCTCCCGTACCCGCTCGGCATCCGCAGGGGGTGGCGGCTTCACCTCAGCCCGCAAGCGCTCAATGTCCGCGCAGTCCTCGATCGGCGGGAGGCCGTCCAGCACCGCGTCCACATGTTGGCGCACGTCCGTATCGGCGTTGGCAAGGACACCTGTCACCGCCCGCAGGTTGAGCTCGACGGCTCGCAGGCACGCCATTCGCAGGTCCAACACCACCTCCGACTGCACGCCTTGCACGGACGTGGCGCGGCAAGCCTCCTCGTGACCGTCGACCCACGCATTGGCATACGCATCCAGGCGAGCTTGCGTTCGCGTCCAGAGTCGCTGTGTGTACGGCGTGTCCTCGGCGAGGAGGGCCGTCTTGACCTCGAGACGACGCGCATCCCCCCATGCAACCTCAAGTTGGTCCTGCGCCCCCGCACACACCTCGGAGGGACCGGCGGCATAGACCTGCCACCCGAAGACCGCGGTCGAAACCGCGAGCGCTCCCACCCCCGCGAGCGCCGTGCCCCTTCGCCAACGCTTGGCGGGGTCGCGCACCAGCGTTTCGAGCAGCGCATCCATCGAGGGCCAGCGGTCTTTAGCCTTGGGTGCGAGCCCTCGGCTCAGCGCATCGACGATGAAGCGTGGCACCCCCTCACCGGGCCAAGGTGGCGGCCCCGCGTGTTTTCGCTTGGAGAGACCGCTCCCGGTGAACGGAGGCACCCCGGATAGCGCTTCCCACAACGTCACACAGAACGCGTACTGATCCACGGCGGGCGACAGCTCGGCGCCCGCGTGCTGCTCGGGCGCCATGTACCGCGGCGTTCCCAACACCGTGCCAGCCTGGGTCTGCGTCTCTGTCGAACCTTCGGCACGCGGCGCTGGGCCAACCTCACCGCTTCCCATCGACAACGTCCTTGCCGCAGGCTTGGCGAGGCCAAAGTCCGTGACCTTCACCCGACCATCCTCCGCGAGCAGGATGTTGGCGGGCTTGAAGTCACGGTGAAGCAACCCCGCTGCATGAGCCGCTGCGAGCCCGCGACCAGCCTGCACCAGGGTGTCGACCACCTCTCGCCACGGACGAGGCGTACGGGTCCAGCTTCTCAGGGTCCTGCCCGCGATGTACTGCATCACCAGCACGATCTGTCCGTCGGGGAGCGTCTCGACGTCGTAGACCGGGACGACGTTGGGGTGCGAAACCTTCGCCATCGCCCGCGCCTCGTTCACAAGCCGCGCCGACGCTTCATCGGAGAGCACGTTTGCCCGCAACAGCTTGACCGCGACCTCGCGCTGGAGCCGGGGGTCGTAGGCCCGCAGCACCTGCCCCATGCCGCCCAACCCGACCTCCTCGAGCACGACGTAGCGACTGATGCTTCGGCCGACCTGGGCTTCGGGCGCCAAGGCTTGCGTCTTGAGCTCAGGGGCCGGGCGTTCCCTTGCTGGAACAGCCCTCGTCTGGGTCTCCTCACCGACGTCGGCGTCGCGGTTCGACTGCTCCGAGGCCACGGCCGAGTCTCTCACGGTCCTCGCGTTGCGCACCATCGCGGGCACACCAGCAGCGGGAGTTCACAGCGTTCACGGTCCGTGTTCGCGGACCAGCTCCAGGATGTCGTCGCCAAAACGGTCCACCTTGGCCGGTCCCAACCCGGGGATGAGGAGCAACTCCGCGCGGGTGGAGGGCTGGGCCTTGGCAATCGCAAGGATCGCCTGCCGCTGAAACACCATATACGCCTTCCACTTGAGCTTGCCAGCCATCCGCTTCCGATACCGCTCGAGCTCGGAGGCAAGCGACGAGCGACGACTCCGGGAGGGTGAAGCGCCCGTCGCCCCGACTGCACGTGCGACCCGGATGGGTTTCCCCGGAAGCCAGACGGTGGGGTACTTGCGACCGGCTCGCGCCAACGCTCCGGTTTGCAGCAGCCCCTCGATCGCGGCGACGACCGACTTCTCGTCGTACTCGTGAAGCGAGCCGTGCTGCGGCAGGGTCCGCAGCCCCAGCTTGCCAAGCGCCTTGGCCTTGCTCCCCCGCAGCGCCTTCGCCAACGACGACTTCCCCACCGGCTTTCGCATCGCGTCAACGGCCTCAACGATCACCTCAAGCGCCTCCTCGGGAAGCGTCTGAGTGGGCGCAGCTACCTCCCGAGGCGCAGCCTCACCCAGAGCATCTTCGGAGGCACACACGTCGCAGTTCAAGCAGGCTGGGTGCTCTGCATCGGGGTCGAAGTGGCGACACAGCATCGCCTGTCGGCAGGCCCGTGCATGCGCATAGGCTTCGATCGCGGCGAGCGATGCCAGGCGATGCCGCAAAACCGCGGCGCCGCCAGAGGTCCCCATCAAGCGACGCTGCGTCATCATGTCGGCCGCACCGAAGAACATCACGCACCGAGCGGGCTGCCCATCACGCCCGGCCCTACCAGCCTCCTGGTAGTAGGACTCCAGGCTTCCGGGGGCTTGGTAGTGCACGATCAACCGAACATCGGGCATGTCGATGCCCATGCCAAACGCGTTGGTCGCCACCAGAACGCGGGTGCGCCCCTCGGACAACGAACGCTGCGCCCGGTCCCGCGCCAACGGGGTTCGCCCCGCATGGTAGTAGCCGACCGAGACCTTCTTGGCTCGCAGCGCCTTGGCCACCGACTCCACGGCCTTGCGGGTGCTGCAGTAGATCACCGCCCTGCCCTCGCCCTTCTTGGTGTCCAGCCCCTGCAAGCTCAGCTCGGCTTCGAGAAGCTCGAGTCGCTGCTTTGCGGCCCGAGCGTGCCGCACGACGAAGCGCAGGTTGGGCCGCCGGAAGTCACCCCGAACCAAGACCGGCTGCGGCAGCTCGAGCTTGCTCGCGATCTCCTCCACCACTCGAGGCGTGGCGGTCGCGGTCAGGGCGATCGTCGGCGCGGTGCAGACCTCACGCAGCTCGTGCAGCCGCATGTAGTCGGGCCGAAAATCATGCCCCCACTGACTGACGCAGTGTGCTTCATCGATTGCGACCAACGCCACGTCGACGCGTTGCAGCAGCCGGCGAAAGCTCGCTTTCGCCGCCCGCTCTGGAGAGACGTACAGCAAGGTGAGCGTGCCGCCGAGCAAGTCGTCGACCACCTCCCGACTCTCCTCACTGCTCAAGTGGCTGTGCAACGCCGCGGCCGACACCCCGCGCCCGATCAGCTGGCTGACCTGGTCCTGCATCAACGCGATCAGCGGGGAGATGACAATCGTGACGCCCAGCCCCCGTCGCCCCGCCGCAATGGCGGGTACCTGATAGCAGATCGACTTGCCCAGTCCGGTCGGCAGCACCACAACCACGTCCCTGCCCGCCGACGCGTGCGCCACGGCCTCGGCCTGCCCGGGGCGAAAGCTGTCGTAGCCGAACATCTCCCCCAGCACGACCTGCGCCTGTGCCGGCGTGCACAGCCGCGTCACAGGGTCACCTCTGCGCGTTGCTCGTTCCGCGTCAACAGCCCCGGCTCACCCGAAGGGACCGACGCATCTGGGTTTGGCGGTTGAAGCATGGCTCGGCGCAGGTTGGGCGCCCGCGCTCGGGGAGTCTATGCGGATCGATCGCTCACGCCTATGCCCGTGCGCCGATGGCCGCCGCCAAGGGACCCCCAAGGCGTTATGCTCCTGCTGCGCTATGGACGACCACGACAGCTCAGAGCAGCCCTTCGATGCCGTGAAGGCCGCGGCCGAGTTTGCGGCCGCGATGGCCAAAGATCCTCACGCCACTTCAAGCGGCGACTCGCCGAGTCCCGGCCCCGATCGATACACGGCGATGCTGGAGGAGGAGGTCGAGACGCTCAAGGCCCTGCTTGGCGCAAAAGAAGCAGCGTTGGCGGCGGCTGAGCAGCGGGCAGCGTCCGCGCTGGCCGACGTCGACAAGGTTCGTGCGCGGATCGAACGCAGCGCGGCGGCCACGATCGAGAACAAGCGCCGTTCGGTGATCGCGAGTTTCCTTGATGTCGCCGACGGCCTGGACCGCGCGGTGGCTGAGCTGAGCACCAGAGGGGTCTCGCCCGCGCTCGCCCAAGGCATCCTGGCCGTCCGGGCCGAGCTGCAAAGCGCCCTGAAACGACACGGCGCAGAGCATCGCCCGTCGATTGGGCTCCCGTTCGACTCGGCCCACCACGAAGCCGTCGCGACGGCGCCTGCCACCGCCGACGCCCCGGACGGGACGATCACCGCTGTCCTGAGCGAGGGCTACGTCCTCGAGGGCGCAACGCTGCGGGCGGCCCGGGTCGTCGTGGCCAAGGCTTGAGCTACGACCCCGCGGGCAGCGGAGCCAGGTGCGCCTCGAGCCGGGTCCTCAAGTCGTCGGGCACCGGAACCGTGGTGCCCTTGGCATAGTCGTACCAGACCACCGTCCCATCCCCCTCGGCTGCGGTGTCGCCAAGCGCGTGGCTGTGGACGCGGTACCGCATCACGAAGCTCTTGGTGCCGATGCGCTCGATCGACGTATGCACGGTGACCGTGTCGGGGAACGTCACCGGCTTACGGAACGCGCAGCTGGTGTGGGCCAAGATGGGACCGCACCCGCCATCGATGTCCCGAAGGGTCACCCCGACCTCAGAGAAGAACGCCATGCGACCGGTCTCGAACCACCGCAGGTAGACCACGTTATTGACGTGGCCAAAGGCGTCCATCTCTCCCCAGGCGACGGGGATGTCCATCTGAACCGGCACCGGTGGGATCAGCCGATCTGCTGCGAGAGGTAGTTTTCGAGCCCGAGCTGCTTGATGAGCTCCAGCTGCGTCTCGAGCCAGTCGACGTGCTCTTCTTCCGAAGCCAGCATCCGCTCGAGCATCAGCCCGCTGGTCTCGTCCCCCTCTTCGTCCCGGGCAACCTTGATGGCTTTTCGGAACCGCGTGACGGCGTCGTACTCCATCTTCAGGTCGAGCTCGAGCTGCTCCTTGACCGTCTCTCCAACGGTGATCTTCCCGTACCGCTGAACGTTGGGAACACCCTCCAGGAACAAGATGCGCTCGATGATCTCGTCCGCGTGCTTCATCTCGTCGATCGACTCGTGATGCACATGCGCCGCAAGACGCTGATAACCCCAGTCCTTACACATCTTGGCGTGGATGAAATACTGGTTGATGGCCGTCAGCTCCGCCGTGAGAACGTCGTTGAGCTGCTCGATGACCTTGTCGCTACCCTTCATAGAGCGCCGAACGTAGCAGCGTTTTCGTGCTTCGCAGGATCCGACGGTGCGGACGGATCCGGACATGAAAGGCGAAGTCGAGTTCGATTCGACGCCCTGACCCAGGGAGCGATCCTGAGCATCGCTTTCAACTTGCGGCGATCCCGACCGACCGTCACCGCCGACTTCGCGGGAATGGCGCGAGCTCAATCCAGGCTGGCGGGAGCGACTTCTTCGGCCGCATCACCGGTCCGCAGACGGATGAGGTCGCGGATCTGTCCGACGCACATTCCGCAGCCAGTCCCTGCCTGGCAGGCCCTTGCGATGCCTGCCACCGTCCGCGCGCCGCGCTCGACCGCGGCGTCGATGGTCCGGCAGGAGATTCCCTTGCAGAGGCAAACGATCATGGCGGCGTCCAGCTGGATTGAGGCAGTCGAAGTTGAAAACAAAAATCAACTTCCTTTTCTTTGTACCCGACGCCGCGACCACCGGCAAGTCCATTGATCGGCCTTTTCAATGCCGACCCGGCCCCGATCGACACCTCAAGTCGCGCTCCTCCCGCAGTCCGTGGACATCGGCCCGGGGTGAACCTCGTGTTGCTGGCGCTGCTCCATCGCGGTCGTCCTTCCTCGGTACACGCACTCTTGCCCAAGCAGAAGGCAGACCCCCGCATCGGGTCATTTTGTGCAACCTGGAGGCATTTCTCTCGTCATCCCCTTCGGGGGCACCACCTTCGAATGCGAATCACCACCAGCATGTTTGGACTCACGGCGGGCTTACTCCTAAGCGGCTGTTCGATGTTCCAGTTTCACGGAACGATCACCAAGACCAAGACCGTCGACGGCCAGACGACGACCACCACCGAGGAGTTCGACGACTGGCAGGAGATGAAGGCGGCCATGGACACGTCGTTCAAGGAGCTCCGCGGCACCACCAAGGAGCTGCTCACCAAGCTGGTCGAGGCGCCGCCTCCGGGTGAAGTGCACTTGGCGGACCTCTCACCGGGCTTGGCCGACTACGAAGGCAACGCCAACCTCGACTTCGTGGGCAACGCACGCGCATCCGGTGAAGACGGCTTCACGTACGTGCAGATCGGAGTCCCCACGTATGACGCATTCTTCAAGTCCACGGCCGAGTTTCACGGCTTTGTGTACCAGACGCGCGAATCGATCAAGCACCTGCGGCTGTCCGCCAAGGCTGCCCTTGGCAGCGACTACAAGGAGAAGATGTCTCTGGGCGATGCGGTCCACGCCGCGGTCGAGCAAGGGGGCGAAGCCGGTCTCGCGGTTGAAGGCCAGCTCGTTGAGACGCGCGAGCTCGCGATGGTGCTCGGCGGCAGCACGGCGAACTTCGTCCAGCAGACGCAGGGACTGGTCAGCGCGGGCCAGCAGCTCATCGCGGGCGCGCCCTCCTCGATCACGAACCCGAAGACCGTGCTCCACCTCGACCTCATTGTTAAAGGTCTGGGGCAGAGCGTGGCGGTGGTCCAGGACTCGGGCGGCCTGCTCGTAGAGCTGGGCCGCGACTTGGCCACGCTCAACCGATAGCCGGTTGATGTCGGCCTGCTACGGCCGAGCCAGGGAGAACGCGCTCGAGGTCGCGATGCTGCGTATCAAGGCGTGCAGGTTGCCGCCGGTCTGTACGAAGGCCTCGGTGTATTCTTGGACCGCGCACGCGTCGGCTTCCTCGAGCGGACGCCGAAGTGCGAAGGTGTAGTAGCGCTGCGCGACGCATTCGAGCACCTCGGAATCGCTTGCGAACAAGGCACCGAGTTCGACTGCGTCGGCAAACTCATCATCCACCAACGGATGCGCAGCATTCGTTGCGTCCCCGCGCGGGTCCCATCGGCCAACGCCGTCGTAGTCGCCGAAGGCGAACCCGAGCGGATCCACGGTGTCGTGGCAAGCCGCGCAAACGGGGGTACTCACGAGATCCTCCCAGTCCTCTCTGGATTCGATGGGTCCATCCACGGGCGAGATGTCCACCCCCGCAGGGGGAGCCGGAGGGACCGCGCAGCCAAACGCAGAGAGAACCGAAACGCCTCGGTAGATTGGGGCTTGGTATAGTTCTGCCGGGCGGTTGGCCGAGCCGATCGTGATCATGCCCAGCTGCGTGAGCAGACCTCCGCGCCGCGTCGGGTTCAGTTCTCCCGGAGCCCAGCCGTTTCCGAGCGGCGCGGGGGTCTGAAGGTCGCCGCCATACAGCCCCGCGAGCTCAGCGTTGACAAAGGTGGAGCTCGACGTCAACAGGTCCTCAAGGGACGCGTCGGCATCGCTCACCTGCGCGACCACAAAACGTCGCTGTTCTTCGAGCATCGAGGCGGCGAGCGAAGCGGACCACCCGTCAAAAGCCGCAGAGTGGTCCGTCGACGGCAGCGACTGGACCCGGGTCATCTCAGCATACAGGTCCGCCTGGGCCCGGCGGTAGCGGAAGCCGGTGAGCATCAAATCAACGTACGCATCGATGGCACCAGGCTGCGTAAGCTCCTCGCCCAGCTCAAGCAGCACAGCATCCGGCACCGAGTTCCACGCCAGCAACGCCAGGCGCGTGGCCATCGAGTTCGCATCGAGCGTGAGCACGCCTCCAGCGTCCGTCCCCGTCGGGGTGACATCGATGAATGCGGGGTGGGTGATCATGGCTCCGACGACCGCACGGATGCCGGCCTCGTACTCGCCGACCTCGTCGTAGATCGGCGTAAACGCATCGACGCTGGCGTTTCCACGCAGAACCAGCGGAACGTAGGCGTCGATGAAGTCCTGCGCGCAGGCGTCTTCGTCACCTTCGCATGCGGGCACTTCGAACTGTCCGGCGACGATGGTGGCCGCCGTGACCAGCGACGCGCCGTCCTCGGGCGAGAGCGACGCGGCGGACTCGAACGGAATCAACTCGTCGTCGAACTCGACCTCGATGGAGACGTCGAACAGGTCTTCGATCGCGTTTTCGACCTGAGTGGAGGTGAGGCGACGCTGCAGGCCAACTCCAACTCCGACCTCGCACTCGGGCGGAACGGAGGGCTCTCCCGTGCTCTCGTCGCCAGACTCAGCACCCCCGGTGAGGGCCCCGCCCGTCGTACCAGTGTCGGGCATCTCGCCACTGGCTCCGGAGGATTCCGTTGCTGCGTCCGTCTGCGATTCGGCGCCCTCGGAGCTCTCCCCCACGGCACCGAGGTCACCAGGTGCTGTCAGGCAGCCGCTACCGATCAGCAGCAGTCCACACGAGAGAATCTTCGCGGAGTTCATGCCCCCGCATTGCAACGCTCCTGCACGACCCTTCACTTTTTCTTCCCCTGGCACGCGACATCCAAACGAACGGCGTGCGGCGAGGCGGGATAGCGACTCGCAAACGCCCGGCGCAGCGCCTGCGCGGGGTCGCCCAGCTCACAACGCACGATGATGCGGTAGGCCTGTGCATCCTCTCGAAGCGCCCCGTTCGGAAATGCGAGGGTGTATGCGTCGAGCTCTCGGGCGGCGTGGCTCCACGCAGCTTTCGTCATCGAGGCCCGAACCTCCCGGAGGCGGCGTGTCTCCTCCTGAAGATCGGATGCCGCTGGAATGGACGCCACACCGGAAGGCTCCGGAGGCGTCGCGGACAGAGCGCTTTGTCGGGCGCTGCACCGCCGCAGACTCGACGGACCCCTCGGGGGCGATGGGGCTGCGGGGCGATTCCACCTGCGACTCGGCCCGGGACGGCTTTTCGAGAGCCACGACAGCCGGTGCCTCCGTCCGCGCCCGCGGTGCCTCTTCGCCCACGGACCGAGCCTCGACGAGACCCCACACCAAAACCGCCGCAGCCGCGGCCGATGCCATCCCCCAGCCCAGTGGCCACAGCAGCCCCGCCGCAGCCGCAGCCGGGGGAGAGGCCTCGGCACGGACCCGCTCGTGGACCGCCCGCAAATTTGCGGCCCGGCGTTGCGACCCGGGCGACGCTTCGCGATACGCCGCCAGCGCGTCTTGAGCTTGATCGGAGAGGCGCGGAAGTGGGGACGAGCTCATCGTGCGTTGCTCCTTTTCTCCCGCAACCTTCGGCGCTCAAGCGCGTGCTCGAAGCGCGCCCGTGCCAACCGAAGTCGAGAGTAGACGGTGTTGATGGGAATCCCCAGTACCTCCCCCACCTCGGGGGCGGACATGCCTTCGATCTCACACAGCTCAAAGACAACCCGCAGCTTGGGCGGCAGGCCGTCCAAGAACGTCGTCACAAAGTCGGCAGCCTCCACGCGAATCGCTCGCGAGTGCGGACCCGGGTCGGCCGAGGTTGGCTCGACGAAGCCCAAGGGCGCCTCCCGTTGTACTTGGGCCGCCGCACGCGATCGATGGCGCGACGCGACCCGGCGGGCAATCCCGATCAACCAGCTGCGCAGCGGAGCGCGACCGTCGAAGTCCGCAAGACGCCGATGGACGACGACAAAGACATCCTGCGTCGCGTCGTCCAGCCCCGCGTCGACAACGCCGTAGTGCCGCAGCGTCCGCCAGACGAAATCATGCTCGTCGCGGAAGACCGCGTCGAACGACAACGTCCGGTGGGTGGCCACGGGCAACCGTGCCACATCGCCGTGGGTCCACACCGCCATGCAGACCGAGTTGCAGCGAACGTGGGCGATCCGTCACAAAAAATCGTAGCCGACGCCGATCATCGCGGCGGCTCGCCACGCTTGTGCCGCATACACCGTGCCTAGACCCCGGATTTCGAACCTCGGACGCACCACGGTGGCTCCACCGTCAAGCCGAGCCCAGAATGAAAACCGGGGCGCGATCGCCCAGTCGGCCCCCGCCGAGGCCACAGCGAACGCCTGCACCCGCGTATCCGTGCCGGTCTGCTCAAACCCCGCCGCGCTCCCGTGCACCGCCCCCCCGGCCAAGCCTCCGCACAGCGGCACGGTCACCGCGCCCACGAACAACAACCCACACGCCTGGGCACCGACCGCCCAGGCCTGAACGGAGATCGTCCCGCCCGAGACCTCCTCCCGCTGCGCGGGCAGATAGTCGATGTGACCCGCCAGGCGCAGATGCCCTCGCGACCACCCCCCCATCAGCTCGAACGACGGGGCGGCGCGCGGAAGCAGACCCATCGTCAGGCCCACACCCAGCCGCAGCAACGCGGCCCCACGCTCGGGTTCGAACGCGGGCGAGCCCGGCGGCGTGGGCAGGCGGCTCGGCTCCGGAGGGCTCGTGGGCTCAACCCGCTGGGGCACGACCGGAAGCGGCTCGGGCTCGGGCTCGGGCTCGGGCTCGGGCTCGGGCTCCGGAACGGAGAGCGGCTCGGACTCCGGCACCACATCCTCCCCGTAGGGGTCGACGTGAATCGCGATCAACAACCCGACCGCCTGATGCAGCTCTTGGCAGGTCGAAGCCTGCAGCGAGCGGGCGGTCTCCCCTGATTCGGTGCTGAGGAGGACGTCGGCGGCGAATGCCTCCTCGGTCTCGCGTACCACCACCTGCACATCGACCGGGACCCAACGCGCCTCGTCGCTGGACTCCCCCAGCTCCGCTTCCGCTGCGAGCACCACCGCCGCCTCCGTTTCGCAGGACCCGGACCAGCGCAACTCAACCGGGGGCGAGAATGCCGACCACGACGCGACACTCAGGACGAGCAAGACCGCCCACGCCTAGCATCGGCACCCGGTGAAGCGCAATCCAGACCTCGGATGCACCTGCCGCGTCGGCGAGACCTACCCTCCAGAGCGACGAATGAGCCAGGTGCGAGCCGCACGAAGACGATGAACCCGAAGGGGGCGTATTCTCGGAACATGTTTCTTTGGTTCGGGCGCAAGTCAAAGATCCGCCGCGTCAAGGACGGTCGACGCGAACGCAGGAGGTGTCCAGAGTGCGACGCCGACACGACGTTCATCGAGGTCACGGTCGAGAAGACGTACACGGCCTACGTCGTGGTCGACCTGTTCGATACCGAGTCGACTGCGTTCTGCTGCAGTGACTGCGAGGAGGTGATGGACTTCGCGCGGACACTCGAACCCAACCTCAGCCCGCGCGAGAAGGCCAAGCTCGCCAAGGCGGAAGCAAAAGCCGAAGCCGAACGCGTCGAGGCGGAGGCCAAGGCGGAGGCGGAACGCAAGCAGCAGCGGGAGGCTCGAGCCCAGCGTCTCAAGGACCAGGCCCGGGCTCAGGAGAGTGCCCTGGACGATGAGCTCTCGGCGATGAAAGCCCGGCTGGGCCTCGACTAATCTTTGTTTGTCGGGCTCTCGTTCGCGTACGGTCTCCGGGTGAAGCGTTGGGGAACCTGTCTCGCCATGTTGCTCCTTGGTTCGGCCTGCGGCGACGATGGGTCCGCGGACTCGGGGAACGGCGGCAGCTCCTCGGGTGAACCGACAAGCAGCTCCGGTGTAGACCCGGCGAGCTCGGGCAGCGCAGGCACGACGGACGGGGTGGTCTCAAGCGAAACCAGCGACGGGCCACCTGGCACCACCAACGACACGAACCAATGCACGGGTACGTGTGCGGCGGCGATTCCCGGAGGGTGGACGGGTCCGGTCAAAGCCGGCGACAACGCGATCGACTGCAACGGCGGTTTCGCGGACCCGGCTGGCGCCTTCTTCACGGACTTCGACCCGGGCGAGACCGCGTGCACCTGCGACTGCCAGCCGATCGATGCCGCCTGCGCGGACACGGTGGAGGTGCAGGTTTGGGGCGAGGGAGGCTGCGGCGGAGCGCCCGACTTCACCGTCGACATCGGCACCACGGCGTGCACCCCCATCGAGGGACCCTTCCCGGCCGAGCTCGATGACGAAGGCGCCACGTCGGCGCTGTCGATGGACTTCGTGACGATCGGTCCCGTGTTGATCGAATCGGGAACCTGCGATGGCGTCGGGAGCTTCAACGAGGGCGGCTTCGCGGACTCGGTCCAGCTGTGCGCCCCCACGGCCGAGCCCAGCATGTGCGAGGACGGCGGCCTTTGCATCGCCGACAACACCGACGTCTGCGTGTGGCAGGCGGGCGAGCACGAGTGTCCGGACGGCTACCCCGAGCTCATCCTGGGCTTCAGCGGATCGGACGACCAGCGCACCTGCGGCGCCTGCGACTGCGGTACCCCCGAGGGCCTGTGCGACTCCAGCATCACGCTGCAAACGCAGGCCTGTGGCAACGGCGTCTCGGCGACCAACTCCGACTGTGAGATGACCGGAAACGCCGACATCGCGGCCGCGACCTACGAGCCCGGATCATCCACGGTCACCTGCGGAGGCACCGGCACCGCGCCCTTGAGCGGCAGCGTGGAACCGACCGGTCCGGTCACGATCTGCTGCGCCCGATAACACCGCGGCTGAACGCGCTCGCGAACGCCGGGTGTGTCGATGTGGTGCGGAGTGACCTTCAGCAAAAGCGGCGCTTGGGGAACGACGACCCGTTCGAGCACGCCGGACGTCAGGGGTGCCGCGCGACGATCGAAGGCGTCGAGGTGAAGTTCTTCCCCCTGGACGAGCCCGCACCAGCGCAGCGCTTGGTGGTGTTCATGCACGGCGACGGCGGAGCCGACTACACCGAGAACTGGGGCTTCAGTCAGGACATCCTCGACTGGGCCATTCCGCAGGACTATCTGGTCATCGGCGTGCGCTCCCCGGCGAGCTATGAAGGAGAGACGGTCCCCTCGTTTGGCGCCGCGCAGCCCGTGCACGCCGACATGGTCGCCACGACGCTCGAGGCGTTTGTCGACGCCTACGACGTCGTCGAAGCGCGTGCGCTGTACTGGGGTGTTTCGGGCGGCTCGTGGTTCACCACCAGCTCCTACATTCCCGTGGCCGGCCACCGCGTCCCGGGCATCTTCGTGGCCAACTGCGGCGGCTCGGGCGTGTCGTTTGGCCGGCAGTGGGACCCCGAGAACAGCCCCGAGACCGTCGCGCTCAACTCGCTGTACATGAACTACGGCGACCAGGACTTCCTCGCCCAGCCCTCTGCCGACAGCTACGCCGAGTATACCGAGCTGGGCTTCATGACCGGCCAGCTCGTGCACCCCGGCGCGACCCACTGCGCGCACGACATCAGCGGGCCCACGCTCGACTTCTGGATGGGCGAGCTCGAGTAACGCGCGGCCCGTCAGTCCAGCGGCAAGAACAGGGCGCACAGCGCCTCGCTCTCGATACACGCCAGGCGTACCGTCAGCTCGGCCATGCGCGTGGCGCCCTCGGGCGTGAAGTGGGTGGGCTCATCGAACGAGTACATCGCGAGCGTCTGCTCTTGTCCCAGCTGCTCGTAGTCGCCGCGGCTGGCCCGGTTGGCGTCGAGCATGATCAGCCCTTCGTCTTGTGCAAACTTGCGAGCGCTGGGCGGATAGTTCCCGTGGGAGTCCCGGGTGGTGCCGTCCTCGTTGAACAGCATCCGGCCCAGTGAGGTGAGGATGACCGGCGTGGCTCCGACAGCTCGCGCGGCGTCGGCGTAGAACAACAACCGGTCTGGATACGTGCCCTCGAACTCAGGCGGCTCCCCCGGCTCGGTGTGGCGGTTGGGGTCGTCCGAGGCGTCGTTGTGCCCAAACTGAATGAACAGGTACACGTCCGGTCCCAGCAGCGCCTGCGCCGAGGGCCAGTTGGACCGGGTCTCGAAGTCGAGGCTGCTCGCACCACTCGAGCCCCGGTTGTGCAGGTTCTCGGGCATCACGCCAAACGGCGGGAACTGGTTGCCCCACCCCGCCTCACCGGGCTGGCCGGTGTTGTCCATGGTCGAGTCGCCGATCGTCACCACCTGCGCCTGCGGATACTGAATCGTCGGATCGCCGCACTGGCAGAAGCTCGGCTCGGTCGGTACCGCATCGCAGCCCAGCGACTCGTTGTAGACCGCCGCCAAGCAGGTCTCCGACTCCTCGTAGGCGCGCAGGCACGTTTGTCCAAGCGCGTCGCAGACCTCCGCGCAACTCGTGGCCGCAGGAACGCTGAGCGTGCAGCGAGACTCTTCGGCTCGGCAGGTTGTCGTGCCCGCGACGAACTCGGAGATGCTGTCGCAGGTTGCTTGGGGACCGGTCGAGGAGGAATCGCCCGAGGTCGGGTCGCTGGTCGTCGAAGCACCCGTCGTCGAGGACGCCGGCATCGTCGTGCTCTCCCCGGACCCCCCGGACCCACTGCTGCCCAAAGGCGCCGTCGTCGAACCGGCCGTCATCCCCGACGAGCTGCCCGTGCCCGCCGCGTCCGTGTCCCCGCCACCGCTGTCATCGCCACAGGCCCCCAGCGCGAGGGCGAGAACGCCAAGCACATGCACGCTTCCGCATCGTGTTCCTCTAAGCATCCGCGCACCCTACCGCGGGTTCTGGCACCGAGTGCAGCACTGGATGGACGAAGGCGGACGCGGTGAGCAGGATTGCGGGCGCGTCAGGAGCCGGATCGAGTCGGCATTGAGCGAGGCCGACCTGAGCTTTCCAAAGCGGTGATGGTCTCCGGGGGATTCGCCGGGCGACACTTAGCTGAACTTCAGCATCTCGCACCGTCCGAGCGCGGACACCGGCTCAACCTCGTAGGTCCACCTTCCATCCGGAAGCTCTTGGCTAATGGTCTCCTCCAGGGTTTCGCGGGACGGGGCTTCGTCGGCGAAAACGACCGCGAGGGGGAGCAGCGTTTCACCGTCCGGGCCGCCCTGGTCGAAGACCGCGAAGCAAGCCCACGCTCTGAAGCCAGGTGGGAGTTCAGCTCTCTTCATCATCGGAGGCGAGCTTACCTGCCTAGGCGCCAGGGATGCTGCCGCTTATTCCCTACCGGTCCCAAACACATCCGCACCCCACACGCGCCCGAGCAGGATCACCGGAACCAGCGTGTACGGGATGTTGATCAGCAGCACCATCGGCAAGTCTGCGCGGTGCGCCTCCTCGCCAAACTCAACGCCGAAGTAGATCGCCGTCGAGTAGACGATCGCGCTCACGTAGATGATCGCCGGTAGTCGGATCCAGTTCCACCCGCGCACAAACGCCGCGATGAGCACCAGGTAGAACGGCCCGAACACGAAGCCATCGAAGGTGCACATCAGCCACAGGAAGTACGGCGGGTCGAGAAAGATCGGGTCGAACGAGTTCGCGTACCAAAACCACACCCGCCCGAACGGGTCTGTCGCAGAGGCGAGATCGACACCGAAGGTGATGTACATCTCCATCACCAACGACGTGAACGCGAACACGACGAACCACGCGACGAGCATGAGATCGAAGCGGCGATGACGGAGCGGGGCGACCATCGCGAGCTGAAATACCACGGCCAACCACCAAAAAAGGGGAGCCCTCTGCGGACCCCCCTTTCCTTCAGGCGCCTGCGCGCCCGCGCTTACTTCCGGCTGATCCGGCTCGCGAGCCACAGGGCTGCGATCGCGTTTCCGGCGAGCCACAGTCGATCCGCGAACTCACCACCGGGCACGCCGCTGAGCAGCGTGGGCAGCACGAGCGCGCCGTGGGCGAGCATGGCTGCGTAGCCGAGCGCCAGTCCGGCGAGCACTGGGCGCGCGGGCTTGTAGCTCAACCCGATGAGTGCAGCCGCGAAGGGCAGGGCCGCGCTCATCCATACCGCCGAGCCGAAGGCGCCGGTGAACCCAGCCAAGCCGTAGGCCAGGGGTGCGAAGCCGAACGCTCCGGAGGCGACCGCCGCAGCGGCGCCGAGGCCCAGCAGGCCGAACAACTTGCTGCGGCCACCAGCGCTGGCCAAGCCGATGCCGCCCAGTGCGAACAGGCCGAACAAGAACGCGAGACCGCCGCGCTCGGGCGCGTAGTCGGCGTGTGCGTTGGAGACAGCCGCCTGGGCGTCGATGATGCCGGCGCCGAACTTCTTGTCCCACTTCTTACCGTCCGGATGGACGGCGGTTTCTTTCATGATGCGCTCGACCTCGTCGGGGTTGGTGATGCCCTCACCCACGATGAGTGCAGCCACGCCGGCTGCGTGCGGCGATGCCATCGACGTCCCCTGGAACCAGAGGTAGTCGTTCTCCATCGGCTTCTGGATCTTGATGGTGTTTTGCAGCACGCCGTCGGGATGACCGTCGCCGTTCTTGTCGCTGCGGGTGTCACCACCGGGTGCGGCGACGTCGATGTCGTTGCCCCAGTTGGAGTAGAAGGTCAGCCCGCGATCGAAGTTCGTGGCCGAGACCGCGATCGAGTACTTGTTGGCAGCGGGGTACCCCACCCGGCTGCGCGACTCGTTGCCCGCGGCACACACCGTGGTGACGCCCTTGCTGTGCGCGTACTCGATGGCCTTTGCCAGCACCCGCGAAGGCAGCGGACTGCCGAGGCTCATGTTGATCACCTGCGCCCCATTGTCTGCCGCATACCGAATGGCGTTGCCGATGCCCGGCACGCTGCCGCGCCCGTCGCCCGAGAGCACCTTGAGCGGCATGATGGTGGACTCGTAGGCCACGCCCGCGGTCCCGATGCCGTTGTTGGTGCTTTGCGCGATGGTGCCCGCGACGTGGCTGCCGTGCGCGTGGTCGTCGAGGCCATCGGGAAGGCTGCCGCTGATGAAGCTCTCGCCTTTGGTGAACTTGGTTTGCGCGAGGTCGGGGAGCTGACGAACACCCGGCGCGTCCTTCCAAGCGACCCCGGTGTCGATGACCGCCACGATGACCCCGTCACCGCGCTGGCTGGTCCAGGCCTCGGGCGCGTGGATCTGCTCCATGTGCCACTGCAGCTTGAACAGCGGGTCGTTGACCTGAACGCGCTCGCCTTTTTGGGGCACGTAATCCGCGACCGCGGCTGCGGTCTTGGGCAGCGCGTAGAGGATCTCGGGCTCTGCGAGCTCGAGAAGGTCGTTGGCGAGAAGCTCGTCGTCGATGCGATCCCACGTGGAAGCCGACGCAGACAACCGGTAAAGGTGCTCGGACTCGCTGTAGAAACCTGCCGGCTCCACATGGACACCCGGCATCGCATTGAGCTGCGCCACGAGTGCAGCGATCTCTTCTTCGGAGCCGCCTTCGCCGTCGTCGGGCTCGACGAAGTCCAGGAGCATCGCTCCGGTGGTCCAATCCGAGGGGGCGATGCCCAACTCGGCGGCCGTCTCAGCGACGAATTCCGGGGTGATGTCGGCGGCGGCAAGACCCTCATCGGCGGGTGCGTGCGTCGCGGCCACTACGGTGGCTGTAACGGCAATCGCTGCCGCGGCGAGGGCTTGGCGCCGCTTCGCCAGAGACTGGAGCTTCTCGAACATGCGCATTGTTTCCTTCGATCCGGGAGAACGTCCCTGGACCCGAATCATAGCGGCTGGGCGCGGCACCGCACACTGAACGCCTCTGCGCGTGGCCACATCCACTCGCATCCGGACACGTCCGTGGTCCTCAGGAGCCGCCGGTCGAGGGGTCCATGTACTGCGGTGTGGGTGGGGCTCAGGCCGGTTACGAGGTTCCAACCCCGTCCCGGTCTCCCTGTCTCCGTCCGGCAAACGGAGAACTCAAGGTCGCGGTGAACCGGTGAACCACCGCTGCCAGACCAAGCGGCTACTGCGAGTGTGGGAGAGGCCCGGTGCCACCCGCGAGTCGCCACGCGTCCCACTCGTCCAAGTGATCGGGAGCCTGACGACCGCCCAGGACCTCCGCGAGCTTAGGCAGCCAAGCCGCCTCTGGATGCTCCAAGGCGACCGCCCGTTCGATGACTCCGGAGAAGTCCCATTCATCGGTCCGCACGGAGTCGACTTCGATGAGCGCTCGGAGCCGTCGGAGCGCGTCGGGCTGGCGTTCGAGGTCGTCGCAGCAGTAGACATACATCCAGCACTCCGCATCGATTGCACTCGGGCGGTTGGCTACAGAGATTTCGCCCAGGCTCCGACGAGCGACCTCGAGTCCTTCGGTCACGCCGCCGGAGCTCAGAAGAGCCCGAGCGTAGTTACCGAGGATCTCCGCGTGTTTGGGGTTGGCCTCCAGTGCACGTTGATACATCGTGACCGCGGACTCAACATCCTTCTTCGCATCGTGCAGGAAGGTGGCGTAGTTGTCGAGAGTAATGGGGTGTCTCGGGTCAAGCTGAAGCGCCCGTTGGTACAACCCATCCGCCATTTGTGCGTCTTTTCTCCTGAACCACGCGGACTTCGCGGAGACGCCGATCCTGGCTACGTGTAGCGGGCGATGGTTCACTGCGATTTGGCTGAAGAGGAACTCACACACCGCATCCGCGGCGGGGCCGACCAAGAGGGCTAGATCCACTCGCCCAAGAGCCTGCTCGCCCCAGTCGTCAATATCCGCTCGCCTACCGGCCTCACGAAAGAGGGAGAGTGCGTTCGTATAGTCTTTCTCCCTGAACGCTTCGAGGGCCTCGTCCAAGGCAGACTCGAAGGCCCTACCGACGAGTCGCAGCAGACTGCGCTCGATCCGGTTGTAAGCGTCAAACAGATACCCTCGCCGTCGCCGAAAGCTATGCGGTTCTTCCGTGAGCGCCAACTGCGGGTGATAGGGAATCTGCAGGTCGGTAACCACCGGCTCCCCCCACGCCTCACTAAACGCAGCCTGCGCCACCTTCTCCCGCGCGTCCACCAGCGCATCCTCACCGTTCGGAATCGGACTGAGGATGACCTGCAGCGGCTTGCGCTCATCCACCGACTTCCGCAAGGTTGCGAGGAAGTTCGTCGTGCCTTCAACGTTCTGCTTATTCAGCCCCGAGACCACCGTTAGGTAGTCGGCCAAGTCTCGAGTGCAGATCCCCGACTCATCGGAGAACCCTGTACGGCTGTCGATGAAGACATAGTCGAATTGCTGTGAGTCCTGGACAGCGAGCTTGAAGGTCTTGATCAGCGCTAACCCGTCACCCTCGCTGTAGAGGCCAGGCAGGTTGAGGCGATTGAGGCGTTCGGAGTACTCGGCGTCGAGCCGCCCCGCGGGCATGATACGCAACGAGCCGTCGTCCGTCCGACGAAATCCCTCCGGAAGCTCGTAGGGCGCGGTGTATCGAAGAACCGCCTCTTCGGGTGGAAGCCGAAACAGATCAGCCTCGACACCGCGGTCGACGGCGTCGAGAAGAAAGTCCACGAATCCGGGCTGCGAGGACTCACCACCCTCTCCTGCGTTGGGGTCGGCCAAGAACGAGAGCCCGGGGGCTTCCAGGTCCATGTCGACGACCAACACGCGAAAACCCCGCGCGGCGAGAATGCCGGCGACGTTGATCAGCGCCATGCTTCGACCGACCCCGCCCTTGAACGAGTAGAATGTGATGAACGGGCAAGCTCGCTCGATCAACGCGGCGTGGGGTTCCGACGCGGGCATGGCTGGCTAGGCAGCGGCAGGGGTCGCGAGTCGGGCAGACATGGGTTTGCCGACGTCCAGTGCCGCGAAACGCCCCTGGGAAAGCGCGTGGCGCAGCGGAGAACTCCCCCGGGGCTTCGCGTTCTCGGGACGAGCGCTGCTGTTCCGCACACTGGCGATTTCCCGCACCACGCCCGCCGCGAAGTCCTCCCCCCGCGAGTTCCGAGCCATCACCAACAACCCAGTCGCCCGCTTGGTTCGGCCACAGCCCTCGTATGCAGCGCACTGCATCGCGAGCACGTCGGGGTCTAGACCACGCGAAACCGCCTGTGCAACCTCGGCGTCAACGCTCGCCTCAGCCCAAGCTCCCTGGCGCGCGTGCTTTCGTGCGGACTCCATCGCTTCATCACGCCACCGGTCGCGCAACTCCGAGGCCTTCGACTGTCCCTCGTCCACGACGCATAGCTTGGCGTCCTGCGGGCCATCGAGCGGCGCGCCAACGAGAAGGCCGCTGGAGCGCAGAGTTGACAGCGCGGCATCGCGTCGTGGGAGGTCGCGTCGCAGTACCCAAAGGAAAGCACCGGAGCGCAGCGGGATCGCCCCCGGCAACTCGGTGGCCTGCCCAACGGCGATGAGGCCGTCGACGTCCTTCTCAGTCAACTCAGGCCCCTGTGCCCGGCCCTCGCTGGTGTAGGTCTGCACCCGAACGATCGTCCCGTCGCCACCGCGTACGATCAGTTGCGCTCGGTTGAACACTGCCTTGGAGGTCGGAGGGGTCACCGCAGCGATGACATGACAACCTTCGATCAAGACCGACCCGCTCATGCCGAGACCCTCCCGAGGATCATCTTCTGGATCATCGATGTGATCGAGCCCTCGTCTTCCGCGACCACCACCTTGTCCACCAAATCGTCGTCGAAATCCACGAGGAGGTCGCCGTTTCCGATCACGATCGCCTCCGTGTTCTCGTCGCTCAGTTCGAGGTCAGCGTGCAGCCGCACATCGATCGACCACGCGCGCCGATCCTCGGTCGCGCTCACCAAGCCGTGGTACGCGGGAAAATCGGGGAGACTGTGCTGGCCGCGCTGAACGTAGTCGGCCGGATCGTGAAAGTGAGTGGCCACGTACTCGCCACAGAATGACACGGCGTCCGCGCCTGCGCCCAGATGCAACGCGAGAAACGCGTGCTTGTCGGCATCTTCCCAGGGCGCCGCGGGATCGCTTGGGCGGGCGTAGTCCGACAGGGATCCGCTGTCGAAGGGCGAGTACGACCCCTCCAGCCGCAGGAGGACGTCCTGGGCTACCAGAAACGTAACCGCACCATCCGGGTAGGCAGCACAGCCCAAGAAGAAGTAGACGGCGCGACCGATCCCGCACGCAACCTCCCGATCTGTGCATGGCGTGCCGGCGATCAGCGACTTGCGCTCCAGAATTTGCGGCAACGTCGGCCCACCGCTGGTCACCGTGCGGTGCGTGAGGGGGAGGCTCCGCGCCAGTCCCACCGCGGCCGCTTGGCGTCCCGCGACGGCCGTGCCTCGCGCGGTATCGGCAGCAAGCGTCTGTGCGATCCGTCTGCACATGGCCTCAAGTGGCTGCACGCTCCCTTACCCTAGGCGGGCCCTCCCTGGACCGTCAAGAGCAATCAGCGCGCACAGACCACCCCGACACGGCTTACCAGGAGGATCTCGAGCCCTCGCATTACGCAGCCCCCGGATAGCGCACTGTGCCTCATAGGCGAAACAGGCCCTGGTGTTCGACGACGAAGTCCCGCGTCCACGAAAGCGTTCATTTGGGACGGGGGTGTCTGCCCTTCCGCTCGGCCGCCGCCGGGTTCCTCGCCTCCCTCCGCGGGTCCCGGGAGGCTCCTCTCTCCCGCCAAGCGCCGACCCCCCCCCCGCAACGGCGTGGAGCAGGCTATCGTCGCGCGTGAATGTCGGATCGGGTCGAGGTTGAACTCTGCGGGGACATCATCGTCGTTCGCTACCAGGGACGCCCAAGCGAGCAGGGGTTTCAGGAGTACCTTGAGCGCTACACCGAACTGGTCGAGCGCGGTGTGCCGTACGCAGCGGTCTACACGACCCACCCCGGGTCTCGCATGCCGAGTCCGCGCCAGGTCCGGATGCAAGCAGGCTGGATGAAGGAACACCGCGAACTCTACGCCTCCCTGAGCCGAGGGTTGGCGTTTCACTTGCCCTCGCCGGTGATGCGGGGGGTCCTTCGAGGCATCCTCGCGATTCAGCCTCTGGGCGCACAGCACGTCGTGGTCGACACCGAAGAAGAGGCGATGCGATGGGCGTTGGCTCGCCTGCGCGCGGACTGACCCTACCCGAAGTCCAGCGAGACCCGCAGCAGGAGATCCCAGCCCGGCTCGTTCGCGTAGTAACGAAGCAGGCTGGTGTAGTCGCGATAGCGGGCGTTGGTGAGGTTGCGTCCCGTCAGCGAGAACGTCATGCGCTGCCCGCCGATTGGGACCGCGACGCCGGCGTCGGCACCCAGCACGAAGTACGCCGGCGGCGGCGTGGTGAGATCCGCGTCCTGGTCAAAGTGTCGTTGACGATCCACAAACGACCCGCGCACACCCACGTGTCCACCCTCGGAGATCCCGAGATCGGGCCACGCGTACGTCACCCCGAGGTCGTAGTGACCCGGCGGCACGAACGTGAGCGGCTCGCCCCCTTCGAGCTGCTGCCCCCGTACCCAGGACGCACGGGCGTCGAAGCGGACCGGCCACCGTGGCGGCGCAATCGCGCCCTCCACCTCGCCTCCGTAGAACAAGGCGTCGACCGCCTCGGGGGCGAACAGCGGGAACGCCCCCTGAACCCCGCACTGCAGCGGTGCGCAGTCGCTGAAGCCCGGCGCGCTCGGGTCGGCGTTCTGCTGGGGCGCAAATGCAAAGTAGATGTAGTCGTCGATGAAGCTGCTGAACCCGGATGCCTCGGCGAACGCCCAGTCGTTGGCGTAGCCGGCGGTGAGGCTGCCGGTCCAGGTGCGCTCGGGTTGCAGGGTTCCGTCCCCGTTGGAGAACACCGGAAACGATGGCGCGGCGCCCTTGATGAACCGCTCGTCGCTGCCCGAAAACCGAACCGCCGTGGAGAGGTCGAGCGAGGTGACCAGCTCGGGCACGACCGCGACCGGGCGCACCGCGATACCGAGCGAACCCGACGCTGCGTGAAAGGGGGTGCTGCAAACCGCACCGTCATCGTTTTCGGTGCAGTCGCTGGGCAGGCGATCCTGCGCGCGAAACGGCAGGAAGGTGCGGTCGTCGAGGGTGGAGCTTCGCGCCATGCCGTCGTAGCGCGCGCCGCCCTCCAGCTCCACCCGATCCCAGACGATGCGCTCCAAAGCAAACACCCCGCCCGCCTGCTCCTCGTAGTCGGGCAAGAACCCCGGGTCGCTGCCGTCGTAGCGGTTGCGGCGGTTCACAAACCCCGCACCCACCTCTCCCTCAAGCAACGCCGCGCTGCCCAAAGCGACCGGACTCTGCTCGAACACCAGGTCCGCCGAGTGCGTGCGAAGCTCGAGCTCGAGCTGCGGTCCGCTGATGTTCTGCCGAACCACGTCGTATTCGTCGCGGTCGTTGTTCTGCAGCGCATAGGTGGCCACGAGCGTTCCCGCCTTGCCCAGCGGGGCTCGCCCGCGGACGATCGCGAGGTCGTGCGAGACCTCTTGGAAGGGGCGTTCGATCTCGTAGTCGCGGCGGTAGTCCGCCGCCCCCTGCGGGCGACCCAACCCGAGCGCGGCGTCGAAGTCCTCCACCGTCTCCGCCCGCAGCCCGGTGAAGATGCCGGACCGCATCGCGTAGTGACGGTAGGTCGTCTGCAGCGAAAACCCGCGGCGCTCGTAGCCGAGCGAACCTCCGGCGTTCCAGATGCGAGTGCCCGTGTTGTCGAGCGGGTACTCCGGGGTCATCGACGCGCCCCCGCGGGACACGTTGCCCTCGGCCCGCCACGCGAAACCCGGCAGGGCACGATGCGCGCCCTGAACCCGCGCCGCCACGGTGCCCCGGCGCTCGTTCGTCGCACCAACGAGGTGGACTTCGCCGCTGACCCCGGGGTCCGAGGGCAACGGCGGGGGGTCGACCAGCACCACACCGCCCACCGCGTCAGGGCCATAGCGGATGCCGCCCGCGCCCTTGATGACCGTGATCGTGTCGGCCCCAAACGGATCGATCTCGGGCGCGTGTTCGAGGCCCCACTTCTGGCTCTCGTGTCGAACGCGGTCGTAGAGGATCAGGTTGCGGCGGCCGACCTGCCCCCGAATGATCGGCTTGCCCATCCCCCCGCCGGGTCCCCGCAACACCGTCACTCCGGAGATCGAAGCCAAGGCATCGGCCAGTCCACGTCCGCGCAGGTCATCGAGTTCCTCGTCGCTCAGCGCATCGTTGGCGGTCGTATCCAGGCTCTTGGGCGCGGGGGCCACGACCACCACGTCGTCGAGCACATCGACCTCGCGGGGCCGAAGCACGAGGCTGACCGGTTCGCGGGCGGGGACCTCCACGCGCTGCGTGCGACTGGCATAGTCGGCTCGCGATGCGGTGACCTCAACGCGGCCAGGGCACACCGCGGTGAGCACGAACGCTCCGTCTTCGTCGGTGCTCACCTCTCGCTCTCCCGCCGTGACCACGACCCGTGGAAGCATCGCCCCGGTATTTTCGTCGACGACCCGACCCGCGATGCTCTCCTCGCAGGGTCCCGCCGCGAGCGCTGCCAGCATCCACCACGCCGCCATGCTTAGCGTCCCATCGCACGCAGCAGGGTCTGAGCCCGCGCCGCGTAGTCCGTCCCGCTCAGCGCGCGCGCCTCCTCGGAGGCCTCGGCGAACTGTGCGAGAGCATAGTGGGCATAGGCCAGGTTGTAGCGACGGCGCGCGGACAGACGAAGCGCCTCGGCTGCCGCGATGGCCTGCGCGAGCTTGCCGGACTCGAACAGGATGTCGAAGCGCTGCTCGGCTCGCTTGGTGGCCTCGCCCACGCGCGCATTGAGTCGAAGAGCTTCGCCGTACTGGCCTGCCGCCCGCGCATGTTCGGCGGCGGCGTAGGCCTCATCCGCCCCGAGCATCACCGCCCGTGCGAACGCCCGCGAGGCCTCCGCGGTGGCGCCGGCCGAGCTTGCGACCCAACCCAGCTGCGCCTGCACCTGCGCATCCTCGGGAAACGCGCTGGCGAGCTGGCGTGCGAGCGGAAGCGCGTGGGCGTCGCTTCGGATCTCCTGCAGCACAGCAAGAGCCATCACGCGCCCCAACTGCCGCGGCGTGAGCGTCTCGATCCACGCCCGCGTCGGCTCGAGCAGGCCTTCGCGCGCGCACAAGAGCACCAGCTGATGCGTCAGCTCGACCTCGCCCGGGTGCGCACGCGAGGCGGCCTCAAGTGTGGAATAGGCGGCCTCAGGCTGGCCGTTGGCTTCTTCGGCTGCGGCGCGCACCCGGGCGACAGCGGGCTCCTTGGTGTCCAGACTCCCGAGCGCAGCCCTGACCTCGCCGGGCTTGCCCGCCCGCAGGAGCGCGTGCGCCCACAGGAGTCGCAACGGCGCGTGATCGGGGGCCAGCCGGACCGCCTGCTGCAGGTATTTCGCGGCCTGGGCCGGGCGCCCTTGCGCCAGCGCGAGTCGCCCTTGCAGGGTCGCCCGAGCCACCGCAGAGAGCTCGGCGTCCGCCATCGCGGCCTTCGCCTTCGCCAGATCCCCATCATCGATCGAACGCTCGATGTCTGCGGGGGACATCGGCGCCCACGAGAGCAGCAGGAGCAGGACAAACACGTTCATTGCTGCAGCTCGAAGCGGATCGTTTGTTCGAGGGTGGCCTCGATCGGCTCGCCTGCGCGGCGGGCCGGCGTGAATCGATAGCCGCGTGCAGTGGCAAGCGCGGCGTCGTCAAACACCCCGCCGGGCTCGGACTTCACAACGACGGCGTCTTGCACCCGGCCCGAGGCGTCGATCCGCAGGCGAAGCGTGACGAAGCCCTCGATGCCTTGGCGCTGGGCGATCCGAGGGTATTGCGGCTTGGGACGGCTGCGAGGTCGCGCTGGCGTGGTTTGCGTGTCCTGGGCAACCTGCGCCAGTCCAGAGCCCGGCAGCGTGCCCATCGACGGCAGGCTCCCGCCCACACGACCCAAGGGCATGCCTCCGGGGCCAGCGCTTGGGGCGAGGCCTGCGATCTGAGCCGGCGCGGGAGCGGGAGGCGCGATGCTGGGTGCGGGGGCACGCGCGGTCGCCTCGGCCGGCGCGGCGTCGAAGGAACGCTCCGGGCTCGGCGTTGGAGGGGGAGGCAAAGCCGCGAGGGGAATCGTGCGGGGGCCGGTGTGATCCACCTCGTGGGGCGTGGGCGAGGGGTCGTCGTTCATCCACGCCACCAGGGCGAGGGACCCGGCCGTCATGGAGACCGCGACCACAAACGCGCCGGTCCACCGCACCACCTGCAGCGCCACGTGGCTCACGAGCTGCCGTCCTCCACCCCAAGCGCCACGCCCTGCGCACCTGCACGGCGACACGCATCGATCGCATCCACGATGGCTTCGGCGGTCGCCCCTTTGTCCGCGATGACGATGACCGAAGCATCGTCGTGTTCGCGAAGTCGGGCCCGCACCTCGGCCTCGACCCTCCAAGGGCTGGTCGGCTGCGCGTCGACCGTAACCTCACCTTGCTGACTCACCGCCACCCGCACCACATCGTGGGGCTGCTCGGTCGCCGTGGTGGAGTCGGGCCGCTCGATCGGAAGGCCCAGCTCGTGCACGAACGTGGTCGTGACGACGAAGAAGATCAGCAGGATGAAGACGATGTCGATGAGCGGCGTGATGTTGAGTTCGGCGCCCTCGGTGACCTCGTTGCTGAGCTGACCGATCTTCACAGCGGCACCTTCCGCAGCTGCACCAGCACGCTGTGGGCCTGCAGCAGCTCACGAATCCGCTTGGCCTCAAGGCGTGCGAGAAGCCTGGCCGCGGCCAAGCCCGGTACGCCGACCATCAGCCCAAGCTGTGTGCTGATCAGCGCCACCGAGATGCCACCGGCGACGGTTTGCTCGGTCGCGTGGTTTAAGGTGGTGCCCTGCATGGAGGAGAAGGTCTCGATCATTCCGCTGACCGTGCCGAGCAGCCCCAGCAGCGGAGCGATCGTGACCAGGCCCATCAAGAGCGTGCCCAGATCGGTGACGCGTTCGCGCTCGATCTCGAGGAAGCGCTCAACGTGGTGCTGGCAGGTCCCCGAACGCTCCAGGGCACCCAGCGCGCCGGACAGGTAGCGACCCACGGCCCCCTCGGCCTCGATCTGCAGCGGGCGACGCAGGGCTTGATCGACCGCCGCCTTCACCTCGCCGCGAAACCCCCGGCGCAAGGTGATCAGGCGCAGCGTGGCGACAAACCACAGCGTGAAACTGGTGGCCACCAGCGGAAGGCTCACCCACCCTCCCGCTTCGAGCAGCGCCCGAAGCTCAGCCACCGTGACCATCGTGGTCCTCGTGATCGTGATCGTGGTCGTGATCGTGGTCGTGGCCGTGACCGTGACCGTGACCGTGGTGGTGGCCACCGGCGTGGTGCTCGTGCCCGTGCCCGTCGCCGCCGTGCAGGTACGCCAACACCGACTGCTCGGCGGAGGACAGAATGCGGCGTGCACCGCGGCTGAGCAGGGCATGCGCGAGGTAGGCCGGGATGGCGACCGCGAGTCCGAACTGCGTGGTGAGCAGCGCCTCCGAGATGCCGGCGGCGAGAAGCTGCGGCTCGGCGGTTCCGGTGTCGGTCACGACCGAGAAGGTGTGAATCATGCCGGTGACCGTGCCCAGCAGACCCAGCAGCGGCGCAACGCCGGCTGCCACGCTGACCAGGGAGAGGCGACGCTGGAGCTGCTCTCGCATGACCATCAGCGCCTGGGTCGCGCGTTCCTCAACATCGACGTCGACGGTGACCGAGCACGAGGGGCAGCGAGCCGCGGCCGCGATCACCAGCGGCTTGGCGATCCATCCCTGCACGTGCAGCAGCGAGTTGGTGTGGGCCTCGCGAACCGCCGCCGCAAACCGCCGCTCTTCGAAGCGCCAGCGTCCGCCCGCCCACAGCAGGCCTGCCGTGCGCTCGACAACGATGAGGCCGGCAACCGCCCCGATCACCAGCAGGACCCACATGATCGGGCCGCCCGCATCGATCTTGCTCCGCCAGCCCTTGACCGCAAATGCTCCAGCATCGGGCGGGTCCGCTTCGTCGTAGAGCACCGCGGTCAGCACAACCTGTGCTCCACGGACCTGCACCTCCGGGAACTCGCCCTGGGCCTCGCGAAACCCTTCGGGCGTGGAGATCAGCGGGCGACGGCTGTCCGCGTCCCATCGAATCGCCCCCACCTGGCCGATGTGAAGCACCGCCCCATCCGCCGCGTAACCGTTGGTATCGAACACCTCGACCCCGGACTCGACCCAGAGGCTGCCGGCGCGCTCGATGACGGCGAGCTGGTCGGCAATGAGCTCGGGGAGCCGGGCAGCCCGTGCATCGGGATCCTCGGGGAGCGCCGCGTGACCGCGACTCGCCAACCGCGAGAGCAGGTCGCCCAAGGCGGCCGACTGGGCGTCACGGCTGCGGTCGCGCTCTCGCCCCGGCATGCTGCGCTCGAGCGCGGCGTTCTTGACCTGAAGCTTGGTGAGCTCGGCCGAAAGCGCGTCGATGTCCTTGCGCAGTGAGGCTTTTGCGGCGGCGGTTCCGCTCTTGGCCGCGTTCACGCTCCTGCGCAGCGCGTCGCGTTCGGCCGCGAGCGTGTCGGCCTGCGCGGTGCGTGCCTGCTCCCAAGTCTGAGGCGGGGCAGCCATCGTCGAACACGGGCCACAGCCACAGCAGCGCGATCACCAGCGCGTGCTTCATCGCGCCATCTCCGGTGTGACAGGAAGGAGCAGCTCCGCGAGGCCCAGCGTCTCGTTGTCTTGCGCCGCCTCGAACCGCGCACGGACCGTCTGCGCAGGCTCGGCCTCGAGGACCGCAACCTCCCAACCCGAAGCGCTTGGGACAGCCCAGCCGACCCGGTCGTCCTCGGTGCGAAAGTACAGCAGCGCCAGGCCGAGCCGAAGCACCTGAACGATCTGGGGCGCGCCTTCCACCTCAAGCCGTTGCTGGGTGTACGCCACCTCGCCGCCCATCGCCTGCTCTTCCTCGACGAACCGCAGCAGGCGCTCAAGGACCCGGCCGTAGTCTGGGGTCGCGGCTTGAAGGTCGAGTTCCAGCTGGTGCAGCGTCTTGAGCCGGGCGTCGCGAGCGAATGGCAACCCGCGCTCCACGTGATCCCGGACCTCCGCGACGGCGGCGGCCATCGGCTCTGCCCATCTGCGCGCGTCTTCGTCGGCGGCCTCCGCCTGCTGCGTCGCCGCGGAGCGAAGCGCTTCGAGCGTGGTCTTGCGGGTCCGCGCAGCCCGAACCTGTCGCTCCAGCTCCGCCCGCTCTGCCCGCAGCGCGGCGAGTTCGTCCCGGGCCGCGAGGCGTTCCGTTTCGAGCTCGGAGGCCAGCTGGTCCACCTCGACCCGAAGCTGCGCGAGCTCGGCCATCGTGACCCCGGCGGCGTCGGCCACCACGGGAGCGCCCACCGCCATGACGGCAAGCCAGGCAGCCAAGTTGCGCATGCGTCGCACCAGTGGTGGAACATAACGCAACGTGGTTGCATGTGCACCGTGCTTGTAGAAGCTATTCGATCGCGCGTGGAGAGGGCCCGGCTGAAAAGGATGTGGGCGAACCGCGCACATGTCCCGAACAGTCGCCGCGCAGAAGAGCGCGGAAGAATCCGAAGATTAGCCCGGCAGAATCGTCCTGGGCGAGAACACGGTCGAGCTAAAGTTGGCGGCCCTCGCGAGTGAACCGTCGTCCTGGCCGGGGATTCCTCGGGTCGCAGCCCCTTATGGAGCGGCGCGCTTGGGCTTCTTCTTGACGCCGGGCTTCCGGCAGCTCGGGCACTGCCCCACGACCTGAAGATCGGCATCGAGTAGGGCCTCGCGCCACGCCTCGTCTTTGGGAATCGACAGCGTGGCCTCGTGCAGGCACGTGACGCTCCCGCAATCGCGACAGGCGAAGTGCGGGTGCACGTGGGCGGGCTCGTCTTGGCCGTGCGCCTCGAAGCGGGTCACGCCGCCCACCCGAGAGGCAACCCGGGCAAGCCCGGCTTCGTCGAGCTTAATCAGGTTGCGATACAGCGTGGCCGCATCCCAGTCGTCTGTGCCGATCCGCGTGACGACCTCGGCGTGGGAGAGCGGCCGTTTCGCTTCGCTGAGCAAGCGCAGCACCGCGACACGGGGCGCTGTCGCCCGCAATCCGGCTTCGTGGAGCATGTGCCGGCTCTCTTCTCGACTGAGCTTGGCCATCGTTGAGTGGGAGCCTAGACGATCTGCAGTTGCAACCCAACTGCAATGGTTGCCAGCAGCCCGAACGAGGCCCTGCGGTGAGTGCGGTGCGACTGCGCCACTCACAGAGCGTCGGACGCGAGCCTCGCAACCGGACACGGCAGCTCGATCATGAGGATCTCGGAGTGCTCGCGCGCGGAGGCAGACACCTCCCCGTGCCCGATGCCAACGCCGTCTCCCCGCCTTAGAACGAGGTCGTTCAAGGACACCGCGCCATGAACCACATGCAACCAGGCGCACCGTCCCGCCTCAACACTCCGCGCCGCCCGTTGACCAGGGTAGAGCAGCATCGAGAACACGGACGCATCCTGTGCAAGTTTCAGCGTCCCGGGTCCTCCACCCTGCGACGCAACCTGGAGCAGTCGTTGTTTGCGCTCGCCCTCGCTGAAGCGCAGACATTCGTACTCGTCCTCGACCGCCGGGATCGAGCGGCGAAACGAAATTCGAAAGACGTGCGCGAAGTGTGTGCTCGACGGATTGAGCTCGCGGCACGCACGCTCGGGTCCCGCGCAAACCCGCTCGAATGAGCCTGCGTCGAGAATCGACGACCGCTCGTCCGCATCGTAGCGGATGAGTCGCCCGGCACGAACGTAGGTGATGACTTCGGTGGGTTTGCGAGGCGCGCGCAGACGCGTACCGGCTCGCGGTCCCCAACGCACCTCATCGATGCTCTGTAACCCTCCGAACTCGGTGACCCCATCCGGGGCCTCGGAATGAAAGGTCAGCCAGCGTTCCCGGTTTTGGGTTCGTTTGTAGAGGCGGGACTTTGCCCTGCGCACCAGCGAGACATTGTTCATTTGGAGCCGATCGACCGGCCGACGCTTCAGGGCGCACGTTGCATGCTTTGTTCAGAATCGGCAATCGTCCGCAAACGAAGACTGGGATCCCCACGAACGAACCCCGCTCTTCTCAAAGTCGCCAAAGTCGCTCAAAATGACCGTATTCAACCAAAATGACCGCTCGGCATGGCGGCGTCACGAGCGGCTCATGTCCTTCCGCAGGCGGCCATACTGCTTGAGCTTCCGATACAGCGTCGCAGAACCGATTCCGAGCTGTCGGGCCGTGAGTGCCTGATTGCCTTCGAACCGTTCGAGCGCGGCCAAAATGTGGTTTTTCTCGACCTCCCGCAGGGCGAGCATCGTTCCACCATGCGCGAGTGGTTCGCGGGCGCCGTGTCGAACCTCTTCGGGCAGGTCCTCCAGCGTGACCACCTCCCCGACGACCAGAGCGGCAGCGCGCTCCATGGCGTTTTGAAGCTCCCGAACGTTGCCCGGCCAATCGTATCGCAGCAACAGATCGGCCACCTTGGGCGTGAACCTCGAGCACGGAGTCGACATCCGCAGCGCCGCTTCCCCAAGCAGAACTCGAGCGAGAGGCAGAATGTCGTCCTTGCGCGCACGAAGCGGGGGGATCAGGAGTTCGACCACCTTCAGCCGGTAGTAGAGGTCCTGCCGAAACCCTCCGTCCACGATCTCTTGTTTGAGGTCTCGGTTTGTCGCTGCCAGGATCCGAACATTGACTGAACGAACCCGGTTCTCCCCCACCCGGCGGACCTCCCGCTCCTGAAGCACCCGAAGCAACTGGACCTGCATACTGGGCGAAACCTCGCCGATCTCGTCGAGAAACAGGGTTCCGTGGTTGGCGGCTTCAAAGATTCCGGGGCGGTCTGCCGTGGCCCCGCTGAAGGCACCGCGAGCGTGTCCGAACAACTCACTCTGAAGCAGGCTTTCCGTCATTGCGCCGCAATTCACCGCGATGAACGGTCCCGCGGCACGGGCCGACCCTTCGTGGACCATCCTCGCGATCCGTTCTTTGCCAACGCCGCTTTCCCCGGCGATAAGCACGGTGACATCGACCTTCGCGACCCGCAGCGCAAGCTCCACGACACGGGCCATCTGGGTGCTCTTCGCCACGACCCACGATGGTTCGTCTACGTCTGGCGCGACGCGGACGAGCTTGCGACGATGCGCGCGGAGCTTCACCTCGGCAGACTTTAGGGTGTCGGTGACCCGGCTCAGCGACACATCCAGACACTCCTTGAGCCTCTGCGAATCGAAGAACGCCAGCTCATGGCTGTGTTCGTCGCCCCACCGATCCCGTGTGTGGCCCACGAGATGACATGCCGCATGCCCCTGGCCCAGGCATCGACCTTCGAGCACGTACACCTCGGTCCCGGTCGCTTGGCTACAATACCCGCTCAAAAGACCGCATAGCGTCCAGCAGACCGCAGAATCGGACCGCCCAAAGTGAAGCAGGTGCTGCTCGGCTTCGTAGGAAGCCTGCAACGCCAGGCCTGCCTTGCCCTGTGGGTCGTCGGCCCCCGCTTCGGCGACGAAAAGTCCTTGCAACGTGCAGATCCGCGCGGCACCCCTCCGCAAATCCTCATCGCCGCTCCACTCGTATTGCTTTCGAGCGGCTGCTGCCATCCGCCAACCGTGTGCAAAGCCAAATTGGGTGAGCACAGCCCGCGCTGCGATGAGACCGAAGTTCTCGACCAAATATTGTCGAAGCAGCCCCATCGCAACCGCATCCAGCAGGAGCGTTCGCTGGCCCGAGAAGCGAATCACCCCCCGCTGCGAGTCGAGCTCGAGCAGCTCATGGTGGGTGAGTTCGTCAAGCCGCATCAGGGAGATCAATCAAACCGATGGACCCATAGCCCCATTTTGATAGATGAGCAATGCTTCGTTCGAGAAGGAAACCACAACCGAACGATTAGATTGATCAATGCGAGCGGGCATTGAATTGCATGTACGCGCTCTGATGAGCAAATCGCAGCCGATCATGCACACACAAGCGGGCTCCAGACCGCTCAGCGGGCGAGGGACGCCTGATCGGCTGCTGCCGGGTGCCCGGGGGGAGCCGGGCGCTGCGAAACTCCACACTCGGGCTCGCCTGGCAAATGTGGCGACCGCGGTCGTGTACTGCGAAGCCAACTTCGGAGAGCTCGACGGAAAGACCGCCAACGGGTTGGTGCGCCACTCCGAACGCTACCGAATCCTCTCGGTCATCGACAGCACGAAGGACGGTCTCGACACGGGGGAGGTCCTCGGTGACCGACCATCCGGGATTCCCATCTGCCAGGACCTGGCCGCCGCGCTCGATCTCGCAGGAGACGTAGCCCCAGACTACCTCATTTTCGGGATGGCCCCAGCAAGCGGAATGCTCACCGATCGGCAACGGGTGGTCCTCCTCGACGCCATGGACCGAGGGATGAGCATCGTCAGTGGTCTGCACGAGTTCTTGGGGGATGATCCGCTGTTCGCGGCAAAAAGCGCGGAGAAGAATGTCGAGATCCGCGATGTTCGTAAACCACGCCCCAAGACGGAGCTGAGCATGTTCAGCGGGCGCATCCATGACGTCCAATGTCCGCGAGTCGCAGTTCTTGGGACCGACTGCGCGATCGGTAAACGGACCACCGCCACGGTGCTGACGCAGGCGCTCATCGACCAGGGCCTCAAGGCGGTCCTCATCAGCACGGGTCAAACCGGACTGATGCAGGGCGCGCGCTACGGTGTCGCGCTCGACGCGATCCCATCACAGTTCTGCGCCGGAGAGCTCGAACGAACGATCGTCGACGCGTTTGAAGCCGAGAACCCGGACGTGATCATCATCGAGGGACAGGGGGCGCTGAGCCATCCCGCGTTTTCGACGTCGAGCTTCATTCTGCGAGGCAGCTGCCCGCACGCGGTGATCCTCCAGCACGCTCCTCGCAGACGGCATCGCTGCGACTTCGAGAACATGCCGATGCCGAATCCCGCCACCGAGATCAATCTGATCCAGACATTCTCCAAAACGAAGGTGATCGGTTTGACCATCAACCACGAGCGCATGGAGTCGGCGGCCGTGGACGGAACGATCGCAATGTATGAGGCCGAGCTGGGGATCCCGGCCACCGACGCTTTGACTCGGCCACCAGAGCAACTGGCGGACATGGTGCTTTCGGCGTTCCCCAAGCTCCGGAAGAAGACGTTCGCAGACGCGTGAGCACACCACGACTGCGGATCGATCTCGAGAAGATTCGACACAACACACGCAGACTCGTTGAACAGCTCTCACGCCGGGGGATTGACGTCACGGGGGTCACCAAGGCCACCATGGGCTCGCCACGGACCGCAGCGGTGATGCTTGCCGCCGGCGTGAGCGGGCTGGGAGACTCGCGCATCGAGAACATCGAGGCGATGCGGGCTGCCGGGATTGCGTGTCCGATGACCGTGCTCCGCTCGCCGATGCAGAGCCAGGCGCGAAGAATCGTCGCCAACGCCGACATCAGCTTCAACACAGAGCTCGAGGTGATCGCGTCGCTCTCCCGTTGCGCATCGGAAGCAGGAGTCGCCCATGCGGTGGTGCTGATGCTCGAGATGGGCGACCTGCGCGAGGGAGTCATGCCAGCCGACCTCTCGTACGTGGTGCGCGAGACCCTTCGCTTTCCAAACATCACCCTTCGCGGCATTGGGACGAACCTCGCCTGCCACGGAGGTGTCGCTCCAGACGCGGAAAAGATGTCGGCCATCTCTAAGCTCGCGGACTCCATCGAAGCGGAGTTCGGCTTGCGCTTGGAGGTCGTGTCTGGGGGAAACTCGGCAAACCTCGAGTGGGCGCTGGGCGATCACGATCCCGGACGCGTGAACAATCTGCGGCTGGGCGAAGCGATCCTGCTCGGGCGCGAACCGCTTCGCCGCGAGGCGATCGCAGGGCTACACACAGACGCCGTGGTGCTCGTCGCCGAAGTCATCGAGTCGAAGATCAAACCGTTGCGCCCATGGGGAGACATCCGGCAGTCCGCGTTCGGAGAGCCAGCCGCGACCCCGCAAGAGGGCTCCACGGCGCGTACGATCCTCGCGCTCGGGCACCAGGATACAGACCCGAGCGGGCTCGAGCCGCCCCCGGGCCTCAGGGTGCTCGGCGCCAGTAGTGACCACCTCATCCTGAGTTCACGCCCTCCGTGCCTTCGGATCGGCTCGGAGGTCTCGTTGGGGGTCAACTACAGCGCACTTCTTCGGTCGATGACCGCCGCCTCCGTCGCGAAGTCGTTCGGCGAATAGCAGAGGGCCTGCGCGGACCGAGGCGCGAACTGGCCAGGCCGAGTCCGAACGGCAGGGGGTTCGCAGCCTCCGAGGAACGAGCGCGGGAACCATTTCGTGCTCTGGCCGCACACTCCCCGGTCGTAGGTGTCTGCGAGCCCTGGATCGGCCTCTGCGAGGGCGCGCTGTATCACGTGCTGAGCAGCGGGCAGGTCGAAACCACACACCACGCAGGGGTGCTTGCGAGGGCTGCAGATCGACCGCGAGGGACGCGGATGGATCGCCGCGAACGACCCGTGCCAGCATTCCCGAGGGCTGAGCATCGCAGTGCTGCAAGAGTGGGCGCTTCGCCGCAGGTCCTCGAACTGCACGCGCGCCCGTCAAGCGCACTCTTGAAGGCACGCATCCTGAGCGCACTCACCCACAGGACCGCTGTCGGCCAGTCCTTCGGGATACAACGCGTAGCAAGTGGCCTCGCAGCCCGGATCTTCGCATAAATCGAGGCACGCCAGCAACGCGCTGCACTCGGGGTTGGAGACGCAGATGTTCATCTCCTGCGGACATTCGCGATACGAACAGAGCTGGCACGGCGTCAGCGGGACGAAGGAACCGCACTGGTCCGCACACGTGGTCGCCGCGCAGTGGGTGAGCAACGCGCCATCGGAGATGCCACCGGGAAACTCCGTCCAGCACGCCTGGTTGCATCGGATGTCGCCCGGATCACAACGCAGCGCGCATTGAGCCAGCAGCACACACGAGCCGTTGTTGAAGCAACCGCAGTACTCGTCGGGACACTCCGTCGATTCGCAGGTCGTGCACGGGTCTCCAACGTCGGGACAGGTCAGAGTCTCGGTGTCGTTCGCCGTCGCTTCGGTGCTGCTGTCCACAACGCCGGAAGAAGACGTCGACCCGCTTGGGGCCTCGGTGGTCGAGGTTGGTCCACCGGTGCTGTCGGTCTGGCCGCCTGTGGTGGGGCCACTCTCGTCGGCGGTCGTACTCGATCCGGCGTCGCTTGTGCCGGTGGCTTCTCCGGGGTCATCGAAACACCCAACAAGAAGACAGGCGAGCCCCGCGATGGTGGAGAGGAGAGCGGATCGCATGTTGGTCGTCACTTTGAAAGATAGAAGGCCCCGAGGCACATCTCATCGAGCGTGCCCTCGCCCCAGAGCGTGTCCGTAGGCGCGGTGGGTGCCCCATCGATGATGGGCTGGTTTGAGGCGGAGTTATCCCATTCACACTCGATGCGAATCCGGTCACCCAGTTCAAGCACCTTGGGTTCGGCGAGAGCATACGCGCCCTGCCAAGCGAAGTCCCAGTCGGGGATCTCCAGCAAGCACTCTTCGCCCCCGTCAGCGCGCTCGATCGAGAGCCGTCCTTGGGTGCCGAGCAAGTGCATGTGCAGGCCGGCGGTGTACATCGTCAACGGCTCGGAGCCCCCGATGAAGAACACCGGGTCCAACGCAGCCGAGACCCGGAACTCGGGTTCCCCCGCGGGGATCGTGAGCCCTTCGGGAGCGAACCACGCGGGGTCCATCCAGGGCTGAATCCACGCTTCGCGATCCACCTTAGACGCGATCGAAACCTCGACCCCGGTTTGGTCAGGCCACCCCGAGGGGTTGGCCGCGTAGTGAATCTGCAGAACAACCTTCGACCCCGGCTCGACCCGAACGCCGGTCCCACTCGGGAAGTCCCCCCCGACCGCACCAGGAACCCAGACCCCCGACCATCCCGCCGGCACCTCGGGGCCGCCAAAGCAGTCGTAGCCCAGCGCGGCATCCTGCGCTTCTAGCGCATCAACCGCCTCGGCACTCTGAGGCCCGGTCACGTAGACGATGCCGTGGTGCACGAGTCGAGGTTCGCCCGCGTTGAAGCGCAGCCCGGTCACAAAGCTGGTGTCGGTCTCCGGCCAGTCGATCACAAAGCAGCGATAGTCGTCCGGCTCGGGCGTGGGCACGTAGGCCGACCCCATCTTGAGCGTGTGATCGACGTGGGAGAGGCCGTAGGTCGGCGGGGCGGGAAGTGCGGGACCTTCGTCCTCGGGACGACCCAGCGCTCCCCCCTCGTCGACCCAGGCCGCGATCGTCTCGATCTGCTCCGCGTCCAGCGAGCGATCGCCGAGGTACTCGGTGCAGTCTTCCGCAGGGGGCCAAGGCGGCATCGACCTGGCGAGCACCGCGGTGGCGATGGCTTGCCGCAGACCGACCACGATGTCCGGGTCCGAAAAGTCGAACGGGGCGACGGCGCCGGCGTTGTGGCAGCTGACGCACTTCGCATCCAAGATCGGCTTCACGTCACCAAAGTATGTCCGTAGGCCGTCAAGACCGGACGTCGCGGCGGCCTCGGAGTCGGTTTCCCCGGCGACATCAGGGCTACATCCAGCGACGCCCCAAAGGATCGTCAAACCGACGAGCGTTGCCCAAAGCTGGCGCATCCCGCCCTGCAACGGGCAAAGTCGTGAAAGGTTACAGAACGAGGGGGACCGTCGCACCCCACGCGTCGCACCGCCGGGCCGAGTCGTCGCGACCATACGCTGTCATATCAGATCCGCTGGTTCCCGTGGCAGGCTGCGCGCTTCATGTCGCGCCTTGATCAAGTCCCCACCCACTCTGGCTTTGGCCCCAAGACCGACGGTGCCGTCGTCATCGCCGAGCTCGAACTCTCCGGAAAAACCGCCATCGTCACCGGCGGCTACAGTGGCATCGGGCTTGAGACCACACGCGCGCTCGCCGGCAAGGGGGTCTTCGTCATCGTTCCGGTTCGTTCGCCGGAGAAAGCGACCGAGGCGCTGGCCGGCATCGAGGGCGACGTCAAAACCCACGCCCTCGATCTCGCGGACCTCGCCTCGGTTCGCAGCTTCGCCGAAGCCATGCTGGGACAACTCTCCGGGCTCGACATCCTGATCAACAACGCCGGCATCATGGCCTGCCCCGAGACCCGCGTGGGTCCGGGTTGGGAGTCGCAGTTCGGCGTGAACCACATGGGTCACTTCGCGCTCACGCAGGCGCTCATGCCCCTGCTCACCAAGACCCAGGGCGCGCGCGTCGTCGCACTGTCGTCGACGGGCCACAAGATCAGCGACATTCGCTGGGACGACATCGGGTTCGACAACGGCAAATACAACAAATGGAAGGCCTACGGACAGGCCAAGACGGCCAACGCCCTGTTCGCCAACGCCCTGTCCCGCCGTCTTGCCGACACGGGCGGGCTCGCCTTCTCGGTCCACCCCGGCGGCATCTTCACCCCGCTGCAGCGTCACCTACCCAAAGAAGAGCAGATTGCGCTTGGATGGCTCGACGAGAGCGGAGAGCCCTCCGAGATGGCCAAGACTGGGTTCAAGACGCCCGAGCAGGGATGCTCCACAACCTTGTGGGCCGCCACCTCCGACAAGCTCGTGGGCAAGCCTGGCGTGTACTGCGAAGACTGCGACATCGCCAGCCCGACGGACCACGACTCGCCCATGGGCAAGTTCATGGGCGTCAACGACCACGCCTGCGACGACGAGTCGGCAGAGCGGTTGTGGACGCTGAGCGAGTCGCTGCTGGCGAGTGTCTGAGGGGACTCAGCCCAGCCTGCTACTTCGGCGCGAGCGAGTGGTTGTGGGTGCCTTCGTCGTCCGTGAACTCGGCCGTCCACAGGTATTCGCCGCCCGCCTCATCGGTGACATCGCACGAAGCCTTCGCTCCCTTGATCGCCACCCAAACGTCACCATGACAGTCGATCTTCTCGACGTCGTGCCCTTTGGCCTTCAGGTCCGCGGCGATTTCGGGCTCGAGTTTCGCGACGACGAGGGTGTGGTCGCGCGGGGTCGCAACCACGGTGCCCTTGCTGTCGAGGACCTTCATATCGAAGTGCACCTCGGTCCCGTCCACGGTCGCGGTGCACTCAAAGACGTTGTCCTTTTCGGCCTTCTGCCCGGAGGGACACGTGACGGAGCTGACCGTCAGTCCCTCGTTGGTCAGAATGGACTTCACCAGGCCTCCGGCGAGGTCCGGGTCGATCTTCGTGGTCAGGAGGTCACACGCCGGCAGGACGACGAGACACGAGACAAGCAGTGGGACGGACCAGCGCACGCCGCAACGGTACCGCAGGTCAGTTCTGCGAGGGGAGCTCGAGACGCGCTCCCGCAGGGTTGCAAGCGACTTCGCCGCCCTACGACGCAGCCATGACGGAGTTGACGAGCGCGGGGACCGGCGCGTCGAAAGCGATTGCGACCTTGTGGGGCCACAGACCACCGGGGTCGGCGACGTTGTCCATGCTCCGGATGACGCGCCCGCCGAGCATCCATGGGGGCTCGTTGGCCGGGTCGACGTGCATGCTCAGCATCACGGTGTCTCCCACTGACATTGCCCGGCGCGAGACCACAAGCACGCCGCCCTCGCTCACGTTCTGGGCCACGGTGGTGGCATCCTCGCCGTTGTTGGCGACACGAACAGCAAACCAGCCACGCTGGCGGAACGGACCACGGCGATCGAGGACGGGCATGTAGGCAGATGTACTACGAGGTCGGTGTCGGACCCAAAAAACAGGGCTTCAACCCGCGTAGAAACCCGGCACGTCGTGTCACAAGCGCGGGGGGAGACCTTCCGGGGCCGTTCATCGGTACCCTACGCTCCGCATGCTCCGCCGCCCCCGACTGATCGCCCTGTGTGCTCTGCCCCTGCTCGCCGTGGGTGGTCGCAAGAAAGACGACCCCGTACCTGCCGACGCCAAGTCTGCCGACTCCTCGGAGACCGAGGGCGCGAAGCCCGAGGATCCCAAGCCCGACTCCGACGCGGTCCCCACCGCAGATGCGCCGGTTACAGGTCTGGGCGTGGCGACGGCCGCGACGATTCAAGCCGCGACCGCAGCGGCGGCGGCGGATCCCCTGCTCGAGCACGAAGGCATCCTCGGCCACTTCATGATGGGCAACGCGGTCGCATCCGTGAAGGAGATCAAGGAGCAAGCGGCCCCGCCCTCGGTTGAAAGCATGGTCGACCTCGAGGGCCTCAAGTCACTCGCGGCAATGCAGCTCGGCGACCGCTCGACCGTCGCCATCAACGTCGACCTCACCAAGCCATTCGGATGCGCCCTGGTCGACAGCACCGTCGATGATGCGCCGGTCGCCTGCGTCGTCGGATACAAAGGCGGCGCCGAGGGGCTGGTCAAAGACCTGGGCGAGACCAACAAGCTGGACGACGCCAAGGGGCACGTCGCGGCCTACGAGTTCGAGGGTAAGAAGGTCTACATCGATGCGCTCGGGGACCAGATCGCGCTCTCCAACCATCCCGAGGTGCTCGCGAGCGCCAAGAGCTATCTCGAGACCAACATCGTGGGGCGAGCGGACAAGGCGATCGCCGACTTCGAGTTCGTCATCTACCCGGGCGAGGCGATGCTTCGCTACGGCAAAGAGGTCGAGGATCTCATGGGAGCCATGGATGAGCTCAGCGAGATGGGTGGGGCGCCCAGCCCGACATCACCCGCCGACCTCAAGAAGCGGGTGGCGGAGATGGGCCAGTTTTCGCTTGGCTTGGGCATGACGCCCGCGGGCGCGCACCTGTCCTTCGTGACGCACGCCAAGGCAGGCTCCGATCTCCAGAAGGAGATGGACACCACCTACGCGGGCCGAATGGAGGAGGGCTTCGTCTCCACGCTCCCGATGTCGACGTTTGTCTTCGCGGGGATGCAGCTGGGCGCAGGGATGACGCAGAGCGACAACTGGGACAAAGGCGTCGAGTTTGTCGCGACCAGCGTGGCCAAGGAGCTTGACCTCGACGCCAGCAAGCTCCAGGTCGAGTTCGAGGCCTTCCTCAAGGAGGAGTCCGAGCTGTACTCCCCCAACATGGCGATGGGGATGCTCTACGAGCCCGGAACCCTCGGCGCGCTGGTGCTCGAGGTTGGCAAAGCGGCCCCCGGTCGCGATCTGTGGAAAGCCTGGAGCGATCGCTTCACCACCGACGCCGTGCTGCCGAAGAAGGCGCGGGACGGGGTGCAGTGGACCTTCGAAGCGGCGGCCACGACGATCGAGGGCGTGGAGATCGACCGCTGGTCGATCGGTCCCACGCCGGAGGTCCTCAAGGAAGCAAAAGCCGACGAGGACGCCGAGCGTCTGATGAAGCTGTGGCCCGAGCTCACGATGCAGGTCGACCGAGCCGAGCTCGAAGACCGCGTCATCTTTATCGCCTCCCCGACGCAGGGGGATGCGTACATGCAGGCCGCGATTCTGGCGACGCGCGACGGGAAGACGATCAAGGACCGCACGGGCTGGAAAGGGCTGGACTCGGGCCGCTCTGGCCTCGTCGCGCTGTACGCCGTCGACGTCGCCGGAGGCATCGAGTGGCTGCGGCCGATCCTTCCGCCGAGCGACGCGGCCAAGATCCCCTCGCCCCTGGGCGTTGGCATCGACGATGTCACGATCGTGATGCGTCACCCTGCGCCCGGCGTGGTTGCCGCGTCGTTCAACGTGTCGCAGAGCTTCATCGACCAGCTCAAGCTGCTGCCCGATCGGTAGTGCACCGCGGCAGTACCCTCTAGGCGGCGCCGCGTTTAGGCGGCGCCGCGTTCCTTCATCGAGCGCTGGAACGCGAACTCGTCGCTGCAGATGATGGCCTCGAGGTTCGCGATCCGCTGCTCGAGCGCGGCGCGATCCGCCGCGGGTAGGGCGGGCATGGGTTGGGGCATCGGCAGCGCCCTGTATTGGCTCATTCGAGCGCGGTGCTCGAGGGCGCGGTGGACAACCCAACCGGCGAAGACAAAAGGAATCGCGACGACGAGAGGAACGAGCACAGGCATGGGGAGAAGGCGCGCCTGGGGAAGGAGACGAGCCTGGGTTTGTGGCCTGAGTCGGGAGTCTTGTTTCGCTCGCCGCCGCGATTGGGGGAAAAACTCAGGCCGCCTGCGGCAGCGGGGCCTCGTGGACGACGCGCGGCGCCCTCTTGATGGTCAGCGGAATCGGCTGGCGATTGCCTTCGCGAAGCGTCCTGACGAGGGGCTCGGTCAGGATCGCGTCCACAAACTGAGCAACGAAGCGGTAGTAGCGGATCTGGTCGTTCATTCCTGGTTCACCCGTTCTGTTTGGAGTGTTTGCAGATGCCGTACCAAGTTTGGCCGCGGACTCGACTTCAGAGATCCGGGTCGTTGCCGAAGAGGCATGAAGGTAGGACACGACAAACCGTCACCGGCCGGCGGCGGTTCTCTGACGATCTTTGCGCTCCGAACCTGCCGAGCGTCGGTAGACTGTCGGCGTTGAGTGAGAGCCACATGTACGCCTGCACTGCCTGCGGTGCGGTGCTTGAGGTGGGTGTCCGACACGTGGCCACGCGCTGTGCCTACTGCGCTGCGCCGTTGCTCGACGCGAAGCGAGCCGCCTCCGCCGTGGATGCGATCGTGCCGTTTCGGCTGAGCCAACGCGCCGCACTCGAGCGCCTGCGCACCCACATCGGCGAGCGCTGGTGGACGCCGCAGTCCCTGCGCGCGCTCGCGCGACGAGGGCAACTCCAGACCGACGCCGTGCAGGGGGTGCTCGTTCCTTTCTACGCCTACGACGCGACGATCTGTGCCGACTACAGCGCACGTGTGGGTGTGCACTGGCAGCGCAAGGAGACCACCCAGGTCAAGGCGCCCAAGCCAAAGCCGGACAAGGCCGGCGAGACGATTCACATCGAACCGCAGGGTCCCACGACCCGAACAAGGACGGTTCGAGAGACGCAGTGGTTCGACCTTCGTGGCAGCATGGGGTTTCAGCTGGAGCACCATCTCGTGTGCGCGTCGGCGGGCCTCAGTGCAGAGCGGGCGCTCAAGCTGGCGCCGTTCGATCTCGGGCGCGCCGCGGACTTCGACGCGCGGCTGATGCTGGGATGGAGCGCTGAGCTTCCCTCCAAGGAACGTCGCGACATCGATCGCGAAGCACACAGCACCCTGAGCGACATCGGCCGCGAGCACCTGCGCCGTGAGCACCTCACCGGGGATGCGCGGCGCGTCCGAACCGTGGAGTTCGACGTGCAGATTCACCGGGTTCGGTTGGTGCTGCTGCCGATCTGGTTGGCGACCGTTCGCCTGGGCAACGTGCCGGTCCAGATCGCGATCAACGGACAGACGGGGCGGGTCGTCGGATCGATCCCCACCTCCAAGGCGAAGGTCGCGGCCGTGGTGGGGGCCGCCTTGCTCACCCTTGTGGCGGTGCTGTGGATGAGGGGGGACCTGCTGTGGATGTGACCGAATGCGAGAACTGCGGCGGCGTGGTCGTGTTTGACGCCCAGATCGAAGCGGTGAAGTGCGTGTTCTGTGGCGACGTGTCGCTGACCGCAACCGGGCTGCAAGAGGTGGAGCAGCCCGCGGTCGCGGTTCCGTTTTCGGTCGGTGAGGCGAACGCCCGGGCGTTGTTTCGAGCCTGGGCCAAGGGCTCGATCTGGACGCCGCGCGCCTTTCGAGCCCAGGGCGTGCTCGTCGAAAAGCTGTGGGTGCCCGCGTGGCGAGTTCGCGCCGAAGTGCACGCGACCTGGACGGGCTTGGTGAGTGCAAAAACTCGCAGCGGCAAACGACCCGAGAGCGGCACCGACGTCGGCGAGCGCGAAGCCTGGATTCCGGCCAGCCTCGGGCTCACGCAGTCAGAGCTGGCTGCGCTGGGCCCCTTCCCTGCCGACCATGGTGTCGCATGGAGCCCGGACCAGGCGGACGCGCCGTACGAGGTCGCGGGCTCGTCCGCCCAGACGGCCAGCATCGAAGCGCGGGCGGTGTTTCGAGAGGCCGTTCGAGCCAAGCTGATTCGCGACAAGCGGCTGCAGGACTGCCGCGCTTCGGTGCTGCTGCGCGAGGTGCAGACGGCCGCCGTGATGCTTCCGGTCTACGTCGGTTGCGTGCGATTCTCGGACCAGCCTTGGCGCTTCGTCATCAACGGTCAGACCGGACGCGTCACGGGCAGCACCCCCGTGGACGCAAAGAAAGTAGCGCTGGTGGTCGCGCTGGTGGTCGCGGCGGTGCTGTTGTGGTCGTGGTGGAGCTGACCCCGATCTGGTGCGGATGGGCGCTCGCAGGCTTGCTCGGTTGCGGCCAGGCCATCGCCCCTGCGCAGCCTCCGAGCCCACGCGCCGAAGGTGGCGGCGCGGCGTCGGTGCAGGCCGTACTCGAAGGAGACCGAGCGCGGTTCGACGACGCCGTCGCCCAGCTCTACGCTCGTCGCGCGGAGCCTGGCGCCGCGGTCACCCTCGCCCGGCTGCTCAACCTGCCGCTTTCCGAGGGCGATGCTCGCTACGCGCCGCTTCAGCGCGCGCTGTACCAGCAGCTCGCGGACGGACCCCACGACTCCGCGCGCGATGCCGCGATCGCCCGAGGTTTCCTCATGGCCTCCACCGCCGCCGAGCAGTACCAGCAGGGGAAGTCCCTCCGAGCCCTTGCCACCTTGCGACGCCTCGAACGCGACCTCGAAGCCGAAGTCGATCGCACCGACGACATCCATCTGCACGCGATGCTCGGCAACTACGCCCACCAAGCCGGCGGACTCGTCCCGCTGCGGCGCGGGCATCGGTTTGGCCTGGCCAGAAAACACCTCGAGCAGGTCGTTGTGCGCTTCGACGAGCTGAGCCCCGAGGCCCAAGGCCTCACCCTCGGGCTCCCCGGCGTGCGCCCCGTGTTCGCCATGTGGTGGGCCGAGCTCCTGCGCCGCGACGGTGACCCGCGAGCGACGGCAGCCTACGCGGTGGTCCTCGACGCCGTTGCGCAGGCCGACGACACGCCCGCACTGCGAACACTCGCAGGCGTGGCGCGGAAGCACCAGACCGGGGGCGCACAGCCGGACGACGACGACGCGCTGTGGCCTCATGGGTTTACAGCGTGCGTCACCTGCCACGCGCCGTGAGGGGTCTTCACGGGGACGGTCTATCCAGACGGTGTGGCGGACAGGAGGGCGAGGGATGAAAAGTGGCTTCCAACGACGCACCCCGCATGCTCCGGCCAGCAGAAGGCGCTACTCATCCCGCACGAACGGATTGATCCCGTTGCGCCTCGCCACGGCGCGACGCTTGGCGCTCTTGTGCTGCGCCTCGATCACCCTTCGGCGCTTCACATCTGCGCTGGGCACCCGACCCGGCGAAGGCGCTTGCTCGCTGTGGTCTTCCTCGAACGCTCCCACGTGTTCACCGAGCTCGAACACCGCCACCTCCCGGCGGCCTCGGGCGCCGAGTCTCACCGGCATGACCGCGGCGCCGATGCCTGCGCCAACGTAGACTGCGCCGGGTCGATCGCCGCCGCGCTGACCGTAGAGGCCGTGCACGTACTTGTGCCCGATGACCTTGCCGAGGATGAACTCGTGCAGCCGGGCCAAGGTCACCTGGCCTGCGTGGGTGTGACCGGAGAACACCATCGGCACGCCGTGGTCCCAGAGGGCGTCGGCTTCTTCGGCGATGTGCGAGAGGCCGATCGTGGGCTTGCGGCTGTCGAGGCCCTTGAGTGCCCGGGTCAGATTGGCGTTGCCGGTGTAGGCGTCGTCGAGGCCCAGGACCTGGAGTTTTTGATGCCGCACCTCGATGCTCGTCCACGCGTTGTCGAGCACCTCGACGCCACCTTTGCGCAGCGCCCATCGCACCTCGTCGCTGCCGGACCAGTGGTCGTGGTTGCCCAGCACCCCAAACACTGGGGCGTTGAACCGCGCCACAACGTCCACCAGCTGGTCGAGCCACATTTGGCTGTGGCACACGAAATCCCCGCTGAGGACCACGATGTCCGGCTCCTGCGCGTTGGCCAGCTCCACCGCCGCGATCTGGACCGCGTGCGGCGTCACCCGTCCGACGTGCTGATCGGTCAGGTGTGCGACACGAATCCCGTCGAGTTGCTCGGTAAAGATCGCGGGCCCCGCGAACCGGCGCAGCTCAAAGTCCGGCACCTGTGGAGTGTAGCCTCCCAAGCCGTTCGCGCGAGCCTGGTTTCGCAACCGAACGCGGGCCGGTATCCTGGTTGCGGTGGTTGGGCGATGGACAGCGGTCGCATGCGCCGCGCTCGGCGGCTGGCTGCTCGGGTGCGGAGCGGGGCCAACGTTCGTCTGCAGCTCCGACACCCAATGCGGCGCGGAGGGGACCTGTGAGCCCAACGGTGGCTGCAGCTTCCCCGACACGGAGTGTCCAAGCGGCCGCCGGTTCGCCGAGTTCACGCCTTCTGCAAAAACCTGCGTGCCCGAGTCCGTCGACGAAGGCTCCTCGTCCGGGGGCTCGAGCTCCACCACATCGACGCTCCCCGCCTCGGCCACGCTCGAACCCGGCGACACCACCACCACCTCCTCGGACGACACCACCACCGAGCCAGAGGCGGTGACCAGCGCTTCGACATCGAGCACCGTCGCCGAATCGTCGAGCGAAGGAAGCACCGGATCCCAGCCCGCGGCCGACTTCTACGACGACTTCGAACGACCCGACTCCGACGACATCGGCAACGGTTGGATCGAGAAGACCCCGGACGGCTTCGCGCTGATCGACGGCGGCATCCGACGGGTTGCCACCGTCAACAAGTATCCAGACAACCTCGTATATCGACCCGAGGGCGATTGGCTCGACGCTGAAGCGACGGTGGAATTGATCTGGCTCGACCTCGAGCAGAGCTTCGGCAGCCCGCAGTGCATGTTGCGAACCCAGCAGGCGGATATCAACCTCCCCGGATCGGTCACCGCCTACTTGTTGTTCATCAACAGTTCGAACGCCAACCTCATGATCACCAGGCAGATCGCGGGCATCTTCACCCAGGAGCACGCCGTAGACCTGACCGCACCCGTGGAAGTGGGTCCGCTGTACCGCTTCCGCTTGCGGGTGACGGGCTCCGACCCGGTCGTGCTCGACGGCTACCTCGAGCAACTCGTGGACGGCGAGTGGAGCCTGCATACCGAGGTGCACGGCCTGGACGACACCGAAGAGCGCATCGCCGGGCCAGGGACGTTCGCCGTCGGCGGACACAGCGAGACCGAACACTGGGCCTACGAGTCCGCAGCGCTCGAGATCCTGGACGAGTGAGCCCGTCGCCCGCGCTGCCCGTCCACCTTGACGGGTTGGAGCGCCGTGCTACGGTGCGCCGCCGCTTCAATCGACGCGGTTTCACCCCTCAACTCGACCTGGAGGCCCACTGTGAGCCTAGAGACCACACCCACAACACCAGCTCCGCACGGATCATGCGGTTCGGTCAGGCAAGGCGGCATGAATGCCTTGTCCTAACCGCACCGTGCTTGCCGCGAGCGCGGGCATGTTTGGGTTGATGGCGGTCTCGGCTTTGCTCGAGGGTGTCCTTCATCCCAGACCCGCCCGTCTCGGGCTCGACTTGGGACTTTGATGTTTGCACGCTCGCTTCGGCGATGACGTGCAGGGGCGCGTCTGCCACGGCGACTTCTCGGATGGGAGCAGTCGGACGCGAGGCCTGATTCCGCCAAGACCATCGTTCGCGCGGTGTCTTTGGGCCACTCACCCCACCCTGCCATCGACCATGGACCTCGCCTTTGAGGCGCGCGCCCGTTTGTAACGGGAGTTGCGGCTGCCAAAGGGGCAACGTCCAGACCCAAACCGAGCCTGGAGATCCCGGATTCCAGACGACGGCTCTACGCGTGGGCACAGCGGCCTTGGTGCTGCGTCCACCACCCCGAGCCATCGTCCCGAATCCGAGAACACCTCGGCAACAGGCCTCGCGGACCGGAGCACTTCGCTCCGCGCCACCGACTCGTCATTGAGACGCGGTCGGTTTCGGCGTTGGTTGGTACTGTCCGATGGCCGGACCCCATGAACGATCTCGAGCTCTGGGAGCGATTGCAGCACATCGACGACGCCGAGGACCTCGAAGGCCTCGCCGCGATGCTGCACGCCCTGTGCGAACTCGCATCCCACCACCGGGCTCCATTCTTGGGCTTCGTCGATTCGCTCCTTGGCCATGCTTGCGCCCCACTCCGCGGCGCTGCGGTTTCGTTGCTGGGTGGCACCAAGGGACATGGTGGGGTCGAACGCATCGTGGCCGCGCTCGATGACGACGACGCCGAAGTGCGAGGCCTGGCCGTGCGCGCGCTGCGGAAGACCGCCGGCACCACGCCGGGGCGATGGGCGCATGCCGCCTTCCATCCGCGTGAAGACGTGCGTCGCCTCGCGCTGGAGACCGAGGCTCCCCGTGGCATGGAGTCGCTCGGAGCCTACCTGCGGGCGGACCCCGAGCTTCGCGAGCTGGCGCGCCGGTCTGCGTGGCCCAAGAACCCCTGCGGCCTGGTGTTCGACATGTTCCTGCGCGGTCATGTTGAGCTCCGAGATGCGGGCGATGCCCTGAGCACGGCACCGGTCGCCGACCTGCGCAGCCTCTTGGTCCACAGTGTTCGGCGCCCGCTCGACTTCGTCGGTACCGCCCTGTCGGAGTTCGACGCCGGCGATCCGCTGCCCGAAGCCGGACGCGATGTCCTGGACCTGTGGTGCCGTATCTACTGGGCATGCGAAGACCTGCGAGAGGCGCTGATCCGACAGCTCGCCGAGGCGGTCCTGGGCAAGAGCCCGTCTGTGCGGACGCGCGCGGCGTTCTCGTTGCTGCTGCACGGACAGCTTCAAGGCCACATCCCAGACGCGCTCCAGCTCGCGGCCGCGTGCCATCCACCGATGCTTCGCAGCAGTCGGCTGACCCTCGCGGAGCGCAAGGTGGCGGTGCTGGGCCTGCGCCTCCACCGAGCCCGGCTCCGGCGCTTCAGACCGGCACAACTTGAGGCGTTGATGGCCAGCGCTTTGGTCGGCAGCGGTGCGAGCTTCGACCTGACCGTAGCAGCACTGCTCGCCAGCTTCGTGCCCGGACGCGGCATCCAGACGCTGCGCCGCCTCGCCGAGGATGACACGCTCATCGCCGCCGCCGTCGTCACGCCCGCAGCCTGGACCACCCTGGCCGAGCTTCCCGACGATGCCGACGGCGGACCCGCATGGTTCATCCCCCGGATGCGTGCCGTGAACGACGACGCGGCCACGGGCTTCATCGCCGCCGCGGCACCCCATTGGCTCGCGCTCTCGTCCGCCGCAAAGAACAACGCAAAAGAAGCCGCACCACCCACGCTGTTCGACCGCGTGCTTGAATCGCTCGACTCTCGAACGAGGGCCGACGTGCTGATCCGGATCGCGACCCCGCCGAGCTGCCACGGCACGACCAAGCAGCTCGCGAAGCTCAGCGAGCTGCTGGGCAAGGGGTTGGAACAACGCGATCTTGGGCGGGTGCTCGCCGCCCTGCTTCCCAACGCCGGCGAGCAGCGACCTGCGAGCGCGCTGCGAGAGGTGCTGCACCACCAGGACCCCGCCGCGCTCATCGACGCGATCCAGGACGTGGATGCTGCGACACAAGCATGGTTTTGCACCCACGCCGAAGCGCTCACACTCCCGCGCGATACGGAGCTGGCGATCGCCCAGGCGTTGGCGGGTCACAAGAACGCCGCAATCGCGAACTGGGCCACCGGGGTGCTCAGCCTGCTTCGCCGCGTCGTCGCGACCACCACCGGGCGCGCCCTGGGAGTCCGAGCCCTGAGCACCTCGGAGATGAACGCGATCGCGACCGCAGACGAGGCCGCGCTCCCCGGTGCGCTCGCCCCCGCCTTCGCATCCCCGAGCGAGGGCCTTTGCGTTGCGCTCGCACGCCGAGCGCCTCCCACCGCACCCAGCATTCACGTCTGCGCCGCGCTGGTGGCCTGCGGCGACAAGCTCGAGGACGTCGCCGCACAGCTCGACCGTTTTGGGCTCGCCACCGACGCCTTCATCGAAGCGCTGGGTCCGCTGGCTGTGGGACTTTGGGAGAACAACCCCGCGCTCCCTCCCCTCGCCAACGCGTTGCTTCATCGCTGGGAGAAACACGGCTTCGCGCTGCTCGCTTGGATCGACGCCATGCGAGGTGGCCTCGCCCAAGCGCTGCGACGCTCGGCCCGACTCGACGAGGCCCTTGCGCGCCGTGTGCTGTGGGAGGGCATCTGCAGCGCGGTCGTGCTGCGACGGTATCGCCAGGGCGCTCGGATGCGCGGGTGGTCCACCGCCGAGGTGATGTCGCTGCTGGTCGAGCACCTCGACACCGATCTCGGCCCAAGCGCGGCCCGCATGCTCGCCACGTTTCACCTCACCACCTTCGCGGCCGAACATCTGGAGAGGCTCCGCGACCGCGTGGTGATGCTGGCCCCGGACATGGATGCTGCCACCCGCCGAGAGCTGGATCGGTGGGTTCGCATCGATGGACTCGGCGCCCGTGCGACACCTGCCCGGCGCCGGGTCACGCCACTGGGGAAGGACCGATTGGCGAGCATTCGTGCCTCGTCCGATCTCCCCTGGCTGCTGCGCGCCTGCAGCTCGGCGAATGAAGCCGCGGTCCACGAAGCCGCGCTGCGGTTGGTCGAGCTGGGGGCCGTGGGCCAGGGTGCGTTGGCAGGGCTGCTCGCCGATCCCCCCTCGGAAGCCGCGCTGCTCGTGGTCGCGCAAAGCGTGAGCCTCTGGGACGACGAGCCCGCGCTGGAGAGGGTTCGTGCGCTCGCCCGCAGCCTACAAACGCCTGCCGAGCGACGCTTTCGAATCGCGACCGCCCTGCATTTTCGGACGGAGCCGGGCTGGGCCACCGTCGCGCTCGCCGCGGTCGCAGCACCGAGCCCCTCGGCGTGGCTCACCAAGACCGACTGGGAGCTTTTGGTCCAACTCGTCCCCGACGAGCGCACGCTGTGCACGGCGTTGGCGGGATCCGTGCATCCGCACGCGTACCAACGCGCGGTCCCATGGCTGCTGGAGCACGCAGGGGATGACGCGCAGTCACGCGACGCGCTGCATCGGTTTCTGTGCGCGGGTCTTCATCGGCCGGCCTACCTTCGGCGCGCCGCCGCCAGAGCGCTGCTGGAGCAGGCCGATCGGCGCGGCATGGTGGTGTGCCTCGGGCAGGTGCTCGATCCCGACGAGACCGACCACGACTGGCTGTTCGACGGCGCGGGGGGTCGGGCCGAGCAGCCCCTGCTCGTGCAACACGCCCTGGATGCAGCACTTCTGGGTGGACCGGATTTCTGTGCCGAGGAGCGGTGCCTCGAGCTCGTCCGCTCCAAGGCCATCGAGACCGACACCCGCGACGAGGCGCTGCAGCGGATTCTCCAGCACGGGCAAGACGCCAAGGTTCGCGAGGCGTTGGTCGCAGAGGTCTCTCGCGGAGCGCTGCGCGACGCAAAGCTGGGCCAGGTGTCGGAGCTGTTTGCCTGGGGCGTCCGCAAGGGTCGCGAGCTGACCGGTCACCTGTTCTCGGTCCACATGACCGACCGCCGCGAGGACCTCGGCTACACGCGGATGACCCAGAACACGATCTACGTCTCGCCGCTCCCGCTGATGCGCGGTGATCGACACGGTAAAGACGTGGTCGAAGCGCTCATCCTGCACGAGTACGGCCATCACCTGTATCACCGCGATCCGGAGTCCCAGCGGATCTGGAAACGCGCGGCGAGCGAGGGCCTGGGCAACCTGCTCAACCTCGTTGCAGACGAACACCTCGAGCGACGGCTGCGTGCGGTCGATGCCACATACGGCGACCGTCTCAAGCGCTTGGCGGCCTACGCCTTCCAGCACACCAACCGGGAGCTGCGAGTTCAGAGGTTGCTCGACATGCTCCAGGCCTCGACGCTGGAGGCTCTGTCCGCGCATCCGCTCGGCGTCGCGTTCGACGACTCAAGCGTGGTCGTGGACAGCGGCCAGGTGCTGCGCGAGCTCGACCGCCGTGGTCACCCGTTTGCACGCTTTGTCCGCGCGATGCGGATGGGCCTGGGCAACCGACACAACGACCCGCTGTTGGAACGCGCCCTGACGCTGTTCAAGGGCGGCTTTCGCCACAAGGACATGCGCGGGCTGTACGAGATCGCGATCGAACTCTCGCTGCTGTACGGCTCCCAAAGCGACCTCGCTGAAGCGTACGGTGGACACGAGTCGCTGGAGTGGGCCGAGCGCGAAGGTTCGGTCCATGGCAGCGGGATCGGCGACGCCGAGGTGCAACAAGAGGTCGAACGCATCCTCAAGCCACCGAGCGCAACGGCAACGAGCGCAAAGCCAGGGCGACCCGGAAGCCTGCAGATCAACGTGGGCTCCGACGCGAGCTTCGCCGAGATTCACAAGGTCGAGCGCGTGAAGCCCGACCGCGATCGACATCGGCAACTCGCGGCGGAGGTGCGGCGCCACGCCTTTCGGCTCCGCACTTACTTTGAAGCGCTCGGGCTCGCCCTGGTCCCTCGAAGAGGCCGTCTGCGAGGTCGCGCGTTCGACCGCACCCGTCTCAAGGCGGTGGTGACTCGGCGAGACCCCCGCATGCTGATCGCCCGCGAGCTGGAGGTCCACACCGACCTGTTCATTGGCGTGGTCGTCGATTGCTCGGGCTCGATGGCGGTGGGCGGCAGCATGGAGAAGGCGCAGCGATTTGGGGTGCTGCTGGCGGAAGCCGCCCGGGGTCTGGCCGGGGTCGACGCGCACTTCTTCGGCTTCACCGATCGGGTCATCTACGACGCGGGCGATGAGAACAACTGCGCCGTCACGAGCCTCGAGGCTGGCGGCGGCAACAACGACGCCGCGGGCCTGTTCCACGCGGCCTCGGTCGCGGCGGCATCGCGTCGCAAAGCCAAGATCGTGGTCATGATCTCCGACGGACTGCCCACCGAGTGTTCCGTGCAGGCGGTGCGTAACGTGGCGACGCAGCTCACTCGGCGCAAGGGAATCCTGTGCGCCCAGGTGGCGGTCCGCTCGCTCGACGAGGTCTGCTTTCCCCACTACATCGAACTGCTCGACCCCGAGCTGGACCGCGCCGTTGTGCGCTTTGGCGAGATCATCTCCGGCCTCGCCCGCCGCGCCCTTGGGCGCTGACCCTCACGCAAAGACGACGACTCATGGCAGGACACAAGTGGAAGATCGAGGACCTCACCGTCGGCAAAGTGCTGGAGGCGGTGTTCTGGCCCAACCCGCAGGAGGACTCCAAGCACAAGCTGCGAGCCACCCACCTCGACGGCCGGCGCGCGCCCAAGGTGGTGCTGAGCCCCGACAAACGCATCGTCGCGGGTGCGCCATGCATGGTCCGCGTCGCGTCGATCAGCAAGCCGGAACGTGAGGACCGGGGCTCGATCGAGGTCGAGTACGTCGGACCCGCACCGTTTCGGATCGAGGGGGTCTATCTCGATCCGATCATCAGCAAGAAGCTTCAGGTGCTGCTGGAGAGCGGCCTCAACATCCTGCTCGACGGTCCGCAGGGCTGCGGAAAGACCGTGCTCGCCCACGCCATCGCGACCACGCTGGGCATGGAGTTTGTGTTCTTCAACTGCGGCGCAGTGGTCGAAGCCAGCGACTTCTTCGCGACCATTCAGGTGCGGGCCTCTCCGAGCGGTTCGCCGGTCACCGACTTCGTAAAAACCGACGTGCTGATCGCTCTCGAAGAAGCCCACGCCTCGCCCGAGAAGCGCTACCTCGTGTTCCTCGACGAGCTCAACCGCTGCCAGGAGACCGCCCGCAACGCGCTGATGCCCGCGCTCGACAGCACCCGCAAGGTCTTCCACCCGATCGAGAACCGCTTCATCGACATTCCCGCCAACGTGCAGTTCGTCGCGGCGGTTAACCGGGGCAGCCAGTTCTCGGCGACGTTCGGCATCGACGCCGCACAGCTCGATCGGTTTGCGCCGCTGCAGATGACGTATCTGCCCCCGGAGGAGGAGGTGAAGCTGCTGCAGGGTCGCCACGAAGACCTTGCGATCGGCGTGATCGAGCACTGTGTTGCCGTGGCTGATGCCGTGCGCAACAGCGAAGACCTCCCGGCGAGCTTGTCGGTCCGCGCGACCGAGGAAGCCTGCATCTACATGAAGCACCCGCTGTTCGCCGGGGACCCGAGCACGCTGCCCGAGGTCTTGAAGAGCAGCTTTTGCGGGCGCTTCTCCGGGCGTTGGGATGATGTTGGCAGCGACGCGGGAGCGGTGTGGGCGATGGTGAAGAAGGTGCTTCGCGAGCGGAAGCTATCGGTGCCCGAGGAGAGGTGAAGCGGCGGCACCGAGCGGGACTCGAGCCAGCCGCTCCACCGCAGGCTTCAAACCTCCGTGGGCATGACGAACACCTCGCGCACATTCATGCGATCCGGAGCATTCAAAGCGAAGAGCACGGAAGACGCGATATCCTCGGGCAGCAGCTTGTCCGGCTTGGGGTTGTCGAAGAACGCGGTGTTCACCATACCGGGCGAGATCGTGGTGCAGCGACCGCCCCACTTCGCCATCTCTCCGGCGAGGTTGGAGCCGAAGCCGTTCACGAACCACTTGGACGCGCTGTAGATCGATCCGGCGGGGTTCATCCGTCCGGCAACCGAGCCGGTGACCACGAAGTGGCCCTTGGACTCACGCAGGTGCGGCAGCGTGGCCTTGGCGGTCCACAACACGCCCATGATGTTGATGTCGATCATCTTCCGCCATTCTTCGGGGTCCCCGTTCTCGGTGCCCGGCGTATCGACGCCGACGCCTGCGTTGGCGAAGGCTGCGTTGAGCTGCCCCCACCGAGCCACCGTCTGCTTCACGGCATCCTGCTGAGCTTCGAGGGAGGTGGCGTCGCCTGCGATCACCTCGACCTGCTCCGCGCCGAGTTCGTCGCGCAAGGCTTGCAGGGGTTGTTCGCGGCGGGCCATGAGCGCGACGGACCAACCCTCGGCTACGGCCGCGCGAGCGGTAGCTTGTCCAATGCCACTGGAGGCGCCGGTGATGAAGAGTGTTTTGGTCATGTTGGGTCTCCGAGATCTGCGCTACGTCAACGCTCGTACGAGGGCTTCGCCCACCGCTGCGGCGGAGGGGGGGTTCTGTCCGGTGATGAGGCCGCCGTCCTCCACGACGAGCACGCTCCAGGCGGCCTTCTTTCGATAGGTGGCACCGTGCTCCATCATCGCTTCCTCCAGCAAGAACGGGATCTTCTCGATGGTGCCCATCGCGACCTCTTCCTCGCGCGTGAACCCGGTCACCTCTTTGCCTTCGATCAGAGGCTTGCCGTCGGCGGTCTTGATGCGGTGAAGCGCCGCCGGGCCATGACAAACTGCCGCGACCGGTCGCCCCTTCGCGTGCAGGAAAGACGCGATGCGATGGCTGTCGGCGTCGTCGATCAGGTCGAACAACAGCCCGTAGCCACCGGGGTAGTACACGCCTGCGTAGGCGTCCGGTTCGATCTCGGAGAGGCGCTTCGTGGCCGCGATGCGAGCGGCGAACTTGGGATCGGCCAGCATCTTGCTGGTCAAGTCATCAGCATCCGCGCCGTAGTAAGGAAGGGCGCCGCCCGCGGGCGAGGCAAGCTCCCAGCCGATCCCCTTGTCGTCGAGCACATGCAGCGCATGGGTGAGTTCGGGAAGGTAGGTGCCGTTGGGCTCTCCGGCGAGTTCGGCGTGACTGCTGACGATGACGAGGACGGGGTTTGCCATGGGTTCGGCGCCAAGGTTGCGTCCTGTTCCGGAATGAGCAACCCCTCGACAGCCGAGTTCTTTTTCCCGACCCCTCCGCGCGTGCCCTCGGGCCGCTCGACGTCAATGCCTGACACACGACGCCGAAGGGGTACTGCTGGACGACCGCGCCGACCTCTTTCTCCCGGTGTACGTTCAGCGTGGCCTGTTCTCCCTCTCATTTGCACCCCGTTGTGCAGGCTGCCCGTGCAAGAGTGGGTCCCCTGGTTTGAGGAACGCGCAGCTGCGCCGCAGCATAAAGACGTCGGGATCTGCAGCGTGCCCGCGTCAACCCCAGACATCGAGATCCGTCACATGTCCCCGCTGGCTCGATACGCGCTCACCTTCGCTGGCACCGTACTCCTGGGATGCGGACCCTCGGTCTCGACCGCCGGGGAAACGCAGGACTCCAGCTCGTCCGGTGGGGACTCGCCATCGCCGACATCCGACGAACCGGACATCCCGACAACCACCACGCGCAGCGGCTCCGAAGGCACATCGTCCAGCGGCTCCACGACGTCGTCGTTGTCTTCGTCGGAGGGGGACAGCGGTAGCGGCTACGGCTTCTTGGACCCCACCGAAACCGGGCACGGAGACCTTGAGTGTGACGCCTACCTGCAGGACTGCCCCGACGGCGAGAAGTGCAACCCCTGGGCGAACGACGGCGGTATCGCTTGGAACGCGCTGCATTGCTTTCCCGTCGTCCCGTCCCCGGACCAACCAGGCGAGCCGTGCAAAGTCGAGGGCAACGGCGCGTCCGGGGTCGACACCTGCGACGTGGGCTCGATGTGTTGGAACGTCGACATCAGGACAAAAACAGGGACTTGCATCGCGATGTGCGAGGGCTCGGCCAAAGCGCCGACGTGCGCCGACCCTGCGAGTTCCTGCTTCGCCTCCGACAGCGGCGTGATCAACCTGTGCCTGAGCACTTGTGATCCGCTCCTGCAGAACTGCGGCGATGGCAACACCTGCTTCCCGATTGGAGAGAACTTTGTTTGCTCTTCGGAGCCCGTCGGCAGCGCACAGCCAGGGGATGCTTGCGACTTCACCAACACCTGCGGCCAGGCGTCGACGTGTATCTCCGCCGAAGCCTATGGCCCGGGGTGCAACACCGACGCATGCTGCTCCAGCTACTGCGACCTGACCGACCCGGGGTGCGAGGACCCGAATCAGGTGTGCGAACCATTCTTTGAAGGTATGGCACCTCTCGGGCTCGAGCATGTCGGTCTGTGCAGGAGCGCGCTTTGATTCCGGAAGACTTCGCGTGAGCACATGAGCACGACGTCGATCGCGGTCATTCAACTGTGCGCCCGCGGCTACGGCCCCGAGTCGCTGGACGATGCTGCAGCGCGCACCCGGCTCGCCGCCTCCTCGGCCGAGATCGTCGCGCTTCCGGAGAGCTACGCTGGGTTCGGCGATCTCGAGGCCCGCCTGCCGTGGGCGTTCGACGAGGCGGACCCGCAACACGGCCCCACGGTTGCGCCCTTCGTGGAGATCAGCCGCGAATCCAACGCGACGATCGTCCTGGGTGGAACACCCGAGCGCTCCGCGGACGGGCGCACCTTCAACACGGCCCTCGTGCTTCGAGCGGGGAGCATCGTGGCGAAGTACCGCAAGGAGAACCTCTTCGACGCCACGCTCCCGGGCGGCGTACGGCTGGAGGAGAGCCGGCACACCGCACCGGGGGCAGCCGGGCAGGACGTCGTCGTCGAAGTCGGAGAGTTCTCGTTGGGCATGTCAGTCTGCTTCGACCTCCGCTTTCCAGCGCACTACCAGCGGTTGCGGGCCCGGGGCGCCAACCTCATGCTGGTTCCCAGCGCCTTCACGCGGCCCACGGGTGAAGCCCACTGGGAGGTGCTGCTTCGAGCTCGGGCCATCGAGACGCAGTCGTTCGTGGTCGCGCCCGCGCAGTGTGGCGAGCACGGAGGTGGACGGTCCAGCTGGGGGCACTCGCTGGTGGTCAGCCCCTGGGGCGAGGTGCTCGCCGAGTCCGGGACGGAGCCGATCACCACGGTGACCACGCTGGACCTCCAAGCGGTTCGAGATGCCCGAGCACGATTCGGATCGTGACGCGCTGCAGTGATACGCTGCAGTGATACGCTGCTTGCGGGAATGAAGCGCGTAGCGATCCTCCTCGCGGTCTTGGCGGGCTGCAGCTCACCCCCTGCGCCGGCGGAGGCTTCGGACACCGCAACGACCCAGACCGAGACCGAAACGACCACCGCGCCGACCGACACCACCTCGACCGCGGCCGAAAGCTCGAGCACTGGCTCCGCCGACAGCAGCACCGGGAGCCCGCAGTGCGCGGCGCTGTACGGTCGGCCCAACGAGAACACCGGGCTCTCCGCCGACCAGTGCGGGCCGGCGTGCCCATGCCTCGACGCTTGGCAAGCACCGGTGTACACCGCGGCCGACATCGACGCCTTGGACGCCTTGCAGTTGAGCACGCCGCTCGAGCTTCTCGGCGGCGATCCCTACGCGACGCCCGAGGACTTTCCGCTGGATGACACCTCGGTTTGCGGGGTGACGGTCAGCGGCGGCGAGTACTCGCTGCAGACATTCGGCGACGAGGCGGCGGCCGAAGCTGATGGTGCCCAGGTCACCCACGATGGCGCGTGTGGACTCTGCTCGCCCCTGCAGGATCTCGCGGTCTACATGCGCGAAGGCGACCTCACCGAGCCGGTCCGGGCGTGTGGGTTGATGGGCCTCTCGGGTGGAGAGCAAGCCCAAACCGAGTGTCTGCGCGAGCTCGGGTTCACCGAGCCGTGCGCCCAGATCTGGGGCTACAACACCACGCACACGCGAACGATGTGTCTGCAGGTCTGCCTCGATCTTCTGGATGCGCCGTATCACGAGCCCGACGGATCGCTCAACGCGTGCTTGCAGTGCGACGAAGATCTCAGTGGTCCTGTGTTCAAGGCCGTGGCCGGACGAACGCGGCGAAACACGGGGCTGGCCAGCGCGCTGTGCCGGCCGTGCGACGAGGTGCGACGCGTGATCCACCGATACGACTGAGTCTGGTATGCCTGGGCCATGATCATCATCGGAGCCGGGCGAGTGGGAGGGGCGCTTGCACAGCGCGCGCAGGAAGCCGGGTTGCAGCACACGCTGGTCACCCGCACCCAGGGCTGGGATGCGATCGAGCGCACCGATGCGCCGATCTTCATCGCGGTACGTAACGACGACCTCGCCGACGTGCTCGAGAAGCTTCCGAGCTCGACCCACGACCGCTTGGTGTTCACGCAGAACGGAATGCTCCGCCCGTGGCTCGCCCAGCGCGGGCTCGGCGAATGCAGCCGCGGCTTGTTGTTCTTCGCCGTGCCCTCCCGCGGCGCACCCCTCGAGCCCGGAGGGGAGAGCCCGTTCGTGGGTCCACAGGCTCAGGCGGTGGTCGAGTGGATGGGCAACATCCAGGTACCCGCGTCGGCTCCTGGCGCGACCGCCTTCGCGGTCACCGAGCTGGAGAAGCTGCTGTGGAACTGTTGCTTCGGCCTGCTGTGCGAGCACACCGACGCGTCGGTCGGCACCGTCGTGGACGAGCACGACGCCCTGCTCACCCAGCTCGCCGACGAGCTGCTGCACTTGGGCATGCCGGCGTTCGGCCTGGACCTCGACCTCGAGGCTCGTGAGGCGTTAAAGGCGCGACTCCGAGCGTATTCGCGATCGATCCCAGACTATCGCGGTGCGGTGAAGGAGTGGCCTTGGCGCAACGGGTGGTTCGTCAAGATCGCGCGTGAACCCGGCTTGCATGAGTCGCTGCTCGCCAAGACGGGTCATCGACCCCGGTAGCGCTGTTTTGGTGCAACCGGGTGGAGCTGCTTCCGTCGGTAGGACGTGGCACGCCCTGCACTCTCCTCGCTCTTGCTGCTCGCTTCGCTATGCGCCTGCACTGCGGGCGGGGGAGCCCCCGCAGACGAGACCGACGGATCAGAGTCCGGAGGCACCGGCGACTCGAACGCCTCGGCCGCCACGGACCCGTCCGACGACTCGACAACCTCCCCAACCGACACCGAGAGCTCGGGTGCAACAAGCGCCGATTCGAGTGACGAGACGGGCGGGGAGACCGGAGCCGAGCCGCTGTGTGATGCCGTCGGGTTTGCCGACCCGCTCGTGTGGTCGCTCCCCGACTACGCCGACCTCGTCTTCGAAACCGAAGAGCCCCTGCCCCGCCTCGGCGGCGTGGTCTACTGCGCCGACGGCGAGAGCCAGATGGAGTTCACCACCACCGACATCACCGGCGATGGCGTCCCCGACCTCGTCGTGACCCAAGCCTGCGATGCCGGCGGCGTCGGCACCCAGCGCTGGATCGTTCACCCCGGAGGCGACGACGGCTTCGGAGCCCCGACCACCTGGTCGCTTCCCGACTACGCCGATCTCGTCTTCGAAACCGAAGAGCCCCTGCCCCGCCTCGGTGGCGCGGTCTACTGCGCCGACGGCGAGAGCCAGATGGAGTTCACCACCACCGACATCACCGGCGATCGCATCCCCGACCTCGTCGTGACCCAAGCCTGCGATGCCGGCGGCGTCGGCACCCAGCGCTGGATCGTTCACCCCGGGGGAGACGACGGCTTTGGAGCGCCAACCACCTGGTCACTTCCCGACTACGCCGACCTCGTCTTCGAAACCGAAGAGCCCCTGCCCCGCCTCGGCGGCGTGGTCTACTGCGCCGACGGCGAGAGCCAGATGGAGTTCACCACCACCGACATCACCGGTGATGGCGTCCCCGACCTCGTCGTGACCCAAGCCTGCGATGCGGGCGGCGTCGGCACCCAGCGCTGGATCGTTCACCCCGGAGGCGACGACGGCTTCGGAGCCCCGACCACCTGGTCGCTCCCCGACTACGCCGACCTCGTCTTCGAAACCGAGGAGCCCCTGCCCCGCCTCGGCGGCGTGGTCTACTGCGCCGACGGCGAGAGCCAGATGGAGTTCACCACCACCGACATCACCGGCGATCGCGTCCTCGACCTCGTCGTGACCCAAGCCTGTGATGCCGGCGGCGTCGGTACCCAGCGCTGGATCGTTCACCCCGGAGGCGACGACGGCTTCGGAGCCCCGACCACCTGGTCGCTCCCCGACTACGCCGACCTCGTCTTCGAAACCGAGGAGCCCCTGCCCCGCCTCGGCGGCGTGGTCTACTGCGCCGACGGCGAGAGCCAGATGGAGTTCACCACCACCGACATCACCGGCGATCGCATCCCCGACCTCGTCGTGACCCAAGCCTGCGATGCCGGCGGCGTCGGTACCCAGCGCTGGATCGTTCACCCCGGAGGCGACGACGGCTTTGGAGCGCCAACCACCTGGTCACTTCCCGACTACGCCGACCTCGTCTTCGAAACCGAGGAGCCCCTGCCCCGCCTCGGCGGCGTGGTCTACTGCGCCGACGGCGAGAGCCAGATGGAGTTCACGACGCTCGATCTCCAGGGAGACGGGCGCCGCGACCTGGTGATCACGCAGGCATGCGATGCGGGCGGCGTCGGGACGCAGCGCTGGATCGTGCACCCAGGCGTCTGCGAGTGAGCCGCGACCCGAGCGGGCTAAGGGCACTGGTGGCGAGATAATTCCGGCCAGGGTCCTAAGGGTAGAGTTCTTCGGCCACGACCGTTCCGTCGATCGTGCACACGTTGCCGTTCACCACGTTCATCAGCGACACCGCATGGAACGTGAACTCGGCTTGGCCACGCGACGGGTTCCAGACGTCGACGTCGAGGGTGCCGCCAATGCTGTCTTCGCCGCCTGAGAGTGCGTCGGAGTCGAGGTTGGTCCAGGTGCCCTGCCCGATATCGACCATGTTGAGCACGTTGCCCGTGTCGACCCGGTGCTGGCTGCTCAACGCCATGCTGCCGGTGCCGTCGAGATCAAACTGGAAGCTCCCCGTGAGCGTCCCGCCGTTGTCGTAGACCGAAGCCACGCCCAGCGAGCCGTTGTACGAGACGATGATCGTCCCGCCGAAGTCGACGTCGCACCCGGTCAGGGTGACGTCGATGCTGCCGCCACCGTCCTCGCCGTTGCCCGACTCAGACTCCGATTCAGACTCCGATTCGGACTCCGCACCGGTCTCCGCATCCGACGAAGTCGAGCCCTGCGTGGCGTCCGTGGTGACCCCCGCGGATGTCTCTGCATCCGACGCTGCGCCGGCTGAGGTGTCGCCGTCACCAGAAGTCGCAGATCCGCTCGGCGCCGAGGATGCGCTTGCGGTCTCCGCGGAGTCTCCCGACGAGCTCGAGACGCCGCTGCCTTCGGTGTCCCCTTCCGAGCCCGAGCCCCCACCGTCGTCGTCATCGCAAGCGCCCAAGAGCGCGACAAGACCCAGCGCCATCCAACGGTTTCGAAGCGTCATCAGCGGTGCCTAACATGCCGCTCTCCACGGTGTCACCAGGTGTCAAAAACTTGCGCTAGGCTGTCGCGGATGGACCGCGTCTATCGAGACTTTCTCGGGCTGTGGCAACTGATCCCCGAGAGCTGCCAGTACGAGCAAGGCGATCCGCCAGCCTCCGGCTCCTATCAGATCGCGGAGAACAAGGACGGAACGCTGGAGTTCACCGCGACCTGGGTCGACGCCGCAGGCAAGTCCGGACAGGTCTCGTTCTCAGGCTTTCCCGACGGGACCAAGATGCCGTTCGCGGCCGGAGAACTCGCCGACGCGCTCGCCGTCGAAGCGGTGTCCGCCCGCGAGCTGAACTCCTACGCCTACCTCGACGGCAAGGAGCTCATGGTCGCACAGCGTCAGCTCGACGCGTCCCGCGACGCCATGCGGGTGACGCAAGTGGTCCGGCTACCCAATGGCGAGAGCCCGGGCAATATCGCGATCTATCGCCGCGTGCTTCCGAACTGAGCCGGCCCAGGACTGCGCGGCCAAACGTAGCGCTGGGCCACAACCACGGTACGCTGACTCGTATGGTTTTGCGTGGGTGGGGACTCGGGCTGTGCGTTGGGCTCGCCGGATGTGTGCGGTTGAACCCGTCGTATGCAGAGTCGGGCACCGACGACGGCACCGACGGCCGAACCTCAACCAGCGTGAGCACCAGCGAGACCCGAGGGGAGAGCCAAAGCTCCGGCAGGCCAGACACCTCGCCGGCGTCGACGAGCACCAGCGAAACCGACGACACATTGGGGTCGAACGAAAGCGACGAGACGCTCTCGGGATCCCAGAGCGCTTCGGAGACCGGGCCAGCACCCGTCGATTGCACCCCACATGCACCGTGCGGGCCCAACATGGACGACTGTCCTGCCGGGTTCGCCTGCCACGCCTATCGAGACCCCGCGAGCGACTCGCTGGCGGCCGGCTGTTTCGAAGACGGTGAGGCGCAGCGAGGTGAGAGTTGTGGGCGCGTGTGCGAAGACGACGACGTACCGCGTTGCGACGCAGGGTTGGTGTGCACGTGGTGGAGAGAGGACCCGGTCTGCCGTACCCGCTGTTTTACTTCGTCGGAGTGCCTTGAGGCCGACGTCTGCAACAAACCGGAGGACTCGGTTCCCGCCAGCGGTGCTTGCGAACCGTGCGACCTCATCGCGCAGGACTGCGAGATCGGCGAGTCATGCGTCCCAAGCGAGTCGAGTACAATCTGTGTGCCCGTAGGCAAAGACAGCAACGACATGGGCGAGAGCTGCGCTCAGAGCAGCGAGTGTGTTGCGGGCTTGATATGCGTTGAGTCTCAGGGTTGTATGAACGGCGGTGCTCAGTGCTGCTTGCCGCTGTGCGACCAGAACGAGGAGCCGCAGACTCGCATCTGCGAGAGCCTCAACCTTCCGCTTCAGCCGAACGCCGGGTTCTGCACGTCGTTTCCCCACTGAACCCGCAGGCTGCCAGGGCGTCCGGTCCCACGAGTGTGTCAGCGCGAGACCGCCGGGTCGTTTCCCTGGTGATGCCGACGAAGCTCCGAACCGCTGCCCTGCTCGCCACCGTGCTCTGGAGCGCGCCAGGATGTGCCCATCGTGCGCCCAAACTCGAAGCGCCGCTCGGTCGCGTGGTCGTGTACCGCAACGGCGTCGCGTATTTCGAACGTCGGGCAACGGTCGATGGCTCGTTCTCGATCGAGGTGCCGCGGGCTCGCGTCGACGACTTTCTCAAGTCTCTGACCGTCGTCGACCTGGCGGATCAGAGCCCGCTTTCGGTCTCCTATCGAACGCCAGCCGCAACATCGAGCGCCTCCATCGCGATGACGATCGAGCTCCCGCCGGGCAAGCGCGACGTCTTGATCACCTACGTGACCGAGAGCCCGTCGTGGAAGCCGAGCTATCGCCTCACGCTCGAGGGAGACTCGTCGGCGGTCCTCCAGTCCCTCGCGGTCGTCGACAACGTGTCGAACGAGGCTTGGGAGGATGTGCGGGTTGGGGTCGGGACAACCTCTGCGCTGTCGTTCCGCTACGACCTGCACACCGTCCGAATGGTGGAGCGACAGCGGCTGGAGTCCAGCGAGAGGCTCGCGCTCGCCCCTCCCCAAGGGGGTAGCACCTACTCGGCGGGCGGGACCCAACAGCGCGTGTTGGCCAACGTTGCGATGGAGGACTTTCGCAACATTCCCTCCGGCTCCGAAACCTCGCGGGACTACACCCAAGTGGTTGAATCCAGCGCCACCGCATCCGACGACTCGGCGGGAATCAGCCTCGCGGGCACCACGGCGTCGGAGACGCAAATACACCGTCCAAGGCGCGAACATCAACACCCCGAGCTACGGATATCCCAACCGCGGGTCGAGGTCAGACAAGCCTCGAGAGCCGCCACCCCCAACTCCGGTTGAGTTGCTGACCCAGCAGTTGCGCAGCGATCCCGGCCGCGTGCGCATCGAAGGCTACCAGCTTCAAGGAGAGGCCGACGATCCGCAAGCGGGGCTGCGTCGCGCCAACACGCTTCGCGAAGCCCTCATCACCTCAGGGATCGAGGCCGAACGCATCGAGGTCGCGCAGGGGCAGGGTGCGGTGAGCGACCCCAGCTCGGTCTTGCAGGTCGTCGCGATCGAGACCGGCACCGAGATGACGCAAGCGGTCAGCGACCAAGGCGACGACGCGCCCAGAGGCAGCGCGCTGTTCGTGGCAGAAGACCCGCTGACCCTCGCAGTGGGTCACTCCGCCATGGTGACCCTGCTTGAGGCCCCGACGTCCGCCCAACGCGTGTACCTGTTCGACCCCACCAGCGACCGCGGCTCCAATCGCTTTGCGTTCAACGCGGTCCGCATCGTCAACCCCACCGACCACACGCTCGACTCGGGCCCGGTCACCGTGTACGCGCAGGGTCAATACCTGGGCGAAGGGTTGGCCGATGCCATCCCGCCGCGAACCCACGCGCTGGTGCCGTACGCACTCGACCGCATGATCCGGATGCGCAGCGAAGACGAGGTCCACGATGAGATTGCGCGCATCATCCATGTGCAGCGGGGGCTCGCCACCACCGAGACCGCCCGGGTTCGCACCACCAGCATCGCGGTGCACAACCGCGGCGCCGATGATGCCACGGTCTACGTTCGCCACGCGGTCCCGAGCGGATGGTCCATGCGCGGGCTGCCCGAGCAGTCCGAGCGCTATGGTGACGACGTCTTGGTCCCCGTGCGTGTTGCAGCGGGTGAGCGCGCCACCCTCTCGCTCGCTGAATCGATGCCCTTGGAGTCGACCCTCGACCTTCGAACCACCCGGGACCTGGTCACCGTGAAGCTGTTTCTGGAGTCGGGACGAGCGCCTGCGGGCGTCGCGAAGCAGCTGCGCGCCCTGGTCGATTCCCATGCGCGCGCCGAGACCCTGGAGGAGAAGCTGCGTACGCAGGAGGAGAAGGTCGCTGCCCTGCGCACCCGAACGCAAGAGCTTCGGGACCAGCTGGTCCTGCTTCGCGAAGCCAAGCGTACTTCGCTCTCCGCCCACCTCGCCAAACGAATGCGTACCGTCAGCGACGAACTCGACGCTGCCCTTCTTGTCGTCAGCGAGCTGAAGAACGAGCGACTCGAGGCTCACATTGCGCTGAGCACCGTGGTCGCAGATCTCTCACTGAGCGAAGACACGGTGGTTTCGCGCGAGTAGCTGCCACATTGTCCCGATCGCCGGACGGACGCTGACCCCGTGACGCCTGCGGAAGCAGCAGCCCACTTCGTTGCTGCGAAATCGGTTGGCACTGCGGTTGCACAAGGCCAGCGCATGTCCCTCCTCCGCGCCTCCCTCTCCTGCGTCCCCCTGACGTTTGCGCTCGCCTGTGCCGCCAGCCCCAAGAGCGTCGAAGCCCCGCGCTGCGATGAACCCGAGAAGACCATCGTCGTCTCGGATCCGGCCGTGAGCGCCCCCGTCGCCATCATCCCCAGAGAGCCCGAGCTGGTCTCCATGCGGCTGTTCGTCGTCTCCGCCACCGGTCAGGGCATCGACGAAGGGCTGCCCGAGGCCATTCGCTCCTCTCCCACGTGCGCGTCTGGTGGCTGCACGCTGCTGTTGTCGCCGTTGTTCTTGGGTCGAAGCGGAGGCGAGATGGAGCTCGAAGTCGGCACCGGCAGGGACCAGAACCTGTTCTCCCTGCAAGCCCGGCCCCGGCTGTCCAAGGACCACGTCGAACTCGACCTACAGGCCCGATTCGAGGTTCGGAACGACGCGGAGCGGCCGCCGACCCATCAGCTACGGTTCGAGGGCCTGCTCGAGCTCGGCCAGATCACGCACGTAGGAACGTTCCACGACGAGGACCCGCGCGTCCACGCCGTCGGGCCCCAGGTCTTCGTCATGGCCGAAGCCGCGACCGCGCAGCAGGGATGAGCCCTGCGCCAAGCGGCAGCGACGTTCACAGCCGCGCGCAGACCGGTTACAACGGCGGGCCCGCTCGTCATGCTCGCTGTCATCTCCCCCGCGAAAAACCTGAATGAGTCTCCCGTCGAAGGCGCGATCGAGACGACACAGCCCGATCTGATGGCCGATGCTGAGTCGCTCATGAAGACCGCGCGGGGCCTCACGCAGACCAAGATCCGCGAGCTGATGAGCCTGTCCGAGAACCTGGCCAAGCTCAACTACGACCGCTATCGGGCGTTCGCGCTGCCCTTCACCAACGACAACGCGCTCCCGGCCGCGCTGATGTTCGACGGCGATGTCTACCGGGGTCTTCGGGCTCGCGAGCTTTCGCCCGAGGACCTCGGCTACGCGCAGCGGCACCTCGCGATTCTCTCGGGACTGTACGGTCTACTGCGCCCGCTCGATCTCATGCAGCCCTACCGCCTCGAGATGGGGACCCGCCTGCAGACGCGGCGCGGCAAGAACCTCTACGAGTTTTGGGGCGAGCGGGTCGCCGAGCGACTCGACGCCGCGCTCGAAGGGCACGAGGACGACACGCTGGTGAACCTAGCCTCGAACGAGTACTTCAAGGTGGTGCGCGCAAAGAGCTTCGCGCGCCCCATCGTCGAGTGCGTGTTCGAGGACTGGAAGAACAGCCCGGACGACGGCAAGGTCATCAGCTTCATGGCCAAGCTCGCGCGCGGGATGATGGCTCGGTACATGATCACGCAGCGGGTCGATCGGGTCGAAGGACTCCGAGACTTTCGCGTCGAGCGCTACCGCTTCGCCGCGAAGGCATCCACGGGAACCCGGCTGGTGTTCCGCCGCAAGTTTGTCCCGGCCGGCGCGGCTTGATGCGCCTGCCTACCCCCGGAGGTCGAACCCCGAGCACTTGAGCCGAACACTCCCGGAGGAGCCCCCAGGCAGGAAACTCCCAATAGCCGCGGCCTGTCGTGGAGTGGGAGGACTTCACCTGCATAGGGTTTACGAGGGGGCTACCCTGGCTCGCATGGGACGAAGCGTCCGCAAGCCACACCCACCGCAGCAGGCCCGCTCGCGGTTCCTGGCGGACGCTGTCCTCGAAGCTGCACAGCGGCTGATCCGAGAGGTCGGCTGGTCCAAAGCCAAGGTCTCGCGCATCGCCAAGGTGGCCGGGGTGAGCGTGGGCTCGCTGTACCGCTACTTTCCTGGCCGAGATGTCCTGCTGCGCGCCATCATCGACCGAACGCTCCGCTCGGATCAGGCGGTGTTTCGCTCCGCCGTCGAAGCAGCGCAGGGCGAGACCGTGGAGGAGAGCCTCGAAGCGTTCGCCACCACCCTGCTCGCCGATGACCGACTCACCCATCCAGACCTGCTGCGGGAGCTGATCGACCTGCTCGATGCCGCGGGCCGCCTCGAGGTCGTCCAGAACACGGTCGACGACATGGCTCGGCAGCTCGCAGAGCGGATGGCCCAGCAGCACCCCGAGCTCGGGCCCGTGGAGTTGGTGCGGCGGCGCTGCCATATCGCGTTTTGGGGCATGCGAGCGGCGTTTGTGGCTCGGGTCCGGGTCGAAGATCCGTTCGACCTCGAAGCGTTTCGTGCCGATGCCCTGTACATGGCCGCCGCCTTGCTCAGAAAAGACGAAGCACCAGCCACGCGATGAGCACCAGTGGAAGGCTCGCGACAAGCAGCGTGAGCGTCAGGTGAATCGCAAACATCGCGGCGTCGGTCCTCGTTGCAGGGGCGGGTGCTTGGTCGAGTCCCAGCTCTTGACGCACCGCGGCGACCTGCTGCCCCAACAAAGCGTCGGCATCTCGGCCGTAGAGGTTGCTGGTCTGCCGACCGCGGACAAACGCTCGGAACACGCGCCCGGGGTTGGTGAACACGCCCAAGACCAGTGACGACATGTTGAGCACCCAGCCCGTCCGAACCTGCCAGCAGCCCGAGCCCAGTTCCCACGCACCGATCTCTGATTCTCCGAGGTTCGTGGTCGCATACCCGGTGAGCACGTGATGCATGTCGTGAAACACCACGGCCCGCTTTCGTCCCTGCGTGTTGGGAATCGTGAAGGGGATCTTCAGCACGGTGACCGTGACCGTCGCCTTGCTGTATCCGCCGTCCTCCCCGAATCCATTGGCTTCGAAGTAGGCGGTTCGTGCGTCGAGGAGGGTCGTCATGGCGAGAGTGTGCGACCGGATCCTCGCCTCGACGACTCGCGTTCTGGGAGCGAAAAACCCGCATAATATCCGACACTTCAAGACCGCGCGGTTGTTCGTCTACAGGTTCAGCCTGTGCGGCCCAGAGCTGCCAACGCGGCCCGCAGTTCGACCGCTCGCACCGAGGACTCGCCTTGTGCGGCCACGGCAATGCTCAAGGCGCGTTCGTACAATGGACGGGCCAACGCCAGACTCCCTTGTTTCGCCAAGGCCTCGGCTTCGAGCGCAAGGCACTGGCCCGCGGCATCGTGCGTCTTGCCGAAGCGCTCCTCAAAGACGCGGCGGGCCGCACGAGCATCGGCAAGCGCCCCCGCAAGATCCCCCGCGCTGAGTTTGACCTTCGCCAGCTCGGCGCGCACCGTCGCCGACTCTGCGTGGTCCGCCCCAAACTGCGACTCGTAGAAGACGAACGCCCGGTTGGCGAGTGCCAGCGCGCGCTCGTGGTCCCCCTCGATCGAGGCGAGCTGCGCCAGCTGCGTGTCCGTCGCGGCCACCAACGGGTGCTCCGACGGCGCATCCTTGTGCACCCTCTCGAACAAGAGCTTCGCCTCCTGCGTCCGGCCCAGGTCCATCAGCGCGGTGCCCTTTGCGTAGCGCGCCTCGCCCGTGGCCGGATGCTCTTCCCCGTAGGATCGCGCCCGCCGGCTCACCGCCTGGTCGAACGCCGCGAGAGCCTCTTCGGGCTGGCCCCGGCGTTGATAGACGTTGCCGAGGTTGTGATAGTGCGTGCCCAGCTGCGGGTCACCATCGCCGTGCGCCGCCGTGAACACGTCGATCGCCAGCTTCGCCGATGCGAGTGCGGCGTCGAACTCACCGGCTTCGATCTCCACGGACACGAGGCTGGCGAGAACCGTGGCCTCCTCCCTCGGGTTGTCGAGTTCGCGCCATGCCTCCACCGACTGCGTCAACAATGTGCGGGCTTTTCCCATGTCCCTTCGAGCCAGGGCAACCTCTCCGCCGCGCATCAGGATTCGCGCGCGTCTCCCCTGGTTTAGCCCGCCTTCTGCCTCCCCAGCGCTGGCAGCGACACGCAACCAGTGTTCGGCACCATCGAGATCGTTCTGGTGCTGCGTCACCCAAACCTGCGACAAGGCGACCGTCGCGGCACCGCCGTAGGACCCCGTCATCACGTTGAGTTCGTACGCCGCGGTGAAGTCGGAGTTGGCAGGCTCGAGTTCACCTCGGCGCGCGTACACCTTGCCCCGCTGATAGAACGCCTCGGAGGACACCAATGGCCGACCCAGTGCCTGGGCCCGGCGCACCGCCACGTGTGCCTCTTGGAGTGCTTCGTCGAACAGCCCGCTGAGTGCCAAGCCATCGATGCGCTGCAGCAGGCCCGAGAGCTCGGCCATCTCCGCATCGCTTCCCGGCCTGGATTCGGCGCCGTCGCAGTACAGCGGGTCGATCATGCCTTCGGCCACGCCCAGGGTCTGCAGGCCTTCGGGTGCTTCGATCAGCAGTCCGAGCGCACCATCAAAGCGCTGGATCAGCTCGTGGTGACACGCGAGGACCAGCGGGGATGTGTGGGCACCGCACCCCTGGCTGAGCACCTCCGCCAGGCGCTGCGCGTTGGAGCTCACCAGGCCCACGGCAGCACTTTCTTCGCCGAGGACATCACGCAGCTGTGCGCGTCGCTCAGGCGACCAGACGCGCTCGAACTGCTCCGCCGCCGGACATTCTTCCTCGCGGTCGAAGCCCCCGCCTGCGCCCCCGATCGCCGCGAGGGCGAGCAGCCCAGCACCACCCACCCACGTCGCGGCGCGCGACCTGCCCGAGAGCGCTTCGACGAGCGCATCCATGGATGCGTGGCGTTTCCGAGGCTCGCGCGAGAGCCCGCGACGCAGCACCCTGTAGATCCGACGCGGCACGAGGGCGTCCGGTTTGGGCGACTCGATCCGCGACTCGCAGATCGCCTCGATCAACTGGGTCATCGTCTTCGCCTTGAAGGGTCGATACCCGTAGAGCGCCTCATACAGCGCGACGCAGAAGCTGAACTGATCCGAGGCCGCGGTCACCGGCTCCCCGAGGAACTGCTCCGGGGACATGTACGCAGGCGTGCCGAGCACGGCGTCGCTGCGGGTCGCGGAGCCGCTGGTGAGACTGCCGCCCGAGCCATGGCTGAGCTCTTGCGAGGATGCGTCGCGGACAACCTGGGTGACGAGACCCAGGTCGAGCACGCGCACGCGGCCGTCTTCACCGATCATCGCGTTGGACGGCTTGAAGTCTCGATGCACCAGTCCATGCGCGTGCAGCTCGGCGAGACCGTGCGCTGCCTGTCGATACACCGCGAGGACCTCGTCGCTCGTATGGCGCGCAGACTGCCACGAACGCAGCGTCTCCCCCCGAATACGCTCCATCGCGATAAAGAGGGCGCCCTCGTGCTCGCCGATCGCGAACACCTTCACCACGTTCGGATGGGAGAGCTGAGCCATCGCCTGCGCCTCTCTGCGCGCCCGTACCATCGACTCCGGAGACGTCCGAGCCGGGGCCAACACCTTGATCGCGACGTCTCGTCGGAGCATCGGGTCGCGCGCCGCGTAGACCACCCCCATCGCCCCCGCACCCAAGCGCCCCTCGATTTCGAAACGCCCCAGTCGCACCGGCGTGCTGTCTGACAGCACGTCGGCGGTGACCCCCTCGGTCCGTGTCTCGTTGCTGGAACCCGCTGCCAACCGCCGGGCCAGGGCGTCGGCCAGTCCCATGATGGCGTCGGAAGGTGGCCCGGGCCGCCGCCTGGTGGGATCCACCTCGGGCTGATCTATCATGGGGGTTGCACGATGCCCGACTTCGGAAAGGTTGACGATTCCACGCTGCTTACGGCGTGGCGATCCGGAGACAGCAGCGCCAGCGGCGAACTCGTGCGCCGACACTACCGGTCGATCTATCTGTTCTTCTTTTCGAAGGTGGGGCCTGACCTTGCGCAAGACCTGACCCAAACCGTCTTCGAGCGCATCCTCGAGAAGCCGAACAACTTCCGCGCCCAGGCGAGCGTTCGAACCTACTTGTTCGGCATCGCGCGTTGGACCCTGGTCCACCACCATCGCAAACACCGGGCGCAGACCGAGGCGTTTGACCCCGCGCTCGATCCCCTCGAGATCCCCGAAGATGTGATCTCGATGACCTCACAGTTGGCCGCGCGTCGGGAGGAGGTTCTCTTTGTGCACGGCATGCGCGCCCTCGCGCTGGATGACCAGCTGGTGCTGGAGCTCAAGTACTACGACGACCTGACGGTGCGAGAGCTGGCCGAGGTTTTCGGGACGGCGCGCGCCACCATGGCCGATCGCCTGGCACGAGCGCGGAGCCGCTTGGCCGAAGCCGTCGGGCGGCTGGAGGGGTCGGCAAAGCTCGTAGAATCCACGATGGCGGGCCTGGACGAGCATATGAAGGCGGTTCGTGCTCAGTTCGCGGGCCGCGTGAAATCGCGGTGACACAGTCCAATCCCGGACAAATCCGGTGCACGTGGACTGCCCTCTTGGATGCAGCGCCTCGGAATCACGATCGCGGGACTGGCACTATCGGGCTGTTTCTCGGAGCCACAGGGGGGCGTCGACACCGATGTGGAAGCCGAAGACCCCGTCGCCATCACGACCTCGAACAGCATCGATGACACGTCAACCGGTGGCTTGAGCGAGAGCGGTCCTCCGGGGACCTCGGGCGCGAGCGGGACCACCGGGGATTCGGACCCCCTCGACGACGCCGAGGGCAGCGGTACCGCGGGAGACTCCTCGAGCGACGCCTCGGGAGATTCCGGTGAAAGCGACGCTTCCACAGGTGCCCGGCTGGACTGCGATGGCGTCCCCGGCGGCAGTGCGGTGCCCGATGAGTGTGGCGTGTGCAACGGACCCGCCGGGCCATGTTGGGGCTGCACCACGCCCTCTGCTTCCAACTACGATCCGCTCGCGGAACTCAACGATGGCACCTGCGTTTGCGAACCAGGCGCCGGCGGCATCGCGGACCAGTCGAACCTGAGCAGCAGCGCTGGCTCTGGGGGACAGGACCAGTGGCAGTCGTTCACGGTGGGCGTCTCTGGCGGCCTGGTCCGCGTCGACCTGGGCGTCGGCTCCCCGATCTCTGGACCCTCCCCGGGAACCCTGCGTTTTTATGAGGGCGAAGGCACCGGCGGCGTCGAGCTCGGAAGCCAGGCGGTCACCTTCGAGGACGTCTTCAACACCGTGCAGGAGTTCACGCTGGAAGAGCCCGTCCCCATGACCGCAGGCGAGGTCTACACGGTCCGCTTCTCGGTCCCCGCCGTCACCGTCGGCTGGGTCGACGTCGCCGGCGATGTGTATCCCGGCGGCCGCGCCAGCTACAGCGCGAGCGATGACTTCGTCTTCCGCACAACGATGGCGCAGTGCATCCCCGAGTGAGGCAGCGGGGCGGGCTCGGGGTGGAGAAACCGCATGGCGCCCAAAGCCCGGGGTACGGCAAAAGTGAAGAACCTTGGCAGAGAACTGGCCGAGGGGGGTCCGTAGCTGCGATCCGGGCGCCGGGTCCAGTTCACCCTGCCCGTGGGCTGGAAAAAAGTCGTCCCTTTAGGACAAAAGCCGTTCTGGCTCCGGTACCCTTTCCGGGTCCCAGGCAGGGACGAAAGGACTTCACACCATGGCTCGCCTTTCTTTCCCCTCGTTTGTTCTCGCCTTGGCACCGGCAGCCGGTTGCATTACGGAGGCTCCTCCTATCGAGATGGAGCCGACACGGATACCGACCCCGGCATCTCCGAAGACCCAAACAGCAATGCTGCTTGCTACCTCCAGGACGACAGCAGCTACCAGAACGGAGTCGTTCAATGGTGCAATGGGGAGTACGAGTTCGACCTCGACTTCGACTTCAATCCGCTCGTCGGCGGGAACTCGTCGGAGAACTACAGCTCCAACGTGCAACTCGTCAACGACAGCACCTACGACAAGCCCCTCGTCGCAGCGTGCTGCACCGATGTGACCGATGTCCCCGGATGGGCTCCCGGTGATGACACGTGCGCGCTCCCCCACCATGGCGCTTGCTACAGCGACCTTGTCCAGCAAATTTGCAACGCGATCCCGGCCGCTCTTGCCGACTTCAAGAACGAGCACGCTCTCAACGGCGACGGCGTGATTGAAGAGGCTCGCGAGTGGTTCAAGAACAACCGTCAGGGCTGCTACGACCACTTCTGGGAAGGGGCGGACAGCCTCAAGAGTGCCGACTACTGCGCGTCCCTGTTCGACACCTTTTACACCCACCCGGACTGGGTGCCTGGTGTCACATTTTCGAACAACCTCGCGAACACCGAGATCGGAAACTTCAGCATCAGCCTGAGATCGAAGCTCAAAGACTCGGTGATTTTTACCGCTCATCAGGAGCCCCTTGAGTCATGTGTCGGTCCGGCTGACAACGATGGTGTCTTGCCCCCGTTTTCCGAACTCGTACCCGGGTCGGTCAAGGCCTTCGCGACGGGCACCGTCGGACTCGACGTTTCCGGGCCGATATGGGATGGCGAGGTGATCAGCGGTACCGCCGACGCGAGCTCTGATTCGTGGGTCGGCTTCCGCGCAGGAGCCACTGACCTCACTCTGGACGGTTGGTCGATGCTCGAGGCTGCCTCGGCCGACATCGGGACATCGACGGTCTCCAGCAAGGTCAGGAAGTTCGAGGTTCGGCTCGTCGGCCAACATGTCGTTCCGGAAGATGGCCGGTACTTCGTGCTCGCCAAGGGCGATGGCTTGTTCGCGCTGGGCGGGGTCGTAGATGAAGATAGCGACTACGTGACGACGACGAACAGCAGCGCCATCGAGTTCTACATCCGCCGTCCAGGCAGCAAGGGCTGCCCGTCGCTGACAGAATCGTGTCTGGTGAACAAGCCCTTCCGTCTCACGTACGAGGATATGCTCGGGCAGACCTGGGAAGTTGACGTTGCGAGCACGACGTGGGCTCCATGAAGTCTGGGCTCATCGCGGCGGTTGGCCTGCTCTTGCTCGGGTGTGAGGACCGGCCGGCCCTTCCGCCGGTCGTGTTCGAGGGCGAGCACATCCGCTATCGAACGTTCGAGCCCGAAGACGAGGTGTGCGCCGGTTCGTTCTTCATGCAGGACGCGAAGACGGGATATCTCAAGGACGTGTTCGGGACCGATACGGTCGTGGACTTCTCTTGGGTCCCGGACGACCGATACTTCGACTACTGCCCCGGGACGCCTGGATGCGCGATCGAGAGCGAGGTCTTCGCACAGAGGCCAGTGTTGGAACACGAGCTTTCGCATGGCGCTCGGGGATCAGCCTACCCGCCGTTTGAGGAAGGTCTTGCCGTCTACTTTGGAGACGGGGGGGCGCGTGATGTCTCGCCGGATGGAACCTTCGAGGCTCTGCTTCGTCCGGATGTGGAGGCTTCCGACTACGGCAGGCTAGGGCGGTTCGTGTCGTACCTCGTCGCGGAGTTCGGACTGGATGAAGTCATCGCCCTTGCTGACGAGGTCCCGAGAGGTGTCAGCCCAGCAGAGTTCGAGGCTGCGGTTGGTCGTCGGCTCGGAGCACCGTTGGTCGAGCTAGTTGCGGATTTCGAGGAAGGATATCCGGAGTGTCAGCCCGTCAGCTATCGCGATGACCAGCCGTTTTGCGGCCAGTCGCCGATCTTGACGCTCGATTCTCCCGGGGAAGGTGCGGTCAGGACCGTTGAGCAAGAGCTTTCACTCCAATGCGACGACGAAGGAACTCTGGGAACTCGGTCGGGCCGCCGTTGGCGGCATGAAACGTTCGTTGTGCAGGACAGGGGCCTCTACAACTTGACGATCGTGCCCACGACCGAGAGTTCGGGAAGCCTAGTTGTGTTGGAGCAGTGTGGAACGTCTTGCTTCAAAGAAGATTTTTCGAGTGTGCAAGAGGTCTATGCTCACGAGCCGGTCTGCCTTGATGAAGGCACCTATCTCATGCAGATCAAACGAGATGACGGAAGCGCCGGCGGGTTCCACTTCTCCGCGACGCCTGTCGGGCTTTGCTGATACACATTGAGCTACCGGAGTCGCGGAGTCGACGCCGGGGGAAGACAGGCCAGATCTCCCTGGGGAGGCTCGGGCGAGAACCTGGTACGACAAACACCTCGTCCTCCCGCTCTCCTTGTGAGCCCCCATCCCTGAAGATCACCCCAGCACGGCCTCGGAAACGCTCGGACCCCGGTGGTATTCTAGGCGCTCCGGAATGTCAGCTCTTCGCAGCCCATACCTCGCGGCGCTGAGCGTCGCGTCTCTGTTCGTCGGCGGTTGCTACGACGGTGCGGGAAACCGGGCCTCCTCGGGCACAGGACTCTCATCAAGCTCCGACGGCCAGGATGACGACGCCACCTCGGCCGATTCGGGGGGCTCGGACGACTCTGGCGGCGAAGACAACGCCGACGCCGCACCGCAAGCCCTGCATCGTCTCAACCGCCTCGAGTACGACAACACCGTTCGCGATCTTCTCGGCACTTCGCTGCGCCCCTCGGAGTCCTTCGGCCCCGACGCGGAAGCCAACGGGTTCGACAACCAGGCCGAGCAGCTCCAGCTCTCCTCTACCCTGATCAACGCCTACGACGTCGCCGCCCGCGAGGTCATCGACGACACGCTCGACGCGGTGCCCCTCTTCTCGGCCGTGTTCGAGGATGAGACGCTCAGCGTCCCGGGAGGCTACGCGGTGGGCTCGCTCTGGGCGCTCAGCGGCAACCCGTTGTCCGTCTCTGTCACCGTCCCCTCGCCGATGGACGCGCAGATCGTCCTCACCGCAGGCGCGGGCATCGTGGGACCCGCTCCTGCGCCGCAAGCCATCCTTCGCATCGACGGCGTCGACCAGCCCGCGTTCACCGTGGAGGGCAGCGCGGCCACCCGAGTGGTCCGCACCGACGCGGTCTTCTTCGAAGCTGGCGAGCACACGCTCGAGCTGGTGCCGATCAACCACATCAACGACGCGGCGGCCAACAACTCCAACAACATCTTCGTCGAGTCGCTGCAAGTTCGCTCGGTCGAGGTTGGGGCCCCCGCGGGACGAGCACTGATCTACGTCTGCGAGCCCGTCGCCGACACCGACGTCGCTTGCTACGAGCAAATCGTCCGAAACTTCGCCACCCGGGCCTGGCGACGGCCGGTCCGCGAAGGCGAGCTTCTGAGTCTGATGCGCCTGTGGGCGGACGTCATGACCGCGGGGGAGTCCGGCGAGCAGAGCCTGCGCTTGGTCATGCGCGCGACGATGCTCTCCCCCAAGTTCTTCGCCCGGATGCGCACCGACCAAGACGACGACGGCGACGGGTGGCTCGACAACTACGTCCTCGCCAGCCGCCTGAGCTACTTCCTCTGGAGCTCGATGCCGGACACGCGCCTGTTCGACATGGCCGCGCAGGGTCGCCTCGCGACCGACGAGGGGCTCTCCGAAGCCGTCGACTTCATGCTCGACGATCCGAAGGCACAGGCCTTGGTCGACGGATTCGCGGAGCAATGGCTCTCGACCCGTCACATGGCCGCCTACGCACCCAGCCCCGATGCCTATCCAGGCTTTGACGACACCCTGCGCTCGGCGATGATCGACGAGTCCAAGGCGTTCTTCGGCGACTTCCTCACCAACGGAGCGCCGCTTCGCGACCTGCTTGCGCCGAGCTTCGCGTTTCGCAACGACCGACTCGCCACCCACTATGGGCTCACACTCGTGGGCTCGGACGCCCTCACCCGAGTGCCCACTGCCCCGGGCGAGCGACGCGGCTTGCTGGCGCTGGGCGCATGGCTGACCGCAACCTCCGGCCCCGACCACAGCTCCCCCATCCGTCGGGGGCAGTGGGTGACCGACCGGGTCATGTGCCTCTCGGTTCCACCGCCACCGCCCGGGGTGGCGTTTGAGCCCCCCGAGTTTGGGGAGAAAGAGACGGTCCGAGAGGCGCTCGAGCGTCACCGTGCCGACCCTGGATGTGCAGCGTGCCACGCCTTGCTCGACGTCGTCGGCATGGGCTTCGAAGAATACGACGGCGTGGCCGCTCCCGTCCTCGACCCCAACGTCGACAACCTCGGCGAGCTGCCCGACGGCACCACCTTCTCCGGAGCGGCCGCGCTGGCCGAGCTCTACGCCGACCAGCCCAAGTTCGTGGAGTGCGTCGCCACCAAGCTGTTCACCTACGCCCTGGGCCGCCCAATCGACGGTGACTACGATGAGCTTCCGTTGGAAGCGCTCGTCCAGGAGGCCGCCGAGTCCGGCTACGACCTCCGCTTGCTGATCGACGGGCTGGTCCACACGCCAAGCTTCCGATCCCCCGCCCCGCTGTGACCGCCCGAAGCAGAACGCCCATGAAACTCGACGCGAGACTTTCACGACGCCGCCTTCTGCTCGGAGCAGGCTCTGCGGCCCTCGCCCTCCCAGCGCTGGAGGTGTTCGGCCCGAGGACGGTTCACGCCAAGGGCAGCCAACCGCGGCTGCTGGTCTACTACCTGCCCAATGGTCGTCGGCCTGAGTGGTGGGTTCCGACCGGGAGCGACGGTGCCCTCACCTTCCCCGCCCAGTCGGCGGCGCTGCAACCATTCGCCAACCGGATGGTCGCGCTGGAGAACCTCTCCAACAACGCCGCGCTCGGCAGCCCCGGAGCCGCGCACGCCATGGGGACCGGCACCGTCACCACCGGCCGTACGATCTCCACCGTGGCCGGCGGTACGCTCGAGAACGGCATCTCGATCGACCAGCTCATCGCGCAGCAGTGTCCCCCCGAGACCCGATTTGCGTCCCTGCAGTGGAGCTCGGGAGAGCCAGGTCCCTGCGATGTCGGGGGCTCCTCGTGCGCCTACACCCAGAGCATCTCCTGGACCGGAGCCGCCTCGCCGCTCGTGCCCACGATCGACGTCTCGGCGGCCTTTGAGCGACTGTTTGGTGCCGGAGTCGACGGCGTCCAAGGCCCCGCCGCGGAACTTCGCCGACAAACAAAACAGTCCGTCATCGACTTCGTCGACGACGACGCGAGGGCCCTGCAGACCAAGCTTGGCGCCGCCGATCGCGACACGCTGGAGAGCTACTTCGACGCGATCCGCGATCTCGAGCGCCTGCTCGAAGAAGACGGGCAGTGCTCCGAGGAACCCCAAGAGCCGCTCCCCGGCCTGGACTATCCGGGCCGCGTCGACGCGTTCTCCCAGCTCATTCGCCTGGCGTTCCTGTGCGACCAGACCCGCATCATGACCTTCATGATCGAGTTCGGTCTCAGCGGTCGCTCGCACAACTTCCTGGATGCCCCTGGCGGACACCACGGACTCTCGCACTACGGCGACACCCTCGGGTACCAACGACTCGAGCGCGTAGAGCGATGGCAGAGCGAGCAGCTGGGCGCCCTGCTCACGCTTCTGGACAGCACCCCGGGGACCGAGGGCGGCACCTCCCTGCTCGACGAGACCATCGTGCTCGCGCTCCCAAGCATGGGCGAAGGCTCCTCGCACGACCACGCCCGAAACTGCCCGGTCCTGTTTGGGGGCAGCGGCGTGATCAACTCGACGGGCCGCAAGATCAACGGCGGAGGACGACCGCTCACGGATCTGCACGTGAGCCTGCTTGAGGCCTACGGCATCGAAGGCGCGTTCGGCCAGGGAGGCGCCATCTTCGGAGACGACGGCACCGCGGCGATCCCGGGAATCTTGACGTAGGCGCCCGGCACCCCTGCGCGTCGGCGCCCGACCCGGCGCTCTTTTTTGCACGTTCTCTCCTTGCAAAGCCTCCAGGATTGTAAAGGGCGCCCCAACCGACCGCCCGACATGGACGCCTTCCTGACGGAGTATTCCGCATTCATCGGCCTCGCGGTCGTGTCCCTGGTCTTCGTGGCGTTCGCGCTCGAACTCTACCCGCCGGAAGTCACCGCTACGGGAGGGGCCGTCTCTTTCCTCGTCCTGGGCTATGTCGAGGGCGAGGAGTTCTCGTCAGTGTTCCAGAACCCCGCGCCCATCACCATCGCGGCGATGTTCGTCCTCTCTGGAGCGCTGGTGCGCACCGGAACGCTCGAAGGGGCGGCGGGCTGGCTGGTGTCCAACGCGGAGAAGCGACCCCGCATGACGCTGGGGATCGTGGGTGCCGGCGTCCTTGTCGCTTCCGCCTTCATGAACAACACCCCGGTGGTGATCGTGTTCATCCCGATCATGACCGAGCTGGCGCGAAAGATGGGCGTGGGCTCGACGAAGCTCCTGCTCCCGCTGTCTTTCATGTCGATCCTCGGCGGAACGTGCTCGCTGATCGGCACCTCGACCAACCTCCTGGTCGATGGCGTCGCGCGCAGCCAGGGGCTGGAGGCGTTCTCGATCTTCGAGATCACCCCGATAGGTCTCGTCACCGCCGCGACCGGAACCCTGTATTTGGTGGTCGCTGGACGGATGCTCCTGCCCGACCGCACCTCCGCCGAAGACATCCTCGGAGGCTCGGACGACAACATGTACTTCACCGAAATCGTCCTGCGTGAAGGCGCGGCCACGATCGGTAAGACGCTCAGCGAGTCCGCCTCCTTCTCGACCCGGGGCGTTCGGCCCGTCGCGGTCAAACGCGGATCGGAGACGATCCGAAAGGACATCGCCGAGCTCACGTTGCAAAAAGGCGACCGCATTATCCTGTTTGCCACGCCCGAAGAGCTGCTGACGCTTCATGCGGGTGAGCACTTCCGCATCGCGCGGGTCGTCGGCCCGGACGCCAGCGACGACGAGCGCGTGGTGGTCGAGGCGACCGTCGCGCCGCACCGCCGGGGCATTGGTCGCAAAGTGTCCGAGCTCGGTGGTCTCTCGAGCTCGGGCGTTCACATCCTGGGCGTGCAGCGGCACCGTCATGTGCCCGGTCCTTCGCTGCACGAAACCAAGCTGCGACCGGCCGACCGACTCCTTCTGGAGGGCCGGCCCGACGACATCGCGCGCATCGCCGAAGCCAACGACCTCATCGGCGTGGACCTCAGCGAGGCTCGCCCCTATCGTCGTCGCAAGGCGCCGCTCGCCGTCGGTGCGCTGCTGACCGTCGTCGTGCTCGCCGCGATGGGCCTGGCCAGCATTCAGATCCTCGCGTTCATCGCCATTGCGGCGCTGCTGCTCGTTCGGGTGTTGGATGCCGACGAGGCCTGGCGCTCGATCCATGGCGACATCCTGATCCTCATCTTTGCCATGCTCGCGATCGGCCTCGGCATGCAGAACACCGGCGCCGTCGACCTGTTGGTCGAGACCATCGAGCCGCTCTTGCAGGGTGCCTCCCCCCTCGTTGTGCTGCTGATCATCTATGCGATCTCGTCGGTACTCACCGAGATCGTCACCAACAACGCGGTCGCCGTCGTCGTCACACCGGTGGGGATCAGCCTGGCGACGTCACTGGGCATGGATCCTCGAGCCGTGGTGGTCGCGGTCATGTTCAGCGCGTCCGCGTCCTTCGCGACCCCCATCGGCTATCAGACCAACACCCTGGTCTATGCCGCCGGCAACTATCGCTTCATGGATTTCGTGAAGATCGGCGTGCCGATGAACGCCATCGTGGGCCTGGCGACGTGCGTCGCGATCCATTTTTACTACGGTACATGATCTCGCCGGCGTCTCCGCGCACCTTGAGAGAGGGCCGGGCGCCCGCGCACACATGCGCCCAGCCGCGCAGATCGGCCGCGCAGCCGCTCGACGTTTGTCGTTGAAATCACTGCAACTCTTAGACGACCCGTTGTTTGCAAAACAGGGAGGGAACTGCGTTCCGACGCGGAAGCCGAGAATCGTCATGAGCCCTCACATCGCAATCGCTTTCGTCCTGGCTGCCTCGATGGCGGGCGGCGAAGAAGACGGTTTGGCCACGGCCACCACTTCGATCGACGCCCCCGAGTCGCGCGCGCGCGCGAGCGAGACACCGCCGGACGACGATGCGCGCAAGACGGAAGCAGACGACGATGCGCGCAAGACGGAAGCGGTCGTGGCCTACAAGGCCGGAAAGGAAGCCTTTGCGGCCGCGGAGTACTACGAGGCGCTCGGCAACTTCAAACGCGCGCAGGAACTCCTGCCGACACCCGAGCTTCACTACAACATCGGCCTGTGCCATGAGCGCGTCGACAACTGGGACCGCGCGATCGAGTCGTTCGAGCACTATCTCGAAGAGACGCCAGAAGCGTTTGACCGCGCCGACGTCGAGTCGCGGATCGATGCCGCCAAGCGGCGCAAGTCGAAAGAAGCACGCGTCGACGAGCCAGCTGAACCCGTGACGGAGCTGAGCAAGAAGCCGCGGGTCAGGGCCGAGCCACCGCTTCGCATCGTCTCGTCCGAGCCCTCAACGCGCGACAAGGAGCCCAGGCCGCACCGCGCGCTGATCGCCGGCGGTGGAACCCTGTTTGCCCTGGGTGCGGCCGGGGCCATCGGTGGTGGTGTCGGCCTCACCCTGCATCAGCGCGCCGAGGGTGAGGAGAAGAACCAGCGACTCAACGCGCTGCGTTGGTCCTCCATCGGCGGAGGCAGCGTCGTCGCGGCGGCCGGTGCCGCGATGATGGGCGTGGGGCTCAAGCGCCGCTCCGACGCCCGAGCGCGGCGAGTCCAAGTGGTCCCTCGCGTCGGACTTCAGGGTGCATCGGTCACCGTCGTAGGAAGATTTTAGTCGATGTACGCTGCCAAAGATCGCCAAGAAGATGTGGGGCCGACGCTCCATCTCGAAGAGGTCTCGAGACGGGCCCAGTCCTCACGTGTCTTGCAAACCCTTGCAGGACCGCCCACGCCTCCGCGCCGCAAGGTCGGCGAGCGGGCGCCCACGGGCGGGGCTGGCGGACATGACGTGGACCAGGACGGCGAACTCCCTTCGGGCACCGAGCTCGTCGGTCGCTACCGGCTGGAGGAGACGGTCGGTCGCGGCGGCATGGCGTCGGTCTATCGGGGCCGTCACATCGACATCGGCAACACCGTCGCCATCAAGGTGATGAGCTCGGAGGTTGCCAAGCTCAAGGGCGCCGTAGCCCGCTTCCTCACCGAAGCACGCGCCGTCGCGGCGGTTCAGCATCCCGGTGTCGTCCGCGTCACCGACTTCGGCGAGCTGGACTGCGGGCGGCCCTTCATGGTGATGGAGCACCTCGCGGGGCGGGACCTCGACACCCTGGTCTGCGATCGGGGGCCGTTGGCCTGGGACGATCTCAAGCCGATTCTCATCCAGGTCTGCAACGCGCTCGGGGCCGCGCACGAAGCCGGCATCGTTCACCGTGACGTGAAGCCGGCCAACATCTTTGTGCTCGTCGACGCTCCCGAGGGTCAAGACGTCAAGGTGCTCGACTTCGGAATCGCGAAGGTTACCGACGAGATGGTCCGCGCCGAGGACGATCCCCAGACCCAAACCAACGGGTGGTTGGTCGGCACGCCCGACTACATGGCACCCGAGCAGGGTGGCGACGGGGAAATCGATCAGCGCGCTGACATCTACGCGCTTGGCGTCACGGCCTTCACATGTCTCACCGGACAACTCCCGTTTCCCGAGGCCGCGAACCCGATCGCGCAGATCGCCAAGCACATGTACGAGACGCCGCCGACCCTCGAAGAGGCCGGCGCCACCGTACGCTCCGGCGTTCAAGAGCTCATCTCGCGCGCGATGGAGAAGGACCCCGCTGATCGCTTTCAGTCGATGGACGAGTTCCGAGCCGCCATCGAGGGCTTGGCCGCCGAAGAGGCTCCTGCAGCCCCACGCCCAGCGCGGCGCTACGGGTTCCTGGCCGCCGCTGCAGCGCTGGTCGTCGCAGGTCTAGGCATCGTGACGGGTGGCGAGGCAAATGCCGAGCTCGCCGGACTGCAGGCCTCCATGTTGGCTGCCGTGGTCCCGGGGCCTGCCAACATCGAGCGACTCGCCCCGGTCGTCGACACGATCGACGAGCCCAAACCGCTCGCCGCTTCAACCGCGGTGGTCCCCGAGGCTCCCGTGGCCGCGCTCGTCCCGGCAGCTTCCGAGCTTGAGCCCGAAGCGGACTCCGAGCCTGAGCCCGAAGCGAACTCCGAGCCTGAGCCCGAGCAACACCTCGTACCCGAAGCCACCTCAGGCCCCAACCCGAAGCGGTATCGGCGACACCGTCGGGCTCAACGCCCGCAGCCCGAACCGACAGCCGTCGAGCCCGAGCCCGAGCCCGTGCGGGTGACCAAGCCCGAACCGCCGACGCCAGAGGTCCCAACCCTCGAGGCTCCGACCCCAGAGCCGACCAAGGCCGACCCGGTGGATCAACAAGACAGCGTCCAGGAAGTGGGCGCGATCAAGAACCCCTACGGCTGACCCGCGAGCGGGTCGGGACTCGTCCCACCAGGCATCACGGCATCACGGCATCGCGGCATCGCGCCGTGGAGCGTGGCGAGGGATCAGTAGACCTCGCCGCCGGGATACGGAAAGCCTTCGGCGTCTTCGACCAGGCGGTCTCGGAGGCTCTCGAGACGCGTGGGGATCTCGAGCTGCTTCATGTGTTCGACGCAGGCATCGGCGCGGCCCTGCTCGCCGAGCAGTCGGTGGGCCCAGGCGGTGGTCCGCAGGATGCCCAGCCGCGGCCAGAAGCCGAGGTGACGGCTCGACTCAAGGGCTTTGCGAGCCCAGGAAAGCGCCGCATCCCCATCGCCCAGAGCCACGAGGACGCGCGCGCGCTCGTGCTGCAAATACATCCAGCAGGACTGGAAGTACGGGCGGCTGTCGGGGCGGGTGTGGGTGTCGAGGTCGCGCTGCGCGTGCTCAAGGGTGGCGAGCGCATCGCGTGTGCGGCCGAGACTGCGCTGAGCCTGGGCGAGGTAGACGCGGGAGCGACCCGACTGCTCGGGGCAGTGTTGGTCGTGATGTTGGACCGCGCGGGTGAGCAAGTCTTCGGCAGCTTCGAACTCCCGGGCGTGCATCCGCGCGCGCCCCATGGTGCCGAGGGCCTGGCCGACGAGGTCGGTGTGCTTGCCCGCGGGGTTGTGGGCGAGCAGGTCGCTCAGCGCACGACCGAGCGCGTCGCAGCGGGTCCAGTCCTCCGTGTCGATCGTCGCGTTCAGCTCGGCGGTTTGCGCCGCGAGCTGCACCTCGGGCGGCTTGCCCTCGAGCTCGATGCCTTGGAGTGCTCGCTCGGCATCGTGGAGCTCGCCCGCGTGCACGTAGGCGAGCACGATCTGCGGTCGTGCTTCGTCGACCAGCTCTGCGTACTTCGGGCCGGTGAGCGCCTTGGCAAGGGTCTGCATGCGCCGAGCGACGACGACCCACGGGTTTCCGAATGCACCATAGCGCGCCACGTCCTGGCGCTTGGTGTCGGCGATGAGCGCCCCCAGGGCGTCGGCCTTCGACGTGTTGTCGGACCACGCGCCTTCGACCGCGGTCACATCGAGGCCGGCGATGGCCAGGGCCTCGGAGACGGCGCCCACGAGGCGTGGGGTGAGGCCGGTCTGCCGAACGTCAGCGTCGTGCTCTGCCGCGACGAGGACCGAGACGTCCTCCCCCAAATCGGCACGGGCCGCGACAGCCTTCGCCGGAACGTGCTCGACGGGCTGAACGCTCCAGCCGTCCCGCGTCCGGGTCAGGCGTCCCGTGGCTGCGAGCTTCCCCGGCACCGGGGTGTCGACCCACAGCGACGCGAACGCCAGCGCGAACGGGAGCCCCAGCGACGTGCCGTCGACCGACTCGATCGGGCCCGGGGCATCGAGCACGATGGTGTGGTCCTCCAGAGGGAACGGGGCCACGCCCTCCCCGCACAGCGACGCGACGGCTTGATACGCGTCGCGGATCGCCTCCTTGGCCAGCGCGCCAAACCAGGGACATTGGTCGAACGGCCCGCCGGAGCCACCACGCTCGGCACGCTCGGCACGCTCGGCACGCTCGGCACGCTTGATCGTGGCTCGGAGCACGTGACCTTGCCCGTGCTGAGGCTGGCCGGGCGCATCGAGGGCGACGAGAATGGACACCGTGCCGGGCTGGCTCGCGGCCGCCACGGCGCGGAGCCTCGGCGGCTGCGCAACCTGCTCCTCGGCGGTCGCCCGGTGGTCGCTCAGCTGAACCACGTCGGCATACTCGACGTGCGTCGTTGTGATCTCCTCAAGCCCGGACTCGAGCTGTGCGTCCGAGACGCGAACGTCGAGCCGCGCCCGAAAACCCCACCACGCGTCTTCATCGACGGCGTGATCGTGGACGAGCGCGGCATAGCGTCGATCGTCCAACAGCATGAGCGCCTCGCCCAGGGGCATGAGGGCTGCGTCTGCAGCACGGAGCTGCGCGTCGAGTTCTTCGTCACACAGGCGATGGGCGAGGCGATCGAGGGCGAGCTGGGTCTCGAGCGCGGAGACCACCCATGCCCGCTCGTCGTCGTCGTCGAGCTTCGCGTCGACGAATGCGTCGCGCGCGGCCGCCAAGCCATCGCGGAGGGCACCGCGCTCGAGGTCCCCCGCCACCGCCAGCGCGACGGCGCGGGCCCGAGGGTGCTCAAGGCCGTCGGCGAGCCGAGACACGGAGACGAAGGCGTCATGGGCTGCGCGAAGAGGCTCGGGCACGGACTCGCGCAACGGCGTCTGCAGCATCCCGAGCACCGGATCCTCCCAGCGCAAGCGCTCGGTGCCATAGGGAACATCCACAGCGGCCGGGACGACAGCTCGCGCGTCGGCATCCACCACGCGCCACCGCGTGCCCTGGGCGGTGAGCCGGCCCTCCCGGTGCGCCACCGCGCCCAGGTGAGGCAACGGAAGCAGCTCGATGAGTTCGGCATGCTCGAGCTCAAGGTCGCTGAGCGCCACCGAGATGCTGCGCTCGGCGTCGAGACGCGGAACCAGGGCTTCGGTGATCAGCTCGCGGACCACGCGACGGTAGGTGTCCTGCCAGGCGCCCGCTTGCCCGACGCACGCCCGGAGCTGCTCAGCGGCCTCGGGCGCCAGGGTGCCCTCAAGCCAGGCCTCGACCACCGCGACGTCCGCGGGGCCTTCGAGGCGAATTGCGATGTCGTTGGTCACTGCAGACCCTCGCTTCCAGTTGCGGGGCGGTACCCCTCTGGTGGTCCACTCCGCGCCGACGAAAAGCTGAACCTGGAAGTCATGAAAAGATCATTCATGCGGAGACCATCAGCGGGAGCCGCCGCAACTGTTGAAAATGCTTGAAGTGTTTGGCGAAGTGAACGCTCCGCCAGGGCTCGGAGATCTCATCCATCCTGGCCTCCGTCGAGCAGCTCGGCGATCAGCACGCGCAGGCGCTTGCGACCGTTGGAGGCGGCCTTGTGCACGTTTTGCTTGGCCTTCTCGAAGGTGTCGGCACGGCCGGCCTCATGCCACTGACGTGCGATGTCGACCAGGGGGGTTTCGTCGAAGTAGTGGGCGTGCAGGACCTCGCGGTAGGTCGGGTGCAGGGCTTCGATCGCCTCGTGGAGAATCGCGGAGAGCTCGCGGGTCTCGACCTGGTCTTCGTGGGTGCGACCGGAGGTCGCGCGCGGGATGCTGTCCGGGGTCTCGAGGTGTTTGCGGAAGCCGAAGCTGGCCTTCCCCTTGAGAATGTCCCGGGCCTTGTTCTGTGCTGTCCGGATGACGTACGGATCCTCCTTGCCGGGTCTCGGAGGTTCTTGGCCCGCGCGGATCCTATCGAACAGCTTGAGAACCAGCTCGTGGGTCGCGTCTTCGAGATCGGCGACGACCCCGACGCGTCGGCACTTTCCGAGCAGCGCGCGGTGCAACATCGAGCGCAGCGAGCGGGCCAGCTCATCCTCGAGCGGCTTGCGGGACTCGGAGGTGGAGAGCTCGCGGAGCAGGGCTGCGATTTCGCTCGGGGGCTTCACGCGGGGGCGACGCAGGAATGTTCGCGCGCCTAGGCTGGCGGGTCAAACGAGCCCGTGCCGAAGATGCAACCTCGCTCAGCCGCCGAAGAGCTCGTCAAGGCTTTTGATGCTCGTGGCACGAACGACGAGCGCGTCCACCTCGTTCGCCTCGCACGTCTGCAGCCCCAGGAGCTTCGAGGTCTTGCCTTTGCGACTCACCGCTCCGCAGTAGCGACGAAGAGGGGCGCGGTCAACGATTGGCCGCCCCCGCCCGGGCCGCGTCGTCGAGCAGAGCGGCCATCCCCGAGAACAACGCACTGAGCGTCTTTGCGGCCTCAGGCGGAGCCTCGAGGCGAATGCCGCCGTCATCGCGAGTCTCGACCCGAAGCTGCTCGAACATCGAGCGAACCTCATCGGCGCCTGGCCCTGGGGGCTCGGCTCTGGGCGTCGCCGAGACTGGGGCTGGGGGCTCGGCTCTGGACGTCGCCGAGACTGGGGCTGGGGGCTGCTCGAGCGGGTGGTCTTCGAAGTCCTCCTCGGGGCTCGTCCCGGACTCGTCGTCGTCGACCGTTCCGCTGTCCTCCGAGGGAACGTCGACCAGCGCGGATACGGCTGCCAGGAAGCCACCGCCGGTGTCGAACAGGACCTCGTCCGTGGTGCCATCGAACAGCCCGGTGAACATCGCCTTCTTGTTGGCGACCGTCATGGCGATGCGCGCCTCGATGGAGCCTTCGGACACCAGGTTGAACACATCGATAGGATCGGGCTGCCCCAGCCGGTGGATCCTCGCGATCCGCTGCTCGAGCACCGCCGGGTTCCACGGCATCTCGAAGTTGATGCAGCCGTTGGCCGCCCGCTGCAGGTTCAGACCCACGCCGCCTGCATCGGTGCACAGCAGCACCCGGCACGCCGGGTCGTCGTGAAAGTCGACGATGTTGTGGGTGCGTCGCTTCTGGCTCTCGGCCCCCGTGAACATCGCGACCCGCAGACCGGCAGCGCGCAGCAAGGGCTCGATGCGCCAGCGCGCGAGCAGCAACGCACGCCGCCACTGACTGAAGACGACCACGCGACGCCCTTGGTCAACGACCAACCCCTCGATGAGCTCGTGCAATCGCTCCAGCTTGGGCATGCCGAGACTCGCGAGCCTTCGTTCGCTGCACGGCTGCCCCTCGAGGGAGGGCCACACCTCGTCGAACGCGTACTGCCCAAAGCCGTTGGAGACGATCCGCTGCGTGTTGAGCAAGCTCATCAGCCGAAGGAACTGCGGCTGGCTGAGGCCTCGGCGTCGAGCGATGGCCAACAGCTGCGCGATCGGCAGGTTGAGGTCGTCGTGGACCTCGGCCTGTTGCGGGGTCAACACCACCGGGCAGAGCGTGTCGGTACGCGAGGGAAGGTCTGTGAGCACCTCGCTGCGACGCCGACGCAACATCGAGGGCTGCAGTCGCGCCCGAAGGGTGTCCAGACGGCGCACGCCGACGATCTCGCGGCCTCCATCAGCGCTCACCCCGTGCACGGCCGGAAGGCGCCACTTCGGGGCGAGCGCATCGGGGTCCACCCAGTCCATGATCGAGGCGAGTTCTTCGATGCGGTTCTCCATCGGAGTGCCGGTCAGCACCAGGCGATACGGCGCATCGATCTGCTTGACGTTGCGAGCGGTTCGCGTCGCCCAGTTCTTGATCCGCTGCGCCTCGTCGAGGATCACCAGCTGCGGGGCCCAAGCCTGCATGAGCTCGAGATCGCGAAACACCTGCTCGTAGTTCGCCACGAGGGCGCCGGACTTCGTGTCGCGATACAGCGCCGCCCGGGCCTCGGGCGCGCCTTCTACGGGTTGCACCGGTACATCGGTCGCACGCGTCCACTCGCGGACCCACTGGCTCTTGAGCGACGCGGGCGCGAGCACGAGGATTCGGCTGATCTTGTTGGCGCCCACCAGCACATGTCCGATCGCAGAGGCTTGCACGGTCTTGCCCAGGCCCATGTCGTCGGCCAGCAGCATGCGGCCGGTGGAGAGGAACTTGTCGATGGCCTCATGTTGGTAGCCGTAGGGCGTGAGGCGAAAGCCCCGCAGCGCTCGGGCACGCTCGCGTTTGGAGAGAGCGATGGCCTGGATGCGCTGGACTTGCTGGAGTTCGCGGTGCACACGTGCGCGCAAGGCTGGGTCCTCATGCGTGCGACGGCGCTTGGTGAGCGCATCGAGGTCTTGGAGCACGCGCTCGCGTCCAGCTTCCGTCCGCGGCGCTCGATGAGCGTCGGATGCCTCCGCGTAGCGCACGCCCTCCAGCCAGTCTCCGCGACCTTCGACCGGACGCGCGGGCTCCCACCATACCCGCGCGGGCGCTCCGGTCCACTCGAGCGCCTTGCGAAGCGTCCGCTTCTTGGAGGCGATGGATGCCAGGACGGTGAGGCCGTGCTTGCAGATGCCGAGGCTGCCCGAGAGATAGTCCGGGCAGTTGCATGCGATCCGCAGCGGCGACAGCGAGAGCACCTGCGTCCGGTAGGGACGAGCGGGGCCGCGGCGAGGCCCGGTGGTGTAACGACCCCGCCACGCCCCCTTCGGACGCGACGCTACGACGAGTGCATCGGCTGCAGCCTTGTCGAATCGCCGCAGCAGCGCACGTCCGGCATCGCGCAGCAGCGGCCATTCCTCCTGCGGGTAGAGCTGGAGCAGGTGATCGGCCAGGAACTCCGGCCCGATGCTGCCGGAGCGCTGGCTGAACATCGCGACGAGTTCGGCGCGGGCTTCATCCCGGAAGGAGGACGCGTCGACTGCGTGAGCGGCGGGAGCGGTCACGGGCCGCACGGTACCGCCGGGGAGTCGTTGATCGCCAGCGTTCCGGTCGCGCCAGAACACGGGGCATCCCGACCTTGACGAGTCGTCCCAGACGCGTGTGTATTGACCATGTGGCGTCCAAGTGCACCGTCGTCAATCCGTGGCATTGGCTCAACGAAGATGGCTCGTTCCTCGACGATTCGCGGATCCGCAACCGGTCGATCCGCGTGGCGCAGTGCATCGAGTACGGCGGCCCGCTCGGTATCGGGGAGACGCGAGAGACGCTGATCACGTGCCGCCTTCGTCCGGGAGGCAAGTCGTGTCCGGGGCTGCTTTGGGTCCTCAAGCAAACGGACGACGCCATCTTGGCCTTCTGCACGGCGTGCAAGGAGGATGAGTTCCTGATCTACGAGTGGGAGGACACGCCTTGGGCGAATGGACCCATGGAGCCGGTCCACGTGGAGATGCTCGCGGAACCGGCGAGCGGTCCGAGCCCGAAACCACAAGCGCCTGATCCGTCGAACGTGGCGCAGCGTCTCGAGCAGGCGCTCGCGGTCATCGGGAGCTCGATGGACGCACGCGAGGTGCGAGCACGCCTTGCCGATGCAGCCCACCCCATGGCGGTCATCGACGCGATCTTCGAGACCATGGACGAGCCCCCGACGCGCGGGGCGTTGGAACGCTTCATGCCCGTGTTGATGGAAGCATGGAACGAGACCCCACGGCCCGAGTTCGCCGGACGCTCACCCGAGCAAGTGCATCGCGACACAACGCCAGTCCGCAGGGAGACGCCCAAGACCGGACGCAACGCGCCGTGTCCCTGCGGCAGCGGCCAGAAGTACAAGCGCTGCTGCGGCGCGGCGGACCGGCTGCACTGAACTCCCGCCCCATGGCGTGTCACCCTGATGTTCGCTGGGGGCTGGGGGCTCAGCCTTCGAACAGATCGTCGATCCGCTCGATGCTCGTCGCCCGAACCACCAGCGCATCCAGCTCTGCGGCGTCGCAGGCCTGCAGCCGGACCCGGGTGGCGTCGTCGAGGTGGAAGCCCCGCGCGCGCAGGAGGACCTCCAGGGTCTCGAGCTTGCCTTCGAGTTTGCCTTCGAGCTTGCCCTCAAGCTTGCCCTCAAGCTTGCCTTCGAGCCTGCCCTCAAGCTTTCCTTCCCGAATCCCCCGGGCTTTGCCCTCGGCAAGAATCCGTCGGAAGGTTGGGCTCTGGTACTCGTACTCGTTCTTCAGCTTCAGGGCCATGCGTTCGCGCTCCAGGGCCTGCCGAGCGGCAGCCTCAAGGTGGTGCAGGATGAGATCAGCGTACAGCGTGCCGTCGGACTCGTCGAGGCTGTCGGTGGCGTGCAGCGCGGCGCGGCCGACGTCGAGGGCATGGGCGGTCTTGCCGTGCGCGATGACGGATAGGACGGAGAGCGCGGGCAGGCGCTCGGCCTCTTGCGGGTCGACGACGATGGGCACGAGGTCGGGGCCGATGACGGTGGGTCGAATGATGGAGCCGCCCTGGCCATCGAGATCGATCGGCTCGGCGCACCAGCGGGCGACACCGGGATCGGGCGCAAGAACGACGAGCATGGTTGGGCAGCGGTACTGGGCGCGCAGGACTGCCTGGTAGGCGGGCCAGGTGTGGCGCTTTCTCGAGTCGCGGGAGAGCTGGACCTCGAGGATCATCATCGAAGTGGGACGCTCGGCGCCCTCGGGAACGAACTCGAGGACGAGGTCGGCGCGGTACTCGGGCGGCTTCAGCTCGCTGTAGGATTGGTCGCGGGTGCGCAGCTTGACGTCGGCAGGGAGAGGGCGGCCGGTGACCCAGTGCGCGATCGCTCGGGCGAGGTCTTCGTTCTCGCGGACCATGGCGACGAGCACCTCGTGCAGCTGCGACAGCATGAAGCGGTGCAGCGTAGGAGGTGGTGAGGGGCGGCGCGAGGATTGGGGTAGTAGATGGACAGGGGGTGGCTGTGAGGGAGAGGTTGGGCAGGCGCAAACCGGCCCGGGAGAATGCGACAGCGCTGTCGTATTTACGGGGGGGGGTGCGCGCGGACGTGCCGAGGCGGCCCGAGCTCAAACGCTACCAAACCGCCGCGAGAAAGCTGATGTTCCGGGCTTCTTGCCCACTGAGGACTCGCCGACCGCGAGCACCCAGCCCGGGCGGGATGGGTGTCTCTGTCGGAGGACCATACGGGAACGGATCGCGAACGGTGAGGCGGTCGACGACCCAGTTGCCGAACCTGTTGACCCTGTAGTCCATCGCAGTGAGGACCATGGCATGCCCTTGCGTCCCGACGATGAGCGGGCGGTCGAGGGCGAGTTGTCGCGATGCCGTCGCGAGGTTGACCGTGGTGGCGCTCGGCTTGAAGGCACGGCCATGTTCGTCGACCCAAGGGATGTTGAGCGCCGTCAGCATCTGCCAAGGCTGCGCGGGCCAGTTGGCGAGGCCGCCGAACGCTCGGGCCACGATTCGCGACTGCGAAACCGGGTGGTTGGCATAGCCGAAGATCATCGAGATGCAGGCCGCCCAGCACCACTGCGTGTCCTGCTGCGAAGTGGCGAACTGAAACGCCACCCCGGAGTCGATACCCACCGAACAACCACGAACCCCCGGGCCGACGTCGACGCATTGGGACTTCCCGCTAGCGCTAGCCGGAAGTGGGAGAGCGCTCGCAGCAAGTCCGGCGAGAACCGTGCGGCGGCTGAGAGAACGACCTCGATGCTCCATGACGATTTGGTAGTGCCCGCGCGACGCAGAACGGTCACGGCAGGGGTGAAAAAAATGGGTTTGCTTCCCGAATCGCGTTTCGCTCTGTCTACACTCGGGGCGCGGCAAGTTCTACGGACAGCGTCCTGCGCTCGCTCAGGACTCAAACAACATCCCCAGCTGCGACTCTGCCGCTGCACGTGAGTAGATGCCGTCGACCACCAAGTTCAAAAAAGCGGTGCAACAGGCGTGGCTCCGACCCGTGAACGCGCCTTCGACGGCCAGTTTGGGGTCCCCGGGATAGAGCAGCACAGAGTTCTGACATTCGAAGGTCTCGTTGTAAGCGAACATCTGCTGCAGGTCGCCGCTGGCCGGCCGGTTGTTGGAAGGGCGCTTCCACTTCGTGTCAACGATCAGCCTCGCTTGCTCTCCTTGGCGCACCACGATGTCGGGGCGGATGCTTCGAACGCGGTGCCCCGCAGCCTTCCAGAACGGTCGCGAATCCTGGCCATAAACCGTGACGCCTTGGGGAGCGATCCGGCGAAGAAGCGCAAGGACGTAGCGTTCCCACAACGCGTTCATATCCAACATCAGCGCAAAGACCTCCGTGCGGCCGTAGGCCATGTCGGGTCGGTGATGACGAAGAATGAGCGCAGCCAGGGTAAGCGCCTCGGCGTATCGGGCGGTATACGAGTGAGCCGAAGGCGCACGAGAGCCGGAAGGTCGGCGCGGGGCTCGACATGCTCGGGGAAAGCGAGCAGTACCCGGTCGACCTGGGCCTGCGTGCGCGATGAGAGCGGGATGTGGCGAACGATCTCGAGCGCGGCCCGAAGGATGCAATTGGGCAGCATGTTCCGATCGAACGAGCTCTGCTCGGTGAACGAGAAGTGCGGTCGCGTCGCGTTCTTGCGGAGCTGCTGGTCGAGAAGGAGGCGCCCGCGAAACACCGGAGCATTTCGCTGCACCCGGCGATAGCCCTTCGCGAGGCCTTCGTGGAGAAGTTGTTCGGTCAGGGTGACGAAATGCAGAACGTAGAGTTCGAGAAGCGACGCGTCGCGGGTCCTGAGCTGTGCCTCGGTCGAGCGCCTTAGGCGTAGGCTTCCAGCCATGCGAAGCATGTCGAGCAACGCGTCGCGCCAGGGCGCTTCGCCGCCCGAGTCCTTGTCGGCCTTGGGTAAGACCTCGATCGCGAGCCCCCCGACCTGCAGGAACCCGACGTACTGGCGGAACCGAATCCTGCGGTGCCCAACCTGGAAGTAGTCCCCACCCTCGGCGTCGTTGAAGGCGACCAGAGCGTCGAACTGCCGGGCCGTCAGTTCCCGACCACAACGGAGCACTCCGTGCTCGAAGACCCTAATCGTCTTCTGCTTCATCGCCGTAGATTCTCCGGAAGGAGCGGTTGGTCCAGTTTCCGGGCGGGGTCAGCTCATAGATCGGACGATCCGTGAGTTCGTCGAAAGCTTCGTGGTCAAACTTGGCAAAGGCAGCTTCGGCGTCGATGCGCTTGACGAACTCCGAGCCGAGCACGAGACCGATCTGGCCCCAGTCGCCGAAGAAGTACTCCCGAAGCAGGGGGATCACTTTGTTGGAGAAGATCGCCTTGAGGTCGTCGAGGTCGCCGTCGTCCTGCAGGCCGGTGAAGTAGGCGTGGCCGATCATGTGGTCACGATCGAGAAGTTTCGCGACGCGTCGGTTGATCGTGCGCAGGAGTCGGCCGATGTGGATGCGTCCGGGCAGCTCGAAGTCGACCACGCTAGGATCGGGCGCACACTCGAGGAAGGTGAAGCGGCGACGCAGGGCACTGTCGAGCGCTTCGACGCTCCGGTCGGCGGTGTTCATGGTGCCGATGAGATGCAGGTTCGGAGGAACGCCAAACCGGCTCTTGGAGTAGGGGAGCGTGACGATGACCTCGTGGTTCTCGCCAAGCCGCTTGTCTTCTTCGAGGAGGGTGATCAGCTCGCCGAGGATGCTGGCCACGTTGCCCCGGTTGATCTCGTCGATGAACAATGCGTAGGGAGGTGCCCCCTTGAAGAGCTTCGCTCGCTCTCCACGCGGGGCACGACACAGGTCGTCGATGGTGCCTTCCCAACCGGCGAGGCGGATCGCGTGGCGAACGGCGGTCTTGAAGATGCCGTCCTCAAGCTGGTAGGCGATCCCGCCCTCGGAGTCCTCGTCATGCAGCGCGGGCCGGAGCCCCTCGAGAAAGTCCTCATACGCGTAGGACTGGTGGAAGGTCACGAAGGTGAAGTCGCGCGAGTAGGTTCGCTTGGCGTTCGCCTCGCGAACGGCGTCGAGCTGGGCGCGGAGTTCGGTGAGCGACTCGGGACGCTTGGGCTCGAAACGCCAGACGCTCTCGGGACTCTTGTCGAAGACGAGCTCGCCGCTGCGTTGGGCGTAGTTCACCGTGGTGCTCTCCTTGACGGTGTGACTCTGCATGGTGCCCCAGATCCGGGCTCGCAACGGAGCCTTGCTGCTGCTGGCGGCGTACTTGGCCTTGACGAAGCGGTGCGCCATCAAGTCGGACACGACCGCCTGGTCGAGTTCGTCGAGCGCGAGCATCAGGACCTCGAACCAGGTCAACGACGCGATGTAGTCGTCCTGATTGAGCTGAGGTCGGTCGTCGTCGAGCCGGCGTGTGAACCGCTTCTGGAACTCGGTGCTGATCCTGTAGGTCTTTCCGGTTCCGGGTGGGCCGTAGAGGATGATGTTCCTCGGGCCTCGCTCGGCGTAGGTCTCGATCTCGGGGGCGGCAACCTCGAGTTCCTCCCCGAAGAGCTCGGCGATCACGTCGGGGCGCCGAATGGGGACGACGGTGTCGCGCCACGCTCCGGCGCCACTGCCCGAGGGCGCCATTCCGCTGTACGAGGGCAGGTCCAGTCGCCGCAGTGCGAGGGCTTGCGCGGCCTCGTCAACTCCAGTCACCTCCCCGACGTAGTGCACCTTGAGGTTGTGGGATCCTCCGTATCCCTTGATCACCACCCAATCGCCAGGCTTGATCCGGCAGAAACGATCCCACGCTCGTTTCCCGGCTGGGTTCTTGGAGTCCGGGCCCCAGCCGATCTCCCAGCGGTCGTTGGCGATGAAGGCCTCGAGCCTTTCAGGTTCACCGAACCCAAGGCCCCAGTAGTGGCGGTCGCCAGAGACCTCCGGTGGAGCATCGTCCTCGCCTTCGTCCGGCGCCTCGTCAGGACCGGGGGGAACCGCTAGCTCGGGAAGCTCGAAGAGCGGACTTCCTCGCTCTCGGGTTCGTTGCGGATCGAAGAAGTCGAGCTTGTGGAGCGCGAGCCGCACGACGCGCTCAAGAGCCTTCTCGGGGCTCGGGAGTGGGTCGCAGACTGGCGGGATGATCCGGCACAGCTCGACCCGGGAGGACGACACGAGTGGCATCCCACTGTCGGAGAGGACCTGCTTGAGGATCTCACCGTAGCCCTCGACCGTCTTCGCCCACTTGCCGCGCTTCTGCATCTTGGCGGAGCCGTAGACCCTGATCTCCTCACCGTCTGCGGTGTCTCCGATCTGCGAGCGCAGGTTCGCCCACAGGAGCTCGCGAGACGTGCCCTTGAGCCAGACCTGAAGCCCGATGGCATCCTTGTACTTGCCCGTCTTGTACTGAAAGAACCAAGCGCGCAGAGAGAACTCGGCGGCTCCGCCCGGCCAGGTGCATCAAACCTCGCAGGTGTCGGGCCATGGCCCGCCCAGCTCGGGCGTCAGGCCCCCGAGTTCCTCACGGGGCCACTCTTGCGGGACCCTGGAGACCTCGTAGCTGACCTCGTGTTCGCCGACCCGAACCGTCCCAGGTCGGCCGCCCTCGAGGATGTTGCGAACGGTCTTGAGAGCGAGGAGGTTGGCGTCGTCCCGGAGCATCACGCGGGTGCCAGGCTATCGCTCTGCGGAGCAAACAGCCAATACGCGCGAAGGGTCGAAGCCATTCAGACCTTCCGTGGATGGCCGGTAAGGAGGGAGAACGCCCGTTTGTCTTCCTTAAGCTCTGGGTTTCCCGAGTCACCGCTCGCGGTCGATATGCGCGAGCACCCGATCCCAACGCGGAAGTCGCCGGGCGCCCGGCTTCGGGAGCCGAGCCGCAAGCTCGTTCCATCCCTCGTAAAACCTCTGCACTACGGCCTCGCGCGTCGTTGTGGACCAGACGCTGTCGCCGGTCGCCTCGAGCTGGAGTCGCCGCAACAATCCGGCGGTGTGGGGCAGCAACAACCGAGGCTCTCCGTTCACCCTCACGCGTTCCTCTCGGCGATCTATGTGTGACCACCGTAGGGCCTCCAGCTCCCGCAGCGTCCATCCGTCGCACAGCGCAAGGCTCAGCAGAGCTTCCGTCTCAAGGTCGAGCTTCGCCGTCCACCAGAGCGTTTGAAGGATACGAGCGCGCTGGGGAAGCCAGCGCAAATTCTCCCAGGCTCGCAAGAAGCCCACGAGCCGTTCCTCAGCCTGTTCTTCGAGCTCATCGAGAAGGTCATTCGGAAAGCCGTACCCAGGAAAGTGCTCGACCTCGCCGCGGATCGGTGCCTCTGCGAGCAGCGAGCCGTGGAAGAACGTGGGCTCGTCGACGAAGCCCGGCAGCTGCTCGGCGAGCTCTCGTGCCTGACTGTCGGACTCTGCGACCGGACTGACCTCGATGGCGTCTTTGGGATAGCCGCCCTTCTTGAAGGTGGACCCGTAGTAAATCACGAGGTTGCCGGTCTTGGCATCGGCGACAACCCCGGGGCGCCCCGGTTTACGCTCTTGCCTCGCGTCCCAGTGCGTGAAGTGAATCAGCGCCCCTCGTTCGTGCACCTGCCGTTCGGCCATGGAAGAGACTCAGGTTTCGTCGTCGCGCAGGCCGGGGTCGGGCGGGAGTCGCAGCGGCACGCCGTCGAGATCTTGAGCCGTGGAGGCGAGCTGTGTTCGGGCCTGCTCGAGGTCGTAGGTGCGCTGCTGAAGCTGCTTGCGGTCGAGCGGGGGCAGGCCCAGCCCACGAACGACACGATCGGCGTTCGCCGTGTCCTCGTGGCTCAAGCTTGCCAACAGCACCAGGTTCTCCGCGCCCTCGGCCGCGATGGCGAGAAGCTCGTCGTAGTGCGCCGGGTTGGCGCGAGTGCACTTGGTAGACAACAAAAGCAGAGCGACCAGCCCGCGGACGGACTTGCGGTGCAACTTCCGAATCGCAACCGGCGTGGACGTATCTGCAAGTTGTCCCCGCACGAGGTCGCCGAATGCATCGAGCGGGGCATCCTCGAAGAGCTCGGCGAAGGGCACGTCCGAGGGAAATAGCTCGGCGAGGCCAATGAACACATCGACCATCCGCCGCATGAGCCGAGGGTCGGAGCCTGCGGGAACGGTGGGGTAAAGCGCCGGGTCACGGAGCAGAACCTCCAGCTTCCGATCGGCGTACGGGCTCGACGCGACGGCTTGCATGGCCGGAGAGAGCGCACCCCAGGTGTCATTGGCGACCCCGATGTCGTCCAACGCGTCCTGCAGCGCGAACCCAGACAGCGCATCCACGCGTTGGGCCGTCTCCTCGACGGCATGCGGCAGCACCAACGCCGGCAGACCTGCGGTAGCGGCGTCCGAGGTCTGCTGCCCCGATGGCGACGGGAGCGCCATCAGAGCGAAGAGGAGGAGCGAGGACGGGTGCATGGGGAGGACCTCAGCTTAGGCTACCGCGGAACAACGGCGAGGATCGGGTCTGGGTGAGGACAGGTCTCAGTCCGCAAAGAGCTCGTCGAGGCTCTCGATACTCGTCGCCCGTACGACGAGCGCGTCCAGCTCATTCGCGTCGCACGTCTGCAGGCGGACCCGGGTGGCGTCGTCGAGATGGAAGCCGCGCGCCCGCAGGAGGACCTCCAAGGTCTCAAGCTTGCCCTCAAGCTTGCCCTCAAGCTTGCCTTCGAGCCTGCCCTCGAGCTTCCCTTCTCGAATCCCGCGCGCTTTACCTTCCGCAAGGATCCGTCGGAAGGTTGGGCTCTGGTACTCGTATTCGTTCTTCAGCTTCAGGGCCATGCGTTCGTGCTCCAGGGCTTGCCGGGCGGCAGCGTCGAGGTGATGAAGGACGAGATCAGCGTACAGCGTGCTGTCGGACTCGTCGAGGGTGTCGGTGGCGTGTAGCGCGGCGCGGCCGACGTCGAGGGCGTGGGCGGTCTTGCCGTGCGCGATGACGGACAAGACGGACAGCGCGGGCAGGCGCGCGGCTTCTCGAGGGTCGACGACGATCGGCACGAGGTCGGGGCCGATGACGGTGGGTCGAATGATGGAGCCGCCCTGTCCATCGAGGTCGATCGGCTCGGCGCACCAGCGCGCGACCGGGGATTGGGCGCGAGAACGACGAGCATGGTCGGGCAACGGTACTGGGCGCGCAGGACCGCTTGGTAGGCGGGCCAGGTGTGGCGCTTTCTTCGAGTCGTGGGAGAGCTGGACCTCGAGGATCATCATCGAGGTGGGGTTCTCGGCACCCTCGGGAACGAACTCGAGGACCAGGTCGGCGCGGTACTCGGGCGGCTTCACCTCGCTGTAGGATTGGTCGCGGGTGCGCAGCCGGATGTCGTCTGGGAGCGGGCTTCCGGTGGCCCACCGCGCGATCGCTCGGGCGAGGTCTTCGTTCTCACGGACCATGGCGACGAGCACCTCGTGCAGCTGCGACAGCATCGAAGCGCGCAGCGTAGGAGGTGGCGGGAGGTGGGGCGAGGATTTGAGGGGTAGAGGGACAGGATATGGCTGTGAGGGACAGGTTGCGGGGATGAGAACCAGCCCGGGAGAATGCGACAGCGCTGTCGTATTTGCCGGGGGGGACGCCGCGGTGCCGCGTATCAACCGCATGTCCGCGCGAACGGCCTCTTGTCGAGCATGTCGGAGAACTTGCGGACCGGAACCACCTTGCGGCTCCCCAAGGTTCTGACGTTCTCGATCAATACGTCCCTGAGAATGGAGACGTCAGACCCAGACGAGCGCTTCAGCTTCATCCCTCGGTGGGTGCCGGTGGAATCAACGGAAAGTCCACGACAGGCTCTTACTCGGCCGCGTTGACCCAAAAACGGGACCGTTCGTTTTCCCTGGGGACGTCCTTAGGCATTCAGGCTTTCCTTGCACGGCGCGTAAGGAAACAGAATTCCATTTTGGTTTCCTTATAGCTCCACGGCACGAGGCACCGTCGTCCTCGACCCACTCCCCCACATCGGACTCGAACCGACAACGGGAATCGCCGCTTCGCGCATCAGTCGATAAAGAGCTCGTCGAGGCTCTCGATGCTCGTCGCCCGCACCACGAGCGCGTCCAGTTCGTTCGCGTCGCACGCCTGCAGCCGGACCCGGGTGGCGTCGTCGAGGTGGAAGCCGCGCGCACGCAGAAGGACCTCCAGGGTCTCGAGCTTGCCTTCGAGTTTGCCTTCGAGCTTCCCTTCGAGCTTCCCTTCTCGAATCCCGCGCGCTTTACCTTCCGCAAGGATCCGTCGGAAGGTTGGGCTCTGGTACTCGTATTCGTTCTTCAGCTTCAGGGCCATGCGTTCGTGCTCCAGGGCCTGCCGGGCGGCAGCGTCGAGGTGATGAAGGACGAGATCAGCGTACAGCGTGCTGTCGGACTCGTCGAGGGTGTCGGTGGCGTGTAGCGCGGCGCGGCCGACGTCGAGGGCGTGGGCGGTCTTGCCGTGCGCGATGACGGAGAGGACGGACAGCGCGGGCAGGCGCGCGGCTTCTCGAGGGTCGACGACGATCGGCACGAGGTCGGGGCCGATGACGGTGGGTCGAATGATGGAGCCGCCCTGGCCATCGAGATCGATCGGCTCGGCGCACCAGCGCGCGACACCGGGATCGGGCGCAAGAACGACGAGCATGGTCGGACAGCGGTACTGGGCGCGCAGGACTGCCTGGTAGGCGGGCCAGGTGTGGCGCTTTCTCGAGTCGTGGGAGAGCTGGACCTCGAGGATCATCATCGAGGTGGGACGCCGTGCACCCTCGGGTACGATCTCCAGGACGAGGTCGGCGCGGTACTCGGGCGGCTTCACTTCGCTGTAGGATTGGTCGCGGGTGCGCAGCTGGACGTCGTCCGGGAGGGGATGTCCGGTGGCCCACTGCGCGATGGCGCGGGCGAGGCCTTCGCTCTCGCGGACCATGGCGACGAGCACCTCGTGCAGCTGCGACAGCATCGAAGCGCGCAGCGTAGGAGGTGGCGGGAGGCGGGGCGAGGATTTGGGGGGCGGAGGGACAGGGGTGCAGGGATGAAAGCCGGCCCAATAGCTCCACGGCACGAGGCATCGTCGTCCTCGACCCACTCCCCCGCATCGGACTCGAACCGAACGACGGGAGTCGCCGCTTCGCGCATCAGTCGGCAAAGAGCTCGTCGAGACTCTCAATGCTCGTCGCCCGCACGACGAGCGCGTCCAGCTCGTTCGCGTCGTACGTCTGGAGCCGGTCCCGAGTGGCGTTGTCGAGGTGGAAGCCGCGCGCCCGCAGGAGGACTTCCAGGGTCTCGAGCTTTCCTTCGAGTTTGCCTTCCAGCTTGCCCTCGAGTTTGCCTTCCAGCTTGCCCTCGAGTTTGCCTTCCAGCTTTCCCTCGAGTTTGCCTTCCAGCTTTCCTTCGCGAATCCCCCGCGCTTTGCCCTCGGCAAGGATCCGCCGGAAGGTTGGGCTCTGGTACTCGTATTCGTTCTTCAGCTTCAGGGCCATGCGTTCGTGCTCCAGGGCTTGCCGGGCGGCAGCATCGAGGTGATGAAGGACGAGATCAGCGTACAGCGTGCTGTCGGACTCGTCGAGGGTGTCGGTGGCGTGTAGCGCGGCGCGGCCGACGTCGAGGGCGTGGACGGTCTTGCCGTGCGCGATGACGGACAGGACGGAGAGCGCGGGCAGGCGCTCGGCTTCCTGCGGGTCGACGACGATCGGCACGAGGTCGGGGCCGATGACGGTGGGTCGCATGATGGAGCCGCCCTGGCCGTCGAGGTCGATCGGCTCGGCGCACCAGCGGGCGACCGTGGGATTCGGGGCGAGCACGACGAGCATGGTCGGGCAACGGTATTGGGCGCGCAGGACGGCCTGGTAGGCGGGCCAGGTGTGGCGCTTTTTCGAGTCGTGGGAAAGCTGGACCTCGAGGATCATCATCGAGGTGGGCTTCTCGGCGCCCTGGGGAACGAACTCGAGGACGAGATCGGCGCGGTACTCGGGCGGCTTCACCTCGCTGTAGGATTGGTCGCGGGTGCGCAGCTGGAGGCCGTCGGGGAGAGGGCGTCCGGTGGCCCAGTGCGCGATGGCTCGGGCGAGGTCTTCACTTTCGCGGACCATGGCGACGAGCACCTCGTGCAGCTGCGACAGCATCGAAGCGCGCAGCGTAGGAGGTGGCGGGAGGCGGGGCGAGGATTTGGGGGGCGGAGGGACAGGGGTGGCTGTGAGGGACAGGGGTCGAGGGAGCAAACCGGCCCGGGAGTCGCGCGACTCAGGGTGCCTCCTTCGGCCCGGCCTCGCGCAAGCAGACAGACGCAGCGTCGGGCGAACGGGGTCTACGCCACGCCCAAGAACTCGGATTTCATCCACGGCACGAGGCCACCGTCGTAGCCGACCCACTCGCCCGCATCGGAGGCGAACCGAATGGTGAAGACGCGTTCCGGTTCTTGCTGCGAGTCGAGCACCGCTCCAGCTAAAAGGCCGAGCACCAACCCCGTGCTCCAACCGTCACCCTTCTTGACCGCAGCGGTCCCAATCGCTGCGCCAGCGAGGGCGCCCGCAACCGCGTCCCCCGAGGGCTGTGGCGCACGAGTGGGACGACGCAGCCGCGCAACACCATCCTCGGAGAGCTCGAGAACGAACGTCTTCCCGTCCTGCGCATAGATGAACTTCTGTCCCGCGTCGTCGAGGGCAGCGACCCCGGTAGGCAGCTCGCCGTCTTTGAGGCGCTCGATCTCGGCGACGTCGTCGGCGAAGACATCGAGTTCCTTGTACCGGTCTCCGAAGGCATCGAGGCCAGCTGCGAGGTCGGCGAGGGTGAGGCGAGGAGGAGTCATGTGCGTTCCGTGTCTCCGAGAATAGCCCGCTTGAGCTCAGTTGTCGGGCCGCGCCAGGATTTGGCCGTGCTGCGGACATCGGGCGGCCGAGCATCCCTTCGAGGGCTGGCGAAGTTCTTCGGGCTCCGATCCTTCACTTCGATGGCGCCAGGCAGGCTAGCAACCGCGAACTTGCGACACACGAGGTCAAACACGGTCTCTTCGTGCGCCGGGTGTTAGACGACGACACGTGCTCCTGCGAGGTCCGTGAGCACGTGATTGAGGTTTAGCGAGAGGTTGGTGAACGTGGCGCGCTCGTCGTCCCGGTCGCGCAGGCGATTGAGCTTGTTGCGGACCTCGTCTGGGTGCTTCGCTCTGGAGGAGAGCAGGGACTTCAGAGCCGCAGCGCGGAGCTCTCGATGAAGCCGCGACTCGACGAGCGCGGCGGCATCCTCGTATCGAGGCATCGCCTCCCGGTAGCGGGTCACGAGCGTCTCGATCTCTCCGTCTGTGAGTCGCTTGGACATGGGTTTCAGGTTGAGTGGGCTCGAGGCAGCCTCGTCGAGCCCTGAAGCGCGGCTCTCAGTTCGGAACTATCGACGATGGCAGCACGGGTCAATCTCGGCGAGCTGGCAGGTGCAGGGGGACAGGTCGGGCCCGGCCCATCTCCTCACCCCGTCACCGCGCGACCGCTCGACCCCGACGAGCCGTTCTCCTTCGCGCTCCGCTAGGCGAGCGGCGCGGAGACCTACTCTGGCTGAACATCGAGAGCCTCGATACCGTGGCGTCTGCAGAACGCTCGCGTGGTGCCCGGAACCTCGTAGGCCACGAGCACGCCTCGCGTGTCAGCGCAGCCCGCCCCATGAACGGCCGCAAGCGCTCGGTACTTCAGGGCCTGGTGAGCGCCGATGAGCGTCGGCTGTTCTCCACGAACCTCTACTTCAACGGCGACGCGGCCACCGTTCGCCAGCTCGACGAGCACGTCGACACGGTCTCCGGTCACGAAAGAGTGTTCTTCGATCGCGGTACCGGGGCCGAGGCCAAGGACTTCAGGATTCGCGACGATGTACTTCTTGAGCTTGCGGTGCTCCGGGCCCTCGCCGCCCGGACCGTACTTTCGCGCGAGCGGGATCCGTGCGAGTTCTTTCTCGAAGAGGGGCTCGGTGACCGCTGGCGGGCGTTCGCCCACGCTTTCGAGCAGCACGGCGATCTTGCGGCGTTCGGCGTCGTGGACATGGACGAAAAGCGCGCGGAGGTAGTTGCCGATCTCTTCATCGCTCAGGTATCGAAACAGGCCCGTCCGCCAATCCGGGGCGCCTTCTTTGAAGCGCCAGTAGGGCAGCCTCCTCGCGATGTCCGATGGGACCAAGACGCGCAGATCCCGGCTCGTTGTGACGTCGGTCCCACCATCGTCGTTCGGTTCGAGGCCATCGATCCGAGTCACTCCAAAGACGATGCGTTGTGCCTCCGAGTCTTCGTCGGGGAGCCGCGTGGTCAAGAGCACGATGCGTCCCTGCGTGGCATTGGTCAGCGGGATGCCCTGACCGGCGCGCTCCCCCGTGTGGTAGTAGCCCGAATTGAACATCGAGTCTGAGAGGAGGCGACTCTCGTTGCAGCAGTACTTTGGCCTCGCTCCGGTGAACCCGCGCTCGAGATACTGGTTGCACCTGTTCTCCGGCTGGGAGCACCAGGTGACCTTCTTCTTGAGGATGTTGCGCACGATGTTGCCGTCCGTGCACGTCCCCTGGTATCCGATCTCGAAGCCGGGCGTGCCCCCATCGTGGAAGGTGCACTTCAGGGCGAGGTTGCCGTCGTGGTCCGTTTGCGCGCTCATCTGACATCTCCTGAAAGTCGTTGGTATCGACCGCTCAAGCGCTCTGCGCCCAGTCTTTGCACACGTGCTCGGCCTGCTCGATGACCGTGACCAACGCGGCCTCCGCCTTGTCTGGCGGATAGCCGTGCCTCCGAAGCAGCTTCTTCACCTTGCGCCGCATGTCCGCGCGCACCGCCTCCTTCTGCGTCCAGTCGATGGTCACCGATCTCCGGATCGCGGCAACGAGGTCCTGGGCGATCTTGCCGAGCACGCCGTCCTTCATCACCTCCTTGACGCCACCGTGGTCGACGAGCGCGTCGTAGAACGCCATCTCATCTTCGGTGAGCCCCAGCTCCTTGCCCTTGTTGGGCAGCTTCTGCATCTCACGCCCGTGCTCGATGAGCTGCAGGATCACGTCGGCGGCGTCGAGGGTGCGGTTCTGGTAGCTCTTGAGCGTCTGCTCGAGCATCTCGGAGAACTTCCTGCCCTGGACGATGTTGCGGGTGCCGACGTTCTTGATCTCGTCGGAGAGCAGCTTGCGGAGCATCTCGATCTGGAGGTTCTTCAGGGGGCTGTTCTTGACGTTCTCGAGGAACTCGTCGCTGAGGATGGAGATGTCGGGCTTAGGGATGCCGGCGGCGTCGAAGATGTCGATGACCTCGTCGGAGGTGACGGCTTTGGAGACGATCTGGCCGACGGCGGCGTCGAGATCCTCTTCGCTCTTGCCGCTGCCGCCGACGGTGTACTTGAGCAGGTTGTTCTGCACGCCCTGGAAGAACGCGACCTCGTCTCGCATCCAGCGGGCCTCTTCGTGGTGCATGGCGATGCCGACGGCGACGTTGAGCCGCTTCATGGCGTCGAGGAAGCGCTGGCGGCCCTCGCGGGAGCCGACGGGGACCTGGGGGAGCGGGCCGATCTTGTCGTCGTTGTGACGGAAGAACTCGAGCATGACGTGCACGACGCTGCGCCACAGGCCGGGGTTGGCAAGCTTGGAGCGGTGCGCGGCGTCGAGGCGAGCCTCCATGGTGTCGCGGATGGCGTGGTCGAGGCTAGACCAGTGGTCGGCGCCGTCACGGGCGATGAAGGCCTTGGTGGTGAGCTTGAGCTTGTAGGGGCTGGCGTCGGCCTTTCGGAGGTGGACAATGAGGGTGTCGAGGCCGACATGGCCTGCCCCGAGTGAAGCGGCGGCCTTGGGTGCAACCTTGACGAACATCTTGCGCATGAACGGCTCAAGCTGCAGGGCCAGCAGGTCGTTGTGACCCGCAAGGCTGGTACCGGTCGGGCCGGGCTCAGCCAAGAGCGCACGAAGTTGATCGACGAACTTGGCGTACAGCGCGTCGTCGCCCGTCCCGACGTCGTGGTCGAGGAAGGACATCAGGCGCAGGATCCGGTTGCGGGTCTGGTTGTCGTTCTTCGTCGGGATCGGAATGTAGCCGGTCGCGCTGGGATGCTTCCACTGGGCAAAGATGGTGACGAGACGGCCGAGCTCTTCCTTGCTGAGCGGAGCGGTGTTGCGCCCGCAGATGAAATCTGTGGCCCGGGCCAAGGAGGCTAGTCGGGCGGTGGGGTCGGTGCCGAAGTAATCCGAGCAGTCGTGACCGTGGAACATGTCCTTGACGATCTGGAACTTCTCCTCGAGGACGGGCAGGACCTCTTCGATCGGCGGGGCGACGGGGCGGTCTTCGCCCTCGCCGCTGTACTTGTCGACGGCTTCGCGCAGGGGCTCGGCGAGGCCGAGGTAGTCGACGACGAGGCCGTTGGGCTTGTCCTTGAAGACGCGGTTGACCCGGGCGATGGCCTGCATGAAGCCGTGGCCCTTCATGGGCTTGTCGACGTACAGGGTGTGGGCACAGGGGGCGTTGAAGCCGGTGAGCCACATGTCGCGGACGATGACCAAGCGCAGGGGGTCGTCGGGATCCTTGAAGCGGTTCTCGACGGCCTTGAGCTGGGATTTGACGCGGCGGTGCTTCTGATACTCCTCGGGCTCGCCGGAGGCCACGGTCATGACGACCTTGACCCCGCCGGCCTCATCACCGTCGGCGTCCCACTCGGGGCGGAGCTCGACGATCTTCTGGTACAGGGCAACGGCGATCCGCCGCGACATGCAGACGAACATGGCCTTGCCGGGCACGAGCTCGCAGCGGCGGTCGAAGTGGTCGAGCAGGTCGCGGGCGATGAGGCCCAGGCGCTGGTCGGTGCCGACCATGGCTTCGAGCCGAGCCCAGCGGCTCTTGAGCTTGCCCTTGGCGGCCTCCTCCTCGCCCTCGGTGACCTCGGCGAAGTCCTCGTCGACGACGGGCTTGCGGTCGTCGGGGAGGTCGATGCGGGCCATGCGGGCCTCGTAGAGCAGGGAGAGGATGGCGCCGTCCTCGACGGCCTGGGTGACGGGATAGGTGTGGATGTAGCGGCCGAAGACGGTCTCGGTGCTGCGGTCGTTGGACTCGATGGGTGTGCCGGTGAAGCCGATGAAGCTGGCGTTGGGCAAGGCGTCGCGGAGGTTGCGGGCGAAGCCTTCGACAAACTCGTACTGGCTGCGGTGGGCCTCGTCGGCGACGACGACGATGTTGCGGCGATCGGAGAGCTGGGGGTAGGCCTCGCCCTTCTTGGTGCCGAACTTCTGGATGGTGGTGAAGACGACACCACCGCTGGCGACGGAGAGCAGCTCGCGGAGGTTGTCGCGGGTCTCGGCCTGGACGGGCGCGGGGAGCAGGCCCTTGGCGGCGGCGAACTGGTCGAAGAGCTGGCCGTCGAGGTCGTTGCGATCGGTGAGCACGACGACGGTGGGGTTCTCCATGCCGGGCTCGCGGATCAGCTTGGAGGCATAGATCGCCATGGCGATCGACTTGCCGGCGCCCTGGGTGTGCCAGACGACGCCGATGCGGCGGTCACCGGGGCGGGGATCGCCGCTGGTGCTGGGGGTCTGGGGCTTGGGCGCGGAGGCGCGCAGGGTGTGGGCGACGGCTCGGTTGACGGCGTGGAACTGGTGGTAGCCGGCGATCTTCTTGACGAGGCCGTCGGTGTCCTCCCACAGGACGAAGTTGCGGATGTAGTCGAGCAGCCGGGCCTTGTCGAACATGCCGCACAGCAGGGTGTCCATCTGCGGGGTGTGGGGCGGAGCGAGGTCGTCGCCGTCGACGGTGCGCCAGGGGCTGAAGCGCTCGAACCCGGCGGTGAGGCTACCGACCATGGCGGCGGTGCCATCGGAGACGACGAGCAGCTCGTTGGTGTTGAACAGCGCGGGGATGTCGTTCTTGTAGGTCTGCAGCTGGTGGAAGGCGGTCTTGAGCGTGGCCTGGACGTCCTGGGGGTTCTTGAGCTCGATGACGGCGACGGGCATGCCGTTGAGGAAGACGATCAGGTCGGGGCGACGCTTCTTCTGGCCTTGGATGATGGTCAGCTGGCCGACGACCAGCCAGTCGTTGTTGTCCGGGTTGTCGAAGTCGACGAGCCAGGCCTGGTCGCCTCGGGTCGCGCCGTCCTTGCGGACCTGGACGGTGATGCCGCGGGTGAGCTGGGTCTGGAAGGCGGCGTTGTTCTCGAGGAGCGAGGGGCTGTCGGGGCGGAGGATGCGTTTGGCGACGGTGTCGAGGACGTCGGCGGGGAGGTGGGGGTTGATCTGGGCGAGCGCGGCGCGGAGGCGGGGCTCGAGGATGACGTCGCTGTAGGCGGTGCGCTCGGGGGAGGTGCCGCCGGGGGAGAGATCGGGGCCGTGGGCGTAGGGGTAGCCGAGGTCGCGGAGGTAGGCGATCGCGGCTTCTTCGACGACGGACTCGGGGAGGGTCATGATGCACCTTCTGCGGTCGAATCATCCTCAGCGACGGCTTGTTGAAACTCTCTGCTCGCCTGCAGCGCCTCGACATACGCGACCCGGTCGTGGGCAAAGAGCACTTCACTTGGACGAAGCCTCAGACTGACGATCTCGGACCTTTGTGTCTTGAAGGTGACGACGACCTCGGCGCCTGACTCGTCGTCCGTCTCGCCCTCGACATCAACGACTTCAGCCCTACACGAGACGCACTCGTCGATCCGAGAACTGTAGTGCGAGAATGTCTCGTAGTGCCGCCTCGTGTAGCGGAGGTTGGGCTCCGCGCCTTCCAACGACCCAAGAAGCAGACCCAGGATGCAGTCGACGGCGAGCACGAGCATCCGGGTCTGGCCGTGTCCAACGACGTCGACGAAGCCGTCGCTGCCATGAGCGACGGTCCCGTCCCTGTTGCGAAACTCGGCAACGGCGTCCGTGAGCTTGAAATAACCAGATAGTAGTTTGTTGAACCTGTTTGCTTCCCGTGTCCGAGCCAACCCCACAGTCGCCATGGCTTGCCGGAGCAATTCCGTGGTGTTCTGGTACTCCGGTGTATCGCCGGAGTCCTGCACGATCGTCAGGCAGACGCACTCCAGGAACGACTTCGTAAGCTCGATGGTACTCGGGCCATTCCGCTCAAGCGTCTCATCCAGATCCTGGAAGTGACTGGCGAGGAGTTCGGCTCCAGGCCAGTGCCGCACCGCCCGAGCGAAGTTCGGTGCCGTGGTCTCAAGGATGCTCATTGCGAAATGCCCTCTGTTTGTCCTCTGCCGGGACTCGGATTTCTCCGGAGATGAGTTTGGGGAGGAGGGTGTCTCGGAGGCTCGGCTAGGGTTTCGGATTCTCGGTCGAGGAGGTCGGCACGAGCCCGCAACGGGCCTACCGTCTCTGCGAATCGCTTCGCCCAAGAATCGGTTGGCACAACCGCCTTCTGCGCGAGGAGCGTCCCGCGGTTGACACCCGGCACCGCGGAGTCCGCCCCCAGGCGCTGGATATCCATCCGGTCGAGCAGCCGGTGCAAGTACGGCATCCAGTGGCTGCCGTGCAGCGGTTCGACGAAGAACGTTGTGTCGATCGGATAAAACGGACCGCTTTCCCAGTAGACCGTCCCTACGCTGCCCTTTCGGCCAACGACGATCCCGGGGCCGTCAACCAGCTTCTCGTTGTGGAACCCGCCGACACCGCCAGATCCATACACGGGCACGCTGCCATCCTTCCGCCGCTTCTTTGGCAGCGACTTGCCGTACTTAAGGCTCATGGCAGCTTCGAGTTCTGAGACCTCCCACCCCTTCGGAATCGGCCCCAGATCACTGTCCACCATCTCCGACGCATCCACCCCATCGAAGTCGATGAACCACGACTTGAAGATCGCCTGCGCCATCTCCTCCAACGTCCGGTTCATCTTCCGATTCAACTCAATCTTGTCATCAAGCGCCCCAAGGACCCCGGCGATCCGCCGCTGCTCGTCGATGGGGGGGCATGGGATTGGCAGACGAGCCAGATCTCCTAGGTTCAGGGTTGGTTGAGCTGTTGTGTTGGCCCAGCGTTGCATGTAACGCTGGCGCAATACGGGCCTCGAAGGGCCCAAGCGGAGAACGCCGCTTCTCCCCCTATCGGAACGACGCCCACCGCTCTTGCCGTGTTGAAACCAGCAGCCTGCAGGGGTGCGACAGCCACTTTGCCGAAGTACGCTCCCACCAGGGTGACAAGCACCTCTCCCCCTCGGATACTTGAGCGATTGTATCGATGGGCGATCTCCGGCGAGACTCTTAGGTTGCCATGCGTCGACACGCGACCATTGCGTATGTCGTCAGCGCGCAGAATCGGGATTCCGCCCTGAACGGGCTGCCCCGGCTGGACGATCCCGTAGCAGATCCCACGGTCTTTCGCGATGAGGCTACTGAGCGGCCGCCACTCCCAATGGTCGGGAAGACTTGGCAAGTCGTTCGGTAGTGGTCTGTCAGCGCCCATAGCCGAGTCCCTCAAGCGCATTTCGAATCCGCTCATCCAGCCTCTGGCTCTCTCTCATCTGCGCAAGCAGATCCTTCGTCAGCCACCGCATCTTATCCTCGAAGGGCTCGCCGTCCTCCTCGGCTTCCTCCGTCCCCACATACCGCCCAGGCGTGAGCACAAAGTCGTGGGTTGCAACCTCCTCCAGCGTCGCCGACTTACAGAACCCCGCCACATCCTCGTACCCCCCGCCCTCATTCCGCCAAGCGTGATACGCGTCCGCGACCTTCGCGACATGCTCCGCATCCAGCACCCGGTGCACCCGCGTCTCCATCCGCCCAAGCTTCCGCGCATCAATAAACAGCGTCTCCCCCCTCCGGTCCCGACGCTTCGTCCCATCCGCCCCAACACCCCCGCTCTTGCCCTTCGACAAGAACCACAAGCACACCGGAATCTGCGTCGCATAGAACAGCTGCCCCGGCAGCGCGACCACGCAATCCACCAGGTCCGCCTCCACGAGCCGTTTGCGAATCTCCCCCTCGCCGGAGCTCATCGAGCTCATCGAGCCGTTCGCCATCACGAACCCCGCGGTCCCACCCGGCGCCAGGTGATGCAGGTAGTGCTGCATCCACGCGTAGTTCGCGTTCCCCGTGGGCGGGGTGCCGTACTTCCAGCGCACGTCCCCCTCCCGCCGCTCGCCGCCCCACTCGGAGATGTTGAACGGGGGGTTGCTCAGGATGAAGTCGGCGCGCAGGTCCGGGTGCAGGTCCTCGTGGAAGGAGTCGCCGTGCTTGGGTCCGAGCTTGGCCTCGATGCCGCGGATGGCCAGGTTCATCTTTGCCATGCGCCAGGTGGTCCGGTTGGACTCCTGGCCGTACACCGTGATCTCCTTGCGCTGGCCGTCGTGGGCTTCGATGAACTTGAGCGACTGCACGAACATGCCGCCTGAGCCGCAGCACGGGTCGTAGACGCGGCCCTTGTAGGGCTCGAGCATCTCCACCAACATCGTGACCACCGACTGCGGCGTGTAGAACTCTCCGCCGCCCTTGCCCTCGGCCCCCGCGAACTTCGCCAAGAAGTACTCGTACGTCCGGCCCAGCGTGTCCTTGGCCCGGTGCGCCTTGCTGCCCAGGCCGATGCCGCTGATCAGGTCGATGAGCTTGCCCAGCGCGTGCTTGTCCAGGTTGGGCATCGCGAAGATCTTGGGCAGCACCCCCTTGAGCGAGGGGTTCTCCTTCTCGATCGCGTCCATCCCATCGTCCAGCTTCTTGCCGATGGTTTCCTGCTTCGCGTTCGCCTGGAAGTGCGTCCATCGGGCCTCCGCCGGCACCCAGAACACATTGTCCGCGGTGTACTCGTCCCGGTCCTCCAGCAGCTCCTCCACCGCGAGCTCATAGTTGTCCGACTCGGGATCGTTCACCGACGCGCGGATCTCCTCGCGCCGCTCCTCGAACGCGTCCGCGATGTACTTGAGGAACAGCAGCCCCAGCACCACGTGCTTGTACTCCGACGGGTCCATGTTGTTGCGCAACAGGTCCGCCGACGCCCACAGCTTGTCCTCAAACCCCAGCGACCCCGACCGCTCCTTCTCCGCGGATTTCTTCTTCGGCTTCGCTTCAGGCTTCGACTCCGCTGCCTTCGGCCCGGCCTCGGGCTCGACGTCCATCTTCAGCCCCAGCTGCCCCGAAGCCTCCTCGTCTTCCGCTTCGTCGCCCTCATCGGGCCAGTCCTCCGCAAACACGTTCTGCACGTGCGACCGCCCCGACGCCTTCTTCAGCCGCCCGCGAACCGTCCGCGCCGTCAGTCCCGTAATCGCGGCCAACTCCTCGTCGAGCCCATGGTCCCGAGCCCAAGCCGCCGACTTCCCCTCGAAGTCCTCCGCCTCGCTCGGCCATTCCTCCGCGAACAACGTGTCCAGCCGCGTGCGCCCATGCGCCTCCTCCATCCGGGCCTCCACCGCGCTCGGCTCCAGCCCCACCACATCCGCGATGGTCTCCGTCAGCTCCTCATCCCGAGCCGTCTTGACGTTCGTCTCCGCAAGTCTCGCCACTGCGCCGAGACTACTTCAGTTTCCAGCCTGCGAGCTTCACCGTTTACGCCTCCCCCGGTCGCAGGTCGGGTGTTCAGATCAAGAAATCCACCCCCCAGGTTTCAGCTTCCCACCCCCACCGAGTGGACTCCTCGAACCGGCAATCACGCCGAAGAAAGGAAGCCATCTCGAATGGTCTACATCACACACATCCGCCTCAGGAACGGCAGCGGGCTGCAACACATCTCCCACGTCCGCTGGGAACGACCCTCCCACGGCCGCGCTGGCGACTATAGCCGCGACCAGATGGTCGGCTACATCAACCAGGGCAACGATGTCTACGTCCGCGGTCCCGGCAACGCCAGCGACGCGAAGGTCGTTGTCGTGAACACGACCCCGCCCCACCTCAAGACCGTCGCCGACGGCCGCGAAACCAACAACCTCCTCTCCCTCCCCCACTTCTAAACAAGGCGCGCTCGGGTCGGACGACGATGCTCGTCTGGCTCGGGCGACGTCGAGCGCATCTGCCATTGTCGCGTTTTGAGACAGTCGCCACGTTTCGGGACACCGGCCGCTCGGCTTGAGCAGCGGACGATCTAGCCGGCGATGTTTGAGCCGATCGCGGGTGCTCGTCGGACGTCCTCAGTGAGGCCGATCAATAACGCCTCCAGAGGACGCACGAGCCCATGACCACCGAACCAGATTCCCACCCAACCTGTCCCCACCCCACTCCCGAAGTGGAGGAATGCGAGAACATGAGCTACCCCAACCCGGAAGCAGAGCCGGTGCCGAACACCGGACGCAGGAGACGAACTGTGATCGACATGCCACCCGAGTACGAGGGCCGCGAGCAGAGCTACCTGAAGCACCGCGTGCTCAAAGAGTATCTCGTCGAGTGGGGCATCAAGGTTGGCTCGATCGCCCGAAGTGGAAAGCCCGTCACCCTCTGGTACGTCGACTGCTTCTCTGGCCCTTGGACGAGCCAAGCCCAGAACCTCGAGGACACTTCGATTCACATCGGACTCCACGCCCTCGAGGCCGCCGCCGATGTCTGGCGGGAGGCGGGACATCGGGTCGAGACGCGAGCGATCTTCGTCGAAAAGAAGAAGGGGTCCTCGGTAGAATTTGCGTGGGTCTAGAACGCGGATCCGGGGGTCGACTGGCGCGGCGGCATGGAGGTGAGGCAGAGACCCTCGACTCATGGGTCGCGGGGAGCGGGCCCGCCTGCGGCCGCGGAGGTCAGCGGAGCGAGCAGATCCGAGGTGGCCCAGAGCGCGGCGCCAAGCGAAGGGACACGACGTAGGTGCACCCCGCCGTGCGACTTGGGAGGATGAGGTTGCGACACCAAAATCCGCCAAGGACGCAAGGACGAGATGCAGGTCAAGACATTGCTCAATCACGTGGAGAAGCACAAGGGGTTCGTGTACGGCCGCGTTCGGTTGGAAGGAGACATGAACCGGAGGCTGGTCGTCGAACTCCGGGCGCGGGTGGGCAGCAAGCCGACGTGCTCTGGGTGCGAGCGGTCGGGCCCCTGCTACGACACGCAGCCGGTCCGGCATTTTCAGTTCGTGCCGCTGTGGGGGTTCAGGACGATGTTCGCGTACCGCATGCGGCGCGTGAATTGCCGCAATGCGGCGTCAAGGTCGAGACGGTCCCGTGGGCGATTGGCAAGAGCCCGACCACGACGACGTACGCCTGGTTTCTGGCGAACTGGGCCAAGCGGATGAGCTGGAAGGAGGTCGCCGACACGTTCCGCACGAGCTGGGACACGGTCTTCAAGGCGGTCGCCTTCGCAGTCGCCTGGGGGCTGGAGAACCGCGAACTCAAGGGAATTCGGGCGATCGGGGTCGACGAAGTCCTTTGGCATCGCGGACACAAGTACCTGACCGTCGTCTACCAGATCGACGAGCACTGTCGCCGCTTGCTGTGGGTCGGACGCGACCGCACGACGGAAACCTTGGACACGTTCTTCAACGAGTTCGGGCTTCGTGCTCGATGGCTGCGATGGGTGTGCAGCGACATGTGGAAACCGTATCTCGGCGTCATCTCGCGACGCGCTAAAAATGCGGAGCATGTCCTGGACCGCTTCCACATCGTCGCGAAGATGAACAAGGCGATCGACGAGGTCCGCGCGGGCGAGGCTCGGACGATGAAGAGCGAGGGTCACGAGCCCGTGCTCAAGCACAGCCGATGGTGCTTGCTGAAGCGGCCGGAGAAACTCACCGACAACCAGCGCATCAAGCTCGCCGACCTGGTCCGCTACAACCTGCGGACCGTCAAAGCGTACCTCCTCAAGGAGGACCGGCAGCAACTGTGGACCAGACCTCGTCCCAGACGCCGGACACGTTCATCAAGAACCAGACCTTCCGGGCCATGCGCTCGCGGATCGAGCCCGTGAAGAAAATCGCCCGCATGCTGCGTCGCCACAAGCCGCTGATCCTCAACTGGTTTCACGCCCGCGGCCTGATCTCAGCCGGTTGACCGAGGGCATGAACAACAAGCTCAAAGTCGTCACAAGACGCGCCTACGGTCTGCGCACCTTCAAAGCCACGCAGGTTGCCCTCTACCACTCGCTGGGAGCACTTCCCGTGCCCAAGGTCGCCCACAGATTTTTCTGAGGAGCCAGAAGAAGAAGGCGCACGCGAAGCTCCAGGAGTTCCTCACGGAACATAGTGGGCGCGTGAAGACGGAAGCTCTTTTGGGGGAGTTCGGGAGTCACGTCGACGAGATCGAAGCTCGGATCGGCAGCACCCCGCGTTCATCTTCGTCGACCCGACAGGGTTCAACGGGGCCGCGATGGGCTACATCGCCAAGCTGACCAAGGCGCAGCGGATGCGAGATGTCTTGATCAACGTGATGTACAACCACATCAACCGCTTCAAGAACGACTCCAGAGAGTTCCTGCGCGACCACTTCCGGGATCTCTTCGGCACGGACCTGCCCTCCGGCCTCGACGAGGACGCGATGATGGACCTCTACCGCGCCAACCTGAAGGAGGAGTGCGGGCTCTCGTTCTCGGCAGACGTCGCAATCCCCCACAAAACCAGCGAACGCACCTGGTTCCATCTCGTTCTCGGCGTGAACCGCAAAGAGGGACTAGGCTGTGTGCCGTTTCCTCTCAGGCCCCGCTGAGGCGGAGATAGCGGTGAATGAAGGCGAGCTTGACCATTCCGCCGAAGTTGATCGCGGTCTTTTCGAACCGAGTCACGATCCGGCGTGACCCTTCAGCCAGCCGATCAGCTGCTCGAACGATGCTCCGCCGCCGATAGGCGGCCTTGTCGAATGGGACGGGCCGGTTGTCTTCGCGGTCGCCGTTCTTGTTCGGGATCACCGGGACTATGCCGAGGCGCATGAGATATGCGTCGATCCATGCTGCCCGGTACCCCTTGTCGCCAGCGAGCGCGACAGGCCACGCGCGGGGCTGACCGTACTGGTTTCGGAGAGACCCGTCCGCGCCAACGAGTATCGCGTCGAGCATCGTCGAGTCGTGGACCTGTCCCGCGCTCAACTCGAAGTGAAGCGGGTGCCCTTTGCCGTCACACAGGATGTGGATTTTCGAGCCCCAGCCACCTCTGGACCGCCCCAGAGCGTGATCTTCGGGTTCGTCTGGGTTGGGATTTTTTCCCCCGCCGGCACTGCATCGTGCAGCCCGGATGGATGTCCCATCGACGCACCACAGCTCGTCAGGCAAGCCATCATCGGGAGCGACGTGCTCCCGTAGACGGCAGAGCACTTTGTCGAAGGTACCGTCGCTAACCCACTCGTCGAAGAAGTTCCACACTGTCTTCCACGGCCCGTACTCGGTCGGAATACCGCCACGGCGCTCCCGTCCTCAGGATCCAGAACATCGCCTCGTACAAGCTGGCGTCGGTCCCGGGGCCGACGACCAGTCTTGAAGTTGTTGGTGGGGAAGAGGTCTCGAACGAGGTCCCACTGCTCGTCTCTGAGACCATGCCGGGGCACGCGCACCTTGCTCATGGCCACGTTGGATCATGAAAACCCCGTCCGCCCTAAGAAATCGGCCATTTCAAGGAAACGGCACA
>CAWCWO010000001.1:0-107864 GCA_963799255.1 uncultured Pseudomonadota bacterium | reverse complement strand
GCCGTCGTCGCCAGGGGCGAACTGGGGCGGGGGATCCCAGACGACTTGGGCGATACCTCCCTGCGCCTTCCCGATGATCTCGACCGTTGGCCAGGCGCCCGTGATGTTGGTCGGTCGACGCTCGGGGACGGTGACCCTGTCCGCGGACGCGAAAGACCTCGAAGACGACGTCAGCTCCATCCGGGAGGGTGGTGAGCACGCTGAGCATGTACTTGTCGTGGGTCAGCAGGAGCCACGAAGGCAAGAAGTGGTGATGAACCGCCTGGCTCGGAGCCTGCTCCCGGACGTGCTCGCGATACCACATGCAGGAAGCGGGCACGTTGGCCTCCACCACCGGACACGCCCCGAATCGCCGACGGTACACGGCGTGGACTCGACATGGACAGGCGGGTTCTCGTGGACGACGAGGCTCACGCGCCGATTCCAATCGTGGGTCGCTTCGGGTGACACCAGGTTGAACGCGGCGCAACCGTTTGGGGATCGGGCCACGAACCGGGAAGGCGGAATTCGTGGCGAGAACCTGTGGATGTACGCGTCGAGGAGAGCCTCGAACGTTCAATCGCCGAGGACACCGTCGGCGAGGAGATCGGGCTGCTCAGGATCCTCGTCCTCCTGATGGTAGTGGCGGCCCACATATCGTTCTTGGAACCTCAGCGTCGCCGCTTGGCTGAGGGTCTCGTGGATGCCGTCGATGGGGCCCGGGTCGCAGTCGAGCGCCCTGAGCATGACCTGGTCAAACGGCTGCCCCCAGCGCTCCTCAGTCGCGACTTCGAGCAGGCAGGGCAGGTCCGCGACGAGCAGCGCCTGGGCCACCTTTGCTCGTCGATCCGAGAGGTGCTTGTTGTCAGCCTCCGAACCTGTGGCATCGGCGTGGGCGAACACTGGAAGATCGCGGAGCGCGGTGCGGCCCGCAACGGCTTGAAGCTGCGGCCAAGGCGGTGCTCGTGCATGAGCAGCGAGACGACGGCGGGACCCCGGAAAGGAGCTGCCCTGCGGAAAGCCGCCGTGCGACGCCACGAACGCCGGCTGAAGGTCCGGCCGGATCAGCACCACCTGGTTGTGGGCGCCCACCTGCAGCGAGGGAATCGGCTTGCGCGACTTTGAGCCCTTGCCGGGTGTACTCGAGCGTATCGATGTGAACGCGGATCTCGGCCACCGCGCAGAGCATCGACCGCGGCGGCACCGGGGTGCAAGCCTGGAACCTGCGCAGGGACAGGCCGGGGAAGCGCCCGGTTCGCTCGGGTGTCTGCGGTGGGAAACCGGCCGGGGAGAATGTGACACCGCTGTCGTATTTGCGCATCGTCGGAGACCACGGCCTTCGAGACAATCTGGCCGACGGCGGTCTACCCCGTCTGCGCCCAGTCTTTGCACACGTGCTCGGCCTGCTCGATGACCGTGACCAACGCGGCCTCCGCCTTGTCTGGCGGATAGCCGTGCCTCCGAAGCAGCTTCTTCACCTTGCGCCGCATGTCCGCGCGCACCGCCTCCTTCTGCGTCCAGTCGATGGTCACCGATCTCCGGATCGCGGCAACGAGGTCCTGGGCGATCTTGCCGAGCACGCCGTCCTTCATCACCTCCTTGACGCCACCGTGGTCGACGAGCGCGTCGTAGAACGCCATCTCATCTTCGGTGAGCCCCAGCTCCTTGCCCTTGTTGGGCAGCTTCTGCATCTCACGCCCGTGCTCGATGAGCTGCAGGATCACGTCGGCGGCGTCGAGGGTGCGGTTCTGGTAGCTCTTGAGCGTCTGCTCGAGCATCTCGGAGAACTTCCTGCCCTGGACGATGTTGCGGGTGCCGACGTTCTTGATCTCGTCGGAGAGCAGCTTGCGGAGCATCTCGATCTGGAGGTTCTTCAGGGGGCTGTTCTTGACGTTCTCGAGGAACTCGTCGCTGAGGATGGAGATGTCGGGCTTAGGGATGCCGGCGGCGTCGAAGATGTCGATGACCTCGTCGGAGGTGACGGCTTTGGAGACGATCTGGCCGACGGCGGCGTCGAGATCCTCTTCGCTCTTGCCGCTGCCGCCGACGGTGTACTTGAGCAGGTTGTTCTGCACGCCCTGGAAGAACGCGACCTCGTCTCGCATCCAGCGGGCCTCTTCGTGGTGCATGGCGATGCCGACGGCGACGTTGAGCCGCTTCATGGCGTCGAGGAAGCGCTGGCGGCCCTCGCGGGAGCCGACGGGGACCTGGGGGAGCGGGCCGATCTTGTCGTCGTTGTGACGGAAGAACTCGAGCATGACGTGCACGACGCTGCGCCACAGGCCGGGGTTGGCAAGCTTGGAGCGGTGCGCGGCGTCGAGGCGAGCCTCCATGGTGTCGCGGATGGCGTGGTCGAGGCTAGACCAGTGGTCGGCGCCGTCACGGGCGATGAAGGCCTTGGTGGTGAGCTTGAGCTTGTAGGGGCTGGCGTCGGCCTTTCGGAGGTGGACAATGAGGGTGTCGAGGCCGACATGGCCTGCCCCGAGTGAAGCGGCGGCCTTGGGTGCAACCTTGACGAACATCTTGCGCATGAACGGCTCAAGCTGCAGGGCCAGCAGGTCGTTGTGACCCGCAAGGCTGGTACCGGTCGGGCCGGGCTCAGCCAAGAGCGCACGAAGTTGATCGACGAACTTGGCGTACAGCGCGTCGTCGCCCGTCCCAACGTCGTGGTCGAGGAAGGACATCAGGCGCAGGATCCGGTTGCGGGTCTGGTTGTCGTTCTTCGTCGGGATCGGAATGTAGCCGGTCGCGCTGGGATGCTTCCACTGGGCAAAGATGGTGACGAGACGGCCGAGCTCTTCCTTGCTGAGCGGAGCGGTGTTGCGCCCGCAGATGGAATCTGTGGCCCGGGCCAAGGAGGCTAGTCGGGCGGTGGGGTCGGTGCCGAAGTAATCCGAGCAGTCGTGACCGTGGAACATGTCCTTGACGATCTGGAACTTCTCCTCGAGGACGGGCAGGACCTCTTCGATCGGCGGGGCGACGGGGCGGTCTTCGCCCTCGCCGCTGTACTTGTCGACGGCTTCGCGCAGGGGCTCGGCGAGGCCGAGGTAGTCGACGACGAGGCCGTTGGGCTTGTCCTTGAAGACGCGGTTGACCCGGGCGATGGCCTGCATGAAGCCGTGGCCCTTCATGGGCTTGTCGACGTACAGGGTGTGGGCACAGGGGGCGTTGAAGCCGGTGAGCCACATGTCGCGGACGATGACCAAGCGCAGGGGGTCGTCGGGATCCTTGAAGCGGTTCTCGACGGCCTTGAGCTGGGATTTGACGCGGCGGTGCTTCTGATACTCCTCGGGCTCGCCGGAGGCCACGGTCATGACGACCTTGACCCCGCCGGCCTCGTCACCGTCGGCGTCCCACTCGGGGCGGAGCTCGACGATCTTCTGGTACAGGGCAACGGCGATCCGCCGCGACATGCAGACGAACATGGCCTTGCCGGGCACCAGCGCGCAGCGGCGGTCGAAGTGGTCGAGCAGGTCGCGGGCGATGAGGCCCAGGCGCTGGTCGGTGCCGACCATGGCTTCGAGCCGAGCCCAGCGGCTCTTGAGCTTGCCCTTGGCGGCCTCCTCCTCGCCCTCGGTGACCTCGGCGAAGTCCTCGTCGACGACGGGCTTGCGGTCGTCGGGGAGGTCGATGCGGGCCATGCGGGCCTCGTAGAGCAGGGAGAGGATGGCGCCGTCCTCGACGGCCTGGGTGACGGGATAGGTGTGGATGTAGCGGCCGAAGACGGTCTCGGTGCTGCGGTCGTTGGACTCGATGGGTGTGCCGGTGAAGCCGATGAAGCTGGCGTTGGGCAAGGCGTCGCGGAGGTTGCGGGCGAAGCCTTCGACAAACTCGTACTGGCTGCGGTGGGCCTCGTCGGCGACGACCACGATGTTGCGGCGATCGGAGAGCTGGGGGTAGGCCTCGCCCTTCTTGGTGCCGAACTTTTGGATGGTGGTGAAGACGACACCACCGCTGGCGACGGAGAGCAGCTCGCGGAGGTTGTCGCGGGTCTCGGCCTGGACGGGCGCGGGGAGCAGGCCCTTGGCGGCGGCGAACTGGTCGAAGAGCTGGCCGTCGAGGTCGTTGCGATCGGTGAGCACGACGACGGTGGGGTTCTCCATGCCGGGCTCGCGGATCAGCTTGGAGGCATAGATCGCCATGGCGATCGACTTGCCGGCGCCCTGGGTGTGCCAGACGACGCCGATGCGGCGGTCACCGGGGCGGGGATCGCCGCTGGTGCTGGGGGTCTGGGGCTTGGGGGCGGAGGCGCGCAGGGTGTGGGCGACGGCTCGGTTGACGGCGTGGAACTGGTGGTAGCCGGCGATCTTCTTGACGAGGCCGTCGGTGTCCTCCCACAGGACGAAGTTGCGGATGTAGTCGAGCAGCCGGGCCTTGTCGAACATGCCGCACAGCAGGGTGTCCATCTGCGGGGTGTGGGGCGGGGCGAGGTCGTCGCCGTCCACCGTGCGCCAGGGGCTGAAGCGCTCGAACCCGGCGGTGAGGCTACCGACGGCGGCGGCGGTGCCATCGGAGACGACGAGCAGCTCGTTGGTGTTGAAGAGCGCGGGGATGTCGTTCTTGTAGGTCTGCAGCTGGTGGAAGGCGGTCTTGAGCGTGGCCTGGACGTCCTGGGGGTTCTTGAGCTCGATGACGGCGATGGGCATGCCGTTGAGGAAGACGATCAGGTCGGGGCGGCGCTTCTTCTGGCCTTGGATGATGGTCAGCTGGCCAACGACGAGCCAGTCGTTGTTGTCCGGGTTGTCGAAGTCGACGAGCCAGGCTTGGTCGCCTCGGGTCGCGCCGTCCTTGCGGACCTGGACGGTGATGCCGCGGGTGAGCTGGGACTGGAAGGCGGCGTTGTTCTCGAGGAGCGACGGGCTGTCGGGGCGGAGGATGCGTTTGGCGACGGTGTCGAGGACGTCGGCGGGGAGGTGGGGGTTGATCTGGGCGAGGGCGGATTCGGAGGCGGGGCTCGAGGATGACGTCGCTGTAGGCGGTGCGCTCGGGGGCGGTGCCGCCGGGGGAGAGATCGGGGCCGTGCGCGTAGGGGTAGCCGAGGTCGCGGAGGTAGGCGATCGCGGCTTCTTCGACGACGGACTCGGGGAGGGTCATAGGGCCGCCTCGATGGTTTTTTCGGCGGCGGGGACTCGGATTTCGCCGGAGATGAGTTTGGGGAGGAGGGTGTCCCGGAGGTCGGCGAGGGTTCGGGACTGGAGCTCATTCGTCGCTTGTCGCCGCCGGAGTACGCTCGCTACTGCGCAAAACTCAGCGAGCCGATCTCCGGATGGCCTAATGATGAGGTGCTTGGACAGCGAACCGTTGGAAATGAACGGCTGCGCGGACCCTCGGCGGTATCGGGACCAGTCCGCGGAAAGCATGCTCTGCAGAACAAACTCCGGGTGTTCCTCAGGATACACCGCTGAAGCGTTGTTGTTGATCCAAGCGCCGTCTACTGACCAGTGGACGCTTCCGCAGTACGCGCCTACGCGCCCGAACGCGATCACAAACCCTTCGTAGTTGGACTTCGTGCTCATCCCCATCACGCCATTTGCACCGAACACCCGAAATGGCCCATCGTCAGAGTAGTCTGATCGTTCGAGTTGCTTGCCTCCTTTCACTGTCGCGAATCCGCCGAGCGCCATGACCTCCCACCCCTTCGGAATCGGCCCCAGCTCACTGTCCACCATCTCCGACGCATCCACCCCATCGAAGTCGATGAACCACGACTTGAAGATCGCCTGCGCCATCTCCTCCAACGTCCGGTTCATCTTCCGATTCAACTCAATCTTGTCATCAAGCGCCCCAAGGACCCCGGCGATCCGTCGCTGCTCTTCGATGGGGGGCTTTCTTAGGGGCAGGCGGCGGATCGTTGGAAGATTCGTATACCCCTGAGCCGACCCGGACTTGAATCGGTGGTGTGCTTTCCTGAAACTCGGCGAAGTAACACTGTAGTAGAGAAACGCCGAGTCCATGACGCACTGGTCAGGCCGAAGAATTGCGACCGCGCTTGCAACGCCAAACCTGTCCGTCTCTTTGACTCTGTATGCTGTTCCAAATGTCCCAATAATACCCATCAGAACATCCCCAGGCGAAGGTCGACGGACCACCCGCGCTTCAGGTGAGAACAACCGAGCGAAGTCGTCCTCGGAAATGAACGTCACGTCATCAAGGGCGAGGCGTCCGACCCTGATGTTCTTCGAAGTGAGGTATTCGACTCCTGACGGCTGGCGTTTCACCTTGGCGTGCGCACCATCGCACACGGTGCAGACATCACCGATGGTCACTGCCGGAAACTCAGCCCGCATAGCCGAGCCCCCCGAGCGCCGACCGAATCTTCCCGTCCAGCTCAACCCCCTCCGCCATCTGCCCCCGCAACTCCTCCGTGAGCCGCTTCATCGTCACGTCGAACGGCTCCCCATCCTCCTCCAACTCTTCGGCCCCCACATACCGCCCCGGCGTCAGCACGAAATCGTGCCCGCCAACCTCCTCCATCGTCGCCGACTTACAGAACCCCGCCACATCCTCATACCCCCCGCCCTCAGTCCGCCAAGCGTGATACGCGTCCGCGACCTTCGCGACGTGCTCCGCATCCAGCACCCGGTGCACCCGCGTCTCCATGCGCCCAAGCTTCCGCGCGTCGATGAACAGCGTCTCTCCCCTCCGGTCGCGACGCTTCGTCCCATCCGCCCCAACTCCGCCGCTCTTGCCCTTCGACAAGAACCACAAACACACCGGAATCTGCGTCGCATAGAACAGCTGCCCTGGCAGCGCGACCACGCAATCCACCAGGTCCGCCTCCACAATCCGCTTGCGGATCTCCCCCTCGCCCGAGCTCATCGAGCTCATCGAGCCGTTCGCCATGACGAACCCCGCGGTTCCTCCGGGCGCCAAATGATGCAGGTAGTGCTGCATCCACGCGTAGTTCGCGTTCCCCGTGGGCGGAGTGCCGTACTTCCACCGCACATCGCCCTCGCGCCGCTCGCCGCCCCACTCGGAGATGTTGAACGGGGGGTTGCTCAGGATGAAGTCGGCGCGCAGGTCCGGGTGCAGGTCCTCGTGGAAGGAGTCGCCGTGCTTGGGTCCGAGCTTGGCCTCGATGCCGCGGATGGCCAGGTTCATCTTTGCCATGCGCCAGGTGGTCCGGTTGGACTCCTGGCCGTACACGGTGATCTCCTTGCGCTGGCCGTCGTGGGCTTCGATGAACTTGAGCGACTGCACGAACATCCCGCCTGAGCCGCAGCACGGGTCGTAGACGCGGCCCTTGTAGGGCTCGAGCATCTCCACCAACATCGTGACCACCGACTGCGGCGTGTAGAACTCTCCGCCGCCCTTACCCTCGGCCCCCGCGAACTTCGCCAAGAAGTACTCGTACGTCCGGCCCAGCGTGTCCTTGGCCCGGTGCGCCTTGCTGCCCAGGCCGATGCCGCTGATCAGGTCGATGAGCTTGCCCAGCGCGTGCTTGTCCAGGTTGGGCATCGCGAAGATCTTGGGCAGCACCCCCTTGAGCGAGGGGTTCTCCTTCTCGATCGCGTCCATCCCATCGTCCAGCTTCTTGCCGATGGTTTCCTGCTTCGCGTTCGCCTGGAAGTGCGTCCATCGGGCCTCCGCCGGCACCCAGAACACGTTCTCCGCCGTGTACTCGTCCCGGTCCTCCAGCAGCTCCTCCAGCCAGCTCGCCCGCTTCTCCTCGGGCTCCGCCGGGTCCATGTAGTTGTCCGACTCCGGGTCGTCCACCGACGCCCGCAGCTCCTCGCGCCGCTCCTCGAACGCGTCCGCGATGTACTTGAGGAACAGCAGCCCCAGCACCACGTGCTTGTACTCCGAGGGGTCCATGTTGTTGCGCAACAGGTCCGCCGACGCCCACAGCTTGTCCTCAAACCCCAGCGACCCCGACCGCTCCTTCTCCGCCGCCTTCTTCTTCGTCTTCGTCTTCGCTTCTGCCTCCGGCTCGGCCTCGGGCTCGGCGTCCATCTTCAGCCCCAGCTGTCCCGAAGCCTCGCCCTCTTCCGCTTCGTCGTCCTCCTCGGGCCAGTCGTCCGCAAACACGTTCTGCACGTGCGTTCGCCCCGACGCCTTCTTCAGCCGCCCGCGAACCGTCCGCGCCGTCAGTCCCGTAATCGCCGCCAGCTCCTCGTCGAGCCCATGGTCCCGAGCCCAAGCCGCCGACTTCCCCTCGAAGTCCTCCGCCTCGCTCGGCCATTCCTCCGCGAACAACGTGTCCAGCCGCGTGCGTCCATGCGCCTCCTCCATCCGGGCCTCCACCGCGCTCGGCTCCAGCCCCACCACATCCGCGATGGTCTCCGTCAGCTCCTCATCCCGAGCCGTCTTGACGTTCGTCTCCGCAAGTCTCGCCACTGCGCCGAGACTACTTCAGTTTCCAGCCTGCGAGCTTCACCGTTTACGCCTCCCCCGGTCGCAGGTCGGGTGTTCAGATCAAGAAATCCACCCCCCAGGTTTCAGCTTCCCACCCCCACCGAGTGGACTCCTCGAACCGGCAATCACGCCGAAGAAAGGAAGCCATCTCGAATGGTCTACATCACACGCATCCGCCTCAGGAACGGCAGCGGGCTGCAACACATCTCCCACGTCCGCTGGGAACGACCCTCCCACGGCCGCGCTGGCGACTATAGCCGCGACCAGATGGTCGGCTACATCAACCAGGGCAACGATGTCTACGTCCGCGGTCCCGGCAACGCCAGCGACGCGAAGGTCGTTGTCGTGAACACGACCCCGCCCCACCTCAAGACCGTCGCCGACGGCCGCGAAACCAACAACCTCCTCTCCCTCCCCCACTTCTAAACAAGGCGCGCTCGGGTCGGACGACGATGCTCGTCTGGCTCGGGCGACGTCGAGCGCATCTGCCATTGTCGCGTTTTGAGACAGTCGCCACGTTTCGGGACACCGGCCGCTCGGCTTGAGCAGCGGACGATCTAGCCGGCGATGTTTGAGCCGATCGCGGGTGCTCGTCGGACGTCCTCAGTGAGGCCGATCAATAACGCCTCCAGAGGACGCACGAGCCCATGACCACCGAACCAGATTCCCACCCAACCTGTCCCCACCCCACTCCCGAAGTGGAGGAATGCGAGAACATGAGCTACCCCAACCCGGAAGCAGAGCCGGTGCCGAACACCGGACGCAGGAGACGAACTGTGATCGACATGCCACCCGAGTACGAGGGCCGCGAGCAGAGCTACCTGAAGCACCGCGTGCTCAAAGAGTATCTCGTCGAGTGGGGCATCAAGGTTGGCTCGATCGCCCGAAGTGGAAAGCCCGTCACCCTCTGGTACGTCGACTGCTTCTCTGGCCCTTGGACGAGCCAAGCCCAGAACCTCGAGGACACTTCGATTCACATCGGACTCCACGCCCTCGAGGCCGCCGCCGATGTCTGGCGGGAGGCGGGACATCGGGTCGAGACGCGAGCGATCTTCGTCGAAAAGAAGAAGAAGGCGCACGCGAAGCTCCAGGAGTTCCTCACGGAACATAGTGGGCGCGTGAAGACGGAAGCTCTTTTGGGGGAGTTCGGGAGTCACGTCGACGAGATCCAAGCTCGGATCGGCAGCGACCCCGCGTTCATCTTCGTCGACCCGACAGGGTTCAACGGGGCCGCGATGGGCTACATCGCCAAGCTGACCAAGGCGCAGCGGATGCGAGATGTCTTGATCAACGTGATGTACAACCACATCAACCGCTTCAAGAACGACTCCAGAGAGTTCCTGCGCGACCACTTCCGGGATTTCTTCGGCACGGACCTGCCCTCCGGCCTCGACGAGGACGCGATGATGGACCTCTACCGCGCCAACCTGAAGGAGGAGTGCGGGCTCTCGTTCTCGGCAGACGTCGCAATCCCCCACAAAACCAGCGAACGCACCTGGTTCCATCTCGTTCTCGGCGTGAACCGCAAAGAGGGACTAGAACTCATTCGGAAGATCGAGAGGACGGTGTGCGGGCGGGTAGCCGGAAGCATCCGAACATCGGCCAAGCAGCGAAAACACGAGGCGCGCACATCTCAGCTCGCGCTACACATGGACCTCGCTCCCGAGCACGATCGATCCTACGCAGACCGGAACAAGCTCGACCAGCCTAAGGCGGTCGAAGCGCTGGTCGCGGAGGTTCGCCGAACTGGAGGAGCGCGCTTCGACGCGTTGTGGCCCACGGTCCTGGAGTCGCACCACCTGACCCGGACGCGGCTTGGTCAGCTCGCGTTCCAGGAAGTGAAACGAGGCCGCCTGATCGTGAAGCCCCGACGCTCGGGCGCGAGGACCGTGAAGGACGAGGACCGTCTTGTCCCGGGTCCGGCGGACACCGAGCCTTGACCCCCGATCCCCTTCGTGATCTCGTACCCCCCATGAGCGACGGAAGCACCATCGAGTGGACCGACGCCACCTGGAACCCGGTCCGCGGCTGCACCAAGGTCTCCGCCGGCTGCAAGCACTGCTACGCCGAGACCTTCTCCGAGCGCTGGCGCGGCACCCCCGGCCACCCCTACGAGCAGGGCTTCGACCTCCGGCTCATCCCCGAGAAGCTCGCCGACCCGCTGCGATGGGCCCGCTCGCGGCTCATCTTCGTCAACTCGATGAGCGACCTCTTCCACGAGGGCGTCCCCACCGACTACGTGAAGCTCGTCTTCGAGGCCATGAACGCCGCCAACTGGCACATCTACCAAGTGCTCACCAAGCGAGCCTCCCGCCTGCGCGAGCTCTCCCACGCCTTCCCCCGCCCCCTCGTCGAGCAGCCCCACATCTGGCTCGGCGTCTCCGTCGAGAACCGCAAGCACGGCATCCCCCGCATCGAAGAGCTACGAAACACCCGAGCCGCCGTGCGCTTCCTGTCCGTCGAACCACTGCTCGAGGACCTCGGCCAACTCGACCTGACCGGCATCGACTGGGTCATCGTCGGTGGCGAAAGCGGGCCCGGGGCGCGACCCATGAAGAAGGAGTGGGTCCTCTCGATCCGCGACCAGTGCGAAGCCGCCGACGTGAAGTTCTTCTTCAAGCAGTGGGGCGGCCTCCGCAAGAAGATCGCCGGCCGCGACCTCGACGGACGGACCTACGACGGTATTCCAGCCCGGGTGCTCTCCAATGCCCCGCCTCGGGGCGAACGAGGCCGCCGCGTCGATGCGCTAGCGAAGCTGACCGCCGCGGACCAGGCGCTTTCCCGCGTCTAAGGGGCCTCAACCCCCCGAGAGATACGGCGGCTCTTCGGGCAGCTTCGGAGACCCATCCTCGTTCCTCAGCCCTTGCTTGATCTCCATGGCGAGGCGCTCCTCCCGGGTCATGCTCTTGAGCTGCGCGAGCACGCGCTGGAAGGCACGCTCCGCCTCCCGAACCGCGGGGTCCACAATGACCCTCTTCGTGCGCTGCTCCGACATCGGATTAATGATGACCATCTCACGCTCCCTGTGCAAGTTGTCCGGGTTCCGTTGGGTCGTCGCTGGCCTCAGTTGAAGGCCGGAACAGCCCGATGATCGCCTCCGGGCGTCGAACGACGACTTGGATATGGTTCTGCTCGAAAATCTCCGACCCGTCCGCGATGGGCTGCCCCTCCTGGAAAAGACCACGGACCGTGTCGAACGCCCCCTCTCCCTGCATCGCGTTGCAAAACTTGTTCACCAAGAAGCAGTCAAGATCGCGCCGCTTGTCCCGGTTCTGCGGCAACTCATCGCCCGTGGCCTGCACAAAAGCCGCGACGTCTGCCAGCCGACGCGTGTGGTCCGTGTCGAGGAGGTCGAGGCAGTTCCCGAGCTGGATCAGCGCTCCAACCACCGCGAACTCCCTGCCCTGTGAGCCCCAACGCTCCTGCGCCCAATCGTAGGCCCGTTGCAGCCCGAATTCCCAGAAGTAGATCCCGTGACCGAGCCAGTCCCACGAGTTCGTGCTGTGCTTGAAACCTTCGCCTTCCTGTAGAAGCCGGTCCGCAACGTCTTTCGAGCAGGCGTGATAGCCGATGACTCTCCGATCGTACTGCATACCGACGAGCAGCCTATCCGTCGCCAAGGTCTCCCCACAATCGCCCAGGCACCGCAGGGACAGGTACATGGCCGCCCCAACGAGACGTCCCCACCTGCCCTTCGCGGACACTCCGCCTTGACCCCCCGATCCCCTCCATGCTCCCGTACCCCCCATGAGCGACGGAAGCACCATCGAGTGGACCGACGCCACCTGGAACCCCGTCCGCGGCTGCACCAAGGTCTCCCCCGGCTGCAAGCACTGCTACGCCGAGACCTTCGCCGAGCGCTGGCGCGGCACCCCCGGGCACCCCTACGAACAGGGCTTCGACCTCCGGCTCGTCCCCGAGAAGCTCGCCGACCCACTGCGATGGGCCCGCTCCCGGCTCATCTTCGTCAACTCGATGAGCGACCTGTTCCACGAAGGCGTGCCCACCGACTACGTGCAGCTCGTCTTCGAGGCCATGAACGCCGCCAACTGGCACATCTACCAGGTGCTCACCAAGCGAGCCTCCCGCCTGCGCGATCTCTCCCACGCCTTCCCCGGCACCCTCGTCGAGCAGCCGCACATCTGTGGCTGCTCCGAGTGCTCCAGCGTTCCCGGCGAGCGCTCCAGTATTCGACGCTGACGCGCCGGCTCGACCCGTCGCGGCAGGCCACGTTATCCAAGCCTCCGGCGAGGTTAAGCGCCGCCTGGTGGTGAGCCTTCCCGCCGATATCGGGCGGGTCCTTGACCTGCGCCAAGCGGAGACGGGCGCGAGCTTGTCGCGTATCACGGCCGATCTGCTCCGCGGCGCACTCGGGCTCTAGATCTAGGCGCTGGAAGCTGGCACCGGGCCAGCTTCGCTTAAAGCCGTCTCTGACGGTTGCCGTTTCGGTGCCGCCGTTTCCTGTGGGAGGCCGGGGTTTTCACGGGCAGCCGTCGCACTCGACACGGCTTCACGGTGCGTCGGATTCTGCGAAGTCTGTGGCGCCGTCGGTGTTGGGGCGCTCGGGTTCGTGTCCGTCACCGCCGGTCCGTGCTCGACGACGAGCTCGAGCCGTCATCCGTGTCCTGGGCAGATTCGCTTGGCTCAGATGCGACGAGCAACACGAGGCTCAGCGAGTGCGTGCAGAGTTTCGAAGGGGACGCTGAGCTGTGGGCCTCTTCGGCGCGAGCCGGATGGGTCGTGGTTCCACGGGTCGACATTTCTCGGCCGCGACGACGATCCGCAGCGGGCGGTGTTCGAGCTGGACGCGTTGGTGGGATGGGCGACGGTGAAGCTCGCGGAGGCGCTCGACCAAGCCTGCTGCGATCTACGGAAAGCGGGGCAGGAAAACGAGATGCGTCATGCGCTCTTGGTGCTCCGTCGCTTCCATCGTTGGCAAGCGACGGGGCGGTGGTGAGCTTGGAGCGCCGGCCAAAGGGCGGGAGAATGACCCCTTTAAGCATGACGTAGGGCTGGGTCGCCTGGTCACCGAGGTTCGAAAGTACGGCTCGGTGGCCGGGCCCCGGCTCCGTAGCCGAACTTCATCCTGCTTCGAGCGGGTGCGTGCGTACGGAGTCACGGGCTGTGCTTGAGCTGCGGGCTGGCGGGCTGGCTGGACGTGACCAAGGGGGGGCTTGCTCGCGTGGGAGCGAGCAAAGGAACGGAAAAGATGCCTCTCAAGTTGAAACAACAAGTCGCTCTCGCTCTCTCGATTCTAGGGTTCGGGTGTGTTCTCACCGCCTGCAACGAGCCCGACGAGTCCCAGATCTGCGAAGGCTGTCAGCAGGGCGAGTACGGCTACATCTGCGACATCACGACACCGGCTCAGCTCCAATGTGCCGCGAGCCCCCTCGCCGCGGACATGCAGTGTCCCAATGCCGTTGTTGGGGGGGAGATCTGCGGTGGGGCCCCACCGGCAACGAGCGGGCAGGGCAGTCAGGACCCGTACGGAGGATGGGACCCCGACGACCTCATCTACTTCGACCGGGTGACGCAGGAGACCGTGATCCAGAAGGAACTCATCGGAACGATCGCGAGCGATGGTCACGTCCTGCTCGCACAAGACCGAGCGCGTTTGGTGGAGCTGCCCACCGAGTACTATGCGCTGCAGTCGGTGCATCAGGATGATTTCGCGTACCACCTCGGCCTGAGGACGGGAGACAAGATCCTGAGCGCCAACGGCATCACGTTGAAGACACTGGGAGACTACGTGGACGCGCTGGCCGTCCTTCGCAACGCCACCTCCCTGAGCATCACCTACAAGAGGGCAGGAACGACGACGACGGTCGATTTCCGGATCGAGTAAGCTTCGCAGGTCGTTCATGCGCAGCACGGTCAAGACGTCTCTTCTGCTCGCAGCGGGTCTTTGCGGAGGCTGCGCCGAAGACCAGCTGCCGCCGATCCTCTGGGAGACGGAGCGGGCCATTATCGGTAGCGAGCTCGACGGGTTTGAACTTTGCCACGACGACTTTGCGATGCTCGATGAGCACGTCGCGTTGGTGGAGGACATGCTCGGTGTCGAGAGGTCGAGCAAGGTCGAGGTGTACTTCTACGACCTCGACGGGCTTCCTTGCGGGGTCTCTCCGCAAGGGTGCTACCGCCGCGACACCGATCAGATCCACATGGCCACGTGGGATGGCCTCGACCATGAAATTGTTCACGCGGTTGCGCCCGACTCATTTCCTTCGCTCTTCTGGGAGGAGGGCACAGCGGATGCGCTCCGGTGGGTTGGGACGAGTGGAGACGGGGAAGGCGTCCTCGAAAACTCGACGAAAACCAGGCCCGAGGAACTCGACTATTTGAATGCCCGGCACTTCGTGCGCTGGATCATCGAGACGCAGGGTCTGGAAAGCCTCCGGCGCATTATTTCGGGAGCCACCGAAGAAGAAGCTACCGGGAGCTCGTTCGAAGAGCTGGCGGCCGCGCACCGTGAGTCCGTTCCGTACGCGTATCCGGCATTGGAACCGTACGTCTGCCCCTTCGATGCTCTACCGGAGTTGGAAGCCGGCGTTTGGCAGGAGGAGTTCGATTTGGGGTGCGATGAGCGGGGGGCGACGGGTGTCGGCGGTGTCGGCGGTGTGTCGGTGGTTCGGACCATCGATCTTGAGCCGGGCCGGTACAGGCTCTTGCAGCAAGGTGGCTCGTTCACGGCTCTGCTCGGCTGCCAGTTGACGCCAAACGACGCGCCGTTGCCGGAGATGTTTCACGGTGCCGCGTTCAACGAAGCCGAGCTGTCGAGGAAGGCGCCGCCGACATACTATCCGGCTGAAGAAGAGCACCTCCTCGATGTGACTCGCGGGGGGCGGATTCGGGTGACGGTCGTGGGCGAAGAAGAGGGGCGCTTCGTTGGATCGATAGAGTTCGCCCGGCTAGAGTAAAGAGGGGTTTTATGGCGGTGAGCGCAGCGTTACTTTGGGTTTCGGTTCTGTCCTTTGCCGCCCCATCTCCTGGGACGGGGGTAGAGCGGACGGCCGAAATCGGTCCCTTCAGGCTCGCCCAGCGGTCCGAGCTGACCTGGCCAGGGCTCTACATCCCAGACTTCGAGCTGAGTCAGGAACGACGCTGGGTCCACCGGTTCAGCCTCGGCGTCGTCAGCTCGAAGTTTCCGGTTGTGCTCGAGACCGTGGTCCCGGAGCCGCTGGGCAGCGTGGGCGCTGCTTCACGTTCGAGCCTGTCGCCGCGCGGCGCAGCTGTGTCGCATATTTGGACCGCGGCGTCTCTTCGGCTGCCTTCCGCTGGTGGTCCTCGTTCTCTCTCCGTGGGCCGGCTGTGGATTCTTGGCTCGGACGGTCCGCTGCAGAGCGTGGCGAACTCCGCCGCGAAGGTCGTCTTCACCGGACGGATGTAAGGCGCCAAGGGACCTCCTTCGGTCACGCTTCTGGGAGGAAGCGTGACCCAACGGCTCAGAAGGCAGGCTCTACGTACGTGCTCGCCCTGGCGCCACGGCGAGCACGTACGGCTCTACCGTTCTACCGGCTCAGCAAGGGGGGGCGAATGGCCCGCATGCTCCGCGCGACTCCTACAGCGAATTTTACGCGGTTCGATGGTCCACCGATCACGATGACCTGTCCGCCGGGTGGAGCTTCGGGGGCGTCCAGTTCTTCCAGTTTCGTCGCAACTTCATCGAACTCGATATCCGTGAGCGTCTCTTTTGAGAGGTCGTCGGCGATCTTCTCCCACGCCGAGGGGGCGTTCACAGATTTGAGCCTCCTTGAGTACGTGGCGGCAACGTCGTTCAGGTCTGCCATGCTTCGATCGTAGCACCTTGGTCTCGACGGTTGCGGGTGCTTGCTGTGGCGTTCGCTAGCGCCCTTGCTCGTCAGCCTGGGACCGAGCCTGCTCTACCACTTCCGTCTCAGTGTCCGCGATGCCGTCGCCGTGGGCGAACTCGGCATGGTTGCCGCTGGGCATCGGACACCACCACGAAAACGTCCACGTCCCGTCGGAGCGACGGTCCATGATGACGTCTCCTGTCGTTCCCTTAGCACTGGTGAAGGTGCCTGCCTTTGTCTTCTCGCCTGACATCGGAAGACTGTGGCACGCCTCTACATGAAGCCGGAGGCTCGTTCTGGGCCAACTGCCTTCAGTCACGTTTAGGCGTTAAAGCGTGACCGAAGCCGAGGCACTGCGGACCGCCGGGCCGGCCGAGGTCGACGTCATGCTCGTCCTGGTCGAGGACGGGGCAGGGCGGCACCGTCCTCGGATGGAGAAGGCCTTGGAAGGACTTCGAGAAGCGACGGATCGGTACTACCGGATCCAGGAAGTGGCGTTTCGGAAGCGGGGCTCGAAGGGGCCGGCCGACCCGGGCTTCAAGCCGATGAGCGATGACGAGCTTGCGGCCTTGGAAGCGCTGGTCACCACGGCCGAGGAGCTTCGTCGTGTGCAGGAGGCTTGGGTCGAGGCTGGGCGCCCGGAGCTTCACTTCGCTTGGGTATAATACGGAACCGGCACGCCGAGACCTCGGTCGGTCGTCGCTGAACCAGACCTCGACGTGACGACGAGGCAACGAGAAGGGGAAAGATGGATATTCAAGATCTGAAACTCGAGATGAACTTCGAGACCGGTTCGAGCCTTGGAGGCGGGGTTTGGTCTGCGATGGTCGACGTGACAGTGAGCGCGACGGTCACGGTTCCTCAACCGCTTCGATTCGCGCTGATGCATGTGAGTCTGCACGGTGACGACACTGGGGAGGCCGAGCAGGGGCCACCCAGCGTGCTCACCCTCGGAAGTCTACAGATCGTACGGCAAGGTTCCCAGCGGGTCGAAGTGAGCGCGAAGTTCCCAAGGTTTTCTGGCTCTCCTGACCATTTAGTGGGTCCAATGGGGAGCCGAAACAATGTCCGCATCTCCGGAGGCAGCCGCAACGTGAAACTCGCCGTCGTCCACGCCACGCCCCCGTATGTCCGCTCCGTGGCTGACGGCCGTGAAACCGACGACCTGCTCTCACTCCCGCGCTTCTAGGCCCGGCTCGAACTCTGCCCACACAGGGTCGTGATCGAACCGGTCATGAGAGACCGCGACACCTTTGTCGATCTCGCACGCGCGCACCGTCAGCCCGCGAACGAAGATGTGGTCGAAACGGCGTGCCGTACCGGTGTTCTTCAGGCGGTGCGTCGAGGCCCGCGCAGTGGCTTCGTCGCCGTGGATACTCCGGAAGGCGTCCTGCAGCCCGCCCTTTGGGCTATCCTCGAAGAACCATCGCTCTGCCTGATCCCAGCGTCGGCCGCTTGCTGTCACGCCGTCGTCGGTCCAGCTATCCCAGCAACGGATGGTGGCCGAGTCCGCGAGCTCGCGCACGAGTAGCGGATCGATGGTTTGCAGCCAATCGTCCCAGTCGAGAAGCCTTCCTCCAACCTCGACACTCTGGCCGGCGGTCACCACCACCCCGTTCGAAAGCTGGTGCAGGGGCGCATTGAAGTCGCCCGCGACGATCGTCGGCCCGCGCAAGAACTCCACCCGTGCGCGCAGACGTTCGAGGGTCTCCACCTTCTTCCACCCCTTCCCCGACCCGTTGGGGATGTGAACGCTCAAGAGCTCCACCGGCCCAAACGCTGTGTGCACGGTGGCGCCTGCGAACATCTCCGGGTACGGAATCGAAGGCATCACGTTGCGAGGACACGCCGTGATCGGAAGCCGCGACGCGATCGCCGATCCATACGCGTGCCAGTCCATCCGCTGCCGCCCAAGATGCAGTATCGGATACCCATGCGCCCGCAGCATCCACTCCAGAGACTCGTCGAGCCCGCGCGGAACCTCCTGGAACGCTATGACGTCCGGTTGCAGTCGATCGAGGTGCTGCCCCACGAGCTCGATGCGATCCTGCCCCAACGCCCATTGATTGATGTTCCAGGTGAGTAGCTTCATGACCGGTCGTCAACTCCAGGACAGAAGGTCTCACATGGCGCGCCTGCCGAGCGCCAGCACCGACCGCCTCCTGCTAGGCTTCCGGGGTGAGCGACGAAAGTCAGAGACGGCTAGTAGAGGACCGCACGAAGCTCATCGGCCGCCTCGACAGCCCGGCAGACTCTAACTGGGACGACTCCTGGCTTGCCGAGCTCGACCGGCGAGTCGAAGCGACCGAGCAGAGCGGTCACGGCGGAAGCAACTGGGTGTCCGCGCGTCGACGGATTCTTGCTCAGCTGGCCGGATGAGACGAAGCCGGATTCTCCACCACATTCCAGCCCCACCGCTCTCGACCGCCGGGACAGGGCGCGACAGGGCGCGACAGGGCGCGACAGGGCGAGCCTCACTCGCCCGAGAGATACGGCGGCTCTTCGGGCAGCTTCGGAGATCCGTCCTCGTTCCTGAGCCCGCGCTTGATCGCCCAGGCGATGTGCTCTTCGCGGGTCATGCTCTTGAGCCTTGCGATCATGCGTTGGAAGGCGCGCTCCGCCTCCCGAACCGCGGGGTCTACGATGACCCTCTTCGTACGCTGCTCCGACAACTTCTCAATCATGACCATCTCCCGAACCCCGTGCAAGTTGTGCGGGCTCCGCCGGATCCGCCGGATCCGCCGGATCCGCCGGATCATCGTTGGTCCCCGTTGAGGGGCGGAACAGCCCAATGATGGCCTCCGGCCGCCGAACTACGACTTGGATGTGGTTCTGGTCGAGAATCCCCGACCCGTCCGCGATGGGCGCCCCTCTTGAAACAGCCCTCGGACCGTGTCGAACGCGCGCTCGCCCTGCATCTCGCCGCAGAAGCTGTTCAATAAGAAGCACTCAAGATCGCGCCGCTTGTCTCGGTTCTGAGGCAGCTCCTCGCCCCTTCCCCGAAGGAACGCCGCCATCTCGGCCAGCCGGCGCGTGTGGTCCGTGTCGAGAAGGTCGAGGCAGTTCCCCAGCTGGATGAGCGCTCCCACTACAGCGAACTCTCGCCCATCCTCAGACCCCCACCGCGCCTGCGCCCAGTCGTACGCGCGCTGCAAGCCGAACTCCCAGAAGTAGTCCCTCGCTCGCACGCAACCTTGCCCCCCGTCGAGCGGCTGACCGGCCGTATGCCCCGCGACCTGTCCCTCGGAGCCGCAGACCCAGCGAAGAGGCGCGGCGACCTGCTAGAGTGCTTCAACCATGCGCTCCGTTGCTTCCTCTCTCGCTGCCCTGCTCCTGCTCGCGGGATGCAGCGATGCCGTGGTGCCGACCGGAAACGAGGTTGTGGAGGTTGTGGTCGATCGGCAGGCCGAGTCGTGGGTCATCCTTCATCAGCAGTCGGTGGACGGAACCCAAGACCGGATCATCGCCCACGAACTCAGCCTCGAGCGCGGCGAGGATGTGGTGCTCTACGGTCCCGAGCCCGCCGACGCGCTCGTCCTGTGCCCGACCGCCCAGCCTTCGGTGCTCCGCGGATCACCGGGTGCGGGCTACGTCATGAACTCCTTCTTCGACGACGGCGAGGCCTTCGGGTTCAGACCCACGTCGCTGGGCCCCAACCGCCTGACGTACTGCCCGATATGGAGCTATGCGGCACAACTCGGCGTTGCATTCACGCCCGAGGTGCCCGTGGCGTGGGGGTCGGAACGCACGCTGGTGCTCGATCCACGTGGTGAGGTGTTGCGGGTGGTTCCTCTCGAGTTGCCCGACGAGCGGGCGAGCTCCAGCTCGCGCATCGACGATCATCGATACGCGGTCTCGGCCCTCGACGCGCAAGGGTCCGTGCTGCGAATCGTCGATATCGACAACCCCGAGGTCACAGCGGTCGTCCATCGTCAGGAGAGTCTTGAACGCGGCGGCTACAGCTTCGATCCCCTCGGGCAGTGGTTGGTGTACGTGACCCCAGGCGAGCCTCGCGAGCTCCGAGCGTATGACCTCGAACAGGGCTCCGACACCCCACTGGCGGCGCTGCCGGGCTCGCTCAATAGCTTGCAGATGGTCCGCGTCGATGACGCCCTCGTGGTGAGCGAGCAGGCCGTCCAGACCCCCGTGCAGAGCATCCTCGTGGTCCACGAGGCTGACACTGGTGGAGAGAGCCCCGTGGTGACGGTGCTCGACCTCTCGGCCATTCCCGCCCAGCCGCTCGGACTCACCACCGCAGCGGGCGAGCTCCTCTATCGCTTCGAATCGGGCGAACAGCACGGCTACGCGATGATCGACCCCGACTCGACCGATGAACCCCGCGTGGTGGCCCGATATGACCTCGACGAGTGGTTGCTCGGCCCTACGGTCATCGAGTCCTTGGGACTCGCCGGCGGCACGATGATGCGGGAAGAGATGCCGTCTCGGCTGGTGTGGTTCGCGCTCGACGGCTCGACCCCCGAGATGAACCCGATCGACCTCGACATCTCGGAGTGCGACAGCTCGCCCCCGGCCATCCCGACCGTGGTGACCACCGACCAAGAGGCGACGTTCTGGTTCTTCTGCGACCGCGGCGGCGTTCAACACACCGCACAGTGGTCTCCCTCCGTGCCCGGGCAACGCCCGCAGTGGGAAGCGAACGTGCGCCGGGTCGAAACGACCGAAGGCCCCGTCGTCCTGCGCGGCACACTCGAGCTTTCGGACAAGCTGCTCGGGTTCGACGTCGAGGATCCCGAGGGCGTGCCGCTGCTGATCGACCTCCCCTCCGGCCGCACCCGCCCCCTCACCTGGGAAGGCTGGACGACCTCGGCTTGGTTCTTCCCCGAACTCGCGCCGTAGTCGATGCGAACCGAGGACTTCCGTAGTGAGCACCACGGGGGCCGCTGTCGGTGGGTCCCCCTGAGGCCATCACCCGAGCGCTGCCTCTGGAGGACATACGGCAGCAGCGCGCTACGAACGATGGCCTACGCCCTCGTGTTGCTTGCCGGCTGCCGAACACCCACCGACGTCGAACCCACCCGGCTCCGACCCAGCCAAACACCGTCGGTCGACGCGGCCTACAAAGTTCCGGAGCGGACGCACGACCCGGACTCGTCCACAGTGTGCATCGCACTGCACGACATCACGGCCAAGGAATCCTGTTTGTCCGCGGTGGACCCACGGCCTGGCATCGACCGCGACGGGAACAAGGCGGAGCCCTTGGGTGTAGCGGGCTGCTCGGACGCGTCTTTCCCGACCCGCACTTCAAGCAGCGCCCCACTCACCGGCCTTCGAGCGCGTCGACGTCTCCGAGGTCTTTGTGGCGACCGCTCGCGCGCTTGTTCGCGAGCAGGGCTCGGCGTCCGATCACCGGGAACACGATCCCACTCACCGACGCCTCGATCTGCTCCTCACACGCCTCATCAAACGACACCCCATCGATCGAGGTGAGGATGTCGATTCGGCGCGGAGGAAGGCCGAGCTGATAGACGGTGTCGGGCTTGGTGAAGTCAGCCGCAGAGACCCCGTGGCTCGCGATCGGAGCGCCCCAAGCTCGCAATGCGGAGACGACCCGTTGTGCGTTCTCCTCGCTGGGCCGGACAAAGATGTCGATGTCGAGCGTACCCCGCACAACCCCGTGTGCAGCGACGGCGTGTCCCCCGACGACCAAGTACTCCGCCTGCGCGGCCGAGAGTGCCGCCAGCATGTCTGCGAAGTCGTCGTACAGCTGGGGCTCGTCCGCCATGCGCCTCAGGTCGAACTGCGCCCGCGGATGATTCGCCCTGGCGCTTCGGATCTTGAGTAGGACGGCAGCGGCTTGCCGGAGAGGCGCCAGCCGATGAGCGTCGCGGCCTGGACCTGCGCGATTCTCTCGGACGGCGTGGAGTCGACGTCCGCGACCCCTGCAAGCAGCTCCATCCCCCCTTTGCGGCCGGGGTAGCCCCCTCGAGCCAGCGCCCGCTTGCGTCGCTCCGCGTCCTCGCTCATCCGCTGATTGTAGCTCTTCGCCCGGCGCCCTGCACGTCGGCCATGGACTCGAACGCCATCTCCGGCGCCACGATGGGATTCGCCACCTCGACCTCCCGATCGTGCAGCTCCACGTTCAGCGCGGCCAACGTGGACTTCGCCTTCTCCACCAGCGTCCCGAGCTTCTTCTCGCCGATCCGCAGCTCGTTCTCCAGCGTCTCACCCGCGCGCATGATCTTCGCGACCTCGCCACGCATCTTGGCGATGCGCTTGAGCTCGGACTGGATCCGCTCGTCCACGTCGCGCAGGGCCTCGATGTTGATGGCGCGAAGCAGGGCCTGCTGCGTTTTGCCGGTCTCCTTGATGAGCCGAGCGATCGCCGAGGTCTCGTCGTTGGCGTCCAGAGCCGCAACCGCCTTCTGCAGCTGGCTGGCACCTCGGCGCTGCGCTTCTTCCATCTCCTTGCGGAGGCTGGTGAGCAGGCGAGTCAGCGCGCCATCGGGCGCCGCGGGATCGAGGGCTTGGGACATCGCGCGCTGGTTCTCCACCAGCACCGCGCCGAGGCGCTCCTCGAACATCTGAACCACGCTGCCCTTGTGGTCCGGGTCGAGGCGCTTGAACAGCTCACTGTGCTCCCCGACCTGCGCCGCAAGGGTGCGGGCGAGCTGGCTCTGCTCGCCCGTGAGTTGCTCGGACAGCACGCGGTTAAGCATGCCGTCGTCGGCAAGGAAGGCCTGCACGCGGCGATTGACCTCGCCGTCTTGGGGGTCGAAGTAGCGGTTCATCGCCGTCTCGACGCTGGAGAGTTGCGAGGCGACGTGGCGCCCGAGCACGGACTCGACGTCGTCGAGCAGGGTCTTGCCGATGTCCGCAAGCTTGCTCTCGCGGGCTTGCGCTTGGGCGTTGCCCAGGGCGCGCAGGCCGATCTGCCAGGCTTCTTCGGCGAGGCGCCGCTGCTGCGGCTCGGACAGCTCACAAAACAGCTGCGTCGCTTCGCTGCGTGCGTCCTCAAGCGTGACCTGGACGCTCGTGTCGACAACGAGCTCGCCGATGGTGATCGCCGAGCGCTGAAACGTCGGCGCAGATGTGGAGATGGGTGTGGATGGGACGTCCATGGCGGGCCCTACTCGTGGAAGGCTCGATCGGCGCGGCCGAGCATGTGGGATTGACGTTGCATCAAGAACGCCTCGGCCTCTTCGGCTTCGGTCCCGGAGCTGGGCTGCTCCGCGAGGAAGTCCAGGAGCGCTCCAAGGGAGGCGTTCTCGTCTTCGACCAGCATGTGGCCGAAGCGGTTGGGGTCGTGCTCGAGCGAGCGATAGACTCGTTGGTTCATGTTGCGTCGTCTTCAACAGGCCCACTCGGCGACCGGCCGAAGCTGAACGTTGCGACGCGGGTTTTCTTTTCGTCCTCCTTCGACCTTTCGGGAGTCACGTGACGTTCAGCTTCGGCCCTGCTGCGAGTGGAGCCTTTCGAACCGGCACTCACGCCGGGGAAGGAGCCTACCGATGGTCTACATCACGCATATCCGAATCATGGGCGGGGACGGGGTCGAGCACATCACCCGCGTCCGCTGGGAGCAGCCCTCCCATGGCACCGCGCGCGAGTGCAGCCTCGCCCAGATGGTCGAGTTCATCCGCGACGGCAACGACGTCTTCGTTCTCGACGCCAAGGTCGTGGTCGTCAACGGCAACCCTCCGTACCTGCGCACCGTCGCCGACGGCCGTGAGAGTAACAACCTGCTCTCTTTGCCCCGCTTCTAAGCACCTCTTCACTCCGCTTCTTCGGGCATGAGTTCGCGAAGAAGTGGGTTGGGGAACCGACGTGTCGGTGTGATCGCGTAGAACGTCTCGAACAGCTCTGGCAGGCGCCGGATCTCTGCCAGCTCCCCGGCTTCGAGCTCGTCCTTGACGACGATGCGCGGGACGACGGCGAGGCCGTGGCTTTCGCGGGCCATCAAACGCAGCATTGCCATGTCGTCGATCTCCGCCGCGACGCGCACGCGTATGCCCAGCCGCTCGGTGAGCGCGTCGAAGCCGGTTCGTATGCTGCTCTCGATCGTGGGCAGAAGCAGTGACTCCGACGCAAGGATGTCCGCCAGGCGGCGTCCCTTTCGGATCCGGCTGGGACGCCCCACGAGGCTGACCGGCTGCTGCGCGATAAGGTGCGGCACCCATGCGGTCCCGGAGTCGCGCATCGGGGCGACGTGGGCGAGGATCACGTCGAGCCGATGCGCCTCGAGCTCCCGTAGAAGATCGCCGATGAGTCCCGAGCGAAGCACCAGCTCCACGTCTTCGCGACCGATCAGCGGCTGGAGGAACCCGAGCTGGAAGTTCCGCGACAGTGTTGCGAGCGCGCCGACCCGTAGCACCCGCCTCGCGCGGTCTCCGGACTCGCCCAGGGTGCCGACGAGCTCGTCGCTCAACTCAAAGATCGCGTCGGCATGGTCCAACGCGATGGAGCCCGCTTCGGTCAGAACCAGCTGCCGACCGCGCCGCTCAAACAGCTTGTGTCCGAGCTGGTCTTCGAGCTTCTGGATCTGCACCGACACCGCCGACGCCGAGATGTGCAGTCGCTCGGCCGCGCGGGTGAGGTTGCCATCGTGCGCCACAGCCCAGAAGTAGCGCAGGTAGTGGAAGTTGAGCGCCGTCACACCATCGTTATATCGAAACGAACGTTTCGTTCAAAACTTTGCATTGGAACTATCGAAGAGGATCGCCAATCCTTCGGCCACGGTTGAGATCGCGGAGCTGGCCCCGAAAGCGCGCCACGCCCCCCCAAAAAAACCCGCCGTAGGCCACCCATGTCATCCAGCGAACCAACGAATTCCTCCTCCAAGACCCACGTGACGATCGCCCGCGGCGACGGCATCGGACCGGAGATCATGGACGCCACCCTCCGAATCCTCGATGCCGCTGGCGCGGCGCTGGAGTACGATGAAATCGAGCTCGGCGAAAAAGTCTACCGCAGGGACCACAGCGCGGGGATCGAGCCTGGCAGCTGGAGCACCATCCGGCGCAACAAGGTGCTGCTCAAGGCGCCGATCACCACTCCGCAAGGCGGCGGCTTCAAGAGCCTCAACGTCACGATCCGCAAGTCGTTGAACCTCTTCGCCAACGTCCGCCCGACGAAATCCTACGCGCCTTTCGTGGCGTCGGCCCACCCGGGGATGAACCTGGTCATCGTTCGCGAGAACGAAGAGGATCTCTACGCAGGCATCGAGCATCGCCAGACCCAAGAGGTCACGCAGGTGCTCAAGCTCATCACCCGCCCGGGGTCGGAACGCATCGTCCGCTACGCCTTCGAGTATGCGCGGGCCTACGGCCGCAAGAAGGTCACCTGCATGACCAAGGACAACATCATGAAGATCACGGATGGACTGTTCCACCGGGTCTTCGACGAGGTTTCGCAGGATTACTCGGACATCGAGTCCGAGCACCAGATCATCGACATCGGTGCCGCGCGTGTCGCCTCGCAGCCCGAGCAGTTTGATGTGATCGTCACGCCCAACCTCTACGGCGATATTCTCTCCGACATCGCCTCGCAGGTGGCGGGGTCGATCGGGCTCTCCGGCTCCGCGAACATCGGCCAAGACGTGGCCATGTTTGAGGCCGTACACGGGTCCGCACCCGACATCGCCGGCAAGGACATCGCGAACCCGTCGGGGCTGCTCCTCGGCGCCGTGCAGATGCTGGTCCACATCGGCCAAGCAGCCACCGCCGAGACGATCAAGAACGCTTGGCTGGCCACGCTGGAGAGCGGCATCCACACCGCCGACATCTACCGCGAAGGTCTCAGCCAGCGCATGGTGGGCACGCAGGCCTTCACCAACACCATAATCGAGCACCTCGGCAAAACCCCCCGGCTCCTCACCCCGGTGCAGTATCGCACCGGCGGCATCCAAGCTCAGCACCGCGACAGGCAGCATGAGGTGAAGGAGCTTTGCGGTATCGACGTGTTCCTCGACTGGTCCTCCGACAGCCGCAACCCGGACACGCTCGGAGAGGCGCTCAAGGCGTCACTGCCCGAGACGTGGCGGCTGAAAATGATCACGAACCGAGGCGTGAAGGTCTACCCCGACGGGCTGCCCGAGACCTTCTGCACCGATCACTGGCGCTGCCGATTTCTGCCAACGACAAAGACCGGCGTGACGGATTTCGCCCACGTACTCGCGCTTCTCACCGCGCTGAACGAGCGCGGGTTTGACGTGATCAAGACCGAGCACCTCTACACCTTCGACGGCGTACGCGGCTACTCGCTGGGTCAAGGCGAGTGAACGTACAGCCGCACTTCGACGACACCATCACCGCAACGCGACGCAACCCCACGCCATGAGTCACGACACACCCCCGCCCGCCTCCTCCTTCCACGTGCTCCTGGAAGGAGTCTTCGATGCGACCGAAGCCAAAGAGATTCTGCTCGCATTGGTCCAAGCGAAGATCACACACCACTCGCTGAGAATTTTCAGCGCGATGGAGCGCTTTGGCACCACGGATGATGCCTCTGAGGCGCGCTTAGCCCAGCTGCGCGTGACCCTAACCGCGCTCGCTGAGTCCCTGGACCAATCCATCGCACAGGGGAGGGACGTGCGCGTGCACTCCGTGATCGAGCTGCACCCGCAACCCATCGCGTAGCGAACTTCAGAGCCGAACCCACGCCGGTTCTTCGTCACGCCAAGAGGGCATCGGCCACCCCGCAGGCCTCACCCTCCCCGAAGGTGTCCAGCTCGTGCCCCATGGCGTGGGCGAGCGTATTGAGCACCGAACGGTATCCGGTAGACGAGTTGAGTTCGTCCGGTACGTACAGCCCGTTCTTGAGCTTTCCTCCCATCGTACCCGCGAGCACGATGGGGATGCCGGCGTGACCGTGGTCGCCCCAGGCGCACTCGGTCGCCCACAGGATGGTGGTGTTGTCGAAGACCGTGCCGTCACCCTCCGGCATCGCCTTGAGCAAGGAGATGAGGTCGGCCAGCCCCTGCGCATGCCATGCGCCAACGAGCGCCATCGCGTCGGAGCCCCCGCTGTCTTGGGTGCTTCCCGAGGACGAGTGCGCGATGCTTTGGTGGATGTCGCCGCCGACGGGAAGGTCGAGGAACCCGAAGTTGCAGTTGTCGTGTCCTGCCGGCGCGGTCATGAACGAGACGACCCGCGTCAGGTCGCACGCCAGTGACGCCGCGATGAGCTCGTTGTGGAGCCGGACCCGCGTGGGGTAGTCGTGACTCGAACGTGGCTGCACCGTGTTGCCCATGGCGCAGTCGGTCGCGGTCCCACCGAGGTTCTGCTCAAGCTGGCGAACCGCCTCCAAGTGTGCCTCGAGCTTTGCTCGCTCGCTGCCCGACACTCGCGCTCGCAACGTACCCAGGTCGTCCATCACCGAATCGAGGACGCTTTGCTTCGCCGTGAGCTCGGCGATGTCGGGACCCGAGCCCCCGCCTTCACTGTAAGGGCCAAACATGTACTCGTACGCCTTCCAAGGCTCTCCGATCGGAGGGTTGCGCGACCCGTCGGCGTTGGCGCTGATGTAGCCGCGACGATTGTCCTTGGTCTGGGCCGCGAGGGTCAGCGAGGGCTGTGGCGTCGCATCCCCCAGCGCGTTGGCGATCTCTTGATCGATCGATATCCCCGAGTTTTCGTCGTCTGAGATGACATAGGGCCGACCTGTGGTGGAAAATGGAAGGCCCGTCTTATGGTCGCCGTTGCCGCTGAAGGTCGCGCGCAACACGACGAGGTCCTCGCGATGCTCGGCGAGCGGCGCCAAGATAGGCTTGCTCGTGAGGTCGGACGCGTCGTTGGGATAGAAGCGATTGTGGACCGTTCCGTTGGGTGTCCAATAGATCACCAGACGCCGGGGCGACTCCTCATGGGCGCGGACATCGTGTCCGTAGAGGCTGGAAAGTGCAGGAACCGAGACAAGACCCGCGGTCAGGCCCCGGAGGAGGGTTCGTCGTTTCATCGCGTGTATCATCGCTTTCCCCTCTATTGCCCTCTTCGATAGAGGAATACGTCCGAGGTCACCGTCGCGACGGCCAGGGTCGCCAGGTCTCCGCCTGAGTTTTGGAACGCTTCAAGTGCGCGCTGCAGCGAGCAGGAATGCTCCAGTTCGACATCGCGGCCGAGCGCATAGGTGAACTGCCCGGTCACAAAGCACTCTTGAACTTGGGCGCTATTTGCGAGCATCGCCGACAGGCCCGGCGCATCGTCGAAGGCGCCGTCGACATCCCGAGTTCCGAAGAGTTCTCCGCTGGCGTCGAAGTCCTCCAGCGCCCCTCCGATCGCGTCGAAGCGGTCGAAGGCGAAGCCGGGTCCGTTGATCAGGGCATGGCAGGCCTGGCAGCCCGCGTCGGCGGTGATCATCTCCAAGTAGTCGCGGCCGGAGCTCCCCTCGGGAACCGGCGGCAGGTTGTCGAAGACCTCCGGCTGGGGGTCGGGCACGTCTTGGCACAGCAGACGCCGGCGGATCATCGCCCCGCGCTTCGCGATCGAAGGCTCGCGAGACCCCGCAAAGGCTGCCAGCACCGCCGGCATCGTCAGCAGCCCGGCCCGCCCGGTCCCGGCGAGATCGACCCGCTCCCAGTCGTCCCCGGTGAGCGTCACACCATACAGCGCCGCAAGCCGTTCGTCGATCACCGCGAAGTCCGCGGTGAGCAACGTGTCGAGGCTGGCATCGCCGTCATCGAACACCGCCTGGATGAAGCGCTCGAACTCCTCCGACATCGAGCGCCGAGTGGCGTCGTAGTCCTCGAACACCGCACCATCCTTCTCGACCCGCTCCATCTCCGCGACCCCAAACAGCTGACGATAGAACTCAGCCAGCCCCAGCGCGGCGGCGGGATCTTCGAGCAGACGCGTCGCCTCTTCGCGCACGCCGTCGTCGGTATCGAGCAGCCCAGCCTCGGCCGCGTCGAGCAGCGCGTCGTCCGGAGGGGCGCCGAGCATCGTGAACGACAACGAGGTCGCGATCTCGTATGCCGAGAGCCGAACCACCTCGCCGGGCCCCGCAGGACCCGAGCCCAGCTCGGTCTTGTACAGGAAGAACGGCGACTGCAGCATGGCCTCCAGGGCCGTCTGAACGCCGCCCCGCTCGCCGTATCCGGTGACGCCGGTTCCGTAGATGTCGACCAAGCTGCCAACCTCCGCGCTCGTCAGCGGCCTGCGGTAGAGGCGACGTCCGACCTCGCGGATGAACGTCTCCACGCACGCCTCGTCGGTGAGTCGGTCGGCTCCGCACTCGAAGACCCGATCGAGCCTTGCCTCGGCGGTCGATGCCGCGACGCTCTGGGCCGCGCGCTGAAAGTCGAACGCCTCCACGTCTCCTACGGTCAGGTCATCGGATGCATTGGAGAGACCCGAATGCGCCACGGTGGGCTGAACGAAGTCGGCTGCAGGCGTCGACAGGTCGCCCAGAATGGCGGCCACGGAGGCGTCATACTCCCGCGGAGTCAGTCGCCACATTCGCGTGGTCCCGAGTTCCTCTGGGTCGCACTCCAACCCAGGGGGCACAGACCCGGTGTCGTCGTTGACATCATCGGTGGCCGAGGACGTCGCCTGCGCATCCGTGTCCGAAAGCCCCGAGTCTGCGTCCATCGATGCTCCTTCGTAGCACCCCGCGATCGAGATCAACCCCAGCAGCGCGTGGCGAAACTCGGCTCGACTCGGATGATGCCTGCCCCCGTTGTCAACTCTTCGTATGATGCTCATGCTCTTCCCCGTTCCCGTTCCCGTTCCCGTTCCCCATGGTTGCCTTGCAAGAAAGTCCGGTGCTCCGCGCGGCTCGAGCCGCAGCGGCTTCGGGTGATCCGCGAAGTGCGATCACCTTGCTCGGTCAGGCGTTGGCCACAGACCCCGACGATCTCGACCTCCTGCTGGAGCTCGGTTCCATCGCCCAAGCCGCCGACGAGACCGCGGTTTCCGACATCGCTTGGCGACGGACTCTGGCCGCCGGTCGGTCTTCGCTGAAGCGGGGGCGGCTGGATGCTGCCCAGCGCGCAGCCCAAGCCCTGCTCGCGGTGCGATCCGTGGCGGACGATCGCCACCTGGCGGTCCGGGTGGCGCTCGAGCAAGGTGCGTTCGAACGCGCCCGTTCCGTGCTGGGCGAATGCGACGAAGCGTGGACGTGGTCGCTGCGCTCGCAGGTAGAGCTGGCGGCGGGAAACCTCGACCAGGCGGAGGCGGCGGCCCGTCGGGCTGTGTCGGTCGATCATTCCCCGCGCGCGCACGTGCTGCTCGCCGACGCGCTCGAAGGACGTGGCGCCCACGCCGAAGCGCTCGACGTCGCGCGCACCGCCTTCGACCTGGAGCCCCAGACAACGTGGCTTCGCGCCCGGCTCGTTCGAGCGAAGGTGTTGTCTGGAGCCACCGAAGCCGCTTTGGCCCTGACCGCGGGCGCTGGCGAGACCTGTCTCTTGGCTGCGCGTGTGCTGGGGTTGGCCGCTGCTGGCCGGGCAGAAGAGGCCGAAGCACTGCGTGCCTTGGACGCGACCGTCGACCGGATACCGCTGCGTCTGGACCTTGAGCAGCTCGCCTCCGCGCTTCGTACAAGTGCGATCTGGAACGAGGCCCCAACGTCCCACGCGACGCAGGCTGGCTCGCACAGCGCGGACCTCGACCGCGCGCTGCACCCGGCGATCGCCATCGCTTTGGACCAGATCGGTGAGGCTCTGCGCGACTACACAGAGGCTCGCCGGGAACTCGACCATCCCTGGATGCGATCCCGGCCGCAAGCGATCGGGCTGCACGCGTGGGCGGTCGAGCTTCGCGGAGCCGGGAGGCAGGTGCCGCACCTGCATCCCGACGCCTGGGTGTCGGGCGTGCTCCACGTCGACGTGCCGGTGCTGGAGGCACCCGCGGGCGGGCTTGAGTTTGCCGGCCCCGACGGCGCCCTGGCCGACTGCTGCCGGGTCCGCGCTCGGTGCATCCAGCCCGTGGCCGGAACGCTGGTCCTGTTTCCGTCGTTTCTGTGGCACGCGACCGTGCCGACCGCGAGCCCCGAGCCGCGGCTCAGCCTCGCGTTCGACGCAATTCCATCTCCGCCTTGAATCGGAGCCCCTTCCCACGGAGCCCCTTCCCCAGTTTCGCATCCGCACCCCCACCACCAGGCCATTCCCGCCGCGGCGTGGGTTCGTGGCGGAGAATGCAGTCGTGCCCGGGACGTGACGTGCAGCGCATCCTTTGCATCGCAGTGCGCGACGCGTGCCCAAGCTGGTCAGTAGATGCAGGCGCCCGAATCGCCACAAATTCCGCTTGAACACTGGCTGTCGGCAACACAGCAATCGGCGCGGCCTTGCGCCGAGCACGCGTTGTAGTCCCACATGATGCCGACCGACGACACTCCGAGCCAGCCGTCGAACATGCATTGGCTGGCCTGCTGGATCGCCCATTTGCAGTTGTTGTCGAACAGGGCCATCCAGAAATCCTGCAGCGCCGCCATCGTGTTGAGAGTCGCGGCGTTTCGCAGGAGATTGAAACCTCGCTCTCCACAGGCGACCGCCACCGCGCTGACGGACGGCGCACACTCCGCTAGAAATAGGCTTGAGGTCTTGTCACAGTCGTCGCTGTCGGCGTCGCACTGCCCACAACCGTCCTTGTACTCCGCGTAGGTGCACTCGCAGCCTCCCTCCGGAGCCTTGAGCGTGCAGCCGTCCGGGTCTGGCTCGGTGTTCGGCAGGGTGCCCGATGCATCGTCGGACTTTCCCGAGCTGTCTGGGCTGTCGTCGGCGCTTTGGGCCGGGTCTTGAGCATCGCACCCGATCGTCGAACCGAGCGCACCGCAGAGCGCAAAGGAGCAGAGGGCGTGGGAGAGGAGGGTTCTCGTAGAGATCATATCGTTGTGTCCGTGAGTTCGTGAGTTCGTGAGTTCGTGAGTTCGTGAGTGACGGCAGCCGATCCGGAGACGGCCTCGCGCAGTCGGGCGCGAGTGCCCTGTTGAGAAAGTCGGCGCGGTGGATCGGCGCGGCGGATCGCGATGGAGTTTTGGCGACACCGCCAGGAGCGAAGAAGACGAGTGAGGCGTCGTGTCGGGTTTCACCACTGGCTGCTAGGTCCGGGTTCTTCGACCGGCCGCGAAGAGTCCGAACAAGAGAAGCAGCGCAGCGCCCGAGCCTCCGGGCGCCCGTCTCGAACGGTGAACAGCGCAGCCAGCGGAGCCTTCGCTTGCACCTGCGTCGTCGCCGTTCGCATCGTCCGAGGACGCGCCTTGGGATGCCGAGACCCCGCCGACAGAGGAACTCGAGTCTGACCCCATGGAGTCTCCGGAGGTGCCCGCACCCGCGCCGGTTTCGTTCGCACCGCTCCCGGAAGAAGACGCGTCGCCCGCCGAGTCAGCGTCGCCGTCCGTATCCGGACCTGTACTCGTTCCCTCCGAGTCCGGGTCACAAGACGACCGCTGCGCCACGCCGCATCCGCGCTCCCAGCTCCCTTCGGCGACACCCGGATCCGCCGCGCCGCAGAGGCAGTCGCCGTCGAGGCCTGAGTCCGCGCAAGGTGCGAGGTCGAAGCCCGACGCGGCTTCCAGCCAGGGCAGAAATCCAGCGACGCCCGTGTAGGCGCCACCGGCTCCGCAGAAGTTCCCCTCGAGAACGGGTGGGGGCAGATCCCCAGGATCGTAGAGGGTCGACGCGACGCCGATCACCCGCCACGTCCCGTCGTCCAGCTGCATCATCGTCGGGCCACCCGAGTCTCCGAAGCACGGTCCGTCGGACCCGGTCTCGCTGCCGATCAGCACGAAGGGGTACGGTTCGACGAGGTCGATCGTCCCACCCACGAACTTCTTGAAGCCAGAGCCGGTCGATTCTCCCCTGCCCAGTGCGAACGTGGATCCGAACCCAATCATGGTCACCGGACGGCCGGGGACGACGAGATCCTGTCGCTCCTCCTCCAGGATCGGGACGATGGGAACGTCGTCGACCGGTTCTGGGAGGACGCAGAAGGCGACGTCTGCCTGGAACGAGTCGAGATCGAAGTCCGGGTGAGCCACGCACTCCGAGGGCACGGCGGTCCGCACGGGAGGCGAACCGCCAACGTCGGACTCTCCGAAGCCGAAACGTGCGACCGGATCGATGGAGAGGCAGTGGGCGGCCGTCAACACGACGCGTGGGTGCACGAGGACCGCCGCGCACCGAACGCCTGACTCGGTGAGCAGGGAGACGACGCTGGGCCACGCACACTCCCCGGCTTCGAATCCACCCGTCACGGCAACGGGGTCGGAGGTGTCGCCACTTTGAAGGTTCAGCCCGGCCAGGAGCGGGAGAGCGAGGAGGTTGATCACGACGTTCATTTCCAGCGATCAGTGCATGGATCGATAGCGCGCGTCCGCGACAATGTTCCGAACCATGTCGTTGAACGAAAAATCGCCCTGCGTCATGGCGTCGGTCTGCTCTTCGATCCACGCCAGGTCGTCGATGCCGAGCTCGCGACCCAGCATCCGCGCGGCCATGGTTCGCACGGCACACTGCGCGATCTGACGCTGCTCGTGCGGTTCGTCGACAAGGCCCGCAGGACCCGTCGCCACCGCATGGTGGTCTTGCTCGGACAGCCACGCCGAGGCCAAGGGCAGCCCCTCAAATTGATCGACCTCGTCCGGGTGGGAGTTGTCGACGGTGACGTAGTAGCTGCTGCAGAAGCTCGAGCAGGATGCGCCGCTGCACCCGACACATTCATCCTTGGGGTCTTCGAAGCTCATCACGTCTTCGCCCATAAATCCGTACGTCTGCGTCGTTCGCCATCGTGCCCAGTGAGACGCGGCGGGCTCGAGCACCTCGTGGCACCCGGCGCAGCCCTCCCGCTCTCGCAGGTTGGGAGGTGGGTCGGCCTCCTCGGCCGGAATTCCTCCTTCGGGTGGAACGAACGGATCGCAGTAGAAGGCACTGTAGAATCGGTTCGCGCGTCCCCGGTCGCTGTTGAAGCGCATCAGAAACGCGAATGTCGTGAGCACGCCCGCGTGCACGCCATCTCTTTCGACCGGAACCCAAGCGTCGTCGTCGTAGTCCCTCGCCGGCAGATCGCCGTAGGCGGCGTCGAAGGCTACGATCCCAAAGCCACCGCGTTCCTCGTCTTGAACGCCGGTGAGCCAGTTGTAAAAGTGCGTGCTCTTACCGTCGAGCAAAGTCATCGGGGTTCGGAACGCGTCGAGATACGGACGGTCCTGCATGGCGACCCACTCGAAGATTCTAAGCGGCTCTTCGGTCAACGCGTCCCGAATATCGCCGTCTCCGAATTGCCGTCCGCAGCGACGCAGGTTGGGGCCGCAGCCGCAACGCTCATCGTTAACGCCGTACTCGTCACAGGAAAGGCCGTTGCTACCAAACTCAAGACTTTGAGCATCGTAGGCGCACACCTTGATCTCGCTGTCGAGGTCCCAGTAGGGGCGAACCTTCACGAACCCCTCACGCCGGCACTCCCCGCCCTCGCAGCTCGAATCCGAGTAGGTCTGGATGGGAACCGGACGTCCTTCGGCGTCGAACTGCGTCTGCTCTTGGTCGAGACAGTTGAGTCCGTTCCCACCGCGATAGGTTCGCCGCTTGTTGGAGAGGATCCACAGATCTCCCGAGGTGCGCAGACGCGCCTGCCCGTTGGAGATATGCAGGACGATTTCGTCATCGAGGGACGACCACAGCAACTCACGGTGATACTCGCGAACGGTGCGGCGATACTCGTCACCCTCAAGCATGAGATCCACCAGCGCATCGACCTCTGCAGCAGGCTCGGCGGCTTCGCGGACCTGCTCGTATTCCTCTTCGCTGGGCACGCGCCCGCGCAGATCCAGTGATGACTGTCGAAGCAGCCGCAGCGGATCGATCTCGTCGGTGGGTGCGCACTCGTTCGCGCTGGCACCCGAGGATGGAATCGCTGCGCTCAACGCGCTGGTGAGCAGCGCGTGAACGAGGACGGCTCGAAGGGGGCGGCGCTGGGTCTGGGTACGTCTCATGCTTCGTCGATCCAGGAGAGCAGGGGGTCTACGTCGAAGATGTCGTGGGGCAGGCCCCGGGCGTGAGCAAGTGTCGCCGCGATGTGCTCGGGCAGGAGCACGATGCCGCCCTCGTCGAGTTGCCCGGTCTCCAGATCGACCGCCGCCAAGCCGAGTGTCTCGGGATGCGTCGCACCGAAGACGCCTCGGCGGAGCCCGCCTCCGAAGACCGCGAAAGCGTTGGCAAACCAGTGGTCGCGGCCGCCGCGACCGTTGAACTTCGGCGTTCGACCAAACTCGCTGTGCACGACGACCGTCGTATGCGACAGCGAGGGGTCGGTGCTGCGTAGATCATCGAGGAGACCGCGAAGGGCAACGAACGCGCGTAGCAGCAGCATGGGCTGATCGGTGTCCCAGTTGCTCTCGTGGGTATCGAGGGATCCGGAGAACCGCATCGAGACTGACGTCGACAGCTCAAGGTCGAGTAAGGTGAACGCCGTCGCCGCAATGACACCGGCGTCCGATGGTGAGTTCGCGTTCTCGATCCCGTAGCGAGTCTGCAGCGCCTCGTTGCCGCCAAAGTCGAACTCGGCGCCGTACCCCGAGCCTACCAGCTCGCGGACTCTGTCTCGCAAGGACACGATCTCGACCGCGGGTGGATCAGGATATCCAGGTCCGACGCAGCTCGCCGAGGCGTCTTGCGCGATCCTCAGCAGGTCAGCCGTCTCGGGCGAGAACCTCTCGCCCAACGGGCGCATCAGTCCCGTGACATCCGTCGAGCGGCCCACACCGATCCCAGTGACCGCCGAGGGGTAGTTGAGGTTGAACGAACGCACGCCGATCGCGACGTTCGGCATCAGGTACTGATCATAGGGGTTGGACGCCGCCATCCAGGTCCCCAGCGAATCTCCCTGCGCAACGATGCCCGAAGGGGCCATGTACGTGTTGACGTACGACTGGCCAGCACGGTGCGCGACGGTGTTCATGTTGGCACCGCGGAAGACCGTCAGCACGTCCACGTGCGAGAGCAGCGGCGCCATCGTGGAGCCTAGAAGCTGCGACGATCCACCGAAACTCACTTCGATCGGATCTCGGAACTCGGGAGCGAGTCGGTTGATCCCCAACTCAATTCCCGAAGGCGAGCTTCCAGGATCGCGGGGGTCGAGACACAAAAGCGTGTCCCAGCCGCCTGGGAGGTACAAGGAGACGAACCGATGCGGCGTGCCGCCTGGTCCACCTGCGTGCCCGGATGCTGCAAAGTGGGTCATGCCCAGACCCGTCGTCACGGCGGCCGAACCGAGCATGAACGAGCGACGGCTGGAGAAGAACGATGGCTTGTCGTTTTGCATGGCGATTCGCTCTTCAGTAGGTGATGAAGTCCGGGTGCGTGGCGAGTCCAACGCAGACCGCAGTCCAACGCTCCATGCGGACCTCGGAGGTAGAGACCTCGGTCTTATGAGGAGCGAGCAGCAGCTCGGCCCACGGATCGAGGGAGGGATCCTCCGGGTCAACATCGACCGCGAGGAACCGCAGCATCAGATGACGCAGGTTGGCGCGGACGAGTTCGGGTGCTTCGTCTTCGACGGTGGCATGACGCAGGATGATCGATGTCCCGTCGGCCACGTCGTGGTCCACCGCCGCACGGCACGTCGCCGAAGCTGCATCGAACGCGAACTTCTGAAACGTGACCGAGAGGGTTCGATCGTCATCGACGAGTTCTACGTAGTCGGGCTGGCCCATTGCGGCTGCGAACTCTTCGTATCCGCCCCATGTCTGTCCCGTCACGACCTCGAGCGAGCGCATGTACTGATCGGCGGTCATCCGGCGAATGCGGCGCCCGATCGGCGTGTCTGCCGCGCCCTGTCCCTCCGGAGAGGGAGCACCGCTCTCGTCCCCGCCCTCGCTCGCATCGGCTCCCGAGCTCTCGGCGGAGCCGGAGGTTTGCGCCGCGGCGGTCGTCTCGCTCGTCGCCCCGCCCGGGGATCCGGTCTCGTCCGCACTGTTGATGCAGCCGCCCGACAGACAGACCACGGCCACAAACTTGATGACGTTTCGTTTCATCGCACCCTCCCTCATTCCTCATTCCTCCGGCAAACCCGACTGCAGCCATGCTGCGACGGTAACGATCTGCTCCACTCCCCAGGTGCCGTCGTGCGAACCCGCCGGCGGCATGGAGGGGTTGGTGACCACGCGCTGGGCGATCACGTCTGCGCGCTCGACCCAAGCGGCGTAGTTCGACAGCTGGGGCTGGCCGCCCTGCGCGTCGGCACCGTGGCAACTCTCGCCCGAGCAGTACTGTTCGACCATCGGTTCGATGTCGTCCTTCCACGTCGCGCGAGTTCCTCCAGAGACCTCGAAGGGGATCGAGCGGACAAAAGCGTCGTTCTCGATGATCAGTTCGTGCCACCCGTCGTTCTCGACATGCAGCGACGTTTTCCAGCCTTCCTCGGACGCGAAGACGTCGATCGGGTCACCGTCGAGCGAGACTCTCGGAGCCAAGCTAGACCCAACGACCAACTCGATTTCGGGTGGTGTTCGCCGCTGGTAGGGCCGGACGCCGACGACGGTGATTTCATCGTCTTCGTGATAGCGACACAGCTCTGAGGAGCCGGTCACCCAAACCCCGCCGCCCGCGTCGGCGTGGATCGATGAACCCTCAACCGCTCCGGCTTCTGACCTCCATTCCGTGAAGGCACCGTCGCGCCAGGCGTAGAGGTTCTCGGGCGTGAGCACAAAGAATCCTCCGACCGTCGCGCGTACCTCCAGCACGTCGCCTGCCTCGAAGATGACGGTGTCGGGAGCGTCAAGGGTGTCCCCCAGACGAAGGGAGCCTTCGACGACGCTCACGAGCCCAAAGGCGTCGTCACTCGCGATGGAACTCGCCGGGCCAAAGTCTCCGAGCTTCCGGAGAAACTCCGCCCGAACGCCCCAGACATCGCCTCGACGTAGGAGGAACGCCTCGCCGTCCCCTCCAGTGCATGCCGACGACGTGGCCCCGATGGACACCTCTGCATCCAGCGGCGCCGCGGGGGTGTTCCATCGCCACCACTGACCAGCGTCCCGCGAGTGCACATCTCCGGCAAAAACGTAGGCATCGCCCTCCACCGAAGGATCACCGCAAAGCCCATCGGGGCTAGGAAGTGACTCCGGCCACGCGATCGCTCTCGATTCCGCGCCATCGATCAGCGCTAGCCCTTCTTCGGTCAGGGCAATCCCGGAGGTTGGGCCCAAAACGACAGCCGTCTTCAGTGCACCTTCGAGCGGCAGCTGGGAGAACTCAAGACTCGGCGAGAGGCTTCGGGGCGACGCCGCTTCGTCCGCTGGCGAAAGCCAGACCGTGCCGTTGGGTCCCACCGCGATGATGCGCTCGTTCGCGCCCACTTCTACGCAGTCTCGCGCGACCTCGACGATCGGCGTCTCGATCGGGACGACCTGCGTCTCTCCCCCTGCGGTTTCAGTGTAGGTACCGCTGGACCCGGTCTCCAGGTCATCGAGGCCGGAGGTGTCAGAGGCATCCTCGCCCGTCGTCTCCGTGCCGCGGCTAGCGGGCGAAGAGCCCGTGTAGCAGCCAGCCAAGAGCACTGTGGCGACACCCACCAGTCTTCCCTGACGGCAGTACGGCCTCCACTCCCATGCCCCCCTCACGTAATGGTGGTTGGAACCTCGGCCCGATTTGTCTCAGAAAAAAAACGACACCCCGGACGCCCTGCGCGTGGGCTGGGCTCGACCGCGTCGGCGCGACACTACGATCAAGCGGATCGAGCCGGCGATCAGCAGCGCCGCCGACACTCCAGCGCAAACCCCGGCCGCGACCTGAAGGCGCTGGACCGCGGCTCGTCTCGCGCGGTACTCGGACAGCGCGTCTGCGCGTTCGGAGTTCCGCGCTTGGACAAGCGAGACCAGCCCCATGCTGCCGCTGGCGAGCGCGCCTGCGCCTCCCAGACCCACAAGCGACAACCCAAGCGGGTCCCGCGTCCATCTGACCCCGCCGTCCACAGGCGCAGGGGGCTGCGGCGGGTCCATCGGCTCGCGGGGACTTGGGGGCTCGGGCTTGGCCGGAGGCGCAGACTCCACGGGCGGAGTCTCGCCACAGCGACGCAGCCCTGCTTCAGCGACGCGTCGATCCTCGAGTTCGGAGGTTTTGACCCAAAACTCGCGGTACAGCGCAGAGGCGACGCCGCATCGGCCCAGCTGCTCCTCGAGCGCGGCCCGCATGTAGAGGAAGCGAGGATCGGAACTCGTCGAGGCAGCCTCCTCGATGACGACGAGCGCCTCGTCTACGCGGCCTTCCTCCACGAGCGATGCGACGCGCTCAGCGACGGCGCGGGCGTTTAAGGACTCTGCCGGCGACGCAGGCGTGGCCACGATCAGCAGCAGAGTGATTGCCGAGCCGAACATCTATCGCAACGAGGGCACCAGGAGGGAGTCTGGATCGATCTCAGGACCGTTGGAGGATAGACGCTTGCGCTCCTCCGTGCTTTTCGGCTTGCGCTTTGCCATGCGCCGCTGCGACTTCTCCGAACTGGGGAGGGCGCGGACATCGTCCTGTGGACTCGCGTCAGGCACGGTCGTGGGTGCCGAGGCTGGCGTTTCGGGCATCGCTTTGAGGTCCGGCGGGTCGGGCGTCGACACCGGCGGTGGCGATGGATCGACCCGGACTCGCTCATCCCTCGCTGGGGTCGGGTCGGCGCCGCGCATGCTCACCCCGATCCCCACTCCGGCTGCAAGCAAGACGCCGGCCGCGAGGACACCGGTCAGGGCGCGCGGCCTTCGGGAGGAGGGACGCGCGCTTTGCCGCACCAGAGCGTCCAGATCGACCGTGGGATAGGGTTCGGGACGAAAGTGTTCCGCGAGCCGTTCCGCACGGCGAGCTTTGGTCAGGTCGAACGCCAGCGGTTGCGAGAGCGCTCGGATGCGGGAGGCGACGACCGCGGCGGACGCAGGACGGCCGTCGGGATCGACCTGCAACATGTCACTGATGAGGGTCGCGACCTCCGGTGGGATGTCGGGGTTGAGCTCGCGTGCGGAGACGTACCGGCCAAGCAAGACCTGAGCAAAGACCGCGAGGTCGTTGGACCCACAGAAGGCTCGCCGCCCCGTACACAACTCGTACAGTATGACCCCGAGCGCGAAGATATCGGTGCGACGGTCCACCGCACCAGCACGGCACTGCTCCGGCGCCATGTACCCGACCTTGCCCGTCGTGGTCCCGGCTCGCGTTCGCCGAGTCCTGTCGGTCACCCGGGCAATTCCGAAGTCGAGCAGTTTGACGGCTCCGTCATGCGCGACCATCACGTTGGACGGAGAGACGTCGCGGTGGACCAGTCCACCGAGCGACCCGTCGGAGGCTTTGAACTCGTGCGCATAGTGGAGCGCATCGGCGAGAGTTGCGACGACGCTGAGCGCAAAATCCAGGGGCAGTGTCGCGGCCGAGAAGCGATGCAGCACGCTGCGAAGCTCGACACCGTGGACATACTCGATGGCGAGGTAGTGCCCTCCAGGGCCGGTCCCAAAGTCCAGTACTCGCGCAATGCCGGGGTGATCCAGCGCCGCGGTGATCGTCACCTCGTCGACGAACATCCGCACAAATTCCCGATCCCAGACCAGATGAGGCAGGAGGCGCTTGACCGCGGCAAGCTCCACGGCTTCGTTCGACCCCGCTGCGGCCAGCCAGACCTCCGCCATCCCGCCGACGCCGAGCCGCTCCACGAGGTAGAACGAACCGAGCTTCGCGCCCGCGAGCACGGCGTCGGAACCAGGCAAGGCTTCGCGGCGACGTTTCAACCCGCCCCAACCGTACCTCATCTCTGTGCGTGCGGCGGCAGTTCGAGATTCGCCTGGATGCGAGCGATGAGCTCTTCCACGCCCGGAGGGGACTCGGTTGTCGCTGCGAGCGACCGCGTCCAGCCGTCGAGTTCGTCGAGGACAGCGGTAGACGCGCCCGGCACGGTGAGCGCTTCGACGGCGGCGGCAAGTCCTCGGCGAGCTCGGGACAGTCGCGTGGTGACGGTGCTCGTCGGAACATCGAGAACGTCTCCAATCTCCCTGGAGGTCAGCCTCTCCCAGTAGTGCAGCACCACCAGGGTTTGATCCTGCTCCGGGAGCGTCGCCAATGCGACCAGCACGAGCTGCTGCTCCTGCTTGCGCGCGAAGAGCATGCTCATCGACGTGCGGCGCTCGCTCTGGGGGGCATCGAACTGGGACATTCTCGCCGCGTGCTCATCGGCCCTGAGTTGCTGAATGAGCACGCGCCGGGCGATGGAGAAAAGATACGTCCGAAACGATGCGTCCCCACGAAACCGATGCCGATGCTCAACGACAGCGAGGACGGTTCGCTGCGCGAGGTCCTCCGCTGTCGAGACACGAAGCTCGAAGAAACGGAGCAGCGCGCTGTAGTGTCGACGCACCAGTGCGTCTCCGGACTGTGTGTCCCCGTCGCACCATGCATCGAGGAGCTCGAAGTCGTCGCGCCTGGCCTCGCCCATCTCGAATACCGGTACCATGAGCGCGTGCGCGTGTCCCGTGACCTGGTTTCCGTTGCAGCCGTCGGGAGCCTGCTCACCGGATGTCTCGGGCCTCCGGCCTTCTCTTGCAGTCGCGACGAACAGTGCGACGTTGGGACCGGATCCCGATGCATCGAGGGCGGCTGCGCGAGTCCGGACGAGCTGTGTCCAAGCGGCTACCGATTCGGCAGCGACGACCGACGCTCCGGAACATGCGCATCCGCGTCGGCCGAGACCGGGTCAGAGACCGTCGATTCGTTCGACCCGATCTCCACCACGCGGATGGACGGGAGCAGCGAGACGACTTCACCGCACTCGACGTCCGACGCGTCGTCGGAGACGACGGGGGCACCGCTCTCAACGACTGGGGACCAGTGCTCGCCGGACGGATGTCGATGCACGGTCGGGTTGAGCGTCGGCTTTCGGCACTCGTGTGTGACCCGCACTGACGGTTCGGTCGCTTGTTGGGGGCGCAACGAAGCGGGGCAGCTGGGGATCGACGGGGTCGGACTATCCCCTCAGCTTCAGCTCAGCACCTTCGAGTCTCCTGCAATCGAGGTGACCGCGGCGATGGAACACACCTGTGCCGTGCTCAGCGACGGGGGTGTGATTTGCTGGGGGACGGGACGCAACGGCGCGATCGATGGCATCGCTCCCGAAGATCCCCAGCAGGCGCCCGCCCTACCGCCGACCCGAGTCCCGGGCGTCGTCTCCGCAACCTCGGTCCGACTCTCTGCCCACGCCAGCTGTGCCCTTCTCGAGGGCGACCGATTCGCGTGCTGGGGCCGAAACTTCAGCGGCGAGTTGATGGTATCCGACGGCGGTTCGGGCCCGGTGCAGAGCGGCCCTCACCTCGATACCCCGATCGAGGGCTTCGCGATGGGCGGCAGCTCCGGCTGCATGTGGTCGGGCGAGGCGCTCGCATGTTGGGGCTCGAACTCCCGGGGCCAGCTGGGGAGTGGCCCCGTGGGAGGCTCCACCGCCGAGCCTCGCGAGGTTGCTGTGTCCTCGCCGCCCCTTGAGGTCGCCGTAGGGCGCCAGCACGCCTGCGCCATCGTCCTGGATGGCTCTGCGGTCGAGTGCTGGGGGGACAACTTGAACGCCCAGGTGACCGGCGCAATCGATTCGCTGAATTCCTACGCACAACCTCATCGACTGGAGTTCGGATGGCCGAACGATCTCGCGGGTATCGTGGCGCAGCGAGACACGACATGTGTCAGGACCACCGCAGAGGAGGTCTACTGCTGGGGAGGCGTTGCCGGCGGGAAATTGGGTGCCGAGGGGGTCGCCAACGGGGAGTTACTATGGCCGCCGGCCCGACTTGCAGTTGCCGACGAGCTGCCTTCTGCGCCCGGGGTGGTCGGCTTGGGGTTCGAGCATGTTTGCATTCTCGATACCGACGACGCGCTGTGGTGCTGGGGAGACAACGACTACGGGCAGCAGGGCCCGCTCGCTCCCAAGGCGGGAAAGCGCGCCGTCAAGATCTCAACTTGCGCCGAGGGCTGAGACCTCTGGGGCTCGTCCGAGTGCTGTGCTTCTCGGAAGGGAGGCTACACAAATGCGACCTGAAGCGGTTCGATTCCGTCGCGCTCACAAGTGTGGGCTCAGGCGGGAACTGTACTCCCAGAACCTACGACGGACCACGAGAGACTACAGCTCGCTCTCTTCGTCCGACTCGAAAGACACCGCCATGACGAACCTCAAAACCTTCCTCATCTTGACCGCTGCGCTCGCCACCCTCCTCCCCGCGTGCGACGACTCCGCCGACCCGGTCGAGTCGAACGCCGACGCAGCAGCAGGAAAATCCGACGCCGAGTTCGAAGCCTGCGACGAAGAGGACATCGAATTCCTTGCCGACGCCGCCAACTCCACCGAAGCCCCCGCCGGTCCCGGGTCCCGGGTCAACATCGACCAGGAAGAATGGGACAAAGCCGTCGAGGAAGAGGATCTTCCGGCCAGCTGCGCCGCGGATGTCGTGCTCGGGTCGGGAGCGGACGGCGACAAAGCGGTCGACAGCTACGGCAACATCTGTGGCGGCTGCTGGTGCGACGACCAGGTGTGCTGGGAGGAGACCGGAAACATCACCTGTGACGAGGGCTGGTGCTCCTGCGACTACCTTCTCAACGACTGCATCTGAGCCACGGTTTCATCCGCTGTTCAAAGCCCTCGCTTGAACGCGGCGATCGCCTCGAGCAGGTCTTCATCCTTCTTCGGGTCGAGTGAAGCCTCGATGTCGTCGAGCTCCGAGATTCGCTCGGAGCTCGGAGGAAGCATCCGGATCCTCCAGAAGCGCAGCTCGGGCGTCACGGCTTGCCCGTCGACCTCCAGGACTCGCTCGGCGCGAGCAAACGCATCGAGAGCCTCCTCGGCGCGTTCGAGGTGCACCAGCGAGATGCCCCAGTACAACAGAAGCTCGTAGAGTTCGGGGTGCTCCGCTCCGCGCTCGTGCTCCATGATCTCGACCGCCGAGCGAAGCAGCGTCTCGGCTTCTGCGGAGCGTTCGGATTCGATCAGAATCGCCGCGAGGTTGAGCTTGGGCGGAGTGGTGCCCAGGTGGTCTCCCCCAAGCGAAGCCTCGGCCACGGTGAGCGCAGCGCGAAAGTTCTGCTCTGCAAGGGTCTGGTCGCCGAGCTTGATCGCGACGTTGCCAAGCGCGTTGAAGCTGTCGATCAACGCGGGATGGTCGGGCCCATGCGTCTCGAGGACCAGGGCGTGCGCCTCTTTGATGCGCTTCGCGGCAAGCTCCAGGTCTCCGCGCCGATGGGCGATGGCACCTGCATTCAGCAGCGCGCGCGCCATCTCCGGATGGCGCGGACCCAACGTCGAGCGAGTCACCTCGATGCATCTCGAAGCGGCTTGCTCGGCATCGTCGAGGCGATCCTGGAAGTACAGCACGGTGGCCAAGTTCCCGTAGAGTCCCGAGAGACGGGCCGCAGGAACCGGCCTCGACGCCTCCGCAACGGCGATCGCCTCCCGCAGCTTTCGTTCACCCTGCTCGTAGTCGGCCTCCTCCAAGCTCACCACCGACTCGATGTTGAGCACGAACAGGCGAAGACTCGCGGGGCTTCCGATGCGCTCCCAACGAGCGACGGAGGTCTCGACGCGGCGCTGCGCCTCGGGCAAACCGCCCGAATCTTGGCTGAGCGCAAATGCGAGGTCTAGCTCGCTGCGGACCGCGAGTTGCTCAAGGCCCAAGCGGACCGACCGGGCCAGCGCGGTGTTGAGTCGCTGCACCGAGAGCTTTCGGTCACCGCGACTTCCCGCCGCACGTCCCAGGGCGTGCTCCAGATGCGCTTCGACCGGGCCCGGCAGCTCGGGGCGGTCGCGACGGAGCGCTTCGACGTATTCCTCAAGCGCCTCGTCGCGGCCCGCGGCGAGCAGCGCATCGACCTTGGCGAGCTGCTTCGCGTAGGCTTTGAGGACCTCCTTGTAGGGCTCCTCTTCCGGGGGAGCGAGCGCCGCCGTGTCCGCGCAAGCGTGAAGAGAAGGCAGCGAAGTTGACATCGTGGCCAACCGCTGCACCGTGTCCTCATCGGCGGTTTCGACCACGTCGAGCAACGCTTCGAGCGCGACTGCGCGCTGCTCAAGGCACTCGAACTGACGCCTGAGCATCAGCTCGGTCTGCGTCTTCTCAACCCGGGTCGCGGTACAGGCTTGCGCACGGATGTCGCTCCACTGCTCCACGTAGACGTCGATCGTGTCCGCGGCAAGACTCCAGGATGTCTGCGCGTACGGTACCTCCACCCGGGTGACCGCGGTCTGCAGAGAGTCCTTGCGCTGGACCCAAACCTCCCCCAGTTCGCCCTGCGCCGACTCGCAGACCGGGCTCCGGGAAGCGTAGGCGATCGTGGCGCCGCCGACCAGGATGACGGCGCCACCGGTGATCATCATCGCGCGGCGCCGACGGACCGAGGGGTCTTCCTGCAACACAGCGAGCAGCGCATCCATGTCGGGGAAGCGCTGCTCTGGATGAACCGACAGACCCCGCTTCACCGCGTTGCGCACGTGGAGCGGGACGCGGGTGGATAGCGGCTCGAACTCGCCTTCGCTGGTCCTCTCGGCGAGTGCCCGAATGGTATCTCCGGTGAACGGCCGAACTCCGGAGAGGCTCTCGTACAGAGCGATACAAAAGGCAAACTGGTCCGCTCGGGCATCGAGCGCCTCCTGGTACCACTGCTCGGGGGCCATGTAGCTCGGCGTGCCCTCCAGGCTCTCGCCGTCGGGTCTTGCGGCTCCATGGGGGCTCACGGATGCACCGTCGGCACCAGGGATCGCCAGGGCCAGCCCAAAGTCTGCAACCCGCGGCGTCCCATCCGTCGAGACCAGGACGTTGCCGGGCTTGAAGTCGCGGTGGACCAGTCCCGCTTGATGCGCCGCCGCGAGGCCCCGACCGCACCCCAGGAACAAGGGCCGAACCTCCGTCCACGCATGAGCCTCCCCTCCGCACCAGCGACGCAGCGTGTCGCCCGCGATGAGCTCCATGGCCAGGTAGATCCGAGTCTCGTACAGCCCCACGTCGTACACTTGGACGACGTTGGGATGTGACAGGCGCGCCAGCGCCTGGGCCTCCGCAAAGAGCTCGGAGCAAAGCTCACTGGTGTCGGGACGCACGTCGAGCAGCTTCACCGCGATCTTGCGATCAAGCCTCGGGTCGTAGGCGCGATAGACGACCCCATCGCCTCCCCGCCCAAGTTCGTCCACGATCACGTAGCGCCCCACGCGGTGGGGCATGTCGGACGGACTCGTGACGGGTCTGTCCGCGGGAAGCGTGGGCTCGACGTCCACCAGCCGACAGCATACCGCTCACCGAGCCTCGCGGACTCGCTCTCCCGCATGGCGCGGTCCGGTTCTGTAAGGCCGCCGATTTATCCGTGCTCCACGCCGCGTTGTTGACGAGAGGTTCCCTCCTGGAAGGCTGATACCCTGGGCTGATGACTGCGAGGGAGCGCGCGCGATGTCAACGTTGGTCCGCCCTCGGCGTGGCGGTCTGCGGTGGGCTGATCTTCGTCGCGGGCTGCGAGCGGGATCCCGGCGCTCGGCTGCCCTCGGGCGATCCGATCGTGCAGATGGAGCCCCCGAATCCCAGTGACGACGGCGCGACCGCGCCAGGGTGCGAGGGCATCACCGAGTCCGGGACGTGTCGCGGGGCCGCGGCCATCTACTGCAACCTCGAGACCGGCACGCTGCGACGAAGCGACTGCGAGGTGATGCAGAACCAGACCTGCGTGGTCGACAGCCGCCGCGGAGCCATGTGCGCAAGTCCTCCAGACGGCGTCCCCCCCGATGGCCTTTGCGAAGGCGACGTCGGCTACTGGACGAAGGACGACCTCATCACGCGTTGGGACTGCGGTGCGGAAGGGTCTCGCTGCCTTGTCGATGCATGCGCCGAGGGTGCGTACTGCTGCGACGACCCGGCCGACGACTGCTGCTCTGGGGCGGATCCAGAGTGCACCAACCCATGCCCAGATGAGCCCCCGCCCCCCGGCGACCCTTCCACCCCTCCACCAGTCGAGTTGGACTGTGACAAGGTGGGCTACGCAGGGGTCTGCGTCAACGCCGCGATGGTGGCCCGCTGCGTCGGCGACGCGGTCAGCGACTACGGCTGCTACAATGGCTACACCTGTCAGGTCGACACGTGCCGGGCTGGTTTCGCCGAGTGCTGTCCGCCCGGACAAGATGGCGACACATCCAACACCCCTGAGGGGTGTGACGGACTCGATTCTGGTGGCGAGTGCGTCGGCGACCAACTCCGCTATTGTTCTGGCGGTAGCGTCATCAACGTGGACGGGTATGCGGGACTCTGCGATGGCAACACGCTCTACTACTGCATCGATGATGAAGTCCGCGAGGAAGCATGCGGCGCAGACTCGTGCGAGGTCGACACCTGTTTTCCAGGCGGCGCTGAATGCTGCTGAAGTGATCCTCGTCTTGGGGCTCGGCACGGCCGCGGGGTGCGAGGATCCGGCCCAAGAGCGCGCTCCAGGCGATGTGCTCCCGTACCGGCCTGACCTTGGGCTCCAGGTGTTCACGATGCCGGTCTCCGATGGTCTGACACCACCAATCGCCGTGGCTTTGGAGGACGGCGCATCGTCCATGCTGTTGGAGATACGCTCACAAAGCGGCGGGTTCTTCTTCGTCGATAGATTCGTCACGCCGAGCGATCGAGAACTCGCGCAGTCGGGTCTCTACGTCACTCGGGAAGCACGGGAGGTGTCGGGGCTTGCCGACTTCCTCTATCCCAACGACGACACGCTGGCTCCCATTCCGGGGGTCTACCAGGTGTCCTTTCGAGCCACGTCCGACCGAGAAGGCACCATGCCCCTGCAGCAGGGGGAAGCGTCTCTGCACGTGTACACCGTGAATCGCGACGTCGAGGACACCTGCGGGATCTACCTCGATTTCTTGGTCGACTACGAAGCCATCGATCGCGCGAGTTTCCTCGAGGCCGTGGGCCAACTGACAGCGCAGGTCGATCGGGTGTTTCGAGAGGCGGGCATCGGTGTGATCGATAGCCAAGTTCAGCAGATCAGTCTGAGAAGTCCCAACATCGACGTGGCCGATGCAAGCGTTCTGCAGGTCACTGATGACGTCCTACGGCAGGCGCGCGACATGGGAAGTGCACGCGCCGGGTCGCTACGAGTCCTGGTGGTCCGGTCGATCGCTGGGGAGGGCGCATCGGGCTTCAACCCGGCCGGCTACTCGATGGGCCTCCCGGGACCCTATGACGCCGATCGTCCCAACGCGACCGTGCTCGTCGCTACCGACCACTATCGTAGGATGAATGAGGCCGGCGAGTTCGAACTGGATGTGAGCCGGATGGGCACCAGCCTGGCCCACGAGCTGGGGCACTTCCTGGGCCTGTACCACACCAGCGAGCTCGATGGCCAAGCCCACGACCCGCTCGACGAGACGCCCCAGTGCCTCGCGCCGCTGGCGTGCGATGCTGCCTTTCGCTCCAACATTATGACCTCGGCAGGGTGGCTGACTGCGGCAGGCTTCGACGAATCCTCGCGTACGGGCTTCACCTCTGGACAGGGTCGGGTGATGCGACGACATCCCCTGTGCATACCCTTCGAGTTCGACGCACCTTCGCCACCCACATGTACGAAGAACTGCAGTGCCCCGAGGGTCTGTGCGCTGCTCTCGGACGGCGCCGGCGGTCGCGACGAGACCTGCTCCGTGGCGTGCGACCCCCGAGCAGATCTACCGTGCGAGTCTGGCGAGTGTATCGGCGACGCCCTTGGCACGAACGTGTGCAGGTAGACGAGGGCGTTAGTCCGAGCCGCACAGGAACGTGACCTGGATGCCCCCCTCGCCGCTGGGGTGCACAGCGCCGGCAGTACCATCGAGCGTCGCGAAGGCCCACATGTTGCCCCCCGCAGACGAGACGGACGCGATATCGCTTGGAAAGCGCTCGATGCCCCCGGAATCCAGCTGCACGACCGCGCCGCCGAGCGAGGTTCCATCCACGCTCCATACGACCAGGGCCGTTCCGCCCCGAGTTACGAGGTTGGCATCGGATTCGTCCGCTCCCCCCGTCCCCAAAGAGAGCTCAATCGAGGGCGGTTGGCTGGGCCGAAACGTGCGGACATAGACGTTTCTGTCGGCCTCCGTGCGGTGGTAGCTGACGGCCGCACCTGATCCGAACGGGGTGACGTCCGGATCGTAGCACTCGTCCGCAAACTCCCACGATTCGCCGACCGCACCGTCGGGAAGCAACTCAAGCACGATGCAGGTATCGGTAGGCTTGCGACGCAGAACCAGCCACCCTCGGCCGTCCTCATCCTCCGAGCCCACGAACCACGTCGTATTCCCAAAGGAAAGAATCTCGGCGTCGGTCTGCGAGAGCGGAACTCGCGACGCGTCGAGCCGCGTCAGATACGCGGGGGAGTCTCGCCCCGCCTGCGTTCGCGTCAGAATGCTGAATCCATCTCCGGCACCGCGTAGAAGGCCCCGGACGGGAAATATCGGGATTGTGAATGAACCCAACTCCTGTGCGGCCCCCGAACCCAACGTGGTGCGAACCAGGGTCGCGGGAGCGCCATCGGAGCCGCCGATACCCAGCACGAGTTCGTCGTCGCGAAGGCTGCCGATCACGGACAAGCCGCCAAATGCCTCGTCAAGCAGGTTGGTGACGCCGGAAGGGTCCACCGCAAACACCTGGAGGCGTTCGTTCTCGAGGACCGAGACGACGACATCGGCAGCGCGAGCGTTCACATCGAAGTCGGTCCAGCCGGGACTGACGGGAAGAGGCACGGGTGTCGCGGTGTCCGAGCAGGTGAAACCGTTGGGGTTGCCACCACCGTCGGTCGAGGACGATGAAGAGCTGCCCGAACTTGAGGTGGGGAGGTCCGGGATGTCCAAGGTCGTGCCCTCTGCGGAGGAGGACGACGCTTGGGAGCCCGACTCGGTTGCCGAGCCGCGACTCGTTCCTTGGGAACCGCTGCTGCCCCCGTCGTCGGCGTACCACGCGGGGTTTTCAACCAGGCACCCCCACATCCCGGCCAACGCGCAGCTGGCGAAGAATTCTCGGGCCCCCACCGGGCTAGATTCCCATCAACGCCTCGCGCAAGCAACCGGACTCCCGCTGTGGCTGATAGGCTGTCCTCATGGCCATCGGCTGGCAGGCGCTCGTGATCGCGGTAGGAATGGTTGCTGCGCCAGAACGGGTCGTCTTGGAACCACTGCAGGTCAACGGGGAGCTTCCGGCTGCCTGGCGAGAGACCGCGCAACGACGCCTCGAAGAGGGGCTCACACGCGACTCCTTGATCGTGGAACCGACGCCTGCGAGTGGCTGCGCGGACGCGACCTGCCGAGCCGCACTTCGAACGAGTTCTGGCGCGGAGTATCTGGTTCAGGCTCGCTTCGAGGTCGATCCCTCGGGGCGCGACTACACGGTCGATCTCAAGGTCGTGTCGCTCGAAAGCGGCGAGGTGGTGGCTCGTATCGAGGGACGCTGCGACCTGTGCGGCATTTCCGAGGCCACCGATACGCTCGCGGCGCGCGCGGCTGGGGTGCAACCCGCCCTGGAACGTTTGACTGCCGGGCAAACCTCGCTGACCCCGACCCCACCGCGCCCGAGTCCCGAGCGCTCAACGTACCGCGAAGCTCCGGCGCAGGATCGACTTCCTCCGGCGCGGCCGGTCCTGATCTCCGCCGGGGTCGGTGCAGGACTCGCGCTGGCCATGTTGGCCGGCGGAGCCGCGATGCTGGCGATCGATGGAACCCCGCAAAGATCCGATTGCCAGTCCGACCCGGCGGGAAACTGCCGCTTTTTGTACGGGACCCAGACCGGAGGCATCGCCGCAGTGTCGGTCGGGGCGGCCGTTGCGATCGGCAGCGCGGTGTTGTTGGGGATTGGACTGCAGCGAAGGAATCGGGCGGGAGTCGGCGAGGCACGCCACAGGGGCAGCCGGTTCGCGCTCACCCGGTGACACCCTTGAGTCGCGAAAGCCGTCCGCTGGCCTGCGTGTTGCCCAGCTTCGACGCCGCCGTGTACTCGGCCCGGGCTTTTTCGTAGAGCAGCTGCTTGAAGAATGCGTCACCGAGCTTGATCCGCAGTCGCGAGTTCTTGGGCGAACGCTTGACGGCCCGGCTGGCGAACTTAACCGCCTCTCCGTATTCCCCGCTCTCGAACGCGACGTCGGTCAGGCCCTCAAGCGCCGAGATGCTGCGCGGGTCGTGCTTGAGCGCGCGATGAAAGTGCTTGGCAGCGGCTTCGAGCTGGCCTGCGCGGAGGGCAGCGCGGCCATGCTCAAGCTCGACCCGACTCTGCGCGGGTTGAGACGGACCGGGGCCGGGTTCGTCCAGTGTGATCTCCGGTTTTCGGACGGGCTCCTTCGCCGACGGCGCTGAGGCCACGCGGTCGACGACTTTGCCGGAGGCAGGCTGTGGAGGCTCGTACGCCACCCGCTCGAATCGCTCTCGGGTCGTCGAGGACAGACGCTGCGAGGCTGCGAGACGCTTCGCTCGCCTCGCTTGGCGCTGTGGGTCCGTGTCCGCGAGGACGGTGAGCGGTTCGAAGGCGATGAGCTCGTCCGGGGTGAAGCTCCCGTTGGCCGCAGTGGTGCGCAGGAACGCGAGCTCGCTAGGACGGAGCACCGAGCGCTCGAGCGCCCTCTCATTACCGGGCTCGAACACCAGGGCGCTGGCGTAGAAGTCTGACGCAAACGCCGGTCCACCCGGACGCTCGAAGTATTTGTCTCCGAGTCGCACCAGCGCCTCCCCCATCTCCGAGCGCAGCTCTGCCGCAGTCCGGGCCGCCTGCGCTTGGACCGGGCCCTCCAAAGCTTCGAGCTCGACGACCACCGCGTAGGCTGTTGTGCGCGATGGGTCTTCGGGGGGCGGGTACACGTAAAAACCGGCGGCCGCCGCCGCACGAGCCTCTAAGACTGCCTGCTGGGTGGCCCCGATCTCGGCGGGCGTCGGACCAGGGCGCATCGCAACGTAGGCGGCAGCCGACCCGATGCTCAGCAAGGGAATGAGGATGACGGTGGCCACAGCCGCGCGTCGGCGTCGCTTCTGATCGACCCGAAGGGCGTCCAGAAGCGCGGGCATCGAAGGCCAACGATCGTCCGGATGCGGAGCGAGACCTCGCAGGACCGCTTGCGCCAGCCATCCGGGCACGCTCCCGGGCTTGACCGGCTGCACGAGGTTTCCTTCGCGCACGTTCGCAGCGTGGCTGTCGAGGGAATCCCCGGCGTAGGGACGCACCCCGTACAGCGCCTCGAAGAACGTGACACAAAACGCGAACTGATCCGACGCGGCGGTCCCAGGTTCGCCCGAGAGCAGCTCCCAGCTCATGTATTGCGGGGTCCCCAGGATGACCCCGTCCCGGGTCATCGTGTCGTGAAGCAGGGATCCATCCTCCGTCGGGTGCACGGCCGCCGGATGACTTGGGTGCTCGTGAAAAGCCTTGGAGAGTCCAAAGTCGAGCACCACCACTCGCCCCTGTGAGGTCATGATGACGTTCGCTGGTTTAAAATCGCGATGGACCAAGCCCGCCTCATGGGCCGCCGCCAGCCCTTCCCCGGCCTGAAGCATCGCGTCCCGGATTTCACGCCACGCCCGCGACTTCCCCCGGTACCACCGAGAAAGCGTCGTCCCCTCAAGGTACTCCATCGACATAAACACGCGACCGCCGTCCGTGCCGACGTCGTGTACCGTGATGACGTTTTGATGATGCAGCTTTGCGGCCGCTTGAGCCTCCCGGAGCAGTCTTCGGGTGGGATCGCCCAAGTCGGCGTCGTCCGTGCCCAACTCGCGAAGGACCTTGAGCGCGACCCGTCGATCGAGCTTGGGATCGTAGGCCGCGTAGACGTCACCCAACCCGCCTGCCCCGATCTTTTCAAGCACCGCGTACCGACCCAAGCGCAGAGGGATTCTGGCTCGTGTCGTCTCGCGGTCCCCCACCCACACCAAGCGTAGCGTGAGCGAGAGGGTAGCAGAATGAAATTCGAGTATCTTGCGCCACAGCCCAGGCGTCGGTGGCGTTGTGTAGGGACCGGGTACACAAACCGGCGCCGCGGCGGGAATGGCCACTGGTATGGGGGTAGACGCTCTGTCCGATACTGACCCGTTCGCGGAGACCACGCTGAAACTTCTCCGAGCTGTGCTGCCGTCTCGAACGCGGCCCGCTACGGTTGACCTCAATGGTGTCTACCGCCAGCACCGAGCCTTCGTCGCACGAATTGCCCGCCAGCTCGGCGTTCCCGCAACCGACGTCGAGGACGTCGTGCACGACGTGTTCGTGCTGCTGGGTCGCAAGCAGGGCAAGCTCGATCCCGACGCCGCCGCCCGCAGCTGGCTCTACGGCTTCACGAAGCGAGTTGTGCTGCATTATCATCGAGGTACCGCGCGGCGAAACTCTCGCGTCGAGCGCGCCGCACAAGATGCGGAAACGCTGAATGTGAAGTCCGGTCCCGTTGCCGAGGCTGCGGTAACCCAAGATGAAGCCGCGAAATTCGTTCAGAGCTTTGCCGACAGCCTCCCCGAGGTGAAACGGGAAGTGTTCTTGCTCGCATTCGCCGAGGGCATGAGCCCCAGCGAGATCGCCGAGGCGACGGACGCCAACATGAACACTGTCTACGCGCGGCTTCGGACCGTGCGAGCCGAGTTCGAGGATGCCGCCCGACGTCATGCTAACGTTGGAATGGGAGTCTCGGGTGAAACCAGTCGACGCTGACGACCTGCTCAGGCGCTTTCGCGATGCTCAGCCCGCCGATGGGCACGAGCCCGACACCTGGAAGAAGATCGAGGTCACGCTACAGGAGAATCGACCCCTGTTGGTCGCCGAGGCCGAACCGGTGCGCCCCTGGTTGCCTCGGCTGGCTTTGGCGATGTCCGTGCTCGCGCTCCTCGTCCTCGCGGCGTGGGCTTTCATCGGATGACCCCGACGACCCCAACGACCCGGATCCGGGTCATCGCAGCGCTGAAACCAGCACCGAGTCCACGACCGGAGATGATTCGGTGCTGACGCCGTCGAGCACGACTCGATACTGGAAGAATCGACCCGACGTGGCGGCCAGCGACACGCCAAAGTCTCCGGCGGCCGTCTGGTCGACGAAGAACGACTCTTGCGTCCCATCGGGCCCGACAAACTCGGCATCGCCGCAGCTCTGGGTGGCGCAAGCGCGAACCTGCAGCTTCACGGTGAGGGCGCCACGGCGATAGAGATCTTCGACCTCCTCGTCCTCAAGTCCGCGCCGATAGATCGCGGCTTCATCCACATCAAAGCTGCTCAAGAACGAGCCGCTGAGGCCGCCAATCGTCAGGCCCGTCGACGGTTCGAAGGCGAAGGCACTTTCGTAGGCGGTGTCGAACTGGTCGCGCTGGACCCCATCGACCCACAGAGTGACGGTGGCCGCTGCGTGGCCGCGCTTGACCACGGCCACGTGGTGCCACTGACTATCCGCGTGCTCGCCCGCAGCGCAAAACGAATCACCGCCCCCCACACCGTTGAAGGTACCCCCAACGCGGCCACTCTCCGGTCCGGCGCAGGATCCACCAGCGGGGTTCGAGCAACCCAACCACAGGTGTGCCGGGAACTCCGCACTCACCCCCTCGATGCCCATGTAGACCTGGTTGTCCGTCACGAGACCGGATTCGTCGCGACACCCTTCGATGGACCGAACCCACAAGGACCAGGTGAAGTCGTCCTCCCCAAACTGAAAGTCGTCGTGTCCGATTGGGCTCACAAAGATGAAGGCGCCCCCGGTCACGCGGGCTCCGGCGCCAAAAGGTGCGCCCGCGACGGGCTGGATCGGCCCTCCCTGGATGACGCCATCGTGCTCTTGGCCGGAGTGATCGGGGATCAGGCTTCCCGACTGCTGCGCGCCGGCCTGATCCATGTGCATCAGCAGCACATTCGCGGAGAGGTCCGCGTTGCCTTCGACGTAGTGGGTCTCGGACGCTCCATCGTCGGGCAACGGCTTGCCGTATGGACCGCGCGGGCTCCATCGCAACTCGGTCCACTGCGCGTCGGCGCTACCGGCATCGAAGACCCGGGACACAAACGTTGCGCTGATGACTCCGCCCGCAATCCGCAGGCCGTCGTCGAACGTCGAGCCTGCGTGGCTGCCAAGGTCAAAATCCTCCGCACGCGAGTCTCCAAACTCGACGGCCGACGGTCGTTTGGGTCCCAAGTCTGGCTGCGGATCTCCGGAGCTCTCGCTGCCCGCGTCTTCACCTTGCGTCGTAGAGGTCTCCGCCACTCCGGTGCTCGTCCCGGGCTCTGTGCCACCGTCGTTGGCAGCCGGCCCGGGGGCCACACACTCCCTGGACAGGGAACCGGAGAGCGGGGCGTAGCGCCGCCCTGACGGGCAAGCATCATCCTCGAGGCTGCAAAATCCGTTGGATTCGCAGAGCCCGTCGGTGCACTGCGGGTCTTCTTCGCACCGAAACTCCGGCACCGCACAACCGTTTAGTAGCACCGCCGACAGCAGCACCCACCGACCCTCCGTGTCCATCCGCAAACCCATCCGAATGGGCCATTCCCGCTGTGGCCGGAGGTTGTGTCCGAAAACGAAAATTTGCTGGATCAGCGCGTAGAGCACCCCTCCAGGCCGTCGTCGATCTCATCGCAGTACTGCTCAAGAATCGGCGTCGCCCAAGAGCCCTTGTTGGTTCGATCTCGATGCACGGCGTGTCGCTGGCACTGTGCCTCGTCGTCTTGCTCGAAGTCGTTCGGACCGCCCTTGACCACCCCGATCACTCGATTTTGTGCGTCGAAGATAGGCCCACCGGAGTTTCCGCCGAACAGGTCAGAGCCCACGTTGAACAGGTTCGAATCCGGCTCGTCGGCGAGCAGGAAGCCGGGGTCGATCTTCATCGGCATGCCCATCGGGTGCCCCATCGTCAAGATCTGGGCTGGTCGCGCCACCGTTTGCGGCGACGGCGCGAACTGGGCCACCGCGTACTCGGATGCCACCTCACGGTCCAGTCGCACCAAGGCCAGGTCGATGCCGTCATCGTAGCTGGACTCGCCCTCCTCGAACGACGCGGGGAGCACGATCTCGCTGCAGGCGTAGACGTCGCGCTCGGGGTCCAGCTCGCGCAGCACGTCCTCGGGGTCGCCCGGCGCCTCCATGCGGTAGCCGAACACGAAGCGGAGCTGCTCGCACGGCGTCCGGCGAACCGAATGCCACGCGGTGAGGATGAGATCGGGGGCGACCAGCACCGCGGTGGACGTGGAGCGAAGCGCAGGCTGGTTGGCGAACGCCTCCCCCTCGCACACCCGACGAGCCTCGGTGAGCGGGGTGTCCAGGTCGTCCCAAGCGGACACGCGCTCGACCGTGGTCACCGCGGCCACGGACGACGCCGCCGCCACAGCCCCCTCGCTGTCGTACGCCTCGTCGATCGACTCCAGCCTCTCGAGGTCGAACCACTCGATGCGGGTCTCGTGAACCCAGACGTCCGCCTTGCCTCCGGAGGGCGAGGCTGCTTCGGAGGAGGAGGAGGACGAGGACGGTTCCGCACCGCAGGCCACGACCCCGAGGCCGAGCAAAAGCGCGTATGGCTTGAGTGAAGCCAGACGCGCAGTCACAGCAGACGTCGAGGCCGAGGCAGCCCGTTGCCTGGCTGGCCCGGCGTGCCGTTCCAGATGCGAAGCCTCAACACCGCCGCCGCACGCCACATTCTCCGCACGTTCTCCGCCCGGCAGGGAGCCGAGTTTTATGGAGGCGCTGGTTTGCAGTTGAGTTTTCATAAGTCGTTCGTTCTGAGAAGAGAGTGAGAGGCTGACACCTACGGTTGCCCGTAGCGCCCCTCGCAGCAGGAGTAGCCCGGGGAGAACCAAGGCGTGGTCTGATGGATGAGCGCGTCGGTGTCAGAGTCGTAGCAGTCCTGCCAATGGAGCGTTCCGTTGGCTGCGCCGTCCACAAACTCCAGGCTGGGGAGAGCCCACCACAGCAGAGTCGTGCAGTGGTCGGATTTTCGACAGGTCCAGAGCTGGCGGTCGATGCAGTAGCTGTAGCCGCTTTTGTCCTCGTCCTCATCCTGCGAAGTGCAGGCGCTATACCCCGAGGCGTCGAGCGTGTCGCACCACGCGGGCGAAGTATTGTCTGCGTCCGAGAACGCGCACTCGCTCGCCATTTCGACGAAACAGTCCGTCTCGGGGTCTTCCTCCCGGCAGACGGCGAAAGCGTCGAGGTACTCCTCGCAAGTCTGTTCGTCGACGACAGTCGCGTCGGAGCTCGCGTCGTCGGCCTTCCCCGCCCCTCCGGGTCCCGCAGCGGCATTTGCCCCCGAATCGCGTTGTGTCCCTTCGTCACAAGCTGGAAGCACAAGTACCCCCAACGACAACAGGTCGCCTAGAAACCCATGAACAGCTGGGGAGACCACCGTCTGAACGTTTCGGATTTCAGACTTCACAATCAGTCGCTCCACTTGACTCGCTCGATGCAACATACTCACATACAACCACTCCCGCCAAGCAGAAGACTTGTGCAAAAAAACACATTCGACCAATGTCACGGTCTCAACATCGCTCGAGCCTTGAACGTCCCCAAACCAAGCACAAAGGAGCACACCCCCCGCAGGGGGAATGCTCCTCACTCAAGGTGAAACGTCGTGTCGGGATTCACTCCGGGCTGCTGGCTATTGGCAGCGGATCTCGGGGTAAACCGCGGTAAGCGCTAGTTTACCGGGTTTGTTGTCGAGGTATGCGACTCGGTACCGGAGGGGCTTCCCGGGTGAATCGGCGGAGACGCTGCCGCCGTCGAGAATGTACTCAGCCATCTGCGCGGCGCCCAACAGCGTCTGCACCGCCGCGTTTCCGTCCCCGCCGATGATGATGACCTTGATCGTCGAGCTTTCGAGGACGTCCAGGGCCTCCTGGTTGTACTCGCCGTCGACGACACCGTAGAAGGTGGCATGGATTGCCCACTCGACCGTTTCCGAGGATGCATTGCTCTCGATCGCAAAGATCGCGCGCCTTCCAAAGGTGACCGACTGCACATACATCGGCGGCTCGCCAGGGCCGATGGTGAAGGAGACGTCTTCGACGCCGACATGTTCGTCGAACAGGCTTGAGGGGCGTGCCGGGGGATCCAGGTCGACCGTGTAGTAGGACTGATGAAAGTCCACGAGAAACTTGTTCTGCTGCGCGTCCTCGGTGAAGCTGTACATCGCATCAAAGTCGACATAGTTGGCCCACGAGAGCCCGACTCCGACGCTCATCGCGAAGTGCGAGCGGCTGAAGATCTGCTGGGTGTTGAACTCGATATTGGCGGCGGTCGACCCACTGATTCCCTCGTCCAGCATCTCCTGCATCTTTTGCACGTATGCGGAACGCGACGCCGGCTGCATTGTTGCGACCGGGCTGCCGACCAGAGAGTCCAGGGCAACGCTAAATGTCGCGTCGGCTCGCTCCAAGCCCAAGGGGGAGAGGAAGCCCAGGTCGAGCTCGGTCGCGCGTAGCAGCTCGCCGGGCCACATGGCACCCGCGTCGGGATCGACGGCGAGGAGCGAGTCGGTGTGCTTGGTCTCTGCGTAGAAGATCTTCTCGCAGGTCTGCCCGTCTTGTTCCCATGGCTCGACGCAGTCCATCGTCAACGGGTCGCAAGCGATCTCGTGCTTGCCCGCTTCGGGCTCGATCTCCAGCGGTTCCAGCCCATAGATGTAGGCGTCCAAGGCATCGTGGTCGGCCAACGGTTCTCCCGACGACGAGTCCTCCCCAGACGATTCTTGTGACCCCGTAGAGTCGTCGTCCATGTCCCCCGTGGTTCCCCCGGCGACGCCGGACACTGGCGGCTTCATCGCCGGCGACGGCGTAAACTCGGCGTCGCAAGCGGCCCCACCCACAAGGATCGTGATGAGGAGAGCAGCGATGTGGCGGTCTTGTTGCTGTTGCATGGCGAGGTCTCAGTCGAGAGAGAGGCGGACCGTCAAGCCGACGGTTCCTTGGTCAGAAACTTCGAAGTAGTGATCGCCCGCCCAGTCGGTGGCCACAATGGGGCCGAGGGTCGAGTTGCCGAGCGGGTCGTCGCTGTTGAACCATCCGCCGTCCTTCTCGCGGAGGCTCGCGCGGAGACAGATGTTGTCGTTCTGGAGCGCGTCGAGCTCGTAGTCCAGAACGGTGTGAATCGGGGGCTGGTTGTTGACCCAGATTCCAGGCACGTCAATGCCTCCACCGCTGCGCTCCCAGATCTTGGTCCAGTCTGGAGCGTCCTGTCGGCAAGGGTCGGCCTCGAGTGGGGGGGCAACCCGCATTTCGACGGTACCGGTCACCTGAATCACCCCCGGGTCGTTACCACCGAGGTAGTCGAGCTGTGCGAGCACCGGACGCACATCGACGAACCGATCGTGACACTGGCGCTCCTGATAGTTCCCGGTGAGGGCAGAGACCGCGTCTACGTTGTCGAGGTAGGACAGCTTGTAAGCGATGGGTTCGCCGGGCGAGTCCTCGGAGTATTCGGCGCCGTCCTGAATGTACTCCACCAGGCCCTCGAAGCCCGTGACGACTTTGACCGCGTCATCGGGGTCTCCGCCGAGGATGACGGCCTTGATCTTACTGGAGTCCAGCACGTTGCGGTGGTGGTCCGTCACCTCGACGTTGGCGCCAACCCCGAAGAGTCCTAGGGACGCCTGCAGAGCGGTTCGGACGTCGTATTCGGTGTAGTGGCTCTCCAGGGAGAAGAGCACCTTGCGTCCGTACGCGATCGACTGGATGTACATCGGCGGACCGTCCTGCTCCACGTGCGGATCGAAGTCGGCCGCTTCGACGTCTTCGGTGAAGAAGTCCTCGGGTGTCGCCACGGGGTCGGCTTCGACGCTGTAGTACTCCTGCGAGAACTGCACGAGGATCTTCGTGCTCTCCGCGTGGTTGGAGAAGTCGAACATGTTCGACACGCTGCCGATCAGGAAGCCTGCGCTGGTTCCGACCTCGACCGAAACCTGGCTCAGACTGTGTACGCGCTCCTCGGAGTACGCGACCTTCGTCTTGCCACCGGGCCGCAGATGCTCGACGAAGTCTTTGTGAACCTCGCGATACGCGGAGAGCCGCGGGTCTTCCAGCACTCGAACCGGGCTGCCCTCGAGGTTGGGGGCCGCGGTAGAAAGCACGATGGGGGCACGCGGGAGGGCAATAGGAATGAGCTGGCCCCCGAGTGCGGACGCGCCGCGCACCACGTTGCCCACCCACAGGTCTTGGCTGTCGTAGTCCAGGGCTACGAAGTCCGACTCGTGTCGCGTTTCGCTGTAGTGAACGTAGTCGCACCACAGCTCGCCCTCGGCTCCGGATGCGGAGCAGTTCGACGAGCAGTTGGTTTCGGTCTTGGCCTGGAACGCGTCGATCGCCAGGTGACCCAGCCCGTAGAGGTAGGCGTTGAGAGATGCATCGTCACCGGTGGAACCCTCCGAGCTCGACTCGAGGTCACCACTGCTGGCCTCCGACTCGAACGCTCCGGTCGAGCCCACGACGCGGTCGTCGGCGAGACCCGGCGCGGAGGCGGTGCGCCGGGGGTCCTCCGTGCATCCCAAGGGGGCGAGGAACGTGAGCAGCACCAGCTCAAGACGCCAGGCGGCCCGCTGGGCGTTCGAACAACGCAGCGCAGATCCTCGTTTAGTGGTGCAGTTCGACATCCCCCAGCCCTTCCCACCGCCATTCCCACCGGCCCGACAAGTTGTGAGCACGACCCCCGCTCTGGTTGATCGTGTGACCACCGGTACGGACACAGCATGTCGTGAAGCCGCGCTTCCCTCCTCCCCTCACGGAACGGTGGTTGGAACCTCGGCCCGATTTGTCTCAAAAAAATGGACCGACGCGGCGGTAGGACGCGACCGGGCCCAGCGGGCCCAGCGGGAACGGTCCGCACACCAAATTTCGTGCTCGAAGCGTTCAGCTCTTGCCCAGCGCGGAGTGGCCCCCTTGAGACGGCAATCAAGCCGCGAAGGAGACACCCAAGATGGTTTACATCACAGCCGTGCGCATGTGCTGGGGCGAGGGGATCCAGCACATCCAGCGGGTCCGGTGGCAGCAGCCCTCGGTCAAAAAATCCGGAGAGGCCTCGCGACTGGACGTCATCCGGTTCATTCGAGACGGGGGCCAGGTTGCGGTTTGCGAAGCAGGACGCGAGGTCGAGGTCGTGGTGGTCGAGTACCACACGCCGTTCCTGCACACCGCCGCCGCGGGTCGATACACCAAGCACCTCCTCGCGCTCCCTCGCTTCTAGAAAGAGGGGTCGTCCGAGGAGTCCATCGGCCCCAGCTTTCTGTAGACTCACCGCATGCGAGCTGCTTGGTGCGCCCTGTTGCTGTTCTGTGTCGCGTGCGACGGAGGGCCCTCACCGGAGGCGAGCACGTCCGGAAGCTCCAGCGGGGCGGTGGCGGCTTCGAGCTCCAGCTCGACCGGGAGCGAGAGCTCGTCCTCGACCGGAGCGCCCGGGCCCAGCTACGCACCCGAGCTCCCAACCTGCAGGCGCGAGTGCAACTTTGCGGCGGACTGCTGCCCGGCGGGCATCGACCCCTGCCCGTCGCTCGAGTTCCCCGCGAACTTCGGGTGCGCAGGCGGCCTGTGCGTCCCGGCGCCGTGTGAGAACGACGAGCAATGCGAATCCCTCACGGCCGGCTCCACGTGCCACGACGTCGACGGGGTTCCGCAATGCGTCGTCATCTGCCAAGCCGACGACCCCTGCGCACCACTGGGCACGGGCTTCGCTTGCGGCGGCCAGACCACCGATGGCCAAGGTTACTGCCGCGAGCGTTGTGACGTCGGGACGCCCTGTCTTTTGGACACCTGCAATCCGGACGGCGTGTGCGTGTGCGAGAGCGACGACCAGTGCATCAACGGCTTTGCGTGCGATGCCCAGGCCGGCGGCTGAACCCACCGCGTTCGCCGACCCCAGAAACCTGGTTATGCTGTAGGCCGCGTGTTCGGCTTCCTCGCGTTGGCGCCCACGCCACTGTCTCCTCCCGCCCCGCCTGCGGCGGTCGAGTTGGTGTGGGACGCACCCAAGGGATGTCCCAGCGGGGCGGAGGTCGAAGCGCTCTACAAGGCCTTGCTGCTCAGTGAGCCGACCGGCACGGGCACGTTGGAGGCGCACGCGGTGGTCACCCGCACCAGCCGCGGCACGTGGCAGCTCGAGCTCACGACCCGGATCGATGGCTACACCGACGTCCGAAAGCTCGGCGGGGCGAGCTGCCAGGACCTTGCGGAAGCCACCGCGACCCTGTTTGCGTTTGCGCTGGAGCCCGCGCTGCACGACCCTGCGCCCCCGCCTGCGCCTGCGCCCGAACCTGAGCCGGCGCCCAAACCTGAGCCGGCGCCCAAACCTGAGCCGGCGCCCAAACCTGAGCCGGCGCCCGAAACCGAAATCGAGCCCGAGCCTGGGCCTCCGCCTGCTGAGCTTGCAACCGAACCTCCCGCTCCGAAGAAGCGCCGCCGGCTGTTCGCGACGCTGTCCGTCGGCCCGGAGTTTGGATCCACGCCCAGCGCAACCGCCCGGATTGCGGCGGGCATGGGGTTCACCTGGCGATGGGCACGCCTCGAGGCGGACGTGGCATGGCTTGCACCGCGTCCCGGCCCGGCGCGCCTCGGGGACACACAGGTGCAGTCGATCGTCGGCCTGGTCCGGGGCTGCGGATTTCCCGGGGGCGACACGTGGCGGTTTCCAGTCTGCGCGGGAGCGGAGGTTGGCGCGACGATCGTTCGACCCGACCCGGGGCAACCGACCCAATCCGGCGTTCGCGCGGGTCCGATGATCAGCGCCGGTGCCATCCGCAGGTTCGACCGGCTGGGCCTCTTCCTCGCGGTGGAAGGCGTGGGCGCCGTGGTGCGGAGCGAGTTCCAACTCGCCAACGACGTGATCTACACCCCCGCCACCGGGGCGCTCCGACTGCTGGCGGGGCTGGAGATCGGTTTTTTCTGAGGGCCGCACATGGATCCCCCGGTGGTCGGACATGGCGCGGGTGCATCGATGCAGAGCGTCGCCAACTTCAAGGACCTCTACGAGGAGCACTACGGCTTCGTCTGGGCAACGGTGTGCCGTTTTGGAGTCACCCCAATGCTGGCCGACGACGCGGTGCAAGACACGTTCATCGTCGCCTACCGCCGGCGAGCCGCGTTCGATGGGCAGAGCCCCAAGTCGTGGCTGTACAGCATCGGGCGGCGCGTCGCGAGCAACTACCGCCGGAGCCGAGGGCGGCGCGAGTCGCGTCATTCCGCGGCGTCCGACTTTGTGAGGCCTGCCATCGATCTGGAATCGGACGTCAGCGCGAGGGTCTCGCTCGAGCGGTTTCTGGACTCCCTCACCCCAAGGGATCGCGAGCTGTTTGTGCTCTCAGAGCTCGACGGACTCACCGGCCCAGAGCTCGCGGCCACGCTGGGTCGCAAGCTTCCCACCGTGTACGGCCGGGTTCGCATCCTTCGGCAGCGATTTCAACACGCCGTCGCCGCCCAGGACGCGACGCTGCAGTCGGCCAAGCAAGATCGTCCCAGAGCGAAGGCCAGCGGGTGGATGTTGCTTCAGTCGACACTGACCGCTTCTGGCGCGGTGGGTGGTTCCAAGCTCGTCGTGGGCGCAGTCGCGCTTGCTGCTGCGGCACTGGTTTCGGTTGGGGTCGTGGTCAGTCAAGACCCGCCCGGGGATCCCGCGCCCGCATCGGCGGCCCAGGTCGCGCTTGCAGCGACCGCCCGCGAGCCGGCCGAGGCTTCCCCTGAGACGCTCCCCCCTCCTGCCGCGAGTCCCGAGACCTTCGTCGCCCCAGCACCGACTGCGCAACCCACCCCGCCGGCGGCACAAAAACGCCGAGAACGCGTGGTCCCGGACGCTGCTGTGCAGCCCGAGGCCGCGTACGACCTGGCGGCGGACACCAAGCTTCTGCAGGCCGCCAACGCGGCGCTGCGCACCCAACGGCCCAAGCGAGCGCTCGAGCTGCTCGCCGAGCACGAACGACGCTTTCCAAGCCCAGCCCAGCCGGACCTCCGCACGGCGATCTGGGTCGGCGCGCTGTGTGGCCAGGGGCGGCCCGCCGACGCGAAGCGCCGCGCAGACGCGCTGCGGACCGCGCGACCCAACAGCCCCATGCTGCCCAGGATCGATGCGACCTGTGCATCGGGAAAAAAGCCGCCCCCAAAACCATAGATCGGCACAGCGGCGGTCATGGCCGAAGTGATGCGACGCGCCAATCTTGTACTCGTAAGCCTCGTGGGGATGCTCGGCTGCTCGACGTCACCGGCCGGCCCTCCATCACAAAATCCTGCGCCGCGGATGGTCACGTATCACCACTACGTGCAGTCCGCCGGGCTGCAGTACAACATCGCGAACCGCCCCGTGCACACGCTCCTGGACGACGATGGCGAGGACGTCGTGCTGAAGCTGGCCCACTCCCAGAACTGCCTGGCGAGCCTCACGGGAAATCCGGACCTCGCCCACAAGACGCTGGTCATGCTCGACGCCTACGCTCGCTTTCACGAAGAGAATCAAAGCGTGCCTTCTGCAGGCTTTGAGCGCCGCGCTCGACGGGCCCGGATCGACGCAGAAGCCACCCGCCAGGGGACGACTTCGCCCTACTTCTTGGGGTGCACGATCACTCCACCCAGGCGCAGAGGGCCGCTCCCGATGAGCACCGGGGCGGGCCAGCGGCCCCACTGGGACTCCTATGGCACCGGCCTTCCGTGGAACCAGGGGGCGCGCTCAGTGTCCGGCGGCGTCATCCGCTGAAGACGACGGAGAACGAAACGTCCGCGCCTGTGGTTGCCCCGTTCATTGGGAAGACCCAGCCGAGGATCTTCTCCTTTGTGCACTCGATGACGTCGCGCGACAGCGAGGCGTCATGTTCGACCTCGACGCTGCGAACCGTTCCATCGACCGCGATCACGATCGCGTAGCTCGCCTTTCCGACGAGTGTCGGGTTCGTTCGAAGCCCGTCGTTGTAGCAGTGCTGAAGCGATGACATTCCATGCTTCAGCACCTGCTTGACGGCTGTCTTCGAGCCTCTCCTCGGCGTGGTTCTGGGAGGGTCCGATGCATCGGGCGAGGACCGAACCGAAGGGCGGTCACACGCGCTCGTCCACGTGCGCACAGCAGAGGTGGTGCCGCTGGCGGACGCGACCGACACTGTCCGCTTCGGCGGCGCTTGAGACGGGGGTCGTTCCGATCTCCGCGGCCGATGAGGTGGCCCAACACCCAGGTCGCCGGTGACTCGTTAGTCCGCCGACGGTGGTGGTGCGGTGGTCGGCTTGAAGTGGATTTTGGGGGCGGACTCCGTTCGCGGGGGCTCGGCAACCGCAGGAGCGACGGTCTCGGGCGTCGGTGTCGGTGTCGGTGTCGGTGTCGGCGTCGGTTCAGGGGCGGCGGCGGCCTCGGCCAACGCGCTGTTGGCCTCGCGGCCGTCGCACATGTCTTCGTAGCCGCGATCGCATGCGACCTCGCGGTAGTACGCGGAGGTGACGGCGCTGGACCGAACACCGAACCCGCGATCGTAGAGAAACGCGAGGTAGGCACATCCCTCGGGGATACCGCCGTCGCATGCGGCGTGGTGCAGGCGGGCGGCGAGCGGATCGTCGACCTCGACGCCCAGGCCGAGATAGTAGAGAACCGCCAGCTCGTAACAAGCGCCGTCGTGTTCGGCTTCACAGGCCCTTCGATAGGCGAGCGCGGCCAGGCGTGGATCGGAGGCGTTGGCCCGTCGCCCGATGACGGCATCGCCCAAGGCGACGCACGCTTGCGCTTCGAGATCGCACGCTTCAATCAACCAAGGTACGCCAGCGCTGAGGCCTCCGTACTCGAGTCCTGCGCGCCCAAGGTTCACGCACGCCTCGACCGATCCATCCTGACAGGGCGCGTGGAACTCGCGATACGCAGCGGCGAGGAACTCGGCGCCGGGACGAGAAGCTCCACGCTGGTTCGGCTTCGCGACGTGGCACGCCATCATCGACGCCGACGTCGTCAGCAGGAACCTCGCCAGCTGTCGAACGGTCAGAACCATGCCCGTGCCCCCACCATCGGCCCCTGCAAGAGGAGGCCGCCGAGTCGTCTCACGTCGAAGCCAGCGTAGAGCTCGAAGTTCTTCAGCATGAAGCCGATGCTCGCGCGCCCGGCCACCATGGGCTCGCCGTCGATGACCCCCACATCACCGCGCGCCGAGATCACCAGAGGCCGTCGGAGAAACACATCGATGCTCGAAGTCAGGTTGGGTCCAACCCGCACCCCCGGTGGCAGCGCTACGTAGTTGACCCCGGTGCCGATCCACCACATCAGCTTTGGGTGCAGCACCGGCGCAAGCAGTCCGTTGGTGCTTCCCATGACCAGCGCGGTGCGCAGGGGCCTTTGCTGAGTGCCGGAACCGGTGAAATGAGCGTCAACGCTCGAGTCGAACCCCAGCCGCCAAAATGCGAACCGCAAAGCGAGCCTGGTCCGGCCTTGCGCAGGTCCGGACTGCCCACCCTCGACCGCGAGCTGCCCGCTGTGCAGCCGTCCGGGCGGGCGTTCGTCGGCGCCGACCGATCCGCGCAACACGTAGCCCCCGGTGCCCTCTTCGTAGGGGTGGACCGCGTAGCGACGGTACGGTGTCGTGGGTGCAGGTGGAGGCTCTTCGGCACCGTAGACGTCCTCCCAAACCGGTGGCGCTTGCGGCACGTTGGCGTCGACGCGCCATTCGCCTCGGCGCGACGGTCCGAAGGGCGCGGTATTGGGGAGGGTCTGAACCACGGCGCTGGGCTCGCCGTCGCTCGAAGGTGACCTGCTCGCCGGCTCGCTTGCGCGGCCGGTCCGTGGACACCCGATCCAGACCCCGACCGAGACTACGAGTGTCACGATTCGTAGCCACATGGTTATAATGTGCCACGGATTGAGGATAGCGTCAGAGGAAACCGACGGCGACGAAGCTCAGGGCAACGCCGCCGCGCCCGCATGTCGCATCCGCCTGCGGGCTCATTCCAACTCTCGGTCGATGAACAACCGGCGGCATGCTGCACGCCATCCTCGTCTGCCACCCCGTAGCGTTCGTAGGTACTCCTGCCGCGTGATGAGGAGGGGCTGAAACGGCTGATGTCACTGGCCTACTACGACCCACCGTGGGTTCCTCGTTTCGTGGCTCGGCAGGTCGTGGACCAATTCTCCACGGCGCGGCGGACCGAGCTGCTCAACGGCATCGAGGCTCATACCCAACAACGAGTCGAGTGTGCCGGGCGCGGCGAGACGAGCGCGGTGCGAAGCGATGCGCTGGTAGAGCGAGACTCAGGGCGCTGCGGGTGATGCCGAGAACAGCAGGAGTTGTCCGACGGGAGAGGCTGGCGGCGGCGGCCGAGCACCGCGAAGCTCACCCGCAACATCCATTTCGACTGGCCGCCTTCCGATCTTGTTTGGAGGAGAACCAGAGACCGGGATATCGTGGGCCGATGGCGGCGAGGTCCCGAGTCGACGGTCGATCCGTCTCTCCGGTGGTTACCCCGGGGCTACGACAAGAGCCGAACACTTCGCCCCGCGGCCCTCTGGTACGACAGTCGTACCGCCTGGCCGCGTATTCCGAGTCTCGTCGGGGTCTTCGCCGCCATCACCTTCGATGAAGCAAAAGCGCTACCGGATCTCGCTGAGTCGCGCGCTGGCGGCCTCGCTGGTGGAGGGTCCCTGGGACGCTCAAGAAGTGCGGCGGCGACTCGTCGCCACGCTTCGATCCGAGCCTCCGTGGCTGGCCGAACTGGTCCCCGAGCTCGCGGCCGCGTTTGCCTCGTTCGTCGCGCCGAGCCTGGATGAGGTTGCGGAACGGATTCGGAGCACAGCGAGCTTTCGAGGCCTGACCTCCGGGGCGGAGCACGTGGAGATTCGTCGCTGGCGGCTCTCCCGTCCGAGTCACGCCACGGAGGCGACAGTCGGTGACCTTGCATCGCTGCTCGGCCTGAGCGCCACCGAACTCGGTTGGTTTTGCGATCTGCGTCGGATGAATGCCCGCGCGCCCGAAGGCCCCTTGCGCCACTATCACTACCGGTGGGTAGAGAAGCGATCCGCAGGATATCGGTTACTCGAGACGCCCAAGCCTCGGCTCAAGCAGCTGCAGCGAACCATCGCGTCTCGTATCCTGTCCGCGGTGCCTCCCGGCCCCCACGCGCACGGCTTCGTGGCGGGACGCTCGGCGAAGACGTACGCCGAGCCCCACGCCGCACAACCGCTGGTGCTGCGCCTCGACCTGGAGGACTTCTTTGCCTCCGTGCAATCTCGAGCGGTGATGGGCGTCTTCCAAGGTGCGGGATGGAGCCACAGCGCGGCGCGCTGCCTGACCCATCTCGTGTGCAGCGATGTGCCCAACCCCGTTGTGCGAGACCATCCACGCGCCGGGATGAGCACCGCCGAGCGCTTCGATTCGATGAAGCGACTGCAGCTCTCCCACCTGCCGCAGGGTGCTCCGACATCGCCTCCGCTCAGCAACATCGTCGCCCGACGACTCGATCGACGCCTGGCCGGTCTAGCGGACTCTGTGGCCTACCGCTACACGCGCTACGCAGATGACCTCGCTTTTTCGGGTGAGCGTCGAGGCCAAGCGTGGATTCGATCCTTCTTGGCACGAATCGGAGCCATCGTTGCGGACGAGGGGTTCGCCATCCGGCACCGCAAGACACGCGTAATGTCGCGGGCCGGAGCACAACAGCTCGCAGGCCTGGTGGTCAACGAGCGGCCACAGGTTCGGCGAGACAGCTACGACCTGATGCGCGCGATCCTCCACAACTGCCTGCACCACGGGCATGCGTCCCAGAACCGACACGACGTTCCCGACTTTCGCGCCCACCTTCGGGGGCGGATCGCATGGATTCACGAGACCAATCCGCTGCGCGGCGAGAAGCTTCTCGCCGTGTTCCGCCGGATCGAGTGGTCCCCCACCCCAGACGAGCAGGAGTAGGCTGGGGTGCCGCTGATGAGGTGTTCGTAGCAGGCCGCAGCGATTCGGTCTGGGCGGCTAGAAGCCGGGCAAGATCTCGGCTCGACCCGCCTCCTCAGCGTCGCAGGCTGTTCGCGACTGTATCCGCGGGTCCCGAAATTGGAGGAACGCCAGGCGTGACCGCTCGAGTCGCCGCGCGCGTCGGGTCCAGCTGGCGGCGGCGCGTTCCCCATAAACCGAGCATCACCAGCAGCACGGCCGCGGATCCCGACGGGTCGCGGGACGTGCTGCGGCACGCGCAGCCGCCGTCCTCGTCGGCGGCGGCCGAGTTCTCGGTCGCCTCCGAAGACGCGCCGCCGCCCGTGCTCCCCGCGCTTGCTTCGAGACCGCTCTCGCCGCCAGCCGTGGTGGTCGTATCGTCGTCCGGCGGGCCGTCGCTGCTGCTCCCGCTGCTACCGCTGCCGCTGCTCCCGCCGCTGCCGCCTGGCTCGATCTCGCCACACTCGCCCGCTGGCACCGGGCGCGGGGTCTCCGAGACGGTCCAACCGTCGACGGTCCACTCTTCGTGCGCCCCAAGCCGCATGCAAAGCGGCTCGAGCGGCCCTCGTGGCTGTCCGCTGTCCGGGTTGGCGTAGGCGTCGTCATCACTCACCCCGACCAGCGTGTTGTTCTCGATGGCGGCCGCGTAGCTCTGCGCGTTGCGCATGAGGGGACGGAAGGTACCCGTGAGCTCGATGATGTTGTCACGCAGCACGATGCTGTCCCAGTCCGTGGCGGTGCCGTCGCGTTCGGGGCGGAACTCGAACAGCCCCTCGGTGCGCGGGGTCACGGTCGTCGTTCCCCGCACGTGGTTGTTGTAGAACGCAAAGTCATCGTAGACCCCCTCGTTCCAGTAGAGCCCGCGCCCGGGGTTGCTGATGAGATTGTCATGCATCTTCGTGCCTCCCACGGCTGGTACGGAATCGAAGCTCGAGATCAAGTTACCGCCGTCGGCGTCGGTCGAAAAATCGAACAAGTTGTGATCGATCTCGATGCCATTGCGCTGGTACTCCAGCGCGTAGGACGTGACGAAGTAGTTGTGGTGGACGTGGAACGTGTAGCCTCCCTTCGGGAAGCCGCCTCCGCCAAACTTGGGGATCGAGATCGTACCGCCGAGATAGTTATGATCGATCTCTACGAAGTGGTCGTTCTCGAAGGGCAGCTCGATCGCGAAGTTGGTCGCGATCGTGTTGTGGTGGATCCGTACGCTGCGGGCCTCCCGGCCCTTGACGCCGTAGCCGTCGTTCCCCTCGCTGCGCGCGAAGTGGTTATCGTAGATCTCGGAGTTGCTGGTGTAGGTGAGGAACAGCGCGCCGCCCGACGAGCCGCTCGTGATGTTCGACTTGCCCCCGGCATCGAAGAACTGATTGTCGTAGATCAGCGCGCCCTCCATGATGAACGCGCGCAGCCCAGCCCACAGGAAGGTCGTGAATTCGAGCCGCGCGAGTTCGAGGCCGCTCATCCCGAACCCACAGATTCCGCCGTGGAGCATGGGTCCGGTCAGCGTCATGTCCGAGATCACCACGTCGACGCTGTCGCTGCCGAGATCGAACAGGTAGTTGTCACAATCGATCGCACCCGCAGTGGCGCCTTCGTCTTGGTCGAGACCTGCGTTGCCGGGCGCCCACCCGGGAGCATTTTGGAGGATCGTCAGGCCCACGCCAGCGCCCTGGATCTGCATGCCAGGCGGAGGGCGGAGCGGCTCGTCGATCTCGTACGTCCCCGGCGCGAGCTCGACGATGTCCCCGGGGGCGCCGTTGGTGACCGCGTCGACCAGCTCGGCCACCGTGGTGACCTCGGCGTGGGCGAGCGACGCAAGCGAGGTGGAGCACGAGATCGCTCCGACCCATGCCGCGAAACGCAGTGAGGTGTGTCGCCTCGACCCGTGGGCGGTGATTGGTCTCTTACTCAACACAGAGATGTTCGCCCTCATGTGGAGAACTCTCAAGGAGAGCACCGCCTGTTGCCGAACGTGTCAAGAGCAACACGCTTCGATCCAGGCGTGCACGAGGGGTGCGCTCGGGGCAGACGCAAAAGACCGCACCAACTCGTATGCTCCCCACCATGGCCCCCTGGTCCGCTCTCGTGCGCCAAGCGCCCGTCCCCCTCGCCCTGGCGCTGCTCTTGGCGGCGTGCGGCTCCGACAACTCGAGCGCGGCCAGCAGCAGCAGCAGCGGGCAGCTCGAAACGACGACCGACGCGTTCACCGGCGACGCCTCGATGGAGCCGACTGGCTTCACGTCCACGGTCGAAACTGGCTCCAGCACGAGCGAGCCGAGGCCAAACCCCTCGAGCAGCTCCGCCGCGGGCAGTACCTACGACGCGGAAGCCTCCGGCACCTCCGGCGAAGGTTCGGACGACGCGACCACGGGCGGCGTGGACCCGATCATCTGCCCTGCGGCACCCGGGGCGCTCACCCGTTGGCAGGTCGGCAATGACGAAGATGCTGCCGCGAGGCCCAGCGGACCTGCGCTGTTGATGATGGGCGGCGGCCCCGACGTGAACACGGCCCTCGAGGCCGCACTCGCCTTCGCCGGCGGTGGCGACGTTGTGGTCGTGCGAGCTTCGGGCACCGACGGCTACAATGACTACTTGTTCTCCGAACTTGGCGGCGTCGACTCGGTCGAGACGCTGCTCGTGGACACCGCGGCGCTCGCCCAGGACCCCTACGTGGCCTGCCGCGTCGGCGCAGCCGAGATGGTGTGGTTCGCGGGCGGTGATCAGGCGGACTACATGACGTTCTACGCCAACTCGGCCCTGGCCGACGCCGTGCAGGCGGTGCATGAAGCCGGCGGCGTGGTGGGTGGAACGAGCGCGGGGCTGGCGATCCTAGGTGGCCACGTCTTTGCCGCCTACCAAGGCACCGTCTACCCCGAAGAAGTGCTCGAGGACCCCTACAACCAGTTCATGGAGCTCGACGCTGGTCCGTTCGCATTCGCCGGCCTCGAGCGCGTCATCACCGACTCCCACTTCTACGAGCGGGACCGCATGGGTCGCATCGTCGGCTTCCTCGGCCGCCTCGTCCAAGATGAGACCGCGACGGAGCCAAGGGCGGTGGGCGTGGACGAAGGCACGGCTCTGCTGATCGGACCGAGCGGGCAGGCAACGGTCTACGGTGAGGGCTTCGTCTACGTGGTCGAGGGGGTCGGCACGCCTCAGGTGTGCCAGCCCGGCACTCCACTGACCTATCAAGCGCTGCCGCTTTGGCGACTCCAGGCCGGCGACACCGTGTCGCTGGAGCCGAGCGTCACCGCCAGCGTCGAGGCGGACACGGTGGGGGCGGAGGCGGGCGTGTTGATCCCGATGAACCCGTACTGATCGGGAGCGAGGCGTTTCGCAGCCCGTGGTGAACCTCGACACGACGTCACGCTCGCCCTTTTCGCTCCTGGCGGTGTCGCCAACGCTGTAGTCCAGGACGGTGTGGGCCCGCGAGGGCTGGGTGCCTCAGAAGTAGCCTTCTTTCTTCTTGTCCTCCATCGAGTCGTGGGCGTCCTGATCGGTGACTCGCCCTTGACGTTCAGACTGGGTGGTGAGGAGCATCTCTTGGATGATGGCGGGCACGGTTGACGCGTCGGACTCGACCGCTCCGGTCAGCGGATAGCAGCCCAGGGTTCGGAAGCGAACCATCCTGTTTTGCGGGACCTCTCCTTCTTCCAGCGGCATCCGGTCGTCGTCCACCATGATGAGCACGCCGTCCCGTTCGACAACGGGGCGCTTCGCGGCGAAGTACAGAGGAACGAGAGAGATGGCTTCTTTGTGGATGTACTGCCAGATATCCAGCTCCGTCCAGTTCGACAGCGGGAACACGCGGATGCTCTCCTCCTTTTTGACGCGCGCGTTGTAGATGTTCCAAAGCTCGGGCCGCTGGTTTTTCGGATCCCAGCGGTGGTTCACGTCTCGGAATGAGAAGATGCGCTCCTTCGCGCGGGACTTTTCCTCGTCCCGACGCGCGCCGCCAAACGCAGCGTCGAAGCGATGTCGGTCCAGCGCTTGACGAAGTGCTGTCGTCCGCATCACGTTGGTGTGTACGGCCGAACCGTGCACAAACGGACTGATGCCGTCGGCCTGCCCCGCTTCGTTGATGTGCACGATAACGTCGAGGCCCAGTTCCTTCGCGATGTACCCATCGCGAAACGCTCGCATGGCCGTGAACTCCCACGTGCTGTCGATGTGCATCAACGGGAAAGGCGGCTTCGCAGGATGGAAGGCCTTGCGCGCCAGATGTAGCATGACCGACGAGTCCTTGCCGACCGAGTACAACATCACCGGGTTGTCGAACTCGGCGGCGACCTCTCGCATACAGTGAATGCTCTCGGCCTCGAGTTGCCGCAAGTGCGTGATGGAGTACGACAACACGTCTGGGATCCGCTCCGTCTGTGGCATCAGGCCATTCTGCACGCGGGCTGAAACATCTCGCTCGCCCGACGGTCCTTGCGAAAGATGAGCCGCGAGAGTTCGCACGTGACGGGGGAGGGCTCGATGAGATGGGAGGAGAAAAAGTTGCGGATGTTTTTCGGCGACACGGGACGCTCTCTTCGAGCTTGCGACCCAACCCTAGAGGCCGCCGGGCATCAGCGGTAGGTGCCATCCCCCGACCGAGATATAGGAAATTCCGATGTCTCAGGCGGAGAGCGCCGGGTCGCCGAGTCGCCGAGTCGGTGGGTTTGGGTGATGCCACGTTCGAACAACGCATGACCCGGATCGCGCTTGAGCTTGTGCACCTCCGCGGAGACGACCCCTTGAAAGACGGCCCATCGTTAACCAGAACAGAACGTTTCAAGATAATATTTCTATTTTACAGATGTGGAGCGCTCCGCTAGTTCAACGAACACGCTCATGTTCGCCATCGCGCTCCTCAGTTCCGCAGCGGCCGTTCCGGTCCTGCACCTTGGTTTAGCGGGCGCATCGCAGCAGATCCGCCCCGCCTCGCTCCATTGGCTTTCGAGGGTGGGCGGGCCCCTATCGTTCGCTCTTGCGGCGTTCGCGGTGCTGGGAACCTGGCTACACGGCGACATCACCAGCGCGCTGCTGGGGGTTCAGGGGTGGGGCCTGCAGCTCCAGCTCGATGCGCTGAGCACGTCGCTGCTGGCCGTCATCGCTGGCGTGGGCGCGGTCGTCCTCCGCTACTCCTCGCGGTACCTCGGCGGAAACCCTCGGCGCGGAGCCTTCGTTCGCGACCTCAACCTGACGCTTGCTGGCGTCAGCCTCTTTGTCCTCGCCGGCAACCTCGCGCAGCTTGGCCTGGCTTGGGTGGCCACGAGCTTTGCCCTTCACCGACTTTTGTTGTTCTACCGCGAGCGGCCCCGAGCTCGGCTGGCGGCCCGCAAAAAGTACGTGGTCGCGCGTCTGGGCGACGTCAGTCTAATCGGCGCGGGTGCGCTGTTGTGGGCTGCGTTCGGCACGGCGGACATCACCGAGATCGCAGCGCGAGCCGCCGTGTCCGTCCCCCCGTCTGCCCATGCCGCGGCCGTTCTGCTGGTGCTCGCTGCCTGCCTCAAGTCGGCGCAGGTACCTCTGCATGGCTGGCTTCTCGACGTGATGGAGACACCCACGCCGGTCTCGGCTCTGCTTCACGCCGGACTCGTGAATGCGGGGGGCTTCATCGTCCTGCGCTTCTCGGATGTCGTGGCTTCGACCCCTGCGGCGATGAGCACGATGATCGTGGTCGGCGGTGCGACGGCGGTGTTCGGCGTAGCTGTCATGGGTACGCAGAAGCGGGTCAAGACCAAGCTCGCCTACTCCACCATCGCGCAAATGGGGTTCATGTTGCTGCAGTGCGGGCTCGGAGCGTTCTCGGCTGCGGCGCTGCACCTCGTGGCTCACTCGGTCTACAAAGCGCACGCGTTTCTCTCGTTAGGTGGCATCCGCCGACCGCTCGCTCAGCGCGCAAACCGTGCTCCGCGAAGCCTAGCGTGGCTGGTCGGGTCCTGTGTGGGCGTGGGTGCGTTGTTCCTGGCGACCGGGGCCGCACTCGGATTCTCGCCGAATCATGAGCCCGGGTTCTTCGTGCTGGGAACCACGGTCGTCCTGGGGTTGGCGATGAGCTTCGCCGCGACCGTGCACCGACCCGGTCACGTCGCGGCGGCTGCGGCTGCAACGGTGGGTCTCTCGGCGCTGTACTTCGGACTTCAGCACGCCGCGATGTCGTTCTACGGAACCACGCTCGCGTCGCTGACGGCGCTTCCCGCCGAGCTGTTTTCGCTTGGCGCACTCGTCCTACTGGGCTTCGTCGCCATCGCGTTCGTGCAGTGGGCGGCTCGGTTCGGCTCATTCCGCAGCTTGGACCGAAGCGTCGCCTTGCGCCGCGGCTTGTACTTCAACGTTCTTTTTGACCGGCTCCTCTCAAGCCCACGCCCCGGCACTCCCTCTTCGACCTCCTCCTCGCGGTAGCGAATCTCCGGCACTACGATGTCCACCGATCTTCGAGACACGATCCCCCCCGTGCGCGCGGTTGCCAACGAGACGCGCATGATCGATGCGATGACGACAGCCGCTGGCCGCATCCCCCCGCTGTGGCCGTTGCGCGACTTTGTCGCGGTCAACCCTTTCGTCGGTCATCTGCACGAGGGCTTCGGTGAAACAGCGCATCGTCTCGCGCGAATCGAGGGCATCCGAACCGTCATGCCGCGTGCCTTCTACGCCAAGGCGATTCGCGAGGGACGGATCGAGCGTGCGGACCTGGATGCCGCAGCCAAGCTTGCCCCCGAGGGCTCGGCGTTCGCGGGTGATGGGAGAGCGCTCGGGCATCAGGCAACGCTCTCGGCCAAAGACGTGCGCGCACTGCGGTGTGTAGCCGAGCTGGCGACCGAGCTGCACGGCGACGATTGGACGTCCTTTGTGGTGGACTCCGTCTGCGAGTGGGCCGAGGGATACTTCGCCCACGCAGGACCGGGTGAGGGCAGCCCCTTCGCACACTGGCGCGCGCAGGCCCTGCAAGACCGAACTGGGGCGCTCCGCGGGCTCGCTGGTTTCACCGCGTTTGTGTCAGAGCTAGGGGACGAACCACTCGTCGCGGCGCATCGATGCCTGAATGTCCTGGGCATTGCCGACCTCAGCCTCGCTGGCCTCGAGCGCTACTTCCACTGTGTGCTCGTGCATGTCCGCGGTTGGGCGGGACACGCACGCTACCGCGCGTGGCATGCCGAGGGAGGTCTGTCGGCCACGAGCGATCTGACCCAGCTGCTCTGCATCCTGCTCGCGTACGAAGCCGCGGTGCTGCAAGGACTGGGCGACCCCGAGATGCGCCGCCAATGGGCCCGGCGCCGCGCCAGCTTTGTCGTTCAGGTACGGCATGACGCCGATCTGCAGGTCGACCTCCTGCTTCACGATGCCTACGAGAGGTCGGCCACGCGCTCGCTGTTGCGTCGGCTCGCTCCGAGTCGTCGGACACCCACGTCCGCGCCCTGCGACGTGCAAGCCGCGTTCTGCATCGACGTTCGCTCCGAGCGATTTCGGCGGAGCCTGGAGTCGGCGGATCCGACCCTGGCGATCGACACGATCGGCGTCGCGGGATTCTTCGGTGCGGCGATCGAGGTCGTATCCCCCGACCGCAACGATGGGCTGCCCCATTGTCCGGCACTCATCACCCCTTCGTGTCAGGCATCCGATGCAAGCGTGCCCCGCAACGGGTGGTGGGCCGAGACGCTCGACACCTTCAAGTCCACGGGGTTGGCGTCGCTCGGCTTCGTCGAGACGCTTGGACTCGTGCATGCGGTCGACCTCGTCCGCGATGCTCTTGGCCTGCGCCCCGCACCCACCTTGCATTCGCGTGCCGAGCTGGACGGCGTGTCCTTGGAGAGTCGAGTGGATCTTGCGGAGGGCGTGCTGCGAGCGATGTCGCTGACGCGAAACTTCGCCCGGCTGGTCCTGTTGTGCGGGCACGCATCGTCGACCCGCAACAACCCCTACGCCAGCGGGCTGGACTGTGGCGCCTGCGGGGGGCACAGCGGAGGTCCCAACGCTCGGGTGGTGACAGCTGCGCTGAACGACCCCGAGATTCGCGCGCGACTCGAGGAACGCGGGGTCTCAGTCCCCACCGAGACGCTCTTCCTGGCGGGCGTGCATGAAACGGTGACCGACGTCGTCGAGGTACTCGACATGGACGAGGTGCCCGCCAGCCACAAGCGCGAGCTTGGCCATCTCCGCAAAGCGCTTGGCGTGGCGGGCGATCGGTGTCGCCTGGAGCGCTTGGCAAAGCTCGGCGACGGCACTCCCTCCGCGGGCAAGCTCGCCGATGCAAGGCGGCGAAGCTCCGACTGGTCCGAGGTGCGGCCCGAGTGGGGGCTCGCAGGGTGCGCGAGCTTCATCATTGCGCCGCGACAGCGCACCCGAGGCATGGACCTCGAGGGACGCGCCTTCCTACATTCGTACGCCTGGCGCGACGATGAGGGGTTTGCCGTGTTGGAGTCGCTGATGACCGCGCCGCTCGTGGTCGGTGCGTGGATCAACCTCCAGTACTACGCCTCGAGCGTCGAGCCTGCGTTGGGGAGCGGAGACAAGACGTTGCACAACGTTGTCGGCGACCTCGGGGTTGTCGAAGGGAGTTGTGGAGACCTGCGGGTGGGCCTGCCCATGCAATCGGTGCACGACGGTGAGGAGGCCATGCACGAGCCCGTTCGTCTGCACGCGATCATCGAAGCGCCGCGCGACGCGATCACGACCATCCTGCGCCGCAACCCCGACCTCTGCGCGTTGTTTGAGGGCGGGTGGATGCACCTGTTCTGCATGTCTGACGCGGGCGCGATCAGGCATCGTTACGTCGGCGATGGCAGTTGGGCTTCTGTGACGGCCGACGAAGAGATCGTGGCGACCGGGTCATGACTGCGCCCGCGCCCCATTGGCTCAACTACCACCACCTGCTCTACTTTTGGACGGCGGCCAAGCAGGGCAGCATCAGCGCCGCAGCCCGCCACCTGCGGTTGACGCAGCCGACGGTCAGCGGCCAGATCCGTGAACTCGAAGCGCGCTGCGGCGGTGACCTGCTCATTCGTGGACGTCGCGGCCTGTGGCTCACGCCTCTTGGTCAGCGGGTGTTCTCGTATGCCGAGGACATCTTCACCCTCGGAGAAGAACTCGCGGCGACGCTGCACAGCGATGACCCGACGCGACCGACGAAGCTCGTGGCCGGCATTGTCGACGCGCTGCCCAAACTCGTGGCGTACGAGCTGCTGCAGCCCGCGTTGTCGGTCCCCGATCCGCCCTACCTTGAGGTGCGGCAGGCTTCGCTGGCTCGACTGCTGGGTGACCTGTCGGTCCACTCCGTCGATGTGGTGATCTCCGACGCGCCCATCGCCCCGCACTACAACGTCCGCGCCTACGACCACCCGCTGGGCGAGTCGGCCGTCGGCATCTTCGTACCCGATGCCGACGCGAATGCGCTGCGCAAGAAGTTCCCGGCCTCGCTACAGGACCGACCGTTCCTCCTCCCGGCGAAGAACACGATGATGCGCCGCTCGGTCGAACACTGGTTTGGGCGTCACCAAGTCTCGCCGCGGTTCGTCGCAGAGTTCGACGATAGCGCGCTGCTCAAGGCGTTCGCGCACAGCGGGCTGGGAGCCTTCGCTGCTCCGATGGTGGCCGAGTCCGATCTCCGCACCGCGTACCAAGTCGAGCCGATCGGCGTCTGCGACGGGGTCTTCGAGCGCTACTATGCCATCAGCGTCGAACGGCGGATTCAGCATCCCTCGGTGTTGGCGATCGCGCGATCTGCCAGCGCCCTGCTCGGTCGAGGGAGGCGAACCCCACAAAGGCGTCTGCGCGCTCCGTCTGCGGCTCCGACGAACGGGTGATCGTTGATCCTGCGCCTGATTCGCCGCGCTCCCGCTCTGCCCGTGGGCGGCTTGTTTCGGCTCTACCCGCCCCCGCACAACCAGACCTCCGCTGCGTGGTCCACTGAGGGGTTGCGCTGTGCCAAAGTAGCCCCAAGCTTTGGGTCCGAGCTTGTCAGAGGCGCAGCCCCGGCTGCGATTGCCGGACTCCGCTGCGGGAGCCAGACTCCATCGGGTCGCGGCCTCGGCTCCTCGCCGCCCGAGCCGCGCCGCCCGAAGAAAGGCCACCATGTCCAAGACCTACGAAAAGACCCCCGAAGCCCTGGCCAACCTCACCGCCGAGCAGCGCGCCGTGACCCAGTCCTGCGGTACGGAGCCACCGTTCCGCAACGAGTTTTGGAACCACAAGGAGGCGGGCATCTACGTCGACATCGTCAGCGGCGAGCCTTTGTTCTCGTCCACCGACAAGTTCGACTCCGGCTCCGGCTGGCCCAGCTTCACCAAGCCGATCGACGGCATGGACGGTGTGGCCGAAGTCCGCGACAGCACCCACGGCATGATGCGGACCGAGGTCCGGTCCAAACATGCCGACAGCCACCTCGGTCACGTCTTCCCCGACGGTCCTCGCGAATCCACCGGGCTTCGTTACTGCATCAACTCGGCGTCGATGCGCTTCATCCCAGCGGAGAAGCTCGAAGACGAGGGCTACGGACAGTACAAGACGTTGTTTGAGTAGCCACCGCGCCGCCGCGTGCCCCCGCTACTGCGGTGTGGAGGGCAGGCCGTGGCATTCGATCCAAGCGTCGGCCGTCTCGAATGCCTCTTCGACCCACCCCGCGGGCAGGCTGTCCAAGGGCATCTCGGCCGGCGCCCCGGGCTCGAGCAACAGGCCCGGCAGATAGCCGACCGCGTCCTCATCTCCCGCCTTCGCAGCGATGCGAAGGAAGGCGATCGCGGACACGTAGTCGTCCTTGTCCTCGTCGCTCGGCGCGGCGTTCGAGAATCGGGCCCCGAACAGCACGCGGCCATACAGCGACTGCGCTTTCAAGCTCCCGTTCGTCGCTGCCACTTTCAGCACCTCGACGCCATCCTCGAAGGGCCCCGACAGGACGTGCTCGCCGTCGCGACTCGCCTCGATCTGGGCCTGCCCTCGGGCGTACGCCTCCGCGGCGACCTCCGGCTCGACCAGGGGCGTGCAGTTCCCGGACACCTCTGCGTCAGCCTCTGCCTCTGCCTCTGCCTCTGCCTCTGCCTCTGCCGAAGGCGCCGCGGGTTCGGCCGCCGGTGGATCCGACGCCTCCGCGATCGGGCCCGGCTGCGAATGGCAGCCGAGCACCGCGAGGAGCGTGGAGGCGATGACCGTGCGCTTGAGCCGAGTCACTAGGACGCGTTCCAAAGATAGATCGCGTGGGCTTCGTTGAAGTACTCCGAGCCTGCGCACTTCGATCCGTCCCACAGGTCGAAGTGACCGGTGGCATCGGACCAGCCGCGAACGTCGAACATGATGAGGCCCTTGCGCCCCTGCACCGCGCTGCGGCCCGTGCCACGAACATCCGGCGCACCATACTGCGTCTCGAGATACCGCTTGAACTCGGTCACTCGGAATGCGTAGCGCTTCTTGTTCGCCCCGAACGTGGTGGTGAGACCGGGATGGTTGTTGGGGATTGGGACGCCCGCTTCGTTGAAGCTGTGGCTGACTCGAATCACGCAGGTGTTGGTGACCCAGTCACCGTTGACACCACCACCAATCCTCCGCTTGACCTCGTCTGAAGTTCCGGTCGGATACGCCGACCACATCTTGGCAAAGTTGGGCAGGGCCATGCTTCGTCCACGGTACCAGGCGTAGGTCCGGGGCACACTTGACCACCTGTGGCAAAAAACGCAGTCCGAGTCTTCGCGGTCCGCTCAGGCGCCTGCGGTAGTCTCTTGCCCAGGTGGACGAGACCGAGCTTGGCAGTGTGCACGGATCGCAGGCGACCGGCACCCGTCCCTCAGACCCGCGTCGGCTCGCGCGCGGCGAGGTGGTCGGCCGCTACGTCGTCGTCGAGGAGCTCGGTGCGGGTGGCATGGGCGTCGTCTACTCCGCATACGACCCAGAGCTCGACCGCCGCATCGCACTCAAGCTCCTCAGCCCACGCGGCGGTGGGGACGGAGACTCGAAAGCTTCCAGGAGTCGCGCCCGCCTGATCCGAGAAGCTCAGGCTTTGGCGAAGCTCAGCCACAACAACGTTGTGACCGTGCACGACGTTGGCGAGCACGAAGGCCGGGTGTTCTTGGCGATGGAGTACCTCGATGGCATCACGCTCCGGGCATGGATCGCCAACGGACCCCATCGATGGCCCGAGGTCATCGAGGTGCTCAGCGCCGCGGGGCACGGGCTCATGGCGGCCCATGCCACAGACATGACGCACCGGGACTTCAAACCCGACAACGTCATGCTCTGTGGGTCCGAACCTACGCAGCGTGTGGTGGTGACGGACTTTGGCCTCGCGACCGTGCCCTCGACTCCGCTCGACGTCCCGTACCTCGAGACCTCGACGAGTTCTTCGCTGGCGGCCTCGGTCGATCTCAACGCGCTGACGCGGACCGGCGCGGTGATGGGTACGCCCGCGTACATGGCCCCCGAGCAACACCGTGGGATTGCCGACGGGCACGCGGACCAGTTCAGCTTCTGCGTCACCCTGTACGAAGCGCTCTACGGCGAACGTCCCTTCGCCGGGAAGACCCTCCCCGAGATTCTCACCGCCGCGACCTACGGGGAGATCCGATCCGCACCGCCGGGCGACGGGGTCCCGCGATGGGTACGCGACGCCGTCGTCCGCGGACTCCAAGCGGATCCGTCCGCGCGTTGGCCCGACATGGCGTCCCTTCTCGACGCGTTGCACGACAACCCATCCAGGAAGCGTTGGCTCGCCGCCGGCATCGGGGGCATCGCGCTCGCAGCCGCGGCGGTGTACGGCGTTGGGCTGTACCAAGACCAGCGCCTGAAGTCGGGCTGTGCGAGCGAGGCCGCGGTCCTCGAGGAGGTCTGGGGCGACTCGCAGCGACAACAGGTGTCCGCGGCGTTCGCACGCAGCCCTCTGGCTTACGCGGGCAGCTCCTGGTCGCGCGCCGAACCCCAGCTCGACGCACAAACCCAGCGCTGGGCGTCGCTACGGATGTCGAGCTGTCTCTCGCGTGCGGCCCTCGATCCCGGCGTACGCGACATCCAAGACGCTTGTTTCGAATCGCGCAAGCGCCGGGTCCACAACGCGGTGGAAATGCTGTCCACTCCGGACCCCGGAATCATCCAGCGCGCGGTCGAGCTCACGGAGCTCGACACCCAACTCTGCGTCGACGAGCGCTGGCTTCGCAGCGCTCCCCCGATCCCCACCGACCCTGAGGCACGCGCACGCCAGCAGAGCCTGCACGAAGACCTCGACTTCGGTCGAGCGTTGGCGAGAGCCGGGCGCCTCGAAGACGCGGTTTCGCACCAGAGCGGACTGATCACGGCCGCGATCGAGGCCGACGAGCGTCACATCGCCGCTGCGGCGCGGCTGGAACTCGGTGAGGCCCTGCTCAAACTCAAACGCCTCAGCGAAGGCGCGGCCACCGTGGAAGATGCCTACTTCGAAGCCCACCGCTTGTCGCTCGACACGGTCGCTGCTGCTGCCGCTCAAAGCCTGGTCACCGCACACGGCCAAGGCCTGGCCGACGCGCCCACCGGACGCATGTGGGCGCGGCACGCCCAGCTCCTGATCGATCCAACCGAGGAACCATTGCTTCAGGCACGACTCGACCTGATGCGGGCCCGGCTGGAGTTGACCGCCGGAAACTATCGCGTGGCGGCAGAACTCGCGGAGCCCATACTCGCCACCTTCGAGTCCGAGTACGGCGCGTACAGCATCAACACGCAAGATGTCCAAGAGGTTCTCCTGCGGACCTACGACCGCCTCGGCCGTCACAAGGAGTCCTTGCGCATCGCAAAGGAGATCCTGGCAGCACGACAGGACGGACTCGGACCCAGCCACCCCCGCACCCTCGATGCCCACAACAACTTGGCCGCGGCGTTGCTTGCGGACGGGTCGTACGAAGAAGCGGAGAAGAGTGCTCGAGCCTCGCTGGGCACAGGCAAAGAACCCGACCTCTCGGCCGCGGAGCGCATGGACAACCTCTCGATCGCGCTGCGTCAGCAGAGCCGGCTCGACGAGGCGCTTGCGCTGAACGAGGACGTCTTGGACATCCGCCGAGAGCAGCTTCCACGGCGACACCTTCAGATCGCGCACACGCTCGTGAACCGGAGCGCGATGCTGTACAGCGCCAATCGAGTCGAGGACATCTCCCCCCTGATCGAAGAGGCGATCGAGATCTATCTCGAGCAGGGCGGACCCATGAGCCCCTACCTGGCCAACACCTACCGACTCATGGGTGGCGTGCACGGAACGGCCGGGGACTACGAACGGGCGGTGGAGTCCTTCCAGTCCGCTGCCCGGACGCAGGCGAGAATCCTGGGACCCAAGCACCCAGGCACCATCATGGTGCATATCGAGCTCGCCCAGGCCGTGTTGCAGCAGGGGGACTACGTCAAGACCATCGAGTTGACCGACCCTTGGGTCGAAGAGGCCACGACGCGCAGCGACCTGCTGCCGGGCGTCCTGATCCCTCTGCACGCAGTCCACGGTCGCGCGCACCTCCTCGCAGGCGACCCAGCGCGGGCCAAAACAAGCCTGGAGCTGGCTCTGGAGCTCGCCCCCCACGACGACTTCCACGTGTCGTGGGTCCCAAGCTTGGAGATCGACCTCGCGCGTCTTCGCTGGAAGTCGACGCCGGAAAAGGAAGCGGCGATTCTCGACGTCGAGGCGGCGCTCGCAAGACTCAAGGCGCGCGAGGATGCGGACCCTTTGGAGATCGAGCGCGCCCAGACGTGGCTCGAGCAGACCCAGCCCCGGCGCTAGCAGCCTGTTGAGAAAGTCGACACGACGTCTCGCTCGCCCTTTTCGCTCCTGGCGGTGTCGCCAAAACTTGCAGTACACCCGGTACAGCGGCGTTTCGGCTCCTACCCAGGAGCGAAAAATGCTTCCCGAGCCGCCGCGCCGACTTTCTCAACAGGCTGCTAGCAGCCCCTGGCCGCCGACATCAGCAACAAGCTCGCTGGCCTCGGCTGTATCGTTTGTTGACACCGACCCCACCCGCCACTGTTGCGTCCCAGGAAACAGCGAGTCTCTCAGACGTCGTGTTCGCCGGCGACCTTCTGAGCTAGATTGCGGCCGTGTCCGCTTTCAAGATTTACTACACGCCGACCAGTTGCGGTGCCGCCAGCTTCATCGCCGCCACGATCGGAGGTCTTACGTTCGACTCCGAGACGGTGGACCTTGCGACCCACAAGACCCAGTCCGGCGCTGACTTCTACAAGGTCAACCCGAAGGGCAACGTGCCTACCGTTGCGTTCCCCGACGGCTCGATCCTCAACGAGAACGTCGCCACGCTCACCTACCTTGCCGACCAGGGCAACGCAGGTTTGGCCCCGGCCGAGGGAACCCCAGAGCGGTACCAGTATCTGTGCCACATCGCTTTCGTGACGAGCGAGCTGCACCCGGGCGTGGGCGCGCTCTTCAACTCCAGCCTGAGCCCCGAGGCCCGCGAGGCCGCCAGCAAGAACGCACTTGCGCGCATCGACAAGTTCACCGCTTTGCTCGACGGCAAGAGCTTCCTCAACGGCAACTCCCTCAGCGCTGCCGACATCTACGCGTACATCGTGTTGTCCTGGACCGGCTTCCTCGGCTTGACGCTGACGCCGGCCGCTCAGGCCTACTTCGACGGGATCAAAGCCAACGACGGCATCCAGAAGGGCCACGCCGCGATCGCTGCGCAGCAGTAGATCGCTTGGGTTGGGCCTGCACTTCGAGTCGCGCGGCGGGTGGGGGTGTGCCAGGGAACGCGCGCGTCGGCAGCGGTCGCCGCGCGTGCAGCGAGCGAGGCCGTCTGTCGGCGTAGGAGCCCTGATCCATCCCACGCACTCTGTATTCGAGCTGCGGGTCCACCCACGCTCGACTATCCTGGACCCGTGCTCGTCTCGCTCTGCTCCGTGGCTCTGCTGGCGTTGTCTCCACCATCGTTCGACTCCGAACCCATCGAGCCCGTCACGCACATCTACGACGGCACACCGACCGATGGCTGTCAGTTTCCCACCACGCTGATGATGGGCGGCTGCACGGCGACGCTCGTGAGCCCCCACGTCGTCATCACAGCAGCCCACTGTATGGGCGACTCCGACGGCCCGCCCGATTTCCGCATGGGCAACACCGTCAACGCACCGACCCAGCTGTTGGCGGTCGACTACTGTCGACGCAACCCCGAGTACGATCCGTCGTTCAACAACGGCGTCAACGGGCAGGACATCACGTACTGCGTGCTCGAGACACCCGTCTACGACATGCCGTTCACGCCCATCATCTACGGCTGCGAGACCGAGATCATCTCGACGGGCCGAGAGTCGTGGATCGTCGGCATTGGCAACAACAACTTCGACGGTGACAACGACGTCGGGTTCGGCATCAAGCGCTATCGACAAACCACGATCGCGGGTCTTCCGGGTTCCTCCTTGGCCGACGGCATTTACGTCGGCTCGTTTCAAGACGCCGCATGCGGTGGAGACTCGGGCGGTCCTGCGTACATCCAGTTTCCCGACGGCACCTGGCACGTGTTCGGCGTCGTCTCCGGTGGCCCGCCTCCGTGCGGTGGAGGAGCCGACCTGTACACCGTCATGAGCGAGTGGGTCCCGTGGATCGAAGAGGACTCCGGGCTCGACATCACCCCTTGCCACGACACCGACGGCACCTGGAACCCCACGGGCTTGTGCCAGGGCTTCGAGATGGATCCGCTCGACCCCGACCGCGAGTGGAGCAACCTCTGCCTCGGCGAGGTCAGCCCGCCCAGCGAGACCTGCGGCGCCGCGTTCGACAGCATCCCCGACAACGACGCGCCCACGGTCAGCATCACCAGCCCCATGTCGGAGACCACCCTGGACGATGCGCCCTCGCAGCTGCAGATCGACATCGAAGCCGCAGACGGCGACGGGCATGGGGTTCGCTCGGTGCGGCTGGTCATCAACGGTGACGAGCAACCAGTCGAGCTGCGCGAGCCACCCTTCGGCTTCAGCGCTCAGTTCCCCGCCGGCGTCTACGAACTCACCGCACTCGCCGAAGATTGGGGCGGCAACATCGGAGAATCCGCGACCGTCCGCGTCGCGATCGGCAGCGCACTGCCGCCCCTTCCAGACGCCAGCACCGGTGCCGCCGACGCGAGCACCGGCGATGGCACTTCGGAGGGCGAGGTTGGGACGGGTGCGGAGTCGAGTACGGGCGGTGGTGGCACCGGAAACGGCGAGAGCTCCGGAGCGAGCGCTGAGGGTGGGGAGAGCGGGTGCGGGTGTCGCAGCGAAGGGTCCGGGGGGTCGAGCTGGTGGTTGTTGGGATTGCTCGGAGTGTTGCGGCGGCGACGAGCTGCGGCCGCGGGCTGAGCTTCCAGATCACGCGTGCAGGCAGAGCCCCCAGCGGCGGGTCGACGAACAGCACCTCCTCGACCACCGCGCGCCCGTCAACCGCTAGAGTGCGCCGGTGAGCGAGAAGCCAATCGGAGAGCGGAACTACGAGCAGTTCGCACGCCGCTATGCGAAGTACGCCGAGGTCAAGCCACACAACGCGCTGTACGAGCGGCCAGCGACGCTCTCGATGCTGCCCGATGTGAAGGGCAAGCGAGTCCTCGACGCGGGATGTGGGCCCGGCTTATACGCGGAGATCCTGGTCGAGCGCGGGGCCGAGGTTGTCGCCGCCGACGTCACGCCAGCGATGGTTCAGATCGCACGAGAGCGTGTGGGCAAGGGCGTAGAGTTTCACGTCGCCGACTTCGCCAAGCCGCTCACGTTCGCCGACGACACGTCGTTCGATCTGGTCCTCGCTCCGTTGATGCTCGACTACATCGAAGACTGGGACCCGGTCTTCCGCGAGTTCTTCCGCGTGCTTCGACCCGGTGGGACCCTGGTCTACTCGCACGCGCATCCGATGAGCGACTACAAGCTCGTGCAGACCAAGCACAACCCCAGCTCGCGTTACCCCGAGCTCGAACGCTTTCGATCCGACTGGGGTGGGTTTGGCAACCCGCGGCCTACCATCGAGACCCACCGCCGGCCCCTCCAGCAGATGCTCAACCCGCTCGCCGACGCCGGCTTCATCATGGAGCGCATTCTCGAGCCCGAGCCGACCAAGGCGATGGCGCTGGTCAACCCCAACCTGCACGCGACGCTGACTCGCGAGCCCTGCTTCTTGTGCATCCGCGCCCGCAAGCCGTAGCTGCCCTCAGACCGAGTTGCAGTCGATGGACTCGGGCTTGAGCTCTTTGGAAAGCGAGCCGATCTGCTCTTGGAGCACCTTGCTGATGTCGCCACACAGCGCCCGCTTGAGTGCCATGTTCGCTTTGCCTTCCTTGGCCGAGCTGTTGTCACCGACGTTGTACGTGTAGCCGGCCTGGCCCGAGGACTCGACCTTGAACCGAGAGTGACAGATCGGGTCGGGTTCGCCCTTCTTGAAGATCACCAGCTGCGCCTCGAGCGAGCCCCCCTTCCCCACCGTCGCCGTGACCGCGTTGGCCTGACGCTCCTGCAGCGGCACCACCACGCCGACGTATTCGACGAACTCCCACATCCGCATCAGCTGCTTGATGTTGTCCTCCTTGCCCAGCTCGAGCCCCGAGCGCGGCGGGTAGCGAAGCGGTGACTTGGTCATGAACCGCACCAAGCTGTTGGTGCCATCCCACGGCTCTCCCAGCGTGTACCGCAGGCTCTGATATGCGAGGAACGACACCGTGTTTTTCTTGGCCGCCCATTTCCGAATCTCGTCGTCCGAACACGACATCGCGGGCGCGTCGGCATCCGGCAGGTTGTCGTGCATCTGCCGGAAGCTCGCGTAGACCTCGTCGGCCCGCGCCTCCACCTGCTCCGGCGTGTACTGCGGTGAAGACGGAGCCCCACCGTCGGCAGACTCGCACGCGGCGAGGAGAAGGACCGCCGCAAGAGAAACTGCCGTCTTCATGGATCTGCATCGTACATCAGCGTAGGGATTTCGAGCGCCTGCGCACTAGCCGGGCACGGGGCTCCAGCCAAACGGCGCTCACTCCCGAACCTACGAACGGTGCGACCAGCCGCCATCGCAGACGCGTCCGTCGATCGTGACCATCCACTCGTAGGACCTCCGCAGACGTCGGTCGCCGTGCGGTACGGGGGTCGGCCGATGCTAGGTCGAGAAAAGTCGGTGGAGCACACGCGGTTCCGACCGCCCAAGATGGGTCTCAACGGCCCCACAACGGGTCCGATGCCCGCCGACAAAGGTGTTGATGCGCTCACACAGGGCTGGTAAGAACCGCTTTCCTCAACGATTGCGCGATGATGACTACAGACCTGTACTCGGACTACCTCAAGGAAATCGAAACGCGCAAAGGGTATGGGCTTCATCCCAAACCGGTTGAGGACGCGGAGCTCGTTGAGGTCTTGATCGAGCAGATCAAGGACGTCGGGCACGAGCACCGCACGGACTCGCTGCGCTTCTTTGTGTATGGCGTGTTGCCCGGAACGACCAGCGCGGCGGGGGCTAAATCCAAGTTCCTCAAGCAGATCATCCTCGGCACGCAGGTTGTCGCGGAGATCACACCCGAGCTCGCGCTCGAGTATCTCTCGCACATGAAGGGCGGACCTTCGGTCGAGGTTCTTCTTGATCTGGCGCTCGGTGATGACAATGCGATCGCGCTGCAGGCCGCAGATGTGCTCAAGACGCAGGTCTTCTTGTACGAGGCGGACACCGACCGTCTCGAGCAAGCACACAAGGCCGGTCACGCAATCGCCACCGACATTCTGCAGAGCTACGCCAACGCAGAGTTCTTCACCAAGCTGCCTCCGGTCGATGAGACCATCCAGATCGTCACGTACGTGACCGCGATTGGCGATGTCTCCACGGACTTGCTGTCCCCGGGAAGTGACGCGCACTCCCGGTCCGACCGCGAGCTGCACGGACAGTGTCTCTTCGAGCACAACAAAGAAGCCCAGGGCGTGCTCCTTGCGCTCAAGGAGAAGCACCCCGACAAGCGCGTGATGCTGGTGGCCGACAAAGGCACCATGGGCGTGGGCTCGTCGCGAATGTCCGGTGTGAACAACGTCGCGCTGTGGACAGGCGTCCAGGCCAGCCCCTACGTGCCGTTCATCAACATTGCGCCGATCGTCGGCGGCACAAACGGCATCTCGCCCATCTTCCTCACCACGGTCGGTGTGACCGGGGGCATCGGGCTCGACCTCAAGAACTGGGTCAAGAAACTCGACAGCGACGGGAAGGTCATTGAAGACGAGAACGGCGACCCCGTCCTCGAGGAAGTCTTCTCGATCGACACCGGCACGGTGCTGACGATCAACACCAAGACCAAGAAGCTCTACAACGAAGATGGCAGCAAAGAGCTCTCCGACATCTCTTCGGCCCTGCCGCCGCCGAAGCTCGAGTTCATTCGGGCTAAGGGATCGTACGCGGTGGTGTTTGGAAAGAAGCTCCAGACCATCGCCGCCGGCATCTTGGGCATCGAAACCCCACCGGTCTATGCGCCGTCCAAGGAAGTCTCGCACGAGGGCCAAGGCCTCACCGCGGTCGAGAAGATCTTCAATAAGAACGCCGTCGGCACCACGCCCGGTAAGGTCCTGCACGCGGGCTCCGATGTTCGCGTGAAGGTGGACATCGTCGGGTCGCAAGACACCACCGGCCTGATGACGTCGCAAGAGCTTGAGATGATGGCCGCGACCGTGATCTCGCCGACGGTCCACGGCGCGTACCAGTCCGGTTGCCACACCGCCTCGGTCTGGGACGTCAAATCGCGCCAGAACATTCCGAAGCTCATGGGCTTCATGAACCGGTTCGGACTCATCACCGCCCGGGACCCAAACAACGGCTACAAGCCACTCACCGATGTCATCCACAAGGTCCTCAACGACCTCACGGTGGACGATCGCGCCGTTATCGTCGGGGGCGACTCTCACACTCGGATGTCCAAGGGCGTGGCCTTTGGTGCCGACTCCGGGACCGTCGCGCTCGCGCTCGCGACCGGAGAGGCCACCATGCCGATTCCGCAGTCGGTCAAGGTGACGTTCAAGGGCACCCTGAAGGACCACATGGACTTCCGCGACGTTGTCCACGGCACCCAGGCCCAGATGCTGGAGCAGTTTGGGGAGAACGTCTTCCAGGGCAAGGTGATCGAGGTGCACATCGGCACGCTGCTGGCCGACCAAGCCTTCACCTTCACCGACTGGACTGCGGAGATGAAGGCCAAGGCCTCCATCTGCATCTCGGAGCCCGAGACGCTGATCGAGTCGCTGCAGATCGCGAAGAGCCGCATCCAGACGATGATCGACAAGGGCATGGACAACGAGCGACAGCTGCTCAAGGGCCTGTTCGATGAGGCCGAGGCACGCATCGCCGGCCTCAAGTCGGGCGAGACCCCAGCCTTGGCCCCGGACGACAACGCCAAGTACTCTGCCGAGTTTGTCGTCGACCTGGATCAGCTCATCGAGCCGATGATCGCCGACCCCGACGTCAACAACGAGGACGTCTCCAAGCGCTACACCCACGACACCATCCGGCCCATCTCGTTCTACGGCGGCACCAAGAAGGTGGACCTTGGCTTCGTCGGCTCGTGCATGGTCCACAAGGGCGACATGCAGATCCTGGCTCAGATGCTGCGCAACATCGAGAAGCAGCAAGGGACGGTCACCTTCAAGGCCCCGCTCGTCGTCGCGCCGCCGACCTACAACATCGTCAACGAGCTCAAGGCAGAGGGCGACTGGGCGGTGCTCACCAAGTACGCCGGCTTCGAGTTCGACGACATGTCTCCCAAGGACACCGCGCGCAAGGAGTACGAAAACATCATGTACCTCGAGCGGCCCGGCTGCAACCTGTGCATGGGCAACCAGGAAAAGGCCGCCAAGGGCGACACCGTGATGGCCACCTCCACGCGGTTGTTCCAGGGTCGCGTGGTGGCCGACAGTGCGGAGAAGAAGGGCGAGTCGCTGCTGGCTTCCACGCCGGTCGTGGTGCTCTCCACGATTCTGGGCCGCACGCCGACGCTGGATGAGTATACGGCGGCGGTGGATGGCATCAAGCTCACCAGCTATGCGCCCCCGGTGAACTAGAGCGGCGATCAGGGCCTGGCGAGACACTCTACCTCCCGCCCTCGGGTCTGGATGACGAGGCCCGGTCGTGGGCGGAGGGGTTCATCGGCGAGTGTCCCTGACGCGCCGCGATATCGGGTCGGACGACGTCGTGCCTCGAGACACTCTACCTCCCGCCCTCGGGTCTGGATGACGAGGCCCGGTCGTGGGCGGAGGGGTTCATCGGCGAGTGTCCCTGACGCGCCGCGATATCGGGTCGGACGACGTCGTGCCCTGCCAATCGGACATCGACGCCTGGAGTGATCCACCAAGCTCTGGTCCGCGGAACGGGGAGACGCGTCGGAGCTCTTGGTCATGGCGCTTGGAAGTGAACATATGGCCGTCGATCCGCGTTATGGAGGGTCGATGACGTCCGTATCCCGTCCCTGCGCCTCGATACGCCTCCAGCTGAGCTTGATCGCCGCGTTCTCGATGACCGCCGCGTGTGGCGGGGGGTCCGAGGAAACAGGCGCGACCGGTGGGCTCGACGACGGAACCGGTGCGGCGTCCGACGCAGAGTCAGGCAGCGCCACGCAGTCCTCGCAGGCGGGCGAAGATACGGCGGGCGACGACACGGCGGGCGACGACACAGCGGCTGACGACACGACGGGCAACGCCAACAGCGAGGGCACCGACACTGGAGGTGTCGAAGACGCTCTGTGGCGCGCGATCGAGCTGCCGCCGGGACGGGAGGCGACGAGACTTGCGGGAGACTCGCGGGGCGTGTGGGTTGCCGAGCGCGACGCCGCAGTCAGCTGGGACCGCGGCGCAGGGAGGCTTGACGAGGATGGCTATCAGCAGCTCCACACCCACGTCTCCAACGAGAGCACCTCGTCGAACTATGTGATCGCGATTGGGGCCTTCGACGACGGACACGGGGTGGTTGCCACCCACTGGTACGCGAGGGTCATCGGCGATCAGCCCTTCGACTTCGGACTCGGCACCTCCACGCCGGGAGGAAACAGTGCTGTATACGCTCGCTCTGTTTCCGAGCTTTGGACGGTCGGCAGCTACGGAAGCCTTCAACACAGCGACGGGTCGACGACCTCGTCGTGGGGCCTGACGACGGTGGGAGGCTCGGGTGGCCCGCGCGGACTTTGGGTGTCGGACGACACGCTCTTGTACGCAACCGATGGAGGCGTCGGTCGGGCGGCCCTTCCGCTCGGCGCCACCAACACGGTCGTCGGTGAGATCGAGGTCGAAGGAGACTTCTTCGGCCTCTCCGGCACGGTCGACGGGTGGGCGATGGCGGTCGGTGCCGACGGTGCGATCGTGCGCTGGTCGGGCGATGCGTTCGAGACCGTGGAATCGCCATGGGCAACGAGCTGGAGACTCGTTGCGGCCTATGGTGATGGCGAAGCCTGGCTCGCCGACGATTCCCGGCTTGTCCATTTCGACGGCAGCGACTTCGTCGAGGTCCTCGAAGAGGAAGGGATCCCCACGGGCGGCTGGGAAGGCCTCGCCGTCGGCCCCGACGATGCGCTGTGGGTGATCTCGGCTGGGGCAGTGTTCCGACGCGCGCCCGAACCCGTGGGCGCAGGCGACTAAGCAGGCGACTGGTCGACTGTCAGGCGTCCTACGGGCGCGTGGCGAAACACGTCCTACGGCGAGACGCTGAGCACGAAGATGTCGCGCTCACCGGCCGAGCTCAACGTGGTGCCGGCCTCGGTCCAGGTGCCGGCGTGGTCGCCCGTGACGACGAGGTTTCCGGCGGCGGTCATCACCACGTCGTATCCCTCCTCGGTCCCGCTGGTCCCTCGCGACTGAGCCCACAATCCGACGCCGTCCGTCGCACGAATTCCCGCCAGCACGAGGTCGTAGTTTCCGGCGCCCGTGATGGTGCGGTCGGCATAGTTTGCTGACAAGCCGGAGAACGAGCCAACGGTGACCAGGATTGCCGCGGGGTTGGGCGCGCTGGAGTTGACGAACGACTCGTCGATGTTGATCACGAGACCTCCACGAGTTGGAGATCCGAGGGTAGCGCACCGCGGCACCGAAGCGGCGCGGAACGTCCGGTGGCCTGCGAGTACCCTGTCCCAAAAGTTCTTGGCAAGACGTTTCGGGTGTGGCCCCCGGTCGCCGCGAAGCTGCCGGTCGTTTCCGAGACGCAGAGTTGGATGGTGGCGTTGCACGCTGGGCAGGTGGTCGAGCGCATCGGCACGTCCCGCTCCGTGTTACGAATCGTCCGCGCCGTCGAGCCCGCCTCAACCGGCCAGGACCATTCGCGGACATGCGGCGTTCGTCGGGTTTGGGGTGATCTCGACGGTGGACCGGCTCAACGCCCGGGGACGGTCTTCGCACAGTACGGCTGGGACGCTGCGTCCGACTGAGGGGTGCCTGGTCCTTTGGCTTCTCACGATTCCTACGCGCAGGTACGATTGAACGGCGCGGCGCGAGACGACTTGCTGCGCACCGTCGCTCAGGGCGTGCCCAGTGCGAGCTCGAACTCCTCGCAGATCGACAGGACCGCGTGCCCACCCACAGGTCGCCCGCACAGGACGATTTATCGACGAATCGTCCAAGATGAGATAGTTTTCGTAAGGTTCTGACGAAAAATCGACAAAGCGACGCGGGATACGCGCGACTATTCTCGAAGTATGGGTTCGACGCCGACCTGCTGTGGAGACGCTCGTCGATACGAGACGACACGCGGCCGAGGGAGCAACACCACGAGGCACACCAACTCGTCGAAACCTTCCCCGCGAGCTACGACCGAGTTCGCGTGGCTCGAGCGGGCGATTGAAGAGGACCTGCTCGACGAACTCGACTTCCTGCGCCGGCTCGAAGAGACCCGGGAGCGGATGCGTGAGGTGGTCGAGATGCCTGACAAAAAGGAGCAGCTCTTCATCAATGTGTGTCGCGACAACGGCGGCTCGCTGAGCATGCGAAAACGAGCCAAGTTCGCCGAACTCGACGACGATACGGTCGCGGCGCTCGAGGCAGTGATCCAAGAGGTCATGCAGCCCGTAAGCTCGCGCGGCCGCTAGCCGAGGGCATCACGTTGCGGAAGCACCTGGCAGCGCTGGCAAAAGGCCGAGGCGTCGAATGTGGAGCACCCGGGCGAGGCCGCTCATGTATGAGAGGGAGCGATCTAGAAGTCGACTTCCTCTACCCACACTGGCGGGTCCTCGCCTTTTTCCAGGTAGCGCCCATTCTCTTCCGGGCGGGAGAGGTAGGCCAACATTGCATACCAGCTATGGTTTTTAGAACCGCACCCCTCACAGCAGCGCTCACTCATGACCCACCGCTTCTCCCCATCTTCGATGACTGGCGGTCCTCCGCGGGTTCGGACTTGTAGTTCCCGCTCGACCGGCGGTGCGCTCAGCGAATGAGCGTACGCGGCTCCGCGGGGGTGAAGTTTCCCGTCCTCCTCGCACGCATGGGGGCCGAAGTATTCCAGCATTCCTTTCGGCAATACACTGGCAGGAGCACCCTCTCGAATGAGATCCCAACCTGATGATACGGCTTGTGAAAGAGTGTCTGGGTCGTCGTACTTGTCCATCTCCGAAATTGTCCCACGGCTCACGCGGAAGATCGAGATTCTCGCCAGTACGCCGTATTGCGCCGAAATCGCAACAATCGGTCGATTCTTTCTTCAACTCAACGCTCGACGGGAGATGGACGCCCCGGTACGGCTGTTCTGCCCAGCGCCTCGGCGAAGCCGGCCTTGAGCAGCTCTTGGTGCTGCCGGATATCGGCAGGGGCCGCGTAGCCCGAAAGGGGCGGGAGAGTCGTGGACTGCTAGGCCGGCTTCCGTGCGACGAGCTGGGCAGCTTGGCGAATGCGGCCAAGGAAGTCAGGGAAACCGGCTTCGGTCGCGCACCGCTCGAGCGCATCGAGCGGCGCGTCGAGGACGTCACGACGTCGAACGGGATCGTCGAGCCCGAACTCGGACGCGATCTGCTTCGCGGGATGCTTGCCTCCCGTTGCCGAGAGACGATGCGGTTGCTCGATCGGATCGAACGGGAGCGGTGTTTGCGAGGTCGGGTTCGGCGCTTCTTCGTTGGCGGCGAGGCACCCGAGAAGCCACGCCTCGAGCATCGGGACCGCACATCCCCAGGCGACGAAACAAGCTGCCTCGTTTGCCTCCCGTTCTAGCGCTTTGGCCCGCTCCGGCTGCTGATCCGCATCGCGAAGCCAAAGCGAAGCGTGAGCGTCGGTCGCGACGCCCGCCAGCCGAGCCCACCGGGCTGCGACATCGTCGGGACCGCGAGCCCCGCCGAATCCCCCGTGAACGGCTCGGGGTTTCACCCGTGGGTCGAGGTCCTGAACAAACTCTCGAAGCTTGTCCCATCGCACGTACGGCCGGTCGAGATCGCTGAGGACGAAGCTTCTTAGCGAATCGAGCAGGTCTGGTTCGATCCAGCTTTCCTCGTCGACCAGCGCCCTGTCGAACAGTTTGATGGCGAACTCGGCATCGCTACTGCCCTCGACGATCACAAGGACCCGCGCTGCGCTCACGATCCGACCACCCAGTCTTCACCGACTGAAGACCAGAACTCGCCGGTCCGGAGCTCGCCGAGCCAGCGCTCGGAATCCGGATGTTCGGATAACGGTTTGGCGTAGGTCCTGCCATCGCGCGCGGCGACGACCACGACCTCGGTCGGATCGAGTTCATCGACGAGGTACGGACTGTGCGTCGTCGCAACGACCTGTAGTTCGTCATCGGCGTCTAAAAGGCCGCGGATCGCGTTCACAACGTCGACCTGCGCCCGCGGGTGCAGCCCTCGTTGAAGGTCGTCGAGCAGCACCGTGGTCGGACCCGCCTTCGCCGTGAGGCCGAGCAGGATCCCAAGCACGAGATTGGTCCCTTCGCTGGCATGGCACGCCCGGACATCGTGACCGTGGATCGTGAACACCGGCTCGTGTCCGATCGCCCCGTTGCTTCTTACTTTCTTCCGGCCGGCGCGGATCCCACTGACTCCGGGAACGACCTTTGCGAGCTGGCCCGCTAATCGGTCGGCCACGGCCCGCGGCATGGCATCGAGCACGGAGCCGGCGTTTTCGCCGTCAGACTTGAACCGGGGCGTTTCCTCATGCGAATGCGAGGGCGCTGCGATGAGCGCGGGAGACAATCTCAGATAGCGAGCAACCTGGCCCCAAGGCACGGATTCGGATTGTGCGCCATCGTGACCCCAAGTCACCTTGAGTTCGTTCTTTGGCAGCAGCTCCAGACGACCCCACAAGCGAGCCGCACTTTCGCGAGGCTTGGCGAAGAGATCGATCCGGGTCGCCTCTGCCTCCCAGCAGACGATTTCCTCAAGCTCGTACTCGCCCAGACCGAGTCCCGGCTCCGTCAAGGCCAGGCTGGGGTTCTCCTGGTGAAGGAGCCCCTCGTTCGCCAGCCCGATCGCCTCGAGGATCGACGTCTTTCCGCTCCCGTTCGCTCCCACCAGCACAGTCAGCCTGCCCAGCTCCAGCGTGACGTCGAAGACGCTCTTGTAGCCCTTGATTTCGACCTTCTCAAGCATCTGGTAGCCCACAGGCTACCGGAAATCCGCCGTGTTGGCCTCCAGTCCGTCACCACCCCGTCGGTCATAGTGAATCGACCCGAGGTCCTCCTCGGATGCTCGATGAAGCCGAAAGGGAGAGGGCAGGTCGTCGTCACCAAAGGCCGGAGACCACCGCAGACCGAGCACGCCGTCGTCGTAGACGGCCAGCGTTTGGTGCTCTCCGGATGGAAGGGCGATCCATTCCGCGATCACGAGCAGAGGCAGGCCGGGACCGATCTGCGAGGGGCCCGCCTTCTCTCGACCCACTACCGCTTGGTGCTCTACGGCCGTTTCGGGAAGGTTGCCGACTTCCTCCAGGCCCACAATTCTGCCATCGAGCGCAAGCTGAACGCGACTCGCGGCACCGGGGTGAGTACGGGAAGTTCTTCGTGATCCCAGCGGGCGGACCGAGTCACGGGCAAAACGTCAGATCGAAGTCCGTCACGCGATCACAGCCCACGTACGCGCCGTCCTCTGCATAGGTCAGCGCACTCGGGCACAGGCTCGCCCAGATCTCGGTGTACCCGTTGCTCTCGCAGCCCGTGCCTGCGCAGCAGACCTCTGCCACGTCCGCACACGCCTCGCACGCCTCGGCTCCGAGGTCTCCACAGTCGTTGCATCCCTCGCACGCCCCACACGCCCGGCAAATGCTCTCGCAGTACGCCACGGCCCCCTCTTCGTCGTACCGCCGCAGCGCCTCGGGGCACCCGACCTCAAGCGAGGCATCACACCGCGCCGCCCGACACGGCCCGTCCGCCTGGTCGATCTCCACACCCGTTGGGCGCAGCTCGATCGGCAGGTTGAACCCGTCCACCAGGGACACGTTGTACAGAGCCAGCCCGTCTTCGGGGACGTCGAACTGCACCAGCGTCCCGCGCCCCGACGCGCCGTCGCTGGCACACACATCCCCATCGCAGTCGGTCCCGCCCCACGCACGCCCTCCAACGACCGAGCGAAACGCCATCGCGACGCATTCTCCGGGCGCCAGCTCGACGCCGTCATCGAACGCCTCCACGGGCACCGTCTCGCCCGACGCACCGGCCCAAACCGTTTGATCGCACGCGTTGAGGAACCGCAGGCATCGGCCGTCGGCGCCCAGACCCTCACAGCTGCAGTCGAACGTCGCACCCGTGCTCGTCGAGGTCCCCCCACCATCACCCGAGCCGGCACCTCCGACGGTGCTCGTGGTCTCGCCCGCGCTCGAGGCCGTGGTGGAGGACGATGTTGCTCCGCCCGATCCCTGCGCCACCGCGGTGATCGGCTGGCCGTCGAGGACCCCGCAGCCGACGATCCCCGCCAGCCCCAACATCGCGATTCGGCTCACGGCAACACCACTCCGATCCCCAGGGTAGCGAACGCCTCCGGCCGACACCACGTCGCCGCCGTGCGATCGGCGAAGCGCACCCGGATCTGCCGCGCGCATGCCCCCGCCCCCAGCGAACTCCGCACCCGCAGCGACCGCCACACCGCGACATCCACAGCGGCGGTCACCTCCAGCATCGCGTCGACCAGGTAGGCGTCCCGAGCCTCATAGGGTCCGCTCGCCTGCCCTCGCATGCTCATGAATGCCGGCCCGACCGTGGCCGACAACGACGGCAGCACGACCGGGTGGTCCGCTCCGCGCAGGCCGATCCAGGGACCCACGCCGAGCCACCCCGTACGCAGCGCAGTCGTGCCCTCCGCCCCGCGGACCGAGACCGCGTGCACGGGCGCGGTGCCCGAGAGCACCAGGCCCAGGTGTCGATGCGGGGCATAGCGCGCCAACCCCCGGACGTGCGCTGCCGGGGGTACGCCACCTGGAGAGCCACCGAAGGCCGCCTCCAGCGCGAGGAAGAAGCGTGGACGGGGAGCAGGTGGCTCGGGCGTTTCGTGTTCGGGTTCGGGCTCGGGCACGAGAGGTTCGGGGGGTGGTGGTTCGGGCTCCAGGCGCGCCCGCACCAACTCCACCGCAATCACGGCCACCGCGCGCTCACGATCCGCTTCGTTCGACAGCGAGACCTGCACCGACTCCGCCCGTGCGCGGTCGGAGATCCAGACCGTGTCCCCGTCCAGCTGAACGACCGCGTCCAGCTCGCGAGCCTTCGTCAGCGCGACCAGGCCGCCCGAGGACGCCTCCTGGCTCGGCTCGATCACCTCGACGTCGAACCCCGCAAACCGCAGCTCGGCGGCCAGCCGCATCGTCACCGGATCCGACGCCGCCCCAACGACCGCGACCGTTCCTTCGGCCACCGACTCCACACTCCCGTACGCTCGGGCGGACGCTCGGGCCACTGCGGGGCCGGGGGAGCTCAGGCACGCGACGAGCAGGAGCCACGCAACCCAGCGTCGGCCCCATCGTCGCCCCCATCGTCGGCCCGGTACGATCCTCGTGTGCACCACTATCGAGCGGCGGCCTCCGGTTCCGAGGTCTCACAGTCTTCGAGCCGCTGTCGAGCTGCGTCGGCCATCGAGCCCTGCGGACGCTCGTCGAGGTAGGCGCGGAACCATCTCGCGCACCCAGCCGTGTTCGGCGTTGCGAGGCGACCCAAATCGAACGCTGCCGTCGCCGCTGCCTCGGTGTTTGGGAAGCGGCGCCGCAGAGCGCTCAGCGCTTCACGGGCGCGCGCGGACTTCCGGGCATAACGAGCCGTGTCCGCGAGCTCGAGCAACACATCCGCCCCCAAGCTCTCGCACAGCCCCGAGAACCCCGCCGCTTCGGCCTCGGCCAGCGCCTCCCGGTGAGCTCCGCGACGAGCCAGCGCCCGCCAGTCGTCGCGGGGCTCCGCGGAGCCCGTTGGGCCCTCGCTTCGCTCAGCCGTGCGGACCCGCGGCGTTCGCTTGCGCGGCGTCGGAGCCACCACGGCGGGCTCGGGCGGCGGCGCCTCGGCGAGCGGCTCGACCGAGCCCGCCTCCACCTCGATCTCCGCTGGCTCCGCGAGCGCGAGCATCTCGATGGGACCGTCGGCGACGATCAGCCGATCGCCTTCGGGCGTCCACTCGATGCGCGAGACCCCGGCGCGAAGCTGCAGCGTGTGGGACCCCGCCACCAGCGTCCACGCGCCGCCGGGCTCCAGGTTCGCGTCCACGATGCCGTGCTCGAGCACCAGGTCCACGCCATCGACCCGCTGCTCCCCCACACGCACCTGCGTGCCCGGCTGCAGCACGATCGTGCTGCCGTCGGAGAAGCGCACCGTGAGCGGCTCATCCTCGGCCACGACCACCGACGACGACGCGCTCGCCTGATTGCGCGCCTCCACCTCGAACGTCAGCGGGCTGGGCCATGACAGCCAAAGAGCCAGCGCCGCGGCGGCGCACAGAAGCACCGCGCCCCCGGCGATCCAGCCACGCCGCGCGGGCGCATCGCGTTCAATCGACCCGTGCAGCCGCTCCAGGACCCGCGCGTGTCGCTCGGTGCGACCGCGGTCCCGCGCCTGCACCTGCCGCTCCCCGAGTTTCTCCAAGAGCTCGTCGGCCGTCCTCATGCCCGCCCCTGCCTCTCGTACCAGCTCGACAGCAGCGCGTCACTGGCCGCCAGCGCCTCGAACCGCTCCCGCGCGGCCTTCAGCTGACGCTTCGCGGTCGCCAAGGACACGCCCAACGACTCGGCGACCTCCTTGAGCTGCATGCCCTCGACGAAGCGCAACCCGAACGCGGCCCGCTGCACGTCGGGCAGCTGGTTCATCAGCGTGAACGCCCGCTGCAGCGCCGACTGGGTGTCCGTGTCGGTCGGCCCCGCCAGGCTCGGGAGCGCGTCGGTGCCCGGCCCACCCCACCATCGCTTGCGTCGGCGCCATCGCAGCTTCTTCAGCGCGAGCTTCACCGCAATACCCCGCACCCAGGCGCCGAGCTTCTGCTCGGGGCCACGGAAACGACCTACGCCCTTCCAAGCCGCCAAGAACGCGTCGTGAGCAAGATCCTCCAGCTCGGCATCCGGGCCGAGCACGCCATGGATCGTGCGCTCGACCATGTCGATGTGCCGCTCGAACAGCTCGGTGGCGGCCTCGGGCTCACCGGAGCTCAGGCGGTCGAGCAACGAGACGGGGCGCAGATGCACGACGGGGCTCGGCTCCAAGGCGCGCGACATCATCGCGAACACGCCCTGGGTGATCTGCAGCGTCAGCGACATGGGCCCCTGCACACGAGGGTAACCGAGACCCAGGGGGGCCCAGCCCCCGCGGTTCGGGGCCGCGCATCGAACGACGGAGAGCATCCTCCTCCCTCGTTCCCGCAGCTCTGCGAAATGGCTCACGCGTTTTTCTTTCAGTCGTTCGGTCGCAGCCCGGGGTTCCAGGGAGCGAACGACAGCCCGAACGCCATCCTCGCGGAAATCCTCGCCGGAGGGTGAGCCGTTTTCGCGGTCGTCGGGAACGATGCAGAGGGAACGATGATGGGTTTCGAACACGACATGCGGACGCTGACGCTCACGATGCTGGCCCTGACCGGGTGCGCCGGATACGAGGGGGTCGAGGAGGCCCGGTGGTGGCCAGACCGACGGCGCCGCGGAGGCTGACGGCACGACCGGTGCCGACGAACCCGAGGGCACCGGTGGCGGGGACGAATCCAGTGGAGGGATGCAGACCTCGGGCGACTCGGCAGAATGCCAGGCCGCGCCCGACCTCGTCGCGCTCTACGACGCGGCGCCGGACGGACCGCCCGTGGTCGAGACCCGCGACGACGGGGTCATCGTCACGCGTGCCGCCGGTCGCGTTCGGCAGCGGCACGAGCTCGAGGGCACCTTCAACACCTACGGCGAGCGCTACTTCGAGAACCGCAGCCACGGCTTCACGATCGAAGACCACGTCGCCGCGGGCGAGAGTCGCATCGTGGTGACGTACCGGCCCGAAGCCAACGTCACCACCCACGGCCCGGGTACCAACCTGCGGGTGTGGAAGATCTACGGCGACGGCAACGTGTTCTACGACAACCGTGGCCTCGATCAGATCGACCTGACGCACCTCGAGGCGACCATCGAGGACAACCGCCGCGAGGGCCGAGCGCTGCAGGTCGGCGACGTGATGGAGTTCGAGTTTGGGGTGTTCATCGCCGGGTTCGACCCTGCCGACCCGGGCGCGATCGAGGGCCGAACCTCGTACTACACCGACACCTTCCGCTACCAGGTCGGCGTGGGCGGATTGACCGCCACCAACGCCGACACCAGCGGCACCCTCGGCCCCTCTCCCGAGCACGCGCCCGGCGGTGACGCGACGATCCCCTACGTCTACGCCGAGCCCGACTTCTACTTCTCGCAGATGGCCCTCAACGTGCAGCCCGAGAACGTTCGAGGCTTCCTGCGGGGACGTCGGTTGTTCCACACCGACTTCGGCAGCGGCGAGCACTCCGAGGGCGGCAACCCGGTCTTTGCCGAGCACACGGACAAGCTCGGGCCGCTGTTCAACGTCTCCTCGTGTTCGAGCTGCCACACCCGAAACGGCCGAAACGTGATCGAGGCCGAGGGGACCCCGCTGCAGACGACGGTCGTGAAGCTCTACGCCGGCGGCGACCTGGGCGGTCAGCTCCAGCCTCAGGAGGCCGAGATCCTGCGCGAGGGCTACGCGGTGTCCGAGGTCGAGCTGGGCGACGGCTCCACGCTCGAGCTCCAAAAACCGATCTACGCGGGGCTGGACGAGGAGCTGCAGCCATCCATTCGCGTCGCCCGGCGCCTGGTCGGCCTCGGGCTGCTCGAAGCGGTCGACGAAGAGATGATCCTCGAGCGAGCCGTCTCCGAGGACTGTGACTCGGCCAACGCGATCACCGGGCGGGCATCCTTGGTCGAGGATCCCCTCTCCGGTGAGGTCCGCCTCGGTCGCTTCGGATGGAAGGCCGAGAAGATGAACGTCCGCCACCAGATCGCCGACGCCCTCGACCAGGACATGGGCGTGTCCACCGCGATGATGGGGGCGAGCGAGCCCGAGCTCGACGAGGCTGCCCTCGACCAGCTCGAGGCGTACATGCGACTCCTCGCCGTCCCGCCCCGTCGCACCCCGATGGACCCGGTGGTGCAGCGCGGCGAGCAGGTGTTCGGCGATCTCGGCTGCGAAGGCTGCCACCGCGCCGAGCTGGTCACCGGAGACGACCACCCGTTCGCGGAGCTGCGCGGCCAGGTGATCACCCCCTACACGGATCTGCTGCTGCACGACATGGGTGAAGGCCTCGCCGACCCCGGCGGACCCCTCGCGCAGCAGTGGCGAACCGCGCCGCTTTGGGCCATCGGACTGCTGGCCCAAGTGACCGGCGAGATGCGTCTGCTCCACGACGGGCGCGCCCGCAGCGTGACCGAGGCGGTTGCGTGGCACGGCGGAGAAGCGACCGCCTATCGCAACGCCTTCCTGGCGCTGGACGCCGAAGATCGCGACGCCGTCGTCGCGTTCATCGAGTCACTCTAGTCCCAGCCGTGGGTGTAGGGCACGCGGTCGCGTGCCTGGGGCGTCATCGCGCATCGGAGAACGCCGCGAGAGCCCCCGTTAGAAGGCTGGAATCGGCGCATTTCAAATACGACAGCGCTGTCGTATTTGAAATGCGTCAATCCTGGGACCTTGCTGGCCTCCCGGTGCGGGTCAACCGGCCGAGGCGCACCGATCACCTCGCAGCGAGTTCGTCCGCCAGGAGGTCGATGAACCGGCGAACCCTGGGCTCCAGCTGCTTCCGGGTCGGGTAGAGGGCCACCAGTGGAGGTCTGCCTTGGGCGACGCCCGCGAGTACCTCGACGAGCCGACCCTGCGCGAGATCTTCGTCGATCAGAAAGTCGGGCAAATAGGCGATGCCCAGTCCCAGCAGCGCTGCCTCTCGGATGGCCTCGCCGCTGTCGGCCCGAAGACGGCCGGTGACCGTGACTCCGGTCATCTGCCCGTCCTCGGTGGCGAATCTCCAGCTCTGGGTGCGCGCATCGGTTCGGAAGACGATGCAGTCGTGCACGCTCAGCGCGTCGAGGTGCTCTGGAGGAGGGCGGCGCTCGAGGTAGCGCGGCGAGGCACACAGGCACGCGCGAGCCGTGGCGACCTTCCGGGCGATCATACCCGGGGGCGCACTCTCGGCTCCGATGCGGACGGTGAGGTCGAACCCCTCCTCGACGACGTCGACGGGTCGATCGGTGAAGTTCACCTCGGCGCGGACCTCCGGCCATGCGTCGAGGTACCGGGCGAGGATTGGTAGCACCACCCGCCGGCCAAAGCCGTCGGGGAGGCTGAGTCGCAGCAGGCCGCGCGGCTCTCCCTCGCCGCGGCTGAGGCTCGCCTCGGCGTCGGCGAGCGCGTCACGAATGCGCTGCGCATGCTCGCGAAACCGTCGGCCCTCGTCGGTGAGTGCGATCGCGTGGCTGTTGCGATGGAACAGCCGTGCGTCGAGGCGATCCTCCAAGCGGCCGATCGCCTTGCTCGCCGCCGAGCCGGTCAGGCCATGCGCCCGCCCGCCGGCGACGAAGCTTCCGCCATCGGCGACCGCGAGGAACAGCAGCACGTCGTTGGAGTTGAGACCGAAGGGCATCGGCCCCATGATCGCATCACGCCGTGGATCCCACGGGAATGTGGGCGACGACTTTGATCTCGAACAGGAAGCCGGAGAGCCAGGTGGCCCCGACGCCGGTCAAGGTTGGGTAGGGCGCTGCGCCGAAGTTCTCGCGAAGCACCCCGGAGATCGTCTCGAGGTTCGACTCTGGGTCGACGACGAACACCATCACGTCGACGACATCGTCGAACGAGCCCCCCGCGGCCGAGAGGATCGCGCTCAGGTTGTCGAAGGCCAGCTGGACCTGCTTGTCCAGATCCGGCTCGGGTGTACCGTCGGGCCGCGCGCCGACTTGGCCCGAGACGAACACGAGATCCCCTGCGCGGACCGCTGGAGAATACCCAGGCTGGTCGTAGAGGTCGTGGCGATGGGTGGGGACGATCGCGTGTCGGGTCATGACTCATGGGATAGCCCCGACCCAGCGCGAAGGGCGTTCATGGTGAGGGCGAATGATCTTCGCGCCCAAGATCCGGGCCGTCGACGACCTTGGCTTCGGCGATTCTCGGTGTGGCGCTCGGCCTCGCGGCAACAGGCGAGTCTGAAGACCATCGGCTCCTCTGGGGGGTCGGTCCTTCGGCCTTGCGTGAGATCGACGAGGCGGGAGGCACTGCTCGCCTACGCATGGGGATTGAGATCGGGCACGCGTTGCGGCTGCTTCGGGTGTGTGCTTGCCTCATCCTGGGCGCGGGCTCGACGGCCTGTCGGAGAGAACGCCTACGTTCCTCAACTCGATGGGGTCGGGCAGATTCACGCGGCGCGCGACACCCTTTGCGGAGTCTTCGAGGATCGAATCGAGTGTCTCGACAAGCTCGATCCTTCGCGAAGCGAGCCTCTCGCGCCGTGGAGCCCCCTACGACCGCTCCCGACGAGCGGACACGTGACGACGATCGCTGCCATCGGCGACGACACGCTCGACGTCATCACGGACGGCCGGCCCACTCAATATCGGATCGGAAGCCATGGAGCACGTCGCCCGCCGGTCCGCGCCCCGGCCCTAGCCCGTCCGCCGCGTCTACCCAGCCCACCGCACCACGACGGTCGCCGACAGCTGCTTCGGGTTGTCCCGGGGCGCAGCGACAACGACACGCGGCCCCGGTGGGGTCCGGAACGAGAGCTGGGGCTGTTCTTGGCGTGGTCGTTGGGTGCGTCGCGGAAGCGGTGCGGTGACGTCGCTGTCCCTGCCACCGGGTGGTCGGAGCGGCTCGGCGGGCGGCTCCGCGAGCGACCGCTGGGGCCGGATTCGTTCGGTGGCAGGGGGCAACGAGACGCGTTGTCCTCGTTTCAGCAGCGGGGCCGGCTTGGCTCGGCGCTCGTCGAGCTTCCGTGGATGAACGAGCGGGGGCGCCAAGAGCCTCAGGGCGACGGCGCTCCGCCGTGAAAGCATGCTGGGGGCCTCGGCCAGGACCGGGCGCGAAGCCGTGTGGAGGGGAGCGAGCTGAGGATGCCCCCTCCCAGCCCGCGGCTCCCGACGCAACAGCCCCACGGGGTCCAATGGTTGTCGCCGTTGGAGAGCTGCGGGTACCAGTGCAGGGGCGAGTCCAACCGGGCGGGATGACGCGAAGCGTGGCAGGACGGCACGTCCGGGATCTCTACGGTCGTGGTTCATTCCGCAGCGACCTCTTCGTCGGCTTGGTGCTCCCCATACTCCGGGTAGAAGTCGGTGACGAGGGTGCCCCACTCGTCACCACGAACGACAGGCTCGTTCTGTTTTCGGTACTCGAGCCACTGCGCGTCTGTGTACTTGTTGCAGCCTTCGGGATGGGTCGTCAGCATCTGATAGCCCGACTGTGGATGGAACGTCTTGGCCGTGATTGCCGTCGTCTCTCCCGGCCGCAGGCATCTCCCCGTCTCGAGGTTTGGATACCAGTTTGGGGGATTGTCGAATAGCTCCGCACCTTCGGGGATCATGGAAAAACCGCGCGGCGGAAGGTTGCGTTCGTACTCACCGCACTTGGTGCGAATGACGTCGGGGGTGAGGAGGAGCCCCTCGACGGCATTCGAATCGTCGAGGTGGTCGTCCTTCCACTTGTTCATCAGCGGTAGCCCGAACGGGTCCTCGAGGTCCGCATAGATCCGGATCTCGCTCCAGACATCGACGCCGCTCGGATCGCACCAGTTCTTGTCAAACTCCACGACGTAGGGCTCAGCAACCCACGGATCGCACACGAACCAAGGAGACCGCCCGTAGGACACAATATTGAAGTTGTGGTTCTCGTTGTGGCTGATGTTGACAATGCTCAGGTACGGCCGGGCCGGCGGGGTCGCAATGTCGTTCATCGTGGCCCCTGCGTTGACGTGGGCACTCATGGACATGAGACCCGCCGAGACGCTTCCGATCGTTGCGCAGACACCGGCCTGGGCAAAGACGCCACGATAGAACCGCGCGAGCAGGTGCGCGAACTGTCCTCGGTGCTTCCAGTTGTCTTCGTCCGATGGGTCCCACACCAGCCCGTACTCGAAGCTCTCCCCGATGCTGTTGAGATAGTTGGGGGACAGGGGCTGGCACACGTAGCGCGGAGGAATCGTTGGGTGCGTATAGCTTCCCGCAACCCCTGGCGGCGAGGGGTCATCGTAGGCCGGCATGCTGTTGTTGAGGGGACCGCCCGTCAGCACTCTGCGGGTGTTCTTGATGCCATACGCCACGATTTCCATCGTCCTCAGCGCGTCTCCGACGGCGATCATGCGCCTGGGATCCGGATCCGGATCGACTCCGCTCAGATCGGCGAGCTTCGGCCGCGGGGGGATGTCGGCACCGTTGTCGGACCCGGCGGAGAAGACGACGAGCGGTTTGTCTCCGTCGACGACGGCAGTAAAGGCGCTGGAGTCGTTCCCGTCGTCTGGGGAGTCGATCTCCGCTCCGGCGTTATCGAAATACTTGACTTGAATGGGCATGTGTCAGTCCGTCTCGTCGTGGTGTCGTCCTAGGACGTCGAAGAATCTGTGCTTCGTCGAGATGCCGGCGAAGCCTGTTGCGTTTCCCGGGGTCGCGCGGTCGCGACGGGGGAGAGCACCGACACCGAGGTTCTGCAGTCGGCCGAGGAAGCCAGACCACTCGGATCGGGGATCGATGTGACCCACCGCCAGCCGGGCTTCGAAGGCATTTCGTCGGTCCTCCGACCACAGACGAATTGTTCCCTCGCGCGCCGTGGGGGTGACCTCGACCGAAAGGAAGCCGTCCGGATCGGTCGTACCGCAGTGCGTCTCGCCCTCGAGGACGAGCTCGAACCGGGCGCCAACGATGGGCTCGCCCGCATCGTCGAGCATGCGCAGGTTCACCCAAGCCCGTGGCCGCACCAGTCGAAACCGGTGAATCTTGTTCACGGAGCATGGCTCGGTCGGGTCGGTCTTCCTTCGCGGAACGACGAGTTCGTCTCCGGGAAGCAAGGCCTGCGGGTCCTCTCGCCGCTCGCGGAGTTCGGCGTTTGCCGGGTCGTCCCAGACGCGCTTCCAGGTGTCGAATCCCCCTTCGTAGGCGATGCTCAGCAGGCTCTCGCCCTGCTCGATGGTGCGTTGCTTCGCCATGTCTACAGGGGGTGGGCGCTGACGTAGGTCCATGCGCGGCTGTCGAACTCGGGGAACGAGACCTTGCAGTTGCCTGCCTGCTTGATCTGTTGGATCTCGGCGCGTCCCGTCTCATCCAGATGACCGCTGTGCGCCCGGCCGGTCGGATCGACCAAGGTGTAGGCAGCTCCGGCGACCGGGCGGTCCCGCGTGTCGAGCAACTCGACGATGACCGAATGCACGACCAGCGCATCCTCGTTGAGTTCTGTCGAGCCCGCCAGCATTTCGGCGACGACCGCGGGCCCCACCAGCGTTGGGGACGGAGTCCACGCCTCGTACCGCAGCTGGCCGCGCTCGAGGGCGTCGAGGATGCGCTTCGCCGTGCGTTCTGGAGAGTCGGGAAAGGCGTCGAGCAGGTCGGCGAGGACGCGGCTGCCCTCGGGAGTCGCGGCATGCGAGAGCACCTCTCGTTCAACCGCGATCGATGACGACACGAGACGAGGACCGCCACGATCGCAGACCAGCAGTCGGCCGAAGCTCAGTTGCACCTGTCGGGC